>OZ251530.1:0-4807997 GCA_965243095.1 Candidatus Azotimanducaceae bacterium
AGATCGTTGAATTCGCCGCGCAGGCCGTTGAACTCGCCGCGCAGATCGTTGAACTCGCTGCGCAGCTCCTTGAACTCGCCGCGTAGATCGTTGAACTCGCCGCGCAGGCCGTTGAACTCGCCGCGCAAGCCGTTGAACTCGTCGCGCAGATCGTTGAACTCGCCGCGCAGGCCGTTGAACTCGCCGCGCAAGCCGTTGAACTCGTCGCGCAGATCGTTGAACTCGCCGCGCAGGCCGTTGAACTCGCCGCGCAGCTCCTTGAAGTCGCCGCGCAGCTCCTTGAAGTCGTCCTTGCTGACCGGGTCGCCGGCGGCGCCATTGATCGCTTGGACGATCGCCTTGGCGTGCGCCGGCGCTACGCCGGCCGCTTCAAGGTCGGCGATGGTTGCCGCGGTGTCGATCGCGTAGCTCATGCCGTTACCTTGAGCGCAAGACCGGGCGTTGTCAAGGCGAACGCTACAACGCGCTGTCCGCTGCCATCTGCATGTAGGTGTCGTCGAAGCGCAGTTTCACGTTGTTCTTCGCGCCGAGAATCTCGCCGCCCGGCAGGCCGACGCCGATGAAGCCGGCGTCCGGCGCGCCTTCGCCGAGCAGGCCGTGCTCGAAGGAGAAGGCGGCGACGTTCGTCATCGTCTCGCCCAGCGCTTTGGAGCGCACGAACTCCAGCGCCTTCGCCGGCGAGTAGAACATCTGCGTGGCGGCGAGCTGGGCTTCGTAACCGGCAAGATCCGTGCCGGACGCCTCGGCCATGTGCGTCCGCGCCGCAACGCCGGCCGCGTCCGCCGCGGACATCGCCGCCATCGTCTCGTACCACGCGCCCACCAACGCCTTGCCGAGGCGCGGGTCCGCAAGCGCTTCCGTGCTCACCACCAGCATGTCGATTATCTCGCCCGGAATCATGGAGGAATCGAACACCGGGCTCACGGCTGGCATGGCTTTCACTTCCGCCAACAGCGGATTCCAAGTGACCACGGACGTTACGTCGTCCGTGGCGAAGGCGGCCACGATGTCCGCATCGGACGTGTTGACCACGGTGAGGTCGCGCTCCGACATGCCGGCCGTGGAAAGCGCCCGCGCTAGCAGGTAGTGCGAAACGGACAGCTCCACCAAGTTGACGTTTTGGCCTTTGATGTCCGGCAGCGTCTTGTCGGCGCCCTTGAGCACGATGCCGTCGTTGCCGTTGGAGAAGTCGCCGACGATCAACGCGGTGGAGTCGCGCCCGCCGGCGGCGGGAATGGTGAGCGCGTCCATGTTGGTCATGGTGCAGCCATCGAACGCGCCGACGGTGTATTGGTTGATGGACTCGATGTAGTCGTTGAACTGCACCACCTCGATGGTGATGCCGTACTTCGCCGCCCACTTCTCGACGATGCCGGATTGCGCGGCGTAGTCCCACGGCATCCAGCCAACGTAGATGCTCCAGGCGATCTTGTAGTCGTCCTTGGCGAGCGCCGGCCCCGAGCCGAAGAACAGAAACAAAGCGGCGGTGACGAGCAGAACCCGCCGAACGTAGCGAATGGACACGATGGCCTCCTCACGGTTGTGAAAGGGAGGCATTGCCCTGACGCGGGTTGCTCTCCCGATGACCGAGACCTATGCAAAGTCCGTGCCAAACGCGCGTCTTTCTCGGCGCTGGCGGCGCCAAGGTCGTATGCCGCCAAGCCGAACGGCGCACTGCGGCAACCCCGAAGGGCCGCGGCAGCGCGCCGTTTGCTTGGCGCGTGGGCGAGGCCGGCGCTACTACAACAGCCGCTAAATCTCCGCCGCCGTTTCGATCGCTCGCCGTTACAGGTTCAGGCGCAACCGAGCGTAGGCGAAGCGGCCGGCGGTGTCGAAGGTGCGCACGTCCGTGTTGTCGTTGAAGCCGTCCAGGGAGAAGGGCGGGTCCTCGTCCAGCACGTTGTCGATGCCCACCGTAAGGGTGGAATCCACGTCGCCCAGATCGAAGCGGTAGTTCGCTTGCAGGTCGTGGTAGAACAGGCCCTCCAACTCGCGTTCGAGCACATCGCCGTTGAACTGGTCTTCGTACTCCTCGGTCACGGTGTCGATGTACCGGCCGTCCCAGGTGACGTCGAACTGCTCGTTCAGCAGGTAGCGCAGGCCAACGATGAACTTCCACTCGCCGAAGTGGCCGCCCTGCTCGTCGCGGAACCACCCAGCGTGCTCGATGATGGTGCCGTCGGGTTGGACGAGGTCGTGCGCCAGCACGCGGGTGAGATCCAAGCGCAAGTCGAACTCGCCGAACGGCAACTCGATGCCGGTGTAGGCGATGGCCAGATCCACGCCGTCGGACTCCAAGCCGTTGACGTTGGCCGTGCGGTTGTCCAGCTGGCGCACGTTGCCGTCGGGGAAGCGGTCGATGCGGTCGCACAGCTCGCCGCGCTTGGCGCAACTGTTGAGGATGAAATCGGCCCCCAAGCCGCCGATGGCGTTGGTCAGCTCGTAGCGGTAGTAGTCCACCGCCGCGGAGAAGCCGGAGAGGAACTCCGGCGTCCACACGAGGCCAACGGTGAGGATGTCCGCTTCCTCCGGCGTCAGATTCGGGTTGCCGCCGACGCGGGTGCGGATCTGCGTGCTGATCACCTCGAAGCCGGCGTCGGGCACGCGCGAGTCCATGCACACGTTGCCGCCGGTTCGGCCGCCAGCGCACGGATCCGACAACGACGGGAACGAAGTGCCGGCGCCGCCGTAGAGGTCGCCCACGTTGGGCGCGCGGAACGCCGAGGAGACGCTGCCGCGCACCACCAGGTCCGGAATCGGCCGCCAGCGCCAACCCAGCTTCGGATTGGTGGTGCTGCCGAAGGCGTCGTAGTCCGAGAAGCGCACCGCCGCCTCCAGTTCCAAGCTCTCCACCATCGGCTTGTCGGCCAGCAACGGCACCACCGCCTCCAAGTACACCTCGCGCACGTCGTAGCCGCCGGACGTGGGCTGGCGCGGCGTGCCGGTGGCGGCATCGCCCAAGGTGGCGATCTGCGAATCCGGGGTGTCGGCGGCGAACTCGTCCCGGTACTCGAAGCCGAGGGCGAGGCCGACCGGGCCAGCGGGCAGTTCCAGCACCGAGCCGGTGGAGAAGTCCGCGGCCCAGATCTGCTGTTCCAAGTTGAACGTCTCGTTGGTGGTGAACGTGACGTAGTCGATCATCTCCTGCGTGACGCTGTTTTCGCCGAAGGTGTTCAGCGGCACGCAGTTGGCGGCGTCGTTGACGCACGCCAAGTCGCCGGTGGCCGGCGAGCCGGTGGTGGGGCCAACCGCGTTCTTCACCCGCTCGAGGTTGTAGATGTGGCCGAAGTGCCCGATCCGGCGGGATTCGCCGCGGGTCATGTAGGCGTCCCACGACCAGCCGGCCAGCGCGCCTTCCGCCCAGTCGCCGCGCAGACCGATCAGCAGGCGGCTGGTGTCCTCGTCGTTGGGTTCGGTGCGCGAACCGCCTTCGACCATGCGCCGTCGCCAATCCGGGATGTCGGCGCCCAAGGGGTTGTAGTAGTTGTCTTTCGAGTAGGGGGCCGAGTAGCCGAAAAAGGCCAGCGGCGCGAGCGGCACCTCGGCCAGCTTCTGCCGCGATTCGCGGTTGGTGTAGGTGGCCTCCACATAGCCGGTAACTTCCCCCAGCAGCCCGGTGCCGGACAATCCCGCGAGTTGCGTCTCGCCGAAGAAGGAGAGCGACCAGCGCCGATTGGGTTGACGTTGGTAGTTGGCGGGCGAGTAGTTGTAGGAGTCGCCGCCGAAGTAGTTGAAGGTGCGGAAGTCGCTGGCGTACTCCGGCCCCAAGGTGAGGTCGCAGTTGTTGGTGCCGATGGTGCCGTCGCCGTTGCAGTCGCGGTTCGCGGCGGCTTCCGTGAAGCGGCGGTAGCGGCCCCACGGCGGCGCGGAACTGCCGAGGAAGATGATGTCGCCCGCGGCGTAGAACAGCGGCACGCTGGCCCATTCGCGGTCCGTCACCTCGATTTCCTCTTCGTCCGTGGTGGAGCCGACGAAAATCCAGTTGCTGGAGTCGCTTTCGCCGCCGGCGATCAAGTCCACCTGCCCGCGGGAACCGCCGCCGCGGGTGGTGTCGCCGTAGTAGGTGCTGAGCTCGAAGCCGTCGAAGCCCTTTCTGGTGATGATGTTCACCACCCCGGCCACGGCGTCCGAGCCGTACACGGCGGAGGCGCCGTCCTTGAGCACCTCGATGCGCTCGATGATGGACGTGGGAATGGTGTTGAGGTCCACCGAGATGCCGTTCGCCCCGTCGTCCACGCTGGAGGTGATGCGGCGGCCGTTGAGCAGCACCAAGGTGCGCACGGCGCCCATGCCGCGCAGCGAGATCTGCATGGTGCCGCCGCCGCCGTTGTTGACTTGGGTGGTCTGCGCGCCGCCGGCCACGGACGGAATCTCGCGCAGGATCTGGCCGATGGAGGTGGCGCCGGAGCGGTCGATGTCCACTTGCGTGTAGACCGTCACCGGCGCGACGCCTTCCAAGTCCTGGCGCGGGATGCGCGAGCCGGTAACCACCACCTCTTCGATTTCCGCATCGGCCGCTTCCTCGGCCGAAGCCGGCGGCGCGTACAGCAGCAAGGCGCCGACGCACGCGGCGGCGCCAATGGGGATTCTGACGTTCATGGGTTTCTCCCGTGTCTGGTGCGGTCCGACTCCCCCCACGGTGCCGGATAGCGGGCTTTGTAACACAAATGTTACAAATTGTCACAGAACCGCAACTTCGGCGGATGCCGGGAGCGTGGGCGTCCCGTCCGGCGGGAAGACCACCCGCCAAGTAGGGTACGATTCGCCCCTCCACAGGAGGAGATAGCAGGAGAGAGAAACGATGCACCGCGCCATCCGACGAACCGCCGCTTCCGCGGCCGCCCTGCTGGCGGCATTGGCCATTGCGCCGACCGCCTCCGCCCACCACGCGTTCTCCGCCGAGTTCGACGCCGACCTGCCCATCCGCGTACAGGGCAAGATCGTAAAGGTGGATTGGATCAATCCGCACGCGTGGGTGCATGTGGAACACCAAAACGAGGACGGCACCACGCAGGTGTGGATGCTGGAGGCCGGCACACCGAACACGCTGCTGCGCCGCGGCATGACGCGCACGCTGCTGCAGCCGGGCACGGAAGTGATCGTGCGCGGCTACCAGAGCAAGGACCGGCTCTGCGAACCGATCTGCGCCGGCAGCGGGCGCGACATCACCTTCCCGGACGGCCGCAAGTTCTTCATGGGCTCGTCGGGCACCGGCGCACCCCGAGACGGCGCGGATCCGAACGAACCGACGCGGGAGGCCGAACCACCGGAGGAAGAGTCAACGCCCTCCGAGGAGTAAGCGTTTACTAACCGGCGGAGCTTGTTGCGGCTACTGGCTCTCCTCGCCCCACGCCTTCAACAGGTCGGCCTTCTTCGGCAGTCCGCGGAACCACGTCGGCAGCCAGCCGGCGTGGTCTTCCTTGCCGTCGCGCTCCTCCCGGCGCGCCCCGGCCAGCATCAAGTGCATGGCGCGGTTGCCCTCGTGGCAGGCGTATTCGTGGACGTCGACGTCGGTGGCGCGGAAATCCTGCACGGTGGACCACGGCCCTCGGAAGGATTCGGGGTCGTCCACCGTGTACTCGTAGCGCAAGGCGTCCGCGCTGACGCGGGTGAAGCGCTCGGTCAGGTGCATGTTCGGGCCGGAGCCGTTGAAGTTCGTCTCCGGGCGGAAGTTGCGCGTCTCCACCACCAGCGTGGCACCCTCCCAGCGCCCGCGCGAATCGCCTTTCCAGAGGCGCACGTCGGTGGAAAGGTGGCCGCTGTCGTCGGTGGGGATGACGCGGTGGTCGTTCACCATCTCGTTGAGGATGGCCACGTAGCCGGGCGACTGGAAGACGCGCATGATGTTGTTGTAGGCGCCGGAGCTCATCGGCGGCCCGGTGTTGAAGCCGACCAGACAGCGCGTGGCCGGCGGGCGATCCGCCGGCGTGCGCGGGCGGTGTTCCCACTTCTCGCGGTTTTCGGCGTGGCGCATCAGGGCGAAGCGGGTGAGGCCCGGCACTTGGCCGTTCGGCGGGTCCACCACCAGCGAGGTGCGCAGGGTGCCGCTGTAGGCGGTGCCGAAATCGAGAAAGACGGAGTCGTACCCCACGTCCACGTCGCCTTGGCTTGGGTCGCTTTGGTATTCGCGTTGCGCCCACGCGGCGCGGCCTCTGGCCGCGTCGGCTTCCATCTTCTTCACTTCCTCGGCGGTGTAGAACTCCTTGTCGCCCAAGTGCCGCGGGCGGCGCAGCGGCGTCATGGTGGCGAAGTCCCAGGTGCCTTGAAGGTCGGGGACGCCCCAAGACGTCGTCATGGCTTCCTCGCCCGCGGGCGCCTCGGCTTCCGCCGCGGCGGGGATGGCAAGCGCCGCCAACAGGAGTGCGCCGGACTTGGCGCGGGGGCTTCGCGTGGTGGTGGTCATCGGAATCTCCTAATTCTGCTCGCCGGCTGCCGGTTCCGGCTCTTGGGGCTCTTTTGGATACAAATGCCCGTAGGTGGCGTACTCCGCGAACTCGACGCACTTGAACTCCAGAATCTGCGCCCCAGGTTCCAGCCGCCGGTACAGCGGCATGGCGATCTTCCACGGTCGCGTGAACACCTTGGCGTCCTCCACGGTGGCCTCGTAGCGCAACATGTCGCGGCCGGTGCGGACGTAGCGCTCGGTCACCTTCAGCTCGTCGCTGTGGAAGTTGCCGGCGGCGTCGAACCAGGTATCCGGCACTTGGCTGGTTACGTCCACCACCAAGTCGTCCCCCTCGAACCGGCCCAGCGAATAGCCCAGCCAGCTTGGCAGTTCGGCTTCCGTACCGGGCCGGTCCAAGTGGATCACGCGGGTGGAGCTGGTGAACTCGTAGGCCACCATGATGGCAGTCGGCGTCTGCACGATCTGGAAGGGGAACGGCATGTAGGTGGCGCGCGGTATGCCGGGCATGTAGCACTTCACCGCCGGGTCCTTCTTCACCCAATCGACCCGGTTTTCGTTGCGCTTGGCCAACGCCCAATCTTGATAGGGGATGGTGCCCCCCTCCACCACGCTGCGGCCGGCCGGGATCGCCCCCAACGCGCCCATGAGCGGCGCCGGCCCGTGCGCGGCGGCGTGATCCTCCAAGTTCCAGTGCGCGGCGCCCAGCGCTTGCCAGATGCCGTTGAAGTCCGGCGCCCCGTCGGGCGTTTTCGGCACGACGTAGGCGCCGTTCGACGGTTCGGAAACCTGTGGCGCTTGGCAACCCGCTCCCACGGCGCCGAACACCAGCCAGACCGCCGCGACGGCGACGGTGGCCATTGGGTTGTGGTTGCGCATGGCTCCCCCAGCAACGATGCCGCGAGAGAGCGTACTACAAACGCGAAGACGGCTAGCGCTATTCAACCGTCCACTTCCTGATACAGCTTGCCGCGCCGCTTCACCGGCTCAAGCAGCGACCAATCCCCCTGCTCCACCTCGAAGCCCTTGGGAAACGGCGGGCGCGGCTCCATGCCGAGCGAGCGCAGCACGCGATCGTCGCGGTAGTAGCACTGGGCGACGATGCTCACCAAGGCGCGCTGGCCGGCGAGGGCGCTGGGGTCGAACGCCCTGGCCACTTGGTCTCCGGCGGGTTGGTTCGCCTCGCGCAGCAGCCCGGCGCGGGCCGCGTCGTCCACTTCGGCGAAACGCGCGCCGTGGCGGGCCAACGCGGCTTCGTCCAGCACTCGCACCGCCGCCGCCACCGCGTCCGGCGCGCGCTTCGCCGCGGCGAGGATCTCCTGCGCGATGGCCGGATCGCCGGCGCTTGGCGCGTCGTATTCCCGGCTCGCGGGGATGAGCGCCGCCGCGAACGCGACGATGGCGTGCTCTTGCTCCCGCGTGAACGGGTTGTCCGTGCCGATGGTCTCCACAGCCACACCGCGAAATCCAGACGATTGGGGCAAGTTTGGCACACCCGGCGGTCAGTCGGGATACTTGCGCAGTCTCACGTCCACGGCCCAGAGATCCTCTCGCCGCCAGACTCCGTCTCCGACGCGGGGGCGGACGAACTGGCCCGCACGGGCACGCGAGAACTCGAAGTCAGGCAAGCGGACGCCGACGACGCACTCTTCATCCGTTCCACCACCCTCCCCACCTGTCCCCCCACCTGCCCCGCGAATCGCGAAAAAGGGATCGGCGTTGACGTGCTCGGCGTCCTCCTGCAATTGGAAAACGCCCGTAAAACCACGCCATCCCGGGCGAACCGGTCTCGCCGGCCACACCTGCAGGAAGAACTTGGGCCGCAAGTCCTCTGCTACGCACGGCGCCTTGACGTACACGAACAACCGCTCGTCCCAAGCGGCGTAGATGTCCCAAACGCCGCTCGCCAAGACGCCGTCGGCCTTGGCCCGCGCCACCACGCGACGCCAGTGCTCGGCCAAGCGGGCGGGGTTGTTCTCCAACGCCAGGTACTTCTCCACGATGGCGCGTCCGGCATTCGGCGAGAACGCGCCCGGCAACGCCCACGGCGGTTCCGGCATCCAGCGCCCGCCCTCCCAATCGGGCGCATCCTCGAAGGCCCGGTAGTAGACGTACCGTTGCCGGGCGAGCGCGTCGTCGGCCGTTGGCGGGAGGCCGAACCGTCTCACCAAAAAGCGGTGCAGACAGTGGGCGGCCACCATGTTGGCCGCCTCGTTCCAGTGGTAGTCGGTCTCGAACCGCACCATGTGCCTCGGCGGCGGGTCGGACACGGTTTCCCGGAAGCAGTCCCGCAAGGAGAGTGTTTCCACGGACGCCGGCAACGATTTCAGCGCCGGCGCCGAATTGTGGTCCGCCGGCAACTCGACCAAGGTGAACTTCGCGCCGGCGGTTTCGACAGCGGCTTTCCAACGCATCACCACGGTGCGCCACAGACGGAACGAGGGATTGGCACGTTCGGGATCGCTGAAGCGTAGATCAGGCGTTTCCTCCGCTTGGCTATCGCCGCCGTCGCCCGGGAACCTCTCCCTCCACTCCCGGCGCAAACGCTCAGCGCCGTCCATCGTCGCGTAGGTGAGATGGGCGCGGCCCAGCATGCGGATCCAAAACGGCGTCTTCGTGGGCAGACGCTCCACCAACCCGCCGGCGTCGTCCAAGTGGAAGATGCCATTGTGCCGAAGGTCGCGGATGTCGTTCGAATAGAAGATGTAGAACACGTGCTTGATGGTTGCCTTCACACCGGGTGGCAGACTCCGGTAGTGGAGGTATTGCTGTCCGGCACCGTACCCGTCCACGCCGAAGTTCAACACGTTGAAGCGACGTGGTAGTTGGGGCAAGCCCCTCGCGCGCCGCTCGCCCGCGAGCGGCCCCGGCTGAGGGCTCCCATTCAGCAGGAAGTCCAAGAGGGTGTGGAAGGAGTACTGCACCGGCAGGCGCAGGTTTTCGGTGAACGAGTCGCCGAAAAACGCCACGCTCACCGCCCCGTCCAGGTTTTCCTGAGTGAATTCCCGGTGCTGTCTTGCGCCGAGGCTGTTGTGTATGACGCGATGCAGTCGGCCCGTGTCTGGATGCGGCCTGCGGTAGTGCGAACCCGGAGGCGGCTTCCAAATCCGTTGTTCGTCCGGTTGCCGGTGCGCTTCGGCGATGTGGTGGTAATGAGGGTAGAGCAAACGCAGCCCGGCTTCGCAAACGGCCAAGGCGGCCGTGAACGAGAGCAGTACGCACAAGCCGTTCAGGGACAAGGAACGTACGGACATGGCGGTCAGTCGCGAACGTCGCGCAGCCGCAGATCCACGGCCCAAAGGTCCTTTCGGCGCGGCATCCCGTCCTCCGCCCTAGGCCGAACGAACTGGCCCGTTCGCGCCTTGGAGAACGCCAAGTTCGGCAGGTGGACGCCAACGACGCACTCGTCTTTTGTTTGGCGAATCGTAAAGAAACGCCGGATGTCGACGTACTCGGCGTTCGGGTTGGTTTGTGCCTCGCCCACAAGTACGCGCCAACCCGCCGGGGTCGGTTTCGCCGGCCACAACCGCACATAGAACACGGCACGCAAGTCCTCGTCTCCGCACGGCTCTTTGACGTACACCAGCAACCGCTCGTCCCAAGCGGCGTATACATGCCACTCGGCCCGCGCCAAAAGGCCGTCCGCCTTGGCGCGGCGCACCACGCGGCGCCAGTGCTCCGCCAATCGAGCGGGACTGCGCTCCAAGGCCAGGTACCGCTCGACGATGGCACGGCCGGCGCTTGGAGAGAATGCGCCGGGCAGACCCCAAGGCGGTTCCGGCAGCCAACGCCCGCCTTCCCAGTCGGGCGCCTCGGCGAAGGCGCGGTAGTAGAGGTGGCGTTGGCGCGCCAACGTCTCGTCGCTCGCCGCTCGGAGCCCCAGCCGTTTTGTCATGAGGCGGTAGAGGCAGTCCGCCGCCACCATGTTGGCGGCCTCGTTCCAATGGAAGTCCCCCGCAAACCGCAGCATGTGCGTTGGCGGTGGATCGGACAGGGTGTCCCGGAAACAGGCGCGCAAAGACAACACCTCCACGGATTCCGGCAGCAGCGCCCGCGCCGGCGTCCGCGTGTTGCTGGGCAAGTCCACGACGGTAAATTTCGCGCCGCCGCTGGCGACCTCTTCCTGCCAACGCATCACCACGGCCCGCCACAGAGGAGTCGCGGGGGCTGCAGTGGGCCGTTCGTGGACAGATTGGCGCGGGCCTTGGCTGTCCGCTTGCCGCGTCTGGTCTTGGCGTGGAAACCTCTCGAACCATTCGCGGCGCAGGCGCTCCGTACCGTCCATGGTCGCGTAGGTGAGGTGGGCCCGGGCAAGCGCCTGTTTCCAAAGCGGCGTCTTCGCGGGGAGGCGCTCCACCAGCGTGCCGGAGCCCTCTAGGGAGTAGATACCATTGTCGCGGACCTGGCGGATGTCGTTGGGATAGAAAAGGTAGAACACATGCGTGATCGCCGGCTTTAGCTGCGGCGGCAAGTTTCGATAGTGGAGGTACGTCTGTCCGGGGCCGTACCCGTTCACGCCAAAGTTGAGCACGTTGAAACGAACCGGGCGTTCGCTTGCGGCGTCGGGGTCTGCGTGGCTGGTGTTCAGCAGAAAGTCCAAGACCGCGTGAAAGGAGTATTGCACAGGCAACCGTATGTTCTCCGCAAAGGAGTCGCCGAAGAACGCTAGGTTCACCGCTCCGTCCAAGCTCGCCTGGTCGAAATCGCGGTGCTGTCTTGCGCCGAGGTTGTTGTGCATCACGAGGTGCAAACGGCCGGTGTCCGGATGCCGCATGCGATAGTGCGACCCCGCTTCCGGCCTCCAGATCCTCTGTTCGTCCGGCACCCGCTGCGCCTCGGCGGCGTGGTGGTAGCGCGGATAGAACAGCCGTAGCGCGGCTTCACAAATCGCCAAGGCGGCGGCCAAGGACAGCAGCACGCACAACGAGTTCACCGCGAAGGAACGCATTGCCCGTTGCAGCCGATGGGCGACTTGGCGGGAAATCAGACCGCGCTGTCGCTCCGCGGCTCTTGGCAGCCCCGCCTCGCGCCGGCTAAGCGGCGCAGCCGTTGCGCAACACGCGCCCGCCGCGCTCGCCCGTGAGCTCGTCGTCCACAAGCACCACGGCGCCGTTGCACACCGTCGCCTTGTAGCCGGCGGCGCGCTGGATGAAACGCGGGGCGCCGAACGGGAAGTCGTGGACGATCTCCGGCATCCGCTCCTCCAAGGCGTGGATGTCGAACACGTTGATGTCCGCCCGCTTGCCCACCGCCAAGGTGCCGCGATCCTCAAGCCCGAGCACATCGGCGGGCACGGCGCTGATGCGGCGCACCGCCTCCGGCAGCGAGTACAAACCGGCGTCCCGATGCCAGTGCGAGAGGATGAAGGTGGGCCACCCGGAGTCGATCATCTGGCTGACGTGCGCCCCGGCGTCGCCGAGGCCGGGCATGGCCCAGTCGGTGGTGATGAGTTCCGCCAGCGCGTCCAGATTGACGTTGAAGCCGCGCATGTGGAACAGCGCCTTGCCGTCGGTCTCGTCGGAAAGCCGCAGCCAGGTCTCCACCGGGTGTTCGCCGGCCGCCTCCGCCATGGCCGCCAAGTTCTCCGAAAGGTGTTGGGTGTAGCGCGGGCGCGCGCCGTCGCCCATGTAGAACCAGCGCTTCATGCCGTTCGCAACACCGTCGCCTTGCGCCTTCACCTCGGCGACCAGCTTGGCGCGGGTGTCGGCGTCGCGAATCGCCCGCACCCGCTCGGCGAGCGGCAGCTTCCGCAGCGCGTTCCACGCCGGGGTGCGGAAGAAGTTGTCCGTCGCCAAACCGCCGACGCCGCCGCCGCTGCGCGGCACGGTTACCGAGGTGACGTTCAGGCCTTCGGCGCGCATCGCCGAGACCTTCTCGTTCAAGCGTTCGGTGCCGATTTCGGCGGCGGAGCTGAACAACGCGCCGCGCGCCATGCGCGCTTCGTCGCGGATCAGCGCCATCTCGGCGTCGAAATCGCGGAAGTCCGAAACCGTTTGCATGATGCCGCCGTGCTTGCCCACCTGCTCGGCCACCGCCCGCAGCTCGTCGCGCTCGGCGAAGGTGCCGGGGATGGAGCGGCCGTCCGGCAGGCGGTGCGGCGGAAAGCGGTTGGTGGAAAAGCCCACCGCGCCTTCTTTCACGGATTGGCCGGCCAGCTCGGCGATGGCGCGGGTCTCGTCGGCGCTGGCGGGTTCCTCCACAGCGCGTTCGCCCATGACGTAGAAGCGCGTGGCGCAGTGGCCCACCAAGCCGCACACGTTGATGGCCGGGCCGAGCGCCTCCAAGGCGTCCAGGTAGCCGCCGTAGGATTCCCAGTTCCACGGCAGGCCGTGCAGGATGGCGTCCTTGGGGATGTCCTCCACCGTCTCCATCATGCCGGCGAGGAACTCGCGATCCGACGCCTTGCAGGGCGCGAAGGTGACGCCGCAGTTGCCGAACAACGCCGTGGTGACGCCGTGCCAGCTGATCGAGGTCACCTGTGGGTCCCAGCCGATCTGGGCGTCCAAGTGGGTGTGCAGGTCGATGAAGCCGGGCGAGACGACCAAGCCGGCCGCGTCGATCTCGCGCTTGCCCTTGCCGGCCACCTTGCCCACCGCGGCGATGCGGTCGCCGTCCACGGCGACATCCGCGGTCACCGCTTCCGCGCCGGTGCCGTCCACGACGTTGCCGCCGCGAATCACCAGATCATGGCTCATGGTTCGTTACCTTGCAGGCGATTGGAAGAGCCCATCATAGCAAGCCACGTACCTTGAAGCGCGTGTTGCCAGATGTGATGCCTTGTTGGCGAGGTGGGCGCTCATTCCCCAAGAAACGTTCCATACGCCCATGGAAAGCGGCGATGGTGCCGAGGAGAGGACTTGAACCTCCACGGGGTTGCCCCCACTAGCACCTGAAGCTAGCGTGTCTACCAAATTTCACCACCTCGGCGACAACGGCGCACCATACACCAGCCACACACCGACGGCAATCCATTTGGCGCTCGTCGTGGAGTTCGTCAGCATTGTTGGCGGTGGTTTGGCTGGCAGCGTTGTGCCCGGCGGGCTGCTCGGGCGTTGGACGATTGCAAACTCTACCACAGCGCTGGCCGGGCAGTCGGCTTCAACTTTGCCGGCCGCGGTGCCGGCGGTACCACGCCGCGGTGGCGGCAAGCCCGTCGCGCAGCGGCGTGGCTGCGGAAAAACCCAGCGTCGTTTGCGCCAGCGATACGTCGAAGACGCGCCGTGCTTGGCCGTCGGGGCGGCTGTCATCCCAGACAATCGCGCCCGGGTAGGCCGTGATCTCGCGCAAGGTTGCCACCACTTCCGCGATGCTCGTCGCTCGGCCGGACGCGAGATTGAGCAGCGCCGGGCCAGCGCAGCGCTCGGCGGCGCGGAGCATCCCCTGCGCCACGTCCGCCACATAGACGAAGTCGCGCATTGGCTTGCCGCTGCCCCAGACCGTCACGCTGGGCAGGCCGTCGTCCGCCGCCTCCACGAACTTGCGCACCAAGGCCGGAATCACATGCGCGTCTTCCAAATCGAAGTTGTCGCGCGGGCCGTAGACGTTGCCCGGCACGACCAAGACGACCGGGAAACCGTGTTGACGCCAGTAGGCTTGCGCCTGCACATGCAGCATCCGCTTGGCGAGCGAGTAGGGGGCGCTCTCGGCTTGCGGCGGGCCGTCCCAGAAGGAGCGCTCGCGCAACGGCGTTGGCGCGTGTTCGGGATAGCCGCAGCCGGCGCCGGCGGCCACCAGCTTGCGCGCGCCGGCGCGCCAGGCCTCGTGCAGCACGAAGGTGCCCATGGTGAGATTGCGGTAGAAGAAATCCGCCGGGCGCGCCGCGTTCGCGCCAATGCCGCCGACGTGGCCGGCCAAGTGGAAGACCACGTCCGCCGGATGCTCCTCGAACAACCGTGCGGCGTCGGTTTGCCGCGTCAGGTCGTACTCGTCGTGCCGCGCCACGAACACGTCGGCGCCGACCGCGCGCAACGCCTCCACCACATGTGTGCCGATGAAGCCGGTGCCGCCGGTCACCACGACTTTGCTGTTCGACAGTTGATGGTTCATCAGGGGTGTGCGATATTGGGTGGCATCTGGTCAGCATGTCCTGGGAGCGCGGGCGTCTCGCCCGCACTTTCGTTCACGGGCGTTGACCTTGTGCGGGCGAGACGCCCGCGCTCCCAGGGCCGTCGCAGCCATAGCTTCGATCGGACTGGCATCGACGCTTTTGCCACCAAATGTCCCACACCCGTTCATCAGCGGCTCGTTGGTCAGGCTTGGCTGCTTTGCCACACTTCCAAGCCGCGCTCGCGAAAGCTGAACTCCTCGAAGCGCCCGCCCAGTTCCTCCAGCGCCCTGCGCACCGCGTGTTGGCGGCCGGTGGGCACATACAATAGCAAGTAGCCACCGCCGCCGGCCCCCAGCAGCTTGCCACCTAGGGCGCCTTGCCGCAACGCCGCCTCGTAGAGCGCGTCCGCCTCGGTGCCGGCGGTCACGCCCGGGTTCGTCATCTTCTTGTGGGCGAAGGCGTCGTGCAAGCCGCGCCCGACGGCATCGAGGCGGCCGGCCAGGAGGGCGTCCTTCATCTTGCCCACGTCGGCGTGGACGCGGCACATTCCCGCCAGCGTTTTGGCCCGCCCGGTGCGCAGGTCGCGCACTTGGGCATCGACCAACCCCGCGTCTTTGCGCACCCGGCCAACGTAGCAGAGCAGCAGATGCGCCTCCAAATCGTTTTTCACCGCGGCGGCTATGGGCAGCTTATGCACGGACACGCCGCGGGCGTTGAACTCGATGTGGTTGAAACCGCCGAACACCGTCGCGTATTGATCCTGCTTGCCGCCGCGGATGCGCAGATCCTCGCGCTCCAACGCGTAGGCCAGCTCGGCGAGTTCGCGGGGCGCGAGCGAGATGCCCCGTTGACAAGCCAACGCCCCGGCCAGCGCCGCCGCCAACGCCGAAGAGCCGCCAAGGCCGCTGCCGGCGGGCGCATCGGAACGTATGGAAATGTCCATGCCGCACTGGCTGCCCAAACGCTTGATGGCCGCCTTCGCCAAATCCAAAACGCCGTCGAAAGCCAGCGTCTCGTCCAACGAATAGTCGATGGCGTAGCCGAGGTCGAGGGAACGCACGTTGATGCGCCGGTCGGCGCGCGGCGCCAGCGTGACGTAGGCGCTGCGGCTGATGGTGGCGGACAGCACCGCGCCGCCGTGCGTTGCGTACCAAGCGGCGATGTCCGTGCCGCCGCCCGCGAAACTGATACGCAGCGGCGAGCGGGCGCGAATGATGGGCCGACCGGCCGCCGGCGCGGAGTCGTCGTTCGCCGGCATCAGCGTTGGGCGCCTGCCCATGCGCCGCCGTGGTGGACGTTGGCGTAGCGCCGGCGGCCGAGCAGCGCGTACGCCTTGAGCAGCTCGCGGATGCCTTGGTCGAGCGTCCGGCTCGCCGTGAAACCGGCGCGGCGCAGGCGCTCGCTGGAAACGATGTAGTCGCGCTTGTCCGGATCCTCGCCGATGGGCGCGCAGTGGATGTGGAAGCCGGGCACATGCTGCTTGATGGCCAAGGCGAGTTCCTCCTTGGAGCAGTTCGCTTCGTCCAAGCCGAGGTTGAACACTTGGCCGGCCATCGCCTCGCGGTGGCCGATGGCGTACAGGAAGGCCGCGGCCACGTCGCGCACATGCACGTAGTTGCGCCGGAAGTCCTTCTCGAAAATGGTGATGCTGCCTTCGGTCACGGCCGCGTACACGAAGTGGTTGACCAAGAGATCCAAACGCAGGCGCGGCGATGCGCCGAACACGGTGGCGAGGCGAAACACCACCGCGTTGCCGCCTTCGCGCAGGATGCGCTCCGCCTCCACCTTCGTGCGTCCGTACAGCGTGAGTGGCGCAAGCGGGCTGTCCTCGGTGCAAACGGCCGTTTGGCCGGTGGCGCCGTAGCCGCTGTTGGTGTTCGGGTACACGACCAATTGCGCTGGGCCGCGCAGGCGATCGAGCAGGGCGATGGCGTCTCGATTGATACTCGCCGCACCATGCGGATCGCGCTCGCAAGCCGGCGCGCCCACCACCGCGGCTAGCGGCACCAACACGTCGGCCTCCGCCACCAGCGGCCGCAGCAGGCGTTCGTCGCGGGCGTCGCCGCAGACGAACTCGAAGGATGGGTTAGCGCAAAGATGGAACAACCCGTGATCGCCGTAGCGCAGGTCGTCGAGCGCGGTGACGCGAAAACCGGCGGCGAGCAGTTCCTCGACCAGCACCGAACCGATGTACCCGGCCGCCCCGGTAACCAGCACGCACAAGCCTTGCTGCGCCGTCACCCCTGTGTTCCCGGCCCGGCGGTGAACGCCACACCATCTAGTTGCGCGACTTCCCGGCCGGCCTTGCCGAACAGCTCCTCAAGCAGCGGGATGATCTTCCCCTTGGTTTCCACCGGACGCGGCTTCAACCCCTTCTTCGGCGCCAGCAGCGTGGGCAAGTCCGCCAACACGGACACGACATCGCGAATAGCCACGGGGCCTCCCGTTCGCGGGTGTGATGAGGGGGCAAAGATAGCACTGCGCGGGCAGCCTTGCCGCCGCCAATGCCACCCGCACGACACCGGTGGGCGCTGGCCGAACCAGTTGAGCGATGTTCCGCGGCCGTCAGTCGGCGTATTCGCGCAGAGGCAGATCCACCGACCAGATGGTTTCGAAGCGCATGGGGCCGCCCTCGGTGACGGGGCGGACGACTTGGCCCGTGCGCGCCATCGAAAACGCGACGTTGGGCAGGTAGGCGCCAGCCACGCACTCTTCGTCCGTTCTGCGAATCAACAAGAAACGGCTGGCGTCGACGTAATCGGCGTTTTCATGCGTTTGGGAGGAATCGAGCAATCCGCGCCATTCCAGCGGATTGGGTTGCGCCAGCCACGCTTGCGGCCATACTCTCAGGAAGAAGCTTGGTCGCAAATCCTCGTCTCGGCACGGCGATTTGACGTACACGAACAGCCGTTCGTCCCAAGCGGCGTACACGTCCCACGCGGCGCGCGCCAAGACGCCGCCGGCCTTGGCCCGCTCCACCACGCGCCGCCAGTGCTCGGCCATTTGCGCACGGCTTCCCTCCAAGGCCAGGTACTTCTCGACGATGGCGCGGCCGGCGCTTGGCGAGAACGCCCCCGGCAACGCCCAAGGTGGTTCCGGCATCCAGCGCCCACCCTCCCAGTCGGGCGCTTCGGCGAAGGCGCGATAGTAAACGTGGCGTCGCCGTGCGAGTGCTTCGTCGGCCGCCGGCGAAAGGCCGATCCGCTTCTCCAAGAATCGGTGCAGACAATGGGCGGCCACCATGTTGGCCGCCTCGTTCCAGTGGCTGTCGTTCTCGAACCGCAGCATGTGCGTTGGCGGCGGATCGCCTACGGCATTGTGGAAGCAGTCCCGCAGGGAGAACGTCTCGACGGACTCCGGCAACGACGCCAACGCGCGCCGGGCAAAGGGGTAGTCGCGCGGAAGGCCCACCACGGTGAAGTTCGCACCGGCGCTTTCGACCTCGGCTTGCCAACGCTGCACCACGGCCCGCCACAAGCGAACCGAGGGGCGGCCGCCCGGCGTACCGGTCCACCCCTCGTCGCCTTCGACCGGGAATCTCTCCCTCCACTCGCGGCGCAAACGCTCCGCGCCGTCCATCACTGCGTAGGTGAGGTGAGCGCGGGCCAGTGCGCGGATCCACAAGGGCGTCCTCTCCGGGATGCTCTCCACCAGTTGGCCGGCGTCGTCCAGGGAGAAAATGCGGTTTGTGCGGAGGTTGAAGACGTCGTTCGAACAAAAGATATGCACCACATGCTTGACGGCTGCCTTCACTTCCAGCGGCAGACTCCGGTATTGGAGGTATGCCTGTCCGGTGCCGTAGGCGTCCACGCCGAAGTTCAACACGTTGAAACGGGCCGGCGCCGCCGTGACCGACGGGCTCTCGCCCCTCGCGCTCCCCGGCTGAGGGCTCTTTCCTGCGAGGGGCTCGCCCCTCGCGCTCCCCGGCTGAGGGCTCTTTCCTGCGAGGGGCTCGCCCCTCGCGCTCCCCGGCTGAGGGCTCTTTCCTGCGAGGGGCTCGCCCCTCGCGCTCCCCGGCTGAGGGCTCTCGTTCAGCAGAAAGTCCAAGACGGTGTGGAAGGAGTATTGCACCGGCACACGCTGATTTTCCGTGAACGAATCGCCGAAGAAAGCCACATTCACCGCCCCGTTCAAGCTCTCCTGATCGAAGTTCCGGTGCTCTCTTGCGCCAAGGTTGTTGCGTATCACGAGATGCAGTCGTCCCGTGTCCGGATGCGGCCTGTGGTAGTGCGAATCGGACGGCGGCTTCCAGATCCGTTGTTCGTCCGGATGCTGGTGCGCCTCGGCGATGTGGTGGTAGCGCGGGTGGAACAACCGCAACCCGGCTTCGCACACGGCCAACGCCGCCGCGAGCGACAGCAGCACGCACAAGCAGTTCAAGGCGAGCGAACGCATCGCAGGTCGCAGCAGTCCCCCCGGCCGAGCGCCTCGAGCGTTGTCTTGCCCCCGCTCGCCGCCGGCTAAGCGGCGTTGCGCAACACGCGCCCGCCGCGCTCGCCCGTGAGCTCGTCGTCCACAAGCACCACGGCGCCGTTGCACACCGTGGCCTTGTAGCCGGCGGCGCGCTGGATGAAACGCGGGGCGCCGAACGGGAAGTCGTGGACGATCTCCGGCATCCGCTCCTCCAAGGCGTGGATGTCGAACACGTTGATGTCCGCCCGCTTGCCCACCGCCAAGGTGCCGAACAGCGCCGTGGTGACGCCATGCCAGCTGATGGAGGTCACCTGCGGGTCCCAGCCGATCTGGGCGTCCAAGTGGGTGTGCAGGTCGATGAAGCCGGGCGAGACGACCAAGCCGGCCGCGTCGATCTCGCGCTTGCCCTTGCCGGCCACCTTGCCCACCGCGGCGATGCGGTCGCCGTCCACGGCGACATCCGCGGTCACCGCTTCCGCGCCGGTGCCGTCCACGACATTGCCGCCGCGAATCACCAAGGCATGGCTCATGGTTCGTTGCCTTGCATGCGATTGAGATAGCCGAATGATAGCGCTGATCTGCTTGATCTGCGATCTGCTGATCTACTTCGGGGGCTTGCGCCCCCGGGACCCCCCCCCTGGGATGGCAACGTGCTAGTCGCGGACTGCTGGGCCTTGAAGCGCGTGTTGCCAGATGTGACGCCCCTGTTGGCGAGGTTTGAGTGTGATTTGCAACACCCGAACAGAGGTTTCCTGCACCGGAGGGAGATAAGTAGCGCGAAAAAGCGTTGTGGATTGCCGTGGGTACGACAGATCTTCGTCACGGCGGCTGGGAGCGCGGGCGTCTCGCCCGCATGCAGGCGGGACGCCTGCTTTGCCGGTTTGGCGACGACACCGCTTACCAAAGATCTGTCGTATTGGTCGTAGTACACCCGATTGCCGTTGGGGTGCGTCTGGTGTATGGTGCGCCGTTGTCGCCGAGGTGGTGAAATTTGGTAGACACGCTAGCTTCAGGTGCTAGTGGGGGCAACCGCGTGGAGGTTCAAGTCCTCTCCTCGGCACCATCGTCGCTTCCCACGGGCCTACGGAACATGCGCAAGGCTTGCGTTGCGGCCGGCATCGGCTTGCTGGTGGCGGCTTGCGGGGGCGGGGGTGGCGGCGGTTCTTCGCCGGCCCCGCCACCACCGCCGCCACCTCCGCCGCCGCCGGAACCGGTTGTCGACATCCGCTTCGAGCGCGTGGCGGGTTCCGGGTTGCTTCGCGCCATCGACAACGACTTGGCGGGCCTAACGGCAGCTCAACGTGCGAGCGGCGGGTTGGCCGCGGCCGACTACGACGGCGATGGCGATGTGGACTTGTACGTCGTGGGCGATCCGGGCAGCGCCAACCACTTCTACGAGAATCGCGGCGACGGCACGTTCGCGGAAGTCGGCACACGGCTGGGGGTGGACTTTTCGCATTGGGGCAGCGGCCCGGCGTTCGGCGACATCGACGGCGATGGCGACTTGGATTTGTTCGTCGGCGCCGTGGAAGGCGACCGGCACTACCTGCTGGAAAACCGCGTCGACGAAGCCGCCGGGCGCTTCGTGGACATCACCGCCGCCGCCGGCATCGCGCTCAGCGCGCGCAACACCGTCTCCGCCACCTTCGCCGATTACGACCAAGACGGCTTCGTGGACCTGTTCCTCGCCCACTGGGGCGCAAGACGCAACCCGGGTGAAGACACGGAAACGGTGTGGCGCAACAACGGCGACGGCACCTTCACCAGCGCGAGCGTGGCCAGCGGCATCGCCGCGGCGCTGACCGAGCGCGACGCCGATTGGAGCTTCACGCCAAACCTGGCGGACATCGACCGCGACGGCAACAGCGACTTGCTGCTCGCAGCCGAGTTCGAGGCGAGCGAAGTGTTTCGCAACAACGGCGACGGCACTTTCACGCGCACCACCGACCGCGACGTGATCAGCGACCAAGGCGGCATGGGCGGCGCCGTGGCGGACTTCGACAACGACGGCGACTTGGATTGGTTCGTCACCTCGGTGTACGACTTGGAGCGCGCCGGCGGCGAGCGCATCGGCAACCGCTTGTACGAAAACGACGGTGTCGGCGTCTTTGCGGATGCGACGTCTGCGGCCGGCGTGGCGGACGGCGGCTGGGGCTGGGGCAGTTGCGCGGCGGACTTCGACAACGACGGCGCGGTGGACATCGCGCAGGTGAACGGTTGGATCACCGTGGACGGCAAGAACTACCGCTCGGATCGGATCCGCTTCTTCCACAACCAAGGCGGCGACGAGCTGGCGTTCCGCGAACGCGGCGAAGCCGTGGGCCTCGCCAACACCGGCCAGGGGCGCGGCATCGCTTGCTTCGACGCCGAACGCGACGGCGACATCGACATCGTGATCGTCAACATGGACGCGGACGGCGTCATCGCCTATCGCAACGAAACGGCGAACGACAACCACTACTTGGGCGTGAAGCTGGAAGGCGCCGGCGGCAATCGCTTCGGCGTGGGCGCGCGGGTGACGGTGACCGCGACCGAAACCGGCACTCAGGTGCGCCAGCTGGGCGGCGCCAACAACTACGCCTCGCACGATCCGCTGGAGGCGCATTTCGGCCTCGGCGCGGACACGACGGCGGATGTTGCGGTGCGTTGGCCGGATGGCTCGCGCACAACGGAAGAAGGAGTGGCCGCCGACCAAGTACACACCATCCGCCAACCGCCCCCGGCGTTGCGTCTCTTGGTTGCCGGCGGCGACGGCGATGGCGTCTACGCGCCCGGCGACCAAGTGGCCATTCAAGCGGGGAAGGCGCCGGAGCACTATCACTTCAGCCATTGGACGTCGGATGGCGGCGGCGCGTTCGCGGACGCCTACGCCGAAGCCACCACCTTCACCATGCCGGCCACCGCGGTCACCATCACCGCCCACTACACGCCCGGGGTGGCGCTGGCGGAGGACGTGTCCGTGGCGCGGCGCTGGAACGAGGTGCTGCTGCAGTCCATTCGCAACGACTTCGCCCGCCCCACCGTTCACGCCCGCAACCTGTTCCACGTTTCGGCCGCGGTGTACGACGCTTGGACCGCCTACGGCGACGCCACGCCGTGGCTGCTGGGGCGCAGCCGCGCCGGCGTGGCCTGCGCCGGCGATTTCGCGCCGGCGCCGGAAGCAGACGTGGAAGCGGCGCGGGCGCAAGCCGCCAGCTTCGCGGCGTACCGCATCATCCGCCACCGCTTCCGCGCCTCGCCGGGCGCCACGCGCATCCGCCGCGACGCGGACTCCTTGATGAGCGCACTCGGTTACGACGTTGAGGTGGTTTCCACGGACTACTCCGGCGGGGCCGCCGCCGCGCTCGGCAACCACATCGCCGAGTGCTACCTAGCCTTCGGGTTGGCGGATGGCGCCAACGAGGCGAACAACTACGCGAACGTCGCCTACCAGCCGGTGAATCCGCCGCTGAAGCCGGAGGAGCCGGGCAATCCCGACATCGTGGACTTGAACCGCTGGCAGCCGCTGTCGCTGCGCGAGTTCATCGACCAAGCCGGCAATCCGGTGGATTCCGAGCCGGAGTTCCTCAGCCCGGAATGGGGCGGCGTCACGCCGTTCGCGTTGTCGGAGGCGGACCGCGTGCCGTACGAGCGCGATGGCTTCACCTACTGGGTGTGGCACGACCCGGGCCCGCCGCCGACCATCGACGGTGCCCTTGCAGACAGCTACAAGTGGGCGTTCGCGTTGGTTTCCGTGTGGTCGGCACACTTGGCGCCCGACGACGGCGTGACCATGGACATCTCCCCGGCGAGCATCGGCAACGTCCCAAGCTATCCGGCCGACTTCGTCGACTATCCGGCGTTCTTCAACACCCGCGAGGGCGGCGACCCGGGCGCAGGCCATGACGCCAATCCCGCCACCGGCGAACCGTACGCGCCGCAGGTGGTGCCGCGCGGCGACTACACGCGGGTGCTGGCGGAGTTCTGGGCCGACGGGCCGGATTCGGAAACGCCGCCCGGCCACTGGTTCACCATTCTGAACGAAGTGAACGAGCACCCCGCGTTGCGCCGGCGCTTTCGCGGCGAAGGACCCGAACTCGGCCGCTTGGAGTGGGACGTGAAAGCCTACTTCGCCCTCGGCGGCGCGATGCACGACGCCGCCATCGCCGCATGGAGCGCCAAGGGTTGGTACGACTACATCCGTCCCATTTCCGCGCTGCGGGCGATGGCCGACCGCGGGCAGAGCTCGCACCCTGATCGCGCCTCCCACCACGCGGACGGCCTGCCGCTGATGGACGGCTTCATCGAACTCGTCGCCGCGGACGACCCGCTGGCGGGCGAAGACGGCGAGCACGTCGGCAAGATCAAGCTCTACGCTTGGCGCGGCCCGGAGGCGATCGACGACCCCGCCGTGGACGTGGCCGGAGTGGGTTGGATCTTGGCCGAGAACTGGTGGCCGTATCAGCGGCCCACCTTCGTCACGCCGCCTTTCGCCGGCTACGTCTCCGGCCACTCCACCTACTCCCGCGCCGCCGCCGAGGTGTTGACGGCGCTCACCGGCGACGCCTACTTCCCGGGCGGCATGAGCGGGTTCGAGATTCCCGCCAACGAGTTTCTGGTGTTCGAGGACGGCCCGTCGGTGGACATGACGTTGCAGTGGGCCACCTACCGCGACGCCTCGGACCAGTGCAGCCTGTCGCGCATCTGGGGCGGCATCCACCCGCCGCTGGACGACATTCCCGGCCGATTGATGGGGCGCGTAGTTGGGGTGGACGCCTTCGCGTTGGCGACGGAACACTTCGAGGGGCGGGCGCGGTGACCAGCGACGGCCAGCAGCCGGCCTCGGCGACTTCCCGCGATTGTGGCAAGGCGCGCTTCTTGCGCTACGACGCGCCGGTTGTATTGGCGGGCTTACTACACCATGTGCTGAATCTCCGCTGTCTGCTGCGGGAAGCCCATGCCAGCGGGCGGCTGGCGGTGTTGCCACCCCTGACGCTGCATCCGAAGCACAACTTCGGCCATGCCCGCGACTGGCGTTGGCAGGACTACTACGACTTGGACGCAAGCACGCTGGTCGATGCGGCCGGCCGGGAATACCCGCTGCCGATCGCTCCTGCGGCACCGGCGTTGTCCGGCAAACGACCAGGCAGCGCGGCCCCGCTCGTGGTGCGCCCGGGTGAGCGCTTTCCGACAAACGGCAATGCACATCCGCTGGTGGTGCGAATGTTCCGGCACCAGATTTTCAAGAACGAAGTACCGCAGGATTGTCAGCCGCCGTTGGAGTTGCGGCTTCGGCCGGCCGAGCTGGTCTTGCGTTTGGCCGAGAAGGCCGCCCGGCACCTGGCGTCTCTCGCCCAAGATGCTGCGGATGGATATGTGGGTGTGCATGTGCGCCGTGGCGACCGTCTTGCGGAGCGCGAGTTCCCGCCAGCGCTGACGGAACCGCCCCACATCGAGGCGGTTTTGACGCGCCTGTCGGTAGGTCGAGACGAGGTGCTTTTCATTGCGTCCGACGAACGCGACCCGAATTTCTTCGAGCCGTTGCGTACACGCTACCGAATACACCGTTACACCGACTTTCCCTATCTCGAAGCGTTGGTGTCGGGCGACCCGGACAACTATCTGCTGTATCAGGTGGAGCGGGAAATTCTCAGCCGCGGGCGGCTTTGGATCGAGACCTTGCCGGGCCGCGGGCCCCACGCGCATGCTTCCCTGGTGGACGCAAAGGAATGGCGCCGGTCCAACTCCGGCCGCCTGCGCTGGTGGCTGCGCCGTGCGCGGTTCACGCTTCGACGCTTCTTGACGAAATAGTCAAAACAGTTCGCATTGCGTGCGGCGAAACAGATCCGTGCGCAGTTCCATTCGTCGCGGCGCCTGCTCCAACTCGTGCTTGCGCCGCGCCACGGCGAACCGTCTCTCGATCAGATCCGCGTAGACGCCTTGGCCGCGCATGCGTACGCCCCACTCCGCTTGGTACGCCTTGCCGCCGCGCAAATCGCGCACGCGGTTCATCACATGGGCGGCCTTGAGCGGATAGTGTTCGGCCAACCACTCCTCGAACAGGTCTTTCACCTCGAACGGCAAGCGCAGCATGACGTAGCCGACGAACTCGGCGCCCGCTTGCGCGACTTCGCCGACCACGGCCTCGATCTCGTCGTCGTTGAGCGCCGGAATCACCGGCGCGAACAACACGCCGACGGGGACTTTGGCGGCGGCGAGTTCGCGCACCATGCGCAGCCGAGTGGCGGGGGAGGCGGTGCGCGGTTCCAGCTTCGTCTTCAACTCGTTGCGCAAGGTGGTGACGCTGATCGCCACGCTGACCAAATCGTGGGCGGCGAGATCCGTCAGCAAATCCAAGTCGCGCAGAATCAGCGCGCCCTTGGTGACGATGGTCACCGGATGCCGGTAGTCCAGCAACGTCTCCAAGACCTGCCGGGTGACTCGCAGTCGCTTTTCGCCGGGTTGGTACGGGTCCGTGTTGGTGCCGATGGCGAGGGTGCGACATTCGTAGCCCGGGGCCTCGAAGGCTTCGCGCAGTCGCGCCGCCGGATCCGTCTTGTAGAAAATCCGCGTCTCGAAATCCAGCCCAGGCGAGAGATCGAGAAAAGCGTGCGTCGGCCTCGCGTAGCAGTACACGCAGCCGTGTTCGCAGCCTTTGTAGGGATTGATGGATTGCTCGAACGGAATGTCCGGCGAGCGGTTGGTGGCGATGATGTTGCGGGTTTGATCCGGGGTGAACGTCGTGCGCGGATCGGGCGCGGGAAAGTCATCCGGCGGCGCGTCCCAGCCATCGGCCACGGCCACGCTCGGCGTCGCCTCGAACCGTCCGGCGGGATTGGAAACCGCGCCGCGGCCTTTGCGAACTCGCTTCTCGTCCATGTTCGCCGCCGGTTGCTGTCTTGAGCCGGCAAGGTTATTGTGTTTCTATACAGCAATCAAGCTCGATCGCTGTGGCGCTTGTTCGGCTTACGCAAGCCGGCCGCGCAGCGAGTTCGGCAGCGCCGCCGTGACTTCCACCGTGGCGAAGTCGCCCACCAAGCCGGCATCCGCGGCCGGAAAGTTGACCACGCGGTTGTTCTCCGTGCGCCCGGCAAGTTCGCCGCCGCCGCGTTTGGCGCGGCCGGTCACCAGTACGCGCTGGCGGGTGCCCACCATGCGTTCCGCGTGGCGCGCGGCCTGTTCGCGCAGCAGTTCCTGCAAGGCGGCGAGGCGGCGCTTCTTCACCGCCGGCGGGGTGTCGTCCGGCAACGCCGCCGCCGGCGTGCCGGGGCGTGGGCTGTAGATGAAGCTGAAGGAGGTGTCGTAGTCGAGTTCGCGCACCAGCGCGAGGGTGCCCTCGAAATCCCGCTCCGTCTCGCCGGGGAAGCCGACGATGAAGTCCGAGGAGAGGCTCACCTCCGGTCGCGCTTGGCGCAACGCGCGGATCTTCGCCTTGTATTCCAGCACCGTGTGGCCGCGCTTCATGGCCGCCAGCACACGGTCGGCGCCGGACTGCACCGGCAGATGCAGGTGGCTCGCCAGCGCCGGCACGTCGCGGTAGGCGTCCACCAACGTGGCGGAGAACTCCACCGGATGGGAGGTGGTGAAGCGAATGCGGTCGATGCCGTCCACTTGCGCGGCGTAGTGGATGAGTTCGGCCAGATCCGCCTGCCCGCCCTCGAACTCCCCGCGATAGGCGTTGACGTTCTGGCCGAGAAAGTTGATCTCGCGCACGCCCTTGCCGGCCAGCCCCACCACCTCGCGCATCACGCTCGGCAGCGGGCGCGAAACCTCCGGCCCGCGCGTATAGGGCACCACGCAGAAGGTGCAGAACTTGCTGCAACCTTCCATCACGGAAACGAAGGCGCTTGGCCCGTCGGCGCGTGGCGCCGGAAGCCGGTCGAACTTCTCGATCTCCGGGAAGCTCACATCCACCAGCGGCACTCTGGCCTTTGCCTCTTGCGTTCGCGAGCCGCCCGCGGAGCGCCGCGCTTCGTCCACCATTTCCGGCAGGCGGTGCAGCGTTTGCGGGCCGAACACGATGTCCACGAACGGAGCGCGGGCGACGATGGCCTCCCCCTCTTGGCTCGCCACGCAACCGCCAACGCCGATGAGGGCGCCGGCGTTGGCCTCCTTGTGGCGCCGCCAACGCCCCAACTCGCTGAACACCTTTTCCGCCGCCTTCTCGCGGATGGAGCAGGTGTTGAGCAGCAGCAGATCCGCCTGCGCCGGATCGTCCACCCGCACCGCGCCGTGGCTCTCGCCGAGCAGATCGGCCATGCGCGCCGAGTCGTACTCGTTCATCTGGCAGCCGTGGGTTTTCACATACAACTTCATGGATGGGGCCGGCCGTTGCTCAAGGCACGATTATACTTTCAGCAGGATTCAAGCTGCTTCAACCTCGCTACACTAGCCGCCATGCTGGTGTTGGGTATCGAAACGTCCTGCGACGAGACTGGCGTCGCGCTCTACGACACGTCGGCCGGGCTGGTCGCCGAGGCGCTGTACAGTCAAGTGGCGCTGCACGCGGATTACGGGGGCGTGGTGCCGGAGTTGGCCTCGCGCGATCACGTTCGCAAGATCATCCCGCTGCTCGAGGAGCTGTTCGCCAAGGCCGGGCGGGAAGTCGCGCAGTTGGATGGCGTGGCGTTCACCGCCGGGCCGGGGCTCATCGGCGCGTTGCGCGTCGGGGCGGCGGTGGGGCGGGCGTTGGCGTACGGCTTGGACGTGCCGGCGGTTGGGGTGCATCACATGGAGGCGCACTTGCTCGCGCCGCTCATCGGCGGCGATGAGCAACGGCCGCGGCTGCCGTTCTCCGCGCTGCTGGTTTCCGGCGGCCACAGCCAGATCGTGCGCGTGGATGGCATCGGCAGCTACGCGCTGCTCGGCGAAAGCGTGGACGACGCAGCCGGCGAGGCGTTCGACAAGGTGGGCAAGTTGCTGGAGCTGGGCTACCCGGGTGGCCCTGCGGTGGCGGCCGCCGCCGAGCGGGGCGACGCTGGGCGATTCCGCTTTCCGCGGCCGATGACCGACCGGCCCGGTCTCGACATGAGCTTTTCGGGCTTGAAGACGCATGTGGCGAACACCGTGCGCGAGCTTTCGCCGCTGACGGAAGGCGATGTGGCGGACATCGCCCGCGCCTTCGAGGAGGCGGTGGTGGACACGCTGGTGATCAAGTGCCGCCGCGCCGTGGAGGAAACCGGCTGCGCGGACTTCGTGATCGCCGGCGGCGTGGCAGCGAACAAGCGCTTGCGCGCGCGGCTCGCGGAAGCCTTGGCGTCGCTGCCGCAGCCGGCGCGGGCTATCTTCGCGGCACCCGCGCTCTGCACGGACAACGGCGCGATGGTGGCGCACGCCGGGGCGCTGCGTCTCGCCGCCGGCGAACGCGCCCGTCTCACCATCGACACGCGGGCGCGCTGGCCGATGACGGAGCTGGACCCGGTGGCATCGGCGATATGATCAAAAGAAGAGGCTTGCGCGTTGCCGCCATTGTGGTCGTGGTGCTGTTGGCGCTGGCGGCGGGGTACTGGCTGCTACCCACCGACGATCCGCCTTCTGCCGGCGGCGACTTCGTGGACATGCATGTTCACACCGCCGGCATCGGCGCCGGCGGCAGTGGCGCGTTCGTGAATCCCACCATGCGGGAGAACATCCGTTTTCCGCTGTATCTGCGCGCCTTCGGCGTCAGCGAAGCGGAGCTGGAGGCCGAGGGCGATGGCTTGGTGGTCGCCCGCATCAGCGCCGCGGTGGCCGCCTCGCGGCGGGTGGAGAAAGCGGTGGTGCTGGCCCTTGATGGCGTGGTGGCGAACGGCGAACTCGACCGCGAGGCGACGCAGGTGTACGTTCCCAACGAATTCGTCGCTACCGAGACGGCCAAGCACGCCAACCTGTGCTTCGGCGCGAGCGTCAATCCCTACCGCGCGGACGCCATAGAGCGTCTGCACAGCGTTCACGCGCAAGGGGCCCTGCTGCTGAAGTGGATTCCCAACATCATGGCCATCGCGCCGGACGATCCGGCGCTGCGCCCCTTCTACGAGACGCTGGTGGCGCTCGACATGCCGCTGCTCAGCCACGCCGGCCAGGAGCGCTCGTTCGCCAGCGCCCAAGACGCGCTGGGCGATCCGCGCCGCTTGGAGTTGCCGTTGTCCCTCGGCGTCACCGTGATCGCGGCGCACATCGCCACCACCGGCGAAAACGAAGGCGAGGAGAACTTCGACCGCATCCTGCCCATGTTCGAGCGCTTTCCCAACCTGTATTCGGAGGTCTCAAGCCTCACCGCGGTGAACAAGCTCGGCTACCTGAAGCGGGCGTTGCAGGTGCCCGGCCTGCCGGAGCGTTTGCTGTACGGCACGGATTGGCCGCTGCAGTTCGCGCTGCTGGTGTCGCCGTTGTACCAAGTCCGCGACATCGGCTTGCGCACCGCGAAATCCGTCGCCGCGGTGGACAACACTTGGGATCGCGACGTCGCGTTGAAAGAGGCGATGGGTGTGCCGGGGCACGTGTTCGAGCGCAGCGCCGAAGTGCTGGCCATGGAACGCTGCGAGTAGGTGTCATGCGATCGCCCTACGCCGATTCGGGCGCCGCCACCGCCGACGAATCCTCCGCCAGCGATTTGACCACGCCGAACGTCATCAACAGCAATACCACGCTCACCGGCAACGCGGCGGCCACGGAAGCCGCCTGCAGCGCACTCAATCCACCGACCAACAGCAGCACGGCAGCCACCAAGCCTTCGGCGCTGCCCCAAACGACGCGGAAGCGACGCGGCGGATGATCGTCGCCAAGGCTCAGCATGGTGGCGATCACCAAAGTGCCGGAGTCCGAGGAGGTGATGAACCAAGTGGCGAGCAGAAAGGTGGCGAGAAAGCACATCGTCCACGTCAACCACGAGAGGTCGGTCATGCGTTCGATGGTGCCGTACAACGCCGATTCCAGTTGGTCGGCGCGCACAAGTTCCAAGATGCCGGCGGTGCCCACGCCGTCCGGCGCGTTCAATTCCAGATGCAGCGCGTTGCCGCCGAACATGCAGATCCAAAAGAACGCGAGCGACGTGGGCACGAACATCACGCCCACGATGAACTCGCGAATCGTGCGCCCGCGCGAAATGCGTGCGATGAACATGCCCACGAACGGCGCCCACGAAATCCACCAGCCCCAGTAGAAGACGGTCCAGTCGCCTTGCCAAGCCGCTTCATCGGCACCGCCGGCGGTCCAAAAGCCCATCGGCACGATGTTGGCAAGGTATTCGCCCAAGGTGGTGGCGAAGAAACCCATAAGCCATTCGAACGGGCCGAAGAACAGGAAAAACGCCAAGAGCACCATGCTGAGATAGATGTTCCACACGGAAATCATGCGGATGCCGCGGCCAATGCCCGAAACCGCGGATAACGTGGCCACTCCCGAGATGATCACGATCAACGAGATCTGCGTCGGTTTGCCCGGGTCGAGGCCGAACAATGTGTGCAAGCCAGCGGCCATTTGGCTCACGCCGAGGCCGAGCGACGTGGCAACGCCGAACACCGCGCCGAACACCGCCAACAGGTCCACGGCGTGGCCGACGGGCCCATAGATCTTGTCGCCGATCACCGGATAAAGCGCCGAACGCAGAGTGAGCGGGAGCTTCTTGCGGAAGCCGAAATAGGCGAGACACAAGCCGACGATGATGTAGATCGCCCAGCCGTGCAGCCCCCAATGAAAATAGGTGACGCGCACCGCATGCACGGCGCGGCGTTCGTCCAATTCCACCACGCCGAGGTGGTCGGCGTGCGGATTGCTGTCGAAGTAGGTCAGCGGCTCGGCGATGGAGAAGAACAGGATGCCGATGCCCACTCCAGCCGAGAACAGCATCGCCAGCCACGAGAAGGTGCTGAATTCGGGCCGCGAGTCGTCGTCCCCAAGGCGGACGTTGCCGTGGCGGCTGAGCATCAAATAGAAGCAGACGAACAACATCCCGCAAACGGCCAGGATGTAGTACCAGCTCAACGTGGCCCCGATCCAGCGTTTGACGGTCTCGAACAGCTCGCCAGCGGGCTCCACGTACATAGCCGTGAACACCACGAACGCCAGCACCATGCCCTTGGACGCCAGCGCCATGCCCGGGTGCAAGCCAGACCACAACCCGGTCTTGGCCACCACCAGCCGTTTGTTCCGCCCCCGGCGCACGTCAGCGCTCCCCGGCCGGCGCGATGTCGGCACGATCGCCCGGCAAGCGGTACAGAAAACGCGAGATAAGCAGCGCCCGAAACGCGAAACAGAGTGTCAGCCTACCACAGCGCCAGCGTCGACCCTGGGAGCGCGGGCGTCTCGCCCGCAGGGTGCCGTTCCCATTCCCAACGCCATTCGCCCGGGAACGCAGGCGTTCCGCCTGCATGCGGGCGAGACGCCCGCGCTCCCAGCCCGCCGTCACCAAAAATCTGTCGTACACCCCACCCGCCCCCAACCTTCGCGTAACATGGCCTCTTGCAGGAACAACGCGACCGCCTCCCGCCCATGCCCGACACGCCTCCGCCCGCGCCGCCCACCACCTCGCCCACCCCGTGGCTGGAGCGCCGTTTCGCGATCGCCGCACAGGGCTCCACCTGGCGACGCGAGGTGGTGGCGGGGGTCACCACCTTCCTAGCGATGGCCTACATCACCGTGGTCAATCCCACCATCCTCGCCGACGCCGGCATGGACTTCGGCGCCGTGTTCGTGGCCACTTGCCTCGCCGCCGCGGCCGGCACGTTGGCGATGGGCTTGCTCGCCAACTATCCGGTGGCGTTGGCGCCCGGCATGGGCCAAAACGCGTTTTTCACCTACACGGTGGTGCTGGGCATGGGGGTGGATTGGCGCACCGCCCTCGGCGCGGTGTTCCTCTCCGGCGTGCTGTTCGTGGCGCTCAGCGCGTTGCGCGTGCGCGAATGGCTGATCAACGCGATCCCCAAGGATTTGAAGCTCGGCATCTGCGCCGGCGTGGGCTTCTTCATCGCGCTGATCGCGCTGAAGAACGCCGGCGTGGTAACCGGCAACGACGCCACGCTGGTGGCGTTCGGCGACATGACGGGCTTCGCGCCGCTCGCCGCCGTTGGCGGTTTCGCGTTGATCGCCGCGTTGATGGCGCGGCGGGTGCCCGGCGCCATCGTCTTGGGCATGTTGGTGGTGGCGGTGGCCAGCTGGGCGTTCGGCGCCGCCGAGTTTCACGGCGTGTTCTCGCTGCCGCCCTCGCCGGCGCCGGTGCTGCTGGAACTGGACATCCTCGGCGCGTTGCAGCTCTCCTTGGTGGCGGTGGTGCTGTCATTTCTGATCGTGGACGTGTTCGACACCGCCGGCACGTTGGTGGGCGTCGCCACCCGCGGCGGCATGATCGGCGCGGACGGCAAACTGCCGCGGCTGCGCGACGCGCTGCTGGCGGATTCCGGCGCCACGGTGTTTGGCGCGCTGGCCGGCACGTCCTCGGCGACCAGCTACATCGAAAGCGCGGCGGGCGTGGAAAGCGGCGGCCGAACCGGCCTCACGGCGGTGGTGGTGGCGGGTCTCTTCCTGCTCTGCCTGCTGTGCGCGCCGCTGGCCGAAAGCGTGCCGCCCTACGCCACCAGCGCCGCGCTGCTGCTGGTGGCGATGCTGATGGCGCGCGGCCTCGCCGACCTCGATTGGCAGGACATCACCGAGGCCGCGCCGGCGACGGTGACCGCCATCGCCATGCCGCTCAGCTTCTCGGTGGCGGACGGCATCGGCCTGGGCTTCCTCTCCTACGCCGCCATCAAGGTGCTCGCCGGCCGCTGGCGCGAATGTCCACCGGCGGTGTACTTCGTGGCGTTGGTGTTCGCGCTCAAGTTCGCGCTACTCTGATGCCCGGCAACATGGTTCCCAACCCAAAGCTCACGCGGCGATCCTTCGCCGCTTTCTGCGGCGCCGCGACCGGCGTCGCTTTCGCCTCGCCGGTGATTGGCAACACGGATTCGTTCCGCACTTTGAGCGCCAAGCTCACCGGCTTTGACGAGTCCGCGTTGGATCCGCAATTCGCCATCCAGCTGCGCCAAGCGCTGCTCGTCGCCGGCCACGCCGCGGGCCTTGAGGAGCTGTACGAAGCCAACACTGCGGCGGCACCCGCGGCGGCGCTGGCATTGGAGACGGACATCATCTCCGCTTGGTATTCCGGCGTGATTCCGCGCACGCCGCCGGTGGTTGGGAAGCTGTACGGCGCGCTGGTCTGGTCGGCGGCGGATTTCGCCACACCGCCGGGCATGTGCGCCGGCGGTGGCGGCTGGAGCGGGGTGCCGGCGCGATGAACGACATTCACGCCGATGTGGTGATCGTGGGTTCCGGGGTGGCTGGCGCGCTGGTGGCCACTCGGCTGGCCGGGGCCGGCGCCAAAGTCGCGCTGTTGGAGGCCGGGCCGCGCGTGGATCGCGCCAAGGCGCTGGAAAGCTACGTCAACGCGCCGGTGAAGACGCCGGAGTGCCCGTATCCGCGCAGCCCGGAAGCGGACTACCCGCTCTCCATCGACGCCGACCATTGGTATCGCCAAGCCGGCCCGGACAAATTCAAGAGCACCTATCTGAAGGCCGTGGGCGGCACCACTTGGCATTGGCTGGGCACCTGCCTGCGCTTCCTGCCGAGCGACTTCCACTTGCGCAGCCGCTACGGCAAGGGCGTGGATTGGCCCATCGCCTACGCCGACTTGGAGCCCTTCTACCTGCAAGCGGAACGCGAACTCGGCGTCGCGGGCGACTCGGACGAGGACTTGGGTTCGCCGCGCTCCGGCGGCTTTCCCCTGCCGCCGGTGCCCATCACCTATCTGGATCAAGTGTTCGCTCGCGCCCTGCGTGACACGCCGTACCAAGTGCGCCTCACGCCGCAGGCTCGCAACTCCGTCACCCACGACGGGCGCCCGGCCTGCTGCGGCAGCGCCAGCTGCATCCCCATCTGCCCAATCGGCGCGAAGTACGACGCCGCCTTCCACGTCCACAAAGCCGAACGCGCCGGCGTCGAACTGCGCGAGCAAACCACCGCCACCCGCTTGGAGACCGACGCCGCCGGACGCATCGCCGGCGTACGGTTCCACCGCCCGGACGGCAGCGCCGGCACCGCCACAGGACGCGCCTATGTGCTCGCCGCCCACGCCGTGGAAACGCCGCGGCTGTTGCTGCACTCGCGTTCGCAGCGTTGGCCCGCCGGCATCGCCAACACCTCGGACGCCGTGGGCCGCAATCTCATGGACCACCCCATCCAACTCAGCTGGGCGCTGGCCGGCGAACCGGTGTGGCCGTACCGCGGGCCGATTTCCACCTCCGGCATCGAAAACCTGCGCGATGGCGACGGCCGCCGCCAACGCGGCGCGATGCGCACGCAGATCTCCAACGACGGCTGGAACTGGCCCACCGGCGGCGCCTTCACCGTCGCCAGCGCACTGGCGCAAGACGGCCTGCGCGGCGCCGCGTTGCGCACCGCCGTGGCCGAGCAAACCTCCCGCCATGTGCAACTCGCCTCGCTCATCGAGCAACTGCCCTCCGCAGCCAACCGAGTCGCCTTGGACGAGCAAGAGAAGGACCCCTACGGCGTCCCGCTTCCGCGCGTCCACTTCGACATCGGCACCTACGCCCGCGACGGCCTCGCCGCCGCCCGCGCCGCCCACGACGCGGTGTTCGCCAAACTCGACGCGAGCGCCGTGCAGCACAAGGACGAGTTCCAAGGCGCCGGCCACATCATCGGCACCTGCCGCATGGGCGCCGACGCGAAAACCTCCGTAGTGGACGCCAACCTGCGCGCCCACGACCACCCCAACCTCTACCTGGTGGGATCCGCCGTGTTCCCCACTTCGGGAACGGCGAACCCCACGCTAACCATCGCCGCCTTGGCCTTGCGCTTGGCCGAGCGGCTGGAAGGCGAACTGGCGGATCTCTGAGCGCCGCCTTCAATCAGCCATCGCAGTATCACATCGTGCTTGACCAGCGGCGCTCTTCCGCCAGCGTCCATCCAAATGTCCAGAATGCTCAGCGCACCCAAATGGGCGAGCTCCACGCCCGCTCTTGAATCGTGCGGAAGATATCCGGGCGCGGCCTGGTGCCGGCGCGAACGGCGTCCCAAGTGGACCAGCGGCAGGTGGGGTTCTCCAACACGCGCACATAGTAGAAGGCGCTCATTTTCGGGTCGAACTCCGGGTCCCGCCACAGCGCCCGCAACTCGCCGGCGCCAACGCCCTCGGTGATGCTGCAATCGGACGTGTCCACCTCGGCGCCGTTGTCCGGGCAGCGGTGAGTTTCCGCATCCACTTGCAAACCGTCCGCGCAGGCCACGTCGTAAACCTTCTCCCGCGGCTGCCCGTCCGCCACCCAGCCCTTGATCACCTGCAGCCGCTGCAACCGCGTCCCCAGCGGATCCGCGGTGGCCCAAGCGAGAAAGCTCGGCGCGGCGTCCTCGCGCACGGCCAAATCCGCCCCCTGCGGAACGCCCTTGGCGGCGGCTTGCTCCAGCAAGTCCGCGGCGTCCGCCATCTTCACGTCGAAGCCGTAGCCGGCGAACAGGCGCACTTTGATGCGCGGGCCGGTGGTGGCGAAGGTCTCCTTGCGGCGAAACGCGTCGAAGATGGCCTCGCGGGTGTTCTCCTTCGCCCATACGCCGGCCAGCCCGGAAGCGCTGAAGAAGCGGTGCGACGCCTCGCGGAAGCCGCCGTCGCTGAAGGGCACCGCGCCGCGCAGCTGCGGGGTGCTGTCGAGCACGCCGACTTTGCCGACGAACTTGCTCTCGTCGAAGCGTTCGCCCGGGTTGTGGCTGTCGCTCGCCCCCACGATGCCGAAGCGGTACGGGTTGAAGCCGCCGCCGCGCTCCATCGCCAAGCCGTTCAGCCACGCCTCGCGCACATAGCTGCCGCGCGGCCGGCTTTTGCGCCAACTGGCGATTTGATAGGGGAATATCTCGAAATCCGCCCACTCGTCGTTGGGCGAGAGAAACGGGTGCGTATCCGAGGTGCCCTTCACCTGCGTGATCTCCACCAGCGGCTCGTTGCGCATGCGCTGCTCGGCGTAGGCGGCGTCCAAGGCATCGCCCTCGAACTTCACGAGCTCGAACATGTCGCCGTCGGAGCCGTTGGGGTTGTGCGGAATGGCGATGGCGTCCATGCCTTGCCCGCGCTGCGCGTCCATCCACGCCCACAGGTCTTCCGGGTTCAAGGAGTCCAGGCGGCTGAACGGGATGGGCGGCGCCTTGCTGCCGCGGTAGAAGACGTTGCGGTGCAGATTGCCCGGCCGCGACGAGGTGTATTCGTAGCCGATGAAGGTGGTGAACGCGCCCGGCGCGTTGTGGCGCTCGGCGGCGGCCTGGATGTCCCGCCACGCGCTCAGTGAATCCTCCCGCCTGCCCTTCGCCGCCAAGGTGGCGAAACACCCCACGAACGCCGCGCCGCGCTCCGCCACGGTGCTTGCTTCCACGCAGCGTTTGACGTCCTCGTCCGCGGCGTCTGGATGATCCGGGTCGCGCCAGGCCCAGAACATGCCGAGGTAGAAGGCGTGGTCGGTGACGGCGAGGAAGTCCAGCGGCCGATCGATCTGCAAGTCGAAACCGCCGGCGTGCGGCACCGCCTCGCCTTTGGCGTAGCGGTAGGCGTCGTCCGGGGAGGTCAACGTGCCGAACAGGTAGGCGTCGAACGAGTAGCGCGTGTGAACGTGCAGATCGCCGAAGAACGCGGTCTTCGCGTCCGTTGCCGAGGCGGATGCGGCGCCGGCGCAGAGGGCGCACATGATGACGATGCGATGCAACATTCCGGTGGCTTCTTCCTAGGCGACTCTCAGTCTGGGCACGGTGGACAACACGCAGATCGCGAACGCGCCGCCGGTCACGGCTCGGCCAGATCGCGGCGTCTCGTTTCGCATGTGATGATACAAGCGTCCTCGGCGTCCAAGCCCCAGAACCAGACCTTGCCATCGTCGTATTTGTAGCAGGGTTTGGGGCACTCCCACTCCGGCTTCTCCAACGGGCACGATTGCTCGGCGAACGTCTCCTCCAACGCCTGCCTGCGGAAGGTGACGGACTCCCACGCCGCATAGACTTCGTCCCAATTGCCGCGCGGCGTGGGCCGAACGAGCAATGATCGCAAGCGCGATCGCGCACAGAACGTGTTGGTGCGCTTCATTTCGCGCACCACTTCCGGACACGACTCGATTTCGCCGAGAGCCGGCGGCAATCCACGCAAGGCCGCGGTGGCGCAGCCGCCCAGCAACGCGGCCAACAGAATGACCGGCGTCACGGAAACGGCGAGTCTCTTCAGGATGCGCATGGGTCTTGCCGGTTGCCTGCGACGCATTCTAGCCCTTGCGCGGAAGACGCAGCCGCTGGCGCCCACGCGGCTGCCTAACTCCCTTGCGTCCAAATATCCACGATGACGCGGATGGTGGCTCGTCGCTCTCCAAGAGCCACTATCGCCTCGGCGAAATGGCGGATGTCCTACACACGGGGCGGGGCGATTTCTTATGCAAAAAAGCGCAAAAGTCTTACAAATCGGGTGCCGCGGACCGGCTATCGTGACCCCCCATGAGCCAAACGAACGCCGGCAGCGACCCGATCTACAAGCGCCTCTACGCCTTCGCCGAGATGGTGGAGGACCTGCTGCGCAGCGTCTGCCCGCCCGAAACGCTCGGCGCCGTGGACTGGCCCTCCCTCGGCCGGCTGCCCGCCTCGTACGTCAGCGACGACTTCCGACAACGGCACGGCGACACCGTGTGGCGGGTGCGGGTGCGGCCGGAAGGCGGGCGCGAGGAGTGGCTCTATGTGCTGGTGCTGCTTGAATTTCAGTCCACCACCGACAAGATCATGGCGCTGCGTGTGCTGCAGTACACGGCGATGCTGTACCACGAGTTGCTGCGCAGCCGCACGGTGGAAGCCGGGGAGCTGCCGCCGGTGCTGCCGGTGGTGCTGTACAACGGCGACGCCGAGTGGCGCGTGGCGAGGGACGTGCGCGAGCTGATCGCCGATGTGGGCCCGAACCTTGCGCCGTTCCAACCGTCGCAGTGCCACTTGGTGCTTGACCAGCGGCGCGCGTCGGCGGACGATATGCACCTACAGCGTTTGACGCGGGCCGTCGTGCTGCTGGAGCAAAGCCGTTCGCCCGACGACTTGGCGGAGGTCGTGCGGCTGCTGAAGGAGTGGCTGGGTTCTTCGAATCAAGGAGAGCTCAAGCGGGCGTTCGCGGACTGGCTGTGGGTGCTGTGGCGGCGCTTGGAGGACAACCGGGAGGAACCGGCTGCGCCGCCGCCGGAACTGAGATTGGAGGACGTGGCGATGACACTGGAAGAGCGCGTGATCAGCTGGCGGGAGGCCGCGGTTCAACAAGGCGTGGAGCAGGGCCTGCGGCAAGGCGTGGAGCAGGAGCGACAGCAAGGCATCGAGCGGGAGCGCGAACTGCTGCGTCGGTTGACGGAGGCGCGGTTCGACGCCCACACGGCGGAGCGCCTGTTCCCGATGCTGCAGCGGGAGAACGATCCGCAACGGCTCGTCGCGATCAGCGATGCGATCATGCGTTGCGAAACGGGCGACGACCTCCTTCGGCAGGCCCGCCGGCCTACCCTGAACGCACACGGCCCCGCCAAACTGAACGATGTGAGCGACCACTGACCCACCATCGGCGGCACCACCCCGCCCGCGCCGGCGCGTCACGGAGACCGCGGGCAACAGGCCGAACAAGCCAATCTCGCTTGCCGCCCGCCTCAGCTCGGACGAGGCCGCCGCGCCCCGTCAGTCCGCAGTCCCCGTCGAAACATTGGTCAAGTGCCCGGTCGGCGTCTCCAACAGGCTCATCACGGCAATCGGCTCGTCCGAACGCACCCGCAGCCGCCACTTGCCCTCGCCGTCGCCGAGACCGCCGGCCAGCCGGTCGCCATCGCCCGCCTCCAGCTCGGCGGCCGTGAACGTGAGCGCCGAACCAGCCGGCACCCCAAGCGACACCGCCTCCGATGCGCTCCCTCGATCATCAATGCCCGTGATGCTCACCCGCGCCGCCCGCTCGCCATCGTTGATCAGCCGCAGCTTGCTCACCTGCCGCCGGTTGCCGCCCGGGTTGAAGAACACCACCCGATGCCCGCCGTCCTCGGCAACCGGCGCCAAGTCGTGCAGGCTGGTGAGGAAGCCGTCGGCCGTGCGGGCGTAGGAAAGCACCATCAGGTCCAACTCGGACGTCACCTCCAAGCGCCAGTCGCCTTGCCCCACGCCCACGCCGCCATCCAACCCCTTGTCCGCGTTGCCGGTCTCCAAGTCCATGGAGTTGAAATGCGCCACCCGCCGCGGCCGCAGCGTCAACCGCGCCGGGCCGGAACGCACACCGGCGTCGTCCACCGCCTCGATCACCACCTCGCCCGAGGAATACGAACGGTTGATCACCCGCACAAACCCCTGCCGCGAACCACCGGCCGCCGGAAACAGCGGCAGCCGGTGCAGGGTGCGGCCATCCGCCAACACCGTCGCGTTGTCCGGCGCCGTGGAGAGGTTCGTCAAGTGCCCGGTGGGGCTCTCCAAGACGCTCATCGCGTACCACGGGAAGCCGCGTGTCCGCAGCCGCCACTTGCCCTGCCCGTCGCCAAGCCCGTGGTCGTCTTCAAGCGCCCGCGCCGTGAGCGTGAGCGCATGCTGCGGCCGCACCAGCAGCGAACCCGCCATCGGGTGCCACTGCCCATGGTCGTCGTAGCCGCCGGTGGTCCACTTCGCCGGCTCCGCCTCCGTGTTCACCACCCGCAGGATGCTGCGCTGCCGGTCGTTGCCGCCCGGATTGAAGAACGGCGCCATCGCGTCCGTCGCCACGTCGTGCATGGCGGTGACGAAGCCGTCCCCGGTGCGGATGTACGACAGCACCTCCACGTCCAGCGCCGAGATCACCGAAAGCCGCCAGTCACCGGCGGTCGGCCCACCAATGCCGCCGCTCAACCCCTTGTCCGCGTTGCCGTGCTCCAAGTCCCGCGAGTTGAAGTGAACCGCGCGCCGCGCCCCGATTTCCAAGCGCACCCGCCCGGCGCGAACGCCGGCGTCGTCCACCGCCTCGATGAACGCATGGCCGGCCTCGTCGCTGCGGTTGACGACCCGCACGAAGCCTTGGCGGACATCGCCGGCCGCTGGGAAGTACGGCACCGTCTCCCCCGCCAGCACCGTGACATTGCGTTCGCGCAACGTATCCAACACGCCCAAGGCCTCGTCCGCAAGCGGATTGCGCCGCACGTCCACCATCAGCAACTCCTCGCCATCCAGCAGCGGGGAGATGTCCCGCACGGCGTTATTGCGCATGTGGAGCTCCCGAACATACCAGAAGCGCAAGGGCGAGATGTCGGCAACTTGGTTGTCGTTGACATGGAGGTACGTCAGCCAAATGTCAGACAGCGGCGCGAGAGATGTGATCGAGTTGCCGCTGATGCGAAGCTCAACCAGGTAACGCAGGCCGGCCAAGGCGCTGACATCGGAGATCGCATTATCGGTCAGGTACAGATATCGCAGCCCCTCGGGTAACGGCGAAAGGTCATGTACTTCATTCCCGTCCAACGTCAGCATGTAAAGTTGTTCCATACCTAGGAGCGGCGCAAGGTCCGAGACGTTGTTTCCGCCCAAATAGAGGATGCGAAGCGAAAGAGCCTCCAAAGGAGAAATGTCAGATATGCCGCGGTCGTGAAGATCCAAGCGTTTCAAGGCGCGAAATTCTTCAACTCCTACGCGCCGGCCTGGTCCTTTCCCCAACGCCCGCAGAACGGCAGCCCGCAAGCCCGGATCTTCAATTTCCACGACCTCATCGTCTGCGGTTAGCGGTGGATCGAATCGCACGTCTATACCACGCTCCAACATGCGGGGAATGTGCGTGTAGACCGATGCACCGCTCAAGGGGTTTTGTTCCAACAACACCTCATCCCCCCAACCAAGACCATCATTCTCCAAGAGCGGCGAGACGTCGTTTATGTCATTTTGTCCGATCCATAAATACCTAAGTTCAGAAAGTCCGGCCGCGGGCGACACGTCGACTATCCGATTTTGCACGAGATTAAGATCTTCGAGAGATGCCAAATCGGCCAACGCTGAGAAGTCGGAAATGAGGTTCGCTCCAAGCCCCAACTTCGTGAGCGAGGTCAAACCGGCCAGCGACGACACGTCAGTTATAGGATTCTGACCCAATTCTAAGCTGACCAGAGAGTCGTGTCCGCCTAGGACGACCAAGTCCACTATACCATTAGCCGCAAGGTCTAGGTGCGTCAGCGACTCGAAGAATGGAAATTGGCGAAGCTTCGACAGATCGGAGAAATTGCTGTGGGCAAGCCCCAATCTCTTAAGAGAGGTCAACGTCGCCAGCGGCGATAGGTCGGCGATGTCGTTAGCCCCCATGTATAGCGCAATCAGAGGGAGACCTGCGAATGGCACCAAGTCAGTAAGACCAGTATTGTTAACATTTAGATGTCTCAATGATCCGATCGTGGCGAGCGGTGCATGGTCGCGTATTGGGTTGTGGTGGATGGTCAGTTCGTTCAACACTGGGAGATCGGCTAGTGGCGACACGTCGGCTATGAGATTTACCTGCAGATTGAGCGTGGTCAGCGACGTCAATCCGGCCAAGGCCGATAAGTCCGATATAGAGTTCCATCCAGCATGTAGATCACTAAGGAACGTCAATCCCGACAACGGCGAAATATCTGTAATATTGTTTGAATTAATGTGCAACAATCTCAACGCAGTCAAACCTGCCAAGGGGACGAGGTCTGAAACGGTGCCCGATAGCACCTGAAGCCAATCGAGGTTGACCGCGTGTTCGATGCCCGCAAGCTGCTCTACTCCAACGGCCTGCACCCCTTTCAGCGTCGCCATTTCGCCGCGAGTGATGGACGCCCCCATCTCTTTCCCCAAATTTCTTTCGATGGCTTCACGGAGGGCAGCGTCGGGGATGTCGACTAGCACATCGTCGCTATCTTCCTCTGGCGGACGGTTCGACGTCGTCTGCGTCGCATACGTGTGCACGAAGGCAACCATCGTAGAGACGGCGATGGCGCATCGCAGGGTTCCCAGCAGGATCTTCAAGTTGCTCTCCCCTTCAATCCACGGGCATACTCGGCCGGAAACTTGCCACCCGATGTCGGCTGCGATTGATCGTGAGAACGGCATCGGCCGGACCTTCGCGTCCTATTTGCCCGAAGCGAGACGCGCCGAGCGGACGTCCATCCCTTGAGTCGTAGCGGGTGGCGGAGGAGAAGTATGGCACGAAAACGCCATTGTAATGACAGCGAACGCCGTAGGCCATGATTGTGGTTGCGCAGTTCCGGGCATCCACAAATCCGTGGTTGTAGGTGCCAGGCCCCCAAGCAGGTTCTTCCCGCTCGTGTGCGACACCGAAGATGTGGCCAACCTCGTGGGCGAGTACAGACCAGTCGTCGGCCCAAGCAACGAACTCGGCACCAACGACACCTCGGTTGAAATCCCCCCGAAACCGACCAAACAAACCGACCAAGTCGGCACCAAGGATGTCGCGCCGAGCATGCACGTCGTCCATGTGACCATCCGATTGTCGGACGAGCCGGTCAAAGTCCGTGAAAATGCCCTCCTCTTGGTAGTCAACCCGCTCGGCACCAACGAGATTCAGGCGCACCAAAGCACCACTCCGGTGGAGTGCATCGTTGGTGGCCGCGACGGCGAAGTCGACTGCGAGCCTAGTCGAGGATTCGCCTCGCCAGTGATGCTCTGCCGCGGGGGTCCAAACGACTAGGACGTCCACCACGGTGCCGCCGTCAACGACCGTCAAAACGGACTGCTGTCGCTTGTCTGCGGCCAGCTTCGGGGTACGCACGCCGCCGCACTCGACACGCGACCGACTGCGGCTGACTTGGCGCAGCGTGTGGACGCCGCCTGCTTTAGGGTCATCGGGGTCATCGGGCAAAATCCTGTACTCGACGTCAGGCGTCCAGATCGAGCCCGCCACGGTCTCCTCGTGAACCACCAAGGTCACGAATCCGCGTTCGCCGTCAGCAACACGACCGGAAAGGGAATAGCCCCACTTGGTGGGCGCGGTTCGCTCCACGACCACATTCAGGTGGACGCCGTTCTTGACGTTGAGCAGCAAGCGCCCCGCGCCTGCGTTCTCGACATCGTTGCGCGCCGCGACCAGCTCATGCCGCGCGACCCGCACACGCCGCTCCCAAGTAGCGGAAGCCGCAGCGCTCCGCGGCACGGGCACCGATTTCACTTGCGGCGTGACCGGTGCGGTGTCGGTGGGACCTACCGGCAAAAACAGACCCCCGGCATGGAGCCCGCTGCCAGCCGCCAAGGCGGCAGCACCAGCGCTACGCGGATATCTGGCAACCAACCCCGCTGCCGCCTGCCGAGTTTGTCCTCACTCGCGCACATTCGTTCCCTCCGCCGGCACCTTGGCATCTGTTGTATCTCCGGTGCCAGACTGGCCTTCCGGCCGTTCGGATTGGTTTGGGCGGCAAAAGCCGCGCGGTACGGTAATGTGTACAGAGCGGTTGAACATCTCGGCACCATATCGCCGAACGTCCGGCAACGCGCCATCGTCCGCGGGTTTCCCGCCTTCCATCTCGCTAGGGCTTTGCCATTTGCGAACGTGTACCTTGAACTTCGCACCGCGATGGTCGCCGCTGTAGTACTCGAACCGGCCGCCACTCGCGCTCCCAGCACAGTGGCTCGTGGCCGCGTTGAAATCGACCTTGACGCCGCGACCGTGACGGGCATTGGTGCCCTCAAGTGCGGATCTCCTCCCATAATGGCGGCGACTATAGCACGATTTTTCGCCCTGCCAAGCGCTTTGTGACGTAACGACGTAACGTACAATCAGCGTGGGATGGACATGAGGACGTAGGCGATGCCCATACGCTATACGACGAAGGCTGGTGCGCTGGCGAAGGCGAACACCGCGGCGATGGTGGTTTCCCGCGCCGCGGTTGGGGAGGTCGGTGCCGCGCTGGGGGACGAAGGGGAAGTGCGGCGCGCGTTGGCGCACACGAAGCCGAAGACCGGCGGCGTCGCACGGGTGTTCTTGGAAGGGCGGCCCGCGGTGTTGCTCGTCGTGGGCCGGGAAGCGGGGCGGCGGCGGGGCGGGAAGGCCAACCCGGAGGGGGACTTTCGCAAGGATATGGCGGCCGCGGCGAGCGCTTTGATCGCGCTGGATGTCGCGGACGCGACGTTGGCGTTGGATGGGTTCGCCGTGGCGTCCCGCGACGCCTACTGGAAAGTGCGTACGGCGTTGGCTGCGGTGTCCGCCGTGAGCTACCGGTTTATGGCGTTCAAGTCCAAGCCGGGCAAAGCGCCGAAGCTGCGGCGGGTGGCCGTACACGCTGCCGACCGGGCCGCAACGCGCCGCGCTGTTCGGCACGCGCAGGCGTTGCAGGCGGGGCTTGCGTTCGCCAAGGATCTCGCCAATCAGCCGCCGAACGTGTGCGATCCGGCGTTCGTGGCAAGCCAGGCGCAGAGCCTCGCGGCCGAGGTGCCGGAGACGGTCAGCGTCGATGTGGTGGAAGAGGAGCGGATGGCGGAACTCGGCATGGGCGCGTTCCTCTCCGTCAGCCAAGGCAGCGATAAGCCGGCGAAGATGGTGGTTGCCAGCTATCGCGGCGGTGCTGCGTCCGCGCCGCCGATCGTGCTCATTGGCAAAGGCATCACCTTCGATACTGGCGGCATCAACTTGAAGACTACCGCCAGCATTGGCGAGATGAAGTTCGACATGTGCGGTGCCGCCGCCGTGTTGGGGGCGTTGAAGGCGGCCGCTGCGGCCGAGCTGCCGCTGAACGTCGTCGCCGTGGCCGCTGCGGCCGAGAACATGCCCAGCGGCGGGGCGAGTCGGCCGGGCGATATCGTCACCACCATGTCCGGCAAGACGGTGGAGATTCTGAACACGGATGCCGAGGGCCGGCTGGTGCTTTGCGACGCGCTCACCTACGCGGAGCGGTTCAAGCCGCGGGCGGTGGTGGATGTGGCGACGCTCACGGGGGCGCAGGTCACCGCGCTTGGCAGCCACGCCAGCGCGCTGTACGCCAACGACGACGCGCTGGCGGATGCGCTCGCCGCCGCCGGCGCTACTGCGCACGACCGCTTCTGGCGCATGCCGCTGTGGGACGACTACCAAGAAGCGCTGAAAAGCGAGTTCGCGGACATGAAGAACATCGGCGGCCGCGCCGCCGGTTCCATAACCGCAGCGTGTTTTCTGGCGCGGTTCGCCGGCGCGTATCCGTGGGCGCATCTGGACATCGCCGGCCCGGCGTATGTGCCGGGCAAGAAGGCCACGGGGCGGCCGGTTTCGGCGCTCTTTCAGTATTTGCTGGACGTTGCCGCTGACGACAATCCGGCCGAAGCCGCTCCCCGTCGCCGCTGATGCGCGTGAACTTCTACATTCTCGCGGATGTGGACGAGATCGCCCGGCAGCGTTTCACCTGTCGCTTGGCGGGCCGAGCGGTGGCCGCCGGCACGCGCGTCCATGTGCGGGCGCCGGCGGCGGCGGTGGAGGAGATCGACGCACTGCTGTGGGAGTATCCGCCGGATCGGTTTCTGCCGCATGTGCGCCTGACGGCGGCGGGTGCCGAGGGGGGAATGCAGGCGTTCCGCGTGCATGCGGGCGAGACGACCGCGCTCCCAGGGCCCGTCGCCAAAGGTCTGTCGCATACGCTGACGGCGCCCATCGTCGTGGCCGCCGAGGACGAAACCCCTCTCCACCGCGAGATGCTCATCAACTTGGCCCCGGACATCCCGGATTTCCTCGCCGGCTTCGAGCGGGTCTCCGAGATCATCCTCGCCGGCGAACGCACGGCCGGGCGCACCAAGTACCGTAGCTACCGCGAACGCGGGTATCCTTTGTTCCACCACGAACTCGACGACTGGGAATGACGGATTCTCGCACCGGCGCCGTCCGCACGAGCGTGGACGGCGTCTTCAATCCGCACGCCATCGAAAGCGCCCTGTACGAGGAGTGGGAGCGTTCCGGCCACTTCGCGCCCAGCGGCAACGGCGATCCGTATTGCATCGTCATTCCGCCGCCGAACGTCACCGACCGGCTGCACATCGGCCACGCCTTCCAGCACACGTTGATGGATACGCTCATCCGCTACCAGCGCATGTGCGGGCGGCGCGCGCTGTGGCAAACCGGCACCGACCACGCGCAGATCGCCACGCAGATGGTGGTGGAGCGGCAACTGCTGGCGCAGGGCATCCGGCGCACGGACCTCGGGCGCGACGCCTTCGTGGAAAAGGTGTGGGAGTGGAAACGCGGCACCGGCGCCGGCATCTCCGGGCAGATTCGGCGCATGGGCTCCTCGGTGGACTGGTCGCGGGAGCGGTTCACCATGGACGAGGGTTTTTCGCGCACCGTGCTGGAAGTGTTCGTGCGGCTGTTCGAGGAGGGGCTCATCTACCGCGGGCAGCGGTTGGTGAACTGGGATCCGAAACTCGGCACGTCCATTTCGGATCTGGAGGTGGAAAACGTGGAGGAGCGGGGCCACCTTTGGCACCTGCGCTATCCGCTCGCCGACGGCGCCCGCACCGAAGACGGCAAAGACCACCTCGTCGTCGCCACGACGCGCCCGGAGACGATGCTGGGCGACACCGCGGTGGCGGTACACCCTGATGATGAGCGCTATCGCTCGCTGGTTGGCGGCGCGGTGGTGCTGCCGCTGGTGGGGCGGCGGCTTCCGGTGCTGGCGGACGAACACGCGGACCCGGAGTTCGGCTCCGGCTGCGTGAAGATCACCCCGGCGCACGACTTCAACGACAACGCGGTGGGCGCGCGCCACGGCCTGCCGCTGGTGAACATCCTCACCGCGGACGCGCGCATCGACGACAACGCGCCGGAAGCCTACCGCGGCCTCGACCGCTTCAAGGCCCGCGAGCGTATCGTGGCGGATTTGACCGTCGCCGGCCTGGTCGAGCGCGTGGAGGAACACACCCACACCGTGCCGCGCGGGGATCGCTCTCAGGCGGTCATCGAGCCGTGGCTGACGGATCAGTGGTTCGTGAAGATCGCGCCGCTCGCCGAACCCGCCATCCGCGCCGTGGAGAACGGCGATGTGCGTTTCGTGCCGAAGCAGTACGAAAACATGTACTTCGCGTGGATGCGCGACATTCAGGATTGGTGCATCAGCCGCCAGCAGTGGTGGGGCCACCGCATCCCCGCTTGGTACGACGACGCCGGCAACGTGTATGTGGGGCGCGACGAGGCCGAAGCCCGCGCCCGCCACAACATCGCGCCAGAGACCCCCCTGCGCCAAGACGAGGATGTGCTCGACACCTGGTTCTCCTCGGCGCTGTGGACCTTCGGCACCCTCGGCTGGCCGCAGCGCACGCCCCAGCTCGCCGAGTTCCACCCCACCAACGTGCTCCTGACCGGCTACGACATCATCTTCTTCTGGGTGGCGCGGATGATCATGATGACGCTCAAGTTCACCGGCGAGGTGCCGTTCCGCGAGGTGTACATCCACGGCATGGTGCGCGACGCCACCGGCGCGAAGATGTCCAAGACCCGCGGCAACGGCTTGGATCCGCTCGACTTGATCGACGGCGTCACCACCGAGGCGCTGGTGACCAAACGCACCGCCAACATGACCCAGCCGCAAATGGCCGCCGCCATCGCCGCGAACACGCGCAAGGAGTATCCGCAGGGCATCCCCGCCTACGGCACGGACGCGCTGCGCTTCACCTTCTGCGCGATGGCGTCGCAAGGGCGGGATCTGGCGTTCCACCTGAAGCGCATCGAGGGCTACCGCAACTTCTGCAACAAGTTGTGGAACGCGACGAAGTTCGTGCTGGGGCATGTGCAAGCGGGCGACGACGACGCGCCGGAGACGCCGAGCCTGGCCGACCGCTGGATTCGTTCCCGCCTAGGGCAACTGGTGCGAGATTCGGAGCAAGCCATCGGCAACTACCGCTTCGACCTCTACGCCAACGCCGTGTACGAATTCGCCTGGCACGAATACTGCGACTGGTACTTGGAGATCGCCAAGCCGGTGCTGTTCGACGCGACGGCGCACCCAGCCCAAGCACAAGCGGCGCGGCGCACGCTGGTGGACGTGCTGGAGGCGCTGTTGCGCATCGCCCACCCCATCGTGCCGTTCGTCACCGAGAGGCTGTGGCGGAGCGTGGCGCCGGCCTCCGCCGGCGACACCATCATGCGCGAACCGTTCCCCAGCGCGAACGACTACCCGCCGGATGCGGAAGCCGACGCGGCGTTGCGCTGGCTGAAAGGCATGGTCACCGCCATCCGCAACATCCGCGGCGAGATGAACGTGGGGCCCGGGAAAACGCTTGCCGTGCTGCTGCGCGGCGGCGATGATCGCGACCGGGAATTGCTTGCCGCCACCTCCACGCCGCTGCGACGCTTGGCGAAGGTCGAGGCCCCGGCTTGGTTGGAGGCCGGCGCGGAGCCGCCGCCGGCGGCCGCGGAAGTGGTGGGCGATCTGCAGGTGCTGGTGCCGCTTGCCGGAGTGATCGATGTTGCCGCCGAACAGGAACGCTTGCGCAAGGAGGTGGAGAAAGTGACCCGGGATCTCGCTCGCGTGGATGGCAAACTCGGCAACGCGGGCTTCCTCGCCAAGGCACCGCCGGCGGTGGTGGCGAAGGAGCGGGACAAGGGCGAGGCGCTGCGCAAACGGGCCGATGTGCTCGGTGAGCAGCTGGAGCGGCTGGCGGCCCTGTGAAGCTGCCCGGTGAGCAATCCCGCGGACAAGCGGGCGATTGAGAGGGAGAACATGCCCATGAACGACGAGTTGCGCGTATTCGCCGGCCGCTCCAACCCGGGCCTCGCCGACGAGATTTGCGCCTGCTTGGACATCGCCCGCAGCGGCATGACCATCTCGCGCTTCTCCAACGACAACCTCTCGGTGCAGATCGACGAGAACGTGCGCGAACGCGACGTGTTCGTGGTGCAAGCGTTCACCGAGCCGGCCAGCGACCGCATCTTGGAACTGCTGATCACTCTCGACGCCCTGCGCAGCGCCTCGGCGCGCCGCATCACCGCGGTGATTCCCTACTTCTCCTACGGCCGCTCGGACAAGAAGGACGCCCCGCGCATCTCCATCGCCGGCCGCCTCATCGCGGACCTGCTGCGCACCGCCGGCGCCGACCGCGTGCTCACCATGGATTTGCACGCCGAGCAGGTGCACGGCTTCTTCAGCGTTCCGGTGGATCACCTCACCGCCATTCCCATCGTCGCCGCGCACATCGAGGAGACCTGCGACATGGCCACCGCCGTGGTGGTGGCGACGGACGCCGGCGGCGCCAAACGCGCCGGCAAGTTCGCCACGCGCCTGGGTCTCCCGCTGGCCATCATCGACAAACGCCGGGTGAGCGACACCGAAGTGCGTCAAGGCCACGTGGTGGGCGACGTGGCGGACAAGGACGCGGTGGTGTTCGAGGACGAGATCGCCACCGGCGGCACCATGGCCGAAACCGCCCGCACCCTGGCCGCCGCCGGCGCCCGCCGCGTCTTCGCCGGCGCCACCCACGGCGTACTGGTAGGTCAGGCGATAGACAACCTCCGCGAATCCTCCATCGTCTCCTTCACCGTAACCAACACCGTGGAAGTGCCGGCCGAGAAACGCCTGCCGAAGATGACCGTGCTCTCCGTCGCGCCCCTCCTGGCCGAGGCCATCCGCCGCATCCACACCGGCGAAAGCGTGGGCGCACTGTTCGCTTGAGGGAGCCTGGGAGCGCAGGCGTCTCGCCTGCATGCGGGCGGGACGCCCGCGTTCCCGGCACCGCCCTACGCCTTGGCCGCTTCCACACGCTGCCGGCGCGCCTCGAACAACAACACCGCGGCGGCGGTGGCCGCGTTCAAGGAGTCCACGCGCCCCGCCATCGGCACGCGCACTGCCAGATACCGCCCGCAACGCCAACCCGCGTCGAGCCCGGCGCTTTCGCTACCCACCACGATGGCCAAATCCCCCGTGAAGTCCGCGTCTGTGTAGTCGCTGGCGCTGGCCGGGTCCGCCAACACCAAGCGCACGCCGCGACCGGCCAGCCATTCGCGCACAACATCGGCGCCGGCCACCGCCAAAGGCACACTGAACAACGCGCCCATGCTGGCCCGCACCACGTTCGGGTTGAACACGTCCACCGCCGCATCCGCCAACAGCACCCCGCTCGCGCCCACGGCGTCGGCGCTGCGCAACATCGCTCCAAGATTGCCCGGCACACCGATGGCGGCGGCCACCAGCCACAGTTCGCCGCCGCGGTTGGGGGACGGCAGCTCCGCCAAAGTCAGCTCCGGCGCGTCGGCAACACCCAACAAGCCATCGGGTGTGCGCCGATACGACATGCGCTCGAACACGGCGCGACTCGTTGCCACACACTCCACCCCGGCCGCTTGGCAACGGCCCAACAGCGCCGCGTCGCCGCCCGCCGGCAGTTCCGGGCAGTAAAACAACGTGCGCAGCGCCCAGCCAGCTTCGACGGCGCAGTTCAATTCCCGCCGCCCCTCGATCACAAAACGCCGCTGGGCCTGCCGATGCCGCCGATTGCGCAGCCGCACCACCGTACGCACCTGCGGATTGCGCAAACTGGTCAACACGGCGGCGACTTCTGCGCGGGCCTACTAACTGGAGGCGGGACCAGGTCGGGTTCCGCGTCGGCGAACAGCGCGGCGTGAGGCAATTCGGCGTGGGAACAGGCGGCTCGCGGCAGGTGGCGCCGCTTCTGTGCTAGGCTTCATTCGCATCTCTTGCGGTGCCCCTGACGACGCAAACACTATAGCGCTCTTTCCAGTTCCCTACCGGCCATTCGACCCCAACGGGCGTAATACATGCTGGGCGCTTGTTGGTAGCATCGCCGCCCCCGATGACGATGCTTGGAAGCCGCGATGAAGAAGTACCCGCCGACATCGAAAGAGCTGCGCGAGTGGATGGACAGCAAGGGCCTCTCCAACAAGGACGTGGCCAAGGCGTTGCGCCTTTCCGATGGGCGCGTGGTGCGCTTTTGGACATCCAAGAAGTCGCCGCGGCCGATCCCCTATCCGAGCTGGTACACGCTGCGGCACAAGTTCGGCAAGAGCAACGCCAAGAGCAAGCCAGCGCACAAGGACGAACAAGCCGGCAAAGGCAACCAAGCGGGCAAAGACGACCGCGAAGGCGTCGCCGATGCCTGAAACCGCGCCACCACGCCGCATCGAGCGCGTGCGGCGGCCGTTTCACGTGAAGGTCACGCTGCCGGGCAGCAAATCCATCGCCTTGCGGCACATTCTGATGTCCTTGCTGGCGGACGCGCCCACCCACCTCGATGGCGTGCCGCGGTGCGACGACGTGGACGCCATGTTCGCCGCCGCCGAGCGCTTGGGGGCGCGTGTGCGACGGCGAGGCAAAGCCGCTTGGATCCAGCCCGCCGAACAACCCCCCGGCGACATGACCCTCCATCTCGGCATGAGCGGCGTTTCCCTGCGGCTGCTGCTCGCCCACGCCGCACTGCGCACCACCACGACGCGGTTCACCGGCCACGCGCAGCTGCATCGCCGGCCGAACGCCGATCTGTTGCAAGCGCTGGAGAGCATGGGCTGCCAAGTTTCCGCCGTCGAAGGTGGCCTGTTGCCCATCGCCGTCAACGGCCCAAGTTGCCCGCCAACGGACGCGACCCTGCGCACCGGCGTCACCAGCCAGTATCTCTCCGGCCTGTTGCTTTCCGCCCCCGCGTTGCCCAACGGCTTGCTCATCCACCTGCGCGGCGAGCGCACCAGCGCCTCCTACATCGAGGTGACGCGCAGAGAAATGGCGCGCCGCGGCGTCTCGGTGGAAGACTCAAACGCCAACGCGCTGCGCGTGCCGCCGGCCAAGTACTCCGGCGGGAAGGTGGTCATCGAAGGCGACGCGTCGGCGGCCACCTACCATGCCGCGCTCGCCACGTTGCACGGCGGCAACGTCACTTTCAACAACCTTGGCGTCTGCACCTCCCAAGGCGACTTCGCCTTTCTCTCGCTGTGCGAACTCGCCGGCGCAGAGGTGCAGCGGGGAGCGCGGACGACCACGGTGAAGGGCCCTGAGCAGCTCAAACCCATCAACCACGCCGAAATGGACGACATGCCGGACGCCGCCCCCACGCTGATGGCGATGGCGCCGTTCCTGCCGACGCCGACCCGCCTTACCGGGCTCGCGACGTTGCGCGTGAAGGAATGTGACCGCTTGCGCGCCGGCACGACGGAACTGCGCAAAGCCGGGGTGCGCGTGGAAGAGGAGGCGGACGCGATGACCATCCACCCCGCCACCACCCCGCGCCCGGCGGCCTTCGACACCTACGAAGACCACCGCATGGCGATGTCCCTCGCCGTGTTCGCCAGCCGCGTCGGCGGCTGCGAAGTGCGCGGGCCGGATTGCGTCGCCAAAACCTACGCCGACTTCTGGCAGGACTTCCAGCGCATCTACGGGGAAACGCCAACATACGCGGAGTGATGCAGCCGGCGCCCGCGGAGGCGGCTTTGCGCAGTCGTTTCGCGCCAAGAAGCTCGGATTGCCATTAAAGTACGCCGGCATGGGCGGCAGCCAGAAAGACCGCGGCCAAGTCGTCGCCAGCGTGCGGATGACGGCACAGGAACGCGCCGAAATGGAGCGGTCGGCCGCTCGCTTGGGGTTTGGCTCGGTCGCGGAATACCTGCGCCACTTGCACCGCACCAACGTGCAACCAAGCGAGGACTCCAGCGCAACCGGCGAAACGCGGGCGCTTGCGGAAACGTACCTCCCCGGCGACATACGCCCTTATCACCGCACGGCCTTGGGCACCGCCCTCTGCGGCGATGCCCTCTGCCATCTGCATCACGCGCCGCCGCAGTCCGTGGACTTGGTTATGACGTCGCCGCCATTCGGCCTAGTGCGCAAGAAGTCCTATGGCAACGAGGACGCGCACGCCTATTGCGACTGGTTTCGTCCCTTCGCGGCCGGGTTTCGGCGCGTCTTGAAGGAGCGCGGCAGCCTGGTGATCGACATCGGCGGCGCGTGGAAGCGGGGCACGCCGACGCGCTCGCTCTATCACTTCGAGCTGCTGCTGATGCTCTGCGAGGAGTACGGCTTCCACCTGTGCCAAGAGCACTACTGGTGGAACCCGTCCAAGCTGCCGACCCCGGCCGAGTGGGTGAACATCCGCCGCGTGCGCGTGAAGGACGCGGTGAATTGCGTTTGGTGGCTCAGCCCCACGCCTTGGCCGAAGGCCAGCAACCGCCGCGTGCTGGCGCCGTACAGCGGCGCCATGCGTTCGCTCCTGAAGAACGGCTACCAAGCGAAACTCCGCCCCTCGGGCCATCAGATTTCCACCAAGTTCGCCAAGGACAACGGCGGTGCCGTGCCGCCCAATCTGTTGGCCGTCGCCAACACCGAGTCGAACGGGCACTACCAGGAATACTGCCGCGAACACGGCCTGCCCGTTCACCCGGCGCGCTTTCCAAAGGAGCTGCCGGAGTACTTCATCCGCATGCTCACCAACCCAGGGGATTTGGTGCTGGACCCGTTCGCCGGCTCCTGCGTCACCGGCGCGGTGGCGGAACGCCTCGACCGCCGTTGGATCTGCTGCGAACTGAACGAGGACTACCTCAAAGGCGCCATGGCGCGGTTCGAAGAAGGGCCGGGGAGCGCCGACTTGGTGACCGGGGCGTTCGGCAACAAGCCGGCCTACAAGATTCACGCGCCATGCAGCATGCCCGTACCCGACATCGAAGCACCGCTGGCGGACGATGGCGGCCTGCGCCGACCGGCTACCGTCGGCCGATCCAAGAAGACGAGCAAGTAGATGGCGCGCCTGCCCAAGCCCGAGCTCCTTGGCATGGTGGAGCAAGCCATCCTTGACGCGGGCTGGCGCTACCTTTGCCTGACGCCCGCCGCTGCCCACCCGGCCCGCTACTCGCTGTTCCGCGACGGGCCGAGCAGCATCGTCCGGGTCTACATCTGGAATCTAACCCCCGGAGGCAAGAATCGGCCCTTGGACGAGTGGCGGATCCAAGTTACCGGCGTCAGCCACTTTGAGCCGGAGACCGACGGCAAGACGCTGATACTGGGTTGGGAAGACGAACGCCGCGTATTCGTCGGATTCGACTTGCACAAACACTCGGGTGCGGTTGGGTATTCGCCATCCATTCAACTGTGCGCACATGCGTTAGACGACGCCGCGATCAACGGCTTTGCGATTCACAACAAGGGCAACGCGGAGCTGGCCGTAGCGTTTCGTCCAGGCTTCTTGGCCACTTACATCGAGAACATGGAATCCCTGCACGAGTGTGGCGAATTCGCCAGTGAAATCAAATTACTGCAGCAAATCGGGGAACATGGCGGGCACGTGACCGAAACCGACGTGGAGGACGTCGTCGCCGAACCCCGGCGCTATGCGGTGGTCGCCACGAAACGGGCCCTGCGCGACATCGGCTTTCGCAACCGCGTGCTGTCCGCCTACGGCCATAGCTGCGCCATGTGCGGCGTCCAGCTTCGGCTGCTGGACGCCGCCCACATCCTGCCGGCGGCGCATCCAGACAGCACGGACGACACGGACAACGGCGTCGCGCTTTGCGCACTGCACCACCGCGCCTTCGATAGGACACTGATCACCTTCGACCCCAAGTTCCGCGTCCACGCCAATGGAGGCTTGATCCAGCGCCTAAAGGCCGAGAATCGTGATGGCGGACTGTCGGCGTTTCAACGTCAGTTGCGGCCGATTCTGATCCTGCCGCCTGATCAGAGAGATCGTCCGGCGCGGCACTTCGTCACCACGGCCAACCGGCTACGTGGTTGGCCTACGCGCTTCTCGCGTGCGTAGCAGAGCGGCGGGGTTTGTGCATGGTGCTTTACCGCTCGCCGTTTCGCCATGCGTCGGCGGTTGGTAGGACTTCCGCAGCTACGGAGAGCACGAACAGAAGTTGGCCGGGCCGGAGGCTTCGGTTGGGTTGCGGTTGGTTTAGAATGGCGCGCTTGTTCGTTTTCACCCACAGGCGGGACACACATGAGTGATTTTGAGGGCAAGGTTGCCATCGTAACCGGCGCCGGGCACGGCTTGGGGCGCAGCCATGCGCTGGCCTTCGCTGAACGCGGCGCCAAGGTCGTGGTGAATGACCTCGGCGGATCCGTGCATGGCGAGGGGCAGTCGGACGCCGCGGACGCGGTGGTGGAGGAGATCAAAGCGGCCGGCGGCGAGGCCGTCGCCAACAAGGCGTCCGTGGCGGATCGGGACGGCGCCAAGAGCATCGTGGACGATGCGGTGGCCGCCTTCGGCACCGTGGACATCGTGGTGAACAACGCCGGCATCCTGCGCGACAAATCCTTCAAGAACATGAGCTTGGACGAGTTCGACCTGGTGCTCGACGTCCACCTGCGCGGCACCGCCTACGTCACCCGGCACGCTTGGCCGATCATGTACGAGAAAAACTGGGGGCGCGTGGTGCTCACCAGTTCCACCTCCGGCATCTTCGGCAACTTCGGCCAAGCGAACTACGGCGCCGCCAAGATGGGGATGCTGGGCCTCATGAACGTGCTGGCGATCGAAGGCGCGGCGCACAATGTGCGCGTGAACTGCTTGGCGCCGGGCGCCGCCACGCGCATGACGGCGAGCGTGCCCGGTTCCACCATCGACATGAGCAAGCCGCCGCCGGCGATGAGCCCGGCGCTGGTCACCCCGGCGGTGCTGTACCTTTGCAGCGAGGACGCCCCTTCGGCGCACACCATCCACGCCGCCGGCGGGCGTTTTTCGCGCTCGCAGACGTTCACCAACAAGGGCATCGCGCTGGGCTTGGAGGCCAACTACGAGGATCTTGCGGACGACGTGGCGACCGTGGTGGGCATGGACGCCGCCACGCCGTTCGACCCGCTGGCGCGGCGGCGGTGAAGTAGAAGGGGTAAGGCGGCATCTTGCGGGCTGCCTCACCCTGTGAACGCCTGAATCCCGGTTTGCGCGCGCCCAAGGATGAGCGCGTGGATGTCGTGGGTGCCTTCGTAGGTGTTCACGGTTTCCAGATTCATGACGTGGCGGATGACGTGGTACTCGTCGGCGATGCCGTTGGCGCCGTGCATGTCCCGTGCCGCGCGGGCGATGTCCAGCGCCTTGCCGCAGTTGTTGCGCTTGAGCAGCGAGATGCTCTCCACCGGCAGGCGGTCTGCGTCCAACAGCCGGCCGATACGCAGGCAGCCGGCGAGGCCGAGGGCGATCTCGGTTTGCATGTCCGCGAGTTTCTTCTGCACGAGCTGGTTGGCGGCGAGCGGCCGGCCGAACTGGTTGCGATCTAGGGTGTAGCGCCTCGCGGCGTGCCAGCAGAACTCGGCCGCCCCCAACGCGCCCCAACAGATGCCGAAGCGGGCGCGGTTGAGGCAGCCGAACGGGCCGCTCAAGCCGGAGGCGCCCGGCAGCAGGTTTTCGGCGGGCACATAGGCATCGTCCAAGACGATTTGGCCGGTGACGGACGCCCGCAGGCTCATCTTGCCCTTGATGGCGGGCGTGGTGAAGCCGTCCGTGCCGCGCTCCACCAGAAAGCCGCGGATGCGTCCCTCCAGCTTCGCCCACACCACCGCCACGTCGGCGATGGGCGCGTTGGTGATCCACGTTTTCGCGCCGCGCAAGCGGTAGCCATCGCCGGCCGGCTCGGCGCGGGTGGCCATGCTGCCCGGATCCGAACCGTGGTCCGGTTCGGTCAGGCCGAAGCAACCCACCCACTCGCCACTGGCGAGTTTCGGCAGGTATTTGGCGCACTGCTCGTCGCTGCCGTAGGCGTGGATGGGATGCATCACCAGCGACGATTGCACGCTCATGGCGGAACGGTAGCCGGAATCCACCCGTTCCACTTCGCGCGCCATCAGCCCGTAGCAGACGTAGTTCGCCTCCGCGCCGCCGTAGCGGGAGGGCAAGGTGGCGCCGAGCATTCCCAGCGCCCCCATCTCGTTCATGATCTCGCGGTCGAAGCGTTCCTGGCGATTGGCTTCCAGCACCCGCGGCATGAGCTTGTCCTGCGCGTATTGGCGGGCGGCGTCGCGCGCCATGCGCTCGTCTTCGCTGAGCTCGTCGTCGAGCAGCAGCGGATCGTCCCACGGGAAGGAGGTGTCAGGCACGGCGGTCTCCGCAGTCAGTTGCCATCAAGGTAGCAACTCGCGGCGGTGAGGGAAACCGCGTTACGCCGATAGCGCGCTGTCGCGGGCGCGGCGCATCTGGTCGCGCAGCGCCGTGGCGGCAGCGGCCGCGGCTTCCCGCCAATCCGCGCCGGCGGATGCGTAGAGGATGCTGCGCGCCGCGTTCACCACCAAGCCGCTGCCGTTCGCGTCCATCCCGTGCGCGAACACCGCGTTGACGTCACCGCCTTGCGCCCCGACGCCGGGGACGAGCAAGGGCAACGTCGGCGCTCGCGCGCGCACCATGCCGAGTTGCTCGGGGAAGGTGGCGCCGACCACGAGGCCGAGATTGCCGTTGTCGCGCGCCGCCGCCAGTCCCGCGACGCGCAGATAGGCGGGGTCGCCCGGCGGATGTTCCTGCAGCCACGCGGCGTCTGGATTGGAGGTGTGGCAAAGCACGAACGCGCCGCGCCCCGGCCATTCGGCGAACGGCGCGAGCGCATCCCAGCCGAGATAGGGATTGACGGTGACCGCGTCCGCCTCGTACACCGCGAAGGCTTCGCGCGCGTACAGCGCCGCGGTGGCGCCGATGTCGTTCCGCTTGGCGTCGAGGATCACCGGGATATCCGGGTGTTGCCCGCGGATGTGGGCGATGAGCGTGGTCAGTTGGCTTTCCGCGCCCTCGGCGGCGAAACACGCGATCTGGGGCTTGAAGGCGCAGGCCAAACGCGCGGTGGCGTCCACGATGCCGCGACAGAACTCGAACAGCGGCATGGCCGCGCCGCGGTAGCCCTTCGGCAGGCGATCCAAGCGCGGATCCAAGCCGACGCACAACGCGGAATCCGACCGCGCCCAAGCGGCACGGAGTTTGTCGTGGAGAGTCGCGCCGCCAGGTGGGGCGCCTTTGCGTCCGTACGCGGCCAAAGCGTTGCCCCTTACGGGCTCTCGCCTTTGCGGTTTCCGAGCGCCGTCAACTTCGCCTCCAACTCCTTAACGCGGGCAAGCGCAGCCGCCTGCGCTTGCGCTTCGTTCCGCTCGGCTGTCGCCTGCTCACGTTCCGCCATGCGGGAACCGTACCATGTTGCGGCCTTGCGTCTTGTCCAATGAGACATGAACCTGAACGGGGGGCGTTGATCCAACGAGAAATGAGCCTGAAGGCGGCGGAATTGGAATCGGAGGATGCTCTCGAAGTTGGAACCGAAAGGCTCTCACCAGGCCGTCGGCGGTGGTCATCGGCGAGCGGCGCATTGGTATTGGAAACGACTTGCCACGCCACGCGAAGAAAACGGTGCCCCGTGGGCATCGAGTTTCCGCTATTCTTGCTCGCCCCTGCCGTTGAGGAAATGGGCCCCTATGAAGTACCTGCACACCATGGTTCGCGTGGCCGATTTGGACGCTTCGCTGGATTTCTACTGCGCGAAACTCGGCCTTGAGGAGCTGCGGCGCATCGACAACAAGGCCGGCCGCTTCACGCTGGTGTTTCTCGCCGCGCCGGGAGATGGCGAGGCGCAGGTGGAGCTCACCTACAACTGGGACCCGGAACAATTGGCCGGCGGGCGCAATTTCGGCCACTTGGCGTATCGGGTGGACGACATCTACGGCCTCTGCCAGCGCCTGCTGGACGCCGGCGTCACCATCAACCGGCCGCCGCGCGACGGCCACATGGCGTTCGTGCGCTCGCCGGACGACATCTCCATCGAGCTGTTGCAGAACGGCGCGCCGTTGCCGCGGCAAGAGCCGTGGGCGTCCATGCCGAACACCGGCGAGTGGTAAAGGCCGCCGGCGCGCGCCAACGGCGGGAGACTTCTCATGCGAGCCACTTCCATCACGACGGCCTTGGTCATCGCCGTGCTCACGGCGCTGTGGCTTGCTTCCGGGCTGCTTTCCGGCGAGGAGCGGGTGGAAGAACATCCGCCGTTGTCGGCGGCCGACCCGGATGCCCGGGCGAACGCGGCGCCTACTGCGGTGCGCGCCCGAGTCGTCCACGCCGTGCCGCTGCCGGAGCGCGTGCAGGTGCGCGGGCGCACGGAAAACAAACGCACCGTGGACGTGCGCGCCGAGACCACCGGCCGCGTGGTGCAGCGGCCCATCGAGCGGGGCGATCGGGTGAAGGAAGGGGCGCTGCTCTGCCGCCTGGCCTTGGAGGATCGGCCAGCGCGGCGCACGCAAGCGGAAGCGTCGGTGGAGCAAGCGCGTTTGGAATATCAGGGCAGCCTGCGGTTGCAGGACCAAGGCCTGCAATCCGAAACCGCCATCGCGCAGGCGAAAGCGCGCTTGGCGGCCGCCGAGGCCATGCTCGCCGGGGCGGTGCTCGATGTCGAACGCACCCGCGTGCTCGCGCCGTTCGACGGCGTGGTGGAGGACGTCAACTTGAACGTGGGCGACTACGCGCAGCCCGGCGCACCCTGCGCCCGGGTGGTGGATTTGCATCCCATGCTGCTCGTCGGCCGCGTTTCCGAAACCGAAGCGCATCGGTTCGATGTCGGGGCGGTGGCGAGCGGGCGCCTCGCCACCGGCGCGCAAGTGAGCGGCGCCGTGAGTTTCGTCGGCCGCCAAGCCGACCCGGCCACGCGCACCTATCGCGTGGAGGTGACGCTGCCGAACCCCGATTACGCGCTGCGCAGCGGCCTCACCGCCGAGTTCGTCGTGCGTTTCGGCGAGACGATGGCGCACCGGATCAGCCCGGCCTTGCTGGCGCTCGACGACGAGGGGCGCTTGGGCGTGCGCATCGTGCAAGGCAGCGACCGGGTGGCCTTCGTGCATGTGGACATCATCGCCGACGAGCAAGACGGCCTGTGGGTGACCGGGCTGCCGACGCGCACCATGCTCATCACGGTGGGCCACCAATTCGTGGCGGCGGGCGACCGGGTAATGGTGCAATTGGAAGACGCCCGGCGGCAGCCGGCTCGCCAGCCGGCGGGCGTGGAAGCCGGAGGAAGCGGTGGTGAAGCGGCCGATGATGCCGCTGCCGACCACCCCATCGCCGCCAGCGCCGCCGCTGCCGGCGCCCCGGTCGCCGAAGGCACGTGAACAACGTCCTCGTCGGCGCGGCGGTGGATCGCTCGCGCACGACGCTGCTGCTCATGTTGATGGTGCTGATCGCCGGCATCGTGGCGCGGACGCTGGTGCCCATCGAGGCCACGCCGCAGATCGACGTGCCGGTGTTCGTGGTGGTGGTGCTGCACGAAGGCATCTCGCCGGAAGACGCCGAGCGCCTGCTGGCCAAGCCGCTGGAAACCGAACTGCGCACCGTGGAGGGCGCGGACGAGGTGCGTTCCGTCGCCTACGAGGGCACGGCGCGGGTGATCGTCGAGTTCGACGCGGACTACGACCTGGAGCAAGCGCTGGCGGACGTGCGCGCCGCGGTGGACCGCGCCAAGCCGGAGTTCCCCAGCTCCGCGGAAGAGCCCTTCATCGTGGAGCAATCGGCCAGCGACTTCCCCATCGTGCAGATCAACCTGGTGGGCGAAGGCGTGTCCGAGCGCGTGGTGTACAACGCCGCGCAAGCGTTGCGCGACGACATCGAGGCGCTGGCCGACGTGCTGGACGCCGAGATGCAAGGCCACCGCGAAGAAGTGCTCGAGGTGGTCATCGATCCGGCCAAGCTGGAGGCGTACCAAGTGAGCAGCGAGCAACTGCTCGCCACCGTCGTGCGCAACAACCAGCTCATCGCCGCCGGCGCCCTGCAAGGCGGCGCCGGGCGCATGGCGGTGAAGGTGCCGAGCGTCATCGAGACGGCCCAGGACACCTTCGATCTGCCGGTGAAAGCCACCGCCGACACCGTGGTGACGCTGGGCGACCTCGCGCACATCCGGCGCACCTTCAAGGATCGGCAGCGCTACGCCCGGGTGAACGGCGCGGACGCCATCTCCATCAACGTGAGCAAGCGCTCGGACGCCAACCTGGTAAGCACCGTGGAGCAGGTGTACGCCGTGATCGAGCGGCATCGGGCGAAACTGCCGTCCACCGTGCGCCTGTTCGTCACCCAGGACCAAGCGCCTTTCGTCCGCAACCAGGTGACCGAGCTCGAAGGCAACATCGTCACCGCGCTGGTGATGGTGATGGTGCTGGTGGTCGCGGCCATCGGCCTGCGCAGCGGCGTCATCGTCGGCATGGCCATTCCGGTGTCATTTCTGTTCGCGCTCACGTTCGTGTGGATGTTGGGCTACACGTTCAACTTCATGGTGATGTTCGGGATGCTGCTCGGCCTCGGCATGCTCATCGACGGCGCCATCGTGGTCACCGAGTACGCCGACCGCAAGATGGCCGAGGGCATGACGCCGCGCGACGCCTACGCCGCCTCCGCCACGCGCATGTTCTGGCCGGTGACCGCCTCCGTGGGCACCACCCTGGCGGCGTTCCTGCCGCTAGTGTTCTGGCCCGGCGTGGCGGGCAAGTTCATGCTCTACCTGCCCGTCACGGTGTTCTTCGTGCTCTCCGGCTCGCTGCTGTACGCGCTGGTGTTCGGCCCCACCCTTGGCGCCCGCTTCGGCAAGCCGCCGGCGCGGGACGAACGCGCCCGGCAAACGCTCATCGCGCTGGAAAAGGGCGACCCGCGGGAGCTGCGCGGCTTCACCGGCTTCTACGCCCGCATGTTGAACGTCACCTGCCGGCACGCCGGCGTCACCGTGCTGGTCACGGTGCTGGTGCTCACCGGCGCGTTCACCGCCTACGGCAAGTTCGGCCGCGGCATGACGTTCTTCAACGACGGCGACCCCACCTACGCCCGCGTGGCGGTGCGCGCCCGGGGCAATCTCTCCCCGCAGGAGATCTACGCGCTCGTGCGCGAAGTGGAGGATCGCGTCATCACCATCCCGGGCATCAAGAGCCTGAACACCCAGACGCAACGGGCCGGCGCTGGTGGCGGCGGCGGCGAGCTGCCCACCGCGGCGGACACCGTGGGCTTCATGTTCCTGGAGTTGCACGACGGTACCGAGCGGCGTTTGAGCGGCGCGGAACTCCTCGAGCGGGCGCGGCAGGCGACCGCGGATCTGGCCGGCATCGTGGTGGAGGTGCGGGCGCTGGAGCAAGGGCCGCCCGTGGGCAAGCCCATCCAAATCCAATTCTCCGCCGCGGACAAGGACTTGCTGGACCCGGTGGTCGCCCGCGTCCGCGCCCATGTGGACGCGAACGTGGAAGGTCTGCGCGACGTGGAGGATTCGCGGCCGCTGCCCGGCGTGGAGTGGCGCCTGAGCGTGGACCGCGCCCAGGCCGCGCTGTACGGGGCCGACGTTTCGCTGGTGGGAATCGCCGTGCAATTGGTCACCGGCGGCGTGAAAGTGGGCGAATACCGGCCCGACACGGCGGACGACGCGGTGGACATTCGCGTCCGCTATCCGGCAAGCGCGCGCGGGTTGGCCGCGTTGGACGAACTAAAGGTGACGACGGCGAACGGCCTAGTGCCCATCGGCAACTTCGTGCGCCGCAGCGCCGCGCCGAACGTGGACGCCATCGAGCGCATCGGCGGCCGCGCCGTGCGCCTGCTGCGCGCCGAAGTCGCCCCGGGCGTGCTGGCGGACGACAAGGTGAAGGAGATCCGCGACTGGGTGGAAAGCGCCGAACTCGATCCGCGCGTGGCCATCGCGTTTCGCGGCGCCAACGAGGAGCAGGGCGACTCCATCACCTTCATTCTGGCGGCGATGGGCATGGCGCTGCTGCTGATGTTCGTGCTGCTGGTGACGCAGTTCAACAGCCTCTACCAGAGCTTCCTCATCCTGGTGGCGGTGGTGATGTCCACCGCCGGCGTGCTGCTGGGCCTGCTGGTCACCGGCAGCCCGTTCAGCGCGATTCTCACCGGCGTGGGCGTGGTGGCGCTGGCCGGCATCGTGGTGAACAACAACATCGTGCTGATCGACACCTACAACCACAACCGCCGCGCCGACCCGGACGCCGCGCCGTTGACGCTGGTGGTGCGCTCCGCCGCGCAGCGCCTGCGTCCAGTGCTGTTGACCGCCACCACCACCGTGTTCGGCCTGCTGCCGCTGGCGAGCCACCTCTCCGTGGACTTCATCGAGCGCAGCATCGTGTACGGCGGCCAACTCTCCGGCTTCTGGGTGCCCCTCGCGCAAGCCATCGTCTCCGGCTTGACGGTGGCGACGGTGCTTACGCTGGTGGCCACGCCGGCCATGCTGGCGCTGCCGCACACCCCGTGGGCGAAGGCGGCCGGCGGAGCGGTGTTGGCCCTGGCAAGAGCGCCGCGTTTGGCGTGGCAAGCGCTGGCAGCCCGTCAGCCGAGACCATTCACCAACACCATTCGGTAGCCGTGGTGTTCCGGCCCCGAGAGCGTTCTTCCGCCGGAGGTGCCGGCGCACTGCCCGGTTGCACCACCCGAAACACCACCCCGTCGCTCAGCTCGCTGACGGGCGCCAGCCATTTCCATTCGCCCCATGCGCGCAATTCGGCGTCCGTGTAGGCGTAGTGATAGGCACACATGATCACGATGTGGGCGCCTTCCGGCAGGTTTTGGATCTGCTGTTTGGCCGGTTCCAGCTCGCGTTCCAACACGCCGTAGTCGGCATGGGCCGTGTGGGCGAACACGGCGCGGGGGTTGTTCGTGTGGAACCGGTGCCGGCTTAGTTCGCGGCGAATGTAGTCGAGCGTCGCCGAGGTCTGCCACTCCGGCCGCGCCAAACCTAGGCCGGTTCCCTCGTCATTGGCGATCCGGATCCTGTTGGCGCTGACCGCGGCGGCGCCGCAGAGCCAAACAATCGCCAATAGCGCCACTAGACGTGGCACCCGTCGCAATCGCGCTGCCGCCCACTCGCCCCAACGCCGCCTGCGGAGCATCTCGGCGGCCAAGACGATGGCGATCAGCAACGGCGGAAACGCCGGCAACGCGTAGCGACCGCCCAACGGCGCCAGCTCCACTACCGTTTGCGCCACGACAACCGCGACCAAATACACCACGGCGAACCCGCCGAAAACGCAATACGCCAGCGTGATCGGTTGCAAGTCGCCGCGCGTTCGCCACCAACGCGCCCAAGCGGCTGCGGCGGAGCCCGCGAACGCCAGCAAACAGACGCCGATGAATGCGACGCCGGCGGCCAGCAGCCAGCCCTTGATGTCCCAGGGCACGGGAACGATGCCTCTCCGTGAGGTCCGCCAAAGCCACCCGTCCAGCGTGTCGAGCAACACCCAGTTGGCGACTTCGGCGAAATACGCCCACACCACTTCCCCGAAAGCGAACTCCGATCCACGCCGGTGCCCATCCGTAGCGCCAAACAGAAGGTGGTTGCGCAACAACCAAAGGCCCACCGGCGCCAACGCGATGGCGACGTAGGCGATTACGCGCCACGCCCGAGCCGCCAGCGGCGCATTGCCGGCGAAGAGCAGAAGCGGCGCGACGACGAGCGCCACGCAGACCCCGACGTAGCGCGTCAAGATCGCCAGCGACGCAACGGCCGCGGCGGCAAGCCCCAGCAACACCTTGCGGTCGCCGCCGGCGGTCGTTTCCAAGTATCGACAAGCAAGGGTAAGCGCGGCGGTCACAAACAGCAGGAACACGGCCTCGGACATGGCTTCGGCCGCGACATCCCCAAGCGCTGGCGCGACCGCGAGCGCCACGCAGCCAAAGATCACCAGCCAAGCGTTCGCCACATGACGCCGCAGAACCTGACCGGCAACGAAAACCGCGAGGCCCCAAGAAACCGCGTTCAACGGCCCCGCCACAGCAAAGGCATCGAAAACGCCGCCGCCAGCCGCCGCCAACAGCAACGGGTACAGCGGCGGCCAATACAGATAGGGCGCGCCGTTGAAGCCAACGAAGCCCTTGCCGGCCGTGAGGTTGCGCGCGGTGGCGAGGTAATCGGCCCAGTCGCCGCTGAGGCCCACGCCGTAGCTGAACTGCCGCGCCAGAACCAGCATGGCCGCCGCAACGGCAACGCCGGCAAGCCACCAGGTGAACCGCTTCGCCTTCATGGCTGCTCGCGCCGCTCCATGGGCCGGCGGCCGTCGAAAGGAATCTCCGCCAGCCAAAGCGTGCGGCCTTCGGCCGTCCGCCCAACGGTGGCGCGGGCGATTGGATAGGACGGAAGCGGGCGGCGGGTGGCCGGCGCACCGAACCACCACTCCAGCCAACCAAGCAGCCAGATGGCCAACGGCGTGGCGAGGTAGAGGATGGTCAGCCTGTGGGTTAGCGGCAGAGCTTCCGTGTCCACTTGGCTTCGCCCCATCGGTGTCGGCGAACGGCTGCCGCTTCGACGTAGCGCAACGCGAGCCATCGCCGGCTCGGCTATCCTTCCGGCACCCACGAAACTGCCACCTGTTCGAAAAAGATGGCCGCATTTTGGCACCGAAGCCCTCTAGATGCGGGCGGCCGCACCGCAACCGCCGCCGGCGAAGAGCGCGCCCATGTGGTCGTCACTGTCGCGTGGTTGCTGTTTCTTGTGGTTCTTTTCGGTCTCGCGATCCGCGCCTTCCTGCAAGCGCCGGGCGTGGACTCGAGCTTCTTCCTCTACATTGCGGATGGATGGTTGCAGGGAGAAGCGCCGTATTTGCACAGGTGGGATCATAAGCCGCCGCTGATCTACCTCATCAACGTCGTCGGTTTGGCGCTGGCGGACGGGTGGGGTATCTGGGTCGTCCAAGCGGGGTTTCTCGTGGGAACCTGCCTCGCCGCTTACAAGCTGTTGCAGCGCAGCTTCGGAACGGTCGCCACGCTCTTCGGCACCACGGTGCTGCTCGTGTACTTCGCCCGGCTGCTGCAAGGCGGAAATCTGGCGGAGCAATACGCCCTGCTGTTCCAGTTCGTCGCCTTGGCGCTGTTTGCGACGGCTGAAGCAGGCAAGCCGAGCAAGCACACGCTGATGGCGCTAGGGGCGCTCGGCGGAGCTGCCGTCATGTTGCGGCCGAATCTGGCCGGGGTTTGGTGCGCGATCGGCCTTTACTGGCTGGCGTATCGGAACGACGCAGCGCGGAAGTTCGGGTGGGCGTCGGTGGGCGGCTTGGCGGTGCTGCTCGGGTTCGTCGTCTGGCTGCTGCTTGCCGGCGGATTGGCCACCCTCGCGGCGTTTTGGGATGCCGCGATCGTCTACAACCTGCACTACTCCGATGCGTCTCTTACGCGCAAGTTCATCGCCGTGCGCACTGGGTTCGAGAAGCTCCAACCCGTAGGGTGGGTGCTGCTGCTCGGATGGGCCATGGGCGCTTGGCGGATGTTGACGGGCGCGTCGAACGGCGGCGGATTCGGGCCCTTGGTGCGGCTGGCGGTCTTCCTCCTGCCCATCGAGCTGGTGCTGCCCGGGCTCTCCGGCTACCACTTCGCACATTACTATCTGGCGCTCATTCCAGTGGCTTGCGTCCTCGCCGCCTTTGCGGTGCGCCAGCTCTTGGATGCGTTCCGCAAGCGACTTCCGTGGGTGCCACTTGCGCTCTTCGCGATCACCGCCGCTTGCTACGCGACATCGCTGCACGGCGACCACCGCGACCCGGCCGCGCTCAAAGTCGACGGCCCGCTGGTTGGGCAGATCAGGCAGTTCTCGGATGCCGGGGATCCGATTCTCATTTGGGGAGGGACGGCGCTGCCCTATCTGGCGGCGGATCACGTCGCACCGACGCGGTATTTCTACCCGGTCTGGCTCATGCGGGGCAACAAGCGCGAGGAGCGCACCCAGGAGTTCACCGCCGATGTGATCAACCAGCCACCGGCGTTGATCGTGGACATGCGGGATCCGTTCCTGCCGCCTTTGCGCGCGACCGCTGCCGAACGGAGCCGGTGGCGCTCGAAGGATCCGCGCCTTGTTTACGACCACCGGTTGTTCCGTGCGTTCTTCGAGTTCGCGGACGCAAACTATGCTTTGGTGAAAACAGAGCGGCGCTACGACATATACCGGAAGATTCGCCAACCCACCCTATAAGGTATTGTGCGTTCCGATGGCGCGAGAACGGAGCCTAGGCCGATGGAACACCGGCACCTGAACCACCAGCGGTGGACGCTGGCGGCGATCGACGACGTGATCGCCCACGGCAAATGGGCGGACTGGGCCGCGCTGCGGCGGGCGGCGTTGGACGAGCCGGCGGCAATGGCGAAGATCCGGCGCGTTTGTGCGGCCCGGCTTGCGGATCCCTACGCGCAACGCCACCACTTCTGGATGCACTGGACGAAACGCCATGCCGAACGAGGCCAAGAGGACGCAGTCGCTCCCTGATTGGGAGCGGGTGCTGTCCGCGGCGGCGCATCTGCAGCGCATCGTGCCCGAGGCCGTGCTGGTGGGAGGCACGGCCGCCGCGATCCATGCCGGCCATCGGCTGTCCAAGGATGCGGACCATGTGGTTGGCGACTTGCGTGGGCGCTTCGACGAGGTGCTCGCGCAGATCGAATCGGTGGCCGGGTGGCGCACGGCGCGGGTCGCGCGGCCGGTGATGATCCTCGGCAGCTTGGATGGCATCGAAACCGGTGTGCGCCAACTCATCCGCCAGGCGCCGCTCGAGACGGCCAACCTGACCACCAAGCACGGCGAGGCGCTGACGGTGCCCACCGCCGCCGAAATCCTGCGCGTCAAGGGCGTCTTGATCCTGCGCCGCAACGCCACCCGGGACTATCTGGATTTCGCCGCGTTGGCGGATCGCTTGGGCGACGAGGCGCCGGTGGCGCTCGCGACCTTCGACGCGCTCTACCCGCAAGAGAGCGGCGAATCGAGTTTGCAGCAACTGCAGGCGCAGTTGGCCAAGGCGATGCCCTACGACCTCGACGACACCAACTTGGCCGAATACAAAGCGCTGGCGCCGCGGTGGCAGGACTGGGCGGCCGTGGAGGCGGTGTGTACCCGCGTCGCAACCGCGACATTCGACCATGTTTGCGCGAAGGCGGAGCCATCGGCAGCCAAGGATCGATCATGAGCGTGGCGTGGCATGTGCGCTGTGGGGATGGCTGTGGGTGGGAAAAGAAGCCCCGGCGACAAGGGGGATTGGGGGAGGGAGGGATGTCATCGCCGGGGCATTGACCGCTTTCGCGTTTTGCGGCGGTGCGGCACTCTCGAAAAGTCACCGCCGCTTGTCGTTGTGGTTCGCTTGTCTCCTTGTGCGTACTCCTGTCGTTGTTTGAGCATCACGGTAACGCTGTGAACTCGTCCTCGGCTAGTGGTTTTGGCTGAAAGTTCAACCAGCCGCAAGCCATCTGTGTTGTAGGACATCTGCCATATCCGAATAGTTCCATGCCTTGCCGGGAAATTGCTGGAGCCGAGGTGGAGGGACAATGGAAGTTGTGTGAAGGCATCCGCGGCGCTTTCGCCCACTTCGTCCGCCGACGCCGTCCGATGGGTCTTGGCGCAAGCGGGCGGTTGGCGTAGGCTAACGCCCGCACTTCAAGCTGCGAGGGGGGAAACCTCATGTCCAACCACCAACCGCCGCTGGCGACCAACCGCCGCGGCTTTCTGCGCGCCGGCGCAGCCGCCACCGCCGCCCTGCCGTTCGCCGCGCGCGCCGCCACGGACGAAATCCCCAGCCCGGGGGTCGTCCAACGCTACGCCCCGCTGGGGCGCACGGGCCTTGAGATCTCGGACATCTCGTTCGGCAGCGCCGCGCTGCGCAACGGCCAGCAGCACGTCGTCCACCACGCGCTGGACGCCGGCATCAACTACTTCGACACCGCCGAGAGCTACGCGCGCAGCCAATCCGAGACCACCCTCGGCAACGCGCTCAAGGGGCGCCGCGACAAGGTGGTGATCACCTCCAAGACCATGACCAAGCCGGACACCGGTGCGGACGAGCTGATGGCGCGCCTCGAAGCGTCGCTCAAGCGCCTGCAGATGGACTACGTGGACGTCTACATGAACCACGCCGTCAACGACGTCAACGTGATGAAGAACCCCGAGTGGCATGCGTTCGTGGCCAAGGCCAAGGAGCAGGGCAAGATCCGCTTCGCCGGCATGTCCGGCCACGGCGGCCGCCTCATCGAGTGCTTGGACTACGTGTTCGACGAGGACTTGGTGGACGTCGTGCTGGTGGCGCACAACTTCGGCCAAGACCCCAAGTTCTACGAAAGCCTCACCAAGGACTTCGACTTCGTGGCCACCCAGCAGGACCTGCCCCGGGTGCTCGCCAAGGGCAAGGCGAAGAACGTCGGCGTCACCGTGATGAAGACGCTCAAAGGAGCGCGCCTCAACGACATGCGCCCGTTCGAGACCGGCGGTGCCACCTTCGCCCAAGCCGCGTTCCGCTGGTGCCTTTCCAATCCGCATGTGGACGCGGTGGTGATCACCATGAACGACACCGCCCGCGTGGACGAGTACCTGGGCGCGTCCGGCTGGCGCGAAATGGCCACCGGCGACATGGAGTTGCTGGAACGCTACGCCATGATGAACGGCGACAGCTACTGCCGCCACGTGTGCAACGACTGCGAAGGCGCCTGCCCCTACGGTGTGCCCATCGCCGATGTGCTGCGCACGCGGATGTACGCCGTTGACTACCGCAACACGCGCCTGGCGCGGGATGAGTACGCGCTGCTCGACGTGAACGCCGCCGCCTGCCTCTCTTGCGACGGGCAGCCCTGCGCGAACGCCTGCACGCACGGCATTCCCATCGACCAGTTCTGCGCCCCGACGCATCGCCTGCTGGCGTAGCGCCCGACAGCAAAGGCGGAAGCCGCCCCGGGGTGGCCAAGGCGCTGCTGTACGAGTGCTTCGCCGGCATCTCCGGCGACATGCACTTGGGCGCGTTGCTCGATGTCGGCGTGCCGGCGGATTACCTCCGCCAGGAACTCGGCCGCTTGGAAATGGCGGACGAGTTCGAGCTGGTGGTGGAAAACGCCGCCAAGCGGGGCGTTTCGGGCACCCGGGCCAGCGTGCGGCTCGCCGAAGACGCGCCGCGTCCGGCGCGCGGCCTACGCGCGATCAAGGGCATCATCGACCGCGGCGGCTACGCCCCGGCCGTGCGCGAGCGGGCGTTCGCCATGTTCGACGTCATCGCCGAGGCGGAAGCGAAGATCCATGGGCTGCCCATCGAGCGCCTCCACTTCCACGAAGTGGGCGCCACGGATTCCATCGCCGACATCGTCGGCGCCGCCATCGGCCTGCACCACCTCGGCGCGGAGGCGGCCTACTGCGGCGCGGTGGAAGTGGGCAAAGGCACCGTGCATTGCGCCCACGGGGTGTTTCCCGTGCCCGCCCCGGCCACCGCCGAAATCCTCAAAGGCGCACCGTGCCACTACGGCGGCGTGGAGGGCGAAGCCACCACCCCCACCGGCGCGGCGATTCTGCACTGCGCGGTGGACGCCTTCGAGCCGCCCGCGGCGTTCACCCCCAGCGCGATGGGCTACGGCGTCGGGCAAAAGGATTTCGCCCTGCCCAACGTGCTGCGGCTTTCGCTGGGCACCGTTCCGACAGAGCGTGCAACCGCCGCGGCAGCGGGAATGCCATTGGAGACGGAAACCAACGTCGAGGTGGAGTGCAACATCGACGACATGCCGGCGGAGGTGTTCGGCCCGCTCATGGACGCGCTGTTCGCCAAAGGCGCGAAAGACGTCTTCCTCACCCCCATCGTCATGAAGAAGGCGCGTCCAGGCACCAAGGTGTCCGTGCTGGTGGGGTGCGCCGAACTCGACGCCGTGCTCGCCGAGCTGTTCCAAGCATCCACCACCATCGGCGTGCGGCTGCGCGACGTGGCCAAACGCATGTTGCCCAGAACGGAAACCACCGTCACCACGGCGCTTGGCGACGTGCGCGTGAAGGTGGTCACGCTGCCGAACGGCGCGACCAGGTGGAAATCCGAACACGACGACATCGCCGCCATCGCCGCCCGCACCGGCGGCGACTACCTCACCACCAAGGCGCAAGTGGATCGGGAAATCGCGCGGTTGCTGTGACCGCGCGGTTGGCGCGACGCCGAGGTCACGCGGCCATCCGCCAGTAGTCGGCCGAAGCGCTGTGGTCAGGCGCGAAACTCCCCGTGCAATCCCGACTTGGAAATGAGCCGGCCAAAGGCCCGCGTCTGCCGTTACTCGCCGCCGTCGGCCACCTGCACAGATGAATCAAGTCTTGCCAAGATCTAGCCGCGCTCTGCCAACACCGCCAGGCGGCCTCCTATCCGGTCGGCGTTCGCCATGATCGTCAGCGTATGCGGCTTGGCGGCAACATGCGTCAACGCCGCCCCGTCCACCACGTGAACCCTTGGCAGGCCGCGCACTTCGCCAAAGTCGTTCGACTCGAGGGGCCCGGGCGAAGGGCGCATCGGCACGCTGCCGCCGTAGTGGATGTCGGCGCCGGGTTCGGCGAGGCGAAAGCCGCGTGCCGGAAGCAGTGCCCCGTACCGTCGGAACGTGCGGGCAAGGCGTTTGCGAACCAATGCGGCGTGCGCGGCCAAGTCCTCGGCGAAGCGCCCAGCGATGGCGATTTCCCTGGCGCCCGTCAGTCGCAAGGTGTGCCGGGTGTATGCCGCGTCGAAAAAGCAGTTGCCCACCAGCAGCATTGGTTGCAGCCGGCGCATCACCCTTCTAGAGAGCGGATAGGAAAAACCGGCGTTGCGCACCAGCTCCCAAGCCGGCACGCCCGCCGCCGGAAACAGATGCCCAAACGCGTATCCGCCCCGCAAGCGCGGATCGGAAACTTGGAAGCACAACTGCGACAGCGCGAACAGGTGGTCGTCCGCCAGCGGTTGCAGGCGCCGGCGCAGCACCAGCAGGGCGAAGTTCGCCACCGGCGACGTTTGCAACGGCGCGTCCTCGTCGTGTGCGCCGAGGGCGTCCAGAACCAGCTTGGCGCTGCCGATCGCCCCGCAGGCGAGCAGCACCCGTTCGCCATCGAAATGCTCGACTGCGGCATCGCCGCCTTCGGCGACCACGCGCCACCTGTCCGCTTGTTTCACCAGCGCCGTGGCGAAGCGCCCGGCGAGGTGGCGGAAGTTCGCGCGCCGTTGCAGCGCCGGTAGGTCGTGGCCCGCCGCCCAAATCGCTTGGCGCGGGCATCCCCAAAGGCACTGGCCGCAGTACACGCAACCGTTTCGTGCGCCGAGATCGCGGGTGAGCACGGCGTTCCTGCCGCGGCCAAGCAGAACCCCGTTCGCTTGGGCGTGGCGCCGGTTTCTGTGGTAGCGCGAGAGTAGAGCTTGCGCACCGTCATGCAGCTCGGTTGGTGGCAGCAGGTGTTCGTCGTGGCCGAGCGTTGTCGCCAGATCGTCGTCGTTGACGCCGCTGACGCCGATGCGCTCGGACACGCGGCGGTAGGAAGGCAGCAGATCGCGCTGCGCAAGTGGATACTCCGCGAGATCCGCATCGTCGTAGAGGCTGACGCCCGCGCCCCAAGCCGTGGAGAGTCCGCCACCCGCCAACGTGCCGACGCTGGTGAAGTTCCGCGTCCGCACCCGCTGGTGTTCGTTGAAGCCGCCAAAAAGCGAACGGTACCGAGGCACCCGAAACTTCGGCGACAGCGAAGCGGCGCCGTCAAGCGCCTCGTACCGCTCGCCGATCAACGTCCGCCACTGCTCCGCATCGCGGCGAACGTCGGCCAACGTGCTGGCGTCTGCCGGCGGTTCGACGCCCGGCGGCGCCCCGCCCAGCATCAACACCTCCACCCCCCGCTCCACCAACGGAAACGCCGCGGCCACGCCAGCCGCCCCGTCGCCGACGATGATAACGGGCCAACGACGGGTCCCCGTGGTAGTGATTGTCAGGCATTTCCGGCCCACACAACCCACGCTACCACAACGGCTTTGCGGGTGGGTTGCGGGGGGTGTACGACAGATCTTTGGTGACGGGTGCTGGGAGCGCGGGCGTCTCGCCCGCATGCAGGCGGAACGCCTGCGTTTCCCGGCTTGGCGCCGACACCCTCACCAAAGATCTGTCGTACACCCGGTTGCGGGGTTGGTCTATTCCTCCCGCGCCGGCAGCAGGATCCACGCCACGATGTAGGCGACGATGGTGAGCTTCCAAGCGAACAGGCAGGCCACCACCAAGCCCACGCGGAAGAAGGCCGGGTCGGTGTTGAAGTGCCGCGCCACCCCGGCGCAAATGCCGCCGAGCCAGCCGGCGCGGCGATCCCGCGCCAAGCGCTTGCGAATGCGGTCGAAGGTGTTCATCGCGCCACCTCCTCGCCGGCGGCGCAGGCCGGCCCGTGCTGGCTGCCGTGGGCGCTGCCCTGCCGCTCCACGGCGTCGGCGGCGGCCGCTACCGGCGGATGCGCTGCCGCCAAGTGGTTCGCCAACGAACCAAGGCCGAACATGGCTGCGGCCAGCAGCAGGAAGGCGACCAAAGTCGCCCTCGGCGCGGTGATTCGAGAAATCCGGAACATCGCTCTTTAGCCTCTTGCTTGCGTTACCAAGGTGCGGTCGCGTCCGTTGGAATCAAGTACCGTGCCAAAAGTTCCCGTTGCCGCATAACCCGTTGATTACATGGCGACTACTGGCGGCCTCGCCAACCGTGCGGCGGCGCTGTGGCGCACAATTCTTGGCGAGATTGACCAAACGGGGCTTGGCCCAAGCCTAACACCGGGGTGAACCTCTTGGCGCTGGGCAAGTCTCAGTAGCGACGGTGCCAGGAGCGGCGTGTGCGAGGGTATATGATCCGGCGAATGTTCCTACATTCCTCGTTGCGCGACACGCTCCGCACCGCGCCACCGCGCCGAGCCTTCGGCGGTATCGCGGTGCTGGCGTTGGCTGTCCTGCCTGCCGCGGCGCAGGATGCCCCGCCGCGCTTGCCGGCGCTTGGCGACGCGTCCTCGGGGGTGATCTCCACCGCGGCCGAACGTCAGTTGGCGCAAGCGGCGTTGCGGCAGATCCGCGCCGCCGCGCCCACGGTGGAGGATCCGATCCTCAAATACTATGTGCATGGCAACGCCCATCGCCTCGCCGAGGCCTCGGACCTCGCGACGCCGGTGCTGGCGACGGTGCTGGTGGACAGCCCGCAGATCAATGCGTTCGCCGTGCCCGGCGGCGTGGTGGGCATCAACCTCGGCCTGTTCCTGCACGCCCGCGACGAGAGCGAGTATTCGGCGGTGGTGGCGCACGAGTTCGCGCATCTCAGCCAGCGCCACTACGCCCGCCAAATCGAGGCGCAGCGGGCGCTTGCGCCGTGGCGCTTGGCGGGGTTGCTGGCCGGCATCGCCATCGGCGCGGCCGGCGGCGGCGATGCCGGCATGGCGGCATTGATGGGCACCGAGAGCTTGGTGGAAGGCAAGGTGCTGCGTTTCAGCCGCGCCCGCGAAACGGAGGCGGACCGCATCGGCTTGCGCACGTTGGCGGACGCGGGGTTGGACCCGGGCGGCATGGGGCGGATGTTCGGGCGGATGCGCAACGCTTTCCGCTACGTGTCCAAGCCGCCGGAGTTCCTCCTCACCCATCCGCTCACCGAAACGCGCATCACGGACGCGGAGAGGCACGCCGCCCGCTACCCCAGCAAGACCCTGCCGCCGTCGTGGGACTACCAGTTCATGCGCGCCCGCGCCCAGATTTACTACGCCGAATCGCCGCGGCGGGCGCTGGCCGAAGCCAAGGCTCGGCGGGGCGGCGGCGACGCCGACAAGTACGCGGTGGCCATCGCGTTGTCCCGCGCCGGCAGGTTCCAAGAGGCCGCCGACGCCACGGCGGTGCTGCGCGACCGTCACCCGGAGAGTTTGCTGATGGCGGCGACCCACGCCGACGCGCTGATCAAGGCCGGGCGGTTGGATGCGGCGTTGGCGCTGCTCACGCGGCAACTCGCCATCAACCCGGACAACGAGCCGCTGACGCTGCTGCGGGCGCAGGCGTTGACGGCGGCGGGCGAACCGGAGGCGGCGGCGGCGGTGCTGCGCCAACATGTGCGCGTCAGCCCCTCGGACCCGGATGTTTGGGTGCTGCTCGCGGAAACCGCCGGCCTCGCCGGCGACACCGTGGGCGTACACCGGGCGCGCGCCGAGTACTTCGCGCTGGTGGGCGCCCACGGCAAGGCGATCGCGCACTTGGGCTACGCCCGCCGCTTGTTGCCGGAGGACGACGCGCCGGTGCGCGCCGGCATCGATCAACGCATCGTGGATCTCCGCACGGAGTTCGAGGCGCTCGACGGAGATCGCGAGAAGTCCGAACGCCGCCTCGCGCTACGCCAAACCGCCGAGCGTGGCGGCGGCGAGGCCGTGGGAAGCAGCCGATGAAGGTGAGCATCGGCGTCGGCGGCGCTGCTTCCGGCGCCCGGCGCGACTTCGACGAACAAGCCCGCTTCGTGGTGGAAGCGGAGAAGCTCGGCGTGGACATCGTGTGGAGCGCCGAAGCCTGGGGGCAGGACGCGGTGACTCCGCTCGCCTACCTCGCCGCCCGCACCGAGCACATTCGCCTCGGCACCGGCATCATGCAGATCAGCGCCCGCACGCCGAGCATGACCGCCATGACGGCGCTGACGCTGGCCGCGCTCTCCGGCGACCGCTTCCTGCTCGGCCTAGGCGCGAGCGGGCCGCAGGTGGTGGAAGGCTTGCAAGGCCGTTCGTTCAAGGCGCCGCTCACGCGCATGCGCGAAACCGTGGACATCATCCGCCTCGCCTTCGCCGGCGAACGCATCGCCTACCAAGGCCGCATCCACCAACTGCCGTTGCCCGGCGGCGAAGGCAAGGCGCTGCGCCTCGCGCAACCGGCCAATCCGAACATCCCGATCTACCTCGCCACCTTGGGCCCCAACGCGTTGCGCTACACCGGGGAAGCGGCCGATGGCTGGCTGGGCACCTCGTTCACGCCGGAACACGCCGAGGCGCACCTGGCGCACATCCGCGCCGGCGCCGCGGCCGCGCGGCACGACTTCAACGCCATCGACATCCAAGCCGGCGGCACCGTCGCGTTCGGCGACGCCGAGGCGCTGGCGCAGCCATTGAAAGCCGGGCTCGCGTTCACCTTGGGCGCGATGGGCTCGGCGCGCACCAACTTCTACAACGACGCCTTCCAGCGCGGCGGCTGGGACGCGGTGGCGCGACGGGCGCAGGCGCTGTGGGTGGCCGGCAAACGCGCCGAAGCCACCGCCGCCATCCCCGACGAAATGGTGCTGCAAACCAATCTGCTCGGCGACGAAGCGGCGGTGCGGCAGCGCTTGGCGGCCTACCGGGACGCCGGCGTGACCACGATTCGCCTCGCGCCGGCCGGCGGCGACATGGCAGCGCGGCTGGACACGCTTGGGCGGGCGATGGAGCTGATCGGTACGCTTGACGATTGACCGCCTCTGGCAGCGAGCGAGTCACTTTGACGCCAAGCGGCGCGAATCCGTGTTATAAGCAAGGCAGTTAAGGGAATCTGGGGGGGTTCCGGGAATGAATGTCAAATTCGCGTCGAGGCGTTTCGCCGCCGTGCCGCTTGGGCTTTGGGCGCTGTTCGCGGCGACCAGCTTCGCCGAAGAGACGGAACGCGAGGCGGAGGACGACGCCTCCGAAGCCAGCGCGGAAGCGTCGGCCGGCGTGGAAACGGTGGTGGTAACCGGCACGCGGCTGCCCGGCTACCCCAGCGCTTCGCCGGTGTACGTGCTGAACCGCGAAGACATGGATCGCCGCGGCCTGTTGAACGTCGAGGAGGTGTTGCGCTTCTTGCCGCAGAACTTCTCGTCGATCCTCAGCGGCGGCAGCTACGACGGGAACTCGCCGCGCTTCACCCAAGGTTCGGTCACCGCCAATCTGCGCGGTCTCGGCGAAGGCGCCACGCTGGTGCTGGTGAACGGCCGGCGCATCGCCGCGTCGCCGGCCGAGAACGGCACCTTCACGGACATCTCCACCATCCCGTTCAGCGCCATCGAGCGCGTGGAGGTGGTCGCCGACGGTGCCAGTGCCATCTACGGCTCCGATGCGGTCGGGGGAGTGGTGAACTTCATATTGAAGAAAGACTACCGCGGCGCCGAGACGGCATTGCGCTACGAATCGAGTAGTTCCGGCGGCGATCGCCGCGTTTTCGAGCAGACCGGCGGCGCGTCCTGGGCCGGCGGCAACATCACCGCCTCGTTCAACTACAGCAAAGAGGACGCGGTGTACTCCGAGGACGCCGGCCTCGACGTGGACGGCGATTTCCGCGACCAAGGGGGGCGGCGCTTCCCCAGCACCTTCTCGCAGCCGGCGACCTTGCTGCGCTTCGCCGGCTTCCCGCCCGGCGCGCCGCCCGGGACGCGGGTGGCGCTGCTGCCGCCCGGCGACGGCACCAACATCGACGTCAGCCAGATCATCTATGTGAGCAATCAGGAGTGGGAAACCCAATCCGGCAACTTCAATCTGTTGCCGGCGGCCGGGCAGCCGCTCGGCACCGCCGAGGCGACGCCCTCCCAGGATCACAAGGCGGCCTACCTCAACCTGTCGCAACAACTCGGCGAGCAACTTGTGTTGGACGTTTCCGCCACTTGGGCCGAGCAGGAGGTCGTCGGCGAATCCTTCGGCACGTCGTTCAGCGGCGTGGTGCCGGAAAGCAACGCCTACAACACGCTCGGCGCCGCCGTCTATGTTGGCTACGCCTTCGATCGGGAGGTTGCCGACGGCAAGCTGGCGCGATTTTCGCGAATCACGGAATCCGACCGCCAAAACCTTAGCGCTTCGCTCACTTGGACGACGCGGTGGCGCGACGTCACGGTGGTTGTGTCCGCCGATCGCGGCGAGAACGGCTTCTACAACGGCTATGGCGGAACCTTCAACAGCCGCAGCCCGGCCTTCCGCGCCGCGCTCGCCAGCTCGGATCCGCAAACGGCCATCAATCCGTTCGGCGACGGCACGGTGCAACCCGTGGACCTCAGCCAATTCGTCGAGTACGACACCCGCGGTTCCCGCAGCGGACGCAATCAAGTGTTCGGAGTGAGCGCATCCGGCACGTTGTTCGAGATCGCCGGCGGCTCGGCGCAATTGGCGTTCGGCATTGAGCGCCGCACGGACACCTTGGATTTCGAGGACTTCGGCCTCAATCCGTTCACCTTCACCACGCCGAACGCACCGGAGATAGTTCCAGAAGCGGAAAACGCGGCATGGTTTTTCGAGATGTCCGTGCCGCTCATCGGCGAAGCCAACGCCCGGTCGGGAATGCGCGGCCTCACCTTGCACTTCGCCGGCCGCAGCGACGACTACGAGATCGACGGACCCTTCGACGGCCCCACCGAGCCGGCGAGTGTGAAGAAGAGCGGCGATTTCGTGCCGAAAGTGAGCGTCACCTACTACCCGGTCGATGACGTCAAGCTGCGCGCGACTTGGGGCGAGGGGTTTCAGACGCCGACGCTGCCGGAGTTGTTCACTCCACCGCGCATGTTCAATCCGCCGCATACGCCGCCGTTCTTTGGCCACTTCGATCCGGCCAACCCGGAGTCCAACGGTGGTAGATTCACTCCGGTGTTTCCGGTCACCGTGTTCGGCGGCAATCCGAATCTGGAAGCGCAAACCTCGGAAACCACCACTGTCGGCATGGATTGGGCGCCGGCCGCGGTGGAGGGCTTGTACCTCTCCGCCACTTGGATCAGCACCGATTTCGTGAATCTCATCGGCGACCTGCAAGCCGCGTTGGGCTGGCCGCCGACCTACGCCTTGGAAAACTCCGAACAATTCCCCGGCTTGGTGGAACGCGACGCCAACGGCGTGTTGACTCTGCTTTCCTTCGCCAGCGGCAACTTGGCGGCGCGCGTAAGCGAAACGCTGGATTTGGAGGGGCGCTACCGCTTCGGCACCGCTTGGGGCGATTTCGGCGTGGGCTTCAATCTCACCCGCACGTTCGCTTTGGAGACGACGCCGGTGGTCGGCGCGGATCCCGTCACGCAACACGGCACTCAGGCCGGCCCGCCCAAATTGCGCACCAACGCTTGGCTGGATTGGACGCGGGGCCCTTGGGCGGCCAGCTTCACCGTCAAGCACAAAGGCGGCTATCGGAACACCGAGGACGGCGCGTTGAAGACGGACGTGGACAGCTACACCACGTTCGATCTGCGCGGCGAGCGCGCTTTCCCGGAAATCGGCTTGCGCCTGTCCGCCGGCGTCGACAATGTTTTCGACGCGGACTTCCCCTTCGTGGACAACCGTTCCGGCGTCAACTCCCGCGACGTGGACTTCCGCCGGCGGGTGGCGTTCCTCAAAGTGGTCAAGGAGTTCTCATGGTAACGCGGCTGGGTCGCTGCAGGTGCGCGAGAGGGCAACGCTGATGGCAAAGTGGTTGGCAGTGGCGCCGGTTCTGCTGTTGGGTTCGGCGGGAGGGTACTTCGTCGGCTATTCGGTTGGCGCCGACACCGCCGCTACGAATGTGGTGGCGGCAGACACGGCGCAAGAGGAGGCCGAGGCGTTAGCCCCTTCCTTCGCGCTGTCCTCGGCGGCAAGCAAGGCGTGGTTCGCTCCCGTCTCCGAATACGCAACGGATGACGAACCCTTGGACGAGGCGAAGTTCAACGCCTTGCTGGACACCTTGAAGGAACGCTTGGCCGCCGAGGAAACCCAAGCGGATTTCGAGCGCGAGGCCGAACTGCATCTGTGGAACTTCCTCCGCCGCCTCGCCGCGCCGGCGCTCTCCGAGGAGCAGATAGCCGCAACGGACGCTTTGCTCACCGAACTCGCGGAGCGCCACCCCGAACATCGGGCGTTGTTCGAGCAGCGGCGCCGTTTGCTGGAGCAATACGCGGAGTCCACGCGCACACCGCCGTTCTCGATAGTGGGCGGATGGTTCCCGGCGCCCAAGACGCTCGACACCGGCGGCGAGGTTTTCGCCGACGAGACCATCGAACAGCTCATTGAGATTTTGGACGCGCTGCTGGCGATGCCGGAGACGTTGGCGGATTTCCCAGCCGAGGTGGGCACGCATCTGTGGCGCTTCGCCAATCGGCTGCAGGTTGGTCGCCTCAACGAATCGCAAACGGCGCGCATCGTGGCCTTTCTGGAGGAAGTGAAGGCGCGCCATCCCGAGGCCGCCGAGACCGTCGACGCAAGCGTCTTCCAAGTGCGGAACCTGATGCCCGGGCAGGTGGCGCCCAACATCGTCGGCAAGGACTCCCAAGGCACCGAGTTCGCTCTTGAGGAATACCGCGGCAACATCGTGGCGTTGTATTTCACCGGCCAGTGGTGCGGGCCTTGTCGGGGCGAGTACCCCTACAAACGCTTCATGTTGGATCTCTACGAGGACGACCCGGTGACCATCCTCGGCGTCAACAGCGACGAGGACGTGCAAACGCTAATCGACGCCAAGGAGACGGAGGGATTGACCTACCGCACTTGGTGGGACGGCCACGGCGAGAAGAACACCGAGGGCCCCATCGCCAGCGCGTGGAATGTAACCGGCTGGCCCACCATCTACGTCTTGGACGAGGAAGGCGTGATTCGCACCGTGAACAAGCGCCGCGCCGAAGTGGTCACCGCCATCAACAGTCTGCTCGACGAGCGTCGCATGCGCGAGTACGAGGCTGTGGAATCGCAGGAGGCGGCGGTTGCTCAGACCGAAGCCGGCTACGTCGGTTCGGCGGATTTCGACGAGAAGGTTCTGCAATCCGAACTGCCCGTGTTGTTGGACTTCACCGCGACTTGGTGCGTACCGTGCCGGGAAGTGGATCCCATCGTTGAAGAGTTGATGGTCGAGATGGCCGGAAGGGCCAACATCTACAAGCTCGACATCGACGAAACCCCGGACATCTACAAGCAGCTCGCCGTCAACGGGATTCCCACCGTCATCTTCTTCAACAACGGCAAGGAAGAGGAGCGCATCAAGAGCCCGCAGAGCAAGGAAGTGTACGTTCAATACTTGGAGGCCATGATCGAAGGCCGCTCGGCATTGGACATTTCCATCAAACTGCTCGCCGAGGATTCGTTCCGCCGCCATTTCATCCTGTCGAGGAAACCCGAGGACGTGGACGCCGCAAGCGCGGAGTATCCCGGCCTGTTGTCGCAACCGTTCGAGAACAGCCAAACGCCGCTTTCCCTGATCCTGAACGCGCCGAGCGTTTACCAAAACGCGAAGGTGGAACTCGCGCTGTCCCAAGGCGCAACCATCGCGCCGCGCGACCTCGTGGGGCTGGGACGATGCGACGAGTTCGCCGCCGCCTTGGCGAAGGATCCGCAATTGGTCAACGCAACGGACCCGGACGGCAACTCGGTGTTGACGATGGCGATGTCGCGCTCACACCGCTTGGAGAACCGCGGTTGCCTGCCCCTGGTGCTGGAAAGCGGCGTCGAGGTGCGAGACACCAATCAGGAACGACCCCTCGGCCGTTCCGCAGTCCTGTTGGAAGACGCGGCCCTGCTCGAACAGTTGCTGGCGTTGGGGTTGGACGCGGAGTTCGCCGACACCGAAGGCCGCAACGCATTGCACTGGGCCGCGTACTACACCCAGCCCGAAAACGTCCGTGTGCTGCTGAAGCACGGCGTCGACCCGGCAATCCAAACCGTCAAGGGCGAAACCGCGGCGGACATCGTGCGCGGCATCCGCGACCGGCGCGTCACGTCCCTGGAGGAGCGCGGCGAGAACACCCCGGAAGTCGCCGAACGAATGCAGGAAATGCTGGAGGAATCCAAGCAGGTGCTCGCGCTGCTGGACGCTTGATCGCCGTCGGCAGCGATTGGACGCTGCGCTACGGCGCGGGCTTTGGCGCGTCGAACAGCGCAGCCACCTCCACCACCAACCCTTCCAGCGATGGGGACGCGACGAAGTCGCCCCTCCCATACCGGCCAATCCGCCGATAAACGCCATCGGCAAGACCAAGCACAACGACGGTCTCGTCGCGCGGATCCACAATCCAGTATTCGTGTACCCCGGCATCGGCGTAGTCCGCACGCTTCCGCACGAAGTCCCGGTCCGGATCGTCGGCGCTGACCACCTCCGCCACCAAATCCGCGCCCAGCCAGTAGCGATCCGCGTAGCGCCGGTCGTGGCGCGAACGCAGCAGAAGCAAGTCCGGCTCGCGGAACTTGCCGTCGCGGATGCGCATCCGCAGCGGCGCCACCATGACCACCCCGCCACGCTCGCGCAGGTAGGCGTGAAAGACCCCGTAAACGAATAACAACACGGCTTGGTGCGTCGAAGTGGGCCACGGCAATTCCTCAAGCGAGCCGTCGGTGAACTCGATCAACCGCCGACTGTGATCCGTGAGCCACAGGTAGGCGTCGTCGCTCCACGCGCCCTGCGGCGGCAACGCGCTGCACAGCAACTCGCCCAGCCGAGCGTCGCCAGCGTCGGCTTGCGCCACCGGCTCAGGCCCGGGTGCGATTTCTTCGGGCGCAGTCACAGCCACCAAGAATAGCACCCAAGCCCGCTGGATGCCGTGTACCAGCCGTCGCAGCACCACATCGTGCTTGACCAGCGGCGCGCGTCGGCGGACGATACGCACCTACAGCGTTTGACGCGGGCCGTTGTGCTGCTGGAGCAAAGCCGTTCGCCCGACGACGTGGCGGAGGTCGTGCGGCTGCTGCGGGAGTGGCTGGGTGCTTCGGATCATGGAGAGCTCAAGCGGGCGTTCGCGGACTGGCTGTGGCGGCGCTTGGAGCGCAGCCGGGACGAGCCGGCTGCGCCGCCGGCGGAACTGAGATTGGAGGATGTAGCGATGACATTGGAAGAGCGTGTGATCAGCTGGCGGGAGGCGGCGGTGCAACAAGGCGTGGAGCAAGGCCTGCGGCAAGGCAGGGAGGGCTTGCAGCAAGCTCTCGAGCGGGAGCGTGTGCTGCTGCGCCGCTTGGCGGAGGCGCGGTTCGACGCAAACACGGCGGAGCGCCTGTTCGCGATGTTGCAGCGGGAGAACGACCCGCATCGGCTCGCCGCGATCAGCGATGCGATCATGCGTTGCGAAACGGGCGAGGATCTCCTGCGGCAGGCACGGCGACCTACCCTGAACGCACACGGAACCGCCCGACTGAACGATGTGAGCGACCACTGACCTCATCGTTGGCACACCCCCGCTAGCGTCGGCGTGTCGCGGAGATTTGCGGCGTCCAGCGCCTAGACGCCGGCGTACTCCACCTCCCCCTGCGTCCAAGTGTCCACGATGACGCGGACGGTCTCCGGGTCGCTCTCCAAGAGCCTGTCGCCCACGCGCACGGCTTTCGGCACCAAGGCGCGGTCGGCGGCTAGGTCCGCCAGCTTGAACGTCTGCTCGCCGGTTTGGCGGGTGCCGAGCAGGTCGCCTGGGCCGCGCAGCTCCAAGTCCTTCTCCGCTATCACGAAGCCGTCGTTGGTTTCGCGCAGCACGCGCAGGCGTTCGCGGGCGACGTGGGAGAGGGGCGGCTCGTAGAGCAGCACACAGATGCTGGCGCCGGCGCCGCGGCCCACGCGGCCGCGGAGTTGATGGAGTTGGGCTAGGCCGAGCCGCTCGGCGTTGTCGATGACCATCAGCGTGGCGTTGGGCACGTCCACGCCCACCTCGATCACCGTGGTGGCCACCAGCACGTCCACCTCGCCGGACTTGAACGCCGTCATCACCGCGGTTTTCTCCGCGGGCGGCAGGCGGCCGTGCGCCAGCGCCACGCGCCTTGCCGGCAGCGCGTCGGAGAGGAATTGGAAAGCGGCCTCGGCGGCGTGGCGGGGATCCTCTTCGTCGTCCTCGATCAACGTGCATACCCAGTAGGCTTGGCCGCCGGCGGCGCAGGTGCGTTCCACTTGGCGCACCACGTCGTCGCGCCGCGCGGTGCTGGCGAGGCGTGTGCGCACCGGCTTGCGGCCGGGGGGAAGCTCGTCGATGGTGGAGACGTCCATGTCCGCGTACAACGCCATCGTCAGTGTGCGGGGGATGGGCGTGGCGGTCATCACCAGCTGGTGCGGCAGTTGCTCGCCGGCGCTGCGTTCGCGCAACAGGAGGCGTTGGTGAACGCCGAAACGGTGCTGCTCGTCGACGATGGCGAGGGCCATGTCGCGGAACGCCACGCCGGCTTGGAACAGCGCGTGGGTGCCCACCACCACCAGGTCGCGGCCTTCGCGGGCCGCTTCCAAGCGAGCGCGGCGCTCCGGTGCGCTTTGCCGGCCGGTGAGCAGGCCCACGCCGATGCCGAGGGGCGAAAGCCACTCGCTCAGCGTCTCGAAGTGCTGCTCGGCGAGGATCTCCGTGGGCACCATCAGCGCGGTTTGCCGATCATGCTCGGCGACCCGCACCGCCGCGAAGGCGGCCACCACCGTCTTGCCGGCGCCCACGTCGCCCTGCAAGAGGCGCATCATCGGCTTGCCGGCGGCGAGGTCGCGCAACACCTCGGCGGTCACCCGCGCCTGCGCCCGGGTGAGGCGGAAGCCGAGGTTGTTCAGCAACACGCGGCCCAGCTGTTGGTGCTGGGGCAGCGCCACCGCTGGTGCCGCGAGGGTCAGTGCTCGGCGCGTTTTCTTCGTCAGGTAGTGCCCCACGAGCTCATCGAGCGCCACGCGCGCCCGCGCCGCGGACATCTTCGCGGCGTCCTGCGCCGGCGTGTGCAGGAAGGTAAGCGCTTCGTGGAAGCTGGGGAACTCTTGGTCTTCGATGCGGCTGAACGCGGCCGGGTCGCTGCGCGCCAGCGCCGCCTGGATCCAACCGGCGAGGCGGGGCGAAGTCAGCCCTTGTGTTAGTCGGTACACGGGCGTGAGTTCCGCGGCTGCCGGCGGTGGCTGTTCTGGGTGCAGGCGGTATTCCGGGTGGATCATCTCCAGCCCCTGCGGGCCGGCGCGCACCTCGCCGTAGCAGCGCATCCAATGGCCGACGCGCATGGCTTTGCGTTGCGCGGCGCCGAAGTGGAACAGCCGCACGGTGAGGCGCTTGCCGCTGCCGTCGTCCAAGCTCGCGCGCAGTGTGCGACGGCGTCCGTAGCCGACGTCCGCGGCCACCACCTCGGCGGTCACCAAACATTCGCCGCCGGCGGCAAGCTCGGCGATGGGCACCGAGCGGCTGCGGTCTTGGTAGCGAAACGGCAGGTGCAGGAGCAAGTCCAGCAGCGTGTGAACGCCCAGCCGGGCCAGCTTCTCCGCGGCGCCCGGGCCGATGCCCGGCAAAGTGGTCACCGGACTACGCGGCGGTAGGCGAACCACGGCGGCGGCGGGCGTCTTCGCCTCTTGCGCGGCGGCCATCGTTGCCCCGGGAACTCCCGCGGCCAAGGCGCTATTGAACGGGCCGATCCACGCGCTGCACGCCCGGAATGGCGAGCAAGCGCTGGCGCACGCGGGAAAGATGGACGCGGTCGGTCACCGAAAGCCCGAGGCGCACGGTTTGCAGGTCTCCGGCGCACTCGTCCACGGTGATGTTGTCGATGCCGGCGCCCACCGCGTTCACCACCGTGGCCATCGCCGCGATGGCGCCCTTCGGCTGATCCACGGTGATCTCGAGGGTGGTGTCGAAGTAGCCCTCCGTCCTGGCCCAGCGCGTTTGGATGATGTCGCGGGGATTGCGGCGGCGCAGCATTTCGACGTTGTTGCACGTCTCCACATGCACCACCAGGCCGCGTCCGGGCGTCATGTGCCCCACCGCTTGGTCGCCCGGAACCGGGCCGCAGCAGCGGGCGTAGGTGATCACCACGCCGTCGCCGCCGCCGATGGCCACCGGCCCGTCGCGTTCGATGTTCACCGCCTCGTACTCCGGGTTGTCCGCCACCAGCAGCCGCTGCGCCACGGTGTAGGGCATGAGGTTGCCGATGCCGATGTCCGCGAGCAGGTCGTCCAGCTTGCGCACGCCGAAGTCGCGGAAGACGCCGCGCAGGCGGCGAAAGTCCAGCGCTTTGATGGACGTGCCGGCGTGGGCGAGGGAGCGGTTCAGCAAGCGCCGCCCGAAGCGCACGGACTCCGAGCGTTGCTGCGATTTCAGCGCGTGGCGGATGGCCGAGCGCGCCCGGCTGGAGACCACGAAGGTGAGCCACTGCGGCGTGGGCCGGGCGTCCGGCGCGGTGATGATCTCCACCGTCTGCCCGGACTGCAGCGGCTTGGAGAGCGGCGCCAGCGTGCGGTCCACCCGGCACGCCACGCAGTGGTTGCCGATGTCCGTATGCACCGCGTAGGCGAAGTCCACTGGCGAGGCGCCCTTCGGCAGTTCGAGAATGTTGCCCCTGGGCGTGAACACGTACACGTCGTCCGGGAACAGGTCCATCTTCAAGCTCTCGATGAACTCCAGCGAATTGCCGGCGCGGCGCTGCAAATCCAGCAAGCCCGCCACCCAGCGCCGCGCCCGCGCTTGACTGCCGTGCGCGGCTTGGTCGTCTTGGTGCAGCCAGGAGCCGGCGATGCCGTTCTCGGCGATGGTGGCCATTTGCCGGGTGAGGATGTGTACCTCCATGGCCGCGCCTTGCCGGCCCACCACCTCGGTGTGCAGCGATTGATAGCCGTTCGCCTTGGGAATGGCGATGTAGTCCTTGAAGCGGCCGGCGATGGGCTTGAACAGGTTGTGGACGACGCCGAGCGCCCGGTAGCAGGTGTCGGCGCGGTCCACCACCACGCGGAACAGGAACACGTCCATGATGTCCGCGAAGGACTGCCGCTGCTCCTTCATCTTCTGGTAGATCGAGTAGAGGTGCCGCCAGCGCGGGGCGACGGTTGCGTCGATGCCCTCCCGGCGCAGATTCGCCGCGATGGCGCGCTGCAAATCCGCGCGGCGGGATTCGCGCTGTTGACGCGCCCGCGCCGCGGCGCTTTCGATGCGGTCGGCGCGCAGCGGGTAAAGGGAGTGGAAGGCCAAGTCCTCGAACTCCACCCGCACCGCGTTCATGCCGAGGCGGTTGGCGATGGGCGCGTAGAAATCCAGCGTCTCGCGCGCGATCTGGCGCCGGCGTTCCGGCGGCATCACGCCGATGGTGCGCATGTTGTGCAGCCGGTCCGCGAGTTTGACGAGCACGACGCGGAGATCCCGCGCCATCGCCATCGCCATCTTCTGGAAGTTCTCGGCCTGGGCTTCGGCGCGCGTCTGGAAAATGGTTTCCAGCTTGGAGACGCCGTCGACGATCTCCGCCACCTCGATGCCGAAGGTCTTGGCCAGCGAATCCTTGGTGACGTCCGTGTCCTCCAGCACGTCGTGCATCACCGCGGCCATGATGGATTGGTGGTCCATGCGCATGGCGGCGAGGATGCTCGCCACGGCGAGCGGGTGGGTGATGTACTGATGGCCGGTGCGCCGATACTGGCCGCCGTGGGCGGCTTCCGCGAACCGACAGGCGCGTTCCACGGCGGCGACCTCCGCCTTCGGCAGATAGCCTTTGAGGCTCGCCAGCAGGTCTTCGAGGGTGGCGGGAACGGCCGCCTGTGGCGCCATCGCGCGCGCCCGCAGTTGCGATTGGAAGTAGCCCTCGCGGTGCGGCTCGTCGCCGTTGGTGGCGGGGTTGGTGTCGGCGGCGGTCGGCCGCGTCTTTGCCGAGGGCGCTAGGGCCGATTTGTCGCGGCGGCGTGGAGAGGCCGAGCCGTCGCGTCCAAGCGGGAGATCCTTGACGGCACCCGTCGCTCCCAAGGCCGCCGACCGTGGCGGCTTGCTCCGCTCCGGGGCGACGGGGGCGACGGCGGGAGGATCAGTCGAAGTCGTCTCGTTCATCTCCCAAGTCGCCGAACCCGATGGGCACGATCGTCGGCTGCTCTTCCTCCAGCGGGATTTCCGAGGCTTCGAGCAGTTCGTCCGTGATCAAGCCGTCCGCGATTTCGCGCAGCGCCAGCACCGTGCATTTGTCGTCCTCTTCTTCCAGCAGCGGGTCGGCGCCGCGGTGGAGCTGGCGGGCGCGCCGACTCGCGCGCATCACCAGCTCGAAGCGGTTGCCGACTTCGAGAAGACAATCCTCAACGGTCACTCGGGCCATGGCTTTGGGCTCAGTTGCAGTGGAAAACGAACGGGCGACTGTACACGCACCCGCCGGTCAACGCAAGAACGGATTCGGGAAATCGAATTCATCGTCGTCATCGTCCTCGTCGTAAGGCAACAGCCGATCCAGCAGAGCGGAGTGATCCTCGGTTGGCGGCGTCTCGCCGGCGCGCACCGCCGCCACGATGCGGCGCAACGCCGCCAGCGCCGTCTCGAAGTCGTCGTTCACCACCAGGTAGTCGAACTCGTCGTAGTGGGAAATGTCCTCCACCGCTTGGGCAGTGCGGTTCGCTATCACCTGCGCCGCGTCCTGACCGCGCCCGCGCAACCGCTTGGTGAGCGCCTCGATGCTCGGCGGCAGCAGGAAAATCGCCACTGCGTACGGCAGTGATTTGCACACGCGCTGAGCGCCCTGCCAGTCGATCTCCAAGATGACGTCGCGGCCGGCGTGCAGCGCCTCGCCCACCTTCGCATGTGTGGTGCCGTAGCGATAGCCGTACACCACCGCCCATTCCAGAAAATCGCCGGCGCGGCACATGGCGTCGAACGTGGCGGCGCGGACGAAGTGGTAGTGAACGCCGTCGACCTCGGCCTTGCGGCGCGGCCGCGTGGTGTGCGAAATGGAAACTTGGAGTGAGGGGTCACTCTCCGCCAAAGCGCTTATCAGGCTGGTCTTTCCTGCCCCGGACGGGGCGGAAATCACAAACAGATGGCCGACGCGGCGGCGGGCGTCGGCGGGAATCGTGCGGTGTCGCGCCACCGGCGTTACTCCACGTTCTGCGCTTGTTCGCGGAGCTGCTCGACCGCCGTTTTCAGCTTGACCGCCAGCGTCGCTGCCTGCGGCAGCGGCGTCTTGGCCGCGATGGTGTTCGCTTCCCGCCCCAGCTCCTGCGTGAGGAAATCGAGCCGCCGGCCGCAAGGCGCGTCGCCGGCGACACATTCGTACGCCGCGCCCACATGCACATCGAGCCGGTCGAGCTCCTCGGTGACGTCCGCGCGCTGCGCCAGCAGCGCCGCCTCCTGCTCCAAACGACCCGCGTCCAAGCGCAACGGCAAGTCGCGCACCTTCGCATGCAGCCGCTCGCGCAACCGCGGCGCGTTCGCCGCGGCCAAGTTGCGCAGCATGCTGCTGAAGGCGAGGATTTCGCCGAGTTTGGTCTCCAGCACGTCGCGGATGCTCGCGCCTTCCCGACGCCGCTGCGCTAGCAAGTCGTCCAAGGCGGCGCCGTAGCCCGCCACCGCCGCTTCGCGCCAACCGGCCAACGCCTGTTCGTCGACGGTGAGCACACCGGGCCAGCGCAGCGCCTCCAAGGCGTCCACCGTGGCGTCCGGCACCTGCCGGCGAAGCTCGGCGACCGCCTCCGCAAGCGACCGCAAGCCCTCGCAATCCACCCGCGACGGTGGCACGGCACCATCGCCAAGCCGCAAGGTGGCGTCCACTTTGCCCCGCGTCAAGCGCTTCATGGTCATTTCGCGCAACGTCGGCTCCAAGTCGCGCAACGGCTCCGGCAAGCGAAACCCGAGCTCCAAATAACGGTGGTTCACGGACTTGATCTCCCACGCCACCAACTCGCCGCCACCGCGCCCGAACGCCGTCATGCTCGCCACCATCGCGGCATTATAGATGCGCCGCAGCCGGCGTTTTGGTGTGCCGACAGGCGGCTATAATCGCGTCCGCCAACCAAACAACAAGAGGCCCGCAGATGGGGACACGGCCAAGCGGCCGCGCGGCGAACGAGGCGCGCGCGGTACGCATCGTCCGTCGCTACACGAAGCACGCCGCCGGCTCGGTGCTGATCGAGTTCGGCGATACTCGCGTGCTCTGCACCGCCAGCGTGGAATCGCAGGTGCCGCCGTTCCTGCGCGGGCAGGGCCGCGGCTGGATCACGGCGGAGTACGGGATGTTGCCCGGCGCCACGCACACGCGCACGGATCGCGAGGCGACGCGGGGCAAGCAAAGCGGCCGGACGGTGGAGATCCAACGCCTGATCGGGCGCTCGCTGCGCGCCGCGGTACACACGAAGGCGCTTGGCGAGCGCACGGTGAAGGTGGATTGCGACGTCATCCAAGCCGATGGCGGTACGCGCACCGCCGCCATCACCGGCGGCTGCGTGGCGCTCGCCGACGCGCTGGGCAAGGTGGCGCCGAAGGCGTTCGTCGGCTTGGTCGCATCCATCTCCGTCGGCATCCATCGCAACCAGTGCGTCTTGGACTTGGACTACGCGGAGGACTCGAAGGCGGAAACGGACATGAACGTGGTGATGATGGACGGGCGCGGCTACATCGAAGTGCAGGGCACCGCGGAGAACGGCGCCTTTCCGCGATCGGCCCTCGACGAGCTGCTGGCGTTGGCCGAAACGGGAATCGCCGGCTTGTTTGAGCAACAACGGCAGGCGCTGGCGACATGACGGACGACTCGAAAAGCACCCACCGGCGGCCGTGGCAGGAGCACGCGAGCGGCGATCGCCAACCGCGCAACCGCCACCCGTACCGCCGTCCGGCGCGGCAGTCCCGCTTCGTGCGCGCCATGTTCGAACGCGGCGTGGTTACCTTCGGCGACTTCACGCTCAAATCCGGCCGCCGCAGCCCCTACTTCCTGAACCTCGGCTTGGTCGCGGACGCCGACGGGCTGGCCATCCTCGGCGGCGTCTTCGCGGCCGAAGTGCGCCGCCTGCCCACCCGCCCGGAGGTGTTGTTCGGCCCGGCCTACAAAGGCATCGCCATCGCCGTCAGCGCGGCGCTGGCGCTGGCGCGGGACGAATTCGCCGCGGTGGGCGTGGCGTACAACCGCAAGGAGGAGAAGGCGCACGGCGAAGGCGGCGCGCTGGTCGGTGCGCCGGTGGCCGGCAAGAAGGTGGTCATCGTGGACGACGTGGTGACGGACGGCGCGGTGAAGCGCCAAGCCTTCGACATGCTCACCGACGCCGGCGCCGAGGTGGTGGGTGTGGTGCTGGCGTTCGACCGCCAGGAACCGGTGGATTCGGCACCGGGTTCGCCCGGTGCCGTGCAAGCGTTGCAGCAGGACTTCCGCGTGCCCGTGCGGTGCGTGGCGAATGTGGACGACCTATTGAACCACATGCGCAACGACAACCGCTACGCCGCCGACGGCGTGCGTTTGCGCGACTACCGCCGTAGTTTGCGGATCTAGCCCGATAACGACAACGCCCTCCAACGCGCCCACCGAGGCGGTGTTGATTCCGGTGCTCAACGAAGCAGCCGTGATCGGTGCGTTCCTCGCCGAGCTGGCACCGCACGCGAGCGGTCGCAAGGTCTATCTCTTGGATAGCGGCTCGCGCGACGACACCGTGGACGTGGCGCTTCGTGCGGCCGCGCAAACAGGGTTGGATCTCGTTGTCGTGAACTGCCCGGCGGGACTCTCCGCGGCGATTCGCCACGGCGTTGAGCAATCCGCGGAGGCGCGGCTGGCGGTCATCGACGGCGATGGCCAACACTCGCCGGCGGTGCTGGATCGCCTATTCGCAGAACTAAGCACCGGCCGCGACATCTGCGTCGCATCGCGCATGGCGCCCGGCGCTGCCGTCGCCGCCGATTGGCCGAGACACCGGCGGCTGCTCACCCAAGCGCTGTGGATGGTCGCGCGCTTTGCCGGGCGCTGCCACGGCGTCAAGGATCCGCTGTCCGGGTGCTTCGCGTTCCGCCGCTCGCTGTGGGAGCGCGTGGCTGGACGGTTCGCCACCGGCGGCTTCAAGTTTCTGCTGGATCTGTTGACCGTTTCCCCAAACCCACAGGTCGCCGAGGTGCCCATCGCGTTCCGCGCCCGCCAAGGCGGCCAAAGCAAGGTGGCGCCGCACGTCTTCTGGGAACTCGTCAATTCGCTGGCGTGGAACGTCCTGCGCGGCCGAGTGCCGCGGCGCCTGGTGGCCTTCGGCACCGTGGGCGTGTTTGGCAGCTTGGCCGACGCAACCGTCACCGGCGTGTTGCACTCGCTGCTCGGCGTGCCGTTCTCGGCGGCGCGCCCGGCCGGCATCCTGGCCGGCATGACCACCAACTTCCTGCTCAACAACCTCGTCACGTTCCGCGACCGGCGGCGCAAGCGTTGGCAACTGCTGCGCGGCTGGCTGCTCTACGCGGGTTTCCAGTCCGTCGGCGCATTGACGAACTACGGCGTCTCCATCACCCTCAACTGGCTCGGCTTGTGGTGGCCCTTGGCGCTGCTCGCCGGCATCGCGGCCGGCACCACGTTGAACTACCTCACGGCCAGCCGCATGGTCTGGCGCGGCGCACCTTGGAGCAAGGCCGCGCAGCGCGACCCGCGGACGACCGGCGACGGGTGTTAAGATCGCGCTGTCTTCTTCGTCCGGTGGCGTGGCGATGGCGGAAATCACCTCTCTTCGCGAATCCTGCAAGAACCTGAACGGGCGCGCCGTGGCGCTGAGGGGGTATCTTTGACCACGCCGCGAAGAAAGCGCGTTTGGAGGAAGTGGAACGCGAGTTGGCCGCGCCGGAACTGTGGGACGACCCGCCCCGGGCGCAGGCGCTTGGTCGCGAACGCACCGCGCTAGCGGCGGTTGTGCATGGGCTGGACGATGTCGCCGCGGCGTTGGGCGACCTCGCCGAACTCGCGGATCTGGCCGCCGCCGAGAACGACGGGGCGACGTTGGACGACATCGCCGTGGAACTCGAAGCCGTGGACAAGCGCTTGGCGGCGGTGGAGTTCCGGCGCATGTTCCAAGGCGAGCACGACCCGGCCAACGCTTTCGTGGAAATCCAAGCCGGCTCCGGCGGCACCGAGGCGCAGGATTGGGCGGAGATGCTGCTGCGCATGTACCTGCGCTGGGGCGAGAAACGCGGCTTCGCCACCGAGATCACCGAGCTCTCGCCGGGCGAGGTGGCCGGGGTGAAAAGCGCGGCGGTGCAGTTCGACGGCGACCACGCCTACGGTTGGCTGCGCACCGAAACCGGTGTGCATCGCTTGGTGCGCAAGTCGCCTTTCGATTCCGGCAACCGCCGCCACACCTCCTTCGCCTCGGTGTTCGTCTCCGCCGAGATCGAGGACGACATCGTCATCGACATCGACGCCGGCGATGTGCGCACCGACACCTATCGCGCCAGCGGCGCCGGCGGGCAACATGTGAACCGCACTGATTCCGCCGTGCGCCTGACGCATCTGCCCACCGGCGTGGTGGTGCAATGCCAAAGCGAGCGGTCGCAGCACCAAAACCGCGACCGCGCCTATAAGCAACTGCGCGCGAAGCTGTACGAACTGGAGTTGCAGAAGCGGCGCGAGGAACGGCAGCGCATCGAAGACGCCAAAGCCGACATCGGCTGGGGCAGCCAGATTCGCTCTTATGTGCTCGACCAATCGCGTGTTAAGGATCTGCGCACCAACGTGGAGCGCCACGACCCGGACAACGTCTTGGACGGCGACCTTGGCGATTTCATGGAAGCGAGCCTGAAGGCCGGTCTATGACCGCGCCGGAAGACGACCTGCTGGCCCACCGGCGGCGCAAGCTGGCGACGTTGCGCGAACGTGGCGAGGCGTTCCCCAACACGTTCCGACGCCGCCACCTAGCGGCCGAGTTGATCGACGCCCACGGCGCCGCCGACAAAGAGCAGTTGGCCGACTTGGGCGCCACCACCGCGGTGGCCGGCCGCGTGGTGCTGCGCCGGGTGATGGGGCGGGCGGCTTTCGTCACCCTCGCGGACGCCAGCGGGCGCATCCAGTGCTACCTGCGGGAAGACGCGCTGGGCGGCGAGGCGTATGAGGACTTCCGTGCGCTCTGGGACATCGGCGACATCGTGGGCATTCGCGGCACGGTGATGAAGACCAACAAAGGCGAATTGACGGTGGCGGCGGCGGAGGTCACGCTGCTGGCGAAGTCGCTGCGGCCGTTGCCGGAGAAGCACCACGGTCTGGTCGATCAGGAGACGCGCTACCGCCAACGCCACCTGCACCTCATCGCCAGCGAACCGGCGCGGCAGGTGTTCCAAACGCGGGCCCGGGTGGTGCGCGCGCTGCGGGCGTTCTTCGACCAGCGCGGCTTTCTGGAAGTGGAAACGCCGATGATGCACCCCATCCCGGGCGGCGCCGCGGCGCGTCCCTTCGTCACGCATCACAATAGCCTGGACATGGATCTGTACCTGCGCGTGGCGCCGGAGCTGTATCTCAAGCGGCTGCTGGTGGGCGGCTTGGAGCGCGTCTACGAAATCAACCGCTGCTTCCGCAACGAGGGCCTCTCGCCGCGCCACAACCCGGAGTTCACCACCGTCGAGTTTTACCAGGCGTTCGCGGATTACGAAGACCTGATGCGCCTGACCGAGGAGCTGATTCGCCAACTGCTCGCCGAACTCGGCCTCGGCGAAACGCTCACCGTGGAAGGCCAGCGCATCGACTTCGGCGCGGCTTTCCCCCGCGTCACCATGCGGGAGGCCGTGGCGCAAGCGACCGGCGAACGGCAAGAGGATCTGGCGGATGTCGGCAAGCTGGCCGCTCTCGCCCGGCGCTTGGGAATCGCGCCGCAGAACGGCTGGGGCTGGGGGCGGCTGTTGATGGAGATCTTCGAGGCGCGGGTGGAATCCACCTTGCTGCAACCCACCTTCATCGTCGGCCACCCGGCGGAAGTCTCGCCGCTCGCCCGCCGCAGCGAGGACGACCCGGAAATCGCCGACCGCTTCGAGTTGTTCGTGGCCGGCCGCGAGATCGCCAACGGCTTCAGCGAGTTGAACGATCCGCAGGAACAAGCGCAGCGCTTCCGCGCCCAAGCCGCGCTGCGCAGCCAAGGCGACAGCGAAGCCATGCACTTCGACGAGGACTTCGTCACCGCCTTGGAGCACGGCATGCCGCCGGCCGCCGGCGAAGGCATCGGCGTGGATCGCCTGGTGATGCTGCTCACGAACTCGCCCACCATCCGCGACGTGCTGTTGTTTCCCCTGCTGCGCCCGTCGAGCCAATGACCACCGCCGCCGCCACCGACCGCGTGCGCCTCGACGAGTCGTGGAAAAACGCCTTGGCGGCCGAGTTCAACGCCGGCTACATGAAGAAGCTGCGCGCCTTCCTGCTGCAGGAGAAGCAAGAGCGGCGCGTCACCTACCCCAAAGGCGAGAACATCTTCGCGGCCCTCGACGCGACCCCGCTGGACGCCGTGAAGGTGGTCATCATCGGCCAAGACCCGTACCACGGCCGCGGTCAAGCGCACGGCCTGTGCTTCTCCGTGCCGCACGGCGTGCCGGCGCCGCCCTCGCTGGTGAACATCTTCCAAGAAATCAACACGGACATGGCCGACGACGACGTGCCTTGCGGCCGGAAGGACGGCGCCGTGCCGCCGGGCGCCGTTTGCCTCGCGCCGTGGGCGCGGCAAGGCGTGCTGTTGTTGAACGCCGTGCTCACCGTGGCCGCCGGCCGCGCCGGCTCGCACCAAGGCCGCGGCTGGGAGACGTTCACCGACCGCGTGGTGGAGACCATCAACCGCGAACGCGAGCATGTGGTGTTCCTGCTGTGGGGCGGCTACGCGCGCAAGAAAGGCGCCGCGGTGGACCCCTCGCGCCACCTCGTGCTCAACGCGCCGCATCCGTCGCCGCTCTCGGCGGCGAACGGCTTCTTCGGCTGCCGCCACTTCTCCAAGGCGAACGAATACTTGGTGGAACACGGCATCCTGCCCATCAACTGGTTCGACGTGGAGTGAGCGCGAATCCGGCACCCGCTTCCGTTCCGTACAACGATTGGCGGAAGGTGGAATTGCCGGCGGCAGAGGAGTTCCAGCCTTGCTTGCCGGTGAGCGTGATCATCCCCAGCTATCAAACGCCACCAGCCACCATGGCGCGGACGCTGGCGACGCTGGAAGGCCAAACCTATCCGCGACATCTGTTCGAGGTGGTGATCGTCGATGACGGTTCGGCGCCGCCGCTCGCCGCGCCCGCTTCGCCGCTGGACGTCAAGGTGGTCGCGCAGGAACGGCGCGGTTTCGGCTTGGCGCGGGCGCGCAACACGGGCGCCGCGGCCGCGGCGCACGACATCCTGCTTTTCTTGGACAGCGACATGCTGGTGGAGGCGGATTGGATCGCTGCACACGCACGCTGGCACCATGTCGTCTCGGACGCGCTGACCGCCGGTTTTCGCGCCCATGTCGCGGCGGACTCCCTCTCCGCCGAAGCCATCCGCAACCGCCCGGTCACACTGCAAGCGCTGCTCGCCGACCGGCCGATGGACCCGCCGCGCATGGCCGGCCACCTGGTCCGAACCGGCGATCTAACCGCCCGTGCCGACGATCTGTTCCGCGTGGTGGAAGGCGCGGATTTCGGCATGGGCAAAGCGTTTTACCGCGCCATCGGCGGCAGCGACGAATCCTTCCAACGCTGGGGCATGGAGGACATCGAGCTGGCCTACCGCGCCACCGCCCACGGCGCCCTGCTCGTGCCAATCACCGGGCGTTCGTGGCACCAGAGCCGCGATGCACGCGACGCCAAAGAACGCAGCAACCGCATCGCGCGCGGCAAGGCCGCGCACCTCATCGCCCACCCGGAGTTCCGCAGCCCCACGCCCGGACGTTACTTTTCCGTGCCGCAACATGTGGTGACCATCATCGGCGGCGATGCTGCGGCGGAGCAGATCATCAACGCTGTCGCACACACCTTGGCCGACCGCACCGGCGACGTGGCAGTGCGAATCGAGTTGGAAGCCAACGACGCGGAACGATGGGCTTGGCTCCAAGACGTGTTCGAGCCGGACCCGCGGGTTTGGCTAACGCCAGCCGCCTCCGCGCTCGAACAGTTCCCCACCGCCGCGTACCACATCCGCCTGCCCGCCAACGTCGTTGCCAAGAACATCGTGTCGCTGCTGCGGGCACGGCTTGGCGGCGCCGTCAGCGCCACCGCGACGCTTGCCAACGGCGAGCGCATCTCCATCGCTCGCACATGGGCGCTGCACCGCGCCCACCGCACTGGCGGTACGCCGGGCGACTTCGGCGACGAACGCACCTTGCCACCCTCGGCATTGCGCCTCCGCGACGCCAGCGCCCGCCACGCCCGACGCTTGGCCGAGCGCGAAGCCGCCGGCACGTCCTCGAAACTCCGCTTCGCCGCGCGGGCTTGGCGCAACGCGCACGGTTGGCCAGAATCTTGGTGGTGGTTCCGCTGGGTGTTGTGGTGGTGCGCACAGAGTTTGCGCAGCAAACTCCAACGCGCCCGAAAGGGCGCGCCCTAACGCAACTCCGCCGCGTAGGCGCGCGCCAACCTGGCGGCGGAGTGGTCCGGATATTCGGCGATCACCTGGTCGAGGTGGCTGAGCGCTTGCGCGTCTTCGCCAAGCCGGTGATAGACGACGCCGAGTTTGTAGCGGGCGTCCGGCGCTTTGGCGTGGTCGCCGAACACGGCCAGCAGTTGCGTGAACGCTTGCCGCGCCGGCTCTAGGTTCTCCCGATAGAGTTCGATCTCGCCGCGCCAATAGAAGGCGTTGGCGGTGAGTTGGCCGTTCGGATACTCGGCGATCAGCGCGTCGAACATCGCCAGCGCTTGGGCGTAGCCCTGGTTGCGCTCGGCCGGCGGTTGCCCGCGCGCCGCCTTCAGCACGTTGAAGGCGGCGTTGTACGCTTGTTCCTCGGTTTGCGCTCCGCCGGGGGCCGCGAGCGGTGGGCGGACATCGGCAGCGGCCGGGCGGGGGGCAACCGGCGCAACGCCTTGACTCACCTGCAGCAGCCGCTGATCCAAGTCGATGTAGCGCTCGCGCTGTTCCCGCGTCAGCCGGTCGATGCGGTGGCCCTGCTCTTCGATGATGCCCTGCAGGCGCCGCACCTCGTCCTGCAGCACTTGGATCTGCTGGTAGAGAACGGCGATGCTGCCGTCCGCGGCGGCGTCTGCGGGCGGTTGCGCTTCCGGCGGCTGCGCCCACGCGGCATTGGCGATCACCATGCCGGCGATGAACAACGCCGGCCGCAACCGCCGTTCGGTCACGAGGAGCGGCTCGCGGTTAGCCGTGCAAGACGGCGTGTGGCAGCCTATTGATAGATCATCACGGCGCGGCGGTTCCTCGCCCAAGCGCTTTCGTCGTGGCCGGCGTCCTCGGGGCGCTCTTCGCCGAAGCTCACGGTCTCGATCTGGGACGCCCGCACGCCGGCGGAAGTGAGGTAGCGCGCCACGGCGTCGGCGCGGCGTTCGCCCAAGGCGAGGTTGTATTCGCGGGTGCCGCGCTCGTCGCAGTGGCCTTCGATGGTGATGCGGCGATTGCGGAAGTCGCGCAGATAGCCGGCGTGCAGCGCCAGCATGCGGAGATCGCGCTCGGCCAAGCGGGCTTGGTCGAATTCGAAGTAGAACGTGCGGCCCAGCGGCGTGCCGCTCGCGTCCACGGGATTGCCTTCGGCATCCACGCGGGGCGGCGGTTCCGGTTTGGCGACCGGAGTCGGAGCGACCACCGGCGGGGCTTCGACGGGCGTCGGCACCACCGTTTCCTTTTTGCCAGCGCAACCGACCAGCAGCGAACCTCCCGCCGCCAACGCCACCGTTGCCACCATTCCGCGCATCGCACGCTTCATCTGTACTCTCCTTGCCGTCTCGTTTGCCGCGTCGCCGCGGCTGTTGCTTTCCGGTTGTCCGCTCAGCAGTCCATCCGGCCCACGCCACGCGCCAGCGCGTAGGCCGGAGTATACCCTACAAAGAAAGGCAACTGTGCCAGCGGGTTTACGCCTCCAACGCCTATGCTAGTTGTTGGTCGTCGCCGCGCCGCCGAGCTCCGGCCCGGCGAGGAAGGGCGACCACGCCGGTTCGCGCACGTCGCCGGCCTGCGATGGCAGGAAGAACTTGGCGTTCCCTTGGATGGCGACCGCGGCGAGCATGCCGCGTCCTTGGTTGCGCGTGGCGTAGATCATCATCATGCCGTTCGGCGCCAGCGTCGGCGACTCGTCCAGCGCCGTTTGCTGATCGAGTGCGCTGAGCACGCGCAGCGAATCCCGCTCCAGATCCTGCCAAGCGATGCGGTACACGCCTTCGCGGCGATGCACGTAGACGAGGTGGCGCCCGTCCGGCAGGATGCGGGCGCGGGCGTTGTAGTCGCCCTCGAAGGTGAGGCGTTCGACGAAGGAGGTCTTCAAGTCCTTGCGGTAGATCTGCGCCTTGCCGCCGCGGTCGGAGGTGAAGATCAGGCTTTCCCCGTCCGGGCTCCACACCGGCTCGGTGTCGATGGCGTTGGGCCGGCGGGTGACGCGGCGGAGCTCGCCACTGACGAGGTTCTTGATGTAGATCTCCGGGTTGCCGTCGCGGGAAAGCGACATCGCCAGCCGCGTACCGTCCGGCGAAAACGTCGGCGCGCCGTTGATGCCCGGGTACTCGGCCACGCGGGTGCGCTCGGCGGTGGCGAGCTCCTGCACCATGATGGTGGAGCGACCGGTCTCGAAGGACACGTAGGCGATCCGATCCGCCGCCGGCGACCAAGCCGGCGACAGGATGGCGTCCTCGGAGCGGAACAGCTCGCGCTCGCGGTGGCCGTCGGCGTCCGCCAGCATCAGCCGGTACGGCGCCGGGCCGCCGGGCCGCTGCAAAACGTAGAGGATCTTGGTGGAGAACGCGCCGGGCACGCCGGTCACCGCGGCGAAGACGTCGTCCGCGACACGATGCGCCGCATCGCGCGCCAAGTCCAACGTGAACGCTAGCCGGGCCGTGGCGAGCGGGCGTTCGGCGGCCACGTCGAACAGGTGGTAGGTCAAAGCCAGCCGCGTGCTTTGCGTGATGCGAGGCGCGTCCGCAGCCGGCGCCGAGACGCGCGCGACGAGCAGATAGTCCATGCCCAGCAGCCGCCAATCGCGGAAGATGACCCCCTCCGGGGAATCCGGCAGCGACAGCATGTCGCTGCTCGGCAGCGCCGCGAACTGGCCGGTGCGCATCAAGTCGCTGGCAACGATGTCGGCCAGGTCCGCCCCCGGCAGCGACGGGCCGCCGAACGGCACCACGGCGATCTTGGTCGGGTTGTCGCCGCCTTGGGTGATGACGATCTCCAGCGCGTGTACTTGGCAGCACAACACGAGCAAGGCAACCAACCCGGCGGCCTTGCCGCCCAGACGAGCGGAACGCGCCGCGGCGCGGGCCGTTTTCACGAGATTCTTGCGCGTTCTCACCGCAACAGATCCTCCGGTCGGAACAAAATGGTGAAGCGGCGGAACTCGGCCTCGAACAGCCGTCGATCCTTCGGCACCTCGAACCGGCGCACTTTGCGCGTGGCGCGCTCCACCGAGCGGTCGTAGTGTACGTTGCCGCTGGAGGTGACGAGCTCGACGGAAAGCAACTCGCCGGTGGGCGCCAAGTGCAGCATGATGCGCGCCACCATGCCGTTGCGGGCGCTGGGCGGGCGCGTCCACTCGCGGCTGATGGCGCGGCGGATGGCTTGCACATAGGTCATCGACGCTTGTTCGGCGAGGCGCTGCTCGATGTCCGCCGTTTCGTCCTGCAAGGCGCGGCGGGTGGCTTCCTCCTCGATGGCCCGCAGCCGCCGCTCGGCCTCGGCGCGTTTGCGCGCCTCCTCGGCTTCGGCGTCCGGTTTCGGCTTCGGCGGCGGCTTGGGCGCGGGTTTGGGCTTCGGTTTGGGCGCGGCCGGCTTCGGCGCCGCGGGTTTCGGCACCGCCGGTTTCGGCGCGGCAGGCGGCTTCGCCGCGGGCTTGTCGATGACGAGCATCCGCGCTTCGATGGCCTTGGGTTGCACCACCCGGGGCAGGTCGGGGTTTTGCTCCCAACCGTGCGCCAAAGTCGCCGCGACGCCGGCGTGGAGCGCCAGCGCAAGCAGCAAAGGCAAAACGTATTCGCGCGCCACGGCCCGCTACTCCTGCGGTGCGCCGGCGGTTAGATCTTCCACCGGGTCCGTCATCAAGCCCACGTTCGCCTTGCCGGCGCGTTGCAGCACGGACATCACCCGCATCACCTGGCCGTAGGCCACGCCTTGGTCGCCGCGCACGTACACCGGAATGTCCGGCCTGGCGCGGACGATCTTCGCCACCTGATCCTCCAGCGAGAAGATGGTGACGCGGGTGCCCGGATCGACGCCCGGGCCCTCGCGCGGCATGCCGGTGTTGATGAAGATCCGGCTTTCCGCGTCCACGCTGATCACCAGCGGATCGTCCTCCTCCGTGGGCAGCGGCTTGGAATCCACGTTCGGCAGATCCACGTCCACGCCTTGCGTCAACAGCGGCGCGGTGGCCATGAAGATCACCAAGAGCACCAGCATCACGTCGATGTAGGGCACCACGTTGATCTCGGACATCGGCCGCCGCCGCACCGTCATCCGCCTGGCTGCGCCGCCTTCCACCGCGTCAGCTCCCGGCCGGCCCGGAGTGGGCGACGCGATGCAGGATGGAGGCCAGCTCGTCCGCGAACGCCTCGTAGCGGCGCATGAGGATTTCCACCCGCGCCGCGAAGCGGTTGTAGCCGATGACGGCGGGAATCGCGGCGAACAGCCCCATCGCCGTGGCCACCAGCGCTTCCGAGATGCCCGGCGCCACCGCCGTCAACGTCGCCTGGGTCATCCCGGCGAGGCTGCGAAAGGAGTTCATGATGCCCCAGACGGTGCCGAACAAGCCGATGTAGGGGCTGGTGGAGCCCACGGTGGCGAGAAACGGCAGGTGGCGGCCCAGGCGCTCCTCCTCGCGGGTGACGGCCACGCGCATGGCGCGCTGCACGTTCTGCATCACCGCGTCCGGGTCCGTGTCCGGCTGCGCCGCCAAGCGCTGGTATTCGCCGAAACCGCTGTGGAACACCGATTCCGCACCGGTGAGATGGGCTTCCTCGCCGTCCAAGCCGGTCTTCAGCTCGTTGAGGTCGATGCCGCTCCAGAACTCGTCCTCGAAATCGTCGATTTCGCGGCGCACGCGGTTCAAGGCGAACCAGCGCTGGAAGATGAGCGCCCAGGAAACCACGGACGCCAGCGCCAGCAGCAGCATCACGAACTGCACCAAGGGGCTGGCGTTGAGGATCAAATCGGTGATGGAGAGGGGTTCGGACACGTTGCTATTCCGTAGTTGGCTCCGTGGTGGGCGGATCGTCCGCGGCGAAGTTCAGCTCCGGCTGCGCGCCGGGCGGGCGCTTCGGCAGCACGCCCAAATGCCTATACGCGGACTCGGTGAGCACGCGGCCGCGCGGTGTGCGCATCACCAGCCCTTCTTGGATGAGAAAGGGCTCGATCACGTCCTCGATGGTGTCGCGCTCCTCGCTGATGGCGGCGGAGAGCGAATCCACGCCCACCGGCCCGCCGTCGAACTTGTGCGCGATGGCGTGCAGCACACGCCGGTCCATGCCGTCCAGCCCGCGCTCGTCCACTTCGAGCAGGGAAAGCGCCGCGTCCGCGCACTGCCGGTTCACGGAACCGTCGCCCTTCACCTCGGCGTAGTCGCGCACGCGCCGCAGCAGGCGGTTGGCCACCCGCGGCGTGCCGCGGGCGCGCCGGGCCAGTTCTTGGGCGCCCACCGGGTCGGTGGGGATGCCGAGTTTGCCGGCGGACACGGTGACGATCTCGGCGAGTTCGCGCTCGTCGTAGAACTCCAAGCGCTGGACGATGCCGAAGCGGTCGCGCAGCGGCGAGGTGAGCAGGCCGGCGCGGGTGGTGGCGCCGATGAGGGTGAAGCGCTTGAGTTCCAGCTTGATGGAGCGCGCCGACGGGCCGTCGCCGATGAGGATGTCCAACTTGCCGTCCTCCATCGCCGGATAGAGCACCTCCTCCACCACCGGCGAGAGGCGGTGGATTTCGTCGATGAACAGCACATCGCCGTCGTCGAGGTTGGTCAGCTGGGCGGCCAAGTCGCCTTGCCGCTCCAGCACCGGGCCGGAGGTCTGCTTCAACGCCACGGCCATTTCGTTCGCCACGATGTGCGCCAGCGTCGTCTTGCCGAGGCCGGGCGGGCCGAAGATCAGCGTGTGGTCGAGGCTGTCGCCGCGCCGCCGGGCGGCTTCGATGAACAGCGCCATCTGCTCCTTCACCGCCGTCTGGCCGATGTACTCGGACAAGCGCTTCGGGCGCAGGGCGCTGTCGAAACGGCGCTCGTCGTCGCCGTTGTCGGCCGCGGCGGCGCCGGAAGTGACGCGATCCGGCTGCACCGTCATGCGGCCAACCTGCGCAGCGCTTCACGGATGAGATCCTCCACCGGCGCTTCCTTGCCGAACGCCTCGGCGACTTCGCCGACCACCTCGGCGGCGTTTCGCTCGCGATAGCCCAAGGCCACCAAGGCGAGGGTGGCGTCGCGCGCGGCGGAGTTCGCCGAACGACCGTTCGCGGCCGCGTCGGCGGCCGCCAAGCCATCCACCTTGTCGCGCAACTCCATCACCAAGCGGCTGGCGGTCTTCTTGCCGATGCCCGGAACGCGGGTGATGGCGGCGACATCGCCGCTGGCCACCGCCGCGGCGAACTGATCCGGCGTCACCGCGGACAACAACGCCAGCGCCAGCTTCGGCCCGACGCCCGGGGCTTTGATGAGGGCGCGGAACAGGGTCTGCTCGGCCAAGTTGGCGAAGCCGAACAGCACCGGCACATCGTCGCGCACGGCCTGATGCGTGAACACGGACGCCTGCTCGGGGCTGGCCGCCAAAGCCGCCGCGGCGCCGGCGGTAACTTGCACCTCGTAGCCGACGCCGCCCACGTCGATCACCGCCGTGAACTCGTCGAGTTCCAACAGTGTGCCGCGCAGTCGAGCTATCACAGGCCGTTCACCGTTTCCGTTTGCCGTTCTTGCCCCGGTGCGTTCGCTGCTTGGGCGTTCCGGCAAGTATTGATGTGACAGATGGCCACCGCAAGGGCATCCGCGGCGTCCGGCGCCGGCGCGGCGTCCAACCCCAGCAATGCCCGCACCATGTATTGCACCTGCTCCTTCTCCGCCCGCCCGGTGCCCACCACCGCCAGTTTCACGGCGCGGCTCGCGTATTCGCGCACCGCCAATCCGGCACCCACCGCGGCGGCGATGGCCACGCCCCGCGCCTGGCCCAGCTTGAGCGCGGAGGCCGGGTTGCGCGCCACAAACACCTCTTCGATGGCGAACTCGTCCGGCGCGTGCGTGGCGATGACGGCGCCGACGCCGCGGTAGATGTCCGCCAAGCGGCCGGCGAAGGCGCCGGCGGCGGTCTCCACGCAGCCGCTGGCCACGTAGCGCAAGGCACCACGTTGCCAATCCACCACGCCGTAGCCGGTGCGCCGCGAGCCCGGATCGATGCCGAGTATCCGGCGCGCCCTGCGGGGCGCGTTCGAGTTTGCTGCGCAAACTCCGTGCCTCTGGCGAACTTGACTCATCGGTGAAAGATCAACGCCGCTCGAGGAATCTAGCCGGCCGCGACCGCTTCGTTCCATTCGAGATTGCAGTACACGTTTTGCACGTCCTCCAAATCGTCCAAAGCGTCCACCAGGCGCAGCACCTTGGCGGCGGCGTCCTCGTCGCAGGCGACGGTGGAAGCCGGCACCATCGCCAATTCGGCGTGCTCCGCGGCCATGCCGGCGGCCTGCAAGGCGTCCACCACCGCGCCAATGCGTTCGGGCGCCGTGGTGATGGAAAGCACTCCGTCCTCTGCCTCGATGTCCTCGGCGCCGGCGTCCAAGACGGCTTCGAGCGCGGCTTCCTCGTCCGCTCCGGCAACCGTCACCACGCCTTGCTTGTGGAACAGGTACGCAACCGAGCCATCGGTGCCGAGATTGCCGCCGTGCTTGCTGAAGGCGTGGCGCACCGCAGCCACGGCGCGATTGCGATTGTCCGTCATCACCTCCACCAACACCGCCACGCCGCCGGGCGCGTAGCCTTCGTACACCAACTCCTCCACATCGCCGCCGCCGGTGCCGCCGACGCCCCGGGCGATGGCGCGATCGATGGTGTCGCGGGGGATGTTGACCGCCAGCGCGGCTTCCAGCGCCACGCGCAGGCGCGGATTGTCGCCGGGCGCGCCGCCGCCGAGCCGCGCCGCCACGGTGAGTTCGCGGATGACCTTCGTCCACACCTTGGCGCGCTTGGCGTCCTGGCGCGCCTTGCGGTGTTTGATGTTCGCCCACTTGGAGTGCCCGGCCATTTTCTTTCCCTTTCCGCTCCGCCGAGTCGCTCAGCGCAGCCGAATGTGCAGGTCGCGCAATTGGTGCGCGTCCACCGGCCCGGGCGCCCCGGTCAACGGGCAGGCCGCGGACTGCGTCTTCGGGAACGCCAGCACGTCGCGGATGTTGTCCGTGCCGGCCAGAAACATCACCAAACGGTCGAAGCCGAGCGCGATGCCGCCGTGCGGCGGGCAGCCGAAGGTGAGCGCGTCCAGCAGAAAGCCGAACTTCACCTCCGCCTCCTGGCCGATGCCGAGCGCCTCGAACACGGCGCGCTGGGTGTCGATGTCGTGGATGCGCAGCGAGCCGCCGCCCACCTCCACGCCGTTTAACACGAAGTCGTAGGCGCGCGCCAGCGCTTCGCCGGGCCGTTCGCGCAGCTCGTCCGGGGTGCAAGCCGGTTGCGTGAACGGATGGTGCGCCGGCGCCAGCCCCTCGCGCCCGGTTTCGAACATGGGAAACTCGGTCACCCACACCGGCGCCCAGCGATCTTCGACCAGCTCCAAGGCGCGGCCCAGTTCGTTGCGAAACGCCCCCATGGCGTCGTGTACCACCTTGGCCGTGTCCGCTCCGAAGAACACGATGTCGCCGGTTTCCGCGCCCACCCGGGCGAGCACCGCCTCCACCGTCTCCGGCGTCAGAAACTTGAGAATCGGGGATTGCAGGCCGGCCGCGCCGGCGGCCCGATCGTTCACCTTGATGTAGGCCAAGCCTTTCGCGCCATAGGGGCGCACGAAGTCCACATAGGCGTCCAACTCCCGGCGCGTCAGCTTGGCGGCGGCGCCCGGCGCCCGCAACGCCGCCACGCGCCCCCCCGCATCGTTCGCCGGCGCGCTGAACACTTGAAACGCCGAGTCGCGCAGGAGATCGCCCACTTCCACCAGCGCCAGCGGATTGCGCAAATCCGGCGCGTCCGTGCCGTAGCGCGCCATCGCCTCGGCGTAGGGGAGCACCGGGAACTGGGGCAGTTCCACGCCTTTGAGTTCGCGGAAAAGCGTTTGGACCAGCCCCTCGGTCAACGCCATCACATCAGCCTCCGCCACGAACGACGCTTCGATGTCGATCTGGGTGAACTCCGGCTGGCGATCCGCCCGCAGGTCCTCGTCGCGGTAGCAGCGGGCGAGCTGATAGTACTTGTCCACCGAGGACATCATCAGCACCTGCTTGAAGATCTGCGGCGATTGCGGCAGCGCGTAGAAATGGCCGGCCTGCTCGCGGCTCGGCACCAAATAGTCGCGCGCGCCCTCGGGCGTGGTCTTGGTGAGCGTGGGCGTCTCGATTTCCCAAAAGCCTGCTTCTTCCAGCACGCGCCGCGTCACGCTGGCGGCGCGGGCGCGCAGCCGCAAGCGCTCCTGCATCTGCGGGCGGCGCAAGTCCAGATAGCGATAGCGCAGGCGCGTTTCCTCGCCCACCTCGACGTGCTCGTCGAGTTGGATGGCCGGCGTCGCGGATTCGTTCAACACCGCCAGCGTTTCGCCCAGCACTTCCACCTCGCCGGTTTGCATGTCCGGGTTCTCGGTGCCCGCTGGGCGACGGCGCACACGCCCGCGCACACGCAGCACGAACTCGTTGCGCACGCGATCTGCGATGGCGAAGCTCGAAGGCGTGTCCGGGTCGTACACCACTTGCACGATGCCGGCGCGGTCGCGCACATCCAAAAAGATGACGCCGCCGTGGTCGCGCCGGCGATGCGCCCAACCCACCAGTTCGACCACTTCGCCCACCTGCCCGGCGTGTACCTCGCCGCAATAGCAGGTTCGCATCTGCTTGGCTTGCATCGGAGTCGCCTTAGCTGCTGGGCTTGGGCCCACCCTTCGGTTTCTCAGTCTTGCCGTCAGTCGCGCCGGACTTGCCGTCGCTCTTGGCCGACCCCTTCCCCGACGCGACGGCATCGCCGCCAGCGGCCGGCTTGGTTTTCGATTCCCCGGTGGCGGCAGCGTCCTTCTTGCCTTCCTCACCGCCACCGCCGCCGCCGTTGGCGTCTCCGTCCTTCTTGCCGTCGCCGCTTTCCACGACGTTGCGCTTGTCGCCGGTCTTGAAGTCCGTCTCGTACCAACCGCCGCCCTTCAGCCGAAACACCGGCGCCGACAGCAGCTTCTTCAACGCCGGTTCGCCGCACTCCGGACAATCGCGCAGCGGATCCTCCGCCGCCTTCTGAATGGTCTCGAAGCGGTGTGTGCAGGTACGACAGGCGTATTCGTAGATGGGCACTTGCGAACCTCCGTGTCCTTAAGCGTTGGTTGGCGGCTTGGAGAAAGCGCGCGGAGCGGCGCGAAGTGCGTAGCATAGTGCAACGCACCGGCGATTGCAGCAGCCTTTTGCGCGGCGGCGCTGCCGGTGTACGACAGATCTTTGGTGACGGAGCCTGGGAGCGCGGGCGTCTCGCCCGCATGCGGGCGGAACGCCTGCTTCCGCCACGCTTGACGACCGCGTTGGGCAGGGAGACCATCGCCACCATCAACGTCGAAACGTCCAAGGGGAGGGCAGCGATGGCGCAAGATGGTGCGAAGTTGCGGGCGAGCCTCGATCATCCGGTGATCGACGCGGATGGCCACTGGCTGGAATACGGCCCGGTGGTGGCCGAGGCGCTGCGCAAGATCGGCGGCGAACCCGCGGTGCGCGCCATGCGCATCAACGGCAACCGCGTTGGCCGGGCGCTGCGCATGTCGCCGGCCGAACGGCGCCGCGAGAACGTGGCGCAAGAGGCGTTCTGGGGCGCGCCGACGAAGAACACCCGCGATCGCGCCACGGCGATGATGCCGAAACTGCTCTACGAACGGCTGGACGAGTTCGGCATCGACTTCTCCATCCTGTTCCCCACGATGGGGTTGGGCTTGCCGCGCGTGGCCGACGCCGAGGCGCGGGTCGCGGCGTGTCGGGCGTTCAACGTCTATCAAGCCGAGTTGTTCGCGCCTCTCGCGGAGCGCATGACGCCGGCGGCGGTGATCCCCATGCACCACCCCGAGGAAGCCATCGCCGAGCTGGAACACGCGGTGGGCGAGTTGGGCCTGAAGGCGGTGATGCTGAACAGCATGATCGACCGGCCGGTGCCCAAAATCGCCGAAGAACGCCCGGACGCCGCGGACTTGGCCGTCTGGTACGACTGCATCGGCCTGGACAGCGCCTACGATTACGACCCGGTGTGGCGCAAGTGCGAGGAGCTTGCCGTTTCGCCCACGTTCCACCGCGGCTCGCGCGGACGCGCCTTTCGCATGTCGCCCTCCAACTTCTGCTACAACCACATCGGCCACTTCGCGGCGGCCTCCGAAGCCGTGTGCAAGGCCATATTCCTCGGCGGCGTGACGCGCCGTTTCCCCAGCCTCAACTTCGCCTTCCTGGAAGGCGGCGTCGGTTTCGCCTGCCTGCTCTACGCCGACCTCATCGGGCATTGGCGCATCCGCAACCGCGATGCGTTGGAAGATGTGAACCCGGCCAACTTGGATACCAACCTGCTGACGACGTTGGCCGAACGCTACGCGCCGCCGGAGATGGCCGCGGCGATCCGCGCCGGCGAAGGCATCGGCACGCGCAGCGGCGCCAGCACCACCGGTGGCGTGGACGACATCGACGACTACGCCGCCTGCGCCATCGCCTCGGTGGAGGATTTCGAGGAGCTGTTCGTGGCGCCGTTCTATTTCGGCTGCGAAGCCGACGACAGCAGCAACGCTTGGGCGTTCCAGCGCGACTGCAACCCGTTAGGCGCCGAGATCAAGACGCTGTTCGGCTCGGACGTGGGCCACTTCGACGTGCAGGACATGTCGCAGGTGGTCGCCGAAGCCTACGAACTGGTGGAGGACGGGCGCATCGACGAGCACGGCTTCCGCCGCTTCGTGTTCGAGAACCCGGTGCGTTTCTGGGGCCAGACGAACCCCCGATTCTTCGCCGGCACCCGGGTGGCCAGGGCCGCCGGCGCCTTGCTTCAAGCCGGGTAGCGGATGAACTCCAGCAGATTGCCGTCCGGGTCGCGGATGTAGACGCTGATGCCGGTTTCGCCGCGGCCACCGTCGCGGCGCACCGGGCCTTCGACGATGGGCGCGTCCAACGCCGCCAACCGCGCCAAGAGTTCCGCTTCCGAACCTTCCCAAACGAAGCAGAAATCGCCACAGCCCGGCCGCGCCGCCGGCGCCCGCAAAGTGAACCGCGGCGAGCGCCACGCCGACGGCCCGTGGAAGTTGATCTTCTGCGTGCCGAAATGCAGCGCGTAGAACGCCGGCGCCTGCCCATCGCGCACCTCGAATCCCAAACCCTCGTAGAAGCGGAGCATGGCATCGACGTGCTCGATGGGGATGGCGATGTGATCGAAAGCGGCGATGGCTGACTTGCTGCTCACGCGCCTCACAGCCGAAACACCTTCATCACCTCGTCGCCCAAGTGGTTGATGACCTTCACGGCGATGCGGCCGGAGTTCGGCTTGGCGAAGGGGCGGGAGGTGTCGCTGTAGAGGGAAGCCCAAGCGTTGGCGTCGATTTCGGCGCGCAGGGTGGTTTTCAAGGATTTGTAGGGGTCGCTGGCTTGGGCGCCGAGGAAGTAGGCGTGGCGGACGAAGAAGCTCTCGCCGTCGTAGTCGGTGTCGATGAACCAGCAGGCGATGGCGTCCGTTTCGTCGCTGCGCACGTCGCCGCTGCTCGGTTCGTACACGTCCACGCCGTTCAGCTTCACGATCAGCTGATCGCCGCCGTTGCCATCGGCGGGCAGGATGTCGATGTCCGGTTCGCCGAAGACCACGAACAGGTTGCCCTTGCCGGTGTTCTTGAGGTCGTCCGCCATGTGCAGGTCGGCGTTCATGCGCGCTTTGAGAATTGGCACCCGCCCGTGCTTGGCGAACTCGGCGGCGTGGGCGTCGTAGTTGAAGGCGCAGCCGATCAGCACGTCGAAACCAGCGTCCGCCGCCTCGCGCGCCGCGTCCACGAGATCGGGCCGCGACACGGTGCCGAACTCCGGCCCGATGAAGATGCCGGCGCGCATCTCCTTGCCTTTGGCATCGTCGCTCGCCGCGTAGCGGCCCTCGGCGCAGACGAACTCGCCGGGCCAAGGCGTCAATGCCGAGAACTCGATCCGGTCCGCCTTGTGCGCTTGGTGGACGCCAGCGGTGCGAAGGTTCTCGAGGATGACGCTGGCGAAATCCTGCGTCGGTTCGACGTGGTACGGCGCTCGCGGGTCGCGCACTTCGTCCGCCTGATCGTCTTCCTCGATACCGAGGAGGCGATGCGGCGACAAGCTCTCGACGGTGAACGGGCCGGCCACGCGAACGCGCTTCTTGTCCTCGTAGGGCTTGTCGTAGAGGTACTCATAGTCGGCTTTGGCGGCGATGGATGCGTCGATCTCCTTCTGCCTTTCGATGCGCCGCTCCCACCATTGGGCGTGCAGCCGCTTTGCGTCCTCTGGCCAATCGGCTTCCGCATCGTGCGGAATCTCCCACTCTTCCCACTTCTGCTTGAGGGCCTCGTTGAGTGCTTCGCGCAACGGTTCCAGCGTGGCTTGGTGGCTCTCGTGGATGACGTCGATCTCGGCATTGTTGGCGATGGACTTGAGGGTGATGTGCGGCACGCGCTCGTAAACGAAGCCTTGCCGAACCGCGCCTTGGGTTGGGCTTTTGGACGGCGCCTTGCGCGACAGTTCCGCTTCCTTCCGCTGTCCCTCGGGCGAATCCGAGAGCAAGTAGTAGGGATACCGTGCGCCCATGACGCGAGTGCGGGCCAAGGCGAGAGCGACGCGGGACGTGTCGATGGTGATCCAACGCCGGCCCCACTGCTCGGCAACGTAGGCGGTGGTGCCGGAACCGCATGTGGGGTCTAGGACTAGGTCGCCGGGGTCGGTGGTCATTAGGATGCAGCGCTTTATCACATCGTCAAGTGTCTCGACTACATAGATCTGCTCCGCACCGAATCCGGATTTCTTCAGATCCATCCAATCGTTGCTGATTTGATTGAAGTTCGGCTCTCTAAAATACTTCCACGTCAGAGTATTGCCAACACCATACGCCCTGCCACTCCTGACCACTGTCTTCATCTCGTGGGACGTGACGCTCCAATGGCGTCCATTCGGCGGGAAGTACCTCTTTCCACGCCATTCGACGGGCCTTCTTGAATCGTCGGTTGCCCCCTGCGAGTCCGTGGGCCGTAATCTGAGAATTCTGCCCTCCGGGCCGGAGTACCGGGTTCTGCTTTTGTTTTAGGGACAAGTCAATGATCTCACTGTCTTCGGTCTCTACGCAGACGTACCGTTCGCCCGGATTCGGGATCGGATCCACCTGAACGAAAAGTTGGCGGTACTTTGCCACCGATGCCGCCCTGACCTTGGCGTACCACAGCAGGTAATCGCAGGTCGCAGCCAGTTGACTCGACGTAGCTCCGCTGGTTTTCGCAAAAGGGATGAGAGATACGAAATTCTCCTCCCCGAACACCTCATCCAACACCGCCCGCACCCGGTGTATGTTCTCATCCCCAATCTGCACGAACACCGAGCCGCTCTCCGTCAGCAGGTCCCGCGCCACCGTTAGGCGTCTCGCAAAATTAAACGGTACAGTTCGTCGTTTTTCTGTTTGGGAGAATGACATAGTTCCAGTCGCCGTGGAAGGGCGAGCGGCGGATGCGGACGCGGGCCAGTTCCTCGTCGCTCACCTTGACGCCGGTGGGGTAGCTGCCCTCGTCCAGTTCGGCCTTTATCGAAAGTCCCTTCCCGGTGGTCGTGTTGGCGATCAGTTCCACCACCGCCTCGCGGCTGAGCAGCGGGCGCCCGCGCCAGTTCTCGGTGATCCAGCAGAACATGCGGTGCTCGATCTTGTTCCACTTGCTGGTTCCCGGCGGGAAGTGGCACACCCACACCTCCAGGCCGGCGTCGTCCGCGAAGCGCTGCGGCTCCACCTTCCACAGCCGGTTGCGGTGCCCGTTCGAGCCGCCGGCGTCGGCGGTGACCAGCAGGCGCCGGGCGTCGGGGTACGCCGCCCGCCCCATGCGCTCCCACCAGCGCCCCAGCGTCCGCGCGGCGAACGACGCCGTGTCGTGGTCCACGCCCACGCCCACCCAGCCGTTGTTCGCCGCCAGGTCGTGGACGCCGTACGGGATCGCCTTGCCCAGCTCCGCGTCCTTGAAGTCGTGGACGAGCACCCGCTCCGGGTCCCCCTTCGGCCGCCACTCCCGCCCGCCGTTGCGGAAGTTGCCCACCAGCTCCTTCTTCTTCGTGTCCACCGACACCACCGGGTCGCCGCGCCGCTGGAACTCCGCCGCCTTCCGGTTGACGTGCCGGAACTGCCGGTCCCGGTCCGGGTGCTGCCGGCCCTCCACCGTCTTGCGGTTCGACTGCAGGCTGTACCCCTGCTCGTGCAGCAGCCGGTTCACCGTCCGCTCGCTCGCCGCGCGCCCCTGCTCCGCCAGCGCCGCCGACAGGCGCGCCGCGCTCAGCGTCGTCCACCGCAGCGGCCCCGTCGGGTCGCCCCGCGTCGTCGGCTCCACCAGCCGGTCCAGCGCCGCCTTCAGCCCCGGATCCTTCTCCTCCGCCCGCTTCCGGCCCGCGCCCGGCGTCCGCTGCCGGGCCGTCGCCTCGATCCCGCCCGGACCCGCCGACTCCAACTCCCGAAGCCCCGCGTGGATCCGGCTCCGCGACATCCCCGTCGCCTGCGAAACCCAAGTGACTCCCCCGCGTCCCAGCGACCGAGCCTCCACCGCCGCCCACAGCCGCATGTCGCGTTCGTTCAGTATCCGACCCAGAACCGAAAACTTCTCGGCTATCGTCTCCGTGACTCCGTCTTCCATGACGTGCCCGCCTTCCATGACTCGCGCCTTATCGTAGCATCAATTTCCGCGAGCGGCCTTAGCCGGTCGCGCAGATACGTCAGATAAGAGTGGATGCCATCCCGCCAAGTGTCTCGAAACGCCTTCACCTGCTCCGGCTCCCGCGTGATGTGCTCCGCCTTGCCATCGCGCACGTCGCGGCTGGTCGTGGACCACTGGAAGTTCGAGTTGAACTTGATGCCGTAGGGCGGGTCGATGTAGACGCACTGCACCTTGCCCCGCAAGCCCTCGCGCTCGGCAAGCGAGGCCATCACTTGCAGGCTGTCGCCGAGGATCATGCGGTTCGACCAGTTCGCATCGTGTTCGTAGAACTGGGTGCGGGCGTTGTCATCCGGCAGCCCGTTGAAGTCCGCGAACAGATCCACCTGTGGTTCCGCCGCCGCCTGATCCATCTTGCTGCGCCGCACCAGATCGTCGATCAGCGCTTTCGGATGCACCTTCTCCTGAATGAACAACGGCGGCGCCGGCACCACCAGATCAGACCAATCCACCACGTCCTTGCCCCGCCAAACGAGCTGCGGATCGAGATCGGGATTCCGCCTCCGATAGGCGACTTCAATCGGATGCCGATCATCCTCGGCCATCACGGCTTGATGTTCGGCAGTCGGGATGTTCTTGCGCGAGGCCGCGCCGTGCGTCAGCGCTTCCACCTGCTTGGGTTGTTTCGACTTCTTAGCCATATCTTTAGGGGTGCGATGCCGGCGGTTATTCCGGCTCGCAGTCGCTAATGACGTTCACCAAGCGCGGGTTCAGCAACCGCCACCGCTTCCCCACACGATCGAGGTCTCCTGCCAAAACAACAGGCACCTTGTCTTGGTGGGCTTGGACTGCCCGCTCGTAATCCTCGCGGTCTAGAATCGCCAGCACGGACTGCTGCCGACCGTCCACGTCTGCCGCGAGACCGATGGTGCCATCGACGTCCGCCTGATCGCGCTTCAGAAGCCGAACGAAGCCTGGGAGGCGAACATCTGGCCGCGGCGCACGCTCACGTAGCGAACGCGCCACTTCTTTCAGAAGGGCTGCGTTTGCATGACCGAACCGTACGAGCGCATCCGGTCCCGCCGTCGACCGCGTTCGCGCCCATGAGACGCCAACGTCCAGCGTCGGAAACGGCTGGATGATACGCACTAGCGCTTCGCACAGATTCGCGCTCACGCCGCTGGCCACGGACTCGTCGAACGCGCCGTCGTCACCGGCGGCCGTGCATTCCACCATCTCGCGGGCTGCGCGAAGGGCTTGGACCAAGCGCCGGGTCAGCCGCCGTTCGATCGGGGCGTTTCGATCTTCGGGGTCTGGGACCAGCGTTGGTACTTGTCGCGGCACCACCGGCGTCAGCAGCGTCACCACGAAGCTGCCTTGGTCGGTCTGTCCCAAGCGCACTCGTTTCAGGAGATCCTCCGCCTCCCGATCCATGCGCCCGTGGTACACGGACCGACGGTCACGCAGCGAGCGCGCGGCCGACGCAAGCATGTCCTGTGCGCCGCCGATCAGATTTGCGCCATCGTCCAGCGTCACGCTGCCGTCGTCGCTTTCCCCCACGCGTACGCGGACGACATCGCGGTCCGCGGTCACCAGCGAGCGGTAAACCGTCAACTCGTCCTGGTCCGCCACCTGTGCGAACACATCGATCATCCTCGCCACGACGCTTGCGTAGTCGCCAAGCCGCTCCGTGCGCGGAATGATGATATCCGGCAGGCCCTCGGCGACGTAGACGTCCGAATGCTCGCCGTAGCGCTCCTGCGCACTCCACCCAGCGGCCTGGGCGTAAGCGGTCAGCGCCTCTGGCGTCACCGCTCGCAGGGCGTCCGCGTCGCGAATGTCAACCTTCATCGGATTCCTCCGCTCCTCCTAGACTGCTCCATGAGGTCTCGCAAGGCATCGACATCGAGCAAGTTGCCCTCTGGAATACGCACCGTCACGGTTTGCTGGCCGGCTCTGTCGGGATCTGGGAATCCTCGCAGACTCAGCCAATAGGCCCTGCGTCGCAACGCAAGTTCCTCGGCCGTCACCGTCATCCAGCGCGATTCGTCCGCCGGCAACTCCAACACCACCAGCAGTCGCGGCGTCTGCGCATTGATACGCAGATCGTCGTAGTTCTTGATTTGCAACTGAAATGGCACGAAGCCCTCCTGTGGACTCTGCAGCGTGGCGGTGGCTTTCAGCTGCAAGTCGAGCGTCGGCCGACGCGGCCCGCCCGCGTGAACACTCAGGTCCACGCTGTCCCTGTCCGGCACCGGCACCGACGTCGCGAAGCCCGCACGCGCCGCCAAGGCGTTGACATACGCCAGCGACAGCTGCTCCTTCTGATCGGAAACCGTGAGCAACGCTGTCATGTGAACTTCCTAGTTGGCCTCTCGGCGTACATTGCGACATTCTGCCATCATCAAGGCGAACTTCGGCGTCGTGGAACGTGCTCTAGGTCGGGTGCCGTGCCACCAGCCTTCGCCAGCGAATCGGCTGCGGCGGCCTCCTTCGAGAGCAGCGGGGCTACCAAGCCCTCGAAATCCGCGGACAACGACGCCTCGAAGTCCGTCCGCATAGTGTACACGTCCTTCAGTTCGACGAAGGCCCAGCGTCCACAATCGCCCAGACGGTTCACGGCCGGCACCCAACACGTCTCCATCGTTTGCTTCTTGATCTTGGCGTCTTCGGCGCGGTAGCCCTTCACTTCCACCACCAGATGCAACAGGTCGTCCTCGCCGCGGCCGTCGTTCAGCAGGACGATGAAATCTGGGATGTAGGTGCGCGAGGTGGAACCCAAGCGGTAGGGCACTTCCAAGCCTAGGCCGTGGTTTTTCGCGTAGAAGTGTACTCGCGGGTGGGATTCGGCCAAGCGGCAGAACTCCGCCTCCCAATCGCTGTCGCACACGGCGTAATTCACATGGCTGTGGCCGTTGCTGGTTTGCCAGAGCGTCTTCTTTGACGTGTTGAAGTTGACGCTCGCCGTGCTGCCGGTGGGATGGTGCGGATCGAGGATGGCGGTGATGCGCTTGTCTCCGCCGTCGCACGGCACGACAGCGGCGGCAATGCGGTCGCAGGCCATCTCCGCAAGCTCCGCGTACAGCAGTTGCGCTGGGTAGGTGTCGCCATCGCACACCAGATGCGCTTCAAGCCATTGGCGGGCGATGCGTTTTAGCTGGCCGAACAGGTGGCGCTTCGGCCCTTCGTCCGGGGTTCGCCACTTGGTTTCCAGCAGGCGTTTGGCGAGGTGGAAGGCCACGGTGTTGGCGCGGTAGGCGCGCAGGTGTTCCAAGGTGAGGTCCACGCCTTCGCCGACGAGGCCCTCGTTGCGGACGATGGACGGGCCCACCAAGTCGGGCGTCAGCCGCAAGGTGGAGTCTTCGTTGAAGCGGGCGGTGATGCGTTCCTCCGGCAGTTCGATGCGGTAGCCGGCCACGCGGGGGAAGCGGATTTCGCAGTTGTCGCGCTCCGGGCGCACGGCGTGGACATGCACGGTTCGGCGTGGCGGGCGCGCTTTCGCCACCACGGGTTTGGCGGTGAAGTCGAAGGGGATGCCGAGCACGTCGGCGTATTCCACGTTGAAGAGGCCGTCTTCGTTCAAGTCGTAGGATTGGCGGCGCAAGGCGCGGCCCACCACCTGTTCGCACAGCAGTTGGGTGCCGAACGCGCGCACGCCCAGAACGTGGGTGACGGTGTTGGCGTCCCAGCCTTCGGTGAGCATGGAAACGGAAACCACGCAGCGGATGGATTCGCCGAGGCGTTTCGGCTTGCCGACGGTGTTCATCACTTCCCGCAGGAGGTCTTGGTCGGAGAGCGCATCCGCCTTGCCGCGATCGCCGGTGCGTTCCACGATCTCGCGGCGGAAGCGCTCGATTTCGTCGGCGGCCATGGCGCGGAAGTTGTTGTCCAGCGCTTCGCCGGATTCCAGGCGTTCGCTGTCGATCAGCAGCGTGTTCGGGCGGGCGAGGGGTTTGCCGCGCTCGTCGAAGTTGCGAAAGAGCGGAAGGCGGCCGTTCTGCACGGTGGTTTCGCCGGCTTCGTTTTCGATCTGGACGCCGGCGATGTAGTCGTAGAGCAGCTTCGACGTGGTTTGGTTGTTGCACACCACGATGAAGCAGGGCGGCGTTTCGATGTCCTCCTTGCGCCACTCGTCGAACGTCTTTTGGTAGTGGCCGTAGAGGGCGTGCAGGGCGGTTTGCAGTTCGTTCGGCAAATCCAGCGCGTTGCGGGTGCGCGCCATGCGCTGGCCGATGTGTTCCCAGAGGTTGCGGAACACCAAGGTGTCGGTGGCCGGCAGGTTGTCCGCGACCGGCACCCGTGGCAGCTTGACGATGCCACATTCGATGGCGTCCATCAGCGAGAAGTCGCTCATCGTCCACGGGAACAGCGTGCCTTCCGCGTAGCCGGAACCGCGCAGGAAGAACGGCGTGGCGGAGAGGTCGATCACGCGGCTAATGCCCAGTCTCGATTGCAACGCTTGCAGGCCGCGCAGCCACACTCGCGCCGCTTCCTGGTTCTTTTCCGCCTCCTTGCGCTCGTCGCCCTTGAATGTGCGTTCTTCGCTTTCTTCCAGCTTGGTGGCGTAGCAGTGGTGGCCTTCGTCGTTGAAGACCAGCACGTTCTTCATGCCCATGAGCTCGGGGCACACGCGCTGCAACATCTGGCCGTCGGTTTCCGTGGTGGAGAGCGGCGCACCGTGGCCTTGCAGCAGGCGGCGGGTGCCGCGGCTGAGCTGCATCCGTTCGCGGCGGATGAAGGCGTGGTAGTTGGTGATGATGATCTTGGCGCGGCCGAGGTCCGGCAGCATGTCCGGCGGCACCAGTTCGCGGCTGGCGTAGTAGCTGTCCGGGTCGTGGGGTTGGAGCACACGCAGGCGGTCGCGGATGGTGAGGCCGGGGGTCACCACGAGGAAGCCCCGGCTGAAGCGCCGGCTGGCGGGGTGGCGCACGGCGTTCACCGTTTGCCAGGCGATGAGCATGGCCATCACGGTGGTTTTGCCGGCGCCGGTGGCCAGCTTCAGCGCGAGGCGGCTCAACCCCGGATTCGCCTGTTCGTTGGCGCTTTGCAGATGTTCGAGGAAGCCGGCCGCCTCGCGGCCCGCTCGGGGCGCCACCTCGGTGAGCCAGATGGCGGTTTCGGCGGCTTCCAACTGGCAGAAGAACGGGCGAATGGCGGCGAACTCGTGGTGTCGCCAGTGCTTCAACAGCCGCGCCGTCTCCGCGGTTACGCGCCACTGCGCTTCGGGCAGTTCGCGCCAAGCGTCCACTTGTCGCCGCACGCCGTTGATGACGTGCGCCAGCTGGTACTGCTGCTTGGCGGTGTCCACCGCGGCCGCTTCGGCATCGAGCGCAAGCTGGCTCTGGTCGCGGCGGCGCTTCCTCGGCTTCGGAACCGGCGTGATGAACGACGCCTCGCGGCGGCTCTCCATCTGCCGATTGGTGGGCTGCCGGTTGTCGTCGAGTTCCCAATGCCTGCACGGGTACTCGTAGGGCGAGTTCAGGATGGGTTGCTCGAAGAAGCTGGGCATGGGGCCGGGAGCGGGGGTGGTGGAGGCATTGTAATGCAGGGCGCTTCAAGGGGTGTGCGACATTGGCGGCTGCTCGGCACGTCCCCAAAAAATCTGCCGTACACCCGGCCCTTGACAACGTCCGGCACGGCGCTAGTCTGCGCGCCCGTAAGAACCCATCGGGTGCCTCCCTGCTCAGTATGCGGGGCTTATGCAAGGTGCCTGATCGATAGCACCCCGGGGACGCTTCGGCGTCCCCGTTTTTCGCCCAGCTCGCCCGGCGTCTCGACGGGCATCGTCCAACCTCGTTCGGGCCATCGTGGCCTACGGGTGCCGGTCGTAGGCTCTAAGTGGCTGATGTAGCGTCCAAATGTACACGCGCTGATGCGGGTGCCGGGTGCATGCCCGTTGCCAAGCATCAATGATCGACACGTCGCTGATGCCTAGTTCTCGCATCGCCCTGTCTGGGAAGTCGGCAAGCCAAGCCTGTAGCCGCGACGGATCTGGGAACTCGATCGGCGTCCACGGTGCTTCGTCACGCAGTGCTTCGTGGATGCAGTCGCGGAACCGCTCGGCATAGCGTCGCCGTTCCCTGCCATCGCGTAAGTCAGCAACGTGGTCGCCCGTTTCGATCACTGCCGCTAGTGGCAGGAGCAAGTGATCCTCGGCATCCACGAGCTGGCCGAACCGTTCGAGAACATCGTCTCGCTGTTGGTTGAACCCCGGAATGTCGAGCACGTTGAGCAGCACGCTGCTGTCGACGATGACGATGTCGGACATCGACGACTACCTTGGCTAGTCGGCTTGGTTCCGCAACCGATCCAGCCACTCGCGCGCCTTGCGCCGGCGCATCGCGGGCGCCGGCGTTTGCTTGACGAATCGGTCGATGACGCCGCGTGTCATCAACCTTCCCAGCGGCGCCTGCGCGACAAGCTCTGGATAGGCCGGAAGGTCGGCCAGTCTTGCTAGGCGGCTTGCGCCCGTCCGTTCGTCGCGATAGCAGAACGCCACGTCGCCGATGGCTTCGTCGGGGGTGGCATCGAGCAAGGCGGGATTATGGCTGCTCAGGAGTACGCTCAGGTCGCGGTCTTTGGCAATCTCCAAGATGTGCTCGATGAGCGCGCTGGCGCGGCTGGGATGAACGCCGTTGTCGATCTCCTCGATCACCACTAGGCTTCCCTTTGACGCGGTGAGCAACGCGGCGCCGATGGCTAGGACGCGCAGCGTTCCGTCGGAGAGCAGCGTTGCGTCGTAGGCGGTTTGGCTGCCGCCGAAGGTCTCGGTGAGCGTCACCATCGCTTCGTTGCGGGGCGTCTCGATGAAGCCTATCTCTTTGATGTCCTGCTCCGGCAGCGCCTTCACCAAATCTAGAATTTGCCGTTTGCGGCCGCTCTTCATAACGCCCTTCCTGCACAAGCCGTACAACACGCCGGAAAGGTTGCCGCCGCTGCTTTCCAGTGCGCCATCGGTCTTGAAGCTGTAGCCACGCATCAGGGAAGGGCGCGGATCCAAGAACACGATGTTGGACATCCAAGAGAGATACTGCGACGCGACGGTCGGAATGGTTCGGCGGGACTCGCGATGGTGTTTCGCGAAGGTCCCCGGACTCTGTAGCTGAGCGAGCATGGACATCTGGTTGTGGCAGGTGACGTGAGGCTTCCTGCCGCCGCGTACGAAGTTGTTGTAGGCAACGCGAACACCGCCTACTTTCGGACGACTGGCGACCTCGAATAGCGGCGTGGTTTGATCCGCGCCAGTCAGCCACTCGTCGGCGATGCGGAGCTCGTCGTCGCCAACGCGCGCAAGGCGAAGCGAGTACCTATTCCACTGCGGATGCGTCGTGCTGCACGCCAGCCGGAACGTCCGCTTGTGCCGGAACGCCAGGTCCTCAACCGCGCCGCGGATCGCTTGGTTGTCGCCCTGAACCGTGTGGCTGATCGCGCCGAGCTTGTTGCCGTGGGCGATCCAAGAGAGCAGGCGCAGCGCCTCGACGATGTTGCTCTTGCCGGATGCGTTGGCGCCGATCAGCACGGTGAGCGGTGCCAGATGAAGGGTCGCCTCTTGCTCGTAGCTCTTGAAGCGCTCAACGGTGAAGCTGGTCAACATGGCTGGTCGCGCCGAAGGTCAGCGCCCGAGTTTGCCCGCCACTTCGCGCAAGGCGGCGACGAAGGCCAACGGTTGGTCGAGAAAGACGTGGTGGCGGGCGTCGGCCACTGCTGCCACGGGCACTTCGCCCGGAATCAGCTCCACGGTGTGCGCCAAGGTTTGCGGCGTACACGACGCGCTCAGTGCGCCATGGATGATGCCGGTGGGCACGATGAGGCCGGCGTAGTCTTCCGGCACGCGCTCGGCGTCCTTGAGGGTGAGGGGCAGCTCTTCGTCGAACTTCCACGCCCAGCCGCCGCCGTCGAGGCGCATTAGCGAGTGCTTGGCGATGTAGGCGAGGATGTAGGCGTTGTCGCACGGCTGCGGCGGAAACAGGCGGAAGCGCGCCTCGGCGGTTTCGCGGTCCGGATACGCCTTGGCGCGTCCGCCGCCGAGCAGGGGATTCTCCGGTTCGGGTTCGTCCGGGTGGCGGATGCCGGAATCCACCAGCACCAGTGCGCCGAACCGCGCCGGATGCCGGCTCGCCGCTTTCACGGCCATGACGCCGCCGAAACTGTGGGCGACGATCACCACGTTGTCGTCGAAACCGGCGTCGTCGCACACGGCGACGATCTCGCGGGCGTAGGTGTCGGCGTCGTAGGCGTAGCGGTAGTCCGAATCGCCCATGCCGGTGAGGTCCAGCGCGGCCACCCGGTAGGCGTCCAAGAGCTGCGGCGCGATGAAGTCCCACCAGCGGCGGTGGGCGTTCATACCGTGGATGAGCAGCATCCCGGGCTTCGCCGCATCGCCCCACAGGCAATAGCAGACGTCGCACTCGTCCACCTCGACGAAGCGTTGCTCCGGCGTGGTCTCCACCGCGTTCCAGAACCACTCCGGGATGTTTGGCTCGCTTGCTCGATCCCAGCGCGCCACGTCAGCTCCTCCTGCCGGACACTGCCACACCCGTTTGGGACGCACACCTTATGCACACCTTGTCCACACCTTGCACATGCCCACGCGGATTTATTCGCACGTTTTGCACATTTGCGATTGCGTATCGTCGCCGCGAGTCGCAAAATCGCGTTCGTCCCAAGCACACCGCGAGGCACCTAAGTTCGCCGAGCGCATCCATGAGCGTGCCGTCATGTTACACAAGTTGTTCAAACGCAAGCCGCGCCTTGATGCGCCGGAACCCGCGGCGCGCATCGCCGCGCTGGCGGCGCTGGCGGACGACGCGCAGGACGAGTTCGAACGCCTTGCCCTGAACGACGCCGACGCCGCCGTGCGCGGCGCCGCGCTTGCCCGCCTCACGCGCCTGCAGCCGCTCGTCGCCGTGTTGGAGGATGCGGCGTTGGCCGGCGAGGCGGCGCAACGCTTGCTCGCGTTGGTGGACGAAGACGCGCCGGCGTCCGTGCGCCAGCATCCGGCGGTGCTGCGCGCGGCGGTGGTTTCGGCCGAGGACGCGGCCGCGGCAACGCAGGCGGCGGCGGGCATCGCCGACGTGGGCGAACGCGCCGCGGCGATTTTGGCGCACCGCCACGCCGGCGTGCGCTTGGCCATCGTCGAGGAGATTTGGCATCCGCCCCTGCTGGCCGCGTTGGAGAAAGCCGCCCGCGGCACCGACAGCGCCACGCATCGCTTGGCGCGCGAACGCGGCGCCGCCCATCGCAGCGCCGTGGCGGAGCGCGAACGCCAAGACGCGCAAGCGAACGAACTGTTGGCCGCGGCCGCCGCCCTGGACGCCGACGATGCGCACTACCCAGCGCGTCACGGCGCCTTGGAGCGCAAGTGGCGCGAGACCTTGAGCGCCATTGAGGCCACCGACGGCCAGCTTGCCCGCTTCGGCGTGGTGGCGCGGGATGTGGCAGCGCTGCGGTTGCGCTTCCCGGCCCGACGCACGCCGCCGCCAGCGCCGCGGCCAGCCAAGACGGAGGCTTTCGCCGGGTTGCTCCGGGAAGCCGAAGCGCTGCCGGCGGCGGTGCGCGAAGTCGTCGCGTCCGAAACTGCCTTCGAAACGCTCTCGGCACAAGTGCGCGAGTTCGCGCGCCAAGCGACCGCCATCGGCGAAAAGTGGAACGCGCTGGCCGATGCCGAGCAACCGGAGGCCACCCTGCGCGAGTGTTTCCAAGCCGCGGTGGCCGAAGTGATGGCGCATACGCGCCCGCTGGAGCGGGCGGAATCGCTTGCTGAGCAGGCGGCCAAGGTGTTGGACGCCAGCGAGAAAGAACCCCGCGTCGAATCCATCGGCGAGCGCAAACGCGAGCTGGCCCGCCATCGCGCCGCCGTCGAACGGCTGATCAAACGCTACGATTGGCCGGAGTCCATGGCCGAACCCGGGCAGTTGCAGGCGCTTCGGCAGCGTCACGACGCGCTTGCCGAATCCTTGGCGCGGTGCGATGCTGACACCGAGGAACTGGCGGAGAAAGCCGCCGCCGAACTCGCGCAGCTGCGTCAATGCGTGGAATCCGGCGCGGCGCAGCAAGCGATGTCGCTCGATCAGCGCGTGCGGAATCTGGTGCGGCGTCTGCCGCCGAACGCGGCGCGGCAGCTCAACGCGGACTTGGCCGAGGTCGGCGCCGCGTTGCGGGAACTGCGCGATTGGCGTCTCTACGCGGAAACGCCCAAACGCGAGGAGTTGTGCCGCGAGATGGAGGCGTTGGCGGAGAGTCCGCTGCCGGTGGCGGCGCAAACCGAGGCCGTGCGCGGGCTGCGCCAACGCTGGAACGCCCTCGGCCACGCCCACATGGGGCGCTCCAAGTCCCTCACCAAGCGTTTCGAGGCCGCGGCCGAACAGGCGTTCGCGCCGTGCCGCAGCCACTTCAAGGAGCAGTCCGAGCGCCGCGCCTTCAATCTCGGGCAGCGCCGCGCCATCGTCACGGCGCTGGAGGAGTTCGTGGAGAAGAACGACTGGGAGCACGCGGACTGGCGCGGCGTGGAGCGCGTGTTGCGCCAGGCGCGCAACGAATGGCGCGCCTACCATCCGGTGGATCGCAAGGCGGAAAAGGACATCAAGCCGCGTTTCGAGGAGCTGGCCGGGCAGATTCACGGCAAGCTGAAGGACGCTTGGAACCAGCATTTGCAGGCCAAGGAGGAGATCGTCGCCGAAGCCGTGAAGGTGCGCGAATCCGGCGAACAGGCGAGCGCCAAGGCGGATGCCATGAAAGCGCTGCAGCGGCGCTGGAAAGACGCCGGCCCGGCGCCGCGCTCCGCCGATCAGCGGTTGTGGAAGCAATTTCGCGCAGAGTGCGACGCGGTGTTCGAGGATCGCACCGCCGCCATGGGCCGCCACATGGAACGCCGCAACGCCATCGACGAGGCCGAAACCCTCGTCAGCGAGCTGGAACGCCGCGTGGATCTGGACGCCGCGTTGGACCGCAACACCGTCGCCGACTACCAGCGCCGCTTGGACGCCTTGGGCTCGCTGCCAAAGGAACTGCGCCGCCGCGCCGAAACCACCATCGCCGACGCCGACCGGGCTGTCGTGGAGCACCAGCGCGGGCGGTGAACCCCTGGGAGCGCGGGCGTCTCGCCCGCATGGAGGCGAGAGCCGAACCATATGGTGCTCACGGTGGTCTTTTGGGCGCTACGCGCCTTTGCGGGCGAGACGCCCGCGCTCCCAGGTTTCAGCCCCAGACGGCGCTGTTGAAAGAGACGCGATCGTCTTCGTAGCGTAGCGCCGGGGTTCGGTCGCGTGCCAAGAGCAGCGGGCCGTCCAAGTCCACCACGCGGGCGAAACCGGCGAGTAGCAGCGCCGGTGCCACCGCCAGCGAGGTGGACACCATGCAGCCGACCATCACGCCGAGGCCCAGTGCTTGCGCCTCACGCGCCAGTTGCAGCGCGCGGGTCAAGCCGCCGGTTTTGTCCAGCTTGATGTTGACGAGCTGATAGCGGGCCGCGACGGTGGCTAGGCTTGTGCCGTCGCGCACGCTTTCGTCGGCGGCGATGGGAACCGGCAGGCGGGCTTGCGCAAGCGCGGCGTCGTCGGTTTCCGGCAATGGTTGTTCGATGAGCCGTACGCCGCACTGCTCGGCGGCGGGGGCGAAACGGCGCAGCGCGGCCATGCTCCAGCCCTCGTTCGCGTCGACGAGCAGCTGGGCGTTCGGGGCGTTGCGGCGCACTGCGTGGAGGCGGGCGATGTCTTCGGCCACGTCGGCGCTGCCGAGTTTGAGTTTCAGCAAGGGGCGATGCCGCTCCTCGGTGGCGCGGGCGCCCATCGCTTGCGGCGAATCCAAGCTGAGGGTGTAGGCCGTTGCGACTTTGCGCGGCTGGGGAACGCCGGCGAGGCGCCACGCCGGCAGCCGGCGGCGCTTACATTCCAAATCCCAGAGGGCGCAGTCGATGGCGTTGCGCGCCGCGCCGGGGGGCAACGCCGTTTGCAGCGCTTGGCGCGTTAGCGGGCCGCGGTAGGCGTTGATGGTCTCGACCACTGCGCCGGCACATTCGCCGTAGCGGGCGTAGGGCACACATTCGCCGCGGCCTTGGCAAGCGCCCTCCGTCACGGTGGCGACCACCACCTCCGCCACGCTTTTCTCGCCGCGGGCGATGCGGAATGGGCGGGCGATGGGCCAGCGCTCAGCTTGCGCGGAAACGGAGCGGGGTGGTTCGTCGTCCTCCGCGCCGCTCATCCGAGCATCCTGTCCACCAGCGTTGCGACGCCGTCGCGGATGGGGTCGCAGGCCGGCAAGCCATGCTGGCAAGCAACCTCCGCGATGGCGCGACGCGCTTCGTCCGCGGACAGCGCCGCCGTGTTCAAGGCGATGCCGACGCAGCGCATTCGCGGATTGGTCAGGCGTCCCAGGGCCAAGGTTTGCTGCACAACCTCGCCCACATCCGCGATCGGCGTGGCGACGTTGCGCATGGTGGTGCGGGTGGGTTCGTGGCACGCCACCACCGCGTCCGGCTGGGTGCCGTGCAGCAGCGCCAAGCTGACGCCGGCGAAGGAGGGGTGGAACAGCGAGCCTTGGCCTTCCACCACATCCCAATGTTCCGCGTCGTTGTCCGGCGAGAGGGCTTCCGCGGCGCCGGCGGCGAAGTCCGAAACCACCGCGTCGATGGCCACGCCGGTGCCGGCGATGAGGATGCCGGTCTGCCCGGTGGCGCGGTAGTCCGCGGCCACGCCGCGCCGCTTGAGTTCGCGTTCGATGGCGAGGGCGGCGTACTTCTTGCCCACGGAGCAATCGGTACCGACGGTGAGCAGCCGCTTGCCGGTGCGCTTGCGGCCGGTGGCGGTGGGGAAGGTAGTGTTGGGCTGGCGCACATCGATGAGCCGCCGGCCGAGGCGCTGCGCCGCGCTTGCCACCTCCGGCAGTTCCGCCAAGCGGGTGTGCATTCCGCTGGCGATGTCGAGGCCGGCTTCCAAGGCGTCCACGAGGTGTGGGCGCCAAGCGGCCGGCACCACGCCGCCCGGGTTGACGACGCCGACGACCAGTGTGCGGGCGCCCAAGCGCTTGGCCTCGGCGGCGTGCAGATCCGCCACGCCAAGATCGGCGGCGCAACCGGGCAGCCGCTGCTGACCGACCACCGATTCGCGCCGCCAATCGACGATGCCCTGGCCGGTCTTGGCGGCTAGGGCGTCTTTGGCGTCGCCGAGGAAGACGAGGTAGGGCGTTTCGATTCGCATTGTCTTCGGGTTCGACTTAGAGAAAGACCAGCGTCGTCGCCAAAGAAAGCAGAAAGCCGGGAATCAACAACACCGTGTAGCAGCCACCGAGCACAAACCACTTGAAGGCGGTGACCACGCGCCCGTTGCGGTAGTAGCGGCGCAGCGCCAAGTAGGAGTACACAACGGCCCACGCCAACAACCCGCGGTAAATCCAACTGAAGGTTTGACCCAAGAAACCCTCTTCCCCGCCCGGCAAGTTCTCATACTCCGGCAACAACAACAGCACCGTGTACACCAGAAAGCTGAAGGTGTGTAGCTGCATCGCGAACACCAAGTGTTCCGTGTAGTAGCGGTGGCTGGAATAGAAAAACAACTTGAGCAGCAACGCATACGCTGGCAGCGTCACGAACATGGCCAGCGGCAGATTGTCCAGTAGCTGACTCGCGGCGCCGCGCCAATCGTGCAGCGCTTCCACCGCCCCACGGGCAAGGAAGCTGTCGACAGGCCCAAGATCGTCCGCCTCGCCGCCGCCTTTCTTAATGCCTTGGTCAGCTTCAAGCGTATCCTCGTCGTTGCGGCTTCCCCAATTCGTCTCCAAGACCCCTGCCATGAAGCACAGAGCGGCTTTCTCTTCCCCTTGGCGGCCTAGAATCTGCTCCATCATGTGGCGCTGGCGCGGCGAAAGCGCCCGGCGGAACCGCGGAGCGTCCAAATCCTCGCATGCGTCCACGTCCTGCGCCTTTTGGCCCTTCTTCGCCAGTCTTTCCGCCCGCGCCTCTTCCTGCTTTTGGGCGACGCTGTCCGGCGGCGGTATCCCTCGCGGCCCCGGATCCGCAATGACGGCGAACGAAAAGAAGAACAAAATGCTGGCGAACAGATACGAGCGAAAGGGCGAGATGTAGCTGGCGCGGCGATTGCGCGAAAACTCCACCGCGAGTTCGCCCGGGCGCAGCAACATGCGCTTCAAGGTGCGCGGCAGACGCCCGTCCACCTCGAAGGTCTCCTTCACCACATCGGCGATCAACCGCCACAGCGAACGGATGTAGTCGCGGTCGTTCTGTCCGCATTGCGGGCAAAACCGATTGTCGCGCTCGTAGCCGCAGTTCGGGCAGGCAGCCATCGCCGAGCTCATTTCGGGCGACCTTCGCGGCGCTCGCGCTTAGATCAGCCCGCGAACTCGAAGAAGGCGTGGGAAACCACCACCCGATCCTCCACCCGCGCCTCGAACAGCACACGGCCGTCGCCATCGCGCCAAGCCCGCACCGCCAGCTCGTCGCCCAACATCACCGGGGCCGAGAAGCGCACCTTGATCTTGCGAAACCGCGACGGATCGCCATCCGCCAAGACGCCGAGCAGCGCGTCGGCGCAATGCCCGAAGGTACACAGGCCGTGCAGAATGGGCGCGTCGAAGCCGCCGAACTTGGCGGATTCCGGGTCGATGTGCAGCGGATTGTAGTCGCCGGAGAGGCGGTAGATGTGCGCTTGGTTGTCCGCGATGGTCACCGTGGTGGCCGCGTCCGGTTCGCGCTCGGGCACCGGCAGTTTGCGCGAAAACGTGCCGCCGGCGCCGTCGAAAGGCTCGATGTCGCCGAGGGCGCGAACGCCGCGCCGGAACGAGCCGTTCACCATGCGCAAGCACAACTCGCCGTCGGCGTTCGCAACTTCGCTCTCGAACTCGACGAAGCCGTTGCCGCGTCCGCGCGGATGGATGCCGATGACGCGCGAGCGCACCGTCACCGCGCCGGCTTTGGGCAGCGGCTTGACGACTTCGAGATAGCGCTCGGCGTCGATGCTGAGCGGGCCGGGCGAACTCGGCACCAGCGCGGTGTTGAGCGGCGCGCCGGCGCCGCCCCAGCGAATGGGGAAGGTGGGAAACACCGCGAAGTCGTCATGCCGTTCGTACACGAACCGCAAGTCGCGGCAGCCGATGCCAACGGCGTACAACAGCACGTCGCGCTGATCGTAGGAAATGGAGACGGGGTCGCCCCACGGCCCGGGCGCGTCCCCGGGCAGGGCTTCGACGGCGCGGTAGGTGGCCACGGCAATCCTCCAAGGCGGTTTGTCGCACGGTAGCTTATCGCAAGCGCGCGGCGCGGGTGCTACAGTGCGCCGCCAAGCCGCTGGTGCATCGAGAGGAACCGCAAATGACGACCAGACGCAAACTGCTCGCCACCGTGGCCGCCGCCGGCGTCGCCACCGCCGCGGCGCCCGCGGTTCACACCGCGCCGAAGACGAAGATCAAGTGGCGGCTGCAAACCTACGCCGGCGCCGCGCTCGCCGAGCACGTGATCAAGCCCTCCATCGACTCCTTCAACAAGGTGGCGCAAGAGGAGATGGAGATCGAACTGTATTTCGCCGATCAGCTGGTGCCCACCGGCGAGCTGCTCCCCGCCCTGCAGAAGGGCACGGTGGACGCCGTGCAAGCGGACGACGACTCCATCGCGGCGCCGGTGGATGTTTCGGTGTTCGGCGGCTACTTCCCGTTCGCCTGCCGCTACAGCCTGGACGTGCCGGCGCTGTTCCACCATTGGGGTCTCGCCGAGATATGGCAGGAGGCATACGATGGCGTGGAGGGCGTTACCTGGCTGGGCGCCGGGGCGTGGGATCCGTGCCACATCAACACTGTCAAGCCGATCCGCAAATTGGCGGACTTGCAGGGCCTCAAGCTGTTCACCTTTCCCACCGCCGGCCGGTTCCTCTCGCGTTTCGGCGTCGTGCCGGTGACGCTGCCGTGGGCGGACGTGACGGCGGCCGTGCGCGCCAAGGAACTCGACGGCCTCGCGTGGTCCGGCATCACCGAGGACTACACGGTGGGGTGGGCGGACGTGACCAGCTACTTCCTCACCAACAACATCTCCGGCGCGTGGTGCGGCTCCTACTTCGCCAACTCGGAGCGGTGGAACGCGCTGCCGGAGCGGCTGCGCGAACTGTTTCGGCTGTGCATGGAGAGTTCCCACTACTACCGCCAGCACTGGTACTGGGCGGGCGAGGCGAAGTTGCGCACGCAAGGCACCAAACTCGCGCTGACGAGCATCGCGGACGAGGAGTGGGCCGGCGTGGAAGCCGAGGCGCGCAAGTTCTGGGACGAGATAGCGAAGGAAAGCCCGCGCAACGCCCGGGTGGTGGAGATCCTGCGCGACTACAACGCCACGATGGAGCAGGCCGGGCGACCGTACCGCTACACCTGAAGCCGGGGCTATTCCGCGTGGCCGGCGATGCCCTCCAGCTCCGGCGGCATGTAGTCCTCGTCGTGCTTGGCGACGATCTCCTCCGCGTGGAACACCCCGTCCGCGCCTAGGCGTCCGGTCGCCAGCACGCCCTCGCCCTCGCGGAACAGCGCCGGCAGGATGCCCGTGTAGCGCACCTCGAAGTCGTGCCCGCGGTGATCCGTCACCACGAAGCGCACGCCGAGGCCGGTGTCGTCGTGTATCACGCTGCCGGCCGCCACCATGCCGCCGGCGCGGATGCGCTCGTCCACCGGCGCCGCGCCGCCGACCACCTTTTCCGGTTCGTAGAAGAGGTTCACGTTCTCGCGCAACGCCAGCATGGAGAACGCCAACGTGGCCGCCGCGCCGGTCAACACGAACAGCAACATCGCTAAGCGCTGGCGGCGCACCGGATGCATCAGCCCGTCTCCTCTGCATCCGCCAAACGCCGGCGCAAGCGGCGCAGCAACGCCCGCATTCGCAACAGCGGCGCGACGCAGATGCCCAGCAGCGCCGCCAAGCTCAGCGCGTAGGCGCTCCACACGTACGCCCCGTGCCCGCCCATCGCCAGCCACTCCGCCACCGCGGTCACGCCGCCTTGCCGGAAAGCCACTCGCGCACCCACTCGGCGCCGGCTTCCCGCTCCACGATGCGCGCCCGCAAGGCGGCGATCACCGCCGCCGCGGTGAGCAGGTAGTAGCCGAGCGCGTTGCAGGCCAGCGGCCAAAGGAACACCGCCGCGATGGCGGGCTTCTCGCCGATGCGAATGCTCGGCGGCTGGTGCAGCGTGGTGAACCACTCCACCGAATACTTGATCAACGGCAGGTTCACCACCCCCACCACCCCCAGCAGCGACACCGCCAACGCCGCCCGTTCCGGCCGCACGATGGCTTGGCGCAGGGCAACCAGGCCGAAGAACAGAAACAGCAGCACCAGCGTGGACACCGTGCGCGCGTCCCACACCCAGCCGGTGCCCCATGTGGGCATGCCCCAGACGATGCCAGTGGCCAGCGCCGACGCGGTGAGCACCAACCCCACCGGCGCCGCCGCAGCAATAAGCAGATCGGCCATTTTCATGCGCCACACCAGAAACACCACCCCGGCCACCGCGATGGCGAAGTACACCGTTTGCGCCACATGCACGGCCGGAACGTGAACGAACATGATGCGGAAGCTATCGCCCTGCAGTCGATCCGGCGGCACGAAGCCGAGGCCCCAAACGGAACCCACCACCACCAGAACCCCGCCGACGGCGAACAACCCCACCATCCACGACCGCGAACCACGAAAAAACCAGCGCGGCGAGCCGGTCTTGTGGAATGTCTCGCGCAACCACCCGCGCCGTCTCGCCATTGCTATGGATACTCTTCCGCAACTGAACGCCAATGCCGCGGCCGAGGCAGATGCCCGGGCGGGATTGACGACAGCGAAGATTACCACCCGCGAGCTATGCTTCAGCGAGGCGGCGCGTAGAGGTACTTCCTTTTCAAGTAGGCATGGTAGTCCGCCTCGTCGACGCGAGCATTCTCGAGTGCGCCCATCAACTCCGTCACTTTAGGCGAAAGCGAGACCGAGCGCCCGGCTTGCTTGCCGTGTTGCTTGGCTTGCCGACCGAGGTCGTCATCAAGCCGTGGCGTGCGTTTGGTTTGCATCGCGATCCTGCAAGACGTACACGAGGACGGGGAATGTACGCACGGTAAGTCGGCGGCGTCAAGGCACCATCCTGCCCCGGGAACGCCAAGCGCGGTCTCTCGCGCCGAGCAATACCGCCGGCACCAGCCCCACCAGCACGATGGCGAGGGCGGCGGTGGAAGCCTCGGGCAGGCGTTCGTCCGAGGCCAGCCGGTACACGCGGGTGGCCAACGTCTCGAAATCGAAGGGGCGCAGGATCAGGGTGGCGGGGAGTTCCTTCAGCACGTCCACGAACACCAGCAAGGCGGCGCTGGCCACGGCGCCGCCCAAGAGCGGCACGTGCACCGCGCCCAGCACACGGCGAGGCGTGGCGCCCAGCGTTTGCGCCACATCGTCCAACAGGCGGTGGATTTTCTCCAAACCGCCGTGGCAGGCGTTGTACGCCACCGTGAGGAACCGCGCCACATACGCGAACACCAGCGCCGCGGCGGTGCCGGTTAGCAGTAAGCCCACGTCGGCGTCGAAGCGGGCGTTCAGGAAACGCGCCAGCGACTTGTCCAACGCGGTGAGCGGCACCAGCACGCCAACCGCCAGCACGGCGCCGGGGAGCGCGTAACCCAACGTGGCGAGCCGCACCGCCACGCCCAGCGCGCGGCCGCGGCGCAAGCGCACAATGTACGCCAAGGCCAACGCCAGCGCCGTGGCGATGACCGCGGCGGCCGCGGCGACGCCGAAGCTGGCGGCCACGAAATCCGCGAAGCCCCTGCCCCACAGCGGATCACCCACCGCCAACGCATGGCGAACGAGAACCAATGCCGGCAGGGCGAAGCCGAACAGCAACGGCAAGACGCAGCCGCCAGCGGCCAACAACGCCCGCCCGCCGGTCAAACGCCGTCGCGGCGCGGCCGCTCCACGGCGAACGGGATTGCTGAACCGGCCGCGGCGACCGTAGTGTTCCACCAGCACCAGCACCGCCACCACGACGAACAGCCAAGCCGCTAGCTGCGCGGCCGCGGCGCGGTCGCCGAGCGCGAACCAAGTGCGGAAGATGCCGGTGGTGAAGGTGGCGACGCCGAAGTATTCCACCACGCCGAAATCCGCCACGGCTTCCATGCCGGCCAAGGCCACGCCGCCGGCGATGGCTGGCCGCGCCGCCGGCAGCGCCACGCGCCAGAACGCCCGCGCCGGCCCGGCCCCAAGCATTCGCGCCGCCTCGGCGAGGGAGGCGGCTTGGGCAGCGAACGCCGTACGAGCCAAGAGGTACACATACGGATAGAGCACCAACGCCAGCATGAGCGCGGCGCCGCCAAGCGAGCGAATGGAGGGAAAGACGTAATCGCCAACGCGCCAACCCATCGCCTCGCGCAGCACTGTTTGCACCGGCCCGGAATGTTCGAGCAGGTCCGTGTACACATACGCAACCACATACGCCGGCGCCGCCAACGGCAGCACCAACGCCCAAGAGAGCACGCCGCGCCCGGGGAACTCCTTCGTGGCCACCGTCCACGCCGTCGCCACGCCGATGACGGCGGCCAAAACCCCCACCATGACCGCAAGCAACAGCGTGTTCGCGGCGTAGTCCGCCAGCACCGTGGCGCGCAAATGCCGCCACGATTCGCCGGCCGGCGTCACCAGCGTCCACAACACCGCGGCGATGGGCAAACCGACCACGGCGGCGGCCAGCCAAGCGCCCACGCTCCAACACCGCTGCATGGCGACATTCTGCCACGCGGGTGTACGACAGACCTCTTTGGCAAGGGTGTCGGCACCAAGCCGGGAAACGCAGGCGTTCCGCCTGCATGCGGGCGAGACGCCCGCGCTCCCAGCACCCGTCACCAAGATTTGTCGTACACCCCTCCCACGCGAGGCCATGTTTTGCCGGTGGTCTAGACTTCGCCTCCTGCCAACCAGAGGAGACGCCAAGTGCCTGCCGATGAGTTTTTCGCCGAATCGCCGGAAGCGGTCGGTTTGGATGCCGACAAAGTCGCCGCGGTGGTGGCGCGGGTGCGGCGGGAAGTGGACGAAGGGCTGTTGCCGTCGGCGCAGATCGCCGTCGCCCGGCACGGCAAGCTGGCGCTGTTCGAGACGGTGGGCGACGCCACCTGCGACACGCTGTATTGCGTCTTCTCCTGCACCAAGGCCATCACCAGCGCGGCGGCTTGGCTGCTCATGGAACGTGATCAACTGCACTTGAGCCAGCGCGTAGCGGACATCGTGCCGGAGTTCGGCACGAACGGCAAAGAAGTGATCACGGTGGAGCAGTTGTTCGTCCACAACGCCGGGTTCCCGCACGCGCCGTTCGCGCCGGCGGATTGGCCGGACAAGCAGCGGCGCTTGGCGCGGTTCGCGTCTTGGCGGCTGAACTGGCCGCCCGGTTCGCGCTTCGAGTACCACCCCACGTCCAGCATGTGGGTGCTGGCGGAGGTCATCGAGCGCAAGACCGGGCGCGATTTCCACGAGTTCGTGCGGACGGAGATCGCGCAGCGGCTGGCGTTGCCGGACCTACACGTTGGCTTGCCGCCGGAGCAGAACCACCGCGTCGCCGAACTCACGCATTGCGGCGCAGCGATGTCGGCGGAGGACTACGCCCGCCTGGGCATTCCCGAACCGCCGGTGACGGAAGTGACCGAGGAGGCGATCCTCAGCTTCAACCGCGAGGACGTGCGCGCCGTGGGGGTGCCCGGCGGCGGCGGCATCATGACCGCGGCCGAACTCGCGTTGTTCTACCAAGCGCTGATGCACGGCGGCAGCCGCGGCCACCTGCGCGTTTGGCGCAACGACACGATGGCGACGGCGCGCTACGTGCGCTCCGGCGAGCTGGCGGATCCGCTCACCGGCAAGCGCGTCAACCGCGGCCTCGGCATCGTCGTCGCCGGCGATGCGGATCGCAACTTCCGCGGCTTCGGCCACGCCAACTCCCCGTTCGCGTTCGGCCACGGCGGCGCCGGCGGGCAGATCGGCTGGGCGGATCCCGGCAGCGGCATCTCCATGGGCTATTGCACCAACGGCCACGACCGCAACCCGCTGCGCATGGGGCGGCGCACGGTGAGCATCTCCAACCACGTCGCGCGGCTGGCGCCCGAGGTGGCGGCGGACTGAAAGCGAGCGCCGGGCGGTTGTTGTACGCTTGGCGCTTCGACAACACGAGGGAGGTCGCAATGGCGGCAATTTCTGGGCCGGGCGACGGGCCCGTCGCGGTAACGGGCGCGTCGGGTTTCATCGGCGCGCATGTGGTACACAATCTGGTCGAGGCTGGTTACGCGGTGCGCGCCTGCATGCGCGACACCAGCCGCGAGGACAAGACGGCGTACCTCAAGGAGATGGACGCCAAGGGCCCGGGCAGCGTTGAGCTCCTGTCCGTGGACTTGATGGACGCCGCCAACGGCGGCTACGACGACGCTTTCGCCGGCTGCAGCGCGGTGTTTCACGTCGCCGCCGAGATCGGCACGGACAAGCGCTACGGCCCGCCGGTGCGGGAGCGCATGTACGCGAGCCTGCTGGACATGACCGCTGGCATTCTGGAGTCCTGCCGCAAGAGCGGCACCGTGAAGCGCGTCATCTACACCTCCTCCACCGCTGCGGTGATGGGGCCGGGCGCTCCGGACCGTCCGGAAAACTACATGTACACCGAGGACGACTGGGCCGGCGGCAGCTACGAGACGCTGGACGCCCGCTACACGCGCCCCAACAAGGACGGCGAAATGGTCAGCCACTGGACGGCCGAGCACGCCACCTACGCCAAGGGCAAAGTGGACGCCGAGCGCTACGGCTACGACTTCGGCGCCAAGCACGGCATCGACGTGATCTCCATCTGCCCCTGCCATGTGCTGGGGCCGCTGTTCGGCGCGCCCCACAACACGATTTGGCAGCGGCGCATCGGTCTCATGCTCTCCGGCACCACGGACTTCAGCGACGACGGCTTTCAGTGGAACATCATCGACGTGCGCGACATCGCCCAAGCGCAGCGGTTGGCTGCCGAAAGCCCACGCGCGGGCAACGGCTCGCGCTACATGATGGTGGCCACGGACGAATCGGGCGAACCGTCCATGCCCATGCTCCTCGACCTGCTGGGGGAGCTCTACCCGAACATCAACGTGGCCGGCGACTACTACCCGCCACCCACCGACGCCCGGCTGCGCGCCCGCTGCACCAAGGCCATCAACGAGTTGGGCTTGGTCACGCACAACGTCCGCGACACGTTGAAGGACACTGGTGACAGTTTGATTGCGCTGGGCGTCATCGAGCCCGCCTACAAGGCGGACGCCTAGATCGCGTTGGGAAAGACCCAAGGGGCGTGGCCGCGCCCCTTGGGTATCTGCCGCGGTCAGGCGGCTTGAACGAACTCCGGGTAGGCTTCGATACCCGTTTCGGAAAGGTCCACTCCGGCCTGCTCCTCTTCTTCGGAGACGCGGATGCCCATCGTCACCTTGAGGATCAGCCAGACAATTAGCGCCGCCACGAACACCCAACCGAAGATGCCGGCAATGCCAATCAACTGCCCCCCGATGGTCGCCTCGCCGTTGTTGAACACCACGGCCAGAACGCCCCAGATGCCGCAGGTGCCGTGAACGCTGATGGCGCCCACCGGGTCGTCGATTTTGATCTTGTCGAGCAGCACGATGGAGGTCACCACGATCACGCCGCCCACCGCGCCGATCAACATCGACCAGAACGGTTCCGGCGAAAGCGGGTCGGCGGTGATGGCCACCAACCCCGCCAAGGCGCCGTTCAGCGCCATGGTCAAGTCCGCCTTGCCGAACCACGCCCGCGCCAGCACCAGCGCCGCCACCAAGCCGCCGCACGCGGCGATGTTGGTGTTCACGAACACCTGCGCCACGGCGTTGGCCTCGTCCACGTTGGAGAGCTTGAGCTCCGAGCCGCCGTTGAAGCCGAACCAGCCGAACCAGAGGATGAACATGCCCAGCGTCGCCAGCGGCATGTTGCAACCGGGGAGGGCGTTCGCCGAACCGTCCGGCCGGTATTTGCCGCTGCGCGGGCCGAGCAGGATGACGCCCGCCAAGGCCGCCGCCGCGCCACACAGGTGGACGATGCCGGAGCCGGCGAAATCCGAGTAGCCGAGATCGCTCAACCAGCCGCCGCCCCAAGTCCACATGCCCTGCACCGGATAGATGACGCCGGTCATCACCACGGCGAAGAGGAGGAACGCCCACAGCTTCATCCGCTCCGCCACCGCGCCGGAGACGATGGACATGGCGGTGGCCACGAACACCACTTGGAAGAAGTAGTCCGAACGCTCCGAGTGATCCGTCGCCACGCCGCCGGCGGTGCCGGCGAGGATCTGCTCGGTGGTGTTCTCCACCCCGATCAACCAGCCGAAACTCGGCAGAACGCCGCCTTCCGGCGCGTCCATGTACATGAAGTTGTAGCCAACGAGCAGGTACATGATGCACGCGATGGAGTAGAGGGCGACGTTCTTGGTGAGGATTTCGGACGTGTTCTTGGCGCGCACCAAGCCGGCTTCGAGCATCGAAAAGCCGCTCGCCATGAACATCACCAGAACACCCATCAACAGAAAGTAAAAGGTGTCCAGCGCGTAGTTGGTTTGGATGAGATCTTCCACGAATCCTCTCCTAGTGGTTGCGCGCCTTGCGGGGCGCGGGCCGGCGGCGAACTTGACTCATCTGGAGAGAGGTCAATGCCGCTCAGAGTAGTGCGGCGGTCACACGGCGTCGGTGCCGGTTTCCCCCGTTCGGATGCGCACGACCTCCTCCAAGGAGAAGACGAAGATCTTGCCGTCCCCAACCTTGCCGGTGTTCGCCGCCTTGCCGATGGCTTCCAGGCATTGATCCAAGAGCCCGTCGTCCACGGCCACCTCGACTTTGACTTTCGGCAGAAAGTCAACGACGTACTCGGCGCCCCGGTACAGCTCGGTGTGCCCCTTTTGGCGGCCGAAGCCTTTCACTTCCGTCACCGTCATGCCCTGGACGCCGATTTCGGAAAGCGATTCCCGAACGTCGTCGAGCTTGAACGGTTTGATGATTGCCGTGATGAGTTTCATTTCGTCCTCCCTTCTTCGCCGGATCGGCCGGTGCCGGTTTGGTCGGCGCCGCGCCTTCGGCGATGTTGGTCTTGAGGTTCCGCCTGCGCGGCCCGGCGAACCGAGCCGCGCAAGACCTTCCCGTTGCGCTGTGCCTCGGCTAGAGGCTCTTCGCCAGCGTGAACACCGGGCGCAGCTCGCAGTCCTTGCCGCATTCCTCGTTGTTCGTGCCCACCAATCCTACGGTGACGTCGATGCCGACGTCGGTGCCGTAGGTGATGCTGGCGCTGTAGTCGACGTAGTCGTCGAAAACGAAAATCTCATCCCCCTTGTAATCCCCTTTGCTGTAGCCGATGGACACGCTGCCGGAGACGCTGTCGCTGAACGACTTCTCGTACGAGACGGCGGGGTAGATGAAGCTCAGGTCATCCGTCCCCAAGTACGCCGGCGAGTAGTTGATGCTGAGCGACACGTCGCCGAAGGAAAGGGCAGCCGCGTACTCTTGGTAGTTCAGCGCATCGCGGTCGTTGGGGTAGTCGAAGTAGATGGCGGTGAGATCCAGCGACACGCCATCGGAGATCTCCTTGCTCCAGCCGACGTACAAGTCCCATTCCATGGACGTCTCGCCGAAGTTGACGGTGGACGCCCAGGTGCCGACCGAGAAACCCGAGTCGAAGCCGACGTCGAACCCGCCTTGGATGGCCGGATCGCGCAGCGTTTGCGACCACCCGCGGAACGAGTAGTCCGTCGTCAACGCGACGTTGGCGGAGAACTCCGCGCCGGTCGCCGCCGAAGCGGTCAGCAGGCCTGCCGCGGCAAGCGCTTTCAGTAGCATCTTCATGTGTCAATCCTCACTGTCGAGTGGTGTTACGAACGGGCGTCGCCGGATGTTCGTCCGCGCAACACGCCCACACACACAAGGTTCGCATAAGAGCAAGGGGTGTGCCACAACGGACTATTTCGTTTATTTTCAACATCTTATGACGTTCTTGCCATGCGCCGACCGCCATCAGCCGTGCCTTATTGCGTAGCATTTCGGTGCAAAGCGCACCAAAAAGGTGCCACCGGCGGTCGAAAAAAGGCGCACGCCGGGGCGATTTCCCACACCGCGCATGGGCGTTTTCCGCTTCCGCCCGCCACCGGCGCCGCGCAAACTTCGGCGCATGTCCATACCCGTCCGAACCCGCGCCCAAGTAGGCGTCGATGCCCCGCCCGTGCTCGTGGAAGCGCACTTCCAAGCCGGCACGCCTTGCTTCACCTTGGTGGGCATGGCGCAGAAGGCGGTGCGCGAGGCCCGCGACCGCGTGCGCAGCGCCATCAAGAACGTCGGCTTCAAGTACCCGCAGGGCCGGGTGGTGGTCAACCTTGCGCCAGCGGATCTGGCGAAGCACGGCGGCCGCTACGACCTCGCCATCGCCATCGCCATCCTCACCGCCACCGAGCAGGTGGAAAGCCGCCACTTGGCCCGCTTGGAGTTCCTCGGCGAGCTCTCCCTGTATGGCGAGCTGCGTCCGGTGCGCGGGGCGTTCTGCGCCGCCGCGAAGCTCCGCACGACGAGCGCAGGCGAACAACCGGCGCGGCTGGTGGTGCCCCTGGCCCATCGCGCCGAACTGGCGCCGCTTACGGACGTGGCGGTGCATCCGGCCGCCTCGCTGCTGGATGTGGTGCGCCTGCTGCAAGCGGAGACGTTGCCGCCCCCGGCCGCATTGCCACCCCCGGCCGCGGCGCCGCGCCGCCCGCGAATCGCCCTCTCGGACGTGCGCGGCCAAGCCCATGCCAAGCGCGCCTTGGCGGTGGCCGCCGCCGGCGCCCACCACATGTTGATGACCGGCCCGCCCGGCACCGGCAAGACCATGCTGGCAAGAAGGCTCGCCGCGCTGCTGCCGCCGTTGGCCAAAACCGAGGCCATCGACGTGGCCAACGTGTACTCGGTTTCCGGTCGCCGCCCGCCGCCGTTCGGCGTGCGCCCTTACTGCGACCCGCACCACACCGCTTCCGCCGCGGCGATGGTTGGCGGCGGCAATCCTGTGGCCCCGGGCGAGGTGACGCTGGCGCACTGCGGCGTGTTGTTCCTAGACGAGCTGCCCGAGTTCCAACGCGACGTGCTTGAAGCCCTGCGCGAGCCGCTGGAGGAACACGCCATCGCCGTCGCCCGCGTGCAGCAAACCGTGCGTTTCCCGGCGCGCTTCCAACTCATCGCCGCGATGAATCCCTGCCCCGCCGGCTACGTCTGCGACGAAGCCCGCTGCCGCTGCACGCCGCAACAGATCCGCCAATACCGCGGCCGCGTCTCCGGGCCGCTGCTGGATCGCATCGACATTCGCGTGGAAGTGGGCCCGGTCTCGGACGAGGACTTGTGGGAGACCAAAGCTCAGTCCGGCGACGACGACTCCCTGCGCGACGCCATCGCGCTGGCGCGAGAACGCCAGCTGCAGCGCTGCGGCAAAGCCAACGCCGCGCTCGGAGCAGCCGAAGTGGATGCGTTCTGCGTCCTCGAAGACGCCGCCAGCGCCCTCCTGCGCCGCGCCGCCAAACGCTTCGGCCTCTCGGCGCGAGGCGTACACCGCGTACGCAAAGTGGCGCGGACGGTGGCTGACCTAGCCGGCGCCGAGGTAATCGGCACGGCCCATGCAGCGGAAGCGCTCGGCTATCGAACGTGAAGCCAGCGCTTGAGGGAGGGGGGGTAGGCGTAGTGCGGGGAGCGGTGCGGCTGGCTTGCTCTGGCGACTATTCGGGCGCCGTGGTCATGTAGTCGATGGCGGCCTGCAGCTCGGCATCCGTGCAGTTCATGCAGGTGCCCATCGGCGGCATCGTGTTGAGGCCCTCTTTGGTGACCCGCAGCAACGCTTCGGCGCCTTTCGCCAGCCGCGTGGCCCACGCCGCCGCGTCCGCCAGTTTCGGCGCGTCGTTCAGGCCGGTGGCGTGGCAGACATGGCAATGCGCGGCGTACACCGCTTCGCCGCTGCGTCCCTCCGCCGCGGCCGGCGCCGGCGCGGCGGTTCGCCCGCCGCAGTCCTCGCCTTGCAGGCACAGCTCGCCGAACGGCCGTGTGCGCTCGGCGATGTCCGCCACCGTGTCGAACGGCACGGCCTGCGCAAGCGCGAAACCGGCGGCGAGCGCCGCCACGATCCCCAGAGCTTTGTTCCGTGCGTATCGCATGAAGGCGCACCTCATCGACTGCCAACGCCTGCGATCATAGCGCACGACGACCGGCGCGGAAAATCGTCTATTCTTGCTATTCTGGCGGGCCCCGGCGGGCTCCCGCGGGCTCCGGCGAGCATGGGGAGTTGACTTGAAAGCGTCCAAAATCGTCCTGCTGGGGCTTGTTGCCGCCTTCATCGCCGCGTTTTTCTACTTCGACCTCGGCGCGTTCTTCACGCTGGAGAACGTCAAGGAAAACCTGCGGGAGATCCAAGAGTTCCAGCGCGAGAACCGGCTGCTCGTGCTGGGCGCGTTCTTCCTCGTGTACGTCTTGGCGATGGCGCTTTCGTTGCCCATCGCGTTGGTGCTCACCCTCTCCGCCGGTGCCCTGTTCGGCTTTTGGCTGGGCGCGGCGGTGGTGTCGTTCGCCAGCACGCTCGGCGCCACCTTGGCGTTTCTAGCCGCCCGGCTGCTGTTCCGCGACGCGGTGCGCAAGCGCTTTGCGAAGCAGTTGGCCGCCATCGACCGCGGCGTGGCGAAGGACGGCGCGTTCTACCTCTTCGCCATGCGGCTGGTGGTGGCCATTCCGCCCGCCGTTATCAACTTGGCGATGGGCGTGACCCCGATGCGCACTTGGACGTTCTACTGGGTCAGCCAACTCGGCATGTTGTCCGCCACCTGCGTCTATGTGAACGCCGGAGTGCAGTTGGCGCAGCTGGAGAGCCTCAGTGGCATTCTCTCGCCGGCGTTCATCGGTTCGTTTCTGCTGCTCGGCTTGTTCCCGCTGTTGGCCAAGAAGGCGCTGGACGGCTACCGCGCGCGAGCGGCGCTGCGGCGGTTCGAGAAGCCGCGCCGGTTCGATACGAACATGGTGGTGATCGGCGCGGGCTCCGGGGGCTTGGTGGCGGCCCTCATCGCCGCCACGGTGAAGGCGAAGGTGACGCTGATCGAACGCCATCGCATGGGCGGCGACTGCCTGAACACCGGCTGCGTGCCCAGCAAGTCGCTGCTGCGCTCCGCCAAGATGCTCTCGTACATGGCGCGGGCCAAGGAGTTCGGGTTCCAAAGCGCCGCCGCCGAGTTCGATTTCGCGGACGTGATGGAGCGGGTGCAAGGCGTCATCCGACAGATCGAGCCGAACGACTCGGTGGAACGCTACACCGGCTTGGGCGTGGACTGCGTGGCCGGCGACGCCACCATCGTTTCGCCGTGGCGGGTGCGCGTGGGCGACGACGAGATCACCACGCGCAACATCGTGGTGGCCACCGGTGGCAGGCCGTTCGTGCCGGACATTCCCGGCCTTCAGGCGGACGACTACGTCACTTCGGACACCGTTTGGGAACTGCGCGCCCTGCCGCGCCGCTTCGTGGTGCTCGGCGGCGGCCCCATCGGCTGCGAGCTGGCGCAGGCGTTCGCCCGCTTCGGCGCCGAGGTGACGCAGGTGGAGCGCAATCCGCACCTGCTGATGCGCGAGGACGACGAGGTGGCGGCGCTGGTGCGGGGGCAGTTCGAGGCCGAAGGCGTGCGCGTGCTGACGAACCACCAAGCGGTGCGCGTGGAAGCCGCGAACGGGGAGCGGCGCTTGGTGTGTGCCGGGGAGGATGGCGAGGTCGCCGTGCCTTTCGATCGCATTCTGGTGGCGGTTGGCCGCACGCCCAACACGGACGGCTTGGGCTTGCGCGAAGTGGGCGTCACGCTGCGCGAGAACGGCTCGGTGGAGGTGGACGATTATCTGCGCACGTCGGTTCCCACCATCTACGCCTGCGGCGACGTCACCGGCCCCTACCAGTTCACCCACACCGCTTCGCATCAGGCGTGGTACGCCGCGGTGAATCCCATGTTCGGCATGTTCCGCCGCTTCAAGGTGGATTATTCGGTGATTCCGTGGACCACGTTCACGGATCCCGAAGTGGCCCGGGTGGGCCTGAACGAGCAGGAGGCAGCGCAACGCAACCTTGATGTGGAAGTGACCCGTTTCGACCTTGCCCACTTGGATCGGGCGTTGGCGGACGGCGAGGGCAAGGGCTTCGTCAAGGTGCTCACGCGGCCGGGCAAGGATCGCATCCTCGGCGTCACCATCGTCGGCCACCACGCCGGCGACCTCGCCGCGGAGTTCGTGCTGGCCATGAAATGGAAGCTCGGCTTGAAGAAGGTGATGGGCACCATCCACATCTACCCGACGCTCGCCGAGGCCAGCAAGTTCGCGGCCAGCGCATGGCGCAAGGCGCACGCGCCGGAGCGGTTGCTGGACTGGGTGGCGAAGTTCCACGCGGCGCGGCGGTGAACGCGCCGGCGGCGGTGGTTCAATCCAGCGTCGCCAACAGCTCCAGCAGGTCGCAGACGCGGTTGGAGTAGCCCCACTCGTTGTCGTACCACGACAGCGCCTTGAGAAAACGGCCGCCGGTCAGCTGCGTGAACGACGCGTCGAAGATGGAGGAGTGGGGATTGCCGATGACGTCCGAGGAAACCACCGGCTCGTCGATCACCTCCAGCACCTTGCCGAGCCGGGCGGACGCGGCCTCGGTGCGCATCGCTTCGTGAACCGCCTCCACGCTGGTGGCTTGTTCGAGTTCCACGAACAGATCCACCACCGAACCGTCCAGCACCGGCACCCGGGAGGCGATGCCGTCCAAGCGCCCGCGCAGCGCCGGCAGCACTTCGCCCACCGCCTTGGCGGCGCCGGTGGAGGTGGGGATGATGTTCTCCGCCGCGGCGCGGCTGCGGCGCCAGTCCGTGTGCGGAACGTCGGCGAGGCTTTGGTCGTTGGTGTAGGCGTGAACGGTGTTGATCACGCCTTCGCGGATGCCGAACCGGTCGGCCAGCACCTTGGCCACCGGCGCGAGGCAGTTGGTGGTGCAACTGGCGTTGGAGATCAGGCGGTGGCTGGGGCGCAGGCCGTCCTCGTTCACGCCCATCACCACGGTGTGGTCGATGGCGTCCTTCGCCGGCACGGTCAACACGGCGCGTTTGGCGCCGGCGGCGAGGTGCGTCGCCACCTGCTCGCGGGAGCGGAACACGCCGGTGGATTCCACCACGGCGTCCACGGCCAATTCGTTCCACGGCAGCTCGGCCGGATTGCGCTCCTCGAGGAGACGGGCGCGGCCGCCCGGCGTCACCAGCTCGCCGTCGGCGATGGTCACCGGGCCTTCGAAGCGCCCCATCACCGTGTCGTAGGTGAGCAGGTACGCCAGCGTGTCGTGGTCGAACAGGTCGTTGATGGCGACCACGTCGAGCTCGGCGCGCGTTTGCGCGATGCGGAACACGGCGCGTCCGATGCGCCCGAAACCGTTGATGGCGATGCGCATGGTTAGCTTCCCGTTGTCGCGGCGTTCGGCTGCGTCGCGCCCCCATCCAAGCCCGCGTAGCAGGCCGCCACGTCCAGAATGCGGTGCGCGTGGCCCAGCGTTTCGTGCCAAGCCAGCAGTTTGACCAGGCGCTCGCCGGCGCGCAGCGTGCCCTGCAGGTCCACCAGCAGCGACTGCGGGCAGCTTTTCACATCCGAGGACACGATGGGATCCCGCGTCACGCCCAGCAAGCGTGGCGACGCTTCGGCCGCGGCGACGAACCAATCGTTCACCGCGCTGGCTTCCACGCCGCCATCGGCGAACGCGATGGTGAGATCGAGCAGCGACCCGGCCGGCACCGGCACGTTCATGGCGAAGCCGCTCACCTTGCCGGCCGCCGCGGGCATCAGCCGCTCCACCCAGCGCACCGCCGGCGCGTCGTTGGGGATGATGTTCTCGGCGCCGGAACGGCTGCGGCGGTAATCCGCGCCCACATGATCCTGCAGGCTTTGATCGCTGGTGTAGGCGTGAACCGACGTCAACGTCGCGTGGGCGATGGGCTGCGCTTGCGTGAGCACTTGCAGCGCCAGCGCCGTGGCCGTGGTGGAGGCGGAACCCGCGGACACGATTCGATCCTGCGCCGTGGCGCTGCCGTGGTTGACGCCGTAGAGCACCACGCGATCCAAAGCACTTTCGCCCGAGCTTTGCGCCGGCAGCGACGATACGATCACCCGGCGCGCCCCGTTGGCCAGATGCGGCGCGAGATCGCGGCGGGTGCGGAAGCGGCCGGTGGCGTCGATGACCACTTCAACGTCCAGCACATCCCAAGGCACCTCGGCGGGCTTCTCCGCCCGCAGCACACGCGCCCGCCGGGTGCCGCTGGGCAGCCGCGCCACCAAGTAGTTGCCTTCCAACGCAATCGCGCCGGCGGCCGGCCGCGGCGTGGTGGAGCGCGTCAACAGATGGTGCAGGATGGTCGGTTCGCCAACGTCCGAAACCGCAACCACCTCGCAACGCGGATCCGCCAGCGCGCAGAGGTACGTCTGCCGCCCCACCTGCCCGAAGCCCATCAAACCGACGCGCACCGGCGGCGTTGCGGCAGTTTCGCCCGCGGTCATCTCGCCCGGCTGCAAACGCTGTCGATAACCTTGATGCGCATGACGTTGACCGTCCGCTACCAGAGATTCGTCACAGCATACGCCAAATTCTTGGTGACGGATGCTGGGAGCGCGGGCGTCTCGCCCGCATGCAGGCGGAACGCCTGCTCCCGGGCTTGCACACCGCGTGTTTCAATGGCTTTGCCGTGTTGGCCCGTGTGCCGCCGAATGCCTCGCAACCGCAACCCGCAGGACTCCACCCGCTGCCGTGTGCAAGACGCTGGCGGTGCGCCGAGACCCGTGGTGCTGACGCTCATGGGCCCCACCGCCGCCGGCAAGACAGCGGCGGCGTTGCGCTTGGTCGAGCGCGGGAACGTGGCGATCATCAGCGTCGATTCGGCGATGGTGTATCGGCGCATGGACATCGGCACCGCCAAGCCGGACCCCGCCACGCTCGCCCGCCACCCCCACGCGCTGGTGGACATCCGCGAACCGTGGGAGAGCTATTCCGCGGCGCGTTTCGTGGCGGATGCGGACGCCGCCGTGCGCGACGCATTCGCCGCCGGTCGCACGCCGCTCTTGGTCGGCGGCACCATGCTCTACTTCCGCGCCTTCAAGCACGGCATCGACCAGCTGCCCCCGGCGAACGCCGCCGTGCGCCAGCGCATCGCGGCCCGCGCCGCAGCGCAAGGTTGGCCGCGCCTGCACCAAGAGCTGGCGCGACGCGACCCGGACGCCGCCGCCCGCATCGACCCGCGCAACGGCCAACGCATCGCCCGCGCCTTGGAGATCTGCGAAACCACCGGCGCGCCGATGTCGGCGCTCTGGGCGAAAACCGCCGTTCCCGCCAACGAACGCCTCGCCTGCCGGCTGGTGGAGTGCGCCATCGTTCCCGCGCACCGCCAAGCGCTGCACACCCACATCGAGCAGCGAGTGTGCGCCATGATCCAACAAGGCTTCGTGGAAGAAGTGGCCGCTCTCCGCGCGATTCCGGCGCTTTCCCTTGCTACGCCGTCGATGCGCGCGGTGGGCTATCGGCAGATTTGGCGCCACTTGGACGGCGAATATGACCGAGCCGAGATGCTGGCGCGTGTGCAGGCGGCAACGCGCCAATTGGCCAAGCGCCAACTTACCTGGCTACGCGGCTGGCGCGATCTGTCGTTGCAGGCCGCGGACGCCGACGCGCTCGATGCCGGCTTACAAATGTCGCACACCCGGCGCGGTTGACGCGGTTGACAAGAGCCGCGTGTGTGTACAGTGTGACGCGGTTCGGCCACGGGCGCGGAAACCTTCCCATATGCAAACGATCATCGCCAGCGCGCAAGCGGCGCCGGCGCCCGTTGCCGGCAAGTTCGCGGATCCGCGCCGCACTGCCGATGGCAAGGAGCGCGCCAAGGTGCCGCTTGGGGCGCTGCGCACACTTTGGTTCAACACCGGGACGCTGTGCAATCTCGCTTGCCAGAATTGCTACATCGAATCCAGCCCGCGCAACGACCGGCTGGTGTACCTCACGCGCTCGGAAGTGGCGGCGTATCTGCGCGAAACGGTGGCGCTGGAATTGGGCACTGAGGAGATCGGTTTCACCGGCGGCGAGCCGTTCATGAATCCGGACTTGCCGGGAATGTTGGCGGACAGCTTGGCGGCCGGGTTCGAGGCGCTGGTGTTGACCAACGCCATGCGCCCCATGATGAAGTGCGCCGAGGAACTGCTGGATCTGCTCACCCGGCATGGCGGCAAGTTGACGCTGCGCGTCTCCGTGGATCACTTTCGCCCCGAACTGCACGAGGAGGAGCGCGGCGGCCGCTCTTGGCGTCCGACGCTCGATGGCCTGCGCTGGCTGAGCGACCGCGGCTTCACCGTGCATGTGGCCGGCCGCCAGCGCTGGGGGGACGACGAGGCGAGTCTGCGCGATGGCTTCGCCGCGCTTTTCGCCGCCGAGGGGGTGCGCGTGGACGCCTACTCGCCCCGGCAGCTGGTGCTGTTTCCAGAGATGGACGCCTTCGCCGACACCCCGGAGGTGACGGCCGAGTGTTGGAATCTGCTAGGCGTTCGCCCGGCGGACATGATGTGCGCGTCGTCGCGCATGGTGACGAAGCGCAGAGGCGCGTCCCGCCCGGAAGTGGTGAGCTGCACTTTGCTGCCCTACGACCCACAGTTCACCATGGGCGCGCGATTGGCGGACAGCTTGGGCAGCGTTTCGCTCAACCACCCGCATTGCTCGCGTTTCTGTGTGCTGGGCGGCGGCAAATGCTCGGTGGGGGAGGACTGAACGCCACTGGCCCCGTGGATTTGGAACTCTTGCGGCGGGGACTGGCGCCCCGACCAGGATTCGAACCTGGGACCTGCCGCTTAGGAGGCGGCCGCGCTATCCAACTGTGCCACCGGGGCGTGTAGGCGAACGATACCGCGCGCCGCCGCGGCATTCCACTTGCCGGGGCGCTTCACCCGCCGAAGCGAGCGGGAACGCGCAAGCGCAACGCCATGTCTGCGATCTCGTTCGCCGCTTTGGCGATGTCGGCAGCGTCGCGATCAAGCTGGGGCGGCGGCATCAACGTGGGCCATAGGCGGCCGAGCGAGGCGATGCGTTGCGTGATGGCGGCGAACACTTCGCGGTCCGGGTCGTTCGCGTCCAAGGCGGCGTGTTGCGCGCGCGCCCATTCCAGCGCCACTTGCGTGAAGCCGTAGGCGTCTTGGTATTCGTGGGCGTTTTCGAGCTGGCCGTCGACGATGCCCACGGCGTATTCCGCGGCCGCTTCCTCCAGCATCAAGACGATCACGCGGGCGGCGAGGCCTGGCGAGGCGGCAACCACGCGCTCGCTGCGGACGATGGCGTTCCTCACCGCCGCGTAGGTGGCGGCCACGAGCGCTTCGTCGCCTTGCGCCGCTGCCTCGGCGTGGGCTTCGAGTTGGGCGGCGAAGCCATCGGCGCCGCGGCCGGCGAATTCGCCAGCAACACCGGCGTACAACTCGTCGCTGGGGTGTTTGGAGTGGGTCTGCGCCGCGCCGCGCTCGCCGAGGGCGAACAGCGCGTGCCCCACCAGCAGGTGACCGCGCATCAACCCCAACTGGAGCAGGTAGTTGGCGTCCGCCTGCACGGACGCCGGCACGGCCGGCGGCGTTGCCACGCAGCCGGCGCCGAGCGCCAACGCCGCCAAGCAAAGAACGGCACCGGTCAGGCGCGTCATGGTTCGGTGCTCTTCACGGGGTTTGTCCTGCAAGGTGGTCATCGGCGTACGGCAAAGCGTAACAAAACACGCGCCCGCCCGTTTGGGAATCCGTTGGGCAGCGCGGTATGCTAGGCGCAGGGTTCGCAACAAGCGGGGGGATTCGCAAGCCAATCATGAACGCCTTGACTTTGGAACAGAAGGAAACGCTGTACCGCGACGGGTACATCGTGGTGAAGAACGCCGTGTCGTCGGAACTGGTGGACGCGGCGCTGGATCGCCTCCGCAATCCGGTAAAGGGGGAATACGCCGGCAGCCGGAGCGAGCTCACCGACCTCGTCAACGCCTCCACGGTGACGCCCATCCTGCACGACGCGATGGGCTATTTCGATCCGCCCATCGTCTGCCAAGTCGGCGTGCTGCCGGTGCGCAAACCCAGCGAGCGGTTCAACAACCTTGGCTACCGCGAGAAGGATCAGCCGTACTTCGGCGCCGAATCGCACATGGATGGCCTGTGTACCATCGGTGTGCCGCAGGAGCCGCAGGAAGGCACACCCGACGAAATCTACCGGCGCTACGTCGCCTCGGGCCCCAAGGGCGACCTCGGCCGCAGCGCTGAGGTGATGGGGCACAACAGCGTGCCGCTGTTCGAGGATCCGGAGATGACGCTGGGCATGGGCAGCTTCACCGCCTTCGTGTTCGTCTGCTTGAACGACCAGACCCGCGAAGGCTGCGGCCAAACGGCGCTGCTCAAAGGCGCCCACCACGTCACCGAGAAGTTCCTGCAGTGGCAGCGCAAGACGAACGGCTGCATGGGCCCCGAAGGGCCGGGCTGGCCGCGCCTGAACTACGACGCGCCGAACCGCTGCGGCCTTGTGTATCTGCCGCAGGCGGTGCGCGACCACTTCATCGACGACGCCTCCGAGGCGACGCCGGACGGCGTGCGCTGGCCGCGCCCCACGCAAGTGCTCATGGAACCGGGCGACGCTTGCATCACCGTGTTCCACATGCCCCATTCCGGCACGCGCAACGAGCTGGGCACGGAGTCGCGCAAGAACATCATCTTCCGCATTCGCAACAAGAAGCGCCAGCCGAACAAGATGGTGAACGGCGTCTCCGACCACCCGGACCGCGGGCAACGCGGCGAATGGCTGGAGTACGAGGACGGCAACAATCCGTGGGAGCGTTCCAAGGACGCGCTGTGCGCCCAGTGGGACGAGTGGGAAGGCATGCGGGAGGTCGTCGCGGCGGCGAAGGCGAGGGAGGCCGCGGCCGCCGCGTGAACCGTAAGGCGCTCATCGCCATCCTGCCTTTGGCGGCGCTGCCGGCGCAGGCGGACGTCGCCTTCTACTGGAGCGCCGAACTCGGCGGCCACGTGGCGCCGAAGGTGCGGTTGCTCTCGGGCGACACGGATCGCGCCGCCCGCTGCGACGAGTTCGTGAACCCGCGCTACGCCGAGATCGAGGCTTGCGTGAATCCCAATCGCGGCGTCGGCGCGGTGGACGATTGGCAAAGCCGCTTCGACAGCGCCGGCGGCGCGTTCGGCGGTGCCGCCGTCGGCTTCCAGCGCGGGCCGGCGCGGGTGGAGTTGGAGTTCCTCCACCGCGCCGCGAACTACGATCAATCCTCCTCCATTCTGCACCCCGACGGCGAAGCGTTCACGGCGATCTTCGGCGCGGAATTGCCAGAGGCGGAGGAACGCCTCGGCGGCTTGCGCACGAGCAATCTGTTCGCCAACGCCTACTGGCGCTTCCCCAACGCGGGCCGCTTCACGCCGTTTGTGGGCGTTGGCGCGGGGATTGCCGAGGCGCGTATGGAATACCGCGCCCTGTGGCGGCGCAGCGACGACCCGAACACGGTGCGCACCGCCGCCGGTTTGCCGAACGAAGAAGCGGTGCGGCGCAACCTGGCCGGCACCGTCAGCGAAGCGGGAGGAACGCTGCGCGACACCTTGCGCGGCTACCAACTGCTGTTCGGCGTGGAACACGAGTGGAAGCCGAAACTCACCTTGAGCGTGCAAGCCCGCTGGGCGCGCTTCGGCGCTTTCGAGGCCAGCGGCGAATACGACCAGCTGCGCAGCCACGTCTCGAACTTGCGCCGCGACGGCAGCGAACCGGTGATTTACCGCGTTCGCAACGACGACACGTCGTTCGTCGCGGTGAGCCTGCGGTTGGCAAGGCGTTGAACCGCACGAACGCTCGCTGCGCGGTGGCGCTGCTCGGCGTCGCTTCGGCCGGCTTGGCGCTGGCCGAGCCGATGCCGGAGATCGAGGAGGTCGTCGTCACCGCCCGCAAACAGGCGCAGAGTTCCGTGGACGTGCCGCTCGCCCTGTCCGTGCTGCGCGGCCAAACCCTCGCCAACCTTCGCGCCGCGGGCCGCGACATCCGGTTTCTCAGCGGCCGTGTGCCAAGCCTGCAAATCACCTCGTCCTACGGGCGCATCTTCCCCTATTTCTTCCTTCGCGGGCTCGGCAACAAGGACTTCGACCTGAACGCCTCGCAGCCGGTGTCGGTGATGCACGATGGCGTGGTGTTCGAGAACCCGCTGCTGAAAGGCACGCCCATCTTCGACGTGCAGCGCATCGAAGTGCTGCGCGGCCCGCAAGGCACGCTGTTCGGCCGCAATACGCCGGCGGGCGTCATCAAGGTGGAATCCGCGCCGCCGACATGGGTGCCGGAAGCCCACGGCCGGTTGTCTCTGGGGCGATTCGACAGCGTTAACCTCGAAGGTGCCGTGTCGCGGCCGTTGATCCCGTCCGTGCTCGCCGGCCGCGCTTCGCTGCTGGTGCAACGGCGCGGCGACCACATCGCCAACACCCACACCGGGCAGTCGGACGCGCTCGGCGGCTACCGCGACCTCGCGGCCCGCCTGCAACTGCTCTGGACGCCGCTTGAGAGCTTCGAGGCGCGGTTCAAAGCACACATGCGCGATCTAGAGGGAACCGCCCGAGTGTTCCGCGCCAATGCGCTCGAACCGGGGCAGCGCCGCTTGCGAGCGGGCTTCCGGCGCGGCCGCATCGCCGTGGACGGGGACAATAGCCAGACGTTCGCCGGGCGTGGCTTGGCCGTGGAATTGCGGCACGAGCGCGGCCGCTACCGGCTGGTGTCGTCAACCGGCATGGAGTGGCTGGACAACCTCTCGCGGGGCGATGTGGATGGCGGGGCGCCTCCCTACGGCCCGGGGCACCCGATCCCGTTCCCCTCCGAGACCGCGGATGGCCATCCGCACCTGCGCCAATTCAGCCAAGAAGTGCGTTTGGAAACCGATGCCGGGCCGCGTTCGGCGTGGCGCGTCGGGCTGTACTACTTCCGCGAATCCTTGGCCATCGACTCGTTCAGCTTCAACTCGCTGCGGGACGGCGCGCTAACCGGCCACGCCCGCCAACGCCAGCGCGCCGAAGCCTGGGCCGTGTTCGGCGGCGCCACCTTCCACCCCACCGATCGCTTGGAGATCGACGCCGGCCTGCGGCTGTCGGCCGACGCCAAGGAGTACCAAGCGGAGCGCCTCCTCTCGCCAATAGGCGCGGGGCCGCTCGCGCCCATTCACCGGCAACCCAAGGACCGGGTGCCTAGCTGGGACTTGAGCTTCCGCTACCGCGCCGCACCGGGCATTCAGCCCTACGTTCGCCTTGCCAGCAGTTTTCGCGCGCCGAGCATCCAAGGCCGCCTGCTCTTCGGCAACGACGTCACCGTCGCGGACACCGAGCGCATCGTCTCACTGGAAGCCGGCGTGAAGGCGCATGTGTGGCAGCAACGCCTGCGCTTGGACGCCGCGGCGTACCGGTTTCGCCTGCGCGACCAGCAGCTCACCGCCATCGGCGGCGCGGTGAACGCCAACCGCTTGTTGAACGCCAAGCGAACAGCAGGGCAGGGCATCGAGGCCGAAATCGAATTGCTGCTGGGCCGCGCCTTCCGCCTGCGCGCCGGCGCCAGCTACAACGACACCGAAATCGACGATACGGGTTTGTTCGTGCAACCCTGCGCGTCCGGCTGCACGGTGCTGGATCCGCCCGGGGCACTGCCCGGCACGGTATCCCTGCACGGCAACAGCCTGCCGAACGCCCCTCGCTGGCTGGCCAACGGCAGCGCCAGCTATGCGTGGCTGCCGCACGGCGCCGGCGGCGGCGAAGTGACGGCGGACATCGACTGGAAGTGGCGCAGCCGCATCCACTTCCACCTCTACGACTCAGTGGAATACAGCGACGATCGCTTGTTCGAGGTCGGTGCGCGGCTTGCTTGGCGCTCCGGCGACGGCCGCCTGCAACTCGCCACCTTCGGACGCAACATCCTAGACGACACCTCGCCCCTCGGCGGCATCGACTTCAACAACCTAACGGCCTATGTGAACGAAGGCCCATTCTGGGGCGTGGAGGCAACTGCACGTTTGTAAATGGCGCGATGCCGGCGCTTCCCGCACGGAGGCACTTGCGTTTTTTCGGCTTGGCGTAGACGAAGATGGACTCGTGGAATTCGCCGCTCCGCCTGCCGGTGCGGCGGTTCACATGCCGTTGCAGGATGCCCCGCTCGCATAGGCCAAGCTCGCCGAGGATGCCGGGGTACAAACCGTGACGATCCGCCGCAACGACTACGAGCACGCCATCTGGACGGAGCGCCGATGTGGCTTTGCGGAAAACACCGACCATCCCGCAACAATACGCGCGTTTGGCCGAGCGGCTCTGGCCCATCGCGGCGGCGCCGATTTCGCTGGTTCGATTGTCGGCCAAGCCCAAGAGCTCGTAGGCGTAGCGGTGTTGCTCGTGGTAGTCGATCAATCCAACGTAGGGAGGGCTCGTCACCACGGCGTCGACCGGTGGGATGTCTAGCTCGCGGCTGTCGCCATGCAGACACGCAACCGTCGCGGCGGTGCGCAAGCGAGAGAACTGCGCGACGCGCCGAACGCCATCAAGACAGTAGCGCGAGATGAACTTGAAGGCGGTTTCGGTGGGAACGCATACTCGGCCGTGCTTATAGCACTGGTATGGGGCCGTTGTGGGCGTTTTGGGGAAGTCCAGATCGAAATGCGTCGTAAGCCTGGCCGACCGCGCCGCACGGGACAACACGATCTTCAAGAAGTCCTGATAGCGGTAGTTGGGAATCAGCGATCGAAAGGTAAGCAACTCGTCCAGAGCACGCGGGGCGAACCACATGTTGAGGTACTCATTGTCGGTGCCGTTGACCGCCGGTGGGCCGGCCTCGTCGAACAAACCGCCTTGACTCGAACTTGCGTTCTGCCCCGTCAACGCAGACGTTTTCTGGATTATGTCGGACGCCTCCCGCTGCAGCGTCGGAACGTCGTAACTTGCCGTCTTGACGTTGCACAGCAACACGTTGAAGGCGGAAACATCGCAGCCGATGCTGTTGACTTCCAACTCGTTTGCCTGCACCAACGTGGTGCCTGAGCCGCAGAAGGGATCCAACACCGTGTCGCCTGACGAAACGTACTTGCGCAGGAACACCTCCACCAGTTGTGGAATGTACTTGCCCAAGTACGGGTGCAGCCGGTGAACGTGTTTCGTGCGTTCCCGTTCCGGCAGTTGCTTCTCGGTCCAATTCAGGCGCAGTTGATCCAATGGGGTTTCGCCATTGACCGCCGCGGGAAACGTGGGCGAATCAACATCACCGTACAGATCCACCTGCCGTTCTTCAGACGTGTACAGGTCGGTCGGCGGCACTTCGACGCTGTAGGTCATGCCAGCCTCACCGAATGTAGATGTGCTCTTGTCTTTGCAGGCTGTTACGGCACCGACCCAAGGCCGTTGCCGGTTCCGGCCACCTCAAACGGGGCCGGAACACGGCAGCGGCTTGCCGGGCGCTTGCGGCTAGCCGCGCGCGAACTCGCGGATCACCTCGCCCGGGCGGTTGCCGGTGTACTCGCCGTTTTCCACCACCACTTGGCCGCCCACCAGCGTGGCGTCGTAGCCGCGGCTCTTCACCACCAGTCGGCCGCCGTTGTGCGGGAAGTCCGTCAGGTACTCGGGGTGGCAGGAGGTGAGGTTGTCGTAGTCGATCACGTTGAGGTCGGCGTGCCAGCCTTCGCGGATGTTGCCGCGCTCCTTGAGGCCGAGCACTTGCGCGGACTTGCCGGAGATGCGATGCACCGCCTCCTCCAGCGTGTACACGCCGCGGTCGCGGGTGAGTTCGCCGAGCAGGAACGTCGGCGAGTCCGCGTCCGTGAACTGGCCGACGTGGGCGCCGGCGTCGCCGAGCATGGGCACCACGTGCGGCAGGCGCATGTAGTTCCACTGGTTCTTCAACGCGCCGCCGAAGGCCCACAGGTTCCACATCTCCTTGCCCTCGGAGGCGATCAGGCGCTCCACATAGACGTCCACCGGGTCTTTGCCGGCGGCGTCGGCGAGCTTCTGCAGGCTGTTCTCGTTGTCGAGGTCGAAGTCCGGGAACTCGCCGGTGCCCATCGGGTGCAGGATGCGCGCCACTTGGCCGAAGCCGCCCTTCTCCTTGGCTTCGGAGACCAAGCGTTCGCGGGTGGCCGGATCCTTCAGCGCCGCCACGCGGTCGGCGATGGTCGGCAGCTTCATCAGCTCCTGCCAGGCCGGGGTGCGCAGGTACGCCTGCTGCGCCAAGCCGAAGAACGAACCGCTCGGCCGCGTGTGGCAGATGGAGGTGATGTGGCGGCCGTCTTGGTTGTTGCGGTCCAGGAACTCGCTCCAACGCGCCACGCCGCCATCGCCCTCGCCGCCGGTGCCGCCGGAGAACAACACGTGACAGCCGAGCTCGGCGCCGGTCTCGAACATCTCGCGCTCCACTTGGTAGCGGGTGCGCATGTCCGGCGCCACTTGGAACAGGCCGCCGCGCCCGCCGGCTTCCACCACGGCTTGCTGGATGGCCTTGGTTTCCCGCGGATCCGCCCAGGTGCCCGGCGTCAAGCGGCCGTCCGGCACGCGGTGGCCGAGGAAGCGCGAGGTGGAGAAGCCAACGGCGCCGCCGCGCACGGACTCCTTCACCAGATGGATGATGTGCGCGAGCTCTTGGTCGTCCGCCTGCACGCCTTCGTCGCAGCTCTTGTCGCCCATCGCCTCGAAGCGGATGGCCGAGTGGCCGACCAAGCCAACCACGTTCAGCGCCGGGCGCAGCGCCTGCACGCTGTCCAAGTATTCGCCGAAGCTGGTCCAGTTCCACGGCAGGCCGTCCATGATGGCGTCCGCGGCGATGTTCTCCACCGCCTCCATCAGCTTGGCCAGATAGCGGCGGTTGTCCTCGGCGCAGGGCGCGAAGGTGACGCCGCAGTTGCCGATGAGCGCCGTGGTGACGCCGTGGTAGGAACTCGGGCGCATCTCCGGCTCCCAGCCGATCTGCGCGTCCAAGTGGGTGTGCAAGTCCACAAAGCCGGGGGTGACGAGCTTGCCGCTCGCGTCCAAGGTGCGCCCGGCTTCTTCGCCGGCGAGGTCGCCAACGCGGCTGATGCGGCCGTTGTCGATGGCCACGTCGGCTTGTTGGGGTGCCGCGCCGGTGCCGTCGACGACGGTGCCCCCGGCGATGATCATTTCGTGGGGCATGGAGTGCCTCTCGTGTGGTTGAGTCCGTGCAGAATACACGAACTGGGCAGCAGTCTGTTTACGGTGCGCCGTTCACCGTGCGCCGCCCCACGCCAAAGCGTTGTCCAGAATGCGGTCGAACGCGGTGGTCTCCCACGCGCCGCGAAACGTCGTCGGCGTCTTGCCGGCGACATCCACGCTGGCGTCCACGAACGGCTGGCTGTTCGTCGCGCGCGAGTGGCAATGGCCCAGCGCCACATACGCCACCTTGCCGTCGCCCACCTGCCGCTCCAAGCCGAGCACCCGCGTCTTGCCGTCCACGCCGACCGAGGTGTCCTCGTCGTAGGCGAAGCCGAAGCCCGGCGGCGACGGATCCTCGGCCAGTTCCGTGCTGAGCAGCACGGTGGCGTCGCCACGTCGCTCGATGAGGTAGAGCTCGTCATCCACCTCGAAGGCCGATGGCAGCCCGGCGAGCAGCGGATGCTCGGGCGCTTCCACCTTCACCCCGAACCGGCGCACCGGCGGATGGTTGAGGAAGAACGCGCCGAGCAGGTCGTGGTGCGCCAAGCGCTGCATCTTGCGCTGGCGGCTGCCCGGGATGCGCATGGCGCGACCGCCGCTGGTGCCGTGCAGAGCGAACCACTTGCCGCCGGCCGCCAGCCAATTCTCGATGTGGCGGCATTGCGCATCGTCCGGGTACGGCCCGGCAACGTAGCTCAGCAGCAGGTCGACGCCCGGCAGAACGCTCTCCACATCCGCGAAGTGATTGCCGCAGGTGGTGGCGTAGCCGGCGCTATAGAGCTTGCCGAGCAGCGTCAGCCGAGCGTAGTCCATGTCGTGGCCGGCGGCGGCCCCGAAGGGAAAGCCGCCAACCACCAAGTGTGCGCGTTGCGCCATGTCGTTCGTCCGCAGTAGATGGGGCGGTTGATCCTACTGCGTTTGGCGTTCGCGCCGGGGATGCGGCGGCGCGTCTGTTACGATGGGCCGCATGGATTACGACCACAACAACATCTTCGCCAAAATCCTGCGTGGCGAGGCCGAAGCCCATGTGGTGCTGAACGAGCCGCACTGCTTGGCGTTCATGGACGTGATGCCGCAGAGCCCGGGCCACACGTTGGTGATCCCCAAGACGCCGGTGGCGGACATCTTCCACATCGGCGCCGACGACTTGACGCGCCTCGTCGCCGTCACCCAACGGGTGGCGCGCGCCGTACGCAAGGCGTTCGAGCCGGGCGGCGTGATGGTGCTGCAATTGAACGGCGCGGATGCGGGGCAGACCGTCTTCCACCTCCACTTCCATGTGATTCCGCGCTACGCCGGCGAAGGGCTAACGCTGCACGCCCGTTCAATGGCCAAGCCGGAAACGCTACGCGAACACGCCGCACGAATCCGCGCCGCGCTGGAGCCCTGAAGAAACCGCGGAACAAAGAAGTCCAATTTGTCCTTGAGTTCGGCAAGGTATGGTTCGTGCCGCTCAATGCCGATTACGTTGCGGCCTTTGGCCAGCGCCGCCAACGCGGTGGTTCCTGATCCTAGGAACGGATCCAGCACAGTGTCGCCCGGGTCCGTGAACAAGTCGATGAACCAAGTGGGCAGCCAGTTGGGAAAGACGGCGCTGTGGTTTCTGTTTCCGCACTCGGTGGCGCCGTGAAGAACATTGGTGGGATACACCATGTCGCGGCCCAGCCAGTTCTCCACCTTCTTGCCGAAGCCGCTGCCGGCCTTGGATTCGTCGCGTTTGCGGTCCGTCTCGCTCAAACAGCGCATTCGGTTTTCGTACCAATCTCCCACCGGCACCATTACAGCCTGCTGGTTCATCTTGAACTTGCGCTCTTTGTTGAATTGCAGCAACCGCTCCCACGCGTCGCGAAAACGGTTCGGCCACTTGCCGGGATAGCAGTTCTTCTTGTGCCAGACGAACTCTTCGGTCCACAGCCATCCTTGCTGGCGCATCGCCAAGATCAACTCGATCACATGGGTGTGGCGCTCGCCTTTGACGGCCGGCTCCTTGATGTTGAGGATGAACGTCCCCGTCGGCTTGAGCACGCGCCGCAGCTCGTCCGCAATCGGCAGGAACCAGTCCACGTAGTCGGCCGGCTTGACGCCGCCGTAGGTCTTGGCTCGTTGGTTGGCGTACGGAGGGGAGGTCACGACCAGATCGATCGAGTTCGGCTGTAGCAACGGAAGCTCGTCGCGACAGTCGCCGACGCGCAAGGTGACCGGCGGGGTCAGATCCCACTTGGTGCTCGTCGCAGCGTTCGTCAGCATCGTGGTTGGCTAGCAGCGTTGTGCCCGGCGGGTTGCTCGGGCGGTGGAGGATTGCGGACTCTACCACAGCCCGCGGGCCAATCGGCTTGGCTAGCGCGAAATTTGCGTTGCGGCTGTCTCCAGTGCTCGGCTAGTTCTTCGCGGCCTTGGTCACGGTGCGCTTTGGCACGGCAGCCCCCGGCGGCACGTCGCCGGATTTCGGCATGGGATCCCAGCGGGCGGTGTGCAGGTGGGCGATGGCGGCTTCTCGGGCGCGTGGCGAAGGCAAGCGCAGCAGCGCCTCGATGGCCCAGCCGCGCGCATGGTGGTGCCAGTGGGAGAGGTTCTCGCGCAACGCCGGCACCAGCGCGTCCACATCGTCCAAGTCCTCGGCTAGGCGGGCGGTGGCCAAGGCGGCGTTGGAGCGCACCAAGGCGTCGTCGTCGTCCAGCGGCGCGATCAGATCGCGCGCTGGCGTCGGTTGCCGCTGCGCCACGGTGCCGAGGGACTCCACGGCGTAGCGGCGCACGTTCACGTCCGGGTGCGCCAATGCTTCGCGCAGGGCGGGCAACGCGGCGGACGCTGGCGGGCCGATGTCGCCCAGCACATCGATCACGCGAGCGGCATCCTCGGCGCTGGCCGCCGCCAAGAGGCGGAGCAGAGCGGGAACGGCGGCGGTTTCAGCGGCCACCAACCCGTATGCGGCCATCGTGCGGAGGCCTTTGTCGCGGCTGCGGAAGGCGTCCAACAGCGGCGGGATTTCCCCGGCAAGGCCGAGGGAATACGCCGCCGCAAGCGCTTCCTGGTCATCGTCGCTGGTGAGGTTTCCGGCTGGTGGAGTGCGCCCGTCGGCGTTCCCCAGGCCCGCGCCCCGATGCCAATTCCACATGCTCCGCCACACCGGGCCGAGGGCGTCTTGCTCCGTAGGCCACGGCTGCCCGTCGTGCTGCCACGACGCGCCCTCCGGTTCGCGCCGCCGCGTGAACAGGAACTTCACCATGTGCCGGGGTTCGCTGGTGGTGTTGGCGCTGTAGCGGCCATGCACCATGTCGAAGTGGACGATGGTGAACGTGCCGGCAGGGCCGACCAGCGGCTGTTTCGCGGCTTCCCACGGCTCGTCCAAGGTCTTCAACTTGGCGAACAGCTCGGGGTATTGCCCCCGCAGTTGCCGTTCGCGCTGCTCCCACTTTCGTTTGCCGTCGGGCGAAAAGGCGTTCGCGCCGAGCTCGGCTTCGATCTCCCGGCGGATGCGCCGATGGTGTTTCGTCAGTTCCCCGCGCGCCGCCTCCAACGCCCGCCGCGGCACATAGTGGCTGCGCGGCACGATGCCGGTGGGCCCCTTTTCCAGCGGCGTGTCCTGCGGGTAGTAGAACAGCATGGCGAAGCGGGTGCGGTGCATGCGGCGCAGCCCGTCCACGGCATGGTGGGAGTGGTTGTCGCCGTCCTTGTGCAACGCCTGCGCCGCGCCCGGGAACTGGAAGTGGTCGTGGCGGTGGAAGTGCAGGTGGTAGCCAAGGCCGAGAATCGAGGCGAGGGCGCCGCGCACCGTCGGTTCCTCGAGCAAGCGGGCCAGTTCCGGCACGCACGGCAGCAGATTGTTGTGGCCGCGCGGGCCGCCTTCGTCCAACGTGTCCAAGGCGGCGAACGCACGCTCGTGAAAGCTGCGCGGGAGTTCGGACTGGAGCGTCACATACCCCTCGCGGAGGAAATGCCGCATGGCGCGGTCGTCAAGCGGCCGTGCCTTCATCTTGCGCTCACCCCGCGGCGGCCTCGTGCGGGCGTTGTGGCGCCGGCGTCACTCGTTCGAGATGGTGATCTCCTTGTCGGTGATGAACTCCAGCAGCGCCGGTTGCCCCTCCTTGGTGGCGCGGATGCCGCGCTCGAAAGCGCCGGCGATGTCGTTCGGATCCGTGACGCGCTCGCCGTAGCCGCCGAACGCTTTCGCCATGTCCGCGTAGTTGCCGGAAATGTCCGTGGAGCCGTACTTCTCCTGCGCCACGCGCATGATGGGAATCTCGATGGCCATGGAGAAGTTGTTCATCAGCACCGAGAGAATCGGGATGCGCTCGCGCGCCGCGGTCTCGAAGTCCATGCCGGTGAAGCCGATGGCGGCGTCGCCCCAGACGTTGATGCAGGTCTTCTCCGGCTGCGCCACCTTCGCGCCCATTGCGAGGCCCAGGCCGTAGCCGAGTTGCGTCGTCTTGCCCCAGCCGATGTAGGAAAGCGGCGTGGTCGCCTCCCAAAACGGCGAGAGCTGATCGCGCGGGCTGCCGGCGTCGTGGGTGATCACGGTGTTGTCGATGTCCACTGCCTTGTGCAGCTCGCTGAGCACACGGTACGGGTTGATGGGCGCCTCGTTGTGCGTACGCTTGGCCTGCCACTCCGCCAGCCACTCGGCCTTCAGCTTGGCGATGCGTTGCTGCGTGGCGCCGCGGCGCGCTTCGGCCGGGGCGTGGTCGCGGTCCGCCATGCACTCGGCCAAGGCGGTGAGCGTGAGCTGAGCGTCGCCGATCAGAGCGTATTGGGCTTCCACGTCCTTGTTCAGGTCCATCGGGTCCAGCGTGGCGTGAACGATGGTCTTGCCGGGTGGCATCGGCACGCCGAAGCCGGTCAGCGCGAAACTGCAGCCGATGCCCAGAATCACATCGGCCTCGGCGAGAAACGTCTTCACCGCGCGCGGATTGGCGCGGCCGCCGGAGCCGAGGGACAGCGGATGCGTCTCGTTGAAGGCGCTCTTGCCCTCCAAGCTGGTAGTGACGGGAATCTGCCACTCCTCGGCGAACGCCCGCAGCGCGTCCCACGCTTGGGCGTAGTGAACGCCTTGGCCGGCGTAGATCACCGGCCGCTCGGCTTTGGCCAGCACCGCGGCGGCCCGTTCCACGTCGGCCGGATCCGGGCCCACGCGGGTGGCGTAGCTGGGCGTGTGCCGCCAATCGTCCGTGACGTCCTCGCGGAACACGTCCAGCGGCAATTCCACCAGCACGGGCCCCGGCCGTCCGTTGCGCAGTTGGAAGAACGCCCGCCGCATCACTTCTGGAACCGCCCGCCCCATCGTCAACGGTTCCGCCCACTTGGTGACATTGCGCATGTTCAGCGTGGAGTTGAAGTTCGGGTAGTAGTGCGCGATGCGGCGCGGATACCCGGCCGGCAGCACCAGAATGGGCGACGATTCGGAGAACGCCTGCGCCACGCCGCCGAAGGCGTTCTCGGCGCCGGGGCCGTGCTGCATGGTGAAGACACCCACCTTCTTGCCCGAGGAGAGCCGCGAATAGGCGTCCGCCATGTGCAGCCCGATGCGCTCCTGGCGCACGACGATGGTGCGGATGTCCGCCACCGCGGCGGCTTCGATGACCGGGTTCACGGGATAGGTGAAGATGGTGTCGACGCCCTCCGCTTTCAGCGTGTGGGCAATTGCGTCGGCGACTTTCATGGGTGCGCGTCCTCTCCCTTGGGTTTGGTTTGTTCAGGGCGAGGAACACTGTGCGCGAAAGCGGCGGCGAACGCAAACGCCGGCCGCGAAGTGCGACGCGCGTGTGCCTGCTGGCGAACACGGGGCATATACTCCCGGCGCGATGGACAGGACGACTACGCCTCGCCTCTTTCAACCCGGCGCGGGCGCGTCGCCGCCCACGCTCGCTGGGCGTGATGCCCAACAGGCGGTGTTGTCGCGGTGCCTCGTGGATCTGGTGGCCGGAACCGCGCCGCCGCACGATGTCGTCCTGCTGGGGCCGCGGGGAAACGGCAAGACCGCGTTGCTGAATTGGTTCAAGGGCGTTTGCGATGAATCTTACAAGACCGCGGCCCACTTGCGCGCCGGCGCGAAGCCATCGATTCCGGTTTCCGCGCGCAAGGCGGTGGACGCCTGCTCCGTGCGCGTGTCCAAGCGGATGCCGATGGCGTCGGCGATGCGGGTGATGCCGTTGAAGCCGGCGGCCACCAAGATGGCGTCGCGGAGCTGAGCGGCGCTCATCCGCTCGCCGCCAGCCGTGCGCAGCGCGGCCACGTCGTCCCAGCGCCATCGCGCCACCGCTTCCGCCAATTCGGCCAAGTACGCGCCGTGGGCCACGTTGCCGTCGCCGGCGGCCGTGCCGGTCACCAAGGCCAAATCCGCCGCTTCGCCTGCTGCTCGGCTGCTCTCACGGAGCGCCACCGCGTGGGAGGTTGTTCAGTAGAAACACTCGTTGACGGCGGAAACGCGCGAGGCCACCAATTCCACTTGCGCTCGCGTCAGGGCGAACTCCTGGTTCGGGCGCATGTAGTAGCTGGGGTTGAACGTGTGGAAGAAGAGCTCCGACGCGCTGGGCACCAGGCCCAGCGAGCGCAGGATGTGGGCGCGGCCTTCGCGGGCGAGCGGCAGGTACGCGCCGGCGTCCACCACGTCGTCCGAACGCTCAAAGGAGGGTGCGCCGGGGACGGCCTCGGGCAGCGCCGGCGGCGGCAATCCGATGCCTTGCGCGAAGGTGTCGACGATCACCACGCTCGCCACCACGGACGCGAGCTCCACATAGGCTTCCGGCTGCAATCCCATGTCGATGAGGTTGTCGAACCAGCGCCGGGTGAGGCGCCCGGAGTCGGTGCGGATGCGGTGGATGGCTTCCACCGCAATCGGCGGCAGCACGTCCTTTCCCCGGTGTTGGCCGACCGCGACGCGGGTTTCGCGGGCGATGGCGAGGCGGTCGGCGCCGCTCCACCACGCGCCCGGTTCGGCGATCGCGTCCAACGCGGCGTTGTGCGCGGCGGCCACTTCATCGCCCACCGGCAGCTCGGCCGCGGCATAGTCCGCCAGCGCGTTCACGACGCCGCGGCCTTCGCGGCCTCCGCCCTTGCGGCGCGCACCTTGTCGTTGGTCTGGTTGAACAGCAGTTTGCGCCGCGCCGCTTCCTCCTCCGCGGTGCGCTCGCGTTTGCCCAGCTCCTCGCCCACATGCCGGCCTTTGTCCACCGCCGGCCGGCCGCCGACCTGATAGACCCAGCGCCGCACGTTGGGGAACTTCTCCCACGCCTGCTCGTCCACCACGCGGCGCAGCAGAAACGCCCACGGCCAGGTGATGATGTCAGCGATGGTGTAGTCGCGCCCGGCGAGGTACTCGTTGGCTTCGAGTTGGGCGTCCATCACGCCGCACAGGCGATCCACTTCGCCGACGAAGCGGCGGGTGCCGTATTCGAGCTGCTTGGGATCGTCCGTGAGGTTCTTGCCGTAGTTCTTGAAGTGGTTGGCGTTGCCCATCATCGGCCCTAGGTTGCCCATCTGCCAATGCACCCACTGCAAGGCGCGGTAGCGCTCGCGGGGGGCGGTGGGCAGGAACCGGCCGGTCTTCTCGGCCAGGTACTCCAGGATGGCGCCGGATTCGAAGATGGCGAGCGGCTCGCCGCCGCCGAGGGGTTCGTGATCGACCATCGCCGGCATCCGGTTGTTCGGCGAGATGCGCAGGAACTCCGGCTTGAACTGGTCGCCGCCGCCGATGTCCACCGGCACGATGCGGTATTCGAGGTCGCACTCCTCCAGCATGATGGAGAGTTTCCAGCCGTTCGGCGTGGGCCAGTAGTAAGCGTCGATCATGGCGGTGTTTCCTTTTCCTCGCGAGCGGTTGCGCTGGTCGTTGGGCACGACACTTTAACGCATGAGCTCGCCCGCATGAGACTGGCTGCCCCGTCTGTGCAGGTGTGCGCCATTCAAGTAGGCTAGCGCCATCAACGGGCTACCGGAGAGCCGCAATGAACTTTCTGATTCTGATCGCGCTGATCGCGATCGCCTACTTCGCGTGGCGCATCGTCGACCAGCTGCCAGACATCGTGTATCGCCTGAGCGAAATCCAGCGCGACCTCGCGGATTTGCGCCGGCATCTGGTGGAATCGGCGCCGGCCGCCGGCGATGCCGAGGCGGATGCCGCCAAGGAGCAATCCGCGTGAACGGCATCGCGGCCAAGACGCGGGCGCTCGTTGCCGCCAGCGCACTCATCCTCGCCAGCGTTGGCGCCGCCCAGCAAGACCGCTTCGCCGGCGTCGAGATCAAAACGGTGCCGGTGGCCGGGCCCGTTTCCATGCTCGAGGGCGCCGGCGGCAACATCGGCGTGAGCGTGGGCGCGGACGGCGTGCTCATGGTGGACAGCCAGTTCGCGCCGCTCGCCGAGCGCATCCTCGCCGCCGTCAAGGCCCTCGGCGGCGGGGCGCCGAAGCTGCTGCTGAACACGCATTTGCACGGCGACCATGTGGGCGGCAACGCCTTCTTCGCCACCACCGGCGTTGTTCTCGCGCACACCAACGCACGGATCCGAATGGCGATTCAAGGCAGCGTGGCCGGCGGTGTGGGGAACGCCGTCGCCGGGTTGCCCACCGCCACCTTCGACGACCGGCTGCGGCTGTTCTTCAACGGCGACGAGATCGACGTGATCCACCTGCCCCGCGGCCACACGGACGGCGACGCCGTGGTGTGGTTCAAGGACTCCAAGGTGATCCACATGGGCGATCACCTGTTCAGCAAGCGCTTTCCGTTCGTGGACGTGGCGAACGGCGGCACGGTGGACGGGCTGCTGCGCAATCTGGAGCAAGTGTTGGACATGCTGCCCCCGGACACCAAAGTGATTCCAGGCCACGGGCCGCTTGGCGGCGTGGCGGACATCGTCGCCAAGGTCGAGATGATCCGCCACAGCGTCGCGGCGGTGCGGGAAGCCGCGGGCGCCGGCAAGGTGGAGGAGTTGAAGCAGAGCGGCATCGACGGCTACGACGACTGGAACTGGGCCTTCATCAACGCGGCGCGGTGGATCGACACGATTGTGGCCAGCGACGAGGCGGTTGCCCCCGCGCCGGAGTGAGCGACCCCATCGCGCTGCTGCGCAAACACCGGGCCGAGGCGCAAACGCAAGGCGACGCCAACGCGGAGCTGTGCGTCTTGGCCACGGTGGAGCGTGGCGAACCGCGGGCGCGGACGGTGGTGCTGCGCGAAATCGAAGCGCCGGCCAGCCAGCCGCCGGAACCATCCGCCACCGCCGAAACCCGCCTCGGCTTCTTCTTGAACCGCACCAGCGCCAAGCACACGCAGTTCGCCGAATCCGCCACCGTTGCGGTGCTGGTGTACCTGCCCAGCGTGACCGCGCAGTACCGCATCACCTGCCACTTGGAACCCGTGCCCGCACCCATCGTGCATGACCGTTGGCCGCTGCGGCCAACAATCGCCAAACGTCTGGACTGGCTCTACGACCGCCATCCGCAAGGCACCGCCATGCCAAGCCGCGCCGCCCTCGCCGAACTGCTGCAAGCGCCGTGCCCGGACACCGCGCCCGCATCCGCAATCGGCTACTACATCGCGCCGCTCGAAGTGGAACGGCTGCTGTTGGCGCCGCCGGATGCCATTCACGACCGGCGCCGCTACCGCCGGGTGCATGGCGGCTGGGTGGAGGAGACATTGATGCCGTGATAGCGCAAACGCCGAGGGTTCGAGATAGGCTAGGCTAGACACTTTGGACAACCACCTTGGGAGGGGTTCAACCCATGAAACTGCGAAAACTGCTCATTCTCTTCTTGTCGTCGCTGCTTGCCGGCGCCAGCGCGGCAAACACCACCGCCACCAGCACCGTGACGTTGGCGCAAATCAAGGCGGTGGTCGACGACATCCGCACCCGCTTGGGCACCCCCACCTGCCCGGCCTCCACCGGCTGCAGCGTCGCGGGCAACATCCAAACGCTGATGGACCGCGGCAGCATGGCCATCATCCAAGTGGAGTCGGACCCCGACCCACTCCGCAACGACCTCAATATCGCCGGCCAACTTGCGGGCTTCTACGAGGTGAAAAAGTACGTACTCCTAGGCAACACGATACCGGGCCTTTTCCGCGACAGCACGGGAAGCCCGCGCGCGTTCGGCTACCAGTACACGGACACGCAACAGCACCGTCTGCCGAAAGGGCGTTACCTGATAGAGGTGCTGCAACCTGCGCCGCCAACCGCGAACTTGGCGTGTGCAATGAGCCCGTCGATCACCTTCGTCCACGCAGCGGGCGTCAATGTTGGCAGCCGCGGTTTAAGTTGCGCCCCGGCGCGCGTCGTCCTGAGTGGTACGCCACGCAGGATACTATTCAATGGTTCCGCCATTTTCGACTTCGACGGCGTTGACGACGAGTTCTTGGTTAGGTTCAAGCTCGTCGACCCATGGTTTCCAACCGGCGGGGTACAGTCGGTCGTGGCCACCGTCAGAGTCACAAAGATCGAGTGAACGGCGTCGCCACGACGAAGGATGCCTGAGACTGTCGGGCACACTCCGCCACAGTCTCTCTCCGACACCACGAAGGGCAGCCGCCTCCGCTTCCCGTCCGCGACCCTGCTCGCAAGCCCCGGCGGCTGGAGTGTACGACAGATCTTTGGTGACGGAGGCTGGGAGCGCGGGCGTCTCGCCCGCATGCAGGCGGAACGCCTGCTTTTCCGGCTGGGCGACGACACCGCTTACCAAAGATCTGTCGTACACCCCGGCGACTCGCCCTCGCACATTGCTGCGCGAGTCCTGCTATGGTGGCGGCGTCTCGCTCAACGTCGCGGCCGCTGATGCCGTAGTGCCGTAGTAGCGGATTCGCCGAGACGCAGACAGGGCTAGACACCTTGGACAACCACCTTGGGAGGGGTTCAACCCATGAAACTGCGAAAACTGCTCGTTCTCTTCTTGTCGTCGTTGCTTGCCGGCGCCAGCGCGGCAAACACCACCGCGACCAGCACCGCCGCCACCAGCACCGTGACGTTGGCGCAGATCAAGGCGGTGGTCGACGACATCCGCACCCGCTTGGGCACCCCCACCTGCCCGGCCTCCACCGGCTGCAGCGTCGCGGGCAACATCCAAACGCTGATGGACCGCGGCAGCATGGCCATCATTCAGGTGGTGTCGGATCCCGACCCATTCCGCAACACCCTCAATACGACGGGCAACTCGGGCTTCTTTGAGGTGAAAAAATACATACTCCTAGGCAACACGATACCGGGCTTTTTCCGCGACAGCACGGGAAGCCCGCGCGCGTTCGGCTACGAGTACACGGACACGCAACAGCACCGTCTGCCGAAAGGGCGCTATCTGATGGAAGTGCTTCAACCTGCACGCCCTGCCACGGACTCGGCGTGCGCAATAAGCCCGTCGATCACGGTCGTTCAAGTGGGGGACTTCCATACAGGGGGACGAGTCGCAAGGTGCCGGGCGGCGCGCATCATCGTGGCTGGCGTACCGTCACGCAGGATCCTATACAATGGTTCCGCGATATTCGACTTCGACGGCGTTGACGACGACTTCATGGTCAGGTTCAAGCTCGACGGCACATGGTTTCCAATCGGGGGGGTACAACCGGTTGTGGCCACCGTCAAAGTCACAAAGATCGAGTGAACGGCGTCGCCAAGACAAAGGTGCCTGAGACTGTCGGGCACACTCCGCCACAGCCTCTCTCCAACACCACGAAGGGCAGCCGCCTCCGCCTCCCGTTCGCGACCCTCCGCGCAAGCCCGGCGGCTCGCCCCTCGCACATTGCTGCGCGAGTCCTGCTATGGTTGCGGCGTCTCGCTCAACGTCGCGGCCGCATGGACACGCTCTCGCCGGAGCAACGCAGCGCCTTGATGAGCCGCATTCGCGGCGTCAACACCAAGCCCGAGCTGATCGTGCGCCGGGCCCTGCACGCCCAGGGCTATCGCTTTCGCCTGCATGGGCGCGGGCTGCCCGGGCGGCCGGATCTGGTGTTTCGCAAGCGGCGGGTGGTGGTGTTCGTACACGGCTGCTTCTGGCACCGGCACGATGGCTGCGCCAAGAGCCGGCTGCCGAAAACCCGCCGCAACTATTGGCGCGACAAGTTCGAGGGCAACGTGGAACGCGATCAGCGCAACCAGCGGCAGCTCGCTGCCGACGGCTGGCGCGTCTTTGTGGCTTGGGAATGTGAAGTCGAGAAGGACGAGCGGCTTATCGAACGCTTGGCGGAGTTCCTCGGCCCGCCGCGATTCACCGCGCCGCCGCGCGTCATCCACCTGCCCGGCGGCTCGCTCAGGGCCGCATCGGAAACGTCGTCGGCCCTTTGAGTTCCTCTAGCAGCGGCTGAATCCAGTCCACCCAGCGGCACAGCGTCGGGCGGGTTTCGCGCGGGTCGATGAGTTCGTGGACGGCGAACGATTCCGCGCGCGGATAGGGCGAGCGGGCGCGGCGCAGGCGCTCCTCCAGCTCTTGGCGCTTGGCGTCCGGGTCCGGCGCCGCGGCGATCTCGCGGTGGTAGGCCACCGCCACGCCGCCTTCCAACGGCAGGGCGCCGCTCTCCACGGACGGCCACGCCAACACGTAGTTGTTCGGCGCGTAGTGCGCGGCGGTGGCCACGCCGAAGCCTTTGTGAACCTGAATCGCCGCCCAGGGCACGCTCGCCTGCGCGGCCGCGCACACCGCCGCCATGCCGTAGCGGATGGTGCCGTCGCGCTCCGCCTCCGGGCCGATCATGAAGCCGGGCTGGTCGATGAAGTTGACGATGGGCAGGTGGAAGGTGTCGCACATCTCCACGAAGCGGCGGTACTTCTGCCCGGCCGCGGCGGTCATCGCCCCGGCGTAGACGCGGTTGTCGTTGGCGAGCACGCCCACCGGCTGGCCGTCCAGCCGCGCCAAGGCGGCGATTTGGCTTGGCCCGTAGTCGCGGGCGAGCTCGAACACCGAGCCCAAGTCGAAGATCATGGCGAGGATCCCGCGCATGTCGAAGGGCGCGTTGGAGTCGCGCGGCACGGCGCGGACGAGTTCCTCCTCCATGCGCTCGGGGTCGTCCTCGGCGTCGATGCGCGGCGCGCGTTGGTGGACGTTCGAGGGCAGGTAGCTTAGGAAGCGGCGCACCTGCGCGAACATGGCGTGCTCGTCCTCCGCCACGTTGTCCACGATGCCGCTCTTGGCGTGGATGGCGCTGCCGCCGAGGGCGTCCTTCGTCAGGCGCACGCCCAGGGCGCGCTCCACCAGCGCCGGGCCGCCGATCATCACCTGCGCGGTGTGCCGCGTCATCACCGAGAAGTGCGACGCCACCAGCCGCCCGGCGGGAAAGCCCGCCACCGCGCCGGCGGCCATGGACACCACCGGCACCTGCCCCATCGCGTCCGCGATGATGCGGAACCGCGGCGCTGCGAACACCGGCTCGCCCACCGTGCCGCCGCGCCGTCCGCCGCCGCCCCGCACGCTGCCGCCGCCGCCCTCCAGCGAACGCACCAGCGGCGTCTTGTACTGCACCGCCAGATGCTCGGCGTACACGCTCTTGCGCAGGCCGGCGGCGTTGGGCGAGCCGCCCTTCAAGGTGAAGTCCTCGCCGCCCACCACCACGCGGCGCCCGTCGATGCGGCCGAAGCCGAGCACGTAGTTGGCGGGCACGAAGCCGGTTAGCCGGTCGTTCTCGTCGTAATCCGGGATGGCGGTGGCTTGGCCCTGCTCTTGGAACGAACCGGCATCGAGCAGCGCGTCAATGCGCTCGCGGATGGTGAGGCGCCCGCGCGCGTGCTGCTTGGCGACGCCCTCCTTGCCGCCCTGCTGCTTCGCGAGCCGCCGCCGGCGCCGGATTTCGGCGGCTTCGTCCTCCCAACTCATGCCGTTTCCAACACGGCGAGGAGTTGATCCTCGGTGACGGCGTCCTCTTCCCGAACCAGCAGTTCCGCCACGGTGCCGGCGGCCGGCGCCTCCACCGGAATCTCCATCTTCATGGACTCCAAGACGAGCAGCACATCGCCCTCGGCGACGGTTGCGCCGATGGCCGTTTCCACCTTCCAGACGTTGCCGGTCACCTCGCTTTCGATGTTCAACCGCTCCATGCCCCCAACGCGCCCCCGTGATTCGCAAGCGCCGGTTTATAGCAGATTCGCGCTGGGAGCGCGGGCGTCTCGCCCGCACCTTCTCGGCACCTTCGACATCGGGTGGCCTTGTTCAGCTTTCGTTCACATCGCCCTCGCTACCGTATTGGCCAACACAAACCGCTTCCCTCGGAGGAACACCCATGAAGGCACTCATCCTCGTGGCGACCGCGCTAACGGCTTTCGTCGCGCCCGCGCAGAACCTCAGCCCCACCCAAGAAGGCCGCGTGGCTGTCGCCCAGTGCTACTCCACCTGCATGGATCGTTCCCAACGCACCGCCTTGGCGCTCTACGACCGCGTCGATCGCCTCTCCGACCTCTTGATCTCGGACGAGTATTTCAAGCTCACCGACGCCTCCCAAAACGCCGTGGCGCGACTCGAGGAAACCGCCATCTGCGCCTTGGCCCAAGACCATGTGCGCGGCATGGACGCCTGCCACGTCGGCTGCGTGGACGTGGAGTTCGTCTACGGCGTAAGCGCCTCCCACGCCCGCGCCCGCTTCCTGCAGGTGCTGAACGCCGAGCGCGGCGCATTGCAGGATGTGGGATTGTGGAACGGCCACGCCCACTCGCCGGCCTCCGGCCCGCGCTTCGACGCCGCCTGCGACCGCTACTGGGAAACCGGCGAAGACGCCCAATCCGCCCGCCCAGCCAGCCGCGTCGCCGCAGTGCCGGCGGCGCTGCGCAAGTCGCGGGCCCAACCGAAGCGCAAGGGACCGCGCAAACAACCGGAAACGGCGTCGGCGCAGGACGGCTGACGGCGCTCCCTTCAACCCCCTTTTGCCTTTTCACTCCGCTGGCCGCGGGCAGTGCTATAGTCGCGCGCGTTCTCTCAAGCACTTCGGTACCCGCGGCCATCTTCGCGCCATGCAGATCGAGCACATTCGGATCACAAACTTCCGCGCCTTCAAGGATGTGGAATTGCGCGACGTGCCTCGGTTGGCGGTTCTCGTCGGTGCCAACGGCGCGGGCAAGTCCACGCTCTTCGCCATCTTCGGCTTCCTGCGCGACGCCATGAACTCCGACGTGAAAACCGCGTTGACCAAGTTGGGCGGCAGCCGCGGGTTCCGGGAAGTGCGCAGCCGGGATGCGAACGGGCCCATCAAGATCGAGATCAAGTATCGGGCGCGGCCCAAGGCACCCTTGGTAACCTATCGCCTGGCCATCGACGAAGTGGCGGGGCGGCCGGTCGTGGAGCGCGAACTGCTGGCGTATCGCCGCTCCCAGCACGGCAAACCCTGGCACTTCTTGGACTTCCGCCGGGGCAGCGGCTTCGCGGTGACCAACGAAGCCGAAGAAACCATCGACGCATCGCAGCTTCAGCGCGAAGATCAATCGCTGAAGGCGCCGGACCTGCTCGCGATAAAGGGCTTGGCGCAGTTTGAGCGTTTCCCCGCTGCGGTCGCGTTGGGCAATCTGGTGGAAAACTGGCATGTTTCGGATTTCCACATCAGCAAGGCGCGTCCTGAGCAGGAGGCCGGTCACGCGGAACATCTCTCAAGAGAAGGCGAAAACCTAGCCTTGGTGATCGAGTATCTGCACGATCAACACAAAGCCGTTTTCGACAAGGTGTTGAACAAACTGAGGCGGCGCGTGCCCGGTGTCTCCCGTGTGGAGTCGAAGCAAACGGAAGAGGGCCGCATCCTGTTGCGGTTCAAGGACGAGGCGTTCGCCGACCCGTTCCTCGCTCGCCATGTCTCGGACGGCACTATCAAGATGCTCGCCTACCTCGCGTTGCTGTACGATCCGGCCCCACATCCCCTTTTGGGTGTGGAGGAACCGGAGAACCAGCTCTATCCCGCGCTGCTGGAAGAACTAGCCGAGGAGTTCCGTGCGTATGCCGCACGCGGCGGGCAGGTCTTCGTGTCCACGCACTCCCCGGATTTTCTCAACGCCGCCACGATCGACGAGGTGTTCCTGCTGCAAAAGAAGAACGGCTATACGCGCATCAAGAGAGCCCGGGACGACGAGCAGATCAGCGCCTACATGGCCGATGGGGACAAAATGGGCTACTTGTGGAAGCAAGGCTTCTTCGAAGGCATCGATCCGTAGAATGAACTTGGCGTTTTTCCTTGAGGAACTGTCTGCGCGAGAGATGCTCAAAGGGTTGCTGCCACGCATTTTGCCGCCACATGTGGCGTTTCGATGCGTCGTGTTCGAGGGCAAGCGTGATCTCGACAGGAACTTGGCCCGCCGGTTGCGGGGTTGGCGAACCCCCAATACCGCATTTGTCGTCCTCCGGGATCAAGATTCCGCGGATTGCGTAGAACTCAAACAGCAGCTGGTGCGGAAGTGCGAGGATGCGGGCAGGCCGGCCGCAGTCGTCCGCATCGTCTGCCGAGAGCTTGAAAGTTGGTACTTCGGCGATTTGCTGGCCGTAGAACAGGCCCTTGAACTCGACAACCTGCGTCGCCACGCCCGCCGGTCCAAGTACCGTGTGCCAGACGCCATTCACTCGCCATCTGCGGAGCTGGCGAAGATCACCCGCAGTGCCTACCAGAAAGTCGGCGGCTCGAGGGAAATCGGCCCTCGGATGTCTCTGGAAGGCAACACGTCGCACAGTTTCCGCGTGTTCGTTGCCGCCGTCAGGCGCCTAGTCGAACGTCAACTGTGAGCATCGACGCTGGTTAAGAGGTCCCCGTTGCCAATGCCAAAGAACGCCTTCTATGCCCAGTCCGGCGGCGTTACCGCCGTCATCAACGCGAGCGCCTGTGGCGTCATCGAAACCGCTCGGGCGCATCGCGACCGGATCGGCACGGTGTTCGCTGGGCGCAACGGGATCCTGGGGGCGCTGCGGGAAGAGCTGATCGACACCGGGGCCGCGTCCGCCGACGCCATCGCCGCTCTGCGTTGGACCCCCGGCGGCGCGTTCGGCTCGTGCCGCTACAAGCTCGCCTCGCTGGACGCCAACGCCCGCGAATACGAACGCCTGATCGACGTCTTTCGCGCGCACGACATCGGCTACTTCTTCTACAACGGCGGTGGCGATTCGCAGGACACCGCGCACAAGGTCTCGCAGCTGGGCGAGCGGTTGGGCTATCCGGTCGCCTGCGTGGGCGTGCCGAAAACGGTGGACAACGACCTGCCGGGCACGGACACCTGCCCGGGGTTCGGCTCCGTGGCCAAGTATGTGGCGGTGTCCGTGCGCGAGGCGGCGTTGGACGTGGCATCGATGTGCGCGACTTCCACGCGGGTGTTCATCCTGGAAGTGATGGGCCGCCACGCCGGTTGGATCGCCACCGCCGGAGCGCTGGCGGCGCGCGACGAAGAAGACGCCCCGCACATCCTGCTGCTGCCGGAGGTGCCGTTCGAGGCCGAGGCGTTTCTGGACAAAGCCCGCGCCACCGTGGAGCAGCGCGGCTACTGCGTGATCGTGGCGTCCGAAGGGGCGCGTTACGCCGACGGGCGTTTTCTCGCGGACGCCGGCGGCAAGGACGCCTTCGGCCACGCGCAGCTCGGCGGCGTGGCGCCGGTGTTGGCGGCGCTGGTGCGCGAGCGGCTGGGGTTCAAAGCCCACTGGGCGGTTGCGGATTACCTGCAACGCGCCGCCCGCCACATCGCCTCCGCCACGGACGTGGAGCAGGCGTACGCCGTGGGGCATCACGCCGTGGAATTGGCGCTGGCCGGGCAGAGCGGCGTGATGGCCACCATCGTGCGCGCGTCCGACGCGCCGTACCGCTGGACGCTCGGCCAAGCGCCGCTGGCGGATGTGGCCAACGTGGAGCGCGCGCTGCCGGCGGACTTCATCCGCGCCGACGGCTTCGGCGTCACCGAGGCGGCGCGACGCTACCTGGCGCCTCTCATCGAAGGCGAAGCGCCACCCCCGTTCGAGAACGGTTTGCCGCAATACGCCACGCTGAGCCACGACACCGTGGCCAAGAAGCTGCCCGCCTTTGAGCGCGCCCCTGCGGGGCGCGTTTGAGTTTGCTCCGCAAACTCCGCTGGCATCCTTCAGGGTCGCCTGCCCGCGCCGAGTTCAACGCCGCCGGCCGCGACCCTTCGGTTCCCGCACGATCACGCTGCCCGAGAACCGATCCGGCCACGACTTGCCCTCCCGATCGAACCACATCCAGCAAAAGCCCACGCCCAAGGTGGCGAAGCTGGCGAGACCGGCGGCGAAGCGGCGCAGCGCCTGCGCCGGCGTGAAGGGCGCGGGGGTGCCGGCGGCGGGCGCTTGGCCCGCGCAAGACACCAAGCGCAACCGCCACGCCACCATGCCAAGCGTCTGCCCGCGCTTGCACCAGCAGTAGGCGAGCAGGGCGTACAGCTCCACGAACAAGAGGCTTTGCACCCACGCGCCCACCACGGCGTCGCCAACCACCGTCACCAAGCCCACCACCGTGAGCACCCACACGCCCAACACCACCAAGGCGTCGTAAAGCATCGCCGCCAAGCGGAAGCGCAGCGGGGCGACGGCCGCGCGGCGCGGGGTCATCGGTTGTTCACACCGTGCGCCGGGTGTACGAAGATCTTTGGTCAGCGGCCAATCTGGGACCGCCGGCGTCTCGCCTGCATTGCGGGCGGGACGCTCGCGTTCCCACTAGCCGCTTTCACTCTCCATCAAGCTGACGACGAAGACCGGCTGATCCGAACCAACCACCAGCCGCCACTTCCCGCTGCCCTCGCCCAACGCCCCATCGAGGCCGTCGCCGGACTCCAGTTGCCGCGCGGTCAGCGTCCGCGACATCCCGCCGTCGAGTTGCAGGCGCACCGGCCCCGCCCGCATGCCGGCGTCGTCCACGCCGAAGATCTCGATCGCCGCCATCTCCCCGCCCGCGTTTGGCGAGCCGCAGCCGGCTTTCCTGACGGACCTAGCGGTGCTGCGAGCGAAGTTGGGCCGCAGGTTCAAGCACACGCACCACTTTGCCCTGGCGGTCGACTACTTCCATCGGCCCTAGACGCACTTCGCAGCGACGGTAAGGCGATCGGCGGTCGGGCGACCAGTACTTCGCTGGCAGGCTGGTCATCGGCATGGCATCCGGCGCTCCGGCACCTTGCCACCAACTGGGCAGCACCGACGGTTCTGCTTGGCTGGGATCGACCTCGTAGCCCAAATCGGCAAACACCCCCACGGTGATTGCGCTCAGCGGGCCAGTGGCGCTGACATCCATCAAGTCGGGGAACGGCCAATGCACATCGCTGTTGGAGACGCCTGCATTACGGAGAGGCACTTTCGACCGAGCCGTGAATCCACTCCCTCCCGCGTCGTCGAACGCTTGGATGGCGAGCTGCCCGCTGAAATGAGTGTCGGCGCCAGCGCCGAGTATCCGCGACGGATTATGGAAGAGGTTCTGCTCTTCCCAAACTTCCGTTGTGAATCCCAACGTATGGGCTATTTCGTGCAACGCGGTACGTCGGAAATCCGCTTCGGCTTCGCTGACCGATCTTGTGTCCGACGCGCCGGACCGGATTGGCCGCACCGCAATGCGACCGAGGAATGGCAAGCCAGACTCATCCCGGACGCGCGCCACCGACGCGAGGCCCCCGTAGTTTGACAATCCCAACAACGGTTCTACCGAGAGTCGCAGATCGTCCACGACGCCGGTGAAGACATCTATGCCGTCGGCGCAGTCCGGAGTGCCTCGCACCGGTACCCCGGGAAGATCGCCGGTGATGATGGATGTCCACTGATCGGCCGCCACGCGCGTCAATTGGCGCATGCGGTCATCAACATTCTCTTGGAAATCCAAGTCGATGTCGAACGACGAGAGGTCCGGGCGAGGCTCCACGACCAGTTGCATCGGCTGCGAGACCGCAACTCCGGACGGATCTATCGCGACGATCGCGGCGGTCGTCGTTCCTTCGGAGCGCGGCGTGAATACCAGTCGTCCATCCTCCTCGGTGACCGTGACTACGTTGGTATCATCGACGAAGCTGTCTTCGAAGCGCAGCTCGTCGCCATCGACATCGACGAAACAACCGTCCATGTTTGCCCGCCACGCCTCCCCGCCGACCTGCAGCTTGCGTGTTGGGATCAACTGCGTCGCCTGCGGCATACGGTTGTTGGATTGCCCAAACAACACCAGAGGCTCGCCAAGACGCCACTCTACGCCGCTGACGCTCCAATCGGTTGGCGTCGGCAGCGGGCCAAGGCCCACATGGGTAAGTCGAGCGTTCCGATCGACGGGGGTTACCACTATCTCTTCGCTAGCGGATGCACCGGACTCAAACGGCACTGTCTCGGCGGTCAGAGTGCCGTTGGCGGTAGCGACGCGGATCGCGCCGCTGACCGGGAAACCGGTTCTCATTCGCACGCGAACGCGGGCGGGCGGTGGCGCGGCATTGCCGGCGCCGATGCGCTCCAGCTCCAAGAGGAGGGGGAACGGCGCACCTGGATTTCCCGAAAAGTCTACGGATCTGAGCGACGACAAACCGTCGAACAAGCCCTGCGGCAGCGCTTCGATGTTGTTGTCTTGGAGACGAATCGATTCCAATTTGTGCAGGTCGGCGAACAATCCGACCGGCAGTTCACGCACGCCGGACCCGCCTAGCTGCAAAGTCTTGAGGGCGGACAGCCCGTCGAGTGAGCCCCGCTGCAGGTCGAAATCCGGGGCTCCGCAACCTTCCACGCGCAAGTCCGTTAGCTTGGACAAGCGGTTCAACATGCCGTTTGGTATGGCTACGAGCGGGTTTTGGTTGAGGTTCAGGTGCTCCAGGGTCAACGGCAGGTCCGCGGGCAACTGCCGGAGCTGGTTTTTGGCCACTTGGAGCCAACGTAGCGAGGTCAGGGGTGCGAACAATCCCGCCGGCAGTGTTTCGATGCGCGTGTCATCCAGAGCCAGTCTTTCGAGCGAAGACAAACCGTCGAAGGCGTCCGGCGAAATCGTCCGCATATGCTCGTTGCCCTGCAAATACAAAGTACTAAGTCTGGTAGCTTGGGCGAACGCGGCTGCGGGTAAGTGCCCTATGTCTGTTCTCAGCGTCATTTCGCGTACGGAGGCGGGCCAAGTTGCCGGCAAGTGTTCCAGCGGTTCGTCAATGAACAAATAAGGTACTCGCAACTCGGAGATCAGGCTGGAGAACACGCTGTCGGACAGTTCCGTGATCCCGCAACCACGGATGACGAGGCCCGAAAGCGTCAACGTGGCGAGCAGCCCATCGGGTAAACGGGAAAGAACTCCGGGGTCGAGGGCGGTATCGTCTGGAGAGTGACAGAGCCCCAGCCAAGTCAACCCGGACAGGCCGAGAAAGTCCTTTCCTCGCAGCGCCGCGAGGGGACCGGTGTAGAGCGTGGAGATCCCACGCAAGTCGTCCGGCGTCACCTCGTGGCACTCCGTCAGTGTGCTCTCGCGCCCGCGGTTGGCAGCGCTCAGCAGTTTGCGGCGAATCGCCGGCGTACGGTCGCAAATGCCCTCGGCAATGTCGATGGTGGCCGAGGAAGCGGTACCTACTTGGTATCCGCCGTCGGCGCTCGGAGCGAGTGCCACCAACGCCGTTTCGCGTGCGTGTTCGATTTCATTGTCGTCGATGACGGCTATCCGGATCGTGCTCGCATCGCGAGCGATTTGCACTTCGCCGGAGAGTCCCTCGGCGAAGTCTCGGGCGATTGCGTCTGCCGTGTCGGGGTTTTGATCAGGCCCTAGCGAATAGCGCACCGATATCCGGGATTGCAGTGGCGGCTCGACGATCACGCGGAACACCGCCTCCCCGCCTTCAATGGCTACGGACTCAGCGGCCGCGAACGAGATGGTACGCGGCGTCGACAGTTCCACGAGGCGCCGGAAGTCCGCGTACCCCTCTTCGCCGGGAGAGGCTTGGACGCCGCCGCCGTGGGCGTCGTCGCCTCGCGTCTTGGCCAGCAACTGCTCGCCGCCAGGGCCGCGCCGGACGTACTCCTGTATGGCCGCAAGGTTGAGCGCGAAGTCGTCGGCCGCCCCCCGGGGCACGAATACCAACCGCGTATTCGCCGCGTCGCCGCCGGAGACATGGCAACGCACGCATTTCGCTTGCGTAGTTTCCGACACCCGTGTTCGGTAGATCGCCGCCGCTGCCCCCGCCACGGCGCCGGGCGGCGTGCGGGAAAGGTTGCTCAAGTGCGCACCAACGCTTTCCAGCAGGTTCATTACATCGACGGGACGATCCGCCCGAATCGCCAAACGCCACTTGCCGTGGCCATCCCCGAGCGCGCCCTCCACGCCGACGCCGGCTTCGAGTTCGTGCGCCGACACCGTCCGTGCGACCCTCGGCGCCAGTGTCACACTCACCAAGCTCTGTCCCGGGATGCCGGCATCGTCCGTGCCGGCGATGGTCACCTTCGCTGCCCGATCGTGTGCATTCACCAACCTCAGCAGGCTGCGCTGCTCGCGATTGCTGGCCGGGTTGAAGGTGGCCACATGGTGGCCGTTGCCGGTGGCGGGAACGAGATCGAGCATGCTGGTCAGGAAGCCATCTCGCGTGCGGATGTAGGCCAGCACTTCGATGGCGGCATCGGTCTCAAGCGTGAGGCGCCAATTGCCATCGCCGCTGCCGATGCCCCGGAGCCCTTTCGCAGCGTTGCCGTTTTCCAGATCGTCGGAGTTGAAGTGCGCAGTGTGTCCGGAAGCCACCGTCAGCGTCACTGCGCGGGGCGTTCGTCCCGCGTCGTCCACGGCGGTGATCCGCACTGTCGCCGGTTGGCTTTCGCGGTTGAGCACCCGCACGAAACCCTGCCGTACCCCGGCCGCCGCGGGAAACAACGGCACGCGATGGATGCGAAGCCCGTTTTCGGTGTGAGGCATGTTGGCCACGGCGGAGAGGTTGGTGATATGGCCCGTTGGGCTCGAGATCAGGCTCATCGCCTGCAAGGGCTGGTCGGCGCGCAGTTCCAGCCGCCACTTGCCCACGCCGTCGCCCAACCTTCCTTGCAGCCCGCTCGCGCCCCGTTCCAGATCCGTGGCGGTTAGCGTGGTGCTCGCCCGCGCCGGAACCGTGACTCGGATATCGGTTTCGCCTGCTGTGCCCGCGTCGTCGATACCGCGCAAGGTGGCAACGACGGATTGCGCGTTCGGGTTGATCAGACGGAGCCGGCTTTGTTGGCGCGTGTTGCTCGCCGGGTTGAAGGTGGAAATTCTGATCGCCCGCCGCCCCGGCGCAACGTGGTGCAAACTGGTGAGGAATCCGTTCTGAGTGCGTGCATACGCAAGCACATGTAAATCCAACTCGGAGCGCAGCACTAGCCGCCAGTCGCCCGCGGAGGGCGCACCGATTCCGCCGTGCAGCCCTTTGCGCGGGTTGCCGTTCTCCAAGTCCCCGGCGTTGAAGTGCTTTGTTTCTCTGGCGCCGATCGACCAAATCAACGGGCCCTTGCGTACGCCGGCGTCGTCATATGCGTCGATGGTCACATCGCCGGCTTGTTCGCTCCTGTTGACCACGCGAACAAACCCCTGCCGCTGCTGGTCGCCGCCGTGGATCAACAATGGCACGACATGTCCGCTCTCGGCGTACACATTGCTAACGCAGACCGCCACGGCGAGCCAACACGTCAGGCGAAAGAATGGCCTAGCGCAAACTCCTGTCCGGCAATCCAGCCCCAACATGGTCGCTCCCGCCCCCCCTTGTGGGCTGCGATGGGGTACGTTCGCACCTTGAAGAGGGTGTGTCAAGCGTTTGTCCGGCCCCTCCCCCCGGCCCCCCCCCCCCCCCCCCCCCCCAGGGTTGCGTTGCGCGGGAAACTGTCGTATCAATGGGGATAGGGTTCGAGGGTCGCCGAGCGGAGAGCGCGATGGTCGTAGCCAAGAACCGCGTTCGGCGCGAGGCGATGCACGCCGCCCGCCAGCGGGGGATTTCCTCGGTGGAATACGCGCTGCTTGTGCTGGGCGTCATCGCCATATTCGGGGTCGTCATCGTGCTCCTCGAAGGAGGGGTGTTGGGGTTGTTGGGGGAAGTGTCGGACCGGCTCACTGCCGCGGCCTCCTCCTGACGGGGGCGTTCGGCCGCCAATACGCGACCGTTGGCGGCATCTCGCCGGCACGCGGATGGGGTGCCCGCGCTCCCAAGAACTCGCCTTGCACGCAGAGCTTGATTCTCGTGCCCCGTTTTCATTAGGCTATGCGTTCCCATCCAAACGGTACGCCCAATGCCCGAACAACACGCCTTCACCACGCCCCTTGCCACGGAGCACGATTCGCTTGATGTCGTTGGCGGCAAAGGGCGGTCTTTGTCGCGCATGGCGCGCGCCGGCTTCGACGTGCCGGGGGGCTTCCACGTCACCACCGGCGCTTACCGCCGCTTTGTGGCGGATCACGGGCTGGCGGCGAAGATCGCCGAGCTGGCGCGACCGGAGCTGAAGAACGGCGTGGTTTCGTTCGAGCGGGCGTCGGCCGACATTCAGGCGTTGTTCGCCGGGCACGAGATGGCGGGCGAAATCGCCGACGCCGTGCGTGGCGCGTATGGGGCGTTGGCGGATGCGCCGGCGGTGGCTGTGCGGTCGTCGGCCACGGCCGAGGACTTGCCGGACCTGTCCTTCGCCGGGCAGCAGGAAACCTACCTGAACGTCACCGGCGCGGATGCGGTGGTGGCGGCGGTGCGCAAGTGCTGGGCGTCGCTGTGGACGGCGCAGGCCATCGCCTACCGGCACCAGAACGGCATCGATCAGGATGCGGTCGCCATGGCCGTGGTGGTGCAGATCATGGTGCCGTCGGACGTTTCGGGCATCCTTTTCACCGCCAATCCGGCCACCGGCGAGCGCGGCGAGATGATCGTCAACGCCAGCTTCGGGTTGGGCGAAGCCGTCGTCGGCGGCTTGGTGACGGCGGACACCTACGTTGTGGACCGCGCCACGTTCGCCGCGAAGGAAACCACGCTGGGCGAGAAAGACCGCATGATCGTCGCTGACGGCGAGCAGGGCACGCGCTTCGCCGAGGTGTCCGCAGCCGAGCGCGAACGGCCGTCGCTCAGCGACGCCATGCTGCGCGAACTCGCCGAAACGGCGGTGAAAATCGAAGAACTGCAAGGCGTACCGCAGGACATCGAGTGGGCCTTCCGCGCCGGCAAGTTGCGGCTGCTGCAGTCCCGTCCCATCACCAATCTGCCGGTGCCGCCCATTGAAGTGGAGTGGGTGCCGAGGCCGCCGGCGCGGTACCTCTCGCGGCGGCAGATCGTGGAGAACATGCCGGATCCGATCTGCCCGTTGTTCGAGGAGTTGTACCTCACCGAGGGCTTGGAATCCTCGCGCAAGGGCAAGAGCTTGATGATCGGCGGCGGGCCGGTGTTCGTCACCTTGAACGGCTACGCCTACCAGCGCTTCGATTGGCCGCAACTGTTCGACACCGTGATGCGCGAGCACGGTTTGCGGGACAAGGGCAAAGGCCCCGACAAACAGGAGAAGACCATCGAGGAGGCGGACCTCGATCAAGCCGAATACGAAGCGGCGAAGGCCGCCCACGAGAAGTTCAAGCGCAACGCCCAAGAGCAGCGCGCCAAGCGGCGCGAACTGGCCGAGCGCGACATGGTGCGCTTCGCCGAAGACATGTCGGCCGAGGACCGCGCCGCTTTCGAGGCGTGGTCGGCGCAGCAGGACGCCGAGACGATGGCGCTCGACGTCGCCTTCCCCGAAAGCAAGAACCCCACCTACGTCGCCTTCAACAACACCACCATCAACGACGGCCAGTTGCAGGAGTGGCACGACGTGACGCGCCCGCGCTTGGTGGGCGTGCGCGAAAAGTGGTCGGCGGTGGATGCGGCAAGCGCCACGGATGACAAGTTGCTGGAAGGCATCCGCGAGCTGGGCATCGAGGAAGGCTACTACTGGTCCAGCAACTCCAGCCACACGTTCGGGGTGGCCAAATCCACGGACGATCAGTTCCAAACCTTCCTGCGCGAGGCGCTGCCCGAGCACCACTTCATCAGCGGGCAGTTCCTCTCCGGCATCGAGTCGAAGAGCATGCAGGCGAACGCCCACCTGTTCGAGATCGCCAAGCAGATCCGCCGCAACGACGAGTTGGTGTTCTTGTTGCTCACCAAGCCGTCGAAGTTCCTGCTCGATGCGTTCCGCGCCCGCGACGACGCCAAGGCGGTGGTGGCGGCGCTCGACGACTATCTCGCCCTCTACGGGCACCAGGGTTACAGCATGGACTTCATGGTGCCGACGCAGGTGGAGGACCCGTCGCCCCTGTTCGCCACGCTGAAGGCGATGGTGGCCGACGAGAACTACGATCCGAAAGATCAGGATCGCCGCGCCGCCGCCGTGCGCAAGGAAAAAACCGAGCAAATCGTGGAATTGCTGGACGGTTTGACCTATTGGCAGTTCCGCTTCCGCCTCTGGATCGGGCGCAAGTACAACTACATCCGCGAGGAAGTGGCGTTCCACTTCGGCTACACGTGGCCGGTGCTGCGCCCGATGGCGCTGGAACTCGGCCGGCGCATGGTGGCGGGGGGCACGTTCCAACGCGCGGACGACGTCTTCTTCCTGGTGACCGAGGAACTGCAGCGCGCCATCGCCGCCCGGCAACGGGGGGAAGCGCTGGCGGAGCTGGGTGCGCTGGCCGACGAGCGGCGCGTCTTGCGGGAGGCGCGCAAACGCCACCACCCGCCGGGGACGGTGCCGCAGGAGGCCAGCCAGATCGAAGGCATCCGCTTCAAGGAAACGCAGATCAAGAACGACGATTCCAGCGACACCATGCGCGGCTTCCCGGTGAGCTCCGGGCGCGTGACGGCGCCGGCGAGCGTGATCCTTGGCCCGGAGGATTTCGACAACATGCGGCCGGGTTCCATCTTGGTGAGCCCGCTCACCACGCCGGCGTGGACGCAGCTGTTCGCACACGCCGTCGGCTTGGTCACGGACATGGGCAGCATTCTGGCGCACGGCTCCATCGTGGCGCGGGAATACGGCATTCCGGCGGTGCTCGGCGTGGGCAACGGCACGGTGCGCATCAAGCACGGCCAGACGCTCACCATCGACGGCGACGCCGGCACCGTGGTGATCCACGAGGAGGAAACCGCCGAGGCCGCGTAGGTTCGCTATCGGGCGCCTTTCAAGCGGGGGGTTGGGGCGGGGCGGACGCGGCGGCCTGCAAGCGCGCGTCCTTCTCCGCCCACAGCGCGTCCACCCACTCCCGCAAGGCGTCGCGATCGCCCTCGGGCGGCGGTAGCGCCCGCACATGCACGACGTTTTCCGGGCAGCGGCCGCAGAGGAAATCCCAGAATCCGGGGGCGCCGCCCGGGTAGTGGATGGTGGCGTCCACCACCGCCTGCAATCGATCCGCGAGGCCGTCGCGCACCAGCATCAGGCCGCCGACCTTGGGTTTCAGCAAGGTTTGGAAGGGCGAATCCTGCGCCTGCCGTTTCGCCGGTGTGAAGCGCGTGCCTTCCAAGAAGTTCAACACGCTGGTGGGGCGCTCGCGAATCACGGCGCAGACTTCGCGCACCGTGCGCTCATCCTGCTCGCGCAAGGCGGGATTGGCGCGCAGACGCTCGCTGCCGTGGCGGCGCACGTAGGGAAAATCCAGCAGCCACAACGCCACGCCGATGAGCGGCAGCCAGATCAACGCCCGCTTGGTGAAGAACTTGAACGGCGGCGTGCGGCCGCGGAAGGCGAACACCAGCACCAGAATGTCCGCCCAGCTTTGGTGGTTGCAGACGATGAGATACCAAGCGTCCGGGCGCAGCGGCGGCGACTCGGGAGCGAACTCCAGCCGCACGCGCACCACCTTGAGCGTCGCGGCCATCGCCGCGGCGCAAGCCACCCAGCCGCTCAGGGAGGCCGCCAACCCAGCGCCGCAAACGCGCCGCAGCGGGGTGGGCGAAAGGCGGCGGATGGTGCCGAGCAGCAGGATCGGCACGAACCAGAACATCGTGTTCAGCACTAGGAAACCGAGCGCGGCGACGCCGCGAAGGCCGCGGAGGCCGCGGAGAACAGGGATCATGGTTTCGCTTCTGTCGCGCCGTAAGCTGCGCCATGCCGGGCACCAGCCAAGAGTACGGCGCTTTCCCTTCCAGTGCATCCCTCGTCGCCCTGGGAGCGCGGGCGTCTCGCCCGCATTTTCATCCACGGGTGCTTCGCCCCGGTGCGGGCGAGACGCCCGCGCTCCCAGGGCCATTGCCCTTTGCGTGGCGTTGCTGGCGGCGGCGTCCAGCGGTTGCGCGACGGTGCGGTTCTACACGCAGGCGGCCTATGGACAAGCCGCGCTGCTGCTTTCCGCACGACCCGTCGAACAGGTGTTGGCGGATCCGGCCACGCCGCCCGCTCTCGCCGCGCAGTTGCGCCTTGCGAACGCCCTGTTGCGCTTCGCCGAGGGCGAGCTGGGGTTGCCGGTGGAAGGCCGCTACCGCACCTACGCGGAGCTCCCCGGCTTTCCGACTTGGAACGCGGTGGCCGCCGAAGAACTGGCACTTGCCGCGGTGCCGCGTTGCTATCCGCTGGTGGGCTGCGTCATCTACCGCGGCTTCTTCAACAAGACGGCGGCCCAACGCGAAGCCGCTCGGCTGGCGTTGGAGCACGACGTACACCTATACCCAGTGGTCGCTTACTCCACCCTAGGTTGGTTCGACGATCCGCTGCTCTCCAGCTTCATCCACTTCGCCGAGGCGGAGCTTGCCGAACTGTTGTTCCACGAACTCGCCCACAGCGTGATCTACCTGCGGGACGACTCCACCTTCAACGAGTCCTTCGCCAGCTTCGTCGGCGCCGAGGGCGCCGCGGCGTGGCTTGCCGCCCAGGGCGAGGACGCGCAAGCCCACCGCCTCGTCCAGCGCGAACAGCGGCGCACGGCGCGGGCCTTCGGCCGCTTCCTCGCGCACTGGCGCACACGGCTTGACACGTTGTACGCGAGCCCCATCAACGATGCCGCCAAGCGCCAGCTCAAGGCGGAAGCGTTCGCGGCGATGCGCGCGGCGTACCGCGCCTGCCGCGAGCAACTTGGCGACGGCCGCTACGACAACTTCACGGCCGCCCCGCTCAACAACGCCCACCTGCTTTCCTTCGCCGCCTACGAAGATCTACAGCCCCGCTTCGCGCAGATCTTCCGCGCCGCCGACGGCAATTGGCAGCAGTTCTTCAAGCGCGTACGGGAACTCGGCGAACTGCCCAAAACGGAACGCCATGCCGCGCTCGGGAGCGTCGGCGGCGCCGAAGCAAAAAAATGCGCAACGCCGGGCTGATTTCCTACATACAAGCCCAATTCGCCGCGCCATGCTTGGGCTATGCGAATCAAGATCCGTACCCCACGAGCGGCGGGAGTCCGCCCGCGTCGTCCGCTCGCGCCCTGTGCTATGTTGCCGTGCGGTACGCGCGGGCGTCGTCGTGCGCCCCGTTGGAGCTTGACCCGTTGGAGGAAAGCGTCATGGCCGAAATCGTTTCCGTCGAAGACGAACCGCGAGTGCGCCGGCCATTGCGCCCGTGGCTGGAGGTTGGCCAGACGCTGGCGCAGTGGCTCGCGTCCTTGGAGGACGAGCCGCCGCCCGGCGAGGACATGCTGCCGATGATCGCGCCGCACGCAGCCGCGATGCAGTACTCGGCGGGAGCGCTGGAGCAGCGCTACCGCGACCAGCGCGTCGAGGTGGGCTTCGACATGCCGGTGGTCTTCCGCCTCCCGGACGAGCACGGCCTCCAAGTGACCGGGCGCTTGAGCCCGGACGTGTTCGTGGCGTTCGGGGTGGAACACAACCCGGTGCGCCGGGACTACGACGCCACCGTGCTGAAGCCGCCGGACTTCGTGCTGGAGGTGCTGTCGAAGTCCACTTGGAAGCGGGACGCGGGCCCGAAGCTGGAGGCATACGCCCTCGTGGGCGTGCGCGAGTGCTTTCTGTTCGACCCCACCGGGGAGCAGATTCCGCCACCGGTGGTGCGCGGTTTCGCGTTGTCGGAGGCGGGAGCGCGGCCGTTGCCGGAGGTGTCTTTGCCGAGCGGTTCGACTGGCGTGTACAGCAAGCTGCTGGACTTGGTGGCGCACGTCTCGGCCACCCACAGCGAAGGCGAAAGCCGGGCACACGTTCTGCGCTGGCACGACCTGCGCACCGGCGAGGACTTGCGCAGCTTCGCAGAGGAGGCCGAAGCCCGCGCCGCGGAGGCCGCCGCCCGCGCGGCTGCCGAGCAGAAAGCCGCCGCCCTCGAGCGGCAAAATGGCGAGCTTAAAGCGTTGGTCCGCGAACTTCGGGCCCGTAGTGACACTTGATTGACTCAATCGCGGCGGCTCGCCAGCGCGCCGCCGCTTGCCCCGTTGGAGGACGTTGTCATGGCCGAAATCGTTTCCGTCGAAGCCGAACCGCGTGTGCGTCGGCCGCTGCGACCGCGGTTGGACGTCGGCCAGACGCTGGCGCAGTGGCTGGCGTCCTTGGAGGACGAGCCGCCGCCCGGCGAGGACATGCTGCCGATGACCGCGCCGCACGCGGCCGCCATGCGCTACTCGGCGGGAGCGCTAGAGCAGCGCTACCGCGACCAGTGCGCCGAGGTGGGTCTCGACCTGCCGGTGGTCTTTCGACTCCCGGACGAGCACGGCCTGCAAGTGACCGGGCGCTTGAGCCCCGATGTGTTCGTGGCGTTGGGGGTGGAACACGATCCGGCGCGCCGGGAGTACGACGCCACCGTGCTGAAGCCGCCGGACTTCGTGCTGGAGGTGCTGTCGGAGTCCACTTGGGAGCGGGACATGGGCCCGAAGCTGGACGCCTACGCGCTGGTGGGCGTGCGCGAGTGCTTCGTATTCGATCCCACCGGGGAGCACATTCCGCCGCCGGCGGTGCGCGGCTTCGCACTGTCGAAGGCCGGAGCGCGGCCGTTGCCGGAGGTGGCGATAGCGGAAAGGACGAGCGGTGTGTACAGCGAGGGGTTGGACTTGGTGGCGCACGTCTCGGCCACACACGGCGAAGGCGAAGGCCGGGTGCATACGTTGCGCTTGCGCGACCTGCAACCGGGTAAAGACCTACGCACCTTCGCAGAGGAAGCCGCCGGCCGCGTAGCCGCCGAGCAGAAAGCCGCCGCCCTCGAACAGCGAAACGGCGAACTCGAACAGCGCAACCCCGAACTCGAAGCGCTACTGCGCCAAGCCCGCGGAGGCTAGCAACCCGGCACCAGCCTCAAAACGCCAACGCCGCGCCCGCGTTGCGCGGGTCCGCCACGCCGATGAGGTTTTCGCCAACGCGCATCGCCGAATTCGCGTCGCCTATGCCGAAACGGATTTCGTTCAGGTTGACGTGGCCGCGGCCGGTCAGCGTCTCAAGCGCAGACTCGGAGAAAGCGCCCGGTTCGTACACCACGCGGTTCGGCAGCCACTGATGGTGGAAGCGCGGCCGGCTTACCGCGGCCGCCAGATCCATGCGGTGATCGATCACGTTCACCACCACCTGCAGCACCGTGGTGATGATTGTGCTGCCGCCGGGCGAGCCGGTGACGAGAAACGGTTCCTTCTTCTTGAGCACGATGGTGGGCGTCATCGAACTCAACATGCGCTTGCCGGGCGCGATGGCGTTGGCCTCGCGGCCGATCAGGCCGAAGGAGTTGGGCGCGTCCGGCTTGGCTGAGAAATCGTCCATCTCGTTGTTGAGCAGGAAGCCCGCGCCGGTGACGACGATCTTGGAACCGTAGGAAAGGTTCAGCGTGGTGGTGTAGGCCACGCAGTTGCCGGCGGCGTCCATTATGGAGACGTGCGTGGTTTCCGGGCTCTCGTCCGGCCAGCGCGCGCCGGCGCCCACTTCCGTGGACAGCGACGCCTTGCCCCGGTCGAGGCTCACAAGACGCGCGGTTGCGTACGCCTTGTCGATCAGCATGGCCATGGGCACGTCGTAGAAATCCGGGTCGCCCAAGTGCTCGGCGCGGTCGGCGTAGGCGCGGCGTTCCGCTTCGATCATCAGATGCGCCGTGTCGGCGTTGTCCGCGCCCATGCGGTTCACGTCGTGCGTTTCCAGCATGTTGAGCAGTTGCACCAGCAGCACGCCGCCGGAAGACGGCGGGGGCATGGAGTAGATGTCGTGCCCGCGATAGCTGCCGCGAACGGGCTTCCGCCACACCGAGCGGTACTCTTTCAGGTCTTCGTGGCTGATGAGGCCGCCGCCGCGCTCCATCTCCGCAACCAGCAAATCCGCCGTGCGCCCGGCGTAGAAGCCGTCGCGCCCTTGCGCGGCTATGCGCTCTAGGGTCGCCGCCAAATCCGGTTGCCGGAACACGTCGCCGGCCGCGTAGGCGGCGCCGTCGGTTTTGGCGAATTTGGCGGCGCTGGCCGGGTACGGCGCGAAACGCTCGCGGTGGCGCGCGAACTGCGCGGCGATGTCCTCCGGCAGCGGGAAACCATCGCGCGCCAAGCGGATCGCCGGCGCCAGCACGGCGCGCGCGTCCAAGGTGCCGTGGCGCGCCAGCGCCGAGAGCAGGCCATCCACGGTGCCTGGCACACCCGACGCCAAGTGGGAGGCGGTGGAAAGGCCGGCGACCACTTCGCCGGCTTCGTCCAAATACATGTCGCGGGTGGCGCGTTTGGGCGCGACTTCGCGGTGATCGTTGGCGACGACGTCGCCATCCGCCAAGCGCATCACCAAGAAGCCGCCGCCGCCGAGATTTCCGGCGGACGGGTGCGTCACGGCCAAGGCGAAACCCACGGCCACCGCCGCGTCCACCGCGTTGCCGCCGCTCTTGAGCACCTGCAAACCCACTTCCGAAGCCAGCGGCGAGCGCGACGCCACCACGCCGCTCTTGCCCACTTCCGCTTCCGCGATGGGCGTCGGTTCCGCCGCCCAAGCGCCGCCGGCGCACAGCAATACCGCCAGGCCACACGCCAAGGTTTTTCTCGTCCACAACAGCATTTCGCCTCCGTTGTCTTCTAGGTTCGCGCCCCGAACGGCCGGAGTCGTCTACCCGACCGCATCAGGATTCTCGCAGAAATGGCGACTTTGGCGCACAGTGGGCGTACGACAGATCTTTGGTTAGCGATGTGGGTGCCAACCCGGGAACGCAGGCGTCCCGCCTGCATGCGGGCGAGACGCCCGCGCTCCCAGGGCCAGTCACCAAAGAACTGTCGTATACCCGCGCACGGTTGCGGACGAAGACCACCTCGGCGCCAAACAGCGTGGCCGCCACGCGGTCTTTGTGCAAGGCCGTTCGCACCTCCGACCACGGCGCATCCAGCAAGCACAAGTCCGCCGGCCCGCCAACGGCGATGCGGCGGCGCGCCCCGCCGGGCGTCTCGAGCGGCGCGAGAAACAACGCCAGCGCTTGTTCCGGCGTCAGGGTTTCGCGTTCGCCGACGATGGCACCGGCCGCCGTTCGCCGCGTCACCGCGGCCTGCATCGCCACCCAGGGATCCGCGTCGCCGAACGGCGCATCGGTGCCGCCGCCCAGCGGAATGTCCGCGTCAAGGAAACCGCGGCAGCGGTACAAGTGCGGGTGATCCGCCGGCGGCACATCGCGCAGGTACTGGTCGCCGCGTTCGGCGATGAAGTTCGGCTGCGTCACCACGGTGATGTGGCCCGGCTCGGTTTCCGCCTCGCGCAGCAGGTTCAGCGCCGCCGCATCCGCCACCGCCGCGTGTTCCAGACGATCGCCGGCGATCGTGCCCGCCTCCCGCAGCGCGGCCAGCGCAAACACCAGCTCGGTGCGCGTCACGCAGTGGATGGCCACCGGCCGGCCGCGATCATGCGCGGCGGCGATGCGATCGCGCAGCTGCTCGAAAGGCGGCAACTCGGCGTCGTCCAACATGATCTTCAGCGAGCCGCTCGCCAACGACTCGTTGCCCATGAGATTGACGTGTTGGCAAAGGCGGAGATCCTGGAAGAAGGCTGCCGTGCTTTCGTCGTTCGTCGGCGTCGTTTCCGTGATGCCGGTCACCCCAAAGCTGCTGAGCGAACGCGAGGTGGCCTCAAGGTTCGCGGCGAACGCCTCGTCGCTCGCGGGATCACCGCGCTGTTCCCGCAACCACTCGTCGCGTCGGAACAACCGCCCGCCGCGGGCTTCCGGGCCTAGCCGCCGGATGGCCTCCGAGTTCAAGAACCACATCTTGCCGGAGCGATGCTGCACGCGCACCGGGCGGCGGGGAAGCAGCGCATCGAGCGTCTGGGGCGTCAACTCTCCCGCCACCGATTCGTGGTAGCCAACGCCGCGTATCCAACCATCCCCCGGCGCGTTGCGCAACGCCCAAGCCAGCGCATCGCGGCCCTCGACTTCGGGTGGCCCGCAACGGATCGACGTTCGCGCCGCGGCGAGCGCCGGCAAGTGGATGTGGTGATCGTGCAACCCGGGCAGCAACGCCCCGCCACCGGCGTCGATTGTCATTTCATCCGGGCCGGGAGCGAGACGTTCGCCGATCTCGATGACCACGCCGTCGCGGCAGCGAACATCCAGCCCCGCCTTGCCTTCCACCTCGGCGTTGACGATGAGGATGGCCGGAGGCGAGCGCTTCGCCACCGCGCCGCCGCCGCTGGACATCGTCACCCGCGCAGTTCGATGGCGATGGCGAGTCCGTCCTCACCGAGCAGGAAGGCCGCGTCCTTGAACTTGGGCGCGCTGAACCTCGGCTTCGCGTTGTTGCTGAAACCGTAGGGTTCCTTGGGAAGACGCCCCAGCCTGTAATCCATGTCGCCGTTGTCGTTCAAGTCGTGCAGCACCGCCACGCCGTACTCGCCAAGCGGCAACTCGAACTTCGCGGTTACCGATTCGCCTTGCGCCGGCGTCCACACACGCGCCACGGGCTCTTGGCCAAGCCAGTTGTCCTCAACGTACACCGCCACCCGCACCTGCCCTTCCGCCGAACGCACGTTGTTCACGGTCACCTCAAGCGTGGCCGTGGGGGTGGCACCGGCAAGGACGATCCCGCCAACCGCGATGGCGCACACGGTTGTCAAGAGTCTGTGTGTCAATGCTCTACCAAGTCCAAAGAAAGCCTGCCGCGCATTAGACCACGACCGCACGGATTGCTCCTATAAACTTCCCCGGATGAAGGTTGTTCGCCTCTCACCCACCAAGCTGGAAACGCGTCTGCGGTCTCCGGCGGCGGAGGATCTGTCCGCCGCGGCGGGAGTTGCGTGCGTCGTGCTGGAAGGTGGCCAGACGCCCGGGCCGCCGTGCGCTCATCCGCCGCCGCGTTGCCCGGTGGTGGCGGTTCACCCCGGCGGCGAGGTGCCGAACATTGTGGATGTCGCGGTGTGCTCCGCGGAGCAGGCGGATGGCGTGGTTGACGCCATCCAGCGCAATCCCATCGCGGCGATGGTGCTCGTGCAGTTGCTGCGGCACAACGAACGGGTTGGGGTGGAAGACGGCCTGTTCGCCGAGTCGCTCGCGTATTCCAGCTTGCAACACGGCGCCGAGTTCCAGTCTTGGCTTTCCGCTTGGCAAGCGCAATCGCGCCGGCGTCATCCGCCTCCGGGCGAGCCGGCCGTCTTGGTGGAACGGGCGGATGCGGAGTTGCACATCACCCTCAACCGCCCGGCCAAGCGCAACGCCTACGCCGCCGATGTGCGCGATGCGCTCTGCGAAGCGCTGGCTGTGGCGGTTGCGGACGAATCGATTCGGCAAGTGGTGTTGCAGGGTGCCGGCGCCTGTTTCAGCGCTGGCGGCGACCTCGACGAGTTTGGCGCGGCGCGGGACGCGGCGTTGGCCCACGCTTCGCGGATGACGCGCAGCGCGGCGTCCTTGCTGCACCGCTTGCGCGAACGCACCTGCGCTCGCCTGCACGGCGCGTGCATTGGCGCCGGCATCGAACTGCCGGCCTTCGCCGGCCGCGTGGTGGCGCGCGAGGACGCCTTCTTTCAACTCCCGGAAGTTGGCATGGGCTTGATCCCGGGTGCCGGCGGCACGGTGAGCATCCTGCGCCGCATTGGCCGCAGAAGGCTCGCCTACATGGCGCTAACCGCCGCACGCGTGTACCCGCCGGAGGCGTTGGCGTGGGGTTTGGTGGACGCCGTGGAGTGAACCGCCGAGCGCGACGCTGCGAGAGTGCGGCTACCCGTCCACCAGCCATGCGAGCAAGGCGGCGGGGATGGCGATTGCGTTGTTCGATGCGCTCAGATCCAATTCGGAGCGCGTGGCGACGATGCCGCGCCACTTCGAGGCCGCGAGCGTCTGCGCGTCGCGCATCCAGCGGCCGTCCACGAACTTGGATTCGATGGCGATGCCGCCGAAGTTGGCGCCCACGAAGTCGATCTCGCGGCGGGTGTTGGAACGGTGGTGCAACACGTCGGCGAATTCCAAGTAGCTGCCGGGCCGCGCACGCTCGCACGAGCGCAGCAGCGCCACGCCGAGCTGCTGTTCGGCCAGTTGGCTGTCGTCCGGCGGCGACGGGCTGAGGGTGGCGTAGGCGGGGTCGAGATAATAGAGCTTGGCGTGGGCGTTCATTTTGGGTTGCAGGTTTGCCTCCCGGTGGCAAGGCCACAGCACGAACGCATCGCGCAGTTCCTCCAAGCGGCGACGGATCGTTGCTTGGGCGAACGCCAGATCATCCGCAATCGCCGAGTGGTTCACCGGCGAGCCAAGGCTTTGGGCGATGCGGTGAAGTAACGCCATCGTTTGCGGGCGCGACCAGTCGGCGCGGCGAAACGCATCGCCATGGATCACGTCCAGCAGGCTGCGCAGAAACTGCGGCGGCACCTCGCGCCGGCGCAGGTAGCCGGCCAACGCCGCCGGGAAGCCGCCGACATGCAGATAGGTTTGCCACGCGGCCACCAGCCAATCCAACCAAGGCACCAGCGCCATCGCCGCGTCGTTCAGATGGGGCGGCGCCAGGTCCGCGATGGACAGCGGGCCAACATTCGGAACCGGCCCTTCGGCCGGGGGTTCCAAGCGCTCGGCGAATGCGCGGAAACCCATCGGCAACAGAAACCGGTCCGGCGGGCTGGCGGGGCCCCGCCGTCCGGCTAGCGCTTTCACGGCCGCGGTGAGATCAGCGGAGGAGGATCCCGTCAGCACCACCGTGTCTTGGCGAAAGCGCTGGTCGCTGTCGCGCAGCCACTTGATGCGGTCTGGCCAGCCATCGGCTATGCCGGTGATTTCGTCGATGAACCAATACCGGTGGCCTGGCGGCGTTAACTGGCTTGCGGCGGCGACCAGTCACCCTAGGTCCGCGGCGCGCCAGCCGTCCACCGAGGCATGCAGCACTCGGCGCGGATCGGCCGCTGGGCCGCGGCCGGGGTTCAAGAGCCGCTCAATCGTTCGCTTCAGTTCAACGGATTTGCCCACGCGACGCGGGCCGCGCAGCATATAGAGGCCGCCGGGCGCGAGATCGTCCAGCACGCCCGCCGAGTAGGTGAACGGCGCGACGCTTGCTTCGCGCAAGTCCGGGTCTGCTCGCATCCAGCTGTGCGGGTCGCGCCACCAGCGGTTGGTGGCGGCGAGCATCTGCTGTATTTCGCCTGCTTCATGTGCGGCGGTGTTGAAGAAAGTATGCATTATCAAACAAAGAGCACCGAAAAAGTATACTTTTTTCGCCATGGACGGTGCCACAAGCCGGGGTGCGTGTGCAGGGCGGCTTGCGTACATGGCGCTAACCGACGTGCGTATACACGCCGGAAGCGCTGTCGTGGGGGCTTGATGGTCGCCGTGGAGTGAACCGCTTAGCCTGCCGCTTGTGAGAGCATGGGCGTTCCCTATTCTCGGATCCACGCGATGGCGATGCGCTCTGGCCGCTCTCTCCCGTTGTTCGTCCTGCTTGGCGCAGCGCTTCTTGCGCCCACGGCCGCTGCGCAAGAACCGGCCGACGCCTGCGCCACCAGCGCGTTCGCGTTGCGCGCGGGCTACCCGGGGGCGCGGCTCAGCGCTTGCGAGGTGGTTTCTGCGGACGAAGTGAGGGTTCACATCCGGCCGGAGGATGGCGGCAAGATCAATCCCAGCCCGTGGTATGGCTTCCACGTTCGCGCGCTCGGCGACGCTTCCCCTAGCGGCAAGGCAGCGGCGCTCACCGTGCGTTTGCACTACGCCGGGGAACACCGGCACCGCTACCACCCGAAAGTCAGCGTTGACGGCCAATCGTGGCGGCGGTTGCCCGAGGACGTTGTGCGGCTGGCCGATGGCGATGCGGTGCTGCGTTTGCGCCCCGATGCGGATGGCTTCTTCGTTTCCGCCAACGAGAACTGGAACAGCGCCTTCTACGCGGCTTGGCGCGAGCGGGTGGCCGCGATGGCCCGCGAGCGTTGGCGCCAAATCGGCAAGTCGCTTGGCGGGCGGGCGATTCACGCGCTGCACGTCAACGCCACCGCGCCGAACGTGGTGTTGCTGCTGGGCCGGCAGCATCCGCCGGAAGTGAGCGGCGCGGTTTCCATGACGCGCTTCGTCGAGCGGCTGCTGCAAACGCGGGCCAGCGCTTGCGCGGAGGAACCGCAGCCAAGCTGCCGCTTCTTCCAAAACCACGGCTTCGTCGTGGTGCCCCTGCTGAACCCGGATGGCGTGGAAGCGGGCCACTGGCGGCACAATCTGGGGCAAACCGATCTGAACCGCGACTGGGGCAAGTTCACCCAGCCCGAAACCCAAGCGGTGCGCGACCTGGTTGCCGGCTTGGAGGAAAAGCGCCAACGCCTCCGCCTGGTGCTGGATTTCCACTCCACCCGCCGCAACGTGTTCTTCACGCAGGATGCCGCCTCCCCCACCCGCCCGCCGGAATTCGCGGCGCGGTGGCTGGCCGCGGCACGGCGCAGGGACGGCCTCTACGACTTCGAGAACGACCCCCGCCCGCTCACCGAAACCGGCACCGCGAAGAACCACTTTCACCGCCGTTTCGGCATTCCCTCCATCACCTTCGAGGTGGCCGACGAGGAGAACCGCGCCCTGATCGCCACCTCCGCCGCGGCGTTCGCGGATGCGATGGTGGAGACGCTCGCCGCGGTGGACGCGGCGCCGCCCGCGCCGTGTGCGGATTTCTTCTGCCACATGGCCAACGCCAACGCCGCGTCTCTGGTGATGCTGGCCGAGGAAGGCTTGTTGGACGCGCAATTGGCGGCGCGCATCGCCGACGCCGCGGCGTGGGCGGTGGAAGAACAAGCCCGCCCGGGCGCCGCCCGCACCGCCAACTACCTGCCGCTGGAAAAGCGCCTCATCGAATTGGCCGGCGTTGCCGCCGCGAACATCCACATCGGCCGTTCGCGCCAAGATTTGCACGGCGCCGCCCGCCGCATGTTGGCGCGCGGCGATTGGCTGGCCGCGCTGCGCGAACTGCTGCGCGCCCGTGCGGCGGTCATCACGCTGGCGGCAACCCACGCCGACGCGCCGGTGCCGGCCTACACCCACGGCGTGCAGGCGCAGCCCACCACGTTCGGCCACTACCTTTTGGCGTTCTCCGCGGCGCTGCGGCGCGACGCGGAGCGCTTGATGGAAGGCTACCGCCGCCTCAACCGCAGCCCGCTCGGCGCCGCCGCCCTCGGCACCTCCGGTTTCCGCCTGAACCGGCAACGGCTGGCAACGCTGCTCGGCTTCGACGCGCCGGTGGAGAACAGCTACGACGCCAACCTCGTCTCCACCGCCGACTACAAGCTGGAACTCGCCGCAGTGCTGGCGCAATCGGCGGTGACCATCGGCCAGTTCGCCCAAGACGTGCATGCCCAGTACCAAGACCCGCGCCCGTGGATCGTGCTCGACCCGGCGGTGACCAGCATCAGCACCATCATGCCGCAGAAGCGCAATCCGCGCCCGTTCGATCGCCTCCGCAGCGCCGCCAGCGCGACGCTCGCCAAGGCCCACGCCGTCACCTTGGCCACGCACAACGCCCGCACAGGAATGCACGATTACCGCCGCTTGGAACCCTTGCGCGAACTCGCCGCCGAAGCCCAGGAGATGTACCGCCGCTACGCCGCCCTGGCCGGCGCCCTCGGCGTGGACCGCGACCGGGCGCAACAGGAACTCGACCGGGGTTTCGCCACCATGACGGAAGTGGCCGACACCCTGCTGCGCGATGCCAATGTGCCGTTCCGCACCGCCCACGCCTACGCTTCCGCCCTCACCGACCTCTGCCGCGCCCAAGCCCGCGCCGCGAAAACGCTGACGGATGCGGAACTGCGGGACGTTTACCGAACCGTTACCGGCGACAGGCTGCCGCTTGCGCCAGCGGTGATTCGCGGCGCGTTGGATCCGATCGCCCTGATCAACGGCCGGCGAGGATTCGGCGGCCCGCAACCGGCCGAGATGCGCCGCTCCCTCGCCGCCCACCGCGAGAGTTTGGCGGAGCAGGAAGACTGGCTGGAAGACACCGAAGGCGCGCTGACCACGGCGCGTGTTGAGTTGCGCACGGCTTTCGACAAAATACGCTTCGCTGTTGAGGACTGACGGTGCAGCAACCAGCGCAAAAATTTGGCGGCGATTCCCCGACGGGCGCCATCGTCGACAACCAGCAACGCCGGGTTGGCGATGCGCTACGCGAAGCCATCGCCCCGGAGTCGGCCCTGTCGTTCGTATCCGCCTACTTCACCATCTACGCCTTCCAAGCGCTGCGCGACACGTTGGAAGCCGCGGGACCCACGCGCTTCCTCTACGGCGACCCGCAAGGCATCGGCTCCGTTGACCCCGCTGAAGATCAAGCCAAAGCGTTCGGCCTCACGGACGACGGCGGCATCGAGTTGAAGAACGTGCTCGCACAGAAGCCCCTCGCCCAAGCGTGCGCCATGTGGATCGAACGTCAAGTGGAAATCCGCACCATCGACCAAGCGAACTTCCTGCACGGCAAGCTCTACCACGTCGCCCGTGCGGACGGCACCAGCGCCGCGTTGCTGGGCAGTTCCAACTTCACCCGTCGGGGGCTGGGCCTGAGCCGCACGGCGAACATCGAACTCAACACCGAGATCGCGAACGCCGACGAACGCGACGCCCTCCACGAGTGGTTCAACGCGCTGTGGCAGGACGAGGCGCTCACCCGCGACGCCAAACAGGAAGTGCTGGCCGCGCTGGCCCGGCTGGGCGCCGCCTACGCCCCGGAGTTCGTCTACTACAAAACGCTCTACCACATCTTCGAGGAGCGCCTGGCCGAACGCGGCGAACGCGAGGGCTTGCTGCAGGACGTTCACCTCTACGACACCGAGATCTGGAAAAAGCTCTACGAGTTCCAGCGCCACGGCGCAACGAACGCCATCAACCGCCTGCTGCGGCACAACGGCTGCATCGTGGCGGACAGCGTGGGCCTCGGCAAAACATGGACGGCGCTGGCCGTCATCAAGTTCTTCGAGGCACGCAACGAGCGGGTGCTGGTGCTCTGCCCCAAGCGCCTGGAACAGAACTGGGCGCGCTACACCTCCCGCGCCGCCCAACGCAACAATCCCTTCGACAAGGATCGCTTCGCGTACACCGTGCTCGCGCACACCGATCTCAGCCGTTACGAAGGCAAGTCCGGCGACATCGACTTGGCGCAATTCAACTGGAGCGCCTTCGACCTCATCGTCATCGACGAATCCCACAACTTTCGCAACGAAGGCCGAAACCGCGAGGACGACGCCGGCAATGTGCGCTACAGCCGCTACAACCGCCTGCTGGAAGAAGCCGTGAAAGGCGGCGTTCACAGCAAGGTGCTGATGCTTTCCGCCACGCCAGTGAACACCAGCCTGCGCGATCTCCGCAATCAGGTGTACTTGATGACGGAGAAACGCCAAGACGCCTTCCAAGAGGCGCTCGGCATCGGCGACATCCAAACCATGTTCGGCGTTGCCGAGAAGCAGTTTGTGCAATGGGAGTCCCGGCGACGCAACGAAGGGCTCAGCAAGGAATCCCTGCTTTCGGAGCTTGGCGCGGATTTCCTCGCCTTGCTCGACGCGGTGACCATCGCCCGCTCCCGAGAACACATCCGCCGCTACTACCCGCAGGTGGAGAGACGCATCGGCGGCTTCCCAACGCGGGCGAAGCCGAAGAACCTGCACCCGCCAACGGACAGCGAGGGCAAACTTTCCTACGACGACTTGCACGAGCGCATCAGCGATCTGCGCCTCGCCGTGTACATGCCTTCGGGCTACCTCAAGGACAAATCCGAACTGCAAGCGGAACGCCAGCGACTCGGCTTCGATCAAAGCACCCGCGAGCAATACCTCACCGCCATGCTCCGCGTGAACCTGCTGAAGCGCTTGGAAAGCTCGGCCCATGCGTTCACTCTCACCGTCGGGCGCATCCTCGACAAGATTCGAGACATCGAGAGCGGCATCGCCGCTTGGCGACAGCAAGCCGAAGGCGATTCGGAAGTGGCGGTGGAAGTGGACGAAGACGTGGACGACGAGGAGTTCGCGGTGGGCAAGGCCCGTCGCTACCGCTTCGACGAACTGGACGTTGACGCTTGGCTGGCCCACCTGCAACAGGATAGGGATGTGTTCGAGCGGCTGCACGGCTTGGCCTCCCAAGTGGACGCGAAGCGAGACGCCAAGCTCGCCGAACTCAAACGGGTGGTCGCGGAGAAAGTCCGCACTGCCCCGACCGACAAAGACGGAACCCCCAACCGCAAGGTGCTGGTGTTCACCACTTTCGCCGACACCGCCCGCCACCTGTACGACAACATGGCCGGGTGGGCGCGAGACGAGTTGGGCGTTCACATCGCCTTGGTGACCGGCGGCAGCGGCAACAAAGCGACGTTGAACGCATCGACATTCGACGACATCCTTCACCGCTTCGCCCCCCGAGCCCAAGAACGCAAGGACACGACCGAACAAATCGACATCCTCATCGCCACCGACTGCCTTTCCGAAGGCCAGAACCTGCAAGACTGCGACCTGACGGTGAACTACGACATCCACTGGAACCCGGTGCGCCTCATGCAGCGCTTCGGCCGCATCGACCGCCTCGGCAGCCGCAATAAGCAGGTGGGCATGGTGAACTTCTGGCCAACGGAGAACCTAGACCGCTACTTGGACCTCAAGCACCGCGTGGAAGCCCGCATGGCGCTGGCGGACGCCACGGCAACCGGCTTGGACGACCCGCTCGCGGACGACAGCGTGCGAGCGCAACAAGCCGTGCAACTGGAACTGCAATTCCGCGACGGGCAACTGCTTAGGCTGCGCGAAGAGAGCTTGGACATCGAAGACGCGGACGACGGCGTTTCCATGAACGACCTGACGCTCGACGACTTCATCGCCGACCTGCTCAACTACATCCAACAACACCGCGAAGCCTTGGAAGCCGCGCCGTTCGGCATCTACGCCGTAACGGACCCGGATCGTGTGCAGGACGACGACAAGCAATCCAAAGCCGCGGAACCGGGCGTAATCTTCTGCCTCAAGCAGAAAACCACCGCCACCCAACAGACGCCAAACCGCCTGCAACCCCACTTCCTGTGCTACGTCCGCAACGACGGCACAGTGCGGTTCACCTTCCGCCAAGCCAAGCAGACCCTGTCGTTGTTCCGCGCCCTGGCAAGCGGCGTGGACAAACCTAACACGCTTCTGGAGGATGCGTTCAGCGCCGAAACCCAGCAAGGAACGCACATGGCGCATTACGAGCGGCTCTTGGAAGCCGCCCTGCGCAACATCGCCCGCACGTTTAGCATTGCCCAGCAACGTGCGCTCGGGGAGCGGCGCGACGCGGTTCTCGTTCCGCAATCTGTGCGGCCCAAGAGTCACGACGACTTCGAGCTTGTGACGTGGCTCGTGCTGGCGACTCAATGAAGATGCGCGACGGCGTTGACCAGATGCAGCAAGCGTTGGCGGACGCGTTGTTGCGCTTCCCCGATGCGCCGTTGCTGGAAGGCGCCCGCGCGTTGTTCAACACGCTCGGCTACGAGAGCGACGTCACGGACGAAGCGGGAACCACGGCGGAGTTCCTTGCGATTCGAGACGCCGAGAGCAAGCTGACCAAGAAGCAGCTGGGCCTGTTCGACGCTTGGAAGGACGTGGAGCTCGTGTTCCAAGTGAGAGACGAGGAGGTGCGCCGCGCCCGCAGCTTGCTCGTTGACGAAGCGTTCGATGCGAAGCGTGTCAAATCCTTCGTATTCGTCGCCGTTGACTTGGCGGCGGGCAGCTACGGTCGGTCGGCCCTCGCCGAGATGACGCGGGCGGTGAACCGCCTGTTCGCGATACCGGTTGTGCTCCTTTTTCGCTACGGCAAGCGGTGCAGTCTCGCGGTGGTCCATCGCCGCACTCACCGTCGCAATAGCGACCGCGACGTACTGGCGAGAGTGACGTTGGTGAAGGACGTGGAAACGCAATCTCCGCACCGGGCCCATCTCGACATCCTGGCGGACTTGGCGCTCTCCCGCTTGGTCGAGGATGCAGGCGTCTCCAACTTCGACGACCTGCACCGGGCGTGGGAGAACACGCTGGATGCGGAGGAGCTCAACCGCCGCTTCTACCGGGAGCTGTTCGGATGGTACGAGCGTGCGGTTTCGGAGTGCGAATTCCCGGACGATGGCGCTGGCGCCGGCAGCTTGGAACGGCATGTGATCCGGCTGATCACGCGCCTGCTGTTCATCTGGTTCCTCAAGGAAAAAGGCTTGGTGCCGGAGGACGTCTTCACCGAGGCGTTCGCCGCCGCAGCCCTCAAGCATCACACGCCGGACGCCACGGACTACTACCGCGCCGTGTTGCAGAATCTCTTCTTCGCCACCTTGAATACGGAGATCGAAAAGCGAGCGTTCAGCAAGCGCCGCAACCAGACCCACAGAGATTTCACCAAATACCGTTACAAGGACCTGCTCAAGGCCCCCAACGACTTCTTGGCGAAACTGAAAGCCGTGCCCTTCGTCAACGGCGGCCTTTTCGACTGCTTGGACGACTTCGAGAGCGAAAGCGCGGGCGGGCGACGCATCGACGCCTTCACGGACAACATCGCCACCCAAGGCAAGGCGCTGCATGTGCCGGCGAGCATCCTGCTCGACTCCGAACACGGCCTGTTCCCCCTCTTTCGCCGCTTCAAGTTCACCGTGGAGGAGAACACGCCGCTCGATCAAGAGGTCGCCTTGGACCCCGAGTTGCTGGGCCGCGTGTTCGAGAACCTGTTGGCGGCGTACAACCCCGAAACGCGCAAAACCGTACGCAAGGCAACCGGCTCCTACTACACCCCGCGGCGCATCGTCGACTACATGGTGGAAGAGGCGCTGGTGGCGGCCTTGGCGGAACGGGTGACCGCCACGGATGGCGACGCCAAGTTGCTTCGCGAGCGTTTGAGCTATCTGTTGGACTACGAAAGGCGCTTCGACGACGCAGCGGAGTTCTTCGATTCGGACGAGACGGAGAAAGTCGTCCGCGCCATCGCCAACCTGCGCGTGCTCGATCCCGCCGTGGGCTCCGGCGCTTTTCCGATGGGCGTACTGCACAAGCTGACGCTCGCGCTCCGGCGGTTGGACGCCAAGAACGCCCATTGGGAGCGGTTCCAGAAGGAAATCGCGGCAGCGCGCACCGCCACGGCGTTCGACCGTCGCACCAAAGACGAGCGCGATGAGGAGCTCTTGGAGATCAGCAAGACGTTCGAGACCTACCGGGACTCGGACTTCGGGCGCAAGCTCTACCTGATCCAGAACAGCATCTTCGGCGTGGACTTGCAGCCCGTGGCCTGCCAAATCGCCCGCCTCCGCTTCTTCATCTCGCTTACCGTGGAACAGCAGCCGAGCGACGACGCCGCACACAACTACGGCATCCGCCCGTTGCCCAACTTGGAAACGCGCATCGTCGCGGCGAACGCGCTTATCGGCGGCGCGGCGCCGAATCAGATGGGCATGGACGAGAACAACCTCCAAAGCCACATGGACGAACTCGCCCGCATCCGCGAACAGCACTTCAACGCGGGCACACGGGCGGAGAAGCTGCGCCTGCGCAAGGACGACGCCAAGTTGCGAGCGAGTTTGGCCCGCACACTCGAAGGGCTAGGGTGGGGCCACGACGACGCACGGGCCATCGTGGATTGGGACCCGTACAGCCAGAACGCCGCCGCGGATTGGTTCGACCCGCAGTGGATGTTCGGCGTGCCGGCGTTCGATGTGGTGATCGGCAATCCGCCATACGTCCGAGCGGACTTCCAAGACGACCAACACAAGGCCACCCGCGAGGCCATCAAAGAGAGCGAGACCTACGAGACCCTCTGGGAGAAGTGGGACCTGTTCCTGCCCTTCATGGAACGCGGCTTCAAGCTGCTGCGGGAAGGCGGCGTGGCCAGCCTGATCGTCTCCGACGCCTTCGGCCACGCCAAGTACGCGCTGAAGGCCCGCGAGTGGTTCCTGCGCACCGCCCGCATCCTCCGCTTGGACTTCTACAGCCAGCTCAAGCTGTTCGACGCGGCCGTCCACAACATCTCGTACATCTTCCAGCGCTTGGCACCGAGCGGTAACAAGCCGCTGCGGCGGCTGCACCAAGCGGAGTTTGGCGATGTCGAGTTGCTCTCCACGGCACCGCAAGGCGAGCTCACGGAGCGGGCATTCGTACCTATCGAGCTGAACGCTCGCCCCATGTCGGCGACCGTCCCGCTAAGCGACGTGTGCTATGTTTCCTACGGACTCCGGGCCAATGCCGACGACAGAACGGCAAAGGGAGCCTTCCGAACGGAGGACGTAGTCTCGACAGTGCGGGATGACTTGCACCCTTTGGCGTTTGTTCAGGGCAAACATGTAGCTGCATGGCACCCTCTCTCGAACATTTGGTTGGAATCCGGTTCGCCTAGAGCGCCAGCCCAGTTCGCAAGGCCGACGTTTGATGAGTTGTACGATGTTGATGAAAAGATCATCACGCAGCGCACACCCGGCCCAGATCCAAAGTCATGCCTTGACGAGAGGCGTTGTAGATTCGACGCGAGTTGTGTTGGCTTCGTGCGCTGGGCCGACCTACAGGGGGTCCGCAATCGCTCGATCCGAAAGCAAGCCCGCTACCCAGGCGAAGAGGGCCGCAGCAAGACGCGATACGCGCATCGAGAGAAGCTGGAGGCGATCAGCCGACGCTTCCACCTCAAGTACGTCCTCGCCGTCATGAACTCCCGAAGCGCCTTGGAGTTCCTAACCGCCCACCGCCGCAGCAACATCCATCTCTACCCCGACGACTGGAAGAAACTGCCCATCCCCACCGTACCAAAGCGCCAACAACAACCCGTCGTGCGCCTCGTGGACAAGATCCTAGCGGCACTTCGCGACGACCCGGACGCCGACGTGTCGAGCTTCGAGCACCAAATCGACAAGGCCGCACATCAACACTACGGCTTCGGTTAATTTGGACGGACGGTGCTATCGCTTCCCGATGTAAGGCAACTTGAGCTGCGGGTGCAATACGAGCGCATCGTTTGGTTGGATGATCCGAAGGCTGCTGCTGAGGCGTGGGCGACCATCTGGCCCTACGATCTGAATTTCACCGGCGTTTCGCGCCGCTAAGGCGATGTTGCGGAGGTCGGCGATGGTGGCGGCAGTTCTATTGCCAAAGTGATCGAGCACGCCGACGAAAGGCAGAGGGCCTGCTTGCAACTTTCCGTGCAACTCTGGCATGAACTCCTCCGTTAACGCCGCATTCATGTCCTTCCTGTCGCCATCATCAAACGTCAGCAACGGCACTTTGCTGCGCTCCAGCGCTTCATGGCCGAGCATCTTCGGGCCAAGGGACTCGCCATAATGCGCGAAGGAGTTGTGGCTCTCCCAATGGCAGTCAAGCATCACATCTCTTGCCTTGGCATTGCGCGAAAAGTGGACAAACCACAATTCCCTGCGTGACTTTTCGGGCCGAAGGAAGAAAGGTGTGAACCAATTGAAGACCGTGTCGTCCAGAGCTAGCTGGGGAAGCGCCCTTTGCATCAACGCTTTGCGGTGGGAGTCGGTACCCTGATGCAACACCTCTTCTAGTCGGCTCTTGCGTAAGCCGGTTGAAGCAAAGCGCGAAACGCTGTTTTCTTTCGTGGAGAAATTCAGCATCGCGTCAATGGAGACGGTGAGAATGACCTCGGCGTTCGGCAAGCGCTCGCCGATGCGCCGAACCATGCGGATGTCCGCGGCGGTGTAGCCGCACTGATCGAGTAGGAAGATGGAGCGCCCACTTTGGCGCGTGAGAGGCCTAATGTTTGAGATGATCCTGTCAAGAACTTCATCGAAACTCCCGTCGTAGAACTCGATCCTGTCCTTGTCGCGGAGATAACCACGATCGTCCAGTACCGAGCGCAAGTACCGCATGTGTTCTGGGTCTTTTTCAACGAAGTGATGGCTTACGTCGAACCGCAACTTCTTGGCTCGCCCCTCGTTGAGCCTCTGCTCTGCCTGTCGGGACTCATCCAACATCACCAAGGGTGATCCGGCGACATACTCGCCATCGTGCAAGTAAAGACCGCCGCCGGCGAACCCGTCGACAAGGTCCAGCTTGAACCGGTCGTGGCGCACATCCTGATTGAGCACGTCGAAGTAGGTGCGTAGATAGCGCCCCAGCACTCGCAACTTCGCCAAGCTGTGTTCCTCAATGACTGGCGGGGGTTGGCCTAGTTCCCAATGAAACGCGGTAGTCATCGTCATTACCTACGCTGTCGCAATCAGCGCATCGTAGCCGCGGGGCAACTCGTCCCAAGTGCGGCCATCCAACTCGCGTCCGGCGGCCTTCTTGCTGAGCCGCGTGTAGGACATGGCCGGTTCGTTGCCGAGGACGGTCTGTTCGGAGGGGCGCCAGTTGCCCCACTGCTTGAAGTGGAAGGCTACGCCAGTCGCGTTGCACTGATCGCGTAGTTCACGCAGCCACTGGAGTTGCGTCGGGCGTGACAAGGGGCCGCTTTCGCCGCCGGCAATCACCCAATGGAGACCGTCTTGCCAAGGTTCCAGATCGATAGGCCCCAGCAACGGTTCGCAGCTGAGGAAGCGATATTCGCATCGCAGCGCCAGAAGGTGCGGGATGCGTTTCGCGGCGAACTTCTGGTTTTCGGCGGTGGTGCCCACCCAGACGTTGCGGGGCCAGTCGCCGGTCCAAGGCGTAAGCCGGGCCGCCAAGTGCGGCCGTTTGGTGAGGAGCAGCCAGTCGAGGTGGGGCGTGTCTTCGATCAAGTCCCACAGCCTCGCCCGCACCTTGGAGAGCGCGGCGCCCCACTCGAACACGTCGGCCATGGACGCGCAGAACACCATCGCCCGCTTTCCGTTCTCGGCTGCGTCGCGATTCCACTTGAGCGGCTGCTTCCAATAGCCGTCGCTCAAGAAGCGCCGAGGTGCCCGGGCACCCCAGAGCTGCCGCCCAAGCCGCCGCGCCCACGCTTCCGCGTAGCAGTTGTCGCACGCCGGCGACACCTTGGTGCAGCCCCACCACGGATTGAAGGTGTGGCTAGTCCACTCGATCTTGGAGTTCGCGGCCATCGTTTCCCTCGTTGGCGCTACTACATATCCATACAGTAGCAGGGCCTTGCGTATGGATCAAGCCGAATTTCGACGATTGGTTCGTGCTGGTTCCGCACGGCGACGCGCTAGGCTTGCCAATGCGAGCCCAACGCCCTCACGATGTCCTCCGGCAAACCGAACAGGGCTACCCGGTCTTCCGTCCGCCATGCCTGTCCGCTCCGTCTCCATGCCCGTGATTTTACGGGAAGCCTCCCGTAGTCAGCAATGGGGCGATGGCGACGGACTCCAGTTGGGTTTTGAGGCTTTCGCTTACGCAGAGCATGGCGAATGTCGCACAAGGGGACGAGGCGAATGCTGACCAAAAGAAGCGTCATGTCGCACAAATCCGGCTCGCCAGACCGGCTATCGTGATCCCCATGAAGCAAACGACCCCCGGCAGCGACCCCATCTACAAGCGCCTCTACGCCTTCGCCGAGATGGTGGAGGACCTGCTGCGCAGCCTGTTCCCACGCGAGTTGATCGACGCGGTGGACTGGCCCTCCTTGGGCCGGCTGCCCGCCGAGTACGTCGGCGACGACTTCCGCCGCCGCCACGGCGACGCGGTGTGGCGCGTGCGGCTGCGCGACGGGGACGAGCGCGGCGAGTGGCTGTATGTGCTGGTGCTCTTGGAATTCCAGTCAACCACCGACGAGATCATGGCGCTGCGCGTGCTGGAATACACGACGATGCTGTACCGGGAACTGGTGCGCGAGAGCCGTGAGCCGGGGACCGCGAGGGGTATGCCCCGCGCAAGGAAGGGCGCCGCGAAGCCCGGGCGGCTGCCGCCGGTGCTGCCGGTGGTGCTGTACAACGGCGACGCCGAGTGGCGCGCGGCGAGGGAAGTGAATGACCTGATCGCGGAAGTGGGCTCGAACCTTGCGCCGTACCAGCCGTCGCAGCGCCACATCGTGCTTGACGAGCGCCACGCCACGGCGGACGATAAGCGCCTGTGCAAGTTGACGCGGGCGGTGGTGCTGCTGGAGCAGAGCCGCTCGCCTGAGGATCTCGCACGGGTAGCGGTTTTGCTGAAGGCTTGGCTGGGTTCTGCGGGCAACGCCGAGCTCAAGCGGGCGTTCACTGACTGGCTGTGGGTGCTGTACCAGCGCCTGCAACGTGGCAGCGAGGAGCCGCCGGCGCCGCCGCCGAAACTGACATTGGAGGAAGTGGCGATGACATTGGAAGAGCGCGTGATCAACTGGCGGGAGCCGTGGATTCGCCACGGCATGGAGCAGGGCTTGCAGCAAGGCAGGGAGCAAGGCTTGCGGCAAGGTCTCGATGAGAAGCGCGTGTTGTTGCGGCGCCTGGCCGAAGCCCGGTTCGGCGCGGACACGGCGGAGCGCCTGTTCACGTTGCTGCTGCGCGAGAGCGATCCGCAGCGGCTCGCGGCGGTCGGCGTGGCAATCGTGCGTTGCGAAACGGGCGACGATCTCCTCCAGCAGGCCCGGCGGGCTTTCCCAAACGCGCATGGCCCCAACAACCGAGCGGTGTGAGTGTTGTACCAGCGCTTGCAGCGCGGAGACGATGAGCCGCCGCCGGAACTGACATTGGAGGAAGTGGCAATGACATTGGAAGAACGCGTGATCAGCTGGCGGGAGCCGTGGATTCGCCACGGCATGGAGCAGGGCTTGCAGCAAGGCAGGGAGCAAGGCAGGGAGCAAGGCTTGCGGCAAGGTCTCGATGAGAAGCGCGTGTTGTTGCGGCGTCTGGCCGAAGCGCGGTTCGGCGAGGACACGGCGGAGCGCCTGTTCACGTTGCTGCTGCGCGAGAGCGATCCGCAGCGGCTCGCGGCGGTCGGGGTGGCGATCGTGCGTTGCGAGACGGGCGACGATCTCCTCCAGCAGGCCCGGCGGGCTTTCCCCAACGCGCATGGCCCCAACGACAGAGCGATGTGAGCGCCCACTGCGCTCGCCCGACAAAACCATGCCGGCCAACGTCACGCGCCAATACCGTTCCAACACGCCGCCGCCGTTGGAGAACGGCGATCGGCTCTCACCTTGGCGAACCTCAAGAAGGCGGAACTCATCAAGGGAATCGTCCATATACCCAATAGGTCGGCGGTTGGCGGCGAGATAGGCACCGGGCCCAGCCCCCCGTCGCGCTGGTTGGACTGCGTTTGTGGCGGCCGCAACGGCGGCCATTTGCGCCACTACGCAGCTTGCGTCGGTGCATTACAATCCCGCCCAGCGCCCATCGGCAAGCAGGGAGCCATGCTCGAATCCATCGGCGAGGATGTGCGCCGCGACATCGAGAGTCTCATCGACGGCGAGGCCATGCGGCGGCTTTGGGTCAAGGTGGATCGCCGTTGGAGCGAAAAGGTGCGGGCGCTGCGCCGTTTCGGCTACGCTTCGCCGGACCGCAACTTGCTCTGAGACGCTGCTTGTGCTGCCTCCCGCCGACCGGCAACCCGCGTATGTGCTGCACCGGCGCGCTTTCCGCGAAACCAGCGCCATCGTGGAACTGCTGACGCGGGACTACGGGCGCGTCGGCGGCGTTTTGCGCGGCGCGAAGAGGCGCCGCCGCGGTGCGCAGCCCATCGAACCCTTCGCGCAACTCGCCGTCACTTGGCGCGGGCGCGGGCAACTGGTCAACCTATACGGCGTGGAACCCCTCCCGGCACTCCGCTTGGCCGGCGACGCCCTGTTCGCCGGGCTCTACCTCAACGAGCTCTTGATGCACACGCTCAGCCGCCAAGAGCCGGCGGCGGTGTTGTTCGCACACTACGGCGAAGCGCTGGCCGAACTCGCCGCGGGCGAGGACTTGGAGCCGGCGTTGCGCCGGTTCGAACGCCGCTTGCTGGAGGAGCTCGGCTACGGCTTGGCCTTCGACGTGGACATCGCCAGCGGGCGGCCGATCGACCGCGCTAGGGAATACTTGGTGGTGGAAGGCGAGGGTTTTCGCGAAGCCGTCGCCAACGGTGGCGCAGCGGTCGGCTTCCCGGCCGCGAACGGCCACGCTTGGAAACTCACCGGAGAGCAAATCGCCGCCGTGGGCGCGGACGACTACCGCGCCGCCGACATTCGCTTGGCGGCCAAGCGCGTGTTCCGCCGCGCATTGGAAAAGCGTTTGGACGGCAAAACCCTGGCCACCCGCGAATTGTTCGGCGCGCGCGACGTTGTCCGCAGCAATGGTTCCGCGCAGGAAGAGCACGCAACTGATGCCGCCTAGCGATTTCCAAGAAGCGCTGCCGCGTTTGCCGAACGGCGAGCCGGACATCGACGTGTGGCTGGATCAGGCATCCGGCTTCTCGGTCGAGAACCGCGCCACCGCGGTGGCGCTCTTGGATTTGCTTGGCGACGACGCCTCGTGCGAGTTGGGATTGGAACTGCTCGAGTTGCTGCTGCAGTTGCGCATGGATTTCACCACGGTGATGGCCGGCCTCGCCTTGTTTTCGGTCCGCGAAGGCCAAGTGGATCCCAGCCAACTGCCCGGCGACGTGGCCGGAGTCGTCGCCGCGCTGCTGCCGCTCTGCAACACCGGGCAGTTTTCGTTCAGCGATTCGGCGGTGTTGTCCAGCGAGGCCAAGAGCCAAACCGAGAACGTGCGCCACATGCTCATCGCGCTCATCGACGATCCCCGCGTGGCGGTGGTCAAGCTCGCCGAACGAGTCGTGACGTTGCGCCACGCCAAGGAAGTGCCGGCGCGGGAACGCCGTCCGATGGCGCGGGAGGTGATGGAGTTTTTCGTGCCGCTGGCGAACCGCTTGGGCATTTGGCAATTGAAGTGGATATTGGAGGACTTGGCTTTCGGCCAGCTGCATCCCCGGGAATACCGCCAAATCGCCGCCAAACTCGACGGCCGCCGCGACGAGCGCGAGCGGCAGGTGGAAGCGATTCGGCAAGATCTGGAGTTCCGTCTTGCCACCGCGGGCATAGACGCCGAAGTGCATGGGCGAGCGAAGCACATGTACAGCATCTGGCGCAAGATGAACCACAAGGAGATCGATTTCTCGGAAGTGCGCGATGTGCAGGCGGTGCGCGTATTGGTGGAAACCGTCGCGGCGTGTTACGGCGTGCTCCGCGTGGTACACACGTCGTGGCCGTACATTCGCGACGAGTTCGACGACTACATCGCCAATCCCAAAGAGAACGGCTACCGCTCCATTCACACCGCGGTGATCGGCCCGGCCGGCAAGACGCTGGAGGTGCAAATACGCACCCGCGCAATGCACGAGGAGAGCGAGCTCGGGCTGTGTGCGCATTGGGCGTACAAAGCGCCTGAACGGTCGTCCGGCGGCAATTCCCCATCGAGCGCGTTGCAATCCGAGAAAATCGACTGGCTGCGCAGCGTCTTGGAGTGGCACGACGAAGTCGGCAGCGCCGCCAACGGCGGCTACATGGCGCAAGAGCGGGTGTTCGTCACCACGCCGCAAGGCCATGTGCTGGATTTGTCGCCAGGCGCCACGGCGGTGGATTTCGCCTACCGCGTCCACACCGAAGTCGGCCATCGTTGCCGCGGCGCGCGCGTACATGGGAGACGAGTGCCGCTGAACAAGCAGTTGACCACCGGCGAAGTCGTGGAAATCGAAACCGGCGACGAGGAAGCGCCCAAGCGGGAGTGGTTGAATCCGGCGCTGGGCTATGTGACGACGTCGCGGGCACGGGGCAAAATCCAAGCGTGGTTCAAGAACCAATTGGCCGAATCGAACATCCGCGCCGGCCGCGCCCTCGTCGAGGAAACCATGGCGCGTTTGGGCCTCGGCGCGGACTTCACCGCCGGCGAGCCGTTCCGGGAACTGGTGGAACGCGCCGGCTACCAGTCCGCGGAAGCGTTGTTGCTGGCCGTGGGCGTTGGCGACCAGCTGGTGTTCGACTTGGTGCGGATGCTGCCCGGAGAGGCGGGTTTGCCCAGCGACTCGTCCGCGCCGTCCGACCCCGACGCCGGGACGGGCAGCCTGCAAGGCATCGTGGTGCGCGGCGTGGACCGCGACGGTTTGCTGCGCGACGTAATGGCGGTGGTCGCCGACTTGTCGATTTCCGTGGTTGCCGCCACCGCGCAGGCGGACGTGCCGGGAGCGCGGGCCACCATTACCATGCGCCTGCACATTGCCGACATGGCCGAACTGGCGCGCGTGATCGATGCCATCCGACGGGTCCACGACGTGCTGGACGTGCGCCGCGGCCGCACGTTCGAGGAAGATACATAGCAACCGCCAAGGGAGAACGGACAAGTGAGGATCATCTTGTTGGGCCCGCCCGGCGCGGGCAAAGGCACGCAGGCGGAGTTTGTTTGCCGCACGCAGGGCATACCGCAGATTTCCACCGGCGAGATGCTGCGCGCCGCCATCGCGGCCGGAACGGAACTGGGCGGGAGAGTGCGCGACATCATGGCGGCCGGCGAGTTCGTGGACGACGCCACCGTGGTCGCGTTGGTGCGGGAGCGCATCGCCCAAGACGACTGCCGGCCCGGGTTTCTGCTCGACGGCTTTCCGCGCAACATTCCGCAAGCGCAAGCGATGGTGGAGGCCGGCATCACCGTGGATCATGTCTTGGAAATCCAAGTTGCCGACGATGTGGTGGTGGGACGCATTTCCGGTCGCCGAGTGCATGAGCCGAGCGGTCGCATCTACCATGTGATCTTCGATCCGCCGCGCACTCCCGACAAGGACGACGAAACCGGCGAGCCGTTGACGCAGCGCGCCGACGACAACGAGAACACCGTGCGCGAACGGCTGCGCATTTACCACGAACAGACGCGGCCGCTCATTCGCTTCTACCAAGATCTCGCCGCCAGTTCCCATACGCGGTATTCCAGCGTCTCCGGCGATGGCACGTCCGCCGAAGTGCAAGCCGCGATACAAGCGCTTCTGAAACGGGATTGAGGAACCAAACGGACATACGGCGAAGACGCGAAAAAACCACAAAAAAAGACTAGACATCTTCACAAGATGAACTACCATTGGCCACATCTTGTTCACTTTTGAGGCAAGCAACCATGCCAAGAGCGAAGTCCAAGTCCGGTAGCGCCACGGCGAAGAAGCAACCGGGGCGCCCGAAAGGCACCGCGAAGGCGGCGAAGAAAACGGCGAAAACCGGGGCGAAGGCCGGGAAAGCGACGGCGACGTCCGCGGTGGACGGCCGGATCATTCCCGCCTCCAAGCAAACGGTGCGCGCCGAAGGCGCCGCCGAACGCGCGGCCGTGTTGCTGCGGGAAGCGCGGCAAGCGCTGTCGGAATCGCAAGACGCCGCCGCGGCCGCCCGCGCCAAGGCGAAGCAAAGCGGCGCCGCGGGGGACAAGACGGCGGTGAAGAAAGTGCGCCTCCGGGTGGCGCGCGCGGTGAAAAAAGTCGCCGCGTTGCGTGACGCGCTGCGCGATGCGAAGTTGCGCGTGGCGGAGCTGAAAGCCGACGACCGCTACAAGGCCAAGGCGAACACCATCGCCGTGCGCTTGCGCGAAGCGGAAGAGGCCGCCAACGAACGCATCGAGGCCAAGCTGGATCGCGCCGTGAAGAACTTCCGCAACAGCAAACTCGTGGAACTGACGAAAGCGGAAGCGAAGAAGGCGAGAGCCCGCAAACGGCAGGCGGAGAAGTCCTTGGCCGGCTTGGCGGCAGAAAAAGCGGAGAAGATCCGCACCGCGAAGACGGAGTTGGAACCGAAGCCGAGGAAGAAGCGCAAGCGGCGGCGCGCTCCGTAGGAGCGCGTTGGAGTTTGCTTTCGCAAACTCTGCGTGGTCTGGCAGGAAAACAAACCGCTCGCGGGGTGCGCTCCGTGGGCGGTTTCTTTTGTCAACTCTCGGCAGTGGCCAATAGATGGGCCGTTTCGCCGGAGAAGGGAATCACGCCCACGGACGTGCCGCTGGGAAGTTCCTCGGCGTTCTCTTTCACCACGATGAGGCAATTCGCTGCCGCGAAGGTGGCGAGGCGGTTGGAGCTTTGATCGCCGGTCGCGCGCACCACCAATTCGTCGTCTTGCGTACGCATGGCGCCGCGCACATATTCGCGCCGGCCGGGCGTGTGCGTCAGCGAATGTTCCATTTTCGCACACAGGACGAGCGGGGACGAAGGCGCCTGTCCGCCGAGGCGTTCCACCGCCGGGGCGACGAACAGCAAATAGGTGACGAGCGCGGAAACCGGATTTCCGGGCAATCCCATCACCAACGCATCGCCAATGCGGCCCACCGCCAACGGCTTGCCCGGTTTCAAGGCGATGCGCCAGAACGCCACCTCGCCGCGTTCGGCCAGCACGCGGGTGACGAAATCCGCATCGCCCACCGATACTCCGCCGCTGGTGACGATGAGGTCCGCGCGCTCGGCGGCATCCGCAAGAACAGCCCCGATGGCAACCGGATCGTCCGGCAAACACCCCAAATCCAGAACGTCAACGGCTTTCTGGCGCAGCAGCGTGGCCACGGCGAAGCGGTTACATTCGTAGATCTGCCCTGGCCCAAGCGTTGCGCCGGGTGGCGCGAGCTCGTCGCCGGTGGAGGCCACCGCCACGCGCACCGGCCGCTTGGCAAGCACCGAGCCGATGCCGCACGCGGCGAGCCAAGCGGCGTGGTAGGCCGAGATTCTCGTTCCCGCCGCGCACAACACGTCGCCACACGCAATGTCGTGTCCGCGGCGGCGGATGTGCTGGCCTGGGCGCACCGGCGTGGCGGTCGTGACCACCCCCCACCGCTCGGTGGCGTCCTCCTGCAGGAACACGGCGTCGGCGCCCTCCGGCACGGTCGCGCCGGTGAAAATCCGCACCGCGGTGTCCGCCGCCACGGCGCAGTTCGCCGGATGCCCGGCCAAGCTCTCGCCCACGACGCGAAAGCGCTTCGGCCGCGTATTGTTGCGTCCCGCCGCGCACACCGCGTAGCCGTCCATCGCCGAGCAGTCGAACGGCGGCAGGTCGCAGGGCGCCAAGATGGGTTCCGCGGCCACTCGCCCCACCGCCTCGCCGAGGGCAACCGTCTCCGCCTCCGCCACCGGCGTTGCCAGCGCCAGCAGCTTGGCGATGGCTTGATCCACATCGAGCAGTTTCCCCGGCTGCCGGAAAGCGAGCCGCGAGGTGGATCGACGTGGTTCACTCATACGCTGCGCGGTAGCATGGCGCGATGAATCTGCTGGCGATGGACACGACGACGGATGTTTGCTCGGTGGCGCTCGCGGCCGATGGCTGCGTTGTCGAGCATACCCGCTCCGCGCCGAGGCTGCACAACGAACATCTGCTGGCGATGGTGGATGCCGTCACCAAAAGCGCCGCGATCGACAAGACCGCCGTGGACGTGATCGCCTTCGGCGCCGGCCCCGCCTCGTTCACCGGTGTGCGCTACGGCGCGGCGGTGGCGCAGGGCTTGGCGTTCGCCGTTGGCGCCTTCGTGCTGCCGGTGCCGAGTTCCGAAGTCGCCGCGGAAACCGTGCGCTTGGCCACCGGACGAACGGGCGTGTGGCGCATCGCCCGCCCGTCCCGCCGCGGCTGGTGCTATGTGGCGCGTTATGCGTTCCTGGAGGACGCCGTGCGCTGCTTGGACTTCGACGAATTGGCGCCGGCGGAAAGTCTGGGCGACGACGTGTTGCGCGCCGCGGAGTTCGGCGCCAGCGCCGGCGTGGTGGCGCGGATCGCCAGCGGACGCACGCGCCAAGCCGTGCCCGCGGCGCAGGCGCAGCCCTACTATGTGGAAGGCGACACCCCGTGGCGGACGACCGCCGCGGCCACTGCGAAGCCGCAAAAGCCGCAGCGGTAACGCGCTATACTGTTTCGCACTGCGGGGAACGACCGGGCTTGGAAGCATCATGGAAATCGGCGAGAGCAGGTTGGACGATGCCTTGGTGTTGGCGCCGGCCGGGCGCATCGACAGCGACACCGCGGCGGCTTTCGAGGCGCGTCTGCTGCTCGCCGCCGAGCACGGCGAGGGCAAGGTGGTGGTGGATTTCGCGCAGGTGGAGTACATCAGCTCCGCCGGGCTGCGTGCTTTGCTTGCCGGGGCGAAGAAGGTGCAGAACGCCGGTGGCGGCGTCGCCCTCTGCGGCATCAACATGAACGTGCGCGAGGTGTTCGAGGTGAGCGGTTTCCTTGCGGTTTTCACGGCGCGGGACGGGCGCGCCGAAGCCGCCGCCGCTTTGGCTTGAGAGACGAGAGGCAGGAGCAGAAGCTCATGATGTTGCGATTCGCCGAGGAAGTGATGCTGCTGTTGTTGAACGACGAGGACGGCCGATTCGTGCGCGTGCCGGACTGGTCGCTGAGCTACGCCCTGTCCGGCGGCGTGCTCATGGACTTGGCGCTGGAGGATCGCATCGACACGGACTTGGAGAAGCTCGTGCTGGTGAGCGACACCCCGGTGGGCGACGATCTCTTGGATCCCACCTTGGCGGACATCGTGCAAGCCGAGGACAAGCGCGACGCCCGCTTCTGGGTGGAACGCACCGCCGCCTGGTCCGACGAGATCCGCGAGCGGGCGCTGGCCCGGCTGGTGGCGCGCGGCATTCTGGAAACCCGCGACGATCGCTTCCTGTGGGTGTTCCGCGCCCGCCGCTACCCGGTGGTGGACGGCAAGGCCGAGCGCGAAGTGAAGCTGCGCATCATGGAAGTGCTCTTCTCCAACGAACTGCCCAGCCCGCGCGACGTGGTGATCATCTGCCTCGCGGACGCCTGCGGCCTGCTGCGCCGACTGCTGGGCAAAAACGAACTGCAAGCGGCTTTGGCGCGCATCGACCAAGTGCGCAAACTCGACCTCATCGGCCAAGCCACCACCCAAGCCATCCGCGACATCGAACTCTCCCTAGCAGTGCTACAGCAACAGAACACCTATTGACCCCCATCGCATCGGGCAACACGCAATTCACTGCACCAAGCTGCCACGACAAGCGCCCCGCCCTCCCAACAAGGAGTCCGGGGCAAGCCCCCGAAGCAGAAAAAAGGGGCGTCGCATCGAGCTACACGCAATTCAAGGCCCAATGAGCCGCGACAAGCACTCCGCCCTCCCAAAGGGGGTCCCGGGGGCGAAGCCCCCGAAGCAGATCGCGCGAAGCCCCCGAAGCAGATCATCAAATCAACCCAAACTGTCCAGCACCAACGCCATGGCCGCTTCGGCGTCAATGTGATACCCCACACGAGTCTTCGCCCCCGCCGGCCGTTTTCGCCGCTCGTCCACCACCGTCATGCCCCGCGTCAACTCGCCGTTCGTCTCCACCGCAACCGGCCGCGGCTGCGCGGTGATCAGATGCGGATGCGTCACCGCCAGCACCGCGCACGGGTCGTGCAGAGCGGCTTCGCGCACGCCCGTCCACTTGCCCATAAGGTCGTGCAAATGCGCGAACGCCTGCGCCGCCAGTTGCGCCGTGGGCGCGGGGTTTCGGCGCAACGTGTTCACGATGGCGTCCGTGGTGCGCAGCTGATGGGTGAGATTGAGGCCGCACATGGTGATGTCGGCGCCGCAGGCGAACACCCGCGCCGCGGCTTCCGGGTCCGCGAAGATGTTGAACTCCGCCACCGCGGTGGCGTTGCCGACGCCGGCGCTGCCGCCCATGATGGCGATGCCGGCAATGCGCCGCGGCCACTGCGGATCCCGCTCGATGGCCAGCGCCAAGTTGGTGAGCGGGCCGACGGCGATGATCCACACGTCCAGCGCCGCGGCTTCCAGCAGGAACCCCACGGCGTCGTCGCTCGCCGGAGTGCGTTCGTGCGGCGGCCGCTCCACGCCGGCCAAGCCGTCTTCGCCATGCACGCCGGTGGCATGCACCGGCTTGGCGACGAGCGGTTTCGCCGCGCCAACGTACACCGGCGTGTCCACGTTCAACAGCGCCAGCACCAGCAGCGCGTTGGCGGTGGTCGCCGGCAAAGGCGCGTTGCCGCTGACGGTGGTGACGCCCAGCACCTCGGCGTGGCGATGCGCGAGGATCAACGCGATGGCGTCGTCGTGGCCGGGGTCGCAGTCGATGATCACGCGGGGCCGGCTTGCTTTGGGCATGGTGGCGGGAACTCTTGCTTCCGGGACGCCACCATAAGGGAACTGGCGTGACGCAAACAAGCTCCGCGGAATCGCCGGCGCGGCGCATCTTGGCGTGGATGTGCGTGCTGATCGCCGTCAACCAGCTAGGGTTCGGCGCGGTGATTCCGGTGCTGCCGCTGTACGCGCAGTCCTTCGACGTGTCGCAGACCGCCATCGGCTTGACCGTGGCCGTGTACGGGTTGGCGCGCGTGCTGCTGAGCATCCCCACCGGGCAGATCGCCGACCTCTTCGGCCGGCGCAGCGCCTTGGCCATCGGCGGCGCGCTGTCCTGCGTGGGGAACCTCTGGAGCGCCTTCGCCGGCAGCTACGCGGAGTTGGTGGCGGCCCGTTTCGTGGCGGGTGGCGGCGCCGGGGTGGTGCTCACCGCCGGCGTCATCGTGTTGGCGGACATCACCCGGGCCGCGAACCGCGGCCGTGCAATGGGCATCTATCAGGGTGTCTTCCTGTTCGCGGTGGGCATCGGGCCGTTTCCCGGCGGCTTTCTCGCTGAGCACTTCGGCCTTGCAGTGCCATTCTTGGCCTACGGGATCTTGGCGGCGCTGGCCGCGGTGGTGGGTTGGTTCGGCGTCGCTGAAACGCGCGCCTACGCGGCCAATGTCGAACCCCACCCGGCCGCGTCGGCTTCGCTGCTGCGGCAACTTCGCGCCCTGGCGCACGCCGGCTTCCTGCTCGCCGGATTGGTGGGGTTCGTCGCCACCGTGGCGCGTACCGGCGCCCTCTTCAGCGTCGTGCCGGTGTTGGCGCAGGAGCGTTTGGCGCTGCCGCCGGATCGAATCGGCCTCGGCTTGGCGCTCGGCAGCTTGGCGGGATTGGCGGTGACCTATCCGGCCGGGGCGTTGGCGGATCGGCATGGCCGCAAAGTCGTCATCGTCTGCGCCACCATGCTCACCGCGACGTCCATGCTCGGCTTCGGCTTCGCCAACGGCTACGTTGCGTTTCTGATCGCTTGCGGCGTGTGGGGCGCCGCCGCCGCTGCCGCCGGCGCTGCGCCGGCCGCCTACGCCGCCGATCGCGCCCCGCCCGGGCTCAACGCCGCGGCGATGAGCAGCTATCGAATGTTGAGCGACGTGGGCTACGTCGTCGGCCCGGTGCTGCTCGGGCTGCTGGCGGATTGGGGCGGCCTCAACGCGCCGTTTTGGGTTGCCGCGGGCCTGTTGTTCCTCAGCGCGTTCCTGTTCGCCCGCTTCGCGCCGGAACCGAAGCCGGCGAAACCGGCGAGCGCGAATTGAAGCGCTTGCGTTTGCGGTATGCTGGCCGCCTCGCGGGCGTCGGCCAACTTCCGGTATGAAATCCCTCTTGCGGCTTGCGTTCGCCTCGTTCGTTGTCCTTGCATCCTCGCCCAACCAAGCGGCAGAACAGTCGGTGATGCTCGATGCGCTGCAAGCCGAATTGGCGCGTTCCATGCGCGTGCTCGGCGAGCAGCCGGTGCCGCCCTACTTTCTGGGCTACGAGGTCATTCAATACGACTACGACGCGGTTGAAGCCTCGTTCGGCACGTTGGTTTCGACCAGCCGCGACCGCGATCGCTACTTGGATGTGGACCTTCGCGTTGGCAGCCATGCTTTGGACAATACCCGTGCCATTCGCGGCGGCGGCGCTTCCATTCGGCGGTATTTTTCGCGGCTGCCGATCGAAGACGACGCGGCTGCCATCCGCGCCGAGATTTGGCTGGAAACCGACGAGCACTACAAGAACGCCTTGGAGCGGTTCACCAAGGTCAAGGCCGACGTCAACGTCAAGGTGGAAGCCGAGGACAAATCCGCGGATTTCTCCCGCGAAAATCCGGTGCAACACATCGGCGAGGCCGCGGAGTTGGCCGTGGACTTGGCGGATTGGCAAGAAAAAGTGCGGCGCTACACCGCTCCGTTCGCCGCGCACGGGGACATCTACGAAGCCGAAGCCGACCTTTCCGCAACCACTGAAACGCGCTGGCTGGTGAACAGCGAAGGCACCCGTGTGCGAACGAGCGAAACCCGCCTTCGACTTTCCATCAACGCCTCCACCAAGGCCGAAGACGGCATGTCGCTGCCGCTTTCCGAGTCCTTCACCGCGTTTTCCGCGGCCGGCCTGCCGAGCGAGAAGGAAATCCTGTCCACGGTGGCGCGGATGATCGCCAACCTGAAAGCGTTGCGCACCGCGCCGGTGGTCGATCCGTACACCGGGCCGGCGATTCTCGCCGGCCGCGCCAGCGGCGTGTTCTTCCACGAAATACTGGGGCACCGCGTGGAGGGACACCGGCAAAAGCGCGTCGACGAAGGGCAGACTTTCAAGAAGAAGATCGGCGAACGCATCCTGCCGGAGGGTTTCAGCGTTGTCTTCGATCCCTCTTTGCGCACGTTCGCCGGCACCGATCTCGCGGGCTCGTATCGATTCGACAACCAAGGCGTTCCCGGACAACGCGTCGCGGTGGTGGAGGACGGCGTTTTCCGGCGCTTTCTCATGTCGCGCACGCCCATCGAGGGTTTTCCGAACTCCAATGGCCACGGCCGCAAACAGCGCGGCTACAAGCCGGTGTCGCGGCAATCGAACATGATCATCGAAGTTGCCAATCCGCTGTCGCGCCCGGCTTTGAAGCGGAAACTGCTGGAAATGGTGGCGGCGGCCGGCAAGCCGTTCGGATTGTGGTTCGAGGATATCGAAGGCGGCTTCACCACCACCGGCCGCTACTCGCCCAACGCCTTCAACGTCGACCCCATTCTGGTGTACCGCATCCATCCCGATGGCCGGCAAGAGCTGGTGCGCGGCGTGGACTTGATCGGCACGCCCTTGGCGACGTTGAGCCGCGTCGTCGCCGCCGACGACCAATTGGCGGTGTTCAACGGCTACTGCGGCGCGGAATCCGGCGATGTCATGGTTGCCACGGCATCGCCGGCGGTGCTGGTTTCGCAAATCGAAGTGCAGAAGAAAGCCAAATCGCAAGATCGTTTGCCCCTCTTGCCGCCGCCTTTTGCGGCGCCAGCCGAGGCCGGATCATGAAGCCCGCGCTTCGATTGTTCGCGTGGCCGTTGGCGTTGTGTTGCGCGGTTTGCCCCGTTGCGGCCGCGCAAACTTCCGCGGCCACGCCGGAAGCCAACACCGAGGATCTCCCGGGCGGCGTATTGATGCGGGCCATGCGCGACGAGCTGCGCCGCACCATGCGGCGGCTGCGCATGGAGCAGATGGAGAACCCGTATTTCGTCTCCTACCGGGTGGACGAGTACGACGAGATTTGGACGATGGCGAGTTTCGGCGCCTCGGAAGGCGTTTGGCGCAATCGGCAGCGCACGCTCTCGGTGGAGGTGCGGGTTGGCAATGCGGACTTGGACAACTCCAACTTTCTGCCGTCGTCGCCCTATTCCAACACCCCGGCGCGGCGAACCATCACTTTGCCGCTCGACGACAACTATCGGGAACTGCGCCGACGACTGTGGTTGACCACGGACGCAGCCTACAAACGCGCCTTGGAAACACTGGCGCGGAAACGCGCCGCGCTGGAGAACCGCAGCCGCGAAGATCTTGCGGATTTTGCCCCGGCACAGCGAGCCAACGTATTCGAAGAGCCGTTGACATCGATTGCGGATGCCGCGGCCGTACAGGAACTCGTACGCCGGCTTTCCGCGCTGTTCCGCGACGCGCCCGACGTGCATCGTTCCGGGGTGGACGGCACCGTGCTGGTGGAGCGCGTCCACTATGTGAACAGCGAAGGCACCTCGTTCATTCGGCCTTTCGCCACGGCGTCCGTGGAAACCACGGCCAGCACACAATCGTCCGACGGCGATCGATTGCACGATGCGGAGGTCTTCCGCGCCGCCACATGGAATGAACTCCCCTCTTTCGAGGTCATGGCCGAACGGCTGCGCGGCATGGCCGCGACGCTGTCCGCACGGCGCACGGCCGAGTTCGTTCAACGGTACAACGGGCCCGTTCTGTTCGAAGGCGCCGCCGCCGCGGAAATGCTGCTGCAAGGCTTCGTCACGCGCCTGCTTGGCGGCCGCATGCCGGTGGCCGGAAGTTCGGGCATGCGGAATCTAGCCAAGTCGCTGCGTGCGCCTTTCGCGGACCGGATTGGCGCTCGGGTGATGCCGAGGTTTCTCCACCTGCGCGACGATCCAACCCTCGGCAAGTTTGCCGGCAGCCCGCTCAGGGGCGGCTATTCGATAGACGACGACGGAGTGCCCAGCGCGCCGACCACGTTGGTGGAAAACGGCCGGTTGCGAGCCTTGTTGACCACCCGCAGCGCGGCCGCCGACGCGGCCGCCAGCACCGGCAACCGCCGCGGCGCCATCGCCCTGCCCAGCAACATCCTGCTCAGCACGGACGCGGGCCTGTCGAGCGACGAACTGCGCGCCGAGTTCCTGCAACTAGTCGCCGAACGAGGCAACGACTTCGGCATCGTCGTGCGGCGCCTCGGCACGTTCTACGATGGCACCGGGGATTCCATCGGCGACCAAGTCGAGCAAGTTCGTCTGGTGCGCGCCCACAAGGTCTTTCCCGATGGGCGCGAGGAGATCATCCGCAAAGGCGAAGTGGTTGGCTTGGGGGATGCCACTTTCAAGGAAATCGTCGCGGTTTCGCAACGCGCGACTGTGTACGCGACGCGCTTTCTGGCGCCGCAAGGATGGCTGCGGGAAAACCTGTCGGTGTTCCACGGGCACCGCGGCGTCATCCCAACCGTGTCCGTTTCCACGCCGGATCTCTTGTTCGAGGAACTGACGCTGCGCAAGCCCATCGGCAACGTGCCGCATCCGCCAGTGGCGGGCCATCCCCACTTCGACAAGCCCTGACTGGACGTTTGCGGCTGCCGGTCAGGCCTTGCGGAGCACCACCTTGAAGTAGTCGTCGGCCGCGTCGAACTCCGGCTCGCGGCCGTTGTTTTCCAGCATCAGCGGAATCACTTTGCGGCGGATGCCCATGCCGCGGTCGTCCATGAGCCCGTAGTCGCGGAGAATGCGCACCATGTTCGCATTGCGCGGCGACTGCTGACCGGCCTTCATCTTGGCGACGGTCATGCCGTTCGGCAGTGCGCCCGGGCTGGCAACCTCCAATCGGTCTTGATAGACGACCAGGCGGACGTCCAACTGGCGGGTCCAATCCCGATGCGCGAAGGCGTTGACGAGCACTTCGCGGATCGCGTCCGGCGGATAGTCCCAGTGCCGATGCCGCGTCATGCCGGTGAGGCGCTCTTCGCTGATGTGCGCCTGCAGGTAGCTGAGCGCGCGGTCCGGCAAGCTCTGCTCGATGAACTTGCCCGGCCGTTGCACGCCGAGGCCGACCACGGGCAAGTCCAGCACTTCGTCCATGCTGGCGTTGTAGTCCATGTCGGTTCCGGGAAACACCATCAGCCGCAATCCCGCTTGCGGCAGGCGGCGGCGCGGCGTCAACGCGAACAGGGCGTAGGCGGCAAAGGTGCAAACGGGCTCGCCGCCGCCGTTCGGCGTCGTCAGCAGGTCCCGGTGCAGCAGCGCTTGCGGCCAGTCGAGGGCGCCCTCCTCGCCGAGCCTCGTGCGGAAGTACTCGCGCAAGCGCCGACCATCCAGCTCGTCCGCGCCGCTGCCGCGGATCGGCAGGCTTTCCACGGCCACCATGCCTCCGCTCTCGAACAACCGGAGCATTTGTTCGCGGCTGGCGTGGCGGCAGGTGTTGCCGTAGCGCAAGTAGAAATCCTGCCTAGTGCCGCGCTGCACCGCGTAGGGCTTGGCCGTACCCAAGTGTACGGATACCACCGCCACCGTGCCGGCCGCCGTGGCCACTTCCTCGTAGTCCGGCACCAGCGCCGGAAAGACGTGCGCCCCAACCACCGCGTCCATCAGCCACTCCTGCAGGTTCGGCCGCTCGATGCCGGTGACGGTGCCGTCGTCCTCCACGCCGAGCAGAATCCGCCCGCCGTTCATGTTGGCGAACGCCACGATCTCCTTGGCGACCTGTTCGGCGCGAACCCCGCCGCGCTTGAACTCGAGCTTGGCGCCTTCGCCCGCCCGCAGCAGTTGATGCAGTTGCGTTTCGTCCATGCTTTGCGTCGCCCGCGCCCGTTTCCCAGCCGTGGAACACCAGCCCCCGCTCGTTGCGAGAGGAAGGCACGATTTTACCCGCACCAACGCCGGGAAGCCGGATCTGGAGCGGCTTGCGCCCGGCGCGCCTCTTCAATGCTATGATCGGCGCGATGAGTCGATTACTGCCCGACGTTTCGGGCACCCGCGTGTTGGTCGTTGGCGACGTGATGTTGGATCGTTACATCCAAGGTCGCGCCGATCGCGTTTCGCAAGAAGCGCCGGTTCCCGTTGTGCAAGTGGAAGGCAGCGACGAGCGCTTGGGTGGCGCCGCCAACGTGGCGCGCAACCTCGCGTCGCTGGGCGCGCACTGCACCCTGGTTGGCGCGGTGGGCGACGACGCCAGCGGCCACGCCATCCGCCACCTGCTCGCCGAGGCCGGCATCCACGCGGATTTGGTGGTCGCCGAGGGCTGGCGCACCACGCTGAAAGAGCGCGTCGTCAGCAAACACAAGCAACTGCTGCGGATGGACTTCGAGGCGCCGCTGCCGGCCGCCGCGGCGCGCGCCGTGGCCGATCGCGCCGTCCGCCACCTCCCCGCCGCGGACGCGCTGATCCTGGAGGACTACGACAAAGGCGCGTTGGCGCACCCGCCCTCGTTGATCGCCAACGCCCGCTTGCATGCCTTGCCGGTGGTGGCCGATCCCAAGTTCAAGCCGTTCGCGGCGTACCGGGGCGTGGACGTGCTGAAACCCAACCGCCGCGAGTTCGAGCAAGCCACCGGCCATTGGCCGGACGAGCCGGAGTTGGCGCGCCTTGGCGCCCGGCTGGCCACGCAAAACGCCATCGGCGCCATCGCGCTCACCCGCGGCGAGCAGGGCCTCACGCTGGTGGAAGCGGACGGCGAGCGACTGCATCTGCCCTCGGTGGCGGTGGACGTGTACGACTCCACCGGCGCCGGCGACACCGTGGCCGCCACGTTGGGCATCTGCGTCGCGCTCGGCTGGACGCAGGCCGAGAGCGCCTTCGCGGCGAACGTGGCCGGCGGCTTGGTGTGCGCCAAGTTCGGCACCGCCACCATCTCCCGCGCCGAGCTCAACCGCGCCATCGGCGACCACGCGCAGCGCGGCCACGGCGCCGATTCGCTGCCCAGCAACCAGCTCGCCGCGGCCGTCGCCAACGCCCGCCGGCACGGCGAACGCATCGTGTTCACCAACGGGTGCTTCGACATCCTGCACGCCGGCCACGTGGGCTATCTGAACGAGGCGCGCGAACTCGGCGACCGCCTCATCGTGGCCGTCAACGACGACGATTCGGCGCGGCGCTTGAAAGGCGCCGGACGCCCCATCAACCCGCTGGACAGCCGCGTGCGCGTTCTGGAGGGACTCTCGGCGGTGGACTGGGTGGTGCCGTTCTCGGAGGACACGCCGGAGGCGCTGCTGGCGGAAATCCGCCCCGACGTGCTGGTGAAAGGCGGCGACTACGCCCCGCACGAGGTGATCGGCGCGGATTTGGTGCGCGGCTACGGCGGCGACGTGCGCGTGCTCTCGCTGGTGGAAGGCTGCTCGACGACCAGCCTGCTGGATCGGGCGGCGTCTTCCTGACCGCCGGCGAGGCATCTTGAGGGGTGCTTTGCCAAGACAGCCGTGCCAGCGCGTGGGCCAAGTCTCAAAGGTCTGGCCCGTGTGCGTGCATCCGCAGTTGCAATCCCACCAGAATAGTCATATACATAGTCCGATTCGTCTAGGAGAACCCGCCATGAGCAGAGTTTGGCAAGTTCAAGAGGCCAAGGCGCGCTTCAGCGAGTTCCTTTCCGCCAGCATGGCGGAAGGGCCGCAGATCGTCACCAAGCGGGGGGTTCAAGCAGCGGTTCTTGTCCCGATTGAGGAGTGGCGGCGCTTGGAGAAGGTCGCTAGGCCCAGCCTCAAGAGCCTGTTGCTTGCCCCCGGTGCCCGAACGGAGGCGCTCGCTTCCGCCCGGGAGACCTATTCGCTCCGGCCCCCGCCGACCTTTGAGTAGCGGATGTACCTGTTGGACACCAATGTCGTATCGGAGCTCCGCCGTCCGCGACCGAATCCAGATGTGGTTCAATGGGTCGAAGGCCTTGCCGAAAACCAGTTGTTTGTCTCGGCGGTGACAGTAGGGGAGATTCAGGCGGGCATTGAGGCGATCCAGGCTCGGGATCGGGAGAAAGCGAACGAACTGAGCGACTGGTTGGCCGACGTGATCGCCACCCATCGGGTGCTGCCTATGGATGTCCCTGCGTTCCGAGAGTGGGCGCGCCTCAAGCACGGCAAGTCCAACGCCTTGATCGTGGATGCGATGATTGCCGCTACTGCCAAAGTGCATGGCTTGATCGTGGCGACGAGAAACCGGCGCGACTTTTGGGCCTTGGGCATCCGGTCCTTCAACCCGTTCGGGCGCAGTTAAAGGCGAAGTCCATGCCCGGTGGTAGTCAACCCGTTTGACCGTCGCAACCACATGGGAATGTCAGCCGATGTTCACCACTTTGCTCGCGCTAACGCGCCTAGACGACAACGTATTCGCCGCGCCCGGCTCCCCGGAGCGCGGCGCGCGCATGTTCGGCGGCCAGTTTCTCGCGCAGTGCTTGGCGGCGGCGCAGCACACGGTGCCCGCCGAACGCGCCGCCAATTCGCTGCACGGCTACTTTCTCCGCCCGGGCGAGGTGCAGCGGCCGCTGCGGCTGCTGGTGCGGCGCTTGCGCGACGGACGCTCGTTTTCGCACCGCGAAGTCACCGCCGAACAAGACGGCAAGGAGCGGTTCCGCATGCTCGTCTCGCTGCAAACCCCGGCCGAGACGCCGCGCTACAGCCGCGCGCCCATGCCGGCCGCCCCGCCGCCGGAGGAAGTCACCTACACCTACGAGGATTTCACCCTGGCGCAAACCGGCGGCCTCGCTTGGTCCGCGGCGGCGCGCCCGGTGGACATCCGCTACGTCAATCCGCCGCAAGCCGGCCCGGGCGAGCCGGTGACGGAAACGCAACTGATGTGGATGCGCGTGCGCGAGCGGCTGCCCGAAAGCGCCGCGGTTCACCAAGCGGCGCTCGCCTACCTCTCCGACACGACCTTGGTGGACCATGTGCCTTTGCCGCTCGGCCGGCGCTGGCAGGACGCCGGCTTTGACGGCACCAGCCTGGATCACGCCATGTGGTTCCACCACCCGGCCCGCGCTGACGACTGGCTGCTCTTCGCGCAGGACGTGGAAGCCACCGGCGACGGCCGCGGCCTCGCGAGCGGCCGCTTCTACCGCCGCCAAGGCGAACTGGTAGCCACCTGCCTGCAGGAGGGTTTGATGCGTTGGAGCGGGCCGTAGCCCCGCCAACGGTCGGTACGGCTGGTCGGTCGAAAAAACAGTCGCGCACTTTGGCCGCGGCTTGTGGCAGCATTGCCGCAACGAAAGGCGACGGGGGGAGGCGTCGTTGCGGGTCACCGGCATCAAGACGTTCTGCTGCCAAGGCGATAGGCGCAAGTATTTCGTCGTCAAGGTGGAGACGGACGCCGACGTCCACGGCCTCGGGGAAGTGGGCATCGGGAATTGGGGCGGTGCCATCGAACAGGCGGTGCGGCATCTCGCGGAAGTGGCGGTTGGGGAGGATCCCCTGGCCACCGAGAAGATCTGGCAGCGCATGTTCCGCGGCGGGTTCTTTCCGGCGGATCGGGTGTATTGCTCGGCCATCAGCGCCATCGACGTGGCCTTGTGGGACATCAAGGGCAAGGCGCTTGGCGTGCCGGTGTACAAGCTGCTCGGCGGCCCGGTGCGCGACAAGGTGGTGTGCTATCCGCACGTGCAGGCGGACGACACCGGCCGGCTTCTGCAGAATTGCCGCGACGCGGTGGCGGACGGGTGGCGGTTTCTGCGCTGGCATCTGCCCACCGGCACGGACCAGCCCGACGTGCTCGATCCGGCCCGCGCCGTGCGCCTTGCCGAGGAGGAGATGGCCGCGGTGCGGGAAGCGGTGGGCGACGATGTGCAGCTCTGCCTCGATGTCCACACCCGCTTGAGCACGGCGTCCGCCATCGAGCTGTGCAACCGGCTGGAGCCGCTGCGCCCGTTCTTCATCGAAGACCCGCTGCGCTCGGAGAATCCCGCCAGTTATCGCACACTGGAGAGGCACGTCAACACGCCCATCGCTGCCGGCGAACAGTGGGCGTCCAAGTGGGCTTTCCGCGAGGTCGTGGAGGAGGAACTGGTGCGCTACGCGCGCATCGACATCGGCATCGTCGGCGGCTTGACGGAGGCGCTGAAGATCACCCACTGGTGCGAGACGCACGGCATCGACATCGTGCCGCACAATCCGCTCGGGCCGGTGAGCGCCGCCGCCGGCGTCGCGCTGTGCATGGCCGCCACCAACGTCGGCGTGCAGGAGATGCCGCGCGCGCCCGGGTCGTTCGCCACGGATCTGTTTCCCGCGCAGGTGCGGTGGCTGCATGGCTACGCCGCCTGCCGCGACGTGCCGGGCTTGGGCGTGGAGTTCAACGAGGAGTTGGCGCTGGCGCATCCGGCGCCGTTGAATAGCTGGCCGCCGCGGATGCGGCGGCGGGATGGCGCGTTCAACAACTGGTGACCGCCGCGCTGGGTTGATTGAGGGGTTGTTCATGCGTCAAATACGCGGATTCCATGTAGGCGAGGTGCTGCGCGCGTCCATTGCGGTGTACGGGCAGAACTGGCGCACGCTCGTCGTGTTCGCGTTGGTCACCTACTTGCCGCTGTTCGTGCTCATGGCGTTTCATCCGTTGCCGGATCCTCCGGCGCCGCCGGAGAACCCGGAGCAGATGCGCGAGTTCATGGCCGTGTTGTGGCCCGAGTGGAGGGTCTTCTACCAATCGCTCGTTTGGTATGCGTTGGTGTCGAGCTTGTGCTATTGCTGGATGCTGGGAGGCGTGACCTACCTCGTTGTGCGCGCTCTACGCGGCAATCCGCCAACCTTGCGGCAAGCGATGTGGCAGTCTCTGCGCGCCATTCCGCGCGTGGTCGTGGTCACGTTTCTGGTGGGGCTCGCCACCGTGTTTGCCATGTTGCTGCTCATCGTGCCCGGCGTCATCGTTGCGTTGATGCTCTGGGTTGCCCTGCCGGCAGCGATAGTGGAGCATCGCTACAGCTCGGCGCTGCGGCGCAGCTACGATCTCACGTTGGGACACAAGGTGCCGATATTGGGCCTCGCGATCCTGCTGATCGTGGCTGGATTCGCCTGCACAACGGTCGTGTCGGCGATCATGTCCGATTGGGCGCCTCGTTTCTCGGTGCTCACGGACGTCGTCGTCAGTGCGGCGACAGCGAGCATCGGCGCGGTGGTCGGCGCTGTTTGCTACCACGACCTGCGCGTACTAAAGGAGGGTGGCGGCTCGAGCGCGGTGGCTAGGGTTTTCGAGTGATCCCTGCTGTGGCCAGCAGTCACCGGTAGTTCGCAAGTAGGCGGCGTTCGTCATTCGCCCCACGCGGCTTGTTTGGGCGCGTCGTCGTCGCGGCGTTCGTTGGAAACTCTGGCTTTCGCGGCGGCGTGCTTGTCCGCCCGTCTATCCCCAAACAGGGCGCGTTGCTCCAAGTGCGCTCGCAACGCGCCGTAGTAGGCGGCCAGGAAGTCGTCCACGTCGGTGCGGGCGACGAACTCGCCATAGTCGATCTTGGCGCGGATGCGGTCGAAAACCTCGTTCTTGGTCTTGCGGTTGGCAGCCGTTGCGGACTCGCGCAACACCTGCTCCAGCACTTGCAGTTCGGCGATGCCGTAGGCGTCCAGTTGCGCTGCGGTGAAGTGGAATCCGGCCATGGCGCCGCGCCTATTGCCGGCCTTCGCCAAGTCGCTTGCCAACGCCGTGCGGCGGGTCGAGACCACCCAGGTGCCGCCCACCATGTCGCCCACGCGCAGGCGGTCGCGGTTGAACATGGGCATCAGGGCGAACACGCCCGCCCAGATCAGTGCCGAGTAGAACCACCAGGTTCCGCCGCCCATGTTCGGCGGTGGCGTAAGCAGCAGCGCCATCGGCAGGAACACCTCCACCTCGCGCATGATGTTGCGCGCCGCCAGCGCCGCGGGCGAGAGAGCACCGCCGCGCCGGTCCACCACGCGCAAGGCGAGCATGCGTTTGCCCGGCGTCTGCCCCTGCCAGCGCAATTCGAACAGCAGAAAGTAGGGACAGCGCAGGAAGAACAGCAACAGCGCGAACAGCGTCATGCTCGCGTGTGTGCCGATCAGCGGCGCCAGCAGCCAAAACAGCAACATGCCCGCCAGCGAGGCGGCCACGATGATGGTCAGGTCGATGAGCAGCGCCGCGGCGCGGGTGCCCGGATCCGCGAGTTCCACGGCCACGCCCACGCCTTCCGGCGTCTCGATGACGCGCCGCGCCGCCAGTTCCGGCGTCATCGCGTGGTTCTCGCAGTGCGTCGCGGCCGGCCGCAGAAGCCGAAGTAGGCAACCCAACCCGCCAGCATGGCGCTTCCCACTCCGGCGCGGATCGCCGTGTCCGTGACCAACTGGCGGCCGAATCCCTCCAACACCGCCGCCAGCAAGAGCATCAACACGGCGCCGAGCACCAACACCGCGGCGTTGCGGCCGTGTGCCGCCAGCGCTTGGAGGCGCGACCGCCGGCCGGGATCGATCATGGCGGCAGCCAAGTGGAATCCGGCGCCGCCGCAGATCACCACCGCGGTCAACTCGGTGGTGCCGTGTATCGCCAGCCAAGCTAGGAACTCCACCGTCAAGCCTTGACCGGCGAACACCGCGCACATGGCGCCGAGCATCAGGCCGTTGTACACCAACAAAATCACCACGGGCACACCGAACGCCGCCCCCAGCGCGAAACACAACATGCCCACGCCGGCGTTGTTGCTGAATAGGAAAGACGCGAACGCCGCCAGCGCCTCGCCCGGCGGCGGCTTGTCGAACAGCGTCTTCGCCAGCTCCTCGCGGGTGGCCGCCGGCGTTCTGCCGCTGGCCATCTCCGCGCTGACGAACGCCTCGAACCACGCGGCGTCGGCCGCGGTGATGAGCCATCCCGCCGCAGCGCCGCCGAACAGCAACGCCGCGGAAAGCGCGATGGGCAAAAGCAGGGCGCGGAACGTGGCCGGGAAATCCCGCGCCACGAATCGGCCCAGCAACGTGCCGAGGCCGGCGCGCACGCCGTACACGACGAAATAGGCGCGGCTGGTCAAGGACTCCAAATACGCCACCAAGTTGGCGTCCAAGGAAATGCTGCGCGCCACCGACAGCGATGACGCGCAGGCGCGATAGAGCAGCGGAATGCTCAGCAACTCGGTGGCCTCCAAGCGGGCGAGGCCGTTTCGCTCCGCCCGTTCCACCAGCGCTTCGAGTTGCCGCCAACTGTGTTGGCGATCGCTGCGAAAGCGGTAGCTGGCTAGATCTTCGTCCGCCATCAAATCAAGTCCCGCGTCTTGATGGCGAGGTAGCGGTTGATGAGGTCCGGCCCTAGCTGCCCCACCGGCGCTTCCATGCACAGCACACCGAGCCGCGTCAGGCGCGCGAACACGGTGCGCCGTTCGCGCAGCAGGTCGTGCGCGACCACGGCGCGGGAAACGTCCTCCAAGCCGTCGAGGTCGGCGGCAAGGTGGCGCGTCAGAGTCGTTTCCGCCAGCGTGACGAACAGCACCAGGTGCCGTTTGGCGAGGTGAGCCACGTTGTCCACCATCAACCCGGCGGTCACCGTGTCCACGAAGTCCGTGGCGATGATGACCAGCGAACGGCGCGTCAGGCGTCCGGCCAGCTCGCTCAGCGCCAGCGTGAAGTTGGTTTCCTCAAGGCGATAGTCCAGATCCGCGAAGGCGCGCTGCACGTGCGTCAGCGTGGACATCCCGCCGGTGGGGGTCAGGAACGCCCGGGTGCGCTCGTCGAAGGCGCAGAAGCCCACCCGGTCGCCGGCCTTGAGCGACACGTAGCTCAACAGCAAGAGCGCCGTGCAGGCGCGATCCAGCTTGGTCAAGCCGTCCACCACCTCGCCCATCAACCGCCCGGTGTCCAACGCCAGCACGACGTGGTGATTGCGTTCGGTCTGGAACTCCTTGCACACCAACGCGCGGTGCCGCGCCGAGTGCTTCCAGTCGATGGCGCGGGTGTCCATGCCCGTCGTGTGTTCGCGCAGGGCTTCGAACTCGGTGCCGCTGCCTTTCTGGTGTTGCGGCTTGGCGCCAAGGGGCGCGTCCGCCGCGGCGAACACCAGCGCTTGGCGTTTGACCGCGACGATGTTCGGCACCACCGGCATTTCCACGCCGAGGTCGCGGCGCTCGCTGCGGGCGGCGAAGCCGAGCGGCCCGGCGCTGCGCAGCCAAGCCGCGGCAAGGCGAACGATGCCCCGCCGCGTGGTACGGATGGGCAGAGGCACTGCGACTTCCAAGTCGCCATCCGCCGCAATGGACACCGGCGCAATCGGCACCGCCGGCCCTTCCACGTCCACGAGCACCTCCAGCGGCGACCGGCGCTGGCCACGCAGCACCAGCGTGGCGGTCTCGCTTTCGCCCACATGCAGCAACCGCGGACAGCGGGGTTCCTCCAGCACCCGCGGCCCGCTCCACAAGGCCAGCGCGTCGATGATGAACGCCGCCACCACCACGCCCAGCCACGCGACGCCGAACAGCCAAAGCGCCGGCGCGCCCAACGCGGCGGCGAAGGCCAATGGAACGGCCACCGCGAGCGCGACCGCGGCGCGGGCGGTGGGGTGGATCACTTGGGCGCCGGCGTTTGCTGCACCACTTCCGCGACGATGCGGTCCGCGTCGCGCCCTTCGATCTCCGCCGCCGGCGACAGCACCACGCGGTGGCGCAAGAGCGGCGTCGCCAGCGCTTTCACATCGTCCGGGATCACGTAATCCCGACCGCTCACCGCGGCCAAGGCGCGGCAGGCGCTCGCCAGCATGTTCGCGGCGCGCGGCGAGGCGCCGTAGGAAAGGCCGGGATGCTCGCGGGTGGCGCGAACGAGGTCGAGCACATAGTCGATCAAGTCGTCCGTCAAGCGGATGGTCGCCACGAAATCGCGCAAGGCGGCCAGTTGGTCCCCGGTCACCACCGCGTCGATGCCGAAATCCGCCGGCGCGCCGAGGGTGGTGCGATGGCCGTGGCGCTGCACCATTTGGCGCTCCTCGTCGCGCTCCGGGTAGCCGACCACCAGCTTGAACAGGAAGCGATCCAGCTGCGCTTCCGGCAGCGGGTAGGTGCCTTGCTGTTCCACCGGATTCTGCGTGGCGACCACCAGGAAGCCGGCGTCCAGCGGATGGTCGGCGCCGTCAATGGTGACCACCCGCTCCTGCATCGCTTGCAACAGCGCCGCTTGCGTCTTCGGCGGGGTGCGGTTGATCTCGTCGGCGAGAAGAACCTGCGTGAAGATGGGGCCCTTGGTGAGGGTGAAGCGGTTGTCCGCGAAGTTGAACAGGTTGGTGCCCAGCACATCGCCCGGCATCAGGTCCGGCGTGAACTGGATGCGGCCGAAGTCCAGCGCCAAGCTGGCGGCGAAGCAGCGGGCGAGCATGGTTTTGGCGGTGCCCGGCACGCCTTCGATGAGCGCATGGCCTTCGCAGAGCAGACACACCAGCAGCAGATCCAAGGCGGCGTCCTGCCCCACCACGGCTTTGTGGACTTCCGCCTTGACCGCGGCGGCGAGGTTGGCGGCGTATTCAGGCGTCATCGAACATCTCCCGCGCCCAGCGTTGACAACTTCGCGCCAACGCCAGCGGCCGTTGCGCGCGCAAGCTGGCCGGCAACCGCGCCCGAACCCCGCGCCGCTCGCCAACGGCGTTGAGCGTGGCGAGCGCCGAGACGGCCACCGACTCTTGCTGCAGGTGCAAACGGCGATGCGCCTCCGCCAGCGTCATCTGCGCGTAGCGCTCGGCCACCAAGGCGCCGTGGCCGCCGGCCGCCAACAAGCGCCCGGCGTTTTCGATCAACTGGCCGTGGCCGCCGCGGAAAGCCGCCGCCGCGCCGGTGTCGAGCGGCGCTCCGAACCGCGCCGCGGCGCGCCAAACGGTGAACGCCATCGCGGCGATGGCGAGCAGGGTGGCGGCCAGATACGGCGGCTGGAACAACAACCGCCAGACGCTCGGCACGATAGCGAAACCGTGCAAGGTCTCGTCGAATACGACGGCCCCATCGGTGGGCAAAAGGCGGTCGATCAGCGCCCGCGTCAGCGCGGCGTTGTCGCCCTTTGGCAGGCCGTGGTTGGCGAGCACATCCGGGTCCGCGAGCACCAGCAGACGGGTGTTCGGCATCTGCCCCACAAGCACCTTGTCGGCGGTCGAGACCAGCGGCTCGATCTTGTTGCGCACCAAGAAATTGTGTACCAAGAGTTGCGGTCGCTCGATGGTCGGCTGCAAGCCGTCGATCGCGGTGCGCCACTCGACCGCGTCCTCCGGCCGCGCCAGCGTATCGTTCGCAAGAACGTCCACCGCGCCGAGCGGCTTGGCCGCACGTTTGGCGTCGACTAGCTGCGCCCGCGCAATCCGCCCCCGCTGCGCCGATGAAGGCGTGGTGCTCCACTTCGGCAAGGCCATGAGCACGGCGCGGCCTCTCGCCAACGCCTGCTCGATGAGGGCGCGCAGGTGATCGATGTCGTGCTCCGCGGTGTTTGGCGCGAGGATCAGCAACAGGTCGTCGTCCTCCACGCCCAACGCCTCGCGGCTGCGGTTCACCTTGACCTCACGGCCTTCGGCGCGCAGCAGTTCGGCCAAGGCCATGTGGCCCACCGCGGAACGCGAGAACATGCTGCTGGTGGTGACGTTGCCGGCGGCCGGGTCGCCCAGCACCAGCAGGATGAGCATGACGCAGAACGCGCCGCCGCCGATGAGCACCAGCCACACCGCGGTGCGGCGACGGAAAACGGGATTGGCGGGCATCGGAGCGCTGCGTCAGTCGGCGGGCGCGTTTTTCGCTGGCCGCTGCGCGTTAGGCATCGCGACGGCTTTGGAACGCAAACGCAGCGCCCGCGCCCGGCAAGCCAGATAGTCGGCTTCGGACGCCGGCCGCCCGGCGAAGTGCGCCCACTCGGCCGCCGACACCAGCATCCGCAAGTCCTCCGTCGGCATGTGCGTGGCGGCGATTTCCCGCGGCGTGGCCGCCGGCGGCCAACGCCGGGCATCGGCCAAGCCGCGCAGAACGCCAACCAGCAATGCGTGAATCGCGCCCGCGTACCAGCCTTGCCCGGCGAGGGCGTCGGCAGCGGCCAGCTCGTTTTCGGCACGACGGGAACCTTCGTCCTCCCCGGCGTCAGCCCGCGAGCGCCCTCGGCGCATTTCGCGCAGCCGCTCCCAGTCCACCGTGACCAGCCACGCCGCCAACAGCACGGCAACGACAATGCCGACGAGCGGCCAGAGGAACGCCGGCGAGGCGAATCCTGTCGGCTTCACGGGTTCGACATCCACCGACGGCAGCACCGTTTGCAGATCGTGTTCCCGGTAGATTTGCTCCAAGGTCTCGCCTAGCTCCGTTTCGGTGGCGGCAAGCGCGGGTACGACGCCGGCGCCAAGCGCCAGTGCGCCAGTCAACAGAAAGACCCTAGCCCCGCTCACCACGCAATCGTACCAAAGCCGTGCGAACGCTCTCCGCGTCCGCGGACAAGTGCGCGGGGTTCAAGGTGCCAACCACCACTGCGCTGACACCGGGCAGCAGCGCGGCGCAGCCAATGCCGTGCGGATGGCGGCCGCTCGCGAGCGGCTTCTTCACCAAGACGCCAACGCCTCGGGCGGCCGCTTTGGCGACCAGCGGCGCCTCGTCGCGTTGTTCGGCGTTGATGGCACACATTAGGATGTCGGCGCGGGGCAACGCGGCGGTGTTGTCGGCAAGCCCCTTTCCCGAGTAGCCGACCGCCTTGATCACGCCTTCGCGCTGCAGCCGACGCAGCGCGGCGAAAGCGCCGGCGGCGCGGATGGCCGGCGCGCCGCGACCGTCGGCGTGGATCAGCGCGATGTCCAGCACGTCCGTGCGCAGGCGGCGCAGCGAGCGTTCGATGCTGCGCAATGTGTGGGCGGCGCTGAAGTCGTAGCGCGAGTGGCGCCCGTCGAACTCCTCGCCCACCTTGGTGCAGAGCACCCAGTCCGCGCGAGCGCCGGCGATGGCCTCGCCGAGGCGTTCCTCGCTGTTGCCGTAGGCAGGGGCGGTGTCGAGCAGCGTCACGCCTTGCGACTGGGCGGTGGCGAGCAGCGCGGCGATCTGGGCGTCTGTCGGCAGCGCGAAAGGACGCGGGTACTTCACGCCGGTTCGGCGTCCGAACTTGACGGTGCCGAGGCCGAGCGCGGAGATGGTGATTCCGGTTCGCCCCAGCGGGCGCATCCACGTCGAATGCGTGTTCGGTTCCGGCACTGGTCAGGATGCCGAGTCGGCGAGTTCGCTCAACACCTTGTCGCCCAGCCGCGGCGCCAAGCTGAGTTTCACCGGCCAGCAGATCAGGCAATTGCCGTGGCGGGCCACGAAGGCGTCCTTTTCGGGAGCACCAACCTCGCCGGCCGGCTCGGCGCGGTCGATGAGCAGCGTGTGGAACACCGCACCGTTCAGATCGATGTTCGGCAGATAGGCGGCCAGCAATGCCCGCACCACGCCAATGTGCTCGGCCTCGGTGCGCATGGCGCCATCGTCCGCTACTTTGCCGCCGATGTGGAGCGTCTTGCCGTGGCTTGTCACCGTCAGTTCCGGCGGCGGGCCGGACGGGAGGCAGTGCGCGAACACGTTCGGCGTCTGGCTTCGCAGCCGTAACCAAGTCTGGCGCAAAGGCCGTCGGCGCATGGTCACATCGCTTGCGCCGATGCGTCGGGCGAACGCCTCGTTGCCTACGCCGGCGGCGAAAACGTATACGCCGGCGCGCAGTCGGCATCCGTCAACCTCGATGTGATCCACGCCCGCCGGCCCAAGCGTCAAGGCGTCCGCGTCCACCCGCACGTTCAGCAGCCGCGGCCGCACCGGTTCCGCCAAGCGCTGCACGAGAGAAGGCACATCCACCACGAAATCCGGCAACACCCGGCCCGCGGAACCGTCGCGAGCCAGCACTTGCATCTGTTCCGCCACCACCTCGACGCCGCGCAAGTCCACTTCGCCCTCGCCGGCGAGACACGCCCGCCAGCGCCCCGGCATCTGCGCCAACACGGTCGGCGCATCGTGGGCCGTGCCCAAGACGTATTTCGTGCCGCTGTGAACGATGCCCTGCGAAGCCGCGGTCTGCCCGCCGCCGACGGGTGCTCCATCGCAAAGCGCCACGGAGAACCCGCGTTCGGCGAGCACATTGGCCAGCCAAAGCCCAGCGATCCCCGCGCCGACGATGGCGACGTCCACTTGGTTCATTCAGGGTCTCCCGCTGCAAGGAGGCCAGCGGCAGGGCCCGCGAGCCATTGAGTAGCATACCCATGTTCCGCTTCGAGACCCGCCGATGGCGAAGCTCCTTTACAACGCGCTGTTGCACTTGGCCTTGCCGTGGGTGTGGGCGCGTTTGTTCTGGAAGGCGGATCGCGCCTATCGCCGGCGCATCGGCGAACGCTTCGGGCGCGTTCCGGCCGGCGTCGCGCCCGGCGCCATCTGGTTCCACACGGTCTCCGCCGGCGAGACCAACGCCGCCGCGCCGATCATTCGCGCGGTGTTGCGGCGTTGCGCCGGCGCGCCGGTGCTGGTGACGACGATGACGCCGGCCGGCAGCAGCCGCGTTCGCGCGCTGCTGGGCGATGCCGTGGCGCACTGCTACGCGCCCTACGACTACCCGTGGGCGGTGAGCCGGTTCCTCGCCGCGGTGCGGCCAAAAGCGCTGGTGCTGATGGAAACGGAACTGTGGCCGAATTGGATCGAGCAGGCGAAGTGCGCCGGCGCCGCCGTGTACCTCGTGAACGCCCGCCTCTCGGCGCGTTCGGCGCGAGGCTATCGGCGCATCGGCCCGCTCAGCCGCCCGCTTCTGCGCCGCTTGGACGCCGTGCTCTGCCAATACGAGGACACCGCGGCACGCTTCCGGCAACTGGGCGCGCGCCAGGTGGAGACCACCGGTAGCGTGAAGTTCGACGCCGAGCTGCCGCCGGACTCGTTCGGCGTGCAAGCGCTGCGCTTCGACGCCGCGCCGACGTGGATCGCCGGCAGCACCCACGCCGGCGAGGAGGAGATCATCCTCGACGCGCAACGGCAACTGCTGCGGCGCTTGCCGAACCTGCGCCTGATCCTCGCGCCGCGGCACACCGAGCGGGCGTCCGCCGTGGCGCGATTGGCGCGCGAGCGGGGGTTCGGCGTGGGTCTTCTCTCCGAACGCGCCATCGACGCGCAAGTGCTGGTGGCGGACGTTATGGGCACCTTGGCGCATCTGTACGGCTTGGCGCAGGTCGCGTTCGTCGGCGGCAGTTTGGATCGCACCGGCGGTCACAATCCCATCGAGGCGGCGGCGCAGGGCTTGCCGCTGACGATGGGGCCGGCGCAGTTCAAGGTTGAGGAGATATGCGCCCGTTTCCGCGCCGCGGATTGCCTGCACACCGTGACTGGCGCGGACGACTTGGCGCAACTAGTGGGGAATCTGTTGACCGACCCCGACCGCCGCCGCGCCGAAGGTCGGCGCGCGCAAGCCGTGGTCGCAGAGAACCGCGGCGCAACGCGGGCGGTGGTCGAACGCCTCTGCGACTGATCGGTGATCTCGGATGGGTTTGCAAGTTCCGCTTTCGGCGGACAAATCTGCATAACTTATTGAGTTAACAGCGTATTCCTATTTGACTGTCATTTAAACAACGGATGCGCAGCCGTCGCCGCGCAACAAGGCGAAGTAGGCCGCGCCTTGCTCCTCGCTGGTGCTCCGATCGGCGACGAACCGAACATGGTCAAGCGGCCCAGCCGCCGGATCCAGCGCGATGCCCCACAGCGGCTTGATCTGGTTCGGCACCATCGAGTAGCGCACGTCGATCACTTGGTTGGGCAACTGCGGATGGGGCGCCACATAGCCTTGGGAGAACCAGCGGAACCGTTCGACATCCCGCGCTTGCTGGGAATCCGCGGCGAGCCACGGCAGGTCCCGCGCGACATCCAACATGGGTACGCTCTCGCCCGGGCACACCGTCGCTCGCCATCCGGTGCGCACCGCGTCCACATAGTAGCGACCCTCGTGGGCGTACACGATCTTCCACACCAGCAAGTTGGCGAAGCCCGGTTTTGCGGAAAGCCCCGCGGGTTCGTGCCCGCGCAGCTGCGCCAGCGCTGAACCTGCCGCGACGGCGCGTTGCTGCTGCGCCGCGCCGAGCAGCAGGTAGGCGAACGCCCAAGCCAGCCCCAACCACGCCAGCCAGCGCCGCCGCAACGCGGCCGCCAAGACGACGCAGCCCAGCAGCGGCAGCGTGAACAGCGGATCCACTACCGAGACGTGGTTCCACGCCACGCGGTAATCGGAAAACGGCCAGAACAACTGCGTGCCGTAGGTGGTGCAGGCGTCCAGCAAGCCGTGCGTGGCGTAGCCAAACAGACACGCGCAGTAGGACTCGCGCCAGCGCAGAACGCGGCGCACGAAGGGATGCAGCAGCAGCGCCACCACCGCCGCCCCCACCGGCACGAACAGCAGGGCGTGCGTGAACTGCCGGTGGTACTCCAAGAACAGCAGCGGGTCGGCTGGCGAGCTGATGAACACGTCGAGGTCCGGCGCCATGCCGGCGAGACAGCCGAGCAGGGCGACGCGGCGCAGCTTGTCGGCGCCCATCACCGCCTGCGGCAACGCGGCGGCGAACGCGCCTTGACTGATCGGATCCATGTGGATCGCTCTAGTTGCGGCTGCGGAAGCAACAGCACGCGGCGCGTCTTTGCGGTCGCAATGCCGTGCGCCGCCTCAACACCGAGGCAAGCTGTCCAACGAAGTCCCCGTGTACTTCAAGGTTCGTCACGGGCGCTAGGCGGCACCGCATCGATCACGTCGGAGCGGCCAACCGTTGGCGGGTGTACTCGTCGATGAACCCAAGGTTCGCCAGATGCCACAGGGTCGCGTGGAAGCCGGTGTTGAATCGCCCGGCGAGTTCGCCAACGGATTCGATGTTGTCCAAGGGCGCCGCCAAGTCGGCGACAGCAGACCGCACGATGTCCGTGGGCATCAGCAGCATCGCGGCAAACGCATTGGCCCGCTGCTCCACGTCGACGGGTGCCCAAGGCCCGCTGGCGAGCGCCAAGCGACGGCCGGCATCGGCGTCGAAAAGCACATGGCAGAGTTCGTGGGCCATCGTGAAACGCCGCCCTTTTTCCTCCGCATTGCGTGCGCAGCCCGAGTTCCAAGTCACGCATGGACGGTGTCCCGGCCCGGCGATGGCGACGCCGCGAATCGTCTCGTCGCTCAGCCGAACCTCCGCCGCTTCCACGCCCAGATCGTTCAGAATACGGAATACATCGACCTCCCCGGCCGGATCGAAGAGTGTTGGGCCGAATTGCTCGATGAAATCTTCGGCCAACAGGTAGCCTTGCTCCCATGGAAGACCGTCCGACGCTTGGAGAGGCACGACCTGTTGAAACCGCAGCAATTCCGGACTGACTTCACTCGCGCTTCGCTCGGTGGACTGCACCATGACCTCCGCCAACCGAACGACATCCTCGCGACGGATGTCCGGTGCCACGGAACCGAACATCAGTGCCGCTTGGCAGTTGCCCTCGACGACGAGCGGATCGAAACGTCCTTCAAGCAAGTTCCCGGCGCCATGCACGCTCGACAACCATTTTTTGGCGCGCCGGAAACCTCGCTGGACGGTGTCCGCGTCTGTGCCTAGGCCAGCTAGCCAGCCCAACCTTCTCTGGCGCTCCCCGACGTGCCGCAAAGCCCGCAACTTGTGGTGGAGCTCACTAAGGCGCTGCCGACCCGGAGCCTGAGAAACGAGATGAGTGCTGGCATCGTGTAGCGCTTCGTGCAAAGGCCGGGCCACGTCGGTCGGCGACAGGCGAACCGCCCGCTGGCTGCACTCTAGGAAGTGGAACCCGGCTGGCGTGCCGGCGCTGCGAGCATCGCCCCACGAAATTTCAACGGCGTCGCGAAAGCGCCGAAACACCACGTCGGGAAACAACCCCCCGGCGCTGGCCGCCCGCAGGGCGTGACGACTCCACCACCCTTGCCACCGTTCCTCCCATGCGGCCTCGAGATCGACGTCCGCCGCCAACGCCGGAGGGGCGAAGCGCGTGTTGCGTAGCGACGCCCACGCATCGCCTCCTTCGTTTTTCGCCGGCAGCCGTTCTTCGTGGAGCAGCGCGTTCCAATTCTCCGCAAACCACTCCATAAGTGGCAGCAGATACCAGTGTACGGACTCGATTCGCTCGCCCTCCTCGCTGTGGGCACAAAGATTTCGGCCGTCCACCCACAACTGAAAGCTGCCCCAAGAGACGCTCGCGTCTGCCGTGGCCCCGCGCCCCTCATCAGGATCCGGCGCGAAAGCCAGACGGATCGCGAAACGGCTGGTGTCGCCGATGAGTCTTTCCCAAAGCACAGTCATGGCATCGTTCAGCGTTAGTCCCAGTAGCGCTTGATGTCGCGTCGTTGCACGCGGCCGGTGTGCCGCCATCGTTGGCGGAGGGCCACCGGAACGGCCAACCAGCCAACCGGATAGCCGTGCCATACGCCGCAGGCATGCCTGCTGGGCGCAGAACGCCTGACCTTCGAACACGGCGTAACGCTTGCTTGCAACGGGTGTGCTCGCCGAAAGCAGCCGCCGCGCCTGCTCGGCATCGACATTGTCGGGGCAGCGAGCGCCGCGGCGACCGCGCTGCCACGGGTCGCTGTGCTTCGGGTTGCTCTCGTAACGCATGGAACGTAGGCGTCGGGCCAACTGGTGAGTTGATGGAAGCATAACCGGGACCACCACGCCACCAAAACTCAACGAGGCACGCTGTCAAGGAGGCGCACACGGCGCGAATGCGAAAGGCGCGTATGTTATTTTCCAGCACACCTGCGGGATGGCGAGGAAGGTCAGAAAGGATGTTGTCGGTGGCTTCTCCCGCTGTGGGCCCTGCTGCGGACGCGGCTGTGGACGCTTGTGCTTCGCTTTCGCCGGGGGCGTGCGCCATCGCGCGCATGTGCGCTCTCTTCGCGCCGTATCCGTTGCCTTTCGCGCTGCTCGAACGCCTTGTTGCAGAGACGTCGGCCTTGCCGGATGCGCGTTCGCTAGCCGCAGGCGTCGCCGAATTGGTGGACGCGGGAGTGGCGTTGCGCGAGGCGGATGGCGCGGTCGCCGTGGCGTCCGGCGCGGCCTTGGCGTTGTTGCGGGCGGCGCGGGCGGAGGGTTCGCTCGTGCCGCTGTTGGACGCGCTGGAGCGCTTGCGGCAAAGCGGCGATACCGCGCCGGAACCCACCGACGACGAAGTTCAGGCCCGCGTCAACGCCGGCCACCGCGAACGCGAGATCGCCGAAGTGCTGCAGCGCGGCTATCTGTTGGCCGGAGACGTGTCGCGGTTCGACGACCTCGCCCAAAACACGATGGACGACTTTTCGCTGCTGGCCGAGCCGTTCGCGGAAGAAGCCCTGTGCGCGGTGCCGTCCGCCAGCCGCGGGAAGGCGTGGCAATCCTGCCTCGCCTACGCCATCCGCCACTGCGCGCCGGCGGATGCGTTGATCGACGCGTGCCGAGCGATCAGCGAAAGCCCGCTGGAGCATGTGGACGACATCGCGTTCCTGCGTGTGCTGCAAGGCGATTTCGACGCCGCCATCGCCTTGTTCGACGATCTCCCCGCCACGCTGCGCCAAACCCCGCCGGCGCAGGCGGGCAAGGCGTCCGCGCGGGCGCTGGTCGCCATGCTGCGCGGCGACGACGACGCCGCGGCGGAACACATTGATCAAGCGCTGGATGCCTTGCGCGGCCGCCGCAAGCGGTTGGTGTATCCCGAAGGCCGCCCATTCGCCCTCTCGTTGCTGGCGCTGGCGCGCCTCGACACGCCCGAAACCAAGGATTTGCTGGAGCGGGTCGCGGCCGCCCGGCTATGGTCGCAGCCGCACCACACCGGCTTGGACGTGGCCGAAACCGCGGTGCATGTGAAGGCGAAGAGCTGGGAGCCGTTCGGCTTGCAACGCACCGGCGCCGGGTTGCGGGCGCTGTTCGCCGGCATCTACTGCTGCTGGCTGGGCGAGCCGCCGAACAGCGACACGCTGGCGGCGCTGCGCCGGCTGCGCGCCCGCGCCAACGAGCACGGCTTCGCTTGGGTGGCCGCCGAATGTGGGGAAATCCTGCGCCGGGTGGCGTCGCGGGAGGAAGCCGCCGCCGGCGGCGAGTTTGCTCGGCACGCGGACTTGGGCACGGCGACCTTGACCACCCTGGCGGTTCCGGTGGGCACTTGGGAGCAGTCGCTGACGGTGATCGAGGAGCTCGCCGAAACGCCCGCGGCGGACGACGCGGATACCGCGCCGGCGGCCGAATCCACCTCGCGTCTGGTGTGGAAGTTGCACATCCACAGCGGCAACGTGTCGTTGGAAGCCCGCGCCCAACGCCGCAACGCCAACGGCGCTTGGACGAAAGGCACGGCGAAAGGCGCCAAGCGCTTGGCGGCGGAGTCCACGCAGATGAACTTCCTGCTGGCGCAGGACAAAACCGCCATCGCCGCCGCTGCCACGCGCCAATCGTGGGGCAGGAAGGAAACCTACTTCGGCCTGGCCGCCCTGCACGCCTTGGCCGGGCATCCGCTGGTGCTCGACTCGGACGACCGGCCGCTGGAGGTGGTGCGCCGCGAGCCGGAGCTTTCCGTGGCGCACGCCGCGGACGGCGGCGTGGTGGTGCGCGTGGAACCCTACCGCGCCGGCACCGACGGCGCCTACGCCATGCGCATGGCGGCGCCCGGGCGCTGCGAAATCACCCACTTCACGCCGGAACATCAGCGCCTGCTGCGCGCCATTCCGCCCGACGGGCTTACGCTGCCGCCAAAAGGCCGACAGCGTTTGCTGAACACCGTGCCCGGGCTGGCGGCGCGGGTGCGCGTGGCCTCGGACGTGCAGAACCTCGCCGTTGCCGCGGCGCGCGTGGAGGCGGACGCCGAACCCTGGGTGCGGCTGGAACCCCTCGGTGCGGGCCTTTCCGTGGCCTTGGAAGTGGAACCCCTGGCCGGTTCCGGCAACTGCTTCCCGCCGGCCGCCGGCGGCGTGGTCGTCTTTGCCATCCGGGATGGCGAGAACGTGCAAGCGGAGCGGGATTTCGACGCCGAACAGGAGGCGGTGGCGCGGCTGGTCGAGCGCTGCCCGCCGCTCGCCGTCAAGCCCATCGCAACGCAACCGCTGTTCCTGCCGAACGCCGACGACTGCTTGGAACTGCTGGAACTCTTGGAAGCCGCCGCGGCGCGTTGCAAGTGGCCGCACGGCCCGGCCATGCGCTTGGCCGGGCGCGCCGACAACCGCTCGCTGCGCATCTCCGTCCAGTCCGCGGCGCAGTGGGTGCAGGCGTCTGGCGAGCTGCGCGTGAACGACGACCAGGTGCTCAGCTTGAAGCGCCTGTTCGCGCTGCTCGAAGACAACCCGGACTCGCGCTTCCTGCCCCTCGGCGACGGCGAGTTCCTAGCGCTGGCGGAGTCCTTCCGCCGCCGCTTGGACGATTTCGCCGCCATCGCCGCCGCGGTGCGCGAAAACACCGTGCGCATGCCGCCGCTGGCCGCCTTGGCGTTGGAGGATCTGCTGGAAGGCGCCGTTCTGGACGCGGACGACGGCTGGGACGCGCTGCGCGAGCGGATGCGTGCCGCAAGCGCCTACAACCCCGAAGTGCCCAGCACCTTGCAGGCGGAGCTGCGCCCGTATCAGGTGGCCGGCTTCGAGTGGCTGGCGCGCCAAGCCGAGTGGGGCGCCGGCGCCTGCTTGGCGGACGACATGGGCCTCGGCAAGACCATCCAAACGCTGGCGCTGTTGCTGCTGCGGGCGCAAAACGGCCCGGCGCTGGTGGTGGCGCCCACGTCCGTGCTGCCCAATTGGCTCGCCGAAGGCCGCCGCTTCGCCCCCAGCTTGGCGGTGAAAACCTACACCGGCGCGGCCGCCGCCCGCGCCGCGCTGCTGGACGAAGTAGGAGCGTTCGACTTGGTGCTGACCACCTACGGCGTGCTCCAGAACGACATCGAGCAACTGGCGGCGCGAACGTGGCACACCGTGGTGCTGGACGAGGCGCAGGCCATCAAGAACCCCAACGCGCAGCGCTCGAAGGCGGCCAAGCGGCTGCAGGCGGACTTCCGCGTGATCACCACCGGCACGCCGGTGCAGAACAACCTGATGGATTTGCACTCGCTGTTCGGCTTCGCGGTGCCCGGCCTGCTCGGCTCGCTGCGGGCATTCCACGCCCGCGTCGCGCTGCCCATCGAGCGCGACGGCAATCCCGTGGCGCAGAAGCGCCTGAAGCGCCTGGTGGATCCGTTCGTGCTGCGCCGGCTGAAGGCCGACGTGCTGGACGACTTGCCGTCGCGCACGGAAATCACCCTGCACGTGAAGATGTCCGAGGAAGAGGCGTCGCTCTACGAGGCGCTGCGCCAACGCGCCCTCGACGAACTCGCCGGCGACGCCGGCGGCGGGCACATGCGCCTGCTCGCGCACTTGACGCGCCTGCGCCTCGCCTGCTGCAACCCGAAGCTGGTGCTGGACGCCAACGACGCGCCCGCGGGCCTGCCGCCGGCGGCAACCAGCGCCAAGCTCGCCACTTTCGCCGCCACCTTGGAGGACCTGCTGGCGAACCGGCACAAGGTGCTGGTGTTCTCGCAGTTCGTGCGGCATTTGCGCCTGATCGAGGAGCACCTGCGCGAGGTCGGCGTCGCCTACCAGTACCTCGATGGCGCCACCCCGGCGAAGGAGCGCACCGCCCGCATCGCCGCCTTCCAAGCCGGCGAGGGCGACGTGTTCCTCATCTCGCTCACCGCCGGCGGCGTCGGCCTGAACCTCACCGCCGCCGACTACGTGATCCACATGGACCCGTGGTGGAATCCGGCGGTGGAGGATCAAGCCTCCGACCGCGCCCACCGCATCGGCCAAACCCGCCCGGTGACCATCTACCGGCTGGTGACGGAAGGCACCATCGAGGAGCAGATCGTCGAGTTGCACCACCGCAAGCGCGACTTGGCGGAGCAGCTGCTCGAAGCCACCGATGCGCCCGGGCGCCTCGACGTGGAGGAGATGATGGAACTCCTGCGGCAACCGCTCGGCCGGTAGGGGAACTGCAAGTGGGTGTGGGACACTGTTGCCACATCGCGCTGTAAGTCATATGCCGTAGATGGCGGCGCCGCGGGCGTTTGGGTAGCGCCGCCCTACGCGAACATCGCGTTCAGTCTTTGCTCCCACTCGTCCTCGTCCACCACCTCGAAGCGCACCACCTTGCCGCGCATGGCGGGCACGAAATCCGCCCAGTCCGTTTTCTTGGCGTGCTGCGAGCAGATGTCGAACACCGAGCGTTTGTAGTCGGCGTCTTCCGCGGCTTTCAGGTGGACGCCCTTCGTCTCCATCACGAATACTTGGTGGAATTCGTCGTCCGCGTTCGGTTCGTTGGGCTCCAGCGTGAGGATGAAGTCCGCGTAGATGCGGCGCGGCTTCCAGCCTTGCACGAAGTAGTCCTTGCGGGCGCGGTTGCGATACCAGAAGAAGAGGCGCGCTTGGCGATCCAAGTAGGTGGCGACCTTGTTCTCCAAGCTGTTCAATTCTCCTTCGCCGGTGTACTCGAACAAATTGCGCTGGTATTGGCCGCCATCCTCTCGGTTCGCTTGGCGTTCGGTTTTCGGCGTGTCGATCCGGCTGGGCAGCCGGTTGAACGCCAAGTCGTCGGTGACGACGATGAAGCGCATGGTGCCTTCGTCCAGCAGCTTGCCGAACACCTGCCGAGACAGTCGATCCCGCTCGACTTCCAAGTGCTTGCGCATTTCCTCCAAAACGAACAGGTAGTTGGCGGCCACCTGCTCGCGGGAATGGCGTTTGAGCATTGCGCCGAAGACCTTGCGCGCGGCCTCGGCGCCGCGCCACGGATTCGGCAGCACGTCCACCAAATGGCCGGCGGCGAAGTAGTAGTCGATGCCACCGTCGGCGTTCAAGCCCGCTGAGGCGGCGGCATCGGCATCGGTGAACAGCGGCTCGTATTCCAGTCCGGCGCGAACGGTGACATCCTTGATTCCACCGGCTTCCAGCGGCAAGTCGAACAACGGGCGCACATCCACATCGCCCCACGGAACGCGGGAGAGAATGTCCGTTTCGTAGTACACCGGGCGCCAGCGCTGGCCGTCGCGAATCATGAAAGCCGGCAGCACCAGTGCGCCGGCCGCGTTGCGGAACTGTTCGCGTTGGCGCGTCGTCACCATGTCGCCGGGCCGCGGGCCGCCGCCTTCGTCGGCTGAGATGCGCTCCTCCAAGCCCTGCAAGCCTTCAATGCCGAACCCCTTGCGAACTTCCCGCAAGAGATCGCCGCCGCGCCGGCCGAAGCAGAAAACGTAGCTTTCGTCCAACGCCGGCACACTCGTTTTGGCGGCGTAGGGTTGGCGCAGAATCCGCCCCACCAGCTGCGTCAGAGCGCTCTTGGAACTGGGATTGGTGAGAATCGCCAGCACATAGGCGAAGGAGCAATCCCAACCCTCCTGCAGCGCCTGCTTGGTGATGATGAAGCGGATGGGGCAGTCCCGCGAAAGCAGGCCGCCAACTTCATCGACTTCCTTCAACTCGTCGCGCTGGCTGGTTTTCACCGCGACGTGTTCGGCGCTCAAGTTGGGGTGGCGCAGCAGATATTCGCGCACGTCCTCGGCGTGGATGAGTCCCGCCTTGCGCTGTTCCTTGCCGGTGCGTTCCACCTGCACCAGACAAATCGGGCGAATGTAGGTGCCGGATTGCGCCTCGAACTCCCGCGCTTGCGCCTCCAAGCACTCGCGATGTTCGATGGCGGCGAGCAGCGTGTCCTGCCAACTGACGCTGGCCTTGTTGTGAATGTGCAAATCCAGCTTGATCATCTGCTCCGCGTTCAGCGCTTCGCCGGTGATCGAAACCAGCACGTTCGCCTCCCGCGGCGGCGTCGCGGAAAGCTCCACCACCATGCAGGGGTTGAAGCCCTCCAACGTCTCCTTCGCATTCCGGCTGTACGCCTTGTGGCCTTCGTCGAGAATGATCAGCGGCTCGAGCAGCCGCAGCGTGTTGCCGAGGGACGTTTTCGCCAAGCCGCCCCAGACGCCGGCGCCGGCCCCGAACGTGTCCAGATTGGGCACCTGCGCCAGCAGCGCTTCGTGCGCCGTGTTGTCGTCTTCCGGCGGAAAGAAACGCTCGAAGCCGCCGCTGTCGCGGAACATCCGCAGCTGCTCCTTGGTGGCGCGATTGGCGGACGGCAGCATCAACAGCAGCACGCACAGGCGCTCGCGCACATCCGCCGGCGAAAAGCCGCTGTTCTTCTCCAACACCAGCGTCCTGCCGGCGGAGGCGATATCGAGTTGCTGGCGATAGGGATGGTCGCGATCCTTCAGCGCCTTCAAGGTCTGCTGGTAGATCTGCGTGGTGGGGACGATCCACAACACCAAGCCGCTCTGCTGCCGCCGGTAGTGGGTGTTCACCAGATCGATCACCTTGGTGGCGAGCAGCGTCTTGCCGCCGCCCGTGGGAGTCTTCAGGCAGAAGCAGGGCAGCGGCTCGCCGAGACCGTTCTTGCGCGGCAGGTAGGCCCGCGTCGTGCCCGCCTTCTCCCACGCCCTTTGCACCCAATCGAAGCTGATGTCCGGGTCGATCTCCCTGGCTGTCTGCTCTTTCTTGCGCCATTCAACCAGCAAATCGAGGAACTTCCGCACCTCTTTCAGCGCCGTCTGCTGATACTCCTTCAAAATCATCGCGTTTGCCCGTCCAGCCGCTCCACCGTCTCGTAGATCTCGAACGGCAACTGCTGAAACGTGATGCGATGCTGGTGCAGGAACTCCCTATCGACGTACTTGGTGGGCGCGAACACCAGCCGATCCCGCTTCGCCCGCGACAGCTTGCGGGCGATCTCCAACGTGAGCGCCATGTCCTTGAGCTGCTCGAAATCGTCCGTGTAGAGCAGATACACGTCGTAGTTCCGACTGCGCCCGATGAACCACCGCTCCCGCCGCATCTTGCCGGCATCGAACTCCTCGCCCGTGGCGGTGAAGAAGATGTACCCCGCCAACCGCTCGTAACTCGGCAACTTCCCGGGCGCAAGCATGGACTCCTTGCGCAACGCCTTACCGAGCTTGAAGTAGCTGAACGTGCCGCCCAGCCCCTCGCGCAACGCGTCGTCCTTGGCGCCGCGAACGCCTTTGCTCACGCGCCGCACACGCTCGGCGGTGATGGTGTCCACATAATCCTCGCACTCGACAAGAATGAACCGCCGGTTGCCGCCATCCTCCTTGTTGAGCGCGAGCACCGCGTGGGCGGTGGTGCCGGAACCGGCGAAGGAGTCTAGGACGATGGAATCCTTGTCTGTGGCGATTTCGACTATTCGCTTGACCAGTTTTGAGGGTTTGGGGGTGACAAAAGCGTCCTGAGACGGGCCAAGGCTCATGACTTGGCTAAACTCCTGCTTTGCGTTCCTCGTGCTGCCCGCATCTTTCCATGGCCACAATGTTTGAGGGACCACACCTTCGCGCACCTCGGACAGAAACCGCTTAATCCCGGGACGGTTGCCGCCGCTTTTGCCCCACCAAATCCGGCCATCTTTCCGAAGCTCTTCGAACCGCTCCCTGCTAACTCGCCAGTAACTTCCCGCCGGCGGCCCTTCGATCGTGCGGCCAGAGGGCGTCTCAATGGCATAGCGCCCTTGGTCATAGGGATTGCGAGCGGCTAGGTCGCTCAACAGCCAAGGTCCGCGCGGGTCGTCATCCGGGTTCTTGTAGCGCGCCAGCATTCGGTCAGATCGAGACAGAGGGTTCGGCCGCCATGCCTCGCCGTTTCGCGCATACGCCAAGACATAGTCATGATCCTCGCTGAAGTGTTTGGCAGTGTTCTTGGGACTGTCCATCTTGTGCCAAATGATGGTGGCGACAAAGTTCTCCTCCCCAAACACCTCATCCATCAAACACCGCAGGCGATGCACTTCGTTGTCGTCAATCGAAACAAAGATCGCCCCGTCGTCCCGCAGCAACTCGCGCAGCAGCTTCAACCGCGGCAGCATCATGCAGCACCACTTGTCGTGGCGGGTGAGATCCTCCCGATCCACCACCTTCCCCAGCCAGTCCTGCATCAACGGCGAGTTCACCCGGTCGTTGTACGCCCAGCCCTCGTTCCCCGTGTTGTAAGGCGGATCGATGTAGATGCACTTCACCTTCCCGTGATACGTCGGCAACAACGCCTTCAACGCCGCCAGATTGTCCCCTTCGACAATCAGGTTGTCGTGCAAACTCGCCTTCTTGGCCAGCCCCTTCCCCCGAACCGGCGTCAACTCATGGTACGGCACCCCCAAATGGAAGTTCTCCACAAACACCCGCCCCTTGAACTGCAGCGTGGTCATACTTCACCGATCCTTCACGATCTCGCAGTTCGGTAAGATCGCTTGGAGTTCCGTAATCGAGTCCTGCGACACGAGCGTATCCGAGAGCCAAAGAAACTGAAGGCAGCGTAGGTTTGCAAGGCCGCTAATGTCCTCTACGTCTGTTCCCACCAAATTCAAGGCCTCTAGCGACCGCAATTTGCCAATTGGTGTCACGTCCTTGACAAGCGTGTAGTCGAGATCTAGTCGTTGTAGATCTTTCATTTTTGCGATTGGTGCGACGTCCCCGACGTCGGTCTCGCTCAAAAGAAGAATGTTCGCGCTACTCAACTTGGCGATCTCGGCCAAGTCTATGCGTTCAGCACGTCGACAATCCAGAACCTTCCATTCCAGGCTCTCCGTTGTCTCAGACCATTGGTCATGGATCGAGGCCATCACTCGGTCGGATAAGTGCGCGTCTCTGCGCAGCAATACTTCAAATAGGGAAGAGTCAGAGTCAAACATATTGATGAAGTAGTTTGAACAACGGATTTGTGCAGCTATGCACGAGTCAACCGCGTCTGCGCGGTCGATGTGGCTTAGACCTGAATAGGGATTGACAGCCAAATGTGCTAAGAGGTGGGCGAGATTGAACAGATCGTCGCCGGCATCGGCCTCGTGGAGCAAAGCGAAATCTTCGCCGAACGCGCAGTGCAACAGCTCGCTGTGCCACTCCGGCCGATCGGCCAGCATTTCGAACAGGAAGCAGAAGGTCTCCAACCACACCGGCTGGTGAGCCCAAGCAGCCACGTCGGTGCGGCTGAAGCCCAAAGAGGAGCACCCGTCTTTGGCCCACTTGAACCCGGTCACTTCACCTTCAAGCGCCAAAGCGGCGAAGTACTCTTGGAATGAGAGGTGGGTGAAAGCGTATTGGTCGTCGCCAATAGGAACGAACAGTCCGCTTCGGCGCCCAACGAACGACAGGAATTCCGCTGGCGCCGGCACGTCCACGAACGCTTTGCTTCGCTTCATCTCGCCGCCGATCCAGTGCAGCACATCGTCGCAGGAAGCGAGCCAGTCGCTCGCGCCATCATGCGCCCTCCGACACTGCATCTCAAAGCCAACGCGGCCCAGCCACATCTTCTTGCGCGGTAGATCGCCCGCGCTCTCGCTGATGCCCTTGTGCTTGTCGATGGACTCCAAGTACGCCTCGGCGATGTGTCGGTACAGCACGGATCGCTCGTGCGGCAAGGTCGCCTCCATGCGATGCACCAACACCATCAGGGCCAGGACGTTCGGAATCCGCGCCAGGCGCTGCAAAGACCTGTCGCGGCGGATCGCGTCGCCAAGGTCGGCCGCCCTCCCGTCCTTGACAGCGGCCGAATCGCGCAGGCGATACCAGTTGAAGACGAATCGCCTAACACGAGGGTCGTCGAATGGCGCGAGGTAGCGCTTGCCAATGGCAGGAAGCTCTGGGTCTGGCGCCGCAAAGCCGTTCTGTCCAGCCGGCTTGGGTTTGCGTTCGTAGGGCACTTCCCCATAGCCGACGATGCGCGAGGAAAGCAGCCACAGGCAATCGGGGAAGCGCCGCATGCCGTCGAGAACAGCCGATTGGAAGTCGAGCCGCGCTTCCTTGCTGCCGAGTTCGTCGATACCGTCGAGCATGAGAAACGCGCGCCCCTGCTCCAGCATACTGTGCAGATAGTCGCCCTCGCGCAACGGTTCGCCCACCGGGTGCGACAAAAACGCTTCCAGCAGGCCATCGAACGTGGTGACGGCCCCTAGGGAAAGTTCCCGCAGCAACATCGGCATCGGCAGCATCCAGCCGAAACGCTTGACGAACGGGCCGCTACTCGGCGCGAAGGTGAGGTCCCAGGTCAAGCGGTGGAACAACGTCGTCTTGCCCGTGCCCGGATCGCCGAGCAGCAACAGGCGGTGATGGCGTTCGAGGGCATCGTAGATGCTCTCGCACTGAGGCGTCCAATCGTCGGGGTCGCTGTCCACGGAAATGGACCGCGGTGACACCAGCGGGGGGACAAACATGAGATCGATCGGGTGTTCTGGGCGGTCTTTGCGACTGGGCAAGCCCAGCAGACGAACATACTCGTGCCGCCTGTGGACGTTGGTGAGATAGGCGCGAAGCGGCGGGTTGGAGTAAAGCTGCTTCTCAGGCAGGTTGTCGAAGCGCGGCGCCATCATGGCGCTCTCGTCTCAAGGTAGCGTGCGAACCTATCCGGCGGAGTCTGTTCGGGCAAGTCGCGCACGACGCTGGCGACCCAGAAGACGTTTGCAGCCGTTGGATCGGGGAAGGTGCTGAGGCCTAGTTCCACCGGTTCGCCAGCTACGACCGACTCTTCCCCTGGTTCCGCTGGCAACACCAGTACCTTGAGCACATCCTCCCACGCTTGGTGGCGACACCATTTTTCGATGGCATGGAAGATGCTTGGGCTGGCCTGCCAGCGCACATAGAGGTGGTGATGGAACTGGTGGACATATGCGACCAAGAGCAGTCTGCGCATCTCGATTCGGCCCTCCCCTTTGCCATTGTCAAGATCGCCGGGCAGTCGCGAGCAAAGGCGAGCCACCAGATTGGCAAGCCCCTTGAGCTTGCGCGGATTCGGCGGCAAACACTGCCGCTTCTCCACGACCTGCCGCAGCCAGCTCACATGGTGTGGCGCGACGCCGCCTTCCGCGAGGAAGTCGCACAGCACCTGCCCGGGCGCTTGGACGATGGGCAGATGCCAGACGTTCTGGCAGATCTTCTCCAAATACGATGCCGCACGCACTTGGGCGTCCTGCTTTGCGTCCTCGTCGGTCTGGCCGGCGGCCAAGCGGCTGGCGATGGCGCCTTCCACCGCCCTCTGGTTCAGCCCCAGCACGAAGACGCAGTTGTTCAGTGTGAGATAGACCTTCAGCCCTTCCAGCAGGCGGTAGGCGGCTTCCGGCTCGCAACGGTCCAAGTCGTCCACGAAGACGACCAGCCGGGAAGGGTTGCCCGGGTCGTCCGCCGACGCATCGACCTCCCCATTCGGCAAAAGCAGCCGAATCGTCTCCTGCAGGTTCCGCCGCAGCACTTCCGATGGCAGCGTGGCGGCCAGGTTCTCCGCGTCCCATTCGCGGCTTGCGCGTTGGAACTTCGCGTATTGGAAGCCGATCTTCTTGGTGACTTCATCGAGCCCCAGCAAGACGCCTTTCACGGCGACTTCGCCGAGGCGCTTGGCCGCGGACGCCCGCAACGCCGCGGCCGACATCTGCGCCCGCATCTCTTGCAGCAACGCCACCACGGGCACGGCCTCGGCGTGGTAGCGCCAGGCATCGAACCAGACGGTCTGGATGCGGCCACCGGACTTCGACCGGCTTGGCGCGTTGATCGTGTCGAACGCCTGCGGATTGTCGCCCGTCAGGTGGTAGCGCACCTGGTGCAGGAAGCTGGTCTTGCCCAAGCCCCAGTCGCCATGTATGCCGAACACCTGCGGCGGCTTGCAGGTGGCGATGGCTTCGCCCACCTCTTTGATGAGGGCGTCGCGGCGGAGCCTATCCCGCAGCGTTGGCTCGTCGTTGTGCAAGCGTGTGTTCCCGTGCAGTGCGGAGCGAGTGTGGGTTGATCATACCCCTGCTTCGGGGTCGTGCGCCCACCATGCGCCCGCGGCGGTTTCTGCTAGTATCCGGCGCATCGGTTGGTTCTTGAGAAGGGGAGAATCGAGATGGAAGCGCTTGCGGACTTGCTGCCGTTCTGGTTCCGGTGGGGCCACGTCGTGTTCGGCGTGGCGTGGATCGGGCTGCTTTACTACTTCAACTTCGTGCAGGGCGGCTACATGGCGGCGGCCTCCAACGAGGCCAAGGTGGACGCCTTCACCAAGCTGGTGCCCAGCGCCCTGTGGTGGTTCCGCTGGGCGGCGATGATGACGTTCCTCACCGGGCTGGTGCTGCTGATGTACATCATGGCCGGGCTCACCGTCGGCATCTTGGTGGGCGGCTTGATGGGCACGCTGATGTTCCTCAACGTGTGGACGATCATCTGGCCGAATCAGCGCATCGTCATCGCCTCCAACGAGGCCGTGCGCGACGGGGGCGATGCGGATCCCGGGCAGGCGGACGCGGCCGCCAAGGCGCTGTTGGCGTCGCGCACCAACACCCTGTTGTCGCTGCCGATGTTGTACTTCATGGTGGCGCACATGCACGGTGCGGGTTCCGCCGGCTTGGGCCACTGGAACGGGTGGAGCCTGTGGGTGGCCGTTGTGGTCGTGCTCGGTTTGGAGGCCAACGCCATCTTCGGCAAGTTGGGGCCCATCACCACGGTGAAGGGGGTCATCGGGAGCAGCGTGGCGCTAACGGTGGTGCTCGGTCTGATCGTGGGCATGGGCTAGCGCGCCGAGGAAGCCGCCGTGGCCGAGCACATTCCGCCCGTCGCGCCCGGCACCATCGCCGCCCCGGCGCGGGAGAGCCGCGCCGCCTCCCGTTCGCGGGGGCGTGGGGGGCGCTCCGGCGGCGCCAACGTCGCGGTTTCCACCACGTTGGCGATGGTGTGCGTGGCGTTGGCGGCGGCCGGCTGGTTCATCTTCAACCAGCAGCGGGAGCTGCGCGAGAGCAACCGGCAATTGGCGGACGCCATCACGCGCATCGTCGCGCTGGAGGACCGGCTGCGCATGACGGACGAAACGCTCTCCGAATCCGACGCGGCCACGGACGACAAGCTGTCGTTCTGGGAAACGGAGATCCGCAAGGTGTGGGATCTGGCCAACAAGCGGAATCGGCGCTGGATCGAGGAGAACCGCGCCAACATCCAAAAGGCCAACAAGGCGATGGCGGATGCGGCCTCCGGCATCGCCACGCTCAGGAACACGGTTGCGCGGCTGGATTCCTCCGCCAAGCGGCATCAGGAAGTGGCGGATTTGGTCACCGCCTTGGACATGCGCCTGCAGCGCGTGCAACAGGCGCAGCGGGATTTGGTGGACAAGGTGAACGTGGCCGCGCAGACGGCTTCGCAAGTGCTGACGAATGAAGAGGACATCGCCGCCATCAACGCCAGCCGCACCACGGTGAGCCGGCGCTTGACGGAGTTGAAGAACGCCATCGCCGCGCTGGAGGGGCGCCTCAACAGCATGGCGGTGAGCGCGAGCGTTACGCCGTAGCGACGGCGCTGGCGGTTGCCCGGGAGGGCAGGCGTTCCGCCTGCTATGCGGGCGAGACGCCCGCGCTCCCAGTGGGCTACGGGGCTTTGGCCGGGTAATCCGCGCCGGTCATGCTGCGATCCACGGAGGCGTTCCAAGCGGCCAACTCGGCGGCCATGCGCGCCGCGATTTCCGGGCGCTTGGCGGCCAGATCGCGCTGCTCCGAAGGGTCTTCGGCCAGGTTGAAGAGCTCGAACGGCGAATCTTCCTCGACGTTGTAGTTGCGCACCAGCTTGTAGTCGTTGTCCAGCCAGGCCAGCCCGCCGGCGCGAAAGCCGATGGGCTGCTCGCGGCGTTCCGGCTCGGCGCGGAACACCGACGCGAGGGAGATGCCGTCGTGAACCGGGTTGATGGAGTTCGCATCCAAGCCCGCCACTTCGATCAATGTGGGGAAGATGTCCATGGTGGCGGCCGGGAAGTTGCTGATGCGCGGCTCGATGCCGGCCGGCCACTCGACGATGCCCGGCACGCGCAGACCGCCTTCGTAGAAATCCTTCTTGAAGCCGCGCAGGGCGCCGGTGGTGTCCGGCTTCACTGGCGGATTTTCGGGGCCGTAGCCGATGTCCGGCAGGCCGCCGTTGTCGCTGTTGAACCAGATCAGCGTGTTGTCCGCGATTTCCCGTTCCCGCAATTCTTGCCGCAAGGTGCCGATGGCGCGGTCCATGGCCACCACTTCGGCGTGGTGATCGCGGGACGGGCCATCCAGCTTGGCGAACGGCTCGGCGTCCTTCTTCAAGGCGGCGAACGGGCGATGCGGCGACGAAAACCAGATCACCACGAACGCCCGCTTCTCGCGCGCCGTCTCGCGGTCGATGAAGCGCAGGGCCTCGCGCACCAGCAGATCGGAGGATTCGCCTTTCAGCTTCTCCGGCTTGCCGAGGCGGCCCAGCGTTGGGTCGAGGTCGAAGACGTTGACGGCGCTCAGCCAATAGTCGAATCCCAACGCGCCGGGGCCAACGGGATCGTCCTTGGGCACCGGCCGATCCACCCCCGACGGGCCGCCGTTCAGATGCCACTTGCCGAAGTGGGCGGTGGCGTAGCCGGCCTGTTGGAACGCCGTGGAGAGCATCTGTTCGCGCGGATCGATGGCCACCCCCACGCGCACGGCGCCGGTGCGGTCGTTGGTGCGCCCGGTCATCACGGTGGCGCGCGTCGGCGTGCAACTCGGCGCCCCGGCATAGAACCGATCCATGCGCAGCCCAGCCGCCGCCATGGCGTCCAAGTTTGGCGTTTTCAACAGCGGATGCCCGTTGTAGCTGGTCTGCCACCAGCCCATGTCGTCCGCCATCAACAAGATGACGTGCGGCGGCTCGTTCGCGGGCGACGTTTCGCCCTCCGCGCCCGCGACGCCAAATGCGAACACCGCCGCAAGCGCCGCGATAAGCGAAAGCGGCAACCGCCGCCACGCCGGGGCCAAAATGGTGGCAAACATGGTTCCTCCCCGCCGCAAAGGCGTTCTCCCAAGTGGTGCCGGCATCATAGCCGATTCGCCCGCGGCGCTCGCCACTTCCATCGCACGGATATGCATACCGCGGTTTGATCTCGCTCTACAGCGAATTGAGGTGGTCAGGGGCTGGCCAGAACCTCCAAGCCTTCGGCCCTTCCGGCGTCCGCGAGATCCCCATCCAGCGTGGCCAAGGGTAGCCCCGTCCTCACTGCCAGTTCGAGGTACGTCGCATCGTAGCTGGAGAGCCGGTGCTTTTGTGCGTGTTCCAGCACGGTGCTCCATGCTCGGGACGTGGAGATGGGATCGATTTCGATAGGCAAGGCGCCAAGGCTCGCGCAGATCCGAGGCAGTTCGTCCGCCGTGATTCGCCCACGGCGCGTTGCGGTGATGAGCGCGTTGCCCACTTCGACTGGCCACAGGGCGGGCACGAACGCACGCCCCTCGACCATCGCCTCGCGTAGCTGCTCGGTTGCCGCGGACGCTTCGTCCGGAAACACCCAAGACATGGTGACCGAGCAGTCGAGCACGAACGTCGTCAAAACCGACGCCCCTCTTCGATCAGCTGCCGCACCGAGAGACCTTCCAAGCGGTGCGTTTTCTGAAACGCCTTCAAGTCGTCGATCGCGGCCCGGATCCTGCCGTTGTCACGCGCCCGGAACGGAATCAACTCGGCCACGGGCCGGTTGTGCCTGGTGATGAGGAAGCGCTCCCCTGCCTCCACGCGCTTCAGAAGCCGCGGCAGGTTCGTCTTTGCTTCGAATGCGCCGATTTCGGACATGCAGCGGCCTCCCTAGTTGACGACGACCAATTTAGACCAGACGGAGACTAGCCTGTTTGCGCTTGTGCGGTCAATAGCCCGGGACGCAACCCCGCCACAGCGAAGTAACGGGCTGTCCGCGGTGGGACGGTTCCTGATCGCCAAGCAGGTACACTGCCCCGATGCAGACGGACTTCACCCACTTTGGCTTCGTCAAGATTGCTGTTGCCGCGCCGCCGGTGGCCATTGCGGACCCCATCGCCAACGCGGACGCCATCCTCAGCGCCTACTACGAGGCGCCCGAGGACGCGGCGCTGGTGTTGCTGCCGGAACTGTGCGTCACCGGCTACACCTGCGAGGACCTGTTCTTCTCCGACGACTTGCGGCGCTTCGCCCATGCGGCCTTGTCCACCATCGCCGAGGCCACGGATGGGCGCACGCTGGTCGTCGGGGCACCGTGGTGGTTGGTGGACGGGCGGATTCTCAATTGCGCCTTCGTGTGCGTGGAAGGCAAGGTGGTGGGGGCTGTGCCGAAGGTGGCGCAGCCGAACCACGACGAGTTCTACGAGAAGCGCTGGTTCGCGTCCGGGCGGGATTGCGCGTTCAACATCAACGATTCGCTGGGCGATTTTCCGCTTGGGCCGGACATCGTGTTTCGCTTGGGCGACACCTCCTTCGGCATCGAGTTGTGCGAGGACCTGTGGGCGCCCCAGCCGCCTAGCGCCGCGCTTGCCCTTGGCGGCGCGGAAATCCTGCTCAATCTATCGGCCAGCACGGAGCTGGTGGGCAAGGCGGATTACCGGCGCGATCTGGTGCGGATGCAGAGCGCCCGCACCATTTCCGCCTATGTTTACGCTGGCGCCGGGCCCACCGAATCCACCAAGGATGTGGTCTTCGGCGGGCATCTGCTGGCGGCGGAGAACGGGCAGCTGTTGGGGGAATCCAAACGCTTCGCCCTCGGCGGCACCAGCCTGTGCGTGGAAGTGGATTGCGGCCGGTTGCGTCACGACCGGGTGCGCAACAACACGTTCGCTCGCAGCGCCCGGCCGCCGCCGGCGTTCGTGGATGCGGGTGTGCCGCCGGCGCTGGGGCGCCTCGAACGCGCTTTTCCGAAACACCCGTTCGTGCCCGACGACGAGGACGAACTGGCCGCCCGCGCCAGCGAGATTCTCGCCATCCAAGCCACCGGGCTTGCCCGGCGCATGGCGGCGGCGAGGGCGGAACGCTTGGTGGTCGGCGTCTCCGGCGGGCTGGATTCCACCCTCGCCTATCTGGTGTGCCTCGATGCCCTGGGCTTGCTGGAGCTGCCTTCGTCGGCGTTGTGCGCGTTGACGATGCCCGGACCGGGCACCACTTCCCGCACTATCGAATCGGTGCGGCAGCTGGCCAAGGCCACCAAGGTCGAACTGGTGGAAATACCCATCCACGACGCGGTGCAGCAACACTTGGCCGCCATCGGCCACGGCGGCGAAGCGGACATCACCTTCGAGAACGCGCAGGCGCGGGAGCGCACGCAATTGCTGTTCGACACCGCCAACCAAGTGGGTGGCATTGTGGTCGGCACCGGCGATCTTTCCGAACTGGCGCTCGGCTGGTGTACCTTCAATGGCGACCACATGGCGGGCTACAACGTCAACGTCGGCGTGCCCAAGACGCTGGTGGCCTACCTCGTGCGCTGGTACGCACGGCATCGCGCCGGCGACGCCTTGCGGCGGGTGCTTGGGCGGGTGGTGGAGACGCCGATCACGCCGGAGTTGCAGCCCTCCAACAACGGCGAGATTGGGCAGCGCACGGAGACGATCATCGGCCCGTACGAACTGCACGATTTCTTCCTGTTCCACTTCCTCCGCACCGGCGCCGGCGCGGAGAAGATCCTCGCGCTGGCGGAGGCGACGTTCGCGGATGCCTACCCGCCGGACGTCATCAGACACTGGTTGGTGGTGTTCTTCGAGCGTTTCTTCGCCGCGCAGTTCAAGCGCACCGCGTTGCCGCCCGGGCCCAAGGTTGGCACCGTCAGCCTGTCGCCGCGGGGCGACTGGCGGATGCCGGACGAGGCGAGCGTTCAGGCCTTCTTGGCGGACATTGAGGACGGCGATTGATTCGTGCGGCTTGGATTCTCGCCGCGGTATTGGCACTGACTTCGCCTGAAGCCGCAGCGCGTCCGTGCGGCGACAAGGGCGTGTGGCTGCAGGTGCTGGGCTCCGGCGGCGCTGCGCTGGAAGACGAACACGCGGTGGCGAGTTATTTGGTGTGGGTGGACGGCAGCGCTCGGCTGCTGGTGGACGCCGGCTCCGGGTCGGCGCTGCGGTTTGGCGAAGCAGGCGCCGCCGTCGCGGATTTGGACGCCATCGTGTTCACCACGCTGCAAACCCGCACAACGGTGGACTTCCCGGCGTTTCTCGAAGGCTTGCGGAGCCGCTCACGCGACCGTCGGTTGCCGGTGTTTGCGCCGGTGTCCGCGGCCGAGAGCGAAGACGGGCCGCCGGCTTTTTTCGAGCGCATGGAGGCGTTGTACGAGTTTCCCTCGGTTCGAAATTGGCGCATCCGCGCCGTGCCCGCGTTCGGCAATCGCCGTTGGGCGGCGTTTCGTTCGGAGGACATCGCGCTCGCGGCCATGCCGGTGCATCATGGCGGCGTCTCGGCGTTGGCGTGGCGCGTTGCCGCCGGCGGCCGTTCGCTCGTGTTCGCCGCCGGCTTCAGCAACCAACGCGACGTCGTGCGTACCTTCGCCGAGAACGCGGACGCGCTGGTGGCGCACCACGCCATCCCGGAGAACGCCCGCGGCGAGCTGCTGCAACGCTACGCCAAGCCATCGAAGCTCGGCCGCGTCGCCGCCCAGGCCAACGCCCGAATGTTGATTCTCGGCCACCGCACCGAGCGCACCCGCGGCCGCGAGACCGCCAGCGCCGCGGCGATCGAAGCGCACTTCAACGGATCGGTGCTGTTCGCCAACGACTTGGAGTGTTGGCGCATGTGAGCGATTCGCTATGATGGCGCGAGTCAACACACAAGGGACGCAGCTCATGGGCAAAGGCGACATCCGCACCCGCCGCGGCAAGATCGTGCGCGGCACTTTCGGCAACACCCGCCGGCGCAAGAAAAAGCCGGAACCGGAAGGCACGAAGAAGAAGAAATAGCCGCGGGTAGCCCGCATCAGCGTCCGGTACAGCCTTGTCGGAAGCCACCGACCTCTGCGCCTTGCCCGCAACCGAGTTGCGGCGCCTCATCGCCGGCCGAACGGTGAGCTGCCGCGAGGTGCTGGAAGCGCACATCGCCCGCATCGAAGCCGTCAATCCGGCGGTGAACGCCATCGTCACGAAAACCTACGAGCGGGCGCGTCGCCAAGCCGATGCGTTGGACGCGAATCCGTCCGCGCAAGGCGTTTTGGCCGGGCTTCCCATCGCGCACAAGGATCTGGTGGCCACACGCGGCGTCCGCACCACCTACGGCTCGCCGTTGTACGCCAACCATGTGCCTGCGAAAGACGACTTGGTGGTGCAGCGGATACGTCGCGCCGGCGCCGTGCTGGTGGGGAAGACCAACACCCCGGAGTTCGGCGCGGGTTCGCAAACCTTCAACCGCGTATTCGGCGCCACCCGCAATCCCTACGACCTATCCAAGACCTGCGGCGGCAGCAGCGGCGGCGCCGCGGCGGCGTTGGCGGCGCGCATGTTGCCCATCGCCGACGGCAGCGACACCGGCGGCTCCCTGCGCAATCCGGCGGCGTTCTGCAACGTGGTGGGATTTCGCCCATCGCCCGGCCGCATACCCCACGGCGATCCGTGGTCAGACCTATCCACCCCCGGCCCCATGGCGCGAACCGTGGACGACGTGGCCCTGTTGTTCTCGGCATTGGCCGGGCCGGAACCATCTGTGCCGAACTGCCTGCCCGAACCCGGCAGCGCGTTCACGCCGTTGGAACCCGTCGAACTTGCCGGCTTGCGCGTCGCCATCAGCGAGGACTTCGGCTGCTTGCCGGTGCAACAGCCGGTGCGCGACGCCTTGCACGAACTCGGCGACGTGCTGGCGCAAGCAGGCGCACAAGTCGTCGCGGCCACGCCGCCCTTGGACGACGCCCGCCGCATCTTCCACATCCTCCGCGCCACCGGCTTTCGCCGCCGCTTCGGCGCGATGACCGAGGCGCAAAAAGCGCAGTTGAAGGAAACCATCCGCTGGAATCTCGAAGCCGGCCTGAAGCTGCAGATTGCGGACTACGACTGGGTGTATCCCGCACGGGCGCGGCTGGTGGCCCGCGTAGCGGCCTTCTTCAAGGATGTGGACTTGCTCATCGGCCCGGTCACCCAAGTGCTGCCCTTCGACGTGGACACCGAGTGGGTGCGCGAAATCGAAGGCCAGCGCATGACCACCTACATAGAGTGGATGGAAGCCTGCAGCTGGATCACCGTCACCTGCTGCCCAGCGCTGTCGCTCCCGGTGGGCTTCCACAACGGCCTGCCGGTGGGCGCCCAGCTAGTAGCGCCCCTACGCGCCGACAAGTTCCTGCTACGCACGGCCAAGGCCATCGAAGCCATCACCGGCCACGCCGCACAGGCGCCGGCCGCGACCGCGACGATGAGCGTCCAGGGCTTGGCGTAGGAGGATCTGGTGTCTATTGCTGCACTGGATGACCTCGCCGAAATCGAGGATGAGGCAAGGAACTCTGGTTATCGTGTTCCAGAGCCGTGCGCGATCGAAAACGCAAAGCGCGTTCTGTCGTGGCTGAAGCACCACCCCCGGCTGATGGTCTATCCGTTTGAGAATGGCGATGTCGGAGTGGACGCCGCCTCTGTCCGCCCAAACAAGCGCCGAGTGTTGGTGGTTTGCGCGGGGGATGGTTCGGCCACCTGTTCGGTGCATGTGGAAAAACCGTCTCGCCGCCTGTGGTGCGCTGTCGCTCACGATGCAACGATGGTCGCTTTCGTGAAGGACGCCGTGTCGGAATTGGACGATCCCGATGGAGCCAACGGGATGGTTGGCTAGGGCGCTCCTAGCGAGCGCAGATCGGAGAGTACCTTCTCCAATCGTGCCACCAGCGTGTCGATGTGCTGGGCCGCGTGGCTTGGCGTGACCTGCCAGCCATCGCCCCATTTCGCGGACACGTTTTCGGCGAATTCGTCATCCGAGAACCGCGACCACCAATTCGTGAGCAGATCCTGGAGTGCAGGCGGGTCACTGTCAGTAAACGGAAGGTGCCCGAAATTGAAATCCTTGAGTCCACTCCATCCCAGTACGCTCGGCGGGAAGATCCACGCCACGGAGACCCACTTCGCGTTGCCCGGCCTCGGGCAACGGATGCTCACACCCGTGGCTCCCATTCTCACGCTGCCGTATCTGTCCGCCACGTCCAGAAGACGCTGCGCCGCGCCTCGTTCGCCCTCGTCCTCGAACCCGGCCAGGAAGGACGCACGGTCCAAATTCCGGCTCTTTGTGGTGGCCGGCTTGGCTGTCCTCCCGATGACCCGCGGTACGAGTGTCTGGGGCCCTGATTCGCCGTCGAACTTCTTGATCTCCACGGCCAGCACCTCTACGTCCCGCATGGTGGCGTTGAGGAACTCCACGATGCGAGTCAGCTCGTCGGGGATGTCGTCCGCAACGAACAGCAGCCTCAGACGCTTGGCGGCGAGGTTGTCACTCACTTCTTGCCAGAATTTGCCTTCGTCATCGACGCCCAGAAGCTCGCGGAGTTCGTTGTCCCGCTCGTCCGCAGACGGCCCCTCACCCCTGTAGGCCCGGCGCAGACTGTCAGCGGTCCACGTCTGCCATGCGTGCGCGGCGTATTCGAGCATCTGCCCGACGACCTTGCGGCGTACTTCGGAGCTGGCGCCACGCTTCACTTCGACCAAGGTCGGCACGGCGTCTTGGTCGATAAACAGGTGGTCCACCGCCCACCAATCGCCTGCGCCGGCGTCCTTGGCGATGCCCATCTCCCGCTTGATGAGAATCCAGCCCTTGGAGCCACCCGGACGCATCTGCTCCCACGCGAGCAACTCGGGGTGTTCGGCGATCAACGCCTGCAGCTCGTCCTCTTCCTCGAACGCCTGAGCGGTGAGCGCCCTGAGCTGCCCCCCTTCCATCGTGAATATCCGATCGTCCTTCACAACAGCCCCATTCCGCCAGCCCGCGATGTCGCAGCTTGATGCCCGACCATACCACGTCCGAATGCGTCAGCGGCCCTTGAATTGCGGTTTGCGTTTCTCCAAGAACGCCGTGATGCCTTCGTGTTTGTCCTCCGTTTGCACCAAGGCGCCTTGGGCGTATTTCTCGAACATTAGGGCGCCGGCCATGCTGGCCTCCATGCCGAAATGCACCATTGCCTTCATGGTGCGGGGCACGAACGGGGCGAAGGAGGCTAGGTGCTCCGCCATGCGGCGGGCTTCGGGGATGAGTTCCTCGCGCCCGACTAGGCGGGTGACTAGGCCGATGGAGAGGGCTCGTTCAGCGGTTATCGGGTCGCCCATCAGCATCATTTCCATTGCCCAGCCGCGGCCGACGATGCGTGGCAGGCGGGCGGTGGCGCCGCCGCCCGGGATGATGCCGAGTTTGCCTTCCGGGGTGGCGAAACGCGAGGTGGGGGTGGCGATGCGCAGGTCACAGCCGAGCGCCACTTCCAAGCCGCCGCCCATGCAGATGCCGTCTATCGCGGCGATGGTGGGCTTGGGGGTGCGCTCCAACTGATCGGCGAGGCCTTGGACGATGGGTTCCAGCGCTTTGCCGAAATCGCGCTCCAGCACCTCGGAGAGATCCGAGCCGGAGGCGAAGGCGCGGCCGCCGGCGCCGGTGATGGTGATCACCTTCACGGCGTCGTCTTGCGCCGCGGCCGCGGCCGCGGTGCGGAGTTCGCGCAGGGTGTCCAAGGAGATGGCGTTGTGCTTCTCCGGGCGGTTGATGGTGACGAGGGCCATGGGGCCATCGGTTTCGTAGAGGATTTCGCGGTAGTTCAAGGCGTCTCCTTGGGGCTCGGCTGGTTCGTTGGGGATAGTAATTTAGTGTGCGGGCGAGACGCCCGCGATCCCGGGATGGGCACCACCACATAGGCGTCCACGCCGCCTTTGGGGGACGACTCGATGCCCACCTCCCAGCCGTGCGCTTGGCAGAGCTGGCGGGCGACGGCGAGGCCGAGGCCGCTGCCGCCGGTGGCGCTTTCGCGGGCGGCGTCCAAGCGGTGGAAGGGCTGGAAGACGTCTTCGCGCGCCGCTGGGGGAATGCCCGGGCCTTCGTCTATCACATGCACGGTCACTGTGTCTGCGGCGCGATCCGCCCGTACGCTGGCGCCGCCGCCGTGTTGTTGCGCGTTGTGAACGAGATTCGCCAGCACGCGCTCGAACGCGCCGGTGGCGATGTCCGCTTGCGCCGCGTCGCCATGCCACTGCAACGCGATCGTTTCGTCCAGCGTCGCCAGCACACCTTCCAAGTAGGCGCGGAAGTCCACCGGGCGCGGCGCCTCGCTGGTGCCGCGGGCGAAGCGCATGGCGCCGGCGATCAACTCCTCCATCGCGCCGATGTTGCGGTCGAGGCGCGCCACCACGTCCTTCGGCGCATCGTCCTGCAGCAGTTCGAGGGCGAAACGCATGCGCGTGAGCGGCGTGCGCAAATCGTGCGAGATGCCCGCCAGCAGGGTCGTGCGGTTGGCCAGCAGGGCGCTCACGTCGCGCGCCATGGCGTTGAAGCTGGTGGCGAGGGTGACGAGCTCCGCCGGGCCTTCCTCCGGCAGCGGCGCGAAGTTTTTGGTGCCGCGGAACGCCTCCACGGCGGTGGCCGCTTGAGAGAGCGGCCGGGCTACGCGCCGCACTAGGTACGCGGCGCCGACGGCGAAGATCGCCGCGGCCACCACCACGACCACCAGCACCACATAGAGCGGCCGCACGTCGCGGCGTTCCGGCGAAAAGCCCACCTGCAGCGAGAAGCCGCCCATGGGCACGTTCGCCCAGAGCAGGTCGTCGCTCGCCATCAGCCGGGTCTCGGTGCCCAAGCGGGCGCTGAGTTTGTCCTCCAGCAAGCGGTGGTAGCGGGTGTTCGGCGCCACGAAAGGCAGGTCGCGGGTCTCGGCGGTGGTGACGAGATCGTGCGCTTGCAGCATCTCGATCTCGAAGTAGGGTCGCGCCGCTGGGGGCAGCTCCACCCACGTTTGCGCGGCCAGCACGACCAGACCCGCTTCGTCGTCCGCGGAGCGATCCTCGATGGGGCGAATCACGAACACCGCCAACGCGAGGATGGCGGTTGTGGCGATCACGGCGGCGCTGCCGGCATGCACGATGTTGATGCGGGCGAGCAGCGTCTTCGGTGGCCAGAGGGTTCGCCGGCGTCTTGCGCGCTCACCGTGGTTCACCGTGCCACCGGGCGGCTGCGGCGGTGTCAATCCGCGTCGGGACAGAACATGTAGCCTTTGCCCCACACCGTGCGGATGAAGCGGGGCGAGCTGGCGTGGGGCTCGATCTTGCTCCGCAGGCGGGTGATGCGCACGTCGATGCTGCGGTCGAAAGGGGCGCGTTCGGCTAGGCCCAGGGCGTTCAGGATGCCGTCCCGGTGCAGGACTTCGTTCGGATGCCGCGCCAAGTGGCTTAGCAGCTCGTATTCGCCCCAGGTAAGGGGCACCGGCGTGCCGTGTCGCGTGAGGCGAAAGGCGCGCAGATCCAGCGCGAAGTCGCCGAACGTCACCGCATCCGGGCCGTTGTCGCGGCGGCTGGAACGGCGCAGCACGGCGCGAATGCGGGCGAGCAGCTCGCGGGGATTGAAGGGTTTGGCGATGTAGTCGTCCGCGCCGATCTCGAGGCCGGCGATGCGATCCACGTCCTCCCCTTGGGCGGAGACGATGATGATGGGGATCTCGGTGTCGCGCTTGAGGCGCTTGGCGATGGCGAGGCCATCCTCGCCGGGCAGCATCAGGTCGAGAATGATTAGATCCGCGCCGCGTTCGGCCAAGGTCTCGTCCATGGCCACGCCGTCGCGCACGGCGACGACGTCGTAGTCCTGCCGCGCCAAATAGTCGGAGATGAGCTCGCGCAGTTCGAGATCGTCGTCGACCAGCAGCAGGGCGTCGCGTCGTTCGACTTGGGCGGCGCTCAGCGCTTGGCGCTCGCGGCGACCGCGCGCGTCGCGGCGCAGTCCGACGGCGCCGCTCAAGGCGCGCCCTGCGGGGCGCGTTTGAGTTTGCTGCGCAAACTCTCTGCTGGTTGTGAGATTTGGCTCGTGTACTCGCTCTCTCGTGGTGAGAGATCTTTCGCCGGAGGCGGCTCGCGTTCTCGGCGTTCTTGCTCGGAAGCGGCGGGTTGTTTGCGTTGCCGCTGCTCGAAACCCAAGCCGTAGCGGTTCGGGTCGTCGGCCGCGGGTTTCTGCGCGGCGCGGCGCAAGCGGCGCGGTTCGGTGCGCCGCTCGGCCTCGCCCGGTTTTGCGACGTTGCCGAAGCGCGCGCGCTGGCGGAACACGATGGCGTGGCGATCTTGGATGCGGGCGTTGCGTTTGCGCGCTTCGGTGAGGAACCAGCGCCGGTCGGCACCGTCCAAGCGTTCCCAGCGCTCGACCACCTTCGTCCACTGGGTGTCGTTGAGCTGGGCATAGGGATTCACGCCTTCGGCGCCTTGGGCCGCGGCCCGATCCGACGCGCCGGCCGCCGGCCACGGCTCCGCCACGGCACCCGGCGCGAAGCCGAGCGCCAAGACAGCGCTGACGACGAAGCGCGTCATGTTCCTATGCCCCTGCAAGCACTGCGGCCCGCTTTGGCGTCGCGGAACCGGACCCCGCTTAACGGGCGGCTTCGGCAGCCGCTGCGGAAGCGACTGCCGAAGCCAATTCACGCCCCTTTAGGCGCCCGGTCGAACGCGGCTACGCCCGCTCGAACAGCCCGGCGGCGCCTTGGCCGCCGCCAATGCACATCGTCACCACGCCGTAGCGCTTGTCGCGGCGTTCCAGCTCGCGCAGGATGGTGCCGGTGCAGCGCGAGCCGGTCATGCCGAACGGGTGGCCGATGGAGATGCTGCCGCCGTTGACGTTGTACTTCTCGTTGTCGATGTCCAGCTCGTTGCGGCAGTACACGCACTGCGACGCGAACGCCTCGTTGAGCTCCCACAGATCCACGTCGTCTTGGCGCAGCCCGGCGTTCTCCAGCAGGCGCGGGATGGCGTACACGGGGCCGATGCCCATCTCGTCCGGCTCGCAGGCGGCGACGGTGAAGCCGCGGTACACGCCCATCGGCGTGACGCCGAGCTGCTTCGCCCGCTCCGCGCTCATCAGCAACGTCATGGACGCGCCGTCGGAGAGCTGCGAGGCGTTGCCGGCGGTGACGGTGCCGTCCTCCTCGAACGCCGGCTTCAAGCCGGAGAGGCCCTGCATGGTGGTGTTCGGGCGGTTGCACTCATCCCGATCCACCGTCACTTCCGCGAAGCTCTCCTCGCCGGTTTCCCGGTCCACCTTCTTCATGGTGACCTTCATGGGCACGATTTCGTCGCTGATCCAGCCGGCGTCCTGCGCCTTGGCGTAGCGCACTTGGCTTTGCAGGGCGTACTCGTCCTGCATTTCGCGCGTCACCTGGTAGCGCCGCGCGACCACCTCCGCGGTGTTGCCCATCGCCATGAAGATGGCGGGCTTCTCCTCCTTCAGCCGGGGATTGCGGGTGTCGCCGCCACGCGGCGAGCGCGTTGCCCCGGAGATGGAATCCACGCCGCCGGCCATGGCGACCTCGGTTTGCCCGGAGGCGATCTGGTTCGAGGCGATGGCGATGGACTGCAGCCCCGACGAGCAGAACCGGTTGATGGTCATGCCGGCGGTGGTAATCGGCAGCTTGGACAGCACCACCGCCAAGCGCGCCAGATTGCCGTCCTGCTCGCCGGTGTGGTTGGCGGCGCCGACGACGACGTCCTCCACCTCCTCCGGCGCCACGTTCGGGTTGCGCTCCAGCAGCGCGTCGATGCAATGCGCCAGCATGTCGTCCGAGCGGGTCATGTTGAAGCTGCCCCGGTGGGACTTGGCGAGCCCCGTGCGGACGTTGTCGACCACTACGACTTCTCTTGCGGCCATTTGATGTTCCTCCCTCGTTTAGAGTTGCTTTGTGCCCCCGTCGCAGCCAGCCGACCGCGAATCGGGAGGTTGAGTCTAGCGCATTAAACGGGAGTGTGTGCGATGCGAAAATTCGCCGGGGTGTACGACAGATCTTTGGTAAGGGTGTCCGCGCCAAGCGGGGAAACGCAGGCGTTCCGCCTGCATGCGGGCGAGACGCCCGCGCTCCCAGCACCCGTTACCAAAGATCTGTCGTACACCCAATTCGCCGAAAAAAGGTGCCGCTGAGGGCAAAGCCATCACTACTGTTCCGTTGCGGGGTGGACCGCTTGTCCACCACTCACGGCGAATGGCCGGCCTGCGAACGCCGCAGCGCAGCCTCCAACTCGGCAACGCGGGCCTCGGCGGCCGAGCGGGCGGCTTCGGCGGCCTTCCGCTGCGCGACCTCTTGTTTGATTTGGGCTTCGGCGCGTTCGGCGGCCGCGTCGACCTCGGGCCGATGTCGGACGACTTTCCCCGTCGCCGCGTCGCGGAAGCGCAGCAACAGGCCGTCCGTGGACACGTCCAAGCGCAGAATCTTGCTGCGGATCACCCGCTCGCCGTACGCCAGCCGCCACGGCAGCGGCTGATACTTGCCGGCGACCAACTTCAGCCCTTGCAGCCGCGGCGTCCCGCGCGGATACGCTTCGCCCGTCGGATCGAACAGCCAGTACTCCGGCACACCGATCTCCGCGTACTTCTGCCGCTTGTCGGTGCGGTCTTTCGCCTGGGTGCCCGGCGACGCCACCTCCAGCACCCAGTCCGGCGGCTTGCCCTCCTTCCACACGAAATAGCTTGAGCGCAGGTGCATTCCCAGTCCCAAGGCCACCAGCACGTCCGGCGCGATCCTGTTGCGGTTGTTGCCCCGCTCCGGGTACACCAGAATGTCCACCGCCACCAACGCATCCGGGCGCACCGACTCGAGGTCGCCGGCGGCGCCCATCATGGCGGTCGCCTGGGCCATGTTGTCGGCCATCGGCTCACCGTCCGAGCAGGGGTAGAACACGTCGTCCACGCGGGTGGCGTGGAGGTTGGGGGCGGCCGAAGGGGCCGCGGCCGGCAGGGGCGTTGGCATGGGGCTGTTCTCCGTCGTGTCTTCTTGGCGCGGCTCCGGGCCGCGCTACGGTTGAAAATAGCATAGTCGTTGGGGATTCCGCGCGGTTGCGCCGCTTTCGGCTGGGTTCCAATCAGGTGCCCGGCGTGAGCACTGCCGGCGGGCGCACGACTTCGGGGGTGATGAACACGAACAGCTCCTGCTTGTCGTCGCGTTGCAGGGTGCGGCGGAACAGTCGGCCGATGAGGGGCAGGCCGCCGAGGAGGGGCGTGCGCGTGGTGGCTTGGTGCTTGTCGGTTTGGAAGATGCCGCCGAGCACCACGGTTTCGCCGTCCGCCACCATGGCGCGGGTGACGATGCGCGTGGTGTTGATGCTCGGCACGCCGTAGTAGATCTTGCCCACGGTGTCCTGCTTGATCTCCAAGTCCAACACCACGCGATCGTCCGGCGTCACCTGCGGCGTCACTTGCAGTTGCAGCACGGCGTCCTTGAAGGAGATGGACGTGCCGCCGGCGTGGGTGGCCTCTTGGTAGGGGATCTCCACGCCGGTCTCGATGCTGGCGGTGCGCTTGTCCGTGGTCACCACCGTCGGGCGGGCGATGATTTCCGCTTCGCCGGCGGCTTCGAGGGCGGAGAGTTCCACGTCGAGCAGGAAGCCCGGGCCGGTCCAGCCGAAACCGATGCTGCTCGCGCCCTGTTCGGCGACGCCTAGATCAGCCACCAGATCGCCGGGGTGGCTGATCGCGCCGCGCCCGCCTTCGGCGTCGGCGACGATGTTCTGCAACTCCGAGAGCGTTTGCAGGCTGCCGCCGATTTTCAGGTGGCGCCGGCCGCGTTGGGCGTGGCCGCCGCCGCCCCAGCGCACACCCAAGTGTTCGGAGAAGTTGTTGTTGGCGCTGACGACGCGGGCTTCGATCCGCACTTGGCGCACCGGCACGTCCAGCCGTTCCACCACTTCGCGGATGGCGGCGAGGTTGGCTGCCGTTTCCGTGACGATGAGCGCGTTGGTGCGCGTGTCCAACAGTATTCGACCGCGTTCGGAGCGGGCAAACGCGCCGGCCTCGGTGCCGAAAAGCTCCACCAATGCCGCGGCGTCGGCGTAGCGTATGCGGATGAAGGCGGTTTCCAGCGGCGCGAGTTCCGCCAGCGCGCGGCGGCTTTCCAGTTCGGCTTGCTCGCGCGCCGCCAGCGCCTCGGCCGGCGCGATCAGGAGCACGTTGCCGCTCTGCCGCTGGCCGAGGCCGTTGCTGGTGAGAATCAAGTCCAGCGCCTCGTCCCAGGGGATGTCCTCCAAGCGCACGGCGATCACGCCGGCGACGTCCTGCGCCACCACCAAGTTCACGCCGGCGAAGTCCGCGATGAGTTGCAGGGCGGCGCGCAGCTCCACGTTCTGCAGGTTCAGCGACATGCGCTCGCCGGTGTAGCGCGGGGGTTCAGCCGTTGCGGGTTCGGCGGCCGGCGGCTCCTGCGCGGGCGCGGCGGTGGACAAAGCGGTCAGCGCTATGGCGACCGCCAAGGCAAGTGGGAAGGTTCGCAAACTGCTGCTGCGTTGGGTCATTGGTCTTTTCCTATGTCTTCGGGGGCGGCGGGAGCGGTTTCCATCGTCACGGTGCGCGGTCGCCGCAGCCAGCCGCCGTTGTCGTCTTGGACGGTTTCCACGAGGTCGATGCTGGCGTCGTGGACCTTGGCGATGCGTCCTTGGTCGGTGCCCAGGTAATCGCCAGCGGTCACGCTGTGGACGTTGCCGTCCGGGGTTTGCATCAGGGCGCGGCGCACGCCTTGCGTGGCAAGCGTGCCCACCAGCCGTAGCTGTTCCAGCGGCAGTCGCTCCAACGGCTGCCGGCCGCGTCCGTCGCTGGGGGCGTTGGCCGCGCCGGCAGGTCGTTCGATGGCCAGACCGGGCGTGGAAGGCTGGAACGGATCGCGCTCGCGGGTTGCGCGGTAGCTGGCAGCTTCGCTTGGTTGCTGTGCAACGGCGGGCTCGTCGCTGTCGTTGATGTTGCCGGTGTCGGCGACGCGGTAGGTCTGCAAGGTCGCCGTCATCATCAAAGCGCCGGCAACGGCGTGGTCCGGCGCTGGTTCGAGCTGGAAGTCGTGCGTCGTCACCAGCACCGGCAGCGCGGCGAGGTCGGCGGCGAATGCTCCGAGGTCGTGGTAGGCGCCCACGAGGGCGAGCGAGATGGGTTGCTCGGTGTACTCGGCGGTCTCGCGCTCCGGCGTCAAGGCGATGTTCGCCACCGTCAAATTCCGTGCGGCCGCGGCTTGGCCGATGCCTTCAACCACGGTGGTTGCGTCCGCTTGCGCCGTTAACTGCCGGGCAAGAGTCGCATAGGCGCCGGCCGCCCGGTTCCGCTCGGTGCGAACGGCGGCCAATTTCGGGGCCGCGGCGGCCTTGCGCTCGTGTTCGGCGCGCAAGGCGTCTTGCTGCCGTTGCTCGCCGGCCCACTCGGCGCGGAGGCCAGCCAATGCAAGGAAGTAGCCGACCGCCAATACGAGCGCCGCGGTGGCGACGCAGCACAGCGCCTTGGCGGCGAGCGGCAGCCGATCCAAATCGGGCATGTCGAACTCAAGCATTGGTTCATTCCTCTTCTGGGCGCTGTTGCGCCACGTTCGTTGGGGGAGAGTTGGGTGCGGCCAGCAGGCACGACAGCTCGAAAACCGCCGTGCCGGCGCCGTAGCGTTGCTGGCCGTCTTCGGCCGCGGTGGCGGTCTTGAGCACGGGCGTCTCGAGCCGCTCCACGTCGGCCAGATTGCGCATCAGCGCGGAGATCTGCTCGTGCGATTGCGCGGCACCGCGAATCGTGATGGATTGGCCTTCGCGGGCGACGTGCGTGTAGTGGATGCCGGGCACCACCGCCTCGGCAAGCGCCGATAGCGCCGTCACCGCGGTTTCCCGCTCCCGCCAAAGGCCGCGCAGCGTGGCGGCGCGCACCTCGAACGCCTCGCGCTCGCGCCGCAGCTGGTCGATTGCGGTGACGCGGGTGTCCAAGGTGGCGAGGGCGACCATCAGCTCGTCATTGGCGCGGCGCTCGCGCTCGACGCCATCGGCGATGTGCAACCCCACAAACACAAGCGCAAGCGCCGCGCCGGTGGCGGACGCGGCCAACGCACCCAAGAACCAGCGCAGCCGCCGCTGTCGCCGGCGTTCGCGCCAAGGGAGGAGGTTCATGTTGTTCATGGGTTTGCTCCTAGGCTCGGCGCAGGCGAGAACGCGGGCCAGCCGCGCCGGGCCAAGCCCCATGCGGTCAACAACGCGGGCCCGGCATCGTCAAGGGGTGGCTTGCGCGGCTCCGCCTCGCAATCAAGCGCCGCGGTCGGAAGCGCCAATTCCACCGCCAGACCCAAACGCTCGCCCGCAAGCGCGGCGAGCCCGGGCGTGTCCGCACGTTCGCCGGCCAGCAGCAACCGCGCCGCCCCGGCAACGCCCGGCGCAGTAAGCGCCAACCGCGCCAGCCGGGCGACTTCGCGCACGAGTTCATCCGCCGTCGCCGCCGCGCCGGCCGTCGCAGCCAACGGTTCCTGCCGCACGAAAACCACATCCTCCCCGGCGACGGCGAGCAAGGTTGTGGCGCACTCGCCCAGCGTGGCAACCAGCAGCGGCGCGGCACCGCGCCCGGCGTCCAGGCAATGCGCCGCCCGCGCCAAGGCGGCCGTCTCCACTTCCACGAACGCGGCTTTCAAGCCGCCGGCTGCCGCGGCCGCTTCGCGCTGGCGGACCTGATCGAGATGGCAGGCGACCACTTCCACTTCCACCAGCGCCGGATCGTCCAAGCACAGTTGCGAGAGTTCGAAATCGAGCGCGGTCTCGTCCGGCGGGAACGGGAGGTGCCGTTCCGCCTCCAGCGCCACCTCCACTTCCAGCTCTTCGTCGGTGAGGCCGGCGTCCAGGCGCAGCGTCTTCGTCACCGCGGCCGAGTGGGGCACCGCCAACGCCGCGCCCCGCGCTTTCGCGCCGACGCGCGCTCGCAGACGGCGGATGGCTTCGCCAACGGTGCCCGGATCGCTTATATTGGCGTTGGCGTTCGCGGCTTCCACAGCGCCCGGCGGCAGCGGCTCGATGCCCCACGTTCGCGCCTGCGGCGTTTTCGCCGATGCGCGGTGCGACAGCTCGACCAGCTTGACGGCGGTGGCGCCGATGTCGACGCCGACGAAAGAACGGCGCGGCCGGCGGGCTGTCGCGGCGAACAACGGCCGCTTGGATTTGGAACTGGAATTGCGCTTTGGCGGTCTCAAGACAACACTCCTTACTTTCTGGCCTCTTTCGGCCTCCTCCGGTGGGTGAATGGCATTGGCGGATTTCCGGCTTTCTTCCCTAACGCGCCTGCCGGGGTCGGCGAAAGGCGGCGGCATCCGCAACGTCTTGCGTGCGGCGCGGGTGTTTCTCGAAGAGTGGCCGCGGCTACGCAAAACGCTGGCCACTATTTTGTGGCTTGCGGGGGCCGGTTTTTGTGCGACATCTCTCGGATTTGCGTCAGTTTTTAGCTATCTCGGGCCTAAGATTCCGTCCATAGAGACCTACCGACATTACCGATACGAAACGCCGCTGCGCATCTACACCGCGGATGGCGCGTTGATCGGCGAGTTCGGCCGGCGCCTCATCCCCATCGCGCTCGAAGACGTGCCGCGGCACTTCCTGAACGCCCTCGTCGACACCGAGGACAAGCGCTTCCACCGGCACTTCGGCATCGACCTCATCTCGCTGGTCAACGATGTCGTGGGCTTGGCGATTTCGGACGTCCGCACCGGCGCGAGCACCATCACCATGCAGCTCGCCAAGGTGGTTTCCTTCGACCGCTCGCAGGTGTTCATCCGCAAATTCAAGGAGATGATCACCGCGCTGCAGATCGAGCGCGAGCTGAGCAAGGACGAGATCCTGGCGCTCTACGTGAACATCATGGCGTTCGGCAAGAACGCCTACGGCGTACAGGCGGCGGCGCACACCTACTACGGCAAGCCGGCCGCCGAGTTGAACATCCCGCAGCTCGCCATGCTGGCCGGCATCCTCAAGAAGCCCGAAGGCGGCAACCCCATCAACGGCCCGGAATGGGCGCTGAAACGCCGCAATCTGGTGCTGCGCCGGATGTTGGCGCAGGGTTCGATCGACGATGCCGAGTACCGAACGGCGGTGGCCGCGCCCATCACCGCCCGGGTGTTCCAACGCGGCATCGATCTCGCCGCGCCGTACCCCGCCGAGCGGGTGCGGCGCGATCTGTTCGCGCGCTTCGGCCAAGACATCTATTCGGGCTTCCTCGCGCACACCACCTTGGACGCCAAGATGCAGGCGGCGGCGCAGCGGGCGGTGCGGCAGGGCCTTGTGGACTACGACCGGCGGCACGGTTATCGCGGGCCTGCGGGCAGCGTGGACTTCGCATCCGGCGAAGACTCCGCGGGAGCCGATGCGGGGCTGGATGCGAACGCGGTTGCCGCGGCCTTGGCCCCCTATCCGCCAAGCGGCGATATGGAACCCGCTTTGATCGTCTCGGTGGCCGAGACCGAGGCTGCGGCGCGGCGCGGGAACGGCGAGTTGCTGGCGATTGGCTGGGAAGGCTTGCGCTGGGCGCGGCCGTTCCTCGGCACCGACAGCATGGGGCCGCGGCCGAAACAAGCGGCGGACGTGGTGGCGGTGGGGGATGTGGTGTACGTCCAGTCCGTCGGCGACGACGAGTGGCGGTTGGCGCAACCGCCGGAGCTGCAAGGCGCGTTGGTGGCGCTGGATCCGCGCAGCGGCGGCATCCGCGCCGTGGTCGGCGGTTGGGATTTTCGCGCCCAGCAGTTCAACCACGCGCTGCAGGCGCGACGGCAGCCGGGCTCCGGTTTCAAGCCGTTCTTGTACTCGGCCGCTTTGGCCAACGGCGTCACCCCGGCGACCATTTTCTGGGACGTGCCGCACGTCTTCGACGATCCGGGCCTGGAGACGCAATACCGTCCCCGCAACGACGGCGGGTTCGAGGGGCCGATGCCGCTGCGCCGCGGCCTCTACCGCTCCAAGAACGCGGTCTCCATCGGCGTGCTCTTGCAGGTGGGCGTTGACCCCGTCCTAGAGCATGTGACCAAGTTCGGCTTCGCCGACGACCTGCTGCCGCGCAACACCCAACTCGCCGTTGGCGGCGGCCCGATGCTGGTGACGCCGGAGCAGATGGCGGCCAGCTACGCCGTCTTCGCCAACGGTGGCTTCCGCGTGGAGCCCCACCTCATCGACCGCGTACACAGGCAGGATGGCAGCTTGGTGTTCGCCTCCCGCCACCCGGTAGTCTGCGATCCTTGTGTGCCAGACGCCCAAGACGCGGTGGCGATGGCGGAGAGCGGGTTCTCGTTGGCGGAAACAGCCACTGAGGCGGATGCGGACAGCTTCTCGCTGGCCCAGACACCGACGGAAGAAACCACCGAGCACGCCGCCCCGTTGCCGCCGCCCCCGGCGGAGCGCGTGCTCGACGCCCGCAACGCCTTCATCATGCGCTCGCTGCTCGGCGACGTGATCCGGCGCGGCACCGGCAACCGCGCTTGGAGAACGCTGGAGCGCACCGACCTCGGCGGCAAAACCGGCACCACGGACGACGCCACGGACACTTGGTTCAACGGCTTCCATCCGCATCTGGTCGCCACCGCGTGGGCGGGGTTCTCGGACGGACGCTCCACCGGCAAGAACGAGTTCGGCTCCAAAACGCCGCTCTCCATCTGGATCGACTTCATGCGCGAAGCGCTGGCCGACGAGCCGATGGCCACGCCGCTGATCCCCGACGGCGTGGTGAGCGTGAAGATCAACCCGGCAACCGGCTTGGTGGCCGCGCCGGGAGACGCCGGCGCCAAGTTCGAGTATTTTCTAGAGGAACACCCGCCGGGCCAAGCGAAACGCGGCCCCGGGCAGCGGAGCGAAAACGGGCCGGCGCGCCCGGAGGACGTGTTCTAACAATGCCAACGGCACTCGCGACCAACCCCGCCAGCTGGCCGACCCGCGCCTGGCGGTTCTGCGACCGGAAAATCTGGTGGAGCATGGCCACCGTCGCGTGGACCGCGAGCCTGATCGGCGGCGCCTTGGTGTTGGAGTACGGATTCGACCTCGCCCCGTGCGCGCTTTGCCTCAACCAGCGCCTGTGGGTTGTGCTCGCCGGCCTCATCGCCGCGGCCGGCTGCGCCCACAACCCGCGCCTGAGCATCTACCCAGCGCTCACCGCGCTGGCGAGCGTGGGGGGGGCGATGTTCTCCCTGCGCCATTTGTACCTGCTCACGTTGCCGCCCGGCGCGGTGCCGCGCTGCGGCGTGGATTTCGGCTACATGATCGACGCGTTCCCCCTCGCCGAAGTGTTGGCCGCGATGCTCTCCGGCACCGGCGAATGTGCCGATCAATCCGCCACCATCCCCGCGCTCGCGCTGGCCGGCTTCGTCGGCATCGTCGCGCTGGCGTTCCTGCAGTGGCGCAGCCGCCGCTAGGCAGCCTGTTGGACGAAGGAAGCACACCGGCGGCGGCTAGCGGCAGCGCCAAGCCTTGGGAGTTCTGGGCCGTCTCCGTTTGGGGCGCGGTGGCGTTCGGGGTGTTTCTCGGCGTGCAAATCGCTGTGCTCTTGGCGTTCCTGGCCACCCCGGGCTACGAGCTCAAAGACCTTCTGGCCTTGACCCAGAACGGCCTCTACATCTCCGTGGCGACGATTGCCGGCGGCCTTGCCGGCACCGCGGTCTTGTTCGTCGCGGTGCGGCGCCGCTTCGTCGTGCGCGACTACCTTTCGCTCCGCTGGCCGCGGTTGCGCACGGTGATTCTGTGGATCCTCGCCGCCGCCGGATTCTGGGCCGCGTTCGACGCTCTGGCCTTGCTGCTGGATCGGCCGGTGCCGCAGTTCATGGTGGACGTCTACGCCACGGCGGAATCGCCCGCCTTGCTCTTCATCGCGTTGGTGGTGTTCGCGTCGCTGTTCGAGGAAACGCTCTTTCGCGGCTTTCTGTTTCGCGGCTGGTCGCGCTCGCGGCTGGGCGTCGCCGGCACCATCGCGCTCACGGCGGCGCTGTGGGCCGCCTTGCACCTGCAATACGGCGCCTTTGAGATCGGCGGGTTGTTCATTTACGGTGCGCTGCTCGGCGTCGCCCGCCACCGCACCGGCTCTTTGCTGGTGCCTCTGCTGCTGCACGCGCTCACCAACGCGGTGGCGTTCGCGCAGATGGCGTGGAGCGCTACCGGCTCGTAGCAGCCGGCGTCTCGCCGGCGTTCGCGCAGCGTCGCCACAGCACCGCGCCGCCGCTCACCGCCGCGGGAATCACGAACAGCGCCCCAAACGGCACCGCCAGCAGCAACGTGGCGAGCGCCCCGAAGCCCAGCGCGGCGGCGCGGTTGGCACGCAGCAGCGCCAGCGTGGCGGCAAAAGCGAGGCCGCGGTTCTCCGCCGCGTAGTCCACGAACTGCACCGCCAGCATCCACGCGCCGAACGCGAACCAGAGCACCGGCGCGGCCGCGTTCAACAGCGGCACGAAGCTCACCACCAAGACAACCACAAGCCGCGGCAAGTGGTAGGCCAGCTTGCGGCCTTCGCGCGCGAACGCAGTCACGACGGTGTGCCAGACGCCGCCTTCCACCTCCGCCGGCCCGTCGCCGAAGGCCAGCCGCTCCGCCCGCGCCGAGAGCACGCCCAGAAACGGGCTGGCCACCAACACCGCCACGAAGCCGAACAGCCAACCCGCCACCAGCACACCCACGGCGTACAACAGCGGCGCAAGCACCTTGGCCAGCCAATCGAGCCAATCCGGCAGGAAATCCACCACCGCCGCGATCGCGTCGCGCACCAACGTAAAGCCGAAACCCAGCAGCGCCGCAACGAGCACCAAGCTCACCGCCATCGGCCACCACACGAACCCGCGCAACGACGGCGCCCACGCCAACCGAGCGCCCTGCAGGAAACAACCCAAACCGCCGCCAACGCTCATCCGGGCAGGATACCGCGTATGAGCGGCAAGCGAGGTGCTGGGAACGCGGGCGTCTCGCCCGCATAAGGTGAACACCCGTGAACGAAAGTGCGGGCGAGACGCCCGCGCTCCCAGGGCTTCGCGCACCCGACGTCGCCCCCAAGCCGAGAAAGCGGTTGACGGATCGCCTGCCAAACGGGTATCAAGCTGTCGTTGGGCAAGCCGTTGCGGAAAAAGGGGGTGGAGATGGCGCACGAGGCCGGCGTGGAGGGCATCGACGTTCCGGCGGTTACCGCGTGGGTGGCCGACCGCATTGACGGCTTGCGCCCGCCGCTTGCCTTCGAGCTCATCGCTGGCGGCCACTCCAATCTCACCTACCGCTTCACGGACGCGGCCGGCGCCGCGTACGTGCTGCGTCGCCCGCCCCTTGGCCATGTGCTCGAAAGCGCCCACGACATGGCGCGCGAGCACCGCATCGTGTCCGCCTTGGCGGGAACGAGCGTGCCGGTGCCGCGCACCTACGGCCTGTGCGAAGACGCCGGCGTCAACGGCGCGCCCTTCTACCTGATGGGATTCGTCGAAGGCGTGGTGCCGCACGACGCCGAGGCCACCGCCACCATCCCCGAAGCCGAGCGCACCACCGCCGGCGAACACATCATCGACGTGCTGGCCAAGCTGCACCGCATCGAACCCGACGACGTGGGCCTCGGCACCCTCGCCCGCCGCGAGGGCTATGTGGAACGCCAGCTCAAGCGTTGGACGAAGCAGTGGCAGGCCACCAAGACGCACGAGGTTCCCGAAATGGAGGAGAGCGAGCGCCTGCTGCACGAGAACATGCCGGAGCAGGTGGGCGCGGCCATCGTGCACGGCGACTACCGCATCGGCAACATGATCCTCCGCGCCGGGCGCATGGCCGCGCTGCTGGACTGGGAGCTCTGCACCCTGGGCGACCCGCTGGCGGACGTCGGCTACTTCCTCAACAACTGGACGCAGCCGGGCGAACCCGGCGCGGATTCCAGCCCGGTGGGCGTCGGCGGCTTCCCGGATCGGGAGCGCGTATGCGAGGCGTACGCCGAGCAAACCGGCCGCGACCTCGCCCGCATCGACTACTACCGCGCGTTCTCCCATTGGCGCCTGGGCGCCATCATGCAAGGCGTGTACAAGCGCTACCTGGTGGGCGCCATGGGCAAGAACCGCGACTTCGACCTGGAGCAGTACAAACAAGGCATCACGCAACGCGGCGTCTCCGCGCTCAAGTTCCTCTCCGCCTCGTAAGACGCCTTCCGGGTGTAAGGCAGAGCTTTGGTGGACCACCGAACGGGCAAGCCCACGCCACCGCCGGCATCCCCCGTTCCGCTTCCGCCAAAAACGCGCCATCCCAGCCCTTCGTTCGCTCGCTTTTCGTGGTCCCGGGCCTGCAATTCGTTGCACATTCATCGGGTTATCGCCACTTGACAGCCGACCGATCAGCAAGCAACATTCCTCTCACGCGGTTGGGAGGGCTGTGGTTACACGGTCCGTTGGGGCCAGGTGCCCCACCTAGCTGCGGTATTCCCCTGCATTGGCTTGCGTTCTCTCCGAATGTACCTGCTCTACTTGGACGGCTCGGGCTCCGTGAAAAACCCGACCGAACGGCACTTCGTGCTTGCGGGCGTCGCGGTGTTCGAACGCCAAATCTTCCACCTCATCTCCAAGTTCGACTCGTTCGTCACGTCCTTGAACTTGGGGAACTCACAGCATGTCGAGCTGCACGCGAGCGTGATGGCGAATGGCAGCAAGGCACCTTGGAAGGGCCGTGTGGCGGCGTTAGGAGCATGGCGACACGCGATACTTCGATCTGATAGTGCGGCGTTTCGACCGGGAAGGTGGTGTGCTACACGGCTTGGTGCATCGCAAGGATCCCCGCGACGAGTGCCACTGTCCCGGCTGCCTGAGCCGTGCTTTGCGTAGCGAGTCCGGCCATAAAGCGGTCGATCAAGCACCCGCCGCCACGTTTGCAAGTTAAGTTCGGTTGGCATTAGCGGACGCCTCCACCCCGCCGATCCCGCGTGCAGCACACCGCGTCCGCCATGCGGACGCCGCCCTCGCAAAACGCGTTCCCTAGTCGCGTCACGATTGCGCTAGAATCGACTGAAATTGGATGGAGCCAAAGCCGATGAAAGTTCCCCCCCCCCCCCCCCCCCGATTTAGCGAGGTTGGCCGGATGAGCGGGCGACGCGGAATCCCGGTCGCCAATCGCCTCGCGGTCTTTTGCTTGGCGCTGGCCTTCGCGGGCCCGCCGGCGTGGGCGCAGGGCGGCACGAACATCGAGGCGTTCGCCGGCTCGGGGGCGACCGGCCCCGGCAACGGCGCCTTCACCGGCGACGGCGCCGCGGCCACCTCGGCCCGCCTCGCCTTCCCCGGGGCGGTGGCGGTGGACGACGCCGGCAATGTGTACATCGCGGACTTGGACAACCACCGCGTGCGCATGGTGGGCGCCGCCACCACCACCATCTCCACCTTCGCCGGTTCGGGGCCGACCGGCCTCATGCCGGGCGCGGGCGGCTTCAGCGGCGACGGCGGCGCGGCCACCTCGGCGCTCCTCTACAACCCCCAAGGGCTGGCGGTGGACGCCGCCGGCAACGTGTACATCGCGGACGGCAACAACCACCGCGTGCGCCGGGTGGACGCCAGCGGGAACATCTCCACCGTCGCCGGATCGGGGACGGCCGGCCCCGGCAACGGCGGCCTGAGCGGCGACGGCGGCGCGGCCACGTCGGCGCGCCTCAACAACCCCACCGGGCTTGCGGTGGACGGCGCCGGCAACCTCTACATCGCGGACCGCTTCAACCACCGCATCCGCAAGGTGAACGCTTGGACCGGACGCATCTCCGCCGTCGCCGGCACCGGCGCGACCGGTCTCGGCAACGGCGGCTTCGGCGGCGATGGCGGGCCGGCCACTTCCGCGCGGCTGAGCGACCCGAAGGGGATCGCGTTGGACAGCGCCGGCAACCTCTACATCGCCGACCGCCTCAACCACCGTGTGCGCAAGGTGGACGCCGCGACCGGGAACATCTCGACGGTCGCCGGCACGGGCACGGCCTCCTTCAGCGGCGACGGCGCCGCGGCCACCGCGGCGACGCTCAACCAGCCCGGCGGGGTTGCGGTGGACGGCGCCGACAACCTCTACATCTCGGAACGCAACAACCACCGCGTGCGCCGGGTGGACGCTGCGACCGGCAACATCTCCACCGTCGCCGGCACGGGCACGGCCTCTTTGACCGGCGACGGCGGCGCGGCCACGTCGGCGACGCTGAACGAGCCCGGCGGGCTCGGCTTGGGCGCCAACGGCCACCTCTACATCGCGGACGCCACCAACCACCGCATCCGCCTCATCCGCAGCGCCGCGGTGCCTGTTCCGTTCGTCATCGAAACGGTCGCCGGCTCGGGTGCGACCGGCAGCGGCAACGGGGCTTTCGGCGGCGACGGCGGTGCAGCCACGGCAGCGCGGCTCCACGCGCCCGCTGGAGTGGCTCTGGACAGCGCCGGCAACTTCTACATCGCGGATGTGGATAACCACCGCATCCGCCGTGTGGACGCCGCGAGCGGGAACATCTCCACCGTCGCCGGCACCGGAACCGGCTCCTTCAGCGGCGATGGCGGCGCGGCCACCGCGGCGGCGCTCAGCGGGCCGTATCGGGTTGCCGTGGACAGCGCCGACAACCTCTTGATCGCGGACGCGTCGAACCACCGCATCCGTCGCGTGGACGCCGCGAGCGGGAACATCTCCACTGTCGCCGGCACCGGAACCGGCTCCTTCGGCGGCGATGGCGGCGCGGCCACATCGGCGCCGATCAACGGGGCGAACGGGGTTGCCGTGGACAGCGCCGACAACATCTTCATCGCGGACAGCAACAACAACCGCATCCGCAGGGTGGCCGCCACGGGCGGGACCATTTCAACGGTTGCCGGCACAGGGTCGAGCGGCGTTAGCGGCGATGGCGCCGCCGCCACGTCGGCGCAGCTCTCGCAACCCTACGACGTCGCCGTGGACAGCGCCGGCAACTTCTACATCGCGGACAGGGTCAACAGTCGCATCCGTCGTGTGGACGCCGCCAGCGGGAACATCTCGACGTTCGCCGGCGACGGGTCGCGTGGCTTCAGCGGCGATGGCGCCGCCGCCACCTCGGCGCAGATCGACTTCCCCCAAGGGGTTGCCTTGGACAGCGCCGGCAACCTCTTTATCGCGGACACCGTCAACCACGCCATCCGCCGTGTGGACGCCACGACCGGGAACATTTCCACCGTCGCCGGCACGACGACATTCGGCTTCACTGGCGATGGCGGCATGGCCACCGCGGCGACGCTCGCCACCCCCACGGACGTTGCGGTGGCCAGCGACGGCAGGATATACATCGCGGACGCCAACAATCATCGGATTCGCCGGCTCAGCCGCTTCCGCTTCACGCCGAGTCGGCCGCCGGTCGAAGAAGAAGACGAGGACGGACAAGGCGGGGGCGCGGATTCGCCCCTCGCTTCGTTCTCGGATCCGGGGCTGCGGCGAGCGGTGGCGCAGGCGCTGGGCAAAGCGCCCGGGTCGGTGACGGAAGCGGATCTGGGCGCACTCACGTCCTTGAACGCGGGTTCCTTCGGGGTGGTTTCGCTGGCGGGTCTGGAGGCGGCGTCGAATCTGGAGTGGCTGACGCTGTCCGGCAACGCGCCGGCGGCCGGGGGCGAGCCGCTGGATCTGTCGCCACTGGCGGGGCTGCCGTCGCTGACCTATCTGGACTTGTCGGACAACGGCCTGACGGACGTTTCCGACCTGTCGCGGCTGACCGGCCTGCGCACGCTGCTGCTGGGCGGCAACGCGGTGCGCGACCTGTCGCCGCTTTCCGGGCTGACCGGGTTGGAAGCGCTGACGCTCTCCGGCAACGGCCTCCCGAACGTCGCGGCGCTTTCCACGCTGACGGCCCTTGAGCAGTTGTGGCTGGACGGCAACGACCTGACGGACATCTCGGCGCTGTCGGCGCTGGGCGCGCTGATCTACCTGCATCTGGGCGACAACCGCATCACGGACATCACGCCGCTGGCGGGGCTCTCGCAACTGCGGCGGCTGTGGCTGCCGAACAACATGGTGGCGGACGTCTCGGCGCTGGCGGGCTTGCGGGCGCTGACGCGGCTGGACCTGTCGCGCAACCGCATCGCGGACGCCTCGCCGTTGCGCGGGCTGCCGCGGCTCTCGTGGCTGCGCCTGGGCTGGAACCGGCTGGCGGGCGTGTCGCGGCTGGCTGGTCACCCGGGGCTTGCGGACGGCGGCGCATTGGGCCTGCGCGGCAATCCGCTGGGCGCGGCGGCGCTGGACACCCACATTCCGGCGCTGCGCGGGGCCGGCGCGGCGGTGGTGTTCGGGTGGGCGGTGCCGCTGTTCCCATCCGCGGCGGACGCGGCCGAGCGCAGCGGCGTGGTGCGCGTACTGAACCGCTCGGACATGGACGGCATGGTGCTGGTGGAGGCGGTAGACGAAGCCGGCCAGACCGCCGGCCCGGTGACGCTTTCTCTGTCCGCCGGCGCGGCGGCGCAATTCGACTCGGCGGACTTGGAGAACGGCGACGCCGAGATGGGGCTGGCCGAAGGCATCGGCCCGCCGACGCGGGGTAGCTGGCGGCTGCTCCTGTGGTCGGTTCTGGACATCGAGGTTCTGGCGTACATGCGCACGCCGGACGGTTTCCTCACCGCCGCCCACGCCGAGTTGTCGCGCACAGGGGATTCGCTCTCGGCGTTCCTCTTCAACCCGGCGAGCAACCGCATGCAGCGCAGTTCGCTGCGCGTGTTCAACCCGGGCGCCGAGTCCGCGCGGATGTCCGTGTGGGGCGTGGACGACGCCGGCCGCGGCCGCTTCGCCTCCGGCTTCATGGCGCCCCCGAGCGCCCCGCTGGTGTTGAGGGCGGGGCAGTTGGAGCGGTCACGCGGTGCCGCCGGGTCGGGCTTGAGCAACGGCGCCGGCAAGTGGCGCCTGCGCGTACACGCGCGGTGGCCGCTCTCGGCTTCCACGTTCCTCGAAAGCCCGTCCGGGCACCTCTCGAACCTGTCGCCGCCGCCGCTCCGCGCGGCCGCGGACGAAATGTTGCGGCTGCCGCTGTTCCCAGCGGCGTCGAATCCAACCGGCCGCGAGGGCTTCGTCCGCGTGGCCAACATGACCGCGGCGGAAGGCACGGTGGACATCGAAGCCGTGGACGACGCCGGCGTCCGCGCCGGCCCGGTCCGGCTGCAACTCGCGCCACGGGCGACGATGCACTTCAACTCGGACGACTTGGAGAACGGCAACGCCAAGAAGGGCTTGGCGTCCGGCGTCGGCGCGCCAACGAAAGGCGCATGGCGTCTCGAACTGCAAAGCAGCACCCTCACACTCGCCGCAGCAAGCTACGCCCGCCATGCGGACGGCTTCGTGACCAGTCTGCACGAAACCGCCCCGGCGGCCGAGGACGGGGCGCGGGTGGCCGTGTTCCACCCGGCGTCCAGCGACGAACAGCGCAGCCTCCTGCGCCTGGCGAACAACGGCGACGAGCCGGCGCTGGCGACGATCACCGGCGTGGACGACGCCGGCGCGGCCGCTGAACCCGTAACCGTAACCGTGCCCGCAGGCGAAGCGCTGACGCTCACCGCGGCACAACTCGAAGACGGCGACGAGGGCTTGGAAGGCGCCCTGGGCGATGGCGCCGGCAAGTGGCGCTTGACGGTGGAGTTCGACAACCCGCTCACCGTCATGAGCCTCATGGAAAGCCCCGCCGGCCACCTCTCCAACCTCTCCGCCACCGCGAGGCCTTAAGGCCGCCGGACCGCGGCGGCAATAGGCCTGCGGCTTGGCAAGCTGACCGCTGGGTTCGCCGAGCGCCATGTGGGCCAGAGCGATGCTCTTCCGTCGGCGCGGCCGCCGGGTATTTTTGGCGTTTTACTGCCTTCGCGAAGGGACGATTTCCTACACGATTTTCAGCCAAATCCCGTATCCAAGCGCCCCGCGCCTTGCTCAAACTGGCGCGCATGGCACCCCCGAACCAACAGCGCCGCCCGGCCGCGCACAGCGACCCGGCGAACAAGCACCTGTTCTCCCACCCGCGCATGGTGGCGGACCTCCTGCGCCTGCTCGGCGAACCCTGGGTGGACGACCTCGACCTCGACCAGCTGGCGCGGCTGCCGGCCGAGCACGTCGCCGACAACCACCGCGTCCGCGCCGAGGACATGCCGTGGCGCGCGCCGTTCAAGCCCGGCGCCGGCCACCCGCCGGAAGCCGCCGTGGTGGTGCATGTGGAGTTCCAGAGCGGCTCCCATCCGCATATGGCGGAGCGGCTGCTTGAATACGCGGCGCTGCTGCGCCGCGACCTGCTTCGCGTCGGCGCGACGGCGACGGTTCCCGCGCACGTGCCCTTGGTGGTGTACAGCGGCCGGGCGTCGTGGTCGCCGCCGCTGCAAGTGGCGGAGCGCACCGAGTGGGTTCCCGACGGGCTGGCCCCGTTTCAGCCGCGCATGGCGTTCCGCTTTGTTGACGCCAAGACGTACCGGGGCGACCATGCGTTGGATGGCAACGTCGCACGGGCGTGGCTGGCGCTGGAGGCGGCCGACGCCGCCGGCGTCGTGGCGGCGCTGGAGCACGCGGCGCGAGCCTTCGCCGGGGTCGGCGACGCGGCCTTGTCGCACGGCCTTGAGCGATGGTGCTATGGTGTGCTGCGCCATCGCTTTGGCGACCGGCTGCCGTCTTTGACAGACATGATGGAGAAACCGACGATGCTTGCGGAAACGCTTCAAGAGTGGGACGAGCAGAAGATCAACGAGGGCCGCTTGGCCGGGCGCCAAGAGGGCCGCCTGGCGGGGCGTACGGAGGGCCGTGAGGAGGAACGCGAGCGGATTCGCAGGTTGGCCGAGCGGCACCTCGACGCCGCCACTGCGCGCGAGTTCGCGCGCCTCATCAACGCCGACGACGAGCCGGAGTCGCTCTGATTGGCATCCCCTGCGGGTTCGGGCGATGGTGCCTAGGGTAAGCCCCTGATTACACGACGGGGGACCGATGCCATTTGAAGCGCTGCTTATCGCCAATCGTGGCGAAATAGCCATTCGCATCGCCCGCGCCGCCACCGATCTCGGGGTGCGGGCGGTGGCCGTGTATTCCGAGGACGACGCCGGCAGTTTGCACCGGCGGGTGGCCGACGATGCCCATGCGTTGGCGGCGGCGGGGGCGGCGGCGTATTTGGACGAGGAGGCCATCGTCGCGGCGGCCAAGACCGCGGGTTGCGACGCCATCCATCCGGGCTACGGCTTTCTCGCCGAGCGCGCCAGCTTGGCGCGGCGGTGCGCGGACGCCGGCATCGTGTTCGTGGGGCCGAAGGCGGCGCACCTCGAGCTGTTTGGCGACAAGGGCCGCGCCCGGGCCGCTGCGGTGGCGGCCGACGTGCCGGTGTTGGCGGGGTGCAACAGCGCCGTGTCGCTCGTTGAGGCGAAGCGGTTTTTCGCCGGCTTGGATGGCGGGGCCATGATCATCAAAGCCGTTGCCGGCGGAGGCGGGCGGGGCACGCGCATCGTCTCGAACGAAGGCGAAGTCGAAAGCGCCTACGAGCGCTGCCGCTCGGAAGCGAAGGCGGCCTTCGGCGTTGCGGACGTGTATGTCGAGCAGTTCCTGCCCCGCGCCCGCCATGTGGAAGTGCAGATCCTCGGCGACCGGGAAGGCAACGTCACGCACCTTGGCGAGCGCGAGTGCAGTGTTCAGCGCCGTCATCAAAAGGTGGTGGAGGTGGCGCCGGCGCCGGCGTTGGACGACGACCTGCGCGCCGACATCATCGCCGCCGCCGTGCGCTTCGCCGAGCGCGAGGGCTACGAGAACCTCGGCACATTCGAGTTTCTGGTGGATGCATCGGGAAGCGGCACCCAACAGTTCGTGTTCATCGAAACCAACGCCCGCCTGCAGGTGGAGCACACCGTCACCGAGGAAGTGACTGGCGTGGACATCGTGCAATCGCAAATCCGTCTGGCGGGCGGCGCCACCTTGCCGCAACTCGGCTTGGCGCAGCCCATCGAGCCGCGCGGCTACGCCATCCAAACCCGCGTGAACATGGAGACCTTCGGCGAGGATGGCGCGGTGCGTCCGGCCAGCGGCACGCTCACCGCCTACGAAGCGCCGAACGGCCCGGGCGTGCGCACCGACGGGTTCGGCTACGCCGGCTACCGCACCAGCACAGCGTTCGATTCGCTGCTGGCGAAAGTGATCGCTCACTCCCCCGCGGACGACTTCCGCGCCGCCATCTCCCGCGCCAGCCGCGCCCTTTCGGAGTTCCGCGTGGAAGGTGTGGCCACCAACATCCCGTTTCTGCGCAACGTGCTCGGCCACGAGGATTTCGCCACCGGCGGCGTGCATGCGCGCTGGGTGGACGAGCATCTGGCGGAACTCGCCACGCCGCCGGCAGACGCCCCGCAACGGTTCGCCACCAGCGCGGCTGCACCAGACGCCGCGGCCGGCTTCGCCGGAGCGCGCGTGGACAGCAGCGATCCACTGGCGCTCTTCGATCACGACGCCAAGGTGAAAGCCGAACAAGCCGACGCCGGTACCCCGCCCGCAGCCGCGGCGGCGGCAACCGGCCCGGAAGGCGCCACCGGCGTGAGTTCGCCCATGCAAGGCACCATCGTCTCGCTGGACGTGGCGGCCGGTGACGAAGTGCGCGCCGGGCAGCAGGTGGCGGTGGTGGAAGCCATGAAGATGGAGCACGTCATCGCCGCCCCGCACGATGGCGTGGTGCGCGAAGTGACCATGCGCGAAGGCGACGTGGTGCGCGAGGGCTACCCCATCGTGTTCATCGAGGAAGCCGAAGTGCGCGCCGGCGCGGCCGCCGACGTGGAAGCCGCGGACCCGGATTTCATCCGCCCAGACCTCGCCCTCACCTACGAACGCCACGCCTACGTCCTGGACGAAAACCGCCCGGAAGCCGTCGCCAAGCGCTACGCCCGCGGTTACCGGATGCCGCGCGAGAACATCGCCCAGCTCATGGACGCCGGCTCCTTCAAGGAGTATTGGCCGCTGGTGGTCGCCCGCCAACACCGCCGCCACGACATGGAGACGCTGCGCCGCAACACCCCGGCGGACGGCCTGATCGCCGGCATCGGCACCGTAAACGCCGACCTGTTCGGCGAAGAAGCGGCGCGCACGATGCTCGTCCACTACGACTACACCGTGCTCGCCGGCACCCAAGGCGGCCGCAACCACTACAAGCAGGATCGGATGTTCGAGCTGGCGCACCGCTTCCGCATCCCGCTCATCCTGTTCGGCGAGGGCGGCGGCGGCCGGCCGGGCGACGACGGCAACGGCCCGGGCGTCGCCTTCGACACCCACACCTTCACGCGCTTCTCGCAGCTCTCCGGCCTGGTGCCGCTGGTGAGCGTGATCAACGGGCGCACCTTCGCCGGCAACACCGCGCTGGTGGCCTGCTGCGACGTCATCATCGCCACCGAGCGCACCACTGTGGCGATGGGCGGCCCGGCGATGATCGAAGGCGGCGGCCTCGGCATCTACACGCCGGAGGAAGTGGGCCCCATGTCCTTCCAAGTGCCGAACGGCGTGGTGGACCTCCTCGCCAAGGACGAAGCGGACGCCGTGGCGGTGGCGAAGAAGTACCTCTCCTATTTCCAAGGCCGCACGCAAGACTGGCAAGCCCACGACCAGCGCCCGTTGCGCCACGTCGTGCCGGAGAACCGGCTGCGCCTCTACAACATGAAGGACATCGTCCACACCATCGCCGACGTGGGCTCCGTGCAGGAGATCCGCGAGCGGTTCGGCATCGGCGTGATCACCGCGTTCATCCGCGTGGAAGGCCACCCGCTGGGCGTGATCGCCAACAATCCGCACCACCTCGCCGGCGCCATCGACTCCGACGCCGCGGACAAAGGCGCGCGTTTCGTGCAACTGTGCGACGCTTTCGACATCCCCGTACTCAGCCTGATGGACTGCCCGGGCATGATGGTGGGCCCGGACGTGGAACGCACCGCCCTAGTGCGCCACTGCGTGCGCATGTTCAACGCCGGCGCCAACATGACCACGCCCCTGTTCGGCGTGGTGGTGCGCAAAGCCTACGGCCTCGGCGTGCAAGCCATGTGCGGCGCCAGCTCGCTGGTGGGCTTCTTCACCGTAGCCTGGCCCACCGCGGAGTTCGCCGGCATGAACATCGAAGGCTCGGTGAAGCTGGGCTACCGCAAAGAGCTCGCCGCCATCGAGGATGCCGAGGAGCGGCGCGTGGAGTTCGAACGCCGCGTCGCCGGCGCCTACGAAGGCGCCAAAGCCATCAACTCCGGCGTAGGCGGCGGCCTAGACGACGTGATCGACCCGGCGGACACGCGTGGCTGGATAGCAAGCAGCCTGAAACGCCTGCCGCCGAAGCAACCGCGCACGGAGAAGAAGTACCCCTACATCGACACTTGGTAGGGAACCCCTGGGAGCGCGGGCGTCTCGCCCGCACTTCTCCCGAGTATTTCACCCTATGCGGGCGAGACGCCCGCGATCCTGGGACGCGCCGCAGCTAGACGCCACCAAACGTCGCACACCTCGGCGGGATCCCGTCCTTGATCTTCACGCCGAAACTGTGCAATATCCATCGCCGATGACATGCGCGGGTGCCCGCTTTGCCGGGCTGCCCGTCGAATACAACAGCCCGAATGGGCCTAGGGGGTAGCTTCCCGGGGCTTGGGCGAACAGGCGGGGCTCCGCATTCCTGCGCGTGTCATCAACAGCCCGGCGCTGCCGGGGACGATGAACATCGGGAGGGAGAACCCACCATGAAGAAGGCAACCGCCATTCTGCTGGCCGCGATCGTCGCGGCCGCGTCGTTCGGCCAAGGCAAGGCCACCATCGGCGTCGGGGGCATCGAGTACCGCGCCATGGACTCGGACTCGAACAAGCGCCTGCGCGCCTACGGACGCGAACCCCGCGAGGACACGCGGGCGTTCGTGGACATGATCACGACGGCCCTCGTGAAAACCAACAAGTTCAACGTGATGGAGCGCGACCGCCTCGGCGAAATCGCCAAGGAGCAGGGCCTGCAGGCGTTCTCCGACGGCCGCTTCCCCACGGGCGTGAGCGTCGATGGCGTCGACTACATCCTTCTCGGCGCGATCACCGAGTACGGCACGAAAGCCCAAGCCGCCCAATTCGGCGGGTTCGGCAGCGAGTCCGAGACCGCCCGCATGGCTGTCGATGTGCGCGTCCTCGATGCCCAGACCGGGCAAATCGGCTTCGCGGACACGATCAGCAAGGAAGTGCGCACCGGCGGCGCGTTCGCCATAGAGGGCGTGGGATCCGCCGGCGAGTCGGACTCCAGCGCCGCCCTCGGCGAGGTCATGCGCGTAACCGCCAAAGGCGTCACGGCGCTGATCGTCTCCAACATCTTCCCCATCAAGGTCGTGCGCGTACAGGCCAATGGCGAGGTCATGCTCAACTACGGCACCGCCCTGCTCGGCGAAAACGACGTGCTGGACGTGTTCAGCCAAGGCGAGGCGTTCATCGACCCGGACACCGGCGAGGAACTGGGCCGCGAAGAGACCCTCGTGGGCAAGCTGCAGATCACGAGCGTCCAAGACCGGTTCTCCAAAGCGACGGTCATCGAAGGCGAGGGCGTGGCGGATGGAATGCTCGCCAGGATCACCAACGAGGTGATCGACAAGAAAGGCCGGAAGAAGAGCAAGAAGAAGAAGCGCAAGCTGTTCTAAACCACCCGGCAAGCGGACGCCTAAACCAACTTAGCGATGACTTGCATTCGCGTTTGAGAATCGTTTCGAGCGGGAGACGTCCCGATCGCGCCATTTCTTCGGCGGTGGCGCGAGGGCGTCCCCGGTTCGCTCCCGAACCGCCCTCGAACGCTCGGCGGGAAAGTCCCGCGTCGGGCGGGCTTCGGGCGAAGGCGCGCGAAGCGCAGGAGGTTGTGGGCGACACCGCCGACTGCACCTGCGTTGAACCGCGGCAGCCCGCGCCAGAGGCAGCGCCCCAGCCCGAAGCAGCGCTTCAGGTAGGAGAGTACGCCTCGGCGCCGGGGCGCGGAAACCGCTTGAGCAGGCCTGCTGCCACGCCGACGCGATCATGTCCTTGCGCTTGAGGCGCGCTTCTTGCTGAATACCGCGTGCTCGACGCCCAGCGCCTTGGCACCCTCAAGGTTCTCCTTGAGGCGTATAGCCGCTGTCGAACGCCGCCTTGGCGCGCGGCACCGTAGCGCACTCGGCCACCCGCTCCAGCATCGGCAGGGCGGACCAAGGGCGTCAGGGCAGGTGGAACGAGGGCGACGTGGACAGAGTCATGGAGGTGCTGCGGGTGTAGAAGAACCGGCCGCTGAGCAGCTAAGCCAGCTTCCCTACGGGCGGCTCGTTGTTGGTCAAAATGATGGCCTTGTCGCCCAGCTTGCCGAGCACCCACAGATCTCCGTGATGGTCGCCTGCTTCCGCCAAGTCGTTCTTGTCGACCTTCACGAACGCGACTTTCGCGCCCGGCAACCTCAAGTACACGTCCCCGTCGAAATCCCTGACTTCCTGAGCGAACTTCCTTGGTTCAGCCACGCTAATCCCTCGTGCGAAACAGCCTGCAACCGTACCACACGACATCATGAAAGCCAATTGCCCTGCTATGGATATAACTCATTGATCTATAATGGACTAAAGTGCCGTATTGGGGGTTCACATGGTCCGTTTTGTGGCCGAGGGCGGCCGAAGGCGGCCAGCCCGCGGCGGGTGTGTGACGTTTTTTGTGCAAGGGGACAGGCGAAGGGGCTGGTAGGTTGGGGGTCACCGTGATTTCCTTTTGGTAGAGGCGGTTTAGCGGCTGCTGGTGTTGGCGCTAGAGTTCCCTGCGCTTTGCCGAAGACCCGCACGCTGGTCGAGCAGATTGCAACGCGCCGCATTCCGCTTGAAGTCTGCCCGACCCAGACGTGAACCGGCAACCCGCGCTGGACGACCATCCCGTCGCCGAGCAGAGCGGGCAGCCGAACCTCCGCAAGGCCGGCGAGAGCCAGCAAACAGAAAACGAACGGCACGAGCTATTTCATGGGACCGCTATTATGACGCGGACGGACGAGCAGCAGGCAGGCAAATCAAAGGTCAGCGCATGGTGATCAAGGTCAACGTAGCGGAAGCCAAAGCTCGGTTCTCCGCCTACTTGAGAACCGTTGAGGCGGGGGAGACCTTCGTCGTTTGCCGGCGCAACGTGCCCATCGCCGAGATCAGCGCCGTACCCCAGCGTCCGCAACAGCCACGTCGCTTGGGCATCGACCGCGGCATGGTGGTGCCGCCCAGCTTCTTTGAACCGCTGCCAGACGCGCTGCTGGATGGGTTTGAGGGGCGCGGCGCCGGTGGGGATCGAGGTGCCAACAACGGCCTTGCGCAGCGCCCCAAACGGCGATAAGCTTCGAGCTATGGACATAGGCAAACAACTGCCCGCCGGCGTAGACTGGCGGCGGGTGGGCGGGAACGCGGCCCCCCCCGACGTGGCTAACCGGATCTTCCAATCTGGACTGGTGGGCGGCAACACTCCCACCCAACAACGACGTGCACGGCTGACGTGGCCGTGCAGCCCAACAGCCTCTACTACGGCGACTGCCTCGACGTCATGGGCAAGTGGCCCGATGGTTGTTTCGACCTCGTGTATCTTGACCCGCCCTTCAACTCGAAAGCCAACTACAACATCTTGTTCGGCCGCGGCGGCGGGAAGGACAATCTCGCCCAGGTCATGGCGTTCGAGGACACTTGGCGATGGGACGACAAGGCCGCCGATCGGGTTGACTCCATCCGGCGGGCCACGGCGCACCCCGCCCACGACGCGATAACGGGCCTGCACATCGCATTGGACGACTGCGGGATGGTGGCCTACCTGTCGTACATGGCCGAGCGGCTGGTTGAAATAAAGCGCATCCTCAAGGACACGGGAAGCGTGTACCTACACTGCGATCCCACGGCATCGCACTATCTCAAGGTGGTGATGGACGCCGTATTCGGCCACGGCAATTTCCGCAACGAAATCGTCTGGCGCATTGGTTGGATTTCAGGCTTCAAGTCACAGAAGAGAGGTTGGATAAGGAACCATGACACACTGCTTTACTATCTCCGAGGACAAAAGGCGACAAAGCGATTCAACAAAGAGTACATTCCTTACCCTCCAAACTACGTCCGACGAGATGGCAAGGCCCCTCGTGGCAAAGGCGTTCCCGTTGAGGACACTTGGAACTGTTCCAATGCTGATGTACTAGACTCGATAATGATCAAGAGTTTCTCGACCGAGAAGCTCGGCTACCCCACACAAAAACCTGTTGCGCTGTTGGAACGCATCATCAAGGCATCGTCCAATGAGGGCGATCTTGTTCTCGATCCTTTCTGCGGTTGCGGCACGACCATTGACGCGGCCAACCGACTCGGTCGAAAGTGGGTGGGCATCGACATCTCGCCATTCGCGATAGACCTAGTGAAACACCGGCGGCTAAAGGACAGTGCCATACCGGTAATGGGCGTCCCGTTGGATGTGGCGTCCGCTCGGACGATGGCACGTTCCGCGCCCTTCGAGTTCGAGAAATGGGCCGTTTCCCGCATCCCGGGCATGGCGCCCAACAACAAACAGGTTGGGGATGGTGGTGTGGACGGACGCGGCAGGGTCTACGAGGCCACCAACGGCCACGCGCTAGTGCTGGCGCAAGTCAAAGGCGGGAAGTTCAACCTCGACCAGCTACGCGCCTTCCTGTACACGGTGAAACACAACAAGGCGGCGCTCGGCATCTACATCACGCTCGACAAGGTGACTTCCCGGACCGCCAAGGCGCAGGCAGCGGACGCGGGTACGTTCAAGATGGGGGCGAAGGCGTACCCGAAGGTGCAGCTATGGAGCATTGCCGAACACTTTGACGACAGGGAGCCAAGCCTGCCGCCGCTGGCCGATCCCTATACGGGCAAGGCCATGCAACGGGACATCCTGACCGGGTAAGGTACGCTGCTACGCAAGTCCCGGGGTGCCACCGTGAACCAGCCCGAGCTGCTCGATCTAATACGCAACGGCGAGGACTCCACCGTGGAGTTCAAGCGGGACGATGCGCGGAACCACGAGCTCGCCGGGGAACTGGTCGCCCTACTCAACTTGGAAGGCGGTGTCGTCCTGTTGGGAGTGGCTGACGATGGCGGCATCGTCGGCACTACGCGCGATCGCCTTGAGGACTGGGTGGCCGAGTTGTGCCGAACCAAGATCGAGCCGCCTATCGTGCCGATGTTCTCTCGGGTCCGAGACGCGGCGCCCGGGCGCGACGTGCTTGCCGTTCGCGTCACGGTTGGGCCGGACAAGCCTTACGCGCACCTTCACGACAACCAGCGGACGTACTACATCCGCGTCGGCGGCACGTCGCGGGAGACGAGCCGGGAGGAACTCGAACGGATGTACCAAGCATCGGGGCGATTGCGCTACGGTTTGAAGCCGGTCCCGGGTGCGGGGTTCGATGCGTTCGATTTGCGCGGTCTTCTCGACTACCTGACCCGCGTTGTCGGCGGCGAGGCGCCGGCGCAGGACGACCGACCGGGGTGGGAGACACTGCTGTGCAATCTCGGATTGATGATCGATTCCGCCGGCATCTGCGTGGCAACCGTGGACGGGCTGCTGTTGTTCGGCAAGGAGCCCGCTCGGCACTTGCCGCAATCCGGCATCCGAGCGCTTTGTTACGGGGAGGAGGAAGCCGGCTACGCGGCGCGCGCCGACGAAGACCTACGCGGCCCGCTGGTGTCGCTACGCGCCGAAGACGATCCCTCGTTCGAGGGCGGCCTTGTCGATCGCGCTTGGGATTTCGTCCGTCGCAACACCGCGCCCACGGCCCGATTTGAGGGGTTGCGCCGCATCGACCGCTGGGAGTTCCCCGAAAGCGTCATCCGCGAGGCGCTGGTGAACGCGCTCGTCCACCGCGACTACAGCATCGCCGGCACCGATGTCATGCTCGCCATCTATCCGAACCGGCTCGAAATCGAAAGCCCGGGCCGGTTGCCCAACACGGTGACCGTCGAAGGCATCAAAGCCGGCGCCCGCTACGCGCGCAATCAAACGCTGGTGAACGTCATGCGCGACTACGGCTATGTGGAGTCTCGCGGCATGGGCGTGCGCAACAAGATCATTCCCGGGATGCGCGCCCACAACGGCACCGAGCCGGATTTGATCGAAGCGGCGCACCGCTTCACCGTTCGCCTGTGGAAGGAACCCGGCGTCTAACCCGGCGACCGATTGGTGCCATGTTTTGGGAGTGCAGCCCTTACAGCCTCTATGGTGCGAACATTCGGCGGCGTTCGACGGCACACGTCACGAAAGTGCGTCAGCAGAGACGGCAGCGCCACGTCGAGGAAGTCGCCACATTCGATTAGGAACCCCGCCGCGCACATCGCTTCCACCACCCCCCACGCGGTTTCCTCGCCAGCGGCCTTCCCTCGCTGCGCGACAGTCGTCAGGGCGGCGACAACCGCATTTGCCGGTACACGTCCGTTGCCGGCTTCCGTGAAAGCACAAGCCAAAGCCGTCTCGTAGCGGGCCCATGGCCGCAGCCGTGCGCCATAGTATTCCCGCCTGTAATCAAGCGCTCTTGCACGCATCGCGTCCACCGGCGGACTTGCGCCGACGCCTTCTTGGAGCACGGCTTGCGCGAGCGCCCTGCACCCGTTCGTGAAATGATGCGGAAAACCGCCGCTGTCGTCCACGATGGCATCGGTGGCCGCGCCAATCCACTTCTTGCGCCCTTGCTCGTCGAGCGCTCCATCGTCGAACGGTTGCTGGGCGAACACCACATCCAATGTGCCGGCGACCACTTTGCGGGCGTCCTCGTCCGACAACGCGCCCACCGTCCGCGCATGTCCCGTGGCCAATCGCGACAGCCCAAGATCGGCAAGCCTCTCGACGGTGTTGCCCAACCCGAAACAGGCGAGCATCACCGAAGAACCACCTGTGCCGCTGACGTGCAGCGTTTCCAAGTGTCGCCGCACCATGGCCGTATCCGGCAGATTCTGCGCCTCGTCCACCAACAGCAGAATGGTGCATCCCCGCCGCCCCAAACGCAGATTGGCGTAGTCGTTCAAGACGAGGTTCAGAGAATCCGGCGCCCTCGACGCCACGGTGAACTCGCCAAGGGACTTCCTGGTGACAGCCGCGAACAAGGCGTTGCCGAGGAAATGCGCGCCGTCCGTTGCCTTGTTGACCGCACGCTGCCACCACTCGGATGTCCGCAAGTTGCAATACGCGTTGTCGATTTCCTCGACTATGGCGGCGGGTTTCGAGTCCATGGCCGTCGCGGCGATCTTCACGGGAATCACGGGATTTCGCTCATCCGCGCCACGCGCCAACAAACGCGCCGCGAACTCCCCTAGCAATGCCGTCTTGCCTGCGCCTGGCACGCCTTGAATAACAACGGTGTGGCCTTCTTCGCCATTGCGGACCCCTCGGATCGCCCGTTCCAGCAGCGCGAACTCGTCCTCGCGGCCGGCGAAGACCACCGGCGCCGAGCGATCCCCTTTGTCAACCAGCCGCTCCAGCGAACGCTGGACGTCTATCGGCATCTGGCTTGTCGTCGCCATGCCGCAAGCTACCACCCCTGCGACTATTCCTCCGCGGGGATCTGTCGCCCTGCCCTTGCCTCACCCCAACAACGCTTCCAGCCGCTTGCCGCTTTGCGCCACGTCGCCCGCCGGCAGCGGCACCAGTTGCAGCTCGGCCCCGGCGTCGGCCCGCGCCGCCAGCTGTTCGGCCACCGCTTCCAACGGCCCGATCACCTGAATCTCGCGCACCATGCGCTCGGAGATGGCGGCTAGGGCGCCGTCCATGTCGCGGTTGTTCGCCCACGCGGTGCGGGATGCGGCCACCTCGGCCTCGAAGCCGTTGTCGGCCAGCATGTTCCAGTAGAAGTCGCCCATGCGGTTGACGTAGTGGAAGAGCGGCTGCCGGGCCGCTCGCCACTGGGCTTCGTCGTTGTCGCCGTTCAGCACGTAGACGTTCGTGAACGGCGCGATGGTCACCGCGTCGGGGGCGCGGCCGGCGGCAACGGACGCCTCGCGCAGGCTCGCGCGCAACGCTGCGAAACGCCCGCGCGGCCAGTGAATGGGGAAGATGCCGTCGGCGATGGCGCCGGTCTGGCGGATGGATTTCGGGGTGATGGCGGCGATGTAGATGGGCACATGGTCGCGCGGGCGGTCGTAGTCCAGGCGAAAGCCGCGCTGCATGGTGAAAACGCGCCCTTCGTAGTTCAGGCGCTCGCCCTTGATGAGCGTGTTGATGATGTCCACGGTTTCGCGGATGCGCCGCAGCGGGGTTTGGAACGGCACGCCGTGGAAGTGTTCGATCACGCGGTGCCCGGACGAGCCCAAGCCGCACACCATGCGCCCGCCGGAAAGCGTCTCCAAGGCGGCGAACTCCTGCGCGATGGCGGCCGGCGAACGCGAATAGACGTTCAGGATGGAGGTGCCGATGTGGATGCGTTCCGTGTGCAGCGCCAAGATGGTCATCCACGGCACGGTGGACGGGCCCCACGCTTCGCCGGTGGCCACCAGTTCGTAGCCGAGGGATTCGGCGATGCGCACCTTCTCCACGGTCTCGCGCCAGTCGCGGCCGGCGCCGGCCAATATCCCCAACCTCATGTGATTGCCCCAATGCGATGGAATGGTGGGAGTTTACCTGCCGGCCGTCTGCTCGTTCATGCTACGCTGCCGCCATGCTGGAGTTCATCGGGTTCTTCATCTTCGCGAGCATCGTCATCGCCCCGCCCGTCGCTGTCTACCTTTTCGCCAAGGCGCTTCTGGCGCTGCTCGAATCCACCGACGACTGATCCAGCACGGCGATGCGGGCGAGACGCCCGCGCTCCTAGGGGCTGCTATGCTCGCAGGCGTGAGCGAAATCGCGGCCAGCACCCGTCAAGTGCCGTTCTCCAGCAAGCTGGCGTTCGGCGTGGGCCAGTTCGCCGAGGGGCTGAAGAACACGGCGTTCGCGCTGTTCCTGCTGTTCTACTACAACCAAGTGCTCGGCATGTCGGGCTCGCTCGCCGGCGCGGCGCTTGCCATCGCGCTGTTGTTCGACGCGGTGACGGATCCACTCGCCGGGTCGCTGTCGGACAATTGGAAGGGCAAGCTGGGCCGCCGCCATCCGTTCATGTACGCCGCGGCGTTGCCGCTGGGCTTGGCCTACTTCGGCCTGTTTTCGCCGCCGGGCGGCCTCGGCGACTGGGGGTTGTTCGGTTGGCTGACGATCTTCGCCATCCTCACGCGCGGCGCCATGACGCTCTACCACGTTCCGCACCTGGCGCTCGGCGCCGAGATGACGGACGACTTCCACGAGCGCACACGCATCGTCGCCTACCGCCAGTTCTTCGCGGCGCTGGGCGCGGCGGCGGTGTTTGCCATTGGCTTCGGCTACTTCTTCGGCGAAACGCGGGGCGGGCGGCTCGCCGCGGAGAACTACGCGCCGTTCGCGCTGCTGTTGGCGGTGCTGATGGTGGCCACCATCTGGTATTCGGCGTTCGGCACCCAGAAGGAAGTGCCGTTCCTGCTGAAGCTGCCGGCCACGAAACCCAAGCGCAACGCCGTGGTGCAGTTGGCGTTGGATTTGACGGCGGGATTCACCAACCGCTCGTTCCGCTGGCTGTTCTCCGGTGTGCTGGTGGTGTTCGTGATGGCCGGGGCGAACAGCGCCCTAGACCTCTACATGCTGGAGTATTTCTGGGAGCTCACGGCGCTGGAGATGTTGTGGGTGCTGATGGCGTCCGTGCTGGGGCTGATGCTGGGCGCGTTCTTCACCCACCTGTTGCTGCGCCGGGCGGAGAAGCGCCTAGGGTTGTTGCTGGGCGCCAGCGTGTGGGCGGTTTGCCAAGTGGTGCCGGTGGTGTTGCGGTTGCTGGAGGTGCTGCCGGACAACGGCGAGGCGGCGCTGTTCTGGACGCTGTTCGGCTTCAAGTTCGTGCAAGGGGTGATTTTGCAGCAGGCGCACGTCGCGTTCGGCTCCATGATGGCGGACGTGGCGGACGAGCACGAATTCGAGGTGGGCGAACGGCAGGAGGGCATCTTCTTTGGCGCGGTGGCGTTTTCCGCGAAGGCGACCTCCGGCTTCGGCACGCTGGTGGCCGGCGTGGGTTTGGACATCATCGGTTGGCCGCGCGGCGAGGAGGTTGGGGTGCGGGTGGAGGTGCCAGCGGAGACGCTGGTGGACCTCGGCATCCTCTACGGGCCGGTGGTGGCGGGCTTCTCGGTGGTGGCGATCTGGTGTTTCACCCGCTACGACCTGACGCGCGCCCGGCATGCGCGCATCCGCGAAGCGCTGCGGGCACGGCGCGGGGAAAGGCCGGTGGCCGCGTCCGCCCAGCCGTAGGGTGCGGCGGGCTAGCGGCCGGGAGGCTTATGCGTAGGTCTTGCCCGCCTTCGCGCTTTGCTTCTGCTCCCGCATCGCCGCCTCGTGCAATTCCGCCGACGCTTTGGCGCGGTAGAACATGACGGCGGCGCGGCGGTGGTCGCCGGTTTTGTTCAGGCCGCTCCAATGCACCGTGCGCGCGTCGTGGATGAAGGCGTCGCCGGGCGCGGCTTCCATCGCTACCGCATCGTCCTTGTAGGCGCTGATGTCGAGGCCCACCTTGGATTCGAACTGGCGCTTGTGGGAGCGCCGCAGATAGTAAAGGCAGCCGGTGGCGTGCGTGGCGGGATCCAGCCCGATCCACATGGTGGCGCCCGGACAGGCGGTGCCGGTGAAGGCGGCCATGCCCACCGCGTCGAAGTGCGGATCGATGCGATCCGTCTCGCCCGGGCGCTTGTCGAAGCAACCGAAGGTGGCCGGCACGATGGCATCGCCCACCAGTTCCGCAAGCAGCGGCACTTGCGGCCCATTGTGCAGATATTCGCGCGCCCAGGCGTCGTGCTGATGGAGGTTCTTGCGCACCCCCCCGAACTTGCCGTGGGGATCTTTGCCGTTCGTGGCCTCGGCCTCCGCGGAGCGTTCCACAAGCCCCACCACGCGGGACTTGAAACCCTCCACCTCTTCCGCGGGAAGGAAGCCGCGCAGCACCACGAATCCGTCTTCTTGGAAGGTGCGCTTGAGCGAGGCGGTGTCGAAGTTCTGCATGGCGTTCTCCATTGGCGGAACAGCCATTATACGCACGGCGGCGAACGCGGTACACTGGCCAGCTACCGACGCCGCGCTGTGCCGTTCCGTGTGCTTGATCCTTTTCGCCTACCGGGTGGCGCCGCGTCGTCCGCTGGTGCTCGCCGCCAACCGCGACGAGTTCCACGCCCGCCCCGCGCTTGCCGCCCACTGGTGGCGGGATGCGCCGAACATCCACGGCGGGCGCGACGTGCAAGCGCAAGGAACGTGGCTGGCGGTTGGACGCGACGGGCGTTTGGCGGCGGTGACCAACTGGACTGATCGAGAGGTTGTAGCCGCGGCGCCGAAGTCGCGCGGCGACCTGCCCCGCGCCTTTCTGGAAGGCGACTCGGCGCCGCGAGCATTCGCCGAGACCATTGACGATGGCGATTACGCGGGGTTCAACTTCCTCGCCTACGATGGCGAAACGCTGGCGTACGCCTCGAATCGCACCGGCGAGCGGCGGATTCTGGCGCCCGGGGTGTACGGCCTGACCAACACCCGTCTTGCGAGTGCCATTGCCGCAGGCGCCTGTCCACATCCAGAAGCTTGGCCAAAGGCGACGCTTGGCGCGTTGGCGCTGCGCCGTATCGCCGCCGACGCCACGCTGGACGATTTGCTCGCGCTGCTGGCGCAGCCGTTGTTGCCGGAGAACCCGGCAGCCCCGGCCGAGCGAAGCGGCCCCGAACGCAGCCATTCGCCGGCCTTCATACGCGGTGCGGAGTACGGCACCCGCGCCAGCACGGCGATCATCTTCGAGGGCGATGAGGTGTTCTTCGCCGAGCGGCAATACGGGCCCTTGGGCCAGCCCGGGCATCGTTCAGAAGAGACCATCGCGCTCACCCCATCGGCTCTTTCGTCGAATCTCAAGGAGACAGCATGAACTTGGACCTCACGGGCAAAACCGCCCTCATCACCGGCGGCAGCTTGGGGCTGGGCCGGGCTATGGCCGCCGCCTTCCACGCCGCCGGCGCCAACGTCGCGCTGATCGCCCGCCGCGCGCCCCTTCTCGAAGAGGCGAAGGCCGCGTTGGAAGCCGAAGCGGGCGCCCGCGTACAGGCGTACCCGTGCGACGTAACCGAGCCGGCGGCCGTCGAGCGCACCGTGGCCGCCGTGGCGGCGGAACTGGGCCCGGTGGACATTCTGGTGAACAACGCCGGCCAAAGCCAAACCGGCCGCTTTGAGGACTTGACGGACGAAGTCTGGCAAGCCGACCTGGATCTCAAGCTGTTCGCCGCCATCCGCTTCAGCCGTTTGGTCTTCCCCGGCATGAAGGAGCGGCGCTGGGGCCGCATCGTCAACATGCTCAACGTCGCCGCGAAAGCGCCACCGCCCGGTTCCGCGCCCACGTCCGTGTCGCGCGCTGCCGGCATGGCGCTCACCAAGGTGCTGGCCGGCGAAGGCGCCCCGCACAACGTGCTGGTGAACGCGCTGCTGATCGGCAGCATCAAGTCCGATCAGGTGCGCCGCGCCCACGAACGCTCCGGCGGCAACGCCAACTTCGACGACTTCGTCGCCGCGGCGGGCAAGTCGCTGCCCATGGGCCGCATGGGCGAAGCCGAGGAGTGCGCCAACGTCGCCCTGTTCCTCGTCTCCGAAGCCGCCTCCTACCTCACCGGCTGCGCCATCAACATGGACGGGGGACTATCGCGGGTGGCGTGAGGAAGCCGCGGGGTGACGGGCAGCGCAAGATACGAGCGCCGCCCATCGCCGCGTCACGAATGGACGATTTCCTACACAATTTTCAGCCAAAACCCGTATCCAAGCGCCCCGCGCCTTGCTCAAACTGGCGCGCATGGCACTCTCGAACAAACGACCGCGCCGCCCGGCCGCGCAGAGCGACCCGGCGAACAAGCACCTGTTCTCCCACCCGCGCATGGTGGCGGACCTCCTGCGCCTGCTTGGCGAACCCTGGGTGGACGACCTCGACCTCGACTGGCTGGCGCGGCTGCCGGCCGAGCACGTCGCCGACAATCACCGCGTCCGCGCCGAGGACATGCCGTGGCGCGCGCCGTTCAAGCCCGCCGCCGGCCACCCGCCCGGCGCTGCCGTGGTGGTGCATGTGGAGTTCCAGAGCGGCTCCCATCCCCATATGGCGGAGCGGCTGCTCGAGTACGCGGCGCTATTGCGCCGCGACCTGCTTCGCGGCGGCGCCACGTTGGTTCCCGCGCACATGCCTCTGGTGGTGTACAGCGGCCGGGCGCAGTGGTCGCCGCCGCTGCAAGTGGCGGAGCGCACCGCGTGGGTTCCCGACGCGCTGGCGGAGTTTCAGCCACGCATGGCGTTCCGCTTCGTTGACGCCAAGACCTATCGGGGCGACTATGCGCTGGATGGCAACGTGGCGCGGGCGTGGCTGGCGCTGGAGGCGGCCGACGCCGCCGGAGTCGCCGCGGCGCTGGAGCACGCGGCGCGAACCTTCGCCGGGGTCGGTGACGCGACCTTGTCGCGCGGTTTTGCGGTATGGTGCCGCGGTGTGCTGCCCCAACGCTTCGGCGACCGGCTGCGGTCGTTGACGGACATGATGGAGAAACCGACGATGCTTGCGGAAACGCTTCAGGAATGGGAAGAGCAGAAACTCAACGAAGGCCGCATGGCCGGGCGCGAGGAGGGCCGCCTGGCCGGGCGCGAGGAAGAACGCGCGCGGCTGCGTAGGTTGGCCGAGCATTTCGACGCCGCCACCGCAAACGCGCTCGACCGCCTCTTCAAGGCCGCCGACGAACGGCCGAAGTTGTGATCGGCGGCACTGCGGCGGCTATCGCACACGCGTTGCTGCTGTCGTGCTAGTGGCAGCGGCGGGAGCGGACGAGTAGAATGGCCCTTTCGTTGCGCCGTGGCGAGACGCTTTGGCGCATGAGAGCCCTCAGCGGGGGTGCGCGAGGGGCGAGCCCCTCGCATGGAAGAGCCCTCAGCGGGGGGTGCGCGAGGGGCGGGCCCCTCGCATGTAAAGAGCAAACACTGGAGAAGCAATTGCCGTTCGTGAAAATCAGGGAGAACGAGCCCTTTGACATCGCGTTGCGTCGTTTCAAGCGTTCCTGCGAGAAGGCCAACATCCTTTCGGAGGTTCGCAAGCGCGAGTACTACGAGAAACCCACCACCGTGCGCAAGCGCAAGGCCGCGGCGGCGGTGAAGCGGCATCTGAAGAAGCTGCAGCGCGAGGCGCGGCGCTTCGAGCGGGCGTTTTAGCGCCGGGCCGCACGTTCCGAAGTCAGGCCGAACCATGTCGGCTCTCAAGTCGCGAATCGCGGCGTCCACCGCCGATGCCATGCGCGCCCGCGAACGCGAGCGCGTCAAAGCGCTGCGGCTGGTGAACGCCGCCTTGAAGCAGGCCGAGATCGACGGCCAGCTCCAGCTGGCGGACGAGGACGTGGTGGCCGTGCTGTCGCGGATGCGCAAGCAGCGGCAGGATTCGTTGACACAGTTCACGGACGCCGGCCGCGAGGATCTGGCGGCGATCGAGCGTTTCGAGATCGAGGTCATCGAGGAGTTCCTCCCGGCGGCGCTCTCGGAAGCCGAAATCCAACAGGCGGTCGCCGAAACCATCGAAGCGACCGGCGCTGCCACCATGCGCGACATGGGCAAGGTGATGGCGGCGCTCAAAGAGCCGCTGCGCGGCCGCGCCGACATGGCCCTCGTGAGCAAGCTGGTTCGCGCCGCGCTGGGGTGATCGGCGGCCGGGAATCATGATTCCCCAGTCGTTCATCAACAACCTCGTTGAACGCGTCGACATCGCGGACGTGGTGGGCGGCCGTGTGCGCCTCAAGAAGGCGGGCGGCAACCAGATCGGGTTGTGTCCGTTCCACGAGGAGAAAACGCCGTCGTTCCACGTCTATGCGGACGGCCACTACCACTGTTTCGGCTGCGGTGCGCACGGCACCACGCTGGGCTTTTTGATGGAGATGGATGGCCTCACCTTTCCGGAGGCCGTGGAGTCCCTAGCGGCGTTCGCCGGCGTTGATGTGCCGCGCGAACAGAGCGCCCGGCGCGCGCCCAGCCGGGAAAAAACGGAACCCCTGTACGACGTGCTCTCCGCGGCCGACGAGAAGTTCCGCGGCTGGCTTCGCTACCACGCCGAAGGGCCGGAGGCCGCCGCGTATCTGAAAGACCGCGGCGTCAGCGGCGAGATCGTGCGGGAGTTCGGCATTGGCTTGGCGCCCTCCGGCTGGGAGGCGCTCAAGTCGGCGCTTGGCGAGTTCGGGCAGGAGAAACTGATCGCCGCCGGTCTTGCCACGAAGAACGAGCAAGGCCGGGTGTACGACCGCTTTCGCGCCCGCATCGTGTTTCCCATCCGCGACACCCGCGGCCGCGTGGTCGGCTTCGGCGGCAGGACGTATCCGGGCAGCGGCGCGAAGGGCGAAGGCCCGAGAGAGGGCGACGCGAAATACCTGAACTCGCCGGAGACGCCGGTGTTCCGCAAGGGCGAGGAGGTGTACGGCTTGTTCGAGGCGCGGCGGTCGCGGCACCGTATCGACCACTTGCTGGTGGTGGAGGGGTACATGGACGTCGTCGCCCTCGCCGGCCAAGGCATCGGCGAGGCGGTGGCGACGTTGGGCACCGCTGTTGGCGAGGCGCACTTCAAGCGGTTGTTTCGCGTTGTGGACCGCGTGATTTGCTGCTTCGATGGCGACGCGGCGGGGCGCGGCGCGGCGTGGAAGGCGGTGGACGCGGCGTTTCCAACGCTCAACGGCAAGCGGGAATTGCGCTTCGTGTTCCTGCCCGAAGGCGAAGACCCGGATTCTCTGGTGCGCAGCCGCGGCGCGGAGCACTTCCGCTCTTTGATCGAGGACGCCGTGCCGGTGGGCGAGTACTTCTGGGATCACGCCAAGGAAGGTCTCGACCTCAAGCAGGTCGACCACCGCGCGATTCTCTGCGAGACGGCGTTGCCACACATCGCGTTGCTGCCGAATGGCGCCTTGCGCGACCTGTTGCTGCGCGATTTGGCGGCGCTTGCCGATACCGAACCCGCCACCTTGGCGAGTCGGCTTTCGACGATGCCGCGCGATTACCCCCAACCGGCCGGCGACGATGCGCCGCCAATGCCCGACACCGCGGCCACCCACGCCGAACCCAAAGCCCATGCGTTGTTGCACCGGCTGGTGCGGCAGCCGGCGTTGTTCGACAACCTTTCCACCGAGCAACGCGAACCACTGATCGCTGCGAACGGCTTGCTGGGCGAGGTGGCGCGATACGTCGCCGAACAGCCGGGCGCGGACACGGCGGTGTTGCTAGGCCACTTCTACGGCGACGAGCAGCTCACAGCCCTCGCCAGCCAACCCCTCACGCTCGAATCCCCAGACGCGATGGCAGCCGAGTTCCGCGATTGCCTCCGCCGCTATCTCGCCGCGCAACGCGGGCGAGAGCAACACGCGCTGGCGGCCGAAGCCCGGCGCAGCGGCTCCCTGGAAGATCTGCGGCGGCTGAGCGAGGCCAAAGCCACCGCCGCGCTTTGATACGCTCGCACCTCCCACTACGAAAGGAGCGAGCCATGCCCCACGCGCATCCCGATTACCAAACCATCCTGTACGAGCAGGACGAAAGCCTCGCCGTCGTCACCCTCAACCGCCCGGACAGTCTCAACGGCATCACCGGCACGTTGATGCGCGAGCTGTACGAGTGCCTCGGCGCGGTCGCCTACGACGCCAGCGTACGGGTGGTGCTGTTCACCGGCGCCGGGCGCGCCTTCTGCCCGGGCGTGGATCTCAAGGCGTCCACCAGCGGCGAGCCGCAAGAGCCGAACCGCAAGGAGTACTTCCACATCACCAGCCTGCTGCACGAGATGCCGAAAGTCACCATCGCGGCGGTGAACGGCGCCTGCGCCGGCGCCGGCTTCGGCTGGGCCTGCGCCTGCGACTTGCGCTACGCCAGCGAGCAGGCGAAGTTCAACTCCGCGTTCCTCGGCGTCGCCATCTCCGGCGACATGGCCGGCCCGTGGCTGCTGCCGCGCATCGTCGGCGCCACCAAGGCGCGCGAGCTGTTCTTCTCCTCGCAGAAATTCCCGGCGGAAGAAGCCCAGCGCATCGGCTTGGTGCTGGACACCTTCCCGGACGAGAGCTTCCGCGACGAGGTGTACGCCATCGCCAAACGGCTCTCCAAGTCCGCGCCGCTTGCCATCGGGGAAATGAAGAAGAACTTCGTGGCCGCCGAGAGCATGCCGCTGCGCGACTACATCGAGCTGGAAACCGAGCGCCACTCGCGCACCGGCGCCAGCAACGATTCCCGCGAAGCCTTCCGCGCCTTCGTGGAGAAACGCGAACCGCGCTTCGAGGGGCGCTGACCGCGGCGCAAACCACAACCGCCGGCGCGGCCATGATCGACTCCGGCCCGGAAGAGACCAACACTTTCACGGCGTTGCGCAGCATCGCGCTGGTGGTGCCGCGCATCTTCCGCTACCTGTGGCGGGCCGACCGCGTGCTGCTCGTCGTGCAGTGTGCGTTGATGCTGGTAACCGCCGTCGTTCCGGCGGCCATCGTGTACATGACCAAGGTGATCATCGACACGGTGCTGGCCGCCGCCGGGCAGGAGACGGACTGGATGGCGGTGTTTCAACCGGTGGCGGTGATCTTCGCGCTGTGGATTGGCCAGGCGCTGATCGACGCGGTGAGCAACTACGCGCAGTCTCTTTTCAGCGAGCGCATCTGGTACACCGGCTACCAAGGCGTGATCGACAAGGCGGGCGCGCTGGACGTGGCGTTCTTCGAGACGCCCCGATTCTACGACCAGATGCACCACGCCAATACGCAGATTTACCGCCTCACCAACATCTGCCACTCCACGATGTCGCTCGTCTCGCAGCTGTTCTCGGTGGCGGCGATGATGGCGCTGCTCTCCATCCTGCATCCGCTGGCCATCGTGGTGCTGCTGGCCACGGCGCTGCCCCGCGTCTTCATGGAAGGCCGCATGGCGCGCCGCCGCTTCGAGCTCAACGCCGAGCTGATCCGCAACGATCGGCTCATCGACTACATGAAGCGGCTGCTCACGGCCCGCGACAGCGCCAAGGAGGTGCGCACGTTCCGGCTGCGGGATCTGTTCGTGGCGCGGTTCCAGAACTTCCGCGACATCTACTTGACGAAGCTGCAGCGGCTGATGCTGCACTTCCTGCGCGTGAACATGGGCCTCAACGTGCTGTCCCTGGGCGGCGTGGGCGCCATCTGGGGCTACGCGGTGTTCCAGGCGGCCTTGGCGCGCATCACCATCGGCGACCTGGCGCTGGTGTTCCAAGCCGCGCAAAACGTGCGCAACGGCCTCGGCGGGATCATCGGCGCCGGCGGCCAAGTGTACGAGAACGCGCTCTTCGCCACGCGCTTCTTCGACCTCATGGATCTGGATCCCCAATCCGTGCAGGGAGCCCTGCGTCCGCCCCGCACGGTTCCCGCGCCGAAGCTGCCGCGCCCTATCCGCGCCGGCATCGAGTTCGAGAACGTGTGGTTCCGCTATCCGGCGTCGGGGGAGGACGCCGCGTGGATCCTCAAGGATGTTTCCTTCCACGTTCCGGCCGGCGCGAAGATGGCGCTGGTTGGCCAGAACGGCGCCGGCAAAACCACCATCGTGAAGTTGCTGGCTAGGCTCTACGACCCCACGAAAGGCCGTGTGCTGCTGGACGGCAAGGACCTGCGCGACTACGACTTGCCGGATTTCCGCTCCAGCGTGAGCGTGGTGTTCCAAGACTTCTACCGCTACGACATCTCCGCCGCGGACAACGTGGGCCTGGGCCGCGTGGAAGCCATCGGCGAACGCCCGCTGGTGGAGGCGGCCGCCCAACAAGCCGGCGCGGACGACATCATCGCCGGCCTGCCAAAGGGCTACGAGACGATCCTCGGCAAGACCTTCGACGAAGGCGTGGACCTCTCCGGCGGCGAGTGGCAACACCTCGCCATCGCCCGCGCCTTCATGAGCGACGCGCAGTTGCTCATCCTGGACGAACCCACCGCCGCCGTGGACGCCCTGCGCGAAAACCGCCTGTACCAGCAGCTGGAGGACGTCGCCAAGAGCAAGACCGTGGTGTTCATCTCCCACCGCTTCTCCACCGTGCGCATGGCCGACACCATCGTGGTGGTGGACAACGGCCGCTGCATCGAACGCGGCAGCCACGAGGAGCTAATGGCGCAAAAGGGCAAGTACGCCACGATGTTCTCCACCCAAGCCGCCCGCTACCGGTAGGTGGGGTTGCAATGCGCTGTTTGCCCGAAACCGAAGAAGCCGTGCAGCTTGCTCTGGACATGCCGCAGTGCGAAGGGCGAATCCTCTCCGGAGACTGTTTGGATGTTCTGGCCCGGATGCCCAGCGACAGCGTGGATCTCATCATCACGTCGCCCCCCTACGCCGATGCCAGACGACGCACCTACGGCGGTGTCAAACCCGACGACTATGTGGACTGGTTCGCGCCTCGCGCCGAGCAGATGCTGCGTGTGCTGAAACCCACCGGTTCGCTGGTGCTCAACATCAAGGAAAAGGCGTTCGATGGCGAGCGCCACACCTATGTGCTTGATTTGATACTGCATCTCAAGCGAGAGACCGGCTTTCGCTGGGTGGAGGAGTACATCTGGCACAAGACCACCGCCGCCCCGGGCAAGTGGAAGTACCGCTTCCGCGACGCGTGGGAGCGCATGCTGCACTTCGCCAAAACCCGCGATGTGAAAATGAACCAAGAAGCGGTGATGGTGCCGACCGGGGATTGGACCAAGGCGCGCTTGAAGAACATGAGCGCCAACGACATCTCACGGCAGGAGTCCGCCACGCGCTCCGGCGTCGGGCGGCGCATCAGCGCGTGGCAGGGACGCCCGATGGCCTACCCGAGTAACGTCCTCCACGCCTCGCCCGTGGCGCACAACACCGGCCACAGCGCACCGTTCCCAGAGTGGCTGCCGGAGTTCTTCATCAAGCTGTTTACGGACTCGGGCGACCTCGTGGTTGATCCGTTTTCCGGCAGCGGCACCACCGCCAAGGTGGCGACGCAGCTTGGCCGGCGCGCGATCGGCATTGAGATACTGGCGGAGGACTACCCTTGTGCGGCGCAGGATGTTTCCGAACAAGCGACCCAACGCGTTCCGCAGACCGGCTCGCTGCCACCTCGCCTTTGAGCGGCTGACGCAAACCCCGAACCGCTGTTGTTGAGCCACATGCAAGGAGCCGTGCGGACCATCTATCAAGCTGATTTGCGAGAAATTCGCAGGTCGGCTTGGGCGTGGGTGTTTACGCCGGTGCCGATCCTCGTCGCTGGGGCGGTGTTCGCGCATTACGCGGGCCTCCATGCGGTCATGTCTTCGCTATCCGCACTGGCGGGTGGCTTCGGGCCGAAGTATCTGCTGCCGGAGATCGCCCCGCCCGTGCTTTGGCTGTGCCTCGTGGCGGTGGTGTTCGCCGCGGTGGAGGTTCGCAAGCGTGACGCGGCCGCCGCTGCTCAGGATGCCAAACCGCTCTCGAACGTCGCGCTGCTTGCGGCGCGGGTAGCGGCCTTGGCCACGGCGGCTTGGCTGCCGTTGTTGGTCGCGGGGGTGGTGGCTTGGCTGCTGGGGCCCATTGGCGGTGCCTTTGACTGGTGGGCCGGGGATGCCTTGGCAACTTGGTCGTTGGCGGGGTTCGTCTTTCTGGACGCGCCGACGGTGTTGGTCTTGTGGAGTTCCGTCACCGTGCTGTTGGCGACCTTGTTGCGCCGGCCGTGGGTCGCCGCCGCGGTAGGGTTGGGGTTGCTTGGGCTGTTGACTTGGGGTTTCTCGCGCTTGCCGGCGTATCTGTGGCCGGCGCTGTCGCCTTTGTCCAGCTACGGCGCTTCCGTTTCCGACATTGCGCCGCACCTCGTCGATCTCGGCGTTTTGGCGCAGCGCGGCGCGTTGTGGTGTTTGGCCGCGGCATGCGTCGCCTTCGCGGCGGCGCATCATCCGCGGGAAGACCGGAAGCGGCCGCCACTGCGGTTCGCCGGCGGCGCGTTCTTCGTGGTCGGCGCGGCGATTCTCGGCGCGTTGACGGTGGGTGCCGCCGCAGGTCTCTCGCAGCGGAGCGACTGGTTGGCGGCGCACCGAGCGGCCGCGGCGCAATCGGCGCTGCCGGATGTGGAGCATGTGAGCGGAACGGTTGCCATCGATCCGCGCGGAGCCACGCCGCTGGCGCTGGACATCGCGCTGCGACTGCGTGCGCCGGCCGAGCGATCCTTGGAGCAGCTGGTCTTCAGCTTCAACCCGGGCTTCGCGGTGTCGCAGTTGCGCGTCGACGACCAGCCGGCGCAGTTTGCGCATGAGCAGGGTTTGCTGACGGTGAAGCTGGCCGAGCCGCTAGCGCCGGGCGGCACCGTAACTTTGGCGCTCTCCGCACACGGCGTTCTCGATGCGGACTTCGCCTATCTCGACAGCGCGGTGGATTGGCGGCAGCGCGCCGCGGGCAACGGCCTGCGCCTGCTCGGCACCGAGGCTGCCATTTTCGCACGCGATTATGTGGCGCTGACGCCGGCGGTGCATTGGCTGCCTACCGCCGGCGCGAGCGTGGGCGCAACGCCAAGCGAGGCGCGGTCGGCCGATTACTTCACGGTGGCGTTGGAAGTCCACGCTCCCGCCGGATGGTTGGTGGCCGGGCCCGGGCGTCGGCGCGGCGAGGACGCGGTGTTCGCGTTCCGGCCGCAAGCGCCGGTGCCGGCCGTCGCCTTGTTCGCGGCGCGGTTCGAGCGTCGAGCGATGGAAGTCGGCGGCGTTGCGCTGGAGTTGTTGCTGAACCCGAAGCACACCCGCAACCTCGACTACTTCGCCAGGGCCGCGGCCAGTCTCAAGCAAAGTCTCGCAGGCACGTTCGCGCAGGGTCAGGCGCTGGGGCTGCCCTTTCCCTACGATGGCTTCACGTTGGTCGAGGTGCCGAGCCGCCTGCGCGGCTACGGCGGCGGTTGGCGCATGGACACCGCTCTGGCGCAGCCGGGCATCCTCGCCCTCAAGGAACAGAGCTTTCCCACCGCCCACTTTCGCCCGTTTCCGCAACGGGATCGCAGCGACCCGGCGGTGGCGCGCTTCCAGCAGATCATGCTGTTCTTCCAAAACGACCGCAGCGGCGGCAATTCGCATCGAGCCCTCGCCCGGAATCTATTGTTGTTCCAGACCAGCGCCGAGGCCGGCCCGGACGCGGGGCCTCAGCACTTCGTGTGCCAAGAACTGCTCACCAGACTCCTGGTCGGCCCTGTGCTCTTTTCCCCGGCGTTCTCCGCACGTTTCTTTGACGTCGAACGGGGTTTCGGAAGCGGTTTGATCGAGACGGTTCGCGGCTTCTTGGGATACCCTCCGGCGAGGGGCATCTTTCGGCTCGGCTTTCCCGCCACGGATGCCGAAGTGTGGGAACTGGCATCCTCGTCCTCCCTTGTGGAAGCGAGCGGCGACCCACACCCGGCAGCGCTGGACGCTTTCCTGTTGCGTGGCGGCGCGGTGGCGCACACCGTCCTCGACGGGCTCGGAGCGTCGCAAGCCGCCGCCGCGCTGGCGCGGCTACGCGCGGACTTCCAAGGCCGGCGCTTCACGGCGGAAGACTTTGCCGCCGCCCTCGGCGACGAAGCGGCCGATCTCCTTGGCGATTGGCTGCGCGACGCCACTCTGCCCGGGTTCTTGGTTTCCTCGGCCCGCGTTCGGCGGCTTGCGGACGACGAACAGGGACAGCCCCGCTACGAATCCCGTGTGCATGTGTACAACGACGAGAACGCGCCCGGTCTAGTGCGCCTCGCCGCCACCGAGCACGGGCTCTGGGGCGGTCTGCGCAGCGATCCGGTTCGCGTGGGCGCGAAATCCTCGGTGGAAATCGGCTGGATCACCCCGGCAAAACTCGATCAGCTCTGGCTGCTGCCCTATCTCTCGTTGAACCGTGCGCCACTGCGGCTTGCGTTCGCGCCGAACGCCATCGGTTCGGACGCGGCGTTGAACGGCAGCATCGTCAGCGCTTGGCGCCCGCCGGCAACGCAAGGCATCGTCGTTGACGACTTGGACGCCGGCTTCCGCGTGGAAACCGGCGACAACGGCAACAAGGTGGAATCCCCCGACGATCCGCCGCCTTCCCAGCGCCGGCGGTACGGGTTTGGCGCCGCCGATGACGTGTGCCGGCGACAGGAGGTTTCCTCGGCTTGGGGCAAGTATTGGCGCACCATCGTTCGCTGTCCGCCGGGCGACGGCGAACGCCGGCTGGTCTTCACGGCCGAGTTGCCCCACGCGGGCCGCTGGCAACTGGCGCTGCACAACCCGGATCGCATCGTGCCGGAGTTGGGCGAACACACCGGCTTCGTCGGGGGCACGGGCGCCTATTTCCTGTTCGGCGAGCTGGGCGCCTACGACATTCGCCTGCACGCGGATGGCGAGACAGCGGCGTTGGAGTTCGACGGTGCCACCGCGGCAACGGGCTGGCGTAGCTTGGGAGAGTTCGATCTACCGGCGGGAACCGTCCACGTCTCGATGTCCAACCAAACCGACGGCGAAACCGTGGTGGCGGACGCCATCCGCTGGATTCACGCGGATGCTTAATCGATTCCGGTGCTCCACCCGGTGTGGTTTGGTGAAGCGTTCATCAACGCGTGAATGGTTATTTCTTGCCCGCACAGCGCCGCAGTCACATGCGTGTCTAGAACGACCGTCTACGAGGCCTCGAGTGATTGGACCGTTGCCCCACGCAGTTCGTCGAACGGTGCCTCAAGTAGCCCACCTCTGAACCGATTGGCGATGCGTGTGCCGAGCCGCTCGGGAGGCGACTCTCTCGCGTCCGGGTTGGTCAGCTCGGTCGCATCGGCTTCGACCTCCTTCGCCAAGCCGACGATCTTGAAGGACGGGATCATGGGCAGATTGTGCCACAGCGCTACTAATGGGATGGGTCGTGCTTCCGTGCGTTCGCACATAAGCGCACGTCGGGCGAATTTCTTACAAAAAATCGGGCTGATTTCCTACATGCGGACGCGAAAACGTACTCTACCGTTGGGGGTAACTGAACTACCTCGGTACTCCCATGACCACCAAGAAAGCCACCGCCTTGGCGTTCCGCCGCGCGTTGGAGCGCAAACTGCAACCCACCATCGTGGACCGACACGGTTGGACGGATCTGCACTACGCCGCCGTGTTGAACCTGCCCGGGCTCGTCAGTGCGCTGTTGTGGCGGGGCGCGGAATTGCACGCCCGCTTGCCCGAGAACACCGCGACGGCGGACGACCTGACGGCCTTGCTCGCCGGCTTCGGCGTGGACTACCACATGTGCTCCGGCGAGACGCCGCTGCATCTGGCCTGCGTCGGCAACGCCGCGCTGGCGGCGCGCGTCCTGCTGAAGAACGGGGCGGACCTCCACGCGCCGCTGCCGGCCGTCTCGGACTGGACGCCCCTGCACGTCGCCGCCCGCTTCAACGCCGTGGACGCGGCGTTCGTGCTGCTGCTGCAAGGCGCCAACGTGGAGCACCGCGACGAGTTCGACGCCCCGCCGCTGCACACGGCGGCGCTGTACAACGCCGTGGACACGGCCGAAGCGCTGCTCGCCGGCGGCGCGTCTCCCCACGCCAAGGCCAAGGACGATTTGACGGCGCTGCACATGGCCGCGCAGGCGGATTCGCCCGGCGTGGCGGCGCGCCTGCTCGACCACGGCGCGGACGTGAACGCGCTCAGCGCCGAAGAAGGCACCTCGCCCTTGGATCACGCCATCGCCAAAGGCGCTCGGTCCACCGCGGACCTGCTGCGTCGGCGCGGCGGCCATCCCACGGTGGAATCGCGCCTGGACATGAAAACCGTGCTGGAAAGCAAGGTGGGCGACCAGGACGTGCTGGTGCCGGTGTTCGAGCACACTTGGGTGCGCCGCCCGCGGCCGCACCGCCTGACGCCGGTGTTCTCCCATCCGCTCCTGGCCCGGGATCTGCTGTCCGGCTTCGTGGCGAAGCTGCACCCGCCCGGCTGGCTCGACGGCTTCGATTTGGAAGGCATGGTGCTGGTGCCGGTGGATTGGGTGCCCTTGGAATGGCGCTGCGCGGACGTGATGTGGAGCGTCCCGTTGCGATCGAAAGGCAACGGTGCCGCCGCGGCCGCGGAAAAGGCCGCCACGCACATGCTGCTGGTGATCAAGTTCGCGGACGCCGTGGTCACGGACATGAGCGAGCGCTTGGGCCACCACGTCTCGATGCTGATGCACGAGTTGAACCGCCGCCGCCTCTACGGCGCCCCGAAACACCCGCCGTTGGTGGAGAACATCGTGATCAACAGCAGCAAGGAAACGTGGCCGGAAGACGCGAACGCAAAACGCATTCCGCTGTAACGGCTGGGTGACCCCGGTGGTGCGGCTGGCTTGGCGCTTGCCGCACCCGCTGAGGCGCGATTTACAGCACTGGGTCGTGAAAAGTGGGTCGCAAGGCGTGGGTGGCGAAGTAGTCCGTCCAGAAGGCTTGGTGGCGTTCGCGCGCTTCGGTGCGGCCGGTGCTGCCGCGTCGGCGCAGGTAGAAAATCTCCACGGCGGTGGCCAAGGTGTTCGGTTCCGCCGGCAGCGGCGCGGCGGCCTGCTCCCGGTCGGCCGCGAAGTCGGCGAACTCCCACCGCCGCGAGTCCGTTTGCGCGTGGGAGTACCAGTCGGTTTCTTGGAACATGTCCGAGAACACGTGTAGCGTGGTGGCGGGGGCGTTCGCCGGGAAGGCCGCCACGGTCTCCTCGATGGCTTCGACGAGGTGCGCGTGGGTCGAGGGCGTGGTTGCGCGGGCGGCCAGATCGTCCACGCGCTGGCGCAGGCGGTCGCGCTGATCGCAGAACGCCGTCGCGGTTTCGCGGAGCGCGTGGGGCATTTGCGCCGGCAGCTTGCCGCACTCCGATTCGCCGGCCGCGAGGCGCGTCTTGGTGTCGCCCACCACATCCGCCGCCGCGTAGGGTTTGCACAGCCGGCCGAGCGGCACGCGCGGCGCCAAGGCGTATTCGGACACCGCGAACACGGCCAGCTCGTCGCCTTTGTCGAGACCGGCGGCCAGGCGGTCGAACAAGTCGCCCGGCAGCGATTGGCGCTCCTCGCCCAAGGGCTTGCGCAGATCGACCAGATAGGCGGCGCGATGACGCATAGCGGCCGCGTCGCGCGGACACAACTCGGCGTCCATCGCCAGCGCCACATTCGGGGCGCTGATCGCCGCGTTCGCCTCGGCGGGCGGCAAGGTCAAGGCGGTCGAGAGGAAGAAAGCCCCCGCTATCGCCAGCACTGGCGCGAGGGCGACGATGCTTCGTCGCGCCGGACGCGGGCTTCTCTCCTGTGGCCACATGTTTCCCATGTCATGTTCCTCCTAAGTCTCCAAAGTACGGCGTTTGCCTCAAACAGGGTTGCCTTCCCAAAGGGGCAGCTTGATTTGCGCCACGGTGCCGCCGTCCGGTGGCGAACCCAGCGCGATGGTTCCGGCGCAGGCGTCCACCAGCTTCGCTGCGATGGCCAGCCCGCACCCCATGCCGAGAGGGCCGGACGCGCCGTTCGCCGCCGCGGACGGCCAACCCGAGCAGAAGGGCAGGAACGCCCGCTCGCGCTGCGGCGCGGTCATGCCGATGCCGTTGTCCGCAACGGTGACGACCACGCGGTTGCCGTCGAGGGCGCAGGAAATGGTTACGCGACCGTCCTTCGCGGGGCGCTGGTGCGCCAGCCGCACCGCAAGCGCGGCGTTGTCCAACAGGTTCGCGATCATCAGCCGAATCGCGGTGGGAACAGCGACCACTTCCAGCCGCGCTTCCGGCGGCGCGGGCGCGACTTCGGACACCGGTACGCCGCCAACGTCGGTGCCCGCGACCAACTCGTGCAAGCACGCGGCCACATCCACCACCGCCGCTGGCTGTGCGTGGTGCCGCGACAGTCCGGCGAAGGACGCGGCCAAGGCGGCAACTTCGCCGGCTTCGCCATCCACCCGCGCCGCAAGGTACGCGGCCGCCGGCGCCCGCCGCAGCTCCGCCACGGTGGCATTGATGCGCCTGGCCGCCGTTTGCAGCCGCTCGGCGACCAATTGCGCGATCATTGCCTCGCGCAAGCGGTGGGTTTCGGCGGCGTGGATCTTGAGCGCGTCGGCAACCGCCGGCGATTGGCCATTGCGGCTGTGCGCCGGCGTCCGCGGTGCCCGCGAAAACTGGCGTGGTTGACGTCCGGCGTTGGCAACCGGTGCTTGTCGTGCCGCGTGTTGCGCGCCAGCGACGCTGAGCGCCGCCGGGCGCGAACGAGCGGTTAACAGCGCAATCCACGCGGCCGTCAGAACGAAGGCGGCGGCAAACGCCCCGCCCTTGTACCACGCGGCCGTGTTGCTGGAGGCGGCCACGTCCGTCCATACCGCGGCGCCGTAGAACGCCGCCGCAACCGCGGCGAGCGCCAGCGTGGCGACGATGCCCAAGGTGACTTTGTTGAACGCCATCGGCAGTGCGCACGTTTCCCCAACCCAATTGTTGCGAGCGTAATGGCGCGCGGGCGGTAGCGGGGCTGGCAAAAGCGGTAGATGGCGACCGGGCGCTTGCACTACCGGAAGGGGTAGGACGTGCCGCCTGTTGGTACAGGTGGCGTGGCGGAGGGGTGCGGCTAGGATTTCTCCGCGTTTCGCGGTTTTCTGCGCGCGACCCACGAGAACATGCGAGTCACCCGTTGTGAAGGTGGGTTACTTAACCCCCCCCCCCCGCGTGGGCCGGGCCGCCAACGCCAAGGGCCTTGGCGCGTCGCGCCGCGTCGATGCGGCTGCGAGCGCCGGTTTTGCGGTAGATGTTCTTCAGGTGGTAGCGAACGCCGTTCTCGGAGAGGCCGAGCTGGCGGGCGATCTCCTTGTTGCGCAAGCCGTTCTCCACGCCGTACACGATGGCGAGTTCGCGCTCGGTGAGGGTTGGCGTGCTGGGCGTTTCCGGTTCGTCCAGCTGCTCGCGCAACGATCGCGCCTGCTCGACATGCGCTTCGTCGTGCTCGCCGGCGGGGTCGGCAAGGAGGGCGTCCAGCGCGTAGAGCGTGGCTTCGCGCTCCCGGGCGAGCGGACGCAGCAAGTCCACTTTTCGCGTCAAGCGCAGGTAGTGCACGAGGTGCGCGGCGGCTGCCCCGGGGTCGTCCGCCATGTGTTCCACATGCATGGCCACGGCGAGCCCGCTCAGCAACGCCCGGTAGAGGCCGCGTTCGGCGCACAAGTCGCAGAATGATCGGATGAGCTCGCGGCTCTCGGTGAGATGGCCGGTTGCCGCGAAAAGACGAGCGCGGGCGCAGCAAATCGCCTCCATTTCGCGCCAAGACTGCCGCTCCAAGTTCAGCAGCTTCGCCGCCTCGGTGGGCAGTTTGTTGCGATGCCATGCCTGCTCGGCTTGATCGGCCAGGCCGTCGCGCACCAGCCAGCGCACCCGCAAGCCGGCGAGGAACCGCTGCACGGAAATGTGACCTTTGGCGCGCGCTTTTTCGTCCGCCTCGTCCACCACCAGCAGCGCCGCCTGCGCGTTGCCCTTGTCGAAGGCCAAGTCGGCCGCCAGCCCGTAGGCAGCCGCGTACACGTCGAACCAGCCGAGTACCTGCTGCAACGGCGGCAGTGGCTTGGAGAACCGGGTGAGTGTGCGTTCGTAGGCCAGTTCCATTAGGAAGATGTCCGCGATCGTGGTCCGTCGACCTTGGCCGAACAGCCGTGCGGCGTCTTCCGTGCGGCCTTGCGCCATCGCCAGCGCGCCCATGTGGAGATTGTTCGACACCAAGGCGTAGCTGGCGCCAACTTCGGTGAACGACTTGTTCGCCTTGGCGAATCGCTCGCGCGCCCGATCCAGCAGACCGCGTTGCTGGTCCACCGACGCGAGGCCCATGTGCAGGGCGCCGTGTACCACGGGGTCGTCCAGCGGCGTGCGCAGCCGCGCCTCGGCCGCGGTCAACACCTGCCTCACTAGGGAGCTCGTCAGGGGCAGGCACGCGAAGCCGACCAAGGTGATTTGCACCAGCAGGTGCGCGTTGCGCAGGCGTTCTTCGTCGCCGCCCGGCCGGTCGCGGGTGAACCCCTCCGTTTCCAAGCCGCGTCGCATGTAGAGCTCGGTCGCCTCGGCAAAACGCCCGGCCAGCGTCAACGCCGCGCAACGCAGCAGCGCTGCGTGCGGAAACTTCTCCACGACGCTTGGCGTCAAGTAGCCATCGGCGACGGTGAGCATCTTCGCGCCGAAGTGCGCCCACAGCCGAACGCCGCCGCATTGCTCGACGACTTGGCCGATGAGGTCGTTGTCATCCGCTTCGCTGGCGTGGCGCAACGCGGGAATCAGGCGTCCTTCGCGCGCTTCGGATTGGGCGATGCGGCGGTGGATTTCCCGAAAGCGCCGCGGATCCTCGCGGAAGCGCTGGTTGGCGCAGTAGTCCTTCAGCACCGGATTCAGCCGTAAGGTGTTGGCGTCGGTGCCGGGTTGCACCAGGCCGTCCAGCGCGACCATGGCGTCGATGCGGCGGCGCACGTCGGCGGTTTGCAGCACTTGGGTGGCGAAAGCCGGCGTGATCCACTCGAACAAGGAGAGATCGAGCAGCATCTGCCGATCCTCGTCGGCGAGATTGCGCAATAGGCGTTCGCCAAGCCAATCCGCGGCGACGCCGGTTACCCGGTCCCAGTCCCGATCCGGCAGCCGCCCCTTGCCGGGCCCTCGCCCTCTGGCGCCGGCGCGCATGTTGCGGTAAACGCGCAGCGCCACCGGCCACCCCTCGGTGCGCTCGGCAATCGCGCCCAGTTCGCGGCGCGAGAGCTTGGTGTTGAAGAAGCGGGCGATGCGTTCCTTGGGGAACCGCAGCTGGTCGGCGCTGAGGTAGATACCGTCGCCGTTCAGGATGGCGCTGGCCAGATCCAACCCCGGATTGTCGCGCAGCGCCATGGCGATGTGCAGGTTGCGCGGCGCGTGCGCCAAGAGGAAGTTCAAGGTGTTCAAGGCGCGGGCGTCGCGGACCATGTCCACTTCGTCGAGAAACAGGAGGCAGGGCTTGGCGTGCGCCTCAATGGCGACGCACAAGAGTTCGGTGCGCCGCCGCGCCCGATGCGGCAGCGCCGCGCCTTGCTCGCCCGTTTCGCCGCTTTCCGCCAGCGGCACGCCGGCGTGCTCGAAGGCGTAGGCGAGGTAGGCGTCCAAGACGCCCGGAGCATCCTGTTCATCGAGCGTCAACCACGCCGCGGCGCGGCCGCCCTCGCGCCAGAGGCGGCACACGTCGGCCAGCAACGTCGTCTTGCCGAAACCGCCGGCGGCCTTCAGCACGGTCAAGCGGCGGAGTGGCTTCAAGCGCTGCATGAGATCGTCGCGGCGGTGGTAGCCCGGCACGAGCCGCGGCGGCTGCACTTTCGCCCGGAGCAGCGGCCAAGACGCGTCGCCGCCCCGCGCGGCCGATGCGGGAGTGTTGTCCAGCGTTGCCATGAGGCAATGCTATCGCACGACAAACCATCGGCCGGGCCGCTACTTCGGCGGTTTGTCCACCAACACGCCGGCCGTCTCCAGCGCGTTGATGCGGGCGTCGTCATAATCCAGCCAATCCTTCAGAACGGCGTGGTTGTCGGCGCCCAAGCGGGGACACGCGGTCCAGTCCGCGCTGCTTGAGCCGGGCATCTTCACGGGATTGCCGGGCATCGGCGTGGGGCCGGGTTCCAAAGGCACGAAGAACCCCCGCACTCGCACCTGCGCGTCCGCAGTCATGTCCGGCGTGGTGTTCACCGGGCCCGCCGGAACGCCAGCCTCTTGCAACCTAGCGGTGGCTTCCTCTTTGGCGTGCTGGCGCGTCCACTCGGCGATGGCGGCGTCGATGCGGTCTTCTTGCGCTCGTCGTTCGGGGAAATCGGCCGCGGCCGGCAAACCGCTGATTGCCGAACGCAGCGCTTGCCAGTCGACTTCGTGGCGGCAGGCGACGGCAACCCACGCATCGTCGCCAGCGCAGGGATATACGCCGTGCGGCGCCATGCGCGGGTGGCGATTGCCCAGCCGCGCCACGCCGCCGCCGAGTTGCGTCTGCAGCAGCCACGGGGCGCAGAACGCCACGCCGCTTTCGTGCAGCGACAGCTCCACGCGCATCCCGCGGCCGGTGCGGTCGCGCCGGCGCAGCGCGTCCACCAGCGCGGCCGCGGCGTGGGTCGCGGCGATGGGATCCATGAGCGCCATGGTCGTGTTGCGTGGTTCGTCCGCGCCGTAGCCCAGCACCGTGCCGAGGCCGGACATCGCCTCCGCGGTGGGGCCGAACGCCACGCGGTCCCGGTACGGGCCGCTCTTGCCGTAGCCGGGCATGGAAACGTAGACGATGCGTGGATTGACCTTGGCGACATCTTCGTAGTCGAGGTCGAGCCCCGTCATGGCGCGGGCGCTGAAGTTCTCGATCACGACGTCCGCAACCGTGGCGAGTTCGAGAAACGTCTCGCGGCCGGCGGGCGCTTTCAAGTCCAACGCCACGCTGCCTTTGTTGCGTTGCAGCTTGACGAACACCGCGTTGGCGTTCCACGGTTCCGCCGGTTCCGCGCCGCCGATCCAACCGCCGATGGGCAAGGCGCCGCGGTAGTTGCGCGGACCGCGACCCCTAGGCGCTTCGATCTTCACTACGCACGCGCCCAAATCGGCGAGGATGCGGGTGGCGAGCGGGCCGGCCCAAACGTGGGTGAGGTCGAGGATGCGCACGCCGCGCAACGGGCCGTCGGCCATGGTGCCGGCGTTACAGGTGTTCGGCGCTCGCCGGCACCGGCGCGATCGGCGCGAGCGTTGGCCGACGCTCGCCTTCCACCCGCCAAGGCACGTGCGGTGAGCGCACGGTGCGGCCGTCGGCGGTGGTGACGGATTGCCACATGTCCCGAGCCTCCAGATGCGGGTCCGCCAACACGTCGTCGAACGATTGCACCACGCCCAGCGGAATGCGGCATTGCTCGGCGTCAGCGGCGACCTCCGCCGTGGTGCGCGGCGCCAGCGCTTCGGCTATCAGCTCGTGCAGGGCGTCGCGGTGGCGCTTGCGCCCCTCGTTCGTTTTGAAGCGCTCGTCCAAGGCCAGCTCGGGCTGGTCGAGGAACACCGTGAACGCATCCCAGAACATGGGCACGATGTTCATGTACACCCAGCCGTCCGCGCAGCGGAACATGTTGGTGGGCACCACCGACCAGAAGTCGTTGCCGTGGCGGGAGCGGATGACGCCGGCGCAGTGCCACAACACCGTGGTGAACTGGCTAAGCGCCATCACCACCTCCAACATGGAGACGTCGATGGCCTTGCTCTCGCCGGCGAGACGGCAGGCGTTGGCGGCGGCGAACGCGAAGGCGGCGCTTTGGTACTCCGGGTAGTGGCCGGGGAGCGTGAGTGGCGCCCGGTGGCGATCGCCCATCAGGTAGGTGTAGCCGCCCATCGCCAGCAGCGTGCTATTGGTGGCGCGCCAATTGCGTTTCGGGCCGGTGCGGCCGAACGGCGTGATGGCCACCTTCACCGGCGCGCGCCACTCGTCGAAGCCAAGCGCCAACAGAGCATCGGCGGTGTCGGCTTGCGCGATGGCGATGTCGGCGCGGTCGGCGAGGGCGGTGATGAGGGCTTTGTCGTCGGTTCGCAGGCGGCGTTTGCCTGGGTGGAGGTGCAGATCCATCGCCTCGTCGCTAACGTACGCCGGCGCGTCTGGGGCCGTTTCGACGCGCACCACTTCGCAGCCGCATTGGGCGAACAAGCGCCCGCAATACCCCGCCGCGTAGCCGCCGACTTCAAGGACGCGATCCATGCCTGATGGTAGCATTCGCGCCCCTCAACACCTTCCTGCCGGGGCGCTGCCCGGGGCATGGCGCGGGGTGGCGGAACAAGAAATGGCGGAACGGCGCGGCGGGTGGCAGTCTTTCCTGCGCGACGCCGGGCGCGTGCGGCCGGCGGTGGCGGCTTTCCCGTTGGCGATCTTCGCCACGATGCTCTTGCGGGAGTTGTTCGTCGGCGTCGGCGCGGACGAGCTGAGTCTGCTGCGCATGGGCGAGGTCCTCCGCGCCGGATCGTTCCCCTACGCCGAGTATTGGGATGTGCGCCCGCCATTGGCTTACCTCATCGGTTTGCCCTCGGCCTGTGTGGACGATGCCGGCCGCGCCGTTGCGCTACTACGAATGTTCGCTTGGCTCGCTCACGCCGCGGCGGTCTACCTGTTCTTCTGCTTATTCCAACGCGGCGTCGGCGTGTTGGCGGCGGCGGTGGGCGCCATCGCCCTGTTGGCCACCGCCAACGCCACCGATCTGCACGCCAGCACACTGCCCAACCACTTCGTCATGGCGTTGGCGGTGGTGGCGTTCGCGCTCTTGGTGGCCGGTTTGCGCGGCCGGCGCTGGGCGTATCTCCTCTCGGCGCTGGTCGTCGGCGTGTTGCCGTGGGTGATGATTCATGCTGCGGTAGTGGCGGTCGGGTTGGCGCTTTGGGCCGTACTCGGCGGCTTAGGTCGGCGCCCTGGGAACGCCCGCGTCCCCAGCACCGGCCACCGAAGAGTTGCCATTGGCGCACGATTGGCGTGGTCGTGCCTAGCGGCAGTGCCTTCGGTGCTGGTGGTCGGCGCGTACTGGGCGTGGGGCCCGTTCGACGTCTTCATCCGCACCGTGTTCGGCGCCCCGTTCGCAGTCATAGAAATGCGCGGCACCGGCTACCACTTCTTCTCCGCCGAGACGCTGTGGCGGATGCTGCTGGACGCACCGTGGGTGGTTGTTTTCGTGGCACTCATGGCGCTGGGCGCGGCGTGGCTCCCCGGCATGTGGCGCACCGCTGGCCGGGGAACCGCGTTGCGCCTTGCCCCCGCCTTGGCCGCGCCCCTGGCGTTGGGTTTCGCCTTCATGGCCTACGCCAAGCCACCAGCACCACCGGAGTACTGGGTGGAGATGGCACCTGTCGTGGGATTGCTGGCCGCGGTGGCAGCATCCAAGCTGCTCGGCTGGGCGCGGATTTCGCCCTACGTACTCCGGTTGGGAAGCGCCGCCCTGCTCGCCTTGCTGCTGGCGCTGCCGGTGGACCCGTGGCGCGAAGCCCGCCCACCGTTGCCAGCAACGTACTGCAAAGACGCCGCCGCCCGCTGGTTCGCCCGCCTGCGAGCCGACGACACGGTGTTGGACTTCACCGGAATCTGCGGCTACCACCTGCTCGAAGCCGGCGCGACAACACATCCGCCCTTCACCTTCGCCCCCATGTGGCTCCGCATGCTCGACCAACCGTGGATCGGCCACGCCCTGGCCGCCAACGGTTCATCCGCCGCGGCCGACCAACGACTGCGCACTGCCTTGGGCTTGCCCACCACACCCCCCGCCGCTGACCACCCCAGCACCGCCACCGTGATGCTCGCGGACAACCGCCTACTCGCGGCAATCCGCACCCGCGGCTGGATGGAGGAGTTCCACCGCGAATGGCGCATGGTCTGGTTCCAACGCTTGGCGAGTCCCGAAGGCGCGAGCGGGTCCCGCCCATTCGCCAGCTTGGCGATTCTGGTTCGACGAAGTTGGGAGCGACAGACGAATGCGCCTGTTGTCCCGCCGCCGCGTCGGCCGCAATCGGCGTGACCGACACCTACCTTACGGCTTCGCGGCGGGCGAGTTCCCAGCCGTGGAAGACGACGGCGATGCCGGTGTACGCGACTTCCGGGGCCTGTCGTTGCAGATAGTCGTCCGCCAGGTAGCGTTCGAGCTGCGCCGTGGCCTCGGCTAGCGCGGCGTCCAGCTTCGCCACGTCGTCCTTGCGCTTGACGTACTTGAGCTCGATCAAATAGCCGTGCCGCGCCCGCGGATGGCGGGCTACAAACGGTTCCAGGCAGAAGTCCACGAAGCCTTTGCCGAACTCGCGCCCGGTGCTGAACAGGAAGTGGTCCGTCGCCCCCAGGTGCGCCGCCAAGAATGCCTGCACCATCTTCTCTTCGCGCAGGTAGTCGCGCACGCTGCTTTGCGCTTCTATCGCTTGGGCTAGGAAGTCCAGCACCGGTTGCCATTCGCCGTGTTGCGCCATGCGCCGCAGCAAGCGCTCCAAATCGTGCAAGAACACGGTGAACGCGCCCACGTCGCGGTAGGCGTCGCGCAGGAAGGCGTGCAGCAGGTGGCGGGCGGTTTGGTTCGGCACCACCAGTTCCGGTTCGGCCGGCGCGTCGGGGCGGATACTCAGCAGGCCGAAGTAATGGAGCAGGGAGAGGAAGTTCTCGCGGTCGTCCAGTTCCCGCTGCGGGAAGCTCGGCCTCACTTGGCACTCGGTGCGGCCGGTCGTCATCGCCGCGCGCAGCAGGTCGAAGTTGCCGTTGAGCTCGTTCCCAACCGTGAGCAGGTGGCGGAGCTTGCCGTAGTCCACGCGCACGTTGTCGTCGATTAGTCGGAGCGGCGGGCTTGACCTGCCGCGCGATTCCGCCAGGTAGTAGAGCACCATGTCGGTGTTGTAGACGTCCTCGTCGGCTTCCTCGGCGAAACGGTAGCCGTTGTACCACTGGCGCATGGTTGCCAAGGCGTCGTCGGGGTGCTCGCCGATGGCGCCGGCGTCGTGGTAGGTGCAAAGCACCTGCTTCACCTCGTCCTCGGTGAAGCCCAGCATGGCGTTCAACTCTGGGCTCAAGCTCAGGTTGCGGCCGATGTTGAAGCCGCTGGATACGTCGTCCATCGCCAGTGGCGAAACGCCGGTGACGAACAGGCGCTCCAGCGCGCCGGTGTCCGTGCCGGTCTTCAAGGTGGCGAAGAAGCTGCGGTAGAAGCCGTCGTCGTGGGTCAGGGCATGGTGGGCGTCCTCGCCGTGGCGGGCCAGCACCGCGTTCGCCAGATTGTCGTATTCGTCGATGAGCATGTACACGGGCACGCCGCGTTGGCTGGCTAGGACGAACACCTTGCGCAGCTTGGCGTTGATCGACGACAGGGAGAGGATGTCGCGCACGGTGCCGGCGTCGAAGATGTCCTCGTTCAGGCTCAGGGATCGGTAGAGGTCGATGTCGCAGCACTCCTCAAAGCGCTCTTCCAAGCGCTCCGGCGTGGTGTCCATTCCGGAGAGGTTGAAGCGCAGCACGAGATACCGGCCGCGCTCCCCGGTTGGCGATGCGCCGATGTCCGTGCCGCCAAAGACGGCTTCGAACTCGTCGCGCCCGTGGCGGCCGTAGTAGCACTCGAGCAGCGTCAGCCAGCACGTCTTCCCGAAACGCCGCGGGCGGATGAACAGCACATAGTTGTGTTCTTCCAGCGGGCGCAGGAACGCCGTCTTGTCCACATACAGGCTGCCGTCCAGGCGGATGCCCCGGAAATCGGCGCGGCCGTAGGGGATCCGCGGAGCCGTGGCGGCGTTCGGCGCGTCCGCCATCACGCCACCGCCTCGCGGCGGGCGAGTTCCCAGCCGTGGAAGACGACGGCGATGCCGGTGTAGGCGATTTCCGGGGCCTGTCGTTGCAGATAGTCGTCCGCCAAGTAGCGCTTAAGCTGCGCCGTGGCCTCGGCCAGCGCGGCGTCCAGCTTCGCCGCGTCGTCCTTGCGCTTTACGTACTTGAGCTCGATCAGATAGCCGTGCCGCGCCTGCGGATGGCGGGCGACGAACGGCTCCAGGCAGAAGTCCACGAAGCCTTTGCCGAACTCGCGCTCGGTGCTGAACAGGAAGTGGTCCGTTGCCCCTAGGTGCGCCGCCAGGAATGCCTGCACCATCTTCTCCTCGCGCAGGTAGTCGCGCACACTGCTTTGCGCTTCTATCGCTTGGGCCAGGAAGTCCAGCACCTGTTGCCACTCGCCGTGCTGGGACATGCGCCGCAGCAGGCGCTCCAACTCGTGCAAGAACACGGTGAACGCGCCCACGTCCCGGTAGGCGTCGCGGAGAAAGGCGTGCAACAGGTGGCGGGCGGTCTGGTTCGGCACAACCAGTTCCGGTTCGCCCGGCGCGTCGGGGCGGATGCTCAGCAGGCCGAAGTAGTGGAGGAGGGAGAGGAAATTCTCGCGGTCGTCCAGCTCTTTCATGCGAGGGGCAAGCCCCTCGCGCACCCCCGCTGAGGGCTCCCGCTGCGGGAAGCTCCGCCTCACTTGGCACTCGGTGCGGCCGGTCGTCATCGCCGTGCGCAGCAGATCGAAGTTGCCGTTGAGCTGGTTCCCGACGGTGAGCAGGTGGCGGAGCTTGCCGTAGTCCACGCGCACGTTGTCGTCGATCATCTCCTCCGGGGGGGCGGCCGTATCGATGGACTCCGCCAAGTAGTAGAGCACCATGTCCGTGTTGTACACGTCCTCCCGCGCCTTCGTGGCGAAACGGTAGCCGTTGTACCACTGGCGCATGGTCGCCAAGGCGTCGTCGGGGTGTTCCCCGATGACGCCGGCGTGGTGGTAGGTGCAAAGCACCCGCTTCACCTCGTCCTCCGTGAAGCCCAGCATGGCGTTCAGCTCTGGGTGCAAGCTCAGGTTGCGCCCGATGTTGAAGCCGCTGGTCACATCGTCCATCGCCACGGGGGAGACGCCGGTCACGAACAAGCGCTCCAGTGCGCCGGTGGAAGCGCCGGCCTTCAGCGTGGCGAAGAAGGTGCGGAAGAACCCTTCGTCGTGCGTGAAGGCGTGGTAGGCGTCCTCGCCATGCCGGGCCAGTATGTTGTTGGCTAGGTTGTCGTATTCGTCGATCAGAACGTAAAGCGGAATGTCGTGTTCGCGGGCGTACAGAAAGAACTCGTTGAGCTGGCCGGCACCGGTGGGCGCGGCCAAGATGCGCTGGCGCACGTCGTCGGGGAACAGATCTGCGTTGCGCTCCAAGGTCGCCCGCAGGTGCTGGAAGCAGTAGTAGGCGAAATCCTCATCCAAGTGGCCGATGCGCAGGCCGAAGGCGGAGAAGTCCAGCCGCAGCACCACGTAACGGCTGCGGTTCGCCGTGGGCGACTGGCCGATGGCCGTGCCGTTGAACACCGCGTCGAAGGCATCCTTCTCGCGCTCGCAACGGTCGTAGTAGCTCTGCAAAGTGGACAGCCAGCACGTCTTCCCGAAGCGCCTAGGGCGGATGAACAGCACATAGCTGTGTTGTTCCAGCGGGCGGAGGAAGGCGGTCTTGTCCACATACAGGCTGCCGTCCAGGCGAATGCCGCGGAAATCGGCGCGGCCGTAGGGGATCCTCGGGGCGGTGTTCGGGGCAGCGACCATCCGGCCATCGTAGCAAACGCCAACGCAGGGTAGCGGCTGGGAGCGGCGCACGGCAAAACGCTACAATCTCGCCCGCAATTGCCATTGAACCCAGCAAGCGGGGCGGAAAACCCTGCGCCAAAAGCGGAGTGAAGCTGCGTCCATGCCAACGATTCGTCTCGTCCGCCACGGTCGCGCCGCGGCGGGGTACGACAGCCATCGCGATCCCGGGTTGGACGCCGTGGGCCGGGCGCAAGCGGAAGCCGCCGCGGCAGCGCTGGCGAGCGAGTTCGATGCGCCGGCGCCCATCTACACCAGCCCGCTTGCCCGCGCCCGGGAAACGGCGGCGCCGCTGGCCAGCCGCTGGGGCGTGGAGGCGATCATCGAGCCGCGGGTGGCGGAGATTCCCGCGCCAACGATGGATCTTGCGCTGCGGGCGCATTGGTTGCGCGGGGTCATGGCCGGGCGTTGGGAGGAAATGCCGGCCGAAGCGCTGGCTTGGCGCCAGAGCGCGATCGACTGCGTCTTGGCGTTTGCGGGCGACACGGTGGTGTTCTGCCACTTCGTCGTTATCAACGCCATCGTGGGCGCGGCGCTGGGCGCGGAGGAACTCATCGTGTTCCGCCCGGACAACGGCTCGGTGACCCACATCGGCACCGAGCACGGCAAACTCGTGCTGCTCAGCCACGGCCGCGAGGCGGAAACCCGCATCAACTAAGAGACCGCGATGGAAGAGTTCGAGTTTCGCCCGGCCACGGCGGAGGAAATGCCGGCGCTCAAGCGCCTTGGCCGCTACGTTTTCGCCGGTGGCGAGCCGGAGGAAGACGAGCCGGAAGTGCTGCGTCCGGAATGGACGCACGCCGCCTTCCACAAAGGCGATCTCGTGGCCAGCTCCGGTGGGTTTCCGTTCAAGATGCGGTTCAACGGCCGCGGCGTGCAAGCCGATGGCGTCACCGCCGTGGGCACGGAACCGGGTTTCCGCCGCCGCGGGTTGGTGCGCCGACTGATCGGCGACCTGTTGTGCCGAGCGCGCGAGAACAACCAGCCGGTTGCCATTCTGTGGGCGTCCATGGGCGCCATCTACCAGCGCTTCGGCTACGGGCCGGCCAGCAGCCAGGTGGAGTACTCCTTCGACCCGCGCTTCGCCGGGTTCCAATTCGGCGAGGCGGCGGCAGGCCACACGCGCATCGTGGAGACGGAAAAGGCGGTGCCGATCATCACCGGCGTCTATCGGCGCTTCATCGAGCCGCGCAACCTGCTGCTGCACCGCGCGCCGGTGCAGTGGGAACTGCCCTTCCGCAACAAGAAGCGCAAGACCTATTGCGCCATCCACTACGGCGCCGACCAAGAGCCCGATGGCTACATGCTCTACACCGTCTCCCCGGACGAGGAGCCCAGCTCCGACCCGGACCTGGATCAAACTCTCGCCATCACGGATTTCGTGTGGCTGAACATGAACGGCTACCGCGGCCTGTGGGAGTTCGTGCGGGCCCACGACTTGGTGGGAAAAGTAACCACTTACTTCGCTGCCGAGGACGACCCGGCACTGTCTCTGCTGTTGGAACCGCGCGTCCTGCAGCGGCGCACGGCGGACGGCATCTGGCTGCGCGTGGTGGACGCCCAGGCGGCGTTGGCGGCGCGGGGATACGACGTAGCCGGCGAAACCACGCTGCGCATCGCCGAAGACGCCGAGTGTCCGTGGAACGTCGGCGCCTATCGCTTGGCCACGGACGGCACGCAAGCGGAGGCAAGCGCCGCGCGTCGAGGGGCAAACGCGAAGTTCACGGTGACGCCGCACGCCTTAGCCTCGTTGCTGGCGGGGTACTCATCGCTTAGCCAGCTAGTGCGCGTTGGGCGTGCAACGGTGGCGGACGAAAAACGCTTGCCGGCGCTGGACGCGCTGTTCGCAACGCGCTACCGCCCGCACTGCATGAACGGCTTCTAGCTGGTGAACGCCCGCTTGCAGGAGGCGCTGGCCGGCTTTCTGGAGGCGCCGAACGATCCGGTGGAGGGCGCGTTGGTGGTGGCGCGCATCATCGACGTCGATGCCGATGTGGATTGGGCGCGGGACGAGATCGGGACTTTGGCCGCGGAGGTTGGCGAAGACGTGGCAGCGGCGGCCTTGGCGCCGCAGTTGGGGCGGCTCGGCTTCAGCGGCGTCGGCGACCGTTACTACGAGGCCGAGAACAACCGCTTGGATCATGTGCTGCGCACCCGCCAAGGCATCCCGATTTCGCTGGGCGTGGTGCTGCTCGGCGTGGCCCGGCAGGTCGGTTTGGCGGCCGCGGGGGTGAACTTCCCGCGCCACTTCCTGGTCACCATCGGGGACGTGCTGGTCGATCCCTACGCCATGGCGCCCACCACGGCGGCGGATTGCCGCGCTTGGCTCAAGCGCAACGACATGCGCGAAGAAGACGCTTTCGACAGGGCCGACCCAGTGGACATCGCCATGCGCATGTTGAACAACGTGCGCAACGTCGCCCACGAACGCGGCGACTTCGTGCGTTCCCTCGACCTTTCGGATTACCAGCTGATGATCGTGCCGAACTCCTACATCCTGCGTGCCGAGCGGGCGGATGCGTGGCTCGGTCTCGAAGCCCCGGAGATGGTCGTCGCGGAACTGGAGCAAGCGGTTGCCCACGCGCCCACCAAGCGCATCGCCGAGCGCCTGCGCGGGCGTCTCGAGCGGGCGCGGCGACTGCGCAAATCCGCCGTGCATTGAACACGCCCGCTACTCCTCCACCCGGCCCAAAGGAAGTTCGATGTCCGTTGACTTTGCCGCCATTGAAGCGGCGCGCGAGCGCATCGGCGCGGCCATCGCCCGCACGCCGCTGCACAAGTCCTTCACCTTGTCGGCCATGCTGGGTGCGGACATCCACCTGAAGTTGGAAAACCGGCAGTTCACCGCTTCCTTCAAAGAACGTGGCGCCTTGAACCGCTTGCTGCTGCTGAGTGCGGAAGAACGCGAACGGGGCGTTGTGGCCATGTCCGCCGGCAATCACGCGCAGGCGCTGGCCTACCACGGGTCGCGCTTGGGCATACCGGTGGCCATCGTGATGCCGCGCCACACACCGAACGCCAAGGTGGCCAAGACGCGGGTATTCGGCGCCGAAGTGCTGCTGCACGGCGGCGTGTTCGCCGAGACCTTGGAGTTCACCAAGGAGCTGGCGCACGAGCGGAATCTCGTCCTGGTGCATCCGTTCGACGACCCCGAAGTGATCGCCGGCCAAGGCACCCTCGGCTTGGAAATGCTCGAGCAAGTGCCGGATTTGGACACCGTGGTCGCGCCGGTGGGCGGCGGCGGGTTGCTCGCCGGCATCGCCGTGGCGGCGCGGGCGGTGCGGCCGGGGGTGCGTCTCGTGGGCGTGCAGGCGGAGCGGTTTCGCGCCGCGGCCGATCTGTTTCGCGGCGAAGAAGCATCGCCTCCAGCGAGAGGCACCGTGGCGGAAGGCATCGCGGTGGAAGCGCCGGGCGCGTTGACCATGCCCATCATCCAAAGCAACGTCGATCGTTTGGTCACGGTTTCCGAAGAAGCCATCGAAACGGCAGTCTTTACGCTGCTGGAAATCGAGAAAACCGTCACCGAAGGCGCCGGCGCGGCGGCTTTGGCGGCGATCTTCGCGGACCGATCGTTGGCGCAGGGCAAGACGGTGGTGGTGGTGAGCGGCGGCAACATCGACATGATGCTGCTTTCCTCGGTGCTGCAACGCGGCCTGGTGCGCAGCAAACGCTTGGTGCGGCTGGCGGTGGAAGTGCCGGACGTGCCGGGCTCCTTGGCCGCGCTCACGCGGCTGTTCGGCGACTTGGACAGCAACATCGTGGACATCGTCCACCAACGCTCGTTCGACGCTTCCTCGGCCAAAGCCACGGTGATCCAGTTCGTGCTGCAGATGCGCGGCGAGGAGCAGGTAGAGGCGGTGGTGGCCTCGCTGCGGGAAGCCGGTTACGAAGTGCTGCTGTGAAATCAATGGGTTGCGGAGAGAGGCTGCCGTCACCGCGCTCGCGTTGACGCGCAGAACAAAAGTGTTGATTCTCCACCGCGAATCGCTGATAGTCAGGTGCGAGCGAGGCTGAGGAAACGCGAGGAGCCGAGCGGAACATGCGATATGTGAACGCGACCACCGCCGTGGCGCTGTTTGCGTTGGCGCTGCTGCAACTGTGGCTGCTGGACGATCCAGTGGCGGCGTTGCCGTTCGCGCTGGGCGCGGTGGTGGCGGCTTTGGCGGCGAAACACTGGCTGCACGGCAAGGTGGTGCGGCTGTTGGCCTTCGTTGCCGCCGGCGTCATGTTTTGCTTCTTCTGGCAGTTCTTCTCGCTCACCCCCACTTTGCACGCCGACTGGTATCGGCAGCCGGACGAGTTGAACGTCGTCGCCTTGTTGCTCGCCGGCTTCGGCATGATGCCGGTGGTGTCCGAATACACCTGCCGGATGAAGGCGAACGGCGACTGCGAACGCGCCCGCCGCAAGGCGGCTTCCGATGCTCCGCTGCTAGCGTCGCTGCGCAGCTTGACTTCCCGCCAAACGACCTAGCCGGGCTCTCCCGGCGAAGGGCGAATCGCCGGCATCACCTCTTCCACATAGGCGTCCAAGGCGTCTTGGTTCCACGGCGCGCGTAGCGCCACGTTCACCGCCGCGGCGCCGTTCGCCACATACTCGTGGACGCGCTCGGCGGCCTCGGACGGCGTGCAGAGCAGCGCGCCGCCCGTGATGCGCTCGGCTTGGCCGCCCCAATCGGCGGCGATCTTGGCTTTTTCGCGTTCCACGCCAGCCGAATCCAACGCCATGTGGAACGCGATGTTGACGCCGCGCTGGATAGATGCGGGATCGCGCCCTTCGGCTTCGCACCAGTGGTCCAGCACTTGGCTGAGCCGCCCGAACTCGGCGGCGCTCACATACGCCGCGTTCCACCCGTCGGCGCGCCGCGCCGCCACTTCCAAGGTGCGCCGCTCGCCCAGCCCGCCAATCCACAGCGGCAGCCGATCTTGCAACGGCTTGGGCGCGCAGATGGCGTCGTCCACTTGGAAGTGTCGGCCGGAGAACGTGACCCGGGGTTCCTGCAGCAACCGCCGCACCACCGCCGCGCCTTCGTCCAGCATGTCCAGCCGCGTACCGATGTCGGGGAACGGATAGCCGTAGGCCGACGCCTCGTGAATGTGCCACCCGGCCCCGAGGCCCAGCTCGAACCGCCCGCCGGAAAGATGATCCAGCGTGGTCGCCGCCTTGGCGAGCAACGCCGGATTCCGATAGCCAACGTAGAACACCAAACAACCGATGCGCGCCCGCGTGGTGTCCGCCGCCAGCGCCCCCAGCGTGGCCAGCGCTTCGTAATGCGGCTGCGACCCATCCTGAAACGGTGCCTCGTAGAAGTGATCCCACACCGAGATCCAATCCACCCCGGCGGCATCCAACCGCCGCCACAGCGCCCGCAGCTCCGCCGCGGCGAGATTCTGCTGCCCAATGTGGACGCCCAGCGACACAGCCATACGCCTACCATAGCAGACGCCACCGCGCCCAAAGTCGTCGCTTGGCGATTGCTGCTATGGTGCGCCCCATGAAGCGACGCAAACTGCCCACCGGCGTACAGACCTTCCGCAAGATCCGCGAGGAGGACTGCTACTACGTCGACAAGACGGACTACATCCATCGGCTGGTAACCGACTGCGTACATTGCTTCCTCTCTCGGCCTAGGCGGTTCGGCAAGAGCCTGCTGGTGGACACGCTGAAGGATCTGTTCCACGCGAACGAGCCGCTGTTTCGGGGCCTCGACATCCACAAGCGCTGGGATTGGGATGTGCGCCACCCGGTGGTGCGGTTGAGCTTCGCCGCCGGTAGCTTTAGGGAGCCCGGCAGCTTGGCAGCGGACTTCGCGGACCAGCTCACGGCACTGGAGCGCCAAGCGAATCTGGCGCTGCCCTACAAGACGCCGGCGCGTCGCCTCGGGGAGTTGATCAAGGCGTTGCACGAGCAGAGCGGGCAGCGCGTGGTGCTGTTGGTGGACGAATACGACCGGCCGATAACGGACGCGCTAGGCGATCCGTCGCTCGCCCAGAAGAACCGCGACTTCCTGCGCGGCGTGTACGGCACCGTGAAGGACTGTGACGAGGACATCCGCTTCAGCTTCTTCACCGGCGTGTCCAAGTTCTCGAAGGTGAGCATCTTCTCGGACCTCAACAACCTCACCGACATCACGCTGGATTGCCGCTTCGCGGCCATCTGCGGCTATACGGAGGACGATCTCGATGACGTGTTCGCGCCGGAATTGGAGGGCTTGGACCGCGAAGCGATCCGCGATTGGTACAACGGCTACCGCTGGCGCGGCAAGGCGGAAGCGGTCTACAACCCCTACGGGATGCTGCTTTTGCTGCAGAACCGCGAGGTGAAGCCGTATTGGTTCGAGACCGGCACGCCGGCCTTCCTGCCGGAAACGCTGATCAAACGCCGGGTGGATCCGGCGGCCCTCGAAGACATCCTTGTGGGCGAAGGGGATTTGGCGAAGTTCGACATCGGCCAGGTGAAAACCGAGGCGCTGCTGTTCCAGACGGGCTATCTCACCATTCTGGCCGAAGAACGGGGCGCGGCAGGCTATCTCTTCCGTTTGGGCTATCCGAACCGCGAAGTGCGTTCGGCATTGAGCCTCGCGCTGCTGAGTTCCATGGCGCCTGACGCCTCGGCAGCCATCGAGTGTTCGCGCCTCGAACAACTGCTTGCGCACCATGATGCTGCCGGCGTGGAGCGCCTGTTCCGCGCATTCTTCGCCAGTGTGCCCTACCAGTGGCATGTGGACAACGACATCGCCCACTACGAAGGCTATTACTCCGCCGTGTTCTACTCGCACTTCGTCGGCGCCGGCTTGGATGTCGTCGCGGAAGAAAGCACCAGCCGCGGGCGCGCGGACATCGTGGTGCGCCACCCGAACGCGGTCTGGGTGTTCGAGTTGAAAAGCAAGGGCGACGCCGGCGACGCTTTGGCGCAGATCGAGGCGAAGGGCTACGCGGAGAAGTACCGTGACTTGCACCTGCCGATCCACCGCGTGGGCGTGACGTTTAGCGAGCCGGAGCGCAACATCTCCACGTTCGAGGCGCACACGCTTGGCGTGCCGCCAACGGAGGTGTCGAGGCCCGGTTGAAAAGCCATCCGTCAAGCGGTAGCTTTCGCCGTCACTCAACCACGCCAACGGATTATGTCGCGCAGCTTACGAGGCGCCGCCGCCATCGCCGGCGTCGGCGAGACCACCTACTACAAACGCGGCCAATCGCCGGACGCAGAGTTCAAGCTCGCGTTGATGGCGATTCTGGCGGCCTGCGAGGACGCCGGCATCTCGCCCAAGGAGGTGGACGGCTTCGCCTCCTTCTCCAACGACCGCAGCGACCCCTCGCGCTTGGCCAACGCTCTCGGCTGCCACGATCTGCGGTTCTCCAACATGCAGTGGGGTGGCGGCGGCGGCGGGGGTTCCGCGGCGTTGGCGCATGCCGCGGCGGCGGTGGCCACGGGACTCGCCGAGTGCGTCGTGGTGTTCCGTGCCCTCGCGCAAGGGCAGTTCGGGCGTTTCGGGCAGGGTTCGCGCAGCAACGTGATCTCCGGCGCCGGCGCCTACACCACGCCCTACGGCTTGATGTCGCCGGCGCAGAGCTTCGCCATGAAGGTGACGCGCTTCATGCACGATCACGGCGTCGATCAACCCGCGCTGCGCGCCATCTCCCTCGCTTCCTACCACCACGCGCAGAACAACCCGCGCGCCGTGATGCACGGGCGCCCCTTGGACGAGGCCAAGTACGACGCCTCCCGGTGGATCGTGGAGCCTTTCCATCTGTACGACTGCTGCTTGGAGAACGACGGTGCCGCGGCGATGCTGGTGGTGCCCGCCGAACGCGCCAAGGATTTCGCGCACAAGCCGGTGTACGTGCTGAGCGCGGTGACCGGCTCGCACTATCGCGCCGGGGCGAGCGTTCACAACACGCCGGACTACGCCACGTCCAACTTCAAGACGTGCGTGCCGCGCCTGTACGACATGGCCGGCTGCGGCCCGGCCGACGTGGACGTGCTGCAGTGCTACGAGAACTTCACCGGCGGCGTGCTGATGAGCATGGTGGAGCACGGCTTCTGCGCCCCGGAGGAATGCAACGAGTTCTTCACCAAGGAGAACCTCATCGCGCCGGAGGGCAAGCTGCCGACCAACACCAGCGGCGGCAACCTGGCCGAATGTTACATGCACGGGCTGGAGCTCAACATCGAGGCGGTGCGGCAAATCCGCGGCACGTCGCCCAATCCGGTGCGCGACGTGGACGTTGCGATGGTGGTTTCCGGGCCGATGGTGACGCCGGTGAGTTCCAGCATCGTCGGCTCGGAGGCGACGTTGTGAGCGCCGCGTATCTGCATCCCGGGTTGGCGAAGCCCGTTCCCGCGCCGGATGGCTTAGACGCCCCGTATTGGCAGGCCGTCGCCGAGGAACGCTTGGTGTTGCAGCGCTGCAAAAACTGCGGCGCTTGGCAGTGGGGGCCGGAATGGATCTGCCACCAATGCCACAGCACCGATTTGGCGTTCGAGGAAGTGCCGCAGACCGCCCGCATCTACAGCTACGAGCGGGTGTGGCACCCGGTGCATCCGGCGCTGCGGGAGCAAGGGCCGTACATCGTCGTGCTGGTGGAGTTCCCGGATCACGACGGCGCCCGCATGGTGGGCAATCTCTTGGGCGACCCGCGCCAAACCGTACCCATCGGTGCGCCCGTGCAAGCGTTGTTCGAGCATCACAAGGACGACGACCCCGCCTTCACGCTGGTGCAGTGGCGGTTGGTTTCCTAAGCGTTGCTTGCGCGGTATTGACCCGCGATGCCGGAAGACCCGCGGCGCACCCCGCCCGGCATCCGCGACGTCCACGCGGCGCTGGCGGCGTTTCCCGGCATCGTCACCCGTGCGCAGCGCAAGCGCGGCAGCCATGCGCAGGTGGAAGGCGACCGCGCCGTTGTCGCGCTTGCCTTTGACGGCGACCTCCACGGGACGACCGCGCGCCTGACCACGGCGTACATCTTCTCGCGCATGGGCCACCGCCGTTTGGACGGCAAAGCGCCGGTGCGCCCCAGCGCCGCGCCCGCCGGCGCCGGCGGCCCCAAGGACGCGACCTACTACGTTTGCTCGTTGGGCCAGCTCGCCATCTTCGTTCGTGCGTTGAACTACGCGAACGCCACGCCGCCGGAGCAACCGCGACCGCAAGCGCCGATGCTCATGTCGCCGCTCCCGACCTTGCTCGGCCACGCGCTCGTCGCGTTCGAGCGCGACTACGACGCAGCACGCGCCCAAGCCCCTTCGCTCGGCGTTTGGAGCAACGTGCTGCGCGTGCTCGACGACGACGGCGTACATCCGCGCACCCTTTCCGAGCGCAGCGTCCTGGCGCGGCGCGGCGTGCGCGCGGTGGTGCGGGATTTGGAACGCTTGGATTGGGTGCGCCTGGCGCGAAGTGGCGGCCCGCGCGTTCTGCTCACCGAGGCCGGCAGCCGCGCCCGCGACAAGTGCCCGCCCATCGTTGCCACCATCGAGCGCGCGTGGCGCAAGCGCTTCGGCGCTAAGCGATTCGATGCGCTGCACAAGACGCTCGTCGCCTTGACGCGCCAGTTCGCGATCGAGCTGCCGTGGTATCTCACCGGCTACGGCCCGGGCGACGCCAGCCCAACCGGCGGCGACCACATCGCCGCGCAAACCGGCCCGCCCCGCATCCCCCATCACGGCGAAGACTGGCCGGTGGTGCTTCGCACGGCCGGCGAAGACACCGCCCACCTGCCGTTGCCCGCCCTGCTCTCGCAAGCGCTGGCGATGTTCACCATCGACTACGAATGGGACATCGCCGGCTACGCCGCCGGCCTGCATTTCACCGCCAACCTCCTCCGCCACATCCCCGACGAAGGCCTGCCGCTCGCCCAAGCCGCACCCCTCGGCGACGTAAGCGGCAGCGGCAAATCCGGCACCGAGCGCCACCTGGCGACGGTGGTGGAACCGGGCAAACCCCGCGACGGCACCCGCCTCGTCTATCTCACCCCAAAAGGCAAAGCCGCCCGCGACGCCTACTCCGCCCGCCTGGCAACGGTGGAAGAAGATTGGCAGGCGCGGTTCGGCGCTTGCGTGGCCCGCCTGCGTGCGGCTTTGGAAGCCTTGGCCCCCGACTTCGGCGACGACCTACCGGACTACCCCAACACCACCGCCTGGTACTGGCACTCCATGATCGCGGGTTCCGCGGCGCATCGGATGCGGGGCGAAAAGGCCGCGAAGCGAAGATAGATAGAGAGTGGCACAGAAGAAGGACGCTGGACGATCCCCGTGGCGCAGAGATGAACTGCTTGTTGCGTTCGCCCTCTACTGCCGCCTGCCATTCGGTCGTCTGCACTACCGCAACCCCGACATCGTTCGCGTCGCGCGAGCGATCGGCCGCACACCCTCGGCGCTGGCGATGAAGCTCGCGAATGTGGCGAGTTTGGATCCAGGCATCACCGACACTGGCCGCAAAGGGTTGAAGGCGGCGTCGGCGAGCGACCGAGCCCTGTGGCGCGAGATGCATGACGACTGGGAACGATTCGCCGAGGAATCCCAGCGGGCGCAGGCGGCGTTCGGGTTGACGATTGACGAGGCCCCGGCACCGCCACCCGAGCCGCACTACGGCGAAGACCGTCTCGTGGCGGGAAAGGCGCGGGTTGGGCAGAGTTTCTTCCGCAACACCCTTCTCAGCGCCTACGAAGGCCGTTGCTGCGTTACCGGGCTGTCGAATCCACATCTGCTCACAGCGAGTCACATCGTGCCCTGGCATCAAGACCGCGGCAATCGACTGAACCCGCGCAACGGCCTGCTGCTCTCCGCCTTGCACGACAAGGCGTTCGATGCGGGTCTAATGAGTGTTGCGGACGACTACACCGTGCTTGTCTGCAAATCCGTGCTGTCCACTGCTAAAGACCCGTTCCTCGCCACCGCGCTGGCGTCATGCCACGGCAAGCCCCTCAGGCGGCCCACCAAGTTTCTGCCGGCGCAGGACTTCCTCGCCTACCACCGCAACTGCGTATTCCAAGGCTGAACCACCTCACCAGCGGTACTCCACGCGCACGTCGTAGTTGCGCGGCAGCTCCGGCAGCACGATGACGCCGCCGAACAGGTTGGGGAAGTTGGCGCGGAAGTAGCGCTCGTCCGTCAAGTTCTTTGCCACCGCCGCGAGGCGCCAGTTGCCGCGTTCCAGAGACAGGCTCGCGTCCACCAGCGTGTAGGCCGGCAGGCGCACGGACTTGGCGAAGCCGGAGGTGGTGGCGTCCACGTCCGAGACGCTCAGGCCGGCCGCCAAGCCGTTGCCCAAGTACACCGTGCCGGTACACGAAAGGATGCGCTCCGGCACGCCGGCGCGGATCGCCCCGGCCTTGCCCGGGCGCAGGATCTGGGCGCCCAGGGTGCCGCCGTAGAAGGTCTCCGGCGGGATGTTGGGGATGTCGTCCGCGCCCACGAACGAGAAGCGGCCGCCGGCGGCGAGGGTGTTGAGGTTCACCACCTCGATGTCGGTGTACGCCAACGTCAGCAGCAGCCGCTCGCGCGCCGCCCAGCGCAGTTCGAACTCCGTGCCCGTGGTGCGGCTTGCCTGGTTGGTGGTGGTCATCTGCACGGCGCTGTCGGTCCGCTCCTGCTCATAGCGCGCCACGGCGAAATAGAGCGCTTCGTTCAACAAGCTCGCCTTCACGCCGAATTCGCGCAGCTTGGAGGTGTCGAAGGCGCCGTCGCTCGCCAAACTGTCGGTGCTGAGCTCGGCGCCTTGGCCGGCCACCACCGTGGCTTGGCGCGAGAAGGTGGCGTAGGGGAAGAAGCCGCCGATGCGGTAGCTCAAACTGGCCGTCCAAGACACGCCGCGCAGCCGGTCTTCGGCGTGCGTCACCACGCAGGATCCGTCCGGGCAGAAGTGCGCGCCGCTCGGCAGCAGCAGCTTCTCCACCGGCTGGCGGCTCTCGGCGTCAATGCTGTCGAAGCGCACGCCCAGAAGCGCGTTGAAGCGCCCCCAGTCGACGTCCGCCAGCGCCGCCACGCCCAGGTCCAGATAGTCGCCGACGTAGTATTCGGTGTAATCGTCGTCGATTTGCGTGGCCAGCAGGCGCGTGTCGAGCGGGCCGGGCGGCTGGGTGAGATCCCGGCGGTCGAAGTGTTCGTTGGTGTAGTCGTCGCCGTGTCGGAAGTCCGTCAGCCGCACCGATGGCGAAAGCTGCAAGTCCACGTCGGCTTGGCCAAGCCGCAGCGACCGCGCAGCCACCAGCTTGTTCTCGAACACCCAGCTGTCGTGGAACTGCGAGAAGCCGATGGCCACTTCGTTCGTGTGGTCGTAGCTCTCGAAGAAGCTCTGATTGCGCCACGTCCACTCGCCGGTTTCCAGAATGGCGTCGAAATAGAGCGTGGTCACTTGATTGTCGATGCCGTCGTCCGGCGCCACGTTCACCTGGTCGCCGCGCAGCGTGGCGATGCCCGGATCCACCAGCTTCAGCAGCTCCGGGTGGCAGCCGAACACCGGCGTCGCGCCGATCGTGCAGAGCGGCGCCCCGCTCGCGTCCAAAACGGCGTTCGTTCCCGGCGTCAGGCCGGCGGCGAACGGGTTGAGGTCCGTGAAGCCATCGCCGTCCACATCGAACTCGCGGTGTGAAATGCGCCCGTCGCCGTCGGCGTCGAGCGGCAGCGGCCGCCCGGTCACATACCGGCCGCGGTCCACCAGCGCTTGCGTGAGACGGTTCCAGCCGCCCACCTGATTGCCCGCGTAGTCGTGGTGCATGCCGCCGAACTGCAATCGCAGATTCGCGCCCATGTCCATGTCGAAGGAGGCTTGCAGCAGCGATTGCCTGGTTGCCGTGTACTCGTAGTAGCTGCCCGAATCTTCGCCTTCGCCGTACAGCCAATAGCCGAAGTCCTCGTCGCCAACGCGCCCGCGCCCGCCCACTTCCACGCTGGCGACACGGCGTCCCCAACTGCCGAGGTCCAGCGCCACCGCGCCGGTGGTCTCGTCGATGAACTCGCCGGTCGCCTCGATGCGGGCGGATTTGGGGTTGAAGTTCAAGTAGCCGCCGATCTTGGCCGGCCCGTGGATCGGCGATGCCGGCCCGCGCACAACATCCACGCGCTCCGACGCGCCGATGGGCGTGGGGTAGTTGCCGGCGTTGTCCAGCCGCCGGATGCCGCGGAAATACACCTCGCCGCTGGTGCCGCGGATGTCGAGCGATCCGGCAACGCCGAAGAACGATTGGGTGAAGGAACCGGGAATCAAGGCGATGAGGCCGTCGATGTCGCGGATGTGGAAGCGCGTCATCAGCTCGTCGCTCACCGTGGACGCCGAGCGCGGCGTCTCGGTGAGCGGCTTCTCGAAGCCGGTGAGGGACGGCACGTTCTCGCCGGGCAGGCTGTCCAAGTGCCCGGTAACCACCAGCACTTCCACGCCTTCCGCTTCGTCGCCGGCGGCTTCGTCCGCCGCGGCAGACAGCACAACGGTGCCGCACAGCAGTGCGGCGCAAATGCCGGCGCCGGCCGGCACGGCGGGATCGCGATACCTCAAGCGGCGGCGCTGTTCGCCTCTTCCTCGGCTGGCGCGTAGTACGGCGTTCGGCGCGTTTCGTCGAAATCGAGAATCGTCAGCCGCTCCATCGTCCGGCGATGCGGCCAAAAGTCCGCGCTGGCTGTGTGCAGCACGGCGCGGTTGTCCCACAGCGCGATGGTTCCCGGCGCCCAACGCAGCCGGCAGGTGTACTCCGGCCGGCCTTCCTGCAGCTTCATCCGCCAAAGCAGCTGACGTTGTTCCTCTTCGGTCAGACCGTGCTCGTCCACGAACCCGCGCACGAACCCCTGCTGCACATACAGCGTTGTGCGCTGCGTCTCCGGGTGTGTGCGCGCCACCGGGTGGATGGCCGACGGCGTCTTGCCGTCCATCTTGTGGCCCTCGTATCCCATATGCACCGCGCGCAGATTGGCCACGCGCTGTTTGATTTCCAGCGGCAGCCCTTCCCACATGCCGTAGCAGTCGCAAAAGCAGGTGTCGCCGCCGATCGAGGGCGCTTCCCGGCACATCAACATCGACGCCATCGGCGGCCGCGCCTGCCAAGTGGCGTCCGCGTGCCAGCCGGACGCCGCGCTCGGTGTCGCCTCGTCCGACGGCAGAAGGAGCATGTCCGGGATGCCCTTCGCCTGCACTTGGTGGCCGAGAACCGCCGGCGAGTTCGGCCGGTGCTCGCGCTCCCCGTACCGCGCCCCCACTTCGCCAAAGTGCCGTGCGAACCGCACCATCTGCTGCCGCGAGAGATGCCCTTGCCCGCGAAACGCCAACACCCGCCGCCGCAGCCACAACTCGCGCAGAAACACGACGAGTTCGGCGTCGGGATCCGGCTCGCCATCACCGTCGTCAAGGCCCAGATGCTCGGCAAGATCCAGCCCGTGAACCACCGTGCCAATGCTCGGTTGCAACGGCTCCAGCTTGAGATCGACGCCGGCCACCGTCGCCGGCTGGTAGTACACGGTGCCGAAGCTCTCGGCGACGAGGGCGTCCTCCGCCCGCAGCGCCTGCGCCATCTCCCGCCGATTGCCAACCGACGACCGCGCCGCCGCCACCGCCCCAAGCGGCGTCGCCCGCGACGGCGGCTTGTTCTCCACCGCCCGCTTCGCCTGGCGAACATAGGCGTCCGTGTTCTTGAGCTCCGCGTAAAGCGCTTCCGACATTCGTCTCCTCCTCAGCAAACGCAACCCTGCCGAGAGTACCACGCCGGTCCGCAGGCGGTGCGACCTTGAGCCGCAGTCGCGCCGGTTCCAAGCCCTCCCGACAGGGATCGGGTGCTATGCTACCGCACAACCCGACGTAAGAGCCCACATGGCGTCCACCGTCGCACAGCAACGCCAACCGGCCGCGCCGGTCGAAGAACCAGCGGCCGTCCCCGCCGCCCCTTCGCCATCGCCGTTCGCCCCCGGCCCCCGTCTCGCCTGGTATCGAAGCCCCATCGATAGCGACGTGTTGGCGGAACTGATGCGCCGCAACAACGTCCGCGCTTGGACGCAGACGCTCTGCCATCTGGGGCTCTTCTTCGCCACCGGCGCCGCCGCCTACTTCGTGTTCGCCAACATCGACGGCGGCAATTGGCCGTGGATGGTGCCGCTTTTGGTGGCGGCGCTGTTCGTCCACGGCACCATCGGGCCGTTCATGGGCCTCATCGCGGTCCACGAGCTGCAGCACCACACGGTGTTCACCTCGCGGGCGCTCAACGAGGTTTTCGAGAAGGTGTACGCCTTCATCAGCTGGTCGGACTACATCTGGTACCAGAAAAGCCACGCCATCCACCACCAGGCCACCTGCCACGCCCACTACGACGGCGAGGTGCTGCTGCCCATCCGCTTCAGCCTGCGCCGCTGGCGGGTTTGGCTGGGGCTGGTGGCGTGGAATCCGCAAGCCACCTGGCAGCGCCTTGCGACGGTGTGGCGGCATGCGCACGGAGACGTGCGCGGCGCTTGGTACCGGCACGTGCTGCCGGAATCCGACGCACGGTTGCGCCGCCGCCATCGCGCTTGGGCGCGGGGGTTGCTCATCGGCCACGGCGCCTTGGCGCTGGCGTTCGCGGCCAGCGGCCACTGGTTTCTGATCGTCGTGTACACCTTCGGCACGTTCTACTGCGGCTGGCTGGGGTTCCTGTGCGGGCTGCCGCAGCACTACGGCCTGAACGCCAACGTGCCGGACTTCCGCATGAACACGCGCACGTTCACCTGCTCTTGGCTGCCGGCGTTCTACTACTGGAACATGCAGTACCACTTGGAGCACCACATGTACCCGGCGGTGCCGTTCTACAACCTGCCGAAGCTGCGCAAGGCCATCGCCCACGACCTGCCGCCGGCGCCGCACGGCCTGTGCGCCACCTGGCGCGAAATGCTGGCGCTGAAGCGAAAGTTCCTCGCGGACCCGAACTTCCGCCACGTTCCGCCGGTGCCGAATCCCGTCGCGATCGAATAGCCGCCACGCCCCCGTGCGCGACTTCTTTCGCGTCGTGTGGCCGTTCGTGCGTCCGTACGGATGGATCGTTCTGGCCGCCTACTTGGCCAGCGCTCTAGCGGCGTTGCTCTTTCTGGCGTTCGGCTTGTGGATTGCGGGCAACTTGGACGCGGTGCTTGCCGACGGCGCCTTGGCGGCGAACATGGACGGCTACTTCCGCGTCGCGGTGGCGGCCATCGCGCTGTACGCCGTACTGAGCTTTCTGCACACCTACGCGATGACGTGGGTGGGCACGCACACCGCACGCAAGATCCGCACGCGCCTTTACGACACCATCCTGCGCCGCGGCGGCCGGGCGCTGGACGAGGACGCCAGCGGTGCGCTGCAAACCCGCGTGATCGCCGACACCGCCACGCTGGGCAACTTTCTCGGCGGCGAAATGCCCGGCTTGTTCCTGGCCTTGCTGAATCTCGTGTTCGGCATCGGCGGCTTGGTGTACGTGCGCTCCACCACCGCCGTTGCGGGGGACGACGGCGGTGGCTTCGGCCTAGCCGGTTTTCTGCTGCTGTTGCCGGCGTTCTGGGTGCTGCGCAGCCTGCGGCGGCTCGGCGCGCGTACGCAAACCGCCGAGGCGCGAGCGGGCCGTCGCGCCGGCGAGGCGTTCCGCAATTGGCCGGTGGTGCATGCCTTCAACCAGCTCGGGCGCGAAAGCCGGCTGTCGGCAGCGCGGTGGACGGCGTGGCGCGGCACTTCCTGGCGTCCATGCGGCTGCGCCTCGGCTTCAACAACGCCATCCTGGCGCTCGTGTTCGTGGCGTTGGCGGCGATGGTGCTGTACGGCACGTCGAAGATCGACCCGCAAGCGGCGGTGGGCAGCATCAAGCGCGGCAGCAACGTGGCGATGCTGCTGTTCGGCCTGCGCGCCGGCATGGCCGGCTTCAGCTTGTTGAGCTTGGTTACCGCGGCCAGCAACATCGTCGGGCGCACGGCGCGCATCGTCGAGTTGCTGCGGGCGGCGGACGAACCGCGGGTTGACGACGGCAGAGCGAACATCGCCAGCCCGGTGCGGATCGCGTTCGAGAATGTGAGCTACCGTTATCCCACCCGCGACGAGGACGCGCTGGCGAACGTGAGCTTCGCCATCGAGCCGGGCAGCCGCGTGGCCATCGTCGGGCCCTCCGGCGCCGGCAAGTCGACGCTGTTCGCGCTGCTCTTGCGCTTGGTCGCGCCCAATGCCGGCCGCATCCTCGGCAACGGCGCGCCGGCGACGGACTACGGGCTGCAAACTTGGCGCTCGCTGTTCGGCTTCGTGCCGCAGGCGGGGCATCTGGTGTCCGGCAGCGTGGCCTACAACATCGCCTACGGCAACGAGAACGCGACGATGGCGGCCATCCAAGCCGCCGCCCAAGCCGCTTCCATACACGACTTCGTCACCACCCTGCCGCGCGGCTACGACACGGACCTCGGCGAGGTTGGCGGCCAGCTCTCCGGCGGCCAACGCCAACGCATCAACCTCGCCCGCGCTATCCTGAACCGCCCGCCCATCTACCTGCTGGACGAAGCCACCAGCGCCTTGGACCCGGAAAGCGAGCAGGCCGTGCAAGCGGCCATCGACGAGCTGGCCAAAAGCGCCACCGTGATTGTGATCGCCCACCGCTTGCACACGGTGCGGGGCGCGGATCAGATCCTGGTAATGGACCGCGGCCGCCTGGTGGACGTGGGCGACCACGACGCCTTGGCGGCCCGCGAGCCGCTCTACCAAGCGCTGATGCGCTCGTACCGGCAGTGAGCCAACGGCGCCGTGCCCAGCGTGGCGGCGCCGCCGTTTGCGCTAGCCGATCACTTCGAACTGCTTGATCTCCGGCCGCCCGGCCATCATGCCGGCGAACTTCGCGCCGGCGGCCTTGAAGTGGGCGCTGGCGCCGTGCGCTTTGAGCGCCTCCTCATCGTCGTAGAGTTCCATCACCGCATAGCCTTCGTCGTCTTTGACCAAGGTGTAGAGGTGATTGCCGGGTTCGTTGGCGCGCACTTCGGCGGCGAGCTCCAACATCGCGGCCTCGAATTCGGCCTCCTTGCCGGTGGCCACGTTCAGACGGGCGAGCAAAGCGATCATGGGGTTCTCCTAAGCGGTGGTGTGGAGGAGTGGCGCGACAGCATAGCGCGATCACCAAGCCGGCGGTGTTACGATTCTTTGGAACGGAAGGCCACGCGGAGAGCAAGGCGTGATCCACAGCGTTCGCATTCGCGGCTTCAAGCGTTTCGGCCAAGTGGAGTTTCGCCTGCCCGGCCACTTGGTGTTGGCGGGCCCCAACAACACCGGCAAGACGACGATTTTGCAGGCGATCGCGTCTTGGTCGTTGGCCTTGCAGCACTGGCGGGAACTCGGCGACTTCAACCGCCGGCACGGTTACACGCGGGCACCCATTGCCCGGCAGGCGTTTGTTGCCGTCCCGCTGCGGAGTTTCGATCTGTTGTGGCGGGAGCGCGGGTGCGAAGGCCAGGTGGAAATCGAAATCCGGCACAGCGCCGGTTGGTCGGTGGCTATGGAGTTCATCGCCGACACCACGGAGCAGATCTACGTTCGCCCTAAAGCGGACGCGCCGGTGGAAGTGCTGCGGGAACTGGAATTACAGGCGGTTTACGTTCCTTCCATGACCGGCTTGGAGACGAGCGAGCGGCTGCTTCAGCCGGTGGCGGTGGAGCAGATTCTCGGCCTCGGCCGGCCCGGCGAGGTGTTGCGCAACCTATTGGTCGCAGCGAGTTACGACGAATCCGCTTGGACCGCATTGCAGAACTCCATCACCAAGCTGTTCGGCTATGAGCTGTTGTTCCCGGACGCCGCCGGCCCATTCATCCGAGCGGAATACAAAATGGCGGCGGACGGCCCCTTGCTGGACATCGCCAGCGCCGGCAGTGGCTTTCAGCAAGTGCTGATGCTGCTGGCCTTTCTGCACAGGCGGCCGGGCGCGGTGTTGCTGCTGGACCAGCCGGACGCCCATCTGCACCTCATCTTGCAGGACGCCATCTACCACGAACTGCGTTCCGTGGCGTCCCGGCATCGTTCGCAACTCATCGTTGCCACCCACTCCGAAGTGCTCATCAACGCCGTCGAACCCCGCGAACTGTGCGTGATGCTGCACGAACCCAGGATGGTGGCGGACAGCGCCGAGCGCAGCCAGCTCATTTCCTCCCTGCGGGTGCTGAGCAATGCGGACATCATGCAGGCGCTAAGTGTTCGCGGTGTTCTCTATGTGGAGGACTTCACGGACATCAGCATCCTGCGCGCTTGGGCCCAGGTTCTGGAACATCCGGCGGCGGGGTTGCTCAACACGGAGTTGATGTGGAAGCCGTTGGTGTTTCAGGCCCAAGAGGACCGCCGAGGCACCAAGGCGGGAGGACGCGGCGTGTTGGCGCGGGATCATTTCGAGGCTTTGCAGTTGGTGCGCGAGGGGCTGCCCAGGCTGGAGTTGCGCGATGGCGATGCCCAGCCGCCGGCGCCCGACACGGCGATTACCGGCGTTGGTCTGCAGCGCCTTCGCTGGCGTCGCTATGAAATCGAAAGCTACTTGGTGCATCCGGACGCGCTGGCGCGCTTCGTCGAGTTGGAGGTTGGCGTGGACAACGCCCGCGCGCATTTGGATGACATGCGCGCCTATTGGCGGGCCGAGTTCCCGCCGGCTTTGGTGCAAGATCCGCTTTCCGATCATACATTCTTGAATGGAGCCAAGGCGCGTACTGAAATTCTCTCGCCGCTGCTGCAGGCGGCGGGCCTGCACGGTCTGCTCTACACCCGCTACCACGAAATCGCCGCGCTGATGCGGCCCGAAGAAATCCACCCCGAAGTCGTGGAAAAGCTGGACGCTATCTGCCGCGCCTTTGGAGTGACGCCCTGAACGTCGGCGATGGGCGGCAGCGCGGCGTGTTTGCGGCAGCGTAGCGTCGGCATGCACCGAACCAAGCTGTTGCGTCTGCTCGCCGGCTATGCCGCTCGGCACCCGCACGAAGACGTCGCGCCGTTTCGGCGGTTCGTGGAGCGGCAACCGCGCTGCTTTGAGCGTGACTGCTTCGACGATGGGCACGTCACCGCTTCGGCGGTGGTGCTGGATGGCATCGGCTCGCACATGCTGATGACGCACCACGCCAAGCTGGGGTGCTGGCTGCAGCTCGGCGGGCATGCGGACGGGGATGCGGATGCGTTGCGCGTGGCGTGTCGGGAGGCGCGGGAGGAGTCCGGCCTGGCGGTGGTTCCCGTGTGCGCGGCGCCGGTGGATATCGACATTCATCGGGTTCCGGCACATGCGTCCGAACCCGCGCACCTGCACTACGACGTGCGCTTCGCGCTGCGCGTGGCAGATGGCAGCGCGCGGTTCACGTTGAGCGACGAATCTTTGGCGTTGCGGTGGGTGGGCTTGGCCGACGTGGCGAGCGTGACCACCGAGGAATCCATCCTGCGGTTGGCGGCGAAGGCGCGGGCGTTGGTGGAGCGGCAACCAACATCGGCGCGGCGGGAAAAGGCGGCTTGCAAGGGCCGCGCTCGGTAGAATGGGCGCATGAGCGAACACACGGCAATCGACGGCTGCGACACCATCCCGGCGCTGTTCCGCAAGCGCGTGGACGACTTTGGCCACGGCAAAGTCGCGGTGCGCGAGAAGGACTTCGGCATTTGGAACGAGTACAGCTGGGCGGATTGGGGCGAGCGTTCGCGGTTGGTGGGGCACGGGCTGCTCGCGCTCGGCCTGCAACGTGGGGACGTGTGCTCGGTGGCCGCCGAGGTGGTCAAGGAGTGGCTGTTCACGGACCTCGGCGTGATCTGCGCCGGCGGCGTCACCAACGGCGTCTATCCCACGGATTCGCCGACGCAGGTGGAGTACCTGGTCAACGACAGCGGCACCCGCTTCTACTTCGCCGAAGACGAAGAGCAGTTGGACAAAGTGCTGGCGGTGCGCGAACGCACACCCACTCTGGAGAAGATCATCATCTTCGACATGGAAGGGCTGCGCGATCTCGACGATCCCATGTGCATGTCGTTCGATGATCTGCTCGCCTTGGGCGAACGCCACGCGCAAGAAAATCCCACGGCGTGGAACGACGCCATCGACCTTGCCCGCCCGGACGATCTCATGATCCTCACCTACACCTCCGGCACCACCGGGCCGCCGAAGGGGGCAATGATCTCGCAGGAGAACATGCTGTTCATGATGACCACGTTGCAAAGTTGCTACGGCCTCTCGCCCACCGACGAGCAACTAGGCTTCCTGCCGCTGGCGCATGTGGCCGGGCGCATGTTCTACACGTTCATGGTGATCGAAGCCGGCTCCATCGTGAACCTGGTGGAGAACCCGGAGACGCTCGCCCAAGACATCCAAGAAGTGTCGCCCACCGTCCACTTCGCCGTGCCGCGGGTATGGGAAAAACAGTTCTCCGCGGTGCAGATCAAACTGAAGGAAGCCACCGCCCTCGGCCGCTTCACGTACAACCTCGCCATCCGCTTGGGAGAACGCCGCGCCGGATTCCTGAAAAGCGGACGCCCCACGCCGCTTGCCTTGCGCGCCGCGTGGCTGCTGGCCGACGCCGCGGCGCTGAAGAACGTGCGCCGGCTGCTGGGAATCGACGAGTGCCGCTGGCTGTCCACCGCCGCCGCCCCCATCGCGCCGGAACTCATCGATTGGTATTGGGCGCTGGGCAAGCCGATGTACGAATGTTACGGGCAAACCGAATGTACCGGCATCGCCACCGCCAACGTGGCCGGGGACTTCCGCATCGGCAGCGTCGGCAAGGCGGCCCCGGGCGTGGAAGTGGCGCTGGCGGAGCAAGACGAGATCGTCATCAAAAGCCCGGGCGTCATTCAAGGCTACTGGAACAAGGCGGAAACCACCGCCGACACCTTCCGCCAAGGTTGGCTGCACACCGGCGACGTGGGGCGCATCGACGACGACGGCTTCGTGTACGTCGTGGACCGCATGAAGGACATCATCATCACCGCCGGCGGCAAGAACATCACGCCCAGCGAGATGGAAAACCAGCTCAAGTTCTCGCCGTACATCACCGATGCCGTGGTGGTGGGCGACCGCCGCCCCTATCTGACGTGCCTAGTGATGATCGATCACGACAACGTAACCAAGTTCGCGCAGGACAACGACGTGCCGTTCACCAACTACACCAGCCTATGCCACGCGCAGGAGGTTGTGGATCTGGTGCAAGGCGAAGTCGACGCGGTGAACGCCAAGTTCGCCCGCGTCGAAACCATCAAGAAGTTCCGCCTGATCGATCAGCTCCTCGACCCGGAAGACGACGAACTCACCCCCACGCAAAAGCTGAAACGCAAGGTGGTGAACGAGAAGTACGCCAACCTGATCGAGGGAATGTACCGCGGCTAGAGTCGTTCGGCGGACGAGCTCGCGCTGAGGGCTTCCGTTGGCGCCTGTTCGATCTCGTCGCCCCGCTGAACGAAGCGCTTCCGCCGCGCCGTCGCGAACAACCGCCGTTACGCCGCTTCCTGCTCCGCGTCGTCCGCCACGAAGCCGTTGAGCCGCTCGGTGGCGTTGGCGAAGTCCTCCATGAAGTCGTACACCACCTGCCGGGCCGACTGCACTTGGTTCATCAAGCCCACGGCTTGCCCCACGAAGTAGGTGGTCAGCTGCTTCGCGCCCTCGTGCCCGGTTTCCGCCAAGCGGGCGATCTTGCCCAGCGCCGGTTCGCTCACCAGGGCTTGCAGCGGCATGGGCAGGGGGTCCGGCGCGTCTTCGGCGTGCCAGGCGTCCGTCCACGCGGAGCGCAATTGGCGGGTGTATTTACCGGTGCGGCTGCGCGAACGCACGGTTTGGCGCGAATTGGCGGTGAGGAACTTCTGCTTCACCGCCGATGCGGTCTCCGCTTCCGCGGTGGTCAGCCACACCGAGCCGGTCCACACGCCGTGCGCGCCCATCGCCATCACCGCGGCCATTTGCCGGCCGGTGGCGATGCCGCCGGCGGCCAAGATGGGAATCTCGCCGTAGGGTTCCAGCGCCTGCAGCACTTCCGGCACCAGCACCAGGGTGGAGACCTCGCCGCAGTGGCCGCCGGCTTCGGTGCCCGCCACGACCAGGATGTCCACGCCCGCTTCGGCGTGCTTGATGGCGTGTTCGCGGGCGCCGGTGAGGGCGGCCACCGGCACGCCTTCGCGCCGGCCGCGCTCCAGCATGAACGGTGGCGGCACGCCCAGCGCGTTGGCGACCAGCTTGATGGGATGCGCGAAAGCGGCGTCCAAGACGATCTCGGCGCCCTTGGCGCGCATGTTGTCGCCGACGCCGGCGCGGCGCTGGTTGGCGTACAGGTCGTCCGTGGAGATGTCGAACTGCGCCAGCAGGTTGCGCACATACTCCTTGTGTTCGGGCGGAATGCGCGATTCGATTTCCTGGGCGGAGAGCGCCTCCTCCTTGCTGTCCAAACTGGTGGGCACGATGAGATCCACGCCGTAGGGCTTGCCGTGGACGTGGTCGTCGATCCACGAGAGTTCGATGTCCAGGGTTTCCGGCGAGTGGCCGACCGCGCCCAACACGCCGAAACCCCCGGCGTTGGAGACGGCGGCCACCACGTCGCGGCAGTGGCTGAAGGCCAAGAGCGGGAACTCGCAGCCGAGCATTTCGCAAATAGGCGATTTCATGGGTTCCTCCCCCAAGTGTTCCTGCCACTATCATAGGGCGATGCGAAGCAGGTCGCCACCTTTTCGATGCCGCCCGGCCGGCCGTTGAAGGCGGCCACCGTGCATCCGCTGCGCTCGGACGCGCCGGTCATCGCGTACTTCGATTTCAAGAGCCCGTACGCGTACCTGGCCAAAGACCCCACTTGGCGCTTGGAAGCCGAGTTCGGCATCGAAGTGGATTTCCGCCCGCTCACCTTGAACATCCCCAGCTACCTCGGTTCCGCCAAGGTGGACGACCGCGGCGCGGTGGTGGAGAGCAACCGCACGCCGCGGCAGTGGCAAGGCGTCCGCTACGCCTACCACGACGCCAAGCGCTACGCCCGCGCCCGGGACATGACGCTGTACGGGCCGAAGAAAATCTGGGATTCCTCCTGCGCCGCCATCGGCCTGTTGTGGGTGTACCCGCACCGCGCCGTGCTGAAGCGCTACATGGACATCGTGTACGAGCGGTTCTGGAAGCGGGAGTTGGACATCGAAAACCCGCAGGTGATTGCCGACGTGATCGCCGAGGCCGGCGGCGACGGAGCGGGTTTTCCCGACTGGCGGACCGCTGAGGGCCAGCGCCGGCACGACGAGTTGCAAGCGCAACTGCATCCGGCCGGGCTCTTCGGTGTGCCGAGCTATGTGGTCGGGGGCGAGGTGTTCTTCGGGCGTGAACATCTGCCGGCCGTGCGCTGGCTGCTCGGCGGCCGCCGCGGGGCACCGCCGGACGTGGCTTACGACTACCCGTGACCGCGCGCGTCGGCTTTGTGTTCGACTTCGCCAGCATCGCCTCCCTGCTGGCGTTCGCGCCCACCTGTGCGTTGGCGGACGAAGCGAACGTGGCGGTGGATTGGCTGCCTTTCCCTTCGCCGCGCCGGCCGGCGTCGCGCGGCGGCAACAGCGAAACCGCGGGTGATCGGCATCGGCGTGTGCGCGCCGCCTACTTCGCCAACGACAACGCCCGCTACGCCCGCTGGCAGGGGATCGCGGTGCGGCGGGAGGGTGTGGGCGTGGACACCGCGCTCGTCCACGCCGGCTGCCTTTGGGCGAACCGTTGTCGGGCGGGACGCGCCTTTCTGGAACGCGCTTGGCCCGCATTCTGGGCGAACGAATTGAAAATCGAGAGTCCGGCGGAAGTGGCCGAAGCGTTGGCGGGCGTTGGTGCGCCCGGATTCGACGCATCCGCCGCAAGAGGCTTGTTGCGCGAACACGCCGCGCACTTGGCCGAACGGGGCGTGTTCGCCGCGCCCACCTATCTGGTGCGGGGCGAGTTGTTTCTCGGTCGGGCGCACCTGCCGATGATCCGCACGCTGCTTTGCGATGCGTGACGGGTTTGGGGGCATCTGCTCAGCACGTCCCGGGAGCGCGGGCGTCTCGCCCGCACTTTCGTTCAGGGGTGTTCCACTTTTGCGGGCGAGACGCCCGCGCTCCCAGGGCCGTTGCGTGGATGGCCTTTGCTGTGCGGCGCGGATTTGTCGTACTGTAGCTGCGTGTCAGCGCTTCCGATGAATATGCCCCATGCGCCTTGAACCGATTGCGCCCGCCATGGGCGCCCGCATCCACGGCGTGGACTTACAACAAGGTGCTTCCGCCGACTTGGTGGGCACCTTGCGCGCCGCCCTCCTCGAACATCACCTGCTGGTGGTTTCCGATCAAGACCTCCACCCGCAAGCGCTGCAAGCGTTCGGCGGCCAGTGGGGCGAGCTGCTCACCCATCCGGCTTCGGCCAACGCGCCGAACCCCTATGTGCAGACGCTAGGCAAACCGGCGGGGCGAAGGCCAGAAAGCGATGCCGCGCAGCAACCCTCCGCTGCACCGCCGCCGCGCAGAAGCCGCCCGCAACCGCGCCGCTACGGCGCTTGGCATTCGGACATGAGTTGGCATCCCACGCCGCCATGGATCACCATGCTGCACGCCCGCACCCTGCCGGCTTGGGGTGGCGACACCGGTTTCGCCAACCAGCAGTTGGCGTGGGAGGCGCTGGACGTGGCCGGCCGCGACCGCGGGCGCATGTTCCGCCGCGACCTGCCGGCTGGCGAGGACATCCTCGGCCGGCGCGCCAACCACACCGGCAAACAGTTCGGCCCGAACGTGCCGGATTCGGTTCACCCGGTGGTTCGCACCCACGACGAAAGCGGGCGCACTGCACTGTACGTCAACCCGGAGTTCACCTCGCACATCGAAGGGCTGGAAGACGCCGCGAGCCGCATCATGCTCTACGCCTTGTGGGCACACGCCACCGGCATGGAGTTCGTGTACCGCCACCGCTGGCGCCCGGGCGACATCTGCCTCTGGGACAACCGCTCGGTGATGCACACGTCCATCTCGGACTACAGCGAGCCGCGCTCGCTCAGCCGGGTGGTAGTGAAGGGCGACGTTCCGGTCTGATTGCCCCGGCGACTAGCCCGCCCGCATTTGCGCGGCGACCTCCTTCATGCCCGCCCATTCGTCCCACATGTCGATCATCGACTGCTTGGAGCGCTCCCACGGGTCGTTGCCCGGCTCGAACTTCAGCCAGCCGCCGTCGAAGGCGCGGTCCGGGTGGTCGGTCAGGCCGGTATTGTCGGCGACGATGTGCGGCTGGCGCTTCTTGTTGCGGATGCGGAAGATGATGCTCTTGCGCGCTTCCGCGCCGTTCTCGTTGCGCGTCGCCGAGTGCGGGATGTGGTACATCGTGATGCAGGCGTCGCCGGGCTCCATCAGCACTTGGGTCGGTTTCGGCCACGGGCGGCCGTCCGGCGTTCGCGCCGAGTTGGCGTCGACGTAGGCGTCACGCACCGCGTCGGGCAGGTAGTTCATGCCGCAGCGGTTGGGCGTCTCGTGGTTCAGCCGCGGCCAGCCCGGGCCTTCCGGGCCGAGGCAGCCGTTGGTCTCGTACTGCATGCGGAAGAAGCGTTGGGTGTGATGGTGGGCGCCGGGAAGCACGGCCGTCTGCCCGCATCCCTCCACGCTCTGGTCGTTCAGCGCCACGATGGCGAAGGCGGTGAAGCTGCCCAGGCTGAGCGTCATCTCCGGGTCTTGGAACAGCACGCCGAAGTTGTGCCCCACCACTTCCGGGCTGCGCCCGAGGTCGCCCATCGGCCCGGTGGCGAAGTGGCGCAGGTAGATTTCTTCCGGCGTGCCCTGCTGCGGCTCTTGGGCGGCCGCCATCGTGATGTTGCCGTCCATGTGGATGCCGGCGGCGTAGTAGGGGAGGTCCTTGTCGCGGTAGCCGAGCGGGGTGAACCCCTCACCCGGCTCCCGCACCGGATTGATGGCCACTTGGCAGTTCACCGGCGGGTCGAACCGCCCCATCGCCTCGTGCAGGATGGGCGTGACGGAGGACGCGTTGAGCAGGTCGGTCATCTCCTTTCGCGGGCCGACGTATTCGCCCTTCTTCCGCTCCTTGAGGCACTTGAGCGCGGCGTCGACGAGTTCAGGGCGCACCGCCTGCTTCAGGACGATGAAGCCGTCACGGTGGAACCGCTCCTTCTGCTCCCGCGTCATTGCGACGGGTTCGATTTCTGCCGTGGCCATGCTCCCTCCGAGCGCTTTCGAGCGCGAGAGCGTGGCTTTTTCGCGCCGGATGGTCAAGCGGAGTTGAGCTACGCCAACTGACGGATCTCCGCGTTCGCACGCCCGTCGCGCAGTTCCAGGAAACCGATGGTGCCGAGCCGCAGCGACTTGTTGTGCGGCAGCGTGGGCGAGCCCGGGTTGACGAACAGGACGCCGCCCACGTTGTGGATCTCCTCGATGTGGGTGTGGCCGTACACCACCACATCCGGCGGCGCATCGGCGGCGAAGCGCTTGGCCGCCTGCGTCAAGACGAAACCGGCCAGCCGATGTCCCGGCGAGGGGAACTCGTGCAGCAGGCCGATGGTGACGCCGTGGAACTCGAGCAGCCACGTTTCGCGCAGTTGTTCGTGGGAGACGCCCACATCGCCGTTGCCGCGGGCGACGTACACCGGCGCCAGCTCGGCGAGCTCGTCGATGACGCCCGGCACCCACACGTCGCCGGCGTGGAGGATGGCGTCCACGCCGTGGAAGGCGTCCAACACCTGCGGCCAAAGCTGGCCGCGTTTGGTGAGGTGGGAATCGGCGATCAAGCCTATGCGCATGGTTCCTTCCGAGTTCATTCGCGGTGTTGCGCCGCGGCCGCGGGCAGAGGCGCTTCCGGCGGCGCCAGGTGGCCGGCGTCGATGAACGCCATGATGCCGAAGAGGGCGCCCCAGGAGTGGAACGGGTCGCTGGACAGGGCCACGTCGTCGCCGGTGCCGGTGATGGCCGAGTAGTTCTCGCTCACATAGCCCTTGCGCCGCCACTCGGCCACGAACATGGCCAGCGAGCGGCTTGCGAGTTCGGCGGCGGTGCGGTGGTCGCCGGCTCGCCGCAGCCCCAAGTAGGTGAGGAAGTTCAGCGGCGGCCAGATGGCGCCTTTCCAGTAGCGCTGGCGCGGGAAGGCGGGATCGTCGCGGCTGATGGAGGGAATCAGCCATTCGCCCCAGAACTCCTCGGGGTTGCGCAAGTGCTCAATGAGGCGGCCGGCGCGGTCTGGGCCCGGCACGCCGGCCAGCAGCGGGTAGAACAGCGTGGGCGAGCGCCGTTCGGAAAACCGCTCGCTGTCGGTGTGGTAGTTCAAGTAGTAGCCATGTTCCTCCACCCAAAGCCGCTCCAAACCGCGCGCGAAACGGGCGGCCCGCTCTTCGAGTTCCGCCGCTTCCTCCGCGCGCCCCAGAACGCGCGCCAGCTCCGCCAGCGCCCGGCAGTCCGCGATGTAGAGGCTGTTGAGGCCCACGTCCTGCAATTCCAAGGTGTTCTTGTCGCGGTTGAACGGCACATCCTCGTACATCGGCGAATCGTCCATGCCGGATTCGTAGCGGGCCGTTCGCGCGGTGCGCACGGCGGGTTCGTGGAACGGGTTGGGCGCGGCGTGGGAACCGTAGGCGAGCAGCCCCTCGTTCATCCGTTTCGCCAGCCACCACCGGTTCCACGCCAACAGCGGCTCGAAGGCGGCTTCCAGGAACCAGCGTTCGGGATGGCGGCGAAACACCTCGCGCACCATGAGCGCGCCCACCGGCGGCTGCGACCGATCCCAGGATTTGCTGCCGTTGCCGCGGTTGTCGTTCGGCAGAAAGCCCTCGGCGGTGTGGCCGCGCAGATGCTCGATGACGTTGGCGTAGGCCAGCTCGCGGCTGTCGAGCGCGGTCAGGTAGGCGAGGAGGAAGTTGTCCCAGCCGAACAGCGCCGAACCGCCGTACTCCTCGTTCCACAGGCGGCCCACCGTGGAGACCACGCGCCGATGGCGCGGTTCGTACACCGTGTTCCACGCGAGGCCGGAGACCACCGCGGCGTAGGCGTCCCGCAGCGCCTCGAAACGCTCGGCACGGGCTAGGAAAGCCGCCCGTTGGCGTTGCAAGGTTTGGCGAATCTCCGCCAAGTCGCGGTGGCGGCCGGTGGCGATGCCGACAGCGCGATCCAGCCGCACCACATGCTGCGGCAGCAGTGAGCGCGTGTAGGGATCCACCACTGTTTCGCCGTTGACGTGGATAGTGCGGTTCGTCGTTGGCAAATCCGCCGCGAAGCCGCCGGGCGTCCGCGCGATGGCGCCCGGTTGGTTCCATGCCAAGGCCGCGCCGACGACCAGCTCGAACGGCGCATCCGCTTCGCCTTCCGGTGCCACCAGCAGCACCAGATCGTCGCCATCGTGGCCCGCCTCCACACGCGCCTCCAAACCCTGCCACGCGAGGCGCATCTCGATGTAAGCGCCATCCAAGGCGTGCAAACCGGGTCGAATGTGCTCCACGTCCGGCGCTTCCGCGCCGCCACGCCCGATGAGCGCTTCCGTCAAGTGCCCCTCGTCGAGCCAAGCGTGCCGCTTCAAGCCAAGGTCTATGGTCAGCCCGTCGGGCAGATGTACGACGCGCAGCACGCTGCGGCTGTCCCAAGTGTTCCAGCCGGAGGCGAGCCGCCGCTGGATCGCCCGATACTCCGGCGTGTCCGCCAACGCAGCATCGTACTCAGCGAGGGAATCCGGCCACGCTTGGCGCTCCGCCTCGGCAGAGCCCTCCGGGCGTTGGTTTCCCTCCGATTGGGCCGACCCCGCGAGTGCCGGATTCGCGCAAAGGCAAAGCCCCAAGATCAGCAGCTGCGACGCCGATGCGGGTGGAAGAACGGGCGATCGGCTCACGACGTAGCTACGATACCACCATCACTGCGGTAGCAAGCGAAAATCTTGTTGACATCGGCCGGCAACGGCCTACAATCCGCCATCCGTTTCGCGCAGACCTCCCGCCGCGGCAATCGCGGTGGGCGGTTTTCTGTGCGTGATTAGCGCCGATCCCGTTTTCCGACGCGGTCCCGACTAGGACGCAACGGAAGGGGCCGGAGGGCTTGTGAGGGCAAGGAGAAAACGTGGCGCAGAGCCAACGCATACGCATCCGCTTGAAGGCGTTTGATCATCGGCTGATCGACGTCTCCACGGAGGAAATCGTGGACACCGCGAGGCGCACCGGCGCCCAGGTGCGCGGCCCCATTCCGCTGCCCACGCGCAAGGAGCGCTACACCGTGTTGATCTCGCCGTTCGTCAACAAGGACGCCCGGGATCAGTACGAAATACGCACGCACAAACGCCTGTTGGACATACTCGAGCCCACCGAGAAGACGGTGGACGCCTTGATGAAGCTCGATTTGGCCGCCGGCGTGGACGTGCAGATCAGCTTGAACTAGAACGCGCCGCTTGAATACGGCGTTAGAGCGCGGAACCGAAGGCAACACATGGCCATAGGGGTGATAGGCACCAAGAGCGGCATGACGCGGGTGTTCACCGAGGAGGGCGAGTCCATCCCGGTGACCGTGATCGTCGCGCCGCCGAACCGCGTCACGCAGGTGAAGACGGCCGCCGCGGACGGCTACGACGCCGTGCAAGTCACCGCCGGCGAGGTGAAGTCCAGCCGCGTCACGCGCCCGCTCGCCGGGCACTTCGCCAAGGCCGGCACGCCGGCCGGCCGCGGCCTTTGGGAATTTCGGCTGGAAGGCGGCGCGGAAGGCGAACTGGAACCCGGCGCTGAACTCGGCGTGGATCAATTCGAGGCCGGGCAAGTCGTTGATGTGGCCGGGGTGTCCAAAGGCAAGGGCTACGCCGGCACCATCAAGCGCTGGAACTTCAAGAGCCAGGACGCCAGCCACGGCAACTCCATTTCCCACCGCGCCCCCGGCTCCATCGGCCAATGCCAAACCCCCGGCCGGGTGTTCAAGGGCAAGAAGATGGCCGGGCAGCTGGGCAACCACCGCGTCACCGTGCAGAACCTCACGGTGGTGGAGGTGCTGCCGGAGGAAAACCTCCTCCTCGTCAAAGGCGCCGTGCCCGGCGCGCCGGGGGCGGACGTTTGCGTGCGCCCGGCGGTGAAACGGGCGGCGTCCCAAGCAGGGTAAGCAACGGTGGCGGAGCAAATCACAGTGGCGGCGGTGGAAGGCGATCCGGTCACCGTTTCCGCAACGGCTTTCGGCGAATCCTTCAACGAGGCGCTGGTGCATCAAGCTGTGGTGGCCTATCTGGCCGGTGGCCGGCAAGGCACGAAGGCGCAGAAGTCGCGGGCGGACGCGCGCGGCGGCGGACGCAAGCCGTGGCGGCAGAAGCGCACCGGCCGCGCCCGCGCCGGCTCCATCCGCAGCCCGCTGTGGCGCGGTGGCGGGCGGACGTTCGCGGCGCGGCCGCGGGATCATTCCGTGAAGCTGAACCGCAAGATGTACCGCGGCGCCATGCGCTGCATCTGCTCCGAACTCGTCCGCCAGCAACGCCTTCTCGCCACCCCCTCCCTCTCCCTCGAAGCCCCCAAAACCAAACTCCTCGCCGGCAAACTGCGCGATCTGGGCCTTGCCGACGTGCTCCTCCTCACCCGCGAGGCGGACGCCAACCTGGAACTCGCCGCCCGCAATCTGCCGCATGTGGAAGTGCGAACCGCCGCCGCCATCGATCCGGTGAGTTTGATCAGCCACGACAAAGTGCTCGCCACCGCCGACGCCATCCGGCACTTGGAGGAGGGCTTGGCGTGAGCGAAGTCGCCGAAAATCCGCGCCCGAGGTTCGTCAACGAGCGCCTCTACACCGTGCTGCGGGCCCCGCACATCACCGAGAAAGTGACCAACCTGGGCGACTGGAGCAATCAATACGCCTTCAAGGTCGCCCGCGACGCCACCAAGCGCGAAGTGAAAGCCGCGGTGGAGAAGCTGTTCGGCGTGAAAGTGATCAACGTGACCACCGCCAACGTGAAGGGCAAGGTGAAGCGCGGCCTGCGCGGCCACCCGTCGCGGGGCAAGAACTGGAAGAAGGCGTATGTCCGCCTCGCCGAAGGCGAGAGCTTGGACTACACCGTGGTGGAAGGCTAGGCCCATGCCCGCGATCAAGGCCAAACCCACCTCCCCCGGCCGCCGCTTCGTCGTGCAGGTGGTGGATCGCACCCTGCACAAAGGCTCGCCCTACAAGCCGTTGGTGGAGAAGCAAAAGTCCACCGGCGGGCGCAACGGCGCCGGCCGCATCACCACGCGCCACCGCGGTGGCGGCCACAAGCAGCATTACCGCAAGATCGATTTTCGCCGCGAGAAAGACGGCATCGAAGCGAAGGTGCTGCGTTTGGAGTACGACCCCAACCGCACCGCCAACATCGCCTTGCTGCGCTACGCGGATGGCGAGCACCGCTACATCATCGCGCCGCGTGGCGTTGCCCCGGGGGACGTCTTGGAGTCCGGCGTCCGGGTGCCCATCCGCCCGGGCAACAGTCTGCCGCTGCGCAACGCGCCGGTGGGCAGCGTGGTGCATTGCGTGGAACTGAAACCGGGCAAGGGCGCGCAATTGGCGCGCAGCGCCGGCGCCTCCTGCCAGCTGGTGGCGCGCGAAGGCGCGTACGCCACATTGCGGCTGCGCTCCGGCGAAATGCGGCGGGTTCATGCCGAGTGTCGGGTGACGCTCGGCGAGGTGGGCAACAGCGAGCACAATCTGCGCTCGCTCGGCAAGGCCGGCGCCAAGCGCTGGCGGGGCGTGCGCCCGACCGTGCGCGGCGTCGCCATGAATCCGGTGGATCATCCGCACGGTGGCGGCGAAGGCAAGTCCTCCGGCGGCCGCCATCCGGTGTCGCCGAAAGGCCTGCCCACCAAGGGCTTCAAGACGCGCAAGAACAAGCGCACGGACAAACTCATCGTTCGCCGCCGCGGCGGCAAGAGGTAGAAAAGACCCATGCCAAGAGCGCTGCGCAAAGGCCCGTTCGTGGACACGCACCTGCTGCGGAAAGTGCAGGAAGCGAGCGCCACCAAGGATCGGCGGCCCATTCGCACCTGGTCGCGACGTTCCATGGTGGTGCCGGACATGGTGGGCCTCACCATCGGCGTCCACAACGGCCGGGCGCACGTGCCGGTGTTCATCTCCGAAGACATGGTGGGCCACAAGCTCGGCGAATTCGCGCCGACGCGCACCTACCGCGGCCACGCCGCCGATCGCAAGGCGCGCCGCTAGGCCGCTTCGCGCTGGTTGGATTGGAGGGGGCAACGGCGATGAAGGCGAGCGCGACGGCGAAACGGCTGCGCATCTCACCGCGCAAAGCGCGGCTGGTGGCGGATCAGGTGCGCGGCAAGCCGGTGGGGCAAGCGGTGGACATCCTCAACTTCAGCAACCGCAAGGGCGCGATTCTGGTGCGCAAGGTGGTGGAATCCGCCATGGCCAACGCCGAGACGCAGGGCAACGCGGACATCGACGACCTCACGGTGGCCGCAATCGCCGTCAACGAAGGCCTGACCATCAAGCGCTTCCGCCCGCGCGCCCGCGGCCGCGCCGACCGCATCTTCAAACGCACCTGCCACATCACGGTCACCGTGGCCGACAGCGAAGGCTGAGCGAACGCGGGAACAATCAAGGGAGAACCGTTAAGAGCATGGGTCAGAAAGTCAGCCCCACCGGCATGCGCCTCGGCATCGTGAAGAAGCACACGTCGGTTTGGTACGCCACCAAGAAGGACTACGCGAAGCATCTGCGCAGCGACCTCGCGGTGCGCGAGCGCATTCACCAGCGGTTGGCGCAAGCATCCGTGAGCCGCATCGACATCGAGCGGCCGGCGCAGACCGCCCGCATCACCATCCACACGGCGCGGCCGGGCATCGTCATCGGCAAGAAGGGCGAGGACGTGGACCGCCTGCGGCGCGAACTGTCGCTGCTGATGGGCGTGCCCGTCCACATCAACGTGGAGGAGATCCGCAAGCCGGAGGTGGACGCCTTCCTCGTGGCGCAGAACGTCGCGCAGCAGTTGGAGCGCCGCGTGCGCCACCAGCGCGCCATGCGCCGCGTGATGCAAAACGCCATGCGCCTCGGCGCCAAAGGCATCAAGGTGCGCGTGGCCGGACGCCTGAACGGCGCCGAGATCGCCCGCGACGAGGTGTACGCGGACGGCCGCGTGCCGCTGCACACCCTGCGCGCCGACATCGACTACGCCACCGCCGAGGCGAAAACCACCTACGGGGTGATCGGCGTGAAGGTGTGGATCTTCAAAGGCGAGATCCTCGGCGAAGAAGAGAAGGCCGAACCGGCGCAAGCGTAGCGCCCGGAGCGTGCGAACATAGGCTCGACTGGGCGCGGGGCCGGGCACGAGCTAGCTTTAGCTATGGCGGGTTCCACGGGCCGCTACGCATTCGGCGAACGGCGTCAATTCCCGCGTTGGCTGCCCCTTGCGGGGCTCGTCGCCGTGCTCGGCATCGGGTTCCTAGCCGGGGGCGAACGCGGCTTTTTCTACCGCCCGTGGTCGCCCGATTGGCAAACGGTTCAGACGCTCACGCTGGTTGAGAACCTCTCGCTCGACCGTCCGTTCCTGGCCAAGCGCGTATACCGCACGCCGGAAGGCCGTGTCGCGTACGAAACCTACAACCGCCATCCCCCAGGGATAGTGCTGGTGCTCAAGTTCGCCTTGCTGCCGTTCGATGGTGACTTGCCAGCGCAAATCCTCACCGCCCAATGGCTGATGCTGGCGCTGTTCGGCGCTGCCGCGATGCTCGCCTATCTATCGTTGACGCGGATAACTCGCCAGCCCGCGGTGGCGGCAACCGCCACGCTATTGGTGTTCTCATCGTGCTACATGCTCGGCTACAGCGACACGGTTTACGTCGACATGAGCGTCGCGTTGTTCGCGGTGTTGCTGGTGTTCCACGGCATGGTGTTATGGCGCGAAGATGGCCGCTATTGGCAGTTGCCGGCCAAGGTGTGCGTGGCTTTGCTGTTCGACTGGCACGTGTACGCGTTGCTCGCGCCGTATCTCGCCCTCGGCTTGGTGCATCAATTGGCGTTGGCGTGGCGGAATGGGGAAACGCCCGGCCCCCCGGCGCGGCGTTTGGGTATGGCGGTTTGGCGTTGGCTGCGCGGCCGCGAGTTCTTGCTCGGCGCGATCGCGTTGTTGTTCGGCACCGCGGTGCTCGGCTACAACCTAGCCGTGGAGCGCGCCGCGTTCGCGGGGCAGTCCATCGCTTTGGTCGATCTACCGTCGGCGCACTCGGTTGCCCGCCGCCTCGGCCTCGACGCCCCGGCACGGGAAGCTCTCGCCGACCTGCTGGCATGGCCGACCTTCCAGCAGTGGCAGTTGCACCGCATCGGGGGGATGTCGGTGCCGTTCGTTTCGCCCGGCCAGCCGGCGAACTTCTGGACCGAGTGGCAGAGCGAATCCGCCGGCGCGCCCCTTGCGTGGTTGGGCGCTGTGGCGACGGTGGTGTGCGTCCTCGCTCTGCTGGTTGTGCGCCGCCATCGGCGGGCCATGACCGCGTTGGCGGCGTTGGGGTTCTGCTGGGCTTGGGGCCTGCGCCACCACGCGGCCGAGCTGCACCACGACCACGATGCCCTGTTCTACCTCGGCGTACCGCTCATCGTTTACACCGCGACTTTGATGTTCGCCACGAAGGTGTTCGGGGGCCGCGTGGTGGTCGGTTTGGCGGTGGCCGCCGGTTTGGTCTTCGTCTTGTCCAGCGCGAAGATGAGCAAGGTGCGCCTCGTCGGCGAGGGGCTGGCGAGGGAGAAGGCGCTGTTCGCGGAGTTCCAAACCATCCGCGAGCTTGTGCGTGGCAAAGACGTGCTGCTCGACTTGCCGAAGGATGCCTTCCGTTGGTCTTTCCCGATGCCGGCCAAGTTGCACTACTACTTGGCCGGCAGCGTGGTGCAGTATCCAACCATGCCGAGCGTACGCCCTCCGGACATGGTGCTCAGCGTCACGCGAGCACGGCACCGCTCGCTGCTGACCCCCGATCACGAACACGTCTTCCTCTACGATTCCCCACGCGCCGTGGATGAGATCGCCGCGACGCTCCGCCGCGAGTACCGGGACATCGCCGCCGCCCAGCCGGTAGCTGGGGCTGAGTTCGACATCCACCTCCGCGATGGCGCCATCGTCCTGGCCAAGTCCCCGTGCCGCCCGGCGGATGCCCGAGGACGCTTCCAACTCCGTTTCTTCCCACTCAACGCGAACGACTTGGCAGCCCCCAGCTACGCGTTCTGGTTCGGCGAGCACGGCGTAACGATGGATGACAAGTGCTGGGCCACCGTGCCGCTGCCCACCTACCCGCTAGCCAAGGTGTGGGTGGGCCACTGGACATCCACGGCAGGACTGCAATGGCAAAAGATCAACACCGACGAGGGCTTGCGAGCGCTGCGTCGCGCCCGCGCGGCGGCACTCGCCGGCGAGCCGGACGCCGCGGACGGTCACTTCGACGTCTATTGGGCGCGTGAGGATGATGGCGGGGCTGCGCTGACGTACCTGCGCGAAAGCTGCCTGCCGGCGGACCAGCAGGCGCGTTTCCTGCTGCACATCGTGCCTGCCAACACCGGCGACCTGCCCGCCTCAAGTCGGCGCCGCGGTTTCGACAACCGCGACTTCGATTTCGCCGCCCGCGGCGCAGTGATCGCTGGCACTTGCGTGGCGACAGTTAAACTACCGAACTGGCCAATTCTGCGTGTGCGAACCGGCCAACATGCGCCCGCTCGCGGCGTGCTTTGGGAAGCGGAACTGGGGCCTCCGAAATAGGAGAGTGCTTGTTTGGCAAAAACCGTATGTGAGCAGTCACTGACCGTCATACTTGGCACCCCTCGCGCAGCCTAGCCGATGCGGACGTCGTCCAACAGGCTGGTACTATCGCTGGTCACCAACCGTCAATCCGTGAGGAAGCGCACATGAAACTCTCCGCTCTCGCAATCGCCGCCCTTGTGGCCTGCATGGTCGGCATGATCGGCACCCCGGCCCAAGCCGCCAACCTCGAAGTCGGCGACAAGGCGCCGGCGTTCGACCTGCCCTCCACCGCCGGCGGGAGCTACCGGCTCGGCGGGCGCACCGTGGTGCTGGCCTGGTTCCCGCGCGCCTACACGCCCGGCTGCACCATGCAGTGCAAGTCCTTGGCCAAGAACGGCGACCTCATCCGCGCCTTCGACGTGGACTACTTCATGGTCAGCACGGATCCGCTGGAGGACAACGCCGGTTTCGCCGCCAAGTACGACGCGGACTTTCCCATGCTCTCCGACCCCACCACGGAGACCGCCAAGGCGTACGGCGTCTTCCACGAGCGCGGTTTCGCCATGCGCCACACCTTCTACATCGCCCCGGATCGCACGATTCTGGCCATCGACCGCAAATCCAACCCGGACACCGCCGCCGAGGACATCGCCGCCACCCTCGCCAAGTTGAACGTGGCGCGACGGGACGCCGAGCCCGTTGCAGAAGCCACCGCCGAGCCGGCAGAGGAGGAATCCGGCGCATGAAAGCCATCATGGTGATGTACGACTCGCTGAATCGGCACATGCTGCCGAACTACGGCTGCGAATGGACGCTCGCGCCCAACTTCCGCCGCCTCGGCGAGCGCGCGGTGACGTTCGAGAACCACTACGTCGGCTCCATGCCCTGCATGCCGGCGCGCCGCGAGCTGCACACCGGCCGGCACAACTTCCTGCACCGCTCCTGGGGGCCGTTCGAGCCCTTCGACGACTCCACCTTCACCATCCTGAAGGAGAACGGCGTTTACACGCACTTGGTTTCCGACCACTACCACTACTGGGAGGACGGCGGCGCCACCTACCACCACCGCTACTCCAGCTGGGTGAACGTGCGCGGGCAGGAGGGCGATGCGTGGAAGGGCGAAGTGGCGGACCCGGAGATTCCCGAACACCTCGGCCGCATCAACCGCCAAGACTGGATCAACCGCAAGTACATGCGCGAGGAGGAAGGCACGCCGCAGGCGCGCACCTTCGCCGCCGGCCTGGAGTTCCTGGAGACCAACCGGGCGCAGGACAACTGGTATCTGCAAATCGAGACCTTCGACCCGCACGAGCCGTTCTTCACCTTGAAGCAGTGGAAGAACCGCTACAACTACGACTGGGACGGCCCGCACTTCGACTGGCCCAAGTACGAGCGCGTCACCGAGGACGCGGACGCGGTGGAGTATCTGCGCTATCAGTACGCGGCGCTGCTCACCCAGTGCGACCACTACCTCGGCAAGGTGCTGGACTTCATGGACGCCCACGACATGTGGCGCGACACCATGCTGCTGGTGGTGACCGACCACGGCTTCCTGCTCGGCGAACACGATTGGTGGGGCAAGGCGCGCATGCCGTGGTACAACGAAACGGCGCACATCCCGTTCTTCGTGTGGGACCCGCGCGTGGGCGTCGCCGGCGCGCGGCGGCGCAGCCTCACCACCACCATCGACGTGGGCCCCACCCTGCTCGACCATTTCGGCTTCCCGCCGCCGCCAAACATGGACGGCAAGCCGCTGGCCGCCACCGTGGCCGACGACGCCCAAGTGCGCGAAGCCGCCATCTACGGCATGTTCGGCGCCCATGTGAACGTCACCGACGGACGCCACGTGTACATGCGCGGCCCGACCGGCGAGAACGCGCCCCTCAACCACTACACGCTGATGCCGACGCACATGCGCAGCCCGTTCTCCACCCGGGAACTGGCGAACATGGCGTGGCACGAGCCGCTTTCGTTCACCAAGGGCTGCCCGGTGATGCGCATCCCCTCCGCCGGCCCCGGCCACTTCGCCGGAGCGTTCAAGACGCAGTTGTTCGATTTGACCAGCGACCCGGGGCAAACCAATCCCATCAACGACGCGGCCGCGGAGCAGCGGATGGTCGCGCTGCTGGAGGAATCCTTGCGCGACCACGCCGCGCCGCCGGAACAGTACGAGCGGTTGGGATTGGCCAAACCGTAGCGCACCGACGAGGGCGCGGGGTTGACGGTTGCCGCGCACCGCCGACGATGCTGAAACCCGGCGCGCGCTGTGGCGCAGCCGGCGCGGCATGTTGGAGCTGGATCTGTTGCTGCTGCGCTTTGCCGAGCATCGCTACGGTGGCCTTTCCGAAGCCGATCAGGATGCCTACTTGGAACTCCTGCGTTTGGACGACTGGGTCATTTGGGATTGGCTGCAACAAGCGTGCGCTGCGCCGCCGCACTTGGCGAGAATCGTAGCCCTCGTCGCCGCCGAAGCAGGCGCCCAAGGAGAAGAAGATCGTGCCTGACCCCGCTCGTACCGACGCCGAGTTGGCATGGCGGCCCGGCTGGGAGTGGTTCAGCGCTGTTTGCGCCATCCATGCCCTCGCCACGGTGCCTTGGCTGGCGCATCTGGGCGCCTGGCCGCTGCTGCCGGTCGCCTGCTCTCTGCTCTACCACGCCCGGGTGTGGCGGCGCGGCGAAATCTGGCGCTTCTTGTTGACCGAGGAGCGCGTCGTGCTGTTCGAGCCGAAACGCCCGGGCCAGCCGGTGCGCACGGCCAAACTGCGCGGGCCCACTTGGATGACGGAACGGTGGGTGGTGGTTCGCACCAGCCGCCGTGTGCTGCTGCTTCACGCGGCGCGCATCGACCCCACGCTGTTCGCCCGCCTGCGCCGGGCGCTACTGGCGGCACCCACCACCTGACGACGTGCCCGAATCCATTGAGCGACATTGATCTTCACAGATGAGTCAAATCCTGAACCTGCGCCGAGTTTGCGAGCAAACTCGGTCGCGCCCGAAGGGCGCGCCCTAGCCGCTGGCGCGTTTGCGGCGTGCGGCGCGGGCGGGCGCGGCCACCGGTTGCAGCACGTCGAGCGGATCCGTTCCCGCCTGCACGATGCTGGGCGTCGAGCGAGGGAGCGGCTGCGGATGGTCCAACGTGTAGTGCAAGCCGCGGCTTTCGCGGCGGGCGGCGGCCGAGCGCACGATGAGGTCCGCGACATGCACCAGGTTGCGCAGCTCGATGAGGTCGGCGCTGACGCGGTGGCGGGCGTAGTAGTCGTGGATTTCGCGCTTGAGCAGATCCACGCGGTGGCGCGCCCGCTGCAGGCGCTTGTCGGTGCGCACGATGCCCACGTAGTCCCACATGAAGCGCCGCAGCTCCGTCCAGTTGTGCGCGATCACCACCTGCTCGTCGGAATCGGACACTCGGCTCTCGTCCCACGCCGGCGGCGACGCCGAGGGTGGGCGGGCCAAGGAGGTTTCCTTGCGCGCGCCGATGTCGGCGGCGACGGCATCCGCGAACACCAGGCACTCGAGCAGCGAATTGCTCGCCAAGCGATTGGCGCCGTGCAGTCCGGTGCAGGAAACCTCCCCCACCGCGTAGAGGCCCGGCACGTCCGTGCGGCCGGCGCGGTCCGCCAGCACGCCGCCGCAGGTGTAGTGCGCCGCCGGCACCACCGGCACGGGTTCCCGCCGCATGTCGATGCCCAGCGCCAAGCAGCGTTGCAGAATGTTGGGGAAGTGCCCCTCCACGAAGTCGGCCGGGCGATGGCTGATGTCCAGATAGACGCAATCCGCGCCGAGGCGCTTCATCTCGTGGTCGATGGCGCGGGCGACCACGTCCCGCGACGCCAACTCGGCGCAGGGGTCGAATCGCGCCATGAATTGGCTGCCGTCCGGCAGCAGCAGCCGGCCGCCCTCGCCGCGCACGGACTCGGAGATGAGAAACGAGCGCGCCTCGGGGTGGAAGAGGCACGTCGGATGGAACTGGTTGAACTCCATGTTGGCCACCCGGCAACCGGCGCGCGAGGCCATCGCAATGCCGTCGCCGGTGGCGCCATCCGGGTTGGTGGTGTAGAGGTACACCTTGCTCGCGCCGCCCGTGGCCAGCACCACGAACGGCGCCTCGAACACCTCCACATGGTCGCGGTCGCCGTGGTACACGTACGCGCCGAGCACGCGATTGGGGCCCAAGCCGAGCTTCGCCGCGGTGATCAGATCGATGGCGGCGCGGCCGCTCTTGACGTCAATGTTGGGGTGCGCGGCGGCCCGCTCCACCAGCGTCTTCTGGATGGCGGCGCCGGTGGCGTCCGCGACGTGCAGCACACGGCGGTGCGTGTGGCCGCCTTCGCGGGTCAGGTGCGGCGCGTTGCCCTCCTGATCGAAGCGAACGCCCAAGGCGGCGAGGCGCTCAATCACATGCGGCGCGCGGGAGACGGCGAAGCGCACCACGTCCTCGTCGCACAGCCCCGCCCCGGCCGCCACCGTGTCCGCCACATGCGCCTCGAAGCTGTCGTCCGGCGCGGTGACCGCGGCGACGCCGCCTTGGGCGCGATTGGTAGCGCCGCCGCCGAGGTCGTCCTTGGAAAGCACGCACACGCTGGCGTCGTCGGCCAAACGCAACGCCGTGGCGAGCCCCGCCGCACCGCTGCCGATGATCAGCACGTCCGTTCGATGTCGTTCGGGCACCGCGCAGTCCGCTGCCGGGAATTGGCGCGAGTATAGTCCCCCTTGCCCTAAACCCGACCTTCCGCACGCCTCCGCGCGGGGTTGACATCCGCCGCGCGAAGGCGCATGGTCGAAGTCCAATGGGCAAAGAGGGCGCGGCCGCTGGCGGCGCTCTTGCGCGAGGAGTCTTGTTATGAGGCTGCGAGATTTGTGCGATGGGATCATCGCGGATGTGGACGGGTGCTTGGGGTGCGCCGTGGTGGACTTGACCACCGGCTTGCCCTTGGCGATGCAGGTGGTGCCGGGAACGCTGCTCAACCCGGCGGCGCTGGAGGTGATGTCCGCCGCCGGCGCGGACTATTTCCGCGGCCGGGCGGTGTGGCAGTTGGAAACCGCGATGGCCGGCGGGGCGGCGGGCGCCGGCTTCGTGCGCGAGATCCAAACCACCACCGAGGACACCTACCACTTCATGTCCATCGTCCCGGAGCGGGAGGACACCCTGCTAATCCTAATCACGGACAAGGCGGCCAACCTGGGCTTGGGCTGGATCGCCATGCGACAAGCCCTCGCCCGCGTAAGCGAAGTGGACCCGGGCGACTTGCCGGTGATTCCGCACGCGCCCGAACCCGCGGCCGCCGCGGCACCCGCTGCCTGGGAACCGGCGCCGCCGCAACCGGCAACGCCCGTGTACGCGCACCCCGATGCGGCCACGCAACCGCCGGTTGCCGGCCAAGTCTATCCGCCGGCGCCAGATGGCGGCGTCGCGCCGTTGCAACAGCCCGAGGGCCAAGAGTTGTTCCAATCGCGCTGGCGCGGCGGCCACGGCGTTCGCGGCCAACCCACCACGCACTAAACGCCCGCATGTTGGTTCTCCTTTTCTGCATAGGCTTGTTCCTGCTCGGCACGACGTTGGTCGACTAGGACGCCCGGAACCAACGCCCAAACCCGCCGCCAAGAGCTTGTTCTTGGGAGGAGCAGGGGGGCCTCGTGCATCCCGGCTCACGTTCGCTGGGAACCAAACGCGCAAACCCGCCGACAAGGGCGCGACATCTAGCAACACGCGCTTCAAGGCCAAACGGCCACGACAAGCACGTCGTCCTCCCAAGGGGGGTCCCGGGGGGCAAAGCCCCCCGAAGCAGATCAGCCGCCGATGTTCGCCAAGCCCTCGGTGAGGCGGATGACGGAAGGGCCGGCCACGATCACCACGATGCCCGGCAGCAGAAAGGCGATGGACGGCAGCACCAGCAGCGTCGGCAGCCGCGCCATCTTCGCCTGCATCCGCGCGATCATCTCCACGCGCGTCGAACTCGCCAGCTTGCGCAGCGCGTCGGCGGTGGGGGTGCCGTGGCGTTCGGCTTGCGCCACGGTGGTGGCCAGATCGCGCATCTCCTGCGAGTCCAAGCGCTCGGCCATGCGCCCCAAGGCGTCCTCCCGGGTGCGGCCGTGAACGCTCATGTCGATCACCGCCTGGCCCAGCTCGCCGGCCAACGCCGGGTGGAACGTCTTGAGGTCGTCCACGGTGCGGCGCAAGGCGCGCTCGAAGGTTAGACCCGCCTCCAAACTCACCACCAAGAGATCCAGCGCATCGGGCAGGCCGGTTTGGATGCGCCACAAGCGCCGGGACGCCACCTTGGACAAGACCAGCTCCGGCACGAGGTTGAGCATGACGCCGGCGATGAAGCCGCCCACTAGGCCGAAGAGCCAGTTGAACGGGCCCGTTTGCCAGCGCACGATCACCACCATGCCGACCACAAGCCCCGCGAGCAGGCAGGCCAGTTTCGCCCCCAGCACGATGGTCACGGCGTTGTTCGACTGGATGCCGGCGCGTTGCAGGGAGGTGGCGATCTTGCCGCGATCCTCCTCGCCAAGCGGCATGAATCCGCCGAGCACGGAGAGGGCGCGCTCCGCGGCGCCGCGCACGCCCGCCACGCTGTCCGCCAGTTGATTCTCCACGCGCTCCTCCACGCGCCCTTCCGCCAACTGCAGGCGGCGGGCGAGATGCACCCGGTCGAACAGCCGGCGCACGAAGACGAACACCAGGCCGCCGGTCAGGGACAGCACCAGCAGCAGCAACAGGTCGCGCGTCATCGTTGGGCGCTGCGCAGCATCAGGTAGGAGACGGCGAAGCCGGTGAAGATGAGGCCAAGGCCGATGCCCAGCAAGTGCCGGCCTTCGTTGAGCAGCGTCTCCAGCAACTCCGGCTGCGTCGGCACCTGCATGCCGATGCCGAGGAACGGCACGATGCCGAGAATCACGAGGGTAAGCCGCGACTCGGCGGTGGACGACTTCATCTTGGTGCGGTTGTCCTTGCGCTCGCGCAGCATCTCCGCCAGGTTGCCCACGGCCTCGGAGAGGTTGCCGCCGGTGCTCGCCTGGGTGGAGAGGATCGCCGCCAGCATCGCCAATTCGCCCATGCGGACGCGGTGCGCTTCGCGTGCCATGGCGCGTTCGAGCGGCACGCCCAGCGCCGCTTCCAGCATCACGTTGCGCAGCACCTCCTTCAATGGCGTTTCGGCCGCGTCGGTCACCGAGTTCAGCGCTTGCAGCGTGGGAATGCCGAACCGCACCATGCGTTGGAAGTCGTCCATGGCGAGCAGCAGGCGGTCGTTGAACTCGGTGCGCTTGTTGTCCTCCAACAGCTTGCCGACGTTCCAGCCGAGCAACACGGCGGCGGCGATCGCCACCACCACGGCAAGGCCGGTGCCCAAGCCCACAAACGCCAGAAAAGGCGCGACCAGCAAGGCCACCAGCAACGTCGTGAGGGCGACGAAGACGCCCACGCGCACACCGCCGGCAAGCGGAAACCGCCCCTTGAGCCACGCCACGAAGGCGTTTTCCTGCGTGATCGCGTCCGTCGCCGGCCGTTGCGCCGGGGCGTCCCGCTCCTCGTTGGCGAACATCTCGCCCAGCGGCCGCACGCGGCGGGTGACGCGGCTGCGGGTGCGCAGCACGTCGGCGATCGTCACCGCGCCCACCGCGGCGAACACCGCGATCGCGGCCACGAACGCCCACGTCAACCAATCCCCGCTCATTGCGCTTGCCCCCAACGGCTGGGGCCAAGGCCGCCGCCGGTGTTCATGCTGGCTTTCAAGAGCTCGCCGAGGCCCATGTCGGTTACGCGGTCCGTGAACGACGGGCGCGAGCCGCTGCAAACGAAGCGGTCGGTGGCCGGATCGTAGGCCCAGACATCCTCCAGCACCGGCACGTCGCCCTCCAGCCGCGCCACGTCCGTGATGGAGATCACCCGCCGCTTGCCGTCGCGGAAACGCGCCGCCTGGACGATCAAGTCCACCGCCGAGACCACTTGGTGGCGAATGGCGGAAAGCGGCATCTCGCCGGAACCCATCATCACCAGATACTCCAAGCGGCGCAGGGTGTCGCGCGGATTGTTGGCGTGAACGGTGAACATGGAGCCCGGGTGGCCGGTGTTCATCGCCTGCAGCGCCTCCAAGGCTTCCGGGCCGCGCACCTCGCCCACGATGATGCGGTCCGGCCGCATCCGCAGGGCGTTCTTCAATAGATCCCGCATGTGGATTTCGCCGGCGCCCTCGGAGGAAGGCGCGCGCGTCTCCAAACGCACCACGTGCGGCTGGCGCAGGCTGAGCTCGGCGGCGTCCTCCAAGGTGACCACGCGCTCCTCCACGCCGATGTTCTCCGAAAGCGCGTTCAGCAGCGTGGTTTTGCCGGAGCCGGTGCCGCCGGCTACGACGATGTTGAGCTGCGCCTTGGCGGCGAGTTCCAACAGCGTCGCCATGCCCTGGTGCATGCTGCCGGAGCGCGCCAGCTCTTCGATGGAGAAGCCGCCTTTGCGGAAGCGGCGGATGGAGATGGCCGCGCCGTCGATGGCAAGCGGCGGGCCGATGATGTTCACCCGCGAGCCGTCCTCCAGACGTGCGTCGCACATGGGATTGAGCTCGTCCACGCGGCGGCCTACGCCTTCCGCCATGCGCCGGGCGATGCGCGTGAGATGGTCGGCGTCGCGGAACTTCACCTCCACCTTGCTGAGGCGGCCTTGCCGCTCGATGTACACCGAGCTCAAGCCGTTCACGAGGATGTCGCTGATGTCGGTGTCGCGCAGCAACGGCCCCAGCGGGCCCAAGCCGCGCATCTCGTCCAACAGGCGCGTCGCCAACAGCGAGTGGGCGCCGCCGATGGGGGGCGCGTCGGGCGCGGTCTCCAACTGCCGCACCAGGCCGAGCACGGTTTCGGTGAAGTCGTCGTCGTCCAGCGTCGTCGCCGCCTCGGAATCCATGGCTTCCAAGACGCGGCCGTGGTACCAAGGCACCGCCGCCTCGAACCGGTCCCGCGCCGACGCCTCCGGCGTTACGGTGTGCAGTTCCGGGTTGCGGTCGAGACGCTGCAAGCCCCGACCGTGGCGGTAGCGTATGGATTGCGGCATGGGCGTTCTGCAAGGCGGTCGCAAGGGAAGACGCGGAGTGTACCACCACTGTCTGGCGCGGCAATTCGCCCTAATTTGACGCGGGTGTACGACAGATCTTCGGTGACGGGTGCTGGGAGCGCGGGCGTCTCGCCCGCATGCAGGCGGAACGCCTGCGTTCCCGGCTTGGCACCGACACCGCCCACCAAAGATCTGTCGTACACCCGGGGGCTATCTGCTTTGGGGGCCCGAAGTAAAGTTGGTGTAAAGTGCGCCCGTCTTTGCCAGAACGATGCCATGTCGGCCGAGCGGCCCGTCAACCTGCCACTAGCGAGTTTGTTCGCCGCGATGCCGGTGACGGCGGTGGCGTCCATCCTGCATCGCGCCTCCGGCGTCGTGCTGTTCTTCGGGTTACTCTACTTGGCCTACTTGCTGCACTTGGCGCTGGCGGATGAAGCCGGGTTCGCGCGCGCTGCGGAGCTGGCCACGGCGCCAGCGGGGAAAGGGGCGCTGTGGATCATTCTCACCGCCTTGGCCTACCACGTGTTCGCCGGGGTGCGGCACTTGCTGCTGGATTTCCACATCGGCGATTCGCTGGCCGGCGGGCGGACTGGAGCTTGGCTTTCGGTGGGTTTGGCGGCGGTGGGCGCCGTGTTGGCGGGGGTTTGGCTGTGGTGACGCCGGTCGCCAGCCTAGGGCGTAGCGGCCTTGCGGATTTCGTGCTGCAGCGCGTCACCGCGGTGGTGTTGCTCGCCTACGCCGGCTGCGTGCTCGGCTTCTTCCTCGCCGCGCCGCCGAGCCACGAACGGCTGGTGGCGTTCTTCGGCAATCTGCCGATGCGCGGGTTCACCACGCTGGCGGTGCTGGCGCTGGCGGCGCACGGGTGGATCGGCATGTGGACCATCGGCACCGACTATGTGCGCCGGCACTACTTCGGCCGCGGCCACGCGGTGTGGTTGGCCGGCTACCAATTCGTTTGCCTAGCGGTGGTGTTCGTCTTCGTGGTGTGGCCGTTGGCCGTTGTTTGGGGGCTGAACCTGTGAGCGCGCTGCCGACGATGGAGTTCGACGGCGTGGTGGTCGGCGGCGGCGGGGCGGGGATGCGCGCCGGTTTGCAGCTGGCGCGCTCCGGCTTGAAGACGGCAGTGCTCTCCAAGGTGTTTCCCACCCGCTCGCACACGGTGTCGGCGCAGGGCGGCATCACCTGCGCCATCGCCGCGGAAGATCCCGAGGACGATTGGCGTTGGCACATGTACGACACCGTGAAGGGCTCGGACTACATCGGCGATCAGGACGCCATCGAATACATGTGCAGCGTGGGCCCGGAAGCGGTGTACGAACTGGAACACATGGGCCTGCCGTTCACGCGCACCGAGAACGGGCGCATCTACCAGCGGCCCTTCGGCGGCCAATCGAAGAACTTCGGCAAAGGCGGCCAGGCGGCGCGCACCTGCGCGGCGGAGGATCGCACCGGGCACGCGCTGCTGCACACCCTCTACCAGAACAACCTGCGCGCCGGCACCGTGTTCCTGAACGAGTGGTTCGCGGTGGATCTGGTGGTGAACCAGGACGGCGCGGTGGTCGGCGTGGTGGCCATCGAGATCGAATCCGGGCAGGTGGTGTTCGTCAAGTCGAAAGCCACGGTGCTGGCCACCGGCGGCGCCGGGCGCATCTACGCCACCACCACCAACGCCATGACCAACACCGGCGATGGCGTGGGCATGGCGCTGCGGGCGGGCTTCCCGGTGCAGGACATCGAAATGTGGCAGTTCCATCCCACCGGCATCCACCGCGCCGGCGTGCTGGTGACGGAAGGCTGCCGCGGCGAGGGCGGCTATCTCATCAACAAGGACGGCGAGCGCTTCATGGAGCGCTACGCGCCGAACGCGAAGGATTTGGCCGGGCGCGATGTGGTGGCGCGGTCGATGGTGCGCGAGATCATGGAGGGCCGGGGCGCCGGGGAGGATGGCGACCATGTGCTGCTGAAGCTCGACCATCTGGGCGAGGAAACGGTGCACAAGCGGCTGCCCGGCATCGTCGAACTCTCCAAGACCTTCGCCCACGTCGACCCCACCCGCGAGCCGATTCCGGTGGTGCCCACCTGCCACTACATGATGGGCGGAGTGCCCACCAACATCCACGGCCAAGGGCTTACGCAAGGCACGGATGGCGAAGACGCGGTGATTCCGGGCCTCTACGCCATCGGCGAAGCGGCGTGCGTCTCGGTGCATGGCGCCAACCGCTTGGGCGGCAATTCGCTGCTGGATCTGGTGGTGTTCGGGCGCGCCGCCGGTTTGCACATCGAGGAAACCCTGCGCCAAGGCGTGGCTTTCCGCGCCGCCAGCGACGCGGACGTCGAGCGCGCCGCGGCGCGGCTGCCGCGCTGGGAGCAATCCACCGGCGGCGAATCCGTGGCCGAGTTGAAGCAGGAGCTGCAGCGCCTCATGCTGGTGAACTTCAACGTCTTCCGCAGCGGCGAGCGGATGCGCGAGAGCATCGCCACGCTTGCGGAACTGCGCGAACGCATCGGCGCAGCGCATCTGCCGGACAAGAGCCGCGTGTTCAACACCGCCCGCTTGGAGGCGCTGGAACTCGACAATCTGCTCGAAGTGGCCGAGGCCACCGCCATCGTCGCCGAGGCGCGGGCGGAAAGCCGCGGCGCCCACGCCCGCGACGACCACACCGAGCGCGACGACGACAACTGGCTGTGCCACTCGCTCTACTTCCCCGCCGAGAAGCGCGTGGCCAAACGCGCCGTGAACTTCGCGCCGAAGACGGTGGACGCCTTCGCCCCGGCGCAGCGCAGCTACTAAGGCCGCGCGGCTAGTCGCAGCATCCGACCACAGGAGCCGAACTATGCAGATCCGCCTCTACCGCTACAACCCGGACACGGACGCCGCGCCGCGCATGGAGGACGTCGAACTCGACGAGCCGGGTGTGCGCGACCTCATGGTGCTCGACGTGCTGGAGCGCTTGAAGGCCGAGGACCCGTCCATCGCCTACCGCCGCTCCTGCCGCGAGGGCGTGTGCGGTTCGGACGGCATCAACATGAACGGCAAGAACGGCCTCGCCTGCACCACGCCGGTGGCGGACGTCGCCCCGCGCGGCCGGTTGACGCTGCGCCCGTTGCCCGGCTTGCCGGTGGTTCGCGATTTGGTGGTGGACATGACGCAGTTCTACCGCCAGTACGAGCGCATCAAGCCGTGGCTGATGAACGACGACCCGCCGCCGGCGCAGGAACGCCTGCAGTCGCCGGAGGAGCGCGAAAAACTGAACGGCCTGTACGAGTGCATCCTCTGCGCCTGCTGCTCCACCTCCTGCCCGTCGTTCTGGTGGAACCCGGACAAGTTCGTGGGCCCCGCCGGCCTGCTGCAGGCGTACCGCTTCCTCGCGGACAGCCGCGACACCGCCACGGAGGAACGCCTGACGGACTTGGAAGACCCGTTCAGCGTGTACCGTTGCCGCGGCGTGATGAACTGCGTGGATGTTTGTCCGAAAGGCCTGAACCCCACCCGGGCGATTGGAAAAATCCGCTCGATGATGCTGGCGAGCGGCAACTAAAGCCGCCGCGCCCGCGCGAAACCCCTTCGCTACCTACGGAACACTGGATGATCTTCGACAGCACCGAGACGTACATCTCCACCGACGAACTCTCCATGGCGGTGGACGCCGCCGTGAAACTCGAACGCCCGCTGTTGGTGAAGGGCGAGCCCGGCACCGGCAAGACGCTGCTTGCCGAGGAGGTGGCCGGCACGCTGGGTTTGCGCCTGATCTCCTGGCACATCAAGTCGCAAACCAAGGCGCTGCAAGGGCTCTACGAATACGATGCGGTCTCGCGCCTGCGCGATTCCCAGTTGGGCGACGAGCGCGTGGCGGACATCCGCAACTACATCAAGCGCGGCAAGCTGTGGGAGGCGTTCACCGCGGACGAGCGGGTGGTGCTGCTCATCGACGAGATCGACAAGGCGGACATCGAGTTCCCCAACGACCTGCTGCAAGAGCTGGATCGCATGGAGTTCTTCGTCTACGAGCTGAACGAAACCATCGTGGCGAAGCACCGGCCCATCGTCATGATCACGTCCAACAACGAGAAGGAACTGCCGGACGCCTTCCTGCGCCGATGCTTCTTCCACTACATCAACTTTCCGGATCGGGAAACGATGGAGCGCATCGTGGAAGTGCATTTCCCCAGCATCAAGAAGAGTCTGGTGAAAGAGGCGATGGACATCTTCTTCGACGTGCGCAAAGTGCCCGGCCTGAAGAAAAAGCCCTCCACATCCGAACTCATCGACTGGCTGAAGCTGTTGATGGCGGACGACATCCCCGACGAGATCCTCACCAACCGCGACCCCTCCAAAGCCATCCCGCCGCTGTACGGCGCCTTGGTGAAGAACGAGCAGGACGTACACCTGCTCGAACGGCTGGCGTTCATGAACCGCCGCGACAGCCGGGGCTAGTTCGGCAGCTTGCCGGGGGAGATTGCGCCCGTGTTGATCAACTTCTTTCTCACGCTGCGCCGCCACGAGGTGCCGGTGACCATCCGCGAACTGATGGATCTCATCCGCGCCCTGCGGGAGCGGTTGATCTATGCCAGCGTGGACGATTTCTACCTGCTCGCGCGCACCTGTTTGGTGAAGGACGAGAAGAACTACGACAAGTTCGACCGCGCCTTCGGCGCCTACTTCAAGGGCTTGGAGAATCTGCACGGCCTGTTGGAGTCGCTCATTCCCGACGAGTGGCTGCGCCGCGAATTCGAGAAGAACCTGACGCCGGAGGAGCTGGCGCAAATCCAATCCCTCGGCGGTTTGGAAAAGCTGATCGAGGCGTTCAAGAAGGCGCGCGAAGAGCAGGAAGCGGCCGAGGCCAAGGGCAAGAACGGCGACAAGGGCAACGCCAACCGTCCCGGGCAGGGCGGCGCGGCCGGCCCCGGCCGCGGGAAGAAACGCAAGGCGAAGAAGACGTGGGATCAACGCCAGTACAAGAATCTGGACGATTCGGTGGAGCTCGGCACGCGCAACATCAAGATGGCGCTGCGGCGCTTGCGGAAGTTCGCCCGCACCGGCCGCGACGAGGAGCTGGACATGGACAACACCATCCGCTCCACCGCGCACAACGGCGGCATGTTGGACATCCGCATGATGCCGGAGCGCCACAACACCGTGAAGGTGCTGCTGTTCTTCGACATTGGCGGCTCCATGGACGCGCACGTGAAGATCAGCGAGGAGCTGTTCTCCGCCACGCGCACCGAGTTCAAGCACATGGAAAGCTACTACTTCCACAACTTCGTGTACGAGTCCGTGTGGAAGGACAACCGCCGGCGCATGAACCAACGCATCCCCACTTGGGAGATCCTCAACAAGTACGCCCGCGACTACAAGGTGGTCTTCGTCGGCGACGCCACCGTCGCCCCCTACGAGATCACCCACGCCGGCGGCAGCGTGGAACACTGGAACGAGGAGCCCGGCGCGTTGTGGATCCGCCGCTTCGTGGCCTGCTACGACAAGCTGGTGTGGATCAACCCCACCCCGCAGCAAACTTGGGAATACTCCACTTCCGTGGCCATGACGCGGGATTTGGTGGACGGCCAAATGTACCCGCTCACCATCCGCGGCTTGGAAGAAGGAATGAACTACCTGTCGAAATAGGCGGCCGCCCGGCGCACCATGTAGCCGTGGAAAGACGGGATGCCGAACGACAGCACCCCGTTTCCGCAAAAAGGAGCCTTGATGCGCAGCACGCAAGCCGCCGATGCGCTGCCGTTGCAGCTTCGGGCACCGAAGTTTCCGCCCGAGCTGCCGATCACCGCCCGCATCGACGAGGTCATCGCGCTGCTGCGCACGGAACGAGTCGTCGTGGTGGTGGGCGAGACCGGATCGGGCAAGACCACGCAGTTGCCGAAGGCGTGTTTGGCGGCGGGATTGGGCCGCCGCGGCGTGATCGCCCACACCCAGCCGCGGCGCTTGGCGGCGCGGGCGGTGTCGGCGCGCATCGCCGAGGAACTCGGCGTCACGCTGGGCGCCGAAGTGGGCTACGCGGTGCGTTTCGAGGATCGCGCCAGCCTCGCCACCCGCGTACGCGTCCTCACCGACGGCTTGCTGCTCGCCGAGTTGCAGCGCGATCGGCAGCTGCGCCGCTACGAATGCGTGATCGTGGACGAGGCGCACGAGCGCAGCCTCAACGTGGATTTCCTCTTGGGCGGCCTGAAGCGGCTGCTCGATCAACGCGCGGATCTCAAGGTGGTGATCACCAGCGCCACCATCGACGCCGCCGCCTTCGCCAGCCACTTCGGCGACGCGCCGGTCGTGGAGGTGAGCGGGCGCGGCTATCCGGTGGAAGTCGTGTACCGCCCGGTCGAAACCGGCGCCCGCAAGGACGCCAGCGAAGCGGATCAAGAACGCGCGTTGGTGGAGTGTCTGGAAGACATCGCCAAGAACGCGCCGGCCTCGCGGCGCGACGTGCTGGTCTTCCAATCCGGCGAACGCGAGATCTTCGACAGCGCCCGCCTGCTCAAACGCCGCTTCACCGATCGCTTCGACATCCTGCCGCTCTACGCCCGCTTGCCGGCCGCGGAGCAGGCGCGGGTGTTCGCGCCCACCGGCCGCCAGCGCGTGGTGCTGGCCACCAACATCGCCGAGACCAGCCTGACCGTGCCCAACATCGGCTACGTGGTGGATCCCGGCTTCGCCCGCGTCAGCCGCTACAGCTACCGCGCCAAGCTGCAACGCCTGCCGGTCGAGCCGATTTCCCAAGCCAGCGCCGCGCAACGCGCCGGCCGGTGCGGGCGCGTCGGCCCGGGCGTGTGCTACCGCCTCTACGGCGAAGACGATTTCCAAGCCCGCCCCGCCTACACGGCCCCGGAGATCAAGCGCACCAACTTGGCCGCGGTGGTGCTGGCCATGCGCGCTTGGCGCTTGGGCGACGTGGAGACGTTTCCGTTCTTGGAGCCGCCGGAATCGCGTGCGGTGGCCGATGCCGTGCGCCTATTGCGCGAGCTGCAGGCGTTGGAGGGCGACGAGCTCACGGACATCGGCCGCGCCATGGCGCGACTGCCGGTGGATCCGCGCCTAGCACGGATGCTTGTGGCCGCGAGCCGGGTCGGGGCGCTGGCGGAAATGCTCATCGTCGTCTCCGTGCTGGCAGCGCAAGACCCGCGCTTGCGGCCGCTGGATCGGCGCGAGGCCGCGGATCAAGCCCACGCCGAGTTCGAGCCGAAGAAAACCGCCGGCGCAAACGCCAAACGCTCGGATTTCCAAACCTTCCTGCACCTATGGCAGTGGCTGGAAGACGCCCGCGCCGAACACAGCCGCGCCGGGTTTCGCCGCGCCTTGGAAAAGCGTTTCCTCAGTCCGGCGCGGGTGGGCGAGTGGCGGGCGCTGCATCGCCAACTGCTGCTCGCCTGCCGCCGGCTGGGTTGGAAGACGAATCAACAGCCGGCCGACTACGCCACGCTGCACCAAGCGCTGCTCACCGGCTCGCTCGGTTTCGTCGGCGTGAAACGCGAACCGGGTGAGGAAGCTCCACGCCGAGCGGGCACCGCGGCCGGCGGGCCGAATCGAAAGCGTGCGCAAGCCGTGGAATACGACGGCCCGCGCGGCTTGCGTTTTCGCCTGTTTCCCGGCTCGGCCTTGCGCCGCGTTTCGCCCAAGTGGGTGGTGGCCGCGCAGATCAGCGACACCGGGCAGACCTTCGCCCGCTGCGTCGCCGCGGTGGAACCGGCTTGGATCGAACGCGCCGCCGCGCACATCGCCAAGCGCAGCTACTCCGAGCCCCGCTGGGACGCCAAGCGCGGCGAAGCGGTGGTGTTGGAGAGCGTATCCGTGTACGGCTTGGTGGTGGCGAGCGGCAGACGCCGCCGCGCCGCCGAGGTGGCGCCGGACGCGGCGCGCGAATTGTTCGCGCTGGAGGCGCTGGTGCGTCCCGACGAGCGCCTCAACGCGCCGTTCCTCGCCCGCAACCAGCGCCTCATCGATGCAGTGTTGGAACGGCAGGGCAAACGCCGCCGGATGGATTTGCTGGCCTCCGAACAAGCGCGAGCAGATTTCTACTTGGCGCGGCTTCCAGCCGAGGTGTGTTCGCTCGCCACTTGGCGACAGTTCGCCGCGAGCGCTACGCCGACGCAGCTCGCCCGCTTCGAAATGCGCGAGGCGGATGTGCTGCGCAGCGACCCCGGTGCCAGCGACGACGATTTTCCGCCGACGTTGACCATTGGCGACGGCGAGGTGCCGCTCGCCTACAAATTCGCCCCCGGCACCGCGGACGACGGCGTCACCGCCCGCGTGGACTGGGAGACGCTGGCGCGACTGGATTTCGACGCCGTGGAGTGGCTCGTGCCCGGCTTCTTGGAGGAGAAGTGCCTGGCGCTGGTGCGCCTGCTGCCGAAACCGCAGCGCCGGCGGCTGGCGCCCGCCCCAGATCGCGTGCATGCGCTGATGCCGCACCTGTTCGCCGCTTATCGCCAAGGTTCTTTCGCAAAGGCGCTCTCGGCTGCGGTGCGCGAATGTTGCGGCGTGGCCATCGCCCCGACCGAGTGGCGCACCGACGCCTTGCCGCCGCACCTGCGGATGAACGTGGCCGTGTGCGAGCGCAACGGCCGGGTGCTGGACCAAGGACGCGACCTGGCGGCGCTGCGTTCCCGCGCCGCCGCGACGGTGGAAACCAACGTGCTCGCCACCGCCCGCGCCGGTCTGGAGCTTCGCGGCATCACCGAGTTTCCCGCCGCCGGGTTGCCCGAGTCCGTGACCGTGGTCGAACGCGGCGCCCGGGCCGTGGTCTATCCGCGGCTGTTGGATTGCGGCGACTGTGTGGACCTGCTCGTTCGCGCCAGCCCAGACGGAGCCGACGCCGCCAACCGCCACGGCTTCACGCGCTTGGCCCTCCTCGCGCAAGCCGACAACGCCCGCCGCCTGCGCCGCGACGCCGAGGAGGACGCCGAACTGCAGCGCGGCTACGCGCCGCTCGGCCGGGTCGTCAGACTGGCGGCCCTGCTGCTGGAAACCGCCGCTTGGCACGCCTATTTCGAGGACCGGGAACTGCCCCGCACCCGGCAAGCGTTCGCCGCCCGCCTAGCGGAAACGCCCCTCGCCCCGGTGTTCCGCGAGACCGTGGAACACACCCGCACGGTGCTCACCAAGCGCCTAGCCGTAAGCGCCGCTCTCAACGCGCTGACTTCCCCGGCGTTGGCCGCCAGCCGCACGGACCTGAACACGCAACTCGACATGTTGGCAGACGCGCATTTTCTCCTCCGCACCCCGCGCCAGCGCCTGCCGGACGTACCGCGCTACCTCGACGGCATGGCATGGCGCATCGAACGCCTCCGCATCGGCGGCCGCTTGGCTCGCGACCAAGCCGGCATGGCGGCGGTGGCCAAGTGGGAGCAGCGCTTGGCCGCCTCGACAGCCGCCGGCGTCCACCCCCGCGACTTCGACGAGTTGCGCTTCCTGCTGCAAGAGTTCCGCATGGCCACCTTCAGCCAACCCGTCGGCGTCCGCGGCAAAGTCTCCGCCAAACGCATGGACGAGCGCTTCCGCGCCGCCGAAGGCGATGCCGAGCTAGCCTGATTGAACCCTCCCGAAGCCGGCGGAACTCCTTGGGCGTGCAACCGCAAGGGCAACGGCGTCGCCTGCCTCGGCGTCATCCGCCGGCTGGCGCTGAACATCGCCCGGATGCATCCCGACAAGCGGTCCGTCCGGCGCAAGTTCGCCCGCGCCCAGCGCAACGACGACGTCCTGCTTGACATGATCCGGGCATCCGCAGGCGCGAGTAGGCGTGGCAATCCATATGCGATCGTCTTGGGAGGTCGTGCCGGGTGTACGACAGATCTTTGGTAAGTGGGCACTCCGCTGGGCCGGCGCCGGCGTGGTGGAAGCCATCGCGGGCTTCCGTATCCTTGGGTTTCTCACCAACCGGTCAAGGGGAGGCCCGCGATGGCGACAAGGACTGTCGACGATTGCAGCAAGGAAGGCAAGAGGGACGACGACGCGGCGGCGCGGCTGAAGGCGTCGCTGCTTGAGTTGGAGGCGTCGGTGGCGGGAGTCGTCGTGGCGCTTTTGGCGGCGTGCGCGGAGGGAGTGGACGGCGCGTCGGCGGCGACGCTGGACCAGCAGGTTCGGGAGGCGGTTCTGGAGGCGTCGCGGCGCGGGCTGGAGCAGGGGCTGGAGGCGGACCGCTCGGACTGCGGGGCGGCGAACGCGCCGCGCTGCGGGGAGTGCGGCGGGCCGACGCGGTACCTGGGTCGGGAGCGGTCGCCGACGGAGACGGGCGTGGGCGCGATTCGGCTGGCGATGGGCCGCCACGCGTGCGACGACTGCGGCCGGAGCGTTCGCCCGCGCTTGGCGGTTCTGGACATCGAGAAGACGATGACGCCGCTGGCGCGGCGGATGGCGAGCGAGGTGGGTTCGCTGTGCTGCCACGAGGAGGCGGACCGGCTGCTGCGCGTGGTGGGCGGGGTGAACTTCGGGGCGAAGCGCGTGGAGCGCGCGACGCGGGCGGTGGGCGAGGACGTGGAGGCGAGGCGGACCGAGCTGCTGTCGCCGGCGATCTCGGTGTTGGCCCGGGAGGGCGCGGCGAACGACGCGTCGTTCGCCCGGGCGCCGGCCCGCAAGTCGTTGAAGGAAGGGCGGATTCTGTGCGTGGCGTTGGACGGCACCGGGGTTCCGGCGCGGCCGTCGGAGACGGCGGGGCGGCGCGGGAAGGACGGCGGCCGGGCGACCACGCGGGAGGCGAAGGTGGGGGCGGTCTGGCTGGCCGAGGCGGACGGCGAGGGCGTGATGCGGGGCGTGCCGGGCGCGACGTGGTGCTTCGCCGCGGTGGAGAGCGCCGAGGACGACGGGGCGGGCGACTCGCCGGTGGCGCGGCGGCTGCTGCGCGAACTGGCGGCGCTGGGCTTCGCCCCGGAGGACGTCGGCGTCGCCATCGGCGACGGCGCGGAGTGGCTGCGGCGGCTGTTCGAGCAGTGGTTCCCGAACGCCGAACACATCGTCGACTTCTTCCACGCGGCCGAGTGCCTGTGGGCGGCGGCGCGCGCCCGCCACCACGACGACGACGCGGCGAAGCGGTGGGCCGAAAAGCTGTGCGGACTGCTCAAGGCCGGGCGTCTGGGCGACGTGCTGGCGGCGTTGCGCGCCCCCGGCGCGGGCGCCGAGGAGCGCGGCAAGGCGATCCGCCACCTGTCCGCGCGGCGCGGCCGGATGCGCTACGGCGAGTACCTCGCGCGCGGCCTGCCGATCGGTTCCGGGCGCGTCGAGGCGGCCTGCAAGACCATCGTCGGAAGACGGATGAAATGCACCGGAATGCGCTGGACCGTCGCCGGCGCCGACCCCGTCCTGTGGGTGCGCTGCGCCCGGCTCAGCGGCTGGTTCGACGACTATTGGGACGACCGCCTGCGCCGGGCGGCGTGACGCGCCCTCCAACGCCTTTACCAAAGAATTGTCGTACACCCGGTCGTGCCTTCGCCCTGCAAAGCCCGTCGCCATCGTCTATGATCGCCCTAGCTGTTCCCCTAGCTGAAGGCAGGCCATGCGTGTTGCCGTGCCGAAGGAGTCGTGGCCCGGCGAATCCCGCGCCGCCCTCGTCCCCGCTGGCGTCAAGAAACTCACCGCGCTCGGCCTGAACGTGATGGTCGAGGCCGGGCTTGGCCTCGCCTGCGGCGTACGCGACGAGGACTACGCCGCCGCCGGCGCGGATGTGATTTCGGACATCGACTCCGCGTTGGTCGCCTCCGAGGTGGTGCTGGGGGTGCGCAAGCCGTTGCCGCCGATGGAGGACTTGCTGGCGGCGAACACGCTGCACGTGAGCTTTCTCGACCCCTTCAACGATAGGCCGCTGGTGCAACGGCTGGCCAAGCGGGGCGTGACGGCGGTGTGCATGGAGATGATCCCGCGCTCCACGCGGGCGCAGAAGATGGACGCGCTTTCTTCGCAGGCCAATTTGGCCGGCTACGTGGCGGTGGTGCTGGCGGCTTCGCACTGCCCGCGCATCTTTCCGATGATGATGACGCCGGCGGGCACCATCCCGCCGGCGCGCGTCTTCGTCATCGGCGCCGGCGTGGCTGGGTTGCAGGCCATCGCCACGGCGAAACGGCTGGGCGCAAGGGTGGAGGCGTTCGACACCCGGCCGGTGGTGGCGGAGCAGGTGCAGTCGCTGGGCGCGAAGTTCGTGCGCATCGACGTGGGCGAAGCCGGTCAGACGGAGCAGGGCTACGCGCGCGAGCTCACCGCGGAGCAGCTGCAGCGCCAGCGCGACGGGATGCGGAAGGTGATCGCGCGGTCGGACGTGGTGATCACCACCGCGCAGGTGTTCGGCCGGCCAGCGCCGCGCATCGTCCACCGCGACATGGTGGAGGAAATGCGCCCGGGCAGCGTGGTGGTGGACATGGCGGTGGAATCCGGCGGCAACGTGGAGGGCTCGACGCCGGGCGAGGTGGTGGATCTCGCCGGCGTCAAGGTGCTTGGCTTCGGCAACCTGCCCTCGGAAGTGGCGAGCGACGCCAGCGCGATGTACTCGGCGAACGTCACCAACCTGCTGGCGGAGTTCTGGGACGCGGACGCCGGGCGGTTCGAGCTGAATCCCGAGGACGAAATCGTGGCCGGCTGCGTGCTCACGCGGGGCGGCGAAGTCGTCCACCACGCCTTCAAGACGGCCTGAGCGGTTTCGCGCCGCGCCCGCCGGGGAAGCGAATATGGAACTGGTGCCCGTCTATCTCGCCTTCATCCTGGCGCTGTCCATCTTCCTCGGCTTCGAGCTGATCTCGAAGGTGCCGGCCACGCTGCACACGCCGCTCATGTCCGGCGCCAACGCCATCTCCGGCATCACGCTGGTGGGCGCGCTGCTCGCCGCCGGCGCGGATGGCCCGGACTGGTTGGCCACGTTGCTGGGCGCCGCGGCGGTGTTCTTCGCCACGGTGAACGTGGTGGGCGGCTATCTGGTGACGGACCGGATGCTCGGCATGTTCAAGAAGCGGCCCGACAAGCAAGCCGCCGAGAAGCCCGAAGCATGACCGACTTGGTGGTGAACCTCGCCTATCTGGGCGCGGCGGTGCTGTTCGTGCTTGGCCTGAAGATGCTAGGTTCGCCGAGGACGGCACGGCGGGGCAACGCGCTCTCGGCCATCGGGATGCTGATCGCGGTGGTGGCCACGTTGCTCTCCAAGGGCGTGGTGGCTTGGCTCTGGATCGCCGTTGCCGCCGGCGCGGGCGTGGTGGTGGGCGCCCTTGCCGCACGCTTGGTGGCCATGACGTCGATGCCGGAGATGGTGGCGCTGTTCAACGGCTCCGGCGGCATCGCCAGTTTGCTGGTGGGCGCGGCGGCGCTCTTTCCGGGCGTGATTGGCGGGGCGGCCGGCGCGGAAACCGCCGTTTCCACCTTCACCGCGGTCACCGTGCTGCTTTCCGTGATGATCGGCGGCGTCACGTTCTCCGGCAGCATCGTGGCGTGGGGCAAGCTGGCGGAAGTGCTGCCTAGCGGCGCGTTGTTGTTCGCCGGACAGCGCCTGGTCAACGGCGGTTTGCTGGCGGCGCTGGTGGCTTGCGGCGTGTGTTTCGCGCTCGCGCCCGCCGCCGATTCGCCGTACTTCGTGGCCGTGCTGGTGCTGGCGTTGGCGCTCGGCGTGCTGGCGGTGGTGCCCATCGGCGGCGCGGACATGCCGGTGGTGATCTCCCTGCTGAACAGCTACTCCGGGCTGGCCGCCTGCGCCGCCGGGTTCGCCATCAACAACAACGTGCTCATCGTCTCCGGCTCGCTGGTGGGGGCGGCCGGCATCATCCTCACCAACATCATGTGCAAGGCGATGAACCGCTCGCTCGCCAACGTGCTGTTTAGCGGCTTCGGCGCGACGCGCGCCGGCGCCAAGGTGGAGGGCGAAGTGAAGCCCATCAACGCCGAGGACGCCAGCCTGATTCTGGAAGCCGCGAGCGCGGTGGCGTTCGTGCCGGGCTACGGCATGGCGGTGGCGCAGGCGCAGCACGTCGTCCACGAGCTCGGCGAACTCTTGGAGGAGAACGGCTGCGAGGTGAGCTACGCCATCCATCCGGTGGCCGGACGGATGCCCGGCCACATGAACGTGCTGCTCGCCGAGGCGAGCGTGCCCTACGACCAGCTGGTGGAAATGGAGGACATCAACCCGCGCATGCCCAACATCGACGTGGCGGTGGTGATCGGCGCCAACGACGTGGTGAACCCGGCGGCGCGGGAGGACGAAGCCAGCCCCATCTACGGCATGCCCGTCATCAACGTGGATCACGCCCGCACGGTGTTCGTGCTGAAACGCTCGATGGCCTCCGGCTTCGCCGGCATCGACAACCCACTGTTCTTCGGCGCCAACACGCGGATGCTGTTTGGGGACGCGAAGGCGTCGATTTCGGCGGTGATAGCGAGCTTGAAGGGTTAGGCGCGCCCGTTTGGGCGCACTCCAGCAGCAGCCAAGATTTGTCGTACGCCATGCGCTAATGGCAAACTGGACACGTTGAGGCAAGTGCCGCTTAAGGGGCTAGCGCGATGCGGATTCCCGACATGTTCTTTCCCGTCGTCAACCGCGTGATGCGGTTGTTGCTGCACTCGCCGCTGCACCGCTTGATGAGCGGCAACGTCATGGTGCTGTACTTTCGCGGTCGGCGCACGGGGCAGCACCGCTGGACGCCGGTGCGGTACTTGCGCGAGGGCGAGGACGGCGTGATTTGCCTCACCGGGCGGGAGACCGGGTGGTGGCCGAATCTCTTGGGCGAAGCGCCCGTGGAGTTGCAGCTGGGCGGGCGGCGGGTGGCGGCCACGGCGCAGGCGCTGCCGGACGATGCGGAACGGAAGGACGCGGCGCTGCGGCAGATGATGGAGCGCTTTCCGGCGGATGCCGCGTACCACGGCATCGTGCTGCGGCGCGGCGAAGGCATCAGCGAGGAACAGTACCGGCAAGCGGTGGCGCGCGATGTGCTGGTGATCTTTCATCTCAAAGAGGGAGATTGAGCATGGAATTGGGCGAGGTGATGTGCACCACGTTCGCGGCGCGCGAGTTTTTGGACGAGCCAGTGGACGACGAGACGTTGCGCCGCATTCTGGACAACGCCCGCTTCGCGCCGAGCGGCGGCAATCGGCAAGGCTGGCATGTGATCGTCGTGCGCGATGCCGCCAAGCGGGCGGCGTTGGCGCCGCTCATCGAACCCACCGTGCGCCGCTATCTGGCGGAGCGGCAATCCGGCGCGAACCCGTGGAACACCATCTCGCCGGCCGGCCTCGCGCAGGCGGAGATCGACGCTGTGCGTGTGCCGCCGGAACAAGTCGAACGCTTGGTGAGTGCGCCGCTGGTGTTGTTGGTCACCGTGGATCTGTCGGTGGTTGCGTCGATGGATCAACACCTGCCGCGCGTGGGCGTCATCTCCGGGGCTTCCATCTACCCGTTCGTGTGGAACATCCTGCTGGCGGCGCGCGCCGAGGGGCTTGGCGGCACGCTCACCACCTTCGTCGCCGCCAAGGAGCCGCAAGTGCAAGCGCTGTTTGGCATCCCCGCGCACCACGCGGTGGCCGCCATGCTGCCCATCGGCAAGCCGGTGAAGCAGCTCACGCGCTTGAAGCGGAAACCCGTGAGCGCCTTCGCCACCGTGGACGCTTTCGATGGCGGGCCGCTCGCCGATGCTTGATCGCCGGGCCGTGCTGCGCATGTTGCAGCCGGTGGACTCGTCCAATCTCGAATCGATCGGGTACGACGCGGACACGCGCACACTCTACGTGCGGTTTCTCAGCACCGGCCGCGTGTACGCGTACTTCGACGTGGAGCGCGAGGTGTTCGAGGAATTGCAGCAGGCGGATTCCAAGGGCGGTTACTTCAACGACATGATCCGCGGCGCGTTTCCGTACGAGCAACTATATTGAAGCCGTCGCCGCTGTCCGCGCTGCCGCTGAGCCGCAACATCGTCACGCTGATGGCGGCGCAGCTGGTGGGCATCACCGGCATCACCAGCATCGTCACGCTCGGCGGCATCGTCGGCGCCACGCTCGCGCCATCGCCGGCTTGGGCGACATTGCCGGTGGCCTGCATGGTGGTGGGCACCGCCGCGGCGACCGTGGCGGCGGCTTATCTGATGGCGAAGGTCGGCCGGGCGCGCGGTTTCGCCGTGGGCGCGATCATCGGCGCCATAGGCCACCTGACCGCCGCCGCGGCAATGGCGATGAGCGGTTTCTGGCTGTTGTGTGCCGGCGCCGCATTGGTGGGAATCGCCAACGCCTTCGCTCATCAATACCGCTTCGCCGCCATCGAGAGCGTTGCGCCGGACGCTGCCGGCCACGCCGTGTCGCTCGTGTTGATCGGTTCGCTGGGCGGCGCGTTCATCGGCCCGATGCTGGCCGCCGGCGGCAAGGATTGGATCGCGGACGCGCCGTTCGCCGGTTGTTTCCTTGTGCTCGCGGCCGGCGCTTTCGCCGCCGCCTTCGCGGTTGCCCGGCTACGACCGGCGGCCGTGCAGGAGACGGCCACCCAGGAAGCGCCCCGGCCGCTCGGGGAGATGTCCCGCCAGCCGCTCTTTCTCGCCGCGGTGATCGGCGGCGCGGCCGGTTACGGCGTGATGATCTTCGTGATGACGGCCACGCCGCTCAGCATGCACGCGGTGGACGGCCACTCGCTGGACAGCGCGGCGAGCGTGGTGCAGGCGCATGTGGTGGCCATGTACCTTCCCTCGCTCGTCACCGGATTTCTCGTTGGCCGCCTGGGTGTGGGGCGCTTGATGGCCATCGGCGTTTGCGCCTTGGCCGTCACCTTGGCGCTGGCCTTCGGCGGCCGCGAAGTGCTGCACTACGGCGCGTCGATGGTGATGTTGGGCGTCGGCTGGAACTTCCTGTTCGTCGGCGGCACGGTGTTGCTGGCCCGCGCCCACCACCCCTCTGAGCGCTTCCGTGCCCAAGCCGTCAACGACTTCAGCGTCTTCGGCATGTCCGCCGCCGGTTCCCTGAGCGCCGGCGTGGTGCTGCACGCTTGGGGATGGCACGGCGTCCTCGTGGCCGCCATGCTGCCCATCGCGGTGGCGACGGCCACGTTGGCCATCGTGCGCCCGGGCCGCTGGCCAACCGTCGAGAATGTGCGGCTTGTCCAAACAGGCAATTCCTAGCAGGGCCGCGGAACGACTGACCGATCCCGCCTTGCGCGGCCTCGTGCGCCGATGTAGAGTCCTTGCCCATCGCGTTGAGCAGGTTGCTCAGAGGACATCACGATGACGAAGCAACAAATTGTGGGCGTGAAATTCGCTCTGTCGAGCCAAGAACCTCGGATCTTCGACGCCAACGGGCCCCACTTCCTTGACCCCACCGGAGGAGGACATTTGCGGGCTGCCGAACCGGAAGAGAATGTTCGGCAGCAATTCGTCAGGTTCTTGATCGATAGCGTCGGCGTTCCCTTGAGTTTTTTGACCACTGAAGATGCCGTCTCACATCATGGGGCAAAGTCCCGGCGACGCATGGACATCTTCTGTCGTTTGCCGAACGACGACCGGTTGTTTGTCGTGGAGTGCAAGCGGCAAGGTTTGGACCTCGAAGTTGAACAGCACCTTCGCCAAGTGCATAGCTACGCCAAGGAAGTGGGCTCGAAGTTTGCGATTCTCACGAACGGTGACGAGACGTATGTCTATGTCTGCGACGAAGACGGCGGTGAACCATGCAAGTTGAAGTTGCCGAACAACACTGTTCCCACCTATCAAGAAATGTTGAACATCGGGGAGTACGATATTCGGCTGGCGGTTCCGCCAGTTTGGTACCGACCGGCATGGCATGAATTGCCCAGTTCCGCGGCAGACGTGCATGAAGAGCCATTCGCATCGATGGTCAGTACGGAAAGCGAGAGGCGGCGGATTCGTTGGCTCGCGAGCCTAGGCAGTCTGTTTCTGGATGCGCACAGCTCTGGGAAGTGGCGAATGTTCGGGTTCGACGTGAAGGACATGAGCACGGCAAAAGTCAGCCCGACCAACCCATCCGGCGGTCGCTGGTGTGGAGAGTACCGCGGGTTTCTAGTGACCAAAGACGCTCAGTCTTACCTCGTGCGCTTCTTCATGACTCCAGACTGGAAAGGAGGGACAACGCTGGTGGTGGCGGTGGACGATGAGAGTGGCAAGTCCTGCAATGAACTTCAGCTCGATATGGACTTCCGTGACACCGTCGAACAGTCGGAGGAGTCCGTGACTATTTGGCACAACGGGAAGCTCCCTGGCGGTCGGAAAGGGTGGACGAAAGATGCGATGATTGGCTATGCGAAAGAGTACGCTCCGCGCTTGGTGCATGGCAAATACGTTTATCTCGGGGAGATTCCGATCAATCGGCATGTCGAGTGGCAGGATGCTCGCGAGTTCATCACCAACTGCGTCGAGTACGCATTGCTCCGAAAGCGGTTCAAGAGGCACTCTGTGAACTCGTAGCCACAACGAACGCAGCCTCTCCACCCGCGGCCGTGTAGAACTCGGCGTTGGTCTCCGCGCCGCGGCTGGGCTCCCTGTTCGCCGGCGACACGGTCTCGGCTGGCACGGCGTCCTCGTGGCGGCAAAGTCGCGGACGCTTGCTCACACTGCCGGCGCCTCTAACAGGGCGGCCCCGGCGACTTTTGCGAACTGCTCGTCAAAGGTGTAAACGGGCTCTGCTCCCGATCTCTTCGCGGCCGCGGCGATCATCAGATCTGCAAAGTCGGCACCGCCTTCCCGGAACCGGGAGGTCGCACGAGCGACATCGTCCGACATCTCGACTTCCGAGTCCTTTGATGGCCAGCAGATCTTCGAGCACCGTCGCAATCCTTTCGCGGGAAAAGCGGTAGGCCCTATGCAGCACCCAGACCAGCTCGACGATGACTTCGCGGCAAACGAATGCCGGCCGTTCGATCGTAAGTTCCGCAAGGAACGCCTGTGCGGCCAGCGCTTGTTTGGGGTCATCGGCCACTACATGGCGGACGAGTACGTTGGTGTCTAACGCGATCACTTAGGGTACGGCCTCCTTCGTCGCAAGCTTGGCGTCTGCCACAACCTCTGGTGACGAACGCTGTGGCGATAGCGTTGCGGGAAGGCCCGCCGCCGGTTTGGCGTCAGCCACAACCGCCGTCGTCGATTCAGCTGCAAGCGAGTCGGATTGGAGGTCATCGGCGGGTGCCGGAGCGCTCCCGTCGCACGCCCCTTCCACGATACCGCGTTCCATGTCCTCCAAGCGCAGGGGCGGGCCTTCGTGCTTCAGCGCACCGAACAGATGCCCGATCGGCCGCATGGGCTTAACACGGACTTCGTTGTCGTACACGAAGTAACACACCCTATCCCCGGCTTCCACGCCTAGTGCCTGCCGAACCTGCCTCGGCAGCGTCGTTTGCCCTTTCGAGGAAGTCTTGGACGTGATCACAGCGAATCCTCCTGACGCCTTCCAATCTGGGATTTTGCTTTACCTCTGTGGAAATTACAAGAATGCAATTGCCATGTGTCAACGCAAAGCAGAAATGTCCCCTTTTGTGCAAAGCAGAAATGTCCCCTTCCACCTCCCCGGCCCTAGCCTCGGAACCGCCCGCCGGCGCCGCGCGAGGCGGTTCCCCGAACGAGCCGAGTAGCGTTTTCCACGGTCTTTCCACGGACGCGATCCCCCGGACCTCAAAAGCGGCGGTGGGAAGACGGTGGAAAACGCGGAGCGCGTCCGGAGACCCGCCGCCCGGCTCACGCCGCCTCCCGCCCGGTCGCCTTGAACGGCCGCCGCCAAGGATGATCCGGCGCCGGCTTCCAGTCCGGCCGCGCCGCCTGCTTCGCCTTGGCCGCGTCCACCCGCTCGCGGACGTCCTTCTCGTCCGCCACCGGAACCGCCGCCTCGCCCTCCGCCAGCACGCGGAACGACAGCCGCCGGCCGCCGAGCAGCACCGCCACCGAGCCGTCGTATCCCTTGCACACCGTCACCGCCGCGCCGCGAAGGCGGTAGCCCTTCCCCTCGCCCGTCAGCTGGTGCTCGCGCCGCTCGAACCGGAACGTCAGGTTCCTCGACAGCTTGCGGACGTGGTGCTCGCTCAGGATCAGCGCCAACTCGTCCGCGTCGTGGAGCACCGGCCGGTGCGCGTCCTCCGCCTCCCGCGGCGCCACCGCGAAGCGCCGGTTGTGCTCCGCCACGAACTCCGGCAGATACGCGTTCGCCGCCTCCATGCCGTCGACGCCGCGCAGCCGCAGCTCCTTCACCAGCCGATCCTGCAGCGTCAGGTTCGCACGCTCCACCCGCCCCTTCGCCTGCGGCGTGCCGGCGTGGATCGGCTCGATGTCCAACGTCAGCAGCGCCCGCGTGAACTGCGTCGGCGCGTCCTCGCCGCCCTGCCGGTTCACGCGGAACACGCTGTAGCGGTCCGAGTACAGCGCCACCGGCCGGCCGTGCTCGGCGAGGTGCCCGCGCAGCGTCTCCATGTACGCCTCCGTCGTCTCCGCCGCCACGAACCGCAGCGCCAGCAACCGGCTCGTGGCGTCGTCGATGAACACGATCAAGGTGCAACGCGGCCCGCGCCCCTCGAACCAGTCGCGCGGCGAACCGTCCACCTGCACCAGCTCGCCCACCCGCGCCCGCCGCGGCCGGCTCTGGTGGACGCGCGCCTTCCGGCGGCCCTTCGGCCGCCACAGCCCCGCCTCCGACATCCACTTCCGCAGCGTCTCCCGCGACACCGCCAACCCGTGCTCCTCCGCCAGCTTCTCCGCCGCGAACGTCGGCCCGAAGTCCGGGTAGCGCTCCCGAACCAGCGACAGCACCGCGCGCCGCACGGCCTCGTCCAAGGCGTTGTTCGGCCGCCGGCCCCGGTGCCCCGACGCCATCCCCGCCGCCCCGCGCTCCCGGTGCCGCTTCGCCAGCCGCTTCACCTGCCGCACGCCCAGCCCCAGCCGAGCCGCCGCCTCGCGCTGCGTCAGCCGCTTCTCGACCACCGCCAGCACCACCGCCGCCCTGTCCACCTCCGCCATCGTCATCGTCCCTTCCTGCAATTCCCACCTCCGGGAAGCCGCCAAAAGGGGACACTTTAGAATTGCAGAAAGGGGACATTACGGCTTTGCGCTAACAGAATGCAATTGCCATGCCAACGCCGGCAATGCCAGCGAGAGCGTTGCGCCGGATGCTGCCGGCCGCGCCGTATCGCTCGTGTTGATCGGTTCGCTGGGCGGCGCCTTCATCGGCCCGATGCTGGCGGCCGGCGGCAAGGACTGGATCGCGGACGCGCCGTTCGCCGGTTGTTTCCTTGCTCGCGGCGGCGCTTTCGCCGCCGCCTTCGCGGTTGCCCGGCTACGACCGGCGGCCGTGCGCGAGCCGGCGACGCAGGAAGCGCCCCGGCCGCTCGCGGAGATGGCCCGCCAGCCGCTCTTTCTCGCCGCGGTGATCGGCGGCGCGGCGGGCTACGGCGTGATGATCTTCGTGATGACGGCCACACCGCTCAGCATGCATGCGGTGGACGGCCACTCGCTGGACAGCGCGGCGAGCGTGGTGCAGGCGCATGTCGTGGCCATGTACCTTCCCTCGCTCGTCACCGGATTTCTCGTTGGCCGCTTGGGTGTGGGGCGCTTGATGGCCATCGGCGTTTGCGCCTTGGCCGTGACCTTGGCGCTGGCCTTCGCCGGCCGCGAAGTGCTGCACTACGGCGCGTCGATGGTGATGTTGGGCGTCGGCTGGAACTTCCTGTTCGTCGGCGGCACGGTGTTGCTGGCCCGCGCCCACTACCCCGCTGAGCGCTTCCGCGCCCAGGCCGTCAACGACTTCAGCGTCTTCGGCATGTCCGCCACGGGTTCCCTGAGCGCCGGTTTGGTGCTGCACGCCTGGGGATGGCACGGCGTCCTCGTGGCCGCCATGCTGCCCATCGCGGTGGCCACGGCCACGTTGGCCATCGTGCGCCCGGGCCGCTGGCCAACGGCCGTGCCCGCGGCTGCGCGGTAAACGACTTGGACCGGCCCCTCGTTCACTGCCGGGTCCTGAACAGCGCTGCCCTATTCACTCCTGTTCGCAACATGCCTGCGTAGCACGTCCTTCACAAAGTCGGGCAAGTCGTCTGTTCCACCGGCCTCGGCTTTTAGGCGGTCGTAGTCGCGAACTTCGTCCTCTGCCCAAAGGATGTCCAGCCGACGCTCTTCGCGCGTGGCTATGTGAGTGTAGTCGTCCGGGCAGGCCCAGTAGCAAGTGCGGCAGGTGTCCTCGATCTTGTCTTGCCAGTTCGGGCAGTGTTCGCAGCTCCACGACTTGGCGCGGTTCGCTGAGGCGCAAAGCAGCATGTAGGCGTCAGCCTCCTCCTCGGTTGGGTCGGGTTCGCCGGCGATCTCGAATGGAATCCGGTGGTCGATCTGCAAATCCCGTTCCGGGCATGGCGTTCGATAGATGCGGCGGCGTGCGCCATGCTTGTCAATGAGCGCTTGCTTCAGCCGGGACGAAAGTGCCGTGCGGCCAGCGAGCCGGCCGATGCGGGCTTGCTGAAGTTCGCCGAAACGGTAGGCGCCGATGCTTCGGCCATCCGCAGCCGTCGTGCGAAACGTCTCCAAGGGAATGCCGTGCTCGCGCACGTCTCGGGCAGCCCGCGGCGGATGGTTGTAGCCGTAGCGCTCCTTTAGTTCCTCGGTGGTAATGTGACCGTGGGCGAGGATGTGGTCGATGACGGTTCGGGCGCGCTTCTCGGTCACACCATCGAGCAGCTTGATGAAGTCCTCGGGCAGAGGCTGATTGGTCATGCGAAGGACAGCGCCCGTTGGCTGGACGCTTGCTCCATCGCTTGTTCGCCAACGCTCGTTTCCTGTCGTTCGATCAGCGCCGGCGACAAGTACAAAGACTCCACCGTTTCGCAGTTCCTTCCCAGCAGCGTGGACTGGCTAGACCGGCCGGCGTGGATCTGGAGGTGGCGCAGACGCAAGTCGAGCGGAAGCGGCTGGCCGTGCGTTTTGGCCCCGGTCTGCCCGTCGTAGCTGACGATGTACGACTTGCCGGCCGCGTTCATCGCCCGGAGCGCGTCCACGAAGTCGGCAAAGGGAAGACCGTCGTAGTAGCGGTGGTCGCGGGTGTGCGATGTGCCTTGGTAAGGTGGGTCCATGTAGATCACGTCGTCCACGGTCGTTTCCACTACGACGCTGCGGAAGTCCCGTGCGCTTATCTCCGTGTGGTCGGACAGCGAGGCGGAGACGCCGAGAAGTTGGACACGCATGGCGTCCGGCCTCATGCCCCAGCGGCGGTTGTCCGCGCTCTGGTTGAACTGTCCGTCAGCGCTGTAGCGCACCGAACCTTTGACGATTCGGGCGAGCAGATAGAGCAGCAGATGGGGCGCGTGCGTTTGGTTGAATTGGCGGCGCACTTGGAAGAAGAACGCCTTGCGGTCGGCCAGTTGTTCGCGCCACAGGCGCTCGTAGCGATCCGCCAACTGCACAGGGTGTTCGAGGATCTCCCGCCACAGCGCCATGAGGGGGGCGTTGGCGTCGTTCAGCCAGAAGCGCTTGGCCCGGCCTTGCGCGGCGACGGCAAGGGAGACCGCGGCGGAACCGCAGAAGGGCTCCACCAGACGGCCGGTGCTCGCCGGGATGTGCGGCAGAATGTGGCGGCAAATCGAGCGCTTGCTCCCTTGGTACGGGAACGGGTGTGACACGGGGCGCTGGCTGTTGGGCATCATGCTGATCGGCGACGGGCTCGGCGGTCTTCCGTTGGAGATTCTGCTTTGCCTGTGCGCGAATGGCAAGAACGCGAACCCCAGCGTCCTTCGAGGCCGCGGCGCGGGTCGAAGCCCGCGTTATGCTTCGCTGCGACCGTTTCGAGGGAGACCACCATGCCGGAGTACAACACGCTGATTCTGGAGCGCTTGGGCAGCGAGAGCCGTCTGGCGCGCATCACCCTGAACCGCCCGGAGAAGATGAACGCCCTCACCGGCGAGCTCTTCACCGAGCTCAACGAGTGCCTGCACGATCTGGAGGCCGATCAAAGCTGCCGCGTGATCATCCTGCGCGGCGCCGGGCGTTGCTTCAGCGCCGGCTACGACTTGACGCCCGGGCGCGAGCGGCGGCCCGGGGAGCGGCGCTACCAAACCGTGGACGGCAAGAGCCGCACGTTGATGATGAACGTGCGCACGTCCATGCAGCAGGTCACCGACGTGCAGATGTACCTGTGGAACATGGCGAAGATCACCATCGCCCAGCTGCACGGCTACGCGCTGGCCGGCGGTTGCGAACTGGCCATGATGACGGACCTCGTGGTGGCCGCCGACGATACGCAAATCGGCCACCCGGGCTTGCGCGGCCTCGGCACCGCCCGCAACGGCAACATCTGGCCGCTGGTGATGAGCATGCGCAAGGCCAAGGAGTACTACTACACCGGCGACAGCATGACCGGCGCCGAAGCCGCCGAGCTGGAGATGATCAACTACGCGTGGCCGAAGGCGGAACTGGACGCCAACACCATCGCCTTCGCGGAACGCATCGCCAACGGCTCCGCCGACCATCTGGCCGTGTTGAAGCTGACGATGAACCGCTTCTACGAGAACATGGGCATCTACTCCTCGGTGCGCAGCGCCACCGAGCAGGACGCGCTGGCGCAGATGACGGAGTGGACCTACCGCTTCGGCGAGAACGTCCGCGCAGGCGGCTTGAAGCACGCCTTCCAGACCCGCGACGAGCCGTACCGGGAGAACGAGGAGTTCCGCGGCAAAGGCGCGCCCTAGCGGGCGCGTTGGAGTTTGCTGCGCAAACTCTGGCGCGTGGCAAATCGACTCGGCGGTTCGGCTGCGAAGGTCAGGCGGCGCCGGCTTTGCGCAGGAAACGCGCCGCCAGCTTTGGCCCGGCGCCGGCGTCCTCGTGTTTGAAGAACGCGAAGCCGCTCTTGGCGCCGGTGGCCGAGCCGCGTTGCAGCCACGCATCTAGGTCGGCGTCTTCGTAATCCGGCCGGCGCAGCCGAAAGTACAGCCAGTCCACCGTGCCGAGGAACTCCGGCAGCGGTAGTTTGCCGTCGTCGGAAACGCAGATCGCCGCATCGTGGCGAGTCAGGGCTTCCGCGGTTTCAGCGTCGAACCACGAGGTGTGGCGGAACTCCACGGCGGCGGGAAACGCCTTCGGCCAGGCGTCGAGAAACGCATCCAAGACGGCGGCGTCCTTGCGCAGATAGGGCGGCAGTTGGAACAGTACGCAGCCGAGCTTGCCGCCCAGCGTTTCCAACACTCCGGCGAGGTGCGCCACCGCGTCCTCGCAATCGACCAGCTTGGCCTGGTGGGTGATGCGGCGCGCCGCCTTGATGACGAACCGGAACTCCGCCGGCACCGCATCCCGCCACGTCGCAAGCACGCTGGCGCGCGGCATCCGGTAGAAGGTGTTGTTGATCTCCACCGCCGGCAGATGTGCCGCGTAGTGCGCCAGCATCGCGTTCGCAGCGATGTCCTCCGGGTAGAAGCTGCCCTTCCACTCCTTGTAGCTGTAGCCGCTGGTGCCGGCGCGCCAGTCCATGTGCGTTACGCCTCCGCCAGCCGCGCCGTGGCCGGTGCCGTATCGGTTGCCGCGGCTCTGCGCACGCGCCGATACCGCGCATCCGTCGCGGCCAAAGCGCCGCCGAACGCCATGAGAAACGCGCCGAACCACACCCAGCGCACCAGCGGCTTGTGATTGATGCGCACGCCCCAAGCGCCGTCCGGCAGCGGCTCGCCCAACGCGACGAACAAATCGCGCGCGAAGCCCGGCGCGATGCCGGCTTCCGTCATCACTTGGCCGCTGGCGTTGTAGCGTCGTTTTTCCGCCACTAGGCGCAAGCCGCTATCGGTGACGAATACGCCTTGATCAGCAACGTAGTTCGGGCCGGGCACCCGCCGCAGGCTTTCGAACCGCCAAGTGACGTCGCCGAGCGTCGCCGTGTCGCCCGGCGCCATGCGCACGTCCAGCTTGCGGGAGAACTGGCTGGTCACGCCGATGCCCACCAAACACACGGCGAAGCCAAGATGCGCCACGGCCATGCCGATGTAGCCCCGCGTCCAGTGCCCGCGCCGCCGTGCGCAATCCCGCACCAGCACCGCCGCCACCCAAGCGCCGCAGGCAATGGCCAAAGATGCCCCGGCCTTCACCGCGCCGGCGACCACCAGCGGCACCAGCACGCCGAGCGCCAGCGCCCCGCCGGCAAGCATCCCGGCGTTCTTGAACAGCGCGAGCGGCGTGCGCTTCCAACGCGCGATGGGCGCGACAGCGAGCGCCGCGGCCAATACCAGCGCCAACGGCACGAACACGCTGTTGAAGTACGGCGGGCCCACGGAGAGCTTCTCGCCGCCGGTGGCGGCCTCGTAGGCGAGCGGATACAGGGTGCCGATGAGCACCACCGCCAGCGCCAGCACCAGCAGCAGGTTGTTGGTGAGCAACATGAGTTCCCGCGACACGCCCGAGTATTCCGCCCGCCCGGCCATGTTGGGCGCCCGCAGGCCGTACAACGTCAACGCGCCGCCCACCGCAAGCACCAGCAGCAGCAGGATGAAGAGGCCGCGCGCCGGATCCGCGGCGAAGGCGTGAACGGAGGTGATCACCCCGGAGCGCACGATGAAGGCGCCCAGCATCGCCAGCGAAAAAGCGGCGATGGCGAGGAACACGGTCCAGCTCTTGAACACCCCGCGCTTCTCCGTCGCCGCCAGCGAATGTACCAACGCCGTGCCGGCCAGCCACGGCATGAACGAGGCGTTCTCCACCGGATCCCAAAACCACCAGCCACCCCAGCCGAGTTCGTAGTACGCCCACCAACTGCCAAGCGCGATGCCGACGGTGAGAAACGCCCAAGCGAAGTTGGCCCACGGCCGCGTCCAGCGCGCCCACGCGGCGTCCAACCGCCCGCTCTGCAAGCCCGCCACGGCAAACGCGAAGCACACCGAGAACCCCACGTAGCCGACGTAGAGCATCGGCGGGTGGATCAAAAGCCCCACGTCCTGCAGCAGCGGATTCAAGTCCTGCCCTTCCGCCGGTGCGCCCACCAAGCGCGCGAACGGATTGGAGGTGCCCAGCAGGAACAGCAGGAAGCCGAAGTTGAGCAACCCCAGCACGCTCAGCGTCCGCCCGTGCAAATCGTCCGGCAAACCCCTGCCGGCGGCGCTGACGGCGAAGGTCCAAGCGGCCAGCACCAACGTCCAGAACAGGAAGGAGCCTTCGTGCGCCCCCCAAGTCGCGCTCATCCGGTAGTCCCACGGGAGTTCCGAGTTGGAGTTCCGCGCCACATAGGCGACGGAAAAGTCGTTCACCAGGAACGCATACACCAACGCTCCGAAACCGAGCGCGAGAAACAAGAGCTGCCCGGAGGCGAGGCGCGAAGTGGCGCTCCGCCAACCGCCCCGCACCGCGCTGATCTGACCCACCGCCGCCAGCGCCAACGCCATGCACAAGGCAACGATGGTCGCGAAGTGGCCGAGTTCGACGATCATTGCCGCACTATAAACGATGATCCCGAACGGCGGGACGCCCCGCGCCGCGGATCCTCACTCCGGAAGGGCGACCAGTTCGAGCTGGCGCTTGGAGGCGTTGGGCACGACGCTTTCCTCCGGTGGACGATCTCGAAGGGAGGGAGCGCCAAACATCTCGTTCAGCCCGCTGGCGCGGACATCGTGCCATGTCCATACCCCGCCGGCGGCCGCTTCGTCTATCGCCGATCGGACTTTCTTGACGATGGCGATTCGCCGGTCGACATCCACCCACCACGGGTACGGCATACGCTCGAAGTCCTTGCTCTGGATGTTCCGCGTGTGGTTTATCACGGTCTTCAGGATCTGGTTCGCAAGGTCCGTGAGCAGCCAGCCCAGCACGAAGAAAATCTCCTCGCGGGCCACTCCATCGCGTACGAACGCGCACGGTGCGCCGCTGTCGAGAATGTACCCGGGCGGCAGGTATCGGGCGTTGAACCGCGTCGCCACCAGCGGCCAGGTGATTCCTTCCCTGCCGAAGTAAGGCTGCCCACCGACACCGCGCAGATACCAGTTGCCCGTCCTCTTGTAGGTGAGAACGGCGTCGCCGTCGTCTGCCCAATAGATGTAGTGCGTGGGGTGGGAGAACAGCAATCGGTTGTTTGCTTTGTTGTATGGACGGTAGCGCGGGTCCGGCAACTGTATGGCGATCGGTTCGCCACGCGGCACCGCCCGCACGCGGCGTTCTGTTTCGCAGTTCGTCTCGGCATCCACGAGCTCGCGCCTACGCTTGGCAGACAGCTTTCCCAACCGCGCGCGCTGCAGCTCGTACTCCAGCGTGACGGCGGCGTCGTGAAACTCGAAACGGTAGGGCTCTGAGATTTGGCAGCCGCTGTCCACCTCGCGCACAAACAGCTCGTTCTTGCCCGTCGTCATGCCACTGGACGCGACGAAGAGGTCCCGAGGAGGGGCCCCGAGAACAGCGTTGATAGCTCCGGCGTGATTCCCCAGGAAAGGTTCGGCGTCGATAGAATCGCGTCGCGGTCTATCGTGCGCCTGTTGCGCGAGACGATGCCCGGCCGTCCGGTTTTCACGAAATCCAGCAGCAGCATCGGATAGTCGGTCTCTTCCGAAAACCCATCCAAATCACGCAGATCCACGTCACCGCGCTCCATGAGCAGATGGCGCAGCCCCGTCATGGTGGGAATCGTGAGCAGGGAGTCGCTGCAAATGAACGTGAGCCGCCCGCCGCGCCGCAAAAGGTCGAGGCAGGCGACGATGAAAAAGGCGTAGGTCTCTTTCTTGATCTTCTTGCCGAGCCGCTTGCCGAGCCGGGCGTCGAGAGCATCTTCGATTTCGTGGTCGAACGTCCCGCCAAACGGTGGGTTGCCGATTATCAAGTCGAAACTCTCGCGGCGAAGGCGGTCGTGCATCCGGTTGAGATACTCCTTGAAAAAGTCCGCTTGCACAATTTCCGCACGAACGAACGCACGATGCTGTTGGACGACGGTGCGAGCTTTCTGCGCGAGATACGGATCCACTTCCACGCCGATGACCTCAACGCGGTTTCTGATCGAGACCTCGGACAACCGGCCCACGATCGCGGAAAGAAACGAACCGTCCCCGCAGGATGGTTCGAGAATTCGGGAGGCGTTCTCCACCGCCAGCTCGGACGCGATTCGCTGGGCGAGCGGCGGCGGAGTCATAAACTGCCCACGTTGTCGTTTGTGTTCGCGCTCGTGTTTTCGCAGCCTCATAGCACGAACTCCATCTGAGACTGGTCGAACGGCGGTCTACGCCACGCTGTCGTCCTCGAACACGAAGCCGTCCTCCGGCATTGCTAGGCGGTGGCGGGGGCCTTCTCGATCGGCGTCCCAATCGGCGTAGCCGGCGTCGCCTTGCCACATCGCCACGCGTACGCCGTCGGTGCGTTGCGCCAAGCGGGTTTCGTAGTGGCGGGGCGGGTGGGCGGCCAAGTGGCGGAGGACGGCGTCCACGGGGGTGTGCAGGCTGAGGTGGTGGAGTGTTACCCACGTTGGCGGCACCAAATCGATGTCGCCGGCCTTGTGCTTGGCCAAGGCGTCGGCGGGGCGAATCCACTGGTGCGCTTTGATCTCGCCGTCGTCGATGGATACGGCTTCGGCGCCGGCGCGGGCGGCGAAGAACCAAGTGGCGAAGCGCACCGGGGTGGTTGGCGGCGGCGTCCAGTGGGCGAACCAGACGAAGGCGGTCGGATCCACGGTGACGCCGGCTTCCTCGTGCGCCTCGCGGGCGGCGGCGTTGCGGGCGGCGCGTTCCTTGTCGCCGTCTTCGGAGTAGTCCTCGGCGTCGATGCGGCCGCCGGGGAACACCCACATGCCGCCGAAGGCGATCTTGGAGTTCTTGCGCAGCATCAGCACTTCCGGGCCGTCGTCGCCGTCGCGCAGCAGCACCAGGGTGGCCGCTGGCGTGGCCGGGCGGGTCTCTTGCGCCGCGGGCGCGTTGCCCACGTCGCCGTACATGTCGTTCTTGTGTTTGGGCATGGTTGTCCTTCGCGGGCGGCGGATGCGCCCATCATTCAACAGGTGGGGGTGTTGCGCAACTTGCGGCGTCGTCGCCGCGCTGCGTCATCAATGCGACGAAACGGTCGAACAGGTGGCCACAGTCGCACGGGCCGGGGCTCGCCTCTGGGTGGCCTTGGAAGCCGAAAGCCGGGGCGTCCACGCAGCGGATGCCTTGCACGGTGCCGTCGAACAGCGAGCGGTGGGTGATGGCGACGGTGTGCGGCAGCGAATCGCCATCCACGGCGAAACCGTGGTTTTGGCTGGTGATCAGCACTTCCCCGCTGGCGAGATCTTGCACCGGATGGTTGGCGCCGTGGTGCCCGAACGGCATCTTCACGGTCTTGCCGCCGGCGGCCAGGGCGAGGATTTGGTGTCCTAGGCAGATGCCGAACGTGGGCACTTTGTGTGCCAAGAACGCACGGGTCGCGTCGATGGCGTAGTGGCACGGTTCGGGGTCGCCCGGGCCGTTGGAGAGGAACACGCCGTCGGGCCGCAACGCCAGGGCTTCGCTGGCCGGCGTTCGCGCCGGCACGACGGTCACGCGGCACTCGCGCTCGGCCAGCAGCCGCAGGATGTTGCGCTTCACGCCGAAATCGTAGGCCACCACGTGCGGCCCTTGCCCGTCCTTGCGTGCATAACCCGCGCCCAGCGACCACGCGCCTTCGCGCCAATGGCCGATGTCCGGGCGCGACACCTCCTTGGCGAGATCCATGCCGGCGAGGCCCGGAAACGCCCGCGCCTCGGCGAGCGCGCGCTCGGCGTCCGCTTCCTCGCCGGTGACGATGCAACCGGACAGCGCGCCTTTGGTGCGGATGAGGCGCGTGAGCCGGCGCGTATCGACGTCGGCGATGGCAACGGTGCCGGTGCTGGCCAAGTAGTCGGGCAGCGCTTGCTCGGCGCGCCAGCTCGCAGGCCGGCGCGGGCAGTCGCGGATCACCAACCCCGCCGCCCAGACGCGAGCGGACTCCACATCCTCTGCGTTCACGCCGGTGTTGCCGATGTGCGGATAGGTGAGCGTGACGATCTGGCGGGCGTAGGAGGGATCCGTGAGGATCTCCTGGTAGCCCGTCATGGCGGTGTTGAAGACCACCTCGCCAACGGCGGAACCGGACGCGCCAACGGCCTTGCCGCGGAAGATACTCCCGTCTTCCAGCATTAACAGCGCGGTCACAAGCGTCCCAAGCTAAACGTGGCGGAGCGGGTTTCGCCACGCCGACTTGAGTGGCGATCTTACCCCACCGGGGACGCCGGGTGCTCATACCCCAAAACGGCGCCGGCGAACGCCCGCAACTGGCCCGCTTCGATGGCATCCCGCAGCCGCGCCATGAGCGCGTGGTAGAAGCGCAGATTGTGCATGGTCATCAGCGTCGCGCCCAGCATCTCGCCGCAACGGTGCAGGTGGTGCAGGTAGGCGCGCGAGAAGTTGGCGCAGGCGGGGCAGTCGCAATGCTCGTCCAGCGGGCGCGGATCGTCGCGGTAGCGGGCGTTGCGGATGCGCACCACGCCCTCGGAGGTGAACAGGTGGCCGTTGCGGGCGTTGCGCGTGGGCAGCACGCAGTCGAACATGTCGATGCCTTGGCAAACGCCGAACAGCAAATCCGCCGGGGTGCCCACGCCCATCAGGTAGCGCGGCTTCTCCGCCGGCAGCAGCGGCGCGGTGTGCGCGAGAACGGCGTTCATCTCCTCCTTCGGCTCGCCCACGGAGAGGCCGCCAACGGCGTAGCCGTCGAAGCCGATGGCGGTGAGCGCGGCCACGCTTTGTTCGCGCAGCCGCGGATGCATGCCGCCTTGCACGATGCCGAACAGCAAGCTCGGGTGCCCGCCGTGCCGCGCCCGGCCGCGTTCCGCCCACGCCATGGACAGCCGCATGGAGGCGGTCGCCGCGGCCTCCGTGGCGGGATAGGCGGTACATTCGTCGAAGGACATCACCACGTCCGCGCCGAGGTTGTGCTGCGCGTCGATGGAACGCTCCGGCGTCAACTCCACCAAGTCACCGTTCACCGGCGAACGGAACACCACGCCGTGTTCGCTCACCTTGGCGTTGGCGCGCAGGCTGAACACCTGATAGCCGCCGGAATCCGTGAGGATGGGGCCCGCCCAGCCCATGAACTCGTGCAAGCCGCCGAGGTCGCGCACCGCGGCGTCGCCCGGCCGCAGCATCAGGTGGAAGGTGTTGCCGAGCAGCATCTGGGTGCCGGCTTCGGCAAGGCCGGTGGGCGTCATGCCCTTCACCGCGCCGTAGGTGCCGCAGGGCATGAACACCGGCGTTTCCACCACGCCGTGGCGGGTGGTGAGGCGTCCGCGGCGGGCTTTGCCGTCCGTGGCGAGCACTTGGAAAGCTGTGGCGGTGCTGGTCAACAGCCCGGTCCTACTTCGCGCCGCCGCCCGGGGCGCGTTCGCAAAACATGGCGTCGCCGTAGCTGAAGAACCGGTAGCGTTCCGCGACGGCCTCGGCGTAAGCGCGGCGGACGCGGTCGAACCCGGCGAAGGCGGAAACCAGCATCAGCAGCGTGGACTCGGGCAGATGGAAATTCGTCACCAGCGCGTCCACGGCCTGGAAGCGGAAGCCCGGCGTGATGAACAACCGGGTGTCCCCAGCGTCTTCACCCGTTTGCGCCGCGGCTTCCAAAGCCCGCACCACGGTGGTTCCCACGGCCACCACGCGTCCGCGGCAGGATGCCAAGGCGCGGCGGGTGGCCGGCGGTATGGCGTAGCGTTCGGCATGCATCCGGTGGCCGGCGAGGTCGCCGCCGCGCACCGGCTGAAACGTGCCGGCGCCAACGTGCAACGTCAAACGCGCCACCACCACGCCCTTGTCGCCGAGGCGTTGCAACAGCGCGTTGTCGAAGTGCAGGCCGGCGGTGGGCGCGGCCACGGCGCCGGCGTGGGTGGCGTACACCGTTTGGTAGCGCTCCTCGTCGTCGCCGTCCGCCGGCCGGTTGATGTACGGCGGCAGCGGCACGCGCCCGTGACGCGCCAGCATCTGCGCCACCGGCATGTGGAAATCCAGCAGGTGGAACTCGCCGCAGCGGCGCACCACGTCGATGGCCACGTCGTCCACGAAGAGCTGGCGGCCGGTGCGCAGCGGCTTGCTCGCCCGCGCTTGGCAGAGGGCCCGGGTGTCGTCCACCACGCGCTCCACGAGCAGTTCGGCGCGGCCGCCGGAATCCTTGCGCGCCAGCAGCCGCGCTTTGATCACGCGCGTATCGTTCACCACCAGCACGTCTTCCGGCGACAGCAAATCCAACACGGCGCGGAAGCGGCGATGCAGCAGCTCGTCGCCGCGCAGCACCAGCAGGCGGCTCTCGGCGCGGGTGGGCGGCGGCCGCTGGGCGATGAGTTCCGGCGGCAGCGCGAAGTGGAAATCGGATGCGCGCGGCGGCGCGGGAGAGGCGCTGGCGGCGGGCGGAACCACTCGCTTGCGCTTAGGGCGCCTCGGCGGCGGGCGTCCCCGGCTCGGTGGAGGATTCGAGTGGCGTTATGGCGCCGTTGCCGTGGATGGAGCTTTCCACCTCCGCCGCTCCGCGATAGGCGACGCGCCCATTGCCGGTGATGGAAGCGGCGAGGCGTTGCCGCGCCCACACGAACGCCTTGCCAGTGCCGCTCACCTTCGCCGCGGCGACTTCCGAGCGCAGCTCGCGCCCGCGATACAGCCCGGAACCGCTGATCTCGATGGTGGCGTTTTCCGCCGCGCCCGCCACGCTGACGTTGCCGGAACCGGACACCTTGCAGCGCAGCGCGTCGGCTTCCAGCAGCGACACCTGCAGGCGGCCGGAACCGCTCACCGTGAGTTCCGCCGCCGCCACGCGCACATTGCCCGTGCGGATTTCGCCCGCCCCCGAGACGCGCAACCGCAACGCCTTGCCGCCGACATCGCCCAGCGTCGCCGTGCCGCTGCCGCCGACGCGCACGGCTTCCACGGCCGGCATGGCCACGCGGAACTCGATGGGCACGGTGGGGCGCACGCCGTCCACCCAGTCCACTTCTCGGCCGAGCACCAGCACGCCATCCTCCACGATCACCCGCAGCGACGGCAGCACGTTGTCGTCCGCCGACGCGGACACCGCGAAGTCGCCTTCGGAGATGATCAACTGCCCGGCGCCGGTGAGCGCCACCTCGGTGAAGCCGTCCAGGTCGTAGCCCTGCACCGCCACCTCGCCGGAACCTTCGCCCGTGTAGCACCCCGCCAGCACGACCGCCACCAGCCCCGCGCCCAACCGCATCGCGTTCTCCTTCCTTCGTCGCATGACGGCGCGAGTGTGCAGGAAAGGCCGCGCTTTGGCGAGTGGCGGGCATTGTTGGGTTGTGGCGGGTAGAATGTGAACCGTCGTAACCGCAACGGGGGATGCAAGCGGGATGGCGAACTCTGGTCTTGGCAAAGCCGACGGCCAAATCCTGCGCGAGTTGCAGCGGGACGGCATGGCTTCCAACTTGGCGCTTGGCCACAGCGCCAACCTTTCCGAATCGGCCGCCGCCCGCCATCGGCATCGGCTGGAGCGCGAGGGCTACATCAAGCGCTATGCCGCCGTCGTGGATGTCGAGCGGCTGGGCTACGGGGAAACGGCGTTCGTCTTGCTCGGCCTCGCATCGCAGCAGGAACACGCGCAGGAGGAATTCGAGGCGGCCGTCGAGAAAATCGAAGAGGTGATGGAGTGCCACGCCGTCGTGGGCGAACGAGTGGACTACCTGATTCGCGTGGTCGCCCGCGACACCCACGACTACGAACGCATTCGACATCGCCTAGCGGCCCTGCCGGGCGTGGAGCACATGCACACCCACACGGTGCTGCACGACGTGCTGGAGCGGGAAGTACTGCTGCCCCCGCTTCCGTGAGCGGCGTCGGGTTCTTCTCCGGCAGCCAATCGAATTGCCGTGTTAAGGTCGTGACTTGCATGGAAAACACGCAGGAGCGGACGATGCGGATGGCATACCTGTTGGTGTTGGCGTCGCTGTTGGTGTCGGTGGCAGCGCGGGGTCAACCCCACGAAACCGTAAACTGGTTGAACGCCGACAACTGGCGGACGACATCCGAGGAAATCATCGGGCTGGAGCGCGGTGAGATCCAGCCCCAAGATCTCCCGGCAACGGCCAGCGACGCGGAGGCACCGGCGAAAGCGAAACCCGCCACCAAGGGCGGGGAATTCTGGATGGAACGAATTCAACGCCGCTACGGTTTGGCCGCCCGTCCGCATCGCGGCTGGTGGCCGAGTCACTCAGTCGGCAGGTCTGTGCCGTTCTATCATCCGGGCATTGACGGCGTCGACCAGCATTTGGTGCGTGAGGAGATGCTCAAAGTCTTCACCGGCATTGATCGGGCGGACACCTACCTGTCGCTGCTGCGCATTTTCAACATCAAGCTCTATGCGCGGGAATTGGTTCGGGAAAATGGGTTTTTCACACTCCCGATCAATGCGGAGGGACGACTCGCTGTTGTCCTCACGGACGGCGATAGGAGGTCGGCAACCTCGTTTCTCATGCGGGAGAGCGATGAGCATCAAGGCGTGTTTTTTCTGGACAATCCGCAATTGGCCATGCAAAAGCTCGGCCAAGGACTCGGAGAGCTCGGCCGAGGAGAGCTCTTCCAGAACTCTCGGCCGCGTTTGGTGTTCGAGAGCTTGACCGGCGTTCTACCGCGTGAACGGCCCTTCACGCCCGCGTACAGCATTCGCCTTGGCGAGATTCCCGTCGAGACCGGCACTCGCTTCCATCACTATCAGCCGCACGAACGCTCCAAGCGCCGCCGGTTGAACATGAACGGCTGGTTCTTGCGATGAGCGGAGGACCGCACCTTTGCCGTTGGCGCACAAGCAAAGGCGCGCAACCGAACACCTAGCCGTCGAGCGGCCGCCAGCGAATCGCGTCGGCCACCACCACTTCGCCATCGGTTCGGTCCGTAACCACCAGCGACACGTCTGTCGATTGCAGGTCGAAGTCGCCCAAGTGGTTCCAGCCGGCCTCGGCGATGCCGCCATCGAACTCGATGGGCGTATGCTTCTCGCCGGGCCCGCCGGCGTCCACGCCCCGTTCGGCGCCCAAGCGTTCCACCAGCGTCATCTCGTAGCTGCCGAACTGGTGCGTCGCTTGCACCTCCCTAGTCAACATGCTGATGCTGCCCTCAAGTTCCACGAACTCGGTGCCCGGCAGGTGGTAGTGCAGCCGCCAGCGTCCGGGCGCCGGCAGGCGGGCGGCGAAAGTGGCCGAACGCTCGCCGTCGCCGGCCTTGGACCACATGGCGGTGCGGGCGAATCTGCCCCAGCTGCCCGGGGTTTCCGCCCGCGTCCAAGCGAGCTCGGGCGCTCCCAGCCACCAGCGGCGGGGCGCCTCGTCGTCCACGGCGAACCCGGGGGACAGGTCGTCCACCACCACGTCGGCGCTCGCCGGCGGACGCCATTCGCTGTCTTGCGCGCCTTGCAGTGGCGGCGCGTCGACGGCGCGTTCGGTGTCGATCGACAAGGCCGGGAACTGGATGCCGCCGCCGTTCTGCGAAAGGTAGGTGTCGAACGTGGCCGAGGCCGGCGGAAAGTCGGCGATCTGCCCGACTTCCATGCACACGCCCGGCGGCACATGGGCCACGGCCCTTCCTTGACAGAATTGCATGCTCTCGTGGCCCCGGCAGGAGAGCCGCGCCAAACCCGGGGCGGCGCCTTCGTTGCAGAGATGCAGCCGTAGCTGATAACGCGGGGCGCCGCGCGGGCCGTCCTCAAGGCGGTAGGCGTCAAGATCCGAGACCACGAACCCGGGCAAATCGGCGTTCGCCCACCATTCGCCCACAACGGAGTCGAGCGGTGCGCCCACCGAGCCCGCGGCGGCGCGCATGTCCTCCAGCGTGTAGGTGCCGCCGCGGTGCCGCCGAAGCATTTCCCGAAGCACTTTCGCGCTCCCCCGGGGCGGCCACCCGGCGACGAGCGTGCTACCGAGGATCCGGCCCTTGAACATCAGCATGTCCAACGCGGCTTTGGGGTTGTCCGCGAAGCGGAGGTCGCCCAGCGAGCTGGCAAGGAACTCGGGCGAGATGGCCACGCGGCCGGCGACCGCCTTGAGCTCCCGGTCCACCGCCTTGCCGTGGCCCATCATCCGGTGCAGCAGCTCAACGCCGGCGCCGGCCGCGCCGGCGGCGTCGTGGTGGTGGGCGGAGAAGATGCTGGGCCAATGGGAAAACACGACGCTCTTGGCGATGCGGTCCATTAGGAAATCGAGCACCGGCGCGTGTTCCCCGGCGGCGGCCGCTTGAAACCGCGTCATGCTGCGCCACAGGGCGATGTTGGGGTCGCCGCCGCTCACGTCCTCCGGCAGGAAGAACATCACCATGTGGGCCGGGTGCATCGCCAAGCGCATGGAAGGCAGTCCGTACTCCCGCAACAGCGCGATGCCCGGCAGCGCCAGCGTGGTGTCCAACCGCCAGCCGCCGCCGAAGCCGCGCAAGCGCCCGGGGGCTTCCACGAAACTGAACCGTTTGTGCGGATAGCGCAGGCCGGCGCCTGCCGCCGTCGTAAGGCGCGCGTGGAGGTAGAGGGCCAAGAGCTGCCGCGCGTCTTTGGCGAAGAATTCGGCGTTGCGCCGGTGGCCGGGGTGCAGCAGCAACTCGACTTCCACGCCGGCCACCTTCGTGGCGTAGCGCTCGAAGCGGCCGGCGACGACGCCCGCCATCGGCACCGGGGACGCGGACCGGAACCGATAGCGCTGCCGGTCGCCATTCTCCTCCAGCTCCTCGCGCTGACCGGGCGCCGCCGCCAGCCACCCGGCCGGCGCGTCGAGGCGCAGATCCAGATCGTGGAAATCCGGGGTTGTTACCGGCGAGGCCCCCGCCCCTCCTTCGAGATTCACGCCGGGCGTCGGCAGCCACTTCAAGCCCGGCAGCAACACCGCGTAGTCCTCCGAAAACACCATTGGCTCGGTGCCCAGAATGCGGTAGTGGCCGTCCGCTATGCCGAGAGACAGCGGATCGACCACCGAGTCCAGATAGGCGAAACGCGGGTCCGGCAAGCCGGCGGCCACCACCCGCAGGGTGGCGTTCGCCTCGCCCGGCGCGGCGTCCCAGGGCACTTGGAGCAGGCCGTGTTCGTGGCGGTGCGGCGTCTCCTGCCCGTTCAACTCCACGTCTTGTACGCGAAGCCCGGGATTGAGCGAAAACACCAGTTCCGCCGTTGGTTCCACCGGCAAAGCGAGTTCCAGCGTGGCGTCCACGCGCAGCGCTCTAGCGGCGTCGATGGTCACATCCGCCGAGAGGCGCACCAAGTCGGCCAGCGGCGCGTCTTGTTGCGCGATGTGCGCCGCCAGCCAGGCTTCGCGTTGCTGCTGCCCGGCGATGCGGGATTGCGCGAGCAGCGCGATGGCGCAGCCGCCGGCGAGGACGCACGCCAAGCCGCCAATCCACGCCGGCGTTCTCGCCCGATCGACGCGGACGCAGCTCGCCGCGCCCAAGGCGACCAGCCCGCCAGCGAGCAGCACCTGCGCTCCACGCACCGCGGCGGCCTCCGCGGTGAGCGCCCGCGGCAGCATGTCCGAGGCGAACGCCCCGAAGCCGCTGATCATGGAGATTGCCGGCAACAGCCGCAGCGGGACGTGCAGCAGCAGCCAAAGGTAGCCGCCGAGCAGCGCCCAGCCGACGGCGACCACCGCCAGCCGGTGGCGCAACGCGGATGCCAAGAACAGCACCAAAGCGCCCCAGAGAAACAGCGCCGGCGGCGCGTCCACGAACAAGAACGCCAGCAGCGACCACGGTTCAACAGGCCCTAGCCAACCGTCGAAGGGGCCGAAGCGCAGCCAGCGGTCCGCCGCCAAGCCCACCGCCTGCAGCAATGCGGCGAACACCATACAAACCAGCCACATGACCGCCGACAGCGCCAGCAAACGCCCAACGAAGACCGCTAGGTTGGCAACCGGCCGCGCGTCCAACACCTCGCTGACCCGCGCCGTCCGGTCGCGCTGCCGATGGTCGAACGCCAGCAGCACCATGCCCGCCAAGAGCGGCGCCAAGAAGCATGCGGCGTAGCCCGCCATGAGGAAGCGCCCGGGCACCACGTTGCCCGAGTACGCGCCAACGGAATAATGCTGAAGGGCGGCGTGGTGATAGAACAGGAACGCCGCCCCGCCGCCGGCCAAAGCCAGCAGCGCCATCACCCATGTTCTCACCGCGCGCCGGATGCAGCGCAACTCCAACCGGGCGACGGCAAGGCTTCCGCGAAGCCCATGTTCGATCACAGCGCACTCCCCAACGCTATCGGCTCATGATTGTAGCGCCGGCGAGGCGGTTGGATGCGACAGGACGAGAGGCGTCCTGCCGCATCCAAAAGCCACCCAACTACCGATCAGTGCGTTTGCTCGACTTCAATAGCTGGTGAACTGGCAGCCAGTGACGCAGAACCACCTGGCGACACCGCATCCCATCTCACATGCCCAGGGTGCCCAGTGATCGGCGCACGAGGCTATACACCCGTCATGGGATGTTTCGCAATTGGCCTTGCATTGCTCGCCCATGGGAGCGTCGAGGCGCAACGAGCAGGTCGTTCCGGCAGCGGTCGCTCCGCTCCCATCCCCGCCGGGCAAGACGGCCGTCTCGTCGTAGGGCAAGGCGAAGTGTTCGTCGCCCGCGGGCATCGCTTGGCTCGCCGCCGGCACCACCAGCAGCACGGCGCAGAGGCAGAGGCCCAAGGTGTTGATGAGGTTTTTCAGGTGGAACATTGCCGTTCTCCTTTGGTTTCGCGAAGTTGTCGTCGCGGAGAGGATCGCCGCCAAGTTGCAGCGACACTCTCCGAACTGCACGGCCTACTCTGCGCCCAATCGGGTGATCTTTTCCGTCCTATTTTGCGGTCAATTTGCGGTGCCAATGCAAGAAAACTGCGCCAAAAGCACCAAATGCGAACGAAAACTACGAAATTCGGCTGAAACCACGAACCACGGCGGCCGGCCGTTTGCATTTCTCCGACGACATAGGCACGGTTGCGGACAACCATTCGATGGGACAAGGAGGAACGCGATGTTCCCCATGTACGAAAAAGCCCTGCTCGCGGTCGTCGCGCTGGCCGTGGTTTTCGCCGCCAGTACGAAAACCGCATCGGGCGAGGAGATCGACGAAGCGCAGGCCGCCGCCACGGTGCCGTTGCCGGAGCTCTTGCCCGAGCGGTTGCGCGAGGAGACGCTTGGCTACGCCGGCGTGGCGGCGGTGATGGGCCAGAAGGAAGCCTATGACGCAACGGTCACTTTCGCCAAGGGCGCGCTGGAAGGGGAAGCGGGCACCCAAGCGGTGTGGCGCATCACCTCCCGGGAAGGCGGAATCGTCGCGCGCGACAGCACGTTGGTGCTTCGCCAAGGCGATTTGGCGCAGTTGGAGTTCACCATCGCGATCGGCCGCGCCTCGTCGCGCACGCCGCGCCCGCAAGCCACCGCCGTGTTCCGCAAAGAGGGCAAAGAACTATGGCTGCGTGGCGAAGCAGGCGAAGAAGGGCCGCCAACGGTGTTGCCTGCGCCGGTGTTCATCAACTTGGATGTCGCGGTTTTGGCCATGCCGTTGGCCGAGGGCTTCGAGACGCTGGCGCGCAGCTTGCACCTCGTCCAGCAGATGCCGTTGCATTGGAAGGTGGCCGTGGCGGGCGTGGAAAACGTGTCCACGCCGGCGGGGACGTTCGACGCCTACAAGGTGGCGCTCACCTGTTTCGACAACGACGCGCTGTCCGGGAGCATCTGGGTGACGAAGGATGCACCATATCGAATTATCCGACAGGAGATCCCCTATGTGCTTGAGATGCCCGCGGGCCGGGCGACGCTGGAGCTCGCCCGCATCGGCGATGCGGACAAAGCCCCCAACGGAGGCCCTTCGCAGGAAACCCAAGACGCCGCGGAGCGCGACTGACAGCGCACTGCGGGCGATGCCCGTACGGCATGTGCGGGCGCAGTGGCGCGAACGCCCGTACGCCGCACGAAACACCAAGTGCGAACGAAAACTACGAAAGTCGGCTGAAAAAAACCACGAACCACGGCGGCCGGCCGTTTGCATTTCTCCGACGACATAGGCACGGTTGCGGACAACCACTCGATGGGACAAGGAGGAGCGCGATGTTCCCCATGTACGAAAAAGCCCTGCTCGCGCTCGTCGCGCTGGCCGTGGCGTTCGCCGGCAGCCCGGAAACCGCATCCGGCGAGGAGATCGACGAAGCGCAGGCCGCCGCCACGGCGCCGTTGCCGGAGCTCTTCCCCGAGCGGTTGCGCGAGGAGACGCTCGGCTACGCCGGCGTGGCGACGGCGATGGGCCAGAAGGAAGCCTATGACGCAACGGTCACTTTCGCCAAGGGCGCGCTGGAAGGAGAAGCGGGCACCCAAGCGGTGTGGCGCATCACCTCCGGGGAAGACGGAATGGTCCCGCGGGACACCACCTTGGTGCTTCGCCAAGGCGACCTGGCGCCGTTGGAGTTCACCATCGCGTTCGGGCCATCGCGGGGGCGCGCGGCGGTCGTAGTGTTCCGCAAAGGAGGCAAAGAAGTAGCGCCGCGCGACGAAACAGAAGGGCGGCCAATACTGTTGCCCGCGCCGGTGTTCGTCAACTTGGATGTCGCCGTTCTGGCGATGCCGTTGACCGAGGGCTTCGAGACGCTGGCGCGCACCCTGCATCTCATCCCAGGCAGGCCGTTGCATTGGAAGGTGGCCGTGGCGGGCGTGGAAAACGTGTCCACGCCGGCGGGGACGTTCGACGCCTACAAGGTGGCGCTCACCTGTTTCGACAACGATGCGCTGTCCGGGAGCATCTGGGTGACGAAGGATGCACCATATCGAATTATCCGACAGGAGATCCCCTATGTGCTTGAGATGCCCGCTGGCCGGGCGACGCTGGAGCTCGCCCGCATCGGCGATGCGGACAAAGCCCCCAACGGAGGCCCTTCGCAGGAAACCCCAGACGCCGCGGAACGCGACTGACAGCGCTCTCTCTGTCGCCGGGCGAGACCGCCGTCTCCGCCGTTCTCCTGTCGTTTCGTGAAGTTGTCGTCTCGGAGAGGGTCGCCGCGACATCGCAGCAACTCCTCGAACTGCACAGCCTACTCTGTGCCTAATCAAGTGACTTTTTCGCCCCATTTTGTGGTCAGTTTGCGGTGCCAATGCAAGAAACCTGCGCCGAAAGCACCAAGTGCGAACGAAAACTACGAAATTCGGCGGAAACCGCGAAACCACGGCGGCCGACCACTTGCTTTCCGCTGACGAACTAGGCACGGTTTGCGAATCCTTCAATGGGACGCCAAGGAGGGAACGCAGTGTTCCATGTGCATCAAAACCGCCTGCTCGCTGTCGTCGTCTTGGTTGGGGCTTTTGCCGGCAACCCGGAAGCCGCATCGGACCAAGAGAGCGATGAAGCGCAAGCCGCCGCCACGGTGCCGTTGCCGAAGCTCTTCCCCGAGCGGCTGCGAGAGGAAACGCTTGAATACACCGGTATGGCGGTGGGCTGGGGCCGGGAGGAACCGATCGACACAACCTGGACTTTCGCCAAGGACACGCTGGAGCGCGAATCGGCTGAAACGGTGTGGCGCATCGCGTACCGGGAAAGAGGAATCCCACGCAACGCCACCTTCGTGCTCCGCAGCGAAGACTTGGCCGCTTTGGAGTACCACATCAGGTTGTGGGCGCCGGGATCGCCGGGGATGGAGCTGGACGAGACGCTTGTGTTCCGCAAAGAAGGCAAGGAAATCGGCGGGCGTGACGAAACGGAAGAGGACGTGCTGCTGTTGCCGGCGCCAGTATTCGCTAGTTTGGATGTCGCGGTGCTGGCGATGCCGTTGACCGAGGGCTTCGAAACGCTGGTGCGCAGCTTCGAGCTCATCGAGCAAATGACAGTGCAATGGAAGGTGACCGTGGCGGGCGTGGAAACCGTGTCCACGCCGGCCGGGACGTTCGACACCTACAAGGTGACGCTCACCTGTTTGCACAGCGCCGCGCGGTCCGGGAGCATATGGGTCACGAAGGCGGCACCATATCGAATTGTCCGCCGCGAATCCCCCTACACCTTCGAGAAGCCCATGGGCCGCGCAACGCTGGAGCTGGCCCGCATCCGCGATGCGGCGATCCTCTCGCAGGAGGATTCCGGCGCGACGGCAAGCGATTGACGCGCCGCCATGGGGGCGAGACGGGTGGCTGTTTCGCCCTATTTTGCGGTCAATTTCGGGTGCCAACGCAAGAGACCCGCGCCAAAAGCACCAAATGCGAACGAAAACTACGAAAGTCGGCCGAAACCACGCAACCACGGCGGCCGGCCGTTTGCATTTCTTTGACGACATAGGCACGGTTGCGGACAACCATTCGATGGGAAGGAGGAAACGCGATGTTCCACATGTACGAAAAAGCCCTGCTCGCAGTCGTCGCGCTGGCCGTGGTTTTCGCCGGCAACCCGGGAGCGGCGTCGGGCGAGGAGATCGACGAAGCGCAGGCCGCCGCCACGGCGCCGTTGCCGAAGCTCTTTTCCGAGCGGCTGCGCGAGGAGACGCTTGGCTACGCCGGCGTGGCGACGGTCATGGGCCAGAACGAGGCATATGAGGCCACCCTCACTTTCGCCAAGGACACGCTGGAGGGGGAATCGGGCGCCCAAACGGTGTGGCGCATCGCCTACGGGGAAGGCGGTATCGTGCCGCGCGACACCACGCTGGTGCTTCGCCAAAGCGATCTGGCGCAGTTGGAGTTCTCTTTCGCGATGGGGATCATGGGGATGGAGGAAATAACAGAGGAAATAACAGTTGTGTTCCGCAACGAGGGCAAGGAAATAGCGCCGCACGACGAAACAGAAGGGCCGCCAACGCTGTTGCCCGCGCCAGTGTTCATCAACTTGGATGTCGCGGTTCTGGCGATGCCGTTGGCCGAGGGTTTCGAGACGCTGGCGCGCAGCTTGCACCTCTTCGAGCAAAAGCCGTTGCATTGGAAAGTCGCCGTCGTGGGCGCGGAAACCGTGTCCACGCCGGCGGGGACGTTCGACGCCTACAAGGTGGCGCTCACCTGTTTCGACAACGACGCGCTGTCCGGGAGCATCTGGGTGACGACGGAAGCGCCGTATCGCATCGTCCGCCGGGAGATCCCCTATTTGCTCGAGAGGCCCATGGGCCGCGCGACGTTGGAGCTCGCTCGCATTGGCGAAGCGGACGAAGCCCCGTCGCAGGAGACCCACGACGCGGCGGAGAGCGATAGCGTACCCTAGGCGGCGACGACCTTCTGGTCACTGGTCAGCAAAGAGGAAACGCAATGTTCCACATGCGCCTAGACCGCCTCGCGCTCGTTGCGGCAGCCACGGTTTTCGCTGCCGGCCCGCAAGCCGCCTCCGGCGAGGAGATCGACGAAGCGCAAGCCGCCGCCACGGTGCCGCTGCCGAAGCTCTTTCCCGAACGGTTGCGCGAGGAGACGCTGGGCTACGCCGGGGTGACGGCGGCCATGGGCGAGGAGGAAGCCTACGACGCAACCGTCACTTTCGCCAAGGACACGCTGGAGGGGCAAGCGGTGTGGCGCATCGCCTCCCGGGAAGGCGGAGTCATCCCGCGCAACAACACCGTGGTGCTTCGTCAAGGCGACCTGAAGCCGTTGGAGTTCACCTTGGCGATGGGGGGCGCGGAAGTCACTCTTGCGGTGCGCAAGGAAGGCAAAGAAATAGCGCCGCACGACGAAACAGAAGGGCCGCCAACGCTGTTGCCCGCGCCGGTGTTCGTCAACTTGGATGTCGCGGTTTTGGCCATGCCGTTGGCCGAGGGTTTCGAGACGCTGGCGCGCAGCTTGCACCTCGTCCAGCCGATGCCGTTGCATTGGAAGGTGGCCGTGGCGGGGGTGGAAACCGTGTCCACGTCGGCGGGGACGTTCGACGCCTACAAGGTGGCGCTCACCTGTTTCGACGACGATGCGCAGTCCGGGAGCATATGGGTGACGACGGAAGCGCCGTATCGAATCGTCCGCCGCGAGACGCCCTACGTGCCCGAGATGCCCATGGGCCGCGCGACGCTGGAGCTCGCCCGCATCCGCGATGCGGGGCGCCCTTCGCAGGAAAACGCTGGCGCGACGGAGAGCGACTGAGCACACCGATGCGGGCGAGGACGCCCGCGCTCCCAAGGTGATGCGAATGCTACCGCAGCACCTGCATCACCGTTTCCGCATCGACGAAGTGTGTGCCGCCGGCGCCGTCCTTCACGCCCGCGGCCTCCGGGACGAACAGCGCATACACCAGTTCGCGCCCGTCCGCTTCTGGCAACCCGCGCAGCGCTTTGGCATCCACTGGCGCGTTCGCCCGCGCCCGGGGCGCCGCGCGAACCGTCCACTTGGCTTCGCCCACGAGCAGCCGCCGCCCGTCCACGGAGCGGGCGACGATGTCCAGCTCCGGGGCGTTGCCCCGCCAATAGCGTTGCGCTGGTTCCCACGGGCCGAGGCGACCGAGCGGCGCACGGGAACGATGCAACAGCGGCACGGCGCGGCGACACAGCGCTTCCCAAGCGGCGGCGGCCAAAGCCGGCCACACGCGATGCCAGTAGGCCAAGCGCGTCTCCTTCGGAGCGGTGCCAAGCATCGCCCGATTGGGAGCCACGACGCGGAACCACAGCCGCAGGAACGGATCGTCGATGCGGTAGAGCGCCCGTTTGCCGGCGTGTGGCGAACTGCCGAAAGGCGTCTCCCGCCGGACCAGTTGCAGGGCGGTCAGCGCCGCCAGCGGTCGCGACAGGCTGGAGGCGGGGCGGCCGAGCCGGCCGGCGATTTCGCTCACGCGGTGGGCACCAGTGCCGATGACGTCCAACAGCGGGCGCAGCGCGGCGGCCGGTGGCATCTCCAGCGCCAGCAGGCGCTCCGGTTCATCGTGCAACGGCCCGGCGGCGTCCAGCACCAAGGCGTCCACGGCGTTTTCAAGCCAGCGCTGATCCGCGCCCGGCCGGCCGGTCAACGGCGCGGCCAGTTCCCAATACCTCGGCATTCCACCCCACAGCGCATAGAGGGCAACCAGATGCCGGGACGCTGTCGCCGGCCCAAGGTCGAACGCGTCCCCGATGTAACCGGCGGGCAGCGGCGGAACGGCGAACGCCTCGACCGCTCGGCCGTAAAGCGGTGCGCTGGCGTCCAGCACCGCGCCATGCATCATCTGTTGGCTGGAGCCGCTCACCACGGTGCAGGGGCGCGGATCCGGGCTGTCCAGCCAGTTTTGCAGCGTCGCCGCTATCGTCGGATCGGCGGCTATCAAATAGGGCAGTTCATCAATGATGAAAGGCCCTGACCAGCGGCTGCGGGCGGCTTCGGCAGCCAAGCGCTCCAAGAACGCTCGCCAATCCGGGTATTCCACATCCGCGAATCCGGGGAAGCGGCCGGCGACGGCGGCGGCCATGTAACGCCGTTGCACGGCGGGGCTGGATTGGTCGGCCACCGTGTAGAGGCCGTTGGTTCGCTGGCACCATTCGATGAGCAGCCGCGACTTGCCCACCCGCCGGCGACCCCAAAGGGCCACCAACGCGCCCGGGCGCAGGGCGCGGTCCAGCCGGCACAACTCTTCGTGGCGGTCTAGGAAGTCCATGGCCATAGATTATGCACATAAGCATTATGTTGTGGTGCATAAAAACTGCCGGTCGGTGGGGTTCGGCGACTGGCGATCAAGCCTCATCTACGTCAGCAAGTGTCGGTTGCGGAGGCGCACGGCCTCCAGCTGCCCCGCGATCAGCGCTTGGGTGCTTCGCCGCACGCCCAAACCGCTGGCTACCGTGCGCCATTCGGCCAGCGCGTCCACGACCCGCTCGATCACCTCCCGGGCGCGCGACCAGTTGGCGAAGCTGGCTTGGCCGGCCAAGCGTTGCATGGCCGCCAGCGGCGGGGCCGCGCCGTGGCCCAGGAAGGCGGTGGTGTGCTCGCCGGAGGGGCTGGGGCTGAACGTCACGTCGTAGAACGGCGTTGGCTGCCATTGGCCGGCGTCGTCTTGGAGAAAGGCCCAGTTCTTGGTGTGGTCGTCTTGATTCAGGGCGAACAGATTGAACACGGCGCGGGCGAATTGGCGCTGCCCCACCGCCGGGCTGCGGCACAGGACGATGCTGGCTTTGATGAGGTCTTCGTAGTCCATTGACGGCAGGCGGTGGTCCGCAGCCAGCAATCCGCACACGCTGTGCATGTGGTAGCGACCTTCCGTTCCGCGGCAGTCGAAACGCTGCTGCGCCAGCCACGCAATCGGCGCGGACGGCGTCTTGGCCGCAGGCGCGGGAATGAGGCGCCAAGCCGGCACGTCGATGCCTGCGTGCGCGGCCAACGTGAGGTAGGCGGCTTCGCACAGGCTTTCCTCGTGGCCGAGGGGCAGCAGCGAGGAGGTGAACTTCACCAGCCACGGCGTCAAGCCGGGGCCCGGGCGCAAGCAAACCTCGTCGGCACTTTCGCCGGAGAGCCAGATCTGCGCCTTGGGGCGGGCGCCGGCCGAGCTGGCCGAGCCAGCCACCGTTCGTGGCACGGTGCGCAGCTCGTCGTCGGCGTCCTCGAACAGCGCCTGCGCTTCACTGCCGAGCACATTGATCGGAACTTCGCCGCCGGCGGCCACCGCGTAGGGCGACGCCGGCGCGTATTCCAAGGCGCCCATGCCGTGCGCATTAACAATGGCCAGGCGATCCACGCCGGTGATTTGGCTGGGCAACACGCCGTGCTGGCGCAGAACGCGGTCCATCACCCGCATTCCCCACCCATCCGGCAACGAATCAGCGAAGACGCCGAACAAGCCGTCATGCGGCTCTCGCGGCGCCGAATGCAGATCGCCGTTGAAGGAGAGCGCGAACGGCGACAAGCTCGGCTGCGTGCGCAGGTATTCCTCCGCGTACTGGAAGAAGACGCCTTGGCGGTTCTGCGCCAGTTGTCCCGCCAATACGCGCTCTCCCGAACCGAGGCGGCGGAACACGTCGAGGCGGCGCGTTGGCGTGACAGGGCTCATTGCGCCAGCACTTCCTCGATGCTGCGCGGCAGCGGCGGGCGCTCGGCCGCCAGCGCCGCCAAGCCCGCCAGATCATCGACGCACTGCCACAGCAGGATGAACTGGCGCAGCGAAATCTCGCCGGTGGTCTCGAAGCGCTTGATGGTGGAAACGGGCACGGTGCTGCGGCCGGCGAGGGCGACGCGGGAGAGCCCGGCACGCTCGCGCAACTGCCGCAGCGCGGCCGCGAGCTGGCGCTGCACATCCGCCGGCGTGGTCATTGACGGGACTGTCACGATGTACCCCTCCAAGGCCCAAGGGACACTATTATGTCCAAAACAGCCCGAAATGTCCCCTTTTGGACATCATAATGTCCCTACGCGGGAACTTGGCAGTGTGGCCTGCTTTGCCCGGGTCAATCCGTTTGCAGTTCCACGAACTCTCGGTAGGCGCCGCCCGGGGTCGCCATCAGCGCGGCGTGGTCGCCTACTTCGCGCACTTCGCCACCCTCCAAGAAGACGATGCGGTCGGCGGTGCGGATGGTGGAGAGGCGGTGCGCGATGATGATCACCAAGCGGTTCCTGGCGGCGGCCTTGAGCGATTCGACGAGGGCGTTCTCGGTTTGCGGGTCGAGCGCCGCGGTGGGTTCGTCCAAGATCAGGATGGCCGAATCGCGCACCAGGCCGCGGGCGATGGAGAGGCGCTGTTGTTGGCCCACCGAAAGCGTGTCGCCGGCGCGCCCGAGCACGGTGTCGATGCCGTCCGGCAAGTCGCGCACGAACTCCATGCAGCCGGCGGTTTCGAGCGCCGAGAGCAGCTGCGCCTCGGTGGCGTCCGGGTTCGCCAGCAAGAGGTTTTCGCGAATGGAATCGGACAGCAAGAGGTGTTCTTGGAACACATAGGTTGTTTGCTGGCGCAGGCTGTCCAAGTGGATTTCCGCGGCGTCCCGGCCGTCGATCAAGACGCGCCCGTCGGTGGGCGTCAGCAGCGCCGGAATGAGACTGGCAAGCGTCGTCTTGCCGGAGCCGGTGGGGCCGACGATGGCGATCAATTCGCCAATGCGAAACTCCAGATTGATGTTGCGCAAGGCGCGCGCCGACGGGTCATCGTCCACTTCTTCGGTCGCCGGGTAGGCGAAGGAGACGCGCTCCAAGCGGACGCCGCGGGCGATGCGCGGCACCTCGATGCCGCCCACGCGGTCCGCTTCGGAGGGGAAGTCCAAGAAAAAGAACACCCGTCGCGCCCCGGCGATGGCTTCTTGCAGTTTGATCCAGTAAGCGCCGAAGTACCCCGCCGGCAAGGCGATGCTGGAAAAGATCACCAGCAGCGCCGCGAAATCCCCCACCGACATCACGCCGTCGATGATGCGGTCGGAAATCAGCACCGTAACGTAGATGGTGCCGAGCCCCAGCGCGGCAAACGCGATGGACGCGGTTACGAGGATTACCGCCAAGCTGTAGCGCTCGCGCAGGAATGCCTCTTTGCTTCTGCCGGCGAACCGCTGCCGTTCCCTTTTGCCGGCGCCGAGGCTCTGCACCGCGGCGACGTTGCTCATGGATTCCTCCATCGCGTTCGTGGTCGCGGCACCGGCGGCGCGTTTGTTTTGGTTCGCCCGGCGCAGCGCTCCGGAGAACGGAAACGTGACGAGAAACGCGACCGGCACGGTAAGCCATGCGATCCACACGAGTTCCGGCGCCACTTCGCCGTAGGAATACTGCAAAACGTACAGATTGATGACGGCGCCCAGCAGCATGAAGAACGGGCCCAACGTGATTTCGTAGATGAGAGCCGGCACTATCGGCACGTCGTAGAGCACGCGATAGATGCTGTCGCCGATGCGCTGATCGTTCAGCGCCGTCATGGGCAGCTTGCTGAGGCGTTGAAAGAGGCGGGTGCGCAAGCGGTTTGCCAAGCGCTGCGTCAGCCGCACGTTCACCATGAACTCCAACATTCCCCAAGCGCCGCCGCCGGCGCTGCTGCCGGCGCTGAGCAGGTTTTCCGCCTGCGTTGCCGCGTCCTGCCCTTGCAGGAGTTCCGAACTCCACGGTTTCGCTCGACTGCCGAAGACGATCAACAGCCCCACATAGAGCATGGTCATGGAAAAGAGAACACCCATCGGCGTTTGGTCTTGCACGATGTGCAGCACCGGCGTCATGAACGGCGGAAACTGCACTTCGGTTTCGCCGAACGGCCTTTGCAACGCCGCGTGGTCCACCACGATGCGCGCCATCCAAGGCAGAAACAGGCCCGGGAACACCATCACCAGTTGCAGCAGGAACTTGCCGGCGAAGAGCCCGCGCGCTTCGGCGACCACTTTGGCGCAGCGCCCGAGGATCGTCAGCGCTTCGGCGGTCCTGATGTCCGGGCGCGTGTCGAGGCGATCGTCGAACGCCTCCTTGCCGAGCATCTCCCGCCAGAAGGAACGCCTCGGCGCGGCCGGCGCGGTGGCGGCGTCTTCCGTCATGCGGAGGCCGCCGGCGCGGCGGCGCCGCGTTCGGATTGCACAAAGGCGCGGTAGCGGCCGGCGGCATCGGCCATGAGCTCCTCGTGCGTGCCGTGTTCGACGATGCGGCCTTCTTCAAGGAGCGCGATCTTGTCGGCGTTTCGGATGGTGGAAAGGCGGTGCGTGATGAGAAAAATCACCCGCCCCGCGCCTTCCGTCGCCCACGCCGCGAGGTTGGCGAGCACTTGCCGTTCCGTGCGCGCGTCCAGCGACGCCGTGGGCTCGTCCAAGATCAAAATCGGCGCATCGCGCACCAACGCGCGAGCGATGGAGAGACGTTGCCGTTGACCACTGGAGAGTTTGCCGCCGCGTTCGCCCAGCTCGGTGTCGTAGCCTTTCGGCAAAGCGCGGATGAACTCGTCGGCGTCCGCGATCGTGGCGGCGCGTTCGATCGCGGCGCGGTCGGCTTTGGCCGCGCCAAAGGCGATGTTCGCCGCCACCGTGTCGGCGAAGAGCACATTCTTCTGCAGAGCGATAGCGGTGTTGGCGCGAATGTCGTCCAGCGCCATGGTGCGCAAGTCCGCGCCGTTGATGGTCACCGTGCCGCGGTCGGGATCGAACAGCCGCAACAGCAACGCGAGCAGCGTGGATTTGCCCGCGCCGGTGGCGCCGACGATGGCCGTCACCGTGCCGGCGGCGGCCGTCAGATCGACATCTTTCAGCACTTGCTTGCTCTCGTCGTCACCGTCGTAGCCGAAGGAGACGCCCTGCCACGCGACGCTGGCCACGGGCGAAGGAACGGCGACCGGAGCCGGTGGATCGACCACTTCCGGTTCGATGTCCAGCAACGCGAACGCGCGCTCCAGCGCGACGAACAAATCCTGCATCCGCATCCACGCGCTGAGCAGATCCAGTCCGCCGAAGGAGACGTCGTTGACCTGCAGGCGGGCCACTTCAAGGGCACCGTAGTTCCACACCGCGAAACCCACGAACGCCACCGCCGCGGCGCCGAGAAACGTCTCGCGCTCGTCCATGATCCAAGAGACCATCAGGTACTCGCCGCCGATGATCAAAACGCCGCCGAGCAGGGCCACGGCCAAGGTTACGAGGCTCATGTCCAAGCGCAGGAAATACGCGGCGTTCAGCGCATCTTGCGAATCCTTGTCGAAACGGCGGAAAACGCGTCCCTCGGCCCGATTGGCCTTGACGATCTTCACCGCCGTGAGCGCTTCCTGCGTCCCGGACGTCAACGCGCTGGCGGCGACGCGGTTGGCGAGGGCGCGCTGTCGAATGCGCCGGGTGGACACCTTCGCCAGCCAAACCATCGGCACACCCACCATCACCACGAACAGCGCGAACCACGGATCGAACGCCACCACGATCGCCAGCGCCCACAGCATCCCGTAGGCGGCGAAAAGCGGTGTCGCGATGCCGCCTTGGATCACGTTCACGATCATCGCGCTGTCTTGATAGACGCGGAAGATCGCGTCGCCAACCCGCGACTGGGCATGGTGCTTGAGCGATAGCGATTCGGCGCGCTCCACCATCGCCACGCGCAGGTTCTGGTTGACGCCCTGCCAAATCCACACCGAGTAGTAATACATGGCGTAGGCGTACAACGTGCCGAGGATGCCGCCGACGATGGTCCACGCCACGAGGCGATTGCGCACCGTTCGGCGCTGGATCGGGGTGAGTTCCGGTTCTATCGCGCTTGGCACGGCGTCTTCCGTGTTGGCATCGGCGGGGTCTGCCTTGTCTTCCTCTTGCACGGGCTCGGCGTCGGTTTTCACATATTCGTCGCCGAGGAACAAAACGGTCGCCTGCACCGGTTGCAGCTTGTCGCCAATGAGAACCTTGTTGGTGAGCAAATCGGCACCGATGAAACCCGGTACGAATGCAGCCGGCAGCGCGGCCACCGCGAGCGCCACCAACGCGATGAGATGTTTCAACAGCGGCCGCATGAACGGCCAAGTGCGCAGCGCCAACCGCACCATTCGCCGCAGCCCCATGGGCGGCGGCTCGCCCGCCAAGCCCTCGCGGTAGCCGGTGAGGAGCGGCAGCTCGTCGCCGCCGTCGGTGTTTGGCGTCGCCAAGAGAGGTCTCGGCAACAGCGCTTTGGTTGTACCTCTAGCCGGCTACGCTTTCGCCTGCGTCAACGCCTCGAGCACTTTGCGCGGATGATCCGCGGCTTTCGCCACGCGGCGCCAGTGTTTCACCACCTTGCCATTCGGCCCCACCAGCACCGTGGAACGAATGACGCCCATGGTCTTCTTGCCGTACATGATCTTCTCGCCGTAGGCGCCGTACTTGGTCATCACCTTGCGTTCCGGGTCGCACAGCAGCGTGAAGGGCAGATCGTACTTGTCGCGGAACTTGCGGTGCGCTTCGGGGTTGTCCGGCGAGATTCCGAGCACCACCGCGTCGGCGTCCTGCACGTCCTGCCACAGGTCACGGAAACCGCACGCCTCCTTGGTGCAGCCCGGGGTGTCGTCGCGGGGATAGAAGTACACGACGACGTGTTTGCCGCGCAAATCCTTGAGCGCGACCTGGTTGTCGTCCGCGTCATTCAGCGTGAACAGCGGTGCCGCCTTGCCTTCCTCGATCGTCGCCGAAGCTGCCATCTGTGTCGTCCTCTAATGTGCGGTGCGTGGCTGCGCGAGTGTAACGCGGTAAACCCGAAAATTGCCGGCGCTAGCTGCCTGCCGCGTAGCGCTCGCGGATGGCCGCCAAGCCGGCGTCCAGTTCCGCGCGATCCAGATAGCGTCCGCGTACCATCACCGCGTGGATGTTGCGCGTGTTGGCGATGTCCGCAAGCGGGTCGGCGTTGAGCACGACGAAGTCCGCATCCCGCCCGGGCGCGATGGTTCCCCAGCGCTCGTCCTGTTCGTAGAAGGCGGCCGGCGTGGCCGTGCCGGTGGCGAGGGCTTCGAACGGCGTCAGCCCGGCGGCCACCATCGCTTCGAGTTCGCGGTGAATCGAAAAGCCGGGCACGTTGAAAATCTGCGGCGAATCGGAGCCGAGCAGGATCGGCACCCCAGCGTCATGCGCGGCCTTGATAAGGCGCTTGCGCAAGCCGAGAAAGTTCGCCGCCGCGGCCGCGTCGAACCGCCCGACCGTGCGTGCGTAGCCAACCCGAAGGTTGCGCGGCAGATAGCCGTATTCCGCCCGCGCCTGCAATTCGGCCAGCGAGCCGGTGACGTTTTCCAGCAGCGTCTCCGTGGGCACCACGGCCGCGCCAGCATCGCGCAACGCAGCCACCAGCGCGGGAATGCGTTGCGCCTCAACGTGCGACACCAAATCCGCGCCGAACCAAGACGGCGCTCGATCTTGCAGGTGTTCCGGCGCAACCAGGGTTTCCAAGAATCCGTCCAGATGGTCGATGGTGTGCTGCCCGGCCCGCAAGCTGGCGAACAACCCCACGGACTCGGTGACGTGGCCGGCGAAGCGGATGCCCTCGGCGTTCGCGGCGGAGGCGACAGCGTTGAACACCTCTTTGGCCATGCCGGGATGGATTTTCAGGAAGTCGTAGCCAGCGTTCTTCTGCCTAAGCACCCGTTGCGCCGCCCGAGGCTCCCGGGCATTGCCGCCGTTGAACGACGGGCCGGAGGTGAATAGCGCCGGGCCGAGCACCTCGTGGCGCACCAAGGCGTCGCGCAATTCCAGATGCGATCGGTGGCCCAACATCCCCCGCGCCCGCGTGACGCCATTGGCGACCCACAGGAACAACACGTCGTCGCGGTAGTGCGGATCGTCGAGGCGCGGCGTGGGCACATGGGCATGCATCTCGGCAAGACCGGGAATGATGTACTTGTCAGCCAAGTCCACCAGCACCCGCACATCCGTGGCGACGGTTGCGTCGGAGAACTTCCCGTCGCGCACCACGAGGGACATGCGCTGATATTCGGGCCCGTCGCGCATGGTCAACACCAACGCGTTTGCAACGACCACATCCGACGTCGCGGCGGCGGCGGAACACGCCGCGGCGGCGGCCAGCAAGAGCAGCAGGCGTTTCACTTTGCCTCTTTACTTCCCGGTAACGAAGCCACCAAGCATAGCCCACGCATCAAGTGTGCGGCACGGTGCGCCGCCGAACCGAACGGGGTGCGACATTTGGTGGCATCTGCCCCGTACGCCCTGGGAGCGCGGGCGTCTCGCCCGCACAAGGTGAACATCCGTGAAGAAAAATGCGGGCGAGACGCCCGCGCTCCCAGGGTCACGGCGCGGCTTGTTGCAACGTCACCGTGAAGACGGCGCCGTTTTCGGCGCGGTCGAGCGCGATGCTGCCGCCGGCGTTCTGCGCCAAGGCGCGGCAGATGGCCAGCCCCAAGCCGCTGCCGCCGTGCTCCGAGCGCGTGGTGTAGAACGGATCGAACACCCGCGCCGCGTCCTCGGGCGCAACGCCCGGGCCGTCGTCTTCCACGCAGATCCGCACACTCCCGTCCGTTCGCTTGACGTACACATCCACCCGATTCGCGCCGTTCTCCAAGGCGTTCTGCACCAGATTCTCCAATATCGCCCGCAAAGACGCCGGCGGCACCCGCGCCATCGCCGCGCCTTCGGCCACGCGCACCGACGGGCTTGCCAGCTCCCGCGCCACCGCCAGCACATCCACGACCTCCTCGCTGGCGGCGGCCAAGTCCGCCTGTGCGAGGTCAAGCAAACGCTGCGCCAAGCGGTCGAGACGGGCGATGTCCGCGGCCAGGTTGTCCACGAAGCGGCGTGACTCCTCTGCGGTCATGTCCGGCAGGTGGTCGCTCAACAACTCCACCGCCCCCCGCGCCGCGGCGATGGGGGTTTTCAGTTCGTGGTTCACCTGCCGCGCGAACTCGCGCAGATAGCTGGTGCGCTGTTGCAGGTTCAGCACCATCGCCTCGATGCTGTCGGCCAAATCCGCCAGTTCGCGTACGCGATAGTGCCGGCCGCGTTCGAAATGCTCCGTTTCCCCCCGCGAGACACGCCCGGCGCCGCGTCGCAGCCGGTGAATGGGCAGCACCAGCGTGCGCGCGGTGAGGATGGCCAAACCCACGGCGATGGCGAGAAACACCGCCGCCCCTTGCAGCAGCAGAAAGCGTTTGTCCACCAAGGCGTCCACGATCGTCGATGGCCGCCGCGCCACCGTCACGGCGCCGAACACCCGCTCGGCCAGCACCACCGGCAGCGCCACATGCACCTCCACCGCGCCGCCGCGCACGATGGGCTGCATCTCGATGACCGGCGCCGCTCGCACGCGCCGCAGCGCCCCGGCAACCACGCCTTGCAAGGCGCGGCGCACTTCGGGCACATGGGCTAGGGAAAGCCCCAAGTCGTCTTCGGTGGTGGCCACCACGGTGCCGTTGCCGTCCAACAGGCGAATCGTGGCGGCGCTGGCCAAGCGGGCGTCGCGCACCACGCCGATTAAACGGTTGCCGATTTTCTGCGCGAGGGGCGATGCCGGCTCGCCGGCCTTGGCACCGGGGAATGGCGGCGTGATGCCCGTTTGGCTCAAATCCAACGGCGGCGCGTCCGGCGCGGCGGCCGGCACCAAGGGGGCGTTGGGCGCGGCCGGCGGCGTCGCTTCCATGAGCGATGCACGGAAGCTGCTCGCCAGCAGCGTGGCGACAACAGTGAGTTCGGCTTGCGTCTGGCGCAACAGCGTGTCTTCGTGCAAGCGCAGCACATAGACGCCGAGCAACGGCACCACCAACACCGACAGGCTGGCGAAGATGAGCACGGTGCGCAGGCGGAAGCGCAAGCGCGGGCGGGCGGCGCGGGAAGCCTCGCGGACGGGGGTGGCGCGTGGCTCTTTCAACGCGCCGTTTCGCGCCCGAAATCTTCGGGAAACCGCCGCAGGGCGCTGGTCACCGGAATCGGCGTCATGCCGCCCATCTGGCAGAGGCTGGCGGCCTCCATCACTTCGCACAAGTCCTCCACCAGCGTCAGCTTTTCCGCCGTGTTCTCGCCGGCGGCGCGCGCCGCCAACACCGCGTCCATGGTTTCCTTGCCGCGCACGGAACCGATGCGGCACGGTGTGCATTTGCCGCAGGACTCCACCGCGCAGAACGCGAAGGCGTAGCGCGCCTGTTCGGCGAGATCCACGCTGTCGTCGAACACCACGACGCCACCGTGACCGATGCCGGCGCCGCGTTCGGCCATCGCCTCGTAGGTGAGCGGCGCGTCGAAATCGTCCGCGCCCAAATACGCGCCGAGCGGCCCGCCGATCTGCACGGCTCGCACCGGACGCCCGCTGCGGGTGCCGCCGCCGTAGCCATGCACCAGTTCGCCCAACGTCACGCCGAACGGCACCTCCACCAAGCCGCCGCGCAACACGTTGCCGGCCAACTGAAACGGCATCGTGCCGGTGGACGCGCCGACCCCCAGCGCCGCGTACCAAGCGCCGCCTTCGCGCAGAATCGCCGGCACACTGGCGAACGAGATCACGTTGTGAACCAACGTCGGCTGCCTGAACAAGCCGCTGATCGCCGGCACCGGCGGCTTGGCGCGGATCTCGCCGCGTTTGCCCTCCAAGCTTTCCAGCAGCGACGTTTCCTCGCCGCAGATGTACGCGCCGGCGCCGATGAACAGTTCCAGATGGAAAGTGCGCCCGCTGCCGAGGATGTCGTCGCCCAGCACCCCCGCGGCGTAGGCGGCATCGAGCGCTTCTTGCAGGATGCGCGCGGCGACGGGGTATTCCGAACGCAAGTAGATGAAGCCGCGCGTGGCGCCGGTGGCGATGGCGGCCAGCGTCATGCCTTCGATGAGGCGATACGGATCGCCTTCGAGCAGCAGCCGATCCGCGAAGGTGCCGGAATCCCCCTCGTCGGCGTTGCAGACCAGGTATTTCTGCTCCGCCGGCGTCTCCAACACCGTGCGCCACTTGATGTGCGCCGGAAACCCCGCGCCGCCCCGCCCGCGCAGGCCGGACGTTTCGATGGCGGCGAGCAGCGCTTGCGGCTCTTCCCCGAGGCACGATTCCAGCACCGTGGTCTTGGGCAGCGCCAGCGGATCGTCTTCGCCGCAGCGGTCGAACACCGTGCGCGTCTGCTCGCGCAAGCCTTCGACATCAGCCACTTCGCCCAGACAGCTCGGGTGCGCTTCCCGCTGCCGCAAAACCGCCGGCGCGATGGCGGCATCCACATTGCGAAACGCAAGCCGCGACCCATTCGCCGCCATCTCCACCAGCGGTTCCGCCCACGCCAGCCCACGCGAACCGTTGCGCACCACCCGCGCACCAGCGGCCTCGAACGCGCCCGCCACCGCATCCGCGCCAGCGGCCACGGCGCTGGTATCCAGCGGCACGAACACGGTCGTCACGACGCGAACTCCTTGGCGAGATCCCGCTGGTCGGCGCGCACCACCGCCCGCCCGTTAACCTGCATCGCGGGCCCTTGCGCACACAGCCCAAGGCAGTACACCGCCGACAACGCGGCTTCGTCGTTGGCTTCACCAAGCCCCAAGCCAAGCACCCCCTCCACGCGCTTGGTAAGCGCCCGCCCACCAACCGCCTGGCACGCCTCCGCCTGACAGACGCGCACCTCCAACGGCGGCTGCGGCGTCGTCTTGAGGTCGTGGTAGAAGGACACGATGCCGCGCACTTCCGCCCGGCTCAGGTTGAACACCTCCGCCACCACATGCTCCTGCCCCCGGCTCACATGGCCATGCTCAACGACGATTTCGCGCAAGGTGCGCAGCACCCCGCCCACCCGACTCTTGTTGCGAACCGCAATGGCGCGGGCGATTTCGGCTTCCGTCATGGTGGCAATATACCCGCCGTCCGGCTAACGGGAAAGGCGGGACGCGGCGGCGGACGGCGCTTCGAGACCGTGAGTTCTTTCTTGTTCCGGTGTGCGATTGGGTTGGACCGCCGCTCGACAGCTAGAGGTTGGCCGGGACTCTGAGGCTAAAACCCAAGTTCTCCCGCAGCTCCGAGTAGGGAGGTTCCTTCAAATTATCGCTGACCTGCTTCATTATCTTGGGTCGAAGCTTCACATATGGCGCTTCCTGAACTTTCGCCAAAAAGAGCATGTCGAATGCAAGGGAATCTCCCCAATCGACTTCCTCTCGATATCCGGACACTGAGCTCGCGTTCGTTTCGTCCAAGAACTCCTCGACGACGTCGTTCCCCACGTCCACCGTAGAACATGAGGAGAAGTGCAGTACCTTGTTGTCGCAATTCCCAACAGCGTCCGCGACTTCTGGAAGAGAGACGATGCAATCGGTTGGGTAGACCAATTTCCCCTCCTCGTCGTACTCCAATTCGCACAGCGCGATTCCCTCCGTTTGGCCGTGGTAGGACAGCAGGAGGATGGGGTATTGGACATCCCCTTCCGTGGGCAAGAGCGACCAAATGTCCAGATGGGCCAAGAACTCATCCCTCGTGACCGCATTGCGGTGGATATATGGCGTGTTGAATCGAGCATGGAGATAGTCCAAGGCCGGACGCATCGACATGTTGCTAGTGGCGTCGAACCACACCGTTTCGATACAGTAGATACCTCTCCGCAACGCAGGGTTACCCGCCACAGCAGCCTCCTTGACTCGGCCCACCGCCTAAGTTGCCGGCAGCCTAGCACGGCGACCCCGATAGGTGCAAGCATCTGTTTGGGCGTGTTGGGCGTATCCAAGTGCGCGGAAGAACATTGGCCGTATTAGAGGTAATTTGGCCGTATTCGTCGAGAATATGGACGTATAATGCTGAATAAGGCCAAAACAGGCTGTATTGGAGTGCTAGGGGGTGCGACGGGGCGCTCAGCCTTGCCGACTTGCTGACTTTGCTCCTGCCCAGCTTCGCTGAGCGGTCGTCGGCGCGTCGACGATCGTACGCAGAACGCTTGTGGTCGCCGATTGGCTTGCTACGTCAACCGTCGCAATGTCGAGTCGAACACCTTGGCCAAGGGCATCAACGGCCGACCAAATACGAAGCAACCCCGGGGCGTTGTCTAACGCCGTGTGCCAAGGGTACAGCAGGACGAGACGCTCACTGCCGTACGCTCTCGCGTAGGCAAGCATTTGGTAAACGTCCGCCTGTGCCACGTCTAGGTTCGTCTCGCCCGGCTTCAGTTCCTTCCACTTGGTGTCCAAGACGACGGGGCGCGCACCGTCGGTGGCTTCGATCACCGCGTCCGGGCGCAACTCGAAGATCTCCTTGTCGCGTTCGTCGACTAATGCGCTGTGCGCCCTGGGCTGCAAGTGAACCTGCCGGTGCGGGTCGAGCGCCCGCACGAGACTCTTGCCGACGAACCGCTCGAACAACACGTTCATAGGGAACAGCAAACTGAAGCCCTCGGACGCGCCACGCGTCGTGGATTGCCAACTTCCCGCGAGAAACAGGCACGCCAGACGGTAAAGGTCGTGAAACCGCGTGTTGGTGCGGTCGAGCCGCACACGCTCATCGAGTGGATTCGCGCTGTCGCCGGCGAACGCAAGACGCGCCGCCAATTCCGCCAACCGCCGCGTGTTGGCGTTGCTACGCGACACCTTGGCAAGGCGCACCACGGCGGCCTTCAGCACACGATTGAGTGGCGTGTCGGCGGAGAGCTCGTCGAACCGGCAGGCGAGGGTACCCGGCCGCGCTGCGAAGTGGGAGAACTGGCGCACCACGTTGAGCCGGCCCCGCAGAACCTTGAGGTCGTCCTCGCTCTCGATGTAGCGGCGTGGCGGCCCGCGTCGCACAGCGGCGAGCAATCGTTGTGCAAACAGCCGGATGACGAGTTCGAGGACCGTGTCTCGTTGCACATCCAACGCCGCGAGTTCGCCGCTCGCCACCCGCACATCCCAAGCCACCGCCAGCATGTGGACGAGCGCTTTGCGAACCCTGTCGTCATCGCCGTCAATCTTCGGCAGGATCTCGATGGTCTTGCCGGGAATAGCCAACACCCCGACGACACCGGCCGTCTTTAAGCCACCGTGCTCGCGGGTGAGGATTGGGGGCTTCTTGTAGAGCTGTTGGCGCGAATGTTCCGCCGCCACAAGGAAGCGTTTCGCTTCCGCCACGGTGAGGTCCCGCCCGTCGCCGACAGCGATGCTCTTGTACTCTCGACGCGTGATCGTCGCCATGAACTGGACGCCTGCCTCATCCGACCGAGGAATTAGGTGCGATCAGAACCTCTACTGCCAGCCACGAGACCAGAGTATGCCCTTCCTCGGAACTCATTCTGCACCGTCCATCGGTAGCGCGCCTCGTCCGCCTCCGCGTCCTGCAGTCCGGGCGGTGCCGCAAGGGGCTCTCTACGAACGAAGTCGTCGGTGTCGCCCAGAACCGCACGAACCTTCCGCCAGTCTTCATAGAAGTACTCGGTGATGAGGGGGATGATCTTGTGGCGCATGATGTCGTCGATCTGGGGCTTCGTCTCGGCACCCATCAGCCAAGCGTGGCCGATGAGGTGGTCGCGGTCGATAAGGTACTCCAAGCGCCGGTTGATCGTGCGGAGCACGGCCGCCAAGTCGATGCCAGCGACGGTCTTCAGCAGGTTCGGCTTTGGCACCAACTCCTCAAACTTGAAACGGCGCCGCAAAGCCGTGTCCAACAGCGCAATGGAACGGTCCGCCGTGTTCATGGTACCGAGGATATGGAGATTCGCCGGCAGCGTGAACAGCACTTCGGAATGCGGGAGCGTGACAGCTACCTGGTGCGGTGCTCCCTGCCGCTTGTCCGGCTCCAAAAGCGTGATGAGCTCGCCGAGCACCTTCGAGATGTTGGCGCGATTGATTTCGTCGATGACGAGGACGTATGGCTGTTTTTTCCCACGAGCCGCCTCACTGATCCTTTTGACGACGCCATCCGTAGCCACGAGCCGGAGTTTTCCGCCGCTTTGGGGGTCGGGACGCAGTCCTTCGACGAACTCCTCGTAGCCGTAAGACTGGTGGAACGTGACGAATGCGATGCGCCCTTCTCCCAAGAGCTCTTGATAGCGAGCTTGCACTTCGTCATCGGACAAACGGGAATCCCCGTCGCATATCTCCACGCAGCGACGGAAGGTCGCATATGTCTTGCCCGTGCCCGGCGGGCCATAGAGAATAGTGTTGAGTGCGACGCGCTTGTCTGGCTGGGTCGGTTTTTGGGTTGGCCGTTGCTTGGTAGGGGATTTCGGTGTCAACGACGACAGGAATCTGGTGCCTTTCTGCGTGATGTGTGACTTGCTTCCTCTGAACTCCAACATCCCTGCCGACTCAAGCCAGAATCGACGGTAATTGACGTCGTGCGTGTTCTCCGGGCTTAAGCCGAACTTCACTGCCGCAGCCTGCAGTTCGTTGTTCGTCTTTGGCGACGTAGCGACCTCTCGGAGCATGTCTCCAACAAACCGGCACTTGTCGTCCAGTGCTTTGATGATCGATTCGTCGGAGGGGCTTCTTCCGGGGGGTGCGGCAAGCCTACCATCCTCATCGCAACTTATGAGGCCCATCGCAACGAGGAAACTACGAGTCTGATGGGCAGCGGTTGGCTGCTTCCAGTTGTGGTGGGCAAACCACGCAGGCCAATCCTCGATAATTCGTGGGTGTTCGTTCAACCAGTCCCAAGTCTCGCGGAGAGTATTGATGTAACCCTTTTTCCCGCCCGGCATCGCGCCGACCGAAATGCGTTTGTCATCTGCCAATGTCCAGAACCTCGCGCTGACGTTGATTCACGGTACTGTATCGAGTTGGCGTTCAATGTCAACCGCCGGTGATTTGGCCGTATTTGGGGTACTCTTGGCCGCATTTCACCACCAAGAGGGTGCGTCATGCCGGATAAGGCCAAGAAACTGGCCGTATTGGAGTGCCTCAAGGGTGCCGACGGGGCGATCGGCCTCCCCGATTTGCTGACTTTGCTTCCACTTGGCTTTGCGGAGCGGTCCGTGCGGCGGTGGCTGGCCGAGCTCTTGGACGACGGCGCGGTGGCTAAGAGCGGTCGAAAGCGGGGAACTCGGTACCGGGCGGTGTCTGTGGGGCAGACGCAGAGCGAACTAGGCGGCGCGGCCCCTGTTGCGGACGGGCCTGCCTCAGTTGCCGCGACGGTGCGGTTCAGCCCGTCGGCGCAAACCGCGATCGCGCATGTTCGCCAGCCCATCTTCTTGCGTCGGCCCGTGGCCTACAACCCTGCTTGGCTGGCGTCCTACCAGCCGAACCAGACAACGTACTTCCGGCAGGACGAGGCCGAACGGTTGGCGCGGGAAGGGGCAAGGGCGTCCACTCGCGACCCGGCCGGTGCCTATGCCCGGCGCATCTACAACCGGCTCTTGGTCGATCTTTCGCACCACTCGTCGCGGCTGGAGGGGAACACCTATTCCTTGCTGGATACCGACCGCTTGGTGATCGAGGGGCAGAGCGCACCCGGCAAGCTGGGCGTCGAGACGGCGATGATCCTCAACCACAAGGAGGCGATACGCCATCTTGTGGGGCAGAGCGTTCGCACCGGCGCGAGCGTTGAGGAGATCCTCACGCTGCACTACCTGCTTGCGGATGGCTTGGTGCCGCCGAAGCAGGCCGGCGCGATCCGCGATCACGCCGTGCGGATTGGCACCTCAACGTACATTCCGTACAACGATTGCGAACGGCTGGAGCACGAGCTGCGTGTCATCGCGCACAAGGTGGCGGCGATTGAGAACCCTTACGAGCAGGGCCTGTTCCTGCTGGTCCACTTGGCCTACCTGCAGGCGTTCGCGGACGTGAACAAGCGCACGTCGCGGCTGTGCGCCAACATTCCCCTGCTGCGGCGCAACTTGGTGCCGCTGGCCTTCAACGGCATCGACAGGGACGACTACGCCAACGCCGTGGTGGCCATCTACGAGTTGAACGAGCCTCGTCCGTTGGCCGAGCTTTGCGTGGCGTCCTACTTGCGAACCTGCGCCGAGTACGACGCCACCGTCGAAGCGTCCGGCTTCGACGCGGTGCGCGTGCGCTACCGCCAAGAACGCCGTGCGGCCATTGCGGAGATCGTGGCCCAAGTGTTGACCGGCAACGCGTTGACGACCCACGCGGACGCCGCCGCCGAGCGCGTTCCCGCCGCCGACCGCGACGCGTTCGCCGAGAATCTGCGCGAAGACCTCGCCATGCTCTCGCCGACGCGGATTGCCGGAATCGGCATCACGGTGGCGCAACTCAGGCGGTGGCTGGCGGCGCAAGGTCGGGATTGAGCGCGCGGGCGAGCCCGGTTCGCCACGGTGTCCACTGTACTTGACATCGCCGCTTTTCTGCCATCAAAATTGTTGGCAACGAGTTTGTTGGTAAATTTGCGCGATGCAAAAAGGCAGACTGGTGGCGCGTTCGGTACGGGCGTACGCGGGCTTCGTCCGCGCCGGCAAGCGTCGAACCGCAGGGAGGGCGCAGCCATGACCATCAATGCGAGTCGGAAGTACAACCCCGGGTTTCTTAGCGACGACGAATTGGTGGCGTCGTTCTGCATACGCACGAGCGAACTCGAATCGATGGTGGAGATGTTGCGCAGCTGCATTGGCGACTCGAATCCGCACCAAATCGTCATCGGCCCGCGCGGTAGCGGCAAGACGTGCCTGCTCCTGCGAGTTGCCGCCGAAGTGCGCCGAGACGCCGATCTGGCACACGGCTTCTTCCCCGTCGTCTTCGCCGAGGAAAGCTATGAAGTTGGCACCGCCGGCGAGTTCTGGCTGGAGTGCTTGTCCCGCTTGGCCGATCAGGCACCGCACCGTGCGGACGCCCCGGACCTGCATCGCACCTTGGAAGACTTGCGCACCATAGGCGACGATCAAGCTCTTGGTGAATGTTGCCTTGCTGCCTTATTGGATTTTGCCGACCAAGAGGGCAAGAGGCTGGTTTTGCTAGTCGAGAACCTGAACATGATGTTCGGAGAAATCACGGACCAGGATGGAGGATGGCGGTTGCGCCAGTCGCTCCAAACCGAACCGAGGATCGTGCTGCTCGCCAGTGCAACCAGCCGCTTTGAAGAGATCAACAAGCCAGACCACGCGCTGTACGGCTTGTTCCGCACCCTTACGCTACGCCCTCTCGACACCAAGGAGTGCGCCGTACTGTGGGAAAGCGTGTCGGGCCAACGCCGGCCCCTGGAGACGATTCGTTCGGTGCAAATCCTAACCGGAGGCAGCCCGCGACTGCTCGCGATCGTGGCCTGTTTCGGTGCGGCGCTTTCGTTCCGCGAGCTCATGAACAGCCTGCTCGACCTCATTGACGACCACACGGAGTACTTCAAGGGCCACCTCGAGTCGCTGCCACCGCAGGAGCGTCGCGTCTATCTCGCGCTCGCCGACCTTTGGAAGCCCGCGCTCACCAAGGAGATCGCTGCTCGGGCGCGCGTGACGACCAGCATGTGCAGCGCCCAGCTCGCCCGCCTCATCGAACGCGGCGTCGTGCTCGTCGCCGGAGGCAGCGCCCGGCGCAAGCTGTACTACCTGAGCGAGCGCCTGTACAACATCTACTACCTGCTACGACGCAACCGCGGTACGAACCGCCTGATCGAAGCGCTCGTCCAGTTCATGGCGTCGTACTACTCGCCGGATCGGTTGCAGGACATGGGTACATTGGCCGCTTGCGAGGAAGTGCTGCATCGGCTCGGAAAAAACGATGCGCCTACGCTCCTTGAGCCAGTTGCGCCGGAACTGATCAACACATTGATGCGGATCAGCGTTGACGTAGGGCCCATGCGGGTACGAGATGTGATCCAAGCATCGCCGGCGGCTGACCTTCTGCTGCCGCTCACAACCGCGCTAGAGCAGGAAGTGGGGTTGGCGCCGCGAGTGGCGCAGGAAGTCGAGGAAGTCGCAGCGGACATCCGACAGGAACTGGCAACGCTGAGGATGGCTCTGCCTCCTAGCAGCCACACGCTGATCGATGCACGGGCGGCGGATGGCGGCGGTGTTCCGCGACGGTATCGCGCCCGTGGAAAACCGGGGCAACGCTAACTCGCCTCGTCCTCAAACAAACGCCGGCGTGATGCCCAGTTCCTTCATCACCCCGTTGAACCACTCGATCACTTCCGGGTGGTAGGGGATGCCGTTGGCGGCGCGATCGAGTTCCGCCTCGTGTTCGGGGATGCCTGGGTACACCACGCGCGTCTCGCCCGGGGCGGTTTTGCAATCGAGGATGGAGCGCAGCAAGGCGTCCATGTCGGTCTTGAAGGTGTCGATGTCTGCGAACGCGGCGACGTTGTAGGCCATGAAGTAGTGGGCGATGCCTTGGCGGCGGTGCGGGCCGGTGCCGGTGCCGGTGAGGGCGCCGCACAGCACCTCCACCAGCATGGAAAGCCCGACGCCTTTGTGCGAGCCGATTTCGCGGGTGCCGCCGAGGGGCAGCATGATGAAGCGATCCGGCACTTCGGTTTCCTCCATGATCGGGGCGCCGTCGGCGTTGGCGATCCAACCGGGCAGCACCTTGCCGCCCACGCGCCGCAGCAGTTCGATCTTGTTGCCGGCAACGGAGCTCATGGAGGCGTCGAAAACGAACGGCGGCTCGTTGGCGGAGGGCGCGGCGATGCCGATGGGGTTCAGGCCGAGCAGCGGCGCCGCGCCGTGGGTCGGCGCGACGTGGACGCCGCCGGCGGTCATTGAAACGCCCACCATGTCGTGCGCCAGCGCCAGGTGCGCGTGGTAGGCGGACGCGCCGTAGTGGCGGCTGTTGAACGCCGTCACCACGCAAACGCCGGCGGTCTTGGCCCGTTCGCAGGCGAGTTCCATCAGCTCCTTGCCCTGCCCCAGGCCGAGGCCGCGGTCGCCGTCCACGGACACCGCCGCCGGCCAGTCGCGGGTGCGTTTCATCACCGGCGCGGGGTTGATGTGGCCGCCTTTGAGCCCCGCCACGTAGGCGCGCATCATGTTGCTGACGCCGTGCGAGTCGATGCCGCGCACGTCGGCGTAGATGAGCGGGTCGGCGCACTTCGCCGCGTCCGACGGCGACATGCCGAGCGTGGTGAAGATGTCCTCCACCGCGCCGCGCATCTTGGCCGCCGGCACGCGCACGGCGATGTTCTCGGGCACCTTGAAGCGTTCGAGCATTGCTTTTCCTCTGTGAACTTGGGCTGTGGCACCGCTGGTGGTGCCGGCGACGCCCTTGAGTCGACAATGAAGGGCGCAAGAATAGCCGATCGCTGCTCAGTCCGAACCGCCGTAGGTGCTTGCGGTGTCGGCGCCAAGCCCGTAAACGCAGGCGTTCCGCCTGCATGCGGGCGAGACGCCCGCGCTCCCAGCACCCTTCACCAAAGATCTGTTGTACGACCGGTGGTGCGTGCGGGTGCGCCGAAGGGCCACACCTCCAAGCCGTGGATGGCGTTGCGCACGTCTTTGGAGAGGTTCACGGATGCCAGGCGGCTATTGCCGGCCAAGTCGTACACCGTCACCGTGGAAGGCGAGGAGCCGCCCGCCACCACGCTGTCTGACAATACGCAGAGGCCGCGGGCGAAGCCTTGGCGGGCGATGCCGCTGTCGTCCGCTTGCGGCACCAGAAGCTCGCGTGGCGGGTACTTCGGCACCTGCATCGCGCGGTCCTCGTCGCCGCTACGGCCGGTGTAGCGCAGCCGATCCGCCTCGCTGTCGTTGAACAGCACGCCGTCGCGGAACGGGCGGGCGTTGTGGGTGCCGGCGGGCAACTCGGCGGCCATCAGCACGCCGCGGCCGTTGAAGTGCAGCAGGCCGCCGGTGCGCAGGCCGGATAGGTACATCCCCTCGGTGTTGCAGAACACGTTGTTGAGGTGCAGCTTGCCCAGCGCCAGCGGGCCGTCGTCGGCGAGGGGATCGTAGACGCGCGCCTTGAAGCGAAAGCGCTCCACGTCCACATGCAGCGCCCAGTGGAACGCCTTGCGATCCAAGTCGAAGCCGAGAATCGAATCGAAGCCGGTGGAGGTGAGGAACAACGTGCGCTCCCAAACCGCGATTTCGTGGCAGTGCTTTAGATACGGGTTGCGCCAACTGCCGCGCGGTGAGAAATCCGGCGCGAAGGCGAACAGCTCGTCGCTTGCGGCGATGTACACGGCGTCGCCGTCGAAGGCGATACCGCGCAAGCCGCGGTCGCCGCCGCGGCCGGTCCAGTCGATGTCCGCGGCGTTCCAATCCAGCGTTTGCCGAACCGTCTGTTCCGCCAGATCGATGAGAAACGCGCCGCCGTGGCTGTCGCCTTGGGCGCTACCGCGCACCACCGATGTCGCCAGCAGCGTCACCGCCTGCATGGTGGATGCCGTGGCGCCGCGCCGAACGCGGCGCCACGCGGCGTTAGAAGCTCTTGCTGACGCTGAGGCCCATCGTGCGCGGCGCGACGAAGGAGCGCAGGTTGTGGAAACGCGGGTCTTGGAACCAAGCCGCTTGGTGGTTGGCGCCATCGTCCAAGTAGTTCGTGGTGCGCTGATCCCACACATTGTTGACGACGAACGTGATGTCCAGTCCGTCCGGCAGGGAAGCGCCCAGTTGCAGATTGCTCAGCGTCCACGACGGTTGCTGGCCGTTCGGATCTTCCGCGATGGCCGCTTCCAAGCCGTTGTACACGGAGGCTTGATAGCTCACGTCGTACCGCACCCACAACTGTTCCGCCGGCCCCACGTTCCAGCGGGCGTACTCCACCGCCAGCCAACATTTCACATCCGGCGAGATTGGCATCACCGTGCCGTCGCGCACCACGCTGCCGCTCAGCAATTCGAACTCGGAAGTGAACTGCGGATTGGCGCGGAACACCGAACCCTCGATGCGCAGGGTGTCCGTCACGTTGGCGTCCCAGTTGATCTCGACGCCGGTGGTGGCGGCCGTTTCGCCGTTCACCGTGCCGCGCAGCCACCATTGGTCGTCCACGCCGCCGGCGTTGTCGAGCTGAATGTCCTCCCACACCATGTGGAAGGCGGAAATGTTGATCTGCACGCGGCCGCCGAACCAGCGGCTCTTCAGGCCCACCTCGTAGTTGTTGAGCTTGTCCGACGAGTAGTTGAGCGGCACAAGTCCCGTGCTGGCGGCGCGCTGGCTGTTGGAGCCGCCCAAGCGAAACCCTTGGCTGAACAGGAAATACACCATGCGCTCATTGTCCACATGGTATTGGGCGTTGAACTTGAACGCGGTGTCGCTCTCCACGCCCTGGGCGCTGTAGGCGCCGTTCACATCCAAGGCGGAGGTGGGTGGCAGGCCCTTCGGAAAATGGAACAGATCGTATTCGTCGCGCTCGTACTCGAACCAGCGAGTGCCGAACGCGACCATCAGCTTGTCCGTGAGATCGTACGACATTTCCGCAAACACGGCCTTCTGCGTCACCGCGCGCTCGAACAGGTTGAAGAATCCGATCGTGGTGGGCGGCAGTGGATATTCGATGCCGTCGTAGCTGGCGTAGTAGCTGTAGGCGTAGTTGTTGGCAGCCGTCCACGCGGTGGTGTTTTGCAGCTCGGGGTTGTCCGCGCCGTACAGCCAATCGTCTTCCACGTCCTCGTAGAAGCCGCCGATCATCCATTGGAAGCGGCTTTCGTTAATGGACGTCAGCCGCACCTCCTGCGAGAAGCGCTGTTGGTTCTGGTCGTTGAAGATGGTGCCGAACGTGTACTCGGAGTTGTACAGATCGTAGCCGCTGTACACGCCGAAATAGGCGTCCTTGTATTGCTCGTAGAGCATGTTGTCCCATTCGTAGAGGATCTTCCGGTCGAAGGACGCGGTGGTGGCCGAAAGCTCGGCGAAGCCCAAGTCGCCGGTGATGGTCAACGCCGTCTGGTACCAGTCGTCGTCGCGGTACTCGTCGAAGAACTTGGTGATCTTGTAGTCGCCAAGGTTGGGGTCGGATTCCCACGCGCCATCGGCGTCGCTGTTCTGCACGATGACGGCGGCAAGCAGGTTCCACCGGTCGGAAACGTCCCAACTCGCCGCCACGCGGCCGCCGTGGACGTCGTAGTCGTTGAAATCCTCCTCCACCACGTCGGCGTTGTCGCCAGTGCCGGCCAAGTCTTCGCCCAGCACGTTGTCCACGTAGCCGCCCTCGTGCGAAGCGAAGGCGGCCACGCGCACCGCCAGCCGCTCGGACAGCGGCAGGTTGAAGTGGCCGCTCACGTCGTAGCTGGCTTCGCCGCCCTGGGTGGCGTAAAGGCCGGCGTCCAGATGGCCGGAGATGCCCGAGAAATCCGGCTTGTTGGTGATCACGCGCAAGGTGCCGGATTGCGAGCTGGAGCCGAACAACGTGCCCTGCGGGCCGGGCAGCGCCTCCACGCGCTCGATGTCCACCAGCCACGGATCCACCTGCTGCGAGTTGGTGGTGAGGGGCTGCTCGTCGAGGTACACGGCGGTCATGCTGTCCGTGCGGTACTCGGAGGAGCCGGTGGCGATGCCGCGGAACACCACCGAGTTGCGCCCGGGCATGCTGTTCACCAGCGTGACGCTGGGCAGCGCGTCGATGTACTCCTTCATGTCGCGGGCGCCGAGCCGCGCCAAGTCGTCCCCGGTGAAGGCCGTGATGCTCTGCGCCACGTCCTGCATGTCCGCTTCGCGCTTGGTGGCGGTGACCACCACCTCCTCGATCACGTTGCTGTTCTCCTCTTTCTCGGCGAACGCGGCAACCTGCGCCTGCGTCACGGCAAGCACCGCCGCGGCAACCGGCGTGAGGCGAAATACGCCCGGCGCGGCTGCGCGGGGCGACGGGTTCGGTGGGCGGCGGCGCGTCATGGGCAGGCGATCTCGCAGCAGGAAAGTGCGCGAGTATACGCCCTTATTCCATCGGCGTCAGACACGCCCGCGACCACCTCGACCATGACGGAGCAAGAGCGCTACAACGTGCTGGCGGAGTTCCGTCGTGCCGAGGAAGGCCAGCTGACGCCCAAGTCAAACGAACAGCCAGCCGTGGAGTAGGCGTCCCGGGCCGAAGGCGAAGGCGCCGGCGATGACGATGCCGCCTAGGAAAAGGCCGCTCATAGTGTAAGCGTGCGCTTTTACCTTGCCGCGCCGGATCGCCCACACGGCGTAGGGAACGCTGACGAAGACCGCGATGCAGAACAGGTGGATGAAGCCGAAGTGGTTCCACAGGCGCGGACCAACCGCCGCTGGCATGACCGCCGCTACGACGGACGAGAACGAAATCAGCACCATGTAGATCTTGCCCAGCAGTTTGTGCGTCGGTGTGCCTTTGCGCCGCGCCAGCAGCCAAACGGCGATGAGAAAACACGGCACGATGGTGGCCAAATGGACGTAGGCCAACGTCAAATAGAAGCTGCCCGGTTCCCCAAATTGCGAGTTGGAAAGTTCGGTCGGGCTGCCGATGAAGAACAAGAGGATCAGGGCTGCGACTGCAATGGCGATTGCCGTCGCAACCACCGCCTTTCGCGCCTTTCGCACCGTCGGCACACGGCGCTCTTCGGGAGTGGCCGCGGGGCTTCCATCCATCCCTTCGCTTTCCGATCTGCCGGGCGACGTGGCGACGATACCACGATACTGTTGGTCACCGGCTTCCGCGCAACGCTGGCGACGAAGCGAATACCCCGAAGCCGCCATCCGCTTGGGGTTCCGCGGCGTCCAGATCCAGCCAAACGGCGCGGAGCTCGGGAAACGCCCGGTCGAAGGCTTGGCCGATGTTGCCGGCTTCGCCCAAGAGCACGCCGCCGCGGCGCAGGTGTGCTTGCAACTGCGGCACGATGCGGCGCCACACGGCCAGACCGTCGGCGCCTCCGTCCAAGCCTTGGCGGGGTTCGTGGTGGAACTCCAGCGGCGCGGCGTCGAGCTCGGCGGTGGGAACGTAGGGCGGATTGCAAAGGATGAGGTCGTAACGCTCGCCGTCGAGGGCGGCGAATAGATCGGATTCGATCACGCGGGTGCGGTTCGCGATTGCCGCGCCGACGCTTGCCGCGTTCTCCTTGGCAACGGCGATGGCGGTGGCGTCCGCGTCCACCAGATCGACTTCCGCGTCAGGGAACATGTGCGCTGCGACCAAGCCGAGGGCGCCGCTGCCGCAACACAAATCCAGCACGCGCCGCGGCGGGTTGGCCAGCCACGGGCGCAGGCCGCCGGTCAGCGCTTGTGCGAGCGGCGAGCGCGGGATGACGACGCCGGCGCGAATGGCGAAACGGATGCCCGCCAGCCACGCCACGCCGGTGAGGTAGGGCACCGGCACGCGGTCGTCAATGCGCTTTGCCAGCAGAGCTCGCAGTGCCGGCCTGGTGTGCGCTCCGCTATCCGCCACCAAGCGGATGGCCTCGTCGAAAGCGTTGTTTGTGCCGTGGCCGAACGCGAGCTCCGCCCCCGCGAGCGCGGTGGCGGCTTGTTCGACTAGCGCCGCTGGCCGCACTGGCTCACGGCAGCACCAACTCGACGCGGCGGCGCGGCGCATCGGAGCGGGGCAGCAGCGGGCCGGCGCCGAAGGGCGTGGCCGCCACGCCGGCCGCTTGCAGGCGCAGCGCGGCTTGTTCGGCGCAGTCCGCGGCATTCGCTATGGCGGCGTCCGCTTCGTCTCCGTCCAAGTGGCAAACCACGAACACCGCATGGTTGAAGGTGCCGAGCTCCCCCGCCGCGGCGTCCAGCGCTCGCAACGCGGTGCGGCCAAGGTGGCCGCGATCGTCCGGCACCACATCCGTCAACACCGCGTAGCGGTCGCGGCGCAAGGTCTCGGCCAAGCCGGCGGGAACGGGCTGCGGCGCGTCTTCATCCTGTTTCGCCGCCCGGTCGCCGAGCACACGCGCACCGATGCCGTCGCCGCGGGCAAAATCCACATGGGCGTACACCCGGCGATTGCCGCGCCGGACGATGTAGATGGCCACCAACGTGTCCCCGCCCGCCGCCGCCAAGTAGAACTGCGCGGGGTCCGGGGCGACGAGTTCCTTCACGCCGAAGACGTCGTTCGCCCAGACGGTGCTGCGGCCGCAGTCCAGGCCTTGGCAAGAAAACACCTCGGCGAGATCGGCCACCTGGCCTCGGTAGTGTTGCGTCACGTCCTCGAGCCGCGTTCCCGCTGGCGTTCGATAGGTTGCGCGCCGCACCTTCGCCGGCACCCGCGCGCTGCGTTCGATGCGCCGCTCGCGGCGGCTGCGTTCGACGCGGCCGGTGACGAATTCGTAGGTGCGCAGCTCGGTTTCGCTCGTCGCCACCACCACGGCTTCGGGGAAGGGCGCCACGTCTGGCGGATCCTCGGCACCGAGCGCATCCACAGCCGCCAATCCCGCGGACGCCGCGAATAGCGCCGCCGCGGCCGGTGAGCATGGGCGCAGCGCCCTCATCGCGCACCGCCGGGCGCGAAGGGCGAGGTGGCGCTAGCCGCCATCGCCGGCCCCACCTCGAACTCCACGTCCATGCGCTGTTCGCTGCTCATCAAACCGGCGATGATGCCGCGCAAATCCTCGCCGCCGAACAACAGCCGGTGCAGCGCGTCCGCGAGCGGCATGTACACGCCGAGCTGCGCGCTCTTGGCGCACACCCCGCGCACCGTGTTCACGCCCTCGGCGAGCTTGCCGAGTTCCTCCATCGCCGCCTCCAAGGTGACGCCGGCGGCCAGCTTCGCGCCCAGTTGGAAGTTGCGCGACAGCGGCGAGGTGCAGGTGGCGAACAAGTCGCCGACGCCGGCCAAGCCGAGGAAGGTGAACGGATTGGCGCCCAAGGCCGCGGCGAAACGGCACATTTCGGCTAGGCTGCGCGTCACCAGCATCGCCAGCGCGTTTTGGCCGACGTCGAGCGCGGTGGCGATGCCGCAGACGATGGCGTAGATGTTCTTCAACGCGCCGCCAAGCTCCACGCCGTACACATCTGTGCTGGCGTACACGCGGAAGGTGGGGCTGGTGAGCACTTCCTGCACCGAGGCGCGCAAATCTTCGTGCCGACTCGCCACGACGGTGCCGGTGTTGCGCCCAGCGGCCATCTCTTCGGCCAAGTTGGGGCCGCTGATCACGCCGATGCGGGCCTCCGGCAAGGTGCGTTCCAAGAGCTGGCTCATCAGCTCGAAGCCGTCGGCGATGCCCTTGGTGCCGCTGATCACCGCTACGGAGGGGCGCGTCACCGCCCGCAATTCGGCGGCCACCGCCGCGAACGACGCGCTGGGCACGGTGACGAACGCCATGTCGCAATCGCCTACCGCGTGCGGCAAATCCCCGGTGGGTTCAACGAGGGGCGCAAGCGGATGCCCGGGCAGATAGCGGCGGTTCTCACGGTTGGCGCGGATGTCCGCGAGTTGCGCTTGATCGCGCATCCACAGGCGCACGGGAACGCCGTTGCCGGCGACGATGTTGGCGATGGCGGTGCCGAAGTTGCCGGCGCCGACGATGGCGGCCCGCATGGCGTGGTCGTTTCGGGCTGTTGTGTTGCTGGCGTGTTCGTCTTACAAGCGCGCCAAGGTCGCCTGCCACGTCCACTCGGGCACCACCGTCTCCCCACTGGCCGCCTCCTCGTCCGCCGGCGCTTCCGCGACGGGCTCGACGGCCACGCCCAACGTGCGGCGGTGGGCGAGCACCGCTTGCACGGCGCCGCCTAGCGCGAAGGTGGCCTCGTCCTGGTGGACGGGCAGCGCTCCCAAGCGTTGCGTGGATTCGCCCGCCACCAGCCACAGCGCGTGGCGCCGGCCCTCGCCGGCGGGTTTGGCTCTGGCGGAACGGACGTTGACGGTGCCTTCGCGCAAGTCCGCGTTCACCACCCACAGCGGCGCGTCCGCCTCGCCGATGAGCGCCACGTAGTCCGGCGTATGGCCGGCCACCGGAAACTCGGCGTTGGCCACGAACGTGAACAACGCCGCGGCCGTTGCCGCCAGCGCCCAGCCTTGCCAGAACCGGATGGATTGAAAGATGCCGCTACCGCTATCGTCCAAGAGTGCTCCTTCGGGCGAACCCGCCCCGTTGTCTCGCCTGCGAACATACCTTGAACGGGGGTGTTAGGGAAGCGGGGCGATCGGGTCGGGATGGGCGTGTGACGCTGTGTGCGCCGGCCACCACGGTGGCGATATGCGCCATCGAGTGATGGACGCCTTGCAAATCGACGCGACTGGCGATGAGCTGTGGATGACGACGTCTTCGACGGCGAGGAACCGCACGACGCCATGCCTTCGACAGTCCGTTCAACAGCCCGGTTGAGCGCTGTTCGCTGACACTCCTCTTGCACGCGCATCACATCGAGCCGACGAAGCTCCTTGTGGTGGCGCAGGCGCTTTCCGCGCCGGTCAGAACCCGGCTTTGCCGCTCTTGATCTCTTCGAGGAAGCCCGGCTCCAGCGGTTCGTATCCGTCGGCGCCGGGCTTCATCACATGCACCGGGTCGTCCAGCGCCGCGATGTCGTAGCCTTCGCGCTTCAGGTCGCCCTTCACCATCTTGTAGGTGCCGGTCAACGCCATGCCCGCTTGCACGCGCACGAACACCGGGCGGGCGAAAGGTGGCAACTCCTTCCGCACGTGGGCGGCGAAATCCTCCCAGTTCCACTCGGCGTCTTCCTTCAACGTCACCGCCGCCATGCCGGCGCGACCGTCCGCGCCCGGCACTTCCACGCCGTACACGTTGCACAGTTCAACGGCGGGGAACGCGGAAATGATGTCGCTCACCTCGTTGGTGGAGACGTTTTCGGATTTCCAGCGGAACGTGTCGCCGGTGCGATCCACGAATTGATAGTGGGGGTAGCCCAAGGAAAATCCCACATCCGTTTCGCGCACCAGATCGCCGGTGTTGAACCACGCGTCGCCCTCCGCCAACACGTCGCGGAGGATTTTCTTGTTGGTCGCTTCGTTGTCCGTATACCCCTCGAACACCGCTTCCGGGTTGATGTGCCCCAGCAGCAAGCCGGGTTCCCCGGAAGCCACTTCCACGCAGCGGCCGTCGCTGTCGCGCACGATTTCGTCCGTGTCCACGTCGTAGCGCACCAACGCCACCTTGGACGAGGTCATGCCGATGGTGCGGTCTTTGTTGAGCAGATTGGCGAACGCCACGTTGCCTTCGCTGGCGCCGTAGAACTCGGTGATGCGCGTAAGGCCGAAGCGCGTCTTGAAATCCATCCACACGTCCGGCCGCAAGCCGTTGCCCATCACGGTGACCAGCGGCGAATCCGCATCGTCCGGCTTGGCGGGCGAACTCAGCAGGTAGCGGCACAGCTCGCCGACGTAGATGAAGCAAGAGCAGGCGTGCTCGCGGATCTCCGGCAGGAAAGCCCGCGCCGAAAACCGCCGTCGCACAAACATGGACGCGCCGCTGGTGAACGCCGCGCCGGCGCCCACCATCAAGCCGGTGCCGTGATAGAGCGGCAGGCAGATGTAGATGCGGTCGCGCTCCGTGCAGCGCAGCCCCGCCCGCCCCGCCAAGTGGGCGCTGGCCAGATAGCGGCGGTTGGAGAGCACCGCCGCCTTCGGCAAGCCGGTGGTGCCGGAGGTGAAGATGTACATTGCCGTCTCGCCCAGCGTGGTTTCGGCGGTGTCCGGTGGGTTGCCCGCCGGCTGCTCGGCGCTGGCGGCGTGCAGATCCACCGCCCAGTTGGGCGTTTGCGCGTCGCCATCCGGCACCACGCAGTAGTCCTCGCCTTCGCGCAGATGCAGTTCGTTCTTCACCTGCTCGATGGCGTCCGCGACCTCGCTGCCGAATACGCACTTCTTGGACTCGGTTACGGAAACGCAATGCGTAAGCGGCCGCTCGCGCAGATTCGTGTTGATGAGCGCCGCCGTGACGCCGAGCTTGTTCAGCGCCACCACCACCGCGAGGAATGCAATGCGGTTCTCCATCATCACGCTCGCCACGTCGCCACGCTGCAAGCCGGACGCCTTCAGCGCGTGCGCGTACCGATTCGCGCGAGCGTTGAACTCCGCCCAGGTGACCTCCTCCCCCTCGCACACGACGGCGGAGCAGTGGCCGATGCGCGCGGCGTTGCGCTCCACCGCCCCGCCCAGGCAATCCTTGGTTTCCACCGGACGCGGCTTCAACCCCTTCTTCAGCGCCAGCAGCGTGGGCAAGTCCGCCAACACGGACACGACATCGCGAATAGCCACGGGGCCTCCCGTTCGCAGGTGTGATGCGGCAAAGATAGCACTGTGCGGGGGCGCGTGTGCGCCCATGCTGGCGTCTAGCTGTTATCGCTGCCTCGATACGCCCAAGCGTTGCGCCAAGGCGGCTTGCGACCAATCGCGCTCGGCGCACAGCACCTTGAGACGGTTTTTCACGGCGTATCTCCGTTCATCGGTAGCGCCGCGACACCAGCCAAGACGCCACCCCCGACACGCCGAAGAGAGCCGGCAGGATCCAGACAGCGTCCAGTTCCGGCGCACCGGCGCTGAGCGACAGCCCGCTACGCCGCCACGGCACTCATGGCGCCAGCACCGCGGCCAATGCGGACTCGAACGCGTTCGGCTGGTCGATCATCAGGAAGTGCAGCGCGTCTTCCACCACGCGCACCTCGCCAGCGGTCAGTCCGGCGTATTGCCGCTTGTACAGCGCTTCGATGGACTCCTTGGAGAACGGCATCGCCGGGTCCCAAGCCGCCAACACAAGAACCGGCTGGCGGACTTTCGGCAGCATGGCGCGATAGTCCATCCCCAGCAACTCTTGGTACGCGGTCACGACGGTGGCGCGATCGGACGCCGCGGCCCAAAGGCGCAAGCGATGGAGAAACGACGCGCTCTTCGCGGCAATGGCGACGGCTCGTTCGGATTCCGCCAAGTAAACGTCCTGTTTCAGCGCCATGCTGCGCTGCGCCATCGTTTCCGCGTTCTGTCGCGCTTGCGTCGGCGTTGCACCCGGCTGGAACAGTTCGGCGAGGAACGGCAAGCTGTCCACCACCAACAAGCGGCCCACACGCTCGGGCTCGCGCGCGGCAAGCATCAGCGCCGCCACCCCGCCCAGCGAGTGACCGACGACCAGAGCGCTTTCGGCCCGCTCCGCTTCGAGCAATCGAGCGAGCGCGGCCACATGCGTTGCCATGAAGCCGTCCGGCCGGTCGATAGGCGCCACGCCGGCGAAACCTGCCGGCGTGACCACCAAAACGCGGTGGTCCACCGCCAGCGCATCGGCCCAAGGCCGCCACATCTCGCCGTGGACGTTGACGCCGGCGAGAAACAAAACCACCGGGCCCTGCCCCTGTTGGGCGATTTCAAGCGCCGGCGGGGCCGCCACGGCACCAAACGACCAAAGAACCCACGGCACACACATGCGCCAACTCGACTTCCTCATGGCCTCTCCCAGATGTAATGGAAAATTTACTATATGGCATGGATGTTTGGCTTTACATGGATGTTTGGCTTTAAGAGAAAGTGCGCCAGCCGGCACGTTTCCCCGCCGTGGTGGTATTGGCGGACCTCTGGCGGCTGGTGGGCCGCTTGGTGCCGCACACCGCACCGCATCCAGCTGGGTTGCCGGATGCGGGCGGCGTGACGGGCTTCAGGCGGCTTGCACCTCGATGGCGCGGGCTTGGGCGATGGCGCTCTTGCCGATGGCGATGTACACCACCCCGTTCTTCGCCGTCGCGGTGATGGCGTCGGCATCCGCGCCTTCCGGCAGGCGGAAGCTGCGAGCGAACTTGCCGTAGCGCCGTTCGCGCCGACGCACCCGCTCGTTCGCCCCGTTCGCCTCGGCGGCGCGTTCGCCGGAGACGTGGAGCAGGCCGTCCTTCACCTCGATGCGGACATCCCCCGGCTCCACCGCCGGGAGCTCCAGCTCCACGCTATAGGCGCCCTCGCCTTCGCGGATGTCCACCAACGGCTGCCAATCGTTGGCAGCCACGCCGAACATCCGATCGAACTCCTTGAACGGATCCCAACGCACAGCGTTCGTGATCATGTCGTTTCTCCTTTGGGTTTCGGTTTGCGATGCCCAAGTAAATGGGGTCGTCTGCGCCGTTGAAAAGGTCTTGAAATTGAGAAAATCATCCCCATGAATTGCCGATCCGCCCGCCGAAACCCGACCGTTCCACGGAAGGCTGCGTTCGGGTAACGCCCAAACGATCTTCAAGCCGTTTTGAGCATGGCCGTAGGAGTCTCGGCGATCGAGCTTCGGCTGTTTGGAAACCGAAAACGCTCGGCCATTGGGCTGATCTGACAAGCTGCTTCTTCGTCGCGTTTGCTTAGTACCGTCGCGGCGAGCTGGTGCAACCTACCAGACGTTGTCGATGTCCTCCAGCAAGGCGTGGAACCGCTTCCGTTCGGCCGCCAGAGAGTGCCGCCGCACGGTGTCGCCGGCCGCTCGAAGCATGGCTTCTCGTGCGGCAGGCGGAATGCCAATGGCCTCTTGAACCGTCGCGCAGAGCGATTGGGCGGTGGGCTCCGCGATCAGGCAGTTGCGCTGATTGTGGCAGAAGCCGCGGTTGCCTATGCAGTCCAGCGTAACCGCAATGCACCCGGACGCCATCGCCTCCAAAGCGGGCAGATAGAAGCCCTCCGTCTCGTGCGGCAGGCACACCGCCACATCGACCGCCGCCAACAGCCGCAGAAACGCAGAGCGGGGCAGAAAGCCAGTTAGCGCCACATAGGGTATGCCCGCTTGGTCGAGCGCCCGGCGTAGCGCCGCCCCTAGATCGGGTCGTTTGTAGTCCACGATGGCCACGGAGGGGGGTGCCACGCTCGGCGGCGCCTCTTGTCGGGGTGGAGGCGCGATGTCGATGCCGTTCGGTATGGCGATGATCGGCCCGTTGGTGCGCCCTGTGTCGCGGATGGCGTCGGCGACCTCGTCGCTCACGCAGATGCGAATCGCCCGTTGGCTCAGATAACCGCAGAGTTCCGAGCCGGCGTGCGCATGGCGCACATGTTGAATCAGGTTGACGCGGGGGTTGTCCAAGCGCTCCAGCCCGGCCGAACGCAAGTAGCGCCAGTCCGTGCCGGCTAGGAACAGCAGGTCATTGGCTTGCGGCGTCCACCGCGCCGCCAGGTCGGATGGCGCAACCGGCCAAAGTTGCTGTCGTTCGCGCTCCTGCTTGGCGTTGAGCTTCGCGCCGCCGAGCGTCAGCTTCGGCGTGAAACCCGGCAGGTGGCGAACGTGCTCGAAATAGTCCGCGTGCTTCACTTGGCCGCCGGTCAGGCGCGTATACTCGCGGTGGAACCAAACGGCGCGGGCGGCGTCGGCGGAAATGCGCGGCGCGGTCATATCTGGGCGATTGCCTCGATCTCGTGCAAGTCGGGTGTGTGGCTTGTAGCACACCTTGTGGCGCAACGCGAGTCAGCGAATGTGGTTATATGAGTGATCGTTCCTTGGCGACATCCCAAGAACTCCAACGCGCCGCGCCGCTCTTGCATTTCGCCATCGTCGGCGCGCAGAAGTGCGGCACCACGGCGCTTAGCCGATTCCTCGCCGCACACCCCGAGATCGGCATGTGCCCGGGCGAAATGCACCTCTTTGACGCGCCCGAGTATTCCCCCTGCTGGACGCCGGCGCAGATCGACCAGCGCTACCGCGGCGCCCTTGGCATCGTCGGCTGTGATGCGCCGGTGCGGGGGGAATGTACGCCCGTGTACATGTTCCTGCCGGAAGTCCCAGCGCAGCTTGCGCGTTACAACCCGCGCCTCAAACTCATCGTGTTGTTGCGCGACCCGGTGCAGCGCGCGATTTCCGGCTACTACATGGAGAAAAACCGCGGCGGCGAGGACAAACCGCTGTGGCTCGCCCTATTGCTGGAGCCGTTGCGCTGCCGCTTGGACAAAGACCGTCGATCCCTTACCTCCGCAGGCCGCCAGCACACCTATCGCCGGCGCGGCCTTTACAGCAAGCAACTAGCCAACCTCTATCGCCACTTCCCAGCGAGCCAAGTGCTGATCGTGCAGAACGCGGAACTTAGACGGCATCACGATCGTACGCTGCGGCGCGTGTTCGGCTTTCTGGGCGTGGCCGACGACGTTCGCGTTCCCTCGGAAACCGTCTTTGCGAGCGCAGAGGGGCAGAAGAAGCACCGCGTCGTTCGCCTGCTGCTGCGGGCGAGCTACTGCGTCGAGAGGCTTCGGTTGGCGGCGATTCTGCGGTCGGGACGGCTCGTATGGGAGGCGCCGTAGGGATACTACCCAAGCGAGCGACACCGCGTGAGGTTGCCAAGCGAGGGGCAGATGTCCCTCGCGTCCAACGGCTACCCGCCTTGCAGCTCCGCGACCAGCGCGTCTTCGTCCGGGAAGTTGCCGGTCTCGTGTTTCGAGTACACCATCTTGCCGTTCACGTTCACGTCGAAGATGCCACCGGCGCCTTCGATGAGGAAGGATTCCTCGCCGAGCGCGTCCTTGATCTTGGCAGCCAAACTGACCGCCTTGGGTTTGTAGCCTCAGGAAGTGCAGTAGGTGATGGAAATGTCCACTGATGATCCTCCGTTCGTGGTTGTCGGTCGCGCCATCGCCGGTGCGTTGGCGCGGGTTGCAGTCTACACCTTGTTGCCGTCGCCGTCCGCGTCGCTGCTGAACTCGCGGCGAATGTCGGCGGTGTGTTCGCCCAGTCTCGGCAGGCGTGGGCTCGGCGGTGCGGCGCGGGCGGCGTTGGGATGCGCCGGCATGCGTACGTCGCCGGTCTCGCTGGCTATGGCCCAGCGCCGCAATTGCGGGTGCTTGGAGAGGCCGGCGACGTCGTTCAACGCGCCGTAGGCGATGCGCGCCGAACGCAGGAGGGTCTCCATTTCCGCGCGTGTGCGTTCGGCGAAGAACGCCTGCACCATGCCGTCCACCTCGGCGCGGCGTTCCATGCGCGCGGCGTTGGTGGCGTAGCGGGGGTCTTCGGCGAGTTCCGGGCGGCCCAGCACGTCGCCGATCAGCGCGGTCCACTCGCGGTGGTTCTGCACGGAGATCACCAAGGTGGCGCCGTCGCGGGTGGTGAAGCCGCCGTAGGGGGCGATGGAAGGGTGCGCCACGCCGACGCGCTCCGGCCCGGCGCCGGTGTAGTCGTGTTGCAGGAGGGGCACGGCCATCAGTTCGGCCAGCACGTCGAACAGCGACACGCGCACCGCCGAGCCTCTGCCGGTGCGCGCGCGTTCCACCAGCGCTTCGTTGACGCCCAGCGCGGCGGCGATGCCGGTGGCGTAGTCGCAGATGGAAACGCCGACGCGCCCGTATTCGCCCCGGGCGCCGTTGATGGAGATGAGGCCGGTTTCCGCCTGCACCAAGAGGTCGTATGCCTTCATGTCGGCGTAGGGGCCGGTCTCGCCGTAGCCGGAAATGTCGCAGGTGATCAGGCGCGGGAAGCGGCGGCGCAAGTCGTCCGAGCCCAATCCGGCGCGTGCCGCCGCGCCGACGGCGAGGTTCTGGAGGAACACGTCCGCCCGCGCCAATATGCGCAACACCAAAGCGCGGTCTTCGGGCGTCTTGATGTCCACCACCAGCGACTCTTTGCCGCGGTTCAACCACGCGAAGTAGGCGGATTGGCCATTCGCCGCGGTGTCGAAATGGCGGGCGAAGTCGCCGCCCGGGCGTTCGAGTTTGATCACCCGCGCGCCGGCGTCCGCCAGCCGGCAGCTCGCGATCGGCGCGGCGACGGCTTGCTCCAGCGCCACCACCAGCACGCCGTCCAACGGGCGTTGCCGCGGTGGGGAGTTCATCGCCGGCTACTTGGCGGGCGGCGCATCGTCGTCGTTGGCCAAACGCTCGGACAGGGCTTGCACTTTCTTGTGCAGATTGAAGATCTGCAGTTGCAACAACTCGCGCTCGAAAGCCGCCATGTCCACCGGGGCGGTGCTTCGCGCTGGCGCCTCGCGCTGCAAGGCGAACAGCGGCGATTTTTCGTTCGGCAGGTAGCGTTGCCGAAAGCGCTCGTTCGCCTGCTCGTAGCGGAGCATGACGGCCTCGGCCTCCGCGCTGCTGAACAAGCGGCCGGCCAGCTCGTCGCGTTCCACGAGATCCTTGGCCAGATCGCGCAGCGAATCGTAGAACGCGCCATCGTGCGGCCCGTCGAACAAGTAGCCCCTGCCTTCCACCAAGCGGTTGAGCAGCGGCGTTAGGCCCATGTTCACTTCGCCGGGGGGTTGCAACGCCGCAGCGTCCACGCCGAGCACGGCGCAGAAGTCTTGGAAGACGTCGCCGCCGGCGAGACGCTTGCGGTCGAAGATGCGCACCACCATGCGCTCGTCGCCAAAGGTGTCCGCCCACGGCGCTAGGATTTCCAGCCAATTGCCGTGAATGCCGATGCACTTGACCAGCCACGCGAGCAGCGAGCCGCCGCGCTTGACCTCCCACTGCTGCCACGCGGACTCCAAGAACTCGTCTTGGCGGCGCACGTACATGACGATGCGGGCGTCGAAGCGATCCCGCACCTTGGCGAAGATCTTCTCGAAGCCCATGGGGTTGCACAGATTTTCGGCGGAAAGCACGATGGTGGAGGCGTCCTGCTCGTCCGCCAGAGCGTCGAGCAGGTCGCCGAAGTTCGGCACGTCGTGCGCCTGCCGGTCGCACACGAGGGAGTCGAAAAAACCCGCCTGCGACCCGGTGACTTCCGATCCGCTGCGCAGATCCGCGCTGGCAACCACCACGCCCTGCGTCGCCAACGCCGCGTGGTTGGCGCGCAAGCCAGCTTGGATCGCCGAGCTGCCGCCCTTCGCGCAACCGATGTGTACGATCAGCTTTCGCAACGTGCGTCGCCCTCCGCCAGCGGCGGGGGATCATACCCCAAGCCGGGAACGGCAGGCGTCCCGCCTGCATGCGGGCGAGACGCCCGCGCTCCCAGGACCCATCACCAAAGAGCCATCGGACGGTCAGGGGTGCTATAGTTGCGGGTGCCGTGACCGACATCGCCCAAATCGCCGCCTCGGTGGACGCCCTGAAGCGGAACTTCGAGGCGCACCGCTATATCTGCGGCAACCGCATCGCCACGGCCGTCTATCTGGCGTACCACTTGGGCAAGCCGGTGCTCATCGAGGGGCCGCCCGGCGTCGGCAAAACCGAGCTGGCCAAGACCACCGCGGACATGTTCGACCTGCCGCTCATACGCCTGCAATGCTACGAGGGCTTGGACGAGGCGAAGGCGATCTACGAGTGGAAGTACGGCAAGCAACTGCTCTACACGCAGGTGCTCAAGGAGACCTTGGACGAAGTGCTGCAAGGGGCGCGGGGCTTCGCCGAGTCCGTCGAACGGCTGCACGAGTTCGGCGACATCTTCTTCTCCGAGGAGTTTCTCGAACCGCGGCCGTTGCTCAAGGCGCTGCGCGAAGAGCATGGCTGCGTGCTGCTCATCGACGAGGTGGACAAGTCCGACCACGAATTCGAGTCCCTGCTGCTGGAGATCCTCTCGGATTTTCAAGTTTCCATCCCGGAAATCGGCACCGTGAAAGCCCATCGGACGCCGCCCATCGTGTTTCTCACCAGCAACAACACGCGGGAGATTTCGGACGCGCTGAAACGCCGCTGCCTGCACCTCTACATCCCGTTTCCAGACGCCGACTTGGAGCAGCGCATCATCCACGCCCGGGTGCCGGAGATTCCGCCCGAGCTGCGCCGCCAACTGGTCGCGTTCATCCAAGAACTGCGGGAGCTCGACTTGAAGAAGGTGCCGGCGATTTCCGAAACCATCGACTGGGCGCGCACCTTGTTGCTGCTGCACGCGGACTCACTGGCACCGGAGATGGTGCGCGACACGCTGAACGTGATCTTGAAGTTCCAAGAGGACATCGACAACGTCGACGCCGAAATACCCACGCTCACGCGCAAAGCGGTTGGCGGGTAGGCACCGTGGACCGCACGCTCACGCGATTCGTCGCGGCCCTGCGCAACGCCGAAGTGCGGGTGTCCCCTGCCGAGACGTTGGACGCCGTCAGCACGGTGGAGCTGGTGGGCTACCGCGACCGGGCCTTCCTCAAGGATTCGCTTTCGATGGTGCTGCCGAAGACGGCCGACGAGAAGGAGACTTTCGACGCCACCTTCGACCAGTTCTTCTCCTTCGAGGACGTTGCCGCCGAAACCGGCGTTACCGACGCGGAAGAGGATGGGGACGCCGCGCTTGGCGAAGGCGTTGGCGGCCGCGAAGGCGAATCCGGCGGCGGCCGCGGCGGAGGTGGCGGCAAGAAAAGCAAGAACCAAGGCGGCGAAGCGGAAGAGGACTTGGGCGCCGGCGAGATGGCAACGCCGCGTTCCGCGCTCGGCCGGCTGCTCATGCAGGGCGGCGCGGTGGAACTCACCATGCGCATGGCCGAAGCCGCACGCGAGGCGAAGCTGGAGGAGATCCGCGTCTTCACGCAAAAAGGCCTCTACACGCGCAAGATCATGGACGCGATGGGCCTCGCCGAATTGAACGAGGAGATTGCCGAGCGCCGCGCCAGCGGCCACGTTCCGGCGCGCCGCTTGGGACAACAGCTGCGCCAACGCCGCGACGTGCTACGCGAGCAAGTGCGCGACTACGTGGAACGCCAATTCCTGCTGCACGCCGATGTGAGCGGTCGCCGCTTGCGCGAGGAATTGCTGCAAAAGGTGAAGCTCTCCAACGTGGAGCAGCGCAACTTCCGCTTGATTCAAGAAATGGTCTTCCGCATGGCGAAGAAAATCGCCGCACTACATTCGCGGCGGCGCAAAGTGTTCAAGCGCGGCCAACTGCATGTGCCGCGCACGCTGCGCCACAACATGAGCTACGATGGCGCACTCTTCAATCTGCGTTGGAAATCCGTGAAGATCGACCGGCCCAAGGTGTTCGCCATCTGCGATGTTTCCGGTTCCGTGGCCAGCTACGCGCGCTTCATGCTGATGTTCCTCTACAGCTTGGAGGAGGTGATGCCGAAAGTGCGCTCGTTCGCGTTTTCCTCGGATTTGGCGGAAGTGACCGAGTTGTTCGAGCGCAACAAGATCGAGGACGCCATCGCCAAGACGCTGCGCGACTACAGCGGCGGTTCGACGGACTACGGGCAGGCGTTCGCGGATTTCCGCAAGCTGTGCATGGACGATGTGGACAATCGCACCACCATCGTGATTCTCGGCGACGCGCGCAACAACTATGGCGACGCGCGGGCGGAGATTCTCAAGGAAATGTACGATCGCGCCAAGCGCGTCATTTGGTTGAACCCGGAGCCGCGCAACACCTGGCACACCGGGGACGCCGAGATGCGCAAATACACCGCCTACGTTCACCAAGCGGAGGAGTGCAATTCGCTCATGCACCTCGGCCGTGTGGTGGGCAACCTGCTCAAGGCCGTCGCATGAAACTGCACGCAAGCACAGCATATGCCGCGCTTTTGCTGGCGGCGTTCTCTGCGCCCGCGCTTGCCGACGCCATCTTCGCGGACGACCCGGAAGCGGAAGGAGACGCCAAGCCGTGGACGTCCCTTGCCGCCAACGACGACGCCGAGGACTTCCACTTCGTCATCGTCGGCGACCGCACCGGCGGCGCCCGCCACGGCGTCTTCGAGTCCGCGGTGGACAAGGTGAACCTGCTCGAACCGGCGTTCGTGCTGAGCGTCGGCGATCTCATCGAAGGCGGCACGGAGAATCAGGCGCAACTCGATGCCGAGTGGGACGAGTTCGAGCGCTTCGCCGCTGGTTTCGAGGCGCCGTTCTTCTACGCGGCCGGCAATCACGACATGAGCAACGCGGTGATGTCCGCCACTTGGCGCACCCGCTTCGGCCCTTCCTACTACCGCTTCGTGTACAAGGACGTGCTGTTCCTCGTGCTGAACTCCGAACTGTTCGGCATGGTGCGCGACCCGGCCACGCCGGTGCCGGGGCCGTGGACGCAAGCCGAACAGCTAGCCTTCGTCGAACGCACCTTGCGCGAGTTCCCGAACCCGCGCTGGACCATCGTGCTGGTTCACCAACCCCTTTGGGACTACGCCCACGGCCGCCGCGGCGATTGGCCGAAGGTGGAAGCGATGCTCGGCGAGCGCGACTACACGGTGTTCGCCGGCCACTCGCATCGCTATGTGAAGAGCGTTCGCCAAAACCGCAGGTTCATCACCCTCGCCACCACCGGCGGCGGCAGCAGCCTGCGCGGGCTGCGCTACGGCGAGTTCGACCATGTGGCGTGGGTGACGATGACCGCGCAAGGCCCGCGGGTTGCCAACCTGCTGCTCGAAGGCATTCACGACGAGAACGTGATCACCGCGAGCCGCCGCGCCGCCACCCGGTTGCTTGCCGGCACGGCGTACCCCTTCCGCCCGGCGGCGGTGCGCCCGTTGGCGGTGTTCGGCGAGGGCGAGATGTTCGCTGGCGGTGCGACGGTGTTCGAGGCGAGCAATCCGGGGAATGATCCGTTGCGTGTGCGGTTTCATGTGGATCCCGGGCCGCATCTGCGCTACCTCGGCGCACCAACGCCCCTTGAGCTTGCGCCCGGCGCCTCCGAGCGGATCGAACTGCCGCTGGCGCCGCGTGGAGGAAGCCCCATCCGCTACCCGGACATCGCGCCCGGTCGCGTGTTGTGGTCGTTGAGCACGGATTCCACCGAAGGCCCGGTGGAACTGGAACTCACCTTCGGTTTGCTTCCCGTGACGCGGCTGCCGTTGCCCACCGGCGCCGCGCCGAAGGTGGATGGCGATTTGGGCGAATGGCCAAGCGGCGGCCTCCCGTTCGCCGCCACGCGCCAAGGCGACGTGGCCGCCAAGCCCACCGCACCGACGGACATCGCTTTCTCCTTCGCCGTGCGCGAAGCCGCCGGCGACCTCTACTTCGCCGCCCGCGTCACCGACGACAGCATCGTTGCCTCCACCGCCGGCGCGAAAAAAGCGTGGAGCACGGTGCAGGATGCCCTCGTGATGTTCGTGGATTCGCGGCCCGAAGCCGAGCGCGCCGCCAACATGCCGTTGTTCGCCGCGGCCCGCGGCAGCCATTTGACGCGCATGGCCGTGGCCTACCAAACCCCTTCCCCGGAGTCCGCCACGCGCGCCGAATCCTCCGCCGCAGTGGCGTGGCGGACGCGCCGCACCGCGGCAGGCTATGTGGCGGAGGCGAGGATTTCCGGCGATTTTCTGGACGCCCAAGCCGGCGGACGCTGGCACACGGTGCGCGTGGGCGTCGTCGCCGTGGATTGGGACGAAGGCGAGATCGACAACCACATTCCCTGGCATGTGGGCGGCTCCAGCGCCGTGGCGCTGCACTGGCAACCGGATCGCTTCGGGGCGGCGCCGGTGGCCGGTTCCGGCACCTTCATTCGCGCCGAGGAGTAGCGCCGGGGCGACCCGCACGCGGCTGGGTGCGTTGTAACAATTGCCACTGGCCACTTCTATACAATCAGCCCGAATCGAGGTCATTCAACACCGACCCAGGGAGAATGGCGGTGGCGCAGCGCATCTGGCTCATCCGGCACGGCAAATCGTCGCGTCCGTTCGGCGTGGTGGATCATGAGCGTCCGCTGTCCGGCCGCGCTAGCGGCGATGGCAACCTCATCCGCGAGTGGCTCGACGACGGGCCGCGCCTGTTCGTGACCAGCACGGCTCGCCGGGCGCGCGAAACCGCGGGGCTGATCGCCGGGGAATGCGCGGTGCAAACCCATGAGGAGCTCTACCACGCAACCGCCGAGGAGTTTCTGCGCGTGGTGGAAGAGGTGTTGGATGGCGACGAGCCTACGGCGTTCGTGGGGCACAACCCCGCCATCACCGAGCTGGTCAACCAGCTAGCCGGACGCGCGTTGACGGACAACGTGCCCACCTTGGGCGTCGCGGTGTTCGAGCGCACGGCGGACGCCAAGAGTCCACGCTGGAAACTGGTGGACTACATCACGCCCAAGCAGCTACGCCGCTAGGCGAACGGCTACGCCAACGCTTGGTAAACCAGCGTCTTCAGCTCCCGGCGCAGCGGATACGTCGATGATGGCAGCAATTGCGTGAGGAACACGGCGATCACCTCCTCCACCGGATCCACCCAGAAGTAGGTGCTCGCCGCGCCGCCCCAAGCGAACTCGCCGGGCGAAACAAGCACGTTGGCGGCGGCCGGATCCACCACCACCGAGAAGCCAAGCCCGAAGCCGATGCCTTCGTAGGAGGTCTCCGTGAACACCGGCTGCCCCATGGCGGCCAAATCGCAGTTGCCGGGCAGGTGGTTGGCGGTCATGTACTCCACGGTCTTGCGCCCCAACAGCCGCACACCGTCCAACTCCCCCTTGCCGAGCAGCATCCGGGCGAAGCGGTGGTAATCGTCGATGGTGCCCACCATGCCGCCGCCGCCGGAAAGGAACGTGGGACGCCGCAGATACCGCGATTCCACCGGATCGTCCTGTAGCTGGAAGCTGTCCCCCAGCACATGCCGATAGCAAGCGGCGAACCGGTCTTGCGCCTCCTCGGCCACATGGAACCCCGAATCCGCCATGCCGAGCGGCCCGGTAATGCGCTCGCGCACGAACTCGTCCAGCGCCTGCCCGGAGAACTGCTCCACCAAGTACCCGCAAACGTCGGTGGAGACGCCGTAATTCCAGCGCGTGCCCGGCGAGAACTTGAGGGGCAGCAAGGCCAGCCCCGCCACCATGTGGCCCAGCTCGCCGACGGTGAGGTTCTCCGCTTGGTACATCTTCTCCACCGGATGCTGGTTGAGGAACCCGTAGGAAAGGCCGGAAGTGTGCGTGAGCAGATGTTTGATGTTGAGCAGGGCATCCGGCCGTTTCACGGAGTAGCGCTCGGCATCGCCGCGGTCGAAAACGGCGAGACCCCGCCACGACGGAATGCTCTCGTCCACCGGGTCGTCCAGCTGGAAGCGCCCCTCCTCGTAGAGCATCATCAACGCCACGCTGGCGATGGGCTTGGTCATCGAATAGAAGCGCACCACGGTGTCGCGCCGCATCGGCTGCTCGCGCTCCACATCGCGGCGCCCGTAGGCATGGAAAAACCCCTCCTCGCCACCCCGCGACACCAGACACAGAACGCCGGGCAGCTTGCCCTCGTCCACATAGTGCTCTAGGTGCCGCGCAATGCGCGGGAGCCGGTTGGCGAGGAAGCCGTTGGCCATTGGTGGGGGGGCCTTGTTTAGCTACGGGTGCCGGAGAGCATACCTAGCGGACGCCGGCTGGCAAAGCACCGCCCAACCTCACGGCGACGCCACGAGGTCGCGCAAGAGCTGCTCTACCCTGGCGCCGAGGGCTTCAACGGCCGGCTGTTCCGCCTCGAGTCTCTCGTCTTCTTTCTGCTCGCAATCAAACCAGTAGGACTCCAGCGCATCTCTGATGATGAACATCTCGCGATCGGTAAACTCGACAGTGGTCGTGCGTGGCCTATTTTCCTTTCGCCGCTTAACGTCCATCAATGGTCCCCTGCCTTGCCTCTGACGTCATGCATCCCCCCAAGGTTGCTAGATTGTTCGACTAGCTGGCGCACCACACTCCTATTCGATTCGGTGTTTCTTGTGGTACAAGCGCGCCAAGTCTTCATAGTGGACCCTGAACTTCGTTCCGGAATGTCCAAATTGCCGCCACGGACTCCGAGTTTGTCCTCTAGGACACGCCCGGGCCCTCCCGTGCCGCCATAGCCGGGTTTGTCGGGAATGTCCGTCCAGCCTTCGGCAATGGCCTCGCGAACGCGCCGAAAGAGCTCCTCATCGTTCGGAACGGCGCTCACAGCAGTTGCTCCGCCAGCTCCGCCAAGCGGGCATTGGCCATTTTGACGTACTCGGCGGATCGTTCGATGCCAAGCCACGAGATGCCCTCTTGTTCGGCGGCTAGCGCGGTCGTTCCGCTACCCATGAAGGGATCGAGCACTGGGCCTTCTGCGACCGATTGAATGCAACGAGCGGCGAGGGCAACCGGGAATGGCGCTGGGTGCGGGTTGTCGCTTTCTTGCCTGATCTGCCAAACACACCCGACGCGATTCGCTTTTGGTGCCAAGCGAAAGGCGGGCTTGGCAATCAAGTAGATGACTTCGTAGTTGGGCAAGAAATACCCCGGATTGAAGTTGATCCCGCCGGCGCGTTGCCAGATGATGATCTGGCGTACGGGAAGCCCCGCGACGATGTCCGACCGATCCTGCAGCAGCCCTTTCTGCACTCGCCACTTGTGGTTGTAGAAGATGGCGCCATCCGGCTTGAGCAACCGCATCATCTCGGCAAGACATTCGCGCTGCCACGTCACATACTGGTCGTGGGGAAGGCAGTCGTCGTGGCCATCGTAGCCGGACTGCAAGGCCGCTCGCGGCCACTTGCCGGATCGGCCATCCTTCAAGCCGTTGCCCGTGCTGTTCTTGATGTTGTAAGGCGGGGAAGTGACGACGACCTTGACGCTTTCCGATGCCATGCCACGCATGACCTCCAAGCAGTCGCCGAGGACGATCTTACCTCGCAGGCGATCTGATCCCTCGACCGGTGCCGCTCGCGGGCAAGCGGCGTGCGAGCGGCCGGACCCTCGCTTGGAGGAGCCCGACTTACCGTTGCGCTTACGTCGTACGTCGCCACCGTACCTAGGCGGGAACATTGCGCCTGCGGTTGTTTCCGCGTCGATTGTTGCACGGCCATCCATGGTGAACCTCGGTCTTGAAACCGTTGCCTTCGATCTAATCCCAGCTCAGCGCGCCGCCCGTTTGGTACTCCGTTACCCGCGTCTCGAAGAAGTTTTTCTCTTTTTTCAAGTCCATGATCTCGGACATCCACGGGAAGGGGTTTTTCACGCCCGGGAACTGTTCGTCCAAGCCGATTTGGGCGAGGCGGCGGTTGGCGATGAATTGCAGGTATTCGGCCATCGTGTTGGCGTTCATGCCGAGTACGCCGCGGGGCATGGTGTCCTTGGCATAGCGCGTTTCGAGTTCGGTGCCTTCGAGGATCATGCGGGTGGCGAGGGCTTGCATGTCGGCGTCCCACAGGTGCTCGTTTTCCAGCTTGATCTGGTTGATCACGTCGATACCGAAGTTCACGTGCATGGATTCGTCGCGCAAGATGTACTGGAACTGCTCGGACGTGCCGGTCATCTTGTTGCGGCGGCCCATGGAGAGAATCTGCGTGAAGCCGCAGTAGAAGAAGATGCCCTCCATCACGCAGTAGTAGGCGATGAGGTTCTTCAAGAGGGCTTTGTCCGTTTCCACGGTGCCGGTTTGGAAGTTCGGGTCGGCCAGCTCCTGGGTGTACTTCAAGGCCCAGGACGCCTTGTGGGCGACGCTGGGCACTTCGTGGTACATGTTGAAGATCTCGCCTTCGTCCATGCCCAGGGACTCGATGCAGTACTGGTAGGCGTGGGTGTGGATGGCCTCCTCGAAGGCTTGGCGCAGGAGGTACTGGCGGCATTCCGGGTTGGTGATGAGCCGGTAGACGGAGAGCACCAGATTGTTGGCCACCAGCGAATCGGCGGTGGAGAAGAAGCCCAGGCTGCGCTTGACGATGGTGCGCTCGTCGTCCGAAAGCCCGGCATCGGATTTCCACAGCGCCACGTCCGCCGTCATGTTGATCTCTTGCGGCATCCAGTGGTTGGCGCAGCCGTCGAGGTACTTCTGCCACGCCCAGTCGTACTTGAACGGCACCAACTGGTTGAGATCGGCGCGACAGTTGATCATGCGCTTTTGATCGACCGTGACACGCTCGCCCGGCTCGATCTGGGATTCCGCATCCAAGTGCGCGGCCGCGGCGGCGACCAGGTTCACGGCCGCGGGTGGCACTTCGGGTTGCGGTGGCGGTTCGAGCCGGACGGGCGGCGGCACCACAGCGGGCGGCTCGCACGGTTCCATGGGAGGGGCAAGCGCCTCGCGGTTCGGTTCGGCCTCGTCCAGCGCGAACGTGGCGGTGGCAGCCAGCGCCGGGCCTTCGGGGTGCGCCTCTTCCGCCACGCTCGACAGCGCTACTGGCACTGCCGGTGCCACGGAAACTCCGCCGTGCTCGTACTCGTCCCAACTCAACATGCGTTCACTCCTCCTTCGGTATCTCGCGCCATGCGCTTCCGTGCGATTTGGACGCAATCGGCGTCCCTGTCGATGCCAAGCCATTGGCGACCTAGCAGTTTCGCCACCTTGGTGGTCGTGCCTGTGCCGACGAACGGGTCCAGCACAACGCCGCCTAGTGGCGAGAAAAGTCGAATCACCCGGGCGGCGAGCTCTTCCGGGAACTCGGCCTCGTGGCGGTCGTTGCGGCTTACCGAACGGATGTTCCAGACGCCGCGGGAACCCCAGTCGCCCCACTCGCTAGTCGTCAATCGGTGGCGGTCGTATTGCGTGATGCCGGGCCGCCAGAAGACGTACACATGCTCGAACTCGTCCACCGCGCGATAGGAGTTGGAATGCCATCGGCTGTTCGCCCAGCACGGGTCCTTGTGCCAGATGCGTTGGTCGTAGAGATAGAACCCCGCTTCTTCGGCCCATTCGGAGACCATGCAGCCGGTCAAGAGCACCTTGGTGGAGGTGGACTGCTTGCCGCCACGCACGTTGTTGTGTTCGAGGCGTCGTTGAATCGTCTGCTCGCTGCAACTAAGTAGCGCCGCCAGCTCTTGGCGTTTTGCCTGCGGATGCGCCTTCTTGGCGGCAAGAACCTGCTCTCTCGTAACCGAGTTGGTCTTGCGGCGGACGTTGTTCGCTTGGAACTTCGGCATCGTCGCGTCCGGGAAGCACAGGATGTCGCTGATGTTGACGACCAGAAAACCGCCGGGTTTGATGATCCGGTTGTGGCAACCGATCACCTCGCGCAAGAGATTGCACCAGTCGTCAAAGGACAAGTCGCGTTCGTAGGATTTGCCGACGTAGTAGGGCGGCGACCAAAAGCTGAGGTCAATGCTGGCCTCGGGCAGCTCGGCCAAACGGCTTCTGGCGTCGCTTTGGAGGATGCGATTGAAGGCGGGCCGCCCGTTGACGGCCCGCACCGCTCGCGAGCGAGAGCCGTGCGAACCGCCCCGGCCGCCGTTTTGCACGGGCCGCAACAAGAGCTGTTCGCCGCGGTCGCTAACTGTTGCGCCAATCATCACAGCCACCCAAGAAGCAACCTACTGGCAGGCCTCGCAATCGGGGTCGTCGATCGAGCAAGCGTCCGGCACGCCCGCCGGCGCGCCGAGTTCCACGAGGGCATCCGCGCCGGACGCCCCGAGCGTCGCCTGCGGTGCCGCCGACACCGCGTTCAGCGCGTCGGATTTCTCCAGCGTGGATTTCTCCGTGCTGGTGGCGCCGAGCGAGCGCAGGTAGTAGGTGGTTTTCAGGCCGCGCAGCCACGCCATGCGGTAGGTGATGTCCAGCTTTTTGCCGGAGGCGCCGGCGATGTAGATGTTCAGCGACTGCGCCTGGTCGATCCACTTCTGGCGACGGGCGGCGGCGTCCACCAACCAGCGCGGTTCCACTTCGAAGGCGGTGGCGTACAGCGCCTTGAGTTCCTGCGGCGCTCGGTCGATGGGGGCCAGGCTGCCGTCGTAGTACTTCAGGTCGTTCACCATCACCTTGTCCCACAGGCCGAGGCGCTTCAGGTCATGCACCATGTACGGGTTGACCACGGTGAACTCGCCGGAGAGGTTGGATTTCACGTACAGGTTTTGGTAGGTCGGCTCGATGGACTGGGCGACGCCGACGATGTTGGCGATGGTGGCGGTGGGGGCGATGGCCATCACGTTGGAGTTGCGCATGCCGCGCTGGCGCACACGGGCGCGCAGCTTGCTCCACGGCAGCGTCTTGCCCTCGTCCACGTCTAGGTAGTCGGCGCCGCGTTCGTCCTTGAGGCGGCGCAGGGAGTCGATGGGCAGCACACCGCGACTCCACAGCGAACCCTCGAAACTGGCGTAGCTGCCGCGCTCTTTGGCGAGCCGCGAGGAAGCGTCGATGGCGTAGTAGGAGAGCGCCTCCATCGAGCGGTCGGCGAACTCCACCGCGGCGTCCGAGCCGTAGGGGATGCGCAGCTTGAACAGGGCGTCTTGGAAGCCCATCAGCCCGAGGCCCACCGGCCGGTGGCGCAGATTGGAGGTGCGCGCCTGCTGCGTGGCGTAGTAGTTGATGTCGATGACGTTGTCGAGCATGCGCACGGCGGTGCGGACGGTTTTGCGCAGCTTCTTGGTGTCCAACTGGTAGCCGCCATCCTTCCCGCTGTCCGCGGCCGGCGCGACATGCTGCGCCAAGTTCACCGAACCCAGGTTGCACACGGCGATCTCGTCCTTGGACGTGTTCAACGTGATCTCGGTGCAGAGGTTGGAGGAATGCACCACGCCGGCGTGCTGCTGCGGCGAGCGCACGTTGCAGGCGTCCTTGAAGGTGATCCACGGATGCCCCGTCTCGAACAGCATGGAGAGCATCTTGCGCCACAGCTCGCGCGCCTTCACGCGCTTGGAAAGCAGCTTGCCGGCCGCGGCTTGGCGCTCGTGCTCCACATAGCGCTGCTCGAACGCGACGCCGAACAAATCGTGCAAATCCGGCACCTCGTTCGGCGAGAACAGCGTCCAGTCGCCATCCTCAAAGACGCGCTTCATGAACAGATCCGGCACCCAGTTGGCGGTGTTCATGTCGTGCGTGCGCCGCCGATCGTCGCCGGTGTTCTTGCGCAGCTCGAGGAACTCCTCGATGTCCAAGTGCCACGTTTCCAAGTAGGAGCACACGGCGCCTTTGCGTTTGCCGCCGTTGTGCGCCAAGGCGCTGGTGGTCATGTAGGTTTCGTCGCCCTCCACTTTCAAGTCCACGACGAACGGTACCGGCCGCAGGCTCTTCGCCCAGCGGACGCGGCTGAACACGCAGTTGCGGAAGACGAACCAGTTGCGTTTGGTGAGCGGCCGGCAGCCGAGCTTGGTCGCGATCTCCGGCACCGCCGGCACGCGGATGTCCCACGCCTTCACGACGCCGTTGAAACGCACCGTGGTGCCGTCGTCGCGAGTGCCTTGGTGCCGTTGCTGGCGCTCGCGATACTGCCCGGCGGTCGGCACACCCAAACGGAGCATTTGATAGCGCACGCCCTCGGCCAACGCCTCGGACGTGCTGGTGAAGTAGATCTCCTTGCCGCGGCTGACGCCGCCATCGGTTTCCAACAGGCCGTGCAGCAAGGACAGCGTCAGCGCTCTCGGCAGGTGGCTGAAACGGCGGTGGATTCGCTTCTTGCCATCGGCGTTGTAGAGATCCTCGTAGGCAAGGCCAAGCGGATTGCCGCCGGCGCTCAGATAGCGCCCGGTGGTGCCGTCGCGCACAAGGCCGATGCCTGCCGACCAATGGATTTGCCGATAGCGGCCGCCGCGTTCGGTGATCCAATAGTGCAAGCCCTTCCTCGCCAGATAGTCGGCCACGAAGCGCAAATGGGCATCGCGGGCCGGGTTGCCGCTCACGCCCCATTGCAGGCCGCCTTTCGAGCAGTGCCCATCCCCAAGCAGGATGCCGTAGAACCGGGCGTCGTCCTCATCGAACCCCGCCACCGGCACCACTTCGCGCGGAATGGCTTGCGCCACGTAGTCGCCCTTCTTCAATCGCCCGGCTTCGCACCAGCGCGGTTCCACCTTCCCTTTGGCCAGCCAAGCCTTCGTGCGGGCAATCGACTGTTCCATGGGCACGCCCTGGACAGACCAGATGGGATGCCCCGCCGTCACGCGCAACGGCTGCACGGCGTGCTTCACGCGCAACTCCACCATGGGGTCGGTTTGGTTGTAGGTCATCGTCTTCGACACTTGGCGGTATTCGCCGCGCTGGCCGAGCACCAAGTCCTTGGTGGTGACGTCGCGGATGGCTTTCACGCCATCGGCGGTATGCACTCGCGTGTCCGGCGCGAAGCACTGGTTCACGGCCACCGCGGTGTCGTTCACCACTTTCAGGAACGGCACGACGCCCTGCGACTTGCCGTTGGTGCCTTTTATATAGGCGCCAAGGGCGCGCACCGGCGTCCAGTCGTTGCCGAGGCCGCCGGCCCACTTGGAGAGCAGGGCGTTGTCGCGGATGGCGCTGTAGATGCCGTCCAAGTCGTCCGAGACGGTGGTGAGGAAGCAGGACGAGAGCTGCGAGCGCAGGGTGCCGGCGTTGAACAGCGTGGGCGTGGAGCTCATGTAGTCGAAGGAGGAGAGCAGGTCGTAGAACTCGATGGCGCGGGCTTCGCGGTCGTCCTCTTGGATGGCGAGGCCCATCGCCACGCGCATGAAGAACACCTGCGGCAACTCGAAGCGCACGTCGTTCGAGTGCAGGAAGTAGCGGTCGTACAGGGTTTGCAGGCCGAGGTAGGTGAATTGGCGGTCGCGCGCCGGCTGCAACGCCCGGCCGAGGCGCTCCAAGTCGAAGTGCTGCAGTTCCGGCGCGAGCAGCTCCAACTCCACGCCGCGGCGCACGAAGGCGGCGAGGGCTTGGGGATAGAGGCGCGCCATCTCCTCTTCGGTGGCGTGCGCGACGCCGCCGCTGGTGGCGGTGCCTTGCACGTCCAGGAAGCCGAGCGCCTCGGTGCGGAAGCTGTCGAGCAGCAGCCGGGCGGTGACGTAGGTGTAGTTGGGCTCCTCCTCCACCAGCGCCCGCGCCGTCATGGTGAGGCAGGTGGCGACGTCCTTGGCGGCGATGCCGTCGTACATGTTGGCGAGGGCTTCGGTGATGATGCGATCTGCGTCCACATCGGTGAGCTCGCGGCAGGCGTCCGCCACCATCTGCCGCACCCGGCGCATGTCCAGCGGTTCGCGGCGGCCGTCCTCGGCGAGCACATGGATCTGCGTGGCCTCGAGCGGCGCTTCGGCGGCCGCGGCGGCGTTGGCGGCGCGCACCTTGGCGCGTTCCTCGCGGTAGAGCACGTAGTCCCGCGCCACGCGGTGCTGGCCGTCGCGCATGAGCGCGAGTTCCACTTGGTCCTGGATTTCCTCGATGTGGATGGTGCCGCCGGAGGGCAGGCGACGGGCGAAGGTGCTGGTGACCTGCTCCGTGAGACGCGCCACCAGCTCGCGGATGCGCGGCGAGGCGGCCGCGGTGCCGCCCTCCACGGCCAAGAACGCCTTGGTCAGCGCCACTTGGATCTTGTCGTCCGTGTAGGGCACGACGGCGCCGTTGCGTTTGATCACGCGCAGCGTGCCCGGCGCGGTGGCCAGCACGGACGCCGGCAGCGGCGGCGGCACGTCCGGCGCGGGCGTGGGCGTGGAGTTGGCATGGTCGATTGCCGTCTGTTCCTGCATCTGTGTGCTTCCCCCAGCGGGCAAGCATGGCTATCTTGCCCCAAAAACTGACTGTTCATCCAGCACTACACCTAGGGCTCGACAGCGCCGCCAAGGGCACGGTTCGTGGACGATCAAGCCGTGGCGACCGCGCCTGCGACCCAAGCGCCGCGATCTCCCCGCTCTCGCTCCCGCGAAGGGCAAACCCCTCGCCCAACCCCCAAGCGCCGTAAGCCGCACACCCAACATGTAGGCATAGGCTGTGCTGTGGGGAACCATATACACCGTTTAGGCGGGTTGCAACACTTTTTTCACTTATCCGCCGGCGGTCTCTCCACAGGCTATCCCAACCGGCGAATCCTGTGCGCTGGCTGTGGCAAAACGGTCGTATTTCCGGTGCCGAAGGCGTTATAACTCGTTTCCTACATCTTGTGGGGGGCTTCCCTGTGGATAACTTCGGCTTGGACAGCCGTGGCGGTAGGGCGGAAGCGGCACCGAATCCGCCGAGAGCACGGCGAAGAAGAGCGGCTGGCCGGCCACCAGTTTTTGGCACTCCGATCCTTGCACACAGATTATCCAGAGGCGAAGTCACGCTCCTCCCCAATCAGCCAGATTTTCGATTGCGACCATACCCGCTTGACGAAGGCTTGACTCCGGCCCACTCGCTGGCGGAACTCCTTCGGCGAATAGAGGGTTGGGTTCACGGGCCTGCCCAACTCTGCCTCCGTCTCCGCCAGCGCGGAATAAACGTCCGAGTAGGTCAAGGTGTCGCTGATGACCATCAAATCGATGTCGCTGGCGGCGGTGTCTTCGCGTTTGGCCACGGAGCCGAATACAAAGGCCGCCACAATGCGTTCCTCCATCGGTGCCAGTGCTTGCCGCAGCGGTTCGGCCAAGCCCACCGTCTTCTCCACAATGCCCCGCAACTCGTAGAAAATCGGCGATTCCGGGTTGGCTTGATAGTGCTTCTGGTTGCCGATGCGCCTCACCGTCGCCAACCCACTCTGCGCGAGGCGGGCCAGTTCGCGCTGCACCGCACCCGAACCCCCGCCCGTAAGCTGCATCAGCTCGGTGGCGTAGAAGCTGCGGTGCGGCCGCCCGAACAGGCAAGCCAACACCCGCTGCCGCGTGGCCGGAAACAGCGCATCCGCCAGACCCGCTGGCGGACGATGCGTTCGATGCGCGAACATTCTACCCATATTGGGCATGATAGTGCCCAATATGGGCGTCCGCAACGCATTGAGCGGCACAGAGCCATTGTGCAGTGCGAGTACACTTAGCCCATGCCCTTGCGCGTTCTCGGCATATCCGCGTTCTACCACGACAGCGCCGCGGCGCTGGTGGAGGACGGGCGCATCGTTGCGGCGGCGCAGGAGGAGCGCTTTACGCGGCGCAAGCACGATTCGGACTATCCGGCGAACGCCATCCGCTGGTGCTTGGCGCATACGGGCGTCCAGCCGGAAGCGTTGGATCACGTGGCGTTCTACGACAAGCCGTTTCTCAAGTTCGAGCGGTTGCTGGAGACCGCGGCGGCGTTTGCGCCCAAGGGTTTCAACTCGTTTCGCCAAGCGGTGCCGGTGTGGATCAAGGAGAAGCTGTTTCAGAAGGGGCTGCTGCGGGGCGAGCTGGAGGCGCTGGCGGCGGATGAGGACTGGGACGCCAAGCTGCTGTTCGCCGAGCATCACCAGTCCCATGCCGCGAGCGCGTTCTATCCCTCGCCGTTCGCCAACGCCGCGGTGCTCACCTTGGACGGCGTGGGCGAATGGGCCACCGCCAGCACCGCCATCGGCGACGGCACCGAGCTGGAGATCGTGCGCGAAATCCACTTCCCGCACTCGCTCGGCTTGCTCTACTCCGCCTTCACCTACCACGCCGGCTTCAAGGTGAACTCCGGCGAATACAAAGTGATGGGCTTGGCGCCCTACGGCGAGGCCAAGTTCGCCACGCGCATCCTGGACAACCTCATCGACCTGAAGCCGGACGGCAGCTTCCGCCTGGACCTCGGCTACTTCAACTACTGCACCGGCCTCACCATGACCAACCGGCGCTTCGACGCCTTGTTCGGCAGTCCGCCGCGTGGCGAGGACGAGCCGCTGACGCAGCACCACATGGACATGGCGGCATCCGTGCAGGCCGTGGTCGAAGAGGCGGTGCTGCGCCTCACCCGGGCGTTGCGCAAGGAGACCGGGCGGCGGCAGCTATGCTTGGCCGGCGGCGTCGCCCTCAACTGCGTGGCGAACGGCAAGGTGCTGCGCGACGGGCAATTCGACGACATCTGGGTGCAGCCGGCGGCGGGCGACGCTGGCGGCGCGCTCGGCGCGGCGTTGCTGGCGAGCCATCGGCGGCTTGGCGCGCCGCGGCCCTCATCCGGCAACGGCGCGGACGCCATGCACGGCGCGTTGCTCGGCCCGGCGTTCGACGAAGCCACCGTTCGCGCCGAGCTCGAAGCCGCCGGCGCCCACTTCGAGCCGTTGGCGGACGACGACCTCATCGCCACCGTCGCCGCCGCGCTGGACGAAGGCCAAACGGTGGGCTGGTTTCAAGGGCGCATGGAGTTCGGCCCGCGCGCCCTCGGCAACCGTTCCATTCTGGCCGATCCGCGCTCGCCGAAGATGCAGCGCACGCTGAACCTGAAGGTGAAGTTCCGCGAGTCCTTCCGCCCGTTCGCGCCGAGCGTGCTGCGGGGCGACGTGGGCGAGTGGTTCGAGCTGGACTGCGACAGCCCCTACATGCTGCTGGTGGCGGATGTGCGACCGGAACATCGTCGGCCGCTTTCCGCCGCCGAGGAAGCGCTCACGGGATTGGAGAAACTGGCCGCGCCGCGTTCGGCCATTCCCGCGGTGACGCATGTGGACTACTCGGCGCGCATCCAAACCGTCCACGCCGACACCAACCCGCGCTACCACGCCCTGTTGGAGGCGTTCAAGGCCCGCACCGGCTGCCCGGTGCTGGTGAACACCAGCTTCAACATCCGCGGCGAGCCCATCGTACATTCGCCGGCAGACGCCTTCCGCTGCTTCATGGGCACGGACATCGAATGTCTGGCCGTTGGCAACTGCTTCCTGCGCAAGGCGGATCAACCGGCCGAGTTGCGCCAGAGCTACCGGGATACCGTGGCAGCGGACTGACGCGGGCGATGGAGCGGCATTGGTGGCAGCAACGACCCTGGGAGCGCGGGCGTCTCGCCCGCACTTTCGTTCACGCGTATTTCACCCTATGCGGGCGAGACGCCCGCGCTCCCAGGACGTGCTGATTTGACCGCAGCGCACGTCTTGGCCATCGACCAAGGTACGTCCAGTTCCCGCGCCATCGTGTTCGACGCCGCGGGCCGAGCCGTGGCCAGCGCCCAACGCCCGCTCGACCAGTTGTATCCCGAAGACGGTTGGGTGGAACAGGACGCCGAATCGCTGTGGCGAAGCGTACTCGCCGCCGGCCGCGAAGCGATTGCCGCCAGCGGCGTGGCGGCCGGCGACATCGCCGCCATCGGCATCACCAACCAGCGCGAAACCACGGTGCTGTGGGATGTGACGACTGGCGCGGCGGTGGCCAACGCCATCTCGTGGCAGGACCGGCGCACGGCACCCCGTTGCGAACAGGCGCGGACCGACGGCATGGAAGCCGAGCTGGCCGCCATCACCGGCCTGTTGGCCGATCCGTACTTCTCCAGCACCAAGCTGGCTTGGCTGCTGGAACAAGGCGACAACGCTGCTCGGGCGCACCGGGGCGGGCTGCGTTTCGGCACCGTGGACAGCTTCCTCATCTGGCGTCTCACCAAGGGCAACCGGCATGTCACCGACGCGACCAACGCCGCCCGCACCCAACTCTTCGACATCGCCCAACAAACATGGAGCGACCGCCTGCTCGACTACTTCGGCGTGCCCGCGAACGTGCTGCCCACGGTGTTGGATTGCGTGGACGACTTCGGCGTGGCGGACGCGGAGTGGTTCGGCGCGCCGATTCCCATTCGCGGCGTGGCCGGCGATCAACAAGCAGCGTTGCTCGGCCAAGCGTGCTTCGCGCCCGGCGACGCCAAATGCACGTTCGGCACGGGTTGCTTCCTAATCGCCAACACCGGCGCGCGCCGAGTGGCCTCGGCGGCACGCTTGCTAACCACCGTGGCCTACCGCCTGGCCGGCCAAACCACCTACGCGCTGGAAGGCAGCGTCTTCACCGCCGGCGTCGCCATCAAGTGGCTGCGCGACAAGCTCGGCTTGATCACCCGCGCCGCGGACACCGAGGCCGCGGCCCGCCGCGTCAACGGCGACACCGGCGGCGTGTTCGTGGTGCCGGCGTTCACCGGCCTCGGCGCACCGCATTGGCGGCCGGACGCGCGCGGCTTGGTAACCGGCCTCACCTTGGACACTGGCGTGGACGAGATCGTCACCGCCACGCTCAAGAGCGTGGCGTTCCAAACCGCGGATCTGCTGGCCGCAGCCGCGGCGGATGGCTTGCCGGCGCAAACGCTGCGCATCGACGGCGGCATGGCTGCGAACGACTGGTTCTGCCAATTCCTAGCGGACGCGACCGGCATCGCCGCGGCCCGTCCGGCGAACACGGAGACCACCGCCGTCGGCGCGGCTCTTTTGGCCGCGGCAGGCGCCGGCGTTGCCGCGGACCCACCGGCGGTCGCCCGCAAATGGAATCTACACGCGCCGGAGCGAGTGTTCGCGCCGGCGGTTGCCGACGCCGTTCGGCAAACGTGGCTGGCCGATTGGCAACGGGCGGTCGAACGCGCTCTCTAGCCAGACACTCCGCCATCATCATCCCGACCCACGGGGACGAACTCGAACTCCACTTGCCACAACGGGTCGTCGGCCGCCCACTGGCCGGCGCGAGCGTTCGCCAGCTCGTAGTCCGGCAACGGCACGGCCGCCACGCAAGCGCCGTCGAGCATGGCGCCGCGCTCGTTGAAGTCGAAATCGAAGTTGTCGAAACCGGCGTCGCGGCGGCGGGCGGGGAGGTCGGCGCGATCCGCCGGGAAGACGTGCAGGATGAACCGCGCTTCAATGTCCTCAGCCGCGCACGGGTTGCGTACGAAGGTGAGGGTGTGCGCTTCGCTTGCCCAGCCGATGTCAAAAACCGATTGCGCCATCGGTCGGCCGGGGTTTTCGCGCCAGTCGCGCAACGCCTGCAAGCCTGCGGGGGTGTGGAAATCGGTTTGCCAAACCACCAGCCCCGTGCCGCTCGCCAAGCGGCCGGTGCGCACTGCCGCTACGCCAAAACCCGGCAGCGGCACCGCGGCCAAGCACTTGCCGTCGAAGCGGACGCCGTGTTCGCCGAACCAGAAATCCAAGTTGGCGAAGCCGAGCCGCAGAGCTGCCGGCGACAAGTCCCGCGCCGACAGGGGCACGACGTGCAGGAAGAAGCGCCCCTCCGTCGCCGCTTCCGGGCAGCTTTCCTTTACATAGAAGATTTGGTGCTGGCGCAAGTGGATGTCGAAGGGCCCGCGCATGGTCGGCGGCGTGGTGGCGAGCGCGTCGTACTGGCGGCGGTGCGCGTCCGTGATCTCGTCCACGGCGGCGACTGAATCGTACAAATAGACGTGCCGATGCTCCGGCGTCAACAACGATTCGCTCGGCACGCGCTGGCGGCTGAGCACGAAGTCCACCTGCCGTTCGTTGGCCTGCGGGCTGTCGTCGTATTGCAGGACGCTGCCGTGCAGGTAGTAGCGCAAGGCGTACCGCTGCTGGCCAAGGGGTAGCTGCGCGTCGTGGTGGATCGCCACCAGAACCTCCTGGCCGCGCACACGGTGGCGGATGGCGTCGAACTCGGTCATCACCGCGTGTTGCCGCTGGGCGAAAGCGCCTTCGCGGTCGGCACCGCTCATGCGCGCGTTCGACGCGACGAACACCGTCAGTGCCACCGCGGCACACGCTGGGCCGCCCCAAACGACGCCGCTCGGCCAAGTGCGGCACCGAGCGCGAACGCCCCAAAGCAGCGCGACGAACACGGCCAGCGGGATGCCCAGCCAGAAGACGGTCTCGAAGGTGTGTTCGGGATCGGCGGTCATGTGGCGCATCGGCAGCGACCAGCCATAACCGGAAAGCACCAAGGTGGCCCACAACGCCCGGTGGCGGGGCGCGAGGAACACCCAGAGCGCACTTGCCGCCAGCGCCAACGAGCCAACCCAGACGAGGATGCTGCCGGCCGGAACCCGTGCGGCGGGTTGGTCGTTCCATATCGTCGGCAGCGCCGGGGTGGCGTACGGCAGGATCAACCCGCCGATGCGGTGCAACTGCAGTTCGAGGAACGTCGGCCACGCGAGGAACCACTCCTTGTCGGCTCTGAAGCCGGCGTCCGTCCCCAGCCGGCGCTCGATGGAGCCGGCCAGGGGCAACTCGGCAAACGTCGTCTCGCCGGGCACCGCCGCCACTTCGCCGGCGAAGTTGTACGCCAAGACGCCGCTGCCGAACAGCAGCGCGACGAAACCCAGCAAGACGGACCGGCCGCGCAGCGCCCGCCCCACAGACCGCAACACCCGCGCCGGTGTTGTGCCGCCGGAACGCCGCCGCCACGCGCGCACAAAGTCTCTGGCGAAACCGACAGCGACGAACGCCAAGAGCAAACCGTACACATGCCAACTGAAGAGCAGCGCGACGCACGTTTTCACCAGCAGCGGCCAGAAGCGCCCGCCCTGCGCGAACACCACCATGCCGTGGAACACCAGCAACACCGCGCACAGGCCGACGCTGCCCTCGTTGCTCACCATCGGCCCGGTGTTCAGCACGCGGTACGACGAGAACGCCAGCAGCGTGGCGCCCGCTGCAATCCACCGGCTGCCGGTGAGCCGCGCCAAGGCGCAATACGCCAGCACGGCCGCGGCCGCGAGGAACGCCAGCATCACCAGCCGCGCCGTTTGGATCTGCGCCGCGAGGGAGTGGTCGAACGGCGCGATGGCGAGTCCGACAAGGGCGTAGGCGGCGACCGGGTAGCGCTGATAGGTGTTGCGGCTGATGGCGCCGTCTTTGCCGCGTTTGGTTTGCGTCACCTGCACGGCGAAGCCGTTCAGCATCGTCAATCCGGCGGCCTGCCCCAAGGCGCGGGCGGAAACCCAGTCGACGAAGTGGTGGCGGTGGAAGTAGCCGCGGTCGCCGGCGAACAGAAACAGCGAGGCAAGCGCGAGCAGCAGCACGGCGCATGGAACGGTCTCGCGCCATCGCCCCACCGCCTGCGCCAACGGCCCTGCCACCGTCACGGCGGCCGCCCGATCAAACTTCCCGCAGCACAGCTATCGGCGGCGACGCCACCAGCTTGCGCGTGCCGAGGTAGCCGACGCTGGCGATCACGGCGATGCCGAGCAGCGGGCCGCCGGCCCAAAGCCACGGGTGCAGGCGCGTGGAGAGCTCGAACACCTCGCTGTTGAGCGCCCAAACCGTGATCTCCGCGCCCACCGCGGCGACGATCCCCGCGAACGCACCCAGCACGCTGAACTCCACCAGCAAGGCGCCGCTGATGAGTTTGCGTGTGCCGCCCAAGGCGCGCAGCAGCGCGTGTTCCTGCAGGCGCTGGTCGCGGCTCGACTGGATGGAGGCGATGAGCACCAGCGCCCCGGCCGCCAAGACCAGGTAGAGCACCAGTTCCACGGCTTGGGTGACGCGGGCGACGATGCTGCGCACCTGCTCGATGATGGCGTCCACTTCGATGACGGTGATGGTGGGATGCGCGCTCAGCAGCTGGTTCAGGAACGGCTTGCGCTCGCGCCCGAGAAAGAAGCTCGTCATGTAGGTGGCGGGGTAGTCGGCCAGCGCGCCGGGCGAGAAGATGATGAAGAAGTTGGGTTGCAGGCTGTCCCACTCCACGCTGCGCAGATTGGTCACCGTGGCGGTGAGCGGCAGCCCGGCGACGTCGAACGTGATCGCATCCCCCACCGAGAGGCCCAGCGCCCACGCGTACTCGTCTTCGATGGAGATGGCGCTCTCTTGCGGCGTGTCAGTCCACCAAGCGCCCTCCACCACCACGTTGTTTTCCGGCAGCTCCGCCGAGAACGTGAGATTGCGCTCCGAGCGGATGCCCGGCCCGGGGCCGCCGCGGCCTCGCTCGCGCAGCTGCCGCCGCCACTCCCGCGCCGGCACGTCGTTCACCGCCGAAATGCGCCCGCGCACCATCGGAAACAACTCGCCATCGTAATCCGCGTTCGCCACCAAGAGCGCCCGCACCGAGTCAACTTCGTCGGGCCCCACGTTCATCAAGAAGTGGTTCGGCGTGCCTTCGGGAATCTGCGCCCGCCACTCGTCGATGAGCGCCGTGCGCACCAGCACCATGATCAGCAGCAGCATGATGGCGAAGCCGAAGATCATGATCTGCGCGACGTTCTCGCGGTAGCGGCGCTGCAACCCGGCCAGCGCCAAGCGCCAGACGCTGCGCGCCTGCATGCCCACCACGCGCCCGCCGTACAGCAGCAGGAACGCGGCGGCGCCAAAGACGCCGCCGGCCAGCACGCCGCCGACCAGCGCCCCCAAGGTGAGGAAGACGTTGCCGCTGTACCAAACCAGCAGGCCGACCGTGCCCGCCGCGGCGAAGGCGTAGGTGATGGCGGGCGCGGCGCCCGGCGCAAGGTCGCGCCGCATCACGCGCATCGGCGAGACTTTCCGCAAGCCCAAGAGCGGCGGCAGGGCGAACGCCAATAGGCAAATGAACCCGGTGACGAGGCCCACGTACAGCGGCCGCGGCCCGGGCAGCGGCAATTGCACCGGCAGATAACCGCCGAGCGCGGCGATGATGGCCCAATGCACAAGGCCGCCCAGCAACAGGCCGAGCAACGCCCCGGCGACGCCGATCACCAGCAAGACGCCGGTGTAGCCCCATTGAATCTCCGCCGGCGTGGCGCCGAGGGTCTTCAGCACGCCCACGTGATCGAAGTGGCGGCGCGCGTAGCGGTGCGCGCCCAAGGCCACCGCGATGCCGGCCAGCAGCACCGCCAACAGGCCGCCGAGCAAGAGGAAGCTCTCGGCGCGCTCGAGGGCGCCGCCGATGGCTTCGTTGGCGTCGCGGATGCTGCGCCAGCGGTAGTTCGGCGCGAGGTCGGACTTGATGGCGTTGAACACCGCCGCCAGCCCCGCCTGGTCGCCGGCGAGGCCCAAGCGGTATTCGATGCGGCTGCCGGGTTGGATGACGCGGGTTTGCGGCACATCGCCGGCGCGCATCAACAGCCGCGGCGCGAGTTCCGAAAAGCCGCCGCCGCGATCGGGTTCGGCGGCCAACACCGCGGCCACAGTGAAGGTGGCGTACCCCACCACCACGCGATCGCCGATGGCGACGCCCAAGGATGGGAAAAGGCGCGAATCCATCCACACTTCACCCAGCGCCGGCACGTCCGGTGTGACGCGGCTGGGGCCGAACGGCTCGTCCGCCACGCGCAGCACACCGCGCAGAGGGTAGCCCTCCGTCACCGCTTTGACGCCGGCCAGCTGACTGCGCCCGTCGCTGCCGTCCACGGCTTCGGCGAACACCATGGACGGGAACGAGACGATGTCCGCCAACGCCAAGCCCTCGCCGCGCGCCAGTTCGCGGAAGCGTTCCGGGATGGCTTGGGAAGCGTCTATGACGCGGTCCGCGCCCAGCAGGCTGGTGGATTCCGCCACCAGCGCCCGCTGCAAGCGATCCACGAACAGGCTCACCGCCGAGACCGCGCCCACCGCCAACAGCAACGCCGCGAACAACAGGCGCAACTCGCCGGCGCGCCAATCGCGCACCGCGAAGCGCAAGACGAGGGAGAGGGTCATGCGCCCGGGCCGTTCAAGACGCCACCCGGCCGGCGGCCAACACCAGCGTCTCGCCGCAACGCGCCGCCAGCGCGGCGTCGTGGGTGACCAGCACCAGCGTGGTGGCCGCCTCGCGGTTGAGGTCGAACAGCAGATCGGCCACCCTTGCGCCCGTGCGCGTATCCAAGTTGCCGGTGGGCTCGTCCGCAAACAGAATCTTCGGCTGCGAGGCGAAGGCGCGGGCGATGGCCACGCGCTGCTGCTCGCCGCCGGATAGCTGCCGCGGATAGTGGGTGGTGCGCGCCGCCAAGCCCACTCGATCGAGGAAGTCCGCGGCGCCGCCGCGGGCGTTGCGGTCGCCGCGCAACTCCAAGGGCAGCATCACGTTTTCCAGCGCGGTGAGGCTGTCGATGAGTTGGAAGGATTGGAACACGAAGCCCACCGACCGGCCGCGCACGCGGGCGCGTTGCTCCTCGCCCAGCGCGGTGATCTCGGCGCCGTCGAGCCACACGTCGCCGGCGCTGGGCAGATCCAACCCGGCTAGAATGCCCAGCAAGGTGGTCTTGCCGGAGCCGGACTCGCCGACGACGGCAAGCTGCGCCCCGGGCGCCACTTCCACGCCCACGTCGTCGAGAATGGTGAGTTCGCCGGCCGCGGTGGGTACGCGCTTGACCAAGCCGTTGGCGCGAAGTATGGATGTTGTTGGCATGGGAGCTTGCTCGACTTAACCGGCCTATGGAGATTTGGCGCGAAACCAGAAGCACCGCCCGCATTTCTGCGGCGGCCGTGTGCAGGCGCACCCTAGCAGTGTGGCTGGCGCGATTCAATTGCCGCGGCATCTGCCGCGGCATCTGCGGTTTGTGCCGGGGGTTGGCGCGACGATTGCGGATGCTGTTGCCGGCGGCCGTTCTCGCTGGCGCGGCCCTCGCCGGTGGCAACGACGATACGCATGCGGGCAAGACCGAGGCGGAGGAGGCGCGCACGCTGCTAGTGTTGGGCGACAGCCTCAGCGCCGGCTACGGCTTCCCGCTGGAGCGCGGCTGGGTGAACCTGCTGCGCCAGCGCTTGGAAGCGGAACACCCGGGCGCATACCGGGTGGTGAACGCGAGCGCGAGCGGCGACACCACCGGCGGCGGTTTGGCGCGCCTCGAACCGTTGCTGGCGGAGCACCGCCCGCACATCGTCTTCATCGAACTCGGCGGCAACGACGGCATGCGCGGTCTGCCGTTGGACGCCATCCGCGCCAACCTGCTGACGATGACGAAAGCGGCGCAGGCGGCGGGCGCCACGCCGGTGTTGCTGGGAATGCGCATCCACCCGAACTACGGCCCGCGCTACACGGAGGCGTTCCACGCCGCCTATGCCGAGGTGGCCGAAGCCACCGGCGCGGCGTTGGTGCCGTTTCTGCTCGAAGGCGTGGCCACCGACCCGAAGCTGATGCAACGCGACGGCACGCATCCGAACGCCGAAGCGCAGGGCAAGCTGCTTGAAAACGTCTGGGAGACGCTGGCGCCGCTGTTGCGTTTGACGCGGTTCCCGCCGAACGCCGAAGCGCAGGAATAGCTGCTCGAAAACGTCTGGGAGACGCTGGCGCCGCTGTTGCGTTGACGTGCGTTTCGGCGTTTGCCGCATTGTGCGAAAAAGCGGCGATTTCCTACAGAAAGTCGAGCAAATGTCTCTATTTTCTTGGTCTCCGGGGACGTTATCGTTCGTTTCGCAACTTCAATTCACGTCGGCTTCGGCCGACCAACTACAGGAGAAACGAAATGAAGATGAAGAAGCACTTGCTGGCAGGCGCATTGGCGCTAGGTCTTGGCGTTGGCGCGGCATCGCTGCCGCAAGACGCCGTTGCCGCGCCCACCGCGCAGCTCGGGTTCGGGGTCAACTTCCTGCTGCGGGAACTGTGGAATCCGGTGCCGTTCGATCGGCTGCCGTTCTTCTGGCGCGACAGCGCGGGTTGTGCTCCGTGGACGCTGAGCGCCCACTGCACCGGCCGCCCATCGATGCCAGGCGAACGGAATCGGCCCTGGTCGCGTTGATCGACCCTGCGGATCCGGCGCACTCTCCGTGCGCCACCGCTCCGGCTTCGCCGCGTTGCTCCCGCCGCGCGGCGAAGACCGGGCTCAATTCTCCGCGCCGACGCCCTTGCGGCACCTGGCGCACCCGACCTCGGCGCCCTTGGGCGTTGGCTGGCCGCAGCTTCGACAGAGTTGATAGCTGCCTTCGGCGCCATCCGCCTGCAACGACACGCGCCCGTCGAAGACGAAACACTCGCCGGCGAAGGCGTTCTCCGCAGCGTTCGTGCTGGCGAAGTAGCCCAGAATGCCGCCGCGCAGTTGGCACACGTCCTCGAAACCGCTCGCCAGCAAGTGCGCGGACGCCTTCTCGCAGCGGATGCCGCCGGTGCAGAACATGGCGACGCGTCGCCCGCGCTGCGGCTCTAGCTCCTCGTCCGCGAAGGCGGCGAACTCTTGGAAGCGGTCGGTGGCGGCGACGGTGGCGCCCGGGAAGGTGCCGATGGCGGATTCGTAGCGGTTGCGCACGTCGAGCACCAGCACCTCGGGATCTGCGAGCAGTGCGTTCCAATCCGCTGGGTCAACGTGGCGGCCCACTGGCGTGTCCGCGCCGAGCGCGCGCCCGCTGGTGACGATCTCCGGGCGTTCCCGCACTTTCAGGCGTGCAAAGGCAGGTGTGTCGCCGGTGACGGGTGTCCAGTTGACGGTGACGCGGGGAAAGTGGGTGCTCGCGAAGTCCTCAAGGCGCGGACGCGAACCGGCCAGTGCCGCGTTCACGCCCTCCGGCGCGATCAGCACGGAGCCTTTGAGGCCCCGCTCCACGCACGCCCGCCAGAGCTGCTCGCGCAGCACGGCGGTGTCGTCGATCGGGTGGAACTGGTAAAAGGAAGCCACCCAGGTGCGGGCGGCCAAGCCGTTGTTCACCGCCGGCCGCCGTCGCCGCCCATGCACGGCGGCGACATCGGCGCGTCGCCGAAGCGCGCCTGCCATTCCGCTTGCGTATAGGTGTGTATGGCCAAGGCGTGGACGCCGCCGGCAAGTTCCTCCGCCAGCGTCCGGTGTACGGCCCGGTGCCGGGCGAGCGACCGCTCGCCGCCAAACTGCTCGGAAACCACCACCACCTTGAAGTGCGTCTCCGAACCTTCCGGCACGTTGTGGTTGCCGCTCTCGTTCACCACGTCCAAGTGCGCGGGGGCAAACGCATCCGCCAGCTTCGCTTCGATCCGTTCCGCGGTGGAGGTCATTGTGCCCGCCCGCGGTGGCCGTTGGTACGCAGCGCCATCAACAGCACGCGAGCGCCACGGTGACGTTGTCCATGCCGCCGGCGCGGTTCGCCGCCTCCACCAGCGTGCCGGCGGTGGCGGGCAGATCCCACGGAGGTTCCTTGGCGGCGGTTTGCAAATGCCATTCGATCTGCTCGTCCGTCAACATGCCGGTCAAGCCGTCGCTGCACAGGAGCAGCAGGTCGTCCGGCTCGACGTCCACTTCCGTCACCTCGGGATCCAGCGACGGCTTAGCGCCGATGGCGCGGGTGACGATGTTGCGGTTGGGGGCGTTGCGCGCCTCTTCGGGCGCGATGACGCCCGTATCCACCCACTCCTGCACCATGCTGTGATCCCGCGTGATCTGCACGAACGCGCCGTCGCGGAAACGGTACATCCGCGAATCGCCGACGTGCGCCACGTAGCCCTTGCCGCCATCCACCGTCAGCACCACCAACGTCGTGCCCATGCCGCGGTAGGAGGAGATGGCGCTGGCCATGCCCACCACCCGCTCGTTGGCGAGCTTGAGCGCCGCCCCCAACTGCGCCGGCGTCAACGGCCCGCGCTTGCGCGCCGGCACCAGATGCTCCAGCGCCGCCTCCACGGCGATCTCCGCCGCCACGCCGCCGGCGCGGGAACCCCCCATGCCGTCCGCCAGCACCACCAAGCCCAACTCCTCGCGCACCGCGAAGAGATCCTGATTCTGCTCGCGCACCCGGCCGGTGTCGCTCACTCCTCCAGCTCGCATCCCCTTGAGCCACCTCCTACGCGCCTCGCACGGCGCGTCAAGCGCATACTACAACGACTTCGACACGTCGGCAGCAAGCGTGGAGAGCCGCCGGTCGCCACCTCAACGCACCGGCGAAACCCTACTTGGGCAAAAAAAGCGCACGCCGGGCGAATTTCCTACACAAAATCGAGCAAATGTCGCTATTTTCTTCCTCCCGGCAGCGTTATATTGGCACCCGCAACTTCAACTTCAACTGCAACAGAAAGGAGAATGCAAATGAAGAAGCAAATAGTGGCGCTGTCCTGCGCCCTCGCCCTGGGTGCTGGCGCGGCTTGGAGCCCGGCTAGCGGGCCGAGCGTCGAACCAACTGGCCAGATCGGCTACGCTTTGGCGAAGCGTGCGACGTCGAATACTACGGCCCAAAACTCGGCCGCAGGTGCCGGCGGTGCTGCCGGCGGCAAGCTCGGAGAGACGGCTGGGGCTGCCGTTGGTGCGGTGATAGCGCGTCGGGCCGTGGTGCGCGGGGCGTTGCTCGGCGCACGCATTGGCGCGTTCGGCGGCTTCGTCGGCTTGGTGGTCGGCGCCGCCGCCGGTGCCGCGTAGCCGCGCGGAACGGGCAACTCGCCATGTCCGCCCTCCTCCTCCCCTTGGGTTCTTTGGTTGCCGTCGCTTGCGGCGCGCTCGCACTGGCTCTGGTGCGCATCAAGACCAACGGGGAGAAGGAGGGCTTCGCGCTTCTGGGCGCCATTGGGATGTTCGCCGGCTTGGCTGGCGTTCTCTTGTATGTGGGTCTCGCTTACATGCCCATGCTGCGCGATTACGGCGAGCAGTTGCCGTGGTGGCTGGACGTGCCCCTGCGGGGCGCTGTCGTGGGAATCTTGTTCTACATGTGCTTTCACCTCTGGCAAGTGGCGATGATGGCCCATCTTTGGGCCTGCCGCCGGCCGGACGAAGACGAGACCGCGGGCTTTCGGGTGCGCCGGCACTTCTGGGCCGTTGTGGGCACGGCGGGCGTCTTCGCCGCGTTCGTTGCATTGGACCGAGTGGGCGACGGCGGGCAAACCAGCGCACTCGAATGGCTCGTGACTTTGCTGGTGGTTTCCGCATATCCGCTCTACCAAACTTGGGTGGTGCCGTGGTTCCTCTACTACCGGGCGCAGACGCTTGATCCGTACGAACACACCGAAATCCACGGTTGGCTGGACGACATTCGCAAGACGCACAAGGTGCCCAAGTTCCACCTGCGCGTGCAAGATGGCAAGATGGTCAATGCGCTGGCGATAGGCGGACTGCGCCGCTACTTCATCGTGCTTGGCCGCGGCATTGTCGAGAACCTGTCAACCGCGCACATCAAAGCCATCCTGGCCCACGAGATCGGCCACGTCCTAAACCGCGACACCACGCGACGGGCAGCTCCGCTGATTCTCGGTTCCGCTGCCCTGCACTTGCTGTACTTCCACTTTGTGGTGCTCCAACGAGACACTTTTTTGGCGGAACTGGTATGCGTCGGCATTGGCGTCCCGTTTTTCTGGATCATTCTGCCCGGCCTGTTTCAACGCCAGTGGGAATACCGCGCCGATCGCAAAGCTGTGGAGATCATGGGCGATGCCGAGGTCGTAGGGCAATCCCTGGTACGGCTATACGACGAAAACAATGTTCACATTGACGCACCGGGTTGGCCGCACCCCTCCTTGCGTGCACGGCTCAAGGCCATCGGCTCCTCGGCGGCGCAAGAGGCGAAAAAACCTGCCTAGCCGTCTCAAAAGAGCTCGTCGGGCGAATTTCCTACACAAAATCGAGCAAAAGTCGCTATTTTCTGCTTTCTAGAACTGGCATAGTTCCACCTGCAACTTCAACCTCAACTGCAAACAGAAAGGAGAATGCAATGAAGAAGCAAATACTGGCGCTGTCCTGCGCCCTCGTCCTAGGTGCCGGCGCTGCTTGGAGCCCAACTACGGGTGAAAGCGTTCAACCAAACGGAAACGCGGAACCAACTGCCCAGGTTGCCTACGTCTTGGTGCGCAATCAATCGTCGTCCAATGTGGGCAAGGCGGCGATGGGTGCTGGTGCCATGATTGGCGGAGCTAGTACCGCACCGTCTGCGAGGGCCGCTGCGACCCGGGTAGCAACCCGGGCGATGGCGCGCGGGATGATAGTGAGGGGCGCACTTCTGGGCGCTCGCATCGGCGCGTTCGGCGGCTTAGCCGGCTTCTTGGTCGGCGCCGCCGTAGGTGCCGCCTAGGAGCACGGAGCGGATCGCCACGTCCCCTTCCTCCCCGTCATCTCGTTGGTCGCTCGCTTGCGGCGGTCGCACACTGTGTCTGCTGTGACATGACCAACTGATCAACGGGGAGGCGGGGGATTCGCTCCGCACCCTGCTATGCTCCCACCGTTGAACCGCGAGGAGGGTGCATGTTTGATCTGACCGGCAAGGTGGCTTTGGTCACCGGTGGCAATGGGGGCATTGGGCTTGGTTTCGCCGAAGGGTTGGTGGAAGCCGGGGCCGGGGTGTGCATCTGGGGCACCAACGAGGAGAAGAACGCCGCGGCCAAGGACAAGCTGGAAGGCTTGGCGGGCGCAGGCGGCAAAGTGCTGGCGCTGCGTTGCGACGTGGGCAACGAAGACGAGGTGGTGGCCGCGTTCGCCCGCACGGTGGAGACCTTCGGCCATGTGGACGCCTGTTTCGCCAACGCCGGGGTCGGTGGCGGCGGGGCGCGGTTCGACGAGATGACGCTGGCCGAGTGGCACCGCGTGTTCCGCGTGAACATGGACGGCGTGATGCTCACCTTCCGCGAAGCCGTGCGGCACATGAAGCAGCACGGCGGCGGTTCGCTGGTGGTGACCAGCAGCGGCACGGCGCGGTTCGGCGCCGCCGGCAGCGAGCACTACTCGGCCACCAAAGCCGGCGTTATCGCACTGGTGCAGTCGTTGGCGGTCGGCCAGGCGCGCTACGGCATTCGCGCCAACGCCATCATCCCGGGCTGGATCGCCACGGCGATGACCGAGCGGGCGCTGCAAACGGAGGTGTTCCAAACCCGCGTGCTGAAGCGCATCCCGCAGCGGCGCTGGGGCCAACCGGCGGACTTCCGCGCCATCGCCGTGTACTTCGCCAGCGACGAGAGCAGCTACCACACCGGCGACACCATCGCCATCGATGGCGGCGTGTCGCACTTCTAGCCGCTAAGGCCGGTAGCGCAACCCCATGCTCCGCTACGCACCGCCGTTGGACGACGCGGCCTTTGTGCTGTTCGACGTCTTCGGTGCCGAGGCCGAATGGTCGCGCCAGCCGGCGTTCGCGGAAGTGGATCGCGCACTCGCCGAGGCGGTGCTGGCCGAAGCCGGCAAGTTCGCCGCCGAGCGGTTGCTGCCCACCTACCAAAGCAGCGACGCCGAAGGTGCGCGCTGGGAGAACGGCGAGGTCACCGCGCCCAGCGGGTTCAAGGCCACGTTCGCGGGCTTGGCCGAAGGCGGCTGGTTCGGCGTTTCCGGCAATCCCGCCCACGGCGGCCAAGGCCTGCCGAAGATGCTCACGCTGCTCGTGGAGGAGATGTTCTGGGGCGCGAACACCAACCTCTACCTGTACGGCGCGCTCACCACCGGCGCCGCGCTGTGCATCGACGCGCACGGCGACGAAGCCATCAAACAGCGCTACCTGCCACGCCTCTACAACGGCGAATGGACCGGCGCGATGGCGCTCACCGAAGCCCACGCCGGCACGGATCTCGGTCTCATCCGCACCCGCGCCGAGCCGCGCCCGGACGGCACCTACGCCCTCACCGGCACCAAGATCTTCATCACCAGTGGCGAGCACGACTTGGCCGAGAACATCGTCCATCTGGTGCTCGCCAAGCTGCCCGACGCGCCGCCCGGCAGCCGCGGCATCTCGCTGTTCCTCGTGCCGAAGTTCCTGCCCGCGGAAGCGGCGCCCGAACGCAACGACCGGCGCAACGGTTTCGTCAGCCGCTCCATCGAACACAAGATGGGCATTCGCGGCAGCGCCACGTCCATGATCGAATACGATGGCGCCGTCGGCCACCTCATCGGCGAACCGAACCGCGGCCTCGCCTGCATGTTCACCATGATGAACCACGCCCGGGTGTCCGTGGGCGTGCAAGGTCTCGCGCTGGCCGAACTCGGCTACCAAAACGCCGTCGCCTACGCCCGCGAGCGCTTGCAGGGACGCGCCGCCACCGGGCCGAGCAATCCGCACGGGGAAGCGGATTCGATCCTCGTCCACCCGGACGTGCGCCGAATGCTGCTTACGCAACGCGCCTTCACCGAAGGCGGGCGGGCGTTCGCCGCCTATGTCGGCCTACTGCTGGACAGGGCCGCGCAAGGCGAAGTCGCAGCGCAGGGCTTGGTGGATTTGCTCACACCCGTCGCCAAGGCGTTCCTCACTGACCGCGGCATGGAGTGTGCGCTGTTGGCGCAGCAGACGTTCGGCGGCCACGGCTTCATCCAAGAACACGGCGTGGAGCAGATCGTCCGCGACGCCCGCATCGGCCCGATCTACGAGGGCACCAATGGCGTACAGGCGCTCGACTTCACCGCCCGCAAGGTGCTGCGCGACGATGGCAAGGCGCTGCGGCATTTGCTCGACGACTGCCGCACGGATGCGGTGCCGGACGAATTCCGCGAGCCGTTGGACGCGGCGTTGCAAGCGGTGGAAAACGCTGCGGGCACCATCGCGGCGGCGACGCGGCAGGACGCGAACGCGGCCGGCGCGGTGGCCACGGATTTCCTCGAACTCACCGGGTTGGCGCTGTACGCCTGGCTGTGGGCGAAGATGGCCGGCGCGGCCGGCGACGAAGAAAACGGCAAGCTGGCGGTGGCGCGGTTCTTCTACGCCAAGCTGTTGCCAAAAACGCTCGGTCTCGAATGCGCTATCGCCGCCGGCGCCGCGCCGGTGATGGCCATGCCCGAAGGCCAGTTCTGAGCGAGACGGCCGCGAACTGCGTGTGCGCCGGCGGATCGAACCGGGCGCCGGAACGCTCGCGCAGAGGACGCGGCTGCGACGCTAGTCGACCAAAACCGAGCCGATCACGTACGCGACTATGAAAGAAAGCAGAACCACAACATGCGCGGAAACCTACCCCTTTTCTTCGGCTAGGTCAACCAGCCGCGAGACGCGCCTTGAGTTTCGCGTAGATGCCGCCGAACGCGCCGTTGCTCATCAGCACCACATGGCAGGGCTGCGCGACATCCCGCCGCAACGCGGCGATGGCGTCCGTCAGTTCATCGATGTCCGTTTCACCACCGCCGGAATCGGGCTGGTGCGCACCAGCTCGCCGACATCCCAGCGGATGTTCTCGCCGCGAAACCAAAACGCCTGATCCGCCGCCGCGCAACAACCGGCCAAATCGGCGCGAAGGGCTCCGAGTGACATCGTGTGCGTCCCGGGTTCCACCACCGCGACGATGCGCTCGGCCGCGCCCACCCGCGCCCGCAAGCCGCGCAGCGTGGAGGCGATCGCCGTGGGGTGGTGCGCGAAGTCGTCGTAGATGGCGAGGCCCGGCAGGTCGATGATGCGCTCCAGCCGGCGCTTCACCCCGGCGAATTCGCAAAGCGCTTCGGTCGCCAACGTCGGCGCGACCCCGGCGTGTCGCGCGGCGGCTACCGCCGCCAGCGCGTTGCGCACGTTGTGCTCGCCGATGAGCGGCCACGACACCGTGCCCACGGGCTCGCCGCCACGCAACACCTCGAAGCGGCTGCCGTCCGCGGTTTGCGTACCCGCTTGCCAATGTTCTTCCCCGGCCGGGGAGGGCCCCGGGCCGAAGCGGGCAACCGGCGTCCAGCAACCCCTTTCCAACACGGCGTCCACATTGGCGTCCGCCGCCGGCGCGATGACTAAGCCGTTGCCCGGCACGGTTCGCAGCAGGTGGTGGAACTGCGTCTGAATCTGCCCCAGATCGTCGAAGATGTCGGCGTGGTCCAACTCCAAGTTATTGATGACCAGCGTACGCGGGCGGTAGTGGACGAACTTGGAACGCCGGTCGAAATACGAGGTGTCGTATTCGTCCGCCTCCACCACGAAGTGTTCGCCGGAGCCCAGCCGCGAGGACGCCCCGAAGCCCACCGGCACGCCGCCGATCAAGAAGCCCGGGGCAAGCCCGGCGCGGTGCAGAATGCGCGCGATCATGCTCGCCGTGGTGGTCTTGCCGTGCGTGCCGGACGCCGCCACCACCCAGCGCCCGGGCAACACCGCCTCGCCCAGCCACTGCGCCCCGGAGGTGTAACGCAGGCCGCTGTTCAACACGTGCTCCACGGCCGCGTGGCCGCGTGGCAGCTTGGCGTTGCCGATCACCACCAAGTCCGGCGCCGGGCGCAGTTGGCTTGGCGCGAACCCCTCGAACACGTCGATGTCCGCCGCCGCAAGCTGATCGCTCATCGGCGGATACAGCGCCCGGTCGCTGCCGCTCACCTGGTGGCCTTGCTCCCGCGCAAGCAGCGCCAAGCTGCCCATCAAGGTGCCGCCGATGCCAAGAAAATAGAGGCGCGCCAACGTCTTGCCAGTCCCCTAGAGCGCCACCCGCCACCGCAAGATGGCTCAAACTCCACCCACGCCCAGAGTTTGCGCAAGCAAACTCCAACGCGCCCGACAGGGCGCGCCAACGCGCCCAAAAGGGCGCGCCTAGTCCGCCGCCGAAGTCTCCAGCACCACATCCGCCGGCAGCATGGGCGCCAGCACCGTGTTCACGACGATCATGCTGGTGGAGGAGATGGCCAAAGACAACAACGTCCCCAGCCACATCCGGCAGGAAAGCGCCCGCTGCAAGATGAAGCCCACCACCACGATGGACCACACTAGGAACACCCACCACGCGGTCTCGCGCACCACTCCGTTGGTGAAACCGTAGATGACGAGCAACACCGCCGTGAGCATCGTCTCCGCGCCGGCGGCGGCGCCGAGGGTGGCGGGAAAGCGCCCCTCGTGCTGACGGATGTAGAGCGCGAACCAGATGGCGGCCGCCATCACGGCGAGGTTGAGGAGCGCTGCGTTCAGCGCCAGCGCGGACGGCAGATCCGGTACCGCCACCTCCAGCCACACGACGTTGATCGCCAAATGGGCGAGGATGATCGGGCAGATGAACCACGCCCGCGGCGGAACCAACTCCGGCCCCACGCGCAGCAAACAGATGTTCCAGAACAGTCGAACGACCACCGCCATGCGCACATTGTCGCACAAACACGCACGGACGTGCGCTTACACGCTCAACGTCCATAGCGATCGTCGAAGCGCACGATGTCGTCCTCGGAGAGCCGCTCGCCCACTTGCACCTCGATCACTTCGAGCGGCTCGTCGCCCGGGTTCGTCAAGCGGTGCCGTTCGCCGGCCGGTATGTAGGTGGATTGATTGGCGGCCAGCCGGAAAGTCGCATCACCCCGTCGCACTTCGGCTTCGCCATGCACCACCACCCAATGTTCGGCGCGGTGGTGGTGCATTTGCAGCGACAGGGACTCGCCCGGCGACACGGTGATGCGCTTGACGAGGAAGCCGTCGCCTTGCCGCAACAACTCGGCGCGGCCCCACGGTCGGTGCGACGTTGTGTGTACGCGGTGCTCGCCGCGCTCTTGCCCGCGCAAGCGATCCACCACCTGCTTCACGTCCTGTACGCTCTCTTTGGCCGCCACCAGCACCGCGTCCTCGGTTTCCACCACCACGGTGCCGCGCAAACCCACCGCGGCCACCAACCGGCTGCTGGCGGCGAGGTGCGAATCCGTCGTGGCAACCGCGATCACGTCGCCGCTCAAGGTGTTGGCGTGCGCGGCTTTTGGTTGGGCGTCCGCCACCGCCTTCCACGAACCCATGTCGGTCCAGCCGATGTCCGCGGCCAGCACGCAGGCGCGGCGGGTGTGCTCCATCACCGCGTAGTCGATGGAATCCGCGGGACTGTCGCGGAAGGCGTCCCCCAGCCGCACGAACTCCAAGTCGCGGCGCTCGGTGGCCACCGCCTTGGCACAGGCGGCGTGGATGTCCGGGCGGAACGCCCGCAGCTCCTGCAGATACACGCTCGCCCGCAGCAGGAACATGCCGCTGTTCCAATACATGCCGCCAGTCGCAGCGTATTGCTCAGCCAACTGGGGACTCGGCTTCTCTGTGAACTCCGCCACTTCGGCCACTGCTTCTCCCATGCCCGTAACCGGCGCGCCGGCGCGGATGTAGCCGTAGCCCGTTTCCGCGCTGGTGGGGGTTGACCCGAAGACGACAATCCGCCCCTCGCGCGCGAGCGGCAGCGCCTTCCGCCACGCGCTGTGCAGCGCCGCGGCGGAGGCGACGTGGGTGTCCGCGGGCAGCACGAGCAGCACCGGATCGCCGTCGCGAACGGCGCGCAAGGCGGCGATGGCCAACGCCGGGGCGGTGTTCCGCGAGGCCGGCTCGAGCAAAATGGCGGCCGGCGCCACGTCCACTTGGCGACATTGCTCGGCCACGATGAAGCGGTGTTCGTGGTTGCAGACCACCACCGGCGCCGATGCGCCCACGCCGTCCAGCCGCGCCAGCGTGTGCTGCAACATCGTTCTTTCCCCGACCAAGCGGAGAAACTGCTTCGGGTACAGTTCCCGCGACAGCGGCCAAAGGCGCGTTCCCGCGCCGCCGGCCAGGATCACAGGAAGGATTTCGTCGGACACGCGCTTGCGCCGCTGTTAATGCGCCGCATGGTACGCTATGTCCGCGTTTGGGAGGGAGAAGCGAACGTGAGCGAAACCGCGACGGCGTTGACGACGACCGGCTTGACGGCCTTGAATTGCGCGGGGTGTCGATGAGAACGCCGGCCGTTTGCCTCGCCTTGGGCCTCGTCGCATCCTTAGCCATGTCCGCCGCCGCAGACATCTTCGACGAAGTGGAACACCGCTTTGCCGCCAACGGCGAGGTGCGCATTCACTACGCCGTGGCCGGGCCGAAGGACGCGCCCTTGGTGGTGTTTCTGCACGGCTTCCCGGATTTCTGGTACTCGTGGCGCGAGCAGATGGCGGCGCTCAGCGACCGCTTCCTCGTCGCGGCGCTGGACCTGCGCGGCTACAACCAAAGCGACAAGCCGAAGGGGGTGGCGCAGTACGCCATGCCGCATCTGGTTGCGGACGTGGCGGCCGTCATCGCCGCCGAGAAGCGCGAGCAGGCGGTGGTGGTGGGCCACGACTGGGGCGGCGCGATCGCGTGGAACGTCGCCATGACGCGGCCGGAGCTGGTGCGCCTGCTGGTGATCCTGAATCTGCCGCATCCGCGCGGTCTCGTGCGCGAACTCGCCGGCAATCCGGCGCAACGCCGCAACAGCCAGTACGCCTTCAACTTCCAGCAGCCGGACGCGCACAAGACGCTCACCGCGCAAGGGCTGACGTTCTGGGTGCGCGACCCTGAGGCGAGGAAGAAGTACATCACCGCCTTCGAGGCGTCGGATTTCGAGGCCATGTTGAACTACTACAAGGCGAACTATCCGCGCCCGCCCGCCGCTGCCGAGGAGGAAGCCGGAGACGCCGCGCCCCAACCCGCCTTCGGGGCCCCGAACATGCCGAACGTGCGCTGCCCGGTGCTGATGTTCCACGGTTTGGAAGACACCGCCTTGCTGCCGGGGGCGCTCGCCGGCACTTGGAACTGGGTGGACTCCGACCTCACGCTGGTGACCATCCCGGGCGCCAACCACTTCGTGCAGCAGGACGCGAGCGACTTGGTTTCCACCACCATGCGCGACTGGCTCTTGCGCCGCACGGATTGACCGCGCTGGAAGACTTCCGCGAGATTCCGCTCTGGCCCGGCGCCGCGCCGCGGGCGGAAGGCGACGGGGCGATTGATCGCCCACAAATCACCGTTCACTTGCCGGCCCGCGAAACCGCCACCGGGGTGGGTGTGCTGGTGGCGCCCGGTGGCGGCTACCGCATCCTCGCCGCCGACCAAGAAGGCTTGCAGGTGGCGCGCTGGCTGAACCGGCAGGGCATCGCCGCCTTCGTGCTGCGCTATCGCGTTGCGCCCCGCTACCATTCGGACATCTCGCTGTTGGACGGCCTGCGCGCCGTGCGCTTGGTGCGCAGCCGCGCCAGCGAGCTCGGCGTCAGCGCGGGCCGCCTCGGCATGTTGGGGTTTTCCGCCGGCGGTCACTTGACGGTGGCGGTGGGCACCCGCTGGGACGAAGGCGACGCCGCCGCCGAAGACGCCGTGGAACGGATTTCGAGCCGCCCGGATTTCCTCGTCCCCGTGTACGCCGTCACGAATGGCGTATTGCGCGGCCGCAAGGCGGAGGAATACACGCCGGCGGACACCCGCGTGAACGAACGCACGCCGCCAACATTCCTGGTGCATAGCCACGAGGACAGCATCGTGCCGGCCTCCCAATCGACGTTGTTCTACGACGCGCTGCTGGCCGCCGGCGTACCCGCCGAACTGCACGTCTTCGGCCACGGCGAGCACGGCATGGGCCTCGGCCAGGGCGACCCGGATTTCGCCGCTTGGCCGAACCTGCTGCGCAACTGGCTGCGCCGCCGCGGCCTGCTCACCGCGAAAGCGCGGGTGGCGGTTTCTGGGCGACTGACCCACGAAGGGAGCGTGTTGGGCCGCGCATGGGTGACGCTGCTGCCCGAAGACGCGAACGCCCCGCCCGCCCAAGCGCGCACCAACAAAGGCGAAGACGGACGTTTCGCCATCCCCGCCACGGACGGCGTTGTGCCCGGCCCTCACCGGGTGGTGGTGACGCACATCAGCGAACAGTTCCCCCACACCAACACCGGCGCGTACACGGTGCCGGACGCCCGCCGCTACGACCTCGGCGTAATGGCCGTTGGGGAAGCGCCGCTTTTGTTGGACGTGTCGGCCGGCGCCGGTAACTGACGCCGCGGCGCGGCGAGGGGCGGAAGAACCCGCCGGCTACTGAATGCGAAACCGCCCGGCTGGGCCGGGCGGTCTGCAACGAGCGGCTACCCGGCGTGGCGCAGCACGCGGCCGGCGCGGGCGCCGGTGTGTTCGCCGTCTTCCAACGTCACCGCGCCGTTGACGATGGTGTTCTTGTAGCCCTTGGACTTCTGAATGTAGCGCGGGGCGCCGCCCGGGAAGTCGTGTACCAGCTCCGGCTGGCGTTCCGCGACCGCCGCCGGATCCAGCACGTTCACGTCCGCCTTCATGCCCGCCGCCAAGGTGCCGCGGTCCGCCAAGCCCAAGACGCGCGCCGGGCCGGAGGTGAGGCGGCGCACGCCTTCCTCCAGACTGTAGAGGCCGGCGTCGCGGATCCAGTGCGAGAGCACGAAGCTCGGCCAACCGGCGTCCATGATTTGCGAAACGTGCGCGCCGGCGTCGCCGAGGCTGGGGAAGATGTGCTCGCTCTTGAAGAGGTCGCCCAGCTCCTTGAGGCTCTGGTTGAACATGCGCAGGTTGAACAGCGCCCGGCCGTCGGTTTCGTCCGAGAGGCGCAGGAAGGTCTCCACCCAGTGTTCGCCGGCCGCCGCCGCTTGGGCTTCGAGATTCCGCTCCGGCGGGGCGGCGTAGTCCGGCGATTCGCCGTCGCCGAGGTAGAACACGTTGCTCATGGGGAAGCGGCGTTTCATGTCGCGGCCCTCGGCCACCAGCTTGGCGCGGGTGTCCGCGTCGCGGATGGCGGCCAGGCGTTCCGCCAACTTCATCTTGCGCACCTTGTCCCACGTCTCGCCCTGCACCGGCAGCGCCGATTGCAGACCGAACATGAAGCCGGAGCCGCGCACCTGGGTGATGGCGGTGAGGTCGCCGTGCTTGCACAGCTTGGCCAGGTTCTCCGCCTGCGCCTTGCCGGAACCCGGTTGCGGGCCGGTGCCGTAGCTGAACAGGATGCGGCCGCGGGTGGTTTCGGCCATGGCTTTGAGCACGTCGAAGTTCGCGCCCACCGCCTGCATCAGGCCGTTGCGCGGGCCGACCGCCTTGGCGATGTCCACCAGTTCCACCGGATCGGCGAACGTGCCGGGAATGGAGCGCCCGTCCGGCAGCTTGTGCGGCGGATAGCGGTTGGTGGAGAAGCCCACCGCGCCGGCGTCGATGGATTTGGCCACCACGTCCGCCATCTGCGCGCGTTCCTCCGGCGTCGCCTGCTCTTCGACGGCGCGCTCGCCCATAACGTAGAAGCGCACCGCGCAGTGGCCCACCATGCCGGCCACGTTCAGCGCCGGGTCGAGGCTCTCGATGGCGTCCAGGTAGCCGCCGTAGTCTTCCCAATTCCACGGCAGGCCGGTGAGGATGGCGTTCTTGGGGATGTCCTCCACCGTCTCCATCATGGCGGCGAGGAGTTCGACATCCTGCGGCTTGCAGGGCGCGAAGGTGACGCCGCAGTTGCCGAGCAGGGCGGTGGTCACGCCGTGCCAGCTCACCGGCGTCATCTCCGGGTCCCAGCCGATCTGGGCGTCCAAGTGGGTGTGCAAGTCCACGAAGCCGGGCGTCACCGCCATGCCCTTGGCGTCGATTTCGCGCTTGCCCTTGCCGGCCACCTGGCCGACCGCGGCGATGCGGTCGCCGTCGATGGCCACGTCGCCAAGGCTGGGCGCGGCGCCCGTTCCGTCCACGATTTCGCCACCGCGAATCACGATGTCATGTGCCATGAGAATCTCTCCATTGGATGGCAAGCCGCCACCGTTGCGGGGCGGCTTGGTGTGTGCGGGGTTTTAATCGAACGCCGGCCGCGAGTCAATCGAAAGCGGCGACGATGTCCTCTTCCAGCTGCTCGAACGCCTCGACGTTGCCGGTGGGCACGCCGCCGAACATGACCTCGGCCACGCCTTCCTTGGCGAACGCGCCGATGCGGTCGATGATCTCGTTCTTCGGGCCGGCCATCGAGCCCGGGCCCAGCGCTTTCTGGAAACGCTCGATCTGCGCTTTGTCCTCGGTGATCCGCACCGGCATCAGCAGCGTGCGCTTGATCTCGGCGGGGTCGCGCCCCACGTCGGCGCAGTGCTTCTCCAGCACGCCGATCTTGTGCCGGTACACCTCCAGCGACATGCCCTGCCCGGCCCAGCCGTCCAAGTTGAAGATGTCGCCGAACATGGCCAGCGTGCGCAGCGTGCGGCGTTCGCCGGTGCCGCCCACCATGATCGGGATGTGCGGCTTCTGGTAGCAGCCGGGGGCAAGCGGCGCTCGATCCAGCTGGTAGTACTTGCCGTTGTAGTCCACGGGCCCGTCGGCGGTGAACAGCAGGCGCAGCAGTTCGCAGGCTTCTTGGAAGCGGTCTTGCCGCTCCTTCATGGACGGGAACGTCCAGCCGTAGGCTTCGTGCTCGCGCTTGAACCACGCCGCGCCGAGCGCCAGCTCGAACCGGCCTTCGGACGCCTGATCCAGCGTCGTCGCCATCTTCGCGAGCAACCCCGGATTGCGGTAGGTGTTGCCGAGCACCAGGTGGCCGAGGCGCAAGGTTTTGGTCATGCCGGCGGCCACGGCGATGAGCGTATAGCCCTCGAACGCCGTCAGGTGCTCGTCGTCCGGCCGGCCGGGCGGCAGGAAGTGGTCGGCGAACCAGAGGCTGTTCCAGCGCCGCCCGTCCATCGCCAAGATGGACGCGCGGATGGCCTCCCACGTCGTCCTGTAACAGTTCACTTGCACGCCGAATTTCATCATCCCTCCCCGGATTGCGGCAAACGCAAGGGGCCTATTCTGCCACCAAATCGTGCGGGATGATCGGTTGACGCAAACACCAGCCACCAATACGCTTCGCATGAAGGGGAGGCTGGTGGACTGCCGTTACAGGAGACGACCGTGGACAAGACCTTCATCTACTGGGACAACTCCAACATCTTCATCGGCGCGCAGCAGGTGGCGGTGGAGCGCGAAGGCCAAGCCGCCCGCGTAAGTGTGCGCATCCATTTCGGCCATCTGCTGGATCTGGCGCGAGCCGGTCGCCCCATCGAGCACGCGACCGCGGTGGGCTCCGTGCCGCCGGAACTCCGGCATGTGTGGAACCGCTTGGAGAACGAAGGCGTTACCGTGCAGCTGTTGGAGCGCGGATCGTTGCATGGGCGCGAGCAAGGCGTCGATCAAGCCTTGCAGACGGCGATGCTGCGCGATGGGTTCGACTACAACGGCAACCCCGGCATCGCGGTGATGCTCACTGGCGATGGCGCCGGATTTGAGGACGGCGTTGGTTTTCATGCGGACCTTGAGCGGATGCGCCGGCGTGGCTGGCGCATCGAAGCGCTGTCGTGGCGGCATAGCTGCAACCGGCGGATGCGCGAGTGGGCGGAAGCCATCGGCCGGTTTGTCACGCTGGACGACTTCTACGAGAACATCACGTTCTTGGAAGTGCCCGCGCCTGGCCAACCCGCTGCCGAGCCCCGCTACGCCGTGCCCGTCGATCTCGCCAAACGTCTTTAGAACGTCAGGCCCCGCCCGTGCGTTTCACACGGCCCGCACCAGCCCCGATTCCCGCCGCTGTTGCCGCTCGGCCCGGCGCTCGTCTCCCATGCGCCGCAACTCGGCGAGATCGGCTTCGCCGAAGGCCATGTAGCTCTCGCGCCATTGCTCGTTGCCCTGCCAGCGGGCGGGCAGGCGCAGCGTGGTGCGGGGGGCGCCCGCCTGCTCGAACAACGCCAGCGCCGCCGCCACTGTTTCGCGCTGCATGGCACGATCGTAGGGCTGGCCGCACGGATTGCCGAGGGGGAAATCCGTGAACGCGAAGCGCGGCGCGCCGCAGCGCTCCACGATGTCCAACGCCGAGCCGAGGATCACGGTGGGCAAGCCGTTCGCTTCCAGGTGGCGGGCGACCAGACTCACGGTCTGGTGGCACACCGGTCACAACGGCACGAGCAGGGCGATGTCCGCGCCGTCCTGCCGGCAGCGCTTGAGCAACTCCGGCGCGTCCGCTTCGCGGGTGCGCCGCTGGCTGTATTCGGTGGGAGCGCAATGGAAGCGTTGCGCCAAGCCGCCGAAACGGCCTTCTTCCGCCAACTCTTGCAGCGCCTCGATGGGCAGGTAGCTGCCGCGGTCGTCCATGTGCGTGGCCTCGCGGTGCCACGCCAGATCGCCGGCGAACAAGCGCTCGGGCGGATGCGCGGTGGACGCGGACGCCACGAAGCGCGGTTCGGATTCTTGGCGATCGTACAGGGCTCCGGTGGTGATGAGCGCCAAGGTGGCGCGCGCCAGCGGCCGCGGCAGCGGCGCGAAAGGCACATCGTCAAAGCGCGCCCACGCGTACGGCTTGGCGAAGCCTTGCGCCTCGTAATAGCGCCGCGTGCGCTCCATGTATGCAACGGGTTCGCTCACGCGCATGGATCATACACGCCGCCGGGCAGGTAAGAGTGTCGGCGCCAAGCCGGGAAACGCAGGCGTTCCTCCTGCATGCGGGCGAGACGCCCGCGCTCCCAGCACCGGTCACCAAAGATCTGTCGTACACCCAAGCGCGTTACGGCACGGGCGCTTGCTCGCCCATGCGCTCTCCCACACGCTCGAAGATTAGGATTTCGCCTTCGGAGTACACATAGGCATGTTGGCCGTCCGGGCTGGTCGCCAAGGCGTGGGATTCGAACTGGGGTATGTAGTTGTTGAAGCGATCCGCTTGCCAATTGGCCACATAGTGGAGCGTGGCGGATGCGTCGATGGCCAAGGTGAGCGGGCCGAATTCGCTGCCCGCATCGTCCCAAGCGGTGACCGAGACTAGCGCCCGATCTGTTGGAGGCGTTCAGGATGCGCACGAAGCCCTGCCCGCTTTCGTTATGGGTGCCATGGAACAGAGGCACCGTGCAAGTGTTCTCCCCGTGCGCCGTCGTGGACAGCAGCAAGGCGCACATAGCGCTCGCAAAGGTCGGTGGCTTTCTCATGGTCCCCTCCTTTCGGGGAATGGTGATTGGCGTTTGGGGAGCAATGCCGCAGGCGGAACCGCTACGGCAGCGCGTCGATCCGCCAGTCGTTCGTGTCCGATATCCTGGAGGCCCTGAACCCGTTTAAGTTGAGGCTTTCCCCGCTGAAGCAGAGCCCGCCGTAGCAGGCCGATCCGCTCGACGTCACGCGGAACCTGTCCGTGCCGACGTTGATGTTGGGGATATCAACGGTGCAGTAGTCGCCGGGGCTCAGCACCAACCCCACACTGCAGGCGTCGTCGCCATCCGGGTCAGTTGACGCATCAAACTCCGCGTGAATGGTGTAGCTGCCCGTGTCGTCGTCGCGCCACTCGGTCACTTCCGCATAGTAGGCGCCCGCATCAACTTCGCGCTCAATTCTGAAATTGAAGCCTGCGCCTCCATCACTATCGCTTGCCAATCGCCTTCCCGAACCGTCGAACAATCGGCCCTCGGTGTCCATGTCGCTGGTGGTGTAAACCGTCAAAGTGCCGGACTCCGCAACTTGAATCCTGAAGTAGTCCTTGTCGCCTGCGGGGTCAATCCTGCCGGATTGCCGCCCGCCAAGGGCAAGATTCGTCGCACTCGCTATGTCGTTGCCGTGATCGTCGCCATCGGGCGGCTCCGGGTCCGCGTCTTCGGCCGTCAGCCGCAGCGTGTAGGCCCCGGTCCGCGACTGATAGGCGTCCACGCGGACGTAATAGGTTCCCGCCGAAAGGTTGCGTCGACGGGTGCGGTAGTTGGCGCCGTCCTGAACGGTGTTTCTTTCGAGCTCCACGCCTTCGCTGTCTTCCAGCGTTACCCAAGTGTTGTTGTTGCCCGGCGTCCCGGCCGTCACCTCGCGCGTCTCGGAGACCTCGAACCGGAAGTAGTCCACATCGGTGCTGGGGTCGATCCGCCCTCCGGTTTCGCTCGGCAGCGCGACCACGGTAGCCGAAGACCGCGTGTTGCCGTGATCATCGCCCGGCGGCGCTGGGCCATTGCCTAGGGGCATCTGCACTTGGTTGCCGACGCGCTCGAAAAACAGCAGTTCGTTCTTGCCGGTGGCGACGTAGGCGTGCTTACCGTCAGGACTGGAAGTCATCCTGTTCCGGCGGGAGAAAAACTCCGGAATGTGGTTGTTGAAGCGGTCCGGGTGCCAACTGGCGAGGTAGTCGGTGAATTTCAGTTCGCCTCGGCCTCCAGTTCCTGCCGCTGGCGGCCGATATTCGATGCTGAAGGCCCAGTTTTCGCAGAACACGTCCGCAGCCAGCCGGCCATTCCGTATCAGGGAGGTAGAGCAGCCTATATGTTGTCCGCTGTAAGAAGGAGCTTGCAGGCGCCCCAAGGTCTCCAAGCGCCGCGCCCTGACCGGATCGCCGCTCAATTGGAAGATCTGCGTGTCTGCATAGCCATTGTCTGCATACTCATTGAATGCGAATAGGAAGCGTTCGTCATCGCTTGCAGCGAAAGTATCGATACGAGTGTGGCTCGAGGTGGCGGAAACTTGCTTCAGTTCGCCCGTCGCGGCACTGCGCTCGAGGACGAGCACATCCTGATCATTGGCTGCAGCATAAACATATTCGCCGCTGTTCGACATCAACGCCTGCGTTAGGTTGGCGACCTCCAAGTATTGCACATGCCGGAGCGCATCCGAAGGTTCGAATGCAAAGACGTCAATGCCGTTGCCCGATACTGAATACAGGAACTTTGCATCCGGGTCCATGAATGCCGCATGGGTGGGCCAGTGAGAACCAGCATCGGCTGTCGCGAATGGATCGCTGCGAAGCTCTTCGCGGTTGTCGCCGATGGGCGCGAAGCGATGCCAAGAGTAGCGTTCTCCCACGTATAGCTTCGTTCGCTGAGGGTCCCAAACAAGGGCATGTGATGCCTCCAAGCCATCTCTCAGAACTCGAACCAGCTCAAGCGCACCAGTTGCGGCGTCGCGCTCCAGCACACGCAGTCCTCGGTTCGAAGACATGTACAAAGTGGTGCCCTGTTCATCGAACGCCAGGCCTCGAATGTCTCGGGCGACCCAGCTCGGCGTCGGTTCATCCAAGTCGAGTTGCGTCGCGTTCAATCGGCCAGCGTATCTGAGCCACACCGGCGCCTCCGCCTCGCGCCATTGCAGCCTGAATTCACCGCCTGACGCATCGCTTGCGGATCCTAGCCGCACCGAGTAGCGCACACCCGGTTCCGCGTAGAACAGCACTTCGGGGGGGCCTCCATCCAGCCACTCCGTACGCATGGCGGATATGGGGTCCAAGCCGGCGAACCCGTCGCCGCCGGGTCGGTACGCGACGAGGATGTGCGATGTGCCCTCGCCCACCCAAAAGCGATACCAACCGGCGGTGGGCGCCTCCCAGGTCCACCACAGGGATGAATGGCCCCCCCTGCCGATGCGTTCGCCAGGCTCGGCGGTGGCGAATTCATTGCTGCCGCTTAGCGCACCGGCGGCGCCGGACAGCGCGGCGGCGTTCGCCAATGCGTCATGCTCGGGCGCAGCACCCCAAGCCAAGTTTGCGGTTGCGTCCTTCCGTAGGAATGCCCCCAGATCACCTGTTGCGTAGCCGACGGCAAACCAATAGCGGCGTTGCGCCACAGCGTTGAAGGCAAACTCGGTGGATGTGACGTCTGGGCCTGTTGTGCCCGCCAATTGCAGATTTTCGAGATCGGCCCCTTCACTGGCCAGTGGGGCGACGAAAGCCGTCACCTGGAGCTCCGCAAAAGCATCGACTAGCCGCCATGTGTAGCGGCCGTCCTCCGGCGCCACCCAGCTCCACCACCGGGTTCGGGTACCGGTTGCAACGGGTTCGCCGGGCTGCACCGTTTCCGTGCGGCCAACCCACACGCCGATGGTCGACGATGCGCCGCTGATCTCCTCGGCGTTGGCGAAGTCGTCGTTGTTGTCGCTTGCGGAGCCCTCGCGCCAACTCAGCCGGTAGCGGCGCCCGCCGGCGAAGGCGTCTTCGGCGGCGACCGCGATGCGATAGGTCTCTCCAGCACGGGTGGGAAAGCTGATGGAGCGGCTCGGATAGCCGGAAACCAGCCTGAGCTCCGCCACCGCGTCGCCGGTGAAAGCAAGCAGGCGGGCGCTGCCGTGGTCAGCCTTGAACTGCCAGACGCCGTCCGTCGGCGCCTGCCAGTGATGCCAGGTGGTTGCCGCCAGTGACCCAAACTGTTCGCCAAGCTGCAGGGTTGCGCCTTGGTTGCTGCCTTCGGCGCTGCCGGCCGCTCCGGTCAGCGTGACGGCTTGGCTGAAGTCGTCGTTCGCCGGCCGCGGCCCTTGCAGCCAGTGCAGGGTCAGCGGCAAGCCAATGCCCGCATGGCTCACCCGAATGCGGTAGGTCTCGCCTTGGTCGGCAAAGAAAGAGGCTCCCCAGAGCTTGGAGGCCACCGGCTCCAACCCGGCAATGCGGTCGCCTTGAAAGACCTCGACCTTCACGGCGCTTGGGTCTTCATCTTCATCCCCCTCCGCATGCTGAACGCCGAACTGCGCAAGGCCGTCCGCCGGGGCGGTCCAGACATGCCAGAGAGAACCGGCCGGACGCCCCGCGCTGAACGCCGGCTCGCCGGGTTCGGTGGTGGTCAGCCGCAGGTCCAACGCCAAGGCACCGTTCCTCCCTTCGAGCAGGGCGGCCGTGGCAAAGCCGTCGTTTGCCGGATGCGCGGCGGCGGCCGGCGCCGCCTCGCCGCTGCTTCCGTTCATGCCGATGGACGTGAAGGCCGGCTCCGCGTTCCAGGCGCTGGCCGTGATGTAAAGCCGCACTGGCGCCGGTTCGTCGGCGGCGGGTGCGGCGGCCAGTCGAAAACTGACTTTCTGGCTTTCGCCGACGCCGATTTCACCCAGCTCAACCGAGGTGCCCCAGGGGACGTCCGCCGAATTGTTGGCGACGCCGTCCTCCCGCGTCCTGTTGAAGTTCGACAGCCGCACACCTTGGCAATCGGACAAGTCTTCCGCGTCGCAGGTAAAGTGCAGCCGGGTTCCGGCCGCCACGTAGCCGTCGGCGGTCAGCGTCAGCGATAGATCATGCGGACCGGCGCCATCGAGGTTGCTCTTGTTGGCTTGGATGCGAAGCTGCGGGGCGGCAGGGCCGCGGACCACGGTCCAAGCCAAGGCTGCCCTGGGCGCGGCGCCGTGGATGCGCCGAGGCAGGATCTTCGCCCTATAGGTGCCCGGCGCCGGGTTGCGCAGGATGATCCACTCCACGTTGTCCTTGCGGGAGACGGAGGATCGCTCGCCGCAGGCTGCGGAACCGCAGTCGCCTCCTCGGTCCAGCCAGAGGTCGAGGTCGTTCAGCACCGCATGGCCGATGGTGTCCGTGGGCGGTTCGTCCCAGGTCATCACCAAATCCAAGCGGCTGGCGTTTGCCGGCACCTCGATGTCCTGGTGGGCATACTCGCCCTCGCTCACTTCGGCAACGCCGCCGCCGCCGACCCAGCCGTCCGCTTGGTTGCGGTTCAGCACACTGGTGCGGGCCGACGCCTTGCCCAGCCCGTAGCGGGCCTGAAGCGACCCGGGACCCTTGGAGTTGTCGGCTGGAAAACGGCTCGGCGCATCCAGCCAAACGTCCGGTTTGATGGCGCTGGCCATGAGGCGCGCCCTGGTCAAGGCCGGCCGTTCCCGATGCGCGGGCAACCCGTCCATCAGCAGCGCCGCCACCCCGGCCACGGAGGGCGAGGCCATACTGGTGCCGTCAGCGCTAACGTAATCCCGTTGGCGGCCGGCGCCCGCCGCGGAGTAAACGCCCACTCCCGTGGCGACGACCTGGGGCGCCAAGCGCCCGTCCGCCGTGGGTCCGTGGCTGCTGAATGAAGCGAGGTCGCCGCTATCATGCACCGCGCCCACCGCCAAGGAGTTCTTGGCGGCGGCGAAGTCCGAGAAAGCGTAGATGCCTTCATTGGATTGCGCCACCACGTAGAGCTGACGATGGCTCCACACCTGCGAGTCGAGCTTGCGCTCGCCAAAGCTCCTGCCTCGCCATACTCGGCGGGAGTCGGCCAAGCTCACGTTTACGATCAGCGGCTTCACCCGGGCACTGCTCCGGCCGGTTTCCGCGCAACTGGAAGGTCTGGCGAGGTAGTCCATGCCGCGCAGAACGATCTCTTCGTTGCTGCCGCCTTGGCCGAGCACCTTGGCGAAGCGAATGTGCCGCACGCCGGGCGCCATGCCGGCGTAGCGCGGTTCGACGTAGCCGTTGCCGATGATGGTGCCGGTGACATGGGTGCCGTGCCCGTTTTCGTCCACCCACAGGTCCGCGTCATTGGCCCGGCGCTCGAAATACGCGAAGTTGGCGCCGCAGACGCTCTCCCGGTGGGTCGAGATGTCCAAATGATCGAGGTTCAATCCGGTGTCCATGACGGCGATGGGCACGGAAGCGCCGGTGGCGGTGCCGGAGAACAGGCCCGCCGAGCCAGCGAAGCGGCGCACCGCATCGACGCCCATGGCCGGCACCGCGGTGTCGTGGGCGACCCGCACGATGCCGATGGGCTCCACGGCCAGCACGAAGTCTTGGCTGGCGATGGCCTCCAAGGCGGCGGTGTCGATGTGGGCGGCGTAGGCGCGGATGTCCGGGTCGAAGCGGCCCACCACGGCGCCCAGCTCCTCCAGTCGGCGCCGCCAGCGGCCTTGGGGGTCGTCCGTCATCAGGGTGATGAACACCGGCGTTCGTTCGTAGGCCGGGGCGGCGAGCACCTCCTCAACGAAGCCTGCCGGGACCTTGCGCTCCTTGGGGACCGCGCCCAAACCAGCAACTTGCGGCAGTGCGGCGATGGCCTGCAGGCTGGCCGGATCCCCCGGCAGCTTGGCCCTCAGCAGGCGCCCGGACGTCCCCAGCACCTCCAAGCCCAAATCCTCCAAGGCCGCCTTGGCGGCCTCCGGCCCGGCGTCAAGCGCCGCCCGCGCCCAGCCGAAGGACCAGTCCCGCCCGGCCGCCGCCGCTTGCTGCGCCAAGGATGGAATGGCGTCGGGCGCGCCCAGCCAATCCAAGCCGTCGTCGATGCCTTCCGGCACCTCAAGCCCCCTTAGAGGCATGGGCGACTTGGCCATCTCGGTTTCCACCTTGGCAAACGAATAGCCTTCCGGCGGTTGGGGGGCAGGGCGTTCGGGCACTGCATCCGGCGCTGCGCGACCAGCAGTGCCGGAGCTGGCCTCGGGTGGCGGTGCGGGGCTGGATACGGCCCGCGAGAGGGCGCCTCGGCTTTCCGCGTCGATGTGGGCAATGGCCGCTTCGAGAATCGCCCGCTCCGCCCGCTCGGAAGGTTCCGGCGCCTGACCGTTCAACAAGGCGAAGCCCGCGTAGCCGATGGCGGCCATCAAGCAGCCCAGCGCCACCAGAATGCCGATGCGCCGGCCCTTGGCCTTGCCGCCGGAATTGGAATTGGTGAGGTCGGATTGAATCAAAGTTGCGCTAACCTATCTCTGATGCAGGGCAGCATGCGCTCATCGACAATGCGGGTGATCCGGGTGCCACGTCAGTCTCGACGCTTCCGGGCATCCTTGAGCAACCGCTCAATGTCCTTGTTCTTGGCGACCTTCAATGCCGTAAGGCCAGACACGTTCAACTTCACGTCCGCTCCGGCGCCAATAAGGGCGCGGATTACCGCCGCATGGCCTCTGTTGGCCGCGAGCATCAAAGGGGTGACCTTATTACTCGACCCCATGCTGCCCCCGGACACAGGATCGATGGCCGCCTGTCTTTCGATCAAGATCGCAACGACGTCATCACTGCCCGTGGCGGCGGCGAAATGCAAGGCGGTGAAGCCCTGCAGCTTTGACAAGCCGCCTGTGACTGTGGCGTCGACGTCCGCGCCCGCCTCCAACAATGCGGTAACGACCCTAGGCGGCATTTCCTTCGAGACTGCCGCACCGAGCGCCGGCCAATTCTCAGAAATGCCGTCACGCTGTTTCGGCACGCCACGGGCATCGGTCCTAAGATTGGGATCGGCGCCGGCGGCAAGGGCCATCAAAGCCATTTCGGCGTCGTTCTGGACGATCGCCGCGCCCAACAATGCGGACGCCTGGTCGGAGGAGAGGTCGTCAATCGCCAAGCCCACTTGCCTGAAGAGCGAGAACGCCTCGGCGTTGGCCGATTTCAACAAGTGGCCTCGCAGTTTGTCGCCCAGCTCGCCCTGATACTGATACCGGCATGCTTCACCGCACACCACGCGGCCTTCCCATCCTCCTGGGTCATCCGAGCGCGCGATCAGGAAATCCTTCACCACGTCGACCTGTCCGCTCCGCACGGCGTGCTGGAAGGCAGCGTCGTCCGCGTCGTCCGCACCCGCCGTGAGCAACAAACGGACCATTGCGGACGACCCGTCCTTGGCCGCCTTCTTGAGGGGCGTGTCCGGCCGGTAGGTGTATCCCAAGCTGGAAGTGTTTTCCTTGCTGGAGTCTATCGTGATGCTGAAACTCTCTATGTGTACACCACCTCTGTGGACCTGCGCTCCCCCGTCTGCACCTTGCCGGAGCAGCTTGGCCGCCAATGCTCGATCTTGCGCCGCGACGGCATCCCAGAGCTGTTCGTCAATCGACTTGGCCTTCTCCTTCTCCCCCGCGCTCTCCGCCACCTCTCGTGCGCCGGCCGACGCGGCGGCGACAGCCCTATGCTCCCAGGCATCGACGACCGCCAAGTCGTCGGCAGCAAGTGCCGCATTAGGACCGGGCAAGAAGCCGAACAAGATGATCGGCGCGAACCTGTGCATGGCCATCTGCAATCCTCCGTCTCCGGTCTCCGCCTTGCTTTGCCGACGCCTAGCCCCTCCCCGTTAGGGGGAACCGCCTAGGCGCTGGCTACCGTTTGCGATTCTTCCGAATCATCACGCTGCCCTCGACAGTTAGGGGCGTTTGCGGAACAAAGCCGCTGGCGGAAGCGCTACGGCAGCGCGTCGATCCGCCAGTCGTTCGTGTCCGATATCCTGGAGGCCCTGAACCCGTTTAAGTTGAGGCTTCTCCCGCCGCAGAGCCCGCCGTAGCAGCCCGATCCGCTCGACGTCACGCGGAACCTGTCCGTGCCGACGCTGATGTTGGGGATATCAACGGTGCAGTAGTCGCCGGGGCTCAGCACCAACCCCACACTGCAGGCGTCGTCGCCATCCGGCTCCGGGTCCGCGTCTTCGGCCGTCAGCCGCAGCGTGTAGGCCCCGGTCCGCGACTGATAGGCATCCACGCGGACGTAATAGGTTCCCGCCGAAAGGTTGCGTCGAGGGGTGCGGTAGTTGGTGCCGTCCCGAACGGTGTTTCTTTCGAGCTCCACGCCTTCGCTGTTTTCCAGCGTTACCCAAGTGTTGTTGTTGCCCGGCGTCCCGGCGGTCACCTCGCGCGTCTCGGAGACCTCGAACCGGAAGTAGTCCACATCGGTGCTGGGGTCGATCCGCCCTCCGGTTTCGCTCGGCAGCGCGACCACGGTAGCCGAAGACCGCGTGTTGCCGTGATCGTCGCCATCGGGCGGCTCCGGGTCCGCGTCTTCGGCCGTCAGCCGCCAAGCGAGGTCCGTACCCTCTCCATCGTCGCAAACGGATAAGGCCCGCGCAGACTCCTGCGCGTCGTAGATCACCGCGACGGGGCAGACGGTGCCGTCGTTGTAGCGCATTCGCAAAAGGCCCGTACGGGGGCCGACCGCCGTGTACTGGTAGGTTCCGCGCTCCACCGTGCCGTTGTATCGCTCGGTGAAGCGCGTCCCGGCAAACTCCACGGAGTAAGGGCCCGCCACCGCGCGCTTGCCGGCCATTCGCGCCTGAAACTCCTCCGCGTTGGCGGGCGCGAGGAGCATCGGCGCCGTGGAGAGGTTGGTAACGTGGCCGGTGTCGGCTCGGATCAAGCTCATTACCGTGAGCGGCCGTTCGGCCATGACCTCGAGTTTCCATTTGCCTTGGCCATCACCCAGGGCGCCAGTGAGGCCGGCGGCCTGGCCGGACTCCAGCTCTTGGGCGGAAAGCAGCCGTGCGGCGTTGGCACCAAGCTGGACGGTCACCTGCCCGGCCCCGGCGCGCCCATCATCCGCCAGGCCGGAGATGGTGACCCCCTGTGCCTCGCCGTTGGGGTTGACGATGCGCACCTTGCTCACTTGGCGCATGTTGCTGCCAGGGTTGAAGATCCACGCCGGATAGACATAGCGGGCCAAGCGCGTATCCCTCTGACCAAGCGCCGTGTCATGGATGCTGGTGAGGAAACCGTCCGCGGTGCGCACGTAGGCAAGCACGACGAGGTTGAGATCGGTGGTGAGCCTGAGCCGCCAATCCCCCTGCCCGCGGCCCGTGCTGCCCGTCAGCCCCTTGGAGAGATTGCCGTCCTCCAAGTCTTCGGAGTTGAAGTGGCGCACGGCGGATGCGTCGATGGCCAAGGTGAGCGGGCCGAATTCGCTGCCCGCATCGTCCCAAGCGGTGACCGAGACGGCCCCCGATCTGTTGGAGGCGTTCAGGATGCGCACGAAGCCCTGCCCGCTTTCGTTATGGGTGCCATGGAACAGAGGCACCGTGTAAGTGTTCTCCCCGTGCGCCGTCGTGGACAGCAGCAAGACGCACATAGCGCTCACGCCGCACAGGGGCAAGAGCCTCGTTGACAAGATCTTCATTCAGGACCTCCTCCCTACTTGAATTCGTGGTGTCTTGGCCGGCCGCCAAGCAACGCCGCCGCACCTGCGCGCGACGCGGTGCGGATCGGAGTTTCGGGTGTTGTGCGGAGCCAGCCCGGCCGGCCAGCTCAAGGGGGATTTGCTACGCCCTGCGCGCGCGTGAGCGTTCGGGTCAGCGCTCGGAGGGGAGGTGTGTGTGTGTGTGTGTGTGTAGCAAGATCCGTGCCAACTCTTGCTCAGTCGGCATGGGACGGGCGGATCGGGCGCTCGCGTGTTGGTTTGGCGTCTCCATCAAACCGCACCTTAACAGGGGCAAAACGGCAATGTCAAATCCGATTTTGCCCAGTCGCTAGAGTTCGAGATCCAGCTCCCCCAGTTTCCGCGTCAGCGTGTTGCGGCCCCAGCCGAGGAGGTTGGCGGCGTCGCGTTTGCGGCCGCCGGTGTGTTCCAGTGCCACGCGCAGCATCGTCGACTCGAAGGCCGGGGTGGCCTCCTTCAGGATGGCGCGTTCGCCGAAGGCGAGTTTGCTGCGCGCCCACTGCGCCAGCAGGGTTTGCCAGTCGCCGGTCTCCTCGTTGGCCGTGCCGTCGGATGCGTCGCCCGCCGTTGCGGTGTGCAGCTCGGCCGGCAGGTCCGAGGGGTGGACCTCGCGGCCGGGGGCCATGACGGTAAGCCAGTTGCAGGCGTTCTGCAGTTGGCGCACGTTGCCGGGCCAGGGGAGGGTTTGCAGGTGGGTTTGGGTTTCCTCGCGCAGCACCTTGCGCTCGCCGCCGAACTCGCGGGCGGCTTGGGCGAGGAAGTGCTCGGCGAGCAGCGGGATGTCCTCGCGCCGCTCCGCCAGCTTCGGCACATGCACGCGAATGACGTTGAGGCGGTGGTAGAGGTCCTCGCGGAAGCGGCCCTCGGCCACCAAGGCGCGGAGGTCCTGGTGCGTGGCGGTGATGATGCGCACGTCCACCTTGACGCTCTCGCGGCCGCCCACGCGGTGGAATTCGCCCTCGGCCAGCACGCGCAGCAGGCGCGTTTGCGCCTGCGCCGGCATGTCGCCGATCTCGTCGAGGAACAGGGTGCCGCCGCTTGCCTGCTCGAAGCGGCCGATGCGGTCGAGAGCGACAAACGCAACCGTCGCCGCCGCAAGAACGCCGAGCGCCGAAACGGTCCAACGGATGGTTCGACCGCGCCTGCTCATCTGCGACTTCATGGGCACAACGGGTTGGCCCATGCGCCGAATCATACACGCCCCGGCCAACAGCGCCGCAGGGGGGGGGCCAATCAAGACGCGCCCAACCCCGTCTGTTTTCAGTAGAATCCCGCACCTTTGCGACCGTGGCGCGGTGGGGCGTCAACGGCGTTCAACGTGCAAACATGTGCAAACTGTAAGGAGAGGTGAGAACGACATGGCTTCCTTGGCACCCGGCAAGCGGCTGAAGAGCGCGGTGTGCGCGACCGAGATCATGGTCATCACGGCGCCCGATGGCGAAGTGGACCTGCGCTGCGGCGGTGCGCCGATGGCGGAGGATGGCGATGGGGGCGGCAACCTCGATCCGGCGCACACCGGCGGCAGCGCCATCGGCAAGCGTTATGTGAATGGGGACGGCTCGCTGGAGGTGCTGTGCGTCAAGGCCGGCGAAGGCGCCTTGGCGCTGGGCGACAAGGCGCTTGCGGTGAAGGACGCCAAGAAGCTGCCGAAGACGGACTGAGCGCCCAAAGCGCCGTGTACCGGGCCGGACGGGGGAAGCCGCCGTGAACACCATGATGCTGCTGGAGATGGCCGCCGGCGGCTTCGGCGAGCGGGTGGCGTTCACCGATCCCCGCGCCGAAACCCGCGACGGGGCATCCATCACCTATCAACAGCTTTACGACGCCGCCGGCGCGGCGGCGCGCGACATCCGCGCTTCCGGCGCCACCCGCGCCGCCATGCTGGACGTGAGCAACCTCGCCGTGCCGGTGGCGTTGTTCGCCGCCGGCTGGGCCGGCGTGCCGTATGTGCCCATCAACTACCGCCTCACCGCCCAAGAGGTGGACGCGCTGCTCGCCCGCGTGCAGCCGGCCTATCTGGTCACGGACGCCGACCGTGTGCCGCGCTTCGCCGGGCGCGACGGCGTCACCCTGCGCGAACGCGACAATTTCCTCGCCGCGGCCCGCACCGGGGGTGCCAGCGACGAGCAGCGCTCGATGGACCCGGACGACGTCGGCGTCCTGCTTTTCACCAGCGGCACCACCGGTGCGCCGAAAGCCGCCATGCTGCGGCACCGCCACCTGGTCTCCTACATCCTGAGTTCCGTGGAGTTCCACTCCGCCGCCGAGGACGAAGCCGCGCTGGTGTGCGTGCCGCCGTACCACATCGCCGGCATCGCCGCGACACTGAGCTCGGTGTACGCCGGCCGCCGCGTGGTGCAGTTGCCGAACTTCAGCGCCGACGCTTGGATCGACGCGGCGCGCGCCGAGCGCATCACCACCGCTTTCGTGGTGCCCACCATGCTCGCCCGCATCGTCGCCGCTCTCGAAGGCGAGAAAACCGCCGCCATGCCGCATTTGCAGTCGCTCTCCTACGGCGGCGGCAAGATGCCGCTCAGCGTGGTGGAAAAGGCCATGCAGCTGTTCCCGGACACGGATTTCACCAACGCCTACGGCCTCACCGAAACCAGCTCCACCATCACCGTGCTGGGGCCGGACGAGCATCGCGCCGCCATGGCCGCGCCGGACGCGGCCGGCCGCCGCCGCTTGGTGTCCGTGGGCGTGGCCATGCCCGGCGTCGAGATCGAAATCCGCGACGAGCAGGGCAAGCCGCTGCCGCCGGGCGAACGTGGCGAGATCCACGTGCGCGGCGAACAGGTCTCCGGCGAATACGAGGATCGCGGCAGCTTGGTGGACGCGGACGGCTGGTTCCCCACCCGAGACGCCGGCTACCAAGACGAAGATGGCTACCTGTTCTTAGATGGACGCGCCGACGACGTGATCGTGCGCGGCGGCGAGAACATGTCCCCGGGCGAAATCGAAGACGTGCTGGTGGAGCACCACGCGGTGGCGGACGCCGCCGTGGTGGGCGTGCCCAGCGTGGAGTGGGGCGAGGCCGTGGCGGCGGTGGTGGTGGCCAACCGCGGCACCCCGGTGGGCGCCGCGCTCGCCGGCGAACTGCAAGCCTGGGTGAAGGAGCGGATGCGCTCCTCCCGGGTGCCGGAGCGCGTCGATTTCTGGGGCGAACTGCCGTACAACGAAACCGGCAAGCTGCTCCGCCGCGTGGTGAAGGCGCGCCTGGTCGAACCGCGCCAAAACGTCCGCGCCACGGTGCCGCTGCTGTTCACCGCGAACATCGAACAATCCCTCTCCTTCTACTGCGACCAGCTGGGCTTCACCCTGCGCGGCCGCTGGGACCCGAACGGCCAACTCGCTTGGTGCCTGCTGGCGATGGAAGGCGCCGAACTGATGCTGCAACAAGCACAGCCGCGGGAACCCACCGCCCTGCCCCGCCGCGGCGGCGACATCGAGCTGTTCATCGTCTGCGAAGACGTGGACGCCCTGCGCGAACGCTTCCTCAGCCGCGGCGTGGACGCCCCCCCGCCAACCGTGGCCTTCTACGGCATGCGCCAACTCACCGTCCAAGACCCCGACGGCCGCCCCATCTGCTTCGAGCACCCGGTGGAGGGGGCGCACGGTCAACCACCACCCTCGCAGAATAAGGTATAGTCTCCCAACACGCCTTTGAGCAACCGCGACCGCCCGCGGAGGTGCAGGTGCCCTACGAATCCGTCGACAAGCTCCAAAAAGCCCTCACGCAGGAGATCTTCCACTACGCCCGGGACCCAAAGAAGGCAGCTGGCCGAGCCCTCGGCACACTCGTCGAGATCATCGCGTTCTACGCCTTGAAGGCTTGGGGGTTCGAGCGGCACATGGCAATCGAACGCAAGCTCCCGGAGTATGCGAATCCCGGCATCACACACAATGTGGAGTTCAGCCTCCACCCCTCCGCCCACATGGCAACTGCGGCCTTTCGACAGGCGGACTTGCCTCTCACCCCGAGGAAGATGCACGGTCGACTCGATCGGCTCGACTGGCCGCGCGAGAAGTCCAAATCCACACAGCTATTGTCATCCACGCAGGTTCTGCGTAACGCCTGCACATTGTACGAAGACAGTAGTAGGTTGCTGGTCGCTTACCTTGATGGTTCTCGCCGATCCACCTATCGCGTTGCCGTTCATCAGTTGTCACAGCGCCCATTTGCCGTGATCGAGTGCAAGCGGGTAGGCGTCGAAGAGGGGACAAAGAAGGGCCCGCAGACCATCGAAAAGGCCAAACAGGGCGCGTATGTTGCTCAGTCGCTGTCATCCCTGCGGAAAATTAGAAGCCCCTCTGGTGGCCTGTATGGTGTTCTCGTCGTCGGCGATTGTCCGCGATACGAGCCATATGACCAACTACGAGCGCACATCATTGCTTCCGAAGACATGTCGCTTATTCGGGACTTTGTACTGACGGTCGGGATAGTCAGCAATCATGGCAACTGGTTCACAAAGGCAGACCAGAATAAAGAGCTCAAAGTCCTCGCGCAATCATACGACTGGTTGCTGTTCCTGAAAGATGACGGCATTTCCACGTTTGCGGACAAGCTGCTAGTTCACCCGCAACGCCAGTACGTTGCAGCTAGGGCGGCCTTTCGCAAGAGCTATGGTCAAGCCGGCAGAAACCTGTTTACGAAGGTTCACATTGACTTTGCAGCGGACGCTGCGATTCAGCGCTACTTCCGTCAACATCGGGAGGCCATTGACGGTTGGTTCAACGTCCTCGCGCCGACCGCTGGGACGGTGTCCCAGTTTCGACAAGAAGTGAGGACGCTTGCCACAAAGAACTGGGATGTACTCGCATGACTGCGGGAAGGACGGTCAATTCGCAGAGCGTTCACTGGTGTACGCCAAAGAAGTATGTGGACGCGGTCCGGGCCGTTTTCGACGGCACGATACACCTCGACCCATGCTCCAACAAGTGGTCTATCGTCCAAGCCGAGGTGAACTATGCGTTGCCGGACCGTGACGGGTTGCTAGCGTCTTGGAACTATCCCACCATCTATGTGAACCCGCCGTACGGCGCGGACAAGGCGAGACGCACGACTATCAAAAACTGGCTGCACAAGTGCGCACATGCCCACGAGCAGCACGGTGCGGATGTCCTGGCGTTGGTGCCCGTGGCAACGAATACCCGGCATTGGAAGGATCATGTGTGGGGCCAAGCAACGATGGCGTGTTTCCTCTACGACACGAGGCTTCGTTTCTTGGTGGAAGGGCGGGACACCGGGAAGGGAGCTCCCATGTCCTGTGCGATGATCTACTGGGGCTATCGGAAGGCTGTTTTCTCGCAAATTTTCAACGCATTCGGTGCCGTAGTGGACTTGGGGCCACTTCGGGGCAAACCGATCGGCGTTAATCGACTCCCGGCTCATATGTGGCCTAATGGCACCGACGGGCTACCTGCCGCCCCACTCGGACTTGACGGTTGAGGTGGCCGCGGCGCGGGAGACCGCTCATTGGATGGGGACGCCGGTCAACTTCGCTACGACGGAGCGGAACGCACTTGCTTTGTCCACGCCATCGATCTGCCACCATTGGTGCCCGCTGCTACCATTTTCCATCCAGCGGAAGCCGTGGCGCTCGAGAAGATCGCCGCTACCTTGAGCGGCGCGCTTGGACACATACCAGTGCTCCTCTTGCGTGTTCCAGCCGCCCAGCTTCTCGCCGGGCCGGCTGATCATGACCTGCATACTGCCCAAATCCACGATGTAGCCCGCGGCTTTTGCGGCCTCGGCAAATTCACGAACGGTCGGATGCAGGTCTTCGAGACGCAGTTGCGCCATGATGGTCTCCCGTTGCTCTCAATCCCCCCGGGTCATCCGCAAATCGATGTAGAAGTTCCGGCCGTAGTCGTAGTGGACATCCGCCATGTAGCCGAAGAAGCGGTCGGCGAAGGGGGCGCGCTCGTCGGTTAGGTTGCGGATGCCGAAGCGCAGGCGCATGTCGCTGTCGGCCACGCCGTCGAAGCGGTAGTCGAAGGTGGTGTTCCAAGTGGTCATCGGCTCCAGCCAGTAGCGCATGCCGTTCGAGGCGGTCATGGACTCCTGGTACACCTTGCCGATCTTCACCGCCGAGAGCGACGCGCCGAAGGCGTCATGCCGCCAGGAGAGCGAGAAGTTGTGCTTCTGGCGCGGATTGCCGTCGTTCTCCACCAGGTCCGCGAAGCCGCTCACCGGGATGTTCACCGGGATGGCGCCGTCGCGTTGCGCGGCCACCAGTTCCGCGGCCGCGCCGCCGGCGTCCTGCTCCAGCTTGCGCAGGAACGAGGCGGAGTAGTTCAGCGTGAAGCGGCCGACGTCGGTTTCCTTCTGGTAGCGGATGGCCACGTCGTAGCCCTCCACGGTGCGCGTGTCCAGGTTGGCGTACTGGTCGGCGGTGCGCTCGATGTCCCCGGCCGGGCAGATGCCGGCGGCCAGGTACACGGCGGCGGCCTCCTCGCTGACTTCGGGCGAGCGCAGCACCGCCGGGTTCGGCGCCAGGGAGGCGCAGTCGGCGGTGCCGTGGCGCAGCCGCAGCAGCAAATCCAGCACGGTGTGGTTCTCCTCGCCGAACAGGCCGATGGTGTCGAGCTTCTCGATGCTCCAGTAGTCCGCCGTCAGGGTGAGGTCGTCCGTCGGCGTGATGACGAAGCCGGCCGAGTAGTTGTCGGACTTCTCCGCCACCAGCGCCTTGCTGCCCTGGGCGGAGCGTTGAATCGAGTTGCGGCAGTCGAGCACGGTCTGCTCCGGGTCCGCGTACAGGCAGGCGTAGTCGGTGCGCGTGTTCTGCCGCGCCACGATGGTCTCGTTCACCGTCACCAGGTTGGGCGCGCGGAACGCCTGCGACCACGAGCCGCGCAGCAGAAACGCGTTGTGCGGCTGCCAGCCGGCGGCCACCTTGCCCACCACGGTGTCGCCGACGTCCGAGAAGTTCTCGTAACGCGCCGCGACCTGCACGTCCACGCTCTCCAACAGCGGCGCCTGCAGTTCCACGAACAGCGACGTGACGTTGCGTTCGCCCTCGTTGTCCGGCGTCGGGCTGGAGTTCACCACGTCGGCCACGAACGGAAAGGTGTCGCCTTGGAAGTCCGTGAAGGCGATGGTGCCGTCCAAGCGCGGGTCGCGATCGTCCTTGAAGGACTCGCGCCGGAACTCCACGCCGGCGGCCAGACCTGCCGGCCCGGCCGGCAGATCGAACACGGCGTCGCGGTTCAGTTGGAAGTCCGTCAGGAACAGCGTGGTTTCGTTGTCCCGCCGCACGCTGACCAAGGCGCGCTCGAGGTTGCTGTCGACGCCGCCGCTGAACGGGTTGTAGGCGGCCGGCGTGGGGTCGGCCAAGGCTTCCACCATGAGCGTGTTGGACACGCGGTTGTGCGTCACGTCGCTGCGCTCGGCCTTGGCGAACAGCGCCGCCGCTTCCCAATCCCACTCGTTCCACTCGCCGCGCAGGCCTTGCAGCAGGCGGTAGGAATCGCCGTCCACGTCCACGCTGCGCGGCAGTTCGGCGAAGCGGTAGTTGTCGATTTCGAGCGTGAGCCCGGAACACGGCACGTCCGGGATGACGGCCTCCGGCAGCCGGTTCGGCGAGCCGCAGGGCCCGAAGGGGTTGTAGTAGTTCTCCGCCCCCACGCGCAGTTTCACCGTGCTGAACGAGGCGGAGGGATGGCGCAAGGTGTTCGTTTCGGAGCGGTAGTACAGCACCTCGGTGAACGCCTCCATGCCGTCCAATTGGTGCGTCAGGAAGCCGAGCACGGTGTAGCGCCGCAGTTCGCCGGAAAGGTCGCGGTTGGCGTTCAGGTTGTAGCGGCGGAGCGCCAAGCCGGAGGCGTCCGGCGTGCCGCAAACGTGCTCGTTCAAGTCCCATTCGCACAGCGGGTCGCCGGCCGGATACAAGTGGAACTCGCCGGCGCCGTCCGTGAGGGTGTTGCGCAGCCCGGTGCTGCGGGCGCTCGCGATCACGTCGAACTGGCCGTAGAGAGAATTGTGGCTGGAGTTGCGAAACCGGACGTCGTTCTCCCACGGCCACTCGGTGGCACGGTGGCGCTGATCGGCGTTCGCCCAGCGGCCGTCCTCCTGCGCGTTGACGCGCTGGCGCGTGAGAAACCGGCCGGAGACGTTCAAGGTGGTGCGGCCGTCGTTCAGGGCGGCGCCCCACGCGGCGTTCAGGCTGAACGGCGAGCGCTCGATGTGGTCGTAGACGCCGTAGCGCATTTGCAGCTTGAGGCCCTCGAAGTTGCTTTCGAGGACGTTGTTCACCACGCCCGCCACGGCGTCCGCGCCATAGATGGCCGAAGCGCCGTCCTTGAGGATCTCCACGCGGTCGAGGCCGAAGGTGGGCACCACGTTGGAGTTGGCGGTGTTCACCGGCACGAAGCTGCCGCCCACCTCCTCGGTTTGGAAGCCGGCGGCGTTCACCATGCGCCGGCCGTTCAGCAGCACCAGCGTGTTGCCGGTGCCGAGGTTGCGCAGATTGAACGCGCCCACGTCGCCACGCGCCGAGTTCACGCCGCCGCTGATGTTCTCCGCCTCGTTGAAGAAGTTCTGGCCTTGCTCCGGCAGGATCTCCAGCAGCTCGTCGCCGGACTCCACGCCGAACAGCTCGGCCTGCTCGGAGTCGAACACCGTCACCGGCACGACGCCGGTGATGTTGGCGCCTTTGATGTGCGTGCCGGTGACGACCACCTCTTCGATCGGCGCGTCCGGCGCGGCGGCCTCTGGTTCCGGCTCCTCTTGGGCTTGCTCTTGGGCCTGCCCGCCAGCGGCCAAAGCGCATGCGGCTGCGGCGATGGCGACGCGCACCGCGCGGCCGTTGCCGCCAATAGCACGGCGTCCGTTCATGTTTCCCCCTTTCTCGAATTCGCTTGGCGCGAACGCATGATCCTACACGATTCGCGGTTGGTCACGTTTCCCGCGGGGCAATCGCCGTTCCCGATCAGTCCACATCGTCGGCGGCGCTTGCCGGGCCGCCGGTGAGGGGCACGAAACGCACCGGCAGGATGCTGCGCGTGCTGCCGTCTTGCTTGGAATACACCACTAGCTCCTGGTAGCCGTCGCTGGGGCCAATGGGCATCACGAGGAGTCCGTTCTCGCCCAGTTGCTCGATGAGCGCCGGCGGGATGGTTTCGCCCACGGCCGTGACCATCACGCCGTCGAACGGCGCATGCTCGGCCCAGCCCTGCCAGCCATCGCCGGCACGCACCTGCACGTTCTCGTAGCCGAGCACGGCCAAGCGCTCGCGGGCGCTGGCGGCCAGTTCCGGCACGATTTCCACGGTGTACACCGCCGCGGCCAACTCGGCGAGCACGGCCGCTTGGTAGCCGGAGCCGGTGCCGATTTCCAGCACCCGGTGGGTGGGTTGCACCTGCAGCAACTCGGTCATCAGCGCGACGACGAACGGTTGCGAGATGGTCTGGCCGTGACCGATGGGCAGCGGATGGTTCGCGTACGCCGCCGGCCGATTGCGCGCCGGCACGAAACGCTCCCGCGGCGTGGCGCGGATGGCATCGACCACCGCGGCGCCGATGCGTTCAACGCCGGTGTAGGACGCGGTGCGCCCAGCGTCCGCTTGGATTTCGGCGATCATGTCTTCCATTTGCGCATGTCCGCGTGGTGCCGCGTCGTCGCCGGCCGGCTCGCCGCAGGCGGCGAGCGGCAGCATGGCCAGCGCCAATGTCAGTATGCCGTGCCTCGGTTTCATCTTGCCATCTCCCGTTCTCACCCTGCCTGTTGGCCTGCCCATCGTGCCCTCAGCCGGCAGCTACGAGCTGCACGACAACATGGAACACCCGGCTCGCTGTCGCGCCCACTCCGGGCGCTTGGCGGCGAACTTTTCCTTGCCGGGTTGTTCGGTGTAGGGGCGGCGCAGCACGTCCATCAATTCGCCGAGCAGCGAGTGGTCGCCGGTCTCGGCTTTGTCGATGGCGAGTTGCGCGAGGTAGTTGCGCGGCACGAAGCGCGGATTGGCGGCGTTCATGCGGTTCGTGCGCGTCTCGTTCGCCTCGCCTGCCATGCGAACGCGCCCGGCGTACTTGCCAAGCCAAGCCTCGGTGCGTTCGCGCAACGGCGCCGAAATCGGCTGGTAGTAGGCGTCTTGCAACGGTTCGATGCGGGGCTCGCGCATGTCCACATGCGCCAATTGGCGGAAGAAGATGGTCATGTCCGTTTCCGCTTCGCCGAGCAGGGCGAACAGCTCCGTACACAGTTCGTCGTCGTGCTCCGGCGCGTAGTTCGGCAAACCGAGTTTGGCCGCCATCATCGCTTGCGACTTGCGTTGATACTGCGCGGCGAACTCGGCCAGGGCTTCCTCAAGCGGCGCCGCCTCGCCCACGAGCGGGAGGATCGCGTTCGCCAGTTGCAGCAGGTTCCACTGCGCCACGGCCGGCTGCTGGCCGAACCGATAGCGGCGCGTGGCGGCGTCGGTGGTGTTCGGCGTCCAATTCGGCTGGTAGTCCTCCAGCCAGCCGTAGGGGCCGTAGTCGATGGTGAGGCCGAGGATGGACATGTTGTCCGTGTTCATCACGCCGTGGACGAAACCCACGCGCATCCAGTGGACGACCATCTCCACCGTGCGTTCGGACACTTCTCGAAACCACGCAAGCCACCGCTCTTTGCCTTCTTCCACGGCTAGCAGGTGGGGGAAATCCGTGCCGATGGTGAAGTCCGCGAAGCGCTTCAGCAAAGCGACGTCGCGGCGGGCGGCCAGGATCTCGAAGTGGCCGAAGCGCGTGAACGACGGTGCCACGCGGCACACCACCGCGCCGGGTTCGGGCGCCGGGTGGCCATCGTAGAGAATGTCGCGCATCACCTCCTCGCCGGTGAGCACCAGCGACAGCGCCCGCGTGGTGGGAACGCCCAGATGGTGCATCGCTTCGCTGCACAGGAATTCGCGCAGCGACGAGCGCAGTACGGCGAGGCCGTCCGCGCCGCGCGAATACGGCGTGGGGCCGGCACCCTTCAATTGCAGCGTCCACCGCTCGCCGCGGCCGTTCACCGTCTCGCCGAGGTTGATGGCGCGGCCGTCGCCCAACTGTCCGGCCCAATTGCCGAACTGGTGGCCGCCGTAGCAGGTGGCGATGGGCGCCATGCCGTCGAGTACCCGGTTGCCGCTGAACACTTCCGCCAAGGCGTCCGCGTTGGCGGATTCGGTTGGCAGATCCAAGAGCGCGGCGACTTCCGGCGCCCAAGCGACCAGTTTGGGTGCCCGCACGGGCGTCGGCGCCACATGCGAGTAGCAAGCGCCGGAAACCTGACGGCGATAGTTCTCCGCCACCGGATCCGCCGGCAGGTCGCGGGCGTAGCGGTTGTCGAAACGAAGGCCGGCCAAGCCGGGATGGGTTTGTGGTTCGGCAAGCATCGGCCAATGGTAACGCCGAACGCCGCCCGCGCTCCTACTGCGCTATCATGGCGTCTTGCCAGCGTAGCCTTGGCCCTCCACGGGTTGGCGCTTCGCCTCACGAATCCGCAGGGAGCGGCGCTTGCCCCAAACACCAACCAACACGGACGGGCCACCTCGGGTGCTGGTTACCGGCGGCGCCGGCTTCATCGGTTCCCACCTGTGCGAGCGGCTGCTGGAGAGCGGGCAAGTCGTCGTCTCGTTGGACAACTACAAGACCGGCCGGCCGGAGAACATCCAACACCTGCGGAGCAACCCCAAGTTCCAAGTCTTGGAACGGGACGTCACGGCGCCGCTGAACGTCGAGGTGGAGCAAATCTACAACCTCGCTTGCCCGGCCTCGCCCGTGCAATATCAACGCGACCCCATCGGCACGTTGCAGACCAGCGTGTTGGGCGCGTTGGCGGTGCTCCGCTTGGCGGAACGCGACGGCGCCACGGTGTTGCAGGCGTCCACCAGCGAGGTGTACGGGGAGCCGGCCGAGCATCCGCAAACCGAGGAGTATTGGGGCAACACCAATCCCATCGGCCCGCGCGCCTGCTACAACGAGGGCAAGCGCTGCGCGGAGACCTTGTTCTTCGACTTTCACCGGCACCACGCCGTGCCGATCAAGGTGGCGCGCATCTTCAACACCTACGGGCCGCGCATGGCGCTGGACGACGGCCGCGTGGTCTCGAACTTCATCGTGCAGGCGTTGCGGGGCGAGCCCATCACCATATACGGCGATGGCGGGCAGACGCGCTCCTTCTGCTATGTGGGGGATTTGATCGAGGGCCTGCGTCGGTTGATGTCGAGCCCGAAAGAGGTCACCGGCCCGGTCAATCTCGGCAATACGCAAGAGGTGACCATTGGCGAACTGGCCGAAACCATAGTTCGTTTGATCGGCTCGCGCTCCGTCATCCGACATGCCGAACTACCGCACGACGACCCTTCGCGCCGCCAGCCGGACATCGCCAAGGCGCGGCGAACCTTGGACTGGTCGCCAAGCACCGCGTTGGAAACCGGGCTGGAGCGCACCATCGAGTACTTCTACGAGGTGCTGCGCGGCGGCATCCACACACCGAAGTAAACGCGCGCCCCTTGCGGGCGCGTCTCAGCGCAATGTGCCGCCTAGGGAATCCGAGGATCCCCGATACAAGCGCCATGCCGGCACGAGGGCCACCAGAGCCGCCGTCAAGGCCACCAAGTCGATCACGATCACCTCAAACCACCCGGGCCACTGCGCCGCCAACGCCAGGCCGAATCGTTCCAACACCCATCCGCGCGCCGCCAGCATCGCGGCGTGGACGGCGACCACGCCCACCACGGCGCCGCCGGCCGCCAGCATCACGGCCTCCGCCACTATCAGCCCGAACACCAGCCCGCGCCCGGCGCCAACGGCGCGCAGCACGGCCATCTCCGGACGGCGCTCGGCGACGCCGGCGAGCAACATCGCCAACATGCCGACAAGGCCGGCCACCACCACCAAGACGCTCATCAGCAGCAGGCCGATTTCCACTACGCCCACCAGCTCCCACAGGCGTTGCAACGCCACGCCGGGCACCGCCGCCAGCAGCGGCTCCGGCTCGTACTCGTTCACGAAGCGTTGGAACAGCAGCAGCAGTGGACGCGCCTCCAAGCCCACGATGCAGGCGGTGATGGCGCTCGGCGCGTCGTCGTGGGACTCGTGCTCGCCGTGCTCGTCGGCGGCCTCATGGTCGTCGTGGCTTTCGGCCTCGTGGTCGTCGTGTTCGTGCTCTCTATGCTCGGCGGCCTCGTGCTCGTCGTGGCTTTCGGCTTCGTGGTCGTCGTGTTCGCTGGCCTCATGCCCGTCGTGATCGTCGTGTTCCCCGGCTTCGTGCTCGTGGTGGCTTTCAGCTTCATGCTCGTCGTGGTCGCCCGCTCCATGCTCGTCGTGACCGTCGGCCTCGTGGTCGTCATGCTCGTCGGCGTCGTGTTCCTCGTGGCTGTCGTGGTGTTCGTCGTCGTGGTCGTCGTGGCCGCCGGATTCGTCGTGCATGGCGCGTATGCCGCCAAGCGTCACATGCACCGTTCGATCCACCGGCGTTCCCGTGCGGGCAAGTACGCCGACAACGCGGAACGGGTTGTCGTCGTGGTGCTGGAAACTCGTGTCGCCGATGCCGTGGGAGACGATGATGGAATCGCCCAGGCCATAGCCAAGCGCATCGGCCACCTCGGCGCCGAGCACCGCGTCCCTATCGCTCGCGAACATCGCCCCGGCGGCGAACCGCAAGCGGTTGCCCTGCCCGAAGCGGTAGTGCTCGAAGTAGCCCGCGTTGGTGCCGAGGACGCGGTAGCCGCGGTGCGCGTCGCCCAGCGAGAGCGGAATGGTCCAAGCCACCTCGGGCCGCGAGGCGATGGCGCGGTAGCTCTCCCAACTGATGTTGTTGGTGGGCTCGCCGATGCCGAACACGGAGTACAGCACCAAGTGCATCGGGCCGCCGCGCGCGCCGACGATCAAATCGGCGCCGGAGATGGTGTTGGCGAAGGTGGCCTGGGCACCGGCGCGGACGCGCTCAACGCTGGTGAGCGCCGCCACGCCCACGGCCACGGCCAACACCGTCAGCCCAGCGGTCAAGCGCCGATGCCACAAGCTCCTGAGGGCCAAGGCGAACACCCGCCCGCCAGTCCCGCTGGTGCCCCGGCGTTGTTGCGGTTCAGCCATCGTCAGTCTGCGACCACGCGCTGTTCAGCGAACGCATGGAAAGCTGGCGGTCGAAAAACTCCGCCAGCGCGGTGTCGTGGCTGGCGAACAGCACCGCGGCTTCCGCCTCGGCGCATTCGTCGATGAGCAAGCGCACGAAGCGGGCGCGGTTGTCCGCATCGAGCGCAGAGGTGGGTTCATCGGCAATCAACAGCGCTGGGCGGCCCATGAGCGCCCTTGCCGCGGCAACGCGCTGTTGCTGGCCAATGCTCAAACTGTTGGCGGCGCGGGCGAGGACGCTCGGCCCCAATCCCAAGCGCGCCAGCAGCCGCTTCGCCTCGTCGGCAAGCGCACCCGAACCAGCGGCCGCACGGTCGGCGCGCGCCTTCGAGAATCGGCACGGCAGGAGCACGTTGTCCAACACGGAAAGGTACGGCAGCAGATTGAACATCTGAAACACGAACCCCATGCGCTCGGCGCGCACCCGGTCCCGCGCCGATGGCGGCAACGACGACAACGGTTCGCCGAACACCTCCACCGAGCCCCGCGTCGGCGCGACGATGCCGCCGATCAACGCGAGCAAGGTGCTCTTGCCGCTGCCGCTCGGGCCTTCCAGGAACACCCGCTCCCCCGGGGCGACGAGCAATTCGCCCACATCCAGCACCGGCGGGCCGCCGCGGTACGCGAACCCGGCTTGCGCGACGCGGATGGCCGGCGCTGGCAAGGGCTTTCCTCTACGCGCTCTACGCGGAGCGCCGATTTCCCGGCGAGGGCGCCATCAACCCCGCGCCCGGCCCGCCGCCTCGCGGCCCATGCAGCGCCCCAACCACGCCGCCACGTTCGCCTGCTGCGCGAAATCCAAGCCCACCATGCGCCCCCAGCCCAAAACGCTGGCGACGTTCAAGTCCACCACGGTGAACTCATCGCCCAGCAGATAGTCGCGGCCCTCCAGCGCGCCGTTCAGCACGTCGAAGGGCTTGCGCAGCGATTCGATGGCGGCGCGGGCGGCGTCCTCGTCCTTCTCCTGCCCCATCAAGCCGTGCGACTTCAGCAGGGCATCCAACAAGGGCTTCTCCACCGCCGCCATCACCCAGAAACTCCAGCGCAAGGTCTGCGCCTCGTCCTCCAGCGATTGCGGCGCCAGCTTGCCGTGCTTCTTGGCGAGATAGAGGTTGATGGCCATGGATTCCGCCAGCAGGAAGCCGTCGTCGTCGATCACCGGCACCTGCCCCATCGGATTCGCCGCCAACAGCGCCGCCGACGCCGCGCCGTCGGCGAAGCCCGGGTGATGCTCGAAGTCCAGCCCCAGTTCGTGCGCCAGCCACAACACCCGCATGGCGCGGGACTGCGGCGGGCCGTAGATGGTCAGGCTCATAGCGCCTCCAGAATGGCCTCGGCCTTGCTCACCTCGAACGCGCCGGGCGCTTCCACCGCCAGCTTGGCCACCACGCCATCTTCCACCACCATCGCGTAGCGTTGCGAGCGTTTGCCGAGGCCGAAGCCGGAGCCGTCCATCTCCAAGCCCAGCGCGGCGGTGAACGCGCCGTTGCCGTCGCCGACCATCAGCAACGCCTCGGCGTTCTTGTCCTTGCCCCAAGCGTCCATCACGAACGCGTCGTTCACGGACACGCAGACGATCGCGTCCACGCCCTTGCCGAGGATGCGGTCCGCGTTCGCCACAAAGCCCGGCAGATGCGCGTTCGAGCAGGTGGGCGTGAACGCGCCCGGCACCGCGAACACCACCACCTTCTTCCCATCGAACAACTCGCTGGTGCTAACCGCCGTCGGACGCCCTTCCCGCATCACGTGCAGCGTGGCCGCCGGCACTCTGTCGCCTTCTTGAATCGCCATCTCTCCCTCTCTGGTTCGTTTGCGATGAGCGCGAGTCTACCGCAGCGCTCTCGCGTAGGCAGTTTCTATTTGCAGTTCCCGCGGGGTGTCCGCACGGCCCGAACTTGCCGTGGCAAGGCGCTCTTTGGCAACCTTGCTCGTGACCGCTTGGCCGAAACCCCGCAACCGACATGACGCCCCGCTCCTCCGACATCGACGCCACCGCGCCGAAGCACTTGCGCGGCAGGTACGCCATCGTCGGCGTCGGCGAAACCGCCTACACCCGGGGTTCCGGCACCACCACCCGGGCACTCGGCACCACCGCCGTGCGCCGGGCCGCGGCGGATGCCGGCCTCGCGTTGGCGGACATCGACGGCATGCTCTCCTACAACGGCAACGACTCGGTGCCCTCCACGGTCATCGCCGGCGATCTCGGCATGCGCCTGAACTTCTACATGGATTGCCACGGCGGCGGCTCCTCGACGGAAGCCTTGGTTGGCATCGCCATCGGCGTGATCGAAGCCGGGCTGTGCAAGACGGTGGCCATTTTCCGCGCCATGAACGGCTATTCGCAGCTGCGCATCGGCGGCACCGGGCGCAGTCGCGGGCGCTCGGCGCTCTCTGGGGACGCGCTGTTCGGGCGCGCCTTCGGGCAGGCGAGCGCGGCGCAGAGCTTCGCCCCCAGCTTCATGCGCCACATGTACGACTACGGCACCACGCCGGAGCAGGTGGCGCATGTGAAGGCCATCCACTCGGAACACGCCTCGAACAACCCCAAGGCGTACTACCGGCAGCGCGTGACGGTGGCCGACGTGCTCGCCAGCCGGATGATCTGCAAGCCGCTGCATCTGCTCGACTGCTGCGTGGAAACGGACAACGGCAACTGCATCATCGTCACCTCGCTGGATCGCGCCAAGGACTGCCGCCACACGCCGGCGGTGGTGCTCGGCGTGGTGGGCCGCTGCTCCAAGCCGCGCATGGACAGCTACTACCAATCCGGCCTCATCAGCACCGTGGCCGGGGCCTACGCCAAGGACATCCTGTGGCCGAACGCCGGCGTCGGGCCCGAGGACATCCAAGCCACCGGCGCCTACGACGCCTTCACCTTCACCACGCTGCTGCAACTGGAGGATTACGGCTTCTGCAAGAAGGGCGAAGGCGGCGACTACGTGAGCTCCGGCATCATGCGCCTTGGCGGCGCCCGCCCGAACAACACCAGCGGCGGCCACCTGTGCGAGGGCTATACGCACGGCATCGCGATGGTGATCGAAAACGTGCGCCAGCTCCGCCACGACGTGGACGATAGCTGCCCCATCGGGGCCGACGGCAAGCGCCGCCACACCTACGACTACGCAGAAGGCGGCTGCCGGCAAGTGAAGGACGTGGCTTTGACGGCCAACTTGGGCTGGGCGACGCCCAGCACCGGCAGCGCGCTGGTGCTGGCGAGGGGAGACTGAAACGCGATGGCGCTAACGGGCGAATACCTTGGCATGGCCGTGGCGATCGACGATGTCGATCAGGCGAATCAAGCCTTCTACACCCACTGCGGCAGCGGCGCACTGCATTTGCAGGCTTGCCGCGCTTGCGACCTCATGCGCTATCCCACCACCACGGCGTGCCCTTGGTGTTCCGCGCCGGAGCACGAGTGGCGGCCGGTTTCCGGCAAAGGCACCATCTATTCGTACTGCGAAGTCCACCACGCCATCCAACCGGTGTTCCGCCCGTTTCTGCCGTACCAGATCCTGCTGGTGCAGTTGGACGAGCAGGTGGGCAAGCCCGACCAACACGACGGCCTGCGCGTGACCGGCAACTTGGTCACGGCGGCCGGCCAGCTGGCACCGCCGCCACTGGTTCGCGCCGTCGGCATCGGCACGCGGGTGCGCGTGGTGCTCAAGGACATCGGCGGCGGCATGGCCCTGCCACAGTGGGCGGTGGACGAAGCGGCCCGGCAGCCGGCGACACCGTGGCGCTATCCGCAGGAGTGAGGCAGCGCTGCCCCGGCGCTTGGCTTCGCCGCGGTGCTATACTGTGGCAGCGCTGGCGTCACGGTCGCGACGGTCGGCCAGTCGAAAGCGCGAATCCGAAGCCAGTAGGGGCATCGAGCAATGCACACCAAGCCCATCGCAGAAGGACTCCTCGGCGCCGGCGCGTCGCCTCTGTTCGGCTATGTGGATCCCGGCTCGGCCGGCTTCATCATCGTCTCGATCCTTGGCTTCCTAGCGGCCGCCGGTTACACGATTCGCATGCACTTCGCCAAGCTCAAAGATCGCGTGCGCAAAGCTCTCGGCAAGAGTCCGCACGGTGGCGAAGACGCGGAGCCCGACGCCGCGGCGGATGGCGATCGCTGACGAGGGATCAGCGCCGGACGATCCGGCGGTCGCGCCAGATCCGGGCTCCTTCAAAGATCCCGCCGGACGGGTGTATCGCGCTGGCGGGCGAGTGTTGCGCGGCTTGGATCGGAACGCCGCGGCCATTGTTGCGGATTTGCTACGTTCGCCGTTCTACCAGCGTTTGGTGGCGGATGGGGATGTGGTGGGTTCCTCTTGGCCGCCGCCGACGGACGCCGCCCGAAGCTCGGTGTTGGCGGACGGCTGGTGCGCGGTGGTGGAGCATGATCCCGTTCCGTTCCTCACTTGGCCATACGAATGGCCGTTCTCGATGCTCAAGGACGCGGCGCTGCTGCAATTGCGTGTGCTAACGGCAAGTGTTGGCCACGGCTGGACGCTGAAAGACGCGACGCCGTTCAACATTCAGTATTCGCTGGCGACGGGCGGGCCGCGGCCCATATTCATCGACGTGCCTTCCTTCACGCCGAGAGGTGGCGCGTATTGGCAAGGCCATCGCCAGTTTTGCGCCACGTTCCTGGCGCCTTTGCTGTTGACCACGCATTTGGGCGTGCCGTTCGCGCCGCTGCTCAAATCCGCGCCGGAAGGCGTTCCGCCGGAGGAGGCCATCAAGTATTTCCGCGGCTTGCGGCGCTTTCACCGAGGTGTGCCAGCGCACATCTGGTTTCCCGCACGGGCGGAACAAGCCCTCCGAAACCGCGGGCGCGACGGAAGCGCTACCCACAGTCCCGATAGAAAACTGTCACAGCGCACGTTGCTCGCGCTTTTGGACAGCCTGACACGGTTGGTGCAGCGCCTCTCGTACGGCAAACCGCGCTCGGCTTGGACAGCCTATTCTCACAACCATCCCTACGACTCCGCGGATTTCGAGCGGAAGAAGGAGTTTGTCGCCCGCCACGCCGAGGCTTTGCGACCCGCCCTCACTTTGGACTTGGGCGCGAACACCGGCGCTTTCTCGCGTATCGCCGCGCGGTTTTCGCGTGTGGTGGTGGCCGCCGACGCCGATCACGACGCGGTGGAGGCGCTGTATCTGGCGGCGCGTGGCGAGGGCGACGAAAGCGAACACCGCAACATCATCCCCATTGTTCTCGATGTGGCCAATCCATCGCCTGGGCTCGGCTGGGCGGGTACCGAGCGCGCTGCGTTCACGGTGCGCGCGAAACCGGACCTAGTGCTCTGTCTCGCTTTGGTTCACCACTTGCGCGTTGCCGCGAACGTGCCCTTGCCGTTGGTGATCGACTGGCTGCGGACATTCGACGCGCCGGTGGTGATGGAGTTCGTGGGCCGCGAGGACGAGATGTTCGCCGAACTCATCGCCAACAAACAGGAACGCTACGAAGACTACTCGGCGGCGAGTTTCGAGGCGCACTTGCGCGGCCGCTTCCATGTGCGCGATCGCCTGGCGCTGAAAGACGGCAGGCGCGAGTTGCTGCTGCTTTCGCCAGCGTGAACAGGAAACGCTCATCGACCGGACGCAACCGGGCTCGATCGCGCCGCAAGCAGGCGCTTAGGCGCTCCGTTCCGCCAAATGCCGCCAAAGCGGTATTCGTCGCGGGTCTGCTTTCGTTGTCGCTTGCGACGACGTTCACCTCGTCGGATGCGGCGTTTTCGAGCTTCGATCTTCGCGCCATCGTGGCTGTCGCCGTCACGGTGAACGGCGCGATCCTCTGCGGCTTGTTGCTCGCTTTGCGTCCGGGGTGGTTGACCAACGCGCTGCTCACGGCGCTGACGGTGTTTGGCGTTGCCACGGCCTACGCCATTCACGCGGTGTCGCACTCGCTCCTGCTGTGGGCGCTTCTCGGTGCATCCGCTGTCGCCTTGTTCGTCGCGTTCGGCTTCATGGATCGATGGCGATGGGCCGTGCCGCGATTGGCCGTGTTGGCGCTTCTTGCGCTTTCCCCTCCCGTAGCCAGCTATTGTTGGTGGCATTGGTGGCGGCAAGAAACCCCCAGCGTGACGGTGCGAGACCCGAATGTCCGTGCGATCGCCTTCGCGCGCAAACCCAACGTCTATTTCGTGTCCTTCGACGGCGTCGCGCCACGGGCGGTGCTGCGCAAGTATCTGGGCATTGAGACGACGGCGTTTCACGATCTCTTCGAAGCGCGCTTCCGCCGCTTCGAGAACTTTTTCGCCAATGCCATCCATACCAGACACTCGATCGGCACCGTGCTCGCTTTGACCGAACACGCTTACGGCCAGATGCTGCAACAGGTCGCCAAAACCGCAACGGACGAGGACTGGGATCCGCGGCTGTTTTCCGGCCACAACCGCAGCCCGCTCTTGGAGATCTTCAAGAGCAACGGCTACGAGACGACCACCGTTTATCAAGACACATATTTCGGTGGCAGCAAAGGGCCGCATGTGGATCGCTACTTCACCATTCGCAACCGCACTGTGTGCGGACTGCTTGATGGCAACGTGCGGGCATTCTCCTTCTGGGGATACTGTTCCGCCTTTGACGCTCTCGACCGACTCGACGGCACCAGTGCGTCTGTGCAAGTGATCGACCGCTTGCGCGAGGTTGGCCAACGCGACGGGCCGCAGTTCGCAATGGCGCACATCTACAAACCCGGCCACACGGACGGCTCTTTTCGCTACCACGACGAGACCGCTCTGGCCGAGTTCCGCGCCCAGTATTTGCGCGAGAGCGGCAAGGCGGCCGAGATTCTGGCGCGGCTACTCCGGCATCTGGACGAAAACGACCCGCAGGCGGTTCTGCTGGTGTATGGCGACCACGGCGCGTTGCTGTCCCGAGGCGTGGCGTTCGAGGCCGCGCCGGCATTCGTTGTGCAAGACAACTACGGGATCTTGGGCGGCGTGTATCCGCCCGGGGCGTGCAGCGAGTGGCTTGACGACGCGGGGGGCGGGGGGGGGGGGGGCAACTACCTCACCGTGCTGGACGCCGTCCATGCGGTGCTGCGTTGTCTCTCCGATGGCCCCGTCCTGCGCTATTCCCGGGGCGCTCGCCGCATCGGTGGGTGGAAGGGCGTCGTGCCGGATGGTTGGAACATGACGTATGGAGCTTTCTTGTATGAGTAGCCTGTATGCTTGTATGAGTAGCCTGTATGAGTAGGGACAAGCCGCCCAGCCCCGCCAAGCTGCGCCGCATCGCACTGCGCTACCAAGGGTTGGCCGGTGCGCGGCGCATCGGCGCGGGCCTCGCCGGTATGCGCAAGACGCTGGAGCGCTTGGGCTATGTGCAGATCGACACCATCTCCGTGGTGGCGCGGGCGCATCACCACACGTTCTTCACCCGCGTTTCGCGGTACGACGAAGCTGCCGTGAACCGCCTGCTCGCGGCGCGGCAGGCGTTCGAGTACTGGTGCCACGCGGCGGCCTACCTGCCCATGCGCGACTACCGCTTCGCCGTGCCGATGATGCGGGCGAAAGCCAGCGGCGAGCTGTGGAACCATCGCGCCGAGGCCAAAGTGCGCGCTTGGGTGCTGGATCGCATTCGCGCCGAAGGCCCGCTGTTCGCCCGCGATTTCGAGCAGGCGCCGCGGCAAGGCAAAGGCTGGTGGGATTGGAAACCGGCGAAACGCGCCCTTGAGCAGTTGTTCATGGAAGGCGCGCTGACGACCGCCGAAAGGCAGGGGTTCCAGAAGCGCTACGAGCTGGCGGAGCGGTTCCTGCCGGCGGACATCGACACCACGGAACCCACACTGACGGAACACGCCGACCATGTGGTGGACGTCGGCCTTGGCGCCCACGGCTTCGCCACCGAGGCGACGCTGGCGTACTTTCGCCGCGACGCCCGCGTCCGCGCCGCGGTGCGCCAACGGCTCGCGGATCGCGTCCGCCAAGGCGAACTGGTGCGAACGCGAACGTGCGCCGGGGAGCGCATCTACGCCCGGCCGGGCGTGTTGGACACGAACACAAAACCACTGCCGCCGGTGGCGCGCATCCTCTCGCCGTTCGACAACGCGGTCATCCAGCGGCGGCGCTCGCTGGAGGTGTTCGGCTTCGACTACACCATCGAGTGCTACCTGCCGGCGGAAAAGCGCCGCTACGGCTACTTCGCCCTGCCCATCCTGTTCGCCGATCGGCTCGCCGGGCGCATGGATTGCAAGGCGCACCGCGGCGAAGGCCGCTTCGAGGTCAAAGCGCTCTACTTGGAGGACGAGGAGGCGATGGCCTCCGATGCGCTCCTGCCGGCGCTCGCCACGGCGGTGCGCGAGTACGCGGCGTTCACCGGCTGCGGCGAGGTGCAGGTGCGCCAAGTCTCCCCGGCGGCGTTCTCCGCGCCATTCCAGCGCATGTTCCGGTAGCGATGGCGTTTGGCCCGCGTTTTCGCCGCGGCGTTCAGGTTCCGTTCATGCCCGCTGGCACACACTCGCCGCCGTCAGCCAACAAGCGGCCCGAAAGGAGGCGCGACATGAACCGCACTGCCACCGCAATCGCCTTGATCGCCCTGCCCCCCGTTGCGGCGTTCGCCGGCACCACCGGCGAAGCGCCGCCGGCGGTGCTGCCGCCGGACGAGACGCGCATGAGCGTGGAGATCCCCTTGGAGGAAGCGCTGCGCGTCACCGGCGCGGAACTGCTGCGCGTGAACGAATTGCTCGACGAACGCACGGAGTTCGACGCCGAGAACTTCCGTTTGGCCGAACTGGTGCTGGTGGCCCGCTCCGAAGCGACCACCGCCGGCGAAGCCGAACTGCTGATCATGGATTGGCGCTCCGGCGAGTTCGACATCCCGGCCGCCGCGCAAGGCGAATGGTACGAAGTGCGCATCCCCGCGCCGGAGGAGGAGCTCGGCGGCGCCTGGCTGCTCGATCTGGTGGGCGACGTCACCGTGGACATGCTTGTAGCGGTGCTTGAACCTTCCCCCGAGGCGGCTGCGCTGCTTTCCGGGCCGTCCACGCGCACCGTGTACCGCGTGGTGGACGGCCGCCGCGCCAAGGTGACCACGCGGTGGGTACACAGCCCGCACTACTACCACGTGTACCACTACCACCACGGCTGGCCGTACCGCTACTTCTGGGGGCCGTGGCACTACGAGCTGGTGTACCGGCCGCACTTTCGCCATCACTACCGTTACCACGACGGGCATCGGCAAGTGCGCCACAAGCTCCGCGACACCCGCCGCCACCACCGCAAGCTGCGCCGCATCCACCCGCGGGCGCGGGTGATCGTGCGCGAACATCGCGCCGACCGCACACGCCAAACGCGCCGCACGGAGCATCGAGTCCCGCGTGCGGAGCCTCGCCGCGACCGCTCCCCTCGCCATTCGCGCACCCGCCGGGGAGAGCGCCAACACGCCATCGCAAGCGCCCGCGAATCTGCGAGAAGCGTCACTGTGCGACGGGGCGATGTGGCAAGGCCATTGCCGAACCGGCGGAACTACGTCCGCACCGCGCCTTCGGAATCGAGCCGCCAAACGCGCCCGACACCTCGCGCCACCGCAACCCAACCACGCGCGCAATCAGTACGCCTTGCTCCAGAGCGGACAATCACTCGCCCCCTCCCGCGCCAACGCGAATTCGCCCGGCGGCCGGCACCGCGCACCGCGGTCGCACCCGTCGAGCGTTCGGTGCGGGCGCCAACCGCGCGGCAGGTCCGCCAGCGGCCCGCGGATTCGCTCGCTCGCCGAACTGCGACGCCACCTCGCGCGCCCCAGCGCACGACGGCAAGGCCAGCACCGACGCGCCGCGATTTCGACCGTTCGCCTTCGCGCCAAGTGACGCCGGCACCTACGCGAACCGAAGTTCGCCCGCGTTCGCGCCCGCAACCACAAGCCGCACCGCGCCATGTCGAGCCGCCGCCGCGAGCCACCGCCGAACCGCGCCCAAGCGAACCGCCACGTTCGCGCAGACCGAGCCGCGGCGACCGGCCGGAACGGCATCTGCGCTAGCGCCGGAATCTATCTGGATTGGCGCAGGTAGCGTTCCGCCAAGACAGGGTTTGGATCGGTTTTGGTGTAGTGGTCGCGTAAAGCGCTCGCGGCTTCGCGTTTCGCGTCCGCGTCGGAAACGGCGCTGAGGAAACGATCGATCAACGAGTGATCGTAATCGGCGGGCTTCTCGATGAAGTCTTGGATTGTGGCGAGCAGCGCTTCATCCCGGACCCGGGACTTTCGCAGCGCCAAGAGGTTTCTCGCGGCGGACTCCCGATCGATCCAATACCAAGCGGAGAAAACAGCATCGACGGCACCGGAGGCTTCTTGCAGCTCGGTAGGCAAGGAGGTTGCCCAGCGCCACGCTTCGTTCGGGTCGCGTTGCGCTTCGCGGGGTGCCAGCGAGCGCGCCCACTGCGCTTGGAATTGCGGATCGGAAATCTCGTCCGTCAAGCGCACGGCGAGCGCCGCATCCTCGACGTACATGCGGTGCAACACCATGTCCAGCGCTTGTTTGCGCAGCTTGGGATGAATAGTGCCGACCCAGACGACGTTGTCTGGATGTGGCGGCACAACAAACGCCACCTGCATCAGGACGGCCATCTGCTTGCCGAAGTCGAGTGTTTGGAAGTGTTCGAAAGCGCGTTGCGGTTGATGGGCGGAGATGTACTCGAACACGCCGGACAGCGCCGCGTTTTGCGTCGCCGCGGGCAGCTCGTCCACCTTCGCGAGCGCCGCGTCGATATCGCTTCTGGCGAGGTGGCGTAGCGCAGCCCCTATCAGGTTGCGGATCCGATCTTTGGGGGCGGTCGTCTCGAGCCACTCGATGGGGCCGGTGGGGTCGTTGCTGTCCCAGTGGCCGAAGATCGCGAGTTCCATCGAATGCCGCAGCGAATGGTCGAGCTTCGCCGCCATCGCCATCGCCTCGCGGGGCGCCACGGCCGCCCAGGCGATGGCCACCGCTTCCAGTTGCTCGCGCACATTGCCGCCGCTTTGCAGCGCGCGGTTCCACGCCGCTGCCATGTCGTCGGTGTCCGTGGTGCGAGCCGCCCAGGTGGATGCGTGTTGCGCAACCGCCTCCGCCTGCAATTGTTCGACCACAAGCGCCCGCTGTTCCGCGTCGAGATCGAGCTCCAAGATGGCGGCCGAGGCGATGCGCAGGGCCTCGCCGTTCAAGCCCGCCGCGTGGGCCACCGCGGCTTCCAAGTCCACATGGGCCCACGCTCGGAACACGGCGCCGATCCAAGACGGCTTGCTGGCGCGACGCAGAGCATGGCTTACTGCCGCCGTTGGATCGACCGCGACGTAGCGGATGTACAGCACGCGGGCGATGTCGTAGCGGTGCGGCGTGGGCGGCTGCTGTTCCAACTCGGCGAAGAGCCGGCGCAACTCCGCTTCGTCCGCGTTGGCGGCGAGGCGGTAGAGGGAGGCGTTGCGCTCGAAGTCGTCTTGGATGGCGGCGACGGAGGCGAGTGCGTTCGACGCATGTTCCTCGGCGGCAGGGCCTGCGGCTGGCAAGCACACCAGAATGGCCAACACGAACCCGCAGCGGTTTGTCATCGTTTGCCCTCGGCGAACTTCCCGTACTGCTTGGCTTTCTCGGAGTTCGGGTTGACGTCCGTGTAGTAGTTGACGAGGTGCCGCGCCGCCCGCGCTTTGGCGGACGCCGAGTCGATGTGCTCGAACAGCGCCTCCGCTTGCGCCGGGTGAAAGGTGACGCGGGCGGAAACGGCTTCTTCCAACACGCGGTCGCGCACCTCCCCCGGGGGCGTGTCGGTCAAAGCGTCCAACGCCGCTTCGGGATCCCGGTCGTGCCACTGGCGGAACACGGCGCTGGCGGCGGAGCCGCTCGCTATGGGGGCTAGCGACGTGGCCCAACGCCAAGCGTCCCGCGGATTCCGTTCCACTTCGCTGCCAACGACGTGATTGGCCACCTTATGTTGGATTTCGGGATCCTCCATCGCGCCGATTTTTCGCAATAGACGCTCGCGGTCCGCGTCGTGGGCACCCCATGCCACCAGTGCCAGCCCCGTGCCGCGAACATCGTCCGGCAAACCGAGCGCCCAAGAGAGGGCTTTGTCCGGCGCCGCGCGCCCCAACTGATGGGCTAGGTTGCCCAAGTCCCGCATGCTCACCTGCGCCTTCTCGTGGGCGGCCAGCGATTGGTACAACGCGATGGATTCGCCCGGGGCCACGTCGGCCAAGGTGGACAGCACCGCGGACAGGGCTTGCCCGCGCGCCGGTTCCGGCATGGTGGCGAGCGTGGTCAACGCCGCGTCCGTATCCTCGGCGGCCAGCGACTCCATCGCCGCCACCACAAGCTCCGGCGGGCGCTTGTGCGGTTCCCGCGCCAGCACCCAGTCCACCGCGGCGTGGGGGTCCACCTCCGCCCATGCGCGCAGCGCGTGCGGTTGGGTTTTCTCCCGGGTGATCGTGTCCAAGGCTTCAATGGCCGCCATCGCCAAAAACGGATCCGTGTACACCCATGCCTCGGCCGCCTCGCGCAGCAAGCGGCGGCGTTCCTTCCAGTTCGACGTGGGGATGGCCTCGGCCAGCCGCCACGCCTCGGCCAAATCCCGGCCTTCGAACAGCCAGCCCTCCCAGAGCAACGCGTTCGCCAACGCCGCCGGCGTGCGCATGAGGGCGGCCGCCGCTTCGCGTTGCGCGTGCGAGATGTCGAGTTCCAGAATCGCCTCGGCAGCGGCGTGGCGGGCCAGCGGCCCCAGCGTGGCGGCGTGGGCGACGGCGGCGTCGAAATCGACATGCGCCCAAGCGCGGAACACGGCGTTGACCCAAGACGGTTTGGCGGTGTTGGCCAACAAATGGTCCACGGCCACCGGGGGATCGAGCGAGACGAACCGCAGGTAGAGCACCCGCGAGATGTCGTAGCGGTGCAACGCGGCCGGCAGCGTCGGCGCTTCGGCGAGCAGTGCTTGCACTCGGTCGGCGTCCGCATCCGCCAGCAGCTCGTAGAGGGCGTTGTTGCGGTGGAAGTCTCTCGCCTCGGCGGCGATGTCCGCCAGCGTTGGCATTGCCGGCGGGGCGGGGGTCTCTGCGCGTTCGGTTTCGAGTTCGGTGTGGGTGACCGGCGGTTCGGGCGCCGAGGTGTCGCGCCCGGCGAGCAAGTACCAAAGAACCGCGCCGACGATCGTCAGCGTAAGCGCGATGGCCACGATCCACCGGGTGGGCATGGCGCACATTCCCCGCGGAGTTGTTGATGGCGATTAGACCACAACCAGAACGTAGGGTTTCCTCACGTCCCGGGAGCGCGCTCGCCCGCACAAGATGAAACAGAAAATGCGGGCGAGACGCCCGCGCTCCCAGGGCGGCCCATCCGGGCGTGGCCGTTACTCCACGGTGACGGACTTGGCCAGGTTGCGGGGTTGATCCACATCCGTGCCTTTGAGCAGCGCGGTGTGGTAGGCGAGCAGTTGCAGGGGCACGGTGTACACGATGGGCGCTAGCAGCTCGTGCGCCTTCGGCACTTCCACCACGGTCACGCCGTCGTCGCTGGCGATGCCGGCGTCGGCGTCGGCGAACACGTACAGCTCGCCCCCGCGGGCGCGCACCTCCTCCAGATTGGAGCGCACCTTGCGCGCCAGATCGTTGCCCGGGGCCACCGCCACCACCGGCATGTCCTCGTCCACCAGCGCCAGCGGGCCGTGCTTCAGTTCGCCGGCCGGGTAGCCTTCCGCGTGGATGTAGGAGATCTCCTTGAGCTTCAGGGCGCCTTCCAACGCCACCGGATAGTGGATGCCGCGGCCGAGGAACAGCGCGTGGTGGCGGTGCAGGAAGCGCGCCGCCAAGTTGCGGATGGGGCGGTTCAGCGCCAGCGTTTCCTGCACCACGTCCGGCAGGGCGCGCAAGGCCGCCACCAAGTCGCGCTCGCGCTCGGCGTCCAGGCCGCGGCGTCGCGCCAGCAGGATGGCCAGCATCATCAGCACCGTTAGCTGCGTGGTGAACGCCTTGGTGGAGGCCACGCAGATCTCGGCGCCGGCCTCGGTCAGCATGGCCAGTTCGGCTTCGCGCACCTGCGTGCTGGTGGGGGCGTTGCACACCGTCAAGGTGTGGGCGAAGCCCGCCTCGCGCGCGGTCTCGTGCGCGGCCAGGGTGTCCGCGGTTTCGCCGGATTGCGAGATGGTGACGAAAAGGCCGCCGGCCGGCGTGACGAACTTGCGGTAGCGGAACTCGGAGGCGATCTCCACCGTGCAGGGGATGCTGGCCAGCTCCTCGATCCAGTAGCGCGCCACGCAGCCGGCGTAGTAGGCGGTGCCGCAGGCGGCGATGGTGACAGCGCGGGTGTCGTCCAGCACGGCTTTGGCGCCGAAGCCGAACGCCGCCTCCAAAACCCGCGTTTTCCCCAAGCGGCTCTCCAGCGTGTTGCGGATGGCCTGCGGCTGCTCGTGGATCTCCTTCTCCATAAAGTGGCGGTACTTGCCTTTGTCCGCGGCGTCGCCGCTCGCCGCCACGCGCACCGCCGGGCGCGTCACCGGGCGCTGCTGCGCGTTCGTCACTTCGATGCGATCCGGCGTCAAATCCACCAAATCGCCTTGCTCCAAGTAGATGAAGCGATCCGTCACCGGGCGCAATGCCAGCGCGTCCGAGGCGATGAAGTTCTCGCCGATGCCCACGCCCACCACCAGCGGGCTGCCGGCGCGGGCGGCGACGATGCGCTGCGGCTCGTCCTTGCTGATCACGCCGAGGGCGTAGGCGCCCTCCAGCCGCCGCACGGCTTTGTCCAAGGCTTCCCGCAGATCGCCTTCCTCGCCGAGGCAGCGGTCGATGAGATGCGCGACCACCTCCGAGTCCGTGCGCGATTCGAACTCGTAGCCGCACTCTTTGAGCTCGTCGCGCAGCTCCTCGTAGTTCTCGATGATGCCGTTGTGAACGAGGCAGACGCGGTTGCGCGACATGTGCGGATGCGCGTTCTCCACCGCCGGTGCGCCGTGCGTGGCCCAGCGTGTGTGGGCGATGCCGGTGGCGCCGCGGATGGGCGTTTCTCGCAGGTTTTCGGCCAGTTCCTGTACGCGCCCGACGGTGCGCCGGCGGTCGATGTCGTTGGCGCCGCCGGCGTTGACGGCGATGCCGGCGGAGTCGTAGCCGCGGTATTCCAGCCGTTGCAGGCCCTCGAGCAGGATGGCCGGCACGTCGCGCCGCGCCACCGCGCCGACGATTCCACACATGGCCTACCCCTCGCCCTGTCGCTTGGCGCGTTTGGCCGGGGGCGTCCAGCCTTTGATGTTGCGTTGCCGGCCCCGGCCGATGGCCAGATCGGCGCGCTGCACCTTGGTGGTGATGGTGGAGCCGGCGCCAACGTACGCATCGTCTCCGATGGTGAGCGGGGCCACCAAGGTGGCGTTGGTGCCGACGAACACGCCGTCGCCGATCTCGGTGCGGTGCTTCGCCACGCCGTCGTAGTTGCAGGTGATCGCCCCCGCGCCGATGTTGCAGTCCGCGCCGACGGCCGCATCGCCGAGATACGCCAGATGATTCGCCTTGGCGCCGGCGCCCAGACGCGCCTTCTTGGTTTCCACGAAGTTGCCGATGTGGACGTTTTCGCCGAGTTCCGTCCCCGGCCGCAGGCGGGCGAACGGGCCGACCCGGCAACCGGCGGCGATGTGCGCCCCGTCGATGCACGACATGGGCAAGACCTCCACGCCATCGCCCAAGGTGGCGTCCTTGAGCACGCAGCCGGCGCCGATGACGACGCCCTCGCCCAGCACGATTTCGCCTTCGAGCACCACGCCCACATCGAGGATGCAATCCCGGCCGGCGCGAACGGTGCCGCGCACATCCAGCCGCGCCGGATCCATCACCGTGACGCCCGCCGCCAACAACGCCTCCGCCTGCCGGCGTTGGTGGAACCGTTCCAAGTGCGCTAGCTGGGCGCGGTCGTTCACGCCCAAGATCTCCTCCGGATACTTGGCGCGAACGGCGGTCACTTCGATGCCGCGCGCCACCGCCAGCCCCACCACGTCCGGCAGGTAGTATTCGCCTTGGGCGTTGTCCGCGGTGACCGCGCTGAGCAAGTCGCGGAGCAGTTCGCACGGTGCGGCCAACATGCCGGAGTTGATCTCGCGGATGGCGCGTTGCGCATCGGTGGCGTCCTTCTCCTCCACGATGCCCGCCACGCGCTCGCCTTCGCGCAGCACCCGGGCACCGAAGCCGTCCGCCGGCGGCGCGTCCGGCGCGGAGAGATCCGCCGTAACGATGGCGATGCCGCCCTGCGCCCGCCGCACGCACGCCGCCAGCGTGTCCGCCTCCACCAGCGGCACGTCGCCCAGCAACACCAGCACCGTGGCGTCCGCGGCGACACTTGGCAAAGCCGTGGCGACGGCGTGCCCGGTGCCGAGCCGCCGCTCCTGCAGCACCCAAGAGACCTCGCCGGTGGTGTGGTTCGCCAACCCCTCGCGCACGCTTTCGGCCTGCTCGCCCACCACCACCAACGTCTTGTCCGGGCGTTGCGTTGCCGCCGCGTCCAGCACATGCGCCAAGAGCGGCTTGCCCGCCAAAGGATGCAGCGCTTTGGGCAGCCGCGAGCGCATCCGCGTGCCCTCGCCCGCCGCCAACACGATCACCTGCAGCGCCATCGGCATGTTCCGAGCCAGTCGAGCGTGGCATTATAGAAGCCAGCGGCAACGCGAACCGCGCAGAGTTCGCGCCGTTTTGTCGCAGATTTGTTCCAACCGGCAAGGAGGTTGCCCCTTGGCGCTGGCGAGACCGGCACCCGACGCGCCCATCACGAAAGCGGTGATCGCCGCGGCCGGCAGCGGCACGCGCTTCCTGCCGGCCACCAAGGCGATCCCCAAGGAGATGATCCCGCTGATCGACCGCCCCATCGTGCAATACGTGGTGGAGGAGTTGGCCGAGAGCGGCGTGCGCGACGTGGTGTTCGTGAGCCGCTGGGACAAGAAGGTGCTGGAGGATCACTTCGACCAGCACCCCACCTTGGAGGACGCCCTCGCCAACACCGGCAAGCACCGCTACCTGGAGGAGACGCGGCGCGCCGGCGAACTGGTGAACGCCGCCTACATTCGCCAGCGCGGCGTGTACGGCAACGGCACGCCGGCGTTGAACGCCGGACACCTGCTCGGCGACGGCCCGTTCGTGTACGCCTTCGGCGACGACTTGGTGAGCTCCACCGTGCCTTTCACCCGCCAGCTCATCGCGCAGTACCGCAAGACGCCTGGGGTCATCCTCGGGGCCCAGGAAGTGCCCGCGGAGGAAGTGCCCAACTACGGCATGATCGAAACCGACGGCGATCTGCGCGTCACCCGCATCGTGGAGAAGCCGGCGCGCAAGGCGGTGACTTCCACGCTGGTGGGCTTCGGCCGCTACATCCTGCCCCGCGAGATCATCGACATCCTCAGCGAACTGCCCGCCGGCAAGGACGGCGAGCTCTGGCTGATGGACGCCATCGACGCCTACATGCTGCGCGGCGGCCACGTGTACGCCTGCCCGGTGCAAAACGGCCGCTGGCTCACCACCGGCGACCCGGTGAACTACCTGGAAACCCTATTCCACTACGCCCTGCGCCGCGACGATCTCAAAGACGACGTCGCCCGCATCGTGCGCCGCATCGCCCGCGACTTGGATGCCTGAAAAACCCGCCCGAAGGCGTATGGTGATGCCACGCTTGTCGAATCACGAGGACGCCACGCCCAGAGTACGTTGACGAAGCGCCTCGACGCGCCCGTTACGAGTTGATGGACGAGGGCAATCTCCACCTCCTCGTGTTCGAGGCGCAGAGCTTCGGTAGTAGCGAATCGCACACTTCTGTGCGATAGTCTGCGTCCCCAACTGCGCTGGGCGCGAGGCCGCCGCTCCAACTTGCCAACGAAGCACGCCATCCTGTCTGCGCTCACCGCCGGTGAACTCCGTGCGGCGGTGACCGGCCACGGCCTCTCCGTTCCGGACAAGCGCGTCAAGGAGCAGCTTGTTGGTGCCTTGGAACGAACGCGCAAGGTGCCGGTCGGCGAGGTTCTCGGTGCCTTGCGTCAGCAACGGTTGAAGGATCTGTGCCGTGCGCTGGGCCTTGATGACTCCGGGCGTAGGAAGGGGGATCTCGTTGGTCGCTTGACCCGTCGCGCTCAACCCGCCAAGAAGCGGCCGAGCGTCGCTCGCCAAGCCACCCGGAGCGTTGCCGAGCGGGCGGTGCCACCGGCGAAGACGCTGAGCGTCGACGAGTTGGAGAAGCACCTCTGGGCCGCCGCCGACATCCTGCGTGGCTCCATCGACAGCAGCGACTACAAGACCTACATCTTCGGCCTGCTGTTCCTCAAGCGCCTCTCCGACCGATTCGAGGAGGAGGCCGATAAGCTCATCGCCGACGGTGAACCGGAAGAAGCCGCATGGAGAGACTCCGACAACCACCAGTTCTTCGTGCCCGACCGCGCGCGCTGGAACGCCATCCTGAAGACCTCCACCGACATCGGCGACTGCTTGAACAAGGCTTGCGCGGCGCTGGAGGAAGCGAACCCGGGGCTCGAAGGCGTGCTCAGGGGCATCGACTACAACGACGAGCACCGCCTCGGCGACGGTCGCCAACGCGACAGTGTGCTGGCAAGGCTGGTGCAGCACTTCTCGCAGATCTCGCTGCGCAACGACAGCATGGCCGAACCGGACTTGCTTGGCCGCGCCTACGAGTACCTGATCGAACAGTTCGCCGACGACGCCGGCAAGAAGGGCGGCGAGTTCTACACCCCGCGCATGGTGGTGAAGCTGATCGTCGAGCTGCTTGCCCCTGAGGAAAAGATGCGCATCTGCGACCCCACCGTCGGCTCGGGAGGCATGTTGATCGAGTGTGCCAACTACGTTGAGCATCGCGGTGGCAGCCGGCGCAACGTGACGCTGCACGGCCAAGAAAAGAACCTTGGCACTTGGGCGATCTGCAAGATGAACATGCTGCTGCACGGGCTGCCCGACGTGCAGATCGAGAAGGGCGACACGATTCGGGCACCGCGGCTTGTGGAAGATGGCGAGCTTCGGCTCTACGACCGCGTGATCGCCAATCCGCCGTTCAGCTTGGACGAGTGGGGCCGGGACGAGGCGGAGAACGACCGCTTTGGCCGCTTCCGCTTCGGCCTGCCGCCGAAAAGCAAGGGCGACCTCGCCTTTGTGCAACACATGGTTGCGGTGCTGAACGCGGAAGGCAGGCTCGGCGTCGTTATGCCTCATGGCGTGTTGTTCCGCGGCAACTCCGAAGCGAGGATTCGCCAAGGAATGTTGCAGGAAGACCTGTTCGAGGCGGTGATTGGCTTGGCCGACAACCTCTTCTACGGGACGAGCATTCCCGCCGCCATCTTGGTGCTCAACCGCAGCAAGCAGCCAAGACGCCGCCGCAAAGTGCTGTTCATCGACGCCTCTGGCGCGTTCGAGGACGCCGGCAACCAGAACCGGCTACGCGACGAAGACGTCCACCGCATCGCCAAGGCGTTTCGGGGCTTCAAGGATGTCGAGAAGTTCGCCCGCGTGGTGCGGCTTGAGGAAATCGAGCAGAACGACTGGAATCTCAGCATCAGCCGCTATGTGGACACATCTGAGGAAGAAGAACGGATCGACGTGGCGGATGCGGTGCGAAAACTCCGCCAGCTTGAGCGGGAACGGGCGGCGGCCGAGGCGACGATGAACGGCCATTTGGCGGAGTTGGGCTATGGCGAGTGAGACTTCGCCGGATGGCTGGACGAGGCGGCGACTTGGCGATTGCGCGAGGGTCAACGCGGAGCAGTTGGGAGCAAGAACAGACCCGGACTTCGTGTTGGAGTATCTCGACATAGGAGCCATCGAGCGACCGGGTACTGTTGGCAGCAGTCGAACGCTTCGTTTTGGTGACGCGCCCAGCCGAGCTCGGAGACTGGTTAGGGAAGGCGACATCCTTGTCTCGACCGTCAGGCCGTATCTTCGCAACTTTGGTCGCATCCGACAAGCTCCGGAAAACCTTGTAGCGTCGACCGGCTACGCCGTAGTCCGGCCTAGCGACGACGTCGACGGAGACTTTCTTTACCAGCATGTTCTTTCTGATAGCTTCGTGGAATTTCTTAAACCCCGAATGAGCGGCAGTAACTACCCCGCTGTCACTGCCGCCGACGTGGTAGCGTATCCACTATGGCTTCCGTCTCTTGCATACCAGCGCAGATTGGGCGCGATCCTAGGGTCCTTTGACGATGCCATAGAGAAAGCTCGGGCAATCATCGAGCAGGTACGGGTAGTCAAACGAGGCCTGATGAAAGAGCTACTGCTACAGGTCACGGAAAACTGGAGGCATGTGACGCTTGAAGAAATTGCAACGGTCGTGGGAGGGGGAACTCCAAGTAGGAGACAGTCAGAATACTGGGACGGTGGAGACATACCTTGGGCTACGCCGACCGACGTCACGCGGCTAGGTGGTCGTGGTATTGGAAGGACCGCATCGATGATTACAGGCGCTGGACTTGCCAAATCCTCCGCGACACTCCTTCCGTCTTTCTCACTCTTGGTGACGACGAGAGCCACGATAGGCGCGTGTGCGATCAATGAGGTTCCAATGGCAACTAATCAGGGATTTCAGAATCTCGTGCCAAAGGAGGGAACTAGCGTTGACTTCCTGTACTACCTAATTCAGCACCATATACGAACATTGGAGCGACTGGGGTCGGGCAGCACTTACTTGGAGGTGCCCAAAAAAGTGTTCGCTAGACTCGCGGTTAGTGTGCCGCCCATCGCGGAGCAGCGCCGGATCGCTTCAGTCCTTTCCTCGCTGGACAACACGATCCAGTCCAGTGAAGCAGCGATAGATCGCTACCGCGACCTAAAGCGCACACTCATGTCTTCCCTTCTAACGGGCGAATTCGGCATCTCATCGGAAACTGCATGATGCCGAACGCTGCTGGCTGGAACGAACTGCATCTCGCAGAAGACCCCGCAATTGGGCTGCTGCGATCCTTTGGGTACATGTACATTCCGGCGGAGGCCCTTGAAGGCGAGCGAGCAAGCCGCAAGGAAACCGTCCTCACCACCCGTCTCACGGCCGCCCTCAAACGACTGAACCCTTGGCTGTCCGATCCCAATGTCGCCCAGGCGACGCGGAGGATCACGCAAGTCTCCGCGGCCAGCCTCGCCGAGGCAAACCGAGCGGCCTACACCTCGCTCACCTACGGCGTTGCGTTGGAGCAAGATCGCGGGGATGGGCGCAAGAGCCATACGGTGCGGTTCTTGGACTTCGATGAACCGGAGCGCAACGACTGGATCGTCACCCGGCAATACCGAGTGCGGGGCGCGAAGAAGGACATCGTGGCGGACATCGTTGTCTTCGTGAACGGGCTGCCGCTGGTGGTTATCGAGTGCAAGAGCCCGACCGTTGGCGATGGTTGGAAGGGCGAAGCGGTCGCGCAACTGCGCCGCTATCAGGAGGCGGACGACCGTTGGAAGCAGCAAGGGGCGCCCAAGCTGTTCGAGACGGCGCAGATTCTCATCGGCACCTGCGGTCAACGCGCCGTCTATGGCACGGTGGGAACGCCCGATCGGTACTACTTCGAGTGGAAGGATCCATATCCGCTGAGCACGGCGGAGCTCGGCGAGAAACTCGGACGGGATCCGATGGCACAGGACATCCTGCTCTACGGGTTGCTCGAACCGCGTAACCTGCTGGATATCGTGCGCAACTTCGTCGTATTCGAGGTCGAGGGTGGGCGCACGGTGCGCAAACTCGCCCGCTACAAGCAGTTTGTGGCCGTGAACAAGGCGATGGAGCGAATTCGCAAGGCGCACACGCCCGCCAGACGGGGAGGCGTGATTTGGCACACGCAGGGCTCCGGCAAGAGCCTCACGATGCTGTGGTTGGCGTTGAAGCTGCGGCGGGATCAAGCGCAACAACAACCCACCATCGTCATCGTCACGGACCGCACGAAGCTGGATTCGCAGATCAAGGGCGTGTTCACCGCGTGCGGGTTCCCCAACCCGGAGCAGGCCGCCAGCGTACGCGACCTTCGGCGGCTGCTTGAGCATCCCACCGGCAAAACCGTGATGACGACGATTCAGAAGTTCCAAGACCTTGGCGAGCCGAGCACGAGCGTGGCGCTATCGGACGCCACCAACATCTTCGTGATGGTGGACGAGGCGCACCGCTCGCAGTACCGGAGCTTGGCCGCCAATATGCGCCAAGCGTTGCCGAACGCCTGCTTTCTCGGCTTCACCGGCACGCCCATCGACAAGGAACGCCGCAGCACGTTTCGCACGTTCGGCAGCTACATCGATACCTACACCATCGAACAGTCCGTGCAGGATGGCGCGACGGTGCCCATCTTCTACGAAAGCCGCCTGCCGGAGCTTCAAGTCGTCGGCCAGACCCTCGACCAGTTGTTCAACCGCATGTTCGCAGACCGCTCGGAGGAGGAACGCGCCGCCATCAAACGTCGCCACGCCAACGAGGAGGCCATTGCGGGTGTGCCGCATCGCATTGACGCGATCTGCTTGGATCTGATCGAGCACTTCGCCAAGTCCATCGCCCCCAATCGCTTCAAGGCGCAAGTGGTCGCGACGAGCCGCCACGCGGCGGTCACCTACAAGGAGGCGCTGGATCGGCTCAATGGCCCGGAGTCCGCCATCATCATGTCCGCCGGCAATAACGACGAAGAACGCCTTGCCAAGTGGCACCTCGCCAAGCAGCAACAGGATCGGCTTATCGAGCGGTTCAAGGATCGAGACGACCCGCTCGCCATCCTGATCGTCTGCGACATGCTGCTCACCGGCTTCGACGCGCCTGCGGAGCAGGTGATGTATCTCGATGCGCCGCTTAGGGAGCACGGGCTGCTGCAAGCCATCGCCCGCGTGAACCGCCCTTGTGGAGACGACAAGACCCACGGCTTGGTGGTGGACTACCGGGGTGTTTCCACGCAACTGGATGAAGCCCTCGCCATCTTCTCGACAACGGATGTCAAAGGAGCGCTTGTACCGAGAGAGGATGAACTGCCTCGGCTGGAGAGCCGACACGCAGCGGCGATGCGGACATTCGAGAGTGTCAAGGACAAGGGCGATCTGGACGCTTGTGTGCGGTTTCTGGAACCAGAGGATGTGCGAGCGGAGTTCGACTTGGCGTTCCGACGCTTCAGCCAATCCATGGACGTTCTGCTGCCAGACCCCAAAGCGTTGCGGTATCGCGGTGACCTGATCCGGCTCGGCAAGATTCGCCGTGCGGCTCAGGCCCGCTATCGAGACGACCGGCTGGACCTTACAGGTTGCGGCGAGAAAGTCCGGCAGCTGATCGCCGGCGCCGTGGTTGCGGACGGCATCGAGATCTTGGTGAAGGAGGTGCGGATTTTCTCTCCGGAGTTCGATGAGAAGATGGAAGCGCTGAAGACCGATCGCGCGAAGGCGAGCGAGATGGAACACGCCATCCGCCACGAGATCAGCGTGCGCGTGGACGAGAACCCGGAGTACTACGAATCTCTGCGGGAGCGGCTGGAGGCGATCATCAAGGAACGACGCGAGGAACGCATTGATGCCGCGCAACAGCTAGCGCTGCTCGACAGCCTGCGCGAGGGCTTGAAGGGCGAACAAGCGCAAGCGGAGGAATCCGGCCTCAGCCCCCGGGCTTTCGCCATCCACGGCTTGCTGCAACGCCATCAGCAGCAGGTGGGCGAGGAGCGCGCTGTCTTGGGCATCGGCGAGTCAACCTCCGACACCTCTGGCCGCCTGTCCGCCACTTCCAACGAGCGGGATCTGGCCTCCGAGTTAGACCAGGAGATTGCGCCGTTCACCGGCGTGGTGGATTGGCAGCAGAAGGACGACGAACAGCGCCGGATGCGTCAGAAGATCAAGCGGTGCTTGCGAAAGAGGGGCTACGGCAACGACAGTGCCATCGAGACGCTGGCCACTGAGATCGTCGATATTGCCAAGGCGCGATCCGATCCATGACCGCACCGGAGACGTCCGTCATCGCGTGGGGCAATACGCAGCTGCCCTACACCATCCGGCGCAGCAATCGCCGCCGGAAGACGGTTACGGTGTCGGTCGATGCAGCCGGCAGCGTGCTAGTGGCGGCACCGGCGGACTTCCCGACGCCAAAGATCGACGCGGTGGTGCGGCGCAAGGCGGCTTGGATCGGCAGGAAGTTCCGTGGCATGGAATCGCAACACGCGCCACCCGGCCCGCACGAGTTCGTCAGCGGCGAGAGCGTCCTCTATCTGGGCCGACACTATCGCCTGAAGGTGCTTCCGCACAGCGACGGGCCGGCGAAGCTGCGAGGCCGCTGGCTGCATGTGGCGGCTTGTGCGGGTGAAGGTCAATCGGATCGGGTACGCGACGCGCTGATCGCTTGGCTTCGGCTCGGCGCCGAGGGGCGGTTGCCGGAACGGGTGGACGCTTGGTGCGCGAAGGTCGGTGTGCCGATGCCGCCTGTCTTGGTGGCAAGCCAGCGCAAGCGCTGGGGCAGTTGCGACAGCCGCGGCACCATCCGCCTCAACTGGCGCATCGTGCAAGCACCCATGCGCTTGGTGGATTATGTGGTCGTCCACGAGCTCGCACATCTGCGCCACCGCGGCCACGGACGCGACTACTGGCAAGCGGTTGGGCGCGTCATGCCGGACTACGAGCGGCGGCGCAAGGAACTCAGGGAAATCGGCGGCCGGTTGACTTGGTAGCTTGGTAGCGTGCTTCGGGAGCGATGGGCGCAAGCCTGCTATAGTCGGCGGGCTTCGTGCGAGTTGCGCACGGCGGGCGATGCGGAGGTGAGGAGGCGACGCGCCGATGAGCTATACGGATGCCGAGCTCGAGGCGATGATGGCCGACCTCGAGTCCGACTTGGTGGAGCGAAAGGAATCCGCCCAAGACGGGCGCAAGATCCGGCGCAACATCTGTGCCTTCGCCAACGACCTGCCGCGCAACGGCCGGGCCGGCGTTCTTTTCATCGGTGTGCGGGACGATGGTTCGTGCGCCTCGTTGCAGGTGGATGATGAACTGCTTAATCGGCTAGCGGGCATTCACGGCGAGGGGAAGGTCTTGCCGTTGCCGTCCATGACTGTGCAAAAGAAGGTCTTGCGAGGGTGCCAAGTGGCCGTTGTGACGGTGGAACCTTCGCCCCAGCCCCCGGTGCGGTTTGAAGGGCGCGTTTGGGTGCGCGTTGGGCCGTCCTTGCGCGAGGGTTCGGCGGCCGATGAGCAACGCTTGGCGGAACGTCGTCGCGCCATGGATCGTCCATTCGACTCGCGGCCCGCGGAAAGCGCTAAGCTTGACGCCTTGGACACGGCCTTCCTGCGTGACTGCTACTTTCCGAACGCCATCGCGCAAGATGTGCTAGAGCGCAATGCCCGCTCATTCGATCAACAGCTGCATTCGTTGCGGCTCGCAGATGCGAACGCGCCCACATGGGGAGCGCTGATTGCGTTCGCGCAGGACCCGTTGGCTTTCGTTCCCAGCGCATGGGTTCAGCTCCTGCGCTTGGACGGCGACGAGATCACGTCGCCGATTCTCGCCCAGCGCAGGCTGGCTGGTCGATTGGACGACGTCGTGCGCCAGCTCAACGAACTGATCAGCCTCAACGTCGCCACGCGCACCACCGTGGCGGGGACGCTCACGGAGCAGCGGCACCCCGACTATCCGGTGGACGCCCTGCGCCAGCTCGCACACAACGCGATCATGCACCGAACCTATGAGGAAACCCACACTCCCGTGCGCATCTACTGGTACGCGGATCGTGTCGAGATCGCCAGCCCGGGCGGTCTCTACGGACGCATGAACGAGCGGAACTTTGGCCAAGGCGACACCGACTACCGCAATCCGCTGCTCGCGGAAGTCATGGCCAACCTCAAATTCGCGCAGCGGTTCGGGATGGGCATCCCCTTGGCAAAGGAGGCGCTGCGCACCAACGGCAACCCAGAGCCGGAGTTCCGCTTTGAGCCGCAACTCGTAACGGCGACCGTGCGCGCCAAGCGGCAGGCGTGACAGGTGACGGCGCGCGCAGTGGACATGGCCAGCATCGCCATCTTCAACAACAAAGGGGGAGTGGGCAAGACGTCTCTAGTCTATCACTTGGCGTGGATGTACGCCAACTTGGACTACAACGTGTTGGTGGCGGATCTCGATCCGCAAGCTAACCTCACCACGATGTTCTTGAGCGACGAAGAGTTGGAACCGCTGTGGGAGGCATCGGACGCCACCATCCACGCTTCGATACAGCCAGTGCTGGCCGGAACTGGAGACGTGACGTTGCCGAAGTTGCTGGAGCCGACGGTCGGCCTCAGTCTGGTCCCGGGAGATCTACGCCTGTCCAATGCGGAAGACGAACTTTCCAGCCAGTGGCCGGCTTCCCTTGGCGGGACGGAACGGGCTTTCCGCGTCCTTTCCGCAATCTGGCGGTCGCTGCGTTTGGCCGCGGCGCACGTTCGGGCGGATTTGGTGTTGTTGGATGTCGGCCCCAATCTCGGCGCATTGAATCGTGCCGCCCTGTTGGCGGCGGATCATGTGGTCGTCCCGGTCGCGCCGGACTTGCACTCCCTGCAAGGGCTGTGCAACTTGGGCCCTACGCTGCGCAGGTGGCGTGGCGATTGGAGGGCCCGGCGCGAACGCAACCCCGCGGAAGGCTTGCCAATGCCCCTCGGCGCGATGAAGCCCATCGGCTACGTCGTGTTGCCGCATGCCGTGCGACTCGACCGGCCCGTGCAAGCCTACGGCCGTTGGATGGCGCGGATCCCCAACGCCTATCGCCAGCATGTGTTGCAGAGAGACACCGCCACGCAAACCTTGGCGATGGCGGACGACGAGCACCGCCTTGCGACGCTCAGGCACTTCCGCAGCCTGATGCCCCTCGCCCACGAAGCCCGCAAGCCAATGTTCGCATTGAAGCTCGCCGATGGCGCCCTTGGCGGCCACACCCGCGCGGTGGCCGATTGCTATCGAGACTTCCGCGCCTTGGCCCTCAAGATCGCCGGCCGCTGCGGGGTTCCCGAACCGTAGCACGGCCCGGGCGTACCGTTTCGCGCCGTTTGCCACATGCCCGCGCTTCAGCGCAGGAGGTCGGCGTTCTTGACGCTGCCGCGCCATAGGCGCGGTGCATTTCGGCGTGTGCCCGCTGGCGCAACAGCAAAACCACGCGCTTGGAAAATCTCGCACTAGCGCGGCACAATCCTTGTCACATAGCGGTACAATGGCCCGCTCATCGACCCCTCGGAACACGTCATGGATCTCATGAGGCACCTTCGATTGGCACTCCACAGCCCGTCGGCACCTAGCCAGACCAAGGAGGCCAGGGAGGCTAGGGAAGGCGCAGTCAAGCAAGTTGTTAGCCGTGTCGCACGCGGGAACATCCGCTTGCAGCGAGGGGAATACGACACCAAAGCAGACATTGAGGCCCAGTATGAGCGGATCAAGGACTTCCGGTTCGAGGACTGAACGCAAGCCAACAGTCAAGCACTACCGGCAACTATACGAAGCCGCAGACAGCTTCGCACGCGAAGTCGGCGAGTTTCGCCAAGCTATTGCAATACCTGCCCACAACGAATTGCGGTATGCAGGCCACCACCTTCTGCAGGCGCTTGACGATTCGGGCCAAATTGCGGACGAGGAACAGTTGCGCCGGGCATGCTCGCACTGCGAACGGGCCATGTACGAGGCGGCCGAGGCAGGCGTGGTCTCGCTGCTGAGGTCGCTCGCGCAGTTCCAGCAGGACTACAAAGACATCGTGGTTGCCGAAGTCGTGCCGACCTACGGCGATTGCAAGGCAATGGCCCGCAAAGCTCGGGAGTTGCTGATTCGCGGCAGGTCGGAAGCGGTTGCGGCGAATGAAACCGCTTCGGAGTACATGCAAGCCTTTCGTGAACTCCGGGCCGCTAGCGAGCAGCTTGAGGATGCAAGAGACGATCTCAATGCCAAACTGACAGACCAAAGGCGCGGGACGCGCCGGTTCATCGTCACGACAGCCATCGCGTTGTTGGGGGTCGTTGGGACAGCGGCCATCATCGTGTTCCGCCTTGTGCTGTAGCACTTGCCCGCGGCGCTACGATCGGCAATTTGACTGGGCTAGACGCGGTGGAAAGCCCGCCCTCTCCGCCGCCAACGCATACCCGCCCGCAGCCGGTGGTGTTGCCGGATTGCGGCATAATGGCCCACCCAAGGTGTTGAAGGTGCCGCCCGTGCGACAAGAACCATGCCGAAGTTGATCCTCGAAACGAGTCTGCCGCTCGCCAATCGCCGCCAAGGCAAGGTGCGCGATCTCTACGACGTGCGATTGCCGGATGGCGAGCAGGCGCTGCTCATTGTCGCCACCGACCGGGTGAGCGCGTTCGATGTGGTGCTGGCCAACGGGCCGGCTGGGAAGGGGGTGGTGTTGACGCAGATCTCCAAGTTCTGGTTCGACCGCTTTGCCGGCGAGTTCGACCACCACCTCATCTCCACGGACGCCGCCGACGTGCCGGGTCTGAACGCCGCCGAACGCGAGCAGATCGACGGGCGCGCGATGCTGTGCCGCAAGGCGCGGGTGTTGCCGGTGGAGTGCATCGCCCGCGGCCACCTCGCCGGCAGCGGTTGGAAGGACTATCAGCGCCGCGGCCAAGTGTGCGGCATCGACTTGCCGGCCGGTCTGCGCAACGGCGACCGGCTGCCGGAACCGCTGTTCACGCCCTCCACCAAGGCGGACACCGGCCACGACGAGAACATCAGCTTCGACGAGGGCGCGGCTATCGTGGGCCGGGAGACCATGCAGTGGCTGCAAGACGCCACCCTGCGCCTCTACGGTCTCGCCCGCGAGCACGCGTTCGAATGCGGCATCGTGTTGGCGGACACCAAGTTCGAGTTCGGCGTGCTGGAGGAAGGCGAAACGCCGATCCTCGTCGACGAGATCTTCACGCCCGACAGCTCGCGTTTCTGGCCCGCGGATCAATGGCGCCCGGGCGAGGAGCAGCCGAGTTTCGACAAGCAGTACGTGCGCGAGCACTTGGAAACCCTGGTGGCCGCCGGCCAATGGGACAAGACGCCGCCCGGCCCGGCGTTGCCGGACGACGTGCTGGCCAACACCATGTCGCGGTATTTAGAGGCGTATCGCCGCCTCACCGGCACGGAACTGGCGCTGTAGGCGCCCCGCCTCGCCGCCGCCGGGCCGTGCGATCGGTGCCCATCCCGCTGCGCTACGGCTGCAATCCGCACCAAGGCGACGCGGCGTTCGAGACGGACGCCGCCAATCCCGCGCTGCGCGTATGTGCCGGAGCGCCATCGATGATCAACATGCTCGACGCGCTGAACGCTTGGCAACTGGTGGCCGAACTGCGCCAAGCGCTGGGCTTGCCGGCGGCGGCTTCGTTCAAGCATCTCTCGCCGGCCGGCGCCGCGGTGGCGGTGGAGTTGCCGGAGGATCTGCGCCAAGCCTACGAGGTGGCGGAGCGCGAATTGACGCCGCTCGCCACGGCCTACGTTCGCGCCCGCGGCGCGGATCCCAAAAGCTCGTTTGGCGACTTCGTGGCGCTCTCGGAGCCGGTGGACGCCGCCACCGCGGACTATCTGCGCGGCGTGGTGAGCGACGGGGTGATCGCCCCCGGCTTCGGGCCCGGTGCGCTCGAAGTGCTTGCCGCGAAGAAGCGCGGCGCGTTCGTGGTGCTGGAGGCCAACGCCGGCTACACGCCCCCGCCAACGGAACGGCGCGAGGTGTTTGGCGTGGCGCTCACGCAGCAACGCAACCACCACCGGGTGAGCGCCGCGGATCTGGCGGATGTGGCATGTGGCGAACTCACCGCCGAGGCGCGGCGCGATTTGCTGCTCGGCTTGGTGACGCTCAAATACACGCAGTCCAACTCGGTGGGCTACGCCTTTGGCGGCCAGATGATCGGCATCGGCGCCGGGCAGCAATCGCGCGTGGACTGCACCAAGCTTGCCGGCGCCAAGGCGGACGCATGGCACCTGCGCCGGCATCCCAAGATGCTGGACATCCGCTTCCGCCCGGGGGTGAAGCGTCAAGACCGCGTGAACTGGCGCACCCGCTGCATCGAAGGCGATTTGACGCCGGGCGAGCAGGATGCCCTTGCGGACGCCACGGAGTCGGTACCGCCGCCGCTGACGGACGAAGAACGCGCCGATTGGCTCGCAGGCCCGGATGGCGTGTCCTTGGTGAGCGACGGCTTCCTGCCGTTCCGCGACAACGTGGATCACGCCCGCAAGCACGGCGTTCGCTTCATCGCCCAACCGGGCGGCTCGGCGCGCGACGCCGAAGTGGAGCATGCCTGCCGCGAACACGGCATCGCCATGGTGTACACCGGCGTTCGCCTCTTTCACCACTGAACCGGTCGGCTCGCCATGGATTGGCCCACCTACAAGGCACTGTGCGAACGGCCGGACGTGATGCCGCGGGCAATGCTCGACCGCACCGCGGCCTTGCTGCCGCCGCAACTCGCCGCGGCGCTGCGTGCGGCCCGCGCCGCCACGCCGTTGCCAAAGCCGCACGACCACAAGGGCGACGCCGGCACGGACATGTTCGAGATGGCGCTTTCGGCAAGCGACGCCAGCACCATTCTCGCCACCGTGGAAGAAGCGACCGAGCGTGGCCAAGCATCCCGCGGCCTGCTGGCGGCATGGCGCGAAGCCGAGTGCTATATTGCCGAGCGGTGCCAAGTTCCGTGACCGATCCCCGCAACGCCCGCCCGTGCGCCAGCGCGGCGGTTGTTCCGCTCCACTAAGCCGCCGTGGACGTAACCCACATACTGGACGGCCTCAACGAGCAACAGCGCGAGGCCGTTTCCGCGCCGCTCGGCAATCTGCTGGTGGTGGCCGGCGCGGGCAGCGGCAAGACCCGCGTACTGGTGCATCGCATCGCTTGGCTGGTGGAGGTGGAAGGTGCGCCGCCCAGCAGCGTGCTGGCGGTGACGTTCACCAACAAGGCCGCCGGCGAGATGCGCGGGCGCGTGGAACGCCTGCTGGAAGGCCCGGCGCGGGCGATGTGGCTGGGCACCTTCCACGGCATCGCCCACCGCCTGCTGCGGATGCACTCGCGCGACGCCGAGTTGCCGCGCAACTTCCAGATCTTGGACGCCGAGGATCAGCTACGCCTCGTGAAGCGGGTGCTGCGCGAACAGGAGCTGGACGACCAGAAATGGCCGCCGCGCCAAGCCGTGTGGTTCATCAACCAGCAGAAGGACGAAGGCCGCCGCGCCAAGGACGTGCCCAAAACCGACCACGACGTGTTCACCACCACGCAAGCGAAAATCTACGCCGCCTACGAGCAGCTTTGCCGGCAAGGCGGCTTGGTGGATTTCGCCGAGTTGCTGCTGCGCAGCCACGAACTCTGGCTGGAGCGGCCCGACATCTTGCAACACTACCAAAGCCGCTTCCGCCACCTTCTGGTGGACGAGTTCCAAGACACCAACGGCATTCAATACGCCTGGCTGCGGATGTTGGCCGGCGCCGGCGGTCGCGCCGCCAACGCCGGCGACGGCACGGTGTGGGCGGTGGGCGACGACGATCAAGCCATCTACGGCTGGCGCGGCGCGAAGGTGGAGAACATCCGCCACTTCCAGAGCGATTTCACCGATGTCGGCGTGGTGCGGCTGGAGCAGAACTACCGCTCCTCCGGCACCATTCTGCGCGCCGCCAACGCCCTCATCGGGCGCAACACGGACCGGCTCGGCAAAAACCTGTTCACCGACGCCGGCGACGGCAACGCCATCCGCGTGTACTCCGGCTACAACGGCTTGGACGAAGCCCGCTTCGTCGCCGACCGTGCGCAAAGCTGGATCGACACCGGCGGCGACCCCACCGAGGTGGCGGTGCTCTATCGCTCGAACGCGCAATCCCGGGTGATCGAGGAGGCGTTCCTGCGCCTGCAGCTTCCCTATCGCATCTACGGCGGCGTGCGCTTCTACGAACGCGCCGAGGTGCGCAACGCCCTCGCCTACATGCGCCTGGTGGAAACGCGCCACGCGGACGTGGCCTTCGAGCGCGTGGTGAACACGCCGCCGCGAGGCATCGGCGCGAAGACGGTGGAGACCATCCGCGCGCTCGCCCGCGCCCGCGGCGTGTCGATGTGGCAGGCATGCAAGGATGGCATCGCGGAAGGCGTGTTGAAGGGCCGCGCCAAAACCGTCGTGGCCGACTTCCTGCGGCTGGTGGACGACATCGCCGAGGCCGCGCGCGAACAGGGCTTGCGCGCCATCGCCACGCAATGCACCGAGACGAGCGGCCTCATGGAGTTCCACGGCAAGGAAGGCGGCGAACGCGGCATCGCCCGCCAGGAGAACCTCCGCGAACTCGTGCATGCCTGCTCGCAGTTCGGGCGCGAACTGCTGCTGCCGAACGACGCCGGCGAAGGCGAAGGTGACGCCTCCGAGCTCGGCGAATTCCTCGACCAAGCGGCCTTGGAGAGCGGCGACTTCCAAAGCACGGGCCCGGCCGTGCAGATGATGACGCTGCACTCCGCCAAAGGCTTGGAGTTCCCGCTGGTGTTCATCTGCGGCTTGGAAACCGGCCTGTTTCCGGACCGGCGCTCGCAGGAAGACCCCGGCCGGCTGGAGGAGGAGCGCCGCCTAGCCTACGTCGGCATCACCCGCGCCATGCGCCAGCTCTACCTCACCTACGCCGAAACGCGGCGCTTGTACGGCGCCCAAACCATCAACTGGCCGTCGCAGTTCCTAGACGAGATCCCCGCCGAGTGCGTGGAGGAGGTGCGCCTCGGCGGCAGCGTGGTGCGCCCGTTCCGCCCGCCGAAAAGCAACGGCGGCGGCGCCCGGGAAGACGTGGCCGACAGCGGCATGAGCGTTGGCCAAACCGTGCGCCACCCCACCTTCGGCGAAGGCGTCATCCTGCACGCCGACGGCCACGGCGAACGTACCCGCGTACAAGTACACTTCGACCGCGGCGGCGCCAAGTGGCTGATCCTGGCGCAGGCGAATCTGGTGGCGGTGGGGTGAGGTGGTGGGCTAGATCGGCTCGCTGCGGCAGGTTACTTCCGTGGTCGTTCCCGCATCCACTTGACTGCCATCCTCGGAGACGCTCGGGCCGACGGTCACTTTCACGCTCTTCACGCCTCGCTCCCCGCAGGCATTCGCCGCGGCTTCCACCATCCGGCAGGCTTCGCGGCCGGCGGCGGTTTCGTACCGTTCGCACGACTGTTCGGGCGCGAACAATACGGCGCAGCCGGTTCCGGCCGCCGCGGCAGCCAGCAATGCCGCTAGCGAAGCAACTGTCCTTGCGGTCTTCAAAGTTGCGCCTTCGGCGCGTCGAACACCGCTGCCACATCCACGCGCAGCCCGTCGAGCGAGGGCGACGGCGCCACCTCGCCGCGGCGGTACAACCCGACCTCCCGATAGGCGTTATCGTGCAGTTCCAATACAAGGATCGTCTCGGTGCGCGGGTCCGCTATCCAGTACTCGGGAATACCGGCTTCGGCGTAGTCAACGCGCTTTTCCACCAAATCCCGATCGGGATTGTCCGCGCTCACCACTTCGGCCACCAGGTCCGCGCCCAGCCAGTAGCGATCCTCGCAACGCGGATCGTCGTTGTGGCGCAGCAACAGCAGGTCCGGTTCGCGGAACTTGCCTTCGCGGATACGCATGCGCAGCGGCGCCACCATCACCACGCCGCCACGCTCGCGGAGGTACGCTCGGAAAACGTCGTAGAGGAACAGCAGCACGGCTTGGTGCGTATAGGTGGGCATGGGCAATTCCTCAAGCCAACCGTCGGTGAACTCGATGAGGCGGCGGCAGTGATCCGTCAGCCACAGGTAGTCGTTGTCGCCCCACGCACCTTGGTGCGGCAAAGCGTCACACAGCAAATCGGCGATCTGCCCCCGAGCGGCAGCGGTTGGGGTTGGAGCGACGGACATCGCGCCAGCATAGCACCGCCGGATCGCGCGCTTGCCTTTAGAATGTGCGTTTCTCGGTTGCGGATGGCGATGATCGTGGAGTGGAGAAGGGGTGCGCTGGCGGTTGCCGCAGCCGGGTTGGCGGTGGCGCTCTTGGGAGGCTGCGCGCCCAAGGAGAATCAAACCGCCGCCGCGGCACCGCCAGCGGGCGCGTCCAACGTCGAATGGAAGCTGGTCACCACTTGGCCGAAGAACCTGCCGGCGCTCGGCACCGCGCCGGAGAAGATCGCCGAGTTGGTGGCGGCCATGTCTGCCGGGCGTTTCCAAATCAAGGTGTACGCCGCCGGCGAACTGGTGCCGGCCCTTGAGGTGTTCGACGCGGTCTCGCAAGGCAACGCGGAGATGGGCCACGGTGCCGCCTACTATTGGCGCGGCAAAGCGCCGATGGCGGCGTTCTTCACCACCGTGCCGTTCGGCATGACGGCGCAAGAGATGAACGGCTGGCTGCGCTACGGTGGCGGGCTGGAGCTGTGGCGCGAGCTGTACGCGCCGTTCGGCTTGGTGCCGCTGCCGGCGGGCAACTCCGGCGTGCAGATGGCGGGTTGGTTCAACAAGGAGATCAACTCGCTAGAAGATCTGCAAGGGTTGAAGATGCGCATTCCCGGGCTCGGTGGCGAAGTGTTCGGGCGCGCCGGCGGCACCGCGGTAACCTTGCCCGGCAGCGAGATATTCACCGCGCTGCAAACTGGCGTGGTGGATGCCGCGGAATGGGTAAGCCCGTACAACGATCTAGCCTTCGGTTTGCAGGAAATCGCCCAGTTCTACTACTACCCGGGCTGGCACGAACCGGGTGCCACGTTGGAGGCGATCGTAAACGCGGAGGCTTGGGCGGCGCTGCCGGCGGACATGCAAGCGATGCTGGAGACGGCTTGCCAAGCGGTGAACCAAGACGTGCTGGACGAGTTCACCGCGCGCAACGCCGCGGCCATGCGCACGCTGGTGGAGGAGCACGGTGTGCAGGTGCGCCGCCTGCCGGACGACGTGCTGGCGCGGCTGCAGGAGATTTCAGCGCAAGTGCTGGCGGAACAGGCGGGAGACAACCCCTTGGGCCAGCGCATCTTGGCGTCCTACCAAACCTTCCTGGCCGACGTGCGCGGTTACCACGCGCAATCCGAGCAGGCATACATCAACGCCCGTGAAGCCACCGCTCAGGAGACGCCGTAGTCCCCGCGGAAGTAGAGCAGCGGCCGGGCGTCCTCGCGCAGGGTCTTGAAACCGAGCACCTCGCCCACCACCACGGTGTGGTCGCCGGCGTCGTGCTCGGCGGCCAAGGCACATTCCACATAGGCGATCACGCCGCGCAAAATCGGCATGCCGGACGCCGCGCCCGGCGTCCACGGGGTTGATGCGGCTTCGCCCGGTTGCGCGAACGCCTCGCTCACCTCGCGCTGCTCCGCCGCCAGCACGTTCACGCAGAAGGTGCCGGCGGTGCGCAATCGCGGCCAGCTGGTGCTGGTTTTCGCGGGACAAACGGCGATGAGCGGCGGCGCAAGCGAGAGGGACACGAACGACTGCGCGGCGAAGCCCACGAGTTCGCCGGCTTCCAGCCCGGCCACCACCACGACGCCGGTGCCGAACTGCCCCATGGTGTCGCGGTAAGCGCGGCTGTCGAAACCGTCCGCCTCCGGGTGTGCTTGCGCCACAGTCGCTCCTTTTCGCGCAGCACCGAGTGCCGCAGCGTCGGATCGTCTGCGTTCGCATACCGTGCGTCAAGCACCTGAGGCGCTACACTGCGCGTTTCCCGGCAACCGGCGTACGCCATGACCGTGTACACGACCTCGCCCGAACTCGATAACGCCATCGTCGATCCGGTGCAATGGGCCGACGAGCGGAACATCCACGAGCAGTTGCGTTGGCTGCGCAACAACCGGCCGCTCACCTACTTGCGGCCGGAGCGCTTCGAGCCGTTCTGGTCCGTCGCCAAGCATGCGGACGTCAAGAAGATCGAAGGCGAAGGCCGCGTCTTCATCCACGATCCACGCCCCATCCTCGCGCCGCGGGACTTGCTGGCGTTCGTGCAGCAGATGACCGGGCGCAAGCACTTGGTGCGTTCGCTGGTGCAGATGGACGATCCGGATCACGCCAAGTACCGCAGCCTCACGCAAACCTGGTTTCGCGGCGAGAATCTGCGCCGCTTGGGGCCGATGGTGGACCGCTTGGCGGCGCAGACGGTGGATCGGCTGGCCGAGCTCGGCGGCGAATGTGACTTCGTGAAGGACTTGGCGATTTGGTATCCGCTGCGCGTCATCATGTCCATCCTCGGCGTGCCGGAGGCGGACGAGCCGCTCATGCTCAAGCTCACGCAGGAGCTTTTCGGCGGCACGGATCCAGACATCCAGCGCTCGTTCGAGATGCAGGATTTCGTGCAGGTGGTGCACGATTTCGAGGATTACTTCGCGGCGCTCACGCGGGAGCGGCGGGCGCGCCCGACGGACGACGTGGCGAGCTTGATCGCCAACGCCAAGGTGGACGGCAAGCCGCTGCCGGACCACGACGCCAACGGCTACTACATCATCATCGCCACCGCCGGCCACGACACCACCAGCTCGGTCACCGCCGGCGGCATGTTGGCGCTGCTCGAGAATCCGCACGAGCTGGCGAAACTGCGCGCCAACGCGGAAACCATGATGCCGTCCGCGGTGAACGAGATGATCCGTTGGGTTTCGCCGGTGCGCCACTTCATGCGCACGGCGACGGAGGACTACGCCTTGCGCGGCGAAACCATCCGCGAAGGCGAATCGGTGCTGCTGTGGTATCCGGCCGCCAACCGCGACGAGGAGGTGTTCGACGCGCCGTACGAGTTCCGCGCCGACCGCAGCGACGGCGCCCACATCGCCTTCGGCTTCGGCGCCCACGTTTGCTTGGGGCAGCATCTGGCGCGGCTGGAGATCAGCGCCTTGTTCCGCGAACTGCTCGCCCGCACGGAACACATGGAACTCGCCGGCGAACCGCGCTACGTGCAATCCACCTTCGTTGGCGGCTTGAAATCCCTGCCCATCCGCTACCGGATGAAGTGACGGTGCCCGCCGCTTCGGCGCCTGCGCTAAGCGCCGCTCCCTGTGTGCTGGAGGTGGAGGATGTGGCCACGCGCTTCCACACCGCGGACGGGGTGGTTCATGCCGTGAACGGCGTGGGCTTTCGCCTGCACGAGGGGGAGCTGCTCGGCGTGGTGGGCGAGAGCGGCTCCGGCAAGAGCGTCACCATGCTCTCGATGCTGGGGCTGTTGCCGACGCCGCCGGCGGAAGTCGTCTCCGGCGCGGCGCGGCTTGGCGGGCGCGATTTGATGCGCCTGCCCGCGGAGGCGTTGCGGCAGGTGCGCGGCGCGCAAGTGGGTTTCGTGTTTCAAGACCCCATGACGTCCTTGAATCCGGTGCTTACGGTGGGCTACCAGATCGCCGAGCCGCTGCGCGCGCATCTCGGTTTCGGCAAGGCCGAGGCTTGGGCCCGGGCGGCGGAACTGCTGGAACTGGTGGGCATTCCCGCGGCGGCCAATCGTCTGCGCGAATACCCGCACCAGTTCTCCGGCGGCATGCGCCAACGGGTGATGATCGCCGTGGCGCTGGCCTGCCAGCCGAAGGTGTTGATCGCCGACGAACCCACCACCGCGCTCGATGTCACCGTGCAGGCGCAGATACTGGATCTGGTGCGCAAGCTGCGCCGCGAGCTCGGCATGGCCATCGTGTGGATCACCCACGATCTCGGCGTCGTCGCCGGCATCGCGGATCAGGTCATGGTGATGTACGGCGGCTTGGTGGTGGAACGCGGCGGCGTGGAGGACATCTTTCTCCGCCCGCGGCATCCCTATACGCGCGGCCTCTTGCGCACGTTGCCGCGGCTGGATGGCGGCGGGGCCGCCAGTGGTTCGGCCAAGCGGCTGCCCAGCATCGCCGGCCAGCCGCCGAATCTCACCGAAGCGCCCACGGCATGTCCCTTCGCGCCCCGCTGCGAGCACGCCTTTGCGCGCTGCTGGCAGGAAAACCCGCCGCTGCGCCCGGCGCACGACGGGCACGAGGCGGCGTGCTGGCTGGAGGACGCCGATGGCGGCTGAGCCGGGCGAACCTTTGCTGCGGGTGGAGGGCTTGACCAAGCACTTCCCCATCCTGCGCGGCGTGTTGCGGCGGCAGGTCGGGGCGGTGAAGGCTGTGGACGGCGTGGACTTCCACATCAACGCCGGCGAGACGCTCGGCTTGGTGGGCGAGAGCGGCTGCGGCAAATCCACCGCCGGGCGCGTCATCCTGCGCTTACATTCGATCACCGCTGGGCGCGTCTTCTTTCGCGGCGAGGACATCTCGACGCGGCGCGGCAAAAGCCTGCGGCTGCTGCGGCGGCGGATGCAGATGGTGTTTCAAGACCCGCAGGACAGCCTCAATCCGCGCATGACCGTGGGCAGCATCGTCGGCGAACCGTTGCGCGAACACGGCATCGCCAAGGGGCGGCGTTTGGTGGAACGGGTGGGCGCGCTGCTGGAATCCGTGGGGCTGCAGCCGGCCTACGCCAACCGCTATCCGCACGAGTTCTCCGGCGGCCAGCGGCAGCGCATCGGCGTGGCGCGGGCGCTGGCGTTGGAGCCGGAGTTCCTCGTGTGCGACGAACCCATCGCCGCCCTTGACGTGTCCATTCAAGCGCAGGTGGTGAATCTGCTGGCGGATTTGCGCGAGCGCCTGCGGCTCACCTACCTGTTCATCTCCCACGACCTCGCCTTGGTGCGGCACATCGCCGACCGCGTGGCGGTGATGTATCTCGGCAAGATCGTCGAGTTGGCGCCGGCCGGCGAACTCTACGAGCAGCCGCTGCATCCGTACACTCAGGCGCTGCTTTCCGCCGCGCCCGGGCATGATCCGCGCGCCGAAGCGCGCCGCGAGCGCATTCTGCTGCAAGGCGACGTGCCGAGCCCGGCCGCGCCACCTTCGGGGTGCCGGTTCCGCACTCGTTGCCCGCAGGCCGCGGCGGTTTGCGCGCAGGAAGAACCCGCTTGGCGCGAAGCCCGGCCCGGCCATGCCGTGGCTTGTCATTTCGCTTGAGCAAGGTCGTTCGCGTTATGTCCCTGAAGAACCCGAAAGAGTTCGCGGCCTCCGCCGAGCGCCCGCTGCTTTGGGGCGTTTACGTCTGTCTCGGGTTGCTGCTGTTGACGCCGTTCGTGGTGACGCAAACCACCTACTTTCCGTTCGTGGTCGGCAAGGCGCTGTACGCACGCGCCTTGATCGAGGTGCTGCTGTGCTTGTGGACGGTGCTGATGCTGCTGCGCCCATCCTTCCGGCCGCCGCGCTCCACGCTCTTGCTCTTGCTCGCCGCCGGGTTGGCGGCACACGCCGTGGCGACGGTTTTCGGCGTGAGCCCGCTGCGCAGCGCCTGGTCCAACTACGAGCGCATGCAGGGGCTGGTGGACGCCGCGCACTGGTTCGCCCTCGCGCTGGTGGCGGTGTCGGTGCTGCGCGAGGGTGGGCAAGTGCGGGTGTTGTTGAACGCGAACCTCGGCGTGGCGTTCGCCATTGGCGTTCTGGCCGTCGTCGGCTATTTCACGGTGGATGTGCCGCTCTACGACATTGTGGAACGAGACGCGCCGCGGATCGGTTCCGTGTTCGGCAACGCGACGTATTTGGCCGCGTACGCGACCACCAATTTGCTTCTCGCGGCCGGATTCCTAGTGCGCTCCTTCATGGGCATTGGCAAAAAAGCCCGTGGCGGCATTGCGCCGTGGCTTGCGCGCGCTTTCTGGGTGGCGACCGCGCTGCTCTGCCTGTTCGCGTTGATCGTGAGCGGCTCCTTCACCGCCTTGGTGGCGTTGGCGGCGGGGCTCGCGGTGTTGGCGGTGGCCGCGATTGGCTTCGTTCGCTCGCGCGTTTTCCGCCGGCTCGCGCTTGGCGCCGCCGTGCTCGCCGGCTTGGGCGCGACGGGGTTGGCGGCGGTCTTCTTGTTCCCCGGCGCGTTTCCGGCGATTACGGAGGCGACCTTGGAGCAACCCTTGCTGCAGCGCATCGCCGACGCCAACGTACACAATCCCAGCTTCCGCAAACGTCGCCTCGCTTGGAGCGCGGGCATCGATGGCTTTGCGGAAAAACCGTGGCTTGGTTGGGGGCCGGAGAACTATGTGGTGGTGTTCGGGCGCTACGCAACGGGTTTTGGCATCAAGACCGAGATACACGATTACGCGCACAACAAGCTCATTGAGGAGGCGGCGACCAAAGGACTGCTCGGCTTGGTCTGCCACTTGGCGCTGTGGCTGTTCGTGTTCCACGTCGTTTGGCGGGCGGCGAGGAACGGGGCGGCTCCGGATCGCGTGTTTGCCGTGTTCGTGGGCGCCGCGCTGGTGGCGTTCTTCGTGCAACAACAAGCGCTGGTGGATGCGTTGTCCATTTCGTTGCAGCTAACGCTGCTGCTGGTGTTTGTCGCCAACGTGGAGATGGCGGAGCGCCGGCGGGACCTGCCTGTTTGGCGTTGGCCGACCATCGCGGCGCTGTCGCGGTGGCGGCGGGAGCGTGGCGGGCTTGCTGTGCCGCCGTTAGCCCGGCGTTTGGCCATCGCCGTGTGTGCTTGCGCGCTGGTGGCGTTGGCCGCCGCCGGCATGACGACGAACCACGCGATATACCAAGCGGCCACCAACATTGCCGGGTTCGGGTCGGTGCGACCCGTCCGCCAGCGGCCGTTGGCGCACATGGAGCAGGCGCTGCGGGACTTCGAACCCATGGCGAACTCCACCCGGCTGACGCTGTTCGCCAGTATGCGCACCCGATGGGCCGCGTTGCGTGTGCGCCGCGGCGCGGAGGCGAGACGTCTGCTTGCCCGCATTGGCGAGGAAGGTGTACTTGCCGTGGCGGCGGAGCCGGAGAATTGGCAGATCCACGCCGCTTTGGCCAAGGTGTATTGCGTCGCTAGTCGAACCGAGCCGGGCTACACGGCGTTGTCCGCGCGCGAGCGCGCGAAGGCGCTGGCGCTGGCGCCGAAAATGGACTCGTTTCTGACGTGGGATCTGGTCACCAAAGAGCGCTGCCACGGCGACCGCGCGCCCGACTCAACAGAGTAAAGACAGGATCTCTTCCGGCGGCACCTTGCGCGCGCTGCCGTTGTCGCGTCGCTGAAGTTCCACCATGCCTTCGCGCAGTGTGCGTTCTCCCACCGTGATGCGATGGGGACAGCCGATGAGGTCGGCGTCGGCGAACTTCACTCCCGCCCGCTCGTCGCGATCGTCGAGCAAAACCTCGACGCCGGCCGCTTCCAGCTGCTCGTGCAACTGCTCGGCCATGCGCCGCACGGGATCGGATTTGACGTTGTTCAGCGCGACGATGTGAACGTCGAAAGGCGCCACCGCCTCCGGCCAGACGATGCCGGCGTCGTCGTGGCACTGCTCCACCACCGCCGCCACCGTGCGCGTGACGCCGAAGCCGTAGCAGCCCATGATCGGCGCCACGCCGCGGCCGTCGCCATCTTGCACGGTCACGTTCATGGCGCGGGTGTACTTGGTGCCGAGCTTGAAGATGTGCCCCACCTCGATGCCGCGCATGAGTTCGAGCGGCCCGCTGCCATCCGCCGCCGCGTCGCCGGCGACGACGTTGCGCACATCCACGCGCTGCGGTTCGCCCACGTCGCGCGGCCAATTCACGCCGGTGTGGTGAAAGCCATCCTCGTTGGCGCCGCATACGAAACTGTTGAGCGCGGCCGCGCTGCCGTCCACGAACAGCGGCAAGTCCAGCCCCAGCGGGCCCAGCGAACCCACGCCGGTGCCCACCGCGGCGCGGATCTCGTCGGGCTCGGCGAACGCGAACGGACGGCGGATGCCGGGCAAGCGCGCCGCCTTGGCTTCGTTTAGCTGATGGTCGCCGCGCAGCACCAGCGCCGCCAAACCGTCGTCCTGCGTTCGCACGATCAGTGTTTTCACGCAACGATCGGGGGCCACGTTGAGCAGCCGCGCCACGCTTTCGATGGTGGCGGCGCCCGGCGTCGGCACACGGCGCAGTGGTTCCGGTTCCCCATCGTCCGCCAGCGCCGGCGCCGGAGCTTTCTCGACGTTGGCCGCGTAGCCGCTGGCCGGGCTGAAGGCCAGCTCGTCTTCGCCGTTGGCGGCGAGCACGTGGAACTCGTGCGATTCGCCGTCGCCGATGGTGCCGGCGTCGGCTTCCACGGCGCGATACGTCAAGCCGATGCGCTCTAGGATGTTCGAGTAGCAGGTGTGCATGGCGGCGTAGGTTTGCTCGAAGGAGTCCTCGTCCAAGTGAAACGAGTAGCCGTCCTTCATGGTGAACTCGCGGGCGCGCATCAGGCCGAAGCGCGGGCGGATCTCGTCGCGGAACTTGGTCTGGATGTGATAGAGGTTGCAGGGAAGCTGCTTGTAGCTCACGACGGTGCGCCGCACCAAGTCCGTCACCACCTCCTCCTGCGTCGGGCTTAGGCAGTAGTCGCGTTGGTGCCGGTCCTGCAGGCGGAGCATTTCCGGGCCCATGACGTCCCAGCGCCCGCTCTCCCGCCACAGCTCGGCCGGCTGCACCACCGGCATGAGCACTTCCTGGGCGCCGGCGCGGGCCAGCTCCTCGCGCACAATGCGCTCGACCTTGCGCAGGACGCGCAAACCGAGGGGCAGCCAAGTGTACGAGCCGGTGGCCAAACGGCGGATGAAGCCGCCGCGCACCAGCAGTACATGGCTGGCGATCTCCGCATCCGCCGGCGCCTCGCGCAGCGTGGGAACAAGCAGTTGGCTGAACAGCATGGCGTGTGGACGCGGCAAGCCGGCGCACCCCGGCCAGCGCCGGGGTTCTTGCGCGGCGCGGTCGCCCGACTACGGCGGGGCCAAGACTTCCCTTGCTTTGGGTTGGCCTGCCGCTAGAGCGGCCTCGCTAAAGCACCATTTCCTTCATGCGTTTGAGCGGCGTGATGCGCACGCGGTTCTCCGCCGGCTTGGCGGGGATTTCGATCTGCTCGCCGGTCTTCGGGTTGCGCCCCATGCGCTTCTTCATGGCCGGCCGCTTCACCGAACGGATCTTCAGCAGCCCGGGCAGCGAGAATTCCCCCACGGCGCGCTTCTTGATGTGCCGGTTGATCAACACCTCGAGCTGATCCAGCACGCCCTCCACCTGCGCTCGCGTGAGGCCCGTCTCGCTGGCGAGGTGCGAGAGCACGGCCGCCTTGGACATTTTTGCCCGGATCGCGGTGACCTTGGGAGCGGCCGCGGCGGCCTTCGGTTTGGCTTTGGAAGCGGCTTTTTGCGCCATGGGAAGTTCCTTTCAAGAAGTTGCGAATGTGCTTTCGGTTGCGGAGCGCCGCCGGGCACCCCCGCGCCCAGCACCGATGCGCGCCAAAATAGCCCAAACCTTGGCGAATGCCAAGCAAAAAAGAGCGGTTTCGGCGCTAGCCGCCGAAAATCCGGCAAACGCGCGGTTCACGGCCACGAAATAGCTGACGAAAACGCCTGCTCGACTCCCAACCGCACTGGCGCTTTGTAGCTAAATATAGAAAAAACAATAGGTTATCGACCGAACGCTCCGAGCAAGCGCGTGTTGTTTGGCATCTTGCACAGGTGCGCGGGCGCGAGTAAGATGCGCCGTTCGATTCGGAGCGGGTCGCGGTTTTGTTCGCCTTGCCCAAACGCGAAACGCAGGGCGGGCGGGAGCGCTCCCAAGCATCAGCGGCTGGGCATTGCGACGGCGGGATGATGGCCGTTGCGATGTGTCGCGCATGGCGCGGCGGTGCGCCGCCGGCGAACGGATCGAACTTTACGGACACTAGGGGAAAGCAAGGGTGCTGCAACCCAAGAAAACGAAGTTCCGCAAGCAGCAGAAGGGCCGCAATCGCGGCTTGGCGAGCCGCGGCAACCGCGTGAGCTTCGGCGAATACGGCCTGAAGGCGATTGGCCGCGGCCGGCTGACGGCGCGCCAGATCGAAGCCGGACGTCGCGCCATGACGCGCCATGTGCGGCGTGGCGGCAAGGTGTGGATCCGCGTCTTCCCGGACAAGCCCATCACCAAGAAGCCGCTGGAGGTTCGCCAAGGCAAAGGCAAGGGCGGCGTCGAGTACTGGGTGGCGCAGATTCAACCCGGCCGCGTGCTCTACGAGATGGAGGGCGTCGCCGAGGATGTGGCCCGCCGGGCGCTCACTCTGGCCGCCGCCAAGCTGCCGTTTCAGACGGCGTTCGTGAAACGCGCCTTGGCGTAATCCCGTGAAAGCCGCCGAACTGCGCGAAAAGACGCCCGATGAGTTGGCGGACGGCCTCGTGAACTTTGCCTTGGTGGGATGCAAGTGAAAGCCGCTGAACTTCGTGAAAAGACCGCCGACGAGTTGGCGGATGAGTTGCTGCGCTTGCGCAAGGAGCAGTTTTCGTTGCGGATGCAGCGGGCAAGCGAACAGTTGCCGCAATCCCACCTGCTGGTGGAGACGCGACGCGACATCGCCCGGGTGAAAACCGTGCTGCGCGAGAAGCACGGCAAGTAAACGCGGCAAGAACGCGGCAAGCAGAGAAAAATGGCGATGGCTGATTCCACTGAAAACGCGGGCGCGCCGAACGACGTCGCGCCGGACGCGGCACCCGCAGCAGAAGCCGAGGCACCGCAGACGCTCGCCGAGGACAGTGCTGCCGAGCCGGCTGCGAGCGAGCCGACCGCGGACGAGCCTGCGGCAGCGCAAACCCCGCCGCCCCGCCCGCCCCGCGAGATGACCGGCGTGGTCACCTCCAGCAAGCCGAACAAAACCATCGTGGTGCACGTGGAACGCCGCGTGAAGCACCCGGTGTACGGCAAGTTCATCCGTCGCTCCACCAAGCTGGCAGCGCACGACGAGGCCAACGCCTGCAACGAGGGCGACACGGTGACCATTCGCCAAACGCGCCCCATCTCCAAGACCAAGAGCTGGACGCTCGGGCGCATCGTCGAACGCGCCGGCGCGTGATCGATCTTTCGTTGGCCAAAAAAAGAACACCTAGGAGCAGCGCAAGATGATCCAAGCCGAATCCATGTTGGAAATCGCCGACAACAGCGGCGCGCGCCGGGTGCAGTGCATCAAGGTGCTCGGCGGTTCGCATCGCCGCTACGCCGGCATCGGCGACGTGGTGAAGGTCACCGTCAAGGAAGCCATCCCGCGCGGCCGGGTTCGCAAAGGCCAGGTGATGAACGCCGTGGTGGTGCGCACCCGCCGCGGCGTACGCCGCACGGACGGCTCGCTGATTCGCTTCGATCAGAACGCCGCGGTGCTGCTCACCGCCGGCTTGCAGCCGGTGGGCACGCGCATCTTCGGCCCGGTCACCCGCGAACTGCGCACGGAACGCTTCATGCGCATCATTTCGCTCGCGCCGGAAGTGCTCTAGTTTTCGTGAGCGAAACGGCCATGCGCAAGATCCAGAAAGACGACGAGGTGGTGGTGATCGCCGGCCGCGACAAGGGCCGGCGCAGCGCCGTCACCAAGATCATCGGCGATCGCGCCATCGTCTCCGGCGTCAACATGGTGAAGAAGCACATGCGGCCGAATCCGCAGACGAACGAAGTCGGCGGCATCAAGGAGATGGAAGCGCCCATCGCCATCTCCAACATCGCGCTGATCAACCCGGAAACGGAGAAGGCCGACCGCGTCGCCATCCGTATGGTGGACGGCAAGCGCGCCCGCTTCTTCAAATCCACCAATACGCCGGTGGACTCCTGATGGCCAACTTGCGCGACAAGTACGTGCAGGAGATTCGTCCGCGCTTGATCGAGGAGTTCGGCTACACCTCGCCGATGGCCGCGCCGCGGCTCGCCAAGGTGACGCTGAACATGGGCGTCGGCGAAGCGGTGGCGGACCGCAAGATCATGGACAACGCGGTGGCGGATCTCACCTTGATCGCTGGACAGCGCCCGATGGTCACCACGGCGCGCAAATCCGAAGCCGGATTCAAGATCCGCGAGGGTTTCGCCATCGGTTGCAAGGTCACGCTGCGGCGCGAGCGCATGTACGAGTTCGTGGAACGGCTGATCAGCATCGCCATTCCCCGCATGAGGGACTTTCGCGGCCTCAACCCGCGCTCCTTCGACGGCCGCGGCAACTTCTCCATGGGCATCGCCGAGCAGATCAACTTCCCGGAAATCGACTACGACCGCATCGACAAGATCCGCGGCCTCGACATCACCATCACCACCACGGCCAAAACGAACGGGGAAGGCTTGGCGCTGCTCAAGGCGTTCAACTTCCCGTTTCGGAACTGACGGCACCCACGGCACACGCAGAAAGGCAAACCAGCACATGGCCAAAATCTCCATCGTCGAGCGCGAAAAGAAGCGGCGCAAAGTCGTCGCCAAGTACGCCGCCCGACGCGCCGAACTGAAGAAGATCATCGGCGACCGCCACGCCTCGGACGAAGACCGTTGGCAGGCGCAACTGCAACTGCAGCAACTGCCGCGCAACGCCTCGCCGGTGCGCTTGCGCTCGCGCTGCGCCCAAACCGGGCGCTCGCGCGGGGTGTACTCCAAGTTCGGCCTCGGCCGCAGCAAGCTGCGCGAAGCGGCGATGCGCGGCGACATTCCCGGCCTCGTCAAAGCGAGTTGGTGAGCCGATGAGCCTGCAGGATCCCATCGCCGACATGCTCACGCGCATCCGCAACGCGCAACAGGCGCGCCACGCCAACGTCGCCATGCCGAGCTCCAAGTTGAAGACGGCCGTGTGCCGGGTGCTGCGCGACGAGGGTTATATCGACGACTTCGCCGTCACCGAAGGCGCCAAGCCGGTGCTCACCGTCACCTTGCGCTACCACGAAGGCAAACCGGCGATCAACGAATTGAAGCGCGTCAGCCGCCCGGGCCTGCGCATCTACAAAGGCCGCGACGAGCTGCCGCAGGTGCGCAGCGGTTACGGCGTCGCCATCCTCAGCACGGCCGCCGGCGTCACGACGGATCGCGCCGCCCGCCGCGCCGGCATGGGCGGCGAAGTGCTCTGCACGGTGTTTTAGGGGCTTACGGGGGATTTGCGGAAATGTCGCGCGTCGCCAAAGCGCCGGTGCCGGTTCCCGCGGGGGTGGAAGTGGACATCGCCGCGGACGAGTTGACCGTGAAAGGCGCCAAAGGCAGCCTTTCGCTGCGCTTGACCGGGCAGGTCGATGTGGCGCAGGACAACGGCTCGCTCACGTTCGAGGCGCGCCGCGGGCGCGAAGCGCGGGCGCTGGCCGGCACGGTGCGCTCGCTGGTGCGGAACATGGTGCAGGGCGCCTCCGAGGGATTCGAGAAGCGCTTGGAAATCCAAGGCGTCGGCTACCGCGCGCAAGTCCAGGGCAGGCGCTTGAATCTGCAACTCGGCTTCTCGCACCCCATTGACTACGAGCTGCCGCCCGGAGTGGAGGCGCAAACCGATTCCCCCACGCAGATCGTGGTCAAGGGCATCGACAAACAGTTGGTGGGCCAGGTGTGCGCGGAAATTCGGGCGCTGCGGCCGCCGGAGCCGTACAAGGGCAAAGGCGTACGCTACGCCGGCGAGCGCGTCCGGCGCAAGGAAGGGAAGAAGAAGTAGCTCTTGGACGAGCTGCGAGACGGCAATGAGCAAGACGGACAAGCGAGCGAGCCGCCACCGCCGCGCCAAGCGCGCCCGGATGAAGATCCGCGAGCTGGGCATGGCGCGGCTGACGGTGCATCGCACCCCGCGGCACATGTACGCGCAGGTCATCCTGCACGATGGCGGCGACCGCGTGATCGCGCAGGCGTCCACGCTGGACAAGGCATTGCGCGCCAAAAGCGGCGGCAACATCGACGCGGCCAGCGCGGTGGGGCGCATGGTGGCGGAGCGCGCCGTGGCCGCCGGCGTGGAAGCCGTCGCCTTCGACCGCTCCGGCTACAAGTACCACGGGCGCGTGAAAGCGCTGGCCGAGGCGGCGCGCGAAAGCGGCCTGCGGTTTTAGCAACGGATTGGATTCGGCAAGAACATGGCGTACGCGGAAGAGATAAAGGAAGAAGGTCTGGTCGAGAAACTCGTCCAGATCAACTACGTCGCCAAGACCGTCGAAGGCGGTCGGCAGCGCGGCGTCACCGCGTTGGCGGTGGTGGGCGATGGCGAAGGGCGCGTGGGCGTGGGGCGCGGCAAGGCGCGGGAGACGCCGGCGGCGATTCAGAAGGCCATGGAAGCCGCCCGCCGCGACATGGTGGACGTGGAGTTGAACGGCACCACCATCTGGTACCCGGTGAAGGAGCGGTTCGGCGCCTCCACCATCTACATGCAGCCGGCGTCGGAAGGCACCGGCATCATCGCCGGCGACAAGATGCGCGCCGTGCTGGAGTGCGCCGGCGTGCGCAACGTGCTGGCCAAGTGCTACGGCTCCACCAATCCGGTGAACGTCGTGCGCGCCACCTTCAACGCGTTGACGAACATGGCCTCGCCGGACATGATCGCCGCCCGGCGCGGCAAGACGGTGGCCGAACTGCGCGCCTGAAGGACGTTTGCTTGTGACTGACAAAACTGCAAAGGCCACCGTGCGGGTGAAGCTCGTCAAGTCGCCTTTTGGGCGGCTGCCGCGGCACCGCGAATGTGTCAAGGGCCTCGGCCTGCGGCGCATCGGCAGCGTGCGCGAATTGGAAGACACCCCGGCGGTGCGCGGCATGATCAACAAGGTGGCGTACCTGCTGGAAGTGCGGCCGGGCACGGCTGCCGAAACCGACGCACCCCAAGGGTAGCGTTGTTGGAAAGCCAGGTCATGGAAACGGAAACGCCAAACGAAACGGACGCGGCGGAACAGCCGGAGGCGGCAGCAATGCGCCTGAACAGCCTCTCCCCCAGCAGCGGGGCGAAAAAGAACCGCAAGCGCGTTGGCCGCGGCATCGCCGCCGGCGGCGGCAAGACCGCCGGCCGCGGCCACAAAGGTCAGCGCTCGCGTTCCGGGGGCACCGTGCGGCCGGGCTTCGAAGGCGGTCAACTCCCCTTGCAGAAGCGCATTCCCACGTTCGGCTTCCGCTCGCGCGTGGGCCGCACCACCGCCGAGGTGCGCACCTCGGAACTCGCCGCCGCCGCAAACGCCGATGGCGTGGTGGATTTGGCCGCCCTGAAGGACGCCGGCGTGGTGCGCAAGAACACCACGCGGGCGCGCGTATTCCTCTCCGGCAGCGTCTCGGCGAGCGTAACCGTGCAAGGCTTGGCGGTGTCCAAAGGCGCTCGCGCCGCCATCGAACAAGCCGGCGGGCAGGTGGCCGACGCGGCCGCGCCCAAGCCCGGCGCGCCCAAGCCCGACGCGCAGAAGGCGGACGCGTAATGGCCTTGGCAACGCAAGCCCTTTCCGCTTGGCGCGGCGCCGGCGGTACCCGCGGCGCCCCGGGCGCGCCCGGGGCCGGCCTCGGCGAGTTGCGCCGGCGGCTGCTGTTCGTGCTGTTCGCGCTGTTGGTGTACCGCATCGGCACGCACATTCCGGTGCCGGGCATCAACCCGGATCAGCTGCGCGACCTGTTCGATTCGCAGCAGGGCGGCATCCTCGACCTGTTCAACATGTTCTCCGGCGGCGCGCTGGAGCGCATGAGCATCTTGGCGTTGGGCGTGATGCCGTACATCACCTCCAGCATCATCATGAATCTGGTGACGATGATGTATCCGGCGCTGAACCAACTGCGCAAGGAAGGGCAGGCCGGGCGGCGCAAGATCACGCAGTACACGCGCTACGGCACGGTGGCGATCGCGCTCATCCAAGGCACCGCGCTCACCGGCACGCTTGCCGCGCAGGGTCTCGCGTTCAACCCGGGCATCGGCTTCTACTTCGTGGCCATCGTCGTGCTGCTCACCGGGGCGCTGTTCATGATGTGGCTCGGTGAGCAGATCACCGAGCGCGGCGTGGGCAACGGCATTTCGCTGCTCATCTTCGCCGGCATCGTCTCCGGCTTCCCGGGCGCGGTGGGGCAATCCTTCGAGGCGGCGCGGCAAGGCGACATCAACGCCGTGGCGCTGCTGGCGGTGGCCGCCATCGGCGTCTTGCTGGTGGGCTTCGTGGTTTTCGTGGAGCGCGGCGAGCGGCGCATCACGGTGAACTACGCGAAGCGGCAGCAAGGCCGGCGCATGGTGGCGCCGCAGAGCACGCCGCTGCCGCTGAAGATCAACATGGCGGGCGTGATTCCCGCCATCTTCGCGTCCAGCCTGCTGCTCGCCCCGGCGTCGATGGCGCAGTGGTTCGGCCAAGCGCCGAACATGACCTGGCTGCAGGACGTGTCCTTGATCCTCTCGCCCGGACAGCCGCTCTACATCCTGCTGTTCGCCGGCGGCATCATCTTCTTCAGCTTCTTCTACACCGCCATCATGATGGATCCCAAGGAGGTGGCGGACAATCTCAAGCGCCAGGGCGCCTATGTGCCGGGCATCCGTCCGGGCACGCAAACCGCCTCCTACTTGGACGACGTGATCACCCGCTTGACGCTGTTCGGCTCGCTGTACGTCACCTCGGTTTGCCTCTTGCCGGAGTTCATGGTGGTGTTCTTCAACGTCACCTTGCAGCTGGGCGGCACGGCGGTGTTGATCGTGGTGGTGGTGTCGATGGATTTCATGTCGCAGGTGCAGCAGCACATGATGTCCAGCCAGTACGCCAAGCTGATGGAGAAATCCAACATCCAAGCGTTCGGGCGCGGCCGCGGCGGCGCGGCGCGCGGACGCCAAGGCGGTGGACGCCGTCGCTGACGGGTAACTGGAAGGAGCGAAAGATGAAAGTGCGCGCATCGGTGAAGAAGATCTGCCGCAACTGCAAGATCGTGCGGCGCGGGCGCGTCGTGCGCGTGATCTGCAGCACGGAACCCCGGCACAAGCAGCGGCAAGGCTAAAAGCCCGGCACACACGGTTAGGGCGAATAGTAAGGAAGGCAAAGGTGGCGCGAATAGCAGGCATCAACATCCCGGACAACAAGCACGTGGCGGTTTCGCTCACGCACATCTACGGCGTGGGCCGCACCACGGCGCTGCGCTTGTGCGCCGCCGCCGGCGTGGCGCCGAACGTGGCGGTGCGCGACCTCGCCGAGGAGCGCCTCGATGCGTTGCGCAACGAGGCGGCGAAGCTCACCGTGGAAGGCGACTTGCGCCGCGGCGTGCAACTCAACGTCAAGCGCTTGATGGATCTGGGCTGCTACCGCGGCATGCGCCATCGGCGCGGCTTGCCGGTGAACGGCCAGCGCACGCAGAACAACGCCCGCACCCGCAAGGGCCCGCGCAAACCGATTCGCAAGTAAAACCGCCGGCGGTGTCGTGGGCGCGGATTTGGTAGAATCGCGCCCTTTGGCGTTGCCTGCGTTGACGCAAAGCAAAGGCAAAAGGCCGCGGCTAGACGCGGCAAGAGCAATGGAGAGAACGAACTTGGCAGATTGGCATGGCTGAACCGTCTCGCAGGAAGGGCAAGCGCGTGGTGATGGACGGCCTCGCGCATGTGCATGCGTCCTTCAACAACACCATCATCACGTTCACCGATCGGCAGGGCAACGCCTTGTGCTGGGCCACCGCCGGCGGCTCCGGCTACCGCGGCTCGCGCAAGAGCACCGCGTTCGCCGCGCAGATCGCCTCGGAGCGCGCCGCTACCGCCGCCGTCGAGCAGCACGGCATGAAAAGCGTGGACGTGTTCGTGAAAGGCCCGGGCCTCGGGCGCGAATCGGCGGTGCGGGCGATGAACGCCGCCGGCCTCAAGGTGAACAGCATTTGCGACGTCACGCCGATCCCGCACAACGGCTGCCGTCCGCCCAAACGCCGGCGGGTGTGAAACGATGGCGCGCTACCTCGGCCCCAAACTCAAACTGTGCCGGCGCGAAGGCACGGATCTCTTTCTCAAGAGCGGCGTCCGCCCGCTGGATTCCAAGTGCCGCGCGGACGCCATCCCCGGCCAGCACGGCGCGGCGCGGCGCACCCGCCCCAACGACTTCGCGGTGCAACTGCGCGAGAAGCAGAAGGTCCGCCGCATCTACGGCGTGCTGGAAAAGCAGTTCCGCAACTACTACAAGAAGGCGGACCGGCAAAAGGGCGCCACCGGCGAGAACCTGCTGCGCCTGCTGGAACGGCGCTTGGACAACGTGGTGTACCGCATGGGCTATGGCTGCACCCGCGCCGAGAGCCGCCAACTGGTGTCGCACAAGGCCATCGAAGTGAACGGCCGCGCCATCAACGTGGCGTCCTACCAAGTGCGCCCGGAGGACACCGTGGCGGTGCGCGAGGCGTGCAAAGCGCAGTTGCGGATTCGCCAAGCGCTGGATCTCGCCGGGCAACGCGGCGCGGTGGAGTGGGTGGAAGTGGACGCGGAGAAGATCACCGGCGTGTACAAGCGGGATCCGGACCGCAGCGAACTGCCCCAAGAGATCAACGAAAACCTCATCGTCGAGCTGTACTCCAAGTGAACCTTCGGATGAGCGTTCCCATCACCCTGCGCCGGACGTGCCGGCGCTTTCCCCTGTTCGGCGACAGCACCGGCACCATCGAACTGGCCTGTTGGCCGCGGAGGAAATAGATGCCCCAGTTGGATAGCGAGTTTCTAACGCCCCGCCGCATCGACGTGGTGGAGCACAGCAAGACGCATGCCCGCGTCACGCTCGAACCGTTGGAGCGCGGTTTCGGCCACACGCTCGGCAACGCCTTGCGGCGCATCCTGCTGTCGTCCATCTCCGGCTGCGCGATCACGGAAGTGCGCATCGACGGCGTCGACCACGAATACGACGACGTGGAAGGCGTGCGCGAGGACGTCATCGACATTCTGCTCAACCTCAAGGGCGTAGCCGTGCAAATGCGCGGCGCTCAAACGGCGACCATTCGGCTCTCCGCCAACGGCGCCGGCGAGGTGAAGGCGGGGGATTTCCAGCTGCCGAACGATTTGGAGGTGGCCAACCCCGACCATCCCATCTGCACCCTCAACGAGAACGGCAACATCCGCATGGAGGCGACGGTGGAGAAAGGCCGCGGCTACCATCCGGTGGAATACTCCGGCGTCACCGACGAGGAGGACGAGACCCAGTCCATCGGCGTCTTGCGCCTCGACGCCAGCTACAGCCCGATGCGGCGCGTGGCGTACACGGTGGAAAGCGCCCGCGTGGAGCAGCGCACGGACCTCGACAAGCTCATCTTGGACTTGGAATCCAACGGCACCATCGACCCGGAGCAGGCCATCCGCCGCGCCGCGACCATCCTGCAGCAGCAGTTGGCAGTGTTCGTGGACTTCGACACGTCCGGCGAGATCGCGCACGCGCAGCAAGACGACGACATGCACCCCATGCTGCTGCGCCCGGTGGACGACTTGGAGCTCACCGTGCGCTCGGCGAACTGCCTGAAGGCGGAGAACGTGTACTACATCGGCGACTTGGTGCAGCGCACCGAGCACGACTTGTTGAAGACGCCGAACCTCGGCAAGAAGTCGCTCACCGAGATCAAGGAGGTGCTCGCCCGCGAGGGCCTCACCTTGGACATGCGCGTGGCCAAGTGGCCGCCGGCCAGCTTGCGCGGCCCGGCCGGCTGACGCGGCGCAACGCAAGCGAACCGGCAACCCTCCATGCGACACCGAAAAAGCGGGCGGCACCTCAACCGCACCAGCGCCCACCGCAAGGCGATGTTCGCCAACATGGCCGTCTCGCTCATCGCCCACGAAGTGATCAAGACCACGGTGCCCAAGGCCAAGGAGCTGCGGCGCATCGCCGAGCCGTTGATCACCTTGGCGAAAGAGGACAGCGTGGCGGCGCGCCGCCTGGCCTTCAGCCGCCTGCGCGACAAGGCCGCCGTGGGCAAGCTGTTCAGCGAGCTCGGCCCGCGCTTCCGCGACCGCCCGGGCGGCTACACGCGCATTCTCAAAGCCGGCCACCGCGCCGGCGACGCGGCGCCGGTGGCGTACATCGAGTTCGTCGGGCGCGAAGTGGAAGAAGAAACCGCCGACGACGAAGACGACGAGTAGCCGCGCCAAGAGAGGCAAGATCCACAATGGGTCGGCGGTGTGGGTGGCAAAGCCTGGGAGCGCAGGCGTCTCGCCTGCATGCGGGCGGGACGCCCGCGTTCCCAGCACCAGTCACCAAAGATGTCGTACACCCCCGGCCGGTGTCCGCGGCAACGGCGCGGTGTTGCGCGGTGAATAGGTAATTTCGCGGGAAGCACGGGAAAAGAGCGCGGGGAGCGCAAATGTCGCTGTTGGCTTGGTCCTACCTGTTTCTGGTGGTGTACATCGGCGCCATGCTGGCCATTGGCGTGGTCGGCCAGCGCCGCGTCAAGCATGCGGACGATTTCGCCACCGCCCGCGGCGCCTACGGCCCGCTGTTCCTGGCGTTCGCCTTCGCCGCCACCACGGCCAGCGGCGCGACCTTTCTCGGCGGCCCGGGCCTCGCCTACTCCTACGGCTTGGCCACGGTGTGGGGCAACTTCCTCTACCCCATCGGCGTGTACTTCGGCGTGCTCATCTCCATGCGCCTCATCGCCGCGTCCGGCAATCGCTTCGGCAACCGCACCATTCCCGAGTATCTGGGCGACCGCTTCCAATCCAACGGCATTCGCGTCCTGGTGTCGCTGTTCTCGCTGGTGCTGTTCTTCTATCTAGTCGGGCAGTTGGTGTCCGGCTTGGTGATGTTCGAGATCATGCTGGGCATGCCGCCCGTCTGGGCGCTCATCGTGACTTCCTCCGTGCTGCTGGTGTACGTCGTGCTCGGCGGGGCGCACGCGGACATCCTCACCGACGGCGCCCAAGGCGTGATGATGCTGGTGCTCGCGGTGGTGGTCATCGTGCTGTTCGTGCTGGGCGTTGGCGTGGATGGCGGCGTGAGCGGGTTGCTCGACAGCTTGGAGCGGCAGGACGAGAATCTGGTCGGCGCGCTGAATCCCAGCACGCCGCTCTACCACTCGCCGTGGTCCATCATCTGCATCGTGTTCGCGCACATTCCCCTCGGCCTGCTGCCGCACCTCGGCAACAAGCTGTGGGCGCTGAAGGGCGCGAGCCAGCAGCGCTCGTTCGTCAAGCTCGCATTCGCGTTCGGCATCACCCTCGGCATGTTGGGGTTGGCCGGGCTGCTGGCGCGGGGCGTGCTCGGCGGTGCCTTGCTGGAGGCGGGCGCGAATCCGAACCAAGCGCTGCCGATGCTGTTCATCGAGCTGTTCCCGGTCTGGCTGGCGGCGTTGATCGGCGTGGGCATCCTCGCCGCCATCATGTCCACCGCCGACGGCTTGGTGGTGTCCTCGTCGCAGATCATCGCCAACGACATCTACCGCCGTTCGCTCGCGCCGCTGCTCGCGCCCAACGCCAGCGAGGCCGAGCGCGACCGCCAGGAACTGCTGATCAGCCGCTGGGCCACCGTGCTGGTGCTGGTGATCTGCACCTGCCTCGCGTGGCTGTTCATGGAACGCAACATCGCGCTCACCGTGTGGATCGGCATCGGCGGCATGATGGCGGCCTTCGCCGGCCCGCTGGTGGTGGGCGCGTTGTGGAAAGGCGTCACCCGCCCCGGCGCCTACGCCGGCCTGATCTCCGGCTTCGTCGCCTTCGTGGCGCTGCACACCCAGGCCATCGACCCGCAGTGGTTCGCCGGCGGCCCGCTGCACGGCGTCGTCGCCTGGCTGCACGGCGAGGGCCCAAACCCCACCTCCTGCGCCGCCATAGGCGAGGGAATCGGCATCGTCTTCACCGTCGCCGTCTCCAAACTCACCGCGCCGCTACCAGCCGCCCACGTCGCGGCCATGTTTGGCCGCGGCGATGCGGCAACGGAACCTTAGCCTGTCCGCCCCGTCAGGGATCCACCAACACGCCCGGATTGAGGATGCCGTTTGGGTCCAGCACCTTCTTCGCGCCGCGCCAGAGGTCGGCGAAGAGTTGCGGGCGTTGTTGATCCCAGCCTGCGCGGTGCATTCTGCCCACGGCGTGGTGGTGCGTGACGGTGCCGCCGGCCGCCACCACCGCTTGCGTGGCGGCGTCCTTCACCACTTGCCAGCGTTCCGCCTCCGCGCCGTGCGGCACCACGCCGCTGAAGCTGTAGTACGGCGCCGGGCCGTCGGGATAGACGTGGGTGAAGCGGCAGGATAGGCGGGCGCTTGCGCCGAGGGCTTCACGCAGCGCGGCGCCCACCGCGGCGCGCACTTGCGCGTCGAACGCGGGCCAGCGATCCCATGTGACCGCGGTTTCGAAGGTGTCGGCGAGGAGGCCGAGGCCGGCGGTGAGGCCGGCGTTCACGCCGACGAAGGCGTTGCGCCACGCGCCCACGGCGCCATCGCGGCCGGTGGGCGCGCCCGCGCCGTCGTCCACCAGCACGTCGGCGTCGTCCACCAAGCCGCCGTGCTCGCGGGCCAAGGCCACGGCGGCGCGCATGTTGTCGCCCTGCGGCACGTCGGCGGATTCGAAGCCGATGATGAGCAGGGCGTGCTTGCCATCCATGCCGGCGGAATACAGGGCTTCCTCGGGGTCGAGGATGCGCAGATTCGCCGGCCACAGCTTGGCTTGGGCGATGGCGCGCACGGCTTCGCATCCTGCCCGCCAAGACGCGAAGCGAACGCCGGCGGTGGCGCGGAACCGCGGACGCTTCTGCAGCCGCAGCCAACACGAGCTGATAATCCCCAAGGTGCCTTCGGAACCCAGCACCAAACGGTCCGGACTGGGGCCCGCGCCGCTGCCGGGCAGGCGGCGCGACTCGAACCAGCCGGCCGGCGTCAACATCCGCGTCGCTTCCACGAAGTCGTCGATGTGGGTGTGGTTGGTGGCGTAGTGGCCGCCGGACCGCGTCGCCACCCAACCGCCGACGGTGGACCACGGGAAGCTCTGCGGGAAATGCCGCAGCGTCAACCCCAAGGGGCGCAGCGCGGCCTCCAAATCCGGGCCCAGGATGCCGGCTTGCACGTTGACGGCGCGCGAGACCTCGTCCACCTCCAGCACGGTGTTCATGTTGTCGAGGTCGATGGTCACCGCGCTCGGCGCATCCGCCGGCGCGTTGACGCCCCACACCACCGAGGTGCCGCCGCCGTAGGGAATGGCGGCGTGGCCGTCGCGGTCGCACCAGGCGAGCGTCGCTTCCAACTCGGCTTCGTCGCGGGGATGCGCCACCGCGTCCGGCGGATTGGCGAAGTCTCCGCGCAGGCCGCGCAACAGCTCCAAGGAGTGGCCGCCGTAGGTGTGCGTGATGCGTTCCTCGCGGCTGGCGGAAACCCACGGCTGCAATTTCGCGGGCACGTCCAGCCGCGCCCGGCGCAAGGCGATGTCGGCCAGCGGCGGCACGGGCGGCGGCCGCACATGCTCGCCCAGCCGCTCGGCGAGACGTCCCGCCGCGGCGGCGCGTTCGGCGTCGCTGGGTTCGTCGGAAACGTAACCCCAAGTCCAAAAGCTGCGCCGCTCCGTTCTGGCCGCCATCGCGTTTCCCTTCTGCCTCTATCAACCCGGATGAACGCCATTCAATCGGCGTTCTCGAACACCTGCAACGCGGTGGCGTACTGATCGGCGTAGAACTCGCCGTCGTCGCCCCGTTGGCGCAGTTCGTCCCGCACCGCATCGAGTTGCCGGGTTTCGTCCGTGCCGCCGAGCGTGCGTGCCACATGCACCCAACCCTGCGCCATCATTGCCGCGGTCGCATCCTCCGCTTGTCGCGCCAACGCCGCGCTGGTGGCGAACGATTGCGCCGCGGCGCCGTGGTCGCCCGCCGCCAATTGGTGTGCGCCGAGAATCCAGTGGCCGTTGCGCCGGCGCTCCGGGCCCAAGCCAACTTCGGCCGCCAGAGCGACGTTCTTGCGCGCCGCGGCCAGGCCCAGCTTGCGGTGGCCTTCGCCGGCGGCCTCGGCTTCGGCTTCGCCCCAGCCGGGCCAAGTGTTCCCGGCGAGGTTGTAGGTCATGGGAATCGCGGCGGTCTTGTATTCGAGCGCTTGCTCGGGGTGCTTGTCGGCCAGGTTGAGGGCGTGTTGCACGAGGATCTTCTGCAGATAGACGTAGCCGTCCATGTCCGCGAGGCCGCGTTGGAAGCGCTCGCCGAGGGCGAAGCTCGCCGCGCGCAAGCCTTGCGGCGACGTTTCCGTGAGCGCCTCGGCCAACAACCGCTGCGCCGCCTGCGTTTTCGCCGCTTCGGCATCGCCGCCTTCGCCGGCCATGATCGGCAGACTCCAGGTTGCCGCCAAGAAGATCGCGATTGTACGTCGCCGGTTTGCGCTGGCGTGCGTGAACATCGGATTAAACAAAGCCGTACAGCCGCGCCGCGTTGTCGCACACGATCTTGCGCCGCGTTGGCGCCGCAACGCAGCCGAGTTCGCGGGCGATGAACTCCTGCGAATCCGGCCAAACGCCGTCCGGGTGCGGGAAGTCGCTGCCCCACATCACGTTGTCCTCGCCCAAGACGTCGAGCAAGCGAATGCCGATGGGGTCGCTCTGGTAGGTGGCGTAGCACTGCCGGCGCCAATAGGCCGAGGGCTTCATGGTGAGCGTGAGGTCTTGGAACTGGTCGCCCCACTCCAAATCCATGTGCTCCAGGATGTAGGGAATCCAGCCGATGCCGCTTTCGCCGATCACCAGCTTGAGCTGCGGATGGGCTTCCAGCACGCCCCCGTAGATCATCTCCATGAGCACCTTCGCCATCGCCAATTGGAAGCCGGTGATGTGAACGGCGAACGCCTGACGGCGTTGCAGCGGCGCCAGCGCCTCGAAGTCGTATTCCATGCGCGGGCCGACGGTGTGGTAGTGCAACGGCAGGTGCGCCTCCTCCACCGCGCGCCACAACGGTTCCCACGCCGGATCGAACAGCGGCGCCATGGTGTGCGTATGCGCCACCTCGACGCCGCGCAAGCCGCCGTGCGCCGCCACCCGTTCCACTTCCGCCACCGCCGCTTCCACGTCGTGGCTGGGGATGTTGGCGATGCCCGCGAAGCGTTGCGGGCAGGCGGCGCAGAAGTCCGCCAGCCAAGCGTTGTAGATGCGCATCATCTCCGCCGCCGCGGCATCGTCGTCAAGGCGCATGGCGGCGCCGAGGATGCCGTACAGCACCTCCGCTTGGACGCCGTCGGTGTCTTGGTCTTGGAGGCGCAGCGCCGGCTCGGTCAAACGGCGGATGCCCTTCTCGCCGTCGCTGTAGAGACCTTGCGCCGCCATGCGATCCGAGCGGTGGATCTGGCCGGGCACATAGCGGCGGCCGGCCGAACCCATGCCGTTTTGCCGGCCGAAGCGGGCACCGCTCTTGCTCACCCAGAACCGTCCCTTGTCCGTTTCGGTGACATAGGGCATCCGCTCCTTCAAGTCGGCGCGGGCTTCGGAAACGAACAGCTCCTCCGGCAGCCACGGCAAGTCGATGTGGCAATCCGCCGAGATCACCTCGTAGCGCACAGTTTCCCCCGTTTCGCGTGTTCCGTCGCCATGCAAGTTGAGCACCATCGCGTCTGTTAGATTATGGGCATTCCCGCACCGGTGTGAAACCATGCTTCGCAGTTTCCGCGAGATTTCGCTGCTGCTGCCTTTGGCCGCGCTGCTCGGCCCTGGCGGCTGTGCGCAACTGGCGGTCAAGGCGCCGGCCGATTTCGACTTGAGCGGCGAGTGGCTGCTCGACCAACAAGCCAGCGACGCCGCGCCGGACCTTGACGCCATCCGCGAGCGGGAAGATCGCGAACTGGTGCGCGGCAAATCGGCGAGCGCGGCGGATTCGGCGGCGTTCGTGGTGCAGGATTTCCCGGTGCTGGCGGCCACGCGCCTGCGCATCGAGCAACACGCGGACTCCATGGGCGTGGAGTACGACCAACGCATCTACCGCGACGTCTCCTGGGGAGACCGCACCCGCGACCTGTGGACGGTTCGCGCCGGCTGGAAGGAAGGTCGGCTGGTCATCCGCTCCACTCGCGGCGCGATCCGCGGCGAGGAGATTCTCAGCTTGGAAAACGGCGGCCAACGCTTGCGCATCGCAGTCTCCATCCACGCCGGCGGCGAGCATGTGTACGCCGTGCGCGTCTACCGCCGTTCCTGAGAGGTTCGGAACCTCAATCCGCAACCCCGGCCGCAAGCGCGGCCGGGCAGGAGACGCCCGTGCCGCCCAAGCCGCAGTAGCCGTTCGGCACCTTGGCGAGGTATTGCTGGTGGTAGTGCTCGGCGTAGTAGAACGGCGGCGCGTTGGCGATTTCGGTGGTTGCCTCGCCGTAGCCGGCCGCGAGCAGCGCCTGCTCGTATTCGCGCATCGAGGCCATCGCCAACTCCCGCTGCCCCTCGTCGTGGACGTACAGCGCCGAGCGGTACTGCGTGCCGATGTCGTTACCTTGGCGCATTCCCTGCGTGGGGTCGTGGCCCTCCCAGAACACGCGCAAGAGGTCGGTGTAGCGCACCGCGTTCGGGTCGAACACCGCCAGCACCACCTCCGTGTGGCCGGTGCGACCGGAACACACTTCCTCGTAGGTCGGGTTCGGCGTGTAGCCGCCGGCGTAGCCCACCGCCGTGGTGTGTACGCCGTCCAGCTGCCAGAACATGCGCTCCGCGCCCCAGAAACAGCCCATGCCGGCCACGAACCGCTCGCTGCCTTCCGGAAACGGCGCCTGCAACGGCCGGCCGTTGACGAAATGCGCGTCCGGCAGGGGCATCGGTGCGCTCCGCCCGCGCAACGCCATGCGCGCCTCGGGCATTTGTTGTTTGCGTAGGTTCATTCGTTGCCTACCAGTGCTGTGAGACCAACGTAAAGCATAGCCGAATGTCGCTCATCTGCCACCAACCCACCGCTAGCGAGGCGATCAGCGCCAACGTCACGCCGCAAGCGGCCATAGGTTGCAGGCGCCGAAGACTCCGCTGGCGTCGCCGTGGTCGGCGCAGGCGAGGCGTGTGCAACCTTCGTGGGAGAAGCCGTAGCGCGGCATCTCGGCCACGGTGCGCGGCACCAGCGAGGGCAGCTTCGAGACGCCGCCGCCGAGGACGATGATGTCCGGGTCCAGCACGTTGCAGATCTGCGCGAGCGCCCGTGCGAGCATGGTGGCGTAAAGGCGCGAACTTGGCGCGTCTTCGGGAATCTCGGCGGCGTCGTTCTCGGTGCCACCGAGCGTGCGATGCGTTTGGTGCAGGCCGGGTCCGGAGAGAAACGTCTCCACGCAGTTCACGCGCCCGCAATAGCAAGGCCGGTCGGCCAACGCGGCCTCGATCTCGAGGGTGGCGGGATCGCAACGCAGATAGGGCAGCGGCGTGTGCCCCCATTCGCCGCCAACCGCGTTCGCTCCTTCCAGCAAGCGCCCGTCGACGACGATACCGCCGCCAACGCCGGTGCCGAGGATCACGCCGAACACCACCCGCGCGCCCCGCCCGGCGCCGCTCAGCGCTTCGGAGAGCGCGAAGCAGTTGGCGTCGTTGGCCAGGCGAACGCGATTCTCCAAGGCGTGGTTGAGGTCGTCCAAGAGCGGGCGACCGTTCAACCAAGTGGAGTTGCAGTTCTTCATCTGGCGGCGCGACGCCACCCAAGCGCCGGGGGTGCCGACGCCTACCGGCGGCTTCGCGCGCCACTGCTCCTCCACGCGCCGTACCAACTCCACAAGGACGCGCACGGTGTTTTCGTAGTCCTTCGGCGTCGGCACGCGGTGGCGGAACAACACCTCGCGCTCGCCGCGCAGCAGCACGATCTCGGTTTTGCTGCCGCCGAGGTCGATGCCGATGCGCAACGTCATGTGTGCGATTGCGCGGAGAGAGAGCGACGCAGGCGCGGCCAGTCGAAACACGGGCCGGGGTCCGTCTTGCGTCCCGGTGCGATGTCCGCGTGACCCACGATGCCCTCTGGCGAGAGCCTGGGGTAGCGTCGCAACAATGCGGCTAGAACAGCGACTAGTCTCTCGTACTGAATGTTCGTGTAGGGCGTCTCGTCCGTGCCTTCCAGCTCGATGCCCACCGAGTAGTCGTTGCAATTCGCCCGCCCGCAGTGGCCCGACACCCCGGCGTGCCACGCGCGCTGTTGGAACGGCACGAACTGCGCCACCGCGCCGCCGCGGTCGATGAACAGGTGGCTGGAAACGCGCACGCCCTCCAGATCCGCCAACGCCGGATGGCGGCGCACATCGAGCTGGCCGCGAAAGAACAACGGCACCAAACCCGCGCCGAACTCGCCCGGCGGCAAGGAGATGGCGTGGATCACCACCAGCGAGATGTCCGCCGCGTCCGGGCGTGCGTCCCTATGCGTGGTCGGCAAACGCTCGGTCGGGTCGAGCCAGTGATCGCGCGCCACCTTGAACTTATACTGATCACCGCCCACGGTCAGTCCAGCCAATCAACACCCGTTCCAATATGCAGCCTGCCCCCGAAGAGGTCAAACGCAACGTGCGTGCCGCGCTGCGCGAGGACGTGGGTTCCGGCGACATCAACGCGGCGTTGATTCCGCCCGCCACCTGCGCCCGGGCGTCCGTGATCACCCGCGACACCGGCGTTTTCTGCGGCCGTCACTGGGCCGCCGAGGCCTGCCGCCAAGTGGACGAGCGCATCGCCCTCGATTGGCAGGTGGACGATGGCGACGATGTGGCCGCTGGCGACTTGCTGCTACGGCTCGCCGGCCCGGCCCGCGGCATCCTCACCGTGGAGCGCACGGCGCTCAACTTCCTGCAGTTGCTTTCCGCCACCGCCACCCGCGCCCGCGTTTTCGTGGCCGCCACCGCCGGCGCCGACGCTGTGGTGCTGGACACGCGCAAGACCTTGCCCGGCCTGCGCGCGGCACAGAAGTACGCCGTGCGCGTGGGCGGGGCGCGGAACCACCGCAAGGGGCTGTACGACGGCTATCTGCTGAAGGAGAACCACATCGCCGCCGCCGGCGGCATCACCGCCGCGGTGGCCGAGGCGAAACGCCAACACCCCGACCGGGAAGTGCATGTGGAGGTGGAAACGAACGCCCAGTTGGAGGAGGCCATCGCCGCCGGCGCCCACCGCGTGTTGCTGGACAACCACTCCCTGCCGGCGCTGCGCGCCGCGGTGGAGCGCGTCGCCGGCCGCGTGGCCTTGGAAGCCTCCGGCGGCGTCACGTTGGCGAACGTGGCGGCAGTGGCGCACACCGGCGTGGGCTTTGTTTCGGTGGGCGAGATCACCAAGAGCGTGGCGCCGCTGGACCTCTCCATGCGCCTCGTTCTGGCGTAGTGACGCCCCCGCCGGATGGCGGGCAAGATTCTGGTGCCGGAACGCGGATTCGAACCGCGGACCTACTGATTACGAATCAGTTGCTCTACCGAACTGAGCTATTCCGGCGCGGCGCAATTGTAGCGCACCTGACGGCGCACCCGAATCGCAGCACGCAGGGCTGCTTCGGTCAGTCGGCCGCGTGTTCGCAGCTGGCGGCGAAGCGGATGGTCGGCCAGCGCTCCTCGGCCAGCGACAAGGCGGCGCGGGTTGGCGCCAGGTAGGCGAGACGGCCGCCGCCGTCGCGCGCCAGGCGTTCACGGTTGGCGCGTTCGAACTCGGCCAGCGGCGCGGCGTCGCCGCTCACCCAGCGCACGGTGTGCAGGCTGGCCGGCTCGAATACGCAATCGGCGCGGTACTCGCGGGCCAGGCGGTAGGCGGTGACGTCGAATTGCAGCGGGCCGATGGCGCCGATCACCACGTCGTTGCTGGCGAGCGGAAAGAACACTTGCGTGGCGCCTTCCTCGGCCAGCTGGGCAAGCCCCTTCGCGAGCTGCTTGGAGCGCAGCGGATCCCGTGCCCGCACACGCTGAAACAACTCCGGGGCGAAGCTGGGAATGCCGGCGAAACGCAGGCTCTCGCCCTCGGTGAACGTGTCGGCGATGCGGATGGCGCCGACGAAGCCGGAGAAGCGCGGTTCGTCGGCGGCAACCGCTCGCTCCCCGGCGTTGCGGGCTTGCGGCGGCGGCGCTTCCTCCACCAGTCGATCCAAACACTCGCGTACGCCGAAGTTGCCGAGCGCGGTGCCGAACAGCACCGGCGAGCGCTTGCCGGCCAGGAACGCGGCGGCGTCTTGCGCGTGGCTGGCGCCGCGCACCAGTTCCACGGCGTCCGCGAAATCGGCGTGATCCGCGCCCAGCCACGCCTGCGCCGCTGGGCTGGCCAAGCCGTCGCTGGTGGCGAACTCGTGGACGCGCTGGCCGTGGCCCGGCTGGTAGTGGAGGAAGCGGTCCGCCGCCAACTCGTACACCCCGCGGAAACTCCGCCCGGCGCCCACCGGCCAGTTCACCGGCGCGCATTCGATGCCGAGCGCTGCCTCGATCTCGTCGAGCAGCTCCACCGGATCCCGCGCCTCCCGGTCCAGCTTGTTGATGAAGGTGATCACCGGCGTGGCGCGCATTCGGCACACCTCCAGCAGCTTGATGGTGCGCGGTTCCACGCCTTTGGCGGCGTCGATGACCATCAGCACCGAATCCACCGCCGTCAACGTGCGGTAGGTGTCTTCGGAGAAGTCCGCGTGGCCCGGCGTGTCCAAGAGGTTCAGCACCCGGCCGCGGTAGTCGAACCGCATCACCGACGTGCTCACCGAGATGCCGCGCTCCTTCTCCATCGCCATCCAGTCCGACGTGGCGTGGCGGGAGGCCTTGCGCGCCCGCACCGTGCCGGCCAAGGCGATGGCGTTGCCGTGCAGCCGCAGCGTGTTTTCCACCGTGGGTCTGCCTATCTGGATGCGGTCGTCGTTCAACAGGTAGGTGAACACGTCCAAGTTGCGCCGCTCGCGACAAATCACATCGTGGCATCTTGCCCGTGCAAGCGTTCCACGCCTTCGAGAAACACTTGGTAGCTTCGAGACCGGCTGTTGCGCGAGAGGAGTTGGCCCATCGCCAACGCTGCGGCTCCCTTCCTGAATTGCGGCAGCAGGTCGGCGAGCGCGTCCGCAGGGCGCACCACCTCGTCCGGGTCTCGAAACCTCGCCTTGCGCAACTCGCGCAGCAGCCGTCCACGGGACTCTGGGTACGCCACACCAAGCGCGTCCTCGCCCCCGATGTACCAAGCCTCTAGCTCTCGGCAAACTACGCGAGCCAAAGTGTCCGGTCGCCCTCCTCGGCGGCACAGCTCGATCAACCCCTGCTTCACTTGCCGACAGTCGGCGCTGTTCTGATCGCGCACGACGACGAACCGCACACCGGGCTCTCGCCATGCGCGGAGTTTGCCAGGGATGCTCCGTTCCAAGTGGCCCTTGCCCTTGTGGGGCACCGTTTGGAACGCAAGCGTTGGGAACAGACGGGGCAGAAGCTGTCCAAGCAGGTCTGCCATTGACGCTTCTTCCACCAGAAAGACCAGTTTGGTCACTGCGGATGGGCACCCTCGAACAGGCGCTGCATCCAAAGTTCCCCCGGCAGTTCGCCTTCTCCGACCAACCCCTTGAGCACCGGACTGTCGATGGCTCGTCGCGCCTGCGAGAAACCATCCTTCTTCTCCAGCCAGAAGATCTCATCCAATCGTGCGGCGTCGACCAGTTCCGGCGAATGCGTGGTCATTAGCACCTGCCCGCCCCGACGGGCGTAGCACTGCAGTTCTTCGGTTATGTGGCCGAGAACATCGGGGTAGAGGTGGTTCTCCGGTTCCTCGACGCCAAGCAGTGGATGCGGATGCGGGTCGTGCAGGAGCAACAAGTAGGCGAGCACCTTGATAGTGCCCGCCGAAACGCGGGTGGCGGGAAATCCGTTGGCGAGACACCGATCCTCGAAGCACAGCAACAGGCGGTTGTCCTCGGTGGTTTTCGCCTCCACGGCGTTTACGCCGGGGACACGCTGGCGCATGGCTTCCAACACCTCGCGAAACCGCTCTGGATGTCTCTGGCGGAAATACTCCACCACGCGGGCCGCATTGTCGCCGGTTGGCGAAAGGTGCTCCGCGTGGCCGGTCGGGTTGGCCAGTCGAACGTCGGCTTCCCGCAAATTCGACAGATGCCAGCGCTCGATCAGCGAGCGCAACTCCGCAATGAGCGGATATGCCTTGAACTGCCCAAGGGCGCTGACCGCAAGCGTGCTGGCGTCGTTGAGCTGATGGGGCGAAAGCTGCTTCGCGTCGGGTTCGTCTTTTTGGCCGCAGGGCCCGCTAACGGCGGTGCCTTGGCCACGCCTGAAGTCCATGAAGGGCACGGCACACTCGGCCTGCGGACGAAGCTGCTCGGTTTCCACCACGACCCGCCCGTCCAGTTCGGACATGCGCAGCGCGTACACGAGCAATCGCCCGTCCTGCGCGGAGTAGCCAAGGATGATCTCGATTGACCCCTCCACACCGCGGCTCACCAGTTCCCGAAATCCGCCGCGCTTCATGGCGGCCTCGTGGACATTGCGCGCCAGCGCGTCCTTAAGGAAGAAGAACACGTCGAGCAGCGTCGACTTGCCGGTGCCGTTGGCGCCAACGACGATTGTGAGCGGCGACAGGCCAAGGAACTCGGCGTTGCGGAACACGCCGTAGTTCCGCAACGACAGCGACTGGATGGACATCATCCGTACCCTTCAATAAACCATCGTCGTTGCCAACAGTATACGCTTCAGCTCGAACTGAGCGTGTCGATGAATCGCCCACAAGAGAATTTCGCCAGCATAAACAGCCGTGCGCGCGGTGGGTGCGCCGGCCTGCGTCACTCCGTCGCGTGTTCGCAGGTGGCGGCGAAGCGGATGGCTGGCCAGCGCTCCTCCGCCAGCGACAGGGCGGCGCGGGTTGGCGCCAGGTAGGCGAGGCGGCCGCCGCCGTCGCGCGCCAGGCGTTCGCGGTTGGCGCGTTCGAAGTCGGCCAGCGGCGCGGCGTCGCCGCTCACCCAGCGCACGGTGTGCAGGCTGGCCGGCGCGAATACGCAATCGGCGCGGTATTCGCGGGCCAGGCGGTAGGCCGTCACGTCGAACTGCAGCGGGCCGATGGCGCCGATCACCACGTCGTTGCTGGCGAGCGGGAAGAACACTTGCGTGGCGCCTTCCTCGGCCAGCTGGGCAAGCCCCTTCGCGAGCTGCTTGGAGCGCAATGGATCCCTTGCCCGCACGCGCTGGAACATCTCCGGGGCGAAGCTGGGGATGCCGGCGAAACGCAGGCTCTCGCCCTCGGTGAACGTGTCGGCGATGCGGATGGCGCCGTGGTTGGGCAAGCCGATGATGTCGCCGGCGAACGCCTCCTCGGCGCGGGCGCGGTCGCCGGCCAGGAACGTCATGGCGTCCGTCACTTTCATGTCGCGGCGCAGGCGAACGTGGCGCAGACGCATGCCCGGCCGGTAGCGCCCGGAGCAGACGCGCAGGAACGCCACGCGGTCGCGGTGGCGGGGATCCATGTTCGCCTGGATCTTGAACACGAAGCCGGAGAAGCGCGGTTCCTGCGCGGCAACCACCCGATCCCCGGCGTTGCGGGCTTGCGGCGGCGGCGCTTCCTCCACCAATCGATCCAGACATTCGCGCACGCCGAAGTTGCCGAGCGCGGTGCCGAACAACACCGGCGAGCGCTTGCCGGCCAGGAACGCGCCGGCGTCGTGGGCGTGGCTGGCGCCGCGCACCAGTTCCACGGCGTCCACGAAGTCCGCGTTATCCGCGCCCAGCCACGCCTGCGCCGCTGGGCTGGTCAAGCCGTGGCTGGTGGCGAACTCGTGGACGCGCTGGCCGTGGCCGGGTTGGTAGTGGAGGAAGCGATCCGCCGCCAACTCGTACACCCCGCGGAAACTCCGCCCGGCGCCCACCGGCCAATTCACCGGCGCGCACTCGATGCCGAGCGCTGCCTCGATCTCGTCGAGCAGATCCACCGGATCCCGCGCCTCCCGGTCCAGCTTGTTGATGAAGGTGATCACCGGCGTGGCGCGCATTCGGCACACCTCCAGCAGCTTGATGGTGCGCGGTTCGACTCCCTTGGCGGCGTCGATGACCATCAGCACCGAATCCACCGCCGTCAACGTGCGGTAGGTGTCCTCGGAGAAGTCCGCGTGGCCCGGCGTGTCCAACAGGTTCAGCACCCGGCCGCGGTAGTCGAACCGCATCACCGACGTGCTCACCGAGATGCCGCGCTCCTTCTCCATCGCCATCCAGTCCGACGTGGCGTGGCGGGCCGCCTTGCGCGCCCGCACCGTGCCGGCCAAGGCGATGGCGTTGCCGTGCAGCAGCAGCTTCTCCGTCACCGTGGTCTTGCCGGCGTCCGGGTGCGAGACGATGGCGAAGGTGCGCCGGCGCAGCGCCTCGGCGGCGTTGGCGTTCACGGGCGAAAGGGCTTGTGGTGGTGGAGGCGGAGCGGCTACGCCGCGGCTCTGGGGCGGATGCCCAGCCGCCGCAGCGTGTTTTCCACCGTGGGTCTGCCTATCTGGATGCGGTCGTCGTTCAACAGGTAGGTGAACACATAGCCGAGGCCGAGGATGAAGATGCCGATGAGGAAGCAGTAGATCACCGCGCGATCCGGGTATTGATCCTTCAGGTGGCCAACGTACAGCGGCCCGAAGATGCCCGCCGCCGCCCACGCCGTCAGCACCGCGCCGTAGATGATGGACATGCGCTTCGCCCCGAACACGTCCAGCACGAAGGACGGCATGGTGGCGAAACCACCGCCGAAGCAGAGCAGCACGTAGCACACCAACGCCGAGAAGATCCACGGGTCGCGCTCGGTCATCAGCAGGCCGAACACCAGCATCTGGCTGGCGAGCAGAATGCGGAACACGCGCACGCGCCCGATGCGATCCGAGAGCAGGCCCCAAAGCAATCGCCCAAGGCCGTTGCACAGCGAACTGATGGCGATCAGCGTGGCGCCGTATTCGGCCAGCGTTTCCGGCTCCACGGAGGGATCGGCAAGGCCCCAAACGTCCTGCAGCAGGGGCGACTGGAAGCTGATCACCGAGATGCCGGCGGCGATGTTGAAGAAGAACACCATCCACATCACCACGAACTCGCGGCTTTGCAGATAGACGTTGATCGGCGCGTCCGATTCGTGTACCACGCTGCCGGCCGCGGTCGGGGCGAAGTCCTCGGGCGGATCCCGCAGCAGAATGCTGGCGGGAATCAAGATGCACGCGAACACCACGCCCAACCAGAGGAACGTCGCAGGCAAGTCGCTTTCCGTGTGCCACACGAGGATGGGCGCGAGCATCTTGCTGAGCAGGAACGCGCCGATGCCGAAGCCCATCACCACGATGCCGGTGGCCAGGCCCTTGCGGTCCGGAAACCACTTGGCCACCGTCGCCACCGGCGTAACGTAGCCCAGGCCGATGCCGGCGCCGCCAATCACGCCGTAGCCGAGGTAGAAAAGCCACAGCCAATCCACTTGCAGCGCGAAGCTGGCGATGAAGTAGCCGCCGGCGAACATCACGCTGCCGATCAAGGCCAACCGGCGCGGCCCCAGCTTCGGCAGCGCCGCCCCCGCCCAGGCCGCCGAGGTGCCCAAGGCGAAGATGGTGATGCTGAAGGCCCACGCGGTCTCGGTGAAGGTCCAGCCCAGCTGCCGCACCAGCAGCGTTTGGAAGAAACTCCAAGCGTAAACCGTGCCGAAACAGATCTGCAGCGCCGTACACAGCGCCGCGGTGACGACTCGGGGAACCTGCGGTATCACGACGTGGCAGAGCCCTCTGCTGGCTCATCCGCCTTGCTTGGGCGAACAAAGAACTGGAACAGCCGCGCCAAGTCGCCGGCTTCGTCGTTTCTGCCGAGCACGTCGTCGGCGTCCTCCGTTTCGTGGGTGGGCGAGTTGGCCAGCGCCGTGCCGTAGGCCAGCACCTGGCCGATGGGCTTGGCGGCGAGACTCACGAACCAGACGCCAGCGCCCACGCCGATGATGAACACGGCGCCGATGAGCCACACCTGATTGCCGATGGCCTGCTGGATCTTCAGGCTGATGAGGCCCTTGTCCATGCCCACGTGCACGGTGCCCGCTTCGCCGGCGAGGATGGGGCTGCCGACCTCCACGCAATCGCCGATGCCGGGCAGGCTGCGCTCCACGGTCTCCACGCTTTGCGGATCGCTGGCGAGGATCTCGTCGGGAATGCCGGGCACGAAGGTGTGCGCCAGATATTCCCCCTTCTCGTCCGCGATGTAGATGTACTTGATGCCTTGAATGCCGAGGAACTGGTCGATGAGCGACTGCAAGGTGGCCAGATCCCGGTTCAAGAGGATGTCCACGCTCGAATCGGCGATGGTCTTGGCGATGTTGCGGCTGTTGGTGACATACTCCTCCGAAAGGTGGCCGTCCACCGTGTAGATGGCGAGCACGGACGTGGCCACGCCGATCGACATGAACATGCCGATGACGCCGAACAGCGTCTTCTGGAAAAGCCTCTTGATCTTCATGTGACTTTCGTTTTCTCTCCGGCTTGCAGCGTCTTGCGAATCCGTTGGCCTAGCTCGGCGAGCCGGCGTTGCTTGCGCTGCCGGCGAGGGCGAACCGCCCGGCCCAATCCTCCAAGTTGGCGAACTGGCCCTTGTCCACCACCGTGTAGTACACCTGTTGCAGCCCCTGCCGCCGCGCCGGCCCGAACGACACCGGTTCGCCGATGCCCAAGTCCAAATCTTGGACGGTGAACACCGCCGCCTCCAACCCGTCTCGCGTCGGCTTGTCGCCCAAGCGCCGCAGCACCTCCACCAGCAGCTTGGCGTCCAAGAATCCCTCCAAGCTGGTGAAGCTGTGCTCGAAGGGCGTGTACTCCTCGGTCACCAGTTCCGCCGGCGGCGCCGGATTGTGCCGCGCCATGAGTTCCCGGTATTCGCGCACCGCCGGGATGGTGGTGTCCTCGTAGCTGGGCACCACTTGCGAGTTCACCAAGAGGTCCGTGTATTGCGCGGCCTCTTCGGGGGTGCGGTCTTGGGTGAGCAGCTTCAGCATGTTCTCGCTGCCGACGAACGACAGGTTGGCGATGGGCACGCGCAGCCCCATGTCCACGGCGTCGCGGGCGAACGCGCCGCAAGCGGCGTAGGCGCCGATGCAGATCACCGCCTGCGGTTCCACACGCTTGAGGATCTCCACCTGCCGCCGCATGATGCTGGTGAACTTCGAGCCGCGCTTGTAGGTGGCTTCGCCGACGATGGTCTCGCCGTGGCGCTTGAGCGCAGCGCGCACGCCGGCCCAGCCGCTGCGCCCGTAGGCGTCGGCTTGGTAGAAGACGGCGATGCGGCGGCGGCCCACCTTGACGAAGTTGTCCACCAGGCCGCCGGTCTCCTGCGCGTAGGAGGCGCGCAGATTGAAGGCGAAGTCCCCGTAGGGCGGCTGGCGCTGCGGTTGCGCGCCGGTGAAGGGGAAGAACAGGAACATGCTCCGATCCTGGAACTTCTTGAGCATGGGCAGCACCCGCGTCACCGTGGGCGTGCCGACGTAGCCGAACAGCAGGAACACCTGATCTTCCAGCATCAGGGTCATCGTGTTCTTGACGCAGGGGTCCGGCTGGTAGCCATCGTCGTAGATTTTGAGGGCGACTTTGCGGCCGTTGATGCCGCCGTTGGCGTTCACCTCCTTGAAGTAGGCGTTCGCGCCGCGGTAGAGCTCGATGCCAAGCCCGCGCGACGGGCCGGAAAACGCCGCCGACGTGCCCAGCACGATCTCCGCATCCGTAACGCCGCTGCCAAGCGGCGCGGCACCGAGCCGCATCCACGGCGCGGCCAAGCCCCCCGCCACGCCGTAGCCTACAAGCGCACGTCTCGTGATCATCTACGCGAACCCCCTTCGTCGCCCCTTAGACGAATGCGTAATGTAACCGATCATGCGGTGCGCTACACGCGAAAGTCGCGCCCGCGGCAAAACGCCGCGGCGGGTCGATCTGGCGCGTGGTCACCGCCGGCTACGCCTACCCCATCCACTCGCAGAGATTCTGCCACAAGCGCTTCTTGCCGGGGCCGTCGAGCGCCCGGCCGGCGAGGTAGAAGTGTGAGCCGAGCGGCCCGTCTTCGTCCGGCAGCGCATGGCCAAGCAGCGTCGCCGGTCTCGCCCCCGCCAAGAGCGCGCGGGTGCAGCGCTCCATCTGGCGCAGGAAAAACGCCCGAAACGCGCGCTCGTGGGCGTCCGGTGCCGCACCGGGTTGCGGCCACTCGAACACCAACGGGCGCTCGTCCGATGCCGCAAGGCCGCTCACCACCGCCGCCACATCGAGCAGGAACCGGCGTCGCGGCAGAGCGTCCTCGCCAATAACGAGCAACACCTCGCCAACGCGGTGGCAGTGGACGCGGAACGACTCCGCCACCGGCGGCGGCTCGGGACGGGCGCGTTGTGGCGCGGCACGCGGAGCAGCTCGCGGCGGCGAAGCGGGTCGCGCCGGCGGGGCGCTCGCGGGCGGCCGCACGGGCTGTGCCGGCGGCGTGGTGGTGGAGCCCTCCAAAGGAGCGTGTGCAACTGGCGTTTTCGCCGTCGCGGCAGCGGCGCGGCCCCGACGCACCCAGACGTCAATGCCCAGCTGCGCGAAACGGGCGTGGTGCGCCACTGCCTTCCGCGTTCGGTTCATGCCTTCGGCAAGGTTCTGCAAGCCAAGCCCCGCAAACATGGTTGGAACGCGCCCCATTGTAATTGGAGCGACGGTCGCGTTACCGTGCGCGGCTTCGCTTTCAGGACGTCGCGCCGCCACATGCAGTATTTGACCGACGACGTGCGCATCACCGGCATGGCCGAGGTGCGGGCGCCGGTGGAACTCATTGAGGAGCTGCCCTTGGCGGCGGAACACTCGACGCTGGTGTTCAACGTGCGCCGCCAAGCGAGCGAGATCATCGCCGGCCGCGACCGGCGGCTGCTCGCCATCGTCGGCCCGTGCTCCATCCACGACCCGGACGCCGCGCGCGAATACGCCGAGCGGCTGCGCGAGCGAGCGGAAGCCTTGGCCGGCGAACTGCTGCTGGTGATGCGCGTGTATTTCGAGAAGCCGCGCACCACCGTCGGCTGGAAGGGGCTCATCAACGACCCGAACCTCAACGACTCGTTCGACATCAACGCCGGCCTGCACACCGCCCGTTCGCTGCTGCGCGACATCGTGGCGCTCGGCCTCGGCACCGGCACCGAGTACCTGGACCCCATCACGCCACAATACGTCGGCGATCTGGTGTGCTGGGCCGCCATCGGCGCGCGCACCACGGAAAGCCAGATCCACCGCCAGCTCGCCTCGGGCCTTTCCTGCCCCACCGGCTTCAAGAACAGCACCCGCGGCGACATCCAAGTGGCCGCCGACGCGGTGCAGTCGGCGGCGCACCGGCACATTTTCTTGTCCGTCACCAAAGCCGGCCACTCGGCCATCTTCTCCACCGCCGGCAACGCCGACTGCCACATCATCCTGCGCGGCGGCGGCGGCGAAACCAACTTCGACAACCCGTCCGTGCATTACGCCAGCCGCATCCTGAACCAAAGCGCCCTAGGCGACCGCGTGATGATCGACGCCAGCCACGCCAACAGCCAAAAGGACCACACCCGCCAGCTCGCCGTGTGCCAAGACATCGCCCGCCAACTCGCCGACGGCGAGGACAAGATCATGGGCGTGATGATAGAAAGCAATCTGGTGGCCGGCCGCCAAACCCTGCACGATCCCGCGAACCTAACCTACGGCCAGAGCATCACCGACCCCTGCCTTGGCTGGGACGAAACCGTGGTCTGCTTGGACGAACTGGCCGCGGCGGTGGCGAAGCGCAACAAGGCTTGAGTGGCGTTTGGAGTGGCGTCGTCCGTGGAACATCCGCGCCTTCCGCCAGAAATGCTACGCGCCGGCCTCCGCCGGAATGGCACCAAGAAACTCTGCTTCGACATCGGGAACGCCTCCAAGGTGTCCCATGACCCATAGTCGGGACAAGGACCAACCTTGCGCTGCCTTCCCCTGCAGGTCGTCCACTATCACACGACGCACCGTAGTACGACCCGAGTCGGTTCGCGAAACCGTAAACAGTCGCACTCGTTCATCCTGCAACGGCAGACCATCTAGAACCAATGGATTGTGCGTGGTCAGCAGGATCTGTCGTGGCTGGCGCGAATCCAGATACCAATGGCATAGGCATTCCATCAGAGACCGGGCCAGTCGGGGATTTAGCGCATGATCCGCGTTGTCCACAGCGCAGAGGGCCGGACTTGCTTCGTGTCCGGCAACCACCGCGAGAAACAAGGCGTACAGAGCACCTTCGGAAGCATCGTAGCCGGACACCACATTGCTGCCTTTGCGCATGAACCGATCACGAAAGCGGATGACGTCCTTTGAAGCAGCGGCAGTTGGCGAGAGCGGTAGCAGGCCTGCAGAGGTGGAATCAAAACTCTGGGCCCAATCGACAAGACTTAGCGCCTCCTGGCATATCCGCCCACTGAGACCATCCCGCCTGCGTTGCCCAAGAAGATCCCGAATAGCTTGCGGGAGGTTTCCGCCGGACAGACCTACCGGCTGTCTCGGTTGGCTTTCCGGCGCAACGCCGCGCAAGACAGCAGTGGTCGGCGAGAATATGACGTAGCTTTGAAGCAATCGCAAAAGATCAAGCGCCGCCCCCGCAGGTACTTCCACCGCCTTCAACGCAGCCAATCCTCGCTCAGGATTTTTCTTGGTTTTCTGGCCCCGTGAGCGACAGACCAGACGATCGTCACCGTCCTCCCAAACCTCGGTCTCGAATCTCCACGCGGGTGCCGGATCCTTCGACGGATTGTGTAGCGAGGCTTCGTACCTAGCTTGCGCTGTATGCACACCGAAATGCAGACGCGAAGGGGTCTTTTTTCGCGGCTCGGCTGGAAAGGCGGACTTGTACAGTGCCGGAAGACCGGGACGGACGCCGCGGGCCAGCAACGCTTGGTCGTCCACCTTGCCGTCCGCAGCCGCGGCGAGAACCCCCAAGGCTTCCAGCAGGTTGCTTTTGCCGCTGCCGTTGGCGCCGACGAAAACATTGACCTGTCCAAGATCGACCGTGACGTCATCCAAGGACTTGAAGGTTCTGACGGATAGCTGTTCAAGCATTGGGCATCCCGGCTGGCGCGGGCACCTTGGTGTGGGCTCGGATAGCCCGCATCATACTACCGTCTGCGGCGTGGGCGGTGCTTTAGGCGGCGGTGGGCAGACGCCCGGGCGGCGACTCCGCATCGCTGGCGATGGGGTTGGGCTGCGGGGCGAACAGTTCCAACGCCAGCCGGTCGCGGCGGCCGAGCGCGGCGCGGGCGGCGGCTTCTTTGACCGGGCCGAAGCCTTTGATGGTGGCCGGCAGACGGGCGAGCGCCACGGCGTTGTCGAAGTTGGCGGTCGTCAGACGCAGGCACAGTTCTTGGAAGTCGGCTTCGAATCGTGCCAGCAGCGAGTGCTCGAGTTTGTGTTCCGCGGTGTGGCGGAACAGGTCGAACGGGCCGCCGCGCAGGGTTCGCAGGCTGGCCAGCGTGTGGAGCGCTGGCCGTGCCAGCCACGCCGGCAGGGCGATTTTGGGTGTGCGGCCGGCGGCGTCGCGGCGGCCGAACCACGAGGGGGCGAAGTGGTAGGTGAGGCGCCAGCGGCCGGCGAACTGGGTGGCTAGATGTTGATCGAAGCCGCCGCCGGCGGTTACGAACAAGCGGGCAACCTCGTATTCGTCCTTCACCGCGAGTAGGTGGAAGTAGCTGTCGGCGATGGCTTCGGCGAAGGCGGTGCTCCCCGGGCGTGTTTGCCGCTCGGCCGCCTGTGCGTTGCACAGGAGCGCTTCGTACTTGGCGGCCAGCGCTTCGTCTTGGTAGGTGACCAGGAACGCTCGGCGGTAGGCGATGCGGTCGTCCAGGGTCTGTGACACTTGGGGCAACAGGGCTTGCGTTTGCCTGTTCCCGGCTGGCTGTTTTCCAGCAGCGTTCTCGCCCAGCGCGGCGGCGCGGCCGAGGTGGAAGGCGGCTAGGTTGTCATCCACCTCCACGCCGTTCAGCTTGATGGCCTTTTCCAGCGCGGTGAGAGAAGCGGGCAAGGCGCCGCGTTGGAAGGCGTAGCCTAGTAGGAACACGTTGGCGCCGGTGGCCATGCCGAAGTGGTCTTTGGTGGCGGCTTGGGCGTCCACCGAAGCGGCCTTGCGTACGCGGGCGCGGATGCGCTTGCCGAGCAGGCCGGGGTTGGCCGATTCGTTGCCGGCGAGGACGAACGCGGCGGTGGGCGCTAAATGCTCGTTCACCAGCGCCAGCGTACGCTTCGGCGAAAGCAGCGCGAGCACGTCGCGGCCGGCGGCGGTGACCTGATCGGCGGCGATGAGCACGTCGGCGCTGGCCGCGGCGATCCGCGTCGGGGCATGGGGCGCGTCTGGCGGCGAGATGCGCACATGGCTCACCACCGCGCCGCCTTTCTGCGCGAGTCCGGTGGCGTCCAGCGTGGAGACGAACTTGCCGTCCAAGTGCGCGGCCGTGCCGAGCAACTGGGAAACCGTCACCACGCCGGTGCCGCCAACGCCGGCGATGAGGACGTTCGCGGCGGCGGGCTGCGTTGGCACCGGCAAGTGTGCCCGCAGCGCGTCGATGTCTTTCGCTGCGGCGCGTCGGGGGCGCGCGCCCGCCAAAGTCACCATCGCCGGACAGAATCCGGCCAGACAAGAAACGTCCTTGTTGCAGGCCGTCTGGTTGATGGCGCGCTTCACGCCGAGCTCGGTGGGCAGCGGTTCGATGGCGGCGCAGCTCGATTGCGCCGAGCAGTCGCCGCAGCCTTCGCACACCGCGTCGTTGATGACCACGCGCACGTCCGGGTCCGCCGCCAGGCCGCGCCGACGGCGGCGGCGCAACTCGGCGGCGCAGGTTTGGTCGTACACGAGGACGGTGCAGCCGGGCGTGGCGCGCAGTTCGCGCTGCACGGCTTGCAGGTCTTCGCGCGGGGCGACGTTGAACGCGGTTTTGCCGCGGCGGTGGCGGCGCGGATCGTCGGCCACCACGCGGACGTCGGCGATGCCTTCGGCGGTTACTTGCGCCACGATGTCGGCCACCGTGAGCTCGCCGTCCACTTTCTGGCCGCCAGTCATCGCCACGGCGTCGTTGGCGAGGATTTTGTAGGTGACGTTGACGCCGGCCGCCACCGCGGCGCGAATGGCCAGCAGCCCGGAGTGGAAGTAGGTGCCGTCGCCTAGGTTCACGAACACATGCCGCTCGTTGGTGAACGGCGCCTGCCCGATCCAGTTCGCACCCTCGGCGCCCATGTGCGTGGGCAGGTGCGTATTGCGCCCCATCCACTGCGCCATGTAGTGGCAGCCAATGCCGGCGCCGGCGCGCGAGCCGTCGGGGACGCGGGTGGAGATGTTGTGCGGGCAGCCGGGGCAGTACACCGGCAGGCGGGCTTGCTTGGCGTCCACACCCACGTCGGCCAGCGCTGCCTCGGCGCCGCGCACCTCGGCCAAGTAGCTGCCGGCGCCCTGCTCCGGCGTCGCAAGGGCGTGGGCGAGCGCGGTGGCGATGGCCTTTGCATCCAGCTCGCCGGTGGCCGGCAGCGCCATGCACGCGCCAGCCTTGCCGATCACCTCCACGCGCCCGCCGGCCGGTGTGCCGAACAACAGCGAGCGCAACTGCTCTTCCACGAAGGTGCGCTTCTGCTCCACGACCAGCACCCGGCCGGCGCCTCGGCAGGCGTTTTCCATGAACGCAGCGTTGAGCGGCCACGTCATGCCCAGTTTGACCAAGCGAACGCCGGCGGCGGCGATTGCCGGCGTCGTGGCGAAACCGAGCTTGGCGAGCGCTTCGCGCACATCGGCGTACACCTTGCCGGCGGTCACGATCGCCAAGCGTGGTTGCGGCGGATCCGTGACGAGCCGGTCGATGCCCCCGGCGGCGGCGAATTCCGCGGCAAGGCGCAGTTTCCATTCCAAGCGCGCTTCTTGTTCCAGAGGCGAATCGGCCAAACGAATGTGCGGGCTGCTCTCGCGCCCGGGTTCCGTCTCCTTCAGCGAACTTGCTGGCGCGAAGACGTGCCTGTCCAGGTCGACTTCCACCGTCATGGCGCTGTCCATCACGTCCGTGACCGCCAGCAACGCCGTCCAGCAGCCGGCGTAGCGCGAGAGCGCCCAGCCGAACAGGCCGAAATCCAACACCTCCTGCACGTTCGCCGGTGCCAGCACGGGGATGCCGAGGTCGCGTAGCGCGAACTCGCTGGCGCTGGGCAGGGTGGAGGATTTGCAACCCGGGTCGTCGCCCACGGCGAGCAGCACACCGCCCAGCGGGCTGGTGCCGGCGGCGTTGGCGTGGCGCAAAGCGTCCGAGGATCGATCCAAGCCGGGCGCCTTGCCGTACCACAAGCCGAACACGCCCTCGTGCTTCGCGCCCGGGAACAGCCCCACCTGCTGCGTACCCCAAACGGCGGTGGCGGCGAGGTCCTCGTTGACACCGGGTTGGAATACCACGCCGAGCTCGTCAAGCAGTTTCGATTGCCGCAAGAGTTCCCGGTCCAAACCGCCGAGCGGCGAACCGCGGTAGCCGGAGACGAAACCGGCGGTGTCGCGCCCGGCGCGGATGTCCAAGCGCCGCTGGTCGATGGGCAGCCGCGCCAGCGCTTGGATGCCGCTCAGCAAAGCGCTGCCTTGCCGCGCGCCGTAGCGCATCTGCGCCAGCGTGCCGACGCCGGCGTCGTCGTTCCTGCTTATCGGTTGGGCGTTCCGCAACGGACCACTCCGCAAAAAGCGCGAATTGATTCTATAGCCGCAACCGTAGGATGGGGGTTGCTATTTTGCGCGGAAAACGATTAAGGTGGATTGTTGCTCCGCAAAAAAGGTTGTTTCGTAGGATGGACAAACTCGATCGCACCGACCGCCGCATCCTCCAGCAGATGCAGCGCAAGGCGGACATCTCCATGCAGGAACTGGGCGAGCGCGTGGGCATCTCGCACACGCCGTGTTGGCGGCGGCTGCGGCGTTTGGAGGAGCAGGGGTTCATCCGCGGCCGGGTGGCGCTGCTGGACGCCGAGCACTTGGATCTCACCGTCAACGTGTTCGTGAACGTCAGCCTGAAGCGGCATCAGGACAACGCGCTGACGCGGTTCGAGGAATCCGTGCAGGACATCCCCGAGATCGTCGAATGCTACACGGTCTCCGGCGAAACGGACTTCCTGCTGCGCGTGGTGGTGGCGGACGTGCGCGCCTACGAGCACCTGCTCAAGGAAACGCTGGTCCACCTGCCGGAGGTGAGCAACTTCACCTCCACCTTCGCCCTGCGGCAGGTGAAGTACACCACCGCGCTGCCAATCTAGGTCAACGGCTTACGATGCCTGATCGAGCGCCTGGTCCAAGTCCTCCACGATGTCGTCGATGTGCTCGATGCCCACGGAGAGCCGGATCATCTCCGGCGTCACGCCAACGTCCTTTTGCTCCTCCTCGGTGAGCTGCCGATGCGTGGTGGACGCGGGATGGCAGGCGAGGGATTTCGCATCGCCGATGTTCACCAGCCGCTTGAACATCTTCAGCGCGTCGTAGAACTTCACGCCGGCGTCGAAGCCGCCGTGGACGCCGAAGGTGAGGATGCCGGAAGCGCACCCTTGCATGTAGCGTTGCGCGAGCTCGTGGTAGCGGTCGCCGGGCAGCCCGGCGTACTGCACCCACGCCACCTTCGGATGGCTTTGCAGGTGTTTCGCCACCGCCAGCGCGTTGTCGCAGTGGCGCTCCATGCGCAGGTTCAAGGTTTCCACCCCCTGCATGATCAGGAAGGCGTTGAATGGCGAAATGGCCGAGCCGGTGTTGCGCAGCGGCACCGTGCGCGCCCGCCCGATGTAGGCCGCCGGCCCCAGCGCGTCGGCGTACACCACGCCGTGGTAGCTCGGTTCCGGGGTGGTGAACATGGGGTAGCGCTCGCCGTGCTCCGCCCACGGGAACTTGCCGGCGTCCACGAGAACGCCGCCGAGCGAATTGCCGTGCCCGCCCATGTACTTCGTCATGGAGTGGACGACGATGTCGAACCCGTGGTCGGCCGGCTTCAGCAGCGCCGGCGTGGCCACGGTGTTGTCGACGATGGTGGCGACGCCATGCGAATGTGCCATGTCCGCCACCGCCTGCAAGTCCACGATGTTGCCGGCGGGATTGCCGATGCTCTCGCAGAACACCGCCTTGGTGCGCTCGTCCATGAGTTTTTCGAGATCCGCGGCGCTGTCGCCGGCGGCGAAGCGCACGTCGATGCCTTGCTTCGGCAGCATGTGCGCGAACAGCGTGTAGGTGCCGCCGTAGAGCTGCGGCACGGTGACGATGTTGTCCCCGGCCTCCGCCAAGTTGAGGATGGAGTAGTTCACCGCGGCGCTGCCGGCGGACAGCACCAGCGCGCCGACGCCGCGTTCGAGCTCCGTCACGCGCTGTTCGAGAACCGCCTGCGTGGGGTTCATGATGCGCGTGTAGATGTTGCCGGGCACCGCCAGATTGAAGAGGTCCGCGCCGTGCTGGGCATCGTCGAACTCGTACGCGACGGTTTGATAGATGGGCACCGCCACGGCGTGGGTGGTGGGTTCGGATTCGTAGCCGCCGTGGATGGCGATGGTCTCGTCCTTCACGAGTTGCTCCTTGCTGCGGGTGATAGCTGCGGGTGAAACTGCCAGTGGAAAATTATACCCCTTGGCTTGCGCGGGAGAGCGCCGCGAGGAACGCATCCACCTTCTCCCACAGCGGCGGATGGGCGAGGAAGGCGTTGTGCGCCAAGTCGAAGGTGTGCAGTTCCGCCCGGTCGCCCAGCAGCCGCACCATCGCCTGGCTCTCAGCGAACGGGATCACGCGGTCGCTGGGCGAGGCGAAAACCAGCGCCGGCGGCAGGCCGGCCGCCGCGGTCTCGGCGCGCAGCGGATGGCGCAACAGCCAGCGCACTGGAAACAGGCTGAACGGGAACGTGGCGCGGGCGATGTGCTCCACGCCGCGATAGGGACTCACCAGAATCAACGCATCCGCTTGCGCCCGCGCCGCGGCGAGGCTGACAACGCCGGTGCCCAAGCTCAGGCCGAACAGCACCAGCGGCCGGTTCGGCCAACGCGCCTTCGCCCACGCCGCAAGCGCCACCGCGTCCGCCACCAGCGCCTGCTCCGACGGAGCGCCGTCGCTCTCGCCGTAGCCGCGGTAGTTCACGAGCACGGTGGTGGCGTTGCGGCGGGCGAACGCCTCGATGTGTACGGAAACCTCTTCGGCGTTGCCGCCGAAGTACACCAACACCGGCCCCGCGCTGTCCTCATTCACCAGCCAACCGCGCAGCACCGCGTCGTCGCGTTCGATGGCGATGGCGGCGGCCGCCGGATGCGTCGGCGGCAGCGCAACACGCTGCGGATGGAAGATGAGCTTTTCTTGGACAACCCACAGGAATCCGCACAGCAGCAAATAGACCGTGCCAAGGCCAAGAGCAAGGCGCGCGGCGACGCCGGCCGCTTCCAACAGCGTCACAGCGGAGTTCGTGTTGGCGTCAGCATGGGAACGCCCTCAATCGTCGCTAGGCGCGTGGCACTGTATTGCGCCGCCACCAGCAAACGCAAGGGTTTGGCGCCACATCCCTCACGCTCCCCGCACCTTCACCTGCGTTACCATGCGGACATTGCACCACAAACCGCGGGGCGTTCATGTCCGCAACGGAAGATTTAAAGGGCAGCTTGGTGGCGTTGGTGACGCCGATGAAGCCCTCCGGCCTGGTCGACTGGAAGGCGCTCGACGGCCTCATCGACTGGCATTTGGAAGCGGGCACCAACGGCATCGTGCCGGTGGGCACCACCGGCGAATCGGCCACGCTTGCCGTGGGCGAGCACCGGGAAGTCATCGCCGCCACCGTGCGGCGCGTGAACGGGCGCGTGCCCGTGGTCGCCGGCACCGGCGCCAACGCCACCGCCGAGGCCATCGAATACACCAAGGCCGCCCGCGACGACGGCGCGGACTATTGCCTTTCCGTAACCCCGTACTACAACAAGCCGCCGCAAGAAGGCTTGGTTCGGCACTACGCCGCCATCGCCGAGGCGGTGGCCGACCTGCCCATCGTGCTCTACAACGTGCCGCCCCGCACCGCTTGCGACATGCACGCGGACACCGTGGCGCGCCTCGCCGAAGTGGACAACATCGTCGGCATCAAAGAGGCGTGCGGCGACCCCGAGCGGGTGGCCGTGATCAAAGCGCTGGTGCCGGAGGATTTCGTGCTGCTCTCCGGCGAGGACGCGCAAACGCTCACCATGGCCCGGCACGGTGCGCGTGGTGCCATCTCGGTGACGGCGAACGTGGTGCCGGAGCGCATGGCCGCCTTCTGCGCCGCCTTCCTCGGTGGCGACTTCACCGCGGCGGAGCGCATCGACGCGCAGTTGCAGCCGCTGCATGGCGCGCTTTTCGTGGAAACCAGCCCCATCCCGACGAAGTGGGCGTTGGCGGCTTTGGGGCGCATCGACGCCGGCATCCGCCTGCCGCTGGTGGAACTCAGCGCCGCCGGGCAGGTCGAAGTGCGCGCGCGCTTGGCCGATCTCGGCCTGCTTTGAGCGCTGCCGGGGATGCAAGAGACGATGCGGATGGGTAACGCGAATCACGGAGTGTTGGGCGCCACCGGCGTCTTGGCGTTGCTGCTCGCGCTGGACGGCTGCCGCTACCTCGCCGACGACGAGGGCATCTTCGTGAATCGCCGCGACGACTACTTGGAGGCGAAGGTCGGCACCCAATTGGACGTGCCGCCGGAACTCACGGACGTGCGCATCGTCGATAGCTGGCCGATCCCCGACGTGCCGGACGCCGCGACGGCGAAGAACTACCCGGGCGAGCCGCCGCGCCCGGAGGTGTTCGTCGGCAGCGACATCGACGCCGTGAAGATCCAAAAGCTGGGCGACCGCTCGTGGGTTGTGCTGCCGGACGCGCCGGAGCAGGTGTGGCCGCTGATCAAGCAGTTCCTGGCGGACAACGGCGTGGCGGTCGGGCGCGAGGACGCGCCGACCGGCGTCATCGAGAGCCGCTGGTTCGTCATCGCCGACCGCGACTACGACGACGTGGTGCGCGCGGCCATCCGCACCGGCCAGCGCGACGGCGACGCCGCCGGCGGTTCCATCCCCAGCCGCTACCGCGTGCAATTCCGCGTGGAACGGGGCATCCGGCGCGGCTCCACGGAGGTGCATGTTGGCCACGAACGGGTGCGCGGGAACGAAACGGACCTCGCCCCGGAACTGCCGCAGATCCAGTCCGAAGTAACAGCCAAACTCGCGGACTACTTCGCCCTCGGCGCAGCCGAGGCCGTGTCCATGGTGGGGCGCGACATCGCGTCCGAAAGCAAGGCGCAGGTGGTGAAGAACGCCGACGGCTACCCGTCGCTGCGCCTCAACGTGGACTTCGATCGCGCTTGGGCCACGGTGGGGCAGGCATTGGAACGCGCCGAGGTAGACGTCGCCGAGCGCGATCGCGACGCCGCCACCTTTCGCGCCCGGTTTTCCACCGGCGATGCCGGCTGGCTCAAGCGCCTGTCCCGCCGCGGCGGTGGCAACGTCGTCGTGCTGATCCACGTCGCCCGCGAAGCCGAGCGCGTGGTGGTGCGCGTGATGGACGAAGCCGGCGCCCCGCTGCCGGTGGAACTCGCCGAACAGGTGCTGTTGACGCTGCGCGAGTTCGCCTAGCGGCGTTCTCTCTGCAGGACTGGAAGCCCAGAGTTTGCGGAGCAAACTCCAACGCGCCCGCTAGGGCGCGCCAACGCGTTGCTTGCGGACCACGGTTTCGTCTAATTCCAGTCCCAGCCCGGGCGCCGTCGGCGGTTCGATGAAGCCGTCGCGGAAGCGAATGGGCTCGACGAAGATGTCCTCGTGCAGCGCCCCGCCATTGTACTCCTGGATGAGGAAGTTCGGCGAGCAGGCGTCCAATTGCACCGCCGCCGCGGCCGCCACCGGCCCAACGTACATGTGCGGGGCGATCATCGCGTAGTGCGCCTCGGCCATGCCGGCGATCTTTTTGGCTTCCAGAATGCCACCGCATTGGCCGACGTCCAGTTGGATGATCTGCGCCGCCTGTTTCTCCAACAACTCGGAGAACTCGTACTTGGTGGCCAGCCGTTCGCCGGCGGCGATGGGAATGGACGTGTGCGCGGCCACGCGCGCCAGCTCGGCCACGTTCTCCGGCGGCACCGGCTCCTCGAACCACATCGGGTGGTATTCCTCGAAGACGCTGGCCACGCGAATGGCGCCGGCGGTGCTGAACTGGCCGTGGGTGCCGATGCCCACCTCCAGTTCGTCGCCCACCGCGTCGCGTATGGCGGCGAAGATGCGCGCCGCGTGTTTGATGGTTTTCAACGGGAAATCCCGCGGCAACGGGAAGTAGGGCATGAACGGGTCGATCTTGCAGGCGGTGTTGCCTTCCTCCAGCAGCTTGGCGGCGATCTCGCCGGCGCGGGCGGGGTTTTCCCAAACGCCGTCGGTGGGCATGTAGGCGTAGGCGCGCAGCTTGTCGTGGCAGCGCCCGCCAAGCAGGTTGTAGATGGGCTGCCCGGTGGCCTTGCCGACGATGTCCCACAGCGCCATCTCGATGGCGGAAAGGGCCGGCGTCGCGTGCATGCTGGGGTGGCGGTAGTCGTGGTTGGAGGCGTACATGCGCTGCCAGATGCTCTCGATGGCGAACGGGCTCTGCCCGACCACGAAGCGCTCCGCCAAGTCGCGCAGGAGGGCGATCTGCGATTGCAGATTCGGCGCGTGGCCGGTGGGCCGCTCGCCCAAACCCACCAAGCCTTCGTCCGTGAGCAGACGGATGAACAGCCACTGCCGGCCGCCACGGTACGGCGGCACGTTGTCGAGCACGATGGTCTCGATGCCGGTTACTTGCACGGGAAGCGACCTCGAAGTGGCACTGTCTAAGCCAATCATAGCCGCTGTCCCGCGACAGGCGAATCTCCTACCCCCATCATGCTATCGTCCCGACCTAAAGCGGCATCCGTGCCGCGCAACCGGCTCGGAGCGACCATGCCATCGCTTTCCCCTCCCGTCGCGTCCACGCCGCGGACACCCCAGGTCGTCCCGGGCGGTGTTTTGGACGATGGCGTCTTCTATTCGAGCGCGGATGGCATGCCGATGGGGGACAACCAAGCGCAAATCGAGACGATGTGTGACTGCCTATTTGTTTTGCGCACCCGATTCCCCGATGCCTATGTGGTAATGAACCTGTTGTTGTATCCCCGCCGGGGGAATCCCGACCAGCGCTTGGCGCCCGATGTGATGTTGGCGTTCGGCGTGCCTGAGCCGAAGCGTTGGCGGAGTTCCTACCGGATTTGGGACGAGGGCAAGCCGCCGGACTGGGTGTTGGAGATCGCCTCGGACGGGCCAGTGGGCTGGGAGAAGGGCTTCAGGACAGGCGAGTACGCCGCGATGGGCGTGCGCGAATACTGGCTGTACGACGCGCAAGGAACGGTGTTTGATGCCGGCGAACCGCGTCTTCAGGGCTACGGGTTGGCGGGCGGCCAATACCGGCCGTTGCCCAAGCGCCAAGAGCGAGGCACTGATGTGATCACCAGCCGCGTCCTCGGCTTGGAGTTAATGGTCGAGGACGAACTCATACGCTTTCGCGAAACCGCCGCTGGCATGAAACTGCTAAGGCAGCGGGAGGTCACCGATGCCCGCCTAGCGGCCGAAGCCCGTCTCCGGGAAGACGTGGTCGCCCGCCAAGCGGCCGAAGCGCGCGTGGCGGAGTTGGAAGCCTTGCTTCGCGAACTCGAAGGCGAGGAAGGCGAGTCTGAGTGAGGCGCAAGCTCGGTTCTCCGCCAACCAGTCCTCACTCCGCCCCCGTGTTCAACGAGCGCGCCCAGTCCGGCACGTTGCCCGGGTCGATGTCGAACACCACCAGGCCCAAGGTGTAGACCACCAGCGCTATCACCAGCGCCCCCACGAGGTTCAGCACGATGCCGGCGCGCGCCATCTCGGCGATGGTGAGGCGGTTGCTGCCGAAGACGATGGCGTTGGGCGGCGTCGCCACCGGCATCATGAACGCGCAGGAGGCGGACATGGTGGCGGGGATCATCAACACCAGCGGATGCGTTCCGGTCAGCACCGCCACGGAAGCCAGGATGGGCAGGATCATCTCGGTGGTGGCCGTGTTGCTGGTGAGCTCCGTGAGAAAGGTGATGGCCAGGCACACCAGCAGGATCAACGCGAAGGTCGGCAAGGCACCGGCCGCCTCGAACTGGCCGCCGATGAGCGCCGCCAGGCCGGTGCGCTGAAAACCGCTGGCGAGCGCCAAGCCGCCGCCGATAAGCAGCACCACGTTCCACGGCAGGCGGGGAATCACCTCCGCCCCCATCACCCGCCCGCGGGCCTCGCCGTTGGCCTCTCCTTCGCCCTCCCCGGGCGCCTCCCCCCTAGCCGGAATGAAGAACAGCACCGACGCCATGCAGATCGCCACCGTGCCGTCGTCCACCAGCCCGGGCCAAGGCAGCAGCCCCGACCAACCGGGCATCTTGAAGAAGCCCAGGTTCAGATCCACGCGGAACACCCACAGCAGCGCCGTGATCGCGAACACCACCATCACCGCGCGTTCCTCGAACGTCACCGGCCCCAGCTTGGCGCGCTCCTCCGCCACCGCGTCGCGGCTGACGGCCACCTCCTTGGGCGCCCGGTAGAGCACCTGCGTTATCACCACCCAAGCGATGAGCAGCATGATCACGCCCACCGGAAACGCCACCACCAGCCACTGGCCGAAGGCGATTTCCGGCGCGTCGGGAAAGAGCACCTGATGGATGCGCGCGAACGCGAGGTTCGGCGGCGTGCCCACCAGCGTGGTCATGCCGCCCACCGAGCAGCCGTAGGCGATGCCCAGCATGAGCCCCAGCGTGAACTTGCGCGCCGCCGCGCCCAAGCGCTCCTCCACCTGCAGCACGATGGCGAGGCCGATAGGCACCATCATCACCGCCGTGGCGGTGTTGCTGATCCACATGGAGAGGAACCCCGCCGCCACCATGAAGCCCAGCACGATGCGCGCCGGGCCGCCGCCGACGTAGTGGATGATGGCCAGCGCGATGCGCCGGTGCAGATTCCACCGCTCCATCGTCAAGGCGATCATGAAGCCGCCGATGAACAACACGATGGTGCTGTTCATGTAGGTCTCGGCGGTGTCGCGGCCGGACATCACGCCCAGCAGCGGGAACAGCGCCAGCGGCAGCAGCGCGGTGGCGAACAGCGGGAGCGCCGCGGTCATCCACCAGATGGCCATCAGCGCCGCCACCGCCGCCAAGCGGCTGGCCGCCGCGTTCTCCGCGTCCACTGGGAACAACGTGAGCAGCGCGAACGCGACGACGCCCAGCGCAAGGCCCACGGCCTTGCCGTTGCGCAGGAGCAACGCCAGCGGGTTCGCTTCGGTCAAGCGTTCGGCTTCCCTTTCGGGGGCGCGCCCCAGCCTTGCGGCGGCGCGGTGTAGGGTTCCAGCTCGTAGCGGCAGGGCTGCTCCATCAGCCGCGGATCGTTTTCCGCTTCCAGCAGCGCCAGCAGCCTCGCCTCCAGTTGGCCGCGCACGTTCGCGTAGGCGGCGTCGTTGGCGACGTTGCGCATGTAGTGCGGGTCTTCGCGCAGGTCGTACAGCTCTTCGCGTGGGCGCTTGCCGAAGCCGAGCTCGAACAGCGGCTCCACGTCGAGTTCTTCGCGGTGGTGGATCATCCACGCCTTGGTGGGGCTGGCGTCCAAGTCCGGGTAGGCGGCGAGGGTGTCCGAGGCCAGCGTTTGGAAATCCGGCGGCTCGGTATTCGGGTCGTCCAAGCCTTTGGGGTTGCCCATCGGCCACCGATCCGGCTCGAAGTTCACGATGTAGATGTAGTCGCGGGTGCGCAGCGAGCGTTGCGGATAGGGCAGGTAGCCGTCGCGCGCCACGGCGACGTGGCGTTCGCGGCCGGTCACCATGTGATCCCGCGCCGGATCGATCTGGCCGCTGCCCTCGGCTTCGAGCACCGGCAGCAGGCTCTTGCCGGTCATCGTCGCCGGCACCGGGATGCCTCCGGCCGCGCAGAAGGTGGGGCCGAAGTCCATCAGGTTCACGAAATCCTCGATCACGCGCCCGGCGGCGACGCGCCCGGGCCAGCGCACCGCCAGCGCCACTTCGCACCCGATGTCGTAGAGATTGCACTTGGCGCGCGGCATGCCCGGGATGCCGTGGTCGCCGCTCACCACCAGCAGCGTGTTGTCGAGTTCCCCGGCGGCCTCCAACTCCTCCAGCAGGATGCCGAGGCCCTTGTCCACGGCCAGGCACTCGCCCAGATAGTCGGCGGCGTCCTCGCGGATGTCGTGGACGTCCGGCAGGAACCCGGGCAGGCGCCCTTGCAGATCGTCCGGCTCGATGCCCCACAGCGCCTTGCCGGAACCCCGCTCCCAAGTGCGGTGCGTATTGGTCGGCCCCCACCAGTAGCAGAACGGCTTGTCCTGCGGACGCGCCGCCAGAAAGGCGCGGAAGTTCTCCCGCGTCTCGTGGTAGAGCGCCGCCTTGGCGTTCTCCACGCCCATCGCCGGCGCATTGGCCGTCACCCAGTGCGAAAACTGGTTGAAATTCCCGCCGGCCGGTTGAAAGCGCGTGCGCGTGCCGCCAATCGGCGCGTTGTGCGTTCGCCCGGGGCTCCACACCTTGTATTGGTAGCCCACGAAGTAGCCGCCCTTGGCTTCCAACTCCAGCGGGAACGTGGGGATGGTTTCGTCCCACACCGCCCCTTGCAGAATGGCGCCCAAGCCGGTCTGCCAGAAATACTGCCCGGCCAAGATGGAACTGCGGCAGGGCGTGCAGGAGGGCGCCGGCACCAGCGCGTTCAGGAACAACGCGCCTTCGACGGCGATGCGGTCGAAGTTCGGTGTGCGTAGCAGCTGGTTCAGGGACGTCGGCGGCTCGTGCGCCGCGTAGGCGCTGGCGTACCGACCCCAGTCGTCGGCGAAGGCGAACAGGATGTTGGGTTTATCCATGAGATTGCCGGTGCGCAGGTTGGCTGCCCTTGACTTGCTTTGCCGCACCGTAACACACAGGCCACGGCGCTCACGCCGCGCGGCGGCCAGCGGGTGTACGACAGATCTTTGGTGACGGGTCCTGGGAGCGCGGGCGTCTCGCCCGCATGCAGGCGGAACGCCTGCGTTCCCGACTTGGTGCCGACACCGCCCACCAAAGATCTGTCGTACACCCGCGGCCAGCGTCGCAGCAACCCTGGTCTCGCGGGATCAAGGTGATAACGCGGATATGAAAGCGAGGGCGGCGAGAACGGCCAAAAGCAAATACGTCCCCGCGGATGCGAGCACGGTCTTCTTGACATCCAACTCGGCGACTTGGATGTTCACTACCTCGTCGATCGGGATGGCGAGACCGGCATCGCCGGCGCCGGCGGGCGTCGCGCCGACCGGCTTGCCGCGGATCGCCGTCGCGTCCACCTCGCGCACGATCAACACGCGTTCGCCAGCCGCGGCGGTGACCACGCGTACGCGGTTGCCCGGCGCGATCACCTCGCCGGCGCGAATGGCGGCACGCAGGTCTTCCGGCGTCATCGCCACTTCTGGCGCTTGGTAGCTGACGCAGGCGGACAACCCGGCGAGCGCAAAAGCAACGATCCCGCGCTGGACCCAGCGGCCCGGCTTTGCCGGCTTGGACTCCGCCGGGTTGGTCGCGGCGCGGCACCATCGGTGAACGGCGCCAACCCTCCCGCCAAGGCTCATTGTGGACACACTGCTCCCAAGGTGCCAAGGCATGTGGCAACCTTCTCCGTTGTCCGTGCGAAGACCGCGGCGAGCGCAATGACGGCAACGGCCGCGACAACGATGAGCGCGGTCCTTCCCGAGGCGCCTTGCTGCAACCGCACCGCCACGACCTCGCCAACCGGCACGTGTACCTCGCCCCCGGCGGCTCTGCCGCGCACCATGTCGGCGGCGGCGTCCACGGCGACGAACTCCACAGCGTGTTCCGTTCCGTCGGCGGTGACGATCACCACCTCTTGGCCAACCGGCGCCACGCTGCCGGATCGCAATGCGCCGCGCAGCGCGTCCGGCGGCATGTCGATGGCCCGCTGCGTCGTGCAGCCAGCGACCAGCACCGAGAGCGAAAGCAGAGCCGCCGTTGCCGCCCGCGCAACCGCGTGACAGCACCTAGGCACACCGTCCATGAGCCCCTCCTGCAATCGAACCAGCCGCACGTTAGCACGCCGCCGCCAGGGAAAGTGTGTCAGTTTGTGTCGGCGGTGTACGCCCGTTCGGGGGCCCGAAGCAGGTCCGACCCGCGGTGCTATGATGCCGTCATGCTTCGTGAACACGCTCTCGCGCCGGTCGATGTGCCGGTACACGCGCCGCGGTTTCTGCCGGACGCCCGCAAGGAGGCGCTGCGCCACGACATCAAGCGCCTGCTCGCCGAGCGGGACGCGGTGTTGGTGGCCCACTACTACGTCGATGGGCCCATCCAAGATCTCGCCGACGAGACCGGCGGCTGCGTGGCGGACTCCTTGGAGATGGCGCGCTTCGGGCGCGACCATCCGGCCGGCACGCTGGTGGTGGCCGGCGTGCGCTTCATGGGCGAGACGGCGAAGATCCTCTCGCCGGAGAAGCGCGTCCTCATGCCCACCTTGCACGCCGAATGCTCGCTGGACCTCGGCTGCCCGCCGGACGAGTTCCAAGCCTTCTGCGCAGCCAACCCGGAGCGCACCGTGGTGGTGTACGCCAACACCTCGGCGGCGGTGAAGGCGTTGGCGGACTGGGTGGTGACCTCCAGCGTCGGCCTCAAGATCGTGGAACACCTCGCGGCGCGGGGCGAGAAGATCCTCTGGGCGCCGGATAAGCACCTCGGCGCCTTCATCCGCGCCAAAACCGGCGCCGACATGCTGCTGTGGAACGGCGCCTGCGTCGTCCACGAGGAGTTCAAGCACCAAGGGCTCCTGGACATGCGCAAGGTGTACCCGGACGCCGGCGTGCTGGTGCATCCGGAATCCCCCGCCGCGGTCATCGACATCGCCGACCGGGTGGGTTCCACCAGCCAGATCATCCGCGCCGCCCAGGAACTGCCCCACGACACCTTCATCGTCGCCACCGACCGCGGCATCTTCCACAAGCTGCGCAAATCCGCTCCGGCCAAGCGCTTCATCGAAGCCCCCACCGCCGGCGACGGCGCCACCTGCCGTAGCTGCGCCCACTGCCCGTGGATGGCGATGAACGAGCTGGAGGCGTTGGCCGACGCGCTGCGCACCGGGGCGGGCGAGGTGTTCGTGGACCCAGAGGTAGGTGTGCGGGCAATGGCGCCGCTGCAACGGATGCTGGCGTTCCAAGGCTGAGGCTCGTCGCCGTTCACGATCGCTGCTAGCCCCCGTTGTCCAGCGGCGGCAGGTAGGTGGTGCCGATGGTGCGGCCGCCGTTGCCGTTCGGGCGGTTCAGGTTGCCGGCCAAGGCGCGGCGGCCCAGTCGCACGGCTGCTCGCAAGCTGCCGATTGCCATGTCCGCCAAATAATCCGTGAAGGCCCGCAAGTCGCCGGTATTGGCCGCTTCCAAGGCGTCGATGTAGTACGCCCTGCCGTTGGTGGGGATCACCGGCGGCGGGTCGCCGCGGCGGATGAAGGCGTAGGCCATGAGCATCCGCGACACCCGCCCGTTGCCGTCTTGGAACGGGTGTGTGCGAACGAAGCGGTGGTGCATCCAGCCGGCTTCCACGTACACCGGGTAGCCTTCCCGTTCGATTTCGGGGTGCAGGGCGAAGAAACGGTCCATCTCGTCCTGCACCACCTCCGGCGGGCAGTATTCGTGCATGACGCCATCCTGGCGACGCGGATTGTTGGGCCGGTTCTTCCACATCCCCTTGCGGTGGAACGGCACCTGCACCCGGCGCCCGTCCAAGGTGATGCCCGCCACGGTCTCCTGATGCCGCGTCACCAGCTGGTGCCAGGTTTTCACCGAGTGCTGCGTGAGCGGCCGGCCGCTGGCGATGTCCTCGAACAGCATGGTGTAGGCCGTCTCCTGGTCCGCGAGCAGGCCTTGGATGGTGCGGTCCTCCACGTTCTCCACCGTGTGCGCGCCCACCACGCCGGCGAGGCCCTCGGCGATGAGCTGCTCGGTGATGCCCCTTTTGAGGGTGTAGAGGCCCTCGATCTGCCCGGTTTCGATGGCGAACTCGCGCCCCCGCTCCTCCAGCCACCCGTCGATGAACGCGCGAGGTTCGTCGTGGTCTTTGAGACTAGCGCGGATGGACGCCCACTCTTCGCTGAGTTCGGCGTACTCGGCCACCCGCCACTCGTGGGCGCCAGCCGGCATGCCGGTGAGCGGCCGCCAGATTTCCGGTTGGTTGGTGAGTTGCATAGCGACCTCCTGCATCCAGCGGGCGGGATCTCTAGCCGCCGTTGTCCAGCGGCGGCAGGTAGGTGGTGCCGATGGTGCGGCCGCCGTTGCCGTTGGGGCGGTTCAGGTTGCCGGCCAAGGCGCGTTGGCCTATTCGCACTGCGGCGGCCAAGGTGACAAGCGCCATTTGGCCCAAGTGGTCGGTGAAGGCCCGTAGGTCGCCCGTGTCGGCCGCTTCCAAGGCGTCGATGTAGTACGGTCGGACCTCAGTGGCGATCACCGGCGGCGGGTCGCCGCGGCGGATGAAGGCGTAGGCCATGAGCATCCGCGACACCCGGCCGTTGCCGTCTTGGAACGGATGGGTGCGGACGAAGCGGTGGTGCATCCAACCGGCTTCCACGTACACCGGGTAGCCTTCGCGCTCGACCTCGGCGTGCAGGGCGAAGAAGCGGTCCATCTCGTCCTGCACCATCTCGGGCGGGCAGTATTCGTGCAGCACGCCATCCTGGCGGCGCGGATTGTTGGGCCGGTTCTTCCACATCCCCTTGCGGTGGAACGGCACCTGCACCCGGCGCCCGTCCACGGTGATGCCGGCCACGGTCTCCTGATGCCGCGCCACCAGCTGGTGCCAGGTCTTCACCGAGTGCTGCGTGAGCGGGCGGCCGCTGGCGACGTCCTCGAACAGCATGGTGTAGGCCGTCTCCTGGTCGGCGAGCAGGCCCTTGATGGTGCGGTCCTCCACGTTCTCCACCGTGTGTGCGCCCACCACGCCGGCGAGGCCCTCGGCGATGAGCTGATTCGTGATGCCCCTTTTGAGGGTGTAGAGGCCCTCGATCTGGCCGGTTTCGATGGCGAACGCCCGGCCGCGCTCCTCCAGCCACCGGTCGAGGAACGCGCGGGGCTCGTCACGGTCTTTGAGTTTGGCGCGGATGGACGCCCACTCTTCGCTGAGTTCGGCGTACTCGGCCACCCGCCACTCGTGGGCGCCAGCCGGCATGCCCGTGAGCGGCCGCCAGATTTCCGGTTGGTTGGCGAATTGCATAGCGACCTCCTGCATCCAGTGGGCGGGATCTCTAGCCGCCGTTGTCCAGCGGCGGCAGGTAGGTGGTGCCGATGGTGCGGCCGCCGTTGCCGTTCGGGCGGTTCAGGTTGCCAGCCAAGGCGCGTTGGCCCAGTCGCACGGCTCGGGACAAGGTGACGAGCGACAGTTGGCCCAGATAGTCGGTGAAGGCCCGCAGGTCGCCGGTGTTGGCCGTTTCCAAGGCGTCGATGTAGTCCTCTCGGCCGATGGCCGGGATCACCGGCGGCGGGTCGCCGCGGCGGATGAAGGCGTAGGCCATGAGCATCCGCGACACCCGCCCGTTGCCGTCTTGGAACGGATGCGTGCGGACGAAGCGATGGTGCATCCAGCCCGCCTCCACGTACACCGGGTAGCCTTCGCGCTCAATATCTGGATGCAAGGCGAAGAAGCGGTCCATCTCGTCCTGCACCACCTCGGGCGGGCAGTATTCGTGCATCACGCCGTCCTGGCGGCGCGGGTTGTTGGGCCGGTTCTTCCACATCCCCTTGCGGTGGAACGGCACCTGCACCCGGCGCCCGTCCAAGGTGATGCCGGCCACCGTCTCCTGGTGCCGCGTGACCAGCTGGTGCCAGGTTTTCACCGCGTGCTGCGTGAGCGGCCGGCCGCCGGCGATGTCCTCGAACAGCATGGTGTAGGCCGTCTCCTGGTCCGCGAGCAAGCCTTGGATGGTGCGGTCTTCCACGTTCTCCACCGTGTGCGCGCCCACCACGCCGGCGAGGCCCTCGGCGATGAGCTGCTCGGTGATGCCGTGTTTCAGGGTGTAGAGGCCCTCGATCTGCCCGGTTTCGATGGCGAACGCCCGGCCGCGCTCCTCCAGCCACCGGTCGATGAACGCCCGGGGCTCGTCGTGGTCTTTGAGTTTGGCGCGGATTGACGCCCACTCTTCGCTGAGTTCGGCGTACCCGGCCACCCGCCACTCGTGGGCGCCGGCGGGCATGCCCGTGAGCGGTCGCCAGATTTCCGGTTGGTTGGCGAGTTGCATAGCGACCTCCTGACAGCAGAAAGATCATGACGCTGCGATTGCGTCAGCGTGGGCATCATACGCCGAACGGACGGCGTTGGGTGATGGTCAGCTGGCGCTGGTGTGGTCTCAAGCAACGGCAATGCCGAGGGCGCTGGCCAAAGCCCTCGCGGCCTCGGCCCCGTCAGCCTCCATTTCCCGAAAGCGCGCGGCGAGATGGGCGCGCATGGAAGGAATGGGAGACGGCCGAATGTCCGGCGCACCGTATTCGACCTCCTGAAACAGCCCTCTGGCCAGCGCCAGCTTCGCCAACTCCTTGGCGGTCTGGCGTTCCACGGGATCGCCGAAGTCGTCGGCGATGGCCAAGGCGTCCGCCAGTTTCGCCAAGCTCGTCTTCTTTCTGCCGCTCGCTTGCACGGCCGCCACGAAGGCGCCGATGGCCGCCGAGTGGTACCGCAACGTGCTGCCCAGCACACCGTTGTAGTAGCGGCGCTTGTGCCGCTCCAAGAGCTCGGCGATGGTTTCCAGAAGGTCGTTGTCCGGCGAGTAGGACGCTCCGTGCTCCACCAAGGCCGAGCAGACGGCCCTCATGCCAGCCGTCAGATGCTGGGGAAAGTCGCTCGTTCGACTTTGCAGCAGGGCCACCAGCTTCCTTCGCCACGCCGGCCACGGGTGGTCCCGCGTGCCGAACCCCGCCGAACGTGCGTAGCCAAGCCACTCCGGGTTCTCGTCCGACAGTCGAAGATGGTCGAGCGTGTGCTCGATCACCGCTTCGCCTTCGCCTTGGCGAAGCGCGCAAAGGTCTATGACCGCATCCGGGGGAATGCGCGACAGCTTCAGCCCTTCTTCCAGCACCCGCCCGGTGTTCTGCAATCCAAAACACGTGGTGGTGACGCAAGCCGTGCCGAAGCCGCGTTCGCTCAAGGTGTTGGCGGCGTCGATGGCGCGTTGACTGGGGAGGCACTTCTGCATTTCGTCGAAGGCGAGCACCACGACCACGTCCTTGGCCCAGTGTCGCTGCGCGTACACGTCAAGGGAGGTGGCGAGGTCGGATTCCTCGTTCAGCCCGTGGTTGGCATCGGTGAGCTCGTAGATCGACCGGCGGGCGAGTATCTGGCTGCCCACGGACGTGGCCTCCTTCACCGCCAGATGGTCCTGCAACGCCGCCGGCGGCAGTTGTTCGGTGATCTTGGCGACCAGCCGTAGCGGTGGCAGGTTCAAGTCGTCGCCGTACATCGCAACGCCGAAGGCCCTCTTGGCGTTGCCCGGGCTGCCGACTTCAAGCCCTGAAATCGAATCGAGCAGCCGCTGGCGCAGCGACGTCTTGCCAGCGCCGGCCACCCCTTGGACGATGCGGAGAGTTCCAGCGTGGGGATTGTCGGCTGCGATATGGACACTGGCCACCAGCCTGTCCAGCTCGCGCTGCCTGCCAACGAACACCGGCGACGGGCCACGCTCCATCATCTCGTCGTATTCGACCATGCGATCGAACGTGCGCTTGGCCAATGCGGGGTCGGCCATCGGCTGGCTCTCCTGCCTCGTGGGCGGCATTGTACCTGTGCGGTGGCCGGACGATGGCGCCACTGCAACGGATGCTGGCCTTCCAAGGCTGAACCCGTCGCCGTGCGTAACGGCCCGCGCTAGGCGGAAAAACGCCACCGGGCAAGCCAGAATGCGCTTCGCAGCCCCGTTCGCAGGCCTTCCGCGGGGCATCTGGAAGGGTTGCAAAAACCGCTTGCACTGCCTGTTGCAAAGTGTAACACTCGCGCTCGGATTGGTTCACTTGGGTTCTAGGGGAAGGACATGGTTGATGCCACCACCGTAGTTGCAGCGGTCAGCCGAGGCACGCGCAAGCGTGCGTGGCGGCTGGCCATGTTCGCCGCGGCGTTGGGCCTTGTGCTCGCGTCCGGCGGCCGTGCGTACGCGCAGGACGAGGAGGAAGACGCCGACGATCAGACGACCGCCGCGGAACAGCAGGAGGCGGAAGAAACCGAACAGGAGGACTTCGGCACCGTCGAGGAGGTCATCGTCACCGGCTCGCGGATCAAGCGCAGCACCTACACCAGCATTACGCCGTTGCAGATCATCCACGCGGATGTGAAGCGGGAAGCCGGTCTCATCGACGCCGGCGAGATCCTGCAGGAGTCCAGCACGGCGTCCGGTGTGCAGTTCGACCTTTCCTTCAACGGATTCGTCCTCGACGACGGGCCGGGCGCTACCACCGCGAATTTGCGCGGCTTGGGGGCGAACCGAACGCTGGTGCTGCTCAACGGCCGCCGCATCGCCCCTTCGGGCGTGGAGGGTGCGCCGACGTCGCCGAACCTCGGCATCGTGCCCGGGCTGCTGATCCAGCAGTACGACCAGCTACTCGACGGCGCTTCGTCCATCTACGGTTCCGATGCCATCGCCGGCGTCGTCAACGCCATTCTGCGCAAGGATTTCGACGGCTTCACCTTCGACGTGGCACCCAGCCGCCCCACGCACAAGGGCGGCGCGGAGGAGGCATTTGGCGTCGCTTGGGGCCGCAACTGGGATCGGGGCTTCATTGGCTTCGGCGCACAGCATACCGAAAGCGATGCCGTGACCTTGGCCGAGCGACCTTGGACCGCAGGTTGCGAGCGCCACATCGAAGTTGACCAAGGCGGAACAATCCGCCACCGCAATCTGCAATGGGTACTCGCCTACGACATGGACTGGGACGACTGCACCCAAGGTGCGTTGGTTGGACGCACTTTCTTGCCTAGCGAGGCTTATGCAAGAGTCTTCCAATCGCCCGGTTCGATTTACTACACGCCGGGCTACTCCAACGGAGGCTGGCCCAACTTCTCGGAATCCGGCGCTGGCTGGGCGGCGGGCACCTTCGGCATCGACGGCGACCAAGACGGCAAGACCGACGTCAATTGGCGAGACTACAGCATCAATGGACGGGAACAGTTCGCACACCTTTTCTCACCGTTCCGCTCCACGACGGGCATGCTCTACGGCGAATACACCATGGAGGGGGAGGCCAACCTCACCCCCTACTTTGAAGCGCTCTACGGCACCTCGGACTACAACGCGAACTCTGGCGCGACTTCGATCGGCGTCTATGTGCCGGCGTTGAACCCCTACAACATCTGCAATCCGCATGGCGCTGGCGTCGATTGTGGGGAAGCGACGGACGCGCTCTGGTCGAACCCGGGCTACATCGCGTCGTTCAACGAGCTTTACGGCAGCCTTTGCGCCCGCTTCGGCATTCCCGCAACCGCTTGCGGGCCCCACGCATTTGGGCTCTCCTCGGGGCCCGTGGGGGCGCATCGCACCTACCCGATCGTGGCCGTGCGAGGCGATCGCAACAATGTGACCACCGAGAGCACGTGGCAACGCATCGTCGTGGGATTGGGCGGCGACATGCCGTTTCTGAACTTTCGCAGCCTGTCCGAGTGGACCTTTGACGTGTCGCTAACCCACTCCTTCGCCAGCAGCACCGCCCACCGCGTGGGCATCCGACAAGACCGGCTGGAATTGGCGCTTGGGTACTACTCAAACGACTGGATACCGTGTCAAAACAACATCAGCGAGGAAACACGCATGAGCCGCGTGAACTCGGAGGACACCCCGCTGACCTCGCTGATCGCCAGCGATGCCGCGCCTGGTTGCGTGCCCGTGAACATGTACGCGCCCACGCTCTATTCGACCCTGATTGGCGACTTCGAAACAGCCGCTGAGCGCGACTATGTCATGGACAGTCGCGATTTCGAGACGGAATACACGCAGACCATGCTCTCGTTCTTCGCCACCGGCAACTTGTTCGACCTGCCCGCGGGGACGGTGGCAGGCGGCGTCGGCTTCGAGTACCGCGTCGACGAGGTCGTGTCCATCCCGGACCAAGTGGCCAGCGAGGGCCTGATCTGGGGCTACTTCAAAGATCGGGGCGCCGAAGGCAGCCGAACAATACGCGAATTCTTCGGCGAGGTGGAATTGCCGATCGTGGGGGGCATGATAGGTGCCCAGGAAGTCATCCTCAATCTGTCGGCGCGCTACACCGACGACGAGTTCTACGCCGGAGCATGGACCGGTGCCGCCAAACTCGGGTGGCGGCCGATCGACTCGCTCTTGGTGCGCACTACCTTCGGCACCTCCTACCGGTCGCCCAATCTACGCGAGCTTTTCCTCCGTGGCCAATCCGGCTTCCTAAACGTGTACGATCCCTGCTACGTCCCGGATGCGGCGCTCGAAGACGCAGTCGAGCTCGGTGGCGCACGCACCTACAACCCCGAGCTCGACCCGCGCGATCCGCACATTCTCGAGCGTTGCCGAGCCGAAGGCGTGGATCCAACCATCGCTGGTGGCGGGGCGCTTACAAGCTACAGCGTTGAGCTGTTCGCCGTCGGCTCGCAAGCCTACGACCAGCAACTCGATGAAGAGACCTCTACCTCGAGGTCCCTCGGCTTTGCGTGGGAACAGCCTTTCACCCAGACGTTCGACTTGACCTTGGGGATGACGTACTACGACATCGACATCGAGGACACGGTCATCACGCCGACCGCGGGCTACATTGTGTACGACTGCTACATTTCCGAGGAAAGCACCGGCCAGTTCTGCAGCCAAATCACCCGAGATCTCTCCAAACCTGCTGACCCCCGGATGGAGTTCATCGATCGTCGTTTCATAAACCGAGACCGTGAGAGTGTGCGCGGCGTGGACTTGAACCTGGCGTTCGACATGACGCTCACCGTTTTCGAGCGGCCTTTGGACGTGAGCCTTGATGTGACGGGCCACCGGCTCATCGAGAGGTCGACGCTGTTCATCAGCGACGCGGGCGAGGAAACGGCAGGCCAATTTCACCGTGAATGGTTCTACGCGGAGCGCAAAGCCGAAGTGGGGTTGCGCTTGGACTACGAGCGCTGGCGGTTGTCTTGGTCTAGCCGCTACCTCAGCAAGTACCAGGAGGATCCGCGCTTCGTGGACGAATGGGCCGACGTCCACGGTGACGGCAGAAACGTGCCGTTCAGCCATACTTGCTTGGGGCCGCCTGATGATCTGCTTTGTAGGGATATCCACGAGGTCCCCGACTACTGGGTGCATCATGTTTCGGTCACCCACCGACGGGACACTTGGAGGGCCATTGCCGGTGTGCGCAACGTCTTTGACGAGTGGCCACCGCAAGTGGACCCCAGCGAGCTTTGGTCGCAGATCAACAACACGCCCCGCGGCGCCGGCTACGACTTGAATGGCAGAACCTACTTTCTCGGTTTGACGTTCAACTTCGGCGGCGAGGGCTAGCAAAGGACGTTTTGAGTTAGGAAAAAGAGCAATGACCAACATGGCAAAAACCGCCATTTGCGCTGGGGCGCTGGTGGCGGCAATGGTGGCGGTGGCCAAAACCCCCGCCCCCTATCCCTTGGAGCAGTGGGCGATGCGGGAGGTGATCAGCAACGTCAGCGTTTCGCCGGATGGCACCCAAGTGGCCCTGCTGAAGATCCCCACCCGGGACGGAAATCCGATCATCGAGATCTACGACGCGGCCGATCTCACCAAGAAGCCCTTCCGCCTGAACGCCGAGCCCATGGAACTCACGAGCTTTCTCTGGCTCAATGATGACTTGCTTCTTTTTCAAGCGCGTCAACGGATAAGAGACGAGGTGGAAGGGCGCGAACGGGACGTGTATAGGCGCCGAACGAACCTTCTAGACGTGCGAGAGAAGAAGTTCAAGACCTTGGATTCCGCCTTCAGGTTGGCACAGGTGCTGCCCAAATCGCCCAACAAGGTGATATTGGCCATGGACCCCCCTAACGTGCCGAAAGCAAGCGAGTTTGCTCGGCGCGTGGCAGGCATTGTATCGCCCTCGGACTACTACGAGCTCGACTTGCGCACACGTACCAGAAAGTTGATCGCGCAAGGCCGAGTCGCGCTCGGCGGATACGCGATCGACAGCGAAGGCACACCTTGGCTTGCTTCAGGTTACGACAGATCCAAGCACGAGGGGAGATGGGTGTGGCGACCCGCTGGCACCACCGAGTGGCAGGAGTTTTACCGTCAGAGCGTGGCCGACAGCGAATTCGATGCGTTCGGAGTCGTGGCACGCGACGACACGAAGCCCAATCACGCCTTGGTTGTGGCGAACAATGGACACAACACGGCCGGATTATGGTCCTACGACATGGCGAACAAGCGATTCGCGGAGTTGATTTTCCGGCACCCAGACGTGGACATCTTAGGGGTGATTCGCCACAGCAACAGATGGGCGCATCCGGACACCACGGTGGGGGTGCTGTACCACACAGACAAGACGCACAGAGAGTTCTTCGACGAGGCGGAGGCCGCCTTGTACAAGCAATTGGAAGGCCTCATCCCCGCCGCTCACAACGTCACCATCGCGGACCGCTCGCGCGATGGCGCCACGCTCGTTGTGACCAATAGTGGGCCGCACGATCCCGGCACCTACTATCTGGTAAAGGGCGGCAAGCTGGAGACTATCGGCAGCCACCAACCGCTCTTCGCCAGCGAGAACTTGGCGGATGTGGAGTTTGTGAAGTACCGTGCGCGCGACGGTCGCGAGTTGTTTGCGTATGTGACGATCCCCAAAGGCGAACCGCCATTTCCGCTGGTAGTCCTACCGCATGGTGGGCCGGCGGGCAGGGACGCGGGCTTTTACGACAAGTGGCGGCAGTTGTTGGCCAACTATGGCTACTTGGTAATTCAGCCGCAGTTCCGCGGCTCCACGGGCTTTGGCCGGAGTTTGCGTGAGGCCGCCTTTCAGGATGGCGGTCAGGAAGGCCGCAAGATGCAGGACGACAATGACGACGCGGCCCTGTACTTGGTGAAGCGTGGCTTGGCGGACAAAGACCGCATGGCCATGTTCGGCTGGTCCTACGGCGGCTACGCCGCCGCGATAGCGGCATCGCGAACGCCGCAGCTATACCAATGCACCATCGCCGGCGCCGGCGTGTTCGATCCGGTGCTGCAGTTCCGATATGATTGGCGAAGTATCCTGAACTTCGGCGAAGAGATCCAAGACCGTTACCGCGCTTACGAAGCCAAGACCATCCGGCCGGTCGACGAAGTGGCCAAGGTGAATGTGCCGATTCTGCTGGTGCATGGCGTGGTGGACCACCGCGTATTGGTGGAGCACGCCACCAAGTACGCCAAACTGTTGGAGGAGCACAAGAAGCCCTACAAGTACGTCGAGCTGGAAGGTGCCGGTCACTTCTACAACACGCTGCTCTACCACCACCAGCTCGATTTCTTCACCGCCATGATCGACTTCCTGCACAAGGACTGCGGCCTAGGCGGCCATGCCCCGATCCTAAGCGCCCAGCCGGCGTGAGAGCTTTGTTGGCGGCCTGACCTAGCAAACGGAGACCCCACAAGGTCGTCCCGCGACCGGAGTACGGGGCGCTTCTTGAGAGCGTCTGTAGGCGCGGTTGTCGTTGCCGAGCACGATGTTCGCGCTCGGATTGGTCAAAGGAAAGGAGCATGGTTGACACCACGCCATCAGTTGCAGAGGACAGCCGAGGCCGGCCGACTCGGGTGTGCCGGCTGTCCAGATTAGCCCTGCTCTGCGTCGTCTGCTTGGGGTGGTCAGCCGCATACGCCCAGGATGGCGACGCGGACGACGAAGCCACGGCCACGCAGGCCACCGACACTGCACCCGACGAAGCTGCCGAGTCGGTTCCTCCGGTTGGCGGGGTTGTCGAAGAGGTCGTGGTGACCGGCTCGCGCCTCAAGCGCACGACATACGACAGCATTTCGCCTTTGCAGATCATCGTGGCGGACGTCAAGCAGGAGATCGGCCTCATTGACGCCGGGCAAATCCTGCAGGAGTCCACCGCTTCCGATGGTCAGCAGGTGGACCTCACCTACCAAGGTTTCGTACTGGACGACGGCCCGGGCACGGTTACCGCCAACTTGCGGGGTCTCGGCGCTGCCCGCACCTTGATCCTGATCAACGGCCGCCGCGTGGCGCCTTCGGGAGTTGGCGGCGCGCCGGTGAGCCCGGACCTCGGCATCATTCCCGGCTCGATAGTGGCCGAGTACGACCAGCTGCTCGACGGCGCTTCGTCGATCTACGGTTCGGACGCGGTTGCCGGCGTGGTCAACATCAAGCTCCGCAAGGACTTCGACGGCTTTGAAGTGGAGCTGTTCGGCGCATCGCCGCAACACCCGAAAGGCGACCAGACAACGGCAAACGTCACTTGGGGCAAGAATGTCGATCGAGGGTTCGTGGGTTTCGCGGCGGAGTATTCGACGGACGATCCCGTCTCCCTCGCCGACCGGCCGTGGACTGCCGGTTGCCAACAGAATGTCGAGGTGGACCAAAGCGGCCGCATCCGGCATCAAGACCTTTTCTGGTCGGAGCGGTACGACATGTCTTGGGACGAGTGCAGCTTGGGCACCATGGTGGGTTGGGTAGCGAATGTTCCACACGCGGGCGACGTGTTCTACACGCCCCGCTCCAGCAACGGCGGTTGGCCCAGTTTCTCCGACTGGGCCGCGTACGGTGTGATACCAAGCGACGCCGACGGCAACGCCGATGTCAACTTCCGCGACTACGATCTGAACGGGCGCACGCAGCACCAACATCTATTTTCCGAACGGCAGACGGCCAACGTGGTGGCGTACGGCGAGTACACGCTGCAAGGGGACGCGAACCTCACCCCATATTTCGAAGTGCTGTGGGCGGAGCGAACATTCCAGTCGAAAAGCGGGCAAGGGCAGTTGTTTCCAGACGTGCCGGCGGGCAACCCGTTCAACATCTGCAACCCCGACGGAGCCGGCGTGGACTGCGGCCTCGCTTGGACGGCACTGATGACGAACCCCGATTACGTCAGGCGTTTCGCCGAACGCTACGCAGGCACATGTGCCGTCTTCGGTATTCCGCCAGAAGGCTGCGTCCCGTGGGCTTTTGGCAGCGTGGCACGTACGCTTGGCCCTTCCGGGCCGTCGGCTACGCAGCCCGTCGTCGCGGTTCGCGGCGACCGCGACGTCACCAACACCGACACGACCGCTTGGCGCACCGTGGTGGGGCTGTCGGGCGACATGCCTTTCCTCAATGTCGGCAGCCTCTCGGATTGGTCCTTCGATGCATCGGTTACGGTTTCGCGATCCGCCAGCACCTTGTCGCAAGCGGGTGTACGCGAGGACCGGCTGGACTTGGCGCTAGGCGCCTACTCCCAGAACGACGAACCCTGCGTCAACGACATCGACGACGAAACACGCGAACAGCGGCGGCTCAACGCCGTAACCGCCGACACTGCGACGGGTTGCGTGCCTGTGAACATGTTCGCGTCGTCGTTGTTCGCAAACCACATCGGCGATTTCGCCACCGCTGCCGAGCGCGACTACCTGTTCGACACCCGCGATTTTCGCACCGAGTATGATCAAACTCTGGCGCACCTGTACCTCACCGGCACCTTGTTCAATTTGCCCGCAGGGCCCGTCGCCGCCGGCGTTGGCGCCGAGTATCGCAAGGACGAAATCCGCTCCATTCCCGACGAAGTGGCGGCGGAAGGGTTGCTCGTCAGCTACTACCGGGATCGCGGCGCCGTTGGCGACAAGTACATACGCGAGTTGTTCGCGGAGGTGGAGTTACCGGTCGCGGGTGGCAGGGTGGCGGCACGCGAGGCCACGCTCAATTTGTCCGCCAGATGGACTGACGACGAGTACTATGGCAGCGCGTGGACGGGATCCGTCAAGATGGGCTGGCGGCCTGTGGATTCGCTCTTGGTGCGCGCCACTTGGGGAACCTCTTATCGCGCCCCGAACCTGCGCGAGTTGTTCCTCGTGGAATTGACGGGTTTCCGAACGGTCTTCGACCCATGCGTCATCCCCTCGATTGCCATACAAGGTCTGACCGGCGAGTACGACCCATCATCAGACCCCCGCGAGCCGCATGTGCTGGCCAACTGCCGGCGCGACGGCGTGGACCCCACGACGTTCGCTGGCCTTCAGGCATATGACGTGGAAGTGGCCGCTCAAGGCGCCGCGCTGAGCGACCGAACCCTTACCGAGGAAACCTCCGAATCGTTGACCTTCGGCTTTTCGTGGGAGCAATCGTTCACCACGGCTTTCGACTTCGCGTTCGGCGCAAGCTACTACGCCATCGACATCGACGACACGATCATCCGGCTCACCGCGGGCTACATTGTGGCGGATTGCTACTCGTCGGAGACGGGCGGGGCATTCTGCGACCGGATCACCAGAGCCGAAGGCCCCCGGCCAACTTTGGACTACATCAACGAGCGGTACATAAACCGCACCAATCTCCATACGCGCGGCGTGGACCTCAACCTCTCCTTCGAGGACACCGTCACCATCTTCGAGCGCCCCATCCGCATCAACGTGGACATCAACGCCAATCGGATGATCGAACGATCGAGCTTGTTCGTCAACGCCGACCAGCGCGACTACATCGAGACGCATCGCGAGTGGTACTATCCAGAACGCCAAGCCGACATCAACTTGCGCCTCTCCTACGGCGACTGGTTCGTTCGTTGGCAGACGCGCTACCTGAGCAAGCAGTCCATCGACGAACAGTTCTACGACCCCTTCAGCCACGTCTTTGGCGCGCCACCTGCCGGCGACACCTGTTTAGGCCCCCCCGATGATCTCCTCTGCCGCGACGTGGCGTGGGCCGACGAGTACATGATCCATCGCGCTTCGTTTGGCTACAACGCCGACACTTGGGGCGTGATCGTCGGTGTTCGCAACATATTCGACGAGCCGCCGCCAAAGGTGGACGGCAGCGAGATCTTGAGCGTCAACAACTCGCCGATCGGCGCCGGTTACGATCTCAACGGCCGCGTGTTCTTCCTCAATTTGGGTTGGGGGTTCGGAGCCGATTGACGGCCCGGTGCAAGGAAAAAGAGAGACCGGAGGACCAGAAAATGAAATGGCTAGCCGCCGTATTGCTCGGAACTTTGGCTTTGGCGTCGCACGCTGTGGATGCCCCGGCCGAGAAATCCGCCACGGAGGCTGCCGAAAAACCGCACGACGGCCCATACCCGTTGGAGTATTGGGCGTTGCGGCGGGCCATCGGCAATGTCCAAGTGTCGCCGAACGGCAAACACTTGGCTTTGCTGAGGATATCCAGCCGAGACGGCAACCCCGTACTCGAGGTTTACGATGCGGCCGACTTGGACAAGGATCCGTACCGCGTGGGCGCGGATCCCATGGAGATCGAGATCTTCTGGTGGGTGTCGGACAAGCATGTGCTTTTTCAAGCGCGGCAAAAAGTGCGCAAGGTCATAGACGACTTCAACCAAGGCGTTTACCGCTTCCAGTTGGCCATCCTCAATATCGAGAAGAAGGAAGTGAGTGACTTCGGCATTGCCGGGCGCACCGATATCGAGAGCTTCCTCCCGAAAGAACCCTACAAGATCATCGTGTCCTCTTATTCCGGAGGGGGCGACGGCCCGAAGTCTAGGAGTTCGATCTTCGGACCAGCCGCGTATTATGAACTGGACTTGGCGAATGGCACCAAAAAGCTGCTGATGCGCGGAAGAACCTCGCTCAGCGAGTATCGCTTCGATAGTGAGGGGAACCCTTGGTTGGCGGCCGGATTCGACGAGAGAAAGAAGGAGTGGGTCTGGTACAACCGCCAACCGAAGGCGAAGGACTGGAAGGAGGTCTATCGCCTGCACGAGGACAGTTTCGATGACTTTCGCGTGGGCGGCTTCGATGTTGATCGGAGAGAAAAGCTCTTCGTCATTGCCAACGAAGGCAACGACACCACTGGTCTTTGGTCGCTGGACGCAACGACCGGCAAAAGGACTCTCATCGATAGACGCGACGACGTCGACATCGGCGATCTGCTGTTCAGCTCTCACGAGTGGGCCGATCCGGACCGAGTAGTTGGCTACACGTATAAGACGGACCGAGTACATCGGCAGTTCATCAACGAAGAGGCGGGCGCGATCTACGAGCAGCTAAGGCGCGTCATCCCAAACGCTCGCGATTTCAGCGTCACTAGCCGCTCCCGTGATGGCGCGACGTTGACGGTCAGGAATGTCGGCCCGCAAGATCCCGGAACCCACTACATCTTGAAGGATGGCCGTTTCGCGAAGGTGGGCAGTGAGCGACCGCTGGTGGATGGCGAGCAAATGGCCGACGTCGAGTACATCACGTACAAGGCGCGGGATGGCAAGGACATTCACGGCTATCTCACGGTCCCGAACGGCAAACCGCCGTTCCCGCTCATCGTCCTGCCCCACGGCGGCCCTTTCGTCAGCGAGTACGTGTCCTACGACAAGTGGGGACAAATGCTGGCGAACAACGGCTACCTGGTGCTGCAACCACAGTACCGGGGTTCGACAAACTACGGGGTCGACTTCTACACGGCGGCTTTCCTTGGCCCCGAGGGTGGCCAAGGCGGTCGCAAGATGCAGGACGACAAGGACGACGGCGCTTTGCATTTGGTGAAGATAGGCCGAGCGGATCCGGACCGCATGGCAATGGTGGGATGGTCCTACGGCGGTTACGCGGCGGCGGTGGCCGCTTCGCGCACGCCGCAGATCTACCAATGCGTGGTGGCCGGTGCCGCAGTGTTTGACAATCTACAGCAGGTCAACTACTACCGTGGACGTCTCCGCGGCGCACAGGAAGCGGAGCAAGTACGCATGTGGGACGACAGCGTTTCGCCTATCAAGGAAGTGGCCAAGGTGAACGTGCCGATGCTCATCGTCCACGGCGACGTCGATCAGCGAGTGCCGGTGGAACACGCCCGCAAATACACCAAGGCGCTGGCCGAACACGACAAGGCCCACAAGTACATCGAGCTCGAAGGCGCGGACCACTTCAGCAACACTTGGACCTTCGACCACGAGCTCGAGTACTACACTGCGATGGTGGATTTCCTAACCAACGACTGCGGGATCGGCAAGATATAGAGACGCCGGAGGCTAGGTTTCACCCTGTCGGGTGCCGCTGGCGCTGCATAGGCCCGTGTTTAATGCGCCAAAAAAGGCGAGTTGCAGCGTTTTAGCCTCATAATGTGCCATAATTGGCGATATGGAACTCGATGCTCTGCACACCGACAGCCTGATCTTGACCGAATTGGGGCGGCGGCTCGCACGCTGCCGGCTCAACGCCGGCGTCACGCAGAGTGCGCTTGCCTTTGAGGCGGGCATCTCCAAGCGCACGCTGGTGCGCATTGAGGCCGGCGAGTCCGTGCAGCTCACCAACTTCCTTCGCCTCTTGCGGGCGCTCGGCTTGGTGGAGAACCTGGAAGCGTTGGTGCCGCCCGACGAGCCCGGGCCCATGGATCTGCTGCGCATGAGGGGCAAACGCCGCCAGCGCGCCTCACCGGCGAAACCAGCCAAGGCCACGCACGAAGGAAGCGGCACGGACGCTAGCTGATGTTGGCGGAAGTTCGGTTGTGGGACGAGCTCGTCGGTGCGATTTCGCTGGCCGATGGCGCAACCGTCGCCGATTTCGAGTACGACGCGGGTTTCGTAAAGGAAGGCTTGGAGGTAGCGCCGTTGGCGATGCCGCTGTCAACGCGGGTCTATCGCTTCCCGGCTTTGCGTACGGATTCCTTCCACGGCTTGCCGGGGTTGTTGGCGGACTCGCTTCCCGACCGCTTTGGCAATGCGCTCATCAACGCTTGGCTTGCTCGGCAGGGACGGCAACCGGATTCCTTCAGCGCTGTCGAACGCCTCTGCTACGTTGGCCGCCGCGGCATGGGCGCGTTGGAGTTTCAACCGGCGTTGGGCCCGCATCCCACAGCGGCCGCACGGCTGCAGGTTGCCAATCTGGTGGAGTTGGCCACTGCCGCGCTGGACCGGCGCAGCGGGCTGGATGCGACTTTCTCGCCCGGCGGTGACAGCGGTACCTTGCGGCAGATTTTGCGGGTGGGCACATCGGCTGGCGGAGCGCGCCCGAAGGCGGTGATTTCGTGGCATCCGCCAACAGGCGAAGTTCGCTCGGGCGATGTCGAGGCGCCACCGGGATTCGAACCTTGGTTGCTTAAACTCGATGGCGTTGCTGGCGACGGCGTGGGCGAGAGCATCGTCGAACCGCAAGGTTACGGGGCCATCGAATACGCGTACTACTTGATGGCCAAGGACGCCGGGTTGACCATGACCGAGTGCCGCTTGCTGGAGGAAGGAGGCCGCCGGCACTTCATGACGCGCCGCTTCGACCGCCTGCCGAACGGCGAGAAGCTACACATGCAATCCTTGGGCGGCATCGCGCACTTCGACTTCAACGCCGCCGGCGCCCACGCCTACGAGCAGGCGCTACTCGTCATCCGGCGCTTGGGCTTGGGGATGGAGGCGTTGCAGCAGCAGTTTCGGCGCATGGTCTTCAACATCTTGGCGCGCAACCAAGACGACCATGTGAAGAACATCGCGTTTCTGATGGATCGAAGCGGGAACTGGTCGCTTGCCCCGGCCTACGACGTGACCTACGCATGGCAACCCGCCGGCCGCTGGACGGCGCTGCACCAGATGACGCTGAACGGCAAGCGCGACGGTTTCACGCCAGACGACTTCCTCCAATGCGCCGACAGCGCATCGATCGGCCGCGCTCCGGCAATGGCGATCTGCCGCGAAGTGGCAGGCGCGGTTTCGCGCTGGCCCGAGTACGCGGAACAGGCGAACGTGGCGCCGGCAAGGCGCGACAGCATCGCGACGACTTTGCGCGGCTCGCTCTTTCGGTAGCGCCGCCGGCGCTAGCCGCCGAGCGCGTATAGATCCGCCAGCGAGTACCAGCCGCGATCGGAGGCCGCCGCTTTGGGCTTGGTGCGGGTGAAGTAGCGGCGTCCCAACGTGGCGCCGCGGCGGTTGGCGTAGGCCGTCACCTTGTGCTCGAGTTCCTCGCGCAGCGCCCGGGCGGAGCGCACCGGTCCCCATTTACATTCGCCGAGGTCCGTCCAGTTGTCGTCGCGCCGGCCGACCACGTCGATTTGCACGGATTGCGCCCAGTATTCGCCAACCTCATAGCCCGCGCCCACGCCCTCGCGGGCGTAGATGAGGGGCAGCGCTTCGCGGCATAGGTTCTCGAAGCCACCGCCGTACCAAGAATCGAGCGACGGTCTGATGCGTTCGGTGAAAGCGGTTGTCACGCCACCGCTGGCAATGAGGCTCCTGTTGGGGAAGACGAAACGAAACCAGAACCGCAACAGCGGGTCTTCAATGCGAAACCGCACTTGCCTGGCGTTCCGCGAAGTGCCGTCGAGCGGGTAGCGGCGGCGAATGTAGCGCAGTTCCACGAGCTGCTTGAGGTAGTAGTGTACGTTTCGTTCCGGTACTTTGGCGGCGGCCGCAATGCGCGTGGCCGTGCCGTTCCCTTCGGCCATGGCGAATAGGATGGTTTGATAGGGTGCGATTTCGCGGAGTTCCTCGCGCAGCAGGAAGATCGGCTCGTGGAACAGCGGCGAAAACTCTTGCAGCAGCTTGGCGCGGATGTTCTGCTCCACCGATCGCGCATCGTCAAGGAGCAGCAGGTATTGCGGCATGCCGCCAACTAGGAAGTAGGCTTTCGCCTTGTCCGCGATGGCCCAGCGGCGATGGAATAGGCTCGCCTCCAGGTAGTCGAACGGCGCCAGCAGGATTTGCGCGGTGCGTCGTCCGAACAACGGGCTTTTGGCGCCAAGCACGTCGCGCTCCATGAAGCCGAAGTACGAACCGCAGAGCAGCAGCATCACATTGCCGGCGTCCCTCCAATGTCGATCCCAGCAGTGCTGCAGCACGGAAAGGAGGTTGGGGCTGGCGGCCGCCGTCCACTGGAACTCGTCCAGCGCCAGCACGAGTTTGGAGCGCGGATTCGCCGCCGTCCACTGTTGCACCACGGTAAGCAACGCCTGCTGCCATCCTTCGACGCGCAGCTGCGCGAGCAGCGGCAATTGCAACGATTGGGCGGCCTCCACCAGAAAGTCATGCACTTGCAGCGGTTCCGCGGACTGTTGGCCCAAGTGATAGACGCTCGGCTTGTCGGCGATGAAGCGCAGAATCAACTCGCTCTTGCCGACGCGACGCCGCCCGTATATCGGAATGAAGGCGGACGCCGAGGACGAGAACGCCTCCTCCAACATGCGCAGTTCTTTGGCGCGCCCAACGAATCGACCCATGCCGGTAGTCTGCGCCTTCCATCCCCCTTCGTCAAGTCGTGTTTCGTCAAGTCGTGTTTCGTCAAGTCACGACTCGCAAAAATCGCACACCCCATAGCCCTCGCACATTGGAAGCCGGAACGGGCATTTGGCTGCGGTGCTTGCTGGCTTTGGGCAACGGGCGGGCCGCACCGTCAGCGCTGGCAACGCGAAGCCATCGTCGCGCCCGCATCCGCCGCAGCGTCCTTCCGCCGCACATGGCTGGCGGCATCTGGTACTATCGCGGCCAGTTCGCACCGAGGAGCGCCCGCATGTTGGCCGTCATCTCTCCCGCCAAATCGCTGGACTTCGACACGCCGGCGAAGACGCGCAAAGTCACCTCGCCCCGCTTTCTCGACGATGCCGCGATTCTCATCAGAGACCTCGCCAAGCTGGCGCCGGGCGAGATCTCGGACCTCATGGGCATCAGCGCCAAGCTCGGCGAGCTCAACTGCAACCGCTACGCCGAGTGGCGCAAGGATCCCGCCGGCGGCAAGCAGGCGGCGCTCGCCTTCACCGGCGACGTGTACATGGGCCTGCGGGCGTGGCACCTGAACGCGCGCGAGCTCACCTCCTTGCAGCGGCGTGTGCGCATCCTGTCCGGGCTCTACGGCCTGCTGCGGCCGCTGGACGCCATCCACCCCTACCGGCTGGAAATGGGCACCCGCTTCGCCAACGCGCGCGGCCGCGACCTGTACGCGTTCTGGGGAGATCGCGTGACCCGCGCCTTGAACGAGGAGCTCGCCACCCACCGGCACAAGACGGTGGTGAATCTGGCCTCGAACGAGTATTGGGGCGCGGTGCGACCCGACGAGCTGGAAGCGAACGTGATCGGCACGCGCTTCCTCGACCGCAAGAACGGGCAGTACAAGATCATCAGCTTCTACGCGAAGAAGGCGCGCGGGTTGATGGCCGGCTACATCGCCCGCCATCGCGCCGAAACCGTCAAGGCGCTCCGAGCTTTCGATTGCCAAGGCTATCGCTACTCGGCCGCCCACTCGACGGACGCCGAGCTCGCCTTCGTGCGCGACGAACGACCGAGCTAGCCGGCGCGTGGGGCGAGGGACGACGGGGAACCTGGCGCACATTGGCTTGTCTATCATTCGACGCCGGGGTGTTCGCCGCGATCTGCCGCCGTTGGCGACGCGGGCAAACGCGCCGGTGCCTAGGGGGGGTGGAATCCGGCCATCGGGCTTTGTATCTTTGCGCCGCCCGAACGCGACGGTTGGGCGCGTTAGGGCAAGCAACGAACCAACTGCGAAGTTGAAGTTACGTCAAGAGGGTTAAAGAGGAGGGCGATTAGCAGTGATCGACGCGGAAGGATTGACGCGCCGATACGGCGAGACGTTGGCGGTGGATTCCGTCAGCTTCTCCATCGGCAGCGGCGAGATCGTGGGTCTGCTCGGCCACAACGGCGCCGGCAAGACCACCATCATGAAGATGCTCACCGGCTACTTGGAGCCGAGCGGCGGACGCGCCGTGGTGGACGGCGTGGACGTCGCCGTGGACCCGGAAGCGGCGCAGGCGCGGCTCGGCTACCTGCCGGAGAACTGCCCGGTGTACCCGGAGATGGCCATCGTCGACTATCTCGACTACGTGGCCGGGCTGCGCGGCGTCCCGCAGCGGCCCGCCGCGCTGCGCAAGGTGTTGGCGTCCACGGCCTTGGCGGATCGCGCCCTTGACGCCATAGGCACACTCTCGCGCGGCTACCAGCAGCGCGTCGGCGTTGCCCAAGCCATCGTCCACGCGCCGCAGGTGCTGATTCTGGACGAACCCACCAGCGGCTTGGACCCTTCGCAAACCGAGCAAATGCGCCAGCTCATCCGCCGCTTGGCGGAGAAAGCCACGGTGATCCTCTCCACCCACATCATGCAGGAAGTGGACGCGGTGTGCGATCGGGTGATGATCCTCCGCGCCGGCGAACTGGCAGTGGACGAACGCCTGGCCACGCTCAAGGAGAGCACCCGCGTCACTTTGGCCACCGACGCCGCGCAAGACGCCGTCGCCGCCGCGGTGGGCGACTTCGCAACGGTGACGGCGCAAGCCTCCACCACCGGCGATGCCGAGCATTTCGCGTTCGAGTTCCCGAACGGCAATGGCGCGACCGCCGACGGCGTCGCCGAACTGGCGCGCCGGTTGGTGGCCGGCGGCGTCTCCATCCACGGCTTGGCGGAGGAGAAGCGGGATTTGGAAACCGTCTTCCGGGAAGTGACCGCGGCGGCCGGTGCCGACGCCGCCGGTGGGTCCAAGAAACCCAAGAAGCCCAAGAAGCCCGAAAAGAAGGAGGTCAGCGATGAGAATTGACATGGCCGCGCGCATCGCCCGCAAAGAACTGGCGCTGCTGTTTTCCTCGCCCATCGCCTACCTCTTCTTGGCGGCGTTTCTGGGCGTCACGCTGTTCGTGTTCTTCTGGGGCGAGGCGTTCTTCGCCCGCAACATCTCCGATGTGCGGCCGATGTTCGAGTGGCTGCCGGTGCTGCTCATCTTCCTCGCGTCGGCGCTCACCATGCGCATGTGGAGCGACGAGCGCCGCGCCGGCACGCTGGAACTCGTTGTGACGGTGCCGGCGAGCAGCGCGGAATTCGTGATGGGCAAGTTCCTCGCTTGCTGGGCGTTGCTGCTGTTGGCGCTGGCGCTGACGTTGCCTTTGCCGATCAGCGTGGCTTTGCTGGGCGAGTTGGATCTGGGGCCGGTGTTCGCCGGCTATCTCGCAGCCGCCTTGCTTGGCGCCGCCTACTTGGGCATCGGGCTTTTCGCCAGCGCGAAGACGGACAACCAAATCGTCGCCCTCATCCTGGCCACCTTCGGTTGCGGCGTCTTCTACTTGATCGGCGCTCCGGCGCTCACCGATTTGGTCAGCAATCAAACCGCGGACTGGCTGCGCGCCATCGGCGCCGGTTCCCGCTTCGAGTCGATCACCCGCGGCGTGCTGGATCTGCGCGATCTGTACTTCTACGTTTCCGTGCTCGCGGTGTTCCTGGCGTTGAACGTGTACGCGGTGGATGCGCACGGCTGGGCGCCGGACGGCGACGCCAAACGCCACCGAGACCGGCGCGTGGTGCTGGGTTTGGTGGCGGCGAACGTCCTCGTGGCCAACGCCTGGCTCGCGTCCGTGAACTTCCTGCGCTGGGACCTGACGGAGGGCAATCAATACTCCATCTCCCAAGCCACCGACGGCTACCTGCGGCAGTTGCGCGAACCGCTGCTCATCCGCGGCTACTTCAGCGCCCAGACGCATCCGTTGCTCGCGCCGCTCATTCCGCAACTGCAAGATCTGCTCACGGAGTACGAAGTGGCCGGCGAGGGGCGCGTGCGCGTGGAGCTCATCGACCCGGCCAGCGAACCGGAACTGGAGGACGAGGCGAACACCAAGTACGGCATTCGCCCGGCGCCCTTCCAAGTAGCGGATCGATACCAAACGTCGCTGGTGAGCTCGTACTTCGACGTGCTGGTGCTCTACGGCGACGAATACGAGGTGCTCACCTACAACGACCTCATCGAGGTGAAGGTGGGCAGCGAAACGAACGTGGATGTGCGCCTGAAAAACCCCGAGTACGACATCACGCGGGCCATCAAGAAAGTGCTCTACGGCTTCCAAGGCGGCGGCAGCATCTTCGACAACATCACGAACGCGGTGAAGTTCACCGGCTACATCTCGGCGGACGATCGATTGCCGCCGGCGCTGGTGGAGTTCCGGCCGGCACTGCGGGTGGTGCTGAACGAGATGGCGGAGGATTCCGGCGGCAAGTTCACATCGGAGTTCGTCGACCCGGACGCCGATGGCGGCGAGGTGGCCAGGCAAATCGCCGCGAACTATGGTTTCCGGCGCATGGCGGCGAGTTTGTTCGACACCAACACCTTCTTCTACTACCTCACCCTCTCGGATGGCGAAACGGTGGTGCAGATGCCACTGCCGGACCCGCTCGATGCGGACGGGCTGCGGCGCAACATCGAAGAGGGCCTCAAGCGGTTCGCCACCGGCGTGATGAAGACCGTGGCGTTGTCCGCCCCGGAAGGCACGCCGCCGTACATGCAACAGATGCAGCAGATGCAACAGCCGCCGGGCAACGAGTTCCAAGTGCTGCGCGAAGTGGTCGGCCAGGACTTCAACGTGGACACCGCGAATTTGGAAGACGGCGCCGCTCCCACCACGGCGGACGTGTTGATGGTGGTGGATCCGGCGGATTTGGATCAGAAATCCGTGTTCGCCATCGATCAGTTTCTGATGCGCGGGGGCACGGTGGTGATCGCCGCCGGCAGCTACCGCATCAACGCCATGCAGCAATCGTTGTACGCGACGCCGGTGCAGTCCGGGCTGTCCAATTGGCTTGCGCACCACGGCGTCACGATCGAAAACGCGTTCGTGATGGATGAGCGGAACGCGGCCTTTCCCATGCCGGTCGTACGCAACGAGGCCGGTTTTCGTTTCGTGGAAATGCGCCTCGCCGACTACCCGTACTTCATCGACGTGCGCGGCGATGGCTTGAACCAAGACGTGCCGTTCACCGCCGGGGTGCCGCAGCTCACCATGGCGTGGTCGTCGCCGGTCGAGGTGGACGAGGAAGCGAACAAAGATCGCTCGGTCACCACATTGCTTTCGAGTTCGGCGCAAAGCTGGCGTTCCACGTCCACGGACATCATGGCGAAGCAGGGCGTGGCCTATCTGCCGCAAGGCGAGCAGAAAGCCAACACCTTGGCGGTGCTGGTGGAAGGACGCTTCGACTCGTTCTTCGACGAATCGCCTTTGGTGCCGGAACCGACCGATGACGACGAAGCGGCCGCGGACGAGACGGAGGACGAAGCCCAAGATGAAGACGCGGACACGCTGGGCACGGTTACCACGGTGATCGAGCGGTCGCCGGAATCCGCGCGACTCTTCGTCTTCGGCTCGGCATCCTTCGTGGCGGATCAAACCGTGCGCAGCGTGGGCGCGGCGAGCGGCACGCTGTACACGAACACCGCGGAGTTGATGGCCAACATCGTCGACTGGTCGGTGGAGGATCAGAACCTCCTCGACATTCGCAGCCGCGGCCACTACAACCGCACGCTGCCGCCGATGCGCGAAGAGACGCAGCGGGTCTGGGAATACGCGAACTACCTGTTCGCCATGGTCGGGTTGGCGGCGGTGTTCGGCGTAAGCCACCACCGGCGCGCCACCCGTCGCCAAGCGTACGAAAAGCTGTTGGAGGTCTCGTGATGAACGGCATCTGGAACAAGAACACGCTGATCGCGGCGCTGGCCATCCAACTGGCCATCGTGGCCGCGCTGATCGCGGTGAAGAGCGGCGGCTCCGTGGAACCCGAACCGTTCCTCGAGTTCGACGCCGACGCCGTGGACGCGCTTTCGGTCTCCGGCGGCCAAGGCGAGGTCGCCCTTGCGAAGAAGGACGACGCTTGGCAATTGCCGGAGGGCTTGCCGGCCGACGGCGCCAAGGTGGACGGCGTGATCGAAAAGCTCGCCGACGCCGCCGGCGGCTGGCCGGTGGCCACCAGCGCTTCCGTTCACGAGCGTTTCGAGCTTACCGAGGACAACCACCAGCGCCGGGTGAAGTTGTCCGCGGGCGGCGACACGGTTGCCGACATCTACCTGGGCACGTCCCCTGGCTACCGCAAGACCCACGCCCGACGGGCGGACGACGACGACATCTACGCCATCACGTTCTCCAACTACGAGGCCGGCATGAAGGAGTCCGACTGGTTGGACAAGTCGCTGCTGCGGCCCGACGGTGCGCTAACCGGCCTGCGCTACCACGGCACGGGTGCCGAATCGCCGGCGGCGCTGTTCGCGTTGACCAAGGACGAAGAAGGCGTATGGGCGGCCGCGTCCGGCGCCGCTCTCGACCAAACCAAGGTGGAGACGCTGGCCGGCCGGTTCACCGGCCTCACGGTGACCGGCGTAAGCGAGACGACGCCGGACGAGGTGTTGGCGGCGGTGTCCGTGGACGAGCAGACGCCCGAGGATGAAACGGCGGTGGGCGATGAAGCAGATGCGGATGACGCGGCGGCCGAAAGCGACGTGGAAGAACCGGAAACGCCGGCCAAGATGGTGTTCGCCCTCGCCGACGACGCCGGCGATGCGACGCTGACGATCCGGCGTGTGGACGACAACAACTACGTGGCCGTTTCCGACCGCCTGCCGGGCGTCTACAAGCTCTCCTCCTACATCGCCGAGCAGATGCACCAAACCTTGGCCGATCTCGCCCCGGACGAGCCGGAAGCTCCGCCGGCCGCCACCGACGCCGAAGGCGACGAAGGCGAAGCGACGGGCGATGACGATCAACAGGCGTCCACCGTCGACGCGCAGGAACCAGCGCCGCCGCCCGAGCCGTAAGCCGCCCCCGCAAACGCCCCGCGACGGTTTATCATGGCCCGTGCGTAATACAGGACGAGACGCCCGTTTTCGCCATGCCCGACGCCACCAAATCGCCCGCCGGTGCCGCCGACCCGGTCATTCGGGTGCGCAGCCTCGAGAAAAACTACCGCATGGGCGCGGAGACCATCCACGCCTTGAACGGCGTGGATTGCGAGATCCGCGAGAACGAGTACGTCGCCGTCATGGGGCCTTCCGGTTCCGGCAAATCCACGCTGATGAACATCATCGGCTGCCTGGATCGCCCCTCCAGCGGCGAATACTGGCTGTCCGGCGAGAACGTCTCGAAGTTCGGCGATCGCGCGCTGGCGCGCGTGCGCAACCGGCGCATTGGCTTCGTCTTCCAAACCTTCAACCTGCTGCCCCGGGCGAACGCGCTGCAGAACGTCGAAGTGCCCTTGATGTACGGCGGCGTTGCCCGCCGCGAACGCCGTGCTCGGGCGCGCGAAGCGCTGCGACGGGTGGGCCTCGCGGACCGCATGAAGCACAAGCCGAACGAGCTCTCCGGCGGGCAACGCCAGCGCGTGGCGGTGGCTCGCGCGTTGGTGAACGAGCCGGACATCCTGCTCGCGGACGAGCCCACCGGCAATCTGGACAGCCGCACCGGCCAGGACATCATGAACCTCTTCGGCACCTTGCACGAAGCCGGACAAACCATCATCTTGGTCACCCACGAATCGGAAGTTGCCAAACGCGCCGGCCGACATGTGCATCTGCGCGACGGCACGGTGACCGAGGACTACCCCACGGAGAAGACATGAACACGAAACCACGCCCGCGCCCAGGCGCGACGCGCATCGCCGTCGCGGCGCTGGCCGCACCGTTGGCCTTGGCCGGCTGCGGCATGGTGGAAGGCTTGCTCGGCGGCGACGACACCGCGGCGGCGCAAGAATCCGCCGCCTTGTACCAAACCGCGTCGGTGGAGCGGCGCGACATCACCGTGGCCGTGGCGGCCGCCGGCATCGTCGAACCCGTCACCACCGTGGACGTGAAATCCAAAGCGTCCGGCGAGATTCTCTCGCTGCCGGTGGACACCGGCGATCACGTGCAAGCCGGCGCGTTGCTCGCCAACATCGATCCGCGCGTGCTCGACAACTCGCTGCAGCAAGCGCAGGCGAATTTGGAAGTGGCCAAAGCGCGCCTCACCAATTCCTCCTCGCAACTCGAACGCATCGACAAGCTCTACCGGAAGGACTCCCTCTCCAAAGCGGATTGGGAACAGGCCGCCTTGGACTACGCGCAGGCCAATTCGGAGGTGGTGCGCAGCGAGATTCAAGTGGAGAACGCCACCATCGCGGCGGACGACACCAAGGTGGGCGCGCCGATCACCGGCACCGTCATCGAGCGTTTCGTGGAACAGGGACAAGTGATTTCCTCGCCCATGGGCGATGTCGGCGGCGGCACGCTGCTGCTGCGCATGGCCGACCTCTCCACCGTACAAGTGCGCATGCTGGTGGACGAAATCGACATCGGCAAGGTGAACCCGGGCGTGAACGCGACGGTGAACGTCGCTGCCTTCGCCAACCGCCCATTCCAAGGCGAAGTGGTGAAAGTGGAACCGCAAGCCGTGGCGCAACAGAACGTCACCATGTTCCCGGTGCTCATCGATCTCGACAACAGCGAGGGCTTGCTCAAGCCGGGCATGAACGCCGAGGTGGAGCTGCTGGTGGCGCAACGCCTCGACGTGGCAACCATTCCGAACGCCGCCTTGCGCACCCAAGACGACATCTACCCCGCCGGCATGGTGCTGGGGTTGGAAGTGGAAACGGTGCGGGAAATGCTTGCCGCGGCGCCCCGCCCGCAAGGCGCTTCGCGTTCCGCCGGGGCCGGTGACGGGCCGCCGGCGGACATGCGCGAACAGATGCGCGCCATTTTCGGCAAGATGCGTTCGGGCGAGGCGCTCACCGAGGAAGAGCAGAAAATCGCCGATGACATGAGCAAACGCATGGCCGAACGAGGCCGCGGACGCGGCGGTTTCGGCGGACGCGGCGGCTTTGGCGGCAGGGGCGGCGGTGCCGGCGGCGGGTGGGAAGGCGCCGGCGGGCGCAGGACTTCCGATGTGGACGCCCAATTCGGCGGCGACTACCTGGTGTTCGCGTTGCGCGACGGCGAACCCACGGCCTTGCACGTCCGCACCGGCATCACGGATTTGGACCGCACCGAAGTAGTGTTCGGCTTGGAAGAAGACGACGAAGTGCTGATTCTGCCAAGCGCCTCGCTGGTGCGCGCCCAAGAGAGCTTTCAGAATCGCATGAGGCGCTGGAACAGCATCCCCGGCCTAAACCGCCAAAGCGGCGGCGGCAGAGGACGCGGCTGAGCTAAACCAGCCCAAAGCACACCGCCAAGGCGCAAGCAATGACCTTCATCGAAACCATCCGCGTGGCGCTGGTGTCCATCATTGCCAACCTGTTGCGCTCCAGCTTGACGATGCTCGGCATCATCATCGGCGTGGCCGCGGTCATCACCATGGTCGCCTTGGGCACTGGCGCGAAACGGGCGGTGGATGAGCAGATCGAAAGCCTCGGCTCCCGCGTTCTTTCCATCACGCCCGGCCAGTCGTTCTGGCGCGGCGTCGCCAGCGTCGATGGCGCGGCGATCACTGTGGACGACTACGAGGCGCTGCGACGCGATTCGACGGTTCTGACCGAGCTGGTGCCCGAGCTGGGTGCCGGGCGGCAGATCAAGTACGGCAACCGCAACCTGCACCACACCGTGTCCGGCACCACCGAGAACTTTCCGGACGTACACCAAATGCCGATCGCCAGCGGCCGCATGTTCACCGCCGCGGATTTGGCGGCGCGCCGCCGCGTGGCCGTGCTCGGCTCGGAGATTCCGCAAAACCTGGAAACCGAGCCGGAACACATGGTGGGGCAAACCATTCACATCAGCCGCATCCCCTTCGAGGTGGTCGGCGTATTCGGCGAGGTGGGTTCCCGCCCCGGCCCGGATCCCGACGACGACATCTTCATCCCCCTAACCACCGCCGAACTGCGCGTGTTCGGCCACGACCGCCTGCGCCAACTGGCCGCCCAAGTAGCGGACGACGCCTCCCTAGAAATGGGCATGGTGGACATCGAGCGCGTACTGCGCCGCGAACACAAGATCCGCCCGGGCCAAGACAACGACTTCATGATCATGAACCGCCAACAGTTCATCGACATGGCCGCGGCCTCCACCGAGATCTTCGCCTTCCTGCTCGCCAGCATCGCCGGCGTCAGCTTGCTGGTGGGCGGCATCGGCATCATGAACATCATGCTGGTGTCCGTCACCGAACGCACCCGCGAGATCGGCGTGCGCAAAGCCCTCGGGGCCACCCGCATCAACATCCTCATGCAATTCGTCATCGAAGCCCTCACCATCGGCGCCCTAGGCGGCGTCCTCGGCATCGCCCTAGGCGCCGGCGGCGCTTGGCTACTCACCGAATTCGCCAACTGGAACGTGTTCATCTCCCCCGACGCCGTGATCCTCGCCGTAGCCTTCAGCGTCGGCATCGGCTTGGTCTTCGGCATCTGGCCCGCAGCGCGGGCCGCGCAGTTGGATCCGATCGAAGCGCTGCGCCACGACTGATCAACACCGACAGCCGCCCCAGCGAGTGCCTAGCTTTGGACGCCCGCCTAATCCACACGCCGCGAGGCAAGATCTACTCTGGGCCGCCAACGCCACCTTCTCACCTTGTCGGCCTGCGCCATGTGATCTGTCAGTCTCTACTCGCTCCGGTAGCGCATGCGCACCGTGTACACGCTGTCGCCGGTGAGCACGCCGCTGCGGGCGAACAAGCGGCCATGTTGCCAATTGGAGAGGCCGAGCTCGGGTTTCCCCAAGGCGAATTGGCCATCCACCCAGCGGCTGTGGTCATCGCCGACGAAGGGGGCGTTGATGGTGGCGAAAAAGCGGTCGTGTTCGGCCGCGTCATTGGATACCAGCGTGGCCACCAAACGCGGGCTCAGGCGGTTGAACAGCGCCACGGCGTCATCCAGCGTGGCCACTGCTACTAGGGAGATCTCCGGCGTCGCCTCCCATTCCCATTCCACGCCGAGATCGTCCACGTCCAAAGGTTCGGCTTGCACCTCGCGTACCGGGCCAGCGGCTCGCGCCACCTCTATCGTGGATTGGAACAACGCCGCCGGCACGACGTGTTCGCTGCCCCGCGCAACATGCAGCTTGAACGCGCCGCCGAAAGCCGCGCTGGCGTCCGCCATAGCGCTGAGCACTGCCTCGGCCCGTTCCCGCAATCGTGCTGTGCCGACCAGGCAGCAGGTGTTCAAGGTGTTGCAGACCTTGCGATCCAGCGAGCGCGTCACCGCTTGCCGCAGCGCGTCGTCCTCCGCCTGTTCCGATGCGACGAGCCATGCGCCGCCGGTGCCGTGCAGGCTCACCGGGGTGCCGACGCCGCGCGCCAAGGCGCCCAAGGTCTCCACCGCCGGCCCGGAACCACGCGCCACGGCCAACGCCAAGCGGGAATCGAGGAACAACGCCCAGCCCGCGGCGTGGGCCGGGCTTTCCACCAAACACACCGCGCCGGTGGGCAACCCGGCCTTGGCCAACGACGGCGCGATGGCGAGGCGCATGATGGCCGCCGCGGTTGCCAAGGCGTCTCGGCCAATGCGGAACACCGCGGTGTTGCCGCCTTGCAAGACGCCGCAGGCGTCCGCCAGCACGTTCGGACGCCCCTCGAACACGAAGGCCACCACGCCAAGCGCCGCGCCGACGAGTTCCACGCGAAAGCCGCGGTGGCGCACCGTCTCCAACACCGCATCGCGGCGGGAGGGCAAGGTTGCCCATGCCGCAAGGCCGTCGATCATGTTGGTGCGCATGGTGTCCGAGACGACCAAGCGGGTGGTGGATCGGCCGCGGCGCTGGGCGTCGCGCACGTCGGCGGCGTTCACGTCCGCGATCTCGCGCCACACGTCGTCGTCGCGCAGGGCCGTGGCGGCGTGGTGGTAGAAGGCCGCGATGGCGTCCGCGCCGACGGCGTGCATGGCGTCGAAAGCCGCTACAGCATCGTCCACCGCGGCTTGGGCGCGTGCCTGCTCGGCGGCGGGGATGTGCAGCAGGCCGCCGCGGCCATCCGGCACCACGCGGTCGCCCGGGCGGAAGGCGGCGGCCAGCGCGTCGTCCACGGTGTGTAGGCCGCCATCGGGGCCGAGCACGGTTGTGCGCGGTTTCAGTGTTTGCATCGAACGGGATGTTATCAACCGCCCCGCGGTGCCTTGATTTCCGTCGCACGCAAGGTCAAATCGACATGCGGCCCGGTAGCCGGATCGACGAGTTCGGAAACCGCCTCCGCTTGAAAGTCCGCGGCGCTGCCGTCACTGCTAAGACGCGCCACCGCCCGCACCGAACCGCTGCTGGCAAGCGAGCTGCCCACCACCATCGCGTTGGCATGGTCCAGCACCACGGTTTGCTGCGCGCGCGCCGGCTGTCGCGCCACCGCCAGCGGCGGGCCGCCGGCTTCGGGGCGCAAGAACACCATCAACCACGGCGCGGTCGCCCCGGCGCTCACACCCGCCACGGTGACCGCAACCGAGACGAAAGCACGATCGCCACCCTGTCGTTCGCGCGCCAGCGCCAAGGTGTTCGCCAAGAGGCGTCGGCGTTCGGCGGGCATGTCTTGCCGCAGCAGGTTTGCCAGATGCCGGGCCGCGGAAGCGTATTCGCCGGCGTGCAAGTCGCCCATCGCCAACAGTTCCAACATGGCCGGATGGTTCGGCGTTTTCGCCAGCACACGGCCGGCGATCTCCCGCGTGGCCGCGCTCACGGTGCCGCCATCGGCGAGGAACCGCGCCTGCGCCCACGCCAGATCCACTTGCTCGTCCGTCCCCACCAGCCGGTGCGCACTGGCGAACGCCGCCGCGGCGCCGTCGTAGTCGGCAAGGCGCATCCGCAAGCCGGCCAAGTGCAGCCAAGTGTTGACGTCTTCGGGCCGGCGCGCCGCGCGGATGGTCAACGCGGACGCCAACGCGCGCGCCTCCTCGCTGTCGTCTTCCACCAAGGCGTCGAACGCGGAGAGGATTTCCGGCGCTTGCGGATCGCCCCACCAAGCGTACAGGCCGAGGGCGATTGCGCCGAACGCCATCCCGCCGAGGAGAACAGCAAGCGTTTGCCGGGCTGGCCCTCGCGTTGCGGGCGACTTCGCATCCACCTCTTCGCCAGCGAGTAGCTCCAACGCCAGCTCCTGTTCAAGCGCCGCGACCTGCTCGGCCGGCAGCCCTTGCGCCAAGCCCTCCGCTTGGATCTCCCGCGCCCGGTCCGCGAACACCGCCTGCGAATCCTGTCGCCGCTGTTCGCTCGCGCCGCGCCGGCGGGCGCCGTGTACCACATACAAGACGCCAAGCGCCGCCAAGGCGAGCGCCCCTAGCCAAACCGCCACGACCAGCGCTCCCTAACGATCGCCGTCCGCGCCCGCTTGCGCGAGCTCGCGGGCAAGCCGATCGGCGCGTTCGCGTTCGTCCGCCGTCACTACCACCGGCCGCCGCCGGACGTTCCACATCAGCACGCCGACGAGCGCTATGGCGAGCAGCGGCGGCGAGAACCACAACAGCCAGGTGACCGGACGCAGCGGCGGGTCGTAGAGCACGAAGTAGCCGTAGCGTTCCTGCAGATGGGCGCGAATATCGTCGTCGGAGACGCCTTCGGCGAGCAGTCGCCGCACCGTGCGCCGCAAATCGACGGCGATGGGTGCCCCCGAACTCGCCAACGACTCGTTGAGACATTTGGGACAGCGAAACTCCGCGATAAGCCGCTGATAGCGCACCGCCGTCTCGGCATCCGGCAAGTCGAAGCCATCAATGGCCGAGGAACCAACGCAGGCGAACGCGCCCAGCAAAAAAAGGACGCGCCCGGTTCTTCGCCAAAGCGCACTGGCGAATGACGATGCTTGCAGCACTGTGCCCATCGTCATGGCGCGGATGCCGCCAACGCCCGCAACACCGGTTCGAACTCCCGCCGCCAAACGTCCGCGTTGATCTCGCCAACGCGCTTGTGCCGCACGACCCCGGCGCTGTCCAACAAGAAGCTCTCCGGCGCACCGTACACGCCCAGATTCACCCCCAGCTCCCCCTCCGCATCCACGATGTTGAAGTCGTAGGGATCGCCGTGCCGAACCAGCCAACGCCGCGCCTCTTGGGGATCATCCTTGTAGTTCACGCCCACGATGGAAAGCCCGGTTTCGGCACGAATGCGCAACAATTCTCCGTGTTCCGCCAAGCAGGTGGGGCACCAAGTCGCCCACACATTAACCAAGCGCGGCTCGCCAACCAGCGCCTCTTTGCCGACGCGCCCCCCTGCCAGCAACGGCAAATCGAACTCCGGGAACGATTTGTCCAGCAACGCGGACGGCAACAGGTGCGGATCACGCAGCGTGAACCCCAAATACAACAGCGCCGCCAACCCCACGAACACCGCCAACGGAACAAAACGCATGGCGTTACCCGAAAGCCCGCCCCTTCCAGCCACCTTCGAGTTCACCGCCGCCAAGGTCGGAAGCCTCTAAAGTCGTCGCTGGAAAAGAAGAGTGTCGCCGGCAGTTCGCCAGCCGCCCTCAGCAAGACCCCGTCGATGGTGCTCAAGAGACGTACTCACGCTCCAATTGGAATGTGACCCAAGATCGGCGCTGACGCCTCGTTCGCGGAGCCCAAAACGGCGCTTGTGGGAGAGTGCATTGTAGACCGGGGCGGTGGTTCATCCGCGAGTCAGCCAGCCCGGCAGGGCCGGACAGCCACCGGACGAGCCACCGCCCCTATTTTCGGTTGGCTCAGCAGGTGGCGTTAGCCTACAGTGGACCTACAGTCGTGGCAACCAGCGGAGTGCGATAGGGTGTACGACATATTTGTTCGCAAGGGCCGACGGGCTCAGGCGGCGAGCGCCAACGGCGGCGGTCTGGCGCGCGCCTTGAAGAACTCGTCGTGGCGGCCGTCCAGCCACCGGCAGCGCAGCGCCAGCATCGGGTTCGCGCCGCTTTCGACGCTCCAGCGCATGCCGCCGCGCTTCAGGCGTCCGGCCACCGCGCCGCAGGCGCTCTCCACGACCCCCGAACCCACCGGCAGACCGGCGGCGCGGAACTCGGGGTAGCGCATTCGAGCGCGGTTGGCCTCGACGTATCCGGCGCAGCGCAGCGCCTCGTCGTTGCCCGCGTGCCGCCGCAGCGCCGCCAGCACGTCGTCCAGGCGTCCCTCCGACAACGCCGCGCACGTCTTCTTCGACCACGCCTCGCACAATGCCGTCTCGGCCCCGCACGCCGACCGGCCGACTTCCCAGACGTGTTCCTTCGCATGCCACAGGTCGACGATCTCCACCGCGCCGGGGAACAACTCCGACGCGACGGCCCAGATCCACCTCGCGCCGTCCCCCAGCACCGCCTTGACCCGCGCCGCCGCGAACCCCGAACGCCGCGCCTCCCGCCACAGCCGCGCCGCGAACGCCGACGGCTCCGCGTCCGTGTCCCGCGACGCCGCGCTGTCGACGGCCGCCGAGCGCCGCGTCGCGCCATCCCCCGTGAAGAACGCCGCGACCTTCGCCTCGCGCGTGCGCGCCTTCCCGCCATCCTTTCCCCGGCTTTCCGGCAACTCCCCGGGGCGAACCGGCACGCCCGTGCCGTCGATCCCGCAGCACATCGTCTCCGACGGCGCCGGCGCATTCTCCACGCCCTCCTCCGACGCGTCCGCCGCCGCCATCTCCGAACCCAGGCGCTTCGCCATCCGCTCCATCCACTTCGCGTTCACGGCGAACCCCAGCAGCCGGCTCGCCAGCGCCGCCGCCGGCGCGAACGCCGTCTCCGCCGCCAGCGGCGCGACCGCCCTCACCAGTCCCGGCGTCGCCCGCGTCCCGGCCCGGCCCTTCACGCCCAGCTCCTCGTCCAGCGGGCACCGCCCGCCCTTCGCGCAGCCGCACGTCCAGTACCCGCGAACCACCCGCAGCCGACCCAGCAGCCACAGCGCCGACAGCGGCCGCGAACGCCGAACCATCGTCCGCCGGCAGTCGCCGCAACGCAACGGCTCCCGCTCCGCGTCCGCCTCCGTCAGCAGCTTCGACGTCCCCGCCGAGGCCCCCTCCCGCAGCGCCTCCCGCGTTCCCTTCTCGAACTCCATGAAGCTGCCGCACTTCGCCAGCGCCTCCCGCGCCTCCGGCGACGACATCGCATTCGCCACCGCGTCCCGCAGGAAGCCGTAGGCGTCCTTGCCAACCTCCCCGCCCGAAGCCACAATCCCTTCCGTCACCGCGATTCCCTTCGCTCGGTTGTACACGATCCAAGCGTATCCCGGGTTTCGCGGTGACTCTCAACCCGGAACAAATATGTCGTACACCCAGTGCGATACGAGAGGCGTGTAGAGCGCTTCGAGCGGCACACGCCGGTCGGCGTCGAGCACCCGGCACCGTCACGCAAGCGGGCACCTCATGGTTTGACGGTTGGGCTCAATGAGGTGCAAAATGTGCAACATTGGACTTACGAGGTGAACGACATGGCTGTTCACGAAGAAGTGCTGGCTACCGCGCAACGCCTATGCAGGGAGCGGCGCTCGCGCCATTTCACAATCGAGGATGTCGTGCGGGCACTGCCGCATCTGAACGAGAACACGGTGAAGACCCACGTCAGCAGCCGCTGCTGCGTCAACGCGCCGAAGAATCACGGTCATCGGTTGCCGTATTTCAGACGGCTGCGGCGAGGCGTCTACGAGATTTGCAAGACCTACAGTTTGCCTGTGGCGCAAGCGACCGACGAGGCGGATCGCGACGAGGGGGATGGCGTGCGGGAGACGATTCACACCGTGATTTCCGAGAGCGAGGGTGCCTATGTGGCGGAATGCCTCGAGGTGGGTGTGGTAACGCAGGGGGAGTCGTTGGACGAGACGCTGCGCAACCTTCGCGAGGCGGTGGAACTCTTCATGGACGACGAAGAACCCGCTGCTTTGGGCTTGGTTCCTAATCCCAGGTTGGCAATCAGCTTCGAGACGGCAGCGCGTTGACGGGGCGATTGAAGCGGCTCTCGTCGCGTGAGGTCTTGCGTGTGTTGGAGGGCTTTGGCTTCGAGGTGGAGTCCATGCGCGGCAGCCACGCGAAGCTCGTGCGTACCAGCGGCGGCGGACGGGGCGAACGGGAACAGCGCGAGGTGCTGGTCGTTCCGATTCAACGGGCACCACGCATCGGCACAGTGCGTGCCGTCTACCGGCAGGCCAGCCGTTTCATCCCAGAGGATGATCTCAAACCGCACTTCTTTGGTTGAACGTCGAGATTAGGTCTCGTCGAATAGTAGTAATCTAGGCGCCATCAGTCGCTTTTCGCGCCCTTTCGCGCCGGCGGCTGCTGGCTTGCAGGAGCATGGCGGTGTGCAGGCGACCCAAGGCGTTGGCGCTCTGGGCTTGCAGTTCGGCATGTTCGTTCGGGATGGACTCGCGGCGCGAGCGTGTTACCGGCAAGCAACGACGACCCACGAGACACACACAACACAAGCCCCATGCGTTCCCGCTGCGGCTACAGTGCCATAATCGGCCCATGCGCTTCTTCAACACCGAAGGGCCGATTCGCCCGGACGACCACTACGCGATTCCGCCGCTGTCGCGGATGGACGTGGACGATCTGCTGGAACTCGTAAACGGCACGCGCTACTTCGTGATGCATGCGCCGCGGCAGACGGGCAAGACATCCGCCCTCATCGCGCTGCGCGACCTGCTGAACAGCGGCGAGGTTGGCGCGTTCCGGTGCGTGGACGTGAACGTGGAGGTCGGCCAGGTGGCGCGGGACGACGTCGCGGAGGGCATGCGCGCCATTCTGGGCAGTCTGGCGAGCAGCGCGCATGGCTTGGCGACGACTTTCCGGGCGACATCTGGCCCGATCTGCTCGCCAAGGTGGGCCCCAACAACGCCCTCAAGGAGCTGCTCCATCGTTGGTGCGACGCCAATCGGGTGCCGCTGGTGCTGCTGGTGGACGAGATCGACTCGCTGGTCGGCGACACGCTGCTCTCCGTGCTGCGCCAGCTGCGCACCGGCTACCCGCGACGGCCGAACGGCTTCCCCCAGAGCGTCGTGCTGTGCGGCGTACGGGATATTTCCATGCGAGGGGCAAGCCCCATAGGCGCTAACTTGTTTCCGGGTGTTGTGTTTGGTAGGTTGTGGTCCATCGCGACAAGGAGGTCTTGCGATGGATTTGACGGGCTCGGATTGGAAGCTGCTGTCGTCGCTGCTGCCGGAGGACTGGGAACGGTTGGCGGCGGAGACGGGGGCGCTGAAGGGGCTTCGCAAGGACAAGTCGGCGGACGCGCTGCTGCGGACGCTGCTGATCCACTTGGCCAACGGCTGCTCGTTGCGGCACACGGTGGCGCGGGCGCGGGCGGCGGGGCTGGCGGACTTGTCGGACGTGGCGCTGATGAAGCGGCTGCGGAAGTCGGAGGAGTGGCTGCGGCGGCTGTGCGTGGAGTTGATGCGGGAGAGCGGGGTCGTGGCGGCGGCGGATGCCGCGGCGGTGGCGGTGGACGGGACGACGGTGAAGGAGCCGGGCCCGGGGGGTTCGCTGTGGCGTCTGCACTACGCGGTGCGGCTGCCGACGCTGGAGTGCGGCCACTTCGAGTTGACGTCGGCCAAGGGGCCGGGGACGGGCGAGTCGCTGGCGCGCTTTCCGGTGCGGGCGGGCGATCTGGTGCTGGCGGACCGGTGCTACTCGACGGCGGCGGGGCTGCGGCACGTGGCGGACCGCGGCGGCCATGTGGCGGTGCGGGTGAACACGGCGGCGCTGCCGCTGCGCGACGCGGATGGCGAGCCGTTCGACCTGCTCGGCGCGGTGCGGACGCTGAGGCGGGCCGGCGCCGTGGGCAGTTGGCCGGTGCGGGTGGAGTCCGGGGGCGGCGAGCCGGTGGCGGGCCGGTTGTGCGCGATCCGCAAGACCCGCGAGGCGGCGCTGCTGGCGGTCAAGAAGCTGCGGCGGAAGGCGTCGCGCAGGCAGCGGCGGCTGCGCCCGGAGACGATCGAGTACGCCCGCCACGTGATCGTGTTCACGACCTTTCCGGCGGCGGAGTTCGACGCCGATGCGGTGCTGGGCTGGTACCGCCTGCGCTGGCAGGTGGAGCTGGTGTTCAAGCGCTTCAAGTCGCTGGCCGGCCTCGGCCACCTGCCGAAGCGCGACCCGACCAGCGCCCGCGCCTGGCTCTACGGCAAGCTGCTGACGGCCCTGTTGACCGAAAAGACCCTTCGCCACGCCGAAGCCCTTTCCCCCTGGGGCTTCGACTGGCGCCGGACGCTGCCGCAGCCGCTGGCGTGAGTTCGAGTTCGTCCTCCATCAAATCCAGCACGCGATCAACCCCGGGTTCACGCTGGTCGAAATGGTCCAACGCTGGCACGAAGTCTCCGGCTCGCTCGCCGACCCGCCGCGCAAACGCACTGTCCAAGTGGAGCGCTACTTCCCATGCCAATAACAAGTTAGCGCCTATGGGGGCAAGCCCCTCGCGCTCCCCCGCTGAGGGCTCCCGCGACTACCGCATCCGTTCGAGCAGCGGCGAGGTGATCGCCGGCGGCAGTCCGTTCAATGTCGTCGCCAAGTCTCTTCGCCTCGGCGACTTCACCAAGGCCGAGACGGGCAAGCTCATGCGGCAGCACACCAAGGCGACGGCCCAGCCCTTCACCGATGCGGCGCTGGACGCGGTGTGGGAGCAGACCAACGGCCAGCCGTGGCTGGTGAACGCGCTCTGCGCCGGCGCGTGTTTCGACGACAAGGCCGGGCGCGACCGCTCGCGCGCCATCGACGTGGACGCCATCCACGCGGCCCGCGAGGCGCTGATCCTGTCGCGGCGCACGCACTTGGACCAGTTGGCGCACAAGCTGGAAGAGGAGCGCGTACGGCGGGTGATCGAGCCGGAGACGGCCGACGCGTGACGGTTTGGCGGCTCTAAATCCCCTTGCAGCGCATCACCGAAACACACGTCGCCCATTACCGCGAGCACGGCTACGCCATCGTCGAGGCGTTTCTCACGCCGGACGAACTCGCCGAAGCGCTGGACGACTGGCGGGCGTTGCTGCCCGGTTGGGTGGAATACTGCCAAGACCCCAGCCGGCCGCGCCCGGAGGCGGCGGCGCGTGGCGCGCGCACCAGCGGGTTCGTCTTTCCCTACGCCGGGGCGCGTCTGAACGCCATCACCGTGCATCCGGACCTTATCGCCTTCGCCGCGCGCATGGCGGGCGGGCAGGAGATGTACTGGGTGTACGACAAATCTTTGGTGACGCGCGTGCTGGGAGCGCGGGCGTCTCGCCCGCATGCAGGCGGAACGCCTGCGTTCCCGTCTTGGCACCGTCACCGCTTACCAAAGATCTGTCGTACACCCAGATGTACTGCGAGCAGTCACATTTGTCGTTCAAGCACAAGGCCATCCGGCCGATCAGGATCAAGGCAGGTCTCTCACGGCACCCCAGCTGAGTTCCATTCAGCAGGCGCTCCTTGCCGGCTGCCCGTGGAAGCCCCGCGACCTCGGCGACGACGGAAGAGCTTGGCCCTATGGCAACGCAACCACGATCAATCCCATGCTGGTGACGTTGGGGGCATCCCCGGGGAACTCACCGCAAGCCAGCGACTCCGACGCACCGGACCACTTGGAGCTCCCGTCCGCAGGATCGCCGCATCGCCATGTGTATTACCGAGACACGGGTGGCTATTGGGACAAGGTTAGGCATCTTGTGCGCACCATGCTCATGCCCGACGGGGATCCCTCGACGGGGCAGCGCGAAGCGGCCGCTGGCATGTCAGCAAAGGACGCCTACGCGTTGTTCGGGAACATGAACCTTGATTCGGGACGCAGCGGCAGTGCTTCGGCCGTCAACATCGACCAGATCTTCGCCGAATGGGTGCTTCGTACGATCAAGTACGGATTGCGGCCGCGATGGCTGATCTGCCTTGGTTTGAAGGCGAAGCTCCGTCCGGCCCGGGTTGAGGGGCGGATCTTCGAGTCGATTTTCGAGTTGGACCTCAGGAAACCCGATGCGGAGTACCAGCTAAATGTGTGGCCAAAGTACAGCTTCAGGGAGTGGGAAGTCCATACAGGTGGGACTCCTCTCACGGTCGTTCTCTGGCCAAACCACCCTTCACGACTCCCGTTCAGGGACTTTCTGAAATGGTGCGACGCTTGCGAACAGTTCAAGGATCGCCACGCACGGACGATGCGCGAGGGAGTCTAATGCGACGCTGTCGGGACGCTTGCTCCCACAGTTTGTCACCACATGTCGCACGCCCGTGTGTCACGGAATTGTGGACAGGGCCTCGGCTGCGATGATCTTTGCTTCTTGTGTAAGGATCTCAGAGACGCGATGCGACCAAAGCGACGGATGGGTGTGCATCTTGCCGACGCGGCAGTGCCCCCATGGGACTTTCCACCATTGAAAGTCCCAAGTTCTGGGCCGCTGGCCGCCTTCTGCCGGATAGGAAGCGGGTGTCCCGTTGTCACCCTGCCCCCCGACTTCCCGCAGCATGTCCTCCACCCGAGCGTGACATAGAGCCCCATCCTTTTCGGATGGCGGCGCGATGATCAATGCCGGGCGACAAACCCCGACGATTCGGTGAAGGGGCTCCACGTCCCAATGAGTTTGACCGTCTCGCTGTGCGCGAATCGCTTCGGGATGGCGCGTGCTCGGTCGTCAGGTTGATTAAGCCCCAACAAGCGAAACGATCCTCAGATGCCACGCCGGGCAAAGCCGCGCCACCGATTTGCCCGCGCATTTTCGTCCACATCTGCAGACCACTCTTGTTCCGCCTGTAATACTCTTGGTCGTCGGCGTTCATATACTTGGGGAATTTGGCAAAGTGCCTTGCGCTCTCGCCGAGCCCGGGTGTCCAGTCGCCGCGGGCATCAGCAGGGTCGCCCTCCGATGCTCCGCCCGGACCGGGAAGCACCATCAATCCCCAAGCGGGAATGGAGTAGGCGCAGTGCAGGAATGTGAACTCCTCAAGGTGTCGGGCCAGCTTTGCTCGGCGCGTCTCCGTTAGAGAGTCAAGATGCGCCCGGGCACTGGCTAGCCGTCGGCCGGGGTGCAAGTCGAAACAGGACGCCGGCATGCCCAAGGCGTTGGTGAGTCCTTGCGAAGACGTCATTGTGGTTCGTCGTCCAACACCAAACCGATGCGGTTTGCCTCTTCGCGATACAAAGCGCAGCACTCTTCCTGTTTGGCGCGGTGGCTGGGGTATCTCTCGTTGAAACTGCGCCAAGCGCCTCCCAAGTCGTTGTCGCATTTGCCAAACGCACCCTTGGAGTGACCGCCAAGCATACCCGGCGACACGGGACTGAGCCCACTCCGAAATATCGCATCAACACCGAACCGCCCATCAGGTTGCCGAGGGATGTCGCTTGTTGTGCCCAGCACATCGGGCGCGATTTCCAACATGAAGTCGACGACGCACCTCGCATATGGAGTGGCCGCCATCGGTATCCACGCTGATACTCGCGTGGTAATGTGACCTTCACAGCGCTCTCGGTGTTCCGGGGACGCATCGTCGCGCAGGTGCGAACACGCGTCGTTCCGCATGGCCTCAATGTCCAGTCCGCGCTCGCTGATCAGCCAAGCCAGCAGCGATCCCTCTGACGCGACAGGGTCTATGACACGCTCGACAACAGGCGGCTTGAAGTTCGGTGTGGGTGAAAGTCCGACGACCAGCCCATCGCGTCCCGCCGGCGTGTGCGCCGTGAACCAAGTGGCTTCCGCCGCGCCATCAACGAAGATGACGCATTCCCTGGCCCGCGCGACCGGCGATTCAACCGACAACGGTCGGCGGCCGTTGTGGTTCGCCATGTCGCCCCACAGCTCGCCCGACTCTTCTCCGCCGGCGCACTCGTAGGTTGCAGCGCAGTATGTCCCACCGGCTTCTTCCAAGCAGTTGATCTGCCCGATGGTTGGGAACACGCCGGAACCCTGCGGAACTGTGATGGTGGTGGCTTCCGCCAGCGACGCCGCGGCGAAACTCGACACGGCGATGGCGACGATGGTGCGGGGGTTCACGGGTTGCGACTCCCTTTAGTTGTGGCACGGCGATATCGTACATCCAATCCACCAAGTCGCGGTGACCTTAAGACGATCACCGCCAGTTCGGCCTACCACGCCTTCGATGCCGAAACCCCAAACCGCCGCGGTGCGCCCAGCTGCGTGAAGCCGCGGGCCGTGTATCCGTCGCGGGGGTCGTTGCCGAAGAAGAAGCCGCGCACGAAGTAGTCCTCGTCGGCGAGGTTCTTGCCCCATAGGCGCACGTTCCAAGCGTCGCCGCGGTAGCCGGCGCTGGCATGGAGTAGCTGGTACGCATCGGACTGGAGGTTGTGGTTGTCCGAGAAGTAGAAGGCGTCGCGGGCTTCGGCTTCCAGGCGGGCGAAGAAGGCGCCGCGGCCGGTAGGGAAGCGGAACTCGCCGCCGAGGTTCAGTTGATAGCCGGGCGCGTGCGCCTGCTCGCGGCCGTCGAAACGCTCGCCGTTGCCGGTGACGAAATCCTCGTATTCGGTGCGCAGGAGGCCGATGCGGGCGAACAGGTCGGCGTTGGCCCCGCCGCGATAGGTCGCTTCCAGTTCCACGCCGCTGTTGGTGCCGGCCGCGGCGTTGCCGACGTATTGGATGAACTCGGTGCTGCCGTCCGCGATGGGGCGGCTGATGGAACTCTCGATTTGCACGTCGTCGCGGCGCATGGCGAACACCGCCAAGCGCAACGCCAGCGAGCCGTCTTGCCAGGCGCCGGCCAAGCCCGCTTCGTAGTTCCACAGTGTCTCCGGGCCGTACACGCGCAAGTCCGCGGCCAAGGTGCCGTCGGCGTTGAAGCCGCCGGCCTTGTAGCCGCACGCCGCGGTGGCGTACAGCTGCGCACCGCCGGACAGCGCGTGGCGGAGGGCCACCCGGCCGCCGACCATCGTGTCCTCCGGGGAGAAGGCGATGCCGTTGCTGTCGCGGTAGGAGGCGGAGTGCCGTTCGAGGCGCATCCCCACGGTGAGGATGGTGCGCTCGCCAACGCGGGTGTCCGTCTGGCCGTACAGGGCGTGGCGGCGGATGCCGAAGGCGCTGGTGAAGTCCGCGTCCAGGCCGGTGTATTGGCGGGTGAGGTCCACATCCTGATCCAGCAAGTACCAGCCGGCGGTCCAATCCGTGGTGCCGGCGAAGAGGCGGCTTTGCGGCTCAGAGCGCAGACGCACCTCGGCGGTGTTCGTCGCGCGGTCGCGCAGGTAGTCGTCCGTGTAGCTGTAGCCCCACGGGTGGAAGCCTTCGTACACCCAGTCCACGTCGTAGCCGTAGGCGATGTCGGAACGCGCCACCGCCACATGCGCCGCGCCCGAAACGGCGCCGCCTTGCCAATCGACGCGAACGGTGCCGAAGGTGGTTTGCTGGCTGTCGTGGCCAGGCTGGTCGGCTAGCGTGGTGCGCGCGTTGTCCAGCGAGAACGCGTCGTAGCCGTTGTCCGCGTCCAGCACGCCGAAGGCGAAGTGCAACTCCGCGGCGTCGGAAACATCCAACGCGAATCGGGCGCGCAGCGCGGTTTCGTCGATGTTGTCGGTGTTCTCGCGGCCGAGATGGTCGTTGCGGATGAAGCCGTCACTGCGTTGCATCCGCGCCGCCACGCGCCCGCGCAGCCGCTCGGAGAGCGGGCCAGAGAACGCTACGCCCGCAGCTTGGCCGCCGTAGTTGCCAACCTCCACCGCCAAGTGGCCTTCAACGGCGTCCGTTGGCGCGTGCGTCACGACGTTGACGAGACCCGCCAGCGCGTTCGCGCCGTAGAGCGTACCTTGGGGCCCGCGCAGCACCTCCACTTGCTCGACATCGAACAGCCCGACCACGGTGCCGATGCCGGACAAATCCACGCCATCGACGACCAAACCCACCGAAGGATTGAGCGGTTCCTCGAACTGCCCACGCTCGCCCACGCCGCGCAATTGCAGAAACCGCGCCCGCGACGCGCCTTTGGCGAAGTTCAGATTGGGGATGGCGCCGAGCAGATCGTCCAAGTGCGCGGCTTCGCGGCCGGCGATGGCTTCCGCATCCAACACGGTCACGCTGGCCGGCACCTTGCGCGCGTCGGTGTCGCGCAGCGTGGCCGTGACGACGACTTCCTCGATGGCGGCGTCATCGCCGTTGGTCGCTTCGGCAGCGGCCGGCGTAGCGAGGAGGGTTGACGCCGCAACGAACGCGGCGGCATTGGCGAAATTGACGAAGGCGGGTTGCGGCACGATGGCTCTCCTTGAGTGCGGCGAGGGAGAGCGATGCCCTTGTTCACCCATCCCTCCGCCGGCATTGCCCGGATCAGGTTCAAAGGGTCCGCACGAAAACGCACGTCTCAGGCCAACGGCCACCCCTTAGTGACGAGGCGCATTGTCGGCGCGGCTTTCGCTGGTGTCAACCGCCCGTTTCTCTCTTTCTTTGGGTGTGCGACATTTGGTGGCATCTGCGTCCTGGGAGCGCGGGCATCTCGCCGCACAGGGTGAATACCCGTGGACGAAATGCGGCGAGACGCCCGCGCTCCCAGAGCCGTTACGGCGAAGCGACCGCCAGCCGGTCCACCTTCTGGAAGCCGCGCGGCAACATTCGGCCGCGGCCGGCGCGGTTGCCGAGGTAGCCGGCGAGTTCGCGGAAGCGCAGGGTTAGGTGGCGGGCGCCGGCTTGAACCAGCAGCTTGTCCTTTTCGCCGAGGGCGACCGCGCCCACCACGCGCTCCTCGTCGTCGCGCAGCGCCTTGGGGGGGATGCTCAGGAGCTTCTGGCCTTTGCCGCGGGCCAGCGCCGGCACCTGCTCCAAGGCGAACGCCAGCAGGCGGCCGCGGTTGGTGGCAACGGCGACGTGGGAAGCCGCCTCGCCCATCAACGTCGGCGGCAGCGCCACGGCGCCGGCGGAGACGTTCAGCACGGCTTTGCCGGCGCGGTTCTTGGAGAGCGTTTCGCCGAGGGTGGTGGCGAAGCCGTAGCCGTAATCCGAAGCCACGAGCAGCCGCGCCGAAGGCTCCCCCAGCGCCATGCCCACGAAGCGGGCGCCGTCCGGCGTTTTCACGCGCCCGGTGAGCGGCTCGCCCTGGCCGCGGGCGGAAGGCAGCGTGTGCGGCGGCACGACGTAGGCGCGGCCGCCGGAATCGAAGAATACGCAGGCGTCGTTGCTGCGTCCGCGCGCCGCGGCGAGGAAGGCGTCGTCGCCGCGGTAGGCGAGTTCGGCGGGATCGATGTCGTGGCCCTTGGCGGCGCGCGCCCAGCCCTTGGCGGAGAGGATCACGGTAACCGGTTCGGTGGAGAGCAAGTCCGTCTCGGTGAACGCCCGCGCCTCGTCGACGGTGGCGAAGTCGCTGCGCCGCGCGTCGCCGTACTTCTCGGCGTCGGCGCGAATCTCCTTCTTGATCAGTGTGCGCAGGCGCGCTTTGGAGGCGAGGATGGCGGAAAGTTCGGCGTCCTCGGCGGTGAGGTCGCGGTGCTCGGCGTTCAGTTTGTCCTCTTCCAAGCGGGCGAGCTGGCGCAGGCGCAGATCGAGGATGGCCGTGGCTTGCTCGTCCGTGAGCGCGAACGTGGCCATCAGCTTGGCCTTGGGTTCGTCCTCCTCGCGCACGATGCGGATGACCTCTTCGAGGTTCCGGTAGGCGATGAGCAGTCCCTCCACCAAGTGCAGGCGGCGGCGGATGGCTTCCAAGCGGTGTTCGATGCGCCGCCGCACGCAATCCGTGCGGAACCGCAGCCATTCGGCCAGCAGCGCCTTGAGGCCGAGCACCCGCGGCCGCCGATCCAGCCCGATGACGTTGAAGTTCAGGCGATGGCTGCGCTCCAGATCCGTGGTGGCGAACAGGTGGCTCATCAGGCGCTCGACGTCCACGCGGTTGGAGCGCGGCGTCAGCACTAGGCGGGTGGGGTTCTCGTGGTCGGATTCGTCGCGGATGTCCACCAGCATGGGCAGCTTGCGCGCCTGCATCTGCGCGCCGATCTGCTCCAACACCCGCGCCGGCGAAACTTGATGCGGCAGGCCCACCACCACGATGTCGCCGTTTTCGCGGACATAGCGGGCGCGGGCGCGCACGACGCCGCGGCCGCTGGCGTAGGCTTGGAGCAGCTCCTCGCACGGGGTGATCACCGTGGCGTCGGCGGGGAAGTCCGGCCCGGGAACGTGCGCCATCAGTTCCTCGGTCGTCGCGCTCGGATGATCGAGCAGATGTGTGCAGGCGTTCGCCACTTCGCGCAGATTGTGCGGCGGCAGGTCCGTCGCCATGCCCACGGCGATGCCGGTGCTGCCGTTCAAGAGCACCGTGGGCAGGCGCGCCGGCAGCTGTTCCGGCTCTTGCAGGGTGCCGTCGAAGTTCGGCGCGAAGGGCACCGTGCCGCGCCCCACCTCGCCGAGCAGCAGTTCCGCGTAGGGGGAAAGGCGGGATTCCGTGTAGCGCTGGGCGGCGAAGGATTTGGGGTCGTCCGGCGCGCCCCAGTTGCCTTGCCCCCGCACCAGCGGATAGCGGAAGGAGAACGGCTGCGCCATCAGCACCATCGCCTCGTAGCAGGCGGCGTCGCCGTGCGGATGGTACTTGCCGATCACCTCGCCCACGGTGCGGGCGGACTTGGAGAACTTGGCGTTGGCGTTGAGGCCCAGCTGCGACATGGCGTACACGATGCGGCGCTGCACCGGCTTCAAGCCGTCGCCGACGTGCGGCAAGGCGCGCTCGCCGATGACGTACATGGAGTAGTCCAAGTAAGCCCGCTCGGTGTATTCGTGCAGGGGCATGCGCTCGATGCCCTCGGCGCTGGGCGGGGCGGGGCCGTTCGCGCCGCCACTGTGCGAACCGTTGTGTTGTCCGGTGTCCATTCCCTTGGCTCCTTGGTTGTCTCTTTGGGCGCTCGCCGGCTAGGCGGCGTTGGCGAGATCGCCCTTGCGCTCCAGCCACTCGCGCCGGTCGGCGGCGCGCTTCTTGGCGAGCATCATGTCCATCACGCGCACGGTTTCCTCCTCCGCGTCCACCGCCAGTTGCACCAGGCGGCGCGTCTCCGGGGCCATGGTGGTTTCGCGCAGTTGCAAGGGGTCCATCTCGCCCAGGCCCTTGAACCGCTGCACGGAAGGCTGCGCCTTCTTGCCCTCGGCGGCGATGCGGTCCAACACGCCTTCCTTCTCCGCCTCGTCCAGCGCATAGTAGACCTCCTTGCCGACGTCGATGCGGTACAGCGGCGGCATGGCCACATGGACGTGCCCGGCGTACACCACCGGCTTGAAGTGCATCAGGAACAACGCGCACAGGAGGGTGGCGATGTGGGCGCCGTCGGAGTCCGCATCGGCCAGAATGCAGATCTTACCGTAGCGCAATCCGTCCAGGTTCTCCGAGCCGGGATCCACGCCGATGGCCACGGCGATGTCGTGGACTTCCTGCGAGCCGAGCACCTGCGCCGGATCCACCTCCCATGTGTTGAGGATCTTCCCGCGCAACGGCAGCAGCGCTTGGAACTCGCGGTCGCGGGCGCCCTTGGTGGAGCCGCCGGCCGAGTCGCCTTCCACCAGGAACAGCTCGCTGCGCTCGCGCTCGCTGGTGGCGCAATCCACCAGTTTGCCGGGCAGCGCCGGGCCGCTGGTGACCTTCTTGCGCACCACCTTCTTCGCGGCCTGGGCGCGCCGCTGCGCGTTGCCGATGGCGAGCTCGGCGATGCGGTCGCCGTCGGAGGGGTGCTCGTTCAACCACAAGCTGAACGCGTCTTTGGCGATGCCGGCCACGAATACGCCGCTTTGCCGCGACGAGAGGCGCTCTTTGGTCTGGCCGGTGAACTGCGGTTCCACCATCTTCACCGAGAGCACGTAGGCGCACTGCGGCCAGATGTCCTCGCCGGCGATCTTCACGCCGCGCGGCAGCAGATCGCGAAACTCGCAGTATTCGCGCAACGCCTCCACCAAGCCGCTGCGCAGCCCGGAAACGTGGGTGCCGCCCTGCGGCGTGGGAATGAGGTTCACGTAGCTCTCGGTTACCGTTTCGCCGCCGTCCGGGCGCCACTGCAACGCCCATTCCACCGCCTCGGCGTTGCCTTCCGCTTGGTGGTGGAACGGTGCCGCGGGCAGCGCTTCGCCATCGTCCAAGGCGCTGGCGAGATAGCCGGCGAGGCCGGCCTCGAAACACCAGGTTTCGCTTTCGGGCTCTTTGCCGGCTTGCTCCACCGTCAGGGAGATGGTGAGACCGGGGCACAGCACCGCCTTGGCGCGCAGCAGGTGGCGCAGTTGCGGCAGGGCGATGCGGGTGGTGTCGAAGTACGCGGCGTCCGGCAGGAAGCGGATGGCGGTGCCGGTGTTGCGCCGGCCCACGCTGTCCACCACTTCCAGCGCGGTGGCGGGTTCGCCTTGGCGGAAGCGCTGCTCGTGGACCTTGCCGTCGCGCTTCACTTCCACCGTCAGCCACTCGGAGAGGGCGTTCACCACGGAGACGCCCACGCCGTGCAGGCCGCCGGCGAAGCGGTAGTTCTCGTTGTCGAACTTGCCGCCGGCGTGCAGCTTGGTGAGGATGAGTTCGACGCCGGTGAGGCCGTGCTCGGGGTGGACGTCCACCGGCATGCCGCGGCCGTCGTCGCGCACGTCGATGGCGCCGTCCGCGCCGATGGCGACTTCAATGTTGCCGGCGAAGCCGGCCAGCGCTTCGTCCACGCTGTTGTCCACCACCTCCTGCACCAGGTGGTTGGGGTGGGTGGTGTCCGTGTACATGCCCGGCCGGCGGCGCACCGGCGCGAGGCCGGAGAGCACTTGGATGGATTCGGCGGAGTAGTCTTTCATGGTCGGTCTCGGTCGTTGCGATCTATTCGCAGGTCGTAATCTTGGACGCGGCGGACTTCGCTTGCCACGCCGCCGTCGGCTGCTAGCGTCAACCAGCGGTAGCCGGGCTTGGCGTCGTCGATGGCGAAGGTTGGCGATTGGCCGCGGAATTGGAAGCATGTTGATGGTGTTCCGAGCAAATCCACGGCGCCGTCATGGCCTTGGAACGGCTGGTGGATGTGGCCGAAGGCGTATGCGCTCGCGCCGCGCCCGGTGTCCGCGCCGGCCAGCACCGCCAGCAGGTCTGCGCCGTTGTCGATGCGATGCTCGTCCAGCCACGGGCAGCCGATTTCCACCGGGCAATGGTGGCCGGCGACGAGCGCCGGGCCGTCGTGGTTCAGCGCGTTGGCCAGCCGCTCCAGTTCAGGTTCCGCCACCGTGCCGCCGACCACGTCATCCACATGGGTGTCCACGCCAAGCAGGCACCAAGAGCCGAGCTCTATGTCCTCCGTGGGCAGCTCCCCGGCGAACGCCGCGCCGTGGTCGTGGTTGCCCGGCACGCACAACAGCGGCCCGCGGAAGTGTTCCCGCACCGCGGCCAGAAAGAGCCGGTAGGTGGCGGCGCCCGGACGCTGCGCCAAATCTCCCGTGGCAAGCACCGCGTCTGGCTGGCGCTCGCCACACCCCGCGCACAGAACCGCATGCAAGGAATCGTACACGCAAACGCCCAGCAGGGTGGCTTCGGGTGCCGGAAACAAGTGGCAATCCGTGACCTGCAGGATGTGCAGCTTGCCTGCCGTATCGCCGGCGCGTTCGCCAGCGTTCTCGCCAGCGCACTCGTCCATGTGCTCCATCCGCACCTCGATCGTCGGCACTTCCTGTGCCTTACGCGGCCTATGTTAACAAGGGTTACGCCCGGTTAGCGCGGCTCCATCATCGCCGCCGGCTCTTCGCGCACGACGCCGCGCGCCAAGCACAGGTTCAGGAACTCGGTGAGGAAGCGGTTGACCTGCGCTTTCTCGTCCGGCTGGCGCATCTCGTTGTTGGGGTACGTGTACACCGAGTTGAAGCGGCGCTGCCCTTGAAACTCGATCACCTCGGCGCAGCGGGCGTCGTGGTAGAGCCGCACCTTGATGCGCGTGGCCGCGATGCCGCGGCTCGGCGCGTGTTGCGACAGCGCCACCACGGAGGTGTAGCGGTCGCGATCCTGCACCTCGAACGTGGCGGCGGGCGCGCCGTCCGGCATGGCCTCATCCCCGAACACCACGCGAAACGCCCGCAGCTCGTCGTCCTCCAGCGCCGGCAACAGCCGCAGAATGCGCAGATAGTTGCCGTCGCAAACCGCCAAGTGCGAACCCAAGTCGATGTGGTACGGCCGCCGCGGCCTCACGCTCCCAAACTCCCTCCATCGCACGCGGCCGACTGCCCCGCGCTCCATCGGCAACGGATTCTAAACCGCCATCCGTAAAGAACGGAAGCCTTCGTCCGCATCGCATCTGGCGCACGACGAATCGTGGATGAACAACGGCAGCGGCCCTCGGCCGGGTGGCTGGGCGTCTCTGTTAGAATCGGCCACCGCCCGCGGCTTGCAACGCCGCTTGGCCGCCACGGTGCGCCGGCGTCGGCCGCTGTGCTGCCACCTGTGCCGCCATGTAAAGGACTGTCCATGAAGAACCGCCCATCGTCGATTGCCCGCGCCCTCGGCGCGCTCTTGTTCGTCGCCGCCATGCTGGCGACGGCGCCGGCCCGCGGCGCCGACATCGCGGAGATCTACGCCGAGGCGCTGAACAACGATCCGGTGTTGGCCGGCGCGCGCGCCAATGCGGCGAGCGTGAAGGAAGGCGTGGCGCAGGCGCGCGCCAGATTTTTGCCTACAGTCAGGGCCAGCGCGGGCCGGTCCCAAGGCCGCTCGAAGACCGAGGACTCGGAACGCGATTTCGGCGGCCAAGTCGTGCCGGTTCCCGGGCGAACCACGGACACGGAACGCACCAACTGGGGCGCTTCGGTGAACCAGGAAGTGCTGAACCTGCCGTCGTGGTTTTTGTACCGCGGCGCGAAGGCGACGGCGGAGCGGGCGGATTGGGATCTGCAGGCGGCCGTGCAGGAGTTGATCATTCGCGTGGCGCAGGCGTACTTGGGCGTGCTGCGCAGCCAAGCGGCGCTGGAATCCTCCATTGCGGCGGAGGAAGCCGTGCAACGGCAGTTGGAGCAGGTGCAGCAGCGTTTCGACGTCGGGCTGGTGGCCATCACCGGCGTGCTCGAATCCAAAGCCGAATACGACAACGCGGTGGTGGTGCGCATCCAAGGCCAAGGCAACCGCGACAACTCCTTCGAGGCGTTGCGCACGTTGACCGGCAAGCCCTACGCGGAACTAAGCCGCTTGACCGAGAGTTTGCCCATCGTTGATCCCACGCCGGCGGCGGAGGCCGAGTGGGTTGCGGCGGCGATGAGCGGCAATCCGCGCATCGGCGCGGCGCGGCTAAGCCTCAAGGCGTCCGAAAACGATCTCAAGGCCGCCTACTCGGCGCTCCTGCCGACCGTCAGCGCGAGCCTCAATTACGGCGCCGGCGACGGTTCTTCGGCGTTCAACGGCCAGGTTTTCCAAGACCCCGGCTCGTCTTCCACCAGCTTCTCGTTCAGTTTGAGCGTGCCGATCTTCCAAGGGCTGCAGGAATACTCGGGGATGCGGCGCGCCCGGCTGGGGGTGCAGCAGGCGCGGCATGCGGTGCTGCAACAGGAGTTGTCCGTCGCCGAGAACGTGCGCAGTCTGTTCCGCAACGTGCAGGTGCATGTGGTGCGGGTGCAGGCGCGCAACGAGGCCATCAAGTCGTCGCAAGCGGCGCTGGAGGCCACGCAGACCGGCTACGAGGTGGGCACGCGCAACATCGTCGACGTGCTGCAGGCGCAGCGGCGCTTGTTCGCGTCGCAGTTCGACTACGCGAACTCCCGCTACGACTATGTGTTGGATCTCTTGCGCCTGAAACAGGCGGCCGGCTCCTTGAGCGAACAGGACGTCGGTGACTTGAATCAATACACGGACGCGACCGATCCGGTGCGGCCTACGGCAGCCAGCGGGGGGTAGCCGCTTTCGAAGGTAGGTACTTAAACACTCCCGAGGACGGGTTCCAAGCCGAACTGCAGCCGACCGCGCTGGCGGGCGCGTCTTGGGTGCGACCGTTTGGCGTTGCGGGGAGGTATTCGATCAGGTTGCGGATGGCGGGCGGCAGGGCTCGGTGTTTTCCCGGAGGCAATGGCCTGCAGCACGGCGTCGAGTCCGTGCCGGGCGCACATCGCGACCATCGGGGCGGCGGCGGTTAGCTTCCATCGGGCTAGCACCGACGCTTCTGCCACCACACGCTGCCGGCGAACGCGACTTGCTTTCTTCCCGCCAAACCGCCGCGGTCCGGCGGGCTTTGCTACGGCCTTGCGGTGCCGGAAAGGTTCGAGAGGTGGCCGGCGGGGCTTTCCAGCAGGCTCATGACGGTGAGGGGGTTGTCGAACTCCACCGTGAGGCGCCACTTGCCGTCGCCATCGCCCAGCGCGCCTTCCAAGCCCTCGCCGCCGTCTTCGAGTTGCGCGGCGGTGAGCGTCAAGGTTTCGCCCGCGGGCACCATCGCGGTTGCCGGTTCGGACGCCGCACCGGCGTCGTCCACGCCGGTGATGGTCGCCGTCGCCGGCTCGTCGCCGTTATTGCCTAGGCGCAGGAGGCTGCGCTGCCCCTCGCTGGACGCCGGGTGGAACACCGCCACCCGCGCAGTGCTGTCCGCCGCCGGCGCCGTCTCGTGCAGGCTGGTCACGAAGCCGTCGGCGTGGCGGGCGTAGGCGGCCGCGGCGAACGCGATGGTGCCGCTTCGCAGTTCCAAGCGCCAAGCGCCTTTCGTTGGCGCGCCGACGCCGGACGCCAGGCCCTTCTTGGCGTTGCCGTTCTCCAGGTCGTCCGAGTTGAAGTGCATCGTCGCCCGCGCCGCGAGTGGCAGCCGGACGGGGCCGGCGCGGACGCCGGCGTCGTCCACGGCTTCGATGTCCACCATGCCTTCCGCCGCGGTCATGTTGGCCACGCGGGCGAAGCCCTCGCGGCCGGCCGGATTCGTCGCCGACGGGAACAGCGGCAGCCGCAGCATTTCGCCCGCGGCCGCGCGCAGCGGCGGCGGCGACAGGTTCGAGACGTGCCCGGAGGGGCTTTCGAGGAACGTGGATGCCGAGAGCGGCCACGGCGCGTGTACGCGCAGGCGCCACTTGCCGGCGCCGTTGCTCAAGCCTGATCCGGCGGCGCCCCGCGACCGCTCCAACCGCCCCGCCGACAACGCCAGCGGCACGTTCGGCGGCGCCATGAAGCCGGAGGCGAAACGGCCGCGGCCGGCGTCGTCCACGCCCCACACGGACATGCGCACGGCCTCGGCGCCCGGGTTGAACACGCGCAGCGAACTGCGCTGCATGCGGTTGCTCGCCGGGTTGAAGAGGAACGCCGAGAGCGAATCCCCGGTGCGCGGCAACTCGGCGTGCGCCGCGGTTAGGAAGCCATCCGGGGTGCGGACGTACGCCAGAACCTCGATGTCTAGAACGGACCACAACAACAGCCGCCAGCTTCCCCGCGTCGGCGACCCCACGCCTTCGGCCAGCCCAATCTCCGCGTTGCCGTTCTCCAAGTCCGCCGAGTCGAAACTCGCCGCCGCGCCGGCGGCCAGCGACAGCGCCACTGGCCCGGCGGTCTGCCCGGCCTCGTCCACGGCCTCCACCAGCACCATGCCGTCCATGTCCGAGCGGTTCAGCACACGCACGACGCCGCTGCGCCCTGCCGCATCCGCAGCCGACGGGAACAGCGGCACGGCCCAGCCGAACACCACTGCCGCGCCGGCCTCGCGCAGCGCCGGAATGTGCGTGTCCAGCGCCGCCGCGCCCAGCGGGTTGCCGCGCAGGCCCAAAGCGCCGCCATCGGCAAGCCCGGAGTGTGCGGCCAGCGCGGACACGTCCGCCAGCCGGTTCCAGCCCAGGCGCAACCACGCCAGCCGCGGCAGTCCGCGCAAGGGCGAGGCGTCGGCGATGCGGTTGCGCGAGAGGTCCAGCCGCGTCAGCGCCCGCAAGCCCGCCAGCGCCGAGACGTCCGCCACCATGTTGTTCGGCAGCCACAGCCGCCGCAGCGCCGAGAGACCCGCCAGCGGCGAGATGTCGGCGATGCGGTTGTCGCCCAGATGCAGGTAGATCAGCGCACCCAGAGCGGACAGCGCCGAGATGTCCGACAGATCGTTGCCGTCCAGCCACAACTGCTCGAGGGCCGTCAGCGCGGAGAGCGCCGTGATGTCCGCGAGGCCGTTGCCGGAGAGCGTCAGCGCCTCCAATCCGGTCAACCCGGAAAGCGGCGAAAGATCGCGGATCGCGTTGCCGGAGAGCGTTAGCCACTCCAGATTCGACGCCGCCTCCAGACCCGCCAGCGAAGTCACCCCGAAGGAATCCGCGTTCAAGGACATGAGCCCGCGCAGGTCCTCTTCCGTCACGGACCCGGGCGCCTTGCCCAGCGCCTGCTCCACCGCCCGCCGCAGCCCCGGGTCCGCCAATGGCGCGCCGTCCGGCGCCACGTCCACCGTCTCGTCGTCGTCCACGATCGTCCCGACGCCGACGACGTTCGTCAGGAAGAGCGTCCCGTCCGCGCCGCGGAAAGGCGTCCCGGACGGAACCGGGTTGAAGATCCCCATCCGCACCGTCTCGTCGGGTTCGACCGCCCCGTCTCCCAGCACCTCCACCGCGATCGTCTTGCTCGTATCGCCGGCGGCGAAGGTCAGCGTCCCGCCGGCCAACGCCGTGTAGTCGCTCCCCGACTCCGCCGTGGAGTCGCCCACGTCCGCCCAGTCCACCGTCACCTGCCCCGTGCTCGCCGGCGACAGCGTCACCGTGAACACCAGCTCCGTCGTCCCGGAGTTCCCCTCCGCCACGCGCGGCGAATCGATGGTCAGCGTGGGCCTGTCGTCGTCGACGATGACCCCGGTCGCCAGCCTCCCCCTCCCCGTCGCGAGGGCGAACCCGGACGGGCCGGGGTTGCTCAACTGCACCCCGATGCCCTCGTCCGGCTCCATGTCGGTGTCGCCGTTCACCGTCACGGAGATGGTCTTGCTCGTCTCGCCCGGCGCGAAGGTCAGCGTGCCGGACGGAATAGCCGCGTGGTCCACGCCGGAGGTCGCCGATCCGGACAGCGCGTAGACGTAGTCCACCGTCGCCTGGACCGACGCGGCCGGGGACAGGGTCACGGTGAAGGTCATCGGCGTCGGGCCGCTGTCGCCCTCCACCACCCGCGGCGAGTCGATCGAGAAGATCCCCGTGTCGTTGTCGTCCACCGTCACCCGCACGCTGGAGATGGCAAGCGTCGTCGGATAGGTGCCCGTGCAGCCCGTGGTCACCGTGTGGCTGATCGTCACCGTCTCGTCCACGAGATTGCCGTCCTCAACGGCGGTCGCCGTTACTTCTACCGGCGTGGTCCAAGTGGTGGAGGTGAAGCTGAACTGCGCCGGCGACACGGTGACGGCCGGGTTGTCGGAGGCGACCGCTATCGTCACGCCGCCGGTGCAGCTGGCGCCCGGATCCGTGCTCGGTTCCATGCGGTAGAACCCGGCGTAGCCCTCCTCCACCGCCATGTCGATCACTGTGGCTGAGGCACCGGGGCCAAATGACATATCCGCAACCGGCGCAACGGGTACCGTCCCGGTGGTCAGGCCCGTCCCGCCCGAGTGTGCGGCGGCAAGCACCCTCACCGCCAGATCGTCCCGGGCGGACAAGTCGGCCGTCGACGAGAGCGTCAGGGTCGCCGACGTGTCGCCGCTGGACACGCTCGACACGCTGCCGATCGAGACGCCGGTGATCGTCGTCACCAGCTCGAAACTCGCCGTCGTCACGCCGCTCTCGAACGTCACGCCGGTCAGGGCCACCGTGACGGTGGCGTTGTTGAGATTTTCGTCGTGCAGGATCGCCGGAGAGGTGGCCGTAATCGACGCCGTCTGCGCCGCCGCCGGTACCGCGATCAGGGCGAGGAGCGGCGCGACGAGGACGGCGCACAAGCACGCGGCGCGGGCGCGACGGCTCCGGCCCGTCATACCGACCGTCCCGTCATGCCGGACGCCGGGGGGATTTCATCGGCTTTGGCTCCATCCAATTCAGTCGATCCTAGCGCAATCGTAACGCGACTTTGCCCATCCCGCCAAACGAAAAATCGCAGTTCCCACGTCGCCCGCGGTCGGGTAGAATCCGCGCCCTTTCGTCCACGGAGGTCGCCCGCAGGTGGTCACGATTCGATTGGCGCGTCACGGCGGCAAGAAAAAGCCCTTCTACCACATCACGGTGGCGGAGAAGTCCGCCCGCCGCGACGGCCGCTTCATCGAGCGCATCGGGTTCTACAACCCCGTCGCGCAAGGCCAAGAGCCGGAACTGCGCGTGGATCTGCCGCGCGTGGATCACTGGTTGCGTGTGGGCGCTCAACCCACCGAGCGGGTGCGGCAGCTGGTCGCCAAGTCGCGCAAGGAAACGGCGGCGAGCGCCGAGGCAGCGCCGCCGGCCAGCGAAGCGGCTGCCGAAGCCGCGCCAACGGCCAGCGAAGCGCCGGACGCCAGTTGAAACGTGTCCGGCGAGGTGGTGGTTGTCGGGGCGGTGGGCGCGCCGTTCGGCGTGCGCGGCTGGGTGCATGTGCGGTCGTTCACCGATCCGGCGGGAAACCTGCTCGGCTATGAACCGTGGCAGATTGCCAGTTCCACCGATTGGCGCGAGGTGCGCGCCACCGCGAGGCCGCATGGCCACGGCTTCGTCGCGCGCATTGACGAAGCTGCCGATCGCGACGCCGCGAGCGCGTTGCGCGGGCACCGCATCGGTGTTGCCGCCGAGGTGCTGCCGGAACCCGAAGAGGGCGAACACTATTGGCGCGATTTGGTGGGCCGGCGCGTGGTGTGTGCGGCGACCGATGGCGCTACCGAACAATCCCTCGGCGTTGTGGCGCGCGTGTTCGCAACGCCGGCGCACGACGTTCTGGTCGTCGCCGACGGCCGCCGCGAGCGGCTGATTCCCTTCGTGCGGCAGTTCGTGCTTGCCGTGGACGATGGCGACGGCCGCGTGATGGTGGATTGGCACCCGGAGTGGGAATGAAGGCGGCCGTGGTGAGCTTGTTTCCCGAGCTGGCGCAAGCCGCGTTCGCGGTTGGCGTTTTGGGGCGTGCGGTGCGCGACGGGCGGCTCGACTGCGCTTTGATCAATCCCCGCGACCACGCCGGCGACGAGCGCAAAACCGTGGACGACCGGCCTTTCGGCGGCGGGCCGGGCATGGTGATGATGCTGGCGCCGCTGCGTGCGGCCGTGCGGGAGGCTCGCGGCCACGCGCCGCCGGGTGCGCCGGTCATCCTGCTCACGCCGCAGGGCGAGCGGTTCGACCAGCGCGTCGCTGCCGAGTTGGCCGCAACGCCCGGCTTCATTCTGGTGGCGGCGCGTTACGAAGGCGTGGACGAGCGCTTCGTCGCCGCCGACGTGGACCGCGAGCTTTCCATTGGCGACTTCGTGCTCTCCGGCGGCGAACTCGCGGCGCTGGTGGTGCTGGACGCGGTGGCGCGGTTGTTGCCCGGCAGCTTGGGCAATCCCGCGTCCGCGACAGCGGAGTCGCACATGGACGGCTTGCTTGATCATCCCCAGTACACGCGCCCGGAGCAGTGCGCGGGCCTAGACGCGCCGCCGGTGCTGCTTTCCGGCGACCACGGCGCGGTGGCGCGCTGGCGACGCCGCGAGGCGCTGGCGCGAACTTGGCGGCGGCGGCCGGACTTGCTGCTCGACCGGCCGCTGGCGGCGGAAGACCGAACGCTGCTAGCCGAGTGCTTCGCGGCCGATGGTGCCGAGAGCTAGCAGGCGACGGCAAGAATCAGCCCGCGGGAACGGGCAAGTCGGCAAAACGGACAAAACGGAGGGAGACCATGCACGCGAATACGCACATCGAGGAACTGGAGCGGCGGCAGCTCAAAGGCGACATGCCGGCGTTCGCGCCGGGCGACACCGTGGTCGTCCAAGTGCGCGTCCGCGAAGCCGGCAGGGAACGGCTGCAAGCATTCGAGGGCGTGGTGATCGGCAAACGCAACCGCGGCCTCAACTCGGCGTTCACGGTGCGCAAGATGTCCCACGGCGTCGGCGTGGAGCGGACGTTCCAAACGCACAGCCCGCTGATCGCGGACATCGAAGTGAAACGGCGCGGCGATGTGCGCAAGGCCAAGCTCTACTACCTGCGCGAACGGCGCGGGCGGGCGGCGCGGATCCGCGAAAAGGTGTAGCGGGTGTAACGTCTGGCGTGGGGGAAGATCCCGGGTGTAGTAGGTGTAAAGCTGTAGTGGCCAGCTTGCCGGGGAAGATTCGAAGGGGAGAACTGTCCCGCTGACAAGCTGGCGTGGTCCAGCTCGGCGAGAGGCTTACCGCTTGCTGAACGACCCCGCGCCGGACGAAACCGGCAACCGGGGTTGGCTTATCGCAGCAAGTTCCGTGCCAACTTGGCCGATCCAGCCGCGTCCTCCCTGCCAATTGCGCTAAGATGCGGGCGAAGTCCACGGAAGGACGAACACATGGGCCAACCGGCCACTCAAGAGACGAACCAAAACGGTGCATTGGCGCACTCCGCGGCGGCAATCGACTCTCATTTGGACTACCTCTGGCTGGAACGCGGCCTGAGCCGCGCCACGCTGACCGCCTATCGGCAGGATTTGGCGGCGCTGGCCGCGTGGTTGCAGCGCGACATCGCCACCGCCACCGAAGCGGATTTGCACGGATTCCTGGCCGCTCGCCTCGGCGCCGGCCGCTCGTCGCGCACCGCGGCGCGGTTTCTCGCCGCTGCGCGGAGTTTCTACCGCCGCGCCGTGGAAACCGGCGGCGCGACCGTGGATCCCACCGCCAATCTGCCCAGCCCGCTGCTTGGCCGGCCGTTGCCGAACTCGCTCTCCGAGGAGGAAGTGGAACGACTGCTGCGGGCGCCGCGCAGCGACGACCCCGAAGGCGCACCGGGCGAATACCGCGACAAGGTGATGCTGGAGCTCCTGTACGCCACCGGCCTGCGCGTTAGCGAGCTGGTTTCGCTCGCCGTCGCGGCCTTGAATCCGCGCCGGGGCACGGTGCAGGTGGTGGGCAAGGGCGGCAAGGAACGCCTGGTTCCGGTGGGGGAAGTGGCGCTGGGCTGGCTGGCCGGCTATCTGGCGCAAGGCCGGCCGCACATTCTCAAAGGTCGTGCCAGCGAGGCGCTGTTTCCCAGCAACCGCGGCCGGGCGATGACGCGCCAGACCTTCTGGCATGCCATCAAGCGCTACGCCATAATCGCCGGCATCGACCGCGAGATTTCGCCGCACACGCTGCGCCACGCCTTCGCCACGCACTTGGTCAACCACGGCGCCGACCTTCGTGCCGTGCAACTCATGCTTGGCCACGCGGATTTATCGACAACGCAGATATATACTCACGTCGCCCGCGACCGCCTGAAGCGGTTGCATGCGCAGCACCATCCGCGCGGCTAGTCCGCAATAGCCGGGCCGACAACAGCCGACAAGAGAAAGGTACGCCAATGCCCAGCTTCCCCGCCCCAGCACGGTTCCACGCGCCAAGCGCCAAGGCATACGCCACGCCGTTGCGCACGGCTTTCGTTTGCGCCTTGTTCGCGGCCGCGGCTTGCACGAAAGCGGCGGACACGGACGAGGCGCCGGCCCCGGGCAAGGCGGAAGCGAACACCGCAGCCGCCAAAGTCACCGAATGCTTGAAGGAGATCGGCATCGTGGCGGTGGAAGTTCAGCCGTCGCCGGTGGCCGGCTTGTACGAAGTGGAGGCCGAGGGCGGCAACTACCTGCACGTCGCCGACGAAGGCTGCCGCCACCTCATCGTCGGCGACCTGTACGAGAAACGGGGCGACCGCGTGATCTCGCTCACCAACGTCAAGCGCACGGCCAAGCAGCGCGACCGCTTAAGCAAAGCGATGGCCGAGGTGCCGGAATCGGACATGATCATCTTCGCCCCGCCCGGCGGCACGCGCTCGGTGGTGGCGGTTTTCACCGACACCGACTGCGGCTACTGCCGCAAGTTGCACGCCATCATGGACGACTACCACGCGCTCGGAATCGAAGTGCGCTACCTCGCGTTTCCCCGCGCCGGCGTCAATTCCGCCACCTACGACAAGATGGTTTCGGCCTGGTGCGCGGACGATCCGAAGGCGGCGTTGACGGCGTTGAAGCGCGGCGAGGGGATTCCCTCCCGAACCTGCACCCATCCGGTGGGCAAGCAGCACGCCATCGCGCAGGAAGTGGGGCTCACCGGCACCCCCGCGCTGGTGCTCGAAGACGGCACGCTGGTGCCGGGCTTTCTGGAGGCGGACACCCTCGCCGAGCGCATTGGCTTGTAGCCGCGGCGCACTCCACAGCAAGCTGTTCGTTGTGAATCCGCCGACATTGCGGGTCGGCTTGGCCGGCCTTGGCACGGTGGGCGCCAGCGTGGTGCGGCTGCTGGCGCGGAACCGGGACGCCATCGCGGCGCGCGCCGGGCGGCCGATAGCGCTGGCGCACGTCGCCAGCCGCACGCCCAAGCCGGACGTCGACTTGGGCGGGGCGACGTTCGGCACGGACTTGGGGTGCTTGCCGACGGCGCCGGTGGATGTGGTGGTGGAGCTGATCGGTGGCGAAGACGCCGCCGGGGCATTGGTGGAAGCCAGTTTGCGCGCCGGGCGCCCGGTGGTGACGGCCAACAAGGCGCTCTTGGCCGCACGCGGGAACGCGCTGTTCGCCTTGGCGGCGGAAAAAGGCTTGCCGCTCGGCTACGAAGCGTCAGTTGCCGGCGGCATTCCCATCGTGCAGGCCCTGCACGCCGGCCTCGCGGCCAACCGGCGCGATCTGCTCGCGGGCATTGTCAACGGCACCTCCAACTACATCCTCACGGCGATGGAAGACGATGGCCAGGATTTCGCCGCCGCCCTCGCCGAAGCGCAACGCCTCGGCTACGCGGAAGCCGATCCCGCCTTCGATGTGGAAGGCATGGACGCCGCGCAAAAGCTGGCGGTGCTGTCGGCGGCGGCGTTCGACACGGACATCGACTATGCCGGGGTGCATGTGGAAGGCATCGCCGGCGTGGACATCGAAGACATCCGCTACGCCCGCGAACTCGGCTTCGCAGTGAAGCACTTGGCCATCGCCCGCCGCCGCGAGGAAGGCTTGGACGCCCGGGTTCACTTGGCGCTGGTGCCGGAACATCTGCTGCTGGCCAAGGTGTCCGGCGTGATGAACGCGGTGTTGGCGCGTGGCGACGCCGTGGGTTCTACCCTGCACATCGGCCCCGGCGCCGGCGGCATGGCCACGGCCTCGGCGGTGGTGGCGGATCTGGTGGCTTTGGCGCGCGGCGACCTGCCGGTGCCGAAGCCTGCCGGCGAGCGGCTGCCCGCGCTTGGCGTGGAGGATCTCGTGTGCGCCCACTACCTGAAGATCCCCGCCGTCGATCAACCGGGCGTGTTCGCGGAAGTTGCCGACGTGCTGAGCCATCGGGACATATCCATCGAAGCGGTGATTCAACGCCCCGCGGCGGTGCGCGCCGACGCCGAGCCGTGGGTGCCCATCGTGATCCTCACCAATGAAGTTGCCGAGCGCGTGGTGGAAGCCGCGGTGGCCGAGTTGCGCCAGCTGGACGGGGTGGCCGGGGTAGCTAGCGTGGGTGGTGCAAAGAGCGCCATCACGCGAATTCGCGTGGCCGATCTGTAGCGACTTGACCGCCACAGCCATGCTCATCGAAACGCGACCCAAGAAGCCCGTCAACTTCGGCGCCGATCTACCGCCGTTCCTGCGCGACGCCTTGGCCGCGCGCGGCGTCTCCGACGCCGAGGAGCTGCGCCTGCCCCTCGCGGCGCTGGTGCCGCCGACGGCGCTGCCGGACATCAACCGCGCCGCCGAGCGGCTCGCCGGGGCCGTGGTGGACGATGAGCGCATCCTCATCGCCGGCGATTTCGACGCCGATGGCGCCACCGCCGCGGCGCTGTGCGTCTCCCTGCTGCGCGCCTTCGGCGCAACGCAGGTGGACTACCGTGTGCCGAATCGGTTCGAGTTCGGCTACGGGCTCTCGCCGGAGTTCGTGCGTGTGCTGTTGGCCGAGCGGCCGAACGTCATCGTCACGGTGGACAACGGCGTCTCCAGCGTGGCCGGCGTGGCCGCGGCGCAGGCGGCCGGGGTGGACGTGATCGTCACCGATCACCACTTGCCCGGGGAGGCGCTGCCGGAAGCGCACGCCTTGGTGAACCCGAACTTGACGGATTCCCGCTTCGCCAGCCGCACGTTGGCCGGCGTTGGTGTGGCCTACTACGTGATGAGCGCCGTGCGCCAAGTGCTGCGCGCCAAAGGCCATTTCGACTCCCGCGGCATCGACGTGCCCAACTTGGCCGCTTGGCTGGATCTGGTGGCTATCGGCACCGTGGCGGACGTGGTGCCGCTGGATCGCAACAACCGCATTCTGGTGCATCAAGGGCTGCGCCGAATGCGCCGCGGCTGGGTGCGCCCGGGCGTTCAGGCGCTGGCGGAAGTGGCCGGCCGGGCGCTCTCCAAGCTCTCCGCCGCCGATCTCGGCTTCGCCGTCGCGCCGCGCTTGAACGCCGCCGGCCGGCTCGAAGACATCGGCATCGGCATCCGCTGCCTGCTCGCCACCAGCTTGGACGAAGCGCGGGGTTTGGCGGCGCACCTCAACCAACTCAACCTCGAGCGCCGCGACATCGAAGCCGGCATGAACGAAGACGCCACCGCCCTGGTGGAAAGCGGCGACGTGGGCGACGTCAAAGGGCTGTGCTTGTACGAACCGCACTGGCACCAAGGCGTGGTCGGCATCGTCGCCGGGCGCATGCGCGAACGCTACCACCGCCCGGTGATCGCCTTCGCGGACGCCGGCCCGGCCGCGCCGGACGACCTCAAAGGCTCCGCCCGCTCCATCCCGGGACTGCACATCCGCGACGCCATCGCCGATTGCGCGGCGCGGCATCCGGGCTTGGTCGGCAACTTCGGCGGCCACGCCGCGGCGGCCGGCCTGAGCCTGCGACGCGCGCACCTGCCACGCTTCCGCCTAGCCTTCAACGACGCCGTGGCCGCCCGCGTGAGCGAACGCGACCTGGCCGGCGTGGTGATCACCGACGGCGAGCTGGATGCGGCCGACCTCACCCTGCGCAACGCCCACCTCGTCGCCGCATGGGGCCCGTGGGGTTCCGGCTTTCCCGAGCCAACCTTCCACGGCGAGTTCGAAGTGATCAACGAGCGCGTGGTGGGCGAACGGCATCTCAAGATCGTCCTCAAACGCGACGGCCGCGTCACCGACGGCATCGCCTTCAACCAAGAGCCCGTCGGTGCCAAACGTGCGCGGGCGGTGTACCGGCTGGCCATCAACGACTACGGCGACGCGGAAACGCTGCAACTGCAGGTGGACAGGGTCGAACCCTGCTGAGCGGCGGCTATACTGCCCAACCAGCATTCAGGAAGCGGCGACATGCTGAGATTCGCGGAGGAGGTGTTGCTCCTCCTGTTGCAAGATTCCGGTGGGCGGTTCGCCCGCGTTCCCGGCGCGTCGCTGCGCTACGCCCTCGCCGGGGCCGTGCTGATGGATCTGGCGCTGGAGAACCGCATCGACACGGACTTGCGCAAGCTCGAACTGGTGAACGAGACCCCCACGGGGGACGCCTTGCTCGACCCGTCGCTGGCGGAACTCGCAGCCGCCGACGGCGTTCAGGATGCCCGGCACTGGGTGGAGCGCTTTGCCGTGCGCGCCGGCGACATCCACGCCGCGGCGCTCAAGCGCTTGCTGGGGCGCGGGATTCTGGAACGCAGCGCCGACCGCTTCCTGTGGGTGTTCCGCGCCCGCCGCTATCCGGTGGTGGACGGCGAGGCGGAGCGCGAGGTGAAGCTGCGCATCTTCGACGTGTTGTTCGCCGACGACCTGCCCGGGCCGCGTGATGTCGTGCTCATCTGCCTGGCGGACGCCTGCGGCTTGTTTCGCGCCTTGCTCAGCGAGGAGCAGCTCGCGGCGGCGCGGCCGCGCTTGCAGCAAGTGCGGAAGATGGACTTGATCGGCCAAGCCGTGGCGGCCGCGGTCGCGGATTTGGAGCGCGATGCGGAGGAGCGCCAGCGGTTCTTGATGACGCAGCCAGCGCCCTCGCTACCGTAGGCGCCACTCGAAACCTACGGAAACGCCCCAAGAGCGCAAACCGTCGGCGTCGATGTCGTACCGCACCGGCGCGCCGCCCGGCGCCACCGTGGATGCGTGATCGCGCAACGTGCGCCAGCGGTTGCCGCCAGCGGAGAATTCGCCCAAGGCATCCGCGTAGCGCAGCTTGAGGTTGACGGAACGATCTTCGCCAAGGCGGTAGCGCACTCCAGCCAGCACCTGGCCGCCGACCAGTGTGTCCGAAAGGCCGGCCAGTGCCCTTGAGGTGGTGCCGGCGGCGTTGGGGTTGCGCCCGAGCGCGATCAACGCGGCGGCGTCGCCGGTGCGCACCGAGGTGGCGGCGTAGTCGAACGACACCCGCATCGCGCCCACGCCCACGCCGACATACGGCGTCCACTTGCCGCCTGCTGTGGGCGGGAACATCCAATAGAGGTTGGCGAACAGGCTGTCCACGCGCACATCGTCCGCCCCTTCCTCGCGGCGAACGAACTCGCGTTGTTTCGGGTCGCCCGGCACCACCAACGAAGCCGTGCCGCCGCTCTGCCGCCGGTGGACGTATTCGGCTTCGATACGCAAGCGCCCGCGCATCACGCCGACGCTCGCCGCCGCCAACAAACCGGCATCCAAATCGACCTCGTTGGCACCGGCCGGCAAGGCCCGCGGCGCACACTCACCCGGCGGCAGCGGCACGTCGTCCACGCCGTCGCCATCGAAATCGTGGCCACCGAGCCATTGGTCGCAGTTGGTGGGCACGCCGTGGTTCGTGCGCGTCAGCGCGAAACCGCCGGGCACCGAGGCACCGAGCTCCGCGCCGAAATACACGCCATCGGCGGCGTGACTGGCGAACGGTACGCCGAAGGCGCAACAGAGCACCCAGAAGGCACATTTGGCCGGCCAACCTATGCCAGCGCGATGGGCGGGGGCCTTGCGTGGTGCTCCCGATCGGACGTTTGCGTACCTCAACCAGCCTGCCATTGCCTTCTCCACCGCTGTCGGGATGAGCCAGTATAAGCCCGACCATTATCGTGCCCATCGTAGAATGGTCTTGACTATTCGACGATGAGCGCGATAATGGTCGGGCTATGGCAACACCGAGATTCTACGACCACCTGTTGGCGGGCCACTTCGCCGAGAACCGCCAGATGGCGTTTTTGAGCGGGCCAAGGCAGGTGGGCAAGACCACCACCGGCCGACTGCGCGCCGACGTCTACGTGAACTGGGACAATGTGGACGACCGCGAGCGCCTGCTCGCTGGGCCGCAACGCGTTGCGGATCTCCTGGGGCTTGAGCGGTTGGCCGCCCGGAAGCCGCTGGTGCTGTTCGACGAGCTGCACAAGTTCCCCCGCTGGAAGGAGTTTCTGAAGGGCTTCTTCGACACCTACGGCGAGCGCGTTCACATCGTGGTTACCGGCAGCAGCCGTTTGGACGTGTTTCAGCGTGGCGGCGACAGCCTGATGGGCCGTTACTTCCACTACCGAATGCACCCGTTCTCCGTTGCGGAACTTGCGTCTCCAACCTGGCCGCCAAACCCACCAAGCGAAGCGAACGGCGTGTTGCATATGCCGCGGGCCGTCGGCGAGGACGACTTCCGCGCGCTTTGGGAGCACGGCGGCTTCCCCGAGCCTTTCCTGCGCCGCGACGTGCGCTTCTCAAGGCGGTGGCGCACCACCCGCGCCGCGCAACTGGTGCGCGAAGACGTGCGCGAGATCAACGGCGTGCAGCAACTCGATCAGCTGCAAGTGATGCTGCGCGCGCTCACGGATCGCTCCGCCGAACAGCTAGTGTTCGGCAATCTCGCCAAACATGCCCGCGTTTCCGCCGACACCGCCCACCGCTGGGTGGCGGCCCTATGCGATCTACACGTGGGTTTCCTCGTTCGCCCGTGGTTCGAGAACGTCTCGCGCTCGCTGCGCAAGGAACCGAAGTGGTTCCTGCGCGACTGGGCTGCCGTACGCGATGTTGGCCGACGCGCGGAAACCTTCATCGCCTGCCACCTGCTCAAGGCGGTGCAAGGTTGGAACGACCTCGGCTTGGGCGCCTTCGAACTCGGCTACCTGCGCGACAAGGAGAAGCGCGAGGTGGATTTCGTGGTCGTCCGCGACGGCGAACCGTGGTTTCTCGTGGAGGCGAAGCACACCGAAACCGCGTTGAGCCCGGCGTTGCACCACTTCGCCCGCCAGCTGGGCGCCCCGTTCGCATTCCAAGCCGTGGTCGGCGGCGACTACGTTGACGCCGACTGCTTCGCTACGCCCGGACACCCGCTAGCGGTGCCCGCCCGCACACTGCTCTCGCAACTGCTGTGAGGCAACAGCAGCGAAACCCGGCCGCTACCGCCAACTCCACAAGCACCCGCCTTGCCGGATTCGTTGCTCATCAACACTTGCCGTGAGTGAGCACTTACTTACGCCCGTCATCGCTTGATGGCGAGGGTGAAGCCGTCGCCTATGGGCAGCATCGACGCATCCACGCGCGCATCGTCGCGCACTTTCGCGTTCAATGCGCGGATGGAGCGGGTGTCCTCGTCGTTGGCTTCGGCGTTCGTCACGCGGCCGCCCCAGAGCACGTTGTCGATGCCCACCACGCCGCCCGGGCGCAACAGCTGCAAGCAGCGTTCGTAGTAGGCGTCGTAGTTGGCCTTGTCGGCGTCGATGAAGGCGAAGTCGAAGCGGCCGGCTTCGCCATCGGCAAGCAACTCGTCCAGCGTCTCCAAGGCCGGGCGCAGGCGCAGGTCGATCTTCTCGGCCACGCCGGCGCGTTCCCAGAAGGGGAGGCCGATCGCCGTCCATTCCTCGGAGACGTCGCAGGCGACGAGCGAACCGTCCGCCGGCAACGCCTCGGCGACCACCAAGGCGCTGTAGCCGGTGAAGGTGCCCACCTCGATGGTGCGGCGCGCGTTGATCAGCCGCACCAGCTGCGCCATGAACGCGCCTTGCTCCGGGGAAATCTGCATGACGTGCCAGCGGGTTGCGGCGAGCGTCTCCTCGCGCAGGGCACGGGCAGCGCCGGACTCGCGCAAGCCTTCGCGCAGCAGGTATTCGTGCAGGGCGTCCGTCAGTTGGATGGTGTGGCTGGACATTGCGTCCTCCCTTGGGCCGTACACGCGATTATGCATCCGCGACGGCGTTCAGGTTCCATTCAGGTGTCGGCGGCACACTGGCAGGCAAACCCAACTTGGAGACAGCGCCATGTGGCAACGCAGCATTTTGGCGGCCTTGGTTTTTGCGCCCATCGCCGCGCTCGGCGAACCCCGCTACGAGGAAGCGCAGGTGGTGGATGTGGAACCCATCATCGAAATCGTGCAGCGCATCGAGCCGAAGGAGCGGTGCTGGACGGAGAAGGTGCGCCATGCGCGGCGCGCGGAAAGCGGCACCGCCCCGCTCTTCGGCGCGTTGATTGGCGGCGCCATCGGCAACGCGGTGGGCCACAAGAAGCGCAACAAGCAAGTCGGCGCGGTGCTGGGCGCGTTGGTGGGCGCCAACATCGCCCAAGGCATTGCCGATGCGTCGCCACGCCGCGGCCGGCTGGTGCGGCAGGAAGTGTGCGAGACGGTGGAGCGGACGAAGCGGGTCGAGCGCGTGGCCGGCTACATGGTCACCTACCGGCACCGCGGCGACATCCACCGGGCGCGCATGAGCAAACGCCCGGGCGACACCATCCGTGTGCGCATCGACGTTACGCCAGCGTGACGACGGCCGACGGCTTGAAGACGGCGGACGGCGGCAGCGGCGTAGAATGTCCCTCACGTTGCCACGGGGTGGCCGAATGCGTCGCCGTTCCCACCAACGCCTTGGCCTCTGCGCTGTCCTGTGCGCCTGCGCGGCTCTGGCCGCGGCGATAGGGCGAGCGGACAGCGACGGCGGGCAACAGGCAAAATCGGATGTGCCGGCTTCGGCGGAAGCTCCGCCGCCGGTCGCGCCGCCGGGCAATGCGGACGACCGCGCTCCCGCCGACAACCGCCAAATCGCCCTAGCAAGCGCCCGCCCTGCCCCATCGACCACGGATACCCGCATCGTCGCCAAGGTGCGCCAGCGCCCAACAAGACCAGCCATCACCTTGGACGACGCCGCCGCCATCGTTCGCCAGAGCTATGGCGGCAACGTCGTACACAGAGACGCAGCGCCGCAATTGGCCGGCGACGACGCCCGCTACCGCATCCGCGTGGACGTGGACGGCCGCGTGAAGACGGTGTTCGTCGATCCCGCTGGCCGAATCCTGAGACCACCGCCGCCCCGCCCACAGGCCAACGATGCGTCTGCTGATCATTGAGGACGAGGTGCTGCTGGCCGCGCAGATCGACAAGTTCCTGCGCGATCAGGGCTTCGTCGTGGATGTGGCCACGGACGGCGAGGAGGGCCTCTACTTCGCCCGCGAGTACGATCACGACGCCGCGGTGGTGGACTTGGGGCTGCCCAAGGTGGATGGCATGTCCGTCATCCAAACCCTCCGCCGGGAGGGCAAGACCACGCCCATCCTCATCCTCACCGCCCGCGGCGGCTGGCGCGACAAAGTACACGGCTTGGAATCCGGCGCGGACGACTACCTCACCAAGCCCTTCCACATGGAGGAACTGCTGGCGCGCCTCAAGGTGTTGATCCGCCGTGCCGCCGGCTACGCCGCGGCGGTGGTGAACTGCGGCCCGCTGCGGCTCGACACGGCGCGCAAGGAAGTGCGCGTGGACGGCGCCCTAGTTGACCTCACTGCGTTCGAGTATCGAATGTTGGAGTTTCTGGCGATGAACCCGTCGCGGGTGGTCTCCAAGGCGGAACTCACCGACCACCTCTACGAGCAGGATCACGACCGCGACAGCAACGTGATCGAGGTGTTCGTTGGCCGGCTGCGGCGCAAACTCGATCCAGAAGGCCGCCACAAACCCATCCGCACCGTTCGCGGCCAAGGCTACCGCTTCGCGGTGGAATCACCGCCGGAACCGGGCTGAGCGATACCGCGCTTGAGGGCGTTTTCCCTACAAACGCGCCTGTTGCTGGTCACCATCGGCGTACTGACCGTTGGCCTCGGCGCCGTCGGGTGGATGTTGGATCGTTCGCACAAAGCCGCCGTGCGCACCGGCGCCGAGCAACAGTTGCGCAACATCGCCTATGGCGTGCTCGGCGCCATCGACGAGCGCGATGGCGACATCGTCGTCTCCACCGGACACCTAGCGCCGCGGCTCGCCCAACCACAAGGCGGGCTGTACGCCTTCGTGGACGTGGCCGGCCGCGGCGTGGTGTGGCGCTCGCCATCGGCCGCGGTGCGCGGTTTCGACTTGCCCGAAAAAACGCTGCCGCGCCGACCCGCGCCCGGCGAGCACGTCTTCGCAAGAGAGAAGAGCGCGGGACGGTTCACTTTCGCCTACACGGTGATTTGGGATCCCTCCAATACGCGCGCCACCATTTGGGTGTTCGCGGACAATGCGCCCTACCGCGGGCAGATCGCCGCCTTTCGCCGCAACGCGGCCATCGGATTGATCGGCGCGACCCTCGCTTTCGTGATCATCCAATTCGCCGCGGTGCGCTGGGGCTTTGCGCCGCTGCGCCGGATGGTGGCCCGCATCCGCGCCTTGGAAGCCGGAGACCGCGCCGACATCGGCGACGACTACCCCGTTGAACTGGGCGGCCTCGCCCGCAACCTCAACCGCTTCGTCGCCTACGAGCGCGAAAACCGCGAGCGCTACCGTCGCGCCATGGACGACTTGGCGCACAGCCTCAAGACGCCGCTCGCCGTGCTGCGCAACACCATGCGCGACCTGCAACAGAGCGCCGCCGCCATCATCGGCGAGCAACTCGGACGCATGGAAACGACGGTGGCACACCAGCTCGCCCGCGCCGTCGCCGCACGGCCGTTGCTGCCGGCGGCGCCGCTGGCGTTGCTGCCTCTGGCGGCGCGCATCACCAGCGCCTTGCAAACCGCCTACGAGGAGAAAGGCGTGGTGGTGGACGCCCCGTGGCAGCGCGAGGGACCCGCCCCGCAGGAATCCGCCGTGCGCGTGGACGAAAGCGATGCCATGGACATGATCGGCAACCTACTGGAAAACGCCTTCAAGTACTGCCGCTCGCAAGTGCGCGTTTCCGTGGACGAAACCCCGGACGGCGTCGCGCTCGTCATCGAAGACGATGGCGACGGCATCCCGCCGGCGAAACGCCAAGCCGTGTTGCAACGCGGCGCGCGAGCGCAAGACGATGTGGCCGGCCAAGGCATCGGCTTGGCGGTGGTCGTGGAACTGGCCGCCAACTACGGCGGCCGCCTAGCGCTAGCGGAGAGCGAACTCGGCGGCGCGTTGGCGCGCCTGGAACTACCGGCTGCTGGCGCCCAGCCCCTCGCGTGAGAGAGTGTCAATCTCTCGTTAAAGGCGCATAATTCGCAAAACTACCCCACTAAAGTCGGATTTCTCTCTTGTGCGAGCGTTAACGCCAGAAAGTTCCCAAAGTGCCGCCCGCTTGGTCGACGCCCTGCCGGAGGCCTTCGTGTCCAACACCGCCATCAGCCGGGAGGTCTCGCGGCGACGCACGGCCGGCCGCTTGCGCAAGCTGGGCTCGCTCCTCTACACCTCCAATTTGGTCGATACGCCGGAGGCCATCGTCCGACGCAATCTCTGGGGCATCGTCGCCGGCTACTTCCCCGGCGCTTTGGTTGCGGACCGGACGGCTTTCGAGAACACGCCAGCGGTGGATGGCTCCGTGTGCCTCGTGGCCGAAGACGACAGGCCACGCTTCTTGCCGGGCATCACGTTGCGACCGCGCCGCGGCGCCGGCCCGCAAGAATCCGACCGCCCTTTCCTGAACGCGCTGTTCCTCAGTTCCACGGCGCGGGCTTGGCTGGACAACCTGCGGCCGTCGCGGGCGCGTGGTGGCCGGCTGGCGCGCACCCTTGGCGAGCGCGAACTGGAGGATCGCATGGACAGCCTGATCCGACGGGCCGGCGTGGATGCCGCCAATCGGTTGCGCGACGAGGCGCGGGCGCTGGCGCCGGCCATCGACAGAACCGCCGAAGCCGAGCAGCTCGACGCCTTGGTGGGCGCCGTCCTCGGCACGCGGCCCGCTCGAAGACGGCACCTGCGCTCGCCGGCGGCGCAAGCGCGGCGCACCGGACGGCCTTACGTCGAGCGTGACGAGACACCTGCGTTCGCCCTACACCTACGCTCCTAGCGGTTGCCGCAGCAGCTCCAGCAGCTCGTCGGCGTTTAGGCGGCCGGCGGCGTCGGCGCCTTCTAGGAGCTGGTCGGCGAGGTCGCGTTTGTGGTGGTGCAGGTCGACGATCTGTTCTTCGATGGTGCCCTCGGTGACTAGGCGGTAGATCGTCACGGGGCGGGTTTGGCCGATGCGGTGGGCGCGGTCCGAGGCTTGGTCCTCCACCGCCGGGTTCCACCACGGGTCCATGTGGATCACGTAGTCGGCGGCGGTGAGGTTCAGGCCGACGCCGCCGGCTTTCAGGGAGATCAGGAACACGTCGCCCTCGCCGGCTTGGAAGGCGGCGATGCGCTTGGTGCGGACTTTGGCCGGCGTCGAGCCATCGAGGTACTGGTAGGCGACGCCCTCGCGCTGCAAGTATTCCTCCACCAGTTTGAGATGCATGACGAATTGCGAGAACACCAGCACTTTGTGGCGGTTTTCCAGCAGCTCGGCCAGCGTGGTGGCGAAGGTGGCCAGTTTGGCGCTCTCGATGGCTCCGGCGGCGCGAACGGCGGCCGCCGGCAGACCCTCGGCCGCGCCCGGGCGATCCATCACCAACCTTGGGTTGCAGCAGGCTAGGCGCAGCCGCGTCAAGTGCGCCAGCACCTGCACACGGCGGGCGCCTTCGCCCATTTCCGGGTCCTCCTTGCGGGCGGCCTCCAACTCCTCCACGGCGCGTTGGCGCAGCGCTTCGTACAGCGTCGCCTCTTCGGCGGACATCTCCACGTGCAGCGTGATCTCGGTGCGTTCCGGCAAGTCGTCCAGCACGTCCGCCTTCAAGCGGCGCAGCACGAACGGCGCGATGAGGCGGCGCAAACGCCCCTGCGTGACGGCGTCGCCGTCGCGCTCGATGGGCACTTGGAAGTGGCCGCGGAATTGTTGCAGGGTGCCGAGCAGGCCGGGATTGACGAAGCTGAACAGCGAGTGCAAGTCCACTAGGTTGTTCTGGATGGGCGTGCCGGTGGTGATCACGCGGAAGTCCGCCTGCAGGCGCCGCATGGCGCGCGTGCGCTTGGCGGCCGGGTTCTTGATCGCCTGCGCCTCGTCCAGCACCGCGCTACGCCATTGCACATCCGCCAAGGCGTCGATGTCGTTCTGCGCCACGCCGTAGGTGGTGACGTACAGGTCGAACGGCGAGGGTTCGGCGAGCAGGTCGGCGCGGGCCGAGGCCAAGCCGACGTAGAGTTTCACGTTCAGCGTGGGCGCGAAACGCCGCGCCTCGTCCACCCAGTTCGCCACCACGGAGGTGGGCGCGACCACCAGCGCCGGGCCTTGCGGTGCGCGATCCAGCAGCGCGGCGAGGGTTTGCACCGTTTTGCCAAGGCCCATGTCGTCCGCCAAACAGGCACCCGCGCCCCAGCGCGCCAATCGCGCCAGCCAGCCGTAGCCCTCCACTTGATAGGGCCGCAGTTCCGCCTGCAGGGTGCTCGGCACGGTGGGCTCGAAGGCCTGGGCCTCGGCGAGTTTGGCGCGCAGATCGAGCCAGCCTTCGTCGGCGTCCACCTCCGCCTCGGCGAGCAGGTCGTCCAGCGCCAGCGCCGCCAAGGGATTGAGGCGGAGCGTGTCCTTCGCGCCGGGCGCGGCGAGGCTGGCGAAATCGTCCAGCTGCCGGCGGAAGGTGTTGGTGAGCGCCACGAACTCGCCATCCTGCAGGTGCAGGAAGCGCGATCCCGGGCTGGCTTCCAGCAGGCGGAACAGGCGTTTCAAGTCCAGCACCCGGTCCTCGTCAATGGCGAGCTTGCCGGACGCCTGCATCCACTCCTCGGCGGACTTCACCGTCAGCGCCAGCGAGCGGGTGGTGGCTTGCGCGACGATGCGGAACGGCTCGCCTTTCGGCCACTTGCAGCGGGCGTCGGCCGCCTTCAGCCGCTGCAGCAGCTCCAGGCATTGTTCCGGTTCGGGCAGCATCAACGGTTCCAACTCGGTGGGCAGGGGGGCGAGTTGACACTCCCGCGCCAACCGCTCCGCGCCTTCGCGTTCGGCGGCGAGATTGCGCGCGGCTTGCACGCTTTGGCCGTCCTGGTTGGCGAACACGGTCACGCCGCCGGCGCCCGGTGGGAAACAAATGCCCGAATCCACGATGGGTTCCACCAGCACCGCCACGGTGAGGCCGGCGTCCAAGGGCTCCAGCCGCACCCACGGCGCGGCGTCGGCGGCCACTTCCAGCGCGGTGGCCGCGCCGCCGCTGTCGCTTTGCACGCGGATGTCCCCGACGAGGGCGCTCACCGCATCGAGCAAGCGCGGCTTGGCGCCGGCCGGCAGGCGCAGGCCGTCCTCCGGAATTGCGTTGAACAAGCGCCGGTGCGCCGGCGTGAAGCGCGTCACCTCGCAGCGCACCTTGGTCGGCAGCGTGGCGCGGTATTCCCGCTCGCTGTCGCCGGCGTGCGGTTCCACGCGCACCAGAACCTGGCCGTCGTCTTGCTCGTCGATGGAAAGTTCGGGTTCGCGGCGCACCACGTCCATCGGCTCGCCATCGCGGTTGAAGACGTGCGGATGGCCGGCGAGGGCGAACAGGCTCGGCTGGCCGGCGTACAAGTCCTGTCCGCCGCCCCAGTATTGCCGCGCCGACAGCGCCGCGATGGCGTCGCGGTCTTGCTCCAGCAGAAAGTCCATGTTGGAGGACTCGGTGGCCAAGCGCTTGAAGGCGACGCGGCGGCCTTTGCTCCAATCGCCGTTCTTGAGCTGGCGCTGTTCGCGCACGTCGAGCAGGATGTCGTCGTAGGCGGTTTGCAGATCCCAGACGAGACGTCGCTTGGACACGGCCTTGGCTTTCCCGCCGCTTGCCTTGGTTTTGGCGTCGTGGGCGAGCTGTTCCAGCTCCTTGAGCGAAAACTCCCACTCGGGCAGCGGCACGGCTAGGTCCGCCAAGGTGGTGGTGCGCAGTTGCTCGTGCCCGCGGGCGGTTTGCTTGGCGGCCGCTTCGGCGGCGGCTTTGCGGCCGTGGCGCAGGGTGTAGCGACGCAGCACTTCCTCACATTCGGCCGCCACCCACGCGTAGCCGCCGGGCACCGCTTGGTCGCGCAGGCGCGTCAGCAGCGCCCGGCGGTGTTCTGGGTTGGGGTGGAAATCGTCCAGCCAGCAGCTCAGCAAGCCGTCGAACAAGGCGTCCAGCCGCGGCTTGGTGGGCGTGGTGGAGAACACGCCGCGCTTGGATTTGGCGCGGGCGGCGTTGGCCACCAAATCCAAGTCGTCGGTGAAGCGCTCGTTGTCCACGCGCTCGGCGGCGCGCAGCGTTTGCTCGAACAGATCCCGGGAGGTGGGCGTGTCCGTGCGCACCAAGGCCAGCAGGGACAGCGCGAACGCGTGGCAACACACGAAGACGTTGCGCTTGCGCGTGCCCGCCTTCTCGTGGGCCATGGCGGCTTGGATGCCCCGCAGGGCGCCTTCGTCGTCGCCCCGCAGCGTGGCGATGAACGCCTGCGTGGCGGCCAATGCGGTGCGCGCCGCCTTGCTGTCGCGGGCGCTCGGCGGCAGCGTGGCGAACACGTTCTCGGCGTCGTCGAAACGGCCTTGCAGCACACGAAGGAACGCGATGTCGTCAAGCAGCACCGCCGCTAAACCCTTCGCTTGGCACATCTCGATCAATGGATCCGGCGGCAGCAAGGCGGCGATCGTGCGTTCGAGGCAACCGGCCAGAGCGGAGGCGACGTGGCGTTGCGGGAGGGTGCTGATCAAGTCCGTGCGCAGGGGGTCCGCGAGCATGCCCCAAGGCGGCGTGTCGTACACGTCGTAGAGCTTGTCCAAGCTGTCGAAGTCGCGGCTGACGAGGTGGCGGCGAAACTGCATGTCGTCCTCGCCGTCATCGTAGTAGTAGCCGCGCTGTTGCCGCGTGGCCTCCAAGCCCCGCACGATGGCTTCCAGAGTGCCGTCGGCGTGGGCAATGCCCGTCAGCGACAAGGCCCAGCCATCGGTGGTGGTGCGGCCGTCGCGGACGTACTCTACGGTGGAGCGTGCGGCGCCGTCCACCAGCAACCCGGCTTTCGTCAACTCGTTGTTGGCGCGGCGAGCTTGGTCGAGGGTCACCACGCGCCCGTCGACGCGCAGCTTGACGAGGCGAAGCGCGCGGTGGATGCGGCTGATGCTCAACGCCCGGGAGGCGGCCACGCCGTACACTTGCGCCACCACGCGCGCCACCGGGGAGAGCGCGTTGTAGCGGTCTAGATGGGCGCTTGGCGCGGTGGGTGCTGGCACGAGCGCAAGTGTGCCAACACCGGCCATGTTGGTCAAACGCAAATCGCGGCTGGCGGAAGGCGGATGCGGGCGGTGTGGCAGTATTGCGCTCGAAGAATCGGCCTGCCCGAGGAGCGCATATGCGGCAAGTACAAGGCTTCGAAATAGGCGAAGTGCTGCGGGGCGCTTTTGCGGTCTATGGACGCAATTGGCTTGCTTTCGCGCTTCTGGCGCTGATCACTTTCGCGCCGTTGGGCGTGTTCTTTTTGTTTGATCCGACAATCCTCGGTGACCCGGGGCTGCCGCTGCCGCCAGAAGACGCGAAAGACGTGGCGGCGCAGCGCGCCTACATTTTGGAGTCCGTGGCCGCCATGTGGTCATGGACGACCGCGTTCGGATCGTATTCGGCGGTGTACACCTTTTGCAGTGCGTGGCTGTACGCCGGTCTGGCCTATGCCGTCATCCGCGACTTGCGCGCCACCGCACCGGAGTTTCCGCAGTTGCTCGCGCAGTCTTGCCGGGCGCTGCCATGCGCTTTGGTGGTGAGTGTGTTGGCAAACCTCTGCATGACCGTTGGCTTCATGCTGCTCGTCGTGCCGGGCATCATCGTATTGCTGATGCTCTGGGTTGCCGTGCCGGCCGCGGTCGTGGAGCGCAAGTACAACTCGGCGCTGCGTCGGAGCGTCGCCCTCACAAAGGGGTACAAGGGTCATCTGTTCGGCCTTTTGCTACTGCTCGTCTTCTTCGGGCTCTTGACCAGTACGCTGGCTGAAGCGCTGGCGTCACAAGCGGGGCCGCTGTTCACCGCGCTGGTGCAAGGCGTCTTCGAAGCGACGAACGCGAGCGTGGCGACAGTGGTTGTCACTGTCAGCTATCACGATCTGCGCGTGATCAAGGACAAGGAAGGCGCCGGCGTCAGCGTCGCCAAGGTGTTCGAGTGAGGTCTTTCCTGCGAGGGCAGATGCCTACGGCGCTTGCGGCAAACGGAACGCGAAATAGTCTGAGCCGGAAGGCGGCCCCTGCCGCCCGCCGCCGGCCGAAATCGCCACATACTGCACGCCGTTCACCATGTACACGGCCGGCGTGGAATAGCCGGCGGCGGAGAGTTCCGTTTCCCAAAGCACGCTGCCATCGCGCTTGTCGTAGGCGCGGAACTTTCGATCCGGCGTGGCGGCGATGAAGATGAGGCCGGACGCGGTGACCACCGGGCCGCCGTAGCTGATGGCGCCGAAGCCCAGATCGGGATGCGAAGGGAAGTTGCCGAAGGGCACCTTCCAGACGATTTCGCCGGTGGCCAGATCAATCGAGTTCAAAGTGCCCCACGGCGGCGTGTTCGCCGGCAAGCCCTCGTGGTCGCGCAGATACACGTAGCCGCCGTGGGCGTAGGTGACCTCGGTGGTGGGCTCGTCCTTCACCGGGTTGTCGGCAAGCACATAGCCAAGCACCGCGCCCCATTCGTCGCGGCTCATGTGTGAGAAGCCGGGCATACGGCCGCGGCCCTCGGCCACCACCTGCAGCACTTCGCGGAACCGCATTCGTTTCGACAGGCCGATCAAGTTGGGCCCGGCGTCCGTGCCTTCCAGATCCAAGCCGTGGCAACTGCCGCAGTGCTTGGCGTAGATGCCGTATTTGCTGAAACCGGCCGGCACTTCGGCGAGGGTGAGGATGCCGGCGGCGTCGTTGGCGTTGAGAATCAGGCGCTGGTCTTCCGGGTCGAACGCCGAACCGCCCCACTCGGCGCCGCCATCGTACCAGGGGTAGAAAATCACCGTGCCTACCTTTGGCGGCGCCCAGGGGCGCAAGTCGTAGTCCTTGATGATCTCTTCCACATGCGCCTTCGCTTCGGGCGTGCGGTTGGTTACCTCGAATTTCTGACGGCTGAAGGCGACCGTGGAGAGGGGCTGCTTGGGCGCCGGCACTTCCCCGGGCATCGTGCTCGGCAGCGTGTCCACTTCGACGATGGGATACATGGATTCGCCAGTCTCGCGGTCGAAGACGTAGAGGTGGCCGGATTTGGTGGTGAGGGCGACGGCGTCGATGACCACACCGTCGCGCTCGAGTCGCACCAGCGTGGGCGGGGCGGGGTTGTCGCGATCCCACAAGTCGTGCCGCACCACCTGGTAGTGCCAAAGGAGTTGGCCGTTGCGGGCGTCTATGGCGAGCAGGCAGTTGGCGAAGAGATTGTCGCCGAGGCGGGTCGCGCCGACGAAGTCCGGGGTGGCGGAGCCGGTGGGGGCGAACAGAATGCCGCGTTCTTCGTCGAGCGCCATGCCGGTCCACACGTTGGCGCCGCCGGCGTGTTCCAACGCGCCTTCGGCCCACGTTTCCGAGCCGGGCGCGCCGACCGCGGGAATGGTGTCGAACTGCCAAAGCAACGCGCCGTCCACGGCGCTGAAGGCGCGGATCGAACCGGGGAAGGAGTCCGCCCATTCGGAAGTGGAGAAGCCCATGATCAGCTTGTCTTGGAAAACCACCCCCGGCACCGTGACGTTGAAGATTCCGGTGCGCTCCACCGGCGGCGTGAGATCCAGCCGGCCGCCATCGCCGAAGCCGGGCACCAGCGTTCCGTCCGCGGCGCGCAAGCCCAAGAGCTCGCGCCCGGCGGCGAAGAACAAGCGTTTATCGCTTTCGTCCTCGGGGTTCTCCCACCACATAAGGCCCCGTTGCAGGCCGGCGCTGAGGTCGATGTCCGCCCGCCAGATTTCCTCGCCGGTGGCGGCGTTCAGCGCGAAGGCCACCAATCTCGGCGACAGCCCGTAGAGCACGCCATCCACCACCAAGGGGCTGGCGTACATGCTCCCCGGCGGCCCGCCCGAGTCGTACACCCAAGCGCGCTCAAGACGGCCGACGTTGGCGCGGTTGATCTGCCTGAGCGGCGAGTAGTGCGCACGTCCCGGATCACCGAGATACGAGCGCCAATCCACATTGCGCGGCGGCACATCCGGAGAATCCACAAGGGGCGCGGTAGGCGTACAAGCCACCAACGCCAAACAGGCGGCAATCAAACAAACGAGGCGCAACGGTGCTCCGCGCAAACAGCGTGTCAGCCCGTTAGCTTACAATGGCACCATCCTCGCTGGACACGCGAACCACATGCGCGAACCACGCGACATCAACGAATTGTTCCGCGGCTTGGCGAACTACGCGGAGGACTCCGATCGGACGGATCCGCGGCGGTTCGTGGGGCGGGAACGCGAGATGGACCGGCTCGTGCGTACTGTGGCCCGGGTCGCTAGCTTCAACCCACCCGGTGCCACGACGGTAGTGCATGGCATGCCGGGAGTCGGTAAAACATCGCTCTCCAAGGAGTTCCAACAGCGCGTCAACGAGGCACCGATGGCGGGCAAGACCGTCTTGACCGTGGAAGTGGACTGCGCGGACTTCGATCTGCCGCCGCTCAACTTGGTGCAGAAGATCGCGTCGCACCTCTCGCCCCACATGGAATTGCTCCCATTGCGCACGAGGTGGCGCCGCTGGCCGCCCAAGGTCTCCAACGCTGCGGACTTGAAGACATGCATCAACGCCTATGCCGGGCGCGTTTGGGCCGAAAGAGCGGTGATCGTCCTAGTGGCCGACGAGTTTCAAGCCTGTCCCGTAAGCGACCACGTCCGCGCCGCGTTGCGCACGATCGACTCTTGCGAGCACGAGTCGCGGATACAGCTAATTCTCTTTGGTTTGCCGAAGGTGACGTCTCTGCTGCGCGACGATCTGGGCCTCCCGCGGATGACCGGGAACACCGAGATGCCGCTAGGGCCGCTGATCGATTCGGAAGGCCGCGAGGTCGTGGCCCAGACGCTGCAGGCGCTGGGCCTCTCGGTGGGCAACCCGGCTTGGTCGTCCTACCTGCGGGAACTCGGCGTTGCCGCGGACGATTGGATCCAGTGGAAGGATGCGCTGGCCAACCGTATCGCCGAAGAATCCATGAACTTCCCGCAACACCTGACCGCGGGATTGTTGGCCACCGCACGGGCGTTGATCGACGCTCGCGGCAAGGTCGCCGGTGGCGCCCGATTGCAGGCCGACATCATCGAGCGGTTCGAAGGCATCAAGAGCGTTTACTACTCCCGCCGGATCGGCCCGTTGGAAAGGCACAGCATGGCGCTCGGCGCACTCTCCTGCATGGAGGATGGCGCGGTGCCCGAAGGCGTTGCCGTGGACCTGCTGATGGCCGGGGCGGAAGGCCGCGGCGTGCCGCTCTCTCTGGAGCAAGCGATCGAAGTGTTGCAATCCGCCGTGGGACGTTACGTCATCGACTCGCGCGATGGCGTTTATGCCGCCTCATCGATCCCGTCCATGCGCCATTGGCTGACGGCCGCGTTCGCGCAAGGCGTACGCGAGGGCCGGCCGGACGCGCGCGCCATCGTCGAACGGCACGAACAGCGATTGCCCGAACTGTCGGCGACTCCCTAATCCAGCGCCGCTGCTGTGATTGCCTACGAGGTGCCGCTCGAAAGCAGGTTCTCCAAGGGTTGGTACGGCTCCTCCAAGTACTCGGCGTGTTCTTCCTCCAGCGCGATGTCGCAGGCGTCCACCAGTTGCTCCAGCTGCTCCACCCGCGACACCCCCACCACCGGCGCGGTGATTTCCGGCTTGCGCAGCAGCCATGCGAGGGCGATTTGCGCCGGCGTCTTGCCGTATTCCGTCGCCAGCTTGCCGACGCGCTCGGCGACTTCGAACGTGGCGGCGGCGCCGTACAGCCGTTCCGTGCGCACGCGGTCGCGCCCTTTGGAACGGTTGGTGGCACCGTCGTCGAAGCCGCCTTTGTAGGAACCGGCCAAGATGCCCCGCGCCAACGGCGACCACGGCGTCAGCCCGACGCCGGTGGCCGCGCAATACGGGTTCATCTCGCGCTCCTCCTCGCGGTACACGAGGTTGTAGTGGTTCTGCATGGAGACGAACTCCGTCCAGCCGCGCAGCCGCGCCGTGAGTTGCAGCTCGGCGAACTGCCACGCGAACATGGAGGACGCGCCGAGATAGAGCGCCTTGCCGGCTTTCACCACGTCGTGCAGCGCTTCTAGCGTCTCCTCGATGGGCACCTGCGCCTGGCCGGGCACGCCGTGCGGATGGCGGTGGATGATGAGCTGATCCACATAGTCGTGCCCCAAGCGCTTCAGGCTCGCGTCCACGCCCTCGAACACGTGCTTGCGCGACAGGCCGCCTTGGTTCGCGCCGCGGCCCATGGGCATGGCAACCTTGGTGGCCAGCACATATTCGTCGCGGCGGGCGAGTTCCCGCAGCAACTGCCCCACCACCCGCTCGCAAGCGCCGATGCCGTACACGTCCGCGCAGTCGAAGTAGAAGACCCCGGCGTCCAAAGCCGCCTTGAAAATGGGCCGCGCTTCCTCGGCGCCGAGCGTCCAGTCGCCCTGATGCCCGCGCCCGGGCTCGCCGAAGTTCATCGTGCCGAGGCACAGCGGCGACACCAAAAGGCCGCTGCCGCCGAGGGGAACGGGTTTCAACATGGGCTTGGTTCCTCTGTTCGCGCCGATTCGGGCCGCGGGCTGAAGGCGGGCGGAACGGCTAAACTGGACGCCACGACGCACCGCAATACGACGATCATACGATGGCCGCGGCCGCCTCGCCATGCCCGGGATCGCTGCCGCCAAACCTTCACTGGGAACCAACACATGACACTGCACATCCTCTGGCCGCGTTCCGGGCGCGATCACTCCGTTGAAGAACAGGCCGTCGCCGCGGTGGACCCGCGCATCGTCTGCGAATTCGGCCGCGGCTTCGACCAAGTGACGGACGAGCAATGGCGCCGCTGCCACGCCATCGTGGGCGTGGCGCCGCCGGTGGAGTACCTCCCCAAGCTGGAGCGGTGCCGCGTGGTCGTCAAGACCGCGGTGGGCTTCGACGACGTGGACATCGAGGCCTACGGCAAGCTCGGCATCCCGGTGTGCAATTGCCCCGACTACGGCACCCGCGAAGTGGCCGACCACGCCATCGCGCTGATGATGACGCTGGTGAAGGGCATCGCGTTCCACGACGAGGAACTGCGCGCGGACCCGGTGCGCCATTGGCGGCCGGCGCTCAACCCCTACGGCCGCCGTCTTGCCGATTGCACCTTCGGCGTGGTCGGCCTAGGGCGCATCGGCACCGCCGCCATCCGCCGCGCCGCGGCCTTCGACATGGACTGCGTGTTCTACGACCCCTACCAACCGAGCGGCGTGGAACTCGCCCTCGGCGTGCGCCGGGTACACAGCATGGCAGAGCTGATGGGGCAATGCGACGTAGTGAGCGTTCACACCCCGCTGAACGACGAGACGCGGGGATTGATGGGCGCCGAAGCCTTCGCTGCCGCCGGGGAGGCGAGGGCCGCCAATCCGGACAAGTGGGGCGTAATCGTGATCAACACCGCCCGCGGCCCGATCGTGGACTTGGACGCCCTACACGACGCCATGCGCGACGGCACCGTGCTCGCCGCGGGACTGGACGTGTTGCCGGAGGAACCCGCCAACATCAACGCGCCCCTCATCCGCGCTTGGCACCGGGGCGAGGATTGGATCAAGCACCGCTTGCTGATCACGCCCCACTCGGCGTTCTTCACGCCGGAGAGCATCCGCGACATCCGCGCCTTTTCAGCGCACACCGCGGCCCGCTATCTGCGCGACGGTTCGCTAGCGAACTGCGTGAACGAGGCGCACCTGGCAAAGCGCCGGTGAGCGAGTCAAGGCTCCCGTCGTCTCGATGGACTCGATAAAGAGCACATGGTTTGTGGTTCCTGACACCACCAAGCGGACTGAAAACGCATGTAGGGCCTTGCCGCAAACTCGGCAAGCCGATCTTGCGCCATCTTGACGTACTCGGCGGACTTTTCGATGCCGATCCAAGGCAAACCGGCTTGCTCCGCCGCGATTGCCGTGGTGCCGCTGCCCATGAAGGGGTCAAGCACCGGGCCCGCGCCGACCGACTGGATGCATCGCGCCGCTAGATCAACGGGAAAGGGCGCCGGATGCGGATTGTCGTTTTCCTGATTGATGCGCCAGACGCATCCGGCGGCGTTGGCTTTCGGGGCAAGCCGGAAGGCAGGCTTGGCGATCAGATAGACAACCTCGTAGTTGGGCAGGAAGTAACCCGGGTTGAAGTTGATGCCCCCCGACCTCTGCCAGATGATGATTTGGCGCACGGGGAAGCCTTGCAGAATGTCGGCGCGGTCCTGCAGCAGGCCATTCTGCACACGCCACTTGTGGTTGTAGAAGATCGCCCCGTCCGGGCGTAACAGGCGTACCATCTCGGTTAGGCACTCGCGTTGCCACGCGACGTACTCACCATGCGGCAGGCAATCGTCGTGTCCGTCGTAGCCGGATTGCAACGCGGCTTTCGGCCACTTGCCCTTGCTGCCGTCCTTGAGGCCGTTGCCGGTGCTGTTCTTGATGTTGTAGGGCGGCGACGTGACAACCACCTTGATGGTCTCGGTGGCCATGCCGCGCATGACGTCCAAGCAGTCGCCGTGCAGCACCTCACCGTGAAGGTGCGCTTGGGAGGGGGCTTTTTGCTGCGAGGGGCAACCCCTCGCCCGCCCCGACTGCCCCGACTGATGGCTCCTGCGCCTGCGCGGCCGTCGGTCGCTCCGTCCATTGCTGCCGTTCGGCTCGAAGGCCAATAGGCGGTCATCAACGGCGTCGAGTTTCGGTGCCGTTCTGGCCGCAGTCAGGCTGTCGTTCACAGTACCGCTCCTAGCTGATCGGGCTGGGTGCCCAAACGTCGGGATCGAAGCATATACGATCTTGCTAGATGGGCGTACAGTTTTTTTCGCCGACTGCTTGCCGCACGGTTCGGCTACCATTGCACATGCCGCGAACGAGCGCACACTGGGTGCCGCGAGGCCGTCGCAACGAAGAGGGAGCACAGGGCATGGGCAAACCGCAGTTCAACCGCGCCGAGGAGGATTTCGGCAACGTGCTCAACATGGAGCACATCAACCTTACCGTGCCGGATCAACAGCTTGCGGCGTTGTTCTACGTTACCGGCTTGGGCTTCACGCGGGATCCGTACATCGACTTCGGCACCTTCAACATGTGGATCAACGTCGGCGAGCAGCAGTTCCACCTGCCGAAGCGCGACGCGCAGCGCTTTCGCGGGCGCATCGGCGTGGTGGTGCCGGAGTTGGAGGGCTTGAAGCGGCGTTTGGGCTTCATCGAGCGGCCCATGCAGGGCACGGACTTCGCTTGGCGGGAGGAAGGCGACCACATCGCGCTGACCTGTCCGTGGGGCAACCGCATCGACGCCTACGGGCCGAGTTTCGGCACCAGCCTTGGCATTCCCTTCGCACGGATCGACGCGCCGCCCGGCAGCGCCGCCGGCATCGCCCGCTTCTACAACGAGGTGTTGGACACGCCGGCGCGCGTGGTGGCGAACGGCCACACGCAAGCGGAGGTGCGCATGGGCGCCAGTCAGCGGCTGATTTTCCGCGAGACGGAGGCGGAGATTCCTGCCTACGACGGCCATCACATCGCCATCTACATCGCCAACTTCTCGGGGCCGCACGCGAAACTCGCCGAACACGGCCTCATCAGCGAGGAATCAGACCAGCACCAGTACCGCTTCCAAACCATCGTCGATCCCGCGAGCGGCGAGATGCTCACCGAGATCGAGCACGAGGTGCGCAGCCTCAAGCACCCGATGTTCAAACGGCACTTGGTGAACCGCAATCCGGCGCAGAGTTTCGGCAACTACCGCCACGGCCACGACGCCTTCGTGCCCTAGCACCGGGGCGAAAGGGCATGAAGGAGTCCTCAGCCGGGGTGCGCGGGGCAGAGCCCTACTACCTGCCGGTGGGCAACGAGGTGGCCGAGTTCGAGGCGGCCTACGGCAGCCGTCTGCCGGTGCTGCTGAAAGGGCCCACGGGCTGCGGCAAGACGCGCTTCGTGGAGCACATGGCGTGGCGGCTGTTCGGCGGCGACGTGGATGGCGGCTTGATCACTGTGTCGTGCCACGAAGATCTCACCGCAACGGATTTGGTGGGGCGTTATTTGCTCAAAGGCGACGAGACGATCTGGCAGGACGGCCCGCTCACCCGCGCCGTGCGCCAAGGCGTGCTCTGCTATCTGGACGAGATCGTCGAGGCGCGCAAGGACACCACGGTGCTCATCCACTCGCTCACCGACCACCGCCGCATGTTGCCCATCGACAAGACCGGCGAGCAGGTGGCGGCGCACGACGGCTTCCTGCTGGTGATCTCCTACAACCCGGGCTACCAAAGCATGTTGAAGGACTTGAAGGCCAGCACCCGGCAACGCTTCGCCAGCCTCACCTTCGACTACCCCACCGAGGAGCGCGAGGCGGCCATCATCGCCCACGAGAGCGGCGTGGAGGCGGGCGCGGCGCAGCGCTTGGCGTTGATCGGCGCGAAAACCCGCAACCTGCGCGAGCACGGCTTCCAAGAAGGCGTGAGCACACGGCTGCTCATCTACGCCGCCACGCTGATGGAACGCGGCATTGGCCCGCGGCGGGCCTGCGAAATCGCCATCGTGCAGGCGGTGTCGGACGACGCCAATGTGCAAGAGGCCGTTGCCGGCATCGTCGACGTCGTCTGGCCCTAGTGGCCCGCCTGCGCGACATCGACCGCGGCCTTGCCTTGTTCGCCGAAGGCATCGCCGGTCGGCCGCAACACGTCAAGTCGCTGCGCGAATTGCCCAACGCGGCGCCGGGCGACGCCGTGGACGCCGCGCACGACGGCCGCAGCTTGTACTTGCCGGACGCGGTGGAACACTTCGCCGACGAACGCCGCAACGAAGGCGCGTACCGCGCGTTGGCGTTGGAACGGCTGGGCTTCCGCGAGTTCGGCACCTACCGTTTCGACATGGCCATCGCCCGCGAGCGCATTCCCGCGCTCGCGGCTTGGCCGCCGCCTATGGATGCGAACGATCCGCATCTCGCTGTGTTCTTCAAGGGCTTTGCCCGCCCGGACATCGCCCGCCGGCTGTTCCGCGCCATTGAAACGGCGCGGGTGCGGTTGGCGATGGAGGCGCGCTATCCCGGCGCCCGTCGCTACCGGCTTGCCGATGCGGCGGCGGATCTGCATCTAGCGCTTGCGCGAATCACACCCCAAAGCGAAGAACTGCGGCCGCTGGTTGCGCCGGTCTTGAGCGCGGAAGCGGACGTGTACACCTCCGCGATGGCGACGGTGGCGTGTGCCACGGCGCTGGACTTGCCGGTCGAAACTGGCGTTGCTTCAGCGGCGGAAGACGGCCCGGCGTTCGACTTGCTGCAACGCGAAGCCCGCCTAGAGGATTGGGACGAGGACTTGGCCGCGGCGGAAAACCAAGTGTCCGTCTTGGAGTTGGCGCTGCGCTCCGATGAGGTGCAGGCCGGCCAAGGCGAAGCCGAGGACGGGAGTTTGCGCGAAGCGGGTGCCGATCTGGTGATCGTCGCCGCCGAACGCGACCGCCTCAAACGGCGTGCGGATGCGGAACGCGCCGCCGTGCGTCGCGCCCTTGGCGATGAACGCTTCGGAAAGCGCAGCTTCCGCTACGACGAGTGGGACTACGCCCAAGCCATCTACCTGCGCGGCTGGTGCCGCCTGTACGAGAAACGCCTCGACCACGAAGAAGGCGACAACGCGGCGTTGCTTGACCTGATCGCGCCCCACGCCAAAGCCGTGCGCCGCCGCTTCGAGCAAGTGCGGCCGGCCGGCTATCAGCGCGTGAAGAAGACGCCGGATGGCGAGGAACTGGATTTGGACGCCATCGTCGAGGCGCGCTCGGACATCCGCGTTGGCGTCTCCCCGGACGAGCGCGTCCACAGCCGGCGCGAACGCCTGCGACGGGACGTGGCGGCGGCCTTCCTAGTGGATCTATCCGCCTCCACCGACGACGTGATTGAGGAAGCAGAAGCCGGGGCGGAGCAAGACACCACCGCCACCCAAGACATCCGCGATCCGTACTTCGACGACGACAACTACGACTTCGCCGCCCGCATGGCGGCGGAGGCCGCCAAACGCCGCGTCATCGACATCGAACGCGAAGCGGCGCTGCTCATGGCCGTCGCGCTGGAGGGGTTGGGCGACCGCTACGCCGTGTACGGCTTCTCCGGCTACGGACGCGACTGCGTGGAGTTCTCGGTCGCCAAAGAGTTCGACGAGCCGCTGGACCGCCGCGCCGTGCGCGCCATCGCCGCCATGAAGCCGCAACGCTCCACGCGCATGGGCCCGGCGGTGCGCCACACCACCGGCAAGCTCATCGCCAGCGGCGCCGCCCTCAAGGTGATGATGATCGTCAGCGACGGCTTCCCCCAAGACCACGACTACGGCCCCACCCGCGGCGACCACGAGCACGGCGTACAGGACACCGCGAAAGCACTACGCGAAGCCGAGGCGCGCGGCGTGGAGACCTTCTGCGTAACGGTGGACCGCTCCGGCCACGACTACCTGCGCCGCATGTGCCCAACCCACCGCTACATGGTGATCGAGGAAACCAGCGACCTCCCCGAAGCCCTGCAAGTAGCCTACCGGCAGCTAACGCGAATTTGACGCGGCGGCGCCGCAGCGGCAGCTACCGCCAACGAGGGCGTGATCCGGCGACAGTGGCCATCGTCACCGCTGCTCGTCAAAGCTCTTGTCGCGGTGCCAAGTTGCTCGCAAGCGCTCGAACGCAAGCGCTTTGGACTCGATCGCCACAAGCCGCGCGTGTGCAACGACGGATTCCAAGTCGCGGCTGTGTTCCCATCGCGCACCCAACTTCGCCACCGTATCGGTCAGTCTCGACCCCAGCATCGCCTTGCACAGCCGGTTCAAGTCAGCGAACGCTTCGTCAACGCTCCATTGGACATGCGGCTCCGGGGCGACGGTGGCCAGTGCGTTGACAAGCAATTGCTCTGCCAATTCCCCACCGGAATAGGCTTGCATGAGGGCGCTGTCCAAGGTCACCACGATCGCGGCGTTTTTGCCCAGCGACTGCCGCACGAGATGGTTGATTTCGTGATGGTCGATGCTGGTGAAATCTCCGGTGACCATCAGATCAACGCCGAGCACCAAGGCTTCGGAGATGGCGATGGCGTCGCCGTGGTCCACGATGCCGTCGACGGGCGTGTTCGGGAAGCACGGCTGCGTGAACGTCCGCCGTATGTCCAAGGCTTGAAGCTCTTGTTGCCGGTCAAACCTCGGCCATTTGAATGGGGCGCCAGCCGTCTGTTCCATCATCAACCATGCATCGGAAGATGCGAACCCGCGGCTAACGACGGGGCGTTTCGTCAACTCGTTGCGCACCTGCGGCAGCACCAACGTGGGCAGGCCGACATCGTCCATCCATACCCCAACGAGCTTGCGCTGCGTCGGGCGAATCAGCGTGTTGGTGTCGAACGCCGGCCCTAAGCGCTCATCGCCGGTCATGCGAGGGTTCTGCGCGGAGCGGCACCGGGTCGATCAGTTCTTTCGCGGCCTTGTCGATGTTGCCGTCGCGGTTGTTGGCGCGCCCATGTCGGCGGTGCCAGTCGCTCACTTCCGGCGGGTCGGTGCCGGGTTCCACGGCTCGCAGGTCGAACTCCCAACTGGGAATGTCGCTTTCCAGCAACGCCGCCGCCAAGCCTTTGATGCGTGGGTCGGTGGGATGGGTGATGGCCATTTTTGGAGACTCGCGGGCTGTCGTTAGTCGCGGAAGTTGTTGAATTGCAAAGGCGGGCCGAAATCGCCTTCTTTCAAGCTGGCGATGACGGCCTGCAGGTCGTCGCGCTTCTTGGCCGTTACGCGCAGCTTGTCGCCTTGCACTTGCGACTGCGCCTTCAGTTTCAGCGCCTTCACGGTGGCGACGATGCGCTTCGCGGCGTCCCGGTCGATGCCCTGCAACAGGGCGAACGGCTGGCGTTTGACCTTGCCCGCGGCTTCCAAGGTTTGCGCGTCGAGGACGCCGACGTCCACGCCGCGGCGGGTGAGTTTGTCTTGCAGGATGTCCACCAGTTGGCGGATCTGGAACTCCTCGGGCGCGTACACGACGATGCGCGCGCCGTCGAACTCGAAGCCGGCGTCCACGCCGCGGAAGTCGAAGCGCGTGCGCAGTTCGCGCACCGCTTGATCCACGGCGTTGCGCACTTCCTGCATGTCGACTTCCGAGACCACGTCGAAGGAAGGCATGGCTCTCTCCGCTCGCTAATGCCGCCCCGGCCGCTACCCAGCCGCCACCGGGCACAACTCGTCGAAGCCAGTGCGGGCGACGTCGCCCGGAATGAGCGGGTAGCGGATGCCCGCCCACTTCTGCGCCACGCGCACCACTTGGCAGGCGTAGCCGAACTCGTTGTCGTACCAGACGTAGAGCACCACGCGGTTGCCGTCCGCTATCGTGGCGCCGCCGTCCACGGCGCCGGCGTGTCGATTGCCGATGAAGTCGCACGACACGCGCTCCCGGGAAGAGGTGTAGTCGATCTGCCGTTGCAGCGAGGAATAAAGAGCCGTGTCGCGTAAGTAAGCGTTCACTTCGTCGCGATCCGTCGCGTGTTTCAAGCTGAGGTTGAGCACCGCCAGCGACACGTCCGGCGTGGGCACGCGGATGGCGTTGCCGGTCAGCTTGCCGGCGAGCTCCGGCAGCAGCTTGCCGACCGCGTTGGTGGCGCCGGTCTCGGTGAGCACCATGTTCAGGGGTGCGCTACGGCCGCGCCGCTCGCTCCTGTGGTAGTTGTCGTGCAGGTTCTGGTCCGGCGTGTAGGCGTGGATGGTCTCCATGTGCCCGTGGACGATGCCGAAGCGGTCGTTCATCGCCTTCAGCACCGGCGTGATGGCGTTGGTGGTGCAGGAAGCGCACGAAAGCGTGCGGTCGGCGTCGCTGATGAGATGCGAGTTCACGCCGGAGACGATGTTCTTCACGCTGCCCTTGCCGGGCGCGGTGACCAGCGCCCGGGCGATGCCCGGCGACTTGAGGTGCTCGGCCAGGCCGGCTTCGTCGCGCCAGCGGCCGGTGTTGTCGATGAGGATGGCGTCGCTGATGCCGTGGGCGGTGTAGTCGATGGCGCCGCGGTCGGCCGCGTAGATCACGCGGATGACGTTGCCGTTGGCGATGAGGCACTGGTTCTCCTCGTCCACGCGGATGGTGCCGCGGAACGCCCCGTGCACGGAGTCGCGGCGCAGCAGGCCGGCGCGTTTCTGCAGGTCGCCCGGTTGATTGGGGCGCAGCACGATGGCGCGCAGCACCAGCTGATCGCCGCTGCCGGTCTTCTCGATCAGCAGCCGCGCCAGCAACCGGCCGATGCGCCCGAAGCCGAACAGCACCACGTCCTGCGGCTTCGCAAGGGGTTTCGCATGCCGGCCCAACACCGGCGCGCAGGTTTCCCGCGCGTATCCGCTCGGCGTGATGGCCTCGCCGCCGGCGGTGCGCTCCATGAACTTCACGGCGAGCAAGCCCAGGTCCACGTGCGACGGACCGAGGTCGAGCTGGGACATGGCTTCCAAGATGGGGTAGGTCTCGAACTCCGAGAGCTCGTTCTCCGCCACTTGGCGCACGAAGCGGTGCGTCTTCATGATGTCCGTGACGCTGCGGTTGTAGAGCGCGCGCCCGTAGCAGTACACCACCACGTTCCTGCGGTAGAGCTTGCCGATGATGGGGATCATCGCCTCCGCGAGGGCTTCGCGTTCCTTCCAGTCCGGGAAGTAGTCGTCGAGATTGGGCAGCGCCACGGCGAACCTCACAGGCGGGTGTGTGCGACAGCGGGCATTATCCGCCAGCGCCGGGCGGAATGGAAGCGGCGGTGCCTACAAAACCGCCTGCACCGCGGCCGCTGCTCGCCGCGCCTTCGCACGCGCTTCCGGCAAATCCGCTCCCCGCGCCAGCGCCACGCCCATGCGCCGCTCGCCGTCCACGTGCGGTTTGCCGAACAGCCGCAAATCCGCGTCCGGGGATTTCAACGCGGACGCGAGATTGTCGAACGCCACCTGTTCCGAGTGCCCGCGCACCGTGATCACGGCGGACGCCGACGGGCCGAACTGGCGGATGACGGGAATGGGCAGGCCGAGCACGGCGCGGGCGTGTAGCGCGAACTCGGACGGATGTTGGCTGGCGAGGGTGACGAGGCCGGTGTCGTGCGGCCGCGGGCTCACTTCGCTGAACCAGACGCGCGCTTCCGGCTGTTCCTGGACGAAGAACTCGACGCCGAACAGCCCGCTGCCGCCCAGTTCGCCGGTGACGAGCGCGGCGATGCGCTGACATTCCGCCAGCGCCTCGGGGGACATCGGCTGTGGTTGCCAGGATTCTTGATAGTCGCCGCCCTCCTGCCGATGGCCGATCGGGGCGCAAAAGGTCACCGCGCCGCCGTGGCGCACGGTGAGCAGAGTGATCTCGTAATCGAATTGCACGAAGCCCTCCACGATGACGCTGGCCGCGTCCCCGCGTGCGCCTTCGCGGGCTTTTTCCCACGCCGCGGCGACATCATCCTCCGTGCGCAGAAGCGATTGGCCTTTGCCGGACGAACTCATCACCGGCTTCACCAAGCAGGGCAAGCCCACCGCGACCACGGCGCTGTGGCACTCGGCTTCGGTGGCGGCGAAGCGGTACGGCGAAGTCGGCACACCCAACGTCTCCGCGGCCAAGCGGCGGATGCCCTCCCGGTTCATCGTGAGCGCAACGGCCCGCGCCGTGGGCGCCACCCGCCAGCCTTCGGCTTCCAAGGCCACCAGCTCGTCCGTGGCGATGGCTTCGATCTCGGGAATCACCAAGTGTGGCTTTTCGGCTTCGATCACGCGCCGCAGCGCTCGGCCATCGAGCATGTCCAGCACATGGGAGCGGTGCGCCACCTGCATGGCCGGCGCGTTGGCGTAGCGATCCACGGCGATGGTCTCCACGCCGAGGCGCTGCAATTCGATCACGACTTCCTTGCCGAGCTCCCCGGAACCCAACAGCAGCGCCCGCGTGGCGGTGGCGGAGAGCGGCGTGCCGATCCTCATCCGGGCTGCTGCGACAATCCCGCTTGGTAGCGGCGGAAGTTGCGCACGTAGCGGTCGGAGAAGCCGGTGATGTCTTCCACTTCGGCGGCGCTGAGTTGGCGCACCACCTTGCCCGGCGAACCGAGCACCAGGCTGCCGGCGGGAATCTCCTTGCCCTCCGTGAGCAGGGCGTTCGAGCCGATGAGACAGTTTTCGCCGATCACCACGTCGTTCATCACCACCGCGTTGATGCCGATCAAGCTGTTGTCGCCAACGGTGCAGCCGTGCAGCACGGCCTGGTGCCCCACCGTCACGCCATCGCCGAGCGTCACCGGGTGGCCTTCGTCCATGTGTACCACGCAGTTGTCTTGGATGTTGGTGCGGCGGCCCACGGTGATGGCGTCGTAATCGCCGCGCAGCACGGCGCCCCACCACACCGACGCCTCGTGGCGCAGCAGCACGGAACCGATGACGACCGCGGTGGGGGCGATGAACGTATCGCCCTCGGTGCGCGGGCGTTGGCCTTCGAACGCGTAGATCACGGTTGGTTCCGGCCGCGCGCGGTCATCCGTAGCTCACGCCCATGCCTTCGCGCACGTCGTTGTTCACGCCGTACTGGGCTATCGGGTAGCGCAGGCCGTTGCGCGAGAGACGGGCAAGCCCGTCTATCACCTTCGGTAGGAAACCCGGTGGGATCGCCATCAGGAGTTCGTCCTCCATCACGCCGCCGTAGCGGCGCTCGGCGAAGCAGGGGATGGCCAAGCTCGGCTCGCCGGTGGCAAGCGCCCGCCCCCACGAGTCCGCGCAGGCGGATTCACCTACACAGCCCCATTCGAGTTTGCGGTAGCCTGTCCACTGCAAGCCGTTGATGAACAAGATCATCTGCGCCGGCGTGGCGTAGATGAGCGCAATGTCCGGGGGATTCAGCCTACCGCTCGCCAGCGGGCTGACGGCCAAGGCGACGTGCTCGCCGAACGGCGCCAAATCCATCGCCTGCTGGTGCTTCGTTGCCTCCTCCGCGTTCTCGTACCACACGCCCGCCATGCGCTCGCCGGAAAGCCACTTCTCGTCGCGGGGCGAAAGGCCGACAACGGCGCGGCATTGATCGCCCACCAAGTCCTCGGCGGTGATGCCCACCGTCCAGCCGTTGCGGCTGGCTTGGCCGACGATTTGGTCCGTGGTGTGGACATGCTTGGGACGGCGCAGGCGGGGCACCGCCTCCATTTCAGCGACGGTCTTGAACCGCTTCATGCCGATGGGCGTGGTGCGCAGGCGCAGGTACCGGTTCAGCTCCGCCACCAGCGCGGCCCAGTCCACGTCGCCGAGATCCGTGGCGATCAACTCGTCCATGGCGGCTAGCGTACTGCAAGAAGTGGAATATGTGGGGCAGGGGGTGTACGACAAATCTTTGGTGACGCGTGCTGGGAGCGCGGGCGTCTCGCCCGCATGCAGGCGGAACGCCTGCGTTCCCGTCTTGGCACCGTCACCGCTTACCAAAGATCTGTCGTACACCCTGGGGCAGGAACACGCCAAACCTCGCGCCCGGTTTGTGCGATCATTCCTCCTCCAAACGGCACGGTGTTGTGCGGCGCGATGGCCATGTTGCCCATTCTTCATTACCCCGACCCGCGGCTGCGCACGAAGGCGAAGCCGGTGGAGGTCGTGGACGACACTGTGCGCATCCTCATCGACGACCTGTTGGAGACGATGTACGAGGCTGCCGGCATTGGCCTAGCGGCCACCCAAGTGAATGTGCATCGGCGCGTCTTGGTGGTGGACGTTTCGGAGCACCGCGACGAGCCGAGGGCGTTCGTCAATCCGGTTATCGAGCAGGCCGAGGGCGAGCAGGAGCGCGACGAGGGCTGCCTTTCCGTGCCGGGGTTCTTCGAGTCCGTGAAGCGGGCGGAGCGCATCCGCGTGAACGCCTTGAACGCCGATGGCGAGCCGTTCGCGCTGGAGGCGGAGGGGTTGCTGGCCGTGTGCATTCAGCACGAATGCGACCACTTGGACGGCAAGCTGTTCGTGGACTACATCTCGAATCTCAAGCGGCAGCGCATCAAGAGCAAGCTGCGTAAACAAGCGCAAGGGAACAAGGCGCGAGGCTGACTCGCGCACGGGCGCAATGGCTTGGCGGCTGGCATTCGCGGGAACCCCGCTCTTCGCCGCCACCATCTTGCGCCGCCTGCTGGACTCGCCGCACCGCGTGGCGCTCGTCTATACGCAGCCGGATCGCCCCGCCGGCCGGGGGCGGAAGCTCTCGGCAAGCCCGGTGCGGCAGGTTGCCGAAGCCGCTGGCGTGGAGGTGCGAACGCCCACGCGGCTCACCGGCGAGGTGGAAACGCTTGGCGACGTGGATTGCCTGATCGTGGCGGCTTACCGTTTGTTTCTGCCGGACGCCATTTTGGGAGCCCTCAGCCGGGGTGCGCGAGGGGCTTGCCCTTCGCATGGAGAAGCCCCGAAACTCGGCTGCCTGAATGTCCATCCGTCGCTGCTGCCGCGCTGGCGGGGCGCCGCGCCGGTGGAACGCGCCATCATGGCCGGCGATGCGCAAACCGGCGTAAGCATCATGCGCGTGACGGCGAAACTGGACGCCGGGCCGGTGTATCGACAGCGACCGGTGCCGCTCGACGATTCCGCCACCGGCGACGCGGTGACGGCTGCGCTGGCGGAGCTTGGCGCCGAGACACTGCTTGAGGTATTGGCCGCGTTGCCGGATTTGCAGGCTGAAGAGCAGGACGACAACTTTGCCACCTACGCACACAAGCTAACGGCAGAGGATGCGCCCATCGACTGGCAGCGCCCGGCGGCGGACATCGCCCGGCAAGTACGGGCGTTGTCCGGGCGGTTGGCCGCCTACACCACGCTCGACGAAGACGTGCGCCTCCGCATCTTGGCAGCGCGGCCATTGCCGGCCGGCGACAATACGACTCCCGGCACGCTGCTGCGGCGCGGCAAGCAATGGCGCGTCGCGTGCGGCGAAGGCGAGTTGGAACTCGAGACAGTCCAGCTAAACCGCGGCAAAGGCACACCGCTGGCGATGCAGAGCGCCGTCAACGGCTATCCAGCATTGCTGCGCGAAGGATCTCCCATGTAGGCAAGCCCTCCTGCCACTAAGGTTCATGCCCAAACCTGCCCCAACGGCAATCCGTGCAGCGCCGCGCCGAACGGCACCACCTCGGTGCCGAGATACACCGACACGCCACGCACGAACCGATCTCCGGCGAGTTCCTCGAGCGCCTTCAAGCCGCTGAAGTGTTGTGGGCGCAGCGTGGCCGTGCATTTCACCTCCACCCCCACCACGCGGCCTTGGCGATCTTCGAGCACCAAGTCCACCTCCGCGCCGGCTTCCGTGCGGAAGTGGAACAAGCGGCAGCGACGCTCGCACCAGCCAAGCTGTTTGATCAGCTCCATTGCCACGAAGTTTTCCAGCATGCGCCCAAGGAGGGTGCGGTCTTGGCGAAGGCGCGCCGCGTCCGCGTCCAAGAGGTGTGCGAGCAAACCGGTGTCCACCAGCATCAGCTTCGGGGCTTTCACCAACCGCTTGCCGACATTGGCGAACCACGCCGGCAAACGCCGCAGCAGAAACGTCGTTTCCAGCAACGCGATGTAGCGCTTCAAGGTGGTCTGCGGCAGGGTAAGCGCACGTGCGAGGTCGGCATGATTGATGAGCTGGCCTGTGCGCGTGGCCAGCAGCCCCAGCAGGCGCGGCATGTCCAACAACCGGTCTATGTTCGCAAGCTCGCGCACGTCGCGTTGCAGGATCGATTCCATGTAGGCATCGAACCACGCCTCTCGCCGCCGCCCGGAGCGCCGGCCGCGGACCTCTGGGAATCCTCCGGCGCACATGCGGGCGACCGCTTCTTCCTCGCAAATCGGCGTCGCGGCCGGTGGCGCCAGCTCTGGCGCGAAAAGGCGGTCGACGAAAGTCTCTCGCGTGCCTTCGATCTCGCCCTGCGACAGCGGCCAGAGCGTGTGCAGCTCCATGCGCCCGGCCAACGAATCGGAAAGCTGTGGCAGCGACATCACGCCGGCGGAACCCGTGAGCAGAAATTGGCCCGGTTGTCGGTCCGCGTCCACGGCGGCCTTGATGGCCACGGCCAGTGCCGGGGAGCGTTGCGCCTCGTCAATCACCACCGGGCGGGGAAGCCCGGCCACAAAGCCGTCCGGGTCGTCAGCGGCAGCGGCGAGAACCGCCGCCGTGTCCAACGTCAGGTAAGACGCGGAACGCTGTTCGCCGAGGTCTTTGGCCAACGTGCTCTTGCCGGTTTGGCGGCCGCCTTGGAGGTACACGACCGGCGTGTCGGCAAGGGCTTCGCCCACTCGCATGGCGGCATGACGAGAGATCATGAGCGGGGATTCTACCGCTTGGTGGACGGAAATCAACCACGGCGTGGACGATTTCCAGCCACGTCATGGCCGATATTCGACCACCAAGAGCCCGGTTCTCTTCGCGCCGGGGCTTTGCCATTTTTGGACGGAAATCAACCACGGCGTGGACGATTTCCAGCCACGTCATGGCTGATATTCGACCACCAAGAGCCCGGTTCAGCCTTCGGGCAAGTCGCCTTACAGGCTTCTTCACCGTCGCGCCTTGCGCAGCTCCTCCAGCGTTCGCTGTTGCGCCGTTGCGGCGGCCAGTTGCGCTTGGACGAGGCCGTAGTCCATTTCGGCGGCGCTTTCGGAGAGGGCGCGCTCGGCGTCCTGCTGCGCCTGGGCGGCGGCGGCTTCGTCGATGTCGGTGGCGCGCAGGGCGGTGTCCGCGAGGACGGTCACCACGCCCGGTTGCACTTCCAAGTAGCCGCCGGCGGCGTAGAAGACCTCCTCGTCGCCGTTTTCGTCGCGCAGGCGCACCGGGCCGGGGCGGATGCCGGTGAGGAGGGCGGCGTGGCCCGGCAGGATGCCGAGTTCGCCCAAGGTGCCGGTGGCCGAGAGCATGGCGATGCGGCCCGAGTAGATCTCCGCCTCGGCGCTGACGATGTGGCACTGCATGAGGGCGGGCATGGCGGTCAGGCCGCCTCGGCCAGCGTGGCCGCCTTCTTGCGCGCGGCGTCGATGGTGCCCACCATGTAGAACGCCTGCTCCGGCATGTCGTCGCATTCGCCGTCCAGGATGGCGCGGAAGCTGCGCACGGTGTCCTCGCGGCTCACGAAGTCGCCCGGCTGGCCGGTGAACTGCTCGGCCACGAACATCGCCTGGCTGAAGAACTGCTGCATCTTGCGGGCGCGGTACACCAGCGCCTTGTCCTCCTCGGAGAGCTCGTCCATGCCGAGAATGGCGATGATGTCCTTCAGCTCCTGATAGCGCTGCAGCACCTCCTGGGCGCCGCGCGCCACCTGGTAGTGCTCCTGGCCGACGATGTTCGGGTCGAGCTGGCGGCTGGAGGACGCCAGCGGATCCACCGCCGGGTAGATGCCGAGGTCGGTGATGGCGCGGCTGAGCACCACCGAGGAGTCCAGGTGCGCGAAGGTGGTGGCGGGGGAGGGGTCGGTGTAGTCGTCGGCCGGCACGAACACCGCCTGCACGGAGGTGATGGAGCCGGTCTTGGTGGTGGTGATGCGCTCCTGCAGCGCGCCCATCTCGGCGGCGAGGGTGGGCTGGTAGCCCACCGCCGAGGGCATGCGGCCGAGCAGCGCCGAGCACTCCGTGCCGGCCAGCGTGTAGCGGTAGATGTTGTCGATGAACATGAGCACGTCGCGGCCCTCGTCGCGGAACTTCTCCGCCAGCGTGAGGCCGGAGAGCGCCACCCGCAGGCGGTTGCCCGGCGGCTCGTTCATCTGCCCGAACACCAGCGAGATCTTGTCCAGCACGCCGGCGTCGCGCATCTCGTAGTAGAAGTCGTTGCCTTCGCGGGTGCGCTCGCCCACGCCGGCGAACACGGAAAGGCCGGAGTGCTCGATGGCGATGTTGCGGATGAGCTCCAGCATCGTCACCGTCTTGCCCACGCTCGCGCCGCCGAACAGCCCCACCTTGCCGCCGCGGGCGAAGGGGCACATGAGATCGATCACCTTCACGCCGGTTTCCAGCAGCTCGTTGCCGCCTTTCTGGTCCTCGTAGGAGGGCGGGCTGCGGTGAATGGGCAGCACCTCGCGGGCGTTGATGGGGCCCTTCTCGTCCACCGGGTCGCCGAGCACGTCCATGATGCGGCCCAAGGTCTCGTCGCCCACCGGAATGGAGATCGGGCCGCCAGTGTTGGCCACGGAGAGGCCGCGCGAGAGGCCCTCGGAGGAGCCCATCGCGATGGTGCGCACCACGCCGTCGCCGAGCTGCTGCTGCACCTCCAGCGTCAAGCCGGTTTCCGTCACCTTCAAGGCGTCGTACACCTTGGGCACTTCCTCGCGGTCGAACTCGACGTCGATCACCGCGCCGATGATTTGGACGATTCGTCCATTAGCCATTCCTGCCTCCTAAAGTCGAAATCTAGACGGCTGCCGCGCCGCTGACGATCTCCGAGATTTCCTGCGTGATGGACGCTTGCCGGGCGTTGTTGTAGAGCAGCGTGAGCTCGCTCACGATCTCCTCGGCGTTGTCCGTGGCGCTCTTCATCGCGATCATGCGCGCCGCCTGCTCGCACGCAGTGTTCTCCAGCACGGCCTGGTACACCGAGGACTCCAAGTACCGCTGCACCAAGCCCTCGATGAGTTCGCGGGCGTCCGGTTCGTAGAGGTAGTCCCAGCGCCGCTGAAACTCCTCCTCCGCGAGCGGCGGCAGCGGCAGCAGTTGCTTGATCACCGGCCGCTGCGTCATGGTGTTCACGAACTCGTTGGAGATGATGTCCAGCCGGTCGATGCGCCCCTCGGCGAAGGCGTCGAACATCACCCGCACGCCGCCGATGAGGGCCGCCAGCGCCGGCGTTTCGCCCACGTCCGCCAGCGCCGCCACCACGTTGCCGCCGACGGCGCGGAAGAACTGCGCGGCCTTGTTGCCCACCAGCGCCAGCTCCGTCGCCGCGCCGCCCGCTTCCCACGCGCGCATCGCGCGCACCAGTTCGCGGAACAGATTGACGTTCAGGCCGCCGCACAGGCCGCGATCCGTGGACACCACGATGTAGCCGATGCGCTTCACCTCGCGTTCTTTCATGTACACGTGGTGGTACTCCGGCGAGGCGTTGGCCAAGTGGCCGATCATCTCGCGGATGCGCCGGTTGTAGGGGCGCCCGTGTGCCATGCGCTCCTGTGTGCGCTTCATGCGCGAGGCGGCCACCATCTGCATCGCCCGGGTGCTTTTCTGCGTGGTCTGCACGCTGGCGATTTTCTTCTTGATCTCGCGGCCGGCCGCCATCCCGAATCCCTAGCTTGAGTGAGCGCTTACTATCGCTTAGCTGTACGAGTGGCTGGACTGGAACTTGTCCAGCGCCGCCTTCATGTGGGCCACGATCTCGTCGTTGTAGTCGCCGCTGGCGCTCACTTCGGCCATCCACTCGCCGTGCTCGGTGTTCATGTAGGCGAGCAGGTCGCGCTCGAAATCCAGCACGCGGTTCACCGGCACGTCGTCCAAGTAGCCTTCGTTGGCGGCGTACAGCACCACGCCCATCTCGGCCACGGACATCGGCGCGTACTGGCTTTGCTTCATCAGCTCCTCCACGCGGGCGCCGTGGTCGAGCTGGCGACGGGTCACCTCGTCCAGATCCGAGGCGAATTGGGAGAACGCGGCCAGCTCGCGGTACTGCGCCAAGGCCAGCTTGACGCCGCCGGAGAGCTTCTTCATGAACGGCACCTGCGCCGCGCCGCCAACGCGGGAGACGGAGATGCCCGGGCTCATGGCCGGGCGGATGCCGGAGTTGAAGCGGTCCAGCTCCAGGAAGATCTGCCCATCGGTGATGGAGATGACGTTGGCCGGCACGAAGGAGGACACCTCGCCGGCCTGCGTTTCGATGATGGGCAGCGCGGTGAGGGAGCCGGTCTGGCCTTTCACCTCGCCCTTGGTGAACTCCTCCACGTAGTCCGCGTTCACCCGCGCCGCACGTTCCAGCAAGCGCGAATGCAGGTAGAACACGTCGCCCGGGTACGCCTCGCGGCCCGGCGGCCGGCGCAGCAGCAGCGAGATTTCGCGGTACGCCCACGCCTGCTTGGTGAGGTCGTCGTAGATGATGAGGGCGTCCTCGCCGCGGTCGCGGAAGAACTCGCCCATGGCGCAGCCGGAGTACGGCGAGATGTAGAGCATGGGCGCCGGATCCGAGGCGCTGGCTGCCACCACGATGGTGTGTTCCATGGCGCCGTTCTCCTCGAACGTGCGCACGATGTTGGCGATGGTGGACATCTTCTGACCGATGGCCACGTAGACGCATTTGACGCCGGTGCTTTTCTGGTTGATCACCGCGTCCACGGCGATGGCGGTCTTGCCGATCTGCCGGTCGCCGATGATCAGCTCGCGCTGGCCGCGGCCGATGGGCACCATCGCGTCGATGCACTTGATGCCCATTTGCACCGGCTGATCGACGGTTTGGCGGGCGATGACGCCCGGCGCCACCTTCTCCACCGGCGAGGTTTCGCTGGCGCCCAGCGGGCCTTTGCCGTCGATGGGATTGCCGAGCGCGTCCACCACGCGGCCGAGGAGTTCGCGGCCCACCGGCACCTCGAGGATGCGCTTGGTGCAGCGCGCCGTCATGCCTTCGGAAAGGCCCTCGTAGTCGCCGAGCACCACGCAGCCCACCGAGTCGCGCTCCAGGTTCAGCGCCATGCCGTTGAGGGTGCCGCCCTCTCCCCCCGAGAACTCGATCATCTCGCCGTACTGCGCTTCGGCGAGGCCGTACACGCGCACGATGCCGTCCGCGACGCTGACGATGGTGCCCTCGTTGGCGGCCTGCGCGGACACGTCGAGGTTCTCGATGCGGCCGCGGATGATGTCGCTGATTTCCGCCGGATTGAGTTGCTGCATGGTGGTTGGGTTTCCTCCTTCAGATGGGGGCTTGCGGACAGGCGGTGGTTTAGGCGCGTTGCAGGGCGCCGATCAGGCGCGTCAGGCGGCCGCGCACGGAGCCGTCGATCACCGTGTCGCCGGCGCGAATGACGGCGCCGCCGACCACGTTGGCGTCCACCGCGGTGGTGACGTCCACTTCTTGCTCGAACCGCTTGGCGAGCGCCGCGGCGAAGGTTTGCCGCTGTTCGCCGGTGAGTTCCACCGCGGCGGCGATTTCCACCTCCAGCACGCGCTCCGCCTCGGCTTTGCGCTCTTCGTATTGGCGGGACACTTCGGGCAACAGATCGAGGCGGCCGTTGTCCGCCAACACGTGCACGAAGCGGCGGCCGCGGTCGTCCAGTTCGTCGCCGGCCACTTCGAGCAGTTGGCCCGCTTTCACGGCGCCGGAGACGGTGGCCGCGCCGAGCAGCGCCCGCACCTTGTCCGCGCCGGCCGCGGCGGCGAGCAAGCCGAGCATCCGCGACCACTTCTCCAAGCGATCCGAGGACTTGGCGAGCGTGAATGCGGCGTTCGCGTACGGGCGCGCCAGCGTGGCGTTTTCGGCCATGGCGCGGGCTTACAACTCCGCCGCCAGCCGGCGCAGCAGCGCGTCGTGGCGATCGCGATCTATGGAGGTTTCGAGGATCTTCTCCGCGCCGGTGACGGCCAAGTCCGCCACTTGGGCGCGCAACGCCTCCTTGGCGCGGTTCATCTCCTGCGCCGCGTCGGCTTGCGCGGCGGCGAGGATGCGTTCGCGCTCGGCGTCGGCATCCGCTTTGGCGTTTTCAATCATCTGCGCCGCTTGACCGCGCGCTTCCTCGACGATGCCACGCGCTTCCGCCCGCGCCTCGTTCAACGCCTCCTCGGCGCGGGTTTGCGCCTGCTGCAAATCCCGCTCCGCCTTGGCGGCGTTCTCCAGCCCGCTGGCGATGGTCTCCTGCCGCTCGCGCATGGCGCGGATGAGGAACGGCCAAATGAACTTCCAGCAGGTGAAGGCGAACAGGAAGAACGCCGCCGTCTGCCAGAGCAGGGTGAGCGTGATGTTCATCTCGGCGACTCCGTCCCGCGCGCGTTATTCCGCCGGCGCTTCCGCGGCGTCCGTTTCGGCGGCCGGCTCCGCAGCGGCAGCGGCGTCCGCGGCGCCGGGGTCCGCTATGGTGGTGGCTTCCACGGTGGCGGGTTCCGCTATGGCGGTGGCTTCCACAGCGGCGGGCTCCGCGATGGCGGTGGCTTCCACAGCGGCCGGCTCCGCGATGGTGGCGGCCTCCACAGCGGCGGCGGCGTCCGTGGCGGTGCCCGGGTCCGCGCCGGCGACCACGAACATCACGTAGAGGGCCACCCCCACGCCGATGATCGGCACCGCGTCCACCAAGCCGAGAATGATGAACAGCTGCGTGCGCAGCGTCGGCAGCAGTTCCGGCTGGCGGGCCACGCCCTCCATGAACTTGCCGCCGAGCAGGCCCACGCCGATGGCGGCGCCGACGGCGCCGAGGCCGATCATCAGTCCGGCGCCAATGTACAAGAGAACTTCCATCTCCACGGGTTTGCGACTCCTAAGTTGCGCTTGCGTTTAGTGGGCCTCCTCCACGTCGTGCGCTTGGGCGAGGTACACCACCGTCAGCACGGCGAAGATGAAGGCTTGCAGAGTGATGATGAGGACGTGGAACATCGCCCACGCCCAGTGCAGCACGGCGCCGAACACGCCGAGCACGAGGCCGCCGTACATCAGCGCGATGAGGATGAAGATCATCTCGCCCGCGTACAGGTTGCCGAACAGCCGCAGCCCCAACGAGACCGGCTTGGCCAGCAGCGTGACGCCTTCGAGAATGAGGTTCACCGGCGCCAAGTACCACGGGAAGGGGTGGCAGAGCAGCTCCTTCAGAAAGCCGCCGAGGCCCTTCATTTTCACGCTGTAGTAGAGGATGAGCAGGAACACCGCCAAGGCCATGCCCAAGGTGATGTTCGGGTCCGTCGAGGGGACGATTTTCATGTACGGGATGCCGGCCAGCTCCGCGGCCTTGGGAATCCAATCCACCGGCACCAGGTCCATCAGGTTCATCAGGAACACCCACACGAAGATGGTCAGCGCCATCGGCGCGATGAGCGTGTTCGTGTGGCGGAAGATGCTGGAGACGGTCTCGTCGATGAACTCCACGATCATCTCCACGGCGTTCTGCAGGCCGCCGGGCACGCCCGCCGTCGCCCGCTTCGCCGCGAGCCCGAACAGCAGGCAGAACACCACGCCGAGGCCCAGCGACCACGCCATCGAATCCACGTTGACCGCCCAGAAGCCCATCTGCGCCACTTCCTCGGCGCTCTCGGCGAACCCCCACGAGCCGTCCGGCTTGCGCCCGTACGCAAGATTCGTCAAGTGGTGCTTGATGTACTCGCCGCTATCCGCCGCCATGCGGTTTCGATGCCCCTTCCCTATACGCCAGGCGGCCGCCCGCCCGTGCCGTTCCTACCGTTCGTCGCTCAACTTGCGGATCACCAGCGGCGCGCCAAGCGGCGCCAGCACCGCCACGGCGAGGCCCAACACGAACGCCGCATGCGCCACGGTGAGGAACCCCAAGGCCAACACCAACAAGGCCACCGTCAACGCCATCTTGACGACCCAGCGCAGCAACACGCCGGCCGCCGCGCCCGCCGCCTCGACACCATCCGCCACGCCGCCCGCCCCGCGCAACGTCCACGCGAAACAAGCGTTCGGCACTACCGCCACCGCCCCGCCGAGCAGCACCGAAGCCGCCGCCTCCGCACCCCACGCAACCGCAACCGCGGCGGCAAGCACAGTTGCCGCCGCCTGGAGCGCGACTACGCGAAAGGGCACTCCGCAGCGCGCTTCGCCTGCGGTTGCGGAATGGCTCAAGGAGGGTCCATCGGTTGCGTTAGCGGCGCGGATTATACGGCCACACCCGGCGGCGTTCAAATGCGATTTTCCCGGCTGGTGAGCGACCCGCAGAATACGGACGATCTCACCAGTCGGTGATGTGCGCCAGGCGGTGGTTCTCTATCTGATGCCGGACGACGTAGCTGGAAACGTCGAAGTGCGCCGCCAAATCCTCCAACTCGTCCGGGTGTATATGGCTGTTCCCGAGGTGTCTCCGCAATGCCGCCGCAGGCACCAAGAAGTCGGCAGCAAATGCCCGCGACTGCGCTTGTCGATCCGTAGCCAATCCACTCAGGATGGCCGGCCCATCCGTGCTGCGGCCCAAGTAGTCGCCAAGCGCGCGGGCTTGCAGGAATCGCCGGGCGCGTCCATGCGCGGCCGACGCGCAGGCCGGGCCGTCCGCCGCGACCAAACCCTGGATCCCCGCATTGGGGGAATCCACCTCGACGAAGCTGAGCGCCTCTGGACCGGCCTCGGCAAACTCGTATCGATCCGAGGGCCGAGCCAGGTGGGCGCGAACGGCCTGTGCCAAGTCGTAGCCGCGCTGGTAGGATTGCTCGCCGGGCTGGGCGGCGGAGGTGGTGTGCAACGCGCTGCGAATACCCGCCCAATCGGCACCAGCGGCGCTGGAACGCAAGCGATCCAAGGCATCCGCCAACCACGCGCCAAGCTCCGCTAGACCGCCACCGTTCGCCGTCGCCAAGGCGTCTTCGCGCAGGGCCGGCTCGGCGCAGTCCCAGAAATCAACGATCTGGTCGGCGAGAGCTTGCGGTACTGCGAAGGGATCTTGGCCAAACAAGGCCGCGGCACGGCAGAACGCGCGCTCGTCGCCGTCTGCGGATTGAATCGCGGCCCAGTCGCGCTGCAAGAACTCGGCGGTCACGCCTAGGCCGTCCAGACGGTCTAGAGTCGCCTCCACGATGCCTTGAGCGGCATCCTGTAAATCTTGCTGATCCACATGCGCCTCGCCTTGTTCGACGAACTCGATGTCGCTGTGCCGAGGGCGATACGGCGTCCAGCGGAGTCGCATCCGTTCCGGCGTGGGCGTGATCGTAAGGCGCGGCAGCAGAAACCCCTCGCCTACGAAGGCCAAGTTGTGCGCCTCGGCAAAGTCCCCCCGCGGCACCCGCTCGTCCTCGACCTCGCAAAAGAGCCGCCACCAGTTGCCAACCAGCCACTCCGCCACATAGGCCAACGGCGTTACCACATGGTCTCGGCAGGAGCGGCTGCGGCGATCCAACACCGACGTCACGGCTTTCCCGTTTACCTTGATGGTGAACGCCGCCATGGTGGCTTGCGCGAGACGATCGGTGGAAGCCGCCGCCTCCACCCAATCGAACGCCATGCGAACGGACACCTACAACCCCCGCACGCTTTGCTCAGGCTGCAACGGATAGCCGTGGTACTCGCCCGATCCCGGTGCGCCTTGTCGGGCTTCGAACACCGCATCTTCGTGCCTATGCCAAACGTACTTCGGAAACCCGCCCTCCCAAACGCCGGTCCGACCGGCGCGAACGCCTGCCCGCAACCATCCCTCAACGCGACAGTGATCGCGGCTCAAATCGGCGGGGCAAAGGGAAGCATCCGGCCGGCGATGGCGGGACGGCCCGTGCGCATGGTACGGGCTGCCTACATAGCGACAGCTCGCCGCTACCGCAGAAACGTCCACGCCATCCGGTGGCACCCGAATTCGGCGGGCTTTGAGATTGTCACGGCGATGTATTGGCTTGCGCATGGCGGCAAGAATAGCCGAAGTCCATGCGGAGCGACTGTGTCCGCTAGCCGCCCAAGCGACCATCTGGCCTCCCGCGTTTTTGGCGCTACACCCCGCGGTCGGCGCCGATCTTGGCCAGGATGCCGTCCAATTCGTCGAGGTTGGCGTAGCGGATGACGATGCGGCCTTTGCCGCCCTTGCGGCTGACGATGGACACCGGTGCGCCGATGCGCTCCGACAAGGTGCGTTCCAAGCGTTGCGTGTCCGCATTTGGCGGTGGAGCCGGCGCTTTCGGTTCCTCGCGCAACAGGCGTTTGACCAGCGCTTCGGTTTGGCGCACGGACAAGCCATCCGCCACCACGCGTCGCGCAGCCGCTTCTTGATCCGCGTCCGGCAACGGCAGCAGGGCGCGGGCGTGGCCGGCCTCCAACTCGCCGGCGTCCAAGCGTTCGCGGACGCTTGGCGTCAGGCGCAAGAGCCGCAGCGCGTTGGTGACCGTGGCGCGGGATTTGCCGACGACATCGGCCAAGGTTTCGTGCGTCAAGCCATGCTCGTCAAGGAGCTGTTTGAGGGCGGCGGCCTCTTCCAGCGGGCGCAGATCCTCGCGCTGCACGTTCTCGATGAGCGCCATCGCCACCGCTTGGCGGTCGTCCACGTCGCGCACCACCGCCGGCACGGTGTCCAGGCCGGCGCGCTGCGCGGCTCGCCAGCGGCGTTCGCCGGCGATGATCTCGTAGCCGCCGGCGGGACGCGGGCGCACGATCACCGGCTCGATCACGCCTTGAGCGCGGATGGACTGCGCCAGTTCCTCGATGCCCTCTTCGCGGATGTTGCGGCGCGGTTGGTAGCGGCTTCGGTAGAGGCGATCCACCGGCAACTCGGTGGGCGCGGACGGGCGATCCGCCGGTTGTCCCGCCAGCGCCGCAACATCGTCTTCGTCCGGCAGCAGTTCGGCCAAGCCCCGCCCAAGGCCGCCTCTCCGCATCGGCTTCTTGGCCGAGCCGGGCGCCGCGCTTTCGCTCATGCGGCGTCGCCCACCGCGCCGTTCAAGCGCTTGGCGGCGGCGGTTTCGTCGGCGCGGCGGATCACTTCGCCGGCCAGCGCGAGATACGCTTTCGCGCCTTGGCAGCGCGGGTCGTAGAGGGTGGCCGGCAGGCCGTAGCTGGGCGCTTCCGCCAGCTTGACGTTGCGCGGGATGACGGTGCGGAACACCTGCTCGCCGAAGTGCGCGAGCAGTTGCCGCGAGACGTCGCGGCTGAGGCGATTGCGGGGGTCGTACATCGTGCGCAGAATGCCCTCCACGGCAAGCGCCGGATTGCCGCGCTGGCGCACGCCGCGAACGGTGAGCAGCAACGCCGACAGCCCTTCCAAGGGATAGTACTCGCACTGCATCGGCACGAGCACCCCCGCCGCGGCCATCAGCGCGTTCAAGGTGAGCACGTTCAGCGACGGCGGGCAATCCACCACGGTGAAGTCGAAAGCCGCATCGGCAACGTCCAAGCGCCGCCGCAGATGGAAGGCGCGGTCGCGGACAGCCACCAGCTCCACCTCGGCGGCGGTGAGATCGCCGTTCGCCGGCAGGAGGGTGAACGCGCCCGGCGTGGCACGCGCCACCGCGTCGAAATCCTGCTGCCCTTGCAGCCACTCGAGGGCGCTGCGCCCTTCCAGCGCGTTCTTGTCCACGCCGGCGCCCATCGTGGCGTTGCCTTGGGGGTCGAAATCGACGAGCAAGGTTTTGCGCCCCGCCGCCGCCAGCGCCGCGGCGAGATTGACGCTCGTGGTGGTCTTGCCCACGCCGCCTTTCTGGTTCGCTACCGCAATCCGCCGCGCCATGGGTTCCCGTTGCTGTGGTTCCGGCTCCGCGCCGCCGGGCGTGGGCCGGGCAAGCAGGGCGCACATGCCCCGCAGACGTGCCTAGTGTATATCGCGCGCCGGGGGTGGTTGCTTGGCGGCGTGCGCCAGCAAATGGTTCATCAGCGAGGGAATGCCGGCCCGCCAAACCACCGGCGGCAGTTGGCCGGGTGGGCGCCAGATGTAGCCCAAGTCGTGCAACCCTTCGCGGGCTTGGAACCGCTCCGCTTCGGCGGCAATGCCGGCGGCCGCGAGCGCGTCGTCAATGGCTTGGTTGGTGGCGGAGGCGTCCGCATCGGCACGGAAGAGAGGGGCAACGGCGGTCGCGGCCGTCACCAAGCCGCCCGCCTCCAGCTCGGCATAGCGGCTCTGGTGGTAGTTCTTCACTCGTTCGGCCACATGCGGCAGCGCCGCTTGCACATGGGCGCAGTCGAGTCGATCGACACCGGTCGCCAAGTGCTGCTTCCACAGCGCGTCGCCCCAAAGCTGGATGAAGTAGGGGTAGCGTTGGCTGTGTTCCGCTGCCTGGGCCAAAGCATCCGCTTCTATCGAGACGTCGTGCGCCGACAGCGGTTCCCGCAGAGCTTGTTGGGCGGCGCTGTCGCTCAAACGGCCAATGCCAAGCAGCCCGTCCGCCAGCCGGCTCCAGAACGAAACGTCCATCGCGTCCAAGCGTCTGGGCAGCCCGGGCGTACCGGCCAGAACCAGCAGGAACGGCGCTTGCGCTCGCACCTGTTGGCTGGCGTTGAGCAACGCGCCTCCCACTTCCGTATCCAGCGTGTGGGCTTCGTCGAGCAACAAGGCAAGCGGCCTGCGTTTGCAGCGGGCCGCCAAGGCGCGCACGAGATTCCGCGCTCCGCCCTGCGCTGCCCATTCCGCAGACCCGACCGACGCGACAGCGAGCTTCTTCGGCAACAGCTTGGCGAACGGCCGGGGCGCCAACGCATCGACCAAGGCTTGCCGGTCAAGCACATCCGCCGGCGTGAGCAGCAACACATCCACGCGCCTGCTGCTATCCCGACACGCCTGCGCGAACCAATGGAGCAACGCCGTCTTGCCGTTGCCGCGCGGCCCCAACAGAACCACATCGTGCGGCGGCGCTCGGCCAGCCGCCAGCGCCGCCAAGCAGCGCGACAAGACTGCCTGCTCGTCCTTGCGGCCGGTGAGCGCCGGCGGCGTGGCACCGGTGCCGGGGGAGAAGACGTAATCGGATCGGGCGGCCATTGCGCGAGTATAGTCGCCGACAGCCGTGCGGCTTTTTGCTTACTTTCGTGCAAACGGCCCACGATCAAGGTGTCACCGGCAGGGCGCGTTGCTTCGGATCGCGCTTGGTGCGCTCCAATAGTTCGTCACGCAACTCCATCGCGCAAACATCGTGAACTTGCTCCAGCTTGATGCCATGCTCAAACGCGCAACGCTTGAAAGTGTCCAAGAGTTCCGGCGCAGGTTCGTAGTTCTGCTCGAAGAAGCGTTTGCACCAGTCCTGTATGTCGTAAGGGTTGTCGCTAGGCAGTTGATCTTGCAGGTCGCCGGCCAACGTGATCGCCAGCCGTTTGGCATCAACGCATATCGACACCTTCGAGCCCAGCTCGGTCAAGCGCAGCGGGCTGCCTTGTTCCAACACAGCCGGCTTCTCCCTCATCAAGGCTTTGATGTCGTCCTTGATTTCGCCGAGCACGTCTTTGATCCAGTCGTGCGAGTTGCCGTGATTGACCCACCAGCGATGCGCTTTCAGCATCCTGTTGACGATCGCCCACACCACGCCGCACGCGGAGAAGAAAACGATCCACCATTTCGGATCGGTCAAGTATTCGCTCATCACGCTCTCCTAGGCCTCTAGAGTCAAAGCCGCAAGAAACGCTGCCGGATCGAACTGCCGCTCGCGTTCAACGGCACATATGGGCCAATTGGAGCGCCAGTATACCGGCGGGGTACGCCATTGGAGCACCTATTGGCGTTAGCGGCGTTAGCCTGCGCGGCTGGGCCCAACAAGACCACGGCGTGCGGCGGCTTGGCAGGCCGGCCAGCGCCGCGAGGGCCGGCGGCGTGGCACCGGTGCCGGGGGAGAAGACGTAATCGGTTTGGGCGGCCATCAGCTGGCCAGCGTGGTGTCCAGCCAGTAGCCGCCGGCTTCGCGGCGCTTGACGCGGCCTGCTGTGGGCGTGGCGAAGTGAGTGCCGATGACCAAGACATCGAGCTCGGCGCACGAATCGAGGAGCGTTTCGCGGGTTTGGCGGGCTTGGTTCTGGTCGTAATCCGCCGAGCTGCACCAGTCGGTGCGCGTCATTTGGCAGGGGTGGTGGATGAAATCGCCGGTGATGAGGGCGTCCTCGCCGGCCGACGAGATGCACACGCTGACGTGGCCGGGCGTGTGGCCGGGCGAGGGGCGGAGCCGAACCTCGTCGCACAGGCGGTGATGCTCGGCCACGAAATCCATCAGCCCCGCTTTGATGACCGGGCGCACCGAGTCCGCGAGCACGGCTTCGCTGGAGGCCACCCCGTCCCAATACTCCCATTCGGCTTGGCCAACTAGGTAGCGGGCGTTGGGGAAAGTGGGCACCCACTCTCCCGCCACCAGCATGGTGTTCCAGCCGACGTGATCCACATGCAGGTGGGTGCAAAGCACGGTGTCGATGCTCTCGCGGGGGTAGCCGGCGGCGGCCAAGTCCGCCAGGAAGCTCGTTTGCAGATTGCTCCACGCCGGAATGTCGCGCTGCTTGTCGTTGCCGATGCAGGTGTCCACGACGATGCGGTGCCCGCCGGTGTCCACCACCAGCGCGTGAATGCTCATCACCAGATTGCCGGCTTCATCCATGAAGTGCGGATGCAGCCAGCGGTAGGGAAGGCATGCCTCCCGCGTGGCGTCCGGCAGGATGAAGCGCGTGCCGCCGGTGACCTCCAACTCCACCACGCGGCTGACGCGCACATTGCCGATTCGCCAGACTTCGTTCATGGGTGTTCAACCTCCAATGGCCGCAACGCCGGACAGGTTCCGCAAGCTGACTTTGCCGTTTGGCTTGACCGCCTCAGGGTGGGTTCCTTGAAGCTGCCGCCGGCGAAGTTCAACCGCACAACATGGGGCGCACCATAGCAGCAACCGCCAAGCGCGTCGTGCTTCGGACGCCTCAAGCCAAGCCGCGCAGCCAAGCAGCGATGGCGGTGCCGATGGCGTCCGGGGAATCCTCCTGTACGAAGTGGGAGCCGGGGACGGTGATTTCCGTCAGGTTGCGCCAGCGGCGGCAGCGCTCGCGCATCGCGCCGGTGAGGATGGCACCGGGCTCGGCGTTCACGAACAGCTTGGGCACGGCGCAGGCCTGCAGCCAGTCGGCGTAGGAGGCGACGATGGCGGCGACGTCCGCCGGCTCGCCGGCGATGGGTATCTGGCGCGGCCAGGTGAGCGTGGGGCGGCGGGCCTCGCCCGGTTCCAGATAGGGGCGGCGGTAGGCGTTCGTCTCCGCATCGCCCAGCCGCCGCAGCACCGAGCGCGGCAGCACCTGCTCGACGAAGGCGTTGCCCTCCAGGATCAGCGCTTCGCCCTGCGGCGAGCGGAACGCTTGGAAGGTGCCGCGCACCGCTTCCGGCCAGGCCTCCCAGCCCGGGAAGGGCGCCACGATGGCTTCCATGAAGGCGATGCCGCGCACCGCTTGGCGATGCCGGTTCGCCCAATCGAAGCCCAGCGCCGAACCCCAGTCGTGAACCACGAAGGTGACGTTGCCGCTGACGCCCAATTGCGCGAGCAGGGCGTCCAGGTACTCGCGGTGTTCCACGAAGCGGTAGCTGTTCGCGCCCGAATCCGCGAGCTTCTCCGAATCGCCCATGCCGATGAGGTCCGGCGCGACGCAGCGCCCCACGCCTTCGAGATGCGGCATGACGTTGCGCCACAGGTACGACGACGTGGGGTTGCCGTGCAGGAACACGATGGGGTCGCCCGCCCCGGCCTCCACATACGCCATGCGCTTGCCGAGCACGTTGGCGTGGCGCTTCGGATAGCGTTCGAGACCCGACACCTCCACGTCCGGCCCCAGGCCCGGCAGGAACATCGCGTCCGCGCCCGGCGCGTGCTCCAAGCGGATGGGGACGATTTCCCGATAGGCACCCGATTCCCACCACGCCCGCGCCGCGTCCAAGGAGGGGAAGCGGATGATGACGTTGTGGTTGCGCGGTTCCGCCCCGTCCGCCCGCTCGCCCGGCCCGGCGGCCAGCACCCAGCCTTTGTGGGGTTTGATGGTGCGCATCACGCCGCGCTCGTACTCGCGGAAGGCGTCGCGGTCGCGCACGTCGAGGTGGGCGATGAGGTAGGTGGTCATGGAGTGGCTCCGGTGGGCGGGGAGGTGGGATGGTGCAGCAAGTGTACTTGTGGGTCACGGGCGGGGCGGACGAAGGTCGGAGTGCTGCGACTACCGTGTAGAATCGGGCGCGGTAAACACAAGGGTTGTGGTGCGCCCACGGACCGGGCACATCCAGCGCAAAGGCGGGCCCGCGGGGGAGGGAATAGTGCAGATGCCTTCGTCTCGGAGCGGCGAACAGACCGCCAAGCGGCGCGACTTGGCGTTGCTGGCAAGACTTGCGGACGAAAACCCACAACTCAAAGGCGAACTTCAACGGCTCAACACGGGTTTGCGAGCGGGCGTTGGTGGGGCTGGGCGTGGCACCGCAGACGCCAAGGCCCTCCAAGGGATGCCGTTTCTGGACAACGATGCTTGGAAGGCAAGCGAGCGGGAGAGCAGGGGCGGACTGTTTGCGCTGCCGCCCAATTTGCCCGAATTCGAGGCAGAGACGGCGACATGGCCGCGCCAAGCCGCGCATTTTCGCGCCCCCTTGGTGATGGTCAAAGAGAGTCTGTCGATGAACCCGCGGCCGGTGGTCCTGATGGCCGACAGCCACGTCGTGTACTCCGACGCGTTCCACGGCATTGCTTTTGCGAAGGCACACGACGAGGCGGGGATGGTTCTGGCCACGGCGCTGCAGTCCGCACTAGCCGCGTGGTTCCTACTAATGACGTCCGCCACAATCGGTACGCGGACACAGCGGGTCAAAATACGGGACTTGGAGGCGTTTCCCACACCTGATCTCGTCGCGGGCCCCAAAACCGAACAAGGCCGCCGTGTGATCGCCAGTGTGCGCCGATTGCGCCGACGCAAGGCGATTGGCGAAGCCGACCGATTGGCGCTAGACGAGGCGCTTTTCGACCTCTATGAACTGCGACAGCAAGAGCGGATCGTGGTGCGCGACGGCCTTACCCGCACAAGGTGGCGGTGGGACGAGGGGCGCGTTGAATCCGTTCAAGCTGTTTCGACAGGCTACCTCGGCGACTACGCAAGTGCCTTCCTCAACGTCATGGACGACTGGCTGAAAGCCGCCGGAACGCGCCGTATGCGGGCCGAAGTCTTCAATCTGCCGGCCGGCGCTCCTCTCGGAGTCGTTCGCTTCGTCCTAGAGAACGGGGCTACACCATCGCCACCACCGGAACTCGTGACACCGGCAGGCAACCTTCAAGAGTTGCTAGAAAGCCTAGGCCGCCGACTGCGCGTTCGCCTGCGCGACTTGCTTTACCGCCAACGCAAACTTCGAGTGCATGGAAGCAACGAAGTGGTGATCATCAAGCCAAACGCACGCCGTCACTGGATGCGCGTTTGTGCCTTGGAGGATGCGGATACCGTGGTTGTAGAGAGTTGGACAGGCCGCGCCGCGCCTTGACCTCCGCGGCACCGATCTTGCTACGATGAACCAATGACGAGCGTCCAAGTTGTGGCCTGTGGGCCTGACGGTCTCGAGGAGCGAGCGGATGGCTATCGGGGGTTTGCTGTCCAGCCTCGCGGGGCGCGAAGGCGAGTTCGACTTGCTCGATGCCGCGGCGCGAGGGCCGCAACACGGCAAGGCCGGTCACACCTTCGTCATCCACGGCGTCCCCGGCGCGGAGGTGTCGGTGCGTCTGGTGGTTGGCGGCACGAATCGGGCAGTACGCTGGTCAAGCAGCGGGAAAATCTGGACCGCTCCGAGCACGCGAAAGTGTGCTAGAGTGGCGGGCATGGTGCTCAAAGACAACCAGTTCCTCAAAGGGTTCTTCAACGTCGCGTCCAACCGGCCCCTCAAGCTGGAGGACGAGCGCTACGTCTCGCTCTACGACGGAGCATTGGCGGATGCGGACCCAGTGCAGCAGGTTGCCCAAGCTGTCGAGTGGACCCTGCCGGTGCCGGAGCGCACCGTGGCAGCCGCCATCGGTGCGAGGGGCCGAGTTCCTGCCCATCCCCCACGACGATGCGCCTCGCCTTGCCGCCACCGATTGATGGGCAACCCATGAAGTTCCGTTTCGAACACATCGGCCCCATAGATGTCGCCGACTTGGAGCTCGGCGATCTGACGATCATTGCCGGGCGCAACAACACCGGCAAGACCTATCTGGTGTACACGATATACGGATTCCTCCGGACATGGGCGTGGGGTTGGCACCGTCCGTTGGCCGATAGCGTCCTTCGTCAGTTTGGCGACTTTCTGAGGTCCCAAGTCGGCGACCGGCTTGAGGTGGACCGGAGTGATATCCGTCGTTTTCGCCATCGCACTATCGAACAGGCGGCGTCAAGGTTCTCGGAGAGGGGTATTTCCCAGATATTCAGATCTCCACGGACCACTTTTGCCGACGCTCGTTTGTCGGTAGAACCGGGCGCTGACTTGCCATCTGAGCGCAGGCGCTTTTCTTTCTCTAATGCTGATGAGTGCCGTGTGACCACGGAATACGGCGAAGATACCATCGAGCTCACGCTGGTCTCGCGGGGTAGCGATGCTGTTCGCCGAGCCTCGGCCGCCGCCTTGGCAATGAAAGTCGCGCTGCCCGACGTTCCAAAGCCGTTCGTTCTATCGGCGGAGCGGTTCGGAGTAGCGCTCTTCTACAAGGAGCTGGACTTCACCAAAAGCCGTCTCGTTGAACTGCTCCAAGAGATCGACGATCAACAGTTCCGTTCCCGTCGCTCTCCCTTATTGGTCGTGGACCGTGTCGCTAGTCGCTATGCCATGCCTGTAAAAGACAACGTCGACTTCACCAGGAACATAGAGAATATCCTCCATCGGGAGAGCGACTTTTTCCACGATAAACTACACGATCAAGTAAAGGACCTGATGAGCGGGTACTATACGAGCGCGGATGGCGTTATACGCTTCAAGTCGAAGGCGCGAAAGCGCCGCGCCTTCGACATCCCGCTGCACATTGCTTCATCCTCGGCGCGGGGCCTTTCCGACCTTTACTTCTACCTGCGCCATGTGGCATCCCGCAACGACATTCTTTTCATCGATGAACCAGAGACGCACTTGGACACGGCCAACCAAATCCAATTCGCGCATGTGATCGCCCGGATGGTAGCGGCGGGTCTCAAAGTGCTCGTGTCCACCCACAGCGACTATCTGATCAAGGAGATCAATAACCTCGTCATGCTGGATCATCTCCAACAAAACGGCGGTTGCCCAAACCGGAAGAAGCTGAACTACGGTGCGGATCAGGGTATTGACGGCCGGCGCATTCGTGCCTACGTCGCAGAGAAGAATACGCTCACACGTTGTGCTGTCGACCGCTATGGCATCGACGCACCGGTGTTCGACGAAACGATAGATGGAATCAACCGCGTGTCGACGGAACTTACTGCGGCGGTTACTGACACGGAATAGTTGGAGGATCTGTTGGGAGAGCTCAAAGAATGCCTGCGGTCTATCCTTCGAGAAGCGGCGGTTGCGACGGTCCCCAATTCCGAGGGATTGGTTACGTTACGTGAACCAAGGGAGAACGGCAGATCGCCGATGCAGGTGCGGATAACGCAGGTGCCGGCGACGGCGGCCGTGGTTAGCTTGGGCAGGGCGAGCCAACACCCGATCTTACGCGAATCGCCGGGGCAGTCCTGGCTCAAAATCTGCGACTACCTGTTGATCGAAGAAGCCGTAGATGGCTGCAAGATCATTTTGGTGGAACTCAAGAGCTCGCTCCAAAAGCGCTCCGAGGGCCTAGAGCAACTACGCCGGTCGTTGCCCGTTGCCAAGTATCTGTTGAGCGTCTGTGAGGTCGAGCTGCAACGCTGTTGGCCCGGCCAATACAACTACGCGCTGATCGCTGAGAAGCGTACAAACCGCTTCGACAAGCAACGGGTCCGACCCCATGCCTATGCCGAAAGGGAAGACTACGAGGGCATTGCGGTGTCCGTTAGAGTCGGTACGCAATTCGAGTTCGCCGCTTTGGCGGCTTGAGGAGCTACGCGGGCCACTATGGCGCTGCCGTCAACAGGCGCGGGAGGTCTTTGATGCGGCATTCCGTTGCGCCGATTACTGCTAGGCGCGGGTTGGGGGTGGTGAGCGAGAAGACGGAAGTGCCACGCGCTAGGGCGTCTTCGCACAGGCGTTCCACCTTGCCGCCCGGGGTGGCGTGGGGAACGAGCAGGCAGGTGGCCAAGTCTACCACCAAGGCGTTGCGTGTGGCGGCAGTTTGCTGAGTGGGGCGGCGTACCTTGTCGTTGAAGCAGGACAGCAGGAGGAGGCGGCCGGTTTCGAGTGGGGTTCGCCATGCGGCGGGTAGGCGCATTTGGGCGATGCCGCGGGCGGGGCAGATGATGACGGGGGCGGTGCCGCGGAGGATGAAGGTTAGGAACTCTTGTTCCATTGGCGACTGGAAGCCGCCGATGAAGGTGAGGTCGGAATCCCGCAGGGCGAGGGCTAGGTCGTAGGTGTTTAGGATGGCGTCGCCCGGGGAGGATTGGGAGCAGAAGAAGCCGATTAGCCGGTTGGCCAGCAGGTCTGCGTTGCCGCGGACGGTGAGGGCGAAGGTGGGATCGGCGGCGGCGCGTTGGCGCAGGGCGGGTGGCAGGCAGGAGGGAGCAAGGGGCCGCGAAGGCGGGAGGGTGGTTGCCATCGGCGGTGGGCACCTAAAGCTCCGTACCCATTCGGTATTTGATGTCGTAGTTGATGATGAAGTCCAACTCCTGTGCTGTGAAGCCGTAGTGGGCAGCGAGCGCCGTGTCGATCTGGTCAATGATCGGCTTCGACTTGGAGACCTTGAATGACTGAGTCTCCGTGCGGCCCGTTTTCTTTTGGTGCCGCACGAGCATCTCGCTGTTTCGCTTCAGGTCGTTGATGTACTTCCTGCTTAGGCGAGCAATGTTCCGGTCTTCCAATGCGGAAGGGGGCACCGGAAAGAGCTGCCAGTCGATGGGGTTGAGATGGCGCAAGTTGGAAGTGACCGTGTACCACCACCAAAACAGGTTGCTGCTCAAGGTGGCTATCGCCATCGGGCGCGTACTGTGCCGCAGCACTGCGAACTCCGTCTCTCGAGAGGACTTGCCCGGCACGCCGTTTAGGACGAAGTCTGGCGCGAAGTCCGTGAACACCTTCCAATAGAGGCCACCGTCCGTTCGATAGTAGATGGTGGTCCCAGGATTGGACACCGCGGCCCTGCTCTGCGCCGCAAACTCCTGCATAGGTTTCCCGGCGGATTGGACCTTCCGCAGCATTGACGCTTCAAGGCCGTCACTCAGCTTCGGCACCCAGAAACTGCCTCGTTCCCTGCCGCATCGCACATGCCTCACGGCCGGCATCAAGTGGTCTCTGTCGTCCGAGTTCCACTTCATGTAGCCAGTCGTGAACGTCTCCCCGTCGTCGCGGGGATTTGCCGTGACGAATATCGACAACGCCCTGTTGACGGTATCGAACAGCTTGCCCGGCCGCCATGCGAAGTTCGAGTACCAGCAGTCGCGGCCAGCCTCAAGCGATTGCTGCAAAGATCGCATTCGCTGCGTGGAGACCAGCGACATCGGCACGATCATGCTCATGTTGGCGGTGCCGCCGAGCGCGAGGCTGCGCTCCAAGCACATGGCGTGGACCGGCGTGCCGTCGGCGGCGCGAAAGCTCGGTTGGTAGGGCACCTCCTTCGCTTCCAGATAGGGCGGATTGCCGATGATGACGTCGAAGCCGCCCTGCTGGATGATCCCGTAGAATTCGATGAACCAGTGGAAGGGTTGATGGCTGAGCAGCCACTTGCGGTATTCGCCCGCACGGTTGGTTCGAACGCCGCTGTCTTCGGCCAAGTATCCGTCGAGTTCCGTGCGAAGATCGTCGAGGCGTTGGCGAAGCGTGGTCTTTGCCGCCGCGAATTCGCTGGCATCAAGACTCGTCCTGTGCTGCATCGCTTGGAATTGACGGAAGGCGCGGTCGGCGATCTCCGCGCGCTCTTGGACTTGCGGAAGGTTCGCCTGCTTCAAGACGTCCGATTTGAGTGTTTCCTTGACCTCGTCCATCGACGTGAAGCCGACCAGCGTGTTGCCCGGGCGCACGTTGAAATCGACGTCCGGCAGGGGTTCGATCTGGTCGTAGGTCTCCAGTTGGGCGACCAGCTTCAGGAACAGGCGGAGTTTGCAGATCTCCACCGCCTCTTCCATGATGTCCACGCCGTAGAGGTTGTTGATGACGATGGACTTGAGCACGAAGTAGCGCTCGCTGGGGTGCTGCTCGATCTCCTTGAGCACCCGGCGGAAGTCGCTCATCTTCTCGGGGCGGTGCTTGCGCTGGGAGTTCTCCAAGTCGTCCAGCAGGCCCCGCATCGCGTCCAAGCAGGCGTTGTAGAGCGGCTCCAAGACGTTCAGGGCGGCGAACAGGAAGGCACCCGAACCCACGGTGGGGTCGAGGATGGAGATGTTGGCGATGGCCTTCCAGAAGGCGCGCACAAGCTCCGGCCCCTCGGCCCAGCGGATGGCGTCGCGGGCGAACGCCTCGATGTCCAGGTTGTAGGTGACGAGATCGTTGATGGATGCGATCTCTCCGGCCAGCAGCTTGTCGCGCACTTCGTCGTGGCGTTGGCGTCGGGCGATGTGTTCGCGCCATGTCTCCGTGGGCAGCGCGTACTCCGGTGGCGCCGGCGTGTTCCAATCGCCGCGGTTTGGCACGTCCTTGACGCCGGCGGCGATCGCCTTCGGCAGCGGGCGCGGCTTGCCGAGCTCGCCATCCTCGTCGGCATGCATGTCCATGGTGATGCCGTGGCGCACCGAGGCGTAGAAGTAGCGGTCGGGGTCTTCAGCGAGCAGCTGCCAAACGCCTCGCCCCGGCTTGAAGGCGATGGCGCAGTCCTTCTTCGCTTGATCGAACAGGCGCGGGACGATGGTGTTGCGGCTGATGTAGCCGGTGATGTCCTCCTTGGTGTAGTAGGCACCCATCTGCTTCTGGTTCACGTACTTCTCGAAGATGTAGCCGAGCACGTCCGGGTTGATCTCGTTGTCGTCGCGCAGCGGGCGGTCGTCGAGGTGCCACTGGTAGGCGTCGAAGAAGTCGAAGATCCGCTTGAAGGCACGGTCCGGGATGTCGATGTTGGGGTTGTCGCGCTCCAAGTCGTGAACGTCGAACAGGCCGCCGTTGAGGTAGGGGATGCGGCCGAGGAGTTTCGTCAGCGCCGCATCGCGGGCGGCTTCGGGCTGCCCCAAGCCTTCGTGGAACAGCCGGCGCAGGAACAGGCGGTAGAAGCTGTGGAACTTGCCGCTGCCTTTGATCTTGGCCACGGCGGCTAGGCGGTTGCGGAGATAGTCCGGGTCGTTGTCGAGGAAGCTGCGCTTCTGGATGAAGTAGATGAACATCATGCGGTTCAGCATCAGCGATGCGTACCACTCGCGGCTGGCCACGTCCCTGATGCCCTTGATGAAGCCAAGGAACGCGTTATGCTCCTTCTTGAACCGGTCGTAGAAGCGCTTGGTCACCTTTTCCACGTCAAAGGCTCTGGCGGCCCCATAGGTGACGTCGAGGATGGAGAGGCGCTCTTCTTCTTCGAGCGTGAAGCGCAGGTGTTCGAGCTTCTGCCTCAGCGCTTCGGCCCTCTGCCCTCGGCTGTAGGTGTGTTGGCGGTAGCGAGGCGGCCGGCCCAACTCGCGCTTCACCCATTGCCAGCACTGCAAGCTGTGGTTCGTCGTGGCGAAGACGATCAGGTGTTCGTGGGTGATCTTGGCGAGACGCCGCTCGATTTGCTGCCGGGTCGCATAGTCCGGCAGGCGCGTGCGGCCGCTGACGCACTGGTACGCCACGAAGCCGCGCTTGTGGGCGATGGCTTCGAGCGTGAACGTCCTGCCTCCGACGGCGACGGTGGTGTCGTTGCCGCCGACATCCCAGCCGAGCTCCTCGATGAACAGCGTCCTCAGATCGAATCCATCCAGCAATCGCCGGATGGTGCGTCTGTCAAGGGGCGGCGACATCTCCATGTTCCCTGTCAGTCCGCCACCAAGCCCATCGAGCAGATGATCTGGGCTTCCTCGGCGGGCGCGTCTTCGTCCACGATGCAGAGGCTGTCGTCCTCGCGCAGCTTGCAGACCAAGTCCGCCAAGTCGGTGTCCGATATGGACGGCAACTGGCGGTTGAAGATATCCACCGCCGATTGGCGCAGCGGGTAGCTATGCACATCGTCCAACGCTTGAGGCAGCCCGCTGTCCGCGAGCAAGTCGCCCATCGTCGCGGCGTGGATTTTCAGGCGCTCGTACACGCGGAATCGCGCGCCGGAGGGGCTGCCGAGCTGGCCGCCCACCGGGCTGTGCTCCGTGGCGATCCGCTTCGCCGCCGCTTGCACCAGCTCGTGATGGTTGTCGCGGCGCGGCACCGCCGGCGTGTCCGGCTCGCAAGCCGCCGCCCGCAGGATGTCGAACTGGCTCTCCGTCACGCTTTCGCCGTCCTTGTTCAGCCACGCCAGCGCGTGGTTGCCTCGAGAGTTGCGGATGTAGGCCAGCAAACCTTCGGGACTGTCGGGCGCATCCGCGTGGCGCTTGGACGAGTACACCACGGCCGGCATCTCCTCCACCGCCTTGCGCAGCGCCGCGTCGTTCTTGGTGGCGTTCTGCCAGATCTGGCAGGCGTAAGAGGCCAAGTCCACCTCGGAACTGTCATCGCCATCGAGTATGCCGGCTTTCTCGTTGTAGAGATCATGCACGGTGCGCTGGTCTTCGTCCTCGAAGAACGCTTCGTCCGTACCCACCACCTCGGCGTTCTCTTCCAGCCTATCGCGCACCCGGGAGCGCAATTGGATGAGGCTGTCCACGCCCTCGGCGGGCAGGAAGGAATAGCAAAGGATTTCGTCCGCTCGTTGGCCGAGACGATCCACCCGGCCGGCGCGTTGAATGAGGCGGATGATGGCCCAAGGTAAGTCGTAGTTCACCACGATGGCGCAGTCCTGCAGGTTCTGTCCTTCGCTCAGCACGTCCGTGGCGATGAGCACGCGAAGCTCGTCCTCCACCGAGTCCGTCTTGCCGTTGCTGCGTGGGCTGAAGCGCCACGCGAGTTCGGTGGGGCTGGCGGTGTCGCCGGTTGCCGCGGCCATGCGCGTTAGCTTGCGGGCGGCGAGTTCACGGTGCAGGTAATGCACGGTGTCGGCGAACTGGGTGAACACGAGCACCTTGCATGCGCGGTGCGTCTTCCGCAGCAGAGTCTCCAGCGCACCCAGTTTCGCGTCCTCGGCGGCGTTCCATTCGCCGGCTTTGCCAAGCACACCGATGAGTTGCTTGGAATCGTGCAGCAGATCCCTCGGCAAATCGCGGTGGAAGTGCTCCGCCCCCACCCAACGGAAGCGATCGGGATAGTCTTGGGCGAACGTGTCGTAGACTTCCGCGGCGCGTCGGCGAAAGGCGGCTACTGTCCGTAGCCGTTCGCGCCCGCTGTCCATCGCGACTACCGCGCCGTCTTCGTCCTCGTGTTCGTCCCCGGCGCGCGCCTCGGCGTCGCCATCGTAGGACTGCGAATCCAGCATGCCCGCGCCGCTGGGGCCAATGGGCAGCCGCAAGTCGTTGTTGATGGCGTGGATGAAGATGAAGTTGCGCAGCACATGGCGTTCCACGGAGAGCAGGAAGGCATGGCCGCTGCTCTCCAAGCGCTTGAACAGATTGGTTCGGCAGAAGCCCATCAGTCGTTTGCCGGCGCGGGAGAGGTCGTCCAGCACGTCCTCGTCCTCGGGCGTCGGCGAGGTCGATTTGAGGACGTAGTTGCCCAAGCCGTAGCGCGGCAGGTTCAGGCCGCTGATGGTGTCAACCACGTCGTCCGAGAACAATCGGGCGTATTGACCGCTTGCCTTCACCTTGATGGTCTTCGGCACACGAGTTGGGAAGGGCTCTTGGCTGCCGTCGGCGAACAGCAGGTGTTTGCGACCGTGTTCATCCGTTTCGGCGTAGTTCGCTTGGATGAAGCTGCGCGTTCGGCGCACGAGGTACAGACGCATCAGCTCGCGCCAGTCTTCCGCGTGCTCGGACTGCTCGAAGGCGGCGATGGAGCGCCGCGAGGCCTGGTGCTTGCGGATGAACTCCGTTTCGCCCGCTTCGCGCAGCAGCTTCTCCGGGCGGACGCCGAGGTCCTCGCTTTCACCCACGAACAATCGGAGCTGGCTGGAGAGATCGTGATAGGTCTTGTTGTAGGGCGTGGCGGAAAGCAGGATGCACTTGCTGTCGTTCTTCCTGATGTACTGGCGAATGGCGCGGTAGCGCTTGCCCGCCGGGTTGCGCAGATTGTGGCTCTCGTCAATGACCACGATGCGATGGCGGCGCATGTCGCCCAGTTTTCTCGGCGCGAGACCGATGGACAGAACCTGCCCCCGCAGCCGGTACCTGTGCATGTAGTCCTCCCACATCGGCACCAGATTCTTCGGGCAGATGATGAGCGTCTCCAAGCCGTAGTCGTCTTCCAGAATGCGGGCCAACGCCGTGGCCATCAGCGTCTTGCCGAGGCCCACCACGTCGCCGATCAACACGCCGCCGCGCTTGTTCACATGGTGCGCGGCGATCTTCACCGCGGCCGTCTGGAACTCCAGGAGTTCGTTGCCGAAATCCGCCGGGATGCGGAACTCGCGCAGTCCGGCGCGCGCTTCCTCGGAGAGGTGGTAGGCCATTTTGACGTAGATGTGGTGCGGCGGAATGGGCGTCTCCCGCGCCCAGCTTTCGTCGATGATCTGGGCGAGCTCGCGGGTGATGTCGATGCACCAGCGGTCGCCCCAGCGGGCATCGAACCACGCTGCGAGCTTGGCGCAGGCGTCTTGATCCACCACGTCCACGTTCAGCTCCCCTTGCCGCGAGAGGCCGGCGAGCGTGAGATTGCTGCTGCCGACGTAGCCGACCAGCGGCGTTATGGGGTCGTCCCGATGCAGCAGGTAGAGCTTGGCGTGCAGCGCGTACCCGCAGAACAGCTTGACGACCACCTTGCCGGCGCGAAGCTGGCGGACGAGCCGGCGCAGGCCGGCTTCGTCGGCGGCGGTTGGAGCGCCGATGGTGAGCTGCTCGCGGAACCGCTCGGCCAGTTGCCGTTTAAGACGCAGCGCCGTTTGGTTGTCCATGCGGGAATCGCCGCCGGCAAGCCGCATCGCGCTGCGCAGGGCTTCGTCGGGGCTCGGCTCCATGCCCACCAGCAGCCGGCAGCACCCGCCATCGCCGCCGGCCCACGGTTCGACCAGATCGTCAATGGAGCGCCAGCCGCGCAGGTTGAAGTAGCCGACGCAGAAGTCGCCCCGGTGGGCCACTTCCAGCGTCTTGCGGAGCGCCGGAAGCAGGCCATCGCTGATGTTGTCGAATATCTGCGGCATGGATTTGGGCTTTGGTGGCGGCTTCTCGTTCGGCGGAAAGCGCTACCATCGCTTGCCGTTCGATGTCGTGCGGGCCAACAACACCAACGTCTTGGCGTAGCGACACCTACACGGCCAACCGCGGCAGAGCATCGTCGACATCGTGGACACGCCTGCCGAAAGCCGATGGCGTCATGGGGCCGCTTTCCCGTCAAGACGGTCGATCAACCGCCAGCGCAGCCTCTTCAACGGCATCCGCACCACCCTCTACGACCGCGTCGGGCAACACGGGCTACTCGGCGGTTTCCGCTGCCGTTCGATCTCCGCCTTTACCGCTTCAACCCTATCGCCAACTTTATCCATTATCTTCTTCAGCTTCTTCGGCGTAATGCCAAGTTCCTCGGACCACCTTTTGACCTCGTGCTGTTGGTTGCGGTTAATCCGTTTCCCGTCGTGCGGGTGTTTCTTTGTCAGGTCGTCGGGCATCGCTGTCCTCCTCGTGAACCTTGGTAATGAGGTACACACTATACTTCTTTAGCCAACTTCCGCAACTGTGTGTGCGCGACCCGGCGCAGCCTTCTCCTCCCCGCCATCTCGCGCGCGTACACACCGGACGCAAATCGTTCTTGGCGGCGAGCTTCGTCACCCCGGGGCAGCCAGAAGCCTTGAAGTGCTGGTGCCTCCCGAGGGGCTGCCCGACCCTGCGATGACGCCAGGGGGCGCAGGCGTCTCGCCTGCATGCGGGCGGACTCCCGCCTGCCCAGAATCAGTCACGCCTCGGCGTTGCGCATCGCCGTTAGCTGCGCCAGCCGGGGTTCGAGGGTCGCCACGGCCGACTTCAACTCCTCCGCCTCCACATCGCCGAAAATGAGCTGGCGCAGTAGCGCTGCGAAGTCCGCATCCAACGCTTGGAGTTGGTTGGGCAGCTCCGGACGCGACAGCGGGAACTTCCTAGCCTTGAGCAAAACCGCCCGGGCGACATGGCTAGCAGCCAACAGAAGCTCTTCCGCCGCGGCATCCACATCGCCCGTTTTCAGCAGTTCCAAAGCCAGATGGAGCCGTTTTCTGGCGTGGTCCACCTTTGGGCACCAATCCGGCCAGTGGGGCTTGGCCCGTTCCGCGGCCACCTGTTCGGCCCACCATCCGTCTGCGTCACGCAACGGCACCCCCAACTGTAGCGCCCAAGCGGGACAGTCGTCTCCATCCGCGAGCCGCTGAAGGAACCGAGAGCGACTGTCCTGCTGCAAGTGCGTGTCGCCGGGCCGCGCCAACTTCATGCGCTTGCCATCTTCATTGAGCACGAGCACATCGACGTCGCTGCAATACGTCCGAGCGCCCCGCGCCGCCGAACCGACGAGAACCACCGTGGATGCCGGGTCGAGCCCGGCACGAAACAGCGCCTCCACGATGGGGCCCGTATCGACCGGCACACTACGGGAACCGGCCACGTCAGCCAAGCCTCGGCCGGAAGCGCTAATTCCCATCGTGCTCGCCAAGCTCCTTCTCGGATACGCGATTTGTGCCAGCGGCCCGCGTTCGCGTGGCGGCCGACCAGCCCGCCACACCCCCGCCCTAGATCAGGACACCGGCTGCGTAGCACCTTGGCGGTCATCTCATCCGTCAAGGATTCCGGCTAGAGTAGATGCTTGGTAGCGTACACCTCACGTTGGGTTGCGGGCAAGCGGCCGTTCGTCCGGGCACCGTTGCTTGGCGGTTGGCATGCACAATCCGCCACACTGGCGCGGTGACGGTTGCGACTGGGCGTTTTCCGATGCAGATGCCGGAACACATTGAAGCCGCTTTGCGGGACTATGACCGCCGGCGAGATCGCGCCAGCCCGCCGATTTTCATGGGCCGCAGAAGCGAGATCGCTTTCCTGCACGATGCCGTAGCCGCCGCGCAATCCGGCGCCGAGGGCGTCACCGCCGTTGTCCAAGGCGTCCCCGGCGTTGGCAAGTCTGCGCTGTGTACGCAGTTCGAGAAGGAACTCCGCGACGCCGTGGCCGACGACAAGCCGGTTGCCGTGGTCTCCAAGGATTGCGACTTCGTCGACAGGCCATCGCTCAGCATGGTGAAGGAACTGGCCGCCGACGTGCCGGTTCGCATGGATCTGCTGCGCCGGTTGCCGGGCTTCGAGAAGGCCGATGATCACATTCGCCGGGCCGTCGGTGTCGCCTCGGCGCTGCTGAAGCGTGGCTCGTCGCTCGACCTTGCGATGCAGGCGATGAACTTGGATCAGTCGTCGTCGCTCGGCACCGCGCTAGACGCGTTCGCCGAGAACATGTGGCCGGCCGGGATCACGCTGATTCTGGCGGTGGACGAGATGCAGAACATGGAGGATACGCCCCATGTGCGCAGGAATCTGCGGGCGATCCACGGCAAACGCTTCGACACCAACATCGCCATCATCGGCTTCGGCTTGCAGGACACCACCGCCACGCTCCGCAGCCTAGGGCTGTCGCGGCTCGGCGCCGACCAAGTGCGTACGCTGGGATGCTTGGACGGGGCCGACGCCGGCCGGCTGGTCGACGAGACCTTCGACTACCTAGGCCTTGAGTCCAAACGTGAGGGCTGGCTTGGGTACGCCAAGCAGCTCGGGTTCGGGGTCGAGGATTGGACCAACTGGCGCAACGCCGCCAAGGACGTCATCTTGGAAGAGTCGGCGAACTTTCCCCACCACCTTGTCAACGGCATCAGGGGCGTTTGCCAAATCGTTCTTGGCGGCGAGCTTCGTCACCCCGGGCGACGGAAACTGGATGAGTTGCGCCGGCTGTGCCAGAACAACAAGCACGAATACTACGCGGCTAGGCTGGCACCGTTCGCCCGCCACACGTTGGCGTTGGCGGCGGCGTTCCGCGACGCCAGCGAAGCAGGCGAGGTTGATGCGGCTGTCGTGCTGGAAGCCTTGGAGGAGAGCGACAATCGCGGCCGCAGCACGGACGCGGATACCGCGAGCGCGGTGCTCAACGGCCTGGTTGAACGAGGCCTGCTGACGGAGCGGGGCACGACGGTCTCGGTGGGCGTGCCATCCATGACCGGCTACCTTGCGGACGAACTGGATCGTGCGGTCGCCTTGGGCACCACCGCCGCGCGCAAGCTGACGTCGCAACGCAAAGGTGGGCGAGCTTGATCTGCCGACGGACGGGCTACCGGGCCAAGCCCCTTGCCATTTTGGGACGAGTTCTTGTATGAACAACCAGTGTGGGGTACAGTGCGCGGCGTGGATGGGTTGACGGAGGCGGCTATGAAGCGCCCGCGATCAAGCGGTTGCGGCCCAAACCCCGGAGCGGTTCGGCCCGCAGAAGTACAAGCCGGCACCGCCGGTGCGAAGCACACCGTGGTTTCGCTGTTCAGCGGTTGCGGGGGTATGGATTTGGGCTTTCGCGGCGGCTTCGCGTTCGGCGGCAAGCGCTACCGGCGGCTGCCGTTCGATGTCGTGTGGGCCAACGACATCAACGCCTTGGCGTGCGACACCTACGCGGCGAACCTAGGCGAAGGCCACCTGCGCCGCGGCGGCATCGTCGACGTGATGGACACGCTGCCGGAGGCCGCCGATGTGGTCATTGGCGGCTTTCCCTGCCAGGACGTGTCCATCAACGGCCAGCGCAGCGTCGCCAACGGCGCCCGCACCATCCTCTACGAGCGCATGATCGAGGTGATTCGCCGCTGCCGCCCCAAGGCGTTCGTTGCGGAGAACGTGAAGGGGCTGCTGATGTCGCACGGGAGGTCGTTCTTCGATCAGATGCTGGCGGATTTCCGGCTTCCCGGCTACACGGTGGATCACAGGCTGTACTTGGCGGCGGACTACGGGGTGCCGCAGATGCGCGAGCGCATCTTCATCGTGGGCGTGCGGGGCGGGGAACCGTTCAGCCACCCGCCAGCGTTGCCGCGGCGAATGACCGCCGAGGAGGCGCTGGCGGATTTGGAGGGCAGCGACGAGGACAAAGCCACGGCGCACATCTGGAGCAAGGCGCGGCGCAGCCCCGAGCAAGGGAACCGGCGGCTGAAGGCCGACAGGCCGGCCACCACGATCCGCGCCGAGCACCACGGCAACGTGCAGTGGCACTACAAGCTCGACCGACGCATCTCGCTGCGCGAGGCGGCGCGGCTGCAATCCTTCCCCGACGACTTCGACTTCGTGTGCGCCATGCGCGCCACCGAGCGGCAGATTGGCAACGCCGTGCCGCCAGTGCTGGCGTGGCACATCGCCGAAGCCTTGCGAGAGCACCTTGACGCCCGCCGAGTTTGAGGCCGTCCTTAACCGGGCGGCGCGGTTCCTTACCACGAACCTCCGATCGAGCAGGCTGTATTACGGCCCGGAGCAGTTCGAGCAAGGCGTCTTGGCGGCGTTGCAGAATGCCGCGGCCGATCTCGCCGTGACGGTGGAACCCACATATCACCCGCACGCTTTCCCCGACATTCGCGCCAACGGGTTCGGCGTGGAGGTCAAATACAGCAAGCACGACACATGGAATGCGGTGGGGAACAGCGTGTTCGAGACGATGCGCGACCCCACCGTACACGCCATCTATGTGATGTTCGGCAAGACCGGCGGCCAACCCGAAGCCCGTTGGGCCAAGTACGAGGACTGCGTCACGCATGTGCGCGTGTCGAATTCGCCACGATTCGTCGTGGATATGGAGAGCGACGATCAACCGTTGTTCGAGCGGTTCGACATCCCCTACCAGCGCTTCGCGGAGTTGGATGACGATGGCAAGATGCGGCATGTCCGCGACTACTGGCGCGGCCGGCTCAAACCCGGCGAGCGCTTGTGGTGGCTGGAACCATCTCACACGTTGCCGATCAACGTGCGCCTCTACATGAACCTGTCGCAAGCCGAGAAACGCATGTACCGTGCCGAGGCGGCGCTGTTGTGCCCAAAGATATGCAAAGGGCCGCGGGCGCGGGGAAAGTACGAGAATGCGGCTATGTACCTGTTGACTTACCACGGCGTTTTTTGTCCGCAAGCGCGCGACCTGTTCACCGCCGGGAGTGTTGCCCTGCGGAGCGACGACACGCGAGGCGGCAACTACCTGCTCCGCGCCTTGCAAGACATCGAGGAGCTGATGATCGACGCGGCGCGGCGCGTGGACGACGCGTTGTTTGTGGAGTATTGGGGTGAGAGTTGCGATCCCGGCAAACGGATCGAGCACTGGTTGGCGTTGGCCGATGGATATGCGCGGGGCACGGGATGGAAGCCGTCGGACTCGCTGTTTCTTCGCCTGCGCTAACGCTCGGCGTCCGCCAGCTAGCGGTTCTTGCGTATGATGCTGCGGATGGCCCATCACGCGCTTCCCTCTGACGTTCGCGCATCGCTCGCCCGTCTGGCCGAGATGAGCGACCGTGCTCACCCGCTTGTTTTTGCTGGGCGCGATCAGGAGTTCGAGCTGCTGGATTCGGCCGTCTATGGCGCACAGCATGGCGGGGTTGGGCGCACGGTGGTCGTGCAAGGCATTCCCGGTGCCGGCAAGACCTCGCTGTTGAACGAGTACGCGAACCGGCTTTACGCACACGATCGGGAAGGGCAACCGCCCATCATTCCCGTACCGCTGCGTCCAGGCGATCTGAACTTGCCGTCGGCCGCCATCATTGAGGAGATCGACAGGCAGCTTTGTGCGCCTGTCGCCGTCAACGGCGCGGTGCCGGCGGCCAGAACGCTGTTCGCATCCTTCGCCAAACGGGATTTCAGCGAGTTCAGGCCGTCCGCGCGAGCGCCTGCGTCACTGCCGATCGCGCTCGACGAATACGCCACGTTCCGAGCGGGACGCAAGGGAAGCACCATCATGCTGCTTGTCGACGAGGCGCAGAACTTGGAAGACACGCGGCATGTGCGGGCTCACTTGGATGCGCTGCATGGCGGGGTAAGAGGCCACACCCGCATGCTGCTGGCCTGTTTCGGGCTGGCCAGCACCGCGGTGCGCCTGCGAACTTTGGGACTAGCGCGGCTCGCCAGCGAACACATCCGCACCATCGGCCAGTTGACGGACGCGGAGGCTTCGCGAGTGGTGGTCGGCACTCTCAACCTCGCGCTGGCGGGATACCCTTTTGATCACGATGTCCAGCGCCGGCGTTGGATCGACGAGGCCGCGTACGCCATTCTGGGTGAGAGCGCCAACTTCCCCGTTCACCTGACGAACGGCTGTCGCGGCTTGGCCGAGATAGTGCTGAACGAAGGCGTGGCCACCAAGCCGCCCGACGAGGCGCTGCGCCGCAAATGCCGTGCATACCGAGACGAGTACTACAACGCCCGGCTGGCGCCTTGGCGGCGGCACACGATTGCGCTGGCGCTGGCGTTCGGCACGGGCGACAGCGAGTGGATTCCGGCAAGCGACGTTGCGCGGTCTCTTATGGCTTCGGACAACTGGGGCTTGCCCGTGGATCAAGCGGCTGCCGCGAAAGTGATGGACGAGTTGCGCGACAACGGGTACGTCGAAGAACGAAACGGATCATGCCGTCCCGCCATCCCATCGATGACGTGGCATCTTCGCGCCACCCTCGGCGCACTGCCATCGGACAACGAAGCGGCTCGGCTGGTGTTGGACGGCCAACCGAGGTAGACACGATGGCGCGGATCGAGTTCGAGGTCGTTGAAGGCTGGGAGAAGCTGCCGGAAGGCTGGAGCTTCGTGGAGGTCGCCGGCGTGGCGACGGACTCGCGGGATCGCGTCTACGCCTTCAACCGCGGCGAGCATCCGGTGATCGTCTTCGATGCGGACGGCAACTTTCTCGATGCGTGGGGCGAGGGCGTCTTCACCAACGCGCACGGCATCTACATCGGGCCGGACGATCGCATCTATCTCGCCGACAACTTCGACCACACCGTGCGCATCTTCCAGCCGGACGGCACGCTGCTGCAAACGCTCGGCGAGAAAGACCAGCCGGCCGACACCGGCTTCGTCCCCGGCCGGACGCCGGTGCAGTTCGGCGGCGGGCCGTTCAACCGCGTCACCAACGTCGCGCTCTCCAGCGCGGGCGATCTCTACATAGCGGACGGCTACGGCAACGCCAGAGTCCACCAATTCTCCGCCGAGGGCGAACACCGTTTTTCGTGGGGCGAACCCGGCCGCGGCCCGGGCGAGTTCCGCCTGCCGCACGCCATCGCCGTGGACAAGGACGACACGGTGTACGTGGCCGACCGCGAGAACTCGCGCATCCAAGTGTTCACGGCGAACGGCGACTATGTGAGGGAGTGGAACCACGTCATCCGCCCGGACGATCTGTACATCGACGCGGACGACATCCTCTATGTGGCGGAACTTGGGGAGATCGCGGGGCGGAGCCCGGACGTGGAGATCCTGCCGCACACGCCCCACGCCCGCGTCACGCTGATGGACTTGGATGGCGCGGTGATCACCCGCTTCGGCGGCGCGGATCCGGTGCGGCCCGGCAACTTCTTCGCCCCGCACGGCATCTGGGCGGACTCGAAGGGCGACCTGTACGTCTCCGAGGTGGTGTACAGCGGCGGGGGCAACCGCGGGCTGGTGCCGCTCGATTGCCATGCGCTGCAGAAGTTCGTGCGGGTGCGTGGTTAGGCGGGGGTCGCGCCCGGGCGCACCCTTGAAATCGCCGAAGGGCGCACAGTCACACGGAGCGGCACCGGGTCAGGGCTGAGGGGCCAATTCGAGCGAAACGGTCTGGCGTCCGTCCACGACGATCCGCTGCGATAGCTCCGCGAAATCGCCGTGCCTGACGCGCAGCAGGTACTCGCGCGCGTCCAAGCCCTCGAACCGGAAAGCGCCGTCGCTGGCGACTTGGCGGTGGAGCGAGATGGCGGGCGAACCGCCTTCCGGAGATCTGAGGCTCACCCAAGGCCCATCCTCGGCAGCGCCGCGACGCTTGCGCGGCGAACCGCCTTGCGGGGGTTTGAGGCTCACCCAAGCGCCCGCGACCACGCGGCCGGTGCCGGCCGCTCGCACGGTGCCGGAGAGCTGGTTGGGCGGAAGCGCCATATCCAAGGTGGCCGAACCGGCCACGTCCACATGGAACTCGCGGCCGGTGTCGGTGGCGACGGCGTGTGGCCCGTTCGAGATGCCCGCCGCCACATAGCGGCCCACGTCGTTCGTCTGCGTATGCACGATGGGCTGCGACCGATCCTCGGGCATCACCGCCAAGCGGATGCCGGCGAGCGGGCGGCCTTGGGCGGTGACAATGCCGGTTAGCCGCGCTCGCGCCGTGAAATCGAAATGCAACCGCGTCTCGCCTTGATCGTTCAGCTGGCCCTCGAACACAAGGCCGCGGCCGTTCGGCGTTTGCGCCTTGCCGACGAACTCTGCGGGAATCCCCTGCATGGTGAACGGGCCGTTCCGGAAACTCCTCGTCGTGGCCAAACGCCCCTTGCGCTCGCGCACCTCGATGGTTGCGTACTCGTTGCGAAACAGGCCGGTGATGGCACCCGTCATCCGCCCGGCGGGGTCGACTCGCAGCACCAACCCGTCCACCGTTTCGCCGTCTCGGAGGGTTACGACGCGGCCGTCGACCACCCCGTCAAAGGAATTCGCTTTGACGCGGTACTCGCCGGCTGCAAGGCCCTTCCAGCGGAACGAGCCGTCGGCGGCGACATCCTGCTGCCGAAGGTAGTCCCAACCCCGGGTATCCAAGTCGACAACGCCCGTGGCCGGGCTGCCGTCCTCGAACACCAGCGATCCGGCGATCACGCCTTCGCCGAAGGACATGTCGATCTCGATGTGTTCGCTGTCCGGCGGCAATTCGACCAACTTGCGGCCGCCCCGCGCCGTCACTTCCAGCACATCCGTGCGCGTGGACAACGCGTTCAACGCGAACGTGCCGTCGGCGGCCGTGGTGCTCCAGACGGACCGATTCGAGGCGGCGTGTCTCAAGGCGCGGTCCGTGTATTGCGACGGGCTGCGGCGCACCTGCGCCCCGGCCACCGGTTGCAGCGTGTTTGCGTCGCGCACGCGTCCGGTGATGGGGCGTTCGCGGGCGAGGGCTGTTTCGCCCAAGTCGTACTCGCTCGCTTGGTCGGTGAACAGCCTGACGAAGTGCGGGATGTACGTCGGCGCTTCGATGCGCAACCACCCGGTCTGCGGCGCTACGAGCATCTCGAAGCGACCATCTTGGTGCGCGATATCCGGGGCGCGGTCAAGGACGGTTTGGAACGCCGCCACGGGCTCGCCGGTGGCGGCGTCCACCACCCGGCCGCGCAGCAGGTGGCGACGCAGCCGCAGCTTTACGCCTTCGCTCGGCACCAAGACCGTTTGGCGCATGCTCGACCCCAACGCCTTGGACGTGGCGAAGAGCCCGACATTCGATTCGGCCTCGAACGGGCCAAGCCGGAACGCGCCCGCTTCGTCCGTTTCCACAGTGGCGTGGCGCAGCGCCGCCTGGGTGTGCAAAGCGCCGTCCGGTTCAAGGTAGTCCACGCCCTTGTGTTGGTGCCACTGCGCGGTCACTTTCACGCCGGAGATGCCCGTGCCGTCGACATCCACCACCTCACCGGCCACGAAATGCTCCTTGGAGAGCGTTACAGCGAGCCGGTTCGGCGCGCCGGCGTGGACGTCCACGGAACGCACGACGCGAACATGCCCGTCCAAGGTCGCCTGCACCAAGTGCGGCCCCGCCTCCAAGCCGGCGACGCGAACCGCTCCATCGCGGTCGGTGTGCCAAACCGGCCATTGCGCCGGCGGCACTTGCGCGGTATGTCCATCGCGGGAGAGGTCCACCGTCACATCCAGCAGCGAAACGTCGTACCACGTCTTTGCCAGCACGTTTAACACGGCGCGGGTTCCCGGCACGACGGCGATGCGCGCGCCGGCGAGCGGCGCGTCGTTGTCCGAGCGGACGCGGACGTCCAGCTCGATGCCGCGCCGCAGCCGCAGTTCTATTTCCGGGGACGGGGCCCCTCGCGCATCAGGCTGGCTCTTGACCGGCGCGGGTCGTCCGACGGGAACCGGCACCAGCAGCGGAACCCGGCCTTTTGCCACCGCCACCAGCACAGCCGCTTCGTCCGCCGGCAGCGCAACCTTGAACTCGGCGCCCTCAACGAAGGTCCATTGTTGGTTCTCAGGTGCCGCGCCAACAACCCCGAGCCAGACGCCTTCGCCACCCTCGTTGCCAAGCACCCGCCCCTCGAGGATCGCCCCTTCCTCCGGCGGCGCACCGGCGACCCGCACCACGCCACAGGCCAAGAGGCAAACCGCCGTCCAACGAACCATGTGCCCAAGGCCCCTCGCCATTTGATTGCACTCTACATCATGCTTCACCGCCGTTCCGGCGTACGACGGTCACCCAGCTATCCCGGCCAACCACCGCGGATTCGACGATCGCGCCGCCGGCGAGGGGCGCGCCGTCCAACGGTTCTCTCGATTGCAGCAGCCCAACGCCGTCGGCGGCCAGGAACCGGCGCATGAGCTGCCACGCGGCTGGTGGCGGGGCCAAAGCGCGGGCCGCGACGGTGTCGAAGGTTCGCTCGGCGGGGTAGGTGGCGGCGTCGGCCACGGCCAGCTCCACGTTGCGTAGCTCTAGCTCGATGATGGCTTGGCGTAGGAACCGGCTCTTGCGTTCGCTGCGTTCCAGCAGCAGCACGGGCGCATCGGGCCTCGCGATGGCGAGCGGCACGCCGGGCAGGCCGGCGCCGGTGCCCACGTCCAGCAGGCGGCCTTGGCACCACGGCAGCAGGGTGAGGCTGTCGCGGATGTGGCGTTCGCGCAGGCGGCGCAGGTCGCCTTTGGAGACCAGGCCGCAGTAGCGGTTCCACTTGCGGATCAGCGCCTCGAACGCCCGCAGCTTGCGCTGGGCGGAGGCGGAGAGGGCCGCTTCCGCGTTCGCCGGATGTTGCCGGCGGCCGGCGGCCGCGTCCGCGTCAGGCGCGGAGGGCTTCGTCGCGTGCGCGCTTGGCATGCACCAACAGCAGCGACAGCGCCGCTGGTGTCACGCCCGGCACCCGCGCCGCTTCGGCGAGGTTGGCCGGCCGGCGGGCGCGCAGCTTCTCCGTGAGCTCGTTGGAGAGGCCGGAAATGGCGGCGTAGTCGAAGTCCGGCGGCAGCGGCATGGCTTCGTTCTCCTTTACTTGGGCGATCTCGTCGTCTTGGCGGGCGAGATAGCCCTCGTATTTGGCGTCGATGGCGAGCTGCGCCAGCACTTCCGCGGCCATACCGACGCCTTGCGCCTCCAGCGCCGGGGCCAAGGCGTCCGCGTCCACGCCCGGGCGCTTGAGCAAGTCGCGCACCGATACCGTTTGGGCGATGCGCTCGCCGGTGGCTTTGAGCACGGCGCCGGCGAGGTCGCCGCTGGGCGTCACCATCGTCTTGGCCAGCCGCGCCGCGCCTTCGCGCAAGGCGTCCTTCCGGGTGGAGAACGCCTGCCAGCGCGCGTCGTCCACCAAGCCGAGCGAGCGGCCCGTTGGCGTTAGGCGCAAGTCCGCGTTGTCTTGGCGCAGGCGCAGGCGGTATTCGGCGCGGCTGGTGAACATGCGGTACGGCTCGGTGACGCCCAAGGTGACCAAGTCGTCCACCAGCACGCCCAGATAGGCTTCGTAGCGCGCCGGGCACCACGGCGGCTCGCCGGCGACGGCGCGGGCGGCGTTCAGGCCGGCCAAGAGCCCTTGCGCCGCGGCTTCCTCGTAGCCGGTGGTGCCGTTGATCTGGCCGGCGAAGTACAAGCCTTCCACGCAGCGCGTTTGCAGGCTGGGCTGCAGGTCGCGGGGATCGAAGAAATCGTACTCGATGGCGTAGCCGGGGCGGCTGATGTGCGCGTGCTCGAAGCCGCGGATGCTGCGCACCGCGGCAAGCTGCACGTCGAACGGCAGGCTGGTGGAGATGCCGTTGGGGTACAGCTCGCGGGTGCCGAGCCCTTCCGGTTCCACGAACACCTGGTGGGCGGCGCGGTCGGCGAAGCGCACCACCTTGTCTTCGATGGAGGGGCAGTAGCGCGGGCCGATCGCCTCGATCACGCCGGAGTACATGGGCGAGCGATCCAGCCCGCCGCGGATGATCTCGTGGGTGCGTTCGTTGGTGTGGGTGATGTGGCAGGGCACTTGGCGCGGATGGGCGTCCGGCGTGGACAGGTGCGAGATGACCGGCCGCGGGGTGTCGCCCGGTTGCGGTTCCATCACAGTGAAGTCCACGGTGCGGCCATCTAGGCGCGGCGGTGTGCCGGTTTTCAGCCGATCCACGCGCAGCGGCAACGCCCGCAGGCGTTCCGCCAAGGCGTTGGCGGGGGGGTCGCCGGCGCGGCCGCCGGCTTGGTTCGTCAAGCCGATGTGGATGCGGCCGCCGAGGAAGGTGCCGGTGGTCAACACCACTTGGCGGGCCTCGAAACGCAGGCCCATCGCGGTGTCCACGCCGCGGACGCGGTCTTCGCGCACGAAGATATCCACCACCGGCTGTTGGAACAACGCGAGGTTCGGCTGCTGTTCCACCGCCCGGCGCATGGCGGCCCGGTACAGCGCCCGGTCCGCTTGGGCGCGGGTGGCGCGGACGGCCGGGCCTTTGCGCGAGTTCAGGGTGCGAATCTGGATGGCCGCCTGATCCGCGGCCAGCGCCATCGCGCCGCCCAAGGCGTCGATCTCGCGCACCAGATGCGACTTGCCGATGCCGCCGATGGCCGGATTACAGGACATCTGACCGATGTCCTCAATGCTCTGCGTGAGCAGCAGCGTCGCCGCGCCCATCCGGGCCGAGGCGAGCGCGGCCTCGGCACCGGCATGGCCGCCGCCGATCACGATCACATCGAAGCGTTGGGGGTGGTGGAGCATCGCGCAAGTCACAAAGGGGAACGCCGGGCGGCAGCGAAACCAGCCGCCACAGGAAGCGGCGCGGATATAAACACCCGCACAGCGCTGGTGTCAATGCCGACGTTGAAGAACGGCTACGGGAGCGTTCAACGGGTACCTCGTGACACCGCCCCACGGAACCGCCCGCTCAAGGGGAACGCGCCTTGGACTTCCCCACCTCCACTCGACGTTGGCGGTTGCGCTCGTAGTCGGGATGCTGCTTGTGCTCGCCATCCATGATGCGCTGTAGCGCCCTGCGGGGTCTATATCCGGGTATAGGAACGCCCGTGTAGCCGTTCGTCGTGGGGTGTCCGTGCAACAGGACATCCGCTACGGCGGATGCTCCTGCGAGTGTCATCCGCCGTATCTCGTCGGCGGTCATGCTACCCGGGTCTCGTCCTTCTTCCCCGTGATTCGGGTCGTCCACCACCAAGACGGGAATGTGCGGAGGATGCCTCTGGGCCATGTCTTTGTCATGCGTGACAAGACAAGTGTAGCCCTTGGCCGAAGCAGCCTCTTGCAGGGCGCCGTTTCGTCTGGTCCTCCAGCCCTCGTCGTGTGCTCGAACGACCGCATCCGGCAGGCCCAGAGCATCCACCAACCCATCCCTGAAATCGTTGCTGACGTTCACATCGAGCAACACCTTCACGTCAAGGCAATCTCCTGTACGGCGTCTCGTTGCCGTCCGTCTCCCGACGACGCCACCCACGCGCGGGCGCGATCAACCGCCCCGCGGTCGTGCCCCAAGTCGTGAGTGGCGAATTTCAACACGTCCTTGAGTTCGTCGACTTTCATGCCGCCATAGCGCTCGCAAAAGGTGTGGATGGAGCCGCCCTGCGTCAAGTGTATGAGCAGCTCCGCCACCGGCATCCGGGTCTCGCCGATGCAGACCTTCCCGCTCATCCTTTCCGGGTCGCTGGAAATGGGCATCCTGCTCAACGCCATCGTCGTGTCCTTCGCCATTTAGTGCCGCAATCATACCGCCTGTGTACGGTTTGGTCGCTGGAAGCGCACAGCGTCACGGTTCTCATGCGGGGGTCGGGCTTCGTCATGGTGGCCACGAACGCACGTCGAGGGCGACCAACGCCCGACGCTCGCTCAAGCAGTGCTCGTGCGTTGCCCAGGCTCTTGCTCGGCGGTATTGGCGCGTCCGTCCGTCCTTGGGAGGGTGGCTTTGTTGAGGAGATTCCACGTTCGTCTGGGCAGCAAGCCCTGCTTGTTCTTCGTCACTTCAGCGATCAAGAAGCGGCCTTCGGAGAATTCTCGGATCCGCTCCGCGAGCTCCTGAGCGCCGCAATGCGACACGACGTAGAACGCGTGTGGGATGTCATAGCGCCAGTTGAGGACTTCCGGCAGTTCGTCGAGGAATTCCCGAATCTGCTCGCGAGTGCCCACGTCATCGTTGTAGATGAACAAGTACGCACGCCGCTCGGTCATGGTCATCCTCGCTCGGCTGGGACAGCCGCCGGCCCTCTGGGTTCGGGATTACATCCCCAAGCACGCGGGTGGTGCTGTCTGGAAGCCCGCCCTTTTCCGCCTGTAACAGCTCCAACATGCACGCCCTTATCTGGTAGTCCTCAGACTGTAGCTTGTCCCTATCGAAGAAAAGGAGAACGAGGAAGCCAAAGGACGCAAGCACGAGGGGCCCACATGCGATTGCGACCAGCCACGTCGGCGGGTCGTCGCTGTACGTCGTCGCAAGTACCGCGCAAGGGACGGTGACGATGGCGCAAAGCCACAGTGCCGGATTGAGGGCGCTGCGAACGCGTAATCGTCCGCCCGCCATCGCGCTGCGCTCAACGATTTGCTCCTTGAGCGATCTACCCGGCATCGGGATTCTTCGCCATGGTCGTGTCCTTCGTAAGTGTCGCAATCATACCCACATGCGGGCGAGACGCCCGCGCTCCCAAGGGTCACTTGCCTACGCAGAAGGTCTTGAAGATCTCGCCGAGGAGGTCGTCCACCTCGGTTTTGCCGACGATGCTGCCCAAGTGGTCTTGGGCGGCGCGGAGCTCTTCCGCCGCTAGGTCGCCGAAGCCGCTGTGGACGTGTTGTTCGGCGGAGGCCATGTGTGCGGCGGCGCTGGTCAAGGCCGACAAATGGCGCTTGCGGGCGAGGTAGACGCCTTCCGGGGGGACGCCGCCCGCCATCCGCACGATGCTTTGGCGCAGCGCGTCCAAGCCGGCGCCGGTTTTGGCGGACACATGCAACATGCCCGTGTTGCCGGTCAAGTCCACTTTGTTGCGGATGCGCAGGGTGCGTTCGGCGGGTAGTTCTAGGCCGAGCGGCGGGGGGTGCGGCAGGGTGTCGTCCTCCACCAGCAGCACCACGTCGGCGTTGGCCACCGCCTCCCTCGCTCGGTCGACGCCGATCATCTCCACGCGGTCGCCGCTGGCGCGGAGGCCCGCGGTGTCGGTGAGGCGCATGGGGAGGCCGTCGATTTCGATGTCCGCGGAGAGCAGGTCGCGGGTGGTGCCGGGGATGTCGGTGACGATGGCGCGGTTTTCGGCCAAGAGGCGGTTCAGCAAGCTCGACTTGCCGGCGTTGGGGGCGCCGGCGATCACGACGTCCACGCCGTCGCGCAGCACTTGGCCTTGGCGCGAGCGCGTCAGTAGGGCGTCCAGCGCAGCCGCCACGCGGCGCACTCGGCGGCGGGCGTCCTGCTCGCCGAGGAAATCGATGTCCTCGTCGGCGAAGTCGATGGCGGCTTCCAAATAGACGCGCAGTCGCAACACTTGGCCATCGATCTCGCGCACTTCGCGGGAGAACTCGCCGGTTAGCGAGCGCATCGCCGAACGCGCCGCCCGGCGGGAGGCGCTGTCGATGAGGTCCGCCACCGCCTCGGCTTGCGCCAAGTCCAGCTTGTCGTTGCGGAACGCACGCTCGGTGAACTCGCCCGGGCGGGCTAGGCGGGCACCCAAAGCGCAAACCCGCTCGACCAGCCGGTGCAGAACCGCCGGGCCGCCGTGTCCCTGCAACTCCAACACGTCTTCGCCGGTGAAAGAGCGCGGGGCTGAGAAGTAGAGGGCGATGCCGGTGTCAATGGCGGTGGCGTCTTCGTCCTTGAAGTCCGCCAAAGACGCCACCCTTGGGCGCGGCACCCGGCCCAGCACCGCTCGCGCAATACCGCCCACCATCGGGCCAGACACCCGCACCACGCCGATGCCGCCGCGGCCGGGCGGCGTGGCGATGGCGACGATGGTGTCTCGGCGAACCACGGCGGATGCCGTCAGGTCTTGGCCGCCGCCTTCGCCTTGCCTTTGCGTTGCACGCTGCGGGTGATGTGCCACTGTTGCGCCAGCGTGAGCATCTGATTGACCAGCCAGTACAACACGAGGCCGGCCGGGAAGAAGAAGAACAGCACGGTGAAGAAGATGGGCATCAGCTTGATGATGCGCGCCTGCATCGGGTCCGGCGGCGGCGGGTTCAGCAGTTGCGAGGCGTAGAACGACGCCCCGTACAAGAGCGGCAGCACATACCACGGGTCGTGCGCGGTCAGATCCTCGATCCACAGGATGAACGGGGCGTGGCGCAGCTCCACGCTTTCGTAGAGCACCCAGTACAGCGCCAGGAACACCGGCATCTGCAGCAGCAGCGGCAGGCAGCCGCCGAAGGGGTTGGCGCCCTCCTTGCGGTACAACGCCATCATCTCTTGGGTGAGCTTCTGCCGGTCGCCGGAGTAGCGTTCCTGCAGCCGCTTCATCTGCGGCGCCACCAGCTTCATCTTCGCCATCGAGCGGAAACCGGCGGCGGCCAGCGGGTAGAGGAGAATCTTCACGCACAAGGTGAGCAGCACGATGGCCACGCCCCAGTTGCCCACCACGGAGTGGATGGCGTCCAAGACGCGGAAGAGCGGCACGGAGAGCCACCAGAGGATGCCGTAGTCCACGGCTAGGTAGAGGTTCGGCGCGGCGGCTTCCAAACGCTTCTGGATTTTCGGGCCGACGTAGAGGCCGGCCTTCGCGGCGTGGCGCTGGCCGGGCGGAACGACGAACTCCGGCCCGACATAGCCCACGGCGTAGTTTCGATCCCGCAAGCGTCGGCCGTAGTAAGCGTTCACTTCTTCCGTATCGCCTATCCACGAAGCAAGGAAGTAGTGCTGCAGGATGGCCGCCCAGCCACCGAGCACCTCGGTGCGGAAGAGGCCATCGTCGATGTCCTCAAAGTCCACCTTCTCGTAGCGCGATTCGGGCGTGGTGAACGCCGCGCCGACGTAGGGACGTGGGCCCATGAACATGCCGCCACCTTCCGGGCGGCTGCCGTCACGCTTCAGCTGGGCGAACAGTTCGGCTTGGAACGGGGTGTCGCCGCGGTTCACCACCTCGTGCTCCACCGCTATGAGGTACTCGTCGGGCGCGAACGTGAACCGCTTGATGAGTTCCACATCGTCGGCTTCGTGGCGCAGAGCCACCTCCAGCGTTTCCTGCGTTCCATCTGCGGGCGCTAGCGAGAACTCCTGCGCGGTGACCGAGTACAGCGGACGGGAGCCGGCCTTGTCGCGTCCATTGCGGCCGCGCAAGCCGCTCTGAGCGATGTAGGTGTGGGAGCGATTGCGCTGCAGGATGCGCACCGGTGTGCCGTCCTCGCCGTCTTCCGGCAACTGCGCCATGTGTTCGCGGAGTTCCAAGCCGACGACGTCGCCGCCCAAGCGGTCGATCCAGAGTTCCATCAGCGGCGTCGTGACATGCACTAGGCGCTGTTCGTCGACGAGGGGCGCGGCGGGTTCGGCGGTGCCTGCGAAGCCCGCGCCCGGGACATCGTCCGCGGTGGGCACGTCGTCCACCAGCGGCACGTCATTAATCGCGGGCACATCGTCGCCGAGCACGGGCTGTTCCGGTGCCGCGGTTGCGGCGGGCGGCGTGTCCGCCATTTCCACCGCCGGCGCCCTTGTCGCCACGGCCTCCTTCGCCGCACGGCCGTAGTCGTCGTCCCACGCCCGCACCAGCAAGTAGCCGAGCACCGCCAGCGCGACGAGCAGGACGATGCGTTGTACTTCGGTGCTAATCGGCATGATGACAGGGAGGCACCGGATCGAATCCGCCCGGATGCAGCGGGTGGCAGCGTAGCAGGCGGCGCAACGCCAGCCATGTGCCACGCGCCAAGCCGTGGACGCCGACGGCCTCCTGCGCGTAACGCGAACAGGTGGGATGGAAGCGGCAATGGCGACCGAGCAGCGGGCTCACATAGCGCCGATACGCGCCAACCGCGGCGGTCGCTGCTTGCACCAACCGCCACTCCACGTCCAAGCGAGCATTTGTTTCCGCCTTCGGCAAAGCCGATGCGGTCATGGCCGAAGATGCGCCGTCAGCGTCGCCGCGCATGTGCCAACCGCCTTTGCAGAACGCCAAACAGCCGATCCGCATCCGCCACGGTGACCGGGCCCGGCTCCACCACCCGCACCACGATGTCCACCGCCGGCAGCCTTTGGTTCAAGCGAAACGACTCGCGGATCGCCCGCTTCGCCCGATTGCGATCCACGGCGCGGCGCAACACCTTCTTCGCCACCACGAGGCCGAGCCGAGCGGAATCCGCTTGGGACGGAGCCGCCACCGCCCAAAGCGGCGGCACGGTCGCCCGCGCACTTGGCCGCGCAAACACGGCATCGAAATCGCGGCGACGCAAGATCCGCCGCACACGCCCGAAGCGATGACTCTGGGGCTTTTTCGCTGGCACGGATGTGGGCGATGGATGCGTTGGGGGTACAGCGGCAGCGTCGGGAAGTGAACGGCCGGCCTCGGGCCGGCACTCACTTCCGTCTGGAACTTCGACCTCGCCTACACCGCCAGCCGCTTGCGCCCCTTGGCGCGTCGCGCCTTCAGCACCTTGCGGCCGTTGCGGGTGGCCATCCGCGAGCGAAAGCCGTGGCAGCGCTTCCGCTTGACGACGCTCGGCTGGTACGTCCGTTTCATCTCGCCTCTTCGCCTGATCCCTAGGTTTGGCTGCGCTGGCGATCACGCCGTGCGCCGCCAGCCCAGATGCGCGGATTGTGGGGCTTCGCCCCGTGCCTGTCAACGACTTCAAGGGATCGAGAATTGTAGGTTCGTCGTCGTAGTATGGCCGATGGCTTACTGTGGAGTAGGGCGATTTCCTACAGCGCATATGGCGAATTTCCTACACGCGAGGGTGTGTACTAGCGCTTGGCGGCATGGGAGGAACCTGTGGCCGTTTTGGGGACGCGCAAACGGCGCAAGTACCGGAGGGCGAATATCCACTGGTTATCCACAGAAATTGCCGGACTCGAACAGCGTAGGTGCAAGTTTTCATAGTGTTTTTTCGTAAGTTTATGAACCTTGCGGGGAATGTAAAAAAAACGCTTTTTTTCCTACACAGGGGCGGTTTTGATGGCACACTTTGGGGCGCAGCAGAGGGGGAATGCGCCTTGCGGGAGGCGAGGCGCGAACACGAAAAACACGGAGTCGGCAGGCGGTCTGCCGGTAGCCGAGGGGAATTGGGGGAACACAACGGGAGATGAGCGAGGACATCGAGGCTGGGTTGGAGCCGGCGCAAGGGGGATGGCGCAGGTGTTTGGAGCGGCTTGAGGAGGAGCTGCCGTCGGAGGAGTTCAATACGTGGATCAGGCCGCTGCACGGGTATCACGACCGCGGCCGCCTGATGCTGCTGGCGCCCAACCGCTATGTGCGCGACCGGGTGGAGGAGGACTACCTCGGCCGCATCGCCGAATTGGTGGCGGACAGCGGCGACAGCGATCGCGGGTTGGAACTCACCGTGGACAGCCGCGGCGGCGATCGGCGGCCGGGCGAGCCGCGGCGAATGGGCGCCAAGGAGCGGGAGCACACCGCCGACGGTGCCGCCGGGAACGGCTTGAACCCGCTCTATGTGTTCGAGAGCTTCGTGGAGGGCAAGTCCAACGAGTTGGCGAAAGCCGCCGCCGCGCAAGTGGCTGCCAACGCCGGCAAGAGCTACAACCCGCTGCTGCTGTACGGTGGCGTGGGCCTCGGCAAGACGCACTTGATGCACGCCGTCGGCAACGAGATCCGCGCCAAGCACCCGAACTGGAAGATCCTCTATATCCGTTCCGAGCGGTTCGTGAACGACATGGTGCAGAGCATCAAGACCGGCACCATCCAGAACGTGATGCAGCGCTATCGGTCCGTGGACGTGCTGCTGATCGACGACATCCAGTTCTTCGCCGAGAAGATGCGCACGCAGGAGGAGTTCTTCCACGTCTTCAACAGTGTGCTCGAGCGGGAGCACCAGATGGTGCTCACCTGCGACCGCTATCCGCGGGAAGTGCCGGGCTTGGAGGAGCGGTTGCAGTCGCGCTTCGTCGGCGGGCTGACCGTGGAGGTGGAGCCGCCGGACTTGGAGACCCGCGCCGCCATCCTGCAGAAGAAGGGCGAGGCGCAGGGTTTCGAGATCGCGGACGACGTGGCCTTGTACATCGCCGAACGCATCCGCTCGAACGTGCGCGAGCTCGAAGGCGCCTTGCGCCGCACCTTGGCGCACGCCGAGTTCACGAAATCGCAGGTGACCCAAGAGCTTGTGCGACGGGCGCTGCAGGATTTGGTCGCCGTGCAACGGCGGCTGACCACCATCGACCACATCCAGCGCATCGTGGCCGACTACTACAAGATCAAACACGCCGACATGCTCTCCAAGCGCCGCAGCCGGGCCATCGCCCGCCCGCGGCAGATGGCGATGTGCTTGGCGCGGGAGCTCACCAGCCACTCGCTGCCGGAAATCGCCGATCGTTTCGGCGGGCGCGACCACACCACGGTGATGTACGCCTGCGAGAAGATGAAGCAGTTGCGCGAGGACGACCCCGACATCGGCGAGGACTACAAGAACCTTTCGAGGCTGCTAAGCCATTGATAAGAAAGGGCTAAGGCGTGTTCAGGGCGAGCTGGGAGGGCTGAGCGAAATGACGGTCAACGAAGGGAGTGGCAGATGAAGTTCCGAACGAGTCGAGACGTGTTGTTGCGGCCGTTGCGTGTCGTGACGGGCGTGGTGGAGCGGCGGCAAACGCTGCCGGTGCTGTCGAACGTGTTGCTGGAAGTGGACGACGATGGCTTGACCATGCGCGGCACCGACCTCGAAATGGAGGTGGTGGCGCGGGTGACCGAGGCCGTGGAGGTCGCGGAAAGTGGCGCGGTGACGGTGCCGGCGCACAAGCTGACGGAGATCTGGCAATCGCTGCCGGACAGCGCGGATGTGCAGGTGGCGTTGGAGTCCGAGCGGGTGGTGTTGCGCTCCGGGCGGAGCCGCTTCACCTTGGCGACGATTCCGGTGGACGACTTTCCCAAAGGTCAGGAAGGCGGCGACGAGGACGCCGGCAAGGTGGAGATCGCGCTGCCGCACACGGACATGCGCCGGCTGCTGGACCGCACCAAGTTCGCGATGGCCAACGGCGACGTGCGCTACTACCTGAACGGCCTGCTGCTGGAACTGAGCGGCAACACGCTGCGCGCCGCGGCATCCGACGGCCATCGCATGGCGCTTTGCACGGTGGATGGCGGCACCGAAGTGCCGGAGCGGCTGCGGGCCATCGTGCCGCGCAAGAGCGTGCTGGATTTGGAACGCCTGCTCGCGGACAGCGACGAAGAGGTGCGGCTGGCGCTCGGCAGCACCTACATGCGCGTCACCCAAGGCGAGTACACGCTCACCACGAAGCTGGTGGACGGGCAGTTCCCGGAAGTGGATCGGCTGATCCCGCGCAACGCCGACAACGCCATCGTCGGCGATCGGGAGACGCTGCGCCGCGCCCTGCATCGGGCCTCCATTCTGGCCAACGAGTCGTCCGAGATTCGCCTGCAAGTGGAAGGCGACCAGATGACCATCCGCGCCACCAATCCCGAACAGGAGGAAGCCGAAGAGGTCGTGGCGGTGGATCACGACGGCAAGGAGCTGGAGGTGGGTTTCAACAGCCGCTACATCCAAGACGTGCTGTTGGCGCTGGACACCGAGTCCGTGAAGCTCTCCATGCCGGACAGCGCCAACATCGCGGTGATGGAAGGCCCGGGCGCGGAGGAGTCGCTCTATCTGGTGATGCCGCTGCGGCGGTAACCCGGGGCGCGAAGCCGGCGACGTGTTGGTTCGGCGGCTCGAGCTCGCGAACGTCCGCAACATCGAATGCCTGCGCGTTGAACTGGACGCCGGCGTCAACCTGCTCGTGGGCCCCAACGGCGCCGGTAAAACCGCCGTTCTAGAAGCGCTGCACATGCTTGTGCGCGGCCGGTCGTTTCGCGGCCGCGCCGAGGCGGTGATTCGCCATGACCAGCCGCGAATGGTGGTGGTGGCGGAGTGCGAGGACGTCGAAATGGGCACCGTCCGGTTGGCGCAAACACGCGAGCGCGCCGGAAGCGCCCAGACACGGCGCGACGGCCGCTTGGTGCGGCAGTCCTCCGCGGTGGCCACCTTGCTGCCGCTGCAACTGCTGTTGCCGGATTTGGCCGAGCTGGTTTTCGGAGCGCCGGCGGTGCGGCGGCAGTGGCTCGACTGGGGTACGTTTCACGTGAAACATGACCATGCGCGGAACCTGCGCGACTACCTTCGCGTTCTTCGCCACCGCAACGTGTTGCTGCGCAGCGGGGATTTGCGGGCGCTGGACGGCTGGACGGCGCAGGTCGCCGAATTGGGCGAGGGCGTCGCGGAAGCGCGGCAAGGCTACTTCGCCGCGGTGCGCGGGGAGGTCGAATCCTGCTCGGCGAAGCTCTGCCCAGACGTTCCGTTGGAGTTGGCCTATTTCCAAGGCTGGCCACAACAAAATCTTGCCCAAACGCTGGCGGATCAGCACGAGAACGATGTAAAATCCGGCACCACGAACAGCGGGCCGCACCGCGCCGACATTCGCCTTGCGGCGCAGGGCCAACCGGCGGCGACGGTGTTGTCCAGAGGCCAGGGAAAGGCCGTGGCGAGCGCCCTGCGCTTGGGGCAGGCCGCCAGCCTGATGAAGGAGGATGGAAAGCGCTCCTTGTTTCTGATCGACGACGTGGGCGCGGAGCTGGATCGGGTCCACAGCGAGCGCTTCTACGCGCTGCTCGACGAGATGGCCTGCCAGGTAGTGGCCACCTCGGCCCACGAGGAAGCCGCCGAGTTGCTGATGCAGTCGCGGCGCGGTCGGATGTTTCACGTGGAACAAGGGCGTTTGTTGAACAGCGCGGGAGCAGGCGCCGAATAGCGCCGCGCGAAAGCACGAAAGAGCACCGAAGCAAGGGAGCAACAACACCGTGGCACAAGAACCTGCCGCAGCGAACGCGCCGGACGAAGACGCGGCGTACGATTCGCGCAACATCAAAGTGCTGCGCGGCTTGGACGCGGTGCGCAAGCGTCCGGGCATGTACATCGGCGACACCGACGACGGCACCGGCCTGCACCACATGGTGCAGGAGCTGGTGGACAACGCCATCGACGAAGCCTTGGCCGGCCACTGCGACGCCATCGACGTGGTGGTGCATCCGAACGAATCCGTCACCGTGCGCGACAACGGCCGCGGCATGCCGGTGGACATCCACGAGGAGGAAGGCAAGCCGGCCGCGGAGGTCATCCTCACCACGTTGCACGCCGGCGGCAAGTTCGACGGCAGCTCGTACAAGGTGTCCGGCGGCTTGCACGGCGTGGGCGCGTCCGTGGTCAACGCCCTCTCGGAGACGTTCCGCCTCACCGTGCGCCGCGACGGCAAGGTCTATCGCCAAACCTACCGCCACGGCGAGCCGGAAGCGCCGCTGGCGGTGGTCGGCGAAACCGACAGCCGCGGCACGGAGTGCTACTTCAAGCCCTCCGCCAACACGTTTACCCACATCGCCTTCCAATACGACACGTTGGCGCGGAAACTCCGGGAAATGGCGTTCCTCAACGCCGGCGTCGCCATCCTGCTGCGCGACGAGCGCACCGGCAAGGAGGAGCGGTTTCTCTACGAGGGCGGCCTGCGCGCCTTCGTCGAGTACCTGAACCAGAACAAAACCACCGTGGGCGAGGTGTTCCACTTCACCAGTGCGCGCGACGACGGCATGGTGGTGGAAGTGGCGATGCAGTGGAACGACGGCTACCAGGAGCAGGTGTTCCCCTACACCAACAACATCCCGCAGAGCGATGGCGGCACGCACATGGCCGGCTTCCGCGCCGCGTTGACGCGCACGCTGAACGGCTACATCGAGCGCGAGAACTTGGCGAAGAACGACGTGGCCACCACCGGCGACGACGCCCGCGAAGGCTTGACGGCGGTGCTTTCGGTAAAGGTGCCGGACCCGAAGTTCTCCTCGCAAACCAAGGACAAGCTCGTCTCCAGCGAAGTGAAACCGGCGGTGGAGCAGGAACTCGGCCGCCACTTTCAACAGCACTTGGAGGAGCGGCCGCAGGAGGCGAAGCTGCTGGTCACCAAGATGATCGACGCCGCGAGGGCCCGGGAGGCGGCGCGCAAGGCGCGGGAACTCACCCGGCGCAAAGGCGCGTTGGACATGGCCGGGCTGCCGGGCAAACTCTCGGACTGTCAGGAGAAGGACCCGGCGCTCTCCGAGGTCTTCTTGGTGGAGGGCGACTCCGCCGGCGGTTCCGCCAAGCAAGGGCGAGATCGGCGCACCCAGGCCATCCTGCCGTTGCGCGGCAAAATCCTCAACGTGGAAAAGGCGCGGTTCGACAAGATGCTCTCCTCGGCGGAGGTGGGCACGATGGTGACCGCGTTGGGCTGCGGCATCGGCCACGGCGACTTCGAGCTGGGAAAGCTCCGCTACCACCGCGTGGTTATCATGACCGATGCGGACGTGGACGGTTCGCACATCCGCACGCTGCTGCTCACCTTCTTCTTCCGCCACATGCCGGCGCTCATCGAGAACGGCCATGTGTACATCGCCCAGCCGCCGCTCTACAAAGTGAAGAAAGGCCGCCAAGAGCGCTACATCAAAGACGACGACGCGCTGAACGCCTACTTCCTGCAGTCCGCCTTGGAAGGCTCCGGCCTGCACGTGAACGCCGAGGCGCCGGCGGTGGACGACGCCTATCTGGAGCGCCTCGCGCACTCGTACTTGGACTTGGAAGCCCGCTTGGAAGCGCTGAACCGCGTCTACCCGGCGCCGCTCACCAAGGCGCTCTTGGAGACCGACGCACTCACCGAGGCGGATTTGGCGAACCGGGAGCGGATGACGGCTTGGGCGGAGCAGTACCAGCAAGCGCTGCCCGCGGATGTGGACTACGCCGTGACGCTCGAGGAAGACCGCGAGCATCACATTTGGCGCCCGCGCATCGCGTGGGTGATCCACGGCGTGGCCGAATCCGCGGTGCTGGACTACGACTTCTTCGCCTCCAGCGAATACGAGAACCTGAAGGAACTCGCCGCCACCTTGCGCGGCTTGGTGGAGGAAGGCGCCTATGTGCGGCGCGGCGAACGCCGGCAGGAAGTCGCCTCGTTCCCGGAGGCCCTTGCCTGGATGCTCGCCGAAGCCCGACGCGGCGTGGACATGCAGCACTACAAGGGCTTGGGCGAGATGGACCCGGAGCAGCTATGGGACACCACCATGGACCCGGAAGCCCGCCGCATGCTGCGCGTCACCATCCACGACGCGATTCTGGCGGACAAGATGTTCGCCACCCTCATGGGCGAGCAAGTGGAGCCCCGCCGCGAGTTCATCGAAGCCAACGCGCTATCGGTGGTGAATCTGGACGTGTGAGCTCTACTAAGGAAAGATGATGGCTTACGACATTCTTGGCGACTACGGGGCTTTCCAGTCGGATCTGCCATCGTTGCTTAAGGATCACGAAGGCGAGGTGGTGGTCTACCACGACAAGGCCAACGTCGGTGTGTTCGGGACGTTTGAAGATGCCGCCCGGTTCGGTGTGGAACGCTACGAACTGGGCAACTTCATCGTCCAGAAGATCGAACCGCAAGTGCCATCTAGGATTTCGTACTCGCTGATGGTCTGATCAGACCACCGGCCTGGATCGGGGCGCTCTGCGCTCGATCCGCGCCATCGCATCGGACAGCCATTCTTCGCATATCTTATTGATTTCGCTTGATTTTCGTCCCGCCGCCTCCACGGGCGCGGAAATCTCCACCTGCACCATCCCGGGCTTCTTGCGAAAGCCCCGCGCTGGCCAGAACGTCCCGGCGTTGTGCGCGATCACCACCACCGGTGCGCCGGTGGCCGCGGCCAGCGCCGCCCCGCCGCGCAGGAACCTGCGCCGCTCGCCCGGCGGCAGACGGGTGCCTTCGGGGAACAGCGTCACGGTCATGCCGCGTCGCAGCCGATCCTTGCCCTGCTCGACGAACTGCCGCAAGGCCGCGCTGGGCGAGCCGCGGTCGATGGCGATGGGGCGGGTGAGGCCGTACGCCCAGCCCCAGAACGGGATGCGCAGCAATTCGCGCTTGATGAGCGTCGTCTGCGGGCTGAGCAGCGTTTGCACCCAGAGCGTCTCCCAAGTGCTTTGGTGCTTCACCAGCAGAATGCACGGCGCGTCGGGAAGGTTCTCCAAGCCCCGCACCTGCACGCCCACGCCGCACGTCACCCGCAGCCACCACAGCGCGATGCGCGTCCAGCACCCGACCACGAAATCGAAACGGCGCGGCAAAGACAGCGGCCAGGCAACCAGCAGCGAGAGCGTCGCCCAGAACACCGTCATGCCGGCGTAGCCGGCGTAGAAGGCGAGCGCCCGCAAGGCCGCCAAAGCGTTCATCAAAACGGCTTTAGTTGCGCCAGTAGCCCGGCGCAAGCACCACCAGCAGGGTGAAGATCTCCAGCCGGCCAAGCAGCATGGCCGTCATCAACACCCACTTGGCCGCCGGCGGCACGGCTTGGTAGTTCAGCGCCACCTCGCCCAACCCCGGCCCGAGGTTGTTCAGATTGGCGGCCACGGCGGAGAACGCGGAAAGAAAATCCAAGTCCGACAACGCCAACACCGCGCACACCATCACAAGGAACAAGATCACATAGGCGGCGAAGAACCCCCACACCGCGTCCGCGGCCCGGTGCGACACTTGCCGCTCGCCGAACTTGATCGGAAACACGCCCTGCGGATGGATCAACCGCCGCACCTCGCGGATGCCTTGGCGGTACACCAGCAGCACGCGGTACACCTTCAGCCCGCCGGCGGTGGAACCGGCGCAACCGCCGGCGAAGGCGGCGAAGATCAGCAGCGTGCCCACCGGAATCGGCCAGGCGTTGTAGTCGCTGGTGGCGAAGCCGGTGGTGGTGGCGAAGGAGACCACTTGAAACAACCCCTCGCGGAACGGCTGCTCGCTGGCGCCCGGATGCGCCATCAACAGGCCCACCACCGCCAGCGTCACCACGGCGAGCAGACCGAGATAGAGCCGCGCTTCCGCGTCGTGGAAGTGAACCAGCAGGCTGCGCCTCGACAGCGCCGTGAAGTGCAGCACGAAGCTCATGCCGGAGAGGATCATGAACACGATGGCCACCGTCTCGATGGCCGCGCTGTCGAAGAAGCCGAGGCTGGCGTCGTGGGTGGAGAAGCCGCCGATGGCCAGCGTCGAGAAGGCGTGGCAGATGGCGTCGAACACGTTCATGCCGGCGAGCCAGTACGCCGCCGCGCAAGCCACCGTCAAGCCGAGGTAGAGCAGCCACAGCGCCTGCGCGGTGTGCGTGATGCGCGGCGTCAGCTTGCTGTCCTTGATGCGCCCGGGGGATTCGGCGCGGTAGATCTGCATGCCGCCGATGCCGAGCATCGGCAATATCGCCACCGCCAACACGATGATGCCCATGCCGCCCAGCCACTGTAGCTGTTGGCGGTAGAACAAGACGGAGCGGGGCAGGTCGTCCAAGCCGGTGAGCACCGTGGCGCCGGTGGTGGTGAGGCCGGAAAGCGACTCGAAGGCGGCATCGGTGAACGAAGGCGCCACCCCCGTCAGCAGCAGCGGTACGGCGCCGATCAGCGCGAGCCCTAGGTAGAACAGCACGGTGACGAGGAAGCCGTCCCGGGCGCGCAGTTCCCCATGTCCCCGGCCGGCCAGCCAAAGCGCGGCGCCGAGCACGGCGCTGATGGCGAACGAAGCGAGGAACGCGGCCAGTGCCGGTTCGTCGTAGATGACGGCCACCACCACCGGCGCGAGCTGCGCCGTGCTGAACACCGCGAACAGCGCGCCCGCCACGCGCACGATCGGCTTGAAACGCATACGCGCCGCGGGAGCCCGCTAGAAGAAGCTCAAACCGACTTGAAACAGCCGCTCCACCGCACGGATGCGCGACTTGTCCACGACGAAGAGGATCATGTGGTCGCCCGCTTGCAGCACCACGTCGCCGCTGGTCATCAATACGTCGTTGCCGCGCACCACCGCGCCAACGGTGACGCCGGCCGGCAGCGCGATCTCGTCAACCCGCCGCTCCGCCACCTTGCTGTTGCGCGCGTCGCCGTTCACCACAGTTTCCAACGCCTCGGCGGCGCCCCGCCGCAGGCTGTGAACGCGGGCGATGTCGGCGTGGCGCACATGGGAGAGGATGGAGCTGGTGGTGGCTAGCTGCGGCGAAATGGCGATGTCGATTTCGCTGCCTTCCACCAAATCCACGTACGCTGGTTTGGTGATGAGCGCCATCACCCGCCGTGCGCCCAGGCGCTTGGCGAGCAGCGCCGACATGATGTTCACCTCGTCGTCGTTGGTGACGGAACAGAACACGTCCACGTCCTCGACGTTCTCGCCGATGAGCAGGTCGCGGTCGGTGGCGTCGCCGAGGATCACCACGCCGTTGTTCAGGCGCACCGAGGCGCGTTCCGCCTGCGCCGGGTTGAACTCCACGACCTTGACGCGGAAGTCGTCGTCGATGGCGCGCGCCAGCAGCACGCCGACGTTGCCGCCGCCGGCGATCATCACCCGCCGGTTGGGGCGCTCCGCCCGGCGCAGCCCGGAAAGCACGGCGTTGATGTTCTCCTCCGGGGCGATGAAGAACACCTCGTCGTTCACTTCCACCACGGTTTCGTCGGCCGGGATGATGGCGCGCCCTTGGCGGAAGATCGCCACCACCTTGGTGTGTACCTTCGGCACATGCGCCCGCAGCGCGCGTAGCTCTTGGCCCACCAGCGGCCCGCCCTCCACGGCGCGTACGCCCACTAGCTGCACGCGGCCGTTGGCGAAGTCCAGCACCTGCAGGGCGCCCGGATGCTCCAGCAGATCCTTCACCTGCTCCATCACCACGCGCTCGGGGTTGATGAGCACGTCGATGGGCATGTGGTCGCGGCTGAAGAATTCGATGTCGGCGTCGCCCTCGTCGCGCCCGGTGACGTACTCGTTCGAGCGGATGCGGGCGATCTTCATCGGCGTTTGGAACAGCGAGTAGCACACTTGGCACGCCACCATGTTCACTTCGTCGCTGTTGGTGACCGCCACCAGCATGTCCACATCGTCCGCGCCGGCGGCGAGCAGCGTGTCCGGCCGCGAGGCGTGGCCGTGAACGGTGCGGATGTCCAGACGATCCTTGAGGTCCTTCAAGCGCTGCTCGTCGTGATCGACCAGCGTGATGTCGAAGGCTTCGTTGGCGAGATGCTCAGCCAGCGAACCGCCGGTCTGGCCAGCGCCGAGGATGAGTATCTTCATGGCGGCATTTTACCGCCGTAGCGCCTGTGGTTGCCAATGCCGCTACCTGACGGGTGTACGACAGATCTTTGGTGACGGGTGCTGGAAGCGCGGGCGTCTCGCCCGCATGCAGGCGGAACGCCTGCGTTCCGGGCTTGGTGCCGTGCCGGCGATGCCAGTCGCTGACTTCCGTGCGATCTTCGCCCGGCGGGATGGGACGTCAGTCGGTCGGTCACTCAGCGCATCTGCCCGGTCGCACTGCTCGAAGCCGCGTCGGCATGTGCCGCCGCGTCCGTCAGCGCAGGCTGGGCCGAGCACTTGGTGCCCAGTATCACGCCGATGGCCGCCCACCACATTCCGGCAACGCCGAAGCCGCCGAAGGGCAGGCTCGGATCCAGCATGGAGATGAACAAGCCCACCGCCACAGTGAGAATGGACGGCGCGATGAGGCGTCTTGTCTCGCTGTCTTGGGCGCTCTCGGCGTAGATGCGGATTCCCCGCCGCAGCGGAACGGCCACCATCACCAGGAGGAACAGCGGCATGAACACGCCGAAATCGCACGCGAATTTGAGCCAGGCGTTGTGGATCACCCATACGCCTCCGGGGGCTTCCAGCAACACCGCATCGATCCCGTGCCCTTGGAACGGTCGCTCTAGAATCCTGTCCATCGCCAGAAGGGCGCCCTCAACGCGAGAGGTGGAGAGGTAGTTCACATCCTCCATGGTGGGAAATCCGGTAGGCAGGCGACGCGCCACAAGCTCCCATGCGGTGAACGGCAAAACCAACGCCAAGGCCGCTGCGCCGACAAGCATCCATGCCACGACCGTTCTGGACCGCCACAGCCAGCACATTGCGCCTAGCACGCAGAGGGACGCCAAAACGCCACCGCGCCCGCCGCTCACCAACTGGCTGCAAAGAATGACGACCGCGCCGGCCGCGGCGGCAGCCTGCCGCAACAACGAACGTCGGTGCGAGTTGGTCGAGGGCATGGTTGCCATGAATAGCGCGAACGGAAAGTAGTGGGCCAATCCGGCAGCCCATGCCGAACTCCGAAACGCCAGCCCGGTCTCGTTGAACGGGTGCATGCTCCAAAGATGGTCGAACACCAAGGGCGCTTGCCAGGCCGGCCAGCCGAACACGCTGTTCGCCAGCGGCACGAGCGCAAGCAGCGAGACGACAATCGCTGCGCGGGCGAGAATCGCGCCGACATCAACCTGCAAACGGGTGAGGTTGAAGAAGCACCAGGCGAAAATCGCGCCGACGGCGAAATCCACCCCCAGCCGCAGCACCGCCGGCACGTCGCTCCGCACGACTCCGGGCGTCGCCAACGCGGCCAACGCCAAGAAGCCGATCGGGCCCCACAATCCAGCCGGCAGCCGAAGGCCGCGCCGCAGCGCATAGAGGAACGTCGCCCCAACCGCGGCAAGCAACAAGGCCATCTTGATCATCGAGACAAGCGCCACCGGTACGCCCGGCAGCCAATAGATCAAGGCGGTTCCCAGATAGAGGCTCAACAGCCACGACGGCAGCCAAGGTTCCTTGAGCGCCATCGACCTTCTAAATGGAGGGTGTGCGACGTTTGGTGGCGTTCGCTCAGCACGTCCCGGGAGCGCGGGCGTCTCGCCCGCACTTTCGTTCATGGATGTTCACCTTTGCGGGCGAGACGCCTGCGCTCCCGGGGCCGTCGCGGCCATCCGGGGTGGAGGCGGGCGCACGCCGTGATGGTCACCGCCTGCGACGTAGCCGCACGGCTGCAATGAGGGGCCTAACGCCCATGGCGTGAGCAAACCATGCCAACAGGGCCGCCGTAGGCAGGGCCGCCAAACCGGCGATAGCCGCCGCGGAACGCGGGCTTCGACTAACAGGTGCCGCCGGCGCCAACGCGGCAGAGGCCAGATGGACGCGAGGCGCAGCCGCAGCGACACCCACCTTGAGGCGCGCTATCTCGTCGCGCAGCGATCGCACCAGCGAATAAGCGGCGTCGCGTTCCGCCGTCAACAGCCTCCGCGCACTGTCGGCCGCCTCGATGCGGGCGCCAAGCGTACGGTTCTCGGCTTCGAGCTCGGCGATGGCCGCTGGTGCGGAAGCCGCGTCCGGGTCGTTTCCTCGAACCGTCCACAACGTCTCCACAGCCGATTCGTTCGCGCCCAATTCTCGCCGGAGCGCCGCTGCGTCGTCCTCAGCCAAGAACGCCTCAAGTCGCCGTTGGCTTTGTTCGCCGGCCTGCAACGCCGAGGCCAGTTCGGTCTGCAAGGCATTGAGCGCCCCCCCCCCCCCCCCCCCTTGCTCCAGCCGCTGCATGCGGTTCACGCTCGCAATGTACTCCTCCGCCCAGACCGTAGCCAGGTCGGCGGCGTCCTGCGGCGTGGGAGCTCGTGCGCTAACGCGGATCAGATCGCTTAGCGCTCGGCCGCGATAGGTCACGAATTCGCCGGCGATTCTCTCGAACAGATCAACGGCGGACACGCCGGGAAGCCGCTCGCCGAGTCGCTCCCGCACGATCCGCGCCACTTCGCCTTGATGCACCAAGCCAAGCAACGCGGCGGACGACGCCACTCTCTCGTCCGAAGGGCCCTTCTCCAGCACAATGACTTGCGGTGCCCGCAAAGGTTGTGCGTGGCCTATCGCCACATCGGCTGCCGCCTCGTACACGGGCTGTTGCCACGATTGCAGCGCTCCGCCCGCCAGCGCCGCCAGCAGAACCGCCAAGACCATCTCTCGCCACCAACCACGCAGTATCGAAACGTAGTAACGAACGTCGGTCGAGTTGGTGGTGTGAGGATCATCGCCAACTGGCGTGTTGTCGTCGATGAGTGCCCCCAACCAAACCCATGTGACCTTTGGACTCTAGCACTCCGGCCTGCAGCCCACAAGCCGAGGAACTCGCTCGCTGGGGCGTACTTCGTCTAGTCGAAGCTGTAGCCAAACTCGTCCACCATCCTGCCGCAGTAGTCGGCGACTCGCTGGCGCGAGAAGCTCGTGTGGTAGTGCCGATACTGTCCGTGGCCTTCGCCCCTCTCGCCTTTTCGCAATTCCGTCTTCGCTTTCGGCAGGACGCGTTGCTCAATCCCCAATCGTTGGCACAGCCCGTCGTAGTCTTCCTGCAGGTTCTCGAATCGCAGATAGCAGTCGGCGTATCGGTGCCCGTCGAGGAAATAGAATTGTTCCATCGCCTCTAGCTGCATGGAGTAGAGACCTCGTCGCAAGGCAAGCTCGAGGCTCTCCCTGTGCCTTCCAGACCGCCACAGCCGTTGCGCTTCGCGGAAGGAGCGGCTGCGCGGAAAGAGATTGGAGGACCTGACTCTGCCGTACAATCCCTGCGTCTGGAAGTCGTCCCACAGGCGGCGCATCCAGTCGACATGCAAGGACACCAACCAATCCCACGGATTGCGGACGATGGTGAACTTGAGGTAGCTCCCCCAAACATCCTCGCCGAGAGCATCCCGCAACGTCCGCGGCAGGGCGTGGGCGTTGTGAAAATCCAAGGCGTCGGCGTTCTTCTCACGGATCACCGGAAAGTCTTCGCCATCAACGCCGGCCACCGGCCGCAGCTCGGGATACAGGAAGATCTGCACATCCCGGCTGCCCAGGCAATTTCCGAGGGCGATGCTCACGCTCGTGCCGGCCACCTTCCGCGGGCGTATGAATAGGAACTTGTGCTTGTGTGAAACTATCATCTCCAAACGTCCCGCGAGGCTCTCGGCGCTTTGGACTAGGGCGTTGACGATGGCGGTGACACGTTGCCGGCCGCCGGCGCCGGCGAGAAGCTGCCTTCCCAGACGACATCGTGCTGGTAGCCGTCTCCCGTCCAGCGTCTCGTGGCCAGTCCGGTGTGGATCTTGGCGATGCCGTAGTCCGGCAGCGGGCACACGGCGTAGCACCTGTCGCCCTTCCGCCAACCGGCCAGTACGCGGTCGAAGTCCACCAGCGCGTCGAATCCGAGCCCTCGACGGGCCGGCGGAAGGTCGTGTACGTCGGCGGGCCAGATGTGCAGGAATGTGTACAAGCGCTCCGGGTCCGGCGTTATGGGGCAGTTGTCGCGGAGATAGAGCAGCTCGTTGCCGGTGTTTCTCTTGACGACGTGGATGTCGTAATCCGGTGCGTTCAAGGCTGGCGTATCGTGCTCTACATGCTGCTCGTACCAGCGCAAGGCGGCGTCGTGGCTGGGGCGGTCGTAGAGGAACACCAACCGGTTGCCGGGGGTCAGGGTGCGGGCGCCCGCCACCCGTTCATCCACCACGAAGTCCGCAAGGTGCGCGAGGTGCCTGTTGGCGGAGCCCACCAAGACGCTGCCCGTGAAGTAGAACTTCCAGCGGTCGCGCCATCCCCGCTCCTCTCGCCGCTGGAAGTTCGGGTTGCACACGATTGCTTCCGAGAGCGCAACCGTCTTGCCCTCCGCCGTCCCTCCCAACAACCCGCGGATGGCGTTCACGTCGGCGGCCACCGCCCTATCGTACGCGACGTGCGCCGGGTCGGGCGCGGTGGCTCGGGCCAGGAGGAAGCTCGACAGCGCGAACACCGCCAGCGCGGCAACGCCCGCGAGCATCGATACCGGTTTGCCGCCGCCGAGCCATCGATCGAGACGCGACAGCAACAGCGCGAAAAGCGCGAGGGGAAAGCCGACGTTGAACATGCTTTCGAATGCGATGTGGGATTGGTAACGCATGCCGAACGCCCAACAAGATCCCGACAGCGCAAGCGCCACCAGCGGAAGGCGGTGGCGGCCGGCCGGCCAAAGAAGCAAGACCAAGGCCGCCACGAAAATCACGGTGGGCAGGCGCGGGATGAAGTAGCTGACCGCATAGGGGACCGACACTGCGCTGATGCGTTGCCACTGCCGTTCGGCCACAGCCGCCCAATTCGTAAAGTCCTGTTCGATCGGCGCAACACCTGTGCGTCGCAGCATGGATTGCACCGACGGCAGCTCCGCGAGCGTCGCCTCGCCGCCAAGCGCCGCATACTCCCGCATGAAGTTCGTGGCAAGCACGACCGTGCCGAACGCCAAGGCAACCGTTCCGAGTGTCAAGTGGCGGCGGATCGCTTGCCAATCCCGGCGGCGGAGCGCGGCGACCAACCCCAACGACACGAAGGGCAGCAGCAGGGCGTACACGTGCCAACCCAGCAGCAGCGCCACGCACGTCTTCGCCAGCAACTGCCCAAAGCGGCCGTCGGTGGCGAACACCGCCATGCCATGGAAGGCCAGCATCATCGCGAAAAGGTCGACCACGCCGTCCGTGGCCACCATGTCGCTGTAATGCAGCATGGAGTACGACGAAAACGCCAGCAGCGTTGCCCCCAGCGCGGCCCAGCGATTGCCCGTCAACCGGCACAAGGCAAGGTAGGCGAGCGTCGCCGCGGCGACGAAGAATGTCTGCATCAGCGCCCGCGCGGCGGCCAGCCGCGCCGAGATGTCATCCGGGAACGGCAGCGTGACGAGCTTCATCAGCGCGTGCCCGAGCACCGGGAAGCGGTTGTACGGTCGGTGGATTCGTGCGCCATCGTCATCCAAGGTTAGGCGGTAGAAGCCGAGAAAGCCGTGCGCCGGCGACAGGTTCGTCGCCACCGTCAAGTGACTCCACGTCATTTGATTGTGGGTGTATTCTGCGTGGAAGTCGCCGCGGCCGCCGCCGAAGAGGAACACCGTCGCCAGCGCTAGGAACAATATAGCGAGCGGCGCCGTGGACGAGGCTGCCAAGCGCCGCAAACAGCGCACAAGCCTAGCCGTCGAAGCCATACTCGAAACTCTCCACAACTCTAGCGCACTTGTCGGCGATTTGTCGCTGGGACCAAGCTGTATAGTAGCGCCGGTAGTCGTCGTGATCTGGACGAAATTCGGTCTTTGCCTTAGGCAACGGCTGTTGCTCAAGGTCAAGTCTCCGGCACAGCGTAGCGTAGTCTTCCTGCAGGTTCTCGAACCGGAGATAGCTGTCAGCGTACTGGCGCCTGCGGAGAAAGTAATGTTGCTCCATGTCTGCGAAGTGAACGGAGTACATGCCCCGTCGCAAGGCAAACTCGACGCTTTCCGTGAGTTTTCCGGACTGCAATAGTTCACGCGCCAGACGGAGGTCACGGCCGTACCGAAAGAAGGCAGATACCTTGGCCCGGTGGTACAGCGCCCGCGCCCCGTCGAAATCGAACAGCGGCGCCCCGCGCTTCATCTTGAAGTCGTACCATCGCATCCAGTAAACGTGCAAGGACACGAACCAATCCCACGGATTGCGAACGATGGTGAACTTGAAGTAACGCCGCCAAACGTCCTCCCCAAACGCATGCCTGATGGTCGACGGCAAGAGATGGGGCTTGCCACGATCGCGAAGGTGCAAGACGCCCACGTTCTTTGATGCGTGGCCCCTCAGCGAGTCGTCGCCGTCGACACCAGCCAACGATCGCCGCTCCGGGGGAGCGAACACCTGCACATCCGAGGGACCGAGGGAAGGTTCGAGGGCGATGGACAGGCTTGTGCCGCCGACCTTCCTCGGCCGAATGAAAATGAACTTGTGCTTATGCGAAACGATCACCATTCACCTCACCGAGGGTTGGGCGCGGCCGTACCGGCCGCCCGCCTTGGCAGGCGGCCTACGGCGATGCGGCAATCCAGCGCCAAACCGGCATGTGGAAGCAGGCTAGGTGCCCGAGTCGCCAAAGTCAAGGCGAGCGACTCGGTGCATCCGTGCCCAGCTTCCCGCCAGCAAGGCTATGAGCAGAGCCACGCGGTGGCGCGGTCGTCGGCGCTTCGGGCCGCCACCGCGACGTGGCCAGTGATTCTGGGTGTGTGCGACGTCCTGGGAGCGCGGGCGTCTCGCCCGCATTTTCGTTCACGTGGTATTCGCCTTTATGCGGGCGAGACGCCCGCGCTCCCAGGGCCGTCGCGGCCATCCGGGGTGGAGGCGGTAGTGTCGGTGGAAGGAAAGCGCCCAGCCATGCTATTTTTGATCTCCGCAGACCGCCCCCACCCGATCAGTAGGCTGATCCATGCCGCAAGCGTTGCGTACATCCACACGATGGATCCCCATGTTCCACCGGCATGCGTGTGCACTCGGCGTGCTCGCCGCGGTGCTCGCCCTCGGCTTCGCGGCCGTCGACGGCTTCGGCTTGTCGATCGACGAGCCGAACCAGCAGAAAACCGGGCAACTCACCGCCGACTTCCTGCTCGGCGAGAACACGCGCCTTCTGTCCGACCCGATTCACCGACACTACGGCGCGGCGTTCCAAGTTGGGTTGGTCGCTTTCCAGCGCCTTCTGGGACTGACCGATACGCGGGACATTTATCTTTCCCGGTACCTCCTGAGCCATGCGTTTTTCCTCGTCGGCGCCTTCGCCTGCTATCTCCTAGCCCATCGCCTGTTCAAGAGCCGCGCGCTGGCGATCTTCGCGATGCTGCTTCTCCTCTGCCATCCGCGGATGTACGGGCACTCTTTCTTCAACAGCAAGGACGTGCCGTTCCTGAGCATGTTTCTGATCGCCCTGCTGATGGCGCACGGGGCGTTGCGGCGAGCCGGAAGGCATCGGAGCAGCGCCGCGGACGTTGGCGCCTTCGCCGGGCTTGGCGCGTGGCTTGGCCTAGCCGGCACCATCCGCCCCATGGCGTTCCTGCTCGTCGCGCTTGTCGCCCTGGCCCGGTGCGCGGACTTTCTGCGCGCCGGTCGGCACGATCGCGTTCGCGTGCTGCTTTGTTCGGGGGCGCTTGGGTTGGCTTCGGTCGCGGCTTTTTTCGCCGGGCTTCCCTACTTGTGGGGCGACCCGCCGACGCGGATCGTCGAATGGTTCAGGCTGATGTCCGACCACCACAATGTAGTGACGCCAATGTTCCTCGGCGAGCGCATCAGTACGGACGAGCGACCGCTTGCGTATGTTCCGGTGTGGTTCGCCATCACCACGCCGGTCTTCGCGACGCTGCTTGCCCTGCTCGGCGGCGTGGCGCTTTGCCTGCGGCTTGCGGCGCGTCCGCGCCAAGCGCTGGCCGAATCTTCGGTGCGGTTCGCGGCGTTGCTGGCGGCCTGCGTCCTGACAACAGTGGCCGTTGTCACTTTTGGCGTGGGCAACATCTACAACGGCTGGCGCCACCTGTATTTCCTGTACGGGCCGATGTGCCTTGCCGCCGCGGGCGGGTTGGCGTGGCTCTGCCGGAACGCCGGCCGGAGGGTGGCCGCGCTTGCCGGCACGATTGCGGCGCTTGGGCTGGCGTCCGCCGTTGTGTGGGTGGTGCGGTTGCATCCGCACGAGCACGTCTATTTCAACTTCCTGGTTGATCGGAAGACGCCGGACCGTCTGCGCAATCAGTTCCGCTTCAAGTATTGGGGTGTGGAAGACAAAGAGGCTTTGGAGTTCCTGCTCGATACGCATCAGGGGGAAGTCACGGTCGACAGGACCCTCTGGCGGCACGCGGCGCTGTTGCGGCCCGAGCGGCGACGGCGCGTTGCGATGCGGCAACTCGCTGAGTTCTTCGACATGGACAACTACTTTTGGGAAAGACACAGGACGGCCCGCGTAACGTATTTGGATGGCGAATCAATGGCCTCACAGGAGCGCACAGATAACCCGTTGCTCTCAGTAGAGAGCTATATTCTCCCGTTTCATGTGCGCAAGGTGTACTGGAACTCGAGCACCTTGTACGCCTTGGCCCATTTGGAGGCGGATCTCGACGAGAACAGCCGATATTCGGCGGATTACCACCAAGCCTTGTCGACCCCCGCGGCCGCGGTGGGCCCGTTCAATGTGCATCGGCGTCAAAACGCGATCACCTACTTGCGCGAGGACTGTGAATTGGGGGACAGATTGTTTAACGCCTTGGAAGAGATGCAAATGCCCCGCTTGATGACCAGTGCCGTCACGCACCGCTTCGTTCCGTCGCAGTTGCAGATCCATCCACTTCTCGATGAGCGGTTTTTCCTGCACGTCTTTCGCGACAACAGGAGCGGGGCGGAAGCGAGGGGACAATATCGGGTGACGACAACCTTTCCGTTCCACCACCGCGGCGTCGTGCTCCGGGCAGGCGACTCGCGGATTTGCATGGCGCGTATCGCTTTGCAACAACACGACGTGGACGCCATCCACACCGGGCAGTTGGATGCCCAAGGGGAGGTGTTGTGGTTCCGCGAGATCGGCGGGGCGGATTCGACGCCTCCGCCGCAAACAGCCGACCGGTAGGGAGGTCGGGAAGGTGATCATGCGGCTTCGTCGCGGCCACAGGTTGCCGAAGAACGCATCCACGCTCCGCATCAAGGGACGGTAATCGCGTTACACTACCTCCAATCCAGCATGGCAGTGCGGAAAAGAGGGAGCGCGGGTGGGGCGAGGGCCACCAGTTCACGGCGACATTCCGGCGCCTAGGCACCACGAAACAACGGAACTACCGGTACTGCACAGACTGGCGGTGGCGTACCTCGTGTTGCCGCTGGTCGTCTGGCTTCTGGGTTGGTTCCATTGGTGGCTAGGCATCCCGGTAGCGGCGGCCTTGGTCGCGGGCCTCTGGCGTACGATGTCCGGCTCTTGGCGGATCTCCGTGCGCCCAGCCACACTCGTGCTGCTGTTGATGGCCATCGCGTGGGTCATGCTGACCGCCGCGGGTGGCTTCTTTGACGTTCGCAATCCCGACTGGATCAAGCACCGGTCCGTGCTGACCGACTTGGCCTTGCGTGAATGGCCGGTGCGTCTGCCGGATCCCCTGACCGCGTTCCTCTCCGGCAACGGGCACGCCGAACCGGATGCTCTGCTGCGCTACTACCTCGGCTGGTATGTGGTGCCGGCGCTGGCTGGTCGTTGGTTCGGCATCGCGGCGCTGAATTGGGCGGTGCCGGTGTGGACATGGGGCGGCGTTGCGCTTCTGGTGTTGCTGTTCACGCGGCGTTTCGCGCGAATCGGCCCCGCCGTCGTTGCGGTGGCGGTCCTCGGGTGTTTTAGCGGCATGGACTACTTGCGCGTCTTGCTGTTGTCCGGAGAAGCCGTGCCGCTACCGTACAACCGGCACTTGGAAGCCAATGCGCTTCTGCTCGACGCCATCCCTGCGCCGCAGGGCGGCCCGCCGCGCATACAGTATTCGTCGAACACCACCGCGCTGATGTGGGTGCCAACGCATTTCCTCGCCAGCGGCCTATGCACCATGCTGCTTCTTCAACTTCGCCGCCAGCCGCGGTTTCTCGCCAGCAGCGGCGTCGTGTTCGCGGCGTGTCTGTTTTGGTCGCCCTTTGTGGCGATAGGCTTGGTGCCGCTGATCATAGTGACGCTCATGGACAACGGCCTACGGCCTTTCCTCCGCTGGCAGAACATCCTATGCGCCGCGCCGTTGGTCTTGCTGCTGGTTGTTTTTCTGGTCGGCGGCACATCGGACATCCCACACGGCTGGCTTTGGTCGAAGTCCGATTGGGGGGAGCTGGCGTATTGGGCGGAGCTGGCGTACAAGCTGGCCATCTTCTATCTCGCGGAGTTTCTGATACTCGCGTTGCTGTTGTGGCGATGCCAACCGCAAGTCTGGCGAGAACGTCCGTTCGTTGCCAGTGTTGCGGCGCTGATAGTGCTGCCGGCGTACACGTTCGGGTATTACAACGACCTTGTGATGCGGGCGTCCCTGCCTTCGTTGATGGTCCTCTGTTGGTACTGTGCGCAAGCCGTCTCATCCCTTGACCTTCCCACATGGCGACGGAACGGTGCCGCAGAGAGAACGCCGTCGACTCCACGTCGCATGGTGTCGAAGGGTGTGCTGCTCGCGTCATTGATCATCGGGGCCATTACCCCGCTTCACGAACTGCTGCGGGCTGCCAGATCCTTCAAGGACAACCAAGCATATCGATATCAGCACATCATCCGCTCGCTTTCGACCAGTATGCCGAGGCACCTTTGGGAGCAGTATACGGCGGAAGAGCGCGTGGTGATCGGGACCTTGTTGAAGGCGCAAGAAACGGGCGCGTCGGGTGCGCTCGAGGAGTGGAAGCTCATCATCCGGTCAGAGTTTGACACCTACCGCAACGGAAGGTTGCTGATCCACGCCAAAGAGCGTTGTTCGGAGACGGAGTTGGCGGACGCTGTCTTCCTCGTGGAAGTGTGGCCAGAGGACATACGCGACCTTCCCGACAATCGGCAGCGACTTGGGTTCGAGCAATTGCTCATTGACCGTCTCGGAACCCATTTGCTTTGGCGTGGGGAGAGATGCGCATTCGTGCATGAACTGCCGGAATACCGAGTGCGGAAGGTGACCACCGGCCAGATCCAACAGGGCAAACGTCTTTGGTTTGGCGAGTTCTCTTGGCCGGAACCGTCATGAGCAGCGCTAACAGGCGGCGATACTGCCAATGCCAGCCTGTCGATTGGGTCGGCGGATCGCGATATTCCTACGGGATTGTGTGCGTCTGTTTGGTCGTGTTCGCTGCGGTGCTGCGCTTCTACGAGCTGTCCGTCAATTCGCTGTGGCTTGACGAAGCCGCGCTGGCGCTCTTTGTCCGAGGGAGCTTCTTCGAGAGCTGGGATATGGTGCGCGAGGGCCATTCGGCGCCACCGCTTTATCCCTTGGTTCTCTGGCTCGTGCAGAAGGTGGAGAGTTCGGCGTTCAGTGTCCGACTTGTGCCGGCCGCCGCCAGCGTGTTGGTCGTGGCCGGGATTCTCTGGCTGCTTCCCCGCTTCGTTGGCAGGTGGTCCGCGTTTCAGGCCGCGCTTCTCTTCACGTTCTCGGCGGAGGCGATACGCCAAGCAAGGGATGCCCGCGAGTACTCCATCGACGCCTTCGTCGCCGTCTTGATCCTTTTCGGGCTGCTCTCCATGGTTCGGGGCGGCAGAGGTGAGGCCCAAGGCGAGAGCGGAGGATATGCATTGCTTTGCATTGCCTTGTTTGTCGCGCCACTGGTGCAGTACGGCTTGGTTCTAATTGGCTGTGCGACCTTGGCGGCGCTGGTGCTTGCCCGCTTCATTAGGCTCGACGGCACCGGAAACAACGTCAGTCCATGGAACGGAACCCATCGCTTCCCCGTTGGCAACCTGGTCTGGCTCTTCGGCTCGTTCGCCGCGGGTTGTTGCATCAGCTACGCGGCGACGCTGCGCCATCAGTGGCAACCTGGCGGATTTGGCGGCAACATGTACCTTGCAAGTGGCTACTACGGCGGCGCCTATGCCGACCCGGTGGCTGCCCTGGAGTTCTTGGCCGGAGGCGCATGGCACCTCGTTGCATCCCAACTCGCGCTTCCGTGGATCGTCGTATTCGCCATCGGCTTCGGCGTCGCGCTGGTACGCCTGCGGGTGCGCTTCGACGTGATCACGGTCGCCGCGGCGTTGACGTTCGCGATCGCGGCCGTGGCTGGTCTTTTACGCGTGTATCCGCTGATTGGCGGGCGGTATGCGATGTATCTCGCGCCCATGCTGCTCGTGGCGACCACGCACGCAACATACCAATTGGTCTTGCGAGCAGCGAACAGGCCGTGGGTCGTCCACGCGACGATGGGGCTGCTGGCCGCAGTCACCGTGGCCAGCGGCGCCGTGTCGATCGCCAACGGCACCGCCTACGCCGAGAAACAAGACGTCAAGAGCATCTTGGCGGTCTTGGAGGGGCGGATACAAGAAGGCGACGTTGTTTACGTAGCCAAAGGTGCGACAGCGGCGGTGCGTTTCTACGCGGGCACGCCTTCGAACTACCACTTTGGCGAGACGCGGTGGGGCCGCCGGAATCTGGTGCTCAACGACGGTTTCGCCAAGGATCTAGCCGGCGTCAAACCGTCAAACCGGCTCTACATCGTCAATTCCCACAACGCGCTGCCCGACTTTCGGCTGCTGGCGCTGTTCTACGAGGGCGTTGAAGTAAAGCGCCTCGTCCAAGGCAAGGGGGACACCAGCCTCTACGTCCTCGAGGCGCCGGGACTCATGGACAAGCTCGCGGCGCCAGCGAACTACCGGGGTGTGCCGGGCGATCCCGTGATCGAGTCCGCCTTTGATGTGTACCTCGCGAACGACATGCTGCTCTTCGTAAAGGAGCAATGTCGCCTCGACGACATCGAGCCCCCGTTCTTCGTCCAAGCACTCGCGGCGAACCCCGACGATCCACCCGTCCGCATTGACCAGCGGAGTTTCCCCTTCATCCAAACCGGCGTGATGATGGACGGCGCCTGCGCCGCTCTTGTCCCGCTGCCGCCCCAACCCATCGATCGCGTTCGCGTGGGACAAGGCGGGCAGAGCCCTCAGCGGGGGAGCGCGAGGGGCTTGCCCCTCGCAAGAAAGAGCCCTCGGCAGGGGAGCGCCAGGGACTTGCCTCGCGCAAGAAAGAGCCTGCTCTGGAGTGGCGAGGTTGTTGTTGACCCAACGACAGCCACAATCTCGTGGTAGAGGCGTTTGGATTAAGGCGTTGAGAGCGGCGCCACGTCGCCTATTGGCGAGAAACTGCCTTCCCAGACGACCTCGTGCAGGTAGCCGTCATCCGTCCAACGCCTCGTGGCCGATCCGGTGCGGATCCTGGCGATGTCGTAGTCGGGCAGAGGGCACGCGGCGTAGCACCTGTCGTCCTTCCGCCAACCCGGCAGGATGGGTTTGAAATCCACGAGCGCGTCGAATCCCGAATCGTTGCCCGAAGGAAGGTCGTTCACGTCGGCGGGCCAGATGTGCAGGAAGGCGTACAAGCGCGCCGCGTCTGGCGTTCTCGGGCAGTTGTCGCGGAAGTAGAGCAGCTCGTTACGCCTGTGTCCCTTGACGACATAGACGTCGTAGTCCGGGGTGTCCAGGGCCGGCGTGTCGTGGTGCGTGCGCTGCTCGTACCAGCGCAAGGCGGCGTCGTGGCTGGGGCGGTCGTAGAGGAACACCAGTCGGTTGCCGGGGGTCAGGGTGGCAGCGCCCGCCACCCGTTCACCCACGACGAAGTCCGCAAGGTGTGCAAGGTGCCTGTTGTCGAAGCCCACGAGGACGCTCCCCGCGAAGTAGAACTTCCAGCGGGTGCGCCATCTCAGCCCTTCTCTCCCGTAGTTCCGGTTGCACACCATCGCTTCCGAGAGCGAAACCGTCTTCCCTCCGCTCCTTCCGCCCTTTCCGCCGACCGGCCCCAACAACTCGCGGATGGTGTTCACGTCGGCGGCCGCTGCCTTTTCGTACGCGACCTGCGCGGGGTCAGGCGCGGTGGCTCGGGCCAGGAGAAAGCTCGACAGCGCGAACACCGCCATCGCGCCAACGCCAGTGAGCATGGCGAACATCGATGCCCTCGCGCCGCTGCCGAGCCAGCGGTGGAGATGCGCAAGCACCAGCGCGAAGAGCGCGAGGGAAATGCCTACGTCGAACATGCCATCGTACGCGTGGTGGGATTGCTGGCGCATGCCGAACGCCCAACAAGAACCGGACAGCGCAAGCGCCGCCAGCGGGAGGCGATGACGGGTGGCCGGCCGAAGAAACAACACCGCCAGACCCAACAGGGCCGCGAGGACAATCGCGGTGGGCAGGCTGCTGATCCCGCCGATCAAGTAGCTGACCGCATGAGGGAGCAACGCCCGGCCGATGCGCTCCCACTGCCGCTCTGCCACACCCAGCCACTCCCCGGAGACTCCTTCGATCGGCAAGACACCGCTGCGTTTCAGCATCGATTGCACGGACGGCAGTTCCGCCAGCGTCGCCTCGCCGCCAAGCGCCCAGTACTCTCGCGCGAAGTTCGCCGCAAGCACCGTCGCGCCGAACGCCAAGGCAACCGCCCCGAGCGTCAGGTGGCGACGGGCTCCTTGCCAGTCCCGGCTGGGAAACGCGACGGCCAACCCCAGCAGCACGAAGGGCAGCAGCAGCGCGTACACGTGCCAGTCCAGAAGCAGCGCCACGCATGTTTTCGCCAGCAACTGCCCGAAGCGGCCGTCGGCGGCGAACACCGCCATGCCATGGAAGACCAGCATCATCCCGAACAGGCCGACCACGCCCTCCACGGCCACCATGCGGCTGTAGTAGAGCGTTGCGTACGCCGAGAACGCCAGCAAGGTCGCCGCCAGCGCGACCCAGCAATTGCCCGCCAATCTGCACAAGGCCAGATAGGCGAGCGTCACTGCGGCGGCGAAGAAGATCAGCATCAGCGTCCGCGCCGCGGCCAGCCGCGCCGCGACGTCGTTCGAGAAGGGCAGCGTGGCGATCTTCATCAGCGCGTACCCGAGCACTGGGAAGCGGTTGTACGGCCGGTAGATTTGCGCTCCGTCCTCGTCCAAGGTCATACGGAAGAAGCCGAGAAAGCCGTGCGCCGGCGACAGGTTCGCCGCCACCGCCATGTTGTTCGCTGAAACGAAATCGTAGTTCTCGTAGAAGTGGCCGCGGTCGCCGCCGAAGAGGAACACCGTCGCCAGCGCCGCGAACAATACGGCGAGCGGCGCCGTGGAGGTGCCCAGTCCGGTCCAGCGCGTCGGATTCATGGATGCGAAGGGCACCAATTTGTAGGGAGCCGGGGAGCGTGGCTATGTCGCAAGGCCTTTCGGCCCGCGCCAATAAAATCAATCGGTTGCGTCGAAGACCAGGTGCCCGGGCGCGTCAGCGGACTTAGTCGATGCGGTCGTCCGTGGCTGCGGCTTCGACCTTGGCGAGCAATTGCTCCATCGTGTCGACCATCAGCCACACGCCGATCTCCGCCAGCTTGGCCGCGGACGCCACGCTCTCCAAGGGCGCGTCCAGAAGCCGCGCCGACGCGCCGAACCGCAGCGCCGCCTGCCGCCGCAGCTCCTCGCGTTGCGCCGTTATCGCCTCGGCGCGGCCCTCCTCTCGGCCTTCGTCCAGCCACTGCTGGGTCCACTCCCGCACCCTCACGTCGAGCTGCGAATAGAACCTTTCCTCCACGTTCGCCATTCTCTTCATCTCCTCCGCCGTCTCGTTGTCCACGCTCAGCCGCCTCAGCCCCCAGTCCAGCATCGTCCCCGCCAACTTCCGCTCCGGCAAGTCCCGCAACAGCTCCAGCGGGCGCATGAGCCCTTCCACGGTGGCGGCGCTGTCCACGCCGATCAGCAGCGACATCCCGTTGTCGGCGCTGGGATCGTCCCCGCGATGGGGGTCGAAATCAAGCAGCCAGCACCCGTAGTTTAGCTGGAAATCCCGCAGGTCGGCGGCCACGCGGGCGGCCTCGGCGTCCCCCGGGCGCGCCGCCGCGGCCGGCGGCGGCGCGATCATGTCGCTCAGCTTCGTGGGGGCGGTCCAGCGCCGCGGGCCGTTGTGTATCAGCATGGGGAAGATCGGCGGACGCGACTCGCCCGGGCGGACCATGCCCACGACCTCCAGCTCCTCGTAGAGCTGCGCCGCGTACCCGGCCATGCGCAGCGGCATGTTCCGGCGCTGTTGCGACTGGAACTCGACGAGGAGCAGCAGGTGGCCGCCCGGGTCGTCCCAGTCCCGCGCCCAGCGGAATTGCACCCGCCACACCTGATCGCCCACGCGCTTGTGGAAGTCCTCCCGCACCCACTCGGCGGGCAGCTTCTGCAAGGTGCAGAAGTCCAGCGCCGCGACGGTGCGCGGGTCGAGCGGGCCGTTGGGCTTCACCGCGTAGCCGCGCAGGGCGTCGGCGATCATCCGCGGATGGGAGCAGATCGCCTTGAACGCCGGGTCGTGGGGCAGGCGGTTGGTGTTGTCTTGTTGGGCCATGGCGCCACTGTAGCGGGCGGGGCAGTGCCCGGATGTAGGACATTTGCGCTTTTTTGCGTAAGTAATTCCCCTTTTTTCGGCGTGCGCGACGTTCAGAGCGTCTGCCCGGGCACTTTCGCGGTCGCGTAGGTGGAAACCGAGGGGCATGGGCAGGTGGGCTAAAATGCTCGCATGAACGGTCGCCGTCGCAGTCGCCACTCGCAAACGCAGGAACGCGCCGCCCGGCATCATCGAGCGCAAGCGCTTCTGCCGCATCCAGCCTATGAAGATACTCATCGTAGCCACGCTCGATAGCATGCACACCGTTCGCTGGGCCAACGGCCTAGCGGAGAGGGGGCATCGGGTGGTGGTCTTTTCCACGCGCAACCCGTTGCCCGGCTTATCGAAAGGCGTCAAGACGATCGTGCGCCCGCGTTTCGGCAAGCTGGCCTACCTGCTCTACGGCTGGGCCTTGCGCCGCGAGGTGAGGGCCGAACGGCCGGACGTGGTCCACGTCATGTACGCATCGGGGTTCGGAACGCTCGCCTCCACATGGCTGCGCAAGAGGTCCTATGTGCTGTCCATGCTCGGTTCCGACATATTCGACTTCCCGAAAACGCGCCTGCGCCGATGGATATTGCAGAGGAACTTGGCGCACGCCGGCATGCTGCTCTCCACTTCCAAGGCCATGCGCCGCGAGGCCCAGCAATACACCGCCGCCCCAATTCGGCTGACGCCGTTCGGCGTGGACGTGGATCTCTTTCGCCCAAGCCAAACAAAGGCGCCCAGCCAAGGAACTCCGCTGTGCATCGGCACGGCGCGGCGGCTCGAACGCCGATACGGCATCGACACCTTGATAGAGGCAATTGCGCTGCTCAAGACGGGCGGCGCGGGGGCCGTGGAACTGGAAATCGTCGGCGAGGGTTCCGAGAAGGCCCAGTTGACGACGCTCGTCTCCCGACTCGGTTTGGCGGACCGCATACGGTTCCTCGGCTCGCTGCCGCATGACCAGATGCCGCAGTTCTTCGGCCGGTTGGACATCTTCTGCGCCCTAAGCCGCAGCGAGAGCTTCTGCGTTGCCGTGCTCGAAGCCTCCGCCTGCGGCCTGCCGGTGGTGGCGTCGCGCATTGGCGGTCTGCGGGAGACCGTCGTGGAAGGGGAAACCGGCATTCTGGTGGCGCCCGACTCGCCGCAGGAAGCGGCCGCTGTTCTGCAGCGACTTTGCGAGGATGACGCCTTGCGGGTGCGACTTGGCCATGCGGGCCGGAAGCATGTGCGGCAGCGCTACGACTGGCGGCAGAGCTTGGACGCGATGGAGCGGGTCTATGCGGATTTCGTTCCGGCGGCTGCCGGCGCACATTAGCTGCCGCAGCAAAAATAGAACCGCATCCAAACGCCGCCAGTTACGGACGGCGACACGAAGCGCGGCGCGCGGTTCCCTTCACCATTGCGTCGGCGGCGTGCAACAGCGCTTCCGGGGCGCAGGCGCTGCGTTCTTGTTCCGCGCCGGCAGCGGCATCTTGATAACGCCAGGAAACTTGCGTGGCGCAGTGACCGTGGGGAAGGGTCGAAGCAGCGTCTTCGCGCGTGGTGAGCCGCAAGCCGCGGGCCAAGGCAAAGGCGTGCTCGCGAAGACCGTTGCCTCGGCACAGCCAGCCACCGGGGCGCTCGGCGGTGTAGACGTGCGTGGTCGAGTTGAACGTCAGCGCGGAGAACGGCCGCCGATTGGGGTCGCGCGACTCCACGCGCAACTGGAACGGCCGCATTTGCGCGTAGGCGGCGTCGAACGCCTCCGCTTGGCGCACTCGGTCCGTTACGAAATCCCGCACCAGAAAGATGATCAACGCGAAGGACACGCCGCCGGCCACCACGGTGGCGACGCGCAATGGCCTCGCCGGCAATCGCGTTGCCACGCCGGCCATCAACGCCGCGGCCGCGAACGCGCCCAGCACCGCGGACGCGGCGATGATGCCGCCGCCACTTGCGCCGGCAGCGAGCAAGCGCCCTGCTACCAAACCGCCCAGCGCGAAACCGATCGGCGCCCAGGCAAGCGCCGCGGCGGCGATGGCCAAGCGTTCTTGGCGCTTCGGAGCGGTTGAGGGGTTCGGCATGAGGCGACAATAGCCCAAACGGATGCCGTGGCCCGCGAAGAGTGCGGGCACAGGGAGCGTCAGCCGTGCCGTTGTTTGGCCTGTCGGCGGCGGGCGTGCAACACCGGCTCGGTGTAGCCGCAGGGTTGCTCCAAGCCCTTGAAGACTAAATCGCAAGCTGCTTGAAAAGCGATGCTGTCGGCGAAGTCGGGTGCCATGGGCCGGTAGTTTGCGTCGTCCGCGTTCTGGCGATCCACCACCGCCGCCATCCGCCGCATGGTCTCGCGCACCTGGTCTTCGCTGGCCACGCCGTGGCGCAGCCAATTGGCGATGTGCTGGCTGGAAATGCGGCAGGTGGCGCGGTCCTCCATCAGGCCCACGTTGGCCAAGTCCGGCACCTTGGAACAGCCGATGCCTTGATCGATCCACCGCACGACGTAGCCGAGGATGCCTTGGGCGTTGTTGTCGAGCTCGCGCTGCACTTCCTCGGCGGAGAGGTTCTCGCCGGCGAGCAGGGGGATGGTGAGGATGTCGTTGATGTTCGCCCGAACGCGGGCGAGCAGGGCTTGCTGGCGGCTCGCCACATCGACTTGGTGGTAGTGCAGCGCGTGCAGCGTGGCGGCGGTGGGCGAGGGCACCCACGCGCAATCCGCGCCGGCGGTTGGGTGGTTGGCCTTGGTGTTCAGCATCTCCAGCATTTCGTCCGGCTTCGGCCACATGCCTTTGCCGATCTGCGCCTTGCCCGGGAAGCCGGTGGCGAGGCCGGCGTCCACGTTGGCGTCCTCGTAGGCGAGGATCCACTGCTCCCGCTTCATCGGCTCCTTGCGCACCATCGGGCCCGCTTCCATGCTGGTGTGGATCTCGTCGCCGGTGCGGTCCAGGAAGCCGGTGTTGATGAAGACGATGCGCTCGCGCGCCGCGCGGATGCACTCGCGCAGGTTCAGGCTGGTGCGCCGCTCCTCGTCCATGACGCCGATTTTCACGGTGTTGCGGGGCAGGCCGAGCAGATCCTCCACACGGTCGGAGAGCTCGCAGGCGAAGGCGGTTTCCTCCGGGCCGTGCAGCTTCGGTTTGACGATGTAAATGCTGCCGGCGCGGCTGTTGCGGAACTTGCCGAGGCCGCGCAGGTCGTGCAGGGCGCAGAGGCTGGTGACCGCGGCGTCCAGGATGCCCTCGAACACCTCGTCGCCGTTGGCGTCGCGCACCGCGTCCGTGGTCATCAGGTGGCCGACGTTGCGCACCAGCAGCAAACTGCGGCCGGGCAACGTGAGCGGCTCGCCGTCCGCGCCGGTGTACACGCGGTCCGGCGCCAGCGTGCGATGCACCGTCTCGCCGCCCTTCGCGAACGTCTCCTCCAGCTCGCCGGTCATCAAGCCAAGCCAGTTGCGGTACACCAGCGTCTTGTCCTCGGCGTCCACCGCGGCCACGGAGTCCTCGCAGTCTTGGATGGTGGTCACCGCCGCTTCGAGCAGCACGTCCTTGACGCCGGCCGGATGGGCGGCGCCCACCGGGTGGCCGCGGTCGATCTGGATCTCGACATGCAGGCCGTGGTGGCGCAGCAGGATGGACTCTGGTTCGCCTTCCGCCGATCCGGTGAAGCCGACGAACTGCGCTGACTCCGCGAGCGCAACGCTGCTACCGCCATCCACCACGGCGCGCAACCCATGCCCCGCCCCGTCGCGCACCACCCGGTAGGCGGCGACGTCGGCGTGGCCGGCGCCGCGCAACGGCGCGATGGCGTCGAGTTCCTCCGCCGCCCGTGCCATCACCAGTTCGCCGCGCGCCGGGTTGTAGCGGTCGCCCTTCTCGCGCCCGGGCGATTCGGCGATCACGTCCGTGCCGTAGAGCGCGTCGTACAAGCTGCCCCAGCGGGCGTTGGCGGCGTTCAACGCGAAGCGGGCGTTGGTCACCGGCACGACCAGTTGCGGCCCGGCGATGCGCGCGATCTCGGCATCGACGTTGGCCGTGCGGATGGCGAAATCCCCGCCTTCGGGGAGCAGATAGCCGATCTCCTGCAGGAACGCCTTGTAGGCGCTTGCGTCGTGGGGCTTGGCGCGGTGTTCCGCATGCCAGGCGTCGATGCGCGTTTGCAGGGTTTCGCGCTTGGTCAGCAGCTCACGGTTGCGCGGCGTCAGATCGCGCACGATGGCGGCGAAGCCGGCCCAGAACCCGTCGGCGCTGACGCCGGTGCCGGGCGTTGCCTCCAAGGCGATGAAGTCGTCCAGCTCCTTGGCCACGACAAGGCCGTGTCGGTGGACGGTGTTGTTCACGCGCGCCCTTTCGTCAAATGCCGCTCGGCGATGTCGCTAGGCGTGTCGTTGGTGCCATGCAGGCTGTCGCGACGCTTCGCGTCCTCGCCGTGCGCTTGCTCTCCATTCTCTAGCGGCCCATGACGCGCTACGCGAGCCGGCAGAAAAAAGCCGATCGCCCAAGAAATGTGCATCGTCGCCAAGGCGAGCGGCACCGTGGCCGCTGCGAGCGTGCGTTGTCGAACGCCGCCCACGACGCTCCAAGCGATTAGCGTCAGAACGTACACCGCGGGCACCATGGCCGCCCAAGGTGCCCATGGCCGATGGAAAATTGCCAAAAGGGCGGACCCAAGCAACGCCAGCAACAGCGCCGGCGGCGCCAAGTGGCGGCTCCGCAGCGATCGCGGGTGCCGCAGCAGCACGGCGGATTTCCAACGACCGTAGTTGAAGTACTGGCGCACGAGTTTTCGCAAGGTCGCGCGCGGCCGGTACTCGACGGACAGCGCCGGGTCGAACCAGACCGTTTCGCCGCTTTGCCGCAGGCGCCAATTTACCTCGTAGTCTTGATTGTGGAAGAAGTGGGAATCGAAACCGCCGATGGCAGCCAGCGCGTCGCGCCGAAACGCCCCCAAATACACGGTGTCCACCGGCCCTTCCTTCCCGCCGAGACGATAGCGCGCGTCCCCAGCGCCGATGGCGGCGCTCATGGCGATGGCGACGGCTCGCTCGAACGCGGTGGTGCCGACCGGCACTTGCCGCCCGCCCACGTTGGCGGCGCCGGTGCGCTGCAAGGTCTCGACGGCGCGACGCACATACCCTGGGGGCAGAAAGGAGTGGGCATCGCACCGCAACAGAAAGTCGCCCTTCGCCTCGCGGATCGCCAGATTGATGCCGAAGCCGATGGTCTTGTGGGGGTTCGGCACTAGCCGCACGGTCGGCCGCTGGCGCACAACCTCCGCGGTCCGCGGCGTGTCCGACCCGTCCGCCACGATCACTTCGATGTCCCCATCGTATTCCTGCGCCAACACTCGGTCCAACGCCAAGCCCAACGTCGCCTCGGCGTTGCGGGCGGGCACAATGATGGACACCGACGGTGCCGCTGTCGGCGCGGCCGGTTGGACATCAGCCACGGGACTTGGTGGTTCAACGGCCGTCGTATCCGGCGCGGGGGGGTGGAGGAACGTCGACCATGCGGCACGGTATTCCGCCATGTGCCGTTCGACGACGAAGCGCACATCGTAGTGCTCCTTCGCCCATCGCCGTCCGGCGTCGCCGTATTGTGTGCGCAAGGCGGCGTCCGCCAGCAAGGTCTCGAGTGCATTGGCTATCGCGGCAGCGTTTTGTGGCGGCACGACGATGCCGTTCACGGCGTTCGACAGGATTTGCTCCACGCCGGGTATCGACGTCGAGATGATTGGCTTGCCCATGGCGGCCGCTTCAATGAGAACCCGCGGGATGCCTTCCGGATAGTAGGTTGGGTGTACGACAACGTCCGCGAGTGCAAACAAAGTGCGCACGTCGTTGCGGAACCCCAGGACATCGACGGAGCCGCCGCGCCGCCACTCCTCCACTTCCGCCACACCAACCGAACCGAAGTTGCCGGGATCGCGGGCGCCGGCAAGCAGGAACCGAACATGCGGATTTTTCGCTCTCACTTTGTGCGCCGCGGCGACGTAGTCCGTGACGCCTTTCTCGTGCAGAAGGCGAGATGCCATGAGGACAACCGGCGCAGCGCGGTCGATGTGAAGCTCCTCGCGCACAGCGTCCCGTTCCGACTGCGGCACGCACCGCGGGTCGAAGAGTTGGATGTCCACCCCCGCGCCACCTTGAATCACCTGGGCCTTCCTGCGTATGGCGCGGTTGCCCAACAACACTTCGATGTCGTGGCGCGTCTGGAAGAGCAACCGATCGCTCAGCTCCGCGGCGATGCGATACAGCAACAGGACGAGCATGCGAAGAACCCGCCGCGGCAAGCCGCCCGGGGAAAACAACTGCCCTAGGCCGGTCACGCCGGTGAACGTCACGGGCACGGCGCACCACCAAGCAGCCAGAGCGCCGTACAAGTTCGGCTTCACCGTGTAGTGATGCACCATGTCTGGCTTTAGGCGCGAGTAGATGCGCATCAGATGCAACACCCGCGCAATGTTGGAGAACGGATTGAGGCTCCGTCGATCGAGCGGCCAAGGAACGAACTCCGCCCCGGCTTCCTTGATGCCCGCGGCGGCATCTCCGGGTGGCGCTATGGCGTACACCTTCACGCCGGCTTGCACCAGCTCGCGCAGGATCGGCTTGTACAGGAGATCGATGCGCACGTCCGTGCTGGCAACCACTGCCAAAGAGCCGGGTAGGTCGTTCATCCGTTCCTGTTGCTTCGTCAAGCTAAACGACCCAAGATTGCCAGCAAAACCCGAATCTCAAGAGCAAAAGGCGATGCGCCTGCAAGCCGCCATGCCGCCAAGCCTTGCGCCGGAGAGGGCATCATACCACCTGCGTGGCGGCGGCTAGCCGCGCCCCCCGCGTCCCGTAGCTGGCGGCGATGGCTGGTACGGCGAACAGCAAACCGATCACAAAGAAATGATCCCAATGGTGCAGCAGCGGGCCTTTGGGCAGTAGCAAGCTGCCGGCGAAGTACGCGACGCATGCGCCCACCGCCGATGCGCAAAGGAACCGGAACGCCGGCGTTGGCGCCCGCGCCGCAATCCGCCCGCACCGAACCGCCGCTCGCGCCACCAGCGCATAGAACAAGATGTGCAGCATTAGACCCGGAACGCCAAACAGCACCAACATGTGGAGGAATTGATTGTGTGGTTCTTCCGGTGGCAGCCCCGCGGTCGTGGCGTACTCGGCTTCGTCGCCCACATGCCACAGCCCGGGTGCGAACACCGCGGTGCCGAACGGGTGGTCGAGCGCATAGCGCAAGGCCAGCCAAACCTGCCACATGCGAATGTGCGCCGACTGGTTCCACAGCCTCGCCACCGACAGGCGACGTTGCAGGGCGATTCGGCCACCAGCCAGCTCTTGCGCCGCGTGGGCGAAAGCCAGTTGCTTGGCGGCACCTTCGCTCAACATTTTCGCCGTCGAGGCTCTCGTGCGGCCGTCGCTGGCCATGTCCTGCCACCATTGGTACGCGCCGTTTTGCCAGAACCGAAACTGATGGCCGGTCGCTGGCGCGGGGCCGGCTGTCTCGCGCCAATGCAGAGGCAACGTGCCGTCCTCGCCGGCGGCACGGACCGCGGCCACGCTCTCGGCACCGTAGCCGTGGTCGTTTCGCCCGCGCAACTGCACGCGGTAGACGAAGCCCGGGACCAAGCCTGTCAATGTGTGACGGTGGGTATCGCTGTCGTGGCCAACCGGTGCCGCCTCCGCCGGAAGCAGTTCGGGCACCGGCACTTGGCTGCTGAGAGTTGGTTGGAAGTCGCGCCACGCGGACCATTGCTCGGCCCACAGTTTGCGCAGGCGGTACTGATGCCCAACGATGCTTGCGGGAGGTTGCGGAACCGCCCACACGAGCGCCAACTTGCCGCGCAGGTCCGGTCTTGCGAAAACCTCCAGGGCGGGATCGAAACCCGCAACCCGCCGAGTGCGGATCTGCACCACATACTCTTGGCCTTCGATAAGGCCGCGGAACTCGTGCCCAACCGCCGGCGGCCCTTGCAGCAACGTCCGTCCGCCGATGCCGAGGGTGCCAAACGCGGGCCCGCGCGCCAAGGGCGTCGGCCACACGTTGCGCCAATCGCCGCAAACGGATTGACCGACGTCGCACGAGCGGAACTGGTACGCAACCGGCGGCGCGGCATCGGAGACGCGCCATGTCAAAGACAGCCCGCGCCCAACCTCAGGGCTGACCAGCGTTTGGCTTGCCGGGCCGACCCCGTCGGCAGAGCAAGCGCGAACTTGCACGATCCGTTCGGCGCCGCTTGGCAGATGCACCGCGGCGCGAACCATGTTTGCCGCATCCGGGCTGGCTTTGCCAGCAGCCATCTCGTTCCAGGAAACGACTTGCGACCAGGCGGTGACAGCTACCGAGTTGGTGGATCGGAGGTGGGCAATGGCCAAACGCGGGTTCGTCCAGCCTTGATGATCTGCGGCGCATACGGGTGACTTCAGCGGCTTGGGCAACGATGGCAGGAAATACTCGCTCGACCGCCCCGGGGGTTGCCATGCCCGCTCGCCGGACGGCCGCGCGCGAAACTGATAGCCAAGAAGGTCCACAGCCTCGCCCGGCCGCCAAGCGAGCACGATGCCGCCATCGGCGTCCGCTTTCGCCATGGCGCGCGTCCACGGGCCCCGCCCTTGACCATACTGCTTCCGCAACCCGATTTCGTACGGAACGCCCGGGCGGTGGCCGGCGAAACGATGACCGACCAGCGTGGCGTCCCGACGCCAGGCGTCGGGGTCGGCTACGAGGCCCCGAATGTGACCTCCATCGGCGGGTATCGACGTGGAGACAAGACCGATGCCGGCTAGGCCCAGCCAAAGCAATCCCAGCGCGATCGGAGCCAAGACCAAGACCAAGGCCACCGTGCGCCGGTTCGCCCTAGGTCGCAGCCACAGCCAAGCCGCGACGCCAATGCCGGTGATGGCGCCTACGAGCGCCGCCCGGCTGCCGCTCACCAGCAACATCGTGGTGACAATGGCGAAGAGCGCGCAAGACGAAACGACGGCCAAGACGCGGAAGCGCGTGCGTTCGCGCAACACGCTCCACGCCACCGCGCTCAAAGCCACTGGCACTGCGATGGCCAACTGAATGCCAAAGGTGCTTGGGTGACAGGCCAAGCCGCTGGTGGACCCGCGCAGCAACATGCGCAGTTGGTCGTCGGGCACTTGCGCGAGCCGAAGCCACACGCTGGTGAACGGCTCGCCGAACAGCACCACGAACGCTCCGAACAGCGCCGATGCGGCGATCGCCACAAGCAGCGCCAGCGCGAACGCGGTGGCGCGACTCACGCTGTCCACGGTGAGAAAAACGGCGCAGAAAACGCCAATGCCAAAGGCCATCTTGCCGAGCAGCAGATAATCCCAATTGCCGTTGGCGGCGCTAACGGCCAACGCCCAAACAAGCACCAAGCCGCAGACGATCGACGCCGCGGCGATCGGTCGAAGGTGGCGCAAGCGCTGGGCAAGGATGGTGCCGCGCTCTCCCGCGGGAGCGCCGAGCGCCGGCACGACGAATCCGACGAGCAACGCCCCTAGCACCGCCATGCCGGCGAGCAGCACATTCGGCCCGCCGAAAGGCAACGGCGTGCTGGCGAGCCAAATGTGGGCGAACACCGCCGCCAGCAGCAGCCCGAATACCGCTTTGGTCATGGGCAGGCAGCGCCGGCAAGCACACGCTGAAACACCGCTTGATAGTGCCGCGCGGCACTGTCGCAGGAAAAATCCTCGCTGCGCTGGCGCAAGGTTTCGGCCGGCGGATGGTCGCCGCGAAGCGTCTCCAGCAGGGCGTCGGCGAGCGCCGCCGGCGCACCCACCGGAGCAAGTTTGCCGAACGCGCCGCCGCCGAGAATCTCCTCGGGACCCCGCGGCGGCGCATTGGTGCTGACCACCGGTGTGCCGCATGCGAGGGCTTCCACAAGCACGGTGGGCAACCCTTCTTGGCGCGATGAGAGGGCGAAAACGGCCGCCCGGCTCATGTAGCGATACGGGTTCGCGTCGAAGCCCAAACAAGCCACGTCTTCGGCAACCCCCAAGCGGTGCGCCAACGCCGTCAGTTGTTGGCGAAGACGCCAGCCGAGATCACCGAGCACCACCAGCCGCGACGGCGCGGCGCCGCGGACGCGCGCGAACGCTTCGATCAAGGTGGGATAGTCCTTCTGCGGCGCGTTTCTACCAACGGTCAGCACCACCGGCGGTTGGCCAGCAGCGAACCACGGGTGTGCTACGGACTCCATCGCCATGCGGCGGATGTCGCCGGCGGGAATCGGATTGGGGATTGCGCGGATGCTGCCCGCTTGCCAGCCCAGCGTCCGCTCGGCGGCATCGGCCACGCCCCGCGACACCGCGATCAACGCCGCCGCTTGCGGATAGAGCGCCCGCGACGTGCGCAGCCAATGGCCTTCGCGGAAGCGCTCGCTGTGAATCGTTACCACCACCGGCGTGGCGGTGTTGCCCACCGCCGCAGCGTACAAAGAAGCGGCATCGGCATAGGGCGTGGCCGAGAGCAGCAACGCCGGCCGTTCGGCGCGCAGGTAGCCGGCCACCATGTGCGCGTAGGCCACCTGTTTGAGTGGAACGGGTGCGCTCCCGCCCGCTTGGGCAAAGCCGCGCCAATCCCGCGCTAGCGGCGGGGTCACCCGCAACCGACGCACTGGGACGCCATGTACGCGACAGTGGCGCGCGGCTTTGCGGGCGGGCCACCACGGTCGAAACACGCGCACGCCGCTGGGCATGGGATAGTCCACCACGAAACGCGCCACGAGCAGGTCCACGCGGTGACCGCGCGCCATGAGCGCTTCCGCCAAGGTGAGGGTGACGCGCTCGGCGCCGCCCCCGCGCAGGCTCGGCAGCACCATGCCGATGTGCGGCGGCTCGCCAACGCGGGACGGGGATTCGGCGAGCGGCACGCGGCGCCCTCAAACGCTGCTGAGGAGGGCCACCATGGCGTCCAAGTGACGCTCTTGGGTGAACCGTTCCCGGTAGCGTCGCACGGCGGCTTGGCTCATGGCCGTGTAGCGCTCGGCGTCGGCGGCGATGCCGCGCACGGCGCAGGCGATCTGCCGCGGCTGACCGTACTCCACAAGGGCGCCGGTGGTACCGTCCACGACCATGTCCGGGATCGCCCGAAAGTCCGTGGCGATCACCACGCAGCCGTGCGCCATCGCCTCGATGATCGAAACCGGCTGCCCCTCGTGGCGGTAGTTTGTTGGCAGCAACAGAAAGTCGCTGGCCTCGAGCAAACGCCACTTGTCTTCACCGCGCACCGGGCCGGCGTAGCGCACCACTTCAGCCAACCCTTCCGCCTCGATCCGCGCCTGCAATTGGCGCTCCGCCTCGGCGGGGGACAAAGCCACCTCGTCGTCCGCGCTGCGCATGAAGCGTCCGGCAAACACCAGCTCGAATCGCAGCGCACCTTCCCGGCGCAACATCGCCGCCGCCTGCAGCACATGCTCGTAGCCTTTGGATTGAATCAGATTGGAAAGGTACAGCAGCCGCACCGTGCGGTTGCCGGCGGGAGTCCAAACCCGCGCCTTGCCCGGCAGCGCCGTCGGCGGCCCATTCGGCACCACCACCACTTTCTCTTGCGCCAACGGGTCGAATTGGTACATGCCGCGCAGCCGTTCGCTCAAGGCGATGATGCGGCGCGTGCGGCGCAAGGTGGCGCGAATGAGGAATTGCCAAGGCCGCGACTGGCCTTGGTAGAACCCGTCGTAATTCCCACCCCGGACATGCACCACCACATCGCAGCCGACGAGCGACGCGCTCCAAACCATCAGCATGTCCCGCACGAAGCCGGCCCGCGACTGCGAAATGATGATGTACACATGCCGGTTGCGCTCCACCAGGCCGGCGAGAAAGCGCCAGAGCACGGCGAGCATCTCCGCGCTGCGCGCCCAAGACATCCGTGACGGGACGGAGTCCCGGTGCCGCGACAGATCGACCACCCGGCAACGATAGCCGCGCCGCTCTAGTTCGCGGCACAACGCCTGAAAGGAAAGCGCCGAGCCGTGTTCGGGAGGCGGCAGATCGCCCACCAGCAACCAGCGCTGCGGTGTGGGCTCCTGGCGGCGGCGCCGGCCGCGGGACATCAGTCGGCGGAACGATGCGCTGCGCGCTGCGCCTTGTGGCGGCTGCGAACGCCGGTGCGGACGGCCCGCCACACGCAAAGAAAGAGCAGTTTGAGGTCGAGCCAAGGGCCCATGGTGGCGATGTAGAGCTCGTCGTAGCGCAGCTTGTCGCGCGGATGCGCGTGATAGCTGGCGCGCGCCTGCGCCAATCCGGCGATGCCCGGGCGCACGCGCAGCCGCCGCGAAAAGCCCGGGATGTCGTCGCGCCACTGGGCGGTGAGCTCGGGCCGTTCCGGGCGCGGGCCGACCAGGCTCATGTCGCCGGCGAGGATGTTCGCGATCTGCGGCAGCTCGTCCAAATGAAAACGCCGCAGCGCACGCCCCACGGCGGTCACCCGCTCGTCGGCCGGCGCCGCCAACACGGGGCCGGTCTGCCGCTCGGCATCCACGACCATCGTGCGGTACTTGATCAGATTGAAGGTGCGCCCGGCACGCCCCAGCCGACGTTGCGCATACAGCACCGGTCCGCGATCCTCGATCCAGATTGCCACCGGAATGACCACGGCCAACAGCACCCACACCGGCAACAGCGCGACGAACACGACGGCGATCACGGCGATGTCGAAGGCGCGTTTGTAGCCCCCGGCTTCCACCCCTGCCATCCCTGCGCCACCGTTGTGCGCCGCGCCGACCGGCCCGGCATTTGCCCGCGGCGCGACGGCGTCCGGCGAATCGAACGTGTCCATCGACCGTAAAATACACCAAAGCCATGCCTCATTGCATTGGGGCGACGCCCTCGCCAGCGTCCCGCGTGTGCAATTTAAGAGGAATCACCTCGCGAAAAGCACTTGCCCCGGCACTGTGGTGCGCTAGCAGAGGAGTTCCGAGGCATCGAGCGACGACTTCGGCGGATAGCGCAACGCCGCGTCCGGGACCGCGATGGTGCCGGCCTGCAGGCACGGGCCGGCGAGCACGCGGTCGAGCAGGCGCGCCTGTTCGGGATAGAGAGCGAGGGTTCCTTCGAGCACCCACAGGAGTTCCAGCAGCTCGCTGGTCCACGCCGGCGGCCAACGCGCCGGACGGATTTCGTTCAGCGGCGAGGACCGCCGGCCGGCGCCGCGCTTCATGCGGTAGCGCAGCCACGACTGCACCACCTTCAGGCCGGACACCTCGAACTCGTAGATGTCCAGTGGAACCGGCGCGAACTCGCCCTCGCCCACGCGCAGCGTCCGCGTGGCGGCGTCGTGGGAGAACGCCTCCGGGTAGCTGTCCTCGTCCAGCGGCACGCCCTTCGCGCAAAGCGCCGCGCCGGGCGGCACGCTGGGCGGATCGTCGGCGGTGAGGAAGCGGCAGTGGTAGGTGTGCAGCCTCAGTAGCTTGCGCCCGACTTCGCGGACTTCGCGGAACAAGGCGGCATCCGCGGTGACGGGCACGCGCAGCTCGCGGCTGCCGAGTTCGGCGGCGAAGCGCGTGGCGAAGGCGGGGTGGGCGAGCGCGCCGTAGAGGTACGCGACGAAGTCCTCGGCGCTGGCGTTGGCGAGCGGGAGTTGATCGAGTACGCCCGGCGCGATGTTGGCATCGCTGCCGTCCGCGGTGCGGTACAGCGGGATGGCGTCCTTGGCACCGCGGCCGGAGAAGTGGTGGAGGTCCGGCACTTCCCCGCAGGCGACAAGCGCCGGGCCGCGGCCGAGCGGCTGCGTGAGCGAGGTAGTCAGGTAGGTCTGACGGTCGCCGTGAACGCGCCAGAGGTCCGGCCGGCGGAAGTCCATCAACCGGCCGTCGGCCAGGACATGCTGTCGGTCCAAGCTGCGATAGGCGTAGCGGCGGACGGGTGGCGCCTCCGCGTCCGCCGGGAGCTCCGCCAAAGGCGTTTCGTCCGATTCTGCTGTCGCCCCGGCCAGCGCCGAAGGGTATCGGCCGGCCACCGTACGATCCCGCGTTTCCCGAAGAGCGTCGGCGCGGTTCTCGGCTCGCAGCAAGGCTCGCCAGCGCCGTGCCAGCGTCTCCGCGTCCGGCGCGATAGGCCAAGTGCGCTTCAACTGAACACCGGAGTGCTGCCAAGGCATCAGGTCCGTGAGCAAGGGCAGCGCGAAGTAGCTCCCCGCGCCCGGCGGCAGGAAGGGCGCCCGCCAGTCTTCGGGGCAGTCCTCCCACGACACGTCCTCGAAGCCGCCGATGGCGTCCAGCCGCCGCAGCTTCTCCGCCCGCCCGCCGTCGATGCGGGCGTAGCGCACTTTCGCCGGCGTCTCCGGCCGCGCCCCGCCCCGCCGCATGGCCACGGCGACGGCCACCGGCGTCTGGATGGCGAAGACGTTCTCGCTCAAACGACCGCCGCGGCCCTCGCCGCCCAGGTCGAGGATCCAGATCTCGTCGCACACCCGCCGCATGTGCTCGCGCATCCCCAGGAACGCCTCGCCGGCCAGGTAGCTCGACGCGGTGATGAAGCTCACGACGCCGCCGCGCGTGGCGTCCCGCTCGAACACCTTCCACAGCGCCCAGCGCCAGAAGTACACGTACAGGTTGTAGAGGTTCTTCATCTGCCCGCCGCGCCCGGCCGCCAGCACCGGCGCGGCGAAGTCGCGGAAGATGGCGTCCGCGCCGCCGCCGTCCTCCCCCCAGCGCACCCACGACCCGGTGCGGTGGCCGTTGTCGCTGCGCGCCGCCTCGTGCCGGTCGTAGGGCGGGTTGCCGAGGCACACCAGCATCGGCGTCTCCCGCTTGACCTCCAGCGCCAGCCGATGCTGCTCGGAGATGGGCCGCATGAACAGCGGCAACTGGCGAGGGGCCGCGTGCGGGCTCTCCAGGGTGTCCGTCAGGTAGATGTTGGCGCGCCCGCCGGCCGCGCCGCGCTGCCGCAGCGAGCGGGTCACGCGCAGCTCGCTCACCGCGTAGGCGCCGACCAGGCGCTCGAAGCCGTGCAGGTTCCCCGCCAAGGCCGTCGCGTGGCTGGCGACCGCCCCTTCGCCGCGGCTCCGCTCCACCCGCGCCAGCGCGTGCTCGACGACGCCGAGCAGGTAGGTGCCGGTGCCGACGGCCGGGTCCAGCGTCGTCACCCCCGCGTCGGCGAAGCCGAGCGGCTTGCCGAGCCGGTTCGCCAGCAGGTCGTCCACCAGGCGCACCTGCGCCCGCACCACTTCCACCGGCGTGTAGTAGACCCCGGCGTCCTTGCGCAGCTTGGGGTCGTAGGCGGCCAGGAAGTCCTCGTAGAAGTACAGCCACGGATCGCGCACGGCGTCGAACAGCGCCGGCGGCACCACCGCCAGCACCCGCCGCAGCAGCGCCAGCGAGGCCGACATCTCCGCGCGCGCGTTCGGGTCCGTCAGCACCTGCAGGGCCCGGGAAAGCAGGCTGTGGCGGGCCGCGAGCGCCTCCTGCGCGGTCGCCAGCGTCAACGGGTCGGCCCCCTCCGCCCGCCCGAGCAGCAGGGCGAACGCCACCGTCTGCGCGTAGGCGTCGGCGAACTGGGCGTCCGTGGCGTCGGGAAAGAGCAGCTGCCGCCAGTCCTCCGCCAGCATCGACAGCGCCGCGCCGTTGCCCAGCGCCTCCGCCACGTCGTCGCGCAGCAGCCGGCACAGCGGCGCCAGCAGCGCGGCGAACGCCTTCAGGTCGATCCGGCCGCGGGCGTCCCGCGGCAGGATCGGCTCCCATCCGAGGAAGTCCCGCAGCAGCCCGGCGAGCCGCTCGGCGTCTTGTTCGCGCACCGCGCCGGCGCCTTCCTTCACGACGTCGCCGCCCAGCCTCACGATCCGCCCGCCGTGCTCGCCGTCGCGGTACAGCGCCCACTCGTTGCCGTCGCCGTAGAGGAGGTTCGGGATGGCGGCGAAGCGCTTGAACTGTGCGCGGTTGCGGCCGCGGAACCGCCGCTGTTCCGCGCCCGTGCCCGGCGCTTTCAGCTCGACGTAGCCGGCCAGCGCGCCGCCGCAGGAGACCGCGAAGTCCGGCCGGCCGAGGCGGTTCGGCAGCGCGGCCTCGCCGGTACAGGTGGCATCGATGCCGAACGCGGCCGCGATGGCCGCCAGCAGATTCTCAAATGGCCCGCGCAACTGCTCCTCGGCGCCGGCCGTCAACCCCGGCGCGTTCTTCTTCGCCACCGCGGCCGCGAAGTTCCGCAGAGCGTCGGGCAGAGGGTTCGGCGGGGCCATGGCAAAGTGGGCAGCGAGAGTGTTCCCACGCAGTCTAACGAATGTGCCTGCCGCCTAGCGCACCTAGGAGCGCAGAGTTTGCGAAAGCAAACTCCAACGCGCCCGATAGGGTGCGCCTCAACCGGTGTTGCGCAGGCCGCTGGATACGCCGGCCATGGTCACCTTCAGCGCTTGGCTCACCGCTTGCGAATCGTCGCCGGCGCGGCGGCGGGCGAGGAGTTCCACCTGCAACAGGTGCAGGGGGTCCAAGTAGGTGTTGCGCACCTTGATGGAGTCGCGCACGGCGCGGGTGTTCGCCAGCAGTTCCGATGCGCCGGTGACGCGGAGGATGTCCCGCTCCAGTCGGCGCAAGCGGGCGAGCAGATTCGCCGCGGCTTTTTGTTGCGCCGGGGTTGCCAAGCGTCTTGCGTAATAGTGCGCCAGCGTCGCGTCGGCTTTGGCGACGACCATCTCCAGCATGTCCGCCTGCATGGCGAAGAACGGCCAGCGGCGCAGGCTGCGGTAGCTTGTTGCGTCGTGCGCCAGCGCTTGGAAGGCGCGTTCCGTGCCTAGCCAGGCCGGCAGCATGAGGCGTATCTGCGTCCACGCGAACACCCAGGGAATCGCCCGCAGTCCGTCCAGATCGTCCGCCGGCGTGCGTCGCGCCGGGCGGCTGCCCAGCGCCAACTCGGCCAATTCGCGCGCGGGCGTGATGGCGTGGAAGAAATCGACGAAAGAGGTTTGCTGAACGAAGCGGCGATAGCTGCTGAGCGCGGACTCGGCGAGTTCCTGCATGCGCCGGCGCGCCGCGGCGCTGGGCGGCGGGGGCGGATTCACGGTGGCTTGCAGCGTGGCGGTGAGGTAGTGGCTGAGGGTGGCGGTGGCGATGGCGACCGTGCCGAGTTTGAAGCGGATCATCTCGCCCTGCTCGGTGACGCGAATGGAGCCGGCCACGGTTCCGGGCGGCTGCGAGGCGATGGCCTGCGCCGAAGGCCCGCCGCCGCGGCCCACGGCGCCGCCGCGGCCGTGAAAGAGCGTGAGGGCGACGCCGTGGTGCGCGGCGGTGGCGGCCAGCGCCTCCTGCGCTCGGTACTGCGCCCAAGCGGCGGCGAGCTGGCCGGCGTCCTTGGCCGAGTCCGAGTAGCCGATCATCACCAATAAGCGGTCGCCCACATAGTCGCGGTACCACGGCAGCGACAGCAGCGCGTCCATGGTGTCCGCCGCGCCTTCCAAATCCGCCAAGGTCTCGAACAGCGGCACGATGGGCAGCGGCCGGGCGAGGCCGGCTGCCTTCAGCAGCAGCGCCACCGCCAACACGTCGCTCGGCGAGGACGCCATGGACACCACATAGGCGGCGATGCCGGCGCCATCGTGTTCGGCGGCCGCAGTGCAGGTGGCGATCACTTCGCGCGTCTCCGCGCTGCCCGGCCAAGCGGTCGGAAACAACGGCCGGCGCGATTGCAGTTCGGTCAGCAGCCAGCGGATTCGCCGCTCTTCCGGCCAAGCCGCGAAGCCATCCTCCTCGGGGTGCAGGTAACGGGTGAGTTCGTCCAGCACCTGCGTATGGCGCTCGGCGTTTTGCCGAATGTCGAGCCGCACCAGGCAAACGCCGAAGCAAACCGTGCGCCGCAGCGCGTCGAGCAGCGGCCCGTGGGCGATGGTGTCCATGCCGCGGGCGAGCAGCGAGTCGTAGCAAAGTTGTAGCGGTTCGAGTAGCTGCTCGTCCGTGAGGATCGCCTCCGGCGGCGGCGCTCCGCCGACCTCGGCCCAGCGCCGCGTGGCGAGGAGCCGCTCGCGCAGTTGCGCCAACACCGCCCGGTACGGTTCCGGCGCGTTGTTTGTGGCGGCGCGCAGCGCGGCGTCGCCCTCGTGCATGGAAAGCGCGGCTTGCAGCGCCTCCACTTCGCGGATGAACAGCGTGGCGGCGGTCCAGCGGGCGCGCAGCAGCACTTCGGCGGTGACCGCGGCGGTCACGTGCGGATTGCCATCGCGGTCGCCGCCCATCCAGGACGCGAAGGCGAACGGCATGAGCCGCCACGGCAACACGCCGCCGTGCCTCGCGTCCAATTCGCGCAGCGCTTGCGGCACGGCGTGCCAGAGCGAGTTCTCCAGCACGGAGAAGCCCCAGTGCGCCTCGTCCGCCGGCGTCGGGCGCTCGCGGCGGATCTCGTCGGTGTGCCAACATTCGGCGATGAGGCGCTTGAGCTGCTCGTCGAGCCGGCGAACGGCAGCGCCTTGTGAATTCGCTCTTTCCTCCAGCAATGCCGCGATGGCGTTGTACTTCTGAATGAGGGTGCGGCGCAGCACCTCCGTGGGGTGGGCGGTGAGCACCAACTCCACGCGCACTTGCGCCAACGCTTGGGCGTCCACGGTTTCGGGCCATACGGCGTCGCGGGCGGCTTGGCGCTGATCGGCGATGTTGGCGAGGTTCAGAAACTGGTTGAAGGCGCGGACGAAGTCCGTGAGCTCGTCGCCGGGCAGAGTGGCGAGACGATCGCTGAGCACTTGCCAATCCTCGGCGGCGCCGCGCCGCGCCCGTTTCGCCAAGGCGCGAAACACCTCGATGCGGGCGACGAAGTCGTCGCCGCGGTGGTCCGCGATGACGTGCCCAAGGAGACTGCCAAGCAGCCGCACGTCGTCGCGCAGCGCCCGGGGCAAGCCGGAAAGCCCGCTGCGTTGAAACTGCTTTTCCGCCTCGATCATGTTTCGACTATAACAACCGCCCTTGCTGGGGCGCGGGCAAGTTTGCGGCGCATAAAGTCAAACGTCGCTGTCGCGCCTGTTTATACTGTTCGCCCATGCTCGATCGCGCCCGAAACATCCTGCGCGGCGTCTACGGCTACGACCAGTTTCGCCCCGGCCAAGAGGCCATCATCGCCGCGATCGGCGACGGCCGGGACGCGCTGGTGCTCATGCCCACCGGCGGCGGCAAATCGTTGTGCTACCAGATTCCAGCGCAGCTGCGTGCCGGCGTCGGCGTGGTGGTGTCGCCGCTGATCGCGTTGATGCAGGACCAAGTGGTGGCGCTGCGCCAACTCGGCGTGGCGGCCGCGTTCCTCAACTCCTCCGTGCCGTGGCCGGAGCAACTCGAGATCAAAGACGCGCTGGCGGCCGGCCGGCTCGACCTCCTGTACTTGGCGCCCGAGCGGCTGCTGCAGGCGGAGACGCTGGCGCTGCTGGAAACGGTGGATTTGGCGCTGTTCGCCATTGACGAAGCGCACTGCGTCTCGCAATGGGGGCACGACTTTCGCCAGGACTATCTGGGGCTGGACGTGCTGGCGGAGCGCTTTCCCCAAGTGCCGCGGCTGGCGCTCACGGCCACCGCCGACGCGCGCACCCGCAGCGAGATCGAGAGCCGCCTGCGCTTGCGCGCGCCGCTGCGCCATGTGGGCGGTTTCGACCGGCCGAACATCCGCTACTCGGTGGTGGCCAAGAACAACGCCACCGAGCAACTGTTGCGTTTTCTGGCCGCGCACGATGGCGAGGCGGGCATCGTGTACTGCCTGTCGCGGCGCAAGGTGGAAGCCGTGGCCGAACTGCTGTGCGACCGCGGCTACGACGCCTTGCCCTACCACGCCGGCCTGCCGGCCGGCGAGCGGGCGCGGAACCAAGCGCGGTTTCTGCGCGACGATAGCGTAATCGTGGTGGCCACCATCGCCTTCGGCATGGGCATCGACAAACCGGATGTGCGGTTCGTCGCGCACTTGGATCTGCCGAAAAGCGTGGAGGCGTACTATCAGGAAACCGGCCGCGCCGGCCGCGACGGCGCACCCGCGGAAGCGTGGATGACCTACGGCTTGCAGGACGTGGTGCGCCTGCGCCAGATGGTGGACGAATCCGAAGCGGACGAGCAGCACAAGCGCATCGAACGCGCCAAACTCGACGCCCTCCTCGGCTGGTGCGAAGTGACCACCTGCCGCCGCGCCGCCTTGCTGCGCTACTTCGGCGACGAGGGCTTCGACGGTGCGGCGGTTGCCAACGGCGATCCAACGGAAACCGACACGCCAACGGGTTGCGGCAACTGCGACGTTTGCCTCGCGCCGCCAGCCACCCTCGACGGCACGGTGGAGGCGCAGAAGCTGCTTTCCTGCATCGTGCGCACCGGGCAGCGCTTCGGCGCCGGCCACGTCATCGACGTGCTGCGCGGCAAGGACACCGCGAAGGTGCGGCAGCACCGGCACGAGGGACTCTCGACGTTCGGCATCGGCACCGATCGCAACGAAGCCGATTGGCGTTCGCTGGTGCGCCAGTTGATCGTCCGCGGCCACTTGTACGCGGACGCCGGCAGTTACGGCGCCTTGAAACTGACGCGCCAAGCGCGGCCCCTGCTGCGCGGCGAGGAACGCCTCACGCTGCGCGAAGCGCCGCGCCGCGAGCCGCGCAAAGCGGTGAAGAAGCGCGCCGTGGAGTTCACCATCGGCAGTGCCGACGAGCGGCTTTGGGAAGCCCTGCGCGATTGCCGCCTGCGGCTGGCGAAAGAGGCCGACGTGCCGCCGTATGTGGTATTCCACGACGCCACACTCAAGGAGTTCGTGCGCGCCCGGCCGCGCTCCTTGGACGCCATGCTGGAGCTGCACGGCGTGGGCCAAGCCAAACTCGACCGCTACGGTCAAGCGTTTCTTGCCGTCTTGGCGGCGCATGAGGATCCAGAGCGGGAAGTTGCGCCCGAGCGGGAAGAGGCAGCGCCCGCCGGCGGCTTGGTATGATCGCCCCATCCCCGCTCGCTTAGGAGAATCGCGCCAATGCCAATGGGAAAGCCTCCCATCGTTCTCGCCCTGTTCGCCGCGTCGTTGGTGGCGTTGCTCGCCGATGGTCAAGAGCGCGCTCTGGAGACGGTTATCGTCACCGCCGAGCGCCGCTCGGAGAACCTGCAGGATCTTTCCCAAGCCGTCAGCGCGGTGGATGATCAGGATCTGGATCTGCGCCACCTCACCTCCTTTGTGGACTTGAGCGCCATCGCGCCGGGCGTCACGGTGGCGAAGAACGAAGGCTTCAAGACCGTGATCTCCATTCGCGGCATCGGCAACGAGGCGAACCAGAACGCCATCGCCAACCCCTCCGTCTCGTACCATTTGGATGGCGTGTACATCGCCTCCCCGTTCGCCCTGCACGCGGACTTTCTGGACATCGAACGGGTGGAGGTGCTGCGCGGCCCGCAAGGTACGCTGTTCGGCCAGAACTCCACCGGCGGCGCGCTCAACGTGGTGTCGCGGGCGCCGGACACCGAGGCGTTCAGCGGCAAGGCGGACGCGGCGCTCGGCAACCACGGCCTGATGCGCCTGCGCGCCGCCGTGAACGTCCCCATCGCCGAGACGCTGGCGGTGCGGGCGTCCGTTTCCAAGCACCGCCACGACGGCTTCAGCGAGAACCTCGTGCTCGATCAGCACTTGGACGAAGCGGACAACATCGCCGCCCGCGCCCGCCTGCGCTGGACGCCCAGCGACATCTTCGAGCTGAACGCCACCGCGCAGTGGCACAGCGAGGACACCACCGGCGCGGCGCAGAAGGGCATTCTGGACGCCACGCCGGACGCGCGCCAACTGCGTCAGGATTCGCCCAGCGCCTACGAGCTGGACAGCCGCCTGTTCGCGTTGGTGGCCACTTGGGATCTGCCGCTCGCCACCATCGTGTCGCTCACCAGCTACCAAGACGACGACATCCGCGTCGTGCGCGACAACGACCGGCACGACTTGGCCAGTTTGCCGCCGTTCGCGCTGGTGCCCTCCATCTTCGACCCGGAGACGAATCGGCAGAAAACCCGCACCCAGGAGTTCCACTTCATTTCCGCCGAGCCGCTGTGGGGCAGCGTGGACTGGGTGGGCGGCGTGTTCCTGCTGGACACCGCGGTGGACATCGTCATCCGCGAGTATTTGGATTTCGGCTTCGACGGCCGCTTCGATCCGGTGACGATGGCGGAAGTGCGCTCCTTCGCGCTCGCCGACTACGGCTTCATCTCGGATTCGCGCCCCGAGCGCGACTCGCGCTCCATCTACGGCCAAGGCACCTACCACGCCGGCAGCTTCCGGGTGATCGCCGGCATGCGCTATACGGTGGACGAGGTGCATTCCGCGGTGACCAACTTCTTCGGCCGCGCCGGCACGGACCAGCTCGCCATCGACAGCAAGGCGCTGACTGGTCGGCTGGCCGTGGAACGGGATCTGGGCGACATCGGCATGGCCTACGCCTCCTACACGCGCGGCTTCAAGCCGGGCGGCAGCAATCTCACCTACGGGCGCGAGAGCGCCATCGCGCCGGCGGTGGTGCTGCCGATCTACGAGGAGGAAACCGTGGACGCCTTCGAGTTCGGCGTCAAGGCGGAACTCGTCGACGGCGCCTTGCGCGTGAACGCCGCGGCGTTCTACTACGACTACCGCAATCTGCAATACCAGGCGACGGATCCCGAAGTGTTCGAGGGCGGCGTGGGCAACATCCCGGAATCGCGCAGCGTGGGCTTGGAGTTGGAGCTGCTCGGCCTGCTTTCCGACAACCTCACCGTGGACGCCCGTTTCGCGTGGTTGAACTCGGAGATCTCCGCCTCGCACCTGGCGTTGGACAACGTGCGCTCGGACGAGGCCACCAACGCGCTGCTGGCGGCCGGCAGCCCGCTGTTCGGGCCGGACATCCAACGCGCCCGCGCCCTAGCCATCCGCGACGTGGAAGGCAACGAATTGGCCAAGACCCCCGGCTTCACCGCCAGCGCGCTGCTGCGCTACGTCGGCGAGGTCGGCGCTTGGGGCGAGTTTTCCGCCAGCGCCCAGTACACGCATCGGGGCGAGTTCCAGCAGCGCATCTTCAACAACCCGAAGACGGACCAAGTGCCGAGCTACGACGTGTTCCACATCACCTTTGGATTGCGACCGAACGCCGCCGACTGGAATGTGGAGCTGCTGCTCATGAATGTCTCGGACGAGGCCGGCGTGAACTCCCGCTTCACGGACGTCTTCGGCGTGGGCGCCACCGGCGAGGAGCTGATCGCGCCCCGCCAGATGATGGTGCGCGTCGGCACGTCCTTCTAAGGTCGCCCGCCGTTCGTGGGCAAGCCAAGGGCAGCCAGCGAGGACGCCTGCGACGCGGTGGTGGTGGGCGCAGGCTTCGCCGGCCTCTACATGCTGCATCGCCTGCGCGAGGCCGGTTTCTCGGTGCAGGCGTTCGAAGCCGGCGGCGATGTCGGCGGCACCTGGTATTGGAACCGATACCCGGGCGCCCGCTGCGACGTGGAGAGCATGGAGTACTCCTACAGCTTCTCCGAAGCGCTGCAGCAGGAGTGGGAGTGGAGCCAGCGCTATGCCGGGCAACCGGAGATCCTGCGCTACGCCAACCATGTGGCGGAGCGGTTCGACCTCAAACGCGACATCACGTTCCAAACCCGCGTGACCCGCGCCGTGTTCGACGAGGACGCGGCACGGTGGCGCATCGACACGGACACGGGCACGCGTGTGATCGCACGTTTTCTCATCATGGCCACCGGCTGCCTCTCCTCCGCCAACACGCCGGAGTTCCCCGGCCGGGACAGCTTCCGCGGCGAGACCTACCACACCGGACGCTGGCCGCATGAGGAGGTGTCTTTCGCCGGCAAGCGCGTGGGCGTCGTGGGCACCGGCTCCTCCGCCATTCAAGCCATCCCGGTGATCGCCGAGCAGGCGGCCGCGCTCACCGTCTTCCAGCGTACGCCGAACTACTCGATCCCTGCCCGCAACGCGCCCTTGGACGCCGCGTTCGTGCGCGAAATCAAAGCCGAGTACGCGGACTTTCGCGCTCGCAACTATCGGATGCAGGCCGGCTTCGGCAGCAAGGTGCCGCAGAACAACGCGCCGGCGCTGGAGGACGACGCGCAAGCGCGGGATGCCAACTACGAAGCGCGCTGGCAACGCGGCGGTTTTGGCTTTCTCGGCGCCTACAACGACTTGCTGGTGAACAAGCAGGCCAACGAAACCGCCGCCACGTTCGTGCGCGGGCGCATCCGCGACATCGTCGACAATCCGCAAACCGCGCGATTGCTCTGCCCGGACAACGTGATCGGCTGCAAACGGCCCTGCTTGGACACGCACTACTTCGAGACCTACAACCGCCCCAACGTCCGCTTGGTGGACGTGCGGACGAATCCCATCGAACGCATCACGCCCAGCGGCATCGTCGTGGCCGGCGAGGAACACGCGCTCGACTGCATCGTCTTCGCCACCGGCTTCGACGCCATGACCGGCGCGGTCTTGGGCGTGGACATCCGCGGCCGCGGCGGGCTGGCGATACAACGCAAATGGGACGCCGGCCCGCGCACTTACCTGGGCCTGTGTACCGCGGAGTTTCCCAACCTGTTCCTCATCTCCGGCCCCGGCAGCCCATCGGTGCTCACCAACATGATCTGCTCCATCGAACAGCATGTGAACTGGATTGCCGATTGCATCGAACACATGCGCGCGGACGGCGCGGCCACCATCGACGCCATGCCGGAGGCGGAGGAAGCCTGGGTGGCGCACGTGAACGCGGTGGCGAACCTGACGCTCTATCCCACCTGCAACTCCTGGTACCTCGGCAAGAACATCCCGGCCAAGCCGCAGGTGTTCATGCCCTTGGTGGGCTTTCCGGCCTATGTGGACAAGTGCGAGCAGGTGGCGGCGGACGGCTACGAGGGCTTTCAACTGCGCGGCGAGTGGGCGTAGCAAGTGGCGGGTTCCCTCGACGGCATCCGCGTCCTCGACCTGACCACCATCTACTCGGGGCCCATCGCCGCCGCCATCCTCGGCGATCAAGGCGCGGACGTGATCAAGGTGGAGTCCCCGCAAGGCGACTTCATGCGCCACGCCGGGGCGAACCAGCGCAACGGCGTCGGCGGCGCGTTCGCCATGATGAACCGCAACAAACGCGGCGTGGTGATCGACCTTTCCCTAGCCGAAGGCAAGGCCGTGTTTTTGAAACTGGTGGAAGACGCGGACGTGGTGGTGGAGAACTACCGCCCCGGGGTGATGGAACGCCTCGGCATCGGCTACGACGAACTGCGCGGCGTGAACCCCCGCCTCGTGTTCGCCTCCATCAACGGCGTCGGCCACCGCGGCCCCTACGCCGGCCGCCGCGTTTACGACGCCGTGGTGCAGTCCATCTCCGGCTTCGGTTCGCTGCAAGCGGACCCGGCCAAGGAGCGTCCCATCCTCATCAACTCCCTGGTGTGCGACAAGATCACCTCCATGACCGCCGCGCAGGCCATCACCTCCGCCCTGCTCGCCCGCGAGCGCACCGGCGTCGGCCAGCGCGTGGACATCGCGATGCTGGACGCGGCGTTGTTCTTCCTCTGGCCGGACAACATGCTGCACTACACCTTCGTCGGCGACGAGCGCCCGCACGACGGCTTCCGCTCGCACTGGAACATGGTGCGCGCGACCCGCGACGGCCACATCTGCACCATGCCCGTGCAAGCCGCCGAGTGGCAGGGCCTGTTCCGCGCCCTAGAGCTGCCCAACCTGTTCGAGGACGAGCGCTTCCGCACCCAGACCGGCCTCGATTCCGAACGGTTCCAACAAGCGCTGAAAGACGCCTACGGCAGCTTCGACACCGACGATCTGGTGCAACGCTTGGAAGCCGAGCAAGTGCCGTTCGCCAAGATCAATCCCCGGGACGCGGTGATCGACGATCCGCAGGTGCGGGCGATGGAGGCCCTATGGGAGTTCGAGCACCCGGTGGCCGGCCCCATGCGCCAAGCCCGCCCCCCGGCCCGCTTCGGCGAAACCCCGGCGGAGATCTTCCGCTGCTCCCCGGAACTCGGCGAACACACCCGCGAAGTGCTCGCGGAAGCCGGCTACTCGGCGGACGAGATCACGGATTTGCGCGAGCGCAAAGTGGTGCGTTGAGTTGGTGCCTGGGGAGAGACTCGAACTCTCACATGGTTGCCCATACCAGATTTTGAGTCTGGCGCGTCTACCAATTTCGCCACCCAGGCGGTGCTTGCGGCACGGATGTGCGACGCCGCGCATTTTGGGTGTTTCTGGCGCTGAGTCAAGCCGGCTCGCTCGCGTATCATGCGGACGTCGCGTCGTTTCCACGAGGAGGATGCCGGATGGCGGAAGAACTGGGCGTTTTCGAGACGATTTACAACTGTCGCGCCATGCGGCGGCTGAAGCCGGACGCGGTGCCGGAGGAGTTGCTGCTCAAGCTGATCGACGCCGCCAACCAAGCGCCCACCGGCTCCAACGCGCAAGGCGCCCGCTGGATCGTCGTGCGCGACCGCGAGCAGCGCGAGAAGCTCGCGGCGCTCAACAAGGCGGCGGTGTTGAACTACGCGGCGCCGTCCTCCGGGCGCGCCGCGACGCTGCCGCACCATCCGGCGGACAAGCGGGTGCGGATGCTCAAAGCCGTACTTTGGCAGGCCGAGCACCTGCAGGAAGTGCCGGCGCTGATCATCGCCTGCTACCAGTTCGACCGGCCCGTGGGCGGCGGCGCGGCGCAAGCGACCGGTGGCGGTTCCATCTGGCCGGCGGTGCAGAACCTGTTGCTGGCGGCGCGGGCGCTCGGTCTCGGCGCGGCGCCCACCACGCTTGGCCTCGCCAACCGCGCCGCCGCCCGCGAGGTGCTGGCGTTGCCGGACAACGTGGAGGCGTTCTGCCTGATTCCGGTGGGCTATCCCACCGGCAAGTTCGGCCCCGTCACGCGCATGCCGGTGCGCGAGACGGTGCGCTGGGATCGGTGGCAATAATCCAGCCGGATGTCGCCCGCCGTCAATCCGTTGGCGCGAGGGTTCGGCGGAGGAAGTTCAAGATGCAGTGGTGGCGGTGGATGGCCACTTTGGAATCCTGCATAGCGTGCTTGGCCCCCGGGTAGGTCATCAACTCGAACGGCTTGCCGGCGTCCTGCAGCGCCTGCATCAGCGCGGTGGTGTGCGTGAACAACACGTTGTCGTCCGCCATGCCGTGCATCAGCAGAAGCGGCGCGTCGATGTTGGGCACGCGGGGCAGCACGGCGCTTTCGTGGTAACCTTGCGGGTTGTCTTCGGGTGTGCCGAGGTAGCGTTCCGTGTAGTGGGTGTCGTAGAGCGTCCAGTCGGTCACCGGCGCGACGCTGACGCCCGCGGCGAAAGCGTGGCTGCTCGCCAAGCACATCAGCACCATGTAGCCGCCGTAGGAGTGGCCGAAGATGCCGATGCGCTCGGCGTCCACCCAGTTTCGCGTGCGCAGAAACTCCACGCCGGCTAGCTGATCCGCAACCTCCACATGGCCGAGCCGCCGATGGATGGCGTCCTCGAACGGCTTTTCGCGGTTGGCGCTGCCGCGGTTGTCCAGCTCGAAAACGCCGAAGCCGGCTTGGGCGAAGAGCTGCACCGTCAGCGGGGGGAACTCTTTGCGCACGCGCTGCGCGCCCGGGCCGCCGTACACATGCACCACTACGGGGTGGCGTTTGTACGGGTTGAACGGCGTGGGCTTGGTAAGGCGGTAATGCAGCGGAAACTGGCCCGACTCGATGGTGCCGAAGGAAGCCTCGGCGGGCACGTCGATGACGCGGTGGGGGATCGGCGTGGCGACGCGGCGACGCTCTCCGGCCTCGTTGAAGACGAACAACGCGCTCGGCTGCGTGGGCGCTGACTGTGCGATCAAGCAGCGGTCCGTTTTCGCGTTGGCCGCACCGAACAGCCAACCCTCTGGTTGGTTGCTCGGCAACACCCGGGGTTCGCGCCGCACACCAGACAACGGTACGCGAGCTATGAGGCGATAGGTTGGATCGTCCCCGGAGCCCTCGAGCCATGCACAATCCGCGTTGGCGTCCAGCACTCGTCCCACGCGTCGTAAGCCGGTGTCCACGGCATTGAAGACGCGCTGGCGACAGTAGACCCGCTCGTCCACCGCGTCCGCCATGTATAGCTGTGCCGAGTCTTCCCGTTCGGATGTCCAAAGTTTGCGCCCGCGTTCCAAGAGCCGCAGGTTGTTGTGCAGATTCACCCAAGTTGCGGACGTTTCCGTCAGCACCTCGCGCCACTCCCCGTCCGCGAAACGCCGTAGCGCGAGCCGCTTTTGGTCCCGCGATTGCGCTTGCACATGCAGCGCACCGTCCGGGGCGAAATCCACCCGCGCCAGATAGTCGTCCTCGGCCAGCGCCCAATCGAGCCAACGCGGTTCGCCGCCGGCCGTTGCGATCATCCCCAAGCGCACTTCGGCGTTCGGGCCGCCGGCGTGGGGATAGCGTTGCGGGACCACGCGGATGCCGCGGGCGTCCACTTCGTGGCGGTGGATTTCGGGGATTGCCGCCAAGTCCACGCGCGCGAAGGCGAGGGTGCGCTCGTCCGGCGCCCACCAATGGCCGTCGAAGCGCGCCATTTCCTCTTGCGCGATGAACTCCGCCAAGCCGTTGCTCACGGTGCCGCCGCCGCCGTCGTGGGTGAGGCGCGTTTCGGCACCGTCCGCCAAGCACAACACGAACAAATCGGTGTCGCGAACGAAGCTCAGGAAGGTTCCCTTCGGCGAAAGGCGGAAACCGCTTTGCCGCGTGTTCAGCGGCGTTACCCGGCGCAACGCGCCATCGGCCACGGACACCAAGAACGCCGCACCGCCGGCGGGAATCAGAATGTGGTCGCCGTCCGGGTGCCATTCGTAGGCCGTCACGCCATGCGCGAACATGCGCCGTCGTTCGCGCTCGGCGTCCTCCTCCTCGGTGGACTCCTCGGCCGCGGTCTCGTTGCCGGAGAGCAGACGCCACGTCTTGGCGCTCGCCATGTCCACCAGCCACAGCTCCAGCCGTTCGCGGTCGTCGTCGGCGCGGCGCAAGTAGCTGCCGAAGCGGCCGTCCGGCGAAACCTCCAGGCTGCTCGGCGTCGACGGCGCGATCGGCGTTCGCCCGAACAGCGCTTCCGGCGTGAGTTTCATGCGTTCCGTGCGGCTGCGTCAAAGGCTTGCCGCGTTAGATTCTCCGCGCCGTCATCTGTGATCAACAGGTTGTCCTCCACGCGCACGCCGCCGCAGGGACGGAAAGCGTCCACTCGCGGCCAGTTCACGTCCGCGCCGGCTTCGGTGTCCGCGAGCGCATCGAGCAGCGTGGGAATGAAGTACAGCCCGGGCTCCATGGTGATCACATGCCCGGGTTCGATGGTGCGCGTGTAGCGCAAGGTGGGGAATCGATCCGGCGGCGGCACCTCTTCGCCGCTTTCGTCCGCCAGCCGGCCGCCCACGTCGTGCGTCTGCAGGCCGAGCAGATGCCCCAAGCCGTGCGGCACGAAGGCGTCCGTGATCTTCCGCCCGAAGGCGCTCTCGGCGGCGCAGCGCACGAAACCGAAGCGCACCAGCAAATCCGCTACGGCAAGGTGCAGGCTTTCCTGCAAGTCGCGGTAGTTGGCGCCGGCCCGCGCCGCACGGCAAAGCTCCTGTTGTTTCCCGTCGAGCGCGTCGATGATGGTATCGAACTCGTCGCCCGGGGTGGCGCTGTAGGTGCGCGTGATGTCCGAGTGGTAGCCCGCCGCCTTGCCGCCGGCGTCGATGAGGAAACTCCGCGCCGGCGCCGGGCGCTGGCGGTCGTAGAGCTGGTAGTGCAGCACGCCGGCGTGCTCGTTCAAGGCGATGATGTTGGGATACGGCAGCTTGCTCTCCTCTTGCCCGCTCGCCGCCAAGTACGACAGATGGATGTCGTACTCGCTGCCGCCGTTGTAGAAGGCGTTGCGCGCCGCCAAGTGCCCGCGCACGCCCACCGCCGTGGCCTCGCGCATGCAGGAGATCTCGAACGGCGTCTTGCGCGCCCGTGACAAGAACACCGCGTTGGTGAGCGCCTCGGGGTTGACGTGCGCGAGCGGCAAGTCGCGCGCCAAGCCGCGCGGCGCGCCCACCACCGCGACGCGACCGAGCGTGGCGAGTTCGCGCGCCACCGCGTCCTGCAGTTCGTCGCGGACGGCGTGCGGTTCCACCGCAAAGGCGGCGTCCGCCCAGTCCGGCAAGGTCGGCGGCAGATACCAATAGTCGTCCGGCGCGAAGAAAAACAGCTTGGGCGCGTGACCCGGGCGCAGCAGCAGCACGCTGCCTTCGCAACGGTCGCTCGGATACCAGCGGGCGAAGTGGGGATTGGGCACGAACGGCGGGCCCAGATCGTCTTGGAACCGCATCTCCACCACGCCGGCCGGCAGCGCCGCCGCGTCAAAGCCGTGCTCGGCAAGCAGGCGCTCCCACAGCGCGGTCATTTCCGCGAGGTGGGCTTCGTAGGCGGTTTGGTCAGCGGGGTCGGAGAGCACGGGCTTGCCTCTTGGTTGCGGTGCGCGGGGGCATTGTAGCCACCGAAACCTTGCGCCTGCCTTACGGCAACCGCGGCCCGGCCGGCGGCGGATCCTTGCCCGTTTCTTGATATACACTAGCGCTGTCGCAGCACTATTGGGAAGGGAACGACATGGGGGGTTACGCCTACCTCGCGCCGGCGAACGTGGAAGAAGCGCTGTCCGCCTTGGCGGATGCGGCGGAAGTCGGCCAGCGGGCGCAAATGCTGGCCGGGGGCACGGACGTGCTGGTGCAAATGCGCTCCGTCGACAAAGGCCCGCGCACGTTCGTGGACGTGAAACACATCCAAGAGGCGAACGCGCTCACCATCGGCGACGACGAAGTGTTCGTCGGTGCCGCCATCGCCTCCGCCGTCCTCAACGAAAACGCCGGGTTGAAGAGCGTCCTGCCCGGTCTGGTGGAAGCCGCGGACCTCATCGGCTCCACGCAGATCCAAGGCCGCGCCACCATCGGCGGCAACCTGTGCAACTCCTCGCCCGCGGGGGACACCATCCCCGCCCTCATCGCCTGCGGCGCGGTTTGCGTGATCGCCTCGCCCGGCGGCAACAAAGAGGTGCCGGTGGAGAGCTTCGTCACCGGCGTCGGCACCAACGTGCTGGAACCCACCGAGTTCCTCGTCGGCTTCAAGATTCCGCGCCCCAAGGGAAAAACCTCGGACGCCTACCTGCGCTTCATTCCGCGCACGGAGATGGACATCGCCGTCTGCGGCGCCGGCGTAGCGCTGACGCTGGACGACGGCGGCACCTGCACCGCCGCCAAGGTCGCCATCGGCGCCGTGGCGGTGACCGCGCTGCCCGTGCCGGACGCCGCCGCAGCCTTGATCGGCACCCAAGTGGACGACGCGGCATTGGCCGCCGCCGCCGCCGCGTCCTCGGCCTTGGCCAAGCCTATCACCGACAAGCGCGGCACGGTGGAGTACCGCAAGAAGGTGGTGGGCGTGCTCACCAAACGCGCCGCCACCATCGCCCGCGACCGCGCCGCGGCGCTCTAAGCCGCCACTCAACCGCACAGCAAGGAGTTGCAAATCCCATGAGCAAGGTTCACGTTTCCACCACCATCAACGGCGACGTCGTGGAGTTTCTCTGCGAGCCGGAGCAGTCGCTGCTGGAAGTGCTGCGCGAGGATTTGGGCCTCACCGGCACCAAGGAGGGCTGCGCCACCGGCGACTGCGGCGCCTGCTCGGTGCTGGTGGACGGCCGCTTGGTGTGCTCCTGCCTGATGCTCGGCGTGGAAGCCGACGGCGTGGAGCTCACCACCATCGAAGGCATCGCCGGCACCGACGGCCTGCACCCCATCCAAGAGAAGTACCTGGAGCACGCCGCCCTGCAATGCGGCATCTGCACGCCGGGCTTCATCGTCGCCACCAAGGCGCTGCTGGACAAGCACAAGAACCCGGACGAAACCACCATCCGCTACTGGCTGGCCGGCAACCTCTGCCGCTGCACCGGCTACGACAAGATCGTCCGCGCCGTGCAAGCCTCGGCCGAAACGCTGGCGTACGAGGCGTAGAAGGCGCGCAAACCGCGAAAACAGGAGACGAATCACCGTCTCCGCTTGGACTTCGCAGCGTCCGGTCGCGGCGGGCGAGTCAAATTTGCGCTAATGGCCGGATTCGGCTTACGCCACTGGCGCTTGCGTTACCATGCGCGGCGTACCACGCAACAACCTTCGGAAGCCAAGCCATCGCTTTTCTATTGGAGAAAATCGTCGCGCTGCTCGTGCTTCCCGTGGGCATGGTGCTGCTCTTGGGGCTCGCGGCTCTGCTCGCCCTTGCCCGCCAGCGCCGCCGGCTTTGTGGTGCGCTGCTCGCCACCGCATTGCTTTGGCTTTGGCTGTGTTCCACGCCCTTCGCGCGGGTGCTGTTGATGGGGCCGCTGGTCGGCCAGTTCCCGCCGCAAAAGCTGGAAGATGTGCCCCATGCCGACGCCATCGTGGTGCTCGGCGCCGGCGTGCTGCCGGTTACGCGCTCGCGGCCCTATCTGCATCTGCACACCAGCTCGGACCGCGTGTGGCATGCGGCGCGGCTGTTTCACGCCGGCAAGGCGCCGCGGGTGATCGCTTCCGGCGGCGCGGTTTGGCCGACGTCCGGCAGAGGGAGCGCCGCCGAGTCCATGCGCGAGCTGCTGGAAGCGCTTGGCGTTCCCGACGCCGCGGTCGTGTTGGAGAACGACAGCCGCACCACGCGGGAAAACGCCGTGCATACCGCGCGGGTTGCCACCGAGCAGGGCATCGCGGACATCCTGTTGGTTACCTCTCCTTGGCACATGCCGCGCGCCGTCGCCGCCTTCCGCGCTGTGGGGCTGCGCGTGACCCCGGCGCCTTCGGACTACGCCCAAGGCCCGATTCAGGCCCGTTTCGACGCGTTCCTGCCTTCGGCCGGCGCGCTTGCCGCGACCACGAGGGCGATGCGCGAGTTGTTGGCCCAACTCGTGTACCGCTGGCGAGGTTGGGCGTGAAGACCCCGTGCGGATTGCGGTACACTCGCTGCCCGAGAGGCGCTCGACACAACCCGAAATTGCGTAAGGAGAGATAGCAGTGGCAGAAGCGGCGGTGGATTACAAAGCGATCGGCACCCGGCCGGTGCGCCCGGACGGCATCGACAAGGTGACCGGGCGGGCGGCCTTCGGCGCGGACTTGAACTTGCCCGGGATGCTCTACGGCAAGGTGCTGCGCAGCCCGCACGCGCACGCCCGCATCCGCAGCGTGGACGTGAGCAAGGCGCTGGACGCCGAAGGCGTGCTGGCGGCGGTGTCCGGGGCGGACTTCCCCTCGGAGCGGCCGGACGATTTGGCGCAGAACGTCCTCGCGCGCGACAAAGCGCTCTATCACGGCCACGCGGTGGCGGCGGTGGCGGCGCGCACGCAAGCGCAGGCCGAAGCGGCGCTGGATCTCATCGAGGTGGACTACGAAGTGCTGGATCCGGTGCTTTCGTTGGAAGACGCCATGGCGGACAACGCCACCCTGGTGAACGAGAACCAGCACACCAACGGCGACGCCACCAAGCCGCCGAGCAACATCGCCGCCACGCAGCGCTTCCAGCGCGGCGACATCGACAAAGGCTTCGCCGAAGCGGACGTGATCGTCGAGAGCGAACACCGCGTGCCCACCGCCCACCAAGGCTACATCGAGCCGCACGCCTGCACCGCCACCGTGAACGCGGACGGCAAGGCCACCATCTGGTGCTGCACCCAAGGCCCGTTCGACGTGCGCTCGCTCACCGCCAGTGTGCTCGGCGAAAGCGTGGGCAACATCAAGGTGATTCCCTCGGAAATCGGCGGCGGCTTCGGCGGCAAGACCATCATCTACTTGGAACCCTTGGCCGTGAAGCTCTCCCAGCTCTCCGGCCGCCCGGTGAAGATGATGATGAGCCGCGAGGAGGTGTTCCGCGCCACGGGCCCGGCCTCCGCCACTTGGTGCAAGGTGAAGATCGGCGCCAAGAAGGACGGCACCTTCACCGCCGCCAGCGCTTGGCTGGCCTACGAGGCCGGAGCATTCCCCGGTGCGCCCATCGGCCCGGGCTGCATGTCCGTGCTGGCGCCTTACGAAGTGCCCAACCTGGTCATCGAAGGCCACGACGTGCTGGTGACCAAGCCCAAGGTGTGCGCCTACCGCGCCCCGGGCGCGCCGCAATCCATGCACGCGATGGAAAGCGCCATCGACGAACTCGCCCGCAAGCTCTCGATGGACCCCATCGATCTGCGCTTGGCGAACGCCGCCGGCGAAGGCACCCAAGCCCCCTACGGGCCCACCTTCCCGCCCATCGGCTTGAAGAAGTGCCTGGAGGCGGCCAAGAACCATCCCAACTACCTCAAGCCCGTGCCGGAAGGCGCCGGGCGCGGCGTGGCGGTTGGCTTCTGGTTCAACATCGGCATGCAGTCGAGCGCGGAAGTGCGCATCGCCGAGGACGGCATGGTGACGGTGATGGAAGGCAGCCCGGACATCGGCGGCTCCCGCGCCGGCATGGCGCTGATGGCGGCGGAAACGCTGGGCGTGCTGTACGAGCAGATCAAGGCGCACGTCGGCGACACGGAAAGCACCGGCTTCTGCAACGTCACCGGCGGCAGCCGCACCACCTTCGCCACCGGCATGGCCGTGGTGCAGGCGTGCGAGGACATCATCGCGCAGTGCAAGCAGCGCGCCGCTCTGACGTGGGACGTGGACGCGGAGCAAGTGGATTGGGTGGACGGCGAAGCCGTGCCCAAGCCGGGCGTGAACGCCGACGTGAAGCCGCTGTCGCTGGCGGACATCGCCCGCGGCGCCGGACGCACCGGCGGCCCGCTGCTCGGCCGCGCCAGCCTGAACGCGCAAGGCGCCGGCGCGTCGTTCTCGGTGAACTGGACGGATGCCCGCGTGGACACCGAAACCGGCAAGACGGACATCCTCGGCTTCACCGCCATCCAAGACGCCGGCCGCGCCATCCACCCCGCCTACGTGGAAGGGCAGATGCAAGGCGGCGCCGTGCAGGGCCTCGGCTGGGCGTTGAACGAGGAGTACATCTACGACGAGAGCGGCGTGATGGAGAACCCGGGCTTTCTGGACTACCGCGTGCCGGTGGCTTCGGACATGCCGATGATCGACACGCAGATCGTTGAAGAGCCGAACCCGTCGCACCCCTACGGCGTGCGCGGCGTCGGCGAGACGCCGATCGTGGCGCCGCTGGCGGCGCTTTCCAACGCCGTGCGCGACCAGCTCGGCTTCCGCATCGACGACTTGCCGCTCTCGCCGCCGCGGGTGCTGGAGGCCATCGACGAACGCGCGCGGTAGCCCCGTTTCTTGCCGGTTGCCGCCGTTCGCGGCGGTTGCCGCGGGCGCGGCGGCGTTTGTATTCGCGCCTCTGGAGGCACGGGCGCAAACGGACGCCGCCGCGGGCGACATCGAGGAAGTCGTCGTCACGGGTTCGCGCATTCGCTACGACTCGGCGGAAGCCCGCGACTTGGCCACTGGCGTGGGCGCGGATGATGCCCGGCGCACCGGCCTAACCGCGCTGGGCGACATTCTCGCCCGCTTGCCGGTTTCCGGCGCGGCGCTGAACACGCGCTTCAACAGCAGCGGCAACTTCGGCTTTCCCGCCGATGGCGGCGGCGTTGGCGCCGGCGCGGCGCATGTGGATCTGCGGCATTTGGGCGCCAAACGCGTCCTAGTGCTGGTGGACGGTTTGCGCTGGATACACGGTTCGTCCGGCAGCGGCGTGTCCGGCGCCGCGGACCTGAACACGCTGCCGGCGAGCATCGTGGAGCGGGTCGAGGTGTCGCTGGAAGGCGCTTCCGCCATCTACGGTTCGGACGCCATCGCCGGCGTGGTCAACATCGTCACCGCCGACGCTTCCGGGGTATCCGGCAGCGTCTCTGCCGGTGGGTACGGGAACGACGGCGCGATGCGCAACATGGAATTGTCGTTGGGCGGCACTCGCGGCGCCACAGCGGCCTCCATCCACATCAACTACGCCGACCAAGATCCTGTGGGCGCTGATCGCCACGAACAGACTCGGTATCCCACGCCCGGCACCGGCAACCGTCACGGCAGCTCCTTCACGCCGCAAGGCCGCGTGATCTTCACGGACCCGAACACCGGCGTTTTCGTCAACTGCGCCCTGAACGAAGGCGTGGTGGGCGCGCCGCGCTACGATCCGGCGGATCCGTGCGGCGCGGGCGACGATTACCACCCGTGGAGCAACGCCGACCGCTTCAACTACGCGCCCTACAACCTGGTGGTCACGCCATCCACCCGAACCGGCGTGTTCGCCCGCATCGGGCACCAGCTTTCCGAGCGAACGCGCGTTTACGCGCGGGCGCTGCACAACCGCCGGGAATCCGCCAACCAAGCCGCGCCGGAACCGGTTTGGGCGGGATCGCTGGCGGAGAGCGGCAGCCTTTTGGACCAGATCGTCATCGACGCCGCAAACCCCTATAACCCGTTCGGCTTTGACATCGGCGCGAACGCCTGGGCGACGCGGCGGCCCTTGGAAAGCGGCCCCCGGGTCTTTGAGCAGGATGTGCGAACGCGCTATCTGGCCGCCGGGGTGGAAAGCGTCGCGCAGCTATGGCAGCGCACGTTCTACTGGGACGCCAACATCGTCTGGTCGCGCAACGTGGCGCGGCAGACCAAGCATGGCGCCCACAACGCCCGCAAGATGCTGCTCGCGCTGGGCCCGCCCGACGCCTGCGCTGCCACGTCCGGCTGCCTGCCGCTGAATCTGCTCGGCGGCCAAGCGGACGGCGGCGGCACGATCACGTCCGAGATGCTGCGCTGGTTTGGTTTCACCCAGCGCGACTACAGCGATCAAACCTTGCGCGACTTCACCTTCAACGTCACTGGCGACTTGCTCGATCTGCCCGCCGGGCCCTTGGCCGTCGCCGCCGGCTTTCAGCAACGCGCGCAACGCGGCCGATTCGATCCGGACCCGGTGGTGGCGGCCGGCGACACCGCCGGCTTGCAAGCCGAGCCGACCTCCGGCGCGATGGACGTCACCGAGTGGTACGGCGAGGTGGACGTGCCGCTGCTCGCGGCGGCCACCGCCGCCGAATCGCTGGACTTCGCCGCGGCCGTGCGCGGATTCCGCTACGACACGTTCGGCAGCGACACCACCGGCCGTGTGGGCTTGCGTTGGCGTCCGCTGCCGGAGCTACTGGTGCGCGCCAGCTGGGCCGAGGGTTTTCGCGCGCCCAACATCGGCGAGCTGTTCGGCGGCGCCACCCGGTTGGACGCCGCCATCGCGGATCCCTGCTCGCAGTTCCACGCCGCCGACGCTTCCGCGGCGCTTATCGACAACTGCGTCGCCGCCGGTGTGCCCGCGGACGGCAGCTACAAACAGCTTGGCAGCCAAGTGGCGGTGCGCACCGGCGGCAACGACCGTTTGCAGCCCGAAACCTCGCGCAGCACCACCATCGCCGCGGTGTGGCGGCCGAGCGTCCTGCGTCTGGATGCGCTGGACGACCTGCGCGTGGAGCTCACGCGCTACGAGCACCGGATCGACGGCGCCATCACGGCGTTCGACGCCCAAGGCGTGCTCAACGGCTGCTACGCGAACGGCCAGCCGGCGTTCTGCGCGCTGGTTGAACGCAACGCGCAAGGCCACATTCGCCGCTTCGACAACACGCTGCTAAACGTCGGCGTGGTAGAGACTAGCGGCTGGGATTTCGGCGTCACCGCCACCAGCGCCGCCACGGCAACCGGCGTGTGGCGAGCGCAGTGGCGCGGCACCTATCTGGCGGAATACACCGAGCGGCTGAAGGACACCGCCGGGGCGGTGGTGCAGACGCGCCGACTGGCCGGGCAGACGCACGCGGACCGCGGCAAGCCGCGCTGGAAGTCCACGCTCACGGTGGATTGGGAACGCGCGCCGTGGAGCGCGTCGTTGACCGTGCGCTACCTCCACTCGATGACGGAGCGTTGCACCAACTTCCAGGACGGCAGTCCGGACAGCCTGACCAACCTCGGCCTTTGTTCGCTGCCGAACGCCAAGAACAACGCCGCCTCGCGCAACCGCTTGGCCGCCACAACGTACTTCGACGCCAGTGTGCGGTATTCGCTGGCGGCGCTGGGCGGAGACTTGGCGTTCACCGCCGGCGCCAACAACATCCTCAACCGCGACCCGCCGATAAGCCGCAGCGCCACGCTGAACGGCTACGACGCCTCCACCTACGACATCCCCGGCGGCCGCTTCGCGTACCTGCGCGTGGCGTTCGCGCGGGACTAAGCAAGATATCGGAGTTGCAAGAACATGACCGATTACAAAGTCGCGGACATCGCGCTGGCGGATTTCGGCCGCCGCGAGATCACCCTCGCCGAAGCGGAGATGCCGGCGTTGCTGGCGCTGCGCCGCCGCTACGAGAGCGCCAAGCCGCTCGCCGGCGCGCGCGTCATCGGCTGCATCCACATGACGGTGCAGACGGCGGTGCTCATTCGCACGCTCATCGCGCTGGGGGCCGAGGTGCGCTGGTCGTCGTGCAACATCTTCTCCACGCAGGATCACGCCGCCGCGGCCATGGCGGCGGATGGCGTGCCGGTGTTCGCGTGGAAGGGCGAGACCGAAGCCGAGTACGACTGGTGCATCGAGCAGACCATCCTCAAAGACGGCGAGCCGTGGGAGGCCAACCTGCTGCTCGACGACGGCGGCGACCTCACCAAGATGATCCACGAGAAGTACCCGGCCATGCTGACGCGCATCCACGGGCTGAGCGAGGAGACCACCACCGGCGTACACCGGCTGCTGGAGATGCTGGCCGGCGGCGAGCTCAAGGTGCCGGCCATCAACGTCAACGACTCGGTGACGAAATCGAAGAACGACAACCGCTACGGCTGCCGCCACAGCCTGAACGACGCCATCAAGCGCGCCACGGACGTGCTGCTGGCCGGCAAACGCGCGTTGGTGATCGGCTACGGCGACGTGGGCAAGGGTTCCGCCGCGAGCCTCCGCCAAGAGAACATGATCGTGCGGGTGACGGAGATCGACCCTATCTGCGCGATGCAGGCCTGCATGGACGGCTTCGAGCTGGTCTCGCCATACGTGGACGGCAACAACACCGGCGAAATCGTCAACATCAATTGGCATCTGCTGGGCGAGACGGATCTGCTCGTCACCTGCACCGGCAATGCCAACGTGTGCGATTCGGCGATGCTCCGCACGCTGAAGCCGGGCGCCATCGTGTGCAACATCGGCCACTTCGACAACGAGATCGACACCGCCTACATGCGCGAGCATTGGCGCTGGACGCTGGTGAAGGAGCAAGTCCATCAGGTGTTCCGCAGCGACGATCCGGCGGACTACCTGATTCTGCTGTCCGAAGGCCGGCTGGTGAACCTCGGCAACGCGATGGGGCACCCGTCGCGGGTGATGGACGGGTCGTTCGCCAACCAAGTGCTCGCGCAGATGCACCTGTACGAGCAGCGCTGGGCCGACCAGAACGCGGACCAGCGCGCGCCGGTGACCGTGGAGGTGCTGCCGAAGAAGCTGGACGAGGAGGTCGCGCAGCTAATGGTGCAGGGCTTCGGCGGCGTGCTCACGCGCTTGACGTCGCGCCAAGCGGAGTACATCAACGTCAGCGCCGACGGGCCGTTCAAGCCGGATGGGTACAAGTATTGAAGCGGCGCTCCGGCCGAAGGTTCACTGCTCGGCGCGGGCTTTGAGCGAGAGCATCCACGCGTGGATCTTGTGCCGCGTCGGTGGGATATCGAGCGCGATGAATGCCGCGCCGAGCGGGAACATCCAGAATCCAAGGATGGGCACGAAGCCAAAGACGCCGCCCACCATGAACAGAACACCGACCGCGGAGCGGACGCCGAAAGGCAGGTGCTTGTCGCCCCAGCGCAAAGTCCGGTAGGTGATCGAAGCGATCTTGCGAACCATCTTGGCCCGCTTGGTTTCCGGGGCGGTGATGGCGGCTACACCGAGATCGGCCGGGCTTCCTCGCCCAGCGTCCGCCGCAGGCGGTGGCGATGCGTAAGCAGGCGGCAGTCCGCCGGATGGGGATGATCGAGGGTCATTCGGCCTGCATTATACGCACCCGACTCGCGCAAAACGCTGCGCTCAGGGAACCGAGGGAACCGCCGGTTGCTCGCCCGCCAAGGTGCCGGGATAAGGCGTTGTCTTCGCATACTCCACAAACGCTTCCTGCTTCCACACCACAAACTCGTCGCTCTCCCTTTTCTTCGCCCAGAGAGGCCAAACAACCTTGCCGAACAGCGCCGCAACAGTGGCAAAGGCGCTCCAGACGATGGTCGCGAGGACGACCGCCAGGATGGCCGCTTCCGCCCAGCCGGGCCACATGGCTTCCCACCGTGAACTGTCGCCTATGCCTAGGTGAAGCGCTACAAAGGGGGCAAACGTGGTGTAAGCCGCGGGTGCCAAGACGCGCTCCATCCGGGCGCATTTCAGGGCTTCGGCGGTGGTTCGGCGGACGTTCCCGTCCCGGCCGCAAATCGGTTGCGCGCCTAGCCAATGCTTGCCGGCGAACATAAGCCCGGCGGACACGAGCAGCGCACCATCCACCCAGCGCGAGCGATCGTGGATGGCGTCCACCAATGGCTGCGCGACGCTGGCAAGCCAATCGATCAACTCGCAGCGCTCCGCTCGGGCGGCGGCACCTTCTTCTCGTACTCGAGCAGGGCCTTGTGCATCCACACGTTCTCCTCGGTGCCACGCAACGGGCCCTTCACGGTGTGTGGCCAGACGTCCTTGCCCAACATCGTCGCCACCGCGACGACGATGCACCAGCCGATGCAGGCCGCCAAGGCCACCGACATCACAACGAGCATCTTCCCCTCTCCTCAGCCGTTCGGGGATTGTACACAGGAGCGTTGTGGCGAAGCCGCGAAACCCAATGCCACACCGCGTTGCGTTACCATGCGCCCCGCTTCAAGCGCACCTTCAAGGGAAACCGCAAGTGTACGAACCCGCGCACCACATTCGCGGCGGCGGCTGATGGCGAACGCGACCACGCCGCCGGTCGAATCCGTCGCCCTCGCCATCGCGGTGCTGACGATTTCGGATACGCGCGGGCCCGGCGAGGACACCTCCGGCGATCTGCTGGTGGAACGCCTTGCCGACGCCGGCCATCGGCTGGCCGAACGGCGCATCGTGCGCGACGATAAATACGCCATCCGCGCCGTGGTGAGCGCGTGGATCGCGGACGCGGACGTACACGTCGTGCTCACCACCGGCGGCACCGGCTTCACCGGACGCGACAGCACGCCGGAAGCGCTGTTGCCGCTCTTCGACAAGACCATCGACGGCTTCGGCGAGCTGTTCCGCCAAGTGTCGTTCCACGACATCGGCAGCTCCACCATTCAGTCGCGCGCCGTGGGCGGCCTCGCCGGCGGCACGTTGATCTTCGCCTTGCCGGGTTCCACCGGCGCCTGCCGCACCGGGTGGGACGAAATCCTCCGCAATCAGTTGGACATCAACCACCGGCCTTGCAACTTCGCGGAACTGCTGCCGCGGTTTTGACGCCGCGAACCCGCAACGCAACCAAAGCGCAACCAGAGAGAGAAGCTCGTGACGGACGTTTTCCTGCTCGGCGCCCAGCGCACCCCCATCGGCAGTTTTCAAGGCGCATTCGCGGAGCGCACCGCGCCGGAACTGGGCGCGCACGCCATCCGCGCCGCCGTGCGCCACGCCGGCGTTGCCGCGGACGCCATCGACGAAGTGTTCATGGGTTGCGTGTTGAGCGCCGGGGTGCGCCAAGCGCCGGCGCGGCAAGCCGCGCGTTCGGCGGACATTCCCGATGCCGTCGGCGCGACGACCATCAACAAAGTCTGCGGTTCCGGCATGAAGGCGGCGATGCTCGCCACCGATCTGATTCGCGCCGGCAGCGCCCGCTGCGTGGTGGCCGGCGGCATGGAAAGCATGACCAACGCGCCGTATCTCTTGTCCAAAGCGCGGCGCGGCCTGCGCATGGGCCACAAGGAAATGGCGGATTCCATGTTCACCGACGGGTTGGAGGACGCGGAAACCGGCGGCTCGATGGGCGCGTTCGCGCAGGACACCGCGGATCAGCGGCAAATCACGCGCCAAGCAATGGACGACTTCGCCATCGGCTCGGTCAACAAAGCGCTCGCCGCGATGGATTCGGGTGCTTTGGCGGCGGAGATCAGCCCCTTGGAGGACATGCGGGAAGACGAGCAGCCGCGGCGCTCCAAAGTGGAACGCATTCCCCACCTGCGGCCGGCGTTCAAGAAGGACGGCACCATCACCGCGGCGAACGCGAGCTCCATTTCCGACGGCGCCTCGGCCTTGGTGCTTGGCGATGAGGGCCTTGCGGCAAACCACCAGCCGCTAGCCCGCGTCGTCGGACACGCCACGCACTCCACCGCGCCGGCGGACTTCACCGTCGCGCCGGCCGGCGCCATCGCCAAGTTGCTCGCCAAGGTGGGTTGGCGGCAAGAGGACGTGGACATCTTCGAGATCAACGAAGCCTTCGCCTGCGTGCCCATGCTGGCCATTGACGAGCTGGGTTTGGACGCCGACAAGGTGAACGTCTACGGCGGCGCGTGCGCCCAAGGCCATCCCATCGGCGCCACCGGCGCGCGTTTGATCGTCACGCTGGCGCATGCTTTGTACGCCCGCGGCGGCGAGCGCGGCGTGGCGTCTTTGTGCATCGGCGGCGGCGAAGCCACAGCCATCGCCTTGGAAATGGCGTAAGCTCGCGCGCGGCTACGCCAAAAGGCCACGCAACAAGGAGGTAGCAATGGCCGAGCCCCTGCCCGTGATCGTCGGCTTCGGCGGCGTGAATCCCGCCGGCCGCATCTCGTTTCACCACGCCTATCGGCGCACGGTGATCGACGCGCTGGATACGCAAGCCGCCGACGAAACCTACGCCAGCCTGACCGCGCTGATGAACCTGGAAGGCGATGCAAACGACTTGGCCGTGCGCCAAGACGTGTGCGACGGCACACTCGTCCGGCGCATCGAGTGTTTCGATCCCGACGACGTGTACTGGCAACGGAATGCCTCCCTGCGGCCGGCATCCTCGGCGCCGCTCAAGTTCGTCCTCGCCGAGCGCGAAGTGCCTCGGCAAGTCCCGCAAGGTTGGACGATCCGCAAGCGCGAAGACGGCTGCGTGGAAGTAACCGCCGAGAACGCGGACGTGCTGCTCCCCGACCGCCGGATTTCCAAAGTCTCTTCCGCCGGGCAAGCGCCCAGCGGCTTTGCGCCGGGCAAGCTCTATCCCTCGCGCAGCCATCCGCGCGGTTTGCAGCTAGCGGTTTATGCGGCGTCGGACGCCGTGCAATCCACCGGCGTTCCCTGGGACGCTTTCACCAAACGGCTGCGCCCGGATCAATTCGCGTGCTATTCCGGCAGCGCGATGGGGCAGCTGGACAGCTACAGCGCCGGCGGCATGATGCAGTTTCCCCTGCTGGGCAAACGCCCCACCTCCAAGCAGGCGGCGCTCAGCCTTTGCGAAATGCCGGCGGATTTCGTCAACGCCTACGTGATCGGCGGCATGGGCGGCACCGGCGGCGCCATCGGCGCGTGCGCGACGTTTCTCTACAACCTCAAGCTGGCGGTGGAGGACATTCGCGCCGGCCGCTGCCGCGTGGCCGTGGTGGGCGCCGCGGAAGCGCCCATCCTGCCGGAAGTGGTGGAGGCCTATCGAACGATGGGCGCGCTCGCCGAAGACGAGGCATTGATGGCTCTCGACCAATCGAAAACGGTGGACAACCGCCGCGCTTGCCGGCCGTTCGGCGACAACTGCGGTTTCACGTTGGGCGAAGCGGCCGTCTATGTGGTGCTGGTGGACGGCGCGTTGGCCGTGGAACTCGGCTGCGCCATCCACGGCGCGGTGGCCGGCGTGTTCGTGAACGCCGACGGTTTCAAACAGTCGATTCCCAGCCCGGGCGTTGGCAACTACATCACCGTCGCCAAAGCGCTGGCGCTCGGCCGGGCGATTCGCGGCGACGACGCCGTGCGCCACCGCTCCTTCGTTCACGCCCACGGCACCGGCACCCCGCAAAACCGACGCACGGAATCCCACATCCTGAACGAAATGGCGCGCGTCTTCGGCATCGAACAATGGCCCGTGGCAGCGGTGAAAGCGTACGTGGGACACAGCTTGGCACCGGCCTCCGGCGAACAACTCACGTCGGCGCTCGGCACTTGGCAATACGGCTGGTTGCCGGGCATCGCCACGGTTGACACGCCGGCCGAGGACGTCGCCCGCGACCATCTGCGGCTTTCCCAAGCACACACGCAAGTCGACCCCACGCGCATGGACATGGCGCTGATCAACTCCAAGGGCTTCGGCGGCAACAACGCCACCGGCCTGGTGCTGGCACCCCATGTGGCGCGGGAGATGTTGGCAGCCGGTGCCGACGCGGCAGTCATGCAGCGATACGCGAAGAAGAACGAAAGCGTTTGCGCGGCCGCGGCCGCCTACGATGGCGCGGCGCGCGCCGGCGCCGCCAAGACCATCTACCGCTACGGCGAGGGGGTGTTGACGGGCGAAGACCTGGCCGTCTCGAAGGACGCCATTGAGGTGCCCGGCGTTGGCGCGTCGATCCCGCTCTTGGTGGACAATCCTTTCGCTGGGTAGGTGTGCCCCTCGGTCGCTCGCGTTCGAGCAAGATGGCAAGCTGGCGAAATTGACCTGCTTCAGCCAAGGCGCGGCGAGCGCCGCAAGACGCTGATGGCGCGTTTGTAGTGCAGGGCGAGTTCCAAATCGTCCTCGGCCACGGCCGCGGCCTTGGCGGCTTGCAGCTTGGCGAGTTTGCGCTGGAACGCCGCTTCGGCGGCGGGCGCGAAGGCCGGGCCGTCGGCGGCCGGGTCCATCGGGTGGCCGTGGGCACCCGGCACCAGCACGTCGAAGTCCTCGCGCAGCGCCGAATCCGCTGGGGACTGACATTCAGCGACGTAGTTCAGGGCGCCGGCGGGTTGGTGGTAGCCGATTAGGCGCTGCAATTCGACCGGCAGTTTGCGAGCGAGGTGCGGCGGGCAGGCTAGGAGCTGATTCTCCTCTTGCGCCAGAAACGCGAGGGCGTAGTTGATGTTCATGCCGATGCGCCGCTGTGGCGAAGTGTTGGCGCCCGCGCCGTGAACCGACCAGCCGGTCCAAACCAATGCGCTGCCTTTGGGCATGGCGGCTTGCACGGTGGGTTCGCGGTGGCTCGCGGTTCCGCCCCGTGGCGTCTCGCGGTGGCTGCCGAGCACGATGTGGGTGGCGCCGTTCTGCGCGGTGAAGTCCGTCAGCGCCCACATCACTTCCACTTGCGGATCGATGCCGGTGGTTTGGAAATCGTGCAGCCACATGCCGTTCGCCCGATGCAGCCGCAGTCCATGCGGCATGGCGTCGGTGCCGCCGCCCGGGCCGATGTCGATGATCTGCGTCAGATGCAGTTGCCACGGGTAGCGGAATTTTCCCGCGCCTTTGCCGCACTTGCCGTTTATGCGCACGGCGTCGCCGCGCAATCGCTGCTCGCCGAGAATCCGCTCGGCCAAGCGCAGCACGGTGGGATGCGCGATCAGCTTGTGGCTGGCGGGCGAACGCGCCACCAAGGCGCCGCAGCGCCGCGTACCGCCCAAACCGTGCAGGCCGTGCGGGGTGGCGTCAATGAACGGACGCATCTCAGCCACCACTTTGTCGCAGTCGGCGGCCGAGACGGCGTTCTCTAGCACCGCGAAGCCGTGCTTGTCGATGGCGTCGAACGCGCTTTTTTCGAGGGCCGCCAAAGCCGCTTCGCCGGCGGCCATCGCCTTCCGGCAATCGAAGCCGAGCAGCGCGTGGTCGCCGAAAGCGTTGCTAACTCTGGCGTGTACGTTGGGCATGTGGAGCACTACCTTGGGCGCAGCGAACGGGCGGCGGTCAGGACGAAAGAGATGTCGTTGCGACCAGGCACCCAACACTTCCGCCAGCCTAGTCCCGTTGCCTTGTGGAACGCAAGCGCAAGGAACGCGCAGCGGCTCGCCATGCCAAGCGTGAGCGCCCACGCCGCGGCGGCCGTGCCGAGCCAACCGAAAAGCAGAAGCAGCGCGCCGATGTCCACCACCAAACCCAGAAGGTACGTCCAAGAGCAAACCTCGGGTCGGTTCACCGCTTTGAAGTAGGTCATGAACATGCCGGCGCAGGCACCCGCGAAAATCCCCGGGGCGATTATCCAAAGCAAAGGCAGCATGGGCAGGAACGCCTCCGAAAAGAGCAGCCGCACGAGCGGTGCCCCGACCGCTAGGGTGGCCACCAACGCGATCGCGGTGACAACCCACACCACGCGCAGGCAAGCGGCCACGAGAACGGGACGGCCGACGGTTGACGTTTCGCCGTTTCCCGAACTTGCGGCCGATGGTTTTCCCAACGCGATGCGTGGGAGCAGGGCGTTGCCCACCGAATTGGACATCACCAGAAACCCGATCATGAGTGTGCTTGCCGCGGCGAAGATGCCGATCTGCGCGTCGGTTGCCAGCAACCCGAGTGTGAGCACGCCCACATACGGCCCCAACCCTTCTCCGGCACGGGCAATGTGATAGCGCAGGCCGTAGCCGAGAATTCGCAGTAGATGCTCCCTGTCCGGCATGGAGAACACGAGGCTGCACTGGCGCAGATCCCAAATGCAAAAAACGATCATCACGGCGTTCGCGCAAACCATTGCCCACAGCGCGCCGCCTACGCCGAGATCGAAGATCCACACCAGTGCAACGATCGCCCCGACGTTCGCCACCATGCGCAGCAAGGACGCGGATGCGAGCCGCCCGAACCGGCGTAACGCGGCCAACTGATGCTCCATCGCCAGCGCGAACGCGATGATCGGCAACAGCACCAAGGCGATGTGGAATGAGGTGCGCTCCGCCTTTTGGAAATAGGCGAGTTCGGTTGCCAATAGCGGCAGCGAAAGCGCCACGGCCAAGCCGCCGCCAACCACGCAAATGGCAAAGGCGCACGAAACCGCTTGCGACACGCTCGTCTGCCGCGTCATCACGAATTGCTGCGCGCCCTGTTGCGCTCCGGGCGTACACATCATGCCGAGCACGGTCGCGAACACCAGGCAGACGGCGTAAGCGCCGCGTCCGTCCGGCAGCAGCATCCGCGCGAGCATGGCCTGCACCACCAAGCCCAGCAACACCACGCCGACGCGCGTCGCGAAAACGAGCGCGACGTCCTGGCCGCCGCTGCGACTAGGGATTCGCCGCCCCACCGGTCGCCGGCACGCCGGCGGTGGCGTCGCGGACCAGACGTTCGACGCCGAACAACAGGCCAATCAAGTAGAAGTGGCTCCACCCTCCGAGAAACGGCCCGGTCGGAACGAACATGCTGTTGATCGTGTACGCCGCCCATGCGCCCAAGACCCCAGCCGCCAAGAACCGCAAATCCGTGTCGGCTATCCGCCATGCAACAACACTGCAACGAATCGCCGGCCGCAACACGCAAGCGTAGAACGCCACCAATAGCGCTAGACCCAAGTGCCCGAAAAGCACCCAAACGTGCAAGAACTGATTGTGTGGCCACAGACGCAGCAGCTCCTCCAGCAGCCACTCCTCGATCCCCTCGCCGATATGAGAGCGGTTTGGGGCGTAGACACCTGTGCCAAACGGGTGTTCCCGAACGTAGCGAAACACGGTTGCGAGTCCATGCAAGCGGGTTTGCGCGGACCCCTCATCAAGCATCATGCGCTGGAAAATCCCGCGCTTGGATTCCACCGCGCCGCTGCCGACGTGCCGTGCGACACGGGCTGCCGCGATGTTCCTTTCTTGCGCGTCCAACCGGCCGAGCAGATCGGCGGTTGTTCGCCCTTGGCCATCGGCGGCGGGGACGAAAGTCTGCCACGGCCACCACCGATCCTTGGCGCGCCACCAAAGGCGGAACTGATAGCCCGTCGCGGCCTCGCCCGCGGGTTCGCGCCACGCAAACGTCCAAGTGCCGGCCGGATCCGGAGAGAACGTGAACTCAGCGCTCTCGGCACCGAAGCCGTGGGCGTTGCTGGCGCGCAGCTGGGCGCGATGGTCGAGGCCCGCGGACAACCCTTCAAGGGTGTGACAACGAATTCTCTCCGAACCGCGCTGGGCCGATGTGCAAGCGTTCTTGTCAAACGACGCCACCGGCTCGATGGACGGCACACGGCTGCTTAGTGAAGGAGCGAAGTCCTGCCAAGGGAGCCACTCGGCGTCGCCGAGCTTGCGTGCGCGAAACTGGAAGCCAATCCCTTCGCTCGACTTTTTCGGCGCCTGCCACGCCAAGGTGAAGTTGCCCCCTTCGTCCGGCTTTGCGGTAACCTCGCCCAGCTTTGTTGGCCCGCTTGCCTGCGGTTGCCGCACCTGCACGACATACCAAAACCACGGTACAAACCCGCTGAAAGTGTGGCCGATTCGCTGGTTCGGGCCTTCGCTTGCAAGCGACTGGCCACCAGCCGTCAACTCGGGCAACGTGATTTCGGGCGCGATGACGCGAGCGGGCGTCTCGAATTGCGTCCAAGGTTGCCAAAGGCCGCCCCACATTCGCGTTCTGCGACTGTAGCCGATGACGCCAAGCTCTTGGGGCGCTAGCCAAGTGACCACGATGACGCCTTCTTCGTCGGCGGTTGTGTACCATTCGGAAAGGACGCCGCGCTCATCGACGGTCATTGGCACGAGCTCGATGGTGTATCTGGCATTCGGCTTTAGGCCGTACACTCGGTGCCTTAACCGTTGCCGATCGGCCGGGCCGTCCGGCCATCCGGCACCCATCACCACACCTTCCAACGTCACCGGTTCGTATCGTGTCAACGCACCGTTTGCTTCCAGCGATGGAATGAAATTGCGCCACATCGGCCACTGACCGGCCCCCGCCCGGCGCAGCCGGTACTGGTAAAGCGCGACATCGGGCCGTTTGCGCCATGTGAGAACAATCGCCCCGTCGTCACCCGCCCGTGCATTGACGACACCGGGTTGCCCGTAGCCGGTTATGTAGCGCTCGCGCAACTGCAGCTCGTAGTCCTCACCGGCCACGTTGCCGGCGAACGCGTGCCCAACCGCGTCAGCATTGCCCGCGTATAGCGCCGCGTCACCAACGGCAAGTCCTTGGATATCGCCCAAGACGCCGCCAACATGGGTCGTCACGCCGTCGTCTTCGGCATCGCCAAAGGGATTGAAAAGGAACAGCCACAGCCACAACGCCGCGAGCGGTGCGGATATCAAGAACCGGCGACGAGGGCGGACCGAGCGCAACGCCGGCAACACCATGATTGCGCAGACCACGCAAACGCCAAGCAGCACCGATCGCGTGTTGTTCATCAACATGGCGGTGACGAGCGTCATCAACAACACGAAGACGCCGGCTGCGACGCAGCGGCGGCGTCCCGGTTGATTTCCGTAGTTGCTGTAGAGCAGCGCCGCGAGCGCCAACGGAATGGCCACCGCAAGTTGCCGACCGAACGTGGAAATGTGTGCCGCCAACCCGGCGTTCCTGCCGAAGAGAAGCATGTCTTGCAGGTCTTCCTCGGAGATATTGCTGATCTGCAGCCACACGCCCACGAACGGATCGCCGATCCAAACGACGGCCATGCCAAAGAGCGCGGAAGCCACCGTGCCGCCTACGAAAACCAACACCAACATCCGCGCCCGGGGCACATTTGTCACGAGCACGAACGTGGCGGCCAAGACACCGATACCGAGCGCCATCTTGGCCAAACGGGTCGGATGCAGCGTCCCCGTAGCCAAGTAGACCGTCAACGCGCAAAGGGTTAGCAACGCCGCTACGGCGACGACTAGCAGGATGGGGCCCAAGCGCTGGCGAGTGGTCGCCAGCACATCGGACGCCGGTTTGGCAAGGAAAGCAACGATGGCCAGCAACACTACGACGAAGGCAAGCGCGATGTTCGGCCCGCCAAGCGGCAGAGGCGTGCTCGCGAACCAGATGTGCGCGAGCAGTGCCAAAGGCAATGTTGCGAACGCGAGCGTGTTGAGGTTGAAGTTGGGGCGGCCCAGCCTCGCGCCGATGGTGGGTTCACTCATTCGTTGACCGCCTCCGTTGCGCCACTTGCTTGAACAACCGCAAGTAGGCGCTCGCGGCGCGTTCTTCCGAAAAGTCGGCGGCGCGTAGGCGCAGCGCGTCCGCCGGCGTTCGGCCGCGCAAGTTCTCCAACAGGGCCGCGCCCAAGGCTGGCGCGTCGCCGACGGGCGCGAGGCGGCCCCACTTGCCATCGCCAAGAATCTCGCGTGGGCCGTAAGGGGTGTCCGTGCTCACCACCGGCGTGCCGCAGGCCAACGCTTCCAGCAAGACGGTCGGCAAGCCTTCCCAGAACGAAGAGAGCGCGACGACGGCCGCGCGCGCCATGTAGCGATAAGGGTTTTCGTCGAAGTCGATGAAATCGAGATCCCCTTCCATCCCTAGCTGGCGCGCCTGTGCGAGCAAACGCCTACGGTAGCGTGGCGAGTGCCCGCCCATGATGACCAAGCGGGCTGCCAAGTCGCGGCGCACATGCCCAAGTGCTTCCACAAGCGTCGGATAGTCCTTGGCGGGGGCTTCCCGGCCGACGCTCAAAATCACCTTCCGCTCGCCCGGCTGGAACCACGGATGGGTTGTATCCGCTTGCATCAAGCCCTGTATTCGGGCGGCCGGCAGCGGATTGTAAATGGCATGCAAACGGTGCGGCGGCAGGCCAAGCGCGTCGCTGAGCTCGCCGCATACGCCGCGAGACACGCCCACCACCGCGTCGGCGCGCGGATAGAGCGTCGCCGCCACACGTTGTTCGTAGGCGCTGTAGTCCAAGCGTAGGTTGTTGTGTACCGAGATGATCACCGGCGGGGCGTCGTCCACCAAGGTTGCGGCGTTGACGGCGGCGAAATTGGCAGGGGCCAGGGACGACAACAGCAAAGAGGGCCGCTCCCGGCGCACATACTGCGCCACGAGGTGCGCCAGATAGACGTGCCGGTGCTGCAACCGTACGCCGTTCGCCCGCGGCTGGAGCCGTGTGAAGTCCTTCGGCACGTCCAACCCGCCGATGCGCAGGCACCGCACTTCCACGCCGCGCGCATGACACAGTCGCCGGGTGTCTCGACCGAGGCCGGGCGTCGCCGGATGGAATATGTGCAGCCCTTTCGGCAGGCTGCTCGCGTATTGCACCTTGGACTTGCCCAGCACCATGTCCACGCGGTGGCCGCGTTCGATCAACGATTCGGCCAAACAGATCGCCACGCGCTCCGCGCCGCCCCCCCCCAAGTTGTGCAGCACGAAGCCCACATGGAACCGGTCGGCGGCGATGCTGGCGGGGACGTCGGCCAGCGGCCCGCCGCTCACGCGGTGACGCCCGGCGGCGGCACATAGCCTTCGATGGGGCCGCTCCACCAGTGGCAGACGCGGCCGTCGGCGTAGCGTGCGGGTATCTCGGCCAGGAAGCGGGCGAGACGCGCCGCCTTGTCCTGTTCCTCGCCGTAGATCGCCTGCATCCGCACCTCGATGGTGTAGCGCGGCGGCGCGTCGGGCGGCGAGGTGGGGTCCGCCACCGCGGTGTGGAAGACCGTGCGCATGTTCAGCGCTTCCTGGCGCGTGTCGTGTTGGCGGAAGAGCAGCACTTCGTCCGGCGTCATGCTTGGGAAGTAGTACCAGCGCTGGTGCGGGCCGTGGATGAGGCGCTGGTCCACCACCTTGGTGTATTGGCGGATGTCGCCGGTGTTCTGGCCGTCGCCGAACACGATGTCCTCCGGCCGCACCGTGGGCATGGCGCACACAGCCAGCGGCATCATGGCGACGGTTTCCGGCACGGCGCTGCGCCAAATGTTGATGCTCTCGAAGTGGCGGCCCTGCGGCACGATCTTGCCGAACCGCGCCTCCACGGCGGCGCACATGTCCGCGTGGATGCCTTGCGCGTAGGCGCCCCCGCTGCCGTTCGGCGTCGGTTTCGCGCCGCGCGGCCCGCGGACGCCGCCGAAGCCGTTGCGGTATTCGTGGCCGCCGCCGCGCACTTCGTCGCAGCCGGTGACGCGCGTCAGCAACTCGCGACATTCCTCGTAGAAGGCGGTGCGGACGACCTCCGTGTCCAACAGATCCAGAGTGGTGGGAGCGGTGGCCAGCGTGAAGCCGTGGCTCGCCAGCGTCGGCGCCGGGCGCAACAGGCGGGCGTTGTGGACGGTGATGCGCTCGGCGGCGCCGAGCGTCTTCAAGTCCTCCGGGTGCTGCGCCGAATAGCGGTTCGGCACGCGAAAACCGCGATGCCGACCGTGCGCGAAGTTGGCCGTTGTCGCTATCGATGCGGGCGGGGTTGCCGGCATGGCGGTGTCCGTTTGACGCGGTGGCAAGCGAGTATACTGCGAGGCGATGCGCCACGTTGGGGAGGACGGATGGCGGCCATGGAACAAGACTCGCTCAACGATGCGACCGATCCCGGCGTGTCGGCACCGCGGGCGGTTTTCCGAGCGCCGAGAGTGCCATGAGCGAGGCCTTGGACACCGCTTCCGCGCCAGCGCCGGCGAGCGCCAAGGCGCGTGGGGATTCGAGCGCCTTGGTGCAGTTGCTGCTGCTTGGCGTGTTCTGCGTGGTGGGCTTGGGCGCCATCCTTTGGCTGCTGGCGCAGTGGAACGAAGGCGGCGCCGGCGAGGCCGCGGACGCGGCCACCGGCACGGTCACCTTGGCGCTGTCGCAAGAGCCGCCGCAGCTGGATTCCACGCGCAGCACCGATCAGGTGAGCATCCGCATCCTCGGCCACGTCATGGAGGGGTTGCTGCGTTACGACGCCCAAGACAAGCTGGTGGGCGGCGTGGCGGAGCGGTGGGAAATGCGCGACGAATCGGCCACGTTCTGGCTGCGCCCGGAAGCGCGTTGGAGCAACGGCGAGCCGGTGACCGCGCAGGATTTCGTGTTCGCCTGGCGCAAGGCGCTGGAGCCGGCCAACGCTTCCGAGTACGCCTTCATCCTGTACGGCATCAAGCACGCCGAGGAGGTGAACCGGGGCGAGATGCCGGTCGAAGCGTTGGCGGCCCGCGCCGTCGATACACGCACGCTGGAGGTGGAGTTCGCACGCCCCTTGCCGTACTTCGACAAGTTGACGGCGTTCTGCACCTACAACCCGGTCAACGAGGCGTTCTACGAGTCCACCGAAGGCGCCTACGGCGCGGACGCGGACAAACTGCTTTACAACGGGCCTTTCGCCATCGAGCGCTGGGTGCATGGCGCAAGCCTGCGGCTCACCAAGAATCCGCACTACTGGGATGCGGAGCGCATCAAGCTGAACGTCATCGACCACGCCTACATCACCTCGGACACGCTCGCCACCATCAACCTGTTCAAGGACGGCAAGGTGGCGCTGGCCGGCCTCAACGCCGAGAATCTCACCGACGCGATGCAGCAGCGCTGGAAGATCCGCCGCTTCGCCGACGGTTCCGTGTACTACCTGGGCCTCAACCACCGGCCGGGCCGTCTCACGGCAAACTACCACCTGCGCAAGGCGTTGCAGGCGGTGAACGACCCGGCCGAACTGGTCTACAAGATCATCAAAGTGCCCGGCAACATGCCCACCAGCTCGCTGTTTCCGCTGTGGCTGCGCGGCGTGGAAGGCCGCTTTCGGCAAGAGTATCCCGCGCCAACGCATCGACCGGACGAAGCGCAAGGCCGCGCCTATCTGGCGCTGGCGCTTGAGGAATTGGAGCTCGCGGAGTTGCCGCCGCTGGTGATGCTGATCGGGGACACGCCGAGCAGCAAGAAGCAGGCCGAGTACTATCAAAACCTGTTCAAGCGCAAACTCGGCATCGACATCAAGATCGACGCGCAGATCTTCAAGCAGCGGTTGGCGAAGATGACCTCCGGGGACTACGACATCGTGGCCGCCGGCTGGGGGCCGGACTACGACGACGTGATGACCTTCGGCGATCTGTTCACGTCGTGGAACGAGAACAACCGCGGCCGCTACGCGAACCCGCAACTGGACGCCGCGGTGGACGTCGCCCGCTCCTCGAACGAACCGCGCGTGCGCATGGACGCCATGGCGCAGGTGCAGCAGATCCTCTACGAGGACGCCGTGGTGCTCACGCAGTACGAACGCGGTTCGGTCTATGTGGCGCATCCGCGGGTGAAGGGCGTGGTGCGCCGATCCGTCGGCACGGACCCGGACTACACCAACGCCTGGGTCGAGCCCATCGGTGGTTGATCGATGCTGATCTACACGTTCAAACGGCTGCTGCAAGGCATCGTCACGGTGTGGTTCATCGCCACCGCGACGTTCTTCGCCATGCACGCGGTGCCGGGCAATCCGCTCACCAACGAGAAAGCCGTATCGCCGGAGATCTGGGCCGAGCTGCAAAAGCGCTACGGCTTGGACAAACCGCTCTTGGAGCAGTACGGGTTGTACATCGGCAACATGGTGCAGGGCGACTTCGGCGTTTCGTACACGCAACAGAACCGGCAGGTGAACGACATCATCTCCGAACACTTCAAGGTTTCCGCCACGCTCGGAATCCTGGCGGTGGTCTTCGCCGCGTTCGGCGGCATTCTGTGGGGCGCGCTTACCGCCATGTACCGCAATCGGGCGCCGGACATCGTGATCGTCTTCCTCGTCATCCTCGGCATCTCCGTGCCGGGTTTCGTGTTCGCGGCATTCGGCCAGCTCAGTTTGGTGAAGGTGAACGAATGGGTCGGTTTCACCGTGTTTCCGGTGGCCGGTTGGGGCACCGTGCAGCACATGATCGTGCCGTCGATGGTGCTCGGCCTCGGCACGATGGCGTTTCTCACGCGCCTGATGCGCTCGTCGATGTTGGAGATCGTCAACTCGGACTTCGTGCGCACGGCGCGCGCCAAAGGATTGCCAGCCGCGCGCGTATTCCGCAAACACCAGCTGCGCAACGCCATCCTGCCGGTGATCACGGTGCTGGGGCCGTCCATCGCCGCCATCACCACCGGCGGCTTCGTGGTGGAACTGGTGTTCGCCATTCCCGGCCTTGGGCGCTATTTCGTGCAGGCGGTGCAGCAACTCGACTACACGGTGATCATGGGCACCACCGTGTTCTACGGCGCGTTTCTGGTGTTCATGGTGATCGCCGTGGACGTGGTGTACGGTTTGGTCGATCCACGCGTGCGCTTGGAATAGCGGCGGTTTTCGGCGGAGTTAAGAGGCGAACATGGCGGAAACGGCGCTCTCCTTCGAGCCGGTGCGCATCGAGCGCGAGGTCGAGACCATCTCGCGCCCGTCGCTGTCGTATTGGCAGGATGCGTGGGTGCGCCTCAAGGCCAATCGGCGGGCGCTGGTGTCGCTCTACTTGGTGATCGGCTTGGCGCTGTTCACGTTGTTCGGCCCGGAAGTGTGGCGGGTGGATCCGGCGGCGCAGGATCTGGATCAGATCAGCGTGCCGCCCGGCGCCAGCCGCGACGTGACGGTGGTGGACGAGTACCAAGCCTGGGAGGGCGTCACGGCGGCGCTGGTTGCCGGCGACGGCGGCGCGTTGGCGGCGTCCGCATCCATCGCCGTGGTCGGCCCGGCCACGACGCGCGCGGTGCGCCTGCAGTGGCAGCCGGTGGCCGGCGCGAACGGCTACCGGGTGTATCGCAACCTTTTCGAACCGGAGCCGGACGCGCTTGGTTTGCCCATTGGCGATGTGCTGGACCCGCGCCGCGTGAGCTTCGAGGATCGACTGGACTTGAAGCCGGTCGAATACCACTACTCCGTGGTGGCGCTCAACGCGCTCGGCGAAGAATCGTCCAACTACCGCAGCGTGGCCGCCGACGTGACCCGCGTGATCGCCGCCGAAGAAGCCGTGGCGAAGGGCCTTGTCGCCAGCGCCGCCGATGTGCAACCGGGCGACGTGTTGCAGTTGAAACTACACCCGCTGGGCACGGACTACTTGGGCCGCGACATGCTTGCCCGCCTCATGCACGGGGCCCGTGTGTCGTTGTTCATCGGCGTCGTGGCGCCGTTCGCCTTTGTGCTCGTGGGGATACTCTACGGCAGCGTCGCCGGCTTCCTCGGCGGACGCGCGGACCAAGTGCTCATGCGGTTTGCGGATTTCGTGGTGGCGCTGCCGTTTCTGCTCTTCATGATCCTGCTGCGCATCGTGTTCAACGTGCAGCCGGGCGACAACAGCATCTTCCCGATGATGGTGGCGATGGTGGTGCTGAGCTGGCCGGCCGCGGCGCGCTTGGTGCGCGGGCAGATTCTGCAAATCCGCGAAGAAGGCTACATCGGCGCATCAAGGCTGCTCGGCGCGAAAACCAACTACCTGGTGCTGCGGCACATGATTCCCAACACGATGGGGGTGATTCTGGTGACGCTCACCTTCGCCGTGCCGAGCGCCATTTTCACCGAGGCGTTTCTTTCCTTCATCGGCATGGGGGTGGCGCCGCCAACGCCTTCCTGGGGCAGCATGTGCAACGAGGGCTTGAAAACGATGTTGACCACGCCGCACGAGTTGATCGCGCCGGCGGCGCTCATTAGTGTCACCGTGCTGGCGTTCAACCTTCTCGGCGACGGCTTGCGGGATGCGCTGGACGCGCGCATGAGGGCGACGGAATGAGCCTGCTGGAAGTGGCCGATCTGCGCGTGGAGTTCGACACCTACGGCGGCACCGTGCAGGCCGTGCGCGGCGTTTCGTTTTCCTTGGAGCGGGGCAAGACCCTCGCCATCGTCGGCGAATCCGGTTGCGGCAAGTCCGTCACCGTGCAGAGCATCATGGGTCTCATTCCCATGCCGCCCGGGCGCATCACCAGCGGCACGGCGAAGCTGGACGGCAAGGACGTGCTGCGCGACCAGAAAATCGACGGCAAGGACATCCGCGGCCGCATGGTGGGGATGATCTTTCAAGATCCGATGACATCGCTCAATCCCACCATGACCATCGGCGATCAAATCGCGGAAACGCTGCAAGTACACGCCGGTCAGAGCCACCGCAAGGCGTTTGCCCGCGCCATAGAGCTCATCGAAATGACGCGCATCCCGGAAGCCGCCAAGCGCGCCAAGCAGTATCCCTTCGAGTTTTCCGGCGGCATGCTGCAACGCTCCATGATCGCCATGTCGCTCGCCTGCGAGCCGTCGATTCTGGTTGCGGACGAGCCCACCACGGCGCTCGACGTCACCATTCAAGCGCAGATTCTCGATCTCATGGGCGACCTGCAGCGGGAACACGGCATGGCCATCGTGCTGATAACGCACGACCTTGGCGTGGTGGCGCGCATGGCGGACGACGTGCTGGTGATGTACGCCGGCGAAGTGGTGGAGAAAGGCGGCGTGGACGACGTGTTCTACCGCTCCGCCCACCCGTACACTTTGGGCCTCAAGGCGGCGATGCCCTCGAACCGCACGGACGCCAAGCAGGAACTCACGCCCATCGACGGCAGCCCGCCGGACCTGTTCGCGCCGCCCGCCGGCTGCGGCTATTTCGCCCGCTGCCCGCACGCCATGCGCGCCTGCGAAGCGAACCACCCGCAGGCGTTCGCGCTTGGAGAAGACCACCACGCCCGTTGCTGGCTGCACCACGCGGATTGCGAAAGCGCACCCGAAGAGGTGTACCGCCGATGACGAACGAAACCGCGGGCGATGCGCCCGAAGCTAAGGGCCTCGAAGCCGACGCGTTGGTGACCATTCGCCATCTCACCAAGCACTTTCGCATCGGGCGCGGCCAAGTGGTACACGCGGTGGACGACATCTCCTTCGACATCAACGAGCGCGAAATCGTCGGCTTGGTTGGCGAAAGCGGCTCCGGCAAATCCACGCTCGGCAAGACGGTGATCGGCCTGCACGAGAAGACCGGCGGCGAGGTTGCGTTCGCCGGCGAGCCGCTGCCGGCGACGTACAAGCCGGCGGATTTCCAACGCCACGCCCGCTCGATGCAGATGATCTTTCAAGACCCCTACTCATCGCTCAATCCGCGCATGACGGTGGGCGAGATCGTCGGCGAAGGATTGAAGCTGCACTCCGATCTTTCCGGCGCCGCGATCCGCGAGCAAGTCGCCGAGTGGCTGCGGCGCGTGGGCCTCAACGCCGATCACATGTCAAGGTATCCGCACGAGTTTTCCGGCGGCCAACGCCAGCGCATCGGCATCGCCCGGGCGCTGGTGCTGGAGCCGAAGTTCGTCGTCTGCGACGAGCCGATCTCCGCCCTCGACGTGTCCGTGCAGGCGCAAGTGGTGAACTTGCTGGACGAACTGAAGGAATCGCTGGGTCTCACGTTGCTGTTCATCGCCCACGACTTGTCGATGGTGCGCTACGTCTCCGACCGCATGGCGGTGATGTATCTCGGCTCGCTGGTGGAATTGGGGCCGGCGGACCGCGTGTTCTTCGCGCCAAAACACCCCTACACCGAGTTCCTGATCGGCGCCAACCCAGAGCCGGACCCGCGCACCGAACGCGCCCGCGACAGCGCCGAGATCCGCGGCGAGATTCCCTCCCCAGTGAACGTGCAGCCCGGCTGTCGTTTCGCCAACCGCTGCCCCAAGGTGATGGACGTCTGCCAAGGCGTCACGCCGCCGCTCATTCCGGTGCGCGACGCGGACCAGCCGGACCGCTTGGTCGCTTGCCACCTTTACGACTGACGAATCGAGTCATCAAGTCGCAACAGACGCGCGCGCGGTTCACGCCGTCCGATGTTGCAAGAGCCGGTCGAAAAGACCCTCCCACTGGTCCAACACGGCCGGAGTGGAGCACATGGCGCGTACGCGCGCGTGCGCCGCTTCCATCATGTTGGTCATGGTTTCGCCTGCCGTCGCCATCGCTCCCTCCATCGCGGCGGCCAGCGCTGCACTGCTGCGTGGCGGCGCCAGAAAACCGGTGCGGCGGTCTTCGATCAAATCCGGAACCGCCCCCACGGATGTGGCAACCACCGGCCGCCGGGCCGCCATCGCCTCCAGCACGACCATCGGCATTCCCTCCCACGCTGACGAAAGAACGACGGCGTCGCTCGCAGCCAAGAGGTTCGGCATGTCTTCCCGCAAACCGATCAAGCGTACTCGGCCGGAAAGGCCGAGACGCCGTATCGACGCTTGCAACGATGCCTTTTCCGCGCCTTCGCCGGCGATGAGCAACGTCGCATCGGAACGCTTCTCGGACAAATTGCGGAAGGCGCGCAGCATGTTCGGATAGTCCTTTTCGACCTCCAATCGGCCGGCGGCCAGCCAGAGAAAACGATCGTCCTCGAAACCCAAACCGCGTCGCGCCTCCAAGCGGTTTGTCGCCTGCTCGTACCTATCGATGTCAATTGCGTTCGGCACGGTTCGCGTGTGGCTGCTCTTCGCAACGCTTGAGCGCACCAAGGCGCGACCCAAGTCATTGGAAAGCGCGATCACCGAGTCCGGCAACGCGCGCGTCAAGCTCAGCAGTCGCTCGCGCAGCGCGCCGTGGCGATCGCTGTGAACCGAGGACACGTTCACCGGAACTCCCAACATGCGGCCGAGCAGCCGCGCCGTCATCATGCCGTGGAACATCAACCCCACGAGGACGTGCGGCTTGACGCGGCGAACCGCGGCGGCGGCGCGCAAAATGCTGGCGTAGCGCCATGCGCCCGGCCGCGCGTTCAACGTGATCAACTTGACCCCGGGCGCGCGCAGCTCCGGCGCGAGCGAGTGATCGGACAGCGCCCGGTAGCACATCACCGTCACACCCCAACCGCGCGCCGCCAAGCCGTTCGCAAGACCCACGAGTTGGGTCTCCGCCCCACCGCGTTCCAAGCCGCTGACGATGAACATCACCCGACCCCGCGCGCACGATTTGGCAACGACGGGTTTGGCCTCGCCCGCGCCGACCGTCTGCGCCCCGTCGAAGCTCGGTCGATACGCATGGCACCAAAGGGCGACTTGCAGCAGCTTGTAGATGAGGCGGCCATTGTTCTCAAGACCAGCAACGTGCTGCTCAAGGCAGTGCGTTAGCGCGCGTTCGTCGAACAGCCCCAAGCGCCGCGTGGCCGCGTCGAGCAACACCGACTTCGCGTAGTCGGCGAGCGATGTTCGCAACCAATTGCCGATGGGCACCACCAGGCCGGTTTTCGGTCGGTCGAGGGTGGCGTTTGGCACCACGCCACGCAGCGCCGCGCGCAAGACCACCTTTTTTTCAAGACCACGCACTCGGTACGCGGACGGGAGTTTCATCGCATACTCCGCCAACCGCCCATCCACCATGGGCACGCGCGCCTCAATGCCGTGGTACATGGCCGGCTTGTCCACCTTTTCAAAAAACAGATCCGGCAAAGTAATGCTCGCGTCCAGCGCGATAAGCCGCCTCGTCAGGTCGTAGCCCATGAAGTGATTGTGCTGGCGCCGGTGCCAACGGAAGGGATCCACGCCGAACAGGCGGGCGCGCGCGTCGGCGGAGAAAACCCGCGTCGGCGACCGGTCCGGGGACTCGGAAGCAAGCAAACGCGCCATCAACATGCCGACGTCGGATTCCCCCAGCGCGTCCAACACGACATCCGCCGCTTCCTCGCGGCTGAAGCGCGCGAACATGCCGTGCATCGGCGTTGTCCGGCGGCTGAGCAGACGCCACCAAGGCAAGTGCGACATCAAGGCGTGTCGGCGGTAACCGCCAAACATCTCGTCGCCGCCATCGCCCTGTAGAATCACGGTCGCGTCGTTGCCGATTTGCCGGGACAGGAGAAACAGCGCGATGTTGGCCGGGTCGCCAAACGGCGCGTCGTGGCAGCGCACCAACCGCTCTATCACATCGCCAATTCCGCCAACGCCAATGCGCACTTCGTGATGCTCGGTGCCGAACTGTTCGGCCACGCGCCGCGCCGCCCACTCGTCGCTGCTTGGATCAACATCGAAACCGGCGGTGAACGTCTTCAGCTTGCCTTCGTAGTGTTCGCTGGCGAATGCCGTGATCGCGGAGGAGTCAACGCCGCCACTCAAGAAGACGCCTACCGGGACATCGCTCGCCAAGTGGCTTCGCACCGCTCGCCCAATCAGTCCGCGCACGGTTGCCACAGCGGTATCGAAATCGTCGTCGACCGGTGCCGGATCGGGAATCGGCGAGTACGGCTCGCTGCGCATGCCGCGTTCGTCGATGGTCAAGGCGTGGCCGGGTAGCAGCTTGCCAATGCCGTGGAAGGTCGTGCGCTCGCCAAGCGCCGTGCCGTAGTACAAGAACTCGTGCAGGCCGCCGAAATCGGTGCGCGCGCTGACATCGCCGGCGGCCAGAATGGTCTTGATCTCCGAACCGAAGGTAATCTCCCCTTGGGCGTGGCGCACATACAACGGCTTGATGCCGAATCGGTCGCGCACCAAATGCAGCTGCCGCTCGCGGCCATCCCAAAGCGCGAAGGCGAACATGCCCTCGAGACGGGCGAAAGAGGCGACGCCCCACTGCAAATACGCCCGCAGCACGACCTCCGTGTCGGAATGTCCGCGGAAATTGTGGCCGGCGCGGGCAAGGGTCGTGCGCAGACCGCGGAAGTTGAACACTTCGCCGTTGTACGCCAACGCCACCTGCCCGTCGTCGGATAGCATCGGCTGCCGGCCGAGCGGGGATAGATCGATTACCTTGAGGCGGGTGTGCGCCAAGCCGACTCCGCCACTGGCGAAGATGCCCGAGTCGTCGGGGCCGCGATGGCGCAAGGTGTCCACCATCCGGTGCAGTAGTTTGGGGGCAACCGCGCCACCGCGCAGATAGACGCCCCCGATGCCGCACATCCCCGCCCTCTGCGGCTAGCGTGCGCCCTGTTGGGCGCGGGCTGGTGAAAAAGCTCGGCTCATCCGGATCGCCTCCGCACATTGCTGGGCGAGTATAGGCGCGCAACGAGGTTGTCACAATGCGCGCGAAAGCTTATGGTGGCCACCTCAACCGCACGACAACGCACGGGAGTGCTCTTGGCAGCAAAGCTCCGGGCAGCAAAGAAAGCGCACGACGCGAGAGCGATGGCGGCGGCAATCCCTTGGCTTCCCAGCCCCACCGAGTTGCCACGCATAGGCGCGTGGACGTATCGTGCGTTGCTGCTCGCCATCGTGGCGTGCCTCTGGTTCCCCGCCACGCCGCTGCCGCTCGGTGGGCCCAACGTGGTGCTGAGCGCCGTGCTGGTCTTCCTGGCAGGTCTGTATGTGCTTGTTTCGATGGCCGCGGGGAAGGGCCTCGTCCTGTCGCGCACGGTCTTGGGGTTGCTCGCGGTGATTGCCGCGATGCTCGTTTGGGCCGGCGCGGTGACGGTGTTCACCGACACCTTCACCGTGCCGCTGGTGGGACAGATCGCCATGGGCGGTGCCGTCCTGGCCGCGACGTGGGTTGCCGTGGACACTCAGCGCCGCGCCCGCGCGGTGGCCACGTTGATTGCCGCCTGCACCGCGATTTCCGTGTTGTTCGGCCTCGCCGTCATCTACATCGGCGACCCGCTGTGGCGCGTTTGGGTGGTGTTCGCCAACCCGGAGACGCGGTTCGCGAACGATGTGCTGCTGGGCCGCATCGCCGGCATCAGTCCGCGCGTGGTCAACTTGGCGTTCCAGTTGGTCGTGGCGACGCCGCTGGCGGTGGGGCTCCTGCTGCACAACCCCTGCCAAGAACCGGCCAAGAGACGCGCCTACGACATCGCCCACTACGCGCTCGCGCTGACTTTGGGCGTGGGCATCTACTTCAATACCTCGCGCTCGGCGGCGCTGGCCGGCGCCTTTGGCGTTGCCGCCGTGCTCGCTTCCGCGGTTTTCGCGCCGCGCCCGGATCGGCGCGTTGCGCTTCGCCGTATGCCGTTGATCGCGGTTGCGTTGGCCGCCGGCTTCGCCGCGGTCGTGGCCATACACCAAGCGTACGCCCCAGACATCGTGCGGCCGGAGGAGCAGGAAGTCGCCGCCGAATGTGAAACTCCGCTCGGCGTGATCTCCGGGGCGCTGGAATCCGGCGAGGTGGAGATCGCCGGCACTTGGAACGACCGTTGCCGGTCGCTGATCATTGGCCAGCGCCTTGCCCATCTGTACACGTTCTCCGTGGATGCCCCGAAGTTCGTCTCCATCGAATTGGCTGCAGAGGTGCGCCCGTACCTCTACTTTCTGAGGGGCACGGGCGAACGCCGCGAGCTGGGCAACCAAAACAACGAGAACCACGATGGAGGCGTGGGGTCGAACGCGCGCATCGTGGAAGCTCTCCTTCCGGCCGGCGACTACACGGTGGAAGCGACGACGATGTATCCCGGCGAGACGGGCGACTACACGCTGACCATCAACTCCCAATGCCGGGACGAGTCCCTCGGTGTGATTGCGCTAGACGCCGAAAGGAAGAAACGCACCAGTGCGTGGAGCGAGGCATGTCCCCTATCCGAGCACGATCCGACGCGCCCGGCCCGCTTCTTCACCTTCGAGCTGGCTGAGTCGCTCCCCATCGCCGTGTATGTGCAAGGCGAGGGCCTTTGGCCAACCGTGTACCTGCGCTCAATAGACGGCGGGAAGGAGTGGGCGCCGGTGAAGGTATCGCACGACACAACGGGCGACCGAAGCAAGGTGACTTTGGCGGGATTTTTGGATCTGCCCGCCGGCGGCTATCGCCTGGAGGTGACGTCGGAGCTGGCGAACGTAGTGGGCAATTTCAAGATACTGGTAGGCGTACCCGAAGGGTTTGACCCAGTGGAGGCCGACGACGAACAAGAAGAGCCGGGGAAACAAAAGCAGGAAGGAAAGCCGGGAGAGCAACAGGACAGCACCGACTCGGAAGCGCCAGTGGCTAGCCGTGCGCCAAGTGGCGAGCCCGGGGCCTCTCCGGGGTCGCCCGGGGCCTCTCCGGGGTCGCCCGGGGCCTCTCCGGGGTCGCCCGGGGCCTCTCCGGGGTCGCCCGGGGCCTCTCCGGGGTCGCCCGGGGCCTCTCCGGGGTCGCCCGGGGCCTCTCCGGGGTCGCCCGGGGCCTCTCCGGGGTCGCCCGGGGCCTCTCCGGGGTCGCCCGGGGGGGGCGCGGCGTCGAACAAGGACAAGTCCTTGTTCGACGCCGCGCCTCCGGTGCAGTTGCCACTGTTCAAGCCAGAAATCCTGGCCGGCGCTCCGACCACGGACCGAGCCCGCCTAGTGAGCTTGGATTCGCAGGCATACGACCGCGTCCAATTGGCCATCACCGCGCTACGCTACGCCCGAGAGTTCCCGCTCGGCACAGGCGGCAACTATCAACCCCAAGCTCGACACGTCGACCTCGATTGGGGAACGCGAAAAGTCCAAGCCGCGCTTGCCTTTTCGCCCCACAATCAGTTCCTACTGTGCCTAGTGCAATACGGCGCACCGGGTTTGATGCTGCTATTGCTGCTCTACGGCGGCTCGGCCGGCGCGCTGCTGATCGCTTGGCGCAAACGCTGGCACAACCGCCGCAGTGGGTCTTGGTTCTTGTTCGTCGCTGCCGCCAGCGCAGTGGCCGGCTATCTAGCCAACAGTTTGTTCCACGACCACGGGCCGTTCACCAAGGACTGGTTCACCTGCGTAATCATCGGGTTGACGTTGGCCATCGGGCTGCGGCTACCGAGCAAGGAAGACCAATCGGCGTCGGCGGTTGAAGCGGAGGCCGCAGCGCAATAGCCCCCGACGACGGTCACGAACCGAAGTTCGCCGCCGGCGCTTCGTTCCGTACCAGTTCGCGGTTCCGCGCTCGCTCGTACTTGCGCGCCGGCGTGTTGACGATGCGCACCAGTTCGGCGGCATGGAGCCCGCGGCCGGCCACCGCCGCCGGCACGTCGCCGTAGCGCGTGTCGCGTTGGCGCGGCGTTCGGCCGGCGGCTTCGATCAGGTCGATCATGCGTCGCGGCGAGGTCTCCTGGCCGTGGGCGGCGCCGGCGGCGCGGGTGATGCTCTCGTTCATCAAGGTGCCGCCGAGGTCGTTGCAGCCGGCGTTCAGCGCCGCCAAGACGCCCTCGTGGCCCAGCTTCACCCAGCTCGCTTGGATGTTGACGATGTGCGGATGCAGCGCCAACCGCGCCACGGCGTGGACGAGAATCGCCTCGCGGAAGGTCGGCCCGCGCCGCGCCCGGCCTTTCAGATACAGCGGCGCTTCCATATGCACGAACGGCAGCGGCACGAACTCGGTGAAGCCGCCGGTGCGCCGTTGCAAATCGCGCACGGCGGCGAGATGCCGCGCCCAATGGCGGGGCTCGTCCACATGGCCGTACATGATGGTGGCGGTGGTGCGCAAACCCACGCCATGCGCGGTCTCCATCACTTGCAGCCACTGCGCGGTGTTGATCTTGTCCGGGCAGATGACGGCGCGCACCTCGTCGTGCAGGATCTCGGCGGCGGTGCCGGGCAGGGTGCCGAGGCCTGCAGCCTTGAGGCGCGTCAAGTATTCCTCCAGCGACAGCCCGGCGGTGGCGGCGCCTTGCCACACCTCCAGCGGCGAGAAGGCGTGGATGTGCATTTCCGGCACCGCTTCCTTCACCGCGTGAACGATGTCGAGGTAGGTGTTGCCGGTGTAATCGGGATGAATGCCGCCTTGCATGCACACTTCCGTGGCGCCGCGCTGCCACGCTTCCCGCGTGCGGCGCTGGATTTCCTCGTGGCTGAGGTCGTAGGGGCGCCCGCGCAGGTTTTCCGCCAGCTTGCCCTTGGAGAAGGCGCAGAATTGGCACTTGAAGTAGCAGATGTTGGTGTAGTTGATGTTGCGGTTCACGACGAACGAAACCACATCGCCGTTGGTTTGCTCGCGCAAAAGGTTGGCGGCCTCCACCACGGCGTTGAAGTCGTCGCCGCGCGCTTGGATCAGGCGGACGATCTGCTCCTCATCCAGCGCCTCGCCAGCTTGTGCGCGTTCGAGGATGCCGAGCAGGCCCGCGGACACGCGGGAGGCCGGCGGCCCGATGCGGGCAAGCACGTCGGCCGGTGGCGCGATCTCGTCCCCGGGGCACCAATCGTCTGTTCGCGGCAGGCCTTCGCCGTCGATCCTGTCCAGCACCGCGGCACGCAACTCCGGCGCCACCCAAGCCGCGGCGTCCAACGCGAAGCGGGGATAGATGGTGAGGCGCTCGTGCAGCTCCTTGCCGGCGGCGGCGGTTTGGCGCGCCAACTCGCGCAACTGCGGCCACGGCGCTTCCGGGTTCACGTAGTCCGGCGTCAGCGGCGACACGCCGCCCCAGTCGTTGATGCCGGCCGCGACGATGCGGGGCAGCACGCCCGGGCTCAGGTTCGGCGGCGCTTGAATGCTCATCTCCGGGCCGAACACCAAGCGCGCCACGGCGATGGTCCACAGCAGCTCCTCCAAGTCCGGCTCCGGCGCGTGGCGCATCTTCGTGTTCGGCTTGGCGCGGAAGTTCTGCACGATGATCTCTTGGATGTTCCCGTGCGCGGCGTGGACGCGGCGGATGGCCAGCAGCGATTCGACGCGCTCCAAGCGCGTCTCGCCGATGCCGATGAGGATGCCCGTGGTACACGGCACCTTCGCCCGGCCGGCGTCCGCCAAGGTTTGCAGGCGCACCGCCGGCACCTTGTCCGGCGAACCGTAGTGCGGCATGCCCTTGCCCAGCAGCCGCTCCGAGGCGGATTCCAGCATGATGCCCATGGACGGCGCCACGGTGCGCAGCGGCGCGACCTCCTCCGGCGTCATGGTGCCGGGATTGAGATGCGGCAACAGCCCGGTTTCCTCGAATACCGACTTGGCGGCGTCGCGCAGGTATTCCAGCGTGGTGGCGTAGCCGTGCGCCGCCAGCCACTCGCGCGCCGCCCGGTAACGCTTTTCGGGCTTCTCGCCCAAGGTGAACAACGCCTCCTTGCAGCCCAATTCCGCCCCCCGCCGCGCCACCTGCAACACCTCGTCCACGGGCAGAAACGGCGTATCGAGTTTCGACGGCGTCTGCGCGAAGGTGCAGTAGTGGCACACGTCGCGGCACAGATGGGTGAGCGGAATGAAGACCTTTTTCGAGTAGGTCACGAGATTGCGGAAACCGCGATCGCGCAGCGCCGAGGCGGCATCCGAGAGCGCCGCGGTGTCCTCGAACCGCGCCAGCGACAACGCCTCGGCATCGCTCAGCGCGTTGCCTTCCAAAACTCTTCGCAGTAAGTGAGCGCTCACTAACAAGACCCCCGAAGCGAATGCGCCAGCGCCGCTCCCCGCGTACCCGGCGGCGACACTGGCAAGCGGGCACTATACCAGCTTGATGCTTGCGACGCGCACCGTCAGTGCGGGCAAGTCGAAGGCTGGTATTATTGGGGGGCGCGGCCGCGGGTCTCGCGGCGCGTCTCCAAGGCGAGTGAGGGGGGAACCCGTTGGACATTGGTTTCGACACGATCGGCAACGCGACGTTGATTTGCTACGACAGGGGCCCGGTCTTGGCGACGGACCCGTGGATCGTCGGCAGTGCCTACTTCGGGAGCTGGGGTCTGTCGCACAAGGTCCCTGCGGAGCAGGCCGAGGCGGTGAAGGACAGCAAGTACGTGTGGATCTCTCACGGCCATCCCGACCACCTGAACGCGGACTCGGAGTCGTACTACCTCGACAAGAAGATCCTGCTGCCGGACCATGTGGGCGGACGCATCCACAAGAGCCTCCGCGCGGCCGGGCTCGACGTCACGGTGCTGAAAGACCGCGCTTGGCATCAGTTGTCGGACCGCATTCGCGTGGCCTGCTTGGCCAACCACAATCAGGACGGCATCCTGCTGGTGGACATCAACGACCGGCTGCTGATCAACATGAACGACGCCACATGGATGCATGGATGGCTCCCGTTCATTCGCGGGGTCGTCAAGCGCTTCGAAAAGTCGTTTCTGCTGCGTCTCATGAACTACGGAGATGCCGACATGATCAACTTCCGCGACGAGGAGGGCCGCCTGATGCTGCCGAGCAGGGTGCTCGAAAGACCTCCGTTGTACGAGGACATCCAGCGAGAGACCGGCATGTTCGGTGCCACTGGGTTCATTCCGTTCAGCTCCTTGCACCGCTATCAGAGGCGGGACAGCGTCTGGGCGCAGCAGCATGTCGCTTCGACTGAACAGTACGCGGAGCCAGACGACAGACCCACGAGAGCAGGGGATGCCTATGTGTTCCCGGCGTTCATCCGATATTGCTGCGAAACCGACACGTTTTCGGAGATCTGCCCCCCGGTCGCGGAGAATGTCGTGTACGAACCCGCGGACTTCGGCGACAACTGGACCGATGAGCTGGAAAAAGAAGACACGCGGATAGCCGCCGGCTACTTCCAAGCCATCGAAAAGCTGCGCGACGCGTACGATTTCGTCAATCTCAGAGTTGGCGGCCGCGACAACGTGATAGACCTGAACCGCGGCGGCAAGGTCGGCTTGACGTTCGAAGCGCCGAGGCATTCCCTCATGACCGCGATCCGGGCTTGCGTTTTCGACGACTTGCTCATCGGCAACTACATGCGCACGACGCTGCACGGCTCGCAGCCCGAATTGCTGCCGCTAGACTTCGCGCGCTATGTGGCGAAGTGGGGCGACAATGGAGGCGCGCGGACGAAGCGGGAACTGAGGGCGTACATGGCCGAATACGCCCGTCGCGCCCCGCTGGATTTCCTGCTGGCGCAGTTTGCGGAGCGCTGCAAGAACCTTTTGCGCCCGGGCTCGGCCGCGCATCGCCTCGCCAAGACTGGCTTCCAGCGCTTCGTGGGAAGTCGCGCTGGGTAGTTCCCGGCTCGACTCGGCCGCCTCCTTCGGCCGTGAGGCTGCCAAAACACCTACAACGCTACAACGCAAGTGTGGCGCATTGTCACCCCATAGGGGTATATTGCGCGGCGCATCACGGAGACAACGCACGCATGACACGCCCGACCGCCACCCGATCCCGCGCCGCCCGGGCGCTCGCCGCCGTTGCCGCGGCGGCCACGCTGTGCGCGGTGTTCGCCGCCGGCGCGCTGGCGGTCGCCAACGCCAACGATGCGGACGCCGAGGCGGAGCCGGACATCCAAAGCGTCATCGACGCAGCGCGGGCCGGCGCCGGCGGCCCGGCCGAAGTGGTCGGTGCGGACTACCACCCCCTCGAACCGCTGCCGCGCCATAGCGACACCAGCGTGGCCGTGGTGGATCGCGTGGGCAACTACCACATCCAGCCGCAGCCGTTGGACGACGAGGCCTCGCAACGTGTTTTCGAGCGTTATCTGCGCCACCTCGACTATCGGCGCATGCACCTCCTCGCCGCGGACGTGGCCGCCCTCGGCAAGTACCGCGAGCGGTTGGACGACGCGCTGCAGGAGGGCGACCTCGCGCCGGCGTTCGCCATCTACAACACCTATCGGCGCCGGGCGCTGGAGCGGGTGGAATATGAAACCGCGCTGCTTGCCGGCGGCGTGGAGGCGTTCGACTTCGACCTCGACGAGGCGGTGCAAACCAACCGCGCCGACGAAGCGCCGTGGCCGGCAACGCGGGAAGAGCTGGAAAACCTGTGGCGACTGGCGCTCAAGAGCCGGGTGCTGAGCGGCAAGCTCGCCGGCGAAAGCCTGCCCACCATCGCCAAGATCCTCGCCAAGCGCGTCAAGAACCGCCTGCGCCGGGTTCGGCAGACGCGCAGCGAGGACGTGTTCCGCACCTTCATCAACGCCTTCGCCAGCACCTACGACCGCCACACGCGCTACTTCTCGCCGCGCGAATCCGAGGACTTCAACATCTCCATGTCGCTGTCGCTCGAAGGCATCGGCGCCGAGCTCGGCATCGAAGGCGACTACACGGTGGTGGAGCGGCTGGTGCCGGGCGGCCCGGCGGATCGCGGCGGCGAATTGCGGCCGTCGGACCGCATCGTCGCCGTCAGCCAGAGCGCCAAGGAGCCGTTCGTGGACATCGTCGGCTGGCGCACGGACGACGTGGTGCAGTTGATCCGCGGCCCGAAGGATTCCCCGGTGCTGCTCAAGGTGCTGCCGGCCGGCGCCGAGACCAGCGCGACGGAGGTGGTCACCATCGTGCGCAACGTGGTGAAGCTGGAGGATCAAGCGGTCAGCAAGCACATCTTGGACGTTCCCCGCGGCGAGCGCGAATACCGCATCGGCGTCATCGACGTGCCCATCTTCTACTTGGACTTCGAAGCGTTGGAAGCCGGCGAAGCGGACCCGAGAAGCACCACCCGCGACGTCGCCCGCCTCATCGACGAGTTGAAGGCGGAAGGAGGCGTGGACGCGCTGGTGGTGGACGTGCGCGGCAACGGCGGCGGTTCGCTGCAGGAAGCCGTGGCGCTCACCGGCCTGTTCATGGAATCCGGGCCGGTGGTGCAGGTCTCGAACCTGCGCCGGGCGCCGAGCAAACACCACGACACCGACGGCGCGGTCGCTTGGGACGGGCCGCTGGCGGTGATGGTGAACCAGCACTCGGCGTCCGCTTCGGAGATTTTCGCCGGCGCCATCCAGGATCACGGCATTGGCATCGTGGTGGGATCGCAGACGTTCGGCAAGGGCACGGTGCAAATGCTCCTCGACATGCGCCGCGGCAAGCTCAAGTTGACGCGGCAGAAGTTCTTTCGCGTGTCCGGCCAAAGCACCGACCAAAACGGCGTGGTGCCGGACATCGCCTACCCGCTGCCGTCGTATCCGAACCCGAACGCGGACGGCGGCGAAGGGGCGATCGCGTTGGCCGGCGAGCGCGTGGCGGCGGCGGAGTTCCAATCCGCCGACATGGTGCGGCCGTTCTTGGACACGCTGCGGGAGCGCCACGAGGAACGGGTGCGCGACGATCCCGAATTCGTCTATCTGCGCGGCTGGAAGGAACACGCCGAGCAGCTGCAGGAGCGCAACATCCTGTCGCTGAACGAAGCCACGCGGGTGGCGGAAAAAGAGGCGGCGGACGGCAAGGTGCTGGCCTTGGAGAACATCCGCTTGATGGCCAAGGGCGAGGAACCGGCGGCGTCTTTGCAGGAACTAAACGAGCGCCGTCGGCAAGAGCGCACCCGCGACGAGCCGCCAGACGACCCGCTGGTGCGCGAGACCGCCAACATCCTCATCGACTACATCCACCTCGCGCAGCTGGAAATCGCCCACGCGCCGCCGCCAACCGAAGCGCACGCGCTGGCCCGCTAAGCCGCCGCAAGAAACACCGCACCGTTGTCCCGCCAAAGCCGCCGCGTTGCTCTCGCGAGCACGCTGTTGCTGGCGCTGGCCATCGCCGGCTGCGGCGGCCAAGACGATGCCGAGCACCCCGGCAAAAGGGTGTACATGCGCCACTGCTTCGCCTGCCACCAAAGCGGCGTGGCCGGCGCGCCGAAGCTGGGCGACAAAGCAGAGTGGGTGCCGCGCCTCGCCAAGGGCCGCGCAACCCTCATCGACAACGTGAAAAAGGGCATGACCCCCGGCATGCCCCCGCGCGGCGCCTGCGCCTCCTGCACGGACGACGCGCTGGCGCTGGCTGTCGACTACATGGTGGCGGAAACGCAATGAGCGAACAGCCACGGCGGGCAACGCGACGCATTATGCTTTGGCGTTCTTGGCAGACGGGGGCTTGAGGATGTCCGTGCTTGCGAAAAGGCTTTGGCGCTGCTTCGCGCCACCCGTTCTCGCGTTGGCGGCGGCGGGCGCCACGGCACAGCAGATCGAGCGGGTGGAGCCGCCGAACTGGTGGATTGGCTTCGAGAATCCGGCGGTCGAGCTCTTGGTGTACGGCGACGGGGTGGCGCAATTGCAGCCCACCGTCGCCAAGAGCGGCGTGACGGTGGCGCGAACCACCACCACCGGCAATCCGAACTACTTGTTCGTGCGGCTGCGCATCGATCCGGCAACCGAGCCCGGCACCTTCGACATTCGCTTTGCTGGCGACGGCAAGAGCTTGCGGCATCGCTACACGCTGGCGCGGCGCGATCCGGCGCCGCGGCAGGGGTTCACGTCGGCCGATGCCATTTACCTCATCACGCCGGATCGATTCGCCAACGGCGATCCGGCGAACGACGCCGCCGGCGGTCTGGGCGATATTTTGGATCGCGGCAAACCGCTGGCGCGGCACGGCGGCGATCTGCAAGGCATCGCCGAGCGGCTGGACTACATCGCCGGGCTGGGCTTCACATCCATCTGGCTGAATCCCGTGCTCGAAAACGCCATGCCGGCGTATTCCTACCACGGCTACGCCACCACGGATTTCTACCGCGTGGATCCGCGTTTCGGCAGCAACGACGAGCTGGTGGCCTTGGCCGCGGCGGCGCGCGAACGGGGCCTCGGCATCATTCTGGACATCATCGTCAACCACTGCGGCCTGCACCACTGGTGGATGCGCGATCCGCCCACGGAAGACTGGGTTCACGCCGCGCCGCCCAACGCCGAGGAACTGCGCGCCTGGCTGGATGGCGGAACCAAGTGGCCGGGCTACCGCCAAACCAACCACAGCAAGACGGTGAGCTTGGATCCCTACGCCGCCGAGGTGGATAAGCGCGGCCTCTACGACGGCTGGTTCGTGCCCGACATGCCGGACCTGAACCAAGAAAATCCGCTAATGGCCGAATACCTCATCCAGAACGCCATCTGGTGGATCGAAACCGTCGGCCTGCACGGCGTGCGCATGGACACCTACCCGTACGGCGGCAAGGAGTTCATGGCCCACTGGACGCGACGAGTGATGGCGGAGTACCCGCACTTCTCCGTGGTCGGCGAGGAGTGGACGCCCAATCCGCTCATCGCCGCGTATTGGCAGCGTGGCGGCACCAAGCACGATGGCTACCAATCCTGGCTGACGCATGTGATGGACTTCCCGGTGCAAACCAAGCTCGCGCCCGCCTTGGTGGACGAGGAACAGTGGAACAGCGGCTTCATCACCCTCTACGAGAGCTTGGTGAACGACGTGCTCTATCCCGATCCGCACGCGCTGATGATTTTCGGCGACAACCACGACACCCCGCGCATCTTCCGGCAACTCGGCGAGGACTACGGACTGTTCGAGCTGGCGATGGCGTATCTGGCCACCATGCGCGGCGTGCCGCAGTTCTACTACGCTACGGAAATCCTCGGCACCCACGAGCATCCCGGCCACGGCGTCATCCGCAGCGACTTTCCCGGCGGTTGGGCGGGCGACGCCACCGACGCGGTGACCGGGCGCGGCCTGGCCGAGGCGCAACGCCAAGCGCAAACGCTGGTGCGGACGCTGTTCAACTGGCGCAAGGAGCAAAAGGCGATTCACCGCGGCCGGCTGCTGCACTTTCTGCCGCGCAACGAGGACGGCTACTACGTTTATTTCCGCATGATGGCGGACGAAGTGGTGATGGTGGTGCTGAACAAGAACACCGAGGAACGTACGCTCGATCCAGCGCGTTTCGCGGAAGCGCTGAAGGGCGCAAAGCGCGGCGTGGACGTGATCCGCGGCAAGACCCACGACCTCACCGCCCCCATCCCGCTGACGCCGCGCACGGCGCTCGTCATCGAAGTGGAGATGCCTTAGCCGCACTGCGTTTCGAGTTCAACGCAGCAGCGCGGCCGATTCCGCGTAACCGGCCGCCGCGGCGCACTCCCCGGGCGTCTGCCCCGCGTTGTCGCGGGCGCTTGGTTCGGCGCCGGCTTCGAGCAACAGCGCCACCAACGCCGCGTTCTCCCGCCACCACGGCCGAGCGGCGATGTGCAGTGGCGTGCGACCGCCGCTGTCGCACGCATTCACACGAGCACCGCGGCGCAACAACAGCCGCACGGCTTCCAAAGCGCCTTCCCGCGCCGCCACCATGAGCGGGGTTTGCCCGAACGCGGGCGCGGCATTGCCCGGCGCCGCCATCGTCCACAGCGCCGGCGGCACTTCGGCGGTGGGCGCGTCCACCGCCGCGCCCGCGGCAAGCAGCGCTTCCAACACCGGCATCCAGCCGTAGGTCGCAGCGAGGTGGATCGGGCGCTCGCCCAAGCCGCAAACCGCCTCCACATCGGCACCCGCGTCCACAAGCGCCCGCGCAATGCCCGCCGCGTCCGGCGCGTAGCCGTGCGCGCAGGCCGCGTGCAGCGGTTCCCAACGCCCGTGCCCAGCCGCGTACGCCGCCAATTCCCAAACGAAGAAGCCGATGCGCGGCAGTGCGCGGCGCGGATCGTCACCGGCTTGCAGCAGCGCACGCACCGACGCCAACCGCCCGCGCACCAACGCGAAGCCCATAGGCGTAAGCAGTTCGGCAAGCGCCCCGCAAGCCTCGGCGTTGGCCAGACGGGCGATGCCGTCCACGCGCCCCAAGGCGCAGGCGCTGTGCAAGTCGCAAGCGCGGCCGCGCTCGATCAGCCGCTCCGCCACCACTTCCTCGTACAGCGCCGCCAATTGCAGGGCAGTCAAATCCGATTCCGGGCCAAGCCCCACGGCTTCGCGCTGCTGGGCGCAGGTTCGCAGGATGTCGGCGCGATAGCCGGCCAAGTCGCCGCTTTCCACCATGCGCCGCCGCTCCTCCGCACCTTCGCCACGCTCCCCCGTCATGCTGTTTGCCTCCGCCAACCCTGTGCTAGTATCCGCGAATCCAAGAACGCTGGTGAACAAGTTGGCTCGATTCCTAACCCTGCTCTGCGCCGTCCTCGTCGGCAGCGCAGCGGCGGACGAACACGAATACGTCGCCCCGCGCGGCCCGGGTGGCGTCAATCCGGACCTGAACGGCATCTGGCAGGCGTTGAACGAAGCGAACTACGACATCGAACGGCACATGGCGAGGCCGTCCATGTCCCTGCGCGAAGGGCCGTACGGCCCGCTGCCGGACGTCGCCACCCTGCAACTCGGCGCGGTGGCCTCCGTGCCGCCGGGCTTGGGCGTGGTGGTCGGCGGCAAGATTCCCTACAAGCCCGAAGCCTTGGCCAAGCGCGACGAGAACCGCCGGCATTGGCTGGATCGCGACCCGGAGATCAAATGCTTCCTGCCCGGCGTGCCGCGCGCCACCTACATGCCGCAACCGTTCCAAATCCTGCAAGGCGACAAGGAAATCGAGATCGTCTATCAATACGCCGGGGCGGTGCGCAACGTGTACAGCGAGGATCCCGGCCCGGCGCCGGTGGATTCGTGGATGGGCCAATCGGTGGCCAGTTGGGACGGCGACACCCTGGTGTTGACGGTGACGAGCCTCTTGGACACCACTTGGTTCGACCGCGCCGGCAATCACCACAGCGACCAGATGACGGTGGTGGAGCGCTACACGCCCACCAGCCCCAACCACCTGCACTACGAGGCGACGATCACGGACCCGGCCACCTTCACGCAACCGTGGAAAATCTCCATGCCGCTGTATCGGCGCATGGAACCGGACGCCATGATTCTGGACTTCAAGTGCGTAGAGTTCGTGGAGGAGTTGATGTACGGCGAGTGGCGCCGCAATCCGCTGCCGCGCTGGCCGAAAGAGGCACCGAAAGCGGCAGAGTAGATGCCGGCGGCACGGTGCCAAGGTAACTGAGGGAACGAGGAGAGAGGAGCAACACGATGAAGACGCAACGCCCGCGAAGCGGGGCATTGGCTTGGGTGCAGTTGGCGTTCGCCGCGGCGGCCGTGGTGCTGCTGGTGTTGGTGGCGAACATGGCGTGGGGCGACATTCCCCGCACCGCCGACGGCAAACCCGATTTGTCCGGCTACTACGACACGGCCACGGTGACGCCGCTGACGCGCCCGCGCAACCGCGGCGAGTTCCTGGAGGCGAACCAAGCGGAGGCGGACGAGGCGCGCCGCACCGCGTTCCGCGACCGGGTGGAGGTGAAAGACCCGGACCGCGCCGCGCCGCGCGCCGGCGGCGACGGCTCGGCCGGCCCGGCCGGCAACGTCGGCGGCTACCAGACATTTTGGATCGACGCCGGCGAGAAGCACGTGAAGATCGACGGCAAGTACCGCACGTCGATCATCATCGACCCGCCGAACGGGCGCCATCCGCCGACCATTCCCGAGGCGCGCGGCCGCAACCAGCACGTCTATCTGGAGTACACCAACAAGAACGACGGCACCGCCTGGTGGCTGGACCGCAAGAACTTGACGTTCGGGCCCTACGACGACCCGGAGGTGCGCCCGTTGCAGGATCGCTGCCTCATCGGCTTCGGCTCCACCGGCGGCCCGCCCATGCTGCCGACGCTGTACAACAACCACAAGCGCATCGTGCAAACCCCCGGCAACGTGATGATCCTCACCGAGATGGTGCATGACGCCCGCGTGGTGCGCATGAACGGCGAGCACGCGCCGGACGAGATCCGCCGCTGGCTGGGCGACTCCATCGGCTGGTGGGAAGGCGACACGCTGGTGGTGGAGACCACCAACTTCAACGACACCCCCTCCCTGGGCGGCGCTTCCCGCCACCTGAAGGTGGTGGAGCGCTTCAGCCGCATCGACGAGAAAACCCTGCTGTACAACTTCACCGTGACGGACCCGGAAACGTGGACCGCGCCGTGGACCGGCGAATACACTTGGGAGCAGACGGCCGAGCCCGTGTACGAATACGCCTGCCACGAAGGCAACTACGCGATGGGCAACATCCTCTGCGGCGCCCGCCGGCAAGAGGCCGAGAAACTCGGCGGCGAGGCGTTCGAGCAGTTCATGCAGTCGTCCTGCCCGGAGCGAATGTCGCCCGACGCGCGGCAGGCGTTCCTCGCCAAGTTCGAAACCGAAGGCGAGTGAGCCGGACGGCGCTCATAGGCAATCAAGGAGCAAGAAAGTGAACCTGCGTAATTCGTTTGCCGCCGCCGCTGTGGCCGCGGCGGCCCTCACCGGCGCACCCGCCGCCGCCCACCACGCCTTCGGCGCGGAGTTCGACCCGAACCGGCCCATCCTCGTGCGCGGCCCGGTGGTGAAGATCGAGTGGACCAATCCGCACGCCTGGTTCCACGTGGAGCACACCAAGGAGGACGGCACCAAGGAGGTGTGGATGATGGAGGCCGGCACGCCGAACACGCTGCTGCGCCGGGGCATCACGCGCAACTCCGTGCCGGTGGGCACCGAGGTGATCATCGACGGCTACCAGTCCAAGGACCTCTCCAACCGCGGCAACGGCCGCAACATGACGTTCGCCAACGGCCAGACGTTGTTCATGGGTTCGAGCGGCACTGGCGCGCCGCGGGACGGCGCGGACCCGACGGAACCGCCTCGGGGCGGCGACGAGAGCGCCAGGGAGGTGCTGGAATCCGCCAAGGACGTAGGCGACGGCGAGGGCGAGAAAGAAGCGTCCGAAGAGTAGCCGCCTCAAGGCACTAAACACCGGAACATCGTCAAGGGCGGTGGGAAACACCGCGCACGGCTTTGAGGCACGCTTCCCCCTACGAACCGTCGCCGCTGCACAGCTTCGCGGAGTGGCTGGATACCCACGCGTGGAGCACGGCGCTGCACGAATCCATCTGGACGTATCCGCTCGTCGAATCCACCCATGTGCTCGCGTTGATGCTGTTCGTGGGCATGTTGGCGATGGTGGATTTGCGGCTGCTCGGCTTCGCCTTCAAGGAAACGCCGGTCTCGCAACTGACCAGTCGGCTGCTGCCGTGGTCGGTGGCCGGCTTCGTGATCATGGTGGTCACCGGCGTGCTGCTGTTCTACGCGATACCCGTGCGCACCACGCACAGCGTGTGGTTTCGGGCGAAGGTGATTTTGCTCATCGCCGCCGGCGTCAACGCTTGGCTGTTCCACAAGCGCGTCTCCCGCGACCGGGAGCGGTGGGACAGCCAACCCAAGCCGCCGCTGGGCGTGCGCGTGACCGCGGCGGCGTCGTTGGCCATCTGGAGCGGCGTGATCGTCTTCGGCCGGATGATCGCCTACAACTGGTTCGATTGCTACGGCGAGCAGCCGGCGTTCGTCGTCTGGGCCGCTGGCTGCGCGACGGATCTGGCGCACTAATCGGTTCCCGACGATGACTTGGTGCCAATCCTTCGGCTGGTTCGACCGCTACGACGCGTGGGAGCAATCGTGGATCGGCGTCGCCATCCGCGAATCGCTGTGGCTGTTTCCGGGCATCGAGGCGATCCACCTGCTCGGCCTTGCGGTGCTGGGCGGTTCCGTGTTGGTGGTGGATTTGCGCCTCGTGGGCCTCGGCCTCACGCGCCTGTCGCCCGCGCAGGTGCTGGCCGCCGCCAAGTGGTGGTTCTTGGGCAGTTTGGGCGTGATGCTGGCCACCGGCATCCCGCTGTTCCTCTCCGAAGCCGTGAAGTGCTGCTTCAACAACTCCTTCGAGGTGAAGATGGCGGGGCTCGCCCTCGGCGTGGTCTTCACCTTCGGAGTGCGCAACCGCCTGGTCATGCGCGGGGAAGCGCCGGCTTGGTTGGTGCGCTTGGTAGGCGCGGTGGCCCGCACGGTGGGCGAACGGGCGGTTGCGCCCCAAGCGGTTAGGGCCGGGTTGTTGGGCGCGGTCGGCTTCGTGTCCCTGGGGATCTGGTTCACCGTGGCCGCGGCCGGCCGCTGGATCGGGTTTTCTTAGGCCTGCAGGTTGTCGATCTCCTCGCCGAGGCGCGTCTTCGGATCCGTGACGATGGCCTCCAAGGTGCGCACCCGTTCTTCCAAACCCTCGTCGCCTTCGAGCGCTTCGACGCGCGCTTCCAGCTTGGCGATGTCGCTGCCGCGCCCGACTTTGGACCGCACATAGGTGCGGTAGGCTTCCAACCCGACCAACAGGACCGCGCCGAGCGCCATGAAACTCCAAAAACCCATCTGCCGTTCTCCTTGCAACTGGTGGCCAATCATAATGCAACGCCTGTGCCAGCGAGCGGTAGTCGCGCAAGTTGTTGTTTTTCTTGCCGCGACAATCCGGCACAGCCGTCCCGTTGGCGAATATCGCCATCAAGCGGGCGATTTCGCCAATCCCGCGCGCCGAACCACGGCAGCCGTGCTGGGCCTCGGACTGCTGGCCTTGGCCGCTTGCGAACCGACCGAGACCTCCGTGCCGGCGCAGCCGGTTGGCGACCTGCACGACACCATGACCTGGTTTCTCGACCCGGCCGCGGACGTCATCTGGAACTCCGCCGGGTTCGTGCTGACCGCCGAGGGCGAGACGCCGCTCGCGCCCACCACGGACGAAGGCTGGGCGCGGGTGCGCCACAGCGCGGTGGTGGTGGCCGAGGGCGGCAACCTGCTGCTGCTGCCGCATATGCTGCCGGCCGCGGCCGAGGAAATCGGCACCGATGCGTGGGTGGAGTTCTCCCACGGCATGACGCGCATCGGCATGGAGGCAATGGCCGCCGTGGACGCGCAGGACGCCGACGCCTTGTTCACGGTGGGCGGCCACCTCTACAACGTCTGCCTCGCCTGCCACCAAGTGTACGCACGCGAGATGGAAGAAGACGGTTGAGCAGCACATAGGCGTGATCTGCTGCGCCTTGGTGTACGATTCGGCGACTTAAACAGTCAACGAGGACGTGGCAATGCTGGAAAACGCACTGGTGGATTCCCGCCCGGGGAAGCTGGGCGGCGAAACCTGTTTCGCGGGCACTCGCGTTCCGGTCTCCACCCTGTTCAACCATCTGGCCGCAGGCGGTACGTTGGATGCCTTCTGCCGAGGCTACGACTGGATACCTCGCGATCAAGTCGTCGCGGTGATCCGCATGGCGGGACGGGGGTTGAGGCCGGATGCCGCCGAACCGCCACGCCCGCACTTGGTCTTGAATGTCCGATGAAGGTTCTGCTTGACGCCAACCTGTCGCGGGTCTTCGAGGAAGAATTGGCTTGCCGTCTCGAAGCAAGCGGTTGGACGGTCGGGCACGCCTACGACGAGGACTTGCACGCCATAGACAACGGGGCGCTGATGCAGGCAGCTCTGGATGCGGGCTACACCCACTTGGCCACCTTCGACAAGAGGATGGCGAAGATGCATGTGGCCCTGCTGCCGATTCTGCTCATGGACCAACCCGCCAATGTCGAAAGCGAGCACACATACGCCACGGTTCTCGCCTTGGCGAATCGGCTGAAGGGAGGCGACCTCGCGGTGGGGTACCACGAAGTGGAAGTGCCTGGCTACGAAATGTCCCAAGCGCTGGCGGACGTCCGGGCGAACCGGCACCCCATGCACCCCGACAACATCGCTCGACAGGAAGGGAACGCCGCCCGTCGTTGCGGGTAGTCGCTAGATCAACGACATCCTGTGATAGCGAAAGCGCCCAAGGCCGGTCATTGTTGGTGCGCTGGCGCTCAGCCGGCATTGCGGGCTTTCCTTGTTTCGGGGGCGGCGCTGCTGGCGGCCGTCGCGTTCGGCCATGCGATTTCCGGGGACAACGCCGCGTATGTGCAAGCGCTCGACGGGCCGGCGGTGGCGGCGTTCACCTACCTTGGCGCAAAGCACATGGTCACCGGCGTGGATCATCTGCTGTTTCTGGTGGGCGTGGTGTTCTTCCTGCACCGCCTCAAGGACGTGCTGCTCTACGTTTCGCTGTTCACGCTGGGGCACAGCGTCACCCTGCTCGCCGGCGTACTGGGCGGCTGGAACGTGAACGCCTATCTGGTGGATGCCGTGATCGGACTTTCCGTGGCCTACAAGGCGTTCGAGAACATGGGCGGCTTCGCGCGGCTGCGCTGGCGCATTAACACGCGCTTGGCGGTGCTCGCCTTTGGCCTGTGCCACGGCATGGGCTTGGCCACCAAAGTGCAGGAGCTGTATCTCTCCGAGCGCGGCCTCGCCACCAATCTGGTGAGCTTCAACGTGGGCGTGGAGCTGGGGCAGTTCACGGCGCTCGCCGGCGTGGTGGGCTTGCTCGCCTGGTGGCGGCGGCAACCGAGCTTCGACCGCTCCTCGTTCGCGGTGAACGCTGTCTTGCTGGCCGCCGGCTTCCTGCTCGCGGAATACCAGCTTGCCGGCTGGTGGCTTGGAGGCGCGGCGTGAAGCGCGTATTGCTTGCCACCGCCGCGGCGTTCGCCGCCGCCACGGGGATCTTCTTCACGCTGGTGTTGCCGGCGGAATTCGGCGCAGATCCCACCGGCGTTGGCCGGCTCCTCGGCCTCACCGGCCTCGCCGGCGCCCCGCCGGAGGACATCCACCGCACCACCGCCGCATTGGTGCAAGACGAGCGCGCCTTCGAGCTCGCGCCGTTCGAGTCCGTGGAGTTCAAGTACGATCTCGCCAACGGAGACGGCCTGGTGTATTCGTGGACGGCGAACGCCGAAGTGGTTTTCGACTTTCACGCCGAACCGGAAGACGCCCCGGAAGGCGCCGCCGAGAGCTTCGCCCAAGGCCGCGCCACGGCGGACGCCGGCACCTACGTCGCCCATTTCGACGGCGTCCATGGCTGGTTCTGGGAAAACCGCGGCGCCACGACGGTTGCCGTGCAACTGCGCGTGGCCGGATTCGCCAGCGGCGCCACGCGCTACTACGATGGCCGCGCCGAACGGGCCCGCTGGCCGTCGCGCTAGACTGCGCTCACTAAAGCAAGGAGTCCCTACATGGCTGACGAAGACCTGATCCTCACCGAACGGCGCGGCAACAAGGACGGCGTCCTGTGGTTGACGCTGAACCGCCCGGCGAAGCTGAACGCCCTCACCTTCCCGCTGCTGCGCCAACTGCGCGAGATTTTCGTGGACGCGCGCTTCGACCGCTCGGTGCGCTGCGTCGTCATCACCGGCGCCGGCCGCGGCTTTTGCGCCGGCATGGACATGGGCGGCGCGGCCAATCCGGACCGCGAACCGCCGCCGGGCGACGGCCCGGACCCGGAAGGCTACCGCCTGAACTTCCGCCACGAGGTGGAAACCTACGTCGCGTTCCGGCGCTTGGAGGTGCCGGTGATCGCCATGATCAACGGGCCCTGCGTGGGCGCGGGGTTCGATCTCGCGAGCCACTGCGACTTGGCGGTGGGTTCCACCGCGGCGCGCTATCAGGTCGCCTACGTGAAACGCGGCGTGTACGCGGACCTCGGCGGCTTCTGGTCGCTGCCGAAGATCATCGGCTGGCGCAAGGCGATGGAATTGATGATGACCGGCCGCTTCATGAGCGCCGAGGAAGCCCACGAAGCCGGCCTCACGAATTATCTGGTGGCGCCCGAGGAGCTCGAAGCGAAGACGATGGAGCTGGCCTTGGAGGTGGAATCCGGCCCGCCCATCGCGCAGAAGCTCGGCAAGATGCTGGCGCTGCGCACCGCGCACATGGACTTCGACACGGCCATGCAGTGGTCCGAATCGACGATTCCGGTGGTGGGCCTCTCGCGCGACTCCGTGGAAGGCATGCGCGCCTTCGGCGAGCGCCGCGAAACGGACTTTCTCGGCTACTAGCTCAGGCAAGCGCCACCCCGGCCGCGGGACAGGTGACCGCCGCCCGCTTGACGGTGGATTTGGGCGCCCTGCGCGCCAACTACCGCCGCATCGTGGCGGCGGCCGAACAGAGCGGGGCGCCGTCGCCGGCCGCGGTGGTCAAAGCCGACGCCTACGGTCTCGGCGCCGGCGCAGTCGTCCGCGCTTTGCGGGCGGAAGGCTGCCGCGATTACTTCGTCGCCAACCTCGCGGAGGGTCTCGCTCTGCGCGAGGCGGAGCGCTTCCCGGACGACCGTGTGTGCGTCTTCTCCGGGCCTCTCGATGCGGACAGCGCCAACCGCATGGCCCAGCGCGAACTCATCCCGGTGCTCAACGACGCCCGCCAGCTAGAGCTTTGGCGACCGCACCGCGCCTTGCCAGCAGCCGTGCATGTGGACACCGGCATGAACCGCCTCGGCTTCCCCAGCACACAGATCGACGCGGCGCAGTTCGCCGGCTTCAACATATGCCTGCTGCTATCCCACCTAGCCAACGCCGACACGCCGGAAGACGCGATGAACGCCCGCCAAGCAGCACGTTTCCGCGCTGTGGCGGCGCAGTTCCCCGGCACACCCACCAGCTTGGCCAACTCCGCCGACGCGTTGGCGCAAACGAGCGTTGGCATGGCGCGCGCCGGCATCGCGCTCTACGGCGGCAATCCGTTCGCCGACCGGGGCAACCCGGCGCAAGCAGTGGCCGCCCTTGAGGCGCAAGTGGTCGGTCTGCGCGACGTGCATCCGGGCGAGCCGGTCGGTTACGGCGGCGCTTTCACAACAGAGCGTTCCACCCGTCTCGCGGTGCTCGGCATCGGCTACGCCGACGGCCTTTCCAGAAGGTTGAAGGACGGCGATGTGGCCTTCCGCGGCACCCGCCTACCCGTGCTCGGCCGCGTGTCGATGGATCTCGCGCAAGTGGACGCCACCGCGGTTGCCCACCGCATCAAACTTGGCGACTGGGTGCAGATCTTCGGCAACACCATCAGCGTGGACGAGTTCGCCACCCGCACCGGCACCATCGCCTACGAAGCGCTAACCACCATCGGCCCCCGCGTGCCACGACAATACATCGGTGCCGCCTAGCCCGCAGCGCTACAGCAAGCTCTTTTGCCGATGGTTGTGCGGCAGGTTCCCCGGCCAATCCGCCCGCGCCTTGATGAAGCACTTCACCCAATGCGCGTCCACGTCGAAACTTGGTTCTTCTTGGGCGTTGGCGCGCAGCGCGTCGCGCACCGTTGGCAGGCCGACGCCATAGCGCTGTACCAAGCCGGTGACGCGCATCGCGTCCGCCAAGTTGGGGTTGCGGTAGTCCACAAGGCCGGGTTGGCCGAAGTTGTCCGCCGTCACCTCTCCGTACGGGCCGCCCGGGTTGATGATCTCGATGTGTTCCGCGAACCAATAGAGCTGCACGGGGCTGTTGGTGCCTTGGTAGGCGCGATGCATCACGGCATTGCGCACCAGCTCCTGCAACGCCAGCGCGGCATAGGTGGCGCGGCGGATTTCCGTGGTGTTGGTGCCGATTTCCACGGATTCGCGGATGTTGGCGCGCAGTATGCGATCCACCTCGGCCATCACCTCGGCAAGCGGGCCTTCGATGCGGGCGTTGTCCACGATCGGCTCGCCACGCTCCGCGCCGTCAATGCGCAAGAACTGCACATACGCCCCCGGCAGGAAGCGCGTTGGCTTCGGCGCGAGCGCGAGGATTCCGAGCACGGTCGGCGTGGGGTCGTCCACATGCGCGATCATCTTGGTGGCGGCGAGACGCTCCTCCAAGGTGCGATCGTTGCGCGCCAGCACTTCCGCGTCGAAGGCTTCCGGCAAGTAGAGATATTGGAACCGTCGCAAATCCAAGTCCGCGAGCGTGGCGCCACGCACCGGCGCGACGTCGAACGGCGCATCCCGATGGCGGCGTCTCTCGTTGAGGATGCGCTCGTCCTGCCCGCTGGCGAGGGCGCGACGGGGGCCAACGCGCGTCCAGATGCGTCCCCGGTAGCGCACCGGGGGCGAATCCGCGGGCGCCACCATCACCACCGCGACATCCGCGCCGGCCACCCGTTTCTTGGCCACCGTCATCGTCGGCGGCGGCAGGATGTTGCCGTCCGTCTTGCAATGCGCCAGATTGAGCAGCATCGCGTCGTGTACTTCCAGCCCCGTCGGCGTGCCGTCGTCGGAGACGCCAATGAAGATCACGCCCGGCCGGCGATGGCCCGGCAAATCGTTAGCGAAGGCGCAGATCGCTTGGCGCACGGCGTTCGGCGCGTCGCCATCGAACGTCGCCTTGCGCTCCACCAGATCGGACTCCCCGCCCACCATGAGGGCGGCAAGTTCCTTGTCGGAGTAGTAGTCGGAATGAGAGGCTGCCATACGCCCTGCAGATGGCGGCTGCGGCACCGTCTATATTACCGCCTCCGCCGCGGCCTAAGCCATGTGCGGAACCCGAATCTCGGCGAACGGACACAGGCAAGGACTACGGTGCAAGCAACCCGGTTCGCCATCGGCGATGTGCTGAAGACGAGCATCTCGGTATTTGGCAAGAATCTGCCGGCGGCGTTTGTGCTGGGGGTCCTCGCCTATGTGCCGGGGTTCGTTATTGCCTTGGCAATTGCCAACCAGCCGGCGCTGTCTTTGTTCGGCTTGGATCACGACACGGCTGTGCTGCTGGCGGAGCTAGCCGGCGACCCCTTCGCGGCCGCCGGCCTCGCCTACGTCGCGGTGCGCACGTTGCGGTCCGGCCCACCTGCTCTCAGCGAGGCTCTGGCGTACGCGATGCGGGCGTTCCCGCTAGTGCTGCTGACCAATTGCATATTGGCTGTGGCGTTCTTCCTTGGTCTGCTGGCGCTCATATTGCCCGGCGTGATTGTGGCGGTGGTGTTTTTCGTCGCGCCGCAAGTTGCCGCGGTGGAACGTAGCGACGTTGTCACGGCGTTTCGTCGAAGCCGAGCGCTTACGAAGGGCCACCGAATGGCGCTGTTCGGGCTCGCATTGCTGCTTCTCATCCCCTACTTCGCAGCCGATCCACTGCCCACGTTGATGGCTTTTCCGCCACAGTACGACCACCTGTGGGATGTCTTCTTGAGCATGGTTTCCTCCATCGCGTGGGGCATTGTCGCCGGCGTGGCGTACCACGATCTGCGGACCCTCAAAGAAGGGGATGGGCAACGTATTGCGGAGGTGTTCGCCTAAAACGCCGCACCCCGGGGATATGTGGATGGCCGCTCAAGTCGCACCGCAGCCGGAAGGCGCTAAAATCGCCGTTCGCCAATCAACGATACCACCGGGGCATGTTCGAGAATCTGAGCGAAAGGCTTACCGCGGCCGTGCGCTCCGTCGCCGGGCGAGACCGTCTCACCGAAGCGAACATCGCGGACGCCGTGCGCGAGGTGCGCGTGGCGCTCCTAGAGGCGGATGTCGGGCTGTCCGTGGTGCGCGCCTTCATCGACGGTGTGCGCCAACACGCCATTGGCCAGCAGGTGGATGCGTCGCTGAACGCTGGGCAGGCGTTCGTGCAGGTGGTGCGCGACGAGCTGGTGCGGTTGATGGGCGAGGCGAACGACGCCTTGAACCTCGCCACCAACCCGCCGGCGGTGGTGCTGCTGGCCGGCTTGCAGGGCGCGGGCAAGACCGCCACCGCGGCCAAGCTGGCGCGGCACTTGAAAGAGCGCGAGCGCAAGCGCGTGGCGGTGGTGAGCGCGGACGTCTATCGGCCGGCGGCCATCGATCAGCTACGGCTGCTCAGCGACGACGCCGGGGCGCGGTTCATACCCAGCACCACGCGGGAAAAACCCGTCGCCATCGCCAAACGCGCACTGGCCGACGCCCGCGCCCAGTTCGACGACGTGCTCATCGTGGACACCGCCGGTCGCCTCGCGGTGGACGAGGAGATGATGGCGGAAATCGGCGACTTGCACGCCGCGGTGAAGCCGATAGAGACGCTGTTCGTCGTGGACGCCATGACCGGGCAGGATGCCGCCGTCACCGCCAAGGCGTTCGGCGAAGCGCTCCCGCTCACCGGCGTGGTGCTCGCCAAGGTGGACGGAGACGCCCGCGGCGGCGCCGCGCTCTCGGTGCGGGCGGTTACCGGCAAGCCCATCAAGTTCCTCGCCGCCGGCGAGAAGACGGACGCGCTGGAGCCGTTCCATCCGGACCGCGTGGCCTCCCGCATCCTCGGCATGGGCGATGTGCTTTCGCTCATCGAAGACGCCGAGCGCAAGGTGGATCAGCGCAAAGCCAAACGTCTCGCCGGCAAGCTCACGTCCGGGCGCAAGTTCGACTTGGCGGACTTCCGCGAGCAGCTAAACCAGATGCAAACCCTCGGCGGCGCCGATGTCCTCGAAAAGCTCCCCGGCGCCGCCATGCTGCCGCAGCAAATGCGCGCCAAGCTGGACGATGCGGTGTTTCGCCGCTCGATGGTTATCATAGATTCCATGACGCCGCGGGAACGGCGCTTCCCGGACCTCATCGACAGTTCGCGCAAGCGCCGCATCGCCGCCGGCAGCGGCACCGCGGTGCCGGACGTGAACCGGGTGCTCAAACAGCATAAGCAAATGCAGAAGGTGGCGAAGAAGACCATGCGCCAAAGCGGGATGCAGAAGATCATGCGGGGTTTGGAAGGCCTCGACGGCCATGCGCCGCAAGGCCCGCGCCCGAAACGCCGTGCCGGTTCCCGCAAGCGCGGCGGCCGGCGGCGCTAGCCCGTGACGGCCTTGGACCGAACATCCTCCGCTTCCGGCGCCCTTCCCGCCGTGGCGGATGCAGAGGACACCCTGCGCCGGCTCCGCGAAGAGAACGCCCGGCTGCGTGCGGAACTCGCCCAGCTACGCTCGTCGGACGCGGCACCGGCCCAGATCACCTGGGAAGCCGAGATGCGCCGCGGCATCGTCTACGCCGACGGTCAATCCGCCACCAGTTCGCTTTCCGCCGGCCGCCTGCTCAAGCAACTCGCCGGCATCTCCAAGCAGCGCCTGAAGGCCGGCCGCATCCGAAACAGCAGCGACTTCGACTACCTGCCCACGCCCTCCGCCGATCAAGCCCGACTAGAGGCGGATTTCGTCCGCTGGGGCTACTGCCTGGTGGCGGACGCCATGTCGCCCGCGCAAGTGCGAGCGCAAGTGGATCGCTTGGTGGAACAGGCTGCGGCGGAGCGCCATGCGAACGCGGCGTTGATGACGAGCCGCAACGACCGCGCCCAACTGGTGAACAACCTGGTGCTCAAAGGCGCGGTGTTCCGCGACGCGGTGGAGTTCAAGGAATCCGCCGCGCAGCGCGGCCCACTGGTGGATCGACTGCTCACCAAGATCATGGGCGAGGGCTTCGGCCTAGGCTGCGCCCACGGCTCCATCGTCCACACCGGCGGCGGCCTCCAAGAATTGCACGTCGATCAAGGCGGCGTGCCCATGCCCTATCCGCCGTTTCCGTTCGGCTCGCTGATCATCTGGTGCTACACGCCGTTCGACTTGGCGGCGGGCAGCACCTACATCGTGCCGGGTTCCCACCGCGGCCCTGACGGCACCACCCGCTTCCAGGACGGCGCCGACCTCGTCCGCCTAGTGGACGGCGAACCCGGCTTGGTAGCCATCTGCGCCCCGCCCGGCACCTGCATCCTCACCGACACCCGCGTCCTCCACTGCGGCGGCCGCCGCACCGCCGACAGCACCCGCTACGCCATGCGCTGCCACTACAACCGCCACTTCCTCCGCGCCCTGCACGAACAATCCACCGCGAACCTGCATGTCCCGGACGACGTGTACGCGGTGCTTTCGCCCCGCCTGAAGCACATGATGGGCGTGACGGTACACAACCGGTGATCGGCTTTGCGAAACATCGATTGACCCTAGCGGCGCCGCTGGCGCTGTTGCTATGCACACTTGCGAGCGTGGTCCTGCTCGTCCCGGATCGAGGTCTCTTCTCAGGAAAGGACCATCACAACCTCCAATTCCCGTTGACGCTAGCCGAGAGCATGACCTACGACTATCTCTTGGACGCAATCAACATTTGGCCCCGGCACTACTTTGTGAGCGCACGTTCGGTGGACATCAACGCCGACGGAGAACTTGTGCCGGCTGCACTTTACAACCGCTTTCCGATCGGCGGGCGTTTGCTCCTGCACCTCGCGACATCGCCTTTCGACGATCCGTGGAAGAAGGTGCGCGTTGCCCGCACATTGATAATCGGCTTCTTCTTTGGCGCAGCCACGCTCGCGTGTCTCGCGTTAACCGCGTTGAGGATCGACCGTTGGGCGGCGGTGGCCGCGACGTTGCTAGCTTTCGGATCCAGCTTCCATTTCGCCTACCACGACATCGTCACCAACCAAGGCGTGATGGACCTGTTCGCCGTGATGCTCGTTTTCCACGGCTTGGCGACGTTCGCTAGCGCCGGGCGGCTAGGGCAGTTGCTCGCCAAGACGTGCGTGGCGCTGCTGCTAGGTTGGCACGTCTATGGGTTGCTGCTGCCTTTTGTCGTCCTGGGCATAGCGGCCGGCGTGGCGCGGGGGGATTGGCGAAGCGCGTTTCGCCACGGCGCCTTGGGTGCCACCGCCTTCGCCGTGGGCGTCTGTGTGCTCGCGTTCAACCTAGTCGGCGAGTTCCTGGCGTTGGGCGGCCAGACGCCTTGGACCGAGCTGCCAACGGTGCGTTCGGCTGCGGTGCGCATGGGCATACCACCCGCACACTGGGGCGACCTGCCGCTAACGGCATCGCCCGTGCCAACATTTGCCGGATGGACGCTCGATGCGCTTTGGGAGCAATTTCGGCGCGTCGGAGAATCCATGTTGCCGAACGTGTTGACCAGCGGTTTCGCCATGTGGTTTGACAACGAGGGCGAATCCTTGCTGCGTTGGACCGGCGTGGCAGCGACGCTTGCGGCCGTCGGACTCAGCTCGATGGCGAAGCACAGGCAGGGGGGGGTGCTGGCCAGCGTCGCTCTTGCCGGCTGGGTGTGGGCGTTGCCGATGCGCGACTCCGTGGCTGCGTTCGAGTTCGAGGCGCTGTTCTTTGTGGGTGTGCCGCTTGTTTTCTACGCCCTCGCCTTGGCATCGATCTGCACCCCGGGTTTTCGCTTGGCGCGGCTGGGAGTTCCCTTGGGGCCGGCGGTTGCCGCCTTGGCATCCTTATGCTTCGTGTGGTCCGCCATTGCGGTGGCGCGGGAGCGGCATGCGAGTGTGGATTTTGCACGCGAAGCGACGTTGCAAGCGGACATTCGGGCGATTCGCGAACTTGCGCCGGAAGGAACTGCTCTCCATGCACCGCAGTGGAATGTGCCGATTCACTGGAAACGGCGTTACCGTGTCCTCTTGGCCGGATACCCCGTGCTTCCTTCATCTAGAGACGCGGATCATGTTGTGGCTTTCGCGATGCCAGACGAGCGGTCGCTGACCCCCGCCAATCAGCTGGTCTTCCTCTTTCGTCGCGCGGACTACGAAGCCGCGGCCGCCGATGTCGTCACTCGCTATCGGATCGCCACTGAGCAGCATCGCCCAGTAGTCAGATCGGAGTGTTGCGACGTATTCTCGTTGGGTAGCTGGGTTCTATACCACGATCGGGATTGCGGTTTGTCCCGAGTTGCTTCCCGCCCGGATTCGCGCTTTTTTCTGCATGTGACTCCCGTGGACATCCGAGATCTTCCCGCCGAACGAAGACCGATCGGTTTCGGCAACCACAACTTCGGGCCCAAGCGATTCCAACAACGTGACGACTTCTGTTTCGCCGCGCTCCGCCTGCCGCCGTATGACATCGCAGAAGTACACACCGGGCAATTCCAAAAAATCTGGCTGTCCGACCGAACCCCGAAATACCAAGAACTTTGGGGCGGGCGTTTCTCGCCAATCAAGAGCCCTGAGCGGGGGGAGCGCGAGGGGCCTGTCCTTCGCAGCAAGGAACCCGAACGCAATCCTTGATCGGATGCGCTAATTGACCGGGCCGATGTGGAGGCTCACCCAACGGGATGGCGCGGCGCCGCTGGCGCTGCTGCTATGTACGCTCGCAAGTGTGGTCCTGTTCAGCACCGACCGAGACCTGTTCTTGGGCAAAGACCACCAGAGTCTCCATTCCATATTGACGCATGCCGAGAGCATGACCTACGACCATCTCTTCGACGCTATGAGGATGTCGCCGCGACACTATTTCGTGAGCACTCGTTCGTTCGCCCTCAATGCCGAGGGGGAAGTTGTGCCGGGCGACTACATGTACAACCGCTTTCCTATAGGCGGACGTGTGCTGCTGCATCTTGCCACGCGAACTTTCGACGATCCGTGGCAGAAGGTGCGCGCTGCCCGGGCATTGATGATCACACTCTTCCTGGCCGCCGCCACGCTCGCCTACCTCGCGCTGACCGCCTTGGGGATACAACGCTGGGGCGCGGTGGCGGCGACGCTGCTCGCTTTCGGTTCTGGGTACCACTTCACCTACCACGACTTGGTCGCCACACAGGGGGTGGTGGATTTATTCGGCGTGATGCTGGTTTTTCACGGGATGGCGGCTTTCCACAGTGGGCAGAGGCTAGGGCAATTGCTCGCCAAGACGTGCGTGGCGCTGCTGCTGGGTTGGCACGTCTATGGGTTGCTGTTGCCGTTCGTTGCCTTGGGCATCGTGCTCGGCTTGGCGCGGGCGGATTGGTCGCGCGTTTATCGCCACTTGGCACTCGGCGCGACCGCCTTGACTGTGGGAGCTTGCGCGCTGGCGTTCAACCTCGTGGGCGAGTTTCTGGCGCTGGGTGGCCAAACGCCGTGGGAGGATATGCTCCTGGTGCGCTCGGCTTTGTTCCGCACCGGATTGTGGCCGACGCGCTGGCCCGATGTGCCGCTGTCACCGTCGCCGCTGCCGTCGATCGCGGGATGGACGCTCGATGCGCTTTGGGCGCAATTCGGGCGCGTCGGCGAGGCTTCCCTGCCGCATGTGTTGACCAGCGGTTTCCGCGCCGGCTTCGGCCACGCCGTCGTGGCCTTCGGTCTCGGTTGCGTTGGCGTGGCGGCAACGGTTGCGGCCATCGGCCTCGGTGTGACGGCCAAGCGCGGTCGGGTCGCGTTGACCAGCCTCGCGCTCGCCGGCTGGTGTTGGGCGCTGCCGATGCGCAACGCCGTCCATCCTGAACAATTCGAGTTCGAAGCGCTGTTCTACGTTGGCGTGCCGCTCGTGTTCTACGCGCTCGCCTTGGCGCATGTTGGCGCTAGGCGCTTTGCTTGGGCGCACCGTCGTGTTCCCCTTTGGCTGGCGGCGGCTGTCGCTTCCTTGTGCTTCGTGTGCTCCGGCGTAGTGATGGCTCTGGAGCGCTACGCGAGCGTGGATTTCGAGCGCGAGGCCGCGTTGCGGGCGGACATCGGCGCGATCCGCGAACTTGCGCCGGAGGGGACTGCCCTTCATGTGCCGCTGTGGAACGCGCCGCTCCATTGGAAATACCGCTACTTGGTGCTCCTTGCCGGACGCCCTGTGCTTCCCTTCGAAGAGGCGAAGCATGTTGTGGCTTTCGCGTTGCCGGACAAACGGTCGCTGACGCCGGACAACCAAGAGGTGTTTCTCTTTCGTCGCGCGGACTACGAAGCCGCGGCGGCGGACGTCGTCGCACGCTACCGGGCCGCGACGGAACACAGTCGCCCGGTCGTCACGTCGGACTGCTGCGACGTGTACTCCTTGGGCGACGAGATTCTCTACCACGATCGAGGCTGCGCTTTGCCGCGGAAATATCCGAAAACGGGGCCGAAAGCGCAATTCTTCCTGCATGTGACTCCCGTGAACGTCCGAGATCTGCCCGCCGAAAGAAGACCGTTCGGCTTCGGCAACTACAACTTCGAACCCAGCCGGCTGCAACACCGCGACGGCTTCTGTTTCGCCGCGCTTCGTCTACCCCCGTACGACATCGCGGAGGTACACACCGGCCAGTTCCAGAAAGTCTGGCTGTCCGACCGAACCGCGGACTACCGGGATCTTTGGGGAGGAAGGTTTGTGCCGACTCCGGCGCGTCCAAATGCGGGTGGCGATGGCGGCGAAAGCGCCGATTGACCGCGCTTGGCCGATTCACCGCATGGAGGGCCACATCAAGTGGCTTTTGCCGCGGATCTGGCTGACGGAACGGTTGGTTGCACAGCCACCGCCTCCAGCTCACGCACGCAATCCGCCGGCAAGCCATGTTCGCGGGCGCCGCGAACAACATGCGCCTTGTACCACGCGAACGGGCGCAACGCGGCGTCGATTTGACCCGGCTTGGCCTGATAGGTCATGGCGTGGCGCACTCCCGCCTCCGTCCACACGGCAAGGGTCTTCTCCAAATAGCCGATGCCCAAGCCTTCCGCACGGTGCAGCGCCGCCTTTTCGTCCTCGTCAATCTCGAACAGCACGCCCCACACCGCCTCGTCGCTGTCCACGCCGGCGAACACCACGTCGCACTTGCCAGAGCCGTCGCGGCCGCGCTTGTGCCAGAGACGCCTGTGGCGCGGCAACCGGCCGATGCCCACCGGGCGCGCCGACGGCGTCCGCCCGCGCAGGCGCTCGGTGGACATGTTGGAGCCATAGGCGAAGTAGAGGAAGCGAGGCATGGATCCCTCAGCAAGAATGCACACCCAAATCTACAACACATCGCCCCCGAAAGAAGCAGATCGGCGCTATGCTTGCGCTCGCCAACCGCAACACCCACGGCAACAAGGAGGATTTCATGCTGCTGACCACCACGCACAACGTCGAAGGCAAGACCATCCGCCAATACCACGGCATCGTCACCGGCGAAGCCATCCTCGGCGCCAACATTTTCCGCGACCTGTTCGCCGGCATCCGCGACATCGTGGGCGGGCGTTCGGCCGGCTACGAGAAGGCGCTCGCGGAAGCGCGGCAAACCGCGTTGGACGAAATGGCGGACAAGGCGCAGCGGCAAGGCGGCAACGCCGTGATCGGCGTCGACTTGGACTACGAAGTGGTCGGTTCCAGCGGCGGGATGTTGATGGTGTCGGCCAGCGGCACGGCGGTCTCCGTGTAGCGGCGCGAGCGCCGCAGCAAAACCAGCACGCGCTATATGGGCGCGGCGTTGACCACTGCGCCGGAGCACCTGCTGCCGGACTTCGCAAGCCGCGGCTTGATTGTGCTGCCACCGGAAGCGTTGGGCATTCCGCAGCGCATCCACGAGACGATCTACCGCAAGCAAAAACAGCTGTTCGTGGAAAAACGCAGCGCCATTTCCATCGCCGCCATTCCCGAGATTCTCGAGGTGACCAACGCCCCGGGCGTGGTCGCCGCCTGCGATCAGCTGGTGGGCAAGCGCTGGGCCATCGTGCCGTTCACCCACAACGCGCCGTTTCCGAGCGGCGCCCACGATCAGCATTGGCACAAGGACGACAACGGCCCGCTCAACGCCCGCAAGCAGCGCCATCACCACGCGGTGCAAGTGGAGATGCTCTACTACCCACAAGCGGTCGCCAGCGACATGGGCCCCACCGCCACCATTCCCTACTCGCAATACTGGGCGTTCAACCACGAGGAGAACCACGACAACTTCGCCGGCGCGGACCATCTGGACTTCGGCTACCACCTAAGCGGCATGGAGCGGGTGCCCGTGAGCGGCCCTGAATCCGCCTACGACAAAGAGGAAATCCAAAACCGCCGCACCCGCCACGACATCCGCATGCGCAGCGCGGTGGCCAACACCGGCTGGCCGCTGGTGCGTCCGTTCGAGGTCGCGCCGCTCAAGGCCGGCAGCGTGGTGCTCTATTCGCACAACCTGTTCCACCGCGGCAACCACCGGCGCGACGATTGGCGCACATGGAAAACCCGCCCGCGCTTCCTGTGGCGCTTCTGGCTGTACCGCACGACGGAACCCGAGGAGCGCGACGGCGAAGTGGTGGACGTGGATTGGAACAGTCTCGGCGTGGACGCGCCGACGGGAGTGGATTTGGCCTCCGCGCCGGAAGACGCCACAGCCGTATGGCGCTACCACCACCATTGGCTGCAAGGCGGGCGTCCGCCTCCGGTCGCTGGCGGTCAAAACGCCCCTTGCGAGCAACACGCGCAAGCGTTGTTCCAACGCCTCCACGCCAAGAACGACCCCGCGGAACCCGCGCGCATTGGCGCCGCGTACCAGCTCGCCGCGCTGGAAGACCGCGCCCTCGCCGCCCGCCTGCTCGGCACGGCGTTGCACAGCGAACGCGAAACCGTGCGCCGCGCCGCCATGTACGGCTTGGCCGCCCTCGGCCCGGCGGCCACGGACACCTTGCTGGCCGCCTGCGAATCGCCGCTCAAGTGGGTTCGCAAGGCGGCGGTCTTCGCCTTGGGCGAGGCGGGCGCCGCCACGCCGGCGGTGCTCGACGCCATCGCCAAGCGCTTGGCCGATGACGGCTCGGTGTACGTCCGCTCGGTGGCCGCCGCCACGCTCGGTTGTTTCGGGCGGCGGGCCGTAGCGGGCCACACCGCGCCAGAACGAGCCCTCCTGCCTGCCTGTCTGGAAGCCATCATTGCCAGCTTGCGGCGCGAAGAGAACCGGCTTGGCATGAACCACGCGCAGGAGCGCTCCATCAAGTTGGTGCGTCCCACCGACGAGTGCGACGTGTGCGAAGGCATTGGCAGCAACTACGGCATTGAGCCGTTCCAGCGTGTGCGCTCCGCGGTGCGCGAAAACGCGCTCTGGGCCGCCGTGATCCTGTGCTCGCACGGCGTCGCCGTGCTCGGCGCGGCGCTGCCCGCGGTTCTGGACGCCTTGACCACCGTGGCGCGGGAGGACCGCAACATCTTCAGCGTCGGGCTCGCGCTCGACGCCTTGAACCGCTTGGGGCGTCTGCTGCCGGCCGACTGCTCGCCGGCCGCCCGCGCACGGGTGGACGAATTGCTGCGCGAGATGCCGGTTGCCAGCTGGGAGTCCTTGCTGCGCGGCGGCTTGGCAACGCCGCGAGAGCCGGCCGGTGCGTGTACTACAATTCCTCGGTCATCAGGAGGAGAGGCGTCGTGATCAACCGCAACATTCTCGCGGCGGCGTTGGTCGCCTTTGCCGCTTGGCCGGCCGCGGTGGCTGCCCAGCCGGACGTCGAGGCGGGCGACGAGAGCGAGTCGCCGGGCGTGGTTACCACGGACACGCATCGCTTGCAGGAGGTGGCCGATGGCGTGTATTTCGCGCAGTACACCCTGCCGCGCTTCAACAGCAACTCCTTGGTGGTGGTGAACGAAGAAGATGTGCTGGTGGTGGATTCGCACATCACGCCGGCCACCGGCCGCGCCCTCATCGCCTCCATCCGCCAAATCACCGACAAGCCCATCACCACCTTGGTGAACACCCACTTCCACTACGACCACGCGCACGGCAACCAAGCCTTCGGCGCGGTGACCATCGTCGGCCACGAGTTCACGCGCCGGATGATGGCCGGCGAACCGCTGAAGGCGGGCACCTATCAAGATTGGCTGGGCAGAACCACACGCGGCGTGGAGATCGCGGAAAACCGCTTGGAAACCATGGAAGAAGGCGAGGAGCGCGCCAACGTCGAACGCTATCTCGCGGGAGTGCGCACGGAGCTGGCGGAGTCCAAGGAAATCGCGCCGGTGGCGCCGAACGTCACGCTGCAGGAACGGCTGACGCTGTTTCGCGGCAGCCGCGAGATTCAGGTCGTGTTCTGCGGCCGCGCCCACACCGGCGGCGACGTGGTGGTGTTCCTGCCCAAGGAGCGGCTGGTGTTCACCGGCGACATGATGGTGGGCGGCCCGTCGTGGCTCGGCGACGGCCATGTGGACGAGTGGCCGGATTCCTTGGAGAAGCTCAAGGCCTTGGATTTCGACCTCATCGTTCCCGGCCACGGCCCGCCCTTCCGCAACCGCGACCTCATCGACCATGTGGCGGCCTACTACCGCGATCTGTGGCGCGAAGTGGCGGCGGCGCGTGCCGCGGGCAAGAGCATCGGCCAAGCGGCGAGCTCCGTGGATCTCACCAGCCACAAGGACACCTTGGGCATCCAGCGCCCGGGCGTACATCCGCAGGCGGTGGGGCGTATTTACGCGCTGCTGGAGGCGCGCGGCGAGTAGGTTCCGTTACGGGAAGCGCTTGAGCACGTCGTCCAGCACTTCCATGCCACAGATCAAGTGCAGCACGCCGGGCCGATCCACTAGCTCGAACACCGTTTCGTAGGCGTTGTTGTTGCACTCGTCGTCGTGGTGGACGACGTCGAAGTTCTTGGCGAGCAACGCCGCCAGCTCGCGGGTGTTCGCTTGCGGCACCAAGCGGTCGTACTCGGAGTGGTACAGGTTGATCTGGGTGCCGTGGCGGATGGCGGTGGCCGGGGCGATCAGGTTGGTGAAGCTGTTGAGCGCGAGGATGGCTTCCAGCCTCTCGTATTGGGCATCGCCGGCCAGAAAGCCGGTGACGAAATCCGCGCGCAGGTCATCATCCTCCAGAACGTCGGAGCTCGCCAAGCCGGTGTCCGTGTAGGCCAGGAGGGCCGGCAGGATACGACCGACGACGTACGGCAGCACCACGTCGTCCTCCACATGCCGGCACCATTCGTTGCCGTCACATTCGCCGGCGAAACGCTGCATGGCGCCGCGAAACGTCCGCAGCAGGTTGTGCGGGCCGGCGCCGGCGAACAGCTCGCGCACGGCCACGCCGTGCTCGCCGGTGTGCAGCGCCAGCCACAGCGCCAACGCCGTGTGGCCGCCTTGGGAATAGCCGATGATGGAGACGTCGGTGCGTTCCGCTTCGGCGTCGTGGAACGACCGGTAGGCGTCGTCCGCGAGCACGGCCTTCAACAAGTCCACGCTGTTGTTCGCCGAGCGATTGCCCATCAAGTAGGTTTCCGGCTGCCCGGGCGGTTTCAGCTCGCCGCGGCCCCAGTTGTCCGGCGCGATCGTCAAGTAGCCGCGCCCGGCGAACATGGCGGCCAGCGCGAACCACGCATCGCCGTCGTCAAGGGCGCTGGGCGTCGCGCCGGTGGCGTGGCTCAGCACCACCACCCGGTTCTTGCGCGCGAAGTCGGGAACGGCGGTGGTGTCGGGCATCGCCACCAAGCCGGTGACCGCCTCGGATGGGCTGCCGGTCGGGCTGCGCGAGGCGTAGGAGACGCTTTGCGCCACCACGTCGTAGCTGGCGTCGGGATTGCGCAGTTCCGCCCAAGTGCGCCTGGCCAGCTCGTCCACGAGCGCCGCCACGAGTAGTTGCACCCAGGACGACTTGATGTCCGCGATCAACGCATCCTCGATGTAGCCGTCGAGCATGTCGTTCACCGCGTCGCGGGGAATGGTGCGGGCGTGGCGCACGCTTAGCGCGGGCCCGTTCGCCTCGCCGCCGGTGGTGAATGCCAACGCGGTGCCAATGCCGGTGTTTTCGCCATCCACGCCGTCGACGCGAACCCGGTGGCTCGAAAGCGGCGCGAGGTCGCACTCCAGTTTGTGATTGACCACTTCGCGCGCCGGATCGTCTTCGGCCCGCGGCAGCGTCCGGCGCACCGCCACGCCGGTGGCGCAGGCGTCGGCGTAGGCGTAGGCGTCCTGTGGCGGTGCCGTGTGGACGATGTCGATGTGGCGGGTGGCGGGGTCGATTTCACCGCCGGCGTGGGGAATGGCGTCCAGCAACGGCAGCGGTTGCATTGGCGGCGGATTAGGAGTTGGTTCTTGCGTGGCGGTCCTGCGCGGGGTGGTGGAGAGGTTGCTTAGTGCGCCGCCCGGGCGGCGCAACAAACTCATCATGGCGATGGGCTGGTTGGCGGTCATGGCAACTGCTCCCACGCCTTGGCCCAGCGAGCGCACCGAACCGTCTTCGCCTTGCGCCAACGTGGCGGTGGAAGTGGCGTACACACCTTCGGCGGGAACGCCGAGCACGACGTGTCGCTCCCCGCCTGCGCCGCCATCATCCGCAAGACCCGAGACGACCACCGTTGCCGGCGCGGCACCCAAGTTGATCACCCGCAACAGGCTTTCCGGCGCGGTGTTGTCGCCAAGATCGAAAACAGGCACCCGGTGGGTGACGCCAACGACCGGGGCCAAGTCGTGCATGCTGGCTATGAAGCCGTCGGGGCTGCGGACGTACGCCAACACTTGAATCTCTGGAATGCCGCCGGCCGCACCTTCGCTTGCCGGTTCCGCCCGAAGTTCCAGCCGCCAGTCGCCGATGCCGGTGCCCACACCGCCGGATAGCCCTTTCGCCTCGTTGCCGCCTTCCAAGTCCTTCGAGTTGAAGTGCGTTGTTCGCCCGGCGTCGATTGCCACGGTGATGGGCGGGCGCGGTGTGCCGGTTTCGTCGAAGGCGACGATGCGCACCGCGCCGGCCGTGCCGCGATTGACCACTCGCAGGAAACCCTGGGTGGAACCGGATGCCGCCGGAAACAACGGCACATGGTGAACGACGGCGTCACGTTCGGGCACCGTGGAGAGATTGGCGACGTGGCCGGTGGGGTTGGCCAGCAAACTCAAAGCGTGCAGCCGCCCGCTCGCCGCGATGGTCAAACGCCACTTGCCGGCGCCGTCTCCGAGCGCGCCGACCAGCGACTCCGCGCCAACCTCCAAGTCCTGCGCGGTGAACGTGTGCGCCGCTCGTCCCGGCACCGTGGCGCGAACCGGCCCGGCGTGGCGTCCGTGGTCGTCCACGCCGCGTATGGTGGCCTCCACGGGCGCGTGGCCCGGGTTGACCAAGCGCAGCCGGCTCTGCTGGCGGGTGTTGCCGCCGGGATTGAAGAACCCGATGCGATGCAGGCCGCCGCTTTCGGGGGCCACGTCGTGCATCGTGGTGAGGAAGCCATCCGCGCCGCGGGCGTAGGCGCGAACCTCGATGTCCAATTCGGACGTGAGCGCAAGCCACCAGTCGCCTTTCCTCGGCGCGCCCACGCCGGTGGCAAGCCCTTTGCCCGGATTGCCGTTTTGGAAGTCGGCGGCTTCAATGTGCGCCATGCCCCCGGCGGCGAGTTCCAGCGACACCGGGCCGGCCCGCCGGCCGCCGTCGTCAAAGCCGACGATGCGTACTTGGCCGGCGTCCGCGCTGTGGTTGTACACCTGCAGGAAGCCTTGCGCACCGCCGGCTTCCGTTGCCGCGGGAACGGCGGGAAAGAACGGCACGGTGTGCGTTTCCTGCGCACCGACGCTGGTGCCGCCGAACGCGACGAACACCGCTACCCAAACCCGCCGTTCAAGCCGCACGGTGCGTTCCCTACCGCCCACCGCGACGCTTGCGCCGGCGCAAATGCGCGGCGCCGCGCCGCGCCACCTCGAGCGGCGTTTTGCCCCGCACGTTGCGCAGACGGGTATTGGCCCCGGCGGCCAGCAACGCTTCGGCGGCTTCCGAGTATCCCTGGTACGCGGCGTGATGCAGGGGCGAACGCGCGTGATCGTCGCTGGCGTCCACCGCCGCGCCGTTGCCGAGCAGCAGGCGCACCACCTCGATGTTGTCCGGCCGCGGCTGCCCCGGCGGCACGTTCAACGGCCCGGCGGCCAGATGCAAAGGCGTCTTGCCGTTGTTCGCCCCGGCGTTCACGCGGGCGCCGGCCTTCAGCAACTGCTCGGCGCACTCCCGCGCGCCGCACCAAGCGGCCCAGTGCAGCGGCGTTTCCTCTTGGCCGTTGCGCTGCTGCGCCGCGTCGCTGTCGGCGCGCAGCAACTCCGCCAGCCGCTCGCCGTCGTTGCGGGCGCACGCCGAGAAGACGTCGTAGTAGGCGCCGCCGGCGAGCAGCATCTGGGCGGTTTGTTCGCGCCGCTCACGCCAGTGGTGCATCCGCGTGGCGAGTTGCAGCGCGGTGGGGCCGTCGCGGCCGAGCGGGCGCTCCGCCACGGCGGCGGCGCCGTGTTTGAGCAGCAGCTCGGCGAGCTTCGGGTGGCCGAAGAACCCGACGATGTGCAGCAGGCTGCGGTTGCCCGAGATGCCCCGGTAGGGAGGCTTGACGGCGATGGCCGTGGCGGCCGCTAGGCCGTGCTCGAACACCGTGCGGAAGCGGTCGATGGTCGCGCGCTCTTGGCGGCAAATCTCGTCCGCGGCTTGATGCAGCGGGCTCCACCACTGCGGGTCGTGCTCGAAACGCGCGCCTTCGGCGACGAGCAACTCCACCACGGCATCCGTGTTCGAGCCGACGAAGGCGGCGGCCAGCGCCGCGCCGCCGACCGAACGGATGAGCCCGGGGCGGTTTGCCAACATGGTGCGGATTTCTTCGACGTTGGCGCCAGTCTCGTCCGACGCGTCCCGCATGGCGGCTTCGACGAAGGCGGTTTCCTCCGCGGTCAGCGTGTCGGCGCGCCGCTGCTTCAGCCAGACGTAGCGCTCCAGCAGCTTCCAGATGCGCGCCTCGGGGGTTTCCGGGCAGGGATAGTCCACGGCGGTTTGCGCCTTCAGCCGCCGGCGAAAAACCGCTGCGGATTGTCCACGAAGAGCGTGTCGATCACGTCGTCGCCCACGCCCATGGACTGCAGATCCGGAATAACGTGGCGATGCATGTAGAGGTAGCCGTCGGGATTGCGCAGCGCCAAGGCGTGTTCTTCGGGCAAGGTGCCGTCGGCGCGTTCGTTGAGGATGTGCAGGCAGATGCAGTCGTGCGCCGGGCAGAGGCGCTCCGCGTAGCCGTCGTCAATGAGGCGCTTCATCGTCACCGTGCGCATGTGCGGGCTCACCAAGTGGCCCGGGTAGCGATCCAAACCGAGGAAGCAGCCTTGGTCGAGAATCCACTTGAGGTACTCGGTGTCCGTGGTGTCGTTGGAGTGGTCGATCTTCACCCGTTCCAAGTCCACGCCCTCCTCCTTGAAGATGGCGATCTGCCGCCGCGCCACCTGCCCGGTGGGATAGGAATGCACCATGATCGGCACGCCGGTTTCCAAGTGGGCGCGCGCCACGGCGCGGTTCATGATCTCCAGCTCCGGCGTTACGCCCTCGAAATCCGCCGCGCACTTCAGCACACCGGCTTTCACGTCCGTGCCGCGGAAGCCCTCCTCGATGTCGCGCACGAACTCCCGCGCCATCTGGTTCGGCGACACGTTGCGGATGAAGCGCGGCACGTCCAGCCACCAGCCGGTGACGTTGATGATGGTGACGCCGGAGCGTTCGGAAACCGTGCGCAGCAACTCCGGGTCGCGCCCCAAATCGAACGTGGTGGCGTCCACGAAGGTGTCGATGCCGGCGGCTTTGGCTTCCTTCAGCCGTGCCACCGCACGCTCCTCGCGGTTGGGGCCGAGCAGGTCGGGATAGCTGCGGTACATGCCGCTCGCGCTCACCATCACATGCTCGTGCATGAGGGTGAAACCGAGGTCCGTGGCCGCGACCGGGCCGGTGACGGTGTTGATCATGGAGTTCTAGCGCCTCGGTGGGGAAACGATGGACAAGAGCATACGCGAAGGCGTCAGGCCACCACCGTTGTCTCGCTGCCGATGGCGCCGCGTTCGCGCAACTCGTCGATGGCCTCGGGCGTTAGGCCCAGATCCTCGCCCAGCACTTCGTCCGTGTGTTCGCCGAGCAAGGGCGCGGCGCGCATCGGCACGCGGCTCTTGGACATGCGCGCCGGCCAGCCGAGCAGCCGCACTTCCCCATGCTGGGCGTGCTGCACCCGCTGGATGAAGTCTCGCTCGGCGAGGTGCGGATCCGTGAACAGGTCGTGCGTCTCGAACACTTGGCTGGCGCAAACGCCTTCCTCCGCAAGCGCCGTCGCCGCCTCGCGTTTGGGACGGGCGCGCGTCCACGCCTCGATGTGGGCGCGCACGGCCGCTGCGTCCGGCTTGCCGTCCAGCAGATCCGGTTGGCCGATGGCGCGGCACACGCCGGCGCGCATGCGCGGATTCACCGCCATGACGAACACGTAGTCGTTCGCGCCATCGCCTTGGCAGGGGTAGAGCGAAGTGAACGGGCCGCCGCCGTTGCCGGTGCGCGGCGTCGGTCTAGCGCCAAAGCCGGTGCCGGAAACCGCGGTGCGCAGGTAGTAGGTCATGGCTTCCTGCATGGAGAGTTCGATCAGCTGTCCCTCGCCGGTGCGCAGCTTCTGCGCCCAAGCCGCGGTGACGGCGAGCGCCGCCTGCATGCCGGTGCCGGCGTCGCCCATCGTCGGGCCCGGGCGCATCGGCGGGCCGTCCGGTTCGCCGGTGATGGAGAACGCGCCGGCGGCGGCTTGCGCCACCATGTCCATGCACTTGTGCTGCGCCCGCGGGCCGCTGGTGCCGAAGCCCTTGATGCGCACGTAGATGATCTCCGGGTGGACGGCGCGCATCACGTCGTAGCCGATGTCCAGCTTCTCCACCACGCCCGGGCCGTAGTTCTCCACGAACACGTCGTAGCGCGGCACCATGTCCAACAGCAGCTTGCGCCCCTCGGCGGTGTCCAGGCGCAAGGTGACGCTGCGTTTGTTGCTGTTCCAGTTGACGAAGTACTCGGCGTCCTTGGCCGCGCCCCGCGCCCGGCCGCGGCCGGGGTCGCCCACCTCGGGGCGTTCGACCTTCACCACGTCGGCGCCGAGCAAGGCGAGACTCTGCGTGCAGCAGGTGCCCGCCTCCCACTGCGTCATGTCCAGAATGCGCATACCGTCCAACGCCGCCATGTTCGCTCCTTGCTTTTTCGGGCCGCCAAATGCCGCGAGGGAGTGTAACGCCTCGCCAACCACGCGCCGCTTCGATTCTGTATAAACTCCACGCACACCAATCGCGTGAGGGGCGGAATGTTCTACGAATTGCGGCGTTACACCATCAACGCCGGACGCATGGACGAGTGGGTGCGCTTCATGGAGGAGACGATCATCCCCTTTCAAGTTGCCAAGGGCATGGTGATCGCCGGCAGCTTCCGCGGCGAGGACGAGAGCACCTACGTTTGGCTGCGCCGCTTCGCCTCCGAAGCCGAGCGCGAGCGCCTTTACAAGGCGGTGTACCAGAGCGCCGAGTGGAAGAACGACATCGGGCCGAAGGTGGGGGAGCTGATGTCGCCGGACATTCAAGTCACCCGCATGGTGCCGACGCCGCGCTCGGTGGTGAGCTAGCGCGATGGTGGAGATGGCTTTCGCAAGCGCCACGGAACTGGCGCGGCAAATCAAGGGCAAAGCGATCGGTTGCGCGGAACTGCTCGCGCACTACTTCGACCGCGTGGACCGCTTCAATCCGGCGCTGAACGCCATCATCGTGCAAATCCGCGACGAGGCGATGGCGCGCGCCAAGGCCGCCGACCAAGCGCTCGCCCGCGGGGAGGACTGGGGGCCGCTGCACGGCGTGCCCATGACGGTGAAGGAGTCCTACGACGTGGCCGGCACCCCGACGACGTGGGGCTTGCCGGACCTCAAAGACAACGTGGCCACCAAGGACGCCCTCTCCGTCACGCGCCTGAAGAACGCCGGCGCGGTGGTGTTCGGCAAAACCAACGTCCCGCTCATGCTCTCGGATTTCCAGAGCTACAACGACATCTACGGCACCACCAACAATCCCTGGGACACCGAGCGCATACCGGGCGGCTCCTCCGGCGGCTCGGCGGCGGCGTTGGCGGCCGGTTTGGTGGGCTTGGAGACGGGCTCGGACATCGGCGGTTCCATTCGCAATCCCGCGCACTTCTGCGGCGTGTTCGGCCATAAACCCACTTGGAACCTGCTGCCGCCGCGCGGCCACGCCACGCCGGGCGTGCTCACCCCCTCGGACATCTCCGTGATCGGCCCGCTGGCGCGTTCGGCGGAGGATTTGGAGTTGGCGGTGCGCGTGATGGCCGGCCCGGATGAAATCGCCGCCCGCGGCCTGCGCGTGGATCTGCCCCCGCTGGGCAAGACGCCGAACCAGCTGCGCGTGGCGGTGTGGCGGGACGATGCGATGGCGCGAGTGGACGACGCCGTCTCGGCGCGGGTGGACGCCGTTGCCCAAGCGTTGCGCGACTTGGGCGCCCAGGTGGATTTCGACGCCCGCCCGGTGGACGGCGAACACTCGCACTTCGTCTATCAGAACCTGCTGCAAGCCACCATGTCCGCCCGCTTGCCGGAGGATCGCTTCGCCCGGGCGCTGGCGGCGGTGGAGGCGCTGCCGGCGGACGACCACAGCTTGGCGGCCACCATCACCCGCGCCCAAGTGGCGCGTTTCCGCGACTGGACGGCGAACAACGAGCAACGCACACATCTGCGCTGGTCCTGGCACCAGTTCTTCGAGGGCTTCGACATCCTCGTGGCCCCCATCATGGCCACCCACGCCTTTGCTCACGACCACCGGCCCTTCGGCGAACGCACGGTGCAAGTGAACGGCAAGCCGGTGGGGTATTTCGAGCAAGTCTTCTGGGCCGGGCTGGCGAGCGTGGCTTACCTGCCCTCCACCGTGCTCCCGGCCAGTGCCGGGGAGGGGTTGCCCATCGGCGTCCAGATCATCGGGCCCGAGTACGGCGATCTGATCACCATCGGCGTGGCCAAGCTGCTGGAACGAGAGGGATTCGCGTTTTCGCCGCCACCGGGCTACTAGCGCCGGCAAACGCCGGTTTGGCTTGACGGTGGCGGGCGCCAACCGCCGCGTGGCCACCGCGTTGGCGCATCCGAACGTCGCGCTGGTGAAATACTGGGGCAAGCGAGAGGATGCCGAGAACATCCCCGCCACGCCATCGTTGTCGCTCACCTTGGAGGCGCTCGCCACGCGCACCACCGTGGCGGCCGCCGCGGAGGACTCGCTGCGCATCAACGGCGTCCGCCAGCAAGATGGCAAGGTGGAACGCCTAGTGCGGAGGATGCGCGCCGCGTTCGACCTTCCGCCCCTGGCCATCACCACCGCCAACGACTTCCCCACCGGCGCCGGCCTCGCCTCCTCCGCCTCCGGCTTCGCGGCGCTGGTTACCGCGGTGGACGCCGCTTTCGAGTTGGGAATTGCCGAGGCCGAACGCTCGGTTTGGGCGCGGCGCGGCTCGGCTTCCGCGGCGCGTTCCGTCGTCGGCGGAATCGCCACCTTGGCCGACGACATCGGGTGGGCCGCCGCGGCGCTGACCGCCGCGGAGGAATGGCCGTTGGAAATCGTGGTGGCGATCGTCTCGAACGAGGCGAAAGCGGTGGGATCCACGCTTGGTATGGAACAAACGCGCCGCACATCGCCGTTCTACGATGGCTGGCTGCGCTCGGCACCGGCCGACTACGATGCCGCCCGCCAAGCCGTGCTGAACCGGGATTTCGCCACGTTGGCCGCGGTGGCCGAGCGCAGCTGCCTGAAGATGCACGGGCTGATGCTCTCCACCACGCCGCCGCTCTTGTATTGGAACGAGGCCACGCTGGCGGTGATCCGCACGGTTCGCACACTGCGCGACGACGGCGTATCGGTGTTCTTCACCGTGGACGCCGGGCCGCAGGTGAAGGCGGTCTGCGCTCCGGGCCACGGCGCGGCGGTGGCGGCAAAACTCGCGGACGTGCCGGGCGTGGGCCGCATCGTGAACAGCGGCCTCGGCGCCGGCGCCCGCGTAGCGCAAGACGGTGAATGATTGGGAAGTCGAGGCGTCCGCGCCCGGCAAGGTAGTCCTCACCGGAGAATACGCGGTGCTGGCGGGCGCACCGGCGTTGGTGGCCGCGGTGGAACGGCGCGTCGTCTGTCGCTTGGCAGTTCGGCGGCAAGGCGGTTGGCGGTGCCAAAGCACCGGCTTTGCGGCGGATGAGACGCTCACCAAAGCGGAAGTGTACGGCGCACCGCCGAACACCGTCGCCGGTGTCGCGCGGCAAGTGCTGCCGAAAGCGGATGCGCCGGCGCACCTCGACCTCGCCATTGATTCGTCCGCGTGCTATCGGCGCGGTCAGAAACTCGGTGTTGGTTCCAGCGCCGCCACGGTGACCGCGCTGGCGGCCGCGCTGCTGGCATTGCGCGGGGAAACGCCGACGCTCTCGGAGCTCATCGCCATCCACGCGGCGTTCCAAGGCGGCGGCAGCGGTTTGGATGTGGCGGCCGCATTCGCCGGCGGCGTGATCCGCTACCAAAACCGGCAGGCCGCGCCCGTGCAGCTACCGGAGGGCCTTGCCAAACAAGCGGTTTTCAGCGGCGAAGGCACGGCCACCGCCGGGCGCTTGTCCGCGTTCAGCGCTTGGCGAGGCGACGGCACGCCCGCGGCGCTGAGCCGTTTGGTCGATGCCGCGGAAGCGGTCTTTGGGCGCTTGGACGAGGCAGGCGCCTTCGCCGAAGCCTACGGCGACTACGCGGACGCGCTGGCGCGTTTCGACCAAACGGCCAACCTCGGCATTTTCGGCCCGCGCCACCAGCGCATCCGCGAGCTGGCGATTCGCGCCGGCGTTTCCTACAAGCCGTGCGGCGCCGGCGGCAACGACATCGGCCTCGCCTTCAGCGTGGACGCCACCGCAATGGCGGATTTCAAGGACCGCGTCCAGTCGGTCGGCGTTAGGGCCGGCGAGGGGTTCGAGCCGGTTGACCTAGCCTTCGCACGCAACGGAGTCGAGGTCCGCCAAAGAGGGATGGCACCGAGGCCGTCCCCCCGCTAGCCGCGGCGGCGTACGGATTGCACAGTATTTGCGTTGCAGGCTGCCACGCCTTCGCCACAATACCGCGTTCCATACTGCCGAATCAGGAGCCACTCGATTTGAGCGCAAGCGCCACCCGAAGCGCCGCGGCCACCAGTTCGCGCATCCCCAACTTCTTCAAGTTGGACATGGAAGCGCGGGTGGAGGCGTTGCGCGAACGCGGCTTGCTCACCGACGAGGACATCCGCGCCCTCCAATCCGGCGAGCACACGCTGAAGGCACACATCGCGGACAAGATGATCGAGAACGTGGTGGGCGTTTTCGGTCTGCCCCTTGGCCTTGGCCTCAACTTCCTGGTGGACGGGCGCGACTACATCGTGCCGCTTTCGGTGGAGGAACCGTCCATCGTCGCCGGGCTTTCCGGCGCGGCGCGCACCGCCCGGCTGTCCGGCGGCTTCGAGACGGAGGTGACGGATCCCATCCTCATCGGCCAAGTGCAGGTGGTGGATGTGCCGGCGGCGAAGGCGGAAGGTTCGATGCAAGGCGTCGACGCCGCCCGCGACGCACTGCTGGCGCGCAAGGAGGACATCCTCAACTTGGCGAACAGCCTGCATCCGAAGATGGTGGGGCGCGGCGGCGGCGCCCGCGATGTCGAGGTGTTCGTCCACCAAGGCCCGGAAACCGGCAGCGCCATGCTGGTGCTGCACCTCTTGGTGGACACCCGCGACGCGATGGGGGCGAACATCGTCAACGGCATGTGCGAGGGCATCGCCAGCCTAGTGGAGTCCATCACCGGCGGCAAGGTGTTTCTGCGCATTCTCTCCAACCTCACGGACCGCGCCTTGGCCCGCGCCCGGGTGCGCATCCCGGTGGAGAACCTCTCGATGAAGGGCTTTTCCGGCGCCGAGGTGCGCGACGGCATCGTGCTGGCGAGCGACTTGGCGCAAGTGGATCGCTACCGCGCCGCCACGCACAACAAAGGCATCATGAACGGCGTGGACGCGGTGGCCATCGCCACCGGCAACGACTTCCGCGCCATTGAGGCGGCCGCGCACGCCTACGCGGCCAGAGACGGCAACTATCGCGGCTTGACGCGCTGGCGCAAGGACGACGACGGCGCTCTAGTCGGCGTGATCGAGATGCCCATGAAAGTCGGCACCGTGGGCGGTTCGCTGGAAACCAACCCCACCGTGCGCCTCAACCACCGCCTGCTCGGCTCGCCGAACGCGGCCGAGCTGGCCGCGGTGATGGGCGCCGTCGGCTTGGCGCAGAACTACGCGGCGTTGCGGTCGCTGGCCACCGCCGGCATCCAGCAGAACCACATGACCTTGCACGCGCGCAGCGTGGCGTCCGCGGCCGGGGTGCCGGAGGCGCTGTTCGACGACGTGGTGGACGCGCTCATCGAAAGCGGCGACATCAAAGTGTGGAAAGCGGAGGAACTCGTGCGCCGTTTCGCCAGTGCGCCCCGTGGCGGAGGCGACCACGCCGCGCAAACGGCAGACGCCGCGGAGCCACGCAGCAGCGCCTGCGGCAAGGTCATCCTGCTCGGCGAGCACGCCGTGGTGTACGGACGCTCGGCGTTGGCCTCGCCGATTCCCTTGGCGGTGGAGGCGCGCGTGGTGGACGCGGCCGACAGCAACGGCGTGCAACTGCTCATTCCCCGCTGGGGCGTGGAGCAACGCCTGCCGCCCTCCGGCGAACAAGCCGCCGGCGCGGCCGGCATCTTGGCGTTGCTCCTAGCGCGCTTGGAACTCGCCGGACGCCCCATGACCATCGAGGTGTTCCCCAACGTGCCGCGCGCCATGGGCCTCGGCGGCTCGGCGGCGCTGGCGGTAAGCGTGGTGCGCGCCTTGGACAGCCACTTCCGCTTGGGATTGTCGGCGGCGGAAGTGAACGCCCATGCGTTCGAATGTGAACGCGCCGCGCACGGGACGCCCTCGGGCGTGGACAACACCGTCGCCACCTACGGCGCCACGATGCTGTTTCGCGCTCGCCCGGGCGCCACGCCGGAATGTACCGAACTGCGGCTCGGCAAGCCGCTGCCGCTGGTGATCGGCATATCGGGCAAGGAAAGCCTCACCGCCAAGAGCGTCGCCCGTGTGGCCGCCGCTTGGAAGCGCAACCGCTTGCGCTACGAAGGCATCTTCGACCAGATGGACCTCCTCGCCCGCGCCGCCGCCGATGCGGTGCGCGACGGGGCGCTGGCGGATTTGGGCGAACTCATGAACCTCTGCCACGGCTATCTGAGCGCCTTGCAGGTTTCCTCGCCGGAGCTCGAAGCGCTGGTGCATATCGCCCGGCAAAACGGCGCGGCGGGCGCCAAGCTCACCGGCGGCGGCGGTGGCGGCGCGGCGGTGGCGCTGTGCGAAGATGGCGGTGAGGGCGTGGCCGCCGCGTTCGAGAAGGCCGGTTACGAGGCGCTGCGCTTCGAGATCCGCTAAGCCGCCCACCGCCAAGTGCCGGCGCGGCGTAAAACGATTGGCGCAGCCGCCATCCGCGGCGCTGATGCTGCTGGCGTTCGCCATCGACCAGCTGCAGAAGGCGTGCTGCCGCCCGAAGTACTTCTGGGAGGACTTCCGCTCGATGTTCACCACCTACCTCTTGCCCGACTGGGACACGTTCTACCGCGCCTTGGCCTTCGGCCACCGCGCGCCCGTCCCCGTGCCGCTCAACGACACCTCCTAGCCCCCCGCGCCGGGCCGAAGCCGCTCGGACTGCCCGGCTCTTCAGGGAACGACATCGCCGCCCACGCCATCCGGAAGCCGCCGGAGGGTGGTGCCTCCCCCATCGTTCTCCCCGCCGCCAGCCGCAAACCAACTCGACGAACCCTGCGCCCTTGCGGGAATTTTCTGAGCGCTTGGCAGAGCAGAAAACTGTGCTATAGTCGCCACCATTATGGGACGAGATCCGCACTTGAGGGCACCAAATCCCGTCACGGTCGCGCCTATGGGGCCAGAGGCTGTGCGTCCGATGGATCGCGCAGTTTCTGTTCGTAAGCCGTTGATTCGTAACGATTTTACCCCCCCCCCCCCCCCCCCCCCCCCCCCCCCCCGATTCCGAGCTCGTTCCCTGCGTCCGTCGAACGTCACGCCTAGAACGTAACTACCACCGACCTTGGCAACGCAGTGACGTCTAGCTGCGGGGCCGCCCTTCTCGGATGTTTCGCTGGCGTGGTTGCCGGTATCGCGGTGATAGCGCTTTGTTGGCGGCTGCGGCGCCCTCTTCGATTGGCCCAAACCTACGACGCCCACATTACCGAGGAAGGGCTGTTTGACGCGCTGCCGATCTACGGATATTTGCGGCGCTACCTGTGGGCGATACTGTTCGCCGGATTCGTCGTCGTCCTTGTCAGCACGTTTCCGGTGATCGTCGCCCTTGATGCTCCCGGCCCTTGCCCCCGCCCCGATGCAGTAAAGGATGTCGCTTCTCTGCTTCTTGTCTTCTTCGGTGTTCACATGCCGACGATCACTTGGTTCGAGACCGTCAAGCGCCGCCATCGCGGGGGTTATCGAATCCAAGCGCTTGTGGACGACGTCGGCAAACGGCTCTGGGGAGTCGCCGGGCTTCTTCTGGTGTCCACGGGGCTCCTGTACTTTTTGGCCGTGTTGGCGACGGATAACCCTCAAGCCACATCCTGATCACCCAACAACGCAAGGAACCAACCCCATGCAAATCTACATCATCGGCATCGGCCAATGCGGCACGTCGGTGGCCTTCGACACCATCTCGGAGCTCACGGGATTCGTCAAGTCCAAGGAAGTGAAGACCCTGCCGCAAGAGGACGAAGACGTTGAAGCCGCACGCAACGAGCTGGAGAAGCGCCTGAATGAAGACCTCGGAAAAGCGAGTTGGAGAGCGCGGTTCGGCGTTTGGCTGAGCCGCGTTTGGAGTGGCCAGAAGGGGCGCAAAGCGTTCATCCTGCCCAAGATCGCCATCGTTGACGGCAATCCGAACAACTTCGTCAAGGATGCGTTCGATCAATTCAGCGGCAATATCGGGCTGAGCGACTCGGAGCGCCGCGACAGGGATTTGGAACAGCTCGTCGGCTTGATAAAGGGCACCAAGGTGCTCGGTCTCGGGAGTTGGGCAAGTGGCTGTGCCAACGGGGTGGTCGGAGAAGCAGTGACAGAAGCGAACCTGCAGCCGGACGCACTACGGACAGCGCTTGGCGTAGATGCTCGAGGAAACCTCGAAAGGAGAGACGACAACGTCTTTCCCGTTTCCGTATTCCTCGTGGTCTCGTCGGGCGGCGGGGCCACGGGTTCCGGGGGCGGCGTGCATCTCGCGCAGAGCGACGCTTTGCTTTCTCGCACAGTCGAGCGAGAGCAGGCCGGCCCGCCCAGCCACACCATCGTCGCGAACGCCATCGTTCTGCCAAGCATCCAAGCCAGCTCGGACAACCGAAAGTACGCGCTCAACGCTGGGCGCGCACTCGCTCGCCACGGCAATGCGATCACCCAAGGGGTCGAGGACGTACCGGACAAGCCATCGACCACCATCTTGTTCTCCAATCCGCCGGACGAGGGCGACAGCCGGGCATTGCAGCAGCTCAACAACTACCTTGCCGAGTTTGCGATACGGGTGGCCAACTTCACGTTTCCCGGCAACGTCGCCACCATCGCGCGCGACGTGGACGAACGCGAGCTGAGGTTCCTGCTCGGCAAGACGTCCGTGCTGGCAATGAGCCATCTTGATCAAGGTGACTGGCACCAAGGGAAGCTGGAATCCAAGCTGGTAGAACGCGCCTTCGCCAACATCTACGAGAGCGACGCGGACAAGCCCCACGGCCTGTCGGTGGAACACTGGCCGCGGCCCGAGAAAGAAGGCGCTGCGAGTGGCCTCTCGCGAGTCAGCAGCGCGATGGTCGCCATCGGCGTCCCTCCGACGTTCCAGCAGCCGCTCTCCATAACCAAGATCAACAACCGCTTGAGGGAATACTCGGGCTCCCCGTTGCGTTCCGAAATTCGAACGTTCGCATATGGGGCGACGAAGAACTTGGAGCTCACCGTGTTCCTGCGTTACCGGACCATGGACGCTTGCCCCTTGGCAATGCATTTCGTTACGCAATACGTTGGCGCCCAGTGGAACGCCGACTCCGACAGCGTGCCCGAAACGGAACACATTCTCGTGCGGGCCGAGCAAGATGACGATTACGCGGAGACGTTCGAGGAGCTGGCGGATGACCTCGACGCGCTCGGCGAAACGATGGACTTCGACAGATTCACGTTGCATCGACCTGCCGAAACACCTAGCCATCCATCCCCGCCTGCCGCCGATGTTGACGAGGGAAAACGATGAGCTGGTGGCGCACCACTCCCGTTGTATTGGGTGCCGTTGCGTTGGGCTTGGCGAACTGCGGTCATGCGGCCGATCTGTTTCTGCCGGTTGACCCAAGACCCAACGCCGCGCCCGCGGCGAAGTCCAGTTTCGTCGGGTGGAACACGGCTCCCGATGCGTGGGAGCGGCGCGTGCGGGTCGCCCGCTATGAGTTGGCCACGGCGCGGGCTGATGTCGAAAGCGCCGGCGCAGGACGCCTGCTGCTCAACGTGAGAAGTGGCGTGCTTCTCGATGTGGTTGTAGAACGAACGGCGTCGACCAGTGGGGGATTTTCGCTCTCCGGCCGTGTTGCTAGCCCCGGCGCGGGTTTCGTCACGCTCGTAGTGCATGAGGAGGCCGTGGCGGGCTCCATCTGGACACCGGATTCCGCGTACGAACTCACCTACCTTGGGGGCGGCGTGCATGCCCTGTGGGACGTCACGAACGTGCCTTTGGAATGCGGCAACGCTTTGCCCAACGGGGGATTGTCCGACTCGGAAGCAACCGCGCAAGGCGGCACCGACGATGGTTCGGTGGTCGACATACTAGTGGTCTGGACCCCGGAGGCGGAAGAGAGATACGGTGGCGGCGAGGCAGTGTTCTCCCGCATTGAAATGCTCATCGCCTACGCGAACGACGCATTTGAGCGCAGTGGTGCCTTTGTCTCTTTGAATCTCGTAGAAGCGGAGAAGATAGAGTATGCGGAAGCGGATAGTGCAACCGACCTAGCCCGGCTCGCCGATCTCGATGGCCACATGGACCGCATACACGATCGACGGAACGTCTTGAGTGCCGACCTGATTTATCTCCTGACGTCGCGTTGGGGGGGGCGAGCTGTGCGTGGAGGTGCCTTCAGTGTGGGGGCAGGCCATGCGCCCACCTTCGCGCACGAAGTAGGCCACAATTTTGGAATCGGCCACGAACGCCACGAATTTATTGGCGGATGGACTATGGGATACAGTCACGGTTTCACGACAGAAGGCTGCGATCGGACCATCATGTCGTACGGCACGAAGTGTTTTTGGCGCGGGGGCGCGGCGCGGCTGCCGTTCTACGCTTCCCCGTGGCGCTACAACCCTCGCGATGGCCGCCCGTTTGGCGTGGCGAGATTTTCCAAGGAGCGCGGTGCACGCGGCCCGGCGGACGCGGTCTTGACGCTGAATCGAAACCGCCATCGTATCGCCAACCTCCGGCCAAGCCGCAACGGGGGTGAGCCATGACCATCGAGTTGGATAGGTTGGCCTACCGAAAGCGGTGGTGCGCCCTTGCGCTGCTGGCCGCCATGGTGGGCACGCCCTTGGCCGTGGCAGCGGAAGCCCTGCCCCCGCCAAGTGGCAGCGAGACGGACGATTCTGAGACGCCAGTGGAGATTCCGGATCCGGTCCTTCGCAAAGCGGTGGAGACCGTGTTGGACAAGGCGTCGGGGGAGCCGATCACCCGCGGCGAAATGGCGACCCTACGGTTCTTGACTGTGCGCGGCGTGCGGCAACTGACGGGCGTCGAGTATGCCGTCCGCCTAAGCAGGCTCGTTGTGTCCTCCGGTGCGATCTCAGATTTGGCGCCGCTGGCGGGCCTCAAGTCACTCTCCCTTCTCTCTTTGCCCGGAAACGTGATTGCGGACGTGTCGCCGCTGGCGGGACTGCCACTGTCGTGGCTCTCTCTGACCGACAACGCGATTCGCGACGTGTCGCCGCTGGCGGAATTGACATCGCTGAGGACGCTCGAGTTGGGCCGCAACGCGATCGCGGATATCGCGCCGCTGGCGGGTTTGACGGCGCTCACGGACCTCGATTTGGACTTCAACGCGATCTCAGACATCGCGCCGCTGGTGGAGAATGACGGTCTCGACGCCGGCGATTCCGTTGATCTGATCGGGAATTTCTTGGGCCTAAGCTCCCGCGAGATGCACATCCCCACGCTCCTTCAACGGGGCGTGGAAGTGGAATTCACAGATTTCGCCGAACTTACGAAGATACCGGACGCCGCGCTTCGACGAGCCGCCATTTGGGCCCTATTTGCCTTTAGGATTGACGACCTAGGCAGTTTGAGGAGCCTCGATGCGTCCGATCGTGGAATTGAGGACCTGACCGGACTTGAGGGGGCGGTTGGCCTCCAAGGTCTCTTCTTGGGCCGAAACAGGGTCACGGACATCTCGCCTCTTGCGGGGCTCGATCACTTGCGTGTGCTGACACTGGCGCACAACGGGGTGGAGGACTGGTCGCCGCTGGCCGACATGAACTTCCTCACACTCCTCGCGTTGGACGGCAATTCGCTATGTGAGTTGCCGCCGCTTCCTTGGGGTTTTTCGTTCCTGTACCTGACCGACAACTGCTTGTCGGATATTGCGTCGTTGGCGGACCTTGTGTTGCTTAACGAGCTGCAACTGAGCGGCAACTCGATTACATCTCTTGCGCCCTTGGCTGGAATAGAAGGTTTGCGATACCTGCACGTCAACGACAACGAAGTTGCCGACATCTCTCCCTTGAACTTCGCGTCGCTGCGGGAGATCCACATGCGCAACAACGACGTGCGGGACATCTCGCCACTGTTGAACGGCGAGGAGCTGCTCATGATGGACGTCCGGCGCAACCCGCTGGCGGACGACGCCTTGGGCGTTTTGAAAACGCTGCGCGAACGCCGCGTCACGGTGCTTGCGGGGGAAACGGTGCCGTACTTCCCCGCGGCCGGCGACGGCCGTCAAGGTTTCGTGCGCGTCGTTAACCGCAGCAACAGGTCTGGTCAGGTGTTCATTGAGGCGGTGGACGACGCCGGCATTCGCGCCGGGCCAGTGCGAGTGAGAGTGGGGCCGCGTCGGGCGGTTCACCTCAACTCGGGGGATTTGGAGCACGGCAACGCGGCCAAGGGGTTGAGCGGCGGCATCGGTGCGCCGACGTTCGGCGACTGGCGGCTTTCGGTGATTTCCGCGCTGGATGTGGAGGTGCTGTCGTACATCCGCACCGAGGACGGTTTCGTCACCGCCATGCACGATGTGGCGGCGGACGCGATGGCGCCGTTCTTCAATCCGGGCAGCAACGACCGGCAGCGCAGCATCCTGCGGGTGGTGAACACGGAGGCGGAGCCGGCGAAGTGGACCACCGGCGGCTACGACGACCATGGCCAGTGGCACCCGATGGCGGGTTCGCTTCTGGTGCGGCCGCAGCACGCACTCACGCTCACGGCGCGGGCGCTGGAGGACGATCACGGGCTTGGCGACGGGCACGGCAAGTGGCGGCTGCGGACGCGCGGCTTCCCGTGGTACGCCATGAGCCTTTTGGAGAGTCCCACCGGGCACTTGACCAACCTCTCCACGGCGCCGAACAACGCGGTTGAGTTGGCGGATGGCCGCACCCTGCACCGGCTGCCGCTGTTTCCGGCGGCGGGTGGTTCGCGGCAGGGGTTTGTGCGGGTGATCAACCGTTCGTATTCCTCGGGCGAGGTGGTGATCGAAGCGGTGGACGATGCCGGTGGGCGTTCCGGGCCGGTGCGGTTGACACTGCGGCCGCGGCGGGCGGCGCATTTCAACTCCATGGATTTGGAGACCGGCAACGCCGATAAGGGGTTGGATGGCGGCGTGGGCGTGGGGCGGGGCGACTGGCGCTTGGAGGTGACGTCCGAGTTGGACCTGATGGTGCTTTCCTACGCCCGCACCGCGGACGGCTTCCTCACCAGCCTGCACGACTTGGCGCCGGTTGCCGAGGACGGCGGGCATCGGGTGGTGTTCTTCAACCCGGGCGGCAACCGGCGGCAGGTGAGCAAGCTGCGGCTGATCAACGATGGCGAGCGGGCGGGGTCCGCGACCATCACTGGCATCGACGATCACGGAAGCGCATCCGGGCCGGTGGCCGTGACGGTGCCGGCCGGTTCGGCGTTCACGTTCACGGCCGCCGAGCTGGAGGCGGGCGCTGGCGACCTGCTTGGCGGCGGTCTCGGCGACGGCGAAGGCAAGTGGCGGCTGCGCGTGCGTTCGGACGAGCCGATTGCCGTGATGAGCTTGCTGGAGACGCCGACCGGGCACTTGACCAATGTTTCGACGGGGACGGCGGACTGACGGGCCGCGGCGGCCTCGCCCGAGGCGAGGCGGGCGTCAAGCGAGATTGGCCTGCTTTGGCCTGTTGCCCGCAGTCTCCGTGACGCGCCGGCGCGGGCGGGCGGTGCCACCGCTGGTGGGTCAGTGGTCGCTCACAACCGCTCGCGCTACGAGGGCATCTTCGACCAGATGGACATCCTCGCCCGCGCCGCCGCCGATGCGGTGCGCGACGGGGCGCTGGCGGATTTGGGCGAACTCATGAACCTCTGCCACGGCTATTTGAGCGCCTTGCAGGTTTCCTCGCCGGAGCTCGAGGCGCTGGTGCACATCGCCCGACAGAACGGCGCGGCCGGCGCCAAGCTCACCGGCGGCGGCGGTGGCGGGGCGGCGGTGGCGCTGTGCGAAGATGGCGGCGAGGGCGTGGCCGCCGCGTTCGAGAAGGCGGGTTACGAGGCGCTGCGCTTCGAGATCCGCTAAGCCGCCTACTGGCAGCATGTCGGCGGCGCGCAAATGCGATTGGCGCAGCCGCCATCGATTCTGCTACCTTTGCAACACTGGCAACAGAGGAAGGAGACCCATGGCGGTTGGAAAATTCACCGTGGAGGCGAGCCACATCATGATGTTCGCCCGGGCGGTTGGCGACGGGAACCCGATCTACCACGACGCCGAACACGCCAAGAACACCGAAGTGGGCGGCATCATCGCGCCGCCGACGTTCGCCCAAGCGAGCGCGCAGTTCGATCCGAACTACGGCCTGCGCCCGAAGATCGACGGCGACGGCTGGTTCGGCTCCGGCGGCAAGCCGAGCGGCGCGAAACCGCGGGCCAGCAGTGGCGGCGGCAGCGGGGGCGGTGGCGGCGGCGGTGGCGGCCTGCACGCCGAACAGCGCTTCATCTACCACCGCCAAATGAAACCGGGCGACGTGCTTTCCGCCACCAGCAAGCCCGGCAAGACGTGGGAGAAGCAGGGGCGGCGTTCGGGCAAGCTGGTGTTCAGCGAGTCCGTCACCGAGTACCGCGATCAGAACGGCGAACTGGTCGTCACCGCCATCGGCGTGGGCGTCCGCACGGAACGCCCCGTGGATCAATCCTAGGGCGCGCCCCTGCGGGGCGCGTTGGAGTTTGCTGCGCAAACTCTGGCGCGGTGGTGCGGCTCTAGGAACTGGAAAGTAGAGGAATCGAAATGGCTTTGAAAGCGAGTGAACTGAACGTGGGCGACACCTTCGAGGAGCGCCTGGTGGAAGACCTCAAGCGGACGCAGATCGTGATGTACGCGGGCGCGTCCGGCGACTACAACCCGGTGCATACGGACGAGGTGTTCACCAAAGAGGTGGCCGGCTATCCGAGCGTGTTCGCGCACGGCATGTTGACCATGGGCATGACCGGCAAGCTGCTCACCAACACGGTGGGCGACGGCCGGCTCACCGAGTACGGCGTGCGCTTCACCAGCCAGGTGTTCCCGGGCGACACCTTGGACGCCAAGGCCACCGTCACCGCGGTGGCGGACGGCATCGTCGAACTGGACGTCTCGACGGTGAACCAGAACGGCGTGGAGGTGTTGAAGGGCACCGCCAAGGCGCGCGTGGACTGAGCGCGCGCCCTTGCGGGCGCGCGGCCGGTTGCTACCAACGCTCCAGCGACGTGCGCAGGTCGAGCTCGAAGGACCACGCGCGGCGGGGTTGATCGTGCAGGAACTCGTAGGCGCGGGCGATGCCTTCGAGATCGATCATGCCGTCCTCGCCCAGCCGCTCCGCCACTTGCGGCAGCCCGCGCTTGATCTTCTCGCCGGCGATGGCGCCGTCCACCACCACGTGTCCGACGTGGATGCCGCCGGCGGCGCACTCCTTCGCCAGCGCTTGGGCGAAGGTGCGCAAACCGGCTTTGGCGGCGTTGAAAGCGGCGAAGTTGGCGCGCCCGCGCAAGGAAGCGCTGGCGCCGGTGAACAGGATCGAGCCGCTGGTCATGCGCCGCGCCGCCTCGCGCCCGAACAGGAAACCGCCAAAGCAGCAGACGCGCCAGCACGCTTCAAAGTAGCGGGCGTCCATCTCCTTCACCGGGCCGGCGAAGTTGTTCCCGGCGTTGAACACGGCGAGCTCGATTTCGCCGGCCGCGCTGGCGGCGTCGAACAGCGACGTCACATCCGCCTCGCTGGTGGCGTTGGCGACGAAAGGCGTGGCGCGGCCTCCCTGCGCCTTGATGACCGCGGCCACGGCATCGAGTTTCGCCTGCGTTCTTCCGGCCGCGAACACATGTAGTCCGCGGGCGGCAAATCGTTTGCACAATGCGCCGCCGAGCCCGTCTTCCGGGCCGACGCCGATTACCACTGCGATGTTGCTCATGCGGATGCTCCTTTTCCTTCCGTGGCGTCCGGGAATAGCGCTTCGCGCAACGCGGCGCACGCCCTCGCCATCGCCGGACGCGCCGCGGCGATGCTGCGCGTTTGCCCGAAGAAGCCGTGGATGAGCCCTTCGTAGCGCACCTTCTCGGCGGGCGTGCCGGCGGCGGCCAGCGCATCGGCGTAGGCTTCGCCTTCGTCGCGCAGGGGGTCGTACTGCGCGGTCAGCACCAGCGCCGGCGGCAGGTTCGACAAATCCGCCGCCAGCAAGGGCGAAGCGCGCGGGCCTAGGCGTTCTTCCTCGCTCGGCGCGTAGTGATTCCAAAACCAGCGCATGGACTCCGCAGTGAGCAGATAGCCTTCGGCGTTCTCGTGGAATGACGCGGTGGCCATGTGGCCATCCGTGACCGGATAGACCAGCAGTTGAAAGACGATGCGCGGGCCGCCGCGCTCCCGCGCCATCTGCGCCACCACCGCCGCCAAGTTGCCGCCCGCGCTGTCCCCAACCACGGCGAGGCGGCTAGCGTCGCCATTGAACTCAGCGGCATGGCGGGCGGCCCAGACGGTGGCTTGGTAGCAGTCCTCGAGAGCGACGGGGCAGCGATGCTCCGGCGCCAGCCGATAGTCCACGCTCACCACGACCACGCCGGCACCGTTGCACACTTCACGGCTTTGGCTGTCAGCGGTGTCCAGATCGCCAAGCACCCAACCACCGCCGTGGAACATCATCACCACGGGCAACGGGCCGCTATGTGCGGGCTGATACACCCGCACCGGCACACCGTCCGCGTCCGCATCAACGACCGCGCCCACCAGCAAATCCGGCGCTTGCGGCTGCATGGCGCGGAACATCTCCCGCCCGGCCGCCACCGGCAAATCCACCAGCCGCGGCGCGTTGGCCGCGGCGGCTTGGCGCAGCATGGCCTCGTATTCCGGGTGCAAAGGCATGGCGAAGTCGCTGGCGAAAACGCCATTGTACGCCCTCGCGCGGTTCAGCCGTTGCGCTCCGCCAAGCTCGAGACGCGGATCGACACCGTGGCGGCGCGGCCCAGGTCGTCCACGGCGCGTACCGAGAAGCGGCCGCTTCGTGGCGTCCAGAAGAAGCGTTCGTGGCGGGGGACTTCCGCCACCAAGGTGCCGTTCACGAACCAGAATAGGCGCTCGGCGTCGGCGTCGGTGGTGGCGGCGAACAGGATGCTGCCGTCTTCGTTTGGGGTTGCGGCGGCGTGATAGGTGAGCGTTGGTTGCGGGGAGACGATGCGCGGGGCGTGGCCGGAGGCTGCCGTCGTGTCCAGATCGCACTCGGGCGACCACGGGGGAGGCTTGCGGATGGCGATGCCGGCGCGGCGGAAGACGGACTCCAAGTCCGAAGGCCAGAACTCGTAGATGGCCTCGCGTGTGCCTTCGGTGTCGGCGCGGCAGCTGCGCAGGCCGGTGGATTCCTCCAAGCGCACGGCGCGATGCACGGTGGAAACCTTGATTGGCGAGACGCCCGGGATGAACCAGGACGTGGTGGTGCGTGGGCAGTGGCGGCCCGGCAGATCGCCGGTGGGGGCGCAAACCTCCACGCGGCGGAGGTTCAAGCCGGCGATCCGGCGGAGCGAAACAGGTTCGACATCGGCCAGCAGGCTGTCGGCGATGGCGAAGAACAACGGCGCGGCGGCGGTGCGGCCGACGAACGCGGGGTTGGCCGAGCCGTCGAAGTTGCCCACCCAAACCGCCAGCACGTAGGGGCCGAACACGCCGATGCTCCACGCGTCGCGGAAGCCGAACGAGGTGCCGGTTTTCCACGCGATGGGCGGTTGCCGCCCCCGTTCCAACGATGTTTCCAACGAACGCGGCACGTCCTCCAGCATGTCCAGCACCAGAAAGCTGGCCTCGGCGGAGAGCAAGCGCGAACCGTCGCCGGCATGGGGCGCTGCCTCGGCCACGGTGCGGATGTCGCGCCACACGCCGCCGCCGGCCAGCAGCGCGTAGAGGCGCACGAGTTCCTCCATCGTCGCTTCGCCGCCGCCGAGGGCAAGCGCCAAACCTAATTCTTCGGCCGGTCGCAACCGAGTTACGCCCGCCTCCGCCAACCAGTCGCGGAACCGCGGCACGCCCAAGCGCGCCAAGATGGAGACGGCGGGCACGTTGCGGCTGTGGATCAGCGCGTCCCGGGCGAACACCGGGCCGAGGAAGCCGCGGTCGAAGTTCTCCGGCGCGTAGGCAGCGTAGCGGCGGGGCGCGTCCGCGAGCAGCGTCATGGGGTGAATCAGGCCGGCATCCAACGCCAAGCCGTAGAGCAGCGGCTTCAAGGTGGAACCGGGCGAGCGCCGGGCACGCGCGCCGTTCACTTGCCCGTCGATGGCGTCGTCGAAGAATCGCGCCGAACCGACCAAGGCCCGCACTTCCATGCTGCGGTGGTCCACCAGCAGCGCCGCCGCGTTGTGAATGCCCAATCGGCTGTGCCGCGCCACATGCTGGTCAATGCGTTGTTCCACCAGCGTTTGCAGCGGCCAATCAAGCGTTGTGTGCAAGGTGGATGCGGCGCTCGGCGGCACATGGTCGCGGACGAAGTGCGGGGCGCGGAACGGCAGCGCGGATGGCGAGCGAAACACCGGCGTCAGCATGGCGGAGGCCGTTTCGTCACCATCGGCGGTCGCCTCCGCCTGCCACGCCGCGAACAAGCGCTCGCGGGCGCCGCGCAGCTCGACGCGCCCGCGAACGGTGGCGGGAAAGCGCGCGTTCGGGTTCTGCGGAATCACCGCCAGCGACAGCGCCTCGCCCAAGTCCAAGGCCCTCGCCGGCTTGTCGAAGTAGATGCGGCTGGCGGTGCCGATGCCCTCGATGGCGCCGCCGTAGGGCGCTAGGTTCAGGTACGCCTCCAGGATGGCCGCCTTGTCGTAGTGCCGCTCGATCTGCAACGCCCGCGCCATCTGCATCAGCTTGCCCGCCACCGTGCGGGTGTTGAGGTCGAAGCGCATCCGCGCCAGCTGCATGGTGATGGTGGAACCGCCAACCGCCCGGCTGCGTTGCACGAAGGTGGTCCAAGCGGCGCGAACAAGCGCCAGCGGATCAACGCCGATGTGGCGGTGGAAACGGCGATCCTCGTAGAGCAGAGTCGCCCGCCGAGCGTTGTGGGCGATGTCTTCGAGGGGCGTGAACAGGCGGTAGCGTCCATCGCCCGCGGTGCGCAAGCGCAGCGGCTCGCCGTGGCGATCCACGATCAACGTGGAAAACGGCACCCCCGCGTACAAATCCGGTTTGGGCACGAGCAGCCACGCGAAACACACCGCGATGGCGATACCCGCCGCGGCCAGCGCCGCGGCGCCTAGTCGAGATTTCCCTGTAAAGTAGCCCCACCAACTGCTCAAGGATCCCTCCATGAAAATCCCGTTGGCGTTATTCGTGCTCGTTGCGGCGTTCATTTGCGATGGTGTGAGCGCTTCCGACCAGGACGCGGCACAGCAGGTGCTCGAAGGTTGTGGCGATGCGTTTTGGGGATGCTGGTTTGATGACAGCGGCGACGCCTGTGAACCCCAGAGCACCGCGAACGGCTGCGCTTTCGACTACGAGGCATCGCTGCAAGCCGTTAGTCTCACTCAGGACGACGACGGCGCACCGACCTTGGCGGGGTTGATTGAGGATGCCCTTGCCGGAGACGCGGCGGCCGTACCTTGGCGGGTGGCCAAACACGTTGCCAAGGAATTGTGCAGGATCAAAGGCGCAAGCTCTGTCAGCTTGGCACTGCGGGGCGGACCTCCTGCTAGCGTGACCAGCGACGGAATCAAAGGCGCGCAGGACGGGACTCCCGCCGCGAGCGGTGATGTGGAAGCCGTTGTCGAAGCTGCTCGACCCACGGCAACCTACGACTGTAGCCGGTGGTTCGACGTTGACTGAAACTCGCGGCAGCGCTGCCGCACCACGCCGGCGCCAGCTCATTCGATCACGAAGCGGCCGGCGGCCGAACGCCCATGTACGCTGCGGTGGTACATCGCTTGGGCGTGGGCGCCGGGGGCCACGAAGTCGCCCGGGCTGATGGCCTTCACGCGGTAGTTCACTTCCTTCGGTGAGCGATAGATCGCGCTGTACACGACAAGGCGATCTTCGCGCACGTCGTGGTGTTCGATGCCATGCGCCCGCACGGAGTCGGCGATGATCTCCAAGCCGCCCGGCAGCAAATCCGTTGTCGCGACGTTGTTGAGCAGTGCCCGTTGCGTGGAACGGATGCGCAGGCGCACGGTGAGCTCGTCGCCGATGGCAGCGCGGGTGACGGGTTCATCGTTCGCGTTCAGATAGACTCGATCCAGCTCGATGCCCTCCGCCAGTGGCTCGGTTGGAACTTCCACGTTGAAGCCGGATTCGCTCACCATGTAGTAGACGCCGCTGTCGTTGGCCGCTTCCACCGCCACCTCGTTCGCCGCCACCGGCAGCTCCGTGCGGGCGAACGCTTCGCCGGTGGTTTCGATGGGCAGCGGCCCGTCCGGGCCGCGGGCGGTGATGGTCGGCTTCGCCAAGGCGCCGCGCACCGCCAGCGAGCGGTGGACTTCGCCTAGCGCCAGCACCGTGTAGGCCGCGGAAAGCGTGTTGAAACGGCCTTCGTACACCGGTGCCACCAAGTCCGGCACGATCTCCTCCAACGTCTCGGCGCGGTGCGGGAAGTGGCGTGCCAGCAGGTAGGCGTACTGCGCGTCGCGCCCCAAGCGCGTGTCGAAATCCGAATCCGCAGCGTCCGAACCGCCGTTTTGGTAGCCGTCGAGCAGGCGTTCGGCCAACTCGTCGTTGCGCAGCATGGCGTGGCTGGCGGCCATGTACACCGCGGCCATGCCGCCTTGCCAGCGCCCTTCGTGTTGCTGCTCCAAGGCGGCGGCCAGGGCGATGAGCAGGTTGGTGGTGACGGTGCCGTTGCGCGTAAGCACATAGATGGCGTACGCCTGTGTGCGGGCGGTCTCCAAGTCGCGTTGCTCGTCGAACGCGGGGGCGGCCACGCCGCGCAGATAGTCCAAAGCGCTGGTGAGCATCCGGTTTGGCACGGCGATGCCCAGCTCGCGGGCGTCGGTGAGGAAGTGGGCGATGTAAACGGAGGGGAAGTCCGCTGCCTCCAGTGATCCGATCCAGAAGCGAAAGCCGCCGGTTGCGTCCTGGCGCGGGCGCAGTTTGTCGATGGCGTCTTGGAAGAGCTCGTCGAACGCCGCGCGATCCAGCGGAAAGGCGCTGGCTTGGAGCAGGCCGAGTTGTGGGAAGGTCCTGCTGACGATCTGCTCGGCACACTCGTGCGGGAACTCGTCCACATAGGCCAGCAACCCGTCCGCCAGCGCCAACGGGCTTGCGGAAGCCACCACCCGGCGGCTGGCGTGCGCGGCGTGCAGACGGCGGGGCAGATCGACATCGGCGCTGTCGGCGGCGAAGCCGGAGGTCACGGTGGTCGTGAAAGCAGTTGCCGGGCGTACCGAGAGGCTTACGTTGCGTTGGACGATCTCCTCGCCCAAGCCGGCGCGGAGCGTGAGCTGCCGCGCCCCGGGCGCGGCGCCGGCGCGGAGGCGGAAGGTCGCCCGGCCTTCGCCGTTTTCGGCAATCGGCAACTGCGCCTCGGCGGCGCCTTCCACGGCCAGACCGTCCGCAGCGGTTAGGCGCAGCGCAACGATGGCGTCCGGGCCGCTGCCTGCCACGTTGTTCGCCACGCCAACAGACACGTCGAACGCATCGCCCGGCGCCACCGCCAGCGGCAGGTTCGGCGTCAGCACCATCGGCCCGCGCACGGTCACCGGGCGTTCCGCCACGCCGATACGGGCCTCGGCAACGCCCACGGCCATAACGCGAAGTTCACCGTTGAAGTGATCAGGGATGGGGAAGCGGTGGGTGCTCTCGTCCGGGCCGACCTTGATGATCCCAGACCAAAAGGCCACTGGCGCTGCCAAACCGCGCTGAAAGGGATTCAGATTGGCACCGAGCAACGCCGCCGAACTGTAGTAGGTGGTTCCTCCGCCCGGCGCCGCCACGCGCCGGAACACGTCGTAGTCCGGCAGGATCAGGTCCACCATCTGGTGCGTTTCCACTTGCAGCGCCTTCTTGCCGAGGAACCTATCGAGCGGATCCGGCGTTTCGTACTTCGCCACTTGCAGGATGCCTTCGTCCACCGCGTACAGCACCAGCCGGGCCGGCCGATCGGCGCGAACGCCCAGCGCCAGTTCCTCGCCCGGCCGAATCACCGGCGGCGCGTTGAGCGCGATGACGACCTGCCGCGCCGAGCGGTCGATGGTGAACGGCGCCGCCGCGTAGCTCAGCGGGCTGACGAAGATCTCCTCGGCGTCGATGGCGCGCACGAAGGCCACGTTCACATAGGCGTTGCCTTCCAAGTGTTCCGGCACGCGGATGCGCGCCAGCGTCGTCTTGGCGTCGCTGCGCAACCACGCGAAGGCGTGGACGCGGTCGCGCTCGATGGTCACCAAGCCGGTGCCGGCGTAGGGCGCGGTGATCTCCATGACGATCTCCTCCCCCGGCGCGTACTCGTCGCGTTCCAGCCGCAGCTCCAGTTCGGCGTCGCGTTCCAAGTTGCCGGCCAGGTTGCGCTCGCCGGCGACATCGAACTCCACCCGGCTCAGCACGAGGCCGTCCGCATCCGTCAACGCCAGCGCGAAGCCGCCGGCGGTGGCCGTTGGCAAGGCGTAGTCCGCGCCTTCCGCCGGCAGCGCGAAGGGTTCCCGGGCAAGCTCGGTCTCCTTCATCACGGACTGGTACGCGAAGGTGCCGGCGTCCTGTTTCACCAGCGCGGAGACGTAGCGGCGTTCCAGCAGCACCATTTGCAGGCCGTCAAGCGTTGTCGGGGTGGCGGTGCTGTCCAACGCCAAGAAACGCACCTTGCGGGGGGCGTCTTTGGCGATGAACCGCAAGTCGCCGTCGGGGTTGTAGCCCACCAGCGCCGAGGCTGCCGAGAGCAGCGTGCCGGCGATGGCCTGTACGCCTTGGCCGCCATCCGCCTCGAAGCCCTCGGCGGTCAGGCGCAGGCGGTAGATGCCGTTGTCGTATTGGCTGAGGTCGAAGGGCAGGCGGGCGATGCCCCGTGCGTCCGTGGTGGTCGGTTCGATGTCGGCGGTCACCGTGCGGCGCACCACGTCCGGGTCGCGAAACGGATCGGCGAAGACGAAGCCCGGATAGGCGAGGAAATACGGCGAAGTGGGCACTAGCTCCACCCGGCCTTGCACGCGCCGATTCTGCGCCGGGGTGCCGAACAGATTCTCCAGCGACACCGTGGCGACATGCTGCCCGGGCGCGATCCAGCCTTTCTCCGGGCCGTCTTCGATCTCGACGCGAATGCGGAGTTGATCCGGGCGGAAATCCCGCACCTGGAACGCCACGAAGCCCAGCACGCGCCGCTTGTCGTCCTCCTCGATGAGCAGAACGCTGGCTTGGTAGCGGCCGGTTGGCGCATCGCGCCGGGTCTGGAAGCGCCACTCCAGCAACCCGTCGTCCGGCGTCGCGGTGCGCTGCTCCAAGGCGGTGTTGCCGCGCGGCCCGGTGATGCGGAACTCGATCGGCGCACCGGGCACGCCGCGCATATCGCCGCGGCGGACGATGCCGAACAGCCGCACCGCCTCGCCCGGTCGATACAGCCCGCGATCCGTGTGTACCGTCGCCCGCAGGCGCTCGGCGTGTTCGGCGTGGGTTCGCTCGCCGCCGAGATCCGCAAAGCCGCGCCAGCTTAGGCGGCGGCCGCTGCGTTGGTAGGGCATGAAGGTGGCGTCCTCGCCGTGGCGGACAACGAACACCACCGGCTCCTGATCGCGTTTCAAGTCGTCGGCCGGCGGCAACTCGGCGTGGCCGCGCGCGTCGGTGTTCGCCTCCCGCACCGGCAAGCCGTTCTTGCCTAGGAGCGCAACATGGGCGTTGGCCAGCGGCTGCCCACTGGCGATGGAGTGCGCGAACACGTGCTGGCTTTGATCGGCGTTGGTCTTCACCAGCAAGCCGATGTCCGTCACCAACGCCAAGCGCCGATCGGCGCGGCCGATGCGGCGTTCGCGCTCCCGATCCCAGCCCTGCGCGTTGACGATGAACAACCCGCCTTCGGCCAGCAGCGGGCCGAGATCCAGCGCCGTGAACACGGGCTCGCCCGGATGCCCCGGGTTCAAATCGATGATGCGGGTGGTGCGCTTGGCGATGTTGTCGGCGTTGAACCTCCAGCCGCTGCGGAACCACGGGTTGCGAATGTCGCCGCCGGTTTGGCTGGCCAAGTGGTTCACGGTGTCCGGCAGCAGTTGCTGGATGTCCACGCGGATGGCGGCCACGCCGCGCGCCGAGAGCGTCAGGCGGCGGGCGCCGGAGAGCGGCAACAGTGCGCCGTCCTGCGCGATGGCGGCTTCCTTGCGGTAGTGCGGCACGGGAACCACCACATGAAAGCCGGACGCCATCACGAAACCGCCGCCGGAGGTGAGGCCGGCATCCACGCGCAGATAAACAAACCGTCCCTCCGGCGCGTCGAAGGTGACGCTCTGCATCGCCGCGCTGGCGCGCTCGGTGGGGTTCACCGCCACCGGCAGGCGTTCGGCACCCGCAAGCACCTCCGCCGTGACCTCGCTGGCGGAGTGCCAAGGTCGAACCCGCGCCGAGGCGCCGGTGCCAGCGCGGCGCACGGGCAGCAGCCAACCGGTCACCCGCTCACCGAAGGCATCGGTTTCCACTTGGTCGGTGAAGGTGAACACCGTGGTTTGCACCTCGCGGGCATCGTCGTTTTCCACCAGCATCACGTCCACCGCGTCGATGCGGAAGAAGCTGGTGCGGTCCGGCACCGGCACCTCCGCCCGCAACGCCTCGTCGAACGCCCCGTCGCCATTCGCCGGCGCAACGTCGCGCGCCACGGAAAGTGTGGCGTAGTAGGAGCTTTCCGGGATGGCCAGCGGCGCGGAGCGCACCACCGCGCTGCGATCGTGCTTGCCGTACTCGATTTCGTACGGAAGCTCTTCTTCGCGACCGCCGCGCTCCGCCGTCAGCGTCACACGCTTGGCCAAGGCTTCCCGCGCCACCGGGTGCGTGAAGGAGAGGCCAGCCACCACGCGCCGCTCCTCCGCTTGGTCGGGATGTTGATGGAACACGGCGGATTCCACCTTGGCCACGAACGCCGGCGTCGTGAAGGACACGCGCCGGCTAGCCAACTGCACATTGCCGGCGAAGATGTCCGGTTCCAACCGCACCACAAACTCGCGGTTGGCCGGCCAATCCTCCTCCGGCGCGAAGACGAGCCGATTGTCCGTCTCGAACCGCCACTCCCCGGCCAGCGCCGGCCGCATGTCGATGCCCGTCTCGACGACATTGCCCACCAAATCCAACCGCGCCGCCGAAAGCGGCCCGGGCGGCTCGGCGTCTGGATTGGGCAGGTAGTGGAACGCCAACCGCAGCGGCTCCGGCTCGAGTTCCTCATCAACGATGGGCGTGACACCCGGCGCATCCACCCGCACGCCGACGGCAAGCGGCTTCGGCAACTGCTGGTAGTAGTAGTACCCCCCGCCAACAAGCGCCGCGCCAATGACGACACCGCCGGCGGTGACAGCCAGCCGCCGCCAGCCCATCCGCCGCGCCCACGCCGGCGGCGTCCACGCCAACGTGCCGAACACCGCCTTGAGAAACGCGCCCACGATTTTCCCGCCACCTACGCTGCTACGGCTAGCGTAACGCTTGGCGGCAGCAATGTCGGTGCAAGGAATGTGGAGGTTCGCTTGAGGTTGATGGAGTGGGGGATTGTCCGCCGGACGCGCGTTTGGCGGCACACCGGCAAGGTTCGCGGCGAGGCTTGGTGGATGGCCACATAGGCGGTATGCTTAGCCAATGCACTTTCGCGGCGAACATCGTCCTCCCGTGCGTCCGCTCGCCCTCACTTTCGAGGGCGTCTGCGATGGTGCCAGCTTGGGCGGAACCGCACCGAACCGGGCACGGCGGAGTAACCGGTGATGGCACCGGCCACGGTCGCGCAAGGCACACTGGGTCTCCCGTTCGATGGTGTCTCGCCGACGCATTCCCGCCGCGGCGCGAAGCCCAACAAACCGCCTGTCATCGCCGGCCTACACTACTTTCCGGCATTCCTAGACGACCAGCAACAGCGGGACGCGATTCGGCACATCGACGAATCCCCTTGGTTGGCGGACTTGGAACGGCGGGTTCAGCACTACGGCTGGCGCTACGACTACCGTGCCCGCACCGTCGATAGGAGCATGCGAATAGGCCCGCTGCCGGACTGGTTGGCCCAGATTGCGATGGCACTGCACTCCACAACCGGACTGTTCGAGACCCTGCCAAACCAGGCCATTGTGAACGAGTACGAACCAGGACAGGGCATCGCAATGCATGTGGACAGGCACTGCTTCGGGCCAACCGTCGCGACGGTTTCCTTGGCGGACGACTGGACCATGGACTTTCTGCCGGTTGCGGGAGCGGACGGAGTGGAAGGGCGAAAGGCCCATCTCGTCTTGGCACGCGGATCCGTCTTGGTTCTCACTGGAGCGGCAAGACATAAGTGGCGCCACGGCATCGCGAAGCGCAAGTCCGGGTTTGTTGGCCGTACTCGGAGACGGAGACAACGCAGGCTTTCGCTGACGTTCCGAACAGTGCGGTTGGCCGGCGGTTCTTAAGCGTGTTGATTCGGGACCAATACACTAATGCCATCCGCCGCACGGCGTCCCAGTTTGGCCGTGAGGCGGGCGACTATGCTATTGCCAAGGAAGTCATACTCCCTCGTTGCATTGACGACGCCGCACACTATCTCGACGAAGGAGATGACGTAGAGCATTATCGATACGACCAATATGCGCTTGCGTTGGAAGACCTGTTACGGTGCTACGGCGACCGTAGAAGAACATCAGCCATCATTCACATAGACATCGGGTGTGGTCCCGGGCCGTTTTTCTTGATGCACAAAGCAAGCGAGGGACAAGGAGCCGCTAGTGTCTGACAACACGCATCAGGAACGGTTGGCGGCGTTCATGGCCGGGGTCGCACGGCGCAATCCGGGAGAGCCGGAGTTTCATCAAGCGGTGGAGGAGGTGGCGCAGACGCTGATTCCGCTGGTGGCGGCGCATCCGCGCTACGAAGACGCGCGCATTTTGGAGCGGCTGACCGAGCCGGATCGCATCATCACCTTCCGCGTCACTTGGCAGGACGACGCCGGGCGCGTGCGGGTGAATCGAGCGTGGCGGGTGCAGTTCAACAACGCCATCGGGCCGTACAAGGGCGGCTTGCGCTTCCACCCCACGGTTACGCAGAGCGTGTTGAAGTTTCTCGGCTTCGAGCAGACCTTGAAGAACAGCCTCACCGGGTTGCCGATGGGCGGCGCCAAGGGCGGCGCGAACTTCAATCCGCACGGCAAGAGCGAGGCCGAGGTGATGCGCTTCTGTCAGGCGATGATGCGCGAACTACATCGACACATCGGTGCGGAGACGGACGTGCCCGCCGGCGACATCGGCGTGGGCGCCCGGGAGATCGGCTTTCTGTTCGGCGAACATCTGCGGCTTTCCAACCGGTTCACCGGCGTGTTCACGGGCAAGGGGTTGGCGTTCGGCGGCAGCGCGTTGCGGCCGGAGGCGACGGGCTACGGCGCGGTGTATTTCCTGCAGGAAATGCTGGCCACTGGCGGCGACGAGGTTGCCGGCAAGACGGCCACCGTGTCCGGTTCCGGCAACGTGGCGCTGCATGCCATCGAGAAGCTGAACGCGTTTGGGGCGAAGCCGGTGACGGCATCGGATTCCGGCGGCTTCGTGTACGACCCGCACGGCATAAATGGCGAGCGGCTTGAGTGGCTGAAAGACCTCAAGCTGGTTCGGCGCGGGCGCATCGCGGAATACGCAAAGCACTTTGGCTGCGAATACCACGAAGGCCAGCGCCCGTGGGTTGTGCCTTGCCAATTGGCGCTGCCCTGCGCCACGCAGAACGAACTGGACGAGGCCGATGCGCGAACGCTGCTGGACAACGGCTTGGCGGCGGTGTCCGAAGGCGCGAACATGCCGTCCACCGCCGCGGCGGTGCGGCTGTTTCTGGGGCACCGCATCCGGTTCGGGCCCGGCAAGGCGGCCAATGCCGGCGGCGTGGCCGTCTCCGGCTTGGAGCAGAGCCAAAACGCGCTCCGCATCTATTGGCAGCGCGACGAGGTGGAAGAGCGCCTTGCCCGCATCATGCGCGACATTCACGAGAAGTGCCGCGCCGAGGGCGTCGACGCGGATGGCTTCGTCGACTATGTGCGCGGTGCCAACATCGCCGGCTTCCGCAAGGTGGCGGACGCGATGCTCGCCTACGGTGCTGTATAACGGCCAAGCGCACAGAGTTTGCGTACCAAACTCCAACGCGCCCGACAGGGCGCGCCTAGGGCGGGGCCGGTATCTCGCGCCCCCGGCAAAGCGCCTCGCACGGGGTGCCGTCGCCATCGCCGTCCAGCGTGTTCACGGCGCATTGGCGCAGGAACGCCACGGCTTCCTCGCAGGAGGCCATCTCGCCGCAATAGCGCTTCGTGTCGCACTCCACCTTGGGAATCGCCGCCAGCGCGACGGGCGTTTTGGGCGTTGCCCGCCTGCTTTTGCCGGCGGAGCGTTTGCTCTTGCGCCACTCCCAAGGCGGCGTGGGAGCGGCTTCCCGCCACAGCCCCACGCGCTCGGCGCGCGCAGCGTCTTCCGCGGCGACCAACTTCGGCGCCGGATCGTATTCGCGCCGCACCCAGGCATGGCCGCGGCGCACCATTTGCTCGTTGACGTCGACGTTGCCGGCGTACACGTGCGCCACGATGCGGCGATAGGCGTCGCCACCCACCAGTTGCAAGCGCACGTCGCGGTCGCCGACCAAGGCCAGCAACGCCGACCGCGCCGCGTCACCGTGCGGCTGGCGATACTCGGGCGCGTCGATATCCGCCAAGCGCACATCCACTTGTTTGCCGCCCGAGGCGACCACCAGGCTGTCGCCGTCCTTGACGCGAACCACCTGCTCGGCGCACACCGAACCGGCCATCGTCAAGGCGATCGCGATGGAAGCGCCGAAACACAACCGCCGGGCCATCTCGTTGTTGCTCCAAGCCATCCCAAGGTGTTTCACGCATTATCCCAACCTTGTACACAGGCAACAAGCACGAATTCGCCGAAATCGCAGATGCCCGGTTGACAAGCGCACTGCGGCGGCGGACGATGGCGCCTGCCACCACAACGGAGGGAAACGAGCCATGCGCCAAACGACTATCGGAATGCTGGCCGCGGGCACGATTGCCGCGCTGCCAGCCGGCGCGAGCGAATACCAAGAGGCGTGGGGCCCGCCGGTCGGCGCCGAAATGCCGCCCATCGCGGCGTTGGACCAGAGCGGGACGCTTAGGGATTTGGCCAATCTCGCCGGAGCGCGGGGCACGCTGCTGTTCATGGTGCGCAGCGCCGACTGGTGAGGTTTTTGCAAGCGTCAACTCGTGGAGTTGACTAGCTGGCAGAGCAAATTCGAGGCGCTCGGCGTGGCCGTGGCCGCCATGACCTACGACGACGTGCCGGTGCTGGCGGACTTCGCCGCCGAACGCGACATCGGCTTTCCGCTGTTGTCCGACAAGGGCGCCAAGCACGTCAACGCGTGGGGCATTCGCAACGAGCAGTACGAAGCCGGTCACGCGGCCTACGGCATCGCCCATCCGGGCATCTTCTTCGTGGACGCGCAGGGCGTCATTCGCTTGAAGCGGGCCGTGCCGGGCTACCGCGAACGGCCTTCGCTTGAGGAGCTGCACGGGGCGCTGGCACGGCTCTTGGAGGAAGATGCGCCGGCAGACGGCACGGCGGGCGAGGCCGAGGAGCAATCCGGCGGCGAATAACCCCATCGCGGCCTGCGGCGGCGGGTGTACGACATTTGGTGGCATGTGCTCAGCACGTCCTGGGAACGCGGGCGTCTCGCCCGCACTTTCGTTCACGGGAGGTCACCTTGTGCGGGCGAGACGCCCGCGCTCCCAGGGCCGTTGCGGTTTGGCGTTGGCTATACTCAAGCGATGAATGCCGCTCGTCGCCGCTTGCTCGCTATCGCCTTACCGTGCTTTTGCTTGGCCCTCGGCGGCTGCGCCAGTTTGATCGGCAAGGTCACCAGCGGTCTCGCCGCGGACCTCTCGGACGCCATCCTGAACAGCGACGATCCGGCGGTGATCCGCGACGGTGCCCCGGCCTACCTCATCATGCTGGACGCCTTCACCCGCCAAGGCGAAGGCAACGCGGACATGCTGCGCGCCTCGGCGTCGTTGAACGGCGCCTACGCCACCGCCTTCGTCAGCGAGCCGGCCCGGCAAAAGGCGTTCGCCGCCAAGGCGTTGCGGTTGGCGCTCCGCGCCGCGTGCTTGGATGTACCGTGGCTGTGCGACGCGCGCACAATGCCGTTCGACCAGCTCGAAAAGCGAGCAGCAGCGATGACCGCCGCGGACGTGCCCGCCGCATACGCGCTGGCCACGGCTTGGGCCGGTTGGATTCAAGCCCATGCGGACGACTGGGCCGCCGTCGCGGACCTCGGCCGGGTGAAGCCGCTCATGGAGCGCGTGGTGGCCCTCGACGAGCGCCACGACCACGGCGGCCCGCGCCTTTATATGGGCGTGTTCGAGACGCTGCTGCCGGAGGCCTTGGGCGGCAAACCGGAACTGGGGCGCACACACTTCGAGCGCGCCATCGAAATCACGAACGGCAGGCACCTTTTGGTGAAGGTGTTCTACGCCGAGTCCTACGCCCGGCTGGTGTTCAACCGCGAACTGCACGACCGCCTGCTGGGCGAAGTGCTCGCGGCGGACGCCGAGCAAGAGGGCCTGACCTTGATGAACACCATTGCGAAGGAGCAAGCGCGTGAACTATTGCAGTCCGCGGACGAGTTCTTCTAATCGGCTGGCGATCCACGTGGCTTGCGTCTTGCTGGCCGCGATCTTCGCCGCCGGCGCGCCGGCGAAGGAGTTGAAGATCGCCACCACGTCGCCGCCCGGGTCGTCTTGGCTGCGGGTTCTGGACGCCGCCAACGAGGAGCTGCGCCAAGCCACGGACGGACGCCTCGCCATGAAAATCTACGCCAGCGGCAGCAAAGGCAAGGACGACACCGTGGTGCTGCGCAAGATCCGTTTGGGCGAGTTGCACGGCGCGTTGATGACGGCGGCGGTGTTTCAACGCATCTACCCGGACGTGCAGATTTACAACCTGCCGATGGCGTTTCGCGATCTAGCGGAAGTGGACGCCGTGCGCGAACGCATGGATCCCGTGTTGATCGCCGGCCTGGGCGACGCCGGTTTCGAGGCGTTCGGCATCGGCGAAGTGGGCATGGCCTATCCGATGTCCACCAAGGAGGCGCGCACGGTGGCCGACGGCCGGGGCCTGAAGGTGTGGGCGCCGGCCGGCGACGTGGCCGCCGCCCGCACCTTGTCCGCGTTCGGCATTGCGCCGATTTCGCTCACCATCGGCGATGTGCTGCCCGGCCTGAGCTCGGGCATGATCGACACGGTTGCCGCGCCGCCGGTGGCCGTGTTGCCTTTGCAATGGCATACGCGGCTGAAATACATGATCGACCTGCCGATCATGTACATCTACGGCATGTTGGTGGTGGACAAGCGGGCGCTGCGCGGCGTGACCGAGGAGGATGTCGCGGCGCTGCGCCGCATCATGGTGCCGGCCGTGGCCGACGCGAATAAGCAAAACCGCGCCGACCACGAGAAGGTGTTGGCCGTGCTGAAGAACCAAGGTTTGCAATTCATCACCTTGACGCCGGCGGAACTGCGCGATTGGCAAGGTTTCGCCGCCGCGGCCTCCGAGGAATGGGTGAAGGAAGGCGTCATCAGCGCCGAGATACACGCCATGTTGCAGGGCCACTTGGCGGAGTTGCGCGATGCCGCGGCGACGCCGGAAGGTTGACTTGAGGCGCCGGGCTTAGCAACCAAGGCAAGAGCCGCCACGGTGGCACAGCGGGAACTCACGAGATTCGAAGCGCGGCTGGACGCCGCGTTGCGCACCGTGGAAACGGCGCTCTTGGTGACCTTGCTCGCGGCGATGGTTGGCGTGGCGACCTATCAAATCGCCGCCCGCAACCTGTCCTACACCGGCTTGGCGTGGGGTTCGGATCTCGTTCATGTCGGCATGTTGTGGGCGACGATGATCGGCGCGGTGGCGGCGGCGCGCGGCAACAGCCACATCAGCATCGACCTGGTGGCCCGTTTCGGCGGGCCGCGCTTGCAGCAAGTGGCCGCCCGCATCACCGCGCTGTTCGCCGCGGTGCTTTGCGGCGCGCTGGGGTGGTACGCCATTGATGTGATCAAGGTCGATTACGAGTACGGCACGCCCGGGGTGGCGGCGGTGCCGGCGTGGGTGTGCGAGAGCATCATTCCCATCGCCGCCGCCATCATGGCGGTGACGTATTTGTTGCGCGCGATTTGGCCGCCGGTGGATGCGGCTTCGGACGTCGCTTCGGTCGACGCTCCAAGTGCGCCGGATGCGGAGCAACCGCCGGACCCGGAGCAAGCATTGGCTGCAACGCCGCCGCCAAATGTGAACGAACCTGTCGAGGAAACCAGCACCCCTGCCACCCAAGAGACGCCGCCGCCATCGCCGGAGCGGCAACCATGATGATCTGGGCCGGCGCCGCGTTGGTGGTGTTGATGGCACTGCTTGGCGCACCGCTGTTCGTGGTCATCCTGGCCGGCGCCATGCTCGGCTTTCTGGCCACCGGCGTGCCGCTTTCGTCGGCGGCGCTCAGCGTGTACGAGATCACTCATCAGCCGCTGTTGGTGGCGTTGCCGTTCTTCACCTTCGCCGGTTATCTCATGGCCGCCGCCAAGTCGTCCGAGCGCTTGATGGCGCTCACCCAAGCGCTGTTCGGCTGGCTGCCGGCCGGTCTAGCGGTGGTGGGTTTCGTGGCCTTCGCGTTGTTCACAGCGCTAACCGGCGCATCCGGGGTGACCATCGTCGCGTTGGGCGGATTGTTGCTGCCCATGTTGGTCAAGAGCGGTTTTCCGCAGCGCTTCAGCTTGGGACTGGTGACCACTTCGGGCAGCTTGGGGTTGTTGCTGGTGCCGTCCGTGCCGCTCATTCTCTACGGCATCGTCGCGCAGCAACTCGGCTACGGCGAACCGTTCGCCTTGGAGGAATTGTTCATCGCCGGCGTAGGGCCGCTGCTCTTGATGTTGGTGCTGCTTTCCGTTTACGCCATCTGGGCGCATGGCGGCGTGCCGCGCATCCGCTTCAGCAAGAGGGCGTTGTGGAAGGCGGTGGTGGCGGCGCGCTGGGAGTTGCCGCTGCCGGTCGTGGTGCTCGGCGGCATTTACTCGGGCTACTTCGCCATTTCCGAGGCCGCGGCGGTAACGGCCATCTACGTTTTCATCGTGGAGGTTCTGCTGTACCGCGATGTGAAGTGGCGCGCGTTGCCCAATGTCACCCGCGAAGCGATGGTGATGGTGGGTAGCATTCTGCTCATCCTGGGCATGGCGCTGGGCTTCACCAACTACTTGGTGGATGCGGAAGTGCCGCAGCGCATGTTCGCGGTGATGCAGGAGCATGTCTCCAACAAGTACATGTTTCTCATTCTGCTCAACATTCTGCTGCTTGCGCTGGGCGCCATCTTGGACATCTTCTCCGCCATCGTCATCATGGTGCCGCTGCTGCTGCCGGTGGCGGTGGGCTACGGCATCCACCCGGTGCATTTCGGCATCATCTTTCTGGCGAACTTGGAAATCGGCTACTTCACCCCGCCGGTGGGCATCAATCTGTTCATTAGCAGCTACCGCTTCGACCGGCCGATGATCGAAGTCTACGCGGCCTGCCTGCCGTTCATGGCGGTGATGTTGATAGCCCTGCTGCTCATAACATACGTGCCGTGGTTCTCCGTTTGGCACATGTAGCGTTTTCGCGCAAACAATGAAACAAGGACGGTTGGCGTTCGACGCCGTGGAGTTGCCGCCCGAGGCGACGGCGTTGCGGGCGGAAGTGCGCGCTTTTCTCAAAGCCGAATGGCCCGCCGACTGCTGGCCGAATTCGGACTTCGGCGCCGGCCACGATCCGGCGTTTTCGCGCAAGCTGGGCGAACGCGGCTGGATCGGCATGACGTGGCCGAAGGAACACGGCGGCGGCGAACGCTCGTTTTTCGAGCGCTATGTGGTCACCGAGGAGCTGCTGGCCGCCGGCGCGCCGGTGAGCGCCCATTGGATCGCCGATCGCCAAAGCGGGCCGCTGTTGCTGCGGTTCGGCAGCGACGCGCAGCGGCGGCGCTATCTGCCGGCCATCGCCCGCGGCGAGTGCTTCTTTTCCATCGGCATGAGCGAACCGGACAGCGGCTCGGACTTGGCTTCCGTACGCACGCGTGCGGATCCGGTGGCGGGCGGCTGGCGCGTCAACGGCGCGAAGATCTGGACCACGGACGCGCACCGCAATCACTTCATCATCGCCTTGGTGCGAACCGAACCGCAGGGGGAAAACCGCCACGCCGGACTTTCCCAATTGATTGTGGATCTACGCGGCGAAGGCGTCGCCGTGCGGCCGATCCGCAACTTGGCCGGTGGCGAGGATTTCAACGAGGTGCTGTTCCAAGACTGTTTCGTGCCGGACGAGAACGTCGTCGGCGAACCCGGCAACGGCTGGACGCAAGTGACCAGCGAACTAGGCTACGAACGCAGCGGCCCGGAGCGGTTTCTCTCCGCCTTTCGCGTCTTCGTGGAGTTCGTCCGTGCGGCGGGGCCGAACCCCAGCGAAGACGCGGCCGCCCTAATCGGCCGGCTCGCCAGCCACCTGATGACCTTGCGCCGCATGTCGCTCTCGGTGGCCGGCATGTTGCAGAACGGCGAGAGCCCGGCGGTCGAAGCCGCGCTGGTGAAATCGCTCGGCAACGATTTCGAGAAGCTGCTGCCGGAACTGGTGCGGCAGAAAATCGACAACCTGCCGTGGCGGCATCCGTTGGAACGCAGCCTGCGCCAAACCCTTCTGTACGCGCCGTCGTTCACCCTGCGCGGCGGCACCCGCGAGATTCTGCGCGGCGTCATCGCCCGCGGCTTGGGGCTGCGCTGATGGATCGATTGCTGGAGGAAACCACCGAGCGCCTGTTCGCGGATCACGTCCGCAAAGCCACCTTGGACGCCGCCGAAAACGGCGAGTTTCCGAACGAACTCTGGTCGCGCTTCCACGCTGCCGGCTTGCACTTGGTGGGCAGCCCGGGCTCCGGTACCGGCTGGCCGGACCTCTTCGGAGTGCTGAAGGTGGCCGGACGCCATGCGGCACCGCTGCCGCTGGCGGAAATCCTGCTCGCCGGCGCGATCCACAACGCAGCACCCGAGACGGACGAAACGCCCCCGCCGGCTTTCACCACCATCGCCACGGATGGCGTGGCGCCGTGGGCCCGCGCGGCCAGCCGCGTCCTCACGGCTGACGGCGAAACCAGCACGGATTTCGCCTGCCGCCCGAACGCCAACTTGGCCGGCGAACCCCGCGACGAAGTGACGTTGCACAACGCGACGCCAGCGCTGGTGCCGGAGGATCTGGCCGAGCTGCTCGCGCTTTCCCGCGTGGCGTTGATGGCGGGCGCACTCGAACGCATCCTCGAAATGTCCTTGGAATACGCCCGTGTGCGCGAGCAGTTCGGCCGCCCCATCGCCAAGTTCCAAGCCGTGCAGCACAACCTCGCTATCCTCGCCGGCGAGGTCGCGGCGGCCACATGCGCTTGCGACGCGGCAATCGCCGCCTGTGGCACGGCGCGGTTCGGCGATGAAGTCGCGGCGGCCAAGGCGCGCGTGGGCGAGGCGGCCGGCGTCGGCGCGGAGACCGCGCACCAGGTTCACGGCGCGATGGGCTTCACCCACGAGCACAACCTGCACCACTTCACCCGGCGCCTGTGGGCATGGCGCGACGAGCACGGCCGGGAAGCGGCATGGCAGGGGCGTCTCGGCCGGCGCATCGCCGCCGCCACCGCCGACCGCGCCTGGGAGTTCCTCGTTGGCGACTGAGCCGCCGCTCGCCACCGTGGCCGTGAGCGAATGTTTGCTCGGCAAGAAGGTGCGTTGGAACGGCGACCACAACGGCGACTGCTGGCCGCGCCGCACCGTGCAATCGCTGTTCCGCTTGGTCGGCATTTGCCCGGAAGTCGGCATCGGCCTCGGCGTACCACGCGAGCCCATCCGCTTGATTGGCCCGCCGGCCGCCCCGCGCGCGGTCGCCGTAGCAGACCCAAGCCGCGACCACACAACCGCCCTGCAACGCTTCGCCCGCAGCAAAGCGCAATTGCTCGACACCGTCCACGGCTACGTCTTCGCGGATCGCTCGCCCAGCTGCGGCCTCGCCGGCGTCAAGATATTCGCTGCGAACGACACCTTCGTGCGAGCCGGCCGCGGCGTGTTCGCGGCCGCGGTGCTGACCGCCCATCCCGATCTGCCGGCCGTGGACGCCACCATGCTGAACGAACGCGCCGCGCTACTCCGCTTCGTCTTGGCGGTTGCCCGGCACGCCGGATTACGCGACGACTTGCACATCCGCGAACGCGCCGAGACAGCAATCGCGGATGCCGCCCCGGCGCTGTGAGGATCGGCAACAGCCGCAGCTATGGAGACTCCAACATGCCGGTGTGCAAGCGTCCGGCGATGAAGGGCTCGCTGCCGAGCACGTTCATCAGCAGTTCGCGGTTGGTTTCCACGCCGCGGATCTCGAACGCCTTGACGCCCACCAGAGTGCGCCCGATGGCCTGTTCGCGGGTGGCGCCGGTGCCGATCACTTTCGCCAGCAGCGGGTCGAAGTAGGGCGTTATCCACTGGCCCTCGGCGTAGGCCGCCTCCACGCGCACGCCGGTGAGCGTCGGCGGGCGGTACACGGCGAGGCGTCCGGTGGAAGGCAACATGCGCTGGGAGTCCTCGGCGTACACGCGCGCTTGCACGGCGTGGCCGGATGCGGCGATGCGTGCGGGCAGAATGTCGGCGAGGCGTTCGCCGGCGGCGAGGCGGATTTGCGCGGCCACCAGGTCGATGCCGGTTATCTCCTCGGTGACGCCGTGCTCCACTTGCAGGCGGGTGTTCATTTCCAGGAAGCCGAACTCGTCGTCGCAGAACAGGGTTTCCACTGTGCCCAAACTGTCGTAACCGGGCAGCGCCGCCAGCGCCGCGGTTTCGACTTGCGCCAGCCGTTCGCGCTCGAAGCCCGGCGCCGGCGCTTCCTCGATCACCTTCTGGTGGCGGCGCTGCACCGAGCACTCGCGCTCCAGCGCGGACACCACGCTTTCGCCGTCGCCGAGTAGCTGGAACTCGATGTGCCGCGGCTTTTCCAAGCAGCGCTCCAGATACACCGTGGCATCCCCGAATGCTTGCGCCGCTTGGGCTTGCGCGGTCGCGAAGGCGGTGGCCAACTCGCGCTCGTCGTCCACGCGCGCCATGCCGATGCCGCCACCGCCGGCGGCCGGTTTCAGCATCACCGGATAGCCAAGCTCGTTCGCGGCCGTCTTGAGCTCGTCGATCTCAGCTATGGCCGCAGTACCCGGATGCATGGGGAAGCCCGCCGCCGCCATCTTCTCCCGGGCGCGGGTTTTCTCGCCCATCGTCGCCAGCCAATGGGCATCCGGGCCGATGAATCGCACGCCGGCGGCGGTGACGGCGCGGGCGAAGTCGGCATTCTCGGCGAGGAAACCGTAGCCGGGATGCAGCGCATCCGCACCCGCCGCTTTCGCTGCCGTGAGCAGGCGTTCGGCGTTGAGGTAGGTGTCCGCAGCAAGGTAGCCCGGCAACCGAGCCGTGGCCGTGGCTTCCGCCAAGTGCGGCGCGGCCGCGTCGATGTCCGCGTAGGCGGCCACGCAATCGACGCCGAGCTTCCCACACGCCCGCACGACGCGCCGCGCCACCGCGCCTCGGTTGGCGATGAACACGCGTTGGAACATATCCGGGCGACGCGCCGTGGCTACTCGGGCGCTTGCTTCGCGGGTGGCTCGTCAACCTCCTCGGGCGATTGGCCGAGGCGAGATTCCAACCGAGCGAGGGAGGCTTGCGTGGCGCGCAGTTCGCGCAGCAGATCCTCCTTGGAAGGCGGCGCCGTCAGCTCGTCCAGCCGTTGCGCCTTGGCCTCGTCCAAGTTGTTCAGCACCACGGCGATGAACAGGTTGATGACCACGAACGTGCCCACCACCACGAAGCTCACGAAGTACGCCCACGCCCACCAGTGGTGTTCCATCGCGGCGTACATCACGTCCGTCCAGTCCTCCAGGGTGACGATGCGGAACAGCGTCAGCGCGGCGATGCCGAGTGTGCGCCAATGGGTGGGGTCGGCCTCGTGAAACAGGTGGTAGCCGGCGACGGCGTAGATGTAAAAGATGATGGACATCAGGCAGATCACGTTGAACATGCTCGGAATGGAGCGCACCAGCGTGGTGACGATGAGGCGCAGCTCCGGCAGCGCCGAGATCAACCGCAGCACCCGCAGCAGGCGGGCAACCCGCGCCAAGGTGGCCAGTTCGCCGGTGCTCGGCAGCAGGCTGATGACGATGATGGAGAAGTCGAAGACGTTCCAGCCATCGCGGAAGTAGCGCAGCGGCTTGGGCCAGCACGCGATCATCTTGATCGCGGCTTCGACCACGAAAATGCCGAGGAACAGTTGGTTCGCGGCTTGGAACCAGGCGCCGTAGCGCGCTGCCAGGTAGGCCGAGGTGTCCAACCCGATCACCACGGCGTTGGCCGCGATGATGCCGATAACGCCCCAATGGAACCACGGCGCCTCGGCCACTCGCCTCGCCGTGTATACAACCGCGGCGCCCACAGCTTTGCCCATCGTGCTTCGGATTCTCCCTGCGTTTTGCGATTGACGTTGCCCACGCACGTTGCGCTGGCGACAACGCGACTGGCGCGGGACACCGGATTGTACCTGCGGCCGCTCGGGACGCTCGCCGTGCGGCGTCGCGGGTGCTACACGCTTGGGCGCCGTGCCGAGCTGGGTATAATGCGGCGCATGGCGAAGGTCGTTCCCGGATCACGTGTTGGCGAAAACCAAGGTTTGCGCGAGCCAGATGTCCCTGCGTAGGCGGCGCCTAGGCGATGCCGCGGCTAGGCGCGACAGAGACGTGGAATCAGCATGAAGACGGAACACAGGCGGCGCGCGTTGCCTCTGCGCCTGCGTCTTGTCGCGGGATGCGCCAAGACAATCGCTTTGTTCTCACTGTTGGCGCTGTCGCTCGGCACCACTTACGCTCCTTCGTCCAACGCTTTTTCGGACTCCGACTTGCTCGGCATCTTGGCATTCGGCGCCGCGGTGAACGGCGGTGCGCTCTTGTTCGTGCTGCTTCCGTGCGCACCTTGGATCGCCAACGCTTGGGTCTCCATCCTCGCCGTGTTCGGCATCGCCAGCTCGCATGCCATTCACACGGACCTGCTCTTCACCAATCCGCTAATGCTCTGGTCGCTGCTGGGCGCGGCCGGTTTCGCGTCGTTCGTTGCGTTCGGGGCGATCGACCGTTCACCGAGCCTCGGGCTGACGCTGGTTGCCTTGGTCTCGACGGTGGCCAGCTTGGTCGCAGCGGATCATTTGTTGGCCCGCGACGATCCGCCGCCGGCACTCGTCGACATGCCGAATGTTCGCGACGTGACGTTCGAGCGGCGGCGGAACGTCTATTTCTTGTCCTTTGACGCGATGGCACCACGTGTCTTGCTGCAGAAATACATGGACTTGGAAACGACGCCCTTCCATGACTTATTCGCGGCTCGCTTTCGGCGTTTCGAGAACTTCTTTGTCAACGGGATAAACACGACGATATCGCTGGAGTTGGTGGCCGCGTTGGACGAGCGTTGGCACAATCGCGCAAGTACGGCAGCGAGGGCCCACACCGGCAACTTCAGTAGCTTGCAGCTTCTATCGGGACATACCGAGAGTCCGCTGTTCCGCATTTTCAGGAACAATGATTACGAGACGACATTCGCGTATGGAGACGCGTTCTTTGGCAAGACGAAGGGGCCGTTTTTGGACCACTATTTTGTAGGCGGCGACTCCGCCCTTTGTCACTTGCTCGACCCTCGCATCCAGATCGTGGCTTTTTGGGGCCACTGTTTCTTGGGTCGACAACGTCGCCTCGAATCTAACGTGTGGCAGAGGGTGATCGACCGCCTCGGCGAGGCTTCTTCTCGCAACGGCCCGCAGTTTGCCATGGCGCACATCTACCACCCTGGCCACACCGCCCCGGGCTTCCGCTACGCTGATGAGGGACATCTCCGTAGGTATCGTGCGAGCTACCTGCACGGTAGCGGGATCGCAGCCAAACTGCTGACGCGGTTGCTTGCCCATCTGAACGCAAACGATCCGCATGCGATCCTTTTGGTGTACGGCGACCATGGGCCATTCCTGTCCCGCCGTGACGTTCGGGACGCCTCCCCTCCCGATGTGAACGGCTTGGAGTTCGTGGTGCAGGATCACTACGGCGTCCTGGGCGGCGTGTACCCACCGGACGTATGCGAGAAGTGGTTCGATCGGGCACAGGAACGGCGGGCGTACCTCACCTTGCTGGACGCCGTACACGCCGTGATCGAGTGCCTATCGGGTGGCGAGTCGGCGTTGCACGTCTCCCCGAAGGACTACACGGTCGACGGCTGGCAGGGCGTGGTGCCGGATGGTTGGAACCGGACCTATGCCGAGTTCCTGTACGAGTAGCGCGTTGGACATCCTGCCAAATTGGGTACAATGCAACGCATGGCGAAGGTCGTTTTTCCCGATCACCTGCTGGCGAACACCGAGGGTGTGCGCGAGCTGGAGGTTCCCTGCGAGAACTTCCGCGGGTTGCTGCGCAAGTTGGAGGCGCAGTGGCCCGGCATTGAAGAGGTGCTCACCAAGACCGCCGTGGCCATCGACGGGCAGATCTACCAAGACGCTTGGCTTGAGCCGATACAGCCGAACAGCGAAGTGTTCTTCATGCAGCGGATCGAAGGCGGCTAGGGCGCGCCCCTGCGGGGCGCGTTGGAGTTTGCTTCGCAAACTCGGTGCAGGGGCGCGACCGTGCCGGGGCGTTGAGGTTCGCGCTTTGCGCTACTGGCTTCCTTCGGCGTTTTGCGCAGCGGCCGGGGCGAACACCAGCAGGGCGTTGCCGGGTGTGCCGAAGAGGCCGTAGCCGGATTGGGCGATCACGGCGCCTCCCGCGGCCACCACGCCGGCGTTGTCGATGGAGCCGCCGTGGGTTTCGATGCCGTTCACCGCGTCGAAGTAGCGGTTGGTGGCGAAACTCCAACGCACACGGCCGTCCTTGCGATCCAGGGCGAAGATGCGCCCGTCCATGCCGCCGGCCAGCACCACGTCGCCGAAGATGCTCACCGCGGCGGAGAACTCGTAGCGCGGCAGGCAATCCGGCCACGGGTCGGCGGTGAGGCGAAACTCGCAGCCGCGTTCCGCCACATGCCGCCACACGTCCGCGCCATCGTCGATGCGCAGCGCCTGTACGCCCGGCCGCCGTCCGGGTACGCGAGGAGGGTCGCCGATGGGCACGTACACCTGGCTTTCGTCCGCGGCGATGCCCCAATGCACACCGCCGAGGGCGCTGCCCGGGCTCAGGCGCCGCCGCCAAATCACCGCGCCGTTGTCGTCGGGATCCAAGGCGAAGACCTCGCCGGATTTCTGCCCCGCCAGCAGCACGTCCTTGCCGGCGCTGTTCTGGGCGATGATCACGGACGCGCCGAAGTCGAAGTCCGGGCCGTTCTCCTTGGGGCAGTTGGCGCCGGCGGGGCCGCGCCGGCCGCACGCCATGTTGAAGGCGTCGTCCTTGGTGCCTTGGAAGTGCCACTTGATCTCGCCGCTGGCCAAGTCGATGGCGACGATGGCGTCGGAAAGCTCCGTGGCCGGCGAGGAGGTGTTCTCGCCGGTGCCGATGTACAGCACACCGCGTTTGGCGTCTATGGCCGGGGAAGTCCACACCGCGGCACCGGAAGGGCCCCACATCTGCACGCCGAGATCGTTCTTGTAGGTGGGCTTGGCGTCGTCCGTCATGTGCGCCGTCCACAACACCTCGCCGGTGGCGGCGTTCAGCGCCCGCACGCCGCCGTGCGATTTGCAGCACTGGAAGCGCGGATTCATGGCGAGCGCGACGCCGCTTGCCGACACCGGCACGAACAAGCGCTCGCCGTGTTGCACCGGCGCGCCGGTGGCCATCGATGCGTTGAACAAGGCGGCGCGGGCTTCCCAAATGCGTTGGCCATCTTCGGCGTCCACGGCGTGGATGAACGCGCCGCTGTCGCCGACGAACAACGCCGGCCGATCGCCGGCCGTGCCCAGCGTGGCCGCGGTGCGCAAGGGCCGCTCGGCTTGGTAGGTCCAGCGGATGCAGCCGCTGCGTCTGTCCAGCGCGTACAGCCGGCCGGAAACGGTGGGCAGGTAGATGGTGGTGCTGGTGACCGCGGGTTGGGCGCGCATTTCCGAAACGCTGGGCACGCCGAACGCCCATTGCAGTTCCAAAGCGTCCGGCTTGGGAATCGAATCGCGGTGCCAGCGGCGGTTGGCGAAGTCGAAGCCCCAGTGGCCAAGCTCCACCTTGCCTACCGGGGTTTTGCCTCTGCAATAGGCGCTTTCAGGCATCCGCTCGTGCTGGTCCGCGGCCAAGTACCCGACCAGCGCGCGCACCGCCCCGCGCGACAGCGCGCTGGCGTGCTGGCGCATCTTGCCCCGCTCCAAGGTGTGGCGCAGGCGTACGCTGTTCATGCGCCGAATGGTGTCGGTGCTGGGGGCTTTGTCGTCCGCCGGCTTGTCGTGGCAGGCCGCGCAGTGCTTGGCATAGTCCTCGGCCGGGCCGGCGACGGCCGCGCCGGCGAAAACGAGGCTGCCAAGGGCAGCGCAGAAGCGGAGTGCGTTGCGGCGCATCCTGCCCGGAGTTCGCGGAGCAACCTCGGTGGCGGCGACAGCGACTAAGGGTGGACCCTTTGGTTGCGGAGATAGTATTCGCAACCGTCGTCTTCCCAGGTGAGGTTCGGGGTCTCCACGCTGCAGGACGACAGAGTCCCCCTCACTGTGAGCAACATTTGGACGTAGTCGTACTCGGCCGGCGCACCTTCGGCGCTTGTCAAGGGGCAGTCGAACTCGATGTCCAAGCGTCCGTCGTCGACGTCGTCAATGTGGCTGACGTAGAGCGTGTTCGTGTTGCACTGAAGCCAAAGGGAGTTCCTGCCAACGCGGGTGTAGTCCGCGGCCGCCGAACACTTCGCCACGAGGTAGTTCTGGTGACAGGGTTCCGCCGCGAGGGTCGTCTCGTCCCAGACCTTGAAATGGCGGAGCGAGCTCGACGGTTGGGCCATGGCGACAAGGGCGATCGCCAACGCGGCGAAGGCGGCCAGCAGGTACCGACGCATCGTGCGTTCCTCATAGTTCCGATGGCCGGCACTCTACCACACACGAGCGCCTTGCAAATACGCGCGGCCCGTGCTGGTCGTGTTACGCTCCCGCAGTGCCCGGCGTACCCGACATAGAAGCGAGCCGCAGCGAGCTGCAACGCTGGCGGCGGGACATCCACGCCCATCCCGAGCTCGGCTTCCAAGAGCGGCGCACGGCGGACTTCGTGGCGGAGAAGCTGCGCGAGTTCGGGCTTGCGGTGCACACCGGCATCGGCGGCACCGGCGTCGTCGGTGTGCTGCAGAACGGCAACGAGACCGCCGCCATCGGGTTGCGCGCGGACATGGACGCCTTGCCCATCCACGAGGAAAACACCTTCGCGCACCGCTCCACGCACGCCGGCACCATGCATGCGTGTGGGCACGATGGCCACACCACCATGCTGCTCGGCGCGGCGCAGTACCTGGCGCGGACGCGCAACTTTCGCGGCCGGGTGCATTTCATCTTCCAACCGGCGGAGGAGGGGCTGGGCGGCGCCCAGGCGATGGTGGACGACGGCCTGTTCGAGAACTTCCCCTGCGACAACCTCTTCGCCATGCACAACGCGCCGGGCATGCCGGTGGGCACGTTCGGCGTGAAAACCGGGGTGGTTACCGCGGCCGGGGCGTTCTTCGACATCGACATCCGCGGCCGCGGCGGCCACGGCGCGCATCCGCATCTGACGGTGGACCCCATCGTGGTGGCGGCGCAGCTGGTCTCGGCGCTGCAAACCGTGGTGGCGCGCAACGTCAAGCCCGCCGACACGGCGGTGCTGTCGGTGACGCAGTTCCACGGCGGCGACGCCTACAACGTCATCCCGCAAAGCGCGCACATTTCGGGCACGGCGCGGGCGTTTGCCAAAAGCGTGATCGCGCATGTGCAGGAACGGGTGACGGATATGGCGCACGCCGTCGCCGGCGCGTTCGGCGCGGATGCCGACGTGGATTTCCGCACCACCTTCCATCCGGTGGTGAACGACGAGCAGGCCACGCAAGCGGCGGCGTTGGCGTGTGCGGATCTGGTGGACGAGAAGCAAGTGCGGCGGCAGTTCCAACCGAGCACCGGCTCGGAGGATTTCTCGTTCATGTTGGACAAGGTGCCGGGTTGCTACCTGCTCATCGGCAACGGCGACGGCGAAGCGGCGCGGCCGGTTCACCATCCTGGCTACGATTTCAACGACGATGCCCTCACTCTCGGCGCGGGTTTCTTCGCCCGCGTGGTGGAGCGGCAATTGGCGCCGAGTGGGCCGGACGAAGCAGGGCCGCGCGCAACCTAGGCTTTCGCGGGCGCGTTCATGTCGGAGTTCTTGCAGGTTCTCGTCAGCGGCCTTTCCAAAGGCTGCGTTTTCGGCTTGATCGCGCTGGGCTTCGTGCTCATCTACAAAGCCACGGAAATGCTCAACTTCGCGCAAGGCGAGGTGATGATGGTGGGCGCTTTCGTGGCGTTCCTGTTCGTCAATCAATTGCAACTGCCGTTCTTCGCCGGTTTCGCGTTCACCGTCGCGACGATGCTGGTCTTCGGCATGGCGTTGGAACGCGGGGTGTTGCGGCCGATGATCGGCGAGCCGCCGTTCGCCGTGTTGATGCTCACCATCGGCGTGGGTTTCGTGCTGCGCACCATCGCTGTGAACATTTGGGGCACCGACCCGCTGACGCTGGACGTTCCCTACGCCGGCGAGGTGCTGGCGGTGGGCGACTTGGTGCTCCCCTACGACCGCTTGGTGGTGATCGGCGCCACGGCGCTGGTTTGCGCCGGGCTGTGGCTGTTCTTCCGCCGCGCCCGCCTCGGCGTCGCCATGCAGGCGGCGTCGCAAAACCAGCTGGCGGCGTACTACAGCGGCGTACCGGTGAAGCGCGTCACGTCTTTGGTGTGGGGCATCGCCGCGGCTATTTCCGCGGTGGCCGGGCTGCTGCTCGCGCCCATCAATTTGATTGACCAGAACATGGGCTTGGTAGGCATCAAGGCGTTCGCCGCGGCCATCGTCGGCGGTTTCGGCAGTTTGCCCGGCGCCATCGTCGGCGGCTTGCTCATCGGCGTGGCGGAGGAATTCGTGGGCTTCTACGGCCCGGCGGGGCTTGGCGACGTGACCGGTTTCCTCATCCTGCTGCTCATGCTGTTCGTGCGCCCGCAGGGCATTTTCGCGTCGCTGCAAAAGAAGAAGGTGTAGGCGTGCGCTTCGTTCTCACCACCCGCTATTCGCAGGATGTGGATTTGTTCCGCCACAACGGGCAGCGGTTCTGGTACGCGCTGCTGGGTCTCGCGGTGGTGGTGGCGCCGTGGCTGATGACCAATTTCTACGTTGGCGAAGCGGCGATGGTGTTCATTTGGGGCATCGCCGGCATCGGCGTGATGCTGCTGGTGGGCTACACCGGATTGGTCAGCTTGGGACACGCGGCGTTTCTCGCCATCGGCGCGTTCGCGCACGCCGCGTTCTTGCGTTGGGGCGTGCCGTTCGTGCTGTCGCTGGCGGCGGCGACCTTGCTTGCCGCGGCAGCCGGCGCCTTGGTGGGATACTCCGCGCGGCGCATGACCGGGGTGTATCTCGCGGTTGCCACCTTGGCGTTCGAGCGCGTGGTGGCGTTCGGCGTGGAACGCTGGGACGCGGTCACCGGCGGTGTGCGCGGTGTGCATGTGGACCAGCCGACCGTGCTTGGCGTGGCGCTCACGGACCGGATGGTTTTCTACTACCTCTGCATGGGCTTGTTGGCGGCGGGACTGTGGGGCGCGGCGAATCTCTTGCGCAGCCCCACCGGACGCGCCTTCGTGGCGGTGCGGGATTCGGAGGTTTCCGCCGAAAGCATGGGTGTTCACTTGGCGCGCACCCGGGCGATTTCGTTCGCCTTCTCCGCCGGTTTCACTGGTTTGGCTGGCGCACTGATGGCGCATGTGTACGGCCACTTGGCGCCGGAATCGTTCACGGTGCAGGTTTCCATTCAGTTGCTGCTGCTGGTGGTGGTGGGCGGCGTCGGTTCTTTGCACGGGGTGGTGTTCGGGGCCCTGTTCGTGGTGTTCCTGCCGCAGTTGCTGGCGCTGGCGCGCGACGGCTTGGCGGTGGTTGGCGTGGACCGCGTGCCGGGTTTGGAACTCGGTGCGTACGGCGCGATCCTTGCGCTGTTCCTGGTGTTCGAGCCGCTCGGCATCTACGGGCGTTGGCGGAAGATCCGCGCTTGGTTCGACGAGTTTCCTTTGTATCGCCAAGCCACCTACAAACGGCAGAAATCCTACTTGCGCACGGAGCGGGTGCATTGAGCGAGACGAATGTGGAAACGCTGTTCGAGGCGGACGGCCTTTCCATCAGTTTCGGCGGCGTGCATGCCGTGCGCTCGGTTTCGTTCGCCATCCGCGAAGCCGAGGTGTTCAGCATCATTGGGCCGAACGGCGCCGGCAAGACCACGGTGTTCAATCTCATCAGCCGCTTCTACGAGGCGGACGAGGGCGCGATGCGCTTCGCCGGCGAGGACATGACGCATACGCCGGCGCACCATGTGGCGGAACTCGGCATCGCGCGCACGTTTCAGAACACGGAGCTGTTCGATCGGGAAACCGTGTTGGACAACTTGCTGGTCGGCCGCCACGTGCATCGCAAGACGAATCTGCTCACGGATTTCCTGTTCCTGCCGCAAGTGCGCCGCCAAGAGGTGCGGTTCCGCGAGAAAGTGGAGGAGGTGATCGATCTGCTGCATCTGCAACGCCACCGCCACGCCGTGGTCGGCGCCCTGCCTTACGGCGCGCGCAAGCTGGTGGAGATTGGCCGGGCGCTGTGTACGGAACCGCGTTTGCTGCTGCTCGATGAACCGTCATCTGGCTTGAACCCGGAGGAAACCGAGGATCTGGCGTTTTGGATCGAGGACATCGTGGCGGACTTGGGCGTCACCATCGCCATGGTGGAACACGACATGAACTTGGTGGCCGCGGTTTCGCACCGGGTGCTGGCGATGGCGGATGGCGCGGTGCTGGCCACCGGCAAGCCGGCCGAGATTCAACAACATCCAGACGTGCTGCGCGCCTATCTCGGCGACGACAACGACGATGACGCGGAACAGACTGGCGCATGAGTGAAGTGAACGAATCGCCCGCGCCGCTGCTGGTGTTGCGCAACATCGAAACCTACTACGGGCCGATCATGGCCATCCGCGGGGTTTCGCTGGAAGTCCGCGACAACACCATCGTGACCATACTCGGCGCCAACGGCGCCGGCAAAACCACGGTGTTGAAGACCATTTCCGGCGCGATGGATCCGCAGAAAGGCAGCGTGGTGTTCCAAGGCGAGGAAATCACCGGACGCGACCCGGATCGCGTCGCCCGCCTGCGCCTCGGCCATGTGCCCGAGGGGCGCGAGGTGTTCCCGTTCCTCACCGTGGAGGAGAATCTCGGCGTCGGCGCGTTCACCCGCCGGCGGGCGGACTTGAGCGAGGATTTGGACTTGGTGTACGGCTACTTCCCGGCCTTGGCCGACTTGCGCAAACTGCCGGCCGGATTCCTCTCCGGCGGCCAGCAGCAAATGCTCGCCATCGGCCGCGCGTTGATGCTGCGCCCGAAACTGATGTTGCTGGACGAGCCTTCCCTCGGCCTCGCGCCGCGCTTGGTGGCGGAAATCGCTGCGATTGTGCAGCGCATGAACCGCGAGCAGGGCATGGCCATCCTCCTGGTGGAGCAGAACGCCCGCATGGCGCTGGACGTGGCGGATTACGGCTATGTGATGGAGGTCGGCCGCATCGTGATGGAGGACACCTGCGAGCGGCTGAAATCCGCCGCCGACATTCAGGAGTTCTATCTCGGCATGAAAGAGCAAGGCGTCCGCGGCCGCCGCCGCTGGAAGCAGCGCAAAACGTGGCGCTAGTGTTCCGCAACGTCCGTGGGCTCCTCACCGGGACTCAAACCCGCAATTGTGCCGCTTGCACGGCCGTGCGCATTTCATCGTAGATGTCGAGCAGGAGGTCCTCGGCGACTTCGAGCGTAGTGACTAGGGCGTATGGCACCGTCTCCTCAAGTGTTCCCGCATCCGCACGGCAGCTCACTTGGACTTTCAAGACGTCTCCTTCGCTGAAGGCCGCCGCCCCGCGTCCCTCAAGTACCTCATGCTGCAACGTGCCTCGCTGTACGGCCCGGTAGTCGGCCTGTTGCCGCTTTACCTGCAGTTCAGCCATTGGCGGGTCAAACCAGAGACTCGCCCTTCGCCAAGCTTGGTGGCGCGGGTTGACCGGCGAGAGCCACGCGAGCGTGATGATCAGACGCTTGCGTGTGGACAAGCCGTTGAGCGAGGGCGGCAGAGGAAAGTTGTGAACGTGCGACTCGTCTTCGCCAAGCTCGCCGCCACTCAGCACGGTCACGCGCCACGCGGTACATTCGCTGACGCGGCCCGTATCCACTGTCCCGTAGCCGAGCATCCGGGCAACATACTCCCTGAAACGATGGCTGTTGTTTCGGTCTCGCAGCACCTCGTCCAGTCGTCTCCCAGCTCGGCCCCAGTCCGCGCCATGAGCGATCATCGCCTTCAACCAGACAGCGCGGGGCACACGGTCGATCACCTCGCCATCCGGTCCGTTACGGAGATCATCCAGCACTTCCTGCAGAAAAGCTGCCGATCTGGTGACAAGCGCTGTTGCGTTGCTGGTGCCGCGTGTGTGTCTAACGGCGTTTACGTCGCCGGCCGCAGGGCCGGGGGCCGCAACACGCTGCCCCGGTGCGCCTGCCTGAGTGTACGGCTCCATTTCCGCCTTGGTGAATGCGACCAATGGCTTGTGTAACGCGATCCTACCGCCCGGTGCCAGTACCTCTGGCTTTATAGCACGTCGAAAGCCAGATCCTTGCGCATTGACCGGGCTCGGGAGCCCACTGTCGAGCGGATCGATATAACCTGGGGGTTGGCCCGATGACGCATCAGCGTGTGTAGCCGCAACCGTGAGCGCGTTCAAGGACTCCGCCGGTGACAGCAGCCGACGGTGCCTCGTATCCACCGCTACGGCCTTTACTACTTCGCACTCGATGGCTGCGTCGTCCATCGTGTCCAAATCGGCCGACGATACGGTCAAACGGATGGGCCCGGCATGGTTTCCTGCACTGACGACGAAGAGAACCTTGTAATGCCACGCCAGCCAGTCGAGCAACCGGGCGAGAGGGCTCATGGCCTGTGCGAAAGGCCTATCCCGTATGCCGATTGACAGGTTGATAATTGCGACATTGGCTGTCGCGGCTGGTTCGTCCCGCTCGCCCTCGAACAGACGACGTACCGCCCGATGCAGCAGGTCCACGACGAGGATCGACTCGGGAACGGTCTCTTCGTAGTTCCGCCAATCTTTCTGGTTGGGTAGTAGGATCGGGCGGACATAGAGGCGGCTCGGCAATGGCGGGTCGTTCACACCCAAGTCGCCATGTATGATGAGCGATGCCATCGACGTGCCGTGAACTCGCTGGCTGGCGGGATAGTTCGCCTCGAAATCATCTGGGTCGTCGACGATTAGCCGCCTGTCTAGGCGGCGGTGTCGCTGCAGCGGCAGGCCGTCAAGCAGCGCAACAGTCGGCGGGCTGGTAGGCAAGGCGCCAAGCTGTGCCTCGCCTTCCTGATCGTATGTGCCGGTGTCCGTAGCGGGCGTCGCCGTCATTTGTCCGCTAGCGCGGATAAACTGAATCTGCTCGCATTGCACGAGATCGATGTCGTCGCTATTTCCCGCAAGCACCTCATCGAAGCTTGCCACAGGAAGCGTGGCCAGAAGTGCCTGGTAGGCGATTTCCGATAGCGTCGCTTCCGCTAGCACGCTTCCGCCTACGCCTTCAACAAGCCTCGCAACACGATCACGGGCCAACTCCCGTGCAGCCTGACTTCCACGATGCCACAGCTCAATCTCGCAAGGCACGACTTCCTCGCCGTGTTCGACTCGCTCCCGCCAATCGTCCAACACGCCCGTCTCGTGCAGCCGATCCCGCGCACCCCATCGCCGAACGTCTCGAAGCTGTGAGAAGATCGCCTCCCACGGCCCTAGCCCACGTTCCAGCCGCTGATTGTCCTGCCATGACCGCCAGAGCGAGAGCATCTGATCCAAGGCTGATTGATTGGTGAACACCATGAACAACCTACCGCTCAGGGGGCGCCCGTCTCGTTCCCCGGCTCGGGCATGAGCGAAGAAGTCGTCGTCCGGTGGTATGTCTACTTCTTCGACTTCTGCCAGCCACTCCATGCCCGGAATCCTCTCCACGGCTTGCACGAAGCGATCTACTGGGCCGACGGTCTCCAAGACCACTACGTCCTCAGGAACGAGACCTTGAGCATCTACTTGGAACCGGGCGCGATGCGACTCGATTGCTTGCTGCAGCGCCGCGAATCTGGGAGTCAATCTCTCGCGTTGCCGTTCACGGTTGGGGCGGTGGACGTTGGTTGGAAAAGACGGATTCTTCGCACGTTCCACAGCCTGCCCCGGCATAGGAAGGACCAACAGAGGTCGTTCTGGCATCTATTGATCTCCGATGCCGGCAGCCACACGGCGGCATTCGGGTCGCTTCTTCCACACCTTCAAAAGGCTGGCAACCATCGCCTTCGTGTCGCAGTCGGGAACTCCCAACACATGCTGGCGCTGCACGTCCAAACCAAACTGCTCCAAATCGGAGAAGCTCAAGCCATGTAGTTGCTTCGCCAGCGTTGTCGGCGCTCGTCCCAGCTTCAAGCCAGAGCGGTTCTCGAAGTGGCGGAACCACTCCGCGGCCAGCGCTTGCGTTGGCCGCGGCAAGTCGAGTCGGACTTGGAAGCGCCGCCACACCGCACGATCAAGCAGCTCGGGATGGTTGGTGGCTGCCACGACGACGACATGGCTCGGCAGATCATCCACTTGCAGCAGCAAGGAACTCACCACACGCTTGATCTCGCCCGTCTCGTGAATGTCGCCCCGCTCTTTGCCCACCACGTCGAACTCGTCGAAAAACAGCACGCAACGATGCGTCCGAACTTGGTCGAAGAGCTTGGCCAGCCGCACCGAGGTCTCGCCAAGGTAGCTGGCGATGACGGCTTCGTAGCGCACGGAGAAGAGCGGCACGGCCAACTCCGACGCTAGCGCTTCCGCCAACGAGGTCTTGCCGTTGCCCGGCGGGCCGGTGAGCAACAGCCGGTGGCGCGGTTCCAAGTTGTGCGCCCGCAGCAAGTCCGCCCGGTGGTGTTCGGCCAGCATCTGGTGGCAGGCGGCCACAACTTCCTTGGGCAGCACAAGGTCGTCCAACATTCGCACCGGCGAGATGTCGTGGTAGAGGTCGGTGATGCTTGATCGTCGAACCGGGCCCGGGGTTCTCTCCGTTCGCCCTACGGCTTCGAGGTGGGTGGCAAGCCGGTCCGCGAGGACGTGATGCTGCCGTGCGCGTTCGGCTGCGATGACGTCCTCAAGCGCCTTGCGGAACGCCAATCGATCGCCGCAAGAACCAGCCTTTGCCAGTGCTAGGAGCTGATCTGCTCTGGCCATGCCGTCGCCTCAGTCGCCCGGTTCGTCGTCGATCAAGCCGAGCTCTCGAAGCGGCTCGAGGACGGCGTTCTCAAGGCTGTGTCGATCCAATTCCACGGTTTCGTCCACGGATACGCTAACGGTCACCTTACCCGCCATGTCGGCAAGATTGGCCAAAGCGTTCCAAGCTGCGAACAGAGCATCACGATCGGCCTTGAAGCTAAGCCTGCGAAGGACATCGCCGACGGCCGGCGTCGGCTGAGGCACCTCGGCATCCGGTTTGCTAGGCACATAGGGCGTTGGGCCTTCACGGATCTGGGGCGACGGGTCTGGGCGTTCCGGCAAGGCAGTCGGCATCATCAGAAAACCGGCGTCCATGTCCACTTCGTCTTCTGCTATTCGACGCTGGAAGGCGACTCGTGACCATTCGATTTCGTAACGGCCACTGGCCCCTAGCACCGGCTCGCCAGTGCAATAGGCGAAGTCGCCGGTCTCGACGCCGCGCACGATGGCACGACGGACTGCTTCCGCATCCTTCAGGCGCGGGAATCCGAGAAAGGAGAAGAAACCAGCCGCGACCTTGGCGAGGGCAATGCCCGGTTGTTCCTCCGCGGCACTGCCGAGCTTGAACAACTCGACGATCCTGCCCGGCGCCAACGTCTCGAACACCTTGCGTTGCACCTGCGTCAACAGTTCCAGCGTCCGTTGGTGGATTTGCGCCCGTTTCTTGGCGTCCAGCGTTGTCCGCAACGGGCGGCCGCCGACTTCAACGTCCTCAAAGGCCGCGGTGCCGCTGTCGATGGCGGGCAGCAGGATGGTCTCGTAGAGCTTGAGGAGCGTCGATTCGGCCGCCGTAGCCTCCGTAGCCGAGCGCTCCCGGACTTGGCTCTTTTGCGTGTCCGTGAGATTGAGCTCCCGCGCTTTGCCTTGGACACTCTCTACCGCCAGCAGATACCGAGTCGCGTGGCGCAAGATTTCGATCTGGTCGCTTGCTGGCGGCGCGATGCCGAGGGCGTTGCGGAACTCCCGTGCTCTCGCGCCGTAATTCTCGGCAAGTTCCCTCATCGCCGCCTGCTGTTCTGCCTCGGTGAGTGCGGCGTGCTCCAACGGGAGGTAGGCGACGAGGAACCGATGTTCGCGGTCGGGAATGTCCGCCGCCTTGGCCGGCCAAACGATGGCCGATGGTTCCCCCGCAAGGCGCTCTTCGATCATCTCTTTGATTCGCGCTCGGACACGATCTTCGTTCCGAGCGACGGCCTCAGCCTCCTGTTCCACCAACAACGTGACGTTGGGGTCCTTCTTGAAGCAGTAGCGCAGGCCGTCGAAGTGCAGATAGAGGCACTGTTCCCGAAGCTCCTTCAGGCAAGCCTGCACCGTGGTGTTGTCGAGATCCGGGGCGATGCTGATGCCAAGCAGCTCCGGCTCGCCTATCCCGGGCGGCAAGGCGTCGCCGCCGGTGCCATCCGTACGTCGCAGGCCGCCGAAGGAGTACATCAGCATGGTCGTAGCCAATCGAAGCGCCGGCTGTTTGCCCGCCTCGGAAGTGACTTCGCGCGCCCGCCGCTCGTCGACGCGCCGAGAGCGGGCGTTGGCACCCACGAAGTCGTGCTGCACACAGGCTTGGAAGTCCTCGCGCTGGCCCACTTCCTTGAAGAAGGCAAGCCGCACGTCGCTGTCTTGGATGGGAACGTCGCCCGGCCCAAGGAGCAAGCGGGAGCTACCGGCGCTATGCGCGGCCCGCAAGCAGGCCGCCAAGAACCGCAGCGCACCTCTCGTACGTTGGAACTCGGGGATCGCGGCCCAGCGTTCCCGCATCACGTCGATGAGCGCGGGATGGAACGGGTAGGACGCTCGGATCCGGTCGCGCAACGTCAGCCCTTCATCCTCGGCCTGTTGCCGCTCCGAATCGCCCTGCGCGTAGGCGCGACGCATCTGCGTGAACAGTTGGCGGTAGGCTTCCGCGACGTTCCCCGCCATGTTCGCGTCCACTGGCCCGGACAGCAGGCGGCGCTGTATCACGTTCAGAATCTCGTCGTCTTCCACAGGCTCCCGGCGCTGGTCCTTGCGGGCGGCGAGGTGCTCCACGATCTGGAGCAAGCTGGTGTACTCCAAGGACTCCCGCTTGCTCGACTGCAAGGAATACACGAGCACCGCGTTCGGCACGTTGCCTACGGCAACCGTGAGGCGCTTCAGGAACGACAGCGTCTCGTCACGCAGCGTCGTCTGCCCCACGGGTACGCCGCCGGCGCTTATCAGGTACTCCAAAAGCTCATCGAGCAGGATGAGGCTGGGGCCCATCTTGAGCACCTCAATGATCCGATCCCCGCCCGGTGCCACTCGCCGTTCGTCCTGCTGACGAACCAGCTCATAGCCTTTGCGCCCGCCAAGCGCCCAAGCGATCCAACCCCAGATGGTCTGCGCCGAGAAGCCTTCTTTCGGCACCTGTTTGCCTACGGCGACGTCGAAGAACTGGCCGTCCACCACGGCGACGTTGGCGCTCTCTGGCCGCGGCAGGCCCTTGGCTTCGGGGAGGGCGTCCAAGGCGCTTCTCGACAACGCAGCGTGCAACAGGGCCGCCAACGTGTGGGACTTGCCGCCACCGAAGGGCGTAACCAGCTTGAGTACGCGCCCACCCTCGGCACCGCTTAGCCCACCGAGCACGTCCTCAAGCAAAGCCTTCAGGCCCGCGGTGACGTAGGACGCTGCGAAGAAGCTGCGGGCATCCCGGTAAACGGCGGGCACTTGGGGAAGGTCTGCATCGGGCATGCCCGATGCCTTGCCGATCAGATGGTCGGACAACGCCCCGAGATCCAAGGCAAAAATGTCCTCGGAGAAATGCTCGGAGAGCACATCGGCGTGCAGTTGCACGCACTCGATCCACGGGCGTTGCGTAGCCATCAGGAAGCGCTCTCCAATGCCAATTCAGCCTGTCCCTTGGCTTCATCGTCCATCGCTTGGGCAAAGGCGGCGCCTTCAATGACAGGTCGCCAATTGGCGTTCAGCTTCGAGAGAGCCGCCAGCTCCTCGGTCGCCTTCTCTTGCGACTCGGAACGGGCAAGCACCGGCGCGCAGAGCGCTTGGGTGACCAAGCGAAGCGCCTCCTGATTGGGTTGTGCGGCAGCAAGGAACTCCTGCAAGTCGGTTGGCCGATTGTCGAGCAGCCAGAGCATCCGGTGGACGACGTCGATCAGCGGCGACGGTCGCCCAGCGCCGATGCCAAGCTGCTCAGCCGCGCCCCTCTCTTGGTAGCTCCGCACACGGAACCTGCTGCCGTGTTTCTCGACCAACGACGGGCTCGGCCCCGTCAGCCCGTTCGGGCCGTCGATCTCTATGCCTTGCGGATAGCAGAAGACGTACACGTCGCCCGCCTCCACGCTGGCTTCCCGGTAGGTGAACCGCCACAGAATGTAGAACCGAGTGACCGGGTCCACCATGCCCACCGCGGCACCACGCATTCCGAACACCTCGTCGAGCATCACGTCGAGCACGGCCCCTTCCACATCGCGAAGGTAGCGCTCGGCCGGGACGGGTTCGCCGTTGCCGTATTCCACTTTGGAGAAGCGCGTGTAGGCGGCCAGACCGGCGCCCACCGCGGCCATCAGCAGGTCGGCACCGCCGATACCCCTGCCACTAGCCCACAAAGTGGTCACCCGTTCGCCGGCGATGCGTTGGAGCTCTGGTGCCACTTCCGTCTCGTATTGGCCAACTGCCGCGGGGCCTTCTCGCCGACGAGACACAAAAAAGATGCTGTCCGACAGGGCGGCAGCACCTTGCGCGTTCGTCCTGCCGCTGGACTCGGTCTGCATCGGCCAAGCCTCCGTAACCGTAAGTTGAGCGTCGACCAACGCACGGATCAGCGTCGCCCAGCCTTCTGTCGTCCGGTGTGCATAGACACAGACTAGCGGCGCACCCGGTTTAAGCACACGCCGCGCCTCGGCGAACGACCGACGCATCACTTTCTGATAGTGCTCCTTCGCCTTGTCCCCGTCTCCGCCGTGTTCGCTAGGTTGAGAGACGGCTTCCCGCCGTTTAGGTGGTGTAGGCAGCGCGAAGTGCTCAGGATGGATGTCGCCAACGATGCGCCGCAGCCAGACATAGAAGAAGGCGGAGAGGTCTGCATAGTAGATGCTGCTGTAGTAAGGAGGGTCCGTGACGACGGCATCGAAAGTCGCATCCTCGTAAGGCAAGCGCCCAGCGTCGCCTCGCGCGACGCTTGATGGCCGGCGAACCTTCGCCAACTCGCGTATGCAAAAGAGCTCTCTGTCGAGTGCGAAGCGCAGACTTCCGGTGGTCTTCGCTAGGGGGCTTATGTCGGAGAAGTCGTAGATCATCTTGAGCGCTTGTTTGTCGCCAATAGCGCCTCGGGTGATCTGATCTTTCGGCTCCCACCGGGAGAACTTGTTGAACGCCACTACGAAACGACCGAACGCCATTGCGAGATAGGTAGCTAGCGCCTTGGCTTTGTCTCTATCCATGCCTGCGGCGAGCATCTCCGTATGGGCCGCACGTATTTGCTTGATCAGGAGAAGAAGCACGAGTTGTTGACGCCGTGTGTATAGATCGCGATGGTTGCTGAACCCATATCTCGGTAATTGATCTCGGAGTTTGCCTAGAAGCGCCTCCGATGGGATCCCTAGGCCCAATTCTTGCTCCAAGCACCGTAGTCGATTGTCGATGTCGCTAGCTAGCGGAATACTTGCTTGGTCCGGTGCAAGGTACAGCTTGAACCCCTTGCGCTTTATCACCAAGGCGGCAAGCGACTCGCCCAGTTGACCGGCAGCGGCCATCTCTTTGACATGGGTTGTCGGTGCCGGCGTACCACAGGCTACGCAAACCGCCTGTCCCGCCCCGGTCTGACTGGCTTGCTCCGACACGTCCTTGACGGCCTCGCCGGACACGATTTGCCAGCGCAGCCTGTTCCCGGCTTCAATGCTGGGAATCGCCGCCACCGCACCGTTTTTCTTGCACAGCCACGCTTGTCGCACAAGGGGGACGGGGGCGTCGCAATCTGGGCGTTGGCAGGGCACCGTCCGTGCCCAGATGTATGCCGCTGGTTGAACGGTCTCCGCGTCTGGAGTCTGTTTTCTCTCGAAGAGGCGAGCCTGATTCGACACCTCCTTCGACTTTGGAATTCGCACCGGCGGGTAGAAGTCGCCAATCTCCGCGTCCATGCGAGCCAGCAGTACATCGCTCCACACCTTGAAGTCCGCCGCAAGAGCAGCACCGTATTGTTGCGGATACACCAAAGTGCAAAGCTCGATGAGATGCGCCACCGGGTTGTAGTCCAGCGCATGGCTGTCGCACCCTAGCCGCGCCGCCTCCAACGGAATGGCACCGCCACCGGCGAACATGTCCAGCACCTTCGGCGCGACACCGCCGTTCGCCTTTCGGATGCGCCGTTGCGCCTCATCGAGCACATCGCTGTCGGGCGCGTATGCCGCCAGCTTGGAGACGAACGCGCCCGCGTCGGAGCGCTCCTTATCCGTCTTTGGCGCACCAACCAGCGCGGCGTAGATCGCCGCCCGGCAGGCCGTGATCGGGCGTCGCGCCGGCCAGTAGTGGACCAGCTCGACGTACCTGCGGGGGTGCAGCTTCTCCTTGGACGCAATGGCATTGATCGCGTCCAGCGGCAGGTAGTCCTCGATCAGCCGACGGTCGTCTTCCATTCGACAACTCAACGGCTTACCGCGAAACCCGGCGCTCGCCTTGCGACTGCTCGGCCGCATCCCACGGCGTCTCGTCGCGCATCATGCGGGCGATGTTCGACCGCAGGCCTTCTCTGATCTGCTCGCGACGAATCTCCCGAATGAGAATTCGGGTCGCCGCCCCTTCCTTCTTGACGATGGTCCGAACCGATTCGGTCTGCCCCTCGCCCCATTCTCGTGCTTCACCCATGTTTCGTTCCGGCCCTTTGAGTCACGATCTCGGCTTCCTAGTCGGCCGGATGCTCCTGCTTCGTGGGTGGTTGGGTTTGGCTCTTCGTCATCGGCCTATTCGTCGCTTAGCGCTGCCCTCTCCACGGCGTCTGCCGAAAAGTCGTAGTAGCGTGCGGCCACCACCTCCTGCTTGGCGTGGTCAAGGCGTTTGGCCGGGTTCTGCACCATCACCGGCGTCGGGTCGGGGCTCTCCAGCGGGTCCCAGACCACATACAGCCAGTAGGTGTCGCCAAGCTGGTTCGCCTTGTGCCACTCGTTGGTTGTGAGGCGGATTGTACCCCCTCGCTGGCGCCCCTTCACCTCGATTCGGCGGACGCCGGATGGGTCTAGATAGCCGGTTTGGGCGTCTGGTGGCGTGAGGCTGCGGATGTCGAAGCCGATCTTCTCATGGCCTACGCGCTCGCACTGCCGTCCTTGGGCTTCCTCGTAGGCGACGACGACGTCTTCGGCGGCCAGCTCCACCCGCCGGCGCAAGGCCGCGTCCGCCTCGCCCGTTGCGACGTCGGCGGCGGCCATGTCGCTTGGCATTACCAAGCAGCTTGCGACATGGACGACCGGGCCGTGGCGGGCCACTCGAAGTCTGGCCACGCCGTCCAAGCGTAGCTCTTGGGTGCGCTGCAGGTCCTCCAAGTCGCGTTCGGCGCGTTGGCGGGCCAAGGCGACCTCGGTTCCGTCCTGCTCCCGGGCACGGAGCGTCATGACGCGACTCTGCGCGGCGCGGATGCGGGCTTGGAAGGAGCGCCCAAGGTAGTCGCGGGCAACCGACGTGTAGCGCTCGCGTTCCTCCTGCGTCTTCCGGCAGCGCTCCATCTGGATGGTGCCTTTCACATAATCCGCCGCTGCCGTGTGGTCCAACGCCGTCAGGTGCTCCGGTGGGTTCGGGTGTGCGGCCAAGTCGATCAGGACATCGGCGGGCATGGCGCTGTAGCGCTGCTCGCCTTGGGCGGTGCCGCCCACGCTCTCGCGCACGGCCACCAGTTCCGCGTGGAGCTTGGCCGTTGCGCCATCCGTCGTCTGCCCGCGGATGGCCATCTCGAAGAAGTGCAGGCGGTACGGCGCGTCGCTCGCAGGGTCAACGAACACGCCGGTTTGGCCGCGGGCTTCTTGCAGCGCCTGCTGCAGCTTCTCGTCCACGGCAGCGTAGAGGGAGTGGCCGGGGCCAAGCAGCACGGCGTCCAGATGGTTGGTCTGCTCCAAGTGGGCCTTGTAGAAGGTGAGCTTGCGGTAGGACTGCGCTGGCCTGCCGAGGCGCTGCACGGCCGCCAGACGCTCGGAGCGGAGATCGGCGGCCACCCGCTCGATGCGCCACAAGCCGTCGGCGCGGGCTTCGGCCCGCAGGCCCACCGCTTGTGCGGCGGCTAGGAAGTGCGACTCGACGTAGCGGGGCATGAGGCGGCGTTCCTCCGCCTTAAGGTTGGCCTTGGCGAAGGAGTCGAAGTTCACGTGCGCCCGCGCCAAGGCAATGCCGGTCGCCTGCTCGTAGCGGTCCACCGTGCCGGGATCCATGCGCTCGATGAGGTCGAGATGGCTGTCTAACCCGCTCGGTTCGTAGGCCGCGTCGCGCAACATCTCCGGCACGTTGACCTTGTTGAGCGAGAGCACCTCGCCGATCACGTCGAACACGCGGTCGCCCAAGGCCGTGCGCATGCGTTCCAGCTTGTCGAGGAGCCGTTCGAGAATGCGGCCCTCAATCACCGGCTGGCCATCCTCGGACTCGGTGGCCACGAAGTTGAACGCATGCACGTCGCGCAACTGGCCAATTCGGTGAATGCGCCCTAGCCGCTGCTCCAGCCGAGTGGGGTTCCACGGCAGATCGTAGTTGATGAGCAGATGGCAGAATTGGAGGTTGATGCCCTCGCCGGCTGCTTCCGTGGCCACGCAGATCTGGCTGCTCGTGCGGAACTCCTCTTGGGCCTGCTTGCGCTGGTGCGGGTTCATTCCGCCGTGTATTTGGCAGGTGGAATAGCCCCAGCGCTCCAAGTGCTCGCAGAGGTGGCTCAGCGTGTCGCGGTGCTCCGTGAACACCAGCAGCTTGCCCCGCCCATCCCGCAACTCTTGGAACTCGGCTTTTTTCAGGCAGTCGCGTAGGGCCACCATCTTTGAGTCCCGGCCGCTGTCGCGGACGCGGGCAACGCGCTCGATCAAGTCGCCAAGCGCGGACACTTCCGCCCGGAGCTGATCCAGCTCGACAGCGGCGGTGGTGTCGTCCACAAGGACATCCCGCGCCGCCTCGTCGAGGTCGTCCTCGTCCTGCTCGGCGTCCGCAAGCCGTCCCTGCAACTGGGCCAACCGCCGGGCGCGCTCTGCCGGTGACAGGGCATCGAGTTCGTCGAGCAGTTCTTGGAGCTTGCTGCGGCGGCGCATGAGCGATTCGTGGATGGCGCGCGTCGAGCTCGCCAGGCGGCGCTGAAAGACGGTGCGGGCGAGTGCCACGCTGTTGCGCCGCCGGCCGGTGGTCTGCGGCAGGTACTCGTTGATGTATGCGGTGACGGCTTGGTAGATGGCGTACTCCGCTGCGCTGAGGCGGAAGCTGACCGTGCTCACTTGGCGGTTCGGGAACAGGCGGCGGCCGGCGCTGTCCTTCAGGTCCTCTTTCAAGCGGCGGAGCGACCACGGGCAATCCTCGCCCAAGCGCAGGATGTCGCGCCGGAGGTCAGCGGCCGTACTGCCAAGGCGGTGGGGCTCCGGGAACAGGTCTCGATCCAAGAGGCGGATGAAGTGGGCGAAGCGGTCGTCGTCTCCGTGATGCGGCGTGGCCGTGAGCATGAGCAGGCTGTCGCACTGGTCGGACAAGCGCTCGGCGAGCTGGTAGCGCTTGGTGCGTTCCACCTCCGCGCTGCGTCCGGTGGCCCGCTTCGTGTAGGCGCTGCACTTGTGGGCTTCGTCGATGATGACGAGGTCCCACCGCTGCTGCCAAACGCGCTCGCGCACGGCGTCCTGCTTGGCGTAGTCGATGGACGCGATGATCTGTGGTTCGCGCTCCCAGAGGTTGAGGAGCTGCTGCTGGTCATTGGCCGAGTGGACGATTTGGAACGTCTCGCCGAAGAAGCGCAGCAGCTCGTCCTGCCACTGGATGGTCAGCGGCGCGGGCACGAGGATGAGGCAGCGATCGAGGGCTTGGCGGAGCTTGAGCTCCTTGACCAACAGCCCCGCCATGATGGTCTTGCCGGCGCCGGGGTCGTCGGCAAGCAGGAACCGCAGGCGCGGCTGCGGCAGCATCTTCAGATAGACGGCTTCGATCTGGTGGGGCAGCGTGCGGATGCCGGACAGGCTGACGGCGAACTGGTCGTCGTAGGCGTAGGCGAGGCGGATGCGGGTGGATTCGACCAGCAGGCGGAGCTTCTCGGCGTCGTAGGGACGGTGCGCGACGGTCTCCTTTTTGCCGTTGATCTGCAGGTGCGCCAAATCGTCCGCCGACAGCACCGTTTCGTCCAGTTCGCCGCTTGGCAGTCGAACGCGCAGCTCCGCGCCGTCGCCAAGCGGGCGCACATGCTCAACCGTGACGGAGCCGACGAAGTGCCCGGGCAACTCCAAGAGCCGGCCCACCAACCCCTGAATGTCGTCGTTGTCCATACCAGAGATCATCGGACAGTCGTTGCGGGATTTGCGCAGGATGGTGCCGCCGGCGGGTTGGTGGGGCTGCGTTCCATGCTCGAACCGTACCATGTTTGCAAAGCCTCGGGCGTTTGCTGCGCAACAAACTCCAACGCACCCACAAGGGGCGCACCGTGTTAGGCTGCGATGCATTGACGTTGCTGGACGAGCCTTCCCTCGCCGCGGACATTCAGGAGTTCTATCTCGGCATGAAAGAGCAAGACGTGGCGGTAGCGCCCTGCAAGTAGCTTCTTCAAGATGAGCCAAGTCCGCGTTGAACGGGGAGTTTGCGAAGCAAACTCGAACGCGCCCGCACGGGTGCCCCAGATCGCTCTGCTCGCCATCGACATCGACGGCACCTTGATCACTGGCGACGACGAAGTGACGCCAGCCACCAAGGCCGCGTTGCAGCGGGCCATCGCCGCGAATCTGCGCTTGGTGCTGGCCACCGGCCGCCGCTATCGCACCACGCGGCGGGTCATGGACGCGCTCGGCTTGGCGCTGCCGGCGATTTGCCTCGGCGGCGCGCTCACCAAGAACGCCGCCGGCGAAACCATCCGTCGCACCGCTTTCGCCCCGGCGCATGTGCGAACATTGCTCGCCTTGGCGCGGCGCCGGGGCATCGCCTTGGCGCTGCAGCGCGACGCCCACGCCCTCGGCGGGCCGGACTTTGTGATGGATGCCAGCGAACAGTGGAACGGCCCCACGCAGCGTTATGTGCGAGTGGCGGGGGAACTTTGTCAACCGGAGACGGAACCGGAGCGCGTGGTGGGCGACGATGCGTTGGTTGCCGGTTGTTTCGGCGACTTCGAGCCGCTCGCGTTGCTGCAGAAAGATGCGGACGGGGAACTCGCTGGCGCGATCAACTCGGTGTTGGTGCGCTCGCAAAAGACGCCCGGTTGGTACTTGGAAATCACCGCCGGCCGCGTGGACAAATGGCAGGCGCTGCGCTCCTTCGCCGCCGACGCGGGCGTGGCGGAGAACGCCATCTGCGCGGTGGGCGACGCGGGCAACGACCTGCCGATGATCCGCGGCGCCGGCTTCGGCGTGGCGATGGGCAACGCCGACCCGGCGGTGCAAGCGGCCGCGGACTGGGTGACCAAAGCGAACCACGAGAATGGCGTTGCCGCGTTGGTGAATCGGATATTGGCGGCGCGGGTTTGCTCGGCGAACTCGGCGCCCTTGGAGAAACCTGAACCATGAACGATTTGTTGCAAACCCTCGCCAAAGTCGTCGGCGAAAACGGAATGCTCCTCGGCGAGGACGTCGCTTCGCGCAAGAGCGGCATTTGGCGCCACGACGGCATCGCCGCCAAAGCCATCGTGCGCCCGAACACCACCGAGGAAGTGGCGCAAGTGCTCGCCATCTGCAACGCCGCGGGGCAACCGATTGTGGCGCACGGCGGTCTCACCGGCTTGGCCGAAAGCGCCATCACCGAACCCGGCGAACTCGCGCTCTCGTTGGAGCGCATGAACCGCATCGAGGAAGTACACAAACTCGAGCGCACCTTGACCGCCGAAGCGGGCGCGGTGTTGGAAGCGGTGCAAGACGCCGCCGACGCCGAGGATCTCCTGTTCCCGCTCGACATCGGCGCGCGCGGCAACTGCACCGTCGGCGGCAACATCGCCACCAACGCCGGCGGCAACCGCGTGATTCGCTACGGCATGACGCGCGACATGGTGCTGGGCTTGGAAGCGGTGCTGGCCGACGGCACGGTGGTTTCGTCCATGAACCACATGATCAAAAACAACGCCGGCTACGACTTGAAGCAACTGTTCATCGGCACCGAAGGCACCTTGGGCGTGGTCACCCGCGCCGTGCTCCGCCTGCGCGAGAAGCCGCGCAGCCAGGAAACCATGCTCGCGGCGGCAACCGACTTCAACCAAGTGGTGGAACTGCTCAAGTTGATGGACACGCGGCTCGGCGGCACGCTCTCCGCGTTCGAGGTGTTGTGGAACAACTTCTACCGTTTGGTGACCACGCCGCCGGCCACCCAAACGCCGCCGCTGCCGCAACACCATCCCTACTATGTGCTCATCGAAGCGATGGGCGGCGACGGCGAAGCGGACGCGGCGCGCTTGGAGACGGCGTTCGCCGAGGCGCACGACGCCGGCTTGGTGGTGGACGCCGTGCTGGCCACCAGCGAGGCGCAACGCAAGAGCATCTGGGCGGTGCGCGACGACGTGGCGCAGCTCAATCAGCACGACCCGCTGTTCATTTTCGACGTGAGCCTGCGCGTCTCGGACATGGAGCGCTATGTGGAGGAAGTGAACCGCCGGCTGGATGCCAAGTTCGGCAGCTACTTCAACTACACGTTCGGCCACATCGCCGACGGCAACCTGCACTTCGGCACCGCCGCCGGCGACAGCGCGGACGCCTACGACGACGTGAAACAAGCCGTGTACGAACCCCTCGCCGCCATCGGCGGATCGATCTCCGCGGAACACGGCATCGGTTTGGACAAGAAGAAATACCTGCGCCTTTCGCGCAACGACGAGGAGATCGCGCTGATGCGGCGGTTGAAACGGGCGTTGGATCCGAACGGGATTCTGAACCCGGGGAAGATCTTCGACTTGGGTTGACCTGGGAGCGCGGGCGTCTCGCCCGCAAAAAATCGTTCGCCTTTGGATCGCCCGCCTAAAACTCCCACAGCACCCATTCGGCCTGCAGCGCATCGGCCTGTTCCAAATCGCCCCAACCGCGGGTGTGATCCCGTGGCACCAGGTAGTACGGCTTGCCGCGCTTCGGCACCACTTTGATCATGCGTAGCTGGCCGTTGTGCCGATATTCGTGGACGGTGCGTTCTTCGCCGGCGATCAACGTCACGTCGGGGCCGCGGAACTCCGGCGGAGCGCCAGACGGCCGGATGGCGGCCGGCGACGGCGCGGGTTCGATGCGAGCGGCCGGCGGGTTCCCTTCTTCTTCGGGCGCATCGTCGCCCGGCGGGTTGTCTTCGACATCTTGTTCTTCGTCGGCGTTCGCCAAAGCGCTTTCCGGCGGGGCGACTTCCTCCTCGGTTTGCCCAAAGCCCGGTTGCGTCAACAGCGAAACCAAACAAAAGGCGGCAATGGCGGTTACCGTCCCGAAGGAGGCCGGCGCATACGGTTTGTAGGTCATCTTCGGAACCTGCCTCACACGTTGGGAACAATGTCCGTGGCCACCCGCTCAAGCACATCAAAGCGGGTATCCCAGTTCGGCAGGATCATCACTTGGTTGAGCCCGGCATCAGCCAACCCGTCCAGCCGCTCCAACAGCGCATCCTGGGTGCCGATCATGGCGGTGCTTTGCAGCACTTCCGGCGTAAGGAACCGCTCCTCCTCCGGCAGCACCCAGCAGTTGTGCCCGCCGTGAATGCGCTGGTGCCGTCGCTCAGCCGGATAGGCTTCGATCATGGCGCGGTATTCCTCCCAAATGCCGTGCAGATACGCGCTGGGCCGCCGGCCGAAATTGCGAAACTGGTCGTAGGCGAAATGCACCGCCGCCATCGCCATCGCGCCACATTCCGCCTTCACCCGGGGCGAATCCACCGCCTCGCCGGCATCCAGCACCACCATCGTGGTGAGCGCCGTCGTGTAGTAACCCGAACGGTCGATCTCTCGCCCGGCGTGCTGCGCGCCATCCTCAATCCGCCGCCAGATGTTGCCCATCGCCCCAGCATTCGCCGGCAGCGCCAGCACCGCCCCATCGCCATGCTTGCCGGCAAGCGCCAGCGATTTCGGCCCAAACGCCGAGACGTAGAGCGGAATCGCGTCTTGGAAATTCACGAAACCGGCGTCCGGCATGATGTGGCGGATGGGCAACTGTCTCCCGCCTTCCCGCAACATCGCTTCCTCGCCCCGCAGCAGCGGTGCCACGGTGCCGAGATACCGATCGAACTCGGCGATGCGCTGTGGCGGCAAGCCCATCACGCGCAACGCCGTGTTGCCCGTGCCCACGCCGAAGAACACCCGCCCGGGCGCCAGCGCGTTGATGGTGGCGATGCCGGCGGCGTTGCTCGGCGCCGGCCGCGTGCCGCTGACCGCCACCCCGGTGCCCAGCCGGATGCGCTTCGTGCGCGTGGCCGCCAGCGCCAACGCCGCGTAACAATCCGACCACAGCATCTGACTATCCGCCAGCCACGCATGCGAGTACCCGAGCTCCTCCGCCCGCACGACGTAGCCGATGTCGCCAACGTGGGAAGCCACGCAAATGCCGATGTCCATGCCTGCCTCGCGCCCCGTTCCTTCGCCCTAGGTATCGTCGTCCGGCAACTGTCCGGCGGCTTTAACGCCCGACGTCCAACTGTGTATCACCGTCGCACAAACGATGGGAAGCATCGCAGCGATCACCAACAAATGAACCAGCAAATCCCAAACAACCTCGCCCACCTGCCATGCCTTGAACGCCAGAGCGACCATTAGGTGCGCCCACGCGCCGATGAGCAATATGCAAGTGCCGATAGCCAACCAAGAGGTCTTCCTCTTGCCCGTATATTCGTTGAGCGACCGGAGGTGCGTCGCAACCACGGATGCCAATGTCGCAGCGAGCGCCAGCACAACATATAGCTGAATGTCCGGGAACATTACGCCACCCAAATCCCAAGGTATTTCGCGTGGTTCTTGTAGCTCCGCAGCAAGACGTCCGCGACGGGTGCCATCGAGCGCCTAGGGACGCTGCCGCAATCGATCACCTTATACCGCCGCGCTTTGGATGCGACCACGTGCTTGGATAGATACGCTTTGAGGCCGCCATCAATTATCTTGTAGTGGACATCATCCTGAGATCGGTCGCCTTGGCCAGTCTTTATCTGAACGCCACGAACCCCTTCAAGTTCCTTCGTGAACGGCATTGCGTCGTCAAAGTTGAAGTGGCACGAAAGCCTGAAATCCGGCTTATCAGACAACTTCCGGCGCACCGCATCAATGACGTCTTGGTTCTCGTAGATCGATCCCTCCATCTTGTTGCCGTCGTCATGTACCACCATGCACGTCTTGGCCTCGTCCAACAGCGCCAAGAAGTGCTCCACCGCCGTCTCGTCGGAGTTCCAATCCGACGTGGTCGACACCTGCAAGAAAGCCCAACCTCGATAGATGACGCGGACCGCCATAGCCAAGCACAGGGCAACCACCACGCCAACCACGCTGTTGGCCAACCACCAAACGACGCTGCCATCAAACATCCTATTCGTCCTCGCGCACCCTCACGCCCAAACATGCCATCCAGCGAATCTGCCAGAGTGCCTATGACGTTGTCAATCGCCATCGTGCCCCGGGGACAGTCGTATCGTGCCCGAACGTCTGTGGCGGCGGGCGTTAACGAGGTTCACCCGTCGCCACGCCGGTGCGCTGGCCGGCGCCGCTATCCGCTTCACGGGGCAACGCTTGGGAGCGCGGCGTATCCCGATGCCGCCCGTCTTCTCGGCCATGCTACGATGCCCGCATCGTTGACTTTCTCGCGTTCTGCCTCGTCGCCGGCTGGGTCGTTGTCCCGGTCGCCGCGGTCTATTGCTTCGCCAAGGCGTTCGTCGCCCTGGTCGATCTGCTCGACCCCGACGACTGATCCAGCACCGCGATCTCCATCGCCACGAGCTGGCGGAACACGCGCCGCCACCGCACCGCGATCCCCGCCGCTTGGCGCACCGCGCCGTAGCCCAATCCCGCCCGCCTGCCTCGAAAGTCGTGGCACGCCACCGCGTCACCGTCGGCCCCGATGCCGCCCGGCGCGATTCCAACATCCGTTCCGATTGCGCTAGCATAACGGGCGAACTTGCTACAGGGGGGAGCAACCATGGCCGAAGCGGCCGAAGTTCTGAACGACCTCGCGTTGGACGTGCGCCCGTTGTCCGGCGCCCTTGGCGCGGAGGTGTACGGGGTGGACATCGCGTCCTTGGACGACGACGGCCTGGCCGCCGTCCGCGCGCTGCTCTTGGAGTACAGCGCCCTCGCCTTGCACGGCCAAGAGCATGTGACGGACGCGCAGTTGCGCGCGTTCGGCTTGCGCTGGGGCGAACTGGACGTCCACGGCTACTCGCCGACGGTGCCCGGCTTCAAGGACATGCTGATGATCCGCTCCGCGAGCGAGCAGCCGCGCACCGCCGAAGGCTGGCACTCGGACGTGAGTTGGAAGGTGATCCCGCCGAAGATCTCCATGCTGCTCGCCCGCGAAGTGCCGAGCGTCGGCGGCGACACCTTGTACGCGTCGCAATACCGCGCCTACGACGACCTCTCCGACAACATGAAGGCGTTTCTGGAGCCGCTCGACGCCGAGCACGACGGCCGCGTCTTCGACATCGACCTGATCCGCCACCCGGTATCCCACCCGATGGTGATCAAACACCCGGAGACCGGCCGCAAGGCGCTGTACGTGAACCACGGCTTCACCCGCCGCATCGTCGGCTTGCCGCCGGGCGAAAGCAGCGCCATCCTGAACTTCCTCTACGACCACTGCACCCGCGAACGCTACCAAGCCCGCGTCCGCTACCGCCCCGGCACCCTCTCCATGTGGGACAACCGCTGCGTCCAACACGCCGCGGTGCCGGACTTCGGCAACCAAGTGCGGGAACTGCACCGGGTGGCGGTGCTTTGCGACGAACGGCCGGCGCGGTGAGCGGCGGCCCGGGGCCGGTCATCGACGGAAGCCCTTGCCAACAAAAAGGTGACCTGACACGCCGACTGCCGGTGGGCGTCGTCTCCATGCGCTGAGCTCAGACGCCCTTGGGGTGCGACATTTGGTGCCATGCAGCGAGCCCGGGGCGTGGCATCGAACCAGATGGACACGGGCCGCCGGCCATTGTCGCCACCAGAGTGCGCAACAGATGCCCCCGCACTATCACGGCCACCGCAAACGACTTCGAGAGCGCTTCGTCAAGAACGGGCTGGCGGGGTTCGCCGAGCATGAGGTGGTTGAACTGCTGCTGACCCTGGCCATCCCCCGAGCGGACGTGAAGCAACCCGCCAAGGCGCTGCTCAAACGCTTCGGCAATCTGCGCGGCGTCTTGGATGCGCCGCTTCCCGAACTCCGGGCCGTGGAAGGTATCGGCGAAGTGGCCGCGGTGGGGTTGCACCTGATCCGCGATGCCGCCGCGCTGTACCTACAGCAAGGGTCCGAAGGCGGTGACGGGCTTCGAAACGCCGCCAAGATCAGCGACTTCTGGCGCATGCGGATCGGTGCCCTGAAGCACGAGGTGTTCGCCGTGGCGTATCTGGATTCCGGCTATCGGCTGCTGCGCGATGGGGTGGAGACGCTGCAGGAAGGCACGATCGATCGCGCCGCCGTGTATCCCCGCCGCGTGGTGGAAGCGGCGCTCAAGCGCCAAGCGGCGGCGTTGGTGCTGGCACACAACCATCCGAACGGCAACGTGCAGCCGAGCGAGCAGGACAAGCTGCTCACCCGCGCCATCGTGCTGGCGGCGGAGACCATCAGCTTGCGCGTGGTGGATCATCTGGTGGTGTCGGCGCAGGAGACGTTCAGCTTCCGGCAGGCGGGGTTGTTGTGAAGGTTGCCTCCCGCATCCGCAAGCACTACCCCGAACTCACGGACAGCCAACGGGCCGTGGTTGGTCACACGGATGGCCCGCTGCTGGTGATCGCCGGGCCCGGCGCCGGCAAGACGCACAGCATCGTCCTGCGTGCGTTGAATCTGCTGCTGCTTGAGAAGGCCGAGCCGAAGGAAATCGTGCTTTGCACCTTCACGGAGAAGGCCGCCTTCGAGATGCGCGACCGGCTGGCGGCCGCCGCCCGCAAGGTGGGCTACAAGGGCGATCTCTCGGAGTTGACCATCGCCACCATCCACGGGTTCTGCAACCGGCTGCTTACCGAGCATCGCCACCGCACCGCGCTCGGCCACGGCTACGAGACGTTGGACGACTTGACCCAGCTGCTGTTCATCTTCGAGCACTTCGACTACATCGTCGGCGAAGCGCGGAAGGGCAAGTACCTGCACCGTTGGACAACCCGCTGGACGGCAATCGAGGGCGCGCGCAGCCACTTCAACAAGATCACCGAGGAGCTGGTTGATCCGGCGTTGCTGGCCGTTTCGGACGATGACTTCCTCGCCGCCATCGGCACCGCCTGTCAACGCTACGAGGAGAGGCTGCGCGAGAGGAACCGCGTGGACTTCGCCCATCTGCAACGGCTGGCGTACGACTTGCTGCAGGAGACCGACCCGTCCGCCGCCATCGTCCCCGCCGTCCGCTTCCTGCTGGTGGACGAGTACCAAGACACCAACTACATCCAAGAGCAACTGCTGGTGAAGCTGGCCGGCGCCGCCGGCAACCTGTGCGTGGTGGGCGACGAGGATCAGAGCCTCTACCGCTTCCGCGGCGCCACCGTGCGGAACATCCTGGAGTTCCCGCAGCGCTTCCCGAACTGCACGGTGGTGAAGCTGACCACCAACTACCGCTCCCACCGAGACATCGTGGAGCGCTACGACCGTTGGATGGCGTCCGCCGATTGGAGCAACAAAGACGGTGGCTCCTTCCGCTACGACAAGACCATCGTTGCCAACCCGCAAGCAAAACACGCCGACTACCCCTCGGTGGTTCGCATCTGGGGCACGTCGAAGGGCGACGAGGCGGAGCGGTTCGCGGACTTGGTTGCCTTCCTGAAGGAAGCGGGCATCGTCACGGATTACAACCAGATCGCCCTGCTGCTCCACAGCGTTCGGGAGGAACACAGCGGCACCTACATGGCCGCACTGGCGGCCAAGGGCATACCCGCCTTTTGCCCCCGCGCTCGCGGCTTCTTCAAGGTGCCGGAAGTGCGCGACATGGTGGCCTGCTACGCGGTGCTGTTCGGCTGGTTCGGCGATGGGCGCGGGGAGACGGCTGGGCGCGTGTTGACGTTGGCGCAATACGTTGACGCCGCCATCATGGACGTAGGCAAGCGCTTCGCCGATCCCCATCCGCTCGCCAAGGCGCTGCAACGCTGGATAGCGGACATCGACGCCTTGAAGGAGGGCGAATCTCTTGGCTATCGCCCCGCCGACTACTTCTACGAGCTGCTCGCGTTAGAACCGTTCCGCACCGCGACGCGGGATGAGAACGCGGCGCGGAACCTGGCCACGTTCTCCAATCTGGTCGCCATCTTCCAGAGCTACTACCACTACACCGGCATCAAGCACGGCAACCGCGAGCACATCCGCTTCCGCTTCTTCACCAGCTTCCTGCGCCTGCTGCACGACGGCGGCATCAACGAGTACGAGGATCAGGACGCGCCATTCCCGAACGGGCATGTGCAGGTGATGACGATCCACCAAGCGAAGGGGTTGGAGTTCCCGATAGTAGCCGTTGGCTCCCTCTCCAAGCAGCTTTCGTCGCCCAAGCAGATCGATCGGGATCTCGGCGACTTCTACCACCGCGATGCCTTCGAGCCGGCCAGCCGCACGACGCTATTCGACCGGATGCGGCTACACTACGTGGCCTTCTCAAGACCGCAGAACCTGCTGGTGCTCACCGCCCACGAACAACCCAAGGCCCACTTCGCGCCCATCTGGGAGGACCTGCCGCAGTGGCCCTATGTGGACAAGGAACGCTTGGCCAAGCAGACGTTCGACGCCCGCGAGCGCCTGCCCGCGAAGAAGCCCTACAGCTTCACCGGCGACCTCACGATTTACGAGACCTGTCCGCGCCAGTACCAGTTCTTCCGCGAGTACGACTTCACGCCCTCCCGCGCCGCCGTCATCTTCTTCGGCCTGCTGGTGCATCAGACCATTGAGGACATTCACCGCATCGCCATCGACGGCAAGCTCCACACGCTGAACAAGGCCCGCATCCGCGACATCTTCGAGCGCACGTTCGGATTCCTGCGCCTCTCCGAGGCGCGTCCCATCGGCGAGACCGCCAAGGAAGCCGCCTTCCGGCAGGTGCTGACCTACTTCCAGCAGAACCAGAGCGAGATGCGGCGCGTGATCGAGACCGAGGTGGACGTCTCGCTGGAGAAAGAGGACTACATCCTCGTCGGCAAGGTGGACCTGCTGCTCGGCGGCGACGGCAAGCTCGAACTGCTGGATTTCAAGACCTCGCCGCGCCCCAAGGACAGCCCGGCACTGCTCGACGCCTACGAGCGGCAACTCTGCACCTACGCCCACATCCTGGAGCAACGCCGCGGCCGCCGCGTGGACCGGCTGCTGCTGTATTGGACCGCCGAAGAGCGCAAGGAAGACGCGCTGATGGTGCTACCATACCGCCCAGACCGCGTGGACGCCGCCGGCAAGCACTTCGACGCCACGGTACGGCGCATTCAAGCGGGCGAGTTCGCGGTGACGGCGCCGCCGGAACCCCGCATCTGCGGGGAGTGCGACCTGAGGACGCTGTGCCGAGCGGAAGGCGTGATTGGAGAGGCGGGCTGATGGCCAGCGACTACGAGGCGATAAAGACCGACAACGAGCAGCGCTATGGAACCGACGTGGGCCGATGGGGCAAGCGCTTGCTCACGGATCTCTACGACGACAGAACGCACTTCATCTACGAGCTGCTGCAGAACGCCGAAGACGCCTTGCACCGGCGCAAGGACAAGCCGCGGTCACGGACCGTCCGATTCGACTTGTCCGAGCAGACGTTGCGCATCAGCCACTACGGCAAGCCGTTCGACCGGCGGGATGTCGAAGGCGTCTGCGGCATCGCCCTGAGTACGAGGGAAGGAGACCTTACGCGGATCGGACGCTTCGGGATTGGCTTCAAGTCTGTCTACGGCTTCACCGACCGGCCCGAGATCCACTCCGGTGACGAAGACTTCGGCATCGACAAGTTCGTCTGGCCGTCCGCTCAGCCGGCTATCGAACGCCACCCGGACCAGACGGTCTTCGCCATGCCGCTACGCGACCCCGCAGAGAACGGCGCCGTAATCGCCCGCGGGCTTCGCGCCATCGACCTTGACACGCTACTGTTCCTCCGCGAGATCGACACCATAGAGTGGTCCACCCCAACGGGCGAGACCGGCATGTATATGCGGCAGCCCCAACAATTGGCGGAACACGTTCGACGAGTCACGCTCATAGGCGCGTCCACCGGCCACGACGACGCGGACCAAGAGTGGCTGGTGTTCTCCAGGCCGATGCATGGGAACGATGGAGAGCCAGCAGGGCATGTGGAAGTCGCTTTCTTCATCGAGAACGACCACATCTCTCCAGTGTCCCGCTCGCGGCTCGTCGTGTTTTTCCCAACGGCGGTGGCTACCAACCTTGGCCTGCGTATCCAAGGCCCGTACCGCACCACGCCTAGTCGAGACAACGTCCCTAAGGACGTCCGGTGGAACCAAGACTGCGTGGACAGCACTGGCGAACTATTGGTGGATGCCTTGCTCTGGTTGCGCGAACACGACATGCTCAACGTCGACGTGCTGAGGTGCCTGCCCTTGGAGGAAGAGAAGTTTGACGATGAACTTTTTGCGCCCTTGTACGACAAGATTAAAGCGGCCTTCATCGACCACCGTCTCTTGCCTGTATCCGGCAGTGGCTTTGCGGCTTCGGGTGACGTGAAGATCGCTAGATCTGGCGACCTCCGTGATCTGTTCACGCCAGCCATGCTTGGCGATATCTTTGAAGCAGATGGGCCGTTGTATTGGCTCTCCGGCGACATCACCGATCGTTCCGCACCAGAGCTAACGCGGTATCTTCGGGACGATCTTGGCGTGGATGAGGTACGACCGTTGAACGTAATCCGAGAGCTGACTTCGACATTTCTAGAGCAGCAGAGCAACGAGTGGATACGTGCGCTCTACGAGCTCTTGAATGTCCAGAGGGACCTCCACCGAGAAGCTAGGCAGTGGCCGCTAATACGATTGTCGAATAGGCGGCATATCGCAGCGTACGAAGGTGCGTATTTGCCCGGCAAAGGAAAAACCGACTTTCCTACCGTCCACGCTGAAGCATGTTCCACGGACGCGGCGAGGGAGTTTCTTGAAGCGATCGGATTGTCTGTTCCAGACCTTGTAGAAGACGTCGTACGCAACATACTGCCTAGGTACGAAGGGGATGAAATAGACGTCAGTGATTCCAGCTACGCGGAAGACGTAGAGCGCATAGTAGAAGCCTTTCGGATCGACTCCATTGAACGGCGCAAAGAGCTCGTACATATGCTTAAGCTTGCACGCTTTGTCCATGCGATAGACACCAAGGGTCGCAGTTGTTGGTCGACGCCTAGCGACCTCTACTTAAGGACGGACCGACTGGGTACGCTGTTCGATGGCGTAGAGGACGTCATGTTCGTCGACCCGAACTACGAGTGCCTTCGCGGTGAGGACGTGCGGAGTGTGTTGGAGGCATGTGGTGCTAGCAGACACCTGCAGAGCGAACCCACCAATTGTGAGCTCTCGTGGGAGGAAAAGCGCGAAATTCGGCGCGAGGCAGGTCTAGATGCGTATGCTTGGGACGATCCTTCCGATTGTTCCTTGCGGGGTGTGGCACAGCTCCTTGAGTACATGGTCGGCCTCCCCCCTGAAGCGCGACGAAGCAGGGCGGAAACGCTATGGGATGGGTTGGTAGACGTCGCGGATCGGACACCAGGAGCTTTCTCGGGAACGTACAAGTGGCGCTACTATCATGAAAAGAGAACGGAGGAATTCGATGCCGCGATAGTGCGGACGCTCAACAAAACGGCTTGGGTGCCTTCCGCTGGTGGAGACTTCCGTGTTCCAGCGGAAGTGTCCTTCGAGACTCTTGGGTGGCGTCACAATGATCTACTGCTGTCCAAGGTCTCGTTCAAACCGCCGATTGTCGACCAACTGGCCGAAGCGGCGGGCTTCGAGCCGGCGATGCTCGACAAACTCAACGCGCTCGGCATCACAAGCTTGGCAGACCTCGAGGAGCTACTGCCCGACCAAGAGGAGGACCCCAACGGCGTGACCTCAGTGGACGACGCGGTAAATGCCTTGGGCGTCACTGTTCCGCGAAGTTCTGGCATTGATGATCCGCACGCTGAGCCACGCTACATTGATGACGATGGTGACGCTACTGTGCCGGAGCGGCAGAATGCGGGGCCGGCACCGAGCGGCGGCGGTCGGTTCGTTTCCTATGTGGCTGTGGGCGTCAACGACGACAGTGACTCTGATGGGTTGGATCACGAGGAACGCATGGCGTTGGAGGAAGCCGCCATCAAGTTGATTCAGAGCCGCGAGGAGCGCTGGAGGAGGACGCCGGCGAACAACGAGGGGTTCGATCTAGTCCAAGTCGCGGATGGTCGAGAATGCGCATGGTGCGAAGTGAAGGCGATGGGGGGCAGTCTTGACGATCGCCCTGTGACGATGTCCCACGCGCAGTTCAAATGTGCGCAGGAGCATGGTGACGCCTACTGGCTCTACATCGTCGAGCAGGCGGGAAGCGACGCCACCCACATCGTGCGCATTCGAGACCCGGCTGGCAAGGCGAGGAGCTTCACCTTCGACAAGGGCTGGCGGGACGTGGCGGAGGACGATTGACGATGGCGCTTGCGGCAACGGACATCGACATCCTCGTTCAGCAGGGCGAGGGCACCACGCTGGAGTTCAAGGAGAGCCTGTCGGCGTCCTTTGCGCGGGAGCTGGTGGCGTTGGCCAACACGACCGGCGGCAGGATTCTGCTCGGCGTGAGCGACGATGGCGTGGTGAAGGGCGTCAAGGACACCAACGCGCTGCGGGCGCGGATTCAGGACATCGCCCGCAACTGCGATCCGCCGGTGAAGGTGCTGGCGAATCGCGTGGGCGACGTGTTCGCCGTGGAAGTGCGCGAGAGCAACGCCAAGCCGGTGCAGTGCAGCGACGGGTTCTTCTGGCGGCAGGGCGCTGTGACGCAGAAGCTCAGCCGCGACGAAATCGGGGATTTCTTCCGCACCGAGGGCGTGATCCGCTTCGACCTCTCGCCCTGCCCGCGCTTCAACTACCCGGAGGACTTCGACCGCGGCAAGTTCGATGCGTGGCTGCGGCTGTCCGGCATCACCGCCGGCTCGGTGGAGGACGTGCTGGTGAACATCGAGGTGGCGGAGCGCAACGGCGACGGGCTGCTGTTCCGCAACGCCGGCGTGCTGTTCTTCGCCAAGAACGTGCGGCACTTCTTCACCGAGGCGTACATCACCTGCCTGCTCGGGCGCGGCACGGACAAGGTTCACATCCTGGACCGCAAGGACTTCGACGGCGGCATCGTGGCGGACATCGAGGACGCCATGCGCTTCATCGAGCGCAACACGCGCTTGGCGTACCGCATCGAAGGCTTGCGGCGCCAGAACATCCCCGAATACCCGATGGAGGCCGTGCGCGAGGCCATCACCAACGCCGTGATGCACCGCGACTGGTTCATGGCGGACGCCGCCAACGTCTTCGTGGAACTGTACGCCGACCGCATCGAGGTGATCAGCCCCGGCGCACTGCCGAAGGGGATGGCCGTGGCCGACCTCGGCCGCAAGGCGGTGCGGCGGAACCCCCTCGTCGCCGACCTGCTGCACCGCATCGACTTCATCGAAAAGGCCGGCACCGGCATCCGCCGCATCCGCGACGGCGCGAAGGCGGTGGATTGCCCGGAACCGGTGTTCGAGGCCGGCAACTTCGTGACGGTGACGTTCCGGCCCAACCCGGAGGTGCGGCAAAAGGCGGGGGGTGAGAGCCGCACCCCGCAAGTGAACCCGCAAGTCGCCCCGCAAGTCACCCCGCAAGTCACCCCCCAAGTCGCCCCGCAAGTCACAGGGGAAGTCACCCCGCAAGTACGCCTGCTGCAGGCGATTGCTGGGGAAATGACCGCTTACCAACTTCGGCAGGTCCTCAACCTTGCAGACAGAGAGCACTTCCGAACCGCCTATCTGCTACCCGCCTTGGATGCCGGTTGGATCGAAATGACCATCCCAGAGAAGCCGCGCAGCCGGTTGCAGCGCTACCGTCTGACCGCCGCGGGAAGGGCGTATCTCCCACGGACAGCCGGTACGCGGACGCACCAGAATGCCGAGTGAGGCTGGAGGCCCCGGCCACTTCGGGTGACGTTCCGGCTCAATGGAGGCGCAACAGGCGGCCGCGTGTGAAGCGGCATCAACCTGCAAGTCACCCCCGAAGTCACCGACCAAGTACCCCGCAAGTGACCGACCAAGTCGCCGAGGAAGTCGCCGACACCGGCCAGCCCGGCAAACCCCCTTCCACAAGCGACCAAAGGCTGAATGTTCTGCGAGTGGAGGCGACTATTTCATGTTCCTGCCGATCCCGCCCCCAGCCGCAACCGCAAGGCGTTCAGGCGGATGAACCCCGTGGCGTCGGCTTGGTCGTAGGCGCCTTGGTCGTCCTCGAAGGTGACCACGCCGGCGTCGTAGAGGCTGTTGGTGGGGGATTCGCGGCCCAGCACGGAGACGCTGCCTTTGTAGAGCTTCAGACGCACGCGGCCGTTCACGGGTTGTTGCGATTCGGTTAGCAGGGCTTGCAGGGCGCGGCGTTCGGGTGACCACCAGTAGCCGTTGTAGATCAAGGTGGCGTAGCGGGGCATCAGTTCGTCCTTCAGGTGCGCCAGCTCGCGGTCTAGGGTGATGGATTCGATGGCGCGGTGGGCTTTGAGGAGGATGGTGCCGCCGGGGGTTTCGTAGCAGCCGCGGGATTTCATGCCGACGTAGCGGTTCTCCACGATGTCGCTGCGGCCCACGCCGTGCTTGCCGCCTAGCTCGTTCAAGCGCTTGAGGATGCCGGCCGGCGTTAGCGGCTCGTCGTTTACGGCCACGGCGTTGCCGGCGCGGAAGTCTAGGGTGATCTCTTCGGGGTTGTCGGGCGCGGCTTCGGGTGCCGCCGTCCATCGCCACATCGCTTCGCTTGGCGGCGCGGCCGGGTCCTCCAAGCCGCCGCCTTCGTAGGAGATGTGCAGCAGGTTGGCGTCCATCGAGTACGGCGATTTGGCGACGCCCTGTTGAAATTCCACGGGGATTTGGTGGCGTTCGGCGTAGGCCATGCAGGCTTCCCGGGAGTGCAGGTTCCAGTTCGGCTCGCGCCAGGGGGCGATGACGCGGATGTCCGGGTTCAGCGCGTAGGCGGCGAGTTCGAAGCGCACTTGGTCGTTGCCTTTGCCGGTGGCGCCGTGGGCGATGGCTTCGGCGCCGGTGGCGGCGGCGATTTCCACCAGGCGCTTGGCGATGAGCGGGCGGGCGATGCTGGTGCCAAGCAGGTATTCGCCTTCGTAGAGGGCGTTGGCGTGGAACATGGGGAAGACGAAATCGCGGGCGAACTCCTCGGTGAGGTTTTCGACGAACATTTCGCGCACGCCCATCGCGGCGGCCTTGGCGCGGGCCGGGGCGAGTTCTTCGCCTTGGCCGATGTCCGCGGTGAAGGTGACCACTTCGGCGTCGTAGGTCTCTTGCAACCACCGGCACATCACCGAGGTGTCCAAGCCGCCGGAGTAGGCGAGCGCGATCTTGCGTGGGGCGGGCGTTTGGGACGGGGCGGGTGTGGTCATGGATGGCGGCGTGGCGAACGGAACGGCAGTTTAGAACAACTGCACACTGCGCCGCTTGGTCTTGCGGGACTCGCGGGGGCGATTTTTGGGCACCTACCGGTGGGGTTGCCTCAAGCTGCCAACCGTGGGACTACGGCTTTTCGAGACGCGATCGGAGGTGCGCCAATTCGCGCTCGGCAGCGGCGGCTCTGCTCTCCGCCGCTTCGGCTCTGCTCTCCGCCGCCTCGGCTCGGCGTTTCTCCGCCGCTCGGCCGCGGTGAACCTCGCTGTAGGTGTCCAAGTCCTCGCCCGTCGCCGGATCGCGGAAGCGCAACTCGCCATCGCGCGCATGCAGTTCCAAGCCCAGCACCGCGCTCGACATCCGGCCGGCGCCGTCCGCGGCGATCTGCTGGTAGCGCCCGGCGCGCAGTCGGTATCCCCGCAGCGGCTTCGGCAGCCGGAAGCCCTCCGGGTCGAACAACCAGTACTCCATCACCCCCAAGTACTCGTAGGTGTGGCGCTTCGAACCAACGTCCGCTTTCGACGTGCTCTTCGACAGCATCTCGATCACCAACTCCGGCAGCGGGTGCTCCCACAGCTTGTAGGAACTCCGGCCGTCCAGCCGCGGCGCCCGCAGCGCCACGAACAGGTCCGGCACCACCGTTTTTTCGGTGTCGCCCAACTCGTAGTGCAGGGGCAGGTCCGAACACACCGTCGCGCCCGGCAGGCGCAGCTTCAGCGCCTCGTACCAGAACGTGGTCTGGCTCAGATGCCCGTCGTTCTGCGACATGCCGTCCTCAAGGAGATAGCCGTCCTCGTCGCGGTACACCGGCGGCACCGGCTTGTAGCGGTACAAGCCGTCGGCGGGCGTCACGTCCGGCCCGCGCCGGCGGCGGACCGGCTCGCCGTTGATTTGGGAGAGGGGCTGCGTTTCCATGCTTGCACCGTACCATGTTTGCCAAGCCTCGGGGCGTTTTGCTGCGCGGAGGAGGTAGCTTGACACGGCGGAAGCCGACACCGATAGCGACATAAGCCATACGGCTTGTAGGAAAATGCCCCTTCGATGCCGGGGAGGGCCGGTGCGTCACTGCCAGACTTCCGGCGCAGCATGTACACGCGCCCAGAGTTTGCGCAGCAAAACTCCAACGCGCCCCGCAAGGGCGCGCCGTGTTAGGCTGCGAAGCGATGCAGATGAACGCCCGGTTCCGCGGCTACCTGCCCGTGGTGCTCGATTTGGAGACCGGTGGGTTCGACCGTCACCAGCACGCGATCTTGGAGATCGCGATGTGCTTGCTGGACTTCGTGGACGGCCGCCTGGTGATCGGCGCGAGGCATCGCTGGGCGGTGGCGCCGCACCCGGACACCGCGGTGGAGGAGGCGTCGCTCAAGATCACCGGCATCGACTTGGCGGCGCCGACTCGGGAGGCGGTGGCGGAGGATGTCGCCTTGCGCGAGCTGTTCAAGGTGGTGCGCGCCGAGATGAAACGCCAAGGTTGCCAGCGGGCCATTGTCACCGCCCACAACGCGCACTTCGACCACGGCTTCCTGCATGCCGCAGCGGCGCGCAACCGCTTGAAACGCAACCCGTTCCATCCGTTCTCGGTGATGGACACGGTGAGCTTGGCGGGGGTGGCGTACGGGCACACGGTGCTGCGCGAGGCGTGTCGCCGCGCCGGCATCGCCTACGACGAGGAGCGCGCCCACTCCGCGGCCTACGACGCCGAGGTGACGGCGCTGTTGTTCTGCGCGGTGACGAACGCGAAGGTGTGCGGGCCGGGCGAGTGACCTAGCCGCCCCGCCCGCCGCGGGAACCGGCTATTCGCCGGCGGGCGCGGATTCGGCGGCTTCCTTTGCCGCCTCCTTGATCAGCGGTTCGAGTTCGCCGGCTTGGTGCATCTCGGTGATGATGTCGCAGCCGCCCACCAGCTCGCCGTTCACATAGAGCTGCGGGAAGGTCGGCCAGTCCGAGTAGCCGGGCAGGGTGGCGCGGATTTCCGGGTTGGAAAGCACATCGACGTACGCGAAGCGTTCGCCGCAGCCCATCAGGCACTGCACGGTCTGCGCGGAGAAGCCGCACTGCGGGGCCTGGGGCGAACCTTTCATGTAGAGGATGATGGGGTGGGACGAGATCTGCTCGCGGATCTTGTCCAAGGTGGGGTTAGCGGCGTCGCTCATGGAAGCTACCTAACGGGTGGTGGTTGCGGGCAAGTGTAGCAAAGGCGGCGGCTTGGAAATATGGGTACGACGGTTCCGTTTGGCGGTGTCGGTGCTGAGCCCAAAGCGCAGGCGTTCCGCCTGCATGCGGGCGAGACGCCCGCGCTCCCAGCACCCGTCGCCAAGATCTGTCGTACCCCCGGCCGCGCCTTGACGCGGTACAATGGCCGCTCGCTTGCCTTCCGCCAAGCCAACCCAATGACCTCTTCGTCCACCAAACCCTTCGCGCGGATGCCCGTATGGCGTTGATGGGCTCCTCGCTCCACGTCGACCGCACCGGCACGTCCTGCGAGAAGTGGGAGAAGTACGCCGGCCGCGACGTGCTGCCGTTTTGGATCGCGGACATGGATCTGCCCATGCCGCCCTTTGTCGTGAACGCCATTGGCCAGCGCTTGAAGCACCCCGTGCTCGGCTACACCGTCGCGCCGCAGCCGGTGGTGGAGGCGTTCGTCGATTGGTTGGGGCGTCGCTACGCTTGGCGGGTGAGCGCGGAGTGGCTCGTTTGGGTCGGCGGCGTGGTGCCGGGTTTCCATGTGGCGGCGCAGGCGGTGGCCGAAGGCGGAACCGAAATCGTGCTGCCCGTGCCCGCGTATCCGCCGTTCTTCCGCGTCGCGGAGCGGGCGGGATTGCGCGGCGTCGTCTCGCCTTTGGTGTGCCACGGCGAGCGTTGGGAGATGGACTTCGACGATCTCCAAGCCAAGGTGACCGGCGCCACCGCCGCGCTGTTGTTCTGCAATCCGCAAAATCCCACCGGCCGCGTGTACGACCGCGACGAGCTCACGGCTTTGGCGGACATCGTCATCGCCAGCGACACCGTGTTGATCAGCGATGAAATCCACTGCCCGCTGGTGCTGGATTCCGAACGCGACCACATCCCCATCGCCAGCATGGACGCCGGCGTGGCGGCGCGCTCGATCACGCTGTTCGCGCCCACCAAGGCGTACAACTATCCGGGGCTTGGCGGCGCGGTGGCGGTGATTCCCAACGCCGGCATTCGCGAGCGCTTTGAGGACGCCATCGCCGGCATTTCCTCCAACGTCTCGCCACTCGCGTTCGCGGCGATGGGCGCGGCTTTTGCGGACACCTCCAGGTGGCTGCCGCAACGGAACGCGCACTTGGCCGCCAACGGCGCGCTGCTCGAAGGTGCCGTGGCGGGTGTGGAAGGCGTGGAGACGACACATGTGGAGGCGACGTTCATGGCGTGGCTGGATGTCTCGGGTTTGCGCCTTGCGGACCCCGCCGCGCACTTCGAAGCGCACGGTTTGGGGCTGTCGGACGGGCGCGAGTTCGGGGCGCCCGGTTTTCTGCGCTTCAACTTCGGCTGCGCGAAACCGCTGTTGCGGCGGGGAATCGAGCGGTTGCGGGAGGCGGCCGCCAACTTGCCGGATTGATTCAGCGGCGCTCCGCTTCCCGTAGTGCGTTGTAGTCGAAGACGCGCGCCGTGGTGGCGGTGGCCATTGGGCCGGCGGCGCGGTCGCGCAGCCAAGCGGCGATGCCGGATAGGTGGAACGCTTTGGCGTTGCGTTGGGATAGCCGGTAAACCAGCGTCACACGCCTTCTTCGTGTGGCTTCGTAGCGGGCGAGGCCGCTAGCCACGTCGCCATCGGCCTTCAGACAAGCCGCGAGCACGGCGGCGTCCTCAATGGCCATCGCCGCCCCTTGCGCCAGGAACGGGGGCATGGGGTGGGCCGCATCGCCCAGCAGCGTGGCCGCGGCTTTGCTCCAACGCGGCGCTGGCGGCCGGTGGAAGATGGCCCACTTGTAGAGGGCGTCCCGGGGCATGTGATCGATGCGCGTTCGCACATCCGCGTGCCAACCGGCGAAATCCGCGGCTAGTTCGCCGTGTTCGCCGGGCTCGGTCCAAGATTCCACTTCCCAACCCGCCCGCTCCACCACGCAGACGCAGTTCACCAGCGCCCCGCCGCGCACCGGGTAGGAAACGAAGTGTTTGCGCGGCCCCCACCACACGGCGCTCGCACGCCGCGCCGGGCCTTGCGGCAGTCGTTCGGCCGGCACCAAAGCGCGCCACGCCACTTGGCCGCTGAACCTCGGCTTCGCCTCGCCAAACAACGCGTCGCGCACCGTCGAACGAATGCCGTCCGCGCCGACCAGCGCCAAGCCCTCGTGCCAGGATTCTTCGCCGTTTTCCTCCACGAGTACACGCACGCCGTGCTGTGTCTGCTCCAAGCGCCGCACTTCCGCGCCGGTGCGAAGCGCGATGCCGGTTTCGCGCTCGGCGGCCTCCAACAACAGTTGGCGCAAGTCGCCGCGATGGAATTGGTAATAGGGGAACCCGTAGGCGGTCAGCGCGGCTTGTCCGAGGGCTTTTGCCACAACCACCTTGCCGGAGCGCCAATGCCGGAACTCGATGGCGTCAGGTTGGAAAGCCGCCGCCCGCAGCGCGGATTCGAGCCCTAGCTGGTGGAGCACCCTTGCGGCGTTGGGGCTGATCTGGATGCCGGCGCCGGTCTCAACGAACGCCGCCGCTTTCTCGAACACGACGACCTCGAAGCCGGCCCGCGCTAGACACAACGCCGCGGTGAGGCCGCCGATGCCGCCACCGGCGACAAGCACGCAACCACGGGGCATGGCGGCGCAGGCGCAGCCGCCGGCGGGCGAACCGGCCTACTGGGCCACCACCTGCCCCATGCCGTCCCACTCGCTCCAGTGATCGCACATCTTGTCGATGGAGATCTGAAACGGGCGGTAGTCCGCGGGGTACTCCAAAAAATCCCCGTTCAACGCACGATCGGGGTGATCGGAAACTCCCCAGCCGATGCGCTTGTGCCCTTCGTAGGGGTTGTTCGGGCGCAAGCGGCGGATGCGAAAGAACACGTTCATGCGCGGATCGTCGCTCCGGTTCGGCGTCGCGGTGTGGGGCAGCGAGTGCAGCGCGATCACGGCATCGCCGGCCTCCATCAGCACCGGCGTAAGCTCCGGCCACGGCCACTCATCGTGCTCGAAGCGCGTTTCGGGATAGGACGCCTCCATGTCCGGCGGCATGATGCCGGCGTACGCTTCGTCCTCCCCCACCGCCTGCAACCGCGGCCAATCCGGCCCGCCGCCGCCGATGGGGCCGCCCTTCCCGCGCTGCATCCGAAAGAACGCCTCCACCGCTTCGTGGGCGCCGCGCCGCACCGAGAATTGGCCTTTGCCCGGCCGGCGCTGATCGTTCAAGCAAACGCCAACCAGCGCCGTGTAGCTGCCGAGCGCCAGCGTGCGTTCCTCGTCCTGCCAAAGCGGCGCCCCGCCGGCCGGCCCCATGGATTGCGGATCGCCCTGGCTACCCCACGTCTCCAGCGTCTCCCCGGCGGCCAGAATAGCGCTGCGCTTCACCGGACAAAGCCCTGCCCAACCCCCGTCCACATGGGCTTTTGGCGCGAAGTGAGCGTTCGCTTTCCGGCGCACCACCGCATCCGCGAAATGCGGCATCGTCACCGCCACTTGGGCATTGATCGGCGCGGTGTGCGGCCCCATCGCCTCCAGCATCACATCGCGCAGCACCGAGTCGTTGTAAAGGCCGTTGACGGCCGGATTGTCCCCATGGACGATGCGCGCCGGGTCTTGGTTGATCAACGCCTTGGCCCGCGCCACCACCTCCGGCGGCACCGCCTTCTTGAGCACGACGAAACCGTCGCGTTTGAGGATGCGCTTCTCCTCGTTGAAAAGGCGCGTGGGATGCAGTTCGGGCATGGCGATGGCGGTTGCGTGGCGTGGAACGGCAAGAATAGCAGCCATCAAGCCCCGCCACAGGTCCTCCATCCAACGGTGCGCCGACGCCGCCGCGAGCTCGTGTTCCCCCGATGCAAGGCCCGCCAGTCCGTCAGTCCTCGCGCTCGTGGAAGGCTTTCCACATGTCCCGTCGGCCTTTCTCGTAGTCGTGGCGGTGGCGTAGAACCAAGTCGCCCACCTTGAAATCTTGCACCGTCCTTTCCGTGCGGCCTAGCCCGCCGTTGCGCAGCATTGCCTGCAAATTGGTTCCGTGCGGCAGCCGTTCCCGCGGCGCCAGCACCGCGGCCTGCCATGCGCCATCATCGCCGAGGTGGATGTGGGCGGCGGCAACGCGATCCCAAGCGGCGCGGATGAACAGATAGTCGTCTCGCCCATCGGCGCTGACGTCGAAGAGAATCAAGGCGTCGTCGTGCCCACCGTAGAACCACAAGGAGTCTCCCCACCGATCTTTGATTAGGTCCTCGACCGTCGCCCGCACCTCGGCCGGCACTACGAGCGATGCGGGCCGGTAGCGCACACGCTCCCAATCCACGAATTTTTCCAGCGGGGTCGTGCTGCCGACAACCCGGATCTCCTGTGCCAACGCCGGGTCCGCGGTCTCGTATTCGGCGATCAGCGCTTGCGTCTTCCGCCATCCGTGTCGCCCCAGCGCCGCCTTGGCGTAGAAGAAGTCGAAGTCCTCTACCGCCACTTCGCCACGCTCAACGCGCTGCCATTGGCTGGCCAGCGCGATCGAGCGGAAATCCACAAGCGGGCTGTTAACGAGCAGCGATCAGCGTTACCAGCCGCCGGAAGATGTCAATGGCAAGGCCAAGGGACAGCGCCAACACGGGAAACAGAAACCAATCCTCGTCGAAGACGTCCTCGAAAAAGGGAATGTCGATGGCCGAAAACAACTCCCCCCACAGCAGCAGAACTCCATAGAAGACGGCCGTCGCCAAAGTCGCCAAAGACGCGACGAGGAAGTTGCGCCAAGACAGGGCGAACAACGCGTCGTAGGTGATCCGCTGCCGCCCCGCCCACGATTGCAGGAAGAAAAGCGCCAGGAAGCAGGCAACCAGGCCCGGCCAAACGATGGCCAAAGCCCAAAGCGGAAAGTTGATCCCGGGGGTCTGGCTCGGCCACCACTCGGCGTCGACCGCCCGCCACAGCCACAGCAACACCAACCCTTGCGCCAAGGAGAGGCACAGCATCCACCGCCGCGGCGGATCGGGTTTGCCCAACACTTCGGCTGCGGCTATCGGCATCGGCGTCAAGTCTCTGGCGATGGCGCGAGTACGGGAGTATGCCCTTACGGCGACTCGAACGGAAGCAAGTCACGCCGATCGTCGCGAAGTCGTGTATGGTTATACAAACAGGCAGGCAACATTGGGTGAGGCCATGGCGGCGAGCGGCGGGCTTGCGAAGCATGATGCGGCGCCAACGCAAGTGGAAGCGTGCGTTGGACGACGGGCGACGGTGGTGCATGAGGATTGCAGAACGTGGTTGCGCGAACGGGCGCGGCACTCCATCCACGCCGTGGTGACCGATCCGCCGTTCGGCCTGTTGGAGTACGCGCCCAAGGAACAAGCGAAGCTGCGCCGGAAGCGCGGCGGCGTTTGGCGCTTGCCGCCGGCTTTCGACGGCGCCCGCCGGTCGCCCGTGCCGCGATTCACCGTGCTCTCTTCCGCGAACCGGGAGGAGCTGGCGGCGTTCTACCGCGAATGGGGCGAACTGCTGCTGCCGGTGCTGGTGCCAGGCGCCAACGTGGTGGTTGCCGCCAATCCGCTGCTCTCCCACTTGGTCGCCGGCGCGCTCGATGCGGCCGGGCTGGAGCGCCGTGGCGAGATCGCCCGCTTGGTGACGACCATGCGCGGCGGCGACCGCCCCAAGGGCGCGCACGACGAGTTCGCCGAAGTGAGCGCCATGCCGCGCTCCATGTGGGAGCCGTGGCTGGTGTTCCGCAAGCCCTTGGAGGGCACGGTGCGGGACAATCTGCGCAAGTGGCAATGCGGAGGGTTCCGCCGCCCGGCCAACGATAAGCCGTTCGGCGACGTGATCCGTTCCGCGCCCACGCGCAAGGAGGAACGCGCCCTTGCGCCGCACCCCAACTTGAAGCCGCAGCGGTTCCTGCGCCAGCTGGTGCGCGGCGTGCTTCCGCTTGGCAAGGGCGTCGTGTTGGACCCGTTCTGCGGTTCTGGTTCCACCTTGGCGGCGGCCGAGGCGGTTGGCTACGCGAGCGTTGGCGTGGAGAGGGACGAGCGCTACTTCGCAATGGCCCAAGAAGCCATCCCGCGGCTTGCAACCTATCAGCTACCGGGGCGTTTGTAGATCCAGTGCTCGCGGAGCTTGCGCAAACCGTCGCGATGCAAGGTGGCGGTTCGGGTCCCGAGTTCCCCTCGCGTATTGCGTCGGAAGTCGTCGGTCCGGACATGCGCCAAATAGACCTCCGTGAACGCCATCGGCAGGCGCTCACTCCTCGGCTCGGTTTGGTCATCCACCGTGTAGACGAATACGCACATCCACTGATCGCGAGCTCCGTGGGTATCGACAGCGCCGCCTGGTTTGCGTGTCGACTTGATTTCTACGCCTTCGGTGCCTGCCTGCACGGCGTCGTTGGGGTACACACCCTCAACCACCAGATCGGGATGGCCGTTGAAGTACCTGTTTTCCGTCAAGCTCCTAGCGTGATTGGCGAGGCTGGCTGACAGCAAGTCCGAGATAACGCCAGACATCGCGGCAGGACGCAGCATCTCCTCCAGACGACGTAGGCCACGCGCAACGAGCAGGCTGTTGATGTCATGGAAGAGGTCATACACGTCCTGCATGGCGATCTGAAAATCCACGATGCGCAGCGAATAGGGCAGCACGACATTGGCATTGAAGTGGGCGGGGTCTATCGTGCTGCGCGTCCGGCTCGGCATGGCGTGTGGGTGACGTTTGCGCCGGTCAGCGCTGCATCACCTCTCCCTTGCCTACCGCTGGCAAGGGGATCGCATGAGCGAATTGTGACCGCTCGAATCGCCCGTCGCGCCAACGAAAGAGCAGATCCTCGCCTTCGCGCTTGGTAAGGCGGATGCCGTCGGCCGCCAAGTCGACTGACTGTGACGCTCCGTTACGTTCGCTTGGGCATTCGCCGACGTGCCGACCCTGCGGTGCCAGCGACAAGGCGATGTCTTCGACGGAGTCCAAGGTGTGGGCCGAAACCTGTGCGCCGTGCCCGAAACGAACCGCCAATGCGTATCGACAGTGGGCGCGTTGTAGAAACGCCTCGTCGGGCAGGCCGTCGGCGTCGAAGTCGCCACTGACGGACAGCTTTCCCGTGTTGTAGCTCCCTGCGAATCTCCTGCCTTTCACAAGCTCATCCTCCGGGCGCGCATCCACCTCTAAATCGGCGGCAGTTCGACCTTGGCGGTCTTTGGCGTCCGCGTGTGCGCCTTCGCCGAGCAGTGTTGCCACTACGGAGGTGTTTGCGTGCCGTCTCGCAAAATGCAATGCGGTCGCTCCGTCTTTGGTCGCGGCATCCACAGCCGCGCCACGTTCTACCAACGTGCGCACCAGCGCCGGGCCGCAACGGGCGGCGGCCATGTGCAACGCGGTGCGTCCGAGGCCATCTCGCGCGTTGGGATCGGCGCCAGCGTCCAGCAACGCGGCGACCACCGCGCCGCGCCGGCTGCGCAACGCTTTCAGCAGGGGCGTCTCTCCATCGTGCCCTCGTGCGTCAACATGGGTGCCTGCGTGTACCAGCAATTCGACGATGATGCGGTCGTCGTTTTGGCTGGCAGCCCGATGCAGCGCGTTTTCGCCTGCATCGTTCGTCGCGTTCGGGGTGGCCCCCGCCTCCAACAACAATGCCACCATCTTGGCGCCACCGCGCTCTGCGGCGTCGAACAACGGCGTTTCGCCGGTCCGGCTGCGCCAATTCACATCTGCGCCACTATCGAGCAGCAAACGGACCGCCTCTCTCCCCACCGCCCCCCGTCGACTTGCGGCGACAGCCAACGCCTCGCTCACGGCGGTAGCATCAACACCGCGTTCCAACATAAGCGCCAAGACCTCGGTGTCCTGCCGTGTCGAGGCGCTGCGCACGGCCGCCGCGTCGATCGTTGCGCCGCCATCGAGAAGCGCATCCACGACTGCAGGATCTTTGCTCCATCGCGCAGCCGACTCTAATGTCGCGCCACCATCGGGTCCGCGCAAATTTGGATCGACGCCCTCGCCAAGGCAGTCCTTTACTCTCTCGGATGTTGCCCATTGCGAAGAGAAAAAGTCGTCCATTTGCGAGCCGTGTATCAGACCTCCTGTCCTATCCGCCGGCAGATGCCAGTCCACGCAACGAGGCAGCGATTTGGAGTGGAAAGTACCGCGAGTGATCGGTGTTTCCGACCAGACATGTCCGGCGGCCGCAACAGCAAAGGCCGCGAAAACAAAGTACGCGATCCTGTCCATGCCCCCGCAGCGCTCACACCTGTAGTGCGGTTGAGAAATCCGGTACGCCCTTCCACCGCCCCGGATCGGTTTGGCGCATTACTGCGATGGTTTTGATTACCTCTGGGTTGGCTAGGCCGTGGGGTTTTTCGCCGGTTAGGGCGCGGATGATGTTTTCCGCCTGCATTACCGCGGTTTCGGCGAGGAATACGGCGGACATGGCGGCTACGTGGGGGGTGACGTAGCAGTTGGGGAGTTTCAGCAGGCGGTTGTCCGAGGGCACGGGTTCCACCTCGGTTACGTCGAGGGCCGCGGCTTCGATGGCGCCGGATTCTAGGGCATCGGCGAGCGCTTCGCCGTCCACCACCGGGCCGCGGGAGGTGTTCACCAGGAGCGCGGTGGGCTTCATGCGCGCGAAGGCTTCGGCGTTGAGCAAGTGATGGGTCTGGTGGGTGGCGGAACAGTGGCAACTGATGAAGTCCGATTCGCGCAGCAGCGTGTCGAGATCCACTAGCTGCACGCCGTACAAGTCGCCGGCGAGTTGGTTGACGTAGGGGTCGTGGGCCAGGATGCGGCTGACGCCGAAGCCGCGGGCGCGGCTGGCGAAAGCGCGGCCGATGTTGCCGAAGCCGACGATGCCCACGGTGTGGCCGGCGAGGCGGCGCATCTTCGGCGTGAACGCGCCCATGGCGCCGGGATTGTCCGCCCAGTCTCCGGCGCGGGTGCTGCCGATGGCTTCGTAGAGGCGGCGGGTGAGCAGCAACAACAGCGACATGGCATGGTCGGCCACTTCCGTGGTGTTGGAACCGGGCACGTTGCACACCAGCACACCGAGTTCCGTTGCGGCGTCAATGTCGATGGAGTCCACGCCGACGCCGAAACGGCTCACCGCCTTGAGTTGCGGGCAGGCCTCCAGCACGCGCCGGGAAGTGGGCGGCAGGATGCCCACTTGGGCGCCGTCGGCGTCCGCGAGCAGGGCGATGAGGTCGTCCTCGCTGCGGACGCGGCCTTCCACGATCTCGATGCCCGCGGCTTCATACAGCTCGCGCTGTTTTCCGCGCGCTCGGCCTTGCAATGCGACTTTCATTCAGTGACTCCTCTGCGTCTTTTTCGTGTGGTGTGGTGTTGTGGCTAAGGCCGGCTCATGCGCCGGACTTCGCCTCTTCCTGCTTGGCCGCCCCGCCTTCCCCGCCATCGCCGCCTTGGCCACCCAGCAGCCTCTGCATCGAATCCATCACGTTCACCGGCAGCGGGAAAACGATCGTGGAGGATTTCTCTCCGGCGATCTCGGTGAGCGTTTGCAGATAGCGCAACTGCATCGAGCCCGGTTCGCTGGCTAGTTGCGTGGCCGCGTCCACCAAGCGGGAGGACGCCTCGTATTCGCCGTCCGCGTGGATGATCTTGGCGCGTCTTTCGCGCTCGGCTTCCGCTTGTTTGGCGATGGCGCGGATCATGCTCTCGTCGATGTCCACGTGTTTGATTTCCACGCTGGCCACCTTGATGCCCCATTGATCGGTCTGTTGATCGAGGATGGTCTGGATGTTGTTGTTGAGGCGTTCGCGCTCGGCGAGCAACTCGTCGAGTTCGTGTTGGCCGAGCACGGAGCGCAACGTCGTCTGCGCGAGTTGGCCGATGGCCTCCATGTAGTCCTCCACGTTGAGCACCGCGTGGTCCGGATCCAGCACCTTGAAGTAGAGCACCGCGTTCACCTGCACCGAGACGTTGTCGCGGGTGATGAGATCCTGCGTCGGCACGTCCATCACGATGGTGCGCAAGTCCACCCGCACCATCTGCTGCAGGATGGGGATGATGATGATGAGGCCGGGGCCCTTCACGCTTTGGAAACGTCCGAGCAGGAACACCACGGCGCGCTCGTATTCGCGCAACACGCGCAGGGCGCTGGCGAGCACCGCCAGCACGGCGGCGATTACTACGATGGTGAAAATCATGGCCGGTTCTCCCAGTAAGACAAGCCGCAGCGGCGCCATCGGCGCACGCCACGCCAAGTGTACGCAGTCCGCGGCGGGGTGTTCAGCGGGTGTTCTCCAACGGTGCCACCTCCAGCCACAACCCGTCCACGCCCGTGATCGAAACGCGGCTGTCCGCTGCGAAGACCACGCCCGCGGCGCCCCGCGCCTGCCACACTTCGCCGAAGGCGGAGACGCGGCCTTCGCCGGTGAACTCGGCCACGACCCGCCCGGTGCCGCCCACCATGCTCTCCTTGCCGGTAGTGGAACGCAGCCGCCGGGCGCGAATCGCGGCGCCCAAGGCGAACACCAGAATCAGCACGGAGAGCGTCGTGGCGGCGGCGATGAGGGGCAGCGAGAGCTGGTAGGCGGGCAGGTCCGTATCCATCAAGATGATCGAGCCGACCACGAACGCCACCCCGCCGCCGACGCCGAACAGCCCGAAACTCGGCGTGAACGCTTCCGCCGCCAAGAGGCCGATGCCCACCACGATGAGCGCGAGGCCGGCGTAGTTGATGGGCAGCATCTGCAACGCGAACGCGCCGAGCAGCAGGCAAATCACGCCCACCACGGCGCCGATGCCGATGCCCGGGTTGTAGAACTCCAGGATGAGGCCGTAGATGCCGATCATCAGCAGGATGTAGGCCACGTTCGGGTCCGTGATCACGCCGAGCAACTCGTAGCGCCAGTCGGGTTCGATGAACTCGATGGCGGGGTCGCTGGTGATCACCGTCACGTCCACGCCGTCGGCGCTCACCGAGCGGCCGTCCACCGCCGCCAGCAAGGCCGGAAGGTCCTCCGCCACCACGTCGATGACGCCGGCCTCCAACGCTTCCGTGGCAGTGAGGTTGGCGGCCTCTCGCACCGTCGCTTCCGCCCATTCCGCGTTGCGGCCGCGCAGTTCGGCCAAGCCTTTGATGTATGAGACGGCGTCGTTCACCACCTTGCGATCCATCGCGGTGCCGCCGGCGGCCGGCGCTGCATCGCCTTCCGTTTCGTTGGGATCGTCGTCTTCTTCCTCAGCGGCCGGCTCCTCCTCTTCCGCCGGCGGGTCGCTGGGCATGGGAATCGGCAAGGGCGATCCGCCGCCGATGCTCACCGGCGTGGAGGAACCGATGTTGGTGGCCGGCGCCATGGCGGCGATGTGGCTGGCGTACATGATGTAGGTGCCGGCGCTGGCGGCGCGGGAGCCGTTGGGCGCAACGTAGGTGGCGACGGGCACGGGCGAGGCGAGAATGGCTTTGATCATGTCGCGCATGGATTTGTCGAGGCCGCCCGGCGTGTCCAAGCGCAGCACCAAGAGGTTCACCTCTTCGTCCGCGGCGCGTTCGAGGGCGCGGACGAAGTAGTCGCCGGAAGCCGGGCCGATGGCGCCTTCCAACTCCACCACCCAGACCTTGGACGCCGCGTGTACCGGCGCGGCGAGCAGAGCGCCGCAACACGCGATGGCGAACCACAACCGCTGCATCATGCGCCCATGCGCCCCTGGGCCGGCGAGCCTTGCCATCGGCAACCGCTACTCCGTGGCAAGGCCGCGTTCGGCCAGCCACTCGCGGTTGAACAGGCGCGACTGGTACTTCGCGCCGGAATCGCAGAGCATGGTGACGACCGTGTGCCCGGGCCCTAGGTCGCGCGCCACCTGCGCCGCCGCGCAAAGGTTGACGCCGGTGCTGGAACCGAAGAACCAGCCTTCTTCGCGCAGCAGCCGGAAGACCATACGCACCATTTCCTGATCCGCCACCTGCACCGCATCGTCCAGCGGCGCACCGGAGAGGTTCTCCGTCACGCGGCTGTTGCCGATGCCCTCGGTGATGGAAGGGCCCTCGCTCATCGCCGTCTCCCCGGTCTTGACGTAGCTGTGCAACGCGCTGCCCATGCAATCCGCGAGCACCACGCGCAAGGCCGCCTTGCGTTCCTTCAGGAAGGTGGAGACGCCGGCCAACGTGCCGCCGGTGCCCACCGCGGATACGAAGGCGTCCACGCGGCCGTCCGTTTGCCGCCAGATCTCCGGACCGGTGGATTCGTAGTGGGCTGTGCGATTCGCGGTGTTGTCGAATTGATTGGCCCACACGCCGCCCGGCAAGTTCGCCGCGAACCGGCCGGCCTGCTTCTGGTAGTTCTGCTCGTCCGTGTACGGCACCACCGGCACTAGCCGCACTTCGGCGCCCAAGGTGCGCAGGATGTCGATTTTCTCTTGCGACTGGCTGTCCGGGATGAAGAAGACGCAAGAGTAGCCGCGCGCGTTGCAGACATGGGCCAGACCGATGCCGGTGTTGCCGGCGGTGCCTTCCACCACGGTGCCGCCCGCCCGCAGCGCGCCGCTGCGTTCGTGCCCGCGGATGATCCACAGCGCGGCCCGGTCCTTCACCGAGCCGCCCGGGTTCAGGAACTCCGCCTTGCCGAGAATCTCGCAGCCGGTGGCCTCGGACAATCCGTTCATGCGGATGAGGGGCGTGTTGCCCACGGCGGCGGCGAAGTCGGCGGTGATGTTCATGGCGCGGGCTATTGTAGAGCCACAATTGCTATCATGCGGAAATGGTAGGCAGCTTGCCGACTTCCGCCACGCCGGGCGTACTCACGGACGAGGACAAGTTCCTGTTCGACCTGCGCGGGTTCCTAGTGGTGAAGAACGTGCTGAGCGCGGCGCGGTGCGAAGAGCTCATCCGCCTCGCCGACGATGCTTGGCCGCGCACCGACGCCGACGGGCCGTACCGGCGGTTCAACGGCGTGTCCGCTTGGGGCCAGCCGTTCGTCGATCTCATGGATCACGACACCGTGTTGCCGTACCTCGTCGAACTGGTGGGCAGCCGCCTGCGCATCGACCACGACTACTGCATCTTCATGCGCAAAGAGGCGCCGGCCCATACGCTGCACGGCGGCCCGTGGCGCCTCGAAAGCGATCATTGGTACCGCTATCACGATGGCGTGATGCGCAACGGCCTCACCGTGGCGGTGTGGAACCTCACCGACGCCGGCCCGGAAGCGGGCGGTTTCGTTTGCGTTCCGGGCAGCCACAAGACCAACTTCCTGCCCCTCATGCCCCGCGACGTGGCCCGCTTCGAGCGCGATGCGGACTGGGTGGTGCAGCCGCCTTTGGCGGCCGGCGACGTGCTCATCTTCACCGAGGCGCTCATTCATGGCACCGCGCCGTGGACTGCCGACCACGAACGGCGCACCTTGCTCTACAAGTACAGCCCGCCCCATTCCACTTGGGCGAAGAAGCTCTACGACCCGGCTGACTACGCGGATGCCACGCCGCGACAACTGCGCCTGATGGCACCGCCTTCGGTGGAAGCGCATCCGCGTGTGATCGAACCCGAAACGCCCGCCAAACGCACATGAAGGCGGCGCCCGCCGGCGCTTGCCCCATCCGCCTGGTCACCTTCGACTTGGACGACACGCTGTGGCGCACGGATGGCGTGATCCGCCGCGCCGAGGCCAAGATGTGGGCGTGGTTGCGGGCAAACGGCGTGAAAACGCCCGCGCCAGATGCCGCCGCGGTCGCGCAGACGCGAGCGGAGGTGCTAGCCGCCAATCCAGATGCGGCGCACGACATCTCCCGGCTGCGCGAGTTGATGGTGGGCGCCATGCTCGAAGGTGCTGGCCACGCGGCGGAAGAAGCCGCGGCGCTGGCGGCCGGCGCGTTCGCCGAGTTCTTGGAATGGCGGCATCGCGTGGAGTTCTTCCCGCACGCCTTGGCGGTGCTTGAAACGCTGCGCCAAAACTACACGCTCGCCGCGCTCACCAACGGCAACGCCGACTACCGCCGCCTGGGACTCGACCGCTACTTCGCGTTCGGCTACTGCGCCGCGGACGTGGGCGCGAGCAAACCGCATCCGGCCATGTTCGAACGCGCCCTTGCCCACGCCAACGTGGCGCCGGCGCAAGCCGTGCACGTGGGCGACCACCCGCTGGACGATGTGCAAGGCGCCACCGCCGTGGGCATGGCGGCGATTCAAGTGACCTACGCCACGCCGCCGCCAAAGCCGCGCAGTTGGCTGGACGCCTCGGGGGGTACACGCGACCAACCCGGCGGAGCGCCCGCCGCAACCGTTTCCGATCTGCGCGATCTGCCGCGCGCGATCGCGGCGCTGCGCTAAACCGCCCTGGGAGCGCGGGCGTCTCGCCCGCATTTTTCGTTCACGGGTGTTCACCTTGTGCGGGCGAGACGCCCGCGCTCCCGGGAATTGTTTGCAACCAGTGGAAAACGGGTCTATAACCTGTGGTACCGACAGCAGACCCGAGGAGGTTGCAATGGTTCCGGCCACGACGCGAAGAGGAATCTGGGCGGGTTTGGCGCTGTCGGTGATCGCCGGCGCGGCGGCTTACTTCGTGTTGCGGGCGCCGCCGGCGCCGGTTGCCGAAGACCTCGGCGACGCCGATCGGACGCGCACCGCGGCCATGCAACGGATCGCCGCCGAGAGCGCGACCACCTTCGACTTGCCGCGCGCCGAAGCCCCGGAGACCGTCGTGTCTCCGCCCATCGACGCACCCGCGCCGGTGCCGCCGGAAGGTTATGCCTTCCCTAGCTTTCACGAAATGACGTCGGCGTTGATGGCGCCGGACAGCGCAGACGACGAAACGGCCGCCCTAGCACCCGATTGGCTCACCTCCGGCGAAGCTCGGCAACGCCTTGTCGATCAGGCCGCAAGCGCCGGGCGCGATTGGGCGTTCGGTTGGGTGCGCCATGCCAGCGGCGCGAACCAAGGCGAGGTCGAACGCACGCTTGAAGGGCTCGGGGCACACGTCATCGGCACCGCCGGCGATCTGCTCCGCGTCCGGCTTCCGGGCGATCCCACACGCCTTGTGGAGATCGCACACCTGCCGCAGGTGTCCGGCGTGGGCGCAATGCCGCCGGCGGCGAAAACGCCGGCGCAGCTAGCGAACGACGCGCTCCAACAACCGCCCAGCGACCGAGTGCCGGTGTTCGTCACGCTGATGGCGGACGACCGCGACGGCCGCTGGCGGCGCACCCTCGAGAACATGGGCGCCGAAGTCGGCTGGTTCGACGCCGACACGAGGGCCTACGCGGCGAACATTCGCTACGGCATCCTAGACGCGCTGACCGCCACCGACTTCGTGGTGGCCGTAGAGCCGGTGGGCGGCGTCGAACCCGCGCTGCACGCCGCCGCGCCGGCCATGGGCGCGGACGCGCTGCGAACGCACGATGCCGCGACCGGCCTGTTCTCCGGCATCGGCGGCGCTTCCGTGCCGATCGGCGTCATGGACACCGGCCTGAACATCAACCACCTGGACATTTCGTCGAACCGACGCAGCATCTGCGGCGGGAACTTCGAAGCCGGCGGCGCGGCGCGCAACGAGGATCAACGGCTCTGGGTCGATTCCGACGGGCACGGCACGCACGTCACCGGCATCTTCGCCGGCAGCGGAACCGTGGACCCGCGCCGCGCCGGCATCGCGCCGCTCGTGCAGGACATCCGCTTCGCCAAAGCGTTGGACAGCTTTGGCAGCGCCACGGCGGTGGGTTGGAGCCGGGCGCAGGACTGGCTTTCCCGGCCGACGGCGTGCGGCCCGCAGGCGCCGGTCAAGCCGTTGGTGTTGAACTCCAGCCTGGGCGTCGGCGGCGCGTACTTTGAGGCGTACACCGTCATCGAGCGAAAGCTCGACGCGGTGGTCTGGCGCGCGCGGCAGCTCTACGCCGTCGCCGCCGGCAACGAAGGCCCGCGTGTGAGCTACGCCGTCGCCAAGAACACCTTGGCGGTGGGCGCGGTGAGCAACGACGGCCGAATCGCGCGCTTCAGCAGCCGCGGCCCCACTTGGGATGGACGGCTCTTTCCGCATGTGGTGGGCACCGGCGTCAACGTCTCGGCTGCCCGCGGAGGCGGCAGCGAACGAGACTACGTCGCCCAAAACGGCACCAGCATGGCGTCTCCCGCGGTCGCCGGCGTGGGCGCTTTGATCATGGACGGCGTGCCGGCGCTGCGCGAACGCCCGGCGGCAGTGCGCGCCCTGCTAATGGCCAGCGCGGTGAAGCCGGACGCCTTTTTCGAGCGGCGCGACGTGGCGTGGCTGCTCACCGCCGGCCGCGGCCGGTTTCGGCTGGACAACAGCGACGGCCCGGGCGAGCTGCAACACATATACGGCCTCGGCAAGGCGTCCGCGCGCACCAGCGTGCTCACCCGCGACGCCGAGGATGGTTGGGTGAGCGGCGCCGCCGAGGCGACCGTGGCAGGCGATTCGTTCTCCTACCAAGACATCGTGGTGCCAGCCGGCGCCAGCCGCCTCGACGTGGTGATGACCTGGGACGAGCCGGCCGCCGAATCCATCTCGCCTTCCCTGCTGAACGACTTGGATCTGTGGATCGACCGCGGCGCCACCTGTTCGGCCGACCAAGGCGCCTGCGGCGATCACGCGTCGCGCTCGCAAATGGACAACGTGGAATGGGTGATCCTGCGGAACCCGCCGCCGGGCACCTACCGTCTGAAAGCCGTGCCGCGGCGCGTGTACGGGCAGGCGCCCCGCGCCGGGCTGGCGTGGACAGTGATCCGCGGCCCCTCGTCGCCACAGCTGACCGTAGCCGCGGCAGCGCCAACCGTGGCGGCGGCGCCGAACGACGCGTTCGACGTCGATCTGACGCTCTCCGTGGATGGCTATGTGGCCTCGGGCACGACGTTGCGCGTGGATTGTCGAGCGGCCGACGATTCGGATGCTTGCTCGATGGTCGAGTTTCTGGTGCCGCACACCAGCAGCGCAACGCGCGAGGACGGGCTGTCGCGGTCTTTGGCCGGCGAATCCAGCGCTGCCATCGCCCTCGGCGAATTGGCCGCGGGCGAACAGCAAGAGCTGAGCCTGCGCTTCAAGGCCCGCCCGGAAGCCGCCAACTTCCGCCTGCATTTCACCGCCAAGACGTGGAACGGCGTGGGCGCTTCGACCTCGGTGGAAGTGCGCGTGGGCGAAGCGGAAGGCATGGCGCCGGCGCCTGTGGGTCGCCCGCCGAACGACGACTTCGCCGACGCCGCGCCACTCACGGGCGAAAGCGGCCGGGCGGCGCCCGTCCACATTCTGCTGGCAACAGACGAGCCCGGCGAACCGGCGTTCATAAACGAGGCCGAAGCGCGGCCGCGGTCGGTTTGGTACCGCTGGAGCCCATCGGCGACGGGCCCTGCACGCTTCACCATCGCGCGCGGACACGAAAACGGTCTCGCCGATCGGGTGGCTTTCGATCTGTATCGCGGCGATCGCATCGTGTCCTTGCGGCGGCTGGCGAACAAATTCGGCGGCGGCCTCTCCTTCTTCGCCGAGGCGGGCACCGACTACTTCATCCGCCTGGGCCTCGGCTCCGACTTGATTGCCGATCCCGCGCCGGACGGCCCGCGCCGCCATGCGACGTCGCCGGTCGAGTTGCACTGGGCGCCCGGCGGCGCGCCGGCCAATGACCACTTCGCCGACGCCATCGCGCTGGGCGACGAGGAGGCCGTGGAGGGCAACAACCAAGGCGCCACTTTGGAGGTCGGCGAGTTGGTCGGCCAAGACGTGCGCCTGCAAACCTATGTTCCAGAAGGCGTCACCGCGAGCGTCTGGTACCGCTGGACGGCGCCCACCACCGCGGACTGGCGCTTCAGCGTGGATCGCCGCCATCTGCGCACAATGGTGTTCGTCGGCGACGACGTGGCTTCCACCCGCTTGGTGTCCGGCGCCGCGAAACAGCACGCAACCTTCCCGGCGCGGGAAGGAGAGGAATACCGCATCGCCGTGGCCGCCGAACACGCGCTCTACGGCGGCACGGACTACCGCCTGACGTGGGCGCCCGAGGCGCGCGAAGGTTCGCCGCACGACGACATGGCGAACGCCGAACCGATCAACGGGCCGTTCCATTTCAGCAGCTTCAACATCGACACCGCGACGGTCGAAGCCGACGAGCCGCCGGAGTCCGGCGTTCGCACCGCATGGTGGAGCTGGGAAGCGGCGGCGGACGGCCAGCTCACTTGGCGGGCAACCACCAACTATCTCCAGATCCTCCGCTTCTTCGGTTTCGAGTTCGAGTTGCCCGCGCCGTTCGCGATGCGCTTCGCCGCGTTCACCGGTGACTCGACGGCCGCGCTGACCGCGCTCGCGACCAGTGGCGGGGGCGGCAAAGCGCTCACGGAGTTCATTCTTGACGCCAAAGCCGGGCAACGCTACTGGTTTTCGATCGGCTTGCCGCGGGATGTCGCGCTCGCCGCGCTCGGCGACGAGTTGCGGGTGCAATTGGGCTGGGGGCCAACGCCCGAAAACGATTCGCTCGCCGGCGCAGTCGCGCTGGAGGGCGCCAGCGGGACGATGAACGGCACCAACAGTTTCGCCACCACCGAGGATGGCGAGGTAACCCTCGCTTACGGCGACTCGTCGCTGTGGTGGACGTGGCAACCGCCGGAAGCGGGCACCTGGTATCGCTTCAGTTTGGTGGAAGGCAGCGGCGTCCTCGCCGTGTTCAAGAAAACGGGCGCGGGTTTCGAAGGCTTGGAGTTGGTGACGCTCAGCAACGCCTCGCTGGGCCCGCACGAGGCGGTGTTCCAAGCGGAGGAGGGCGCGGAGTACGTCATCAGGCTGGCCGCGATTTTCGGCGACGGGAACGAGAACCAAAGCGGCCGGCGCGGCGACTTCGAGATTCTCTGGGACGTCCACGGCACCCCCGTGTGGCTGCGCTACGCGGGCCGCACCATCGCCGGCATGGTGGACGACGACGGCGTCCCGTTGCAATTGGCCAGCGTTATCGGCGGCGCTGTGAACAGCGACGGCACACAACTGTACGCGAACACCGTGCAAGGCTTGCGCGTCTTCCAACGCGACGAGGCCACCGGAGCATTGACGCTGATGCAAGCGTTGGATCCGGTCGGCCCAACGCCCTCGACCATGTTCTGGGACGAAACCTCGGATTCGTTGCTCACCGGCTCGTGCGAGGGGTGGAACCGGTTTCGCCACGAGGCCGAAGGCGACGACGCGCCGATGCTGGTACACGCGGGAGCGCTAGGTGGCGATGCGCCTTGCGCCCAATCGTGGTCGACGCATCAAAACCACACGCAAACGGCCAAGTCCGCGCTGATGTCGCCTGATGGCGGCACGGTCTACGTCGTGCAGCAACACCGGGCAATCGACACCTACGCCTTGGACGGCGAAAGTGGCGAGAGCGGCGAGTTCGCGTTCCTCGACACGCTGGGCAACTTCGACTTCCGCGACGCCGCAATGCACGGCGACGGCACACACCTGTACGCGGTGGCACCGGATCGCCTATACACGCTGCGACCGGACTCCGAAACCGGCGCACTTTCACTCACCGGTGCCTTGGGCAACGGCGATGGCGACGGTTCCACCGGCCCTCTGGTCGAAGGATTGGAATCCACCCGCGCGTTGGCGCTCGACAAGAGCAACCAGTACCTGTTCGTGCTCGCCGAACAGGGCAGGCGAACATTGGTGTTCAACATCGGCGACGATCCGGCGCGCCCGCGTTTCATGGGCGGCGTTCACGTGCAATCCGGCGGAACGGCACCCGCCATCTTTCCGCATGACGAGTGCTCGACCGCGCAAGCGCGCAACACCACCGCCGCCGTCGACGTGTTCTGCTCGAGGTACATCTACACCGTCGCCGTTCAGCCCGACGGCAGCATCCGGCAAACGGAAATCCTCGGCGCCACCCAACGCGACCGTTTCGGCCGGCGCGTTCCCTACTACGACAGCGGCTGCGTGAGCGCCTGCGTCTCCACGCCCTCCAGGTCCTCCTTGCAAGTCGGCGTGGCCACCCCGGACGGCAAACACCTGTACGCCATCTACGCCAAACCCCAAATAATGACCTTCGAGCGTTTTGGGAGGCTTTGAGGAGCACCGATGCGCGGGCCTCAGGCAGCAAGCTCCTCGCGGGCCATGTCCCGCTCGGACCACAGCATGGGATTGACGCCGTAGCTTCGCACGGCACCGAGCACGTTGGCCGCCACTTGCTGCTCGGAGTCATTGAGGATCGCGTAGGCACGAGTATCTGGCGACCGCACATCCTTGGTGTCGATCCAAGAAAACGCGACCACCTGCGCCGTATCGCGCCCAGGTCGATTGACAGCGCGCAGGACCCTCTCCGGTTGTTTCTTGGATTTGGGGATGACAAAGTCGAACCGGTGGTCATAGCCGCTTTTGCCGGAGAACTTGACATTGGGTGTGTAGCGTATGTCTGAGTCGTCGAGCCAAGCCACTATGTCTTCGTGGAACAAGCTCGCCACAGATGGCGCGCTCAGGTAGAACAGATCGCCCACCGACAGCATCGCCTGCACCAAGTTGTGCTTGCGCAGCGCGAAGTCCGTCGGCGACGCCTGCACGATGAGGCGGCCGCTCTCCGACTGTACGCCGAACCCAGCCAAGGTGGAGTTCAGCATGGCCTTGCGCTTCGGGCTGCTTACGTTGCAGCCGGATTGCTCAAGGTCGTCGATGACATAGCCGTCGTCGGTCAAAAGCCACCCGCCATCATGTCGCTTGGCGTAGATTTGCAAGTAGTCGTTGTGCTGATCCAGATAGGGCGTCGTGATTTCTATCCAGTCGTCAACTGCCCGAAGAGTGGTTCGATCCCGCAGCCAGTCCCAATACTGGTCCATGAGCTTCTGCACTTCTTCGATCACGAGAAGAGCGCCGACTGTAGCGTGCGAACCCGCGCGGGGTATCTAGCGCGGTGCGTGGTCGCGCAGGTAGCGGCGCACTGCCGCCACGTCCGCCGGCAAGAGCGTGCGTCGGGCGTCGGCGGGATCGAGGCGCGTCAGCGTCGGGTGTTCGGCGGCGTGGCCGATGGCGTCGCGCACGGCGGCGGGGAACTTCGCCGGGTGGGCGGCGGCCATGCAGATGGGCGGCGGGGCGGCGGGTTGGCGGGGTGCTAGGCTGCGGGCGGCGGCGATGCTTACTGCTGTGTGGGGGTCCACGATGTAGTTCGTGGCTGTGTACACCTCGCGGATGGTTTGCAACGTGGTGGCGGTGTCGATGGAGATGGCATCGATCTCCGCGGCCGGGCGCTCTCCGGCTGGCAGCCTCGCCTCGCCGGTTCGGGCGAATTCGGCCATGAACGCCTTGACGCGCTCTACGTCGCGGTCGAAATGCAGGAACAGGTAGCGCTCGAAGTTGCTGGCGATCTGGATGTCCATGGATGGGCTGATGGTGCGGCGCACCTCGCCGCGGCGGTACACGCCGGTGCGGAAGAAACGCGCCAGGATGTCGTTGTCGTTGGTGGCGAGCACGAAGCGTTCGATGGGGGCACCCATCTCGCGAGCGGTGATGCCCGCGAACAGGTTGCCGAAGTTGCCGGTGGGCACGGAGAACACCGCCGGGCGTTCGGCGCGGAGCGCGGCGTACACGTAGTAGGCCGTCTGCGCGAGCACGCGCGCCCAGTTGATGGAGTTCACCGCGCCGAGGGCGTGTTCGCGCTTGAACGGCAAGTCGGCGAAGAGGGTTTTCACGATGTGCTGGCAATCGTCGAAACTGCCGTCGATGGCGAGGCAATGCACGTTGGCGTCCGGCACGGTGGTCATCTGCAATTCCTGCAACGGGCTGACGCGCCCGTGCGGATAGAGCATGAAGATGTGGATGCCGGAGCGCCCGCGTACGCCGTGAACCGCCGCGCTGCCGGTGTCGCCGCTGGTGGCGCCGAGCAGATTCAGCCGCCCTCCGCGCTGTTGCAACAGGTGCTCGAATAGGCGGCCGAGCACTTGCAAGGCCACGTCCTTGAACGACAGCGTGGGGCCGTGGAAGAGCTCCAGCAGTCGGAAATCGCCCAAGTCCACCAGCGGCACCACATCGGGGTGGTCGAACACGGCGAAGGCCTCCGCGATGATGGCGTCCATCGTTTCCGCCGGAATGTCGTCCGCGTACAGCCGGAACACGCGCTGCGCCACCTCGGTGAAGGAAAGCGCACGCCAAGCGTCCAAGTCCGCCGCGATGGAAGGAAAACGCTCCGGCAGCAACAGGCCGCCATCGGGAGCGAGCCCGGTGAGCACAGCGTCCGCGAACGGCAGGGAGGCACCGCCGCGGGTGGAGGTGTAGCGCATGGTGGCAGCCGGCGTTAGGCGCTTCCGCGCAGGTGCCGCACCAAGTGGCCCGCCACGCTAGCCACCTACGCCTGGACGTTGCCGATAGGCTTGCGACCGTATCGCTCGACGAACAACTTGATAAGCACGCCTTCAACCGTCTTCGCCGAAGGGAACGGCTCCTTCACCTTCGTGCCGAACACCACGCAACGGCGCAAGGGTGGGAAGTAGCCGTGGAACCGGACAGGCACAGCGAGGTTGATGATCGAGTGCAGCATCCAGTAATTCGCGCCCGAGTTGGTGCCACGAGCACGGTATTTCACCTTCCCGGTGTTGTAAGACCCGATGCGACCCTTGATGCCTCTCAGCGCAGTACCGATCTTTAGCACTTTTCCTTCCACCTCCATGATGTAGACGCACGATTTCTTCATCAGCGCCTCATCCGCTCGGCCCACCACGAGACGTTCTTCATATCTGTCGCCGATTACCTCGCACATGAACTCGAACTCACGCTTGTGCTCGTAGGCGTCCCACTCGACCTCTTGGTGGAGCTCCGCGACCGACCGGATGGGATCCTCCATCTTGTTGCTGCCTTTGGCCACCATTGCGAACCCCTACGCGAAGTGTTGAATGAGTGCAGTGTCCCGACGCGACAAACGGAACCCGGCAATGGTGGTCAACCGTTGCAGAACTCTGATGTTGTTGAAATTGCCGTAGCGGGTGATGTTGTTCACAGCGCGGAAAACGGGCGAATCCAACTCGCGCTTTACGCGCAGCGCATCGCGCTTTGTTCTGCATCGAATGAACGCAACGCTCTGGGTCATGCCGCAATTGTCCACGAAGGTTCGGTAACGATCCGTCAGGGACAAAAACACTTTCCAACCCGCTTGATATTTGTGCGGGCGGCTTGCCCAGACCGTTTGTCTTGGCGTGTGGATCAACCGATGCGGATGGGCCACATCCTCGCTATCCGACAGCAGGTGACGCTTGGTCGTTCGGTGCAGGTCACTGGTGGTTTCGACCTCATACTTGTCGCGAGTAGAGTAGACGACCTTGTCCAAGATGCGGCGAATGCCGTCCGAGTAGTAGAGGGGGATGAAGTCCACGCCTTGCGGGAGTGTGGCTTTCACCGTGTCTCGTTTCATGTAGTGGTTTTCCACCAGAAATGGATGCTCGTTTGGCACTTTGCGCAGAACGAACCATGTGAAGGAGGAACCCACCTTGGGGAACCACCGCTTTGCGCCGTGGATGTTGATGCGCAAAAACTGGTACTGGCTCATTACCCGGGGCAGGACGTTTCGGTCGGAGTAACTCATCCAGTTGTCGGGCACGATGAATAGGATGTAACCCCCCGGGCGCGTGAGGTCGATCGCCTTGCGGATGAAGGCTCGCGACAAATTGTGGTTCTTCGATGCCCGCTTCCCGTTGGTGATCTTGGCGTACGGGGGATTGGAAACCACCAGGTCAAACCCTTCGGCGTCCTCCAGCTCCATGAAGTCCTGCCGGGTCAGGTGTACCCCGTCGCCGAAAAAGTCCAGCACATGCTGCACTCGCCGCTCGTTGACCTCGTTGAAGTACAGTGCGTCCAGCGGCGCTTTCGTCTGGATGTAGGCGTGGAAGTTGCCGTTCCCGCAGCAGCTATCCAAGACGCGCAACCCCAGCCGCGACCAAAGCTCGTCGGGGATTGCGTCGACCATCTCCTGCACACACCCCATCGGGGTGCAGATGTCGTTCGACGACTTGTGGTGGCTGACTTTGCCGTTCAACGCGTTGAAGTAGTCGAACACCGCCTCGGGCGGCAACCGAGCTTGAAGCGGGAGCATGGGAACCTCTGCGTGGCGGTCGATACGCAGCATAACACGCCTTGCGAGCCAGATGCGGCCGTCCGGCGAAAAAAGTGTAAGCACATACATACCCACGAGCCGAGCTAGCGCGGTGCGTGGTCGCGCGTGGCGGCAGGGAACTTTGCCGGGCTTGCAGCCGGCGTTAGGCGCTTTCGCGCAGGTGGTGGCGCACCAAGTGGTCGAAGGCGTCCCGGGCTTGGCGGGGCGTGGTGAGGTCGGCCTTGGCGAACAGCGCGGCGTTGTGGGAGATGGGTTGTGGATCGCGCGCCTTGAGGTGGGCTTCGGCCACGCGCTCCATCGTGACGAACCAGGCCAGCGCCTCCTTTACCGTGGCACCCACCGTTAGCAGGCCGTGATTGCGCAGCACGACGCCGCGATTGCCGGCCAGCGCGGTGGCGATGCGCTCGCCACATTCGACGCTTTGCACCTGCACTTCCTCGTCGTCGAACAGCGCGTGGTCCTCGAAGAATACGCACGCCTCTTGGGTGATCGGCTCGAACAAACGCGCTTCGGCGGCGAACGGGGTGCCGCAGGGGGTGTGCGTGTGGGCAGCGCTGACGAGTTCCGGGCGGGCGGCCAGAATCGGCCCGTGGATGTAGTAGGCGGGGCGGTTCGTGCCTTTGCCGTCGCTGCGCAGCTGGCCGTCCGGGCCGATGAGCACCAGCGCTTCCGGTGTGGCTTCGGCGAACGGCACGCCCACGTCCAGCAGCCAGAAGCAGTCCGGCTGCGCGGGATCGCGGGCGCTGATGTGGCCGTCGCCGGTGTCGCCCCAACCCAGCGCGGCGAACACGCGGTACGCGAGGGCGAGTTCCCGTTTGCGCGCCGCGCGCAGCGCTTCGGCGTCCATGGGCGCGGTTGCTATGGCGCGGTGGCCGGCGCGATGGGGCGAAACGCCACCACGGACGCCTTGGGCAGCGTGGGGTTGCCGAAGTAGGCGACGCTGCCGCCATCCTCCGCGCCGATGGCGAGCAGCGCTTCGCGGTCGCCGGATAGGTTCACCACCTCCGCGCAGTTCAACCCTTCGGCGGCGAAATAGGCCAGCAGGCGCTCGCCCATGTCGTACAAGTGCATGGGGTCTTGCGCCACGCCGGCGAGGAAGCGATCCGCGCAAGTCGCGGCGAAGGCGCGAATGTACGGCGTTAGTTCGCGTTCGCGTTGCAGGATGTCCAACTTGCCGGCTTGCACCACCCCGGGCCCCACTTGCATTGCGGCCTCGAACAGGCCCGGGTGGAAATCGCTGCGGCCAATCACCTCCAGCGCCCCGGAGGCGATGCCCAAGATGCGCGTGTACCCGTGCGGCGCCGGTTCGCTGACGACGCGGCCTTGCAGTTGCAGCAGGCCCAGCGGTTCCACCGGATTGAAGACCGAAACGAACCCGCTACCCAGCACCAGCGCGTGGCCATCCGCCAAGGCCGCCACCGCAGCGATGCCGCCGCCGAGGATGCGCGCCTCGAAATCCCCGCGCGGCAACTGCGCCACGACGACGGCGGCGTCCGCCCCCAACGCATCCACCACGAAGCGATCCGCGGCGTGGCCGCGCAAGGCGGCCAGCAATCCCTCGTTCGAGAGCACCGCGTCGAACCGCTGCGTGTCGCGCAAGGGCAACGCCGCCACGCCCGAAGCGATGGGCGCCTCGAAGCGCGGCGCCGGCTCTTGGCAAGCCGCGAGACCGGCCAACGCCAAGACCGCGGCCGCACGAACGCCGACCCGCCGGCGCACCATCACCACTGTGCGAACCAGCGCGTTCTTTCAGACGCGAATCGGCAAGCTCCGGTGGCGCTCGCCGGTGGCCGCGAACAGCGCGTTCACCAACGCCGGCGCCACCGGCGGCACACCCGGTTCGCCCACGCCGGCCGGCAATCGCCCTTGCGCCGGCACCAGTTCCACCGCCGTCGCCGGCGCGTCCGCCATGCGCAGCATCGGGTAATCGTGGAAGTTGCTCTGCACCACGGCGCCGTCCTGCATGGCGATCTCGCCGTGCAGCGCCAGCGACAGGCCGAACACCACCGCGCCCTCCATCTGCGCGCGGCAGGTGTCCGCGTTCACATAGGTGCCGCAATCCAGCACCATGTAGGCGTTCGACACCTTGGGCCGCCCGCCCACCACGCTCGCCTCCAACACCGTGGCGACGTAGGAGCGGAAGCTGTGATGCACGGCGAAGCCGAGGCCGGTGCCTTCCGGCCGCGGCCGATCCCACTCCGACAGCGCCCGCACCCGCTCGATCACATGGCGGAAGCGGCTTACATCCAACTCGTGACCGGGCGGCGGCTGCATCCCGGGCACGGCGACCTTGCCTTCTTTCGGCAGCATCTCCAGCCGATGCTCGATGGGGTCGCGCCCGGCCGCGGCGGCCATTTCGTCCGCGAAGACGTTGGCCGAGAAGCCGTGGAAGATGTTGCACACGGAGCGCAGCCAGCCGATGCGCACCCCGGCGCGGATGCCGGCGGACTCCATGCGGCGGTTGGCCACCTGGTACGGCAGATTGGAGAAGCCCATCTCCAACTCCCACGGCGCCGGCGCGGACGCCGCCGGCGAGAACACCGTGGTGATGGACGGGAACGCCGTGCGCTGCAACCACGCCTGCGGCAGGCCGCGCTCGTCCACCACGGCGCGGTGCAGCTGGGCGCTGGCGGCGTGGAAGTAGTCGTGGCGGATGTCGTCCTCGCGCAGCCACTGCACGCGCACCGGCCGCGCCAGGCGTTTGGAGAGTTCCACCGCTTCCAACGCGAAATCCGGCTTCGATTTGCGCCCGAACGCGCCGCCGAGCAGCGTCGGCGTGACGGTGACGTTCTCCAGCGGATAGCCGAGATGTTGCGCCACGAGGCCGCGGGCCGCCTGCGGATCCTGCAACGGGGCCTGCACGGTGCAGCGTTTTTCCGCCGCCGACACGTCGGCCACCGCCACCGGCGGCTCCATCGGCGCGTGGGAGAGGAAGGGCGTTTCGTAGGTGGCCGAAAGCGCGGTGCCGTTGCCCGCTTGGAACACGGCGTCCACATCGCCTTGCTCCGCGCCGGGCACCTTCGCTCCGGGTTTGCCCAACGCCTCGCGCAACGCGCCGCGCAGTTCTTCGCTGGCGAAGGCGCGGTTGGGGCTTTCGGTCCATTCGATGTCGAGATCCCGGGCGATGCGGATGGCCGTGAAGGTGTCCTCGGCAACCACCGCCACACCGCCGACGGGAGCGAACATCGGCCCGGCGCTGGGCGCGGGATCGAGCACTTCGATGCCCACCAGCCCGGGCGTTTCCTTCGGTTTGTTGGCGATGCTCTTCACCCCGCCGCCAAGCCACGGGCAGCGCACCACCACCGCGGTGGCCATGTTCGGCAGCCGCACATCCGCGCCGAACGTGCCTTTGCCGCGCGCGATGTCCGCCGCATCCACATGCGTGACCGCCTTGCCGATGAAGCGATGCTCCGCGTTGGCTTTGAGCGGCGGTTTTGCGGGAACGGGCAGCGCCGCGGCCTCCCCCGCCAACTCGCCGTAGTGGGCGCGACGGCCGCTGCCGGCGTGCATGAGCTCGTGCTTCACCGCCTGCACTTCGTCGAGCGGCACCTGCCAGCGGGCGGCGGCCGCTTGGCGCAACATCAAACGGGCGGTGGCGCCCGCTTCGCGCAGCCGGTCGTAGTTCTGCAGGATGCTGCGCGAGCCATCGGTGTTCTGATCGCCGTACTTGGCATCGCCCGGCGCCTGCACGACGGCAACCCGCGCCCAATCGGCATCCAACTCGTCGGCGACGATCTGCGCCAGCGCCGTGCGCACGCCCTGGCCCATCTCCGAACGGTGCGCCGTGACGAACACGTTGCCATCCCCATCCAACGCGAGAAACAGATTCGGCTGGAACGGCATGGACGCCGCCTGCGGCTTCGGCCCCGCCGCGACCGCCGGCACGCAAACGCCGAGCACCAGCGCACCGGACGCGCCCAGGAAGTGGCGGCGGGAGACGTTGACCAGCGGATCAGCGCCGCCGGCCGGGGAGGTTGCGTTGCTGTGCATCTTCATCTCCTCACGCTCCGGGCCGCGCCGCGGCCGCTTGGTGGATGGCGGCGCGGATGCGCGTGTAGGTGCCGCAGCGACAGATGTTGCCGCTCATGGCGGCGTCAACATCCGCATCCGTCGGCTTGTCGTTGCCGTCCAGCAACGCCGCCGCGGACATCAGTTGCCCGGCTTGGCAGTAGCCACACTGCGCCACGTTGTTGTCCACCCAGACCTTCACCAGCTCGGGATGCCGCTCCTCCAGCCCTTCGACGGTGGCGATCTTCTTCCCCGCGAGCCCCGACACCGGCAGTTGGCACGACCGCGCCGGGCTGCCGTCCACCTGCACCGTGCAAGCGCCGCAATAGCCGCCCCCACAGCCGTACTTGGTGCCCGTCAACCCGAGCTGATCCCGCAACACCCACAACAGCGGCGTTTCCGGCAACACCTCGGCCACCACCGCCTCCCCGTTGACGTTGAGTTCGATTGGCATGTGTACCCCCTCCCCTTGGCAACGCGCTCCTCAAGCGGCGCGTTGGGTACGCACTCTACTTCGGGAGCCGTCCGGCGGCAATGGCCGGCGATGATGCTGGCCGCGCCGGCCCTGGGAGCGCGGGCGTCTCGCCCGCATGGAGGCGTGCGCTCCCGGGCCTACCACTGACGCCGCCGACCAGCGATGTGGCGTCCACCAGCGCTGGCTTCAGTCGCCCGCTTCCTCGCGCAGACGGTCGATCATCTCGTTGGTGACGACGCCATCGCCACGTTTCGGCTTCGGCCGGAAGCCGAGCGGCGGCTTCTCCGCCCAAGCCGCCGGGACCACCTCGGCCTGCTCCAACACGGTCTCGGACGCCTTCTCGCGCTTGTCCGGCGGGCATCCGTCTTTCTTCAAGTTGCGCTTCACGGCAGCACGCAGTTGGCGCGGACGTTGAGGTGGGCAATGAGGTAGGTGGTCATGGGTTGGCTCCGGTGGGCGGGGAGGTGGGATGGTGCTACAAGTGTACTGCCTGGTCACGGGGGGGGGGGGGGCTGGAAGATGTTCCGGTGCGCCGGCGGCCACTTTCGGTGCCGCGGTGGGCGATCTGGGCCGCAAACCAAGGGTCAAATTGTTATGATGAACCGATGGCAAGCGTCCAAGTTGTGGCCTGTGGGCCGACGGTCTCGGGGAGCGAGGAGATGGCTATCGGGCGTCTGCAATCCAGCCTGATTTCCATGCCGCAGGATGGTGAGTGGCTGCTGTTGACGAACCTCTCGTTTTCCTCGGACAACCGTCGGCAGTCCGACGAAATCGACATCTTGGCCATCGGGCCGCCCGGCGTTCGCGTTGTGGAAGTGAAGCACCAGAACGCCACATATGTGCGGAAAAATGCAGCGTGGGCCGTGGAAGAAGCCGAACGGATCACGCGCAAGGCAAAGAGAGTCGGCACATGGGTGCGGGATCAACTCCGAGCCCCCAAGGCCGGCGGAGGCGTTGGATGGGTAGTGCCCATCCTTTTGCTGACGAAGCTCCCAGCGGAGCGCGTTCAAGATCCTATTCGAGGAGTTGCTTTCCACACGCTCAAAACTTGGGAGGATGCACTGGGCTTCCACTTGCCCCGTGAACTCTCCAACCACCAAGTGCAGGCGCTGGGCAAGGCATTGACGCCGGCCAACCGCCCCAATGCCGACGGTAGACTCGCGCGACTCGGCGATTACGAGCGCTTAGAGCCGCAAACCAAGCTGGGCGACCGGTTTCACCGTGTGTACAAGGCGACTCACTCATCCCGTGGACATAGAGCTATCCTGCACCTCTACGATCGGTCCGCCAGCGAAGACGCCAACGCCGAAGTGAAGGCACAGCGAGAGTTCGAGGCACTGCATCGCCTCCAACGATACGACTGGGCACCCCGTGTCCGTGATTCGTTCCAACCTGTGCCGGGATTCATAGACGAGCTTCATTTCTTCACGGTTGCGGACCCCGACATGCCAAGCATCGAAGAACAAGCGACCGATGGATCTTGGGACACGCAGGCGCGGCTATCCTTCGCCCGGAGCGCTGTAAAGGCACTACAGGAGTTGCATGGGGCTGGCAATCAGAACCAGCCTATGCTGCACCGCAATCTGACGCCAACGACAATCCTCGTCAAGGACGACAACTCGCCCATCCTGACCGGCCTGAACTATGCAAGGATCCCAGATGATGAAACCATAGCCTCTCAAACTCGGATCGCTCGGGAGGATTGGCATCCCGCCACGGCTCCCGAGGTGCGCTCCGAGGGTTTGGCGCGAGCGGACAAGAGATCCGACGTGTATTCCCTTTGCTGGTCGTTGATCACCTTGTTCGAGCCGTCCAATGAGCAGGTAAGGTCGCTTCTCAAGCATGGTATGGCCGAGGATCCGAGCGCTCGGGCTGATCTTGCCTACTTGAGCCAATCGTTAGGTCGGCTATTGGGCGAGAAGCAGCCTGCGCCAATAGCGCCGCCGGTCAGCTCTTGGGAGGGGGGTGAGGAGGTATCGTTCGAGGGACGGCGCTACCGCATCATCTCGCGTCTTGGTTCGGGTGGCGTGGGCTCGACGTTCAAGGTTGTGGAGCTAGATTACGAGACGGGGGAAGACGTAGGAACCTACGTTGCCAAAGTGGTCCACGACCGCCAAGATGCCGAACGAGTGATGCGTACCTATCACTTGGTGCGCCCACATCTGCACCACTCCAACCTTTCGATCATCTATCAAGTCGCCTCCGAGTGGCGTGACAACGGGTTTACCGCGCTGATGACTTGGAAAGAAGGCGATCCGCTAAGCGGATACGCGGGACAATTTACCAAGGCGTCGGATAGGACGGTTGCCATTGACTGGCTGCGGTCTGTCTTGATTGCATTGGATGTGTTGCACCGAAACGGCTTGGTGCATGGCGACGTGAGCCCCGGCAACATGATCGTCAGCGACTCCGCCGTCGTGCTGACGGACTACGACTGCGTGACCAAGGTAGGGGAGAGCTACGCGGCCCTAGGCACCGTCACTTACTGTTCGCCATCCCTAGCGGATCGCGCCAGTGCCCAGCCTTCAGACGACATCTATGCGTTGGCCGCCAGCTTCTTCTATGTGTTGTCCGAGCGGCATCCGTTCCAGCACGATGGCAATCTGGTCAAGGATCGTGGCTTGAATTGGGGCGACATCGATAGAGATGCCTACCCGGTGCTAGCTCCGTTTCTCGACCGGGCCACCGACCCGAAGCGCGAGAAGCGGTACGCCACTGTGGAAGAGGCGCTGAGGGATCTTGCCGAGCGGCCACCGAACAAAGCACTTCCTCGAACCCAGCAACACGACCAACCCGAAGACATAGTTCGGGCAATCAGGGCCGACCGCCATCAAAGCTGGAAGAACCTCCGCAAGGCAGTTCGTGCTCTTTCAGACCTGCCCCACGAACCTTTCGGAACCGCAAACGTCGCGGCAAGCTCAAAGAGCGCCGTTAGGACGATGCAACGGGCTACGGGTTTGTCGCTGGACCGTCTGCTGGAGATCCTCGACTCCATGTGATGGCGCAAAGCGCCGCACCTGCGGCACGACCATCGTGGCGTCGGGCTACGCTCGCCATGCAGCGCTGGCGGCGCGACGGCGAGGGTCCGCCGACTTATGCGATAAGGGGTAGACATGGCGGTCGCGCTGAGATGCCCGCTTGCGTACCGGTGTTGCCGAGCGAGAGCCGCGGCCGTTCCGGCGAGGGGCGGGGTGGAAGGCGGACACGAGGCGAAGGTGGGCGCAGTGGGCGTGCGGGAGAGAAGGCGGAAAGCCTGCCACGCATGGGTGGACGGCACTGCGGCGTCGTTCGCCGGCATCGAGAGCGCAGCGACTGCCGCAAGGTCATGGCCACTTCGCTTCAAGCGCTCGAAGCGCGAACTCCCCACGCGCCTCCGATCTGGTATTCTCCTCTCCAATCGGGTCGCCCACACCGGAGCCGTTTGATGGGAAAAGCCAAAGGGACCATACGCTGCCGCATCTCTGGCGAAAGCGGCCGCCAGCCCCGCGTACATCGGGTGACGTTCACTCCTGATCAGGTTCCTGCCGAATGACCACGGTCGCGTTCTGGGGGGCGGGAGCCACCGCGTCGCTAGGTTTCCGCACGACCAAGCAACAAAGCAAGTTCGTGCGGCACCTGGCGCCCGTGGAATCTTCGCCCAAACTTCGCGAGCGGGTAAGGAATGCTCTCGGTGGCGCCGTGCCGGACCATTGGTGTGCCGCACTTTGTGACCTGCTCGCTATCTTGGGCGACGGCCAACCGGCCACGAAGACCACGACGGTGGACAATCGTGCGCTCGCCGCAATGAAACGCAACGCCCAACCGAGCGATGATCTGCGCCAACGAGTACTCCGGTTACGCGCCCTTTACGACTGGCCGGCATTGACCGCCATCATTCGTGTTTGCCCTGGAAGCAGGGAACCGGCATGTGAAGGCCGATTCAAGATCAACGACCTGCTTAATCTCTTGGACCTCCATGGAGGAAGCGAGCACGGGTTCCACGCCGGGCGCGAGTTCCTAACACCGCAAAGGATCGGCTCCGCCAAGAACGCTTTAAAGATGTTGCTCCAAACGATGTTCTTCATCGACTGGCAGGTCTGCCGCAAGAACGGGCAACTTGCCCGGCACTTTGACTTCGCGGTCGCTCTGACTCGGCGAATGCAAATGCAGGGCGTTGCGCTAGAACGAGAGCGTTTTGAGTCGTCCAAATTTTACCTTGGGGATCTGAGCTTTGTGAGCATGAACTACGATCCCGTGGGCCTTTGGTGCCAGATGATCGCTAATCGAGTCATGAACAGAGATCCTAATGTGCCGAGTGTCGGGACGCCCGAACGGAAACTGGAGATATTTGTCGACCAGGCTCATTTCGTTGCAGGTCGGCGAGTACGCATGGGTTCGGAAGTCTGGCACTCGATGAACGAACCCGCAGTCCAGAGGTTGAACGAGGCCGGCAAGTGCATTCGGATCATGAAGTTCCTGCTGCCCCACGGGTGCATTTGTTGGCGGGAGTGTCCCAACTGCGGGAAGCTGTCGAACTACCTAGGAGACGAATGGGCGCTGGGATCGTCTACGCTAATACCGTTTCCGCCACTACGCGCGTTCGTACCCGACGTGAAACCAGGAAACGCTAACCCCGAAGAAGATAAGATTTGGAGAAGAGGCGAAGTGGATGCTCGCGAGTGCGTACATTGCGGCACCTTGACGTATGCTTACCACACATCCACACTGTGGCAGAGCAACTTCAAGGCTCGGCCGCCATCGTTCGTTGAAGAGATCCAACGCGACCTGCGCGTAGTCTTGAAGAAAGCGCGGCACATCGTTCTATTGGGCTATTCCTTGCCAACGGACGACGTGGGATACAGAGCACTCCTAGCAGCCCACAGACAAGAGAATGCTAGCGAGGCAGTCAGATGCACGGTCGTGGGTAAGTTGAAAGGCTATGACCGTTGGGTTGGGCCTGCCGAGCTCGGCAAGAACGGCGATGTTCAGAAGGACACCGTCCGTGCCGCTCAGGACATCTTTGGGGCCGACAATGTACGCTTCCATGGCGGAGGAATACCAGAAGTGTTTTGCGAACGCGGCGTGGTGACAGACGGTGCGGTCGAGCGCCTCTTGGACTGGACGGAGGACAGCTAGCGACTCGGGATAACGGCGGCGATGGTGCCGAGTGGGAAGGAATGCGTCGACAGGGGACGCTCAAGCGCAGGCTTCGTTCGGCGGAGGTCAGGACGGGTGCCTGTCTACAGGCTTCCCCTCGCCGCTTTTGGCGCTATAGTAAAGCGGCACATTCAACCGAGGGGGCCATGAGCTTTAGGTGCAAGTCCATGTTCAAGGACGGTGCGAAGAAGCGGATCTTCGTCGTGGCGCTGCTGGTCGCGTTCGCGCCGCTGACGCCAGCCGCCTACGCTCCGCCGGTCCAAAGCTGCGCGGCAGAGAACCCCGTGCCGCACCATTGCCTCGTCGCGGATCCGGGCGACCCGACTTGGGACATCAACGACTACGATCCGTCCCGTGACGCCGACGACTGGTGCAAGCTCGCGTGCAACGAACCGCACAAGGCGCGACGCCAGTTGTCGAAGGCCGTGGCGCTGGTGCGGAGCGAGAACAACCCGAACCGCCTGTACTTCGACCCCAAGCGCGGATCGCAGCTTGGGCTGTATGTCCAACTGCTCCGGCCTTGGATGAGGGCGCAGAACGACGCCGCGACGCATCGTTGGCGGGTTGTGCAGGAGGGCCGCTCGATAGCCAGCGAGGAACACCGGTTTGCCAGGATCGGGGATACGCTCGGGGCGGGCGAACCGCGTTTCACGGTGCTCATCACGGAGGCGAAGTCTGTCCGGAAGGGCAGGGTTGCCTCGACGGACGCGCTGCGCGACATCGGCGAGGCGAGTCGGCACGGCGAGGTTGGCTATCGGCGCGTCATCATTTTTGATGGGGGCACAAGGGGATTGGCCGCGGCGGTTTGCGACCTTTACGGGGAGACCGGCCGTAGCCATCATCCTGCCGAAGGCGTAAAGGCCGCCATCGAACAGGCATTGGACCATCTTGGAAACGACGCGCCGCGCCCCGACGGTGACATCGAATGCACGGATCGGCAAAGGCTCAACCCGCTGCTCGATTTGGCACCGCGCAGCTACAACCACTTCGATCCAGAGCGCTATTACTTCGATCCAAGGACGCAAGCTAACGCCAACCCTTTTAGTTGGGCTGCTTGGGACCGGGGCACGTGGCGGGGCATTGACCACGAGCCCGCACCAGATGACGGATACATCCAAGTGCGCAGGCCGTGGATGGGGAACGAGTGGCGCGTGGTGTCCGAAGACGTGGATGACGTCCGCCGTAGACAGGCAGGGAACTCCATACATGACAGCCACCGCAGGGGGCGCATAACGAGGTTCTTCCTCATGGCTCCAGAGCGCTACATGGTTCTCACGATATCGCAACCGCCACTGGAAGCTGGTCGTGCGTACAACCCCCCGCGAACTAAGAGGCCCGACGCCAACCCAACGGTGTTCAAGTGGGAGTTGCTGTACCACTCGGCGGATGCAAAGCATGACCCTCAAGTCCGCGATGGCCTGCCGTATGCCTGCTCGGCACAAGGCACAGGGTCTCTGGGGGCGACCGGCACCAAAAGGGAAGTCGAGGAGTTTCTGGACGCGCAGGAACACGGGTTGGTCAGAGAGGTGTTCCTGTCGCAGCCAACTTTGGTAGGCAATCCGCCATTGACCTGCGTGGACCGGCCCAACTGGGTTCGATAGCCCCATGCAAGGTACGCCACTGCCCCGTGGACAAGAACACCTCGGTGACCCGCCCGCGAAACCAGCCGTCAAGCGCTCGAGATTCGCTCGGTCGGCTTGCCGAATCCAGCGACCGAGCGTCGCGGGGCGCTTGCGGGTGGCGAAAAACGTGCGGTTCCTCAGCGCCGCACGTCCGTCGCTGTGGCGGCTGTCGTCGGACATGGGGGCAGGGCTGGCGCATCCGGCGCTGCGGCGGAGACGTTCGTGACCGTCGCGCCTCAAGTGGACGTGCTGCCGGCGGCGGGCTGGGTCGAGTTGGGCGAGACGCGAGGCTACGCGAAGTTGCACGGGTGGCCACTTGGCAGACATCCAGCACCGAGCACTATCAGTGGTATGATGTAACCACCCCCGGCGCGAAGAAGGTCGCATGAACCCGATAGTCGCAAGCGTATTCGAGAAGGCAGAGCACGACGCTGCTGTAAAGGAGGCTCTGAGGTCAGCTGGCAAGAAGTGGTTCGAGGAGAATGTCGAAGACTTGGTGGATGAGGCTATTCCACATTTGACACTCGTAGAGAACGCCAAGCAGAAGTATGGGTATACGCCCGCCTCCGCGGCAACCAAGGTCTCACAAGGTCGCAAGGCATTGCGCCTCTGCGGTTATCTCGGATCCAGAGAACGACAGACGCATGCCGGGCTGCCGGCGTCCCTCTTGGGTGCTCGACAACAGGGCACAACGTCGCCAACAGTCGAGCAACACCTAGGCAGATCGCCCGCTGCGCTCAATGTCGTCCTATATGGCCCTCCCGGCACAGGCAAGACCTACAAGACAGCGCAGCGTTGCGTGGAAATCTGCGACCAAAGCCATGACGATCACGATGTTCGCGACCGCTACGGGGACCTAGTCGCGGATGGACGGATCGAGTTCGTCACCTTCCATCAGTCCTACGGCTACGAGGAATTCGTCGAGGGACTGCGACCATCGGCAGCCGAAGAAGGTGGTGCTGGCTTCCGCTTGAAGGCAGTTCCCGGCGTCCTCAAGCGGATCGCGGATCGGGCGCGTGGCAACACGGAGTCCGCCTATGTACTCGTGATCGACGAGATCAACCGCGCCAACATCTCCAAGGTGATGGGGGAGCTCATCACGCTGCTGGAAGAGGACAAGCGCGAGGGTGCGGAAAACGAGATCGCCATCACACTGCCGCACTCGGACAAGCCGTTCACGTTGCCCCCGAACCTGCACATCCTCGGCACCATGAACACGGCTGACCGGTCCATCGCGTTGATCGACACGGCACTGCGACGCCGCTTCGAGTTCGAGGAGATGGCCCCAGATCCCGCCCTGCTGCGCGTTGTCGATGGCATCGACTTGCCCAGTGTTTTGCGGAAGATCAACGAGCGGCTCGAGTACCTCATCGACCGAGACCACTTGATCGGCCATGCGTGGTTGATGAACGCGAAAGACAGGGACGACGTGGACCGGATGATGCGACGCAAGATCATCCCGCTCATCGCCGAGTACTTCTACGACGACTGGCGCAAGGTTCGTGCGGTGCTCGGCAACACGGACGCCTTCGTCAGTGCCAAGCCGTTGAACGCCCCGCCGGGGCTTGACGATCTGGACGCGGACGAACGCTTCCGTTGGACGATTATAGATCCTCCATACCATCCCGACGCGTACGCTCGCCTCGTTCAAGGGCCGGCCTCCGCGCCTGAGGTCGATGCAACCGAGTAGCGCCCTGCCGCCCGTCCGGGAAAACGCACGGTTCCCGCTTGAGGATCGACTGGCCGACCGGCTCTACGCAACAGCCCAGCGCGCGAAGAAGCACCTCAAGGTTCCAAGTGTCCTTGAGCGCACCCGCACCGGACTCAAGGCCGCGGGGGTCGTCGGCATCGTCGCGGCACCCGGCGCCACGCTCGAGATACTCCCCAAGATCGATGGCGAAGATGGCGCCGTTCGCCGGGCGCTGGTATCCATGCTCTCCGTCGCGTGGGGCTTGCGCGTTGCCGATGGCGAGCTCGCCGGCCTCGCTACGCAGCGCAGCGATTTGCTGGAAGTGCTCATCGGTCTGTTCGCCAACCGACTGCTGGTGGCTGTGCGCCGGGGTTTGCCGCGCCGGTACGTCGGCTTCGAGGCGGATTTGAGGCTGCTTCGCGGTCGTTTGAACGTCGTTCGCCAAGTCACGTCGCTGGCCGCCAGGCCGGACGTGCTGGCGTGCCGGTTCGAGGAACTGTCGGAGGACACGCCGCTGAACCGCGTTCTCAAAGCCGCTGTTCAGCGCCTTGTCCGCATCACGCGATCGGCTGCCAACGCACGGCTCCTACACGAACTCGCCGCCCGTTTGGAGTTGGTGGGCGATTCGCCCAAGCCTCTCAAGGAACCGGTGCGTTTGGATCGCACCAACACCGCCTACCACGGCCTGCACCGGCTGGCGCGACTGTTCTTGAGCGGCGATTGGCAGAGCACCACCAGCGGCGAAGCGCTCGGATTCTCGCTGCTGTTTCCGATGGCGGAGCTGTTCGAGAAGTACGTCGGCAAACTCGTCCGAAAGAGCGCGGCGCCTTGGCCAGTGCGGCTGCAGGACAGGCGGCACAGCGCTTTGCTGGACGACGCCGGGCCGTTGTTCGCGTTGCGGCCCGATGTCGTGATCGAGGCACCGGCGGGGCCGATCGTGCTGGACGCCAAGTGGAAGAAGCTCGCGGCCAACGACGGCAGGAAGCTCGGCGTCGATCAAGCAGACATCTACCAGATGCTCGTATATGGGCAAGCATACGGCGCAGAGCGGTTGGTGCTGCTCTACCCGTGGCTGCCCGGGCTGGCGCGGGGCGTCAACCGATCTTGGGACGTGGAAGGTACGCGAGCGCGGCTGGACATTGCTGCGGTCGATGTGGGCGAGCCGGCGAGCGTCGCCTGTACGCTGCGTGAGCTCGTCCGCACGGCGTGACCGCGGCGTGTGTCCAGCGGCACCATTGCTTGGCGGTTGGCGGGCACATTCCGCTACACTGGCGCGGTCACGGCTGCGACTGGCGTTTCCCGATGCAGATGCCGGAACACATTGAAGCCGCTCTGCGGGACTATGACCGCCGGCGAGATCGCGCCCGCCCGCCGATTTTCATGGGCCGCGCGAGCGAGCTCGCTTTCCTGCGCGATGCCGTAGCCGCCGCGCAATCCGGGGCCGAAGGCGTGACGGCCGTTGTCCAAGGCGTCCCCGGCGTTGGCAAGTCCGCTCTGTGTACGCAGTTCGAGAAGGATCTCCGCGACGCCATGGCCGGCGACAAGCCGGTCGCCGTGGTTTCCAAGGGTTGCCGCTTCTTCAACAAACCTCCCCTCAGCATGGTGAAGGAACTTGCCGCCGACGTGCCGGTTCGCATGGATCTACTGCGCCGGTTGCCGGGCTTTGAGAAGGCGGATGACCACGTTCGCCGGGTGGTCGGCTTCGCCACGGCGTTGCTGAAGCGCGGCTCGTCGCTCGACCTTGCGATGCAAGCGATGAACTTGGACCAGTCGTCATCGCTCGGCACCGCGCTGGACGCGTTCGCCGAAAACATGTGGCCGGCCGGGATCACGCTGATCCTGACGGTGGACGAGATGCAGAACATGGCCGACACGCCCCTTGTGCGCGAGAACCTTCAGGAGATCCACGAGAAACGCTTCGACACCAACATCGCCATCATCGGTTTCGGCCTGCAGGACACCACCGCGACCCTCCACGGTCTGGGGCTGTCTCGGCTCGGCGCCGATCAGGTGCGCACACTGGGATGCATGGATGGGGCGGATGCCGCCCGGCTGGTCGACGAGACCTTCGACTACTTGGGCTTGGATTCCGAACGCGATGACTGGCTTGCGTACGCCAAGCAGTTCGGTTTCGGGTTGGACGATTGGACCAACTGGCGCAACGCCGCCAAGGAAATCATCTTGGAAGAGTCGGCGAACTTTCCCCACCACCTCGTCAACGGCATCAGGGGTGTTTGCCAGATCGTTCTTGGCGGCGAGCTTCGTCAACCCGGGCGACGGGAATTGGAGACGTTGCGCCGGCAATGTAGTAACAGCAAGAATGAATACTACGCGGCTAGGCTGGCACCATTCGGCCGCCACACGCTGGCGCTGGCGGCGGCCTTGCGCGAAGCTGACGATGCCGGCGAGGTGGCTGCAGCTATCGTATTGGACGCCTTGGAGGAGAGCGACAACCACGGCCGCAGCATCGACGCGGACGCCGCGAGCGCAGTGCTCGGCGGCCTGATCGATCGAGGTCTGCTGACGGAGCGGGGCACGATGGTCGCGGTGGCGGTACCGTCAATGACCGGCTACCTCATGGACGAACTGGATCGCGCAGTGGCCGTGGGCGCCACCGCTGCGCACAAGCTGACAGGGCAACGCAAAGGCGGGTGATCGGATGTGCCGCTGGTCGGGCCGAAAACGCAGGAGCATTTGAGCCCTCCTGCCCCAAGCTCCTCGCGGCCATGAAGTCTGGCGACGGTCACAGCACATCCCCGCTGCAACTGGCGCGGCGCGTCTGTGGCGCGGGTACTGGTTCGCCATGCTCCCGCAAGCCCTCGATGTGGAACTCGATTGCCTGTCGAATCATTTGGACGACTTGCTCCTTGGTTGCGCCCGTAGCAATACAACCCGGCAGGTCGGGCACATAGGCCGAGTAGTTCCTTGGCGACTTCTCAATGACGATGGCGTACTCCGGCGTTGCGCTCCGCGCATGGGACAGGTGCGATCGCATTGCCTTCACGCTACGCGTGTCCACTTGGCCACTCCCAGCGAGCCGACGGCCGCCTTCAGCGAAGAGGCGCATTGCTGCTGCGGGCCCTCCATCAGCTCCCTCATGGTCATTGCGGTTGTCGTCCCCACTGGCGAAAGACGCGACGTACTTCTTCTACGAAGCGACGGAAGGAGGGGTCCGCCCGTGCCGCGCCGTCCAAGTCCATCTCCCGCGCGATGTCCTCGGCGAACTGAATGCCCCCCAGCAGGGGCACGACGCCGGCGGAGCGGACAGCCTCGAACAGTTGATGCTTGTATCGGCCGCGGTCGCACTTCTTGTCCGGCGCGTCACAACCCTTGCCGAACACTGCCTTGAAGGCAGCGCCGTCAAGCAGCAGCCATCGTTCAATGTGCGGGTCTGGAACGGCCAAGACCACCGGGGAGACGGCTGACGACGTGTCGATGTCTCTGATACGCCTCTGCAAGCCAACGCAATTGGCGTCCGTCGCTACCACTATCAGGTCCGGGTGGTCGCCCTGCTTGGTAAAGTCGCTCAGATAGCGCTTCAACTCCCGGACGACCCGACCCCGCCCGCCCATCGCGTTGTACCACTCTAAGTGGATAGTCAATCCGATCTCGTCCGCCAAACGCCCCAGAAGCGTACCGATGACTCTCTGATGCGCACTGTCCTCCACGAACAACGCGACCTCACGCATCGAAATCCCCCCGCAGGATGCGTTCGTAAATGGGGAGTGCTTCGTAGCCGTCGTCAGGAACAACCTTGGTGCCCCGCCTGCGTCGGAGCGGCCCCCAAGTCTCGAACGACGCTACTTGGGTCTCTCGATTGATGCGTTGCACCACGAACAGCGAGTCTTCCGGCAGCTGGCCCGGCAAAACTGGAGAGTGCGTGGTGACGACGTATTGCGTCTCCCGAAATTGCGAGTTCACTTTCAGGAGCTCCGCGATGAGTTCGATGCGTCTCGGATGCACACCGTTTTCCGGCTCTTCGAACCCTATCAGCGCTGGCGCCTCTTTCTCACTGGTCAAAGCCAACAGGCCCAGCAAGCGCAACGTCCCCTCGGAGAGCACCCGTGCGGGAATGGCGACCCCGTTCTCGCGCAATCGAAACTCCGCCTCCCCCAAGTCGTTCACTTCGGTTTCGATGCCATCCACGTCTGGCAACAACATCCTGAGCGCCTTTTCCAGCGCGTGGAACTGGCGTGGCTGGCGCGTCTTCAGGGTGATGAGGAAGGCAGCCAGTTCCTCGCCCATCGCACCCACATGGCGCACTTCCTTGATGGCAGTACCGGCCCGCATGCGTTCGCGCGGCTCGAAATAGAAGAACCGCCAGTTTTCGAGTTCGCGGCGCACGGCGGTCAAATGCGGATAGTGGGGCGCGTAGTGCGGCCCGGAGAGGATAGTGCGATCCAAGGGGAGTCCGCAGCGCTTGGGTCGCGCTTGGCGCTCACGCAAGAGTAGCTGTTGACCTTGTCGTTCGATGAACGGCTTGCGCCGGCCGGAAGGTCTGCCTTCCACGGTCAGGGCTACCAAGTATTCGTCGGCGATGTGCAGAAGCCCCGAACTCGGCAGCATCTCCACCGTCAAGCCGTAGCGCAAACGGCGCTCCCGGACAGGCGGCGGCATCTTGGCGGAGTTGCCAGTGCCATCAAGGTCGAGTAGCTGGAGGATTTCCCTGCCGACGGCTTCCGCCACGGCATCCGAGATGTGCAGATCCGCCTCGATGGAGAAGGCGAGACGTTCCTGTTCTCGCAGCGCCTTGACGCCACCATCCCCCATAGTGAAGGACTCGAGCGGTTTGCCGCGGCACGGGGGCTCGAACGCCTCCTTGAGCGTGCGACTGGTCGCCAGCCGGGAGAGCAGCTGCATGGCATCCAGCAAGTTGCTCTTGCCAGCGGCATTGGGCCCGAACAGGATCGTCAGCGGCTTCACTGCGACATCGACATCGCTCAGGGACTTGTAACCCTTGACGTGAAGGCGAGTCAGCATGAGCGCTTCCTTTGCATCACCGACGGTAGGTTTGCGTCATAGCAGCGACGTTGGCCATTGTACGCTGATCTCGCATGTGGCGCTGACCGCCGACACGGACGGGTGTACGACAGATCTTTGGTAAGGATGTCGGCGCCAAGCCGGGAAACGCAGGCGTTCCGCCTGCATGCGGGCGAGACGCCCGCGCTCCCAGCACCCGTCACCAAAGATATGTCGTACACCCGACACGGACGCGCCTCGTTGTCCAAGTGCATCGCGCAGGGTGTCAACGCAAGGCCAGCTCGAAGCGGGCGCCGCTGCCTTCGCCCGCGCGCGGGGTTGGGATGGCCCGCAGTGCGCCGAGCGCCACCATGTCGGCTATGTCCTGGGCCGCGGCTTGCTCGGATACCTTGGCGATGGTGGCGTAGTTCTTTGTGGAGAGGCCGCCGAGAAGGCCCGTCGGCCCGGCCTCGAACAGGCGTTTGGCCACCTTGCTCTGGTCGGGCGACAGGGCATCGCGGTACTCGTCCCAGAACATCGCCTGCGCGGCCGCGAACCGCGCCATGGAGAGCATCCCCGCCTGACCGTCGGCGACCATCTCGGCGAAGTGCTTCGTCCAGATGTCCAAGCGCGGTTGCGCGAAACGCTGCGACGCTTTGAGGGCGTCGTAGTAGTGCGAGCGGTGCTGTTCGATCGCGGTGGCCAGCGCCGGGGCGATGGGCGATTCGGCGCCCTGCATTAGGGCCTTGCCGGCGAGTTGGCGGGCAACGCGACCATTGCCGTCCTCGAAGGGATGGATGTCCACGAAGTGGTGATGCGCCCACGCTGCGCGCTGCACCGCGGGCATTGGCTGTGGGCCGCCCGGCTCGCTGTCGTTGAACCAACGCACGAAGCGCGCCATTTCGTCCGCCACGGCAGCGGATGGTGGGGCTTCGTAATGCACGGTTGGCAAGCGCCCGGCGCGGCCGGACACCACCTGCATCGGCTCCGGGTTGGTGCGGTACTCGCCGACGACGTCCAAGTCGATGCGATGTCCACACAACGTCCGCTGCCACTCCTTCATCTGTTCGGCGGTTAGTGGCTGGCGCCAGGTCTCCATCGTGGAAAGAAGCATCTCGGCAAGGCCCTGTTCGCGGCGGCCGTTGGGAGCGCCCGGCTCGTCGGGCAGCCCCAGCCGTCGGCGCAACGACGACTGCAAGGACGAGCGCGACAGAAACTCGCCTTCAATGGCCGACGTGGCCCAGCCATCCCACGCCAAGGCGTCCACGATCAATGTGTTGCGCGCCGTGTCGTCCAATCGCGCCATGTGGCCGCGCAGCGCATCGGCGCTGGCCAGGAAGGCATCTTCGGCCTCAGGTATGGCGCATCCCCGCGTGATCCGCGGCCAATCGTCGCGCTGCCAGATCCATCGTGCGGCAGTGCGGCGCGGGGTTGGCGCATCGGCCATGGGCTTCTCAGTCGCTGCGCAGCGCCGTGATCGGATCCAGCGCGGCGGCGCGGCTGGCGGGGTAGGCGCCGAAGAAGATGCCTACGGTGGAGGCGACTAGGAAGCCGAGGGCCATGGCCATTACCGACACGCTGAAGGCCCAGCCGGCGTAGAGGCAGATGCCGAAGGTTACGGCGATGCCGATGACGATGCCGAGGGTGCCGCCGGCCATTGCGAGGGCGATGGCTTCGGTGAGGAATTGGCTGCGGATTTCGCCGCGGCGGGCGCCCAGGGCGCGGCGGATGCCGACTTCGCGGCGGCGTTCGGTTACCGAGGTGAGCATCACGTTCATGGCGCTTGCGCCGCCGACGACCAGGGAGATGCCGCCCACCGCCGCCAACAGCAGGGTGAAGAGGCGCATTTGCTGCTGCAGCGCGTCCACCAGCTGTTCGGCGCTGGCGACGCGCACCGGCACGCCGAGACGGTTGAAGTAGCGGCGCACTTCGGCGCTGGCGGCGTCCGGGTTGGCGTCCGAAACCATTTGCGCCACCACCACCTGAATCTCCGTGCCCACGAACGTGCGCTGGGCGGTGGAGAGGTGAATCATGATGCCGGAGTCGGCGCGAAACGGAACCAGGCTCGAGCCGCCGCTGCGATCGAGCACGCCCACCACGGTGAACAAGCGCCCGGCCAAGGCGATCGTCTCGCCCACCAGGTCCTCCTCGCCTTGCGGACCGCCCCGGCGGGCAATCTCCTCCGCCACTTCCGAACCGAGGACGCAGAACGGCCGATGCACGTCCAAATCCGAGATGAAGCGCCCGTCGCGCACCGTGAGCCGGTTGAGGGCGGCGAAATCCGCCGTCACCCCCAGCATCGCGTTGCTATCCAGACTGCGCCCCCGGTACACCGTGCTGCCGAACACCTGCAGCACCGGCGCGGCCAAGGCGATGGTGGCGGTGCGCCCGGGCATCAGGGCGACGTCCTCGGGGCGGATGGGTTTCGGCGCTTGCGCCGGGCCGCCGGCGTTCTTGTACACCACGAGGGTTTCCGTGCCGAGCGCCTTGAAGCGGTCGCGGGCTTCGGCGCGGGCGGCCACGCCCACCGACACCATCGCCGTGACGGACGCTACGCCGAGGACGATGCCGATGACCGCCAGCACGGCGCGTTGCGGGTTGAGGCGCAGGCTCGTCAGCGCTTCGCGGACATTGGCTTTGATGATCGAGCTGTTCGTGGCCGCGGGGGCGATTTCCCGCAGCCACTCGGCAACGTGCCGCCAGAGTGCGGCCGCTTGCGCGCGTTGAACCAGTGGCAACCGCATCGGCGCCGGCCCTTTAGTGGGCCACCGCTTGGGCCGTCGCGCCGTCAGCGGCTTCCTCCCGCAGCACGCCTTCGCTGATGCGCGTTCGCCGGCGGCACTGGCGATCCACCGCCGCGTCGTGCGTGACGATCACGATGGTCAGCTCCTCCTCCACGTTCAACTGGATGAGCAGGCGCATGATGTCGCGGCTGGTTTCCTGATCCAGCGCGCCGGTGGGTTCGTCCGCGAGCAGCAGCGCCGGGGCGCCGATGAGCGAGCGAGCGATGGCGATGCGCTGTTGCTGGCCGCCGGAAAGCTCGCTGGGCCTGCGATCCGCGAACGCCTCCATGCCTAGGCGCTCCAAGCCGGCCTCCACCTGGCGCCGGATGTCCTTTTGCGGCAGCCCGCGGTACACCAGCGGCAGGCCCACGTTCTCGGCCGCGGTCAGGCGCGGCAGCAGGTGGAAGGACTGGAACACGAAGCCGATGCGGCGATTGCGCATCACGGAGATCTCGTCGTCGTCCATTGCCGTTACTTCCTCGCCATCGAGGACATAGGCGCCGCTGCTGGGGCGATCCAGCAGGCCGATGAGGTTCATGAGCGTCGATTTGCCGCAGCCGGACGGGCCCATGATCGAGAGCAAATCGCCCCGCGCCACGTCCAAGCGGACGCCGCGCAACACCTCGGTTGCCACCGGGCCAACGGAGTAGCTCTTGCGAACGTCGTCCAGCCGCAGCAGGCTCATCGGCGCGGGGTCGTCGTGGGTCATGTTGCCCGCCTGCCATGCGGGCGAGACGCCCGCGCTCCCAGGGTTCGTCCGCGCGGGATCGTCGTGGTTCATGTTGCTGCCACCGGCCATCGCGCTAGCTGCCAACGACGATTTCATCACCGGCCTCGATGCCGCTGACGATCTCGACATCGCTTAGCGTGGTGAGCCCGGCCTCCACCTGCACTTCGCGGATTTCCCCGCTTTCGGGATCCTTGATGGCCAGCCAAGCGCCGCCCTGGCGCACGTCCACCGCGGCGATGGGCACCAGCAGCGCGTCCGGCTTGTCCTGCACGACCACGTTGATGCGCGCCGACATGCCGAGGCGCAGGCGGGCCCTGGCCGCCGACGCCAGCGGCTCGATGGTGGCGAATATCTCGAACGCCGGCGTTTGCGACGCCTGCCCTTGGCGCGCTTGGCGGGAGACGCGCGCCACGCGGCCGGCGAGTTCCAGTTCCGGGAAGGCATCGCCGCGGATGGTCACCGCCTGCGCGACGCTCACCTTCGTCACGTCCACCTCGTCCACCCAGCCGACCACGGCCAAGCCCTCCACGTCGCCCAGGGTGAGCAGGCGTTCGCCTTGGCCGACGCCCTTGCCCTTCCCCAACACGCCGTCGCCGCGGCCGGCGGTGCGCGCCTGCAGCACCACGCCGGCGATGGGCGCTTCGATGGTTGCCTTGTTCAGCACGTCCTGCAAGCTGGCGACGCGCACGCGGGCGTTGTCGCGCTCCAGCCGCGCCACCTCTTGCGCCTCCTCGTCGCCCTTGGCGAGGACGGTTTGGTAATCCTCCTGCAGCGATTCGTAGTCCAAGGTTTGGCTTGAGAGCTGGCGCACCGCGGCGTCGTGCTCCGCGGCGGCGACGATGCCTTGCTCCAGCAGCATCTGGCTTTGCTCCACGTTGCTGCGCTGATTGTCCAAGGCGAGCTTCGCCTTGTTGAGCTCGCGGCGCATGCGCGCGGTTTCGGGGTTGTTCGCCCAGTCCGCCACCAACTCGTGCTGGCGCTCGGCGCGAATGAGGGCGGCTTGCGCTTGGCGCAATTCGCGCTCCACGTCGGTGGTGTCCAAATCCACCAGCAACTGCCCGGCGGCCACCCGTTCGCCGTAGGTGAAGTGGGTTTCGGCCACCTTGCCGTCCACCGGGCTGGCCACATGCACCTCGCGCGCCGGCGCCACGCGGCCGAACAGGGCGATGGTGGAAACCAGGCGTTGGGGCTTGGCGACGACGGTGTAGGTGTCGTCGCCCGTGACGACGGGCGCTTCGGGGGCGGTTGGGGTGGTGGGGCCGCCCACGTTCCAAGTGGCGATGCCCACCGCGAGGAACAGGGCGATGACGAACCCGGTGGCCACCACGCGCGTCACCTGCACCTTGCGCAACGCGGCGGTGAGCGTCTCGTTGTTGTCTTCGAGATCGCGATAGGCGGTTTGCAGCTCTTTGTTTTGCGCTTCCAGTTGTTGCGCCAAGCGATGCTCGGTCTCGCGCAGGGACTGCACCTCGGTGACGTCCGCGAACACCGCGATCACGCCGAGGTTCTCGCCGCCGGCCTCGCCGCTCGACGTTTCCTCCCCGCGCAGGTACGAGGTGGTGAGCACGAACGTCCTTTGCTTGCCGTCGACCAGCCCGGAGACCTCGCGCTGCCGGCCCACATCGCCGGCGCGCACGGCGTCGAGCATCGCCTGGTTGAAGTCGTCCAGCCCCTCGCGGGCCAGCAGCACCTCCGCGAACGTGCGGCCCAAGGCGTCCTCTTGGGCGATGCCGAGGAACGCGCTGGCGGAGGGATTGAACGTGATGATGCGCCCGTCGGGGTGAACGCTCATCACCCCGTCGCCCATGTTGTCCAGTATGTTGCGGTGAACGGGAGACTCTCGCTCCACGGGCGCACCGTCCGGCGGTTGCGGTTTCGATGGGAGGCAGTCTAGCGCACCGGCAGCCCCTCTGGGCGCGTTGGTCCAGCAGACGAAGAAAGGCGCCGAGCGTGTGGCGGGCGCTCGGCGCAGTCGGCGGCGGCCTTTAAGGAGCGGTCGCCGCTCCTACCGTGCCCGCCGCCGGCTTTTCACACCGCTACCTCGGGTATTTCGACCAATCGCAACTGGGCGTCACGCTAATCGATGCGCCGGCGCAAGAGGTCAGCTGCCCGGTCACCGTGACGACCTGCGTAACGCTCTGCATGCCTTGCGGGGCGCTGCTCATGAGACATTGCCAGTCCGAGGTGTAGGAGCCCAAGTCGTGATCCTTGCGGACGTTGATGCCCTCGTGGTTGCTGGTACAGCCGAAGATGCGGTGGCTGTTTTGCGCCAGCACTTGGTAGTTCTCCACCACGGATCCGGAGCACTTCGTGCTGATCGAGACGTTTTGGGCGCAGGGGTACGGGTCGTCCTCCGTGGCATTCGTGGTGTCCAACGTGGTGTCGTTGACGACCTTGTACCAGCGGATGTTCGGTTCGGTTTGGGCGGACGCGGCGAGCGTCAAGGTTACGGCGGCCAAGGCCGCGATTCCGAGAACACGCATTCCACTCGCTCCTTTGGGCGGTAGGTTGAAGTGCGCGCACCCTACACCCAACCGCGGCGCCGTGCAAGCAAAACGTGCGTGTTGAATGGCGGCGGCGCCCCGGAGGCTAAGCTCTGGCGTCGTGTACGACCAGAGTCGGATCCCTGCCGAGATGCCGCAGGGCGTCGTCGAGCACTCTCGTCGTGGTCGCATGCGCGGGGTTCAGCAGTCGCTCGACGTCGCGTTCCGTCAACTGCAGAGCCTCGGCAAACCGGCCTGTGGACGTGCCGGCGTCCCTATAGGCATCGTAGAGCGCGGCCTTCAACGCGATCTGCAGCGGCGGGTGGACGACGATTTGCGCTTCGCCCTTGGGCGACGGGTCGGGCAAAGCCGCGCCCTCCCGAATGGTCGTCGCGATCAGTTCGCGCAGCAGGTCGGTGGCTTCGCGCAATGCCTCCTTCGGGGAAGCACCGTCCGTGGCTCCCCAACCAAAGTCCGGGAAAAACGCCACATAGCGTCCGTCCTCGTCCCTTTCGAGGGTGACCGGGTAGTCGTAGCTCTTGGGCACGGTTGATCGCCTCTTCGTCCAGACTAAAAGTCAGCCTTGTCTATGTCCAAGTCCGACAGCATTTTCCTAAGGAGCCCCGCGCCGATCTCGTGATTCCGACTCTTCACCGTGGTCTTTCGCTCTCCGACGTACAGGGTCCCGTGGGAGCCCTTGCCTCTCGCCGCGTTGAATTCGACATCGACTCCGTTCCTCTTTGCCCAGCTACGTACCCGCCGCATGAACTCCGCCGCTCGCATAAGCCTACACCCGTGGTTTGCTATTTCCCATTTGCGATTTAGGCCGGTCCCACATCGTCACGAACAGTTTAACGCCATGTTCCCTCAATTCGGTTCCAGTTGTTCCACGCTCTCCACCGTGATGCCCCAAGTGCGCAACGTCGTGCCGAGGGTTTGATCGAGGGACGTGAGGGCGTTCAGGTGGGCGATGGTGGCGTCTAGTTCGCTGTTTTGGGCGCGCACCAGGTCGTCCTCGAACAGGATCATGCGGAAGTTGGTGGTGAGGCCCAGGTTCAGCCGCCGTCGCTCGACATCGAGCGCCTGTTGCGCCAAGGTGGCGGCGCGGGCGGCCAACGCGACTTGCCGCAGCCGCGACGCCACGTTCCGGGTGCCGTTGCGCACCGCGATGTCGATGCCTTGGCGCAGTTCCGCCAAATCGTGGTGGGCGCGACGCAGCCCGTTGCGGGCGCTCACCATCCGCGCCCGCAGCGAGCGGTCGCCGATGGGCACGTGCAGCTCCAGACCGGCGCGGAAGTCGCCATCGTCGACTAGGCGGAACGGCCGGCCGAAAGCGCCGTCGAACCCGCCACTGGTCCCGGCAACCGCGACCGAGAACGTGCTGGAGAGCGACCAGCGGCGGCTGTTGCGCGCCAGCATCAGTTCGATTTCGGCGTTTTCGATGCGCATCTGCGCGGCCAAGTACTCCGTCCGGTTCGCCAGCGCGAGTTCGATGGTGGGTTCCCATTCCGGCCGGGCGTTTTCGGTGGCCAACGCGGTCTCGGCGGGCGTCACGGCGGTGTCGCTGTCGATGTCGAGCAAGTCGATCAGCGCTAGCCGCGCCGCGTCCAGGCCGTTCTCGGCGTCGACGAGGACGAGTTCCCGCTCCGCCACATCCCGTTCGGCCTCATAGATGGCCACTTCCGCCATCCGGCCCGCTTGGATGAGATGGCGATTGGTCTCGAGCAGGTCGTTCGCCCGGCCCAGCGAGCGGCTGCTGATTTCCACGCGCCGCCGCGCCTGCACCAAGCGTCGATAGGCCCGCGCCACGGAGGCGATCACATCGCCAACCGCACGCTCGAACGACAACGCGCCCATGCGCTCCGTGGCTCTCGCCAAGCGCACGGATGCGCGCGAGGCGGCCCACCCCGCGCCGCGCAACAGCGGCTGCGAGAAACGCAGCGTTACGGCGCTGTTGTAGGCGTCCGCGTCATCCCCGGCGCCACTAGCGATGGAATTGACCAGAGAAACGCGCCCGCCGGTGGGAACCTGCATGGTGGCCTCGAAGGTGGTTACCGCGTCGGTGAACGCCCACTCCACATCGGCGCCATCCTTGGCGAACTGGCGCGACGTGCGGATCTGCAGATCCGGCCAGAACTTGCCTTCGGCCACCCACAGAGCGGTGCGCTGGCCTTCGCGGTCCAAACGGGCGTTCAGGAGGCGTCGATTGTTGCGGATGGCGATGGCGATGCACTCGCGGAGGGTGATCTGGGCATCCTCGGCAGCCGGCGTGGCTGGCGGGGTTGCCGAAACCGGCGCATCCTCCGCTTCCACGGCGAACGCGATGGTGGCGCTGGCCGCCCACACGGCGGCCACCAAGAGCAAGACTCCGCGCTTTCCCATAATGCCCATAGCTGCCCCATAGCCGCCCCATAGCAGCACGGCGCCAAACGACGAGGAACCGCACGAAGGCCAGAGGCGACTCCGCCCGAAAACGCACAGTGTACAGTGCCCGCGGCCTCGCTCTTGCGGCGGAGGGGCAAGCGCGGAACGGCCGCTAGACGAACACCCCGAAGCGGCGGGCGGCGAGGATTGGGGATTGCGGGGCGCGGGCGTGGGAACCGCCGTCGATGCGGCAGGCCGTGGCGGTGGTTTCCGCGGTGGCGTCCTTGACGCGGCCTTGGGGGACGATGACCTTGCCGTCCTCGTAGCCGCCGAAGCACATCCTCGCCGGCACATTCCCGTCCGACGCGGCGCCAATCTCCGCATCAACGCTGGCGGTTTCGTCCTGCGACGGAGGGGCCTCTTCGGCGGCCGAAAAAACGGCGCAGCAGAGGGCGGCAAGGACAGCCAAAAGGGTGGAAAAACCACGCATGGACAGCCACCGTAGTCGCCGAATGTGACAGTCGTATGACAGTGGCGGGCCGTGTTTCAACAGGGCTGCCGGTCGTGCTGTCGGCGTGAAGGGATTTTTGTTCCTATAGGGGGTTGCAATTCGTTTGGGATGAATTATCCTACGGCGTCAAATCCCTTCCGGGCTTGAGGAGAGAGATCATGGCAAGGGCAATCAAAGTGTTGGCCGCCGCGCTCGCTTTGGCGTTCGCGTACGGCTGCCAAACCACCCAAGGCGCGGGCGAGCGCGTGAGTCCCACGCACCGCTGGATCCTGCCGGGCCACGCCACGCAAGCGCGCTACAACCTGCACCACACCAAGTGCGTGGAGGAAGCGGGCGTGAACCCCCAGCACATCCGCCGCGCCGACCCCGCGTTCGAGCAGTACGAGCAGTGCATGATGGCCAAGGGCTACACCTTGGCGACGTACTGACCGTTCCTTACCAGCGGCACTGCCGGGGTAGGGGTTTCGCCGCCGCGCCCCGGCACACTTGCCGCCAATCAAGCCTGCGGAGGCACCCCGTAGGTCTTGCCTTCTTCCCAGCCCGACCACCAGTTCTCGAAGCGCCGCAATTGCGCCGCCGCGTGGTTGGCTTGCGCCGCGCTCAGCACATCGTCCGCAAGCAGGGGGTGGGCGTAGGCGCTGTCGCCGCGCAGCACGAGCAAGTGCTTGAAATAGAGCACCAGATCCGCGCCGGTGTCGAGCCGGGACAGGGGCAGCAACGCCGCATCCAGTTCGCACGCGAGGCGATAGGCCGTTTGATCGCCGCCAGCCGCCAGCGCCGCCAGGCGGGCCAGCGCTAGCGATTCCCCCGGCAGGACGTTGCCAATCCCCGTGATCCAGCCGGCCGCGTTGCAGTGGACGTAGCCATGCACAACCTGCGTGTCCACGCCCACCAGCAACGCCAACTCGTCGCTGGCGGAGGTGATGTGCTCGGCGGCGTAGGTGAGGGCGTCACCGCCGCCGAACTCCTTGTAGCCGACCAAGTTCGGGTATTCCCCGCGCAGTTGGAAGAACAGCTCCGCCCGCGTCTCGAAACCGTAGTACGGGCTGTTGTAGATGACGGCGGGAACGTCCCCGGCGGCTTTCAGGATGTTGGCGAAGTGGTTGCGTTGCGCGGCGCTGGAGGTGCCACGGGACAACACGCGGGGAATGACCATCAGGCCTTGAGCGCCGATCTCCCGGGCGTGGGCGGCGTAGGCGACAGCCTCGGCAGGGTTGGCCGACCCGGTGCCCACCACCACCGGAACGCCGGCGGCCACCAGGCGCTCCGTTCCCTCCATCCGCTGCGCACGGGACAGCAACGGCCACTCGCCCATCGAACCGCAGTACACCACCGCGGACATCCCTTGGCCGAGCAGCGAGTGGGCTTTCTCGACCAGCAGATCGAAATCCGGGGCACCGGCGGCGTCGCAGGGCGTCATCAGCGCCGGGATGCAGCCCTGAAAGATGTTGCGGCTCACGATCACGTTCCTCCTCTCTCCTATGTTCCGCGCCGAACGTCATACAACCCTCGGCCCATTCGCGGTTGCTTGCATTCGCCGAGTGGCGAATACTGCCACCGTACCAACAACCGGTAGCCGGCAGGTGGGCGGCGCAGCCAGCCCGAAGGAATGCTTGTGGTCGAATCCACCAACCACGCGGCCGGCGCTGCCGCTGGCATCGACGATTCGCAAGCGCCAACGCCGTTTCCCGCCGACGCAGACGTGGTGGTGGTGGGCGCCGGCGCCATCGGCCTCGCCATAGCCTACGAGCTAGCGGGCCGGGGATTGGCACCCGTTGTCGTGGAGCAAAGCAAGCCGGGCGTGGGCACGTCTTGGGGAAACGCCGGCTGCATCGTTCCCAGCCATGCGATTCCGCTGGCCGAACCCGGGATGTTCACCACCGCCATGCGCTCCATCTTGAGCGGCAAAGGGCCGGTGACCCTGCGGCCGGTGCCAAATCCGCACCTGCTGCGGTGGATCGTTCTTTTCCTGCGCCACTGCCGGCCGCAAGCGGTGGAGGCTGCCGCGCCGGTGCTGGCCGCCCTCGGCCGGTTGAGCGCCCGGCTTCATCGGGAGTGGCAGGCCGAGGAGCGCATCGACTGCGCGTACGCGGCGGAGGGCCTGCTGCATGTGTTTGGGGATTCGCGGGCGTTCGCCAAGGCCCGCCACCATGCGCAGTGGGAAGCCACGTTCGGCGTTTCCTCGCAGGTTGTGGATGGCGACGAAGCGCGGGCGCTGGAACCGGCGTTGAACGACTCGGTGGTCGGCGGGGTGTTCTACCCGGACGACGCCGGGCTCGATCCGGGCCGGTTTCTATCGGGCTTGGCGGCCGCCGCCATCCGCCGCGGCGCCCGGCTTTTCTACGAGACCGAGGTGCAAGACGCGCAAACCGCCAGCGGAGAGGTGCGTGCGGTGGTCACCTCCCGCGGCGTGATTCGGACGCGGGAGCTGGTTGTTGCCGCCGGGGCCGCGACACCGCGCATGGCCAAGGCGTTCGGCCAACGGCTGCCCATCGAAGCCGCCAAGGGCTACAGCATCACTATGCAGCGGCCAGCGCACGGCCCACGACGCAGAATGTTGCTGGGCGAAAAGTACGTGGCCGTGTCGCCGATGGGCGACAAGCTCCGCCTCAGCGGTTGGCTTGAGCTCGGCCGCCGCGATGCCCGCCTACCGGCTTCGCGTTTGGCGCGGGTGGAGAGAAACGCCCGTTCGCGCCTACACTTGGACGCGAAACTGCAAGTGACATCCCGCTGGGCGGGATTTCGCCCGGTCACGCCGGACGGCGTGCCGATCATCGGCAGGGCACCCGGCTGGCGCAACCTCACCTACGCCGCCGGCCACGCGATGCTGGGCATAACCTTGGCACCCGCGACCGGGCGCTTGGTCGCGCAGTTGCTGAGCGGAGAAGAGACGCCAGTGGACATAAGCCGCTGTTCGCCAGAGAGGTTCTTGTGAGCCGGCCAGCATCGTTTGGGCTTTGCCGAATGTCGGCAATCGACTCCCACACCGGCGGGATGCCCACGCGGGTTGTCCTCGACGGTTTCCCACAATTGCGCGGCAACACCGTCGCCGAACGCCGCGACGACCTGCGCCGCCGCTTCGACCATCTCGCCAAAGCAGTCGTGGCACCGCCCCGGGGCAACGATGCGCTGGTGGCCGCCTTGCTGGTGCCGCCGGATTCGCCAAAGGCAGCCACCGGCGTGATCTTCTTCGACCAAGCCGGCCCGCTGGGCATGTGCGGCCACGGCATGATCGGCTTGGTACACACCCTCCGCGCCTTGGGGAAAGTCGGCGACGGCCACCACCACTTGGACACCCCGGTTGGCCGCGTCGATGTCGAATGTCGCCCGGACGGGCGAATCGCCATCGCCAACGTCCCAAGCCGCCGCTTAGTGCCTGATGTGGTTTTGCAGGTGGAAGGAATCGGCGAGATCACCGCCGACGTGGCGTTCGGCGGCAACCACTTCCTGCTGCTGAAAAGCCCGCCCATCGATCTCGCCCGCCCCTCGGAAGACCTGCTCGCCATAGCCAAAGCCGCTCTAGCCGCCGCCCACCAAGCCGGCCACACCGAAGTGGACCATGTGGAGATGCACGGCCCGCCGACATTGCCCGGCGCCAGCGCCCGCAACTTCACCCTCTGCCCCAGCGGCGCCTACGACCGCTCCCCGTGCGGCACCGGCACCAGCGCCAAAGTCGCCTGCCTCGCCGCCGAGGGCAAGCTGGCACCAAGCGAACCGTGGGTGCAGGAGTCCATCACCGGCTCGACGTTCACCGTTTCCTACGAGTGGATCGACCGCGACCGGGGGTTGATAGCCCCGCTGGTGGTTGGGGATGCCGAGCTAACCGCTGAATGTGAGCTGCTGTTCCCACCGGGTGATCTGGAACCGCGACAGGCTTCTTGAGCCGTACCGACCTTCATCTGCGACATGTCCGGCTGCACACCGACGCCCGCGGAGTTCATGAAATCCTAAACGCTGTACGCGAAACCGACACCGAAAACCCTTCGGCATGTCAACGCAAAGCAGAAATGTCCCCTTTTGTGCAAAGCAGAAATGTCCCCTTCCACCTCCCCGGCCCTAGCCTCGGAACCGCCCGCCGGCGCCGCGCGAGGCGGTTCCCCGAACGAGCCGAGTAGCGTTTTCCACGGTCTTTCCACGGACGCGATCCCCCGGACCTCAAAAGCGGCGGTGGGAAGACGGTGGAAAACGCGGAGCGCGTCCGGAGACCCGCCGCCCGGCTCACGCCGCCTCCCGCCCGGTCGCCTTGAACGGCCGCCGCCAAGGATGATCCGGCGCCGGCTTCCAGTCCGGCCGCGCCGCCTGCTTCGCCTTGGCCGCGTCCACCCGCTCGCGGACGTCCTTCTCGTCCGCCACCGGAACCGCCGCCTCGCCCTCCGCCAGCACGCGGAACGACAGCCGCCGGCCGCCGAGCAGCACCGCCACCGAGCCGTCGTATCCCTTGCACACCGTCACCGCCGCGCCGCGAAGGCGGTAGCCCTTCCCCTCGCCCGTCAGCTGGTGCTCGCGCCGCTCGAACCGGAACGTCAGGTTCCTCGACAGCTTGCGGACGTGGTGCTCGCTCAGGATCAGCGCCAACTCGTCCGCGTCGTGGAGCACCGGCCGGTGCGCGTCCTCCGCCTCCCGCGGCGCCACCGCGAAGCGCCGGTTGTGCTCCGCCACGAACTCCGGCAGATACGCGTTCGCCGCCTCCATGCCGTCGACGCCGCGCAGCCGCAGCTCCTTCACCAGCCGATCCTGCAGCGTCAGGTTCGCACGCTCCACCCGCCCCTTCGCCTGCGGCGTGCCGGCGTGGATCGGCTCGATGTCCAACGTCAGCAGCGCCCGCGTGAACTGCGTCGGCGCGTCCTCGCCGCCCTGCCGGTTCACGCGGAACACGCTGTAGCGGTCCGAGTACAGCGCCACCGGCCGGCCGTGCTCGGCGAGGTGCCCGCGCAGCGTCTCCATGTACGCCTCCGTCGTCTCCGCCGCCACGAACCGCAGCGCCAGCAACCGGCTCGTGGCGTCGTCGATGAACACGATCAAGGTGCAACGCGGCCCGCGCCCCTCGAACCAGTCGCGCGGCGAACCGTCCACCTGCACCAGCTCGCCCACCCGCGCCCGCCGCGGCCGGCTCTGGTGGACGCGCGCCTTCCGGCGGCCCTTCGGCCGCCACAGCCCCGCCTCCGACATCCACTTCCGCAGCGTCTCCCGCGACACCGCCAACCCGTGCTCCTCCGCCAGCTTCTCCGCCGCGAACGTCGGCCCGAAGTCCGGGTAGCGCTCCCGAACCAGCGACAGCACCGCGCGCCGCACGGCCTCGTCCAAGGCGTTGTTCGGCCGCCGGCCCCGGTGCCCCGACGCCATCCCCGCCGCCCCGCGCTCCCGGTGCCGCTTCGCCAGCCGCTTCACCTGCCGCACGCCCAGCCCCAGCCGAGCCGCCGCCTCGCGCTGCGTCAGCCGCTTCTCGACCACCGCCAGCACCACCGCCGCCCTGTCCACCTCCGCCATCGTCATCGTCCCTTCCTGCAATTCCCACCTCCGGGAAGCCGCCAAAAGGGGACACTTTAGAATTGCAGAAAGGGGACATTACGGCTTTGCGCTAACACGAAAACCCTTCGGCAGCCGATCTCTTCCACAACCCTTTGATTCCACAGGCAAAAAAGCCTTGCAAGGGCGCGGGTAAGGCTGCGACAATGAGGGTGCTTGTCTTTGACCAATGCCCGGCACTCGGCCGGGTCGCCCGCCGAATAAGGGGCGTTTCGGTGCCCGGAATAGGCGGGTATCCGTCCTTCATTGGTTGGAGACAAGCACGGCCCGGCATCTTTCGGAGTGTCGGGGTAGCTTGGTAAACGACCTTGGGGTTGACCATGTTCTTTCGCAATTGGTTGCTCGCGGTGGTCGCGGGCATCGTCTTGCTCGCGTTTCCGCGGTTCGGTTTCGCGGAAACCACGACGATTGAGGTTCCGCAAGGTACGGGCGTGTTCCCTACCGTCGGGCAGATCAAGTGCCTTGAAGAACTCGGTAGCGGGAGATTCTGCGCCGCCACCTACGAATGCGCCGACGACTCAGGGGAACTCTGGGGCGACTTCGCAAACCACAACGGACGGCGAGCAATCGGCGCGACTTCGCCGGTGGCCAATCAACGCGATTGCGTGATCACCGTGGACGGCAAGGCTTCCGTGCGGTGGCTTACCGGATACAGACCGGCAGGAAGGGAAGGCGAGCTAGTGGGCTTGACGACTTCCGCCGAAGCGTTGCGGCCGGTTGTGCAGACGACCGGAACGGATGACGGCGGGCGAAGCCTGCTGCATTACATTCTTGAACGCCACGACACAACCCTTGCGGAGTTGGTTGCTGTGGACTATGTAGCGTGCGATGACGTCCGCTACTCCGAGCGCACACAATGCATCGAACGCGTCGTTGATAGGGCCCTTGACGACATAAACGACTACGTCGGCCTAGTTCCCAACAATGCGTTGACGCAGTGTTTGGTAAACACTTGGGAAAATTATTGCCGATGGGCTAGGGAAGAACAACCTGCACGAGACAATACCGACACCGTTTGCGAAACCAACATGGAAACGGCACGCTGGCTACTTAGGCCGCTCGCGGAAATTGATGCTACGATAAGGCGCGAGTCATGGAAGGCGGGCACGTCATGGAAGACGGAGTCACGGAGACGATAGCCGAGAAGTTTTCGGTTCTGGGTCGGATACTGAACGAACGCGACATGCGGCTGTGGGCGGCGGTGGAGGCTCGGTCGCTGGGACGCGGGGGAGTCACTTGGGTTTCGCAGGCGACGGGGATGTCGCGGAGCCGGATCCACGCGGGGCTTCGGGAGTTGGAGTCGGCGGGTCCGGGCGGGATCGAGGCGACGGCCCGGCAGCGGACGCCGGGCGCGGGCCGGAAGCGGGCGGAGGAGAAGGATCCGGGGCTGAAGGCGGCGCTGGACCGGCTGGTGGAGCCGACGACGCGGGGCGACCCGACGGGGCCGCTGCGGTGGACGACGCTGAGCGCGGCGCGCCTGTCGGCGGCGCTGGCGGAGCAGGGGCGCGCGGCGAGCGAGCGGACGGTGAACCGGCTGCTGCACGAGCAGGGGTACAGCCTGCAGTCGAACCGCAAGACGGTGGAGGGCCGGCAGCACCCGGACCGGGACCGGCAGTTCCGGCACGTCAACCGGAAGGCGGCGGAGTTCCAGCGGCGCGGCGACCCGGTGGTGTCGGTGGACACGAAGAAGAAGGAGCTGGTGGGCAACTTCCGCAACGGCGGGCGGGAGTGGCGGCCGAAGGGGGACCCGGAGCGGGTGCTCGTCCACGACTTCAAGGACGCGGAGCTGGGCAAGGCGATCCCGTACGGCGTCCACGACCTGGCGGCGAACAACGGCTGGGTGGGCGTGGGCGTGGACCACGACACGGCGTCGTTCGCCGCGCGGACGCTGGGGCGCTGGTGGGAGCGCATGGGGCGGGCGGCGTACCCCGACGCCCGGCGCCTGCTGGTCACCGCCGACGCCGGCGGCTCGAACGGGCACCGCAACCGGCTGTGGAAGGTGGAGCCGCAGCGCTTCGCGGACGACGCCGGCCTGGAGGTGTGGGTGTGCCACTTCCCGCCGGGAACCAGCAAGTGGAACAAGATCGAGCACCGCATGTTCTGCTGGATCACCGAGAACTGGCGCGGGCGCCCGCTGCTCAGCCGCGAGGCGGTGGTGGAACTGATCGCCAACACGACCACCGGGAAGGGACTTTCGATAAAGGCCGAACTGGACGAGGGCAGCTACCCCACCGGCGTCAAGGTGAGCGACGAGGAACTGGCCCGCGTCCGCATCCGCCGCTCGCCCTTCCACGGCGACTGGAACTATGTCATTCTCCCAAACAGAAAAACGACGAACTGTACCGTTTAATTTTGCGAGACGCCTTTAGGGGTGGGCGGTTTGTCGAAGGCAGCAACATTGAGTACGAGTGGTTTACGGCTTTCCGAGTCGCCACTGGGCCTGAAATAAATGAATATGGAAGAACCAACATCACTTTTGGGAACTACAACGAAAAAGTTGCAGATTTTCCATGCCGCGAACCTGCCGAGCAAGAGCTATCAAAGATGGGCATGGGAGTGCGCTATTGTGGCGACGAGTGCGACAATCCCAACGAATATGAACTAACTATCATGGAATAGTTGGCGCAAGCGCCGGCGCGGGTAAATGGCAAGCCGCGCACGGCACCTGTGCTTTGCGCGAGAAGCCGTTACGCGGCCCGCTCCACCTCGAACGTGGCGATGTTGCGGGCCTCCCGGCTGAACTCCACGCCGATCAGGTGGATGGAACGGCCGCGGCGCCGGTGCTTGTCGGCGTAGCCTTTCTCCTTCGCCTGCGCCAGCGCCCACCCCGGGGGTTCGCCGTTCGTCAGCTTGAACTCGAACACGTAGACGCCTTTCCCGAAGCGCACCACCATGTCCGAGCGGCCGGCGCTGGAGCTCTCCTCCGCCACCAGGTCGAATCCCTGGGCGGCGAAGCAGGAGTACACGACGCTGGCGTAGTAGCCCTCGTAGGCCTCGATGTTGTTGTTGACGTGCCACTGGTGGGGCACGCCGGCGAACAGGCCGCGGAAGAACGCCTCCAGCCCCTCGAAGTCGTTGGCGGACAGCAATTCGCGCAGCGGGGCGTCGTCCGCCCGCCGCCGTGCGCCATCCGGCAGCAGCGCCATCAGCAGGCGCTCGTTCAGGCTTTGGCGAACCTCCTGGTTGGGAAAGCCCAGCCGGTAGCGGATGCGCCCGCCGCGCTTCTCCTCGCCGGCGATGGTGAGGTAGCCGGTTTGGAACAGCAGCGCCTCGACCGACATCTCGTCCACGTCGAAGGCGGAGAGCAGCGCTTCCGACCCGACCATGCTTTCCAAATCCAACGTGGGAATCCCGCGCCGCAGCAGCGTGTCGACGAGGAAGCTCGGCGAGCTGGTCTCGAACCAGTGCGCGTTGAACTCGCGGCTGTCGAACAGCAGCAGGATGTCGAACGGGTTGTACACCTTCTCCTCTTCCCCGCCACCTCGCCAGTTGTAGCCGTTGTACCAGCGGCGCACCTCCTTCCGGTCCAAGCCCGGCAGCTCCGGCGCGAACACCTCGTCCAAGTCCCGCTCCGTGTAGCCGCAGATGGCGGAGTAGCGCGGATCCAAGGTGATGTTCATGAGGTTGTTCAAGCCGGAAAACGGGCTGGCGTTTGAAAACTTGCTAACACCCGCCAGCAAGGCGAAATGGACGTGCGCGTCGCAGTCCTTGATGACCGAGTACAGGCCGTGCAGGAAGCCGCGGTTGGCGCGGGCGACTTCCGGGGTGCCCAACGCATCAAGGATCGGCTTGTCGTATTCGTCCACCAAAACCACCACCCGCCGTCCGCTACGTTCGTGCAGCTCGGCGATCAACCGGCGAAAACGGGCGGGAGCGCTGCCGTCGCCGGCGGGTGCGCCGGCGCGCGTCTCGATGGCCTCCAATTGGGCTGCGGTCTGCTGCTTCAGGAAGTCGGGGTTGCGAAATCGCCGGTGCCGAAATCCAGCCGCAGCACGGGGTGCGTCCGGCCCCAGTCCCACCGCTCGTGGATGGCCAGCCCGCGGAACAGCGCCTCGCTGCCCTCGAACAACTCCTTGATCGTGTCCAGCAGCAGGCTCTTGCCGAAGCGTCGCGGGCGGGAGAGGAAGTAGTGCTTGCCGCCTTCCACGAGCCGGCGAACAAAATCCGTTTTGTCGACGTAGTAGCAGCCATCCTCGCGGATTTCCCGAAAGGTTTGAATGCCGATGGGCAGCTTGCGCCGAACGGCGCTCTCGCCGGATGCGGTCATGGGCGCACCATAGCCCTTGGCCGAAAGGCAGTCAAAGGCAGGGAGGTTCGCCTTGCAGGAACGCGCCGCCCAGCCGTCCGAATTGGCCAACACGCAGGTACTCGGAAGCAAGTCGGAAGCGCAGTGCTTCCGAGTAGCTCGCGCTGAACGTCAGGCCATCAAGTAGTAGCGGCGGCGCGGGTCGTTGACGCCGGAGCCGACCTCGCGCACCTGCCCTTGTTCCACCAACCGCTTCAGCCGCGTGCGGGTCGTGCGCGGCGTACGCTTTATGGCCGCCGCCAATTGCCTTGTGGAAAGGCCGTCTTGCACGCGCAAAGCGCTCAGCAGGCGGGCGTCCACATCGTCCACCGCCGACGCGGGGCCGGAGACGCCCAGCGTTACGCGGAAGCGTCCGGCGAGTTCCTCGAACACCGGGTGCGGACAACCGGCCTCGTCGCAGGCGGCGATCATGCGCTGCACACCGCTGCCCCAGTTCTCCATCAAGCCGAGTTCGTGGAACACGCGCGCGATCACGCGATTGCGAAGCTTGGACACGCCCAACAGCAAATCATCAATCGTGAGGCCAAACGGCAGCAACCCCGGGCTTTCCACTTCCACTCGGTTTGCAAAGACCGCAACTCGTACCGGGCCGCCGCCCTGGGCGTAGTCCGCGTGCGCCACCGCGTTGACGATGGCCTCGCGCACGGCCACCGGCGGCACATTCCAGCGATCCTGTCGCCGCAAGCCATCGATGCGCGCGCCGCACGACAGGTGCTCAACGACGAACTCCGTCGCCTGCCCCACCAGCGCGGACGCATGGCCGCGAATGTCGCGTTGATCGGCGATATGTACTCGATTGGCGCCGCGGAACCGACCCGCTTGTATCCAAGCGTCCGGGAAGTGGCGCTCCTTTTCGTTGCCGAACAACAAGACGCCCCCGCTGAGGGCTCTATGCGCCGTTTGCTGCATATGCCCGCGGGCACAGTGTACTCGCCTGCGCTGGTCCACTTGCGGCGGTGGCGTTCGCGGCCGCCAACACCGCTCGCACCTACGGGAGGCCGCCGCCGCGCCCACGGCTGGCCACCGCCGTGACGCCGAACGCTGGCGCGTGGCGGCGCACGTTCTCGAAGCCGGCTTCCTGCAATCGCCGCACGACGCCGGTGGTGGTTTTGGCGCCCATGCCGGATTGCGGATCGCCGACGTAGTGGAATAGGCGGCCGCCCGGTTTCAACACGCGGCGGAGCTGCCGGTAGAAGGCGCCCGAGTACAACGCGCCGGCAAGCTGCATGGTGGGCGGGTCGTGGAGCACGGCGGAGAACGCGCCGGTTTCCCAGCCGGCGGCCAGTTCGGCCACGTCCCCGATGACGATCTCGATGTTGGGGCTTGCGAACAACTCCCGTGACCACGGGTTCAGCCGCGCCAGGTCGATGGCCGACGGGTCCAGCTCCACCGTGAGCACCTCGCGCCGCGTTCGCGCCAGCTCGATGGCCGTGTAGCCGAGGCCCGTGGCGGTGTCCAACACCCGCCCGCGGCCGCCGCCGAGCGCACGCACCTTGGCGCGGGTGTCCGCCAGCGGCGTTGTGTCGCGGATGCGGTGCATCGTGAAGCCCGCCACCAGCGTGGTCGGCGCTTCGTTCGTGGGCAGCAGCGAGCGCGTCCAGCCGGTGGTGGCGGAGAACAGCGCCACGGCTTGGGGTTCGCCATCGACGATACGGAAGCACTTGTTCGGATCGCCGGCGACCTTGGCTAACGCGGCGGCCGGCAACGCTGCCGTGCCGATTCGCGCCGCGCCTCGTTCGATACGCACGGTGGTTTCGCTGCGCCCCAAGTTTAGGCTGACAACCGCCTCGGCAAGACCATCCCGAACCGCCGCGAGCAGCGCGTTTGCTTCCGCGTGGGTCAGCAGCGGCGCTTGCTCGCCATCGTCCTGTGCAATGTCCGCCTCTCTCACTTTCACGTTGACGACTCGCACTTCCTTCGCGAACACCACGGATCGTGTCGGGAACTCGGATTGATCGAAGCGACTAACTCTGTTGTTCGCTGCTGTCCCAAACCGGCAACGGAATCCCCCTCGGCTGCCGCCTCAATCGAACCGGGCGGCGTCGCCGATCACGCCATCCTCCCGCAGCGCCGCCAAGTCGTCTTGCGCCAGTCCCAGTTCCGCGCCGAGCACCTCGTCCGTGTGCTCGCCGAGGCGTGGCGGCGGCGTCATCGGCACCTCGGATTCCGAAAGCCGCGGCGCGAAGCCGAGCATGGGCACCTTGCCATGCACCGGCAGGTCCAGCTCCTGCACGAAGCCGCGCTCGCGCAGGTGCCGGTCGTGGTGCAGCTCGGCCGTGTCGAGGCAGGCCGAGCAGGGTACGCCGGCGGCGGCGATGGCCTCCATCGCCTCGTACTTGGTACGGGCGCGGGTGAAGGCGGCGACTTCCTCGTACAGCGCCGCGCCGTTCTCGATGCGCCCACGGGTGGTGGCGAAGCGCTCGTCGATGAGCAGGTCGGCGCGGTCGATGGCCGCGCAGAGGCCGTCCCAGTGCCCTTGGTTCACGGGCATGAGGTAGATGTAGTCGTTCGGGCCGAACGGCTTGCAGGGATAGATGTTCACCGGCGGCAAACCGCCGGCGTTGCCGGTGCGCGGCGTCGCCTTGGTGCCCCACGCGGAGCCGATGAAGGCGCGCGTGCGGACGAAGTAGGCCATCGCCTCCTGCATGGAGACTTCGATGTGCTGCCCGCGACCGGTGCGCAGACGCTGCACATACGCGGCCAGAATGGCCATCGCCGCCTGCACGCCGGTGCCGGCGTCGCCGGTGGTGGGGCCGGGCATCATCGGCGGGCCGTCCGCTTCGCCGGTGATGGAGAACGCGCCGGCGGCCGCTTGCGCCACCATGTCCATGCAGCGATAGCCGGAATACGGGCCGCTGACGCCGAAGCCCTTGATGCGGGCGTAGATGATCTCCGGCTTCACGGCGCGCAACGCCTCGTAGCCGATGTCCAGCCGTTCCACAACCCCGGGGCCGTAGTTCTCCACGAACACGTCGAAACCGGGCGCGAGTTCGAGCAGCAGCTCGCGCCCGCGCTTACTGCGCAGATCCAACGCCACGCTGCGCTTGTTGGCGTTCCAAGCGCAGAAGTAGGCGGAGTAGTCCTTGTTGGTGGAGCGGCCGACGCCGCGGCCGGGGTCGCCGTATTCGGGCGCTTCCACCTTCACCACGTCCGCGCCGAGCCACGCCAGCGCTTGCGTACACGAGGTGCCGGCCTCGTACTGGGTCATGTCGAGGACTCTTACGCCATCCAGAGCAGGCATGAAAGGTCGTCTCCTTGAAATCGAACGGGTTGTGTGCGGCACCAACATCGCGCTTCACGGCGACACTGTAACGCAATGCGCGGCAAATCGGCACTGGCGAGCGGGGCATGTGCAACGGCCGGTTCGGTCGCAAGCGGCGGCGCGGTAGCGCATACTTCGCCGCCATGTCCTTTTTTAGGGGAAGATCGAAGGGTGGCCGGCGGGCGGCGGACGGGGCGTTGCCGCAGGGTGTGGCCGAGTCGGAAGCCGTCAGCGCGGCTGGCGGCGAGGAGGAAGCGCCACCGCAGGGCGGTGGCGTGGTGCCGAAGACGCCGGACGAGATCGAGAAGATGCGCGTGGCCGGGCGCCATGCGGCCAGCGTGTTGGAGATGATCGGCGAGCATGTGCGGGCGGGCGTCTCCACGGAGGAGCTCGATCGGATTTGCCACGATTACATCGTCCGCGATTTGCAGTGCGAGCCGGCGTGTTTGCACTATGGCGGGGGGGAGGATCAGCCGCCGTTTCCGAAGTCCATCTGCACGTCCGTCAATCATGTGATTTGCCATGGGATTCCCTCGCCGAAGAAGGTGCTGCGGGCGGGCGACATCGTCAACATCGACGTGACGGTGCGCAAAGACGGCTTCCACGGCGACACCAGCAAGATGTTCGTCATCGGCAAACCCAGCGTGCTTGCCAAACGGTTGGTGGACGTGGCGCAGGAGTGCCTCTACGAGGGCATCCGGGCGGTGCGCCCGGGCGCCCGCTTGGGCGACATCGGCCACGCCGTCTCCCGCCTCGCCCACGCGCATCGCTTCTCGGTGGTGCGGGAGTATTGCGGGCACGGCATCGGCGCGTTGTTCCACGACGATCCACAAATAATGCACTACGGCAAGCCGGGCGAAGGCGAGGAGATACAGGCCGGCACGACCTTCACCATCGAGCCGATGATCAACGCCGGCAAGCGCCACACGCGGGTGCTGCCGGACAAGTGGACGGTGGTCACCCGCGATCACAAGCTCTCGGCGCAGTGGGAGCACACGCTGCTGGTCACGGCGGACGGCGTCGAGGTGTTGACGCGGCGCGCCGAAGAAGCCGGGATCTGATAAGTGCTTGGGCGGGCCAAGCGGCAAGACAACGGCGCGGACGAGGCCACGCCCGGCGTGCCGGACATCGCCGATTTGCGCCGCCGCATCGATCAAGCGGACGCCGCCATGGCGGCACGGTTCTGGGCCGGCGGCGATGTCGAGGCGTTGGTGGCCGAACGCGCCAGCACGCTGGACGCCTTCCTCGCGGAGATCTGGCAGCACTGGTTCGAGCGCAACGAGAACCTTGCGCTGCTGGCGGTGGGCGGCTACGGCCGCGGCGAGCTGCATCCCCATTCGGACATTGATCTGCTGATCCTTGCGCGCAAACCGCACGCCGTGCGCGATCAGATCGCGGCGTTCGTGCGGCTGCTGTGGGATTTGAAGCTGGACATCGGCCACAGCGTGCGCACCCTGGGCGATTGCCGCCGCGAGGCGGCCGCCGACATCACCGTGGCCACCACCATGATGGAGCGGCGGCGGCTGGCCGGTTCGGATCGCTTGGCGGCGAAGCTGGACAAGCTGTTCGCGCGCCGCTCGTTCTGGCCCAGCCGCCGCTTCTTCCGCGCCAAACGCCGCGAGCAGGAGGAGCGGCATAAGCAGTTCGACGAGGTGGACCACGGCTTGGAGCCGAACATCAAGGGCGCCCCGGGCGGTTTGCGCGACATCCAAACGGTGCTGTGGCTGACCCAGCGGCACTGCGGCGAGGCGGCGCCGCCGCAGCTGGTGCGGCGCGGCTTCCTAACGCCCCTCGAAGCGCGTTGGCTGCGCGAAGGCAAGCGCTTCCTTTGGCGGGTGCGCTTCGGCCTGCACCTGTTGGCCGGGCGGCGCGAGGACCGCTTGCTGTTCGACCACCAGCGCGAGCTCGCCACCCGCTTCGGCTACCAGGACACCGAGGCCAAGCTGGCGGTGGAGCAGTTCATGCACGACTACTACCGCCACGTGCTGCTGCTGCGCGAGGTGAACGACATCCTGCTGCAGCACTTCGACGAGGCCATCGCCCGCGCCGGCGAGCGGCGGCGCGTGGAACCGCTGAACGAGCGCTTCCGCATCAACAACCACTACATGGAAGTCACCGCCGAGGACGTGTTCGCGCGCAAGCCGGCGGCCATCATGGAGATGTTCGTGCTGATGGCGAACCGGCGCGACATCGCCGGCGTGCGCGCCGCCACCATCCGCTTGGTGCGCGAGAACCTGCATCTGATCGACGACGCGTTCCGCCACGACGCCGAAGTGACGGGCTACTTTCTGCAGTTGCTAAAGGCGCCGTACACGCTGGTCAGCCAGCTCACGCGGATGCGGCGCTACGGCGTGCTCGGCCGCTACATTCCCGAGTTCGGCGCGGTGGTCGGCCAAATGCAGCACGACCTGTTCCACATCTACACCGTGGACGCGCACACCATGATGGTGATCCGGCAAATGCGGCGCTTCCGCTACCGCTCGGCGCAGGAGCGGTTTCCGGTGGCCTCGCGTATCGTGCGGGCGCTGCCGAAAATCGAACTGCTCTACATCGCCGGCCTCTTCCACGACATCGGCAAAGGGCGCGGCGGCGACCACTCGGCACACGGCGCGGCGGACGTGGTGCGCTTTTGCCGCCGCCACGGCTTGGACGACGAGGACACCGCGCTGGTGGAATGGCTGGTGAAGGAGCACCTGACCATGTCCTCCACCGCGCAGCGCAAGGACATCGCCGACCCGGACGTGATTCGCGAGTTCGCCGATCGCGTCGCCACGCCAACGCGCCTCGACTACCTGTACGCGCTCACCGTGGCGGACATCAACGCCACCAACCCCACGCTGTGGAACTCCTGGCGCGCCGCGTTGATGCGCCAGCTCTACCACAACACCGCCCAAGCGCTGCGCCGCGGCGTGGAAGCGCGCGCCGACCGCACCAACGCCTGCCGCGTCGCGGCGCTGCGCAAACTGGACGAAGATGGCGTGGACGAGGCGCGGGCTTTGCGGTTGTGGGAAGGCGTGGGCGAGGATTTCTTCCTCCACCACGCGCCGGCGCAGGTGGCGTTGATCACGCAGGCCATCGCGGCCCACGACGTGGCGGCCGGGCCGCTGGTGACGCTGCTCGACGTGGGCGAACAAGGCGGCAGGGGCGGCGCGACCGAACTGTTCCTGCACGCCCGCGACCGCGAGAATCTGTTCGCCGACAGCGTCGCGGCCATTGACCGGGCGCGGTTGCGCGTGGCCGCCGCGCAGGTGTACACCAGTGCCGCGGGCCTCTGTTCCAACGCCTACGTCGTGTTGAATCGCGACGGGGCGCCGTTACGTCTAGACGCCGACGCCCGTGCGCGCCTAACCGCACGCTTGGCGGCGGACATCGGCGGCGCTGGGCGCGGCCACACGCGCAGGGCCCGCGTGTCCCGTCGCCTCAAACAATTCGCCGTGCCCACCGAGGTGACGATTCAGACCCCGCCCGGCGCGACAACCTCGACGTTGCGCGTGGTGGCGGCGGATCGCCCCGGGCTGCTCGCCACCCTCGGCGCTTTGTTCGCCGAACTGGACATCAACGTGCGCGGCGCCCGCATCACCACCTTGGGCGAGCGCGTGGAGGACGTGTTCGAGGTGACCAACCGCGCCAAACGCGCCATCACGCACAGCGGCCACGCGCAGACCATCGCCGAGGCCATTCGCACCCGGCTGGACGCGGAAGTGGTGCGGGCCGCATGAAGGCAGACCGTCTTGCATCGGAACCGCTTGCGCGCGACGTGCTGGAATTGACGCGGGCACTCATCGCACGACCGTCGGTGTCGCCGGAAGACGGCGGTTGCCAGGAATTGCTGATGGAGCGGTTGCGGCAAGTGGGCTTCCGCACCGAGCCGATGCGGTTCGGCATGGTGGACAACTTCTGGGCCACGCGCCGCGGGGGCGGCGGCGACGCGGCGCCCTGCCTGGTGTTCGCCGGCCACACGGACGTGGTGCCGCCCGGCCCGGAATCCGCTTGGCGTTCGCCGCCGTTCGTGCCCACCATCGACGGCGAGTACCTCTACGGCCGCGGCGCTGCCGACATGAAGTCCAGTTTGGCGGCGATGGTGTGCGCGGCCGAGCGGTTCACCGGCAAGCACCCGAACCACCGCGGGACGTTGGCGTTCCTGATCACCAGCGACGAGGAGGCCGAAGCGGTGGACGGCACCGCCCGCGTGGTGGCGGCGCTGTGCGAGCGCGGCGAGCGCATCGACCACTGCGTGGTGGGGGAACCGTCGTCCCACGCGCGCCTCGGCGACGTGATCCGCGTGGGCCGGCGCGGCTCGCTCTCCGGCTTGGCCACGGTGCAGGGGGTGCAGGGTCATGTGGCCTATCCCGAACAGGCGGACAACCCCATCCACCGGGCGGCGAGCGCAATCCACGCGCTGTCCGCCATGCGTTGGGACGACGGCGACGAGAGTTTCCCCGCCACCAGCTTCCAGGTCTCAAACATCCACGCCGGCACCGGCGCGGCCAACGTAGTGCCCGGACGCTTGGAGTGCCAGTTCAACTTCCGCTTCAGCCCGCACACCACGCCGCAAACGTTGCAACGCACCGTGGAACAGGCGTTCGCGGCCAGCGGCGCGCGCTGCGAAGTGGCGTGGCACCTATCCGGTTTGCCTTTCATCACCCGCGGCGGCGCCCTTATCGAGGCCGTCAAAGCGGCCATTGACGAAGTGGCCGGTGTGGCAGCCCGCGAGTCCACCTCCGGCGGCACTTCGGACGGCCGCTTCATCGCCCCGACCGGGGCCGAAGTGGTGGAACTAGGGCCGATGAACGACACCATCCACAAGACCAACGAGCGCGTGCGGGTGGCGGATCTAGCGATCTTGGCGCGGACTTACGAGCGCATCATGGAGCGCCTGCTGCTCCCGTGACGCGGGAAAAAAGGGCGTCGCATCTGGCAACACGCGCTTCAAGGCCCCAACAGCCACGCCAAGCACGCCGCCATCCCAAAGGGGGTCCCGGGGGCGAAGCCCCCGAAGCAGATCAGCGCTTGCCTGCCTTGCCCCCGAACAACCATGTGGCACACCCGCGCGCGGCAGGCCGCTTGCGCGCCATCCTCGCCTACGCCCTGCTCGGCGCGTTGGCGTTCGCCGTGTTCGCGCTGGCGCTGCTGCCGGCCAGCGTACTGACACGCGCCGTGGAAGGCGCGTCCGCGGCGACGTTGCGCGATGTCACCGGCACGGTCTGGAGCGGCAACGCGGAACTGGTCGTTGAAGGCGAGGATCTCGGGCGTTTGCAATGGCGGTTCGCGCCGAAAGCGCTGCTCTCCGGCGCTGCCGGCGTGAATTGGGGCTTGCGCCATGCGGACTTTCGCTTCGAGGGGCACCTGCGCTACGGCTTCGGCGGCGCGGCGGCGTCCGCCTCCGGCGTGCTGGGCGCCGCCGCGCTGCGCAATACGCTGGCGAAGTACTACATCCGCCTTGGCGGCGACTTCGCCTTCGAGCGGCTCGAGCTGCGGATGGTGCCGGACGCGGGCGACGGCGTCCCGGCCTGGCACACCGAGGGGGACTTGCGCTGGAGCGGCGGGCGAACCACCTACCGCCTTTCCGGTCAAAGTTACGATGTGGAGTTTCCGCCGCTGACCGGCGAACTGCGCACGACCGCCGACGGCATCCGCCTGCAGGCGTTCGCGCGGCAAAGCGCCGGCGAGGCGCCGCTGCTCACGGCGCGGTTGGATGGCGAAGGCTGGCTGCACGTTAGCGTGACCCGACGGTTCACGCGCCTGGCCGGCAAACCGTGGCCGGGCAGCGGCGGCGAGGACGAGGTGGTGGTGACGGTGGCGGAGCAATGGCTGCCTGCTGCTAAGATGGCTTTTTTGCCGTGACCGCCTGGGGCGTGCGCCGCCGCTTGTTCCGCGCGCGGCGAGTGGGTGGTCTTGAGACGGGGCGATGCGAATTCGGAGAAAATCCGGTGCCGAGCGTAGCGAGAAGCGCGCGCGGACGCGCCGAGAGAAATCGCGCAAGCCGCTGCACAAGTGGCTGGCGATGGCGGCGCAGGCGCTGTGCGTGCTGGGCATCGCCTACGCGGCGGCGAATTCGGCGCACTTCTTCTGGGCCGGGCCGCCGGCGAACGCGCCGGTGCCGGTGGCTGCGCAAGCACCGGCGAACGAGCAGCCCGCAATCGCCATCGGGCAGGTGCGGGCGCTGCACCTTTTCGGCCGGCCGCGGGCGAAACCCGCCCCTACGCCCACCGAGAATCTGCAGGAAACCAAGCTCTCGCTCACGCTGGTGGGCGTTTTCGTCGGCCAAGGCACTCCGTCGATGGCGTTGATTGCGCGCCAAGGCCGTCCGGCGGAAAGCTACGCCGTGGGCGATCGTCTGCCCGGCAACGCCAAACTCGCCGCGGTGCATGCGGATCGCGTGGTCATCGAACGCGACGGCGTACGCGAGCTGATTCGTTTCGACGATCAACGGCGGCACTTTCGCCCGGTGGCGAACGTCCCCGCCCAGCAGCGCACGGCCAAGCAAGCCGCCGGCGGCAGGGCGTTGGCCACCCGACCCAACCGAGCGAAAGACGCGCTCTCGCGGCATTGGGAAGCCATCGAGCGCGACCCGGCCAAGCTGCTGCGCGATCTGGGCGTTGGCACCGAAGCGGGCGCCGGCGTCGGCAAAGGCTATACGCTGGGCGCTTTGGCGGAGCAGCCCGAACTCAGCCACACCGGCCTGCGCAGCGGCGACCGGCTGCTCTCGGTGAACGGCCACCCGCTCGGCAATCCGGAGGAAGACCGCCTGCGCCTGCACGAGGTGGTCGCGCAGGGCTCGCTGCGTTTGGAGATTCAACGCGGCGAGCGCCGGATGTTCCTCACGGTGGCGCTGTAGCCCCGGCAACCGCGGATGTCACACATGAGCACTTCGAAGAACAACCGGGCGCATATGCGCCGCGTGCGCGTGGCCATCGCCGCGGCACTCGCCATCGCGTCCGGCGTCCTCGCGCAACCCGCCTCGTGGACGGTCAACGGCCCGGCCATGCCCATCCGCGAATTCATCGCCCAAGTGGCCGAAATCACCGGCCGCACCATCGTCGTGGACACGGCGGTGAAGTCCCAGGAAGTGGCCATCTTCTCCAACGTGCCCCTCGACGCGGACGGCGTATACGAGCTCTTCCTGACGGTGATCAAGGTGAACAACCTGGTCGCCTCCGAAGCGGACGATGTGATCACCGTCACCCGGCAGCAGGCGGCCAAGTGGTCGGGCCAGCTGGTGTCCGGCGAAGACGCGTCGCCGCACGACCTGTTGATCACGCGGGTGATCCCGGTGAAGCACGTCGCCAGTTCCGAGCTGGTCAAAACCATGCGCACCATGCTCGCGCAAAACGCGCACATGGCCGCCATCGCCAGCCCCAACGTGGTGATCGTCGCCGCCTACGCCGGCAACATGCGCCGCATCCTAGCGGTGATCGAGCAGATCGACATGGTGGACCCGGAGGAGATCGTCCATCGCGTTCTGGAGCACGCTTGGGTGGGCACCGTCGCCGCCTTGCTGGAGGAGATCGATCCGGAGCTGCTCGGCCGCAACTCGAAAGGCCCGCGGCGGGTGCAGATCGTCGCCAACGAACGCAACAACTCGCTCATCCTGAAAGGCAAGCCGCGCCCCATCGCCGCGGCGTTGCGCATCATCGACCGCCTCGACGTGCCGGAGACCACCGGCGGCGGTGCCACCGTGTTCCGCCTGAACCACGCGGACGCCGCCGACACCGCCGAACAGCTCAGCGCCTTGGTGAACAATCAATCCGGCGCCGAAGGCGGGCCGCCCACGGCCACGGTGCAACCCGTCGAATCGTTGAACGCCCTCATCCTGAGCGCGGATCCCACCACCTTGAACGAACTGCTCGCCATCGTCAGCCAACTCGATGTGCGCCGGGCGCAAGTGCTGATCGAAGTCGCCGTGGTGGAGGTTTCCGTGAACAACGTGGACACGCGCGGCTTGGAGATCGCCGCCGGCGACTCGCGCGGCACCTCGGTGCCGTTGGTGAGCACCACCTTGAACGGCATCATCGGCGGCTTGCTGACGCGCATCGGCGAAAACGAAAACGCCACCGTGAACCCGTTGGCCGTGGCCAGGGGCTTGACCTCGCCGACCATCGCCGTGGCCAAGCTCGACCGCGACGGCATCTCCTTCGGCGCGGTGCTCACCGCCATGTTGAGCGACACCCGCGCCAACCTGCTGTCCACGCCGAGCGTGCTCACGCTGGACAACGAGGAAGCGGAGTACTTCTCCGGCCAGCAGGTGCCGTTTCGCACCGGCAGCTTCACCACCACCACCGACGGTTCGCGCAACCCCTTCAACACCATCCAACGGGAACAGGTGGGGGTGACGTTGAAGGTCACGCCGCACGTTCACCAAGACCTGTCCATGCGGCTGGCCATCGACTTGAACGTCGGCAACGTGGTCGACTCAACGGAGTCCAGCGGACCGGCCGCCGCGGATTTGCTCACCGCCGAGCGCCAACTCAAGACCACCGTGCTGGCCGACGACCGGCAGATCATCCTGCTGGGCGGTCTCATCCAAGACGACTATCGGGACACCCAGCGCAAGGTGCCCCTGCTCGGCGACGTGCCGCTCTTGGGCCGCGCGTTTCGCTCCAAGCGCGAGACCTTGGTGAAGCGGCACCTGTTGATGTTCCTTCGCCCCACGGTGTTGCTCAGCGGCGATGAAGCGGCGGACATGGCCGGCCGGCGTTACCAAGGCATCTACCGCTTGCACGGGGATTCGCAAGCGCCAGTCTCCGACGACATCGAGAGCGTGTTCGAGGGCATTGGCGAGCTTGGCGCCGAGGTTGGCGCCGAGGTTGGCAATAGCGAAGATTCCGCGGTCGTGGACGCCGCGACGGAATCCGCCGAGGACTGAGCGGCACCCGCAAGCGCGGCGCCAACCCATGCCAAGCGCTTGGAAACGAATCCGCTACCGGTTCGCGTTGCGTGTGCTGCGCGTCTGGACGCGGCCGCTGGTGGGCGGCTTGGACAGTGTGCGCCGGGGCGACGGGGAAGCCGCCGGCGACTTGGTGTACGCGCTTGCCAACCGTTCCTTGGCGGACATCCTGCTGCTTGACTTGATCGCCGAGCGGCACGGCCTGCCAAGCCCGTTGGCGCCGTTGCCGCAACACGACGAGGCGCGGCGCTTCTTCTTCCTCAATCGCCCCGCGGGGCTGTGGCGGCGCAACATCATGCGCCGGACGGCCGGCGCGTCGGCGCGGATGCGGCGCTTGGAGGCGAAGCTGCGCGCCGGGCCGGATGGCGACGAAGCTGCCGGCGCTTTGTGGCTGGTGCCGGTGTCGATCTTCTGGGGCCGCGCCGCGAACAAAGACCGATCGTGGCTGCGGGCGCTGTTCTCCGAAGGCTGGGCGGCGTCGTCGCGGCTGCGGCGGGGGTTGATACTGCTGTTCAACCGGCGCGACATCCAAGTGCAGTTCGGCACGCCCCTGCCGTGGCACGACATCGTGTACGCCGGCGGGCAGGCCCTCTCGGAAGACCGCATGACCCGCCGCACGGCGCGGCTGCTGCGCGTGAAATTCCGCGATCAGAAGGTGGCGGCGCTAGGGCCGGACCTGTCCCACCGCCGCACGTTGGTGGCGCAGATTCTGCGCAGCGCGCCGGTGGCCGCCGCCATCGCCGCCGAAGGCGCGGACGCGAAGACGCGCAAGAAGCTGACGCGCCGCGCCCGCAAGGCCGCGTTCACCATCGCCGCGGACATGTCCTATCCGGCCGTGCGGTTTCTGGATCGGCTGCTCACTTGGCTTTGGCATCGCGTCTACGAAGGTGTGCGCGTCAGCGGCGTGGAGCATGTGCGGGCCGTGGCGCAGACCCACACCTTGATCTATACCCCGTGCCACCGCTCGCACATCGACTACCTCTTGCTCTCCCACGTCCTGCACCACCAAGGATTGATGCTGCCGCACATCGCCGCCGGCGACAATCTGGACCTGCCGCTGGTGGGCGGCGTGCTGCGCGGCGGCGGGGCGTTCTTCATGCGGCGCCGGTTCGCCCGCGACCGCGTGTACACGGCGGTGTTCGCGGAATACGTGTATCAGATGTTTCGCCGCGGCCACAGCGTCGAGTACTTCGTGGAAGGCGGCCGCTCGCGCACCGGGCGGCTGCTGCCGGCGCGCCTTGGCCTGCTGCAGATGACCGTGGAGGCGCATCGCCGGGGCCTGCCGCGCCCCATCGCCATCGTGCCCGTGTACATCGGCTACGAGAAGGTGATGGAGGCGGCGAGCTACGTGGACGAGCTGCGCGGCGCCGGCAAGAAATCCGAAACCGTGGGCGACGTGTTGCGCGGCCTGCGCTTGGCGCGGCAGTTCTATGGCACGGCGCAGGTGCGCTTCGCCCCGCCGCTGGAGCTCGCGGAAATCATGGGTGCGCCGGACGCTGGCGGCGAGGAAAACGCGCCGCCATCGGCGAACGCGGTGGCCGGCGTGCTCGGCGGGCGCATCATCGCCGCCATCAACGCGCGGGCGATGGTCAACGCCACGCATCTGGTGGCGCTCGCCACGTTGTCGACGCCGCGCCAGGCCATTGAGGAGGCGGCGCTGGTGGCGCAGATCGACCTCTACCGCAGGCTGATCCGCGCCGCGCCGACCGGGGCGGAGCACGAGGTGGAGGACGCGCCGGCGGCGGATGTGGTGCGGCGCGTGGAGCGCCTGGGCCTGTTGACGCGCGCGAAGGCGGGCAGCGGCGACGTGTTGCGCCACGACGGTTTCGCCTCGGTGTTGATGACCTGGTACCGCAACAACGTCCTGCATGTGCTCGCCGCGCCGGCGTTCGCGGCTTGTCTGGTGGTGAACCGCCGGCGGGGCATTCGCGAAGCCGACCTGCTGCGCTTGTTCCGCGCCGTGTTCCCCTATCTGGCCAGCGAACTGCGCACCGGCGCCGAACCGGATGTGGAGCATTGGCTTGGTGAACTCAAGGCGGCCGAGTTGATCGAGTCGCGCCAAGAGGGCTTGGTGGCGCCGCGCGACCCGGGTGCGCGATTCCGCCTCCGGCTGCTGGCCAACACGGTCATGCACGTTCTGGAGCGGTTCTATCTTGCGGTCACGTTGCTCAACAACGCCCGCGCCGACGGCGTGGAACGGCGCACCTTGTTGGCCGATTGCCGCGCCCACGCCGAGCGCGTCTCCACGCTCTACGGCATCGGCGCACCGGAGTTTTCCGATGCGCGGCTATTCGAAGGGCTGCTGCAAGGATTGATCAACGAGGGCGTGGTTTCGGCGTCCGAAGACGGCCGCCTCGCCGCCGACGACCGCATCCGCCATGTCCAGCGCGCCGGGCGCGCGGTGATCAACACGGAACTGCGTCAGGCGGTCGAGGGATTGGTGGCGAGCGGCGTATAAACGTCGAAGCGCACGCTGCGTCCGCGCACGACCCAACCGGGCGGGCAGCCGGGCAGCGCCGGCGCACGATAGCGCCGCTTCACCACCACCCGCGAAGACGCCACGCCACGCGCCGCTTCCAGCAACTCGGCGAGTTCCACGTCCGTGGTCGCCACCGCGAAGCGCGCCAGCTCGCGCATCTGCTTGCCGGGCGCCGCCGAAGTTGGGTGCGGCGCGAACATGGGATCGAGATAGATCACATCGAATCGCCCGGTCTCGGCCCACCGAGCGCGCGCATCCTCGCAAACGCAGGTGACGCGCCCAACATCCGGCAAACTCGCCAGCGCTTCGTCCACGCGGGCGGCCAACACGCCATGCACGGCTGGCACCCGTTCGCTCATGTGTACATGGCACCCCAACCCGGCCAAGACCAGACCGTCCGTGCCCCAGCCCGCCAACGCGTCGTGGACGCGCAGCCCCGGAGCGGCGGCACACGCCTTCGCCAACGCCGAGCGCCGACCGGCGCGGATGCGCCGCCGCAGATCGGTCAACCCGACCGTCGCCATCGTCCCGCATGCGGGCGAGACGCCCGCGCTCCCAGGTTGCCGTGCATACATGGTCACACTAGCATTGCCGAGAGTGTGGAAACAGCGTTGGCGAAGTGGCAAGAGAACGCACGACATCGCAACCGGATGTGAGCGAGCGCGCCGCGCAGCTCTTCAAGTCGCTGGTGGAGCGTTACCTGATGGACGGTGCGCCGGTGGCCTCGCGCACACTCACGTCGGCCGCGGAGGTGGCGGTGAGTTCGGCGACGGTGCGCAACGTGATGGCGGATCTGGAAGCGCAAGGGCTGGTGGTGAGTCCGCACACGTCCGCCGGCAAGGTGCCCACGCACCGCGGCCTGCGCTTCTTCATCGACAGCCTCATTGCCGTTCGCCCGCTGGACCAGCGCCGGGTCGGCCACATTCGCGGCGAACTGGACCCGGACATGCCGCCCAACGAGCTGGCGCTGGCCGCGTCCCGCCTGCTCTCGCAAGTGACGCACACCGCCGGCGTGGTCACCATGCCGCGGCCGGAGCGCGTGTCGCTGCGCCAAGTGGAGTTCCTGCCGTTGTCCGGCGACCGCGTGCTGGTGATTCTGGTGGTCAACGACCGGGAAGTGCAAAACCGCGTGATCCACACCGACCGCTCCTACGACGAAGCCGAGCTGACGCGCGCCGCCAACTTCATCAACCACGCCTTCGCCGGCCAGCCGCTGGACGCCATCCGCAAAGGCGTGCTCGAAAGCATGCGCGACGACAAGGCGCGCTTGGACGCCGCCATGCAGGCGGCGCTGGATGTGGCCGCCAAGGCGTTCGCCGAAGACCACGGCGACGATGCGGACTATGTGGTTTCCGGCGAGGCCAACCTGGTGGAGTCGCTTTCCAGCATCGAGGAGGTGCGCGAGCTGTTCGACGCCTTCGCCCGCAAAGGCGCCATCCTGCACCTGCTCGACCGCTGCATGGACACCGAGGGCATTCAGCTCTTCATCGGCGAGGAGTCCGGCTACCGGCCGCTCGACGAGTACACGTTGGTGACGGCGCGCTACAAGGCCAACGGCCAAGTGGCCGGCGTGCTCGGCGTGATCGGGCCAACGCGCATGGCCTACGAGCGGGTGATTCCGGCGGTGGACGTCACCGCCCGCCTGCTGGGCTTGGCGATGGAGGAAGGCACGGCTTGGTCCACCGCGCCGGCGAGGGCTTGACGCCGATGCCCGGCGGCGCCCTTGTGCGCAACGGTTTGCTGGCCCTTTTGTCGGCCGCTATCGGTCTCGCGGCGTGCGAAGCGGCGCTGCGACTGTTCTACCCTCGGTACCAACTTGCCGCAAACCCGGTGCCCGAAGACGCTGCTGGCACCTATCGCCTATTTCGCGACCCGGACACCGGCGTGGCCCACCGCGTCATCAGCAACAACCTCGGCGGCCGCCAAAGTAGAGACTTTCCCCCCGAGGCCCTCGACACGGCCGTCAACATTGCCTTCTTCGGCGACTCCCAAACCCAAAACGCCTTCATGCCCGCGCAATACTCCTACACCGAACCGCTCGATTTTCTGTTCAACGTCGGCGCTCAAGTTGGCGACGCAGGCAGCGCTGCCCAAGCCGCCGCGCTCCGCGAACCACGCGTCAACGTGCTTGGTTTCGGCACGGCCGACTACGGCCCCGCCCGCTCCTACCTGCGCTGGCGGAACTTGCCGGCGCGGAGCAAGTTCGCGCATGTGTTCTACATGGTCGTCCACAACGACCGCAACGACTTGCGAACCGCGGTTCGTTCGGGGCTTGTGCTGCTTGGCGACTCCGGCGAGGTGCTGCCCGGCGGCCCGCCCCGCACACCAACGTGGAAGCGAGTGCTCGCGCGTTTGCATCTGACCTATCTCGCCATCGACGCTTGGCAGCGCCTCGCCCTTGGTTGGCCGGCGGGTGAGCTAGGCGACGGCCCTTCGGGCTTGGAGGAACACGAACTCTCGCGCGACAAAGCGCAGCTGGTGTTCCGGGACCTCATGCTGCGCTGGAACCGGGAAGTGAAAGAGTTCGGAGGAGTGTTCCACCTCGTGCTGCTGCCCAATCCACCCGGTGGATTCGGCGCCGGGCTTTCGTCGGCATGGCTTCGCCATGTGCGCAACGATGCGGACCTGCGCTCGACAATCGGCTTTTTCGACTTGGCCGCGTGTTTCGAGGCGATGATTCCCGGCTTCGACTACGACGACTGGCGGTTCGAGAACGACGCGCACTGGAATCCCGCCGGCACGATGGTGGCGGCCACCTGCCTCTACCGCTATTTGGAGGACGCCCTCGGGCTGCCAGAGCGCACCGACGAACATCTGGCGCACATGCGCCACGCCTACTACCAAGCGTTTCTGGAATCGTCGGCTTGGGAGGGACAGCGCTACGCGCCGGACGCGGCATGGGCGCGGCCGCCACTGGCGGACGCGGCGCAAGCCACGCCATCGGGCCAAGCGATCGTGGCGAGATACCTTGCGCTGGAGTTGGCGCTGTCGGCGGAGGAGCAGTCTCTCGGCGCGGTTCGCGCCGCCCGCGAGGCCGGCGCGCTGGCCAGTTCCGTGTGGGACGTGTACGCCAATATTGGGCGGCGGCTCTTGGTTTACGTCAAGCCGTCCTGCTCCCCAAGCTGGCGGGCGCGCGATGCCGCGGCCGGCCGCTTCTTCTTCCTGCACGCCGTGCCCTTCACGCCGGAAAAACTGCCGCCCCATGGGGCGCCTTCGGGCTTCGTCAACTTGGACGACACGCCGTTGACGTATGTGCGCCGCACGGCGGCCGAATGCGTCTTCTTCACGGAGTTGCCGGATTATCCGCTGGCACGGATAAGCACCGGGCAGTTCACGCGACGGGGCCATAATGGCCAGTACGACAATCTCTGGTCGGCGGAGTTCGCCATGCCGCTGGCGCGTTCGGTTTGGAACGTGTACACAAGCCCCGACGGACGCGGACTCAACTACATGAAGGAAGCCTGCGGCCCGGCGGACACGGCGGCGCGCTTCTTCCTCCACGTTCATCCTCTGCGCTCCGCCGACCTGCCGCCCGGTGCCTTGCGCTACGCGAACTTGGACTTCGGCGGCGGCGGGGCAGTGGAGAGAGACGAAGACGGCACCTGCCGCGCTTCGGCGGCGCTGCCGGACTATCCCATCGACTTCGTTCGCACCGGCCAGTTCCGCGCCGGGTTCGTTTTCGACAAACGCCTGTGGAGCGAGCGCATCGACTTCGCGGAAAAGGAACGCGCTAGCCCGCGGCCGGCGGCGATGAGGCATGACGGCGGCGTGAGTTCCGGCGCCAACGTGGTTTCAAGCCCGCGCCACTACGCAACAGCCAACACATCGCGGACCAGCATCACGCCAACGCGCTAAAATGGCGCGTCTTTCCGTTTCGTTGCTCGTATGCAAATCGCCATCTACGGGGCCGGCTACGTCGGCCTGGTCACCAGCGCGTGTTTCGCCGAGATGGGCAACCATGTGCTGTGCGTGGATACCGACGCCGCCAAGGTGGCCGGGCTCCAACGTGGCGAGGTGCCGATTGCCGAGCCGGGTTTGGAAGCGCTGGTGCGCGCCAATCAAGACGCCGGACGGCTGGAATTCGCCTGCCGGCTCGACGAGCATCCGGCAGTGGTGTTCATCGCCGTCGGCACGCCGCCGCTGCCGGACGGGTCCGCCGATCTCAGCCATGTCCTCGACGTCGCCGGCACCATCGGCGAACGCATGCGCGGGCCCACGGTGGTGGTGGAGAAGTCCACCGTTCCGGTCGGCACGGCGGAGCGTGTGCGCGGCAAGGTGAGCGAGGCGCTCGCCGCCCGCGGCGCCACGCATCGCTTCGCGGTGGTCTCCAACCCCGAGTTTCTCAAGGAGGGCGCGGCGGTGGAGGATTTCATGCACCCGGACCGCATCATCATCGGCGCCGACGACGCCAACGCCGCCGCCATGCTCGAACGGCTCTACGCCCCGTTCAACCCCAATCACGACAGCATCCAACACATGGACGTGCGCTCCGCCGAACTCACGAAGTACGCCGCCAACGTCATGCTGGCCACCAAGATCAGCCTGATGAACGAGTTCGCCAACCTCGCCGACAGCGTGGGCGCGGACATCGAGGCCGTGCGCCGCGGCATCGGCTCGGATCCGCGCATCGGCTTCCGCTTCATGTACCCGGGCTGCGGCTACGGCGGCTCCTGCTTCCCCAAAGACGTGCGCGCTTTGGCGCACATGGCGCTGGAAGCCGGCTCGGAGACCAAGATCGCGCACGCCGTCCACACCGTGAACGAACGGCAGAAGCGGGTGCTGGTGGACAAGATGGTGGACTGCTTCGGCGGCAGCCTGGCCGGCCGCACCATCGCCTTGTGGGGTCTCGCCTTCAAGCCGCAGACCAACGACATGCGCGAAGCGCCCAGCCGCGCCGTGATGGAAGGCATCTGGGCCGCCGGCGGCCGTGTGCGCGCCTACGATCCGCTGGCCTTGGATGAGGCCTGCCGCCTCTACGGCGACCGCGAGGACATCGTGCTGTGCCGGCAGCGCGAAGCCACGCTGGAGGGCGCCGACGCGCTCGCCGTGATCACCGAGTGGAACGAGTTCCGCGACCCGGACTTCGCCGCCATCCGCTCGGCGCTGTCCACGCCGCTGGTGTTCGACGGCCGCAATCTCTACGACCCGGCGGTGCTCACCGAAGCCGGCTTGCGGCACATCGGCATCGGGCGCCGCAACGGCGGCCCCGGCGCCCACAAGGCGGCGGGCGGGCCGTTCGGCGTTTAGCAAGCACCGGGGCAACGAGTGCGAAAGGCGCCGGCAGCGCGCTTGCGGTTGGCCGCGGCGATCTTCGTCGCCATGCTGACGGCGGCTGTGCCCGCCGGCGCCGCGGTGGAGGAAAGAGCGTGGTGCGTCGCCTCCAGCCCGCACTTCGAGCTCGTCACCGACCTGCGCGAGCGCAAGGCGCACGAGTTGGCCGCGTCCTTGGATCGGTTCCGCGTCGCCGCCTCGGCGTTGCTGCCGGGCGAAGTGGACGCGCGCCGCGCCGCCTCGCCAACGCCGGCGTTGCGGCTGCTGGTGTTCCAACGCGCTCGCGACTTCGCCGGGCTGTTCGGGTTCCCGCGCATCGCCGGCTTCGCGCAGCCGTCGCTGCGGCAAAGTCTGCTGGTGTTCGCGCCGTCGCCGAGCGGCCGCCTCGACACCATCGCGTACCACGAGTACACGCACCACCTGTTGCGCAGCCGCGTCACGCTCAACCTGCCCATCTGGTACGAGGAGGGCTTCGCCTCGTACTTGGCGACGTTGGACGTGGACGAGAACGACGTCGCAACGGTGGGGCGCGGGCCGTATCCGCTGCTGCTGCACCTGCTGGGCAAGCCGGGCACGCGGCCGGCGGCGGTGCTGGAGGAACGCTACCGGGTGGACTGGCAGCGACATGATCTCGGCGACATCTACACCTTGGCCTGGGGCATCGTGCGCTTCCTGCTGCACGCCAAGCGCCCGAGCGGCGAACCCTACGCGGCGGCGCTTGGCGGTTTCTTGGCGGCTGTCGACGCCGGTGTTCCGTCCGCCGTGGCATTGCGCGAAGTCATGGGCATCGCGCCGGAGGCGCTGCGCGACCTCATGCGCCGCCACTATCTTCGCTTCCAAGACGCGCAGCCGCCGGTGTTCAAGTTCCGGCTGCCGCCCTACGAGCCGGCGCCGTTCCAATACCAGTGCTTGGACGATGCGAACAAGCTCCTCGCCCTCGCCAACGCCGTCTCAAGGCATCGCCCGGAGCGCGCCAGAGCGTTCTACGAACGGCTGCTCGAACAGCAGCCGGGCAACGCCGCCGCGCTCGTCGGCTTGTCGCGGGTGCAAACAGACGCTGAGCAAGCGTTGACCATCGCCGAAACCGCCGCCGAGGCCGCGCCGAAGGACGCTGGTGCGCTCGTGCGCCTAGCGGAAACGCGCATGGCAAGCTGCCGCCAACCTAGCGACGCGCAGTGCCAAAAGATGTGGGCGCAAGCCGCCGAAGCCTACCGGCGAGCCCTGTCGCTGGATCCCAGCCGCGCCGACGCCGCGCTCGGCCTCGGCGTCTTCTTTCTGCACACCAGCCAACCGGCGGCGGCGATGCCGCACCTGCGGGCGGCGCTCGCTCGGGCGCCGTGGTCGCCGCGCATCCACTTCTACTTGGGCCACGCCCATCGGCGCACCGGCGCCGTCCCCGACGCCCGCCGACACCTGCGCAAGACCGCGCACTGGCATCCAGACGCCCGCTGGCGCCAACGCGCCTTCAAGGCGCTCGACCAACTCGCGGACGCGGCACCGGGCGCCTCGTGACGCCGTTTCGCGCCTCGACGAGGGAAGCGGGCTATTGACCGCGAGAGTCCGTCAGGTTCAAAATAGTCGCCTTCAACCACTTTTGGAGCTTTGGAGATGGCCATGAGACACATCAGCATGCCAAAGACGTTGGTGACGGTCGCGACGGTGGCGGTAGCGCTGGCGCTGGCGGTTGGAATCAACGCCCAGCTGAACCTCCCGACGTTCGTTGTGGGGATCACCAACACCACCACGACGCCCGCGGTGGGAACGACAGCACAGGGGTACATCAAAGCCGAATGCGGAGGGCCCCGTGCGCGCGACGTGCCCAGCAACGGGCTCGTCACAATGTTCGATTGCTACCCTAGCGCCACAGGCGCCGCGTTCGACATGACGTACAGCGCCCGATTGCCAAACGACGCGAACGGCAACGAGGTGTGGCACAGCGGGACCATCAGCATCTACTGCGCACCGGGTCACCAAGTCGCGCAGGCCGGAGACGCGACGTCCGCCGAATTCACCTTGACCGGCAGCGGAACAGGCATCACCGCCTCAAGCCTGCACTGCAATTATCCGCGTCCCCCGGACCCCGGTGATGCCCAAGGCGACTGACTGACGACGGTTGGGCGCGCCGACCACCATGGTCGTGGCGGCGCGCCTTCCACGGCGATAGGCGCGGGATCCAACGCCACGGTCTTCCAAGGCAGCAGCTAGTAGCTCGCCGTGCCACGGGCTGTCGTGCGGTCGCCGCCGGCGCGATACCATGTACACCTCGAACCTTAGGGAGGAGCGCCGATGGGACCGCTCAAGGGGTTGCGCGTCATCGAGTTGGCCGGAATCGGCCCGGGGCCGTTTTGCGGGATGATGCTGTCGGACATGGGCGCCGAAGTCGTCCGCGTGGATCGGCTGCCGGCGCCCGGGGCGCGGCGCGGGCGCGACGTGCTGGCGCGCAATCGGCGCTCCATCGCCGTGGACTTGAAGCAGCCCGCCGGCGTGGACGTGGTGCTGCAACTGGTGGAAACGGCGGATGCGCTGTTCGAGGGCTTTCGGCCCGGCGTGGCCGAGCGCTTGGGCGTGGGGCCGGAACCGTGCATGGCGCGCAACGAAAAGCTAGTTTACGGGCGCATGACCGGCTGGGGCCAAGACGGCCCCATCGCGCACGCGGCCGGGCACGACATCAACTACATCGGCCTCGCCGGCGCCTTGCACGCCATCGGCGAACCGGGCGGCAAGCCGGTGCCGCCGCTCAACTTGATCGGCGACTTCGGCGGCGGCGGCATGCTGCTCGCCTTCGGCTTGGTGTGCGGGATGCTGGAGGCGGCCCGCTCCGGCAAGGGGCAGGTGATCGACGCGGCGATGGTGGACGGCGCGGCGTCCTTGATGGCGATGTTCTTCTCCCTGGCCGGGCGCGGCTTCAAGACCGAGCGCGGCGCCAATCTGCTCGACGGCGGCGCGCACTTCTACAACACCTACGAGACCGCGGACGGCGAACACGTCTGCGTCGGCGCCATCGAACCGCAGTTCTACGCCGAGCTGGTGGCGAAGGCGGGGCTGGACGCCCAGCGCTTCGGCGCGCAGATGGACGCCGAGCAGTGGCCGGCGTTCAAGGCGGAGCTGGCGCGGGTGTTCAAGACCAAGACCCGCGCCGAGTGGTGCGCCATCATGGAAGGCAGCGACGTGTGCTTCGCGCCGGTGCTGTCCATCGCCGAAGCGCCGGCGCATCCGCACAACCGCGACCGCGCCACCTTCGTGGAGGTGGACGGCGTGACGCAGCCGGCGCCGGCGCCGCGCTTCAGCCGCACCAGGGAGCGCATCGCCCACCCGGCGCGGATCCCGGGCGAAGACACCCGCGCCGTGCTGGCGGAAATCGGCTTGGACGAAGCCGCCATCGACGCCTTGGAACAAAGCGGCGTGGTGGCGCAGACGGGCACCGGCGCGGCGACCGCGGCCGCCGCCTCGGTTTCGCCCTAGCGGCGGCATCCAGCCCTTCCGCGCGCAGCCGCGACGAAGGTGTTTCGGGCATAATGGACGGACAGCAAAAAGTGGCCGCGCCGCTCGACTGGATTACCGTTAGCGGTTTCAGGAGCATTGCGCGGTTGGAAAGGTTCCCCCTTGGGCCAATCAACATCTTGATTGGCGCTAACGGGGCCGGCAAATCCAATTTGATTCAGGTTTTCGCACTCCTTCGAGCGTTGCACCTTGGTAAAGTCGACGATTATGTGCAGCGGTCGGGCGGTGCTAGCCGAAACCTTCACTACGGCGCCAAAGTCACCGCTCGGCTGCAAGTTGGCATCTCCTTCGGAAACAGCAATAGCTACGATCTGACGCTGGAGCCGACCGAAGATGACCGGCTTGGTCCGCGCAACGAGTCCGTGGGGTCGTTGTCGCCAGCGGTCGCCAAGTCTGTCTCGGGAAGTGGCGAGATCAAACCACTGTTCCAAGTTATGAAAGACGCGTTCTTGGCCCAGTGGCGCGTTTACCACTTCCACGACACCGGAAGAGGTGCGCCTATGCTGCGAACCGCGCAAGTGGATGACAACAGATTTCTCCGCGAGGACGGGGAGAACCTTGCCGCCTTTCTCTTCTACCTCAAGCAAAAGCAGGAACACTCTTACAAGAGGATCCTAGACACCTTTCGCCTAGTCACCCCTTTCTTCGACGACTTCGTACTCGAACCACAAGCCCTGAACGAGCAGATGATCCGCCTCAAGTGGCAACACCGCACATCGGACGCGCACTTCGACATCTCTGCGTTCTCCGACGGCACCCTTCGCTTTCTTGCCTTGGCAACACTGCTGCTGCAGCCGGTGCATCTACGGCCATCCGTCATCCTGTTGGACGAACCGGAGCTTGGCTTGCACCCCTGCGCAATCACTCTCTTGTCCGAGCTCATCCTCGGGGTCGCAACGGAAACGCAGGTCGTCCTAGCAACCCAGTCGCCTTTCCTGATCGATCACTTCGAGCCGGAGGACGTCGTCGTTGTGGACCGAGTGGCTGGAGCATCGCAGTTCAGAAGGCTGTCCACGGAGAAGCTCAAGAATTGGCTGAAGGACTACGGCCTCGACGACCTTTGGCTGATGAACGAATTTGGTGGTCGTCCTTCCCCCGAGTACGCGGCACAAAGAGACTGATTGACGCGATGCGGTTGCTAGTCCATGTGGAAGGCCAAACGGAAGAGACGTTTGTGAAAACGGTGCTGGCACCGCACTTGCAGGCCTGCGGCTACGCCTCGGTTGGTGCCCGTCTGGTGGGACGCCACATGGGAAGAGCCCGGCGGGGTGGTGGCGTGCCCTGGCCGTCGGTGCGAGAAGGCATCGTTACGCGCCTGCGAAGTCGCGATGGGCGCCACGGCCATTCAGAACATCGGCCTACGGGAGGTTCGACGTCGCTGCGCCAACTTCGCCGATTGGCTGCGGCGACTCGAAGCCTCCGCCTGACAGCCCCGGCCCGGTAGGGCGAAGACACTCAACCACTTCTGGGCTCTTGACATCTTGACCTCGGCAGCAACAAGATCACCACCGTTCCCACCACCACTTGGAGATGGCCATGAAGCACATCAGCGTACCCAGAGTCGTCGTCGTGGCGGCGGCGCTGGGGATTGCGACCAGCGCGATACCCGACGACCACGACGTGACGAACGTACCGCCCACCCAAACGCGGACGATCAGAATGATCGTGGTCAACAACACCACCACGCCCGCGCAAGGCCCCAATCACCCGATGGGCTACCTGCGTGTCAAGTGCATAGAAGGAGTCGTCCCTGGGGTGCGCACCGGTCGGAAGACCCCGGTCAATTGCCATGGCTTGGGCGAAAACCCGTTTGATTTCTGGTACCAGGCCAGATTGGCGGACGCCGACGATGGAACGCGGCAGTTCCACAGCGCAACCATCCTCGTCGACTGCGAAGCAAACGGCCAAGTGGAGTTGACGGGCAGCGGAGCGGGCATCACCACCCAAGTGACCTGCACCGACCCCAACTGAACAGCAGTTGCGCTGAACGCCCCGAGCGCCGACACCGCCTATGTGTCGGCGTGTCGGCTCCGCAGTACACACACGCTTTTGCGCACTTGCCACCATCGTCGTCAGCGGCCGCCGCTCGCTTCGCAGCCGTGACGCGGCCGGGTGCGCGTTAGCCTAAGTTCACCACAACATGCTAAATATCGTTGTAAATCAGTATGTTATGACCCCCTCCCCCCCCCCCCCCCCGCGTCAAGCCGTTGACAACGTGAGCCGGCGGCACCAAGATCACGCTCGACCATTTCGACTTAACGGAGGATGAAACCGTGAAGAACGCGAAGCACATCAAGACGCGCTTGGCCGTCGTGGCCGTCGCGGCGCTGGCGATTGCCGCCGGTGCGATTGCCACTGGCCCAACCCCGCCGGCCCATCACTTCCCAGTGGGAGTGAACAACACCACCACGACGCCCGAGGTGCCGGTGAGCCCCACCACCCCCTTCACCCGGGAGGGGGAAGTGCAGGTCGAATGCGGACGCGGATTGTGGCGCACGGTAGAAAAAGGAGCGAGTTGGTACTATGCGTTCTTCGATTGCTACCCAAGCACCGCGTCGGATCCGTTTGAGGCGACGTACAAAGCCAGATTGGCGGATGACGCGCATGGGAACCCGGTGTACCACACCGGCACCGTCACCATCAGCTGCACGCGGGGTTCCGACGATCCGGCGGACCCAAACGCAACCTCCGCCGAATTCTCATTGACGGGTAGCGGAACAGGCATGACCGCTTCAAACGTGATCTGCAATTTCCCGACGTCTGCGGTCGGCGGCTGACTGACAGTGGGCGCGCCGACCACCTAGACGTGACGGCGCGCCTTCCACTGCGGCGGAAACTCGTCCACGCTTGATCCAACGTCGCCATCTCCGAGGCGGCGGGGCGCGATACCATGCGCGTGTCGAACCTTACGGAGGAGCGCCGATGGGACAGCTCAAGGGGTTGCGCGTCGTGGAGCCGCCCGGAATCGGCGGGGGCGCGGGGAAGCACACCTACGAAGCCGCTTACCGGGCGTCACTCGAAACGCCGGACGCCTTCTGGCGCGAGGCCGCCGAGGCCATCGACTGGTTCGAGTTTCCGCGCGCGATTCGCAGCGAGGACGGCAACGGCGTCACCCGCTGGTTCGCCGGCGGCAAGCTCAACACCGCTTGGCTGGCGCTGGATCGGCACGTCGAAGCCGGCCGCGGCGGCGACACCGCGCTCATCTACGATTCGCCGGTAACCGGCGCGGGCGGGAACTTCACGTTCGCCGAACTCGCCAAGCGGGTGGCGCGCGCGGCCGGGGCGTTGGCTGCGCTGGGCGTCGGCAAGGGCGACCGCGTGATCATCTACATGCCCATGATCCCGGAAGCGGTGATCGCCATGCTCGCCTGCGCCCGCATCGGCGCGATCCACTCGGTGGTGTTCGGCGGGTTCGCCGCGCCGGAGTTGGCCACGCGCATCGACGACGCCAAACCGAAGGTGGTGCTCTCCGCCTCCTGCGGCATCGAGTTCCAAACCGTCATCGCGTACAAGCCGCTGCTGGACGAAGCCATCCGCCTGGCCGCGTGGAAGCCGCAGCGCGTGGTGGTGGCGCAACGCCCGCAGTGTACCGCCGAACTCCTCCCGGAACGCGACTTGGAATGGGCGGCGTGGGAAGCCGGCGGGCGGGAACTCGCGCCGGTGCCGGTGGACGCTTGGGATCCGCTCTACATCCTCTACACCTCCGGCACCACCGGCAAGCCGAAGGGCGTGGTGCGCGACAACGGCGGCCACGCGGTGGCGCTCAACTACAGCATGGCGGCGGTGTACGGCTGCCGGCCGGGCGACGTGTTCTGGGCGGCCTCCGATGTGGGCTGGGTGGTGGGGCACTCCTACATCGTGTACGGCCCGCTCATCCACGGCTGCGCGACGGTGCTGTACGAGGGCAAGCCGGTGCGCACGCCGGACGCCGGCGCCATCTGGCGCGTCATCGCCGAACACCGCGTCAACGCCTTCTTCGCCGCCCCGACCACGTTCCGCGTGGTGCGCAAGGAGGACCCGAACGCGACGCTGCAGCAACCCCACGACATCTCCTGCCTGCGCAACCTGTTCGTGGCCGGCGAACGCCTCGACCCGCCCACCTACGAGTGGCTGCGCCGCGTGGTCCACACGCCGGTGATCGATCACTGGTGGCAAACCGAAACCGGCTGGGCCATCTGCGCCACGATGGCGGGCGTCAGGGACGCCAACGCGCGGCCGGCGAAGGCGGGCAGCCCGGGCCACCCGGTGCCGGGCTGGGATCTCCGCATCCTGGACGACGCTGGCCGCGAACTCGGCCCGAACGAGGAAGGCAACGTGGTGGTGAAAGCCCCCCTGCCGCCGGGCGCGCTGCCAACCGTGTGGGGCGACCATTCGCGCTACCAAGACGCCTACTGGTCGCGCTATCCGGGCTTCTATCTCACCGGCGACGGCGGCTACCGCGACGCCGAAGGCCACGTGTACATCATGGGCCGGGTGGACGACGTGATGAACATCGCCGGACACCGCCTTTCCACCGGCGAACTCGAAGAGGTGGTGGCGGCGCACCCGGCGGTGGCCGAGTGCGCCGTGGTGGGCGTGGCGGACGCGGACAAGGGCCAGATTCCCCTCGGCCTGGTGGTGGCCAAGGACGGCGCCAACATCGCCCCGACGGCGCTGGCCGCGGAGCTGGTGGCCTTGGTGCGCCGCCGCATCGGCGCGTTCGCCAACTTCAAGCGCGCCGTGCTGGTGCCGCGCCTGCCGAAAACGCGCTCCGGCAAGATCCTGCGCGGCACGATACGCAAAATCGCCGACGGCGAGGCGTTCGACACGCCCTCCACCATCGAGGATCCGGGGGCGCTCGTGGAGATCGCGGACGCGCTGGGCCCCAAAGCAACGGGAGTGTAAACGCGATGTCGCACACGGCACCAGCTACCTTTCCGGTTACCGACCAAGTTGTTGACCGAGCGAGGCGCTTCTTCAACGATGATCTCATCGGCATTGCGGTTATCGGTTCTTGGGCGCGCGGCGAACTGCGGGAGTCATCGGATATCGACATATTGATGGTTGTGGCCCGGAGCCTTCCGATCACGCGGGCGTTGTTTCGGCGCTGGGACGACCAACCCGACATGTTCTGCGACGGGCACCTTATCGAAGCCCATTTCGCGTATCTGCCGGACGGGTCGCGCACGCCTTCCGGGTTTTGGGCGGATGTGGCCACCGATGGCCGGTTGCTGTTCGACCCCCCAAGAGCGAGTGTCGGCCTATCTGGCGACTGTGCGCCAAGCGGTCGCAAGCGGCCGGCTGCAACGGCACCGGGTGCATGGCCACGCCTATTGGGTGGAGAACTAATTTAGCTCGCCGACTCAAGCGAGCCAGATGGCGAATGCCCCGCCGACGACGAGCACGACGGTGGCAACCAAACGGTCGCGCCAATTGTACGGGGCTTCTTCATCGTTACCCGTCTTGGCGGCCTCGTCCCGGTAGTCCAACCAGATGTAGACGCCCACCATGAGATAGAGCCAATAAAGCGGCCAAGCGGGATGGTCAGCCAGTGTCAGTGGAATGAGCGCCAGCAGCAAGGTCAGCCAGTAGTTCCTCGCCAGCGCCGTCTTGAACGCCTCTCGGTTCATGGACTAACCAACTCAAACTTCGTTGGCGTCTCTGTGTCTCGGGTCAATCCGCTTTCGCCCCCTGAGCCGACTTACCCTGACGCCCAACACGAAGACGGCGACCGAGGCGACCAACGAAGCCAGGTACGCAGCCTGACTCCCCGTTTCGTTGCTCCAGCAAAAACACGCCGCCATCGCCACGAGGGCCAACGTCAAACCTTTGTCGCTTGTCATGCGCCAGTTTCCCTTTTTGTTTTCGCGGTACCAATGCCAAGCCCCCGCTACCACGACAACCGCCAACACCCACCACCACCAATCAACCACCGTCACCGCCTCCAGATTCCGGTTGCGGCAAGACAATAGCACACCGGAGCGTTTGCCCTCATCGCCGTTGGGCCGAAGCGTCGGAATCGGTGGCTTCGCTGTTGCCACGCGCCGAACGGTATCGAAAGCGCTTGCGATTGAGAATCAGCCAGACAATCAAGGCGATTTCGCAAGCTGTCGTCATGGCGAAGCCAACCGCCCGATGTTCCGGCAAGAGAAAGAACCACGACACGGACGCCAGGAAGAACGCCACCGCCCAACCCGTCCATCGCATTCGGTTGCGGAAGTCCTCGGGGCGCACGCTCCGTATGATGTCTCCGCACCCTTGGAGTGCAACAGTCAACGTAACCACCAGAGTCGCGCTAGCCGGGGATCCGAGGTTGGGGAAAGCCGCCGAGCACATCGCGGCCCAACAGAAAGTGCCGACGGCCGCCAACATCGTCTCGGCGACCACCGCCAAGGCGATCCGCCAACGGAGTTCTTGTGCTGTAACGGATCTCACCATCGGCGGCAATCCAGATTCGCGTTCACGGCCAAGTGCCGATGCCCGGCAGCTTCACCGCGGGTGGCAGAAGCGGAGGCGACGGTCATGCCGAGGAGGTTCCACGCCTTCGCGCACGGCGACGAGTACGCCGAAGGCGCCGTATAGGGAGATTTGCCAACCGGTGCCGCTTGGGGCGCGGGCAAACAGGACGCCGTCGGCGAGGTAGTCCTTGCCGATGGCCCGGGGGTAGGTTTAGGCGCAGTTCGGGCACTTGGCGGGCGATGTGGGCGGTGAAGGTGTTGCCGGTCGGGCCCGGCCAAGTGCGGTATTCGGCGTGCGGGTAGGCGGCCACCGCGGCTTCGATCTTGTGGATCACGCACGTCCACATCCGGGCCGCGCGCTAGCGCGTGAGTTTGCTGGTCAGTTGGTTGGCGAAGACCATGCCACACGGCACAGCCGAGGCTGCGGCACCGAGAACTATCAGGCCAACCGTCAAGGGGTGTGCAAGGTATTGCATCGCCTCATGCGCTACCGGGATCGTCGTCGAGGGTATCGTTGCCCAAGATGAACTTCGCCCACTTCCGCCTCACGGCGACAAACAGTCGCATCTTGGCCATCGCCCAGACCGTGACGCCGAAGGTGGCGCCCATAACTGCGCCAACAAACCCAAACTCCCACCCACTCATCGTGTTACCCCCAAGTGTTGAAGATGCACATGCAGGCGGCGTAGGTGGCCATGCCCGCGCCCGCACCTATAACAGTGCCAACAAGCGCGCCGATACCCGTCATGGAGATCCCCACTCCTATCGCGCCTCCCACCAGTGAGCCGCCCGACGCACACAACGACATTTGCCACCAAGGGCCACCGACATCGCCTGCCGCCATGCAACTCTTCCACTCGTCCAACGCGGAAGGACAGGTGTTGGCCGGATCGTTGGGGCATCGGTCCAGCCCGTTCGGAATTCCGTCGCAGTCATAGTCATTCACCTGCATGGGCCCGCACGTTTGCGCCGCGGCCATCGCTTCGCCCGAGCTGGGGAGCAAGACCGCAGGCGCTCCCGTCACCAAGAACGCCAACGCTATCGCAGTCGGCGCGTTTGTCAAGCACTTGATCAGCTTCATGTTCCAACCCTCCTTCAGGTTGCCGAACCGCTTGGCGCCGCAACGGCCCGTAGATAAAACGCTTGATCGTAGCGTTTCCTCTCAATTCCAAAACTGGCCGACTATCTGTGTTCTGCTTCGCCAGTTGGTTGCCTGTTCACGGCCAAGTGCCGATGCCCGGCAGCTTCACCGCGGGTGGCCAGAAGCGGAGGCCGGCGGTCATGCCGAGGAGGTTGAACTCCACGCCTTCGCGCCGGGCGAAGAGGACGCCGAAGGTACCGTATAGGGAGATTTGCCAGCCAGTGCCGCTTGGGGTGCGGGCGAACAGGGCGCCGGCGGCGAGGTAGTCCTTGCCGATGGCGGTGGGGGGTAGGTCCAGGCGCAGTTCGGGGACTTGGCGGGCGATGTGGGCGGTGAAGGTGTTGCTGTTCGGGCCCGGCCAGGTGCGGTATTCGGCGTGGTGCGGGTAGGCGGCCACGGCGGCTTCGATCTTGTCGATCACGGCGTCCACATCGGGGCCGCGCACGTCCGCCAAGAGCTGTGGCGGATTGGAGAACCACTCGCTGTCGGGGGCGCGGTCGTCGCCGCTTACGACCGCCGAGCCGCCGCGGCGCAAGCGCCAGCCGATTACTTCGTGGCGCGTGTAGCGAGGAGCGCCGGTGCGCTTCACGGCCAGCCAGGTGTGGACAGCCACGCCGCCGCGGTTGCCCCAGGTGCGGGCGGCGTACACTTGGGCCACGGCGTCCGGGTGGGCGTTCGGCGACGGGGCTTGACCGGTGGAATCGTGGTTGGATTCGCGCCAGTGGGGTTGGTCGAAGAACGATGTCCGTGCGGCCAGGGAGATCAAGGCCGGGGCGACGAAGATGGCGAATAGGATCAGGAGCGTCATGCGCAGGCGCCCCGGCCATCGGCGCGCCGGGCTGCCGCCTTGTGCCGCATGCGGCAACTCAGCCGCCGAGGGATTTGCTGCTGGTGGCGGGATGCGGGCGAGACGCCCGCGCTCCCAGGGGCGTGTCCGCTGCCGGGTATGATCGCTGCCGTACGCTACTCGCCTTCGACTTCATGGCCCATCGCTTTGAGATAGACCACCAGCACCGCGCGTTCGCTTTGGTGGTGACGGACGATGGCGCGCTGGAACTGTGGCTCGATGGCTGCCTGCGCAAGCGCCGGGCCGCCAGTGCCCGGCAGCCGTTGTACGTTTGGACCAACATCGAGCTCGACTGGGAGGAGCACCACTACGTGGAGGCGCGGTATCACAGCGCGCGGCGCGAACTGACCGTCACCGTCAACGGAGAACCGATCCTCCAACAACGCCTGCCGGCTCGGGGTTGATCCGCCACGCCTCGTCGTCGCGGGAGGCATCCGCCTCCGAGCGCGGACGCGGCTTGACGAACAGCGCCTTCACGTCCGCCTGTATCGCGTACAGGCAGGGCACCAGGAACAGCGTGATCACGGTGGCGAACAGGATGCCGAACGCCAGCGAGACCGCCATCGGAATCACCATCTGCGCCTGCATGGAGCGCTCCAGCACGATGGGCACCAGGCCGAAGAAGGTGGTGAGCGAGGTGAGCAGCACCGGGCGGAAGCGCGTGCGGCCGGCGTCGATGGCCGCGGACACCGTGTCCAAGCCCTCCGCGACGCGCCGGTTGATGTGGTGGACGAGGATGAGGCTGTCGTTCACCACCACCCCGGCCACGGCGAAGAAGCCGAGCAGCGACAGCGCGCTCAAGGTGACGCCGACGATGCCGTGGCCGAGGATGGCGCCCACCAGCCCGAACGGAATCACCGCCATGATGGCCAGCGGCTGCACATAGGACTTGAGCGGCACCGCCAACAGCACGTAGATGCCGGCCAACGCGATTAGGAACCCGCCCACCATCTCCCAAAACGAGCTGCTCTGCTCCGTCAGGGAAGCGCCGGCGTCCATCCGCACGCTCGGGTGCCGGGCGAGCATCGCCGGCAGGAAGTCGCGGTACACGCCGCGGTTGACGGCGCCGATGTCCACCGAGGCGGCGTCCGCGTTGGCGGAAACAGTCACCGTGCGCTTGCCGTTGACGCGGTGGATGGCGTCCTGGCCCGGCGCCAAGCTGTAGGTGGCGACGGCGTCGAACGGCACCTCGCGCCCGTCGGGCAGGCGAATCCACATGTTCTCCAAGTTCCCGATGGACTTCCGCTCGCCGCGCGGATAGCGCACCATCACGCGCAGGTCCGATTCGCCGCGCTGGATGCGCTGCGCCTCCACGCCGTAGAACGCCTGGCGCACTTGGCCGGCCAAGTCCATCAGCGTGACGCCCAGCGCCTCCGCGCCCGGGCGAACCGCCAGCTTGAGCTCCTCCGGGCCGCTGCTGCCGGAGTTTTCGATCTCGTAGAGGCCCTCGTAGGAGCGCAGATGCTCCACCAGATCCGCCGCGGCGGCCTCGATCGCGCTGTTGTCGCGGCCGGAAAGGCGGTACGAAATCGGCGCGCCGCCGCCCATCATCATCGCGTCCGAGATGCGCAGTTCCTTGGCGCCGGCGATGTCGCCCACTTTCTCGCGCCAACGCCGCTTCACCTCGCCCGGGTCCGCTTCGCGGTTCTCGCCCTCGGTGAGCGACACCGTGAACTGTCCGTGCCGACCGTCCTGAACGAACGCGAAAATGTGGCGAACAACACTGGTTTCCAATCCCAACTCCGCCTGCATCTCCTCGTCCACCGCGCGCAGCGACTCGTTCATCGCGCGCACGATGTCCAGAATCAGCGACTCCGGCGCCCCGTCCTGCAGCGTGATTTCGCCTTTCAGGTAGTCCGACGGAATTTCCGGGAAAAACGCCATCCGCACCTGGCCGCCGGCCACCAGGCCGCCGGTGACGATGGCGATGCTGACGAACGCCGCCAACGTGGCGAAGCGCGTGCTGAAGCGCGCCACCGCCCGCGCCAACAGCGGCGCGTAGGTGTGCTCGATGAAGCGCTTGAGCTTCTCTCCCGCCCACGCCGAGACGCCGCGCCGGCCGTGGCCGCCGGCGGAACGCATGATGGCGAGGTGGGAGGGCAGGATGAGCTTGCTCTCCACCAGCGAGAAGACCAGGCACAGAATCACCACCCAGCCGATGGCCCCGGCGAACGTCGCCGTGGGGCCGGTTTGGAACAGCATCGGCAGAAACGCCATGATGGTGGTGAGCACGCCGAAGGTGGCCGGCACGGCCACGCGCCGGGCGCCGCGCACGATGCTGGCGAGGTTGTAGCCGTGCCGCTCGGTTTCTGTGTACGCGGATTCGGCGATGATGATGGCGTCGTCCACCACCACGCCGAGCACCAGGATGAACGCGAACAAGCTCAGGATGTTCACGGTGATGTCGATGCCCGGCGCCGGCAGCATCATGAACGCGCCGAGGAACGCCACGCACATGCCCAACACCACCCACGCGGCGATCTTCAGGTGCAGGAACACGCCGAGGATGATGAGCACCAGGATCGCCCCCAGCGCCATGTTCTTCAGCATCATGGTCAGGCGCCCTTCGAGGAACACGGACGTGTCCGCCCACACCGTCAGGCGCGCGCCGCTCGGCAGCGTGGCGTTGCGCAGCTCCACATAGGCGCGCACCGCCCGGCTCACGTCGATGGGGTTCTCTTCCGCGGTGGCCAGCACGTTGATGCCGAGCGAGCGCTGGCCGTTGAAGAAGGCGTAGCTTTCGGATTCCACGAAGCCGTCGCGGATGGTGGCCACGTCGCCCAAATGGATGCGCGTGCCGTCCGGGCGCGAGAGCAGCACGATGTTCTCGTACTCCTCGCCGGTGTAGGCTTGGCCGCTGGCGCGCAGCCGGATGTCCCCGGCCGCGGAGCGGATGGCACCGCCGGGCAGGTCTATCGACCATTGGCGGATGACGCGCGCCACGCCGTCCAGCGTGAGGCCGTATTGCCGCAGCGTGGCCTCGGGGATCTCGATGGAGATCTCGAACGGACGTTCGCCCAGCACGTTCGCCGTCGACACGTCCGGCAACGCGACGATCTCCTCGCGGATGACGTCCGCCAAATCCCGCATGGCGGCTTCGTCCAAGTTACCGGTGAGCTGCACGTTGACCACTTGGGCGGTGAAGCTGTCCTCGGAGAGCCACGGCCGCTCGGTTTCCGCGGGGAAGGTGGAAATGCCATCCACCGCGATCTTGAGCTTGTCCATCATCTCCGTGATGAGGACGCCCTCCATCAGCTCCACGTTGACGGTGCCGCGGCCCTCCGACGCGGTGGAGCGCACGTCCTTGATGCCTTCGATCGGCTCGATGGCCTCCTCCACGCGCAGCAACACGCCCTTCTCCACTTCCTCCGGTGCGGCGCCGCGGTACGGCACTTGGATTTGGATGCGGTTGGAGCGGAACTCGGGAAAGCTCTCCTTCTTGACGATGTAGAGCGACCACAGGCCGCCGATGATGATGGCGATCATCATCAGATTCGCGGCGACGTGGTTGCGGGCGAACCAGCCGATGATGCCGGGGGCCTCGTTGGCCGGCGTGGTGGCGGGTGCCGGGGAAGCGGGCGAGTCAGGCATCGTCTTGGCCGCCCGAGACGGTGGCCGCCATCGGCGTCGCCGGTGCGCCCTGCCTGCTGGAAGAGGTTTCGTCGAAACGCACGGTCATGCCCGGCAGCGCGGATTCCGGCGGCACCAGCACATAGGTGTCGCCGTTCTCCAATCCGCGCCCGACATAGGCGTGTTCCTCGTCGGCCCGCAGCACTTCCACATCGCGCGGGGCGATGGTGCCGTCCGCGCGCACCAGCCACAGCGTGCGGCCACGCTGCAGCGAGTGGCGCGGAATCACGAACAACTCGCCGCCGGGCCGGCCGGCGATGGTGGCGGTGACGAACGTGCCGATGCGCAGCGGTTCGCCGCGCTGGCCGCCTTCGCCGGCCGCGTGGGTGGCGTTGCGGTAGGGTTCGTCCACCTGCGCGACCACGTGCAGCACGCGGCTCTCCACATCGAACACGCCTTCGGAGCGCACCAGGCGGCCTTGCCAAACATGGCGGGCGTCGCCGATGTCCGCCGTCAACATCACCGGCAGCGGCTTGTCCGCTGTCGGCCCGGGCAGTTCCAGATAACGCAGGTCTTTCTGCGGCAGGGGCAGGCGCACTTCGGCGTAGTCCGTGGCGAAGGTGACCGCCAACGCCGTGCCGGTGTTGACGAACTGGCCGACGTCCGCGCGCTTCTCGCGCACCATGCCGTCGTACGGCGCACGCACCACCGTGCGCTCCAGATCCTCGGTGGCCTTCTCCAGGTCCGCCCGGGCGTATTCCAAGCTGGCTTCTGCCTCGGCGAGTTGCGGCTTGCGCAGGGTGAGATCCGAAGCGGTGCCGGTGGCCGCTTCCAGACCGCGCAAGCGCTGCCAGTCCCGCTCCGCGTACTCCGCCAGCGCCCGCTCGGTGGCCACTTGCGTCTCCGCCTGCGCCACCACGGAGCGGGCGCGCTTGTGCGCGGTTTCGTAGTAGCGCGGATCGATGCGCACCAGCACGTCGCCGCGCTGGAAGAAGCCGCCGCTGACGAACGCCGGCGCCACGTCCACGATCTGCCCGGAGACCTCGGACACCAACGTGGTGCGCGTACGCGCCGTGACCACGCCGTGCGAACGCACTTGGAACGTCACCGCCTCGCGCTGCGCCACCGCGACGTCCACCAGCAAAGCCGGCGGCTCCACCGGTACGCGCACTGCTTGTGGGCGCATGGCGACCAGCCCGACCGCGGCGAGCCCGGCCAACAGAATGCCCACCAGCGACAGGAGAACTATCTTCATGGATCGCTTACATGGCGGCGGCCATCCGCCCCCGAACCTTACCGAGAGAGGTCACATTCTAACGCATTGACGAACGTCGCGCCGACATGACGCAACTGCTGGGTGTGCGACATTTGGTGGCATCTGCTGAGCACGTCTTGGGAGCGCGGGCGTCTCGCCCGCACAAGGTGGACACCCGTGAACGAAAGTGCGGGCGAGACGCCCGCGCTCCCAAGGCCGTCGCGGCCGTAGCTTCGATCGGGCTGGCACCAACGCTTTCGCTACGCCATCTGGCGGCGAACCAAGTCGCGGAACGGGCCGTCGGTTTGCATCAGTTCGTCGAACCTGCCCGTCTGCGCCACGCGGCCCTGCTCCAGCACGTAGATGCTGTCGGCCATGCGTATGGTCGAAAGGCGATGCGCCGTTACGAAGCGGGTGACCGCGAGTTCCGCGACGCTCTCCATCACCTTCGCCTGGCTCTTGTTGTCGAGCCAGTTGGTGGCTTCGTCCAGGAACAACACGGTGGGGTCGCGCGCCAGCGCCGCGGCGAGCATGATGCGTTGGATCTGCCCGCCGGAAAACGTCGTGCCGCCGGCGACGACGGTGTGCATCTGCATCGGCATGGCCGCGATGTCCTGATCCACCGCGACAAGCCGGGCGGCCCGCCAAGCGTCCTCCAGGGTGAGATCCTTCGATAGCCCTATGATGTTGTCCAACACGGTGCCCGGCTGCAACGAGGCGTCCTGCACGACCACCCCGATGTGGCTGCGCACGGCGCGCTTGTTGAGCCGTCCGATGTCGTGACCGTCGTAATAGACGGTGCCGGAGAGCGGCGTCTCGATGCCGATGGCGAGCTGGAAAAGCGTGCTCTTGCCGGCGCCGGATTCGCCCACGATGGCGACGAACTCGCCGGCGCGGGCGTGGATGGAGAGGTCCCGCAGCACCCACGGCCCGTCCTCGGTGTAGCGAAAGCTGACGTGATCGATGCGCACATCGCCGCTCAACTCGGGCGGCGACGCCGCCTCGGAGCTGGTCTCCGGCATCGTCGTGAGGATCGGGCGCGCGTGCTCGTAGGCGGGGAGGACCGCCACCACCGTCGAAAACGAGCCGCCCAGCTCCGCCACCGCGGTGTAGAACGCCATGAAGGCGGCGTAGATCGTAAGGAAGTCCCCCGTGGCGAGCGTCGCGCTGCCGCCGGACATGGCGAGCGAGAAAATCGCCGCCGCGGCCAAGAGGGGTGCTGCGGCGAGGAAGGCGATCAAGTGCTCGTTCAACACGCCGAGCCGCATTTCCGTTTGTTTCTGGGCGCGATAGTCCTTCGCCCACAGCGCGAAGCCGATGCCCTCCGATCCGGTGGAGCGCAGCTTGCTGACGCCGTGCAGCAACTGCAGCAGCCGGCCCGACAGCCTTTGCGTTGTCGCCAGCATGCGTCGGTGCAATGGCAACTGTCGGATGCCGAACACCACGGTTACCGTCATTGAGAACAGGCCCAAGGCGAGGCCGAGCCAGCCGATGCGGGCGTTGTAGATAAACAGCAGAACGAAAGTCGGCAGCAGGAAGATCACGGTCAGCAGCGAACCGCCGACCACACCGGAAAGCTGGTCGCGCAGGCTCTGGAAGGTCATCGCCCGCATCGCCAAATCGCCGGCGGCAAAACGACGGAAGAAACGCCGCGGCAGGCCAAGCACGCGGTCCCACACGGCGGCGCCGAGCCGCGCCGCCGCCAGCGCCTCCAGCCGCATCAAGCTCATGCCCTGCAAAACCAGCAGGATCGACGTCAGCGCCGCCAACAACACCAGCGCCAGCGCCAGCTCCGCCAACAGCCAGGGCGTGCCGCTGGGGATGACGTGATCCACCAGCCGGCCAAGCAGGATGGCGGGCGTCAACATGAGCAGGCCGAACAATCCCCCGGCCAGAGCGAAACGAGCGACCTCGGCGCTCAAGCCCCGGAACGCGAACGGAAACAGCGCCCGCGGCCCGGCAGCGTCCTGCCGCGGCAGCGGGCGGTAGAAGAAGAACGCTTCTTCGGCCAACTCCCGCGCCACGCGCTGATTGAGCCGAGTCGCCTCGCCGGTTTCCGGGTCGATCATTCGGTAGCCCCTCCCCACCCGGGCGGGGATCAGCGCTACGGGACGCTCGGACTCGCCATGGAACGCCAACAACGCGCCGCTGTCGCCACGCCACCAGCGATCCTCTTCCGCAAGCCGCACCATGCGTGAACGCACCCCCGAGGCGCGTTGGACTTCGGCCAGCACGGACGCCGGCTCGTCGTCCGGACGCCGTGCCGCGGCAAAGCGGAACGCAATGCCCTCGTGGCGGCCGACGAGCTGCAGCGCCTTGTGCAGCGCTGGTTCGTCCGTGTCGAGCGCGGCACGGGAAGCATCAAAGACGCCGAACAGGCCGGCCCGGGCCCGTTCCTCGCTCTCGCGCCGGTATTGCGCTTGGGTGCGCTGAAGGTTCGCCATGTCCACCAGCGCCAAGCGCCGGTTGAGCTGGTCGGTGGCCAGCAACAAGCGATGGAACTCGGCCAAGGCGGCAAACAACAGACCGTCGGCCTGCAGCTCCCGCGTGGATCGGACCGCGAGCTGCGCGGGACGGAATAGGCGTAGCCAACTGTGCGGGGTAACGGGGATGACGCCTGGGCCGTCGGGGCTGGGTTCGGTGGCGTCGAGGAAGGTCGCGCCGCCATCCTTCGCAGGAACCCAGACCACGCCTTGGCGCGTCGACAACACGCTCTCGCCTTCGGTCGCCAGATCATCGCCAGCGCTCAGCATGCGCTCCGGACGCGGGCGCGGCACCACTTCGCGCGCGACGGTGGCGGCGACGTCGACTACCCAAGCGTCAACCTGATCGGCCAGCGCTTCGGGGTAGTCCACGAGCGCCGTGCGGGGCACGCCAAGCAGTTCCGTATCGGGCAGCGCCTTGCCGATGTAGATTTCCGAGGGCGCGTCCTCCTTCGCCGAGACGCCGAAGATCAGCCGGCCAACGCCGGCGCGCACCAGCTGCTTGAGATCCGATGGCGCCTCGTCCGGCGTGTGTTCGGCGAGAAACACATCGACCGCGCCTTTGACGACACACCACACCATGTCGGGGTCGGCCAAACGGATGGGACGATTGCCGCCGCCTACGAACCGCTCGGCGCCGGCGAGCGTGCGCAGCTTCTCAATGTCCAATATCGCCATGGCCATGTGCCTTAGACGTTCAGCCGGCGTCCACAAGCTGCCGGTACAGTCCAACCCGATCCTGCAGCAATTCCTCGTGCGTGCCCCGCTGCACCTCCTGGCCGCCTTCGAGCACGACGATCAGGTCGCAGTCGCGAATCGTGCTCAGCCGGTGGGCGACGATGAGGCAGGTGCAGCCACGGCGTCGCAAGCCGTCGTCGATGCGCACCTCGGTGATCGCATCCAACGAGCTGGTGGCCTCGTCCAGAATCAGCACGGCTGGGTTGTTGACCAGGGCGCGGGCTATCTCCAGCCGCTGCCGCTGGCCGCCGCTGAAGTTGCTTCCATTCTCCTCCACCGGCGCGTCGTAGCCAAGCGGCCGGGCGACGATCTCCGCGTGGATCGCCGCATCCTGCGCGGCCGCCACCAAGGCATTGTCCGGCACGTCCGGCAACCACATCGTGAGGTTTGCGCGCACGCTGTCGGCGAACAGGAAAATCTGCTGATCCACAAGCGACACCGAACTCGTCAACAATTCGCGCGGAATCGCCTCGCGCCGGCAGCCGTCGAACAGCACCTCGCCGTCCCACGGCGGGTGGATGCCCGCCACCAACGCTGACAACGTGGACTTGCCGGCGCCGCTGGGCCCGACCACGGCCACCCGCTGGCCCGGCTCGATCACGAGGCTGAAGTTCCTAAGCAGCGGCTGCTGGCTGCCCGGATAGCCGAATGTCACGTCGCGCAGCTCGACGCGACCTTTGAGCCGCAAGCGGCCGGCGAAGGCGGCTGCCGCGCCGCTGGCCTCGTCGGCGTCCGCGACCTGCTCCTCCGGCGCGTCGAACACATCGTCAAGGCGCTGCAGGTCGGCCTCCAGCATCTGGAACATGTCGGCGAATTGGATGAAACGCCCGATGGGCTGCAGGAACGCCACGGCCGCCATGTAGAACGCCGTAAGCGCGCCGACGCTCATGTCCCCGGACATCGCGCGCCAACCGCCGATGCCGAGCACGGCGGCGCTGGCGAGCATCTGAAACAGCGTCGGCACGGCGGCGTTCACCTCGCCGAGTTCAGCGAAGCGCTGCCGGGCCAGCAGCTCGCGCGCCTGATATCCGGTCCAGCGCGCGTAGAAATCGTCCTCCACGCCGCCGGCACGCAGCGTGTCGACCTTGCTCAAGCCCGCCATGCCAATGCCGGTCAGCATGCCTTGCTCGCGCCGGAGGAGGCGGTTGAAGTCCACGCGCACATTGGCCAGCAGGCGCATCGCCACCGCGCTCAACGCGCCGAGGCCCACCACCACGCCGGCCAACAACGGGTCGTAGGCCAACATGAGGAGCAGAAACGCAACGCCGGTGATCAGTTCGATGAAGATGCCCACCAAGTGCCGCGCCGCCACGTCGGCGACGGAATCGAGAAGGTTGACGCGGGACGTCAGGTCGCCGGCGAGGCGCTGGGCGAAAAACCGCATCGGCAGGCGCAGCAGGCGCGTCATGAAGCGCTCGCCCTGCACGATGGAAAGCCGCACGGCGAGTCGCCGTAGGCAGCGCTCACGCAGCCAAGTGAGCAGGTAGAGCATTCCGGCGGCCGCGACCAGTGCGCCGATGAGCACCGGCAGCCAGGACGGCTCGCGGCCGGCCAACAGAAAATCCACGAACAGGCTCAGCAACAAGGGCAGCGCCAGTGCCGGCAAGGCCAGCAGCAGGCCGCAGCCGACAGCGAAGGCGAGCGGCTTCTTGACGTCCCGCAGCCAAGGCGCAATGCGCCGCGCGATGCCCGGCCGAACGCCGCCGCGGTGGAAATCCGGCCCCGGCTCGAACGTGATCGCGACGCCGCTGAACGCTCGGTCGAACTCGTCCTCGCTCACCGATCGATGGCCATTGGCAGGATCGTTGATGAAGAACCGCCCCTTGGCAAAGCCCTCCAGGACCACGAAGTGGTTGAACTCCCAATGCAGCATCATCGGCAGCGGCATGCGGAGCAGATGGCGGGGTTCGCGGCGCCAGCCTTCCGTCTCGAGGCCGTAGCGCGCCGCGGCGCGAGTGACGTCGATGGCGCGGCAGCCGTCGCGGCCAACCGAACACGCTTCGCGCAGTTCCTCGATGGAAACCCACCGCCCGAAATGCGCGAGCACGATGCCGAGCGACGCCGCGCCGCACTCCGTCTGCGCCAACTGCAGCAGAACGGGCGTGCGCACGCGTCGGCGCGAAGGGGCCGCTTCCATGTCGTCTCAGACGCCCTCCGCCCCGCGTGGCGGGGAGCCGCGCGCCAGCAAGAGCGCGGCGAGCGAACGCTTGCCCAGGAACACGCGCGCCGTGCCGCTCGCGCCTTCCACGTCGGGAGTCCCGTTCGCGACGCCCGCCATGCCTGGCACCGCAAGCCGCAGCAGGTAGGCGGGGGCAGCGGTCGAGAAGCCGAGATCCAAAAGCCACTCCGGGGTCTTCATCGGCCGGCTGGACACTTCCAGCACGCTGGCCTCAAAGGCCCTGCCCGGCTCTTCGGGCCAAGAGAACACGACCTCGGCCGCCTGGCCCACAGCCAGTTCCTCGGCGTCGCGCGCCGGCACGAACGCCAGAGCCTGCCACGCCCCCGCGGTGCCGTCGCGGAGCCGAGCGACGGTGTCGCCGAGGCGCACCGGCTTGCCGAGCGCCAAATCCAGCGACACGATCGTGCCGGCGCGCGACGCGACGATGGATTGCGCGGCCGACCTCTCGATGCGACGGAGTTCGGCGCGGGCCGCATCCAACAGCGCTTGCTGCACCGTGGCGGCAGCGCCATCGGCACCGCTCGTCTCCGCTTCCAAGGCACCGACGAGCTCGCGCGCGAGCTGCGCCTCGCGCTGCCCTTCCAACACGTGTACGCGGGCGATCGGCTGGCCCCGCTGGACGACATCGCCAACCGCCGCCAGCACCTCCACGACTTGGCCAGACGCAAGCGCCACCAGCTCGTGCCGCTCGCCCGATTGCGCCAGCACCGCCGGCGCCGTGACGCTGCGCTCGACGCTCCCGAAGACGCTCCAAGCGAGCAGCGCCAAGAGCGCAATCGCCAACCCGGCCAGGGCCATCCACTCGTGCGGCGCGGTAACCTGAAGCCGCGCGTCCATCGGCTCCGGGCGGGCATGGTGCGAGAGGGCTCGCTGTCGGAAAACCTTGCTTTGGAACATGTGCGCCCAAGTGCCTTGACGACCTCCCCCCTTGCGCAGCCCCATCCCACAGAAACGGGCCCGACCCACCGGGACGCCGCCAGCAGTCCAACGTGGCTACATTCGATGGGCGAGTATACGCTTTCACGGTGTTGGTGGCATCTGCCGCGGCACGTCCTGGGAGCGCGGGCGTCTCGCCCGCACGGGTGGAAACACTCGTGACGGAAAATGCGGGCGAGACGCCCGCGCTCCCAGGGCCGCGACGGCTGCCAATCGTTGCGCTCGCCAACGCCGTCGGCTAGGCTTCCGCCTGTCTCAGGGCTTGCACACGAGGACGCGATGGGCAAACGCAAAGACACCAGTGGCTCCCGTCGGCGCGTCATCGGCGTGGTGGCGGTCGTCATCGTCGTCGCCGTTGTCGCCATCGGCCTCTTCTACCCATGGGCGCCGGGCGAGCCGTACCGCACGCTGGATCGGCCGGACGGCACGGGCAAGGTGCGGGTGGTGGAGTACTTCTCCTACGGCTGTCCGGCTTGCCGCGACTTTGAGCATGTCCTGGCAGGCTGGCCGGAGCGATTGCCGGAGGGCGTGGTCTTCGAGCGCGTTCACGTGTCCTACACCAAACGCCACGCGACGCTCGCCCGCGCCCACCGGGCGCTCGAGCTGCACGGTGCGCTGGACGCCAATCACGAGCGCATCTTCATCGCGATCCACGACGACGACAGGGACTTGACAACGCCCGCGGAGTTGGCGGACTTCGTGCAGGGCCACGGCGTCGAGCGCGAGACCTTCTTGGCCACCATGCGCGACCCGGCGGTGGCGCGGCAGGTCGCGGACGCGGACACGGCGTTCGCAAGCCTTGGCTTGTCCGGCGTGCCGGCGCTGGTGGTGGACGGCAAGTACGTCATCAACATGGATCTGGGGCGCGAGCAGTCCTTGAACGTGGCGGCGCAGCTGGCCGGCGACTTGGCCGCCACGCGAACGCAATAGCAGTGCCAGCGTCGCTCTTTAGCATCCCCAACGCCGCTTTTTTGACTAAAAATCAATAAGTTGGGCGTCTACGGACGGGAACAATTAACGGTTGACACGCGCTGCGGGCACCGTGTACGGTGACTAGCAGGTGTCCAGAGTCGGCTCGCGCCGGCGAGGCATCAAGACCACAACTCTTCAAGGAGAAGACGTGATGGAGAACGTGAGGGAAGTAACCCAAGAGGAACTGCGAGCGGAACTCATCGAGAAAGCCGCCGAGGATGATGCCTTCCGGGCGCGGCTGATCGACGATCCCAAGGCGGTCATTGAGGACGTGCTCGGCAGCCCCGTGCCGGAGTCCGTGTCGGTCATGGTGCATGAAGAGAGCGCAACCGAGGCGCATCTCGTTCTGCCGCCCAGCGCCAGGCTGGGCGAAGCCGACCTGCAAGCCGTCGCGGGCGGCTCGTCCGGTTGGAGAGCTTACGCCAAATGCATGGTGAGGTGCTGAGCTCGCTAGAGCCCTAGAGCCTTCCCAAGTCGGAGTCTCGTCCCGGACGAAGTGGACAAAGAGACCTGCGTGTCCTTCGCCCGGCGATGAGGGCGCTCGCCGAACGCCGTCGTTTCATACCGCCGGCCCTGCTCGATGGCGACGGATGGGATCGGCTGTTGGCGCGGGTGCGCGATCTGCCGAGCGAGGCATTGGAGTACTGCGGCTTCGAGTTCCGCCTTTACGCGGCGGAACCGGCCGCGGACATGTTCGTCGCCGCCTTCCCAGATAGCCCGGTCGGCCGCCATCTCATCCGCGTGGGCGACGCGCCATCGGCGCCAGCGCCAGCCACTGCGCTGGCGCGCCACCTGCGCCAACTCGCCGACGCTGATTCCCCCTTGCACGGAACCATCGAGATGACTGGCCTCGAGTACGATGTGGCGGAGACGCCGGTCGGAGAATGTCCTCCACCCGGCGTGTTCTTTAAGCTGCGACTGGCCGATGGCGTGCCTCGTTGCGGCGAGCTGCAGCGGCTGCCAATCGCGGCGCTCGCCAACGCCGTCGGCTGGGACGACGACGTCGAGGAGCGCCACGCAGTCAGCCGGGCGCTGACCGCTCTGCCTTCGGGCGGCGTCGTCGGCTACCTCGGCGCCATGCCCGGGCGCGCGCCACGCGGCATTCGCCTCATCGTCGCGGGGATCGGGCACGACGAAGTGGCTGCAACGCTCGAAGGGCTGGGATGGCGCGGTTCGGCGTCCGCGGCACAGGATCTGTTGGCGGAACTTCGCGATCCCTTGCCTTCGTTCCGGTTGGCCGTGGATGTCGCGTCCCGGGGCGTTTCCCCGCATATCGGTTTCGAACTGTACCCGCACGCAGGGCCCGGTCAGCTAGAGAGCTGGCTGGAGACAACGCGCAAAGATTGGCAGCCCGTGGTGGAGGAACTGACGCGGCGGGGCTGGTGCATGGCGGAGAAGGCGAGCGGCTTGTTCGAGTGGTGTTCGCAGGAGCGCATCTACCGCCCGGACGGCATGTTTCTCCTGCACAAAGGGCTCAACCATCTGAAATTGACGCTCACTGCCGGGGACGCAGAGAACGCGACCGTCAAAGCCTACGGCGGCATGCTGTTCAGCCGCCTGAAGTAGGCTTGAAGGTTTGAAGTAAAGAGTGTCGGAAGCTGGCGAGGCGTTGCCATGCATGACGAGTTGCGCGCGGCTCTCATCCGTGCCGTAGCGGCTGGCGTCGGCTATCTGTCGCAGGCGGTGCGGGAAGACGGCGTCTGGCTTGCCAACGTCTACGACATCCGCGCTCCCCTCACCGGTCACGCGGCGCACTCGCCGCCGTTCGTTACCGGGCTCGGCATCTTGTCCCTGGACGCCTGCGAACATCCGGACGCCGCCTCCATACGGCGCCGGAGTCGAGCACACTTGAACGCGGTCATGCTGCCCGGGCAGCTCTGGCGCTACGCCGACTTCTTGCCGCCGGACACCGACGACACGGCCATTTGCTCGCTGGCGACCGGGCCGCATCCCCATGCGCTTGCCAATGCCGACGTGGTGGCCGCGCAACGCGACAGCGAGGGCCGCTTTCTCACCTGGCTGCCTTGGCAGGCGGCTGAGAACGACGGGGTGCTCGGCCCGGAAGCGCTCTTGCACGCGCCGGACGCCGTGATCAGCGCCAACATCATTGCCTATCTGGGCGATCGCGCCGAGACCCGCCCGGCGCAGGATTGGCTGCGCAGGTTGATCGTCGACTCGCCCGAGCAGATCGACGCCGCCCTCCACTACTATCCGCACGCGCTCGACCTCGACGTGGCCATAGTCCGCGCGATCGACGCGCAAGCGCCGCTGCTGGCTGATTTGCGCCAGCCGCTAACGGAACGAATCCTCGCTGCCCAAACCGACGCCGGCACATTCGTCGACATCATGCGCACGGCGCAGGCGCTGACGGCGCTGGATCGGCTCGGCGCGATCGACCGCACGGAAGTTGCGCGGCCCGCACTGCAGGCGTTGCTCGACGCGCAACGCCCCGACGGCAGCTGGCCCGCGTGTCTGGCGTGGGTGGGCGCCACCGGGTTTCCGTTCGCGTTCGAGTCCGCACCGCTGACCACTGCCTGTTGCGTCGAGGCGCTGGGACATGCGGCGCGTCAATAAGGCGTTCCGTGTCATACCGGCGCTTGGACACCAACTACGGCGGCGGCAAGACGCACGGCTTGATCGCCCGCGTTCAGGCGTCGCGTCGCACCATCTGCTCGGCCAGCGCAGCTAGCGCCGCTCCGCGTTCTTTGAGCGGCGCCAGCCGCTGCAGCGCAAACTCCAGACGTTCCGTTGCTTTCGCGGCTGCGCCTTCGATGCCAAGCAAAGCGACGTAGGTGGATTTGCCACGGTTCTTATCCGACCCTCTGGACTTGCCGAGCGTTCGCGTGTTCGCGGTGGCGTCCAACACGTCATCTTGGATCTGGAAGGCGAGGCCGATTGCCCAGCCGAAGTCGCTCAATGCGCGGAGATCGGGGGGGGGGTGCGTGCGTGACCGGCGGCCGCGCCCATCATCACCGCAGCGTGGATCAGCGCTCCCGATTTCAGTTGGTGCGAGCGCTCAAGTTCGGAGAGGTCGAGCCGCCGCTCCTCGCCGGCGATGTCGATCATCTGGCCGCCGACCATGCCAAGAGGCCCCATGGCGCTAGCAAGACCGGATACCCAGCGCATCGCCATGGCAGCATCGACCGAAGGAGAACTGATGGTCTCGAAAGCCAATGCCAAGAGTGCGTCGCCGGCCAAGATGGCGGTTGCTTCGTCGTACTGCACATGGACCGTGGGACGGCCACGACGCAAGCTGCCGTCGTCAAGCGCTGGCAGGTCGTCGTGGATCAAGGAAAAGGCATGAACGAATTCGATCGCGGCGGCAGGGCGGTCCAAAAGGCGGGCGTCGGCGGCCACCGCTTCGCCGGCAGCGTAGACGAGCCGCGGACGCAGCCTTTTACCGCCACCGAGCACGGCGTAGCGCATCGCCTTGGCTAGGCGCGACACGTCGGCGTCGACCTCCGCTACGTTCGGCAACAGGCGATCGAGAACCTCGTTGATATGTGCCACATCGTCGTACGGCGCTGTTAGGCCCATCGCGTGCTTCCCATGGACATCTGTCTCCTGCGCGGTAGTTCCCGGCCACAATCCACACCCGAACGACCCCGCGCCATCGTGGACGCATCGCGACCAGCCCGACCGCGCCGAGCCCCGCCAACAGGATGCCCACCAGCGACAGGAGAACTATCTTCATGGATCGCTTACATGGCGGAGACCATCCTCCTCCGCACCTTACCGAGAGAGCGCACACTCTAGCGCATCCACGAACACCGCGCCGGAGCGCCGGAATGTCCGCGAGTGCTACTGGGCGGAGTTGGGCTATGGTGGCCGAGCGCCATGCAAATGGCCGCGAACGAGTGGGCGCATGTGACGCAAGCGAAACGCAGTGGAAGACGCATTGTGAGGCATCGAAGAACCAAGCGACGTGCGATTGGCCCTTGGGCCAGCGACGAAGCACCCGAAGACACCGCATCGAGAGTGCGCTACATGGGTAGCCCGGAACACAAGAACTACCCGAGCCCGGCCGGCCCGCGGCCCTTCGCTCGGACGCGACGCCCTGCGACCCGGACATCAAGCCGGAAGACATCAACGCTACCTTGCGGCAAGCCATCCGCCGGCGTTGCACGAGTGCGCGTTTCGAACAGGGCTTTCCCAGATACGCTTGGGGATGGCTCGCCGGGGACCTCTATGAAGCGCGGCACATCAATGGCCCCGCCGGAGCATACAAGGGCTATCGGCTCGAAGAAGCGGAGTATCCATCCGACCCAGAACATCGATTGGATTGGAGCTGCAGCCCGTGATTCGTTTTCGCATGGAGTGGCAGGAAGCGCCGGGCGTGCCGGACACGGTTCTTGCCCGCACTTGGTGCCGCTTGGTGATCGAAGCCGGCGGACGGTTGGTGACGGAAGCGGTTCACGGGCCATCGGAGAGCTTGCGCGGCGGAGTGTACGGTTCCGCTTTTCCGCTGTGCCAGTGGATCGTGGAGAACTGGTGGTTCCTGCTGCACGAACCCTATCGATTCCCCGCCCGCTACGCCTCCCGCGACCTCGCCAGAACGCCACGGGATCGGCAATGGGTGCAGCGCCACAGCTTGCTGGCGCCCGCGAAGGCAACTCCTTGCCCGATCTCACGCTGCATCGCGACGAAGGGCAGGTCGTCGCACGCTGGATGCCGGACGGCACTGCGCCCGCCCACCCTGCGCTCCGCTTCACCGGCGAAGGGGAAACGCGGATGGCGGTGGCGGCCGCCGAACGGGGTTTGGCAGGTGCGGTCGAGGCCGTCATGGAACGGCTCGCCGGCTCGGAAGAACCGGAGGTGAGGAACTTCCGCGCGGATTGGGCGGCCGTCACCGGGGCCACGGAGCAGGAAAGACGGCTTTGCGAATCGGCGGGGAAGCTCGGCATCGATCCTTTCGACCCGGATGAACTCACCGAGGACTTGGAAGACGCCCTCTCCAAGATAGTGGCGAACTTGGATGCGCCTGTCAGAACACCTGCACCAAGTCTTCGTTCGCCTCGGCGGCGAGGATGGGCGAGAAAGGGAGGATCGTCAGGTCGACAGGCCGATCAAGATGGACTGCCACCAGTTCGCGGGCGTTGGCATCAATCATCCAATCAACGGGGTTGACCGTCCGCACCGCGATGTCGAGGTCGCTGTGTTCGTCGTCGTCCCCGCGCGCCACGCTGCCGAACAAGTACAGCGACGTGACTCCAAGCAGAGCCAACTCGGCCGACAGTTCGCGCAATAGCGCAGTCGCTCCTTCCCGGGCAGGGGCGCTCAGGTGGGTTTCGCGGTGGTGTGCGGTGCTCATGGCCCACCACCATACGCCTGTAGGGATATGGGCCCGTTCGCCACCTTCGCCATCCCTTATACTTCGCCGCATGGAGCGCTTCTTCGAGTTCGTTGCCAACCACCCCCTGCTCGTCGGCGCGTTCGCGCTGGTGTTCGCGCTGTTCGTGCGCAACGAAGTGGCGCGTGGCGGGCGTTCCGTGTCGCCGCAGGAGCTGGTGGACATGGTGAACCGCGACGGCGCCTTGGTGGTGGACGTGCGCGACCCCAACGAATACTCCCAAGGCCACATCGCCCACGCGGTGAACATGCCGCACGGCTCGCTGGCCACGCGCCTCAAGGAGATCGAGAAGCACAAGGAGAAGCCCATCGTGCTGGCCTGCAAGATGGGGCAGCACGCCGGCGCCGCCGGCACGGTGCTGCGCAAAGCCGGGTTCAAGCAGGTCGCCCGCTTGAAGGGGGGCGTGGCCGAATGGCGCAACCAGAACATGCCGGTGGTGCGGGGCTGACGTGGCCGAAGCCGCCCCGGTGCCGCCGCACCTCGCCATCGAGCGCATTTATCTGCGCGATGTCTCCTACGAATCGCCGAAGGCGCCGGAGGTGTTCACCGAGCCGTGGCGCCCCAAGGTGCAGGTGGACATCAACGCCCGCAACCGCCACCTCGAAGGCGACCGCTTCGAAGTGGTGCTAACCATCACCTTGGAAGCGCAACTCGGCGACCGCGTGGTGATGGTGGCGGAACTCCAACAGGCCGGCGTGTTCCGGCTGGAAGGCATGGAGGACGAAGCGCTGCGCACACAGGTGCTCGCCGCCACCTGCCCCACCATCCTCTTCCCCTACGCCCGCGAGACGTTGGACAGCCTGGTGGTGAAAGGCACACTGCCGCCCTTCATGCTGGAGCCGATGAACTTCGACGCGCTGTACGCCGAGGCGAAGCGCCAGCACGAGGCGGGCGCCGGCAGCGGCGGTGGCGGCGAGAGCCCGGTGAACTGATCGCTGGCGGTGGCAATGACGGTCGCGGTGTGCAGTCACCCGAACCCAAGCTGCCGCCACGCTTCGTACACCGCCACCGACGCCGCGTTGGCAAGGTTCAAGCTGCGCGACCCCGGGCGCATGGGGATGCGCAGCCGCCGCTCGCAAGGGAAGGAAAGCAGCACGTCTTCCGGCAGCCCGTCGCTCTCCGGCCCGAACAGCAGCACATCGTCGCCGCGATACCGCGCCGCGTCGTAGCGCCGCTGGGCGTGCGAGGAAAAGGCGAAGATACGCCGCCCGCCAACGGCGGCAAGAAACGCGGGCAGATCCGGGTAGGTGGTGGTGGTGGCGAGATCTCGGTAGTCCAAGCCGGCGCGACGCAGGCGCGTGTCGTCCAGATCGAACCCCAACGGCTCGATCAACGCCAAAGTCGCGCCGGTGTTGGCCGCAAGACGCATGATCGCCCCGGTGTTCGGCGGGATCTCCGGCTGATACAACGCAATGCCCAAACGCAAGCCATCCACCGACGCAGCCCTTCCCTTCCCCGCCAATCCTCTGAGCACAGCAATCTCACAGATGCGTCAAGTTTGCCATGCGCACATACCAAGAGCAGTCAGCAGCATATACTCGCCATCATGGTGCCAACCGAGCAACGCTTGTTCACGCCCGGCACCGGCGCCATGCCGCCGGAGCTGTCCGGCCGCGGCGCACAGCAGGCGTTGCTCGAACACGTTCCAGCTACCGCACAGGTTCATTGATGGCCGATCTACCGTCAGCCGTTCGAGACTCCCTCACCCGGCTAGCCGAGTCCAGCGACCGTGCATCTCCGGCGGTGTTTGCCGGGCGCGAGGGCGAGTTCAGACTGCTCGACTCCGCCGTGCGCGGTGTGCAACGCGGCGAGGCCGGCCACACGGTTGTGATCAGCGGTGTCCCCGGCGCTGGAAAGACCGCGCTGCTGCGCGAACACGCCATCCGCCTGCTGGCCAGCGGCGACGAAACCGCGCAACCGATCATCCCCGTGCCTTTGCGCCCCAACGATTTGGCCAGCCCGCCAGCAGCCATCGTGCAAGAAATCGATAGGCAGTTCCGCGAATTCGCGGCGTCCGGGGCCTCCGGAGAGTGGGGCGGCACCGTGAACCGCGTGATCGGCAGCGCCTCCTTGGTGGGCAACGCTTTGTTCGCCGCCTTCACAAAACGCGACTTCAACGAGTTCACGGCGTCCGCCCGAGCGCCCCACTCGCTTGCCGTCGCACTCGACGACTACGTTGCGTTTCGCTTCGACCGCCGCGGCAGCACCATCCTCCTACTGGTGGACGAAGCCCAGAACCTGCCCGACACAAACCACGTTCGAGCGCACTTGGATGCGTTGCACGGCGGCATCCACGGACGCACCCAAGCACTGCTCGCCTGTTTCGGTCTGGCGAACACCATAGACCGCCTCCGCGAACTCGGCTTGTCACGGCTGGCGAACGGGCATGTGCGATCCATCGGCGCACTCTCCGCCGAGGACGCGAAGCGAACCGTCACCGGCACACTGGAACTCGCGCTCGCCGACTTCCCGTTCGCCGACGAAGCACCAGGCGAGGTGCAACGCTCGCGCTGGATTGACTCGGCCGCGACCACGATCCTCGCCGAGAGCGCCAACTTCCCCCACCACTTGGCCAATGGATGCCGCGCCTTGGCGCAAATCGTGCTGGACCAAGGCGTTGGCGACGAGCCTCCTACAGCAAAACTGCGCGACCTGTGCCGCGAGCACAAGCGCGAATACTACGACGCGCGCCTACACCGTTGGGCAAACCACATGACCGCCCTAGCCCACGCCTTCACCGCCGACGAGACGGCATGGACGCCAATCGAAGACGTCGTAAACACTCTTATGGCATCCGACGACTTCGGCAAACCCGTCGAACAAAAGGCCGCCACGGCGGTAATCAAGGAACTGTGCGCCAGCGGCTACGTCGAGCGGCGCATGGGCGTCTGCCGCCCCGTCCTACCATCCTTGGCATCCCACCTCAAGGAAATGCAGCGTGACGCACAGGGCGGCAACGTGAGCATTGATTGAGGAAGGACCATCGCCCTCAGCAAGAACTTTCTGCCCGAGTTTCGTCTATCCGAAACCCCGGCCAAGCCGCGGAACAAGCTGCGGTGCCAAGTCCGCGACTACGAGGTGCCGGCAACGCCCAAAGAGCGCGTTCGCGAGCGGGTGTTGCATTGGCTGATCAACACACCTCCCGCGCACACGCTTGCGCTGTTTTCGATCGGCGCCCGGCACCAGCGTATACTGACCATCATGGTGTCAACCGAGCAACGCCTTTTCGCGCCCGGCGATGGCTCGTCGCCGCCCGAATTGACCGGCCGCGACGCGCAGCAGGCGGTGCTCTCGCGTTGCTTGGCGGACTTGGTGGGCGGCTCGGCGCCGCCACACAACGTGGTCTTGTTGGGGCCGCGCGGAAACGGCAAGACGGTGCTTCTGAACTGGCTCAAAGGCGCCTGCGCCGACGCGCCGCCGGTCGAGGTGCTACCGCTCACGCCCCGCGACGTTCCCGCTCCCCCGGCGTTGTTGCATGCCCTGCTACCGAGACGGGGTCTGGCCAAGCTGCTGCCACGAAAGGTCGGCATCGCTTCCGTTGGCTCGGCCGAGTGGTCGCCGGCTGGGAACGGCTGGCGCCATCTGTCCAAAGAGCTGGCCGGGCGTTGCCAGCGAAAACCGTTGGTGGTCTTGCTCGACGAGGCCCACACGCTCGATCTCGCCGTCGGCAGCGCATTGCTCAATGCCAGTCAGCAAGTGTGCGCCGAGGCGCCATTTTTGCTGGTGCTCGCTGGCACTCCAGGGTTGCCGACGCATCTCAACGCGATGGACACTTCGTTTTGGGGCCGCTTGGGAGAAGGGCTGCTTGGCGTGGGCCGCCTAACCGACGCGGCTGCCCGCGCGGCGTTGGTGAAGCCGCTGAAACGGCACGGAGTGGAGATCGAAACGGACGCATTGGACGCCGTGATCGAGGACAGCCAGCGCTACCCGTACTTCATCCAGCTTTGGGGAGATGCGTTGTGGCAGGAGCATCTGGCCAACCCCGGCGCTCGCCTCACCACCGCTACCACGGCGGCAGTGCGCGACGCGGTCGCCGCCCGCGTGGCGAACTACTACCAAGGCCGCTACCAAGAGTTGGCGGCCGCCGGGTTGTTGACGGCAGCCGCCGCAGTCGCCCCGTTTTTCCAAGGCGGCGTGGACGCCACGGCGTCCGAGCAAGACATCGATAGCGCCCTTCTGTCCGCCGGCATCGAAGACGCAGCCGACCGGTTCACCGTTTGCGACGGAATGAGCCGCCTCAGCTACATGTGGTGCCCGCCAAACCAGTTGCCACCGGTGGTTTGGAGCGCCGGCATTCCGTCGCTGACAACCTATGTGCTGGAACGCGTTCCAAAGTCGGCCCAACCCAATCGAGTATGATCACGACTGACGATCACAGGCCCACCATGTTGACCCCGAGCAACGCATGGGCGTCTGCCGTCCGGTCTTGCCATTCTTGGCATTCCCCCACCTCAAGTAAATGTGGAGCCAAGCGCTGCCTCGCGGCAAGGCAGTGCAACCTGTTGGGCCGCGTTGGCTGATCAAGTTGCCCGTAATCGGCAAACGACGCACGGGTGAAGGTGCCGGCGACGGTACGGGCCGGACCTCCGCAGCATCCATGGCCCATCATGCAAGCCAGCACTTCAACACGCCACACGCAGGGTTACACACGGCGCTTTCCACTTCGTCCTCGAACTCGGGATTTATTTCGAGAACTTCGGGTTCGTGCTTCTTTTTGATCCTGAACTCGGCGAGCCAAGTGGATCGCCATCGAATGGCGAACCTATAGCGTTGCACTTGCCAACCCCATTTCGGTTGACGAGTTACTGCCACTGCTATGTGGCCCCGCTCTTTCTTCAGGAAGTTGTGCGCGGCCGTAACACCTGCCTGTACGTTGCAGCTACTTTCCCGCAGCTTCGTCTCTACTTCCTCGATCAAGTGGTCACGAAACCCGTCGAAGTAATCCGCCTCTACGCGATCCTTAACGACCCGGCCAGCGTATTCGTCGACGACCGCAATCGAACCGGCGACTACGGCCACAGCCACGATGCAAACGCCAACTACGACGACTCCGCGCTTCCTAATCACCTTACGCATCCACCCACTCGGTCGGTTTTCCTTTGCGGCACCCATTTCCAATCCTCCGAAAAAAACGTCCTTCCGCATCTCGGCCCTGCAAGGCCGAGCGCCCTGTTCCTACGACCTTGAGTCTCCCCCGATCCCTCTGACCACAGTCGGTGCGATCATGACCAAGAAGAGCAGAAGCATCGTGATGTAAAGCAAAAGCGAGCTCTTCGAGCCAAAGCTGTAGAGAAGCAAGTCGGTTCCAATGCCAAGTCCCGCGAAAAGGCCAATCAGGGCGGACAGGAGCGTCAAGATCACCACGATCAGGTTCCCTGTCCAAAGCATGGCTTGGCGCCCTTTGTCTTGCGTGGCGATGTACAAGCGCAGTGCATGCAGGTACAGGACGACGAACGCGAGGAAAATGACGTAGTTCAGCGGCTGCAACGGATCGTTGTACAACTCGGCCTTCTCCACGAGGAAGGCCGCTCGGAAGGGCACCCAGGCCGTGGCTAAAGCCATCGCGACGACGAGGGGGCCTAGTTGAGAACGACCGGCGGAATCCGTGCGGGCCACAAGCGTCACGACGACGCCAAAAAGCAGCGCCATCCACATCGTGTTGCCAATGAAACCAATGTAGTAGGCCCACTCCGTGGCGGAAGGCTTTTCTCCGCTCGGGAGGCCATTCTTTAGGATGTCCAACGGCTTCTCGCCCTTTCCGTCCTCTTGGGGTTTGGCATTGTTCTGTTTCTCGGTGACTTTGGCAGGCTCTTGGCCGTTTTGGTATCTTGCCAGCAAGGTCTCGCACGCGCGGCGTATCACCAAGTCCGCTTTGTCGGGTTTGGGGCCGTCTTGCTTCGCCGCGGCTTTGAACGACCAAAGCGCCGGCGTCGCCTGCGTGAAGTCCGTCCAGCTCGCGAAGGAGACGATGCCCACGATGCTGACCGTCAGAAACGCAGTCACGCGCCCACGCTTTCGCGGAGGCAGGTCGCGAATCCACGCCACAGTGTGTAGCCAAGGCTTGGTGAGAAACACCGTTGCCGGAAGCCCAAACAACAGCGGGTACACGAACATGTGCCCGTACAGCTTCGCGTAGTACGACGCGCCCACACAGCGTTGCGGCGGAGGGTAGAACTCGATGAAGAGCACGACGAGAGGCACGACGCTCAAGACCCACAGCGCCCACAGAAATGCGGCGGCGGCGATGTCGCCGGCGCTCGTAGATCTGGCCTCGTTGTTCATGTCGCTCCCCTCGTCGCGGTCGCCGATTTCACTCAATGTGACTCGCGGTCGCGCTCTTCGCCGTCGACGTAGTAGATCCAAGTGCCGGTCTTTTCGCCATTGGCGTAAGACCCGAACCATCCATCTCGGGTGCCACTCTCGTAGCGCCCACTCCGGCCATGGTAGTTCCCGCAGCTCCCGCCGAAGCCGCACCGATCCGCCGCGTTCGGATCGGCCCGGAACGTGCGGAACGCCCACACGTCGCTCCCCCCGTCCCTGCGGATCTCGTACGCCACGCCGTCCAGCTCGCCGTTCGTGAAGTTGTAGAAATAGCCGTCCGGCGAGCCGTTCTCGTAGCGTCCGCTCCGCCCGTGGTAGTTCCCGCAGCTCCCGCCGAAGCCGCACCGATCCGCCGCGTTCGGATCGGCCCGGAACGTGCGGAACGCCCACACGTCGCTCCCCCCGTCCCTGCGGATCTCGTACGCCACGCCGTCCAGCTCGCCGTTCGTGAAGTTGTAGAAGTAGCCGTCCGGCGAGCCGTTCTCGTAGCGTCCGCTCCGCCCGTGGTAGTTCCCGCAGCAAGCCGCACCGATCCGCCGCGTTCGGATCGGCCCGGAACGTGCGGAACGCCCACACGTCGCTCCCCCCGTCCCTGCGGATCTCGTACGCCACGCCGTCCAGCTCGCCGTTCGTGAAGTTGTAGAAGTAGCCGTCCGGCGAGCCGTTCTCGTAGCGTCCGCTCCGCCCGTGGTAGTTCCCGCAGCTCCCGCCGAAGCCGCACCGATCCGCCGCGTTCGGATCGGCCCGGAACGTGCGGAACGCCCACACGTCGTTTCCCCCGTCCCTCCGGATCTCGTACGCGACGCTGTCCAGTTCCCTGTTCGTGAAGTTGTAGAAGTAGCCGTCCGGCGCGCCGCTTTCGTAGCGCCCGTCCGACTCTTCCACCCCATTCACCCAACACTCGACCCATCTGACTTCGCCGTCGCTCACGTATATCTGCAAGCCGTGCTTCTCGTCGGCGTCGTTGCGGCGGTAGTTCCATCCTTCGGAGAGTCCGGCGGTGCTGGGCGGGCCGGCAACCACGGGAGTGTTGTAGCTGCCGGTGTCCATGCCGTCGGGGCCAAGCACGGTTGCGTCTCGGGTGCCGACGAAGACGCACTGGCTCAGGTCTGGCGAAGCCGGCACATCCGGGCCGGGGCGCGGTTGGCGAGCCCACTGCCATGTCCACGAGTCGATGGGAGCGTAGGCCATTACGGACATGCCCGCCGGGCCGTTGATCACGGTCGGTTGGATGTCGGAGAGCGGATCGTTGAGCTGGCCGACTTCTGTGCCCAACCAGCCTTCCCGATCGCCGCCACCGCCGACACCGTCCGCGACGAACCTTGCATGGACGGTGTAGGACCCGCCGGCGCCGTAAGGCGAAACGGCCACGAAATAGGTGCCAGCGCCTAGGCTTTCTTCAATGCGGAAGTTGGTCGCCTCGCCCCCGTCGTCATTGGACGCAAGCACGGTTCCGTCGCTGTCGCTCAGTTGGCCGAAGGTGTCCGTGTCTCCGGTGGTGTAGACCGTCAATGTGCCCGCCTCCGTGGTGCGGATGCGGAACACGTCGATGTCGTCCGAATCGTCCAACCGCCCTTGCTGCGATCCGCCCAAGGCGAGATCGGTCGCCTCCGCACGTGTGTCGCCGTGGTCGTCCCCATCCGCCGAAACGTCGCACGCATCTTCGTTGCGCGGGGCGATGGTGATGTTTAGGTTGGCGCTGGAGCCCTTTCCACCTCGGTGTTGCCAACGCTGCACGTTTTCGTCGCCACCGCGGGCGGTGACGCGGAGCTCGCCTGAGTTTGCGTCCCGGTAGCTGCATTGGCCCTTGTACCCAGTGCCGTTGAGCGCGAGGAAGACAATCGAGTTTGCGCCTTCGTTCACAGAAACCAAATTGCACTGCCAGCGGTTGAACAACTCGCCCTCAAAGACCACCGAGTCATTCACCGTGATCCGCGCCTCGTCGCCATCCTCGCAGGCGTAGTCGCGAACGCATACCTCGACCTCCGCGGCGCACTGGCCTGGCACGGTGAGGTCGATGTCGTCGATTGGGTCGACGTCGAAGTCATCGCCCAAGGACAGTCTGCCCAGCACCGTGGCAAGCTGGCCTTCCACCAAACGCGACGCCGAGAGGTTGCTCAAGTAGCCGTCCGGTTGCTCCAACAAGCTCATCACTTGGATGGGTTGGTCCGCGGCCACATAGACGCGCCATTTGCCTTGGCCATCGCCGAAGGCACCCCCAGCTTGGGCCTCTCGCGGGCCCGCCTCCAGTTCGGCGGCGGTAAGCGTCAGCGTTTGGCCCGCGTCTAGCGTGACCGTAACGGTGCCCGATCGCTGCCCTCCGTCATCCAGCGCGTCAATGGTCACGCGGGTGTCCACACCGCCCGGGTTGATCATCCGCAGTTTGGATTGCTGGTTGAGATTGCTGCCCGGGTTGAACGTGGGGACGTAGTGGGTGTTGTCCGAGACGAGGGCCACGTCATGCACCGGCGTCACGAAGCCCGTCCAACTACGCACAAAAGCCAGCACTTCGATCGTCAACGTGCTGTCGAAGGTGAGCCGCCAGTCGCCGCTGCCCGTGCCGATCCCACCGGACAGCCCTTTTGCGGCGTTGCCTTGCTCCAAATCGCCGGAGTTGAAGTGGACGACGCCGTTCGGCTCCAGCGCGATCGTTATCGCCCGCGGGCTGTGGCCAGAGTCGTCAACGGCACTCACCTCCACCGTCCCTTGCGCGTCTGAGTGGTTGATGACGCGGGCAAAGCCTTGCTGCAAGCCGTCGGACGCGGCCTTGAACAACGGAACGTCGTGCGTTTCAGCGAACCCCGGAACTACGGCGAGCACGCCGCACAGGGGCAAGAGCCTCGTTGGCGGAACCTTCATTCAGGACCTCCTCCCTACTTGAATTCGTGGTGTCTTGGCCGGCCGCCAAGCAACGCCGCCGCACCTGCGCGGATCGGAGTTTCGGGTGTTGTGCGGAGCCAGCCTGACCGGCCAGCTCAAGGGGAATTCGTTACGCCCTACGCGCGCGCGAGCGTTCGGGTCAGCGCTGGGAGGGGAGGTGTGTGTGTGTGTGTGTGTAGCAAGATCCGTGCCAACTCTTGCTCAGTCGGCATGGGACGGGCGGATCGGGCGCTCGCGTGTTGGTTTGGCGTCTCCATCGAACAGCACCTTAACAAGGTCGAAACGGCAATGTCAAATCCAAATTTGGCCCCATAGCTGCTGCAGCATGTCCTAGGAGCGCGGGCGTCAAGCGCGGCTTCGGCCGGCGGGCCCGCGTCGGCTGGCGCTAGCGGACAGCGTCTAGGCGCCGGTGGCGGTACAATCGCCAGCATCCAGACGTATCGACTAGACTGCCGCAACCGCAACCCAGCAGCACAGCCAGACCAACTCGACACACCATGGCCCTGAGCGACAAAGTCGTCCAACGAATGGCTGCGGCCGGGGCGCAGCTACGGGTGAGGAGCGCCCTCAACCCGATTCTCTGGCTCTGCCCCACTGTGTCGCTGCCCTGTTTGGCGCTGGCTGCCTACACCTCCGAACCCGCTTGGCTACAGATCGTGTTGGTCATCCTAGGCGGTGCGCCTATTGTCGTTGCGCTTTGGGCGTTCGCGCACTTCGTGCGCGTTGATCCGCGTCGGTTACAATCCGAGGACTACCAGATCAGAGAGCGGCTGCTGGAGTCCATCCAAGAGAGCCAAGAAAAAGGGCGCCTGTTGGACGCCCCGCAATCACTGGAGACCATCTTGAACCCACGCGACAGGCTCACCAACCGGCGTCAGGAGGACCAATGACACGGCGAGCGTACTTGCTGATCTACAGTGGCGGGGTCGGCACCCGAGAGGAAGTCCGGGACTACCTCGACAACCTGCCGGAGATTCTCAACTGGCGCTACGACGTCCCGCATGCGTTCTACCTGATCTCGGAGTGCAACGCGGACGAGCTCACCAACCTCATCCTCCGCTTCTCCAAGGGCGAAGGGCGCTTTTTGGTTAGCGAAGTGGCCGACAACTCCCAAGGCTTGTTGCCGAGAGGCGCTTGGCGGTTTCTCAACGAGAAGACGCCGGCAGGTGGATCCTCGGCCCGGCAGGGCAAGGCGGCATGACCGATCGCGCCGGCCGTTAATTGGCAACGGCCGGCGGGCTAGGGTTCGAGACCGAGCTCCGCCAGCTTCCGCGTCAGCGTGTTGCGGCCCCAGCCGAGGAGGTTGGCGGCGTCGCGTTTGCGGCCGCCGGTGTGTTCCAAAGCAACGCGCAGCATCGTGGATTCGAAGGCCGGGGTGGCCTCCTTCAGGATGGCGCGTTCGCCGAAGGCGAGTTTGCTGCGCGCCCATTGCGCCAACAGGGTTTGCCAGTCGCCGGTTTCCTCGTTGGCAGTGCCGTCGGATGCATCGCCGGCCGTCGCGGTGTGCAGTTCGGTCGGCAGATCCGAGGGGTGGACCTCGCGGCCGGGGGCCATCACCGTTAGCCAGTTGCAGGCGTTCTGCAGTTGGCGCACGTTGCCGGGCCAGGGGAGGGTTTGCAGGTGCGTCAAGGTTTCCTCGCGCAGCACCTTGCGCTCGCCGCCGAATTCGCGGGCCGCTTGGGCGAGGAAGTGTTCGGCGAGCAGCGGGATGTCCTCGCGCCGCTCCGCCAGCTTCGGCACATGCACGCGGATGACGTTGAGGCGGTGGTAGAGATCCTCGCGGAAGCGGCCCTCGGCCACCAAGGCGCGCAGGTCCTGGTGCGTGGCGGTGATGATGCGCACGTCCACCTTCACGCTCTCGCGGCCGCCGACGCGGTGGAACTCGCCCTCGGCCAGCACGCGCAACAGACGCGTTTGCGCCTGCGCCGGCATGTCGCCGATCTCGTCGAGGAACAGGGTGCCGCCGCTGGCCTGTTCGAAGCGGCCGATGCGCTGATCGCGGGCGCCGGTGAAGGCGCCGCGCTCGTGGCCGAACAGCTCGGACTCGATGAGATCCGCGGGAATGGCGGCCATGTTCAGCGCCACCCACACGCCGCCCCGCCGCGGGCTGTGCCGGTGCAGGGCGCGGGCGACCAGCTCCTTGCCGGTGCCGGATGCGCCTTCGATCAACACGGTGATGTTGGAGTGCGCCAAGCGGCCCCCTTTCCCGGCCACTTCCTCAAGCGGCGCCAGCCACATCGAAATTGCCACGCACACGCCATGCGCCGAGTCGTCAGGCGTATACTGGCCATCATGGTGTCAACCGAGCAACGCCTTTTCGCGCCCGGCGATGGCTCCGCGCCGCCCGAATTGACCGGCCGCGCCGCGCAGCAGGCGGTGCTCTCGCGTTGCTTGGCGGACTTGGTGGGCGGCTCGGCGCCGCCACACAACGTGGTCTTGCTAGGGCCGCGCGGAAACGGCAAGACCGTGCTTCTGAACTGGCTCAAGGGCGCTTGCGCCGACGCGCCGCCGGTCGAGGTGCTACCGCTCACGCCCCGCGACGTTCCCGCTCCCCCGGCGTTGTTGCATGCCCTGCTACCGAGACGGGGTCTGGCCAAGCTGCTGCCGCGAAAGGTCGGCATCGCCTCCGTTGGCTCGGCCGAGTGGTCGCCGGCTGGGAACGGCTGGTGCCATCTGTCCAAAGAGCTGGCCGGGCGTTGCCAGCGAAAACCATTGGTGGTCTTGCTCGACGAGGCCCACACGCTCGATCTCGCCGTCGGCAGCGCATTGCTCAATGCCAGTCAGCAAGTGCGCGCCGAGGCGCCATTTTTGCTGGTGCTCGCTGGCACTCCAGGGTTGCCGACGCATCTCAACGCGATGGACACTTCGTTTTGGGGCCGCTTGGGAGAAGGGCTGCTTGGCGTGGGCCGCCTAACCGACGCGGCTGCCCGCGCGGCGTTGGTGAAGCCGCTGAAACGGCACGGAGTGGAGATCGAAACGGACGCATTGGACGCCGTGATCGAGGACAGCCAGCGCTACCCGTACTTCATCCAGCTTTGGGGAGATGCGTTGTGGCAGGAGCATCTGGCCAACCCCGGCGCTCGCCTCACCACCGCTACCACGGCGGCAGTGCGCGACGCGGTCGCCGCCCGCGTGGCGAACTACTACCAAGGCCGCTACCAAGAGTTGGCGGCCGCCGGGTTGTTGACGGCAGCCGCCGCAGTCGCCCCGTTTTTCCAAGGCGGCGTGGACGCCACGGCGTCCGAGCAAGACATCGATAGCGCCCTTCTGTCCGCCGGCATCGAAGACGCAGCCGACCGGTTCACCGTTTGCGACGGAATGAGCCGCCTCAGCTACATGTGGTGCCCGCCAAACCAGTTGCCACCGGTGGTTTGGAGCGCCGGCATTCCGTCGCTGACAACCTATGTGCTGGAACGCGTTCCAAAGTCGGCCCAACCCAATCGAGTATGATCGCGGGCGACGACGCCATAGACGATGAGTGATCCGAGGAACGGCCATGGCCCACAGTGAGAACTTTTTGCCGGAGTTTCGTCTGGCCGAGACCCCGGCTAAGCCGCGGAACAAGCTGCGGTGCCAAGTCCGCGACTACGAGGTGCCGGCAACGCCCGAGGAGCGCGTTCGCCAGCGGGTGTTGCATTGGCTGATCAACACGAAAGGATGGCGGAACCTGCGGCTTGAGAAGGCGTATCGGTGGGAAAGCGACCCCAACAGATCGCACATCCGGCCGGACATCGAGTTGCTGGACGAGAACGACCACGCCGTCGTTGTCGTGGAGTGCAAGCATGAGGAGGTGCCGCTGAGCAACGCGGTGGACGAGCAAGCCAAGGAGTACGCCATCAAGTCCGGCGCAGAGTACATCTGGGTTACCAATGGCGTGGAGCACAGGTTCCTGGTTGAGCACACATCCGAACCGCGATGGCGAGAGGTGAACTCCATTCCGCCACTCGGCGAAGAGTACGAGCCGCCGACCGGACGCGTCGCTTTCCCCGACATCGGCGATAGCGCTGAAGTCAGCCGGTACTTGGACGAGATGCAATTGGCACCGTTGACGGCGATGGCTGACGAGCGGGAGTTCACGTTGGCACTCTACAAGCTCCTATTCGAGGTCGCGAACGAGAAGCGCTTGCCGTACTCGCACGACGGAGTTCATGTGTTGGACTACACGGGAGTCGCCTTCCATCAGTTCTCGAATAGGAGCGGGGGCAGCTACTACACGCGGTACGCGGACTTCGTCGCCGCCACCCGAGGCCGCGTCGAGGCGATGTCCGTTGCCGTCAACATGTGGGACGACGAGGCCATCCGCCTTTGCATAGGAGTCTCGAAGGCGGAGCGAAAGCACCACGCTTTGCAACTCGACTTCGCGAAGAACTGCGAATGGAATGAGGATCGACGTTGTTGGGACGTGTACCACGATGGCGCGATGTCCCAAGTCAAGAGCGAGGTGGTTCTGGACGCCGTTCGAGAGTCCGGCTGTGGTCACTGGATTTACACGGACGATAACGACAAGGAGTGGGTGTTCCTAGGCGAGTTGCCGGAGGTTCAGTCGGTGAAGTGGAGGAACTCGAGGAAGTTCCTAGCCAACCTCCTGCACTACGGCATCATTCGAACCAACCTCCGCGAAGCCCGAAAGGCTTGATGGTGACACGCATGGCGAGGACGACCCGCCTTTGCGAGTGTTGACCAACCGCTAGGGTTCGAGATCCAGCTCCCCCAGCTTCCGCGTCAGCGTGTTGCGGCCCCAGCCGAGGAGGTTGGCGGCGTCGCGTTTGCGTCCGCCGGTGTGTTCCAGGGCCACGCGCAGCATCGTCGACTCGAAAGCCGGGGTGGCCTCCTTCAGGATGGCGCGTTCGCCGAAGGCGAGTTTGCTGCGCGCCCATTGCGCCAACAGGGTTTGCCAGTCGCCGGTTTCCTCGTTGGCCGTGCCGTCGGATGCATCGCCGGCCGTTGCGGTGTGCAGTTCGGTCGGCAGATCCGAGGGGTGGACCTCGCGGCCGGGGGCCATCACGGTGAGCCAGTTGCAGGCGTTCTGCAGTTGGCGCACGTTGCCGGGCCAGGGGAGGGTTTGCAGGTGGGTTTGGGTTTCCTCGCGCAGCACCTTGCGCTCGCCGCCGAACTCGCGGGCGGCTTGGGCGAGGAAGTGCTCGGCGAGCAGCGGGATGTCCTCGCGCCGCTCCGCCAGCTTCGGCACGTGGACGCGGATGACGTTGAGGCGGTGGTAGAGATCCTCGCGGAAGCGGCCTTCGGCCACCAAGGCGCGGAGATCCTGGTGGGTGGCGGTGATGATGCGCACGTCCACCTTGACGCTCTCGCGGCCGCCCACGCGGTGGAATTCGCCTTCGGCCAGCACGCGCAGCAGGCGCGTTTGCGCCTGCGCCGGCATGTCGCCGATCTCGTCGAGGAACAGGGTGCCGCCGCTTGCCTGCTCGAAGCGGCCGATGCGCTGGTCGCGGGCGCCGGTGAACGCTCCGCGCTCGTGGCCGAACAGCTCGGATTCGATGAGATCCGCGGGGATGGCGGCCATGTTCAGCGCCACCCACACGCCGCCCCGCCGCGGGCTGTGCCGGTGCAGGGCGCGGGCGACCAGCTCCTTGCCGGTGCCCGAGGCGCCTTCGATCAGCACGGTGATGTTGGAGTGCGCCAAGCGGCCCACGGCGCGAAACACCTCCTGCATCGCCGGCGCCTTGCCGACGATGCCGTTCTCCGCCGGCGGCTTGGGCGGCGCGGGGCCGGTCTTTTCCCGGCGCAGGAGCACGGCGCGGCGCACGGTGGCCACGGCCTCGTCCACGTCGAAGGGCTTGGGCAGGTACTCGAACGCACCGGATTGGTAGGAGTTCACGGCCGCGTCCAAATCCGAGTGCGCGGTCATGATGATGACGGGCACCTGCGGGTGGATCTCGCCCAGCGTGGCCATGAGCTCCAAGCCGTCGATGCCGGGCATGCGGATGTCCGAGAGCACGGTGTCCGGCGCGTCGTTGCGCGCCTGCCGCAACGCCGGCTCGGCTCCGGCGAAGCACTCCACCCGGTAGCCCGCCTGCGAGAGCGCCCGTTCCAACACCCAGCGGATGCTCTGGTCGTCGTCCACCACCCACACCCGTTCACGCGCCATTGGCACCTCCCGCACACGCGCTTGCGCTGTTTTCGATCGGCGCCCGGCGCACCGGCAGATAGAACGAAAACGCCGTGCGCCCGGGTTCGCTCTCACATTCCACCAAGCCGTTGTGCCGCGCCAGGATCGCTTGCGTGATGGCAAGGCCCAGGCCGGAGCCGTCCGGACGGCCGCTGATGGTGGGATAGAAGATGCGCTCGGCGATGTCCGGCGGGACGCCCGGGCCGTTGTCGATGAAATCCACGTTGGCGACGAGGCGGTGCCGGCGCGCGCCGATGGTGAACTGGCGCATCACGCGGGTGCGCAGGCGGATGATGGGCGTCGAGACCTCGCGCAGCGCCCAGGCGGCGTTGCCGAGCACGTTCAACGCGGCCTGCACCAGCTGCTCGAAATCCGCGTCGATCTCCGGCAGGCTGGGGTCGTAGTCGCGCTCGAACGCGATGGGCGCCGAGGATTCCGCGCGCACCAACTTGACCACCCGTTCGATGACGTGGTGGACGTTCACCGGAGCGAAGGCGGGCGGGCCGTTCGGGCCCAGCATTCGATCCACCAGTTTCCGCAGCCGATCCGCCTCGGCCATGATGACCGAGGTGTACTCGCGCTCGCCGGCCTCCAACTGCCGTTCCAGCAATTGCGCGGCGCCGCGAATGCCGCCCAGCGGGTTCTTGATCTCGTGCGCGAGGCCGCGCGCCAGCTTGCGCATGGTCTCCTGCAAGGTGACGTGGCGCTCGTCTTTGTCGATGCGGATGAAGCGGTCGAGACGCTCGAACTCCACCAGCAGCTCGGTGGGCGAGAGCGGGCTGATGGAATAGTTGACGCGCACCAAGCCTTCCGGCAGATAGAGCGGCACTTCGCGTTTGGTGAACGGGCCGCCGGTGTCCAACACCGCCCGCAACGCGCTCGGAGCGGCGTGTGCGTCCGCCAACAACTTGCCGATGGGGAGGCCTCGGGCGCGCGCCGCGCTGCGCCCGAACAGCGCTTCGGCGGATTGATTGAGGTAGGTGACGCGGAAGGCGTCGTCGTCCGCGGCGTCCACCACGGCCACCGCGGTGGTGAGCTGATCGAGGATGTCGCGGTAGGTGGCCACGGTGGTGGGGTCAAGCAAAAAGTGTTCCATTTCTGGGCAGGGCGCTGCGGGGCACCCGCCGGCGTGGGCGGCCGGGTGCTTCTGCACCTTTTTGGAGCGATCAATTAGAGCAGAATACGGCGTCATGTTCCAATTTGGTGCATGAACTGAGATTGGAAGCTGTTCGGATCTAAGTGTTCTCCCCTGCCCCGTCGCGCGCCCCGTCCTCCGTCAAGGTCAAGCGCAGCACCTCCTCGGTGGTGGTCGTGCCGTGGGACGCCTTCAGCAGCCCGTCCTGCAGCAACGTGCGGTGGCCTTGTTCCTTGTGGGCGAAGCGGCGCAGATCGTTCAAGTGGGCGCCGGAGACGATCATCTCCTGCATCTCCTGCGACATGGGCACCAGCTCGTAGATGCCGAGGCGGCCGCGGAAGCCGGTGTGCTGGCAGGCCGGACAGCCCTCGGTGCGCAGCCATTGATCGCCCACCAAGTCCGCCGCCACGCCGCTGAGCAAATCCTCCACCAGGGCGGAGGGCGCGCTGGGCGTGGCGCAGTGGCGGCAGGCTTGGCGCACCAGCCTTTGCGCTTGCACGCCGCGCGTGGGCGCCGCCACCAGGAACGGCTCCACGCCCATGTCGATGAGGCGGGTGAAACTGCTCACGGCGTCGTTGGTGTGCAAGGTGGAGAGCACGACGTGGCCGGTGAGGGCGGAGCGAATGGCGATTTCGGAGGTTTCCAAGTCGCGCATTTCGCCGATCATGATGACGTCCGGGTCCTGCCGCAGGATGTGGCGGAGCGCCGTGGCGAAGGTGTAGCCGATTTCCGCGTGGACTTGGATTTGGGTGATGCTCGGCATCTGGTATTCGACCGGGTCCTCCACCGTGATGATTTTCTTCACGCCGTCGTCCACCTCCTCCAAGGCGGCGGCGAGGGTGGTGGATTTGCCGGAACCGGTAGGGCCCGTGACCAGCGCGATGCCGTTGCTGGTGGCGAGCCAGCCGCGGAACATCTGCAGGTGGTCCGGCGCCATGCCAAGATTGGCCAGCGCCAGCTCGCCGCGCTCCTGCGCCAGCAGCCGCAGCACGATGGATTCGCCGAAGGCACACGGCACGGTGGAGACGCGGATGTCCATCTCCTTGCCGGAGATGCGCTCGCCGATGCGCCCGTCTTGGGGGCGGCGGCGTTCGGCGATGTCCAAACCGGCGATGAGCTTGACGCGGGAGGCCACCGCCGGGAAGCGTTCGATGGGCTGCGTGAGGCGGCTGTGGAGAATGCCGTCCACGCGCATGCGCACGAGGAACTGCTCTTCGGACGGCTCGATGTGGATGTCCGAGGCGCCCAGATCCACGGCTTGCGCCAGCAGATTGTTCACCAGCGCGATGATGGGGGCTTCCTCGGCGAGTTCGCGCAGCCGCTTGGCGTCGTCGCCGGAGAACAGCGACTCCATCTCGCGTTCCTTGCGCACGTACTCGAGCAGGCGGTCGAGCTGGTGGTTGGCCATCAGGCAAAAGTCGACGCGCTCGCCGGAGTGGAAGTAGTTGAGGGTTTCCAACAGCGTGCGGCTTTGGATGTCGCGGGCGGCGCAGCAGAGGGCGTCCGGCTTGGCCGGGGTTTGTTCGCCCTGCTCCTCCCCGGCCGCGCCATCGCTCTGCTGTTCCGCCGGCCACAGCACCACCTCGTTGTCGAGCAGCCAGTCCAGCTTGATGGCGGACTGGGACATGTGCCGGTACACCGCCTGATGATCGGGCAGTTCGCCATCTTCGCGCAGGTAGGCGACGCCGAGATGTTCGGCGAGGTGGCGCAGCAGGGCGTCCTCGGACAACGCGCCGATGCCCACCAGCAACGCGCCGAGATTGCCCCCGGCGTTTTGCTGGATTTGGCGGGCGCGTTCCAAGTCCGCCGCTTGCACCGCCCCGCGCGCCAACAGCTTGTCGGCAAAAGCCTTGTCGGCTACAGCTACCATGATGGCGGATTCTACCCGCCCTCGGCCGGCTCTTTGGCGTGGGCGGCGCGGGTCAACGATAGGCGGCTTGTTGCAGCCGCGCCACGAAGTCCTCCTCGTCGGCGCAGGAGAGCGCCGCGAGCCCGGCGTCGTCCACGTCGGCGTCGCGGAAGATCGGTTCGTGGAGCGGAAAGTCCGCCGCGACTTCCAAGCCGCGGGCAATCATCACCGCGCGCACCATCGACGCGCGGCGCTCCAGCTCCGTTTCGAATGCCTCGGCCAGCCCTTGCGCCATGCCTTGCGCCCTGCCCGTAGCCAGCGCCTCCGCCCGCGCCTTGTCGCGCAGCGAGCGGAGCATGAGGTCGTCGTCCGGGCCGGTGCCCTCGCGCTCGCCAAGCACCGCGCCAAGGCGCTCCAGACACTGCACGGTTTGCGGCGACAGTTCCTCCTCGTTCAACGCGGTATGGATCTGCTCCGCCGTCCAGCCGGGAAACGCGCGGCTCTCGGCCACCACCTCGAGCTTGTCGGGCTTGCAATCGTTGCGGGCGTAGATGGTCATGCCCGGGCGCAACCCCGCCGCCGGACGCGGCGACTGATCCGGCACGTCCACCCACAACTCGGGAAAGCCCCACGCCTCGTACAGCTTCAGCTTGTGTCGCCGCACATCGGTTGTGCGGTCCACTTCCAGCACCACGTCCGGGTACTGGTTTTGGCCCACCACCATCCTTTCCGGGCCGACGATCCGCGGCTGTTCCGGGTGCAGATACAGCGTCTGATCCGCCTCCATCATGCGCGTCGGCCGCCCGTCCTCGCCCAGAAGCGTGAGGCTCATGGTGCCGAAGCAAACGATGGCCTTGCCACGCACTGCCGCGATCCGCTCGGCCAAGGCCGCCAGCCGATGCGACGGCCGCTCGTGGAACGGGCTGACATCCTCGGACACCATCGCGGTTTCCGTGGCGCCGTCCCAAAACTCCAAGCGACGGTCGTAGTGTTCCAGTTCGCCGCGGCGCAGACGAAACGACTTGTAGCCGCCGTCAAAGCCCAACTCCTCCAACGGCGGCCCAGGCGTCGGGCGAAACGGCCCGCCGTTCGCGGTGGCAGGGAACACGGTTGTTTGGGATTGTCCCTTCGGGGTTGCTTGCTGGCGCATGGCGATTCTCCTCGTCGCTGTGGATGGCCGGCCGACCACGCGCAACGCAAAGCGCCTAGCCGACTCGTCTAGGCGCCGATCCTATACCCACGCGCCGTGCGTTTGCAAATTATTTTTTATAAACAACAACTTAGTACAAATATGTACGAGACGCTAGGCGGTGGTCGGCCGCAACGCCGCTTGCAGACGTGGCGTATTCCTTCTCCAAACCGGCGATGGCTTCCTCGTGGCCACCACCCCATTGGCGGCGCGAATCGGCATTTTCCTACGCCTTCGTGCGCCCCCGTCTCGCGCAATTTCAGCGATTTCGCACACGCGGCCGGGCGAATGTCTCTAACGGCGGCGCCTGCGAGAGTGGCAAGATCGTCCCTTCAAGCGAGGGGTGCGCCCCATAGGCGCTAACTTGTTTCCGGGTGTTGTGTTTGGTAGGTTGTGGTCCATCGCGACAAGGAGGTCTTGCGATGGATTTGACGGGCTCGGATTGGAAGCTGCTGTCGTCGCTGCTGCCGGAGGACTGGGAACGGTTGGCGGCGGAGACGGGGGCGCTGAAGGGGCTTCGCAAGGACAAGTCGGCGGACGCGCTGCTGCGGACGCTGCTGATCCACTTGGCCAACGGCTGCTCGTTGCGGCACACGGTGGCGCGGGCGCGGGCGGCGGGGCTGGCGGACTTGTCGGACGTGGCGCTGATGAAGCGGCTGCGGAAGTCGGAGGAGTGGCTGCGGCGGCTGTGCGTGGAGTTGATGCGGGAGAGCGGGGTCGTGGCGGCGGCGGATGCCGCGGCGGTGGCGGTGGACGGGACGACGGTGAAGGAGCCGGGCCCGGGGGGTTCGCTGTGGCGTCTGCACTACGCGGTGCGGCTGCCGACGCTGGAGTGCGGCCACTTCGAGTTGACGTCGGCCAAGGGGCCGGGGACGGGCGAGTCGCTGGCGCGCTTTCCGGTGCGGGCGGGCGATCTGGTGCTGGCGGACCGGTGCTACTCGACGGCGGCGGGGCTGCGGCACGTGGCGGACCGCGGCGGCCATGTGGCGGTGCGGGTGAACACGGCGGCGCTGCCGCTGCGCGACGCGGATGGCGAGCCGTTCGACCTGCTCGGCGCGGTGCGGACGCTGAGGCGGGCCGGCGCCGTGGGCAGTTGGCCGGTGCGGGTGGAGTCCGGGGGCGGCGAGCCGGTGGCGGGCCGGTTGTGCGCGATCCGCAAGACCCGCGAGGCGGCGCTGCTGGCGGTCAAGAAGCTGCGGCGGAAGGCGTCGCGCAGGCAGCGGCGGCTGCGCCCGGAGACGATCGAGTACGCCCGCCACGTGATCGTGTTCACGACCTTTCCGGCGGCGGAGTTCGACGCCGATGCGGTGCTGGGCTGGTACCGCCTGCGCTGGCAGGTGGAGCTGGTGTTCAAGCGCTTCAAGTCGCTGGCCGGCCTCGGCCACCTGCCGAAGCGCGACCCGACCAGCGCCCGCGCCTGGCTCTACGGCAAGCTGCTGACGGCCCTGTTGACCGAAAAGACCCTTCGCCACGCCGAAGCCCTTTCCCCCTGGGGCTTCGACTGGCGCCGGACGCTGCCGCAGCCGCTGGCGTGAGTTCGAGTTCGTCCTCCATCAAATCCAGCACGCGATCAACCCCGGGTTCACGCTGGTCGAAATGGTCCAACGCTGGCACGAAGTCTCCGGCTCGCTCGCCGACCCGCCGCGCAAACGCACTGTCCAAGTGGAGCGCTACTTCCCATGCCAATAACAAGTTAGCGCCTATGGGGGTGCGCCCTCGCGTTCCACCCCGATGCTTGGCATCCGTGGTACGGTTCGAGCATGAGAGCGACGCTGCAATCCGAAATCAACGGCGACTGGGAACGCGCCCCGGCGCGGCCGCCCGTTGACGCCGACGACGGCTTCTACCGCTACGTGCCCGTGCCGCCCGTGTACCGCGACGAGGACGGCTACCCCATCGAGGACGGCATGTCGCAGAACGTGAACCATCAGGTGCAGACCGCGCACTGGCAGACCGTGCTGCAGCGCCGCTGCCCGACCGCGATGGTGGCCTCGGACCTGACCATGCCCTACAAGTGCGGCGACACCACCAAGGTGCTGGTGCCGGACCTGTTCGTGGCGCTGCGGGCGGAGCGGCGTGAGGATCGCCTCTCCTACCGGCTGTGGGAAAACCCGGTGCCGGAACTGGTGATGGAGATGCTGTCGGGTTCCACCTCCGACGCGGACGTTGGATCGAAGTGGCGCACCTACGAGCACATTGGCGTGCGCGAATACTTCCTCTTCGATCCGACGGGTCTCGAGCTGTCCACGCCTCTGGCCGGCTACCGGCTGCGGGCCGGGCGCTATCGGCCGGTTCGCGCCAACGGCGCGGGGCGGTTGCCGAGCCGCGTACTGGGCCTCGAGTTGCATGTCCAAGACGACCAACTGCGCTTCCGCGATCCGGAGACCGGCGAGGATCTCAGTACCTACGACGGCGCCGAAGACGGGCGACTGGCCGAGAAACAGGGGCGAGCCGCCGAGAAGCGCAGGGCGGACGAGGCCGAGAAAGCGCGATTGGCCGAGAGGCGCAGAGCGGACGCGCAGGAGGCCAGAGCGAACGCAGCCGAGCGCGAGGTGGCGCGTCTCAAGGCCCTCGTCTTCGACAAGGGCGGCGAACAGGCAGGCTAGGGCCGGCGAGATATCCATTCCCGCGAAAGGATGCCCCTTGGGTATGCGAATTTTGGTGGCGTCTGCTCGGCACGTCCTGGGAGCGCGGGCGTCTCGCCCGCACAAGGTGAATACCCGTGAACGAAAATGCGGGCGAGACGCCCGCGCTCCCAGCACCAGTCACCAGAGATTGTCGAACCCAGCGACGGGACCGGCTCAGAACACCGCCTTCGCCAGCACCTGCCATTGCTCGTCGAACTCCGCCGTCGGTCGGCGTTTGAACTCGGCGCGGACGAATTGGGCGATGCGGCCTTCGGCGCAGGCGAGCAGCAGGTTGGCGGCGGCGTTGGCGCTGATGGGGGGCGGCGTCGGGCGCGTGGCGTGGGCGGCGCGCACGACTTGGCGCAGATCGGTTTCGATGCGGTCGTAGAACTGGCGCGCGCGGCGGTGCAGGCGCTCGGCCTCGCCGAGCAGCGCGTCGCCGGCGAACAGGCGGGCGAAACCCGGGTTGCGCTCGCAGAAGACGAGCAGCAGGCGCAGGATGCGGCCGCAGCGGGCCGCGGCGTCGTCGCCGGATTCCGCGACTTTCGTCACGCGGCTGAACACCGTGGTCTCGGCGAACTCGAAGAGGCCGTCGATCATCTTCGCCTTGCTGGGGAAGTGCCGATAGAGGGCGGCTTCGGAGACGCCCAAGCGCTTCGCCAACGCCGAGGTGGTGATGCGCGCGCCCGGGTTGGTTTGCAGCATGGCGGCGAACGCCTGCAGGATCTCGTCGCGTCGGTCCGGGTGGGGCATGGTCAATCCTTCGCTTTCAACAGGGTGCCCACGCCGCCGTCGGTGAGCACTTCGAGCAGCAGCGCGTGCGGCATGCGCCCGTCGATGATGTGGGCGCCGCCGACGCCGCCGGCGATGGCGTCCAAGGCGCACTCCACTTTCGGCAACATGCCGCCGCCGATGGTGCCGGCGCGCATCAGGCGGCTGGCTTCGGCGCGGGTCAAGCCGGTGAGCGTGGCGCCGTTGGCGTCTTGGATGCCCGGCGTGTTGGTCAGCAGAATCAGCTTCTCCGCGCCGAGACGCTCCGCCACGGCGCCGGCCACGAAGTCCGCGTTGATGTTGTAGGACTCGCCGTCCGGCCCCACGCCCACCGGCGCGATCACCGGAATGAAGCCGTTGCCGATGAGCGTGTCGAGCACGTCGCGGTTGACGTGATCGACCTCGCCGACGTGGCCGATGTCGATGATCTCCGGCTCGGCGGTGCCGTCTTCTCGATGCGCAGGTGCTTCCGCGGGCGAGTGCTCCAACACCAGCTTGCGGGCGCGGATGAGGTCGCCGTCCTTGCCGCTGATGCCCACGGCGCGGCCGCCGGCGGCGCTCAGCAGCGAGACGATGTCCTTGTTCACCAAGCCGCCGAGCACCATCTGCACCACGTCCATCGTCGCGGCATCCGTGACGCGCATGCCGCGCTCGAAGCGCGTGGGAATGTTCAGGCGCTCCAGCAAGTCGCCGATCTGCGGGCCGCCGCCATGCACCACCACCGGGTTCATGCCCACCAGCTTCATCAGCACCACGTCGCGGGCGAAGGCGCGTTTCAGGTGTTCGTCCACCATGGCGTTGCCGCCGTACTTCACCACGATGGTTGCGCCGTGGAACGTGCGGATGTACGGCAGCGCCTCGATGAGCACCCGCGCCGTGGTCTCGTGATCGCCTCGGTGCATGGCCGGCGCGCGTTTCACGATGCGGCCTCGGCGAGCGCCAATTGCGGGTCGATGGCGCGCAGGGCGGCGTCGAAGGCGCAACGAATACGGGAGAGGGCTTGCTCGTCGTCCGCCTCGAAGCGCAGGCTCAGCACCGGGCTGGTGTTGGAGGCCCGCGCCAAGCCCCAGCCGTCGGCGAAGTCCACGCGCAGGCCGTCGATGGTGGTCACCGTGGCGTCCGCGCCGCCGGCGCACAACAGCGGGCTGGCGCGCAGCTGTTCCACGATGGCGAACTTGCCCTGCTCGGTGGTGGGCAATTTGATCTCCGGCGTGGCGACGCCTTTGGGGAACTCGGCGAACACGGCGCTGGCCGGACGCTCTTCGGCGGCGAGAATCTCCGCCAGCCGCGCCGCGCTGTAGATGCCGTCGTCGAAGCCGAACCAGCGATCGGCGAAGCACAGGTGGCCGGAGAACTCGCCGCCGAACGCCGCGCCGCTGGCGCGGATCTTCGCCTTGATGTGGGAGTGGCCGGTTTGGCACATGATCGGCTCGCCGCCGCGGGAACGCACCAGCGCCGGCAGGTGGCGGCTGCATTTGACATCGAAGACGATGCCGGCGCCCGGGCGCCGGCGGAGGATGTCGCGGGCGAACAGCATCATCACGCGATCCGGCCAGATGATCTCGCCGGCGTCCGTCACCACGCCCAGGCGGTCGCCGTCGCCGTCGAAGGCGACGCCCACGTCGGCCTTCCGCGACTGCACCGCGGTGATCAGATCCGCGAGGTTGGCGGCTTCGGCGGGGTCCGGGTGGTGGTTGGGGAAAGCGCCGTCCACTTTGGCGTAGAGCGGCGTCACCACGCACCCGAGCGCGGCGAGCAGTCGCGGCGCGACCAAGCCGGCGACGCCATTGCCGCAATCCGCCACCACTTTGAGCGGACGCGCGACGGCCACATCGGCCAGTACGCGGTCTTGGTAGCGATCGATCATGGCTTTGTGTTCCAGCTGGCCGCTGCCAGTGCGGAAATCGTTCGCTTCGATGCGTCGGCGCAAGTCTTGAATACACGCCTCGGTGAGCGGCGCGCCGGCGATCATCATCTTCAAGCCGTTGTACTCGGGCGGATTGTGCGAGCCGGTGATCATCACGCCGGTGCCGGTTTTGCCCACGGCGGCGGCGTAGTAGAGGAGCGGCGTGGGTACGCAGCCGATGTCCACCACATCGACGCCGCTTTGCAGAAGTCCATCCAAGAGCCGCGGGCGCAACTCGTCGGTGCTGGCGCGGCCATCGCCGCCAACGACCACCCGTTGCTGACCGGCGGCGAGGGCTGCGGCGGCGAAAGCGCGGCCAATCTGCTCCACGGCTTCGCCGGTGAGCGTCTCGCCGACCACGCCGCGGATGTCGTAGGCGCGGAAGATCTCCGCATCTGGGATGTTCGCCGCCGCCATGCTTCAGGCCGTGGTTAGTTACCGTTCAACGCCGTACAACGCGGCGACCTCGGCCACCAAGCGTTGCGCCACGGCGCGTTTGGGCATCTTCGGCAACGGCACTTCGCCGCCGCCGTGGATGAGCGTTACCGCGTTGTCGCCGCTGTCGAAGCCGATGGTTGGGTCCGCCACGTCGTTCACCACGATGGCGTCGAGCTTCTTGCGGCAGCGCTTCTCGCGTGCGTTGGCGAGCGCGTTCTGCGTTTCCGCCGCGAAGCCCACCACGAACGGGCGTGGCGAACGCGCCGCTACCGCGGCCACAATGTCCGGGTTTTGTCGCAACGCGAGCGACGGCGCGGCGTCCTCCGGCGCGCCTTTCTTCAGCTTCTGCGGTTGACATTCGTGCGGGCGATAGTCCCCCACCGCGGCCACGGCGAAGAAAATGTCCGCCGCGCCGGCCCGCGCCAGCACGGCGCGGTGCATCTCGCGCGCGCTCACCACGTCCACCCGTTCCACCCCCGCGGGCGTTGGCAGTTGCACCGGCCCGGCCACCAGCGTCACGTTCGCCCCGGCGGCGCGCGCCGCCTCGGCGAGGGCGAAGCCTTGCCGACCGGAACTGCGGTTGCTGATGTAGCGCACCGGATCGATGAATTCGCGGGTGGGGCCGGCGCTGATCAACACGTTGACGCCTTGCAGTAGCTGCGGCGCGGAGATGGCGCTCCACATGGCCTCGGCGATGTCCCGAGGCTCCAACATTCGCCCCGGGCCCACTTCGCCGCAAGCCTGCTCGCCCTCGGCGGGGCCCAGAACGGTGGCGCCGTCGGCGACGAGACGCGCCACGTTGCGCCGCGTCGCCGGGTGTTCCCACATCTTGGTGTTCATGGCCGGTGCCAGGAAGAGCGGCGCATCGGTGGCAAGGCACAGGGTGGTGAGCAAATCGTCGGCGATGCCGGCGGCCAAGCGGGCCATGAGGTTGGCGGTGGCCGGGGCGATGACGATGGCGTCCGCCCAGCGGGCGAGTTCGATGTGCCCCATGCCGGCTTCGGCGGCCGCATCCCACAAATCCGAGCGCGGCGCGTTGCCCGCCACCGCCTGCAAGACGGTCGGCGTGACGAACCGTTTGGCGTTGCGGGTGAGAACCGGGACGATTTCCGCTTCAAAAAAGCGCAAATGTCGCACAAGCTCTGTGGCTTTATACGCTGCCACCCCGCCCCCGATGCCGAGTAGGATGCGCTTGGATTGGTCGTCGGATGGCATGACCGTCTCGATGGCCGGGCTTTTCTACCCCCTCGGCTTCTACCTTAACACGCCGACCCACCCCCGGTTCGCGCGCACAAGCGTGGCCCGGCAGGAGACCCGATGCGCCTCAATACGCACCACAACAACAACCATCATCATTACAACTCGCGCCCGCGCCCGCCCAGCCCGGAGCCCATCCACCTGGTGGAGGCGCCTTTCGAGGAACGCCCCAGGGAGGGATTTCTCGGCCATTGGCCGGTCGGTTTGCGCGACGCCGAGCTCGTCGCCTTGGTGCTGCGCACCGGCGCCGGCGGCCAGAGCGCGGTGGGGTTGGCCGAAACGCTGCTCAGCCGCTACGGCGGCCTAGCCGGCGTGATGCACCAAGACGCCCTGGCGCTGCGCGAAGTCAAAGGCATCGGCGCGGCCAAGGCGGCCTCGCTGCTGGCGGTGCGCGAACTCGCGGCGCGCGCCGAACTGGTCAAGGTGAAGCGCGGGCGCTACTTGGAGAACACGGGCGCGGTGCAGCGCTACCTGAAGCTGCGCTTGCGCGGCCTGCAGCGCGAGGTGTTCGGCCTGCTGCTGCTCAACGCCCGCCACAACGTGATCGGCATCGAGTACCTGTTCTACGGCTCGGTGGATCGCTCCGCCGTGTACACCCGCGAGATCATCAAGGCGTGCCTGAAGCGCAACGCCGCCTCGGTGGTGCTGTTCCACAACCATCCCTCCGGCGAGGCCGAACCCAGCCAATCGGACAAGGACATCACCAAGCGCGTGTCCTCGGTTCTCGACGAGATCGACGTGCGCGTGATCGACCACATCATCATCGCCGCAAGCGGCGTCGTCTCCATGGCCGAGCGCGGCCTGGTGCCAACCAACGACGCGCTGGCGGGGTGTTGACGAGCGAAGTTGGCTTTTGACCCGTATGGGAGACGATGCAGCAATGCAGCAACAACGGCGTACGCGTCGGCGGGTTTGCTGCTACGCTGGCGGAGTCATGCCCTTGGTCCTCACCCGCAGCGCCGGTTTGCGCTACGGCGGCTTCTTCACGCTCTACTTCGCCCAGGGTGTGCCGATCGGGCTGCTGTCGGTGGCGACGCCGGCGTGGCTGGCTGAGCGCGGCGCCAGCGTTGGCGAAATCGCCTCGTTCACCGGCGTGGTGGCGTTGCCGTGGGCGTTCAAGCTGCTCGCCGGGCCGCTGATGGATCGCTTCGGCTTCCCGCCGATGGGGTTCCGGCGGCCGTGGGTGCTCGTCGCGCAAGGTGGTCTGGTGCTGTCGCTGCTCGGTCTCGCCGCCGTTGGCGCGGCGGTGCCGCTCGGTGGTTCCGCCGAAACACCCTGGGCGCTGTTGATGGCGTGCGGCTTCGTGGTCAACGTCTTCGGCGCTTCGCAGGATGTCGCCGTGGACGGCATGGCCATCGACGTGCTGCCGGTGCGCGAACGCGGCCGCGCCAACGCCTTCATGGCCTGCGGCCAAGTGGCCGGCTATTCGCTGTTCGGCTATGTGTGCGCGTTGCTGCTGACGCGCTTTGGCCTCGCCGCCACGGCGTTCGGCTGCGCCGTCGCGGTGGGTCTCATCTTCGCCTTCGCCGCCGCCGTGCGCGAGCGGCCGGGCGAGCGCCTGCTGCCGTGGACCGCCGGCGAACCCAGCGCCCGCGCCGAGGCGCCGCAAAAGAGCGTGTTGCTGATCGGCATAGATCTTGCGCGCGTGCTCTTTCTGCCCATGAGCCTGGTGCTGGTGGCGGTGGAGTTCGTCAACCGTGTGCGCGACGGCGTGGCGGTGGCGGTGTTTCCCAAGTTCGCGGTGGAACTCGGCTACAGCGCCGAGCAGTACGCGCTGTTCAATGGATGGATCGGGTTGGTCGCCGCCGGCGTGGGCGTGGCGCTGGGGCCGCTCATCGATGCGGTGGGCGCCTATCGGTTCTTGATCTGGGCGTTCGTGGTGGGCGCGTGCTGCCACCTCGTGGCCGGCTTGCTGCCGGCGCTGTGGGAGGACCCCGCCGATCTCGTCACGCTTTGGGTGGTGGGCGCCATCGCCGGGCAGGTCATCTTCGTGGCCATCATCGCCTTGTTCATGAATCTGTGCTGGTCGAAGGTGGCGGCGACGCAGTTCGCGGTGTACATGTCGCTGGCCAATCTCAGCCGCAGCACCGGCGGCATGGCGTTCGCCAAGGTGGCGGACGATCTCAGCTTCGCGCAGGACTTCCTCATCATGGGTGGGCTGTTGTTCCTTGCGGCGATGTTGCTGCGCTTCTTCAACATCGATGCCCACGCAGCGCGGTTGGCGCGGCTGCGAAACTGACTCGAAGCTGACCCAATGAGTACCGAATGAGCGAATACAACGGCGTGTATGGCGCGTACCACTGGGAGATCGTCGAGCGCACCCTCAAGGTGTTCAGCGCCAAACGCCGCGTTGGGCTGTTGGCGACGTTCGAGAATGTGAACGCGATCAACTCGGAACAGGCGCAGTGGACCGCGCAGGCGAAGATCGATCTCAATCTGAATGCGCTGGCGCATTGCGAAGCGGCTAAGATCGCGGGGAAGGACTAACACTCAAGGAGCTGCCATGCCATATACCGACATCCTTTACGACACCGACGGCCGCTTGGCCTTCATCACGTTGAACCGGCCGGAGAAACTGAACGCGCTCAGCAACAACCTGCGCGGCGAGGTGATGGACGCCATGCGCGAAGCCGAGAGCAACGACGACATCGGCGTCATCGTGCTGCGCGGCGCCGGGCGGTCTTTCTCCGCCGGCTACGATCTCTCGCCGGCCCGCGCCGCCGCCAACTTCGACTTCGTCAGCCCCCGCTCCGGCTTGCCGGACACCGGCTCCACCCACCCGGGCAAGACGCAGTGGGCGCGGCATGTGGTGATGACCAACTGGATCATCTGGGAACTGGCCAAGCCGGTGGTGGCGCAGATCCAAGGCCACTGCCTGGCCGGCGGCACGGAGCTGGCCACCGTGTGCGACTTCCGCATTTGCGCCGACGACGCGCAGATCGGCTACCCGCCGGTGCGCGCCATGACCACCATGGACATGATGTGGACGCCGTGGCACCTGCCCCCCTGCAAGGCGCGCGAGTTCGCCTATGTGGGCGACTCCTTCTCCGGCACCGAAATGGCCCGCCTCGGCTGGGCGAACTACGCTGTGCCCAAGGACGAGCTGGCGGACTTCACCGAAAAGTTCGCCCGCCGCATGGCGCACGTGGACAACGAGATGTTGATGTACTCCAAACGGGCGGTGAACCGCCAATACGAAACCCAAGGCATCCGCGACGGCCTACATTCCGGCACCGAGATCCAAGCGTTGTCCACGCAACGCGCCGCCGCCGCCGAGTGGGGCCGCCGCGTGCGCGAAGACGGCCTGAAAGCGGCACTGGAATGGCGCGACGGCCCGTTCCGCGATTTCCGCGGCGCCTACGCCAGCGCCCCGAAGGATCGCCCGGTGGCGGGAACGGAGAAGGGCACTGGACAAAGCGGCGGCGCCGGCTACGGGGACTGACGCCGCATCAAGGCACTTGGCTGCCCTGGGAGCGCGGGCGTCTCGCCCGCACAGGGGGCGAAACACCTTGAAGGAAAGTGCGGGCGAGACGCCCGCGCTCCCGGGACGTGTGGCAGCCGAAGCCGGCGTCAGGCCGCGGGTTTGAGCAGGGCCGGGTAGGTCGAAAAGCGCGTCTCCTGTCGGGTGCGGATCTCGATCACCGCGACCTTCCCCTCGGCGTTGGCGCGTTTGGCGTTTTCGATCGCCGGGCCGATCTCGGCCGCCTGCTGCACATGGATCCCTTTGGCGCCCAGCGCCCGCGCCACGCCGGCGTAGTCGCCGGATTGGTTGCCCACGCCGTAGCGCTCCATGGCCACGGGCATCTTCTCGTCGTAGCCGCCCATGGTGAGGTTGTTGATCACCACCGTGGTGATGGGGATTTGGGCCCGCACCGCGGTCTCGATTTCCATTCCGGTGTGGCCGAAGGCCAAATCGCCCATGAAGTTCATGCAGAACTTGGACGGATCGGCCATCTTGGCGCCGATGGCCAGCGGAATGCCGTAACCCAGATGGGTGGTTTTGCCCCAGCCGATGTAGCCGCCCGGGGCCGAGGCGTAGTAGAACGGCATGATCTGATCGCGCGGATTGCCCGCGTCGTGCGTCACCACCGAGTGGGCGTGGTCCACGTGTCGGTTGATCTCGCGGATCACGCGGTAGGGATTGATGGGCGCTTCATCGGAGTCCAAGAGCGGCGCCCATTCCTGCAGCCAATCGGCTTTGGTGGCAGCGATGGCGCCGGCCGTTTCCGCATTTTCGGCCCTGCCGCTCTCGCCGAGCGCGGCTTTGGCTTCGTCCAGCATCGCTTCCAGCGTCAGCTTGGCGTCGCCCACGAGGCCGATGTCCGCCGCGTAGTCCTTGTTGATGTCCTCGGCGGACGCGGTGGCGTGGATGAGGAACTTGCCGGCCGGTATGGTCAAGCCGAAACCGGTGCGGGTGAGGCCGGAACCGATGGCCAGCACCACGTCGGCGGCGCCCAGCCACTTGAAGACGCTCTTGGGCGCGGTGCGGTTGGCGGAACCCAGCGCCAGCGGATGGTCGTCCGGGAACGCGCTCTTGCCCTGCATGGTGGTGATCACGGGAATCTGCGCGAGCTCGGCGAAGGCGCGCAGTTCGGCGCAGGCGTCGGCGTAAAGCACACCTTGGCCGGCCCAAAGCACCGCCCGCTCGGCCTTCAGCAGCGCCGCGACGGCATCCTTCACGTCGCCTCTGGCCGGCACCGACTGCATCGTCTTGGACGGCTGGTAGCTCTCGGCGGCGCCGGCCGGCGCTTCTTGGCCGAGCACGTCGCCGTGCATTTCCACCAGCACGGGCCCCGGTCGCCCTTGTCGAGCGGTGTGGAAGGCGCGGCGAATCTGCGTCGCCGTGCGGTCGATGCGGTCGATGGAAAGCGCGAGCTTGGTGACGGAAGCGTAGTTCCTCGTCGCCGAGAAATTCGGGCGCACGTCGTAGCCGCCAAGGCCGGCGCCGCCGGGCAGAAACACCATCGGCACCCCTTCGCCCCACGCTTGCGCGATGCCGCCGAAGGAGTTCTCGACGCCCGGCCCGGACTGCGACGCGAACACGCCCGGCGGCGCGCCGCGGGTTTGCCGGGCGTAGCCGTCCGCGGCGTTGATGCCGCCGCGCTCCTGGCGGAACACCAGCGGCCGGATGCCCACCCGCGCCGCCGCCTCGATGAGCGGATTGGCGGGAAAGCACGGCAGCCAGGCGACGCCTTCGGCCTTCAGGCAATGCGCGATGAGCTGGTAGCCGTTCACAGCGGCTTACACGTCTACGCCGCAGAGGGCGAGGAAGGTTTTCTTCTGCTGCTCCGTCATGCGCTCGAACACGGGAACGCCGAGCTCGGTGGTGGGCAGATCCGCGTACTCCGGCGACGGTGCCTGCAAACTGGCGGCGATGTTGTGCAGCCCGCCGCCCTCCTCAGCACCCTTGCCCAGCGCAGCGCCGACCGCCGGCGGCCAAACCGCCTTGCGCGGACCGCCCAAGCTCAAGGGATCGGGACGGCCGACGTGCGCTTCGATGGCGGCGTACATCACCTTTTCCTCCGCCGAGCGCTGCCGTTGGCCCTCGCGGCCGTACTTGGCGCGCGACTGGTTGCAGATCGCCGCCCAGGGAATCTTCACATGGAAGCCCGGCAACGCCAGGCACTCGGCCGGCGCCCCGTCGCCGCCGGTCACCTTGCCGTCTTTGACCATCATGTAGTAGGCGGCCTGCTCGCGCCCATCGCCGAGCAGCCGCGCCGGCGGGTGGGAGTAGATCTCGCTGAACCCCCACGCGGTGTCGGCCGGCAGGTCCCCGTCCTCCAACATCCGCACCCCGTACACGGCGCAGGCTTCGCACCACTCCCTGGAACCGAACTCGCCTACCGGCGTAAGCGCACTCACATCAATCGTGGACAAAACGAACCCCCTAGTCGGTCAACATCCAGCGCAAGCGTAAGGACTGCGGCGCCTTCCCGTCAAGTGGCTCGCCAGTGCCTGTCAACGCAAAGTAGAAATGTCCCCTTTTGTGCAAAGTAGAAATGTCCCCTTCTCTTAGCCTCGGAACCGCCCGCCGGCGCCGCGCGAGGCGGTTCGCCCGGTCAGGCCGAGTAGCGTTTTCCACGGTCTTTCCACGGACGCGATCCCCCCGACCCCAAAAGCGGCGGTGGGAAGACGGTGGAAAACGCGGAGCCCGTTCGAACCCGCCGCCGGCCTCACGCCGCCTCCCGCCCGGACGCCTTGAACGGCCGCCGCCAGGGATGGTCCGGCGCCGGCTTCCAGTCCGGCCGCGCCGCCTGCGCCGCCTTGGCCGCGTCCACCCGCTCGCGGACGTCCTTCTCGTCCGCCACCGGAACCGCCGCCTCGCCCTCCGCCAGCACGCGGAACGTCAGCCGCCGGCCGCCGAGCAGCACCGCCACCGAGCCGTCGTGGCCCTTGCACACCGTCACCGCCGCGCCGCGAAGCCGGTACCCCTTCCCCTCGCCCGTCAGCTGGTGCTCGCGCCGCTCGAACCGGAACGTCAGGTTCCTCGACAGCTTGCGGACGTGGTGCTCGCAGAGGATCAACGCCAGCTCGTCCGCGTCGTGGAGCACCGGCCGGTGCGCGTCCTCCGCCTCCCGCGGCGCCACCGCGAAGCGCCGGTTGTGCTCCGCCATGAACTCCGGCAGGTACGCGTTCGCCGCCTCCATGCCGTCGACGCCGCGCAGCCGCAGCTCCTTCACCAGCCGGTCCTGCAGCGTCAGGTTCGCCCGCTCCACCCGCCCCTTCGCCTGCGGCGTGCCGGCGTGGATCGGCTCGATGTCCAGCGTCAGCAGCGCCCGCGTGAACTGCGTCGGCGCGTCCCCGCCGTCCTTCCGGTTCACGCGGAACACGCTGTAGCGGTCCGAGTACAGCGCCACCGGCCGGCCGTGCGCCGCGAGGTGCCCGCGCAGCGTCTCCATGTACGCCTCCGTCGTCTCCCCCGCCACGAACCGCAGCGCCAGCAGCCGGCTCGTGGCGTCGTCGATGAACACGATCAAGGTGCAACGCGGCCCGCGCCCCTCGAACCAGTCGCGCGGCGAACCGTCCACCTGCACCAGCTCGCCCACCCGCGCCCGGCGCGGGCGGCTCTGATGGACGCGCGCCTTCCGGCGGCCCTTCGGCCGCCACAGCCCCTCCTCCGCCATCCACTTCCGCAGCGTCTCCCGCGACAGCGCCAAACCGTGCCTCTCCAGCAGCTTCTCCGCCGCGAACTTCGGCCCGAAGTCCGGGTAGCGCTCCCGAACCAGCGACAGCGCCTCGAGCCGCACCTCTTCCCCGAACGCCCGGTTCGACGGCGCCCCGCGCCGCGCCGACGCCATCCCGGCCGCCCCTTGCGCCCGGTACCGCTTCGCCAGCCGCTTCACCTGCCGCACACCCAGCCCCAGCCGCGCCGCCGCCTCGCGCTGCGTCAGCCGCTTTTCCACCACCGCCATGATCACCGCCGCGCGATCCGCTTCCCCCACCGTCATCGTCCCCTTCAACTTCCGCCTCCCCGCATCCGCGAAAAGGCGTCACTCTAAAGTCCAAAGGGGACATCTCTAACTTGCACAAAGGGGACATTACCGTCTTGCGCTAACAGTGGCTCGCCAGTGCCAGGTGCGGCGGCGTCTGCCCAACGTGGAATCCGGCGTATAGTGCGCCGATGCCAAAGCTCGCGCCGGTCGCGCCTGGGGAGCGCGTCGAGACCATCGACGTGTTGCGCGGGTTCGCGCTGCAAGGCATCCTGTTGTTGAACATTCTCGGCTTCGGGCTGCCGTTTCGCGCCTACATGGACCCGACCGTGGACGGTGCCACGGCGGGGTTGGATTTCGGCGTCTATTTCACCGTGGATCTGCTGGCGGAAGGCACCATGCGGGCGTTGTTCTCGATGTTGTTCGGCGCCGGCGTGGTCATTCTCTCGGGCGGCGCGACGCCGAAGCCGGCGGGCATCTACTACCGCCGCCAACTGCTGCTGTTGGCGTTCGGGCTGTTCGACGCGTTCGTGTTGCTGTGGACCGGGGACATCCTGGTGCTCTACGCCTTGGCCGGGATGGTGCTGTACTGGGTGCGGAACTGGTCGCCCAAGCGTCTCTTCGTGCTGGCGGGGGTGTTGTTCACCTACTTGCTGGTGTTCTACGCGGTGATGTTTCTGGCGCTTACGGTGCTGCCGGAGATGGCGGCGGCGGCGCAGGCGCGCATCGATGCCGGAGCGGCGGCCGCGAGCGACCGGGCGCTCATCGCCGAGTGGGCGGATCTGGAGGCGCAGTTTCGTCCCCCGCCGGAGGTGTTGGCGCGGGAGGCGTTGAAGTTCCAAGGCAGCTACGGCGAAGCGTTCCTCGCCAATGCCGTGGACGTGTTGACGCTGTGGGCCGCCGCGTACCCGCTGTTCCTCTATTGGGACGCCCTCGCCTGCATGGTGCTGGGCATGGCGCTGTACAAGACCGGCGTTTTGACCGGCAGCCGCAGTACACGGTTCTACGTCGTGTTGGCGGCGGTGGGGTTCTCGGTGGGGCTTGCGGTGAACGGCTTCGAGCTCGCCATGAAGACCGGCAGCGGCTTCGCGCTGAGCTGGGTGTCGGGCGCCTCGGTGGTCACCTACGACATCGGGCGGGTGGCGATGGCGCTTGGGTTTCTTTCGCTGGTGGCGCTGGGGTGCGCGCGCGGCTGGTGGGCGTCGGCGCGGCGGGTGCTGGCCGCGGTGGGGCGCATGGCGCTTACCAACTATCTGCTGCAAAGCGTGTTCGGGTTGCTGATCTTCCACGCCGTGGGGCTTGGCTTGTGGAACACGTTGCCGCGCCATCAGCTCTATCTGGTGGTGTTGGCGGAGTGGGTGGCCGTGGCGGTGTTCAGCGTCTGGTGGTTGCGGCGCTTCCGGTTCGGGCCGATGGAGTGGCTGTGGCGGGCGCTCACCTACGGCAGCTTGCCGCCGATGCGGTCGTCGTAGCCGGGTGGAACTTGCGCCGCGCGCCGGCCGCGCGCTCGACTTCGCGTATTGGGAGTGGGGCGGCCCGGGCGGCCCGCCGGTGCTGCTGGCCCACGCGACGGGTTTCCACGCCCGGTGCTGGGACGTGGTGTGCCGCTTGCTTGGGCGCGAGACGCGGGCGATCGCGGTGGACATGCGCGGGCATGGCGACTCCACCAAGGAAGGGCCGTTTAGTTGGGAGCGGTTCGGGACGGATCTCGCGGCCTTCTCCGAGGCGTTGGATCTGCGTGGCGCCATCGGCGTTGGCCACTCGATGGGCGGTCACTCGGTGATCCAGGCCGCCGGGCGGCATCCGCAGCGGTTCGCCAAGTTGCTGCTGGTGGATCCGGTGGTGTTCAGCCCGGCGCAATGCGCGGCGTGGTCGGCCGGCTTCGCCCGCGCCGAACAGCATCCGGTGGCGCGGCGGCGCAACGCTTGGCGATCGCCAGAGGAGATGTTCGAGCGTTTCGCAGGCCGCGACCCGTTCCGGCTGTGGCGACCGGAAGTGCTGATGGACTACTGCCGCCACGGGCTGCGGGCGGTGGAGGATGGATTCGTGCTCGCCTGCCCGCCGCTGGTGGAGGCGAGCATCTACATGGGCAGCGGCAGCCACGACCTCGGCGAGGTCATCGCCACGCTGCCGCATCCGGTGGTGGTGCTGCGGGCGCGGTTTGGCAAGCGGCAGCCGGGGGTGTTGGACTTCACCGTGTCGCCGACGTGGCCGGAGTTGGCGGCGGCGTTTCCCGATGGACGCGACGTGTATCTGCCGGAGCTGACGCACTTCATCCCGATGCAGCGACCGGACTTGGTGGCCGCGCACATCCGCGATCTGCTGGCTTGAGCGCCGCGGGCGTGGCGGGCGCGTAGTGTTGCGCATCTAGAAAACGGCTGCCGGGTTCAAGCGCCGCACCAACCCGGCAAGCATTCCGGTGAGCGGCATTTCCACGTCCAGTTCCTCGGCGCGGCGCAGCGGGCGCTCGAACATCGCCTCCACCTCCAACGGGCGCTGGCGCACAAACTCCACGCCGGCTGGGGGAATGTACTTCTCCGTCGTGCCCATCAGCCGCATGGCGCGCTCGCAGGCTTCCGCGGCGTCGGCGAGCGGAGGCAGGCCGAGCGCCGCCAGATCGGCGTTTGCGAGCTCGGCGATCTCGTCCATGACCCGGCGGGCGAAGTCGCGCAGCGCCGGGGTTTCCAGGATGTAGTCGCTGTTGGCGCCGCCGGCGGCCACGGAGAGGCCGTTGAAGGGCACGTCCCAGAGCATCTTGTTCCAGCGCGCCCGCACCAAGCAGTCCGTTGGCCGCGCCGCCACGACGGTGTCGTCCCACAGCGCCACGGCGTCGCGCACGGCGTCTTCGTCGTCGCCGTGGTGGCCGATCTCCAACGCGCCGAACTCGCGGTGCATGATGCGCCCCGGCCGCGGCAGCCCCACGCCGATGAAGCCGAGGCCGCCGAAGATCCCGTAGCGGCGCAGCATCTCGGCCATCTCTGCCTCGATGCCGATGCCGTCGACGATGGCGAGTACGCGCGTGTCCGCGCCGATCATGGGCGTGGCGAGGGCGGCGGTTTGGTCGAGATCGCAGGATTTCAACGTGACCAGCAGCCAATCCGCCTCGCCATCGGCGCCCAGTTCCTCGGCGCTGTCGCTCACGGTGGGCGTCGGCAGGTGCAGGTCTCCCAAGTGGCTGGTGAGGTGGAAGCCGTCGCGCCGCACCGCATCCACGTCGCCGTGGAGCAGAAACCGCACGTCGTGCCCGGCCTCCGCCAAGCGGGCGCCGTAGTAGCAGCCGACGGCGCCGGCGCCGACTACCGCGATGGTGGTTTGCTCGCTCGCCATGATCGTGTGGTGGAACCTGTTGGCCTGCTGGGAGGGTGCAATTGCGCCGTTTGCGGCGTGAGATGTCAAGCCCTGTCGAACGCCGCCAGCGCGGCAACAGGGGCGGACGCGCCGAAACCGTGTGCTATGGTGGCCGCCACTGTCGCTTCACGGAGAACGCCATGCCCATCACGCAACCGCGCCGATTTCTTGCCCTCTTGCTGCTGGTCGCGTGTACCGCGCCCGGTGCTTTCGCCGCGAAGCACAGCGCCGCGAACGAGAGCCGCGACTTGGCGAAGGCCGAGCCGACCGCGGTGGGGTTGCGCGCCGAGGGCATGGAGGCGCTCAGCGCCGCGATGGGCAAGCTGGTGGCGGATGGCGAACTGGCCGGCGTGGTGACGGCGGTGGCGCGGCGCGGGAAGCTCGCCCACTTCGAGGTAATCGGCAAGCAGGACATCGAAAGCGACACGCCGCTGGCGGAGGACAGCATCTTTCGCATCCATTCGATGTCCAAGCCCATCACCGGCGTGGCGCTGATGACGTTCTTCGACGAGGGCCGTTTCACCTTGGACGATCCGGTGAGCAAGTTCCTGCCGGAACTGAAAGGGTTGAAAGTGGCCGCGGGCGAGAAGGACGGCGAGTTGCTGCTCGAAGATGCGGATCACGAAATGACGATCCGCGAGCTCGTCAGCCACACCGCCGGATTGACCTACGGCTTCTTCTCGCAGACGCCGGTGGATCAGCTCTACCGCCAAGCGAACATTCTCGACCCCAACTCCACCCTCGCGGACATGGTGGGCAAGTTGGCGAAGATTCCGCTCTGGGCGCAGCCGGGCGCCAAGTGGCAATACAGCGTCGCGGTGGACGTGCAAGGCCGCCTCGTGGAAGTGCTGGCCGGCAAGCCGTTCGACCAAGTGCTGCGCGAACGGGTGTTCGAGCCGCTCGGCATGAACGACACGGCGTTTTTCGTGCCGAAGGAGAAAGCGGGCCGCTTGGCGACCCTCTATCGCCAAGCCGGCGGCCGCCTCGCCGCCATGCCCCCGGACCAGCCCTTTCAAGCGCCGAAGCTGTTCTCCGGCGGCGGCGGGCTGTTTTCCACGGCCATGGACTATCTGCGCTTTTGCCAAATGCTGCTGAACGGCGGCGAGTTGGCCGGCCAGCGCGTGTTGAAGCCGGAAACCGTGCGCCTCATGCACACCAACCAACTGCCGGAAGGCGTGCCGTTCATCAGCCCCGCGATTGGTGCGCCCGGCAACACCTTCGGCATCGACTTCGCCATCGTCGCCGAGCCAGATGGCCGGATGAACCACCCGCGCGCCAAGGGCGAATACTGGTGGTACGGCATCGGCGGCACTTGGTTCGGCGTTCACCCGGGAGAGGATCTCGCCATCGTCGGCATGATTCAGAACATGATGGGCCCGGGCGGCCGCAAGGCGCGTCTGCAAAGCAAGCGCTTGGTGTACGCGGCGCTGGCGGACGAAGCGCCGCAGACGCCGTAGGCCGCGCTCCACGACCGCATGGCCGAGCGCAAACCGGCGTCGCCCACTTCGCACAGCTACTTCTCGCAGCGGCTGCGCCTGCACTACTTGGATTGGGGCAACGACGCCGCTCCCAATCTGCTCTTGGTGCATGGCATCCACGACCACTGCCACTCGTGGGATTGGCTGGCGCAAGCGCTGTGCCGCCGCTTCCACGTGGTAGCGCCGGATCTGCGCGGCCACGGGGATTCGGAGTGGACGCGCGGCAGCCCCTACTCGTCGCTGGAGTATGTGCAGGACATCGCCCAGCTCGTGCGCCAGCGCGGGTTGGGGCCGGCGCATGTGGTGGCGCACTCGTTGGGCGGCACCATCGCCTCGCTGTTCGCCGGCGCCTTCCCCGAGGCGGTGGCGCGGCTGGTGCTGATCGAAGGCGTGGGGTTGTATCCACGCCCGGCCGCCACGCCGGACGAGCGGCTGCGGCAGTGGATCGACGCCAACCACGCGCTTTCGGCGCGCACGCCGCGCCGCTACGCCAGCGTGGAGGATGCGTACCAGCGCATGCAGCAAACCAATCCGCACCTTTCGCCGGGACAAGCGCGGCATCTGACGGCACACGGCAGCAATCAAAACGAGGACGGCACCTACACTTGGAAGTTCGACAACTACACGCGGGCGCCGCGGCCCTACGACATCCCGAACGAGGACATGACCGCGCTGTGGCAGCGCATCGCCTGCCCGGTGCTGATCCTCAACTCGCGCCACGGCTATCCGCACCGCATCGGCCAAGACGACACGCTGCGGCACTTTCGCAACGCCAAGCTGCAGGAGATCGACGCCGCGGGCCATTGGACGCATCACGATCAGCTCGACGCCACGTTGGCGGCGATAGAGGGATTTCTGCAACCCGCGGCTTGATGCTCAACGCGAAGCAAATCGATACCTTCTGGAAAGAAGGTTATTTGGCGGTTGAGAACGTCCTGACCGCGGACGAGTTGGGGCACCTGCGGCGTGTCACGGACGAGTTCGTCGAAGCGTCGCGGAAGGTCGCCCGCAACGACGACACGTTCGACCTAGAGCCCGGACACAGCGCCGAATCGCCGAGTCTGCGGCGCATCAAACATCCGCTGAACAAGCACCCGGTGTACGCCGATTTCGCCCGCCACGAACGCATCCTGAACATCGTGGAGTGCTTGCTCGGGCCCAATTTCCGCTTCCACAACAACAAGATCAACATGAAGAACCCGGGCGACGGTTCCGCCGTGGAGTGGCACCAGGACTGGGCGTTCTATCCGCACACCAACGACGATTTGCTCGAAGTGGGCATCGCGCTCTCGGACATGACCGAGGAGAACGGAGCGCTGCTGGTCGTTCCCGGCAGCCACAAAGGCAAGACGTGGGATCACCATCAAGACGGCCGCTTCGTCGGCGGCATCACCGACCCCGCGTTCCGCCCGGACGGCGCCGTGCCGGTGACGGTGCAAGCCGGCGGCGTCACCCTGCACCATGTGCGGATGGCGCACGGCTCCAGGCCCAATCGCTCCAACAAGCCGCGCCGCATGTTCTTCATCGGCTACTGCGCCGCCGATGCTTGGCCGCTCATTCCCACCGAGCCCTTCGCCGAATGGAACGCCCGCATCGTGCGTGGCGAGCCAACCCTGACGCCGCGCATGCGCGACCTGCCGGTGCGCCTCAGCCTGCCCCGGGTGGAAGGCGGCAGTATCTACGAGCAACAGGAGAAGATGCGCAATCCGCTCTTGCGGCCGCGATAGCCGTGGCAAGCCCGGGAGCGCAGGCGTCCCCGCCTGCACCTGGGCGAAACGCTTCCGGCCGCGCCCATCTCGTGCCGCAGCACACGCTGCTGGCGGTGGCAAGGCGTGATCACGGGTGCGGTAACCCGTGTTCTCTCGCACTAAGCGCCTGTATTTCTCGCACTAAGCGCTCGTATTTCTCGCACTAAGCGCCCGTATTTCTCGCACTAAGCACCTGTATTTCTCGCATTAAGGGCTTGTATTTCTCGCCATAACGGCTACAGTTGCGCGGCGTATTCGGCCTCTGGCGTTCGCCGAACACGCGGTTTGAGACCGCACAGCCACGGGAAGCCGCCATGTACGCCCGACACCTGCAATCCATCATCCGGGAACTGCTCGGCGAGTTCCGCGTCGTCTATTTGGCCGGGCCACGGCAGGCTGGGAAGACGACGCTGGCGCGGTCGATCGCCCGCGATCTGGGCTTGGAGTACGTCACGCTGGACGACCAAGCGACGCTGGCGGCGGTGGCAAACGATCCGCACGGATTCGTTCGTTCGCTGGGCCCCAAGCGCGTGGTGCTGGACGAGTTCCAGTACGCGCCGGCGCTGATTCCCGCCATCAAGGAGGCATCTGACCAGCTCGCTTCCCGCGAGCGCGGCAAGTTCCTGCTCACCGGTTCGGCGGACATCTTCCGCTCCGCCCGCACACAGGAAGCGTTGCCCGGGCACATGGCGCGCGTGGAACTGCTGCCGCTTTCCGTCGCGGAGCTTTCGGGCGCTCGGCGGAACATCGTTGACTTTCTGCTCGCCGGCGACTTCGCCAACGCGCCGGCGGCACCGACCACGCGGGAGGCCCTTGCCGGTTTGGTGCTGCAAGGCGGCTACCCGGAGGTGCAGAGCAAGGGTCGGCGCGGGAAGCAAGCCTGGTTCCGCTCCTACATGGAAGGCCGGCTGTACAAGGATTTCGAGACGCTGCACGCCGCGCGCGGGGACTACTTCTCCAAGCTGCGCGCCTTGACGCCCTGGCTGGCCGGCGTCAGCGGCAACCTGTTGAAATACGCGAGCGTCGCCAACGATTTGGACTTGGACGACCGCCTGAGCAAGCGCTATGTGGAAATGCTGGATCTCATGTACATCGTCCGCCGCGTGCCGGGGTGGACGCGGGGCCAGGCGAAACGAGTGGCAACGCGCATGCCCAAGCTCCACTACGTCGATACGGGCCTCGCCTGCCACCTGCTCGGCTTGCGCCGCGAACGGCAGCTATTGGCAAGCCCGCACTACGGCGGCCTGCTGGAGAGCCTGGTGTTCATGGAGTGCGGCAAGCACGCCGCTTGGGCGGAGGAGGCCGTGACCCTGTGGCACTTCCGCGACAACCGCAAGCGCGAGGTGGACATCGTTCTGGAGCGCGCGGATTCGCGCATCGTCGGCGTCGAAGTGAAGGCGTCCGCCACCGTGCGCCCCGAGGACTTCAGGGGCCTCGCCGCGTTGGCGGACTTCGCCGGCAGCGCTTTCGAGCACGGCGTGCTGTTCTACGGCGGGCCAGAGCCGCTACCGTTCCGCTTCAACGGAAACCGCTTCCATGCGCTGCCGCTCGGGATGCTGGCGGCTGCGATGTGACCGACACAAGCGTCCAAAGTGCAGCACCACGCAGTGACTGGTGCCGGGAGCGCGGGCGTCTCGCCGGCACTTTCGTTCACATGTACTTCACCATATGCGGGCGAGACGCCCGCGCTCCCAGGACGTGTTGAACCGACGCCACCAATGTCGCACACCCTGTGGCATAGTGGCGAGCATGGTCGAAACGAAGTCGAACGCGCCGCGCATCGCCGACACGTCCGGCCAGGACGTGGCCATCGCGCCGCGCTCCAGACGCAAGCAGTGGTTGATCGGGGGCGGTGCGAGCGCGCTGGCGGTGGTCGCGTTGGCGGTGTTCGCGTTGCCTTCGTTGGAGCGCTGGTCGGAAGCCGAGATGAGCGTCTCGCGGGAACGGCTGCGCACGGCGAAGGTGACCCGCGGCGATTTGGTGCGCGATGTTTCCGTGCAAGGGCGTGTGGTTGCGCCGGTTAGCCCCACGCTGTACACCACGCAGCCGGGCGTCATCACGTTCCAAGTGGCGGCCGGTGAGCGTGTGCGGGCCGGCGATGTGCTGGCCCATGTGCGCAGCCCGCAGATCGAAAACCAACTGCGTCGGGAGGACGCGCATCGCGCCCGGTTGGCGGTGCAGGTGGATCGGCAGCGCATCCACGCCAAGCAACTGCGCCTTTCGCAACAGAAGACGGTGGACCTTGCCGAGATGGAGCTGGTGGCCGCCAAGCGGGAGGCGCGGCGAGCAGACCTCGCCTTCGCCAGCGAGGGCATTTCGCAATTGGATTTCGAGCAGGCGCACGATCAGAAGCGTTCCGCTGAACTCGCGCACGAACACGCCGTGCGCGATGCCGAATTGCAAGCGGAACTGTTGGACTTCGAGTTGCGCACCGCGCAATTGGATTTGGAACGGCAAGAACTGTTGGTGGCCGATTTGCAGCGGCAGGTGGAGGAACTCGAGATTCGTTCACCGGTGGACGGCGTGGTGGGCGACCGCTTGGTGGAGAACAAAACCGCCGTGGCGCCCAACATGCCGGTGCTGGCGGTGGTGGATCTGTCACGGTTCGAGGTGGAGGCGGACGTGCCGGAGAGCTATTCGGACGACCTCGCCCCGGGCATGGCGGCGCAAGTGCGGGTTGCCGGCCGTTCGCACGATGCCACGCTGACGGCGGTGTCACCGGAAGTGCGCGACAACCAAGTGACGGTGCGGCTGCGCTTCGCAAACGCCATGCCGGCCGGATTGCGGCAGAATCAACGCTTGACCACCCGCGTGCTGCTTGAGGCGAAGTACGACGTGCTGCGCGTGGCGCGCGGACAGTTTCTTGAATCCGGCGCGGGCCGCATCGCGTATATCGTCAAAGGCGGCGTGGCGCGACGCGTCGCGATCGACGTCGGCGCGCACAGCTTGAACGCCGTGGAGATACTCGACGGCCTTGTGGAAGGCGACGAGATCATCGTCTCTTCTTTGGACGTCTTTGACGGCAAGGAAGCCGTACTGATTACCGGATAGCGGACCGCAAAGGAGCCGCTTTGTTACACATGCAGAACATCGCCAAGGTGTATCGCACGGACACCGTGCAGACGCACGCCTTGCGCGATGTCGATCTCGCGGTGGAGGAAGGCGAGTTCGTCGCCGTGGCGGGCCGCTCCGGTTCCGGCAAAACGACGTTGCTCAACATCGCGGGTTTGCTGGAGACGTTCGACACCGGCACCTACTTGCTCGATGGCGAAGACGTTTCGCGTTTGAGCGACAGCGCCCGCTCGAAGCTGCGCGGCGAGAAGATCGGCTTCGTCTTCCAAGGCTTCAACTTGATCCCGGAACTGAGCGTTTTCGACAACGTGGACGTGCCGCTGCGCTATCGCGGAATGCGCGCCGCCGAACGCAAACGGCGCGTGACCGATGTGCTGGAAACGGTGGGGCTTGGCGGCCGCGCACGGCACTTGCCGGCGCAGCTTTCCGGCGGCCAGCAGCAGCGCGTCGCCATCGCCCGCGCGTTGGTGGGCGAGCCGCGTTTCCTGTTGGCGGACGAACCCACCGGCAATCTGGATTCCACCACCGCCGAAGGCGTGATGGCGCTGCTCGCCGAGTTGCACGCCGGCGGCGCGACGATCATCATCGTCACGCACGACGCCGGTTTGGCGGCGCGGGCGGGGCGCGTCATCGCCATCGCCGACGGGCGCGTCAGCGAACAGGCCGATTGATGTTCGCCTACTACATCCGCCTCGCGCTCATCAGCCTGCGCAAAGACGCCGTAATCTCGCTCCTGATGATCTGCGCCATCGCGCTCGGCATCGGCGCCTGCATGACGTTCGTGAACATCAGCTATGTGCGCGGGTTGGATCCCATCCCGCAAAAAAGCAGCGAATTGTTCGCCGTGCAACTCGATTCGTGGAGCCCGCATCGACCGTACAGCGACGAAGGCACACCGCCGAGGCAGGTCACTTATCTCGACGCATCCGCGCTCATGCAAGCGCGGCGTGCGCACCGCCAAGCGGCGATGACCGGCACCAGTTTCGTCGTCTTGCCGGAGGGTGAGAACGCGCGCCCCTTCGACGCCAGCGGCCGCGCCACCTATACCGATTTCTTCGCCATGTTCGACGTGCCTTTCCTGTTCGGCGGCGCGTGGGACGCGCGCATGGACGAGAGCGCCGAACAGGTGGCCGTGCTTTCCCGGCAGACGAACGAGAGACTGTTCGGCGGCGAGGACTCGGTCGGCCGCGACGTGAACTTGAACGGGCGCAACTACCGCGTGTACGGCGTGCTCGACGAGTACGAACCGCTGCCGAAGTTCTACGATCCGCACACCGGGTTCACCGCGCCCCCCGCCGACATCTTCGTGCCGTTTGAGCTCATGGCGTCCTTGCGCCTGCCGCGGCGCGGCAACACCAGCTGCTGGAAACCCGCGGGCGACGGGTTCGAGGCGTTCCTCGCCTCCGAATGTGTGTGGATTCAATTTTGGGCCGAGTTGCGGGACGACGAGGAAAAGCAGGGATACCTCGCCTTCTTGGACAACTATGTGAACGAACAGAAACGTCTGGGGCGGTTCGAGCGGCAGTTGAACAATCGTCTGCGCGACGTCACGCAGTGGATCGACGACCACTACGAGGACGAGGGGGTGGCGCTGCTGATCGGCGTCGGCGTGATGTTCCTGTTCGTTTGCCTGCTGAACATGATGGGCCTGCTGCTTGCGAAGTTCTTCGGCAAAGCGCCCGAAATCGGTCTGCGCCGAGCGTTGGGTGCCAGCAAAAAGGCGTTGTTCGCGCAGCACATGGTTGAGACGGGTTGCGTCGGCGTCGCCGGCGGCGCGTTGGGCGTGGTGACCACATGGCTTGCCCTGCGCGGTGTTGCGCTGCTGTTCGGCGAGGGCGGCGAGGGTGAGCTGCCCGAGGTTCTCACCTTCCAAGGCCCGATGGTTGCCGTCGCCGTCGCGCTCGCCATCGTTTCCGCTTTGGCCGCCGGCGTGTATCCCACATGGCGCGCCTGCAACGTGCCGGCGGCGACCTTGGTGAAAACGCAGTAGCGGCAGTCCAACGGCAACGGTAGATGCAGTGGAAATAGGGCCTATCTTTCGCGCTTTGCGGCAGAGCAAAGTCGGCGCGTTGCTCATCGCGCTGCAAGTGGCTTTCACCATGACCGTGGCGGTGAACTCGGCCGGCATCGTGCGCCAGCAAATCCACTTGGCGGGCGAGCCGACCGGCGTAGCGGAAGCCGAGCTCTTTCACATCACCACCAGCGGCTTCGCCCCCAACTTCAACGCCCGCGCCGCCGTGCTGGACGACTTGGCGCTGATTCGCCAAACCCCCGGCGTGTACGCGGCAACGGTGGTGAACAGCGTGCCGCTAGGCGGCAGCGGCTGGACCACCGGAGTGCAAACCGAGCCGGGCCCGGAAAAACCCAGCCATTCCGCGCCCGTGTACATGATGGACGAACACGGCCTCGCCACCTTCGGCGTGGAACTGATCGCCGGCCGCGACTTCACACCGGAAGACATCCGCGAGCGCGGCCCGGCCGTGGCGGATTGGCCGGACAAGGCCATCCTGAGCGCCGCGTTGGCGCAAACCCTCTGGCCGGACGTGCCCGCGGAACAGGCTGCCGGGCGCGTCTTCTACATCAACGGCAAACTGACCACCGCCATCGGCATCGTCGCGCTGCTGCAAGGCTATTGGGCGGGAAACCCGAACGCCGGCCAGACCATGCTCGTGCCGGACAAACTCATGCAGCGCAGCGTGCAGTATTTCATCCGCACCGAGCCCGGCCGCGTGGACGAGCTGATGCCCCTCATCGAAGAGCAACTCGCCCAGGCCAACCGCGACCGCATCGTCCGGGCGCCGTGGTCGATGCTCGACACGCGGGAGAAGAGCTACCGAGAGAACAAAGCCGTCGCCACCATCCTAGCCGCCGTCATGGCCCTGCTGCTGATCGTCAACGCCCTCGGCATCGTCGGCCTCGCCGCCTACAGCGTCCGCCGCCGCACCAAACAGATCGGCACCCGCCGCGCCCTCGGCGCCACCAAACGCGACATCCTCCGCTACTTCCTCACGGAAAACGCCCTCGTCACCGCAGTAGGCGTAACCCTCGGCACCGCCATGACCATCGCCCTCAACGTCTTCCTAGTGCAAGCCATCCCCTTCGTCCCAAAACTGGATTGGTGGTTCGTACTACTCGGCGTAGCAACAATGTGCCTAGTCGGCCTCCTCGCCGTGCTGGGCCCCGCCCGCCACGCCAGCACGGTGCCACCAGCGGTGGCCACAAGGACGGTGTAGCGGCTACCTCAAGTGCGCTAAGCCACGATGAGCGCGGTCGGGCGACCGGTGCCCCAGAAGATCAAGCACGCGAGCGGCGTAGCCGCTTTTCCAGTTTCGCCTGAATCTCCTTCACCTGAGTTTCGATCGGCCCGTCCTCCTGCCCAACGCCGCCGGCCACGTCCTCTAGTATCCACCGCGCCGCCTTGGACTTGTTCCTACTCCGCAATTCCCCTGCAAGCGACTCCATCAAAGTGCCGTGAAACGCCTCTCGGGATTCCTGGTCTTCGCCGAACTCCGGCACGTCGGCTCTGACGAAGGCTCGCGTTATCCGGCTACTATCGTGCAACAGGCTGCCCTTTAGCAATTCAATGCGGTTCTCCAAAGGACGAATCGACTCAAATGGATTATCGATCTTGTGCCTCCTAATCACGCTTAGCCAGTCGATCTCCGCCTCGTCGAATGTGCTACGCACGCTGTCCAGATAGGCACGAAACGCCGTGGTCAACTTTTCGCGTCCGCGGTCATCTTCCAGCCAGTCATGCAGAGATTTGTAATATCTGGCCTTTTCGGTCGCTGCGTTATCCACCCGTTTCTCCACTTCCCCAATGTACGGGGAAGCAACCCACAACCCGTAGCACGACTCTACCCCGAAGTGACGAATCACCACTCTGGTCTGGGGCTCTTCCAAGCCTTCGATCCTCTGGTAAGCCCGCCCGATGCTGAATGGACTGACACCCGCCGTGGGTTCGGCATCCGGGGGAGGGGGATAGAACGCAGTCAAGCGCTTCCTTTCCTCCGGCCCAAGTTCGTCCATCAATCTATAGAATGGATTTACGGTCAGCTGCAAAACGAAGAAGGGCTTGTAATAAAGCGCACCGTCCGAGAAGAAGTGAGAAAGAGAGTTTGCTCCTAGACTAGCTGATGTCGCTACGTCTTCGATTGCGAATCCTTCCTCCCACGCCTTTTTTGCGTATTTGAGGAGATAATCCGGAGCTGGGTCAATTCGGAGAAGTATCTCTTCGTTGTTCTGTTGTGGCCCAAGCGCGTTCTCGGTCGCGTTAGCCGACCCGATCCAAGCAACCGTCGCATTGCCCTTCTCGAACAAGTAGAGTTTGGTGTGAAACAGGCTGTCGTAGAAAGCGAGCTTCACTTCGACGCTTTTGTTCTTCCCCTTCCAACGGCGCAGTTCCTTGACTTGGCGATCGCGCTTGGGGCCGCGGCTTCTCCCGTTGAGGAGAATGCGTGCGGGGCGGCCTCGGACTAGCTGTCGGAGCGTCTTCAAGCTGTAGTAGGCCGAAATGACGGTCACGCAACCGCCTCTTTCGGCGTCGCTTCGCAGGGCGCGCACGTCCAACGTCTTGGCATCGCCTAGCCGATGGACGGAGTGAAGCGTGGCGGCAGGCGGCTTGGACACCTTTCGGCTCTTCGGCTGAGCGGCCAGAATCCGCTGGGTGAGTTCCTCCTTGCGACCGTCGCTGTCGACGCCAAGAATCTCGGCGATCTCTTGAAGGCGGGCCTTGCGGAGTGCGCCAATCAGGCGTGCTTCGGTAGCGCTCGAGTCTGCCGCAAGGCGGCGGAGCATGGACGGCGGTGACCGCCTATCGACATCGTCGTAAATGCCTAGGCGAGCCGTCACGTCTTGGAGGTCACTGCGCCCCATGGCCTCCAAAATCGCACGTTTGAGCTTCATGGCTTCTCGCTGCAAGTGCCCTTGATGCGGGAGAACGTACCACATCCGCTTCAAGGTCGGCAAGGGCGTCAACTGCTTCGATAGCGGTTCCGGGGGTAGGGCCGTCCTTCAACTCGCTGACCGTGTGCGTCTCTTGGAACGCGAGCGCTGGCGGCGGATCGCACGGCGGCCGGCCGCGCCGGCAAGGCGGTAGCAAGTCACCGCATGGCCCCCACTCACGATGGCGGCCCAACCACGCAGCCGGTCGCAACGTCGTGCTAGGCGCTTGTCTTCGCCGATTAGCTCGTCAACATCTTGATTCCGCAGCATATAGAGATCCTCCCGCACTTCCGTGCCGTAGCAGCAAATAAGATCGATATCCTCCGGTGTGCGGCCTCGTTGCTGCAATCGCTGCCGCAGGTGGCGGGTGTGGTAGGGAGTGTGTAAGTGACTCTTCATGGAGCCTCCGTTCCAGTGGGTCAGAGCTGGGCAACTGCCAGCGATTGGATGAAGTGAATGCCGGGCACCATGTGACGGCTGAGCCGCTCGTCGTTGGTGATGAGCAAATCGACGCCCGCCGCGGACGCGCAGGCCAGCTGCATGGCGTCCACCGGATGTATGGTGCTGTTCCTCTGTATAGAGGCGAATGCCGACGCGGCCGTCTGATCGAAAGGCAGGACGGTGGCGCTGGTGGTGATGGCGTGCTTGTAGCGACGCATCAATTCGCCATCTCCTGCCGCCAAGGGCTTGGCGAGGATTTCGCCCAACGTCAGCGCCGACGTGAGGAGGTGGTCTTGGCGCTCGATCATCCGCTCGCGTAGCGCGACGACCCGTTCGGCGCGGTCGCCTTCGCCCTCGAACAGGTGTATGAACAGGTTGGTGTCCCAGAAAATCCGGCTCACCGTCAACCCTCGCGTTGCCGACGCACATAGGCATCCGCATCCTCGCCCGCCCAGATTTCCCGACCAACGCCCCGCAGCGCCAGGATGGGGTCTGTGGTGGGGGCAACCCCGGCGAGGTACACGTTCTCGTACCAGTCGATCAGGTCGGCGTAGGCGGCGGGTACTTCGCCCCGCTTCGGGACCGCCTTGCCGGAATACCGCTGCGGGTGGCAGGGGTCGCTTGGCCGAAACAGCCGCCGCCGACCGCTGGTCGTCTCGAACAGCATGCGATAGCGGCCCGTATTGGGAGGGCGGTTGGCGACGCAGTGCTGGTAGACGTGGACCTTGACGCCGGGGCGCAGGGGCAAGCCCGCCACCCGCGCGGCCTCCGCCTGCGCCATGATTTCGGCGATGGTGAAGTCCGGCGAGTCGGGGCGGCTGCGGTGCAGGGTCGCCGCGGCGATCCAAACTTCGTCGGCGACGCGAACGTCATGGCTTGAAGCCATTAGCTGCTCCTCTTCATGCTGCCTGCTTCCTTGCGTTGCCCGGCGGTGAACTGTTTGGTGAGCTCCATTGGCTACCTCCTGTTACACTATGGACTCCAAAATACTTGGTACTACAGGAGAACGCAAGTCTTTTTTTGCTGCCTTTTGGGATTTGGATGAGATGGTCGCAAGTGACGGTCGTTCCCAGATGCGACGGACGTCGAAAGATGCTGGTCGCCTAGGCGCGACCTTTTTGCCACAAGTGTTTGATTTTATTTATGTTATAGTCTGGAGGGTCGGCACTAAGCCGACGTCACGACGATGTGCTTAGTCGGCTCCTTCGGACGCTGGACGAGTGAGCCTATCGCGCCACGCAAGAACCCATCGGCCAACAGCCGTGCGTCGGCGTAACGCACCCGCCGGCATGTGCGGTCGAAGTTCACCGCGCATAGGGCACCGCCTGCCGAGTCGCAAAGAATGAGGATGGAACGGCCGGGGCCCGCAGGCGCATCTATGGCAATCTCGCCGTTGGGCATGGGGTAGACCTCGAATCTACGCGGCCATATGCGGTATATCGCCCGAAGGACATGGACAGCGCTTTGCAGCGCCTTGTCGGACGGCAGGGGCAGATGTTCCTCCTTGGCCTCGTCGGGCGACGCCTTGAGATCCGCCAAGGCGTCCTCCAACAAGTTGGTGTCCGCTGTGTCGACCATTTGCCAAACGCACTCAGGCCGCGATCGGCGCGGGTGCGATGCTGCTTGCTGAGCGGGGTGCCCCGCCCGATCGGCGTCGCTGTCGTCGTCGGCGCAATCGATCCCATCCCGAACGTGCCGCCTTAAATTCGGTGCGCGACATTCCGCAGCCTTGGCGTAGGAGCACGTCGTCGCCGTGGGCTAAGGCGCTTGGCAGGTCGCCGGCGCGCAAGCGCTCCTCCATATAGTCCAAGTCGAGACCGGCTGCGAACTCATACGGCACAAGGAGGCGCTCGGCTTCCCGCGGCTCCAGTTCGAGTACGCCGCCGCCGTAGCTTCTGCCGCCGACTTCCGCCGAGGCGAAGGTGAGCGAGTTGATCATCGCGCCGCACAGGCGCTCGCGGTCTACGCCGGTGTGGACGCGGGTGCGGTGGATGGTGTCGGTGGAGGTGGCACCCGCTTGGTTGGCCACCAGGAGCGGCGCGGTGTGGATTTGGCGGAACAGAAAAGCGTCCGGCACACCGACGGAAGGCACGTCGAACCAACGGTTGCGGATGCGGCACTTGTAGCCGGCATCCACGCCCTCGGCCTCGCCTTGCGCGACGTAGGCGGCCAAAGATGGGGAAAACGCAGCCCGGGGGAGGCCGCTCAAGTGAAGTAGCTTGGAACGGTTGCTGGCGGCGTAGTGTTGCATGTCGGCATCGGTGAAACGGGTGGATTGCAAGGCGGACGTCCTTCCAACGACATCCAATGCGCGGTCGCCGAGCTGCAGTACCCGTGCTTGCTCTTGGCTGACCACGAAGAACCGATTGCGCCCGGTGACGATGCCGACATCCACATCGGCCAAGTCGCCCAGACGATGCATGGTGGGGGAGTCCGCATACGCCCGCAGCACCGCTGCCTCGGGTTCTTGGAGGAACAGCGCAGTCCACTTCTGCCAGTCGTCCACGCCTGCCGGCGCCCCGTTCGCGGCAGCGCGGGCTACGCAGGGCGCACTTGCCACCAAGGCGTCGCCGTTCCGCACTTGTTGCACACGCAGTGTCCCAGGCGAGTTCGCATTTCGTCGCCGGCCCTCCGCCAACAGCAGCACGACCTCCTGCTGAATCTGCGGAAACACCAATTCGTCAAAGGCCACCAGCGTGACTTGATCGAACTGAAGCGGCAGCCGGAACCGCAGATCCGCCGCGTATTGCACTTGCAGAAGTTCGGCCGGCACGACCATCGCCAAGCGTCCGCCATCGCGCAGCATCTCCACGGAGAGTTGGACGAAGGCGGCCCATGCGTTCGCCAGACCATTGGGCCGGTAGTCGAACTGGCGCAGCAACGCGAAGGCGCACTCGCGTTCGCGCCTGTCGAAGTGTTGGAAACGGATGAACGGCGGATTGCCGATGGCGGCATCGAACCTCTCGCCTTCGATCAACGCCGGCGCGAGCTGAAAGAAACTGCCGCACAGCCATTCAACGGCCTTGTTGTCGCCGATGGACTGCTTGGCCTTTTCGAGTTCGTCGGCAACAACCTCCACCGCCACCAAGGATCCCGCGTGAAGGCGGGAAGCCGCGGCGCGAACGAAGCTGCCGTCGCCGCAGCTTGGCTCAATCACGCGATCAGATGAGTCGCGGATGGCCCACCGGCACAGATACTCCGAGAGCGGTGTCGGCGTGTAGTAGCCGCCACGCAGCTTCTGCGTGCTCGGAGGCGTCTTGTTGCTCTGGAACTTCGGCATCGCGGTGCTTTGGACGGCGGTTCGTGCCTAGGCGTGACGCTCCGCTAGGACATGGCCAACGGACGATGACGCTATCCATCGTCTGTGCATTCAAGGCCTTCGTCCCGCTTGGCCGACCAGCGCCGCCGGCGAGCCTACATACGCTTTAGAAGAACGTGCGGGCCAGAGCGGCAAGCACCGCGATCACGGCACCCGACAGTATCGTCACGAGCCACCTCATGATCTTGGCCTCCATGTCCTTGATGTCCTCTCGCTTGGCCAGGTGCGTCAGCTCGTTCTCGATTCGGGCGAGTCGCTCCCTGGTGTCATCGCCGCCACCTCCCCCCGGTTGTGGCGGCGAGAATGGGAACACGTTGTCTTCTGCGTTCACGTCTGGGCTCCCCAAGCGTTCGCTTTTTCCCACAGGGCGCGGTCGTAGAAGCCGTAGTAGTCGTCCATCTTGGTGACCACGCCGCGTTTGCCGTCTCGGCCGATGCCCAACGTCTCGCAGACTTCCGCGCATGTGATTTGCGGACTCCCCACTATCCACACGGTGTCGGCGACGAGCTCGTAGAAGTGCGGGAAGACCTTGGTCAACAACGGCGGTTCGATTTCGCCTTTCGGCACAATGACGACGTAGCGCTTCACTGGCTCCTCCTTCTTGCGCTGTTGGACAACATGCTAACCGAAACCGAGCATAGCGCAAATCGGATTCCCCGCGGGGAGGGGTGGCGGCGTGGCGTAGGCAGCCGTGCCCTGGAGCGCCACGCCGAAGGCGTAGAATGTCGCCATGTCGCTTTCCACGTCCATTGTTGCCAAGCTCGGCGGGCTTGCGTTGCGCCACGAGGAGCTTGCCGTCATGCTGGCGGATGCCGGCGTGGTGGCGGATCGCGAGCGCTTCACGGCGTTTGCGCGGGAGTTCGCGGAGCTGGAGCCCGTCATCGCGGCGTATGAGCGCCACCGCAAGGCCAGCGCGGAGCTGGAGGAGACGCTGGCGCTCGCGCAGGACGAGGACGACGGCATCCGCGAGCTCGCCCGCGAGGACGCCGCGGAGTTGCGGCAGTCGCTGGGCGAAACGGAGGCGGAGTTGCAGGCGTTGTTGGTGCCCAAGGACCCGGACGACGGGCGCAACGTGTACTTGGAAATCCGCGCCGGCACGGGGGGCGACGAGGCGGCCATCTTCGCCGGGGATCTGTTTCGCATGTATGGGCGCTACGCGGAGAACGAAGGTTGGGACGTGGACGTCCTGAGCGAGCGCGGCGGGGAACACGGCGGCTACAAGGAGATCATCGTCCGCGTCTGTGGCAAGCGGGTGTACGAGCGCTTGAAGTTCGAGTCCGGCGCCCATCGGGTGCAGCGGGTGCCGGAGACGGAATCGCAAGGGCGCATTCACACGTCGGCTTGCACGGTGGCGGTGTTGCCGGAGCAGGACGCCATCACGGACGTGGAGTTGGACAAGGGCGACATCCGCGTGGACACGTTTCGCGCTTCCGGCGCCGGCGGCCAGCATGTGAACAAAACCGATTCGGCGGTGCGGTTGACGCACCTGCCTTCCGGCATCGTGGTGGAGTGTCAAGACGAGCGCTCCCAGCACAAGAACCGCGCCCGCGCCATGGGCCTTCTGCAAGCGAGATTGCTCGACGCCGCCCGCTCCCGCCAAGAGGCGGAACAATCCGAAACGCGCCGGACGCTGGTGGGCAGCGGCGACCGCTCCGAACGCATCCGCACCTACAACTTCCCGCAAGGCAGGGTGACCGACCACCGCATCGGCCTCACCCTCTACAAGCTGGACGACATCGTGGCCGGGCAGTTGCAGCATCTGATCGAGCCGCTCTGTCACGAACACCACGCGGACATGCTGCGGCGGCTTGGCGGGGAGCAGGCGCCGCCGGCCGCGGACGGGGCGCGATGAACGGGGCCGCCGCGCTAGACACGCTGGGCGCTTGCGCGGCCTACGCGCGGGAACGCTTGCCGCGCCTAGAGGCGGACCTGCTGGTGCGCCGGGCAGCCGCGGTGCCGCGAACGCATCTGTACGCTTTTGAGGAACGGCACATGCGCCCGGAAGATCGCGCCGTCGCCTGCGATTGGATCACCCGGCGCACGGCCGGGGAGCCGCTGGCGTACATCCTCGGCGAGCGGGAGTTTTGGGGGTTGAACCTCGAGATCGCCCGCTGCGCGATGATTCCCCGCCCGGACACCGAGACGTTGGTGGCCGCGGCGTTGCCTCTTGTGGGAGCGAACGCCACGGTGTTGGATGTCGGCACCGGCTGCGGCGCGGTGGCGCTGGCCATCGCGTCGGAACGGCCCGAAGCGCGCATCGTCGTCACGGACATCGACCCGGCCTGCGTGGCGCTGGCGCAGCGCAATGCGGAGCGCTGCGGCTTGGCCGTGCGAACGCTCTTGGCGGATGGCTTCGCCGGCGTGACGGAACGCTTCGACATCATCGTCAGCAACCCCCCCTACGTCGCCGCCGCGGACCCGCACCTGCAACGCGGCGACTTGCGGTTCGAGCCGCGGCGGGCGCTCGTCGGCGGCGCCACCGGCGTGGAGTTCCTCGCCCGCTTGATCGCCGAGGCACCGGCGCATCTGCAAACGCACGGATGGCTTGCCGTGGAGCACGGCCACGAGCAAGGGCCGGCGGTGGCGGCGCTGTTCCAACAGGCGGGTTTCACGGAAATGGAAACGCGCCGGGACATCGAAAACCGCCCGCGCGTCACGCTGGGTCGGCAACCGTGAACGACGCGCAGCTCACACGCTACAGCCGCCAGATCATGCTGCCGGAGGTGGACATCGCCGGGCAGGAAGCGCTGCTTGGCGCGAAGGCGCTGGTGGTGGGGCTGGGCGGCTTGGGTTCGCCGGCGGCGCTGTATCTGGCCGCGGCCGGCGTCGGCAACCTGCACTTGGTGGACCACGACAGCGTGGACCTCTCCAACCTGCAACGCCAAATCATCCACGACCTGAAAGCGGTGTGTACGCCGAAGGTGGAGTCCGCCAAACTCCGCATCGAACGCATCAACCCGGACACGCGCATCGAAACCCGCGCCGCCAAGTTGCAGGGCGAGGAACTGGCGGCGGCGGTGGCGGCCGCGGACGTGGTGCTGGACGGCACGGACAACTTCGCCGCCCGCTACGCGGTGAACGCCGCCTGCTTCGCCGCGGGCACGCCGCTGGTGTCCGGCGCGGCCATCCGCTGGGAGGGGCAGATCGCCGTGTTCGACCCGCGGCGGGAGGATTCCCCCTGCTACCAATGCCTTTACGGCGACGCCGCGGACGAGCCCCTCAACTGCGCCGAGAACGGCGTGGCCTCGCCGTTGGTGGGCATCGTTGGCAGCGTGCAGGCGATGGAGGCGATGAAGCTGCTGGCCGGCGTGGGCGAAAGCCTGGTCGGCCAAGTCCTGTATTTGGACGCCAAGCGCATGGAGTGGCGGCAGTTGCGCCTGCCGCGCAACCCCGACTGCGCGGTGTGCGGAAGCCGTTGACCGTGCAGGGACGCCGCACGAACCCCGCGCCCCGGGCAAGCGCCGCGCCGCCCGGGAGAAGCCCGGCCAGAACCGCCTCGGGCGCTTTCGTGTACACCGTGAGCCAGTTGGCCGCCGAGGCGCGGATCGTCGTCGAGGAACGCTTCGGCCGCGTTTGGATCGAAGGCGAGGTGTCCAACCACCGCCCCTACGCTTCCGGCCACTGGTACTTCAGCCTGAAGGACGAGCGCGCCCGCGTGCGCTGCGTGATGTTCGCCAGCCGCAACCGCTTCGTGCGCTTCCGTTTGGCCGATGGCGTGCGCGTGGTGGTGGCCGGGCGGCTTTCCATCTACGAGGCCAGCGGCGACTTCCAAGTGGTGGTCGATCACATGGAGCTGGCCGGCGAAGGCGCGTTGCGCGCCGCGTTCGAGCAGCTCAAGGCGAAATTGGCGGCGGCGGGGCTGTTCGCCGAGGAACGCAAGCGCCCGCTGCCGGCCTTCCCGCGCCACATCGCGGTGGTGAGCTCGCGCGCCGGCGCTGCGCTGCGCGATGTGCTGTCCGTGTTGCGGCGGCGCTTTCCCTGCGTGCGCGTGACGTGTTTCGACGTCGCCGTGCAGGGCCTTGAGGCGCCACCGCAGATTCTCGGCGCTCTGCAACGCGCCGAACGGATGCGCCATCCGCCGGACGTGATCATCGTCGCCCGCGGCGGCGGTTCGCTGGAAGACCTGGCCGCGTTCAACGACGAGGCGGTGGTGCGCCGCATCGCCGCCTGCCGGATTCCGGTGGTGTCCGCGGTGGGCCACGAAACCGACGTCACGCTGGCGGACTTCGCCGCCGACAAACGCGCGCCCACGCCCTCCGCGGCGGCCGAGTTGGCGACGCCGGACGCCGCCGAGACGCTCGCCCGCATCGTGCGCCTGCGCCGCGCCATCGCCGGCCGGTTCGCGGCGCGGCTGCGCACGGAACGGCGCGTGCTGGCCGCCGCCGAGCAACGCCTGGTGCATCCGCGCCGCCTGTTGGAACAACGCATGTTGCGCACCGACGAACTGGAGACGCGCCTAGCCGCGGCGATGCGTTCGCGCCTTGAGCAGTCGCGGACGCGCTTCACGCACCAACGCACGCTGCTCGCCCGCGGCAGCCCGGGGGCGCGGGTGGCCGCCGCAAGGGAGCGCGTCGCCGGCCTGCATCGGCGGCTCGTCGGCGCGGCGCGGACAAGCGTGGATCGCGCCGGCGCCCTCTTCGCCGCGTTGGAAAGAGCGCGGGCCGCGGTAGGCCCCCAAGCCACGCTGGATCGCGGCTTCGCCATCGTCGCCAAACCGGACGGCAGCGCGTGGGGCAAGCCCGTTACGTCGGTGGCGAACGCGACGCCCGGCGAAACCGTGCTGGCGCACTTGCGCGACGGCCATGTGCGGGCCACGGTGCAGAGTGTCAAAGCCACGCCCAAACAAGGAGACGACGATGCCTAGCGCGTTGGTGATGGCCGCCACCGTCGCGGTGGAAATCGGCGGCATCGTCGCGCTGCCGCTGCCCGAGGACGCCACCGGCGCGCGTTACCAAGGCGAGGACGCACTCGTCGTGGCAAACCGCGCCATCGTCGGCGTGCCGTTGGACGCGACGCCCGGTTCGCATGAAGTCACCGTGACAACGCCCGAAGGCGAGCGCTCGCTCGCGTTCACCGTACGCACGAAGCAATACCCCGAACGCCACCTGACCGTGCCGAATCAGCGCCACGTGGATCCGAACTCCCAAGACCTGGCGCGCTACCGCCGCGAGCGCGCCTTGCAGGACGCGGGCTACGCCCTCCGCACCCCCGTCCGCCCGGACTTGGTGCCCTTCACGCTGCCGGCGGTGGGCCGCAAGTCCAGCCCGTTCGGCGCCCGCAGCTTCTTCAACGGCAAACCGCGTTCGCCCCATTCGGGTTTGGACATCGCCGCCCCCACCGGCACCCCGGTGTGGGCCCCTGCGCCAAGCACCGTGGCCGTGGTCGGCGATTTCTTCTTCAACGGCAAGACCGTCATCCTCGACCACGGCGGCGGCTTGGTCACCATGTACTGCCACCTAAGCCGCGTGGACGTGGCCGAAGGCCAAGACCTCCCCCGCGGCCAAGTGATCGGCGCAATCGGCAAGACCGGCCGCGCCACCGGCGCCCACCTGCACTGGACCGTGCGCGTGGGCGGCGTGGCGGTGGACCCGGTGCAGTTCCGCACCGTCTTCAACGCCTTGGGCGAGGCGCAGCGTCCCCAGGACGAATAGGCGTGCTATGCTCGACCGTCAACGTGCGAGATGGTGACGCGCAGCAGCGGCGAGCGCCACGACGTAGGACGGAGGGGGAGAAGTGAAGAATTTTGGATTGAAGGACGTGCCGATCGCACGGTCCGACGACGAAGCGCTTGGGCTCACCAGCTACGCTGAGGTCCTCCGAGACTTCGTCGCAAGCTGCGACACGCCCATCACCGTCGCGTTGCAGGGCGACTGGGGTTCCGGCAAGACGAGCCTCATGAACCTCATCAAGGAATCGTTGGACAAGAAACACGGGCCGTCCGGGCGGCGCTCTTACAAGACGGTTTGGTTCAACACTTGGCAGTACGCTCAGTTCAACTCTTCGGACACCCTTGCGCTATCGATGATGTCCTACTTCATCGATAGCCTTTCGCCGTCGGATGGCAACGCAGCCAACGCCGCGAAGAAAGTACTCCACGTCGCACGCGCCCTTGCGGTGGGGGGCGCGAGCGTTATCGGTCAGGCGGACACCGTCAAGACCGTCATCACCGAAGCGCAAGGGGGAACCCCCGATGCCGATCCGTTTCGTGAGTTGGCCAAACTAAAGGACCGCATCGCCAAGATCGTCCAAGAAACGGTGGAGAAGGATAGGGTCGACAGGGTGATCGTCTTCATCGATGACATCGACCGTCTCGTGCCAGTGAAGGCGATTGAGCTACTTGAGGCCCTCAAGATTTTCTTGGACATAGATCGGTGTGTCTATTTGATTGCATGCGACTACAGTGTGGTAGTTACTGGCCTGAAGGAAAAGTTCGGTGTCGATGAGGTCGGTCTCCAAGGCAAGAGCTTCTTTGACAAGATCATTCAAGTGCCGTTCAAGATGCCAATCCGACGATATAAGGTAGAGGAATACCTCGAAAGCCTCCTCAAGAAAATTGGCGTGGAAGCAAAAGACGATGACATTGATATCTACCAAGATCTGATAGACTCATCTATAGGATTCAATCCGAGAACGATGAAACGAATGTTCAATTCTCTAACTCTGCTGATGATCCTTGCTAAGAAGGAGCTGCGAGCCACGCAGGGTGATGATAGGTCCATGTCAAGAGTGCTGTTTGGCGTACTGTGCATGCAGGAACACTACGAGCTTCTCTACGACTTCATTCGACGGCAGAAGTTGGATGATCGGCTTTTCAAGGCTCTGGCAGAAGAATTCGACAATGCGGAGGAGTTTGAGCAGCTACGCGATAGGATGTCGGTCGGGCAGACCGTGGATCCGAAGCGTGTTATGTTGTTTATGGCAGCATTTTTTCGTTGTTTGCAGCTGGATGAGGATGAAAAGACGCTGTCGTCCTCAGAAATCAAGCACCTGAGAGATGTACTCGGGTTATCATCTATTGTTAGTGCTAGCGTGGATGAGTTCAAGGTCGACCCGGACAAATTCGTCTTGGAATTGCGGCGAACGCTGAACAAGCAGTACGAGAAGCACTTGAACAAGGGACGTCCTCGGATCGGAAAATTTCGCTACTCCAGAAGAGAAGACGAGGTGTTCCTTGAATTGCCGGGGGAACTCAAGTGGTGTCGATTTACTGTGCAGATCGAGGAAGGGTACTGGGGGTTTGGTCTCGAAGCAGAGGATGTGGACGGCTCCCTTTCGAAGGTGGAGTGCCACTTTAGGGAGAATCTGGCCTCGGTTGACGATGTGGCGCTCAAGCGAGAACGGTATGTGGCTTGGTATCGGCAACCCGTTGACTCGTCGTCGAAAGAAGACCTATTGGAAGCGCTGCATCGGGTGCTTGGCGAGATGCTCCCTCGTCTGAATAAACTGTGTAAATCGGCTGAATGGTGAAGGCCAAGGCGTTTGCCGTGATCCGAGGGAGCTAGATGCCGCGTAAAAGCCAACGCGACGGCCCGAGCGCCGGAGATGCGCCCATCCGCACCGTCGCCTACCCCGCTCGGCGGAAGAACATCCCGCCGGCCGGGCTGGAGGCGCAGGGGATGGTGCGGGATGAGCCGCCCGTGCAGGTGCGGTACAACGCGCACTTGCCGCCGGTGTTGCGGAGTGCGCCGGATGGAGAGGCGGCGGATCGGCTGCGGGAGATCGTGGAGGTCGCTCGGGAGCGGGCGCTCACGGCGGACGAAGCGGCGGCGCTTCACGCCGCCGTCAAGCAGCATGAGCCCTGGCTGGAGTGGAGTGGGAAGCGGGAGAGGTCGGCGTTCGAGGTTGATCCGGTGCCGCTGCATATGCACGAGCGGGTGGCTACCGAGGCTATTCTGCAGGTGCTGGCGCGGGAGGATGTGAACCGCGATCTGTTCGCGGATCCGCAGCACGACTACGCCAAGGCCGTGCAGTTCTACCGGCACGACGTGGATTGGGCGAACCGGATGATCCTGGGCGATTCGGCGCAGGTGATGGCGAGCTTGGCGCGGCGCGAGGACTTGGCCGGCAAGGTGCAGATGATCTATCTCGATCCGCCCTACGGCATCCGCTTTCGTTCCAACTTCCAGCCGAACCTCGGGCAGCGGGACGTGAAGGATCGGGAGCAGGACTTGGCGCGGCAGCCGGAAGTGGTGCAGGCGTATCGGGACACCTGGCTGCGCGGCGTTCATTCCTATCTGGCCTATCTGCGCGATCGGCTCATCCTGGCGCGGGAGCTCTTGGCCGATACCGGCAGCATCTTCGTGCAGATCAGCGACGAGAACCAGCATCGCGTGCGCTGCGTGATGGACGAGGTGTTCGGCGAAGAGAACGCCATCGTCACCATCGTGTTCAAGAAGAAAGGCGCCACCACGCCCACCGCGGCGGTACACGATTATCTGCTGTGGTACGCCAAGGACCGCAGCAAGGCGAAGATCATCCCCTTGGCCGAAGAGCGTTCGGACGCCGAAGACGATCCCAAGTTCCGGGCGCTGATCTCGCCGGACGGCGAGGTTCGCCGAGCGGGCAGCGCGGACGAAAAAGCCCGGTTGCTGCGCGAGGGCTTTCGTTGGGCGCGGATCGACTATCCGATTGTGAGCCAAGGTCCACAGGAAGCACGGAGCATCGACTACATCTATCAGGGTGAAAAGCGGACCTGTGGTGCCAATCGGCACTGGAGCTTCGAGGTACCCGCCGGGCTAGACCGTCTCGCCAAATCCGAACGCCTTTTCTCCGGCCGCGGCGATTCCATCGGCGGCGTCGTCTATTGGGAAGATCGCGGCAGCACGGCCATCTCCAACCTCTGGGTGGACACCAAGGGCGAAGCGAATCCCATCTATGCCGTGCAGACGGCGTGGAAGGTGGTGCAGCGCTGCCTGCTGATGACCACCGATCCCGGCGATCTGGTGCTGGACCCCACCTGCGGCAGCGGCACCACCGCGTTCGTCGCCGAACAGTGGGCGCGGCGCTGGATCGTCATCGACACCAGCCGCGTTGCGCTGGCGCTCGCCAAGCACCGGCTGATGACGGCGCAGTTCGACTACTACGACCTGCGCGAACTCGGCGCGGGGGACCTCGCCCGCAACCCCCGCGGCGTCTGGATCGCGGATGAGCAGCGCAAGAAGCCGCTGACGTTGCGCGGCAAGCGGGTGCCGCGCATCACGCTGAACAGCATCGCGCACAACACGTCGCTCGATCCGGTGTTCGAGAAGCATGAGCCGAAGCTGGCGGAGAAGCTCAAGCGCTTGAACGAGGCGCTGGATGATGTGGACGTGAAGCTCAAGAGCGCCTTGGTCGACAAGCTGATTGCGAAGCACCGGCAGCAAGGCGCGAACGGTATCGCCGATGCGGACGTTCGCCGCTGGCTGCTGCCGGATGCGCCCGCCACTTCGATCAAGCGCACATCGGCCCGCGGCGGCTTGAAGGCGCTGACCGCAGGCCAAGCTGCCAACTACCGGCATCGCATCCCCCAGAGTGTTTGGCAAGAGTGGCAAGTACCGTTCGATGCGGACCCGGATTGGCCGCCATCGTTGCAGGACGCGCTGGCAGCCTATCGCGCAGCCCGCCGCGACAAGATGGAGGAAGTGGACCGCTGCATCGCCGCCAATTCCGAATCGGAGGAACTGGTGGATCGGCCCGAAGTAGTGCGCGGCGTCGTGCGCGTCTCCGGGCCGTTCACTATGGAAGGCGTGATCGCCATTGAGATGGGGCCAGAGCCCTCAGCCGGGGAGCGCGAGGGGCGTGCCCCTCGCAAACAAGAGTCGCCCATCGGCGGCGCACCCGATGAACTCGAAGCGTTCGACGCGCCAGCGGGCGACATGGCGCTGGCCAATGCGGAAGCGCATCTGGAGAAGGTGATCCGCCTGCTCAAAGTCGCTGGCGTGGATTTCCCCGGCAACAAGAGCCTCCGCTTCGCCCGGCTTGATGCCACCACGGGCTCGCTGGTTCATGCCGAAGGCGCGTGGGCGAACGGCAACGGCGACGAACGGCGCGTGGCCGTTTCGATCGGGCCGGAGGGTGGCAATCTGTCCGTGCTGCAAGTGGAAGAGGCGATACGCGACGCCAACCGCGCCGGCTACGACGACCTGGTGTTCGCCGCCTTCGGATTCGACGCCGCCGCGCAGGAAGCCGTGGAAGACCCGAGCCACCCCAAGCTGCGCCTGCACATGGCGCTGATTCGCCCCGACGTGCAGATGGGCGACGAGCTGCTCAAGGATCAAGCCACCAGCCAACTGTTCACCGTGTTCAGCGCACCACGGATGAAGCAACCGGAGCGCCAGCAGGACGGCCAATTCGTCGTCGAAGTGGAGGGCATGGACGTCTACGACCCCGCCACCGGCTCCGTCTCCCCCACGGACAGCGGTCAAATCGCCGCGTGGTTCCTGGACACGGATTACGACGGGCGCACGTTCTGCATCTGCCAAGCGTTCTTCCCGGACCCCTCCAAGTGGGACAAGCTGGCCCGCGTCCTCGGCGAAAACAGCGTGGTGGAACGCGATGCGTTTGCGCAACTGAGCGGTCTCTCGAGCCTGCCGTTCGCCAGACCCGCGCGCTTGACCGAGGGCGAGACGTGGCGCATCGCCGTGAAGATGATCGACCCGCGAGGAAACGAGGGGTTGCGCGTACGCGCCATTGAGGAAGCTGCGTGATGGCTCAAGCCGCCATCCCCATCCGCCCGGTCGAGAACCCGATCCTGTGCTTGCCCTACGACGAGCCGGACCAGCATTGGTTGTACGACACCGGAACCGGCTTGCCGCAGAAGATGCCGCATCGCCGCGAAGCGAGCTATTGGTATCGCACGGAGCGCACCGGCAGCAGTCAGCGGCAACTGCTTGCGGAAGAAGAGCGCGACGATCTGCCCCTCGTCAACGCGTTGCGGGCGGACGTGAAGGCTTGGCGCGAATCCGGCTATCGCAACGCCTCGCAGACCACCAAGCGCTTGCTGCGCCACTGGTGGCGGAAAGATCGCGCTCGCCGGCTGTTCTTCTGCCAACTGGAGGCCGTGGAGACGATCATCTATCTGGAGGAGATCCTAAGCGCCGGCCAGCGCACGCGAGCCAGGCAGCGCGTGAGCGAGCGGGACTTCCAAACGCTGCGCGAAGGATTGAATCCGCGGCCGGACGAATGGGTCGCGACCGTGGCGCAGCATCCGAAACTGGCGGATCTGCCCGCGGAGCCGGGCGGCCTGCCCATCCCGCGGTACGCCTGCAAGATGGCCACCGGCGCGGGCAAGACGGTGGTGATGGCCATGCTGATCGCGTGGGCGTTCTGCAATCGCGCCGCCACGCCGGGCAACCCGCGCTTTCCGCGCCGCGTGCTGGTGGTTTGCCCGAACTTGACGATCAAGGAGCGGCTGAACGTGCTGCATCCGGGCGCTGCGGACAGCTACTACCAGCGGTTCGACATCGTGCCTTCGGCGCTGCGGCCGGAACTGGCGAAGGGCAAGGTGCTGGTGACGAACTGGCATTGGTTCAATCCGGCGCCGGAAATCGTCACGGCGGGCGGGATGGTGGTCAGCCGGCTTGGCGCGGAGACGGACGACGCGTTCGCCCGCAAGCGCTTGGGCGATCTCTTCAAGGACGAGCCCTTGATGGTGCTGAATGACGAGGGGCACCACGCTTGGCGGCCACGCGACGGCAACGGCGAGATCTCCGACGAAGAAGTCACAGAACGGCAGACGGCGACGGTGTGGATCGAAGGGCTGGACCGCATCAACGCCGCCTGCGGCATCGGCATCTGCGTGGACTTGTCCGCGACGCCGTTCTATCTGCACGGCAGCGGCTACCCGGAAGGCTCGCCCTTCCCATGGATCGTCAGCGACTTCGGGCTGGTGGACGCCATAGAATCCGGCATCACCAAAATTCCCCGCTTGCCGGCCATCGACAACAGCGGCCGGCCGGACCCGTTGTACTTCAAGCTGTGGGATCACATGATGGCGAACTTGCAGGCCGGCGATCGGTTGCCGGGCGGCAAGCCGAAACCGGAAGCCGCCTATCGAGAGGCGGAATCGGCGCTGCTGACGCTGGCTGGCGAGTGGAAGGAGCGCTTCGACTTGATGCAGGCGGCGACGCCCGATCAGGAGCGCTCGCCGCCGGTGATGATCCTGGTGTGCGACAACACGGACATGGCCGCGCATTTCCACAAGATGATCGGCGGCGACGAGACGGTTGACGAGGGCAATGGCGAAGAAGGCGGCAAGAGGCGCAAGCCAGTCAGGCGTTTCTCGAACGGGCTGGCTGGTTTTCCGGACCTCTGGAACAACGAGCAGCGCGATGTGACGCTGCGTATCGACTCGAAGCTGCTGGCTGCTGCGGAGAGCCATGACGGTACCGGCACGGTCAAGGCGGCGGCAGAGGAACTGCGCAAAGTTGTTTCCACAATCGGCGTTGCGGGTGAGCCGGGAGAGCACATCCGCTGCGTGGTCAGCGTCAACATGCTGAGCGAAGGCTGGGACGCCAACAACGTGACGCAGATTTTCGGCTTACGAGCTTTCCGCAGTCAACTGCTTTGTGAGCAGGTGGTTGGGCGGGGCTTGCGGCGCATGGACTACACGCCTGATCCAGATACGGGCTTCCTCACCGCCGAGTATGTGGATGTGTTCGGCGTGCCGTTCTCGCTGATTCCCTTCAAGGGCCGCGAAAAAGGTCAAAGTACCGGCAAGGTGGACTTTCCGAAGCAGGAAGTGATCGCGCTGCCGGAGCGGCAAGAGTTGGATATCCGCTTTCCCGTCGTCGAGGGCTATGTGGCGTCTTCCACATGCAATCGCATCGCCTGCGATGTGGACGAGGTGGAACGAACGACGTTGGACCCAACCGATACGCCGACGGCCACGTTCATCCGCCCCCAAGTCGCGCATCAAGTTGGCCATATCAGCGCCTACGGAGGCTTCGAGCTGACAGAGGTGAACCGCAGCGAATATCACCAATCAACCCACCTGCAAACCATCGAGTTCGCCATCGCCGCCCGACTGGTTGGCGAATTGACCGCAACCGCACGCCCCGGCAAGCAACGGCATCGGCCGAATCAGCAAGCGCTCTTCCCGCAAGTGCTGCGCATCGTGCAGGACTACATCGACCAGCGCGTGGAGTTCAACGGCATGCATCCGTGCGACGTGGGCTTGCAAACCTACGCCGAACGCATCGTCAATCTTCTCGCCGAAGCCATCGTGCCGGTTGAAAGCAGCGGTGCGCCGGCTCTTCTCCCCAGACTGAATCCGTACCGGCCTCTGGGCAGCACGGCGGACGTCCACTTCAAGACCGTCAAGCCCGTGCGGGCGGCCACCGCCAGCCATCTCAACGCCGTCGCCTGCGACACGGGCAGCTGGGAACAGGCGGCGATGTTTCAGATCGAACAGTTGGCGGCGAACGGCTTGGTGCGCTGCTACGTCCGCAACGAACAACTGGACTTCAACATTCCCTACGAGTACCACGACGTCTCGCGCGTGTACGAACCGGACTTCATCGTCGAACTCAAGTCCGGCCTCAAGGTGGTGGTTGAAGTGAAAGGCCAGTCCCATCCAGAAACCCCAATCAAGCACGAAGCCGCCAAACGCTGGGCCGCGGCAGTAAGCAACTGGGGCAAGCTCGGCCAGTGGGAGTTCCTCGTTTGCTGGAATCCACAGCGGCTCGGCGACGAGCTCAAGCGCGTCGCCGCCGAGCACAAGGAGCGGATGCAACCGCTCGTCAAACGCATTCGCGATGGCGCGAAGGTGGAAACCGACCGGCTGCGGGCAATCGGATGGACCAAGCAGGACTTCGCCAACGCGCTGGGAGACTTGCTCGACCTGCCGCCACCGACCGACTGACGCTTCGTGAACCGCAACGCTAGGCGTGTTGTTCTCGACACGAACCAGATCGTTGGTGCCGGCACCCGGTGGCTGGTCGGTGACGTGCCAAACGCGAACTGGAACCATCACCGGCGAATGTTGGTGCATGTGGCAGCGAAGCATGTTGGCCTCTACTGCTCGGAGATCATCGACGAGTACATCGAGAAGCTGACCAGCAAGGGCCACCCGCCTCATCGAATCGCGAAGCTGCTGGCCTTGTTGGGTGGCGCCTTTGAGGAGGTTGGGCTGACGACCACGGTGCCGCCATTCGCGCCATCCGACCCGGACGATGCGGTGTTCGTTCTTTGCTCCCTTGACGGGAACGCTGACTATCTGGTCTCGGAGGATAGGGACCTGCTGAGTCTCGACAGGGCGTATCCCTCTTTCGCAATTGGCAGATGCGCCGAGTTGATGGACGTGCTGGGTGTGCAATGAGTCGTCCGGGAGGTCGAGAGCTACGCGCATAGGCGGCCGGCCGGATTGATGGCACGGCTGCGGTCACCGACCGCGCCGGTGGCGGATCATTCGTTCCCGTTGTTTGCGTTGGCGGCGGTTGAGTTCGTTGCGGCGGGCGGCGTATGGGTTGGTGCTGCTTTGGGTTTGTACGCGGACGGGGACGCCGAGGAGGTGGAAGTCGTCGCGGAAGTGGCTGGCTAGGTAGCGGAGGTAGGCGGGGGGTAGGGCTTCGGTTTGGTTGCCGTGTATCACCACGGTTGGGGGGTGGCCGCCGGCTTTGTGGGCGTAGCGGAGTTTTACTTGGCGCGAGCGAACCACTGGCGGGGGGTGGGCGCGGATGGCCTCGGCGAGGGAGCGGTTGATGGCGGAGGTGGTCACGTCAAAGGCGGCGGCGCGGTGGATGGCGTCCACTTTGGCTAGCAGGGCGGTTACGCCGGTGCCGTGCAAGGCGGAGACGAAGTACACCGGAATCCACGGTGCGAAGCCTAGACGCCGGCGGGCGGATTGTTCGGCGCGGGAGCGCATGTCGGTGGTCATTCCGTCGCATTTGTTGAGCGCTAGGGCGATGCCGGCGCCGGCGTTGGCGGCGTATTGCAGGATGTGGAGATCCTGATCCACGATGCCTTCTCTCGCGTCCGCCACCAACACGGCGACCTCGGCGCGGCGTAGCGCGTCCAAGGTTTTGCCGACGGAGAACTTTTCCACGACGCCTGCGGTTTTGCCTTTGCGTCGCACGCCGGCGGTGTCGATGAGCAGGCGGTGGCCGAAGGGGATGTCCACGGCGTCGCGGGTGGTGCCGGGTTGGTCCAAGACGATCTGCCGCGTCTCGCCAAGCCAATGGTTCACCAGCGTGGACTTGCCGACGTTCGGCCTCCCCACTACGGCGATCTTGGGGCGCTCGTCGGTGTCCGGCGGTGGCTCGTCGGCCGCCTCCACGGGGAGTGCCGCGGCAAGCTCTTCCTTGAGACGCCCCATGCCGTGCCCGTGGGCCGCCGAGATGGCTAGCGGCTCGCCGAAACCCAACGCCGCGAACTCGTGCGCGGCTTGCGCGTGGGCGCCATCCATCTTGTTCACGGCGACCAGCACATGCGCGCCGCGCTTGCGCAGCGCCGCGGCGATGTCGCGGTCGCCGGCGGTCAGCCCTTCGCGCCCGTCCACCAGCAAAACCGCCGCATCGGCCTCCGCCAACGCCGCGTCCACCTGCGCGGCCGTGGCCATGCTCACATCGTTGTTCGCATTGTCGGGTGAGCGGCCACGGCCGAAAACAGCGGCCAACCCCCCGGTGTCGATCAACTCGACAATCCGCCCGGCGATGTTGGCGCGGCCGTACTGCCGATCGCGGGTGAGCCCGGGATGATCGGCCACCAGCGCCCGCCGGCCGCCGCACAAGCGATTGAACAAAGTGGATTTGCCCACGTTGGCGCGTCCCACCAAGACGACTTTCGGCGCGTGTCGCGCAGCGTCTTCCACGGAAATGACATCCAAAAGCCGTAAACCGCGTCACGAACAAGCGCGCAAAGAGTTTGCGCAGCAAACTCCAACGCGCCCCGCAGGGGCGCGCCCTAGCCGCGCCGCTCGATCTCCAGCGCCAGCAGCCGCCCGTCGTCGCTCAGCGCGTACACCACATCGTCCACCTCCACAAACGGCTTGCGCAGTCCTTCCCCGATTTTGGCGCGCGCCACAAAGCGGCCGTCGCTTTGCGCCAGCACGTGCAGGTAGCCTTCGGCGTCGCCCACCAGCAGGTAGTTGCCGAACGCTATGGGGCTGCTCAAGCCGCGGTTTTTCAGGGCTTCCTGCCGCCACACCACCGCGGCGTCCCGTTGCCCGATGGCGTGGATGGTGTCGTCTTGATCGATGAGATAGATCTGGCCGTAGCCTTGGGCGAGGTCCAAGTGCGTGGAAGCGGGCAGTTCCCAGATCATGGCGCCGTCGTTGGGTTGCAGCGCCTTCAACTTGCCTTGGAAGCTGGCCGCGTAGAGCAGGCCCCCCGCCAACAGGGGGGTGCCGTCCACGTCCACCAAGCGGTCGAGTTCGGTGCGGCCTTGGGGCAGCATCACCCGGTGGTTCCACACCGGGGCGCCGCTGGCGGCGTCCACCGCGGTCACGTTGCCGTCGCCGAAACCGGCGAACACCAGGCCGCCCTCCACCACCGGCGTGGCGGTGCCGCGCACGGTCAGCAGCGGCACTTGGCTGGCGTAGGCCCAGCGCTGGGTGCCGTCGGCGGCTTCCAAAGCGATCAAGCGGTCGTCCGCGGTTTGCGCGATCACCACGTCCTGCCAAGCCACCGGCGGCGCCAGCACTTCGCTGGACAGCTGTGTGCGCCAGAGTTCGCTGCCGTCGCCCACGTCCAGCGCGATCACTTCGCCGCGAATGGTGCCGAGCAGCACGCGGCCTTCGCCGACGCCGACGCCGCCGCTGACGAACGACGGGTCGCGCCGATCCCAGAAGCGAAAGCCGGATTTGTCCGGTTTGCCGACGCGGGTTTGCCAAAGCCGCTTGCCAGTGAACCGCTCCACCGCCACGACGTGACCGTAGCCGTCGGCGGCGAACACCCGGTCCGCCACCACCACCGGCGTCAAACGCAGGTACTTGCGCCCCAGGCCTTCGCCGACCTTGGCCCGCCAGAGCTGTTTGATCACGGCTTCCGCTTCGAAATCCACCAGTTTGGCCGGCTCTTGCGCCTTCTTCTTCGCCTTCTTCTTGCTGCGCTCGCTGGGCTTGTCGTCCTCGGTTTTCTCCGGCGCGTCCACGAACGGCAGGAAGGAGAAGAACGCGCAGCCACCTAGGCCGGGCAGCAGCGCGAGGCACGCCGCCAGCGTCAGACCGCGGTGCCAACGCCGGGAAACGCGCATCGAATCGGTTTCTTTGCCGTGTTGGATCGTCATTGCTGTTCCGCCAGGCTTGAGAGTTTGAGTTCCAGCATCGCCGCGCTTGGAGTGCGCTGGGGATCGCGTCGCGCCGCCTCCACGCCGGCGGCGTAGGCGTCCGCGGCGGCGGCGAGGTCGTTCTGGGCGACGTGAATGTCGCCGGTGAGCTCCGCCGCCGCGGCCTCGAAACCGGCGCTGCCGATCATCGCCAGTTGCTCCAAGGCGCGGTCGTGGCGCTGCAACTGGTACAGCACCTTGGCGGCGCGATAGCGGGCGACGTCTTCGATCACGGGCACATCCGCCAACTCCGCTGCCCGCTCGAGGTAGGCCAACGCCTCCTCCCAGTCCTCCTCCTTCACTTGGTCGGCGGCGCGGTAGAGCAGCGAGAACACGTGATAGGCGCTGCCGGCGTATTCGGTGTCCAAGGTGTTGATGAGGTCGGACGACGGTTCGCCGATGGCGCGCGCCTCCTCGAAGGCGGTGAACGCGGCCGAGGCGGCGTTTTCGCGCTCCGCGGTGTGGCTTTGGTAGTAGCGCCAGCCCAGCACCGCGGCCACGGCCAAGGCCACGGCGACGATGAGCGAGGTGCCGTTTTGATCCCACCAGCGCTTCAGGCGTTCCGCTTGTTCCTCGTCGGTCAGATAGTCCGCCACGGCCTCCTCCTAAGTCGTTACGCCACTTGCGCCGGCACGGGTTCGCGGCAACCCGCCAATTCGGCGAGCAGCGCGTCTAGGTCGAGCATCTGTTGCGGCGCTGGTCCGCCGACGTCGTGGCGCAGGCTTTTAAGCGATGCGGTGCCTTGACGCGCTTCCTCCTCGCCCACCAGCACCGCCCAGCGGGCGCCGCTGCGATCCGCGGCGCGCAGCTGGCTCTTCAGGCTGCCGCCACCGGCGTGGCAGAGCACGCGCAGGCGCGTGGCGTCGCGGATCTTCTCCGCCACTTGCGCGGCGCCCAGCGCTCGTTCCTCATCCGTGGCCGCCACATAAACGTCCACCGGCGGCGTTGATGCGCTGGCGCGGGCTTCGCACAGCAGCGCCAGCCGGTCGAGGCCGAGGCCGAAACCCGCCCCGGGCGTGGGGCGTCCGCCGAGGTGCTCGACCAGCCCGTCGTAGCGGCCGCCGGAAACTACCGCGTTCTGCGCGCCGAGAGCGGTCGTCGTCCACTCGAACACGGTGTTGGTGTAGTAGTCCAAGCCGCGCACCAGCAGGGGATTGACGCGGTATGGCACCGCAGCGGCGTCCAGCCGCCGGCGCAGCCCGTCGAAATGCCGGCGCGAATCCGCGTCCAAGTGATCGCGAATGTTCGGCGCTTCGGCCACCAACGCGCGCGTGGTGGGCACCTTGCTGTCCAAGATGCGCAGCGGGTTGGTGGCGAGGCGGCGGCGGCTGGCGTCGTCCAATTCAGCGGCGTGTGGCGTCAGGTAATCCAGCAGCGCTTGGCGGTAGCGCGTTCGCGTCTCGGCCCCGCCCAGGGTGTTCAGTTCCAGAACCACGTCGTCCGCCACGCCGAGTTCGCGGAAGGCGCGCGCCAGCATGATGAGCAGTTCGGCGTCCACGTCCGGCCCGGGCAGGCCGAACGTCTCGGCGCCGATCTGGGTGTGCTCGCGGCTTCGCCCCTTCTGCGGCCGTTCGTAGCGAAACATCGACCCGTGGTACCAGAGGCGCAGCGGCGGCCCGCGCAGCAGCCCGTTTTCGATGCAGGCGCGCACGCAGCCGGCGGTGCCTTCCGGGCGCAGCGACAGCGAGTGGCCTTTGCGGTCCGGGAACGTGTACATCTCCTTCTCGACCAAATCCGTGGCCTCGCCGACGCCGTGCTCGAACAACGCGGTGGCTTCCAGCAGCGGCAACCGGATTTCTTGGTAGCCGTAGCGTTCGAGAACATCCAGCAAGCACGTCTCCACGGCGCGCCAGCGGGTCGCGGTGTCCGGCAGGACGTCGCGCATGCCGCGCACGAGTTGGTAGCGGGCCATCGATCAATGCACCACGAGATTGGCGACGCCGCCGCGGGTGTGTGGCGGCAGGGCGACGAGTTCCCCTTGGTAGCGCAACTCGACGCCGGCGGCGTTGCCGATCCTGATGGTGAACGGGGGTTGTCCGAAAACCGAAACGGATTGCTCGGCCCGGCCCATGTCGTAGTACACGACCTCGGTGCGATCGTTCACTTCCAGCCAGGAGTCCTCGGTGAACGAGAACACCAGCTCCGCCGCGAGCGGGTCGGTTGCCGTGGGGATGGGTGGATCTTCGCCGGGTGCGTCGGCGGCCGCGGGGGCGGGGGGATCGTCGCTGAGTGCCTCCGGTTGCGGCGCGACCGGCAGGAATGGCCGTGTCTCGAACTGTGCGGTTGGCTGCGTCTCGAGCGCCGCGGATGGCTGTGCCTCCACCGGTGCTGGTGGTTGTTCCTCCGCTGGTGCCGGTGGCTGCGCCTCGACCGCTGCGGATGGCTGTGTTTCCGCCGCTGCGGGTGGTTGTTCCTCCACCGGTGCCGATGGTTGCGCCTCCGCTGGTGTCGTCGCCGGCTGGTTTCGCGCCGCTGGCGCTGGCGCCGCGGTCGTTTCGACGCCGCCGCGCGCTGGCCGTTCGCTGCGCCAGGCGGGGGCCGGCGGTTCTCCGGCGACGTCGGTGACGAACGACCAGTCGAAGTTGCGCCAAACCCCCCACAACGTGAACGCCAACGCCACGACGATCACCGCCACGATCGCACCGATGAACAAGCCCGGGCGCCGCTGCGGCAGATTCGCGTGCCGATAGCTCTTGCTCGCGCCTCCCACCACCGGCGGCGGAGACGCTTCGGGCACCACGTTGAACTCGTCGTAATTGGCGATCAAGTCGTTGCCGTCCAACCCCACCAGATTGGCGTAGGCGCGAATGTAGCCGCGCACGTACACCGGCGCCGGCAGGTTGTTTGCTTCGCCCGCCTCCACGGCGCGAATCACCGATTCGTCCAGATGCAGCGACGCCGCGATGTTCGCCGGGGTCACGTCCATGCGCTCCCGCGCCGCCTTGAGATTCGAACCGTAGGTGGATGGCGCGGTTGGCGCGGGGGGATCGCTTTCGGCGGCTTCTTCGCGCCGCACCTTCTTCGCGGCGTCCAAAGGCGTGGTGAACTCCCGCGACGCGGATGCCGGCGCGGTTTCGTCTTCCGGCGTGGCGGGCGGTTCCGATTCCGCCGCCGCGACCGCCGCGCTTGGCAGCCCGGGGGTGTAGTCCGTGCGGGGCGCCGCGGGCGTGCTGGCGTCGTCCTCGGCGGGCTTCGCTTCCTCGCCGGGTGGTGCCGGGGGTTTCACGCCGCCACCTCTTGGGCAAGGGATCCAAGCCGCGCCGCGTGCCGCGCCCGGCGCCGCGTTCGATCCGCGAAGCTGCCGGTGAGCTGGCCGCACGCCGCGTCAATGGAGTCGCCGCGAGTCGTCCGCCGCATGGCGGCGAAGCCGGCGTCCCACAGCAGCTTCTGAAACCGCGCCACGGTCGCCTCGGCGGGACGCCGGTAGCCGAACGCGTCGCCCGGAAACGGATTGAAGGGGATGAGGTTGATTTTGCAGCGCAGGTTCGCCAGCAGCCGCGCCAGATCCCGGGCGTCTTCGGCGCTGTCGTTGACGCCGGCGATGAGCGTGTACTCGAACGTGACGATGCGCCGCGGCCCCGAAGCGCGCAGATAGTGGCGGCATGCCGCCAGCAACTCGGCGATGGGGTACTTGCGGTTGATGGGCACGAGCACGTCGCGCTTGGCGTCGTCCGCCGCGTGCAGCGACACCGCCAAGGACGCCTCGGAACGGCCCGCCAAATCGTAGATGCGCGGCACCACCCCGGCGGTGCTCACGGTGACGCGGCGCTTGGAGATGCCGAACGCCAAGTCGTCCATGAACACGTCGGCGGCGTCCATCGCCGCGTCGAAGTTGAGCAGCGGCTCGCCCATGCCCATGAATACGATGTTGGATATGGCGCCGCCGCGCGCCGCCGCATAGCGCTGCGCCTGCAACGCTTGGCCGACGATTTCGGCGCGGCTGAGATTGCCGTTCCAACCCTGCTTGCCGGTGGCGCAGAAGCTGCAATCGAGGGCGCAACCGACCTGGCTGGAGATGCACAGCGTCTGGCGCTCGCCGGTGGCGTCGGGGATCAGCACGGTTTCCACGGCGCGACCCGGGCCGATGTCCGCGAGCCATTTCACCACGCCGTCGCGGGCGCGTTGTTCCGCCATGAGCGGGGGTGCGCGGAATTCGCTCATCGCGCTCAGCTTCGCGCGCAGCGGTTTGGCGATGTCGGTCATGGCGTGGAAATCGTCCACGCCGGCGCGATAGAACCAGTTCATCACCTGTTCGGCGCGGTAGGGTTTCTCGCCCAGCTCGGCAAAGAACGCCGCCAAGGCCGGGCGCGGCATGCCCAGCAGGTTGACGCGCTCCTTCGGCGCTGGCGCGTTGGCGTTGATGGCCATCAATTCGCTCCTAGCCGTCGTCGCCGCGGGCGTGGATTTCGTCCGCGTTGAAGAAGTAGACGACCTCCCGTTGCGCGGAAGCGGCGCTGTCCGAGCCGTGAACGGCGTTGGCGTCGATGGAGGTCGCAAAGTCCGCGCGGATGGTGCCGGGCGCGGCGTCGGCGGGATTCGTCGCCCCCATCAGCCGCCGGTTCGTCTCGATGGCGTCCTCGCCTTCCAGCACCTGCACCACCACCGGGCCGGAACACATGTACGCCACCAGGGGCTCGAAAAAGGGCTTGCCGCGGTGCTCGGCGTAGAAGCCTGACGCAACCTCCGGCGTCAAGCGCAGCATCTTCGCGGCGACAATGGACAAGCCCCCCTTCTCAAAACGCGAGCAAATTTCGCCGATGAGGTTCTTCGCCACGGCATCGGGTTTGACGATGGAGAGTGTCCGTTCGACAGCCATTTGGCCTCCGGGGTTCTTGGGGGTGCGCGGGTTTGGATGACGCGCACGGCAGCGGGCATTATACGCCCCGTGGCGCGCTTTAAGACGTGCCGCGAGGACACGGAAGGTGCGCTAGTCCGCTTGCAGCCTTCCCACGACTTCGGCGATGCGCGTGGCGGCGAAATCCACTTGGCACTGGGTGGTGAAACGGCCAACCGTGAGCCGCAACGAACTGTACGCCAAATCGTCCGGGACGCCGATCGCCCGCAGCACATACGAAGGTTCCACCGTGGCCGAGGTGCAGGCGGAGCCGGACGACACCGCCACGTCGTCCAGCGCCATCAGCAGCGTTTCGCCGTCCACGCCGCCGAAGGCGACGTTCAGGTTGCCGGGCAAGCGATGCTCCAAGGTGCCGTTCAGCCGCGTTCCCGGCACTTGCTTGAGATGCGCCCACAGCCGGTCGCGCAAGGCCGCGATGCGACGGCCCTCCTCCTCCATGCCGAGCGCCGCCAGCCGGCACGCCTCGCCCATGCCCACCAGCTGGTGGGTGGGCAAGGTGCCGGAGCGCATGCCGCGCTCGTGGCCGCCGCCGTGCATCTGCGCCGCCAGCTTCAGCGGCGGTTCGCGGCGAACGTACAGCGCCCCAACGCCTTTCGGCCCGTAGATCTTGTGCGCCGAGATGCTCACGAGGTCTATGCAATCGCGTTCCACATCCAGCGGCAGCTTGCCGGCGCTTTGCGCGGCGTCCACGTGAAAGGGAACGCCCCGGGCGCGGCAGGCGCGGCCGATGGCCGCCACGTCGTTGACGGTGCCGATCTCGTTGTTCACGTGGATGACGGAGACCAGCGCCGTGTCCTCGCGGATGGCGCTTTCGATGTCCGCCGGATCGACCACGCCGTCGGGCTTGGGCGCCACGTAACTCACCGCCACACCTTGGCTCTCCAAGTGCTGCGCCGTATCCAGGATGGCCTTGTGCTCGTAGCTGGTGGTCACCAGATGGCCGCCGCCGGCCGCTTCGAGCACGCCTTTCAACGCGAGGTTGTCCGACTCCGTGGCGCCGGAAGTCCACACCACGCCGCGCGCATCCGCCCCGATGAGCGCCGCCACCTGCGCCCGCGCTTCCTCAACCAGCTCGGCGGCGTTCCAGCCAAACGCGTGGCTGGTGGAGGCGGGATTGCCGAAGTCGCCGTCGGTAAGCAGGCAGCCGCTCATCTTCTGCGCCACGCGCGGATCCACTGGCGTGGTGGCGGCGTAGTCAAGATAAACCGGCTTGGCGGGTTCGTTCATGGCGCTCGATTCGAGAGGCTGCGGGGCGTTGCGGTGGGCAGAGGTGCCTCTGGCCCCTTCGCAACACCGCCACTATGCCACACTTGGCCGCGTTACGCGTGCAACCTGCAAGGATGGACGCGGATCTCGCCTTAGCCGCCAACCTTGACCGGCGAACAGGCGAGCGACTATCCTTGCGGCCTTCCCTTCGATTGGTGCTACGCCATGCCCGCCGCAGCCGCCAAGAAGCGCAAATCGCCGGATGGTCGGGCGACCAACGACCTCGTGTTCAGCGCCCACGTCGGCTCGAACGACGATGTCTTTCCCCATGTGCTGTCGCTCTACGTGGTGCCGGGCAGCGTCGTCGCGGACGTGACGCACGGCAAGGGCGTGTTCTGGCGCAACGTGCCGACAGACGCTTTTCGGCTATTGCCTTCCGATCTTTCCACCGGGACGGACTGTCGAGATTTGCCCTACGACGACGACGCGATAGATTGCGTGGTGTTCGACCCCCCGTACATGCACACGCCTGGCGGCACAGCGCACGTCAATCATCAGAACTACGAAGGGTACTACAAGAACAACACGGCCCATCGCACGAACGGCAAAAAGTACCATGAAGCGGTTTTGGACCTGTACTTTACAGCGGCTCGGGAGGCGTGGCGCGTACTCCGAGAACAGGGCGTATACATCGTAAAGTGCCAAGACGAGGTGTGCGCCAACGTGCAGCGATTCACGCATGTCGAACTCATCAACGAGCTCTCGACCTATGGATTCGTTGCCGAGGACATGTTCGTCGTCGTTAGAACGGGCAGGCCCGGCGTCAGCAGAATGTTGCGCCAAGCCCACGCACGCAAGAATCACTCCTACTTTCTCGTATTCCTCAAGCCTTCGGGCAAGAAACGGTGGACTGGCTTAGCGGATCGTTTCGTTGGAGACTTGGATGTCCAGCAGAGGAACGGCGCGGCTAACGTCCGGCAAATCCCGCTATTCCCGCGATGAGATCGCGCACCGGCTTGATTTGGATAGCCGCCGGATGCATATTTGTGAGGTCGCGATAACGAGCCGGCATGTCGAAATAGTAGATGCAGTCCATCTTGGCGAGCATGGTCTGGTAGGTCAACCACTGGTCGGGAACACATATCTCGACCACATCGTGCGTTCGGGAATCTAGCTTCGTCTCGGAGAACACGACCATCACCCCTCGATATTGTCCACTTCCAAACGCGGAGTCGAGTATTCGCTGGTGCGCCCAAGCCTGCACGATGCGCTCGCGGGTGGACATCTTTATCGGCAGGTGGATGTTGGCGACATCGTTGGCGGTCTCGAACAGAAAGTCCATGGTCGTCCTCACTTGCCCACCAAGAACCGACAAAATCGTTTGCCGAGTGGGCTCCAAGTCAAGCGTTCGTGCGATGATGTGGCCGACCATGCACTCGAAGTATGTCGCAGGGCCCTTCTTGTTGTTTCGATTCAGCAGCTCCATCGCAAGGCAGGGCGCCAACGCGGTCGTATAGGCCAACCGCTCGAATACACTCGCGGGTTCGTCTCGCCAGCCACGCCAGCGCTCGGCAATGTCCGTCGCATCGCGTTCGAAAAGCGCATGATTCGCCGGCCGCGCAACCACGCCGTCTCGTTCGAAGGAGAAATACCGCTTTCCTTCAACTGACGAATTGAGGTCGACCGGTTCCGCCTCTTCCATCAAGAAACTCAAGGCCAGCTCCGCGAATCCGCCGATAGCCGCAGTTGCGGCCTCCGCACGCCAATCCTGCCGGCAAACCCGTTTCACATGCCGATAGGCTTCTTGAAGTTCGGTTTCGCTTGGCACGCTCCACGCCGTGCTTACGCACGTCGGCCACCTCGTACACTTGAGGACGACGACCTTACACCGGACGTGGCTCTCCGCCAAGGGCTTTCGCCAGCATCGCCGGTGGTGCCATCAGCCGCCATCCTCGCTGTCTTCGGCAGGTTGCTCCTCGCTATGCCGTTGCCCAACCGCCCGTTCCACATGCGTCAACACGCCGCGGAACATGGCCACCTCCGTGGCGTCCGGGCGCACGCGGGCGAATAGCCGCTTCAAGCGCGTCATGGCTTGGCGCGGGGCTTTGAGGTCGAGAAAGTCGATGCCCACCAGCACACGCTCGATGTGCGCGTACAACGCGGCCATTTGCGCGGCGTTGGCTAGCGGGCGATCCCAATCGGCTTCTTCTTCGGCCGGCGGCGCGGCCGCATCCATCGCTTTGCGCAGCTCGTAGGCGACGATCTGCACCGCCATGGCGAGGTTGAGCGACGTGTAACCGGCATCGGCGGGAATGACCACGCGCAAGTGACAGAGGCGAAGCTCGTCGTTGGTGAGGCCGCTCACCTCGCGCCCGAACAACACCGCGACCGGCCGCCCGGGCGGTTCCGCGGCCACTTGCTCGGCGAACTCCGCGGCGGTGCGGGTCGGCCAAGGTACGCTGCGGCGGCGGGCGCTGGTGCCGGCCACCAACACCCGGTCGGCTATGGCGTCGTCAAGGCTGTCGAAGACGTGGGCGGGTTCCAACACGTCCACCGCGGCGGCGGCGCGCCAAGTGGCTTGCGGATCTGGAAAGCGTTTGGGGCGCACCAAGGCGAGGTCGGTGAAGCCCATGTTCTTCAACGCCCGCGCCGCGCCGCCGATGTTGCCGGGATGATCCGGTTCCACAAGCACGAAGCGGATGTTGCGTCGAGCCGCCGTGGCGTTTTCGTCGGTCATGGTTGGGGCGGCTGGAGGTTTGGCGTCATGTTACCGTGCCTCGCGCATGGAGCCCTTTATCAACATCGCGTTGCGCGCCGGGCGGCGGGCCGGCAAGGTGATCTTGCGGGCGATGGATCGGGTGGACACTCTGGAGGTGGAGGAGAAAGGCCGCAACGATCTGGTTTCCGAAGTGGATCGGCAGGCGGAGGACGTTATCGCGGATACGATTCTGCGGGCGTATCCGGGGCACGGCGTCATCGGCGAGGAACATGGCGAGCGGCCCGCGCAGGGGCAAGAGGAGGGGGAGCAGGAGTTCACTTGGATCATCGACCCGCTTGATGGCACCACCAACTTCCTGCACGGCATTCCGCACTTTTGCACCGCTATCGGGGTGCGCAAGGGAGCGACGCTGCTACACGGGGTGGTGGTGGATCATGTGCGCGGCGAAGAGTTCATCGCCAGCCGCGGCGCCGGCGCGTACCTGAACGGGCGCCGCCTCCGCGTGGGGCGGCGCGTGGCGGTGGCGGATTCGATCATTGGCGGCGGCCTGCCTTTTCCCAGCGTGGCGGAGCATCTGGAGGTGTACAGCGCGGTGGCCAAGCACCTCATGCGCCACTGCCGCACGTTGCGCCGGCAGGGCAGCGCGGCGCTCGATCTCGCCTATGTGGCCGCCGGGCGGCTGGATGGTTTCTTCGAGGTCGGGCTGAAGGTGTGGGACACCGCCGCCGGCGCGGTGCTGGTGCGGGAGGCCGGGGGGTTCATCGGCGACGCCGCGGGGGGCGACCGCTTTCTCGATACAGGCAACGTGGTGGCGGCGAATCCGCGCTTGTTTCGCGCCATGTTGCGGGTGATTCGCAGTTGCGCCGGCGAAGACTCCAAACTGGCGCAAGGTTGAGTGCCAAGCCTGGGAGCGCAGGCGTCCCGCCTGCATGCGGGCGAGACGCCCGCGTTCCCGGGGAGCTGTGGTAGCTTCCAACTGCGATGCGTGAGGTGATGAACAGCGAATCGGCAACCAACGTCTGGTCGGCTTGGCGGGTGTTGGGCATCGCGCTCGCGGCCGGTGCCGGGCTGTTGGGCTGCGGCGGAGGTGGCGGCGGTGGCGCTTCGACGCCGCCGAACGCCCGGCCGTCGGTGGCGACCATCGCCGATCAGGCCATCACGGCTGGCGAAGCGTCCACCGTTGAAGTCACGGTGTCCGACGGCAACGCCGGGGACACGCACACCATCCGCGCCACGTCTTCGGATCCCGCCATCGCCACGGTTTCCGTGCTGGGCACCACGCTCACGATCACAGCGATCGCCGAAGGCACGGCGACGATCACGGTTACAGCCACCGACAACAGCGGCGCCGACAACGCGACATCCAACGGCGCGACGTTCACGGTGACCATCGAGGCCAAAGGCTGGGTGTCGGGTGTTTTCGAGGACGCCTCCACATTCAAAGATCTGTGCGCCACGCCGCGCATGGGCACGGACGCCGACGGCGACGCCTTCCCGGATACGCAGGGCGCCACGTTGGACGAGAACAACTGGCTGCGCTCTTGGAGCAACAACACCTACCTGTGGTACGACGAAATCGAAGATCGGGATCCGGCCTGCTGCGAAACCCCGGACTACTTCGACCTGCTGCGCACCTTCGCGCGCACCGCCTCCGGCGCCTACAAGGATCGATTCCACTTCACCGAGGACACGGCGCAGCGCACCGCCCGCGTGCGTTCGGGCGTGACCGCCGGCTACGGCGCCCGCTTCGCCGTGTTGCGCGGCAGCCCGCCCCGCCGCGATGTGCGCGTGGCGTACACCGAGCCGAACACGCCGGCCACCGCGGCGGAGGTGGCGTTGCTGCGCGGCACACGCATTCTCGCCGTGGACGGCGTGGACGTGGCCAACGGCGACGCCGACGCCTTGAACGCCGGCCTGTTCCCCCGCGCCTTGGACGAGGAGCACGAGTTCACCGTGCGCGACCCGGGCGCGGAAGCCTCGCGCACCGTCACCATGCGCTCGGCCTCGATCACCACCTCGCCGGTGCAGCACGTGCGCACGCTCGAAACCGACACCGGCGACGTGGGCTATCTGCTGTTCAACTCGCACATCGGCCCGGCCGAGCGGGGGCTCATGCAGGGCATCGAGCAGTTGGCCGAAGCCGGCGTTTCCGACTTCGTGCTGGACATGCGCTACAACGGCGGCGGCTATCTGGCCATCGCCGCCCAACTCGCCTACATGATCGCCGGGCCGACTTCGCGCGGGCGCACCTTCAGCGAATTGCAATTCAACGACAAGCACCGCGAGTTCGACCCGGTCACCGGCGACCGTTTGCGCCCGAGCTACTTCCTCTCCACCACCACCGGCTGGTTCGACGAGCCCGGCGGCCTGGCGCTGCCGCACTTGGCGTTGCAGCGGGTGTTCGTGTTGAGCGGGCCGGGCACCTGCTCCGCCAGCGAAGCGATCATCAACGGCTTGCGGGGCATCGACGTGGAAGTGGTGCTCATTGGCGCCACCACTTGCGGCAAGCCCTACGGCTTCTATCCCCAGGACAACTGCGGCACCACCTACAACACGGTGCAGTTCCGCGGCGTGAACGCCAAGGGCTTCGGCGACTACGCGGATGGCTTCACCCCGGCCAACGCGCCGGGTTCCGCCAGCACGAAGATTCCGGGTTGCGCGGTGGAGGACGACTTCCTCCACCAATTCGGCGATGTCGCCGAAGCGCGTCTAGCCGCCGCCTTGCGCTACCGCGACGACGGCACCTGCCCGGTGGCGAGCGCCGCTAGCGCTCCGGTGTTGGCGAAGCGTTCCGGGGACTTGGTGGCCGACCCGTCCCCGGCGGCTTTCGGCGAAACGATAGCCGGCGAACCGCGTTGGCGTCGGTAACGGCCTTCACTTAGGTCGGATCCCAGAACCGCGCTACGGCGGCCGCCGCCCCAACGGCGGGTGTGCTGGCAATGCGCCACCGTCCCGGTAGAAAGGCACGGTAGCCGGGTTGGGCGAAGCGCGGGTCCACCAGCACGGCGACGCCGCGTTGGCCCGGCGCGCGGGCGATGCGGCCTACGGTTTGCGCCACGCGGGTCATGGCGGGTTGGCGGTAGGCGGCGTCGAAGCCGTCCGCGCCGGAACGCGCCGCGCCTTCGGCGATGAGGTCGCGCAGCAGGGAACGCGGCGGCAGCGCCGGGCCCACCACAACCACCAAGCGCAGCGATTCGCTGTCGAAGTCCACGGACTCGGTGAACACGCCACCCATCACGACCAGCCCCAAGCGCTTGCTCTCGCGTCGCTCGTTCAGCCAGGCGATGAAGTCCTGCCGGTGCTCGGAGGCCATGTCCGGGGTTTGGCAACGCACCTCGTCGGCGATGGCGAACTGCGCCGCCACCGCGGTCAAGTAGTCGAACGAAGGAAAGGCCACCAAAGCGTTGCCCGGCGTCGCCGCCGCCACCGCGCCGATGGTGGCGACCAAACGCGGCAGCGAGCGGTCGCGGTCGCGGAAGTAGGTGGAGATGTCCGGCACCGCGAACACGCCGAGGCGCTCGGGTTCGCAACCGCCATCCGAGACCAGCGCCGGCGCGTCGGCGTCGAAGCCGTGCGCGCGTTGGAACACCGGCGCGGGCGCGAGGGTGCCGGATTGCCGCACGGTGCCCTGAAACGGCGCAAGGGTGCGGCGAATATGGGCACCCGGCGCGGTGCAGGCGAGTTCCACGCGAAGGCGCCGCCCGCTGCCGCTCGCGACGTAGTGGAACGCGCCATCGCTCTCCTCCGCATCGGCCTCCGACCAAACCGCGGCGCGGCCGAACCGGAGCGTTTGCCAATACGCCTCCGCCGCGGCCGGGTGCGCCTCCAAGTCCACCGCCTCGGTGGCGAACGCGGTGACGAGACGATCCACCGCCCGGCAAAGCGCCTCCGGCTTGGCGATCACCTGCGGCGTTTCGCCGGCGTTCTTGCCCACCGCTGCCAAGGCGCGATCCACGGAACGAAACCGCTTCGCCGCGTTGGCCGGCAAGCCTTTCTCAGCGAGCGCGGCTTTCACCAGCCGGCGCGGCAGCGTGGCGCTCAGCATTTCGCGCACACGCTCGCCGAGGTGGTGCGCCTCGTCCACCACTAGGCCGACGCGGGCGAACAAGGCGTTCTCCAGCCGCGTCAGCCGCACCACCGGGTCGAAAACGTAGTTGTAGTCGCCCACCACAACATCGGCCCACTCAGCCGCATCCAGCGACAGCTCGAAGGGGCACACGCGATGGTCCCGCGCCACGGCCTCCACGGCTTCGCGCCCCGCAAGCCCGTGTTCCAGCAGCGTCCGCCGCGCCGCCGGCATCCGCTCGTAGTAGCCGCGGGCGAATTCACAGCGGTCCGGGTCGCACGGTGTGCCCGGGGTGAAGCAGATGCGCTCTTTGGCGGTGACGGTCACCGCCACCAGCGCCTCGCCGCCGGCGGCGGTTGCGGCGCGGGCCAGCGCGTCTTCGGCGGCGCGCTGGCCGGTGGTGCGCGACGTGAGAAACACGAGGCGGTCGAGCTCGCCTTGGCCGATGGCTTTGAGCGCCGGGAACACGCTGGTCATCGTTTTGCCGGCGCCGGTGGGCGCTTCGACGAGCCAATCCACGTCGTCGCGGAAGCCGCGGTAGAGGTGCTTGGCCAAACGCCGCTGCTGCGGGCGAAATTCGGCGTAGGGGAAGGGCATGTCGCGCAGACGGCCGCCGCGGGTGGCCAAGCGCGCCCGGGCCGCGGTCAGATACGCCGCGTACACGCCGCAGGTGGCGTCGAAGTAGGCGATGAGATCCTCGCGCCGCCACTGCTCGGCGAACGTCATCTCGGCCGGGTCTTCGGGGTGCAGATACACCACGCGCAGTTCGAGTTCGGCGATCGCCTCTTGCTCCAGCGCCAGCATCCCGCCGTACAAGCGCACCTGCGCGAGATGCACGTCGCCCATGTGGGCGTGCAAGGCGTTGGCGTCGGCGCGGGTGGTCTTCACCTCCTCCACTAAGCCGGCGGTGGCGTCGTAGCCGTCGATGCGGCCGCGCACTTCGAGTTCGCCGCGCTCGCCGAAGCACACCGTCACGCGGCGCTCGCGCTGGTAGCCCTCGCCCTTCCCTTTTTGCCACGCCGCCTGGCGGGCGATGCCCTCTTGCGCCAAGGTCGCCGATTGGTAGCGATAGTGGATGTGGCCGCGGCGGTGGACGAACTCCGCCAGCGTCTTGACGCTCACCGCGGTCACGGGCGCAACCGCATCACCCGCACCGGCAACCCGCGCTGTTGCAGCGCCTCGATCCACAGGCGCTGATGGGTCTGCAAGCGGTCGTTCGGGCCTTTTACTTCGACGAACTCGTAGCGGCCGGGCGCGTACACCACCGTCAGGTCGGGGAAGCCGGAACGCTTGCCGGCCAAGTCGTCGCGCACGATCTCCACCAACGCCCGCAGATGCTCCTCGGGCAACGCCTCAATCACCGCTTCCGCCACGGCCGGCGTCATTCGACGCCAGTTGAACAGGCGGTTGGCCGTGCCGGCCTTGGCGCACACGGCGGCGCGCAGGCGCGGTTTCAGGGGCGCGGCGAGCGGGTCCTCGCACACGCCGGCGCGCACGGCGAAGAAATCCGGCCAGAACAGATCCACCGGCGCGGTTTGGAACGGGTGTACGAAGGCGCCCGGCACCGGCGCGAACAGCCACGACCAGTAGGCGAGCGCGAACAACCCCATCGGCAGGTTGTTCTCCAAGTGCCAGCCCGTGCCGCCATCTGCTGTGAGCACACCAAGCGCGTATGCTTCGACGGAGGCGCCGGCACCCGCCAAACCGTGCTCCACGGTGGGCACCGGCGTGCGCCGGGCGAAGCTGCCGAAGCGCATTGCGAAATCCGCCTCCATCGCGTTGCCGGGGCTGTCCAGAACGGTCGTTCGCAGCCCTTCCACGCCCTCGGAATCCTGCAAACGGCGCAGAATCCTCATGCGCCGCTCGCGCGCCGGGGGCTGGGTGGAGCGGCGGTAGCAAGAGAGGGCTTCGTCGAACGCGCCGGCGCGTTCCAGATTTCTGCCGAGGCGCCCCAGCACACGGCTGCGCCGCCGTTCGCGCAGGCGATCCGGCTCGATGTGCCAAAGCAAGTCCAGCAGCGGCGGCACCCGTTCGCGCACCGCGGCCGGGGCCGGTCGGCCGCCCAGCGCCCGCACTTCGTCCTCGGCGGCGAGCAGCGCCAAGTACCGTTCCAACGCGGCGCGGTCGCGGAACTGGCGGGTTTCGGCGCACAGCGGCACCGGCTCGTAGCGGTGGACGCCGAGGTCGCGCATCACGAAGGTGCGCAGTTCGCCGTGGCGCGAGCCGAAAAACAGCAGGTGATAGAGGGAGAGCGCCGGCGCGGCGACATGCGCCCAACCGCAGCGGCGCCGCAAACGCCAGCGGGCGAAATCGGCGGGCACATGCGCCGTGATTCGCGCCACGCACTCGGACCTGCGGGCGTTGGCGAGCGCCAGCTCCCGGAACACGCCGCGCAGCTCGTCCACGGTGAAGAGGGCGAGAATCGCCGACAACGGCGCCCGCGCGTTGCGTTCCACCAGGCGAGCGGCTTGCAGCGCCGCCAAGGCGGTGTCGGCATCGCCCACCTCGTCGTAGCGCAAGGTGTCTTCGCGCAGCAACGCGCGGCTGCGGCCGATCATCCGCGCCAGCAGGCGCTGCGCGGCGGCGGGGAGGTTCCGAACGCCCTCGCCGAAGGCGCGTTCCTCCGCTGTGAGGAGGTCGGCGTAGCGGGCAAGCACCGTCTCCACCAGCAGCAAGAGGTTGGTGGCGTAGTAGTGGGGCGGCGGCGGCGCGCGCGGGTGCAAGCGCACCGGCCCGGTCGCTAAGGCGTCGTTTCGCAACAACCCGAGTCCTCGCGGGTGGGGGTTGGATGTTAGGGTTTGTATGCCCGTACAGCAAGAGGCAGGCGTTCCGCCTGCATTGCGGGCGAGACGCCCGCGCTCCCAGGAACTTGGTAGCATGGCGGGCATGAGCGAGCGAGTGGTTACCGCGTGCGTGCTGGTGATCGGCAACGAGATTCTGTCCGGGCGCACCCAGGACGCCAACCTGCAGCACATCGCCTTGGTGCTCGGCGAACAGGGGGTGCGCGTGCGCGAGGCGCGCGTCGTCCCCGACGTGGAGGACGTCATCGTGCAAGCGCTGAACGAGACGCGCGCGCAGTTCGACTACGTCCTCACCACCGGCGGCATCGGCCCCACCCACGACGACATCACCGTCGATTGCGTGGCCAAGGCGTTCGGCGTGCCGCTGGTGACGAGCGAAACCATCGCCGCCCGCATCCGCGCAAGGCCGGCGCCGCCGGAGGTGATGGCGTCGCGGCTGCGCATGGCGCGGATTCCCCGCGGCGCCACGCTCATCGACAATCCCACCGGCGGGCCGCAGGGCTTCCGCGTGGACAACGTCTTGGTGATGGCCGGCATTCCGTCCGTGATGCGGGCGATGCTCTCCGGCGTGCGGTTGGACGGCGGCGCGGTGGTGCGTTCGCGTTCGGTCACCGCGTACCTAGGCGAAAGCGAAGTGGCGACCGGCCTTGAGCACATTCAGCAGGCGTATCCGCACGTCGATCTCGGCAGCTACCCGTTCGCCCGCGAAGGCAAATACGGCACCACACTGGTGCTGCGCGGCACGGACGCGCAAGCGCTAGGCGCGATGCTGGAGGAGGTGAAACAGCTTATTGTGGCGGCCGGGGAGGTGCCGCGAGAGGTCGAAGAGTAGCGCGAAAGCCATCGAGCTTGCGGCGAGCCGCCTAGCGCCAAATCAATTGCCGAAATCCCGTTCCTGCTGTTCGATGATCAACCGGACGCGCTCCTCCTCCTCTCGCGCTTCGGCCTCGGCGACTCGCGCTCGCGCGGCGAAGTAGTCGTCCAGCGCATCGAGCGTGTGTTTGTCCAAGTCCTCCTTGAAGAAGCAGCCAAGCCGCTTGATGTGGCTGTGCGTCGGGCGAACCATCTGGCAAACCACGCCGGTGCGGCGTTCGCCGTATTTGCTCTTGAACTCCTCCACCACTTCCTCGAAGTACGGCACATGTTGTTCCGGAATGCGCTGCCAGATGGTGTCGAAGTAGCTCTTGATGCGCCTTGAGCTCTTGTCCGCGGCGGCGACGCCCAGCCAACCCACGGCCTGCGAGGTGTCTCGTTCCACTTCGCCAAGGCCGTAGGCGTATATGTGGCTCACTTTCACCTGCGAAGGCTTGAAGCCGCGTTCCGCGGTGTTGAGCAGGTACGGGAACGCTTCTTTGATTTTCTTGTCGGCGTAGAGTCGGTGCCCGGTGGCCAGCTCCTTGTAAATGCGCCGCCGATCCGCCTCGTTGAGAACGAGGCGCTCGCCCACGACCTCCACGACCTCCACCGGGCGCTCCGGCGCAGTCGCGGTTTGCGCCGGTTCCGATGGCGATTCCCCGGCACCGGCCGGCGCGTCGGCCGCCGCGTGCGATGCGAGCATCGCGCACGCCACAAGGCAGGCGCACGTTGGCAGCAGCGTAGCAAGCCGCATGGCAGACCCATCCCCCATCAAACGCGCCGGATTCTACACCCCGTCAAACACCTGCACCACGTCGATTCGTTCTTCCGCCGCCGCACGTCTCGCCGGCAGCCCCTCGTTCAACGAACCGGAGCGGAAGCCGCCCAAATCCAAGGCCACGTAGCGATAGCCGGCCTCGCGCACCCGCCGCTGCACCTCTTCGCGCTGTTGCAGCGCCAGCGGCAGCTCCTCCGCCACCAGCTCGATGCGCGCCACGGATTCGTGATGCCGCACGCGGAACTGCGTGAAGCCGAGCGCCGCCAAGGCGTCCTCGGCCGCCTCCACCTGCGCCAGCCGCGCCTCGGTGATGTGCGAACCGTACGGGAATCGGCTCGACAAACAGGCGGCTTGCGGCTTCTCCGCGTTCTCCAAACCCAAGTGCGCGGCCAGCGCCCGCACGTCCGCCTTGGCGAATCCGGCGTCCACCAGCGGTGCCACCACGTTGTGCGCCGCCGCCGCGACGAGGCCCGGGCGGTGGTCGCCCAGATCGTCGGTGTTCGTGCCGTTGGCGATGTGCTCGAAGCCCTCCTCGGCGGCGATGCGCGCCAGCGCCTCGTAGAGCGTCGTCTTGCAATAGAAGCAACGATACACCGGGTTGGCGCGGTACTCGGCCTTGGCCACTTCGTCGGTGACGATGACGCGATGCCGCATGCCCCACTTCTCCGCCAGCTCTCCGGCCAGCGCGAGGTCGCTGCGCTTGAGGCTTTGCGAGCCGGAGGTGACTGCCAGCGCGTTCGGCCCCAGCGTCCGCGCCGCCACGAACGCCACCAGCGAACTGTCCACCCCCCCGGAGAACGCCACCACCACGCGCCCGAGCTCGCGCAGGCGGGCTTGCAGGGCTTCGTATTTGGCGCGCAGGTCGTCGTTCATCTGGCTAGGCCGTGATGGTAGCTGCGATTGGACTTGAACCAATGACCCCAGCATTATGAATGCTGTGCTCTAACCAACTGAGCTACGCAGCCCCGGTCGGCGGCGCGCATTGTGGTGACGACAGGCCGCGGATGTCAAGTGCGGGAACGAGACGCAACCCGCGCCCAGCCGCCGCGCAAGCTGCAACCGATGGCGATGCCCACGCCGTCGGGCAGCAAATCCACCAAGTCGCCGCTGCGTCCGGCTACGAATAGCTGCGCCACCTCGATGACGACGCCGAAGGCCAGCATCCAAAGCACCGCGGCCACCACGCATCGCGCCGCGGAGTCGATGCCGCGGTCCGGCCACCGGAGGTGCGCTTGGAACAGCGCCGTCGTCAGGTAGGCGAACGCGCAGACATGCGCGATCCAACCGCTCAAGCCGGCGACGACCCCGATCGGATCCGGCGTAACGGCCACCGCCATGCAAATCGCCAGCGGCACCCAGAACGCCGCGAGCACGAAAGCCCGGCCAAGGAGTTGCACGGCCCGCTCAAAGCTCGCGGGGATCCACGTCGGCGTCGTAGTCCACGCCGGCCAAGCCGAAACCGAACAGCGCCAGAAACTCCTCGCGGAACCGCTCCAAGTCCGCCAATTCGGCGAGATTGCCGGTTTCCACGCGCGCCCAGCGGCGGCGCACCTCGGCTTGCACGGCCTCCGCCAACTCGCGGTTGTCCGCGCGCAACCGGCCCGCTTCGTCCACGGGCATGGCGTCGCCGTACAGGCCGTCGCGGAACAGCCGGTCGATGTGTTCCACGCAGGATTCGTGGGTGCCCGCCTCGCGCATCACGCGGAACAGCAATGAAATGTAGAGCGGCACCACCGGGATGGCGGTGCTCGCTTGGCTGACGATGGCTTTCAGCACGGCCACCCTTGCCCGGCCGCCGCTGTCCGCTAGCCGCTCGTTGATCGACGCGCACACCCGATCCACATCGGCCTTGGCGCGCCCGAGTGTGCCCTCGCGGTAGATGCGCGCAGTCAGATCGCTGCCCAGATAGGAGTACGCCACGGTTTGGAATCCCTCCGCCAACACGCCGCCGGCTTCCAGCGCCCGCACCCATAGCTCCCAATCCTCGCCGCCCATCACCTGCACCGTCGCCGCCGCTTCCGCCTCCGTGGCCGGTTCCAGCACCACGTCCCGCACGTCGCCCTTGGCGACGTCCAGCGTCTTCACCGCCAACGGCTGGCCGAGGGGCTTGATGGCCGAGCGATGCAGCACGCCGCTGCGCGGATGCTGGCGCACCGGCGACGCCAAGCTGTACACGAGCAAATCGATCTGGCCGAGGTCGCGCCGGATCGTGGCGACGACGCGTTCCCGCGTTGCGTCGGCGAACGCATCGCCGTCGATGGTCTTGGCGTAAAGTCCCCGTTCCGCGGCGGCGGCCTCGAAAGCGCGGTTGCTGTACCAGCCGGCGGTGGCGGTCTTCGTCGCCGTCGGTTCCTTCTCAAGGGAGACGCCCAAGGTGCCGCCTTGACGCCCGAAGCCGGCGGCGATGCGCGATGCCAGCCCGAAACCGCCGGAGCAGCCGAGCACCAGGGCGTTGCCGCCGTCGCCCCACGCGCCGCGCCGCTCCACCGCGGCGATCTGCCGCCGCACGTTGGCGCGGCACCCGGCCGGGTGCGCGGTGGTGCAGATGAACCCGCGTATGCGCGGCTTGACGATCACTTGGCGGGCGCCACCAGGCAGTACACGTCCGTGCGGCGTTTGGCCGGATCGTCGTGCCAATCGCCGTACACCTCCCAGTTCACCCCGGCCGGCGCGTGGCCGTGCTCGGCGCACCACTCGAACACGCCGCGATAGACGCTCGGCAAGGCGTCGTATTCGCCGTAGTGGAAGGTGTGCGCGGCCGTGCCGCCGGGCGTTTCGCATAGCACGACGTCGCCCTCCACCGCCACCGGCGTGGAGACTTGCACCCCCACTTCCACGTCCATCCGGCCGTCCGGCCGCGGCCGGTACAACCACACGTTGTGCCCCGTCCCAGTGACGCCTTGTGCGCGGACGAACGCCCACACCGCGTCCATCTTGGTGATCATCTTGGCCGGGATGTCCGCCATCGCCACGTCGCCGGTTACGGCCACAAGCTGCTGCGGCCGCACCTCCTGCAAGCCGATTGGATTCGCCATCGCGCCTCCCCGTGTTGTCGCTGAGCGTTGTGCAAGTAGCATTGCACGTCACGCAGCCGCACCGCAACCACGGGTTGCGCCGCAACCGCAAGGTCGCACGACAGCGCCAACCCGTGCTTTTGCCGCCAGCGAGCCGGCGGTAAACTGTGCGAATTCGCCCGGTGCCAAGGCCCTCGGCATGTCCGAACACTCCATCACGCGCTCCCGCTCAGGGCGAAATTGCCCGGTGCGTGACGCAGCTAGTTTGCTTTCTTCGGTGGCCAGATCGGTCGTTGCACGATGAACCGGCGGGGCCCGCGGCGATGGATCAAGCTTCGGGCCGTTGGTGCGTATGTTGCCGTAGCGGCGCTGGCTATCGGCTTTTTCGTGTTGCTGCACCACGTTGGCAATCAGCTTCCGGCAGCGTTGGCCGCGGAGCGCATTGAGACCGAGTTCGCCGCAGAGCGGGTGGCTTGGGGCACGCGCCGCCCCACCTACTACAACTTCCGTGTTTGGGAGTACTGCTTCTTTTCCGGTGCCGTGTTGGCCGGATCTCGAAACCAAGGCCACGAGCCGCTGCGGGGCGCTTTGGCGCCGTGGGGCATCCGCGAGCCGCCCGCCGGGGAAGGCCGACTTTGCGACGTCTTGCGTGTCGCACTCCGCATGGGCAAGGATATGGGTGCCGCAGCAGATGCCGAAGCGGTGTGGCTTCGCCTTCCCCATCGTCAGTGGTTTGGTGCCAAAGCGCTGTATGCGATTGGATTGCGCTACTTGGCGGTTCACGAATACCACGAGTTCATCCGCAAGGCCACCTATGCCGCCTATGCGCTGCTTGCGGCCGCGCTGCTGGTTCTCGGTTGGCGTGTCCTGTTGGTGGCCAGCCCGGTGTTGCTGTGTGGCGTGTGGTTTTCGGGTGTTGACGACCTGTCGGATGTTGCCAAGGGCACGCCGTATGTATGGGCCATTCTTACGCCTGCGCTGGTCGCTTTGCTGATTCGTGCTCCGTTCGTGCCGGCATCCGCGATGCGCCTGTTCTGCTTCTTTGCCGGCATGGTGTCGGCCTATCTGTGGTCGTTCGATGGCGGCAACTTCCTAGCCGCGGCGCTGCTTGGTTTGGTGGTTTGGTTCGGTTGCGAGACCTCGGCCGTCGCGGCTAGAACTCGGCGCGCCGCGGCTTGCGTCTTGTTGCACATGGGCGGTTTCGTGGCGTCCATCGCTGCTGGCTGGGCCATCAAAAGCACCGCGGGAAGCGAGCCATTGATGTGGACCGTGGCTTCCGTCCGACGCATCGTTGGGCGCATGGCATCGCCGGATGAGCGCGACTTGCTGGGCAGAGACGCGGCCACTTGGCTGGAAGTGGTGCCGCTCGGAGTGCCTACCATGGATCTGCTAATGACCCTGTCGGCGATCGCGCTCTTGGCCGCGCTGCTGTTCGCCGGTTACCAAGCGCGGCATCGCCATTGGCAACCTTTGCAGAATGTACTGTGGACGTTGGGGATGGCGCTCCTTGCCCAAGTTCATTTCGTCTTGCCGAACGACAACATGTGGACATCCGTCCGCCTAATGTTCCTGCCGTGGGCGCTTTGCTGGACATGCCTAATCGCCGTGTTGCTGCGAACCCCGCGTCCCGCAGCACATGTGCTTTCTCTTGTGGCGCTCGGTGTGGTGTTCCTAGTGGCACAACATGCTTGGCGGCATTTCGCCACGACCGCGTTGCCAGTGACTGAGGCGAACCGGATCATCCGCGACCGCTACGATGTCCACCTTGCGGACAACCAGCTCATCTACATAAGAAAGCAATGCGATGATTCGGCTATGCGCCGCAGGTTTTTCTTGCGAATGTGGCCAGTGGATGTTGAGCACCTCCCCCCCAGCCGCGGAGCGTCCGGCTACGTCGACCGCCCCTTCTACTACATCAACCATCGATGGTTCTCGTTCGATTCGGCCTGTACGGCCGTTGTGGATCTCCCTCCTTTTCCGATCAAACGGATCAGGACAGGGCAAAGGTGCTGCGACGAAGACGAGAGCCGTTGGGCCGTGTCCGTAGAAATTGAACGGGCGTGATGCCTCCGGCCACCTGGATTCGCCATCGCTTCTCCTGTGTCGTCGCTGAGCGTTGCCCGAGTAGCATTGCACGTCACGCAGCCGCACCGCAACCGCAAGGTCGTGCTGCCGATCACCATGCTATAGTGCTCGACATGGGCGGGACCCTCATCTCGAAGGTCTCGACGGGAATTAGACAGACAGGCCTGAACTGGCATGCGCCCGTGCGCGGACTGAATTGGGAATTCAAGTGGCGGCGCTTCGTGGGCCCTGCGGGGCTCGCGGGTTTGGCCCTGCTTGGCGCGATGCTCGTGCTGGCGCGCCAGAGCAGTTTCGGGGTGGGGCTGGATTTCGATTCCGCCGAGTATTTCCATGTGGCACACCAAATGCAAGTTGGCGCCCCGTTGCTCGGTTTTGACGAACGGACTATCTACTCCGAACGGGCACCGTTATACCCCGCTATGCTCGCGGCCGCAAGCATCGGCGTATTCGACGCCGGCGACATTGCGGGCCCGTTGAACGCCGCGTTGTTCGTTGCGCTGGTGTTGCTCTGCGGCACGTTCCTGCGCCGGCGATTGGCGACGCAACCGCTCTGGGCTTGGTGCGGCTGCGCCGCCATCGCGTTGAGCCCGCCGCTCGTCGCCCACGCGTCCGTGGCGCTGGCCACAATTATGTTCGTGTTGTTCGTCGCGGCTACGCTAATCTGCGTTGCGCAACGAGATCCAAGCTGGCGGCGCTTGGCGCTAGCCGGGGCCTGTACGGCATTGGCCTGCTTGACCCGTTACACCGGAGTGGGATTGCTGGCGGTGGTCTCCACGCTGCTCCTGGTGTCGTCGGACCTCCCTTGGACCGCGCGGATGCGACGAACAACGGCATATGCCTTCACGTCGTTTGTGCCACTCGGCCTCTGGCTGCTGCGAAACCACATTGTCACCGGCACGCTTACTGGCGACAGGACAGGCTATGAACCGGCCGCTTGGCACGCCACGCTTCGCGTCTCGGGCGACCACATGGCCACATGGGTGTTCTTGGAACTCCCGATCGAGAACTGGTTCGGTGCCGGCTGGTGTGCCCTTCTGGTGTTCGTCGCGTTGTTCGCGGCCGGCGCTACCGCGCTGCGCAAATGGTTCGGTCGGGACGTTCGGCGCCCGTTGATGCTGTTCGGGGGGTTCGTCTTGGCGCACTTGGCGTTGCTCGTTGTAGCGCTGGAGCTGGGCACCGTCGTCGTGATCTCGTGGCGGTATCTAGCGCCACTGTATGTTCCTTGCGTGTTTTTCGCTTGGCTCGTGCTTGGAGAGTTGCTTGGCGCAAGAAGGCCGGCCGGAACGCCACTGGCCCGTCGAACTCCGAGCCCGCGGCGATTGGCGCTGTGGATTGTAGTGACGCTCGCGGTTGCGCCTTGGCTTTTCTACCAAGGCGTGATGCACAAATCCGCTATTGCGGAGAGAAACCTGCACGGCTTCTTTTACGACGGACGAAGGTGGCGCGAATCCGAAACACTGCGCGATTTGACCGTCCGGGACACCAGCAATTGCCGCGTCCACACCGATACATTCCATGGGCCGGCGGTGTTCTTTCACGCGGGCATTGCGCCTTTCAACTACAACTGCGGTGTTCCGTCAGTTGGGACGCGATGCGATCTACTGGTGTGGCTACGGGGAATTCCAGATAGATGCTTGCTAGCCGGCCATGATGACCCCTTCACCATGTCCGGCTGGAGTTTGGTGGAGGACTTTGCCGATGGCTTTCTTCTGCGCTTCGACGCGACGGCGCTCACCACCTTGGCGGATGCCGTTTGGACACACTTGGTGCCCACCGGCCGGCCTCTGCGCGCTGCGCCTTGGTCCCTGTATCTCAACGCCGACCGTCGCGAGCTGGTGTTCGCCAAGGCGTCTTGCGCCCTGCATGAGACCGGGGAACGGTTTTTCGTACACATCTACGCGCGCTCGAACGACGCATTGCCAACGCATCGGCGAGATTTCGGCTTCGACAACATGGATTTCGACTTCCCGCAACGCGGCTTGAACCTGCCGGCGGGCAGGGGCGAAGAGCAAAGACCGCGGCGCTGTGTGGCGGTTGTGGAGTTGCCTCGCTACGCGCTGCAGAGTCTCCGTGTTGGCCAATTCGCCCATCAGGAGATCTGGTCGGTGCGTATCGACTTCGACAGCGACGATGGCAGTTCCGCCTTGCGCTGGTCTTCGCCATCCGACGGATAGCACCAAGCGCGTGCACGAAGCGCGTCTTGTCCACATAGTAGAAGCCGTCGCGCAGCACGGTGGGGAAGTGCCCCAGCCCATAGAGAATCGGGGGCGGGAATTCAACATGACCTAGCTGCCATCCTTCATGCTGCCGGCGCCAGCATACACGCAGCCGGGTGGTCATTGCCGAAAAACGGTCTGCCCAAAACAATCAGGGCTTGCGGTTGCGCGCCTGGTCTTCGTCCATCGACACGTCGAGCACGCAGCGCAGGCGTCCGATGCGGAGCATCGGCGTTCTCGATGGCCCACTGGGAGCGGACGATGTGGGCGAAACGCTCGGCCGAAGGCTTGCCGCTGAGCAGGGAAGCAGCTGGCGTCGACGCTCTCCGAACCGTCGGCTAGGCGCCGCTCCCCGACCCCTAGCATGGTGTGCATTGTCGCCGCCTTTGGCACGATCGCCGCCGCGGAGCCGTGCTGCGTGTGCATCGCGTCCGCGGTCAACGTGCGCCCCTTCACGTCCAGCAGCTCCACCAGTTCCGGCATCGCCGGGATCTCGTTCGGCTTGTCCTCCATCTTCATTCACGTGCGCCAGCGTCAGCTTCGCCTCGGTCGCGAACACCTGCAGCAGGTGCGTCGGCGACCGCTCCGAGGCCGTCTCGAACGACCGCCGCAGCGCCTTGCCGTCCACCGCCACCACGTCGCCGAGCTCGCCCGCCCGGTCCTGCGCAGGCGCAGCCGCGCCTTCTGCAGCCCGCCGGATCCAGATTCCGGAACAGCCGCGAGAACGTGTCGTGGCTCGGAATGCCGTTCGCAAGCGTCAGGAACCGCCGCAGCCACTCCTCCCGCTCCCGCCCGAAGTCCTCCATGTCGACGCAGGTGCGTCCGCCAGTGAGCGCGTAAGCAGCGCGACCACCAGCATCTCGTGCAGGTCGTGGCGCTTGGCGTTGTCCCGCCTCGGGTCCTCAACGTCTTGAAAAACAAGAGAAGTTCCCGCATGTCGTCTCTCCTTCCTTGGGTCGAGACGTCAATTCTGCACCATCCCCCCGGCGTCGCGCCACGCCGCAATCCCTATGCGATTGCCCTAGGGTGAGGGTGTACGACAGATCTTTGGTCGGGGTGTTGGCGCCAAGCCGGGAAACGCAGGCGTTCCGCCTGCATGCGGGCGAGACGCCCGCGCTCCCAGAGGCTCGCCGCGGAGGATCTCGCAAGTCCCCAGACCCGTGTGCGAGCGTGGCAGCCGCCAGTCGAATCCCGCCGTACGCCTCGTCCATGTCGGTCAGCAGGCGGATGTCCGCCAGCGTACACCCTCTCGAACGGGCGCCCGCTGTTCGCGCCCGCCGGTTCTCCACCAAGCCGGTCTCCGCCTGCTGGCGGACCAGCCGCGTGATCCGCGCCGGCGAAAAGCCGCACACCTTGCCGATGTGCGCCCGCAGGCAGCCGGATCGCCGCCACCCTTTGGCTTGCGCCAGTGTCGCGGGCTATCCGCTTCCAAGGTGGTAGTATAGCCAACGGTCGGCGGCAGAGATGCCGATGGGAAAGAGGACGCGTGCAACACATGAAGAGGAGGGTGCGAAGGTGAGGCGCTCCGACTACACGGCGATCGTTCCGGCTTGGAACTGCGAACGTACCATCCGGCGTGTGCTTGCGTCGCTGAAAGGCCTAGAACCTGCGCCGCGGCGCATCGTTGTCGTCGACGACGGTTCGACGGATGGTACTCGGCAACGCGCTTCGGCCGCTTTGGCCAAGCGCCCGGGGGATGCCGTCATCTCGAGTAGGCAGGGGAAGCGGCCGGCAGGGCCGCCCGTGGCGCGGAACGTCGGCGCCCGCGGCGTGACGACGGAGTGGATCCTGTTCGTTGACAGCGACTGTTACGTTGACGCGGCAGGCTTCGAACGGGCTTGGGCAGTGCTGGACGCGAGATCGGAACTGGATGGGTTGATGGGTGTCAGTGATGCCCGAGGGCCCGAGGATTCCCTCGTCGGAACCTACCGCAACTTCCGGGTCCATCACGATACCTTGGCTATGGGGAACCCGCCATCGGCGTTCAATTCGAGCTGCTTTCTCGTTCGGATGGCGGCGTTCCAAGCCGTCGGAGGATTCAACGAAGCCTTCGGCCGTATTCCGACCGAGGACACCGAGTTCTATTTCCGCCTCGTCGAAAGGGGTTACCGCCTAGAGTACGACCCCGCGTTCCGGTTCTTTCACGACAAGCCCATGAGCACCATCCAGATTGCGCGCGAGGACCGTCGGCGAGCGACCGCGATCGCCCTGAACGCCGCCGGCAAGCTCGGCGCACCGCCGCCGAGCCCGGCTTGGCAAGTGCGTAGGCACCGGCCTTGGGCCCTGAAATTGCTGGCCGGGAATGCCGCGTTGCTGTCCATTCCCGTATCCTTGATCGTTGGCTGGTCGAGCGCTTGGACCGTGCCGCCGGTACTTGCGCTTATCGTTCTGGCCGGCCCCCCTGCGAGGATGGTGGTGGCCGCCTGCAGGTCGTTCGGCCCCCGTTTTGCGGTCGCCGTGGTACTCTTGCACTGGATTGAGTTTCTGGCCGTAACCGTCGGCATCGCCTGTGCGTTGCCGGGGCTGATGCGACACGGCAAGGGCTTGCCGGCCATGAGTGGCGAAAATGAAAACCGGAGCGGCAGATGAAAAAAGGAGCAGCGGTGGGAGCCCTCGGCGACTATGCGCGCATGGCGGCGCGGATCGTCCACAAGGACGGCCTGCCGCTTCAACTGATCTTCTTCATCACCAATCGGTGCGACTTCGCCTGCGAGCACTGCTTCCTGATCGCGGGCAACGAACTCAACAACAAGTCCCGGCGGATCCTCACCCTCGACGAGATCCGGCGCTTGGCGATGTCGGTTCCCGATCTGACGGCGTTGTCCCTGACCGGTGGAGAGCCGTTTCTGCGCAAGGACTACGGCGACATCGTACGGGCGTTCGCGGCCGCGACCCGGCTTCGAACCCTGTCCACCGTCTCCAACGGCGTCAAAGCCGAGCGCATCGTTCCGCAACTGGAGCCCCTCCTCCAGGATCTCGATGTCTCCGTGTTCCTGACGCTTTCGCTCGACGGCTCCGAGGAAACGCACAACCGTATTCGCCGCAAGCCCGGCGCGTTCGCGCGCACGTTGGAGACCCTGCGACAGCTCAAAGTCCTGCGGCGGCGTTATCCCGCCCTCTCCATCGGCGTCAACTCCACATACATCGGCAGCAACTTCGACGATCTGATGGCGCTCTACGACGTGCTGGAAGACGTCAGGCCGCATTTCGTCACGCTGAACATGATGCGGGGCGTGGACTGGACCGACCGGCCGCCCAACCTCGACGTTGACGAATACAGAAGGCTGAACGCACGCAAAAACCAGCTCATGAACCACCGAGACGAGCGGACGCCTCTGCTGTCCCTGCTCCGGGCGAAGGATCGGGTCATGACGAATCTCGTCGCCGAGACCTACGAGCAGAACCGCTCGGTCAATCCCTGTTACGCCGGCCGGCTGATGGGCGTGATCAAGGATAACGGCGACGTCCTTGCCTGCGAGCAATTGTCAACGCCGCTGGGAAACCTGCGCGACTTCGACTACGATTTCGCTAGGATTTGGTTCGGCAAGGTGGCGGAGGCCCAACGCGCGTCGATCAAGGCCCGCCAATGTCATTGCACCTATGAATGCTCGATGTCGTCGAACGTGCTGTTCAATCCCGCCCACTATGGCCGCCTGCTGCGAGGATTGATGGGCTAGTCGTCGTTTGTCGGTCAAGAGAGGCTGTGGACGTACACGGGGCGGGTCTGGTGGTCGACGCACGGGAGCTATGGCGGTGCCTTCCGCTGTCAAATTGGCAGGTCGATCTCCAGTTGCCACAAGATATTGTATTCATGCCTATTACGAACGTAGACCGCTTGTCCGGTGCGGATGCCTTTCGCATAGTCCGGCAAGCGTACAGACGCATGGCACGTGCCGAAGAAAACCTGACCACTCGCAAAAAACAACAGTTCCGCGTTGACGAATCCAAGTTGCCGCCATTGATCCGGCAGACTCGGGGTGGGAGCTAGGAGATGGAGGTGAAGAGGAGACCGGACGTCTTTGGCACTGCAAGGAGATTTGCGGTATATCAATTCCCTCCCCCGTGTCGCGTCCGGCCGGTCGGGACCGGCACCGGTTTCCCCTTGGGTGTCAAGCAGGTACAGGGCGAACCTCCCGTCCTCCTGCGAAGCGGAGAGTAGCCGTGCGCTCGCCAATTTGCCTTCGTACTCCCGCTGGCTGGCGAGATGTATAACGCCGTAGGACAGCGCTAGCGCTAGCCCAATCCCCGTGCTCCAAGCCACGATCTGCCGGCGCGGGAGCGTTGTCAACAAGGCGAGCAGGCAACACCAGCTCAACCCCAACGGCAAGAACATCAGTCGCGCCGCACGCGATGGAGCATCCGAAGGCAACAAAAAGTGAACAACGGATGGGAGGAACAACGCCCCCAACCAGAGCACCTCGACCAAGAGCCCCCGATTGCGGCGCTTCCACGCACGGTGGCCGCCGATCGTCGCCGCCAGAACCAGCGCCGCCGCAGCGGTAAGCAACAACCAGTCGAGCGTCGGCGCATCTATGCGCGTCAGTGTTTGGAAAATGCCGAAGTCGGCCCCGGCCAGATCCTTCGCCAAAGGGGTTGAAATCCGCTCCAGTAGATGCCCAGTTCGCGTAGCAAACTGCCCAAAGGCCGCCTCCGACATGGCGTTTGTCAAGACGATCCGAAATACTAAGGAGACTACGAAGCCCGCGGTATAAACGCCGACGCAAGCCGCTGCCCGCGCAATGCGTTGCCGTAGCGAATCTGTCTCCGGCACCAACCATGCGATCAGCCCAATGAGCGTTGCGGCGACGAAATTGCCGCCATCGAAGAACCAAAGATAGTGCGAGACCATGCCGGCGAAAAAGAAAAACAACCTGGCCGCGGATATCGGCGGGCTCCGCCGCAGCAGAACTACCCCCAAAGCTGTCGCGAATAGAGCCCAAGCGAAAGGCAAACCCTCTCCAATGTTGGAATGTTGTTCCAATGCGGAGGCAAAAAGCCCGAATGCTAGCAGCGGTGTACCGACGAGCAAGGTGCGCCAGCCGACGAAGTAGAGTGCGAGCGCCAACGAAATAAAACCGCAATAGATCAGCGCTTTTATCGCTATGTAGAACTGGCGCACCGTCAAATAGCGCAGTGCGATCGCGTAGATCGCCTTGCCACCCAGCCAATGCCGAACGGTCGCGTAAGCGACCTCGTTGAACCAAGCGCCTTGCAACGCTGCGGTTTTCAGATTGTCGCATTTGCCCTGTGAAGGGATCGACGGTGAAGGGATAGACCGCAACAAGATCGCTTCTCGCAACCCGCCATCGCCATCCCTAGCGGCTCGAGCGCCTGCCAATACGGCGGCGGAGAACCTGCAATAGTGCCATCTGTCCTGCGACACTCCGCCGCGCATCCCCCAGTCTTCCCCGTGCGTGGCGCGAAACTCCTCGGCCAACCGTTCGACGGCCAGATCGAAGGGCAACCGGTTGCCAGCGAGGTGCAGGGCGATGAACAAAGCGATAGTGAGCGTGGCGACGGCCGCGTAAACGAACACCCCGCGCATGGCGCCTGTTTTGCACAGAGCCTCGAAAAAACGGAGGGACTTTTTCGTGAAACCGATGGTGCGTAGGCGCATCGCCATCAACGTGCGTGTGCGGGCGCCGCCGGCGTCAACCGCGTCTCCGCCCTCCGTGTCGTCAGCCACCGGGCGCGTGCTTGCAAGGTCAGCCATCCGAAGCATCTTCCCAGCCCCGCTGGATCCGAGGCCTTAAAGACCACAACATTACATACAACGCCTTGTTTGTCAAGTCAGTCACCGTGGCGGGTGTACGACATACTTGTTCGCAAGTGCCGGCGGGCTCAGGCGGCGAGCGCCAACGGCGGCGGGTCTGGCGCGCGCCTTGAAGAACTCGTCGTAACGGCCGTCCAGCCACCGGCAGCGCAGCGTCAGCATCGGGTTCGCGCCTCGTTCGACGCTCCAGCGCATGCCGCCGCGCTTCACGCGTCCGGCCACCGCGCCGCAGGCGCTCTCCACGACCCCCGAACCCACCGGCAGACCGGCGGCGCGGAACGTCGGGTAGTTCATCCGGGCGCGGTCTCGACGTATCCGGCGCCGCGCCTCGTTGTGGCCGGCGTGCCACCGCAGCGCCGCCAGCACGTCGTCCAGGCGTCCCTCCGACAACGCCGCGCAGGTCCTCTCCGACCACGGCGTCGTCTTTCAAGAAGGCCAGTCTCGTGTCTGCATGGCGCGTGTTCTTTGGCAGCGCAACGAGCCCTTCACCGCCGGCCAGTGGGGAGCCGACGGGGGGAGTGGATGGTCGGCCGAGGTAAACCCAGAACACCAGTGACGCCGTGATCGCCAAGGGCGACAACGATCCTGTAAGGTAAGGGTCGCCGTGCTATCGTTAGCGATCAGTGTGCATGAGTTGGCTAGGCAGATGGCCTTCACGGTTTGCCTAGCGGCACGTGGGCCTGCCAGATGTTGCGATACTCATCTTCGCCAATCTCCTCGAACTGCCCGGTCCTAGCCGACGCGACCGAAAAAGGAGGTACCGGCACATGCGCCAGACAATCTCCATCGAACACGCCCCCGCGCGCTGCGAACGAAAAATCCGCTTGGACGAACTCTTGACCAACGTGAGCGAACGGCAAGTCACGTGCGCCTTCGACGGGCACCCAATGAAGAAAAAACCTCGATTCGGTGTCTTCGGCTTGGCAGTTCGTCTTCATGTAGAGCAGGGAGTCACCCAGTGCATAGACGTCCCACTCCGCACGCACCGTTGGTTCGGCCCTTCGTGCTTTCTGGGCTGCTTCGCCCAGCGCATCCGTCGCTCGCAGATCAAGTTCCAGGTACTTTTGGCGGATCGAAGCCAAAGCTTCGGCGTCGTCGCGCGACTGCACATCGTGCGTCTCAACCGCCAGGGGTAGTTGCCCGCCATCATCCCCAAAGGCGGAATAATAGGTGTGCAGGCGTTTGGTTAGAGCCGTTTCTGTCGTGCGCGGAAGCTCGCTGCTGCGTTCGATGAACCGGTATAGACACCGGGCAGCCAGCATGTTGCCGGCCTCGTTCCAGTGGTTATCGTTGCGAAAGCTGATGGTCTGGTACTTGAAGCCCGGGATAAGCTCCTCCGCGCAGGCCAGCAGATCCACGATCGGGGCGCTCACGTCCTGTTCGACCACCCGTTTCGCTCTCAAATAGACATCACTATGCGTTTGAGGCACCGTTCCTGTCTCAACAGGCAGAAACACGACGTAGAAGGCGCCGCCAGCCGCCTCGACTTCGGCTTTCCACCGGCGCAAAACCGCGGCGAAGATGCGGAGACTCTCTTCTTGCTGCGCGTCCGCAAAGCCGATCGCCGATCGTCGCCGGTAGCGGGTCAGAAGGTCGTCCTTCAGGTTGCGAGCGGATTCCGCCCAATTGATGGATAGCGATTCGTGAAAATCCGAGATCAAATATGTTATGTGCAACTTGGAGAGTATTCGTAGAAGCCAATGTGTTTGGCTCGCCGCCACATGCGTTAGCTCCCCTTGTGTATCAAGCCGAAAAAGACCCGTGTTCGATATGTCTTCAATGTCGTTGAAGCAGAATACATAAAAAACGTAATCCAAGTCTGTTTCCTTGAAGTTGAGGTAATGCAAGTATGACTGTTCGGTTCCATATCCGTCCACGCCAAAGTTCAGCACATTGTATCGATCTCGTCCTGCTGCGTTGAGTAAGTAATCCAATGGCTCGGTGAAGGAGTATTGCACAGGCAAAAGCGTGTTCTCCGTCATGGAGTCGCCGAAAAATCCAACATGCACTTCTCCTTGCCTTTTGCCTTGCCCTTCATTTTGCCCTTCCACCTGCCTTCGCCAAGATGACGGGCGGATATTCCTGTGTTGACGCAATGCCCAGTCGTTGTGGCGAACCAGATGGTGCTTTCCCGTGTCCGGGTGTCTCAACGTAATCTGCGAACGCGGCGTGTTTGCCCATATTCTCTCTTGGTCCATGCGAAGCACGGAAGCGGCAAGGTGCTCATACTTGGGAAAAGCGAAGCGCAAAATGAGCTCGCACACTACCACGCCGCCCAAGGCGGATGCCAAAATGAGGCCGGTGTTGACGACGATTTTCTTGACCATGCGCGTCGAAAAAACACATGACGCCACACGGGCTACGCGGCGAACGCCCCCGGTATTCACTGCCTTCGTCTCGGTCATGGGGCCAGCGTACCATAGGCATGCCGCGTTGGAAAAGACCAACGCCCGCCTCGGCCAGATGTTGATGCACCTGCTGGAAACGAGGGACTATACTTGCGCCGAGTTCCTTTACGGGTGGCGTGGGTGCCGCACCTGCCGTTGGCTTGCCCACGCTGCAAACAAAGGCCGGGAGCGATGGAATACGAGTACCAAGCGGTAGATCGAGAGGGCCAAGCCCTGCGCGGCACCTTGGAGGCGGCGTCGCCGGCCGACGTGGCGCGGCAGCTCGCCCGCGACGGCCGCACCGCGGTGGAGGTGAAGGAGCATCGCCCGCGCTCCGCCGTGCCGACGTGGCAGCGCCGCCTGCGCGCGGCGGACTTGGTGGTGGCGTTCCGCGAGCTGGCCACGCTGGTGGGCTCCGGCGTCACCTTGGCGGACGCCGTGCTCGCGCAAAGCCGCGGCAGCGGCCAGCCGGTGTTGGCGGAGGCGTTCGCCAACATCGGCCAAGACCTGCTGCGCGGCAAGAGCTTCGGCGAGGCGGTGCGCGAATCCTCCCTGCCGCTGCCGGAATACGTCCACCAGCTCATCGAAGCCGGCGAACTCAGTGGCGAACTGCCGCGCTCGCTGCGCGAGGCCGTGGAGCAGATGGAATACGACGAGCGCGTGGCGGCGGACATGCGCGGCGCCCTGACCTACCCGGCCATTCTCGTCGCCTCCGGCATCGCCGCGGTGCTGATCGTCTTCGTCGTGGTGGTGCCGAAGTTCTCGGATCTGCTGCAGGAGGACAAGAACCTGCCGTGGCTCGCCAGCGCCGTGCTGGGCGCCGGTGTGTGGTTCAACCACAACACCTGGCTGTTCATCGCCCTGCTCTTGGGCGCGGCGCTCGGCGGCGTGGCGCTGTGGCGCAGCCGGCGCGCCCGCGCCAGCGCCATCAACGGCGCCTCGGCGCTGCCGGTGGTGGGCGCTTGGCTGGCCGAAACCGATACCGCGAAGTGGGCGTCCGTCATGGCGGCGATGCTGTTCGCCCGCGTGGAACTCATGGACGGCTTGGCGCTCGCGGTGCGCGGCGTGCGCGTCTCGCGCCGCCGGGCGCGTTTGCAGCAGGTCACCGCGGACGTGCGCAGCGGCGCCGCGCTCTCCGCCGCCCTGGAGAAGCACCGCGCCCTCACCCCCGCCGGCTACAACATCATCCGCGTGGGCGAGGAATCCGGCCAGCTCGCCGAGATGATGCGCGCCCTGGCCACCCTGTACCAAGAGAACAGCGCCCGCCGCATGAAGCGCGTGCTGGCGTTGATCGAACCCCTGGCCATCGTGTTGATCGGCGGCGCACTGGGCATAATAATGATCGGCATCATCTTGGCGATCACCAGCGTCAATGAACTTGCGGACGCCGGCGCTGTCGGAATCTAGATCGCTTTGAGCGGCAGGGAGCTTCACGGATGAATCAAGTTCGCCACAGCCACCGTGCGGCGCGGCGCGCGGCCGCCGGCTGGAGTTTGATGGAGTTGACGGTGGTGCTGGTCATCATCGGCCTGCTCGCCGGGCTGGTCGGCCCGCGCGTGCTCGGCTATTTGGAGCGCGGCCAAGTGGACGCCGCCAACATCCAAATCAAGCACATCAAGAGCGGCTTGCTCACCTACCGCATGGACGTGGGCGAGCTCCCCTCCACCGAGCAGGGCCTGCGGGCCCTAGTAAAGGCACCGGGCGAATTGGCGGAATACTGGCGCGGCCCCTACCTCGACGACGACGTGCCCCTCGACCCGTGGCGCACGCCTTACCGCTACGAACGCCGCGCCGACACGCCGCGGGGCTACGTCCTCTACTCCCTAGGCGCGGACAAGAAGGCCGGCGGCGAAGGCAACAACGCGGACTTCGGCTTGTTGCCGGAACGGTCGTAGCCGCGCCGCCATCGTCGGCCCGTGCCGACAACAGCATGCAAGCACCCCCACCCAACTCTGGCTTCACGCTCCTCGAACTGCTCGTGGTGCTGGTGATCGGCGGCTTGCTGGTGGCGGTGGCGTTCCCCAATCTGCAACGCCTCTACGCCTCGGCGGAGCGCAACACCGAGCGCGATCACATCCTCGACCAGATCGCGGCGCTGGGCCGCGAGGCGGTGGCGCAGCGCAGCGCCTACTTCCTCGCCGATCCCGAACGCGCCGACAACGGCCTGCGCGAGACCGCCAGCGTCGGCTTCACGCCCTACCCGCTCGAACTGCCGGAAGGCTGGCGGCTGCGCGTGGAGGAACCGGTGCTGGTGTACGCCAACGGGGTCTGCCTGGGCGGCGAGGTAACGCTGCTGCACGACGACGCCGCGCCCCGCACCGTGCGTTTGGAACCGCCGCTGTGCCGGGTCGTGGCAGGCCGAACGCCATGACCACCCCCGGCATTTATAAGGGCCGCCAGCCGAGAGCTTCCCGCCGCGCCGGCTTCTCCCTGCTGGAAACCGTCGTGGCCATAACCATCTTCGCCGCCGCCGGCACCGCACTGTTCGCCTACTTCAACACCAGCCTCATCACGTTGGCGCGCGTGGAGAGCACCGCCGCCCAGGTGCCGGTGGTGCGCGCCGCGTACGCGGTGCTGTCGGCGGTGAACCCGGCCGAGCGGCAAACCGGCGAGTTCGCGGTGGGCGAACACCAAGTCACTTGGACCGCCACGCTGGTGGAGCCCATGCGCTCCGGCGTCAGCGTCTCCGGCATCCCCGCCTTTTACCAGTTGGGCCTCTACGAGATCGCCTTTCGCATCCACAAGGGCGAGCACACGTTGGGCACTTGGCGGGTGCGCCAAGTCGGCCACAGCAATTGGCGACGCCAAGGCGTCGCCCGATGACCTCGCCGCGCCAATCCCGCCGCGGCGGCTTCACGGTGATGGAGATGCTCGCCGTGCTCACGCTGGTGTCCCTGCTCGGCACCTTGCTGGTGCAGGGGCTGGGTTTTTTCGCCGCCCGCTACGAAGCCGTCAAGCGCAGCCACCGCGACGTCGACTCCTTCGCCCTTTGGCAGCACTGGTTCGCGGCCACCGTCAACGGCATCGTGCCGGTGGGCGTGCGCGCCCGCCGCTTTCGCGGCGACGCCACCAGCTTCTCCGGCACCTCCTTGCAGCCCCTCGCGGGTGACGGCGGCGTGCCGGCGGTGGTGCGTTGGACGGTCGCCGAAGGCCAAGCCGCGGTGTTGTACCAAGAGGAAGGCTTGGCCGCCACGCCCGAGCAACCCATCGCCTGGCGCCTGCCGTTAGGCGGCGACGGCGCCCTTTCCTTCAGCTACGCCGACCGGCAAGGCCGTTGGCACGACGCGTGGCCAACCCGCGCAGCGCCACTGGAGTGGACGCCCACGCTAATCCGCTTGGGCGCGAACACGCCGGGCGAAACCCGCACCATCTGGATCGCCCGCGTCGAGGCAGCCTCCTACCCGCTGCCGAACGAGGATCAACTCCGATGACGCCGCCTCGTCTGTCCTGGGAGCGCGGGCGTCTCGCCCGCATGCAGGCGGAACGCCTGCCCGCCAACCAAAGTGCCGTACCCCCGGCTCGCCTCCGCCGCCGCGCCCCCGCCAACCAACGCGGCTTCGTGCTGGTGGCGACGGTCTGGGTCCTAGCGGCGCTGGTGCTCCTGGCCGACTACATGGACGGCGTCGTGTCCGCCGATCGCCAGCGCGCCCACCTCGCCAAAGCCGCCTTGCAGGACGACTTGGACGCCCGCGGCACCGAGGCCACCCTCCTCTACCTGCTCGCCACCGCCCGCACCAATCACCGCGGCCTTTTACTACCCGCGGATCACCCGCAACCCGCCGCTACGCCAACCAGCGCCAACATGATCACCTTGGCCGGCGAGCCGTACCACGGCATCGGCCGCACACGCTTCTCGCTGCAGGACGAGGCCGGTCTCGCCTCTGTCAACCGCCCGGGCGCTCTTTACCGCGCCGCATTGCTGCAAGCCGGCGTCAAGGAAGCGGACGTCGCCCGCCTCATGCCGCGTCTAAAGGACTACGTCGACCGCGACGAAACGCTCACGCTGAGCGGCGCCGAGGCCGGCGAATACGCCGCCGCCGGCCTGCCGCCGCCGGCCAACTGGTTCTTGGTCGCGCCGCTGGAGGCAAGCAAGGTGCTCGGCGCGCGTACACTCGTGCAGCCGCAGCAGTGGGCGTTTCTGCGCCGCAACACCTCCACCGCGCTCACCGTCGCCGTCAACTTCAACACCATGCCGCTGGAACTGCTCACGGCGCTCTTGGATGGCGATGCGGCCGCCGCCCAGCGCGTGGTCGAACACCGGCAGCAACACATCCTCACCGGCGCGAACGCCGTAAGCGCCGCCGCCGGCGTCGCCCCCTCCGCCCAAGGCGACATCGCCGGCGGCATGGTGGTGGACCGCCTGCGCCTCGCCTTCTGGCGCGAAGGCGATGCCCAGCGCACGCTGCTCGGCATCGCTTTAACCCCCAACGCCCTCGACGCCCCTTGGCGAAAGGAGTACCGCTATCTGGAACCTGCCATCGGCGGTTCGGAACCTGCGCGCAAGCCTCAGACGCCGCTTTTCCAACCAACCTAACACCATCGAGACGGCGGACGGCGCCGAGCGGCTGTCCATCCAGTCTCCGCGCCGGCGCTGGATCGTCGGCCGCGGCCTGTGCCTGTACCGCTGCGAGGACTTCGCCAACATTCCCCGCGCCCGCCGCCGCGCCGCGCTGCAGCTCAACCTGCCGGTGTGGAGCCCCTTCGCCCGCACCGGCCACCACGTGGTGTGGGTCGGCGCCACGGCGATGGTGTGGATGTGGGACGCCGAGGCCGTGGGGCGCGAAGCCCCGGCGGAAGCGGTGCAGTGGCTGCCGGAGACGGTGCTGCTGCCGAAGAAGGCCGATGGCGCGCATCTGCAAACCTGCCACCGCGGCTTCGAGTTGCAGCACTGGCGCGGCGGCGTGCTGCGCGATTCCTATTGGCAGCCGGAGCAACCGGATCAAGCCGGCGTGGATTGGTTCGCCGCCCGCGTGGACGGCGGCGCGGAACCGGCTCCCGCAACAGCCGATGCGGCGGCAAGTGCCGCGGCAGTCTTCCCCGCCCACATCGCCGCCGTGCCTTGGGCCACCCCGGTCTCGCCGGGCGACTGGCTGCGCACCCACGAGCGGACGATCGTGGCCACTGGCCTCGCCCTGTTCGCGCTGGCGGCGGCTTGGCAAGAGGCGCGCCTTTGGGCGTTCGCCATCCGCGGCGCCGCAGCCGCCAGCGCCATCGAACAGCGGGGCGACGAGCTGGAACCCCTGCTGCGCGCCCGCGGCGAAGTGCGCCGCTTGCGCAAACGCAACGGCGAGCTGGCGGCGTTGCTGGCCACGCCGCCGCAAGCGGAGTTGATGAACCGGGTGGATCAAGCGCTGCCGGAAGGTGTGCAGTTTCGCCAATGGAGCTACCAAAGCGGCAGCATGGTGCTGGTGCTGGACGGCGAGAACATTGATCCCGTGGCCTGCGTCGAAGGCCTCGCCAAGGTGTTCGACGACGTGACCCTCGACCGCCGCCAGCAAGCCGGCCGGGTGGCGGTCAGCCTCAAGGTGCCGGGGTCGCCGCGGAGCGCGTCGTGAACGCTTGGCGCGAACGGCTGGCCTTGCTGCGCCAGGAATTGGCCGCCAAGCCGCGACTGCGCTTGGGTGCTTGGGCAGCCCTCGCCATCGTGCTTGTCTACGTCCTCCTATTACAAGGCGACCGATTGGCAGCGGCCCGCGCTGCCCAGGCCGACGAAGCCGGCCGCCTCGCGCTGATGGCCGGCGCGCTGGGCCGCGACGACTGGGCGGAACTGCTCGAAACGGAGCAGGCCAACGCCCAGCAACTGGACGCCGCGCTCTGGCAGGCGGATTCGGCCGGCCACGCTCAAGCCCAGCTGCAACAGGCGTTGACCACCTTGGCGGCGGAGCAGGGCCTGCGCTCGGCGCGAATCCAACCCGGCGTCAGCCAGCCCGTGGCCAGCATGCCCGATGTGGTTCGTGTGCAGGCCCAGCTCAACGCCCGCTACGACGGCGGCGCGGCGTTGGAGATGCTGCTCGCCCTCGCCGAAAGCGAGCGGCGGTTCGTCGTCGACCGGCTGACCATGCAGCGCCGCGGGCGCAGCTTCACGCTGTTGGTCTCCGCCTATTTCACCAGCTTCACGGGCGTCAGCGAATGAGCGTGGCGGCTACGGTGCCCGCGCGTTTGTCGGCCGCGGCGCGGCGCGTCTTCCACGCGCTGCCACCGGCGGTGCAGCGCCGGCGCCCGTTGGCGCTCGTCGCGCTCGCCGCGCTGGCCGGTGCGCTGGCCGGGGCGTTGGCGCCGGTCGGCGGGGCGCCGGAGAACGCGGACGCCGCCCCCGGCGGCGCGGACGGTTTGCTGCCCGGCGCGGCGCTGCTCCAGAAGCCCGACCTGACCCCGTTTCTCACCAATCGCCGCTGGGGCTACTCCCTGCTCGAAGAACGCCGCAAGCGCGACGAGCGCGAAGCCGCCGAGCGCTCCGCGGCGCAACAGCCGGAACCGAAAGACCTGACGCCACTCCAAGCCATAGGCTTCGTCGGCATCGCGTTGAACACCGAAGAACGCGCCGTGCTGCTAACGCTCCCCGACGGCGAGGTGGTGCGCCGCGTCGCCGGCGAGGCGCTCGCGGACGGTCGCGTCCTCGCGGCGGTGCGCGAGGACGCCTTGGTGCTGGAAGGCGCGAACGGCCAGCGCGAGACGCTGCTGCTGTTCCCGCTCCCGCCGCCCCCGCCAAGCGAGTAGCAGCCAGATGTGCGACAAAATGGCTTGGAAGCGCCGGCGTCCCCCTGGGAGCGCGGGCGTCTCGCCCGCATAGGTACGGACGAGGTGTACGACAAAATCCGGGCTTGGTGCCGGGAACAGCGGGCGTTCCGCCCGCATTGCGGGCGAGACGCCCGCGCTCCCAGGGACCGCGAACGCTAAGTAAAGGAGAGGTAACGAACATGAGCATGTGTCCCCCCACGGCGCCCCCGCCGCGCCCCGAGCCGCGCTGCCGCGCGATCGCCCGCCTCGCCGCACTGCCGGCGTTGCTCGCCCTCGCCGCCTGCCAAACCCCCCAGCCCCCGTCCTTCCCCGAGCCCCTGCGCCCGCCCATGGAGGACCAAGCCCCGCCGGACACCCCCCTCCCGCCCGAACAGCGCGTATTCCCCACCCCGGGCGTGGTGGTGCAGCAGGCCGTCGTCGATCGCGTGGCCGACGGCCTCGGCGCGAACCTCACCGGCGACCCCATCACCGTCAGCTTCCACGATTTGCCCGTGGCCAGCTTCATCAACGAGGTGTTCGCCAAGCAACTGGGCCTTTCCTTTCACATAGCGCCCGAACTGCAGGAGCGCTCGGACTTGGTCACCCTCAAGCTCACCGAGCCGCTGCCGCCGCGCCAGTTGTTCGACACCGCGCGCATGGTGCTCGCCAGCTACGGCATCGGCATCGCCGAGCTAGGAGACGTGCTCACCTTCGTCGCCCGCCCGGACGATACCGGCGAAGTGCCGCTCTTGGTCACCGGCCGCGCCCTGCCGGACGTGCCGGCCACGCACCGCACCATCTTCCAGCTGGTGCCGCTGCGCGTCGTCAAGGGCATTTTCCTGTCGGATGTGCTGCGATCGATGTTCGGCAGACGCCTGCATGTGGATTACGGCTTCGAACAACCCGCGGTGATCCTGCGCGGGCCGGCCAACCTAGTGGCGCAGGCGAACGCGCTCATCGACGTGCTGGATCAACCCCTCTTGCGCGGCCGCCACGGCATGGTGGTTGCGCCGATGGCTTCGGAGGTGAAGCCGTTGGCCGACGATCTGGCGGATGTGTTGCGCGCCCAAGGCTATCAAGTGGGCGTGGGGATTGGCGGCGAAGCGGTCGTCCTGCTGCTGCCGCTCGAGAGCACCAACAAGCTGGTGGTCTTCGCCAACGACGAAGCCGCGCTCGACCATGTGCGCGAATGGGCCGAGATGCTGGACGACGAACGGCGCCAAACCGTGGAGAGCGGCTTGTTCGTGCGCGAAGTGCGCAACGTCCAAGCGCAAACCCTTGAGGAAACGCTAGGCACCCTCTACGAAGAAGGCTCGCTCATCGTGGACAAACAACGCAACATGCTGCTGTTCCGCGGCGCCGGCAGCGACTGGGCGCGGCTGCTGCCGGTGATCGAAGAGTTGGACAAGCCGGTGCCGTCCGTGCTCATCGAAGTGCTCATCGCCGAGGTCTCGCTTGGCGACGAGCGCCGCTCCGGCGTGGAGTTCTTCCTGCGCGGCGCGCTGGGCGACAAGGCGTACAAGGGCGGCACCCTCGGCCGGCTGGTGGGCAACCAGACCAGCGGCATATCCATCGCCTTGAACCGCGGCGGCGATGCCCGAGCGGTGTTGAACGCCTTCTACGAGGATTCCCGCGTGGTCGTCCACTCGCGCCCCAGCATGGTGGTGAAAAGCGGCGGCACCGCCACGCTCAGCGCCGGCGCCACCATACCCACGGTGGCGCAACGCGCGGAAAGCGACACCAACCTGGAGGGCGCCAGCAACATCCTGCAGCAGATCCAGTACCGCAACACTGGCGTCGATCTGGAAGTGGCGCCGGTGGTGCAGTCCAACGGCTTGGTGGATCTCACCATCTCCCAGAGCTTGAGCGAGGCGCGCCCCACCGCCGCCACCAGCCAAGCCGGTTCGCCCACCATCCTGCGCCGGTCGCTGACCACCACCATGACGTTGCGCGATGGCGGTGCCGTGCTCATGGGCGGCTTGATCTCGGACAACCGCAGCGGCGGGCAGACCGGTGTGCCCTGGCTGGGCAAGCTGCCGGGCATCGGCCGCCTGTTCCGCGTGGAGCGCCGCCAGCGCGACCGCACGGAACTGCTCGTCCTCGTCACGCCCTATGTAATGGTCGACCACGCCGCCGGCCGCGAGCTCACCGAGCGCATGAAGGCGGCGCTGCGGCTGCACGGGGCGGCGGAGTGACGCGCCGCAAGGCCCGCGCCACGCCGTTTGTCCTTGCCACTGCCCGTTTCCGCCGTGCAAACACGCCGGCCGGCCGCCAAAGACGGCGTTTTGCGGCGTTTTTTGCGCCGCAAAACGCACCCAAAGCGCTCGATCAAGCGCCATCTTGCCGCATTTGTAAGAGAAAATAGATAAATAAATCATTGTGTTACGGATAAAAACCACGATCCAACCCAACGCCGGCGCAGGCGCCGAAAAAAAACCGGAAAAAACGCTTGCCATCCTTGCCAAGAGGGGCATAATCACCGCCAGCCTAGCTGCGTGGCGTGGGGGAACCAGTCGACGGGGCGGAAGGCTGTGAACTTGAATTGGACTTGGAGTAGCGAAATGCTCTTGGCAAAGGACTTCAAAACCGCCGTGGCGGTCGTCATCGCAGTGGCGGGCCTGCTCGGCTTCGGCACGGCCAACGCGACGGTGTATCTCAGCGAGACCAGCGCAGGGGGTGCCGCGGCATCCAATCCGGTGATCTTCGCTGCGGAATTGTACCCGGGCATCCTGCCCGCGTCGCCGAGCCGGGAAGGCGGATCGCCAACGGCGACCGGCACGCTTGCCCACACGTTGTTTGTGGTACATGAGGATGTGGACGTTGCGCTGCTCGATGGCGAACGGTACTACCTGCGGTTCGATCTCGTGGGGGGGGCGAAGTTCGGTTCAGGGTTCGCGGGAAATGCGAGCGTCTATCGTGGCAGCCCGGAGTTGCGCAACAACGCGACGCGTGTGCGGGGGGGACGCGATGGTGACGACCACGGCATTTGGACCGTCTCGGTTGACGGCGCCGAATCGAATGACGACGCCGCTGGCCAAGGCGGCGGGAGCACGGATGATCCGGTCATTGACGAAACCTTGACGGCCGGTGAGTGGAACGTCGACCTTGGCGGGGGCACCTTCCGTAATATGGGTGGCATTGAGCTTCCTAGGGGCCTAAGCGCTACGGAGCGCACCTGCTACAGCATCCGGTTCCGTGTCTACGACGAGCTCGTCAGCGCCCGCAACGCGCTGGAGTCCATCGTTGACGCGCAGGCGGTGCTGACGTGCTTCGTGCCCACGGTGAGCGCGTCCGTCACCGGGCCGCAAACGTTGACGGCTTCCGTAGCTGAGGGCTTCCGTCGCTTCACGGGTGACTCGCCCGCCAGCGGCACGTTGGCGACCGCCAAGGTCACCGTGGCGAAGACCTTCGCTTGGACCCGCGCTAGCGTCCCGCCGGCGCGCGCCATGCTCCCGATTCAGAATCCGGCCGATGGCGATGTCTTTGCGGACGCCGATGTCCTCAAGGACGTGGAGTTCAGCCTCACCGGCACGTTCACCCACTCGTCGCCCTTCGGCTTCGGCGAGTTCAAGCTGGGCAGCACCACCATGACGCGCTTGGACGCTGACGGCGACCCGCTCACCGCGGATGCCAACAAGACCGCCGAGGGCAAGGCGAGCACGGCCTCGGTCATGGCCACGGTCACCGCCGCCGGCGAGATGGCCATCTCGGTGGACGTTAGCGGCAACAACGCATCGTCGGACGAGAACGTGTACGAGGCGATCGGTGCTGGCAGCTACATGGCCGCGTACGAGATCGACCAAGTCGACCCCGGCAAAGGCCAAGGAACGGAGCAAAACCCCGAGGGTGGAAGCGCCATCAAAGCCGGTACCATCAATCGCGACGGCACCACCGTGCGCATCGGCTACCTGCAAACCATCACCGAGTTGGAGCGTGACGGCGACACCATCGGCTGGAACCAGCGCCTGGTCATCACCAACCACGGCAGCATCTCGGCGGATGTGACGCTCGGCGACTTCAACGCCGAAGGCGACGCGGAAGTGATGTGCAAGGCTGTCGATCCCATGAATTCCATGCACATGATGGATGGCGAACCAATGTGGACCTGCAACGACGACAACGACATGGTGATGACCACCATCGCCGCCAACTCGCAGTTGGTGCTGAGGGTCGCGGACATCATTGAAGGTGCCAACCGCACTTCCGGCATGGTCACCATCGCGCAGGACTCCTCGCAGATCAGCATCGCCTCCACCCACGTCACCCTGCCCGGCGGTCAAACCGACACCGTCCGCTACTGGCCCTTGCAGTAGCCCCCACGATGCCGACGCGGAGCGCCCAACGCTCCGCGGACGGCGGGCACACCGGAAAGAGGGCTTCGGCCCTCTTTCTTTTCCCCAAAGAACAACCTAGAGGTACACCACAATGGAAATAACAGCAGGCCACATGATGACCATCATCGTCACGGTGATCGCCTTGGCAGTGGTCGCAGTGGCAACGGTGGTCACCGCCCTGTTCCACACCCTCACCGCCAAGCACGACGCGTTCAAGGCGACCCTGGCCGCCCACCAAAAGGACATGCACACCCAGATGGACTCCTTCCAGCAGGGCATGCAAACGCAGATGGGCTCCTTCCAGCAGGACATGCGCAACCAGATGGACTCCTTCCAGCAGGACATGCGCACCCAAATGGCGTCCTTCCAGCAGGGCATGTACACGCAGATGGAGTCCTTCCAGAACGGCATGCAAACGCAGATGGAATCCGCTCAGCAGGACACGCACACGCAGATGGAGTCCGTTCAGACGGACATACACACGCGGATGGAATCCATCGAGTCCGCAGTCGCCAAGGGCATTGAAGAGCACAAAGTGCTGCACGAGGCGCTGGACAAGACCAACGCCCGCTTGGATCAGCTATTGATGCACTTGGTTGAACGAGGGAACTAGCGGCCGCCCGCAGCGAAGCAAAAGAAAGAGGGCTCAGCCCTCTTTCTTTTTGCCGCCGGTTTTCATCCCGCCGCGGGAGGTGCCCGGCACCCTTACAGTCTTTCGACAATGGCGCTGAATTGCCGTGAGAGGCTGACGGACTTCCCGTCAACCACCACATCCTGATACAAGTTGCCGTTTCGAATCTCCCAGTTCGGCGTGTGTACCTTTATGGTCGTCGCGGACGCGAAGGTGAAAACGGCCAGCCGATTCATGGGCCAGACCACATCTCCACCAACCCGCCCGGTTGCGTGGCCACCCTCTCCGGTCCAGCGCCACCAAGAGTAAGCCACCGAGCTAGACACACCAGATACTAGCTCTGCTGGTCTTGCCCCACTTAAGCTGCCTGTCATAGTGTCGGGCGGGCTTTCGAGGGAACCAGCGTATACGTCCGTTCGGAACAGGTAGGTTCCCGCGGGTAGCGTGATGCCGTTACTGGTGTGGACCACCACGCCGGGGATGCTGCCGCCTTGGTCTTGGTATGTTGACACTGGACCTGCACCCCCTGATTGGTAACGGTGTCCTTCACGGCGCCGATGTCGCCCACCGCCCCGCCCAGCCGCAGATCGTCGATCTTTTGCTTCATGGCGTTCACGGTGGTGGTCAGGCTGGCGATCTGATCGCGCAAGGTGTCCAGCGTGGCCGGCGTGTCGGCGGCGAACAGCGGCATCGGCAGCAGGATGCCGAGCATCATCATCAGCTTTTTCATGTGGTTCCCCTTGGTGGTGGTTTGGGCGCTTCCCAGCCCGCTCCACCCACGCTACCACATGGGGTCGTCTATTCTTCCCGCTCTGCCGCTTCCACTTCGCGCTGCACGGCTTTCCTCTCGCGCCATGCCGCTTCCGCTCGGTCGCATGCTTCGTCGTAGTCGGGGAGGTCCTCCGCCGTCGCTGGATCGTGCCAGCGCATCGCCAGCGCCCAGCACTCGTTCGGCGTCCTTGGCGGCAACCGTTCGGTCACATGGGCCACAAGCCCCAGCACCGCGCTGTACACGCCGCGCTCGCCGTTCGGCAGCGCGACTTCCGCAAGCGGCTCGCGCCTCTCCGGCGTCATGGCAAACCCCCACAGTTCCTTGCCCAAGCCGTCGACGTCCTCGCGCATGGCGTCGAACAGCAGGCACTCGCGCACGCCGATGCGCTGGTAGCAGTCCAGCTTGCGGCCGAGATCATGCTCCCAAGTACCCCGCGACAGCACCTCCAGCACGAAGTCCGGCGGCCCCTCCAGGTCCGCGTCGTAGTCGTCGCGCGTCCTACGCGGCACGTCTAGCGCCACCAACACGTCCGGCGCCAACCGGCTCTGCTTCACCTTGCCGGGCTCGCTAAACAGCATGTGCAAATCGCTGCCCACCTCCGCCTCGCGGAACTGGTACCTCAAGACGAGGTAGGAGTACGCCGTGGCGGTAGCGTGCGGCGCTTTCACGGGAATGCGCACGTCCACCAGCGGCGGATCGAGGGGATAGAAGTGTTCCGGCTCGAGCCGCTTGCCATCGAGCGTCGCCGGCTCAGGGCCCGCTCCGGGGAAAAAGTCTTCGGACATCGCTCTCTCCATTGCTGGGTTGCCCGCTTGCGCTCAACCCGGTTCGCTAATGGCCGGCGCGGGCGACACCGCGGCGCACACAAACCAGCCGGCTATCATCACTCGTTGCGGCGAAGCAGTGCTTCCAGTTCCGCGATCCTGCACTGCGCGGCTTCCTTCTCGCGCTGCTCGGCTTCCCTGCGGGATCGCTCCTCCCTCGCTTCGCGCTGCGCTTCCTCCCGGCCGGCTCGTTCCGCCTCCGCCACGCGTTGCGCTTCTTCCCTTTGGGCTCGTTCCGCTTGCGTCTCGGCGCGCGATTCGTCGTAATCCGGGATGTCCTGTCCCATCGCCGGATCGTGCCAGCGCATCGTCAGCGCCCAAGTCTCCTTCGGCGTTCTTGGCGGCTTCCGCTCGGCCACATAGGCCACAAGCCCCAGCACCGCGCTGCACACGCCGCGCTCGCCGTTCGGCAGTGTCACCTCCTCAAGCGGCTGGCGGCTCTCCGGCGTCAGCGCGAACCCCCACAGTTCCTTGCCGGTGCGGGCCCGGTCCTCGCCCTTGACGTCGAACAGCAGACATTCGCGGACGCCGATTTGCTGGTAGCAGTCCAGCTTGCGGCCGACATCGTGCTTCCAAGTGCTCCGCGACAGCACCTCCAGCACGAAGTCCGGCGGCCCCAGCAGGTCCGCGTCGTAGTCGTCGCGCGTGGCGCGCCGTGGCACCTTCAGCGCCACGAACACGTCCGGCGACAACAGGCTCCGCTTCACCTTGCCGGGCTCGCTGAAGAACATGTGCTGATCGTCGCCCACCTCGGCGTTCGGGTAGCGGTGCATCAGCGCCATGCGCGAGTAGGCCGTGGCGGTGGCGTGCGGGGGCTTTACGGGCATTCGCACGTCCACCAAGGGCGGATCGAGGGGATAGACGGGTTCGTCGTCGAACGGCGAGCCGGTTGCCGGGCCAAGGCGATCGGCGCCATCCGAGGGGCGCCCCCTTGCGCGCCGGGGCGAAGCCGGGCGCGGGCGGAAGCGGTAACTGGCTTCGGACATCGCTTGCTCCTGACGGGCGCCGCACACTCGACCGACGCGCCGACGCCATCGTAGCACGGAGCGGCTTCGCGTTGGTCCGCGGCATGGCGGCGGGGCGGGGTTGTTTCGTGTAGGGCCATGGCGACAATTGTCGGAAGACGTGGTCGCCGCTGTCTACGGCATATGGCTTACAGCCCGATGCGGCAATCTCCTACAGTCTAGCTGGCGGAGGCAGGGGGGGGGGACAGTGGACTACATCGACCAGGCCGACTGGATCGGCCTGCCGGACATTGTGCGGAGCGAACTTTGGGCGGGGTTTGTTGGGGCAACCAAGTAGAGCGGAAGAAGAAACCCCGCCGAAGCGGGGTTCCTCTGCTTTGGGGCTGCCGTTGATGGAACGGCGTGGTGTTCGGCGCGCCGGTGCCCTATCGAGGGCTGGCGCACCGTGTCACGTGCGGCGTTTACATCATGCCGTCCATGCCGCCCATGCCGCCGCCCGGCGGGCCGCCGGCTGCCGGCGGGGGATCCTCCGGCAGTTCGGCAACCATCGCCTCGGTGGTGATCATCAGGCCGCCCACCGACGCCGCGGCTTGCAGCGCGGTGCGCGTCACCTTGGCCGGGTCCGGGATGCCGAGGGCGATCATGTCGCCGTACTCGCCGGTGGCGCCGTCGTAGCCCTCGTTGGCCGGCAGGCCGCACACCTTGTCGTACACCACCGCCGGCTCGTCGCCCGCGTTCTGGGCGATCTGCTTGAGCGGCGTGGCCATCGAGCGCAGGGCGATCTGGATGCCGACGTTCTGGTCCTCGTTGGCGCCCTTGAGGTCGCCGATGCGTTGCAAGGCGCGCACCAGGGCGACGCCGCCGCCGGGCACGATGCCCTCTTCCACCGCGGCGCGGGTGGAGTGCAGCGCGTCTTCCGTGCGCGCTTGCTTCTCCTTCATCTCCACTTCCGTGGCCGCGCCGACCTTGATGACGGCAACGCCGCCGGCCAGCTTGGCCAAGCGCTCTTGCAGCTTCTCGCGGTCGTAGTCCGAGGTGGTTTCCTCGATTTCCGCGCGAATCTGCTTGATGCGGCCTTCGATGTCCTCCTTCTCGCCGGCGCCGTCCACGATGGTGGTGTTCTCCTTGGTGGACGACACGCGCTTGGCGGTGCCGAGGTCGTCCAAGGAGACGCCCTCCAGCGTCAGGCCCACTTCTTCGGAGATGACGGTGCCGCCGGTGAGGATGGCGATGTCCTGCAGCATGGCCTTGCGGCGGTCGCCGAAGCCGGGGGCTTTGGCGGCGGCGATCTTGACGATGCCGCGCATGTTGTTCACCACCAGCGTGGCGAGCGCCTCGCCTTCGATGTCCTCGGCGATCACCATCAGCGGGCGACCGGCCTTGGCGACGTTCTCCAGAATCGGCAGCATGTCGCGGATGTTGGAGATCTTCTTGTCGCACAGGAGGATGTAGGGGTCCTCTAGGTCCGCGGACATGGAATCCTGGTTGTTGATGAAGTACGGCGACAGGTAGCCGCGGTCGAACTGCATCCCCTCGACCACCTCGAGCTCGTTGGAGAGCCCGGAGCCTTGCTCCACGGTGATGACGCCTTCCTTGCCCACCTTGTCCATGGCGTCGGCGATGATGTCGCCGATCTCCTGGTCGCTGTTGGCGGACACGGTGCCCACTTGCGCGATGGACTTGGAATCCTCGCAGGGCGTGGCCATCTTCTCGAGTTCCACCACCGCCGCGGTGACGGCCTTGTCGATGCCGCGCTTGAGGTCCATGGGGTTCATGCCGGCGGCCACGGACTTCAGGCCCTCGGCGAGCATGGATTGCGCCAGCACGGTGGCCGTGGTGGTGCCGTCGCCGGCTTCGTCCGAGGTCTTGCTGGCGACCTCTTTCACCATCTGCGCGCCCATGTTCTCGAACTTGTCCTTGAGTTCGACCTCCTTGGCCACGGACACGCCGTCCTTGGTGACCGTCGGCGCGCCGAAGGACTTGTCCAGAACCACGTTGCGGCCTTTGGGCCCCAGCGTGACCTTGACGGCGTTGGCCAGCGTGTTCACGCCGGACAACAGCCGGTTGCGCGCGTCGTCTCCGAACTGCACGTCTTTTGCGCTCATTTGCGTCTCCTCCTCGTTTACCTGCCGCGCCAATCAGCCTTCGAGCACGCCGAAGATCTCGTTCTCGGAGAGGATGAGGAGCTCCTCGCCTTCGATCTTCACCGTGCTGCCGGCGTATTGGCCAAAGATGATTTTGTCGCCCACCTTCACATCCAGCGGGCGCTGCGTGCCGTCCTCCTCGCGCTTGCCCGGCCCCACGGCGAGGATCTCGCCCTGCGAGGGCTTCTCCGAGGCGGTGTCCGGCAGCACGATGCCACCCGCCGACACGGCGTCCTCCTCGATGCGGCGCACGACCACGCGGTCCTGCAGCGGTCGAATGTTCATGACCTGCTTGACCTCCCTTAAAGTCCAAGTTGCTGTTTCAAGCCCAATGCGCCCGCGCTAGCACTCTCAAGGCGAGAGTGCCAACCGGCGCGGGGCATATGATAGGGGCGATTCGGCGTTATTCAACCCCCCCCCCCCCCCCCCCCAACAACAGGAGATCGACAGTGCGAAAGAGCGATTGGCCGAGTGGAGGCGCCGTCAAAGAGGATAGCGACGAGGAGATCGTCCAACTGGCCGTGGAGCACGATGACGCCCGACAAGCGATGGTCGAGGAAATCGAGGCTTGCGGGGCCGAGCACGCGTGAACCGGCCTTGGCCACCGAGAGCGCTTAGCCAAGGGCGAGGTTCGGCAAGGGCATCAGCGACGCGTGAACTCGCCCTCAATGGCGTCCGTCGCACCGCGTCCGCTCGGCGCGAAGCGGCGTAACATCCGCGTGGCCAGCGTGGCGCGGAACACGGGCGCGAGCAGGGCGAATCCGGTGGCGTCGGTGACGAAACCCGGCGTCACCAAGAGTGCGCCGGCAACCGCCAACAGCAAGCCTTCGACAACCTCCCGCGCCGGCAGCTCACCGGCGTTCAAGCGCCCCATGCCGCGCGTCAAGGTGGCGATGCCTTGACGTTTGAGCAAGCCGACGCCCACCACCGCGGTGAGCACCACCAAGCCGATGGTGGGCAGTGCGCCCAAGCGGGCGCCCACCTCGATGAGGATGTACATTTCCGCCAGCGGCGTAGCGACGAAGAGGAGCGCCCACTTGCCCATGTCCGCGCATGATGGCGTTGCCGACGCCGGTGTCAAATCCCGCCCGCCGAGCGCCGATGGGGACGAGCACACGGCGCACGGTACCGCCGCCGAGCGCGTTTGGCGGGTGGTGGCGAGCATTCCGGCCGGGCAGGTCGCGACCTACGGCCAGATCGCGGAACTGGCCGGCTTGCCGGGTGGGGCGCGACGCGTGGGACGGGTGCTAGCCGCGCTGCCGGCGGACAGCCGGTTGCCGTGGCATCGCGTCATCAACGCCGCCGGCGGCGTTTCCTTGCCCGGAGCGCAAGGTGCCCGCCAACGCCGTTTGTTGCGCGCGGAAGGCGTGCGCTTTCGCAACCAGCGGGTGGATTTGCGCCGCCACCGCTGGACGCCGTGAGACCAGCGCCCGCTCCTGCCCGCCGCATTTTGTTCGCCAATGGGCGTTGCGCCCTTCCGCGCGAACTGCCACACTCGCGTTGATGGCGTCGAAGGCAGCCAAAAAAGCCGCGACCTTGGGGGAGCTCAAGGCGGGCGGCTATCGCACCCTGCCGGTGAAGGTGGAGCTGCGCCGCAATCTCATCGCCAAGTTGCGTGGCGGCGAGGCGTTGTTTCCCGGCATCGTCGGCTACGAAGAGACGGTGACGCCGCAGCTCGTGAACGCGCTTCTCGGCGGGCAGGACATCATCCTGCTCGGCGAGCGCGGGCAGGCGAAGTCGCGCATCGCACGCGGCATCGCCGGGCTGCTGGACGCCGAGATCCCGGTGCTGAAGGAAGCGGAGATCCCCGAGGATCCGTTCCAGCCGGCCACGGCGCAGGGGCGCGCCATCGTCGCCGACGCCGGCGACGACGCGGCGATCGCGTGGCTGCCGCGCAGCGAACGCTACGCGGAAAAACTTGCCACGCCGGACATCACCATCGCGGATCTGATCGGCGAAGTGGACCCCATCAAGGTGGCCGAGGGGCGTTACCTCGGCGACGAGCTGACGGTGCATTTCGGCTTGGTGCCGCGCGCCAACCGCGGCATCTTCGCCATCAACGAACTGCCGGATCTGGCCGAGCGCATCCAAGTGGGCTTGCTCAACGTGCTGGAGGAGCGCGACGTGCAGATCCGCGGCCACAAGGTGCGCCTGCCGCTGGACGTGTTCCTCATCGCCACCGCGAACCCGGAGGACTACACCAACCGCGGGCGCATCATCACCCCGCTGAAAGACCGCTACGGGGCGCAGATCCGCACACACTACCCGCAACGCCTCGACCACGAAATGGCCATCATGGAGCAGGAGGCGACGGCGCTGGACATGGACGACCACCGCGTACACGTGCCGCCGTGGATGAAGGAGATCGTCGCCGAGATCACGCACCAGGCGCGTCGCTCGCCGGACGTGAACCAACGCTCCGGCGTTTCCGTGCGCGCCTCCGTCGCCAACTACGAGGCGCTGTTGGCCAACGCCTTCCGCCGCGCCTTGCGGCTGGGCGAGAAGGACGTGGTGCCGCGCATTTCCGACCTCCCGTTCATGCTGCCGTCGCTGCAGGGCAAGGTGGAGTTCGAGGCGATGGAGGAAGGCCAAGAGGATCGCATCACCGCGCGGCTGCTGGCCGCCGGCGTGAAAGCGGTGTTCGACCGGCACTTCGACGTGGACGATTTGGAGGCGGTCGTAAACGGCTTCAGCGAGGGCTTGCGCGTGGAAACCGGCGAGGATCTGGACGCGCCCGCGTACGCGTCGATGCTTGATGACGTGGACGGCCTGGCCCACGCCGTGCAAGCGTTGGGGTCGAAGGAACCCGCCGCCCTCGCCTCCGCGGTGGAGTTCGTGTTCGAAGGGCTGCATCTGCACAAGCTGCTGAACAAGGCGAGCGCACCGGGCGCGCGCACCGCCTTCACCGGCTGACGCCACGCCATGCGCCCGCTCCCCATCCGCCATCGCTTCTCCGAGTGGGACGGCACACAACTCGCGCCGGTGTCGGCGGACGACGCGCTCGGCGCGATGGTGGACGATCTCATGGAGTACGGCGACTTGCGCTGGGCCATGCGCAACCTGCTCTCCCGAGGCATGCCCACCGAAGCCGGCCGCCGCCCGGGTTTGCGCGAAATGCTGAAGAACCTGCGCGATCAAAAGCGCGAAAACCTGGAGCGTTTCAACCTTTCCAGCATCTTCAAAGACATCGAAGAAAAGCTCGAGAAAATCCTCGACATGGAGCGCGAGACCATCGACGAATGGCTCGCCCGCGATGAGGACGATTTCTCCAACCAAGCGCTGCGGCAGGTGGCGCAGAGCAACCGCGAGCGTCTCGATGCGTTGCCGAAAGACGCCGCCGGCCGGATGAAAGAACTGGAGAAGTACGAGTTCCTGAACCCCCAAGCGCAACGCGAATATCTGGAACTGCTGAACACGCTGCGCAAGGCGATGACGCAAACCTTCTTCAACGACATCGAGAAGATGGTGAACAAACTCTCGCCGGGCGACATGGAACGCATGAAGGACATGCTGCGCGACCTCAACGAACTGCTCGCCAAGAAGGCGCAAGGGGTGGACCCGGACGTTCTGCAATCGCACTTCCGCGACTTCATGGAGAAGTACGGCGACATGTTCGGGCAGCAGCAGCCGCAGTCGCTGGACGAGCTGCTCGAACAAATGGGGCAGCAGATGGCCGCCGCGCAGGCGCTGTTCAATTCGTTGTCCCCGGATCAACGAGCGCAATTGCAATCGCTGCTGGAAGACCGCTTCGGCGATCCGGCGCTGCAAGAGGAGTTGCAGCGTCTCGCGGAAGGTCTCGCTTCCTTCGCGCCCAACGCCGGGCGCTACCGCTTCACCGGCGACGAGGACGTGGACCTCGACGCCGCCATGCGCCTAATGGCCGAAATGCAAGCGCTGGACGACCTGATCGCGCAAGTGCAAACGGCCGAGCGGCAAGGCGATTTGGACAAGATCGACGACGAACTCCTCCGCCAGTTGCAAGGCGACGACGCCGCCGATTCGTTGGAGGACTTGAAGAAGCTCGCCAACGCCTTGGAGGAAGCCGGCTACATCCGCCAAGAAGGCGGCCGCTACGCGCTCACGCCCCGCGGTTCGCGCATGATCGGCCAGCAAGCCCTTGGCGAAATCTACGCGCGCCTGCGCCGCCAGAACCTCGGCAACCACGCCCTGCCGGAGGAGGGCCGCTTCGGCGAGCGCCAAGAGGAGTCCAAGCCGCACGAGTTCGGCGACCCGTTCCACCTGCACATGCCGCGCACCATCCGCAACGCCATCGACCGCGACGGCCCGAAGACGCCCGTGGCGCTGCGCCACGAGGACTTCGAGATCCACCGATCCGAACGCATCACCTCCACCGCAACGGTGATGTTGGTGGATTTGTCCTGGTCGATGGCCTTGCGCGGTTCCTTTCTGGCCGCGAAGAAGGTGGCGCTGGCATTGCACAACCTCATCACCTCGCGCTACCCGAAGGACTCCTTCCACATCATCGGTTTCGCCGCCTACGCGAAGGAACTGAAAACGCAGGATTTGCCGTTTCTGCAATGGGACGAATACGTCCTCGGCACCAACATGCAGCACGCGCTGCTGCTCGGCGAGCGTCTGCTTTCGCGCAATGCCAGCGGCACCAAGCAGATCATCATGATCTCGGACGGCGAACCAACCGCGCATCTGCACAACGGACGCGCCCGCTTCGCCTATCCGCCCACGGCGGAAACCTACCGCGCCACCTTGCGCGCCGTGAAAACCTGCACGCGCAAAGGCATCGCCATCAACACCTTCATGCTGGACGCGGACCGCTACCTCAAGGCGTTCATGGACGCCATCGCCCGCATCAACGGCGGCCGCGTCTTCTACACCTCCCCCGAACACCTAGGCGAATACATCCTGGTGGACTACGTCCAACGCAAACGCCGCCGACTGGCGAGGTGACGCGACGAACGCACGCGTCTTCGCTAAGACGACAAGCGATCGCGCATATAAAGACCTAGAAACACATACAACGTCCCGCTGAACAGCGCCGTGCTGACGGTGCCAAGTGCGTCTTCGTCCATCCAATGCCAACCCGCTGGCGCCAGGTAATGCCAAGCGACGACGACCAGCGCGACGGCGGTCAAGAGGAACAGGAGCGCGACGATGGTTCCGATGCCTTTGGTCATTCAATACGATCTCGGCAGCCCCAGCACATGCTCCGTCACATAGTTCAGCACCATTTCTTGGGAGATCGGCGCTAGGCGTTGCAGGCGGGCTTCGCGCCAATAGCGTTCCACATGGAACTCGCGGGCGTAGCCGAAGCCGCCGTGGGTTTGCACGGCTTGATCCGCCGCTTGGAAGCAGGCGTCCGCGGCCAGCCATTTGGCCATGTTCGCTTCGGCGCCGCAGGGCCGGCCGTTGTCCAAGAGCCAAGACGCCTTGCGGATCATCAGCTCGGCGGCGTCGAGGCGCATCTGCGCTTCGCCGAGCGGGAACGACACGCCTTGGTTCATGCCGATGGGCCGGTTGAACACCACGCGCTCGCCGGCGTAGTGGACGGCGCGGCGCATGGCGGCGTGGCCGATGCCCAGCGCTTCGGCGGCCACCAGCACCCGTTCGGCGTTCAAGCCGTCCAGCAAGTAGCGAAAGCCCTTGCCCTCCTCGCCCACGCGGTCGGTTACGTGTACGGGCAGGTCGTCGTACACCACTTCGCAGGTGGCCACGGCGTTGCGGCCCACTTTGTCGATGGGCGAGATGGTTACTTCCGGGCGTTGGATTTCCGCGAGCAGCAGCGTCATCCCTTCGGTGCGCTTGGCCACCGCGTCGCGCGCTTGCGTGCGCACCAGCAGCAGCACGCGCTGGCAGTCGAGGGCTTTGGTCGTCCACACCTTGCGGCCGCGCACGATGTAGTGGTCGCCGTCCCGCCGCGCCGTGGTGGTGATGGAGGTGGTGTCGGTGCCGGCGTTCGGCTCGGTGACGCCGAAGCAAACGTGTAGTTCGCCGCTCGCCACCTGCGGCAGGTACTTTTGCTTCATGTCCTCGCTGCCGTGGCGCACCACCGGATGCATGCCGAAGATGGAGACGTGGATGCCGCTGGCGCCGTTCATCGCCGCGCCGGAGGCGGCGATCTCCTCGAGCACGATGGACGCCTCGGTGATGCCCCGCCCGCTGCCCCCGTAGGCTTCGGGGATGGCGATGCCAATCCAGCCGTCGGCCGCCAAGGCGTTGTAGAAGTCCCAGGGGAAGGTGTGCTCGCTGTCGCACTTGCTCCAGTACTCGTCCGGGAAGTTCGCGCAGACCTTGCCGATGGCGTCGCGGATGAGCTGGTGCTCGTCAGTGGTTTCGAAGTCCATGGACGCCAGCGTAGCACGGCGACGGCCCTGGGAGCGCGGGCGTCTCGCCCGCACAAGGTGAACACCCGTGAACGCAAGTGCGGGCGAGACGCCCGCGCTCCCAGGAGACGTGAATCAAATTTGTTGTGCAGACGGGGTGCATATGGTGTATAGTCCGCCGCCGAAGCCAACTACACGAGGGATGCCGAATGGCGGACTCACCTTCCAACGAGCAGCGGCTCTTCCGAGCGGTCCAAGATGTCTACGCCGTGCTCAAACCCCTGAAAGCGGACGGTCGCGAGCGCGTTCTCGCCACCGTCGGCGCGTTCTTCAGCGCGGGCGACGCGCCCGTCGCACCCGTTGCGGCGCCCAAGGCCCCGAAGGCGGCCGCGAAGCGCCCGGCGGCCCCGGCGGCGCCGAAGCCCGCCGCGGCAGCCAAAGTTCCGCAAGCCGCGGCGTCGGGCGATGCGCCCTCGCCCAAGGCGTTCATGGCCGAGAAGAAACCGGCCACGGACGTGGAACGGGTGGCCTGCTTGGCGTACTACCTCACGCACCACCGCGACACCAAGCAATTCAAGGCCGGCGACATCAGATCCCTCGCCGAGGAAGCCGGGCAAAAACCGTTCTCCAACACCATGACTTCCGTGAACAACACCACGCGAGCGGAATTCCTCGTCGCGGTGTCCCGGGGGAACAAGCGGCTTTCGGCCACCGGCAAGCGCTACGTGGACAAGCTCCCGGACCGCGCCGCCGCCAAAGCCGGCAAGCCCAAAGCCGCGCCGCAAGGCAAAAAAGCCTGAAGCGGCCGCGCCAAAGGCGCGAGCGGCGTTGCTGGGCCGGATAGCCCGGCCCGGCAACCCGCAGGCAAAGCAATGACGGCAATCTCTCCCCACGATGGCCCGGTGGCGGTCACCGGCTGTTCCGGTTTCACCGGCGGGCACATGGTGCGGGAACTGGCCATTCACGGCTATCAAGTACGCGCCTGCCTCCGCGACGCCAGTTCGTGGCGCGGCAAAGACGCCGTGCAGTACCTCGAACGCCTGCCGAACGTGGAGATCCGCGACGGTTGCGATCTGTTCACCCCGGGCGCCTACGACGCCGCCTTCAAGGACTGCGCCGCCGTGTTCCACGTTGCCGCGGTGCTCGGCAACTCCGCGGATGGCAAGTCGCAGCCGTTGGGCAGCGGCGACGTGTCCCGGGATGTGTACGACGGCGGCATGGTCGGCACCAAGAACGTCGTTGACGCGGTAAACGCCAGCGGCAGCGTGCGACGGCTGGTGTACACCAGCTCGATGGCCGCGGTCTCCGGCGGCCGGGCCGCCACGGTGCCCAAGGGCTACGAATGGACGGAAACGGACTGGGCCTCGGACGACGCGACCCCGAAACGCTGGAACCATCCGCGCAACGCCTACGCCCGCAGCAAGGTGGACACGGAACGCTTCATCAATCAAGCGGGCGAGGAGAGCGGCCAGTGGGACGCCGTAACCATGAATCCCGCCATGATCTGCGGCCCTATCCTCTTCCGCGCCCAGGTCGGCCAGTGGATCGAGCAGATCGGCCGCTTGGCCGCGGGGCTGGAACCCAACTGGCCCTCCAAGTACGACATGTACTACAACATCATCGACGTGCGCGATCTCGTCAAAGCCCATCGCTTGGCGGCCGAATCCACCGTCGAGCACAAGACCACCCGCGGCGGCCCGCGCTACGTCCTGCACGGCACCGGCGGCCGTTCGGCCCTCCGTTTCGGCACCGAAGTGGCCGCCATCATCCACGACCACTTCCCCCGCTTCCGCCTTGGCGAACCGGCCACGGTAACCAGCAGCGGCGAGCCCATCACCGTCCAAGCCAACGCCCACAACGACTGCAAGAAGGCGAAGGAAGTGCTCGGCGCCACCATCCGCCCAGTGGAGGACACCATTTGCGCGGTGGTGGAAACGTCCGTGGAACTCGGCATCATCACGCCACAACTGGAAGCGGCCTAACTGGCCAAAAGCGCTTCCTATGAAGTCTTTGACGGTCGAGAACTTCGCCGCTTTCGGCCACGCGGAGCTGCAGTTTTCGCCCGCCCTGAACGTCTTCATCGGCGAGAACGGAACCGGCAAGACGCTGCTGATGAAGCTTCCCTACGCCGTCATGCGCGTACTTGCCGAAGCGCGACCTGAGGAAAGACTCACCAAGACATGGCTGCAACGCCGCATCGCGGAAAAGCTAGTGGGCGTCATTCGCCCGGAGTCGCTTGGCCGGTTGGTGAAGCGGCGACGGGGCAGACAGCGCTGCACAGTGGCCATCCAGATAGATGACCAAGATGACGTGGCGTTCAACTTCGCCGCAAGCAGCCGGCAGTCAGTGGCCGTGGCGCATACGCCGCGACGGTGCCAAACAAAACCTCCAATTTTCCTCCCAACAAGGGAACTACTGACCATTTACCCGGGTTTTCTGGCCTTCTACGACAACCACTACACGGAGTTCGACGAAACGTGGCGTGACACCTGCCAGCTCCTCGGCAGCTTGCCCGTAAAAGGGCCGCGTGAGCACACGGCAGCACAGCTATTGGGGCCGCTGGAAAAGGCGATGGGCGGACGTGTTGTGCATGACCCGGCCAATGATCGGTTTTACCTTCAAGCGACAGGAACGGGCAAAATGGAAATGCCGCTGGTGGCCGAAGGCATCCGCAAGTTGGGAATGTTGGCGCGCTTGGCAGCCACGGGCGCGTTGGCAGGCAAGGCGCGCCTCTTCTGGGACGAGCCGGAAACGAACCTGAACCCGCAGCTCATTCGTCGCGTAGCACAGGCGCTCTTGGACATCTGCGCCCAAGGCGTACAGGTGTTCATAGCCACCCACAGCCTGTTCCTGCTGCGGGAGTTCGAGGTCTTGCTTGCAACCAGCCACACCAATGTGCGTTCTCGGTTTTTTGCTTTCGAGCGGGCACCTGACGATGTCGCCGTTCAGCAGGACAATAGCCTGATAGACATAGAACCTTTGGTGCTGCTTGACGAAGACCTGCGACAGTCCGACAGGTATCTTGCGATGGACCGCTTTGGAGACGTCGCTGCAACTCAGCGTCATCATGCCCCTGAAAGCGGGCTAGCTCCGGCCCTCGTCCCGTGCTAGGCGTTTGCGCTCGCCCATAACGCGCCGCCACAGCGCTTCCACTTGGCGCAACGCCACTGGCCGATCTATCGGCGTATCGGCTTCCACGGCCTGATAGCGAAATTGCACACCGAACGGCGTGTAGTCGCCGAGCGGGCGGAAGGCGGCAACGTCCACCTTCTCGTCGAGTAGCGTCATCAATCGGCCGAGATCGTGCGTTAGTGGGAACTTCACGCCGAGAAGGGCCAGCCACGCTTTCAACGACTTCTCGGCGGCCTGCTGCACATGGAAGCCGAAAGCTCCGTCGCCAACACCCGCGGCGTTAAGGAGGGCGCGTAGTACGTTGATGTCCTGCTCGGCCGCCTCCAGCAAGGCGTGGGCACACTTGACGTCGCTCATTGTCTGCAACACTCAACTTCGCTCATAGAGAACTTTGCCTTCCTGAGCGGCGCGGCCCACGACGTGGTTCAACGAATCGCTCCAATAGTCGAACTCGCGACGGGCGTAGACCAAGATGTCCGTGGGTATGTCGAATTTCGCCACCGCGTTGTAGAGGCGGACGCAGAGCTGCCTTCGGCTTCTGTGCTCGTCGAACGGCCCGCTGTCCACTACGAGGAAGTCCACATCGGAGGTCTCGCCCGCGTCCCCGCGGGCCTGCGAACCGAACAAGATGACGCGCTCGGGCCGCGCTTCGGCCACGATGGCGTCAACCATCTGGCGGATCTGATGCTCCGTAGGCGTTGTCATCCAAGCGTCCGTCAAGGCAATTACCTCTTCCACGCTGAGCATAGCACGGGTGCCAGCGGGCGGATGGAGCTGACCAGCCATCGACACCAGCGCCGCCGAGGCGCTGCCGCGGCCAGCAAGGTCACGAGCACCGCACCGATGCACCAAGCCTTTGCCGGCATCAGCCCGTCGCGGGGAACCAGCAACGCGCCCGACAGCCAGTTGGCCTCCTCTTCTTCGGCATCTAGGGTGGCGCCGAGGCGGGCTGCCCGGAGATCCCGCACAGCTTCCCCGCCCACGTCTTGGCGGGGTCGCCGTTGCTGCGATGGCGTGTGCGCCAGGCACTCCGAATTTTTCGCTTGACAACCACGGCGAAGGTGGTATCGTGGCCGCACTTGTTGGGGGAATAGCGTCTTGCAGCACGCCGTTTTTGACCGGGCCCGCCAGCCGGAAGTTGGTTTCCACCTTCCGCGTAGCGGCGCGTCTGATTCTACCCCCCCCCCCCCCCCGATGGCACGATAATTGCATGCACGACGTGCGGCTCGTCCCAGCATCGCCCTGACTTAATCGCAACCAGAAGCGGCTCGCCGCTTAGGTTCGTCGCAACGCAAAGCCCTGCGCTGTTCGCGCAGGCACGGGTCTCGCGTGTTCCCACCATGGCGGTGGGCCTTGCGCACCTCTACTTCGAGCAGCATCAACGGCGTCTTGGCAGGGGACGTCCCACGTTCCTTGGGCCCCTTCCTCGGCGAACGGCTGAGACCGAATAGGCTGGGACGCCATGAACACGGATCGACTGGAACGAATAGAACGACCGGTGCTCTACCTGCTGGTACTGGTGCTGGCCACCGTGGCCGGCTATTTGGCGCTCAAGCCCGAGAGCGGGGGAAAACAGGGCGAGCAGGAGGCGAGTGTCGCCGTCACCGACGATGCGCCAGATGACCTTGGCCCAACGGTCGCCGCTGCGGTGGACGAAGACAGCTTCGTCGGGTTGGAAAAACGGATTGCCGACGCGGTAGCCAACAAGCTGCTAGCGGTAGGCTACACCCCGACGGGTGCGGGCGAGTGTGCAGAGACTCCCTGCCCTCGGGCCGTTGTGGTTGGCAGCGACGACTCGCCGATAACGCTGGTTTCGAGATTCATCCTCTTTTACGAGAACGCTCGCCTGAACGAGGATCGCCAAGTGACTGCAGACAGTTTCGGCGTAAAGCCGGTGCGTCGGTATCTTGAGCTTCTCGCCAAGGCTTTCCAGCCCTGCCACCGGGCCGACGCCCCCGTCGAGTTCGCAGTTACTGGCTACTCAAGCACGGCGGAGTTTCGTGTTCAAACAACCGGCGACACTGTGCCCGAGTCAAACAAATTGAACCTCACCACAGCGAACCTGCGCGCGCAGATCATCGGCGACTACCTGCAGGACCAAGGATTTAAGGTGGAGACGAAACAGTGGTCGGAGCACGATCTGCAGCGCCCTTATCCAGACGACGTGCAACCAAGCGTGGATCAGCAGGCGCTGAACCGGGCCGTGTTCATCGATCTCAAGAGCGCCGGGGCATGCGAGTTGGTGCGATGAATAACGCCGTAACCTGCGGAGTTGGCAGGGCCGCCAAATGGAGGGATTGGCATGGTGAGTTGGCGGACGGTGGCGCAGCCTGTTAGGAGCGTCGTAATGCTCGCCGTGGTGGGACTGATGGGGCGTGCGTGGGCCTCACCACCGAACGCCAACAAGGAAGCCTCCATTGGCCGATTGGGCCCGGCGTTGGCAGAAGAGGCGGAACTCGTCGCGATAGCAACCCTTGTGATCTGCTGCTTCGCAGTTCTTACGCGTCAGGCCACCATAGCATACCGTCAGAACTTGCGCGTCTCGTTCGGCCTCTTCCTGATCCTGTTCTTGGGCACGGTTTTCGACGTCTTCATTCCCACCGATGGCCTCTTGGCCCTCTTGGCCCACTTGGCCATAGATTCGTACATGGCCAAATTCGCCGTGATCTTCTTGGCTAGCGTGCTTTCCGGTGGCGTGCTTGTGTTCTGGGCGAAGGGCATACTCTACCTGCTGCCCATGATCGCCGGTGCTTCTTTGGTAGCGCTCCTTGCTTCGCTCAAATTTCGCACGCTGCAAGACATACCAGTGCTCTTGTTCGTCACCGCGGGTATTGCGGGCGGCCTTTGGCACTATTGGTGGCGCGACTGTCGGCGGAAGCGGGAAGCCCCTGCTGACGGCAAGGGGAACAAGGCTGGTGCCGCCGGGCTAAACACCGGTTCGGGCTGTTCGAACTAGAGGTCCTTGTTGATGAGCAACAAGCGCCGGCACCAGCATTCTGGACACCGTCGCGCACGGGCAGACAACTGAGCGCCGACGACTGGACCGTGTAACCAAGCAACGAAAACCCGGAGGAGGAACCATGAGAATGCTGCTAGCCATTTTGCTGGCTGTCGCCGTGCTGCCCGTGCAAGCACAGACCGTCGACATTTGCGACCGGACGGCGCAGGTGCGGGACGCCATCTTGGAAGCGCTTGACGCCGACGACTGCGCCGCCGTGGAGTCCGATGGGCTGGCGAGCGTTGAAAACCTAAACCTTAACGAGAAGCAGTTGACTGCGTTGCAGGCGGGCGACTTCGACGGCCTGACCGGCCTGCAATCGTTGTCGTTGCAACGCAACCAGTTGACGACCTTGCCGGACGGTGCGTTCGACGGCCTGACCAGCTTGGACAGGCTGTGGTTGTCCGGCAACCAGTTGACGGCATTGCCGGCCGGTGTGTTCGACGACCTGACCAGCCTGCGAAACCTGGGGTTTACTCACAACCAGTTGACGACATTGCCGGCCGGCGTGTTCGGCGGCCTGACCAGCCTGCACAGGCTGGATTTGAGGGCCAACCGGTTGACGACGTTGCCGGCCGGCGTGTTCGACGGTCTGACCAGCCTGCAAGATCTGTGGTTGGGCGACAACCAGTTGGCGTTCTTGCCGGCCGGCGTGTTCGACGGCCTGACCAACCTGGGATGGCTGGCTTTGGACGCCAACCGGTTGACGGCCTTGCCGGCCGGCGTGTTCGACGGCCTGACCAGCCTGCAACAGCTGTCCTTGCCCGGCAACCGTTTGGCGGCCTTGCCGGCCGGCGTGTTCGACGGCCCGACAAGCCTGCGATCGCTGGACTTGGCCTACAACCAGTTGGCGTTCTTGCCGGCCGGCGTGTTCGACGGCCTGACCAGCCTGCATACGCTGTACTTGGCGCACAACCGGTTGACGGCCTTGCCGGACGGCGTGTTCGACGGCCTGACCAGCCTAGTAACCCTGCACTTGCGCGACAACGGGTTGGTGTTCCTGCCGGCCGGCGCGTTCGACGGCCTGACCGGCCTGTACGGGCTGTACTTGGACGCCAACCAGTTGACGACATTGCCGGCCGGCGTGTTCGACGGCCCGACCACACTGCAAAGGCTGTACTTGCGCGACAACCATCTCGTGGAATTGACCCGGAACGACGCCTTGTTTGCAGGAATGTCCGCCGAGGTTGAGATTCTGTTGGATGGTCAAACGCCGGAGGGGCGCCTTATGGCCGCAGTGCCTTTGATGCTGTCCACCTCTGATTCGACGCGGCAGGGTTTCGTCCGGATCGTCAACGTAACTCCGAGATCCGGCAGCGTTCGCGTTTTCGCCGTTGACGGCAGCGGCCACGCGCCCGATCCTATTGAGATTCCGTTGGGCGTGGGGCAAGTCGTTCATTTCAATTCCAACGACCTAGAGAACGGGAACGCGGGAAAAGGCATCGAAGGAGGCGTGGGCGTCCCTGTGCAAGGCGACTGGCGATTGGACATTGAAACCGACTTGACCGTGCGGGTGCTGGCTTACGTCCGCCACGGCGACGGGTTCCTTACGGCCATGCACGACGTGTTGGCGAGGCACAACTTCGGGCGGATGGAAGCGCACACTTTCAACCCCGGCAGCAACATGAACCAAGCGAGCAGGCTGCGCCTTGTGAACACCGGGACGGGTGCCGCGGAAGTGTCCATATACGGCAGGGACGACCAAGGTAGCTCGGGCGACGGTGGGGTGACGTTGACATTGGCCGAAGGCGAATCCCGCACGCTGTCCGCGTTTGACCTCGAGAACGGGGCGCAAGGGTTGACCGGAGCGCTTGGCGACGGCGCAGGCAAGTGGCGCTTGTTCGTGTACGCCGGACGTTCGGTTGTGGGCATGAGCTTGCTTGAGTCCACCAACGGCGGGCAGTTGACCAACATATCGACGGCCGGCGTCGCCGACGAGTAGGCGTTGCGTAGGAAGCCCTACGGAAGCCGACGTGGGGCGATGCGCCGGAGACTTCCGGGCTTCCGCCTTGTCCTTGATGCCGTGGGTTAGGCAGTGGGCAGGCTTCCAAGACTCTGCGGGGCGGGTCGGTTGCTCCGCGCCCCAATCGTGGAACGGAGACCGTGGACGGTGGTGTCAACGCCATAATCTTCAAGCAACGTCCCGATGGTCGGGCGATGGCGTAGTGCATGGGAGCATACCGCCGAACCCGCACCGGGCGCGAAAAGGGTGTACGACATATCGTTGGTAAGCGATGTCGGCGGCAAGGCGGGAACGCGGGCGTCCCGCCTGCATGCGGGCGAGACGCCCGCGTTCCCAGCACCCGCCACCAAAGATCCGTCGTACGCCTCGTACGCCCGCGCGAAAAAAAGCCCCCGCCACGCTGCGGTATAGTCCCTACTGCGCCCAAGCGGGCATTCCGCAGGCACAACGGGGGAGGGGAATCGCGTGAGCACAGCGGCGGCATTGAAGTACATCGGCACCCGGCCGGTTCGGCCGGATGGGTTGGAGAAGGTTACCGGGCGGGCGAACTTCGGCGCGGACCACGCCTTGCCCGGGATGTTGCACGGCAAGGTCGTGCGCAGCCCGCACGCGCACGCGCGCATCGTCGCTATCGACACCAGCGCCGCCGAAGCGATGCCCGGCGTGTTGGCGGTGATCACCGCGGCGGATTTCCCCGATCGCTCGCAGTTCAGTTGGCGGCGCAAGGGGTTCAACGACAACCTGCTGGCGTCGGACAAGGTGTTCTACCACGGCCATGCGGTGGCCGCGGTGGCCGCCACCTCCAACGCCGCGGCGCAGGCGGCGGCGGAGGCGGTGGTGGTGGATTACGAGGTGCTCGATGCGGTTACGGACGCGCTCGAAGCCCTCAAACCGGATGCGCCGGTGCTGCACGAGGCGCTGTTCACCGAAGGTCTGCCCGAAACCCCCACCAAGCCCTCCAACCTGGTGAAGAAGCAGGTGATCACCAAAGGCGACGTGGAGCGCGCCTTCGCCAAGGCCGATGAGATCGTCGAGCGCACCTTCGTCACGCCGATGGTGCATCAGGGCTACATCGAGCCGCACGCCTGCGTCGGCAACTTCAACGCGGACGGGCAGGCGACGGTGTGGTGCAGCAGCCAAGGCCACTTCGACGTGCGCGGCATGACGGCGATGGCGCTCGGCATGGACGTGGGCGACATCCGCGTGATTCCGGCCGAGATCGGCGGCGGCTTCGGCGGCAAGACCACCATCTACTTGGAGCCGCTGGCGCTCAAGCTCTCGCAGAAAAGCGGCCGGCCGGTGAAGATGGTGATGGGGCGCGACGAGGTGTTCCGCGCCACCGGCCCGGCTTCCGGCACCGTGAACACCGTGAAGATCGGCTGCAAGAAGAACGGGCGCATCGTCGCCATGCAGGCGAAGCTGGTGTACGAATCCGGCGCCTACCCGGGCAGCCCGCTGGGCGCCGGCTCCATGTGCATCTTCGCTCCGTACGATGTGGACGACGTGCTGATCGAAGGCTACGAGGTGGTGGTGAACCGTCCCCGCGTGGCCGCGTACCGGGCGCCCGGCGCGCCGCAGTCCATGTTCGCCGGCGAATCGGTGGTGGACGAGCTGGCCGAGCGGCTGGGCATGGATCCCATCGACTTCCGCCTGAAGAACGCCGCCAAGCAAGGCACCCGCGCCGCCTACGGCCCCACCTTCGGGCGCATCGGCCTGCGCGAGTGCCTGGAAGCCGCCAAAGCGCATCCCAACTACGCCAAGCCGCTGGGCGAGAACGAGGGCCGCGGCGTGGCGGTGGGGTTCTGGTTCAACGGCGGCAACCAGTCCAGCGCCGAGGTTCACATCACGGCGTCCGGCATGGTGAACGTGGTGGAAGGCAGCCCGGACATCGGTGGCAGCCGCGCCTCTATGGCGCTGATGGCGGCGGAAACCCTCGGTGTGCCGTACGAGCGCATCCGCGTGCGCGTGGCGGACACCGAGAGCACCGGCTACTGCGCCACCACCGGCGGCAGCCGGGTGACGTTCGCCACCGGGCTGGCCGTGATCCGCGCCTGCGAGGATGTGGTGGGCGAACTCAAGCGCCGCGCCGCCGCCACTTGGGGCGTGGAGGCGGAACAGGTGGAATGGCGCGATGGCGAGGCGCGTCCCGCCCCCGGCGTGAACGTGGAAGCCGAGCCGTTGCCGCTGGCGGAGCTGGCGCGCAACGCCGCCCGCACCGGCGGGCCGATTTCCGGCCGCGCCTCGCTCACCGCGCAAGGGCCCGGCCCGGCGTTCTCCGTGAACATGGCGGATGTGCGCGTGGACACGGAGACGGGGCGCGCCGAAGTCACCGGCTTCACCGCGATTCAGGACGCCGGCCGCGCCATCCACCCGGACTACGTGGAAGGCCAGATGCAAGGCGGCGCCGCGCAAGGCATCGGCTGGGCGTTGAACGAGGAGTACATATACGACGGCGCGGGTGTGCTGGAGAACCCGGGCTTTCTCGACTACCGCGTGCCGGTGGCCTCGGACTTGCCGATGATCGACACGCAGATCGTCGAAGTGCCGAACGCCAACCATCCGTATGGCGTGCGCGGCTGCGGCGAGACGCCCATCGTGGCGCCGCTGGCGGCGGTGGGCAACGCGGTGAGCCACGCCATCGGCGTGCGCATGACCAACCTGCCGCTGTCGCCGCCGAAGGTGCTTGAAGCCATCAGCAACGGGCGCTGAGGTTTGCGCCGCCCGCGTCTTTCGCCCGCGCCGCCGGCCCGCGGCTGGATGGCGTAACGCGCGATGCGCTCGTTCCGGTGCGCTTGCGGCAACGCGGTGTATTTCGAGAACGACCGCTGCCTCGCCTGCGACCAGGCGCTGGCGTTCGACCCGCGGCAATTGACGCTGCGCGCGGTAGGGCCGAACGACCGCTACTGCGTGAGCCACGCGAACCCGCGCAGCTGCAATTGGCTGGCGTTCGAGGGCGGTTTCTGCATCGCCTGCGCGTTGAACGAGATGGTGCCGGATCTCTCCGACCCGCGCCGGCTGGCGCTGTTCCGCGAGGTGGAGAAGGCGAAACGCCGCTTGCTGTACGGCTTGCTCGCGCTGGGCCTGCCGGTGTTCAGCCGCGCCAGCCAGCCGGACGGCCTAGCGTTCCTCATTCTGGCGGACGCCCGCTTGGACGGCGGCGAGCTGGATGCCGCGCCCGCTGACGCGGTGCTCACCGGCCACGCCGAGGGCCGCATCACCGTGAACCTGCTGGAAGCGGACCCGTGCCTGCGCGAGCGCATGCGCGAGGCGATGAACGAGCCGTACCGCACGCTGCTGGGCCACTTTCGCCACGAATCCGGGCACTACTATTGGCACCAGTTGGTGCGGCCGGGCGACGCCACCGAGCGGTTCCGCGCCTTGTTCGGCGACGAACGCGCGCCGTACCAGGAGCGCATGGCGGCGTACTATCGGGATGGGCCGCCGGCCGACTGGGCGCGGGCGCACCTCACGGCGTACCAAACCAGCCACCCGTGGGAGGATTTCGCCGAATGTTGGGCGCACTACCTGCACATCGTGGACACGCTGGAAACCGCCGCCCACGCCGGCATGGGCTTCGGCGGCGAGCCGGCGCGTGATCCCCTCGCCGCTGGGACAAGCGTGGACGCCCTCCTGCGGGATTGGTCGCGCCTGTTCCCGATGCTGAACGACCTGAATCGCAGCATGGGGCTGCCGGACGCCTATCCGTTCGCGCTGCCGCCGCCGGTGCATGACAAGCTGGCGTTCGTTCACGACTTGATTCGCCCCGCAACCTGCCCGGCAGGAGCCAGCGCCCCATGCCCGTGAACTGGCGGCAATACCGCGCCGAAGGCTGCCACGACGAGCTGGTCACCGCCACCGGGCGCGCCCGCCCGGGCGCCGGCCGGCTGCTGGCCACGCTGGCGCGGCTTTCCAACGACGAGCTGCGCGAGCGACGCACGGCGGCGGAGATCGCCATCCGCACCATGGGCATCACCTTCACGGTGTACGACGGCGCCGCCAACATCGACCGCGAGTGGCCGTTCGACATCGTGCCGCGCCTCATCCGCCGCGAGGAATGGGACGAGATCGCCCGCGGCCTCAAGCAGCGGGTGCGCGCCCTCAACGCCTTCATCAACGACACCTACCACTCGCGGCGCTTCCTCGGCGAAGGGCTGATGCCGGCGGACTACATCCTGAAATCCCGCGAGTACCAGCGCCGTTGCGTCGGCATCGATCCGCCGCACGGCGTGTGGGCGCACGTCTGCGGCTCGGACCTGGTGCGCGACGCCGACGGCACGTTCTACGTGCTGGAGGACAACCTGCGCGTGCCGAGCGGCGTCTCCTACATGCTGGAGAACCGCGCCGTGATGAAGCGCGTGTTCCCGGAGCTGTTCGAGGACTACGGCATCCACCCGGTGGACGACTACCCGACGCTGCTGGCGGCCGCCCTGCGCTCCCTCGCGCCGGAGGTGGAACAGCCGCGCATCGCCGTGCTGACGCCGGGCATCCACAACTCGGCGTACTTCGAGCACGCCTACCTCGCCCGCGAGATGGCGGCGGACCTGGTGGAAGGGCAGGATTTGACCGTCGGCGCGGACGAGCGCGTGTACATGAAGACCATCGACGGCCCGGCGCGGGTGGACGTCATCTACCGCCGCATCGACGACACGTTCCTCGACCCCAAGGCGTTCCGCCCGGATTCGCTGCTCGGCGTACCCGGATTGATTCGCGCCTGGCAGAAGGGCAACGTGGCGCTGGCCAACGCCCCGGGCTGCGGCGTGGCCGACGACAAGGCCATCTACACCTTCGTGCCGGACATGATCCGCTACTACCTCGGGGAGGAGCCGATTCTGCCCAACGTGCCCACCTACCGCTGCGCGGAGAAGGAATCGCGCGACCATGTGCTCGACAACCTGGCCGAGCTGGTGGTGAAGCCGGCCAACGAGTCCGGCGGCTACGGCATCCTCATCGGGCCACATTCCACGCGCAAGGAGCGCGACGAGTGCGCCAGAGCCGTGCGCGCCAACCCGCGCAACTTCGTCGCCCAGCCCATGCTCAAGCTCTCCACCGCGCCGACGCTGGTGGGCGGCAACGCGATGGAGCCGCGGCACTTGGACCTGCGCCCGTTCGTGCTCTCCGGCGAGCGCATCGAAGTGACCACCGGCGGCCTCACCCGCGTGGCCCTGCGCAAGGGTTCGACGGTGGTGAACTCCTCCCAGGGCGGCGGCAGCAAGGACACCTGGGTGGTGGAACGCGAGGGCGGAGCGCTGGACGTGCAGGACGCACCGTGAGCGTGCTCTCCCGCGTGGCCGAGCGCACCTACTGGCTGGGGCGCTACCTGGAGCGCGGCGACGCCACCGGCCGGCTGGTGACCGTGAACGCCAACCTGCTCATGGACCTGCCGGTGCGGGTGCCGCTGGGCTGGCATCCGCTCATCGTCATCACCGGCTCCGAGGCGCTGTTCGCGCAGCTCTACGGCGCCGGGGACGACGCGGCGAGCGAACGCAACGTGTGCCGCTTCCTCACCGCCGACGCCCGCAACCCGGGCGCCATCGTGAGTTCGCTGGCCGGCGCCCGCGACAACGCCCGCAACATCCGCGAGCGCGTGCCCAGCGTGACCTTCGAGTACATCAACGAGCTGCACCTGTTCGCCCGCTCCGCGCTGCCCGCCGCCACCTCGCGCACGCGGCGAAGCGACGCCCTGAACGGCATCAGCCGCCGGGTGCAGCAGCTGGAGGGGTTCCTCTCGCAGAACATGCTGCACGACGCCCACTGGGAACTGCTGCGCCTCGGCAACCACATCGAGCGCGCCGACATGACCACGCGCATCATCGACGTGCGCTCGGCGAACCTGTTCGCCAGCCACCACGACCTCGCCCCGTTCGCGGACATCCAATGGCGCAGCGTGCTCCGCTCCGCCTACGCCATGCAGTCCTACAACGCCTCGGTGCGCGGCCCCGTGACCGCCCCGCGCGCCTTGGAGTTCCTGTTCAAGGACGACCGCCTGCCCCGCTCCTACCTCCGCTGCCTCCGCTCGGTGCGCCGCAGCCTCTCGGCCCTGCCGCGACGCCGCGCGCCGGTGCGCCTGTGCAACGCCGCCATCGAGATGATCGAGACGACGGACGTGGGGCGCTTGGGCGAACCGGGCAAAGCGGCGGCGTTGCACGACTTCATCGACAAGTGCCAGCTTCGGCTGGGGCAAATGCACGACGCGATAGTGAGCGCTTACTTCGATTACTCGTGAATTGGCCGTGGCCAGCGCCTTCGACCTTCGAACCCGGCGCAAGGGAGGTTCGCGCTCAGCTTCACGCAAACCTTCCCATTCCGCTCCTGCTACGCGGCGGTTCGCACCACCCGGTCTTGCTGGAACAGCCGCGGCAGAAAGCGCCGGGCTTGCGCCACCAGTTCCCCCTCTTTCGTCCCCCGGGCCGGTTGAAAGCGAACGCGGTGCCGCAGCCAACCCCAGAGGCGCTGCACGCCCGGGTCGATTGCCGCAACCCGTTCTGCACCCGCCAAGCCCAAGTGCTCGTTCACCCAAGCGGCGAGCTCTTCCGGCATCGAGAGATCCAGCATCCTGCGCCGTCGCCGGTAGTTCTGCCGGGCGGCGCCCCGGTGGGCGTGGCCGTGCTTCTTCATTTGCCCGAGGATGCGTCGGGAGGCGCGGGTGTCGCGCATCAGGGCGTCCAAGTCCTCGCGCAGGGCGTGCAGCAGGGGACGCCACGCCGGGCTGCGCGCGGCCTTCTCGGTGAGCGTGCCGATGGCGTGGGCGGCGCGGTCGCGCTCGCGCATCCCGCCGTGCAATGCTGTGCGAAACACCGTGCGCCACACGGCCAAATCCCGCACATGGTTGTTGCGGCAGGGGCACAGCGAACGCAACGCGTCGCAGCGGGCGCGATAGTCGCCTTCGGCGAGCGTCTGCAGCAGGCGCTCGATGTCCGCAGCCTCGGTTGCCATGTGCGTAGCCTACACCACTGAGACGATCTGGATGGCGTTCAGGCGCCTTCGCGTTCCCACCCTTCCGCCGGTGTCAGGCCGGTCTTGGCAAATGACCATATGCCGTGACCATATGGTACAGTTGGCTCCAACAGTGGCGAACGGAGCAAGGCATGGTGCGTAAACCGCCCGGCACACGCACGATCAAGGCGACCGAGTTCAAGGCGCATTGCCTGAAGTTGATGGACGAGGTCGCGCAGAGTGGCGAAGAAATCGTGATCACCAAACGCGGGCACCCAGTGTCGCGTCTTGTGCCATGCCGCCAAACGTCCGAACGCTTGTTTGGGGCCGACCGCCACCTCATCGGCATCCTTGGCGATATTGTCGATTCGCCGGACGGCGAATGGGAAGCGGAAGCCGACAGCGATCGCGTGGTCAACCCGTGATCCTGCTGGATACCCATGTCCTGTTGTGGTTTCGGTTCGGCCACGTCCGGCTGGGCAAAGAGGCCCGTCGCGCCATAGAAGACGCGTGGCGAACCGGGGAGGCAGGCGTGTCGGCAATATCCTTCTGGGAAATCTCCCTACTGCTGGCGAAGGGTCGGATCACAATGCTCCAGGATGTCGGAGCATGGCGCCAGCGGTTGCTCCGTGAGGGGTTGCGGGAAATCCCCGTTGACGGCGAAACGGGTATCCGCGCGACGAAACTGGCGGACTTTCATGTGGATCCGGCAGATCGGCTGATCGTCGCCACGGCTCTGGATGGTCACCGACTGGTGACAGCCGACCGGCGAATTCTCGATTGGCCTGGCCCGCTTTCACGCCAGCGCGCCGAGGATTGAGTTCCGACAGTGCGGGCGTCTTCGCCACGCTCTCGATGCCAACAAAGTACCGCTGAGACGACTTGGATGCCGTTCAGGCGTCGTCGTTTTCCATCGTCACCGCGACATCGCCTTCGAGTTCGAGATCCGCCAACGCCTGCTGGATTTCCGCCACCACATGCTGCGCGACGCGCCCCTCCACGCGCACCGAGCAGTCGATGGCGACGGTGAGGTTCTCGCCTTGGCGCAGCTTCGGCAGCACCTTGGTGCCGAGGCGGTTCCACGCTTCCGGCGGTATCGGGCCGGTTAGGCGGACGGTGGTTTGGCCGGTTGCGGGCGGAGTGGGCGCGGGTGCTGGAGGCGGCGGGGCGGGAGATGGCGGTTCCGGCGTTGGCGGTGTTGCGGGCGCGGGTGCCGGCTCGGTGGTTAGCGCTTTGGCCGCGGCCTTCGTGAGCAGGCGGAGGGCGATGCGCGAATGGTCTTCGCCTACACAGCGCGAGGCCAGCTCGTGGAATAGCCCGCCCAAACCGAGGGCGTGGCTACCGGTTGTGGGATCGGCCCGATGGCCCGAGAGCCGTGCTGCCTCGCTCACGAGCAACGGCGCCTCGTCACGACCGCTTGACGATGCCCTCGGCGATGTTGTCCGGCACTGGCGCGTAGCGGGCGAATTCCATGGTGAAGGTGGCGCGGCCTTGGGTGGCCGAGCGCAAGTCCGTGGAGTAGCCGAACATTTCGGCCAGCGGCACCGAGGCGCGCACGATCTTGCCGGCCGGGTTCTCGTCCATGCCCTCGATCATGCCGCGGCGGCGGTTGAGGTCGCCCACCACGTCGCCCATGTAGTCCTCCGGGGTCACCACTTCCACGGCCATGATGGGTTCGAGCAGCACCGGGCTGGCGCGCAGGGTGCCTTCGCGCATGGCCATGGAGCCGGCGATCTTGAACGCCATCTCGCTGGAATCCACTTCGTGGAAGGAACCGTCGTGCAGCGTGGCGCGGATTTTGATGAGCGGATAGCCGGCCAGCACGCCGCTGGACATCTGCTCCTCCAGGCCCTTCGCCACCGCCGGGATGTACTCGCGGGGAATCACGCCGCCGACGATGGCGTCCACGAACTCGAAGTTCGGCGCGTCCTCGCCTTCAAGGGGTTCGAGCTTCACCCACACGTGGCCGTACTGGCCGCGGCCGCCGGTCTGCCGGATGTACTTGGCTTCGTGGTCGATGCTGGAGCGGATGGTCTCGCGGTAGGCCACCTGCGGCTTGCCGATGTTGGCCTCCACGCCGAACTCCCGGCGCATCCGCTCCACTAGGATGTCCAAGTGCAGCTCGCCCATGCCGGAAATGATGGTTTGGCCGGATTCGTCGTCCGTGGCCACGGCGAAAGACGGATCCTCCTGCGCCAGCTTGCCGAGCGCGACGGACATCTTCTCCTGATCCGCCACGGACTTCGGCTCCACCGCCACGGAGATCACCGGGTCCGGGAAATCCATGCGCTCCAAGGTGATGATCTCGCCGCTGGCGCACAGCGTGTCGCCGGTGGTGGTGTCCTTCAGGCCGATGGCCGCGGCGATGTCGCCGGCGCGCACTTCCTTGATCTCGTTGCGCTCTTTGGAGTGCATCTGCACCATGCGCCCGATGCGTTCGCGCCGGTCGCGGGTGGCGTTGAACACCTGGTCGCCGGAGTTCAAGACGCCGGAATACACGCGGAAGAAGGTGAGCGTGCCCACGAACGGGTCGGTGGCGATCTTGAAAGCGAGGGCGGCGAAGGGCTCGTCGTCGTCCGAGCGGCGGGCGGCGCGGGTTTCGCCATCCGGCAGGACGCCTTCGATGGCCTTCACTTCCGGCGGCGCCGGCAGGTAGTCGATCACCGCGTCCAGCATGGCTTGCACGCCCTTGTTCTTGAACGCGGAACCGCAAAACGCCGGCACGACCTCGTTGGCCAGCGTGCGCAGGCGGATGCCGACGCGGATGTCGTCCTCGCTGAGCTCGCTTTCCTCGATGTACTTCTCCATGAGCTCTTCGTTGGCTTCGGCGGCGGTCTCCATCATTTCTTCGCGCAGGCGCTCGGCCTCGTCGGCCAACTCCGGCGGCACGTCCTCCACCGTGTAGCTGAGGCCCTGATCCTGTTCGTTCCAGTAGATGGCTTTGCGGCGCACTAGGTCCACCACGCCGCGGAACTTCTCCTCCTCGCCGATGGCCAGCTGCATCGGCACCGGATGGGCGCCCAAGCGATCGCGGATCTGTTCGACGACGCGCGGAAAGTCCGCCCCGGCGCGATCCATCTTGTTCACGAACACGATGCGCGGCACTTCGTAGCGGTTGGCCTGCCGCCACACGGTTTCCGACTGCGGCTCCACGCCGGAGGTGCCGCAGAACACCACCACGGCGCCGTCGAGCACGCGCAGCGAGCGCTCCACTTCAATGGTGAAATCCACATGGCCGGGGGTGTCGATGATGTTGATGCGGTGCTGGTCGTGCTGCTGGTTCATGCCGGCCCAGAAGCAGGTCGTGGCGGCCGAGGTGATGGTGATGCCGCGCTCCTGCTCCTGCTCCATCCAGTCCATCACCGCGGCGCCGTCGTGAACTTCGCCGATCTTGTGCGACAGGCCGGTGTAGAACAGCACGCGCTCCGTGGTGGTCGTCTTGCCGGCGTCCACATGGGCGACGATGCCGATGTTGCGGTAGCGGCCAAGGGGAGTGCTGCGAGCCATTGTCGATGTCCTTCAGATGTCCTTGAAAAGGCGGCGCCGTTCGCGGGCGCCCGTGGAGTGTTGCGGATTTGCGGCGGGATGCCCGCCGCTGCCCCTAGGCGGGGCGGCGGGAGCGAGTGTTCGCGCCCAATCCTCTGCGCGGCGTCACGCTAGAACCGGTAGTGCGAGAAGGCGCGGTTGGCGTCCGCCATGCGGTGCGTGTCCTCGCGTTTGCGCACGGCGCCGCCGCGGCCTTCGGCGGCGTCCACCAGTTCGCCGGCCAGCCGCGCCGCCATGGTTTTTTCGCTGCGCCCGCGGGCGCTGTCCACCAGCCAGCGCATGGCCAGGGCTTCGCGCCGCGTTGGACGCACCTCCACCGGCACTTGGTAGGTGGCGCCGCCAACGCGCCGCGACTTCACCTCCAGAACCGGCGCCACGGCCTCCAGCGCCTTCTCGAAGGTTTCGACGGGGTCGCGCTTGGCCTGGGATTCCACATGCGTCAACGCGCCATAGACGATGTGCTCGGCCACGGACTTCTTGCCGTGCGTCATCACATGGTTGATGAACTTGGCGACGGTCTGGTTGGCGTACTTGGGATCCGGCAGGATCGTGCGCTTGGCGACGACTTTGCGTCTCGGCATGGTCGAATGTCTCCGTGGGTGGCCCGGCGGCGGCCGGGCAATCGCGTTCTGTGCGCCGCCGGGGCGGCCTCGGGTTGATTGGCGGCTACTTGGGCCTCTTGGTGCCGTATTTGGAACGGCGCTGGCGACGGTCGGCCACGCCGGTGGTGTCCAGCGTGCCGCGGATGGTGTGGTAGCGCACGCCGGGCAAATCCTTCACGCGCCCGCCGCGGATCAGCACCACCGAGTGCTCCTGCAGATTGTGGCCTTCGCCGCCGATGTAGGAGTTCACCTCGTAGCCATTGGTCAGGCGCACACGGCACACCTTGCGCAGCGCCGAGTTCGGCTTCCGCGGCGTGGTGGTGTACACGCGCGTGCAGGTGCCGCGTTTTTGCGGGCAGCTTTGCAGCGCCGGCACCATGTTCTTCTCCGTTCGCCGCTTGCGCGGTTTGCGCACCAATTGGCTGATGGTCGCCATCTGCGTTCTCAGTTCCTTCGTTTCGAGTCAACACGCGCCCCGCGCCGGGGCGTCGCGTTCGGGGGCGCGATTGTAGGGGGGAACGGCGCGGTGTGCAATGGCAATTTCGCGCGCGAATCTGGCGCATGATCTTCGCGCTGGTGTACCTTGCCGCTTCCAGAGGTTCGGGGGAAGCGCCACACGGTGTACATGGCGTTGACCATGGGCGACGCGAGCGGCGTGGGCCCGGAAATCGTGTTGCGGCGCTTCGCCGGGGGGCAACTCGGCGACGACGTGGTGATCTACGGCGACGCCGCCATCCTTGCCGCCGGCGCGCGCCTGCTGCGCTTGGACGTGGACATTCACGCCATTGGCGAGCCCGCGGAAGCGCGCGCCGGCCGCCTCAACGTGGTCGACGAGAAGCTGCTGGCGGCGGCGGATTTGACGCCCGGGCGAAGAAACCCCCGCGCCGGGGCTGCCGCCCGCGCCTATGTGGAACGCGCCACCAAGGACGCGCTGGCGGGCCGCGTAGCCGGCGTGGTCACTCTGCCGCTCAACAAGGAGGCGACGCGGGCAACAACGCCCGGATTCGTCGGCCACACCGAGTTCATCGCCAGTCTCTGCGGCACTCGCGACTTCGCCATGATGCTCGTCACCCGGGGCATCTCGGTGGCGCACGTGAGCGGCCATGTGCCGCTCGCCGAAGCAATCCGCCGCGTCACGCGGGAGCGGGTGGCCAAGGTGATCGCGCTCACGCAACAGGCGCTGCGGGAACTCTCGCCGTGCGGCGCGCAGCCGAGAATCGCCGTCTGCGGCCTCAATCCGCACGCCGGCGAGCACGGCATGTTCGGTGCCGAGGACGAGGACATCGTCGCCCGGGCGATCCAAGACGCCCGCGGCCAAGGCATCGACGCCAGCGGCCCCCACCCGGCGGACACCGTGTTCCACCAAGCCATTCGCGAGAACCGCTTCGACGGCATCGTGTGCATGTACCACGACCAAGGCCACGCGCCGATGAAGCTCCACGCCTTCGAATCCGCCGTGAACGTCACCACCGGACTGCCCATCGTGCGCACCTCCGTGGACCACGGCACAGCGTTCGACATCGCCTGGCAAGGCAAGGCGTTCACCAGCGCACTGGGCGCAGCGGTGCAATGTGCTTGGCGGCTGGCGCGGGGGCGCGGGCAAGCCCTAGCCGGCACGTCGCCTGCCAAGCTCGGCGACAAGCCGGGTTGAGGCTGCCGGGTTTCGCTCCCGAGCGCGATCTCTTCGCCCACTGTGTGTATAATCAGCATCGCGCAAGGGCAAGGGACAGCCTGAGGGGAAATGCCGCCACAATCGACGAAAACACGCATCGCCGAGCCTCGCAAGTGCCGCGGCGCCTATTACACGCCCGAGGCGACCGCCGCGATGCTCGCCCGCTGGGCCGTTCGCACCGCCGCCGACCGCGTGCTCGACCCCGCCTGCGGCGATGGCCGTTTCCTTACGCACGCCACTCGCAGCGTCGGCGTGGAGCAAGACGGCGTCGCCGCAGCGCAGGCGCAACAGCGCGCTCCCGCGGCACGAGTGTGCCAAGACGAGTTCTTCGCTTGGGCGCGACGCGAGCGGGCTGCGGGAAGCCGTTTCGACTGCGCCATTGGCAATCCGCCGTTCATCCGCTACCAAACGTGGAGCGGCGGCGTGCGGCGGCGGGCCCTTTCGCTGTGCGCGGAGCTTGGCGTGGCCTTTACCGGCCTTTCCGCATCCTGGGCGCCTTTCCTTGTTGTGGCCGCCGGCTTGTTGCGGCCCGGCGGACGGTTGGCGTTCGTGGTGCCAGCCGCCATCGGCCACGCCCGTTACGCCGCGCCGCTGGTGGAATATCTCGTCTCCCACTTCGCCGATGTGCGCGTCGTCGCGGTGCGGCGCAAGCTGTTCCCACGCCTTTCCGAGGACTGCTGGCTCTTGTTCGCGGACGGATACGGCGGCGCCACCGATGTGATCGACTTTGCGGCGGTGGACGCCATTCGGCCCCAAGACGAGGCGCCGCCAGCCGCCACCGTTCGCGCACACGTGTCGGAGTGGCGCACCGCTTGGGGGCGGCGGCTGCGTCCCTACCTGCTTGGCACAGACGCTCGCTCGATCTACCAAACCGCGGCCACCGCGGCCGACTGCGGACTTCACTCGCCGAGGCGGACAAACGGCGCGAATCCGCACGACGATTCCTCCCGCGCCGCCAGCCGGTCAGCCGTGCGCCTCGGCACCTTGGCCACCGTGGATCTCGGCTATGTGAGCGGCGCCAACGGCTTCTTCCACCTCACGCCTTCCGCGGCCGCCAACGCACGCATCCCGGAACGGTTTTTGCAAACCACCGTGCCGAACGCCCGGGTCTTGCCACCGCGAGAATTGACGCTGGACACGGTGGCTGCGTGGCACCGCAACGACGCGACGATGTTCCTGCTCCGCATTGCCTCGTGCGGGCCGAGCGCCGGCCGGTTGCCCAACGCCGTGCGCCGCTATTTGGACAGCGATGCCGGCCGCCAAGCCCGGCAAGGCTACAAGTGCCGCCACCGCACCCCGTGGTACGCCGTGCCGGATGTTCGCGTGCCGGACTTCTTCTTGAGCTACATGGCCGGCCGAACGCCGAAATTGGTGAAGAACGCCGCCAACGCATCCTGCGCCAACGCCTTGCACGGCATCCGCCTACACCGGGCCACCCACGCCGCTGTTTTGCAGCGCGCTTGGCCCACGCCTTTGGCGCAGCTCAGTTGCGAAATCGAGGGCCACGCGTTGGGTGGCGGCATGCTGAAGCTGGAGCCGCGCGAGGCCGCCCGCGTGATCCTGCCAAGTGCCCGGCGGTTGCTACGCAAGCCGCAGCCGGAAATTCAGGAAGCCGTGGCAACGCTGCGCTCTTGGCGGCATTTTGGGTAGGGAATCGGCTGTGGCCAGACCAGCGCTCATCTTCACTGCCTTGAAGGACAAGCAGCGGCGGTTGCGCGACGGGTTCGATGCCGCGTTGGGTTTGCGGGTACACCGCGCCATTAGCTGGATTCAGGGTGCGGAGCGGGCGGCCGCGGATGGCGACGACGACAGCGCGTTCATCGGCTATTGGATCGCCTTCAACGCCGCCTATGTGCAACACCCGCAACTGCAGCAGCAGTTCCAGGACAAGGAGCTGTTTCGGTCGTACTTCGAGCGCATCGTGCGGTTGGATCGCAAGCGCGTGGTGTACGACGCCGTTTGGGGCCAGTTCGACGGCCCGATACGGACGCTGTTGGACAATCAGTATGTGTACCAACCGTTCTGGCGCTGGCGGCACGGCGAGGCGGGCTACGGGAACTGGCGGGAGCAGTTCGCCCGGCACCGCCGCGAGGCGAACCGTGCGCTGGCTCACCAGGACACGGCAGCGGTGCTGCGGGAGCTGTTCAACCGCCTTTACGTCCTGCGCAACCAGCTCATCCACGGCGGCGCCACTTGGGGAGGCGGCCTCAACCGCGGGCAGGTGCGCGACGGGGCGGCGATAATGGCGGCGTTGGTGCCGCACTTCGTGGACTTGATGATGGAGCACCCCAACGAGGACTGGGGCGAGCCGCCGTATCCGGTGGACGCCGACCGGTCTGGGTAAGGTGGGCGAGCGAGGGCTTTGGTGAGAGTGGATTCCGAGGAACTCTGGGCCGCCGTGCGCCTCGGCGAAGACAGCGGCTTGGAGTTGAAGGAAGTGGCGTTTCGCGGCAAGAAGGTGTCCGCGCCGTCGCGGGACTCCCTTGCGGACGAACTGGCAGCGTTCGCGAATGCCCGCGGCGGCCGGCTGGTGCTCGGTGTGCGGGACGATCGCACGCCGCAATCCCTTCCGCCGCGCGAACTCGACGCGCTGTTGGATTTCGTCAAGGAGATTTGCGAGAGCAGCATCAAACCGCGGTTGGAGTTCCATGCCCATCGTGTGCCGGTTCCGTCGCCCGGCGATGGCGGCGTTCTCGTGGTGGACGTTCCGCAAGGTGACGGCGTACACAGCTCGCCCGGCGGCTTTTTTCGCCGCCGCGGTGACGCCAAGCGGCAGATGCACCCGGACGAACACCGTCGCTTGGTGCAAGCGAGAGGTCATTCGGACGTCACCGCTGTCGATGAGCAAACCGTCGCCGGCACCAGCCTCAACACGCTAACGCCCGATCTGTGGCGGCGCTACGCAAGTTCGCGGGCCGGCGAAACACCCGAAATCGCGCTTGGCAAATTGAAGTTCGTCAAGGACGATCAACAGGGAACGCCGCGCGCCACGGTGGGCGGCTTGCTGCTCGGTTGCGCGGAACCCCGCGACTGGCTGCCCAACGCCTACATTCAAGCCGTGTGTTATGGCGGCGACCGCATGGACGGCAACCGGCAACTCGACGCCCAAGACATCGGCGGGCCGCTCGACGAGCAGATCCGCGGCGCCATGCGGTTCGTGCTGCGCAACCGCCGCGTGGCCGCGCGCAAAGCGCCCGAGCGCTGCGAAGTGCCGCAGTACAGCGAACGCGCCGTGTTCGAGGCGGTGGTGAACGCGGTGGTGCATCGCGACTACGCCGCGACCGGCTCGCACATACGGCTGTTTCTGTTCGATGACCGGCTGGAGTTGTACTCGCCGGGCGGCTTGGGCAACTCCATGACCACGGACGATCTGCGCATCAGCCAATACACGCGCAACGCATTGCTGGCATCCCGCCTCGGCCAATGTCCGTTGGGGGACGTAGCCGGTGCCGGCGAAAGGCGGTATTTCATCGAGCGGCGCGGCGAAGGGATTGGCGTGATCGAGGACGAGACCTTCGCGCTAACCGGTAAGAAGCCGGTCTTCGAGTTGCTGGGGGAGCGCGAATTGCTGTTGACCTTGCCGGCCGCGCCGCCGCCGCCGCCCGATGGCATCGCCCTCCGCGTGGCGGTGGTGGACGACCGCACCGGCGAACCGCTGCGCGACGCGCATGTGCTGGCCGTATACCCCAACAAGACGTGCTTGGAAGCACGCACCGATGCGTTCGGCCACGCGGACTTCAGCCTGCACTCGGAGCTGCCGATGACGGTGCTGTGCGCGGCACAGGGTTTCGCTGCGAAAGTGGTGCGCGGCCACGATCCGTCTCGCCCACTCGAACTGCACATGGAGCAATTCGCGGCTGGCGGCTCGATGATCATCTCCCACCATACGGGGCACCTGCCAAGTGTCGAGGGCCGGTTGAACCCCATTCTGGATGATCTGGATCGCACCTATCTATACGCCAGCAACATCGCCATCAACGACGGCGCCCAGCAGCCAGTGCATTTCGCCTTGGACGAGCCGGTCCGCTTGACCGACGCCAACGGTGCCAGCGCAACCGTGTGGTTTCGGGAGATGCTCGGCGAATCGTCGGTGTTCGACTACCGCTTCGAGAACGGCTAAGCCGCTGCCAGCGCCTCGCGCAAATCGTCCAAGAGATCCGCCTGCGTTTCGATCCCGACCGATAGCCGCACGAGGCCGTCGCCGATGCCCAGCGCGGCGCGTTGCTCCGCCGGCAGGCTTACATGCGTCATCGTGGCGGGGTGTTCCACGAGAGATTCCACGCTGCCCAAGCTCTCCGCCAAGGCGAATATCCGCAGACGTTCCAGCAAGCGTTCCACCGCGCCGAGGCCGCCGTCCACCTCGAAGGTGACCATGCCGCCAAAGCCGGTCATCTGTTCACGCGCCAGCGCGTGCTGCGGGTGGGAAGGCAGGCCGGGATAGATCGTTCGCGTCACCTTCGGATGCTCTTCCAGCAAACGCGCCACCGCCAGCGCGTTGCGCTCGTGCGCCTGCATCCGCACCGCCAGGGTTTTCAGGCTGCGCAGGCACAGGTAGGCGTCGAAGGCGCTCTGCACGCCGCCCACAGCGTTGGCGAGGAAGCCCAGGGAAGCCGCCAACTCCTCGTTGTTGGTCGCCGCCGCGCCGCCGACCACCTCGCTGTGGCCGTTCACGTACTTGGTCGTGGAATGCACCACCAGATCGGCGCCCAAGGCCAGCGGGCGTTGGAAGTACGGGCTCATGAAGGTGTTGTCCACTGCGAGCAGGGCGCCGCCGGCGCGCGCCGCCTTGGCCGTTGCGGCGATGTCCACCAGCTTGAGCAGGGGATTGGTGGGCGTTTCGATCCACACCATCCGCGTCTCCGGCCGCAACGCCGCCGCCAAGGCATCCGGGCGCGTGAGGTCCGCGTAGGTGAAGTCCACGCCGTGGGACGCGAACACATGCTCAAACAGGCGCGGGGTGCCGGCGTACAAGTCGTCGCTGGCCACCACATGCTCGCCGGCCTTCACCAAGTGCAGCACCGTGGCCGTGGCCGCGCAGCCGGAGGCGAAGGCGAAGCCGAAGCGCGCGCCCTCTAGATCCGCCAGGCATTGCTCGTAGGCGGCGCGCGTCGGGTTGCCGCTGCGCGAATAGTCGTAGCCCTTGTGAACGCCCGGCGCGGACTGCACATAGGTGGCGGAAAGATGCACCGGCACGTTGATGGCGCCGGTCGACGGGTCCGGCGGCTGGCCGCTGTGGATCGCCCGGGTTTCGAAGCCTTGCGCCTTGGCAGGTTTGGGGTTGCTCATGCGTTCGCGCCCCGCTCGTTGCCGTAGATGTCGAGCTTGTCGAAGCGCAGCCAGGATTTGTCGTAGCCCTCCACGCGGTCGAACGGTTGCGGCTCGGCGCCGGCGAAGTCCGCCTCGTAGTCCGCCGGCAGATCGCCCGACGTGCGCTTGGAGAGCTCGTCGTGCAGCGGCGCGAACAAGCGCATGAGCGGCCGCGGCATCGCCCCCCGGCCGGAAGGCGAAGTGCGCGTCACCGGATACTCGCCGGCGTCGTTGGCGCGGAACGCCTGCTTGCCGTAGTCCGCGCTCTGCGCCTTTTCCGCGTCGGTCATCGCGGCTTCGACGGTGCGCCCGGCCGGCACCACCAAGGCGTACGGGCCCTTGGTCAAACCATCGGCGGGCGCCAACGCCTCCGGCAACGGGCCGGCGCCGACGGTGAGCAGGCCGCGTTCGCAGCGCACCCAAAATCCGCCGTGGGCGCCACTGGGAAAGGCGTAGCGTGGTGTGTCCGTGAACTCCTCCGCGAAGGTGTAGGTGACGTCGCGCAAGCTGGTGGCGAAGCGCGCCGCCCGCTCGGTGAGGACGTGGCGCGCCGAGCTCACCCACTCCGGGGTCATGAACACGAAGCGCGGCATCGTCAACGCGCCCATCTCGTCGTGCAGCGCGCGCAACACCACGCCGAGCACCGGATGCTGCGGGAACGCCCCGTGCATCCGCCAGCGCGAAAGCTTGGTCAAGCGGCGTTGCGCGGCCACCACGATCGCCGGATCGCGCCCCTGCAGGCGCAACCGCCCCAGGTTGCTCATGATGGAATGATCGCCCTCGATCTTGAGATCGCAGTCTTCGGCGGCCAGTTCGCCCACGCGCACTTGCGTCGCCGCGCCGTCGAAACGCAGGTGCCAAGCGAGCGTGGCGCCGGCATGCAGATGCGCCGGCGCGTTGTGCGCCACTTCGCACAGCGTGAACGTGCCGAGGTCCGCGAGGCCGCCCGCGTGCCGCGCCGCCAGCGCGCCCAAGCGCTCGGCCGCCGCCGCAACCCATTCCTCGGACGCGAAGCTCAGGCTGCCGATGCCGTCGGCCATCGCCGCCAGCACCACGGAATGATGTTCGTCACCTGCCGCCACGGTTGCCTCCACAGGTTGGCGAAGCGAACATGGTACACCGTGGCGGGAGCGGCGTTGATTTTTGACGCTGATCGGGCGAAAGGCTATTGTGTGCCCATGAGCGCACTGGCTGAAAACGCCGCTCGGCGCAGGCTGCCCATTGGCATTCAGACCTTTCGGGAAATCCGCGAGGATGGCTTTTGTTACGTCGACAAGACAGCCTACATCCGGCAGTTGACGGAAGGGGGCAAGCACTACTTCCTCTCCCGCCCCCGGCGCTTCGGCAAGAGCCTGCTGCTTGACACCATCAAGGAGTTGTTCGAGGGCAGCGAGGAGCTGTTCCGAGAGCTGGCGATTCACGACCATTGGGATTGGAGCCTTCGCCGCCCGGTGCTGCGGCTGGACTTCGGCGGCGGTGATTTTGGAGACCCGGACTACCTGCGGGAGGCGACCGCCGCGCAACTGGCGAACATGGAAACGAAAGCGAACATTCGCCCCGGCAAAGCAAGCGCACCCATCCGCTTTCGGCGCCTCATTCAAGCGCTGCACGAAGACACCGGCCAGCGCGTCGTGGTTCTGGTGGACGAATACGACAAGCCGATTCTCGATGCGCTGGGAACGCCCGAGGTGGCGCGCGCCAACCGCAGCTTCTTGGTCGGCCTGTATTCCGTCATCAAGTCCTGCGACGCGCACGTCGAGTTCAGTTTGCTCACAGGCGTTAGCAAGTTGTTGAAGGCAGGTGTTTTCTCCGGGCTGAACAACCTCATGGACATCACGCTGGACCCGCGGTACTCCGCCATCTGCGGCTACACGGAGCGGGACTTGGATGCGGTGTTTGCACCGGAACTCGAGGGCCTGGATCGCGACGAGGTGCGCCGCTGGTACAACGGCTACAGCTGGCTCGGCAAAGACGACGAGAAGGTGTACAACCCCTTCGACATCCTGCTGCTGTTGCGGCAGCGTCGGTTCAAGGCCCATTGGTTCGAGACCGGCTCGCCGAAGTTCCTCATCGACACGCTGCTGCGCCGCGGCGTCCCCACGCTGGACTTGGAGGGCATGGTGGGCACCGAGGATCTGCTGTCGTCCTTCGACATCGACGAGATGTCCATCGAGGCGCTGCTCTTCCAAACCGGCTACCTGACCATCACCGGCGAAGACGCGCAAGATGGCTTGGTGCAATACCGGCTGGGCTACCCGAATCGAGAGGTTCGGCAGAGCCTCAACGAGCGCTTGCTGATGTCCCTGCTGCCAGACGCCTCGCGCCGGCTGGCGCAGAGGACATCCCTCGGCGAACTGCTGGCCGCCAACGACTTCGACGGGCTGGAGGCGTTCTTCCGCTCGCTGTTCGCCGGCGTTCCCCACCAATGGCACATGAACAACAACATTCAGGACTACGAGGGCTACTACGCCAGCGTCGTCTACTCCTGCTTCGCCGCCCGCGGCTTCGACCTGACCGTGGAGGACAGCTCCAGCACCGGCCGTGCGGACATGGTGGTGCGCTTTGACGGCGGCATCTGTGTTTTCGAGTTCAAGTCGGTGGAAAAGGAGGCGTCTGGGCGAGCGCTCGCGCAGTTGAAGGACAAAGGCTATGCCGACAAATACCGGCATCTACGCCAGCCCATCCACCTGATCGGCGTGGAGTTCAGCAAGGCCGAGCGCAACATCGCCGGCTTCGAGGTGGAGCGCGCCGCCTAAAGAACCGCCGCAACCGTTAGCTGGTGATCCACCAGCAGCACCGCGAACAGCGCGCCTAGGTAGATGATGGGCCGAGCGGCCTAAAGAACTGCCGCAACCGCTAGCTGGTGATCCACCAGCAGCACCGCGAACAGCGCGCCTAGGTAGATGATGGGCCGAGCGGCCTAAAGAACCGCCGCAACCTTCAACTGGTGATCCACTAGCAGCACGGCGAACAGCGCCCCCAAGTAAATGATGGAATAGCGGAACGCGGCCTTGGGCGCGCCGGGCTTCTCCCGCAGCAACGCCACCGCGTGTGCCAAGTATCCGCCGCCGAGCAGCAGCGCCCCGGCGAGATACACCAAGCCGTTCATGCCGATGGCGAAAGGCAGCAGGCTCGCGGCGCACAGGGCGATGGTGTAGTAGAGGATGTGCCGGCGCGTGTACGCCTCGCCGTGGGTGATGGGCAGCATCGGCACTTCGGCTTTCTCGTACTCGGCGCGGCGATCCAGCGCCAACGACCAGAAGTGCGGCGGCGTCCACACGAAGATGATGAGCAGCAGCAGCAAACCGCCCGGTTCCACCGCGCCGGTCACCGCCGTCCAGCCGAACAGCGGCGGCGCCGCGCCGAACAACCCGCCGATGACGATGTTCTGCGGCGTGGCGCGTTTCAGATACAGCGTGTAGACGAGGCCGTAGCCCACCCAGGAGACTAGGTTCAACCACGCCGTCAGCGGATTCACCCACGCCAGCAGCACCGCCATGCCGGCGACGCCCAGCGCCGCGGCGAACAAGCCGGCGGCAAGCGGCTTCACGCGGCCTTGGGGCACCGGCCGGTCGCGGGTGCGCGCCATGCGGGCGTCCACGCGGGCGTCGGCGATGTGGTTCACGGCCGCCGCCGAACCCGCCACCAAGCCGATGCCGAGCAGCGCCGCGAGCACGAGATCCAGCCTCGGCGCGCCGTCCGTGGCAAGGAACATCCCCACCAGCGCGCAGAGCAGCATCAGCAGCACCACGCGCGGCTTGGTCAGCTCAAGGTAGTCGCGCCAACTCGCGGTCGTCGCGGTTGCTTCGCTCAACTAGATCTCCTTGCCGCCCTTGCCCAACGCTCCGCTTGTTCGCCATGTGGCGCCCCTTCGCATGGCGTCCAAGAGCGTGGGATAATGCGGCGAAACTCACAGCGCGAAGCCGCCCGCACAAGCCTGCCTTCGGCAAGCCTGCCGGCGACGCGGCCCCGCGCCAACCAAGGGAGCATTTTATGGCCGACTACGTGCCAAGTCCAATCGGCTGGGTGCGCGAGCAGGTGGAGGTGTACGAGCGCAGCAACGGCGCGGAAGGCACCACGCTGCGCGAGACCGGCTTGCCGGTGATCATCGTCACCCACCGCGGCAACAAAACCAACCACATCCGCAAGACGCCGCTGATGCGCGTGAAGGAGGGCGACGCCTATGTGCTGGTGGCGTCCCAAGGCGGCGCGCCGAAGAACCCGGTGTGGGTACACAACCTGCGCGCCGACCCCAACGTGGAGATCCGCGATTTGGCCGAGCTGTTCCAAATGCGCGTGCGCGAGGTGGAGGGCGACGCCGAGCGCGAGCGGCTGTGGACGCTCTGCGTGGCGGCGTTTCCGCCCTACGAGGAGTACAAGAACCGCACCTCGCGGCGGATTCCGATCTTCCTCGCCGAACCGCTGTAATCGGTTCGTTGCCGGATGCCGGCGCTCCGACCAAGTCGGAACGCCGGCGCATACCGGCTGTCTCTCAGTCGGCGGCGAGTTTCCGCAACAGTTCGGTGGTGCGCGCGAAGGAGCCGCGGCTATCGTCGCCGGCCGGGTACACGCTGGCGATCACTTCCGTGGCGCCGGCGTCGAAGAACGCTTGGAGCTCGGCGGTCACTTCCTCCTCGTTGCCCACCACGGCGATTTCGCCGGCCTGATCCAAGCCTTCGGCGTCCAGCTGGCGACGGTAGTTGGGCAATTGCCCGTAGCCTTGGAAGAGCTGCACCGCCCGCGCCGTGGCCACGGCCTTGTCGTCGTGAACGCACACCGGCAGCGCGGCGATCACGCTCGGCGCCGGGCGTCCGGCGGCCGCTGCCGCTTTCGCAATGCGCGGCGCGGTGCTCGCGGCGATGGTGTTCTTGCCCACCATCCACGTCACGGTGCCGTCCGCCACTTCGCCAGCCGCCTTCAACATCAACGGCGCAAGCGCCGAGACCACCACCCGGAACGGCTGCGCGTCCGGGCAGGCGAAGCCGGTGCGGATGCGGTACATCTCGCCTTGGAAGTCCACCTGCCCCTCGCTGCCGAGCGCTTTGAGGATGGTGACGTATTCGCGCATGTGCCGCGCCGGCCGATCGTAGGCGAGGCCGAGCGCTTCGATGGCCGGCGCGTGCGACGGCCCCACGCCCAGCACCAGCCGGCCGCCGCAGAGCGCGTTCACCGTGGCCGCCTGCTGCGCCAGCGCGTTCGGGTGGCGCGGGTAGCTGGGCACCACGGCGGTGCCGAGTTCGATGCGGCTGGTTTCGCGCCCGGCGAGCGCCAGCATGGTGAGCGCGTCGAAGGTGCCCACTTGCGGCGTCCAGTAGCTGGAGAAGCCCTGCTCCTCTTTCTCCACCACCTCGTCCACCAACGTGGCAAGGGGTTTGCCGCGCCGCACATTGCCGCCGTAAATGCCGATTTTCATGTTTCCGTTTCGCCTCCGGTTGATTGGGTTCGCACGGCAGATGATAGACGGTTCCGCGCTTGTTAACCTTGCCGGCAACGCAGGCCGTGGGAAGGCGCAATGACGGAGCAGATGCAGGGCGAACAGCTGGCGCGAATGCGCGGGCCGGGTTTCGTCGCAGCCTTGGACCAGAGCGGCGGCAGCACGCCGAAGGCGCTGGCGCTCTACGGCGTGCCGGAAACGGCCTACGCCGACGACGCGCAGATGTTCGATGCGGTTCACGCCATGCGCACGCGCATCGTCACCGATCCCGCCTTCGACGGCGAGCGCGTGCTCGGCGCCATCCTGTTCCAGAACACGTTGGATCGCGCGGTGCAAGGTCAACCCACCAGCGAATACCTTTGGCAGCGCAAAGGCATCCTGCCGTTCCTCAAGGTGGATTACGGCCTCGCCGAAGAACAGGCCGGGGCGCAGCTGATGAAGCCCATCGGCGACTTGGCCGAGCGGCTGCCGGCGGCCAAGCGGAAGCAGGTGTTCGGCACCAAGATGCGCTCGGTGATCAAGGCCGCCAACGCCGCCGCCATCGCGGCCGTGGTGGAGCAGCAGTTCGCCTACGCGGAGGAGATCCTCGGCTATGGCCTAGTGCCCATCATCGAACCGGAAGTGGACATCCACGCGCCGGACAAAGCCGAATGTGAGGCGCTGCTGCGCGACCGGCTCGCCGCTGGATTGGACGCCCTCGGCGGCGACGGCCCGGTGCTGTTCAAGCTCACCTTGCCCGAGGAAGCCAACCTCTACCGCGCCTTCTGCTCCCACCCCAAGGTGCTGCGGGTGCTGGCGCTGTCCGGCGGCTATCCGCGCCGGCAGGCCAACGCCAAGCTCGCGGACAACGCCGGCGTCATCGCCAGCTTCTCCCGGGCGCTCACCGAGGGGCTGCGCGTGGATCAGGACGACGCGGAGTTCTCGGCGAAACTCAACGACGCGGTGCGCAGCATCGCCGCCGCATCGTTAATGTAAACCGCGGGCCGTGCGGGTGCGCGGGCGCTTTGCCGCCCGCCTCGGTCTGCTACCATGTGCCGTCTCGCACATTCGCGGCGCGTTGGGGGACGGGCGTTGGCTGATCAAGACATCCGGCACGATTGGGCGTTGGACGAGGTGGAAGCGCTGTTCGCCGAGCCCTTCAACGATCTGCTGTTCCGGGCGCAAGCCATTCATCGCGAGCACCATGCCGCGAACGAGGTGCAGATCAGCACCCTGCTCAGCATCAAAACCGGCGGCTGCCCGGAGGACTGCAAATACTGCCCGCAAAGCGTCCACTACGACACCGGCTTGGACGCCCACAACCTGTTGCCGGTGGCTGACGTGGTGGAGGCCGCGCGCAAAGCGCGCGACGCCGGCGCCTCGCGTTTCTGCATGGGCGCCGCCTGGCGCAGTCCCACGCGCTCGCAAACGCGCAAGGTGTGCGAGCTGGTGGAATCGGTGAAAGATCTCGGCATGGAAACCTGCGCCACCCTCGGCATGTTGACCGCCGAGCAAGCCGCCGATCTGGCGGCGGCTGGCTTGGACTTCTACAACCATAACCTGGACACCTCGCCCGAGTTCTACGGCGAGATCATCACCACGCGCAACTACCAGGATCGCTTGGAGACCTTGGCCCATGTGCGCGGCGCCGGCATCAACGTGTGCTGCGGCGGCATCGTCGGCATGGGCGAGACGCGCCGCGACCGCGCCGGCCTGCTGCGGCAGCTCGCCAATCTGCCGGAGCATCCCGAGTCCGTGCCCATCAACCAGCTGGTGCGCGTGGAGGGCACGCCGCTGGCGGACAGCGAACCGTTGCCGCCGCTGGAACTGGTGCGCTGCGTGGCGGTGGCGCGCGTTCTCATGCCCACCGCCGTGGTGCGCCTCTCGGCGGGCCGCACGGAACTCAGCCCCGAAGCCCAGGCGCTGTGCTTCCTCGCCGGCGCCGGCTCCATCTTCTGCGGCGACCAACTCCTCACCACGCCGAACCCGACGTTCAGCGACGACATGGCCATGTTCGACAATCTGGGCTTGGCGCCCAGCGAAGGCGCGCGCGAGGCGCCGTGTTGACGCGCTCCCGCACCGCGCGCGGCGGCTCGCGGGAAGCCGTGGTGGTGCAGCAATTGCTGTCCACCCACCGCGTCTATTCGCCGCTCGACTGGCTGCTGGAAACGAACAACCTGGGCTACGACGACTACCGCGCTTGGCGGCGCGGCGAGAAGTCCACCTTGGACGAGTTTCTGGCCAAAGGCCCGCAGGCGACCCGCGCCATGCTCGAACGCGCCAACAACTCCGCGCAAACCTTGGATGTCACCGAGGAGACCGTGGCGTTGTACGGCACCGACGAGAACGCCGGCACCGAGCTCAAGGCGTCCGCCGACAATCAACTGGATCAACTGCTGCGCACCGAGTTCCGGCTCACCGAGGATCACCGCCAGCTGGACGTCTTCTTCGACACGCCGGACACCTCGGCCTTCAGCGACCTCTACCACGCCTTGGCGAGCCGCGACGAGCTGGCCGCCTCGAAGTGCTTGGAGGCATTGGCGCGGGTGGACGTTCACCACTGGGCCATCGCCGATGCGGCGACGCTGATCGAAGCCCTGAGCTCGCCGCCGCCCAGCAACCAAGCGCAAGGGCGCGAACGGCTCGACACGATGGAACGCCGTTGGCTGCCGGCGGCGCAAGCCGTGCTGCACGCCCGAGCGCGGGACTTTCTCACGCCCCTGTGGCGCGATGTCGCCGCGGCGCTGGAAGGTGCGCCGTTCGACCCGGCGCATCCACGCCGGCACCCCAGTTGGCCCTATGCCCAAGGTTTGGACTGGCGCAACGTCAGGCGTGTGCTGCGCGCCGCACGGGACTGCGCCACCAACCCGGTGCTGCTCGGCCGCCTCGCCGAAGCCGAATGGCGGCTGCGCGAACGCAACGCCGCCGTGGAGTGCTGGTTCGCGCTTTGCCGGCTCGCGCCCGAGCACTTCGAGACGGTGATCGACAATCCGCGCTTCCCCGACTCCTCCCTGAAACGCGGCTGGGAACGCGCACAAGACGCCGAAGTGGAACCGGCGATCTCGCCGCCGTGGTTCCCCGCGTGGATGGTTGTGGAAGAACGCGGTCTCGCCAAGGCGATGAAGCCGCGCCGTGGCGAAAGCGAACCAGAGCGCGCCTTCAACGTGGCGTTGGCGCTCGTCCAAGGCGGCACCGACCGGCAGAACATCGAAAACCGCCGGGCGTTGCAGACGCTGCACCCCGGGCTGCTGCAACGCTACTTGGACTCGCTGGATCGTTGACCTCAGGCGCACAGCCAATCGAACGTCAGGGCCTCGGCTAGCGTTTTCGCGCCGAGACGCAACGCCACCACGCGGTCGAAGCCGAGTGCGACGCCGGCGCAAGCCGGCAGGCCGTGTTGTTGCGCGGCCAACAGCGCCGCATCCGGCGCGACGGGTGGCAGGTCTTTCGCCCGTCGCCGCTGCACATCGGCGGCCATGCGCGTTTCCAGCTCTTTCGCATCCGTGAGCTCGTCGTAGCCGTTGGCGATTTCCAAGCCGCGCACCACCAACTCGAACCGTGCGGCGGTGCCATCGGCGTTGCGTCGGGCAAGGGCCGCTTGCTCGCCCGGATAGGCGGTGATGAAGACACGCTCGGCGTTGATGGCGGCCACGGCTTCCGCAACTAGCAGATCGGCAGCGTCGCCGATGTCGCCGCCTTGCAGACCCAGACGTCGTGCGTGTTCCAAGACCGCACTGTCGTCGGCCGCATCCACGCCGAAGCGGTCTTGCAGCAGCCATGTGTAGGTTCGGCGCTCGTAGTGCGCCGGGCCAAGCAGCGCGTCCACCAGTTCGGCCACTTCCGCCATCAGCCGTTCGGCGTCAAAGCCGACGCGGTACCACTCGATGAGCGTGAACTCCGGGTTGTGCCAGCGTCCCGCCTCGTCGCGCCGAAACGCCGGGGCGATTTGGTAGATGGATGGCGCGCCGGCGGCGAGCAGGCGCTTCATGTGGTGTTCCGGGGAGGTTTGCAGGAACCGACCGTCGGCCAACGGCACGCTGGCGATGGCCGGGTCGGTCACGGTGTGGCGACCAACCAGCGGCGTTTGCACTTCCATTACATCGCGGGCGGCGAAGAAACTCCGCGCCGCCGCCAGCATTTCAGCGCGCACGCGCAGCGCGTGCAAGGAACACGACGGCCGCCAACGCGGGGGCGCCTCGGCCGTCAACGCTGGGCGCGGCCCACGTATTCGCCGGTGCGGGTGTCGATGCGCAGCACGTCGCCGATTTCCACGAACAGCGGCACCTTGATGGTCGCGCCGGTGGGCAGCGTGGCCGGCTTGGTGGCGCCTTGCGCGGTGTCGCCGCGCACGCCCGGCTCGGTTTGCGCCACTTCCAGCTCCACGAAATTCGGCGGCGTCACCGCGATGGCGGCGTCGTTCCACAACGTGACGGCGCAGCGCACCTGCTCGTGCAGCCACGGCTTGCAGTCCCCCACCACCGCCGCCGGCACCGCGGTCTGCTCGTAGCTGCCGTCGGTGCGCATGAAGTGCCAGAACTCGCCGTCGCTGTAGAGGAACTCCATCTCCGTCTCCAGCACGTCCGCGGCTTCCAAGGCTTCGCCGCTGCGGAACGTCCGCTCCCACACGCGGCCGGTCTTGAGGTTGCGCATCTTCACGCGGGTGAACGCCTGACCCTTGCCGGGCTTGACGAATTCGCTCTCCAGAATGGAACACGGGTCGCCCTCGAGGAGCACTTTCAATCCCACCCGGAACTCGTTGGTAGAATAGCTGGCCACGCCGCTCGCGCCTCCTTGGGGCCATCACGGTTGAAGAAAGGCGCATGATAACCGCGACCGCCCCGCCAACAAGACGCCTTCGCCTCGTGGAACCGCCGCCGGCGCAATCCGCCCCGAGCGCGAGCGGCGTCTGGCCGCCCGGCGCGTGGCGACGCGAATTGGCGGCGGCGGTAACGGATGTGTACGAGCTCTTGACCCTTGTGGGCGTGAGCGCGGAGGCCGTTGGCGCTCGCCCAGCGGCCGATTTTCCGCTCAAGGTGCCGCGCCCCTACATCGCCCGGATGCGCTTCGGCGACGCGGACGATCCGCTGCTGCGGCAAGTGCTGCCGACAGCGGACGAAAACCGGCCGGCGCCCACGCACGAAACCGATCCGCTGCGCGAGGCCGAGGCGGGCATTGGCGTGGGCGTGTTGCGCAAGTACGCCGGGCGGGCGTTGGTGATCGCCGCCGGCGCTTGCGCCGTGCATTGCCGCTACTGCTTTCGCCGCCACTTCCCGTACCACGAGCACCGTCAGGATTCGCGCTTTCCGGCGCTGGAAGCGGTGCGCGCGGATCCCACCATCGCCGAGGTGATTCTCTCCGGGGGAGATCCTTGGCTGCTTACGGATGGCCACTTCGCCGCTTTGGTGGCCGCCGTGGCCGCCATCGAGCATGTCAAGACGCTGCGCATCCACACGCGGCTGCCGGTGGTGATTCCGCAGCGCGTCACCGCGGCGCTGGTGGACGCCTTGGCGAATACGCGGCCGCGGGTGGTGATCGTGTTGCACTTCAACCATCCGCAGGAGGTGGATGGCGACTGCGTTCGGGCGCTGGACGCGCTAGCCGGTTTCACCTCGCTCAACCAAAGCGTGCTGTTGCGCGGCGTGAACGACGATGCGGCCGTGCTCGCCGAGCTCTCCAAACGACTATTCGCCGCGGGCACTCTGCCGTACTACCTGCACATGCCGGACGCCGTGGCCGGCACCGCGCACTTCGACGTGCCGACCGAGCGGGCGCTGGCCATTCACCGCGATATGACGGCGCACCTGCCGGGCTATCTGGTGCCACGGCTGGTGCGGGAAGTGCCCGGCGCCGCGGCGAAGCAACACGTCGTGGCGAGCGCGTGAGCGCTCCCGGGGAGTCCTGGCCGCGGCGGTTCGCCGTGCCGCTGGCCGCCACCTTGGGCTACGCTTGGGCCGTATTGGTAGCGTTGCTCGCGATCGATGCGCTGCAGGCGGAACGCGCCGCCCGCGAACAGGCGCGTTTCGGCAACGCCTTGGCGGAACAACTGGCCGCCCGCGCCGAAGAGCCGCTGCTGCGGCAGGATCGCGTCGGTTTGGGCGTGGCCGCCAACCAAGCGGCGGCGCACCCCGAAGTGCGGCAAGTGGCCATCCACACCATGGACGGGCGACCGTTCGTGGTCGCCGGCGAACCGCCCGGGCCGGACGCGATGGCGTTCGTCCAACCTGTCATGGTGGCGGACGAGGCCACCGCGGAAGTTCGCGTCGCGCTAAACGCCGACGCATTTGCGCGGCCCTTCGCGCATACGCTGGCCATCGCTTGGCCGTACTTGACAGCCGGCTTGGCCATCACCTTGCTCGCGGCGTTTGGCGGCCCGCGAGTGTTCACCTGGTGGAGTGGTGTGACGCCGGCACCACCGCCGGCCCCGGAGACCGCCGCGCCTCCAGCGCCCGAACCTCTCGCGCCAACACCCGGCACCACGCTCATCGTCGCCAACCTGTTCGCGGATGCGCCATCATCAAGCGTCACGCCCGACGCCTTGGCCGCGGCAGCGAACCTCGCCGACCACATCGCCCGCGTGTACGACGCCGAAGTCGCGCCCCTGCCAAGCACCGGTTGCGCCTTGATGTTCCGCGACGACGCCGGCGCCGACCGCCCCTTCAACGCCGTGTGCGCCACCCTGCTGCTGCGCCGCTTGTTGGAACATTGGCAGACGACGAAGGCGCCGCTTGGCGATGCCGAACACCTGTTTCGCTATGCCGTGGAGCACTTCGCCGCGCCGGTGCCGGCACCGGCGGAGTTGCCCAAATCCGAAGCCGCCAGCGATGTTCTGCTCCTCTCCTCCTTAGCCCACAACGGCGAAATCGTCATCGGTCAAGCCACTTTGGCCGCGCTGGCGGGCACGGAGCGCGTACACGTCGATCCACTCGAAAACCCCGCCGCCGCGGCATTGGCGACATCGGCAACGCCCGGCGGCATCCTGCGCGGCGTGGCCCCGGACTACCAACCACTGCTGGACGCCCAGGCTCGCGAGATCGCCACCGCCGCTGGGTTCGAGTCCGCACAGCCCGGTAATGATGTAGAGTGAACCTGTTGTCCGTCGCCTAGGTGCGGGCAAAACACTGGAGGAACCATGCTACTGTCCAACACGTTCCGCGAGAAGCTCGATCGCGGCGAGCCCACCATTGGCACACACTTCCTGTTCGCGGACGCGGACATTCCCGAGCTCATTGGCGACACCGGCATGTTCGACTACGCGGAGTACGTTGCCGAGTACTCGGCGTTCGACATGCGCCTGCTCTACCACTTGGCGCGCGCCGGGCAGTGCGGCGGACTGCCGCTGATGATCAAGCTGGACCAGGAGGCGCAGAGCTTCTGGGCGCAGGTGGCGCTTGGCGCCGGCTTCAAGTCCGTGTTGTTCACGGACGTGCGCACCGCCGACGACGTGGACGCCTGCCACCGCGCCATCGCGCCCGACACGCCGAACACCGGCGGCCTCATGGGCGTGAAGCTGCGCCGGCCGGCGCTCGGCAGCTACAGCATGGACGGCTACCTGGAAGACCTGGAAGCCATCGTGTTCGCCATCATGATCGAGAAGAACGTCACCGTGGACGGCATCGACGAAGTGCTGGCACGCGCCAAGGACCGCGGCGTGGACATGACGCAGTGGGGGCCGGCGGACTTCAGCTTCTCCCGCGGGCAGATGCGGCTGATGGGCTCGCCGGAGATTCGCGGTTTCGAGGAGCAGGTGATCGCCAAGTCCTTGGAGTACGACATTCGCCCGCGCATCGAAATCGGCGCGGTGGAACAGGCGAAGCGCTACTTGGATCTGGGCGTGCGCGATTTCTGCATCGGCTGGGACCGGATGATCGTCCGCGCCGCGTGGATGAACCTGGGCGAGGGTTTGAAAAAACTGCTCGAGACCGCCTAGGGCGCACGCTGCGCGTGCGTTGGAGTTTGCTGCGCAAACTCTCGCTTGCGCTTGATCCTGTGAGGCCACTCCGCGCTCGCCGGCGGGGAGACCGGGTCATTTATTGTGGAAAGGGCGCAGATCGCGCCGATGTCTGCCAGCGCGACGGGGTTTTCTCGCACACGCACCCGCAGTGGTTTGTGGTCTCCTGTGGCTTTGGCAACAACGGGAGACACTGCCATGCGCAACGACGAGAACACCAACATGCTCTCCGTCACGATGGACGACATCGCTGTCCTGCACACCGCCTACATGCCCTTCGTGGCCGGAGGCGGCATCTTCATCCCCACCACGCCGAGCCACGAGCTCGGCGACGAGGTGTTCGTGCTGCTCGGCTTGCCGGGCGATCCGAACCGCATTCCGGTGGCCGGCCGGGTGGTGTGGATCACGCCGGAAGGCGCGTGTGGCGGCAAAGTGCCGGGCATCGGTGTGCGCTTCGACGACCGCGACGACTTGGTGCGCCGGCGCATTGACGAGATGCTGACGGTCGCGGACTTGGACTTGGGCGACCGCGAAACCTACACGCTGTAAGCGCTGCTCAAACGCCCACTAGATCCCGGGAGCGGCGTTTCGAGGCCGGAGATCCAACGTCGCCTCCCACAGGTTCTCGCCATCCGCCCATTGCCCGGTTCGGATGCGCGTGAAGGCGTACTTCGGCAGCGGCGCGATCGCCACGCACTTCCCGTCGAACAGCGCACCGCGCCGCCCGAAGTCGAAGTCGAGATTGCCGAACCCGCTTGCTTGGCGATTCTCCGGCAGGTCTTCCCGCCGCGCCGGCGCCACATGCAGGAAGAAAGGACTGGCAACGTCGGCAGGGGCGCAGGGCGTCTTGACGTAGGTGAGCGACCGTTCTTGCTCGGTTAGGCGCAAGTAGAGGCGGAACTCGGCGCGCGCGTCCGGTTCGAGCGGCGCGACCGCGGCGTAACGCTTGCGGTAGGTGGACACGAAGGCAATAGTCTGTCCCCAGAGCCAGCCGGTATTCGTGAATTGGCCGGTGCGGATCGAGGCAATGGGATAGCGGGGCAGGGGAACTCGCGCCGCGCAGCTATCGCCGATCCCAACGCCGTGGCGCTGAAATTCGAAATCGAGATTGTCGTGGCGCGACCGGGGATCGCGCTCCGGCAAATCGTGGAGGAACACCGGGGTAATGTGCAGGAAGAACCGCGGCAACACATCTTCGAACACGCATCCTTCCTCCTTCACATAGGACAGATCCGCGTCGTTGACGTAGAGACGAAAAGGCGCTGTGGCCACGAGGGTGCTGGCCGAGACAATGGCGTCAACGAAGGATCGCTGGACGCTCGCCGGCTCGACGCTTGCGTCGTAGAAGAACAAGATCTTGTTGTCCGGCGTCAACAATCCCGTTTCTTGGCGATGGTGGGGAATCAGGAGGAAATTGTGCGGGGGGTCGCGGGGTTGCCCAAACAAGCCGCGACGCACAAGGCTTCCCGATAGCAACCAATCCAAGGCTTCATCGCTGCCGTAGATGTCGCGTGACCCATATTTGTCAGGGGTGAGTACCCGTTTGCCGTGGGTGAACCTGCGAATGTTCCCCATGTCGGCGTACACGGCCTCCATGTGGGCGGCCCACCGTGCGCCGGCGTGTTTTTGCGATGTGACAGCGCTGGCAGAGTACACGAAGACGAACAAGGCCCCGATGGCCAGGCAAGGCAACAAGCGCGTCGCCGATGCGCCGGCGAATCGGCGAAACGCCACAAGCGTCAGCGTGACGAGCGTCAACGGGACGCCCACGAAGTAGATGGCTTCGTAGTCGTGGCCGGCGAAATAGGCGGCACCCCTCATGCCGAAAGCCCAGCAAAAGCCCGACAGGACCAACGAACCCAAGACAAGCCGATGGCCGCGGGCGAACGGCAACCACAGGAATACGACGCCGGCGATCAGCACGCCCGCGCCGATCAACGGTAGCGGTGGCATTGAGGGCGGCCGCTCCAACCACTGGCCGGGCCACTCCACCGCGCCGGGCAGTGTGGCACCGACGATGCGGTAGAACTGGCGTGGCAGGAAATCGCTCCAAGCGTAGGTGGGTTGGACATCCAAGACAGAAGATAACCCCGTCCGCTTCAGCATCGAGCCGTACGAGGGCAACCGTGTGAATGACGTTCGCCCTTCCAGCACGACGTACTCGCTCGTCCAATTGACGGCCAGAATTGAAGTGCCAAACAGCAGCGCGATCAAGCCGAGCCGCGAATAACGGCTGAGCGCCGCCGAGCGAAACAACGCCCAAGTCGCCGACGCGGGCTTGGGGCGAGACGGGTCGCCGCATCTTGATCTCATCACGGCGGCGAGTTCGCCGCCGAGGCCCAAAAGCACGAAAGGCGCGAGCAATGCGTAGACGTGCCAACCGATCAACAACGCCACGCAGCTCTTGATCCACAACTGACGGAAACGCTTGCGATCTTGCGTGAAGATCACCATGCCGTGCAGCGTCAACATGACGCCAAGCAAGTCCATCATCATCTCCGGGGATACGACCGTGGAGTTCGCCAAGATGTAATAGGACGAAAACCCCATGGACGTGGCCGTCAAAGAGATCCAACCGTCTGCCGCGACGCGGCGCAGCGTTTGGTAAGCGAGCATCATCGCGGCAACGAGACACGCGAGCATGAGCAACCTGGCCGCGAAGACTTGCGCTGCCAAGTCGTCGCCGAACGGCTTGGTGGCGAATTTGAGCAGCGCGAAACCGCCAACGGGAAATCGACTGTACACGTCGAGCTGCGGTTCTCCGTTTGCGCGGTAGGAGGCGCCTCGGAACATGGAGAAACCGCGGGCGAAAAGGGTGTCCGCGACAGCGAGGTTCTTCGCCTCGTGGTGATCGAACGGCGCGTAGTAGCGAGCGCGATTGACGTTGAACGCAAGCAGGCTGGCCAATGCGACACAAAATAGCAGGAGCGCCGGCAGCCCGCCGAGGCGGCCGATGATGCGGCGAGAGCTGGTTTCATTCATTGACGTCGATGGGGCGAAGATGTCCCGCGCCTTCGCGCGTTGGCGGCGCAGTGCGGTTCAAGCGCCGGTTTGCAGGCGTGGCGGGCCCGCTGGAGCGAACAGCGGCCAAAGTTCGGCCCACAGCAGCGCGAGACGTTGCAACTGCATCGGGCGGCTCAACGCCGTGTTCAGCAGCGCCATGCGCCGCGTCGTTGCCAAGTCATCCGCGAAACGGGCCGCCGCAGCGGTGCTTTCACGGGGAACGCGGCGCAGCAACCAGCACACGATGCGCAACCAGCGGCCGATAAGATCCGCGAGATCCACATCGCGCCGGGACTGGGCGAACGCCCGCGCCGCGGCCGGTGCCCGTGCGGCCGCCGCCAATTCCGGCCACAGCGGCGGCTGCTCGCTCTGCGCCGCCGCCAACACGGCGAAAGGAGCGCCGCCGTATTCCACGACTAGGTAGCCCGCGGTCTCCGCCGCCACGCCTTCGGCGAGCAGCCACCCCAGCAGCGCGTCGTTCGACACCGGGCGGATGGCGACCCGTTGGCAGCGGCTGCGTATGGTGGCCAGCAGGCGGCCGGCGTTGCCGGTGGTGAGCGCCAGGAAGCTCTCCTCGGGTGGCTCCTCCAGCGTCTTCAACAGCGCGTTCGCGGCGTTCAGGTTCATCTTGTCGGCGTCTTGGATGACGGCGATCTTGCGCCCCGCCAATTGGGGCGTTTGCAGCAGGAAGTCGATGGCGCGTCGCACCGCGTCGATTTTGATGACGCCGCCTTCCGGCGCGAGCCAGCGGAGGTCCGGATGCGCCACTGCGCTGGCGGTCTTGCCCGCCGCCAAGCCCATGAGCTCCAACGCCAAGGCGTTGGCGATGCGATCCGCGCCCCAGTCTTGCCGGCTCTCGATGAGCAAGGCGTGCGGCAGGCGCTCTCGCCGGGCGCGGAGATCCTCCAGCACCGGCAGCAGCCACGGCGCTTCGTTCATGGGCCGAGGCGCTCCACGGCCGCCTGCACTTCGCGGCGCACCGCGGCGGCGTCTTGGCTGGCGTCGATGGAGACGATGCGCGAATGTTGCGCGGCGCGTTGCTGATAGGCGGCGCGCACGCGCTCGAAGAAGTCGAGCCGCTCGCGCTCGAAACGGTCGATTGGAGCGGGCCCGGCGTCGCGGCTTCTTGCGCGGGCAAGACCGGCGCACGCCGGCACGTCCAAGTACAACGTCAAGTCCGGCCAGCAACCGCCGTGGACCTGTTCCGCCAGCCACGCCACCGCCGCGGCGTCCACGCCGCGCCCGCCGACTTGGTAGGCGAAGGTGGAGTCCGTGAAGCGGTCGCACAGCACCCACTCGTCGCGCCGCAGCGCCGGTTCGATCACCGCGGCGACGTGTTGCGCGCGGGCGGCGAACACCAGCAAGGTCTCGGCGAAGGCGTCCACGGGTTCGTCGCGCGGGCGCAGCAACACGGTGCGGATGTCCTCCGCCAGCGCCGTTCCGCCCGGTTCGCGGGTGACGACCACGCGCCGGCCGCGTTCCGTGAGAAAACGGCGCAGGCTTTCCAGCGCCGTGGTCTTGCCAGCGCCCTCGATGCCTTCCAAAGTGAGGAAACGCCCGCGGGGGGTCATGGCAGTTGATAGCGGCGAACGGCGGCGTTGTGTTCCGCCAGCGTGCGCGAGAATTGGCTGGTGCCGTCGCCGCGCGAGACGAAGTACAGGGCGTCGCTGTCGTCTGGGCGCAAGGCGGCCTCAATGGAGGCCAGGCTCGGCAGGGCGATGGGCGTGGGCGGCAGGCCGTGGCGGCGATAGGTGTTGTACGCGCCGTCCGTGTGCAAATGTACGCGCTTGAGATCGCCGTCGAAGGCGTCGCCCAGCCCGTAGATCACCGTCACGTCGGACTGCAAGCGCATCCGCTTGCCGAGGCGCCGCACGAAGACGCCGGCGATGCGCGGCCGATCGGCGTCCTGCGCCGTTTCCTTTTCCACGATGGAGGCCAGGATGAGGGCTTCGTAGGCGTTCGCGTACGCCAAGCCCTCGGCGCGAGCGGCCCACGCCGCGGCCAGTTTGCGCTCCATGCGCAGGTGCGCCCGGCGCAGCAGCGCGGACGCCTTTTGCCCGCGCCGGAACTGGTAGGTGTCCGGGAAGAACAAGCCTTCGGCGTGGCGCACGGGCAGTTCGAGGTGTTGCAACAGGTTCTCGGCGTTGGCGCCCTCTAGGTCGAAGCGCAGGCGCGGGTCGGTGCGCAGTTGCCGCAGCAGCGCCTCCACCGTGCCGCCTTCGGCGATGCGCAGCCGATGCGCCACCACATCGCCGCTGGTCAAGCGGCGCAACAGCCCGTTCGGCGTCTCGCCCGGCGGCACTTGGTACTCGCCGCTCTGCACCGCCTTCTGCTGACCGCGCTGTTTGGCGAGCAGCGAAAACCACCGCGGCGCCACCACGCCGGCCTCGTCGAGCATTTCCGCCACGGCCTTGAAGGTCATGCCGGGCCGCACCGTCAGGGCCACTTCGCGCTCGATCGGCAGTGGCTGCGCCGCCCAGCGCTCCAGTTGGTACGACACCGCGAGCAAGAAGCCGACGCCGAGGGCGATGATGGCCACGGGAATCCACAGGATCCGGTTGCTCACCCTAACCACTCCTCGGCTGGTGGCCGTCTGGGCGCGCTTTGGCGCACATCAGGCGGCGGCGAAGATCAACGTGCCGTTGGTGCCGCCGAATCCGAACGAATTGGAGAGCGCGGCGCGGATGGGCACCTCGCGTGGTTCGTGGGGCACGAAGTCCAAGTCGCAGAGGGGGTCCGGATTGTCCAGGTTGATGGTGGGCGGCGCCACCTGCCGCGCCACCGAGAGCACCGAGAAGATGCCCTCCACGGCGCCGGCGGCACCGAGGAGGTGGCCGATCATGGATTTCGTCGAGCTCACCGGAATGCGCGTGCCGTCGCCGAACACGGTCTTGATGGAAAGCGTTTCGGCGATGTCGCCCTGCGGCGTGGACGTGCCGTGGGCGTTGATGTAGTCGATGTCGTCCGGCGTCATCTCGGCGTCGTGGATGGCGTTGCGCATGGAGGCCACGGCGCCGCGCCCGTCGTCCGGCGGGCTGGTGATGTGCCAGCCGTCGGCGCTCATGCCGAAGCCCATGAGTTCGCAGTAGATGTTGGCGCCCCGCGCCCGCGCCCGTTCGCGCTCTTCGATCACCATGACGCCGGCGCCGTCGCCCAACACGAAGCCGTCGCGGTCCCGATCCCACGGGCGGCTGGCGCGTTCGGGATCGTCGTTGCGCGTGGAGAGCGCCTTCATGGCGGCGAAACCGGCGACGGTGACCGGCGAGGTGGCCTGTTCGGCGCCGCCCACCAGCATCACGTCGGCGTCGCCTTGCTGGATCATGCGCATGCCCACGCCGATGTTGTGCGTGCCGGTGGTGCAGGCGGTGACCACGGCGATGTTCGGCCCGGAGAAGCCGTACTTGATGGAAAGGCCGCCGGCGATCATGTTGATGACGCTGGACGGCACGAAGAACGGCGACACCCGGCCGGGGCCGCGTTCGAGGCACACCTTGTGCGTGGCCTCGATGGTGTTGATGCCGCCGATGCCGGAGCCGATGGCGATGCCGATGCGGTGCGGATCCGGGGGGTCTTCGAGGCCGGCGTCGCGCACGGCTTGGATGCCTGCGACCAGGCCGTACTGGATGAACGGATCCATGCGCCGGGCTTCTTTGCGGTCGATGTAGTCCGTCGCCGCCAGGTTCTTGACGGCGGCGGCGATGGTGACGCTGTGGCCGCTGGTGTCGAAACCGTCGATGGCAGCGGCGCCGCTCTTGCCGGCCAAGGCGTTGTCCCAAGCCTCGTCCACGCTGTTGCCGATGGGCGACAGCAGCCCGAGGCCGGTCACCACCACTCTGCGCTTGCTCATGGTTGTCGCAGCGTTCCCGCCAAGGCGAGGCGGGCGGCTACTGGTGCGCCTTGATGTAGTCGATGGCTTCCTTGACGGTGGTGATGTTCTCGGCTTCCTCGTCGGGGATTTCCGTCTCGAACTCCTCCTCCAGCGCCATCACCAGCTCCACGGTGTCGAGGGAGTCCGCCCCTAGGTCGTCCACGAAGGAGGCTTCGTCCTTCACTTCCTCCTCCTTCACCCCCAACTGATCGCAAATGAGGCGCTTCACGCGCTCTTCGACACTGCTCATGGCTACACTCCTTTGGTTGTAAGCGACCAAGCGTCCGCTCGGCGCGCATAGTGTAGCGTTTTTTGCCCGCGTTTTGCGCCGAGCGCGGCGCTGTCGGGCGCGGGCTGATCAGTCGAACACGTCGACGATGTCGCGCCCGCTGCCGCCCTCCGCGGCCAGCCGCAGGTGGTAGTAGCTCGCCGCCACGACCACGCCCCAAACCGCCCAAGCGAGGACTTGGACGAGCAGCGCCGCGCCTAGCTGGGCGAACAGGGCGATGAACTCCCAAACCAAACCAGCGGCGGCGGCCGAGGCAATCATCGGCCCACCCATGACGACGACGGCGCCAAGCCACATGGCCAGCATGAGCACGATGGCCAACCCCAAGATCGTCCACTTGTGGCCGCTGGTCAACTCGTGGCTGCGGCGCAACGCCGAAACCACGCCCCCTTCCACCACGGCGGCGGGAACGGCCACCCAGAACATCAGCCAAAGCACGATGCCCGGCACCACGAGCAAGAACATTCCCGCGGCCGTGGCCAGGCCGCCGAGCAGGATCACCGCCGCGACCGGCGCGATCTTCGCCAACGCCCGCCGCGCCGCTTGGCCGATGGTGGGTGGTTCGGCGCGCAACGTCCGCACGGCGCAGTAGATGATCGCCGCCTGCGACCATGCGAAGCCGGCGAGCGTCACGATGCAATACAGGATGACGGCCCCTGTCGTGGCGGCCGCGGAGTCCTCCGCCGCGATGATCAACACCGTCACCACCAACACGATCGCCACCAGCACCGGCGCGAAACCGGCCAGCGACAGCGCCGTGAACACGCCCGCCTTGCGGCGGAGAAGCGTCGCCGCGGTGCGCGCGACTTCGCCAACCCGGAACTCTGTGCCTTGTGCCATTCCTACGCGCTGAACAAGCCGCCGTTGACGTGCAGCACTTCGCCGGTGATGTAGCCGGCGGCGTCGCTGGCCAGGAACGACACGGCCGCCGCCACGTCCTCCACCGTGCCCATGCGCCCGAGCGCGGTGCGCGCCACCAGCGCTTGCTTCTGGTAGTCCGGCAGGTCGGCGGTCATGTCGGTGTCCACGAAGCCGGGCGCCACGGCGTTCACGGTGATGTCGCGCGCGCCCACCTCCTGCGCCAAGGCGCGCGTGAACCCTTCGATGCCGGCTTTGGCGGCCGTGTAGTTCGCCTGCCCGGCGTTGCCCATCCGCGCCACCACCGAACTCAAGCTCACGACGCGGCCCCAGCGGGCGCGCATCATGCCCTGCAGCAGCGCTTTGGTGACGCGGTAAACGCCGGTGAGGTTGGTTTCCAGGACGGTTTGCCAATCCTTGGCGGACATGCGCAGCAAGAGGCCGTCGCTGGTGACGCCGGCGTTGTTCACCAACACCACCGGGGCGCCGAACTGCTTGTTGACGCTGTCCAGCGCTTTGTTGACCGAGCTCTCGTTTTCCAGCCGCAGCGCCACGCCGGCGCCGCGGCCGCCGAGATCGGCGTCGATGGCCTTCGCGCCCTTCGCGGATGTGGCCGTGCCCACCACGAACAAACCGTCCGCCGCCAGCCGGGCGGCGACGGCTTTGCCGATGCCCCGCGTGGCGCCGGTGACCAAGGCGACTCTGTGATGATCGACCGCCATGAAACTCTACCCCCCGGCCCCGCCAGCGGCCTGCGTCGTGGTGCCAACGTGTTTGTGCAACGCGGCTTCCAAACCGCCTAGGTCGCCAATGCCGTCCACCGCCAGCGTGCGGTCGATGCGGCGCGCGAGGCCGGCCAGCACGTTGCCGGGGCCGCACTCGACGAACTCGGTTGCCCCGTCGCCGGCCATCGCGCGCAGGGAGTCCGCCCAGCGCACCGGCGAGACGAGCTGGCGCAGCAGATTGGCGCGAATCGCGCTCGCATCGGTGGTCGCCGCGGCGTTGACGTTCTGCACCACCGGCAAGCGCGCGTCTTGAAAAGATGCCGCAGTCAGCAATTCGCCCAACCGCTCCGCTGCCGGCGCCATCAGCGCGCAATGCGAAGGCACGCTCACGTCCAGCGGCACCACGCGGCGCGCTCCGGCGCCCGAACAAAGTTCGCCGGCGGCGGCCACGGCGGCCGCCGCGCCGGCGATCACGACTTGGCCGGGCGCGTTGTAGTTGGCGGGCGTCACCTGCCCGGGCGCCTCCGCGCAGCATCGCTCCACCTGCTCGTCGTCCAAGCCGATGACGGCCGCCATAGCGCCTTCGCCAAGGGGCACCGCTTCCTGCATCAACTTGCCGCGTTCGTGGACCAAACGCACCGCCGTGGCAAAGTCCAAGACGCCGGCGACGGCAAGCGCCGAGTATTCCCCCAAGCTGTGGCCCGCCGCCACCGTCGGCGGCGGCCCGCCGCGTTCCGTCCACAGCGCGAACAGGGCGAAGCTGGCCGTGAGCAAGGCCGGCTGGGTCACCTCGGTTTTGTTGAGCTCCTCGGCCGGCCCGTCGCGCACGATGGCCGCCAAGTCGAACCCCAGCGCGTCCGAGGCTTCCGCGAACCGCTCGCGGACGCCGGGATGCGCGCCGGCGACGTCCGCCAGCATCCCCACGCGCTGCGCACCTTGGCCCGGAAACAAAAACCCCAACCCCATCGACAATCCTCCCCCAGGTGCTCGACGGTTCGCACCAGCATTGTAACCGCAACAAATCGTAACAAACGTCAATCCCCGCTCGTTTGTTCCAGGGCCAGGGTGACGAACTTGCGGTAGCTGCCGTCCGGACGGGCCAGCAGCGCTTGGTGGGTGCCTTGCTCGCGGATTTGGCCCTCCTCCATGAACACGATGTTGTCGGCGTCGGCGATGGTGGAGAGGCGGTGGGCGATCACCAGCACCATGCGGTCCTTGGCGGCTTCGCGCAGCGCCTGCACCAGGTAGGACTCCGTCTCCGGGTCGAGGGCGGAGGTGGGCTCGTCCAGCACCAGTACGCTGGCCGGCTTCAAGAGGCCGCGGGCGATGGCGATGCGTTGCATTTGGCCGGCCGAGAGCTTGCTCACCACGGTGCCGAGGCGCGTCGCGTAGCCGTCCGGCAAGGCGCTGACGAACTCGTGCGCGCCGGCCAACCGCGCCACGCGCTCCACCTCGGCTTGGTTGGCGTCGGGATTGCCGTAGCGGATGTTGTCGGCGACGGAATCCGAGAACAGCTGCGTCTCTTGGAACACGAAGGACACCTGCTCTCGCAGGCTGCGCAGGGAAACCCCCCGAAGGTCGTGGCCGTCGACGCACACGGTGCCGGCCGTCGGGTCCAGGAAGCCGGCGATCAAGTAGGCCAGCGTGGTCTTGCCGGCGCCGGTGGGTCCCACCAGCGCCGTCACCTCGCCGGCGTTCAAGCGCAAGTCCACCGCTTGCAGGGCGCGGCGGCCGTCCGGGTAGGTCACGTCCACGCCGGCCAGATCGATGGCCTCGCGCACCGTGCCCACCTCCACGCCCCGCCGTGCGGTTTCGCTGGGCAGGTCCATCAGGAAGAACACCCGGCGGATGCCCGGCACGTCCTGCTGGATGCGCAGCCAAGCGAAGGGGATGGCGGTCAGGGAGCCGGAAAGCCAAGCGTAGTAGTAGAACAACACGCCGTAGTCGCCCGGCGTCAGCATGCCTTCGACCACGCGGCTGCTGATGAAGTAGAAGGCCACCAAGCCCAACAGACCGCCCGCGCCGCCTTGGGCGACGCCGTAGAGAATGCGCGTCAACGTCTCCACGCGATAGCGCTTGAACGACTCGGCGCTCTGCGCCCGGAAGCGTTCGCGCTCGCGCTTGTTGCCGCCGAGGCTTTGCACCGCCAGCACGTTGCTCATGCCCTCCTCCACGTTGCCGGTGGTCGCCGAGCCCGCGGCGCGGCTGGCTTGGCTGCGACGGCGCAGCAGGCGCGGAAACGGCAGCATGGCGACGAACTGCAGCGGCAGGATGCACAGCGCCAGCCAGATCAGCTCCGGCGCTTCGCCATAGTTGAACGCAATGAGCCACAGAATCAGGAAGAAGGTGCAGATGGCGAGCACCGGCGACATGATGGCTTGGAAGAAGACGTTCTGCATCGCCGCGGTGTCGTACATCACCCGGTACAGGCTGTCGCCGATCCGCTGGTCGGCCAGCAGCGGCATCGGCAGCCGGGCGATGCGCTCGAACAACTGCGCGCGCAGGAAGTGGCAGAGCGACTGGCTGAGGCGCAGTTGCAGGCGGAACTCGGCGAAACCGAGCAGCCCGGCGAACTTGCTGAACGCCTGGTTGGCGTCGTTTTCCGTGCGCGTGGCGGTGTCGTGCCCCTCGGCGAGAGTGGCGTCCGTTTGATCGTTGGCGCCCCAATCCGTGCCGTAGCCGCCGATGACCACCACCATGAACACGGCCAAGGCGATCACCCAAGCCATCATTTCCGTCGGCGAGGTGCCCTCCAAGAAACGCACGAAAGGCGTGAAATAGGGCGGAAACGCTTCCGGCGCCAACGGCTGGCGGAGCACCACGTTGTCGATGACGATCTTCAGCGGCCAAGGCAGGATGAGCGGCGTCGCCAGCGAAAGCCACATGATGAAGAACTTGGCGGCGAACTGCAGCGGAAAGAAGCGAATGTAGGTGACCGCCCGCCACACCACCGCCAGCGTTTGCCGAAAGCGCAGGTCGGTGTCGACGTCCAAGGGGCTGGCGCTGGCGTCCAGCTTCCGCTCGAACGCGGCGAGGTTGGCCGTGGGCACCGCGCCGGGGGCGCCGGCATCCACCGCCAAGGCGTCGTCGGGCGTGGCGGCGCTCATCCGTTTGTGCCGGTGGGTTGCCCGAGGGCCTGTGCATCCAATTCAACGAACCGCCGATAGCGCCCGCCGGCGTTCGCCATCAGCTCGTCGTGACTGCCCTGCTCCACGATGCGGCCCGCCTCCAAGTACAGAATCTGATCCGCTTGGCGGATGGTGGAGACGCGATGCGTGATCAGAAACACGGCGCGCCCCTCGCCCCAGGCGGCCAACCGCTCCAGCACGCGGTGCTCGGTTTGCGCGTCCAACGCCGCGGTGGGCTCGTCGAGAATCAGGATCGGCGCGTCCTTGGCGATGGCGCGGGCGATGGTGAGGCGTTGCCGCTGGCCGGTGGAGAGGCGGCCGCCGCGATCCGCCAGCACGGTGTCCAAGCCTTCCGGCAGCTCGGTGATCACCTCGTCGAAGCACGCCACCGCGGCGGCGCGGCGCACGGCTTCGTCCGACGCTTCCGGGGTGACGTAACGGATGTTGTCGCGCACGCTCATGCCGAACAGCACGTTCTGCTGCAAGGCGATGGCCACGTTGGCGCGCAGGCTTTCCACCTCCAAGCGCCGCACGTCCACACCGTCGATGCACACGCGCCCGCCGTCCGGGTCGAACAGCCGGGTGAGCAAACCCATCAGCGTGCTCTTGCCGGAGCCGGTGGGGCCCACCACCGCGGTCACCGTGCCGGCGCCGGCGGCGAAACTCACGTCGCGCAGCACCGGAATGTCCGGCGCGTAGGCGAAGTCCACGTTCTCGAACCGCACCTCGCGGGCGAACGGCGGCATCGGCACCGCGTCCGGGGCGTCTTGCACGTCCGGCTCGATGTCGAGGATGTCGAACACGCGGCCGAGCCCCATCGCCATGTCCTGCGCCGCGGTCCATTCGCGGATGACGCCGCGCACCTGGTTGCTGGATTGCAGCAGGTGGTTCCGCGTCCATTGGAAGGCGGCGAGGTTCCAGCGCACGAAGCTGAGGCCCACCAAGCCGATGAGCGCCGCGGCGAAGGTCTCGCGTTCCGAACTGGCCCACAGCGCGATGCGAAACTCGGCGGCGAGCAGCACCGCCGCCGCCAGCGTGAACATGACGATGCCGGCCACCGCCACCAGCGAACGCACCCGGTGCGCGGCGTTGAAGGCGACCACGGAATCCGCCTCGAAGCGCCGCTGTTCCCGCGCCTCGGCGCCGTTCGCCTTCACCACGCGAATCGCCCCCAACGCCTCCTGCACCCGCGAGGTGAGATCCGAGTTGGTTTCCCGCGCCACCAGCGAACGCACGCGCACACGCGGCGAAAACCAGCGCGCCCAAAGCACCGCCAGCACGGCGATGGTCAAGCCCATCAAGCCGAGCCCCGGGTGCAGCGCGGTGATGAACAGGATCGCCATCGCGTACTGGCCCACCTGCGTGGTCACCGAGATCAACATGCCGACGATGGCGGTCACCTGGGCGCTGTCCTGATAGATGCGGTACACCGAGTCGCCGACGCGGTGATCGCCGTGGTAGCGCAGCGAAAGCTGGTGCCAGCGTTCCACCAGGGCGAGCCGCAGCTCTTGGTTGATGGCCTGCATGATCCACATGTTGTAGTAGGGCAGCACGACGCCCACCGGGAAGGTGACGAAGCCGATGGCGACCACGAACACGATGTAGATCCACTGCAACTCCTGCCGCTGCGCCACGGTGAGCGATTCGCCCGCCGCCAAATCCGCGCGGCCGATGAAGTTCGCCAGGAAATCCGTCAGCGGTTCCGCCTGCAGCACGGATTGGTTGAGCAGGTCCACCGTGAACAAGCCGGCGATCAAGCCGAGCAGCGTATTCACGCCGATCAGCGCGTAGTAGTACACGATGTGGCAGCCGAGGCGCACACGGACGCGCAACCGGCCGTCGGCGACGCGGTATTGGCAAAGCCACAGCGCCAGGCACCCGAACGACACCAAGCCGACGCCCACGTTGTCGCGCCAACCCGTCACCACCATCGCGGCGAACACGTTGGCCGTGATGCCGATCAGCACCAGCGCGACCGCCGCGCCGGCGAAGCCGCGGCCGGCGAGGAACAGCAGCGCCCAAGACAACGCCGTCATCGCCAGCGCCGCCCAGAGCAGCACGTCGTGTTGCCAATCCGCGCCCACCGGCAGCCAACCGGAGAACACGGCGAACGCCGCACCCGCGGTGGCCAGCAACGGCGCGTAGCTCGCGTTCCAACGGGGTTCGCGCGGCGTGGCGAAGGGCCAGCGGCGGCCGGGCAGGGTGTGCCAGCGGCCGAACACCAAGGGCGCGATGAAGGGCCAGGTGCGGAGGAAAATCCGCACCACGCCGCCAAGGTCGTGCTCGTCGGTGGCGCGATCCCGCTCCGGCGGAATGGGCGCGCCGCGCCACATTGGCAGGGCGCGGGTTTGGTGGCGGATGCTTTCGCGTTCGCTGGTGTTTTCGGTCAGGTCGCCCGGGTGGGAAAACCAAGGGTCGTCTTCCCCGGCTGCCGCGTCGATATGCGGGCCCTCGGCCATCGGCGAGGCGCTTCCTAAACGCGCCAGGCCGCTATTGCCAGAACCGATCCGACTTGAACCAAGTCCGCACCGGGATCAGTTCCCCGGTCACCCCGGCGGCGGCGTCCGAGGCCAAGTAGCGCACGAGATGGGCGACATCCTCCGGGGTTGGCGGCAACTCCAGACGCGGCACCGTCGTGCCGTCTTCCCGCGTGGCCGCGGGGATGGCGCCGTAGCGCTTCATGGCGTCCGTGGCGATGAGGCCGGGCGCGACGCAGTTGACGTAGATGTTGTGTTTCGCCCAGCTGAACGCGAGATTGTTGGTGAGGCTGATGACGCCGGCCTTGGCCGCCGAGTAGTGCAGCATGAACGGATTGCCCTTGGTGCCGGCGGTGGAGGCGATGTTGATGATGTTGCCGCTTTGCTGCTCGATCATCCGCTTGCCGGCGGCGATGCAGCACAGGAACGTGCCGGTGAGGTTGAAGTCCAGCAGCCGCACCCACTCCTCGTAGGGCGTGTCCTCCGGGGCGCGCATGCGGCTGCCGCCGCCGGCGTTGTTCACCAGTACGTCGATGCGCCCAAAGCGCTCGACGGTGGCAGCCATCAACGCCTCCACGCTGTCGCGCACCGTGATGTCGGTTGCGATGGCCACCGCCTCGCCGCCCTCGCCGGCGATTTCGGCGGCCAGCGCGTCCAACCGCTCCTGATTGCGGCTGGCGAGCACCACCTTCGCCCCGGCGCGGGCGAAGACGCGCGAGATGTGCGTGCCGATGCCGCCGGCGCCGCCGGTGACGATGGCCGTTTTGTCCTGCAGTTCCCCGTTCATCTCGCTGCTCCCCCATTCCCGCGCAAGCCAAGGCGATGGGCGCCATTATGGCGCAATCGTCCAGCGCAATCGCCCCGAAAAGCCGCTGTGCGACAATCGCTCCGCCTTCGTTCACACAAGCCCCGCGCAACCATGAAGAAAAACGTGCTGTTCGTCACCGCCGACCAGTGGCGGGGCGAGTGCCTTTCCGCGCTGGGCCACCTGGTGCGAACGCCGAACTTGGACGCTTTGGCGGCGCAGGGCACGTTGTTCACCGGCAACTTCGCCAACACCGCACCGTGCGGCCAGTCCCGGGCGAGCATCCACACCGGCATGTACCAGCAGAACCACCGCGTCATCGCCAACGGCACGCCGCTGGACGACCGCCACACCAACTGGGCGCTTCAGACGCGTCGCGCGGGCTACGAGCCGGCCCTGTTCGGCTACACGGACACCACGCGCAACACCGATGCCGGCGCAGTGTGGGACGGGGTGTTGCCGGGGTTGGACCCCATCGTGCTGCTCGGCAAGTCCATCTGGGCGCCGGATTCGTGGGTGGCGTGGCTGCGCGAGTCGCCGACCGTCCCAGACGCGCCCGCGTTCAATTGGCTTCTTGCAGCGCCGTGCCGTGGCCGTGGACTTCATGCGGCGCATACCGTACTGTGCAACAAACAAGCACGGTGCAACGTAGTTGTTGGTTGGTGCCTTTAACGGGCCAAGAAAACAGGCGTTTATGCTCCACTTCTTCGCAACGGCCCGCAAGTGGCTTGGTTCTTGGTCGGCGGCCGTGGCTGCCGTTCCTTCGGCTTCCGCGCGACAACGCAAGGTTTGTTTCGGGATTTTGCTCGCTGCGCTGTCCAGCGTCTTTCTTTTCGGTCACGAAGAAAGAGGTCTGCTCTATCGGCCGCATACGCACAACGACATCAGCGCGCAGACCATGGCGATCGCCGCGAACCTAGCGGCGGAACATCGGTTTTTGCTGTTTTATACCCGCTACAAGAACGATGACGGCACCGTAGCCTACGAAGTCTACAATCGGTTTCCCTTGGGAACATATCTAGCCATCAGACTGATCTCCTTGCCTTTTGGCGACGATCCGACTGCCGAGCTGTGGGCAGCGCGGGTGCTCATGCTGCTGTTTTTCTCCGGCGCGGCCGTGTGTGCCCACTTGTCACTCTACCGCATCACCAAGCGTCCGGAGATCGCTTTGATCGCCACGTTGCTGACGTTCTCCTCATTCTACTTCCTGTACTACGCGGACTTCGTGGCCACGGAAATGGCCGGGTTGTTTGGGTTGATGATGACGTTCCATGCGTTGGTAAAGTTCAACGACCAAGGAACGCTTCGGCCGCTCTGCTGCAAAACGGCGTTGGCGGTCCTTTTGGATTGGCATGTGATGACGCTCGTGCTTATGTTTGTCGCCTTTGGCGTAGTGGCCGCGTTGTTCGAGCGTCGCCGCAATCGCCCCCCAATCGCCGTCGCGTTATGGCGCAATCGTCATTTGCGCTACGGAGCATTCGCGGCTTCCTTTTGCGCGGCGGTCATGGCTTGTCAACTCGCGAACGAGTATGCCGCGTTGGACGGGCGCATCCCGTTCATGTCCTTGCCGACAATTGACTCCTATAAAGAAAGACTCGCCATCGACGATGAATACATAGCGGCAGTGGCATGGGCACCTTTTTTGTCAGACCAATTCCAGCGGTTCAGCAGTCTCGCGCTGCCGTTTGTCGCGTTGCTGGAACTTGATGTCGTCTGGTTGAATTGGCACAGATGTTGTCACGGCGTCTGGCAACGTCATGACTACGGCGTGGCCTTTCTTGTGCTGTCGTGCCTTGCGGTGCTTTTCGGGATGGCTAGACATCGGCTGGCGGCAGCGGCATTGTTGACGAGCGGTTGGTGTTGGGCGTTGGTTGTTCGCGGGTCAAGCGCCTTCCACGACTTTGAGATTCTGTTTATGGTGGGTGCGCCGTTGGCGTTCTACACCGCGCTGGGAACATTGGTTCGTTTGTGTATTCCAAAGCCGTCGTATGTGTTGTTCGGTCTCGCGCTGGCCAGTGCCGGAGCGTTTGCTTTCTCCGCGTACGAAATGGCGAAAGTTGGCCACCTCACAGAGGATCTTCGTGGTGCTGTTGCCAGCGGGCACGAGTTCCACCGCGCCACGGTGTCGGATGTCACCTCGATCCGCAAACTAATGCCGGAAGGATCCAGTGTTTGTGTTTCGAACAGCTTGGGCCACAGCTACACACATAAGGAATCGGCGATCAAGTTCTTTTTCTCTAGGCGCGTCGTCACCATCGCAGCATGGTGCGGCGGTGGCGACGACGAGTATTTGATTGTCCGAGGATTAGCGCCACTCGGAGAACGGCCGAACACGACGCTTCTCACGCCAGAGAATCAGTTGATCTTCCTTTACCGCAGACTCTGACAGGAATCTCGCCCAAGATCGCGGCAAGGCGTCGTCCAAGTGGTGGACGTTCCAAAAAGGGACTGTATCGCCCGCGGGTCGGCGCGTCCGCTTGGCGCTCGTAGGCGCCGCGCGCGACGGCCAAGCCGCTGTGCGATAATCGCGCTGTCTATGGTCACACAAGCCCCGCGCAAACCATGAAGAAGAACGTGCTGTTCGTCACCGCCGACCAGTGGCGGGGCGAGTGCCTTTCCGCGCTGGGACACTTGGTGCGGACGCCGACCTTGGACGCTTTGGCCGCCGAAGGCACGTTGTTCCAGCGCAACTTCGCCAACACCGCGCCGTGCGGCCCGTCCCGGGCGAGCATCCACACCGGCATGTACCAGCAGAACCACCGCGTCATCGCCAACGGCACGCCGCTGGACGACCGCCACACCAACTGGGCGCTTCAGGCGCGTCGCGCGGGCTACGAGCCGGCGCTGTTCGGCTACACGGACACCACGCGCAACACAGACGCAGGCGAGGTGTGGGACGGGGTGTTGCCTGGGTTGGACCCCATCGTGCTGCTCGGCAAGTCCATCTGGGCGCCGGATTCCTGGGTGGCGTGGCTGCGCGGAAAGGGCTACCCGGTGCCGGACCAACAGATGGATCTCTACACCGGCACTTCAGGAAACAGCGAGGCCGCCGCGGATTTGCCCGCGCCGTTGGCGGTTCCGGCGGAGCTGCACGACACGTGGTTTCTGGTGGATCAGGTGCTGGACTACATCAAGGATCGCGCCGGTTGGTGCGTGCATTTGTCGCTGCTGCGCCCCCATCCGCCGTGGGTCGCGCCCGCGCCCTACAACCGCATGTATCCGCCGGCGGATTTGCCGCCGTTCACGCGCGCACCCACGGTGGAAGATGAGGCAGCGCGGCATCCGTACTTGGCCGCCGCGCTTGGCGAGAAGTACGCCAAAGCGCCCACGGACGAGCGGCGTTTGCGCCACATGCAGGCAGGCTACTTCGGCCTGATGACCGAGGTGGACCACAACCTGGGCCGCCTGTTCGATGCGTTGCGGGCTTCCGGAGAGTGGCAGAACACGTTGATCATCTTCACCTCCGACCACGGCGAGCAGATGGGCGACCACTGGCTCATCGGCAAGCTCGGCTACTTCGATCAATCCTTCGCCACGCCCCTGATCGTGTTAAACCCGGCGGCGCCCGAGGCGCACCGGGGCGCACGCCTCGCGGCGTTCACGGAAGGCGTGGACATCATGCCCACCATTCTCGATTGGCTGGGCTGCGACATCCCCGCGCAGTGCGACGGCGCATCGCTGCTGCCGGCCACACGGACGGGCTCGCTCGGCGCGGATTGGCGCCGCGAAGCGCACTGGGAGTTCGACTTCAGCCACGGCGCGACGGCAAAGGCGCTCGGCTTGCCAGCGCGGGATTGCAAGCTCAACGTGGTGCGCGGGGAAACCTTCAAATACGTTCACTTCGGTGCCGCCAGCGCCCTGCCGCCCATCTACTTCGACCTAGCGGCCGACCCCTCGGAGACGACCAATCTCGCCCAACATCGCGGCCAAGAAGTGGCCGAAGCCGCCGGCAAACTGCTCTCTTGGCGGATGGCGCACGAGGATCGCGCCCTCACCCACCAACTGGTGACAACCGGCGGATTCTTCGACCGCGAGCGCCCTCGCCGGAACTGACGCTGGCCTAGCGTGTGGCGGGCGGCACCGGAAACTCCGTGCGCCACAACTCGCCGGCGGTTGCATCGTACTGGCCGGTTCGCACCTTGGCGGTCTCGTAGTCCGGCAGGCGCAGCCGCACGACGCACTTGCCGTCGAACAGTACGCCGCCACGCTCGCGGAAGTGGAAGTCCCAATTGTCGAACGCCAAGCGGCGGCGGGACACGGGCAGGACGCCCGCGTCCACCGGCACCACATGCGCGAAGAAACGGGCCGCGGCATCGTCCTTGCCGCAGGGCGTCTTCAAATAGGCCACTTCGCGCCCACCGTCGGCCCGCGGCTGCAAGTGGATGTTCCACGCCGCGTACACGACCGGTTCGCCGGCCGCGGTGCGCTGGTATTCGCGCCGCAAAGCGGCGAGCTCGTCGGGGCCGTGCAACCATAGTTCCCGAGGATACAAACGGCCTTCCCAAACGATGGGGTTGCCACCGCGCCAAGCGACCTGTCCGGTGTGTATCGCGCCTATTGGGAAACGCGGTAGGAAAGCCGCCACGAAACAGCGTCCGTTGCGGGTCCAGTTGCGGTCCCGGCGAACAGACAGCTGGGCGAATCCCTCGCGGCGCGAGCGCTCCGGCAGGTCGTGCCAATCCACCGGATACACATGCAGGAAGAATTTCGGCTCATCCTGTTTCTGGCAGAGGTCTCCTTCGCCAACGTAGAGCAAGGCGTCGTCCAAGTAGTGGACGTTCCAATGGGACTGTATCGCCGGCGGGTCGCCCTCGTCCGCAAGGCGCTCGTAGACGCCGCGAGCGGCGGCCAACTCGTTGCGATAGACATTCCATTCGTAGAGGAAGAGCACCCGGTTGCCGGGCGTGAGTGAGCGGCTTGCCGGCGAATTCGGTGCCGGCCCTTCCCGCTCGGAACGCGGAATGTTCGTGGCCAATACCAAATCCGGGGCCAATCCCGGCGCGGGCGACGGTTGGAACACCATGACGCTGCCGGTCAGATAGACCTGCGGACAGCAAGGATTCCATTCCAAGACGGCCCTTGGCACATACACCACCTTGCCTCGCGTGTGGCGGCGGATCTCTTCGACGTCCGCCAGCACCATCCGCTCCCATTGGCGGGTTGCGGGGTCTTCGGCCATCCGGCTCAGCAACCAGCTAGAGGCGACGAACAACCCAAACGCGACCGCCACCGCCGCGCCGAGCCCCGCTTGCAGCAGCCGCGCCGCGCCGCGCCGCGCAACCGCCAACCCCTGCAACCGCGTCAACGCCAGCGCGACCGCCACCAAGGGCGCGCCCACATGGAACATCGCCTCGAATTCGTGTTGTTCCACTTGGTCGCGCATAGGCAGCGCCCAGCCCATGCCGCACAGTGCAAGGCCGCTCCAAGCGGCTCGGTGGCGCGTGCCCGGCAAGCAGATCAGCAAGGCGGCGAGCGCCAGACAACCGCCGCCGACGCGGTGCCAACGCCCGTGCAGCCACCCTTCGAGCGGCGCGGCAAGCGCCCACGGCAAGGCCGCTTCTCCAATGCGGCGTAGCTGCTCTTGGATCGCCGCCGCCCAGCCAGTGCCGTCCAGCGCCGTCACACCCGAACGGCGCAACATGGACTCCAGCGACGGCAGCTCGGCGAACGGCGTGGTGCCTCCCAACAGGTGGTGTTCGCGCCCAAGGTTGAACAGGAGCATCGCCAACCCCGTCACCACCGCGACGGCGCCCAGCAACACCCAATCGCGACACCTGCGCCAATCGCGCGCGTAGATGGCCTGCGGCAGCGCCACCAAGAGCAAGGGCAGCAGCAACCCGTACACATGCCAATCCAACAACAACGCCGCGCCTGTTTTTACGCACAGTTGGCCAATCCGGGTGCGTTGCACCGGCCTGCGTCCCCCTTGCAAATACACCGCCACGCCGTGGAAGGCGAGGAGCACCGAGAACAAACCCATCGCCGCTTCCGGGGTGACGGCGTCGCTGTAGTAGATGAGCGGATACGACGAGAACGCCAGCAAAGTGGCCGCCAGCGCGGTTCCCGCGCTCCCGGGCCAGCGTCCGCGCACCGCCGCGCCGCTCGTCAACAGGCGGAGCGAGAGGTACGCCAACACCATCGCGGCGGCGAAGAAGGCCAACACGAGCACACGCCCCGCATAAAGGCGCGCCGACAAGCCATCGCCAACAGGCAAGCCAACCAGCTTGATCAGCACATCGCCCAAAAGGGGGAATCGGTGGTACGCCTCGTAGGTCAACTCGCCATCGGCGTTGAAGCGCCGGCGGAGAAACTGCGCAAACCCGTGTTTCGATGACAGGTTCGCGGCGATGGCCAAATGATCGGCGGAAATGTCGTCGTGTTCGGTGTTTCGGTAGAACTGGCCGCGGTCGTAGCCGGGGAAGACGAAGACGGTGGCCAGGGCGACGATGATGAGCCCGATAGGCACCGTGCGTTGGAGTTTGCTTGCTTGCCTCCTTGCCGCGCCTTGAAGATTCACACTCAAGGAATTGCGAGCGCTCCGAATCGCTCGATGAACCGTTCGATGCGTGCGGCGTTCGCGCCGAGGTCGCTGCCGCCCACCCGCGAGACGGAACGCACATCCACCAGCGAGCCGCCGTTGGCGTCGGCGCGGATGCGAATCGCCACGTCGTCCTTGAAGCCGAACCAGAACGTGGTGTCGGTGGCTTCCACGAGACCCGCGCTCGGGTCTTCGTTCACTATGAGCCAACCTAGCTCCTCCGCCACCCGCACGGCACGGTCGAAACTCTCGCTGGGCGCAAGCTGGGTGTGCAAAGTGTCTAGCTGCGGATAGCCGGCCGCCTGCACTTCCGCCACCGCCTCGTCATAGGCGAGCGGATTCGCGTCTTCGCCGCGCAGCGCCACCACGGCGAAGAACTCAGGCGGATCCTCGCGATCCGTGGAGACCTGGTGCAGGAACGGCGCCGTTGTCGCCAGCCGATATTGCCAACCGAGCAACGCCAACACCAACGCGGAACCGGCCAGCCCCATGCCGATGGGCAGCGCGGCCGCGCGGCGACCGGTGCGCAACGCGAACACAAGCACGACGATGCCGATCACCAGCACCGCGGCGGCGGCGAACGCCGCCGTGAACACGAACTGGAAGCCGGTCTGGAAACCCCACGCCTCGAACCGCGTACCCAACGCGCCCGCCAGCATCAGCGCCGGGGCGAGCAGCCCCACGATCAACACCGCCCGCGGCAGCAACTCCTTGCCGGCCATGCCTACCGCTCCTCCTACTGGCAACGTGCGCCGCTGGCGCTTTGCGAAGCGGCAAGGATGGGCGTTTGCCGCGCTGCTTGTCAATTGGCCCGCACCGGGAACTCCACGCTCCACAACACGCCCGCGGTGGGGTCGTATTGACCCGTGCGGACGCTGGCGACGTCGTAGTCCGGTAGGCGTGCGCGCACTACGCACATGCCGTCGAACGACTCGCCGCTGTCTTCCATGCGGAAGTCCAGATTGTGAAAACCGGCGCGGCGACGCCCGCGCGGCAAGTCGCGCATTTTGACCGGTGTGACGTGCAGGAAGAACAGAGCGTCCGCCTGCGCCGCGGTACACGGATCGCGAACGTATATGAGCGCCTTGCCATCCAAATGCACGTTGAAGTCGCTCTGCGCCGTCGGTTCGCGCCCACGCGCCCAGTGCGCCGCCCGGCGCAGCGCCTCGGTGCGCAAACCGGTGTCGAATCGCGTCTGCCATGCCAAGGCGCCGTCTTGGTCGAAGCGCCCGACGCGCAAGCCGCCCAGCGGGTACTCGGGCAGCGGTATTTTCACCATGCACTTGCCGTCGAACCGTACGCCACCACGCTCGAGGAAGCCGAAGTCCAAGTTGTCGACGTGCAGATGGCGGCGGGACGCGGGAAGGTCTTGCGCATCCACCGGCGCGGCATGCACGAGGAATCGGCCCCGCGCGTCATTGACACCGCAAGGCGTTTTCAGCAGGGCGAGTTCCCCACCGCCGCCGGCACCGCCGAGCAGGTGGATGGCCCACGGCGTATCCGCTATCGGCTCGGTCGCGGCGATGCGCTGGTATTCGCTCCGGCGCGCCGCGGCGATCGCATCCAGCGCCCCCGGCGAGCGATACAAGAACACGAAGCGGTGGGAAGGCGTGAGCAGCAAGTCGCTCTCCACGCGCTCCAAGCTCAGCACGAAGTCCGCTTCGTGGCCTTGCGCGGGCAGTTGATCCGGGTGCTGCAACACGCTGCCGGAGAGGTAGTACCAGAACTTGCGCCGGATCAACGTCAAGTAGAGCGTGGCCTCCGGTGCCGCGGCGACCAGTACCTCGCTGCCGCGGGCGTGTTCGCGGATGGTCTCGAACTCGGCGAACAGCGTCTGTTGGCGTTCTTTCGCTTCGGAGCCCCAACCCACCTCGGCCATGCGCTTGGCGGAAAGTGCGAATGTGATCGCCGCGCCGATCGTCAAGCCAACAACCCAGCGCGGCCCCCAGGATCCCAGGCGACGCACCCCCAGCAACAGCAACGCGAAGAAGATCAGCGGCAGGCCAATGTTGGCCAGCGCCTCGAAATCGTGGTCGAGGGTCGCCGTTTCATAGCGCATCGGCAGCGACCAGCAGACGCCGGCCAACGGCAAGACCGCCAGCAACAAACGCCGGCGCGGGCAGAGCAGGATCCCCAAGCCGCAGATCGCGACAACCGTCACGCCCACGGACGCGAGGCGCGGCTGCGCCCAAGCCGGATCCAAAGGATGGTTGACCCAAATCGGCGGCAAGCCCGGCAGCGCGTAGGGCAGCGCCATCGCGCCTACACGGTGGAACTGCCAGCGATAAAAGTCCGTCGACAGCAACGGTTCCGCGGCATTGCCGGCAAGGCCGGTGCGGCCCAAGGCGGAGCGCGCCGATGGCAGCTCGGCAAACGACTTCTCGCCGTAGTACGCCGAGTGTTCGGCGAGCAGGTTGTAGCCCAGCACCGCGCTGCCAAACAGCAGCGCAACCGCCGCCAAGAGCGCGTACTGGCTGCGGCACACGCGCTTCGCCACCGCAATCGCCCGCGCCTCCCGCCGCCACGCCGCCATCGCCGTGGCCGCCACGCCGAGGGCGAGGAACGCCGCCAATAATCCGTACACCTGCCAAGCGAGCAGGAGCGCCGCGCACACCTTGAGCAACAACTGCGCGAAACGCCGCTTCGGCGCCGCATCGCGGTCCCAGAACAGCACCATGCCGTGGAACACCAGCAGCAAGGCGAACAGCACGGTGCTGCCTTCGCTGGCGATGGCGTCCGCGTAGCCGAGCGTATAACACGAGGAAAACGCCAGCAGCGTGGCGCCGCTCGCCACCCAGCGATCGCCGGTGAGGCGCGCCAACGAGAGATAGGCCAGCACCGCCGCCGCGGCGAACAAGCCGAGCATGAGCATCCGCGCCGCGAAGATGCGCGCCGACATGTCTTCGGCGAATGGCCAGACGGCCAGTTTGATGAGCACGAAGACGCCGATGGGCCGGCGGTTGTAGGCGTTGTACTGCAGCCGGCCGTCTTCCCCGCGGCGCACGCGGACAAACCGAAAGGGCTTGGCGAAGAGGCTCTCGGCCAAGGCCAAATCCTGCACCGAAATCCAGTCGTGAACCCAAGGCCGGTAGAAGTGCCCGCGGTCGCCGCCGAACGCGAACACCGTACACAGGCCCAGCAGCAAGACCAAGAGCGGCCAAGATACCCGGCGGCGAACTTCAGTCATCTTTGTTGCACAGGCGAGAAGCGCCCCTCCCAAAGCGGCTGGAAGCCATAGCGCTTGACGAACTGCCCGGTGTGTATTTCAGCGATCGGGAACGCGGGCAAGAAGCGTAGCGCGAAACAGCGCCCGTCGCGCGTCCAGTTGCGATCGCGCTGAAAGTCGAGATTGGCGAAGCCAACGCGGCGCTGGCGCTCCGGCAGGTCGCGCAAGTCCTGCGGGTACACGTGCAGGAAGAACTTCGACCGCCGCCCTTCCATCGGGCAGCGTTCCCCTTCGGCAACGTAGAGCAAGGCGTCGTCCAAGTGGTGAACCGCAAACGCCGACTCTACCGCCGGTTGGTGCTGGCGAGCGCGCCGCTCCCAGACGCCGCGCGCGGCATCCGACGCGGCGCGGTAGGCGTCCGCTTCGTAGAGGAAAACCACGCGGTTGTCCGGCGTGAGCGAACGGCCTGCCGGGGAGTCCGCCGGCGGCGAGCGCCCGGGGATGGAACGCGGAATGTCCGTGGCCACGACGAACTCGGCGAGCGGCGTCGGTTCGGCGACCATCACGCTGCCGGTGAGGTGTACGGGCTTGCAGCACACATTGCGATCCAGCACGGCCCAGGGCACATACACCACTTTGCCCGGCGTATGGCGGCGGATCGCCTGCACATCGGCCAGAAAATCCCGTTCCCACGCCCGCGTTTCGGCATCGTCCCCCACGCGGCCCATCAGCCCAGCAGATGCCACGAACAAGGCGAACGCGACTGCCACGACACCGGTTTGCAGTGCGGCTCGTGCCTGCGGCGCCCGCGCCACCACCAAGTCTTGCAACCGAGTGAACACCAAAACACAAACCACCAACGGTACGCCCACATGGAACAGCACCTCGAACTCGTGCTGCTTCACTTGGTGGCGCATGGGCAGCGCCCAGCCCATGCCGCACAGCGCAAGGCCGGCCCATGCGATGCGGTGCCGAGTGCCCGGCAAGCAAATCAGCAGCGCCGCTAGCGCGAGGCAAGCGCCACCAACCCAGTGCCAACGCCCGTGCAGGAACGCTTCGATTGGCGCGGCAAACGCCGATGGCAGCGAGGCTTCCCCAACCCGGCGCAACTGCTCGTCGAACACCTGCCCCCAACCGATGGGGTCCAGCGGTGTCGCGCCGACTCGGCGCAACATGGACTGCAGCGTCGGCAGCTCCAACAACGGCGTGTTTCCGAGTGCATGGTATTCGCGGGCGAAGTTGAACGCGAGCATCACGATCCCCGTCACTGCCGCCGCGGCGCCCACCATTAACCAGTGCCGACACCTGCGCCAATCGCGCGTGTACACCGCGTGCGGCAGCGCCACCAAGAGCAGGGGCAGCAGCAATCCGTACACATGCCAATCCAACAACAACGCCGCGGGTGTTTTCGCGCACAACTGGCCCACCCGCCCCCCGTGCAAATACACCGCCACCCCGTGGAAAGCGAGCAGCACGGAGAACAAACCCATCGTCGCTTCCGGCGTGACGATGTCGCTGTAGTAGAAAAGCGGGTATGAGGAGAACGCCAGCAAGGTCGCCGCCAAGGCTGGCCCGCGCCGGCTTTCTCCCGCCCCTAGCAAGCGCAGCGAGAGATACGCCAACACCATCGCCGCGGCGAAGAAGGCCAAGACCAACATGCGCGCCGCGTGGAGCCGCGCTGATAGGTCGTCGCCGAACGGCAGGCCAACCAGTTTGATCAGCACATAGCCCAATAGAGGAAAGCGGTTGTAGGGCTCGTAGGTCAGTTCGCCATCGGCGTTGAAGTGCCGGCGCAGAAACTGCACATAGCCGTGTTCCCACGACAGGTTCGCGGCGATGGCCACGTGGTTGCCGGAGAGCGCGTCGTGCTCGGTGCCGCGGTAGAACTGGCCGCGGTCGTAGCTTGAGAGCAGGAACACCGCCGCCAACGCGGCGGCAAACAGGGCGCCCACGCGCCAATCGAAGCCGCGCAGGCGCGGATGCATCAACGGCGGCTCGGCGGGCGCGCCCGCGTCACCCGGGCGCTGGCGGCGCCAGCAACGCCGAGGTGCGCGCCGCCAAGATGAAGTCGTTGCGGTGCAGGCCGCCGATGGCGTGCGTCCACCAGAAAACGCGCACCCGGCCCCACTCCACGATCAACATCGGATGATGGTTCGCCGCCTCGGCCAGGTCGCCAACGCGGCCGGCGAACGCCAACGCGGCGACGAAGTCCGCGAACTCGAAGGTGGCGGCGAGGCGGTCGGTTTCCTCCGCCACGATCGACCAATCCGGCAGCATCGCCAGCAGTTCATCGGCTTCGGCGGCCTTCACCCGCGGGCTGTCCGGGCGGCAAGCCGCGCAGCTTTCCGCCGCAAGCGCTTGCGCGTTGGCGTTCATCGCGGCGTGCGGATGCGGCGCACCAAGGCGCGCACCTCCTCCGGTGGCTCGCCGGTGGCGGCGCTCACGGCCCACGCCACGGCGAAGTTGATGAGCATCCCGACGCCGCCGATCCCTTCGGGCGAAATGCCAAACAGCCAGTTCTCCGCCTCGTTGGCTAGCAACGGCGCCATGACCACGCCCTTGAAGCAAACGATGTAGCCGAGCGTGAACAAAAGCCCGGCGAGCATTCCGGCGATGGCGCCGGCCTTGTTCACCCGCGTAGAGAAGATTCCAAGCAGGATGACCGGAAAGAGCGACGCGGCGGCCAGCCCGAACGCCAACGCCACGACTTCCGCGACGAATCCGGGCGGGTTGTAGCCAAGCGCCCCGGCCAGCACGATGGCGAAGGCGGCGCTGACGCGCCCGGCCAACAGCTCGCGCCGCTCGGACATGCGCCGGGCGAACACGCCCTTCAGCAAGTCGTGCGAGATCGCCGCCGAGATGACCAATAGCAACCCGGCGGCGGTGGACAGCGCCGCGGCGATGCCGCCGGCGGCGACCAAGGCGATCACCCAATCCGGCAGCCCGGCGATCTCGGGGTTCGCCAGCACGATGATGTCCCGATCCACCTCCAGCTCGTTGCCGCGCCAGCCGAACTCCTCCGCTTTGGCCGCGAACGCCGGGTTCGCATCGTTGTAGTACTGGATGCGCCCGTCGCCGTTCTTGTCCTCGAAGGCGAGCAGGCCAGTGCCTTCCCAAGTCTTGAACCAGTCGGGGCGCTCGTCGTAGCGCAAATTGGCGTCGGCGGCCCCCACCGCCCCGTGTTGAATCGTGGTGGTGAGATTCCAACGCGCCAAGGCGCCCACCGCCGGCGCCGTGGTGTAGAGGATGGCGATGAACAACAGCGCCCACGCCGCCGATGTGCGCGCGTCGCGGACCTTGGGCACGGTGAAGAATCGCACGATCACATGCGGCAACCCGGCCGTGCCCACCATCAGCGCCAAGGTGATGCAGGCCATGTCCAACATCCCTTTCGCGCCATCCGTGTACGCCGCGAAACCGAGCTCGGTGACAATCCCATCGAGCTTGTCCAGCAGACGCCCGCCGCCCTCCGCCACTTCGCTCCCGAACGCGAGCTGCGGCAGCGCCACGTCCGTCACCTGCAGCGAGATGAACACCGCCGGCACCGTGTAGGCGAAGATGAGCACGCAGTATTGCGCCACCTGCGTATAGGTGATGCCCTTCATGCCGCCGAGCACGGCGTAGAAGAACACCACGCCCATGCCCACCAGCAGGCCGACGCCGATGTCCACGTTCAGGAACCGCGAGAACACGATGCCCACGCCGCGCATCTGCCCGGCCACGTAAGTGAACGAAACGACGATGAGGCATACCACCGCCACCACCCGTGCCGCCGACGAGTAGTACCGCTCGCCGATGAACTCCGGCACCGTGAACTTGCCAAAGCGCCGCAGGTACGGCGCCAGCAGCAGCGCCAGCAGCACATAGCCGCCGGTCCAACCCATCAGATAGACGCTGGCGTCGTAGCCGAGGAAGGCGATGATGCCGGCCATGGAGATGAACGACGCCGCGGACATCCAATCCGCCGCCGTGGCCATCCCGTTCGCCACCGGATGCACATGCTTGCCGGCAACGTAGAAATCCCCGGTGCTGGCCGCCCGGGTGGCGAAGGCGATGCCGACGTAGAGCGCGAACGAAAGCCCCACCACGAGGTAGGTGATCGTCTCCAAGCTCACTCGTCGTCCTCGCTCACGCCGTGCCGGCGGTCGATGACCTTCATCCGCGCCGCGTAGAAGAACACCAGCACGAGGAACACGTACATGCTGCCCTGCTGGGCGAACCAGAAACCGAGCTTGAAGCCGCCGAACGTCACATGGTTCAGCACATCTACCAGCAACACGCCGCAACCAAACGACACCACGAACCAGACGCCGAGGCAGGCCGCCACCAGCCGCAGGTTCTCCCGCCAATAGGAACGCTTTGGCTGTGCCACTTGTTTCTCCCGCCGGGATTCCCGCCCGCGTGGCTATTCTACTCTGGCGGGAACGCGCTTCCGCGGCCAATCGCCAGTCACGAAAGGCTACCTGCTTGCGGCAAGTCGGCTGTCCACATGCTCAAACGCGCTCGCCATGCGCGTCGTTTCCGCCACGGGCAACCCGAAACCAGCCGCCGTCGCACGCCACTCGGCGGTGGCCCGCGCCACTTCGGCGACGATCGCCCACGCTTCATCGTCGTTCAACTCGAAGTACGGCGCCACCTCCAAAGCCAAGGCGAGGGATGCGGTGGCGTCGTCAAAGTCGATGGCGGTACACAAAACGCGCGGTTTCACGTCCGCGGGAACCGGGTTGAGATCGTAGGCGGGGGAGAGCGCCCAGCCGGCGCCGGGCCGATGCAGAAAGCCGTGGTTGCGCAGATGGTCGTCCGTGTTCGAGATGAGCACGTTGAACACGATGCGCCGCCACAGTTGCCGCATGTCGTCCTTCGGGCAGGCGCCGTGCTGGCGAAGGAAGTCCACCAGCTCGAGGTAGCAGCGGGTCTCGCCATCGCTCGCCGCCAGCGCGGACATCGCAGACAGGAACGGCACGCGCTCGGCGCCGTGCCGGTCGAAGCGGTCCACGATCAACACCGGCCGGCCGCCGACCACCTCGACGCGCCGCTGTGGCACGATCACGCCCGCCCGTTCCGCAAGCTGCAACGCCACCGCTTCCCAGCGAACCGCATCCAGCACATCCGGGCGCCCGGGAAACTTGGCGATCGCCAATCGGCCGTTCGCGTCGCGCACCGATGCCTTTGGCCGGCCGCCGCCAAGCGACGAGCCGGGGGCGAGCAGCAACCGCAGCGCGTCGTCCGCCTCGTCGCCGGCTTGCACACGGTCGCTCGCCGCCAACAACGCAGGCAGACGCACCAGCGGCGGTATAGGCATCTGTGCGTCCGGCGCTTGAAAAGCACCGCCATCCGCAAGGGCGAAGCGCAAAGCGCCAACCCGCGCGGTGTCGTTCACGCGCAACAGAAAGTCCAGTTCCGTCAACGCCGGCGGCGGCGAATTTCCCGCCGCTTGCCGGGCGGCGCGACGCATCAGTTCGCGCCCCCAACGATCCGGCGCCGAATCGCTGAACGCCCCGAACAACGCCACGCCGCGCCGCGTGTGGTGGGGCCCGAAGTCCAACGGCAGCGCGGGTTCCAAGGCGAACCGGTCCGGCCGCCGCAGCCAACCGCCATCGTATTGAAAAGTCGCCGTTTCCACACCCCGGCGCGAGCGCGACCACAGCCGGCCGACCAACACCGGGCCGGCGCCCGTGTCCAAGCTGACGAACACCTCGCGTTCCATGAGCGGCTCCTAGGAGCTGACGCGAGGCACACGGATGCGCCGCGGCAGATCCTCGCTGGCGAGCGAAAGCCCAAGCTCGTCGCGCCCGGCATCCGCGACTTGGGCTAGGTTGTCCAGCAGGCCAAGGGCGAACAACACCTTGGCGTAGTGGCGCAGCGAAACGCCGGCATCGCCTTTTTCGATTTTGGCGAGCGTAGCCCGGCTGATGGAAGCCCGATCCGCCAACAGCGCCACGGGCACGCGCCGCCGCCGCCGCGCATCGCGGATGTCCTCGCCGAGCTTCGCCAAGGCGCGGCGAACGGGCACAGGTGTGGAGACTGCAACGTCCATAACGTCTACAATCCTTGGCGTTAAATCCATTATGGACCAGTATAGTAGACTTTAAGAACCACCGTTATGAATGGGAAGCGACCGCGTCAAACTGTGCATAGCGACCGTATTACCGTATAATGCGCCTGCTCCCCGCACTTCGGAACCGCACCTGCACCGCCGCTCGTGATCGTCACCCTCGCAGGCCACGTCGACCACGGCAAGACGTCTATTGTCAAAGCCCTCACCGGCGTCGACACCGACCGCCTCGCGGAGGAGAAGCGCCGCGGCCTCACCATCGATCTCGGCTTCGCCTACGCGGACTTGGGCGGCCGGCGTGTCGGCTTCGTGGATGTGCCGGGCCATCACCGCTTCGTCCACAACATGGTGGCCGGCGTGGCCGGCCGGCAGCACGCGCTGCTCGTCGTCGCCGCCGACGATGGCGTGATGCCGCAGTCGGGGGAGCACTTGCAGATTCTGCGGCTGCTCGGCTTGACCAGCGGCGTGGTGGCGCTCAACAAGATCGACCGTGTAAACGAAGACCGCGCCCACGCCGCGCACGAGGAAATCGGCCACCTTGTGGCGGGTTCGTTTCTAGCGGATGCCCGAGTCATCCCCATCTCCTGCGCCACCGGCCGCGGCGTCGACGAACTTCGCCAAGCGTTGGCCCAAGCAGCAAAGGAAACCGCAAAGGACTCGGCAGACTCCGCCGATGCGCCCTTCCGCCTCGCGGTGGATCGCGCTTTCCCGGTGCGCGGCAGCGGCATCGTCGCCACCGGAACGGTGGTCGCCGGCACGGTGCGCGTGGGCGATCAGCTCGCGCTGGCCAGCAACGGCAACGCCCTCCGCGTGCGCGGCCTGCGCGTACAGGATCGAACCGCAATCGCCGCCACCACTGGCGACCGCGCCGCCGTCAACTTGGCCGGCGCACGCCACGGCGACGTCGGGCGCGGCGACTGGCTGCTCGCACCGACCATGCGCGAACCGGCAACCCGCTTCGCCCTGCGCTTGCAGGTGCTGGACGACTTCCCGCGCAAACTGCGCCACAACGCGCCGGTACACCTGCACCACGCCACCAGCCACAGCCACGGGCGCGTGCTGCTGATTGACGGCGCTGGACTCGAACCTGGCGACGAAGCGCTAGTCGATGTGCTCTGCGAGACGCCGCTGCACGTCAAGGTGGGTGACCGGCTGGTGCTGCGCGACCACGCTCGCGAACGCACGCTGGGCGGCGGCCAGGTGTATGACTTGATGCCAGCGACACGGCGTCGCAGCCCACGACGCCGCGCCCGACTCGCCGCCATCGTCCCGCACGACGCCGGTGCCACGTTGGCCGCTCTCGCGTGCATGGCACCGGTTCCCGCCGCCGCGTTCGCACGGCATTGGAATCTCCACCCCGAACGCATGGCGGAGCTGGCGCAGGGCCACGGCCTGGCCCTGTTGAACGACCGCTGGCTGCACCCGTCGTGGCTAGACGGAGCAACTACGCTCGTGCGCGATGCCATCGCCGCGCACCACCGCAAGCAACCGGACAGCGACGGCCTGACCGCACAGCAAGTGGCAACGACTACCACCGAACTCAATAGCGACGAGGCTTTGCTCGCCCTGCAAACCGCCACCGCCGCCGGCACCCTGCGCTTCGCGCAAGGACGCTACCGCTTGGCCGCGCACCGCGCCGCCGTTCCCGCCGAAGCGCAACGCGCCTTCGACCGCGTGCGCGCCTTACTCGACAGCCACCAACCGCCCAGCGTTGGCGACTTGGCGAAACGGCTCAAACGCCCTTTCACCGAGTTGGAAGCCATGCTGCGCCCCCTCCCCGGCCACGGCTTTCTAGTGCGCGTGAGCGACAACCGCTACTTCCTACCCGAACGCTTGCGCGAACTCGCCGCGCTGGCGACGGATTTGGCCGCCGACAACCCGTTCACCGTGCGCCAATTCCGCGACGCCTCCGGCATCGGCCGCAACATCGTCATCGACGTGCTCGAACACTTCGACAGCATCGGCTTCACCCGCCGCCAAGGCGACACCCGATGGGTGGTGGGCGAGAAGTCGCTGGTGGCGTAAGCCGGCACCACACCGCTACGCAACCCGTATACTCCGCGGCGGAAGAGCATCGCCTCCGGTGGGGCGCGCGGCCTTCAAAGCCGTCGGGACGCTTCGACGGCGTCCGGTGGGTTCGACTCCTACCTCTTCCGCCATCCGCCAATCTCAAGGAAAAGGCGCATACGACATGGCTGCCAACCACGAAACGGAGCGCAGCGTGCATACGCCCATGCTTAGCGAGGAGCAGGTCCGTCGCTACCACCGGGAGGGTTACGTTGTTCCCGATTGCCGTGTGCCCGAGGCGGCGCTGGCGGAGATTCGCGGCCTGCACGACCGGCTGCTGGTGAAGCATCCGGAGTTCGCGGACTACTGCCCGGCGGTGCTGGCGTTCGATACCGGCTTCCTGAACATCGCCCGCATTCCGGCGATCTTGAACATGGTCGAGCAGCTCATCGGCGCGGACTTCGCGCTGTGGAACTCCAGCTTTTTCGCCAACCGGCGCGGGTCGGCACCAAGACGCCGTGGCATCAAGATGGCGAATATTGGCCGATACGGCCGCTCGCCACCTGCTCGGTGTGGATAGCAGTGGACGCCGCCACGCCAGAGAACGGCTGCCTGCGGGTGATTCCCGGTTCGCATCGGCGGCGCGAACTCGGCCGGCACGACTTCAACGGCGCCGACGGGCTAAGCCTGCCCCTGGAACTGCGTTCGGCGGAGTTCGACGCGGCGGCGGCGCGCGATGTGGTGTTGGAGGCGGGGCAGATCTCGCTGCACGATGTCTATCTCATCCACGGCTCCGAACCGAACCGCTCCGCCAGTTCGCGCCGCGGCATGACGTTGCGCTACATGCCCACCACGTCGGTGTATCGGCGCGACCTCGCCGAGCGGCGCAGCGGCCGGCTCGCCATGTCCGAACGCACGTTGTTCTTGATGCGCGGGGTGGACCGCAGCGGGCAGAACGACTTTCGGATGCGTTGTTGAGGGGGGCCTTTCACAGCCCCTCTCGTTGTACGACAGAGTTTGCACAGCAAACTCCAACGCGCCCGCTCAGCGGGCGCGCCGCCTCGTTGATGCAGACAGAGTTTGCGCAGCAAACTCCAACGCACCCGAAGGGTGCGCCGCGCCCTACAGCCGCTTGCCGTTCGCGCCAACCGCTTGTACGCGCAAGCCGTCCGGGTCGTCCAAGGTGACTTTGGGCACCCACTTCGCTCGACAGCTGGCGTCGCGCAAGCACGGGTCGGTGAGGCTCTCGAGGAAGCCCACCAGCTGGCCCACTTCCGCGTCCGTAAGAGCCACTTCGGGCAGCTTCGATTCACCGCGCCCGCGCAGATCCGCGAGGTGGCGCAAAGCGAATCCGGTGTTCACCGCCATCGTGTCGGTTTGCGTGCCTGGCTCCAGCTGGCTGGTGTCGTAGTTGCTCACGGACGTTTGCGGATCGAGATGGTGGCGCACCGTGTCCGCAAGCGTGTCGTACGCCCCGGCGTGCGAATAGGGGGCGGTCTCGGAGACGTTCAACAGCGACGGTGTGCGGAAGGCGTAGCGGTCGTTCTCCACGCCGGTCTCGCGGAAGCGGCCGAAATCGTCGTTGGCGTGTTCGCCGTTGTCGTCGCCTTTGCCGCGCCCGATCTGCGGCATGGCGAGCACATGGAAACCTTCGTCGCTGAAGAAGTCGCCGCTGTGGCAGCCGCCGCAGCCGGCCTTGCCGTAGAACAGCAGGGCGCCGATCTTCGCGTCGTCCGCAAGCGCCTCGTCGTCGCCCTCGATGAAGCTGCGGAAGGCGTTCTGCACGAACACCTGCGAGCGTTGATAGGCGCCGATGGCGCGGGTGATGTTGGGGAACGTGATCAGCTCCTCGGCGGTGCCGGCGGACTGGCCGAGGCCGGTGCGGAACGCCGTCAGCCAACGGTTCGTGGTCAACTCGATGGGCGAGGTGGCGTCGCGCAGGCGGGCCACCAGGTGGCCGCGCACGGCGGCGTTGTCGTTGTCCTTCTCGAACACGAAGCCGCGCATTTCCTCCCCGGACGTCACCGGGAAACGCGCCTGCCCCATTGGCAGATTGTCCATCTCGGCGTTGTCCGCCTGCCCGAAATCCGTGTCCGGCGTGCGGATGCCGCCGCCGGCGCCGTTGCGGCCAGCCGCTTTCGTCAAGCTCTCGACGCGGCCGTCGTGGAACAACACCTCGTCCCAAAGGCCGATGTTGAACGTGGTCGGCGAGTTGCGCGGCACCGTGGGGCCGCCGTCGTAGCCGTGCGCCGTGGTGGCGTGCTGGCGGGTGGGGCCGAGCAGGTCGTCGGACACGGCGCCAACGCCGATGGGCAAGGCGCGCGCGTCGCCGCCGCCGAGCGAGGGATGGTGGCAGGTGACGCAAGCCGCGTCTTGATCACCACCCAGCGCTTTGGAGAAGAATAGCTGCATGCCAAGCTGCGGCAGCGGCTCGGCGATGTTGGGCAGGCTTCTGCCGGCGGCGGGATCGCCGGTCAAGCCGCGATCGCTAACCACCGAACGCAACGCGCCGGCAAGGGAAGCGCGCGCCACGAACCGTAGCTGGCGCAGTTCGCCGGAGGCCGTGTCCGTGGCCTCCACGCGCAGCACGTATTGGCGATTGGCGACGACGCCGTCCATGAGCACCAGCAGCAGATCCTGTTCGCCGAATGCCAGATCGCTCCAGCCGGAAGGATCCGCCCGGTCGCGCCAGCGCAAGCGGTACTCGTAGGAACGCCCGGGCGCCACCCAGTCCCAGCCGGGGTTGGCCGCCCATTCGCGCCCCTCCAGCGCCGCCCGCGTGACCGCGATGGCGCCCGCCGTGGTGGTTGTGGCCTTGGCCATGCCGGCGTCGTCGGCGGTGACGACGAAGCGCAGCCGCCGCACCTCGGCGGACTGCGTATCCGTGGCGTTGACGCGAACGACGTAGTGCCGCCCGGCGACGATGTCGTCCTCCAAGCGCAACGGCAGTTCGCCCTCCGCGCGCTCGGCCTCTTGCCACTCGTACGCGCCGTCGTCGCGGTCGCGCCAAGTGAACTCGTAATCGTACGTGCGCCCGGGAACAACCCACGACCAGCGCCGCTCGTTGGTCGAAACCCCGTTGCCCTCGAGCATCGGGCGGGTGACGACGACCTCCCCGGCGGTGTCGGCGAAACTCGCCGTGGCGACGGCCGCAAACAAGAGCGCGACAAGCAGCCGCGCCACCGAGGCGAGCCCGTTCACACGAGCCGCGGAACCAGCAACGATTCCTTCCACCTTGAACCTCCCCCAAAAGCCAAGACTTGCGCCCGATTCTGCCACATCCTTAGCGCGTGTGGGGTGTCAATCCGCCGAAAAACGTCGGCCGAGAATCCGCTTGCGAATTTTCGGGATTCGTAGCAGCCTACGCTCCACGCGAAACGCAATCCGCGATGCGGAGGGAGACCCCTAATGGCGCACATCTCGCCCAAGACCAACCGGCGCTCGTTCGTCGAGCTCGCCACCCTGCTCGGCGTCGGCGGCGCCGCGCTGCTGCGCACCCGCGACGTGCGCGCCGCGGTGAACACCGCGCAGGAAGCCGCCGACAAGATGCCCGGCGCGGAGCCGTGGCCCGGCATGACCTATCGCACCCTCGGGCGCACCGGCTTCCGCGCCAGCCGCTTGGTGTACGGCTGCGGCGCGGCGTTGGCCGGGCGCCCGAACGACCGCCTGTTGAACGTGGCCTTCGAAGCGGGCGTGAACGTCTTCGACGTGGGCTACAGCGGCTACTACCGCCACGCCGAGCGCAACCTGGCGCCGTTCGCCAAGGCGCACCGGGACGACATCTTCCTCATCTCCAAAGCGCCCGTGAACGTGGACGCGGACGAGGAAGTGACCGCGGAAGTGGCCAAAAACGCGGCGCACACCTGGTCGATGTTCTTGGACAAGAGCCTCGCCGAACTCGACACCGAGCACGTGGACGCCTACTACCAGATGGCGGCCAACAACCCGGGCGTCATCCGCGCCGAGGAGATGCGGCGCGCCTTCGAGGACGCCAAGGCCGCCGGCAAGGTGAGCTTCCTCGGCCTCTCCACCCACGAGAACGCGCAACAGGTGCTGGAAGCGGCCATCGACACGGGCTGGTTCGACCTCGCCATGATCGCCATCACCCCGGCCGGCTGGTACGACTGGAACAAGCGGTCCATCCTCGCCGAAACCGACGACATGGTTCACTTGGAACCGCTCTTGGCGCGCGCCCGCAAAGCCGGCATCGGCCTGGTGGGCATGAAAGTGGGCCGCCTGCTGGCCGGGCGGCGCTGGGGCGGCGGCGCCAACGGCAAGGTGTTCGACGGCCACTACGACAAGGCGTTCCTAGCGGCGAACCTCTCGGATTTCCAGCGCAGCTACGCCTATGTGCTGGAGCACGGGCTGGACGTGGTGAACGCGGACATTCAGGACTACGCCATCCTGAAGGAGAACTTCGTCGCCGCGGCCACTGCGGAGCGGTACTTCGCGTAAGCTGCTACTCCAAGGGCGCAATGTAGGGGCTGGTGCCGTGCGGCACCAGCCTCAGTGCGAATTGCGCGGCCCGGCGGGGGTCAGGGCGTCACCGCCTCGGCCGCAACCAGTTCCCACCCTCGGAACACCAGCGCGACCCCGGTGAATGCAATGCCCGGATGTTGCCGCGCCAACCGCTCGTCCGCCAGATCGCTGTGTCGCTGGCGTCGGCGTGAGGTACTTGAGCTCCACAACGTAGCCGTGGCGCAGCGTCGGGTACCGCGGCCGCGTCCTGTCGAAGGCGCTTGGGCTCACTCACTGTCAAGCCAAACGCGGGCGATGGCGATGCCGCTTTCGCCGGCCACCGCGTAGAGCAGGTACACCGCGTCGTCCTCCACATACACGGCGGGGTCGCGCAGTTGGTTCACCGTGCCGTAGGCGGTGCTGCGCATGGAGGGTTCGAGCGGCGCGTTGGCGCCTTCCCAGTCTCTCTCCGGGCGCAGCACGTCCGTGGGCGCGGATTCGCGCCAGCGCATCCAGTCGCCGCGCAGATCCACGGTGGAAAGCAGAATGCGCTCCGGGGCGTCGCCCACTTGCGTCCAGAAGACGAACAGCGTGTCCTTCCGCACCAGCACGCCGCAGTGGCGCATGCGCGGGTTGAAGAGGCGCGGGCCGGCGAAGAAGCCGCTCGTCCAAGAGGTGCAGCGGTAGATCACGCCGGGCATGGCCAGCGCGTACAGGGTGTCGCGGTGGCGGAACAGGCGCATGTAGGGTCGGCCAAGCGCGCCTTTGCCGGCTTGGAAACGCACGCCGTCGAACGATGTGGCGGCGCGGGAGAGCTGGCGCCCGGCGGCCTCCAAGCCGTGGTAGATCATCACGATGCGGCCGCGCTCGGCGTCCACATGCACGTCCGGCGAGGCGATGTGCGGCGTGGTGAGCTCCAACGCGACATCGTGCGGCAGGCGCACGCCGGCGGCGCGATTGCGGGCTGCGGTGGCGCGCACCAGTTCGGGCGGCGCCACCGGGGGTTCGTTCGGAAACGGCGTGTCCTCCAAGCGCAGGCTGCCCGGGGCGTGTATCCGCCAAGGCCCGGGCAACTCGTCGGCGTAGGCGAGGCGAATGTAGCGCCCCTTGTGGTCGGCGAAGTAGAGGTAGTAGCGGCCCAGCGGCGACTCCACCCAATCCGGCACGCGAATGAGCGACGGGCCTTGGATGTTCGCGCCGATGCTCGGATGCAGCGCGGGTTCGATGATCGGCCGGTCGGCTAGGCGTTCCACTCGCATGGCGTGTTTGGGGGTGGCGGGCTTGGGCGTTACCATACACCTTGAAACGGTCGCCGAAACGGACTGGCGAACATGGGCAGGAACATCCGGGACGCGGTGCGGGATCTGTGCCTCGCGTTCCCGCAGGCGCAAGAGCGCGCCGGGCACGGCATGCCGGACTACAAGGTGGGCGGCAAGACCTTCGCCATGCTCGCCGTGAACCACCACGGCGACGGCCGCATCGCGCTGTGGGTGCATGCGCCGCCGGGCGTCCAGCAGTTGCACACGCAAGGCGAGCCGCGGTTCTACTTCGTGCCGCCCTACGTCGGGCGGCGCGGCTGGCTGGGCGTTCATTTGGACCAAGGCAACGATTGGCACACCATCGCCCTGCGCGTGCGCGAGGCGTACGCGCATGTGGCGCCGAGCGCCTTGGTAGCGGAGCTTCCCGAAGCCATCGAGATCGAGCCGCCCACGGAAACCGTGGCGGCGGAGGATTTCGACCCGCTAAGCGCTCCCCACGCCGCCGAGAAGTTGCGTCGCCTGCGCGACTTCGTGGCGCGCCTGCCGGAGACCAGCGAAGGCAAACAGTTCGGCACCCCGGCGTTCAAGGCCGGCAAGAAGACCTTTCTGGTGGTTTATCGGCACAACCAGCGCATGCGCCTGGAGTTCTGGGTGGGCGCGGAGATGCAGGCCACCCTCACCGACGACCCGCGCTTCGTCATCCCCCGCTACATCGGCCACCGCGGCTGGATCGACATGGACATCGAAAGCCACATCGACTGGGACGAAGTGAATGACCTAGCCCTCGGCAGCTACCGCCACTTCGCCTTGCAGCGCATGTTGAAGGCGCTGGCGAAGCTGCCGGATGAGGAGACGAGGGTTTAAGGTGCGTCGCATCACGATGGAACGCGCAGCCTACGTTGTTGGAACGCTTGGCCTATTGGTGAATGGAACCGGTTTGGCGTATGGCCTCCAACAACACTTCGGGGTGCCTTGGCAGCTGACCGTTGGCGTGTTGGCGGCCGATATTGTCCTAGCCGCACCGCTGGCGGTGATGTTGTGGCGGAGGCGTCCGCGCCAACGGCCCAGCTAGTTCCCGTCCGCTAATCGTTGCCCGGTCAGCGGTCGTCCGCAGTCAGCACCAGAGTTCCCGTGGTGGAAAGGGTGCCGCCGGTGCCGTTCACCACGCAGGTGCCGGCTGCGGTTTGCTTGCCTTCCACGCCGTTCACACCATCCTCGGCGGTGCGCGAAAGTTGCCGGTAGGCTTCCACCAACAGCTGCATTCCGTACATGCCGGAGTGGTTGAAGGAGAGGCCGCCGCCGTTGGTGTTGATGGGCAGGCGTCCGCCCGGGGCCGCGTCGCCGTTCTTCCACAGCGTGAAGCCTTTGCCGCGGGGCGCGAGGCCGAGCATCTCGGCGGTGATGCCGGCGGTGATGGTGAAGGAATCGTAGATCATCGCCATCTCCATGTCCGCCGGGCCGAGGCCCGCCATCTTGTACGCGGTGGCCGCCGAGCGCGATGCGGAGGTGGCGGTGAAGTCCTCCATTTCCAGCATGTTCTGGTGGCCCATGGATTCGCCGGCGCCGGCGATCCACACCGGGTTCGTGCGCAGGCTGCGGGCGACCTCCGGGCGGGCGACGATCACCGCGCCGCCGTGATCGGTGACCAGGCAGCAGTGGTACAGCGTCAGCGGCCAAGCGATGAGGCGGGCTTCGAGCACGTCTTGAATGGTGATCGGGCCGCCGAAGGGGCTTTGCGTCTTGTCGTACATCACCGCACGGGGATTGAGCGTCGCCCACTGCCGGGTGACCACGGCGATGTGCGCGAAATCCTCTTGGCAGGTGCCGAAGCGGTGGAAGTGCCGCACCATCGCATGCGCGTACTGCGAGGGTGCGCCGAAGGTGCCGTAGGGGATGGTCATCTCGGCGCCCGGGCTGATGGGGCCGCGCCCGCCGCCGCCCCCGCCACCGCCGCCGCGGTACGACCAGCCGGCCTCGCCGTGGCTCACCAAGGCGATGTCGATGATGCCGGCGTGAATCGCCGCCAAAGCGTGGTGAACGTGGATCTGAAACGAGCAGCCGCCCACGGCGGTGGTGTCCAGATAGCGGGGCCGCAAGCCCAAGTGTTCGCACAACTCGCCCGACCAGCCCGCCGAGAACACGCCTTGGATGTCCGCGATGGGGATGCCGGTGAGGGTGGAGACGTTCTTGATGGCTTGGATGTGGTGTTGCAGCGAGGTCACGCGCTCGCCGATGAGCTCCATCGGATAGCCGATGACGTCGGATTCCGCCGCGCCGACGATGGCGGCGGCGTTGGAAAGGTTGGGGGCTGCCATGCGTTCTACTCCTCCACCACGCGCCAGAACGGGATGTACGTCTCGTCGTTCGCCTGCTCGAACTCCACCCCCACGCGGGTGCCGATTTTGATCTCCTCGGGCTTCGTGGCATCAACGCCGCGCAGCACGGTCATCATGCGGTCGCCTTCGTCCAAGTCGATGAAAGCCGTGACGTACGGCACCTCCTCCGCCCAGCCGCCGAACGCCCGGTGTTGCACGGCGAAGGTGTGGACGCGGCCTTTCCCGCTGGCCTCGATCCACTCCAAATCCGTGGAGTGGCAGAAGGGACAAATGAAGCGCGGATACCAATGCACACGGTTGCAGTCGCGGCAGCGCGGCAGCATGAGCTTGCCTTCCTTCGCACCTTCCCAAAACGGCTTGGTGTGCTGCCCCTGCGGGGGAACGGGTTTGTTGTAGGCCACGATGATCTCTTAGCAGCTAGTGCCTTAAGTAGCCCACATATGGGCGCGCGAATCAAGTTTGGGTCGACCAGCCGAGGCGGGGTCGCCGCGCTTGCCGTGCCGTCGGTAGCCGAAGCGCATCAGCGGGCAGGTGCTTTGCGTTGATAGCCGGCCGCGCAACGGTTGCAAACGGGCGCCGGCACTTTATGATCCGCTTCCACCACCACCGTGGCACAGCGACGGCCGCAAGGTCGTTGCCCTACAACCCCCGCCGCAACATCACGAAACAAGGGCCGCTTGGCGCCGAACCATGAACACGAAACCAACCGCGGAGAGTCCGACCGCGCAGAATCCAGACGCGGAACCAGATCAACTGCACCGCGTCCGCCACAGTCTCGCCCATGTGCTGGCGCAAGCGGTGCTGCAGATGCGCCCGGGCTCCACGCTCGGCTTCGGGCCGCCGATAGCGGACGGCTTCTACTACGACTTCATCCTTACCGCGCCCATAACGGATGCGGACTTCCCCGAGCTGGAACAGCGCATGCGCCGGATTCTGAAAAAAGGCCAGCGCTTCTACCGAGAAGATTTGCCCGTTGGGCCGGCGCTTGAGCGCTTGGAGGAAATGCAAGAGCCGTACAAGCGGGAATACGCCGCCGAGCTGGTGGAGAAGCAGGACCTCGACGAGCTGTCGTTCTTCCGCAACGGCCCGTTCCTGGACATGTGCGAAGGCCCGCATGTGGAAACCACCCGCGACATTCCCCGCGACGCCTTCCAGCTGCGCAATGTCGCCGGCGCCTATTGGCGGGGCGACTCCAACAACGTGATGATGACGCGCATCTACGCTTGGGCGTTCGCCAGCAAGGACGAGCTGGACTCAGCGGTGGCGGCCTACGAACTCGCCCAAGAGCGCGATCACAAGCGCCTCGGCCGCGAGCTGGATCTGTTCACCTTCGACGACGACGTGGGCCGCGGCCTGCCCTTGTGGCTGCCGAACGGCACGGTGATCCGCGACGAGCTGGAGAAATTCGCCGTGGAGCTGGAGTTTCGCGCCGGCTACCAACGCGTCGCCACGCCGCACATCGCCAAGAGCGATCTCTTCGACCAAACCGGCCATCTGGCGCACTACAAGGAGAGCATGTATCCGCCGATGGAGGTGCTGGAGGAGTCGCCCAGCGGCGAGGCGGTGCGCGAGAGCTACATGCTGCGGCCCATGAACTGCCCGCACCACCACAAGATCTTCGCCTCGCGCCTGCGCAGCTACCGCGAGTTGCCGTTGCGCCTTGCCGAGTACGGCCAGTGCTATCGGTGGGAGGCGTCCGGCGCGGTTTCCGGGCTGGCGCGGGTGCGCGGCCTGTGCATGAACGACGCGCACATCTACTGCACCGAAGCGCAGGTGAAGGACGTGTTCCGCGAAGTGATCGCGCAATGCGACGAGGCGTATCGGGTGCTGGGGTTGGACGACTACACGCTGCGGCTTTCGCGTTGGGACGCCGGGGATCCCAAGGGCAAGGAGAAGTACGTCGATGCGCCGGAGGATTGGCAACGCACCGAGGCGATGCTTGCCGAGCTGCTCGCGGAGATGGCGCTGGACTACGAAGATGCGCCGGGCGAGGCCGCTTTCTACGGCCCGAAACTGGACATGCAATTCCGCACCGTCACCGGGCGCGAGGAAACCCTCTCCACCGTGCAACTCGATTTCGCGGTCCCGCCGCGCCTCGGCCTTGCGTACATCGGCGCGGACGGCGCTGAGCACACGCCGTACTGCGTGCATCGGGCGCCGTTCAGCACCCACGAGCGTTTCGTCGCCATCCTCACGGAGCACTTCGGCGGCGCGTTTCCCACTTGGCTCGCGCCGGTGCAAGTGCAGGTGATCACCGTTTCGGATCAGTTCAACGCCTACGCCGAGGACATCGTGCGGCGGCTGCGGGCGAAGTTCGTGCGCGCCGAGCTTGCTTCGACCAGCGAGACCGTCTCGAAGAAAATCCGCGACGGCACCACGCGCAAGATTCCGCACTTGCTCATCGTCGGCGCCCGCGAGGCGGCCGACGCCACGGTGACGCTGCGCCGCTACGGGGTGCGCGAGCAAACGACGATGCCGCTGGAGGAGTTCGAGGCGGCGCTCGCCCGCACCATCGCCACGCGGGCGCTGGAATTCGCGGCGTAGAGCTACGCGACGGAGCATCGCGCCGCCAGCGAGGGCGGTGCTTCCGCCATGCCCACCACCGACACCGCAACCATCGACATCGGCGGCCTGCCAATCCCCGTTGCCGCGCTCACGTGGAAGTTCGTGCGCGCCACCGGCCCGGGCGGCCAGCATGTGAATAAGGTTTCCACCGCTGCGGAGTGCCGCTTGAACCTGAACCGCGCCGAGCTGGCCGCGGACGTGCGGGCGCGTCTCGAACGGCTTGCCGGAAGCCGCTTGAACGCCGCCGGCGAGGTGGTGCTGTTCGCGGACGGCGAGCGCAGCCAAGCGCGCAATCGTGCCGCCGCGCTGGGGCGTCTCGCGGCGTTGCTGGCCGCGGCCCGGGAGACGCCGAAGCCGCGCATTCCCACGAAGCCGTCGCCGGCGCAGAAGGCCAAACGCCGGGAGGAGAAGAAGCGCAGGGCCGCGGCGAAAGCGCTGCGCCGTTCGCCGGGAGCCTCGGAAGAATAGGCGCCGGCGCGGTTACACCCCCAAGGTGGCGAGCCGTTGCAGGGTTGTCTCGCCGCTGGGAAAGCGCCCGGCCACCAGCTCGCTCGCCAGCCGCCGCAGACGGGCCAACGCCACCGGCCGGTACTCGATCTGCTCCACGGAGACGTTGATGTGCGGCGTGCTGCGGGGCGGTTCGGCGTGCGTATGGCCGTGGATGTTCACCGCGCCCTCCGGCACTTCCGCCAGCGGCAGGTGCGTGAAGACCAGCGGCGGATCGCCGTCCGCGCACAGCACCGAGCAGACGTCGTCAAAGCCGTCCACGCGCAGCTCGCCGCTGCCGGTGAGGTCGTGATTGCCGAACACCAAGCGCTTGTCCGCGCCGCTCGCGCCGCGGATGCGTTGCCAAGTGTGTTCGCCGACCGCGCCGCGCATCGCCACGTCGCCGACGAACACCAGCCGCGCGTCCGCGTCCACGGTGGCCTGCCAATTGGCGTACAGCCGCGCGTCCATCTCCTCGGCGTTGGCGAACGGGCGATCGGTGTAGCGGATGATGTTGTCGTGGCCGAGGTGCAGATCGGACCACACCCACACGGCGCGGTCGTTGGGCAGGCGCCGCGCCGGCAACGCCTCCGAAGCCCGCAGCATGGCGCGGAATACGCGCCGGGCGTGGCGGGCGTCGCCATCGCGCTCGGCCGCCGCACGCAACTGCGCTTCGTAGCGTGTTTTCTGTTCCTGCGGGTCGAGCTGCATCGTCATATCTCTGGCGTGGCAAAACCTGGGAGCGCGGGCGTCTCGCCCGCATGCAGGCGGAACGCCTGCTTTCCCGGCTGGGCGACGACACCGCCTACCAAAGATCTGTCGTACACCTTGTGCCGAGCGCTCAGATTTCCATCAAGTCCGCTTCTTTCGTCGCCAACGCGGCATCCGCGCGTTCGATGTGCTCGTTGGTGATGCGTTGCATGTCCTGCTCGGCGCGGCGGCCTTCGTCTTCGGTGGCTTCCTTCTCGCGCACCAGCTCGCGGAAGTCCGCAATCGCCTCGCGGCGGATGTTGCGGATGGCCACGCGGGCGTTCTCCGCCTCTTGCCGGGCTTGGCGCGCCAGCTCGCGGCGGTTCTCCTCGGTGAGCGGCGGCAGCGGCACGCGCACCACGTCGCCGCTGCTCGCCGGCGTCAGGCCGAGGTCGCTCGCCAGGATGGCCTTTTCGATGGCCGGCACCAAGCGCTTCTCCCACGGCGACACCAACAGATTGCGCGCCTCCTCCACGGTGATGCTGGCAAGCTGTTTCAGCGGCGTCGGCGTGCCGTAGTACGGCACGTCCACGGTGTCCAGCAGCGCCGGATGGGCGCGCCCGGTGCGGATGCGGGCGAACGCCGCGTCCAGCGCGTCGAGCGACTTCGCCATGCGCTCGGCGGCGTCTTGCTTGATTTCCTCGATCACGGCGGGGCGCCCGTGCAGACGATGCGGGTGCCAACCTTCTCACCGCGCACCGCCTTCGTCAACGCGCCCGGGGCGGCGATGTCGCACACCACCACCGCCAGCCCGTTTTCCTCGCACAACGCGGCGGCGGTCAAGTCCATCACCCCAAGGCGCGAGGCCAGCACCTCGCCGAAGGTGAGTTCGTCGTACCGTTTGGCGTTCGGATTGGCGACCGGATCCGCGCTGTACACCCCATCCACCTTGGTGCCTTTCACCACCAGATCCGCGCCGAGCTCGATGGCGCGCAGACACGCCGCGGTGTCGGTGGTGAAAAACGGATTGCCGGTGCCCCCGGCCAACAGCACCACCGCGCCGTCAGCCAGCAACCGCCGCGCCGTGCGCACCGAGTAGCCTTCCGCCACCGCCGGTATGCCGGGCGTCGCCAGCACCTGCGCGGCGGCGCCTTGCCCCTCGATGGCGTCGTGCAACGCCAGCGCGTTCATGATCGTCGCCAACATGCCCATGTGATCGGCCGTCACGCGCCGGATGCCCGTCTCCGCCAACGCCGCACCGCGCAACAGATTCCCACCGCCAACCACCACCGCCACCTCCACGCCCGAAGCGCGCGCCGCGACCAAGTCGGCCGCCGTGCGGCGCAGCGTTTCCGCATCCAAGCCGCGCCCCGCCTTGCCGCCAAGCGCCTCGCCCGAGAGCTTCACCAACACCCGCCGCACCGCTGTCTCCGAATTGCCGCTACGCCCAAGACCTCACCCGCGTGGCTCTTTCCACAACCGGACGGTGAACCGATCCTCTTCCTCGACAAGGTCCGGCTGGGTATTGTTGTGCTCGCGCATGCCACGAACGATCTTCCTTGGTACGCCAAGACCGGTTGCCTCGATGTAGGCATAGTCGCGAAGGATCTCCTTGACGACCTCGTTTCTTGTGGCACGGCATCCGGTGCGCATCTTGTCCACGGTGACGGTGTTGGGAAGCCGCCCCGGTGAGACAACCTCCAGTCGGTCATTGTAGATCGACAATTCGATGTCCGTCACGACGATCGTGTAGTCCCGGTGAGCGATTGCGTTCACAACGGCCTCGCGTACAGCCTCCGCCGGATAATCCCAGCGCTCTTGACGTCGTGCGCCGTCTTCAAGCCATGCCTTCACGTTCGTGTTTCGGCGGACAAACTCGATCGTCTGCTCAATGACGCCGTTTTCCGCGAGGTCGCCGCCGCGGTCCCGCAGAGCCACCGCCGCACCGCGAATTTCGGTGCGCTCCTTCGCGTCGTAGTCCTTCTCTGTGCCTGGGTAGCAGACAGCCGTTACGCCCGCTTGCGGCAGGTGCTTGTTCGGCGTCAGGCCAAACATCAAGACCGCGGCGACAGTCGGCAGGACACGCCCCCTGTTCTCCACGGCGAGGTAGGTGTTTAGAAGAAGGCGAGTCCACGCTGGATCGTCCTCCACGCTAGGGCAGTCTTGCCCGCGGAGGTCTCGGAAATAGCTCCGAAGCCGGCGGTAGTCCAGATCCTGTTCGCTGGTTCCCAGCACGGGCCTTTTGTCGTAGCTAAAGTACCCGGACTGCTGGTAGAGGCGCGCTTCTTCAGCATCCGTCGCGTCGCGGGTCGTCGTTCCAGACCGGATCATGGTGACCCATGCCGAGCCCCGTTTCGCCTTGTACGGCTTGTCTGGCGCATCCGCTGAGAGACTGATGATCCCAACACGCTTGCCCGGTTCAATCTCGATAGCTTCCCAATACGGGTTTGCCGGGGGACGGACGTGGTCGCGAGCGACGTTCATGGTCCATTCCTCGATCTTGCCATGCTCGCGAGCCAAGCCGCCGACCGTGCCATCGTCTTCCACGCCGAGAAGTATGTGACCACCTTCCAAGTTGAGCAACGCCGCCATTTCCTTGGCGAGCCGCTCTGGAAGAACATCGTCGCGTTTGAACTCGACACCGGAGTTCTCGCCGTGTTCGAGCATTTCGATGAGTTCCGTCTTCGTCATCCCTTCGGCCCCGACGCTAAAAGCCGTACTTTCGCCGGCGTCGCTCGAAGGCATCCTCTCCGCCTTCCAGCAACTCCTCCACCAGCTTCCGGACAGTGTCGGAATCTATGGAGCCACGGTGCTCTGGATCGACATTCGCATTACCGTCTGACACGCTCAGTCCCACGATGAGCTCCGCATCACCGAGCACCGGTATGTTGGCATTATGGGTGGAGAACAGGAATTGCCGCTTCCGCTTCTGGTCTCGCATCCTCGGCACTACGCCCTCGGTGATGAACCGATTGTCTAGGTCGTCTTCCGGCTGGTCGACCACGAGGGGTGCATCCGACTCCAACAGCAACAGGAGCAGAACGCCAGTGGCGCGCTGGCCGGTCGAGAGCCGATCGAGCGGTTTCCAGACATCTGGTTCTCCAGCCATCGCAGTGTTGAGCTCGATCTCCGTTTCCGAGGGGAAGTCCAGCTCCTCGATCCGCATCAGGATTTCCTCGGCGGTCCCCGTCAAGCGTTCTGCCTGCTTGGAAGGAATGCCGAAGTCGTCGACCAGCGCGTCTACGCCGCTGCGGCAGGCTTGCGCGAACGCGCGCGGTGCCAAGTTGTCGATTTGCCGAAGCGCCTCAAACGATTCGGACAGTCGGCCGCCTAGCGCTTCCCGGAGAAGCTTGAACAAGGCATCCGGGTTGCTGCCGAACTCAACACGCACGCGAACTCGGCCCTGCAGCTGTCGACTGACTTTCTTCGCCGCACGTTCCAGAGACCGGAAGTCCTCCGCCTTCGTGTCCTCCCATTCGGCGAGGAGGCCCAGGCGGTGGTTTCGGAACTCGTCCTCGTCGCGTCGCAGCGTACTCTGTCGATCTTTGAGCGGCCGCAGTGCCTCAATGCGCCGACGAAGTTGAATGAACTCCTCGCCGTCTATGTGCGCCTTCTGCAGTTCGCGCAGCTTCTGTTCGTAGCCGGATTGCACATGGGCTTTGCGTACCGCAAACCGGTCATGCACCGCCTCGATTCCTTGGTCAGCCGTGACCAGCGCACGATCCAGCGCCTCCGCCGCCTGCTGAACGTCCGAACTCAGACGCTCGAGTATCTTGTCCGCGCCTGCGAGTATCTCCTTTCCAGGCAGATCCTCCAGTACACTAGGCGACAGAAAGACGCGATCTATCGGCAGTTCTTGCCGCAGTTCGTGCAAAGCCGACCGGAACGGCTGCATGCGCTCCGGTATGGTGCCGAGAATTCGTTCTTCGCGGACGACTAGGCTCTGCTCTCCCAGATCACGTTCCAACCCCGTATCTTGGTACCGCTTGAGTGTCTCTTCAAGGCCGGGTAGCGCGGTCAACCGCTCGTCGATTTGGTCGAGTTCCTTGCGTACCTCTTCGATGCGCCGGCGGGAGAGCTCCAGGTTCTTGCGCAACTCGCGCTTCCGGTTGGCGACCGTGTCGTCCTCTATTGCAAAACGTCCCAGCAACTGCGTTCGTTTGCCGGGATTCTTGGCGAGCTCCGAAATCTCGTGTTGTCCATACACCTCGACGCCCGCAAAGACGTCAGTCACCCGGACGTCCAGCACGTCACCTGTTTGAACATCGTAGACGACGCTGGGGTTGGGAACGGTTCGTTCGATTCGGTATTCGCGAGGCCCCGGCCGATGGCTGCGGACGAGCAAAGAGACCTTTGTACCGCTCCGCAACACATCCTTGACGATGCCCGCGTGGGCGTTGTGTGCCTCGTCGCCGAGAGGTGCCAAGCCGAGCGCGTAGCGCAGGCTCTCAATGACCGTGGACTTGCCGGCACCGCGGCCGCCCACAAGCACGTTCAAGTTGGCGTTGAAATGGACCTCGGTGCCGTCCAGGAAGCCACCCTTCCAGTTCACAGAGACCAACTCCGAGTGGGCATCCGGCGTCGGGTCGCTATTCAGCCGGATGCGCGAACGCGGGTCGAGAAACGCCTGTCGCAGCCCTTCGATGCCTACCTCCGACATTTTGATCAGGCATGTTGCCGATGGGTGCTCAAGGTCGTCGGGATGGGAAACATCCTTGGCATTCAGAACGGCAAGGGCAAGATTGGACTCCGGCGGGCGCCGTCTGCGGTAGTCTGCGTTCCGGTTGCGCACGATCGCCTTGTGCTTCTGCGAGAGATCCTCGATAGAGCCGGGTATTTGCACGGCGAGCAGGTCGTCGTCCCGCCAAGCCTTGACCGCCGCTTTTCCCCCCAGCACTCGGAGCAAACCACTGTCTTGCGTCACATGAGCCGCAATCGTCACGCCTCCCTGGTCCTTCACTAGCGCTAGGACCTTCGAGAACGACACCTCGCAAGGGTCACTCGAAGGAGTTGGATCCCGAAATCCGAATTCACCGAGAAAGCGGTTCAGCTCCGAGATCGACGTGGTGGGCGCGTAGAGGCAGAGAACGTGAACGCCTTCTCTCGTCGTCAATTCGAAGCCCGGGAAAACAACGATGCCCCGCGGCTCGGCCACTGCCCGGATGGCGTCCACGCCGCTCGCATCGTTGTGATCGGTGACTGCGAGCGCCTTGACATCGAGTGCCTCCGCCGCAGCGATCAACGTGCGCACATAGCCCGCTTCGTCGAACCTTGGTCGCTCCCCTCGGTATCGCCGGATGTAGCTGTAGGGATTGACCTGTAGCGCACACTTGTGGAACTGCGCTCCGGCAAGGTGCGATGCCTCAGACATGGTCGTTCTCCACAGCTCCAGCTCCTGCAACCGGCTTGTCCAGCTCCTGCAACCGGCTTTCGGCCGCGGCGTTCTGGCTCCAGTGCGCGATTTTCCGTCGTGGCCAAGTAGCGTAGCACGATGGCGGCGGATTCTCTGCCTGGGTCGTGGATGTGCGCGTGAGCCAGCGGGCGCTCTTCGTCGGCCAAACGCCGTTACACGCCCCTCCGCGGAATGTTGCGCCTCTTGCGTCTCCGCAACCCCTTCGTCCATGGTGAGCGGTGCCAGTCTGGGCCGGGCGCAACGGCGGCCGTTGCGCCGCTAGGCACCTCGCGCTCGTGCATTACAATCCCGCCCAGCGCCCGCGTGGTGGGGGAATGGCTTGCCGGCCGATACGGACAAGGAACTGGTGCGGCGTGTTCGACGCGGCGACGCGGCCGCGTTCGACTTGCTCTACCTGCGGTATCAGCACAAGGTGCAGGCGCTGCTGGGGCGGTACTTGACGCGGCACCAGGATGTCGAGGACATCGCCCAGGAGACGTTCATCAAGGCGTACCGGGCGCTGCCCCGCTTTCGCGGCGAGAGCGCGTTCTACACTTGGTTGTACCGCATCGCCGTCAACACGGCCAAGAACCACCTGGCGGCGCGGCCGCAGCGCGTGCCGACGGTGGAGCTCGACGCCGAGGACGCCGACGGCGGCGAATTGGCGGCGGCGCTGCGGCAGGAGGACGGGCCGGAGGACGCGGCGCAGAGCGACGAGCTGAAGGAGGCCATAGACGCCGCCATCGCCGCTTTGCCGGAAGATTTGCGTTCGGCGCTAACTTTGCGCGAGTTCAATGGTCTAAGCTATGCTCAGATCGCGGAAGTTCTCGATTGTCCGGTGGGTACGGTGCGTTCGCGCATATTCCGCGCCCGCGAAGCGGTGGACGCGGCGATTCGCCCGTTGGTGAACCGGCGGTGAGCGCCGGCGAGCACAGCCGGATGGTGTTTCGATAAGGAGATGGATTGATGTCGCAGCCGAATTCCGATGCCTCGGCGGAGCTTGACGCCCAAGCGGCGCCCGGCGCCCAAAGTGGCCAAAACGGCGCCCGCGTAGCGTTGCGCGAGGCAATGTCCGCCACGGTGGATGGCGAAGCCACCGAACTGGAGGTGCGCCGGGTGGCCAACGCCTTGGCCGAGGACGACGAACTGCGCGGCGAGTGGGCGCGTACGCACTGGATTGGCGCGGCCATGCGCGGGGCGAGAGTGGGCGAGCCGCTGCCGGCCGAACAGCGGCCGTGGCTGCAAGACGAGGCCGAAAGCGCCGCCGGTTTGGCGCGTTGGTCGCGCTGGGCCTGGCCCACCGCCGGCGCCGCGGCCGCGGCGGTGGCGGCCTTGGCGGTGGTGTTCTCGTTCGGCCCGGGCAGCCAGCAGGACGCCCCGGTGCCGCAAATCGCTAGCTCGCCGGCCAACGTGCCCGCGGCGCAAGGCTACCGTCACTTGGCCGGAACGCCCTCGGATGTGGATGTGCGGCGCGCCAACACCTACATGCTGCGGCATGTGCAGCAAACGTCGATGTCGCGCGCCGGCACGGTGCCGATGCCGGTTGGCACGGTGCCGTTCGTCAAGGTGTTGGCGGTGCGCGACGGGCAAACCGACCTCACGGGCGCCGCGCAGCGCGCAGGCGACCGCAACACGCCGCAGCGAGCGGGCGAACGCAACGCTCCCCAGCGCGTTGGCGAGCGCCCCGGTCGATAGCGCCAGGCGCGGGAAGTGTCGGCCCCGGCAAGAGCAACAGCGCACGCCGCCCGCCGCGTCGCCGCGGCGTTGGCGGGCGTTGCGTTGGCTTGCGCCGCGGCCGGCGCGGAACGCACGCCGGCCGATTGGCTGGTGCTCATGGACAACGCCTTTCGCGATCTCGATTACGACGGCGTCTTCAGCTACTACACGGAAGAGAATACGCACCACGCGAGCGCACTCGGCTCGTCCGCCAACGGCACACTGGGGTTTCGCTCGCAAACACGCACGACGGCCCGCTTGGCGACGTTCCGCGTCGTCCACAAGGTTGTTGAAGGGGTGGAGCGGGAGCGCATCGTCTATCTCAACGGCCCGCAGCGCGAGATTCTGCGCACCGGCGACCAAGTGGCTTGCGTGCTGCAACCGGGCGACACGCTGCTCGCCCTGGAGGGCGCGTTGCCGAGCGGCCTGTACGGGCGCGTCTTCGCCGCCGATTTCGCCACCATGCGCGAGCACTACGACGTGCGCTTCAGCGACCGCGACCGCGTGGCCGGACGCGCCGCGGTGGGCTTGGAGGTGACGCCCCGGGACGCCGAGCGGTTCGGCTACAAGCTGTGGTTGGACGACGAGACCGGCCTGCTGCTCCGCTCGGAACTGCGCGATGCCGATGGCGCGAAGCTGGAGATCTTCGTCTTCAGCACCTTGCGCTTGGGCGACCGCGTGGCGATGGCGGACTTGGAGCCTTCCACCGACGGGGATCTGGTGTGGCACCGCTTGTTCGAACCGGGCGAGCCGCAAACCGCCGAGGCGTCGCCGCGGGGGTGGCAGCCGCGCTGGGTGCCGCCCGGATTCAGCATGACCGGCGCCGACACCTTCCAACCCGAAGCCCACCGCACCGGCGCCCGCCATGTGCGCACCTTGCGTTTCAGCGACGGGTTGGCGGCGTTCTCGGTGTTCATCGAACCCATGCCCGAAGACGGCGCCGGCAGCATCGTTTCGCGCGCCGGCGCCACCGTGGCCTTGACGCATCGCACCAAGGGGGCTGGCGGCGAGCATTTGATCACCGTCATCGGCGAGGTGCCCGTGGCGACGGCGCGCCGCATCGCCGCCGGCGTGTCGCAAGCGCCGTGAACGGCGGGCACGTGCCGCTTCGCCGCCGCGGGGTGGTGCGGCGTTCGGCGAACGCGAATGGCGGCGCGGCGCGGGTGGTGTTCGCCGCTCAGGGTTGCGCTGGCTGCGGCTTTGGCGGCGGTACCGTCAAAGAGCTCCCCGTTCGCACAGATTTGCCCGAAGGCACGGTCGTGGATGTGGACATCCGGCCGCGGCGGCTTCTCGGCCAAGCGGCGCGGGTCTTCGCGCCACCGATCGCCGCGGCCTTGGCTGCCGTGGCCGTGTTCGGCGATGGCTGGTCGGCGGTGCTGGGTTTGTTCGTTGGCGGAGTCATCGCCATCGCCGCCCGCCTCCTCTTTCGCGCCCCCACCACCACGCACACGGCGGCCAATGGCAACCTTGCGCTGCAACCAGTGGGCGACCGCGCAGCGAATTGAGCGCCGCATGGCAGCCATCGCGCATATCCGCAACTTCTCCATCATCGCCCACATCGACCACGGCAAGTCCACGCTGGCGGATCGGCTCATCGGGTTGTGCGGAGCGCTGGCGCCGCGGGAAATGGCCGATCAAGTGCTGGATTCCATGGACCTCGAGCGCGAGCGCGGCATCACCATCAAAGCGCAGTGCGTCTCCTTGGAACATCGCGCCAGCGACGGCGAAACCTACCGCCTGAACCTCATCGACACGCCCGGGCACGTGGATTTCAGCTACGAGGTCTCGCGTTCGCTGGCGGCGTGCGAAGGCGCCTTGCTGGTGGTGGACGCGGCGCAGGGCGTGGAGGCGCAGTCGGTGGCCAACTGTTTCGCGGCCATCGACCAAGGGCTGGAGGTGCTGCCGGTGTTGAACAAGATCGATTTGCCCCAGGCCGAGCCGGAGCGCGTGGCCTCGGAGATCGAGGAACTCATCGGCCTCGCCACCGACGACGCGGTGGCCGTGAGCGCCAAGACCGGCGACGGCATCGACGCGCTGCTGCCAGCCTTGCTGGCGGGGGTGCCACCGCCGCAGGGCGATGCCCGGGCGCCGCTGAAAGCGCTCATCGTCGATTCGTGGTTCGACAACTATCTCGGCATCGTTTCCCTGGTGCGCGTTTTCAACGGCGTGGTGGCGCCCGGCGACAAGGTGATCGCCAAAGCCGTCGGGCGCGTTCACACCGTGGACGAAGTGGGCGTCTTCACCCCCAAGCGCGAACGGCGCGAGGCGCTTTCGGCCGGCGAAGTGGGCTACGTGGTGGCCGGCATCAAGGATGTGCGCGGCGCGCCGGTGGGCGACACGCTGATGCACGCCAGCGCCGCCGTGGAGGCGGTGCCGGGCTTCGCGCCGGCACGGCCGCAGGTGTACGCGGGCATGTTCCCGGTGAAATCCGACGACTTCGGCAACTTCCGCAACGCCTTGGCGAAACTCTCGCTGAACGACGCCGCGTTGTTCCACGAGCCGGAGACGTCGGACGCCCTCGGCTTCGGCTTTCGCTGCGGCTTCCTCGGCATGTTGCACATGGAGATCGTGCAGGAGCGGTTGGAGCGGGAATACGGCTTGGAACTCATCACCTCCGCCCCAACAGTAGTGTACGAAGTGGCAACCCGCGGCGGCGACACGTTGCGCATCGAGAATCCGTCGCAGTTGCCGGACGCCGGATCGATCGCCGAACTGCGCGAACCCATCGCCGAGGTGCATGTTTTGACGCCGCGCGATCACGTCGGCAGCGTGCTGGGGCTTTGCGAGGAGCGGCGCGGCGTGCAACAGGCGATGCGCTTCACCGCCGGCCAGGTGTCCATCGACTACGAGATTCCGCTGGCCGAGGTGGTGCTCGATTTCTTCGACCGCTTGCAGTCCGCAACCCGGGGCTTGGCCTCGCTCGACTATTCGTTCCGCCGTTTCCAAGCCGCGCCGCTGGTGCGCCTCGACGTGTTGATCAACGGCGAGCGGGTGGACGCGCTGGCCACCATCGCGCACCGAGACAAGGCGCAGAAGCGCGCCCGCGATCTGGTCAAAACGATGAAGGAAGTGATACCCCGGCAGATGTTCGACGTGGCGCTGCAAGCCGCCATCGGCGGCCAGATCGTGGCGCGGCAAACGGTGAAAGCGCTGCGCAAGAACGTCACCGCCAAGTGCTACGGCGGCGACGTGACGCGCAAGAAGAAGCTGTTGGAGAAGCAGAAAGCCGGCAAGAAGCGCATGAAAAAGCTGGGCCGCGTGGAGATTCCGCAAGACGCCTTCCTCGCCGCGCTGCGCATGGAGTGAACCCTGTGGAACGAGGGAAAAAGCCGGGAGGGGGCCGCCGACCGGATGGCGCAGCGGGCAGAGGCTCGGCCGGCAAGCGCCCGCGCAAAGACAAACCGCGCGAGGGCGGCTATCGGGGCAGGCACGACGGCCGGAAGGAGCAGCGCGACGGGCGCGGTTCTTCCAGAAACCAGCGCCGCGAGGGCGGCCGCGACAGGCGCGGCCGGGAAGAAGCGCGCGGCGGCCGTTCCTTCGGCAAGGAAGGCCGGCCAGGCAGGGAAGACAGAAGAGGCAGGGCAGGCCGGGACAGCAGGGCAGGAGGGGAACGCAGAGAAGAACGGAATAGCAGGGAGGGCAGGAGAGGCAGGGAAGACGGACAAGAGCAGCCCCAAAGACCCCCTCCGCGCAAACATCCCAAAGGCCGCGGCGCCTCCAGGCGAGACTGGCGCGACGGCCCGGCCCCCGGCGCAAGCGCCGGCCCTCCGGCGAAAGAACCACCACCGCGCCAACGCCGCGAAGTGCGGCGGAAAACACCGCCGGTCGCGCCGCCGGCCGAAAATGTCGCCGAAGCGCAACCGCCACTGCCCCTCACCGTCCTCGAACAACGCCTTGGTCACTCCTTCGCGGAGCCGAGCTTGCTGCGCCGGGCGTTGACGCACAGCAGCGCCAGCGCCGACAACTACGAGCGTTTGGAGTTCCTCGGCGATGCGGCGTTGGGCTTCGTCGTCGGCCGCTTGCTGTTTGAGGCCCTGCCGGACGCCACCGAGCAGCGCCTCACGCTGATGCGCTCCCACGTCGTCAACGCCGCCGCCCTCGCCGAGGTGGCGGAAGGGTTGGAATTGGGCGCGTTTCTGGTGCTCGGCACCGGCGAACGGCGCGGCGGCGGCGCCGAACGGCCGTCCCTTCTTGGCGACGCCTTGGAAGCCCTGCTCGGCGCGGTGCTTTGCGACGGCGGGTTGAACGCCGCCGGCAAATGCGTCCGGCGGCTGTTCGCGAGCCGTCTGGCGGCCGCCCGCGACGCTGAGTTGAAAGATCCGAAAACCCGCCTGCAGGAACATCTGCAACAGCGGGGCTTGCCGCTGCCGCAATACGAAATCGCCGCCGCCGGCGGGCTGGATCACGCGCCGGTGTACGCCGTGGAGTGCATCGTGGAAACGCTGGGCCTGCGTACGAAAGGCGTTGCCGGCAGCCGCCGCGAAGCGGAGAAACGCGCCGCCGCGCAGCTTGTCGCGGAACTGGAGAACGCCGCCCCCGCGCCGGCGGACGACGCGCAGCCCTCCGCCACAGACGCCGCGACTTGACCGTGGCAACCGGCGTTGACGCCCCCGCGACCGCCGAAAGTGGGCAAAGCGCCCCCACCGAGCGTTGCGGCACGGTGGCCCTCGCCGGGCGTCCCAACGTCGGCAAATCCACGCTGCTGAACCATCTGCTGGGCCGCAAGCTCAGCATCACCTCGCGCAAGCCGCAAACCACCCGCCACGCGCTGCTTGGCGTGTGCAACCAAGACGGCGCGCAGATCATCTTCGTCGACACCCCCGGCATCCACGCCGACCGCAAGCGCGAGCTGAACCGCTACATGGTCGGCCAAGCGGTGGCGGCGCTCGACGGGGTTGATCTCGCGTTGCTGCTGGTGGAAGCCCGCGGCTGGCAACGCGGCGACGACATCGCGCTAAAGCGCGTCGCGCAGGCGGGTGTGCCGTGCGTCTGCGTGATCAACAAAATCGACCGCCTAGCCGCGAAGGAGCGGTTGCTGCCGCTCATGGCCGAGGCGAACGGCAAGCACCCGTTCGAGGCGATCGTGCCGGTGTCCGCCCTCCGCAGCACCGGCTTGGACGAGCTGGCGCAGGTGGTCGCCGAGCGTTTGCCCCAAGCGCCGCCGCTGTTCCCCCCCGACGAAGTCACCGACCGCCCCATCGACTTCCTCGCCGCCGAGATCGTCCGCGAAAAAGCCACCCGCCGCCTTGGCGCCGAACTCCCCTACGAGACCGCAGTGGTGGTGGAACGCATCGCCACCCGCGCCGGCGCAACCGAGTTCGACGCCGTGCTGTACGTGGAGCGGGAAACGCAAAAGCGCATCGTCATCGGCAAACAGGGCGCCATGCTCAAATCCATCGGCGAGGACGCGCGCCGTGACATCGAAAGCCTCATCAACGGCAAAGCCATGCTGCGGCTGTGGGTCAAGGTGGACCGCCGTTGGAGCGACCGCGTGCGCGCACTGCGCCGTTTCGGCTACGCCACACCGGACGCCAACCCGCCCTGAGACGTCGCTCGTCGTACGAAGCGTCGATCAACGCCAACTTGCCCGCCGGCGACAGCGCGAAGAAGGCGGGACAGGCGTCAGCGAGGGGCATGTCGAAATCAATGCCCACTCTCGGCAAAGCCGCTTGCACTGCGTCCGCCAGCGACTGTTCGGCCCGCCGACGGCGGCACATGCCGTGGCTATGTCGTGGCATGAGGAATCAGGATGTGCGACGTTCGATGGCCCAGTCAGGCCGGCGAAAGGAACGCCTTCAATTGCTCGGAGAGGTTGGAGCACGCCTTCTGCTGCACCCGGGCGATGAACGGCAGGGGCACCACCACTGCCGGCACGAAACTGGTGCCGCTGGCCTCGGAGCTCAGGCTGCCGGCGATGGTGCCTTCGCGCACGTCCCACACCGACGCTTCGTAGTTGGCGCCGTTTTCCCAAGAGAGGAAGCCGAAGCAGGCCGGGATGCCGCCGGTGACCACGGTGCATTGCAGGGTGCCGCTTTCGTCCGAGCGCTGCGTGGTGCCTTCGATCCACACCAGGTAGCGGACGCCGATTTCGCGGATGCGCGCGCCGATGAGCGGGCGGTTGATGACCTCCGCCAAGTCCTGCATGTTGAGGGGGGCGGTGCGGGGTTCGAACCACGGGAAGGTCGCGTCCATGAAGTCCTGCTCGGTGAGCACCGGCACGGCGTCCGCGCCGGAGTTCACGGAACTGCTCACGCAGGCGACGAACTCGTCCTCGGTCTCGCCCTGCGTCTTGTGCTTGCGCGACAGGATGACGATGGAATCGTCGCCGAGGCTGGTGGGCGCGCGGCGCAACTCTTGCACGGTGGATTGCACGCCGCAGCCGCCGCACAGCGCGAGGAATCCGGCGCCGAACGCGCAGCCAAGCGGTTTTGCGATGCGCCGCAACATTGCTTTCATGGTGTTTCTCCTCCCCCTTGGTTTCCACTGCTCTGATCTCCGCCGCCACCAGCGAAATGCACGTTGTCGCGCAGCTCGAAGGCGAGCACCGCGGCGGCGTCGCGCAACGCCCAGATGGTTGCCTCGTTCAAGCACTCACCGGCGTCGCCGCCGTTGCGGTTGTTGGCCTTGCCGTAGCCGATGAGCGGCCACTCCTTGCGCATGGTGCCGTCGGCGTCGAACAACCGCATCCGATAGCGGATCCACACTTCGTAGAAATCCGAGCGGGTTTGCTCGGGCGTCGAAAACTGCACTTGGTCGATCGCCGGAGCGAGTACGCCGTCCAAGGCGCCGTCGCCGCCGTCCATGCGTTGGAAGGGAATCGGCGGCGCGTCATCCTCGTCCTCCGCACCGTCCTCGTCGGCGTCGTCCGCGGACGAATCCTCCGCCTCGGGCGCGACCGGATCGCGGCGCATCGGCACCACGCGCTCGAACATCGCATCGAACACCTGCGTGAACACTGGCGCTTGCGAGGCGCCGATGTCGATGGCGTAGTCGCCGCCGTCCACCTCTTCGCGATGCACATAGCTGGTCAGCGCGTCCTCGTAGTACACGCCTACATGCGCCCGCAGCGGCGCCACCAGCGGCCGCGGCACGCTGCTGGCCACCATCACCGCCGCGCCGCTTTGGCAGCCGGCGCCAAGCACCGCCGCCAGCGCCGCGCACGCCGCGGGCAGCGCCACGCGCCAGCGCATCGTTCGCGGCAAGTCGTTCGTCAAATATCCCCGCATGGGGCTACTGTACCCCAAGATCGCGCCTCGGCGACTGCGATCGCCACCCGTGCGAGTTGCCGGGAACGCAGGCGTCCCGCCGGCATGCGGGCGAGACGCCCGCGCTCCCAACGCCCCCGGCCTAATCGATTCCCGCCAGCCCCACGAAGGTGCCGTTGTTGCGGTAGGTGAGTTCGCGCATGAGCGCGGCGAAGCGGTTGCCGGAGGCGTCGCCCACGCGCACCGGGAAGCCGACCGCGTGGATGCGCACGCGCCGCTCGCCGGTTTCGTCCACGCGGTTCACCAAGTCCACCCGATCCACCACCCGCTCGATGGAGTCGCCGCTGTAGTCGTCGCCGAACACGTAGATGCTGATCTTGCGGTCTTCGGCGTAGAACGTGTCCACCGCCCGGGTGATGCCCTCCACCGGGCTGGAGTTGGAGTACGGCTGCCAGGTTTCCATTTGGCGGACGATTTGGTCGCGGATGGTCTGCGAATCCGGTATCCAGCGCGCCGCGTATTCCGGGAACATGTAGCCGCCCATGTCGTTCATCACTTGGATGCCTTTCACGCGCGGGTAGATCTCCAACGTCTCGCGCACCTTCCGCTGCGCCAAGCGCCACGCGAACGTCTGCATGCTGCCGGAGGTGTCGATGACGAAGATGATGTACTCGCTGTCCACGGTGATGCCGCCGATCGTGTTGGAGGCGCGCCGGAAATCGAGGCCGAGCAGGCGTTCCATCTCGTCGGTGAGGGATTGCTTGGCGCGGGCGAACAGCCGGCGCTCCTCCAGCTTCTTGTCGGCTTCCTCGCTCATGGTGCGGTGGCGGCCGAGGATGTCGTTGATTTCGCGCTCGATCTGCGCGAGGGTGGCAAGTTCGCGGCGCAACTGCTGCTGCTCGTCGCTCACTTGGCGCTTGACCACCTGCGTTTCGCCTTGGATGCGGTGCAGCGCGTCTTTCTGCTCCAGCACCAGGCCGTTCAAGTCCACCGGCTCCTCAAGGGGCACCAGTTCCACCGTTTTGACGATCATCATGAGCAGGATGATGGCGCCGAATCCGCAGCAGATGACGTCCAGGAACGAAAGCCCGATCTCCTCGAGGCCGCGGCGCTTCATGGCCAATCCTCCGAGGGCGACATGTAGGTGCCGCGGGAGTTGGCGGCCAGCACCCAGTACGATGCGGACGCCATCGAATCGCCCTCCAAGGGCAGCAGGATCACGTTGAACCGCACCTCCGGCGGCACCATCTTCGCGGCGTCCTCGAACAAGCGCTGGCGCTGCCGTGCGTTCACCGTGAGCCGTTGCGATCCACCGGCGTTTTGCGTGGGCAGGCCGTCGGTGACGAGGAACACGTTGTCCGGCAGCGGGCGCATGTCGGCGATGGCCAGCATCAGCGACTCCAAGCTGGTGCCGCCGGCGGGCACCACCTCGGCGAGGGTGTCCAAGGCGTCGGTGAGGGCGCGCGGATCCGCGCTCGGCCGCCAAGCGTCGTCGCCGAGGGGAAACCGCGCCTCCTCGGCGTAGAGGGCGATCTGGAAGTTGCTCTCGATGGGCGCTTGGGCGGCAATCCACTCGACGATGCGCTGGGCGCGGCGCCACTTCGGCGCGTCGCGCTGGCGCTGCTCGGACATGTTGCGGCGGCGCAGGATCTGCACGATGGTGCGGTCGAGCATGCTCGCCGAGGCGTCCAGGGCGATGAGGATGTGCGTACCGCCGACGAACAGGCCGGTGAGGTACTGCCGGTCGCCTTCGCCTTTCACCTCGCGCACTTGGAAGCCGCGCAGCGCCTCCTCCTCAGCTTGCAGGCGCTTCACCTCCTTGTCGCGCCCGGCGATGTCCGCCTTCAGCGCCTCAATGCTCTCGGTTTCCGCGACGGCGCGTTCGAGCATTTCCTCCAGCTCCTCCTGGCGCCGGTCGCGGTGGTCGACTTTCGCCAACAGTTGCTGGCTGGCCGCGCCCACGCGCCGGCGTGCGTCCTCCAGCCGCTCGCGCAATTCGACGAGATTCTCCTCGCCCTGTTCGATGAGGTAGTCCAGCTTGCGCGATTCGGAGAGCAACTCGCGGTCCTGCGCCGTGGCGTCCTGTTCGCTGCGGTGGTGGATGATGAGGAAGATCAGCACCACCGCGCCGAAGCCGCAGGACATCACGTCCAGGAACGACAGCGAGAAAACGGAGAGCCGCCGCCGGCCAGCACGTCGCGCCACGATGCGTTTCCTGCCGCCAGCCGCCGCTACGCGGATTTCGCCGCGCCGCCATCCAGCACGGCGACGAACTGGAACTCCGCGCCGCCGCAGCGCACCACGTCGCCGGCGTTGGCGGCTTGCTCGAACTCGATGGCCTCGCCGTTCAAGAGCACATCCGCGGCGGTGGGCACCACCGAGTAGCCGGCGGCGTGGCGTTTCACGCGAAAGCCGCCGGCGCCGGCGGAAGCCGGATGCTCGTCGGCGCGAAGTTCGTCGTCGAGGGGCGATGCCACCCCGCCGCACAAGAGGTGCGTGGCCGCCCGACCGCTTGCCGGTGTTGCGGCGTCCGTCGTGGCGCGCGCCGGCAGCGACGTGACGAGGCGCACGCCAGAATCCCCGGCCAAGCGTTCCGCATGGGGTGCCAGCGCTCGGGGCAACACGTCCTTCGGCAGCGGCAGCACGCGGTGCCCGGCGGCTTCCAGATGCGCCGCCAAGCCCGGCGGGCGTTGCGCGCGATGCGTCAGCAGCAACACGCCCGGCTCGCCGATGGCGCGCGCCAAGACGCCGTAGCGCTGCTCGGCTTTTTCCGCGAAGGCGCGGCGGGCGATGGTGATGTTGCGGGCGATGTCGCCGTGGCGGATGGCGATGGCGAACTCGGCCGCTTCCTGCTCCACGCCGGCGCGAACCTGGTCGCACACTTGCTGTTCGGTCTCGGCCACGCGCAGCGGGTCGAAGCGCGTGCTTTCCACGAAGCGATCCGCCACCGCGTCGATCCAGCCTTCGGTGAGCGCAGCGAGGCCGGCGGCGGGCACCTCGTCCACGGTGCCGCGGCGGATGCGCGTTGCGCCATCTTCGCCTTGCGTCGGCGCCAGCGTGGTGACGGTGGCGCGATGCAGGCCCAAATCCACCAATCGGCACGCGCCCGAGAGGGGAGTGGAACTCGCCGCCGCCACCGCCGCGTCGACGAAGGCCGTCACCGCGAATCCCGCTTCGGCGGCGATGCCAAGCAGCAGCGACAACTGCGCGGAAGTGGCCGTCGGCGGCACCGCCACCACCACTTGCGCGGCGCCGTCCCCGGCCGGCAACGTGCGGCGCAACTCCTGCAACTGCAAATACACCAAGTCCGCCTGATTGGCCACGCTGGCGCCTTTCGGCGTGACCGGATCCGCGTTCAGCCGATGCCAGAACTCGTTGTGCGTCTGCCGCGGATGCAAGCGCGAACGCGCCAGCGCCTCCTCCCCGAACAACACCTCGCGCCCGTCCACCAGCGCGACCCCCGGTTGCGAGCCAAGCACCTCGCCGCCCCGCAGCAGCGCTACTTCCGCATCGTGTGCGTCCAAGATGATCACCGCGCCAACCTTCCGCTCGTCATCGCCTTATGAATGGAGCGCAGTTTGCCACAGGCGCCGCGCAACGGCGGTGGTACAGTGAGCGCCGCCCGCTGCGAGGAAGAACCTATGGGCCTCACGAACGCAAGAATCGAACTGCGCAACCCTAGGCGCCCCGAACTAGGCGCGGTGGAGATGGAAGCCTTGGCGGACACGGGCGCGCTGCATGTCTGCATCCCCGCCCATGTGCAAACGCGGTTGCAGCTCGACGCCGCCATGGAGAAAGAGGTGACGCTGGCGGACAGCAGCCGGCAACTCGTTCCCTATGTCGGCCCCATCGAGTTGCGCTATTTGAACCGGGTGGGCTTTGTCGGTGCCTTGGTCATGGGCGACAGGCCGCTGCTCGGCGCGATAGCGATGGAGGACATGGACTTGGTGGTGGTGCCGAAGACGCAGCAAGTCATCGTCAACCCAGCAAGCCCGGACATCGCAACGTCCATCGCCATGCGGGCGGGTTGAAATCCAAAGCCCTACGCCGAGCGCACCTGCATGTGGCGGATGAGGGCGTCGTCGCAGTAGTGTTCGGTGTCCAGCACTAGGCGTTCCTGCACCAGTTGCAGTTGGTGCATCAGGAACATCACGAAAATGCTGATGATCAAGGCGACGAACGTGGAGTTGAACGCCACGCCCAAGTTGCTGGTGACGCCGGCGATGTTGCCTTCCACGGCTTCGTGGGCTTGCCCCAAGGCGCCGCTAATGCCGCGCACCGTGCCGATGAAGCCGATGGACGGGATCGCCCAAGCGATGAAACGCACCATGGCAAGCTCGCTGTCGAGCCGGTCCGACTCGGCCTCGCACACGGCGCGCACGGCGTTGGAGACATCCTGCACGTTGCGCGTCGAGGCGAACCGCTGCAAGGCGGCGAGCAGCGCCCGCGGCAACAGGTTGGCGCGCGTCGCCTCCGGCAGCGCCTGCAGCGGCCGCGAGTATTCGCGCGTGTCCTCGGGCAGCACGCTGATACCGTCCACCACCTCCACGAAGCGCTCGCCGAGCATCCGCCGTTCCCGCGCGCAGTGCCGCGCCTTCATGCCCATGATCGCCATCGCCCACAACGCCAGGATGAAGCAGGACTCCTGCTCGTAATCGCGCAGCACCACGTAGAGGGAGCGCTCCGGCACGAACGTCTCGCCGGCCGCGACCTGCTCCGCCTGTTTCGCGAGCAAAGCGTCCGCGTTCGGCCGCACCACCGTGGCGTACACCAAATGCACCACGATGATCGCCACCACCAAGGCGATGGCTTGGTAAACGAAGTCGAACGGCAAGGTTCTGCGCATGGCGTGGCGTGTTGTTGGCTGATCGGCTTTGCCCAAGCGGGCGCGTGGTTTGAGATTACCACGCATGCACATCGCCCATGACGAACGCCCGGGTGTGCGACTTCTGGTGGGGCGTGCTGTGGCAAGCGTCTTGGGCGTCGCCTTCCCACACCATCGCCATCACGCCGGAGGAGCGACGGACCACGATAGCGCTCGATGCAGCTGCGATGGACCGCGATCTCGTTCTGGAAGCCCGTTCGGGACGCGGCATCCGCTTCGCAGGCGCTGATCGCCCGCGACGGCGATGGCTGGGTGGCGCTGGCGAGTTTCCGCCCCGAGCTGCGGTGCGCATCCGCCGAAACGGAAGGCCGCAACGTCAAGATCGTCGTCGACTGCTCCGCATCGATGGGCGGCGACTCCATCGCGCAGGTGCGCATCGCGGGCGAGCGCATCTTGGAGAGCTTGGGGCCGAACGACCGGTTCGACATCGTCGCGTTCAGCAGTAGCCAGCGCGTGCTGTTCCGCCGCGAGACGCCGGCGATGGCCGACAACGTGGCGCGGGCGTTGCGCTTCGTGTGCGAGCTCGACGCCAATCTCGGCGGCACCGAGATCGAACAAGCGCTGGCGGTCGCGTACAAGATCGGCGGCGGAGGCGAGATGCGGCGCAATGTGCTGCTGATCACCGACGGCGAGGTGTGGAACGCCGCCGGCGCGATTGGGGATGTGCGCGCTTCCGGCCATCGCATCTTCACGGTGGGGGTCGGCAGCGCTGTCGCCGAGCCGTTCGTTCGCGCCCTCGCCGAGACGACCGGCGGCGCGTGCGAACTGGTCGCGCCGCGGGCCGACATGGGCGAGCGAATTCACCGCCACTTCCAGCGCATCGGCACCACGCCGGTGCGAGCGGCGCGTCTGCGCTGGCCGGCGCCAGTGCGGAATGTGGTGCCAGACCCGCTCCCGTCGCCTTTCCCCGATGACACCATACACGTGTTCGGATCGTTCACGGAGCGCCCGCACGGGCCTGTCGTGCTTGAGCTGGAGCTGGCCGACGGGCGCACCCTCCATCAGTGGATGGAACTCGACGCGACCCCGGCTGAGGACGCCGCCGCCGCGGCCCAATCCGACTTGGCGCGTCTGGGCGCAGCACGGCGTCTGGTCACCATGGACGACCAGCGCAGGCCACGGCGCTCGCCATCCGCTATCAGCTCATGAGCGAGTGGACCAACTACCTGGTGGTTCACGTTCGGGACGCGGCCGACAAGGCGGACGGGCTGCCGACCTGGTCAAGGTGCCGCAGGTGCTGGCCGCCGGCTGGCACGGGATCGGCACCGTGTACGACCGGGCGGCGAGCAGCCCGGTGTGTTCCCTTGCCTCGGTGCGGAGCGAAGTATCGGACTCCCGGTCGGCACCGGTGCAGGCCCTTCGGCCAGTCGAGGCGCGACCAGTTGCATCGGAGGAAGACGACCGACTGGCTGCCACGGACGAGATCATCGCCAAGTTGAACGAATGGCCGATGCCGCCGCTGCCGGCGTTCGACGACGTGGTCGCTTGGCTCACGGATGAGATCCGCGATGGCTTCGCGGCCTTGGTGGACAGCGGCATGAATGCGGATTCGCTGGTGATCGTGTTTCTCCACCTGCTATCCCAGGCCGAGGCCGGGGGAGCGCTCGACCGCGAAGCGCGCCGCTACATACTCGCCGCATGGAAGAAGCTCTCGCCGGACGCGGACACGGTGGCCGCCGTGCGGCAGGTCGGGCTGCGCTGGGCCGCCGGCCTTTCCGCAGCGCGCGGCGCGGCGACGCGCAAATCGGCCTTGACATGGCTCCTGGCGTGCGAGACCTGGCGCGAAGTGATCTCGTCCACCAGCTTCTGGGCGTCCCCGCCTGCATGCGGGCCAGACGCCCGCGCTCCCAGCCTGTGCCACCAAGTGAAGGCCCAACGAGCCGCCCTCAGCATGCGATTTGGCGTACACTACAGCGTGTTACGCATTGTCGGAGTCATCCATGGAGACGACCGTCAAGGTGTCGCGCCCACGCCTTGGGGGCCCGCGCGGCCGAGCATCCGCCGCCGTAGTACGGGCACACGAAGTAGGAGGTATAGATGAACAAGCAGCAGGACTTCGCCGACGCCAAGGAGCGGCACTGGAGCGATGCGGAGGTGCTCTTCGCCAATGGCCGCTTGGCCAATGCGGATCACCTGTACGGCTTCAGCGCGGAGTGCGGGTTGAAGTTCGTCTTGCAACGGCTCGGAGTGCTGCCGCCCGGTCGGCCGCCGCCCAAGTACCGCAAGCATGGGAACGATATCTGGCGGCTGTTCCAAGACGCCGTCCGCGGCCGCGATGGCGCCCGGTATCTGCGGCACCTGCCGGAGGGTGAGCCGTTCGCGGACTGGCATGTGAACGACCGGTACGCACACCGGCGCGAATTCCGCCAAAATACGGTTGCCCTGCATCGTGAAGCCGCCCTCACCGTTGGCCGAATGGCGGCACTGGCCATACATGACGACGCATGAACGACCACTTCGTCCCCTTCGACACCGTTCGCGCTCGCGTGACCGACACGCTTGGCGCCGTTGCTGCGCCGAGTAGGCTCCCGCCTCTCTACCTCGTGAGAAACCTGCGTGGGCGGGTTCGCATCTCCGTGTGCGAGTCCGTGGAGGAAGACGAGGCGAGTCGCGCCGCGTTGAGCGAGCTGGCCGGCAAGCTGGCCGACGCCTTGGGGCCGCACGGCTATCCGCCGGATGAGGCCGTGTTGTTTGTCGACGAGGCGATGCTTGGCACGCTCCAAGACGCCGCCAAGCCCGTGGACGGCGTGCCGCAAGCGTTTTGGATCGATCGCTTGGTGACCGGCGGCGACTGGTGGACGGTTGATGCGGCGGAAACGCAGAGCTCGCCGCAACGCTACACGCTGTACTCCATAAAGGGCGGTGTGGGCCGCACTACCACAGCGGCTGTTCTCGCCGCCTCCTTGGCCGAACGTGGCGAGCGTGTGCTGGTCGTGGACATGGACTTGGAGTCGCCGGGTCTGTCGTCGGCGGTGTTGGACGAAACTACGCATCCCCAATTCGGCGTATCGGACTGGTTCGTGGAGGACTTGGTTGGCCAGGGCGAGGCTGTGATCGAGCGGATGGCAACGCAGCCACCGTGGCCAAGGGACTTCGAAGGTGATGTGTGGGTGGTGCCGGCCCACGGCAAGGAACCTGGGGAATACTTGGCCAAGCTGGGGCGGGTGTATATGGGAACGCCCGACAGGTCTTGGGTGGAACGCCTTGGTGTTCTCGTCAGTCGTCTCGAGCAGCGCTACGAACCCACGGTCGTGCTGTTGGAGTCTCGAAGCGGCCTGCATGACATTGGTGCATCGACCGTGACCGGCTTGAACGCGCAAGTTCTGTTGTTCGCCACGGATTCGGAGAGCAACTGGACGGACTACGGCATCTTGTTCCAGCATTGGCGCGAACAGGGCTTGGCGGCGGATATTCGAGACGGCATCTCCATCATCTCTGCCTTGACGCCCGTAGAGGACGATGTCTATCTGCCGCGCTTTAGAGAACGCGCATGGGAACTGTTTCGGCGGCATCTATACGACGAAGTAGGGTGCGAGAGCGGTGCCTCCAAGGCGTTCGCCTTTGACCTTGACGACGAAGGCGCTCCCCATCACGCGTTGCCCATCTATTGGAACCGCGGTTTTGCGGCCGGCACGTCGTTGCGGACGCTTACGGAAGCGCCAATTCGCTTGGCGTACACTCACTTCCTCGAGCGGTTCGCGCAGCTAGCGAAGCCCAATCAAGCCGAGTGGCCGTGAAGCTCGGCTTCGACACCGTAGTTGCTCGCATCGCCTTGGCCAAGCTGCCGGAGGGCACCAGCCACGGCGAGGTCCCGTTGGCAAAGGACGTGTACCTGCCACGGTCCCACCTGAAGGCCTTTGGGCCGGACGTTCTGTTGGTCACCGGCGGGCGCGGCTCTGGCAAGACGTTCTGGTGGAGTGCGCTGCGGGATGGCGAGGTGCGCCGGTTGATAGCGAACTCCGGCGAACGGACAGCCCTGAGCGAGAACACGGAGGTGCGTGCTGGGTTCGGCGTGAAGCCAGCGCCGGACGATTACCCTAGTGTCGATGCGTTGCGCTCGCTCCGCACCAGCCGGGAACCACGGCACATCTGGCGCACTGTGTTGGCTTGGCAACTGGCAACGGGATCGGAACATCCGTTGGCGAGCCACACATCGTGGGAAAGCCGCGCTAACTTCGTAGCCAACAACGCGGAAGCGCTGGACAGGTTTCTGCAGAAGCGGGACACCGAGTACGACAGGAAGGGTGTGCATTTCCTGCTCCTTTTCGATGGGCTGGATCGGTGCGCCCAAGATTGGAAGGGAATGAACAAGCTGGTCGCCGCATTGCTGCAAGTCGCCTTGGAAATGCGCTCGTACAGGCGGATCCGCGTGAAGGTGTTTCTGCGTTCCGATCAAGCCAGCGACGAAGCCATAGCGGCTTTTCCCGACGCCTCAAAGGTGTTGGCGACGAAAGGCGAACTCACCTGGCCCACCCGCGAACTCTACGGCCTGCTGTGGCACTGCTTGGCCAACGGTTACTACGGCGATGTCTTCCGCCGGTACTTGGGGGATGGTTGGAGATCGGTGCAAACGACACTTGACACCGTGTACCCAGTGCCGCGGCATTTGGTGGCGAACGAAGACCTCCAGCGCACAAAGTTCCACGGCCTCGCTGGCACACGCATGGCTGGCGGTTTCCGGCGCACCAGCCCGTATGCTTGGATTCGGGATCACCTAGCCGACGCCCAGCGTTGTGTCAGTGCCCGTTCCTTCCTCGCCGCAGTGCGCGCCGCGGCACACCACGCGGAACAAGAGCATCGCGATCATGCCTATGCTCTGCATTCCGACAGCATCATCCACGGTGTACAGGAAGCCTCAAAGATCCGCGTAAGCGAGATGCGGGAGGACTACCCATGGATCGATAGCGTGATGCGTCCCCTGCGCCGCATGAGTGTTCCGTCGGATTTCAAACCAATCGCCGAACGCTGGCAAGAAAGCCGGTTGGTGGAGCGCCTTGCCGAGACCGGCGAACTACCGCCACGCCACCTAGCGGACGGTGTGGATGGCGTTAGGTGGGATCTGGAAGCCCAAGGCGTCTTCCAACGTCTGCTCGACGGACGCGTGAACATCCCAGACGTTTACCGTATTGGCTACGGGTTGGGAAGACGTGGTGGAGTGCGACCGCTCGTGGCACGGCCCGGTTCGTGAACTGGGTCGAATGGCAGGCGAGGGGTTGGGTGCCATTGCAGTCTCTTAATCCGCGACCGCCCGCGGCAGCGGATACACCTGCGAGCGGTACGGGCTGCCGAACCCCGCCAACCGCTTGAACAGTGCCGGATCGGCGCAATCGTCGGCAAGCTCCCTAGGGAAGTGGTTCGGAATGTCGTCCTGCGGCAGGATCGCCATGTGCCGGTAGAAGTAGGAGAGGGTCAGCCGCAGGCCGGGCGTCTTCTTGGGAAACGCGCCGTGCCACAGGGCGCCGTGGAAGGCGATGAGCGAGCCGCGCGGGCACTCCACCGCAACCGCCTCCGCAACGCACTCCGGCAGCGGCGGCAGGGCTTTGCGCCGATGCGAACCCGGCACGCACGCGAACGCGCCGCCCTCGCGGGTGTAGTCCGTCAGGCACCAGTTGCAGTTGGCGTTCAGCGCGTTGTCGCCCCACGGCAACGGGATGCCGGCTTGGTCGGCGTGCAGGCCCAAGGACTCACCGTAGCCTTCGCCCGCCCACTTCACGAAACAGTTGTGCGAGCTGAAACGGGCAGGGCTGGTGCGCGCGGCATCGCCACCCGCGCCGAACAGGTGGTCGATGAGCGCCGTGGCCACTGGATTCACCGCCAGATCGCGGAACACGCGGTGGTAGGTGCATAGCCGCATCAACTGGAACTGGCTCGGCTCCGCGCCGGAGATGCGCTCCAAGAACCCGCGAAAGCCGCCGTAGTCGAGCGGGCGTTCCGGCCCTTCCTCCACCGAGAACCTGCAGCCGACCAGCTCCTCGGATTTGTCGAGCAGCCGTTGCACCAGCTCGTCGATCATCGCCGCCGACACGCCCGTCACCTCCGGCGGCACCACGGCATAGCCCTGCTCGTCCAACTGCGCCAAGTACGGCGTCAGATCCAGCAGGCCGCTATCCGCGGCGGGTGTTCCAGCGGGGTTGTCCACCGACCTTCGCCCTCCCAAAGCAAGCGTCTCAGGCAACAGTATGTGCCGGCGGCGCGATCGAAAGCGGTTGCCGGCGGCTGAGATCGCCTCGCGGCTTCGCAATACAGTGCATGCGTTTCAATCGCACTGTGTGATGGCCTTGGCTCTCTTCTGCCGTTCCAATAGGTCGGTGACCAGTCCCTCGGCTACGCGCCGAACTGAGTCCCGTATGTCCTGCTTCGCGGTCGTGGCCCCGACGGATCCGTAGTGGCCTCTTCTCGCCAGCACCAGCTCACTGTTCCCGAAGCCCATGACGGAGTTTCTGCCGCCTGTGGTGTAGATCACCAAGTGTTCTGGGCCCGTGCAATCCACTGTAATGAAAGTGCCTAGTTGTCCCTTCGACCATACACGCCCTGTCTGGATCCGTCCCGAAGGAACTCGCCTTCGGCTGTCCGCTGGAGGCTCTCCTCGTCTGCGCCTGCGCCGCACTCGTAAGCGGAGAAGACTCCAACGTAGACCTCTTCTTCGTCCAGTTGCCGCAGTGCATCTTCCGCGTCCACGCAAGCTTGCAAGAGGGCATCAGATCGGTCGCCTATCCGCGCGAGCCAACCGGAGGCCGCGTTCGCCTCATCCTCCACAGCGGCACTTTGCTCGTTCTCTCCTTCGTCCGACCCGTCGTGGTCCGGCACCCATCGGTGCTGGGGATCGCCCCGCGGCGTCCCCGCCAGCAGCAGTGATGTCGCGATTGCCACCGCTATTGCGCTTCCTCGGTTCATGATGTCGTTCTACACGGGCGAAGTCTCAACCCTAGACGACCGTACACCCAATGTCCACCGCCCTGCCGCAATGCGGCAGCCGGCCCGGTTGCGCCGTCAGCGCAGGTTGGGCAGGTCCTCGGGAGGCACTAGCACTTCGAGGCTTCTGGCCTGCCCCGGGGTGCGGCGCAGCAGCCCGCGGCGCTCCAAGCTGAGCACCATCTGGTGGACGCTCGGCGGGCTCACCTTGAAGAAGTGCTGGATGTCGGCTTGCGCCGGGGGTTGTCGGTGGAGCTTCGTATACATGTGGATGAACGCTAGGTATTGCCCTTGGCGATCCGTGAACGGAGGCGCGGAGCCCGACGAGCCCTGGCGTCCCGAGGCACTCACGATTGCTTGCCGCCATCGCCGCCGTGGCCAGCGGCCGCGCTGTCCCTCGCAGCGGGGTTGCCGGCCGGCGGCATTTCCTTCTCCTTCCTTACCGTCGCCATCACTTCGTCCATCACGCTCATCATCACTTGGTGCAGTCGAAGGTCCAGCGTCGACAAAGTGCCTTCCGCCTTGCTTTTCTCGAATTCGGCCTTGGCCACGCGTTTGGCGGCCTCTTGCACTTTCCGCCGCAAGGCTTCGCCTTCGCGTTCGGCGTCCGACTTGCTGCCAGCCCCTGCCATCATCTTCTCTCCAACGCACTCCGGGCATCAACACCGGGGATTACCACGGCGCCCATCACATCGCCAACTTTGGCGCCGCGTCGGGCGAGTCCTTGTGGTTGTTGTCGCAGTGTACAACAGGCTTCGGCTACGGCGTAATCCAAGTAGATCCACCCCAGGGCACCGAAAAAATGTCCGCGCCTGTAATCGGCTCGTCACAATCCGCCCCTAGATTTGCCGCCCGTTCCTGCCGCGAATGGGTTGCGGCGCATGGCAATTCGAGGGAGTCAACGAATGGAACGATGGTGCGCGGCGGTCGTCGCACTCTTCTTGCTTGGGGCTTGCGAAGGCGGCGACATCAACATCAATCCGTCCACCACGGACGCGTCGGTGGACAATTCCACCAACAACAGCAACAACACCACGCCGGTGGCGGAAACGAATCCGTGCGCCGTGTACGAGAAGGACGGCTCCACCTTCCAAGGCGAACAGCAAGGTGCGAACTGCGTCTACGCGCCTTCGTTCGTGGACGCCGGCAACAACCTCACGGTGAATCTGCGCATCCCGGCCTTGGAGGACGACGGCGCCCACATCTTCGAGGGCAGCTTGTTCGTCGGGCGCACCTTCGACACGGACGCAGGGCTGGCCAACGCCGGCATCACTCGCGGCGGCGACGGGCCCACCTTGACGGTGGAAGCAGGGGCCACGCTGGCATTCCAATCCAGCGCGGATTTCCTGATCATCAACCGCGGCTCGCAATTGTTCGCGGTGGGCACGGCGGACGCGCCCATCACCTTCACCTCGGTTTCGGACGTGGACGGCGACGTGGGGCCCGAGGACGTGCAGCAGTGGGGCGGCATCGTCGTCAACGGCTTCGGCGTCACCAACAAGTGCGACTACAGCAGCTCGATGTCGGCCGGCAACCTCGCCACCACGGACTGCCATGTGGATGCCGAAGGCGCGGCCGGGCTGGACGAATCCCAATACGGCGGCGACAACAACGAGGACAGCTCCGGGCGCATGGAGTACGTCGTGGTGAAACACACCGGCGCGGAAGTGGGCAACGGCGACGAGTTGAACGGCATCACCTTCGGCGGCGTGGGAAGCAACACCATCGTGAAGAATCTGCAGGTGTACTCCACCTACGACGACGGCATCGAAATGTTCGGCGGCGCGGTGAGTTTCGAGAACTTCGTGGCGGTGTACGTGCGCGACGACTCCATCGACATCGACGAGGGCTGGCGCGGCACCATCACCAACGCCTTGGTGATTCAATCGGAGACGCTGGGAAACCACTGCATCGAAGCGGACGGCATCGGTTCGTTCAGCGGCCTCACGGATGCAGCAGTGGAGGAGACCATCGACCAAGGCATCAACAGCCGCCCCACGATTCGCAACCTCACCTGCATCATTTCGCCCAGCGCGGAACAGGGCAACTTCGATCCGGGCGCCGGCTGGCGGCTGCGCGAAGGCATCTTCCCGGTCATCGAGGATTCGCTGGTGGTGGGTTCCTTCGGCACTGACAGCGCGGATTCCAATTATTGTCTGCGCATCGACAACCGTTCCCGGCAAGCGGCGCAAGACGGCGACTTGGCGCTGAACACGGTCATCTTCGCCTGCGCCGAGAAAACCCGCGGCGGCAGCCTGCCGAACGGCACCAGCGTGGAATCCTGGGCGGCGGCGAACGGCGCCGTGTTCGCGGACGTGGACGGTTCCGCCAACCCCACTCCGAGCGCGGACGCCGGCCTGCAACTGCTCGAAGGCACGCCGCCGATCTACTCCATCGACTACGGCACCATGTCCGTGAACGACGCAACGCCGGCCGGCGCGCCGCAACGCGGTACGCACATCGGCGCGGTGTCGCAAGCGGCCGACGACTGGACGCGCGATTGGACCTACGGCATTCACGAAGGCAACCGCGGCCAAGCGCTGTGGTTCGAGTAGGCGGCGTGGGGGGCGCGGGAGCTTACGCAAATGAACCGTGACCGGGCACTTTGGGCGACGGCTTGTCTGTTCGCCCTCGGCGGCGGCCTGCCCGTCGCCAACGCCCAGGAGCCGGCCGCCGAAGACGCGGCCGCAGGGGTACAAGACGATGCCGAGGCGCGCGTGGACGAAGAGGTGATCGTCATCGGCCGGCTGTACGACGCCGCGCAACGGCTGCTGGAAGAGCGCAAGGCGGACGAAGTGGTTTCGGACGTGTTGGGCGACGAGATGATCAGCCGCCTCGGCGACACCACCGTGGCCGTGGCGCTGCAGCGCATCTCCGGCTTGTCGCTGGTGCAAGACAAGTTCGTGTACGTGCGCGGCCTCGGCGAGCGCTACTCCAGCACGTTGTTGAACGGCGCCACCATCCCCTCGCCAGACCTCACCCGCAACGTGATTCCGCTGAACATATTCCCCACTTCCATCGTGCAGTCGCTGCGCGTGCAGAAAGCGTATTCCGCCGACATGCCGGCGGCGTTCGGCGGTGGCGCGGTGGACATCCGCACCAAGGGCATCCCGCTCGGTTTCACCTATTCGGTGGAACTCGGCACCGGCTACAACTTCGAGAACGACGGCGACGCCTTCACCTACCCGGGCGGCGGCGATCGCCTCGGCGTGGACGACGGCTCGCGCGCCTTGGCGCCGGCGCTGGAGGCGGGCATCGCGCGTTTCCTCGGCAACTTGGACGTGCAGGGCATCTTGACGGGTCTGCGCAAAGAGGGAAACCAGTCCGCGACGGTGGCGGACGCGCGCCGCGTGAACCGCGAGCTGGCGCTGCTGCTGAACCGCGACATTTCCGTTAGCGAGAAGTCCATCCACCCGGATGGCGATTTCAAGGCCAGCGTAGGCACCAGCTTTCCGCTTGGGCACGACTGGGAATTCGGCGTACACGTCGGCGGCTCCTACAAGACCTCTTGGCGCGAAAGCGAGCGCGTCAGCCGAAACTTCAACTTCCCGGACGAGCGCACCGACACCAAGTTGGAGTCCACGTTCACGGTGGACATCGCCGCCAATCTGAACTTCGGTTTGCGCTTCACGGACGACCACGATATCTCCACCGCGTCGTTGTATCTGCGCAACACGGACGACGAAACCGCGATTCGCGATTTCTTCAACGAGAACCGCGAGATCTCCGACGAGCGCGGTTTCCGCGACTACCGCCTGCAATTCGAGGAGCGCGACCTCATCGTGCATCAGGTGAAAGGCGTACACCGCCTCGGCGACGCCACGCGCGAACTGCCGCTGCTCTCTTGGCTGGTGTTCGACTGGATTCCCCGCGACGCCGAAATCTCCTGGTTCCATTCGGACGCGCGCGTGCGCACGAACATTCCCAATCAAGTGAGCGTGGTGGCGCAGACGGTAACCGAGCCGGTCACCGGCAAGGTGCTTAGCTCCACCATCAACATCGGCACCACCGCGGACTACCGCTTCACGCTGCTGGACGACGACGTGTTGAACTACGGCTGGGATGCCACCGTGCCGATCGTCACCGCCGACCACGCTTTGGAGTTCGGCGCCGGCTACCAACACGCGCGCAAGGTGCGCACCTATCGGCAAACCCAGTTCAGTTTGGACGCGCTGTCGGTGGGCGATCCGGCTATCCTGGAGGGCAGCATCGGCGATGCGCTATCGGACGCCAACATTCTGAACCCGGCCAACAACTTCGTATTCGACTTGAGCGGCACCAACAACCAGAGCTACATCGCCGCGACGATGACCGAAGCGCTCTACGGCAAGGCGGATTGGACTTGGCGCGACACTTGGCGCGTTGCCGCCGGCGCCCGTTGGGAGGATTACAAACAGGTGGCGCTGGACTGGAATCCGTATGGCTACACGCTGTCCGATCCGGTGGTGACCACCGACCCGGAGCGATTGGAGCAGGCGGCGTTTCGCGAGGACAACGTCTATCCTTCCGTGGCACTCACTTGGATGACGTCGCTCGGTTCCTTCGGCGACGCGCTCGGCTTGGAACTTTTCCAATTGCGTTTCGGCTGGAGCGAGACGACGGTGCGCCCGGACCTGCGCGAAATCACCGACGCGAGCTACATCGACCCCATCACCGATGATCTCGTGGACGGCAACCCGGGCGTGGTGCCGTCGGATGTGACCAACTTCGACGTGCGCGGCGAGTGGTTCTTCCACAACGGCGACACGCTCACGATGTCGATCTTCCAGAAGGAAATCGACCGCCCCATCGAGTTCTTCGAATCCGCCGCCAGCGACACCACGGTGGCGCGGGAAATCGTCAACGCCGAGTCCGCGCGGCTACACGGCATCGAGTTGGAAGGGCTGAAAGAGCTGGGCTTCCTCGGCGCGTGGGCGGAGGCGTTCTTCCTGCAGGGCAACCTCACTTGGCAGCGTTCCGAACTCGTCGCCGGCGAACAAGCGGACGCGCCGACCAACAACGTGCGGCCGCTGGCCGGCGCATCCGAGTACGTCGCCAATCTGGTGCTGGGTTTCGACAGCCACGACGGCGCGCACACCAGCACGATCGCCTACAACGTGTTCGGCGAGCGCCTATACGTCGCCGGCCGCCTCGGCGCGCCCGATGGCTACGAGCAGCCGTTCCATTCCTTGAACTTCACGCACTCCTGGTATCCCACCGAGAACATCACGGTGAAGGCGAAACTGCGCAACATCCTCGATCAGTCCGTGCAAATCGAGCGCGAAGGCGTCGTGGTGTTCACCGAGCGCCCGGGCAGCACCGCCTCAGCGAGTTTCAAGTGGGAGTATTGAAGGGGATGTGCGACATTTGGTGGCGTTGAACCGGGAGCGCAGGCGTCCCGCCTGCAATGCGGGCGAGACGCCCGCGCTCCCAGGGCCTCAATCCCGCCGGCGTTCGGCTTTTCTACGTTCGCGGCGCTCGGCGCGGCGGTTCTTGCGTTCCAACTTCGCGGCTTTGCGGCGTTCTTCCAATGCGGTGCGTAGGGCTTCGATTTGCGGGCCCTCAATGGCCTCGAAATCGCCTAGCCGGCAATGCGCCATTGGCATGTGGCCGCCCATGCGGGTGAGGCCGCGGAAGGTGTCCAGCCGGCAGAGGGAACCGCCGAAAATACGCAGATTGATGATCATGTCCCGTTCCAAGCCGAGGCAGCGGGAAGAGAGCTGATTCAACCAGGCTTTGTTGCGGCGGACGTGGAACAGCACCATGGTGTCGTCCAGCACTTCCACGCGGTCGATGGCGCGAGTGCGCAGGCAGGAGCGGCGGTCGCGGTACGCCTCGTCGTTCAGCGGATTGTTCAGGATCGTTTCCACGTCGAGATCGGTGCCTTCCGCGCTTTCCGTGCTGTCTTTCGCTTCAGCGTTCTCCGCGGGCGCCGGCGCCCCGGTTTCGGCCTGTTCCACCGCCTCGCCCGATTCCTCCACCGCCGTTTCCGCCGTCCAAGCGACTTGCGCCGCGGCCGCCAAAATCAGCGCCAATGCAAACCGCGCTCCCGCAGCACACCCAGCCGTTTCGCTACCCATTCCTTGCCAACGCATTGCCGTCACCCGCTTCGTTTACCCAGCCTGCTCCAGAACCTGCTGCTTCGCCCAGCGGTAGTCCGCTTTGCCGTTGGGGCTGCGCAAAATCTCCCGCAGAAACACAAACCCCTTGGGCAGCTTGTAGCGGGCGATGTGCTTGGCACATTCGGCCAGCAGCGCCTCTTCGTTCGCCGTTCGCCCTTCCTTCAGTTGCACGATGGCCACCACTTCGCTGCCCCAACGCTCCGAAGGCCGCCCGGCCACGACCGCATCGTACACGTCCGCATGGTGTTTGATGGCCTGTTCCACTTCTTCCGCGAAGATCTTCTCGCCGCCAGAGTTTATTGTGACCGATTCCCGCCCGTGCAGTTCCAAGGTGTTATCCGCCAACAAGCGCACCTTGTCGCCGGGGACGGAGTAGCGCACGCCGTCCACGGTGGGAAAAGTCCTGCGCGTCTTGTCGGCGTCGCCGAGATAGCCGAGCGGGATGTTGCCGGCGCGCGCCCACCAGCCGAGCCCGTCGTGGCCGGGTTCCAGCAAAGCGGTCATGTCGTTGTTGAGCACGGCGTTGTGCGGGCTCAGCGTGAAGCGTCCGGTGGCCGTGCCGTTCTCGGCGTTGCTGGTGTGCGAGGCTTGGCCGCCGGTTTCCGAGGAGCCGGCGGTGTCGATGATGTTGATGCGCGGCAGTGCGGCGATGAGTTCCGCCTTGATCTTCGCCGTCATGATGGCGCCCCCGGTGATGACGTTGCGCAGCGTGGGACATTCCGCCCCGGAGGCCCGCAGCGCGTCCACCAGCGGCCGCCCGAAGGCGTCGCCCACCAGCAGCAGGTTGTTGACGCCTTCGCGCTCGATGATCTCCACGGCGCCGGCGGCGTCGAAGCGCCGCACCTCGTCTTGAATCACCACCGTGCTGCCGGTGTGGAACGCTTGGAACGCCGCCCAATGCCCGGCCCCGTGCATGAACGGCGGCGCCGGCAGCGTCTTGCGGTGGCTGGCCGTGGCGCGCGTGACGTATCCCGCCAAGCTGTCGATGACCGTGCCGTCCGTGCGGCGCGCGCCGAGGCTGGCGATGAGGATGTCCTTGTGCTTCCACAGCACGCCCTTCGGCATGCCCGTGGTGCCGCCGGTGTAGATGATGTACAGGTCGTCCGGGTGCCACTCCGCATCCGGCTGCGCCGGGTCCGCCTCGGCAAGGGCTTGCTCGAACGGCACCGCGCCTGCCAGCAGCGGCCGGTCGTCGTCCTGCACTTGCAGCAGCAGCCGCAGCGTCGGCACTTGGGCGCGGATGGCCTGCACGTGCTCCGCCAACGAGCTGTGGAACACCAACGCCTTGGCCGCGGCGTCGTTCAGCAGATAGACCAGCTCCTCATCCACATAGCGGTAGTTCACGTTGAACGGCACCACCCGCGCCTTGTACGCGCCCAGCATGGCTTCCAGGTACTCGTTGCCGTTGTAGAGATAGATGCCCAGATGGTCTTGGCCGGATTGCCAATCCTCCAGCGCCGCCCGCTCGGTGTGCAAACCCAACCCTTGCGCCGCCAGATGGTTGGCGAACCGGCGCGTGCGCTCGGTGAGTTCGCGGTAGGTGAAGCGGCGCTCGCGAAACACGATGGCCTCGCGCTCCGGCACCGCCGCGGCGATGGCTTCGTTCACCGTGGCCAGATTGAAGTACACGGATGTCCTTTACGGCGTGCGGCAAGCGCACCAACGCACGCAAGTAACGCGCAACCCCGCCAGCGAGTCAAGATGGAGATCAGCAAGACGTCCTAGGAGCGCGGGCGTCTCGCCCGCACAAGGTGAACGCCCCGTGAAGGAAAATGCGGGCGAGACGCCCGCGCTCCCAGGACGTCGCGGCTCTTGCCACCAAATGTCCCACACCCCGATCAGCAGCGGGCGATTGGCAGCGTGTGCCCGGATCAATCCCGCCGCATGGGAGAAGTCGAGAGGTTGCTTATCCGGCCGTCCGCGCCGCGCAACAGGTTCATCACTTGAATCGGCGCATCGGCCGCAACCGCCAGCCGCCACTTGCCGTCGCCGTCGCCGAGGGCGCCGCCGAGCATCGTCCCGCCTTCTTCGAGTTGCCGCGCAGTGACGGTGCGGGCCTCTTGCGCCGCCAGCGCTAAGGAGACCACGCCCCCCGGAGCGGCTTGGCCACGGTCGTCCGTGCCGGTGATGGTGATGGCGGCGCCTTCGTCGCCAAGATTGACCAGCCGCAACTCGCTCGCCGGATCGTGGCTGCTCGCCGGCTCGAAAATCGGCACCCGATGCGTACCCCTCACGGCAGGCACCACGTCGTGCAGGCCCGCGAGCAATCCGTTCGGGCCGCGCGCATACGCCAGCGGCTGGATGTCGAGGTCGGTGGCGAAGCGCAGGCGCCAATCGCCCACGCCAGCGCCGACCATGCCGGCGAGGCCTTTGGCGGTATTGCCCTGTTCCAAGTCGATGGAGTTGAAATGCGCCGCGGCGCGGGCGCCCAGCGTGAACGCCAGCGGCCCGAAACGCCGCCCGGCGTCGTCCGTGGCGTGGACGACCACCTCGCCATCCACATCGGAGGAATTGAGGATGCGCGCGAATCCCTGCATGCCGTGGTGATTGCCGGCAAGAAGCAGCGGCAGCCCATCGTTCGCCGCCGCGTATGTGGAGACGTTGGTGAGCTTGCCATCAATGCCCTCAACCAAGGCCATCGCCACCACCGGATGCGTGGCCGAAACCGTCAGCCGCCACTTGCCCGCGCCATCGCCGAGACGCCCGCGCAACGCCGCGTCACCGGTTTCCAGCTGCTCCGCCGTGAGCAAACGGGCAGTGCCCGCCGGCAAGGTGAGCGTCACCGCGCCGCCGGGGGCTTCAACGCCGCCGTCGTCAATGGCCGCGATGGTCACTTCCGCGTCTTCGGCGCCATCATTGATCAAGCGAAGCCGACTCGCCTGCGCGCGGTTGCTGGCCGGATTGAACAGCGGCACCTCGTGGCGCAAGCCGTTCGCCGGCACCGTGTCGTGCATGGCCGTAAGGAAACCGTCCTGCATGTACGCGTAGGCCAGCGGTTCGACATCCAAGGCCGTGCCGAGCCGCAAACGCCAGTCGCCCGCGCCGACGCCGATGCCGGCGGAAAGCCCCTTGGCCGGATTGCCCATCTCCAAGTCGTGCGCGTCGAGATGCGCGGCGTGACCGGCGGCCAAAGCGAGGACAACCGGGCCGCGCTCCTCGGCCGAGTCGTCAACGGCGCGGATCTCCACGGTTCCGGGTTCAGCCGAGTGGTTGACGAGGCGCAGCAGACCCAGCCGCGTCGGTGCTTGCCGGGCCGAGAGCAGGAGAGGCACAACATGCCGCCCGGCCACGGGCGCGGTTGACGTCAAGCTCACCCGCAGGGCGTAGGGGCCAGTCGCGTCACGCCAGCCGCGCACGGTCACGAAGTACACGCCCGAAGGAACCCATCGCTCCAGTCGAAAGTTGAGCCCGTCGCCGCCGTTGTCGTCCTCGGCCGTCCACGCGCCATCCTCGGCCGCAAGACGCCCCACCGTGTCCGTCTCGCCCGTGGTTTCCACACGCAGCACGCCCTCCACCGGCACGTCGATGCGGAACACGTCCCGGTCGCTCCGGTCGTGCAGCTCACCGCCGGTGTTGGCACCCAAGCCGATCAGGCTGGCGGCGTCCGGCGTGTCGCCGTGGTCGTCCTGCGTGGGTGGCGGTCGCGGCGCCCAAGACGCCTCCAAGGTGTAGGTGCCCGTGGTCGGCCCTTCCCCGCCGCGCACTTGCACATAGTACGGGCCTCCTGAAACGCCTGATTCAATGGCGAAGTTGCCGCCCTCGCCGCTGTCGTTGTCTTCACGGAACGGGTTGAGCCAACCGCCCCACTTGCTCGAACCGTACAAGGAACCACGAGTGTCCGTGTCGCCGCTTGTCCACACGCGCAGGATGCCGGGCGGCGGATCCACGCGGAAAAAGTCCGCGTCGCCAGCCTGTTCGAGTTCGCCAACGAGCGTGAAAGGTACGGCCAGCGTCGTGGCTGTGCCGTGCGTGTCGCCATGGTCGTCCGTTGCATCGGGAGTGAACGAAACGTGCAACTGGTAGGCATGGTAGGGCTCCGTTGGCAGGATTCCGGACAATCTGCGTTCATTTCGCACGGCAACGAAGTAGCCGCCGGCGGGCAGTTTCGCGGCACGGATGTGGCCATCGGCGTTCGGCACCGCGATGAGACCGCCGCCTCGTTGCACCAACCTGCTGGAGTGGAACCATTTTCCCTCTATGTCCACCGCAAGTGTGCCGGGTTCCGGCAATGTCGCACGGAAATAATCCTCGTCGTAGGGCGCATCGATCAATCCCTTGGTGGTGGAAGGCAAGGCGATCGCGGTTGCGTCTGGCTCGGCATCGCCGTGGTCGTCGGGCATCGGCTCGAAGGAAACATGGAGGTCGTACGATCCGGTCGTGGCGCTTTGGAAACCGCGTACTTCCACTGCGTAAGGACCGCTGCCCAAGGTCTCTTTGATGAGGAAGTTGCGGCCGGCGCCGCTGTCGTCGTCGGTGACTTGGTCGTAGCTGTAGGCGTTCCCCTCCACGCCGCGCAAGCTGGCGTGCGTGTCCGTGTTGCCGGATGTCCGCACGCGCAGCGTGCCGAGCGAGGGGAGGTTGAAACGAAAAGCGTCCACATCCAGCGCGGATTCCAATGCGCCGGCGGTGGCCGACGCCAAGGCCACCGTGGTTGCGGTGGCCAAGGTGTCGCCGTGGTCGTCGTCGCGGCCGTCCGGACCGAACCAGACGTTCAACGTGTAGAAACCCGTTGCGGAATTCGAGTGGCTGATTCCGGCCGCCCGAGGGGCGAAGCCGCGCACTTCCACCAAATAGGCACCGGCCGGCAGCTCGGTCTCGATGCGGAAGTTCCGATTGCCGGGGCCATCGTCGTTCTCCAGCACGGCGCGACCGTCCAGCCAAGCGAGCTTGCCGTAGGTGTCCACGCTGCCGGTGGTTTCCACGCGCACCGTCGCCGCCGCGTCCAAGTCGATGCGGAAGTAGTCCACGTCGTCCACGCCAAGCACACCGTCCGTGGCCGACGGCGCCGCTACGCGGGTGGCCTCTTGCGGCGAATCCCCGTGGTCGTCAACGCGCAGCCAATCCAAAGACACACGTAGGCGGTAAGGGCCTTGCGCTCCCTCGTGCCCGCGCACGGCGACCAAGTAGTTGCCGGCTTTGACGCGCTGTTCGATGCGGAAGTTGGCGTCTTGCCCGCTGTCTCCATCCTGAGCCCCGGGGAAGTCTGCGCCGGCGTCGGCGCTGGTCAGCGTCCCTTGGGTATCCGTCGCGCCGGTCGTCTCCACGCGCAGCAAGCCTGTGCGCGGAACGTCAATGCGGAAAAAGTCCACATCACCCGGTTCCAGCAATCCCTGCGTGGTGGACGGAACAAGAACCGAGGTGGCGGCGTTTGCGGAGTCGCCGTGGTCCGTGGCGCCACCTCGGTCGCCTAGGCCGCGGCGAAAGTTGGCCACCACATGGCGCACCTTGTTGAGACTGGCCACGGCGTTGGCGGGGCCGCGGGCGTCCGTGAACTCGCTGTTCTCGGCGACGCCCAACGGATCGCCACCCTTGGCGGGATAGCGTTTGTCAGGGTTGGAGAAGTAGGGGATGCGCACGCCCAAACGGTGTTGGCCAAGCCCGCACTGCTCCAAATAGGCCATGATCGTCACCCAACACGAGTCGCGCGGCGATCCGGGATCAAAAGCGCGCTGGTTCACATAGCCGTGGCTGTACGGGAACACGCCGCCCACCGGGTTCACATGCCGATCATGGTGAAGACCCATGTTGTGCCCTATCTCGTGCGCGAGCGTGTCGTACGCCACACGTTCCACGCTAATGGTGTTGTAGGCGATTTCGGCGAAATCCTCCGACAGTTCTTGCATCTGAATGGCGAGGCCACCGAGCCTCGTCTGCATTACGACGCTGAGGATGTCCGCACCGACACGATCGCGAACGGCGTAGGCAGCGTCCCAGGCCGCGCCAAGGGCGTCCTCCCACGCTTGTTCCTCCTCCGGCGGCGGAATCCTGAGACGGTCAGCGTCCGGAATATCAGTTTGCTCGGCACCAACCAAGCTGAGGCGAAACGCCACGCCGCTTCGGGCATAGGCGTCGTTGGCGTTGGCGACGCCTAGGTCAATCAGCGCCTTGATGTTCTCGGTGCCACCAGCGTGCTTGGCCGCGGCCGCTGTCCAAAGAACGAGCAGGTCGATGACGGAGCCATCGTCCCTGTCCCCGGCATTCGCGTTTGCGGCGCTCGGTTGGGATTTCCTTCTCCGTTTGGGGGCCCAACTGGGCCAGCTAGTTGCGTTGGCCACAATCGGTTCCGCCAATGGCGGCAGCGATGCGACATCCACTTCCCGCAACACCTGCACACCATCCACCGTGCGGATGTCGTAAAGCGCGGAAGGCGTCCACACGGTGCCGACCACCACATCGCCGTTGACCACCAGCGTGGTTGCGCCATGCGGAACCCCGGCCAGCCGACCCGAGAGCGAATACCCGCCCGAAGTCCGCCTCGTGCGCTCGATCAGCGCGTCGAACTCGGCGTCCGGCCAGAGATTGAGGCCCACTTGCGCCGGCAAGCCCTCTCGCACCCGCTCTCGAACATCGCCGAGCGTTGCCAGATCCACTTCAGCCGTGCGGTGGCGAAGTCCCGACTGCGCCATTGCGGGAACGGACGCCGCGGGCGGCACGTCAACGAAGATCGGCGCAACCCGTTCCGCGGCGGCGACGGTGACGGTCGCACCGACGCACGCGACCAAGGCAATCGCACGCACCACATCGGCCACGGGTTGGCCCCTTGCGCCCACTTGGGCGCTGTATCTCTTGACCACCCGAACATGCGCCTATCCGTTCATGCTTGTCAAGCGTCAAGCTACACTCCGGATGGCGACGGCCCTGGGAGCGCGGGCGTCTCGCCCGCAAAATGGGTGAAACCCGTGAACGCAAGTGCGGGCGAGACGCCCGCGCTCCCAGGAGGTGCCGAGCAGATGCCACCAAATGTCGCACACCCTTGCGCGCTGGCAAATCGGCCAACGGCATCCGCGTAGGCTAAGATGCCGCCTCGTTGAACGGAGCGCCCATGACGGTCATTCGCCAAGAGGATTTGACGCAGAGCGTGGCGGACGCGCTGCAATACATCTCCTACTACCACCCGCCGGACTTCATCCGCGCCATGGCCGCGGCGCACGAGCGCGAGGAGTCGCCGGCGGCGCAGGCGGCGCTGGCGCAGGTGCTGGCCAATTCGCGGCTGTGCGCGCTCGGCAAGCGGCCCATCTGCCAGGACACCGGCATCGTCATCGCGTTCTTGAACGTGGGCATGGAGGTGGCGTGGCAGGGCGACTTGGCGGTGGAGGAGATGGTCAACGAAGGTGTGCGCCGCGCCTACACGTTCGCGCCCAACGTGCTGCGCGGCTCCGTGCTGGCGGACCCGGACGGCGCCCGCGCCAACACCCGCGACAACACGCCGGCGGTGATTCACACGCGCATCGTGCGCGGCGACAAGCTGGAGGTGGAAGTGGCGGCCAAAGGCGGCGGCAGCGAGGCGAAGGCCATGTTCGCCATGCTGAACCCCTCGGACTCGGTGGTGGATTGGATTGTGGACGCGGTGCCGCGGATGGGCGCCGGCTGGTGCCCGCCCGGCATCCTCGGCGTCGGCATCGGCGGCTCGCCGGAGAAGGCGATGCTGCTGGCGAAAGAGGCCATGATGCAGCCCATCGACATCCACGAGCTGAAAGAGCGCGGCGCACGGGGTCGCGCCGAAGAACTGCGCTTGGAGTTGTTCGAGCGCATCAACGCGCTCGGCATCGGGGCGCAAGGGCTGGGCGGCCTCACCACCGTGCTCGACGTGAAGGTGCTGGAGTATCCCACGCACGCGGCCAACAAGCCGGTGGCGGTGATTCCCAACTGCACCGCCACGCGGCATGTGTCCTTCACCTTGGACGGCAGCGGCCCGGCCACGTTCGCGCCGCCGGATCTAAGCGACTGGCCGGATGTGGCGTTCTCCCCGGGGGAAGACGTGCGCCGGGTGGATTTGGACGCCGTCACCCGCGAGCAAGCGGCGTCTTGGCGCGCCGGCGAGACGCTGCTGGCGTCCGGGCGTTTGCTCACCGGGCGCGACGCGGCGCACAAGCGTTTGCTGGACATGCTGGAGCGCGGCGAATCGCCGCCGGTGGATTTGGCCAACAGGTTCATCTACTACGTTGGCCCGGTGGATCCGGTGCCGGGCGAAGTGATTGGCCCGGCCGGCCCCACCACCGCCACGCGCATGGACAAGTTCACGCGCCCGCTGCTGGAACGCACCGGCCTGCTCGGCATGATCGGTAAGGCCGAACGCGGGCCGGCGGCGGTGGCGGCCATCCGCGATCACGGCGCGGTGTCACTCATCGCGGTGGGAGGCGCTGCCTACCTGATCGCCAAATCGATCACCAAGTCGCGGTTGGTGGCGTTCGAGGATCTGGGCATGGAAGCCATCTACGAATTCGAGGTGAAGGACATGCCGGTGACGGTGGCCGTGGACGCGCGCGGCGAATCGGTACACGCCACCGGCCCGCGCGCTTGGGCACGGCCGGCGGCGCAGATTCCCGCGGTGCAGGCGTAGAGGCGCCCGGCGAAACATGACCATCCGCACTCGCATCGCGCCCAGCCCCACCGGCGAGCCGCACGTCGGCACGGCGTATGTGGCGCTGTTCAACCAAGTGTTCGCCAAGAGCCGCGGCGGCCAATTCGTGCTGCGCGTGGAAGACACCGATCAGGCGCGCAGCATCGAAGGGGCGGAGCAGGCCATCTTGGATGCGTTGCGTTGGGCCGGCATCGCGTGGGACGAAGGCCCGGATGTTGGCGGTTCGTTTGGCCCCTACCGGCAAAGCGACCGGCTGGCGATCTATCGCCAACACGTTGATGAACTGCTGGCGTCCGGCACCGCCTTCCGCTGTTTCTGCTCCGCCGAACGACTGGATGAGATGCGGCGCGAACAACAGGCCAAGGGTGAGACGCCGCGCTACGACGGCCGATGCCTCGCGTTGCCAAACGAAACGGCGCGCTCCCGTGCCGAGGCCGGCGAGCCCCACGTTGTGCGCTTGGCGGTGCCGAGCGAGGGCGAGTGCCGCTTCGCCGATGGCTTGCGCGGCGACATCGAGATTCCCTGGCGGCAGGTGGACATGCAGGTGCTGCTGAAATCCGACGGCTTCCCCACCTACCACCTCGCCGTGGTGGTGGACGACCACCTCATGCGGATCAGCCATGTGCTGCGCGGCGAAGAGTGGTTGAGCTCCATGCCGAAACACCTCCTGCTGTACAAGGCGTTCGGTTGGGAGATGCCCGTCCACTACCACCTGCCGCTGCTGCGCAACCCGGACGGCAGCAAACTCTCGAAACGCCGCAACCCAACCGGGCTGGACTATTACCGCCGCGCCGGCTACCTGCCCGAGGCGTTGCTCAACTACCTCGCCCGCATGGGCTGGTCCATGCCGGACGAGCGCGAGGTGTTCGGCATCGACGAGATGACCGCCCAGTTCGACATCAACCGCGTGTCGACTAGCGGCCCGGTGTTCGACGCCACCAAACTCGACTGGCTGAACGGGCAATACATCCGCGCCTTGCCGGTTGATGAGTTCATGGATCGGGTACAGGCGTGGGCGCTGAACCGCGACAACTTGGAACCCCTAGCGCCGCTCTTGCAACAACGCGCTCAGCGTTTCATCGATCTGCTGCCACAGGTGGACTACCTGCTCGGCGACCGACCGCCTTTGCAAGCCGAGGACTTCGCCCACAAAACGCTTTCCGCCGAAGACTGCCGGCGGATTCTGGATCACGTCGGCCGCCGCTTGGAAGAAGTGTACGACTGGCACCGCGACGCCCTCTACAACGCCTTGAAGAGCCTCGCCGACGCCATGCAACTCAAACTCCGCGATCTGCTCGCGCCGCTTTTCGTCGCCCTCGCCGGCCGCCCGGTGGCGCTGCCCATCTTCGACTCCCTCGCCTACCTCGGCCGCGACCTCTCCCGCGCCCGCTTGCGCAGCGCGCTCGCGGCGTTGGGCGGCGTCAGCAAGAAGGAGGGAAAGCGCTTGGAGAAAGCGTACCGAGCGCTTGGCGGGGGTTGATCTCATTGGAGTATGATGCGTGCACATTAGGCAAGTGAAGCGAGGCGTCATGCTGCAACTCGATCACACCATCGTGCCGGTGCGCGACCACGAGGCGGCGGCGCGCAGCATGGCGCGGCTGCTTGGCCTCCAATACCACGGCACTTGGGGCCACTTCGCGCCGCTGAAGGTGAACGACGTGCTTACGCTGGACTTCGACACCAGCGAGAACCCCCAATCCCACCACTACGCCTTCCTGGCCAGCGACGCCGAGTTCGACGCCATCTTGGCGCGGGTCAAGGGCGAGGACATCGTGTTCGGCAGCGGGCCCAGCCGGGCGGCGCGCAAGGATGGCGAGATCAACCACCGGTACGGCGGGCGCGGCTTCTACTTCGAGTGCCAGGACGGGCACCTTTGGGAAGTGATCACGCACACCTACGTCACGGATTGACGTGCAACTGTTGCCGTTCCCGGTTGTCCAACCAAGCTAGCGAGAAGGAGGTTCCGACATGCAACGCAACGCCATCGCCAGGTTGTTCGTGGTAGCCCTCCCGTTCTTCCTCGGCGGCTGCCTAACCACCACCATCGGCACCGCGTCCTGCACCGGCGGCGGCGCCATGTGCGGGGTGAAGCACGCGACAGCAGGGGCGGAGATCCTCTTCAAGGGCGCGGCCTGCGCCGAGGTCTGCCGCGTCGCCAGCGACTGCGACGGCCGCGTGCAGGCCACGGTACGGCACAAACCCGTGGCCGCTGAGGCCGGCGGGAGCAGAGTCGTCAACGTCTCGCCGGGCGATGTCTCGGCGCAGTGTGTGGGCGCGACGCTTCCAACCCCCGGCTAGACGCCGCCCACTTGCGGTTTGCTTGAACGGGACTACCGCTCCCCGAACCGAAACCGCTCCGAGGTGAACGCCTCGAATGTCGGCATCGCTTCTTCCACCGGCATTTGGCCGATGGGGGCGACGATGGTGGTGTCGATGCCGGCCGCGGCGTTGGCCCGCACCCGCGCCCGCACTTCCTCCGCGCTGCCGATGATGGCCACGGCGTCGGCGATCTCGTCGGTGAGCGAGCCGGTGGAAAGCGCCCGATCCCGCGCCGCCCAGCCGGCCGCCACGCCTTCCGCCTCGTCCTTGTAGCCGGCCCACTTCAGGAACTCGTTGTACACCGGGTTCGCGTAGTAGGGCGCGTACTGTTCGCGGAACCGCTGCCGTGCGGCGGTGCGGTCGTTCGTCACCATCACCAGCGAGCGGTTCACTATTTCCACGTCTTCCAAGCGCTTGCCGGCCCGCTTCGCGCCGATTTCCACATGCTCCAACATGCGCGGCAGCGCCTTCGTCGGCCACAGGTTGAACACCACGCCGTCGCCGTATTGCGCCGCCATCTCGATCATCTTCGGGCGCAAGGCGGCGAGATAGATGGGCGGCGGATGGGGCATCGGCGCTTGCCGATAGCCGTGGCTGCGCAAGGTGGCGAGATCGAAGCCGGACTTCTCGCCGGCCAGCATGGAGCGCACCATCAACGCGGTTTCCTTCACCCGCGTGAGCGGCTTCTCCAGCGGCACGCCGTTGAAGCGCTCCACGATGGCTTGGCTGGAGGAGCCGAGGCCCAGCACGAAACGCCCAGGCAGGAGTTGCCCCAGCACGTTGGCGGTGGCCGCGAACACCGCCGGCGTGCGCGAATACACCGGCGTCACCGCCACGCCCACGCGCATCCGTTCGGTGTGCTGCGCCACGGCGGCGGCCAGCGTCAGGCTGTCCGGCGCCATCGCGTCGGAGAACCACACGTCGTCGAAGCCGCGCGCCTCGGCCCAGCGCACCAAGTCGATGGAGTCCTGCACATCCGGCCCCATCGGCAGGGTGACGGCGATGCGTTTGCGGTCAATCATCGTGCCACCAGAAAACGTCACAACACGTCGAAAATGCGGCTGTACTTCACCGCGAATTCGCGCCGCGGGCGGCCCAGCCCGCCCATGCGGTCGTCCACCTCATTGTAGACGACGTACAGCCCGGCGCTGGCGGATTGCAGCCATGCGAAGCGGAAATTCACCGCCAGCACCTCGCTGGCGTTGACGCTCAGTATCGGTGCACAGGGGCTTGGCGGACTCAAGGTGCTTGCCTCCACGTCACTCTGTGTCCGGAGCGAGTTGCTGTTGGAGTTTGCTTCGCAAACGCTCAACGAATGCACCCTTGTCCGGCAAATTCGGATTGGCCCGCATGGCCCCGAAAAACTCGTCCACGCTCGTCGAAAGTACTCGCGTAGCCTGCAGCACATGCCGGGTGTCATGTCGTCGCAGCGAATACAACGCGAAGCGCGTACTGTCTTCATCCCGGAATTCACTTATCTGGATCCCATATCTACTAGCCAAGTTGGTATAGATGTATTCCTGAATTATCCAATAGCACTTCGTCCCCCATGCTTCGTAGACGATACCTTTGTTCATTAGTTGCATCATAGCCCGCTTTATGGAGTCATAGGTGTTCAAGCTAAACTGGTATTTTCTCCGTGTTATGTTCTCTCCCCGCGCAAATTCCTGAAACGCGTTGACTAATGCGCCCGTTCCCGTGGTGGAGTCCGATTGAAACTCAACCGATACAAAATCATCAATGTCTGCGCTCATTGGCCTGTGCTTTACAATCACATAGTCTATGTTACCAATATTCGGCAGGCTCACCTCTCGTAACACGACGACGTTATCCGAGTTACCGAAATAGTGGAGCGCAACTTCCTCCAATACCTTAGGCACCCCCTCAAGACCGCCGGGCTCCTCAAAGCGGCGAGGGCAAACGGCCCGCACCTCGCCGCTGGCATGTACGGAACATACGCCGAATGGAACGTCAAGTGATCGGCTCTTCTTATCGCAACGTACGTTCCGAAACGGACACTCGTGCTCCCTACGGGCTTGCTCCGCCGTCGTAGAACGGACTTCTATGGGATGGCCGAATATCTCGGCCGGCCGTTTACCAGCAACATCCGTCACTTTGCGTTGCTCAGTAGTCGTACCCACTCCATGCGAATCTTGTCCGTTGGCATATCGACTCTCCCGAGAAGCCATCCAAGCGTTTCTCCGCAACGTCTGCAGAAAGACTCGCTGTCGTCGGTTGTTGATTTGTCGGGCTCGAACCAATGGCGCTCGGCATCCGCCCTGCTAGCCAAGACGAGAATGCAATCGTGCCGAATCGACTTGAGACTTCGGATATGCACGGATATGGGATGTTCGGAGAACACCACATATGCGTTCGTCAGCACAAAGCCGGCAGTGCGCAACGCCACCGTGAGTTCACTCCACGCCTTGTGGTTCCAATGGTGGAACGTGAACACCATCCGGCCTGTTCCGGGTTTCAATACGCGCCGACACTCGGCAAAGACGCCGGTTAGGACGCGCATGAAATTGCTCTCGTCGGTCGACGTGTTCGGCGCGACGGCTACTTGGTTGTGGTCGTAGCGCCATTGCGCGGCGTCCGGGAGTAGGCGGGCTAACCACACGCGGAAGAACATCGCCAAGTCCGCATACTGTACGCTGTCGTAGTACGGAGGGTCTGTTACCACGACGTCCACCGAGTCGTCCAATAGGGGAAGACGCCGGGAATCCCGTTGCATTACCAAAAACCTGCCTCCTTCCGGTGTTAGCTCGGCTTGCGTCAATGCTTCCTCGCCGGTGTCCGTCTCGCCACGAATGGAAACTAACCGTTGCTTTCGGTCGGCACCGATTTTGCGCTCGACCGGAAGCGCGGCCCATTTGCGCCCCCGCTCGATGCGGTCACTGAAAAGCCGCCGCAGGTTGCCCGAGGACTTGGCCGGGTTGATGGGGTTGTTTTCCAAGGCGGTGTATTGGAACGAATAGGCGTGGAGGCCGAACGTGTGTCGGATGGCACCGGGGCGGTTCTTGGACCAGCCCTTGTAGCCGCAGAGCATGGAGTTGAACTCCAGCGAGGTCGAGACCAGCATCGCCAGATTTAGGCGCGCAAGCTCCTCGTGGCACTGCAAGTGCGTGATCGCACGGTGTAGGTAGAGTAGCTGCCGCGACGAAAAGACGTCCAAGTAGGAACGGACATTGTGCCGGATCAAATCGCCGGACTTGGGCCCGTCTCGAATTAGGAAGTCCTCGAGCGAACCAAAGTCCAGCTTGTTTCGGGCTCGGTCCGCCTTGGCGACAACCCGCAAGTCGTGCTGGCTTGGCGCACGGAAGAAGAGGCCATGGTGCGCACACTCGCCGACGACGGCAACGAGGGCGTAGCGGGCGTAGAAAGGCACTTCGTCGAGTTCCTCATACGCCCTATTGCATGACGGGCACTTCCGGTCGCCTTTCTTGATCAATCGCCCTGCGCCGGTGCCTTCACGGTTGGGCGCGGAATCGGTACATACCATGCCGTTACGCGGGTCGAACCGCGTCGTTCCACCTTTGTCCTGCCTCAAATCGTACTGCTCAACTTGGATGACGGTTCCGCACTTGCAGCGTTTGCGCACTCCGTAGAGGCAATAACGGATGTCGGTGTCGCCGCCGCACGTTGGACAGTGGGTTTGGAAGTAGGGATGCAGATCCGCATGGACGTCGGCGAAAAAGCGGTCGAACGCCCTGCGAAGGGACGGAAGCGCGACCCGGGAAAGCGACGCACGGGCTTGCAGAACCGGGATGGGGTCGATATCCGCACCGATGACGTTGGCGCCCATGCGTATGGCCTCGTGCAATGTTGTGCCGCCGCCCATCATCGGATCAAGGACGGTAAACCCCTCGAGACCGCCTGCGGTGTAGTAGCCCCTCCGTCCAGCGCACGGCGCGAACTGCTTCAGGATTGTGCGGAAGGTTGAGCCACATCGCCTTGCCCACCACTTGTGCAGGTACGTGTTGGGCCGAAAAAGGTGTTTGTTGAACACCTCACGCCGCGACAGGCTGTCGACGAAATACTCCGGAAACCGCGCATCGATTCCTTGGTTTGGCGTTGGTTGGCAATCGGGAGCGCCGTTAGCCACGGCGTCGCCGTTGCTAGCTTGCGCAGCTTCGCCACCAGAATCTCGGTAATCCATTCGCAACCCCACCGTCTATCGCCTAGCTTAACACGAGGGATGCCGCTGTGGCGGGCACGCGACGTAGGCGACGTTGGCCACGGGAGGGAGCCAGGGTCCGCTAAGGCAGGCCGTCATCTCAGAGCGTGTGCTGCGCCACCGCGGCGGCCAGCGTCAGGCTGTCCGGCGCCATCGCGTCGGAGAACCACACGTCGTCGAAGCCGCGCGCCTCGGCCCAGCGCACCAAGTCGATGGAGTCCTGGACATCCGGCCCCATCGGCAGGGTGACGGCGATGCGTTTTCGGTCAATCATCGTGTCACCGGAACACGTCACAACACGTCGAAAATGCGGCTGTACTTCACCGCGAACTCGCGCCGCGGGCGGCCCAGCCCGCCCATGCGGTCGTCCACCTCATTGTAGACAACGTACAGCCCGGCGCTGGCCGATTGCAGCCACGCGAAGCGGAAGTTCACCGCCAGCACCTCCCTGGCGTCGCTGTATTGCACCACGGTGCGCACATTCGTCTTCGGCGTGAACGAGTAGGAAAAGCCGGCGTTTGCCACGTTCACGTCGAATTCGCAGCTGTCGCCCGGCAGGTCGATGGCGTTGTGGTTCAAGCCGGCCCACGCGCTCAAGGATTCGTCGGGGCGATAGTTCAGGTACGGATGGAAGCCGAGCACCCGGCCGTTGTAGAAGCCGCCGTTCTCCACGATGGCGCCGCCGCTCCACGTCTCCCCCGGCGGCGACGTCACGCCGATGTTCAGCGCGCTCGTGTCGTATTCGCCGGCGGCCACGGTGCAGCCGACGATGGGAAACGGCCAGCGCACCGCCTCGCGGTTGAAGTTCACCGCCGTCCACAAGTCCGCGCCGTTGCGCCACACCAGCCAACTCTCCACATGCAGTTCGGCGCTTTCCTGCAACCCGTCGAAGCCCCAGTAGCTCTGATAGCTGGCGAAGGGGCGCCACTCGTCGATGCCGAAACGATCCTGCACCTGCACGGTGCGCTGCACGAAGCCGGCCGCCCGGCGGTAGCCGCGGCGCGAGACGAAGCCGATCTGCGGGTTGAAGCCCTCGCCCACCTCCGCGTAGCTGGCGCTGTACTGCCAAGTGGAGGAAGCGTAGCCGCCGTACAGGGAGGCCGCGTGCTGGTCGCGTCTCTCCCCCCGTGTGCGCGTGCGGGCGACGAAGCCGCGCACGGTGGCGTTCTCGCCGATGCCGAGCTGGCCATCCACGCCGTAGGTTTGGTTGCTGGTCTCGCCGTCGCGGTTGGCGGCGAGGAAGCCGAGCGAGGTGCGGTTGCGGAACTGCTGGCTCACCCGCGCCACGGTGAAGTCCGTCTTGCCTTCCCCCGCCGCGCCCCCGTCCACACGCATGTGCAGGAAACCGAGGTTGGTGCCCGCGCCCAAGCGCCCGGAGACCCGCGCCCCGCCTTCGATGGGCAGGCGGCGACCGTCCGCGGCGATGCCGATGCGCCGGCTGTGGAACAGCTGCGCCTCGCCGGGCCAGCCGACCTCGAACGCGGCCGCGTTTTCCAAGAAGAACGGGCGCGTTTCCGGGAAGAACAGGCTGAAGCGGCCGAGATTCACCTGCAGTTGATCGGATTCCACCTGCGCGAAATCGGTGTTGTAGGTGAGATCGAGCGTGAGCCCTTGGGTGAGCGAGTACTTCACGTCGAAGCCGACCTCTTCGTCCCGCGTTTCCTCGCCGCCTTCGGCGCGGGCGAGGCCCGCCAGCACATACGGCGTGACTTTCAAGTTGCGGTGGTGCGCCGGCACCCGAAAGCCCGCCACCGCGCCGGCCAAGTCCAGCCGGTACATGGAGAACTGGCGCGGAATCGGCGACCAGTAGGCCACCTCGTTGTTGCCGATGACCACCCGCGCCACGTTCACGCCCCACGTCTGCTCCTCGCCATCGCCGCCGGCCCGATAGCGCAGCGACGTGAACGGAATCGCCAGTTCCGCGCTCCATCCATCCTCGTGGATGCGCGCCTGCACGTCCCACACCGTGCTCCAATTCCAATCCACCTCGCCGTTGGCCACCTGCCCGTCGTATTCCGCGCCCACCGGATTGGTGCCGAACACCATGCCGTCCAACCCGCTGCGGAACGGATCCAGCACGATGGCGAAGGAATCCGACTGGAAGCCGTTGTTGGAGATGGTGAGCGCCTGCGGATCGTCATGGCAAACCACGCCCACGAACAACGCCGCCTCCGTGTAGCCCAGGTAGATCTCGGTGCGCCGGGTGGCCGCGGTGCCGTTGTCCGGAAAGAGCTGCCGAAAACCCGTCAGCGCCGGCACGCCGCGCCACGCCGGGTCCGTACGCACATCGCCATCCAAAGCCGGCGGCGCTTGCAGGGCGTCAATGCGCGCCGTTCGCCGCTCCTGCACGCCCGGGCTTTCGACGGCCAACGCGGGAGCGAGCGGCGCAAGCAACACGGCGGCGCAAGCAAGATGCGCTCGAAACATGGGGATGTCCCCCGGCGGGAAGTCGGGCGACGATAGGCGATGGGGCATGGGAAGTCAAAAAACAGCGCGGTGGCTGTCAACACAGCGCCGGGCCCGGCTTGTGCGCCCCCGGCGGCAGGGGATCGAGCACATCTGGTGCGCCGCCTCGGTCATGGCGTACGCCTCGATCACCGGTGCGCTGAAGACGCGCTCCAACTCCGCCATCACCTGCGGCGGCAGCGACGCGGAGGAAGAGCGAATGAAGCGCAGCTTGCTGGCATGTGCGATTTCGGCGTTGCGGGCGGCGCGGCCGAGGATCGCGTGGTGCATCGTCGGCACCGCGCTGTACCAAGTGGGTTTTTCCCCTTGCAGCCAAGCGAAGAAGCGCAGCGCGTCGAAAGCCGGGCGCACACATCACGGTGCCGCCGGTCGCCAAGCTCGCCAGCACCGGCGCCATCAAGCCGTGAATGTGAAACAACGGCATCACGTTCAGGCAACGATCCGCCGGCGTCAGGCGCAGCGTGGCGGCGATGTTGTGCGCCGAAGTCGCCAAGTTCGCTTGGCTCAGGGGCACCATCTTGGGCCGCGAGGTCGTGCCGGAAGTGTGTAGGATCAGCCCGATGGATTCCGCCGGGCGGGGTTGCGCGACGCCATCGGGCGCTCCGGCGAGCCGAATCGCTCCCGCTGTCTCGCCCACGGCAAGCCGCAAGACGGGAATGTCCCGCGCTTCCGCAACGGCCCACCAGAGCTTGGAGCGCACCATCGAACGTGGCGTGGAGCAGACGTTGGGCTACATGGAGCAGTGCGGGGCCGAGGAAGGGCATCTGGTGGTGATTGACCGCGGCGATGGAAGCGCGAGGCAACGCCCGGACGAGCAGAAGAGCAGCTCGGAAGGCGGCGCCGGAGACGGCCGGCGTGTGACGGTTTGGCGGCTCTAAATCCCTTGCAGCGCATCACCGAAACGCACGTCGACCACTACCGCGAGCACGGCTACGCCATCGTCGAGGCGTTCCTCACGCCGGACGAACTCGCCGAAGCGCTGGAGGACTGGCGGGCGTTGCTGCCCGGCTGGGTGGAATACTGCCAAGACCCCAGCCGGCCGCGCCCGAAGGCGGCGGCGCGTGGCGTACGCGCCAGCGGGTTCGTCTTTCCCTACGCCGGGGCGCGTCTGAACGCCATCACCGTGCATCCGGATCTCATCGCCTTCGCCGCGCGCATGGCGGGCGGGCAGGAGATGTACTGCGAGCAGTCGCACTTGTCGTTCAAGCACAAAGGCCATCCCGCCGATCAGGATCAAGGCATGCACTGCGACTACGGCAACCACACGCTGGCCTATCCGCCCGACGATCCGGCCTATTGGCAAACCGCCTACCTGCTCTACTACACGGACGTGACCGCCAACAACGCGCCCACCGCGGTGTGCTCGCGCCGCCACTACCCGGAGAAGATTCTCTGGCCGGCGCATTGCAGCCGCGCCGCGCGCCCCGCGCTCTACGACAACGAAGTGAAGGTGATCGTGCCGGCCGGCTCGCTCTTCATCTACAGCATGCGCACGTTCCATCGCGGCACGCCGTTTCGCGCCGAAGGCGGACGCTTGGCGCACTTCGTAACCTACGCGCCGGCGGCGTGGAAGTGGCTCGGCATCGTCGGCTGGTCGGCGCAGGCCATCAAGCCGGCGTTCCGCGCGTGGATGGAAGGCGCGAACCCCGCCGAACGCGAGCTGTTAGGCTTTCCGCCGCCCGGCCACCAATACTGGACGGAGGAGACGTTGGCCGGGGTGGGCGCACGGTATCCGGGGATGGACATGGCGCCGTATCGAAACGCCGCAAGGCGGGAAGCGTAAGGTGGCCGCCATGAGCGCAGCGCCAACAGCTGTCCCCGGGGAGCGGATGCCGCCGCTCTACTTCGCTGGACGCGATGCAGAACTGCGGAAGTGTCACGACGATCTGCAAGTGTTGTGCGCGACCGGAGAGTCCAACGGGCTGCAATTGACCATCGGCGTGCCCGGCTCGGGCAAAACAAGACTGGCCGACGAGTTCGCCAAGCGCGTGCAGGGCCAAGCGGTGGAAGGCCGCACTGTTGCCACGTTGCTGATCTCGCCCGAAGAACTCGCCGACCCGCTGAGCTTGTTCAAGGCGATGGGACGCGCAATCGACGCCGAGCAAAGGGCCGCCGAGATCGCCCGGGTGGCGAACGTGAGCGGCGGCGTCGTGGGCGCTTCGGTTGCAGTGGCCAAGGATGTCGGGCGACACACTTCCGCCTTCGCCGGTCTGTTGCGGGAGTCCACTGAGAAGGGCATGTGGCAGAACAAGACGTTGGTGCTGCTCATCGACGAGCTGCAGTCGATCGGCGATGAGGCCATGCCCACGCTGCGCGTTCTGCACCAAGGGCTGACCCGCTGTCCCGTTCTGTTGCTGGGTTTCGGGCTGCAGCACACGGCAGCGCGGCTCGCGGGCGTTGCGGACGGGAGGGGCATATCCCGCATCGCGGAACCGACGATCCTCCATTCGTTGCGCCGCGAGGATGCGGTCACGGCCTTCGCGGAAACGCTGGCCCGGCTGGGACACCACGAGGTGCCCAGCGCGAGTTTGGCTGCTCTAGCCGACGCCAGCCACGGATTCCCGCAGCACATCAACGGCTACTTGGCGGGTGCCCACAAGGCTCTCACCCGACATCGGCACCTGCAGGGCGAAGCGCTCGAGGAAGCGTTGCGGCACGGGGAACAACGCCGGATCGCCTACTACAACAGGCGGCTTTCGGCAGCGCACAGCCGCAAGCCGATGACGGCCTTGGTGGCGGCGATGGAGCGCGCCCAGAAGACCCTGCTGGAATACCACGATGCGAAGGGCGTCTTGATCGAGGCGGGCTTCGGCGCGCCCGAGTTGGACGCCGCCATTGCCCACGGCGCGTTGACGTGCGACGACGAGGACAACGTCTCGTTCGGCATTCCCTCCTTCCACGCCCACATGAAGCAACTGCTGGATCAGGAGCCGGCAGCCGAAACGCCGCCCGCTGATCGATGAGGGGCGAGTCATGTCGATGGTCGGGGTAGCTTTGCGGTGCCGCCAAGCTCGCGCACGAACTGCCAGGGGCTGGGTCAGCCCTCGTTCAAGAAAGACACGACATTGGCCTCCGCCTCTGCGGCGTCCCGCTCGCCGGTCAGGTCGGCAGCCCAGCTTCGGCCGGGGTGGAGCGTGTCCCACCAACTCCGCTGGCTATTGCGCCGGCCGCTGCCGGGATCGTGATCGCCGAATCCATCCAAGCAGAGGTTCCAGACTGGTTTGTAGTGTTCGATGAGGAATCGCGCGGCGAGGTGATCCAAACGGGCTCGATGGCCATGTGCTTGTAGGTGAATTCCGCCACCTCCAGGTTTTCCGCGGCATCGATGGATCTGGTGTGCTCTCGCAAACGACTCCGCAGCGCCGGTTTCGATGCGTCCACGCCTGTCCCTTTGCGCGATCCCGGAGGCACGGCCTTGCCAACATAGATCGGATTTTCGCCGCCGGAAATAACGCGATACGCATTGAAGCCGCCAGTGTAGAAAAGCGCGTAAACACCCGGCCCTTCGACTTCCTCAACCGTGGCCAAACGCTGCTGAGGTCGTTGCCGGAAGCGCAAGGCGAGGCCCGCCATGAGGTTGTCGTACGTCAGCGGATCGTAGAGCTCGGCCATCTACGGCTGCCGCAGTTCCACGATGGATTCGTACAAGCGTCCGCCGTTCGCCACGCCGGCGCGAACGCTGGAGTGGACGATGCTGCTGCCCACGCGGGTGTCGCGCGGCGTATGCACGGCCACCGTCTCCAAGCCGCAGCGTTCGGCGATGCTTGCGAGGAAGCGGTCGGTGGCGATCGGCACGCCTTGCAGGATGCTGTTGCCGACCACCACCAGCGCGGTGGCGCCGGGGCGCAGGCACCATTTCGCGCCCCGGGCGAAGCGCGCGCAGTCGTTGAAGTACAAGGCGGCGTAGTTGGCCCAACCCTGGCCGCCATAAATGCCCTTGTGCGGATTCCGTTCGCGCACTTCATCCAAGACGTCTTGGATCTCCGTGTCCGCAACGGCGGGATCGAGGGCCACAGGGCCGCGGTCGCGCGCGTTCTGCCAGTAGGTGCCGAAGTTCAACGCTTCCAAGCGCTTGAGGTCCGTCGGCGAGCTGCAGAAATCCAGCCAATAGAGGTGCGGGCGCGTGTTGCGGTTGTAGTGGTAGTTGTTGAGGTACGGCGGCGAGGTGATCAGCAAGTCCACGCTTGCGGCCGGCACATCGCGGTAGCCATCGAAGAAGGACTTCTCGATCACCCGCCCATCTCGTCGGCTTCTCTTGGCTTTGGCCTTGGCGCGCGTTTCGCGGTACCAGGCCACGTCGTTCGCCATCTGCGCCACCTTGCCGGCCAAGGCGTTGATGACGGGAAAGTCCTCCACGTCCGGCCGCCCCACCGCCGCCTTTCGCCCCAAGCTCGGCTCGTAGGAGTAGTTGGAGTAATCCACCATGGTGGCGGCGAAGGCCAAGCGCAGCATGTCCGCCACGCGCCCGGTGCGAAGGTCGATGAAATCCAGCGCCAAGAGCACCTTGCGCTCCACTTTGGGGCTGTAGAACGGGCTGCGGGTGCGGAAGCCCGGCGGCGGCTTGCGAGCGGGCGTCACACCGCTCGCAAGCACCTGTTCGGAGTACGCCCGCAGCTCCTTGGCGGCGTCGCGCAACGCATCGGCTGGAACCCGGTGCGCCTTCAACTTCGTCGTCGATGCGAAGGCGGCGTAGGGATTGATCTCGAAGCCCAGCGCTTCGTGGCCGGCCAAGTCGGCCTCCACCAACGTGGTGCCAACGCCGGAGAACGGATCAAGCACCACGCTCGGCCGCGGGGCGAAACGGGCCAGCGCGTCGGCCACGAAGTGCTTGGAATAGCCGGCGATCCACGGCACCCATCGGTGAACCGGGGCAGACCGGTTCGCCATGAACGCCGGGTCGCGAAATCCGGCGATTGCCCCATCGGCTCGATCAGCGCATCGATCGGGAGCGGACGCAACCGCGTTGCCGAACAGGTCGTCGTTCCGGCAGACGGTGGCCGCTCCTCGCGAAGTGTCTTCACGTTGCTTGGTAGCGATGGGGGCCACGATGCCCTCGTGTTTGGTCGCTGGTGGTGGGGACGTGGTGGTGGTCGACCGCCGACATCTGGCAGTCATCTTACAGTGAACGAACCGCTGTTGCGAAACGTCGCCCGCTGCTCGATGAGGGCGTGAATCATGTCGATGGTGGGCGTGGCGATGCTGGTGAGCGCGCCGAGCTCGCGCACCGCGCCGACCAGCGCCGCGGTTTCCAACGGCCGCCCCAAGGTGAGATCCTGCAACATTGACGTGCGATGCGCACCCACGGCGGCGGCGCCTTCGATGCGTTTGTCGATGTCCACGGCGAAGCGCGCGCCCAGGGCTTCGCCCACCGCCTGCCCCTCGGCCATCATGGCTTTGGCGATGACGCGGGTGCCGGGGTCGGTGGCGAGCACGTCCAAGGTGGCGTGGGTGAGCGCCGAGAGCGGGTTGAAGGCCAGGTTGCCCCACAGCTTCATCCAGATGTCGTTGCGCAGGCGTGGGCGAATCGGCGCGCGCAGGCCGGCGCCGAGCAGTAGCGACGCTAGCGCGACGATGCGTTCGCTGCGGCGGCCGTCCGGTTCGCCGAGAATAAAGCGGTCGTCGGAGAGATGCCGCGCCACGCCCGGCGCCACCACCTCCACGGAGGGATAGACGACGCAGCCGATGGCGCGTTCCGGGCCGATGCCTTGCCAGATGACGCCGCTCGGGTCCACGCTCTCCACATGGCGTTCGGCAAGAGGCGAATCCAGGCGGTGGAAGTACCACCAGGGCACGCCGTTGACGGCGCTCACCACCGGCGTATGCCGGTCCAGCAGGGCGCGAATGCCATTCACGGCGCCCGGGATGGAATGCGCCTTCAAGGTGACGATCACGATGTCTTGTTTGCCCAGCGCCGCCGGTTCGTCCGTGGCCGGCACGTCGGCCACGAGTTCCTCGCCATCCACGAGCAGCCGCAAGCCGTTCGCACGCATCGCCTGCAGATGCGGCCCGCGCGCCACCGCGCTCACCTCGGCGCCGGCCCGCGCCAGCAGCACGGCGAGGTAGCTGCCGACAGCGCCGGCGCCGTAGACGCAGACCCTCACGACGCCAGCCCCAGCCGTTCGGCGAGGCCGATGCGCTGCACTTTGCCGGTGGGGCCTTTGGGAATCTCCGCCACGAACACCACCCGGCGCGGCACCTTGAAATCCGCCAGACGTTCTCTGCCGAACTCGCGCAGTTGGCGCTCGGTGGCGGATTGGCCGTCGCGTAGCACCACCGCGGCGGCAACCTCCTCGCCGAGCGTCCGGTGCGGCAGGGCGAACGTGCAGATCTGCGCCACCGCCGGATGGTTCAGCAACGCTTCGTCCACTTCCAACGGCGCGACTTTCTCGCCGCCGCGGTTGATGATCTCCTTCAACCGCCCGGTCACCTTCACATAGCCGTCCGCGTCCATCACGCCTTGATCGCCGGTGCGGAACCAACCGCTGTCGAAGGCGGCGGCGTTCGCGGCGTCGTTGCCAAGATAGCCGCTGGTGACGTTCTCGCCGCGAATGACGATTTCGCCTTCTTCGCCAACGCCAAGCAACTCGCCCCGCGCGTCCATGATGGCCACCTCCGGGCCCGCCGGCGGGCCCACCGATCCCGCTTTGCGCACCCCCGGCGGCAGGGGATTCGAGCACATTTGATGCGCCGCCTCGGTCATGGCGTACGCCTCGATCACCGGCGCGCCGAAGACGCGCTCCAGCTCCGCCATCACCGGCGGCGGCAGGGACGCGGAGGAAGAGCGAATGAAGCGCAGCTTGCTAGTACGCGCGATCTGGGCGTTGCGTGCGGCGCGGCCGAGGATCGCCTGATGCATCGTCGGCACCGCGCTGTACCAAGTGGGGTTTTCCCCTTGCAGCCAAGCGAAGAAGCGCAGCGCGTCGAAGCCGGGTGTGCAAACCACCGTGCCGCCTGCCGTCAAGCTCGCCAGCACCGGCGCCATCAAACCGTGAATGTGAAACAGCGGCATCACGTTCAAGCACCGATCCGCCGGCGTCAACCGCAGCGTGGCGGCGATGTTGCGCGCGGAAGCCGCCAGATTCGCTTGGCTCAAGGGCACCATCTTGGGCCGCGAGGTGGTGCCAGAGGTGTGCAGGATCAGCGCGATGGATTCCGGCGGCCGCCCTCGCACAACGCCCTCTGGCGCTCCGGCGAGCCGAATCGCCCCTGCCGCTTCGCCAACAGCAAGCCGCAACACCCGAATGTTCCGCGCTTCGGCAACGGCCACCGCCGCGGACTCCGCGCCTTCTTCCACCACCAACGCGCGGGCGTTCAGGTCCTGAAGGTAGAAATCGAACTCGTCCGCCTTGTACGCGGGGTTCAGCGGCGCGGTGGCGGACCACGGTGCCATGCAAACGAAAGCGCCCGCCATCGCCGGGCCGTTCGGCAGCACGATGGCCACGCGATCGTCCGGCCCCACGCCAACGCCGCGCAACTGCCGCCCGATCGCTTCCGTTTGCCCACGCAGTTCCGAGTAGTCGATGCCGCGGCAAGCCGGTGCCGCGATGGCCGTGCCGCGGCCGCTCGAAGGCAACAAGCCGAGCAGGGTTTCCATGCGTTCAGTGTAGGCCAAGGTGCCCAACGGAGGGCAATGCGGGCGAGACGCCCGCGCTCCCAGGAGTCGCGCTACCAAGTGTCCACGTTGCGGCGTTTCTTTTCGCCGCGCCGCAGGCCGGGCGTGGCGGCGGGGCCGGCCGCGTCGAAAGCGGCCGTCACCCAGCGGCGCGAATCGGCCGGGTCGATCACGTCGTCCACGGCGAAGGACATTCCCGCGTTCAGCGCTTTGCCGCGTTCGTAGGCGGCGGCCACCAGGGCGTTGTAGCGCGCGACGCGCTCGTCGGTGTCCTCGATGGCGGCGAGCTCGTTGCGGAAGCCCAGCTTCACCTGTCCCTCCAAGCCCATGCCGCCGAACTCGCCGGTGGGCCACGCCACGGCGGCGAACGGCTCCTTGAAGCTGCCGCCGGCCATCGCTTGGGCGCCCAAGCCGTATGCCTTGCGCAGCACGATGGTCACATGCGGCACGGTGAGGTTGGCGCCGGTGACGAAAAGGCGGCTGCAATGGCGCACCAGCGCGGTCTTTTCCACCTCCGGCCCCACCATCATGCCCGGCGTGTCGCAGAGCACCAGCACGGGGATGTCGAACGCATCGCACAGTTGCAGGAAGCGGGCGGCTTTGTCCGAACCGTCGCTGTCGATGGCGCCGGAGAGGTGTTGCGGATTGTTCGCCACCACGCCCACCGGGCGGCCTTCGATGCGAATGAACGCCGTCACCATGCCGAGGCCGAACTTCGGGCGCAGTTCCAACACCGAGCCGGTGTCCGCCAGCGTGTGGACCACATCGCGCACTTGGTACACCCGCAGGCGGTTTTCCGGCACGATGTTGCGTAGTTGGCGCTGGTCCGCGCACTCCCACTCCGCCAGCCGCCCTTGGAAGTAGGAGAGGTACTGCTTGGCCACCGCCACCGCTTCGGCTTCGTCCTCCACCGCCACGTCCACCACGCCGTTGGCGGTTTGCACGTCCAGGGGGCCGATCTCCTCCGGGCGAAAGACGCCCAGATTGCCGCCTTCAATGAGCGCCGGGCCGCCCATGCCGATGTTGGCGTTGCGGGTGGCGATGATCACGTCGCAGCAGCCGAGCAGCGAGGCGTTGCCGGCGAAGCAGTAGCGCGAGGTGATGCCCACCATTGGCACCAGCCCGGAAAGCCTGCCCATGGAGGCGAAGGTGGGCGTGTCCAACGGGCGGCTGGGCGCGTCGAAACGCGCTGGCGGCGTTGGCGCATCGGCGCTGCGCGGCGCGGGTTTGGGCGGCGGGCCTTGGCGCCGGCCGCCGGTGCCGGCGCGTCCGCCGCCGCCTTCGGCGAACAGCACCATCGGCACGTGCCACTTCTCCGCCAGTTCCAACATGCGGTCGGTTTTCGGGTGGTTGATGGCGCCTTGCGTGCCGGCCAGCACCGTGTAGTCGTAGGCCATCACCACGCAGCGGGCGCGTTCGCCGCCGAACAGGTGGCCGTTGACGCCGCCGATGCCGGTGACCATCCCGTCGGTGGGGAACTTGGCGATGGTTTCTTCGAGCGGCAGGCCGGTGCCCGGCGTCAGCACCAGCTGGCCGTGTTCCACGAAGGAGCCGGCGTCGCAGAGATCGGCGATGTTCTCGCGGGCGGTGCGCTGGTTGGTGTTGCGGCGCTTCGCCACGGCGTCGGGCCGGGCGGCGTCCAAGGTCGCGTCGTGGCGTTGTCGCACTTCCGCCAGATCGGGGCGAATGTGATCCAGATCCACGGTTTCGGCACCGGCGTCGCCGCTGGTGTGTACTTCGCGTTCTTCAATGAAGGCCAGCGCATGGCCTGCCCACACCGTGTCGCCCTTTGCCACGTTGAGTTGGCGCAAAGCTCCGCTGGCGGGAGCGCGGATCTCGTGCTCCATCTTCATGGCTTCCATCACCAGCAGCAGCGCGTTCGCGGCTACTTCCTGCCCGGCTTCCACTTCGATGCTCACCACGGTGCCTTGCATGGGCGCAACCACCGCGACTTGGCCTTCCGGCGCGGCGGCGGGAGCTGGCTGCGCCGCTGGCGAGGGCGCGGATTTGCCGTGTTCCAGCACCGCGAGCGGGTCGTCGCTGAGCAGCGTGGCGCCCGCCTGCCCGGTTTCCGGCGTGGCTGTCGCCAGTGTCGAGGGGAAGTAGCGCTGCGCGGGCTCGTGTTGCGCCGCGTCGGCCGCCAGCGCCGCCATGTGTTCGTCCACGAAGCGCGTGTGAACCACCGGCGAGGCCAGCGCCCGGCGCATGGTGGCGCGCAGGAACGGGATGTTGGTGGCCACGCCTTCGATGCGGAAGTCCGCCAGCGCCCGCTCCGCCTTGCGCACTGCGGCGGCGAACGAGAGGTCGCTGCGGACGATCACTTTCGCCAGCAGCGAATCGAAGTGCGGGCTGGTGGCGTAGCCGGCGTACCCGAAGGTGTCCGTGCGAATGCCCGGCCCGGTGGGCGGATCGAACGCGGCGAGGACGCCGCCGGCGGGCAGGGTTTCGCCGCTTTCCGTCATCGTCTCCATGTTCACCCGCGCCTGGACGGCGTGGCCGCGCACCGCCGGCGCCACGGCGAACCCCAGCGCCGCAAACGTCTCGCCTTGCGCCAAGCGCAGTTGCAGGCCCACCAAGTCCACGCCGGTCACTTCCTCGGTGATCGTGTGTTCCACTTGCAGGCGGGCGTTGGCTTCCAGAAAGTGGAAACGCTGTTCGCCCGGCGCCCCGGAAACCAGAAACTCGAACGTGCCCAAACTGCGATAGCCCGCGGCCCGGGCCAAACGCAACGCCGCGGCCGCCAACGCCTCGCGCACGGCCGGCGAAAGCGCCGGCGCCGGAGCGACCTCGATGAGCTTCTGGTGGCGCCGCTGGATCGTGCAATCGCGGTCGCCGAAAGAAAGCACCTCGCCGGCGTCGTCCGCCGCCACCTGCACTTCCACATGCCGGGCGTCCGCCAAGAACTGCTCCACGTACACGTCGCCCACGCCGAACGCCGCCTCGGCTTCCGACCGCGCCCTCGCGTAGACGTCGGCAACCTCCGCCGCCGCCCGCACCACGCGCATGCCGCGTCCGCCACCGCCGCCGACAGCTTTGAACAACATCGCCGAACCTTCCGGCAGCGACGCGAAAAACCGCTCCGCCGCGGCGACGTCCACGGGTTCGGACAAGCCCGCCGGCACCGGCACGTCGTGCTCTTCGGCCAAGCGGCGGGCGCGGGTCTTGTCGCCGAACAACGCCAGCGCTTCCGGCGGCGGGCCGACGAACGCGATGCCCGCGTTCGTGCAACGTCGTGCGAATTCGGCGTTTTCGCTGAGGAAACCGTAGCCCGGATGCAACGCGTCGCAGCCGCTCGCCTGCGCGGCCGCCACGATCGCGTCCATATCCAAGTACGCACGGGCGCCAACGCCTGGCAACGCCACCGCCTCGTCCGCTTGGCGAACGTGCAGGGAACGGGCGTCGTCTTCCGAGTGAACGGCCACCGCGGGGATGTCGAGTTCCGCCGCGGCGCGGGCGATGCGGATGGCGATCTCGCCGCGATTGGCGATGAGCAGCTTCATGGCTGCGCGTCGAGCAGGTGGCGCTTGAGGAACAGCGCGGTCACCGCCGTCAGGTAGTCGCGGTTGGGCTTCTTGCGGAAGCCGTGGCCCTCGTCTTTGGCCAGCACGTACCAAGCGGGCACGCCGTGTACCTCCAATGCGTTGATGAGCTGCTCGGACTCGCTGGCCGGCACGCGCGGATCGTTCAGCCCTTGGGCGACGAGCAGCGGCGAGGTGATCTCGTCGGCGCGGGTGAGCGGGGAGATGGACTCCAGGAATACGCGCATGGCGGGGTCGCGCTCGTCGCCGTACTCGGCGCGGCGCAGATCTTGGCGATAGGGTTGGGTGTTGGTGAGGAACGTCACGAAGTTGCTGATGCCCACGCGGTCCACGCCGGCCACCAGCCGGTCGCCGAAATGCACCAGCGAGGCGAGCACCATGTAGCCGCCGTAGGAGCCGCCCGAAACGGCCACCCGGCTGGCGTCCAAATCGGGCGTTTGCGCGATCCAATCGAGCAGGGCGCCGATGTCGCGCACGGAATCCTCGCGTTTGCGCCCGTTGTCCAGGGTGAGATAGGTCTTGCCGTAGCCCCGGGAGCCGCGCACGTTCGGCGCGATCACCGCCACGCCCAGATTGTTGACTTGGAACTGCGTGGTGGGCGAGAACCCCGGCCGCGCCTGGCCTTCCGGCCCGCCGTGGATCGCCACCACCACCGGGTGCGGGCCGGGCGTGCGCGGGCGGTACACGAACGCCGGTATGGAAAGGCCGTCGAACGATGGATAGCGCACCAATTCCGGCGCCACCAAGGCGTCGCGCGGCAAGTCGCCGAGTTCCGAGCGCGTCCAGCGGGTGAGCACGCGGGTGTTGAAGTCGATGCTGAACACGTCCGACGGGGTGGTCGCCGAACGCATGGTGAAGGCGAGGCGGTCGCCGTCCGGGTGGAAGCGCAGGCCGGAGACGATGCCGGCGGGCAACTCGGGCAAGGCGATGAACGCGCCGGTGTCCAAGCGCATCGCCACCAGCCGGCTCATGCCCTCCTCGTTCACGGTGAACGCCAAGCGCCCGCCGTCGCGGGAGATGGCCATGCCCTCCACATCCCACGGCGTTTCCTCGGTGAGCGCTGTCAACGCGCCGGTGGCGCGTTCCAGCCGGTAGAGGCGGCGGAACTCGCCAAGGTGATCAGAGGTGAAGTACACGGTGCCGTTGCCGCCGTAGCGGGCCCGGCCGATGGCGGCTTTGACATCCGGCAGCAGCCGCTCGCGCTCGCCACTGTGCAAGTCGAGCTCGTACAGCTCGGATTCGTTCACGGAGATGTAGCGCGAGATCAACATCCGCGCCTCGTCCGCCGCCCAATCGTCCACGGTCCAGCCAACGCCCGCGCCCTGTTGCAAGACCCTTCGCTCGCCGTCCAAGCTCAGCGTGTGCAAATCCCAATCCGCGCCGTTGCGCTCGGTGGTGGAATAGGCGAGCAACCGGCCGCTCGGCGAGAAAACCGGTGCGATGTAGCGGGATTTGCCGTCGGTCAACATTCGCGCCGGGCCGCTGCCGCCGGCGCCTTGGCGCGGTTGCCAGAACAGCTGGTAGAACTCGCTGCCACCGACATCCTTCAAGAACACGAAGCCCTCGGCTTGGCGAACCGGCGGCACCCGCGCCCCGCCAACGGGCTCGTCGTGGAAGGTGAGTTGGCGGCGCGCGCCCAGCGGCTCTGCCACATGGTGCAGTTGCACGGTGTCGCCAAACCGCGTCGAGATGAGCAACCCGTCGCCCAGCCAGTCCTGCAGCGCGGCGGAGCGGGTGTTCTGATAACGGGCGAGCTCCCGCAGCAAATCCGCCGGCAGCGCCGGAATGCCCTTGGTTACCAAGTTCCCGCGGCTTTGTGCCGCGCCCTGCCCGGCATCGCTCTCCGCCAAAGGCGCCGCCGGCGCGACCGACGGCTTCCCGGTCTCCACCGTCGGACACCCCCCGGCAAGGAGCATCAAGGGAAGCAGCAGCACCCGCCACGTTGGGCGGCGGTCATGCAGTGCCCGTTCACGTTGCGTACGGGTGTTGCGGGCGATCTTGGCGAGGAAGAGGGACATCGGTGATGTTGGCCAACGGCGTCGATCCGCTCATTTTAGCTCCCGCTGAACATCCGCCATGCTTGGCGTAAGCGTTTGCCGATCGGCTAGTCAGTGTGCAGGTCGCCGAGGGCTTCCTTGAGCGGCTGCAGGTGGGGCTCGAAGCGGCGCCACTGGTGCAAACCGTCGCGGTTGATGGGGCGTCGCACCTGCTCGGCGCTGGGGGTGCGGATGGAGCGCGGCGTCTCCCAATAGCGCAGGCAGGCGGACTCGAAGGGCAGTTCCAGAAAGTCGAGGAGGCGCCGCACCTGCCCCTCCAAATCCTCCACCACCTGTTCGTATTGCACCCGCAGGACGCGCCCGGGCGGCAGCGCCTCCTGCCAATGATCCATCAGCGCCACATAGTCGCGGTAGTAGCTGCCGAGATCGGCCAAGCCGTAGCTGAACTCCTGGCCGCTGGCGAACAACTGCTTGAAGTTGCTGAAGCAGCAGGCCAGCGGGTGGCGGCGGGCGTCGATGATCTTGGCGTTCGGCAGGATCAGGTGGATGAGCCCGAGGTGGCGGAAGTTGTTGGGCATCTTGTCCACGAACTGAGGTGCGCCTTGGCGGTGCAGGCGCGTCTCTTGCAGATAGCGTTCGCCGAGGCGCAAGCGTGCGGCGGCGTCCAAATCGCGCAGCGTGGCCGGATAGCGTGGCGGTTCGCCCGGCTCGCCGTCGCCGCGGCGTTGGGCATCTCGATGGCCGCGGCCGTCGAGCTCGGCGGCATACGCGCCGATGTGGTGCAGTTCCAGCGTGCCGTCCACCGCCGAATGGGAAGCGAGTATCTGCTCGATCAGCGTCGAGCCGGAACGCGGCAGGCCCACCACGAAGATGGCATCCGTGGCCGTGCATCCGCCGCCGGCGCGGGCGCGGAAGAAAGCCCGGTCGCACACCTCCTGTTGCGCCCGCAAACGCCGCGCCATGCGCTTCGCGTCATAGCCGAGTTGCCGCCGTTTGACGGCGTTGCCACGCTCGTAGCAAGCGAAGGAACGCGGATAGTCGACCGCGTCCTCGAACGCCTTGCCCAGCGCGAACAGCAGATGGATGCGATCCTCGGTGGCCGTTCCCGGCGCTTCGGCAAGGGCGGCCAAACGCTCCCGCTCGCCGGCGTCAAAGCGGTACACCTTCAAGTTGGCGAGGCTCCACCAAGCATCGCCGTAGTCCGGACGCAGCCGCGCCGCTTGCCGATACGCGGCGATGGCATCGTCCAACCGGCCGGCCGTCTTCAAGGCGTGGCCGCGGGTCAAATGCACTCGCTCGTCGCGCTCCAGGCGGGAACCCCCGGGTGCGCCGAGCACCTCGTCGTACACCTTCAGCGCGCCGTCGTAGTCGCCGGCGGCCATCGCCTGGTTGGCGCAGATCAGCCGACTGGCCGGATTTGCCGGATCCCGCGCCAGCAGCCGTCGCGCCCAAGTCAACGACTCGCCGAATTTCTGGCGCTTGTGCAGCACGTCGATGTAGTCCACCAGCGCCCCGCGGTCGTCCGGCGCGAACGCGACCGCGCTCTCCAGCAGGAACTCGGCGTCGTCCAGCGCGCCGCGCTGCACACCGATGGTGGCCAGCAGGCGCATGGCCGGCACATGTTTGGGATGGCGCGTCAAGAACGCCCGGCACAACCGCTCCGCCTGCCAAGCCCGGCCGCTGTTGTTGAGGCCGCGCGCCTGCAGCAGCGGCGCCGGCAACGCGGACAGATAACGCACCCAAGCGCCCGCTTCCCGGCGCAGCGCCGCCGTGCCGAGCGCCGCCACACCGCGCCAACTCGCCAACAAGGCATCGTCGCGGCGCACCGCCTCGCGGTAGGCGGCGAGCGCCGCTTGACCGTCGCCGAGCGCCTTCGCCAAATGGCCGCGCTCCTGCCAAAGCCGGGCGAAGTCCGGGGCCATACGCTCCAGTTCGTCCAGCGCCCGCCGCGCCGCGGCGAACTCGCCGAGATGCCGCCGGCACACCGCCAAACGGTACAGCGCCTGCGGAATGTGCGGAACGCCCTTGCCTGTGGCATCGCCATCGAACAGCCGTTGCGCGGCCTCGGCCGCGGCGGCAAACCGACCGGCGCGCATTTGCTCGTCGATGGTCGCCAAGCCGGCGCCGTCTCGGTCTGCCAAGTCCATGCGTACCCTGCCCGGCGCGGCTTTGCGGAGGTTGGAGCGCCGTAAGGTAACATTCGCCGCCATGTTCGAGTCCGCTAAGGATCATCTCGTGCCACACGCCGACCGCCGCCGCAAACGCCTTTCCGCCGTTTCCCTGCGCCCGCTCGCCATCGCCGCCTTCGTCTTGGCAAGCGCACCCGCCAGCCACGCGCAGGAGGAAGAGGAGGAATCGGCGGAGCGCTGGGTGGAAGTGGTGGTCAGCGCGCAGCGGGTGCCGGAGCCGGCGCAGGAAGTGCCCATCGCGGTCACCGCGATGACCGGCGAGATGCTGCGCGACAGCCAGATCATCGGCGCCGGGGATCTGCAGTTCGGCGCCGGCAACGTGTCCTTCACGGCAACCAACTTCGGCGATGCCAGCTTCTCCATTCGCGGCATCGGCAAGCTGGTGGTGGGCACCGGCAGCGAATCCGGCGTGTCCTTCCACCTGAACGAAATACCCCTGACGGCGAACCTGAACACGCTGGAGTTCTTCGACGTGCGGCAGGTGGAGATCATGCGCGGGCCGCAGGGCACGCTGTTCGGCCGCAACGCCACCGGCGGCGCCATCAACGTGGTCACCAATCTGCCCGAGCTGGAGCAGTGGGAAGGCCATGTGGATTTGCAGTACGGCTCCTACCGGCATCGGCGCAGCCAAGCCGCCATCAACATACCGCTGGGGCGGCGCATGGCGGCGCGGGTGGCCGGCTTCCAGCTGCGCCGCGACGGTTACGTGAAGAACCTCGCCTTCGGGCAAACCGACGCCGCCGGCAACACCCTGCCGGGCATCGACGAGGACATCGACGGCCGCGACGTGCTGGCCGGGCGCGTCAGCTGGGCGTGGGAGATCACCGGCCGCGCCCGGCTGTGGGCCATGTACGGCGTGCTGCGCGAAGACGACGACCGGGTGCGCATCAGCAATCAGGTGTGCAAGCGCAATCCGCTGCCCACCTCGGGCTGCCTGCCGGACGAGTTCGCGTTCGAGACGCCGCACCTGAGCGCCACCGTCATGGGCATCTTCGCCGGCGCCGCCGGCGCGTTGCCGCTGGGCGCGGACGGCAGCGACCCGGCGCTGTACGATTTCCCCCGCCCGCGCATCACCGGCTTCCGGCAGATGCACACGGATTTGGAGCCGCGCTTCCGCGACGACGAGGACGTGTTCGCCTTCGGCTTCACCTACGAGTTCGACACCCTCACCGCCACTCTACTCGGCAGCCATCGCGAAGCCACCGAGAGCTACGCCCAGGACTACGGCATGGACGTGGGCGCGCGTTTCCTGCCCACGGCCTTCAATCCCAGCGGCGCCTGGCCGGTGTCCGCCCCGGGCGGCGACGCGCCCGGCGTGGATTGGCTCGGCGGCCGCTGCGGCGTGCAGGAAGGCGCCACCGGGGCCTTGGGCGGCTGCGCCCTGCCGGTGAATGACAGCCGCGTGTTCGTGTACGACCAGCCGGCCACGGAAGAGGAGTATTGGACGCTCGAAGGCAAGGTCAGCTCCGCCTTCAACGGCCCGTTCAACTTCCTGTTCGGCGTCAGCCGGCACGAGAACAAGGAGATCGGCGGCTTCCAAGTGTTCGGCAACGGCCTGGATCTGGTGGCGCGCTACGGCGTACCGCGCCTCGGCCTGCCGCCTTTGTACCCGGGCTACTTCTACACCGCCAACGATCCCACCGCCGGCGACCTGCAGGAGAGCTTGGCAGTGTTCGGCGAGATCTACTTCGACATGACCGATCGGCTGCGCTTCACCGCCGGCTTGCGCCACAACCGCGAGGACAAGTCGATCAGCGACACCAGCGTGCTGTTCAACGCCGCGGACGCCAACGCCGCCCTGGGCGGTTTGCTCGGCGACCGCGTGTGGATCCGCCAATCGCTGTTCAGCGAGATGGCCGCCATCGCCGGCGGCTCGGCAATGGCCCTGAGCGGCGCATCGCAGCGGCTGCTGCAGTTCTGGGACGCCACCGGCAGCTACCAACAGCACGGCCCGACGGCGATAGCGCTTCTGGCCGCCGTGGGCGCCGCGCAAACCATCGGCGCGCAAGTGGCCGCTGGGGCGCTGCCGGTGGGCGCGGTGCCCACGGTCATCGCCGGTTTGCCGTTGCCGGCGGTGTTCCAGCAAACGGTGGCGGTGCTGCTTTCGCAGCAGCCGGCGCTGATCGCCGCGGATGCCGGTTTAGCCGCCGGCAGCGCCGCGTTTCGCGGCATCGCCGCGGCCGTGCCGCCGGTGCCGGGTTTCCGCGAAACCCGCTTCGTCACCGGCAGCCCGGATTCGGCCAGTTGGCAGGCGCCGAGCGGCCGCGTCGGCTTCGACCTGCAGGTCACCGAGGAAACCCTCGTGTACGCCTTCCACAGCCGCGGCTACAAGCCGGGCGGCTTCAACGAGGCGATTCCGCCGGCGTTCCAAGACACCTCGCCGTTCATCTACGCGCCGGAGGAGGTGAGCGCCTTCGAGATCGGCGTGAAGAACGACCTGCTGCGCGGGCAACTGGTGCTGAACGCCTCCTTCTTCGTGTACGACTACCAGGGCTTGCAGGTTTCGCAAGTGCGCAACAACAGTTCCATCAACGTGAACGTGGACGCGGACGTCACCGGCTTCGAGTTGGAAGGCGTGTGGCGGCCGGAAGCCGCGCCCGGGCTGGCGGTGGACTTCTCCTACGGCTGGCTGCGCGGGGTGGTGGCGGATTCCGAGGCGGTGGACCCGATCAACCGCACCGCCGGCAACCCCGACTACGTGCTGCTGAACAACATCGATCCGGGCTCGCTCACCGGGGTGAACTACATCGCCCGCGAGGAGCAGATCACCGCGCAACTGGTGACCGCGGCGCTGGCCGCCGGCGCGGCGCTGGACGTGCGCAACGGCTTGGCCGTCGAGTCCACCTCGTATCCGGCGAACGCCAGCGGCGTGGCCATTCCCGCGCTGTTCTCACGCGGCTTCCTGCGCGCCAACGGCGTGGAAACGCTGGACGGCATTCCCATCGACTTGGACGGCAAGCAACTGCCCAATTCCCCGGACCACGGCGTCAAGCTGGGGTTGGCGCACACTTGGGCGATCGGCGTCGGCGACCTGCTCACGCTGCGCTGGGACCTCTACTGGCAGAGCGGCTTCCACGCCCGCCTGTTCAACACCCGCGGCGACGCGGTGGCGAGCTGGGATCAGCACAACGCGTCGCTGCTCTACGAGAGCGCCGACGGCCGCTGGGAAACGAAGCTGTGGGTGCGCAACGTGTTCGACAGCGCCAACGTGACCGGCAAGTACCTCACCACGGACACCTCCGGCCTGTTCCGCAACTACTTCCTCACCGAGCCGCGGGTCTTCGGCGTTTCCATCCGCTACGACTTCGGCGTTTTGTGAGGCTTCGTTTCAGAGCACGTCGTAGGAGATGCGCACACCGAACGTGAGCGGCCGGTTGGTGGTGATGCGTTCGCGGAAGTCCTGCCGGTTCACGTGCAACTGCGCCCGCTCGTCGGTGGCGTTGCGCACGAACAGCTCCACGCCCCAGCCGGACCAAACGTAGTTCTCCCGGTCGCGCAGGATGGTCTCGCCGCGGTAGCCCACCGAGGCGTCCACCAGGAAGTAGGGCGCCTGCTCTTGGCGCGGGTCCGTGCCCGGCACGTCCACCAGCGAGTTGAAGCTGCGTCCGGCGCGGTTCGCCACCACCTGCCAGAAGGCGCGCCCGTCGCCGAAATCCCACTCGTAGCGGGCGCGCCCGATCACTTGGTATTCCGGCGTTAGCGGCAGAGCGCTGCCGACGTCCGCCACCACGAAGTCGAAGGTGGGGTTCACGCGCACCAGCTCGGTGTTGTTCCAAGACGCCGAGGCGTGCAAGGTGAGGTTCTCCGAAGGCCGCCACTCCAGATCCAACTCCATGCCGGTGATGCGCGCGTCGCCGGCGTTGTCGACGATGGTGAAGATGGAGATGTTCTGCGAATCGAAGTGCGAGACCTGAATGTCGTTCCAGTCGATGCGGTACACGCTGCCGTTCAGCCGCAGGCGATTGTCCGAGAGCAGGGCCTTCCAACCGAATTCGACGTTGAACACCTCGTCGCTGCGGTAGGTGACCGGGATGAAGTAGTCCGGGAAGCCGCCCGGCCCGTCGTTGGCGCGCGCCGCGACGCCCTGCGGCGTGGCCACGCCCGCGGCCGCGGCGCGGTTGAAGCCCGGCGGCCGGTAGCCTTGCGAGCTGGTGGCGTAGAGCAGCACGTTGTCGCCCGTTTGCCAGGAAACGGTGAGCTTGCCGATGACGTCGCTGGCCGACATGGGTTGGAAGTCGCCCAGATTGGTGGCGTAGTCGCGGCCGCCGGCGGCGGTGGGGCGCACCGTGACGCCGGGCTCGTCGGCCAGATTCGGCACCGGCCGGCCGCCGTAGCGGAACGCCGAGAACCCCTCGAAGCCCACCTCCAAGTCGTAGCTGCGGGCGCCCACCGCCACCGTGAGCGCGTCCGTGACGTGCCACGCCACTTCGCCGAACACGGCCACCTCCTCGGTGGGGCGGGTGATGTCGTTGGTGAACTGCACCGTCGGCGCGCGCGCGTTCGGGTTGTTCGCCTTGCCGCGGATCACCGGCGTGGGATCCAAGGCGTTCCACGTCGGGTCGCCGTAGTGGAAATCGCCCACATGCTCCACCACCGCTTCTTGGTAGAACACGCCGCCGATGACGGAAATCGCTCCCAAGTCGCCGGAGATGCGGAACTCGTGGGTCCAGCGCGAATCCGCGTTGGCGATGTCCGTCCAGCCGGACGCATCCCGACATTCGATGACGCCCGGATCGCCGGAAAGGGTGGGGTCGAACACGTAGCCCACGCCGCCGCCGCCGTGGTAGCCCGGCGTGTTGTATTCGCACACGTAGCCCGGGATGTAGCCGCCGACGTTGACGTACTCGCTGTAGTCGTACACTTGGTCGATGTCGCGCTGCAGATAGGCGCCGGTGTACAACGCTTTGAGCTTGCCCAAGCGGCCTTCCAAGGTCCAAGCCGTTTGCCCGAAGGTGTCCTGCAACTCGTCGTCGGCGAAGCGCATCACCTCCAGATCGCCCACCGTCGGGTCGTAGTCGAACACGCCCTCCGCCTCCAGCGTCTGCTGGTGGTGCTGCACGGTGAACCGCCAGTCGTCGTTGAACAGGTACGTCGCTCCCAAGCGGAAGCCGCGGTAGCCGCTGTCGTTGAAGTCCTCCTGCACCAGCGCGTCGTTGCGCGCCGGCGTGTACTCCACCGGATAGGCCCGCCCGGGCTCGGCGAAGGTGCCGTCGGCGAACTCGTGGCTGTCCGCCGCCCCGCCGAGCGGCACGAAGACCACGCCGTCCGGGTTCGGCAGCGCCGGATTCAGACCCGCGTTCGGCACCAGCGCGCCGGGCATGTTGTCGATGTAGCCGCCGCGCTGGTCGTTGAAGATGGCCAGCCGCACGCCCATGCGCCCGGACACGATGGGCAGGTTCATCACCGCCTCGGCAGAATTGGACGCCTTGCCGCCCCGCGTCAAGCCGACGCTGGCCTCGAAGCCGAGCTCGAAGCGGTCCACCTGCGGCTTGTTGGTGATCAGGCGGATGGTGCCGGCTTGGGAACTCGCGCCGTACAGCGTGCCCTGCGGCCCGGGCAGCACCTCCACGCGGGCGATGTCGGTGAGGTAGATGTCCAGGTTCCGACCGCCGGCGGAGGCCGGCTGCTCGTCCAGATACATGGCCACGTTCGGCGTGGTGCCGTTGGCTTCGGCGATGGACACGTTCACCGGGTCCACCGCCAAGCCGCGAATGAACGCCTCGTTCTGCCCCGGCCCACGCCCGCCGGCGGTGACGTTGGGCAGATTGCGCACATAGTCCGTGAACACGTCGATGTGCTGCTCTTCCGGCGGCTGCAGATTGATGGCCAGCACGGCCAGAGAGACATCCTGCATGCTTTCGGCGTCCTTCGTGGCGGTGACCACGATCTCCTCGATCTGCCCGTATGCCGAAATCGACCCCGCCGCCAGCGACGCGGCCGCCACCGCGCTCGCTATGCGGCGCGCGGCGAACGTGCGGCTGCCCGCCATGCGCCCACGCGGTTTGCTGCGCTTCATAGAACACCCCCTCCAAACTCTGCACAAGCATAGCGTTTGACCGTCGGCATGGGAAGTGGCGCGGTCCGTACAGCATATTGTTCGCAAGTACGGTAGACCGCGGCGTTGCCTTCGGTGGCTTGCCCCAAGCCGTTGAGGGTGTTGACGAAATCGGTTAGGTTGGCGTCTTCGAGTTGGACGGAGCGGAAACCGTGGCGCCAAGACGGGCCGTCGTGCGCGTGGGCGCTCGGCATGTTTATCTGCTAACCGCAGGCCGCGGCCCGCCACTGCTGTTGCTGCATGGATCGCCGAACTCGGCGATGGCGCTGGCGGGGCTGATCGAACATCTGTCCGGCAGCTTCTTGGTGGTTGCGCCGGACACCCCGGGCAACGGCGCCTCCGATCCGTTGCCGTTGCGAGCCGCCGGCGCGGACGCCTACGCGGACGCCTTGGCGGCGTTGCTGGATGTGCTGGGGCTGCCCCGGGTGGGCGTCTACGGCCACCACACTGGCGCGGTGTTCGCGGCCGAGCTGGCGCGACGGCATCCGCAGCGGGTTGAAGCGCTTGTCTGCGAGGGCTTTCCCATTTGGACGGCTGCCGAGGCGGACGAGCTGGGCGACGAGTACCTGCCGCCGCTCGGCGTGGGCCCGGATGGTGCCCATCTGGCGCGGCTTTGGTCGCGCATCATCGACCAAAGCTGGTACTTCCCGTGGCATGTTCGGGAGGAAAGCCGGCGCATGAGTTTGGATCTTGGCGACACCGAGCTGCTGCATGGGCGGGCGATGGATTTGCTTTGCGCGGGGGACGCCTACCGGATGCCCTACGCGGCCGCGCTGCGCACGGATGGCGAACCGCGCTTGGCCGCCCTCAACCGGCCGGCGCTGTTGACTTGCACCGCGTCCGACGTGTTGGCCGCGCACCTGCCGCGGGCACCGGCGAATCCGCGCGTGACGAAGCAGCTAGCCGACGATCGGGAACAGCTATGGCAACGCATTGCGGATTGGTTTCAACGCCATCCCCCGCCGGCCGCTGATCTGAAGTTGCCGCCGTCGCCGCGCGGCTTCGTGGATACGCCCCTCGGCCAAGTCCATGTCGTCGGCGAATCGGATGCCGCCGCGGTGTGGCTGCACGACGCCGGCGAATCGTCGGCGCAAGCCCCGGCCGGTGGCGATCACCTGTGCGTGGATCTGCCCGGCCACGGGCTTAGCGTCGCACCTTGGCCGGACGACACCGCGGCTGTGCTGGCTACTTTACGGGCCGCTTTCGACAGCGCCGGCGTTGATCCCGCGGCGGCCACAATCGAAGGTCGGGGACTGGGCCTGCAACTGGCGGCGCTGCTCGCCGGCCGCCAAGCCCGCTTGGAAACGCGGGCGGTGGAAATACCGGACATCGCGCCGCGGTGGGACGGTACGCACCTCCTCACCGCTTGGCACTTCGCACGCTACCGCAGCCAATACCAGCCGTGGCACGAACGCGGTTTCGGGCGGCGAGGCGACGCACCGCTGCCCGAGGCCGATGCGTTGCAGCGGATGACGCTGGATCTGTTGCGCGCCGGCCAGGACACGCTGGCGCGAACGCTACCGTGCAGCTTTGCCGCGGGCGAAACGCGCTGACGTGCGCCCGTGCGTGCGGCGTTCGCTGTGGCAAACTGACTTTCCAACGAGGGTAAGCGTCGGTGGCGAGCCGGCGGAGGAACGCCAATGGACGAGTTGAACCACGACGGGCTGCCGGACTATCGCGCCGTGGGCCGTCACGCCGTGTTTCCGGCGGCCGATCATGATCAAACCGAGCGGTTCAACTTCTTGGCGCGGCTGAATCGGCATCTGGCGTCGGTGGTGCTGCCCGGCGTTGCGGACGCCTATCGGCAGCGCGTCGAACCGGCATTCGAGGAGGCCAACGGGCGCAAGCCGGCGCGGCGCCCCGAAGCGCGGCGGGCGTTGGCGGCGGATCCCCTGTACCAAACGTGGAGCGCGTTGCGCCGCAACGCGATGGAGATGCGGCAGCAGGCGGGGATGGCGGTGGTGCTGGGGCAACGCGAACGTCTCATCGACGATACGCGGCGTTTGGTGGAAGCCGGCCGGCTGCAGCTCGACCCCGACGTTTCAATTCCCCCGTACCTCACCGCGGTGGATCACCACTGCATGCCCGGCAGCTACTACACCGAGCGCACGGCGGACGACGTGACCGCGGCGGCGAACTACGACGCCGGCATGTTCGTCACCACCGGCGGGATGCTCGGCCGCTACACCGACGGCGGCGGCCGAGGCATGGTGGAATACATGCGCCGGCACCACCCGAACTGGCAGCCGCGGCGCATACTGGACTTGGGCTGCGGCCTTGGTCACAACGTGCTGCCCATCGCCGCGGCCTACCCCGAGGCGCAGGTCGTGGCGGTGGATGTGGCGGCGCCGATGCTCCGCTACGGCGCGGCGCGAGCGGCTAGCTTGGGCGTGGACAACGTGGTCTTCGCGCAGGCGGACGCCGCGGATCTCTCGCGGTTCGACGACGCCGGCTTCGATTGGATCCAAAGCACGATGTTCCTGCACGAAACCTCCAGCCGGGCGTTGCGCCGGATCATGGCGGAGAACCGCCGGCTCATCGCCCCGGGCGGCTTCGTCATCCACATCGAGCAACCGCAATACGACGCCGCCATGCCGCTCTTCGAGCAGGTGATGCGCGATTGGGACGCCTTCAACAACAACGAGCCGTTCTGGACGAAGCTGCACGAGGTGGACCTCGACCAGTGCATGGTGGACGCCGGGTTCGAGCGTTCGCAACTGCTGCACGGCAGCGTCACCGCGGTGGTTGATCGCGGACTGTTTCCCGACGCCGCCGACGATGGCGCGGAGGATTACGGCCGCCGCGCCGCTTGGCGGATCACCGGCGCCCATGTCTGAGCCGTTCGATCCGGTCGCTCTCGCCGGCGCCAAGGCCAAGGGCAAGCGGCCCTACTTTTTCTCTGACGCGGACGTGGAGCGCGTGCTCTCCATCGCCATGAGCGTGGCCGGGGAGCTGGCCGTGACGCGCATGCGGCTGGACACCTTGGAGGAACTGCTGGTGGAACGCGGCATCCTCGCCAAGGAGGACATCGACAACTTCGACCCCAACGCGGAGCAACGCCGCGCCCGCGGCCGCTGGCAGGCCGAGTACCTGGCGCGAATACTGCGCATCGTGCAGCAGGAGCGGGAAGCCCTCGCCACCCCGGACGAGCCGACTTCCGCGGCCGCCGGCGAACGCCTTGACCCGTAAGCACTCGCCCCTTGCCAATGCGCGGAGTTTGCCAAGCGAACTCCATCGCGCTCCAAAGGGGCGCGCCCAGACCCTGTTCGACAAGCTCTGGCACAGCCACTGCATCGAAACCGACGCGGACGGCGAAAGCCTGCTCTACATCGACCGCGTTTGCCTGCACGAGCGCACCGGCAGCATCGCGCTGGCCGAGCTGGCGGCGCGCGGCCAGACGGTTCGCCAGCCGCGCCACGTGTTCTGCATGATGGATCATGTGGTGGACACGCGGCCGGGGCGCGGCGACGCCACCCCGGTTCCGGGCGGCGCGGACTTCATCGTCGGCTTGCGCCGCCACGCCGAGCGGTTCGGGCTGCGCTTGTTCGACGTGGGCGACGAGGACCAAGGCATCGGCCACTTGGTGAGCGCCGAGCAGGGCATCGCGCTGCCCGGCCTGACGGTGGTTTGCCCGGATTCCCACACCTGCACCTTGGGCGCGCTCGGCTGCCTGGCGTTCGGCATCGGCAGCAGCGACGTGGAGCATGTGCTCGCCACCTCGACGTTGCGCCTCGACAAACCCGCCAACATGCGCGTCGTCATAAATGGCGTGCTGGCACCTCATGCCACCGCCAAAGACTTGGCGTTGTTTCTCATCGCCGAACACGGTGCCGCCGGCGGCCGCGGCGCGGCGTTGGAGTTCGCTGGCGAAGCGATAGCCGGCTTGGACCTGGAAGCCCGCCAGACGCTCTGCAACATGGCCGTGGAGTTCGGCGCCGCGACGGCGCTCATCGCGCCGGACGACGCGACCATCGCCTATGTTGCCGAGCGGCCGTATGCCCCTTCGCCCCTCCCCACCGCGGCTTGGCAAGCGCTCAGGACGGACGCCGACGCCACCTTCGAGCATTGCCTGCGCATTGACGCCTCGGCGGTGGCCCCGCGCGTCACATGGGGCACTTCGCCGGCGCAAGGCGTTCCCATCGATGGCCGCGTGCCGCCACCGCGGGATTTGGCCGACCAACGCGCCCTCGACTACATCGGCCTGCAACCGGGCACCGCGATGACGGACGTTTCCATCGACGCGGCCTTCATAGGTTCCTGCACCAACGCCCGCCTGAGCGACTTGCGCCTGGCCGCCGCCGTGCTGAAAAACCACCGCGTCGCCCCGGGCGTGGCCGCGGTTTGCGTGCCGGGTTCAACCCAAGTGAAACGAGCCGCGGAGGCCGAGGGACTGCACCGAACCTTCCAAGCTGCCGGCTTCGAGTGGCGCGAAGCGGGCTGCGCCATGTGCTTCTACGCCGGCGGCGAGACCTTCGGCCCGGGCAAGCGCGTCATCACCACCACCAACCGCAACTTCGAGGGCCGCCAAGGCCCTGGCACACGCTCCCACCTGGCGAGCCCGGCGGTGGTGGCGGCCTCCGCCATTCGCGGCCGAATCGCCACGCCGACGATGGTGTAGGCCGCGCCGAGGCACCCATGCAGCCCTTCACCCGCCATCGCGGCGTTGCCGTGCCGCTGCTGCGCGACAACGTGGACACCGATGCCATCATCCCCTCACGGGAAATGCGCCGCGTGTCCAAACGCGGCTTGGGCATCGGCCTATTCGCCAACTGGCGCTACGCGGACGTGGGCACCCGCCTCCCAAACCCGGATTTCGTGTTGAACGACCCCGCCTACGCCGGCGCCACCATCCTGCTCGCCGGCGCCAACTTCGGCTGCGGCTCCTCCCGCGAACACGCCGTCTGGGCCCTCGCGGATTTCGGTATCCGCGCCATCTTCGCCCCCAGCTTCGCCGTCATCTTCCGCAAAAACTGCATCGCCAACGGCCTGCTCCCCGGAACGATGCCGATGAACGACCTAACCGCGCTTGCGCGTTGGGTGCAAGAAGCGCCCCAGCAGAACCTCTTGACCGTGGATCTGGATGCCGCCACCATCGCCACCACGTCCACGCAAGTCGCCTTCGGCACCCGACCGTCCGACCGAATCCGCCTACTGCGCGGCTTGGATCCCATCGCCCACACGCTGACGAGCACGGCGCGAATCACCGCGTTCGAGAAGGCGTGGTGGCGGGCTTGCCCATCGGCCCGGTTGGATTGACGATGCGCGTCGGCATCCACTGCGAGCATTCTTGAGCACCAATGACCACGGCGTTGCTTGCCAAACGATCGAGCTGGTATGCTGTGCCTCCAACAAGCGACGGGGCAAACATCATGGCGGATTTGCAGTGGATGGTGATGGCCGCGGTTGCGATCGTGGCTGTCGTCGTCACCATCTATTTCGGCATACAGAACCTGCGGAACGTCCTCATGCAGCGAGAACGGGATTCGGGCTACGCGAGCGGCCGTGTAGAGGCAAAGCTCGAGAACTTGGAACAGCACTTGCGCGTTGTAAACGAAAAGTTGGAACAGCACATGCGCGTCGTAAACGAAAAGCTGGATGTGCACCATGTGCTGCTCCGGGAAGTACGGGGCGAGGCAAAGAAGCAGAGTAGGCGCTTACGCAAGCTGCGCAAGCGAGTTGAGGCGCTGGAGTCCAATCCTTGGCCCCCGACGAACCCTCCCGCTAAGGTATTGGAAATGCCTGGGCGGGACTCCGCTGTTGAGCGAGGCGGAAGATCCGTGTGATGAACCAGCGAGAAAGCCTCAAAACTCTGCCCGGCGTCAAGGTCATGGTCGAGTCCTTCAGCAGGGAGGCAGCAGATGCAGGTTTCGACCGGCACACGTTCCAAACGGATGTTGAGATCAAGTTGCGTATGGCCGGCATCAGCGTGTTGGAGACGGAGGATCGCGGGACGCCTGATCTCTACGTCAATGTCAACGTCTTGCACAAGGGAACGAACCCAAAGGGTGCATTCAACGTTCGCTTGGCGCTGAGTCAAGAAGCCGTCCTCCAATCTCAAGTACGTTCCTACCGAGGAAACTCGGAAGATGGTTTGGCGACGGCCACGATGTTCGCAACCACTTGGTCGATAGGGGCCTTGGGATTCGGCGACGTTGCTTACGTTCGGAATGCGGTCAGGGACTTGGTCGACGAGTTCGTCAACGACTGGCTGGCGGTTAACCCACTCAACGGCACTGCATAACCTCCGCTGTCGGGCAAGGCCAAGCGGATTCGTGGCTGTCCGGTGAGCCTAGGCGGTGCCGTTCCGCTAGGCACATGTGACGACGCCGCGGCGGACGAGATCTTCCAGTAGAGCCGCGACGCAGCCAGAACGCTTGCCGGCTTCCTGCGAATGCTCTCCGGCTCGCGGAATGTCCAACCGCGCATCCAAGCGCCGACCGGCCATTTCGAGGGGAAGTTTTGGCAGGCGCGCCGAGGTGCCGCGGCGGGGGCCGTCGGTGATGTGCAGGTGCATCAGGCCGTCGGTGGCGAGGTGGGGATCGTCGAATAGGTCGGCGGGGCGGCGGACTTCGGCGAAGGGGAGGCCGGCGGCTTCTAGGGTGGTTGCGGCGTCGGCTAGCGGGAGGGCGGCGAACAGCGCGGTGAGGGCGGGTAGTAGGCGGTCGCGGTTGTCCACGCGGCCGCGGTTGGTTTCGAGGGTGGGGTCGGCGAACAGGGCCGCGAGGTCGGGCTGGGCGGTACCTTGGAAGCGGTTGCGGAAGGTGCGCCATTGGGTGTCGCTGACGATGGCGACGAAGATCTGTTCGTCGTCGGCGCAGGTAAAGAGGTCGTACACGCCCCATGCCGAGCGGCGCACGGACATGGGCGGGGGGGCTTCGCCGAGGGCGGCTTGTTGGGCCATGTGTTGGCCGACCAGGAACGCGGTGGTCTCGAACAGGGCGCTGGTGACGAGTTGGCCGCGGCCGGTGGTGCGGCGCTCGTTGAGGGCGGCGAGGATGGCGATGACGCCGAACATGCCGCCGGTGATGTCCACCACCGAGGAGCCGGCGCGCATGGGGCGTCCCGGCAGGCCGGTCATGTAGGCTAGGCCGCCCATCATCTGCGTTACTTCGTCGAGTGCGGCGCGGTGTTCGTAGGGGCCCTTTAGGAAACCTTTGAGGCTGCAATAGATCAGGCGTTCGTTGCGCTGGGCGAGTTCCGCGTAACCGAAGCCTAGCTTTTCCATCGCGCCCGGGCGGAAGTTCTCGATTACGACGTCGGCTTTGTCGATCAGGGCGTGTACCAGATCGCGGCCGTCGGCGTTTTTCAAGTCCACGCACAAGCTGCGTTTGTTGCGGTTGTACATGGCGAAGTAGCCGCCGCCGGAACCTTGCAAGCGGCGGGTGTTGTCGCCGCCGATGGGTTCCACCTTGGTGACGTGGGCGCCCAAGTCCGCGAGGATGACGCCGGCGGCGGGGCCCATCACCATGTGCGAGAACTCGATGACGACGACGTCCGAGAGGGGGAGGCGGGGCTCGTTCGCGGGGGTGGTGGAAGGATCTTTGGTGGTCACGAAACAGCTCCCGTCATTCCCATGCACAATGCATCATAGCGCGTTCCATTACGAACGCCTTGGCCAAGGCTGGGTCGCTCGCTTTGGTCATCAGCTCGCGTTGCCGCCGCTGCTGCACGTCGAGGTTGGTCGATTCCATGAGTTTCTTATTGTTGATGGTGTGTTCCTGCACGAAGCGGGCGGCCAGTTGGCGGCGATGGCGGTCGTAGGCGGTAAGGCCGGCGGCGCGGTCCAGCGAGCCGCGCAGGATCGCCGTCAGTTTGCCGCCGAGATTGCAGGCGTCGTGCAGGCCGCCGTTCATACCCATGCCGCCTAGCGGATTGTTGATGTGGGCGGCGTCGCCCACGAGCGCCACGCGGCCTTGCACATAGGTTTCCGCCACGCGCTGGTGAACGTCGTACAAGGTGCGATGGCGAATCCGGTAGTCGCCCAGCTTGTCGTGCAGGCGATGCAGGCGTTGCTGCAAGCACGCATCCTCTAGCTGGCGTTCGGCGTCGGCCGCATCAAGCACTGGCCAGAGCACGCGCCAAGCCTTGTCGGTGCGCAGCATCACGCACCACTCTTCGGCGTCGGCGACGTAGTTCACCCAAGAAAGATCGTTGAACACGTCCTCAAAGGGAAAGTCCGTGGAGGCTACCAGAAACCGCTCATCGTAGGTGAAGCCGCCGAAACCGATTGCTGCTGACTTGCGCACGTTGCTCGATGCCCCGTCGGCGCCGATCAAGAAGCTGCCGCGCAAGTTTCGTGCGCCCTCGGCGGTGACCACCGAAACCGATACGCTGTCGGCATCCTGTTCGAAGCCAACGACCTCGTGGTTGAAGCGCAACTCGGCGGCGGGATAGCGGCGCAACACGCGCGCGATGATTCCCGTGAGCTCGTACTGTTCCAACTGCAAGCGATAGGGAAACAGCGTCTCATCGGCGATGGCGGACATGTCGAACTCGGCCACTTCGCCGCTTCGCCGATCACGGTACTGGTAGCGACGCACCACCAAGCCGCGTTCGATCATCGGCGCGGCCACGCCGAGCTCGTTCAGCATCTCCAGCGACGGCGGGTGGAAGGTGGAAGCTCGCAGATCCCGTGGCAGCGCCGCTTCGCGTTCCAGCAACAACACGGGGATTTCGCGTCGCGCCAAATACAGCGCCAAGGTGGCGCCAGCGGGGCCTGCGCCGGCGATGATCACGGGCAGTTGCGTCGTCACTGCGGCAACGGCGTTGGGTTGGCGATCAGGTCGAAAAGTTCGTCCACCGAAACCACATCGGCGTACTTGGCGTCCAGATCGAACAGATTGGCCTCGTGCGCCGCGGCGTTGCGGTCGCCCACGGCTTCGCGGGGCACCACCACGCGGTAATCGTGCTGCAAGCCATCCACCGCCGTCGCCCGTACGCAGCCGCTCGTGGTGAGCCCGCAAACCACTAGCGAGTCCGCGCCGGCGGCGGTTAGTTGGGCTTGCAGATCGGTGCCGAAGAAGGCGCTGGCCCAGTGTTTCTCGATCACCGGCTCGTTTGCCCGCGGTGACAAGGCGGCATCGACGCGCACCCACTCGGAACCGGGTTGCAGCAGATTCAGTGCTGCGATGCGGTGACGGAACACCTTGGCTTGGCAGTCTTCGGAATAGGCCACCGTCGTGAAGAACACCGGCAACCGGAGCTGCCGATAACGTGCCAACACATTCGCGCTTGCGTCCACAACGGCGCTGTTTTCGCTGCCGAGCGGGCAGGTCGGGTCCGTGAATGCGTTGATGAGATCGACCAAAATCAACGCCGGCCGAGAGCCCAATCCCAATTGGCGGCGGGCCAAGTCCACGACCGGCCTCCTAACCCACCTTGTCTTTGCCGGCGCCGCCCGTGCCGAAAGAAGCCTGCGTGGCATCCCCCGCCAACATTCGCGCCGCCTCCAGCCGCCCGCGTTCTGCGGGAAATGCTTGCACCAAGCCCATCGCAATGTCCCGCAACGCACGGGAGAAAGGCGTACCGAACAACGTGCCCGAAGTGCCCGCCAGCTTCAACGCGCACTGGGCGACTTGAAAGCTGTGTTCGGCCACTTCGCCCTTGCACACGCGCCAAAAAGGCATCACTTCAGAGGTAGGAAGGATGGGCGGCTCGGCGGTCTCGATCTGGATCATGCGCCGCGCCCAAAGCAGCGCAGTGTGCAGCGCCGCGTACATGTCGCCGATGAGTTGTTGCTGGTACGGGCCCGTCGCCAGCGGCCGGCCGGTGTCTTCGAATTTGCGGCCCAGCGCGTTCTTCATCGCCGCTTGGTACGCGGCGAAAGCGGCGCCGAGGTAGATGCTGGACGCCGCCACTTGGTTGCCAACGTATCCCGTTCGGCTTTGCGAACACATCTTCACGAAGGCACCGCGCAGCGGCAAGGCGTCCTTGTCGTTGACGAAGACATCCTCCAACACCAAGCCTTCGGTGGCGGAGCCGCGCATGCCGAGCGCGTTCCAGCGGATGCGACCGCGGGTTCCGGGCGCATTCCGATCGACGAGAAAAAGACACAAACCGTCCGCGCCGGACACATCCGCTAGGCCGGCGGTTACCAGATAGCGATCGGCGATGCCGGTGGCGCAGCCGAAGGACTTTGTGCCCTGCAACGTCCAGCCCCCGTCCACTTTCGTGGCTTGGGTGTTGATGGTGATGGCGGCGGCTTCGGACTTCACGGATTCGCTGGCGAAGTTGGCCAGCCACATGCGCTCGGTGCCCATCGCGTGGAGCACCTTTTCCGCGAACGCGCGCATCACAGGCGCCTCGGCGTTGTCGAACAATCCGGCGTCCAGCGCTTTGAGCGACAGTGTGCCCCGGGAAGCGGAGGTGAGGTGAAAGAAATAGGCGAGCGCCGTGGAGGGACACACCGTGCCGATGGCGAAACAAGCGCCGGCCCAAACGCGCAAATTGCCGCCCAAGCCGCCGTAGGCGCGCGGAACGACCAACCCGAGCAATCCCGCTTCGCGCAAGGTTTCCACGTTTTCCAGGGAAAGGAAGCTGTCTTGATCCATGGCCGCGGAACGCGCTTCCAAGGCCGGCAGGACGGACTCCACGCGCTCCAGCAACGGCCGTTCCTCGGCGCTGTAGTCCTCGATGAGATGCTCGGCGGTGAGTTTGGTCATGGTCGCCTCCTCGGCGGGTTCGTCTACGCGCTGGTGCGTCGCAACAATTCGATCTGGCGCTCGGCCGCGTCGGCGCCGATGAGCGGCGTGATCTGATTCCAAACCTTGTCCACGTCGCGGTTGAAGATGATCGCCTTGTTGCGTCGGTCGCGCTCGATCAAGGTGGTGGCGGTCACATCCGCCGCCGTCTTCGCGCCACCCTCGACCAGCTGGAACCAGTGCCGCAAATACTCGTCCACCAGAACGTCGATGGCCGCGAACGCCTCGGCCGTCGCCCGTTTCGCCAGCATCCACGGCGACATGATGGCGCACTGCCGCGGGCTTAGCTGGGCTTTCGAAAAGCCGTCCGTGGCCTCGCCTTTGGCGAACGCGGAGGAAAGCGGCGTGAAGCATTCGTCCATATATGCCAAGTGGGCGCCGAGGTCCAAACGCGGGATCAAATCTAAGTGGAAGGCGTGGTGATCGCCGGCCTTCACCGAGTCCAACGTAAAGTGCGGCACTGCACTGTCGGATGGCGTGAAGGCGAACATCATGTGCGAATCCAAGCCAATCGGCGGCACCACGATGGTGGACGTGACCACTTGAAACAACGGTTCGCCGCGGAACAAACGCACTTGGCCCACGCGCCCTTCGTACATCGGCGCTCGGCTGAACAACGCCATGTGCGGCCCGCCGTCTTCGCCCGGCACCTCGGTCAAGGCGAACCGATCCACGATTTGCCGCAACGTGCGCTGCCACAGTGCTGCCGGGGGCGAGGGCGTTTCGGCGGCCGTGTCTTTCATTGTGTTCCCGCCATCGGCGCGTTTGTCGCAAGCATTGGTTCGAGCAATTGCCAAGGGCGACCGGCCAGCAAATCCGTGCCGCGCGACACCACCTTGTTCGCCGCCCACCGCGGGTGTATTCGCACCGCCGTAACGCCGGGTTCCGCCGGCGCCCGCACGGTCGGCGGCAACGTCAGCAAACCGTCGAAGGCGCGTTTCCGCCACGGCGTGAGTACGGTGAAGTCCTCGCTGAGCGCGGTGGCGAAGCTGGCGCCGAAGGGCCCGGGTTGCGCGGCCACCAGCAGATTCACGCGGTTTTCCGCCGAGCGCTCCAGCAGCCCGGTGCGCATCTCCCAATCCTCCAGCGGCAAGGCGGGGACGATCACCGTGTCCGCGCCGGCGAGCGCGGCCAAGCGAAACGCCTCCGGCACGCAGGCGTCGTCGCTGGTCAAGAGGGCGATGCGGACGAAGCCCAAATCGACGGTTCGCACTTGCTCGGCCAGCGGCGAAAAGGCGTAGCGTTCGCTGCGGTGCAGCGGGCCTTGTTGCAGTTTGACTCCACCCCTGCCGATCAACACCGCGGCAAGCTGAGGGCCTTCGCCGGCAACCAGCGTGGTGGCAACGTAGCAATCCGGCGGGCAGTGGCGCGACAGCGCCGAAGCGGCCGAATCCGAAAGCCGCACGGCTTCCGCGAGCGTTTCGATGCGCTGCTCGGCCAGGAAGAACAACGGCGGCAAACAGGCTAGCTGAGCCCCACCGGCAAACGCCGCCGCCAGCCGTTCGCCGGCCTCGTCGATCGCGCCTTCGCCAGTGGCGGTCAGTTGAATCAACGCGCAAGGCACGGACTCCGCACCCCGGTATTCGCATTGCTGCTCACTTGGATCCGCCGCCAACGGACGATAGAGCGCCGGCCGCCGCCAGCGGAAGATGTCGCTGCCATCGGGCCGCTCCTTGCGCTCCGCGTCCGCAACGTCAATGTCCGCATGGAGGACTTCCTCCCGATCGGCGCTGGCGCGCGCCAACACCGTGCCGTCCGGTGCCACGATCTGGCTCTCGCCGGCGCCCATGAGAAACCGCACCGGAATCCCCGTCTGCCGCGACACGGGTTCGAGGATGGCCTCCGGTATCAGCGGCCCGACCTTGTTGGCGGCCGCCACGAACACCTTGTTCTCCGCGGCTCGCACCGGCACATGCAGCGAGGCTTCGTCGCCGGCGAAAGAGTTGAGGCTGTTGCACAGCAGCTGGGCGCCGCGCAAGGCGAGGCAGCGCGGCGTTTCGCTGATGACGCCATCCATGCACGCATACAGCCCGACCCGGCCGAGCGGCGTGGCGAACACCGGCCCCGCCCGCCGCGCCTTGCTGAGAAAGTCGTTCTCATGGCCGATGAGCACCTGCTTATCCGTGCTGCCGAGCAGCTCCCCGCCCGGGCTGTAGAGCAAACTCGTGCCGGTGCAGCGCTCGCCAGCGCGCAACGTGCAGTTGATAACGACATAACACCCCATCGCCGCGGCCTTGGCGGCAATGGCCCCCAAGAACTCTCCGTCCCGCGGCAGCGCCACGGATCGGCAATGTTCCTCATCGTCGTACCAAGAGGGATGGTTGCAGAACTCCGGCAGCACCACCAACGCCGGCCGCGACCGAGCGGCCACGTCCAGCACCCGCAAACAAGCGTCCAGATTGGCGCCAACGTCCGCGCCCGTCGCCAACTGCCCCACCGCGATGCGCATCTCGCCCGCCTAGCCCCTCGCCACGCCGCCAAGCATGGCGCGGTCGTTGGCGTTTCGCAAGGGCGGAAGCTGTTCAGCGCTTTCGGCACCGCGGTGTGATCACGGCGGCCCCGTCCGCGCCTGATCCACACCAGAAGCCGCGCTCCGCGGCGGGTGTTCGTTACGAACGCGCAGGAAGCTGGCGAAGCGGGGCAGGCCGGTGTTGGTGTGGCCGTAGTGCTTGTAGGTGACCGTGGCGCCGAGCGGCGGCGGGTTGCGGCGCTGCTCGTCCGTGAAGCCGGTGCCGACGCGGAAGCGGCGGCCGTCCGGCATCTCCAAGAGCAATGCCCCGAGCATGCCGGAGTACTTCCCCTTGCCCGGCAGATGCGCCACTACGTTGGCTTCGGCGTCGTCGAAGCGTTTGAGCTTGAGCAGGTCGGCGCTGCGTCCGGCGCGATGGAACGATCCGGCGCGGCGCAGCATCAAGCCCTCGCCACCGCCGTCGACCACCTCGTCGAGCAGCGCCAGCAACGCGTCGTGGTTCGCCACCCGGCGCTGTTCCACCAACGCGATGCTGGGCGAATCGAGCGTGGCGAAGATCTCCTTGAGCCGCCGCAGGCGGCCGTTGAAGTCCGCGCGGTAGGCGGGCAGATCGAAGACCATGAAGCGCACCTGTCGCCAAGCGGCGTGGTCGGGCGTCTGCCGTCGCACCACGCCGGAGAGCTTGTCGAACGTGCCGCGACCCATCCACAGTTCACCGGCGAGCGGCTGCGCTGGGAAGCCGGCGACGAACCACGCCGGCGCGTTGTAGCGGTTGCCGGCGCGTGAGACGAGCATGCGGCCGTCCCAGTGCGCGTACACGCCGTCCAGCTTCTCGCTCACCCAATAGGCGGCGACATCGACGCCTTCGCGGTAGGTTTGCGCCAGCGATACGGTTGGCGCCGTCTGCGCCTGCGCCGCCGCGGAGGACGCGAAGAGGAGAAGAAGCAGCGGAACAAGCGCGTAGGTTTGCTTTCGGAACAGGGACATGGCGATTCCTTCTGTAGGTGTGTAGGAAGCGCCACTATCACCCGTTCGCCCTTGGCCGAAAAGCGGAAAAAAGCCCGGCGTTGCGTAGGAAATCGCCCTTTCGTTAGGCCACAGGTCGGCGGGCCGGCGTGGTATGTTGCGTGGACTGGTCGCGGGGTGGCGCATCGATGCCCGCCTTCGGCCGCCTACCACGCCGCTTGGGAGCGCACGACATGACCGAACCCGCCGTCGATGCCCCGGCTGGCCGCCGGTTCATGGGCTTGAATCTGTCGAGCTTCGCCGGCGCCGCCAACATGTGTACGTTCTACTGGGCGTGTCTGGCGGGCATTCTGCTGCAAACCTTCATGCCGCAGATGCAGCCCTATCTGCTCACCGAGTTCCTGCACATTCCGGAGGGGCAGCAGGGCGTCATCAGCGGCGATCTCGCGTTCTGGGGCGAAGTGGCCATCATCGCCACGGTGGGCTTTTGGGGCGCGGCTTCGGATCGCATCGGGCGCCGCCCGATCATGGTGGCCGGGTTCCTGATCATGGCCGGCGGCGTGCTGCTCTACCCGCGCGCCGCGGATTACGGCGGACTGCTGCTGGCGCGCGTGGTCTTCGCGGTCGGCGCGGCCGCGTTCATCGCCATGCTGGTGACCTTGATCGCGGACTACGTGGCCGACGACAGCCGCGGCAAGGCGTCTGGAATGATGGGCTTTTTCAACGGCGTCGGCGCGTTGATCACGGCGATGGCGTTGCTGCGGCTGCCGAAATTCTTCCAAGACGCTGGCCAGACGCCGCTGCAGGCGGGCTATTCCACCTATTGGGTCGTGTTCGGGCTCACCTTGGTTACCGCGGTGATCATGTGGTTCGGGCTCGCCAAGCGCAAAGGCCATGTGGAAAAGCGCGAAAGCCTGCTCACCCAGGCGCGCCAAGGCTTGCTCGCCGCCAAGGACAGCGGCATCGCGTTGGCCTACGGCGCGTCCTTCGTGGCGCGGGGCAATCTCGCCATCCTCGGCACCTTCCTGGGCCTTTGGCTCGCCAACTACGGCACCGTGGAACTGGGCATGAGCCGCGCCGACGCTTTGGCCAAGGCGGCCGGGATCATCGCCATCACCTACACGGCGGCGCTGCTCAGCGCGCCCTTGTGGGGGGTTCTGGCAGATCGCATCAACCGGGTGAGCGCGTTGAACGTCACGCTGCTGCTGGCGTTCTTGGGGTACGGCGGCACTTGGCTCATCGACAATCCGTTCGGCGTGGGCATGATCGTCTGTTGCGTGCTCATCGGCATGTCCGAAGTGGGCTGCATCGTCACCAGTTCGGTGTTGATCGCGCAACAGTCTCCGCAGCGCATCCGCGGTTCCGTCATCGGCCTGTTCAATCTGTTCGGCGCGGTGGGCATTCTGGTGGCGAGCAAGCTCGGCGGCGTGTTGTTCGACAATTGGCGGGAAGCCGCGCCGTTCATCCTCTTCGGCTGTCTGGCGCTGGTGGTGTTGGTCTGGGGCTTGGCGGTGCGCGCCAAGGTGGTGCCGGCGGAGGACGGCGCGACAACATAGCGAATCGCGCCAATCGCCCGACAGCTTCCGCCTACGGGCGGGAGGTCATGCCAAACGGTCAGTCCGCCTCCACGGCTTCCGCGTGTGCCAGTTTCCAGCCGTGGTACACCAGCGCCAGGCCGCGGTAGCGGATGTGGGGGCGGCGTTGGCGAAGCGGTTCGTCGGCCAGGTAGCGGCGGAGCTGCGCGGTCGCCTCGCGCGCCAGCACGTCCACTTGGGCGTCGCCGGCGCTCGGCTTCAGCCACTTGAGCTCCAGCAGGTAGCCGTTCGGGGCGTCCGGGTGCGCCGCCGCGTTCGGCTCCAGCCAGATGTCCGCGTAGCCGCCGCCGAGTTCCCGCTCGGAGTGGAACAGGTAGTAGCTGGTGGCCGCCAGATACGCCGCCAGGAAGGCGTGTATCGCCTTCTCGCCGGCCAGGTGGTCGCGGATGCCGGTGTGCCGCTGCACCGCCTCGGCCAGATGCTCGAACACCGGCAGCCAGGCGCCGCGGTAGGCCATCTCGTGGACCAGGTTGGCGAAGCGGTAGATGTCCACCGACAGCACGCCGGCCTCGTCGTAGGCGTCGCGCAGGATGCCGTAGTTGAGGCGCTTCACCGTCTGGTTGGGAATGCCGAGGCGTGGCCGGCCTTCCACTTTGCCGCGGATGCTCAGCAGCCCGAAGCAGTGCAGCAGCGACAGGAAGTTCTCCCGCTTGCCGAGTTCGCGCAGCGGGAAGCCGTCGCGCAGGTCGCACTCGGCGCCCTCGTCCTCGATCACCTGCCGCAGCAGGTCGAAGTTGCCGTTCAACTCCACGGCGCCGCGCCGCGCGCGCTCCTTCTCCGCCTGCGTTCTGCTGACGATCAACAGGTGCCGCAGCTTGCCGTAGTCCACGCGCACGTTGCGGTCGATCAGCTCATCCGGGGGCTGGCCGAACGCGATGGATGTTTCGATGTAGTAGAGCACCATGTCGGTGTTGTACACGTCTTCCCGGGCGCTCTTGGAAAAGCGGTAGCCGTTGTACCACGCGCGCATCGTCGCAAGCGCGTCGTCCACCTCCTCGCGGATCGCTTCGGCCCCGCGGTACGTCTCCAGCATGGCGCGCGCCTCGCCCTCGGTGAAGCCCAGCATCTCGTTGAACTCCGGCCGCAGGCTGATGTTGGTGGCGATGTTGAAGCCGCTGGTCACGTCGTCCATGGTCACCGGCGAGACGCCGGTGACGAACAGCCGCTCGATGCCGCCGGCCTCGGCGGTGCCGGCCTTCAAGGTGCCGAAGAAGTTGCGGTAGAAGCCGCCGCCGTGGGTGAAGGAGTGGTACGCCTCGGCGCCCTGCTCGGAGAGGATGGTGTTGGCGAAGTTGTCGTACTCGTCGATCAGCACGTACAGCGGGATGCGGCGGTCGCGGACGTGCTGGAACAGCGCGGTCAGTTTCTCGCCTATCGAACGCTCGGCGAGAATGCGTCGCTGGGCCGCGTCGTCGAACAGATCGCGGTTGCGCCGCAGCACACCTTCCAATTGGATTCCGCAGTAGGCGTTGAAGCTCTCCTCCAAGGTGGCAAGCGCCTGCGTGTGCGCGGAGAAGTCGAAGTACAGCACCACGTAGCGGCTGCGGTTGGCGGTGGGGTTGGCGCCGATGTCGGTGCCGGCGAACACCGCCTCGAAGTCGTCCGCGACGTTGCGGTTGTAGTAGGCGTCGAGCATGGTCAGCCACAGCGTCTTGCCGAACCGCCGCGGGCGCACGAAGAACGCGAAGCGCACCTTCTCCAGCGCGCGCACGAAGCGCGTCTTGTCCACATAGTAGAAGCCGTCGCACCGCACGGTGGGGAAGTGCCCCAGCCCGTAGGGGATCGGGGGGTGGGAATCCGACATCGCCTCGCTGTCGTCCTTTATGCTGCCGGTGCCAGCATACACTTAGCGCATGCGGCGTCAGTGCTCCGCCAACAGCGTGCCGAAGCCGGCGAGCCGGTCCGCGATGCCGTTGTGCCGTAGCGCATGCCAGAACGTGAGCGCGTTGATCGCCAGCACCGGTTTGCCTAGCTCGCGTTCAAGTTGCGCCGCCAACTCCACGAAGTACATGTTCGTGCCGGCTTGCAGGATGAGATCCACATCGTCGCCGTCCACTTCGCGCACCAGCGCCCGGGTCTTGGCGAAACTCTCCCAAGCGATTTCCACCGGGCCGGGCGAGCAATGGCCTTTGATGTGCGCCACTTGGTAGCCGATGTCGCCGAGGAACTTCGTCACCATGCGGTCGCCGACCGGCATGTAGGGCGTCACGACACCGATGCGCTTGACGCCCGGGTAGCAGGCGAGGGCGTCCTGCACGGCTTGGGCGCCGAAGGTGATGTCGCAGCCGCCTGCCTCCCGGGCGATGGCGTTGTACTTGCGGAACTCCCGATCCGAGCGTTCCTTGCCTTCCCAGAACGTCTCCGCCGAATAGCCGAAGATGACGTGATCCGGCTTGCAGGTGAGGGCGTCGCGCAGCCCTTGCTCGGTGGCGTTGCCGATGGCCTTCACCATGTTGACGAAGTCCGCTTCGGTGGCAACCTTGAACGGCGGAATGACGCAGCCGCGGGTGGCCAGCACCACGCCGTTCGGCCGCATCAGGCCGTATTCCACCTCCACCGCGGTGTTCGTGCTCGGCACCAGCACGGCGAACTTGCGCCGATAGCCGTACAGGTCGCAGGCGGGGTTGCTCATTCGAAAAACTCAGCCGCTTATAGGAAACGCGGGCCGAGAACTTCCTCGCCGGCCTGCCAGCGCAACACGCCGTGGGTGGTGTAGCGGCGCTCCTGCGAGAGGAAGTAGTTCCAGTTCGCCACCAGAGTGTGGTCGCGGTCCACCAAGGCGTCGCGGGTTTCCAAGCGCAGCGCCTCGCCGTAGCGGTGCATCGTGCTGTAGAGGAAGCGGCCGTAGGCGATGCCGTTGCCGAAGATGTCCGGCCCGTGGAACTGGTGGTGGTTGTGATCGCGGCTGCGCTCGAAAGCGTACGCGCCGTCGATTACGCCGTGCGTTTCGATGCGCACCTCGGCGCGGGTGAGTTTGATGGGTTTGTAGTCGATGACCACTTCGTTCACGCCGAGGCGGCGCTGGCGCGCGTCGTACACCTCGAGTTCGCCTTGCCAACGGCCGGCGTGCTTTGGCGGCAGCACGAACGGGCGTTTGCCTTCGCTTTGCTCGCGGCGCAGCCAATCGGCGACCCGGGCGCGGCTGGCGGCGTCGTCTTCTTGGGTGACGATGTACAGGCCGTTGAAGGTGGCGATCAACGTGGGGCCCTCGTAGAGCAGCGAGGAATACACCTGCAACCGCAGTTCCGGCACCACATGGTTGACCGTGCGCAGATGCGTATTCCAAGCGGGCGAGAAGTACTCGGAGTCCACCAGATTGCCGTAGGGGCTGCCGGAGCCCACGAAGTCCGGGCCCGTGTAGATGCGGTCCTCGTCGGAATCCACCACGCCGAAATCGAAGCGCCCGATCTCGAAGCGATTGCGCAACGGGCCCACGGCGTCGAAATCCGTTTCCATCCAGTAGCGCGTCTTGTCGCCGATGTGCTCGCTGGCGCGCGAGACGATGTTGAAGCCAACGTAGGTGCCGTCCGGCTCGTACACGGCCGGCGCCCCGTGCCATTGGCCGGTGATGAGTTCCTGCCAGTCGCTGGGTTTGTCTTTGTTCATTGCGGTGTCGCTCTGTGGAAACAGGGGTTACTTGCGTTGCGCGATGGCGGCCAAGGGGTGCGTGGCGTGGCAAAGCGTCTGCAAGGCGATTGCCGAGGCCGCGCCGCCGCGGCAGGCGAGCTGGCAGAACGTCACGACAACGTCGCCGAGGTAGCGGCGGATGTTCCTAGCGCGTTTCTTGCCGGCGGCCTTGCCGTCCAAGTAGGCGCGGCCGGTGCTCTTGTCCGCCGGCCAAGCGAACGCGAAGTGATTGGCGCCTTCCACCACGAGCAGGTACCGATCGCCGCGTTCGCCGCGCACCGCGGTGGCGAAAGTGTGCTCGATGGCGGCGCTGGCGCTGGCTGCGTCCTTTCGGCCATAGCGATGGCCGCTGGCGGCGATGACGCCGTCCCGGGTGCCGCCCATCAGCAGCAGCGGCAGATCGTCGGCGAGCGGCATGAAGCTGTCCGCCGGCCAGCCGAGGCGCACATTGCCGGCCGTGTGCGCCGCGTAGGCGAACGCGCCGCGCACAGCGGGAAACCAACTCGCGTTGGCGTTCAGCAACGCCATGCTGCCGCCGGCCGAGTGGCCGCCCAACACCACCCGGTCGAGATCCAGATGGCCGGCCAACAATCCGCTCTGTTGCGCCTCGGCGAGGTCTTGCAGAATGGCCGGCAACGGCGGGCAGGAAGGCGCTTGCCCGTAGTTTTCGCGGCGCAAGCTGTCGATGTCCACGCCCGGGCTCAGGCTCGCGCGGTCGCCCATCTCCACCGTCACCCAGCTGTAGGTCACGGCTAGGAAACCGGCCCGCGCCAGCTTTCTCGCCAGCCAACCGTAAGCGTCGGGTGAGATGTTGATGCCGGGCATCAAAATGACGATGGGGAACGGCGAGCGGGAGGAATCCGCGGGTACGAAGCCGGTGTCGCGTTCCTCGAAGCTGTCGCCGTAGCGGCACGGGTAGTGGAGCTTCAGCGTCAGGTTGTCGTAGGGCGCCTGCCGCCCGGGTATTTTCGCGGCGCGATAGACCGCGCGGACAGTGTTCTTCACGATGGCCGCGGCAAGACGCGATCGCCGCCCCATAACGCCTTCACCAACTTCTCGGTGAGTTCCGGCCCGTACATGCGCTGCACCAGCGCGTTCATGGGATCCCGCTCGGCGATGGCGCGGCGGACGGATTCGTCCCGCGCCGCCAGCGCCGCCCGCTCCGTTGCCGGCACCACGTTCGCCTTCTCCACGTTGGCGAGCCACTGCGCCACCATTCGGCTGGATGTGTCGCGCAGCGTCGCCATGTTCTCGGCGTTGTCCTCGGCGGTGAAGCAGAGGCTGGCCGCGCTCTGGGTGACGCGCATGTAGAGGCTGCGGCTGATGAAGCTGGTGAACGCCGGGTTCTCGTGCAGCCGCAGATGTTCTTCGTTCAGCTCGTCGTAGTAGTGATCCATGTAGTCGGGATTGGCCGCCAAGTCCTTGCGCGGAATGAAGTCCATGTAGAAGAACAAGTGCGGCGCGGTGCCGAAGGCGAGGCCGAGATGCGGCGCATCGATCTGGCTCGAAAGGCTCACCGTGAGGTGCATGTTGCTGAAACTGGCCTTCGGGTTGCCCACCCACGAGAACACCAGCCAATCGATCTCCGGCCCGACAAACGTGCTCAAGTTCCCCCCGGCGCCGCTGCCGTCGATGGCGCGGTAGGGCTGCAAATCCGCGGTGGAGGCGTCCGGCTGCAACTCGAACCGCGCACGAACCTTGTCGAACAAACCGCCCAACATCTCCCACAGCGTGTCGAACGTCTGCTGATTGTCCACCGCCGGCCGGTCGGCGATGGTGTCCATGAGGGATCGGGTGGAAGTGGCCACTGGCTACCTGCGCGGGCGTCTCTGGTGCGGCGAGTATGGTGGGCGGCGCACCGGCATTGCAAGCCGAATCACGGGCTGCGCCGCGCACCGCTCATGTCGAGTTCGTGCCGTAAGCGCAGGCTGCGCGACTCCACTCCTTGCGCCATCGCTTCGAGGCGCATGTTCGCCTCGGCTTGGGATCGGGGCTCGTCCATGTGTGCGCTGTCGCGCTTCGCCTGTTCCACGGCGTCTGGCAGTTGACGCGCCATGTCCAGCGCCAAGCCGCGGGCGCGTTCGCCGTCGATGCCGCAGGAGCGCGCCAAGCCCTCCACCGCGGCGGCGTTGAACCGCATGGGCGTTGTGGCGCCGCCAATCGGAATGGCGAAGGTGCCGGCGTAGTCGGCCGGGCGTCCGTCGGCGCAGGAAACGTCGTACATCGGCGCGATTTCGCACAGCGGCCCGCCTGCGGTCGTGCCGGTATGCAGCAAACCTATGTTCTGCCGGTGCAAATCCGTGTGCGCCAGCAAAGCGCAGCCGACCAGTGCGCGGACGAACGCGGCGTCCGCTGCGTTTGGGGAGGCCGAAGACGCCGCAAGCATGGCGTGAAACCCCGCCCAGCCGGGATCTTCGCGCTGGTGGGCGAACTTCTCGTGCGTGCCGAGACACGCTGCCTGCCCCCACTCCTCCTGGTGCCTTGCAACCACAACGCCTTCTCTGGTCTCGCGGTCCGAGCGGCGGCTAAGCACACAAGACCGGCCGCCCCAAACGCGCACAACCGTGGGCGCCGCGGAAACGCCGGCGTACCCCAACGCCCGCAAACTCACGGCTTCCGCGACGGCCTCGCCGGGAAGATCGGGCGTGTCCTCGAGTTTCACGATGTGGGTGCTGAGTTGCCCACCGTGCGCCATGCGCCACGATCCGGTAGCCGGATCGCGACGCAGGCCGATCTTCGGCCGCATACCGCTCAAGGACGTGCGCGAAGGCGCTTCCGGCCGTTCCGGGCGCGGCCCGCTGTTCGCCACCTCGTAGGCCGCCCAGCGCACCAGCTTGCCGATGTCGCTGGACGCCAACGGCGCATCGCTTGCGGGGGCGTCGCTGAGCAGCTCGGCACCCGCCAACGCCGCCGTCACGCTCGCCGCGCCCGGGCACTCGCGGTCGAAGTTCCCCCACAGGATGTCGGCTGGGCCGCTGGCTCCGCGCCGAAAGCCGTGCTTGCGCAGGGCGTCGTCCGCGCGCTGTCGGGCATGCAGCAACTGGCCGTTCTCCGGCAACAGGTGTTCCAGCCAGTTCGTGAACGGGTCGATGGCAATGGGCGGACGCCAGCCGCACGAAAGCACGTTGGCCGCATCCAACCATTCGATGGCGTCCGGCGCGGCGAACCGGCCGCCGGCCGGATCGAGGCAAACCGCCGCCACCCCGCCGACCTTGACCACCAACGTCGCGTCGCTCATCCGCCCTCATCCGTTGCCGTCGCCCGACAGAATGCTGTGTAGGTTCTTCGCACCGGCGGCGAACTCCGCCAGACCTTCCGGGGCTCGGAACGCCGGGCTGCCGGGCGACCACAGTTCCACGCTCTCCGCGTTGGCCTCGAAATACGCCGGGTTCGTCGTTACGCGCACGAACTCGCTCATGCCCGCCATGCGCAGGCCGTGTTCGCGGTTGCCGAGGGGTTGCCGTTCGGCGTTCGGGGGCATGAGGGCGGGGTTGCGGATGACTTGCTCCAAGTCGTCCATCGTCACGGGCGATGGCGGTAGCGGCGGCGGTTCGAGATCGGATTCGTCCACCGCGGCGTCCAAGTCGAAGCCTTGGGCCTCCGCTTCCGCCGTTTGCCGTTCAATCGCCGCCACCGCGTTGGAGCGGGCCGCGGCGGGGCCGCCGGCGTCCTTGGCGAGCACGGCGCGGGTGATGGTGCCGGGCAGTTGCGCCAGGATCGGCTGCAGGCGGCCCACCACCGTCTCGAACAGGTGGATGCGTTCGCGCAGGGCGCGGTAGACGTCCGTTTCCACCGTGCCTTCGTAGTGCAGGTTGACGATGCGGATGCGCGGATGTTGCTGGCCGAGGCGGTCGATGCGGCCGATGCGCTGCTCCACGCGCATGGGGTTCCACGGCATGTCGTAGTTCACCACGGCGCCGCAGAACTGGAAGTTCAAGCCTTCGGCGGCGGCGTCGGTGCAGAGCAGCACGTCCGCTTCGCCCTCGCGGAAGCGGCGCTTGGCGTCGTCGCGGGGTATGGGCCGCCAAGTGCCGTCGGCCGAAGGCGCTTCGCCGCCGCGGCCGGAGAAGCACATCAGGCGGGCGCCGGCGTCTTGCGGCAGGGCGTCGCGGAGGAAATCCATGGTGTCCGTGAACTGGGTGAACACCATCGCCTGTTGGTAGCCGTGTTCGCGCAGTTCGGCCAGCACGGTCTTGAGGCTGGCGAGCTTGCTGTCCGGCGGCAGGGCCTTGGCCCGTTCGAGCAGGTTGTTGATTTGCGCACGCTCGTTGGCGCGGAGGGCTTGGTGTGCCAAGCGTTCGAGTTCGTCGGCATCCGGCAGCTCGCCGGTTTCGTCGTCCGGCGCATCCTCCTCCGCTTCGGCCAGCAGCACGGCTTCCCGTTCGTCCATCGCCGCCAAGCGCCGCTGGAAGGTGCGCCGCAGCGCGTGGAAGCTGCTGGCCACGCGCCGCCGGTACACCGTCATCACGAAGCCCACGGCGTTGCGTTCAGCTTCGCCGGCTTGGTCGTAGGCGCTGGCGATGTAGGTTTCCACGGCTTCGTACAGCGCTTGTTCCGCGGCCGTCATCGGCAGGAAGCGATCCGCCACGTCGCGCTCGGCGATGGCGGAACCCAGCCGCCCGGCCTTGGCGTACCGGCGCAGCAATTGCCGCGTGTAGCGCGAGACCAAGTGGCGGATGGGCGTGTGCGAGCGCAGCACCGCCAGCGCCGCTTGGCGTTCGCCCGCCTGCAATTGGCGGCGCGGGATGGTGGCTTCGTCGCGCAAGGCGGCGAGCAGCTTGCGCGTGCGGAGCGGCGACAGGCCCGCGAGGCGTTCAGCGTTCTCCGCCGGCACTTCGCCGAAGGCGCGCTCCACGCTGCGGAACAAGCGCGCCAGCCGTTCCAGCGCTTCCGCGGAAGGGTTCGGGTGCTCCAAATCCTCGAAGAACCGCAGGAACGCCGGCTCGGTCCACTCCGCCGGCAGGCCGAGCAGCGCGAGCAAATCCCACGTTTCGATGGGATGTACCTGCATCGGCGTTGCGGTGAGCAGCAGCAAGCCTTGCGTGCGCGCCTTCAAGCCGCGCATCAGCCGCAGCAAGGCGTTCGCGCGACCTTGCCGCTTCGCGCCCGTCGCGCGTCGGCGGGCGTGGTGGGCTTCGTCGAGCACGATCAAATCCCACGGCTCGGCTTCCTCCAGCAGCGTGGTGGCGCGATCGCGGCGGCGCATTAGCTGGCTGGAGGCGATCACGGCCGGTTGTTCGTGCCACGCTCCGCCCGCCGGGGCCGGTTCGCCCAAGATGCGCCGGGCCGGAGAAGGTGTCCAAGAGAGCCCTTTGCCATCGTAGATGGGCCAATCGAGGTTGAACTTCTCGCGCAGCTCGATCTGCCACTGCTTCAGCACCGCCTTGGGCGCCAGGATGAGAACGCGCTTGGCTTTGCCGGCCAGCCACGCTTGGCGCAGCAGCAGGCCGGCTTGAATGGTTTTGCCGAGGCCCACTTCGTCCGCGATGAGCAGCTTCGGCGGCCAATGCGCGTACAAGCGCTGGAACGTGCGCGCTTGGTGCGGCCAAGGTTGCACGGCCGCAGTGGCGACGCCGACTTGCGCCCCGCCACCCGGCAACCGCGGCGCCTGTTCGATGAAGCGCCAGACCTTGGTGCGAAGATCGACTGGCGGTGGTGCTGGGGAGATGGCGGGCTTTGGCGGGGTTTTCGGGCGCTTGTGTACGTCCTGCGACTGCAAGCGCTTCGGCAAATCGTCCTTCGGCAGGAAGCGCAGCAAGTCTTCGCGCAAGGCGGCCGGCACGTCCAACACGGTCAGACGCGGCGAACGATTCGCCCACAAGCGCGCGAAGTCCTCCTCCTCGCCTGTCACCCGCTCCGGCTCCGGCCCCCAACTGGTGAAGACCTGAAGGCTCTCCCAGTTGCGCTGCCATCCGGCGGCGGTTTCGTTCAAGCTGCCGTTCCACGCGATGCGGCTGCCGGCGCCGTCTTCGACGATGCCGGCCTTCTCGTGGAAGATGGCGCCATCCGGCACCGGCACGCCCTCCGCGTTGCAGGGCACGGCGACCTTCACATCCAAGTGGCCGCGGCCGATCATCCACGCCAAGAGCTCCAGCGCGCCGCACGCTTCGGCATCCGGCGGCTCCAGCGGCAACCGCGCCAAGCGCCGCGCCACTTGCTCGCGCAACGCTTCGCCGCGCTCGATGGCGGCGATTTCCTCCGCTTCCAACGTGCAGCCCACCAACAACCGCATGTGCCCGTTGTTGCGCGCCAAGCCCTCGATGCCCCGCGCCGCCAGCGCCAAGGCGCCGGCGTTGAAGTAGCCGGTGAGACGGCAGTAGCGCACGGCGTCCCGCAGCGCGGGGATGTAGAAAAGGCGGACGAGATCGCCATCCTCCGGGGTGTAGCGGAGTTGCCAGGTTCGATCGCGCAGCATCGTCCGCTTCGCTTGAGGCGCCCGTTACAACGTCTGCAACATATGGCCCATCTCCCGCGACACCACCTCCTGATAGATGGGGTTGGCGATGCGCGGGGGCGAATCCCGCGTTATTAGGCCCAACTCGCGGACATACTCCAGATCTCCCGCCCGATGCTGCGCCAAGCCGCCGCTCAGAATCGGTTCGACAACGCGCTGGACATGTTCTTCCTGCAGTTTGTGTACCAACTGATCCAGATGCGTGCGGCGCGAGAGGATGAGGTCTTCCTGCACGGCCAGAATGTCCTCCTTGTCTATGGCGCGGGACCGGTCCCGCCCCGCCTCATTGTCGAAGCAAGCGCCGGCGCAGAGCGCGTTCACCAGCCACGGCTGGCCTTGGGTTTGCGTCCAAACCGCCTTGCGCGCCGCCGGTGTGAAGGACTGATCCGTTTCGTCCGTGTGCTGCTGCATCAGGGCGTCGATCTGGGCCTCGGTGAAGTCGGCCAAACGCAGGGACTTGGCGACAATGTTGAACGGGCTGCCCCCGGTGATCACCTCGCCGGCGCTGGAACGGATGCGGTAATCCCGAATGTCGTGGACGCCACACAGCACGACGCTGTGCGGAAAACCCCGTGGCCGCCCGGGGTAGCCGGCGCGAAGCTGACGCAGCACGGAGAGCAGTGTGTCGCCCACCAGCGAATCGATCTCGTCCACGAGCAGCACCAGCGGCACGGGGTTCGCCATGCACCACTCGATTAGCAGTTCGTTCAAGGCATTGGCCGGGCCGGATTGCTTGAAGATGCCCGGCCAAGTCCGCCCCGGGAACTCGTCACCGAGGAGTTCCGCGCTGGCGGACAAACTGCTCAGGATGGAGCGCAGCCCTTGCTCGGTGTCGTCCCGCGCCACCTGGCCCGCTTCCACGTTCACATCCACGCATCGGAACTCGCCCACCTCGCCACTGTTCAGCAGGTCGCGCAGCGCAATCAGGGCGGAGGTTTTGCCCGTCTGCCGCGGCGCGTGTAGCACGAAGTAGCGCTTGTCTTGAATCAGGCGGAGGATCTCGCCCGTGTTGCCGCGCGCCAAGGGCGGGATGGCGTAGTGGTCGTCCGGGCGAACAGGGCCCTCCGTGTTGAAGAAGCGCATGGTGAGATTAAGCCACAGACCGGCGCTACAACGTCCAGACGGTGACTTGGCCGTCGTCTTGCGGCTGGCGCTGGCCGTGCGCCTGCGGTCGCGCTTCATCGCGACGGTCGAACAGCACCAGATGGCCCTCGGCCGCATGACACTTCTTCATGTAGCCGAGCGTTTGATCGACACCACGTTCGACGGTTCCCTCCAGGCTCCTGCGATCCGAACTGCGCAGCACCTTGCACTCGATCACCACCCGCTGCCAAAGATCCGAAGGCTGCCCCGCTTCCCGCGGCCACAGCACCAGCAGGTCCGTTCTGCCGCGGCCCAAGCCGTACTCCCGTTCGATGCGGCCGCCGCTGTTCACGACGCGTTGCAGATACGCCTGCAGGATGAGTTGCGGCGCGGCTTCGCGATAGTTCTCGAAGCGCGCCAGCCAGTGCTCGGCGTGTTCGCCGAAGAACGTGGCGAACGCCGTTAACAGCTTGTGCATGTCGAGTGCGCCAGCGTCGTCCACATACCACGCGGTTTGCTGGTCGAGGCCGCTTTGCAGGATGTAGCCCAGCTCGCGGGGCAGCACCTCGGCGTAGATGGGGTTCGCAATGCGCGGCGGATGGCCGGCGTCGATCAGGCCCAAGTCCCGCACATACTCCAAATCTCGAACTTCATGGTGCGCCTCGCCGCCGCTCAGAATCGGTTCGACAACCCGCCGCACACGCTCCTCCTCCAGCTTGTGCGCCAACTGGTCCAGATGCGTGCGGCGCGAGAGGATGAGTTCCTCCCGCGCGGCAAAGATGTCCTCCCTATCAATGGCGTGCGACCGATCCCGCCCGGCCTCGTTGTCGAAGCAGGCGCCGGCGCAGAGCGCGTTCACCAGCCACGGCTGGCCTTGGGTTTGCTTCCACACCGCGCCCCGCGCCGCCGGGGTGAACGGCTGTTCGGTTTCGTCCGTGTGCTGTTGGATCAGCGCATAGGTCTCCGCCTTGCTGAAGTCGCCCAAGCGCAGCGACTTGGCCGCGACGTTGAACGGGCTGCCGCCGGCGATCATCTCGCCGGTGCTCGAGCGAATGCGGTAGTCCCTTATGTCCCGGACGCCGCAGAGCACGATGCTGTGCGGAAAGCCTGCCGGGCGGTTTTCGTAGCCGGCGCGCAGCTGGCGCAGCACCGAGAGCAGCGTGTCGCCCACGAGCGAATCGATTTCGTCCACCAAGAGCACCAACGGCACGGGGTTGGCCATGCACCAGCGGGTAAGCGTCCGCCTCAGGGCGTTGTGGGGCCCTGCCTTGGCCAGCAGGTCCGGCCAGATGTCCTCAACAGAATCGTCGCCAACCACCTCCGCGCTCATGGCCAAGCTGCTGAGGATGGCGCGCATGCCTTCCGCCACGTTGTCCCGCGCAACTTGGCCGACCTCCACGTTCACGTTCACGCAGCGGAAGTTCCCGACTTCCCCGCTGTTCAGCAGGTCGCGCAGCGCAATCAGGGCGGAGGTTTTGCCCGTCTGCCGCGGCGCGTGTAGCACGAAGTAGCGCTTGTCTTGAATCAGGCGGAGGATCTCGCCCGTGTTGCCGCGCGCCAACGGCGGGATGGCGTAGTGGTCGTCCGGGCGAACCGGGCCCTCGGTGTTGAAGAAGCGCATGGGGGCATTGTGGCACGTTCCGCGAGGCGCTGCCGCGTACTTTGCATTGGGGTGTGCGACAGATCCTTGGTGACGGAGGCTGGGAGCGCGGGCGTCTCGCCCGCATGCAGGCCGGAACGCCTGCTTATCCCGGCTGGGTGAGCGCACGCTCCGCTTACTTCACATCGTCGGCTTTCGCTTCGTCCAGCCGCAGTTCCATCTGCTTGAGCCGCTTGGGTTCATCCACTTCGTCGCGGTACGCCAGCCGTGAGAGGTCGAGCAGCGCCTCGAAATCGTTGCTGGACGCGGCCGCCTCGCTTTGCAAATCCACGCCGGTGAAGCGGCGCGACACCGGCAGCACCTCCAGCACCGCCTCGAAGGCGCGGAACAGCCGGGCGTCCCTGTCCATGCCGGTTTCCGCCAGCAGATCCCGCGCCGCGGCCAACGAGCGGGTGCGGGAGACGTTGGCTGCGTGGTGCAGCGCGTCGATCATGCCGCGGCCGCCGTCGGCCGGGCCGAGGCCGCCCCGCGCCGCCCGCGTGACGCTGTCCCACAGCCGGAAGTCGCTGCCGCGCTTCTCGCCGAGCCGCTTGGTCACCTGCGCGTCCATGTCCACGCCGACGGCGCGGGCCAGGCGCAAGGCCTCGTCGTAGGCGAACACCGGCGCGCGGAACGCATCCCACGCCAGCACGAAGAAGGCGGTGAGCGCATCCAAGTCCGCGTTCGCCTTCTTGTGCGTGAGCTGTTCCAGACGCCAACGCTTCACTTCGCGGCGGGCGGCGTCCAGCGCGTCCTCGGGCGTGGCGGCGTAGGGATCCCACTCTTCTTCGAGGAACGAGAGCTGGCGCAGCTCCTGCTTGCTGCGCGGGCGTTCCCGCGGCGTGCCGCGGGTGAGCGGCCAGTTGCGGGAGAACTCCTCGAGCGCCGGCCCGAAACACGCGAGGTACAAGTCCACGCCGGAAATGCCCGCCTGCTGGAACTCCGCCACCCGTGTGCGGACGGCTTCGGCGACGCGGGGTTCCACGTCCTCCCAGTAGATGGCGGGCGAATCGCGCACTTCGGCGGCTCGCGGTCGCGGCCGGCAGGCGAGGAAGACGGTGCTGTTGGCCGCCGCCTTGTTGCGGATGTGCAGGCTGCCGCCGGCCTCGGTGTTGATGGGCCAGGACGCGGTGATGACGAAGCCCGCCTCCATCAGGCCCTTGGTGAGCGCGTCCCACGCGCCGGTGGCCTTGTGCGTGAACATCAGCGTCATGATGCCGTTCGGCTTGAGCACGCGCCGACATTCGGCGAAGATGGCGGCCATGCGCTCCTGGTAATCCCGCCCGGCCAAGGCGCGGGCGCCCTTTTCGCCGGCGAACCGCGCCGGGTTGGCGACGGCCTCGTTCTCCTTGTCCGTGAGCTGGCGCGTGAACAGCTCGGGGAAGACGCGCCCGGCGGTGCGTTTGAGCCAGACGTAGAAGAAGTCCGACAGCTCGGCGTACATGACGTTGTCGTAGTAGGGCGGATCCATCACCACGGCGTCGATGCTGGCGTTGGGGATGTGATCGAGGCTGTCGGCGGACTTGCAGGTGATCGTGACGGGTGGCCGCTTCTCCACAGCGTGGTCGAAGATGCCCTTGCTTTGCGGATTGAGGAGTTCGACGAGCTCCCTGATGCACTTGCCGGTCTGGGTGAGCGCCCAGTCGTAGCCAAGGTCGGTGACCAGCGGGGCCATCTCGGCGTGCGACCAGCAGAAGGCGAAGTCGTGCCGGTTGAAGGTGTTCGCCACCACTTCTCGGGTGGGCATCCAGACTGACATGCGCGAGTTGTAGTTGAGCAGCTTGTCCAAGGAGAGCGCCAAGTAGCCGTAGGCAGCTTTCCGAACTTCAGTGAGCTCGCCTGCCGCCCGGTCCGCTTCGAGCATCTCCCGAAACACTTCCACGCTGGTGCCGTGGCAGAGGAGCTGACGCGGCGAGAACAGATCGCGCCACAGCGGCATGCCGTATTGGATGGGGCGCGAGTCATTGCTGTCCGCGGGAAATCGCTCGCTCGGCACCAAATCCAACGCCTCCCACTCCGGCAACTTCTCGTCCAGCCGGGCTTGAATCTCCGCGCTGTTGTCGTCCTCCGCCCGCGGCGCCCGGTAGCCGCGAATCCACCTTCCCTTGCCGGAAACCGGATCCAAGATCCACTTCTTGAACACCACCGCGTACAACTGCTCGCCCATCCGCCCAGCCCGCGCCTCGGCCTTGATGTGGTCTCCGCCGATCTGCCGCTCGCAATCCGAATACGGACACAGCCCGTCCCCCCGCGCCACCGTCCCTTCCGACTGCTCCTCGGCACTCTCGACGATCTCGAACCGGCACACCCGCCCTTCGGTATCCGGCCCCTCGCCAAGCGCCGGTTTCAGCCGAACGCCGACGCCACCCGGTGCCAACCGCCAGTTCGGCGACAACGGCACCAAGCCACCACAGTAGGGGCACGCGATTGTTCGGGCGTAGAGGTAGCCATCCGGCTGCATGTCGTCTTCGGGCTCGTCTGGGAACGTGCCCGCCAGCCGCGCCTTCACCTCCGCGACGAAACGCCCGCCGAGCTCGGCAAACGCCGCTTGGAGCCGTTCGCCGTGCGCCAGTGGCCACGCCACAGTCGCAGCCTCGATCAGCGCGGCGACGGCGTTCACGTCGTTGGCCCGCACCGCCAATCCAAGGCGAACCGCCTCAAAGGGAACGCTGCCGCCCCCCGCCGTGGGATCCAGCAAGGTCGCCACCCCATGCTGGGCCATCAACGCATCCCGGACCTCCTGCGTCGGCGTATGCCCAAACGCCCTCGGATAGCCATACGCCTCGGCCCCAAGCCGCCTCCCCGTCCGCGTCGCCTCCGCAATCCGCGCCTTGGCGGCAATCGGATCCCCGTGGATGCCGACAGCGTGCAGAAACGCCGCCCGATCCGCGTCCGACGGCAGCAGCGACGCCAGAATCGCCGCCCGACACGCCACCAGCGGCCGCCGCGCCCACCAAACGTGCAGGTAGTAGATCGGCGGCAACGCCGTCATCGACCGCCGCTCGCGGGTGCTCTCCTCGCCAATCTCGGCGATAGGCAGCCAACGCTCGATCAGGCGGGTGTCAGGCACTCGTGGAGTCCGTGTTATGATCGAAGCAAGGATACCGCTGAACGCAGCAGCCGTCACGACTCGATGAGGAGGACGCTAGGTGACGCCACGCTCGCTCTCCGCGGAAGACGTCGTTGACTGAGCTTCTGGAGGTTCGTACACTACTCCCGCGAAGCACGAAGTCACGCTGGAGACCGGCAAGACAGCCACATACGGAGGACGCCACATGGCGACAAGACACCCATACGTCATCTCAAACGCGGCGCTGAGCAGTACGGTCACGCATCTGCGGAACTCGTTCCCGGACACCGTGACGTCGGTCACGTTGAAGAAACTCGGCTTCGCACCGGGCAGCGAGAGCCGCGTCATCAACATGCTGAATTTCCTCGGCATCATTGACGACGACGGCAAGGGTATCGAGGTCGCCAAGGAGACGTTTCTCCTTGACGACGCGGCATTCCAACAGGGATTTCGCGCCTTCGTGCGGTCGTCGTATGCCGGCCTGTTCGATCTCCATAAGGATGGCGCGTGGCAACTGCAACGTGACCGCTTGATCCAGTTCTTTCGAACCAACGACAAGACGACCGCGATCGTAGGACAACGCCAAGCCAGGACATTCTCCGTCCTGTGCCAGATCTCGGGATACGGAGAACCGAAAACCCGCCCGCCTCGCCGCGCAAAGGCTACGGCCGTTAAGGCGCATGTGGCCAACAATGCGAAGGAGGCAGCCGCAGCACTGGCGAGCCCGACTGAGACTCCTCCTGTGATGCCCCAAGTGGGGTTGACCGTGAGGATCGAGTTGAACTTACCAGCCGATGGAAGCCAAGAGACGTACGACCGCATCTTCAAGAGCATTCGAGAGAACCTGCTCGATGGTTGACTGGATCGGCCGATTCGAGGAGATTGCGAGGCGGGCAAAGCAACATCACGAGAGCCGGCATGTGCCGATGTCGAGGCATCCTTTCGAGCTCAGAGGCATCCACCCAAGAGTTTCTCAGAAGGCACGTCCCCTGTTCGACGACGGCCACTACGCTCAAGCCACCTTCGAGGTGTTCAAGCTCATTGAGAAGGAAGTTCAGCAAACGTCCAAGCTTCGGCAAAGCGGTACCTCCCTCATGATGGCGGCGTTTTCCGAGAACTCGCCCAAGATCAGGCTCAACAAGATGTCCAACCAGAGCGAAACCGACGAGCAGCAGGGCTTCAAGTTTATATTCGCGGGGGCAACGCTCGCAATACGGAATCCGCGCGGGCACGAAGTTGGCGTTGCGGAGTCACCCGACGAGTGCCTCGAACACCTAGGTCTCGCATCGCTGCTCCTTCGTCGGCTGGATGCGGCTCGACGGCTTGCCTAGCGGTGGCATCCCGTAGAAAACGGATCGCGAGCGAGCGTCGAGTTCCCGCTGGCCCAGGAGTCTCATCCGCCAGCTAAGGACCGGCAGCGGGAAATTGCCTCTTACGGCGAGTTCGGCTGCCAACTCGTAATTAGGAACTGGAAAGGCCGAGGACGCTGTGTTGGCACGACTTCCTATTGTTATGCCGGCCCCGTGAAACCACGAGGGGGAGCCATGCGCCAATGGCGTCCTCCGCCAAGCACCGAACCAGCTTCATCATGTTGGCGTCCGCTTCGCCCTCGCCGACGACATGGCGGAGGACGTCGAGGCTGCCGTTTGAGCTCGCGCTCGTTGCTGGTGGGGCGGATTCGCCCGCGCTAGAGGTCGCGCCAGGCTTCTTCATCCTCCGGTGAGTTCCATTCGTCGAGGGTGTGCGCCAAACCGCGCAAGTAGGCATCGTCGGCCACGGGCATCTTGTGCGCGACCAAGTGGTCCGCCTGCACCTCGAACGCGAGCGTGTCGCCCGCGTTGAGATTGGCGGCCGCACGCACGCGCTTGGGGATCGTGATCTGGCCACGGGTGCCGATTCTCGCGAGTTCCACTGGTAGCTCCTTCACTTGGCGAACGCTGAGGGAGTGTAGCCCGGGGCGCTGCGGAACGCCTGCAACCACGGCGCGACGCCGAACTCGCCGCCTGTTGCGGTATACGCTCGCCCGGCGGTGGTACGCTTTGGACTCGTGACGGCGAGCTGCGAGGGGCCAGCGTGGCGACCTACGCCATCTGGAACAACAAGGGCGGGGTGGGCAAGAGCTACCTCACCTTCCAACTCGCGTGCGAGTACGCCCGCGCCCATCCCGGCGAGACGGTGTTGGCGGTTGATCTGTGCCCGCAAGCGAACTCGTCGGGGATGCTGCTCGGCGGCATTGACGCCGGGGAGCGGGTGCTGGAGCGCTTGTCGGCCGAGCCGGATCGCCCCAAGACGATTTCCGGCTACATCGAAGACCGGATCACCAGCCCGTATGTGAACACCAAGACGGGATCGTCCTACGTTGTGCGCGTGGCCGACCACAACGAGGCCGTTCCAGCGAACCTGCAGTTGGTCGTTGGCGACGAGCAGCTTGAGGTGCAGGCGTCGCGGGTGCTTGCCGCCACCACGCCCGGCCCATCGGACGCTTGGCGCATCGTGCATACGTGGATCAGCGACCTGATTGCCGACGTCCGGCGACAGTGCAACTCGGCATCTACGGTGTTCATCGACTGCAACCCCAGTTTCGGGATATACACCGAGCTTGCCCTGTCCGCCGCCGACAGGCTGGTCATTCCATTCTCCGCCGATGGATCATCGCGCCGGGCTGTGCGGAGCGTGTTGGCGCTGGTGTACGGGGTAACCCGCCGCCCCGGGGCGCAGCAATCGGACTACTACCTCCGGTCGGAAGAGTATCGGCTGCCGCTGCCGCAGATCTACTGCTACGTCGGCAACCGGCTAACGCAGTACATCAAGTCCGCCAAAGCGTTCAGGGCCATCGTCAGCGCCATCGGGGACGAGATTTGGGCCGTGTGGAACGACAATCCCAACGTCTTCTACGTTCACCCGAACGGAACGCCACCGCCGAGAAGCCGCAGGGATTTCGAGCGAATGTTCCAGTTCGAGATTCCCGACGCGAACACGGCTTCCGTCGTGTCGAGTTCGCTCGGCATACCCATCGTCAAGCTCTCGGCGGGCATCAAGGATGTCGCCGGCAAAGAAGTGATGGTGAATCAAATCCAGTTGGACAGGCAACAACCGGGGATTAGAGCGCTTGCCGGCCTCATCACCTAGCCAGTTGGCGAGCGGGGGTCTATCTCGCCACAGTGCGACAGCTCCCAGCCATGGAACACCGCCACTAGCCCATTGAAACGCACGGAGGGGTACTGTCGCCGCAAACGGTCGTCCGCCAAGTAACGCCGCAGTTGATGCTCGGCATCGGCGACGATGGCCTGCACCTTCGCGTCGCTCGCATCGCCGCGCTTGATGTACTTCAGCTCGATCAGGTACCCGTACCGAAGCTCCGGGTACTGCGCCACCATCGGCTCCAGCGCGATGTCGGCGAAGCCTTTGTTGAGCTCCGGCTCCGTGCGAAACAGGAAGTGCCGCGAAACGCTCAGGTAGGCGGCCAGGAAGCCTTGGACGACCTTTTCGCCGTCCAGGTAGTCGCGGACGCTCGTTTGGGTGGCGATGGCGTCCTTGAGGAAGTCGAACACGGGTTGCCATTCGCCGTGGAGGGCCATGCGGTGGAGCAAGGCGGCGAAGGCGTGCATGTCCACGTTGAGCACACCGACGTCGGCGTAGGCGTCGCGGAGGTGGCCGTAAAGGAGGCGGCGGACGGTTTGGTTGGGGATGGCCAGGCGCACCATGCCCGCCTCGGCCTCGCGGATGCTGAGGAGGCCGAAGTAGTGCAGCAGGGAGAGGAAGTTGTCGCGTTGGTCCAGGCGTTCCAAGGGGAAGCTGGTTTGGATGTCGGCGTCCGCTTGGCCCTCGCCGACGACGTGGCGGAGGAGGTCGAAGTTGCCGTTGAGCTGGCGCTTGTTGCCGGCGCCCTCGGGTTCCGGGGCGTCCTCGGGTGCTCGCTGGCCGGCGGGGCCCATTCGGCGGCTCACGGTGAGCAGGTGGCGGAGCTTGCCGTAGTCGATGCGCACGTTCACGTCGATGAGGTCGTCGGGCATGGGCTTGTTGGGCACGGCGGCATCCAGGAAGTAGAGCACCATGTCCGTGTTGTACACGGTCTCGGCGGCGTTCTTGGCGAAGCGGTAGCCGTCGTACCACTCGCGCATCACGTCGAGGGCGGTGTCGGCGTTCACGTCCAAAGCGCCGGCGCGTTGGTAGGTGTCCAGCAAGCCGCGCACCTCGTCCTCGGTGAAGCCCACTACCGCGTTGAACTCCGGGAGCAGGCTGATGTTCTTGCCGATGTTGAAGCCGCTGGTCACGTCGTCCAAGGTGACGGGCGAGACGCCGGTGATGAACAAGCGCTCCAGGCCGCCGCGGCCCGCGCCGCCCTTCAACGTGGCGAAGAAGTTGCGGTAGAAGCCGCTGCCGTGGGTTAGCTCTTGGTAGGCGTCGGCACCGTGGTGGGCGAGGATCGTGTTGGCGAAATTGTCGTACTCGTCAATGAGTATGAACAGCCGAGCGCCGCGTCTGCGGACCTCGCGGAACAGCGCATTGAGCTTGCCGGAAGCAGATGGATGATCAAGGATGCTCCGTACGACATCCGCAGGGAACAGGTCTGAGTTGCACTCTAGCGCTTCACCGATCTCCAAACGGCAATAGTCCTCGAACTCCCGCTCCAACGTCGCCGGCGCGTCGTTCACCACGGAAAAGTCGAAGCGCAGCACCACGAAGCTGTGGCGGTTCGCCGTCGGCTTGCTGCCGATGTCCGTGCCGCCGAACACCTGCTCGAACTCGTCCGCCCACTTGCGGTCGTAGTAGTTCTCCAAGAGCGAAACCCAGCAGGACTTGCCGAAGCGCCGGGGGCGGATCAGGAACGTGAAGCGCTCGTTCTCCAACGGGCGAATGAAGCGCGTCTTGTCCACGTAGAGGCGGTGTTCCAGGCGAATGGCGCGGAAGTCCGCCCAGCCGTAGGGGATCAGCGGATAGGAGGCCTTCGACATGAGCGTTCCCTACGCCAGCGTCGGGGCGTCTGAGCCGGTGCGAACGCGACGGCCGCCGGCCCTCGGCTCGGTCAACAGCATCCGCAACGCCGCCAGCACCCGTCGCGGGCGCTTGCGGTGCATGGCCATGCCAAGCCAGTACGCGGCTTCTTCCCGCTGCATCGCCTCGATGCCCTCGGCCACCGTCACCATGTTGTCGCGGCTGCGCATCGGCGCCAAGGCGCGGAACAAGAGGCCCAGCGTCAGCGCCAAGTCTTCGGAAAGGGCGTGACCGCTGCCACCGCTCTTGCCGCCGCGTGCCCGTGCGCGTCCGCTCGAACCCAAGCGAATGCCGGATTGCGCCAGCCGGCGCAGCACGCGGTGTTCCACAAGGCTCAGGTTGCGCCCGCGCAAGCCCGCCACGCGGACGGGCGCGGTCACTTGCGGCGTGGCGGGGCTGGGCAGTTGCCACACTTCGTATTCGCCATCCACCGCGCCGAGTTTGCTTACGCGCAACTCGTAGCGGGGCGTGGATGCCGCCGCGATGGGTACCGGTTGCGCCATCGCCGTCACTCCTGCGCTGGCGCCGTGGCGGCCGCCATTTCGATCAGATATCGTCGAATCGCCTGCGGAAACAGAAACACGTCACCGTTCGATGCCTTAAGAAAGTCACGAAGATCGGCGAATTCGCCGTGCAGTCTGTCTACCACGTTCGTGTACACGACGGAACTCCTTAGCACGCGCTCAGTATCGTGGTTGCCCTTCCGAGGCGCTTCCGCACGTTGTCGATCTGCGTCGTACCATGCAGCGATGCGGCATTGAAGACCTCGTCAGCCTTCAGTTCCTCAACCTGTTCGGGACAGATGTGCTTTTCCACCTTCCGTTTCTCTCTGTAGGCGTCCGTACACGTTGCCGTAAAAGTCGCCTCGTAAAGAGCGAGGTTGAATCGATTGTTTTTGGTAGTGAACACCCCCGCAGGCAGTCCGTTTGTCGACTGTAGGAAGGACAGAAAGAGATTCTTGAGGTATTGGTTGTGCTCGGTATCGTTTTCCTCACACCTCTTGGAGAATTGGTTTAGGAAGTTGACCATAGGCGGGCGGTAGTTTTCGCCGTCGATCAACATGGCGAACCCGCGCAGAAGCACCTCGATGTCCTTCATGTGCAGATCGGGATCTTCCGATTGCAGTAGTTGTCGCCAATCATCCTCCAAGTTGATTTGGTTCAGCATCGTGTAGAACTTGGAGTGGAACATGCTTGTGCGAATTTCCTGCGGGCGCAAATGCACGCCCCCGGAGTTGAGGCGGCTGAACACTTCGTACATGGCGGAGTCGTCGTCCGGCGATCCACTCCTTTTGATGATCATGCAGCGGATGGGGCGCATGTCCAATCGGTATTGATACTCGTCCAAAGTGGAGTACGTCAACCCAGTCAGACGGCTCTTCTTGCCGGGTAGGCGTTCCGGCAGTCGGAGCCTAAAGTCCTGAAAATAGGTGTCATCGCACATCACGCTCTCTGGGATGCTCCCCTCTTCGTCAAAGATGCGTCGCAAGTATGGCCGCGCCCCAACGCGGGGAAAGCGCTGTTGCTTGAAGTAGTATATGGACATCAGGCGCTGCAGGCCATCGATCAGCAAGTTCCGATCTCTGTCCTGTTCGTAGAGGAAGAGCTGTGGCACCGGCAAGCCAAGCACAATCGATTCGATGAGCTTTGAGGCGCGAGTCAAGTCCCAGACGAAGTGCCGTTGAAATCGGGGGAAACGCACCCAGCCGTTGTCCACGAGCTGCGTCAGCGTCATGACGTTGAAGTCGACGGGCACTACCGATATGCCGTACTCCGCTATTGCCGGGTCGGTGTCGCCGGCGTAGTCGTCGTAGCGTTCTTGCTCGTCGCGCATGCACGCACTCCCGCTCAGCGTCTCGTTAAGGTCATTGGGTTCTTGGAACCGTGCGAACCGATCAGGCGCTCGGCGTCGTTGGGGCAGTATACCCAAACGGCGCCCCACGTCCACGGTCGTGCAACCCAGCCTCCTGACGCCACCACCCTCACCCCTTCGCCCGCGCCGAGGCCGCCACGAACGCGGCGCCGCTGGCGAAGCGGCACAGATCCCTGGCGAGTTGCTCCGGCGCTTCCTCCCGCATGGCAAGCCCGTCTTGGAACGTCAGCGTGAAGCCGGCCTCCAGCCGAGTCGTGGTGGCGGCGAGCAACTGCGGCTGCAGGAAATCGCGCACCGGTTGCGCGTCTTCCACGGTGCCTTGGAAGTTCAGTTCGCAGCTACCGCCGTTGCTGGTTTCGTAGCCGCCGGTGAGGGCAATCCGCTTCTCCGCATCGGCGATTGGGCGCACCACGCCGAGAAAGCGGAAGGCGTCGCCAGCGTCGAACACGCGGATGGTCAGTTCGCCGAGGCGCTCCACCTTCCCATCCCGCGCCTGCTCCCACAGGCGAACCAGCGCCTCGCGCAACGGGCCTTCGGCTTGGAACTGCGCGGGTTCGCCGCCCTCGGGTGTCACCTCCAACTCCGCGCGATCCTCCCCGACGCCAACGGCAGGCGCATCGGCCTCAACCCTTTCCTCCCCCTCACCTTCCACCATCCGCCGCGGCCAAACGCCCGTGTTCCGCGCGTACTCCATCGTCAGCACCACGGCCTGCTCGTCGATCATCACCGTGGCCGGCGGGTCGCCCGGCCCGAACAGCAGCTCCCCCCGTTGGTACACGTAGTCGCCGCGCTCCACGCCCACGCGGATGCCGCGAACGAAGGTGTCGTCGCCGATCAGCATGGGCAGCGCGGGGTCGCGGCGGAACTCGTCGCGCAGCGCCAGCGTGGTCATCTGGCCTTGGCGTAGCGGCGTGCGGTCGCGCACGTACGCCGGCGAATCCGGTTCGTCCTCGGCCAAGCGCAGCTTCTTCAGCTCGCGCAGCGCCCGCGCGATGTGGCGCTGGCCCACGCCCGGCTGATCCGAGGCGGAGTGGATGTCGATGGCGGTGTGCGCCAAGGCCACCTTCGGGTCGGCGCGGTTGGGCGATGGATACAGCACGTGCCGATAGCCCTGTTGGATGGCGAGGGCGAGTTCCTGCTCCGAACGCGCCTCCATCTCCAGCACCTGATCCTGTTGATGCTCGGCCAGGTCGCGCAGCCGGTCGGCGCGCTTCAACGCCCGCAGCGCCAGGCGATGCCGGGCGCGGCTCTGCATTTCCACTTTGCCGTTGTCATCGGTGGCCACGAACACCAGGTGGTTGCGCAGCGCCCGCAGCGCCTGCCCCTCGGAACCCCGGCGCCCGTAGATGCGCTGCACCAGTTCCGGCAGCTTGATCACCGGGCCTTCTATGGCGACGGCGTCGTAGGAGAGCACCAGCAGCTTCGGGCGCCCGTCGCCCACTTCGTCCGGCACGTCGAAGGGGCCGCCCGGGAAGTGGACGGCCTCGAAGGTGTTGCCGTTGAAGATGCGGCCGATGCGGTCGTTGAGTTCGGCGCGGGCGTCGCCGGCGTCCACGTTGCGTTCCTCGCGACGGATGATCTGGTTGAGATTGGCCTCGGCTAGGAAGCGCATCGCCGCGCCCGGGCGGTCGTCCAGGTAGGCGGATTCGGCGACGAACCGCTTGCGGGCTTCCTCGACGAAGCTGATGTCCAGCGTCGGCGCCAGCACGGCGTAGCGCAGTTCCTCCGGCGAGAGGCCCTTCAGCGGCTCGTTGAACGCCAGCGTGTGCAGGAACGCGGTGCGGGCGATGTAGGCCGCGTAGGGCGACAGGCTTCGGTAGTGCGCGGCGTCGATGTTCTCCGCCAGCGAACGGTTCTCGCCGCCGCTGGAGGCGATGTCGTTGGCGATGGCCGGCACGAAGGCGGCCTGGCCGAGGCGGGTCACCAGTTCCTGGCGGATCGGCTCCTGTCCCAAATCCATGTGGTGCAGGTGGATGGCGGTGGCGTCGCTTGGCCGCTGCCGCCACAGATGCGCGATGGTGCGCGCCAGCAGGCGCAACATGCCGCGCACGCGCTGGAACTCGCTCAGGGTGGAGGTCTTGCCGCGCAGCGTGGCCAGCACGTCTGGATGGAAGGGGTAGCTGGCGGCGAAGGCTTGCGCGGTCTCCGGCCGGGCGGCTTCCTCCGCCAGCGCTTCGCGGTGTTCGCGCCACAGGCGCTGGTAGGCTTCGATCACGCCGCTCTTGCCATCGTCCACGCGCTCGAACAGGCGGCGCAGCAGCACCGGCGCGGTTTCCTCATCCTCGGTGGGGTTCAGCAGCGTCGCCTTGCGGGCGGAGACGCTCTCCGCCTCCGCCATCGTGTCCGCGACGAACTGGTGCTCGCGGCTGAAGGCGTCCGCAGCGCGGCCGTCGCGGCCGATCGCCAACGTGTACACCAGCGCGGCGTTCGGCGCGTTCTCCACCGCCTTGAAGAGGGATGTGAGAAAGGCGGTGAGCTGGTGCCGCGCGGCATCCGCCCGCCACACCTTGCGCAGATACACCGCCAGCTCGTCGAGCAGGATGAGCGTGGGTTCGCCGCCGAACAACTCGGCCAGCGTCGCCGCGCCGGGCGCCACGCCTTCCTCGTCGCTGCGGCGCACCCGCTCGTAGCCGGCGGGGCCGGCAAGGGCGCAGGCGATTTCGCCCCACGGGGTTCGCGCCAGAATGCCATCGCCCATCGCCCGGCCATTGGCGGGATCGGCGTTCTCGCCATCGAACGCGGCGATGCGCACCGCGCCGGCGGGCAGCAGCTCCGGTTCGACGAACTCGCCCACGTCCGCAACGCCTTTCATGCCGCCAGCCGCGTGAACGAGGGCGATCAGGCCGTGCGTCTTGCCGCCGCCGTAGGTGGTGTCCAAGCGAAAGATGGCCGCCGCCTCCCCGCCGACGCCGCTCAAGCGCCGACACACGTTCGCCAGCAAATCGCGCAGGCCGCGGGTGGGGTAGGTGTTGGCGAAGAAGCGAGCGGGTTCGGAGTATTCCGCGCTGGCCTTGCCGTCGATCACGGAGGCCAAATCCGCCGCGAAGTCCGCATCCGCGACGCGGCCGGCCAGCACGTCCGGGCGCGGCTGGCAGAGATCGAAAATGCTCGGCGGGCGTGAGGCGGGCATGTGCCTTGGCTGGCTTGGCGGCTACGGTGTCCACTATAGCACCGATGCGGCCACCACACATACAGCCAATGCAGAAGGGCAACATTGACCGTGGTGGTCGCTCGAACACGCTCTGCGCTGGCCTACCGGCCCCGGTTGCAACCGCGTAACGCGGCCCCTAAACTACCGTCCCGTGTTCACAACAACTTGGTAATACAGCATGCCATCTACGACACTTTGGCCAAAGGACGAGCAGACCGTGGGGAAGCACCTCGTCCTCAAGTTCTATTTGGACGGTTGGTTTCCAATCCTTGCGCGTTGGAACAGGCGCCTGGTTTTCATCGACGGATTCGCCGGCCCCGGTGAATATGCAAACGGCGAACTTGGTTCGCCGCTCATAGCACTACGTTGCGTCAACCACCACAAGCAGAGCGGCAGACTGCGCGGCGTTGAGGTCGTCTTGTTGTTCATTGAATCCAACGAAGCAAGGGCTAGCCATCTGGCTGATCGTCTGAAGAAAGAGGTGCTCCCTGCCAACGTGACGTTCTACGTCATGACAAGGCGCTTTAGCGACCACATGCAGGACATCCTCGACTACTTGGACGAGCAGAAGAAAGCTCTTGCGCCGGCCTTTGTGATGATCGATCCATTTGGCATCAAGGGCAGTTCAATGGAACTGATTGACCGGACCCTGCAGAACGACAAGAGCGAGTGCATGATCTCGTTCATGTATGAGCCTATTCGTCGGTTCCATCAGCAACCGGAGTTTGGCGAACCGCTTGATGAGCTGTTCGGAACCACTGACTGGAGAAGATGCCTGAACATGTTCGAAGGAGATGAGAAGAAGGAGTTTCTACACGATCTATTCAAAGCCCAGCTCAAAGAGCACGGTGCCAAGCAGGTGGTGTTCTTCGAGTTGTGGCGTGGTAAAAGGCACGTCAATACGATTTACTTTGCATCGGGCAGCCTGAAGGGATGCGACTTGATGAAGCAAGCCATCTGGAAAGCAGATCCGAGCGGAGACTACACAATAAGGGGACACAAGGTCGACCAAGGCCTTCTACTTGAACCAACCACCGCGCCTTTGGCAGCCCAGCTACGGGCGCGATTTGGTCACGAACTCGTGCCAGTCGAAGATGTCGAAGCATTCGTCATGAGCGACGAAACCAGATTTCACACGGGGCAGCTTCGACGGGGCACATTGCAGCCTCTTGAGAAGCAGGGGAGAATCACCGTACTCCGTCCTTCTGGTAAAGGGGGATTCGCGAATGGCAAGGGCATCAAGATTCGGTTCCTCTGACGCGGCGCGGTACTCCGTCCCAAGTCCGTCCCTCCAGAGTCCGACCGCTGACCTTCTTGCCGAACCGTCCCATTGGCGTGGAGAAGCCGAGTTCAAGGGTGGCCCTAGGTACTTCGGCACTACGAACCGCGTCAAGGGGTGCCCAGTCCCCCCACTGCTTGAAGTGGAACGCCGTGTTGTATCTGGCACATTGGTCGCGCACGTCAAGGAACCATGCAGGGTCAGACGGCCTCGCCTTCGGGCCGCTCTCGCCTCCGGCGATTACCCACTGTACCGCGTTTTGACGCAGCCACCCCTCCAAGGAGATCCCGCTCAGCAACGGTTCGCAGGATAGGAAACGCACCTCCGCGGGATTCACGGCCAAGTGCGGCAGGCGCTTGCCTACCCACTTCTGGTTTTCCACGGTGGTGCCCAACCAGACGTTGGCCGGCCAGTCGTCGTCCCACGGCGCCAGACGTCGCACAAGGTGAGGGCGCTTGGTCAGCAGCAGCCAATCCAGGAACGGCGTCTCGTCAATGAGGTGCCAGAGACGCGCTCGCCACGACGAGAGGCCCTTCTTCCACTCGAAGACGTCCGCCATGGATGCGCAAAACACGCGCGCTCGCCTGCCCTGTTCCTCCGCAGCTTTGTTCCAACGCCGGGGCTGATGCCAATAGGTCTCGCTGAGGAAGCGACGGGGGCTGCCGGCGCTCCAGATGTCCAGCCCAAGTCTCTTGGCCCAGGCTTCCGCGTAGCAATGGTCGCAGGCAGGGGACACCTTGGTGCAGCCCCACCAAGGGTTGAAGGTGTGGTCAGTCCACTCGATTCTCGAGTCACGGGCCATTGGCGTTCCCAATCACGCTGATCGTGCGCGTAGTGATTGGATATACAGTACCAGATGGCAGACCCGCCGGCAACCCCGACTACGCAGCACCTTCACCGTCGGTTTCGGGTCGGCCGTTCGGTACGCTCTCCAGGGTCATCCACTTCCGCCACGCGGCCAGCCCGTGCGCCGGGCACGGCTGGCAGAGGTCGAAGATGCTCGGCGGGCCTAGGGTGCGCATATGCCTTTGGTTGGCTTGGCGGCTAAGGCACCCACTATAGCACCGGTGTACGCCGCCCACATCGCTGCCGCCTCGTTGGGGCGCTGGACGCGCTGAGCGTGGCTAATCCGCTTCCGTTTCGCCCAGCCACATATCCAACTGCCTCGGCGACTCCACTTCATCCTGGTACGCCAGCCGCGAGAGGTTGTAGAGCGCCTCGAAATCGTTGCTGGATGCGGCCGCCTCGCTCTGCAGGGCCACCCCCGTGAAGCTCCGCGACACCGGCAGCACTTCCAGCACCGCCTCGAAGGCGCGGAACAGGCGGGCGTCCTTGTCCATGCCGGTTTCCGCCAGCAGATCCCGCGCCGCGGCCAGCGAGCGGGTGCGGGAGACGTTGGCCGCGTGGTGCAGCGCGTCGATCATGCCGCGGCCGCCGTCGGCCGGGCCGAGGCCGCCCCGCGCCGCCCGCGTGACGCTGTCCCACAGCCGGAAGTCGCTGCCGCGCTTCTCGCCGAGCCGCTTGGTGATTTGCGCGTCCATGTCCACGCCGACGGCGCGGGCGAGGCGCAGGGCTTCGTCGTAGGCGAACACGGGCGCGCGGAACGCATCCCACGCCAGCACGAAGAAGGCGGTGACCGCGTCCAAATCGCCCTCCGCCTTCTTGTGCGTGAGCTGCTCCAAGCGCCAGCGCTTCACTTCGCGGCGGGCGGCGTCCAGCGCGTCCTCGGGCGTGGCGGCGTAGGGATCCCACTCCTCTTCAAGGAACGAGAGCTGGCGCAGCTCCTGCTTGCTCCGCGGGCGCTCCCGCGGCGTACCGCGGGTGAGCGGCCAGTGGCGGGAGAACTCCTCCAGCGCCGGCCCGAAACAGGCGAGGTACAAGTCCACGCCGGAAATGCCCGCCTGCTGGAACTCCGCAACCCGCTCGCGCACGGCTTGTCCGACGCGGGGTTCCACGTCCTCCCAATAGACGGCGGGCGAATCGCGCACTTCGGCATCGCGGGGACGCGGCCGGCAGGCGAGGAACACGGTGCTGTTGGCCGCCGCCTTGTCGCGGATGTGCAGGCTGCCGCCCGCCTCGGTGTTGATGGGCCAGGACGCGGTGATGACGAAGCCCGCCTCGATCAAGCCCTTGGTGAGCGCGTCCCACGCGCCGGTGGCCTTGTGCGTGAACATCAGCGTCATGATGCCGTTCGGCTTCAACACCCGCCGGCACTCGGCGAAGATGGCGGCCATCCGCTCTTGGTAGTCGCGGCCGGCCAGCGCCCGCGCGCCCTTCTCGCCGGCGAACCGCGCCGGGTTGGCGACGGCCTCGTTCTCCTTGTCGGTGAGCTGGCGGGTGAACAACTCGGGGAAGACGCGCCCGGCGGTGCGTTTGAGCCAGACGTAGAAAAAGTCCGATAGTTCGGCGTACATCACGTTGTCGTAGTAGGGTGGGTCCATGACCACGGCGTCGATGCTGGCGTTGGGGATGTGATCGAGGCTGTCGGCGGATTTGCAAGTGATGGTGACGGGTGGCGGTTGCCGCGTCTCTGAGGAGGTTTGGTCGATGAGGTCGTCAAGCTCTCCCTGCGGGTTCAGGAGCGCGACGAGTTCCTTGATGCACTTGGCGGTCTGTGTGAAGGCCCAGTCGTAGCCGAGACCCGTGACCAACGGCACCATCTCGGCGTGCGACCAGCAGAACGCGAAATCGTGCCTGTTGAAGGTGTTCGCCATCACTTCGCGCGTCGGCATCCAGACCGACATGCGCGAGTTGTAGTTGAGCAGCTTGTCCAAGGCGATGGCCAAGTAGCCGTAGGCCGCCTTCCGCACTTCAGTGAGTTCGCCAGCCGCCCGGTCCGCTTCGAGCATCTCCCGAAAAACCTCGACGCTGGTGCCGTGGCAGAGCAGTTGCCGTGGCGAGAACAGATCGCGCCACAAAGGCATGCCGTATTGGATGGGGCGCGGATCATTGCTGTCCGGCGGAAATCGCTCGTTCGGCACAAGGTCCAACGCCTCCCACTCCGGCAGCTTCTCGGCAAGCCGCGCCTGAACCTCCGCGCCGTTGTCGTCCTCCGCCCGTGGCGCTCGATACCCGCGAACCCACTTCTCCCGCTTGCGCCCGCGCTTCGTCTCGACGACCACGCGCTTCTTGAACACCACCGCGTACAGCTGCTCCCCCATCCGCCCGGCCTGCGCCTCGGCCTTGATGTGATCCCCGCTGATCTGCCGCTCGCAGTCGGAGTACGGACACAGCCCGTCCCCCCGCGCCACCGTCCCTTCCGACTGTTCCGACTGCTCCTCGGCCCGCTCGACGATCTCGAACCGGCAGACCCGCCCCTCGCTCCCCGGCCCGCTCCCAAGCTCCGGCACCAGCCGAACCCCCTTCCCGCCCGGCGCCAACCGCCAGTTCGGCGACAACGGCACCAAGCCGCTACAGTAGGGGCAGGCGACGGTGCGAGCGTAGAGGTAGTTGGTAGTCACCGCATCGTGCGCCGGCTCGCTGGGGAAGTACGGCTCCAACCGTGCATCCCTCGCTTCGACCAGCCTCTGCGAAAGACCCTCGAACTCGTCCAGCAGGAACGATCCGTGGTCAGCGGGCCAATCGACGGTTGCGGCAAGTATCAAGGCGGCTACGGCGTTCAGGTCATTCGCCACGGCCATTGCGCCCAATCGCACCGCTTCAAGGGGTACTGCCCCTCCACCAGCGGTCGGATCCAAGATGGCGACGGACGTGAAGGTCGCCCCCAGCCACTTCCTGTCTTGGTGATCCGGCGAGTGACCAAAGGCCCGGCCGTAGCCATAGGCGCTGCCTTCGAACCGCTCGCCTTCCCGTCGCGCGGCAGCGATTTTCTCCCGCGCTGCTATCGGGTCGCCATGTATTCCGAGCACATGCAGAAACGCTTGCCGATCAACGCCATCGGGCAGCAAAGACGCCAATATGGCCGCACGCGACGCCACCAACGGCCGCCGAGCCCACCACGCATGCAAGTAGTAGATGGGCGGAAGCGCCGTCATGGAACGCCGCTCGCGGGTGCTCTCCTCGCCGATCTCGGCGATAGGCAGCCAGCGTTCGATCAGGCGGGTGTCGGGCACCTTCATCTGGCCGTACGTTTATTGGCCGAAGTGTCCTGCATGCGAACTAACAGGGCAGATAGGCTCTTCTGCACTCGTTGGCGATCCCTCGACACCTCGTGTCCTTGGGACGCTACCTTGAGCCAACGTCCAACAAACCGCCGGAGTCCTTCGCTCGCGGCATTTACCAACTTCGTGCTGACATCCTTCGACGGGCGGTCACCGGCCCCAGCCCACAACCTTAAAACAAGCGCCACCGCATCATCCTCCAATGTGGAGCGGTCACCATCGTTAGTCTGATCCATTTCTTCCAAAATGCTGGCTAAGTGGTGCGCCATCCATCGTTCCAACGCCGCGTGCGGCGGCAGACCAAGCTCCTCAACAATCGCCTGCCCAAGCCCCAAGACATCCGCCGACGTCTCCACGCGCCCATCACTCCCGAGGAGATAGACGTTGGTACACCGTTTTACACCTTCGCCTAGATCGTCGACGGCACGTCTTCTTTCGTGCCTACGGTCACGTCGTGTTATCTCCACGTCGACAATCAACTTCCAGCCGGACTCACACAGGAACGTCCGTAGCTGCCCCCGTTGCGCTAGCAAACGATACCCCGATGATGACAGCCCAACCACTGCCGTCTCATCTTCCTCCGCTTTGCCCCATGCTTGATAAACGAACATCGGTGCGTCCGTCTGCCCGTTCCACCAATAGCGCCCCCGTTCATTCTGAACCACCAACCCACACTCTTTCGTCACGCACCGTCCCGGCGAGACTTGAACCCCCATACCGTACGCCTTAAATGGGTCCTTCCCGTCTGCACCGCAGCTATCATCGATGTTCGCCTTGCGCAACCACCCAAGAAGCCGAAAAGCGGCGTGGTCAATATCGTCGCCCACCAAATTTTCCTCTGAGGGAACCACATAATCCCAACTGTCTCCCATTGTTCGCCACGCCCGAACCAACGACGACGCCGTCCTTGGCGCTACCAGTGCGCTGCGTACATGCACGAACTCCATGCGATCAACCATGCGTCGCGTCCAGTAGCCATACACAACCACATGATCCAACGGATCCTGCGGCAACATTGCGGACAAATGAGCACCTTCATCGACTTTCGCCAGCCACGGCTCAAGTCGGTTCCCGTCCGAACGCCAAAACCGTGCCTCCAAGGGAATAGGACCGGCAAAGTCGGCCGACCAATTGGGCGGCGATGCTAGCTTGTGCCGCGCGACCGCTTCGAGTAGCGAATCACCCGGATCGTTTGATAGCGCCTCTACCTTCAACAGCTCGCCCACAGCACACCACATTGCGTGCCACTCTAGATACTTTTCAAGGCGTTCCAACGTCGGCATCGTACCGTGGCGGTTGTCCGTCAACTGCAGATAACTGCTAAAGCGATTTTCTCGACCCTCCTCCAGCTTACGTACGTCCCCGTCAATGCGGCACTCATCAACGATCCACCGCTCGACAACGGTCAAGAACTCGTCGAGTTTCACGTTGGCGAACGCTTGAAGTAGCGGTTCGTACCAATACGGTAGTGTGTCCATTCTACTAAACTCAAACCGGCGCTCATCCGTTCGAGCGCTGAACCCGCGTCGTGGCCAACCGCCGCTCTTCCTCGCGCTTTTCGCCAACGTGGTCTCGTTCACGATGTTGAGGGCGCCCTGTTGCTCGTCCGTCAATGACAATAGTCCTTTCTTCTGTAGTTTTTCGCATGCGTCGCGTGCAAAGGCTCGAATCAAGACGTGAGGTAGTGAGTCGTCCAATGCGATGCGTAAGAGTTGGTCAGCAGCGTGCGCGGCGACGCTGGGGCACTCGCGGGCCATTGCGTCGAGGGCAATTGCGAACCACAATCTCGCGGCCAACCAATAAAATGGGCAATTTGGCGCCCGGAAGAGCCGATCTTCTCGACGGGAGTATTGTTCGATCAATGCTCCTATCGTGCCGCCGTCATTGGTCCGAGCTAGCAGTCTCACCGCATGAGCCGCTTTCCACCGAAGTCTCAAGTCGCAATCACCGAAGTGGGAAAAAAGAAAACGTCCGACTGCCTCGTTGACTGTCGTCGGGATTTGGCTCGGTGCCGTGGTTTGATCGCGACACTCATTGGGGACGCGGCGCTCTAGGCGCTCGACGTACCAATCAACCAGCTCCGCCGTATCTCGGGGTCGCAAATTGCAAGCCACCAAATCCACGAGAGCGAGGATCCCCCTTGACGTCAGTGCGCCAGCCGTGGCCTCTATGCCACGAAGTATGGTGTCGTTGCCGTTCTCCGCGCTCATGTTCGCGAACTTCAGAGCCACGGAGAGCGGGTCACTACGCGGTAGAGGGTCACTAAGCCGCAGGTAGCTGGTGAAGTCGCCGAACCGGGCGACAATGAGCTCTGGCAGTTCGGCCTCTGCCCAAGTGGCCACTGATGGGCTTTCTGCCCAGGCTACCAATGCATCTCGAATCGCACGGGCTACCTCGCCGGACATCGGGCCACCACACTCCAACTTGGCCAACGCGCAGATATGGTTCACACGCATCGCAGGCGGGACGTGCGGCCGTGCCGAGTCCAGCACGCGCCCAACATGTGATAGCGGCCAATCCTTATGTGCCTCCATTAGTCCAAATATGACCCCGTCAAGCTTTTCAACATCAACCAACTCGGCCAGCGTCCACTGGTGGCCCACCGGCGCACGTTCGGGCGCGTTATGAGTGTCGTTCAAGGCAGCCGCCGCACCTTCAGGAGGCAACGTGCTCAGGAAGTTCTGCTGACGTCTAAGGGCGGAGGTCCAGATCCCTGCGGGCGCTGCTTCCAAACACGGCAAGACATCGTTAGGATCACCTACCTGTCGTACCAATAGGTTGTAAGCGATCTCCTCGGATAGCGGGCCGAGCAATTGTGCGCTTGCCGACTGAAGAATCGCTCGAAATATCTTCGGGTCGTCATCCAAGAACAGACCGAGAGCGGCGACCTGTTGCGGTTCGATAGCCTTTGTTCGCAATCCTTCCCTCAACACCGGGGGGAGCGTCTTGGAGATCGTAGCGACGTCCTCGTCACTCCAACGGCCGACACTCGCGAGCGCGAGTGGTACGTCAAGCCTCGCCAAACAGGCCATTGCTGCGCTCCAAGGGAAGTGTCGGTAGCCATCGAGCCTAACAGCCGCATCCGCTAGCACATTCGCAAATCGAACTGCCGTCTGTTGCGGACAGTGAAACACCTGACGCCCACAGTGTTCTACCAAGCTGCCGACTAGCTCGACAAAGTCCATGGTTTCAACGTCCAGTTCGCCCACAACATCGGCCGCCATGCCAAAGATCGCCTCCGCGTCGGGCGGACTGATCGGCACCAACGAACGAGCATGTCGGATGAGAATGTCGACTTTCTCCTGCGCTGCCATGCGAGCGCACCGCGTCTTCTGTGCAGCGGCGCCAACATCGCGTACCGAGCATTCGTGCAGAGATGGCCAAAGGCTAAAGCGTGCCAAGAAGGCGTCGTTTGGCGCCGCTCTGCCATCTCGCCAGTCGTCGTGGACTCGAAGGGCCACCTTCCAAACGCCACTTGGGTCGTAGCCAGCAAGAAGGAGGAGGCTAAGGTGTGCGCCCATGAAACCCGTGAACCCATAGCTACCGTAATAACTGAAAACCCAGCGCTGGATGAAAAAGTCCGCTAATGCCCGATCGAGATCTACCGCCGGCGCGTCAGCGACTACCGCGCCCGCCACGGTTGCATATAGATCCAAAGCCGCCTTGGCGACGTCTTCGACCCGCCGATCTCGTGCGAACAAACTCTCATCCCGCTCCGCTTTAGCCCTCGATGCGAATACACCATCGAATGCCGGCGTCCTACCATGAATGACCTCCCTCAACGTGTAGGCCCGCAGCAGAATATCGAGCTTCGATACCTCGTACGCCGAGTGAATTTCGATATTCGACAGTTCTTCGATCACCGTGGCTAGGATGCCGTCGATCAAACTGTTGGGACCGCTCTTCGCTACGAGCACTTCAATAGCGTTCAGCATGAGCCTGATGACCTCCTCCGTAATCGTCGGCTTCATGCCGGGGCTACCTGTGAGCCGCCGGTAGTCAATTCGCTTCGCCATTGCTTCAATTCCGGCGGCTAGGCGGTCAGCGTCAATGGACTGGCCGGACAGCCCGAGCGGGACAAGCACAAAGAGCGACTCCACAGGGTTGAGTTCTCGCGCTAACGCCTCGAGTTTCTTTCCACTGCCTTCGGCTGCTAATCGCCAAGGAAGGCGTAAGTCAACTCTCAATCTAACGGAGCGAGGGCGCCAACGCTGCAGTTCCTCGATCATCGCAAGAGGACCGCGAAGCTTCAACGTCGCTTCCGCCGCGGCGGAAATCTCGTCGATCCCTATGTCCCACAGACTAGGCCCAGGCTTCTGGCTGTCCCGAGCGCTTTGCCGGGCTTCCAGCCAACCTGTGAGCTTGCGCCTTCGCTCCCGCTCCGATATCGTCTCCCCTAGTTCCGCGTCGACGGCTAGGCCATGAAACAGAAATGCCCCTTGATCTTGTATGAAACGCGGCTCCGACATGATGAGGCGGCGAACGCTCTCCTCGGCGAACCGTACGGCGAGGTCCGGATTGTTCGTCAATAGCTGGTGCAAAGCCGCCTCCGTCCGTATGCTCTCCACACCCATGAGGACAAAGCGTAGAGCCTGCGACACGTTCCCCGCTTCGCGACAGACTGCCATGGCCAAACCGAGCCGTTGCAGTTCCACCTCCCGGCGTAGTATCGGGTCCGACAGAAGATGGGCGGGTGGTACTGGTTGCGCCTTCACGAGGTGGAGCAACTCCGCACGAAGGTTCGCAGAACGCAGCGCACTGGCGACGTTTAGTGCGGCGTAACGGTCTTCATCCTTGTTGTCGAGCATCAACCTCGCGACGCGAACTCGGACATCTGCAAGATCATCGGCCCCGACATTCCTGACGAACTCTTCAAGGTCTTCGTCGGCAAAACCGATTTGACCGTCGTGGTGCCTGATACTCGGTGCCAGGTCTTGGCATATATCTACAATTTGGGGTTCCGTTTCCTCGAGTATGTGTGCTAGCGCGGAAAGCGGTACTGGCCTTGGTAGCGCTATTAGTGCGGCGCAGAACTTAGTCAATGTGCTTTCGGCGTCGGCCTTCTGGATCGCAGCCCGAAATCGTTCCTTAAAAATGGCCTCTAGGGACTTACCGCCCGGCAGAAGACGCTGAAGTGCATCGCTCGGTTTTCCCGCCGCCGCAGCAAAAACAATGTCTTGAACACGTGGAATACCGTTTGAGTAGTGGTGGAAGTCCTCCACCCATGAGTGTGGAGCCGACGGCCACTTTCGATCTACATACCTTCTTGTTTCTTCTTGCTCAAAGGGTTTGACCTCGATCTTGAGGTAGTTCGGTGGCAGACCGAGGTAATGCAGACGGCCTGTCCGTGCAGTGACAACGAAACGAACATTGGGAGGGAGGTCAGCTAGCCGCACAAAGTCGTGAGTGAACGAGCGCTCGGTAGGTTGTTCCTGCCTGCCAGCAACGACTGCGTTGTCAGCGGCGTCTACCGCGACAACGACAAACCCTGCAGGGTTCTTGCCATGTAGCGTGGCCGCCGCGTGGCGCAGTCGCTTCATGAACTGGCGCGGATAATCCGTGTCGGAAGGTGGCAGAAGGAAGAACGGAAGCCTTAAAGCAACAGCGAGCTCATTCGTTAGTTGTAGGAAGGCGTCCTTGGTTCGATGTCGGAGGGCGCTGGGGTCAAGGTAACGGCCTGCTCCATAGCAGTCGTACTTGAGCATGATTGATCCATCGGGCAAGGTCGACGCGATCTCTTGCAGGGCGGTGGTCTTGCCCACTCCGGCTTGGCCGTGCAAGCAGATGTATTGTTGCTTCTGGAGTTTCCGTGCGGCCTCGCGTACGGCAGCGCGGAGAACGGGCGTTTTCGCGGGTTCAATTGCCGATGGGCAAGGGAATAGCGCTGACTCATCGGACACTCCTAGGCGGACCAACACAGACTCGCGGGTAATCAACTCGCCTTTGGTGTCTGGCATCATCTTTCGACGAACGAAGTCTTGCAGGTTCGTGACGACGTGTCGGAGGTGCGAGTCGGTCCAGTCGCTGATCGACCGTAGAACATCCTCCTCAAGTGCTAGGCGAGAGCCCGCGCCACACTTGAAAGAAAGGGAAGAAGCGAACGCTCGCAACTCTTGCGTACCCAAGCCAGCGACGCGGGCCAAGCACCCCTCGGGCGTGTCGCCGGCCGGCGGCGCATTGGTCGTTGCCATACGCTGAACCGCGTGTGCAAGGTTTCGGTGGACCGGCTGGTTGCTAACCAACGTCACCAAGGTGCGGGCATCAGTTGGCCTGTGTTTGGCTATGGCCTTCCAAGCCTTGGCCAGCTTGGAGAGGACGGACCTGCGTTTCCCGCCTTCTACCAAGCGGGAAACCGTCCACGCCCGTTGCGGGTGCGTGGTGGAGTACTTGATTTGGACGATCTCAACGCGGTTGGCGTCAGATGCGGTGGTTCCGCCGAAGTACAGCGTACAGTCCACGCCGCTCCATGTGGAGGGCGGTTCACCGGCTGCGTCGGGCAGGCTAACGCCTTCCACAGCGATGGCGGTGAGGTCGCTGTTGGCATCGAGCAGCCGGATCGCCTGCCTCGTGACCCACAGTTCGTGGTAGTCGTCGCCGGCATTGGAGGCTGGTGCCCCCTTAAAGTCCATCATTTCTACCCTCTCACATGGGGTGCGTCATGCACCAGCAGTTCCCAACCGTGAAACACCATCGCCAGCCCTTCAAATCGCACGGACGGATATTGCCGCGCTAGGCGGTCGTCTTGCAAGTACCGCCGCAACTGCAGCTCGGCTTCCTGGACGGCGTCCCGCACTTTGGCCGCGCTCGCGTCCTCGCCCCGCTTGATGTACTTCAGCTCGATCAGGTAACCATACCGCAACTCCGGGTACTGCGCCACCATCGGCTCCAGCGCGATGTCGGCGAAGCCCTTGTTGAGCTCCGGCTCCGTGCGAAACAGGAAATGCCGGGAGACGCTCAAGTAGGCGGCTAGGAAGCCTTGGACGACCTTCTCGCCGTCCAGGTAATCGCGGACGCTCGTTTGGGTGGCGATGGCGTCCTTGAGGAAGTCGAACACGGGTTGCCATTCGCCGTGGAGGGCCATGCGGTGGAGCAAGGCGGCGAAGGCGTGCATGTCCACGTTGAGCACGCCGACGTCGGCGTAGGCGTCGCGGAGGTGGCCGTAAAGGAGGCGGCGGACGGTTTGGTTGGGGATGGCCAGGCGCGCCATGCCCGCCTCGGCCCCGCGGATGCTGAGGAGGCCGAAGTAGTGGAGCAGGGAGAGGAAATTGTCGCGCTGGTCCAGGCGTTCCAAGGGGAAGCTGGTTTGGATGTCGGCGTCGGCTTGGCCCTCGCCCACGACGTGGCGGAGGAGGTCGAAGTTGCCGTTGAGCTGGCGTTTGTTGCCGGCGCCCTCGGGTTCCGGGGCGTCCTCGGGTGCTCGCTGGCCGGCGGGGCCCATTCGGCGGCTCACGGTGAGCAGGTGGCGGAGCTTGCCGTAGTCGATGCGCACGTTCACGTCGATGAGGTCGTCGGGCATGGGCTTGTTGGGCACGGCGGCATCCAGGAAGTAGAGCACCATGTCCGTGTTGTACACGGTCTCCTTGGCGTTCTTGGCGAAGCGGTAGCCGTCGTACCACTCGCGCATCACGTCGAGGGCGGTGTCCGTGTTCACGTCCAAAGCGCCGGCGCGGTGGTAGGTGTCCAGCAAGCCGCGCACCTCGTCCTCGGTGAAGCCCACTACCGCGTTGAACTCCGTGCGCAGGCTGATGTTCTTGCCGATGTTGAAGCCGCTGGTCACGTCGTCCAAGGTGACGGGCGAGACGCCGGTGATGAACAAGCGCTCCAGCCCACCGCCGCTGCGCCCGGCGCCGCCTTTCAGCGCGGCGAAGAAGTTGCGGTAGAAACCGCTGCCGTGGGTTAGCTCTTGGTAGGCGTCGGCACCGTGGTGGGCGAGGATGGTGTTGGCGAAATTGTCGTACTCGTCGACTAAGAGGTACAAGCGAATGCCTTGCCTGCTGGCGTAACGAAACAACTCGTTGAGTTTCGTTTGAACCGATGGCGCGGAGAGGATTCGCTTGCTCGCTTCTGCGGGAAAGAGATCGGGATGGCGCTCCAACGCTTCCCCGATCTCCATGCCGCAGTAGTACTCGAACTCCCGCTCCAGCGTCTTCGGCGCGTCGTTCACGACGGAGAAGTCGAACCGAACCACCACGAAGCTGTGGCGGTTCTCGGTGGGTTCGCTGCCGATGTCGGTGCCGCCGAACACCTGCTCGAACTCGCCCGCCCACTTGCGGTCGTAGTAGTTCTCCAAGAGGGAGATCCAGCAGGACTTGCCGAAGCGCCGGGGGCGGATCAGGAACGTGAAGCGCTCGTTCTCCAACGAGCGGAGGAAGCGCGTCTTGTCCACGTAGAGGCGGCGTTCCAAGCGAATGTCGCGGAAGTCCGCCCAGCCGTAGGGGATCAGCGGATAGGAGGCGGTGGACATGGCGTTCCTACGGCGCGTCTATGCCGATGCGGCCACTATAGCACCGGTGCCTGCGGTCGGAACCCGTGGGCGGCAGGGGCATGTGGTAATGTAGCCGGTCTCCACGGGGCTGGCGGCGTCACGCAACGCACTATGTTGATCAACCTTTGGTATGTGGCCGAGTGGTCGCACGTGGTGCGGGAGCAGCCCGTGCGGGCTCGCATGTTGGGGCAGAACTTCGTGCTGTTTCGCGATTCCGGCGGCAAGGTGCATTGCCTTAGCGATGTGTGCCTGCATCGCGGCGGGGCGCTTTCCGGGGGCTGGCGCAAAGGCGACTGCGTGGCTTGCCCCTACCACGGCTGGCGGTACGACGGCACCGGCAGGGTGGTGCTGGTGCCTTCGGAGGGCGAGGATTTCCAGCCGCCGGCGCGGGCGCGCATCGACGCCTATCCCACCTGTGAGCGGTTCGGGATGATCTGGGTGTTTCTTGGCGATGCGCCGGAGGAAGAGCGGTTTCCGCTGCCCGAGTTCCCGGAATACGACGATCCCGCGTGGAAGCGCCTCACCGACGAGTGGCATTGGCGGGCGGAGGCGGCGCGCGTGGTGGAGAACGGCATCGACATCGCCCACGCGTCCTTCGTGCATCCCAGCTTCGGCATGGAGGCGACGGCCTACGAGAACGAGATCGTCTCGGTGGAGAGGAACGACTACCAGGGCAAGTCCGAGAACATCCAGTATCCGCCGCAGATGAAAGGGTGGCTGCGGCGCCGGATGCGGCAGGAGCGGCAGCCCACGGTGACCAAGCCGGAGTGGCACCTGAACGGCCTGATCGCGCGCATCCGCATCGACATCAATCCGAAGATGTCCATCATCATGTTCGACGCCAACACGCCGGTGGAGGAAAACCGCACCCGCACCTTCGCCACCCAGCTGCGCAACTTCTTCAAGCCGGACATCTTCGACCGCGGTTCGCGCAAAAGGCTGCGGAAGATCTTCGCCCAAGACACGGCGATTGTGGAACGTGCGGCGCCGAACTTCCTGCCGGAGACGCATCTGCACGAGCTTTCCGTGAAGGACGACCGCTTCATGGGGAGCTTTCGCGCCGCCCGGCGCCGGCTGATCGAGCGCGGCTGGCAGATCGACTCGGCGGCGGTGGCGGCGGATCGGGGGCGCACGGTGTCGGTGATTCCCTCGCCGCAGCGCCGCGAGCACGCCGACGTGGAGTGGGTGATGCAGCCGGTGCCTTTGGTGGGGCGACGGGGCGCGGGTTGAAGCCGCCGTCCACGATCGGAGCAATGGACAACTACCAAATCGCCCGCCGCGCCCGCATCGGCGTGCTGATTCCTTCGACCAACACCGGCGTCGAGTACGACCTGCAGAAGTTCGCGCTGGACGGCGTCACCTGGCACCCGTCGCGGTTCTGGATCGAGCTGCGCGACTGGGCGGCGGAGAACGAGAAAACCGGCGAAGGTCTCGACAACGTGTTCGAGCGCTTTCTCGAACTGATGCGCCCCGAGCTGCCCGGTGCCATCGACCGCGCCCTCAGCGCCGAGATCACCCACCTCATGCTCGGCATGTCGGCGGAGACGTTCTGGGGCGGCTTGGCCGGCAACGAAGCGTTCGAGCGGGACATCCAAGACCGCATCGGCGCGCTCGGCCTCACCACCGGCGCCGCCGCCACGCGCCAAGCGCTGGAGGCCTTCGGCGCGAAGACGATCTCCGTCGTCACCCCCTACCCGCCCGTCGGCGACGACAACGTGCGCCGCTTCTTCAGCGAGATCGGCTTCGCGGTGAAGCATGTCGCCGGGCTGTCGCGGCCATCGGCCACCGCCATCGCCGCCACATCCATCCAGCAGGTGCTGGCCGCGGTGCGGCAAGCGGACGGCGACGACGTGGACGCCATCGTGCAATGCGGCACCAACCTCTCCACCATCGACATCTTCCCAACGCTGGAACTGTGGTTGGAGAAGCCCCTCATCCCCATCAACGTCGCCACCGTCTGGCACGCCCTGCGCGCCTGCGGCGTACCCGACCGCATCACCGGCAAGGGGCGGCTACTGGAGGAGTTCTAGGCGCGCCGGGGCCGGGCGCGCCTAGATTCGTTGCGCGGTTTACAACCCGTACTTCAACGTCAACCCGAACGTGCGGCGGGCGCCCAGCCCGACGATGTAGCGGTTGAACGATGCCAGCACGAAGCTGTTGGCGACGTATTCCTCGTCCATGATGTTCCGGCCCCACAACGCCAGCTGCCACTTCTCGCCGCCGACTTTCATGCTGGCGTTGGCCAGCGTCCGACCGCCGTTGTGCGCCAGGTTCATCGGCGTGGCGAACATGCTGCCGCGATAGTTGAAGTCCACGCGGAAGGAGGCGTTCATGTCGCCGCCGAATTGGTGGGCGTAGTTGAGGCCCAGGTTGTGCTGGCTCTTGGAGGTGCGCTCGATGCGTTTGCCCTCCACGCGGCCGTCGGCGCGGCAAACGGTGTCGTCGCAGCCCCAAGAGGAGTTGCGGCCGGCCATCGAGCTCAAGTACACGCCGCTGGTGTACTTCGCGTCGCTGTAGGAGACGCCGTAGTCCACGAAGAACCGCTCGGTGGGCCGCCAGACGCCTTCGATCTCGAAGCCGGTCACCTCCGCATCGCCGATATTGCCCACCACGTCGCGGGCCCAAGCGTCCGGGCTGCTCGCCGCCTCGGTGCCTTGCACGTCCTGCCAGTCGATGCGGTAGAGCGCTGCGTTGAGAATGAGCTGCCCGCCCAGCAACTCGTTCTTGGCGCCCACCTCGAAGGTGATGTTCTGCTCTTCGTCGTAGGTGCCTTGCTCCGGGTTCTGGGTGGGATCCACGGCGTTGAAGCCGCCGGTCTTCACGCCTTTGGCGATCAGCCCGTAGAGCATGTGGCTGTCCGTCGGCGTCCACTTCACGATGGCCCGGGGCGTGAAGAAGTTGAACGTGGTGCGGTCGCTGGCGGCGACGTTGTCCGGCAGCTCCGCGCCGAAGGTGGTGGTGAGTTGCGCGAAGGATTTGCGCTCCCGCGTCATCCGCGCCTCCACGGCCAGCGTGAACCGCTCGTCGATGCGCCACTCGACGTCGCCGAACAGCGCCCGCACGTCGTCCTGGTAGGTGATGTGGTCGGCGAGCGCGCCGTGGGCGGCGTCGAAGAAGTGCGGCACGCCCACGTTCAACCGCCCGGGAATCACCGGCACCACGGCGAGGAACCGCCCAGAAAGGAGGCCCGCGCTGGCGGGCACCGGCACGCCGCAGTTCACGCCGTCGCAAGCCGGCGGGAACCGCCACCGGCCGCCGTCCTCGTCCTCGTTCTCCGAAACGTACAGACCGGCGCGAATCGACAAACCGTCGCGGCGCCAATGCACGCGCAACTCGTGGCTGGTCGCTTGCAATTGTTCGATGGGATTGGCGTAGAAGATGCTGGTCTGCGCGACTGCGCCAAACGCGCCCGGCGGGCCCAGCGCTTGGATGAACGGCGGCGCCGGCGAGGTTCGCACCGGCACGTAAGGCACCGCGGAACCCACCAAGCTGGCGCGGCCTTCCACCGTGCCCGCGGGTTCGGCGTTGTGCTCCACCCGGCCGAACTGGTAGCTGATCGAGAACGCGTCGCTGATCCCGTAGTCGATGTGGAAACGGCTGATGCGGGTGTCGGCGTCGAGCGCCAGCGAGCGCGGATCCACGGCCACCATGCCGCGCGTGTCCGAGTGACCGGCCGCCGCCAGCTTGGGATCCTCCAGCACCGGCGGCGTGGTGGGCAACTCGCCGCACCAGGCGTGCATGCCGCGCGCCGGGAAGGGCACACGGTCGCTGAACGTCGTGGTGTTCAGGCAGTTGGTGCCGGTGGGCGCCAAGAACGGGAAGAACGGCGGGCCGCCGAACTCGCCGGTGTCGTAGGCGTAGCGGGCGCCGTTCAGGTCGTAGTACGCCTGCGTCTCGCGCACGCTGTTGGTTTGGTGGTAGGCGAACTCCAGCACCAGTTCCTCCGCCGGCGTCCAAGTCGCCCCGGCCGAGAACACCTCGTCCCGCCAACCGCCGAGCATCCCGTTGGTGCCCTGGCCGCCGCCGGGGCCGTCGTTGGCGAACGGGTGGCCGTTCTTGCTGTGGCCATCGAAATCCGAAAGCCCCGCCGCGACGCGCAGCCGCAGCTGATCGTCGAACAGCGGGCCGCCGAGTTGGATGCGGCGGTCGAACCGGTCGTTCGCGCCGTATCCCACCATGATGTCGAATTGCGGTTCGTCCGGCGGTCTTTGGCTGACGTACTGCACGGCGCCGGCGAAGGCGTTGCGGCCGAATTGCGCGTTCTGCGGGCCTTTCACCACCTCCACGCGCTGCATGTCCAACAACCCCGGATTGATCATCGACTGGCGCTGCAGGTAGATGCCATCGAGAAACACCGCCGTGTTCTGCACGCGGGCGCTGGTGAACGTCTGCCCCATGCCGCGGATGACGGCGGCGGTGGACATGCCGGCGGTGGCGTAGTTCTCGTACACCAGCCCGGGCGTCTCCTGCGAGATGTCCTGCAAGTCGCGCATGGCGCGGTCGGCGATCTGCGCCGCGGTGATGGCGCTTACGGAAAGCGGCACATCCTGCAGCAAGTCCGCCCGTCTGCGGGCGGTGACGACGATGCATTCGAGCGCGCCGGCGGCGGATTCGGTCGGCAAGGAAACGCTGTACGAACCCGATTCCTCGTCCCAGCCGACGCACACGTCGATGGGTTGATCGTCCGTGTCTTCGGCGGGTTCGGCCTCTTGGGCGGCGACATGCGCCGCGCCGGCAAGCGCGAACGCTGCCGCGGCTGCGAGGAAACAGCGCCGGCGGGCGGGGCCGCGAATGTCGCGGGTCTTGGTGGTTGCTTGCATGGCTCTACTCTCCAGATCCGTTGTGGTTGCCGTATTGGCGTTGCAGCCAACGATGCGCTCGGCCGCCAACGGGCCGGCCGACGAGCGCCTCGATTCTCTCGACCACGGCGAGCAACGCCGCCATGTCGATGCCTGTGTGGAAGCCGGCTTGATGCAGCAGGCTCGCCAAATCCTCGGTGGCCAGATTGCCGGCCGCGCCGGGCGCGAACGGGCAGCCGCCCAGGCCGCCGGCGGCGGCGTCGAACTTGCGAATGTCACATTCGAGCGCTTGCCAGGCGTTGGCCAGCGCGAGGGCGCGGGTGTCGTGCAAGTGCGCGGCGAGGCGATTCGCGCCGAAGGCGGCGGCGAGGCGGCCGAACAGTTCTTTCGCCCGCTTGGGATTGCCGGCGCCGATGGTGTCCGCCACGACGACTTCCTCGGCGCCGGCGTCGAACATGGCCGCCGCCAGCCGCTCGACCTCGGCATCCGCCACCGCGCCCTCGAACGGGCACTCGAAAGCCACGCTCACGTAGGCGCGCGCCGCCAACCGGTCTTGGCGGGCCTGTTGCAGCATTTCGCGGCACGCTTGCGTGGCTTGTTCCAAGCTCATGTTGATGTTGCGGCGATTCATCGTGTCGGTGGCGGCCAGCACCACGGCGACGCTGCGCACGCCGGCTGCCCGGGCGCGTTCGTAGCCCTTGCGGTTCGGCACCAGGGCGCGGAAGTCGGCGCGGTCCAGATCCAAGCCCGCCACCACTTCGTCGGCGCCGGCCATCTTTGGCACCGCGCGCGGACTCGCGAAACTCGCCACTTCCACGGCCGGCAAGCCGGCGTCCACTAGGGCGTTCACCAGCCGGGCGCGGTCCGCGCTGGACACCGTGGCGGGTTCGTCCTGCAGACCGTCGCGCGGCGCGACGTCGTTGATGATCACGCGCTGCATGGCGCCTCCGCGGCCTGTTGGAGGGCGCCGGCGGCGATGCCGGCGGCGATGCGCGCCGGCGGCACCGTCGTCCACTGCGCGAAAACGGCTTCGGTGTGGGTGCCCAACAGTGGCGGCGGCGCGTAGGACTGGTCGCTGTCCTCGGACAGCTTGATGGGGTTGCCGGGCACCGGGCTGCATCCGCCCAACGGGTGTTCCACATCCACGACCATGTTGCGGTGCCGGACTTGCGGGTCCGCCAACGCCTGGGCGAAGTTGTTCACGCGGGCGCAAGGCACTCTGGCGGCCTCCAGCGCGGCGAGCCACTCCTTCGCCGGCCGCGTGGCGAGACGCGCCGCGACGAGGCTTTCGATGTGTTCCTTCTGCTTGAGTCTTTCGGGCGCCGCGGCAAGGCCCGGGTCGCGCAGGGCGTCGATGTCCAAAACGTCCAGCAGCGGCGGCCAGAACGCGTCGCCGATGACGGCGATGACGATGGTGTCGTCCGCCGTCTCGAAGGTGTTGTACGGCGTGTGGACGAAGTGGCTGTTGCCCATCGGCCGCGGGATTTCGCCGGACATGCCGTACATGGTGGCCATGTAGTTGAGCAGGCTGATCTGCACGTCCAGCATGGCGATGTCCACATGCTGGCCGACGCCGCTGCGCTCCCGCGCCAACAAAGCCGCTTGAATGCCCATCACCGCGAACATGCCGCCGCCCAAGTCGCCGATGGGAATGCCGGCGCGCACTTGATCCCCCGCGCCTTTGCCGGTGATGGACATGCCGCCGCCGAGCCCTTGGACGATCTGATCGAACGCCGGGCGCTGGTGCTCGGGCCCGTCCTCGCCGAAGCCGGTGATGGTGCAGGTGACGATGCGCGGATTGTGCCCGGCCAGCGTGGCGTGATCGATGCGCAGCCGCTTGGTGACGCCGGCGGAGAAGTTGTCCAGCACCACGTCCGCCTGCCGCACCAGCTCGTAGAACAGCTCCAGCCCGGCCTCGGACTTCAGATCGATGGCCACGGAGCGCTTGTTGCGGTTCAGGGTGAAGAAGTACGCGCCCATGCCATGCAGCGAATACTGCGGATCGTCCTCCAGCAGCCGCCGCGTCGCCTCGCCCCGCCCGGGCGGCTCCACCTTCACCGTGTCGCAGCCCAGATCCGCGAGGATCATTCCCGCGTACGGCCCGGACAGCATGTGCGTGAGATCGATCAGCCGGATCCCGGCCAGCGGCTTACCCGCCACACTTCGCCCCCTCAATCCGTTTGCGGCCGCAATGTATACAGTTCGACGCGCTAGCGCAACGCCGCGTACCGACGCGATCCCGCTATTCGCGCATGGCGGCCAGCGCCGCCCGAATGTGGCCGCGCATGATCGCCTCGGCCCAAGCCGGATCGCGGGCGCGCAGCGCCGCCACCAGCTCGTGGTGGTGTTGCTGCGAACGGCCTAGGCGCTCCGAAGTGTAGCGCCGCGCCGTGCGGGCAATCACCGCGTGGTCGATGAGGCGCATCAGCGCGGTGCGCAGCCGCAAGCTGTCGGCGGCCGCCCAGACACCCTTGTGCAGCGCCCAGTTCAGGCGCAGGAACGCCTCCGTTTGCTCCGGTCGGCCAAGCCCGCTGGCCAACAGCGTATCCATCTCGTCAATGGACTCCTGCATCCGGTCGAGTTCGGCGTCGGTGACCCGGGTGGCGGCGCGGCCCGCCGCATGGCCTTCCAGCACGGCGCGGAGATCGAACAGCTCTTCAAGGTCGTTGCGCGTCCAAGCCTTTACCTGAGCGCCCCGGTTGCGCGCCAGCGTGACGTAGTCGTCGGCCGCAAGACGCCGCAACGCCTCCCGCACCGGTGTGCGACTAACGCCGCAGCGGGCAACGAGTTCTGCTTCCTTGAGGCGCTGCGCGGGCGGCAAAGCACCCGTCAAGATGGCCTCGCGGATGACTTGGTACGCCCGATCACCAGCCTGCGACATAGCGTGAATTGTATGCAATTTCGCGGCAAAACGCGGGCGGCCGCGACCTCACGAGTGTATGGTTCGGGGACTTACGCAATCAATGAAGACTGGGCAATGCCGGAACATGCACTGGTGGACTCCCGCTCGGGGAAGCTGGGTGGCGAGACCTGCTTCGCCGGCACTCGCGTCCCAGTCTCCACCTTGTTCCACCATCTGGCCGCAGGCGGGACTTTGGATGCCTTCTGCCGAGGCTACGATTGGATACCTCGTGATCAAGTCGCCGCGGTGATCCGCTTGGCGGGACAGCGGCTAAGGCCGGATGTCGCCGACCCACCACGCCCGCCGAACGACGACCACGGCTACCCCATAGGAAGGACCGACCTGCGCGGCCTAGCGCGGGCGACCTACCGCAACTCCGACACGCTCCCGCCGATCCACCCGGCCGTGCTCGACCCGGAAGCCGACCCGCCGCCACAACCCACTTGGCGCCGGTGGCTGGACAAGCACCGCCGCCGAGACCCAAACGCGCCCCCGGACGAGCTGCTGCCATCGGCGTCGCGGGAGAAACACGGTCTTAGGCGCTGACCCAACAACCGGTTTGGCGTTCGAAACCTGCTCGGCAGACTAACGCAACGACGAATGATGTTCTTGGTAGGGTTTGTTGTTTGCCGTCTCCATCTATATCCCCGGCTGCTGCTCCCGCCACGCTTCGACGATTTCGCCGGCCGGTGCGGACCAAACGCCCGGCAAACCGGCCAGATGCGCCAGCACCGCCTCGAAGGCGGCGATGCGGTGCGGTTGGCCGAGGAGCCACGGGTGGATGCAGAGTGCCAGCAGCCGGCCGCCGCCGGTGGCGTTCGCTTCGGCGAGGAGGTAGTTGGCGGCGTCTTTGATCTGGTCGGCGTATTCCCATTCCGAATGTAAGTTGTTGCTGATCACGAAGGCGTCGTCGAGCTCCAGGGAAAGCGGCAGCGCCGTGAGGTCGCCGTTGCGCGTGTGGAAGGCGTACGGCATGTCGTCGTTGATCCAGTCGCCCATGTAGCGAACGCCGTGCGCGGCGAGCAAGTCCGGCGTTTCGTGGCTTTGCGAACCGGCCGGGCTCAGCCAACCCGTCACCGGTTGGCCGCTCGTCGTACGCAACACATCGAGCGCTCGCGCGATCGCCGCCTCTTCCTCCGCGCTCCCCATCCCGCCGTGATGCAGGGTCGCCATATCCCAAGAGCTCGCCAGCACTTCGTCGCCGCGCTCCACCAGCCGTTCCAGCAAGCGCGGGCAGCGCTCCACGAGGGCGGCGTTGATGGCGAACGTGGGCTTTATCGCATAGGCGTCCAGCGCTTGCAGGATGCGGAACAGGCCGACGCGGTTGCCGTAGTCGCGCAGCGTGAAGTGGCGCAGGTCCGGATAGGGCGTGCTCATGCCGCCGGGCGGCGCGAACGGGGCGCGGCTCTGATCCAAGGGGAAGAACTGCACCGCCACGTTCACCCACAGCGCCAGCTTGGCGCCGCCGGGCCACGCCACCGGCGGGCGCTCGGCGAGCATGGCCCAAGCGTAGCGCTCGTGGTCCATGCCGTAGCGGCGGCGCGGGTATTGCAGGTAGTCGGCGGGAAGGGTCATTCGCTCAGTTTGGCGCGTTCGTCGGCGTAGTAGTGCTCGAGGTAATAGCTGGCGATTTCGCGCCCGGTGGCCAGCCACACGTCCGCGTGGCCGGTGATGTACGCCAACGCCTCCTCGAAAGCGCGAATGCGGTGCGGATGGGCGACTTGGTAGGCGTGCAGCGGCACGCACATCACCGTGCCGCCGCGCTCGCCCTCTTGGTAAAGCCGGTCGAACGCCTGTTTGATCATCGGCCCGTAGCGGCGCGGCTCGATCTTATTGACGACGTAGGCGATGGTGTCGTTCAGCTCCAGCGAATACGGCACGGAGACGAACGGCTTGCCGGAGCGCACCCGCACCGGCGTCGGCTGATCGTCGTGGAACAGATCGCAGGTGTAGGTGCCGCCGGCCTCGCTGAACAGATCCAAGCTGCGCTCGGTGTGCGTCAGCGCCGGCGCGAGATAGCCGGCGCAGGGCTCGCCGGTGTGCTCGGCGATGGTGGACATGGCGTCCTCGATCATGGCGCGTTCCTGGGCTTCGTCCATGCCGTAGGCGTAGCGCGTGTTGTAGATGCCGTGGCTGAAGAACTCCCAGCCACGTTCCTTGCACATCTCGATGATCTCCGGGTGGTGTTGGCAAAGCGCCACCGACAGGCTCACCGAGCCGCGCACGCCGTACTTGTCCAACAGCTCCATCATGCGCATGTGGCCGACGCGGTTGCCGTAGTCCCGCGTCGCGTAGGCTTGCACGTCCGGCGCTGGCCGCGGCCATGCGCGCCGCTGCGGATTGGCCGGCGGATCCAGTTCGTAGAACTCGATGTTCGGCGCCACCCAGAACGCCAGCTTGGCGCCGTTCGGCCAGCGGATGGCGGGCCGCTCGTCCCAGGCGCGGTAGGCGTAGAGGCGGAGATCCTCCTGCATCGCGGCGCGGCTAGAAGCCGATGCCCCGCGCTTCGCGGATGGGCGGGCAGCCGGGATGCGCCTCGAACCAAGCGCGGACGATCTCGAACGGCTCCACGTCCGCGTACTTGAGCATCATGTCGCACAGATTGGCGAAGTGCGGAATCTCGTGTTTGTCCGCCACACATTCCTCCGCCACGATGGTGCGGTAGCCGTGCGACAGCGACGCGACCGCCGAGGCGCGCACGCAGCCGGAGGTGCTGCCGCCGGTGATGACGACGGTGTCCACCTTGTGCCACACCAGCAGCGACGGGATCAGGCTGTCGTGGAAGACGCTGGCCATGCGCTTGTTCACCACGGCGTCGCAGCGGCGATCCACGTCCAAGCGCGGGTCCAGCTCGGCGCGGGCGCTGCCTTCCTTGATGTTCTGCAGCGAATCCGGCGTATTGGTGCGGCCGCCCCACGCGCCGGCGTCGTCGGCGTTGTCCATGTAGGCGACGTAGGTCCAGATCACCGGCATGTTCTTCCGCCGCGCCAGCGCCGCGAGGGCGTTGACGTACTCGATCTGTTTGGGGTGGGTTTGATAGGCGGTGGCGAAGGCGTCCGTGTCGGTGTAGGCGCGCTGCAAGTCCACGTTGACGAGCGCCGCCTTCTCGCCGAAGCCGAACTTGGCGCGATTCGGGTTCGCCTTCACTTCGGCCCAATATTGCCGAGGCGTGAGATCGGAGGTTTGCATAGCCGGCGTTTCTCTCCTTTGCGCGGGCCTGACCGTCCCAGATGGCAAGTTTGTCATAGTGCGCCGCGGCTTTGACCAGGGGCGGATTGCCACGCGGCTCTCTGACCTACGATATTACGGCTACAACGTCCAGACGGTGACTTGGCCGTCGTCTTGCGCCGGGCTCTGGTCCGGCGCTTGCCCCAGCGCCTCGTCGCGACGATCGAACAGCACCAGATGCCCCTCGGTGGCGCGGCACTTCGTCATGTAGCCGAGCGTTTGCTCCACGCCGCGCTCGATGGTTCCCTCCAGGCCCTTGCGATCCGAACCGCGCAGCACCTTGCACTCGATCACGATGCGCTGCCACAGGTCCGAAGGCTGCCCGGCCTCCCGCGGCCACAGCACCAGCAGGTCGGTTCGCCCGCGCCCCAGGCCGTACTCCCGTTCGATGCGGCCGCCACCGTTCACGACGCGTTGCAGATACGCCTGCAGGATGAGTTGCGGCCCGGCTTCCCGGTAATCGCCCAAGTGGTCGAGCCAGTGCTCCGCATGTTCGCTGAAAAATGTCTCGAACGCCGCGAGCAGCTTGTGCATGTCGAGGGCGCCGGCGTCGTCCACGTACCATGTCGGCTGCAGGTCCAAGCTGTCCTGCAGCACATAGCCCAGTTCCCGCGGCACCACCTCTTGGTAGATGGGGTTGGCGATGCGCGGCGGCGAGTCCGCGGCTAGCAGGCCCAAGTCGCGCGCATACTCCAAGTCCCGGACCTGATGCTGCGCCACGCCGCCGCTCAGAATCGGCTCGACAACCCGCCGGACGCGCTCCTCCTCCAGCTTGTGTACCAACTGGTCCAGATGTGTGCGGCGCGAGAGGATGAGTTCCTCGCGCGCGGCGAAGATGTCCTCCTTCGTGATGGCGCGCGACCGATCCCGCCCCGCCTCGTTGTCGAAGCAAGCCCCGGCGCAGAGCGCGTTCACCAGCCACGGCTGGCCCTGGGTTTGCTCCCACACCGCCTTGCGCGCCGCCGACGTGAAGGGCTGTTCGGTTTCGTCCGTGTGCTGCTGGATCAGCGCGTAGGTCTCGGCCTTGCCGAAATCGCCCAGGCGCAGGGACTTCGCTGCGACGTTGAACGGGCTGCCGCCGGCGATCACCTCGCCGGTGCTGGAGCGGATGCGGTAGTCTCTGATATCCCGGACGCCACACAGAACGATGCTGTGCGGGAAGCCTTTCGGCCGGTTTTCGTAGCCGGCGCGCAACTGGCGCAGCACCGAGAGCAGCGTGTCGCCCACCAGCGAGTCGATCTCGTCCACCAGCAGCACCAGCGGCACGGGGTTGGCCACGCACCAGCGGATGAGCAGGCCCTTGAGGGCGTTTTCCGGTCCCGTGTTCGCCATCACTTCGAGCCAAGCGCCGGACGGATAGTCGTCGCCCAACAGCATTGCGCTGTCGGCCAGGCTGCCGATAATGGCCCGCATCCCGCGGGCCGTGTCGTCACGTGCGACTTGGCCCACCTCCACGTTCACGTTCACGCAGCGGAATTCGCCCACCTCGCCGCTGTTCAGCAGATCGCGCAGCGCGATGAGGGCGGAGGTCTTACCGGTCTGCCGCGGCGCGTGCAGCACGAAGTAGCGCTTGTCGCGGATCAGCTTGAGGATCTCGTCCTTGTCGCCCCGCGCCAGGGGCGGGATGGCGTAGTGGTCGTCCGGGCGAACCGGGCCCTCGGTGTTGAAGAAACGCATGCGGCGATTGTGGCACGTTTTCCGCGCCGGGCCGCCGCGTGCATTAGGATTGCGCGGTCGGTGAAGCGAACCCCTTGACAAGCGGCGCAAGGTCGCTTTGTATATCCGTAACTGTAGTACTTACTTGCTCTTGGGGGGGAGCCGCAATGGTGCAGCGTGATCAACGGGGCGTGTTCCGCAAGACGCCGCTGGCGTTGGCGGTTTCTCTTGCCGTGGCCAATGGCGGGGCGCTCGCCCAAGAGGAGACGCAAACCACCGCCCAGCCGGCCGACGAACGGGCCGTGGAGGAAGTGGTGGTGGCGTGCTGGTTCGAAGGCGGCACCGCCACCTGCGGGTTGCGCGAAAGCCTGCAAGCGTCGATGGAGCTGAAGCGCACCCGCGATGGCGTGGTGGACGCCATCACCGCCGAGGACATCGGCAACTTCCCGGACACCAACCTCGCCGAATCGCTGCAGCGCGTCACCGGCGTTTCCATAGACCGGGAGCGTGGCGAAGGCGCGCGGGTGACGGTGCGCGGCTTCGGGCCGGACTTCAACCTGGTGCTCTTGAACGGCCGCCAGATGCCCACCACCAGCGGGCTTGGCCGCTCGTTCGACTTCGGCGATTTGGCGTCCGAGGGCGTCGCCGCGGTGGAGATCCACAAGAGCGGCCGCGCCGACATGCCCACCGGCGGCGTCGGCTCCACCATCAACATCCGCACCGCGCAGCCGCTGGACGCGCCCGGCATGCGCTTCCGCGCCGCGCTGAGCGGCCTGCACGACCGTTCGGCGGACGACGCCACCTTCACGCCGGAGATGTCGGCGCTGTTCTCCAACACCTTCCAAGACGACACCGTGGGCATCGCCCTTTCGGTGGTGCGGCAGAGCCGCGAAAGCGGCGTCAACACGGGCAACGTCGGCGGCTGGCGCACCTTCCCCGGAGAGAAACACAACAACTGGGGCGCCGGAGACGGCAACGCCGAGTGGGGCGGTATTCCCCAAGCCTCCGACCCCAACCAGCAGAACCGCCCGGGGCCGGGCGACCTCTACTCAGTGCCGCAGGCCATCGCCTACGAGCTGGCGGAGTTCGAACGCATGCGCACCAACGGCCAACTCACGCTGCAATGGCAGGCGAACGAGGATGTGGTCGCGACTTTGGACTACACCTACTCCGAGTTGGAGCTGGAGCGCACCTACAGCAATCTTTCGGCGTGGTTCAATTTCGCCGGCCAGCAGACGGCGTGGACCGATGGCCCGCAGGCGTCGCCGCTGGTGTACGCCGAGAACTCGGCGAACAGCGACTTCTCCATGGCCGGCGGCCAGGACGCTTGGCGCACCAACAACCGCGCCGTGGGCTTGAATCTGCTTTGGGACGTGAGCGAGACGCTGTCGCTGGAGTTCGACCACCACGACGCCACCGCGGACCGCTCGCCCAACAGCCGCTTCGGCGATTCCTCGCTGCTTTCCACGGCGGCGTTCTCCCGCGACAAGACCACCGGCTATTTCGGCTCGGATCTGCCGGTTTTGGAGCTGACGCTGAACAATCCCCTGACCCCGGACGACATGATCGTCACCGGCAGCGTGTTCCAGAACAACGTCTCCACCATGGACATCACGCAGACGCGGGTGTCCGGCACATGGGACTTGGACATGGATTTCGTCGACAGCGTCGACTTCGGCGTGCAGCTCACCGACGTGGACAACCGCTCGGCCGGCTCGGTGGTGCAACGCGACGCCTGGGGCGGCGTCACGCAGCCGGGCGCCATCGCGGATCTGTTGACGCCGGCGTCCGCGGCCTCGGCGTTCGACAACGTGCCCGGCGGCACGGACGTCCGCCGGCAAACGGACTATTTCACCTTCGACATGGCGGCGCTGGTGGCGCGCACGGAAGCGCTGATGGCCTCCGGCGAGGCGACGGTGTTCCAAGTGCCGGACATGGGCGACTGCGGCACCGGCCTGTGTACCTCCAGCCGCTTCACCGCCGACCGGCGCACCACGGAGGAGTCCGCCGCGCTCTATGTGCAGGTTCACTTCGACACCGCCTTCGGCACCATGCCGGTGGGGCTGCGCTTGGGCGCGCGCTACGAAACGACGGACGTGGAGTCCGAAGCGCTGGCGCCGAACTACACCGGGCTGGATTGGGTCGCCGGCAACGAGCTGACGCCGGTGGGCGCCGGCGAGGGCGACTTCACCTCGCTCAGCGGCGACTACAGCGTCTTCCTGCCCAGCTTGGACTTCCGCATCGACTTCACCGACGACTGGGTGGGCCGCGTCTCCTACAGCGAGACGATCACGCGCCCGAATTACGGCGACATCCAAGGCGGCCAGACCATCGATTCGCCGGTGCGCGTGGAGAGCGGCACCGGCAATCGCGGCAATCCGGCGCTGTTGCCGTTCGAATCGGCCAACTTGGACTTCTCCTTCGAGTACTACTACGCCGCCGACAGCTACCTGGCCATCGGCTACTACCGCAAGGCCGTGGAGAACTTCATCGGCACCTCCCGCGTCACGGAGACCACCTTCGATCTGCCGCACCCGGCGCTTGGCCCGCTGGGCGACGCCGCGCGCACGGCCACCGGCAGCACGGAAGCGCAAGTGCTCTACGAGTGGATTCTCGAGAACCGCGCCGACGAGCCCGGCGTGGACGCGGCGCGGGGCGTGATCTCCGGCGTGGCCGGGCGGGATCCGTCGGCGCCCTTCAACCTCACCGTGCCGGTGAACATCGAACAGGCCACCATGAGCGGCTGGGAGCTGGTGGTGCAGCACAGCTTCGGCGACTCCGGCTTCGGCGCCATCGTCAACGCCACCTTCGCGGACGCGGACGTGGAATACGACAACTTCAGCCTGGCGCAGCAGTTCGTGCTCACCGGACTTTCGGATTCCGCCAACGTGATCGCCTTCTACGACAAGAACGGCGTCAGCGTGCGCTTGGCGTACAACTGGCGCGATTCGTTCCTGGCCGGCACCGGGCAAGCCAACGTGGGCGCCGGGCCGCCATCCTACGTGGCCGCCTACCAGCAACTGGATCTGAGCGCGAGCTACTGGGTGACGGACGCCATCCAAGTGTATGTGGACGCCCTCAACATCACCGACCAGACGACGCTTGTCCACGGCCGCAGCGAGCTGCAGACGTTGTTCGCGGCGCAGCTGGGCGCCCGCTACAACTTGGGCTTGCGCTACAACTTCTAAATTGGCGGCGCTCGGCGTGGGCGCGTTCGCCGCGCCTGTGGCAAACTTGCCTCGTCTTGGTAGGCGAGAGCCGGCGTTCGCGTTGGGGGGCGCAACACGGTGAGCGAAGTGCAAGGTTCCATCGCGGCGGCGGCTGGGTGCCCGCGGCCGCTCCGAGCGCGTGGCGCGCGCAGCCTGCGCCCGGTTGCGGCGAAAATCGGCCACGGTCGCTAGCGGAGGGAGGTAATGGCTGTCCATCGCGCGCCGCAAACCACCGGACGCGGGCGCAAGTTGCTGCTGATCATCGTGCCGCCGCTGGTGCTCTTGGTCGGCGTCGCCATGTTGCTGATCACGCAACCGGAGGAGCCGGCGATCGCGCTTGATGCGGATCTGTGCCCGCTCGATGATGCCGCCATGTCCGGCGCCGCGCTGCTGCTCGACTTGCGCAAGCCGCTCGGCGACGACGCGGGGGCGCTGGTCAGCAATGTGCTGCGCGATGTCACCCGGCGGTTGGCGCGCCACACGGAACTGCGCGTGTTCGCGCTGACGTCCAACGCCGGCGCGCCGCGCCTGCCGGTGCGCCGCTTCTGCAAGCCCTACGGCAACGAGGACATCTCCCCGGGCAGCGCCAAGGACGGGCCCGAAGCGCGCGATTGCGACAACCTGCCGGCGCAACTGACCGCCCAAACCGCCCAGAACGCGACGCGCTTTTGCGCCTTGCGCGACGAGGTGGGCATGGAGATCCAACGCTTGGTCGACCGGCCGCTGGCCATTCCGGTCCCCAACGCCTACTTGGTGGAGGCCATTGAGGAGACCAGCCTGGCCTTCGCCGAAGATCCGGGCGTGCGTTCGCTCTACGTGTTTTCGGACATGCTGCAACACTCCAGTTGGTTCTCCCACGCCGAACTGGGCTCGCAACGCTGGGGCTTCAACGACTTCATCCATGTGCGCGAAATGGAGGAGGCGTCCGTGGGCCCGCGCCCGCCGCCGCTCGACGACGTGCCGGTGACGGTGTACTACCTTCCGCGCCAAGGCGTCACCGACGCGCCGCGGCCGAGAATGAACCACATGGCGTTTTGGCGGCAGTATTTCACCGATGCGTTGGGCACCGAGCCGACGTTTGAGGAACTCGCCACTTTGCCGGATTACCCGGTCGAACCTCTGCTGAACACGCTCACCGAGGCGGAGCAACTCGTGCAGGAACGTAGACGCTTGGAGGCGGAGTCCAAGCGCTTGGAGCGCGCCACCGCCGAGTACGAGGCGGCGCAGGAGCGCGCCCGCGCCGAGCAGGCGAGGCGCGCCAAAGAAGCCGAGGAGGAAGCAGCGCGGCAGGCGGCGGAAGCGGCACGTCGCGCCGCGGCGGCAGAGGCGGAACGCGCGGCCGCGCGGCAGCAGCAGGAGGAGCAGGAGGAGGCTGCCCAGGAGCAGCCTGCCGCCGCGGCGCCGTCGCCGGCCGTCGCGCAAGCGGAAGATCCGCCGGCCGCGGCGCAAGAGCCTTTGGAAGCCGCCGCCGAGCCGCCGGCGGCCGCGGTCGAGCCGGCGAGCGAGGTCGCCCCGGCGCTGGCTGCGACCGAACCGGCGGCGCCGCCGAGCCCGCCGCCGAATCTGCCCGAGCCGCCGGCGACGGCATCGGCCCAAACGGAAACCTCCTATTGCACGGCCAATTTGCGGGAGCGGTTCCAGAACAGCAACGCCTACCCGATACAGAACCGGCGGCTGAATCTCGGCGCGGCCGACATCGCGGTGGAGTTTGTCGTCGATGACCAGGGCGAGACCGTGGACGACTCCGTGCGCGTCATCGAGCAGTCCTCCACGGCCACCCGACCGAGTTACTTCGATGCGTTCGCCGACGAAGCGGTGAAGGTGGTGCGCGAGTGGGTGTTCGACTTCGACGCCGCCGCGGACGCCTGCACCAGAACGCAAACCGTGCGCGCCCGCGTCAAGTTCACCTATTGATGCCGCCGCTAGCGAAAACCCAAGCGCCCGGAGGGAAGGCCCGCCGTTGCGCCGCGCGGAGAACGCCCGCGCTGGTGGCGCTTGCCGTTTGTTTGCCGCCGATGGCGTTTGCCCAAACGGCGTTTGCCCAAGAGGCGACGGCGGCGCGAGTGACGCCCGGGCAAGTGGTGCGCGCCGTCTCGGCCATGCGCGCCGACCTCGATGGCATGCGCTTCGTCATGGGCGCGCCGGTGGCGACGCCTTCCCGTTGGCAGGTGACGGAAGCGGCGCCGCGCCACGCCTTGAGCACCGCGAAGACGTCGTTCGCCAAGGTGAACCGCCTCGCCTTCGAAGTGGCCGGCGAGCCGTTGGCCGAAATGCCGGCGTCCGCGGAGACGCCGGCCGCGGAAGTGTTGGCAACGGTTGCCGCGGCGCACGGCGGGCTGCGCGCGCTGATGGCGCGCGTGGGCGTGGAACCATCGGCGCCGGCGCGTCCGGGGCGCGACGCAACATGGGCCGACGCGCTGGTGGAATTGGTCGAAGCGAACCGGCAGCTCAACGCGATGCTGGTTCACGAGTTCCGCCCGGCGGAGATCTACGACGTGATCATCGCGTTGCTTCACCAGGTCGCCGGCGTCGCCGACGCCGCCTACCCGCGTTTGCCGCCACTCGTGGTGGGCAAAACGCCGACGGACGTGTACCGCGGGCTGCTCGACTGCTACCAGCTCACGCGCCAAGCCGAAGCCGGGCGCGACATGCGCGTCCTAGGGTTGAACCAGCGGCGCGAGCATCGGCGCGAAGGCGTGCCGTCCTCGGAAGCCTATGATCTGTCGCGCTTGCTGCTCGCGGACATCGTGGCGATGGGCGCAAGCCTCCAGTCCGCGCCGAAAGCCGAGCCGCCGTATCCGCGTCCGCACTACATCTACTCGGCGCACGTCCACCGCTTGACCGACATCCTGGCCGGCATGTTGGCGACGTTGGAGACGGTCGATCAATGACTTGCCGTTCGTCGTCCATGACTCGCCACCCGCCAAGCCGCCGCGCCTGCGGCCGGCGCCCTGCGCCCAAGGGCTCTAGGGCCGCGAGGTAGGAGACCGAACTTGGCGGATCATCTGTACGCATTGCCGCAAGGCTATCGGCTGGAGAACTACGAGTTCCGCGAGGTGCTCAGCCTCGACCGCGTCGGCATCAAATACATCGCCACGAATCACGAAGACGGCAGCGCCGTGGCCATCAAGGAGTATCTGCCGGATGGCATCAGCGCGCGCCAGCAGGACGGCGTGGGCGTGCTGGCCAAGTCCTCCACGGACAAAGACAACTTCGACGCCGGCCTCGCCCGTTTCCTCGAGGAAGCGCGGGCGCAGGCGCGCATCCGCCACGCCAATTTCGTGCATACGCACCGCGCCCTGCAGGCGAACGGCACGGCTTACATGGTGATGGAATACGTTGAAGGTGCCACCTTGTCCGCCGAACTGGAGCGCCGTCGCACACTGCCCGAGGAAACGCTCCTGCGCATGGTCCATCCCATTCTGAACGCATTGGAGAAAGTGCACGACATCGGCTTCCTGCATCAGGACATCCGCCCGGGCAACATCATCCTGCGCGGTGACGGCTCGCCGGTGTTGCTTGAGCTTGGCGTCGGCCGGCGCACGCTCGGCGCGGCGCGACAGGCCTTCGGCGCCAAGACGGGCGCCATCGAACTGGTGGCCCCGGCGGCCGGCTACACGGCGCTGGAGCAGTATTCGCAACGCAGCCGCCTAGGGCCGTGGACGGACATCTACTCACTAGGCGCCGTGCTGTACCACTGCGTAAGCGGGCACCCGCCGCCGGATGCGCCGGCGCGCGTCATCAACGACGAGTACGCGCCGGTCAGCAGCGTGGCGCGGGGCGAATACGGCGAGCGCACTTTGGCGGCGATCGAAGCCGCGCTGGCGATGCCGGCCACCGCTCGGCCGAGCAGCATCGCGGCGTGGCGGACGAAGTTCGCCGGCGGCACTGGGCCACGTTCCGGGCCGCCGCGCCGGCTGGCGGCGCGCGGCGGCGCGCGCGCCTCGGCCGGTTCAAGCAACGGCGCCCAAGGCAGTGGTTCGCGCTGGCTGATCCCCGCGCTGGGCGCGGTCGCCTTCGCCGCGGCGCTCACTTGGCTGGATGTGGGAGTTCTGCCCGACGACGCCGAGCCGGCGCCGCCGCCGGTGCCGCCGCCGGCAGCCACCAGCAGCCCCGCGGCGCCCGCCGGCCTCGCCGTGTACACCACGCCGGCCGGCGTGGAAGTGCTGCTCGACGATGCGAAGGTGGGCGAAACACCGTTGGAGCTGGAGGATCTGGCCGCCGGCGAGCACACGCTGGTGTTGCGCCATCCGCTCTACGAGACCGTGGAACTGCCGGCGACGCTGGCCGCCGGCGAGCAAACGCGCGTCGAGAGGACTTTGGCGCGCGCCCGCGGGGCGTTGGAAGTGATCACCGCGCCGCCCGGCGCGTGGGTCGAGAGCGATGGCGAACGGTGGCCGGAGGTGACGCCCACGACCCGCGACGAGCTGCCCGCCGGCCCGCTGACGCTCGCCATCGGCGCGGAAGGCTACACGGCGCGCGATGTCCCCGCGCAAGTGGTGAAGGGCGAAACCAACACCGTCCGCGTGGATCTGGAATCCAGCATCGTGTACGGCACGTTGACGCTCGCCGTGACGCCGGCCGACGCCACCGTGACCTTGCCGGATGTCGCCGAAACCTACCGTCCGGGCGTGCGTTTGCCGGCCGGCGAATACCGCGTGCAGGTCAGCCGCGCCGGCTTCGTTGCCGAGACCCGCGCGGTGACGGTCGCCGGCGACACGTCCGCCGACTTCTCGCTGGCCGTCGATCCGCAACCGTTCACGGTGGCGGTGACGCCGGAACAGGCGCAGGTGGTTTTCTTGGCCGGCGCCGCCGGCTACGCGCCCGGGATGCGCCTGCCGCCGGGCGACTATCGCGTGCGGGCGTTGCTGGTGGGACATCGCACTTGGCAGGAAACCATCGCGCATGGCAGCGAACCCACGCTGCGCGAGGTGGTGCTTGCGCCCGGCGTCGCCGAATTCGCCGACGCCGTGGCCGGCGGCGCCGGGCCGACGATGGTCTTGGTGCCGGCCGGCGCGTTCCGCATGGGCTGCGTCTCCGCGGTGGGCTGCCGCCGCGACGAGCAGCCGATTCGCCAGGTCACCTTCGGCGCGCCGTTCGCGTTGGCCAAGCACGAGGTCACGTTCGATCAATACGACCAGTTCACCACCGCCACCGGCCGCGCCGAGGCGCCGCTGCCCATCGGCTGGTCGCGCACCAACCGCCCGGTGGTGAACGTCTCCTGGGCCGACGCCAACGCCTACGCCGAGTGGCTGAGCGCCGAGACCGGACGCAGCTACCGCCTGCCGAGCGAAGCCGAATGGGAATACGCCGCCCGCTCCGGCGCGGCCACCGCGTACAGCTGGGGCGACGAAGTCGGCGCCGGGCGCGCCAACTGCAACGGCTGCGGCAGCCGCTGGGACAACGACACCACGGCGCCGGTGGGTTTCTTCGCCGCCAATGCGTGGGGACTGCACGACATGCACGGCAACGTCTGGGAGTGGACCGCGGATTGCCGCAACGACGACCTCGCCGGCACGCCGGCGGACGGCGGGCCGCGCACCGGCGGCGACTGCATGCGCAGAATGTTGCGCGGCGGCTCCTGGTCGGACTGGCCGGAAGGCCTGCGCAGCGCCCGCCGCGAATGGGACGAAGCCTCGTTGACCGCACTGGAAATCGGCTTCCGCGTCGCCGCCGCCGCCACCACCGGCGGCGAGTAGACCCCACCACCAATGGTTCCCATGCGCCAAACGTCGTTGCTCCCCGAGCCGGAAACGCCCCGGTATGCCGAGCAGACATCTGGCAGCTTTGTCGGCAACATGGCCGCGCCGGTGCATCGGTGGTTTCGCTATAGCGCCGGCTTTAGCGGCGCTTGGGCGGCCGATCTGATAGCGAGCGAGTCCAAACGCCGGCGAGTGCGCGTTCTCGACCCCTTCGCCGGCAGCGCGACCACGCTCATTGCCGCGGAACAATGCGGAGTGGAGTCGTGGGGTATCGACTCCCATCCCTTTGTGGCGCGCGTGGCCCGGGCGAAACTCGCCTATCGCTCGTCGGCGAGCGACTATCGCTCGGCGGCCGCGGCGGCTCTGGCGCAGGCTGGGCGCGTGGAGCCGGACGTGACGCCATACGCCCCCCTCATCCGTCGGTGCTACGCCGAAGAAGCACTACGCCAGCTGGACTGCCTGCGCCGCGCCGTGGAGACCGTGGATGGCAATACGGAGGCTGGACGGTTAGTTTGGCTCACCCTTGTCGCGATCCTGCGCTCGACGTCGCACGCCGGCACGGCCAACTGGCAGTACCTCTTGCCCGATCGGCGCAAAGCGCACGTCGTCGCGCCGTTTGTGGCATTCCAAGCCATGACGCAACTTATCCACAACGACATGGTGGCGGTGGGGCGAATCGCCGGCCCGCGAGCGGGCTTCGCCGTGGGCGACGCTCGGAAACGCGAGACGCTGCCGCCCGGGAAATTCAATCTGGTCGTAACGTCCCCGCCTTACCCCAACAACTACGACTACGCCGACGCCACCCGCTTGGAACTCACGTTCTTCGGTGAAGTGTCCGGGTGGGGCGACCTGCAGAAGAACATCCGCCGGCACCTCTTGCGTTCTTGCTCGCAGCACGTTCCCAACGGCGCCGTGGATATTGACGCCGTGCTGGACAGCCCCGAACTAGCGCCGATCCGCCACGATCTCCGAGTCGTTTACGAGCGGCTAAGTGCCATTCGGTTGACGCGAGGAGGGAGGAAGACGTACCACAACATGGTGGCGTGCTACTTTCTCGACTTGGCCCGCGTTTGGCGAGCATTGCGCGAAGCGTGCCAATCGCCTTCCAAGGTCTGCTTCGTAGTCGGCGACTCGGCACCATACGGCGTGTACGTTCCCGCGGTCGAGTGGCTGAGCGAACTCGCGCTTGCGGCGGGCTTCAAGTTGGCTTCCTTCGAGAAGACGCGGGACCGCAACACGAAATGGAAGAACCGAAAACACCGCGTACCGCTTTGCGAAGGCCGGCTGTGGGTGGCGGGTTAGGGTGGCTCAATCTCCCGCGCACAAACTCGGTCAGATCGTTGGCGACCACATCGAAGCCGCGATTGGTGGGCCGTTGCGGCAGATCGCGGACGAGTTCGGGTTGTATCTGGACCACCAGCATGAGCGTCCGGCGCGGCAAGGCAAGCGGAAAGTCGCATGGGAGGATTCGTATGGCAATACGCACGACTTGGACTATGTGCTGGAGGAAAGCGGCAGCGAGGAAGAGAAGGGACGCCCGCGTGCGTTCATAGAAATCGCTTGGCGCCGCTACACGAAACACTCAAGGAACAAGGCGCAGGAAATCCAAGGCGCAATCCTGCCGCTCGCGGAGACCTACCGTGAGTGTGTGCCGTTTCTCGGGGCGGTGTTGGCCGGAGACTTCACCGAAGCCTCGCGCGACCAGCTACGCTCACACGGTTTTTACGTCGCGTACGCCTCCTACGACATGATCGTCCGGGCGTTTCGGAATGTTGGCGTGGATGTTTCCTTCGACGAGAACACGCGCACACCAGATCTGCGCCGCATAGTGAAATCTCACGACCGCTTGGCGACAACCGCACGGAACAGGATCAGCGCGGAAATCGGAGTGGTGTGCAAAGAAGAGTTCGATCCGTTCTTCCGTGCATTGCGGGAGTGTCTTGGTCGCCGCATTACGCGAGTAGCCGTACTCGCTCTGTCTGGCACGACATTCCAGTTCCAGACCGTTCGGGAGGCCATCGGCTTCATCGAAAAACACGAGGAGTCGACGCCACCAAGTGGATTCCACCACTATGAGCTGGACGTTCGCTACTCAAACGGGCGTGAACTGCGGGGGCGGTTCCCCAACAAGCAGGACTGCGTCGACTACCTACAGTCGCTTTACGGGAGATAGTTAAGGGGGATCCCGGGGGCGAAAGCCCCCGAAGCAGATCAGCGCGCCAGCCTTCGCAGTTGCTCCTGCAACACCCCGGCGACTTGGTGGACGTGCGCCGGAAACACGAAGTCCGGCCGGGGATATTCGCCTCTCGGCGGCTTGGTCGCCTCCGGGCGCAACACCTGCGCGAGGTATTCGAGGTCGGCTAGCAACGTCGTGGCTAGGTGGTACACGTCGGCATCGGACACGTCCTGCCGCGCCAGCTCGCGTTGCAGGTTCAAGCCGAGCGGCTGGATGCCATGCGTCGCCGCCGCCTCCTGCAGCAGGCCCATGCAAGTGACCAGACGCCGGTAGACGTCGTCCGGGCGCTGCCCGGCCGTCAGTGGGGGCGCCGGCGGATAGCCGCCGCCGAGCAGGTCGCCGGCGCGGTTCACGGCGGCCATGACACGGTTGTAGGCGTCGCGCGGCGGCACCTCGCGGTGCTGCAGGAGGTTGAGCTGGCGGTTGGCCTGCACGATGCGCACGAGCACGTCGCTGGCCGTCGCGGCCGGATCGTGCGGCGGCATCTGCCCCTCCACCATGATGTTCTGCAATCCGTTGGCGGCGCGGATGCGCTCGTGCGCGTCGGCCACCACGCGGAGCACATCGGCCAACTCGATGTCGCGGCCCGGCGGCGCCGGCCGCGGCTGGGCGCGCCGCCAGCTTCCCGGCGGCAGCGGCAGCGCCCGCGGGCCCGCCACCTCTTGGGCGAGTTCGCCGGCCCTGCGGAACATCACCTGCGCCTGCCAGAGCAAGTGCCTGGGCGCGGTTTGCGACACCGCCCACGGCGACGCCGCCGGTTTCGGGGTGCCGGTGACCCAGCGCAGGGTATTCAGATCGAGTTGGAATCGCGTCACCGCTTGGTGCAGATCCGGCGCTGTCGTCTCGCTCTCCAAGGCCGTCGCGCCCTCGTTGGCGGGTTCGGCGAACCCGGGCAAGAACAGCAACGTCAGCGCACACACGGACATTGGCAATCGCGACACTAGCATGTCGTCATCCCTCCTCATGGGTTCCCGGGGCCGGAAGCGCGCGAAGCAGATCCCAGCGTTCGCAGTTGCGCCTCCAACACTCCGGCGAGCTGGTGGATGTGCGCCGGAAACACAAAGTCCGGCATGGGATATTCGCCTCTCGGCGGCCTGGTCGCCTCCGGCCGCAACACCTGCGCGACGTATTCCAGATCCGCGAGCAAGGTCGTGGCCAAGTGGTATACATCGGCATCGGACACGTCCTGCCGCGCCCGCTCGCGTTGCAGGTTCAAGCCGAGCGTCTGAATGCGATGCGCCGCGGCCGCTTCCTGCAGCAGGCCCATGCAAGTGACCAAACGCCGATACACGTCATCCGGGCGCTGCCCGGCCGCCAGCGGCGCCGCCGGCGGGTAGCCGCCGCCGAGCAAATCGCCGGCGCGGTTCACCGCGGCCATGACGCGGTTGTAGACGTCGCGCGGCGGCACCTCGCGGTGCTGCAAGAGGTGGAGCTGGCGGTTGGCCTGCACGATGCGCACGAGCACGTCGTTGGCCGTCGCCGCCGGGTCGACCGGCGGCTGCCGCCCTTCCATCATGCGGATGTTCTGCAACTCGATGGTGGCGCGGATGCGCTCGCGCGCGTCCAGCACGACGCGGAGCACGTCGGCCAGTTCGATGTCGCGGTCCAGCGGCGCTGGCCGCGGCTGGGCGCGCCGCCAGCTTCCCGGCGGCAATTGCAGCGTCCTCGGGCCGGCCACCTCTTGCGCGAGTTCGCTGGCTTTGCGGAACATCACCTGCGCCTGCCAGAGCAAGTGCCGAGGCGCGGCTTCCGACACCGCCCACGGCGACGCCGCCGGCGCCGAGCTGCCGGTCACCCAACGCCACATCTCCAGATCCAATTGGAATTGCGCCACCGCTTGATGCACGTCCGGCGCCGTTGTCTCGCCCCCCGGGGCTACCGCGGCCGCGCCCTCGTCACCCTGTTCGGCGAACCCAGGCAGGAACAGCAACGCCGTCAGCGCGCAGACCGATCGCCGCCACTCCGACCACGCCCGCCGGCGCGCCGGCGGAACGGTTGAGGTTGATCTGTGTTGCAATTTTACTTCCTCGGCGCAGAGCGGCTTGCAAGTGCCGCGCCGACGAATCATGGAGTGCGCGGCAAGGTTGTGCAAGCACTGTGTTCGCCCGCGGCTTGAGAGCTTGCGTATCATGTGCCGGTCACGAAGGGGAATGTGGGAGCGGCATGACAGCGCGTTGGGGAATCCTCTCGACCGGGCGCATCGCGCGCAAGCTGGCGGACGCCGTGGCGGCGTCGGAGAGCTCGTCGCTGGTCGCGGTGGGCAGCCGTGCGCAGGCCGCGGCGGATGCGTTCGCGGTCGACTACGGCATCCGCGCGCATGGCGGCTACGAGGCGTTGCTGGCGGACCCGGACGTGGACGTGATCTACGTTGCCACGCCGCATCCGCAGCACGCCGAGTGGACGATCCGGGCGTTGCAGGCGGGCAAAGCCGTGTTGTGCGAGAAGCCGCTGGGCGTCAGCCATCCCGAGGTGATGGCGATGGTGGAGGCGGCGACGGTGGCGAACCGCTTCCTCATGGAGGCGTTCATGTACCGCGCCCATCCGCAAACCGCGAAAGTGGTGGCGCTGGTGCGCGACGGCGCCATCGGCGAGGTGCGGCAGCTCAACGCCAGCCACGGTTTCGCTTCGGCTTTCGATCCGGCGAGCCGCCTGCACAACAACGAGCTGGCGGGCGGCGGCATCCTCGATGTGGGTTGTTATCCGGTGTCCATGGCGCGTTTGGTCGCCGGGGAGGAGCCGGCCGACGTCGCGGGGTTCGCCAGCTTGGGCGAGACCGGCGTGGATCAGTGGTCGTCGGCGCTGTTGCGGTTTCCGAGCGGCCTCATCGCGCGCGTTTCCACCGCGGTGTCGCTGTCGCTGGACAACACCGTGCAGATCTTCGGCACGAAGGGTTCCATCCACATCGGCTCGCCGTGGTTCGGCGCCGGCGCGGACGGCGCGTGGCGCTTCGATCTGGTGCGCGGCGGCAAGCGCGAGACCGTTGCCGGCACGGCCAAGCAGACCTATGTGCTGGAGGTGGACGCGGTGGCGCGGGCGCTCGCCGAAGGCGCGGTGGAGGCGCCGTGCATGACTTGGGCGGACAGCCTCGGCAACGCCCGCGCGCTGGATCGCTGGCGCGCCGCCTGCGGCGTGGAGTTCGCCTTCGAGCGCGAGGAGCGGCAGACCACGCCGGTTCACGGCGGGCCGCTCGCGGTGCGCCGGCCGTTGATGCGCCGCGGCGCGATCGACGCCTTGGACAAGCCCGTCTCGCGGCTGGTGATGGGTTGCGACAACCAAACCACGCCCAAGCACGCCGCGGTGATGTTCGACCACTACTACGAACTGGGCGGCAACACCTTCGACACCGCGCACATCTACGGCGGCGGGCGCATGGAGGGGTTGCTGGGCGGCTGGCTGCGCAATCGCGGCTTGCGCGATCAGGTGGTGGTGATCGGCAAGGGGGCGCATACGCCGGCGAACTTTCCGGCGCGGGTTGGCGGGCAACTGGACGTGTCGTTGGAGCGGCTAGGCACCGATCATGTGGATTTGTACTTTCTCCACCGCGACAACGATGACGTGCCGGTGGGCGAGTGGATGGACGTGTTGAACGGCGAGCGGAACGCCGGCCGAATGAGAGCCTTCGGCGCCTCGAACTGGTCGTTGGCGCGGGTGCGGGAGGCCAACGCCTATGCCAAGGAGCACGGCTTGGCGCCGTTCGCAGCGGTGTCCAACAACTTCAGCTTGGCGCGCTTGGTGGATCCGGTTTGGCCAGGCTGCGTGGCGGCTTCCGATGCGCCGTGGCGGGCTTGGCTGGAAGCGGAGCAATTGGCGCTGTTTCCGTGGTCCAGCCAGGCGCGGGGCTTCTTCACGCCGCGCTTCGACGCGGTGCGGGCGAGGACCTCGTCGGCGCTGAACGCGAGGATCGGCAATCATCCCACGGACGACGAGCTGCGCCGCTGCTGGTTCGCCGAGGACAACTTCGAGCGCCGGGCGCGCGCCGTGGCGTTGGCCGAGGAGAAAGGCGTCTCGCCCATCCACATCGCCTTGGCCTATGTGCTCGCGCAGCCGTTCCCGGTGTTCGCGCTGATCGGCCCGCGCGTCTTGGGCGAGACGCGGGATTCGCTTGCGGCGTTGGAGGTTTCGCTCACCGCCACCGAGCGTCGCTGGTTGAACTTGGAGTCGGACGCCCGCGAGTAGGCATCCCTGGGAGCGCGGGCGTCTCGCCCGCATCGAAGCGCCAAGCGTTATCGATCGGACGCAATCACCATCACATCCCCCACCGGCGCCGAGCAGCGCCGGTCTTTGTTGCGCGCATCGCCCACCAGCCGCGACACCGGCGCGGCGAGCAACTCCACCGGCACCCGCGGCGCGAGCAATCCCGTGAGTTCCTCGGTTTCGACCGCCGCGTCCAGCCAGATGCGGGCGTCGGCCGCGGCAAGCAACAACGGCTGCCGATGGTGCAGGAACGCCAGCTTTTCGGTCGCCTCCGTCGTGACGACGGCGAAGCTGTCGAAGCTCGCCTCGCCCCGTCGCCACCGATCCCAGACCCCGGCCAGCAGCATCGCGCCGTGGCGCGGGCAAACGTAGTACGGGTGCCCGCTGCCGCTCGGCGAATCGTCGCCGTCATCGCCGAAGAGGCCCGGTTGCAACCGCTTGCGCCACTCGTAAAAGCCGGAAACGGGCACCACGCAGCGCCGCCGGCGAAACGGCTCGCGGAAGGTGCGCGAAGTGGTCAGCGTCTCCGCCCGCGCGTTGAACGTGGCATAGCGGGGCGTCGGCACCTTCGACCAGTAGGGCGTGAGCCACCACTTCGCCTCGGCGGCGGTGAGTGCGCCATCGCCATCGGCGCGGATGATCCACGCGCTCTCGGTGGGCGCGGTGTTGTGGTTCGACTTGCCCGGAAACCGCCGCCCCGCGAACGACTGGTAGGCATCGTCCAAGCCCTCGTCGTCGACGTTGAATCTGCCGCACATGGCGATTTTGCCTAATCCTGATCCGGCCGCGAGAAGGAGAGCCAGCGCGTCGCCTCGGCCGGCGGTACGCCTTTGCGGGCGGCGTAGTCCGCCAGTTGGTCATCGCCGATCTTGCCCACGCCGAAGTACTTGGCCTCCGGGTGGGAGAAATACCAGCCGGCGATGGTCGCCGCCGGCCACATGGCGTAGTTCTCGGTGATGGTGGCGCCGGTGTGGCGGGTGGCGTCCAGCAGTTGGAACAACGTGGCTTTCTCGCTGAGATCCGGGCAGGCCGGATAGCCCGGCGCCGGGCGGATGCCGCGATAGCGTTCGCGCAGCAGGCCCTCGGTGTCCAACTCCTCGTCGGGCGCGTAGCCCCAGAGCGTCTTGCGCACGCGGGCGTGCAGGGCCTCGGCGAAGGCTTCCACCAGCCGATCCGCCAGCGCTTTCAACATGATGTTGCGGTAGTCGTCCTCGGCCGGGGCGTCTTCGCCGCGCACCGAGACGGCGAAGCCGCCGAGGTAGTCGGCGTGGCCCGGCGGCGCCACGTAGTCGGCCAGCGAGAGGTTCAGCGGGCGGTTCGCGTGTTGCTGGCGCAGGTGGTGCAGCGTGGCGAGCGTCTCCCGGCGCTGATCGTCGGCCCACACCGCGATGTCCTCGCCTTGGCGGTTGACCGGCCAGAACCCCACCACGCCGTGCGCGGCGAGGACGGTGCCGCGGCCCGCCTCCCGCAGCGTTTGTTGGGCGTCTTCGTACACCTCGCGGGCGGCCGCGCCCACCACCGCATCCTCGAGAATGGCGGGATAGCGGCCGGCGAGATCCCAAGTGCGAAAAAACGGCGTCCAGTCGATGTAGGGCACCAGCTCGGCGATGGGGAAGTTCTGGAACGCGCGCACGCCGAGGAACGTCGGTTTGGGCGGTTGGTAGCCCTTCGGGCCCCAAGTGCGCGCCCGCTGTTTGGCTTCCGCGAAAGAACTGAGCGGGCGGTTGCGGCGGCCTTTGGCGACGCGCGCCCGCACGTTCGCGTAGTCGCGTCGCACTTCGGCGACGAAGCCGTCGCGCCGCTCGGCGGACATCAAATTCGCGCACACGCCCGCGGCCCGGGAGGCGTCCGGGACGTACACCACGGCGTGGTCGTAAGCCGGCGCGATGCGCGCCGCGGTGTGCGCTTTGGACGTGGTGGCGCCGCCGATGAGCAAGGGCACGGTCATGCCGCGCCGCCGCATCTCGCCGGCCACATGCACCATCTCGTCCAGCGACGGCGTGATGAGGCCGGAAAGCCCCACCATGTCCGCTTTGATGCGCTCGGCGGTGTCGAGAATCTTCTCCGCCGGCACCATCACGCCCAAGTCCACCACCTCGAAATTGTTGCATTGCAGCACCACGCCGACGATGTTCTTGCCGATGTCGTGGACATCGCCCTTCACCGTGGCGATGACCATGGTGCCGGCCTTGCGCGCCGCGGCCGACTTCTCCGCTTCAATGAACGGCACCAGATGCGCCACCGCCTGCTTCATCACGCGGGCGCTTTTCACCACCTGCGGCAGGAACATCTTGCCGGCGCCGAACAGGTCGCCGACCACGCCCATGCCGTCCATCAGCGGGCCTTCGATCACGTCAATGGCGCGTTCGGCTTCTTGCCGCGCCTCCTCGGTGTCCGCCACCACATGGCGGTCGTTGCCCCGCACCAGCGCGTGGCGCAGGCGTTCGGCCACCGGCGCTTGCCGCCACGCTGGATCTTCCTCCGAGCGTTGCTCGGTTCGCTTGCCGCTGTAGCGCTGCGCCACTTCCAGCAGCCGCTCGGTGGCGTCGGGGCGGCGATTCAGCACGGCGTCTTCAACGGCCTCTTTCAGATCGGCGGGAATGTCGTCGTACACCGCCAATTGGCCGGCGTTGACGATGCCCATGCGCAGGCCGGCGCGGATGGCGTGGTAGAGGAACACCGCGTGGATGGCCTCGCGCACACGGTCGTTGCCGCGGAAGGAGAAGGAGACGTTGCTGATGCCGCCGGAGGTGTGTACGCGCGGGTAGGTTTCCTTCACCCAGCGCACGGCGTCGATGAAGTCCAGCCCGTAGCGGGCGTGCTCCTCGATGCCGGTGGCGATGGCGAACACGTTGGGGTCGAAGACGATGTCCTCGGGGGGAAACCCCGCTTGTTCGGTGAGCAGGCGGTGGCAGCGAGCGATGATGGCTTGGCGGCGCACCAGGCTGTCGGCTTGGCCTTGTTCGTCGAACGCCATCACCACCGCCGCGGCGCCGTAGCGGCGGCACAGCCGCGCTTGCTCGAGGAAGACCTCCTCGCCGCCTTTGAGGCTGATGGAGTTGACCACGCACTTGCCTTGCGCGGAGCGCAGCCCGGCTTCGATCACGCGCCAATCGCTGGAGTCGATCATGATCGGTACGCGGGCGATGTCGGGTTCGGTCATGGCGAGATCGAGGAAGCGCTGCATGGCGTCCACGCCGTCGGTCATGCCCTCGTCCATGTTGACGTCGATGATCTGGGCGCCGTTCTCCACCTGTTCCCGGGCGACATCCAGCGCGACGGTGAAGTCGCCGTTCTTGATGAGGCGGCGAAACCGCGCCGAACCGGTCATGTTGGCGCGTTCGCCGATGTTGACGAACAGCGCGTTCTCGTCGATCACCAGCGGTTCTAGGCCGGCCAAGGTGAGCGCCGTTTTGGGCTTTGGCGGGGTGCGCGGTGCGGCGTTGGAAGCGCGGTCGGCCAAGGCGCGGATGTGCTCCGGCGTGGTGCCGCAGCAGCCGCCGACGACGTTCACCAAGCCGCGGTCGATGAAGTCGCCGAGGGTGGCGGCCATGTCTTCGGGCGTCTCGTCGTAACCGCCGAACTCGTTGGGCAGACCGGCGTTCGGGTGCGTGCCGACGAACGTGCTGGCCACCCCGGCCAACGCCTCCACGTGCGGCCGCAGCGCCTCCGGCCCCAACGCGCAGTTGAGGCCGACCACCAGCGGCTCGGCGTGGCGAACCGAATGCCAGAACGCCTCCGGCGTTTGCCCGGAGAGGGTGCGGCCGCTGGCGTCCGTGATGGTGCCGGAGATCATCAACGGCAGTGGTTCCCGTTCCGCGAACACCTCGTCCAGCGCGAACAGCGCGGCTTTGGCGTTCAACGTGTCGAACACGGTCTCGATCAGAATCAGATCCACGCCCCCGGCGACGAGCCCGGCCGCCGCCTCTCGGTACGCCTGCGCCAGCTCCTCAAAGCGGACGTTGCGCGCTCCCGGATCGTTCACGTCCGGGGAAATGCTTGCCGTGCGGTTGGTGGGCCCCAGCACGCCGGCCACCCAGCGCGGCTTCGCCGGCGTGGCGAACGCGGCGGCGGCGCGGCGGGCGATGGCGGCGGATTCGAAGTTGAGCTCGGCGGTGGCGTCCTGCAAGCCGTAGTCGGCCTGGGCGATGCGCGTGGCGGTGAAGGTGTTGGTCTCGATGATGTCCGCGCCGGCCTGCAGGTAGGCGCGGTGAACGCCTTCCACCACCTCCGGCTTGGTCAGGGACAAGACATCGCCGTTGCCCTGCAACGGCGTCGGGTGGTTGGCGAAACGGCTGCCGCGAAAGTCGGCCTCGGTTAGGCGCAGCTCTTGCAACGGCGTGCCGATGGCGCCGTCAAGCACCAGCACGCGCTCGCGCAGCGCCAGAGCAAGGGGGTGATCATGGAAGGGGGAAGGCGGCAACGGCGTGGGGCGGGTTGGGAAAACGGCCATGTTACGCGACTGGCCTGCGGCGCCGGGGCTGCGGCCCGGATCACTGATCATCTCCATCGGCAGCGCTGCGGCGGCGCATCTGGATGTCCAGCGCCCCGCCGTTCCACCTCGGCACCGTCACGTCCTCGTAGGCGGGGTGGCGAAACAACAGGTCTTTGCCCCGGAGGTCGTCCCACAACTTCGCTGTGCCTTCCTTCGTGAGGCGCAGCGGCACGCCTTGATCGTCCACGCCCAAGGCCACATACGGCAGCGGCTGGCCGGTCTCGGCATCTGTGAAACGCGCCTGAGCGCCATCGGCCGGCGCCAGCGAGATGGCCGCGTCCTCGGTCGCCTCGAAGAGGAACACCTCGCGCCGATGCGGTGCGAAGCCGGTCTTGTTGGCGAACATCCGGTAGGCGTCGGGTTTGAGGCGCATGGAAAACGCGCCGTTCGCGTCCGTGTGCCGCGCTATCACCCTGAATGAGGGCCCCGCCCGATCGATTTCCCTGCTCAGCGAGATGTACGCGCCCGGGATCGGTCGCTGCGTATCCGCGTCCGTCACCACGCCGGTCAAGTGGATTTGGCGCTCGTCTTCCCGCAGCGCAACATCAACGCGGGTGTCGGCCGAAACGCGCACCTCGCGACGGTGGCCGGTGCCGACGACCTCCAACTCGTACACGCCTGTTTGCAAGCCGCGGATGGCGTATTGGCCGCTGGGCGAGGTGGCGGCGCTGGCACCGAGGATCGGCGCGCAGTCCCACGGCGGGTCCTTTTCGAAGCTGCACTCCTTGGCGTTCTTCGCCCGCTGTTCGACGCGCACGGTCGCCCGCACCGGTTCGCCCTGCCGCGTCACGGTGCCGTGGAGCCGCGCGCGCCCGCGGAAGTGGAAGTCCACCTGCGCGCCGGCAACGCACGGCTCGTCAACCCGTTGCGTGAGGGTGCGCCCGGCGCTGGTGCGCACCCGCACCTGCACCACGCCCCGGCGAACGCTCAGGGTGAAGCGGCCCGCCTCGTCTACATGGGCGATTTGCCGGCGCGGGTACCACCCGTTGAAGCGCACGAGCTCGACGAGCGCGAGTTCGCCGGCGGGGAGGCCGCGCACGGTGCCGGTCACATCGCAACCTTCGGCAGGCGCCAGCGCGACCTCCGTTTCGACCACCGCGTCGTCCGGCGCGACGACGATCTCAATGCCTGCTTCGTCCTCCAGGAAAGGCCACCGTTCCGCCTGCCCCGGGGCGTGCCCCCAAACGCGATAGCGGCCGCCGGCAACCTGCTCGAACGCAAAGCCGCCTGCCACCGTCGCCGAGGTGGAGCGCCGCTCCGATGTAAGCGGATACCACAACACGACCACGCCATCCGTCGCCATGCCTTGCTGATCGACCAGCCGGCCGCGCACCGTCGCGCCGGCGGAGAGTTCGATGGCGATCTCGTCGTGCGGCTGCGCCACCGCGGTGGCGGCAAGATAGCCCTCGGCGCGAACGCCCACGGTGACGGCTTCGAGCGGCAATTGGCGCAGGACGAACGCGCCTTCCGCATCGGTGCGATCCGAGGCGATGCCGAACGGCTTGTCCGCGTTGATGTTCGACAAGGTTTCGTAGGAGACCCACGCGCCCTCCCTGGCGGTGACCAGCGCTCCCGCAACCGGCAAGCCGGTGGCCACATCCACCACCTGTCCGTACACGCTTGCGCCCGGGTTCATGGCGATGGGCAGTTCGACATCCGCGCCGTCTTGGGGCATTTCGAAGGCCGCCACCGTGTGCAATTGATAGCCGTCGGCGGTGACGGTGGCTGCGAACCGACCGGGCCGCAGCGCCTCCCACGCGAAGACGCCGTCGTCCGACTGAAACCGCTTTGCGCGAATCTTCTCGTCGCCGCCAAGCCTGGCGAGGTTCATGTGGAAGTCAGTGAGCGGCAGCCCGCTCTCGCTATCCACCACCCGCCCGCGCAGCACACCGCCGCCGCGAATGTGGATGCGCAGGTCGTCCCGCGGCGCCACGGCGGCCCACTCCAACACTCTGCCAACGCCCGCGGCATGGGCGTTGATGCCCACCTCGTCGCCATCGGCCAGCGGCCCAAGGCGAAAGCGGCCTTTGGCGTCCGTCTGCGCTTGCAACGCCCTGCCGCCCGGGCGTGTGGTTTCAACAACGGCATCCGCCACGGCCGCGCCATCGGCATTCGTCACCACGCCGGCGATGAACACCGCCGGCGCCAATTCCACTTGAATGGCGGGCGGCGCACCATCTTGCGACACCGCCAACTCGGCAATGTCGTGCGGCACGAAGCCTTCGGCCTCAATGGCGACGCGATAGACGCCCGCCGCCAGCTCCGCGATGGCGAAGTTGCCGCGCTTGTCGGTTTTCGCCTCCGCGGCAAGCGCGTCTTCCGCCCAAACCAGCACGGTTGCGCCTTCGATTGCCGCCTCGCGTTCCGAGGCGACCACGCCGCCAACCGGCAAGGCCACCGCGTTCGCGGCGCTGAGCAGCAAGACCAGGCAACTAACCCTCGTCGTGGTCATCGTGTTAGCCAACTGGATAGACGAAGCGAAAATCTAGCACACGGATGGCGGAGTTCGCGGCAGCGCCTCGCGGAACGTGCCACAATCTCGCCATGCGCTTCTTCAACACCGAGGGCCCGGTTCGCCCGGACGACCACTACGCCATCCCGCCCTTGGCGCGTGGAAACACGGGCGAGATCCTCCGCCTGATTCAAGACAAGCGCTACTTCGTGCTACACGCGCCGCGGCAGACGGGCAAAACCTCCGCCCTGATTGCGCTGCGCGACCTGCTGAACAGCGGGGAAGTCGGGAACTTCCGCTGCGTGAACGTGAACGTGGAGGTCGGCCAAGTTGCGCGGGACAACGTGGCGGAAGGCATGCGCGCCATCCTCAGCAGCTTGGCCATGAGCGCGGAGGTGGTCGGCGACGATTCTGTTGAGGACATCTGGCCGGACCTGCTGGCCAAGGCAGGGCCCCACAACGCCCTGAGGCGGACGCTTGCTCGCTGGTGCATGGCGAACCCGGTGCCGTTGGTGCTCTTGGTGGACGAAATCGATTCACTCGTAGGCGACACGCTGCTCTCGGTACTGCGCCAACTGCGCGCCGGTTACGAAAACCGCCCGGCGGGCTTTCCGCACAGCATCGTGCTCTGCGGCGTTAGGGACATCAAGGACTATCGCATCCGCTCCAGCAAGGGCGAGGTGATCGCCGGCGGCAGCCCGTTCAACGTCGCCGCCAGGTCGCTGCGTTTGGGCGACTTCAGCAAGAGTGAAACCAGCAAGTTGATGACGCAGCACACGAAGGGGACCGGCCAGCGCTTCACGTCGGCGGCGCGGGGCGCGGTATGGAAGCAAACCCAAGGCCAGCCGTGGCTGGTGAACGCGCTCTGCGCCGGCGCCTGCTTCGACAACGAGGCCGGGCGGGATCGGTCGCGCGCCATTGATAGGGAGGACATCTTTGCCGCGCGGGAGGAACTCATCCTCTCGCGTCGCACGCATCTGGACCAGTTGGCGCACAAGCTGGAGGAGGAGCGTGTGCGGCGGGTGGTGGCGCCCATTCTGAGCGGTGGCACGGCAAAGCACAAATTGCCCGATCTGGAATACGTGCGCGATTTGGGCCTCCTGGCACCGGACTCGCCGCCGCGCATCGCCAATCCCATCTATCAGGAGGTGGTGCCGCGGGAGCTCGGCTATGTGCTGCAAGACAGCTTGGACATCCAGCCGAGGTGGTACGTCGACGCCGCCGGCAACCTCGATCTGCCCAAGCTGCTTACGGCGTTTCGCACGTTCTTCGACGAACACGCGGAGCACTGGCTCGACCACTTGGGCGACTACAGCGAGGCCGCGCCGCAGCTCATCCTGCAGGCGTATCTGCAACGCATCGTGAACGGCGGCGGCCGCATCGAGCGGGAATACGGCTTGGGCCGCGGCCGAACGGATCTCCTCGTGTTGTGGCCGCGGGAAAGCGGGCAGCCTTCTGACCTTTGGCAGCGCGTCGTGATCGAGTGCAAGGTGCTGCGCAGTTCGGCCCGCAAGAGCTTGGCAGGCACCATCGAGCGCGGCGTGGAACAGACGCTCCGCTACATGAGGAAGAGTCGCGCAACGGCAGGGCATCTGGTGGTGTTCGACCGCCGCGACGAAGCCGAGGAACAAACGCGCGGCCAGAGGGAGACGCAACGCCGGGGCCAAGTCACCGTCTGGACGTTGTAGTGCGCCGGCGCTAATCGTCCTTCCGATATTTTGCCGTAGGCTTGGCGGGCGTGGAGACGAAGACACAGGCGCCGGCGCTGCGCATCGCCAATGAGCGTTTCGCTTCGCTGCTCGGCGCGCGGCTGCGCGAGAGCGGGCCGGATCGGGCGGTGGTGGAGCTGCCGTACAGCGCCAAGCTGGGTATGGGCCGCATTCACGGCGGCGCCATCAGTTCGCTCATCGACATCGCCGCCACGGCGGCGTTTTGGAGCTGTCCGCGGCTTGGCGCCGAGGCGCGGGGTGCCACCGTTGGCTTCACGGTGAACTTCCTCAAATTGGCGGTGCGAACGGACCTGGTGGCGACCGCCACCGTGCGGCGGCGCGGCGGCACGCTTTGCACCGGCGACGTCAGCGTCTGCGATGAACAGGGCGACGAGGTTGCCGTGGCGCTCGTCACCTACAAGCTCACCGGCTATCGATCCTGACGCGGCCAACGCCGCCCCTCCAAGCCCGTTTGCTAAGCTCTCGGCAACGCCCGTCCACACTTGGTTTCGCTTTGCACCCCATCCACCGCCGCTTCCACGCCGAGGAACTCGTCCGCTTGCGGCGGGCGGGGGAGAAACGTCGCTATGTGGCGGCGCAGCGGCGGGGGCGCGTGGACCCCAACCCGCACCAAATCGAGGCGGTGACGTTCGCGCTCAAGCGCATTCCGCAGGGCGGCTGCATCCTCGCCGACGAAGTGGGCCTCGGCAAAACCATTGAAGCCGGGCTGGTGATCGCCCAATTGCTCGCCGAGGGCAAGAGCCGTGTGCTCGTCATCGTGCCGCGGCCGCTGCTTGGCCAGTGGCAGCACGAGCTGCGTGGCTTGTTCGGCATCGAGGCGTTGGAAGCCGCCGACGAAAACGTGGACGTCGCCGCGCCGGGCGTCTTCCTCGTCGGCCGCGAATACGCCGGTGGCGAGCGCGGCTTCGCGCGGCTGCGGCAGGCGCCGCCGTTCGACTTGTGCTTGATCGACGAAGCCCACGAGGTGTTCGCCGGCATCCATCGCCGCTACAACAAGGACGGTTCCTACGACGAAGCAAGCCCGCACGCGCGCATGGCGCACCGGGTGAAGCAACTGCTGGGCATTTCCCCGGTGCTGCTGCTCACCGCCACGCCGATGCAGAACTCCTTGGACGAGCTGTGGGCGCTGGTGGGCTACATCGACCGCACCGGCACCTTGCTGGGCGACAAGCCCACGTTCGATGCGCTGTTCAAGAGCGAGGGCGACGTGGGCGCGGAACAGGCCGGCGAATTGCAGCGGCGGCTCAAGCAGGTGGTGCAGCGCACCCTGCGGCGCCAAGCCATGCCGTACTTGGAACGGCCGTTCGTCGGGCGCACGGCGCGGCTGTACCACTACACGATGAGCGCGGCGGAAAAGGCGCTCTACGACGACGTAACCGAATACCTGCTGGAACCGGAGTTGTTCGCCTTCCGCGGCAGCGCCCGCAAACTGCTGCTGCTGGGATTCCATCGCCGCATGGCCTCCTCCAACGCGGCGCTGGCGAAGAGCTTGGAAGGCGTGGCGGCGCGGTTGCGGAAGTTGGTTGGGGGCACGCCCGAGACCACCGAGGACTTGGACGACGACTTGGAAGAGCGCTTGGAGGGAGATGATGAAGGGCTGGCACCGTCACTCGCCGGCCAAACGCATCCGCAAGAGGCGCCCACGCGAATCCCGCGCCCAGACCAAGCCGCCATTCGCGCCGAGCTCGAGCGCGTGGAGAGCTTCGTCCGCCGCGCCAAAGCGCTGCCGGAGGACAGCAAGGCCGAGAGCCTCGTCAAGGTGGTGCAGCTGGTGTTGGATCGCCCAAAAGATCGCCGCAAAGTGCTGATCTTCACCGAATCCCTCACCACGCAGGACTACCTGCGCGACTTGCTGGTGCGCAAGACGCCGCTCACCGAGCAGGACATCACGCTGTTCCGCGGCGTCAACGACTCTCCCCGCGCCAACGCCGCCCTGCGCGTCTGGCGCGAGAAAGTGGAGGCGGAAACCGCGCCGCACCTGCGCCCCGGCCCCGCCGCGGCCGTGCGGCTCGCCCTCGTGCATGAGTTCCGCATCCGCTCCACGGTGATGATCGCCACCGAAGCCGGCGCCAAGGGCCTGAACATGCAATTCTGCGACACCATCGTGAACTACGACCTGCCGTGGAATCCGCAACGCATCGAACAGCGCATCGGCCGCTGCCACCGCTACCGCCAGCAGCGCGACGTGACGGTGTTCAACTTCCTCGCCGAAGACAACGAAGCGCAGCAGCTCACCTTCGACATCCTCAGCGGCAAGCTCGATCTGTTCGGCAAAGTGCTGGACATGACGGACGTGGTGCTGCAAACGCCGCGCTCGGATTCCTCCGAGGCGCTCACCTCCGCCCTCGGCGCGGACTTCGAGGCGGAAGTGCGGCGCATCTGGGAACGCGCCCGCTCGGTGGACGACGTGGTGGCCGAACTGCGCCAACTGCGCGACACGATGGAGGAACGCCGCCGTGAACTGGATCGCACCCGCGAACGCACCATCGGCCTCATCGAACAGCGCCTGGACGCCTCCGTGCGGAAGGTGTTCGAGCGCATCCAAGACGAATTGGCGCCATCGCTGAAAGCCCTTGACGACGAACTGAAAGGCGTGCTCGCCGCCTACTTGGACGCCGAGCAAGTGCCGTGGGGCGAAGGCGAACGCGACGGCCGCGAGGTGTTGCACTACGGCGCCTCGGGGCGACTGCCCAAGCCCTTGCGCAACGGCGGCACGGTGCTCATCGGCAGCAGCCGCGGCGTGGAAGGCGCGGACCCCCTGCACGTCGGCCATCCGCTCATTGAGGCGGCGGTTCAAGGCGCCCGCCAACAATGCGCCGGCGAGTACCGCGTGCGTTTTCGCCTGCGCCCCTCGGCACCCGCCGCCCTGCGCAAACACCGCGGCAGCCGCGGCCGCCTGGCGCTCACCCGCATCCGCTACGACGGCTTCGAACCCGAAGACCGCCTGCGCGTCACCGCCGTGTTCGAGGACGCCGAAGTACTGCGCCCGGCCGACGCCGCCTTGGAACTCCTGCGCCAACCGTGCGAGGACATCGCTGGAGAAAGCGGGAACCCCCTTGCCGTATCTGCCGCCCACTTGGACGAAGTGGTGGACGAGGAACTGTTCGAGGAACAAGGCCGCGTGGCGGACATCAACCAGCAGGGCTTCGAGCAAGCCATGCGCCAACTCGACCAATACCTGGCCGACCGCACCTTGGTGCTGCAGCGCGCCAAGCGCCAACACTCCCAACGCCTAGCCGCCGCCGAGCGCCGCCGCGACCAAAGCGTGGGCGCCGACAACCGCGCCAGCGCGGAAAAGCGCGTGCGGGATCTGGAGGCGAACATCGAAAACGTGGAGAAGCAACTGGCCGCCCTAGCCAGCCACGACGACGAGACCTACCAAAAGTGGAAACACCACGCCCACCAGCGCCGCTACGCCACACCTACCGGCGAACGCCTGCTGAGCGCTGAATTCGTGATCGAATGAGCAACGGTGTCGGAGAGAACGACGTGGCCTTGACCTTGCTGCATACCGCGGATTGGCACCTTGGCCGCCGTTTTCCGTCGTTCGATCACGAACAGGAGATGCGGCTTACGCGGGCGCGGCTGGAAGTGGTGGCGCGGATCCTGGACGTTGCCGAAAGCCGCAACGTGGACGCGGTGTTGTGCGCCGGGGATTTGTTCGACGAACCGGCGCCGGAGCACCAATGGTGGGATGGCGTGTTGCGGGAGTTCCAACGGCGTCGTTGGCGGCGGCCGGTGGTGCTGCTGCCGGGGAATCACGATCCGCTGACGCCGAACTCGCTCTATCACCACAGCCACGCCTTTCGCCGCGGCCTGCCGGACTATGTGCGCGTGGTGGACGAATCCGGCTGGGAACTGCCTTTGGGAGGCAACGCCGTGGTCGTGGCCAGCCCTTGCGTTTCGGCCGCCGGAGACACCAAGCTGGTGGAATCTCTGCCCAAACGCGAAGCCGGCGACGAGCGCATTCGCATCGGCTTGGTGCATGGCCAAACCTTCGACATCGACGGCCACCAGACGAACTTCCCCATCCCCCGCGGCAGCGCCGCCGAACGCGGACTAGACTACTTGGCCATCGGTGACACCCATGCCTTCCGCGAAGTGGAGCCGGACGCCTTCGCCCCCACCGTGTACCCGGGCGCCCCGGAAGCCACCAACTTCGGCGAGAAGGACACTGGCCACGTGGCCGTGGTGTTCTTCCCCTTGGATCGCCGCCGCCGACCCTTGGTACGCCCAGAAACCGTGGGTTCTTGGCGATGGCGCGACGAAACCTGCCACTCCATGCCGCAACTGCGCGCGCTGGCGGAGGAGAGCGACCTCGGCACCACCGTGCTGCGCCTCAAGCTGGGCATGACCGTGCCGCTGGCCGAATACGACGAAGCCGAACGCCTCTTGGCGCTGCTCGGCGGCTCGCTCGCGGCAACGCCCCGGGTTGGCGTGCTGAACGTGGACCGCGAAGGCCTGCGCTTGCTCACCGATGACGCGCTGGCGGAGTTCCACGCCAATCTGCCAACCGTGCTGCGCGCCACCGCCGAACGCCTTCAGGTGATGGCCCAAGACGCCGACCCGCAGCGAAAGGAACACGCCGAACGCGCCCTGCACCACCTGTATCGGCTGGTGCGCGACGCCGCGTGATCGCCCCACAGCGTGGTACAGTGATCTCAATGTCAACGTGTCCTTGAAGGAGGTGTCACTTTGAAGAACGAAAAGCGTATCTACTGCATTGAAGGGCAGTGGGACTGGGGCGAGGAGTATGCCGAGCCATCTGTCGAGCCAATCCTGCAGATGCTGCGTGGATTGAGCCAGTGGCCGTATGCTCGACGCGACTGTGCGACTGTCGGAGAGTTGAATTACTGGATTGCGAACGAGTGGCACCCCCATTGCTGCGAAGGCTCCGTTCTCTACTTCGCAACACACGGCGCACCTTGGGAAATCTGCTTGGCGCAAAATTCCAGTGGCATTCACGTGGCAGACTTGGATGTGGATTGCACGAACTGCTGGGTTCACTTCGGCGGCTGTAAGACTCTCGATGTTTCCGAGGATGCCATCCGCACATTCATGACGGACACCGGAGCGACAGTCGTGTCCGGCTATGTGGCTGAAGTTGGATGGACGGACATCACATGGCCCGCTGCTGGTGCCTTGGAGTTGATGCTCTTCAGCTCGGCACATGCTAGGGGAACCAAAGTTGGCCACAAACTCTCACGGCCGAAACTGCTGGACATCGCAAGTAACCTGAGGTCACGGTTTGAGGACTGTGGCTTCAAGTTGTACACCAAGGAGAGCGTTGGGCTATAGCAAGACCTACCAACCCATCGACCGGCAACATGCAAGCGCACCAGGAACAATTGCCCACGGACGCCGTGTTCGCGCGGATGCGCGCCTATGTCACCGACTTGGAGCGCACCTCGCCGCCGGTGTTCGTGGGGCGGAGGGAAATCCTTGACGAGCTGCGATTCGTCGTCGAGCGGGTGGCGGCCGACAATCCGCGCGGCATGATGCGCGTCGTGCAGGGCGTTCCCGGCGCCGGCAAGAGCTCGTTGTGCGACGAGTTCATGGCATCCGTCCAAGGGAAGGTGTTGGCGGGGAGGCGCGTGCTGTGCGCGAAGCTGGACCCCAGCAATCTCGCGCAGCCGCCGTTGGAACTGGTCAACATGCTCACCGATTCGTTGCCGCGCTCGCTGGCGCAAGTGCCTGGCACGGAGCGGTTCGTGGGCGATCGACACGCACGGTTTGCGGAGCTGGCTTCCGCCGCCTTGCAGGTGATGCGCCGCCCATCCTTGCGGGCCATGCATGCCGCCAGCCACGGGTTGACGGAGGAATCCGACCTCGGCACATGCGTCTCCGCCCATGCGCGGTGGCTGTGGCCGAAGGACGCGCTGGTGGTGCTGGCCTTCGACGAAATGCAGGAGTGTCCGGCCACGACCCGCTCGCAAGCGGCCTTGCGCATCCTGAACGAATGTATGCACGATGCCCGCATCCTCGTGGTCTGCTTCGGCTTGCAGAGCACCGAAACCGTGCTCCGCGAGGACCTGAAGCTCTCGCGCATTCCCGCGGACGCCTTCACGGACATCGGCGCGTTGGCCACCGGCGAGGGGCGGCAAGTGTTGGAGCGCACCCTCGACCACTTTGGCGCCTCCACGCGCAACGAGGGATGGCTGGGCTACTTGGCGGCGGCGGGGGAAACCGCGGACGATTGGCTGGCGTGGCGGGAAACTCTGCTGGACGACTTGGAAGAGCGGGCCGGAGACTTCCCGCAACATCTCACCGCTGCGTTGCGCGTCACCTGCCAAGCCCTGTGCGACAACCGCGACAATCCCAAGCAGATGACGGGCTTGACCACTGCGATCGTCGAACGCCTTGAAACCAACAAAACCGACTACTACGCCAAGCGCATCGGCGACGAGTTGCGGTTGCACCGGATCGCCCTCGGCGCGTTGGCGCGCGCGACGGAAGAGGCGGATGGCGTGCCGCTGCGCGACGCCTTTGCGTGCTTCATGGCCGGCGACGACGCCGGACGCGCCGTGGATGGCGAGCGGGCCGACGGGTTGTTCCGTCTGGCCGTTGAGCGCGGCGTGCTGGGGCAGGCGGATGTGGACGGCGTCCTGTGCTGCGTTGCGCCGCCGACGCCGTCGATGACGCGCCATCTGCGCCAAAACTATGATCGGATGTTGGCCCGTGAAGACGCCGGAGCGTTGGCTTTGGCGGAACGGCTGGGGTTGCCTGCAGGCGGTGCGGCGACAAGATGATCCATCCATGGCGATGCGCCTAGAGGCTCTCGTCGCCAAATAACCGTATGGATGTCGAGAACAGAACCAGAGAGCTCGTGGCAGAGGCGCTCGGTACCGCGCTGCTGCTGGCCACCGTGGTGGGTTCCGGCATCATGGGCGAGAGGCTCGCCGGCGGCAACGACGCCATTGCCCTGCTTGGCAACACGTTGGCCACGGGTGCGATCTTGGCGGTGCTCATCACCGGCTTGGGGCCGATCTCCGGGGCGCACTTCAATCCCGCGGTGACGGTTGCTTTCCTGCTGCGGCGAGAGGTTGGCGGCGGCAAGGCTGCGGCGTACTGCGCGGTGCAGTTCGTCGCCGCGTTGGCCGGCGTGGCGTTGGCGCATCTGATGTTCGATGTGGACATGGTGCAGTTCTCGTCCAAGGCGCGCACGGGCCCGGGGCAGTGGCTCTCCGAAGGCGTTGCCACGTTTGGCTTGGTGATCACCATTCTGCTCACGCGCCGGGCGCGGCCGAGCGCCGTGGCGGCGATGGTGGGCCTCTACATCAGCGCCGGCTATTGGTTCACCGCGTCCACCTCCTTCGCCAACCCGGCCGTGACCGTGGCGCGGGCGTGTACGGACACGTTCAGCGGCATCGCGCCGGCGGACGCGCCGGAGTTCCTCGCGGCACAGCTAGTGGGCGCCGCGGCGGCGACGTGGCTGTTCGCTTGGCTGACGCCGCAAGAGGACTAAGCGCCCCCGTACACCCCCGAGCGAGCATGTCGTAGCCCCCGTGGGGCCATGGGGCCTTGGGGTGTGCGATTTGACGCCATACGGCGGCGTCGCTAGAGTTCGCCGCAGGTCAAACAAGGGACACGCGGTGATCGAAACCAGCGGCGCGAAGATGATGTATCTCATCAAGCGCAAGCCCGCCACGTCTCGCGAGGAACTGGTGGCGCACTGGTTCGCCAACCACATGCCGGGCGTCATCGAGAACCAGAAGAAAGCTGCGGCTGGCGGGCGGATGCATGCCACGCGTTATCTCGCCACGGTCTTTCAGCCGCGCCCGCCGGGCGACCACACGTGGGACGGCGTCGCGCAGCTGTGGTTTCCGCGGGCGCTGCCGAAGCCGGCCAAAGGGTTCGGCGGCGAACCGCGTGACACCTTTCAGCAGAAGGCGCTGCCCTACATGCCGTGGGCGACGCGGGAGTATGTGGTCATCGACGGTTCGCAGCATCTTTCCACGGAGCCGCTCACGTTGAACGCGCCCTACCCCATGACCCGCTCGGGGTTCATGAAGATCACCTACTTGGTTGCCGCGAAGGCGGGTGTGGAAGGCGCGGACATAGACGCCTTCCTGCGCCATTGGCGGGACATCCACATCCCGAACGTGGAGGCCACGATGCGGCGCGTCGGCGGCTTCCGCTATGTCGTGAGCCACAGCATCGACCCCGCGCACGAGCCTTACGCGGGCATGGCGGAGATCTACTTCCACGACGAGCGCGATTGGCAGCATTGGCGCGAGGTCATCGAGCCCGACGGAATGGAGCGCTGGATGGATGGCGAACGCACGTTGGCGCTGCGCTCCGACACCGAGATGGTGGGCATCCCGTGACCGCCGCGGCGGCCGGCCTCAACTGCTGGAACTGTGGCGCGTCCCTCGACGAGTTGCCGCGCCCGATCACCCGCCACATGAACTGCCCGGAGTGTTTCGAGGACCTGCACTGCTGCCGCATGTGCCGCCACTTCACGGACAACGCCACCAACCCCTGCGCCGACGAACGCGCCGAACCGCCGGTACACAAGGAAGGCGCCAACTTCTGCGACTTCTTCCGCCCGGCGTCGGACAGCTACCGCGCCGGCCGCAAGGAGAAAGGGGAACAGGCGCGGTCGAATCTGACGGCGTTGTTCTCGAACTCTGACGCGGGGGATACGCCCGGCGAAGATGCTGGAACCCCCGCGGAAGAAGCCGCGGATGACGCCGCCGCCATCGCCCGGCGCAAGCTGGAGGGGTTGTTCCGTTGAGGTGCGGCGAACCCCAGCAGTCGTCTAGCCGGGTCAGTGCATGCCTGGATTGACCCGAGCGCAAACGGACGCTTTCCACCGCAACGGATTCCTGTTCCCGCTGCCGGTGTTCTCGCCGGCCGAGACGCGCGCCCTGCGCCGCCGCCTCGAAGCCGCCGAAGCGCACGCCGAAGCCGGGCGCGAGCGCGCGGCCCGGCAAGCCCTGCCCATCACCCACGCTTGGGCTTGGGACCTGCCGCACGATCCGCGCATCGTCGAGCCGGTGGCAAGCGTCCTCGGCGCCAACGTGCTGTTCTGGTCCATGGATTGGTTCATTAAGGAACCGGGGCCCGCGTTCGTCACCTACCACCAAGACGCCACCTACTGGGGGTTGCAACCGCACGAAGTCGTCACCGCTTGGATCGCGCTTTCCGACGCCGGGCCGCGCACCGGCCCAATGCGCTTCCTGCCCGGCAGCCACCGCGGCCCGCTTCTGAAGCAGCGCGAAACCTTCGCCGCCAACAACCTCCTAAGCCGCGGCCAAGCGATCACAACGCCGGTGGACGAGGCGAAAACCGTGCTTGCGCCTCTGGCCGCCGGCGAGATGTCGCTGCACCATGTGCGCGTGGTGCACGGTTCCGACCCCAACCACACCGACGACCGGCGCATCGGCATGGTGCTGCGCTTCTGCGCCACCAATGTGCGCCAAACCAAGGTGGCCGGCGACCGCGCCATCCTGGTCAAAGGCGAGGACGCCTACCGCCACTTCGAGATGATTCCCCGCCCGAACGAAGACATGGGCGACGCCGAACGGCGCTTGGCACGCGCCCACGCCCGCACCCGTCACAAGGCGTTGATGGAGGACGCCACCGCCACCTAGGCCGTGCGCCGAGCCGGTTCACACCTCGCACATCCGCAACCATCAACCCGCCGAATCGTGTACGCTTCACCTGCCGCCGAAGGATTGGGCCAAGAGCTCCGCCAACAGCCAACGATGCGCGTTCTCCACATCTATCGCACCTACTTCCCCGAGACCCAGGGCGGCTTGGAAGAGGTCATCCGCCAGATCTGCCTGAACACGCGCTCGCACGGTGTGCAAAGCCGGGTGCTGTGCGTGAGCCCTTCGGTGCGTCCGCGGGTGGTGCGGCGGCGCGAGGCGGCGGTGTTCCGCGTTCGGCGGGACTTGGAGATCGCCTCCTGCGGCTTCTCCCTGGAGGCGCCGGCGCTGCTGCGGCGGCTGCTCGGCTGGGCGGACATCGTCCACTACCACTTCCCTTGGCCGTTCGCGGACATGCTCCATCTCGCCATGCGCGTGCGCCAGCCGACGGTGCTCACCTACCACTCGGACATCGTGCGGCAACGGGCGTTGGCGTTGTTGTACGCGCCGCTGCGCAACCGCTTCCTGCGCTCCATGCGGCGCATCATCTGCACCTCGCCCAACTATCTGGCCACCTCCCGGGTGCTGTCGCGCTTCGAGAGCAAGGTGGACGTGGTGCCCATCGGCCTCGACCCGGCCTCCTATCCACAGGCGTCGGCGCAAGACGTGGCGGACACCCGCGCAGCGCACGGGGAAGGCTACTTCCTGTTCGTGGGCGTGCTGCGCTACTACAAGGGCTTGCACATCCTGCTGGACGCCATCGCCGGCGCGCCGTACCGGGTGGTGATCGTGGGCTCCGGGCCCATTGAGGCGGCGTTGAAGAAGCAGGCGGCGGCGCTGGGCGTGACCAACGTCGCCTTCACCGGGCAGGTTTCCGACCGGGCGAAGGTCGCGCTCATCGAGGGCTGCCGCGCCGTGGTGTTCCCGTCGCACATGCGCTCCGAGGCGTTCGGCGTGACGCTGCTCGAAGGCGCGATGCACGGCAAGCCGCTCATCTCCACGGAGGTGGGCTCCGGCACCAGCCACGTCAACGTCGATGGCGAAACCGGCTTGGTGGTGACGCCCGGCTCGCGCAAGGCGCTGCGCGACGCCATGGATTGGCTGCACGAGCGCCCGGAGGAGGCGTGCCAAATGGGCGAACGCGCCCGGGCGCGTTTCGCGCGCTTGTTCACCGGCCAGTTGATGGGGCAACGCTACGCCGGCATCTACGCGTCCGTGCAAACGCCCGCGCTGGAATCCGCGACGGCCGAAGGTTCGTCGCCCGTCACGGCGGCGTAACCCACCGCCAGCCCACGCGGTTGGCGGCACCCGGAACACGCAAGCAGTGTTGCGCGAATGTCCGTAGGGCGCGCCACGCCGGAACGCGTGCGCCGTTGGCGGCGATTGCGACGGATTGCCGCCCTGCTGGCGAACCTTCGCGGCGTCGCCCTATTCGCCGGGGGCTATTGGCCGATGGCGCGCGTCATCGCGTTGATGTACCGCGCCCGGGGCCTCGGCGCGGTGGCGGGTTGGGCGGCGTCCGCGGTGGCGCACGGCAAGCACCTGCGCCCGGCGAGCTACCGGCGTTGGCTGCGGCGCAATCCGCCAGCGCCAGGCACGGACGTGGTGCTGATCGTCGCCTCGACCTTGGGGATGGGCGCCAACCGATTGCCGCAATACTTGGCCTTGCTGCGCAATTCGGCGTTGGCGAATCCCGCGCCGATGCTGCTCGTGACGGATCGCGAAGATCTAGTGGAAGACGCTTCGGGCAGCTTCCGCATTGTCCACATACCCACACTCGACGCGGATGCGCTGTGGGATGCCGCACGCCGACACGGCGCCGGCCGGGACTTCGCGCTGTTGTTGCACCCCGGCACCGTTCCCGCGCCAGTCGCCCCCCCGCCGGTCTCCGGCAAGACGCTGGTGTACGGCGACGAGGATCGCATCAACGCCGCCGGACGCCGCTCCCGACCCTGCTTCAAGCCCGGGTTTTCCCCCGACCTGCTGCTGGCCAGCGACTACCTCGGCAGCCTGCTCGCGCCCATGCCCTTGCTGCGCGCCGCCGCTCCGCCGCCGCTGGCGGATCACCACAGCCTCGCCCTGCGCCTAGTGGAAGAAGCCGACGAAGTGCGCCACGTCCCGACGGTGCTGGCACATCGGTTCTGCGCGCCGGAGGCAGCCGCGCCCCCCGCATACCTGCCAACCTTCCTGCGCAACCGATTCGGCGCCAACGCCCGCCTGCAACCGATGGCCGGCAAACGCCCGCGGTGGCGTTGCACCTTCGGCAACCGCGCGCGCGTCTCGGTGATCATCCCCACCCGCGACCGCGCCGCCCTGCTCGCCCGCTGCGTGGAGGGCGTGTTCGCCACGAACAGCGGCGATTTCGAGGTGATCGTGCTCGACAACGATTCGCACGAGGCGAGCACCCACGCTTGGTTCGCCGAAGCCGAGGCGAGGTGGCAGCGGCTGCGCGTGCTGCCGGCGCCGGGCGAGTTCAACTGGAGCCGCTTGAACAACCTCGGCATCGCCCACGCGCGCGGCGATGTCTTCGTGTTCCTCAACAACGACACGGAGCCGCACTGCGACGGTTGCGAGGAATGGCTGGCGCGTTTGGCGGACGTGGCCTTGCGCCCGGACGTGGGCGTGGTCGGCCCGCTGCTGCTCTACGCCGGCGGGCACATTCAACACGCCGGCGTGGTGGTGGGCGACGACAACTCCACGGATCACGTCTTGCGCGGCTCCCTGCCGCCGATCGAACGGCACGTCTTCGTCTCGCCCCTGCTGCCGCGCAACGTCGCCGCCGTCACCGGCGCCTGCATGGCCATCTCGCGCCGCGCCTTGGACGCGATCGGTAACTTCGACGAGCACTACCAGGTGGCCGGCAGCGACGTGGAGATCTGCGTACGCGCGCTAACGCACGACCTGCGCAACGTCTATCTGCCGGACGTCGTGCTGCTGCACTTGGAATCCCGCACCCGCGGCCGCCGCGATCCCGCCGCGGACGTGGCGCGCTTGCGCGAGTTCCTCGCTGAGCACTTGCCGCGAGACCCCTACCACCACCCACAGCTTTCCGGGCACACCTGACGTGCTGTGTCGCCCCGCGCTATCCGCAGGCGCACCGATGGTCAGTCACCACCCGGCAGCCCGCGCGAGGCCGGGTCGCTTCCATCCGGCAATACGATGGCAACGCGCCACATTTCCCCAGCGGCGTCAAATTGGCCGGTGCTCACGCTGTGCACGCGAAACGGCGGCAGGCGCACCCGCGCCACGCAGACGCCATCGAACACCGCGACGTGTGTGCCAAAGGAGAAGTCGCGGTTCACGAAACCACGCCGCGCCGCCGAAGGCGGCACGGCGGCAAAGTCGAACGGCACCACGTGCAGGAAGAACCGCGCCTGGTCCGCCGCCACACATCCCTCCTTCACGTACGCGAGCGCTCCGTCGTCCAAGTGGACGTCGAAACCGCCGCGCGCCGCCGGCGCGGTGGCGCGCACCCGGGCCAACGCGCGGCGAAGCGAAGCCCGAGGCACGACGACCACATGCCACAGCCAGTTCCCGCGGGCGTCCAGCTGCCCCGTGCGCATGGCGTCCACCTTGTAGTCCCGCAAGTCCACGCGCGCCATGCAAGTCCGCGATTCGCCTTCCTCCCGGAGCACGACGCCGCGGTGGCGAAACCGAAAGCCCTCGTTGTGTTTATATCGTCCACTTAGGTCCGCCGCGTCCTCGCGGTCGCCAAAGACGTGCAGAAAAAAATCCCCGTGGGGTCCCAACCAGCGACCGCCAGCAACGGCCGCCGGTTTTTCGCGGTGGCGGAACATCCTGTTCGCGACATCCCCGGCCTCGCAGTCCCGGCGCAGGTAGGTGAGCGTGGGCGGGTTCCAATGCACGTCGAACGGGCGAACGCCGCCGGCCGGAGTCCACGGGGCCGTTGCGAGCGCCGCGCGCTGGTCCGCCCGGTAGCGGCTTTCGTCGTCGCCGTCCACCTCCAGTCGCGCCAACGCATACAGCGTGTTCGTGTTCGAGTACACCTTGCGCACGTGAACCGGCGAAACATAGCTTCGCTCGGGCTGCGGCATGTAGAAGAACGCGGAGAAGTCGCTTGGCCGTCCCACGCGCCGCTGCTGCTCGGGCCGCAACAGCGCCACGCTTCGCCAAAGGAACCTGTCGACCGCGATTTCTCCACGATGGGCGTCGAGCAGGAGCCGCAGGCCCTCCTTGAATCGCACACGCCAATAGTCGATGTCGAACTGGGTGCTCAGCCGTTCCGGCGTCCTCCTGTCGACCAGGAAGTTGAAATAGACATACTCGTGCGGATGCAGCCGCACCACCCACGCGAGGGTCGACGCCAAGCCAAGGGCCGCCATCAATCGGGCCAGCGCCGCCAACCTGTCGCCGGCGTTCCGGCAGAGCCACGCCAATCCACCCGCGGCGCCAAGGCACGCCGGGCCGTACAGGAAGTACAGATGTCGCCAGCCGTCGTAGATGTTGCCCACCCAGAAAGTGACAACGACGACGGTTGTCAAGACGCAAGCCGCAAGCAACAACCCGAACCGCACCGAAGCGTCCGCAAGCGCTTGGCGGGGACGCGCCGCAAGCCGCGCGCAAAGCGCCACGCCGCCGAGCAGGGCGAGCAACGTCGCGAAGACCGGTGTGGTGACGGAGAACCACACCGGAATGTACGCAAGCGGCCGCTGGTTCGTGCTGATCCACTCGCCGAGAAACAAGGATTCCACCACCGTGGGGTGGTCCGACATCAATCCGAGCCACTCGGCGAACCGCGCCGGCGGATCGCCCCACAAGTAGGGAAGTCCCGCAACAAACGCCGCGGTCGAAGCCAACGCAAGCGCGCCCGAGCAGGCCAGCATGCGAACGCGTTCGCGCCGACCAGCGCACGGGAAGTCCGCGCACCGGGCCAAGGCGACAAGCGCCACGAGCAGGAACGCCATGGGGCGGATGGTGCCGGCGAGGCCAAGCCACGCGCCAAGCCCGGCGAAAGCGCCAACGTCCCCCGCCGCGCCGACCCTTCCGGCCCGCCGCAAGGCGCCGTGCGCCATCAGCAGGGCGATCAGGAACATGCTCAGGAACGGCATGTCCTTGCTGTTGAAGAAAGAGTGGCCGTACATCCGCGGATGGCAGAGGAGGAGCAGCATCGCGAAGAGCGCCAGCGCGCGGCTCTTGAACAGGCGATGCGCCAGGAGATAGCAGGCGAACGCGCCGACGAGAAAGAGAGCATGGCTCAGGAGGTAGCGCGAAAGAAAGATGCTTCGCGTATCCGTCAGTCCCAGAACGCGCTCGAAGGCGAGCAGCACCACTTCGAACGCCGCGCCGTAATATCGCCAGTCAGCCCGGGTGAGTAGATCCGTGTTCTCGCCGAGCACGAAATCGACGGTGTGTTGCCCGATTTGGTGCTGAGTTTCTTGATCGAACGCAAGGCCGTAGTCGTCCGCCGCAATGAAACCCAGCGCGAGGGCCGCGGTGAGGATGCCGAGCGCCACGCAATGTCGGCGAAACACGTGGATCCATCGTGCGCGCGCCCGCACGGCGCCGGCGGCATGCATGGGACTACTGGTGGGAGCGAGGCGGTCTGTTGAGTCTAGCATCGCCGAGCGCTTTTCGTTCCACCGACACCGCGATCACGCGGTTGCGGTAGCGTGGGCTGGAGCGACCGAAGGCGAGCACGTTGCGAATGCTGGTCGGCTCGACGCCGTCGATGGCCCAGTCGGCGGCGCGGTGGGCTTCTTCGTACACCCGGGCGGTCAACGCGAAACCAGCGCCGAACCCGTACCGCAAACGGGCGTCCAAGGCGCGGTGCGACGAAGCCAGCACGGGGAAAGCGCCCTGCGCGCCGGCGAACGTGGTCGCGTAAACCCCCGAACCGCGCGAGCGGAGGAAGTTCAGGGTCACGTCCAACGCCGGGTGCCCAAGGCCGGCCAAGTGCAAGCGCGCGCCGCTGGTGGTCACGCGGGCGCCGGTGTCGTAGCGCCAGTCCAAGCTGTCGAACAACGCCCGGCCCAAGGTCACGGCGCGGCGGCGGCGGGTGTCGTGGAAGGCTTGCGCCGAGCCGCGCACACCGTTGTAGGAAAGGTCCGCGTGCCAGCCGAACGACCTGTCGCTGCGCAGGCCCAGCACCGAGCGCGGGTAATCGAGCGCCCGACGGCTCGCGCCCACGCCGGCGGCGAAGCCGCTCGTTCGCGAGTCGTAGCGCAGCGCCGCCTGCCACCCGCTCTCGTCGCGGGCCGCTTGGTGGAAGCGGCGCGTCAAGGGGTTGTTGGCGCTTTGCGGCGTGAACGGCGCGGCGTCCCGGCGCACCGTCTCGGCGCTGGCGCTCACCTGCCAACCGGCGGCGAAGTCGCGGCGCGCTTGCAGCCAAACGCGCCGCTCGGTGTTGGCCTCCACCTCGGCGGGCGAGCGCTCGAAGCGCCACTCGCCCAGCCCGGCCGCGAGACGAACGCCCCCCGGCGCGCGGTAGCGGGCGCGCAGTTCCGTCCGCTCGCGGCGAAAGGCGTAGCCGAGCGCGGCGCGTTGCGGCGTCGCCACCAGATCGCCGAGCACCGGCGTGAGCAGCAACGGCGCGCGCGCGTCGCGCCGGTCGCTCCGCTCGCGCGTCAACGTGACCGCCAACCGGCGCGTCAGATGGCTGACTACGCGCACTGCATGGCGGCGGGAACTTCGGCGGCCGTCCAAACCCTCCGCCTCGATGGGCGACACGCCGATGCGGTCGTTCGTCGAGTAGCGCAGAAACGGCGCGTTCTGCCGTGTTTCCCCGGCGCTGATGCTGGCGTTCACCACCGTGTGCTTGCCGAGGCGTAGGCGCGAGAGCAGCCGCGCGGATTCGGCGTGGTTGCTGGGCGCGGCGGCGCTTTCCAGGGTCGCTGGGCCGCTCGCGTACGGGTTCTGCCACACCAGCGCCGACACTTGGTTTTGGAACCGTTGGTTTCGGTATTCGGCCGCCAGCAGGCCGGCTTCGCCTTCGTAACGCCAACCGCCGCGCCATCCCTTCGCGATCTGATCCACTGGCTGCGGCAATGCCGTTGCTTGGTAGAAGGCGTCGCGGGAGGTCTGCGCCACGCCGGTCTTGCTCTCGTGGAAATAGTCCGCGCGCAACGTCGTCTTGGCGGTTGGCCGGAACCACAGCGCCGCTTCCGAGCGCTGCCGCTCGGTCGCCAAGGCAAGCGGTCGCAAAGCCGTCGCCAGCGTGGTCATGCCGCCGGTGTCGAACGCCCGCTCCCAATCCGCCGGCAGCCGCAACACCTCGCCGCGGCGGAACGGCGTGTACGCGTCCGCGGCCACCTTGCGCGGTAGCTGCCGGTGTAGAACCGCCACGCCGTATCGTCCTGAACGGCGGAACTCCACCCGCGCCTCCCGCGCCGGCAAGCCGAGATCGCGCCCGCTGGCTTGGAACACCACGCCGCGATCGGTGGCGACGCGGTAGTCGCCGGCGAGGTGCAGCAACCCACCCGCTTGGTCAATGCCGTTGTCGCGCCCGAACCGCGCCTCGCCGCGGGCGCTGTGCAGCGCCCCGGCGGAGAAGGAGGCGTGGCTGGCCGTCGCCCGATCCAACGTACACAACAGGCAGTTCCAGCGGCTGGTATCCACCTTGGCGTAGTTCACCGCGTATTCGCCCTGCGCGGCGGCGGCTACGGCGACGGCGAGAAGCGCAATGACGCGGCGGGCGTTCATCGGCGCAGCAGATTGCCGGAGGGATGGTTGGAGCCGTGGACCTGCGCGTGGCAATTCACGCAACCGCTGGCGAACAGGAACTCGGCGCCGAAGTCGCCCGGCGCCCGCTCGGCAAGCTGCGGCAGGCTGCGGTGCCCCACCGACGAGTGGCACCCTTGGCAAAGCTGCGGCGGACGCCGCACCAGCAGCGCCGGCTGATTGGCGCCGTGCGGCAGGTGGCAGAGGCCGCAATCCTCGGCGGCCGGCGGATGCTCCCAGAGAAACGGGCCGCGCAGATCCGCGTGACATTCGGTGCAGGCTTCGTTGCCGACGGGTTCGCGCACCAGCCCGGCGTTCGCCCCGTGCGGATCGTGGCAGTCGGCGCACATAAGCTGGCCTTCGCGCAGCGGATGCGACGAGCGCTTGGCCAAGTCGGCGCGCACGGCTTGGTGGCAAGCGACGCAGGTGGCCGTCTGCCCAGAGCGAAGGCGCACCGGATCGGCCGCGCTGTGGATGCGGTGGCAGTCGGCGCAACCGACATCCGCCTGCTCGTGAGCACCGCCCTGCCAGCGCGTCCGGCCGTAGTCGGCGTGACAGGCGAGGCAGAGCTGGTTGCGTAAATCCACCCCGACGTTGGCGCGGGCGCCGAAGTTCACCATCGGCGTGCGCCGCTCGCCCTCGGCCAGCCGGCGCTCGCCGTGGTCGCCCACCGGGCCGTGGCAGGCTTCGCATTGCAGGCCGGCCGGCGGCCGCGGCGAATTGTCGGCGAACGGCGAACCTGCGACCGCCGGGTGGCCATGCAACGTCTCGAACACCAGCGGCGTGGCGAACGGCGTCGCGTTGCAGTCTTCGTCGCCGCCGATCGCCGTCGGCAGCGGCGGCGTGCGGCAGCGGTGCGCCGGCACCTCGGCGTCCGCCTCTTCGTCGTGGCAGCGCAGGCAGGTGTCCGCGCCGCGCCGCGAATAGTCGCCCGCGGCCAAGCGCGCCACCAGCTCGTCGTGCGCGGCTTCGCCCGGTTGCGCGAACGCCGGCGACGCCAGCAGGCACCAAGGCAACAGCATGTGCGCCCGCACGGGTCAGTAGTTCCCCGCGCTCACGTACAGCTCCAAGATGGCCGCCTTGTCGCGCTCGGAAAGCGATTCGTAGCGTTTGTGCATCTTCGGCGCCATGCGTCGGCGACCGTCGTCGAAGGCTTGGAACTGCGCCGCCAGATACGGTCGCCACTGCCCGGCGGTGATGGCCAAGTCCGACTCCGCCAGACGACCTCCTTGCAAATGGCACTTGCCGCACTTCCTGGCGTGAACGCGCTCCCCGCGCCGCGCCAGCGCCGCGTCGAACGCCTGCTCTTGCGGCCGCCACGGCTGCGCCGCGTAATGCGCGGCGACGGCTTCCACTTCCGCTTCGGTGAGCGCCTTGGCGACCTCGTTCATGTTCGTTTCCGTGCCGTCTTGGCGACTCGCCGCGCCGCCCTCGCGGAACCCCGTGCGATAGCTTTCCAGCAAGTCGATGATCGCGTAATCCGAAAACCCGCCGATGGAAGGCACCTCCGGCTCCGCGCTGCGCCCGCCTTCTCCGTGGCACCCGTCGCACTCTTGGATGAGCGCCTCGACGCTCGCGTCTTCCTCGTGTGCGTTTTCCGCCGCGTTCTCCACGCCGACGCCGACAGCCACCAGCATGGCGACAACGGCGAGACGCGGGGAGACGCTGGCGGTTTCTTGGCGCACGATGGCGGAATCGTAGCGCAACCAACGCTGGGCGGAACGGGGTTGACCCGCACGGCTTGCTCGCGCACAGTGCGCAGCCGACAGCAGGCTGAACAAATTAAGGAAGTGGATGGCTCCGCTAGCGCGCTTCCGCGTCGTTGAAGTGGGCATTGGCCCGGCGTCCGGCATCGCCACCATGATGCTGGCGGACTTCGGCGCGGACGTGATCAAGATCGTGCCCAAGGGCGGCGACCCGTTCGCGGCGATGGCGTCGTCGCGGCTGTGGTGCCGCGGCAAGCGCATCGTGCCCGCGGATCTGCGCGACGAACGGGACGTCGCGGCATTGCGCGCGTTGATCACCGAGTCCGCGGACGCCGTGCTCACCACGCTCGACAGGGCGGCGCGGGAGCGGCTGGGGTTGGATGCGGAATCCCTCGGCCGGCCGGATTTGGTGCTGGGCGTGATCTCCGGTTTCGGCGAGGACGGCCCGTACGCCGGCTATCCCGGCTACGAGCCGGTGGTGGCGGCGAAATCCGGGCGCATGTTGGCCTTCGCCGGCGTGGCCGACCGCGACGGGCCGAACTACGCGTCGCTGCAGGTGGGCACCCACGCCACCGCCCAGAGCGCGGCGACGGCGCTGTTGGCGGCGTTGATCGGCCGCGAGGCCACCGGCCGCGGCTTCACCTTCGACACGTCGCTATTGCGCGGCATGATGCCCTACGAGATGGGCATCATGGCGATGGCGCAGCTTTGGGACAAAGGCATCCTGCCGCGCCCCAAGGCGCAACGCGACCGCACGAAGTCCATGCCCACCTTGAACTACCACCCCGTTCGCACCAAGGACGGCAAGTGGCTGCAGCTCGGCAATCTGCTGCCGCACCTGTTGCGGAACTTCCTGCGCGCCTCCGGCCTAGCCGAAACGCTTACGAGCGAGCAACGCAAGAACGACCCCATGCGCTGGCCGCGGGAAGAGCTGGAGGATTTCCGCGACCGGCTGTTCGTACACATGCAAACGAAAACCCTGGCCGAGTGGAGCGACATCTTCGTGGCCGATGGCGGCGTGGTCTCGCACCCGTACCAAACCACCCAGGACGCCTTGGCGGACCCGGACGTGGTGGCCAACGGGCATGTGGTCGAGCGCGACGGCGCGCGGCAGCTCGCGGTGGTGGCGAATCTCACGGAAACGCCGGGGGAAGTCGGCGGCGCCGCGGTTGAGACCACGTTCGACGCCATCGAACGGCGCCCGCCTGCCGCCGCCAAGCGGCCCGCTGCCGCGGCGCCCGGGAAACCGCTCGCCGGCGTCACCGTGGTGGAAAGCGCCACCATCATCGCCGCGCCCCTTGGCGCCTCGGTGCTGGCGGATCTGGGCGCGCGGGTGATCAAGCTGGAGCCCGTCACCGGCGATCCGTTCCGCAACATGTTCCACGGCTTCGGCGCGTCCAAGTGCAACGCCGGCAAGGAGAGCATCTGCGTGGATCTGAAGGCCGCCGCCGGCCAGCGCATCGCGCAGGCGCTCGCCGCGAAGGCGGACATCTGGATCCATAACTACCGCATGGACGTGCCGGAGAAGCTCGGCATCGGCTACGAGCAACTCAGCGCCGACAATCCGCGCTTGGTCTATGTCTCCGCCAATGGCTACGGGCCGCGCGGGCCTGGCGCCAAGCGGCCTTCCACGCATCCGATTCCGGGGGCGGCGCTCGGCGGTGTGGTGTGGCAACTCGGCGGCTTGCCTTCCGCGGAAGCGGGCATGGACATGGCCTCGCTGCGCGAAACCGCCCGCAAACTCCTGCGCGCCAACGAAGTGAACCCGGATCCGAACACCTCGATGGTGGTCGCCACCGCCGCCCTGCTCGGCTTGGCGGCGCGGCGCACGCACGGCCGCGGGCAGAAGATCTACGTGGACATGTTCGGCGCCAACGCCTACGCGAACTGGGACGACTTCCTCGCCTACGACGGCAAGCCGGAACGCCCGCCGGTGGACGCCGAGGGGTACGGCCTCGGGCCTTTGCACCGCTTGTACCGCTGCGCGGACGGCTGGATCTTCCTGTTGATCGCACGCGACGAGGAGTGGGCGACGCTCCGCCAAGAGCTCGGCTTGTCGGCCAAGCGAGACGACGCCGACCTCGCGCAGGTGCTGCAACAGGTGTTCGCCGCCGGCAGCGCCGACGACTTCGAGCGCCGCTTGGCGCCGCGGGGAGTGGGCTGCGTGCGCGCCGATGCCGCGCAGCCGCCGGATTTCTTCTTGAACGATCCGCACTGCGCCGTTGAGGAATTGCGCGTGCCGTCCGTTCACCCGGACTGGGGCGACTACTACCGCAACGGCCCGATGGCGCGCTTCGGCCAAGGCGAGGATTACGCCGGCGCAAGCGCCATGGGTGACGCCACCCGCAACCTGCTCGCCGAACTGGGCTACGCGGACGAAGCGGTGGCGGCGTTGCTGGAACAGAACACCGTGTTCGCGCGCGAGGCGGCATGAAGCCGGCACCGCCCCGGCGCGGGAGCGAATCCGCGATGCGGTGTGTGCGCTTCGCCGCCGCGTTCGCGCTGGTCGGCGCTTTGGCGGGCTGCGAACGCGAGGCGGAAACCGAACCCGCCCCGGCGCTCACGAGCGACTGGCAAGCCATCGTGGAGCGGGGCGTGCTGCGCTTCGCCGGGCGCGCCTTCGACGGTTTCGACACCTTGCCCTCGCAAGGGCTGTCCACCGAGCAGTACCGCGAGTTCGCCGATGCGTTCGCCGCCCGGCACGCGTTGCGCGCCGAGTGGCGGCCGGCCTCCAGCATCGGCGAAATGCTGGCTTTGGTGGCCGAGGGACGCGCCGACATCGCCGTCGCCAACATCACCGTCACCCCGGCGCGCTCGGAGCGCGTCGCGTTCTCGCTGCCGCTGACGCGCTCGCGCGAATGGGTGGTGGGCACATCCGAAACCGGCCCCTTCGGCGTCGCCGACGGCACCGCGTATGTGGACACGCTCGCCACGGAATACCCGGACGCCCCCCGCGTGCCGGTGCCGCCGGACGCGGATCCTTCCACCTTCATCGACCTCATCGAATCGGGCGCGGTGGGCGCGACAATCATGGACGAGGCGGCGGCCCGGGTGGTGCTGCGCGCCGGACCCGGCATCCGCAAGCTCCGCGAACTGCCGGCCATCCACGACCATGCTTGGGCGTTGCCGCCGGACGCGGCGGAACTGAAGGCGAAGCTGGACGAGTATCTGCTGGAGCGGCATGTGCTGGACGCGCCGGGCGAGGCGGCGCGCGACTGGGCGGCCATCAAAGAGACCGGGCGCTTGCGCATGCTTACCGTGAACGCGCCCACCACCTACTACTTGTGGCGCGGCGAGCTGCTCGGCTACGAGTACGAGTTGGCGCGCGCGTTCGCCAGGCAGCACGGCTTGGAGCTCGAAGTGGTGGTGGCCAAGGACATCGCCGAGCTGTTCGATTGGCTCGTCGCCGGCCGCGGCGACTTCATCGCCGCCGGCCTCAACAGCACGCCGGAGCGGGAGGCGGGGGGTGTGCGCTTCACCACGCGCTACTTGGAAGTGCGCGAGACGTTCGTCACGGCGGGTGCGCCGGTGGCCGCGCTGGACGACTTGGCCGGCCGCACGGTGACGGTGCATCCGAACAGCAGCTACGCGGCCACGTTGGCAACCCTCGCCGAAGCGGACGCCGAGGCGCCGGCGTTCCAACAGGCGTTCGCGCCGCACGCCACGCAGGTGCTTCTCGACGCCGTGGCCGCCGGCGAGCTGGACGTGACGCTGGCGGACAGCCATCGCGCCGAATTGGCTGCGACCTTCCACGACAACCTGGCGCTCGGCTTCCCCTTGGCACCCAAGGGCCTCGCTTGGGCCGTGGCCGTCGAGAACGAGGCGTTGCTGGCGCAGTTGAACGCCTACATCGAGGCCGGCTACCGCGGCTATGACTTCAACGTGCTGCGCGGCAAGTACTTCGCCAACGAACGCCGCATGAAGCGGCAACGCCAGCACCGCGTCACCGGCGACGCGCTTTCGCCCTACGACGACATCGTCAAACCCTTGTCCGACGCCGCCGGCTTCGACTGGCGCTTGGTGGTGGCGCAGATGTACCAGGAGAGCGGCTTCGACCCGAAAGCGGTGAGCTTCGCCGGCGCCCGAGGCTTGCTGCAAGTGCTGCCGCGCACGGCGCGGGAAGTGGGCGAGGATCCGACGCTCCTCGCGGACCCGGCCGTTGGCATCCGCGCCGGCGTGCGCTATATGGAGTGGACGCGGGAGCGCTTTCCCAACCTGCCCATCGGCGAGCAGCTCAAGTTCGCGCTGGCCGCCTACAACGCCGGCGCCGGGCACGTGCAGGACGGCCGCCGGCTGGCGCGCCGGCTCGGCCTCGACGGCTCCCTGTGGTTCGACAACGTGGAACACGCCATGCTCAAATTGGCGGAACCGGAGCACGCCCGCGCTTCCGTGTACGGCTATGTGCGCGGCTCGGAGGTGGTCAACTACGTGCGCGAAATCCACGACCGCTACCGCGCCTATCTGGACCACTTCCGCGTCTTGGACACCTGAACTCGGCACCCGCCGACGCGCCGCCGATTGGACAGCGCACGGCGGCGGTGTGAGAATCCGCCGCGTTGGTTCACCAGACCCGCGCAAGTGCCATGGCCACCGCCGTCAGAAAGCCCTTCCCGCTCATCCCCTACGGCATGGCGGACTTCCGCGCCATCCGGCGCGAGGGCCAACTCTACGTGGACAAGACGCGCTTCGTGCGCGACATGGAGAAGGACCGCCACGTGTTCCTGCTGCGGCCGCGGCGGTTCGGCAAGTCCTGCTGGGTGTCGATCTTGGAGCACTACTACGACCGCACGCGCAAAAACCACTTCGAGGCGCTGTTCGCCGGCACGGACATCGGCGCGGAACCCACGGCGAACCGCAGCCAATACGCCGTGCTGCGGCTCAACTTCTCGGCGTTCAGCAAGGAGCTTGCGACGCTGCGGGAGAACTTCGAGGGGTATTGCGACACCCAGCTGCGGCAAACGCTCCGGCGCAACGCCGACCTGTTCGCCAGCGGCTTGGCGCAGCGCATCCTTTCGCCGACGTCGGTGGGCGGTCGGCTGAACGAGCTGTTCAGCTGCGCCGACGAGGTGGGCGTTCGGCTGTTCCTGTTGATCGACGAGTACGACAACTTCGCCAACACGATCCTCGCCGGCGACGGCTTGGCCGCCTACAACGCCATCGCGCATGGCGGCGGCTGGTTCCGCGACTTCTTCGCCACCGTCAAGCAAGGCACCGAATCCGGCAACCTGGAGCGGCTGTTCATCACCGGCGTCTCCCCCGTGACCATGGACGACGTGACCAGCGGCTTCAACATCGGCACCAACATCAGCTTTCGCGCCAAGTACAACGACATCGTGGGCTTCACGGAAACGGAAGTGCGGGACTTGGTGAAGATGTACCGGGAACTCGGCGTGTTCGACGAGGACGCGGACGCCACCTTGGCGGTGATGCGGGAATGGTACAACGGCTACCGCTTCGCCAAGGGCGCCACGGAAGACGTGTACAACACGAACATGGTGCTCTACTACCTCGACCGCAGCATTCCCAACGACGAAGGGCCGGAGGACCTGGTCGACGCCAACGTGCGCATCGACTACGGGAAGCTGCGGCATCTGGTGCTGGTGAACCGCGACGCGGCAATTGCCGCCGAACGGGCGGCCGATGCCGACGCACCGCGCCGCATCTCCAACCGCGACGAGTTGCTGGACGCCAAGACCATCGGCCTCAATGGCAACTTCGACGTGCTGCGCGAGGTGATGGCCGAAGGGCGCGTGGACGGGGAGTTGCAGCCGAGCTTTCCCATGGATCAGCTCGGCCAGCGCGAGAACTTCCTCACGCTGCTGCACTGCTTCGGACTGCTCTCCATCCGCGACGTGGTGGACGGCCGGACGCGCCTCGGCGTGCCGAACCAGACCGTGCGGCGGCTGATGTACGGCTATCTGCGCGACGCCTACCGCGACGTGGGCGTGTTCTCGGTGGACCTGCTGCGGTTCGCGGACTTGACCTGGGCGATGGCGCGCGACGGCGCTTGGCGCCCGGCGGTGGACTACTTGGCGGAAGCGCTGCTGCGGCAGACCAGCGTGCGCGACTACGTGCAGGGCGAACGCGCGTTGCAGAGTTTCTTCGCCGCCTATCTGGGCGCGGCGAGCTGCTTCGTGTTCCACACCGAGCAGGAACTCGCGAAAGGCTACTCGGACATGGTGCTAGCGCCATTGACGGTTCGGTATCCGACGCTGCGCCACGGTTTCGTGATCGAGCTCAAGTACCTCAAGCGCGACCAAGAAAGCGAAGCGTTGGCAAATGCGACCTTGGAACAGGCGAAGGATCAGCTACGCGGCTATCTGGCGGACGAGCGGCTGGCGAAACAACACCCAACTGTGCGGTTCACGGGCGTCGCGCTGGTGTTCCGAGGGTGGGAGCTCGTTGGCGCCGAGGCGGTCTGATGGGCGGCACGGTCATTCGCGTCCCTTCGGAATCACGCTGAAGGCCATCCGTTCGCCGTCCCGTAGCACTACCACCTCCACCGGTTCGCCGATGCGCACGGCGTCGAGGACGTAGGTGTAGTCGTAGATGTTGGCGATGGTTTGGCCGGCGAACTCGACGATCACGTCGCCGCCGCGCAAACCCGCGAGGTCGGCCGGGCCGCCGCCGCGCACGCCGGAGAGGGGCACGCCGCCGCCTTCCGTGGCGTAGTCCGGGATGGTGCCGAGGTAGGCGCGCAGGCTGTCGCGGCCGCCTTGGCCGGCCGGGCCGCGCTCCACGGTCAGGTAGTCCGGGCGCGAGTCGAGATTCGCCAAGTCGCCCACCACGGCGGCGGCGAGGCGGGCGATGCGCGCCATGCCTTGGTAGTTCAACGTGTCGGCGTCGTCCGTGGGGCGGTTGTAGTCCGTGTGGCTGCCGGTGAAGAAGCTGAGCACGGGCACTTTCTTCGGGTAGAACGCGGTGCTGTCCGTGGGCAGGTAGGGGTCGTCCTGCAAGGTGAGTTGGAATCCGGCGGGGATGTTGCGCCGCTCCAAGAGGCGTCGCCAAACGGAGGACGAGCCAACGCCCTGCACGATGAGCTGGTTGTCGCGCAGACGCCCCACCATGTCGAAGTTCACATACGCCGCGATGTCGGCGAGCGACACGGCGGGATTGGCCGCGAAGCGCGACGACCCCACCAAGCCGAGTTCCTCGCCGGACCAAAACGCGAAGACGATGCCGCGGCGGCGGGTTTCCCGCTGCGCCAGCATCTCGGCCAAGCGCAGCACCACCGCGGTGCCGGAGGCGTTGTCGTCCGCGCCGTTGTGGATTTGGCCTTGCTCGTCCTTGTCCGCCAGCGAGCCCACCGCGCCGCGGCCGATGTGGTCGTAGTGGGCACCCACCAGCACGTACTCGGTCGGCGCCGGCGGCGCGTCCTCCGGGGGTGTTGCCGGCAGCAGCGCCACGACGTTGCGGTCCGGCTTTTCGATCCGCTCCACGCCGACGCTGACCGTGGCCGTGACGCCCAGCGGAAAGCCGCCTTCGGCGTGCGGCGTCTCCTTGTCCAAAATCGCCTGAACCGCCGCCAAATCCTTGCCGGCCGCGGCGAAGAGATGCTCGGCCACCGCCATGTCCACGGACATCGCCACGATGCCGGAATCCGCCATGCTGTTGTCGAAGCGCATGGGCACCAGGGCGCCCGCGCCCGGCGAGTTCGGCCCGGTCACCACCAGAATCGCCTTGGCGCCGCGTTCGCGCGCCAGCAATGCCTTGTAGCGCAAACCGGCGTACCGGTTGAGCACCTGCCGGCGCTTCGGTTCGACGGCTTCCGGCACATAGCGCAGCACCAGCGCGATCTTGTCGGTCAAATCGAGATTGGCGAACGAGTCGTAGCCCTCGCCGAGGCCGCCGGGCGCGGCAAGCCCGTAGCCGGCGAACACCACCTCGCCTTCCACTTCGCCATCGGCGCTGAACGACAGCGGGCGGAAGTTGGTCTCGCCCTCGAAGGTTCGCTCGGCGGTTGCCAGCGACGTTTTGGCTTCGATGGGCGCCATGCCGGCGGTGAAGTGGAAGCCGTGAAAGAAGCCGTCGGCGCCCACCGGCGAGAGGCCCAAACCTTGCAAATGCTCGGCGATGTACTCGGCGGCCCGCTGGGCGCCTAGGCTGCCGGTCATGCGGCCTTCCAGCTCGTCGCTGGCGAGGAACTCCACCATGCGCCGCAAACGGTCTTCGTCCGCAACGCCGGCCCGAACCGGCGCCGCCGCCAACGCGGCGCGCGCCCTTTCGTGGTTCCAATCCGCGAGGAACAGTTGCGAGGAACCGTCCGCGGTGCGGCCGCTCGTCCAGCTAATGCGCCGGCCATCCGGCGAGAACGTCGGCAAGCCGTCGAAGCCATCGGTGAAAGTAACGCGCACCGGCACCCGCTCCCCCAAGGCGTCCACCAAGAAGAGTTCGAAGTTGCCGAATCCATGCTTGTTGGAGTTAAAAATGGCGTATTCGCCGGAAGGGTGCATATACGGCGCCCAGGAGATCGATTCGAAATCCGTGAGCCGCCGCGCATCCGATCCGTCGATCTTCATCGTGTACACATCGGCAACGGTGCCGTCTTCGCTGAACCGCCGCCAGATGATGCGCTGCCCGTCGGCGGAGAAGAACGGCCCGCCGTCGTAGCCGGGCGAATGGGTCAGCCGGCGCTGATCCGTGCCGTCGGCGTTCATGATGTAGATCTCGCCGAAGTAGGCGGGGTCCACCTCCAAGCGTTGCCGATCCTCGGCGCTCAACTCGTTCGGCGGATAACCGCCACGCAACGATGTGAAGACGATCTTCGCGCCGTCGGGCGAGTACGCGCCTTCGGCGTCGTAGCCTTCGCTGGTGGTCAGCCGCCGGAGCTGCGAGCCGTCCGGCGCGGCGGCGAAGATGTCCATGTGCGGGTCGTAGTCCCAACTGTAGCGGCGCTCCCGACCGGAGGCGCGAAGCCCGAACTCCGCCTGCTGCTTCGCCTCGGCCTCCGGGTCGAGGTGCGTGGACGCGAACAGCACCTCGCGCGCCCCCGGGCGCAGGAAACTGCAGGTCGCCTTGCCCGTGCCGGGCGAAATCCGCACGGTGTCGCCGGTCGTCAAGTCCAAGTGGTAAATCTGAAAGAACGGATTGCCGGGTTCGCGCTCGCTCTGAAACACCATCGCCTTGCCATCCGCGCCGAAGTACCCCTCGCCCGCCCGCCGGCCTTCGTAGGTGAGCTGGCGCACCTGGCTCAAGAACGGCGCCTCGCCCGCCGGGTCGGGCGCTTGGGCGTTGGCATGTGGCGCCGCCAAAACAGCGAGCGGCGCAAGGATCAGCCAATCGGAAGCGCACAGGCTGGCAGCGCGCACTGCTCGCGCCGACCACCTTCCATTGCCCTTTGCGTACGCGGATTTCAACGACAGCTTCAACATGGGCTCCTTCTTGATGTCGGCGATGTCGGCAGAGTTGCGTGCGGCACGGGCCGCGCCGATCCACGGCAACCGAGAGTTCCATGATCGCACGACACGCCGCTTGCGCGAGGTGGGCTTTCCAACACCGCCTGCCGCCTGCCAGCCCGCGCTCAGCCGAAGAACGCGAAATCCTCGGCGTCGGCGAGCGGGAAGCGGCTGGCGTGGGGCGCGGCGTCAAGGCCCAAGTGCCGGCGCAGCGCCTTGTGGATGTGTTTGGGGTGGATGCGGGTGCCGGCCCGGTCGTCGCGCTCGAGGGTGGCCGGGTTGATTTTCCGCGCGAAGTGCAGGGCGTCCGTTTCGCCCACGGCGCGGTGCGTCCACGGCTGGCCTTCCTCCATCACCACGACGCTGCCGATGGGCCAGTGGTCCTTGCCGCCGGCGGCGTTGTAGCGGTTGGTGCGGCCGAAATCCGAACCCAGCACCACCACCAGCCGATCCGCCACACCGTGCGCGGCGGCGTAGTCCCAGAGGTAGGTCACCGCGTCGGTGAGATTGCCGAGCAGCCAGGCGTGGTCGCCGTCGTGGTAGTCGTGGGTGTCGAAGCCCCAGGCCCACAGGTCGGCGCTCACCGCCACGCCGGTCTTGAACGCCAGCACCGCGAGCTGGGCTTGGCGTCGCAGGGTGCTGTAGTAGGTGGCGTTCTCGCCCGCGTAGCTCTCGGTTTCCGCCAGCGCGTCCGCGGGCGGCAGCGCGTCGGCGTAGGCGCGCAGGCCCTCGGTGGCGAAGGCATCGCGGTACGTTTGGCGGTTGGCGGCTTCGCCCGGCAGCAAGTCGGGTGCCGCGGCCAGGCGTTCGGCGCGGCGCCGGGCATACGCTTGCATCGTCGCCCAGTCCGCGTCGTTGAAGAAGGGCGTCTCCTGCCACGGCGAGGCGGCGGGGGAGGCGATGTCGCGCAGCAGAACCGGGTCGCCAAGCCGGGTCGCCCGCACCACGCCGCCGGTTTCCGCGTAGCCGCCGAAGCTCAGGTACGCCAGCGGCATTCCCCCGCCGTCGCGGGCCGCGGCCAGCGCGGTGAGGGTGGGGTAGCCCTCGGAGTTGCGCCCGCTCCAGTTGTGGACGACGCCCACGGTGTGCGAATTGGTTTGCGCGTCCACGCCGTTGATCACCAACATCCGGCGGTGATGGCGCTCGAAGAACGCTTGGTTGTTGGCGAACGGCGCGTAGGCGAGGTTGCCGGCGGCGCGCACCTCGGCGTTGGCGGCCCAGTGGTTGATGGCGGGTTCGCCGGGCACGTTCGGCTTCGGGTCGCAGAAGCTGGTGGCATCCCAGCCGCCATCCGCCTGCACGCACACGAGGAACTTGCCGCGATAGTCCGCGGCGTGTGCCAGCGGCAGGCGGAAACCGGCCATCGCGCCAGCGGCAACCATGCTCTTGAGGAACGCGCGTCTTCGCATCGTGCGGCTCTACAGGTGCAGGTAGCGATAGTCGGTTAGGAGGTGCGCCAGCACGGCCACCCAAGCGCGTGCCGCGTAGTGGGGATCCGCGGTGTCGCGCTGCTCCCAAAACGCATTCACCCGGTTCCAGCGCCAGTGCCGGTACGGGCCGTAGTCCGCCTCCCGCTCGCCCACGGCGTCCGGCAGCAAGCGGTCTAGGAAGTGGATGTCGCTGTCCCAGTGGCAGGCCGCGTCCCAGAACAACGTCTCGCCGGTGGCGCGTTTGCGCTGCCAGATTTCCACGAAAAGGTCGTAGGCGGTTTCGGCTTCGGCGGCCGCGGCCTCGGGCGAGATGCCGAGCAGCCGTTGGTGCAATTGCGCGATCTTGCGCTTGATGGCGCGCTCGCCCGGGGTGGTGGCGCGGTGGGCGTCCACCACCACCTGCAGCTGCGCCGCTTCGTCGCCGTAGGCGTCCGCCCAAGCGTGAACGTCCACCGCGTACTGCCCCGGCGCATCGACCGTGAACGGCACCTCCAGCCAGCCGCGGCAGTGCAGCGCGTAGTGATCGTCCACCGGCAGATTGCAGTCGTTCTGCGCCGGCAGCGTCTCCAGTTCGATGGTTTGCGCCACCCGGCCGTCCCCATGCCGCAGCGTGAGGCGATCCAAGCGGACGTTGCGGTCGCCGTGGGGGTCGGCGTAGTCGTTGGGAAACTTCAAGAACGCGGTCTTGTCGCCGGCGGCAAGCGTCCCCCGCACCGTGTACGTCTTGCGGGCGGTGGCGAGCGCGAAATCCCCGGCCAGCTCGAAGTGCGGCGAAACGCTCGCGTTGATGCCAGCGAACAAGCGCCGCTCGGCATCGGGCAGCAAGTAGAGCTCGCGCAGCACCACCGGGCAGCTAACGTGCGCCGCGTGGCTTTTGGCCACCCCGGCCATCACGGACGTCATCTCCCGCCCGCGGCTGGTCACGCCGTCCGAGTCGATGCCACCGTAAAGCAGCCGATAGCCCTCTTCGTCCGTGAGCCACGCCGAGCGCTGGCGGTGCGGTTTGCGCGCCGGGTGGTGCCAGCGCCCCCACTCGAAGCCGGTGAGCGCCGCGGTTTTGCGCGTCAGCTCCTCCGGCGTGAGCAGGCGTTTCGCGCCGGCGTGGCGCAGCGCCACTTGGTGAACCGCGTCCAACTCACCAGCAGCGGAGGCGCGAAACCACGGCGACAGCGCCAGTTCCACCAGCAAGTCCTTCAGGTTGTACGGCGGCCCGCCGCGGAAGCCGTGGCGGAATCCCGCCGCCAAGCGGGCCACTTCCGCTTGTTGCGCGGTGGCCCCGAGCAGCCGCCCGTGGAAATCGGGATCGTCCTCTCGGGGAAGGTCAGCCACTTCGCTGCCCATCAGCGCCGGCCACCAGAATCGCACCGTCGCCGGCGCGAAGCGCTCGTCTTTCGTGATTTGCCGAGCCACCGCAGCGAGCGAGTGATCGGCGTCCGGCACCGCGGCGCCGTTGAAGCCCGGGACACGCATGTCTCGGTACCACGTGTCGCCCTTGCGGTACGGGTTTGCCACCACGGAGATCTTGGCGTAGCCGTCGTCGCCGTAGTTGGCGTGGCGACGTGCCCACGCCAGGATCTCCACCCGGTGTTCTCCCGCCGTGTACACCGTCAAAGGTATGTGAATGGCGCACTCGAAACCGCCGTTCCACAACATCAGGTGGCCGCTGCGACGGGGTTCGCCACACGGACCCCACGGCGCCACCGGCGTCGCCGCCTCGAACTCGTAGTGCGCCACTTCGCGGTCGGCGTCGTCCACCACACGCAAGCGGTCCAAGAAGAGAATGCCGTCTTCGCCGGTCTCCTCGTCGTAGTAGTCGTTGGTGTACGTTACGCCGAGGGTGTTGTCGCCCGCCGGCAGCGTCAACGTCCACGAAGCCAGCGCGCGATCCGCGCTGCTTTGGCCGCGAACGGCCTCGGCGCTGTCCGCGCCGTTCTTGTAGAAATAGTCGAGGGCGTCCAGGCCGCCCCATTGGTCGCGGAAGTAGCCGGAATCGCCGTAGTTCTGGAATGCGCCGGCGAGCGGATCCAACGCGCCGTGGCAGACGGTGCAGGCGGCGTTGCGCAAGGTGGGGTTGTCGCGGTCCGCCAGCGCGACCGGATCCGTGGTGCGGGGCGCGGAACGCTCCACGTCCACGCCGAGGAAGTGGTAGTAGGCCCAGCGCGACCGGGCGCGGTTGCGATTCGTGGCGGTGGTGGGGTAGCGCTGTAGAAACGCCTTGGTGTTCAGCACGCCAACCAAAGGATGGTGCGGCGCAAGCGGCCCGGGCGACAGCACGCGCAAGCCCACGCCCGGATCGAAGTGCGCCTCGTAGCCCGGCCCGTGGTGGTGATAGCGGGTGATGGTAGCCGGCTTGAACTCGTGGACATCCGCCAGGTCGCCAAAGACGGTGGCAGCGCCGTAGATGCCCGCCGCGGCGGGGTTGGCCATGATGTAGTTCGCCGTGAGCACCTCGGTGTATGGCAGTTCGTTTTCCACCACATGGGCGATGAGTTCCAAAGGCGCTCGGCCGGCGCCGTACTGCACGGCGTGGTGCCACTCCCACACCGCCCGCCCGCCGGCTCGCCGCAGGCGGATGTACTCGTTGTCGTAATCCACGAAGTAGCCGTCGTTGCCGATCACGGAGAAGCGGGCGAGTTCGCGATCGGTGAGCAGCCGATCGTTGCCGGCGCGTAGCAGGAATTCGTGGAAAGCCGCCCCCGTCATCAAGCCGCGCAGCGTCTGGCGCAACGCGGCTGCATCGCCGTTGGCCACCGCCGCGTACTCGGCTGGCGTCGGCACGCGACCGGCGAACACGAGCGCGGCACGGCGCAACGTGGCGGACGGCGATTCCATCACCACGCCGTCGAACAGCGTGGCGGGCGAAGGTGCGGCTGGTGCCGAATCTTCGCCCAGCCGGGCCAGGAACCGCGCCAAGTGGGCGTGATCCTCGGTGTCGCCGGCCACCTGGATGCCACCACCGTGGCCGACGCCTTGTACGCGATGCAGGATGACGTCCGCCCCATCGGCCACTTGCGCCAGGAAATCCGCAAACGCACGCAGGTTGCGGGCGCGGGTTTCCGCGTCGTCTCCCGCTTGGAAGATCAGCCGCGCACCGGCAGCCACGCCACCTGCCACATGGCAGGTCACGCATTTCGTTTGCACGATGGGCGCGACGTGTTCGGCGAAGATGCCGGCGGCGGTGGCGTCTTCGGGCACCGCGAACGTCGATAGGTTGGCAAGCCGCCCGTCTGCCCCCGGCAATAGGCTCAGCACCTGTAGCGGCGCTTCCGACCGAACCGACAAGCGCCACGCGCCATCGCCGGCCCCCAGCGCCCCGGTGAAATGCGCCGCGCCGGCTTCCAGTTCCGCCGCCGTCAACGTGAGGACAGCGTCCGCGGGCACGGTGACGCGCACTTCGTCGGCGGCGGGGTCGCCGTTGTCGTCCACGCCGGAAATGGTGGCTTCGGCGGCCGCAGCGCCCCAATTCACCAAACGCAGTTGCCCGCCTTCGAGAACGGCCACTTCGTGTATCCCATCGGCGGCGGGCGCGGTGGCGTTCAGGTCCGTGAGGAAGCCATCCGCGGCGCGGTGGTACGCCAACACCCGCACCTCCAACACCGTGCGCAGGCGCAAGCGCCAAGCGCCTTCGCCCGCGCCAAGCGCACCGGACACGCCCTTGGCGTCGTTGCCTTGTTCCAAATCGTGAGCGGTGAAGTGCTTGCTCTCGCGGGCGGCCATCGTGAACGTGACGGGGCCAGCCTGACGACCGGCGTCGTCCACCGCCTGGACGGCCACCTCGCCGGCGGTGTCCGAGGCGTTGATCACACGCAGAAGCCCTTGTGCTTGGGCGGTGGCAGTGGGGAATACTGGCACCCGGTGTACCGCCAAATCCCCATCGCGCGTTGGCGGCGTGGCGGGAACCGAGAGATTGGCCAGCCGTCCATCCTCGTTGGCCAGCAGATGCGCCGCGTGAATGGGCTTGTCCGAGCGCAGAACCAGCCGCCAGCGGCCGGTGCCGTCGCCGAGTGCGCCGGACACGCCCTCACCGTTCTCCAGTGCGCTCGCCGTGATCGTTCGCGCGGTGCCCGGCAACAGCCGGACCTGCACTTGCTCCCCTGGTGAGGCGCCAGCGTCGTCCACGCCGCGCACGGTGACGGTGGCCGGTTCGTCGCCCGGGTTGATCAACCGCAACCCGCTCGGGTGCGGGGAATCGGCCGGGTTGAACAAGGCCACGCGACGTTCGCCACTGGCTTTTCGCAGCCTTTCGTGCAGGGCCGCGAACACGCCGCCGGCAACGCGGACGTGCGCCTGCACACGCAGTTCCAACGTCGAGGTGATCGCAAGCCGCCAGTCGCCTTCGTGCGGCGGCCCCAATCTTCCGGCCAGCCCTTTCGCGCTGTTGCCTTGCTGCAAATCCTCCGCGCTGAGCGCCGTCGTTCGCCCTGCGCCAATGGCCAGCGTCAAGGGCCCGTACCCACGCCCGCCGTCATCCGTGGCCTCAATGGACACCTCCCCGCTCTGCTCCCCAAGGTGGACGATGCGCACGACACCTTCCCTTCCAGAGGTTCGCGCTCGGGGCAGGAAGGGCACCAAGTGGCTTTTGCCGTTTGCGGCAGGCGTCGCCGCCGTGGACTTGGTGGATGCCCGCTTTTGCTTGGCAGCGTGGACTGCGGGATGCGCCGCCGACGGCGCAACCGCCTCTTGCGCCTCCAGCCGGGCGTGGGCGGCGGCGCGGCGAAGTTCGTACTCGGCGCGAGCCACGCGCACGGCATCCGCCGCGCTCGCCGGCGCGTCCTCCGCGCCGAGAGCGCCCGCGGCCCAAGCGCAGACCGCGACCGGCAGCAGGCGCTTGGCGAATGACCTCATTCGTGTCGTCAACCCCATGCATTGAGTGTACGCCTAGTGCGCTGGCCGCTGGACATCAGGCGCACGCCACGCAAGTGGCTTATGCTTGCGTTTGTCGTGCCTTTGGCGAGCTTCGCCTGTTTTGGAAAACGAAAACACCGCTCGGCCATTGCGCCTGCTCTTGGAAATCGCCCCCTTCGTCGCGTTCGCGTTGCTCAGCGCTGTTGCCGGCGCGAGCTTGGCCCACGCAATGGCGGTGCCGCTGTGGGCGGGCGTGGCGGCTGGCTTGGCGGCGGGCGCCGTGCCGGTGTTGGCGTTTGGGCTGAAGCACGGCGGCAACGCGACTCGGCTTGCGGAGCAGGTGGCTTTGGCCTTGCTGCTCGCCGTCGCCATCGCCGTGGCCGTGCGCGGCATGTGGCCGGCGTTGACGGGCACGGCCGTTCGCGTGGAGTCGTACATGGCGCTGTTGTTCGTGGCGCCGGCGCTCTACTGGGCCTACTTGGCGCTCAACCGCTCCCGGGCTGCGACGGCGGAGGCGCCGGTGCTCGACCGCATCGGGGCGGCGCTGTCCGGGCCGCCGCTGGTGTTGACGTTGGCGTTGGCGGTGACGGTGGCCACCTGCGCGTTGCTGCTGATTCAGTATGTGGGGCTGCGCTCGCCGGCGTGGCAGCACTTCGCGGCGAAGTTCCTGGAGCGCGGCATCATCCCGCCGCTCACGCTGGTGCTGTTCTTTTGGGGATTGCTACTGCTCGGCAACAAGCTGTGGGTGCTGTTGCGGGAGCGGCGGATGTTTCGGCACCCGGAACGGCAGGGAAGATCGGCGCTGGTGCGTGCGCGAGCGGACGCGGGGCGGGGCGGCGACGGGCTGGACGACGACGAGTTCCTGGAGATGGTGTGGAAGAAGTCCGTGGATTTCTACGTCGTGCCGCGCTACATCAACTGGGCGATACCGATACTGGGTTTCATCGGCACGGTGCTGGGCATCTCGCTGGCCGCGGACGGCATTCAGAGCATCGTCGGCAACCGCGGCAGCCTTTCGGACCTGTCCAGCGAACTCGGGGACGCCATCGCGCCGCTCGGCATCGCCTTCGACACCACTTTGATCGCCTTGTCGCTCAGTGTCTTGCTGACGTTGCTGCAAACGGCCCTACAACGCTGGGAGGACAGCGTGTTGGTGGATTTCGAGAACCGGGTGCGGAGGCAGCCGTTGGCGGTAGACTCGCTTTCCACCAGTCCTTAGATCAGGAGCCACGATGACGGTGCAAGCGCAGGTTCGGTATCTGAAAGACGAGTGGCGCGCGCGGTCGGACATGCCCAGCATCGGCGACCGCGAAACCCGCCGCGCCAACACCGCCAAACACGCCGTGGCCATCCACGACGCACGGCCGCGGCTGGCGGCTGGCGACATCGACTTGGACGTCAACGGTTTCGCCTTGCTGCGCCACAACTCGCAAGTGGCCGATTTCCAAGACGCCGCCGAAGTGCAATCCGTGTACTACCCGGAGATCGAGGCGTTGGTGAAACGGCGCACCGGCGCGGTGGCGGTGTTCGTCACGCAGCACCTCATCCGCACCGAGGACACCCGCGACTTCAACAAGGCGTACGCCCGCTTCCTGCATTGCGACTACAGCCTGAAGGACGCCCGCGGCATGGCGCGGCGCGTGCTGGAGAAGCGCGGTCAAACGTCCGCCTACCAAGGCCACGAGTTCGCCTGGTTCAACACTTGGCAGCCGTTCGACCATCCGGCGCGGCGCAATCCGCTGGCGCTGGTGGACGCCGCCTCGCTGGCCGACGACGACGTCCTGGACTACCGCTACACCGGCTACCCGGTGCCGGCGGACGTGGGCCTCGGCCGCTCCTCCATGCCGGCGCGCAACCCCGCCCACCGCTTCTACTACGTGCCGAACATGGCCGTGGACGAACTGCTGCTGTTCAAGCAGCTGGACACGCGACGCCACGGCGGCGCCTGCCCGCACACCTCCTTCGACGACCCCACCACGCCCCCGGACGCGCCGCCGCGCCGCAGCGTGGAGGTGCGGCTGATGGCTGCCTTCGCCCCCGCCGCCTGAATCGCGGCGCCTCCCCGCCATGCCGCCGAGCGCGCTCGCCGGAATCCGCATCTGCGACTTCACCGGCCAGCTCGCCGGCGCCGGCGCCACGCGCTGGCTAGCCTCCTTCGGGGCCGACGTGATCCGCATCGAGGATCCGGTGCGCTCCGGCCGCTGGGACATCCTGCGCGGCGCCCCGCCTTTCGTAGACGAACGGCGCGGCGTGGACATGGGCGGCGCCTTCAACAACCACAACGTCGGCAAGCGCGGCATCACCCTGAACCTGCGCACGGAGAAGGCCAAGGAGATCCTCGCCCGCCTAGTGGCCGTGTCCGACGTGGTGGCGGAAAACTTCGCCAAGGGCGTGCTGGAGCGGTGGGGCTTCGGCTACGAACGCCTGCGGCAGATCAAGCCGGACATCGTGTACGTCTCCAACTGCGGCTTCGGCCACACCGGCCCGTACAGCGATTTCAAGACCTGGGGGCCGATCGTGCAGGCGGTCTCCGGCCTCACGTTCACCAACGGCTTGCCGAACCGCGAACCGGCCGGTTGGGGCTACTCGTACATGGATCACACCGGCGCCTACTTCATGGCCATCGCCATCCTGCTCGCCTTGCTGCATCGGCGGCGCACCGGCGAAGGGCAGTGGGTGGACTTGGCCTGCACCGAAGCCGCGCTTTCGCTGCACGGCCCGGCGCTGCTCGACTGGACCGTGAACGGCCGGCCGAGCCGCCGCGAAGGCCAGCCGCACGCCAATCGATCCGCGTGGCCGCCGATGGCGCCGCACGGCATCTACCCCTGCCGCGGCGACGACGAATGGGTGGCCATCGCCTGCCGGCACGACGCCGATTGGCAAGCGCTCGGCGCGTTGGTGGACGAGCCGTGGTGCCGCGACGCGATGTTCGCCACCACCGCCGAACGCTGCGGGCATCAAGATGAACTGGACGCGCAACTGAGCGCATGGACCGCCCAACGCGCCAAGTTCGCGGTGGAGGAAGCGCTACGCGGCGCCGGAGTGCCGGTGGCCGCGGTGTTGAAGCCCGAAGAGCGCATCGACGCGGATTCCAGCACCGCCGACTTCGGGCTGTGGCCAACCGTGCGCCACGCCAAGATGGGCGAGGTGCGCGTGGATGGCCAACCGGCGAACTTCGGCAAGACCCCCTGGCGGTTCGACCGCGCCGGCCCCTGCTTGGGCGAACACACGGACGAGGTGTTCACCAGCGTCTTGGGCTACGACGCCGACGAAGTGCAGGCGTTCCGCGCTGAGGGCGTGATTTGACGGCGCTTTCCGGTGTGCGCGTGGTGGAACTCGCCGCCGCGCCCATCGCCTGGGCCGGCAAGCTGCTCGCGGACATGGGCGCCGACGTGATTCTGGTGGAACCGCCCGATGGCGACCCGGCGCGCGCCTACCCGCCGTTCGCGCAGGACGATCCGGGCGACGCCGAGGAAAGCCGCAGCCTGTATTGGTGGCACTACCACACCAGCAAGCGCGGCGTGGCGATCGATTTGGAATCCGCCACCGGGCAGGAGCGTTTCCGCGCCCTGGCGGCGACCGCGGACGTGCTCCTCGAAGCCGAACCGCCGCGGCGATTGGCGGCGCTGGGCATCGACTACGAGCAACTCGCCGCCGCCCACCCCGGCCTCATCCACGTCGCCGTCACGCCGTACGGACGCGACGACCCGAAAAGCGAACTGCCGCACACCGACCTCACCCTGATGGCCGCCGGCGGCCCGCCGTGGAGTTGCGGCTACGACGATCATTCGCTGCCGCCGATTCGCGGGCCGCAGCAGGCGTCCCACACGGCCTCCCACTTCGCGGTGCTGTCCGCGCTCACCGCCCTGCTGCACCGCGACGCTTCCGGCGAAGGCCAGTTCATCGACGTGAGCATCACCGCCGCCCTCAACGTGACCACCGAAGCCGCCTCTCACACGTGGCTGGTGGCGCGGCAAACCGTGCAGCGGCAAACCGGCCGCCACGCCGCCGTCGCGCCCACCCGCGAGACGCAGGAGCGATGCGCCGACGGGCGCTACGCCAACACCGGCGTGCCGCCGCGCAAGCCGTCCGAGTTCGCCGCGCTGGACGCTTGGCTGACCGAGCTGAATCTGCGCGACGAGCTGCCGGAGGCGGTGTTTCTGGAAATGGGCGCCAACTGGGAAGGCCCGTTCGACCTCTCCCGCCTCGGCACCGACGACGAAATCACCGCGATTTTCGGCGCCGGCCGCGAGGCGCTACGCCTCATCGCGTCCAAACTCCCGGCGCAGGATTTCTTCCTCGGCTGCCAACGCGCCGGCTTGGCGGTGGGCGTGGTGAACAGCCCGGAAGAAGCGTTCGACGACGCGCATTTCCAAGCGCGTGGCTTCCAAGTGCCGGTGTGGCACGAGGAGTTGGGCCGCGAAGTGATCTACCCGGGCGCACCGTATCGATTTGCCGCCAGCCCGTGGGCGATTTCCCGCCGGGCGCCGAACCTCGGTGAGCACAACGACGAGGTGTTCGCGGAACTGGAGGCGCCCGCCAAACAGTAGCGCGCCCCTGGGAACGCGGGCGTCCCGCCCGCATGCAGGCGAGACGCCTGCGCTCCCAGGGCTCGGCAAGCCGATTTCCTACGCAACGCGCGGGCGCATTTCCGCCAGAAATTTCCGCCAAAACGCACACCGCGAATGGCGGATGTCGCACAACGATCCGACCGCGGCGGGAGCACAATGCCCCTCGTTCCCATCCCTACGCCCCGAGGCAACAAATGCGCATCGCCTACCTCACCGAAACAACCGAACAAAACGGCCTATACCGCGGCACCTGCCCGACGGTTCCAATGGTCTCCGCAACCGCTCGCACACCGCTCGGCTTACGCGCCGCCCTGCGCCAGAGCTTGGTGGACGCCCTGGCAATCCGTATAAAAGACCGCCAACGCCTGCCACGCCCGGGTCACGGGCCGAACGCCGTGATGCTGGAGCCGCCGGCGCTGCTCGCCGCCAAACTCGCCCTCTATCGAACCATGCGCGAACAGCACGTCAGCAACGTCGCGCTGGCCAAGCGCTTGGACACGGTAGAGGGCACGGTGCGACGGCTGTTGGACCCCTACCACCGCTCGCACATCAACCAAGTGGAAGCGGCGCTGGCACAGTTCGGCAAACGCTTGGTGGTGGAAATGCGCGACATTTGAGCCGGGGGATCCGTGTCGAAAAGGTGCGAGTCAACGCTCCAACGCCACGCTGCGGCCCATGTCCCGCCTGCGTTGGGCGTAGATTTCGTCGATCAGCGAGTCCACCTCGTCACTGGCGACTTCGCTCCAAGCGCCCACGAGCACCAGTGCTCCCTGTGGGTGCGGCGAGAGCGGCGCCTCCCGTGGCGTGGCCTTGGCCCCAGCAGTGCCAACCTTGGCTTCCATTAGGCAATCCCTAGAACCTTCTACTCGTAGAGCATTTTGACCTATGGCTAGGCCAAATACCCCGCCTGCTCGCCGGCCCGCACTTCCTCTTCGGACATTCCCAGCCAGTCCGCCAACACCGCGGCGTTGTCCTCGCCGACTTGCCGGCTGCGGTCGTATTCGTTGCAGGGTGTGCGCTCGAAGTGGAGGGGGAGGCGATCCCCGAAGGTGGTTTTTTGCACCGGGTGCGGGTCGTCCAGCTCGAACAGGAAGTTCGACGCTTTGAGCTGCGGGTCGCGCTCGGCCAAGTCCTCGCCGGTTTGCACGACGCCGGCCGGCACGCCGGCGGCTTGGCAGCGTTGCATTGCGTCTTCCGCCGTTACCGTGCGCGTCCAATCGGCGATTTTTGCATCGAGGTCCGCGAACGCCAGCCGCCCGTCCACGGTGGCGAGGGCGTCGGCGCGCGCCCACTGCGGTTCGCCCATCACCCGCTTCAGCGCGGCCCATTGCGCGTCGGTCATGCAGGCGATGGCCACCCAGCGCTCGTCCTCAACGGCATCGGAATTCGCTCCGGCGCAGGGGTAGCAGCCGTGGGGCGCGGCCTTGTCGTAGGGCAGGCGGTTGCCGCAGGGCGTGGCCACGCGCCCGTTGGCGAAGTAGTCCATCAACGTGGGGCCAGAGAGGCTGACGCCCAGCTCGAACTGCGACATGTCCACGCGCTGCCCGCGGCCGGTGCGCCGCCGCGCCTGCAACGCCGCCAAGATGGCCACCGCGCCGTGCAGACCGGCGCAGTGGTCGTTGTAGGAGAAGCCGATGCCGATGTCCTCGCGCCCCGGCACGCCGGTGAGGCGCGTGAGGCCGGCGAGGGCGTGAATGGTGGGCGCGTAGGTGACGAACTGCGACCACGGCCCGCTGTCGCCCATGCCGGACATCTGCACGTACACCACGCCCGGGTTGGCCGCGGCGATGGTTTCGTAGCCCACGCCCCAGCGTTCCAGCACGCCCACCGAGAAGTTGTCGATCACCACATCCGCTTGCTGGCAGAGGCGTTTGCAGAGGGCGCGGCTTTCGTCCTTGGCCATGTCCAGCGCCAAGGCGCGCTTGTTGCGGTTCCAGATCACGTAGTAGATGCCGTTCGGCGGGTTGGCCGCCGTGCGCGTGCCGGTGTTCACCTTCACCACGTCCGCGCCCATGTCCGCCAAGATGCGCGTGGCGAACGGCCCGGCCAGCACATGGGTGAAATCCAGCACACGCACGCCTTCGAGGGGGCGGGTTCCTTCCCGGGAAGGCCCGGCCTTGGGTGCGGATTCCGCCTTGCGGGGCGCGAAACCAACGCCCGTCTCGCTCGCGCCGATGCGCCACGGCGTGGCGCTGAAGCGGTACGGCGCGCCCGGGCCGCGCACCGAACCGCCGCCGGCGAGGGGATGGGGCGTCCACCAATCGCGGGCTTGCAGTTGCGGATTCTCCGCCACCTTGTCCACCGGCAGCACCCAGCCGTACGGCGCATGGCGGCTTTGCGCCTCGAAGAACAGCGCTTCCACGTCCTGTCCGGACACCCAATCGCGCAGCACCTGCATCAAGCGGTCGATGTACGCCCGGCGGTTGCCGGGTTCTTGGTAGGAGGGGTCCAGCAGGTCTTCCTGCGCCTCCTGTTCGATCAGCCACACCAACTGGTTGTCGAAGTTCGGCGTGGGCGTGACCATGATCGCGCCGCCCTTCGCCGGCATGACGCAGTAGGCGTTCGACCAGTGCAGGCTGCCACGGCGCGGCAACGACGCCGCGGTCGCCTTCGGCATGCGCTCGTGGTACCAGTACCACATGAACACGTGCTCCAAGCAGGAGGCGATGCACTCGTGAACCGAGACGTCCACCCGCTGGCCGCCACCGCCTTCGCCCACATGGCGCAAACCGGCGAGCGCGGCGATGGCGGCGTACGCGCCGGAGAGCGCGAAGTTGAGCTCGCCGAAGGTCTTGAGCGGCGGCGTATCCACATCGCCGGTGGTCGCCACCGCGCCGCCGAGGGCGCCGGCGACGAGATCGGGTGCCAAGTAGCCCCGCCACGGGCCGTTGCGGCCGAAGGAGGAGACGTCCACCACAACCAAGCGCGGATGCCGTTCGCGCGCCGCCTCGGCCTGTGCCGCGAACGGTTCCCCGCACACCAACGCCACGTCCGCCTCCGCGAACAACCGCGCCAGCGCACTCTCGCCTTCCGGGGTGTTCGCGTCCAGCGGCACGAAGCGACGGTTGGAGGCGTAGAAGGCGTGCCACAGCGACGCGCCCTCGTGAAATGGGCCGCGCTGCCGCAGCCCCTCGCCTGCGACTCGCACCACATCCGCGCCCAAGTCCGCCAGCAGCTTGGCGCCGTAGATGGCGCGCTCATCGGTGAGATCCAGCACCCGCACGCCATCCAGCGCACCGCTTGCCGTCGGCACGTTTTCCGTCCCCCGCCCGTGCGAATATGGGCGATCATAGCCGATGCGCCAAATCGTCGCCGACCGCACTATAATTGCGCGTTCGGCAGGCGCCCGCGCAGGGGCAAAACGCCTTGACGCCTTGAATGGCCTGCCGCGTGGGAAACAATAGGAGGTTGCAGATGACCCGCACCGCGAACGACGCTGGCCGCGCCCGCTGGGCCCGGGGAGCCTGGGGGTTGGCCTGCCTCCTGGTGGCAGCATCTCCCGCACAGGTCTTGGCCCAAGCCGCGGCCGATCCCGACATCTCGTTCGGCCTGCGCTACCGCTTGGAGCAAGTGCGGCAGGAGGGCTTCGACCTGAACGCCGGCGGCACCACCGGCCGCGCCCGCGTCACCTTCGACTCGGGCCGGCGCGGCGCGTTGGAGTTCGGCGCGCAGGTGGACTACTCGTTCATCCTGGGCGCGGACGACTTCAACTCCCTCGCCAACGGCAAGTCGCGGCTGCCCATCATCGCCGACCCGGACGGCCTCGACCTCAACCAGGCGTATGTGCGCTTCCACATGGGCGAAGACGACGGCGCCACCGCCATCACCGCCGGCCGGCAGCGCATCAACCACGGCAGCCAGCGCCTCTTGGGCGGCGTGGCGTGGCGCAACAACGAGCAGACGTTCGACGCCGTGCGCGTGCAACACAACGGGCGCGTGGGGCTGGACTACAGCTACGCCTTCAACGTGAACCGCATTTTCGGCCCGGACGACGGCGTGCAGCCCGCGGTGTGGGAGACCAATTCGCACTTCCTGCGCGCCAGCTTCAACCCGATGGGCGAACACGAGCTGGCGGCCTTCGCCTACCTCATCGACCTGAGCCACGACGACGCCCAGTACGGCGGCGGCGCGGCGGCCAACTCCAACATGACGTGGGGCTTCGACTACAAAGGCGCACTGCCGGGGGTGAGCCTCACCGCCACCGTCGCCTTCCAATCCGACTACGGCGACAACCCGAACTCCTACGACGCCGTGTTCTACGGCGGCGAGGCCGCCTTCGATCTGCCGTTGCTGAACATCACCGTCGGCCACCACACCCTGGGCAGCGACAACGGCCGCCACGCCTTCCGCGCGCCGCTGGCCACGCTGCACAAGTGGCAGGGCTGGACGGACAAGTTCCTGGCGACGCCGTCCAAAGGCGTGCGCGACACCTGGATCGCCACCACGCGCAAGATGTTCGGCTTCACGCTAACCGGCGTGTACCACGACTTCCGCGCCGTAGAAGGCGGCGATCGCTACGGCAGCGAACTCGGCGCCTCGCTGGTGTACGCCCCCATCGACAAGCTGACCCTGCAAGCCAAGGCGGCCCGCTACTTCGCCGACGGCCTGGCAACCGACACGACGAAAATCTGGCTGGTGTTCAGCTGGAACATGTGAGGGGCGGTTGGGGCGATGCGACATGACGCCCGCTGTTGATTGCGGTGTCGTCGCGTACCGGTAGCACCGCAGCGAACGAACTCGCGCCCGGCCGGCTTGCGATGGAGTACACCGAATACAACGCTGGCCACCTGACCGGCCAGCCAAAAGCCGAAGACATCGCCATCCGCGAACCGGTGGTGTTCGCGGATCCGCTTGGCGCATCTACCGGGCCGAGCCTGACCTCGGCCGAAATCGCCCATTTCAAGCAACAAGGGTTCATCGTCAAGCGGGGCTTGATCGAAAATGCGGGCTTGTTCGCGCAAGCCGCCGATCACCTCTGGCACAACGTGCCGCAAGGAACTCTGCGCCGAGACAACGCGAAAACATGGCTCGCGGCATGGCAAGGCAACGGAGATGGGAAAACGAACGGCGGCGGCGCATGGCGCGCGGAAGACGTGCCGCGCATCGGGCGCTGCCTCTACGGCAACTGGAAGATGCGCTCGCCGGGCGCGAACGGCATCGGCACCGAGCAATTCCTAGTCGACGGGATCGCCAACCATCCGCACATGGTCGCCATCGCCGCGGCATTGCTGGGCGGTGCCATCAAAACAGCGCGTCGCGTGCGCGGCATCTACGCCGTCTTCCCCAAGCCGCCGGACGCACCTGCCCGCCTAGGTCCGCACGCGGACTACATGGCGGCACAGCTTTCCGCGATGGTGCTGGCCAGCAACATTCGCCCGCGCAACGGCGGCTTCACGGTGTGGCCAGGCTCGCATCGGCTGCTGCATCCCCACTGGGACACGGTGCATGGCGGCAAAATGTCGCAAGTTCACGGCGAAGGATTCCGCCTCGCCCGCGACCGGGTGCTGCGCGACATCACGCCAGTGGAATGTACCGGGCAACCGGGCGACGTGGTTTTCTGGCATCCACGCACACTCCACTCGGCCGGCGTCAACTACTCCGCAGATTTGGAGGCGGGGCCGCCCAGCGTGCGCTTGGTGGTGCCCTGCGACTACCAACGCGCCGGCATGAGCTACTTCGACGACGAGGAATTCGGCCCCGGCGAGAAGTACCAGTGGTGGGTGGACACCCGCAACTTCCGCGAAGATGCGCCATCGATGGCGGACAACATCTTCAACGGTTGGGCGATTTAGTCGAATACGTTGGGACGGTTGCGACGTGGCGTCCGCTCGTGGCTGCCAGATCTTCCACCGCTCCCACCCAAGGGCGGAACATTGCCGAACCGAGCACACCGTCGGTGAGACGGTAGGGTCTACCCCGCGAGTGCGGGGGTACAGCGTCGCACTTCCGCATCCCTTCCAACCCTCTCCTGCTGGTTGTTTGTCAGGGTCAGTTTCCGTGTCGCCTAACAAGCGATGGTGGGGGTCTATCCCGCGAGTGCGGGGGAACCCGGCCGCTTGCCTTCGCCCAGCGGCGATTTGCGTAGCACGATGTCGCGCTCGTGCAAGTCGTTCAAGGCGGCCATTCCGGTGTGCGCGAGGTCGTCGCTTTGTCCGCCGGATTCGTTCGCCAGCGTGGCGAAGCAGTCGCGCAGTGGGCGTTCCTCGCCGATCAGTTGCAGCAGGCGCAGCGTCGTCGCGGTGGATGTCAGAAACGAGACTCGATCCTTGCGGTCGCGATGGGCGATCAGGAAGGTGGGTTGCGCGGGTGGGGCGTCGGGTTGATGGTCGGCGCCGATGCGGTGGACCGGATAGGCGTAGCGCAGCGGCCACGCGAGCGGCGACACCACGATGGTGTCGTCTACGGTGAGCGGGGTGTCGTCGTACACGCAGTCCGCGTCGGCGGCGAGGCGTAGCGCCAAACGCACCCACTCGTAGTGGCAAAGCTCCAAGGCGAAAGGCGGCACGGTGGGGCGGGCGCTGTCGTCGGCGTTGCCGAGGTATTCCAAGAACTCCTCGGGGATTTGCGAGAAGTAGGGCGCGGTGGCGCGGTGGCGGTGCAGGAAGTCGCGCGCCAGCGCGTGCCAATCCGCGTCGGGAGTGATTTCGCGGAACACGCGGAACGTCTCGGCCAGAAAGCGCTCGACGTTGTTGTAGAACAGCCGAGCGTACACGCGCATACGACGTTCCGCGACGCCCGGGGGCAGCGGGTTACGCTTTGGCTCGCGGATGTAGGCGGCGAACGCCCGCTGCGTGGCTTGAAACCCGGCCGCGCTGGTCGCAGCGGCGCTCATGTGGTTGGCTGCGCCACGGCGTCGCCAGCGGCCCGCGCTTGCAGTTCGCGCACCTGCGCCACCTCGCCGAGCAGCTCGTCGATCGGCGGCAAGTTGAAGTCGCGCTCCAGCAGCGTCGGCAGCGGGCCGTGCAGCTTGTAGGCTTCGTCAAGCAGGCGCCACACCGGGTCGATGACCGGGGCGCCGTGGGTGTCCACGCACAGGTCCGCGGCTTCGCGGCGGTGCCCGGCGACGTGCAGATACGCGGCGCGGTGGCCGGGCAGGCAGCGCAGGAAGGCGGAGGCGTTGTAGCCGAAGTTGACGCTGTTCACATAGATGTTGTTGACGTCCAAGAGCAGCAGGCAATCCGCCCGTTCGACCACTTCGTTGATGAAGTCCACCTCGGCCATCTCCTGGCCGGGCGCCGCGTAGTAGGAGACGTTCTCCACGCCGATGCGCTCGCCCAAGGCGTCCTGCACGCGGCGGACGCGCTCGGCGACGTGTTGCGCGGCTTCCTCCGTGAACGGAATGGGCATGAGGTCGTAGAGGTGGCCGTCGTCGTCGGCGCACGCGGAGAGATGCTCGGTGTAGCGGCGAACGCGGTGTTCGGCGAGAAAGCGCTTGATCGCCGCCACCAGTTCCATGTCCAGCGGCGCGACGCCGCCAAGATTGAGGGAAAGGCCGTGGCAAACCAGCGGCAAGCGCTCGGTGAGCGTGTGGAACAGGCGGCCGAAACGGCCACCCACGTCGATCCAGTTCTCCGGCGCGACCTCGAGGAAGTCCACGCCCGGATCGTCCGGGTGGCAGCGAAGATGCTCTGCCAACGCCGCCATGAGGCCGCGTCGCAGCCCCACTCCAGCGCCTTGCATCGCTATTGCGGAATCCAGCGCCAACCCGTGTCGCGCGCCGGATGGGGAAGCCAAGGAACCGGGACGGCGGCCGCCGCCCCGGTTCGCTGCCGAAGCTGGCTTCGGGCTACTCCTCGGCGGGCGCGTCGTCTTCGGATTCGTCGGAATCCCCGGACTCTTCGCCCTTGCCCTCGCCCTCGCCGCAGTTGCCCTCGCCGCACTTGCCTTCGTCCATCCCTTCTTTGCCGCCTTCGCCTTCGGCGTCCTCGGCGGGCTTCTCGGCGTCTTCGCCGCAGCCGCCCTCGCCGTGGCTTTTGGCGAACAACACGCCGTCGAGCGCGCGGGTTTCGAACGGATCGGCGGCGGTCGTTTCGGCCGGTTGGACGGCCTCCTCGGCCACGGCCGGCGCCAACGACGCAGCGAAAGCCGCGCCCACAGCGGCAGCGATGGGTTTCATCTTGCGATTCAACATCCTTAGAGCTCCTCTCTAGTGCTGGTTTGGTCGCACGCGGCGCGCTCGCGCAGGCAACGTGGACGCGGCGCACTATACGCCAATTCGCGCAAAATCCATAGGCGCGAAAACGCCCGTTGGGAACGACGCGAGAAGCCACCGCCGAGTAGTAGGATCCGCGCCGTGACGGAACCCGGCGGCCAGCTCGTCTTCCTGTTCGGCGCGGGGCGCACGGATGGCCGCGCCGCCATGCGCGAAACCCTTGGCGGCAAAGGCGCCAACCTCGCGGAAATGGCCCGCATCGGCCTGCCGGTGCCGCCCGGGTTCACGATCTCCACGGCGGTGTGCGGCTACCAAGGCGAACACGACGGCGCCTACCCGCCGGCGCTGGCGGCGGCCGTGGAGCAGGGCATCGCGGCGGTGGAAGCGCACCAGGGCAAGCGGTTCGGCGACGCCGGCAATCCGTTGCTGGTGTCGGTGCGTTCCGGGGCGCGGGCGTCCATGCCCGGGATGATGGACACCATCCTGAACCTGGGGCTGAACGACGCCGCCGCGGCCGGGTTGGCCGAACGCACCGGCAACCCGCGCTTCGCCTACGACTGCTATCGCCGGTTCATCCAGATGTACGGCGAGGTGGTGCTGGGGGTCGCCGCGCTGGAGGGGGAGCCGGGGCCATTCGCCCGGGAACTGGCGGCGCTCAAGGCCGACGCCGGCGTGGCGGAGGAGTCCGCGCTCACCGCCGAGCAACTCGCGGCGCTGATTCCGCGCTTCCAAGCGGTGCTGGCGGAACACGCCGGCGCGCCGTTCCCGCAGGATGCGCGGGCGCAACTCTGGGCCGCCATCGGCGCGGTGTTCCGCTCTTGGAACAACGAGCGGGCGGTGCGCTATCGGCAGCGCTACGGCATTCCCCGCGCTTGGGGCACGGCGGTGAACGTGCAGGCGATGGTGTTCGGCAACAGCGGCGCGGCCAGCGCCACCGGCGTGGCCTTCACCCGCGATCCGGCGAGCGGCGCCCGCGGGCTCTACGGCGAATACCTGGTGAACGCCCAGGGCGAGGACGTGGTGGCCGGCGGCCACACGCCGATGCCCCTCGCGGACTTGGCGAGCGAGTGGCCGGCGCGTTACGCCGAGTTGGAAGATGTGTCCACCAAGCTCGAACGCCACTTCCGCGACATGCAGGATTTCGAGTTCACCATCGAGGAAGGCAAGCTGTATCTGCTGCAAACCCGCAGCGCCAAGCGCACCGGCCCGGCGGCGGTGCGCATCGCCGTGGACATGCACGGCGAGGGGTTGATGGACGAGGTGGCCGCGTTGCGCAGCATTCCGGCGGATTCCATCGGCGCCCTGCTCGCGCCAACCTTCGATGCCCGCGCCTTGGCTGCGGCCCAACTGATCGCCCGCGGCCTGCCGGCGGGGCCCGGCGCGGCCACTGGCCGGTTGGCATTCACCTCCGAAGCCGCCGCCGCGGCCGCCGAGGACGGCTCGCGGGTGGTTTTGTGTCGCATGGAAACCAGCCCGGAAGACCTGCAAGGAATGCTCGCCGCGGATGGCATTCTCACGGCCCGCGGCGGCGTCTCCTCCCACGCGGCTTTGGTGGCGCGGCAGCTGGGCAAGGTGTGCGTTTGCGGCGCCAGCGCACTCGTCATCGACTACCAGCAGCGGACGTTGACTGTGGGCGATGTGCTGTTGCGCGAAGGCGACGCCGTGTCGCTGGATGGCGGCACCGGCGCCGTGTACGCCGGCGGCGTGGCCACCTCCCCCTCGGAAGTGCAACGGGTGTTGGCCGGGGAGTTGGCGGTGGACGCGAGCCCTTGGCACCAGCGCTTCGCCACAGTGATGGCGTGGGCGGATCGCCACCGGCGCATGGCGGTGCGCACCAACGCCGACACGCCGGCCGCGGCCCGGGACGCGCAGCGCCTCGGCGCGGAGGGCATTGGCCTCTGCCGCACCGAGCACATGTTCTTTGAGGACGAACGCTTGGACGAGATGCGGCGGATGATTCTGGCCGCCGACGAAGCCGAACGCCGCGCCGCGCTGGCGGCGCTGCTGCCGTTTCAACGCGAGGATTTCCGCGCGCTCTTCGCCGCGATGGGCAAACGCCCGGTGACGATCCGTTTGCTGGATCCGCCGCTGCACGAGTTCCTGCCGGTTGCGCCCGAGGCGCGGCGCGCTCTCGCTGCCAAGCTCGGCGTGCCGGTGGCGCGCGTGGACGAGCGCGTGGAGGCTCTTGCGGAAGCGAACCCGATGCTGGGCTGCCGCGGCTGCCGGCTGGGCGTTCTCTATCCCGAGATCACCGAGATGCAGGCGCGCGCCATCTTCGAGGCGGCGGTGGCGGCCGGGCGCGACGGCACGCCGCCGCGCTTGGAAGTGATGGTACCGCTGGTGGGCTTCCCGGAGGAACTGGCGGATCAAGCCGCCGTGGTGCGCCGCACCGCCGAAGCGGTGATGGCGGAGACGGGCGAGGGCGTGCTCTATCAGATCGGCACGATGATCGAGGTGCCGCGGGCCGCGGTGACGGCCGACGCCATCGCCCAACACGCGGAGTTCTTCAGCTTCGGCACCAACGATCTCACGCAGATGACCCTGGGCCTCTCGCGCGACGACATGCACGGCTTCTACGACCGCTACGTGCGCAAGGAGATCTTCGCCGCCAACCCCTTCGCCCAACTCGACGAGGCCGGCGTGGGGCAGCTAATCGCCGAGGCCGTGCGCCGCGGCCGGGCAACGCGCCCCAACCTGAAGCTCGGCATCTGCGGCGAACACGGCGGCGACCCGTCCTCCATCGCCTTCTGCCAACGCCTCGGGTTGGACTACGTGAGCTGCTCCCCGCCGCGGGTGCCGGTGGCGAAACTGGCCGCGGCACAGGCGGCGTTGGCGGAAGTTGGTGAGCGGTAGGTACGGCCGTGCGGCGCGACTCCCGCGGCCGAGCGCAGAGCGTGTTACTCTACGGGCGTCAAAGATGCTTGGACGCACGACCGTGACGGAGGCCAACTTGACGTTCCCATCGAGCGGGGCGATGTCCTTTGCGGCGCTGAGGCGGCCGTTGAAGACCGACGAGCGCCGGGCCGTTTGCGGCGAGCGGGGTTTTGATCCCGAAGTCTTCCGTGTGCTTGCCGACAGGTTCGGCGAACCCGTTGCGGAGCAAGTGGCGCAGCGGCTCGTTTGCGCCATGATGCTGGAGTCGATGAACGCGGCCATGCTGGACGCTCGGCGCGGCCCGGTGCCGATGTTCATCAAGCGTCTCGAACGCTCCGTCAAGACGTTCAATCGCCACATCCGCTGAACGACTTTGCGTGAACGACACGACCGACCCTTCGGGTGAGGCTCGCTAGGGGCCCGGCCAAGGTTCGTCCTTCACGGTGTACGCGCCGAACATGCCTTCGAGAATGTCGTCGTGGGCTTGTTTCCAACGGTCTTTCGCGCCCGCAGAGTGGGAGAGCTTGTCCCAAACGCGCACCCAGAAGACGCAGGGATAGCTACGCACTTGGGCGTTCTTGCCGGCTTGGCTTACCGGTTCGAGATGTTTCCGCAGCGCGGCGTTGTCGAGCGGGGTGCCGTAGGGGATGGTGCCTAGGCGGAGGTCCGCGGCCTCGACCGCGTAGGGCCGCTTGCTGTCGTTCGCAGCGCCGCCCGGTGGCGTTTGCGTGCGCAGCACGACGAAGTGTTGGTCTAACACCGCGACGTTGAACGTGTAGTAGGGCTTCTCGCGTGTTCCACCCTTGCCGTCCGACACCTCGCGGTACCAGCATGGCGGATTGTGGCCTTTTTGCAGCAGTCGCAGGCGTTGCTCGGCTTCCGCCTTCTGCGCATCGAGTTCGCGCAGTTTCTCCGTAAGTCGCTTGGTTGCGTCGCCCGCGCCTTGTTCCTGCAAAGCGTCACGCAACATTTCGGTTTCTCGTTCCGCTCGTTCTTTCTCCCGCTGCAATTGTTCTTTGCGTTGACGTAGCGTTCGAATTTCCTCTGGCGTCTTGAATTCCTCCATTGGGCCGCGCCATTCCTCCAAACGATCCTCCGCCACTTCGAGGCGATCTTGGGTTTCGGTCAGCTCGGTTTCTTTGGCGCGCGACCATGCCAGGGCGGCGATCAAGATCAGAAACAGCAACAGCAGGAAGATCTCCGCAACGGTGAGGCCCAGCACCACGCCGCGGCGATAGCCGTCAGCGCGTTCGTCCATCGATCACTGTTGGCGCGGTGGCGGCAAACGATCCGTCCGTGGCCAGCGCGTGTTCCACGCCTTGCTTGACGCGCTCCGCCTCGTTCTGCAACTGCTCGCGCAGCTCCTGCGTGGCAGCGGCAAGCTCCGCAAGGGAACGCAGCGCGGCCGCATGGGTTTCGTTTGCGCTGGCCATCAGAGTTCGATGGGCGTTTGCGACTTCCAAGCCGTTGTCGCGCACGGTGGTTGCGGTGTTGCTTGCCGTTGCGCCGAGACCGGCAACTTGATCGCGCGTTGCCGCCAACGCGGCGGCGAGGTCGCCGAGGGTGTTGTTGGCGGCGGCCAATCCGCGCAACGTCGCCTGCAATTCCTGCTCGCTGGCTTGCAGCCGCGCCGTGGCGGCCTGCGCGCTTTCGGCGACGCGGTCGGCGAGATTTCGCCAAACGGCATCGGTTCGAGTGGTGGCCTGCGCGACGCTCTGGTCGATGTTGTCCACCAATTGCCGCCCGGCTTCGCGTAGGGATTCGCCGGCGACTTGCCATGTTCGCGCGGTGTCGTCCAAGCCGTGCTCCGCCACCTTGGTGACATGGCCATTGAACTCTTCGATCAAGGCCGCGGTGTGTACCTTGACGTGATCGGCGTGGCTGAGCGCGGTGCGCGTGAAGTGCGCGAACGCGTTGGTGGCTTCGCGCAGCGTTCGGCGCAGCTCTTTCGCGTCCTCCACCGCCGCGCGGGCTTCGTCGCGCAGCCCTTGTTCCCACAGCCTTTGCTCGGAGGTGAGTGGAACAGGGGCGTCCGTCGCCGAGTCGCCTCCTTCCGCCGCCGCGGCGTCCTCGGCCTTCTCGTCGTCCGTGTCCAGCAGCAGGATGCGGAAGAAAATGCCTGCCACGGTGGAGACCAGCGCGATGCCAAAACTGCCGATCAAGTCTTCCACCTGCTCGGCGCCCTGATCGCCGCGGACGACGAACAGGTCGATGAGCGTGTAGATCAACGACACCAACGTGAGCAACAGCCCCAAGTAGTAGACGTCATCGGCGGCGCGGTCGCGGCTCTTGACGCGCTTCTTCTTGTAGTGGCGATACAGCAGGAACACGGCCAAAACCGCGAAACCGGCCGCGAAGACCGCCCCGGTTGTTGGGTCGTGGTGCGCGCCGAGGCGGCAAGCAATGATGAACGCCGCGCCCACCAGAACAGCGGTCAACAGCGGCGATGCCGTTTTCACAGGGACTGCTGCCACACGATCCGGCCGCTGAGCGAACCGACCAGCTCGGTCCACCAATAGTAGTGTTCCTTGGTTTGCCAGCGCGCTTCGCGGCTGCGTTCCAAGCGGTACAGGCTGACGTCCACTCCGGTCAAGTCCGTGCGTAGTGCGCGAGGGATCGCTTTCGGCTTGGGATACGGCCCGTAGTGCGAGAGATCGTCGCTGTGTTGCAGCAGATCCGAGAACACCACCAAATGGCTTCGCCCGGCCTTCCCCCCGCCTAAGCGGACGCTGGGCACATGGCGAGCAACCACCACGCCGATGGTTTCAAGGATGGGCGAACGCGATCGCCCGGTGTTCGCCTCGATTTCGCTGAACAGCCCTTCAATGAGCTCGTCGAAACGCCGCCACCGTCGCATGTCCAACGCCCGGCCGCGCCACAATCCATCCCACCAGCGGTACTCGTCTGGATGCCCGCCCGGGTTGCAGACCTTCAACAACGGCTTGTCCGCGCCCGCGGCAACGTCGTAGACGAACAACGCTTCGCTGGGCGCCACCCGGTGTTCGTGGTCGGCGCTTTGCAGTTCGCCCACCATCCGCCGCAGTTCCGCCCGGTGCTTGTCGCTGAGCGGATCCGAGGTGTCGAGCAACAACACCGTGTTGCGCGTTGGCGCGCCGCTGCGCGGGCACAAGTCCGCATCCAGCCGGGCGCGGTCGCAAGCGACGCCGCCAAACAGCAGCGCAGCGCATGGCAGCGCAAGCACGGCTCGGGATCTCACGTCATTTACGCCGCCGTGCGGATGGAGTCGAGCCCGTCCTTGATCACGGCTTCCAACGGTCGGTGTTTTTTGCGCGCTGCACGGTACGCGGTCTGCAACTCCTCAATGGCGCCGTGTACTTTTTCGGCGACGCCGCTGATGCTGGTCTCCTCCGGCGGTTGGAAACTCGGCGGCTGCAAGATTTCTTCGTCCACACGTTCTTGCCGCTCGAAATGCGGCGGGGGAGGTGCCGAGCGAGCGGCCAAGTTCGCGGTGCGGTACGCGGCAAGCAGGAAGTTCAAGTCGAGCTGGTATTGCCCGAGGTTCGTGGAGTAGTCGCTCACCAAGTGATCCGCGCGCTTGCAAATCTCCCGCCAAGCGCTCTGCTTCACCGTGAGTTTGTGGCGCATATCCAGCAGTTCGGATTGGAACTGCTCGTACTTTCTTTTCACGCCGTCTTGCGCTACGCCATACGCTTGCGCGTAGTCCTCCTTGATGTCGTCCAACTGCCGGTGCCGGCGACCGTACTCCGGGTATGCGTCGTCGCGTTGAAACCACTTCCAAGCGCCCACCGCGAAGCAGAGGATGCCGAGCAGCACCAGCAAGACGGTTTGGAAAGACGCCAGTTCCAAGGGCCCGGCAAGCAACCGTTCAACGACGTCGCCGCCCATGGCCAGAACGTCCGCGTCTGGGTCGTCCACCGACGCCTGCATGCTGTTGCGAAAGTGGCCAACCGCCAAGTTGAAGGCGAACACCAAGGCGATCACCGAGGCGATTCCCAACCAAGACGCGACCTTCCGCATCGTAGCGCGATGGTTACTTTGCCGCAGCAGCGACCCCATGACGAGGCCGAGAAACAGCACGTTGACGGCGCTGATGAGGCCCATCTGCATCGTGGAGCCGAGCAGACCAAACGGATTGACGTCCATCAGAAGCGAAGCGTTGAGAATGACCTCAATGAACGCGCAACCGAAAACAAACCACAGCGCTTTGGCGCGATGCGAATAGTCCACCAGTCTTGTCAGCCGCTCGCGCGTTCGGAAGCGCTCGAACTCGGAGGCGCCGGTGGACACGGCTTCCTCTTTGTCCACCAGCGCGGTGCGGCCGGCGTCCACCATGCGCTCCAATTCGATCTCAGCGTCCTGCCGCAACTCGCCCACGCGGTCCTCGAGTATCCGCAGCTCCGCGTCATCCTCCATGTCCGCCAGCTCGCGTTCCAAGTCCGACAAAAACCCGGCGACGTTCTGCCGGCACACGCGGCCGCGGCGGTTCACCCAGTCCACGATCTGCGCTTCGACGGCGTCCAAGGCGTCTTCCTCGCCAGCCGGCTGATTCTCGCCGCCACGCCGGGCGCCCTCCTTCTCTACGCCGTGGTCCGCGAGCCACTTCTTCAAGTCGAGCTGGACGTACTTCTCGGCGACCGGATCGAAGCCGGGGAGATTGTCCCAAGCGTTGGCGGTCTTATCGGCGCTGCTCGGCATGGCAGGGGAGTCGGGCGTGGAATGGCGTGTACGGCTTGGTGCGCCGCTCAAGGAACCAGTTGACCGCTGAGATTCTCCGCCTCGGTGATTTCGCTTGCGGTCATTAGTGTGCGCAAAGAGGCGCGCTCCTCCTCGGCATTTTCGTGTTGTTGCGCCGCGGCGAGCGTGAGCCACGCATAAGACTGCACCAAGTCCTCGGCGACGCCTTCTCCACTGGCATACATCTTTCCCAATTTGTGCTGGGCGGGCGCGAATCCCTGCTCGGCGGATTTCCGGAACCACGAGGCGGCTTTGCGATAGTCCTTCCCGACGCCTTGTGCGTTGGCGTACATGAACGCCAAGTTGTGTTGGGCTTGCGCCATGCCTTGGGCAGCGGCTTTGCGGTACCACCTTGCGGCTTCGCGGTAGTCCTTCCGAACGCCTTCGCCGTTGGCGTACATCACTCCGAGGTTGTGCTGAGCTTGCGCGAGCCCTTGTTCGGCGGCTTTGCGAAACCACCGGCTGGCTTCGCTGTCGTCCTGCGGAACGCCTTGGCCGGTTGCGTAGGAGTTGGCCAGGTTGAACTGCGCTTCCGGTTCGCCCGCTTCCGCGGCTTCGCGATAGCGGCGAATTTGATCGGCGGCCCAGGCGCGCAAGCTCTGTTTTGCTTCCGCGTGTCCTTGTTTGGAGGCCTCAAGGTACCAGCGCGCGGCTTCGTAGCGGTTCTTCGGAACACCTTCGCCGTTGGTATACAGGTCGCCAAGCCGGTGTTGAGCGGCGGCGAATCCCTGCTCGGCGGATTTGCGGAACCATCGTGCGGATTCTTCGACATCCTTGGGCACTCCTTCGCCGTTGGCGTACACGAGACCCAAGCTGTATTGCGCCATCGCGAGTCCCTGCTCGGCGGCCTTGCGGAACCACCGCACCGCTTCCTGATCGTCTTGCGCAACGCCACGTCCGTGGGCGTACATGAACCCCAGATTGTGCTGCGCTGGCGCGTGCCCCTGCTCAGCGGATTTGCGGAACCAGCGCACCGCCTCTTGATCATCCTTGGTGACGCCAGCGCCCTCGGCGTACCTAACGCCCAGGTTGTGCTGGGCTTGCGCGTCGCCCCGCGGGGCGGTGTCGCGGAGCTGGGCGGACTCGCGGGCGTCCTTCGGAACGCTCTCGTCCTTTTGCTCCGCCGCTTCCGAGGCGCTCCGGCCCGTGGGTTGGGGCTCGGCAGGACGCGGACCTCGGGCTTCCGCGCCAGCGGCAAGAGTAGCTTGCAGCCCAAGCTCGCCAGCAAACAGCGCGGCACCCGCCAGCCACGCCACGGTTCTGCGCCGGCGGGGTGCCTCGCGACCGTCTGAGCGACGCCCAGCCTGTGGGCCGGACAAACCCCGTTCTTCAGCGTCCATGGCGGCCACCTTAGCACGATCGCAACCGCTGCTTTCGTGTTCCTACCCGGTTGCGGGGCACGAGGTTGCTCGTTTGGGTTGACGTGCGAGGGTGTCCGTGGTGGCGTCCGTGCCCACGCTGGAAGCCTGACGACTGGCGCGGAGCGCCTTGAAGGCCGCACGCGTGTCCGCGTCGGCCGGCTGCCAGCGGATGGCGTCGGCGATGACGCGGGCGCCTTCCGTTTGGTTGGTGATGTGTACTTGCACGGTGCCGGAACGGAGGTCGAAATCCGCGACGGGGTTCCAACCGGCGGTTGCGGCGGCGGCGTCGAACGGCACGCTCCGACTGCGTTCGCCATCGTACACTTCAATGTTCAAGGTGCCGTGGCGCTCCCGTCCAAGCCCCCCGTACGGCGCGAAAATGCCGCTGAACTTGCGCCCGGGCAGGTGGTATTCCAAGCGCCAGCGTCCGGCGGCGAGGGCGGCCGGGAACACTGCCCGATGGCGGCCAGCGCCGGCGGGCGTCCACGCGAGGGTCTGCCGGTAGCGCCCCCATGCCCAAGGTGTGGCGGCGCGATACCACCGGCGTTGGGCGGGGCCGTGCAACAGGATTGGAAGGCCCGCGTCGCGGAACTCGTTCGCCTCGGTCAGCGTACGCCAACGGCGGGCCAACGCATCCACCAAGTACCCCGCGCCGCTGGGGTTGTCGTCGAACCGCGCTTCCAGATCGTCCACGACAATGCCGGCCTCCGGTTCGTCTGGCCAGGCAATGGGCCTCGCGCCGACAAAGGGCTCGGCCGGCACCGCGTTCTCGAAATCGAAGTCGGGCACCGGCAGATGGACGTGCTCGCGGTTCAAGGAGTAGAAGGGATCGACCGAGACGCCGGTGGGCGGATCCGCCGCCAACATCCCCAACTCCAAGGCAGCGCAACCGGGCACGGCAATCGGCTTGCCGATGAAATAGAAGTTCTGCACATGCGTGTCCGCATGGTAGCGCATTAGCACGAGGCCATCGGCCGGCTCGGCGTTTTGTACACGTAGCGTCACTTGGTAGCGCGGCGATCCGTCCTCGGCGTCGGGCAACCGAAAGGCTCTGGGCCGTGAGAACAGGAACCCGGGCGCTTGGGTGGCTTGCAGGTACTTTGCGATGTGTACTTCGGCGCCTTGGCGCTGCGCCGCTGCCTCCACGTCTTGGGCGTGGAACGCGGTACGCTGACGCAATTCGGCGAACACGGCAGTAGCGTTTCCGAGTTCGGCGTTCAGTTGATCGCCCAGCGCGTTCGCCTTGCGCACGAATGCCGATAGGGTGCGCGGGTGCGCTGTCGGATCCGCGTGGTCAAGCGGCACGCCTTCCGCCCACTCCCACTTCACGCTGCGCCGGTGCAGCATGGCGTGGCGAACGGGCGCCGTGTCGGCGACGATTGCGCCCAGCACCGGCAAGCTCTCGGCGGAGGCGAAGGAATGCCCTAGGAAGTCGTCCGCGCCCCCACCGAACCATTTTCCCACCGCCCGCTTTGCCGCTTCTTCCATGAGCAAGCGGAACGCGTAGCTTCCGGTCGCGTGGACTTGCAGCCCGAAGAGATGTTGATGCGTGGTGGCCAAGGGATTGCCGCCCATGAAGTCTTGGTCAAAATACCGGCGTACTTCGCCGAGGCGCCCATCGTCGTTCCAGTCCCACTTCCTGACGGTGGAGAAAGCGTACTCGCGCAAGAGCGCCATGGCCGGCAGCGCGGTATTCGCGTTCGTGTACACGCTGCCGTAAGTGCGCAAGCGTCCGGGCACTTCAGCCAAGTGGAACACATCGTGGGGAAACACATGGCCTTGTGCGTTGGCGTTGCGCAGCCCGAATGCCACGGACGCCTTCAACTCGGCAATGGCGTCGGCGTCGTATGCGTGGAAGGGCGCCATGTGGCGCGGGTGCAGGAAGACCGTGAACTGGACATCGCCGATTCGCGTGGAGCGGCGCTCGAACGGGGCGGCAAAGACGGCAGCCTGAGACACTGGTGCCGACGTGTACACATGAAACCAAGAGCTATCGCCGTGCCCCGACTCGCGGGGCAGGGGTTTGGCCCGACCGGGCGCCACGACCAGCCAACCCGAGGGAACGCCAATCTCCAGTTCCAAGTGGAAGAAACCCGTGTCAGGCGATGCGGCTCCGTCCTCCGGGTAGTTGGCGCCGGGCAAGGGCAGCCAGCGAGTCGATGGCATGAGCGCGACGTAGTCATTCTCGAACAGCGACGCTTCGGTGCCGAGGATATGCAATCGGCTCTCCGCGAGACTTCGTTCGCCGGCATCCAACACGCTGTCCAAGTACGCGAAACGCTCGATCGGCACACCGGCGGCGTGCACCGTCAACACCAAGCCCTCTCGCGTGGGAGGCGGCGCGGAACCGCCTGCCAATCGCACCTTGAGCAGGCCGTGCTCGTGGCGAAAAGATACCTCCCGACCGTCGACCAGAACACTCTCAACCACTAGACCGGGGTTGAGGCTCAACATGATCTCATCCGATGGTTCGTCTGGTGGGCGAACCAAGTGCAAATCCACCGCCAACTCGAGCTCGCCCGGCGTGATGACGACGCGGCCGGCGATGCGCTGCAGATCCGCCCGCGGTTCGTTGCGCAGGCTCTTGTGGACGGCGGCCCATTGTTCGCGCTCGCGCCAATCGGTGCGCTGTTGCTCCGCCAGTGCGATCCCGCACGCCAGACCGCTGCTGGCCAACACCGCGCCCAGCAAAACGCGCACCCGCCGCCGCGTCGCATCCGGCCGCGGATACGCCGCCGCCGCGATGAAGAGCAAGCCGCCAGCCACGACGAGCAGCGCAACCCGGTGTATCCACGCTTGCGCGTCCACGCCGCGCGGCGCGAGATCCGAGGCGATGGCGGCGGCATCGCCCACGGTCGAGATCAGCGCCAACATGCCAAGCGGCGTGTGGTACAGCGCCCAGCCTTGGAGTCCAAGCAACGCCAAGGCGATCAGAGCGGCCAGCCAGCGCCCAAGCACGGCGGCCAAGGCGATGGCCAACGCGCTCCAGAACGCCACTGCCGTTGGCGCATCGACAAAGGCGAAAGTTGCCAAAGACCACGGCTCGAAAGCCAGCACCGCGCCTTCGCCGTAACTGTCGATCCACGCCGCGCCCACGGTCAGGGCGCTGTAGAGCGCGGCCATCAACCAGCCGAGCAGCAACAAGGCCGTGAAGCGACCGGCAACCAACGCCAAGTTCGAACACGGCCGGCTGTGCAGCGCGTCCGCGATTCCCTCGCGCCGGTGGCGTGCGTCGGCATCGCTCGCGATCAGCACCAGCCCCAAGAGCAGCACGCCCAACACCACCGCGCCGATGCCGTGCGCCAACAGCCGCGGCGGCACCGAGTTGGGGTTGAAGGCGGCGTAGTGGCGAATCGAAAGGTGGAGGAACATCGCCATGCCGGCGCCAACGGCGAACACCGCTAGGAGCCAGACGCGCGCGCCTCGGATGAGCGACCGCGCCTCGGCGCGCGCCATGACGAACGTCTCCACCTGTCGATCCACTACTTGCTGCGGTAAGTGGGCACCACGCTTTTCCCTTCATCCTTTAGGCGCTTGAACACGCCCAAAGGTTCATTTTTTTCGTAGGCCTAGGGCTAGCCGGCGAGACGGGTTGGCGAACCCGCGGCCCCGACGCCGCCAATCACACGATGCGGCTGCCCGTCTTGCCCCAGTACTCGTCCTTGAGCAGCCGCTTGTAGAGTTTGCCGGTGGGCAGGCGCGGCAGTTCGGCGCGGAAGTCCACGCTCTTCGGGCATTTGTAGTGGGCGATGCGCTCGCGGGCGTAGGCGATGATCTCGGCCTCCAGCGCGGCATCGGCGTGGACGCCTTCGGCGGGCTGCACCACCGCCTTCACTTCCTCGCCCATCTCGTCGTTGGGCACGCCGATGACGGCCACGTCCGCGACTTTCGGATGCAGCGCCAAGGCGTCCTCGATCTCCTGCGGATAGATGTTCACGCCGCCGGAAATGATCATGAACGTGGCGCGGTCGGTGAGGTAGAGATAGCCGTCGTCATCCAGATAGCCGACATCGCCCAAAGCGGTCCAGTTCGGGTGCGCCGGATGCTGCACGTCCTTGGTTTTCTCCGGGTCTTTCAAATACGCGAACGGCATGGCGGGCAACTCGAAATACACGATGCCCGGTTCGCCGTTCGGCAGCGCGGCGCCGCTCTCGTCGCAGATATGCAGCGTGCCGAGGATGGCCTTGCCCACCGTGCCCGGGTGTGCGAGCCACTCCTCCGGCCCGCAATGCGTGAAGCCGTTCATCTCCGTGCCGCCGTAGTACTCGTACAGGATCGGCCCCCACCAGTCGAACATGCGCCGCTTCACCTCCGGCGGGCAGGGCGCGGCGGCGTGAATAGCCACCTTGTGCGAGGAAAGATCGAAGCCCTCGCGTTCGCTCGCCGGCAGCTTCAGCATGCGCGTGAACATGGTGGGCACCCACTGGCTGTGCGTCACGCGGTGGTCTTCGATGGCTTGCAGCGCATGCGCGGGATCGAAGCGGCGCAGCATCACCACGGTGCCGCCGAGGGCTTGCACGGCTTGGCTGAAACCGATCGGCGCCGAGTGGTAGAGCGGCGCCGGCGAGAGATACACCGTGTCCTCGCCGAATCCCCACAGCGTACGCTGCAAGCCGGCCACCGGGCTCGCCTCGCTGTCGATGGAGGTCTCCGGCAGCGGGCGCACGATCCCCTTCGGCCGGCCGGTGGTGCCGGAACTGTAGAGCATGAACGCGCCAGCGGGCTGCTCGGCAAGCGGCTCGGCGGGATGGGCGGCGAGGGCGTCGTCCAAGTCCGCGTAGACGCCTTCGGCGCCGTCCGCCATCAACCAAACGCGGCAACCGGGCGCGAACGCCGGAATGTCCGCCGCAGTGGCCGTCAACGCCTTGGAAGCGATCAACGCCTGGGACTCCGAGTTGTCCAAGATGTAGCCGGCTTCCTCGGCCGTGAGGTAGCGGTTCACCGTGGTCAGGTAAAGGCCGGAGCGCAACGCCGCCCACACCACATCGAAGTAGGCGAGGTTGTTCTCCATGAAGATGGAGACGTGATCGCCCCGCCGCAGCCCGGCGTCCCACAACAGTTGCGCGAGCCGGTTGGAGCGGTCGTTCAACTCGCCATAGCTCCGCACCGCGCCGGTGGCGGCGTCCACCGCCGCCGGCTTGTCGGGGAATACGGTTGCCCAATGTCCCGGGTACATCGTGTGTGCAACTCCGTGAAGCGGTGCGCGTGAGGCTAACGAACTCCGCCGCCGATTGCGACACACTTGGCGCACCGTCAGCGGTTGGGGCCAAGCGGAAAAAGCGCCGCTGGGTCACGCGGCGTGGGTTCGCCGGGGCGGCGTGTATAACCTCCTATGGAGTATGCTCCACCCGTGCAGCCGACCTTGCAGCCATCGCGGGAATGGCCATTCGACCCATGCGCCAAACACCACGTTCCACCGCTCTGACGACAGGCCAAGTAGTCGAACGCCTGCTGGAGACCGTTGGCGGCCAAATCGTCGCCTGCAATGTCGTGGCTGGCATCCAGAATCGCCTAGTCGACGCTGCGTGGGCCGCGCAGGTGCTGGCATGGATGGGCACACTCGGTAGCCACGATGACCTTCTCCGAGCATTAGACGATCTCAGGATGCACCGGCACCCATCAACTGCATCGCCTTCCCACCTGCCCGACGTCAGGCTGCGTGACACCGGCGCTACCGTTCTGTTCGATGTTGAAGTTTCCCACGTCCTGCCGGCGCGGAATCTGAGGCGGTTGATGTCTGACCACGATAAGCGACGTCTTGCGAGGGAAGGCTTGGCGTTACCGTGGTCGCAACCGGAGGTTTTTGCGCGCGACGTAGATGGGTGGCAGCGCAAACCCGTCCACGCCCATGGTTCGGATCAATCCCGCAGCCACCCTCGGCCGACCACACGACATCGTTTGGTTCACCCGTCGCGCCGCACTCGACGATGCGTTGAACGGTGTGCCACTTGCCGCCCGCGCCCAGCGAACGCGCGACGTGCTGGGCTTGGTGCATCACCAAGAGGGCGATATACTGGCGGCCATGCACTTCCAACCGCCAACGCTGTCGGCCTGCCCGTCCGCCCGCCCTACGTTTGCGGACGCCGGCAGCAATGCCCGCTTCAAGGCCTGGCCCGACGACGAGGCTGCTCGCGAGGAGCGCAGTTGGGGGCGCACGGTAGACCTGCACGCTCTCAGTGAGTCCGCCCCATCAGTGGACGGATGCCCGGAACGCATAGCAAAGTCCATAGACGGCCGTTCGCTCTCCAACGGCACGACCTTCGAGTTCGAACTGCTGGGCGCTGTTCAAGCGTCCGCCGACCGAGGAAGTGAAGCCGACGCCGCATTCGCTAGGAGGCTATCGGGCGGGCGGACGGTCGCGGAACTCGGCGCCGAGCTGAAGACCCTCACAGGAACACACTGACTAGCGCGGCATGTCCAAACAACCCACGCCATTTGATCCCAACGGAGCTGAAGCCGACGACGTTCGCCTGTGGATGCAAGCGGGCTTGGAGGGCTACTTCAAGCACAACATGGGACGGTGGGCTTTCCGCCCGCTAGAGCGCTATGTGGACGTGAGGTACGACCTGGCAGAAGACCTGCGTGCGATCTATCAGGATGTGGAACCCCACGCCCAAGGACGTTGGCGCATCGCGATACGAGATCTGCTAGCCATGCAGGGGCGCGACCTCTCTACCCTATTGTTGCAGGTTTTCGCCGAACTATGTGGCAAGGGCGGCGAGGTATTCGGACATGGCTTCTTCCGTTTGTCGTCGCGCATGATGGATAGCACGGGTTTTCCGGCTCGGTTCAGGAAGCGGCCGGCGCGGAGCAGGAAGTCGTTGCGCATCGTCCGCGGTTGGGCGAACGACCAGAGCGGCGAGCGCTTGGCGGTGGTGCGCCGGGAAGGGGCGCGCGTCGCCATCCGCAGTTCCCGGCCCAGGTTGTGGGCGAGCACGGCGGCGAGGGAGAAGAGGCGGTTGGCGGCCTCCTTGCGGCTCGGCGCGTAGCCGAGGCCGCACTGCGACTTGAGTTCGGCGAACATCCCCTCCCGGGCGCCGCGGCCCTCGTGGAACAGCGCCACGCTGCGGGCGCGGACGCGCTTGTTGGTCACGACGGCCTTGAACTCGAAGCCGTGCTCCCGGGGCTCGAACAGGTCGAGTTGGAGAGGCCCCTTGCGGCGGACGGGAACGCGCCGGCGAAGGATGACCACGCGGCGGCGGCGATCCCAGCCGGCGGGTTTCCAGCGCGGCTCGAAGTACGTCAGGCCGCGCCCGGCGCGGTGCCAGACGCGGCGGTCGTTCACCATCGCGCGGAGTTCGGCGAAGCGGGCGAACGGCACCGACACCGAGTATTCGACGCCGCGCCGCTCCAGCTCGCCGAGCAGCGCACCGTCGAAGAACGCCGCGTCCATGCGCGTCTCCAGGCGGACGCCGGGCAGCGCGGCGGCCAGCCGCGTCGTCTGTTCGCCAATGAAGTCGAAGGCTCCCGTCGAGTCCGCCACGTTGCCCGGACGGTGCAGCAGGTCGAGCACCTGGCCGGTCTGCGCCACGGTCGCGAACAGCGGCCAGCAGCTCCGCTCGCCCTTGCGCGCCGGGTTGTAGCCCACCGCCGTTCCCTCCGCCAGCCGCCGCGTCGCCAGCACCGTGCCGTCGAAATCCACCGTCACCCGCCGCGGCGCCAGTTCGCGCAGCCGCTCCACCGCCATGTCCCGCGACAGCGACCGCACCCGGTCCGCGTCCCGCGCGCCCACGTCCGACAACGACCGCGACACCGTGGACACGTCCGGCAGCCGCCGCAGCCCCACCGCCCGGCGCACCGCCTCGTCGTTCCGGTAGCGCGCCATGTCGCGCAGCTGGCGGCAGCCGAGCAGCAGATGCACCACCAGCAGCAGCGCCACCACGTGCGGCGCGTAGGCGCGCCGTCCCGGCTCGCGGAAGCAGCCGCGCAGCCGCTCCTTCAGCCCGAGGCGCGAGAACAGGCGCTGGAACACCACCAGCCCGGCGTGCGAGGTGAGGCTCTGGGACTCGAACCGGACCTCCGGCCCGCTTCCGGTTTTGCCGCCGACCTCTTTCCTGATACGATTCACTTCGGCGGTCTCCTTCGATGCTGTTTTCGATACGCACCATCGTACCAAAGGAGACCGCCATTTTCGTTCCCGGAATCAATGAACAACCGTTTTCGGAATCCCGCCGAGGCGCGCAAACGCGGCCCCGGACAACCTCACTTCCAGTGGCCTTGACCGGGAACGGCACCGCCGGCGGCGCTCCCTACGCAATCGCCGCGTTTTCTCGAACCTCGAACGACTTCAAGCTGCAACAATAGGGTCTAGGCGGGAAGCAACTCGGATACTCATAGATTTCGCCGCGCTCATTCGCGCCTACGAAGTCCTAGATGTGCTGCCCGCTTTGGCTTCCAACGACCCGGAATTCCTGCTGGACCAAGTCGTGGGGGCCGCCGTGGCGTTGGCCAACCAGACCGACGCCGCACGAGTCTGCCTGCAACGCCTTCACACTTCCCCGTCGTTCTCGGAGGATTACGCTGGCCTTGTCTTGGTGGCCTTGTGCCATGTGGACCCGGACGGGTGGTTGCGCCATGTGGAGAATCTCGCCCAAGCCATGAACGTCCTCGCCAGTCGGCTGGATGACGGCTCCACCGCTCTCCGCTCCTTCGCCGGTCGCATACTCGAAGCCATCAGCCTGAGCCGCCTTGACTGTCCGACCCTGAATCGCCTAGCGCGTTTGGAATCGACTTGGCTGTGGAACGAGTGGCTTGGCAAACCTGACTCCCTGCTACGCTACGAAGCCGAGCCCGGATCAAGTCCGCGCCTTTCCCTCCGCGCAAACCACGCGCAATCCATCGGTCTAGACGAGCCACTCGCAGCCTACGGTTGATGGCGGCGGCTATGGTTGACAACCGCACGAAACAGACCTCGCGACGGGAGCTGGAGCGATTCTTCGCCGAGGTAGCCCCTCGGTTGGACACCGCTGCGACGTTGGACGCCGAGTTGGACCGGCAGCTCGCGCGCCGGTTCAACGTGTTCCGCTACTTGCGAGCGGACGAGGTGGGATTCTCTAGGATGATCGCGGATTTGCTGGATCCCAACGGCGACCACGGCCAAGGAACGCTGTTCTTGAAACTCTTGACCGACAAGCTGGATTTCGCAAAGGGAGTGAGTCTGGGCCACGCCGAGGTCAAGACGGAGCGGAAGATCGATGGTCGTAGCCTCGACATCAGCGTCGATATCGGCAGAGAGCATTGCCTCGCCATCGAGAGCAAGAGCAACTTCGCCGGCGATGGGGAAAGCCAAGTCGAAGACTATCTCAAGTCGCTTAAGCGCTACCGCAACTCCCTGCTCCTTTACCTTTCCCCCACTGGCGCCGGGCCTACGGAAGCGAGCGTGGGGCCGCAAACCGTCAAGGAACTTAAGACGAAGACGCCCCGAAACTTCGCCATCATGCCATGCGACTCGCCGAGGGCGCCGTCAGACGATGAGTTCGACGAATTGCGTCTGTCGTTCTCCCTCGTCGACTGGTTGGCGGATTGCCGGCGGAACTGCGACGTCGATCGGCTCCACTGGTACCTGCGAGAAGTGGAAACACACTGTCGGCAACAATATGGAGGGAATCCGGTGACCGACTCAAAGAAGAGCGCAATCGAAAAGTTCGTCCGCGAAGACAGCAAAAACGTCGCCACAGCACTGGCTGTCTTTGAGGCTTGGCCGGCGGTGGCGTGGAAGATAAAGGAGGAGTTCTGGGGATTGATTTGGAACAAACTACCCGATGGAATGCTCGGACACGATGACTGGTACTGGGAAGGCTATTTCGGGCCGAGACGGTACGAAAGCTATATCTACGCCTACCGCAAATCCTGGAGACCGTATGAAGTGGATGGCGAAAGGACGTTTACACAAATCCGTTTGGACGCGCAGTTGCCGGATGGTACGGGCTGGATTGTTGGCGTTCGGTCGCCCCATGCCAGCGAGTTGTCCGAAGTTGATCAAAAGAGGCGAAAGGCGCTCGACAAGGAACTCTGGAAACTCGGCAAGAAGCAAAGCCCACACTGGCCTTGCTTTGACGACCAAAAATACGGGGACTGGGACTCGCTATCTCCCAAACTGGAAGCAGAGTTGCGCGAGGGCGGTGGCGAAATCAGCACCTACTTTGTCGACAGATTCAAGAGATTCGCCCGCGAGGCGACTCCGATAATCGACCGCATCGACGGGCGTCGTCCACGCTCCTAAACCTTTGGCGGTGGTGGCGTCAGCCTGTTCTGACGCTCCAGCTCCCTCGCCACGAACGGGGCGCATCGCTGGAGGTAGGACAGGGAGACCTCGCCGGCCCAATACGCCTGCGCGTATGCGGCCCGCGCCTCGCAGCAGACGTTGTCGCTCAAGCGCAACTTGGCGATGGTGTCGACGACACGGCGACGCACGTCGGCGGGCAGGCCGCGGCCGGGCACTACTTGGAACTCGACGAGTTCCAACGCAAACCATCCCTCGCCGATCTCGAATGGATCCAAGACATCGGCAACGCCCTTGCGGGCGTTCATCAACAAGCACGCCAAGCGGTAGTTGCTCCACTCGTACACCTGATCCCACGCTTTGGACTTGGCAACCATGTGGTCGACGCTTGGCGTTCCGACTGCCCGCGGGATGTGCAAGCTCAAGTAGGAGCAGGTGCGGTTGTAGCTGGTCAGCAAGTCATTGAGAGCACGACGCCAGTAGGGCTTGAACTGGCGAGATGGAATGGAGTCCTCAGATCCGGTTTCTGCCGCTAGCTGGGCGATCAAGGCCAAGCCCGGCTGCCGCACCTGCTCGTCGAACTCCGGGGGTTCCTTCGCCGGCGTCACTCGGATCACGGATGTCCTCCACACCGTTCCACGAACGCATTCCAACGAACCCAGAACGGATCCAGTTCCGGCAGCGTTCGGCGCAGGTCGTCGTCAATCTTCCTCACGGCATCCAATCCGGGTTCAGCTTCACGCAGTAGTTCCCTAGCCTTCAGGACTGCTTCTTCGGCCTCCAAGCTGCCTCGGTCAGTGGCCAGATCGAAGGCTTCGCTGGTCAGCCAGTGGCCCGCCGTGCCCAGCGGCACATAGGGTCGTCGCTGTAAACACGCTCGTGGCGGGTCCCCGGCGAGGTCGATGTCGAACCAAGCGTCCTTTTCCGCGTCGAACCACGGCTCGGCGGAGGCAAGCACCAAGGGCGAGTGCGTGGAGATGAGGTACTGGAAAGCCAAACCGGCGAAAATGGCGCTGCTGGCCTCCTGCAGGGATTTGAGAATCGAGCGTTGCCAACGTGGGTGCAGGTGGCTCTCCACCTCGTCAAAAAGGACGATCACCTGCCGTGCGGCCGGCCGACCGGTTTGGCTAACGGCCAACTGATGTTCACTGCGCGCCCAAGTGAGCATGTAGGCGAGCGCCACAGCGCGGCGGACGCCGGCGGAGGCGTGTAGGACCGGAACAGCGCCTGCGTGGTGCGTGGCGATGGAGGGGATGTCGCGGGCATCGTCAAGGGAGAGTCGCACTAGCGGGCCGGGCGCCAACGTCTCGGCCGGGGTAGGCGCCAGCGCCTGCAAGACGGCCGCCATCGCAGCGGCGCGGTCGTCGTTGGCATTGATCCACTGCGCCCAGTCGTACAACAAGCCGTTGCACATGGGAACTTGGCGCGTGGCGTTCCGGTTCCAAAGGCCATCCCAAACTTCGGCCTCGGTGAACACATAAGCCGGTCGGCGTTCCGCGCCTGTGCGCTGTCTCCAGTAGTTCCGTATCGGGTCCCAAACGGAAAACGAGCCGTCGGCGTGGGCGTAAACGACGATTCCTGGGGCCCACGGGCGGTCCTGATCCCGCAGCCACATGCGTTCATCCTTGGAGTAATCCGCTATACACGGCACACTGGTTTGGTCGTAGAGAACCTGCAAAAGGATTTTCGCCGCTTGAGTGGCGTCGCGCGGCTGCGCCGGCAAGCCGGAAGTCATTCGCGGATTGACTTCCTGCGGCCAGCTTTGCGTGAGCGCCCACCAAGCCACATCCAGCAGAAAGCTCTTGCCCAAGCCGTTGTCGCTGGTGATCAAGTTGAACCGCGGTGCCAGCTCCAAGGTCATTTCTGGCGCTGGCCCCACGTTCGCCAGTTTCAAGCACTCAAGCATCAGTCTCTCCGGGGCTCTTTCCGCAGTCGGGAAGCGGCGGTGCCAGCGCCTCGTTGCCCGCGGACTTCCAACGCCGCAAACCACATCCCACGCACAGTAGCGTAGCACGCGCTCTTTCTTCGGTTCTTCGGCACCAAGCGTGCGCCCGCCACCGGGTTAGCAGTCGTAGTGACCAAGGGCAAAATCGTCGGCGTAGCGGTGGCGCAACAGGGCTTTGTTGCGGTCGGTGAGGCTCGCGTTCGCCGCCGTCCTGGCTTGGGCGAGCGCTTCCGGCGCGGGTTGCCAACCGGCCATCGTGTTCAGCGTTGGCATGACCGGCTTCGGCATGCCCAAGCGTTCGGCTACGGCGGAGAGGTCCGCGTCCAAGTGCTCGAAGCGGCCGATGAAGTTCGGGGCGCGGTCGCCGGTGATGCGCGTGTGGGCGTGTTGCGAGAGGAAGTGGCGGTCGGCGAACGCGTCGGCGGCGAGGAACGTGTTGAGCCAGTCGCAGTAGTCGTCGAAGTTGCGCACCTTGCCCAAGCCGTAGTGGCGATGGATCATGCGGCGACGCTTCTCGTCCTTGCGCTCCGGGCGGGCGGCCACGGCCGCGGGCCGCATGAGGCGGAACGATTGTCCCGCCACCGGATCGAAGAAGCGGGAGGCCGTTTGGTCCTCGTGCGCGTGGTAGCCCTTCGCGTAGATCTCCCGCGAGAGGAAGAGCTCCTGATACAGGGAAAGCGCCCTTGTGAACGGATGGCGGACGAAGGAGAAAACGAAGTAGCGCGCGATCTCTGGGCGTGCCGTGAACAGCTCGTCAATGCTAAGGTTGCAGATCTCGATGTCCGGGTCCACGTTCGACAACGCAACTGTCAGGCTGTGCGACGCCACCTTGGGAATGCAAATGCACACGAAGTTGTACTTGCGCGACACCACCTTCTCGTTGCCGCGATCCGGCTGGCAACCGGCCGTGCGCAGCATGCCCAGCGCATCGGCGAACGCGCCGTGCGCCAAGGCGCGGCCGATCAGTCGCCTCGCTTGCGGATGCGCGGGCAGGGCTGCCAAGGCCCTCCGCAGGCCCTTCATGCTGGTCATCGTGCGGCGATGGTAGATGATCCGCGGCCACTCGACGCCGCCGGGCGCATGGAACTTTCCACGCATTGCGTTGTACCAAGCGTAATGGCGCTTTCGTTCCCAAAGAGGCTGTGCAGCATCGCCGCGGCGTTGCTCGTCGCTGCCAGCGCCGCGGCCAACCCCGCGCCACTGACCCTGGCCGAAGCCGAGCGCATGGCGCTCTGCGCGGAGCCGGGCGTGCTGGCGTTGCGTGAAGAGGCGGCGGCGTTTGACGAACTCGCCGTCGCCGCCGGCGCCCTGCCGGACCCGCAGATCCGCATCGGCGCGGCGAATCTGCCTATCGAAGGTGGCGGCTTCCGCACCGAAGGCATGACGCAAGCGCAGCTAGGCTTGCGCCAAGCGCTGCCTCCCAGCGGTTCCCGCGCCGCCGCAACGCGGCGGGAACGCACCCGCGCCGAACAACGCCGAGCGCAGGCCGAGGAACGCGCCCGCAGCGTGCTGCTGGGCACGCGGAACGCTTGGCTGGATCGGTTTCTCGCCTCGCGCAGCCGCCAACTGGTGCTGGACGCCAACCCATTGTTCGCGGATCTGGTGGCCATCACGCGCTCGCTCTACACGGTGGGCGACGCCAACCAACAAGATCTGCTGCGCGCCGAACTGGAGAGCAGCCAACTGCAAGCCCGCCTCGTCGCCATCGAACAACAAGACGCGGAAGCCGGTGCCGCTTTGCGCCGCTGGATTGGCGACGCCGCCGAGCGCGAAGTGGCCGCGCTGTCCACTTGGCGGCCGCCGCCGTCGATGGAGGAACTCACCGCGTTGGTGGCGGAGCATCCGCTGCTTGCCGCGGCCGACGCCGGCGCCACGGCCGCCGACGCCGCGGTGGCGCTGGCGCGCGCCAGCTACCGCCCGCGCTGGACGTTGGACGCGGCCTACGCCTACCGCGACGGCGGCTTGCCGGACAGTTCCCCGCGCCCGGATTTCCTCAGCGTGTCGGCCACGTTGAGTGTGCCCCTGTTCCAAGCCAACCGCCAGGATCGCACGCTGCGCGCCGCCGAAAGCCGGCACCGCGCCGCGCTCGCGTTGCGCGACGACGCGTGGCGTAATCTACGCGCGGAACTGCTGCGCGAACACGGCCGCTGGGTGGATGTGGGCCGCCGCTTGCAGGTGTATCGCGACGCGGTGCTCGGCCAATCGCACGCCAACGCCGAGGCGGCGCTCGCGGCCTACCGCAGCGAAACCGGAGACTTCGCGGAAGTGATGCGCGGCTACATCAACGATTTGGAAGTGCAACTCGCGCACTTGTCGCTGCGCGTGGATCGCCGCCGCAGCCACGCACGGCTGGCGTATCTGGGCGGCTTCGAGTTGACCGACGTCGGCGTTTCCGCCAACGCCGGCAACCAAGAGGCGTGTACCCCGCCATGAAGCGCCAAGCGTTGTTGCTGGGCGTTGTCGCCGCGGCGGCCGTGCTGGCCGCCGGCATCGGCATCGGCCGTTGGCTTGCCCCCGCCGCCGACGCGCCCGCCGCCGATGGAGCCGACGCGGAACAGGAGCGCGAAATCCTCTACTGGGTTGCGCCCATGGACAAGAACTATCGCCGCGACAAACCCGGCAAGTCGCCCATGGGCATGGATCTGGTGCCGGTGTACGCCGATGAAGCGGCGCCCGAGGATGCCGATGCGGAAGGCGTGGTCGTCATCGACCCGGCGGTGGTACACAACCTCGGCGTACGCTCGGCGGCGGCCGTGCGCGGCGTCCTGCCGCGGCGCATCGACGCCGTGGGTTACGTCGAGTACGACGAGAACACCATGCACCACATCCACACCCGCGTGGAGGGTTGGATCGAGTCGCTGGGTGTGCAGGCCGCGGGCGATCCCGTCACCAAGGGGCAGACGCTGTTCGAGATCTACTCCCCGGCGTTGGTGAACGCGCAACGCGAATTCCTCGCCGCCCGCGCCCGCGGCGGCGAAGCGCTGCGCCGGGCGTCCGCGGAACGCCTTGTGGCACTGGGCATGGCGGCCGCGGAAATCGACGAACTGGCCAAAACCGGCAAGCCGCGCCAGCGCGTGCGGGTGCCGGCGCCGGCGGACGGCGTGGCGACGCATCTCGGCGTGCGCGAAGGCATCCACGTGACGCCGGCCACGCATGTGCTCTCGGTGGCGGACTTGACCCGCGTATGGATTCTCGCGGAAGTCTTCGACCGGCAGGCCGCGTGGGTGGCCCCGGGCCAGCGCGCCGAAGTGGAGCTGGAGCACCTGCCCGGCGAAACCTGGGAAGGCCGCGTGGACTACGTGTACCCGGAACTCGATCCGCACACGCGCACGCTGAAGGTGCGCATCGGCTTCGCCAACACCGGCCGAGCGCTGCGCCCCAACATGTTCGCCCGCGTCGCCCTGTTCAGCGACGACGACGAGCCGGTGGTTCACATCCCCCGCGAGGCGCTGATCCGCGGCGGCGACTTCGACCGCGTGGTTCGCGATCTCGGCGCCGGCCGCTTCCGCGCCGTGCCGGTGGTGGCCGGCGTCGAAGCCGGCGAGCGCGTGGAAGTGCGCGAAGGATTGCAGGCGGGCCAGCGCGTGGTCACCTCCGGCCAGTTCCTCATCGACTCGGAATCGAACTTGACCACGGCGCTGGCCCGTTCGGAGAGCGCCGAGGAAGCCGAGGAGTCCGCGCCGGCGGCGCACGGCGAACATCACCACCACCACTGAGCGCGATCGCGGCGCCGCTGCACACTGACATGATCGCCGCCGTTGTTCGCTGGGCCATCGCCAATCGCCTGCTGGTGCTGGTGGGCGCCGTGTTGCTGAGCGTGTGGGGGGTGCGGTCGCTGTTGTCCACGCCGCTGGACGCGCTGCCGGATCTCTCCGATGTGCAGGTGATCGTGAAGACCACCTACCCCGGCCAAGCGCCGCGGCTGGTGGAGGATCAGGTCACCTATCCCATCGCCACGGCCATGCTGGCGGTGCCCGGCGCGGTGGCGGTGCGCGGTTATTCGTTCTTCGGCGATTCGTTCGTCTACGTGCTGTTCGACGACGCCACGGATCTGTATTGGGCGCGTTCGCGGGTGCTGGAGTATCTGAACCAGGTGGCGGCGCGGCTGCCGCCGGGGGTGCAGCCGGCGTTGGGGCCGGACGCCAGCGGCGTCGGCTGGGTGTTCGAGTACGCGCTGGTGGATCGCACCGGAACGCACGATCTGGCGCAGTTGCGCTCGTTGCAGGATTGGTTTCTGCGCTATGAACTGCAGGCGGTGCCGGGCGTCGCGGAGATCGCCACGGTGGGGGGCATGGTGCGGCAATACCAGGTGGTGGTGGACCCGGATCGGCTGAGCGCCTTCGGCCTGACGCTGGCGCAAGTGCGGCGCGCCATCGAACGCGGCAACCAGGAGGCCGGCGCTTCCGTGATCGAGATCGCCGAAGCGGAATACATGGTGCGCACCACCGGCTATCTGCAAGGCTTGGACGACTTGGCGGCGGTGCCGCTGGGCGTCCACGAGGGCGGCGTGCCGATTCTGCTCTCCGACGTCGCCCGCCTGCGCGTGGGCCCGCAGATGCGGCGCGGCGTGGCGGATCTCGACGGCGAGGGCGAAGTGGTGGGCGGCATCGTGGTGATGCGCAGCGGCGAAAACGCGCTGGCCACCATCGACGGCGTGAAGCAGCGGCTTACCGAACTCAAGAGCGGGCTGCCGGAGGGCGTGGAGGTGGTCACCGTGTACGACCGCTCGCAGCTCATCGAGCGGGCGGTGGACACGCTGCGCGACACGCTGACCGAGGAGCTGGCCATCGTCGCGCTGGTGTGCGCGGTGTTCCTGTTCCACCTGCGCTCGGCGCTAGTGGTGGTGCTGAGCCTGCCGGTGGCGGTGCTGGGCGCGTTCGTGGTCATGCGGGCGCAGGGCATCAACGCCAACATCATGTCCCTGGGCGGCATCGCCATCGCCATCGGCGCGATGGTGGACGGCGCCATCGTGATGGTGGAGAACGGCCATCGGCGGCTGCGCGAGGCGGGCGCCCGCACGAGCGCGGAGCGCTGGCGCGTTGTCGGCGAGGCGGCGGGAGAGGTGGGCGCGCCGATCTTCTTCTCGCTGCTGATCATCACGCTGAGCTTTCTGCCGGTGTTCGCGCTGCAGGCGCAGGAGGGGCGGTTGTTCTCGCCGCTCGCGTTCACCAAAACCTACGCGATGGCCGCCGCGGCGATGCTCTCCATCACGCTGGTGCCGGTGCTGATGGGCTACTGCGTCCGCTCCCGCGCCGCCAAGCGCAACCCGGTGGAGCGGGCGTTGACCGCCGCCTACCAGCCGGCGCTCTCGCTGGTGTTGCGCCACCCGTGGTGGGTGCTGGGTGGCGCGGCGCTGCTGGTGACGGCCGGCGTCTGGCCGGCGCAGCGCCTCGGTTCGGAGTTCATGCCGCCGCTCAACGAGGGCGATTTGATGTACATGCCCACCACCTATCCGGGCATCTCCATCGACAAGGCGCGGGAGCTGCTGCAGCAAACGGACAAGCTCATCCGCACCGTGCCGGAAGTGCAGCGCGTGTTCGGCAAGATCGGCCGCGCCGAAACCGCCACGGACCCGGCGCCGCTGACGATGATCGAGACGATGATCCAATTGCGGCCGCAGGAGCAGTGGCGCCCGGGCGTCACGCTGGACGATTTGCGTGCCGAGCTGGACCGCAAGGTGCGCGTGCCCGGCCTCAACAACACGTGGACGATGCCCATCAAGACGCGCACGGACATGCTGGCCACCGGCATCAAAACGCCGGTGGGCGTGAAGGTCACCGGCGCGGATCTGGCGGTGATCGAGCGCGTCGGCGAGGACATCGCCGCGGTGCTGCGCGAACTGCCCGGCACTGCCTCCGTGCATGTCGAGCGGGTGGCCAGCGGCCGCTATGTGGAAGTGGACATCGACCGGCGGCGGGCGGCGCGCCACGGCCTCAACATCGCCGATGTGCAGGACATCGTGCGCACCGCGGTGGGCGGCGTGAACGTGACGCGCACCGTGGAGGGCTTGGAGCGCTATCCGGTGAACGTGCGCTATCCGCAGCGCGTGCGCGATTCGGTGGAGCGGCTGAAGCTGCTGCCGGTGATCACGCCGGCCGGCGCCCGCATCGCGCTGGCGGACGTGGCGGAGGTGCGCGTCACCGAAGGCCCGCCGATGATCAAGAGCGAGAACGGGCGCCCCACCGGGTGGCTGTTCGTGGATCTGGACGATGCGGACATCGGCGGCTACGTGGCAGCGGCGCAGCAAGCGGTTGCGGAGGGGGTGAACTTGCCGGCCGGCTACGCCATCCGCTGGGCCGGGCAGTACGAATACCTGCTGCGCGCCCAAGAACGGCTGGCGCTGGTGGCGCCGCTGACGCTGCTGGTGATCGTGCTGCTGCTCTACTTCGCGTTGCGCCAAGCGGCTTCGGTGGTGATCGTGTTGGTTTCGCTGCCGCTCGCCTTGGTGGGCGGGGCGTGGACGCTGTATCTCTTGGAGTATCAACTATCCGTGGCCGTTGGCGTGGGCTTCATCGCCTTGGCCGGCGTCGCAGTGGAACTCGGCGTGGTGATGGTGAGCTACCTGAACTTGGCGTTGCGCGACCGGCTCGCGCAGGCGAAGCGCGAAGGGCGGAGCGCGACCGCGGAAGACGTGTACCAAGCCGTGCTGGAGGGCGCCGGCCGCCGCATCCGCCCCATCGCCATGACCGCGGCCACGCTGGTGGCGGGCCTCGCGCCCATCATGCTCGGCGACGGCGCCGGGGCCGAAGTGATGCGGCGCATCGCCGCCCCGATGTTCGGCGGCGTCGTCGGCGTCGCCGTGCTGGCGCTCGCGGTGGTGCCGGCGCTGTTCCTCCTGTGGCATCGGAAGCGGGCCGTGGCCGCCCCATCAGCGGCGGCGTGAGGGCTCATCCTGGGAGCGCGGGCGTCTCGCCCGCACAAGGTGAATACCCGTGGACAAAATTGCGGGCGAGACGCCCGCGCTCCCAGGGTCGCTGCCGCCACCAAATGTCCCACACCCATTGGCGAGAAAGCGGTTGCAAAACGGCAGACGAGTACGGTAGCGTGCGATCCATCGTTGCAGGCCAAAACGCACGGAGGTTTCCATGTCACGATTGGTCGTTCGCACCGCGATTCTCGCCGCCGGCATCGCCGGCTGCGTAGCGCTCGCAACCCTGCCAGCCGCGGCATCCGGCACCGTGGGCACCGGCGGCAGCAAGGCCGGCGGCCGCGGCGAGTACACCATGGGCAAGGTGATCACCCACAGCACCGCGGTTTGCCCCGGCTGCGCCATCGAGCGCAGCGCGTTCGACAAGCCGCGGGCGGCAACGCTGAGCGCCAACATTCGCGCCGCCCTGGACGGGAAGCAGCCCACGGATGCCGTGCGCTCGCTCTGCGAAGGCGGCGACCGCGCCGAGTGCCCCGAGCGCCTGCGGCTGGTGCGGGTTTATCTTGACCGCCGCTTTCAGCTGGGAGAGCAACCATGAACGCAATCGCACGCACCACGCTGGCGACGTTGATCGCCCTGCCTTGCTGCCTCGCGCCGGCCACGGCGTCCGCGGCCGGCTCGCCGTGGCTGTCGGAGCCGCAAACCGGCAATCTGAGCGTCGTCTACCTGCGCCAAGCGGCGGACGAAAAGTGGACCGGCAGCGGCGGCACCCAGAAAGGGCCGATGCCCGGCGGCGAACTCACCCAAGGCACGCTCTGGTTCCTCGGCGACTACGCGCTGCGCGACAATCTCGCCGTCGACTGGCAAGTGGGCTGGGCGAACAGCGAACTCGCCGCCGACAGCGACAGCGGCTTTGCCGACGCCAACTTCGGCGTCACTTGGCGGCTCGCGGACGAGCTGGTCGGCCAGCCGTTGAGCGTGGCCGTGCGCGGCGGCGCGATCCTCGCCGGCAACTACGACACGGGTACGGCGCTGCCCACCACCAGCGGTGCGCCGCCGGGCATCTACGCCCTTGGCGACGGCGCAAGCGGCGTCGAAGCGTCGCTGCTGCTCGGCCGGGTCTTCGCCGATCGGCTAGGCGTGTCCGGCGAGTTCGGCTACCGCCACCGCAGCGACATTCCCGCCAACACCTTCTACAACGTCTCGGCGTGGCTGCAAGTACACGAACGGGTGACGCTGGCGGTGGACTATCAGCGGGTGAATACGGATGGCGACTTGGACATCGGCGTGCCGCCGTTCCATCCCGATCGCTTCCCGGAAGTGGCGGAGGAAACCACGGTTCTGGGCGCCCGGGCCACGATCGGGCTCACGGACGCCCTCAGCGCCACGGTGTTCTACGGCGACACCATCGACGGCCGCAACGCCTCGGCGTCCAAGATCTTCGGCATCGCCGTGGGCTACGCCTTCACGCGGTTCTAGCCGCCCGGGCCAGCGGTCGTTTGCGGCTAGGGCGCGTTCAGCGCCCAGTCGTAGGCGAACGCCATGTCGCCGTCGAAGCGCCGCAAGCGTTCCGCGAGCGGTTCCTCGGCGTATTCCAGAAGGTGCGCCAGCACGCCCGCTTCGCTGTCGCCGAAGTCCTCTTGGAACCAGTCGTAGATGCTGGACACCGTGACATCCTCGCCGTCGAAGGCCACGCCCCGCGGATGGTTGACGTAGGCGCGCGCGCCGGCCGCCATCAGCTCGGACGCGTTGGCCGCGGTGAACGCCGTCGCCATCAGATTCGGGCAGCCGTAGCTGGCGCAGTTGACGGCGTAGTGAATGCGGCTGTCGCCCCAGATGGGCCGCAGGATGTCGTGCTCGATGTTGTGCAGCGTCAGCGCCTGGCCCGCCACCGTGGCGTTCTCGTCCTTCCACGGCCCGGGCAGCAGCCAACTCTCGCCGATGTCGCGGATGGACGCGATCGGAAAAGCGGCGGCCACCAGCCGCACCGTGAGCGCGTTGTAGAAGTTGATCCAGTAGGCCAGCTGCTCGGCGCGGGCGTAGCGGCGCGGATCCACCGCCTGCAAGGCATCGAGATAGCCCGCTAGCCGCGCCGTGTCCTCGGCGCTCGCCTTGAGCGCGGCGTAGTCGAAGCGGGCCACGCCGGAGGGGTGGTCGGTGCGCAAGTACGCCGTCAAGAGCGCCTGCCAGGGCGCGTGGTCGATGGCGGCTGGATTGGCGTCGTCGTGTTCGCTCCAGAAAGCGGTCACCTCGGCATCGGCCCCGGCGACCGCGGCCGCCGCAATGCCGATGGCGGCCGCCGCCCGGCGACCGATGCGTAGCAAGTTCCTGAATCCCATCTCCGTCCTCCGCTTGCCGCCTGTGCCCCGGCGCAGGGCGGGCTTACGATTGGCGGCAGCATACTGCCGGCGACACCGGATTGCATCGCCGGCGACGAAGCCCTGCACATAGGAAATTCGCTATTGTCGCGTTGCCGCCGCAGGGTTAGAATCCGCGCTGTTTTCGGGCTGCTGCGGGCAGCCGAGACGTGGCGGCGCGATGGTGCGCCGGGTTAAGAGATGATGGCGCGACGATCGCGCCGAGGCTGCAAGGAGATTGCCTATCAAGAGAGCAAACGCCAAAGTCGGCGGCGAACGCGCCGTGCTGAACGACGACATCACGGCTTTCCGGGTGCGTCTGATCGGCGCGGACGGTGCCCAAGTGGGCATCGTGCCACGCGAGACCGCGCTCAGCGAGGCGCAAAGCAAGAGCATGGATCTAGTGCTCATCGCGCCCGATGCGGAGCCGCCGGTGGTCAAGGTGATGGACTACGGCAAACACGTCTTCGACAAGAAGAAGGCCAAAGCCGCGCAGCGCAAGCGGCAGAAACAGATTCACGTGAAGGAAGTGAAGTTTCGTCCAAGCACCGAAGAGCGCGACTACCAAGTGAAACTGCGCAACCTGACGCGGTTTCTCGAGGAAGGCGACAAGGCCAAGGTGAGCCTGCGCTTCAAGGGCGGCGAGATGCGCCACCCGGAACGCGGCGTGGACTTGCTGAAACGCGTCGAGCAAGACTTGGACGAGCTGGCCAGCATCGAAACCGCCCCCCGCTTTGAGGGCCGGCAAATGACGATGGTGCTGGCGCCCAAGAGGAGGCGCAAACAACGCGCCCAAAGCGAGGCGCCAGGCGCAAAAGCCGAGGCCAACAACGAAACGGACAACGCCGGCGGAAACGCCGGCTAGACCGCGGGCGAGACAGCCCGCTTAGAACGTGGCAAAGCGCCCACCAAAACAAGTGCGCCAAGGCCGGGCTGAGCCTTGGCGCAACGCAAAACGCCAGGAGAAAATCATGCCGAAGATGAAAACCAACCGCGGCGCGGCGAAGCGATTCCGCCGCACCGCCAAGGGGTTCAAACACAAGCGCTCCAACAAGAGCCACATCCTCACCAAGATGGCACCCAAGCGCAAACGGCGCCTCAAGGGGTTCAAGTCGCTTTCCGCGGCGGATGTGGCGGCGGTCAAGCAGATGGTGCCGAAGAAGGCGCGGTAGTCGGGCCTTCGCTTTGAATCGAGGCATAGCCTCGCCAACGCTTGATCATCACGCCGGCGCAAGCGCCGGCGACAAAGGAGCGAAACATGCCAAGGGCAAAGAACAGCGTCGCCACGCGGCGGCGCCGCAAGAAGGTCTTGAAGGCGGCGAAGGGCTACTACGGTGCCCGCAGCCGTTCCTTCAAGGTCGCCAAACAGGCGGTCATCAAGGCCGGGCAGTACGCCTACCGGGACCGGCGCCAACGCAAGCGCCAATTCCGCGCCTTGTGGATTTTGCGCATCAACGCCGAGGCGCGCATGCACGGCCTTTCCTACAGCCGCTTCATGGCCGGCTTGAAGAAGGCCGACGTGTTGGTGGACCGGCGTGTGCTGGCGCACCTCGCGCTGAAGGAGAAGACCGCGTTCGCGGCGCTGGTGGCGAAAGCCAAGGCCGCGCTCGAACAGGCGGCGGCCGAACGGGAAGGCACCACCGGCGAACCGGCCGGCTCGCCGGCCTGACCGCCGGCGGCGATGAGCGCGGACGGGGCGCGCCCCGAAACCATCGCGGACGCGACGGCGCGCATCGAGCAAGAGTGCCTCTTGGCGGTGGCCGAGGCGGCGGACGAACGCGCCGTGGACGCCGTGCGCGTTCGCTATCTCGGCAAGAAGGGCGAGATCACCGCCCTGCTCAAGGGCTTGCGGGAGGTGGCGGCGGAACAGCGGCCCGCAGCCGGGGCGCATGTGAACGCGCTCAAGCAACGGCTGCAAGGCGCGGTTGAGGCGAAGCTGGCCGACATCCGCGCCGAGACATTGCGCCAAACGCTGGCCGCGGACGCCGTGGATGTCACCTTGCCCGGGCGCCGTCGGCCGGGCGGCAGCCTGCATCCCGTCACGCAAACCTCCCGTCGCATCGCCGAGATCTTCGTCGCCGCCGGCTACGAGGTGGTGTCCGGCCCGGAGATCGAGGACGACTACCACAACTTCCAAGCGCTGAACATCGCCGCCGATCACCCCGCCCGCGCCATGCACGACACCCTGTACTTGGACAACGGCCTGCTGCTGCGCACGCACACCTCGCCGGTGCAGATCCGCGTGCTGGAGGAGCGCCCGCCGCCCATCCGCGTGATCTGCCCGGGCCGCGTGTACCGCAAGGACGACATGGACGCCAGCCACAGCCCGATGTTCCACCAAGTCGAGGGCCTGGTGGTGGACGAGGGCATCGCCTTCGCGGACTTGAAAGGCACCGTGGTGGAGTTCGTGCGGCGCTTCTTCGAGCGCGATTTGGCGGTGCGGTTCCGCCCGTCGTACTTCCCCTTCACCGAGCCATCCGCCGAGGTGGACGTGCAATGCGTCCACTGCGCCGGCGACGGCTGCCAGGCTTGCGGCCGCTCCGGCTGGACCGAGGTGATGGGCTGCGGCATGGTGCATCCGAACGTGCTGCAAATGGTGGATGTGGACACCGAGCGGTTCACCGGCTTCGCTTTCGGCTTCGGCGTGGATCGCTTCGCCACGTTGTTCTTCGCCATTGACGACATGCGCCTGCTGTTCGAGAACGACCTGCGCTTCCTCGGCCAATTCGCGTGAGGCCGGCATGAAATTCAGCGCCTCTTGGCTGCGGCAGTGGCTGCCGGGGGACGTGCCGGTCGAGCAAATGTGCGAGCAGCTCACCAACGCCGGCTTGGAAGTGGATGGCGTGGAGGTGGTGGCGCCCGCGTTCTCCGGCGTCGTGGTTGCGGAAGTGCGCGCGGTGCGCCCGCATCCGAACGCGGACAGGCTCTCGGTGTGCGACGTGGATGGCGGCGGCGAATCCGTTGAGGTGGTTTGCGGTGCGCCGAACGTGCGCCCGGGCCTGAAAACCGCGCTCGCCACCGTTGGGGCGAGACTGCCCGACGGCCCGGTGCGGGCCGCGAAACTGCGCGGCGTGATTTCGCGGGGAATGTTGTGCAGCGCCGCCGAACTGGGCCTCGGCACCGATCACGACGGCATCATGGAACTGGGCGACGCGCTTTTCGAGCGAACGCCGCGCCAGCTAGAGCCCGGCGCGAACTTGCGCGATGCGCTGCGCTTGGACGACGTCTGCGTCAACGTGGATCTCACCCCCAACCGCGGCGACTGCCTGAGCCTCCGCGGGCTGGCCCGCGAACTGGCGCTGTTGAACGATGTCGCGGCGGTGCCACCGAAGTGGCAAAAGGCGGCGTCCGACAGCGAGGCGGTTTTTCCCGTGCGCGTGGACAACCCCGTTGCCTGCCCGCGCTATCTCGGCCGCGTCATCGAGGACGTGGACCTCTCGCGTCCCACCCCGTTGTGGTTGCGCGAACGCCTGCGCCGCTCGGGGTTGCGCTCCATCGACCCGGCGGTGGACGTGACCAACTACGTGCTGCTCGAACTCGGTCAACCGATGCATGCCTTCGACCGCGACCAGCTGCAGGAAGGCATCGTGGTGCGCGACGCCGCCGCTGGCGAGACGCTCACCCTGCTCGATGGCCGCGAATTGCGCTTTGCCGACGACGCGCCGCTGCTCATCACGGATGGCGGCGGGCCGGTCGCTCTCGCCGGCGTGATGGGGGGCACTCGCAGCGGCGTCACCGCGCAGACGCGCAACCTGTTCTTGGAGTGTGCCTTCTTTTCGCCGCCGGCGGTGGCCGCCGCGGCCCGACGCTACGGCCTGCGCACGGACGCCTCGCATCGCTACGAGCGCGGCGTGGATTTTGCGCTGCCGTTCGACGCCATCGAACGCGCCACACAGCTGCTGTTGGACATCGCAGGCGGACGCGCCGGCCCGGTTTCCGGCCCCACAAGCGACGAGGATCTGCCGCGCCGGGGCCGAATCCAGCTTCGCAAAGCGCGGTTGGACGCCTTGGTCGGCGAGGAATTGCCGCCCCAGCGCATCCAGCAGATCTTCGAGCGACTTGCGCTCGCGCCGTCGGTCAATGGCGAAGGCGCTGGCCGCGTCTGGACGGTCACCCCGCCGAGCCATCGTTTCGATCTGGCCATTGAGGAGGATTTGGTGGAAGAAGTGCTGCGCGTCCACGGCTACAACGCCGTCGCCAGCCGTCTTCCCCCGGCGCCCGTCCCCCTCGGCCGCGTCTCCGCCGAACAGCTGGCGCAGGAGCGGTTGGCGGACTTGCTGGTTGATCTCGGCTACAGCGAAGCGATCACCTACAGCTTCGTCGCCTCGGACAAGATGGCGGCGCTGGCGCCAAACGCCACTCCCCTCCGCGTCCGCAATCCGGTTTCCAGCGACCACGCCGTGATGCGCACGAACCTCCTGCCCGGCCTCTTGGACGCCCTCGGCAACAATCTGGCCCGGCAAGCGCGGCGTGTGCGCTTGTTCGAGATCGGCCAGTGTTTTCCGGGCGAACCTGCGAACGATGGCGATGCTCAGGCAGGCGAACGCACCGCCCCACCGCCGCAGCGGGTGCTGTGCGGCGGTGTGCTGTTCGGCGCCCGCGAAGAACACAGCTGGGCGCACGACGGTACTGCCACGGACTTCTTTGACGCCAAAGGCGATGTGGAGCGCCTGCTGGCCTTGGGCGGCGGCGATGTCGCGTTCGAGCCAACCGCAGACCCGGTGCTGCACCCGGGCCAAGCGGCCGCGGTGCGCGTGGGCACGGTTCACGTCGGCCGCGTCGGCCGCCTGCATCCGCGTTTGGAGGCGGAGTTGGCGCTGCCGCCCGGCGTCTTCGTGTTCGAATTGCGCTTGGAAGCCGCGCTCGCCCTGCGCCCCCGCCGCCACGGCATCGTGTCGCGGCAACCCGCGGTGCGGCGCGACCTCGCGCTGGTGTTGGCGAAGGACGTTCCGGCGGTGCGACTCGAATCCGTGGCGCGCAACACGCTGGGCGATGCCTTGACCCGCTTCGAGTTGTTCGACCTCTACACCGGCGAAGGCGTAGCCAACAACGAGAAGAGCGTCGCCGTCGGCTTGACCTTGCAGCATCCATCGCGCACCCTTGCGGCGACCGACATCGATCGGCTCCTGCGCGGCGTGCTCGACGCCTACGCAAACGAGCTCGGCGCGCGCCTGCGCTGACCGGTCGATGCTGTGTGACGGAGGGCGGGTTTTGAGCGCATTGTCGAAAGCCCGAATGGCGGAGGCGCTTTGCGACGAGCTGGGTTTCAGCCGCCGCGAGGCCAAGGACATCGTGGAGTCCTTCTTCGAGGAGATCAGCGTTTGCCTAACCCGCGGCGAAGCCGTCAAGTTGTCCGGCTTCGGCAACTTCGAACCCCGCGACAAGCCCCCGCGCCCGGGCCGCAACCCCCGAACGGGCGAGGACGTGCCCATCAAGGCGCGGCGCGTGGTGACCTTCCGCGCCAGCAAAAAACTGCGCACACACGTGGACACGGGCGAGTTCCCGGACGCGCCTGAGCGGCGATGAACAGCGTTTACTGAGGCGAAACATTGAGAATCGCGATACTTGGGGGCGACGGCTTCGTTGGCTGGCCGACCACCCTGCATCTCTCCAGCATTGGCCACGAGGTGGCCATCGTGGACAACCTGAGCCGGCGCTGGATAGACGCCGAGCTGGGCGTGCAATCCCTCACGCCCATGGACTCCATTCAAGAACGCCTCCGCATCTGGAAGGACGTGAGCGGCGCCACCCTCGCCTTCGAGCACATCGACGTCGCGGGCGAATACGAGCGCTTCAAGGCGTGGCTGGCCGATTGGCGTCCGCAAGCGGTGATCCATTTCGCCGAGCAGCGGGCGGCGCCATATTCGATGAAAAGCGACCGCCACAAAACCTACACCGTCCACAACAACGTCAACGCCACGCACAACCTGCTGAACGCGCTGGTGGCGACGGACACCGACGCCCACGTCGTACATCTCGGCACGATGGGGGTGTACGGCTACGCCACCGCCGGCGCGTCCATTCCGGAAGGCTACTTGACGGTGGACGTGGCGTTGGACGATGGCGGCAAGGCGGCGCGGGAGATTCTCCACCCCACGGACGCCGGCAGCATCTATCACATGACGAAGTGCTTGGATCAACTGCTGTTTCAGTTCTACGCCAAGAACGACGGCCTGCGCATAACGGACTTGCACCAGGGCGTGGTTTGGGGCACGCACACCGCGCAAACCCGCCGCCACGAGCAACTGGTCAACCGCTTCGACTACGACGGCGACTACGGCACCGTGCTGAATCGGTTTCTGATCCAAGCGGCGCTGCAGCATCCGCTCACGGTGCATGGCGTGGGCGGACAGAAACGCGCGTTCATCCACATTCAGGACTCCGTGCGCTGCGTGGAGCTCGCGCTCACGGACCTGCCGGCGGCCGGGGAGAAGCCGAAGATCTTCAACCAAATGACGGAAGTGCATCGCGTGCGCGACTTGGCGGAGTTGGTGAGCTCCCTCACCGGCGCGGAGATCGCGTTCCTGCCGAATCCGCGCAAGGAAGCGCCGGAGAACGAACTCTCGGTGCGCAATGACCAGTTCCTCGCCTTGGGCTTGGAACCCACGAAGCTGCGCGACGGACTGCTCACCGAACTGGTGGACGTGGCGCGCAAGTTCATCCACCGGGTGGACCGCTCGCGCATCCCCAGCACGTCGGCTTGGACGCGCGCCATCGCCGGTTCGCTGGTGACGGATGTGGAGCAGGGCCGCGCCTCGGCGCGGCAAAGCAACGGCGGGCGCTAGAAGCCTGGCTTTGGCGGTTTCGCCAATGCCTCCGCGTGTCCACGGCTTCCACACCAATGGCGCAGTTCGCCTACGCAACGCTGGTCACCGGGCCGGACTACGCCATCGGCGCGCTCGCCTTGGCGCGTTCGCTGCGCGCCGTGGGCAGCGAGTGGCCGCTGGTGGTGCTGTGTACCGCGGCCGCCGGCGAACTCGAAGAGCTCCGCGCCGCTGGCTGCCTAATCCGCCGGGTGGAACCGCCACCGCTTTCGCCGGGTTTCCTCGAACGCCACGAACGGGCGGCACTGCATCGCCGAGCGCCGTTCGACAAGGGCGGCAAGCCGAGTTTTCATGTGCCGGTGGAGAACTTTTGCAAACTGGAGGTGTGGCGGCTGGTGGAATATCAGCGCGTCGTCTTTCTGGACGCCGACACGCTGGTGCTGCAGAACATCGACAAGCTGTTCGGCTATCCGCAGTTCAGCGCCGCGCCCAATTTGTACGAATCCCTGGCGGACATGCATCGGCTCAATTCCGGGGTCTTCGTGGCCGCGCCCTCGCAGGCCACTTGGCGCGCCATGCTGGAACGCTTGGACGCGCCGGACGCCTTTTGGCGACGCACCGACCAAACTTTCCTAGAGCATTACTTCCCGGATTGGCACGGCCTGCCCTACACCTTCAACGCGCTGCAATACCTGTATTTCAATCTGCCCGCGCTGTGGCGTTGGTCGAGCATCAAGGTGGTGCATTACCAGTACGAGAAACCGTGGACGCCGAACCACGCGAAAGCCCACCTGCTGCGCCCGTTGATCGAGCTGTGGCAGACGGTTCTGCGCGACGGCGTCATTCCCGCGGACCTGCCGGCCCCGTGAGCGGGCGATGAAGGTCGCCGTCACCGGCGCGTCCGGTCTGGTGGGCGGGTTCGTCGTGCGGCGTCTTCTGGCGGAAGGCGCAAGCGTGCGGGCGCTGACGCGCACGTCCGGCCTCAGCGCTTTTCCAACCGTGGATTGCGTTCGCGGCGACATCGCCGACGCGCAAGCGGTGGACACCTTGCTGGCGGGCATGGACGCGGTGGTGCATTGCGCCTATCAGCACGCGCCGGGCAAATACCGCGGCGGCGAAGGCGACGACCGATTCGCCTATTGGCGCGCGAATCTGCTCGCCGGCGTGGCTCTGATGGAACGGGCGCGGCAAGCATCGGTTCCGCGCTTGGTGCTGCTCTCCAGCCGGGCGGTGTTCGGCCGCGCATCCCCGGAGCGAGACCATGTGACCGACACGAGCCTGCCCGTGCCGGACACCCCCTACGGCGCCATGAAACTCGCGTTGGAAGCCCACGCGGCCGCGTTCAGCGCCGCGGACTACGTTTGCTACGCCAGCCTGCGCCCCACCGGCGTGTACGGGCTGGCGCGCCCGGTCGAACGCAGCAAGTGGTTCGACATCGCCCAGCTAGTGCGCCGCCCGGAGTTCGACGTGGCCGACCTGCCGCCACCGCGGCGTGCCACCGAAGTGCATGGCGCGGACGTGGCGGACGCCGTTTGGCGCTTGCTCACCGCACCGGCCGACCGCGTCGCCGGCCGCGCCTTCAACTGTTCGGACCTCGTGGTGGACAACCGCGACGTCATCGCCGGACTGGCCGCCCGCGCCGGCGTACGGCTTTCGTTGCCGCCGCCAGCGACCAATCCGCTACGCCAGCAAATGCGCTGCCCAGGTCTCACCGCCTTGGGTTGGCGCCCGGGCGGCCAGCCGTTGTTCGTGGCGACACTCGATGCGCTCGCCGCGGCGGCAGAACGAAGTTCGAGTACGTGAGAAGACGTGAGAAGCGTCACAGACGCCTATAATGACGCGCCATCTTCGCTAGATTTGTGCGGCGGGCCGCGGCCGTGATCCTCGTTATCGACAACTACGATTCGTTCACCTACAACGTGGTGCAGTACCTCGGCGAACTGGGGGCGACGGATTTGCAGGTGCGGCGCAACGACGAGGTGACGCTGGCGGATATCGAACGCATGGCGCCGGAGAAGATCGTCATCTCGCCAGGGCCCTGCACCCCGAACGAGGCCGGCGTCTCCGTGGCCGTGGTGGAGCGCTTCGGGGCGCGGCTGCCCATCCTTGGCATCTGCCTTGGGCATCAGAGCATCGGGCAAGCCTACGGTGCCGCCGTGCGCCGTGCTCGCGAGGTGATGCACGGCAAGATCAGCCGCATCCACCACGCCGGGCGCGGCGTGTTTCGCGGCCTGCCAACCGCGTTCAACGCCACGCGCTACCATTCGCTGATCGTTGACGATGTGCCGGACTGCTTGGAAGTTACGGCGTGGACGGCGAACGGCGACGACGAACGGGATGAAGTGATGGGCCTTAGACATCGCCAACACCCGGTGCAGGGTGTGCAGTTCCATCCCGAATCCATCAAGACGCCGGACGGCCATCAACTGCTCGGCAACTTCCTGCGCGGGGAGCACTGATGATGTCGATCACCGACGCCATTGCCGCCTTGTGCGGCGGCGCGAGCCTTACCCAAGACGACGCCAAGGCGTTGTTCGACGCCATCATGCGCGGCGATGCCACGCCGGCGCAGATCGCCGCGGTGCTGGTGGGGCTGAAGGCCAAGGGCGAGACGGTGGACGAAATCGCCGGCGCCGCCCTCGCCATGCGCGCCGCGTCCACCAAGGTGGCCGTGGACGCGCCGCACTTGGTGGACACCTGCGGCACCGGCGGCAGCGGCGGCGCGAAGCGCTTCAACATCTCCACCGCGGCGGCCATCGTGGCCGCGGCGGCGGGCGGCGCGGTGGCCAAGCACGGCAACCGCGCCATGTCCAGCGCCAGCGGCAGCGCGGACGTGCTGGAGGCGGCTGGTGTGGAGCTACAGCTTTCGCCGGAGCAGGTGGGCCGCTGCATCGCCGAAGTGGGCGTGGGTTTTCTGTTCGCGCCGAGCCATCATCCGGCCATGCGCCACGCTGGGCCGGTGCGCCGCGAGCTCGGCGTCGGCACCGTGTTCAACCTGCTCGGCCCGCTCACCAATCCGGCTGGCGCGCGGCGGCAGGTGCTCGGCGTGTTCGCGGCGGAGTGGCAACGGCCGCTAGCGGAGGCGGCGCGGGCCTTGGGCGCCGAGCGTGTGCTGGTGGTTCACGCCGATGGGTTGGACGAACTCGCCATCGACGTGCCTTCGCGGATCGTGGAAGTGGGCGCGGCGGGCATCGACAGCTACGAGATCGCGCCGACGGATGTGGGCTTGCGCGAGCGTGGTATGGAAGGACTGCGCGCGGCGACGCCGGCCGAGAGCTTGGCGTTGGTGAACGGCGCTTTGGATGGCAGCGTGGCCGCGGCGGCGGACGTGGTGGCGCTGAACGCCGGGGCGGCGTTGTACGCGGCGGGCGTTAGCGAAACCCTTGCGGCGGGCGTGGCTTCGGCGCGGGAGGCCATCGGCAGCGGGCGCGCCAGCGAGAAGCTCGCCGAGCTGGTTGCGTGGACCCGCGCTGCTGCTGCGGAGGCGCCGTGAGCGGCGGGGTGCTGGCGCGGATCATCGAGCACAAACGCGCGGAAGTGGCGGCCCGGCGTAAGGCGCGGCCGTTGGCGGCGATACGCGAACAGGCCGAATGTGCGCCGCCGGTGCGCGGTTTCCACGCGGCGCTCACGCGGCATCGGCCAGCGGTGATCGCCGAGCTTAAGAAGGCGTCGCCAAGCGCCGGGGTGATCCGCACGGACTTCCAGCCGGTTGCCATCGCCGAGTCCTACGCACGCGCCGGCGCGGCCTGCCTCTCCGTGCTCACCGACGAGCGCTTCTTTCACGGGGCGGACGCGCATCTGGCCGAGGCCAAAAGCGCGTGCGGGCTGCCGGTGCTGCGCAAGGATTTCGTCGTCGACGCCTATCAGCTCTTTGAGGCGCGGGCGTTGGGGGCGGATTGCGTTCTGCTCATGGCGTCCGTGTTGGAGCGCGAGCAGCTTGCGGACTTCGCCGGCGTGGCGGCGGCACTTGGCTTGGACGTGCTGTTCGAGGTTCACGATCGGGCGGAATTGGACACGGTGCTGTCCCTGCAACCAGCGCTCGTCGGGGTGAACAGCCGCGATCTGCGCACGTTCGAGACGTGCTTGGACACCACCATCCGCCTGCGCGAACACATACCGCCGGACGTCACGGTGGTGGCGGAAAGCGGTATCCACAGCCGCGCCGACATTCAGCGTTTGCGCGCGGCCGATGTGCATGCGTTCCTAGTGGGCACGGCGTTCATGCGCCAAGCCGACCCGGGCCGCGCCCTCCGCGAGATCATCGCGCCATGACCGCTCGTCCGCCGCTGGCCGGCCTTCGTCACGTGGCCTTGCACGCCCGACGCTTCGAGGCGACGTTGGCCTTCTACCGCGACATCCTCGGCTTGCGCGTGGAGTGGCAGCCGGACGCGGACAATGCCTATCTCACCTCCGGCGTGGACAACCTGGCCATCCACCGTGCGGAAGACGCCGTGGCGGCAAGCGGCCAACGCCTGGACCACATCGGCTTCGTGTTGGACGCTGCCGCCGACGTGGATCGCTGGCACGAATACTTGGCCGCCCGCGGCGTGGTCGCCGACGCGCCGCCGCGCACCCACCGCGACGGCGCGCGCAGCTTCTACTGCAAGGATCCCGAAGGCGGCGTGGTGCAGTTCATCCACCACCCGCCCATCGCCGGCGCGCTTTGACGTTCGCGGGAAGCCGGCGCGGCGTTAGTGCCCGCCGACTTCGCTGCGGATAGCGTCGTGCGCCTTGCCCAGCACGTCCACCATCGCGTCCACGCTGCGGGCGCCGGCTTGGAAGATGGCGGTGGCGTTCAACGCGCCCCACTCGAAGCCCATCTCCTTCACCGCGGCGGCGCGGGCGGCGACCCGATCCACCTCGGCGTAGAAGCGTTTGCCTTCGGCGTCGCGGGGCGGCACGTCCAGCATCATCTGATAGCCGAGCGCGTTCGGGTCGCGCCCCGCCGCTTCCGCGTACGCGGCGATCTTCGCCTTGCAACGCGCCGCCACCGCGGGGTCCGTGATGGCGGTCGCGAGCCAGCCATCGCCCAGCTCGGCCACCCGTTTGAGCGCCCGCTCCGCAGCGCCGCCGATCCAGATGGGCAGCTTGCGGCCTTGCGGGGGCTTCGGCTCCATCGCCATCGCGGTGGAGGAGTAGAACGCGCCGTGGTAATCCACTTGGGTGTCGCCCCAATACGCGCGCAACACCTCGATGGCCTCGTCCATGCGCCGGCCGCGCGTACGGAAGTCCTCCTCCAAGGCGTCGTACTCGGATTCTTGCCAGCCGACGCCAACCCCCAGCCGCACCCGCCCGCTGGACAGCGTGTCCAAGGTGCTCACCTGCTTGGCCACCAGCACCGGCTGGCGCTGCGGCAGCACCAGCACCTCGGTGCCGAGGCCGATGCGCTCGGTCACCGCGGCGATGTGCGACAGCGCCATCAGCGCTTCCAGAATCGGCATCTTCGGCGGATACATGGGCGCCGGCCGATCCCCGCTGGGAAAGCCCATGATGACGTGGTCGAACACGTCCAGTTGATCGAAACCGATTTGCTCGATGGCCTTGGCCAAACGGATCACGCCGGCACCACCTTCGCGGTAGCTGACGGAAGGAAACTCGACGGACAGCTTCATGGGCCTCGCTCGCTAAGCAATCAAGGCGTCATGTTAGCGCGGCCGGTCCGCCTTTCGATGCGGGAATGTGAAACCGGGGCGAAGGACGCAACGCATCCCCCGCCCCGGCGATTTTGTGGGGGGCTTCCCCACGACTCGTTGGTGAAAAACCGAGTCAGAGGGGTTGCCCCCCAACAATCGACTGCACTTGATCACCTCCTTTTTCCGCCCAACACAGCGGCGAACTATACGACATTCGCACATAAGTGCAAATACCGGAGGAATGCAATGCAAGAGACGGGGCAATTGTATTGGAGTTTCGGCGAGGCGGTTGGCCATGCCAAGGCGCTTTCCGGGGAGGACTTTTGTCTTCGCGGTGGCCCATCCGGCCGTCTTTTCCACGCTCACCGGGGTGAAGCCCGCCGCACCCGTGGGCCCATCGACCGGTTCCGCACGGGCGGCGCGACCGGCGTTCACCCCCGCTCGGTCTCGAAATCGGCCATGTATTCCACCAGCGCGTCCACCGCGGCCTCGGGGACGGCGTTGTAGAGGCTGGCGCGCATGCCGCCGACGCTGCGGTGTCCGCGCAGGTTGAGCAGCCGGCGCTCTTCGGCGCCGGCGAGGAAGGCGGGGTCCAAGGCGGGGTCGGCTAGGGCGAAAGGCACGTTCATGAGCGAGCGGTCTTCGCGCCGCACGGGGGCGCTGTAGAAGTTGCTGGCGTCGATGGCGGCGTAGAGCTTGCCGGATTTACGTTCCGCCGCGGCTTGCATGGCCGCCACGCCGCCTTGCTCGCGCGCCCAGCGCAGCATCAAGCCGACGAGATACCACGCGAAGGTGGGCGGGGTGTTGAACATCGAGCCGTCCGCGGCCTGCAAGCCGTAGTCGAAAACCCGCGGCGTGCCGGCGCGGGCGCGGCCGGCCAAGTCTTTGCGGACAAGCACTACGGAGAGGCCGGCCGGGCCCAAGTTCTTCTGCGTGCCGGCGTAGATGACGCCGAAGCGGCTGACGTCGATTGGCCGGGAAAGCAGATCCGAGGACATGTCGGCCACGAGGGGCGCGGTCGTTTCCGGGAAACTGTGGAACTGCACGCCGCCGATGGTTTCGTTGGCGGTGATGTGGCAGTACGCGGCGCCATCCGTCAAACGCCAAGAGTCCACCGGCGGAATGTGGTTGAACCCGTCGGCTTCGGAGGACGCGGCGATGTGGACGCGGGCGAGGCGGCGCGCCTCGGTGATGGCCTTGGTGCCCCACGAGCCGGTGTGGATGTAGTCCACGGTTTCCGCCGCGTCGCACAGGTTCATCGGCAGCATGGCGAATTGCACGGAAGCTCCGCCGGACAGGAACAGCACATGGTGCTCGTCGCCCACGTCCAGCAGCGCGCGCAGATCCGCCTCGGCGTTGGCGGCGATCTCGCTGAACGCTGCCGAGCGGTGGCTCATCTCCATCACCGAGTGGCCTAGGCCCTGGTAGTCCAACAGCTCGGCTTGCGCTTGCTCCAACACCGCATCGGGCAGCGCCGCCGGCCCGGCGGAGAAATTGAACGCCCTCATGGGGCGTCCGCATCGGGGCCGTCGTCCGCATCCGCGTCCTCGGGCGCTTCGGAGCCTTCCGACTCCCCGCCGTCGCTCGCCGGCGCGGACTCCACGATGCGCTGCAACCCCACCAGCTTCGCCCCGCCGGCGAGGCGAATGAGGCGAACGCCCTGGGTGTTGCGGCTCACCAGGGAGACATCCGCGGCGCGTGTGCGCACCAAGGTGCCTTGGTCGCTGATGAGCATGATCTCGTCGTCCGCGAACACTTGCACCGCGCCCACCAGCTCGCCGTTGCGGGTGCTGGTGCGCATGGCGATCATGCCTTTGCCGCCGCGCCCTTTGGTGGGGAACTCATCGATCGCGGTGCGCTTGCCGTAGCCGTTTTCGCTGGCGGTGAGCAGCTCGCCGTCGTCCGCCGGCACGATGAGGGCGATCACGCTTTGACCGCCTTCAAGCCGAATACCGCGTACGCCGCGCGCCGTGCGGCCCATCGCCCGCACCACCGCCGCGTGGAAGCGCACCGCCTTGCCGGAGCTGGCGACCAGCGCCACGTCGTCCTCGGGCTGCACGATGGCGACGCCGACCAGCGTGTCGCCCGGCGCCAAGGCCAGCGCGATGAGGCCGGCCGAGCGCTGCCGCTCGAAGCGCGCCAGCGCGGTCTTCTTCACCGTGCCGTTGGCGGTGGCCATGAAGACGCAGGCGCCTAGCTCCTCGGCCGGGTCACCGGCTTCTTCCTCGCCCTCGGTCTCCGCAGCCGAGTCGGCTTCGAGAGATTCGTCCTGCTCGGGCCCGGGGGCATCTTCCTCGTCCACCGGCGCATCTGCCGCGGCCGCCTGCTTGGGCTGCGGCAGGATGGCGGTGATGCGCTCGTCCTCCGCCAACGACAGCATGTTCACCAACGGCCGCCCACGCGCCGTCGGCGACCCCTGCGGAATGTGGAAGACGCGCAGCCAATACACCTTGCCGGCGTTGGAGAAGCACAGCAGCGTGTCGTGGCTGTTAGCCACCAGCAGGTGCTCCACGAAGTCCTCGTCGCGCAGGCCGGTGGCCGCCCGCCCGGTGCCGCCGCGCCGCTGGGCTTGATAAACCGAAAGCGGTTGGGTCTTGGCGTAGCCGCGATGCGAGACGGTGACCACCAGATCCTCTTCGGCGATCAGATCCTCATCCGTGAGATCCAGCTGCGAACTCAAAATCTCCGTTCGGCGCTCGTCGCCGTAGCGCTCGCGGATGTCCTCCAGTTCCTCGCGGATAACCTCCTTCTGCCGTTCCTCGGAAGCCAAGATGGCCAGCAATTCCTCGATTTCCTTGAGGATGTCGTCGTATTCGCTGAGCAGCTTGTCCTTCTCCAAGGCGGTGAGGCGGTTCAAGGTGAGATCGAGAATGCCCCGCGCCTGTTCCTCGGAGAGGTAGTAAAGGCCGTCTTCGTCGCGCAGGCCGAACTCTGGCCCCAGATCTTCCGGCTTGCAGGCGTCCGGCCCGGCGCGTTCGAGCAGCCCGGCGATGGACTGCGAGCGCCAACCTTTGCCCATGAGCCGCTCGCGGGCTTCCGCCGGCGCCGGCGAGTTGCGGATGAGCTCCACCACCTCGTCGATGTTCTCCAACGCCACCGCCTGGCCTTCGAGCAGATGCCCGCGCCGCCTTGCCCGGCGCAGCAGGTAGTTGGTGCGCCGCACCACCACCTCGCGGCGATGCCGGAGGAAGGCGTCCAGCATGTCGCGCAGATTCACCGTGCGCGGCTGCCCGTCCACAAGCGCCACGCAGTTGATGCCGAACACCTGCTGCAGTTGCGACAGCGCGTAGAGGTTGTTCAGCACCACCTCGCCGTTCTCGCCACGCCGCAGTTCGATCACCACGCGCAGGCCATCTTTATCGGATTCGTCGCGGATTTCGGTGATGCCCTCGATGCGCTTTTCCTTCACCAAGTCCGCAATGCGCTCGATCATCTGCGCCTTGTTCACTTGGTACGGAATCTCCGAGACGACGATGGTCTCCTTGCCGCTGCCCACGCCTTCCACCCGCGCCCTTGCCCGAACGTAGATGCGCCCGCGCCCGGTGCGGTAGGCGCGGACGATGCCGGCGCGGCCGTTGATGATGGCGCCGGTGGGGAAGTCCGGGCCTTCGATGTACTCCATCAAGGCTTCCACGGAGAGCGCCGGGTCTTCCAGCATGGCGAGGCAGGCGTTGATCACCTCGGTGAGGTTGTGCGGCGGGATGTTCGTCGCCATGCCCACGGCGATGCCGGAGGCGCCGTTCACCAGCAGGTTCGGCACCCGCGTCGGCAGCACCTCGGGGATGGTGAGCGTCTCGTCGTAGTTGGGGACGGTGTCCACCGTCTCCTTGTCCAAGTCCGCCAGCAGTTCGGCGGCGATGCGCGCCATCCGCGCCTCGGTGTAGCGCTGGTGCGCCGGCGGGTCGCGGTCGATGGAGCCGAAGTTGCCCTGGCCGTCCACCAACGGGTAGCGCATGGCGAAATCCTGCGCCATTCGCACCATCGTTTCGTAGATGGCGGCGTCGCCGTGCGGGTGGTACTTGCCGATCACCTCGCCCACCACATAGGCGGATTTGCGCGTAGGCCGGTTGAACGGCAGGCCCAGCTCGTTCATCGCGTACAGTACGCGCCTGTGGACGGGCTTCAGGCCGTCGCGCACGTCCGGCAGCGCACGGCTGATGATCACGCTCATCGCGTAGTCCAAGTAGGACTGGCGAAGCTCGTCTTCTATGCTGCGGGAGAGGATTTCCCGCTCGGGCGCGTCGGGTTCAGGCATGGAGCGGAGGGGTCTCGGAAAGCGAAAGCGTAGTCTAACACGCTGGCTGCTGATGGCGGTTTCGGAGCGCCGCGTTTTCGGCGTGCGCGACAAGCCGCAGTGCCGCGCCCGCAACCGCTCCGCACGGCGCAGCTAGCCGCCGAGGAACGCCTTCAATTTACGCCGTTGTCGCTTATCCGGGCGCCGTGGCGGAGCGACGACGCCGGCGCGAGCCATGCGTCGCGCTGCCGCCGCGGCCTCGCGTTTGGCCACGGATTCGGGCGCCTCGGTGTACAAAGTCGCGGCCAAGGTGGCGCTGCCGCGGCGCTCGGCGAGGGCCGTCACTACTACGGTTTGCACCATCTGGCCGCGGGTCACGCGCAGCTCGTCGCCCACCTTCACCTCTTTGGACGCCTTGCCGCGTACGCCATGCACATGCACCTTGCCGCCGTCGATGGCGGCCTTGGCGAGGCTGCGGGTCTTGAAGAAGCGGGCCGCCCAAAGCCACTTGTCGAGGCGCACGCCCTCCGCCCCATCCGCCGCCGGCGTGCTCACGGCATGATCTCGCGGAAGTGGCCGATGGCGCGGAACGGGAGGTCGCGGCGTGGGGCGCCGGTGGAGTCCGGTTGCGCCACGCAGAGCAGGTGCCGAACGCCGGCGCGTTCGGCCGCGGCGAGGACCACGTCGTTGTCGTCCACCAGCAGCGTGCGCGCCGGGTCGTAGGTTTCGCCCAAGCGCTGCGCGAGACCGCGCCAGTAGCCGTCGTCTTCTTTCGGCGCGCCTACTTCGTGGGCGGAAACGCAGCCGTCCACGGCGTCGAGCAAGCCGATGGCGCGATGCTTCACCGCCACGCTGCGCGGGTGGGCGTTGGTGGCGAGGAACAGGGCGCGGCGCGAACGCCGCACTGCGACCGTGAAGCTCTCGGCGCCCGGCCGGTAGCGGATGAGGTGCCTCAGCTCTTCGTGGATGGCGTCGATGTCCAGCCGCGTTTGCCGCGCCCAGTAGTCCAAGCTGTAGAAATCCAAACTCGCCTTGCGGCCGAGCATGTCGCGGTAGAGGCGGTCGGCCGCTTGCGCCTCGCCGATGCCTTCGCGCTGCGCGAAGCGTTGCACCACCACGACGTTCCACAGGTGGTTGTCGAAGTGCAAGTCGATGAGCGTGCCGTCCATGTCCAACAACACGGTGTCGATTTCCGCCCAACAGACCATGCAGGCAGCCTATCATGCGCCCGTGATCGCCGCTCTATTGGACATCGTTCGCGCCGCCGGGGAGGAGATCCTCGCGGTGTATCGTGGCAGCGACTTCGCCGTGCGCTCGAAGGCGGACGACTCGCCGCTCACCGAGGCGGATCTGCGCGCCCACCGCGTGATCGCGGACGGCCTCAAGGCGCTGCACCCGGTGTTGCCGATCCTCTCCGAGGAGTCCACGCCGCCGCCGTTCGCCGAACGCCAAGGCTGGACGCGCTACTGGCTGGTGGATCCGCTCGACGGCACCAAGGAGTTCATCGAGAGGAACGGCGAGTTCACCGTGAACATCGCCCTCATCGAGCACGGCGCGCCGGTGCTGGGCTTGGTGGGGGTGCCCGCGCAAGGCGTGGTTTTCGTGGGCGATTGCCGAGGCGGCAAGACGGACGCCTATCGTTTGGATGCGGACGGGCGCACCACGCTGCGCACCAAACCGATGCGCGGCGACGCGATTCGTGTGGTGGCCAGCCGGCGTCACGGCGGGGAACGCTTGGCGGCCTATTTGGAGACGCTCGGCGGCCGCTTCCGCGTGTCCAAAGTGTCCGTCGGCAGCTCGCTCAAGCTGTGCATCTTGGCGGAAGGCGGGGCGGACCTCTATCCCCGCCTAGGCCCGACGTCCGAGTGGGACATCGCCGCGGCGCACGCCGTGCTGCGGGCTGCCGGCGGCGATCTGATGCGTTGCGATGGCGGCGCGATGCGTTACAACGCCAAGGAGTCCCTGCTCAATCCGCACTTCCTCGCCATCGCGGATCCCGCCTTTCCGTGGCGACAGCTTTTGCCACCAACGCCGCCGACGCAACCCGCGTAGCTGGCCGCCCCGCCGCTTACGGCCTTGCGGTGGCGGAGAGATTGGCGAGGTGCCCGGCGGGGCTCTCCATCAAGCTCATGACGGTGAGCGGGTTGTCGAAGGAAACGGTCAGGCGCCACTGGCCCTCGCCATCGCCGAGCGCGCCTTCGAGACTCTCGTCGCCGGCTTCGAGTTGCGCCGCGGTGAGAGTCAGCGCCTCGCCGGCCGGCACCATGACGGTTAGCGGCCCCGCCTCCGCGCCAGCGTCGTCCACGCCGTTGATCGTCGCCGTCGCCGCATCCGCGCCGTTGTTCGCTAGGCGCAGGAGGCTCCCTTGTTGTTCGTTCGACGCCGGGTGGAACACCGCCACGCGCGCGGCGCCATCCGCAGCTGGTGCCACTTCGTGCAGACTGGCCACGAAGCCGTCCGCGTGGCGTACATAGGCCGCCGCGGCGAGTGAGAGGGTGCCGCTTCGCAGTTCCAAGCGCCACGCGCCCTTCGTCGGCGCGCCGACGCCGGACGCCAAGCCCTTCTTGGCGTTGCCGTTCTCCAAGTCGTCCGAGTTGAAGTGCATTGTCGCCCGCGCCGCAAGCTGTAGCTGGATCGGGCCGGCGCGGACGCCGGCGTCGTCCACCGCCGAAATCTCCACCATGCCTTCGGCCGCGGTCATGTTCGCCACGCGGGCGAAGCCCTCGCGGCCGGCCGGGTTCATCGCCGACGGGAACAGTGGCAGGCGCAGCGTCTCGCCCGCGGCCGCGCGCAGCGGCGGCGGCGACAGGTTCGAGAGGTGTCCGCTCGGGCTCGCCAGCCACGAGGACGCCGACAGCGGCCACGGCGCGTGTACGCGCAAGCGCCACTTGCCGGCGCCGTTGCCGAGTCCCGCGCCGGCGGCGCCCCGCGACCGCTCCAACTGCCCCGCCGTCAATGCCAGCGTCGCGCCCGCCGGCGCCTCGAAGCCGGGCGCGAAGCGCCCGCGGCCGGCGTCGTCCACGCCCCACACGGACATCCTCGCGGAAGCGGGGACCGGGTTGAAGACGCGCAGCGAACTGCGTTGGGCGCGGTTGCTCGCCGGGTTGAAGAGGAACGCGGAAAGCGAGTCGCCCGCGCGCGGCAACGCGCCGTGCAACGGGGTGAGGAATCCGTCCGGCGTGCGGACGTAGGCCAGAACCTCGATGTCGAGCGGGGACCACAGATGCAGCCGCCAGCTGCCCGCCATCGGCGGGCCGACGCCGTCCATCAGCCCCATCTCGGCGTTGCCGTTCTCCAAGTCCGCCGAGTCGAAGCTCGCCGCCGCGCCGGCGGCCAGCGAAAGCGCCGCCGGGCCGAACGTCTGCCCGGCCTCGTCCACGGCCTCCACCAGCACCGCGCCATCCATGTCCGATCGGTTCAGCACGCGCACCACGCCGCTCCGCCCGGAAGCGTCCGCCGCGGAGGGAAACAACGGCACGGCCCAGCCGAACACCACCGTGGCGCCGGCATCGCGCAGCGCCGGAATGTGCGTGTCCAGCGCCGCCGCGCCCAGCGGATTGCCGCGCAGGCCCAGCGCGCCGCCATCCGCAAGCCCCGGGTGCCCGGCCAGCCCCGACACGTCCGCCAGCCGGTTCCAGCCCAGGCGCAGCCACGACAGCCGCGTCAGCCCGCGCAGCGGCGAAGCGTCCGCGATGCGGTTGCGCGACAGGTCCAGCCGCGTCAGCGCCCGCAATCCCGCCAGCGCCGAGACGTCGGCCACCATGTTGTTCGGCAGCCACAGCCGTCGCAGCTTCGAGAGCCCCGCCAGCGGCGAGATGTCCGCGATGCGGTTGTCGCCCAGATGCAGGTAGATCAGCGAGTTCAAGCCCGACAGCGCCGAGATGTCCGACAGGCCGTTGCCGTCCAGCCACAGTTGCTCCAAGGACGACAGGCCCGACAGCGGCGACAGGTCGCGCACCGCCGTGCCGCTCAGCAGCAGCGTCCGCAGGCTGGTCAGCCCCGCCAGCGGCGAGAGGTCCAGCGGCTCGCCTCCGGCCGCCGGCGCGTTGCCGCCCAAGGACAGCGACTCCAGCGACACCGCCTGCTCCAGACCCGCCAGCGACGAGATCCCCGCGCCGTCCAGGTTCAGCGTCCGCGCCGCCTGAATGTCCAATATCCTCAGCGTTCCCGGCTGCTTGCCCAGCGCCCGTTCCACGGCGGCCGTCAGCGCCGGGTCCGGCAGCGAGAACAGCCCGCCAACCACCGGTATGGTTGTCCATGTCGTCAGGTCGATGCCGCCCGCGTGCGCGGCGGTCAGCACCCGCACCGCGTAGTCTTGGGTGGCGGGCAGTTCGCCCCCGGACAAGGCGATCGTCAGGGTGGCCGTCGTGCCGCCGGCGACGGCGCCCGCCACGTTGGCGACGGACAGGCCCGGCGTCGCCGGCACCAGCGCGAAGCTGTCCGCGGCGACGCCGCTTGCGAAGGTGGTTCCGGTCAACGAGACGGCGATCGTCGCGCCGTCCAGGTTCCGCTCGGTGAGGGAAGAGGGATTCACGGACGAGATGGCCACACCGCTGCCCAGAACCCTGTGGCGCGGGTAGTCCGTGGGCAGGTCTCGGATCGCGTGGTGGTCGTCGACATGGGGGAGATTGGGGTCTTGAAGCTGTCCACCGTGCAACCTGCCGATGCTCAACCCGTCGGCGTCGGCGTCGTCCTGCCCAACCGTATAGGTGAAGGGTATGGTCCAGCGGTAGGCATTGAAGTTGTCCGGGCAGCTCATCTGCCTGGTGGCCCCGCCAATCAGCAACTCCAGCCTAAGAGTGTTGGTAGGCCAATGGGTGGCTGAACAGGTTCGGTTGTCGATGACACGTATGCTGAAAGTCAGGGTGACCGTGATGGTCTCGCCCTGCACGAAGGTGTCGCCGTTCGCAGGGTCGCTCACCGTCATGGTGGCGATGCGGGGGTTGCCTCCGTGGTGGGCCGCGGCCTGCCCCGCGCCGAGCGCCGCAAGCGCGGCCAAGAGCAAGGCGGCGAGGCGCGGAACCGCGCCATCGCGGCGCCCGCGGATGGCGCCCGCAGCGCAGGTCAGCAACATGGCAAGCACCGAGCGCCGCGCACACGCGGGGGGGGGGGGGGGTGGAATCACGCATACGCTTTCTCCTCCGTCATGCCCAGCAACACCCAGCAAACGCGCTCAGCACGGTGCTGAGCGCAATGGCTTGCCCGGCATATTACCCCTTTTCGGTCAACCGTGCGGCCGCAACGACCTTGGGAGCGCGAGCGTCTCGCCGCGCTCTCGTTCACATGTATTTCACCGAGAGTGCGGGAGGCGCCTGCGCTCCCAGGACGGCTTACGGTCTTGCGGTGGCGGAGAGGTTGGAGAGGTGGCCGGCGGGGCTTTCCAGCAGGCTCATGACCGTGAGCGGGTTGTCGAACGCCACCGTCAAGCGCCACTTGCCGTCGCCGTCGCCCAGCGCGCCTTCCAAGCCTTCGCCGCCGTCTTCGAGTTGCGCGGCGGTGAGCGTCAGCGCTTCGCCTGCGGGCACGGTGGCGGTTAACGGTTCCGACGTCGCGCCGGCGTCGTCCACCCCGGTGATGGTCGCCATCGCCGGCTCGTCGCCGTTGTTCGCCAAGCGCAGGAGGCTGCGCTGCCCGTCGCTGGACGCCGGGTGGAACACGGCCACCCGCGCCGCGCCGTCGGCAACCGGGGCCGTCTCGTGCAGGCTGGTCACGAAGCCGTCGGCGTGGCGGGTGTAGGTTGCGGCGGCGAGTGTGAGGGTGCCGCTTTGCAGTTCCAGCCGCCACGCGCCCTTCGTCGGCGCGCCAACGCCGGACGCCAAGCCCTTCGCGGCGTTGCCGTTCTCCAAATCCTCCGAGTTGAAGTGCATCGTCGCCCGCGCCGCAAGCTGGAGCTGGATCGGGCCGGCGCGGACGCCGGCGTCGTCCACCGCCGAAATCTCTACCATGCCTTCCGCCGCGGTCATGTTCGCCACGCGGGCGAAGCCCTCGCGGCCGGCCGGGTTCATCGCCGACGGGAACATTGGCAGCCGCAGCGTCTCGTCCGCGGCCGCGCGCAGCGGCGGAGCCGACAGGTTCGAGAGATGCCCGCTCGGGCTTTCCAGCCACGAGGACGCCGACAGCGGCCAGGTTGCGTGTACGCGCAGGCGCCACTTGCCGGCGCCGTTGCCGAGACCCGCGCCGACGGCGCCCCGCGACCGCTCCAACTGCCCCGCCGTCAACGCCAGCGGGGCGTTCGCGGGCGCCTCAAAGCCGGGCGCGAAGCGCCCGCGGCCGGCGTCGTCCACGCCCCACACCGACATCCTCGTGGAAGCGGGGACCGGGTTGAAGACGCGCAGCGAACTGCGTTGGGCGCGGTTGCTCGCCGGGTTGAAGAGGAACGCCGAAAGCGAGTCGCCCGCGCGCGGCAACTCGCCGTGCGCCGGGGTCAGGAATCCGTCCGGTGTGCGGACGTAGGCCAGAACCTCGATGTCCAGCGCCGACCACACATGCAGCCGCCAGCTGCCCGCCATCGGCGGGCCGACGCCGTCCGTCAGCCCCATCTCGGCGTTGCCGTTCTCCAAGTCCGCCGAGTCGAACTGCGCCGCCGCGCCGGCGGCCAGCGGAAGCGACACCGGGCCGACTGTTCGGCCGGCCTCGTCCACGGCCTCCATCAACACCGCGCCGTCCATGTCCGTGCGGTTCAAGACGCGCACGACGCCGCCGCGCCCGGATGCGTCCGCGGCCGAGGGGAACAGCGGCACGGCCCAGCCGAACACCACCGCCGCGCCGGCCTCGCGCAGCGCCGGAATGTGCGTGTCCAGCGCCGCCGCGCCCAGCGGATTCCCGCGCAGCCCCAACGCGCCGCCGTCCGCGAGCCCGCGGTGGCCGGCCAACCCCGACACGTCCGCCAGCCGATTCCAGCCGAGGCGCAGCCACGAGAGCCGCGTCAACCCGCGCAGCGGCGAGGCGTCGGCGACGCGGTTGCGCGACAGGTCCAGCCGCGTCAGCGCTCGCAGCCCCGCCAGCGCCGAGACGTCGGCCACCATGTTGCCGGGCAGCCACAGCCGCCGCAGCTTCGAGAGCCCCGCCAGCGCCGAGAGGTCCGCGATGCGGTTGTCCCCCAGATGCAGGTAGATCAGCGAGCCAAGCGCCGACAGCGTCGAGATGTCCGACAGGCCGTTGCCGTCCAGCCACAACTGTTCCAAGGACGACAGGCCCGACAGCGGCGACAGGTCGCGCACCGCCGTGCCGCTCAGCAGCAGCGTCCGCAGGCTGGTCAGCCCCGCCAGCGGCGAGAGGTCCAGCGGCTCGCCTCCGGCCGCCGGCGCGTTGCCGCCCAGGGACAGCGATTCCAGCGACACCGCCTCCTCCAGACCCGCCAGCGACGAGATCCCCGCGCCGTCCAGGTTCAGCGTCCGCAACGCCGGCATGTCCACTAGCCTCAGCGTTCCCGGCTGCTTGCCCAGCGCCCGCTCCACGGCGGCCGTCAGCGCCGGCTCCCCCAGCGAGAACGTGCCGCCAACCACCGGTATGGTCGTCCACGTCGTCAGGTCGATGCCGCCGGCGTGCGCGGCGGTCGGCACCCGCACCGCGAAGGCGTAGCTGGCGGGCAGTTCGCCGCCGGCGTGGGCGAGCGTCAGCGTGGCCGTCGTGCCGCCGGAGGCGGCGCCGGCCACGTTGGCGATGGACAGGCCCGGAACCGGCGGCACCAGCGCGAAGCTGGCCGCGGTGACGCCGCTTGCGAAGGTGGTGTCCGTCAACGAGAGGGCGATCGTCGCGCCGTCCACGTTCCGCTCGGTGAGGGAAGAGGGATTCACGGCCGAGATGGCGATGGCGCTGCCGGCGACCTTGTGGTTCGGCGAGTTCTGGATACGCGGTAGGCTGCCGTAGTCTACCGGGTTCCCGGAGCCGCCGTTATCGGCGTTGGGGAAAATAGTTCCACCGTGCAACCTGCTGATGCTCAACCCGTCGGCGTCGGCGTCATCCTGCCCAACCGTATAAGTAAAGGGTATGTTCGAGCGGACCCAATTGCCGTTGGTCTGGCATCTCATTTGCCTGGTGGCCCCGCCAATTAGCAACTCCAACTGCACAATGCCGAGGCCGGACCAGCTCGTTTGACACGTGTTGTTGTCCCTGAGAGGTTCACTGAAGTGCAAGGTGGCCGTGATGGTCTCGCCCTGCACGAAGGTGTCGCCCGTCGCCGGGTTGTTCAGCGTGATGCGGGTTATGGTGGGCGGGATCAATTGGGCCGCGGCTTGCCCCGCGCCGAGCGCGGTAAGCGCGGCCAAGAGCAAGGCGGCGAGGCGCGGAACCGCGCCATCGCGGCACCCGCGGATGGCGCCCGCAGCGCAGGTCAGCAGCGCGGCAAACGACCAGTGCCGACGGCGGAACTCGATGCGATGGCGCAACCGATCAGACATGGGATCGGCCCCGCCGCCGTGGGGGGGGGGGGGGGTGGAATCGTCCATTACGCTTTCTCCTCCATCATGCCCAGCAACGCGCCCAGCGCGTGGCTGAGCGCAAGCCCTACCCGCCATATTACCCTTTTTTCGGGTCAACCGCACGCTAGCGCAGCACCAGGCGGGCGTTGCGTGGCTGTACCGGGCGGTTGTTCGGGCCGCGCAGCGCATCCGCAAAGGCCGCCATCTGCTCGCTTGATGCCGATGTCGGCGCCTTCATCACCAGCCAGATCACGCCTTCCGTGCAGGGCGGCGTGGTGAGGGAGCCGTTGAAGCGGTAGTAGTCGCGGGCTTCGGGCAGCAGGGCCGCCGGATCGATGGGCGCGGCGAAGACGTGCTCTGCGCCGGTGCCCGGCATGTGCCGCCACGACTGCGCCAAAGCGGCGTTGTGTTCGCCGGCCGCGAACATCACCGCGATCACGGCCAGACCGCCGTCGGGGCCGACGTGGACGAAGTGGACTTCCATCGGGAACTCGACGCCTTCGATGCGGTTCTCGCTCGGCGCGTGGAAGTGGAATTGCAGCAGGCGATAGACGCGCCCGTCGAGGGTGATCTCGCTGCCGTCGCCGCTTTCGACCTGAACCGTGTGGCCGTTGTTGACGATCGCCGTGCCGCTCCGGGCGTAGCGGAAGTCGATGGGCGGCAGGTCCGCGTCCACGAAATCGGCGAGGTCGAGCGGCGACTGGTTGGCGCCGGCGCAAGCCGCGTACTCCGGCGCGAGGTCGGCCCAGTTCGGCGGCCCGGCGTCGCCCGAATAGCTCCAACGGGTCTCGCCCATCGCCACCGCGCCGGTCAACGCGAGCGCCAGCATCGCGCTGCGGCTCGTCTTCTGCTTGCTTGCCGTTGCCTGTGCCACTGCGCAACCCTCCGTTCCAGATAACGCCTGTGTTGGCACCGATTGTACGCGGCTTTGCCTCCCCGCCCTTACGGCCTTGCGGTGGCGGAGAGGTTGGAGAGGTGGCCGGCGGGGCCCTCCAGCAGGCTCATGACCGTGAGCGGGTTGTCGAAGGAGACGGTCAACCGCCACTGGCCCTCGCCATCGCCGAGCGCGCCTTCGAGGCCCTCGTCGCCGGCTTCGAGTTGCGCCGCGGTGAGCGTCAGCGCCTCGCCGGCCGGCACCATGACGGTTAGCGGCCCCGCCTCCGCGCCGGCGTCGTCCACGCCGTTGATCGTCGCCATCGCCGCATCCGCGCCGTTGTTCGCCAAGCGCAGGAGGCTCCGCTGCTCGTCGCTGGACGTCGGGTGGAACACCGCCACCCGCGCTGCGCCGTCGGCCGCCGGGGCCGTCTCGTGCAGGCTGGTCACGAAACCGTCGGCGTGGCGGGCGTAGGTTGCGACGGCGAGCGCGAGGGTGCCGCTTTGCAGTTCCAAGCGCCACGCGCCCTTCGTCGGCGCGCCAACGCCGGACGCCAAGCCCTTCTTGGCGTTGCCGTTCTCCACGTCCTCCGAGTTGAAGTGCGTCGTCGCCCGCGCCGCGAGTCGCAGCCGGACGGGGCCGGCGCGGACGCCGGCGTCGTCCACCGCTGAAATCTCCACCATGCCTTCGGTCGCGGTCATGTTGGCCACGCGGGCGAAGCCCTCGCGGCCGGCCGGGTTGGTCGCCGACGGGAACAGCGGCAGCCGCAGCATTTCGTCCGCGGCCGCGCGCAGCGGCGGCGACGACAGGTTCGAGAGGTGTCCGCTCGGGCTCGCCAGCCACGCGGACGCCGACAGCGGCCACGGCGCGTGTACGCGCAGGCGCCACTTGCCGGCGCCGTTGCCGAGACCCGCGCCGGCGGCGCCACGGGAACGCTCCAACTGCCCCGCCGTCAATGCCAGCGGGGCGCCCGCCGGCACCATGAAGCCGGGCGCGAAGCGGCCGCGGCCGGCGTCGTCCACGCCCCACACGGACATCCTCGCGGCAGCGGGGACCGGATTGAAGACGCGCAGCGAACTGCGTTGCACGCGGTTGCTCGCCGGGTTGAAGAGGAACGCCGAGAGCGAATCGCCCGCGCGCGGCAACTCGCCGTGCGCCGGGGTGAGGAATCCGTCCTCCGTGCGGACGTAGGCCAGAACCTCGATGTCCAGCGCCGACCACAGATGCAGCCGCCAGCTGCCCGCCATCGGCGGGCCGACGCCGTCCATCAGCCCCATCGCGGCGTTGCCGTTCTCCAAATCCGCCGAGTCGAAGCTCGCCGCCGCCCCGGCAGCCAGCGGAAGCGACACCGGGCCGAACGTCTGCCCGGCCTCGTCCACCGCCTCCACCAGCACCATGCCGTCCATGTCCGATAGGTTCAGCACGCGCACGACGCCGCTGCGCCCGGAAGCGTCCGCCGCCGCTGGAAACAACGGCACCGCCCAGCCGAACACCACCGCCGCACCCGCCGTGCGCAGCGCCGGAATGTGCGTGTCCAGCGCCGCCGCGCCCAGCGGATTGCCGCGCAGGCCGAGCGCGCCGCCATCCGCAAGCCCCGGGTGGCCGGCCAACCCCGACACGTCCGCCAGCCGGTTCCAGCCCAAACGCAGCCACGAGAGCCGCGTCAGCCCGCGCAGCGGCGAGGCGTCGGCGACCCGGTTGCGCGACAGGTCCAGCCGCGTCAGCGCCCGCAATCCCGCCAGCGCCGAGACGTCCGCCACCATGTTGTTCGGCAGCCACAGCCGCCGCAGCTTCGAGAGCCCCGCCAGCGGCGAGACGTCCGCGATCCGGTTGTCGCCCAGATGCAGGTAGATCAGCGCGCCAAGCGCCGACAGCGCCGAGATGTCCGACAGGTCGTTGCCGTCGAGCCACAACTGTTCCAAGGACGACAGGCCCGCCAGCGGCGACAGGTCGCGCACCGCCGTGCCGCTCAGCAGCAGCGTCCGCAGGCGGGTCAGCCCCGCCAGCGGCGAGAGGTCCAGCGGCGCGCCCCCGGCCGCCGGCGCGTTGCCGCCCAGCGACAGCGATTCCAGCCACAACGCCGCCTCCAGACCCGCCAGCGACGAGATCCCGGCGCCGTCCGCGTCCAGCGTTCGCAACGCTGGCAGATCCGCTGCCCTCAGCGTTCCCGGCTGCTTGCCCAGCGCCCGCTCCGCGGCGGCCGTAAGGGCCGGGTCCAGCAGCGGGAACGTCCCGCCAATCACCGTTATGGTTGTCCACGTCGTCAGGTCCAATCCGCCGGCGTGCGCGGTTGTCAGCACTCTCACCGCGAAGTCCTGGTTGGCGGGCAGTTCGCCGCCGGCGTAGGCGAGCGTCAGCGTGGCTGTCGTGCCGCCGGAGGCGGCACCCGCCACGCTGGCGATGGACAGGCCCGGCACCGCCGGCACCAGCGCGAAGCTGGCCGCGGTGACGCTCGCGAAGGTGGTTCCGGTCAACGAGAGGGCGATCGTCGCGCCGTCCAGATTCCGCTCGGTCAACGAAGAGGGATTCACGGACGAGACGGCGATGGCGCTGCCGGCGACCTTGTGGCGCGGGTAGTCCGTGGGCAGGTCTCGGATTGCCGGCTCGTCGTCAGCGTGGTCGGCGGGGCCACTTCTCACCTCTCCACCGTGCAACCTGCCGATGCCCACCCCGTCGGCGTCGACGTCATCCCGCACAACCGTATAGGTGAAGGGTATGGTGGTGCGGAAGACATTGACGTTGTCCGGGCAACTCATCTGCCTGGTGGCCCCGCCAATGAACAACTCCAGCCTAAGGGTGTTGCCGGGCCACCATACGGGCGTACAGGATCGGTTGTCCTGAACAAACCTGCTGAATGTCAGGGTGACCCTGATGGTCTCGCCCTGCATGAAGGTGTCGCCGTTCGCGGGGTCGCTCACCGTCACGACGGTTATGCGGGGGTTGCCTCCGTGGTGTGCCGCGGCTTGCCCCGCGCCGAGCGCGGCAAGCGCGGCCAAGAGCAAGGCGGCGAGGCGCGGAACCGCCCCATCGTGGCGCCCGCGGATGGCGCCCGCGGCGCAGGTCGGCAGCGCGGCAAACGACCGGTGCCGACGGCGGAATTCGAAGCGATGGCGCAACCGATCAGACATGGGGATCGGCCCCGCCGCCGTGGGGGGGGGGGGGGGAGGCGGAATCGCGCATACGTTTTCTCCTCCATCATGCCCAGCAACACACCCAGCGCGTGGCTGAGCGCAAGCCCTACCCGCCATATTACCTTTTTCGGGTCAACCGCACGCTAGCGCAGCACCAGGCGGGCGTTGCGTGGCTGCACCGGGCGGTTGTTCGGGCCGCGCAGCGCATCCGCAAAGGCCGCCATCTGCTCGCTTGATGCCGATGTCGGCGCCTTCATCACCAGCCAGATCACGCCTTCCGTGCAGGGCGGCGTGGTGAGGGAGCCGTTGAAGCGGTAGTAGTCGCGGGCTTCGGGCAGCAGGGCCGCCGGATCGATGGGCGCGTCGAAGACGTGCTCTGCGCCGGTGCCCGGCATGTGCCGCCACGACTGCGCCAAAGCGGCGTTGTGTTCGCCGGCCGCGAACATCACCGCGATCACGGCCAGACCGCCGTCGGGGCCGACGTGGACGAAGTGGACTTCCATCGGGAACTCGACGCCTTCGATGCGGTTCTCGCTCGGCGCGTGGAAGTGGAATTGCAGCAGGCGGTAGACGCGCCCGTCGAGGGTGATCTCGCTGCCGTCGCCGCTTTCGACCTGAACCGTGTGGCCGTTGTTGACGATCGCCGTGCCGCTGCGGGCGTAGCGGAAGTCGATGGGCGGCAGGTCCGCGTCCACGAAATCGGCGAGGTCGAGCGGCGACTGGTTGGCGCCGGCGCAAGCCGCGTACTCCGGCGCGAGTTCGGCCCAGTTCGGCGGCCCGGCGTCGCCCGAATAGCTCCAACGGGTCTCGCCCATCGCCACCGCGCCGGTCAACGCGAGCGCCAGCATCGCGCTGCGGCTCGTGTTCTGCTTGCTTGCTGTTGCCTGTGCCACTGCTCAACCCTCCGTTCCAGATAACGCCTGTGTTGGCATCGATTGTACGCGGCTTTGCCTCCCCGCCCTTACGGCCTTGCGGTGGCGGAGAGGTTGGCGAGGTGGCCGGCGGGGCTCTCCAGCAAGCTCATGACGGTGAGCGGGTTGTCGAAGGAGACGGTCAACCGCCACTGGCCCTCGCCATCGCCGAGCGCGCCTTCGAGGCCCTCGTCGCCGGCTTCTAGCTGCGCCGCGGTGAGCGTCAGCGCCTCGCCGGCCGGCACCATGACGGTTAGCGGCCCCGCCTCCGCGCCGGCGTCGTCCACGCCGTTGATCGCCGCCGTCGCCGCATCCGCGCCGTTGTTCGCCAGGCGCAGGAGGCTCCGCTGCTCGTCGCTGGACGCCGGGTGGAACACCGCCACCCGCGCTGCGCCGTCGGCTGCCGGGGCCGTCTCGTGCAGGCTGGTCACGAAGCCGTCGGCGTGGCGGGCGTAGGTTGCCGCGGCCAGCGCGAGGTCGCTGCTTTGCAGTTCCAAGCGCCACGCGCCCTTCGTCGGCGCGCCCACGCCGGACGCCAAGCCCTTCTTGGCGTTGCCGTTCTCCAAGTCCTCCGAGTTGAAGTGCATTGTCGCCCGCGCCGCGAGTTGCAGCCGGACGGGGCCGGCGCGGACGCCGGCGTCGTCCACGGCTTCGATGTCCACCACGCCTTCGGCCGCGGTCATGTTGGCCACGCGGGCGAAGCCCTCGCGGCCGGCCGGGTTCATCGCCGACGGGAACAGCGGCAGGCGCAGCGTCTCGCCAGCGGCCGCGCGAAGCGGTGGTGCCGACAGGTTCGAGAGATGCCCACTCGGGCTTTCCAGCCACGACGACGCCGACAGCGGCCAGGTTGCGGCCACGCGCAGGCGCCACTTGCCGGCGCCGTTGCCGAGGCCCGCGCCGGCGGCGCCCCGCGACCGCTCCAGAGCCCCCGCCGTCAGCGCCAGCGTCGCGCCCGCCGGCGCTTCGAAGCCCGAGGCGAAGCGCCCGCGTCCGGTGTCGTCCACGCCCCAAACGGACATCCCGGCGGACTCGGCGCCCGGGTTGAACACATGCAGCGAACTGCGTTGCGCGCGGTTGCTCGCCGGGTTGAAGACGAACGCCGAAAGCGAATCGCCCGCGCGCGGCAACTCGGTGTGCGCCGGGGTTAGGAATCCGTCCGGCGTGCGGACGTAGGCCAGAACCTCGATGTCGAGCGCCGACCACAAGAGCAGCCGCCAGCTACCCCGCGTCGGCGGCCCCACGCCGTCGGCCAGCCCCAGCTCCGCGTTGCCGTTCTCCAAGTCCGCCGAATCGAACTGCGCGGCCGCGCCGGCGGCCAGCGACAGCGTCGCCGGGCCGGACATCTGGCCGGCCTCGTCCACCGCCTCCACCAGCACCGCGCCGGCCACGTCCGAGCGGTTCAGCACCCGCACCACGCCGCTGCGTCCAGCCTCATCCGCCGCCGATGGGAACAGCGGCACGGCCCAGCCGAACACCACGACCCCGCCGGCCTCGCGCAGCGCCGGAATGTGCGTGTCCAGCGCCGCCGCGCCCAGCGGATTGCCGCGCAGCCCCAATGCGCCGCCGTCCGCGAGCCTCGGGTGCCCGGCCAGCCCCGACACGTCCGCCAGCCGGTTCCAGCCCAAGCGCAGCCACGACAGCCGCGTCAGCCCGCGCAGCGGCGAAGCGTCCGCGATGCGGTTGCGCGACAGGTCCAGCCGCGTCAGCGCCCGCAGCCCCGCAAGCGCCGAGACGTCGGCAACCATGTTGTTCGGCAGCCACAGCCGCCGCAGCTTCGAGAGCCCCGCCAGCGCCGAGATGTCCGCGATCCGGTTGTCGCCCAGATGCAGGTAGATCAGCGAGCCAAGCCCCGACAGCGCCGAAATGTCGTCAAGGCCGTTGCGCGAGAGCGTCAGCGCCTCCAATCCGGTCAGCCCCGCTAGCTGCGACAGGTCGCGCAGCGCGTTGCCACCCAGCAGCAGCTGGCGCAGACCGGTCAGCCCCGACAGATCGGAGACATCCACCAGAGCGTTGTCCGACAAGTCGAGATGGGTCAGCGACGGCAGCGCCGCCAGCGGCGACAGGTCCAGCGGCTCGCCGCCGGCCGCCGGCGCGTTGCCGCCCAGCGACGCCGATTCCAGCCACAGCGCCGCCTCCAGACCCGCCAGCGACGAGATCCCCGCCCCCTCCGCGTTCAGCGTCCGCAACGCCGGCAGGTGCAAAGTCCTCACCGTTCCCGGATGCTTGCCCAGCGCCCGCTCCACGGCGGCCGCCAGCACCGGGTCCGCGAACGCGACCGCCCCGCCAAGCACCGTTGTGGTTGTCCACGTCGTCAGGTCGATGCCGCCGGCGTGCGCGGCGGTCAGCACCCTCACCGCCAACTCTCGGGTGGCGGGCAGTTCGCCGCCGGCGTAGGCGAGCGTTAGGGTGGCTGTCGTGCCGCCGGAGGCGGCGCCGGCCACGTTGGCGATGGACAGGCCCGAAATCGCCGGCGCCAGCGCGAAGCTGTCCGCGGTGACGCCGCTGGCGAAGGTGGTTCCGGTCAACGAGAGGGCCAGCGTCGCGCCATCCAGGTTCGTCTCGGTCAGGGAAGAGGGGTTCGTCGACAAGATGGCCACGCCGCTGCCCAGAACCTTGTGGCGCGGGTAGTCCGTGGGCAGGTCTCGAACCACGGGCCGGTCGTCAAGGTTGTCCGCGAAGTTTCTTACCTGCCCACCCCACAACCTGCTGATGCTCAACCCGTCGGCGTCGGCGTCATCCTGCCCAACCGTATAGGTGAAGGGTATGGTGCTGCGGAGGACATTGGTGTTGTCCAGGCAGCTCATCTGCCTGGTGGCCCCGCCAATGAGCAACTCCAGCTTAAGAGTGTTGCCAGCCCAAAAGGTGGCTGAACAGCTTCTGTTGTCGATGACAGCTAGGCTGAATGTCAGGGTGACGGTGATGGTCTCGCCCTGCATGAAGGTGTCGCCGTTCGCGGGCTCGCTCACCGTCACGGTGGTTATGCGGGGGTTGGCGCCGTGGTGGGCCGTGGCCTGCCCCGCGCCGAGCGCCGCAAGCGCAGCCAAGAGGAAGGCGGCGAGGCGCGGAACCGCGCCATCGCGGCGCCCGGGGATGGCGCCCGCGGCGCAGGTCAGCAACATGGCCAGCACCGAGCGCCCGCGCACGCGGGGGGGGGGGGGGGGGGTGGAATCGTCCATACGCTTTCTCCTCCATCATGCCCAGCAACGCGCTCAGCGCGTGGCTGAGCGCAAGTCCTACCGACATATTACCTTTTCGGGTCAACCGTGCGCCGGGCGTCGGTCGCTTGGAGCGGAGCGATGCCCTTCGCTGGCGCGATCGCCGGGGATTTATGGCGTTTTACTGCCTTCACGAAGTGTCGATTTCCTACACGATTTTCAGCCAAAACCCGTATCCAAGCGCCCCGCGCCTTGCTCAAACTGGCGCGCATGGCACCCCCGAACCAACAGCGCCGCCCGGCCGCGCCAAGCGACCCGGCGAACAAGCTCCTGTTCTCCCACCCGCGCATGGTGGCGGACCTCCTGCGCCTGCTCGGCGAACCCTGGGTGGACGACCTCGACCTCGACCGGCTGGCGCGGCTGCCGGCCGAGCACGTCGCGGACAACCACCGCGTCCGCGCCGAGGAGGATATGCCGTGGCGCGCGCCGTTCAAGCCCGGCGCCGGCTACCCGCCCGATGCCGCCGTGGTGGTGCATGTGGAGTTCCAGAGCGGCTCGCATCCGCACGGAGCCCTCAGCGGGGGAGCGCGAGGGGCTTGCCCCTCGCATGATGGCGGAGCGCGTGATCGAGTACGCCGTGCTGCTGCGCCGGGACCTGCTTCGCGGCGGCGCGACGGCGACGGTTCCCGCGCACGTGCCTTTGGTGGTGTACAGCGGCCGGGCGCAGTGGTCGCCGCCGCTGCAAGTGGCGGAGCGCACCGAGTGGGTTCCGGACGCGCTGGTGGAGTTTCAGCCGCGCATGGCGTTCCGCTTTGTTGACGCCAAGACCTATCGGGGCGACCACTTGTCGGACGGCAACGTCGCGCGGGCATGGCTGGCGCTGGAGGCGGCGGATGCCGCCGGTCTCGCGACGGCGCTGGAGCACGCGGCGGCAACCTTCGCCCGGGTCGGCGATGCGGCCTTGTCGCACGGCCTTGAACGATGGTGCTATGGTGTGCTGCGCCATCGCTTCGGCGACCGGCTGCGGACTTTGACGGACATCATGGAGAAACGGACGATGCTTGCGGAAACGCTTCAGGAGTGGGACGAGCAGAAAATCAACGAAGGCCGTCTGGAGGAGCGCGCTCGGCTGCGCAGGCTGGCCGAGCGGCACTTCGACGCCGAGACGGCAAACACGCTCGCACGCCTCATTGAGGACGAGGACGAGCGGCAAGAGGCCGATCGGCACTTCGACGCCGCAACCGCACGCAAGTTCGTGCGCCTCATCAACGCCAACGACGAACCGGAATCGCCCTGATTGGCAAACGCAGGCATGCCGCCTGCATGCGGGCGAGACGCCCGCGCTCCCAGCACCCGTCGCCAAAGATCTTGTCGTACGCCCCTGTCCGTAGCGCCCTTCGCCCGCCAAATCCGCGAGTCGGGTAGGATCACCCGCTTCGCCGCGGCACACGCGGCACATGAGAGGGGAGAGGGAAGCCATGCAATTCGGGGCGCAGCTCGTGAACTACTTTTGCGAATGGGACGACACGTTGGCGACCATTCGCGCCGTGCAGAACGGGCGCTGGGACAGCCTGTGGTGGTCCGATCACTTTCTGCCGCCGGTGGGAAGGCGCGATCTGGAAGGCGGCGGCGCAATGGAGGGCTGGTCGCTGCTCACCGCCGCGGCCGCCATCACCGAGCGCTTGCGGCTGGGGCTGTTGGTCACCGGCAACACCTACCGGAACCCGGCGCTGCTGGCCAAAATGGCCGCCACCATCGACCAGATCAGCCACGGCCGGTTGACGTTGGGCATCGGCTCGGCGTGGTTCGGGCGCGAGCACGAGGCGTATGGCTGGCGCTTCCCGCCCTTGAAAGAGCGCTGCGACCGCTTGGACGAGGCGCTGGAGGTCATCAAACGGCTGTTCACCGACGGCAACGGCGGCACCGCCAACTTCGACGGCGAATACTACCGCCTCGACAACTGCCCGCTCGCCCCGCCATGTGCGCAAACGCCCCACCTGCCCATTCTGGTGGGCGGCAACGGCGAGAAAAGAACGCTGCGCAGCTGCGCCAAGTACGCCGACATCTGCAACATCGACTTCAACAACCCGGGCGGCGTGGACGTGTTCCGGCACAAGATCAGCGTGCTGGAGCGGCACTGCGAAGCGCTCGGGCGCGACCCGGCCGAAATCAAGAAGACCATGCTCATTCCCATTCGTTTGGAGGACGACGAGGCCAAAGCCAAGGAGCTGCGGCAGCGGCGCGGCGAGTGGGTGTTGTACGGGCCGCCGGCGCAGGTAGTCGACACCATCGGCGCGTACCGGGACGCCGGCTGCGAGGAGATGATGTTCTCCGCCGTGCCGACCAAGCCGGAACACTTCGAGCGCATCGACGCCGACGTGCTTTCGGCGTTTGATTGATCTTCAGGCAACCCTCAGCAACCCTCAGCAAAAGGAAACGGAAACAAAATGGCCGAAACGAAACACAAGGTGATGGTGCAGGCGCAGCGCGGCGTCTCCTACGACTTGGCGGATTCGCAATACGAAATCGAGCGCGAGGCGCTGGACCCCATCGGCGCGCGCATCGTCGAAGTGCCGGCGAAATCCGAGGAGGAGTTCATCGTCGCGGTGCGCTCGGAAGCGGACGCCCTCATCGCCCGCGGCCGGCGCATCAGCCGCCCGATCATCGAGAGCTTGGAGAAGTGCGTGGTGATCGGCCTCGGCAGCGTCGGCGCGGACACCGTGGACGTGGACGCCGCCACCGACTGCGGCATCGTCGTCACCAACGTGCCGGACGTGTTCATCGACGAAGTGGCCGACCACACCATGATGATGTTCCTCGCCGCGCACCGCCGCCTGCTGCTGATGCACCGCATGACGCAGGAGGGGCGCTGGGCGGAAGGCCGCCCGCACCACGCCGACATTCCGCGCCTGTGGGGGCAGACCATCGGCCTCATCTCCTTCGGCAACGTCGCCAAGGCGGTGGCGCATCGCTGCCACGCCTTCGGCCTGCGCGTGCTCGCCTACGACCCGTACCTCTCCGAACTGGAGATGACCATGGCCAACGTGGAGCCGGTCACCAGCCTGTTCGAGCTGCTGGAGCGCTCGGATTTCGTCTCCATGCACGCGCCGCTGAACGCCGAAACCCACCACATGCTCACCGACGAGCACTTCGCGCGCATGAAGCCGAGCGCCCTGTTCATCAACAACGGCCGCGGCCCCACGGTGGACGAAGCCGCCCTCATCCGTGCCCTGCAGGCGAGCGAAATCGCCGGCGCGGCGCTGGACGTGTTCGAGGTGGAGCCGGTGGCCACGGACAATCCGCTGCTCAACATGGACAACGTGGTCTGCACCCCGCACATCGCCTCCGCCACCGCCCGCATGGCGCCGGAAACACGCCGCCGCCTCGGCCGCGAACTCGCCACCGTGCTGCAAGGCAAGTGGCCACGCAGCGCCGTCAACCCGGCCGTGCTGCCGAAGACGAAGCTGCGCCGCTGGCAACCGTATCCGCAGACGCGCGGGCCGAACCGGTAACGGCCGCGGGAAATCCGCCGGCTCTTGACAACAGGGCCGCAGATGTGAGAAACCGCCCTCCTGCTACTGGCGGGGGCAACGATGAGCATGAACCGTCCGGTTCGAGCGGCCGTATGCGCGGCGTTGGGCGCTTTCGCTTCGAGCGGCGCGTTGGCGAGCGAACGCGCCGGGGTGGTGTTCCACGATGTCGGCGCGCGGTCGGGGGTCTTTGCCCCAGCGTTGGAGGGGCCACTCGTCCGGCAGCGGTTGGCGCGGGCGGATCTCGGTGAACTCGGGGACGTTCGCGCACAAGTTGCCGAAGGTGTGCCGACCCGGATGGCGCTGAATCTGTGGGATGGCGCGGAGTTCGAGGCGCTGATCGAACGAACCACCCGCACCTCGGCGGGTTATTCGCTTTCGGGGAAGGTGTTGGGGTCTTCCCGGGGCGCGGCAACCATGGTCGTCAATGGCGACGTCGTCGTGGGGAACGTGTGGACGCCCTCGGCTCTCTACGACATTCGCACGGCGGATGGCGTGCAAGTCTTGCGGGAAGTGGATGTGGCGGCGTTGCCACCATTGGCGGCGCCGCGTGTGCGCGAACACCCACGCGGTAAAGCGCGCGGGGTGGGGCAGGGCCGGCCGAAGACGACAGGCGAGGCCGTGGACGATGGCTCGGTGGTGGACCTGGTGGTGCTTTGGACGGCGGGTGCCGAGAAAAGGGCCGGCGGCGTTGCGAACATCCAAGCGTTGATCGACCTAGGCGTGGCATCCGCGAACAACGCCTATGCGCGCGGCGGCGTGGACTTCCGCCTGAGCTTGGTTGCGGCCGAGCAAACCGACTATCCCGATTTGGAGGGCTACCGTCTTACCTGGGAGAACTACCGCCGGTTGGACTCGCATGCGGTCACCCTCGGCTTGGTTCGCAATCGCTATCGCGCGGACATCGTGAGCGTTGTCATGTTGATGGGCTTCGGCGGATACGCCAACTTGATGCACGAACTTTCTCCGGACTTCGCGGACGAGGCCTACAACTTCGTGCATGTGGACCGGGTGGCCTACAACACGCTCGCCCACGAGGTCGGCCACAACATGGGGCTTCATCATGATCGCTATGTTAGCCCCGTCGGCGGCGTATTCCCCTACAGCCACGGCTATGTGAACCAGCGCGCGTTGCGGCCCGGGGCGGCGCGGGACTCCTGCTGGGCGACGATCATGGCCTACTTGGATCAATGCGCCGGCGCCGGCCACCGCCTCGCCGTGCGTATTCCGTATTTCTCCAATCCGAACCAACGATATCCGGGCGCCGATGGAGACCCGCTTGGCGTGGACGAGGGCAGCGCGTTCCTGGACGCGCGCGGCCCCGCCAACGCCGTGGCAAGCCTGAACAAGGCGCGCCACGTCGTGGCCAACTTTCGCGTCGGCTGGGGCGATCGTGGCGGCACCACCGACTACGGGGACACCGCCCGGGAAGCCAAAACGGTGTTGCTCGGATCCATGACCCGGGGTTTGCTGGAGGCCGACGACAAAGACTACTTTCGCATCGACGTGCCGCGTGGCGGCGTCTTGCGCGTGGACACGACGGGTTCCACCGATACGCACGGCGAACTAACCAGCGCGGACGGCCAGGCGGACTTCGCCGGCGTCGCCGACGACAACAGCGGCGAAGGCGGCAACTTCCTGATCGAGGCGCAAGTGAAACCCGGCGCGTACTTGATCGCCGTGCGCGGCACGGACGGCGCGCGCGGCGATTATCGTTTGCGGGCGTCCTTGGATTGGCTGCGCGAGGACCGCCACGGCAACTCGGCGGCGGTGGCCACGCGTGTGGCGGCGCCGTCCTCAACCGATGGCGTGTTGGGCGTGGACGACGTGGATTTCTTCCGCATCGACTTGGACGAGGTTGCCGTGTTGCGCGTGGAGACAAGCGGCAGCGTGGACACCTACGGCAAGTTGGCGTGGCTGGACGGTAGCGCCGTGCTGGAGGACGACGACAGCGGTCGCGATCAGAACTTCCGCATCGAAACCAGATTGCCGCCGGGCGCCTACGTCGTGGAAGTGCGGGGCTTCTCGCCGAAACCCTCCGCGATCGGTTTCACCAGTCCGGCGACGGGTCTGTACACGCTGGATGTTTGGTTTGGGCCGGACGGCCGAACCGACGATCACGGCGATGGGTTCGCAACGGCGACGACGATTGCGGTGCCCTCCATGACCGCCGGCGAACTGGAGCCATTGGATGTCGACTACTTTCGCATCGACCTCCCATCGCTCGGCACGATACGTGCGGAGAGCGTTGGCGAAACGGACACGCGCGGCAGCTTGTTCCGTTTGGGCGACTACAACTTCCTGGACGAACTTGTCAGCAACGACGATGGCGGCGCGGCGCGGAACTTTCGCATCGAAGAGACGCTGGGCGGCGGAACGTACTACCTGGAGGTGCGGGGCGTGCGCGGCGCCACCACCGGCGGCTATGCGGTCAACGTCTCCTTCGCGCCCGGGGAGGATGATCACGGCGACACCGAGGAGGATGCCACGGTCGTTGCGGTGCCGATCTACAAGACGGGGCGGTTCAACGCGCCGTTCGACGTGGACTACTTCCGCATGGCGCTCACCGAGACCAGCAGCTTGGATGTGAAAACCTCCGGGCTCCCCACCCACTTCCGCTCTTGGATCGAGTTGCGGCAAGAGAACCGAATCATCGCGGCGGACGACGGGCATCTCGCGGCGGCGAAACTCCCCGCCGGCGTGTACTTCGTCGCCGTGCGATTGGCCCATGACGATTTGGACTCGCACTACGAGTTCTCTGCTTCTCCGGACGCGATGAACTACGTGTTGGAATTCCGGGCCATGCCGGCGGTGCCGGACGACCACGGCGACATGCACATCACGGCGACCGCCGTAGGCGTGCCTTCCACCACCGAGGGGGAACTGGAAGAACCGGGCGACGTGGACTTCTTCCGCGTCGAACCGCCGGCCGGCAGGTTGCGCGTGTCCACGAGCGGCACCGCGAGCACGCGCGTGGCGTTCGGCGCGAACGCCGACAGCGGCGAGGGCGAGAACTTCGACATCGAGCGGGTGGTGTCCGGCGGCCGTCACTACGTGCAAGTGCGCGGCGCCGACGAAGCGGCCACCGGCCGCTACACGCTTGCGGTTTCGGTTGAGCCGCTCGAACCGCCTCCGCCGGACGATCACGGCGACACCGAAGACGCCGCAAGCCCGGTGCCAGTGGATTCCACCACAACCGCGGTGGTGGACCACGGCGACGACGAGGACGTCTTCCGCATTGAGGTGCCGGTGGCCGGTGTGCTGCGCGCCGAGACCACCGGCGACACGGACACCGTAGGGCGCCTGACGTCCGAAGCGGGCACGGTGCTGGCCAAGGACGACAACGGCGGCGCATTGCTGAACTTTCGCATCGATAGCTGGGTGCCGGCCGGCGCCTACTTCGTGGTCGTGAGCGGTTGGGAAGGCGCGACCGGCGCCTACACCTTGCGCACCACCTTCGCGCCCACCGAGACACGCGCCGACGAACACGCGCTGCCCCTCGTTTTCTCCGCTCGCCACGCGCCGGCGCGGGAGAGCTTGGTGCGCATCGTGAATCACTCCACCGAAGGCGGCACGGTGGGCATCCGCGCCATCGACGACCGCGGCGCGGTGCGCGGGCCGGTCACGCTGGCGGTCGGGGCTGGTCACGCCGCGCATTTCGACTCCCACGACTTGGAGACGGGCAACGCGGCGAAGGGGCTGTTGTCCGGCGTGGGCGTCGGCGAAGGCGATTGGCGTTTGCGGCTGGCGACGAATTTGAACATCGAACCGCTCGCGTACGCCCGCGGCGCGGACGGCTTCCTCGCCGCCATGCACGACACCGTGCCGGCGACGGGATTGCGCCACAGCGTCCACACCTTCAACCCGGCCCGCAACGGCGAACGCGCGAGCCTGCTGCGGCTGATCAACGACGGCGGCGACGACGCGGAAGTGACCATCTCCGCCGTGGATGACCGGGGCACCGCAGCGCCGGGCGGCACCGTGGCGCTGACGCTTCCCTCGGGCGCGGCGCATACGCTCACCGCCCGTCAGTTGGAGCAGGGCGAGCCGCTGCTGCGCGGACAACTGGGCGCTGGCGCCGGCAAGTGGCGGCTGCTCGTCTCCGCCAATCGCCCCATCGTCGTGCAGAGCTTGGTGGAACGCGGCGACGGCGCGTGGACGAATCTCTCCGGCCGCCCGGCGAACGCCGCCGCGCTGCCGCTCCTGCTCTCCGGCTATCGCCTCCCGGCGAGCGGCTTCGCCCGCATCGTCAACGCGGGCGACCTCGCCGGCGAGGTGATCCTCCACGCCGTGGACGACGCCGGGCGCCGTTACGGCCCGATGGCGGTGCCTTTGGGCGCCCGCCAAGCCACGCACTTCAACACCGCGGACTTGGAGGAAGGCAATGCCGCCAAGGGATTGCCGGGCACCTCGCCCCCGGTGGGCGACTGGCGCTTGCAGCTAGATACCGAGCTCGACATCGCGCCGCTGGCGTTCGCACGCGGCCCGGACGGATTTCTGGCCGCCATGCACGATGTGGCGCCAAGCGCCGGGCGAACGCATCGGGTGCCCATCTTCCAGCCGGCGAGGATGAGCGACCCGGCCAGCGAGCTGCGGCTCGTGAACATGGGGGAGACCGACGCCGCCATCGCCATAACCGCGACGGACGATCGCGGCCAGCCGGCGCCGGGCGGCCCCGTTTCGCTGACCTTGGCGGCCGCCGAATCGCGCACCGTCACAGCGGGGGAGCTGGAAGCGGGCGGCGAACACATCACCGGGAGCTTGGGCGTTGGCGCCGGCAAATGGCGCCTTTCGGTGCAGACCGATGCGGACATTCAGGTGCTGAACCTGCTGCGCGGCGCGGACGGCAGGTTGGCCAACCTATCCACTTCGACAGTGCCGGCGGAGTAGGGATGCCGGCGCCGGTGGTCACGCACGGGGTGTTCTAGCGGGCGAACTCCAACGCCCGCCCGCGCACGCCCTCATTGAAGCGCCCGTTCTCGTAGGCGAGCTGGCCGCTGACGAACGTGTGCGTTACGCGGCCGCGGAAGGTGAAGCCGCGGAACGGCGTCCAGCCGCACTTCGAGTACACGGGCTCCTCGTCCACCGCCGTGACCGCCTGCGGGTTCACCACCACTAGGTCGGCCCAGTAGCCTTCGCGCACGAAGCCGCGCTCGGCCACCTCGAACCGCTGCGCCGGGGCGTGCGCGGTTTTCTGCACCACCCGCTCGATGGTGAGGTCGCCGGACTGCACGGCATCGACCAGCATCAGCAGCACATGCTGCGCCAGCGGCAGGCCGGCCGGGGCGGTGGTGTAGTTGCCGGCTTTCTCCGTTTTGGTGTGCGGCGCGTGGTCGGTGGCGATGATGTCGATGCGGTCGTCGCGCACCGCTTGGGCCAGCGCGGCTTGGTCGGCGCGCGTTTTGATCGCCGGATTGCACTTGACGTAAGCGCCCAGCGGCGCGTACCAGGTGTCGTTGAAAAACAAGTGGTGAACGCACACTTCGGCGGTGATGCGCTTGCCGGCGAGCGGCCCGGGCGTGAACAACGCCAGTTCGCGCGCCGTGGTGAGGTGCAGCATGTGCAGGCGGCTGCCGTGGCGTTGCGCCAATTCCACCGCGAGCGTGGAGGACTTGTGGCACGCCTCGGCGGAGCGGATGCGCGGATGCTCGCGCATGGGTATGGCGTCGCCGAAGCGCTCGCGGGCGCGGGCTTCGTTGGCGAGGATGGTGGGCGTGTCCTCGCAGTGCGTGGCGATCACCAGCGGGCTGCCGCGAAAGATGCCCTCCAAGGCGCGCTCGTCGTCCACCAGCATGTTGCCGGTGGACGCGCCCATGAACACCTTGACGCCGCAGGCGAGGTGAACGTCCACGGACTTCACCGCTTCCAGATTGTCGTTGGTTGCGCCCAGGTAGAACGCGTAGTTCGCCATCGAACGCTCGGCGGCGCGGGCATGCTTGTCGCGCAGACGCGGCATGTCGATGGTCTGCGGAACGCAGTTCGGCATCTCCATGTAGCTGGTGATGCCCCCGGCCACCGCGGCGCGGGATTCGGTGGCGATGGTGCCCTTGTGCTCGAAGCCCGGCTCGCGGTAGTGCGCTTGATCGTCGATCATCCCGGGCAGCAGCCACGCGCCGGCCAAATCGATCTCGCGAGCGCCCGGCAGCGCCCGGCCATTGCCCACGCGCTCGATGCGCCCGCCGCGGATGGCCACATCGGTCTCCACGCGACGCCCCTCGTTCACGACGACAGCGTTGCGGAGCACGAAAGCGTCAGCGGACATGCCAGCTAACTCAGACTACACACGACCAGAGAACCAAGGCGGCGAAACGCGACGTTGTTGTTTTGACGTGCCCATTGGCGTGGATCTTATCAGTTGTCTTGCCATAGACGCCAAACGCCGTAGGTGTCGAACGCCTTTTCGATGGAAACGAGCGCGAGACCACGGGCCAGTGCTTGCGCGATGAGCATCCGGTCGAAAGGGTCTCGATGTGGCCCGGGAAGCCTGCCCGCCCGCGCAGCGTCGTCAACCGAGATTGGCAGCTCCTCAAAGCCCTGCGCCGCGATGGCGCCTGCCACGTCTTCCGCCACTGCTGCTGCCTCTCGCAGTTTGCCAAGCGGTGCTTAGTGGTGATCTCCCATGCTGTGGCCGCGCTGATGATGACGTCGTTGTTCGCGTCTTGAATCGCACCACGGGGCGCCGCCGGCAACCGTGTATTCCCCTCCAGCCACCAGAGGAAGGCGTGCGTGTCCAGCAGCAACCTCATCGCCTATGCGCGGCCTTCCCAAAGCGCCAACTCCTCCGCCGGCAACGGCTCAAGGACACTGTCGTCAACGACGATCTTCCCCTTCATGGCACCGAAACGCCGCCTGCCCTTGGGTTCGCAGGCGATCAGCCGCGCAACTGGCTTGCCGCGACGGGCGATGACTACCTCCTCGCCAGCTTGCGCTTGCGCCAGCAGGCGCGAGAGGTGGGTTTTGGCTTGGTGGACGTTGACTGTCGGCATGTGCATGTTCAGACCGATGGACTTGGCCAAGAGGTTAGTCCACTTCCGTTCCTCACGTCAACCGCCTTTTAGCTAGCTTGCGCACGGCCCGGCAGCAGCCCAGCCCGGCCAAAGTCGATCTCGCGTGCGCCCGGCGGTGTGCGGTCATTGCCACGCCGATGCGCCCGCCACGGATGGCTACATCCGCCTCGACCGGAGGAGGGAATCACGCTGAATGTTCACGGGTAAGCAGATCCTCCATCCCGTCCTTCGCCAGGGCGTTTCGGATCAACTCCACCGACCATGGCTCGGCCAGTTGCTTGCAGCGCACGTCCTCCGCTAGCTGGTCAACCGAACAAAAGCTCCCGCTCAGCGATGTGCCGCTCTTCTCGAAGAACTCGGACCTGCTGAGCACGGCGGATACGTCGTTCGTGTTCGCCCGCCACTCATAGGCTATGCCGACATGCCTTGACGTGCTCTCGCCGTTTCCGAAGTAAACCGACCCAAGCAAACGCAACGCGGATGGCGCCACTTGCAGCCGCAACTCCTCTTCAAGTTCCCTTACCGCACAGTGCAGCAGCGGATCGCCGTTTACGGCGTCTTCGCAGCGGACGTGTCCACCAGCCCAGATGACGATCTTCTCGTGCAGCGGATTGTCCGGGGACTTCTCGCGACGGCGCAGACGCAACACATCGCCGTCGGCGTTTCGCACCACGACGATAGGCAGTGCTTGAACCACGGTGTTGTCTTTCTCCACTTCGTTTCTCGGCCGATAGCTGCCGCCAACTTGGAATTTGCTTACAAGAGCCGCAGCCTGGGCTTTGTCGATGAAACAACGACCGACAAACAACCCCGTCACTTCGGGCTTGGGGCAGGACAATATGCTCTCTTCCACATGCCCTTCCGCAAGCGCCAATATGGTCTCCACAACCACCTCCGCGGTGCGCGTGGGATTGTCTTTGGTTTCACCAACAGATGTGTTGACGGGAAACAGCCGAAACTCCCGCCCCAACTGTTCTATACACTGTTCGTTGACATCCTTGATCTTCTCCAGAATGTGCGGATTCATTATCGAGCCTTCTGCGCCTTCGACCGGCAGCAGGCCCTTTTCTCGATCCATCGAGTCTTGGGGAGACGCCAACATGACGAAGACGGCCGATATTCGCTTTCGCCAGTCGTCCATAGTGAGGAAGCGTTGTATCAGTTTCCGATCTTCCGCCCGAATCCTAGATATCTGCTCCATCATCGTCATCCAACAGATGGAGTCGAAAAGGCCCCTATCGAGAAACAGGATGTGGGGATCATCCGGCCTCGGTGGGTTCTGCGTCTTTTCCAACACCTGCGCCAGCGTGGTGCAGGCCGTCCAGACGTTGAAGTTGGCGTGTTTTTTGTCGCGGATAGGGCAGACCGACGCACGCTCCACAACCACGTCGGTGCGGAAGCCGCACCGTTTGAGAAAGGTCTGCACATGAGAGAGAATGGTCGTCTTGCCGGCTTTGGGAACGCCGGCGAACTCGACGACCAACGGCTTGCGGGCCTTCTCCGTGAACAGCTTGGCCGCCCGGTCGGCGCGGGCTTGAAGGTCGGTACGCAAGATAGTAACTCCTTCCGCTTGATGCGGAGTGGCAGGCGACGCGACCGTCGCGCAGCCCAACGAGGTTCGAGGAATGTGGAAGCCTACTGTGGCTGCCGCGGGCAAGTCAAGGGCAGGCGGCGAGCCTTGGCCCAAGCCAAGAGGGGAAGCCAAGCACGTCCGCCCGCCTTGCCGTGGACAGCCTGCCCAGCGGGGGATGGGCGAGCGTCAGAGTGGTTGGAAGCCGCCCGTCTCGGCGTGGCCGGCGGGGACGTAACGGGGCCCGTCGGCGTCCACGTGGACGAAGGGCAGCGGGAAGCCCACGGTGTCCACCAGGCAGCGGTTCACGTCGTCCGCGGCAATGCGCATGTCCGGCTGGGCGTCGGGCCGCAGGTTGGCCACGCGGAACACGTCCACCACCTCCGCCGTGCCGCCGCCCGCGCCGTCGCCGGGCGGAACCGCGCGGCGCAGCAGCAAGACGCCGTGCGCGATGCGCGCGCTGTGCGCCTGTCCCACGTCCCCCACGGTGGCGTCCGGCGCCAAGACGCTGCCGAGCCGCGCCAACTCGGCAGGCTTGTCGCCCCGCACCGGAAACGACAGCGCCTGTTCGCCAGTGTGAGCGTTCAACACCACCAGGTTCCAACCGAACAGGCCCAGCCACGCCCCGTCGTCGGAGAGGAACATGCGCGCGGTGGCGGGGGCCAAGGCGAGGTTGCGCCACCAAGCGTCCACCATGCGCTCGTCGCCTTTGGCGCCCCAGTTGATCACGCTCTTGTCCACGTAGTGCTCGTGAGGCCACTTCTCCAACTTGAAGACGTGCGCGTCGGACTCCAAAAGAAGGACCTGCGGTTTGCTGAAGCGCACCATGCGCGTTTTGCCTTGCGCCGTTCGGATGACGTGCGCGTTGTCGTCGCCGTCGCCCGGTGTGCGCTGCGTGAAGACGATCTGGCCGCCCGCCCGCGCGTACGCCGCCGTGTGCGACAGGCCCTCGCGGGTGTCGCGCAGCCAAAACGCCTCGAACGCGCGCCGCCTGCCGGTGGCGGTGTCGTGCCGCTCAACCTCGCGCGGCCGCTGCGCGTTCCGCCGCATCAGGAACCACTCGGCGCCATCGGGCGAGAGGCCGAAATCCGCCACGCCGTGCTCGTCCGCCAACACATCGCCATCCAAGAACACCTTGAGGCGAGCGTGATCGCCGCCGCCGAACGCCGCGGCCAATGCGCCGTCGCCCCGCCGGCCGAGCAGCGCCCGCTCGGCCGGGAACCCCAGTGCGCCGGCGAACACCGGCCCCGATCCGTCCAGCACCACGAAGCGCGCGCCGGCGTCGGCCGTCACCATCGCCGTCGCGGCATCCCGCGCCGCGCCGCCGCCGCGATGGAGCCGGCAGCGTCTATCGTCCAGCAAGGTTTCGGTGTCCACGCGCACGTCGTCGAAAGTGGCAGTCGGCGGTCGCGTTGGTCTGGCCTCCGCGCCTTTGCTCGGCGCGTCCGGCCGCGACGTGGGCCAAAGCCAAACCGCGCACGCAACGCCGACGACCACCGCAACGGCGGCCAAGCACACGCTCCTCAAAGGGTCGGTACGCCGCATGGTTGTTGCCGCACCGGCACCCCGCCGCAGGCGACCGCCTTAGATCGCGGCGACCAGCTGCGCGGCTTCGCTGCGCGCCTGCTCCACTTCCTCGGCGGTCAACAACACCGGGGCGTCCGCATCGGCCATGTGCCGCAGCAGGCCCAAGTCCACGTCCACGCCGGCGGCTTCGGCAAGGGTCTCCACGGCTAGCGCGTACTTCATCGCCACCGCCTCGGCGCGCTTGAGGTGCGGCAGCGAGCGGCGGGGCTGAGTCAGACCTCTCTGCAAGTGCCGTCCATCCAAGGCTGCTTTGAGTTCCCGCATGGCTTCCAAGTTGGCGCACTTCACCTCGGCGCATTGGCGGAAGTGGTTGTCGAAGGTGGCGTGGCTAAAGGCCATATTCACGCTATGCGCGGTGCAGTCGCCACAGTCGATGCCGGCCATCTTGAGCAGTCGGATGCGATCTTCGAGTTGTTCCTCGAAAATGCTCTGGACGGCTGCTTCTTCTTTTTTCCACCACGCGTCCTTGATGTTCCGCAACGCCAAACTGGCCAGATGCAGGTGCCCCTGCGGCGCGTCCAGCTCCACCAGTTTCTCCGCGTGCTCGACGCCGCCCAGATGGTGCGCCAGCGCGAACGAGTCGCCAAGCCGCGCCGCCCGCGCCAGCAGCCCGTCCCAACGCTCGCCGCGCATCCAGTCCCGCGTCGGCCGGGACATCCAGCACCGCACCCACTTCCACGCCGTGCGGTAGTACAGGTCGTTGATCTGCCGCTTGCCGGCCGCCCAGGTCTCTTGGTCCGGCGCCTGCTCCGACCACCGATCGAGCGCGTGTTCGCGGGTCGTCGCGTCCACGTTGGTTCCGAAGGAGGTCCTGTCCACGCGGTCCCAAGTAATCCTCCGATTCAAGGCGTTGAAGTCGAACCCCTTGGGAGAGACCGAGACGTCTCGGGCGACGTCCCGCTTCCACTCCAGGGAGCACACCCGTCGCAACACGTCCAGCGCCGCCGTCGCCCGCGCCGCGCAGCGCTGGCCGAGCGCCGGCCTTATCTCGCCCTCCGGCACGTCGCACGCCGCGTCCGTCAAGGCGACGTCCACGGCCTCGATCTTCGCCGCGATGTCTTCGAACACGTCGCGCCAGACCAGCGGCGGCGAGACCGGCAGGATCGTGCGCGACGCCGGCAGCGGCAGAAAGCGCGCGTCGAGCGCGTCCATGCACTCTTGCGTGGGCAGGCTTAGCTGATCGTCGTCCAGCCCAGCGCACACCAGGGGCAAGTCGGCGTGGACGGGTTCGACCGTCTCGTCGTGCGCTTCTTCCTCTTGCGGTGTCGGCCCAGGCGCCGGCGCCGGCGCTCGCGCCCGCGGCGCCACGCCGCCGGGCGCATCCGGGATCGCCGCTGGCGGCGCGGCGTCCGACCGCGGCCACAGCGCCATGCCGATGGCCAGCAGCGCCGCCACGCCGAGGACGCCGGCCGACACGATCCAGCGGGTTCGCTTGCGCCTTAGCATGTGGGCGGCCTTGCCGGGATCTTCCGCATCATAATCCAAGGGGTGCGGGGCCGGTGTGCCGAACGTCGTGCGATCGCGCTGGTGTGCCGCTTCGCCTGCGACGTGTGTGCGGCCCGCCACCGCACTTCCTTTATAGTGCCACGCCATGCCCCACCCGCAGGTTCTCAAGCGGCTTCGCGCCTGCCTCTCGGCGGATGCCCTGCTCACGGACGTCCACGCCGTGCGCCCGTTCGAGACGGATGGCCTCACCGCCATCCGCGAGCAGCCGTGGGCGGTGGCGTTGCCGGAGTCCGCGGCCGAGGTGTGCGCTGTGTTGCGCGTTTGCCGCGAAGAGGGGGTGCCGGTGGTCACGCGCGGAGCCGGGACTGGGCTTTCCGGCGGGGCGCGGCCGCATAAGCAGGGGCTTTTGCTTGCGCTCACCAAGATGAACCGCGTCGTCGAGGTGGATTTGGACGCTTGCACGGCCACTGTGGAGCCGGGCGTCACCAACCTCAGCATCAGCGAGGCGGTGCGCGAGCACGGGCTGTACTACGCGCCGGATCCGTCGTCGCAGATCGCGTGCAGCATCGGCGGCAACGTGGCGGAGAACGCCGGGGGCGTGCATTGCCTGAAGTACGGGCTGACGCTGCACAACGTCCTCGGTTTGCGCGTGCAGACCATCGAAGGCGGCGAGCTGGTGCTTGGCGGCAAGGGCTTGGAGCAACCGGGCTTGGATTTGCTGGCGGTGATGATCGGCTCCGAGGGAATGCTCGGCGTGGTCACCGAGGTCATCGTCAAGCTGCTGCCGCTGCCGGCCGCCAAGCGGGTGCTGCTGGCGGCGTTCGACGATGTGGCCACCGCCGCCGACGCCGTGAGCGCCATCATCGCCGCCGGCATCGTGCCGGCCGGGTTGGAGATGATGGACAACCCGGCCATCCGCGCCGCCGAGGATTTCGCGCACGCCGGCTATCCCCGCGAGGCGGCGGCGATTCTGCTGTGCGAACTGGACGGCGCCGAGGACGAAGTGCGGGCGGATTGCGAGCAGGTGGGCGAAGTGCTAGGCGGGCATGGTGGCGACGTGCGCGTGGCGGCGAGCGAAGACGAACGCGAGCGGTTGTGGAAGGGGCGCAAGTCCGCGTTTCCGGCCATGGGGCGGCTGGCGCCGGACTACTACTGCATGGACGGCACCATCCCCCGCGCCGCCCTCGCAGACGTGCTGGGCGGCATCGCGGCCCTTGCCGACAAGCACGATCTGCGCGTGGCCAACGTGTTTCACGCCGGCGACGGCAATCTGCACCCGCTCATTCTGTTCGACGCCAATGCGCCGGGCGAGGCGGAACGCGCCCATGCGTTGGGGAGCGAAATACTCGGCCTCTGCGTTCGCGCCGGCGGCACGGTCACTGGCGAGCACGGGGTTGGCGTGGAGAAGCTGGACCCGATGTGCGAGCAGTTCACCGCCGCCGAACTCGCCCAGTTCCATCGCTTGAAGACGGTGTTCGACCCGCTCGGCTTGATGAATCCCGGCAAGGCGATTCCCACGCTGGCGCGGTGCTCGGAACTGGGCGGCATGCACGTTCACCGCGGACAGTTGCCGCATCCGCACCTGGAACGGTTCTAATCCGGTGGGCGACGAAGCGGACGCGCTGGCCGCGCAGGTGAGGGAATGCCGCACGGCGGGCAAGACGCTCGCCATCGTCGGCCACCGGAGCAAGGGGTTCCTCGGGTGCGCCCGGGGCGATGCGGTACTGTCCACAACCGGCCACGCCGGCATCGAAGACTACCGCCCGCAGGAACTCGTGCTCACCGCCCGCGCCGGCACGCCGCTGGCGGAAATCGCCGCGGCGGTGGCGGAACACCGCCAGTTGCTTCCATTCGATCCGCCGCGCTTTGGCGGTGCCGGCACCGACGGCACCTTCGGCGGGGCGATCGCCAGCGGCCTCGCCGGCCCGGCCCGGCCGTGGCGAGGCGGTGTGCGCGACGCGGTGCTCGGCGTGGAGATGATCAACGGCCTGGGCGAACGCCTGCGCTTCGGCGGCAGCGTGATCAAGAACGTGGCCGGGTTCGATGTTTCGCGTTTGCAGGTGGGAGCGCGGGGAACGCTGGGCGTCATCCTGAGCGCGAGCGTGCGCCTCGCGCCGGCGCCGGCGGTGGAAGAGACCTACCGGCTGCGCGTTGACGCGACGCGGGCCGGCGCGCTGTGCCGGCAGTGGGCGCGCGCGCCGTTGCCGCTCACCGCCACCTGCTTCGTGGCCGGCTGCCTGACGGTGCGGCTTTCCGGCAGCGCGGCGGCCCTTGCCGGCGCGCGCGCGGAAATGGGACTGTGCGAGGCAGCCGATCCGGCGTTGTGGGCGCAAGTGCGCGACCACCGGCATCCGTTCTTCTCCGACGATCCACCGGCGCCGCTTACGCGCCTCTCGCTGGCCCGCGGCTGCCGCTTCGAGGCGGACGACGCCTTGATCGAGTGGGGCGGCTGTCAAGCGTGGCGCAACGGCGAAGGCGAGGTGCCGGACGGGGCGTTCGCAACAGCGTTTCGCGACGGTAATGCTGCCGCCTTCCTGGCGAACGGAACGGCGGCCTACGCCGAGCGCCTAAAACAAGCGTTCGACCCCGACGGCGTGTTCAACCCGCTGCCCGGAGCGTATCGACGATGAGCCGAACGCCAGCAGCGCAGCGGGCTGCGATCGCGGAGGCCATTGCGCGCACCAACGCCGCCTTTCCGCTGCGGAACCTCGAAGGGCGCATCGGATCGCAGCCCCTTTCGCTAGCCAATGTAGCCAAAACCGCCTTGCGCTATGTTCCGTCCGGCGGCGCCATATTGGATTTTGGCAGCGGCGCTTGCCACAAACCGGCCGTTCTTCAATGTCTCGGCTTCCGGTGTTCCGCCGCCGACAATCTGCAAGACGCCCAGCCTCACGAAGCGGAGCGGGTCGTTGCTTTTGCCGGTGAGTTCGGCATTGACTTCCGGTGGTTCGATGCGACAAAACAAGAGCCGTTGCCCTTCGCCAAAGAGTCCTTCGACATGGTCATGCTGCATCATGTCATCGAGCATCTGCACGATTCGCCACGCGAACTGTTGAACGACCTGCTGGAGTTGCTCCGGCCGGGGGCGCTGTTGTTCATCACCGTGCCCAACGCCGGCAACATCCGCAAGCGGCTGCATCTGCTGCTAGGCGGGACCAATCTGCCGCCTTTCGGTGCTTTCTACTGGCACCCTGACGCTTGGACGGGACATGTCAGAGAGTATGTGCGCGGCGATTTGGCGCTGCTTGCCAAGTATCTGAATCTGCGAACGCTGGAACTGAAAGGCATCGATGACTTGATGGCGGCGCGGTTCCGCGGCAGCCGGCTGAAGCAATCGGCCTGGCGGCTGGGCACCGCCGCTTTCCGTGGTTGGAAAGACACTTGGCAACTGGTGGCCCGCAAGAACCCCGGCTGGACTCCCGTGCGAACGCCACCGCCCGGAACGCGCATGGCGTCGAAGTCCATACAGCGGCCACCACGCGCATGAGAACGGAGCTCGCCGCATCGGTTTTGGCCACCGAGGATGGGCGCCGGGCGGACGAGATCCTGCGCGCCTGCGTCCACTGCGGCTTCTGCAACGCCACCTGCCCCACCTTTCAAGTGCGCGGCGACGAGCTGGACGGCCCGCGCGGGCGCATCTATCTCATCAAAGGCATGTTGGAGTCCGGCGCGCCGAACGCCGTGGCGCGAACGCACTTGGATCGCTGCCTCACCTGCCGCGCTTGCGAAACCACCTGCCCTTCTGGCGTGAGGTTTGGCGAACTTGCCGAGATTGGGCGGGAGATGTTGGCGGGCAGCCGCTCGCCCGATCCGGGCCAAGGCGCCCGCGACCGGCTAGTGCGTGTACTGCTGCGCGTGGTGCGCCAGCCGCGCTGGTTCCGTTGGCTGGTCGCGTTAGGCCGCGCCTTCGCTTGGATGCTGCCGCGCCGACAGCGCCGCATGTTGCGCCCCTCCGGTTTGCGCCGCACGCCGGCCGGGCGTTCGCGGGCGCCGCGCTCGGCAACGTCCGGCCCTCGCATATTGCTCTGGCAAGGTTGCGCACAGCGGGTTGTCACCAATGAAGTGAACGCTCACTTAGCCGAATTGTTGGGAGCGCGTGGATTCGCCCCGTTCACGGCCGCGGCGGAGCGTTGCTGCGGCGGCCTCGACCTGCACTACGGGAGCGCCGACGACGCCAAAGCCGCCATGCGCCACAACGTCGAGCAGCTCAGCGCCTTGGACGCCGACCTCGTGATCTCCACCGCCAGCGGCTGCGGCGTCACCTTGAAGGACTACGGACGCCTTCTGGGGGATGCGGATGCGGCCGCTTTCGGCGCGAAGGTGCGCGACGCGGCGGAAGTGCTGGCCGGCCACACTTTCCACAAAAGGCCGATCGACGGGCGCGAGTTGCGGCGCATCGCCTGGCATCCGCCCTGCACCTTGCAACACGGGCAGCGGTTGACCGGCACCGTCGAGCGCATCCTCACCGCCACCGGCTACGAACTCGCGCCGGTGGCGGACGCGCATCTGTGTTGCGGTTCGGCCGGGGCGTACAGCTTGCTGCAACCAGCCATCGCCGACGAACTGGCGCGGCGGAAAGCGCGGGAACTGCAACGGCACCGCCCGGAGGCCGTCGCAACGGCCAACATCGGCTGCCAAATGCAACTCGCGGCCGCCCTCGACGCGCCGGTTCTGCACTGGCTGGAACTCTTGGCGTAAGCGCTACCAGAGCCTCTCGGCCCAGAGCACCATCAACACCACGCCAACCGCCAACGCGCTCGTCAACGCCGCCCGGGTCCAATAGTGCGGCGTGGCGGGCGTGGAGAGGTTTCCGTCGAGTGGTTTGCGCCCCGTGAACATGCCAAGGGGCGTCGCGTCACGCAGAACGAATGCGTACACCACATGGGCGGTTAGATGAACGCAAACCGCGGCCAAGATCACCCAGTGCAAGCGGCGATGCACCCAACTGGCGGAGCGGACGAATTCCGTGGAGACCAACCCGGCCAACGGGCCTTCGGTGAAGATGTCGTCCGTGGCGAACAGCCCGGTGCCAACCTGCGCCGCTGCCGCCACCAACAGCAACAACACCAAGGCAACACCCGGCGCGGTGTGCGGGCGCGTTGTATCTCCCGCAGCCACCCGCCGCCGAAGAAAGTGGTCGCGGAACGCCGCCGGCGTCGTCCAATAGTGGCGGAAACGGGCGTAGCGACCGCCCCAGCAGCCCCAGCCCAAGCGAAACACCAGCAAGCCGAGCAGCGCGAGGCCGGAGCGCTGATGCCACTCCATGAGGCCGATGTCGTCGCGCAAACCGGAAAAGAGCGAAAAACCAATGCACGCCGCGAACGCCCAGTGCCACAGGCGCAACGGCCAATCCCAAACCGTGGGGCTGTTTGGCGCGGCTTGTTTCACCGTGGGTACGGCGTACCGTCCTTGTGTACGAACCCGCCGCCTTGGCCGCGCGCGTCGATGCGCATGTCGATGTCCGGGTAGTCCACCGAATCGTCCAAGCGCCGCGACCCCACTTCCAAATACACCACCGGCTGACCGGTTTCGTTCACCAGATGGTGCCCGTTGGCCTCGCCTTTGCGGAATCCCGCGCACATGCCGGGGCGCAAGCGCGTACGTCCCTCGTCTGTGATCAACGTCGGTTCGCCTTCGAGCACATAGACGAACTCGTCCTCGGCGCTGTGCCAATGCCGCTGCGACGACCACGCCCCCGGCGGCAGCGTCACGATGTTGACGCCGTAGTCGGTCAACGCGAACGCATCCCCCAAGGCGCGCTTCTCGCGCTCGGCGCACGGCCCATCGTAGGGCTTTGGATAGCCGCTGCCGCGGCGCGTCGACGGATGTTCGTCATTCGCGGTGTCGAGCGTGGTGGGCACGATGGCGTCCTCGTTTTTCCAAGCGCGTATGGTGCCACGGGCGGCGCGGGGCGTGGCGGAAAAGGCGGCGTTTGACTACACTTGAATACGGACTGTTATTGGGAACCAGATGAAGCTGGCGATGCTCGCGCTGCCGGAACAGGCCGAGCCTCTCCCGCTCCTGCACCGTTGCGCCATCCTCTACCTGACCGTGCCGGTGTTGATCTGGCTGGTGGGATGGTTCGAGTGGTGGTTCGGTGTGCCGGCGGCGCTGCTGGTGGGCTTGGCCTTGGCGCCGGCGCTGCGCGGCGGCTGGCGGCCGCAGCGGCCTTCGGCGGCCGCGCTCGGCATCGTGGCGCTGGGTTTCGCTTGCACGATGCTGACCGCCCACGGCGGCGTATTCGACGGCCAAAACTTCGACTGGCCCGACCGGCGCGCCCTGTTGCTGGATTTGAGCCGCCACCCTTGGCCGGTGTACGTCCGCGATGGCTTGGCGGACTATTTGCCTTGGGGCGGTGGCGAACGGGTTGCGCTGCTGCGCTACTACTTGGCGTGGTACATGGTGCCCGGTCTCGCCGGGCGCCTGTTCGGGCCGGGGGCGCTGAACTGGGCGGTGCCATTGTGGACCGCGGCCGGTCTGGCGCTGGTGCTGCTCTTGTTCGCGCGCGGGCTTGGCGGCAGGCGCGCCGTTCTCGCCGCCGGGATGTGCGTACTGTTCGGCGGCATGGACGCGCTGCGCGTGCTGCTCACGCATGGCCCCGAGTACTTCAACTTCCGCCTCGACCGTCTGGGTTGGCCGGGTGTTGACGTTGACTACCAAGAGGGGATGTGGATAGGAGAAAAGCTTGCGTTCTATGTGCCCTTCTTCGATGCTCTCCGGTCGGGCACCGACATCCTCGCCGCGGCGATGTACCTGTTGTTGATTGTGCGTTTGCGGCGCGACCCGCGGTTCGTTGCCGTGAGCGGTGTGGTGCTGGCGGGGGCGGTGTTTTGGTCGGTTTACGTCGCGATTGGGCTGCTGCCCTTTGTCGCCGTCCTGCTTTGGGAGAATCGGCAACGTGTTGCCGCGCTCGCAAGTTGGTCGAACCTGTGTTTGGCGGTGCCGCTCGCGGGATTGCTGGTGCTCTACCTCGCCTCCGGCGCACTGGATTTCGGTCACGGCTGGCTGGGGGAGGGGGAAACTTGGAGAAGACTGCTCCGCTGGGCGAGGCGTTTCTACCTCGCTGAGTTTCTCACGCTGGTCCTGTTCTTGCTGCTGTTTGCGCCGCGCTTGGTGCGCAACCCCTTTTTCTTCCCGATGTTGGCGACGTTGCTGCTGCTGCCGATGTATTACTTCGGCGGCCAACATTCGACTTCGAAGTGCTCCTTGCCGGCGCTTGTCCTCCTTTCTTGGTTCTGCGCCCGGTCGCTCTTGGTGCCCGCAACAGCATCGACCGGGATCGGCGAACGCGCCTCCGGCTTGCGTCGAGCCTGCCGGCGGGTGGGATTCGCCGGCGTGGTCTGTTGTCTGGCCATTGGCGCGGCGGCGCCGTTGCTGCATTTGGCGGTGTCCACCCGCGACGATGTGGCGTTTTCCTTCGCCGCTTCCGGGCTGACGACCTTTTCGGCGCATGGGTGGCCAAGTCACAATCTCGCCGCGGAAGCGTCGCCGTTGTTGGCGGCGATCTTGCGGGTCCCGGTTGTCGAAGCTCCGGGAGCCGTTGGCGAGCCGGTGTTCCGCGGGGACTTCGACATCCATGTGCGAGAGAAGAATCTCGTTCTCGTTAAGGAAGGCTGCGACCGCGAGGACCGCCTGCTGCGCGTGCGGTTCCCGAGCCCCCACACCAACGCTTGGCACCGGTTCGACGCGGCGCCGCGGTGGTACGGCGGCGGCTGCGGGGCGATGGTGAGTTTGCCGGGAAGGCGCGTACACAGCGCGCGGATTGGGCAATTGCCGCGCGACGGCGGCGATTGGGCCGTGGAGGTCCTGCTCGACGAGTCCGGCGAAGCCGTTGGGGTGAGCCATCCGCCCCACTGCGCCTTCCACGGCATGGAATCGGGCCGGAGCTGCCCGGCGAATCCCGGCATCGCCGTTTTGCGCAGCGCGTATGCCCGCGCCAGTTCCAGTCCGCCGGCGGCGCAATCACTGTTCGACGTGTACGTCGACGACGAGTGGCTGACTCATGTGCGCGAACCGTGCGTCTTCGACGACATCAAGCCGAGGTTCTTCCTGCACCTGGTGCCGGCGGATCCGGCCGACCTGCCGCCGTCGCGCAAGAGAAGCGGCTTCGACAACCGCGACTTCGCGTTCGGCGAGCGGGGCGGCCTGTTCGACGGGAAGTGCGTGGCGGTCTCGCGCCTCCCGTACCCGGTGCGCGAGGCGGGAACCGGACAGTTCTCCGCCGCCGGCGGCATCTGGTCGGCCACCGTGCGACCGGCGGAGCGCTAGCGAAGTGGGGACCGGATGAAGCTGGCGATGCCCGTGCGGCCGGAACAGGCCGAGCCTCTTCCGCTGCTGCACCGTTGCGCCATCCTCTACCTGACGGTGCCGGTGTTGATCTGGCTGGTGGGATGGTTCGAGTGGTGGTTCGGCGTGCCGGCGGCGTTGCTTGTGGGCTTGGCCTTGGCGCCGGCGCTGCGCGGTGGCTGGCGGCCGCGGCGGCCTTCGGCGGCCGCGCTCGGCATCGTGGCGCTGGGTTTCGCCTGCACGATGCTGACGGCACACGGCGGCGTGTTCGACGGCAACAACCCGGACTGGTGGGACCGGCGCGCCTTGTTGCTGGATTTGAGCCGGCATCCTTGGCCGGTGTACCTCCGCGACGGCTTGGCAGACTATCTGCCGTGGGGCGGCGGCGAGCGGGTCGCGCTGCTGCGCTACTACTTGGCGTGGTACATGGTGCCGGGCGTCGCCGGGCAACTGTTCGGGCCGGGGGCGTTGAACTGGGCGGTGCCGTTGTGGTCCTGGGCCGGTCTCGCGCTGGTGCTGCTCCTGTTCGCGCGCGGGCTCGGCGGCCGGCGCGCCGTTCTGGCCGCCGGGATTTTCCTCCTGTTCAGCGGCATGGATGTGCTGCGCTTGCCGTTCGTGCGCGGCCTCGAGTACTTCGACTTCCGCCTAGATCACTTGGGTTGGCCGGGTTTTGGCAGCCGCTACAACGAGGTGCTTTTGCTCGCGGACAAAATGGCGTTCTACTTTTCCTCCTTCGAGAGCTTCCGGTGGTCAACCGACATCATCGGAGCGGCGATGTACCTGTTGTTGATTGTGCGTTTGCGGCGCCACCCGCGGTTCGTTGCGGTGAGCGGCGTGGTGCTGGCGGCGGCGGTGTTTTGGTCGGTTTACGTCGCGATCGGGCTGCTGCCTTTCGTCGCGGTGCTGCTCTGGGAGAACCGACGGCGCTTTGCCGCGCTCGCAAGTTGGTCGAACCTGTGCTTGGCGGTGCCGCTGGCGGGATTGCTGGCGCTCTACCTCTCCTCCGGCGCGATGGATTTCGGCCACGGCTGGCTGTGGGACGGGTTTTCTTGGCGCAGACTGCTCCGCTGGGCGAGGCGTTTCTACCTCAGCGAGTTTCTCGTGCTGCTGTTGTTCTTGCTGCTGTTGCGCCCGCGCTTGGTGCGCAACCCTTTTTTCGTCCCGATGTTGGCGACGTTGCTGCTGTTGCCGTTGTACCACTTTGGCGGCCAACATTCGACATGGAAGAGCTCCTTGCCGGCGCTTGTCCTCCTCCCTTGGTTCTGCGCCCGGGCGCTGTTGGTGCCCGAAACGGATCGGCCGGGGTGGGCGCGCACCCGCGGCCTGCGGCGGGTCGGGTTCGCCGGCGTGGTCTGTTGTTTGGGCATTGGGGCGGTGGGGACGGTGCTGCACTTGGCGGCGTCAACGCGCGACGACGTGACGTTCTCGTACGGCGCTTCCGGGTTGACGACGTTTGCGACGTTGGGGCTGCCCAGGGAAAATCTCGCCGCGGAAGCGTCGCCGTTATTGGCGGCGATCCTGCAAACCCCCGCTATCGAAGCGCCGAGAGCCGCCGGCGAGCCGGTGTTCCGGGCGGACTTCGACATCCATGTGCGCGAGAAGAATCTCGTTCTCGTTAAGGAAGGCTGCGACCGCGAGGACCGCCTGCTGCGCGTGCGGTTCCCGAGCCCCCACACCAACGCTTGGCACCGGTTCGACGCGGCGCCGCGGTGGTACGGCGGCGGCTGCGGGGTGATCGTGAGTTTGCCTGGAAGGCGCGTACACAGCGCGCGGATTGGGCAATTGCCGCGCGACGGCGGCGATTGGGCGGTGGAGATCCTGTTGGACGAATCCGGCGAAGCCGTTGGGGTGAGCCATCCGCCGCACTGCGCCTTCAACAGCGCCGAGTCGGGCCGGAGTTGCCCGGCGAATCCCGGCATCGCCGCCTTGCGCGGCGCGTATGCCCGCGCCGGTTCCGCCGCGCCGGCGGCGCAATCACTGTTCGACGTGTACGTCGACGACGAGTGGCTGACCCATGTGCGCGAACCGTGCGTCTTCGACGACATCAAGCCGAGGTTCTTCCTGCACCTGGTGCCGGCGGATCCGGCCGACCTGCCGCCGTCGCGCAAGAGAAGCGGCTTCGACAACCGCGACTTCGCGTTCGGCGAGCGGGGCGGTCTGTTCGACGGGAAGTGCGTGGCGGTCTCGCGCCTCCCGTACCCGGTGCGCGAGGCGAGAACCGGGCAGTTCTCCGCCGCCGGCGGCATCTGGTCGGCCACCGTGCGACCGGCGGAGCGCTAGCGAAGTGGGGACCGGATGAAGCTCGCGATGCCCGCGCAGCCGGAACAGGCCGAGCCTCTTCCGCTGCTGCACCGTTGCGCCATACTCTATCTGATGCTGCCGGTGTTGATCTGGCTGGTGGGATGGTTCGAGTGGTGGTTCGGCGTGCCGGCGGCGCTGCTCGTGGGCTTGGCCTTGGCGCCGGCGCTGCGCGGTGGTTGGCGACCAAGTCGGCCTTCGCCGGCCGCGCTCGGCGTCGTGGCGCTCGGGTTCGCCTGTGTGATGCTGACGGCCCACGGCGGCGTTTTCGATGGCAACAACTGGGACTGGTGGGACCGGCGCGCCCTGTTGCTGGATTTGAGCCGCCATCCTTGGCCAATGTACGTCCGCGACGGCTTGGCGGACTATCTGCCGTGGGGCGGCGGCGAGCGCGTCGCGCTGCTGCGCTACTACTTGGCGTGGTACATGGTGCCCGGTCTCGCCGGGCGACTGTTCGGGCCGGCGGCGCTGAACTGGGCGGTGCCGTTGTGGTCCGGGGCCGGCCTGGCGCTGGTGCTGCTCCTGTTCGCGCGCGGGCTTGGCGGCCGGCGCGCCGTTCTCGCCGCAGGGATGTTCGTATTGTTCGGCGGCTTGGACGTGCTGCGCTTGCTGTTGATGCGCGGCCCCGAGTACTTCGATTTCCGCCTCGATCACTTGGGTTGGCCGGGTATTGACATTGACTACGGCGACGCGATATTTCTCGGAGAAACATGGACGCACTATCAATCGTTTTTCGATGCTCTCCGGTGGTCCACCGACATCCTCGCCGCGGCGATGTACCTGTTGTTGATTGTGCGTTTGCGGCGCCATCCGCGGTTCGTCGCCGCGAGCGGCGTGGTGCTGGCGGCGGCGGTGTTCTGGTCGCCTTTCGTCGCGGCGGGGCTGCTGCCTTTCGTCGCGGTCCTGCTTTGGGAGAACCGGCAGCGCGTTGCCGCCCTCGCCAGTTGGTCGAACCTGTGCTTGGCGGTGCCGCTCGCGGGATTGCTGGTGCTCTACCTTTCCTCTGGTGCGCTGGACTTCGGCCACGGCTGGTTGTTGGGGGAGAGCTATCCTTGGCGCAGGCTGTTCCGGTGGGTGAGGCGTTTCTACCTCAGCGAGTTCGTCGGGTTGCTGCCGTTCCTGCTGCTGTTGCGCCCGCGCTTGGTGCGCAACCCTTTTTTCGTCCCGATGTTGGCGACGTTGCTGCTGTTGCCGTTGTACCACTTTGGCGGCCAACATTCGACGTGGAAGAGCTCCTTGCCGGCGCTTGTTCTCCTTTCCTGGTTCTGCGCCCGGTCGCTCTTGGAGCCCGAAACAGCCTGGGGGGGGGACGCGCCCGCGGCCTGTGGCGAGCCGGCCGGCGGGTGGGTTTCGCCGGCCTGGTCTGCTGTCTGGGCATTGGCGCGGTGGGGGTGCTGCCGCACTTGGCGACGTCAACCCGCGACGACGTGGCGTTTTCGTACGCCGCTTCCGGGTTGACGACCTTTGCGACGTTGGGGCTGCCCAGGGAGAATCTCGCCGCGGAAACGCCGCCGTTGTTGGCGGCTATCCTGCAAGCCCCGGTTGTCGATGCGCCGACAACCGTTGGCGAGCCGGTGTTCCGGGGGGATTTCGATGTCTATGTGCGCGAGAAGAATCTCGTTCTCGTCAAGGAACGCTGCGACCGCGAGGACCGCCTGCTGCGTGTGCGGTTCCCGAGCCCCGACACCAACGCTCGGCACCGTTTCGACGCCCCGCCGCGGTGGTACGCCGGCGGCTGCGGGGCGATGGTGAGCTTGCCGGGAAGGCGTGCCCTCAGTGTGTGGGTTGGGCAAACGCCGTCGGACGGCGGCGACTGGGCGGTGGGGGTCCTGTTCGACGAATTCGGCGAAGCCGCTGGGGTGACCCATCCAGCCCACTGTGTTTTCCACGATTTCGGGTCGGGGCGGATCTGCCCAGCGAGTCCCGGCATCGCCGCTTTGCGCAGCGCGTCCGCCCGCGCCAGTTCCGGTTCACCGGCAGCGCGGGCGCGGTTCGACGTGTACGTCGACGACGAGTGGCTCATCCATGTGCGCGAACCGTGCGTCTTCGACGACATCAAGCCGAGGTTCTTCCTGCACCTGGTGCCGGCGGACCCGGCGGACCTGCCACCACCACGCCAGCCTTTCGGCTTCGACAACCGCGACTTCGCGTTCGGCGAGCGGGGCGGTCTGTTCGACGGCAAGTGCGTGGCGGTTTCGCCCCTTCCCTACCCCGTGCGCGAGGCGAGAACCGGACAGTTCTCCGCCGCCGGCGGCGTCTGGTCGGCCACTGTGCGACCAGTGGGGCGTTAGCGAAGTTGGTGACCAGATGAAGCTGCCGATGCTCGCGCGGCCGGAACAGGCCGAGCCTCTTCCGCTGCTGCACCGCTGCGCCATCCTCTACCTGACGGTGCCGGTGTTGATCTGGCTGGTGGGATGGTTCGAGTGGTGGTTCGGCGTGCCGGCGGCGCTGCTCGTGGGCTTGGCCTTGGCGCCGGCGCTGCGCGGTGGTTGGCGGCCGCGGCGGCCTGCGCCGGCCGCGCTCGGCGTCGTGGCGCTCGGGTTCGCCTGCACGATGCTGACGGCCCACGGCGGCGTGTTCGACGCCAACAACTACGACTGGTGGGACCGGCGCGGCTTGTTGCTGGATTTGAGCCGCCACCCTTGGCCGGTGTACGTCCGCGACGGCTTGGCGGACTACCTGCCTTGGGGCGGCGGCGAGCGGGTGGCGATGCTGCGCTACTACCTAGCGTGGTACATGGTGCCCGGTCTCGCCGGACGACTGTTCGGGCCGGCGGCGCTGAACTGGGCGGTGCCGTTGTGGTCCGGGGCCGGCCTGGCGCTGGTGCTGCTCCTGTTCGCGCGCGGGCTTGGCGGCCGGCGCGCCGTTCTCGCCGCAGGGATGTTCGTTCTGTTCGGCAGCTTGGACGCGCTGCGCTTGCTGCTCATCCATGGCCCCGAGTACTTCAACTTCCGCCTCGACCGTTTGGGTTGGCCGGGCGTTGACGTTGCCTACAGAGACGGGATCAGGCTCGGAGAAAATTGGACCCTCTATCAAGTTTTTTTCAAGGCTTTCCGGTACTCCACCGACATCCTCGCCGCGGCGATGTACCTGTTGTTGATTGTGCGTTTGCGGTGCCACCCGCGGTTCCTTGCCGCGAGCGGCGTGGTGCTGGCGGCGGCGGTGTTCTGGTCGCCTTTCGTCGCGGCGGGGCTGCTGCCTTTCGTCGCGGCCCTGCTTTGGGAGAACCGGCAGCGCGTTGCCGCCCTCGCCAGTTGGTCGAACCTGTGCTTGGCGGTGCCGCTCGCGGGATTGCTGGTGCTCTACCTTTCCTCTGGTGCGCTGGACTTCGGCCACGGCTGGTTGTTGGGGGAGAGCTATCCTTGGCGCAGGCTGTTCCGGTGGGTGAGGCGTTTCTACCTCAGCGAGTTCGTCGGGTTGCTGCCGTTCCTGCTGCTGTTGCGCCCGCGCTTGGTGCGCAACCCCTTTTTCTTCCCGATGTTGGCGACGTTGCTGCTGCTGCCCTTGTACCACTTTGGCGGCCAAAATTCGACATGGAAGAGCTCCTTGCCGGCGCTTGTTCTCCTTTCCTGGTTCTGCGCCCGGTCGCTCTTGGTGCCCGCAACAGCCTGGGGGGGGGGGGGGGGGACGCGCCCGCGGCCTGTGGCGAGCCGGCCGGCGGGTGGGTTTCGCCGGCGTGGTCTGCTGTCTGGGCATTGGCGCGGTGGGGGTGCTGCCGCACTTGGCGACGTCAACCCGCGACGACGTGGCGTTTTCGTACGCCGCTTCCGGGTTGACGACGTTTGCGACGTTGGGACTGCCCAGGGAGAATCTCGCCGCGGAAACGCCGCCGTTGTTGGCGGCGATCTTGCAGTCCCCCGTTGTCGAAGCGCCGAGAGCTGCCGGCGAGCCGGTGTTCCGGGCGGACTTCGACATCCATGTGCGCGAGAAGAATCTCGTTCTCGTCAAGGAACATTGCGACCGCGAGGAGCGCCTGCTGCGTGTGCGGTTCCCGAGCCCCGACACCAACGCCCGGTACGATTTCGACGCGCCGCCGCGGTGGTACGGTGGCGGCTGCGGGGCGATGGTGAGTTTGCCGGGAAGGCGCGTACACAGTGCGCGGATTGGGCAATTGCCGCCCGACGGCGGCGATTGGGCGGTGGAGATCCTGTTGGACGAGTCCGGCGAAGCCGTTGGGGTGAGCCGTCCGCCCCACTGCGCCTTCAACAGCGCCGAGTCGGGCCGGAGTTGCCCGGCGAATCCCGGCATCGCCGTTTTGCGCAGTGCGTATGCCCGCGCCGGTTCCGCTGCGCCGGCGGCGCGGTCGCGGTTCGACGTGTACGTCGACGACGAGTGGCTGACCCATGTGCGCGAACCGTGCGTCTTCGACGACATCAAGCCGAGGTTCTTCCTGCACCTGGTGCCGGCGGATCCGGCCGACCTGCCGCCGTCGCGCAAGAGAAGCGGCTTCGACAACCGCGACTTCGCGTTCGGCGAGCGGGGCGGTCTGTTCGACGGCAAGTGCGTGGCGGTCTCGCGCCTCCCGTACCCGGTGCGCGAGGCGAGAACAGGACAGTTCTCCGCCGCCGGCGGCGTCTGGTCGGCCGTTGTGCGACCGTCGGAAGGCAAGCCCTAGCAGGTGTCAGTCGAGTTTCTTGCCCGCCGGCCGGCTTGGCCAACGTATGGCCAACGCCAACGGCGCGAGCAAGAGCTCCAAGAAAGTGTGCGCGGCTAGCTCGCAAATTGCGCTGAACCAACTGCGGGCCTTGCGCGAATGGAAAGCCGGACCCAAGCGCACATCCACTTCGCACAACGCGAACGCGGCGTCCAGACGCCACGAAAGCTCCGGGTTGCGCCGCGCCCCAAGCTGGTTCGGGTCGATGCAGCGAATCGCCGGAGGAAAAGCGCGGCAGAGCGGCGGCAAACCCAGTGCTTGCCCGCCTCGCCGGATCGCCACGGCCTTGGCGTAGTGCGCCAGCGTGGCCGGGGATGGGCGGCGGCCGGCGATGTAGCGCGTTAGGGCATTGGCTTCCTCTAGGAGATCCCGGTGCCGGCCGGTGCCGCGGCCGAGACCTTGGGCAAGCGGCCTCGGTTCCACCCCGAGGCGGGCGCAGTCCGTGGCGGCGGCGTCCGTGGCTTTCGTGTGCAAAGCGAAAAGGCCCTGCAAACGTGCCGCGTACGGTCTCGGCAACAGGCGCAAGACCATCGCCAAGTGGACGAGCAGGCGCACGCCGACCGTGGGCAGCCGCACCGCCGGCAGCAAGCGACGATGCCGGTGCCAAGCCAATTGGCGCAAAAACGCCGTCAGCGTCACGCTGCCGGATTGCGCCACCGTGTAAACGCCCGCCGATCCGCCGGCGATCCTGCCGCGAATGCCGTGGCACAGATCGGCAACGTGTATGGGCTGCACGCGCGGCGCCGGCAGGAAAGCGGGTATCAGCGGCGCACGCTTTGCCACGTTGTCCAAGGTTGCGAACAAGCCGCCGGCATCGCCGCCGTACACCAGCCCGGGGCGCACCACGGTGCCTTCCTGCGCCAACACCACCTGCTCGATGGCGCGTTTGCGGCGGGCGTAGGCGGAGGCGCCGCCGGGTCGCGCTTCGATGCTGGAGAGGAAGACGAACGTCGTCGCGCCGCAGCGCTGGGCCTCCGCCAGCAGGGATTTCGCCGCTGTTAGCTCCGCTTCTTCGGACAACGCGCCGCTGGGATCGTAGGCCGCGTGAACGACCGCCGCGGCGCCCTCGAAGGCGACCGGCGGTGGCGGTTCTTCCAAGCGGTAGGGGAAAGCGGCCACGCCTTCCCGCGGCTTGAGCGCCGCCGGCGTTCGCACCAGCGCCCGCACACGGAAGCCCTCGGCGAGCAACGCCATCGTCAAGTGCTTGCCGATATAGCCATTGGCGCCGGTGAGGACGACGGTTGGCCTCTCTTCGGTGTTGACTCCCAACTCCCGAACGAATATGCCGTACACCCGCAGAGTGTACACCGCTTGATAGATCGGCCGGCATCTGCCATGTTAGGGGGTTCCCCTCGACGGGGGATGGGGCAGCCGCGTCGCAAGGTGCGAGGCGGTCGCAAGCAAGGGAGAACGCGCTCAAGCGCCATGTCGGAACTGGAACAACAGCTAACGCTCGGCCTGCCGAGCCGCACGGGCCTGTACGACCCCGTGAACGAGAAGGACGCTTGCGGCGTCGGCTTCGTGTGCGACATCAAGGGGCGCGCCAGCCGCGACATTCTGGACACCGCCGCGCACATGAACCGCTGCATGGTGCATCGCGGCGGCGTCGGCTACGAGCGGAACACCGGCGACGGCGCCGGCGTGCTCACCGCGTTGCCGCGCAAGTTCATGGCGAAGGTGGCGAAAGCGGAGCTTGGCCTCGACTTGCCAGAGCCCGGACAATACGGTGCCGGCATCGTCTTCCTCCCCCGCGACGCCGGCGAACGGGCGAAGTGCAAGCGCGCCATCGCCGAGGAGGTGGACGCCGCCGGCCAACGCTTGCTCGGCTGGCGGGCATTGCCCACCCGCGCCGACGAAGCGCAAATCGGGCAAGCGGCGCGGGCCTGCATGCCGGCCATGGAACAGTTGTTCATCGGCGCGAGCGGCGTCTCCGGTGACGCCTTCGAGCGCAAGCTCTACCGCATCCGCAAGGCCGCCACGCACCGGCTGCGCACCGACCAGGCCATGCGCGAACGCCTGTTGCTGTTCTTCCCCAGCCTGTCGGCCAAGGTGATCGTGTACAAGGGCATGCTCACGCCGCACCAGCTGTTCCCGTTCTTTCCGGACTTGCTGGACGCGGATTACGAATCGCACTTGGCGATGGTGCATTCGCGGTTTTCCACCAACACGTTTCCTTCCTGGGATCGCGCCCAGCCGGGGCGCTTCATGAGCCACAACGGCGAAATCAACACGCTGCTGGGCAACAAGAACTGGATGAACGCCCGCCAAGGCGTGGTTTCCAGCTCGTTGTTCGGCGACGATCTGGCCAAGCTGTTTCCGGTGGTGGAGCCGGATTGCTCGGATTCCGGCACCTTCGACAACGTGTTGGAGTTTCTGCTGATGACCGGCCGCACCTTGCAGGAAGCCGTGTTGATGATGATTCCGGAAGCGTGGCAGCAGCAGCGCGAAATGTCCGCCGCCAAACGCGCGTTCTACGAATACCATTCCTGTTTGATGGAACCGTGGGACGGCCCGGCGTCCATCGCGTTCACGGACGGCACCTACATCGGCGCGGTGTTGGATCGCAACGGCTTGCGCCCTTCGCGCTACTACGTCACCAGCGACCACAAATGCATCATGGCCTCGGAAGTGGGCGTGGTGGACGTGGATCCGGCCACGGTGGTCGCCAAGGGGAGGTTGCGCCCGGGGCGGATCTTCCTCATCGACTTCGAAGCCGGGCGCATGATCCCGGACGACGAGATCAAAACCGAGTGGGCGGCGCGGCGGCCGTACGGCGAGTGGCTGTCGCGGCAACGGGTGGAACTCGCCGAGTTGCCGCCGGCGCCGCCGGCCGGCTTCGACAAGGAGACGTTGCTGGCGCGGATGCAGGCGTTCGGCTACACCGCCGAGACCATGCAGTTCATGCTGCTGCCGCTGGTGACGGAACTGCGCGATCCGCTCGGCTCGATGGGCAACGACAGCGCTTTGGCGGTGATGTCCGCGCAACCGCGCATGTTGTACGACTACTTCAAACAGCTCTTCGCGCAAGTGACCAATCCGGCCATCGACTCCATTCGCGAAGAAGTGGTGATGGCGCTCGAATGTTACATCGGCCCGGAACGCAATCTGCTGGAAGTCACCGAAGCCCACGCGCATCGGCTGCGCGTGCCGCATCCGATTCTCTCCAACGAGGAACTGGCGGCGGTGAAGCATCTGCAGCACCGCGGTTGGCGTTCGCGCACATTGGACATTACGTTTCCGCGCGGTTCCGGACGGCGCGGTTTGCTCGAAGCGTTCGACCGCATCTGTGCGGAAGCCACCGCAGCGATCGATGAAGGCGTGGCGCTGTTGGTGCTGTCCGATCGGGCGGTGAGCGAGGATCGCGTGCCGATCAGCGCCTTGGCCGCCACCGGCGCGGTGCATCATCACTTGGTGTCCACCACCAGCCGCACCCGCGTCGGCATCGTGGTGGAAACCGGCGAAGCGCGGGAAGTACATCACCACTGTTTGCTGATCGGTTTCGGCGCGGACGCGGTGAACCCGTACTTGGCGTTTGAAGCGCTGTGGGACGCGCGCCGCAACGGCTACTTGGCGGACGCCGACCATGCGCGCGACGACGCCGATGTGGTGGAGGCGTACAAGCAAGGCGTGGCCAAGGGGATGCTGAAGGTGATGGCCAAGATGGGCATCTCCACCTTGCAGTCGTACAAAGGCGCGCAGATATTCGAGGCCGTGGGGCTGGCGGACGAAGTGGTGGCGCGTTGTTTCGCCGGCACCGCCAGCCGTGTGCAAGGCGCGGATTTCGCCGTGTTGGCGGAGGAAATGCAGCGCCGCCACGCGCTCGGATTCCCCGGCCGCGCCGTGGCATCCCTGCCGGTGTTGCCGAACCCGGGCGACTTCCACTGGCGCCGTCACGGCGAGCGACACATGTGGGACCCGGAATCCATCGCCCATCTGCAGCAGGCGGCGCGCGCCAACGACGAGGAAGCGTATTGGCGGTTCGCGCGCCAAGCGAACGAGGAAAGCACCCGGCACGCCACGCTGCGCGGTTTGCTGGAGTTCAACTTCCTAGGCGAGGACGGCGCGATTGCGCTGGAAGAAGTGGAACCGGAACAGGAAATCGTCAAACGCTTCGCCACCGGCGCGATGAGTTTCGGTTCCATCTCCAAGGAAGCGCACGAAAGCCTCGCCATCGCCATGAACCGCATGGGCGGCAAATCCAACACCGGCGAGGGCGGCGAAGATCCCGAGCGGTTTCTGCCGCTGGCGAACGGCGATTCCAAACGCTCCGCCATCAAGCAGGTGGCGAGCGGCCGCTTCGGCGTGACCGTGAACTACTTGGCCAATGCGGACGAGCTGCAAATCAAGATCGTGCAAGGCGCAAAGCCGGGCGAAGGCGGCGAATTGCCCGGCCGCAAGGTGGACGACTACATCGCCTCCATTCGCCACTCCACCCCGGGCGTGGGGTTGATCAGTCCGCCGCCGCACCACGACATCTACTCCATCGAGGACATCGCCCAACTCATCCACGACTTGAAGAACGGCAATCCCAAGGCGCGCATCAGCGTGAAACTCGGCGCTGCGATCGGCGTCGGCACGGTGGCGGCCGGGGTGGTGAAAGCCCGCACGGATCACCTCGTCATCGCCGGCGACACCGGCGGCACAGGCGCGTCGCCGCTCACGTCCATCAAGCACGCCGGCGTGCCGTGGGAACTCGGCATCGCGGAAACGCATCAGGTTCTGGTGCTGAACAATCTGCGTTCGCGGGTGGTTTTGCAAACGGACGGACAACTGAAAACCGGCCGCGACGTCGCCATCGCCGCGCTGCTCGGCGCCGAGGAGTTCGGCTTCGCCACCGCGCCGCTGGTCGCCCTCGGCTGCATCATGATGCGCAAATGCCACCTGAACACCTGCCCGGTGGGCATCGCCACCCAGGACCCGGATTTGCGGGCCAAGTTCGCCGGCACCCCGGAACACGTTGTGAACTACCTGTTCATGGTGGCCAAGGAACTCCGCCAGATCATGTCCAAACTCGGTTTCCGCACCGTGAACGATATGATCGGCCGCGCCGACGCGTTGCAGTCGGCCGCGGCGGTGGCGCACTGGAAGGCCAAAGGGCTGGATTTCTCCGCCTTGCTGGCCAAGGCGCGGGAACCGGCGAACTGCCTTGGCGTGTACCGCATTCACGATCAGGATCACGGCTTGGCGGACGCGCTGGACAACCAGCTAATCGAGTGGGCGCAGCCGGCCATCGCCAGCGGCGGCGCTGAGACCGTACGGCGGGAACTGCCCATCGTCAACGTCAACCGCGTGGTCGGCGGAATGCTCTCGAATCACATCGTCAACCGCGTAGGGCCGAAGATGCTCCCGGACGGCGCTGTTCATTTCAAATTCAACGGCAGCGCCGGCCAGAGCTTCGGCGCGTGGCTCGCCAAAGGCGTGACGCTGGAGGTGGAAGGCGACGCCAACGACTACGTCGGCAAGGGGCTCTCCGGTGGTTGCCTCATCATCTACCCGCCGAAGGCGAGCCCGTTCCGCGCCGAGGAGCAGATCCTCATCGGCAACGTGGTGTTGTACGGCGCCACTTCCGGCGAATGCTTCTTCCGCGGCGTGGCGGCGGAACGCTTCTGCGTGCGCAACAGCGGCGCCCACGCCGTGGTGGAAGGTGTGGGCGATCACGGCTGCGAATACATGACCGGCGGCCGCGTGGTGATTCTCGGCCCCACCGGCCGCAACTTCGCCGCCGGCATGAGCGGCGGCATCGCCTACGTCTTGGACGAAGACGGCACCTTTGCCGAGCGCTGCAACCCGGGTCTCGTGGACTTGGAACCCTTGCAGGCGGAAGCGGACGTGAAGGAAGCGAAAACGCTGATCAAAAAACACCTGCGCCACACCGGCAGCACTGTGGCGGAACGTGTGCTCGGCAGTTGGCAAGAGGTACAGAACGCTTTCGTGAAAGTGATGCCACGCGATTACAAACGCGTTTTGGAGGAACGCAAAGACGCTGCGCGGGCGCGACCAAAACCGGATGTTGCGCTGGAGCGCGTGGCCGCCGGCGGGGCGGGCGCCGGTGGGTAAAACTACGGGTTTCAAGGAACACGATCGCGTCGCGGCGCCGTACCGCAACGCGGTGGAGCGCATTGCGGATTTCCGCGAAATCTACACCGAGCACGACCGCGACCGGCTCGCTACCCAAGCGTCGCGCTGCATGGATTGCGGGGTGCCGTTCTGTCAATCGCCGGACATGAACCACGGGCGCAGCGGCTGCCCCATCCACAACCTCATTCCGGAGTGGAACGATTTGGTGTACCGCGGCCATTGGCGCGACGCCCTCGACCGGCTGCACAAGACCAACAACTTCCCGGAGTTCACCGGCCGCGTGTGCCCGGCGCCGTGCGAAGGCTCTTGCGTGCTCGGCATCATCGACCCGCCGGTGACGATAAAGAACATCGAAATGGCCATCATCGATCGCGGTTTCGCCGAAGGCTGGGTGGTGCCGCGGCCGCCGCAGACGCGCAGCGGCAAGACGGTGGCAGTTGTGGGTTCCGGCCCCGCCGGCCTCGCCGCCGCGGCGCAACTGAACCAAGCCGGCCACGCGGTGACGGTGTACGAACGCGCCGACCGCATCGGCGGGCTGTTGATGTACGGCATCCCGAACATGAAACTGGACAAGGCCATCGTGGAACGCCGGGTGGATTTGCTGCGCTCCGAAGGCGTGGTCTTCGTCACCGGCGCGGACATCGGCGGCGAGGGGAACGGCGCACCCGGAGTGGCGGATCTGGTGGCGAACACGGACGCCGTTTTGCTCGCCACCGGCGCGACGGTGCCGAACAACCTGCCGATTCCGGGCCGGGATCTGGACGGCGTGCATTTCGCTATGGAGTTTCTCACCGCGAACACCAAGAGCCTGCTCGACAGCAACCACGCGGATTCCGCGTACATAAATGCCAAGGACAAGAACGTGATCGTCATCGGCGGCGGCGACACCGGCACCGACTGCATCGGCACCGCCATGCGCCACGGCTGCAAGACGCTGACCAACTTCGAGATCGTCCCCGAACCGCCGCAACAACGCGCCGGCGACAACCCGTGGCCAACGTGGCCGTTCATCTACCGCGTGGACTACGGCCACGAGGAAGCCGCCGCCAAGTTCAATCAGGATCCGCGCGTGTATAGAACCTCCGCGGTGGAGTTCGTAAGCAACGGCGAGGGGCGCGTTGCGTCACTGGTGGCGGCGGATTTCGCAACGGTGGACGGGCGTTTCACCAAAGTGGAAGGTTCGGAGAGGACTTGGGAAGCGGACCTCGTGTTGCTGGCGATGGGTTTCCGCGGGCCGGAACACTATGTGAGCGAACCGTTGCAGTTGGAGTTGGACGCCCGCTCCAACTACAAGGCAGGCAAGGGTGCCTACAGCACCAGCCACGCCAAGGTTTTCGCCGCCGGCGATTGCCGCAGCGGTCAGTCGCTGGTGGTGCGCGCCATCAACGAAGGCCGTGAAGCCGCGCGGGAGATCGATCGGGCGCTAAGCGGAACAACGAACCTGCCGTAGTTGTCAGATCGCCCCGGCGGTGCGCAACTCGTCGATGTCTTCCGCGCTGTAACCCGCTGCCGTCAACACCTCCGATGTGTGCTCGCCAAGGCCCGGCGTGGTGGATCGCACATGAAACTCCGCCCCCGACATCTTGATCGGCTGCGCCACCAGTTCGATGTCGCCAAGTTCGGGGTGATTCGCTGGTGCCGCCATCCGCAAATGCCGCACTTGCGGATCGGCGAACACCTCGTCGATGGCGTGGATGTAGCCGGCCGGTACGCCGGCGTCGTTGAACGCCGCGATCCATGCGGCGCTGGATTTGGTTTTCGTGATCGCCTCGATTTCCGCGTTCAGCGCATCCCGATGCCGGGAACGCAGCGCCGGCGTTTTGTAGCGCTCGTCCGTGAGCCAATCCTCGCGGTGCATCACGGCGCAGAACCGCTGATAGATCGCCGTGCCGGTAGCGGCGATGTTGATGTGCCCGTCCTGGGTTTGGAAAACCCCCGTGGGAATCCCGGTGGGATGGTTGTTGCCCGCTTGCGCCGGCACGTCTTTTTCCAGCAGCCAGCGTTCGGCTTGGAAATCCAGCATGGCAACCTGCGCTTCGAGCAGCGATGTACGCACCCACTTGCCCTCGCCGCCAACCGTGCGCCCCACCAGCGCGGTGAGAACGCCGAGCGCGGCGTACAGACCGGCGGCGAGATCCGCCACCGGAATGCCGGCGCGCACCGGCCCTTGGCCGGGCAAACCGGTGATCGACATCAAGCCGCCCATGCCTTGCGCCACCTGATCGAATCCGGGCAGGTGGCCGGCGGGCCCGTCTTGGCCGAAGCCGGAAATGCTCGCGTACACGATGCCCGCGTTGACGGCCTTGACCGCTTCGTAGTCGATGCCAAGCCGGTGTTTCACGTCCGGCCGGTAGTTCTCCACCACCACGTCCGCACCTTCTGCGAGCCGAAAAAACACCTTCTTGCCCGCGTCGTCCTTGAGGTTCAGCGTCATGCTGCGCTTGTTGCGGTGCAGATTTTGAAAATCCGGTCCGAGCCGCGCATCGCCCATCTGCCCGTCGCCCCGCCCCGGTTGCTCGATCTTCACCACGTCCGCCCCCCAATCCGCGAGTTGGCGCACGCAAGTGGGCCCGGCGCGCACCCGCGTGAGATCCAGCACCTTGATATGGGCGAGGGGCAGCGGCATGTGGAGAGTTGCGTTGTGCGAGGCGAGCGAGCGTACCATCTTGGAAGACCGCCTGTTGGGCAACGTGGGCAGTGTGGACAACGTGGAGAAGAGCCACAGCGTCGGTATTGGTTCCTCAGTCGCATCCCCGCTGCGTTTTGCGCCCATGCACGAGAGTCAGCACTTGCCCGATGACATCGTCGGCGGAAAGCGCGGTCGAGTCGATCACCACGGCGTCCGCGGCGGGCGCCAGAGGCGCGACGGCGCGTTGGCGGTCGCGCTGGTCGCGCTCACGCATCGCCGCCAAAGTTGCTGACGGTATCGCGTCGTCTCCCCGCTCGCGCAGTTGCCGCAAGCGCCGCTCGGCGCGGGCTTCGGGCGTGGCGTCGAGGAATATCTTCAGGGCGGCGTCCGGGAACACCACCGTGCCCATGTCGCGGCCGTCGGCCACCAAACCCGGAGGGCGGCGGAAACCGCGCTGCACAGCGAGCAACGCGGTGCGCACCGCGGGCAACGCTGCCACCTTGGAGGCCGGGGCGTCGATTTCGGGGGCGCGGATTGCCGCGGTTGCGTCCGCGCCATCCACCAGCACTTTGGCGTCGGCGAAGGCGATGTGCAGGCGGGTTGCCATTGCCGCCAGCGCGGGGGCGTCTGAGAGATCCATGCCGCGGCGCACTGCCGTCAATGCGACCACGCGGTAGAGGGCGCCGCTGTCGAGCAAGTGCCAGCCGAGGCGGTTGGCGACGCCTTTGGCCACGGTGCCCTTGCCCGAGCCGGCGGGGCCGTCGATGGCGATGACCGGTGGGGGGCTCTTCAATTTGCGGTGTGCGAATCGAGCATCCGCCGCTTCTCCGCGATGGCGGCGATGCGCGCCCGCAAAGGCTCGCGGTCGGCGCACAAGGTTGCGGCAAAGTCGCGGAGGCCGTCAATCAACTCGTCCAGGTGGCGCAACACCGGGTCGGCGTTGGCGTGCAGGATGTCCGCCCACACGTCCGGGTCCGCGCCGGCGATGCGCGTGAAATCGCGGAAGCCGCCGCCGACGTCCCGCAAGTCGTCGGTTTGGGAGGCGAGTTCGACAAACGCGAAGGCCAGCAGGTGTGGCAGGTGGCTGAGCTTGGCGAACCGTTCGTCGTGGGCGGCGGCGTCCTCCACAACCACGCGCGCGCCGACGGTTTGCCAATAGCGGCGCACCGTCGCCACGGCGTCGGCATCGGTGGCTTCTGTCGGTGTGAGAACCACCGGGCGTCCGCGGAACAGATCTGCCCGTGCCGCCGCCGCGCCGCCTAGCGAACCGCCGGCGATCGGGTGGCAAGGAACGAAACCCGCCGGCGCGGGCCGCAGCGCATCGATTACGGATTGCTTCACGCTGCCCACGTCGAACACCACGTCCGCTCGCTGCGCCGCTTCGCGCACCCGGTCGGCGATGGCCGCCACCGGCACCGCCACGCACGCGGCTTGGAAGTTCTCGTTGGGTTTCTGCGTGGTAGCGTCCACCACGCCGTGCGCCAAAGCTGCGACCAAGGCATCTGCGTCGCGGTCCACGCCCACCACGCGGTCGAATAGGCCGGCCGCCTTCGCCGCCAAAGCGAACGAGCCGCCGACCAGACCGGTGCCGACGAGCAGAAGGGAACGGGGCGGGGCCACGTCAGCCCTCCAGCACCCGTTCCAAGGCGGCGAGGAAGCGCGTGTTCTCCTCGCCGAAGCCAATGCTCACGCGCAGGTGGCGGGGCATTCCGTAGTTCGCCACTGGCCGGACGATCACCCCTTGATCGAGCAGCGCGTTGTATATGGCCATCGCATCGCGTCCGGGGCCCACGTCGAAGGTGATGAAGTTGGCGATGGAGGGAATCCACTCGAAGCCCAGATCTGCGAGACCGCGTTCCAACGCCGCCATGCCTTCGGCGTTGCCGAGGCGGCTTTCCTCCACATAGGCGGCATCGGCCAAGGCGGCTTCCGCGGCGGCCAAGCCCAAGCCGCCGACGTTGAACGGTTGCCGAATGCGGTTCATCAAATCGGCGAACTCCGGCGAGCTCACCGCGTAGCCAACGCGCAAGGCGGCCAGGCCGTGGATTTTCGAGAAGGTGCGCGTCACCACGAGGTTGGGATGCTCGGCCAAGAGCTGAAGGCCGTCCGGGAAATCGGGCGCCCCCCCGTATTCGATGTACGCCTCGTCCAACACCACCCAAACGTGGCGCGGCACCGCGCTCAGGAACCGCCGCAGCGATGTTTCATCCACCCAAGTGCCGGTGGGATTGTTCGGATTGGCCAAGAACACCGCGCGCGTATTGGCGTCCACCGCCGCCGCCATTGCCGCCAGATCGTGGCCCCAGTCCCGCGAAGCCACGCGCCGCGCCACACCGCCCGCCGCCGCCACCGCCAGCGGATAGACCACGAAACAGTGCTCGTCCATCACCGCCACGGTGCCGGGCGAGACCGCCACCCGCGCCGCCAGCTCCAGCACGTCGTTGGAGCCGTTGCCGAGGGTGATTTGTTCCCGCGCCACACCGAGACGTTCGGCCAACGCGGCCTTGAGGCGCGCGCCGTTGCCGTCCGGGTAGCGGGAAAGATCCTCCGTGGCGGCCGCCAGCGCCCGCCGCACGCTCGCGGACGGCCCGCGCGGGTTTTCGTTGCTGGCGAGTTTCACCGCGCCGGTGATGCCGCGTTCGCGTTCCAGTTCCTCAATGGATTTGCCTGGCACATAGGGCGCGATGGTGGTGACCGCGGGGTTGACGTTGGCCGGCGCGCTCATGTCGCGGCCGCGGCGCGGGGATAGGAGCCGAGGTTGCGCACGGAGGTGGCGGTGCGTTCCAGCTCGGCCAGCACCGCCTCGACGGTGGGGTCGTCGCTGTGGCCCTCGAAGTCGATGAAGAAGACGTACTGCCAATCCGAGGACTTCGACGGGCGCGATTCGATGCGCGACAAGCTGATGTCGTGGCGGTGGAACGGCGCCAGCACGTTGTACAGTGCCCCGGGCTCGTTGCGCGTGGACACCACCAGCGAAGTGCGGTCGCGGCCGCTCGGCGCCACGCTCTGGTGGCCGATGACGAAGAAGCGCGTCTTGTTGCCCGGCAGGTCCTCGATGTTCTCCGCCACCACGTCCAAGCCGTAGCGGTCCGCGGCCACTTCGCCGGCGATGGCGGCGACGCCGTCGCGTTCGCCGGCGATGCGCGCCGCTTCGGCGTTGCTGGCCGCCGGCGTGCGCGCCAGCGCCGGATAATGCATGTGCAGCCAATGCCGACACTGCGCCAGCGATTGCTCGTGCGCGACTACCTCGGTCAGCGCTTTGGGATCGCCGCCGCGCCGCACCAGCAGCGCGTGGTGGATGGGCAGCTCGATCTCGGCGCAGATGCGCAGCGGCGACGCGGCCAGGCAGTCCAGCGTGTGCTTGACCATGCCGTCGGTGCTGTTCTCCACCGCCACCACACCGTAGTGCGCCGCGCCGGATTCCACCTCGCGGAACACCTCCGCCACCGAGGGCAGGGCGCGCATCTTGGCGAAGTGGCCGAACTGCTTCACCGCCGCCGCCTCGGTGTAGGTGCCGGTGGGGCCCAAACAGGCGATGGTGAGCGGCTGTTCCAAGGAAAGGCAGCAGGAGATGATTTCCCGGAACAGGCGCTCGATGTGGGCGTCCGGCAGCGGGCCTTCGTTCTCGGCGCGCAGCCGGGCGAGAATCTGCGCCTCGCGCTCCGGGCGGTAGTACACCGGCGTTTCCGTCGCGCCGGTTGTGGCCTTGATATGCGCGAGTTCCTTGGCGCAGGCGGCGCGTTGGTTCAGCAGCGCGCGCAACTGCCGGTCGATTTCGTCGATGCGCTCGCGCGCGCCCCGCAACGCGGCCTCGGCTTCGACATGTGGGTTCACGGCCATCGAACGGGCACCTGGCTCGTCATGCGTGGCAAGCTACCACGCGAACAGCAACAGCGTTCAACGCAGGTAGGCGCCGGGCGTTCGGTTCCAGCGGAACGGCAGATTCGGATCGCGCTCGAGGATTTCCGCCGGCACCGCGTCCTCCCACCCGGCCGGCACCTCATTGGACTTGCGGTAGTACCAGCCGAGCAGCACGGTGCGGCGTTCGTCCGAGGCGTTCGGGTGCGTGCCGTGCAGCAGCCGGGCATCGCCGATGAGCAGTTGGCCGGCGTACACCGGCACGTCCAGCGCTTGCGGATGGTCGCAGAACATCCACTCGTTGGTTTCCGCCACTTCGTAGCCGCCGCCTTCGTGGGGCGCCACCAGATGGCTGTGCAAGTCCAGTCGCCGCCGATGGCTGCCGGGAATCGCCCGCAGGCAGCCGTTGCGCGGCGTGGTGTCGGTGAGATACCAGTTCAGAAACACCTGCTGCGGCCACGGGGAAACGCTGATCGGGTCGTCCCAACGCGCCCAATCCTGATGCCAATAGAGCGCCGGCGCCCCGGGCGGCTTGGAGATGATCTGGAACGCGCCGCCGGAGCGCAGGTCGGCGATGCCGAGCGCCGCCATGATCTCCGCCGGATGTTCGATGAGCTCGTCCACCAGCGCGTCCCGCGGCAGGTCGGGATTGCGCTTGGCGATGTTGCGCTCGCCGCTGACGAAGATGTCCGAACCTTGGTACTTCCACCGCGCCGGATGTTCGGTGCGGCGCAGCCACTCGTCCGACCAAGAGCGCAACCGCTCCACGCGGCCGGCCGGCAACATGCCGTCCACCACGCAGAAGCCGTCTTCAAGCAACTGGCGGCGGGCGTTCGCAAGTTCGTTGTTCAGCGGCATGGCCATCCCTTCTTCATGCTCCCTTCAGTGCGCTGACTTTCGGCGGCAAGCGTACCGCAGCCAGAAGCCACGCTGCCGTAGAATACCCGCGTTTGGCAGATCAAAAGGCGGATCGCTTGGCCCGGCGGCGGACAGGTTTTTCTACACGGTGGGCGCTCTGGTTCGGCGCACTCGCCGCTGTGCTGGCCGCGGGATGCGTTCCCGCGCCCGTGCCGGCGCCGTCGCGGCCGGCACCGCCGCCAGCGCCGGCACCCGCGCCTTCGCCCCCGCAAGACGAGCCAGCCGTGGCGGAAGCGTTGGCCGCCGCCGAACGCGCGCTGGCGGAAGATCGCCTGCTCACGCCGCCGGACGACTGCGCGCATTTGCACTTCCAGCGCGCCTTGGCGTTGGCGCCGGATCTGCCACAGGCGCAGCTCGGCATGGAGCGCATCGTGGAGCGCTACATCGCCCTCGCCGGCCGCGCCATGCGCCGGGGCGGTTGGCGTTCGGCGCGCACGATGCTGGAACGCGCCGCGGTGGTCGATGCCGCGCATCCGGGCATCGCGCCGGCGCGCCGGCAACTGGAACTGCTGGCAAGCGCCGAACGGCTGACGATGGACTTGGAACACGGCGCCGTGCGAGCGCGAAGCGCCGCCCTTGCCGGCAAGTTGGCGGCCTTCGGCGGCAAAGCGCGCCGCGCCAACGCCCGCGTCACCATTCGCGCCGGCTCCGACGCGGACGGGCGTTGGATACACCAGCAACTGCGCAAGTCGCCGGGCACCACGCCGGTGCGCGGCAGCATCGAAATCGGCCGGCCGCCGCGGGTGACCATTCTGCTGTTCCGCTTGGACGGGGTCGAAGGTTGAACGTGTTGCGTCTGGCCGTGATGGTTCTCGCACTGGCCGCCGCCCAAGCCGGCGCCGCCTCGGTGACGATCGAGAACGCTTGGATTCGCTTGCCGGCACCGGGACAGAGTATTGCCGCGGGCTACTGCGACATCCGCAACGACGGCGCCGCGCCGGTTACGGTCGTCGGCTTCTCCGGGCCGGTGCGCGTGGCCATCCACGAGACGCGCATTGAGGATGGCTTGGCGCGGATGCGCCCCGTCGCCGCGCTCGACGTGCCGGCGAAATCCACTGCCAAGCTGAAGCCCGGCGGCAAACACCTCATGCTGTACGGTGTGGATGCGGCGCGTTTGGGCAGCGGGCCGGTGACGATGCGCGCCCGCTTGGCGAGCGGCGAGGAAATTGCGGCAAACTTCGAGCTGCGACCGGCGGACGCCGGCCCCAACGCGAAAGACGCGCCCGGGCAAGCCGAGACGCAACAGGAGGCGGAGCATTGAAGATTCGATGGAGATTCTGGCGGCGCGACGCCGAGTTCGCAGCAGACGATGTGTTCCCTGACGCTGCCGGCGGTAAGCGGAAGCCGTTGCTCATCGCGTTGGGCGCGTTCGGCGCGATCGTGCTCGGCGTGTTGGTTCTCGGCTGGTGGTGGGCCTACGAACCGCCGGCTTTCGATCCGGTTGCTACGGCCGCCGCGGATGCGCGCGAAGCCGGCGTGGCGCCGGTCACCGGCTTCACCACCGCGGTCACGGTGGCGACGCTCGCCGAGACGCTGCTCGACAAACGCGGCGGCTACCTCGGCAACGACGTCATGCCGCCCGGCGTGTATCTCGACAATACGCCGAGTTGGGAATTCGGCGTGCTCACGCATCTGCGCGTGATCAGCCGCGCCCTGCGCAACGAGCTCAGCCGTTCGCAAAGCCAATCCGCGGAAGATCCGGATCTGGCCGAGGCCGAGGGCCAATTCTTCATCTCCAGCGAAAGCTGGCTGTTCCCCCGGGCGGAGGGCGAGTACCGCGCCGGCGCGGACCATCTGCGCGCCTACGCGGCGCGGCTGGCGGACACGCAGGCGCAGGACGCGCAGTTCTTCGCCCGCGCCGACAACCTCACGCGCTGGCTGGACGAGGTGGAAAGCCGCCTCGGCGCCCTCTCCCTGCGGCTTTCCGAAAGCGTGGGCAAGCAGCAGTTGAACCTGGACTTGCTGGGCGAACCGGCGGCGCGGCGCGCCACCGACGTGGCCGGCGACGTGCAAACGAAAACCAGCTGGTTCCAAATCGACAACGTGTTCTTCGAGGCGCGCGGCCAAGCGTGGGCGCTCATCCACCTGCTCAAGGCGGTGGAGCACGATTTCGCGGCGGTGCTGGACGACAAGAACGCCAGCGTGGGGCTGAAGCAGATCATCCGCGAACTGGAGGCCACGCAAGCGCCGGTGTGGAGCCCGATGATCCTCAACGGCGGCGGCTTCGGCTTCCTCGCCAACCACTCTTTGGTGATGGCGTCCTACATCTCCCGCGCCAACGCGGCGCTTATTCGCCTGCGGGATCTGCTGACCCGCGGCTAGGCACACGGCCGCGTATGCTATGGTTCGCGCTTTGCCGCCGGGGGACTTGTGAACGCATCCGCTCTTGCCGCTACCGACACCGCCACCGCCACGGTCGCGCCGACCGTCGCGCCCGCCTACGTGCCGCCGCTGCAACGCACGGCGGGACAGCCGCCGCCCATCGCCGCCAACGGCGGCCTCTCCTACATGGCCTTCGATCAGAACGGCGACGCCGGCACCGCGGCGGCGACCCAGGCGGCGTTCGCCGAGGTCGCCAATGGCGATGGCCAAGCCATCATCGACCTGCTGGAAAACGCGCCGCCCGGGCCCATCGAAACGAAGTGGGGCCTCGGATTCCGCGAATATGCCGAGTGCCTGGAGCACATTCGGGCGAACAACATTGAGGCGCCGGAAGGCGGTCTGGCGCTGCCGCTGCGCTACACCATCCACGAGCGGCCTTCGTATTCCATCGTCTCCTCCAACGCCCTCTGGCGCGATCCGTCCCGCGCCGCCGACGCCAAGGCGTTGCGCCAATACGAGCGCGGCATCGGCCGGCGCTGCCTCTACTTTCCGCAAGTGCTGCGCGACGCGCGGCGCATCGCGGAATACCACCCGGGGCTTTCGCCCTACAGCGCCGACTGCATGGACCGGCTCGGCATCGCGCTGGCGCATTGCCAATCCCGCTGCCGCAACTTCTACGACTCGGCCGAGGTGGAGCGGGTGTTCTACCCGGAGATGGAGCAGCTCCTGTTGGCGTTCTTCCCGGGTGCCACGGACGCGCTGGTGTACAACCACGACGCGTTCGACAAGGACTACACGGGCGACCGCACCGAAGACCAGGCGAACAAGAACCCGGGCGTGAACGGCGGCTACGCCAACTTGGTCCACAACGACCTGAACGACAACAGCGGCCGTGTGCGCTGCCGCGAGTTGCTAACGCGCAATCTGCGCAACTTCGGGCGCGAACAGCGCTACACCGAGGCGCAGGCCGACGCCAAGATGTCGCGGCGGTTCCTCTCGGTGAACTTGGCCAAGCCGATGGAGACCGTGCGCCAAAACCCGTTCGTGCTGTGCGCGTGGCCATCCTTTGCGGACCAGCCGTACATCAACAACTATCGCATCTACGACGACCGCGTGGGCGAAACCACCCGCTTCACCTACCGCCCGGAACACGACTGGTACTGGCTGCCGGCGCAGCAGTCCACCGAGGTCTCCATGCTCAAATGCTACGACTCGGTGACGGACGGTTCCGTCTCGCGCTGGTCCTTCCACACCGCCTGCTTCGACCCCACCGCGCCGGAAGACGCGCCGTGCCGCAAGAACGTCGTGGTGCGATCGTTCGTGTTCTTCTAGGGGAGGCTGCCAAACTCGGAGCGGCCGAGACGGTGTTCCTTGATGGATGACGGCAGCTACAGCACCCACACCGCGACGCTGCCGGCTTCCCTTTCGTCTTGCTTTCCGGTGGATGGCCGGTGGGGGCGCTGGGCCGTGCTCCGGTCGAAGACCACCAGATGCCCTTCCTTGGCGCGGCACTGGGCCATGTAGCCGAGGGTCTGCTCGACACCGCGTTCGATGGTTCCCGCCAAGCTTTTGCGGTCCGAATCCCGCAGCACCTTGCACTCGATGACGAAACGCTCCCACAGATCCGAAGGCTGGCCCGGTTCCCGCGGCCACAGCACCAGCAGATCCGTGGCGCCGCGGCCGAGGCCGTACTCGCGCTCGATGCGCCCGCCGCCGTTCACTATCCGCTGCAGGTACGCCTGCAGAATGAGCTGCGGCCCGGCTTCGCGGTAGGCGAAAAGCTGCAGCCAGTGCTCGGCATGTTCGCCGAAGAAGGTGCTGAAGGCGGTAAGCAGTTTCCGCATGTCCAAGCGGCCGGCCGCGTCCATGTACCAGGCCGTGTCCTGATCGAGGCTGTCCTGCAGCACGTAGCCGAGTTCGCGCGGCACCACCTCTTGGTAGATGGGGTTGGCGATGCGCGGCGGCGAATCCGGCGCCAGCAGGCCCAAGTCGCGCACATAGGCCAGGTCGCGGCTTTCGTGGCGAACCACGCCGCCGCTCAACAGCGGCTCGATCACCCGCCGCACGCGCTCCTCCTCCAGTTTGTGCGCCAGCTGGTCGAGATGCGTACGCCGCGCTAGGATCAACTCCTCCCGCGCCGCGAAGATGTCGTCCTCCTCGATTGTGCGCGAGCGGTCCCGGCCGGCCTTGTTGTCGAAGCACGCCCCGGCGCACAGGGCGTTCACTAGCCACGGCTGGCCTTGGGTCTGTTCCCACACCGACTCCTTGGCCGCCGGCGAGAAGCGCTGGTGCGTCTCCTTGGTGTGCTGGGACATGAGCGACAGCGTTTCACACTTGGTAAAGTCGCCGAGACGCAGAGACTTCGCGGCGATGTTGAACGGGCTGCCGCCGGCGATCACCTCGCCGGCGCTGGAGCGGATGCGATAGTCCCTGATGTCCCGAACGCCGCACAGGATGATGCTGGCGGGGAAGCCTTCGGGCCGCTGCTCGTAGCCGGCGCGCAGTTGGCGCAGCACGGAGAGCAGGGTGTCGCCCACCAGCGAATCGATCTCGTCCACCAGCAGCACCAGCGGCGTGGGGTTCGCCATGCACCATTGCTGGATGACAGCGCGCAGCGCGTCGTGGGGGTCCGAGGCCGCAAATATGTCCTGCCAGGACTGGCGCAGGGATTCGTCGCCCAGCAGCGACGCCCGGTCGGCCATCATGCTGAGGATGGCGCGAATGCCGGACGCGACGTTGTCCCGCGCCACCTGTGCGACCTCGACGTTGATGCTCACGCAGCGGTAGTTGCCCACCTTGCCGCTGTTCAAGAGGTCGCGCAGGGCGATGAGGGCGGAGGTCTTGCCGGTCTGCCGCGGCGCATGCAGCACGAAGTAGCGCTGCCGCCGAATGAGGTCCAGCAGGTCGTCCACATCCAGACGGCTGAGCGGATCGATGGTGTAGTGCATGTCCGGGCGCATCGGCCCTTCGGTGTTGAAGAAGCGCATGGGCCGATTATGCACCGCGTCCGCGCCAGTGTCCGCAAGTGAGTCCGCAAGAGTTGAGTGTGCCGCGCATTGGCGCTATATTCGCGGCTTCGTTGACGGCGAGCCCGCTGGGGCGGGCGTTAAGGAGGCAGAGCATGGCAGCGCGAGCGATGGGTTCCGGCGCCATTTCCTTTGGTTTGGTGTCTATACCGTGCAAGCTGTTCGCCACCGTGGACAACAGCAGCACGGTGCGCTTCAACTACCTCAGCAAGGACGGTTCGCGGCTGCGCCAGCAGTACATCCGCGCCTCGGATGGGCAGGTGGTGGAGCGCACCGACCGCGTGCAAGGGTACGAGTTCGCCAAGGGGCAGTACGTCACCTTCACCGAGGAGGAAATCAAAGCCCTGCACGTGGACGCCACCGGCGCCATCGACATCGAGGAGTTCATCCCGCTCAAGGATGTCGAACGCATCTACATCGAGCGCGTGTACTACCTGGGGCCAGACAAAGGCGCGGCGCGTTCCTACCATCTATTGCGCGCGGCGCTGGTGAAGACCGGCCGTGCCGCCTTGGCGCGCTACGCGGCGCGTGGCAGGAACCACCTGGTGCTGATCCGGCCGCTGGGCGACGCCTTGGTGATGGAGCAGCTCAAACACGCCGAGGAGCTGCGCAGCATCGACGAGGTGCCCCTCGAACATTGCGACGTCGCCGAGGCGGAGCTGGGCCTTGCCATCCAGATCATCGATCAGCGCGTGAACGACAACTTCGAGCCGGAGAAGTACAAGGACGAAGTGAAGGAGAAGATGCAGGCGTTGATCCAGCAAAAGGTGGACGGCCAGGAAATCGCCGTCGCGCCGGAAGAGAAGCACGAGGCGAAGATCATCGATCTCATGGAGGCGCTGAAGGCGTCCGTGGGCGATCGCAAACCGGCCCGCCGCAGCGCGCCGAAGAAAACGGGCAAGGCGCCGGCGACCACGTCCACGCCGCAAGCCAAGCGCCGCGCCCAAGGCTAAAGCGCCGGCGCGATGCAACCGCCCACGCAAGCGGTTCGCCCCGCCGCGGCCACGCGTATCGGGGCGGACGGTTTCACCACCAGCGAGGTGGCCGCGGCCACCGGCTTCGCGCCGCGACGGGTGCGCGAGTTCGTCCGCCGCGGCCTGCTGGCGCCAACGCGCAGCGGCCAAGGGGCGATGCGCTTCACGTTTCAAGATATGGCGCTGTTGCGCACGTTGCGACGGCTGCTCGGCACCGCGGTGCCCACGCGCAAAGCGCTGGCCACCTTGGCGGAACTGCAGCGCGGCCTCGCGGCTGGGCAAGACGGCAAAACCCTTGCCGGCCTGCCCTTGGCGGCGAACGGCGACGCCATCGTGCTGCGCGAAGGCGACGCCATGTGGGACGCGCGCACCGGCCAAGGCAATCTGGATTTCGACCCGCGCCGCCGCGCCGGCAAAGTGGTGGCGATAGGCAAGCGCGCGGCCTCGGCCGGGCCGAAGGCAGCGCAGGCCGGCGAGGCGGAAGCGCCGGCGGACGAACTCGACAGCGACGATTGGTACAACCTCGGCTTGGATTTCGAGGAAACCGCGCCGCCGAAGGCCGCGCCGGCCTATCGACGCGCCATCTCTATCAATCCGGCCAACGCCGACGCGCACGTGAACCTCGGCCGCCTGTGCCAAGTGCAAGGCGACCTCAAGCGCGCCAAACGCCACTACCAGATGGCCTTGCACGCCCAGCCGAAGCACCAACTCGCGCTCTACAACATGGGCACGGTGTTCGACGAACTGGACGAACCGGACACCGCCTTGGGCTACTACGCGCAAGCCCCGGACGTACCGGACGCGCACTACAACACCGCCCGCATCTTCGAGATGCGCGGCGACGAGCTGGCCAGCCGCCGCCACATGCGCCGCTACCGCGGCATGATGGAAGGCGAATAACGCGCCGCCGTTCGCGTCCTTTATTGGGCGCAACCCAGCCCTCTGATCGCACCGATGCCCGCACATGTCTAGCGGTGCCGCGGGTGTGTACTGCAAAGCAAGATGCCACTCATTTTCATTATTGTTTTCATTAAGTTAGGTTGACTTTCCGCGCCGGAGTGGCATACGGTGGGGCTGCCAAACGTGCCATCTGGAGCGAGCCATGAAAGCGCAAGACTCTGCCATCATCGAGTGCCTGAACCGGGTGCTCAAGAACGAGCTCACCGCCATCAACCAGTACTTCCTGCACTCGCGGATGTGCAAGGACTGGGGCCTCAACGCGCTGGCCGAACGCCAACACGAGGAATCCATCGACGAGATGAAGCACGCGGACAAGCTCATCGAGCGGATTCTGTTCTTGGATGGCCTGCCCAATTTGCAAGACCTCGGCCAGTTGATGATCGGCGAGGACGTCGCCGATATCCTGCGCTGCGATCTGGCCTTGGAAACCGCCGCCATGCCCGTTCTGCGCGAGTCCGTCGCCACCGCCGAAGCCGCGCAGGACTATGTGAGCCGCGAGCTGTTCGAGGACATCCTCACCTCCGAGGAGGAGCATGTGGATTGGCTGGAGACGCAACTGGAGCTCATCGACAAGACCGGGCTGGCGAACTACATCCAGTCGCAAATGGGCCAGGGCGCACCCTGACGGGCGCGTTTGAGTTTGCTTTCGCAAACTCTGCGCTGCTTTGTTTAAGGTGCTTGCCATCAATGCCTGACAAGGCGGCGAGTCGGAAATCCGCGCCCAGCAACCGGCAGGCGGCTTCGGTGTTGTGTCGCGCCATCGCTCGTGGCGATGTCAAGGCGTTGGAAAAGGCCATCGGCCAGCACCCGGAAGGCGTCGGACACTGGAAGCCGATCATGGACGCGGCGTTCGCCGGCCGCGCCGCCATGGCGCGGGTGTTGCTGAACGCCGGCGCCGACGCGAACGCGGTGGCGGGCATCGCCGCGCGCCACACGCCGCTGACGCGGTTGACCCAACACCACTCGACCATTCCCAAACACGCCGGCCACGTCGAAACGCTGGACGTGTTGCTGGACGCCGGCGCCGATGTCGATCTTCCCGCTGGGCCCCACCACATGGTGCCGCTCGCCTACGCTGCCGTCGGCCCGGCGCAAGCATTCTTGGACACCCTGCGCCCGCGCCAACGGCGCATCGACATCCACTTGGCCGCGGCGCTGCTGGAAGAAGGCCGCCTGCGACGCTTGTTGAAAACGCCGGAGCGAAGCCGCGCCGCGGACGTACGCGGGCGCACGCCGCTGCACTATGTCGCGCTTTCCGGCTTGTGGAAGACGCTCGGTGCCGACCACTCCCTGCGCTGCGCCGAACTGCTGCTGGACGCCGGCGCGGGTGTGGACGACGCCGAGCATATCCCGGAAGGCGGCGAGGTGTTCGAGGCCACGCCGCTGTGGCGGGCCTTGTCGTGGCAAGGCAATCGCGCGCTGGCCGAGTTGCTGCTCGAACGCGGCGCGGACCCCAACGTGGCGGTGTTCGCCGCCACCTATGCCGGCGACGAGGAAGCGCTCGCGCTGCTCGCCCGCCACCAGCCCGACTGGGATCAGCGCTTCGGCGGCCGCACGCCGCTGATGGAACTCATGCATTTCAAGCGCCCGGCCGCCACGGCGTTCCTCATCGCCCAAGGCGTGGATGTGAACGCCGTGGACGCCAAAGGTCTGACGGCGCTGCACTTCGCCGCCATGCGCGGCGTGCGCGCCGACTACCTGCAACAGCTATTGGACGCGGGCGCCCGCCCGGATGCCAAGGACGCCGCCGGCAAGACGCCCCTCGACTACGCCAAAAGCCGCACCCAGATCGCGGTGCTAGCCGGCTCGGGGTAAACGAAACGCGGATCAACCGCCCTTCTTGCGCACGTAGAGAACCAGCTCGTGGTTCACCAGTTCGAAGCCATGCTGCGCGGCGACCTCGCGCTGCAGCGCCTCGATGCGGTCGCTCACGAATTCCGTGACCACGCCGGTGTCCATATCCACCATGTGGTCGTGGTGCTCGGTGCTCGCTAGCTCGTACACCGCATGGCCGTCGTCGAAGTTGTGGCGATCGATGATGCCGGCCGCCTCGAACTGCGACAGCACCCGGTAGATGGTGGTGAAGCTCACCGACTGATCCACCTTGAGCAGTTCGCGGTACACGTCCTCGGCGGAAAGGTGATGCGGATCCGCGCTTTCCAGCACCTCCAGCACTTTGATGCGCGGCATGGTGACTTTCAGGCCGTGGCGTTTGAGTTCGATTTGGGCGGCGTCTTGTGGCACGGTGTTGCCCTTGGCCGATGGAACAGAGGCACAGTAACGGCGGCTGCCGCCAAGGTCAAATGAACTTGCGATGGCACTACAACGGCAGGGTTGCGTTGGCATGACAGCCGACGCGGTCGATGTCACCGCCCGCCTTGGCCAAGCGTTCGACGCGCTGGCGCAAAACGGCCGCGCAGCGGTGGGCGAACTCACCCATGCCGAATTGCGCCGCGTGGCCGCCAGCGGGTTGGAGGTGGCGAACGGACAGGTGCGCGTGGGCGACGATGTGGAGCTGTTGCGGGAAGTGGAAGTGTGTTCGACATTGACGCCGCAGGCCGCCGCTTGGCTCGCCCGCTTGGAGGTCCGCGCCCACTTGCCGAGCACCAACACCGCGCTTCTCGAGCGTGCGCAAACTGCGTCCGTGGACGGCCAGGTGCTCACCGCCGAAGTGCAGACCGCCGGCCGCGGCCGCCGCGGGCGCGATTGGCACAGCCCGTTCGCGCGCAATCTCGCCGTGTCGCTGGGCGTGGCTTTGCCGCGGCCGGCTGCGGAGGTGGGGGCGTTCAGCCTGGTGGTGGGTTTGGCCGTGCGCGCAGCGCTCGCGGATGTGGGCTTGCGTGAGGCGCGGTTGAAGTGGCCGAACGACGTGCTGCTCGAAGGCCGCAAACTGGCCGGGATTCTGATCGAAATCGGCGGCGCAACGCCGCACGACGCGATCGTTGGCATAGGCGTCAACGTCGGTGGCGGCGCGCAGGTCGCCAGCCGCGTGGATCAACCCGTTGCCGATGTCACCGAGCGGGTTCGGCCGCCAGTTCGCAACCGATTGCTGGCGGCGATGATCAACCGCTTAGCCGCGGCCAAAGAACGCTTCGCGGCAAGCGGCTTCGCGTCTTTCGTTGCCGAGTGGGAACGCGCCCATCATCACCAGAACCGCACCGTGACGTTGCTGTTGCCGGGAGACGCGGCACCGGTCACCGGCACTGCCTTGGGCGTGAATCGCGACGGCGCCCTGCGTTTGGCGACGGTGGAAGGCGAACGTGCGTTCGTGGCCGGCGAGGTGTCGTTGCGTGGTGCGCCAAGCGATTAGCGCACTGCGGTTCAACAGCCGGTAACTTCATGGCCACGCTGGACATCGACATGGGCAATACGCGCACGAAGTGGCGCTGTGGCGGGGCGACGGGCGCCCTGCCATCCCCCCAGCTGCCGACGCCCACCAACCGCCCGGATCGAGTGCGCGTGGCCACCGTGTTGCGCAACGAAGGCGCCGTGGCGGAGGAAGCGCGCGAACGCTTCGGCGTGGCGGCGGAGTTCGCGCAGGTGCAACGCCAGTTCGCCGGGCTGGTGTGCGGCTACCGCGACCTCGCGCGCCTCGGCGTCGACCGTTGGCTCGCCACCCTCGCCGCTTGGCATGCCGCGCAAGGCGCTTTGGTCGTGGTTTGCGCCGGCACCGCCTGCACGGTGGATTTCGTCACCGCCGACGGCCGCCACCAAGGCGGCTACATCGCGCCGGGTTTGCGCCTCCTGCGCGAAGTGCTGGCGCAGCGCACCGCGGACATCCACATGGAAGGCGGTGCCCAGCCGAACGCGCTCGCACCGGGCGTGGACACGCCGAGCGCCGTGTGTACCGGCACAACCGCAATGCTGGTAGGGTATGTCGAAGCCGCCATCGCGGAGTTTCGCCGCCGCCACGAGGCGGATGTGTTCGTTACCGGCGGCGACGCGGATGCCTTGCTAGGGCGCTTGTCCGAGCCGCTGCGGCATGTGCCGACGTTGGTGTTGGACGGTTTGGCCATCGCGTTGCCGTGAGGCGAACGGCGCCGATGACGGGGAACTGAGGTTGCGACAGCGGAGAGGATGCGGGTGCGGCGATTTCTGATTTTCTTGCTCGTCCTCTTGATGGTCGCCAACGCGGCGGTGATCGGCGCGTGGTTCTACCGCGACGATCTGCAGGCTGCCGGCGTGTTGCCAGCCGCCGACGTGCCGACGCGCGCGGACTTCCCCGAAGCCGCGCTGCCGGCGCCGGGCATCGAGCCGGAAGGCGAACCAGCGGTGCCGGAGCTGCTCGCTTGCGTACTGGTTGGCGCTTTCGAGCAGCGCCAGCCCGCCGTGGCAGCAAGCAATCGTATCGCCGAGCAAGCGGAAGCGGCGAGCGTGCTGGCGGAATCCGTTGCCGGCCAGCCGGACTATCTGGTTTTCGTGGTGCCCGCCGCCGACACGTCTGCCAAAGACCTCGCGAGCGCATTGCAAGCGCAAGACGTGAGTTCCTTCGCGATACCGAGTGGCGAACGCGCCGGCAACGTCTCGGTGGGCGTCTTCGGCTCGCAAGAACGTGCCCAAGCGCACCAAACGCGCGTGGCGGGCCTAGGCTACGACGCGCGCATGGCCACCATCGAGCGCAAACGGTCGGTGTACCGCGTGCGGGCGCAGAATGTGCCACCGGCGGCGTTGGGTGATCTCCCCCACGAACCCTGTGGCGACGATGGCGACGAGCCTGACACTGCGCCATCGGAAGACGTAGCGCCGCTTGCGGACAATCCGCCAGCGCAATAGGATCGCCGATAACAACACGTTGCCGCGCACCGGCCAAACCGCCACCATAGCTCAGACGGCAGAGCAGCTCCCTTGTAAGGAGAAGGTCCGGGGTTCGATGCCTCGTGGTGGCACCAGATTCGAGCGCAGCGCGAAGGCGGCCGGGCGCTACGGCTTTCTTGGCGCAAAACGAACCCGAATGCCGGCAAAGCCGCGCGGCCTCTGCCGGTATGCTTATTGTAACTACTTGAATATAAACAGTTTATTGATGTTGCCACGCAGCAAAAAAAGTCGTTGACATCGCCCCGGCATGGGCGCATAGTTGCGCGTCCACTCATGTTGCGATTGCAGGAGGGGTTCCCGAGCGGTCAAAGGGATCAGACTGTAAATCTGACGGCTACGCCTTCGTAGGTTCGAATCCTACCCCCTCCACCAAGACGGGGCGGGTGGGGCTCTGCGAAGGTGTCGCGGCAGGCGAATGGCGTGTACGCGGGCTTGCGGCGCGAAGCCGCGGGCGTGTATGCGCGTTTTCGCGTGAGTGCGGGGCAGCGGACAGCGGAGGAAGCGCGGAGGTAAGCAGGGCAGGCGGGGCAAGCGGGTATAGTTCAGCGGTAGAACCTCAGCCTTCCAAGCTGAAGACGCGGGTTCAACTCCCGCTACCCGCTCCAAACCGTCGGCCGCTTGAACAGGCTCACATAGCTCAGTTGGTAGAGCACTTCCTTGGTAAGGAAGAGGCCATCGGTTCGAGTCCGATTGTGAGCACCAACAGAGGCCAACGCGGGGCAACAAGGGCCAACGGGAAGACACGGGAACGAGGTAGTGGCAACGTGGCTGGCGAGCGGCGCAGGACCGGTCGCGGGTGCTTCTTCGCACCCGCAGGTTGACAGTCGCTAAGCCGCCGAGGCGGAAACACGGCGCCAAGCCCCGCAAGGGCGGCGCATGACACGGGAAACATGGGCGCCAAAGGCAGACGGCCTTGGCCACCATGCGAGCTTGAACAGCAAGACGAAGTAGAGAGGAGACGGTCGCGACATGGCCAAGGAGAAGTTCGAACGCACCAAGCCGCACATCAACGTCGGCACCATCGGGCATGTGGACCACGGCAAGACCACCTTGACCGCGGCCATGACCAAGATCTGCGCCGCGCGCCAAGGCGGCGAGGTCAAAGAGTTCGACGAGATCGACAACGCGCCGGAGGAGCGCGAACGCGGCATCACCATCGCCACCACCCACGTCGAGTACGAAAGCCCGGCGCGCCACTACGCGCACGTGGACTGCCCGGGCCACGCGGACTACGTGAAGAACATGATCACCGGCGCCGCGCAGATGGACGGCGCCATTCTGGTGGTCTCCGCGGTGGACGGCCCCATGCCGCAAACCCGCGAGCACGTCCTGCTGGCGCGGCAGGTGGGCGTGCCGCGCATCGTCGTGTACATCAACAAGGTCGATCAGCTGGACGAGGAAGAGCGCGACGAGTTCGTGGAGCTGGTCACGCTGGACGTGCAGGAGATCCTCGAACAGTACGAGTTCTCGGACGATACGCCGATCGTCGTCGGCAGCGCCTTGAAGGCGTTGGAGGGCGACACCTCCGAGGTCGCCGAAGGCAGCGTCCTCAAGCTGGTCGAAACGCTGGACGAGTTCATTCCCGAACCCGAGCGCCCGGTGGACAAGGACTTCCTCATGCCCATCGAGGACGTCTTCACCATCCAAGGGCGCGGCACGGTGGTCACCGGCCGCGTCGACCGCGGCGTCGTCAAGGTCGGCGACGAAGTGCAGATCATCGGCATCCGCGACACCCAAACCACCACCTGCACCGGCGTGGAGATGTTCCGCAAGTTGCTCGACGAAGGGCGCGCCGGCGAGAACATCGGCGTGCTCCTGCGCGGCACCAAACGCGAAGACGTGGAGCGCGGCCAAGTGCTGGCCGTGCCCGGCAGCATCACGCCGCACACCCGTTTCGAGGCCGAGGTGTACGTCCTGTCGAAAGACGAAGGCGGCCGCCACACGCCGTTCTTCAAGGGCTATCGGCCGCAGTTCTACTTCCGCACCACGGACGTGACCGGCACGGTGGACTTGCCGGCGGACGTGGAAATGGTCATGCCCGGCGACAACATCAACATGGAAGTCGCCTTGATCAATCCCATCGCCATGGACGACGGCTTGCGCTTCGCCATCCGCGAAGGGTCGCGCACCGTAGGCGCCGGCGTGGTCACCAAGGTGCTCGAATAGGCGGCGCGAGCGTAGGGCAGAAGGCGGCAAGCCGCAGCGAACGAAAGGCCAGTAGCTCAATCGGCAGAGCAGCGGTCTCCAAAACCGCAGGTTGGGGGTTCGATTCCCTCCTGGCCTGCCAAACGGCGGACGAGCGCGGGCGGCACAGCCAGCCCGCGACGACGGACTTACAGGAAACGGGAAGCAACGCGATGGAGGCGGGACGATAGGCGATTGGCTGAAGTGGGCAGTCGTGTTGGCGCTGCTCGCCGGCGGCGTGGCGGGCAATTGGTACTTCCAAGACGTGTCCTTGCTTGTCCGCGCCCTGGGGTTGGTGGCAGCGGCGCTGGTGGCGGGTTTCGTGGCGTACACCACGGAGCGCGGTCATCGCGTGTGGAGTCTCGCCCGCGAAGCGCGCGCCGAGATTCGCCGCGTGGTGTGGCCAACGCGCCAGCAGACCACGCAGACCACCGGCATCGTGCTCGTGCTCATTCTCGTGTTCTCGTTGATCCTGTGGGGGCTGGATTCGCTGTTGAGTTGGATGGTGCAGGGAGTGATCGGATAGCCATGCGTTGGTACGTCGTACACGCCTACTCGGGTTTCGAGAAAGCCGTCATGCGCTCGCTCAACGAGCGCATCGCGCTGTCCACGGTGAAGGAGCACTTCGGCAAAGTGCTGGTGCCCACCGAGGAAGTGGTGGAGATGCGCGCCGGCAAGAAGCGCCGCAGCGAGCGCAAGTTCTTCCCCGGCTATGTGCTCGTCCACATGAACCTCAACGACGACACTTGGCACTTGGTGAAGGACACGCCGCGGGTGATGGGATTCATCGGCGGCAAGGCGGAGGCGCCGGCGCCGCTCTCGCAGAAGGACGCCGACGCCATCCTGGCGCGGGTGAAGGAAGGCAGCAAGAAAGCCACGCCGAAGACGGTGTTCGAGCCCGGCGAGCTGGTGCGCGTCATCGACGGCCCGTTCAACGACTTCAACGGCGTGGTGGAAGAGGTCAACTACGAGAAGAGCCGCATGACCGTGGCCGTGACGATATTCGGCCGCTCCACGCCGGTGGAACTGGATTTCTCGCAAGTGGAAAAAGGCTAAAGCACATGATGACCGTCGCCGTCACGACATTCGGCCGTTCCACGCCGGCGGAACCGGGCTTCTCGCAAGTGGGAGAGAGCTAAGCGCATGGCAAGAGGGCCCGTGGCGAAGAAGGTCGCCGCCAACATCAAGCTGCAAGTGCCCGCCGGGCAGGCCAACCCGAGCCCGCCGGTCGGCCCCGCGCTCGGGCAGCACGGCGTGAACATCATGGAGTTCTGCAAGGCGTTCAACGCGCAAACGCAGAACCAGGAAGCGGGCCTGCCGCTGCCGGTGGTGATCACCGTGTACGCCGACCGCTCCTTCTCCTTCGTCACCAAGACGCCGCCGGCGTCGGTGCTGCTGCGCAAGGCGGCCAACATCGAAAAGGGCTCCGGCACGCCGAACACGGACAAGAAGGGCAAAATCACCCGGGCGCAGCTGGAGGAGATCGCCAAGCTGAAAATGCCCGATCTCACCGCCGCGAACTTGGAATCCGCGCTGCGCACCATCGCCGGCAGCGCCCGCAGCGCCGGCATCGAAGTGGATTGGGACGCGGCCGCGTAGCCGGGAGCTCGCTCGAAATGGCAAAACCCAGCAAGCGCATGCGCGCCATCGCCGAGAAGGTGGACCGCGCCAAAACCTACCCGGTGGAGGAAGCGGTCACGCTGCTCAAGGACGTGTCGCGCGCCGGCTTCCAAGAGTCCGTCGATGTGGCGGTGAACTTGGGCGTGGACCCGCGCAGGTCCGAGCAGACCGTGCGCGGCGCCACCACGCTGCCGCACGGTTCCGGCAAGACGGTGCGCGTCGCCGTGTTCGCGCAAGGCGAGGCCGCCGAAGACGCCGAGGCCGCCGGCGCGGACGTTGTTGGCCTAGAGGACTTGGCCGAGCGCGTGAAAGGCGGCGAGACCAACTTCGACGTGGTGATCGCCAGCCCGGACGCCATGCGCGTGGTGGGCGCGCTCGGACGCATTCTCGGCCCGCGCGGGCTGATGCCGAATCCCCGCACCGGCACGGTGACCGCGGAGGTCGGCACCGCCGTGGAGAAGGCCAAAGCCGGCCAGGTGCAGTTCCGCACGGATCGTTCCGGCATCGTCCACGGCAGCGTCGGCACCACGGGCTTCGAGCCGTGGCGCGTGCGCGAGAACGTCCAAGCGCTGATCGAAGACCTCAAGAAGGCCAAACCGGCCACGGCCAAAGGCCAATACGTGAAGAAAATCACCTTGTCCACGACGATGGGGCCGGGGCTGCGCATCGACGAAGCCTCGCTGGCCGCGGCGGAGTAGCCAAGTGGCATTGCGACTGGAACAGAAACAGGCGATCGTCGCCGAGGTGCGCGACGCCACCAGCGATGCGCTGTCCGCCGTGCTGGCGGATTACCGCGGCATCGGCGTGGTGGAGTTGACGGACTTGCGCCGGCAAGCCCGGGAATCCGGCGTGTATCTGCGCGTGGTGCGCAACACGTTGCTGCGGCGCGCGGTGGCCGGCACGGAATACGAATGTCTCGCCGAGGCCGCGGAAGGCCCGACGATGCTGGCGCTCTCGAAAGAGGATCCGGGCGCCGCGGCGCGGTTGCTCAAGGACGCCTCCACGCAATTCGAGACGTTGGCGGTGAAAGCCCTGTCGGTGGGCGGCCAACTCTTCGGCGCGGACGAAATCGATCGGCTGGCGACGCTGCCGACCCGGGAGCAGGCCATCGCCCAAGTCATGGCGGTGCTCAAAGGCCCGGTGGCGAAGTTGGCCAGAACCCTTCACGAAGTGCCGGCGAAGTTGGCGCGGCAGTTGGCGGCGATTCGCGACCAGAAGGCCGCAGCAACCTGAACTGCCGAGCAGGCAACCAAGCGTAGATTGAGGAGACCACAATGGCCCTGTCCAAAGACGACATTTTGCAAGCGATCGCCGACATGAGCGTCATGGAGGTCGTGGATCTCGTCAGCGCCATGGAGGAGCGCTTCGGCGTCACCGCCGCGGCCACTGTGGCGGCCGCGCCGGCGGCAAGCCAAGACGACGAGAACGGCGCCGCCGAGGAGCAAACGGAGTTCACCGTGGTGCTTTCCGGCGTCGGCGAAAAGAAGGTCAACACCATCAAGGCCGTGCGCGCCGTCACCGGCTTGGGGCTGAAGGAAGCCAAGGCGCTGGTGGACGAGGCCCCTTCGCAGTTGAAGGAAGGCGTGGACAAGGCCGAATCGGAGGAAATCAAGAAGAAGCTGGAAGAAGCGGGCGCGACGGTCGAAATCAAGTAGCCGACCGCACGCGCGAGTGGACACACCACGCTTGGCATTGGCCGGCCAACGGCGCAGCGCGACCGTCGCGTTGCCCGGTCGCGCGCCACGGGTGGTGGTTAGAGCAAGGTTTGCCTAAGGGCGTTCGCCGCCCGCCCTTGGCGACCGAGACGCACGCAACGAGGACCGCAATTCGATGACTTACAGCTTCACCGAGAAGAAACGCATCCGCAAGGACTTCGGCAAACTGCCGGAGGCCATGGCGATTCCCAACCTGCTCGCCATCCAAGTGGAGTCCTACGCCAAGTTCCTGCAACGCGGCATCCGCCCCAGCCGCCTCAAGGACCAAGGCATTCACGGCGCGTTCCGCTCCGTGTTCCCCATCGCCAGCTACTCGGGCAACGCCGCCATCGAGTACATGGACTACAAGCTCCACGACCCCGAGTACGACATCCGCGAATGCGTCTTGCGCGGCCTCACCTACGCGGCGGCGCTGCGCGTGCGCGTGCGTCTCATCATCTACGACCGCGAATCCTCGAAGAAGGACGTGAAGGAGGTGAAAGAGCAGGAAGTGTACATGGGCACGATTCCGCTCATGACCGAGCACGGCACGTTCGTCATCAACGGCACCGAGCGCGTGGTGGTTTCCCAGCTGCACCGCTCGCCGGGCGTCATCTTCGACCACGACAAGGGCAAGACGCACTCGTCGGGCAAGGTGCTGCACAACGCCCGCGTGATTCCCTACCGCGGGTCCTGGCTGGATTTCGAGTTCGACCCGAAGGACAACGTCTTCGTGCGCATCGACCGCAAACGCAAGCTGCCGGCCACGGTGCTGCTGCGCGCGCTCGACTACAGCGCCGAGGAAATCCTCAAGATGTTCTTCGACAAGACCACCTTCCATGTGAAGAAGAAGGACTTTTCCATGGATCTGGTGCCGCAGCGGCTGCGCGGCGAAGTGGTGGGCTTTCCGGTGAAAGACAGCACCGGCAAGGTGGTGGTGGAAGCCGGGCGCCGCGTCACCGCCCGCCACGTGCGCATTCTGGAAAAGTCCGCGCGCAGCCGTTTGGACGTGCCGCGCGAATACCTGCTCGGCCGCGTCACCGCGGTGGACATCGCCGACAAGGAGACCGGCGAGGTGCGGGTGCCTTGCAACACCACCATCGACGACGACACGCTGGACGCGATCATCGCCACCGGTGTGAGGAAAATCGAAACCATCTACACGAACAAGATCGATCGCGGCGCGTTCATCTCCGACACGCTCAAAGTGGACCCCACCACCAACCGCATCGAGGCGCTGGTGGAGATCTACCGCATGATGCGCCCGGGTGAGCCGCCGACCCGCGAGGCCGCGGAAAACCTGTTCAGCAATCTGTTCTTCACCCAAGAGCGCTACGACCTTTCCCGCGTCGGGCGAATGAAGTTCAACCGCCGGCTGGGCACGGATCCGGGCGTTCTGGCGCGCTTGGGACGGCTGGGCGTGCTCACCAAGGAAGACATCATCGAGGTGCTGCGCACACTCATCGACATCAAGAACGGCATCGGCTTGCCGGACGACATCGACCACCTAGGCAACCGCCGCGTCAAATCCGTTGGCGAGATGGCCGAAAACCAGTTCCGTCTCGGTTTGGTGCGGGTGGAACGCGCCGTGAAGGAACGCGTGTCGTTGGCGGAGGCCGAGGGTCTCATGCCGCAGGACATGATCAACGCCAAGCCGGTGGAAGCGGCCACCAAGGAGTTCTTCGGCTCCAGCCAGCTTTCGCAGTTCATGGATCAGATCAATCCGCTCTCCGAGGTGACCAATAAGCGGCGCGTGTCCGCCTTGGGCCCGGGCGGCATGACCCGCGAACGCGCCGGTTTCGAGGTGCGCGACGTACACCCGACGCACTACGGGCGCATCTGCCCCATCGAAACCCCGGAAGGGCCGAACATCGGCCTCATCAGCACGCTGGCCGCGTACGCGCAAACCAATCAGTACGGCTTTCTGGAGACGCCTTACCGCAAGGTGAAGGACGGCCGCGTCACCGGCGAAATCGAATACGTGTCGGCCATCGACGAGGCCGAACACACCATCGCGCAGGCGAACTCGAAGCTGGACGACAAAGGCCGGTTCGTGGACGAATCCGTGGATGTGCGCTACAAGGGAGAGTTCGTGAAAGCCGCGCCGGCGGCCATCAACTACATGGACGTCTCGCCGAAACAGTTGGTGTCCGTGGCCGCCGGGCTCATCCCGTTCCTAGAGCACGACGACGCCAACCGCGCCTTGATGGGTTCCAACATGCAGCGCCAAGCCGTGCCCACGGTGCGCACCGAGACGCCGCTGGTCGGCACCGGCATCGAGCGCCACGTGGCGCGGGATTCCGGCGTTTGCGTCATCGCCAAGCGCGGCGGCGTGGTGGACGCGGTGGATTCGGGCCGCATCGTCGTGCGCGTGGACGACGACGAGCTGGAAGACATGGCCGGCGTGGACATCTATCCGCTGATCAAGTTCCGCCGCTCCAACCAGGACACCTGCATCAATCAGCGCCCTCTGGTGAAGGAAGGCGACCGCATCGGCGAAGGCGACATTCTCGCCGACGGGCCTTCCGTGGACACCGGCGAACTCGCGCTGGGGCAGAACATGCGCATCGCGTTCATGCCGTGGAACGGCTACAACTTCGAGGATTCCATCCTCATTTCCGAGCGTGTGGTGCAGGACGACCGCTTCACCAGCATTCACATTCAGGAACTCACCTGCAGCGCCCGCGACACGAAACTCGGCCCGGAGGAAATCACCGCCGACATTCCCAACGTCGGCGAATCCGCGCTCAACAAGCTGGACGCTTCCGGCATCGTGTACGTGGGCGCGGAGGTGGCGCCCGGCGACATTCTGGTGGGCAAGGTGACGCCGAAGGGCGAATCCCAACTCACGCCGGAGGAGAAACTGCTGCGCGCCATCTTCGGCGAGAAGGCGTCCGACGTGAAGGACACCTCCCTGCGCGTCGGCACCGGCGTGCATGGCACGGTCATCGATGTGCGCGTGTTCACCCGCGACGGCTTGGAAAAAGACGAACGCACGCTGGACATCGAGCGCATCGAATTGGCCAAGGAGCGGAAGAACCTCGACGACGAGTTCCGCATCGTGGAAAACGCCATCCTGGCGCGACTGCGGCAGATTCTCACCGGCCAAGAGGTGGCGAGCGTGCCGGACGTGGAGCTCGATGCCGACGAAAAGCTCATCGCCACCACCGAGTTCCTCGACGGGCTTGAGCGCGAACAGTGGTTCAAGCTGCGCATGGCGAACGATGCGCTGAACACCCAGATCGATCAGGCCGATCGGCAGCTCAAGCGCCGCCGCCGCGAGCTGGACAAGCAGTTCACGCAGAAGCAGGAGAAACTCGAAGGCGGCGAGAAGAACCTGCGCCCGGGCGAGCTCAAGTACGTCAAGGTGTATCTGGCCGTCAAACGCCGCATCCAGCCGGGCGACAAGATGGCCGGCCGGCACGGCAACAAGGGCGTGGTTTCCGTGATCATGCCGGTGGAGGACATGCCCTTCGACAAGGAAGGCCAGCCGGTAGACATTGTGCTGAATCCGCTGGGCGTGCCGTCGCGCATGAACGTCGGGCAAGTGCTGGAAGCCCACCTCGGCTGGGCCGCCAAGGGCCTCGGCGAACGCATCGGCACGTTGCTCGACCAATCCACGCGCAGCGCCCAGCGCGCCAGCCGCGTGCGCGCGCTCTTGAACGACATCTACAACGACGGCCGCGGCCGCGGCGCGGACATCGATTCGCTCACCGACGACGAAGTGCTCGCGCTTGCCGAGAAACTGCGCGACGGCGTGCCGATCTCCACGCCGGTGTTCGACGGCGCCTCGGAAGAGGACATCAAGAAGCTCCTGCGCAAAGCGGACCTGCCGGCAAACGGGCAAACCGTGCTCTACGACGGCCGCACCGGCGACCGCTTCGACCGCCCCATCACCGTCGGCTACATGTACATGCTGAAGCTCGAACACCTGGTGGACAACAAGATGCACTGCCGCTCCACCGGCTCCTACAGCTTGGTGACGCAACAGCCGCTGCGCGGCAAAGCGCAGTTCGGCGGCCAGCGCTTCGGCGAAATGGAGGTGTGGGCGTTGGAGGCGTACGGCGCCGCGCACACGCTGCAGGAGATGCTCACGGTCAAGTCCGACGACGTGGGCGGTCGCACGAAGATGTACAAGAACATCGTGGACGGCAACTTGGACATGGACGCCGGAATGCCCGAGTCGTTCAACGTGCTGGTGCGGGAAATCCGCTCGCTCGGCATCAACATCGACATGGAAACGGACTAGCCGCGCCAGCGGAACCAGAGACGCCGGGAACGCCGTAAAACAAGGGATCAAGGAAACAAGAGGAGACACATGAGAGGTTTGCTCAATTTCATGCGCGCGACGGAAGGCGTGGACGAGGAGTTCGACCGTTTGAAGATCGGCCTCGCTTCGCCCGAGATGGTGCGATCCTGGTCGTTCGGCGAAGTCCGCAAGCCGGAGACGATCAACTACCGCACGCAAAAGCCCGAGCGCGACGGCTTGTTCTGCGCCCGCATCTTCGGTCCGGTGAAGGACTACGAGTGCCTCTGCGGCAAGTACAAGCGCCTCAAGCACCGCGGCGTGGTGTGCGAGAAGTGCGGCGTGGAAGTGTGCCTCTCCAAGGTGCGCCGCGAGCGCATGGGGCACATCGAACTCGCCAGCCCGGTGGCGCACATCTGGTTCCTGAAATCGCTGCCCTCGCGCATCGGCCTGTTGCTCGACGAAGACCGCTCGGTGCAACGCACGCGCATCGCGAACACGGGCGACCCGGCGCGCGACTTTGAGGAGAAGCGCTTCATCGGCACGCTGCGCTCCATCGAGAGCGTGCTGTACTTCGAATCCTATGTGGTGGTGGACCCGGGCCTCACCGATCTCGAGGCCGGCCAACTGCTCAGCGAAGAGGAATACCTCTCCAAGATCGAAGAGCACGGCACGGAGTTCGTCGCCAGCATGGGCGCCGAGGCGGTGCGTGATCTGCTCTCGAACCTCAACATCGAACGCAAGATCGAGGAACTGCGCGAACAGATTCCGCAAACCAACTCCGAGACCAAGATCAAGAAACTCTCCAAGCGCCTCAAGCTCATGGAAGCGTTCCAATCCTCCGGCAACAATCCGGAGTGGATGATCATGACCGTGTTGCCGGTGCTGCCGCCGGATTTGCGGCCGCTGGTGCCCTTGGAAGGCGGGCGTTTCGCCACCTCGGACTTGAACGATCTCTACCGGCGCGTCATCAACCGCAACAACCGTTTGAAGCGCCTGCTGGACTTGAGCGCCCCGGACATCATCGTGCGCAACGAAAAGCGCATGCTGCAAGAAGCGGTGGACGCGCTGCTCGACAACGGCCGCCGCGGCCGCGTCATCACCGGCAGCAACCGCCGCCCGCTGAAATCCCTGGCGGACATGATCAAGGGCAAGCAGGGCCGCTTCCGGCAGAACCTGCTCGGCAAGCGCGTGGACTACTCCGGGCGCACCGTGATCGTCGTGGGCCCTACGCTCAAGCTGCATCAATGCGGCTTGCCGAAGAAGATGGCGCTGGAACTGTTCAAGCCGTTCATCTTCGGCAAGCTGGTGAAGCGCGAACTCGCCAGCAACATCAAGGCGGCGAAACGCTTGGTGGAACAGGAGACCGGCGAGGTGTGGGACATCCTCGCGGAAGTGATCCGCGAACACCCGGTGTTGCTCAACCGCGCGCCCACCTTGCACCGGCTCGGCATCCAAGCGTTCGAGCCGCTGCTCATCGAAGGCAAGGCGATCCAGCTGCACCCCCTCGTCTGCGCCGCGTTCAACGCGGACTTCGACGGCGACACCATGTCCGTACACGTGCCGCTGACGTTGGAGGCGCAGTTGGAGGCGCGGGCGTTGATGATGTCCACCAACAACGTGCTTTCGCCCGCCAGCGGCGAACCCATCATCGTGCCTTCCCAAGACGTGGTGCTGGGCCTCTACTACATGACGCGCATGAACCCGGTGGCGCAAACCGAAGACGGCGCCGAGGCGAAGGATCGCGTGTTCATGGACGTCGCCGAAGCCGTGCGGGCGCACGCCACCGGCCACCTCGACATGCACGACCGCATCAAAGTGCGCATGCAGGAGCAGGACGAATCGGGCAACATGATCACGCACGTCGTCGAGACCACCGCCGGTCGCGCCTTGGTGTACGAGGTGGTGCCGCCGGAACTGCCCTTCGCAATGGTGAACCGAACCCTCGGCCGCCGGCACATCTCCGAACTCATCAACGCCTGCTATCGGCAGGTCGGCTTGAAGGAAACCGTGGTGTTCGCCGATCAGCTCATGTACATGGGCTTCGCCAACTCCACGTTGGCCGGCGCCTCCATCGGCATCGAGGACTTCGTCATTCCGGCGAAGAAGCCGGCGATCATCGCCGAAGCCCAAGCGGAAGTGGACGAGATCGAGAAGCAATTCGTCTCCGGCCTTGTCACCGAGGGCGAGAAGTACAACAAGGTGGTGGACGTTTGGGGCCGCGTGGAAGGCGAAATCGCCGAAGCCATGATGGGCGGCATCTCCAAAGAACTGCCGATGGGCATGGCCGCAAACACCGACGGGCCCGAAGCCGCCGGCGACGAATCCGCCGTGCCCAGCGCCGGCTCGCTGTTCAACTCCGTGTTCATGTACTCGGATTCCGGCGCCCGCGGTTCGCCCACGCAAATGCGTCAGCTCGCCGGCATGCGCGGGCTGATGACGCGCCCGGACGGACGCATCATCGAAACGCCCATCGTCGCCAACTTCCGCGAAGGGCTTTCCGTGAACGAGTACTTCCTCTCCACGCACGGCGCGCGCAAGGGGCTTGCGGACACGGCGCTGAAAACCGCCAGTTCCGGCTACTTGACGCGCCGCTTGGTGGATGTGGCGCAAGACCTCGTGGTGACGGAACACGACTGCGGCACCAGCAACGGCTTGGCGATGACGGCGCTCATCCAAGGCGGCGACGTGGTCGAGCCGCTTTCCGCCCGCGTGCTCGGCCGGGTGGTCGCCACCCCCGTGCTCGCCCCGGCGGATGGAAAAGAGCTGGTGCCCGCGGGCACCATGCTGGACGAAACGTGGGTGGAACGCTTGGAGGAGATCGGCGTTGACGAAGTGCGCGTGCGCTCGCCCATCACCTGCGAAACCCGTCACGGCGTGTGCGTGGAATGTTACGGGCGCGACTTGGCGCGCGGCTACAAAGTGAACGTGGGCGAGGCCGTCGGCGTCATCGCCGCGCAGTCCATCGGCGAGCCCGGCACCCAGCTCACCATGCGCACCTTCCACATCGGCGGCGCCGCCTCGCGTGCGGTCGCTTCGGACAGCATCCAAGTGAGCCACACCGGCACCGTGCGCATGCACAACCTGAAAACCGTCGAGCGCGACACCGAGCAACTGGAACTGGTGGTGACCTCCCGCTCCGGCGAAATCGCCATCGTCGACGAGCACGGGCGCGAACGCGAGCGCTACCAGAAGCTGCCCTACGGCACCGTGCTGAAGGTGCGCGAAGGCATGGCGGTGGAAGCCGGCCAGATCATCGCCCAGTGGGACCCGCACACGCACCCCATCATCACCGAGGTGGAAGGCCGCGTCGTCTTCGTGGAAATGGAAGAGGGCCTTTCCATCAACCGGCAGACGGACGAGATCACCGGCCTCGCCAGCATCACCGTGATCGACCCGCAGGATCGCCCGCCGGCGGGCCAGGACCTGCGCCCCACCGTGCGCCTGGTGGACGCCGAGGGCAACGCCGTGAAACTCGTCGGCGACCGCGACGCGGAGTATCCGCTGCAAGGCAACGCCATCCTCAGCCTGGAGGACGGCGAGGAGGTACACAAAGGCGACGTCATCGCGCGCATCCCCCAGGAAGGCTCGAAAGCCGCCGACATCGTGGGCGGCCTGCCGCGCGTGGCGGACCTGTTCGAGGCGCGCAAGCTCAAGGAGCCCGCCATCCTGGCGGAGGCCACCGGCACCGTCACCTTCGGCAAGGAGACCCGCAGCAAGCGCCGCCTGGAGATCATCAAGGACGACGGCGCCCGGGTCTCCGGCACGGAACCCGCGCTCATTCCCTTGGACCGCCAGCTCTCCGTCTTCGAGGGCGAGCGCGTGGAACGCGGCGAAGTGGTCGCCGAAGGCCCGGAAAGCCCGCACGACATTCTGCGCTTGAAGGGCGTGGCCGAACTCGCCAAGTACATCATCTACGAAATCCAAGAGGTGTACCGGCTGCAAGGCGTGACCATCAACGACAAGCACATCGAAACCATCGTGCGGCAGATGCTGCGCAAGGCCAAGGTCAACGCCCCGGGCGGCTCGGACTACATCGCCGGCGACGAGGTGGAGTACACCACCTTGCTGGCCGAGAACGAGCGCCTGCTGGAGGAGGACAAGGCGCCGGTGGAGTACGAGCGCGTGCTGAAAGGCATCACCAAGGCGGCCTTGGCCACCGAGTCGTTCATCTCCGCGGCGTCGTTCCAGGAGACCACCCGCGTACTCACCGAGGCGGCGGTGACCGGCAAACGCGACCACCTGCGCGGCCTGAAGGAAAACGTCGTCGTCGGCCGCCTCATCCCGGCGGGCACCGGCCTCACCCACCACCGCGAGCGCAAAGCCCAACGCGAGGAGCAGCTGCAAACCCGCCTCGCCCGCGAACAAGGCGCCACGGCGGACGAGATCGAACAAGCCCTCTCGGAGGCCCTCAGCGCCAGCTAGGCGGGATCAACCGGGAGAATGCGGCTGCTTCGGCGCGGCCGCGCTCTCCTCGTGCGCTGCAGACGCCGCCCGAACGGCGGCCGAAAAAGGGTGTCGCTTTAACGCGGGCGTGCGGAAGATTGGGGCTGGCGGGATCGACGGTGACCTCTCTGCGTCCCGGGTTGACGATTAGGTCCATGTCCTCCATGGGCACCGACCCAAGCAGCACTTCATCGCCCAGCACCAACGCACCGACATAGCAGAGCCTATTGCCGAAAGAGACGGTTATCGGCCCCACATAGGGAACCTCCGCGCTTCGGCCGTCCGCCACGGACACCTCGCGCATCGTCTCGCATTCGAGCGCCAATTGGACAGCTATGTGCTCGGGGATGCACAGCGTCAACGCCCCGGTGTCCGCCAGCGCCTTCACCTTGACTGGCGCCAAATCCCGACGCCGAGGGTTGCTGAGCTGTACTTCGGCGAAAACAAAGCCCATTTACGACCCCTTTGGTGTTTATGACCCAGACCCGTCGCGGACCGCCGGATCGATACTGTTGCCGATGTTCCCGTAATGGCCGCACGTCGTCAACCGGATGATCCGCCGGAGTGTGGGACATTTGGTGGCAGAAGCAGTCGCGCGAGGGTAGCCGGTTCGCCGATGCCGCCGCCTTTGGTGACGATTCGCCGCAGTCCTCGGCTCCACTCCGCCGCGCCGGCGTCGTCCAGTTCACAAGCCGGCACGCCCACCGCGACGTTGCCGGTCACGCGCAGTTCGTTCTCGCCGAGCACGGCCGCGGCGGTGTCGCCGCCGAGCACCACCAGTGTGGGTGCGCCGCTCCGGCGTAGGAGGTCGCGGGTTGTCGTGGCCAGTTTGGCCGCCATCGCCTCGGCCGCGGCATCCTCCACCTGTGTGTCGGGCGGCGTGGCAAGCACGGCATCTTTGCCGCTCCGAAGTGTGGACACCACAGATTCGCCATCGTCGAGTGTGGCTTTCGCGCAACGCAAGGCGGCGACTTGCGTTCGGCTGAGCGGATGCAGGCTGCCGCAGACAACCAGCGCTGGGCGTGGCAGCGGCAACAGCGGCGGCGCCGCGTTCACCGCGTTCGGGCGCAGGGTGGCAACGTAGGCGTTGATGCCGCCGGTGGTGCCGACGAGCATTCGGTGTTCGGCGTGGCATTGCGCCGCGGCGGTGGCGAGTTCGGCGTTGTCGTTGGCGTTCAACACCATCACCTCGCCGCGCCGCAACGCGGCGTCGCAGCCGGCGCGGCGCAGGTAGTCCGCGGGCCGGTCGGAGAACAAACGGCTGCGCGGGTCGCGGGCAAACGCGGTTTCCAGCAGCGGCACGTCGTGGACGAATACACGCCCGCCATCGCATCTGCGGCCGGCGTTCGGGAAACTCGCCAGCAAGCCGACGCGGTGCCCGGCCGCCAGCAGCGCCGCCACGTCGTGCGCCCAATTGCCGCGCAGGGCGGAGTCCATCTTGTGACAGCGGAAACGCGCCGCATGGGCGTGGGCCGCGCCGATGCGCCGCGCCGCTTCTTCGGGGGTGGTGTGGCGGCTGGCCAGATCCAACACGGCGCAATCGTCGCGCTCGGCCGGCGCGCGCACGAAGCGGACGGCGAAGCCTTGCTCGGCACAGGCGCCGCCGGCCTCCAACGCGCCGGTGCGGTCATCGGCGGTGAGCAGGAGCGCGACGCCGGCCGCGTCAGGTGCGCCGGCGCTCGGCAGCCCCGGCTTGGGGTGGCCCGCCTCGTGTGTGTTGCGCGATTTCTGCAAAGTTCGTGCGCCGTTTCGCCGTTTGCGCGTTGCCGCTGCCCGTTAGTATCGCCCCATTGCCAAGCCGCGGAGACGCGATCGTGAAATTGCCGTTCGACACTCAGACCTTTGCCGTCACCTTGCGTTTCGGGATGGTGGGATTTCTTGTGCTCGCGTTGGCCGTGCCGTTGCTGGTGGTCGGTTGCGTGGCGGACGAGCGCAAGGAGTACCGCGACGCCGCGGTGGCCAAGGTTGCCAAATCCTATGGTCGCGCCCAACGGCTGGCCGGGCCGGTGCTGGTGATTCCCCTTGTCGAGCGCTACGAGACCTCCGAGATCAGCACCGTGGAACAATACCTGTTCCTCATGCCGGAGCGTCTCCGCGTGTCCATCGACACGCGCCACGAGATGCGCCCGGTGGGCATTTTCGAGATACCGGCGGTTACCGCGCAGGTGGCCGCCGAAGGCCACTTCGCGCCATTGGACGTGCCGGCGCTGGAGGCGCGATTCGGTGCGCTGCGCTTAAGCCGCGCCATGCTCGGCTACGGCGTTTCCGATCCGCGCGGCATCTTGGACGCGAAGTTGCTGTGGAACGAGGGCGAACTGCCTTTGGATGCCGGCGCGGCGCCCATCAACGACGGCTTGCTCGCCGCGCTGCCGGACGTCGCGGCGGGAGGCGCCTTCTCGCTCGCCGTCTCGCTGCGCGGCACCGAGCGCTTCTCGGCCGTGCCGGTGGGCGACCGTTCGGCCATCGCCGTGCAGTCCACTTGGCCGCACCCGAGCTTCGACGGGCGTTCTTCGCCGGAAAGCTACGAAATCAGCGACGCCGGGTTCGACGCCTCGTGGCGCAGCATGGAGTTGGCGCGCGGCTACGCGGGCGCGACGGTGGTGCGCGCCGACCATTTCTTCAACAACGAGCGGATGGACGTCGGATTCAGCGTGTTCGAACCGCTGAACCTCTATGTGCTGGTGTCGCGCAGCGTCAAGTACGGCGTGTTGTTCGTGGCGCTCACGCTGATAAGCGTCTTGTGCTTGGAGCTTTCCACCGGGCGGCGCTTCCACGTCGTGCAATACGGCGTCGCCGGCCTTGGCCTGGTGTTGTTCTTCCTGGCGTTGCTGGCGCTTTCCGAGCATGTCGGTTTCCGCTGGGCGTATCTGGGCGCGGCGACACTGCTCACCGGCATGATCAGCGGCTACGTTCGCGCCGCCACCGGCGAGGGGCCGTTGACGGCGCTCGCCGCCGGCGTGCTCGCGGCCTTGTACGGCGTGCTCTTCGTGCTGTTGCAGTTGGAGGACTTCGCGCTGCTGGTGGGCGTGGGGGTGCTGCTGGTGGCGTTGGCGATGTTGATGTGGGTGACGCGCGGGCTGAAAGCGGCGCCGCAAGCTACGGCGGAGGACACGGAGGGCTAAGACCTTTCCGGGGTGTTGGCCGCGACGCCGGCGGCGACGATGCGGCGGATCTGCGCCACCAGATCCGCCAGCGTGGCGGCGTCGTAGCCGCGCACTGTCGGCGTGTGCAGGTGGCCGAGGGGGAATCGACAGCCGAGGCGGTGGTGCAGCAGGAGGCTGCGGTAGGCCACTTCGTTGGAGAGGAAGCCGCCGCTGGAGCCTGCCACCGCGGTGCAATCCGCGATTTCGGCGAGGCTCTCGGCGGCAACAGTGCCGCGTTCCACGGTTTCGACGCTGCGGTTGTCGCGCACTTGCCAGCGGCCAGGGACACACACCATCGCTTCCGCCGGCAGCGTGAACTCCAAGAACTCGGCGCCGGCAAGGCGCGGCGGTGCTAGCGGTTGTTGCGGCGTGGCGCCGGTGGAGACGCGGCGGTTGTCCGGCGTTTCGGCCGAGCGTCGCCGACCGGGGAACCTCTCCAAGTCGAAGTGATCGCGGCCCATGCTGATGGTCACCGCCAGCGTCAAGGGGGTCGGTTGCGCGGAAAAGAGCGGCGTCAACAGTTGTTCCACCACGCCGCCATCAAAGTCCGCGAAACGCACCGGCAGGATGGCGGCGTACACGTTGGCACCGGCGATGCGAGTGCCGTGCAACGCCAGCGCGGCGACGCCGGAGGGGTTGCACTGCGTGATGTCCGCGTCCAGCCGGAACGGGTCGAAGCCGGTTAGCAATACGCCTGGTTCGCCCGGCGGAAAGGCGAGGTTGAAGCCGCGCGACTGGCGTTCGATTCGCTCCCGCGCCGGCCCGGCCGGCCGTTCGCGCAGCAGTTTGAGGCGCGCCCAGTAAAGCGCTCGATCGTCCAAACGCCCAGAGCGAGCGTCCGCCACGGCGGCTTCCCAAAGCGCAGCTCCGGTGCCGGCGTTCCGCAACACCTCGTCGTAGCGGCCGGTCACCTCAGGCATGGCGGCGCTGGCGCGTTCGAGGCGTGCGTCTTCCGCGTCTTGGCGCATCCGCATCCTGTTGGCCGTAGCGTCCGCGATATAGTGCCGCAGCAACGGCTGGCGGGCAAATTGGTCAAGCGCCGGCGGGCGTTCGACTAGACTCTCGTTCCGCAAGGCGGGCGAGTTGTCCACGCCGAACGAGGTGAGCGCCGATGTATCGCGACATGAGGGTGGGCGTGGTGGTGCCGGCGCGGGACGAGGAAGGTGCCATCGGCGGCGTGGTGGCGGGGTTGTTGGCGCTGCGCGACGACGCCGGCTCGCCGCTGGTGGACGAGTGCGTGGTGTGCGACAACGGCTCTCAAGACGCCACCGGCGAGTGCGCTCGGCAAGCCGGTGCCCAAGTGGTGGAGCAAACCACGCCGGGCTACGGGCTCGCTTGCTTGACGGCGCTGGCGGCGTTACCACCGGTGGCGGTGGTGTTGTTCGTGGACGGCGACGGCGCGTTCCAAGCGGAACAGGCACGGGACCTGCTTGACGCCATCGCGGATGGCGCCGATCTGGCGATAGGCGCGCGGCCTTTGGGCAGTGTGCAAGCGGGCGCGTTGTCGTTGCCGCAGCGGGTGGGCAATCGCGTGGCCGCTTGGCTCATCCAGCGCTTGTGGGGGCGGCGCGTGACCGACCTCGGCCCGTTTCGCGCCATCCGCGCGGAGGCGCTGCGGCGCATCGACATGCGCGATCGCGCCTACGGTTGGACGGTGGAAATGCAGATCAAGGCTATCGCCTTGGGATTGCGCGTTGCGGAAGTGCCGGTGGACACCTTGCGGCGGCGTAGCGGAAAATCCAAAGTGGGCGGCACCTTGCGCGGCGTGATCGGCGCCGCGGCGGGCATCCTGTGTACCGTCGCCGCTTTGCGCTGGCGGCTTCGCGGCGGCAGGACTACTGCTGGGCGCTAGACACCGCGCTCAAAGCGTCTCGAGCGGATCCACGTCTATCGCCCAAGAGACGCCCGGCGCGGATGGTTCGGCCTGCTCCAACCGCGCCAACGCTTGGTGCAAATGGCGTCGCTTGGTCGCCAGCACCAGCAGTTGCCAGCGGTGGAGGTCGGCGCGGCGGGCGACGCTTGCGGGTGCCGGGCCCAGCGTCTCCACATTATCTCCGGCGAGCACGTCCGCGGCTTCGGCGAGCAGGCGGCGGCCGGCTTCGGGTGCTTTGCTCTGCGCCCGCACCAAGGCCAAAGCGCCGAAGGGAGGCATGCTGGCGGCGGCGCGCGCCTCGCGTTCGCTGGCCACGAAACCGTGATAGCCGGTGTGGACGAGCGCTTGCAGATTGGCGTTCTGCGGGTCGAAGGTTTGCACCACCACCTCGCCCGGGCGCTCCGCCCGGCCGGCGCGCCCGGCCACCTGCACGATCAACTGCGCGGTGCGTTCCGGGGCGCGGAAATCCGGCGCCAGAAAGCCGCCATCCGCGTCGAGCACCGCCACCAAGGTGACGTGCGGCAGATGATGTCCCTTGGCGAGCATCTGCGTGCCCACCAGAATGGCCGGCGCACCGTCGCGCACGGAATCCAAACTCTCGCGCAGCCGCGTCATGCTGCGCGTGGTGTCGCGGTCCACCCGGTGGAGGGGAATGTTCGGATGCCGTTCGCGCAGCGCTTCTTCGGCGCGTTGCGTGCCGGTGCCGACCAGCGCCAGTTGCTCGCTTTCGCAGACGGGGCAGTGCGCCGGGGTGGGCCGCCACGCTCCGCACTGGTGACAGCGCAGGTGCCGTCCCGGGCGGTGGAAGGCCATGTTGGCGTCGCAATGGTCGCAGCGCGCCTGCCAGCCGCATACGCCGCACAGCAGCACCGGCGCGTAGCCGCGGCGGTTGATGAACACCAGCACTTGGTTGCCGGCGGCCAGGTGCCGGGCGATGATGGCGTGCAGGGGTGCGCTGAAGCCGCGGTCGAGACGCTCGCCGCGAATGTCCAACAGGCGAAACGTCGGCAGGCGCGCGCCGCCGGCGCGTTCGCACAGGCGCAGCCGCGTGTAGCGGCCGGCGCGGGCGTTCTCCAAGGATTCCATGGCCGGCGTGGCGCTGCCGACCACGACGGGAACGCCCAGCATTTGCCCGCGTTTGACGGCGACGTCGCGCGCCGAGTAGCGCAAGCCCTCGGTTTGCTTGAACGAGCCGTCGTGCTCCTCGTCCACGACGATGACGCCGAGGCGCGGCAGCGGCGCGAGCACCGCCGAGCGGGTGCCGATCAGCACCCGGTGAACGCCGTTGCGGCATTTCAGCCAAGTGTCGAAGCGCGCCGCGTCCGACTCCGCCGAATGCAGCGTGGCCACCGCGCCGAACCGCGCTTGGAAACGCGCCACGGTTTGCGGCGTGAGGGCGATCTCCGGGACGAGCACCAGCGCTTGCCCACCCGCCCGCACCACTTCGGCGATGACGCGCAGGTACACCTCGGTCTTGCCGCTGCCGGTGACGCCGTCCAGCAGGTGGACGGCGGCTTGGCCCAGCGATGCGGTGATCGTTTTGATGGCCTGGGCCTGTGCATGTGTTGCGTGGTGGGTGGCTGGCTGGTGGGTGGCGGTCGGCACGGGTGCTGGAGCACGGCGCACCAAGCCTTTCGCCGCCAAAGCCAACAGGTGGCGCCGTTCGATGTCGAGGCCGCGCAGTTCCGAGGCGTGGGCGCCGCCAGCTTGACGCAGCCGTTCCAGCGCTTGGCGTTGGCGGGGCGCCCGCGCCAAGGCTTCATCGTCGCCCTTTTGCGGCATCCAGAACGGATCTTCTTTGGCCTGCGCGGGTGTACCGCGCCGCGCCTTCGCCGGCAGCATGGTGGCGAACACGTCGCCGATGGGGTGGTGGTAGTAGCGGGCCAGCCACTTGCCGAGCGCAAGCAGATCCGGCGTCAACAACGGCTCGTCGTCCAACACGCTTTGCACCGGCTTTAGGCGGTGTTCGGAAGCGGCTTGGCCAGCCACCACCACGCCGATCACGCTGGCGCGGCCGAACGGCACGCGCACGCGCACTCCGGCGGGCAGCGGCGCGTCCGCGGCGTAGTCGAACAGGCGGCGCAAGGGTCGCGGCACCGCGACTTGCACCACCGCGGGTTGGTTCGGCATCGCGGGCAGCTTATGCGCCCGAATGGGCGGACGCACGCTGGCGGCGGGCCTCCTTCGGGTCGATGATGAGCTCGCTTAGCAGGTCGATGCGATCACCTTCCCGCAACGACTGTTCCATCGGCACCACCTTGCCGTACACGCCAACCGCCGCCGGCCGGTGCCCGCGGAACCGAGAAGCCGCCACCGCGTCCGCCACGGTGGCGTTCGCCGCGAGCTCCAGCGTTTGGCGATGTGCGCCGCGTCCGTCCACCAGCACGACTTCCACGCGCATTGGCTCATTGTCCGGCGTGGAGGAACTCGTGGACGCTCCCGGCGAGCGGGAAGGCGAACACCACGACCACGCCGATCGGCGCGACGTAGCGGATGGCGATGTACCAGACGGTCCACTTCCATCCTTCGGAGAAGCCCAGCTGATCCGTGACGGTTTTCTTCGTCAGCGCCCAACCGGCGAACAGCGCGATGAGCAGGCCGCCGAAGGGCAGCATGATCTTGCCGGTGAGAAAGTCCACCCCGTCGAGGAAGGAATTGGAAACCACGCTGCCCAAACCGAGCGCCCAGCACAGCACCCCTGCCGCGATGGCGACGTGCGTGCGCTTGGCGTTGTAGCGTTCCACCAGAAACGCGAAGGCCGGCTCCAAGAGCGAAATAGCGGACGTCAAGGCGGCGAACGCGACCAGCAGGAAGAACATCGCCCCCACCACGGCACCCAACGGCAGGTCGCCGAACGCCACCGGCAACGACAGAAAGATGAGCGACGGCCCGGCGCCAGCCTCCAAGTGCGGATTGGCGAAAACGATGGGAAAGATGGCGAGGCCGGCGGCCAAGGCAACCACCGTATCCAGCACCGCGATGGTGATCGCCGTGGGTGCCACCGAAACCCGCGACGGCACGTAAGCGCCGTAGGCCATGATGGCGCCCATGCCCAAGCTCAGCGTGAAGAAGGCATGCCCCATCGCCTCGAGCACACCTTCGGCGGTGAGCTTGCTGGCGTCGAAATGGAAGAGGAAGCTCCAAGCGGCCGCGAAATCGCCAACCACCGCCGCGTACACGACGAGGGCGAACAAGAGCACGAACAACACCGGCATCAGCCAGCGCACCGCCAGTTCCAAACCGCGGCTCACCCCGCGCGCGACGATGAACACGGTCGCCGCCATGAACACCGTGTACCACCACAGCTCCTGCCAGGGAAACGACCCCTCAGGGCTGGTGAAATCACCGAAGATCTCCTGTGTTTTCGCGCCGTCCGCGCCGTCGAAGGTGCCGGTGGCGAGCAAGCCGATGTAGTGCACGATCCAGCCCGCGATGACGGCGTAGAACGAAAGAATGAGAAAGCCGGCGGCGACCCCCATCCAGCCGATCACGCTCCAATCCTTCATGGCGCCGCTCTGCCGCGCCAGCTTGGTGACGGTGTTGATGGGGCTCTCCCGCCCGGCGCGGCCGATCAGCACCTCGGCCATCATCACCGGCACGCCGATGAAGGCGATGCACAGCAAGTACACCAGCACGAACGCGCCGCCGCCGTTCTCGCCGGTGATGTAGGGGAACTTCCAAATGTTGCCGAGGCCCACCGCCGAGCCGGCCGCCGCCAGCACGAACAAGAGCCGGCTGGACCACATGCCGTGCTTGGATACGTCTTCCGCCATCGCCCGTCACCCGCTTGTGCAATGTGCTCAAGTATAATCCGCGAAATGGCGGAGAACGGCGAACCCCAGCAGACCATCGCCTTGAACCGACGCGCCAAGTTCGACTACGCGCTGACGGAGCGCTTCGAGGCGGGTTTGGTGTTGCAAGGCTGGGAGATCAAGAGCATTCGCGCCGGCCAGGCGCAGTTGGCGGATAGCTACGTGCTCGTCCGCAACGGCGAGGCGTGGCTGCTCGGCGCCCGCATCGCCCCGCTCGCCAGCGCATCCACCCACGTTCCTGCCGACCCCACGCGCACGCGCAAGCTGCTGCTGCACGCCAAGGAGCTGTCGCGCATCCACCTCGCCGTGCAGACGCGCGGCCAAGCCTGCGTGGCCACGGCGCTGTATTGGAAGGGCCCGCGGGTGAAGTGCGAGATCGCGCTGGGCAAAGGCAAGAAGGCGCACGACAAGCGGGCAAGCATCCGCGACCGCGATTGGAAGCGCGACCAGGCGCGCGACGCCAAAAACGAAGCCACCGCGTAAGGCCCGAGCGCCGCCTCAATGCCGGCATGCGGGCGAGACGCCCGCGCTCCCAGGGCATCGCGTCAGCTCGTAGAGAAGCGCTAAAGAAGCCGCGATGGGCACCGGCCCGGCAACGGCGCCGCCCAAAGCCACCACGACGAACGCGGCGAAGTCTCCGGGCAGCTGCGCGGCACCCAGCAACGCCGCGGCGGCCGCGCCCAAGGCTTCGGCCAGAAGCAGCGCCGCGAAGAACACGAAGTACACGATGGATAGCGCCACCTTCATGCGCCACAACTGTCCGCGCACCAGCGCGAAGCTGCGCCGCAACGCCGCCAGGCCGTCGCAACTCTCCGTCACCACGAGAAAGAAGGCGAAGTACCAGTACACCAGTGGCGTCGCCAGCGGCAGCGCGAACAGCAACGTCGCCGCCATGCCCAAGGCCACCAGCACCGGCTCCGCGTACGCCGCTTGGGGCAGCGGCAACACGGTCACCAGCCCCAGCACCAAACCGTTGCCGATCACCACCGCTAGGAACACGCCGCCGGCGATCACCACCAACACGACGGCAAGCGCGAGCAGCATGGCGGGGAAACGCCGTACGGCCGCCGCCAATGTTGCGCCGACGGTCAGTTGCCGGTCGCTGGCCAAGCCGTGCAAGCGCACGATCACGGCGAGTTGGAAGAACAAGGCGACGAGCTGCGCGAGCGCCACCCGTGCGAGGAAGACGGGATCCAGCATCACCATGTCGCCGGCCAGCGCGTGGGAAAGATCAAGCGCGCCCGCATCCCATAGCCGCGGCACATTGGCGGCCACCGAGCCGCCGAGCGCCAACAACGCGACGCTTCGGAAACCCGCCTTGTAAAGCTCGCTGCCTTTGCCGAGTGCCGCGCGCATCGCAGAACCGTGGTTTTTTGGAGGGTGGGCTTCGCCCGAAGTACATTGCCGAGCTGCCTATTCTAGCCACCGGTGCGCTATGATTCGTCGCATGGACGCGAACATCGGCTTTTCCGAACGCGCCGCCGGCAAGGTGCGCGAGCTCATCGACGACGAAGGCGACCCGGGCTTGAAGCTGCGGGTGTTCGTCACCGGCGGGGGTTGCAGCGGCTTCTCCTATGGCTTCACCTTCGACGACGCGGTGGCGGACGACGACTCGGTGATCGAACAGGGCGGCGTCACCGCCGTGGTGGATCCCATGAGCTACCAATACTTGGTGGGCGCGGAGATCGACTACAAGGAGGATCTCTCCGGCGCCCAGTTCGTCGTGGCCAATCCGAACGCCGCCTCCACCTGCGGCTGCGGCAACTCCTTCGCCCTTTAGGGCGCCCTTCGGGCGTGTTAGAGCGCGCCCATTCGGGCGCGTTGGAGTTTGCTGCGCAAACTCTGCGTGCGCCGGTCCAGGTCTGGCCAGCCTCGGCGCTGGCGGCGTCCCCGGGCGCAAACTCTGGCGCGCATTGGCAGGATTCGCTCAAACGCCGCGCCCCGGGTGGATCGCGCCGAGCACTCGGTCGCCGCTGGCGCCGGTGGCGGCGGGCGCGTTGCCGGGCAGCCGGTTGACGGTGCGGTGCGCCAGCCAAGCGAAGGCGGCGGCTTCCAAGGCGTCGCCGTCGAAACCCAAGTCGTCCTCGCGCATCATGTTGTAGCCGGGCAAGCACCGCGCTAGACGGCGAACCAAGTCTGCGTTGCGCCGGCCGCCGCCGCAGAGCACCACGTCGCCTGCGCCCGGCCCCCAGCGTCGCACCGCCTCGGCAACGCTGCGCGCGGTGAACTCGGCCAAGGTCGCTTGCACGTCTTGTGGGGCGAACGCTCGCTCCCCGCAGGCGCGTTGGATGTGGCCGAGGTGATAGGTCTCCTTGCCGGTGCTCTTCGGCGGTTCGCGGGCGAGAAACGGGTCGGCGCGCAACTCGGCGAGGAGCTCCGCCACCGGTGCGCCGCCGGCCGCCCATGCGCCATCTCGATCAAAGTCCTCGCCTCGGCAATGGCGCACCCAAGCGTCGAGCAGCGCGTTGCCCGGGCCGGTGTCGAAACCGAGCAGCCGCTCCGAGCCCGCCGGCAACACGGTGACGTTGGCGATGCCGCCGATGTTCACGACGAACCGATGCCGTTGGGGGTGGCGAAACAACGCGTCGTGAAACGGCGGCACCAGCGGCGCACCTTCGCCCCCGGCGGCGATGTCGCGGCGGCGGAAGTCCGCCACCGTGTCGATGCCGGTGATCTCGGCGATTCGATGCGCATCGCCGATCTGCGTGGTGAAGCGTTCGCCGCCAACGCCTTCGGGACGGTGGCGGATGGTGTGGCCGTGGTTGCCGATGGCGCACACGTCGGCCGCTCGCACGTTCCATTGGACGAGGCAGTCGCGCACGGTCTCGCCAATGAACGTGCCGAGGGCGGCGTCCGCGGCGCCCACGCTGTCCACGTCGTCGTTGCCGGGAACAGCGAGCGAGCGCAAGGTCGTTGCCAGCGCGTTGGGAAATGGCGTGGTAGTGGCGACGAGCAGCTTCGGGGCGTGGTCGCCGCCCATTTCCAGCAACGCGACGTCCAAGCCGTCGACGCTGGTGCCGCTCATCACGCCGACGTACCGCACGGCTTTCCCCGGCAGCCGACCAGCGCGGTGGTGGCCAGAAACTGGCGTTAGGGAGCGCCCTCCATCGCCACGCTCGGCGGCGCCTTGCTGCGTTCGAGTTCGGCCAGCAGCAGCGACTTCTTGAGGTCGAAGTTGCGCTGCTCCGCCTTGCCGATGTGCTCCGCCGGCGGCAGTTCCACCGTGCGCGGATTGCGGTGGACGCCATCCACCAGGAACTCGTAGTGCAGGTGCGGCCCGGTGGCCCAGCCGGTGGCGCCGACGTAGCCGATGGTTTGCCCTTGACGCACGGCTTGGCCCTTGCGCAGGCCGCGCGCGAAACGGGAAAGGTGCAGATACTTGGTTTGGTAACGCTGTCCGTGTTGCAGCACGAGGTAGTTGCCGTTGGCGACGGTGCTGGACTTCGTGATCACCTTGCCGGCCCCGGCGGCGCGCACGTGGGTGCCGGTTGGCGCGGCGTAGTCGATGCCGAGGTGCGGCATCGTGCTCTTCCACAGCGGATGCTTGCGGCGCCGGTTGAAGTTGGAGCTGATGCGCGTGAAGTCCACCGGCGCCCGCAGGAACGCCTTGTGCATGTTCTCGCCGTCCGGCGTGTAGTAGTGGATCATGCCGGCTTCGTCTTCGTAGCGCACCGCCGTGTACACGTCGCCCTGATTGACGAACTCCGCCACCAGAATGTCGCCGAGGCCGATGCTCTCGCCATCCAAACGCAGATCTTGGTACAGAACGTGGAACTCGTCGCCGGCGCGGGTGTCGAGGATGAAGTCGATGTCCCACTGGAAGATGCGCCCCAAGCGTTGCGCGAACTTGTCCCCCAGCCCCATGCGCTGGCAAGCCAGAAACAGCGATTGCTCGATGACGCCGTGGGCATAGGTGGTGTGCCGCTCCGGCTCGCGCACCACGCTCGCGCCTTGGAATCGATCGCCCATGCGCTCGAACACCACCGTGTCCAGCCGCCCCACGCGGTACTTCATGTGGACCAGCCGGCCCTCCTCGTCGCGCTCGAACTCGAACTCGTGGCCGGGCTGGATGGTCTTCAGGCGCTTGCCCAGGGGGCCGCTGTCGATGAGCAGTTGCAGGTCGCCCTCGCGCAACCCGTGGCGCGCGAAGATGGCGCTCAGATTGTCGCCCGGTCGCACGGCGGCGCGCAGCGGAACGCTACGCGGCTTCGCCGGGGTTGGCGGCGCCGGTGCCGGCGCGGCCACCGGCGCGGCCGGAGCCGGCACGGGCGCGTACACGTCGGCCGCGTTGGCTTGCGGATCCACGGCGCGCGCGCCAATCCAGATGCCCGCCAGCGTCACCACCAGCAGGGCCACTATCGCAAAATGTCGTTTCGGTATCGCCACACCGCTCCCCTCGAAGTCCCTTTCCCACCGTTGCGGCCCCTTCGGGGCTTCCGCTGGCAACCTCGCGCTTTCCCTAGCTTGAGATCCTGCCGCCAACACGCAACAAAGCGTTCGAGTATACCGCCCACACAGACATTGCAAACTGTTCATTTGGCCAGGGATGTGCGACATTTTGGTGGCATCTGGCGTTCATGCCGCCGCCGAAAGCGCTTGCGGGCCAGAATCGTCGTAGCGCACCCGCCCGTTCCGTCGCTTGACATGGCGGGCGTTGTGGTACAGATTCACGCGCAGTTGGGGGATTGCCCTGCGTTCCGGTTGTCGCCGGCGCACAGGGTTTGGGCGCGTTGCCCAAGGAGGTACAGGCGTTATGGCAAGTGGCACGGTGAAGTGGTTCAACAACGCCAAGGGGTACGGGTTCATTCTGCCGGACGCCGGCGGCGAGGATCTGTTCGTGCATTACTCGTCCATTCAGATGGACGGCTACCGCTCGCTGGGCGCCGGGCAGGGGGTGACGTTCGACATCCAAGAGGGGCCGAAGGGGTTGCACGCGGTGAACGTGCGCTTCGCCGACGCCCCGCCCGAAGAAGCCGATATCCCGCCGTAGCTGGCGGCAAATCCGGCCGTTGACAATCGCGCGGCCGGTCGGACACAATTCCCCGCATGAAGACGCCATCGTCAGCCGCCCGCCCGATCCCTGCCCAAACGGCAGGGCCCGCCGGTTTCGCCGCCGCGATTCCGGGCGGCTATTGGTTTCGCGCACGGTAGGCGCTCTTTGCAACAAGGGCGTGAGCATCGCCCTTCGCGTACCACCCCGATCGGCGATGTCAGCCGCCTCGGGGTTTTTCTTTTTTGGAGACGCGAATGTCCATCGCCACGACCAACGGCGCCCGCCACAACGGCGCCGCGCGCCGGCCACTGCCAACGCCGGCGCAATTGAAGAAGGAGCAACCGGCTTCGCGCGCCGTCGAACGCTTCGTGGCCGCCTCCCGGCGGCAAGTCGCGGACGTTCTCGAAAGGCGCGACCACCGGCTGTTGGTGATCGCCGGCCCGTGCTCCATTCACGACCCCGCGGCCGCTCGCCACTACGCGCGCCAGCTCAAGGCGCTGGCGGAGGAAACCGCGGACGTGCTGCTGGTGGTGATGCGCGCCTACTTCGAGAAGCCGCGCACCAGCCTTGGCTGGAAAGGGTTGATCAACGACCCGCACTTGAACGACTCCTGCGACATCGCCGGCGGCCTCGGCGTGGCGCGGGAACTGCTGCTGCACCTCGCCGAAGAAGGGGTGCCGGCGGCTTGCGAGGCGTTGGATCCGCTCCTGCCACCCTATCTGCAGGATTTGGTGACGTGGACGGCCATCGGCGCCCGCACCGCGGCGTCGCAGCCGCACCGCGAGATGGCCTCCGGCCTTGGCGCCGCGGTGGGGTTCAAGAACGCCACCGACGGCGCGTTGACGACGGCCATCAACGCCATGCGGTTCGCGGCGAAGCCGCAGCGATTCCTCGGCATAGACCAGCACGGCCAGGTGGCCATCAACGAGACGCCGGGCAATCCGCACACGCACATCGTGCTGCGCGGCGGCGACGCCGGGCCGAACTACGGCGCGGAGGCGGTGCGCCGCTGCGAAGCCGCCTTGGCCGCCGCCGGGCTGCCGCGCAACATCGTGGTGGACTGTTCGCACGGCAACTCCGCGAAGAACCACGAGCGGCAAGCCGCCGTGGCGGAGGCGGTGGCCGAGCAGATCGCCGCCGGCAACCGTTCCATCGTCGGCATCATGGTGGAAAGCAACCTCGCTGCCGGCCAACAGCCGTTCGCGCCGATCGGCAAGCTGGCCTACGGCGTCTCGATTACCGACGCCTGCATGGGTTGGGACGACACCGCGACGCTGTTGCGGAAATTGGCCAAGCGGCTGCGCTCGCCGCTGCTCGCCCGCTAGGAAACTCCCTGAGTGGCGTTGAGCGTCACAGGCCAGCGGTGTAGGTGGCAAAGCCTGGGAACGCAGGCGTCTCGCCTGCATGCGGGCGAGACGCCCGCGTTCCCAGCACCAGTCACCAAGATCTGTCGTTCACCCACGAGTTTGCGCAGCAAACTCCCAACGCGCCCGCAAGGGCGCGCCGTCACCGGTAGTAGGCGTTCTCCGTCATCGTGTGATCGGTGACATCGCGCACTTCCGTGAGATCGGGAATCTGCCGCAGCAGCGACGATTCCACGCTTTGCTTGAGGGTGATGTCCACCGCCGCGCAGCCTTGGCAGCCGCCGCCGAACTGCAGCACGGCCACGGTGTCCTCCACCAGCTCCACCAGCGTCACTTGGCCCCCGTGTGCCGCCAACGACGGGTTGATTTCGTTGTAGAGCACGTAGTTCACGCGGTCTTCCAAGGGCGAATCGTCGCTGACGCTGGGCACGCGGGCGTTCGGCGCTTTGATGGTGAGCTGGCCGCCCATGCGGTCTTCTTGGAAGTCCACCACCGCGTCCACCAAGTACGGCTGGCTGCGCGTCTCGAACCAGGCGGTGAAGCCTTGGTACTCCACCGGCACGTCTTCCTCTTGCTCCTCGCCCTTGCGGCAGTAGGCGATGCACGTCTCCGCGTTCGGCGTGCCGGGCTGCGCGACGAACATGCGGATGCCGCAGCCGTCCTCCTGTTTCGAGAGCAAGTCGCGCAGGTAGTCCTGCGCCGTGTTGGAAATATCGACCATGTTCCGTTGGACCTCATCCAAGCGCCGTGGATGGTAGCCGGGTGCGGCGCTTGACTCAATAGCCGTTGCGAAGCGGCGTAACCGGCGGCGGCGGAGGCGGGCGCGGCGTGGCCGGCGCCTCGCTGGTGGCGCAACTCTGTTGCGGATAGCAGCCGGCATCGCGCCACTCCCTGAAGGTGGCGAACGAGCGTGATTGCACGCTGGCTTTAAGCTTGGCTTTCACGCCGGCGAACCCGGGCGGCACGGCCCACACCGTGCGCCCGTCCACCTCTGCCACCGCGTTGGCGGCGATGGGCAAGGCCGGCAGGTGATGAACCGCGAACTCCCGGGCCGCAGCGGCGTCCGCCCAACGTGAAGCCCAGACCCAGCCGTCTTCGCCGCCGCATTGCAGATACCACTGCCGGTCGCCACGCCACGAACGCACGATTGCCGGCGGCGTGTTCGCTGGCGTCGCTGAGCCCAACCGCGTCCACAAGCCGAGGGCGCCCACAACATCGCTGGCCAGCACCTCGCAACCCAGCGCCGCCAAAGAAGCCGGCGGCAGGCGTAGGAAGTCCACCGCGCCAGCGGCGTCCGCTTTGAGCAACGCCAAGGTGGAAAGTGGCGGCATCGCGGCGAGTTCCCGCACGCCCTCGGCGCCATCCGCTTGCAGCGCCGCCGCGGCCAACGCCGCGGCGTGCAGTTCCAATTCGCGTGCCGGTGCCGTGACACCCTCCGCGTCCGTCAACGCCGAACGCAACTGCGCTCGATATTCCGGCCCGCTTGCACACAACGGCAGCAAGCGCCAGTGCGGATCGTCGGCGAGAGCCGCCAAATGGCGCAGACCGAAACCCACCGCGCGGCATGTCGCCAGCAAATCGGCGTTGCGGCGCGCGTTCAAGGCGCAGAACACGGCCAGCCGTCCCGCCTCGGTGAGTGCGAACGACAAGCCGGAGCTCTGCATCTCGTCGGCGCGGGCGCGGGCTTGGCGAACGCGATCAAGCCAGTTCTCGAACGCGGCCGGGGGCGGTGCTGCGTTGCCGCAGGCGAACCGACCGGGCGACTCGCTGGCGGCGGCAGGCGTTTCCTCCTCTTGGTGGCAGTCGTCCGGGAAGCAACCAGCGCCGACCCAATCCGCGTAACGGTCGAACGTCCGCACCGGCGCCGCGAAAAGCGCGTCCGCGGCCGGCGCAAGCCCGGGCGTGGCGACAAGCGCCGCTGTCGTTCGCGCTGTCGCCGCGGCCGGGGTGCCGAGCACACGGCCGAGTTGCGCCGCGGCTTCGGCCACCTTCCCGAAACGGCGGGCGAACTCCGCGGCCGCCTCCGGGGTGCGCCAGCGCGTCAGCCAAGCGATCTCGTCGTTTCGCTCCCCCTCGCAAGCCAAGTGGACAAAGCGGTCGCCCGCCCACTGGTTAAGGAACTCCGGCATTTGCGTCGCCACCGCGGCGTCCTCGTGCAACGCCAACAGCCCCCAAATTCCCACCACGCCGACGGTGTTGGCGAGGCCGGTTTCGCACTTCCTCCCAGCCACCCGGTGCGCCAAGTCTTCCGGCAACGCGATGAAATCCACCGGCCGGCCGCCCGGCCGCAGCACCGCCAGCGACGACAACGGCGGTTCCCGCAGCAACGCATCCACCGCCGGCGCGCCCCCGGCGGCCAACCGCGACAGCGCCAAGCCGGGCCCGAACACATGCGGCAGCCCTTCCAACGCGGTGATGGCTTGCGGCGTCCAGCCCCACCAATCGCGGTGGGCGCGGCCGATGTTGGCCGGATCCGCGCTGCACAGGTGCCGCCGCCGCTCGGCGTCGAAGGCCCAACCCACCAAGTGCGCGTCGCCTTCCACCGCGGCGTCCACCGCGGCGTTCAAATCGCGGTTGAACCACAGATGGGGGGCGTGCAGCGCTGGGAAGTTCTGGTACTGCAGGGCATGCACCACTTCGTGCGCCACCGTGGCGCGGGTTTGCGCGTCCGCGGCCGGCTCGCGCACATAGAGCGTCGCGTGCGCGTGGCTGTAAAGGCCGCGGGGAGCGTTGAAGCGCGTGCCGGCGGACGCCCCCGGCGTGGCCGGCGGGGCGCAGTACACGCCGATGGCGCACCAACCCGCCCGCCAAGTCTCGGCGTAGTCCCCGCTCCAAACCACGTTGCCCACGCCGGCCGTATAGCCGCCGGTGTATTCCGCCAGCGGTCGCACCGCCACCGGCCACCGCAAGGTGAGCTGCCGCGCCGCGCAACTGTCCGCCATCGCCCGCGCCACGGCGCGCGACCAATCGCCTTGTTCCGCGGGTGCGCGCGGCGGCACCTGCCCCTCGCCGCCGGCGTGGCCGGCCAGCAACGCCGCGACGAGTGCGCCGAGGCGCTTCAACCCGCCGGCCGCGGCCGGTCCAGATCCGCGTCGCGGTCGTACACGCATCGTCCGTTCGCCACGAACGGCACCGCCTGGCCCCACAACGCGCCGCTCGTCGAGCGAATGGGCGCGGCGCTGTATTGCGCGAGGTAAGCGCGCCGAACATGTGGGGTGGTGTTGGCGCCGCTGCGATGCAGCGTCGTGCTGGAAAACACCGCCACGCTGCCCGCCGGGGCCTCCACCAGCACGCCCGGGTCGTCGCCCTCGTAGCCCACCAAGTCGTTGCTGCCCGGTTCGTGGCGGTGCGGCAGCACCACGCCCGCGGCGGCCACGCGGCCGTGCGGCATCAAGGAGACCGTGCCGTTGGCGCGGGTCATGTCGTCCAACGCGCACCAGCAGGTGAGATACGGCACATGTTGGTTGCCAGGGTCGCGGAAGTTCACATAGCCCGAATCCTGATGCCACGCGAACTTCATGCCCCGTTCCGCGCCCTTCACCACCCATTGCTCGTTGAAGAGATACACGACCTCGCCGAGGAACGCCGTGGTGATGGCGCGCATGAGGTCGCCGAACAGGAACGCCGGCATCCGCTCGCTCTGCCGGTAGCGGTTGGCGATGAAGTAGCGCCGGCCGCGGTGCGTGATGCCCCACACGTCCTTGCCGCGCGCGTCCAGCTCGCCATCCACCTGCGCGACGAAGCGGCCACACTCCTCGCGCAGCATGGCCAGCGAGTCCTCGTCGATGACGGACTCTAAGACCACGAACCCGCGGCGCGCGAACGCGGCGCGAGCGGCTTCGTCCACCACGGGCCGCCCGGCTTGCAACGCGGTCATGCTTGTCGCAGTCATACGGGACAGACTCGCAAATTGGCAAAAACCGCGCAACTGCCGCCGCGGGTGCGGGCAGGCGCTGTTGCGGCGTACACTGGCGGCCATGCGCAAAGTGCTGGTGGTGGACGACGATTCGCACATCCGCGAGGTGATCTGCTTCGCGCTGCGACGGGAAGGTTTCGCCGTGGTGGAAGCCCGGGACGGCGCTGCGGCGTTGCGCGCCTTCGAGCGCGAGGCGCCGGACCTCTTGATTCTCGACATCATGATGCCGCCGCCGGACGGCTTGGAGGTATGCCGGTCGATACGCGCCGGCTCAGCGCCCGCCAGCGTGCCGATTCTGTTCCTCTCGGCCAAGGACACCGAGCTGGAACGCATCGTCGGCTTGGAGGTGGGCGGCGACGACTACATCGTCAAGCCGTTCAGCCCGCGCGAACTGGTGGCCCGCGTCAAGGCGTTCTTCCGCCGCGCCGAAGCGTTGGCGGACCCGGCGCTGCGGGAAATCGTCGCCGGGCCGCTGCGCATGAACTTGGATGCGTGGCAGGCCACCTTGCGCGAGCAGCCGCTGGAGCTGACGCGCACCGAGTTCGGCTTGTTGGCCACGCTCGCACAACACCGCGGCAAGGTGCTGAACCGCGAAACGCTGATGAACGGCGCCTACCCGGGGCAGCGCATCGTCAGCGACCGCACCATCGACAGCCATTTGCGGCGCTTGCGCGCCAAGCTGCGGCACGGCGGCGGCGATCTCGTCGAGACCGTACACGGCGTGGGCTTCCGGTTCATGTTGCCGCAGCCGGAAGGCGGTGACGCGCCCGGCTGATCGCAACGCTCCCGCCGCCGTCGTTCACACCAGCGTGCGCAGGAAGCCAACCGCCGGCATGGCGCGAACGCCCTCGTCGGTGCGATAGTCGCGCCGCCCCGCCAAGGCGATCTGCACCGCATCCGCGGCTGGGAACCGCGCCTTGAGGTAGCGCAGGGGGCGGTCGATGTCCCGATCCGCCAACTTGCACTCCACGAACAGTATCGGCCGCAGATCTTCGGTTACCACGAAGTCCACTTCGCGCCGATCCACGTCGCGGAAGAACCGCAATTCCACATCGCGCCCGCGGGTGTCCTGTTGGAAGTGGACCCACTTCAGCAAATGGCAGGCGACCAGGTTCTCGAACCGCGCCCCCGCGTCGCGCACCAGCGACCAATCGAAGTGGTAGTGCTTGCGCTCCTGCTTCACGGCGCGGATGCGCGGGGCGCCGAACGGCGGCAGGCGGAAGATGGCCAATAGGCGTTCCAAGGCGTCGAGCCAGGAAGCCGCCGTCTTGTGGGCGATTTGCAGATCCTCGCGCAAAGCGTTGATGGAAAGCGGCGAGCCGACGAGATCCGGCAGGCGCAGCATCATCTCCTCCAAACGGCCGAGGTCCTGTATGCGCGCCAGCGAACGCACCTCCTCCTCGATCAGGCGGGTGCGGTATTCCCGCGACCAGCGCCGCGCTGCGGTTTCGCCGCCGCCGAGAAACGGCTCCGGGAAACCGCCAAGGCGCAGCAGCGCCGCCAAGCCCTCGGCGTCCGCGACATCCGCCTCCGCGACCGAAAACGGATGCAGGCGCAAGAGGTGGTAGCGCCCTTGCAGCGAGTCCCCGCCAAAGCCAAACAGCTCCAAGCGGCCGCTGCCGGTCACCAAGATGCGTTGCGGCGGCAGGCGCGCGGCTTGCCGGCTGCTGTCGTAGACGCCTTTCAGGAAGTCCCGCCAACGGTTGTGCTTGTGGATCTCGTCGAACACCCAAAGGTCGCCGGCCGGCAGTTCGCGCCGCAGCAGGCGCTCGCGGTGCTCGGGAACGTCCCAGCTCAGATAGCCTGCGTCCGCACCCGGCAGTTGCCGCGCCAAGGTGGTCTTGCCCACTTGCCGCGGCCCGGTCAAGAACACCATCTTTTGCGCCAAGTCGGCCAGCACATGGGCGTGCAGATAGCGTGACGAAACGGTCATGGGCACGAACCTACGACTATTTCACACCATAGTCAAAATTACACGCGAGCAATTTTGCATGCCGTCCAATTTACTAGCGGCTGGCCAGAGCGACGATTTGCGACAGCGTGGTTGCCTTTACACACAGGCAAAGTCGGAGTAGCGTGGTGCATTCGAACCGAGGAGGTATTCCCAATGGAAACGAAAACGCAGGCCAAGGCGGCCAAAGCCCGTTTTCTCGTTCCCGTGGCCTGTGTGCTGGCGGCGGGATTGGTGCTCGCTGTCAGCGACCAGGATACGCACAAGTTCATATTCGTCGACAACACGACCCAGGACCAAAGCATGTCGAACCCGAGGTCGCCCCACATCGAACCGGTGCCGTGCAACAACGATTTGCAGGGCGTTGAAGCGAAGTGCTCGACCCGCAGCTCGTGGACGACCGTGACCACCGACAGCGAATTGACTTGCTCTCCCATTGATACGCGCATCAACTTACGGGACAAGACCGACCACGACAACACATGGGACGTGGATTGGGCTTGCTCCGCCGGTAAGCCGGAGGGGGCCGTCGATGTCAAGCAGCAAGTCACGCTCGAAGGGGAGCTTTCCCTTTGCCGGACGACCAACACGATAACTGCGAGTTCGACCTGCAACTGGATTTTCGATACGGATTAGGGCTCTTCCATGCGAGGGGCAAGCCCCTCGCGCACCCCCGCTGAGGGCTCTAAGTGGACGTGCGCCACCCGGTTGTCGCGAACGTCGCGGTGTGCGGGTGCGCTGATTCGCATAACCTAGCCACATGCGGCACGCGCTGGTGTGAACGGGCGACTATCTTCTGAAAGCGCGGTTGCGGCGAATCCGCTGGCGAGCAGCGCCAACCGTTGTTTCGTGTGCGGCCCGGGCAACAGCGCCGGCTTGAACATCCGTTTTCGGCTGGAAGATGGCGTGTGTCGCGCCGAGTTCACGCCGCTGGACACGCACGTTGGCTACGACGGGGTCACCCACGGCGGCATCCTGTTCTGCTTGCTCGACGACGTGATGGCGAACACGATTTTCCTCGGCGGCGAACGCTGCTACACGGCGCGGGCCGAAGTGCGCTACCGCGAGGCGCTGCCGGTCGGCACGCCGGTGCGGCTCGAGGGCAGGTTGCTTCGGCGCAAGGGCCGGCTGGCGGTGTGCGAGGGCAAGGTGCTGCGGCAGGAGGACGACCGGGTGGTCGCCGAAGCCACCGGCAGCTTCATGGTCGAAGCCCGGGGAGGGGATCGATGACGAACGCGCCGTACAAACCCACGCCGACGGTGCTTATCGTCTTGGACGGCTGGGGCGTGCGTGCGGAACCGCAGCACAACGCCATCCACGCCGCCCGCACCCCGCATTGGGACGCGCTGTGGCGGGGCCCCTCCACTCTGCTGGACGCTTCTGGCGAGCGGGTGGGTCTGCCGCCCGGACAGATGGGCAACTCCGAGGTGGGGCACATGAACATCGGCGCCGGGCGCTTGGTGCATCAAGATCTCACGCGCATCGACCACGCCGTGGCCTCCGGCGCCCTCGCCCACAATCCCGCCTTGCGACACGCGATCGCCACGACCGCCGAGCGTGGCGCGACGCTGCATGTTCTCGGCTTGCTCTCGCCCGGCGGCGTTCACAGCCACGAAGATCAAATCGCCGCGTTGGTGGCGGCGGCGGGCGGGGAGAGCGGTGCAACACTACGTCTTCATGTCTTTCTGGATGGCCGCGACACGCCGCCGAAGAGCGCCGCCGCTTCGCTGCGGCGTTTCGAGGCGCGATTCCCGGGCGTCATCGCCTCCATCACCGGCCGCTACTACGCCATGGACCGCGACGCCCGCTGGGAACGCACCGAACGCACGTGGCGCCTTCTCGCGTGTGGCGAGACGCCTTTCTCTTTCCCTTCCCCGCTCGCCGCCTTGGAAGCGGCGTACGAACGCGGCGAGACGGACGAGTTCGTGCAGCCGAGCGCCGTGCAACCGGCCAGCGCATGTGCGCCGGCAATCGCGGATGGCGACGCCGTCGTGTTTATGAACTTCCGCGCCGACCGCGCCCGGCAACTCAGCCGGGCGTTTGTGGACGCCGAATTCGACGGTTTCCCGCGCCCCAAGCGACCGCGCTTGTCGGCGTTCGTCACCCTCACGCGCTACGCGGACGACCTGCCGGCGCAGGTAGCGTTCGCCCCGGAGCGCGTCGACGACAGCCTAGGCGAAGTGCTGGCGCAGCGCGGCTTGACGCAACTGCGCTTGGCGGAAACCGAAAAGTACGCCCATGTGACGTACTTCTTCTCCGGCCGCCGCGAGACGCCCTTCGCCGGCGAAGACCGCGTACTGGTGCCGTCGCCCAAGGTCGCCACCTACGACCTCGCGCCGCGGATGAGCGCCGGCGAAGTGACGGACAAGCTGGTGGACGGCATCGCCGGCGGCGCCTACGACTTCATCGTGTGCAACTACGCCAACGGCGACATGGTGGGCCACACGGGCGATTTCGCCGCCGCGGTGCAAGCCGTGGAAACGGTGGACGAGTGCCTCGGGCGCGTGTGCGAAGCCCTGCGCCGGCGTGGCGGCCAAGCGCTGATCACCGCCGACCACGGCAACGCCGAACGCATGCTCGACACCTCCACAAACCAGCCGCACACCGCGCACACGTCGTCGCTGGTGCCTTTGGTGTACGCCGGCCCACAGCGGGCGCGCTTCGTGGCTGAAGGCGCTTTGAGCGACGTGGCGCCCACGGTGCTCGCCTTGATGGGCATCGAAGCCCCGCTGTCCATGACCGGGCGTTCGCTGGTGGCGGTCGAACCCGCACCACAATCGCAGCCCGCCACCGCCACTGTGGGCGGCGCCTAGGGCAACGGGTGGAGTCGGCATGGCCACCGTGCGTTTTCTCCTCGTGTTGGCGCTCGCGCTGCTACCCGCGGGCGCGGCCGCGCAAGACACCGACCGCGATCTCGCGGCGGTAACCAAACGCCTGAACGCGCTCGACAGTTGGCTCGACGACGCCGGCAAGCGTTTGGCCGAGCAGCAACGCAAGGTCGCCAACGCGGACCGCCGCATCGCCAAATCCGCCAAAGTGATGCGCGACTTGGACGAGCGCATCCGCGCCGGCGCCACCCAGCTGGAACAGTTACGCGGCGACGGCCGCACTCTCGACAAACAACGCGAACAGCAAGCCCGACACCTCGCCGAACATCTGCGGGCGGCATGGCGAATGTCCGCGCAGGACGTGCTCAAGCTGCTCTTGAACAACGAAGATCCCGCCGTGGCCGCGCGCATGTTGCGCTACCAAGGCTATCTGGCGGAAGCCCGCGCCCAAGCCATCCGCGCCTTGCAAGGCACCACCGCGGCGGCCATCGGCAACCGCGCCGAGCGCGAGCGAACGCAGCGCGAATTGGAGACCGCCCGGGCGGCAGCGGCGCGCGAACGCAAAGCGCTGTTGGCGGAGCGAGCCAGCCAGCAGCGCTCGGTGGCGAATCTGCGCGCCGAGCTGGCGAGCAAGGGGCGCGAACGCGAGCGCCTCGCGGCCGATCAGGAGCGCTTGCGGCAGCTCATCAACCAGCTGGCCACCAAGCCGGCCACCCAACCCGGGCAACGCACTAGCCCGCCAAGCTCGCCGCAACCGCCAGTCTTCCGCGCCGGCGGCAGCGGTTTGGTATGGCCAGTGCAAGGCCGCCTCGCCCGCCGCTTCGGACAAGCCCGGGCCGGCGGCCGCATGCGCTGGCAAGGCGTCTTCATCCAAGCACCGCTCGGCGCGGATGTGCGTTCGGCGGCTGGCGGCGAGGTGGTCTTCGCCGATTGGCTGCGCGGCTTCGGCATGTTGATCATCGTCGACCACGGCGGCGGGCGAATGTCGCTCTACGGCCACGCGGACGCCCTGCTGCGGCGGGTAGGCGACCGCGTGGAAGCCGGCGAAGCCATCGCCTCGGTGGGACGCAGCGGCGGGCAAGACGAGGCCGGGCTTTACTTGGAAGTGCGGCAGAACGGCAAGCCGGTGGACCCGCTCGGCTGGCTGCGCCCGGTGCGCGGGTGAGCGCCGTGAATTTGCTGCGCGCCTTGTTCCCGGGCTGCTGCGTGCTCTGCCGCCGCCGCTCCGGGCGCGACATCGACCTTTGCGCGGAATGCGAGCAAGCCTTCGCCCGCAACGAAAACGCCTGTCCCGTTTGCGCGGAACCAGCCCCCGCCATCGCCTCCGGCGAAGCGCCCGCGATATGCGGTAGCTGCCTCACCGCGCCACCCCCGTGGGCGATGACCGTCGCGCCCTTCGCCTACTCGCGCCCGCTCACCGCGGTGGTGGACGGGTTGAAATCCGGCAACGGCCTCTTGCAAGCCCGCATCCTCGGCAAACTGCTGGCCGCTGCCATCGCCGCCCGCTATCGCCCAGACGAATTGCCAGCGGCGCTGGTGCCGGTGCCGCTCACCCGCCGCCGCCTGCGCCAACGCGGCTTCAACCAAGCCGACCTGCTGGCCCGCGTAACCGCCCGCGAGCTCGGCCTGCCCCGCCTCCCCCGCCAATTGATCCGCGTACGCGGCGGCCCGCCGCAACGCTCGCTGGCGCGCGCCGAGCGAATGCGCAACCTGCGCGGCGCATTCGCCGCCCGCGGCCCGCTGCCGGCGCCCCGACTAGCCTTGATTGACGACGTGAGCACCACCGGCGCCACCGTTCGCGCCGCCACCTTGGCCCTCCGCGCCGCCGGCGCGGCCGAAGTGCATGTGTGGGTGGCGGCGAAGACACCGGCGGATCGGCCGGCGTTGCAATAGGCCATCGTTCCTGAGCGTACGACGGCACGATGGCGATCACACCCAGACCGGTACCGTACGCGCGTGTTACGATGTGGTTGTCCACGCACTGGCCGCGACTTTTGCCCAACTTCTTCGACCAGCCGATCCTCAATTCGCCCTACGAGTACCCGCAGCGGCATTGGAAACTCGAAAGCGGCCGCCCCACGCATCGCATCGACGAGAGCCGCCGCGAGGCGTCCTTCATCACGCCCATCCCCAAGCCCAAGGGCCAACGGCGCGGCCAGCGCCAACTCGCGCTCGATCAAGCCGCGGCGGAAGTGGACACCGCCAGCCAGCAGTATCAGCACGCGCACATCATCAACGGCGTGCGCCAACAGGTGGCCGCTTGGCGGGAACTGCCGGAACACCAGTGGAGGGTGACGCCGGAGACGGCGCGGCTGCTGCGCCACTGGCGGCACCACTCCTTCGCCCACATTCGGCCCTTCTTCTGCCAAGTGGAAGCCGCCGAAACCGCCATCTGGCTCATGGAAGTGGCGCCGAAGCTGGGCCGCCGGTCGCGGAACTTCCTCGACCACCTCGAAACCGCCAACGCGGAAGCGAACCCCGGCCTCAACCGCCTGGCGCTGAAACTCGCCACGGGCGCGGGCAAGACCACCGTGATGGCCATGCTCATCGCCTGGCAGGCCGTGAACGCCGCTCGGCACCCGAACAGCCCGCGCTTCACCCGCGGCTTTTTGGTGGTGACGCCCGGCATCACCATCCGCGATCGCCTGCGCGTGCTGCTGCCGAACGACCCGGACAGCTACTACGCCAGCCGCGAGCTGGTGCCCACGGACATGCTGCCGGATCTCGGCCGCGCCAAGATCATCATCACCAACTTCCATGCCTTCCTGCGACGCGAACGCATGCAGCTTCCCAAGGGCGCGCGCCGGCTCCTGCAAGGCCACGGCGAGGAACTCGCCACGCTGGAAACCGAAGGCCAGATGCTGCAGCGCGTGTGCCCGGAACTGATGGCCATGAAGAACGTGCTGGTGATCAACGACGAGGGGCACCACTGCTACGCCGCCAGACCCGAGGACGCCAGCGAGGAGGGCGCACTCAAGGGCGAGGAACGCGGCGAAGCGAAGAAGAACGCGGAGGCGGCGCGGATGTGGATCCGCGGCCTGCAAGTCGTCCAAGCGAAACTCGGCGTCGGCCGCGTGATCGATCTCTCCGCCACGCCGTTCTTCCTGCGCGGCTCCGGCTATGCCGAGGGCACCCTGTTCCCGTGGACGATGACCGATTTCTCACTGATGGACGCCATCGAGTGCGGCATCGTCAAGCTGCCCCGCGTCCCCGTGGCGGACAACGTGCCAAGCGCCGACGTGCCGAAGTTCCGCGATCTCTGGGCACACATCGGCGACCGAATGCCTAGTGCGCGCGCTAGCCGCAGCCTCGACCCGCTGGCGAGTCCGCCGCTGCTGCGAACCGCTTTGGACGCGCTCTACGGCCACTACGAGAAGACGTTCGAGGCGTGGCGGGACGCTGGCGTGCGCGTACCGCCCTGCTTCATCGTGGTGTGCAACAACCAAGCGACGTCCAAGCTGCTCTACGACTACATCGCGGGGTTCTTCAGCGCCGGCGAGGAGGGCGAAGATGGCGCGAGCCGTGTGGTGCAAGGCGGCCTGCCGCTGCTGCGCAACTTCGACGAACACGGCCAACCGCTTTCCCGCCCGAACACCTTGTTGATCGACAGCGAACGGCTGGAATCCGGGGAAGCCCTGGACGACAAGTTCCGCGCCATGGCGGCGGACGAAATCGAGCGCTTCCGCCGCGAGCGCGTGGAGCGCACCGGCGACTTGGCGAGCGCCGAGAACATCTCGGACCAAGAGCTGCTGCGCGAGGTGATGAACACCGTCGGCAAGGAAGGCACGCTGGGCGAATCCATCCGCTGCGTGGTGTCCGTCTCCATGCTCACCGAAGGCTGGGACGCCAACACCGTCACCCATGTGCTGGGCGTGCGCGCCTTCGGCACGCAACTCCTGTGCGAGCAAGTGGTGGGCCGGGCGCTGCGCCGCCAATCCTATGAGTTGAACGAAGACGGCCTGTTCGGCGTCGAGTACGCCGACGTGCTGGGCATCCCGTTCCACTTCACCGCCGAGCCGGTGGTGGTGAAGCCGGGCCGGGTGCGCCAGCCAATCCACATCAAGGCGGTTCGGCCCGAGCGCGACGCCTGCGAAATCCGCTTCCCGCGAGTTGTCGGCTATCGCGTGGAACTGCCGGAGGATCGGGTGTCCGCGCGGTTCAACGACGACTCCACGCTGGTGCTCACGCCGGAACTCGTCGGCCCGTCCATCACGCGCAACGAGGGCATCGTCGGCGAAGGCGTGGACCTCACCCTGGAGCGCCTCAACGCCTACCGCGACATCACCATTGCCTACCACCTCACGAAACGGCTCTTGGAGACCAAGTGGCGCGAACCGGGCGAACCGCCGAAGCTGCATCTGTTCGGCCAGTTGAAGGCCATCGTGCTGCTCTGGCTGCAAGCGCATCTGGTGTGCAAGGGCGATACCCGGCCAGCGCAGTTGCTGTACTTGGAACTGGCGGACATGGCATGCGAACGCATCGTCAGCGCCATCGTCGCCAAGCAAGCAGGCGAGAAGCCCATCCTCGCCACCCTCGACCCCTTCAATCCGCAAGGCACGACCGCGGACGTCTCCTTCGACACCACCAAGAAAACCATCTGGCGCACGGACGCAAGGCGCTGCCATGTGGACGGCGCCGTGTGCGACAGCGATTGGGAGATGGAACTGTGCCGCCTGCTGGAGTCGCACCCTTGCGTGCTCTCGTATGTGGTCAACCAAGGCTTGGACTTCACCGTGCCCTACCGCATGGGCGGCGATGCCCGCATCTACAAACCCGATTTCATCGTCCGCGTGGACGACGGCCACGGCCAGCAAGACCCGCTGAATCTGGTGGTGGAAGTGAAGGGCTACCGCCGCGAAGACGCCAAGGTGAAGAAGCAGACGATGGAGAACTACTGGGTGCCGGCCGTGAACCGGCTGGGCGACTACGGGCGCTGGGCATTCGTGGAACTCAAGGACGTGTACGCTATGCGCGACGACTTGGATGCTGCGCTGAAGTCGGCGATCAGCGAAGCGCTGACCCCGCTGCTGCCCGCGCAAGCCGCTGCCGACTGGCTGGCGAAAGCAGGTGGCAGTGCGCCGAACCTCAAGGACATTCCGCGGCGGCGCAGCGCATTGAGCGGATGATGATACAGGTGGACATTCTAGTATGGGTTGAGCTGGTGCAAACGCAAGGTGACCAACATGGCTAGGAAACGAAAGCAGCGAACGTCGAAGCGCGTGGAGGCGTTGACGCATGAGGACGCCTCGCGCAAGAACATCCCCACGGCGGAGTACCAGACGGCGTTGGCAAAGGACGACCGCTCGCCTGTCCAAGTGGCCTACGAGCGCAGCAACCGCGACTTGGACCCGCAGCTCGTCTGGCGCGGCAAGGATGTACGGGATTGGGCGGATCTCGTGGTGCCGGCGCCGCCGCTCTTCATTCAGGAGAAGGTGCATCCGAAGGCGCTGATCGACGACCTGTTGTGCAATAACGCCGAGACGCGGGCGCAGGACGCCCCGCAGGTGGACTTGTTCGCGGACTTTAACGGCTTGCCGGACGACAACGCCCGCACCGAGTTCTACCAGCACGACGCGAGTTGGGCGAACCGCATGATCCTCGGTGACAGTCTGCAAGTGATGACCTCGCTCGCCGCCCGCGAGGGCTTGGGGCGCGGCGTGCAGTGCATCTACATCGACCCGCCCTACGGCATCACGTTCAACTCCAACTTCCAGTGGTCGACTACCAGCCGCGACGTGAAGGACGGCAAGGCGGAGCACATCACGCGGGAACCGGAACAGGTGAAGGCGTATCGGGACACTTGGCGGCATGGCATCCACTCGTATCTGACGTATCTGCGCGACCGGCTGACGGTGGCGAGGGATCTGCTGACGGAGAGCGGCTCGGTGTTCGTGCAGATCGGGGACGAGAACGTACACAGAGTGCGAGCGGTGATGGACGAGCTGTTTGGAGACACGAATTTCGTGTCCACGATTCGATTTAGGAAGAAGACCATGCCGCTTGGAGCGAAGTATATCGAAGAAATGTACGACTTCATCTTGTGGTACGCAAAGGACGCAGGGCGAGTCAAGTATCGTCAGCTCATGGAACGGAAGGACTATTCTGGTGACTTTCATTGGAACAACTATGAAGATGCCACACTAGCGAGACATCGTGTGACAAAACGTGAGTTGGAGGGTGGTTTCGTATTGTCGCCGCAAGCCAAAAGGTATCGTCTCGTGTCCTTGTGGCCGGCATCGTTCAATGCTACGGCTGTTTTCCCCGTTCGCTTTCGTGGTGCGGACTGGATGCCGCCTACTGGACAATGCTGGCCCACGTCGCCGGAGAATATGAGGCGGTTGATTTGGGCAAATCAGATCGAAGTCGAGGGACGAAACCTCCGTAAAGTCGTTTACGAAGAAGGAGCGGAGTGGGCCAAGGTAACCTCCACATGGTCCGACACCGTTGGGGCTCGGAGTAAATCCTATGTCATCGAGACATCACCAGAAGTTGTCAAGCGCTGCATCCTAATGACCACCGACCCCGGCGATCTTGTCCTAGATCCCACCTGCGGTTCTGGCACCACGGCCTACGTCGCCGAACAGTGGGGCCGGCGCTGGATCACCATCGACACCTCCCGCGTCGCCCTCGCCTTGGCCCGCGCTCGAGTCATGGGCGCTCGTTATCCCTACTACCTGCTTTCGGACTCCCCCGAGGGGCGGCAGAAAGAAGCTGAACTGTCGCGCAAGGCACCGACCGAGAGCCCAACCCAAGGCGCGATCCGCCAAGGCTTCGTCTACGAGCGTGTCCCGCACATCACCCTCAAGTCCATCGCCAACAACGCCGAAATCGACGTCATTTACGAGAACTACCAAGCCGCGCTGGAACCCCTGCGCCAGACGCTCAACAAGACACTCAAGCGAAAGTGGGAAGAGTGGGAGATTCCCCGCAACGCGGAAGCGAGATGGCCGGAGGACGCAAGGGAGCTGCATGCACATTGGTGGGAGCAGCGCATTAAGCGTCAGAACGAGATCGACGCATCCATCGCCGCCAAGGCCGACTACGAGTACCTCTACGACCGGCCCTTCGAGGACAAGCAGCGCGTCCGCGTGGCGGGCCCGTTCACCGTGGAGAGCCTGTCGCCCCACCGCATGCTGGACGCGCAAGCGCAACCCGCGAACGAGGATGGCGTTACCGAGGCGAGAGCGGTGTATCAGGTCTCTGGCCGCGAGCAACGAGATTTCGCCGCCATCATCCTCGACAACCTGCACACGGCCGGCGTCCAGCAAGCCCACAAGGAAGACCGCATCGCCTTCACCGCGCTCACCCCTTGGCCAGGCGAATCCGTCTGCGCCGAAGGCCGCTACGCGGAAGGCGATGAAGATAGCGGCAGCGAACGCCGCGCCGGCATCTTCGTCGGCCCCGAGTTCGGCACCGTCTCCCGCCCCGACCTGGTGGACGCGGCCCGCGAAGCCGCCGAAGCCGGTTTCGACGTGCTCATCGCTTGCGCCTTCAACTACGACGCCGGCGCCTCCGAGTTCACGAAGCTGGGCGCGTTATCCGTCCTGAAGGCGCGCATGAACGCCGACTTGCACATGGCCGAAGACCTCAAGAACACCGGCAAGGGCAACCTGTTCGTCGTCTTCGGCGAGCCGGACATCGACGTCAAGAAAGCGAACGGCCAACTGCGCGTTACGGTGCGCGGCGTGGACGTCTACCACCCGGCCTCTGGCGACATCCGCAGCGACAACGCCGACGGCATCGCCTGCTGGTTCGTGGACACCGACTACAACGGCGAGAGCTTCTTCGTTCGCCACGCCTACTTCCTCGGCGCCAAGACCAGCGACCCGTACAAATCCCTGAAGACCACCCTCAAGGCCGAAATCGACGCCGACGCCTGGAACACCCTCTACAGCGCCACCTCCCGCCCGTTCGAGAAGCCGAAGTCCGGCCGCATCGCCGTCAAGGTAATCAACCACTTGGGCGACGAAGTGATGAAGGTGGTGAAGGTTTGACGCGCCAGACAGTCCCGAAGAATCCGCAGATCGTCCACATCATGCATGTCGACCGTCTGCCATCCGTCATCAAGGAGGAGCACCTTTGGTGCGACGCCGAGGTTGCCACACGCTCGCTCCCCGGCACGACCATCGGGATTAAGGAAATCAAGCAACATCGCATGTCGCGCCCGCTGACCAGCCACCCGACCCTGACGGTCGGAGAGTGTGTGCCGTTCTACTTCTGGCCCCGCTCCGTCATGCTGTATGTGATCTCCAAGCGCAACCACCCGGCTTTGGCATATCGGGGCGGCCAAGAACCCATTGTTCACCTCGTGGCCAACCTGCGGAGGACCGTGCGTTGGGCGGAGGACAACCGCTTGCGTTGGGCTTTTACACTCTCGAACGCCGGCACCAGGTACTTCGAGGATCGATCCACGCTTGACGACCTTGGCGACATCGATTGGGACGCCGTGCAAGCAAAGAACTGGAGCGAGGTCGAGGAACACAAGCAGGCGGAGTTCCTCGTTGAGCACCGCTTCGCTTGGCAGTTGGTCTCTCGCATTGGCGTAATGACCGAGGCGATACGTCGGGAAGTGGCAAACGTCCTCGCGGGAAGTGAACATCAGCCCCGCGTGCAGGTGAAGCAGAGCTGGTACTACTGATTTTAACGGTTACGAAGGAAGGAAGGATGATCGAGTTCAAGGTGGGTGACATCTTCGCCGAGGATGTCGAGGCGCTGGTCAACACCGTCAACTGTGTCGGCGCAATGGGCCGCGGCGTGGCGTTGCAGTTCAAGCGGGCTTTCCCAGAGAACTTCAAGGCATATGCGGAGCGTTGCAAGCACAACGAGATGCGACCGGGTCAAGTGTTCGTGTTCGAGACCGCGAACCTAGGCAGTGCCCGCTACATCATCAACTTCCCGACCAAGAGGCACTGGCGCGGCAAGAGCCGCACGGAGGACATCGAGTCCGGCTTGAAGTCGCTGGTCGGCGCGATTGAAGACCGAGGCATACGCTCGGTCGCACTCCCGCCCCTTGGCAGCGGGCTCGGCGGGTTGGACTGGACCCGGGAGGTCCGTCCGATGTTGGCGGCGGCACTTTCGGAACTGCCGGACGTGCGATTCGTCGTGTTCGAGCCCGGTGGCGGCCCGGAGGATCACCGAGCGAACCGATCCACTGACGTCCCGGAGATGACGCCAGCAAGAGCTGCACTGGTTATGTTGATGGATGGATACAGCCGGGTGTTGCTCGAGCCCTACATTACCCTGTTGGAGGTCCACAAGCTAATGTACTTCCTGCAAGCCGCCGGCGAGCCGCCAAAACTGCAGTTCGTCAAAGGCCATTACGGCCCCTATGCCGAGAACCTGCGGCGTCTGCTCCATGCCGTGGAAGGCCACTTCATCGCCGGCTATTCGGATGGAGGCGACAAACCTGGCAAACCGCTCGACTTGGTCCCAGGGGCTGTCGAGGACGCCAAGATCTTTCTGGACTCAGCGGACGATACCCGCCAACGCATCGAGCGGGTGCGCCACCTCGTCGAAGGGTTCGAGTCGGCCTACGGCTTGGAGCTGCTGGCAACTGTACATTGGATTGTCGACAACGAACGGCCTCGGAACTTCGATCACTTGGCGCAACTGGTCGGAGCTTGGGGGCAGCGCAAACGTCGATTCACCCAACGCCAACTGCGGATCGCCGCCGACAGGTTGCGCGACCGGCTCGGTTGAGGCATTGCGAGCAGAGGACTTGCCCCGCCCAAGTCATCCTATGTATTCGGCATCGAACCGGGCCAATCCACCGTTAATTCTCAAGGGAATGTGCCCTTTGGCAAGTTGTTTGGCGCCGGGTGCCTTGGGAACGCACACCAACCGTACTTCGTTCTGATACAGGAAGTGGAAGTGCTTTGCCAAAGGTAGTTCTGATTCACTGACGGTGTCGATTACCGGGTCGACGTAGCGAACTAACTCGGCGTTGACGTCGGTGTTTGGCACCATCATGCGGCAAAGTCGGACCATGGCGCGCAGGAACTCAACAGGCTTGCGAATCACAATACACGAATCCGCCTTGAAGTCCTGAAACAGCCGCACCGCCGTTGTCACGTCACGAGGCTTTTCGGTGGCGCACCACATCCAGTAGTCGCTGCACTGGATGGTACGGCGATCCTTTGGATCAAGCAAAACAATAGCCATCTCGTCATCTTTCCGCGCGAGATCGTCGGCTAGCTTGGGCATGGTGGACGCCGCGGACAATCGCATCTCTCCATTGTGGTAGAAAGGCAGCATGTGCTCTCGTTTACCAAATCTAACAATAGCTCTATCGCACCCCCTTAGAGATTCCACCATACTCCTGGCTAGTTTAAGACGCTTCCTGCTCATAGGCAGTGAAAGGGCCACAGTATCCTCATTGTATTTGTGGCCTTTCGGGTAAGGTCCGCCGTACCGCCGCCGACATTCCTCAAATACGTCCATCGCTTTGGTTGTGATTGGTGGGAAAGCGGAATTTTGGTCATATTCATCAACACTTTCGGCAGGCTTCAGCTTGTTGTCTAGTCCCAAAGTCATAGACAAGCCCATGACGTCCGTGAACCTCTGGTCAAGTTCCTTGTGTGACAAGTGTTGCAAGTAGAGCGAATCCCAATAGGCAACGGTTACCCAATTGGTCCTACTCATGGCAATTGCACTGTTTCCAAACACCGCTGTTATGCACTGACGCGGCGTGTTGAACCAGCGGCCTCTTAGAACCCAAGCGTGCTCGTCCACGTTGGGCGGTTCCTTGCCTTGCAAAAGCACCTCTCTGTCGTGGCTCGACATCTCTAACGCCGTCCACATGTTGTACTGGTTTCGCACCAAACTAATAACTCTGATGCCACACGTTACATCTATCGGAGGCATGTGAAGTATGAACATCACGAAACCGCCTTAGTGCCTTCGGCGTCTACTACGACCACCGGTACCCGATGCCCGCCGCCATCGCCATAGAAGCGGCGGCCGCCTGCCGCCGCGAGCTTGGTCCTGATGCACCAGATCCTCTCCACGTCGACAAAGGTGCGCTGTTGATCTGAGGTCATGTGCTGCCGGCGTTCCTAGATGTGCGAGAGGCTCGGCGAGGCCTGACGGGCTGAGCGTGGAACTATACCCTATGATCTGGCCGGCTCGCGCACGGTCACCAACGCGTGCAGGAGTCAGCGTCGTCCACGCTGCCTTGGAAGAAGAGCGGCCGCCGCGCCGGTTCGTGCTCACGGGGTCCCCGATGGACGACGTGAGCACCATCAGCGCCACCGTTCGCGCCGCCACCTTAGCCCTCTGCGCCGCCGGCGCCGCGGAAATGCATGTTTGGGTGGCGGCGAAGACCCCGGCGGAACGAGTGGCGTTGCAATGCAGTTCCATGACGGGTGCCGGGAGCGCTGTTGACCAAAGATCTGCCGTACACCTCTTGGCGGTGTGCGACGAGTCCGGTGATCAAACGAACGGATAGACCGTTTCCGGCGCCGTCTTGCCGCAACTGGCAATGACCGCAAGCGGCGTTTGCGCGCGCTGCACACTGACGGTTCGCTGCCCGGATGCGGTGGCGAACGTGACATCGTTGCCAGCCACCGAAAGCAGGGCATTCGCGCCGGGCACTTTGGCCTCGGCGGCCTGCGCTTCGGGGGGATAGGCGCAGCGCCCGCGCAGGTGCGGCAGCGACAGTTCGCCATTCTCCACCGCGTCCACCAACGCCGGCACGTCCGCCTCGAACACGCGCCCGTAGAGCGCCGCTTGCGGCAACGCGAGCACGTTCGGCGCGAATCGGTGGCCGCCGACATGCGTCGTTTGCCAAGCCCGCGCGCCAACCCGCTCGCGCAGCCGCGCGTAGGTGGGCAGGCCGTAACGGGCGCAACAAACGTCCCGTTGCCCGTTGGCGCAGACGAAATAGTGCGGCGCCGCCACGGGCTCGAGCACGGCCGCGCACTCGGCTTCGCGGGCAAGCGCGGCGGGCAGGTTCAAGCGTTCGATGTCTTGGTAGCTTTCCCCGTGGAAGCGGAACAGCTCGCCGGCCGTGGCGACAAACAGCGTGATGGCGCCGCTCTTGGTGTGCATCGCGCCAGCCGCGTCGCCTTGGCGGATGAATTGCGCCCGCGCCTTTGCCCCGCTCGCGGCGAATGTTGCCAAAACGGCGTCGATCCAAGCGCGGGTGGTGCCGGGTAGATCGTTGTGCTCCAACGCTTTGGCGCCCCACGGCGGTCGATATTCCAACAGCAACCACACATCCACCTGCGTGGCCGTGCCGAGCAAGGGCTCGCCCGCGGCCAAGCAAAGGTCAGCGCAATAGGTTCGCGGCACCGGCATGGGCCACAGTTTAGCAAGGCACCGCAAAGCGTGATTGCGTGTAGACTTGGCGAAACAAAGCCGCACCAACGGATATGGCGCACGACTTCAACACCGCCGGCACCGTCGCCAGCCGCCGGGGGTGTTCGCCAAGGATGGCAGCCGCGGGCAGCGATGACCTCGCGCCGCCGGCCCTCGCCGAGCTCGCGGTGCTGCGTGGCGAAGGCCGCTTTGCCAGCAACGGGGCGGTGGCGGTGTACACGGGCAAGCGCACCGGCCGTTCGCCGAAAGATCGTTTCATCGTCCGCGAGCCGGCCACGGCCGCGCTGATCGACTGGGGAACCGTCAATCAGCCGGTGGCGCCGGCGGTGTTCGAGGCGCTGTGGCGGCGCGTCCAAGGGCATCTCGGCGTGGGGCAGCCGTTCACCGCCGAATTGCACGTCGGCGCCCATCCCGGCCACTACCTGCCGATTCGCGTCACCACCGAGTACGCTTGGCATGCGCTGTTCGCCAAGACGCTTTTCGTCTCGCCGGAAGCGTTCAACGGGGCTGGCAAGCCGGTTTGGCAGGTTGTCAACGCGCCCACGTTCGTGTGCGAACCGGCACGGGACGGGACCGCTTCGGACGCCGCGGTGATGATCGATTTCGCCGGCCGGCGCGTCTTGTTGGCCGGTTTGCAATACGCCGGCGAGATGAAGAAGGCGCTTTTCGCCGTGCAGAACTTCCTGTTGCCGGAGCAGGACGTGTTGCCCATGCACTGCGCCGCGAACGCGAGCGCGAACGGCGATGTGATGTTGTTTTTCGGCCTCTCCGGCACCGGCAAGACGACGCTGTCGGCGGATCCGGCGCGGCTGCTCATCGGCGACGATGAGCACGGCTGGGGGCCCGGCACGGTGTTCAATCTTGAAGGCGGGTGCTACGCCAAGTGCGTGAACTTGACCCGCGAGCGCGAACCGTTGATCTACGACGCGATCCGTTTCGGGGCGATTGTCGAGAACGTGGTGATCGACGAGCACACCCGCGAGCCGGACTACGACGACACCACCCACACCGAAAACACCCGCGCCTGCTATCCGCGCAGCCACATCGCCGCCAAGGTGCCGGAGAATCGCGCCGGCGAACCGAAAGCGATCGTGTTCCTCACCTGCGACTTGGCGGGGGTGCTGCCGCCGGTGTCGCTGCTGTCCAAGGAAGCCGCCGCCTACCATTTCCTCTCCGGCTACACGGCCACCGTGGGCTCCACCGTGGTGGACTCCGACGCACCGTATTCGGCGACCTTTTCCACCTGCTTCGGCGCGGCCTTCTTTCCGCGTCCGCCGCAGGTGTACGCCGACTTGCTGCTACGCCGCATCGAGGCGTTCGGCGCTTCGGTGTACTTGGTGAACACCGGTTGGACCGGCGGCGGCTACGGCCTTGGCCGGCGTTTCGACATCGCCACCACCCGCGCCATCGTCCATGCCATCGCCGATGGCGCGTTGGCGAAGGCCGCCACCGAGCACTTGCAAGAGCTGAACCTCGACATTCCAACGCAAGTTCCGGGCGTGGAGCGAAGCCTCTTGAATCCGCGCGCGACTTGGGCCGATGCGGCCGCCTACGACGCGGCGTGCGCGGCCCTCGTCGCCAAGTTTGCTGAGAACTTCCGGCGCTTCGATGTTGCCGAAGACATCGCCCGCGCCGGCCCGTGCCACCAATGTTCCACCGGCGGCTAACCTATTGGCCTCCCGCTCGCGCAATCTAGCTGAGGGGCTGGCGGCCCTCCGCGGCCACGAGGCGCTGGGGAGTCTTAGACGCGGCGTGGAGAAGGAGAGCCTGCGCGTTTTCCCAAGCGGGGCGCTCGCCACTACGCCGCATCCCCAGATGCTCGGATCGCCGCTGACGCATCCGCACATCACCACGGACTTCAGCGAAGCGCAGTTGGAACTCATCACCGGCGTCCACGACAACGCCGCCGCCGCCCTCGCCGAACTGGAGGACGTGCATCGATTCGTCTGCGCGAACATCGGCGAGGAGTTGCTGTGGAGCGCCAGCATGCCCTGCCGCCTCGGCGCCGAAGCCGAAATCCCGGTGGCGCGCTTCGGCACCTCCAACGCCGGCCGTTGCAAGACGATCTACCGGCTGGGGCTAGCCCATCGCTATGGCCGAGTCATGCAGACCATCAGCGGCATCCACTACAACTTCTCGGTGCCGGAGAGCTTGTGGCCGGCCATCGCACAAAGCCGCGGCGAAACGGCCGGGCGGGACTTCGTGACCAACGCCTACTTCGACGTCATCCGCAATTTCCGCCGCTATTCCTGGCTTCTGCTGTACCTGTTCGGCGCATCGCCGGCGGTTTGCCGGTCGTTTGTTTCGGAGGATGCCGCCGAAGGGCTGGAGACGTTGGATGCGGACACGCTGTTCCTGCCGAACGCCACCTGCCTGCGCATGGGGCCGCTCGGCTACCAGAGCGAAGCGCAGTCCTCCTTGCACATCTCCTACAACGGCTTGCCGGAATACGCCGCCAGCATGCGCGCCGCGCTCACCGAGCCGTATCCGCCGTACGCGGCCATCGGCACCAAGGCGGATGGCGGGTATCGCCAGCTCTCCACCGCGCTCCTGCAGATCGAAAACGAGTTCTACGGGACGATCCGCCCGAAGCGGCGGGCGCGTTCCGGCGAGCGGCCGCTCGACGCCTTGCACGATCGGGGCGTGGAGTATGTGGAAGTGCGCTGCTTGGATCTCGATCCGTTCTTGCCGCTCGGCATGGACGCCAGCACCTGCCGCTTCCTGGATGTGTTCCTCCTCCTGTGTCTATTGCGCGACAGCCCGCCGGACAGCGTGCAGGAAACCGAGAGCTTGCTGGCGAACCAGCGCGTCAGCGCGGAAGGCGGCCGCAAGCCCGGTTTGGCGCTGGCGCGCGACGAGTCTCTCGCCGTCTTGGGGAATTGGGGGCGCGAATTGCTCGCGGACTGCCAAAGCGTGGCTGACGCGGTGGACGAAGCAGCCGGCGGCCGCCACCACGCCGCGGCGGTGGAGCAGCAGCGACGCAAACTCGAGGATCCGGCGCTAACGCCCTCCGCCCGTGTGCTGGCGGCATTGCGCGAGGCGGACATTTCCTTCGGGGAGTTCGGTTTGCGCCGCTCGGCGGCACATAAGCATTGGCTGGCGGAGCGCCCGCTCGACGCCGCGAACCTAGAGCGGTTCAACGCCATGACGGCGGATTCGCTGCGCGACCAAGCAAGCGTGGAAGCTGCTGACGCGGCCAGCGCGGAGGGCTTCGACGCCTATTTGCAACGCTACTTGCAACTCCGCCGTTGAACTTCCTCGCCCACTGCCTGCTGGCCCACCTCCCGCAGCGCAGCTTGGGGACGCCTCCTTGCAGGGAGGAAGGCTGGCGCGACGGGTTGCTCGCCGGTGCGATTCTGGGCGATTTCGTGAAGGGCGCGGTGCCCGAAACTCTGCCGCCCGCGCTCATCGCCGGGATTCGTCTGCATCGGCGCATCGACTCGCACTCCAACCACCTAGCCGAGATGAAGGCGAGCTTTGAGCACTTCCACCCCTCGCTGCGGCGGCCGGCGCCGGTGTTGCTGGACTTGGTGGCCGACCACTGCTTGGCGCTCGACTGGCAACGGTACGCGGGAGCGGACGAGGCCACCGCCGAGTTGCCGGTTTTCACCGGCCGGGTGCATACGGCCCTCGAACGCATGGCGGCGTGGACGCCGGCGCCGGCGCAGCGCTTCGTTCGACATCTGGTGGAAACCGATCTGCTCGCCCGCTACGGCGAGGCGCTGGTGATCTATCGCGCCATGGCGCATGTGCTGGAGCGCTTGGGGTTCGCCGATCGAGGCGACAAGCTCGCCACCGTGCTGGATGGCGACCTGCCGTGCTTTCAGAAGGATTTCGCCCGCTACTTTCCGCTGCTGCGCCAATTCGCGGCGACGGAACTGGAGGCGCTTGGCAGCTACCGCACCACCTTGATGTAGTCGCCCGGGCGCGGCTCGCCGTTGGGGTAGTCGGCGTTCAGCAAGCGCAGCGTCTCCACCGCGTGGTCGCGCAGCGTGGTGTCTTCGGCGAGCTTGGCGTAGGTCATTCCGGGCTGCGCCACCAGCACCTCCACGCGACGGGTGTTGGCCACGTCCGCGTCCTTCTCGGTCATGCCGCGCAGGCCGTCCACCAGCGCCCGAAACTGCTCGCGAAAGCGCGCCGGGTCGCCTTTCTCGCCACATTCGCCCTTGAACAAGTACACGTCCTTGGCGCGGTAGCGCACGGCGATGAGCTGCAGCTGGACGTTGGATTCGCCGGTGTCCAATTCGCCGATGAACGCCGGCTGGCCATCGATTTGCAGATCAACGCCGCCCAGCAGATCGTCGCGCTTGAGCACCTTGGTGACGTACTTGCGCGGCGAGGTGCGTTTCACATGGGCGTGGTGGGCGACGGTGAGGAATCCCTCCACGCGGCCGCCGGGCGCCGTGCCCTGCACCCGCGCCCGATTCGCCCGTAGCGCCCAGCCGTCCGGGAACGGCACGACGATGCGCAGGCCGCTGTGGTAGAAGCTGCCGTCGCGCACCAAGCCGCCGGCCGCCTCGTCGCCGTAGGCGAGGCCGTCCATCAACGCCCAGAAGTCGCCCGTGGGTTCGGCCATTTCGCCGCTGGCCAAGCTGCGCGCGTAGGCGACGGCTTCGTGCAGGCGCAAATCGTTGCGCGGATGCGAGGCGAAGACGCCGTGGTAGGAAACGCGCTTCTGCCGCACCTTCTTGGCGAACATCTGCTGATCCTTCAACACCCACACCGCGTCGATGATGGCGTCCGGGTTGTAGCCGGCGTAGGCCATCAACTCGCCGCCGATGCGGTCCGCCTCCAGTTCCATATCGCGCCCGTGGCCGGACATCAGCAGGTTGGTCAACGGATCGGCCACGTCGCCTCGCAGCTCCGGCCGCATGGTGAGCAAGGACGCGGCGATGCCGAGCGTCTTGCCGGTGATGTTCGCCAGCCGCCGTTTCGCCATGTGCCGCCCCACCACATGGCCGATCTCGTGGCCGACCACCGCCGCGAGCTGCTCCTCGGATTCCATGAAGGGCAGCAAGCCGCGACTGATGAAAATGTAGGGGTCGCCGGTGGTGAAGGCGTTGACCTGCTCGCTATCGATCACATAGAAGTGGAATTTGCCGCCACCCTCGCCGGACTGCTTCAGCGACCGGAAGCTGTAGTCCGCGCCACGCGCCGGCGCGTTGGCGAGCAGGCGTTCGCCAATGTCCCGCACATATTGCTGCCAGCGCTGGTCCGCGTAGAGCTGGCCGTTCTCTTGGAGCTCCTCGAGCATCTTCTCGCCGGCGCCGGCCCAAGCGGGCACGGTCGCGGCGAAGAACGGCGCGCAGGCGAGGAGGCAGGCAACGGGACGCATCATCGTTGTGGCGCTGCCGAGGATTGCTGCCCCAACACCACCGCAAGCCGGAATCGATCAGGATGCCGCGCGGTTGCCGAAACGCCGCCGGAACCGCTCGACGCGCCCGCCGGTGTCCACGATCTTCTGCTTGCCGGTGAAGAACGGGTGGCACGCCGAGCACACCTCCAAGTGGATGTCCCGCCCCAACGTGGAGCGCGTCTCGATGACGTTGCCGCAACTGCAGGTGGCTTTGATGGGGGTGTAGTCCGGGTGGATGTCGGCCTTCATGGCAAGTCCCGTTGGCAGGTGGCTGAACTCGGCTGCGAGGCCGCGCAGTCTACACCCCGCGGGGGATTTAGTCGAACAGGTGATCGAGGCGTTGCTTCATCGAATCGGCGATGTAGAGCGCCAGCGCCTGGATGGTGCGCGTGGGGTTCACGCCGGCGCTGGTGACGAAAATGCTGCCATCGACGAGGAACAGATTGCGCACGTCGTGGGCGCGGCCCCACTCGTTCACCACGGAACGGCCGGGATCCGTGCCCATGCGGGCGGTGCCCATCAGATGCCAGCCGCCAACGCCGATGGGCGCTTCCACCAGCACGTCGCGGGCGCCGGCGGCTTCCAGCGCTTCCCGGCCCCGCGCCACGGCGTGATCGAGCATCCGGCGGCTGTTCTCGGAGAGGGTGTAGTCCACCTTCGGGGCGGGAATGCCGTGGGCGTCCTTCAGCTCGGGGTCCAGCGTTACGGTGTTGTGCTCCTCCGGCAGGTCTTCGCAGATGCCCACCATGCCGGCGATGCGGTTGAACAGCCGCCGGTAGGCTTGGTGGTGGCCCGCGCCCCACGGGATGCGGCCAGACCACAAGCCGCTCAACGCCGTGGCGACGGGGCCGCGCCCGCGGTGCATCTCGTAGGTGTAGCCGCGCACGAAGCCGCGCGCCGTGTCCGTTTCGTAGAACTCCTGGCTCCAAATGCACACGCCCGGGCCGCGGTAGCCGTCCAGGGGCTCGTCGAAGACGCCTTGGATGGAGGCGTAGGGGTGGAACATCAGATTCTTCCCCACCAGGCCGCTGGAGTTGGCGAGGCCGTTCGGGAACTTGCCGGAAACCGAATTGAGCAACAGGCGCGGCGTGCCCACGCCGTTGCAGGCGACGATCACCACCTCCGCCGGCTGGAAGCGTTCCACGCCGTCGCGGTCGTAGTACGCGACGCCGGACGCCATGCCGTTCGCCCCCAGCGTGATCTCGCGCACCCGGCAGCGGGTGCGGACTTCCACCCCGGCGCGCACCGCGTGCGGCCAATAGGTGATGTCCGTGCTCGCCTTCGCGCCCTGGGCGCAGCCGCTGCCGCAGGCGCCGAGGTTCACGCAACGGGCGCGGCCGTCGTAGTCCGCGGTGGCGATGGCGGTGTCGGACGGCCACCAATGCCAACCGAGCTTGTTGAAGCCCTTGGCCAACGCCGCGCCGGATTTGCCCAGCGGCACCGGGGGCATCATCGCCTCCTTGGGCGGATAGGCCGGGTCGCCGGCCAAGCCGGAGGTGCCCATCATGCGGTCGTTCTCGTCGTAGTAGGGTGCCAAGGTTTCATAGCTGATGGGCCAATCGTCGGCCACGCCGTCCAGCGTTTTCACGCGGAAGTCCGAGGGGTGGAAGCGCGGGAAGTGGCCGGCGTAAAGGATGGTGCTGCCGCCGACGGCGTTGAAGTTGGCGACGGAGATGGGCGAGCCGCTGTCGTTCACCGGATAGTCCGCGGCGCGTTTGCGCCGGTTCGGGCTGATGCTCATGTCCGTGAAGGCGCGGGCCTCCCAATCGCGCCCGGTGCTGGGGTACTCGGCCGGGTTCATCCAATCGCCCTGCTCCAGGCAGACGATCCGCATGCGCGTCTCGGCCAAGCTCCACGCCACCGCCGCGCCGGACGCGCCGGCGCCGACGATGAGCACGTCCACCGCATCCGCCATCGCGGCGCCCCGGTGTGCGCGGGTTCGCGCTACTGGTTCTTCACCGCGTCCACGTTCAGCAGGGGAATGGCGCTGCTGCCGGTGAACTGCGGTAGCTGGCCGTCCCACTTCTCCGCGATGCGTAGCTGGATCAGGTCCGGATTGTCCTTCAGCGCTTCGGCCTCGCGGCGAATGGCCTCGGCGCGGGCTTTGGACTCCACCTCCAGCTTGTACGCCTCGGCGTCCGCCGCCAACTGTCGCTCGGCGGCCGCGGCTTCGGCCTGGGTGACGCGGCGCACCTTCTCGTTCTCCGCCTTCAGCGCCTCCTGTTCGGCGCGCACCTTCTCTTCGATGGCGCGGTTGAACTCGTCGGAGAACTCGAAGTCCGTGATGGCGACGTTGGCGAGCTCGATGGCGCCGGCGGCGTCCTTCTGCGTCAGCGTGGTGTTGATGTTGGAGGCGATGGCCTCCTGCATCTGCACCTTCACCTCGGCGCGCTTGGTGACCAGCTCCTCGGCGGTGTACTTGGCGGTGATGGACTTGACGGACTCCTGGATGGCCGGATTGATCACGTTGGCCTCCACGATCTCGGCGCGACGGCCGATGCGCTGGTAGGTTCTTGGCATCGTCGCGCCGGTGAGCGAGTACTGCACGGCCACCTTGGTGGTGACCACCTGCAGGTCTTGGGAAGCGGCGGTGGCGTCGCTCTCGGCCTTGCGCAGGCGCACCTCGATCTCCACCACGTCGTCCAAGAAGGGCTTTTTCATGTGGAAGCCTTCCGGCAGGTGGTCCGCCTGCACTTCGCCGAGATAGCGCACCACGCCCACATGGCCGCTCTCCACGATCACCCAGCTGCTCCACAGCAGCACGACGATCACCAGCCCTGCGACGCCCATGCCGATTTGCTTGATCATTCCTTCGCCCTCGCGTTCTTGGAACCAACCGCAAGCATAGGGCAACCGGCGCGGCAAGCAAAACGCGCTTTGGCCGGGTTCCGCAACCCGCGCCAGGCTGCGCCGGGCAGGCTAGTTCGTTGTCGGTTCAGCCCTCGCTTGGCATTGCGCGCACTGGCGGCAGAGGCGGATGTTCACAAAGTGCCCCACGGTGATCGACATGGCGGCGCCCACTACGACCCAAGGCTCCCACTGCTCGTTGATCGACCCGAACAGGATGAAGCCGAGAACAACCAACCCGGGCACGAGGAAGATCAGGCACCGCTTGCGCCGGTGCTTCCGCCAGTAGCTGGGCAGCAGGCTCAACACCGCTATGGCGACGCTCCCCGTGAACAGCCAAGCCTCGGTCGTCTCGGAAAACAGCCAGTTGGCGGCGGGAAGCACCGCGGCCGCGCCGATCAACAGCGGCACCAGCGCGCAATGCGCGCCGCAGGCCAGCGACAACGCGATGCCGGTGCGATCAACCCATACCCCGGCGGACGCCTTCGGCGGGCCGGGCTGCACGTCGGTTGCCGTCACGCCGCTAGTCCTCGCCGATGCCGAACAGCAGCAGGATGGAGGAGAACATGTTGTAGAGGCCCACGTAGATGCCCACCGTGGCGCGGATGTAGTTGGTTTCCTCGCCGCGCACCACGGCGCTCGTCTCCCACAGGATCAGCGCCGCGCCGAACAGGATGCAGATGCCGGCCAGCACCTGGTGCATCAGCGTGGTGAACTCCATGAACAGCGACGCCACCGCCGAGCCCAAGATGACGAAGACACCCACCAGCAGGAAGCCGCGCAGGAAACTGAAGTCCCGTTTGGTGGCCACGGTGTAGATGGAGAGGCCGAAGAACGCCACCGCGGTGATGCCGAGCGACTGCGCCACCAAGGCGCCGCCGTTGGCGAGGCCGAGCACGCTGCTGAGCAAGGGCGCCAAGGTCATGCCCATGAAGCCGGTGAGCGCGAACGTCCACACCAGTCCCCAGCCGCTGTTGGCCGTTTTGTGGACGGCGTACAGGAGGCCGAAAAAGCCGACGAGCGTGGGAATGACGCCCAAATACGGCACGCCGGCGGCCACCGAGATGGACGCCGTGGCCGCGCTCCAAAGCAGCGTCATGGCGAGCAGCGCGTAGGTGCTGCGCAGCACCTTGTTGATTTCCACCGCCGACGGGGCGCGGGCGGTAAGCACTCTTGCTTCGGCCATCAAGGTCTCTCCTTCCAAGGTTGTTGGCAAAGGTCGTTGCCTTACGGCGGCCTATATTGCCACTCGCTCAGCGGTTTTCAAGCTATAGTTGGCGCGGCAAGCAACCTCGTTGTGCCGTAGGACATGAAAACCCGCGCCGAAGTTTCCCTGCTGGCCGATGCCGGGCGTTTGGTGGATCGCCACGCGATGGCGTGGATCCGCCGCATACCGGCGTCGGTGGAGCGGGTGTGGGAGACGATCAGCACGAAGGAAGGCTTGGCCAAATGGTGGGGCATGCCCATTCACGTTCTCGAACTCCGCGTCGGCGGCGCTTTCCATCACCATTGGAACAACACGGTCACGGCGTTCAAGGAGGGCGAATACATCGACTTCGCCGAGCCGAAGGGCAGCTACGCCGGCACCGGCGGCCTGCGTTTCGAGATCAGGCCAGACCGCGACGCCACCATGTTCACGCTGCTGGACACTTGGCACGAAGGCGCCGCGTTCGAGGAGGACGGCCCGCTCGCCCACCAGCCGGGCGGCCCCGGCACCCCTTGGATAGGCGTGGCCGCCGGCTGGCACAGCGGCGCGAACAGCCTGCGGCGCGTGTTCGACCCCAACGCCCCAGCGCACGACTACGAACACCTGTGCCGCTTCTACGCCGGCCACCTCAGCGACATGTACCGCTGGCACGACATGGTGCAACGCCGGTAAACAAACGGAGCTCAAACCTTTTGCGCCCCACGCCGCGATCATTTTTGGCGGTTCTCGCCACGCTGGCCGGCGCGGCGGGCGCCCAGCAGGCGCCGCCGGATGTGCTGCAGGAGGTGGTGGTGCAGCGGGCCGAGCTGCTCGGTTTCGGCACCGCGCACGCGAACAACGCCGTCGCCGAAGACGCCATCGCCAGCCAGCGCACCGCCGACGACGTGCTCAACGTGATCGACCGGCTGCCCGGGGTGATGGTGACGCAAGGCGACGCCATCGGCGGCAACGACTGGTCCACGCGCATCTACATTCGCGGCATGAACACCGCCACGGACAGCTCGCAGATCGGCTACATGGTGGACGAGTTCCCGAACGGCCACGCGGTGTACGGGGACGGCCACAAGCCCAACCGCTTCGTCGATGCCGAGAACGTCGTCAAGGTCGATGTGGGGCCGAACGCCACGGACATCGGCAGCGCGTCCAACTCGGCTTTGGGCGGAACCGTGCATCTATACACCGCGGACCCGCGCCCGGAACGCGGCGTCCAGCTCGCGCTCAGCGCCGGCCAGGAAGCGCTGCGGCGCGGTTTCGTCCGCTTCGACAGCGGCACCCTGCGGGGCAACTCGGCGGCCTACGTCAGCTATTCGGAAACCAGCCTCAACTCTTGGCCCGGCGCGGGTTCCGGAGACTTCGACCGGCGCCATGTGGACGTGGCGGCAACGCATCCGCTAACGGAGAACGTCCAGCTGCGGTTCAGGGCGCGTGGAACTACCGCGACGAGAACGACTACAACTCGATCACCAAGGCCGCGTTCGACGCCAACCCCGACAGCGACCGTTTGCTCGACGCGTTCGACATCGCCAGCGTGGGCTATTGGCGTCCGTCCTGGGGCGGCACGCACTGGGACCGGGTGGCGGCGTTGCGGCTGAGCGGCACGCTGGGCGGCGAGGTGGCGTTCACGCTGGCGCCCTACCACCACCGGCACAAGGGCTGGGGTTGGTGGGCGCCGCCGTTTCGCATCGCGCCCGTTGATGGCCGCGTCGAAGGCGCGGAGGGGCCGCGGGAGTTCTTCGCGGGCACGTTCGCGCGCGACCGGAACGGGGCGCTGACGCCTTGGCCGGGCGTCAGCGTGGCCGCGTTCGACTGTCTGGCGCAGCGTTACGAGAACGCCCAGGTGGAGTACGCCCTCGATCCCGCGTTCACCTGCGCGGACGCGAAGCCCATCGCCACGAGGCGGCGTTCGGGCTATCGGAAGCAACGCACCGGTGCCACTTGGGAAGTGCGTTGGCCGGCCGGCCGCCACGCGTTCACGTTCGGCGGCTGGGCCGAGCGCGCGCGCCGCCACAACGACCGGCGCTGGTACAACCTCGACCCCGCCAATCCCGGCACCATCGCGCCGCGGCCGGCGGATCTGCACTGGCTGCACTTCGACCGGAAATACCGCTCCGAAACCGCGCGGCTGTACGCGCAGCATCAAGTCAGCTTCGGCCGCCTCGATCTCTCCACTGGTTTGGTGTGGCACCGCACGCGGACGGACTACGCATCGCGCTTGGACGCCGTGGAGAGACGCCAAGCGCGCGCCAAGTGGCTGCCCAAGGCCGGTGCCGTGTACGCGCTGAACGACCACGCGGAGCTGTTCGCCGCCTATTCGCGCAACGTGCAAATGCTGAGCGACGATCTCTTGGCCACAGGCGTTACGGACAGCTTGAAACCAGAGCTCTCCGACAACTTGGACATCGGCTTGCGTTGGAATGGCGCCCGTTGGGGGTTCGTGGCGCAAGCCTTCGCGCAACGCTTCAAGGATCGGCTCGGCGCCGTCAATCTGCACACCGTGGGCGGCGACCATTTCCTGCAGGACGCCGTGGCGCTGCTGAACATCGGCGGCGTGGACAACCGCGGCGTGGAACTGGCCGCGGCGTTCGACTGGAGCGACGCCGCGAGCCTCTACGCCACATGGTCATTTCTCGACGCCCGCTACGCGGACGACACCCCGGCGGAAGGCATCGTCGCCGGCCGGGTGTTGGTGAACGCGCCCCGCCAGCAGTGGTTCGCGGAAGCCGTGTGGCGCCCGCGCGCCTTCGGCCTGCGCTGGCGTTTGGCGGCGCACGTCAAATTCGTCGGCGAGCGCTTCGGCAATGTGGCCAACACCGAAACCCTGCCCTCCCACGCCGTGCTGGGCGTGGACGCCCGCTGCGACTTCGACAAAGCGCTGGGCGGCCAACCGCTCACCTTGCGCCTCAACGCCACCAATCTCACCGACGAGGACTACTTGGCGGCGCCGGACGGCGACCAAGGCGGCGCCTACTTCATCGGCCCGCCGCGCATGGTGAGCGTAACGGCGAGCGTGCGGTTCTAGGCGTTTACCGCCGCGGCATCGAGCCGTCCACCGCGCACTTTATTGCCAGTTCGGCTGCCATGCCGCAAAGGCTTCCGTGGAAACCCCGGCAGTCGCAACATTGCCTTCATGCAGGTTTAGGAGATCAGTCTCCACCACCTCGGCTACCCGGCTGCGCTCCGTCGATGCCAAGCCGTCGGTGCGCTGGCGGACAAGCGCCGCGGCCTTCAGTTTGTCCATTCTTCCATGGACGACTTCGCGAATCGTTCTGGAGATCAGATCACGGTGCCGCAGGCGCAAGGGGTCCGGTTCACCAACCACAGACTGTAGCACCACGGAATAGCGGGCGCAGGAGCGCGTGTAGGCCCACGCGAAGACATCGCGCAACAGCGCCACGTCATTACGTTCGTAAACGCCGAGCAGGCCATCGATGTAGATTCGCTGAGGTACGTCCACAAACGACACCGGGATCAAGTTGTCGCGGATCAGCGGCAGGTTGGCGGCTAGACGCGACACTCGTTTGTTGACGTCCTTGAACGGTTGCAGGTACGGCAATTGCACGAGAACGAAGAACGCATGCTCCAGAGGGTCCGAAATCGCAGCGGCCTTGTCCACTATTTGGTTGAAACACTCCTCCAACAGTTGCGGAATTTCCGGGGGGTGGTACGTTGTCCCCTGAATGTTGACGGCGATCTGCCGTAGGCTGCCCCACGCTTGGGAGTCGGCCAGCAGATTTTCGGCTAGAAGAGCGTGCAGGTTCAATATGGTAGGGCGATCAAACCGCGACTGCTGAGCTTGGTCGACAAGAAAGTCGATCGCGGACTTGTGGTTGAGGATCATCTGCGTTTCACGCTTGTCTTTGTTGTTGGCGGCTTCGGCATGATCCAACAAGTGAGCGGTCTCCAAGAGAGAGTAGGTGTTCCCCTCAAGGCGACTGGAGTTCCACGACAAATCGATCAACAGGCGCTGAAATATCTTGCTGGCGAAGGTGCCTGGGACGAGGTCTTGATCGGTGGAACGACCAAACTCGCGTAGCCGATCGCGCAGCGTCGAAGGCAAGTAGTAGGTCTGCCCGGGAATGTATCGGTCTAGGAAATCCCGTCGGAAGCCGACGGGGTCGCGCTTCTGGATGGGCGCACGGACTCGGTGCGCCACTTGAATTCCTTCCGCCGACAGCGGGATTGGGTCCGACACATCCTGCCAATAACCGAGTAGGTCTTGCGGCTTCCCATGGTCTGCGAACGTCAGCGCTTTGGGCGGCGCGGATGTTTGGGCAAGACGGTACACCGTGCCCGGCCCGCGTCCTCCTTGAACCAAGCGTCCTTGTCCCACCAACTCGGCAAGCCGGCGCTGCAAAGTGCGTTTCGTCGTTGCACGGCCTAGGCTTTCGCGAATGCGCGATACCGATCCGCCACCCGCCAGCCCGCCCACGGTTGCGACGATGGCGTCGAGTTCAGCGGCGGGCACTTGCTTGGGCATCCCACTCCCCTTCTATGTGGCGCGATGCCGCCTATTGTGCCACATAGATCGTGGGATGTGGCGCGATTGGCGCGATGGCTACCGGCGTCGGCCCGCCGCGCATGGTGAGCGTGACGGCGAGCGTGCGGTTCTAGGCGTCCACCGCCACCCCGGCGGCGGACGACGTGCTATGCTTGCAAAACAAACACACCGAATGGAGCATCTCGGGATGACAAACAACACGAAGAGCGTCTTGCGCGAATGGGGGCCGGCCATCGCCATCATCATCACCTTGGTCGGCGCGGCGTGGTCTTTGGCGTGGTCTTTGAGCGGCCAGCTCAGCCGGCTGGAAGCCAAGGTGGAGCAAAACGCCGCGGCCATTGAAAGGAACGCGAAAGCGATAGACCGCAATGCCGAGGCGATAGAGCGGAACGCCAAGGCGATAGACCGCAACGCCAAAGCGATAGACCGCAACGCCGACGCCATAGAGCGGAACGCGCGGGCGATAGAGCGGAACGCGCAGTTGATCGCCAAGTTGCAGGAATTGATGGCGATTCTCACCGGCCAATACGCCGAGCACATCCGCAAACACGACGAGGCGTTGGCAAGCCGCTGACGGTCGGCACTTCCGGGGAAATGGCCAGATTCCAAGCCGGCGGCGGGTCGATCCACTTCACGCATCGCGGGGCGCGCGCCGATCCCCGGGTGCTGTTCATCCACGGCCTTGGCTGCCAAGTGGTGCATTGGCCGGAGTCCCTGCTCGATGGCGTGGTGGCGGCGGGCTTCTGCGCCATCACCTTCGACAACCGCGACGCCGGCCTCTCCCACGGCAGCGACGCGCCGCCGCCCACGGTGGAGCAACTGCTCGCGGCCAGCGCGGATGCCAGCGCGCTCACGCCCGCCTACACGCTTTCGGACATGGCCGCCGATGCCGTCGCCTTGCTGGATCACCTCGGCCAAGCGGGGGCGCATGTGGTCGGGGTTTCCATGGGCGGCATGATCGGCCAGCGGATGGCGGCGGAACACGCGGAACGGGTGTACAGCCTCACCTCCATCATGTCCTCCACCGGCAATCCGGCGCTGCCGGGCCCCGCGCCGGAGGCCATCGCGGCGCTGGTGGGCTCGATGGGCAGCCAGAACGCCGAAGAAGCGATCGAGAACGCGCTGCGGGGGGCGCGGATGCTCGGCGGCCCGCACTACGCTTCCGAGGAGGTGGGCATGGCGCGCTTCACCCGCCAAGCGATCGAGCGCGCGTACCGGCCCGACGGCGTCGCCCGCCAACTCACCGCCATCCTGGCCGATGGCGACCGGCGGGAGGCGCTGACCGGAATCCGCGCGCCAACCCTGGTCATCCACGGCAACGCCGATCCGTTGGTGCCGGTGGAAGCCGGACGCGAAACCGCCGGGGCCATTCCGGGCGCGAAATACGTCGAAATCGACAAGCTGGGGCACGATCTTCCCGAGCCCGTGATCGGCGAGATGCTGGCGGCCATCACCGAGCACATCGCCGCGGTGGAGGTTAGCCGGTAGCGTCGGCGCAATCGGCCGGCCGGCCGGTCTGCTACGATGGCAAAGACCATTCGCGATCAAGAGGGGACGCACGTTGTACGGAACATTCGCCCACATCAACGTCGGCTTGGAAGGCCACGTCGCCACGGTGGAGATCAACCGCCCGCCGCACAATTTCTTCGACCGCGACCTCATCGCCCAAATCGCCGACGCCTACGGTGCCTTGGACGAAGACCCGCAGTGCCGCGCCATCGTGCTTTGCTCCAACGGCAAATCCTTCTGCGCCGGCGCCAACTTCGGCAGCGGCCGCGACGATAGCTCCAACCGCGCCGAGTTCACCGAGGACGGCTTCAAGAACACCACCGGCCTGCTCTATCGCGAAGGCGTCCGCCTGTTCAGTGCCAAGAAGCCGGTGGTGGCCGCGGTGCAGGGTGCCGCCATCGGCGGCGGCTTCGGCTTGGCGTTGACGGCGGACTTCCGCGTGGCGGCGGCGGAAGCCCGCTTCGCCGCCAACTTCGTGAAGCTGGGCATCCACCCGGGCTTCGGCCTCACCGTCACTTTGCCCAAGCTGATCGGTGCCCAAGCCGCCAACCTGATGTTCCTCACCGGCCGGCGCGTGAAGGGCGAGGAAGCGCTGCGCCTCGGCATGATCGACCAGCTCGCGCCGCTCGCCGAAGTGCGCGCGGCGGCAGGGCGGCTGGCGGCGGAAATCGCCGAGAACGCGCCGCTGGCGGTGCTCTCCGTGCGCGCCACCGTGCGCACTGGTCTCGCCGAACAGATCGCCGCGGCCACGGATCACGAACTCGCCGAGCAGCAATGGCTGCGCGCCACCGAGGACGCCGAGGAAGGCATCCGCGCCGTGGCCGAACGCCGCCCCGGCAACTTCCACGGCAAATGAGGCAACGGGAAAGAGCGCAAACATGACGGATTTCGCCAACAAGAACGTGCTCGTAACCGGCGCCGCCGGCACCTTGGGCGGCGTGGTGGCGCGCCGCTTCCACGAAGCCGGCGCCATCGTGACCGGCGTGGACGTGGTGGAACACGCCGCGCCGTGGAACACGGTGGTGGCGGACCTCATCGATCCGGCCGGCGCCGCCAACGCCGTGGCCGCGGCCGGCGCGGTGGACGTCCTCGCCAACATCGCCGGCGGCTTCACCATGGGCGACAGCGTTGCGGAAACGTCCGACGAGACGTGGGACTTCATGCTGAACCTCAACGCCCGCACAGTGCTGAACATGTGCCGCGCCGCGGCGCCCGGCATGGCGGAACGCGGCGGCGGCAAGATCGTCAACATCGGCGCCCGGGGCGCGTTGCGGGGCGCGGCCAAGATGGCCGCCTACACCGCCTCCAAAAGCGTGGTGATCCGCTTGACGGAAACCTTGGCGGACGAACTGAAGCACCGAGGCGTGAACGTGAACTGCATCCTGCCGAGCATCATCGACACGCCACAAAACCGCGCCGACATGCCGGACGCCGATTTCGCCAAGTGGGTGCCGCCGGAACACGTCGCCGCGGCGGTGTTATTCCTCGCGTCGCCAGGCGCGGATTCCATCCACGGCGCCGCGATTCCGGTGGAGGGATTGTCTTGATCGCGGAGCGGGCCGCGTAACGGCTTCTCTCGCATGAACACCGCCAAAGTGCCGGGGCAGCGGAAGCGCCGCCACGCCATCCGCCATGCCCTCGCGGACATGAACTTTCTGCAGCGAGCGCTGGCCAAAGTGCAACAGCGGCTTGCCGCCGACCCCCACGACGCCGCAACGCTGCGGCAGGTGGCCGATCTGCAGCGCAAGCTGGGCGACTTCGACGCCGCTGCGGAAACGTACCGGAAGCTCAAGGCCGTGGACGACGATGCCGTGGCCGCTTGGGGGGCTTGGGGGGCTTGGTGGATAGGTGCGCTGAACGGCGAGGAACTGCCGGCAAGCGCGCCGGAGGAACTCCACCCCGCGCCGTTCGTTCGGATTCCCGATTTCCTGACCGCGGCGCAGCAAGACGTGCTGCTCGACGCGGTGCGCGGCGGCCCCGAGCACTTCGCTCCGGCAAGCGTGGGGAATGGACAAGAATGGAAGGTCAATCTCGATGCCCGCGTCGCGTTGGTGGCCGAGAGACCGGTCTTGCGGCGGATTCGTCCTTGGTTCGTGAAGGAGTTGCGCCGCGTCGCCGGGGAGGTGTGCGAACACTTCGGAATCGACGGCATGCACAAATGTCCCGTCGAACTGGACGTCACGGCCCACCGTGGCGGCGGCTTCTTCCGCCCGCATCGAGACGTCTACGATTGTTCCAACAGGCGCTTGGTCAGCTTCGCCTACTACTTTCACCCCGAACCCAAGGGTTTCGCCGGCGGCGAACTGCTGCTGTACGACACGTGCATCGCAACGGACAGCTGCCGCGCGACGGCGTTCTCGCGCATCGAGCCCGTCAACAACAGCCTCGTGTTCTTTCCGAGCCGCTACTATCACGAGGTGCTGCCGGTGCATGCCACGTCGGACGCCTTCGAGAACGTGCGCTTCACCGTCAACGGCTGGCTGCTCCGGGCCGGCGAGGTCGCCGATGCAGCGGATGGCGGAAATCAACCGTAGGGAGGAAACTTAAGTTGGACAAATCGCAGGAACCGCCCGGCGAACTGGACATGTCGTCCGTGCTGGTGCGCAACGAGAACATCGTCTTCACGCCTCTGGACGACGACATCGTCATGATGGACGTGGACGAGGGCCAGTACTTCGAGCTCGATCCCGTGGCGGCGCGGATATGGACGCTGATCGACGAAGGGCGAACCATGCAATCGATCCGCGACGCGCTCATGGAGGAGTACGACGTCAACGCGGAAACCTGCGGTCGGGACATGATGGAGTTCGTGCAAACCGCGCTGAAAATGGGCATCGTCCGTGTGGAGACGGACGTTTGAGTGCGCTCCGCAGCCCCTAGGCTGCCTTCCGCGTTAGGGGCAAGCCACTCGGGCGGGCAAGGCGCGCTGGGTGCGGGACATTTGGTGGCAAAAGCGTCGGTGCTAGCCCGACGGCCCTGGGAGCGCGGGCGTCTCGCCCGCACAAGGTGAACAGCCGTAAACGAAAATGCGGGCGAGACGCCCGCGCTCCCAGGACGTGCTGAACAGATGCCACCAAATGTCGCACACCGAAGCGCGCTTGCCCGGTTGATCTTCGCCCTGCTGGTGGTGGCGGTCTTCGGCCACGTCTGGTTCGCCAGCACCCCGTTGCCGCTCGGCGGCCCCAACATCCTGCCGGCGGTCGCGGCGACGCTGCTGGCGGTGGTCTTGTGCCTTTGGCGATCCGCTCCGTTGCCGCGCGGGGCCAGTGGGCTGCGGCGCGCGTTCGCGGCGGCCTTGCCAAGGCGTCTTCGCTCGGCCATGCCGGTGCTGCTCACCGCGTGCGCGATGTGGGCGTGGGCGCTCGCCGTGTACTGGCGCACGGACACCTTCAATGCGACGCGCATGGGGCAGCTCGCGGTGGGCATCGGCGTGCTGTTCGCCTTGCTGTGCGTGCTTACCGCGCGGCGGGCGAAAGTGTTGATCGCGGCCATCGTGGTCGCCGTGTCGCTCTCCGCCTTGTTCGGCCTCGGTGTGCTGGTGGTGGGCGGGCCGTTCGTCGATGCGTGGCTGCGCATCGCCCAAGTTGCCGAGAGCGACTTGCAGGTTGTTCTCGTGTACGGTCGAACCGCCGGCGCGGCGGTGCATACCGCCACCTTTGGCTACCAGCTTGTGGTGGCGATCGTGCTGGCTTTCGCCTTGTTGATCCTCGGCGCGCCGGCGCGCTGGGGCCGCTGGGCGCTGGCCGCGGACGCGGCGTTGTATCTGCTGCTGCTGTGCATGCTTGCCGCTCTGGTGGTCAACGCCGGTCGTTCGACGGTGCTGGGCGTGGCGGTGGGCGTGTGCCTGTGCGTGGTCGGCGTGGCCACCGCGCCGCTTGTGCGCCGAGGCGTCGTCCGCTTGCTGGTGGTGGGGGCGTCGTCGCTGGTGGTGCTGCTGGCGCTCGTGAACCCTGGGTTCAATGTCGGCAACATTGTCGAGCAGCTGCGCCCGTTGCGGCTCCAGGACGGGGACATCCGCAACCTCGCGGTCGGCGGCGAAGCGCTGCTGTCCGACGATCCGCATGTGCTGGGCCACCGGTTCGAAGGCCGCGAACCCGGTGTGGAGTACCGCGTCCACTTGCGTGCGAGATACATCAGAGGATACGGCGAACAGGGCATCACAATGGCCAAGGCGGACGCGAAGGGCGACGTCGTGATCACTTGGCGCGGGGATCCGGAAAGGGCCGTCGTCGCCTACCAATACCGCCTGTGGAAGGCGGGCGCCGGACAAAGGACGAACTGGCGAACATTCGCGCCCGCTTTGCGTTCCCGCGGCGTCCGGCTGGCGGTGAGGGAGTTGACGATTGGCCGCGCCGCGTTGACGCGCGGCGACCCCGGCGTCACCGGCGCGGCCATAGGGAAGTTCGTGCCGGGGCAACGCTACGACCTGCAACTTCGCACCGTGGTGGACGGCCCCACCGCGCAGGCGCGCGGCCGCGCGGACAAAGACGGTCGCCTAGTGCTCACTTGGCGCCGCAGTGTGCTGCCGAGCGGCCTTTACCATTGCCGGCTGCGGCGTTCGCCCGACGAGCCGTGGTCTGTATGGCGAAGCTGCCAATCATTCCTGCCGCTTCCGCCAGTCTGGCCCGAGCTGCGCGCCGGTGGCGAGATGCTGGAGAAGCTTGCCGGGGCCGGCGTTGAGCGCATTGGCCACGAGTTCGCCGGGTTTTCGCCCTGGAAGTGGTACCGGGTGCAGATTCAAGAGCTGTTGGCTGCCGGCGTGGCCCGCGCCCCGCGACACGGCGAGGTGGTCTTCTCGCCCCGACCCACCCGCTACTTCGTGGTCACTTGGCCTGCGCCGCGGGCCCCGGAAGGCGTCGCGGGGTATCGGTTCCGCACCCGCGATGTCGCCGCCAACTGGTTGCCGTGGCGGGCGTTCACGCCTTCGCTGAGCAGCAAGACGCCGGTGCTGGTTCCCGCGCCAACGGGCAGCTCGGTAGCGCAAGACGGCCAACTGGTTCGCCACACGCTGCACGGCCTGCCGCCCGGCACTAGACAGTCGGTGCAATTGCGCGTGCGTTCCGGGGCGGTGTTCGGCGCGGAGAGCGCCGTGATGGATGGCGTGGTCGCCGCGGACGGCGGCTTGGCGTTGGCGTGGCGGCAACCGGCGGAAGGGAACGTCGCGTCGGTGCAACTCCGGCGGCGGTCGCCGATTCACACCCGTTGGCTGCTGTGGCAGGAGTTGACGCCGCCGCTAAATGGCGGGTACACCGCGGTCGCTCTGCGCGCCCCGGGGCGCACCGACGCCGAGGTGGTGGACGTGGCCCATGTGGCGCGGCGCGTTGGCGGCGGGCTGCGGCTGCGGCACCTTAGAACATTCGATATCTACGGCCGCAGCCGCTTGGCGCAGGCGGCTATGGCATGGCGCTACGCGCTCGATCATCCGTTCGGCACCGGCGTTTACCGGCCGACTCGCGCACATGCCCGGGAGGACGTACACGACGCCAAGCTCGATGAGCTGTTGCGGCTTTGGCCGCACAATCAGTTCCTGCACGTGCTGGTGCTGTACGGGTTTCCCGGGCTCTGCCTGCTGCTCTTGTTCTACGGCTGCTTGGCGCGGGCGGCGTGGTGCGCCGGCCGGTTGGCTTGGCGCGAGCCGCGCGCGGATCTGCGCTTGCTGGTGGTCGCGGTGATCGCGGCCTGGGCGGCGTATTCGGCGAACAGCCTGTTCCTCCCCACCGGCCCGCTCCTGCAGGACTGGAGCCACTGCTTCGTGTTGGGTCTGCTGCTAAGTCTGGAGGGCATTCTCGCCGAGGAGCGGCGTTGACCGTTGCGCCGCCGGCGCCGCGTTAACCACGTACACGCCCAACCCCAACCTTTGACTGGTTTTCGGCCAAGGGCTATTGTGCCGCCCATGACCGCATCCAGCGAGAGCGCCGCACGGCGCAAGCTGCCCATCGGCATTCAGACCTTTCGCAAGATTCGAGAGGACGGCTACTACTATGTGGACAAGACGGGCTTGATCGGTCAACTCGTGGACGGTGGCCAGCACTACTTCCTCTCCCGCCCGCACGAACGCAGCGGCCGGCGGGTGGTGGTTTTGGTGGACGAATACGACAAGCCGATACTTGATGCGTTGGGCACCCCGGAAGTCGCCCGCGCCAACCGCGGCTTCCTGCACGGCCTGTACTCCGTCATCAAGGCCTGCGACGCGCACGTCCATTTCGCCTTGCTGACGGGTGTTAGCAAGTTCTCAAACGCCAGCCCGTTTTCCGGCTTGAACAACCTCATGGACATCACGCTGGACCCGCGCTACTCCGCCATCTGCGGCTACACGGAGCGGGACTTGGACGAGGTGTTCGCGCCGGAGCTGCCCGGTCTGGACCGGAAGGAGGTGCGCCGCTGGTAGAGCCTTCAGCGGGGGTGAGCGAGGGCCCTGCCCCTCGCATGAAAGAGCCCTCAGCGGGGGTGCGCGAGGGGCCTGCCCCTGCCCGGTACAACGCTCGCGCCTGAAGGGCTGCCACTCGCTGGCCGATGCAGCCAGCCGTTGACCGTAAAGCGCGTGTTCTCGAAGGCGTCGGACGTGGCATGCACCGGGAGCACCTCGTGATAGTAGTCGCTCGGAAACAACACGAGGCTGTTGTTGACGGGCTCGATGCGCGAGAACGCGGCCGGGGCGAAATCGTCCGTCGCAATGGATGTGTCGTACAGCAGCAGTTCGCCGCCGGCGAAACCCTTGGGTTCGTGGTGAAAGTAGTAGGCGAAGCTGATCAAACGGCTGTTCGTGCGCTTGGTGCGCTTGTGACCGCTGTCTCGATGCGGGAGACAGAAGCCGCCGCCGCGGTAGGCCGTGAGTTCCAATTCGATGTCGTATTTGCGCATGTCGTCGATTCTGAAGTGTTCGAACACATCGCCCGCGACACGGCCCAACTCCGCCGCGAACCAAGGACGAATCTGCCGCCGCACCGATCTCTCGGCCACAAACGCGGCACGGGCATCGAGAACGTCGCTTTCCTGGTTGTTCCATGCCGGGGCGAGGCGGGCCGCGTCGAGCAGCAGGTCTTGCTGCGCCGCGGTCAGGAACTCGGGAATGCGTACGAACGGTGCCGGGTGGAGTTCCTCTGGCGCACTCGCCGGCAGCTTCTCTCCACCTGACCCTCCATCTAACCCTCCGTTCAGCGTGCACATCCACCAAGCGCCCACCGCATCCTCGTCCAATGCCTTGAGCTTCCGATACGTTTCCAAAGCCGCATCGAAGTCGCCCAGCTTGCGCTGCAGATCGCCCAGCTGCCGCAGCTTCTCGGCGTCGTCGGGATCGGCGGCAAGCTGCCGTTCGACTTTCCCCAAGGCCCGGCGCAGGAAGTTCAAGTCCGCGAAGGCGCGCCAGATGGCGGCGTGGCGCTTTTGCGCCGGGCTTTGCTTCGCCGAAGCGCTTGGTTCCCGGGCGGGCTGCATCACTCTGTTGTCGCGCTCGATTTGCGTGTCCATGGCAGTGTACGACAGGCGAAGGGACTCTGCCCGGCTTGCGCCAACCACGACGGCGCCGTCGTCTAAAATCCCGCCTATGGCGGCAGCGATTTGTGGTGCCTTGGGCGCCGGCAAGCAGTCACTTGCAGCGGCGCGGAGTGCGCTTGCCGGCTACGGTTCGGCATGTGTCGAGTGGGCCCGCGACGATGTGGCGTTCGCCGGCAGGCATCGCGATGGCGAGTCGCCGCTGCGCATCGACGGCGACGCCGGCTTGGTGGCGGTTGCCGACGCCCGCATCGACGACCGGAACGCGCTCTGCGACACGCTGGGCGTTCCCCCTGCGCAACGCGCCCAAACCGCCGATGTCGAACTGATCCTCCGCGCTTTCGCCAAGTGGGGAACGGACTGCCCACGCCATTTGCTTGGCGACTACGCCTTCTGCGTCTGGGACACCGCCAAGCGCGTGCTGTTCTGCGCCCGGGACCACATCGGCGCCCGACCCCTCTACTACGCCGTGGCGAACGGGCGCTTCGTCTTCGCCAGCTCGGTCGAGGCCGTGCTCGCCGCGCCCGACGTGCCGGACGCGCTGGACGAAACAATGGTCGCCACGCATCTGGGGAGCATGATGGTGAGCGACGCGCGCACGTTCTTCCGCGCTGTGCGTAAGCTGCCGCCTGGCCACGCGCTCACCGTCGCGGCCGATCGCCCCTTCGATCCGAGCGTCCAGCGGCATTGGCATCCAGAACACGCGCCGCGGCTGCCGCCGGCGTCCGACGACGCCTACGCGGAGCAGTGTCTTGAACTCTGCGGGCGCTCGGTGCGCGACCGGCTGCGCGGCGGGCCGGTGGGCGCACACGTGAGCGGCGGCTTGGATTCGTCCAGCATCGCGGTGCTCGCCGCCCGCGAACTGCGCAGCCAAGGGCGTCCGCCACCGCCGGCCTTCACTTGGCTGCCGGCCCTCGAAGACGCGCCGCCGCAGCCGGCCCACGCGCAGGAATACGCGCTGGTGGATGCCGTCTGCGCCCAAGAGGGTTTGCCGACCTGCCACGGCGCGCTCACCCCGGAAATCGTGCTCGACCTCGTGCGGCTGGATGGCGCGTTGCCGAACGTACACGTTCACGTCAACGAGGAGATCACGCAGCGCCAAGCGCAGGCGCGCGGGGTGCGCGTGCTGCTGTCCGGCTGGGGCGGGGACGAATGCGTGTCGTCCAACGGCCGGGGCCATTGGCCGCAACTGCTGTTGCGCGGGCGCTGGCGGCGGCTCGCCGCCGAATGTCGCGCCCAGAGCGCACCGGCGTGGCGCTTCCTCGGCGGCGTTGGCTTGGAACTGTTGCATCCCTCCTTGCCGGTGCGGCTTAGGCGGCTGCGGGAAGGGAGAAGAAACGTGGAGCGCCGCTGGCTCGCACACCCCGAGTTCGCGCGCCGGACGAAGCCGTTGGCGGCCGCGTCGGCGCGCCCGCTTGGGGTGCGAAGCGTCCAGTTGGCGCTGCTGCGGGCGGGGCATCTGGCCCAGCGCATGGAGGGCTGGGCGGCGAGTGGCGCGCCGCGTGGCATCGAGTACCGCTACCCGCTCTTGGATCGTCGCTTGCTGGAATTCGGCTTGGGGTTGCCGCCGGAACAATTCCGCCGCGGCGAAGAGAGCCGCTGGCTGATGCGCAACACGATGTGCGCTGTGCTTCCACCCGAGGTCTGTTGGCACCGCAGCAAGAGCGACCCGGCGCGCAGCGACGCGATGGTCGATGCCTTCTGCGCGGCGCTGCCGGCGATCCGAGCGCAGCTTGCGGCCCGGCCGCCGCAACGTGCCGGCTACGTCGATATGCCCTCGTTGTGGAAGTGCTTGGACGATCCAGCGGAGTTCCGAGCGCGGCCGGGCCCGGTCGTCCGCGCTTTGAGCTTGCTCGATTTCGTGCCGAGCGGCATGTGACGGCGCGGCCCGGCCCGTACCTCGAGCCACTTGCAGGGTAGGATGTTTAGCGATGAACCCGACCCAACAGATCTGCTTCGTCACGGCGACGACGGAGAGTTTCGCGCCCGGCACGCTCGTCACCCTTGGTTCGTTTCTGCAGCACCACCCGGGCTTCGACGGCGATCTCGTGGTCGTCCACGACGAACTGCCGGAAGAGCATCGTCGGCACCTCGCGGCGATCAGTTCCGCCGTGCGCTTCGAGCAGGTGTCCGCCGAGTTGCGCTCCCGGCTGGCGGCTTTGCGCGCCGAACGTCCGGCGCTCGCGGGTCGGCTCGCCCAGTTCTACTCGCTTGAAGCCTTCCGGCTGCGCGGCTACCGCAAGGTGCTGTACTACGACAGCGACGTGCTGTTCCAATCTTCCGTCGCGGACCTCTTCGAATCGCCGGACGCGCTGCTCTGCTGCCCCGACGGCATCCACCTGCGCGGTCTGCGCCGCGACGCGGCGACGTTCGGGCCAGTAGCCGCCGAATCCGCGGACGCGATCGAGGGAAACTTTGGCGCCGGCTTCATGCTCATCGACTCGACGCTCGTGGAGGAGAACGCCTACGAGGCGCTGCTGGCGCTGCTGACGCCGGCGACGTGGCAGGGAACCGCCACCGCCCACACCGATCAGCTAGTCCTCAACCGCTGCTTCGGCGGCCGCCAGACGCTGGTGAGTTCCGCCTACGACTTCGTGTTGGCGAGAGCGGCGCTGATCAAAGCCCGCGAAGGCGTGGACGCGGAAGACGCCAAAGCGTTGCACTTCATTGGCGGCGTCAAGCCGTGGATGCCGGACGCCATGCTGCGCTGGGCGCGGGGCGAGCCGGAACACCGGCCAAGGGATTTCTTCCGGCTATGGTACGAGGCCTACCTCGGCTGTCTGGCGGACGCCCACTTGCGCAGCGCCAAACGCCGTTTCCCTTCCGAACGCGCAAGATGAACTACGTCCCCGGCGCGGGGCGCGATCTAGAGCGGATCGTCCGTACGCATCTGTTCGTCGTCTGCCCGAACAACAGCGGCTCGAGCTTCCTTGCCGCCGCGCTCGGCAAGTGCCGGGCGACTTGGCGTCTGCCGCAGGAAGGTCAGTTCATACGCGGTTTCGTGGGGCCGGTCACCACGAAAACCTACGGGCGCGAGGAACACACCCCGGCGCTGTTGTGGGCGTCCGAGCGGCGCTGGATCGACCTGTTCGCCGAACCGAGCCGCTACGACTGGCGCGTCTCGCGCAAGGCGTGGTATTTCCATGCCCGCGCCCACCGCGCGGATGCGTCCGTTTTCGTCACCAAATCCCCGCCCCATGTGCTGCACGCCGGGCAGTTGGCCCTAGCTTTCCGCAACGCCAAGTTCCTGTTCATGGTGCGCAACCCCTACGCTGTCTGCGAGGGCATTTGCCGCCACTACTACCACCAGCGGCTCGCGCCCATTCTCCATCGCCAGTTCACCGAACCGGGCAGAAGCGTGGAGACCGCGGCGGCGGTGCATGTCGCCAACTGCTTGGCGTGGCAGCGGCGCAATGTCGAGAAGTACGCGGAGCGCGGCGCCTTCTTCACCTACGAGACCATGTGCGACGAACCGGCGACGGTGGAGCGGAAGGTGCAATTCCTCGTTCCCGAACTCGACGATCTGAAGCTGCGCCAGCGCATCGCCGTGAAGAACTACGACGAACCGCTCGCCAACATGAACGAACGCCAGATCGGACGCTTGAACACCGCGGACATCAAGGCGTTCAACCGTGTGTTCCGCCAGCATCGGGACACGCTGGCCTACTTCGGCTACGACCTGATGGACGCTTAGTGGAAGGAGAACGCCGTCACGGAGAAGCTACGGTACTAGCGTGTACGACAGGCTTTCTAGGAGAACCCAATTCGCGTCGTTAGGGCCGGTTTCAACCACCACGATGCCATCCTCAAGTCGTAGGATGGTCGGCTTCGACCAAGCCTTCTTGGCCTGCTTGCTGGGGGCGTTGGGTTCTTTCACCCCCCCCCCCCCCCCCCCCGGGTGGCGGGCCTTGCCTTGCTCTACGATCATCTTCAACCCTCCAATCGTTGCACTGCTTGCGGTGAGTATACCGTGCCCTTTTTGGGCGTGTTCTACGGCGTTCCTAGTGCCATAGAAGCTACGGTATCAGCTCGTACGAAAGGCCTTCTAGGAGAACCCAATTCGCCGGCTTGGGGCCGGTTTCAACCACCACGACGCCATCCTCGAGTCGCAGGATGGTCGGCTTCGACCAAGCCTTCTTGGCTTGCTTGCTGGGGGCGTTGGGTTCTTTCACCCCCCCCCCCCCCCCCCCCCGGGTGGCGGGCCTTGCCTTGCTCTACGATCATCTCCTCCAACCCTCCAATCGTTGCACTGCTTGCGGTGAGTATACTATACCGCCGGCGATGCACTGAATCGTGCAAGACGACTCCGACAAACAAGCAGTGAGACCGAGCATCGAGCAGCGCGCCCTCCGCCCCGTCGAAAAACCCCACGCGGTGCGTCGGCTCGGCGGCGTGGACGTCGCGGCCCTGGCGGAGCAGGCGGCGCGGCTTTCCGAGACGGTTTGGGAGAAGGAGAACGCCGTCAAGGAGAACGACTACCTCTGCTTCGCCCACACCCGGCACATCATCTTCCGGTTCGTCGGCGCAGAACGCTTGGGTTGCTTCTACTCCATGCCCATCTGGTTCCTCTGGCAGCGCTGGCTGCTGCCCGTGATGACGCAGGCCGTCGCGCCCTACGGCTACGCGGCGCCGCTGTTCCCCAAAGCGATGCTGGCGCGGCTGGACGCGGGAGGCGGCATCGAGCCGCATCAGGACGGCGGCGGCATGAACCCCTTGACGCACAAGATCCACGTGCCTTTGCAGACCGGGCCGCGAGCGACGCTCACGGTGCGCGGCGAGACCCGCCACTTGCCCGCCGGCCAAGCCTTCGAGGTGAACAATCTCGCCACCCACAGCGCTTTCAACGGCGAGCCGAGCGACCGCATCCACTTCATCTTCGAGGTCTTCGAGGGCGCGGGAATGGAGTGGCGCGAAAGGCGTTCAACGCGCGCCGCGATGTCCCTCGGCATGGGGCGGCGATGACCGATTCGGCGCAGCCCTACGGCGCCTACGGGCTGCGCCTGCATTCCGCCATCGCCTTGCCGTACAACCGCCTGCCCGGCACCGTGGACGCCACCGGTGCCGATGTGACGGTTCGCCTTGGCGCCGTGCCCAGAGAGCTGCCCGCCACCACCGGACCTGGCGTGCGCCGGGCGTTTTGGGCAGCGCAGCGCGACGCCTTCCTCATGCACTTCGAGGGCGTGGCCCGCTATCTCGTCACGGACGGGCGGGATGTGCTTGTGGAACCTTGCGGCGGCAGCGACGAGGACATCGCCGACATTTTCGCCGGCACGCCGTTGATGGCCCTGCTGCAACAGCGCGGCATGGCCACGCTGCACGCCGCGGCGGTGCAGACCGCTGCTGGCGCCGCGCTGCTGCTAGGGCGCAGCGGCGACGGCAAGTCCTCGTTGGCGGCGGCGCTGGTCGAACGCGGCCACCCCCTCGTCGCCGACGACCTGTTGGCGGTGGTCTTGAACGGCACCGTGCCCACGGCTCTGCCGGGCTTCGCCACGCTGCGGCTGTGGAAGCACGCGTTGGACAAGATGGACATGGCCGATCGAGCGCGGGCGCGGGTTCGCGGCACGCTGGAGAAGTTCTGGGTGCCGACGCCGCGGTCTTGCGGCGAGCCGCTGCCGGTGAGCGCCGCCTTCGTGCTGACGCCCAGCAACGGGCCGGACATCCGCATCGAGTCGATGCCGCCCGGCGAAGCCTTTCAGATGTTGACCAAACATGCCCTCCGCCCGCGCATCATGGACGCCATGGGACAGCGACCGGCGCACTTTCGCGCCGCCACCGCGATTGCCCGCGACGTGCCGGTGATGCGCGTGACCAGACCTGAGCATCCGTTCCTGCTTGACGAACTCGCCGACCGCGTGGAGGCGCATTTGGCGTCGCGGTCGCCGGCGCACGGGCGGAAGGTCGGCGGCAAGCCGTGTTCCGCGCCAGCGCTGGAAACGCGCTCGCCGACCGCGGCGGCCCCCGGGCGCCGTTCGGTCGCCGCCGGCGCTTCGGCGCCGGGCATCGTCTGGCTCTCCTCCTGGCCGAAATCCGGCAACACCTGGCTGCGCGCCGTGTTGACCAATTATCTCGCCGGCCTGGCCGGCCTCGCCGACGACGATGCGCCCGCGTCCATCAACGCCCTCGTGGGCGGCGGCGGCCGGCGGCGGGCCGAGTTCGACGAGTGTCTGGGCGTCACCTCCGCCGACATGTCGGACGAAGAGGTGGCGCGATGCCTGCCGGCGTTCCGCGAAGCGCTGGCGGAGCGCTTGTTCGCCGCTCGGCCCATCGCCGAGCAGGCGCGCCGCGAACCGGCGTTCGTCAAGACCCACGAGGCGTACCGCCTGCCAGGCGGTGTGCCGCGGTTTCCGGGCGCCGGGGCCGCCGGCGTGGTGTACTTGGTGCGGAACCCGCTGGACGTGGCCGTCTCCTACGCGCACCACCTGAACTGGCCCGTGGCCCGCACCATCGCACACATGAACAACCCCGACGCTTGCGAGTCGCGCCATGCGGACGGCATCTATCCCGGGCTTCCCGAACCGCTCGGCACTTGGAGCGATCATGTGGCGAGCTGGACCGAACAGACCGCGCTGCCCGTCCATGTCGCTCGCTACGAGGATCTCCTGGCCGATCCCCACGGCCAATTCGGCGCCATCGTGCGTTTCGCCGGTCTCGAGTGGGATGAGGCGCGGCTGGCCCGAGCCATCGAACACAGCGCCTTTCACCACTTGCGAACGCAAGAAGCCGCGCACGGCTTCCGCGAGAAGCAGCCGACAGCGCCCTCGTTCTTCCGCGCCGGTGTGGCCGGAGAGTGGCGGCGCGTGCTTGAAGCGGCACAGGTGCAAGCGGTTGTGGCCGCCCACGGGGACGTGATGAAGCGGTTCGCCTACCTGCCGGATGCGGCGTGACGGGGTGTACGACATATCTTTGGTAAGCGGTGTCGGTGCCGAGGCGGAAACGCAGGCGTTCCGCCTGCAAGCGGGCGAGACGCCCGCGCTCCCAGCACCCGTCACCAAAGATCTGTCGTACACCCCGCGTGACGCGCCTCGAACGCCTTTGCCCAAAAAATTGCCGTACACTAACGCGCTCGCACACAGGCGGATGGCCGCCATGCAACCCAAGCAAACCCCCGCTGCCACGCGGCGCGAGTCGCGATGTCGGGGCAAAACGGAACCGGGGCCGGCCTTGCCGGCCGACGCTTTGCGCACGCCGTGGCGGTGGGCGCTGTTGCTCGGCTGCATCGCTTGGCTGGCGCTGGTGGCGGCGCCGCCGCTGCTGGCCGCGGCCGGTTCGAGCTACGCGGCGTTGCCGCACTGGTTGCTGCACATGGTGTGCCACCAGCATCCCGAGCGCAGCTTCCACTGGCTCGGGGTGCCGCTCGCGGCTTGCCACCGCTGCACCGGGCTCTACTTGGGCTTCACCTTGGGCGTGGTGCTGTGGCCACGTTTGCGCGGCGCGGCGGCTTGGCTTGGGGGGAATCCGCGCTGGGTCGCGGTGTTCTTCGCGCCGTTGCTGATCGATGTGCTGATCGGCAACACGCCGCTGTCGCGGTTCGCAACCGGCATCGTGGCGGCGTTTCCCGTGGCGCTCTTGCCGTTGCTCGCCGCCGGCGAGTTGCGGCGCGGCGGCAATCCGCCCGTCACACAACCTCAACCGACAAACTGAAGGAACCACTACTGTGAACTCGAAAATGAAATCCGCCCTGATCGGCGGCTGCGTCTTCGGCACGGCTTCGTCCTTGCCGTACCTGGAGATGATCAACATGCTCTGCTGCGCCTTGGTGATTGGCGCCGGGGTGCTCGCCAGCTACCTCTACTTCAAGGACATGGAACCCACCACCGGCCACTTGGGGCAAGGCGCCTCGGTGGGCTGGCTGGCCGGCGTATTCGGCGCCGTGGCGTCGACGATCGTCACCGTCATCGTCACCGCGACGGGCCTCAAGGACGAACAGGCGGCGCAAACGGCGCAGATGTTGGCCGACCAAGGCGTGGAACTGCCGGAGTGGTTGAGCGACATGATGATGGGCGGGGAGGTTGGCGCCGGCATGATCGGGACGACCTTGGTGATTAGCCTAATCCTCTACTCCATCTTCTCCACCATCGGCGGCATGGTGGGCGCGGCGATGTTCGCCAAGAAGGCGCAACCGGCGGAATAGCGCCGGCCGTTCCCCAAGGCGGCTCGCGTCTCCATGCGCATCGCCACCTGGAACGTGAACGGGCTGCGGGCCAGGCAGGAGTACATCCGGCACTGGCTCGCCGCCCGCAAGCCGGACGTGGTGGGGTTGCAGGAGCTGAAGGTCGCCGAAGAGCAGTTCCCGTTTGACGTTTTTCGGGAACTCGGCTTCGATGTGGCCATCCACGCGCAGAAAGGCTGGAACGGCGTGGCGGTGCTTTCGCGCCTGCCCATGCAGGTGGCGCAAGCCGGGCTGCCGGGCCAGGAGGACGCCGGCGCGCGCCTGCTGCACTGCCGCATCGAAACCGAAGGCGGCGGCGAACTCGGCTTCGCCACGGTGTACTGCCCCAACGGCAAGGACGTCGACCACGCGGACTTCGCCGGCAAATTGGCGTGGTACGACAGCTTGCGCGAGTATCTGGGCGGCGTGGACACCAGCGTCCCGTTCGTGCTGGGCGGAGACTTCAACGTGGTACACCAGCCGTTGGATGGTTGGCGCGGCGCGGCGGCGGACGGCACCATCTTCTGCACCACCGAGGAACGCGCACGCTACGAGGCGCTGCTGGCGCGCGGCCTGACCGATCTGTTCCGCCATCAGCGGCCGGACGAGCAGGCGTTCTCGTGGTGGGACTACCGCGCCGGCGCGTTTCCGCGCAACCAAGGCCTCCGCATTGACGCGCTGCTCGGCACTCCGGCGGTTGTGGAACGCTTGCGCGACGTCGCCATCGACCGCGACTACCGCAAGAAGAAGGACGGGCACCTGAGCTCGGACCACGCGCCCGTGTACGCGGACCTCGGCTGAGGCACGCCGATGCTGCGCGTCGCCATGCTGAGCCGTTGGCACGTTCACGCGGATCAATACGCCGGCGAGATCCGCGCCAATCCCGACGCGGACGTCACCGCCGTTTGGGACGAAGACCGCGCTCGCGGCGAGGCGTGGGCGGCCGAGCTCGACGTGCCGTTCGAGGCGGACCTGGACGCGCTGCTCGCCCGCGAGGACGTGGACGCGGTGTGCGTGGTGGCGCCCACCAACATGCACCGCGACGTGATGGTGCAGGCCGCCAACGCCGGCAAACACATCTTCACCGAGAAGGTGCTGGCCGCCACCGTTGCCGATTGCAACGCCATCGCGGCAGCCGTGGAGCGGGGCGGCGTGCGGTTCTGCATCTCCTTCCCGCGCCGCACCGCGCCCGCCATCCTCTACGCGAAAGAGGCGCTGGAGGATGGCTTGTTCGGGCGCGTCACCGCGGTGCGGGTGCGCATCGCCCACGATGGCGCGGTGCGCGGCTGGCTGCCCGATCACTTCTACGACCTGGTGGCCTGCGGTGGCGGCGCGATGATGGATCTGGGCGCCCACGGCATGTACCTCTGCCGCTGGCTGCTGGGCGCTCCGAAGCGGGTTGTTTCGGCGTTCGGCAACGTCACCGGCCGGGCGGTGGAGGACAACGCCGTGACCGTCATCGAGTTCGCCGGCGGCGCCATCGCCGTGAACGAAACCTCCTTCACCAGCTTCGGCGGCGCGTACACGGTAGAAATCGACGGCACCGAGGGCGGCTACCGGCTGGTCTCGCCCGGCGAAGGCCCGCAAATCCGCTCGCAACGCTTCGGCGATGCCAAATGGCGCGCGCCGGAGCGGCTGCCGGCGGCCCGGCCCAAGCCCATCGATCAGTGGATCGCCGGCTGTGTTCGCGGATCTCCGATTGATTTCGGCCTCTCCGCGGCAACCGAGCTCACCGAACTCATGGAAGCGGCGTACACGGCCCACGCCGAAGGCCGTAGCGTGGCGTTGGCGTGAGCGCCCCGGTGCGTTTGGAATTGGCCTCCCCCGGCCGCACGGTGGCCGAGAACATCGAGCTCGCCCTCTTGGCGGAAAAGTGCGGCTGGGGTGGCGTCTGGCTCGCCGAAACCACCGGCTTGGACGCGCTGGCGGGCGCCGGCGCGGTGGCGGCGCGGCTGGCCTCCGGGCGCGTGGGCACCGCCATCGTGCCAATGCAAACGCGCGGGCCAATGCTGCTTGCCATGGCCGCCGCCAGCATCGCCCCGCTGGCGCCGGGCGGCTTCGTGCTGGGTCTCGGCACCAGCACGCCGCTCATCGTCGAGGATTGGCATGCCACGCCGTGGGGCACATCGCCGCTCGCCCTCACCCGCGAATGTGTGGAACTGACCCGGCGGTTCCTGCAAGGCGAGCGCGTCACCACGGAAACCGGCCGCTGGCGCTACCGCCGCGCGCAACTGGCGACGCGGCCGCCGCAACGCACGCCGCCCATCTACCTCGCCGCGTTGAACGACAAGATGCTGGAACTGGCCGGCGAAATCGCCGATGGGGTGGTGTTGAACTTCGTCACCGTGGCCGATGTGCGCCACGCCCGCGAGCGCTTGGCGGCCGGCGCGGCGCGGGCGGGTCGTTCCCTCGACGACTTCGAGCTGGTGGTGTTCTTCCGCACAACCGTCACCGCGGACTACGCGCCCCCCCGCGCCCGCTACCAGCGCGAACTGCTCACCTACATCATGGCGCCGGTGTACGAGCGGATGTTCGCACGAGGCGGCTGGCGCGACGCCTGCCGCGAAGTGCAAACGCTGTGGCGCGCCCGGGAACGGCAGCAAGCGTTGGACGCCGTGCCCGACGCGCTCATCCGCGAGCGCACCCTCATCGGCGAAGCGGAGGAAGTGCGCGAACGCCTCGCCGAGTACGCGGCGGCGGGCATGGACAGCGCCATCGCCACCCCGGTGGCCTTGCCCGATGCGGCCCACTTGGCGGACACCGCCCGCATCATCCGCGCGCTGGACAGCTGACGCTGCTGCAACGGCCCGCGCAACGAGAGACAACAGGAGCCACGTCCATGCCGGCAACACGAACCATCGGCGCCACCGACATCCAAGTGACCGAGCTCAGCTTCGGCGGCGCCCCCCTCGGCGCCGTGGGCGACCGTCTGACGGACGCCGACGTGCAGGCTATCGTCCAGCGCGCTTGGCAAGGCGGCCTGCGCTACTTCGACACCGCGCCGCTGTACGGCCACGGCTTGAGCGAGAAGCGCTTGGGCTCGGTGCTGCGCGAACTGCCCCGCGACGAGTTCGTGCTCTCCACCAAGGTGGGCCGCCTCCTAGTGCCCGAAGCCCAAGGCGAGCGGTTCGCGGGAATGCGCGACGCCGAGCCGTTGGCCATCAAGTACGACTACTCCTACGACGCCGTGCGCCGCTCGTTGGCCTCCAGCTTGGAGCGCCTGGGACTGGACCGCGTGGACATCCTGCTCTGCCACGACATCGACGTGTGGACCCACGGCGACGCCCAACCGGGCATCTTCGACGCCGCCCGCAACGGCGCCTTGCCCGCGCTCCGCGAACTGCGCGAACAGGGCGTGGTGCGCGCCATCGGCCTCGGCGTGAACGAGTGGCAGGTGTGCAGCCGCGTGCTGGACGAGATGGAGGTGGACTGCTTCCTCCTCGCCGGCCGCTTCACCCTGCTGGAGCAGGAACCCCTCGCCGAGTTCCTGCCCCAGTGCCTGCAACGCCAAGTCTCGGTGATCATCGGCGGCCCCTACAACTCCGGCATCCTCGCCACCGACAACCCCCGCCGCGCCACCTACGACTACAAACCCGCCCCCGAGCACCTCCTCCGCAAAGCCGCCGCCATCCGCCGCCTCTGCCAAGACCACGGCATCGACCCCCGCGCCGCAGCGCTCCAATACCCACTACGCCACCCAGCCGTGGCAGCGGTGATCCCGGGCGTCTGGGCGGTGCGCGAGGTGGAGGAGAATCTGGCGTTGTTCGACACCGAGATACCGGATGCGCTGTGGCGCGATTTGGCGGCGGCGGGGTTGGCGGAGGCGGTGGGGTGACCACCATTTAATCTGTGTTACGCTTGACGCACACCGCCGGCGACAAAGCAGCGTTCCCGAACGGAAGCGCCCAACGCGAGAGGGAAGCATGACAACGGAACAGTCGCAACTACGTCGCCTCGCCCGTGTCGAGGTCGATCGGTTGTTCGGCATCTACAACCATCGCATCGACTTGGCGCTAGACGATCGGGTAACGCTGCTGCACGGCCCGAATGGCGTTGGCAAGACGACGATCCTGAAGATGGTCGACGCCCTGCTTACGGACCGTTTCGGGTACTTCGGACGTGTTCCCTTTGAACGGCTACTGCTCCGCTTCCAGGACTGCACGTCGCTGGAGCTCACCAAAGGCGATGCCGACGGAGCCGAATTCGGAAACGTAACCGTGGAGGTAAACGGCGAGACCAAGGTAGCGTCGATCAGCTTGGTACCGTCTACCGCCGAGATGGTCGCGTCGGAAGTCGAGTATCTAGAGCGAGCAGGAGCAAACGCTTGGGTCGACGTGCGCGATGGCCAACTGCACACCGACGACGAGGTGGTGCGGAGGTACACTCCTAGGCCTCTTCGACCACGTTCCTCTGCTGAACGTGTGTTCGCCGGGCCCACAGGCGACCATGAGGACCCATGGCTCACCGAATTTCTTAGCGCCGCCAACTCGCATTTTATTGAGGCGCAACGATTGGTGCGATCACACTACCACCCGAATTGGCTTAGCCGACAGCGCACTATGCTATCGCGAGTAGTCGAATGCAGCAGAGAGCTAAAGCGCCGAATCGACGACACCATGGCGGACTACGGTAGGCAGGCCCAATCTCTCGATCAGTCCTTCCCGCAACGGCTGCTGCAGCGCAACGCTGCCAGCGGCAACCTTCCCGTTGAAGAAATACGTCGTCGGATGTCGGTTCTTGACGACAAGACGAAAGAGTTGAAAGACATCGGCATTTTGGACGAAACACCCCATCAGTTTCACCTTCTGGATGACATAGATCGTTCGCAAGCAGGGGTTATGATGCTCTATGTTGACGACACCGAGAAAAAAATCCAAGTCTTGGAGGATTTGGCCAGCCGCGCTCGCCTCCTCCTGAACAGCCTGAATGGCAAGTTCCGACACAAGCAGTTGCGCGTCGACCGGGAAGAAGGTCTAGTCGTAGATGGCCGGCACGGTGATCCACTTCCGCTCGACTCCCTATCGTCCGGCGAGCAGCACGAACTCATCCTGCATTATGATCTGCTGTTTCGCGTACCTCAAAACACGGTTGTGTTGCTGGACGAGCCGGAGCTGTCGCTGCACGTCGAATGGCAAAGCAAATTCCTGTCCGATCTCATGGCGATAGTCAAACTATCCGGCTTTGACGCCCTCGTGGCCACCCACTCGCCCTACATTGTCGGCGACAGGGACGACCTGATGGTCGATCTGGTCGGCTGACAACCCGCCCACTTGCCGCGACCGACGAGGATGTCAGATGGCGCTGGACGGCGTAACTCCTGTTGGCATCGTGGCCGAGATCAGAATGCGTCGCACACTGCACACAGGTGCCTTTTTGGTCGTGGAAGGCAAGGACGATCTGCGCTTCTGGAAGATCCGATGCCACGAAAGTTGCCGACTGATCGAGGGTCAAGGCAAGAGAAACGTGGTGCGTGGCTTGATGCGTCTCGACGCGATCGAGTTCGAAGGTGTGCTTGGGGTTGTCGACAGCAACGAAGATCACCTGGCCGGCAAGCCGCTGCCATCGGCGAACATCGTCGCCACCGACGCGCACGACTTGGAGTGTCTGCTTGTTAGGTCATCCGCGCTGAATTCCGTGCTTGCGGAGTTCGGGGACTCGAAGAAGATCGGCAGATTTGAAGAGAGAAGCGGCAAGGATGTTCGTGGCGCTTTGCTTGAGCGGGGATTGATCTTCGGACGCTTGCGGTGGGCTGATCCAAACGCTGGGCTTGGGCCCATCGGGCGCTTCGTCAATGAGAAGGAGTGGGTTGTGGACGAAGCAGGTTTGATTCACGCGGCAGCGGAATCGTCCGACGGAGTCGACGCGGACACGCTTCGGCGCCGGGTTGACCAATTGCCGCCCATGGATCCTTGGCATGTTGTTCGCGGACACGACCTGCTTGAGCTGCTCAAGATTGGGCTTCGCGCCCTGTTGGGCGACCTGCCTACAAGCACTGGCGTTAACTCTATCGCCAGCGTGTTGCGACAGGCCTTAAGGCCCGCGGATCTCAGGTCCACTGGCTTGTGGCGCGACATGCGGCGCTGGGAGAACCGACATGCGCCGTTCGTGGTGCTCGGCGATTGACGCTAGCGGCTCTTCCCGCCCACCACCGACCATCGCGTCAGCCGCCCGGGCTGCCCGGCTTCCGCTCCCCGCTGCCGCCCATCCGTTCCGCGGCGGCGCGGCGCTCGGCGCCGAGGGGGTGCATCACGCCCGCGCCGGGCGGCCAGACGCCGGGTTCCGCTTTGACGCGACGGCTGATGTGCTTGCCGTGGGGCGTTAGCGTCTCCCACACCTCATGCGGCATGGTCTTACGGCCGCCGCCGTCGGCCGGCAGCCACGGTGCGCCGTATTCCACGTTCGGCAGGGCGCGGATCTCGCGGCTGAGATTGGGCGTCGCGCCGTGCCAAGCGCGGTTGTCGCGGAACACGCCGGCGCCCGCCGGCGCGCCAACCAGCGTGGAGAGCCGCATCCACTCCGGCTCCTCCGCCGGCGGCACCGGGCGCATCTGCCAAGTGTGCGAACCCGGGATTTGCCGGATGGGGCCGTTCTCCCAAGTGAGATCGCACATGGCGAAGTTGATGGTGACCACCGGCGGGGTGAAGTCCACGATGCGGCGGCGGGTCGCCAAGGTGAGTTCGCCGGATTCCTCCTCGGTGGCGATGTCCAACCCCAATGCCTTGGCGGTGGCCAAACGCGCGTCCGAGATGCGGTGCGACTCGCCCACGTCGGCGTGCAGGTGCTGGTATTCCACGGCGCCGGGCAGGCACAAGTCGCCTCCCGCGCCGAGCACGAAGTAGTCGCGCGAGCCGAAAATCGCGGCGAGGATGGGCGTGGTGTTGGGCAGGTCCACCATCGCCGCCCACGTCTCCTCGTGCAGCATCTGCCTTGACGCCGAAGCGGTGCCGTAGCTGTAGCGGTGCGGCAGGCGGCCGCTTTCGGTCATGTACTTGCGCTCGCCGCCGCCGGGCACGGAGAGGATGTCGCGCAACGCCTTGGCGCTGCCGTCGCGGAAGCGGCGCAGGTGCTCCTCGTCGAGCAGGTCGCGCACCACCACGAAACCGTCGCGGTGGAAGATGCGCGCCGCCCGCTCCACCTCGCTGGGGTCGCAGATATCCAAACCGCGGATGCCGTTCTCGGCCCGCAGCCGGTCGCGCAGCCGCCGCACATCGTCGTCCTCGTACACCCGTCGCCCCGGCGCACGCGGATCCGGCACCCCGAAGCCCGGCTTGGTCGGAAACGGATTGCCCCGCTCGTCCACCGTCTCGTTGACCGGCGTGTTGCCGTCCCATCCCACGTCGGTATCGCCGAACACCGCGAGATCTTCGATCTCGCGCCGCACCACCGCTCTATCCATGCCTGCCCTGCCTGCGTTGTTGAATGGGAGGATCATAGGCCATCCCGGCGGTCCGCCCAACTGGCGACCGGTGTCAGCTACGCTCTCCTGCCTTGGTGAGGACTGCGTCGCGCACACCCGCGCCGACCCAGAGTCCCGCGCCTTCGAGTTGCGCCATACTTGGCGCGACCGCGTTGATGAGGCCCCGGTCTTTGGCGCGCAACAACACGCCAAGGGTGCCAATGACCTGCAACCCCGCCGCTTTCGCCGCCTTCCGCCCGTCAGCATCGTCCATCACCAACAACGCATTTTCCTCAGACAGGCCCAACGCGATAGTCTCCGCCTCCCCTTTCCCTAGGCCCGGGAAGCCATAGTCCGCCTTGTGCCGCACAGTAACCCAAGATAGTTCCCCGATGTTGGGTAGAGCGACACCCTTCCTCACCCCCGCCGCCAACTCCGCCGCTACCGTTCCACCCACCCGCACTTCACGAAAAAGCGCGGGAAGAAACTCCAGTCGCCCAATCTGATACAGATACTGCATTGGCGACGTATTACAGAAAACCGCGCGCATTATCCAAGTCCTGTGCGATCTCCTCCGCCGACATGTCGAATGTGACAATGCCGTAGTCGCTGAGCTTCATCAACAACAGCGGCTTCGGGATCCCCGCCAGCTCCGCCGCCGCGCCCGTTGATGCTTTGCCCCCCTGATAGTACTTGATCGCCGTCGCTACGCGACCTTCATCTTCCGAGTGCAAAGTGAGAGCGCACGGTCGCCGCTCGCCTTCCTGAAAGAACATCGCTCTGAACCTATCCAACTCCTTGATCCGGTCGAGAAGCGCCTTCTCTTGGTGGGAGCTTGCTACGTTCCTCACAAGAAACCTAGCGTCAGAGTCGGTCAATCTCAACACCAAGTAGTTGGCGATAGCCGAGAACAAGGAAGCGTCGAAATCCGTCGCTTCTTGCGAAGCGACAACTAGCGACACGCCGTATTTCCTGCACTCTTTTGCCATCGTGGGCAACAACTTGAGGCGCGCCGCTCGATGCGCTTCGTCGAAGACGATGGCGTGGGTGATGCGCTCTTGAATGCCGCGGTGGAACATGTCCTTGTACAGCCTGTAGAACACCAGCGATGCGAACGCCCGTTGCAGATAGTCATTCTGCGTGGCGTGAATGCGCACCACCACTGGTTGTTTCCCATCCCACAGAATTCGCTGGTCGGTGGCCGGGGAGAAAAACCCGTAGTCGTCGAGCTCGTCTAGGCGAGCCAACAGCCGCCGCAGGCCTTGGTCGGGCTTCGGCACGCTTCGCAGAATCTCCAAGAAACGCCGGAACGGAGGGCACTCCACACCTACCTCACCATTCCCCCATCCTTGCTCGACGAAACTCTCCTTGATGGCTGTGCGTATTCGATCGCCTTGGATGTCCCCGAGCTCAGGGAAGATCGACGCGAAGATATCGCGCATCGTGCCAGCGACGTCTAGGTGTGCCGTCGCCGACGCCACATCGTCGATCTGCAGCGGATTGAAGCCGAGGCCGTTGAAGTCTAAGAAATGCGCCGCTCCTACGGATTGGATCCCCTCGTCGATGTCCTGATGGTAGGAAAACACGATGGGGCATATGCCTAGCGCCACCATCTGCCGACACATGTTCACCAAGCAAGTGGTTTTGCCCATCCCGGGCAGTCCGGCCATGAGCAAGTGCGGGTTGCCCTTCACGCTGATCGGCCAGTCAACGCTTGCGCCCCCTAGTACATCCGCACCTAGGCTCACCGTGGGATTAGGTCGCCTATCGCGCTGATTGTCGCCGCGGGCATCCGCTTGCCTGCGCTCTACGGCTTTGGACGGCGCGTCGTCACCTTCTTCATCGCGCTCGGCGAGTGGCCGAGCTGCTTGGCCGTCGAATGGCGTAGCCGTAGCCGGTGCGTCGGGCATCATGTTTGGGCCGACCAGAAAGACGTTGGCTTCGTCACTGATCTTGAGGGGGAAACCCGCCGCATATTCGGGACAGAATATCCAGCCCCGATCTTGGCCTTCCACCGGTGCAAACACATACCGATCGCCCTCAACAACCATCTTGCGAATCTCCGCCACAAGCTCCTCGTGGCGTTCGGTTGGAAGGAAGTGGCGCTTTGCCTTGTCCGCGTAGAACCGCAAAACCCTAGCGAGCTTCGCCCGCCGAATTGCCCGAAACGGCGCACAAACCTCATTGCCGTACCAAGCCTCCCACTCTCTACGGAAGGCATGGATCTGCTCATTGATCCGCCGAAGAACATCCGGCGATCTCGCGGACCTTAGGTCACGACGGTACTTCACCTCAATGAACTGAAACGTCAAACCCGTGCGCACCTTGGACACAAAGATGAGGTCGGGGCGCTTGCTGTCGCCGGCCTCGCTAGTCTGCCATGGTCGCAGCAAATCCGGCACGTCGTCGATGGGGATGAAGAAGCCGTCTTTAAGCGACATCCAGCATTCGTCGTTGGCTATGGCGACACGGCAGTTTGCGTGGGCTACCGCGAGGGCGATAAGCTCGGAGGTGGCTGGCATCTGGCCGGTTAGCCGGATCGCGAGGCGTCCGCTGAGTGCCTTTAAGTTCCCCAGTAGGAACTCCGCATTGCGCCTGCTGCGGCTCAACCCCATCTGATCAAGCGCGACGTCCAACTGGCCGCGCACCTCATCCAAGTTCGCGGTGGACGTTATGAGTTGCAGGCAACCAAGGTCCTCCCTCTCGGGGACGCAATCGATCACGTAAGCGTCGTAGACATCCTTGTTGTCCGAGGGCGAGTCGAAGTACTCGATGCCGGCGTTTCGGTCCAACGTCACAACCCAGTCGCTGACTTGGTGCAAGGCCTTGAGACTCTCTGCGTCATCTTCCGAGATGTTGGTTTTGAGAGTCGGCGGGCAGGTACCATCGCCAACGTGCCTCGCAACAGCGTCGTGAACAACGTCCTGCAAGCGTGCAAGAATTTCCGAATGCCCACGTCGAGATGGGTGTTTCTCGCCCACCTCGGGGGGCAGCACCGTGCTTTCCCAAAGCGGTTGCGGCGAACTGGCGTATTGCCGTTCATAGAACGACATCAACCCGAAGGCGTGAAACGGATGAGCTTCTTGGGTTGGTTTCACATCTGCAACCACGCGGGCTTCGAAAGTGTCGAAGGCAATGGCTAAGTGGGCCGCGGTCTTCGGTTCCGCAGGGCCTTTCGCCCAAGGGTCCTCGCGAGCCCACCACCGCAGCCGTGGGACGTTGACCCCACCGGGGAGACTGAGCGACTCCAGCATCCAACGATCTTCCGGATTAATATTGCCAGCACCGCTCCGGCGTTTCTCACGGGCCTCGGCGATGAAGCGGCCTGCGACGCCGCGCTGTTCATGCGAAGGATAGAGGTTCAACGAAAACACCGGCGTAGTCTCCGTGGTTTCGGATTCTGCGTCATCGGGACCTTGCCGCCGTTGTTCGTAGACGTTGCCAAGCGACCGTGCGACAGTAAAGCCGTCGCCAGCTCGCAGCGCGTGAACATGAAGAAGCCGCACGTTCTTGTGGCATTCGGTGTATTTGTCGATCTCGTTGCCGAGGACCTTTGCACTATGCTTCCCAACGGTCGGCGACGGTTCGATCGAGGCGCCACTCCCTAGTGCTTTGGCCAAGATGGACATTGCCGCCTTCGGTTCCTTGTCGGCATCGGGAACCATGCCGACCGCGTGAAAGCCGAGCGTGTCAGCAAATACGAACGCGCCTCCGCTGGGGTTCGGCAGGAACGCCGGGAACATCGAACTGTCAAGCGTTGCAAACTCTCTCTCGATGTCCTTTGAGCTCTGGCGCAACTCGAACGCGGTATGAAACACCAAGTTATCGTATGCCGCGAGCCATGCGACGCGCAGGGGATGGGCAGGCAACACGATAAGGCCGATGGTGCGGCCGGAAAGGGACTGCACTTCGACGGTATGCGCCAAGGCAAGCAGCGGATCGCCGGACTCCAACAGCGCTGCCCATGCGCGGAGATACTCCTGAGGCACATCGAAGCCCGCCTTGTCATCGTAAACTTGCCCTACGCCGCCCGCTTCCCGGAAACGGGTTGTCAACTTGTGAGAGGCCGTCACCGCCCTATTTGCTATTTGGCCTTCGTGCATGTCCAAAGGAACGAACTTCAATCCACCCGCCCAGACGCCCGACTCTCGCACCTTGAGCGTCCAACGACAGATACCCCCTCCGTGATCGATCCAGTCGCTTTCCGCTTTCTTCACCAAGGGCGGGCGATAGACCTTAAAGCTCATCCGCCGGCCGCCCTCCACCGGCGTTCGAAGTACGAGATGGTCTTTGGCGTCGGCTTTGGCGGCGGCCTTCAGCACCAATTCGGACACCGCCGCCCGGTCGCGCAGTTGAGCAAGACCTTCGCTAAATGTTCGGACACTTTTGGCTACGCTGCCAGTTTCGCGCTCCGCAAGTGTGCCAAAGCGAATTGTAAACTCTTCGCTTTCACACGCATCAACATCCTCATTGTCGACAACCGAAACAGACACTTTGGCGGGCAGGCGTGAGTTTTCTCTTAGATCCCTGAAGTCGTCGTCGCTGAAGCGACATTGCTCGCCCCCTCTATTCGCCCTATGAGGAACGATTTTGCTGACGATCTCTTCATCCATGTCCGTCAAAACGGCAACTCTGTATTCGACCGCGTTCTTCGCGACCGATCCAGGCTCTGCTTTCCACTTGACGCTCAGTGTGGAATGTCGGCCATTGCGATCGGCTTCCGGGTCAAGTACGAAAGCGGGCGGGTCTTCGTCCCCTTCATCGACCAAACCGGACCATCTGGCTACCGAACCGTTCCTGTTTCGCCAAGGGTCGAGACTGATAGCCCGCAGCGACTTGGCCGGCGATCTTGGCTGCAATGCGCCGATCCACAGGTCCTCTTGGTAGGCGACGGTACGCAACGCCTCGCTTAACGGTTGCATGTCCGCACCGTGCAAAAATCGTTGCAGTGCCGCGCTCTTGCTTTGGGATTCGTCATCGAGATTGAGCGCTTCCACGCGCTTCGCCGGTGTCAACCGTGTGCTCGCGTACCCCAGCAGTCGATCCACGAATAGGCGAGACCAATCGAGGTCTCGTCGCCAGTCGGTGGGGCCGGCATCTCGGACTGGCCACAGGCCGACCAAATGCAGGTATGCGCCGGGCCGGCGGTCACTAGCTGCGATCTGACACAGGAAGTCAAATGCCGCCCATTGCGACAGCGTGTGGGAGCCACCATGCCCGCGTCCAACGGTCAGCGCTCGTTCGGCGTATCGTCGATCAATGGCAGAGTGCCGCTTCTGAAGCGCCGCAGTAGCCAATCGGAGCGCGTTGTCGAAAATGTCTGCTTCCTGAATCTCCAACGCCGCACTGTAAATCCCGTCCATGCCAGCTCCGGCAAAGGTCGTGTCCACCAAGAGCAACGTGGCGCCGGCTTTTTCTTCCCTCCTTTCGACGGCTTCGTCGGCCGTCATGGTACGTTTCGCACCGTCATGGTGGTCCGCGACTCGCCAGACACCCCATCCCTTGGGCGCAAAGGACGCCTCGGTAATCACCTCCGCTACGACCGCTGGTGCTAGGCACCGAACGAAGGCAATCGATCCGGGTTGCCCCTGTCCCAGCACCTTCTCGAACGCTCGCGCCAAGAGTTGGCCACGCAGTTCCTTATCGTCCATCCCGGGTCCTCCCTGTTCGCATCGCCGGCTTGAAGCGCGGCTGCAGACGCTTCATGGATTCCGCATCGTTGACGCCTACGAGCAAGCCAAGGTCGCGCAGGCGCCGCTCCAATGTCGTCCGGTTCAAGTGCAACAGTTCGTTGGAAACGGAAAAGCCCGCGGGTGCCTCGTCGACATGAAAGCCATAACGCTCCCGCAGTACCTCAAGAAAGTCCTTCACGGACAACCTCCGGGTAACTGCCTTGTTTCCGCTTGGCAAGATCTGCACATGCACCAAGTAGTCTAGGATCGCGTCCGAGAAGACCAACGAGCGAACGTCACGCTGTCGTCGCGGCCCGCCCGTTGCCGCGGTACCGCGAGTTGTTCGGCGCTTTTGTGCCAAGCCGTTGGGCCGATTCGTATGCAAGATCGAGTCAACCATCCCCAAGAGTTGATTTCGCATCTTACTTCCCATCATCTCTGTCACGCCAACCGCGAAACGACGTACGACATTCGGCTCACCAGCACTATCTCGAAGCACATTCGCTACGTCGACGTAGTCACTCTCCAGCTCTTCGGCAAGATGATTGCTAAAGTCCTCCAAATTATGGTGAATATACTCGCTCTCAGGATGTCGTCGGTGAAGTATGCTACCAAGCAGATTGACCCACTCGGCCGCGTGCGGCATTTGCTGGACGTTCTGTTTCCTTATCCTACGGTTGTTTACCGCCTGATAGTCTAACGTGCGCAAAATCGTGAGCACTGTCGGCAATCGATCGACGCGCCTTACCCAATCGTCAAGCGATTGCTGGGAAAGCGTCCGTAACTCCTTGCGCACCCCCATCGAACAGTCTACGAAAATCTGGGCAGGACGTTGCGCATCCGGGCGCGGTATTTCCCCATTCTCAAGCCACTCGAACAGTAGTTGGACGGTGCTTGAAACAATGGAAGTCAGACCAACAGCCATGCATGACTCGAGCATGTCCACCAACGCGAGCCGGGGAACTTCAGCCGCATAGGAGCGTAGAAATCTCCGCATGTCTTCCGAGAAGTGGCGTGCTGCCCGCTCGGCAATTGGGCGCTGATTGGGAATCCTATCACCGTCCTTCCCTTTTGCTCTTGCGGGTGCCGCGCCCAACCGTTGCGCCATCCTGATCATGATAAGCTGGTCGATACCCACTTGGTCGTCCGTCTCGTCGAATCGATCGCCCGCACGATTCGCGGCGAACCTGTCGCGCGTCACACCTCTGCTGAATGCGGTAAGCAGCGGGTTCTTGTCGTAGTTCCCTGCGACCGGGAATCGTCCACCCTTGGTAGCCTCTATATGGTCGCTCTTCTTTTGACTCGCAAGTGTGCCAACGATCATTTCTGGAACTTTGCGTAGATCGGCGACTCGGTCCGGCAAGTCGATCCAGCTCGTCATGTAGTGCGTCGGTGCGACGCGTTGGATCTGCTTGTCCCGGCCGAGCTCGTGCCGAACATTCTCCAACCCAAAGCACAGCAGAAGGTCACCAAGAATCGCCCTCTTAACATCGTTGTCGAAACCGCGAAGATCACCACTTCCTGCAAGCGTCGTGGCGACCTGCTCGATAGTCGTTAGCCGACGCTGCTCTTGAGCCGTTCTCGCATCTTCTGGCGCAAACGTCTTTAAGAAGTGTCCTCGACCACGCCGTTGCCCGAATCGAAACATGTAGAAGACAGCAGGCAAAATGGCCGACAATGCGAACTCTTGGATGGTAATCGGGAGCACTTTCAGGTAATTTCCGCTCCACAGTTCATCGGCCATCTTAGGTGGCAGGACGTTGCGGACGATCGCGCGGGCACTGTCAGCCATGTGGGCAGTTCTCACTTCGGGCGCGGATAGCGATCTCTTGGGTCCTTGGCTGCTTGGCGGCAACTGCGGTAATGTCGAAGACGATGTCCTCCCGCATCGGGTTCCAAGCGGTCGCCCGGCGGTGGTCTTCGCGCACCAACCGCTGAACGAAAATGGAAAGCTGGGTGAACGTGTCGTCCGTGGAAACGTCGCCGAGTTGAAGGCCGTCACGAAGGTCCAAGAGCAGGTGGAACAGGTCTGCGCCTAGGCGGAGCTTCTCCTCGCGGCCGTCTCCATAACGGTAGACTAGGAACGCTTCGCGGTGTAGCCAATCGAATCCGTGGGCACCCGCCTCGTCGACCTCCAGACGGAAATTTGCGAGCGGCTTTTCCGCCCAGAAAGCCGTCTCAGTCGGCGTTCGAGGCGTGATGCGCAACGGAACAACATGTTGGCGATCCAGTGCCTGTGGCGGCAGGGATTCAAGGCGGGAAATGCCAGCACACAGGGACCGGGCGACCTCCGCCAAGTGGCTGGCGTCGCGATCGATGCCCAGATCGCGGAACAGGCGTAGGTGGCGTCCTTGCGCCAAGCCGAGCGCTTGGCCGTCGTTGGCCACCCGTTCAAGATGCTGCTCGGTCCACTCGAAGTACGCCCGTCGCCGGGCGGAAGCCACCGGCAGGTCCGGGTAACAGCAGATGCTCCCATCGCCATCGACCAAGGTCTGCGACAGGTAGCGATCAACCTTCGGGTGTGTCTCGATCCCAGGGTCATAGCGCACTAGGTCCGCGAGCACTTCGCCCTGACGGGCTGGCGACTGTGGCGAGAAGGCGCGATCTGCATAGCTGGTCGCTTGGTGGCCTTGGTGGTAATCGTCGCAGTACTGAGTCCCAAAAAGGATGTACACAAGCGCCGCCCGCAGCTCGCGCATGGTGATGTGCGTCTCCCCCCGCAGATGCACCGCCTGCAACGCTTCGAACAAACGTCCCCGGGCTCGGATGCGAATTTCCGTCGGCTCTTCCCTTGGAATCACCGCGGGACCGAAGAGTCGTGTGGCCCGATAGACCTCGCAGATGTCTTGTGCCGCGCAGGACAAGCAAGGCGCCCACGTCTCTTGTGCTTGATCGCCGCCGTACAGCTTGTCCACCAGATCTTCAAGGAACCCAGTGTCGAAACCCTTGCCATTCTGGGCGACGCTACCTACCAAAGAGCGTTCGTTCAGGTTCACGAATCGGATGTGTTGCTCTTGCGCGGCCGTGTCGCCTTCCAATTGCGCCAGAAGTGCCTTGGTCAGGCGGGTCTTGCCCATTCTCTCTTCCGTCTCCTCGATCCACTCCAACAACCGTCCATCGTTGATGGCGAGAAACAAGGCAGAGGACTGTGGCGGGCCGTCATGGAAGGGCCGGAGACACTTATCTAGCAACTCAGTGGCGGACTGCCCCTGCCATGACGCCGAGCCATCGAGGTTCATCCGTACCTTCAATCCACCCGCCACACGTCCTGCGAGAATTCGCGTCTTGGAGGTATGGTTACCGAGGCCAAAGCGTTTGGCCAAGTGCTGCAACAAGGCCGTCTTGCCATCGCCGGCGTTGCCGCAGAGCACGACCAAGCTGATCCGTTGCTCCATGACGTCTTGGTACAACGCCTGTTCCAGCTTCGTTTCGACGTAGGTGTTGTCGGCGAAGTCCGAATCTAGACCCCGGGTTTCGCTGTTGCCCCACGGCGATCCCGGATAGGACTGCAGAAGCGACTTGAGCCAAGGCACTTCGTTCGGCGCCCTCGCGGCATCTTGCATCTGGCCGCTCGTGGCATGGGCTTCACCGTCCGCAGCAGCTTGAACCGGCGGCACAGCAGGGATGTCTACCGCATCTTCGGTGGCCGAGTCATGGTCGGGCCGTGCCGCCTCCCCCGGCACCTGCCCGGCCAAATCAGTCAGTGCTTCCCCTACGGTGGTATAGCGGTTTTCGCGCTGGGGGGCCGTGGCCCGGTCGAGGAACGGGGCCAGCAAAGGGTAGGCATTTCGGTCGATGCCTGTCCAATTCAAGCCGCGATCCTTGGCCTGATTGCCGTCGTACAGGAAGGGCTGTCGCTCGAACAACACATGGAAGAAGCTGGCGGCCAACGCGAAGATGTCGTCGGAAGGCGCGGCGCCCGCACCATCGGCGAAGGATGGCGAGCAATACATGACCGTGCCTGGGCCGGCGTAGCGCTCTCCCACCTTGGTCACGCAGTCGTAGTCGGTCAGTACGATGTCGGAGCCGTTGACGATCATGTTGCGAGGACTGACATCGCCATGCACTAGGCTGCTACGGTGCAGCACATCTAGCGCACTAGCCGCCGTTTTCAGCCAGCGTATGGCCAAAGCCTCGTCGGTCGCCTCTTGATGATCTTCGGCGAGTATCGGCATCAACCCCGCGTACTCGTCAAGCGGTTCGCCCTCCACCCAGGTCATTAGCGCCGACAGTCCATTGTCTTGCCATTCACGCGCGAATTCGTAGATGGCTGAGAGTGCCGGATGGCGAAGGTGCGGCCGCGCCAACCGATAGGCGTCCATCACACGTTCCGCATCTTCACGGCCGTGAATGGCCTTGGCGACATAGGCGCCCCGGTCCTCGCCCGTCTTAGGATCGATTTCCACAACCTTGAACGTCGTGCCGATGCCGCCCGACCCGAGGCGCGAGACGATCCGGTACTCGTAATCTCGGAACTGCACCCGCTGCTCTTCCGTCCAGAAGCGCACCGGGGGTGGCGGCGGCGCGGGGAGTTTCTCACCTAGCAGCCGAGCGAGTTTGCTGTTCAAGGTTGCCAGATCCGATCTCGCCTTGGGCTCGTCGGCCATGCCTTGGGCGAGGATCTCCGCAACTTCATGATCCGTTTGCTCGAACAACACCATCAAGGACGCACATATCGAGTAGACGTCTGAGCGGCGATCGGCTGCCGTACGACCCTGCGTCCGCACTTCGGGAGCGGTGGTCGGGCTACTGTCCATCAACGGTGTGGTGCCGACCGTGGCCTCGGCTGGTATTCGGGCTTGGTGGAGGCCGGTTATGACCGGCGAGTTGTCGTGCTTGACAAGCAGCGTCTCCGGCGTCAAGTTGCGGTGCAGCAAGGGCTGGTCTTCCGTGCCCGCCCCGTGCAACTCGTGCAGTGCGCGAATGGCGCTGCGGGCGAAGGCACGCCGTGCATCTAGGTCCCACGAGCCGTCGCCAGCGCGTTCCTGAATCGTTGGCGCCGCAGGATCGACCACCGTAAAGAAATGCGCCTCGCCGTGGTAGCCGGGCGCCGGCTGGAAGGAGTCGACAATGCGCGGTGCCCAGCTATAGCGCTGGAGGCGGTGCAGTGCGTCGAACTCCCGCCGCGCCTTGTGTTCCGCGTTGGCGTCGTCGCCAACCGAACAGTCGTAGAGATGCAGGATCACTTGATCTCGGCGCGAAGAGTGCGTGGCCGCGAAGACGCGGTGGAAGCGCTCCTCCGGCGGCGTCTGCAGTCGCAGATTCGCGTACCCTGCTAGTCGTTTGAGGCGACCGTCGGTGGCAACACGGCTCTTTGGCGTCAGCGTGGCACCCAGCGTTCTCACTCGATGGGCGTCAAGCACACTCGGCGCGTCGTAGTTCAGCGCTTCCCGCCAAGTCTTGAACGTATGGAAAGGTACGCCGCGCACGGGTTGGTCAAGACCCTTCACCTTGGCGGCGGACTCCGTCAGGAGGAAGGCGCCATCGACTCGACCGATCTCGGGGTAGCGCCGACGCAGCGTCGTTCCAACCTTGCGCGCCTTCAACGTGACCAAGTCCGCTTCCTGTTCGACCAACTCGGTGTTCCGCTTCGCCCAAGCAGCGCCCCAGTGCTTCACTTCCACAACGCGAACGCCCGGCGGCCCTATCGCCAGTATGTCGATTTCGTCGGACTGCCGGCGATGCGTCGCAGAGAACGGCAGGTTGGTCAACAGCAGCCACTCCCCGTCCGGCTGCGCGGAAATCAGCCGGGTCTTCAGTTGCTCGATGGCCTTCCGCTCGCTCTCGTTGACGGCTGGCCCGCAGGTCACGACGTTGACTCGTTCCATTGCGGCATTATCGCACAGGATGCGCCGAATGTTCGCACAAATGGACGCCCTGCACTACCCGGCGTGACTAGCCGGATGCACCGCTAGGCATAGCTTGGCTGGACTGGCAGCTCCTCGAAATGCGGCAGCGCCGTGAAGTACAGCGCTGTGCGAACGGGCCGGTTGTCGAGCGCGGCCAAGACGCGGGCGTAGTGGGCTAGCTGGGGGGTGTGGCGGTGGCGCAACGCGGTCAGCGCGGCTTCGTCGCCGCGAGCGAGGGGGGCGGTTTTGTAGTCCACGATCCAGCGGGCGCCATCGTCCACGAAGGTTCGATCCACCACTATGCGCGCCGGTTCGCCGTCCAGCACCGAGGTGAAGGCGGCCTCGCTTTGGCCGGTGGGGTCGGCGAACAGGATCCAGCGTCCGTGTGGGTCCGCCAAGACGCCGCTGATTTGGCGGCGTAGTTCGGCGGCAATCCATGCTGCGTCGTCCTCTGGCAGTGGCAGCGCCCGCAGCCATGCTTGCCAGACCTGCGTGCGGTCGGCGAGATCCACGCGATCAGCACCGGCGGAGTGTTCCGCCAGCCAGCGCAGTTCGCGGTGTACCAGTTCGCCGAGCAGGATGGTTTGCTCGGCCGCAGCGGGTTCGATGGCCGGCGCTGGCGGCTTGGCACGGGTCACGGCGCGTTCCAGCCTCGGGGCAACCGGAGGTAGATCCACTTGGGGTGCGAAGCGGTAACCCTCCGGCAGCTGAGACACGGTGCGCTCGGGGGACTCTTCGCTCTCCGCGCCCGCCTCCGTGCGGAACTTCGCCGCCTCCTTTTCGTGCGGCCACACCAAGGCGAGCAGCGAACCTTCCGGGGGCTTGGCTTCTTCGGTTTCCAGTGCGCCCACCAAGGTGAGCGTCCGTGCCGCGCGGGTTGCCGCCACGTAGAACAGGCGCTTCACTTCGTTGGCTTCGTTGGCGCTTTCTTCGCGGGCCAGCCAACGGTACAGGGAACCCTGACCGCGGTGGGTGCTCGGGGCGATGAGCACGTCGTTGCCCTCGCGGCGCCACAGCAGCAGCGGGCGGGTGCGCTCGGTGGACGCTTGCTCCATGCCGGGGACGATCACGTGGTCGAACTCCAAGCCCTTGGCCTTGTGGATGGTCATCACTTCCACCACCTCGCTTGCGTCGGCCGCCGGCGCGGCATCCGCGGCGAACAGTTGGCCGAGGGCGCGGCGCAACTCCGCGGGATGCCGGGCGAGAGCGGGGGCGACGTCCAGCAAGTCCAAGAAACGGGTGGCGTTCGGCAAGGCGGATTCCGCTTGGTAGGCGTCCGGGCCGCCGAGCGCCAGCCACGCCTGCTCCACGCGCGTCCGCGGCGATGCGGAACGCTGGCCGCTGCGCAACGCCGAGACCAATCGCAGCCAGCGTTGGCGGCCGTCGGCGGACAAACTCTCGGCGCAGTGCTTTAGCGTTGCTTCGTCGCGTTGCTCGCCGCTCGTCGGCAAGCCGGCCGCCAAGCGCTCCAAATCCACCAAACGCAAGCCGACCAGAGGCGAACGCGCCAGCGCCAGCCATGCGAGGTTGTCGGCCGGGTCGTACAGCGCCAACGTCAGGCTTTGCAGATCGCGCACCACCGGCGCGGTCGCCAGCAGCTCTACGTCCTCGCCGCGCCAGGCGATGCCGCGCTCGCGCAGCACCGGCAGGATGTCGCGCAAGGCGGCGCGGGTTCGGGCGAGGATGGCGATGCGCCCGCCCATGCGCCGCAGCTCCTCCACCCGTTCCGCCACGGCTTCCCCCTGCCGCCGCCCGCTGTGCGCCGGGTCGCCCAAGCAGACGACCGTGCGGGCCTCTCCGGGGCTCTCGTTTTGCGGGTGCGCCGGGGTGAACGCGACCGCGCCGCGGATGGGATCCGTGTCCTTGCCGAACAATTGCTGGAACACCGCATTGCACCACGCTACCAACGCGGTGCTGGCGCGGAAGTTGCTGGTCAGGGTCAGCCGTTCGACGCGCACGTCCTCCAAACCGCGCGCCGCGGTTTCCAGGAACAAGCGCAAGTCCGCGTTGCGGAAGCGGTAGATGGACTGCATGGGGTCGCCCACGGCGAAGAACGTGTTGCCGCCGTCGGCGGTCCAACCCCGCGTTAGCGCGACCAGCATCCGGTGCTGCCCCAGCGACGTGTCTTGGAACTCGTCCACCAGGATGTGGCGAATGCGGTAGTCCAACGCCAGCGCGAGTTCGGTGGGCGTGTCGCCCTCGTCCAAAGCGCGCCCGGCGGCCACGGTGAACTCCGCGAAGTCCATCGTGCGCCGCGCCTCGAAGGTCGCGTCCAAGTCCACCACCGCGAAGGCCAACGCCCCGGCGATGGCCTCCAGCGCGCGTCCGCTCTCGGCCGGCACTCCCTCGGCCGGCAACACGCGGAACTGGTCCAGCGCGGCGATGAGATCCCGCTCCTCCAACGCTTCGGCGGTGTCTTTGGCCAGCCGTTTCTCCGCGTGGAATTTCGGCGGGAGCCCGTCCCTCACACTGAAGCGCGTTCGCGGTGCGCCGTCCCGCCGCAGCAACACGTCCGCCAAATGCCGCCAGCCCTCCGGCGCTTCCAAGCCGGGCCACGGCCGCTCCAACTGCTCCGCGGTGAAGGCGCCCAGCGTTTCCAGATCACTCCGCAGATCCGCCGAAACCGCGGCGGCCACGCGCTCGGTAACCGCTTGCCGCAGTTTGGCCACGCCGGCGGCCACGGAGGCCGCCACCCGCTCCCCCGATTTCGCCACCGCGGTCACCGCCTGCACCCACTGATCGCGCTTGCCCAGCGCCTCGGCGATGAAGACGTGCGCTTGGCTTGCGTCGTTGTCCAGCAGGGCGACGAAATCCGCCACCAAACGCGCCTCCTCGCCGCGCCCAGCCACCCGCTCGAGCAACCGCCACGCAGCTTCCTCGTACAGCGTCGCCCCGTGCTCGGCGATGTTGTCGGCGCTGAGTGCGCTGGCAACCGGCAACCGCCGCGCCAAGCCCAGCGCGAAGCTGTCGATGGTTTGGATCTTCAGCCGCTCCGGGCGGCGGTGCAGTTCCCACCCGCGGCGTTCGTCGATAGCGCGAATCGCCGGATCGTCGCGCAATGCTTGCAGCACCCGCGCCCGCATCTCCGCAGCCGCCTTGGTGGTGAAGGTGATGGCGAGGATTTCCTCGGGATGAGCAACCGTCTTCAGCAAGGCCAAGTAACGCGCCACCAAGAGCCGCGTCTTGCCGGAGCCCGCGGGCGCTTCGACTAGGAATGAGCGCGTGGCATCCGCGGCCCGCCGTCGCGCCGCCGCATCGCCAAGGTCACGTTTGAGGCCGCAAGTGCTTACCGAAGGGGGACTCACCTTTCCGCCCCATCGTCCGTCGAGGAACGAATCACCTTTGCCTTCGTTTTCGCGGCTTGGGCGCCACGGGCAAAGAAGTAGTCGGCGCACTCGATTATGCACAGCCACACCCAGTGGACAAGGAACGTGAACGCCATCAATAGAGGGCCAACCAAGATCGTTGACGCCGTCCACCAGAAATACATGGGAGTGCTGGACCGAAAGACGAGGAGAATTGCAACGACAATAACGGTGATGAGCGCGCTTGACCCGCGGCCTGCCATTTTTATCCAGTACACAAAGGTGTCACACTTGCTACGACCGCCATCGTCCTCCCTCACGACGCCTGTCTCGGCGAGCTTTTCATCACGCTTGTTCTTTGAGCGTTCGAGGCGCTTTTGGATGAACCCGTGTATTAGATTCCACCAGATGAAGAACGTGAGGTTGAGCGCCGAGCTCACACTGAGAAACGTGGCATAGTCGTGCAGCGTACAGTCGTCGCTAGGCAAACACCACGAAGTAGATGTTTCGACGTTCATGTAGACTCCTCTCCACAAGACGCGCTGCCAGTGGCAGCGCATGCAACCTTCCCGGATCAGGCTGGCCGCATCAAGGGTTCCGCTGATCGAAACAACACGTTATCGAAGATGTCGGCAAGCGCGCTGGCCATTTCCCCGTCGCCGAAGTTCACATGGGCCTTGGCTCTACGAATATCGGTCTCAAGACGATAGGCGGTCCTATCCATCACCATCCAGTGGTTGAGGAACTTGTACCTCCTAAGATGCTCAATGCTGTCCTGCGAGCTTTGGCGTATATCCAAGGAACCTGACACCTCACCGACCTTTTTCAAGTGATCCGCAATCCGAACGAGTGGGTGATCGATCCACGTTTCGTTCACATCGACGTCTATGGCGCTGTGCAGGACGATCTGGAGGCTCACGCCACTCGTCAGCATTTTCTCTACCGCCTTGGCGACCCTGGGGTTGCCATAGACATCGACGCCTCCTACGGTACGGCGCAGGTTGCCGGAGAAAAGGCGAACCCTCTTCTTGGCGTTCGCAAAGAATCTCTCTATCAGGTACACGGCATGCGCGGGCAAGCCGTTGCTGAACAACAGATTCGTCGCCAGCGCGAGTGCTGAGTCGACCTTTTCGAAATAGGTCCTCTCTCGTTCGCTCCAAGTGCCGGGATCGAAGGGATCAAGCGTAGTGGTCATTGAACATGTCCTAGTTCGGTTCTACGCGGGGTAGAGGGGGCTCGTTGGTTGGTTGTCCGCCACGGTCGTTGTTGGGGTACCCGCTGTCCGCAGTGTCCATTTCCCGTATCGTCGACGCCACCATACGGCCCGCAGAGACGGCCGTCAACCCCTTTTTGGCGTCCTTTTTGCGACCACCACGCCCGTCTACCAAGCGCCAGCAGCAGTCGTCGCAGAGTAACCCGTCCGGCCAAGCCAACCCCTACCCGTCGACGCGGCAGAAGGCGTGCAGGTGGCAATGGGCGCAAGTCGCCGGCGTGAGGGGATCCACGGTGGCGCGGCCGGCGGCGAAGGCTTGCGCCAACTCGGTCAAGGCGGTTTGCCAGTTGTGCCGCAAGTCGGCGAAGGAACGGCCGAACGTCTTGGCGGCGTCCGGCAGGTCGGTTTGCGCGGTCGGGTCGGCGACGCCTATCAACTGCGTTTGCTCGGGGCGCACCAACGCGAAGGCGACGCCGCAGGGTTCGCCATGCGAATCGCCGGGTTCGTCCGCCAGCGCTACGGCGTACAAGGGCAGTTGCGGCGCTGCCGGACGTGGCGGCAGCCAGTCTCTGCGGCGTGCGCGGCCGGTTTTGTAGTCGATGAGGACTAGCGGTTTGTTGGGGTGTGGCGAGGCTGCCGGCTCGGCATCCGACGGGGGCGCGGCGACTTCGTCGATGCGGTCGATGCGCAGGTCGAGTTCCAAGCCGCCGAGCTGCACCTTGGTGGAATGTTCGGTGGCGAGCACGGTGAAGTCTGAGCGTTTCGCCTCCTCGCGCAGCCATTCGGCCATCAGCGCCGCCAAGCGCCGCGCCTCGCGTTCTCGGTAGAGTGGCGGCCAGCGTTTGCGGTCGCTCAGCGCGGCGTGTACCGCTTCGTTGATGGCGTCCTCGTTGATTTCCGGCAACGCCCCCCGAGTGGGAAAGCGCCCGGCGAGGGCGGCGAGAATCTCGTGAACCACCGTGCCTCGTTCGGCGGCGTCGGGGAATCGGCCCAGCGCCTGCCCTTCCTTCAGCCCCAAGCGGTGGCGGGCCCAGGCGCGGAAGGGGCACAGCGATTGATCTTCCAGAACCGCCGCGCCGCCGCGTTGGTGTGGGGTTGCCAACGCGCCGGCGGTCTCGTCGACGTGGCGCTCCAAGGCGACGCGCTTGGCAACGGCCCACGGATGGCCGTTTGCCGCCAAGGACGGTCGCGCCACCACATCGCCGGCGGCCGCTTGGGTGAAGTGCGCCACCAACTCCGAAGGCTCGGCGTCCGCGCCCGCGTGGCTGGCCACCACGTCCGATGCGGCGCGGCACCAAGCCGCGGTGGTTGCGCGCGCTCGTTCCCATTCCTCGTCCAGCGCCAGCGCGGCCACACCGGCGCGGCGCTGCGCCGCCAGCGGCAAGAGCGGGTTCGGCTCCGGCACTGGCGGCCAGTTGGCTTGGGCTAGGCCGGCCAGCCAAAGGTGGTCGAACGTCAGCCCAACGGACTCGGCGCGGCCAAGCACCTGAATCGGCGCCGCGGCGGTGCGCGGCGCGAACAGGCGGCTGTTCGCCAAGCGCCGCAAACCGGCCACGGCCGCGGCCCAGTCGCGGAAGCCGGCGACGCGCTCGGCGAAGGCGAACGCCGCTAGGCACTCTTCGAACCGCGTTTGGGCTTGTGCCTCCAGGCTGTCCAGCGGGCCGCAAGGCCAGCCGGCGATTTGCAGCAGACGCGCCATGAGCGGCTGCCACGGCGGAGAGCCCTTGGCCTGCCGCAGCGCCGCGGCAACGCGGCGCAAAGTTGGCGTGGCGGAACGCGCGGCCAGCGCGGCGACATCGGCGTGTTCGGGCAGCCCCTCGGCCGGCAAGCCCAAGCGCAGGAATGGCGACTGCGCTAGGCAACGCAAGCTGGCGCGGTCGACGCCCACGGTGCAATCGAGGAACTCCAGCGCATCGCGGCACACAGGGACCTCGTCGAGCGTGAGCCCGCCGCTGACGTTCACATAGTTCGCCGCCTCGCTTGCGTCCGGGAACAAGGAGTGGAACCGCCGTTCGATGGCGGGGAACGCCGCGCCCAGCGCCGGCAGCACGACGCCGATGCGGGCGTTGGCGTTGGCGCTCAGTCGTTCGCGCGCCCAAACGGCCGCCAACCCCAGTTCCTCCCCGCTGTCGGCGGTCGCCACACGCCGCGTGACCTGCGCCGGGGTTCCTTGGGGCAGTTCCACCCGCTGGCAATTGCTCGCGGCGAGGAAATCCCGCAAGGCGGGCGTGGGCGCATCCAACGCCAGCGCCATCGCCGGTGGCGGCCGCCAGCGTTGGGCACCGTCCATCAGCCGCACCAAACGCGCCGGCAGTTGCGCGGAGGTGATCCACCCTTCGTCGCGCAGCAGCGCCTCGAACGCCTGCGCCCAGCGGGCGTACACCTTGCCGTTCTCGGTTTGCCGCAACGCCGGATCCGCGCTGGGTACGCTGTGCAGTTTCGCGGTGCGCCAAGCCGCGGCGAACACCTTGACGTGCCGGGCCAAGTCGGCCTTCGGAGCGGCCCGTTCCATGGCGAAGGACGCGATGTCGTCCGCCAACAACACCGCATCCGCCCCCGGCAAGCCGGCGTCTTGGGCTTCGGCGTAGCAGCGCATCAGGAAGGCGTCCGCGCTGACAACATCGGCGGCGGGCCAAGCACCTGCGCCCCCACGCCGGCGACGCCAATCCACCGCGTAGTCGATCTCCCGCGCCAAGCGGCGGGTGGGCGTCAACACCGGACCGGCGCGCAAGGCCGCCTCCAGCGTCTCGTTCCACTCCACCAACGGCGGGCGCGGCAGGGGTTTTCCTGCGCTGGGCATCGTCACGTTCCAGCGCGCTCGCCGTCGCTAGTGAAATCCAGCTCGCGCAAGAAACTCCACGCTGGTTCCACGCGCAGCCCGTCGGGGAACGAACGCGCTTGCGCCAACTCGCCCACCACCTGCACCCGCGACATTCGCTCGTCAGCCAAGAAGCGGCGCAGGTGCGGCGAGGCCGCCGCATCCGCCCACTTCACTTCGATGAGTTGCCACGGCTCGCCGTCCCGAACGATGAGGAAATCCACTTCGCGCCCGTCCCGATCGCGAACGTAGCGCAGCGCCACGTCCTCCCCCGCCACGTCCTCGGCGCGGTGCGCCTCCTTCAGCAAGGCGCAGGCGACCATGTTCTCCAAGCGAACACCGGCGTCGCCGGCGGGCATGGCGCTGTCGAAAAAGTAGTATTTGCACGCCTTCAGGAGCGAACGCGCCACCCGGCGGCGCCACGGCGCCACGCGAAACACGACGTACAGGTTCTCCAGCAGATCCAGCCAGTGCTGCACGGTGTTGTGGCTTTTCTGCAGGTCGCGCGCCAACGAATCGACGGAGACCGGGCTGCCGACGCGATGGCGCAACAACTCGATGAGCGTTTCCAAGGATTGAATGTCGCGCACTGCCGAAAGCGTGAGCACGTCCTCGCGCAGGATGACGTCCACATGCGAACGCCGCCAACGACGGTACCAGCGTTCGGACGCTCGCAGGAACGGCTCTGGGAAGCCTCCTACCTGGAGCAGCCGCGCGAACGCCTGCGCGGGTTCCAGCCCGGCGAACGCCACGGCTTCCTTCACGTCGATGGGATGCAGGCGGAAATGGAAGTGGCGGCCGGCCAAGGAGTCCCCCGTGCGCCGGAACGCCGCCAACCGTGCGCTGCCGGTGACCAGGAGCGCCGGAGGGATGCCCTCGACATCGTAGATGCCCTTCAACCATGCCTTCCAGTCCGGCATCCTGTGCAACTCGTCGAAAACGACGAGGGGCTTGCGGCGATCCCAGCCTTTCTCCCGCAGGAGCAGCCGATGCTCCGCCAAGTCGTGGTTCAGATACTGGTGATCCGCGTGGATCGCGCGAGCGAGGGTGGTCTTGCCGCTTTGACGCGGCCCGGAGACGAGAATGATCTTCTCCCGCGAATCGGCGCGGACGGCGGCTTGCAAGTACCTCTCCATGGCCCGACTTTTTATCACCCAACTGAAGAAAAGTCACGACAACTCTTCAGTTGGGTGAAAAAAAGTCGGGCGTCACGCCCAGCCGACGATGGCGGCGGTGCGGGCCACGAACCAATAGGCGGACAACGCGCCGATGGCGTACAGCGGCGCATGGACGACGTGCTTCGGCAGCGGGATGCGGGCGATGGTGAGCAGCCACGCCAACGCGAGGCCGGCGGCGACGACGGCCAGCTGCCCGATCTCCACGCCCACGTTGAACAGGAACAACGCCGCCAGCACGTTTTCGCGCGGCAGGCCGATGTTGGCCAGCGCTCCGGCGAAGCCGAAACCATGCAGCAGGCCGAAGGCGAACGCCACCACCCAGGTGTGGTTGGCGGTGAGCGTGCCTTGTGCGCCGCGCAGCTTCTCCACCGCGAGGAAGAGAATGGAGAGCGCGATCACCGCTTCCACCGGCGCTTGCGGCATTTGCAGCCAACCGAGCGCGGACACGCCGAGGGTGATGCTGTGGGCGACGGTGAAGGCGGTGACGGTCTTGACCAGCTTCGCCACTCGCGCACGGCCCGGGCGGCTCGGCAGGAAGAACATCAGCGCCACCACGAACAGGATGTGGTCGTAGCCGAACAGCAGGTGTTCCACGCCGAGGCGCAGGTGGGCGAACACCGGCGCGCCGCCGCTGCCGCCGACGATGACCGAAGGCGACCCGGGCGTGAGCAGGCTGGAGATGCTAGTGCCGTCCGCCAAGGTGACTTGCAGCAGCACATCCGTGATGGTGCCGGCCAGGCCGTCCACCGCCACCTCGCCGCCGCGCAATCCGGCTTTGCAGGTGAGCGCGTAGCGCCGCGCCAACGCGCCGGGGGTGCGTGCGGCCACGCCGGCCGGCGCGGCTTCGCAACCGTCCGGGAACCGCGGCGTGAGATGCGTCAGCCCGAGGGGCTGCTTCCAGAAAACGTCGTAGCGCTGCGCGCCGGCCTTGCGCTCCGACGCTTCGGCATCAACCTCGTGCCCGTCCTCGCCCAGCGCCGCGATCCGCAGATAGGCGGGCCGCAGTTCGTGCGCCCCGGCGGTCGCCGCAAGCAGGGCCACGCAACAAGCGAGGCAGCCGCGCGTCACGGGCCGAAAGCCCTGCCGAACCGCAGGCCGTACTCGCGCCGGTCGTTGCTGTTGATGGTGAGCACGGCGGGTCCCAAGTTCCACTTGGCCAATGGATAGATCTGATCGGTCAGGTTGTCGCCGTACAGCGCCACCTCCCAGCTCCGGTCCGCGCTGGCGTAGGCGACGCTCGCGCTCGTCAGCGCGAGGGCGCTCATGCGGATTAGCGGCGTGTTGACGGGTTGGCCGAACATGCGTCCGCGCCGATAGTGGTGCAAGCGGGCGGTGATGGTGCCGCCGCTGTCCAACCGCCAGCGCTTGCGGGGCGACACCGAGATCGTGTGCTTGGGCGTGAACGCCGGCGAGTCGCCGACGCTGATGCCTCGCACACCTTCGTCCACGGCGGAGATTTCGATGTCCAAGTACCCCAGCGCGAAGTACACATCCAGCCCTTCGGCCGCCCGCCACACGCCTTCCACCTCCAGGCCGTTCGCTCGGGAACCGGCGGCGTTCCGCGTCAGCGTGAGCAAGCCTTCGCCGATCCGTTCGTTCACCGGCGCCGGCAAGTCGTCGTAGCGAACGTGGAAGAGCGCGGCGTTCAGCCGCCAAGCGGCGCCGAACGCGCCTTTCACGCCCACCTCGAAGGAGTCCGCCACGGTGTGGCCGAACGCCCGGAACGTCTCCGGGCCGCCGTGCGGCCGCGGCGGGTAGCCGCCGGCCTGGTAGCCGCGCGCGTAGCTGACGAAGGCGTTGACGTTCCGGTTCAGGCGGTAGGTGAGCGCCACATCACCCGTCAGTGCGCGCCAGGCGTCGCTGCGCCGCACCGGCGCGGGCAAATAGTGTAGGAAGCCAGTGCCGATCTTCTTGTCGCGGGTTTGGCGCGCGCCCACGCCGAGCGTCCAGCGCGGCGCGAGGGTCACGTTCAGGTGCGCGAACAACGCCCGGCTCCTAGCGGTTTGACGGATGTGCCGCAGGCCGTCGAAGTCCAACGCCGGAATCACCGCCGGCCGGCCGTCGGCCAAGCCGTTCGCCCGAAACACGAACGGCGTGCGGTTGAAGCCTTCCTCGTCGAAGGCGTACACGCCGGCCACCCAATCGCCCCAGCGCGCGTCGCCGCTGAGTTGCACCTCCACCGTGGTCTGCTCCGCCTCGCCCCGTTCGGGAAACTCGATCAGCGTGGCGGGCGCCTTCTCGTTGTCCAAGCCGCCCTCGAACCACATGCTGCGTCGGCTGACGATGGCGCGCGCCCGCAAGCCGCCGGCGAAATCGCGCCGGAGCGTCACCGAATAGCCCCGGGTCTCGTCCTGGGTGGACATCAGCTCGTTGTTCCGCGAGTGCGTGTCGTCCGGGTTGCGCGGCTGGTCTTCCTGACGGAGGCCGAAGGCGTTGGCCGGGTTGAAGACGACCACGGCGTGCGGCGTGACGCCTTGGTCCGAGCGGGCCACGTCGGCGGTCGCCAGCAGCCGCCAACCGGGTGCCGGCTCCCACCGCACCGCAGCCCGGCCCGCCCCTTGCAGTATCTCGCCGATTTCCGCCTCGGGGTTCGCGATCAAGAGCGCTTTGCCAACGCCGCCGCGGGACTTCACGCCGCCGGAGACGGCCACCGCCAAAGTGCCGTGCAAGCCCACGTCCGCGAAGAAGTGGGCGTTGCGGCGGCCGAGGCTTCCCACCCGGATGTCGACGCGCCCGTCGTTCGCGCCGACGGGCTGGCGCGTCACCACGTTGATCGCGCCGCCCAAGGCGTTGCGCCCGTGCAGGCTGCCTTGCGGGCCGCGCACCACCTCCACCCGGTCGACGGTCACCAGATCCATGTTCGCGCCCATGTTGCGCCCCAAGTACACGCCATCCAAATAGATGCCGACCGCCGGATCCGTCGTGATCATGTGATCCTGCAACCCGATGCCGCGCATGAACACCACCGCGTGGCCGGTGTTGCCTTGACCGAAGCGAGTCTGCACGACGTTGGGGGCGAACTTCTCCACTTGGTTGAGCTCGGTGATGCCGCGGCCGCGAATAGCCGCCGCATCCAACACCGTAATGGCGACCCGCACGTCCGTCAGGGCCTCTTGACGCCGCCGGGCGGTGACCACCGCTTCCTCGATGGTGGACGACTGCTCGCCGCCGGCGTCGGCGATGTCGGACGACCGCGTGCCCACCTGCGCCAACACCGGGGCACACAGGGCGGTGGAAACAACAATGGCGACCAAGCCGGCAACGGGCGCGGCAATAGCCCGGCCGGTTCGGCCGGCGACTCGACTATTTCTTGCGCTGGTCATCGTCACGTCCAGCCCACGATCGCCGCCGTGCGCGCCACGAACCAATAGGCGGACAACGCGCCGATGGCGTACACGGGCGCATGGACGACGTGCTTCGGCAGCGGGATGCGGGCGATGGTGAGCAGCCACGCCAACGCGAGGCCGGCGGCGACGACGGCCAGTTGCCCGATCTCCACGCCGACGTCACTGGGACGGCCGCCACCGCCAATACGATCACCGCCAAGACAATGGCCACGATGTGGCCCGCGGTTATCTCCATCGTCAAAAGTGCTCCTGACGTTCGATCCTTGCAAAAAGCGCTTTAGGCGCACCGGCTTTGGCCATCTACTGGCGCTCGCGGAAAATCGAATATTGCCGGTGCAAGTCCACTTGGCGGGATGGACTGTAGCACATGGCGCAAGAACCGTGATCGCCGTGCCGCAAGACGCGGTAACATGACGCGCTTTGCGGGATTGGGGCGGCACTTTTGCGGGTCATCGGCCTTACCGGCGGCATCGCGTCCGGCAAATCCACCGTGGTCGGGCTGTTGGCGGAGCGTGGCGCGGCGGTGGTCGATGCGGACAAGCTGGGTCATCGCGCCTACGGAAAGCAGCGGCCGGCGTTCGCGCAGGTGGTTGCGGCGTTCGGGCGAGAGGTCGTCGGCGCGGATGGCGAAATCGACCGCAAGGCGCTCGGCGCCAAGGTGTTTGGCGACCCCGACGCGATGCGGCGGCTGACGGACATCGTGTGGCCGGCGATCCTCGCGCTGGCGAAGGAGGAAGTCGCCGCGGCGCGGCGCAGCGGGGCCACGGTGGTGGTGTTGGAAGCGGCGGTGTTGCTGGAAGCGGGTTGGCAAAGCGAAGTGGACGAGGTGTGGGCGGTCACCGTGCCGGCGCAAGTAGCGGTGGAACGCGCCACGGCGCGCGACGGGGTGGACGCCGAGGCCGTGCGGGCGCGCATCGCCGCGCAACTCAGCAACGAGGAACGCGCCGCCAAAGCGCAGGTGGTGATCGAAAACACCGGCTCGGTGGAGGAGTTGGCACGCCGTTTGCAGCGCGAGTGGCGGCGATTGCGGGAGGCCGCGTAAGTGATTCTCGATTTGCACACCCATTCCATCAAATCCGACGACGGGCGCGCCAAGGTGGAGAACTACTGCCAGTGGATCCGCGCCCGGCAGGTGCCCATCGACGGCTTCGTGCTCACCGAGCACCGCCAGTTCGACTTCGCTTCGGATTACGACCCCCTCGCCCGCAAGCACGATATGGTCATCCTCAAGGGCGCGGAGGTGGAAACCGAATACGGCCATGTGCTGCTGTTCGGCGTCACCGAAGCCCTCTACGAGACGTTCGACTTCGCGCAAATCGGCCTGCCCTTGGAGCAGGTTGTGGAACAATGCGAGGCACACGGCGCGGTGGCGGTGCCTTGCCACCCCGGGCGGCCGCGCGTCGGCATGTCGGCGCATCTGGCCGAACACGGCGTGCCGCGGGGTGTGCGCATCGTGGAAGTCCACAACGGCGGCAGCCGCGGCGACGAGGACGCCGTGGCGGCGGCCATGGCGCGCGAACTCGGCTATCTGGGCATCGGCGGCAGCGACTCGCACATCGTCAGCCACATCGGCCGCTGCGCCACCGAGTTCCCGGCGCCGGTGGCCACGGAGGCGGCGTTGGCGGAGGCGCTGCGCGCCGAGACGTTTCGCGCCATCCCCAGAGCCGAGATGGCCAAATGACCCTGCTGAAAGACAAATCAAGGAGAACCCACGATGGCTGAGGAAGCCGTGGACGAAGACATCAAAGCGCTGCGCGAGCGGTTCCTAGGGCGCGAGTTCGACGAGGTCACCTTCCTCATCGACGGCGAGCGCTTCGCCGAATACGCCAAGGTGTGCGGCGAGACCGCGCCGCGCTACACGGATCCGGCCGACCCCAACTTCCAAGCCCCGCCGACGTTCGTCTCCACGTTGGTGGGCGGGCGGAGCATGCCGCCGGACTTCCCCAACCTCGGCGGCATGGGCATGGACGCCGGCAAAGGGGTGGAGTGGAAAGCGCCCGTGCGCGCGGGCGCCACCTTGACCGGCCGCAGCCATCTGCACGACATCTACACCAAGACCGGACGCTCCGGGCGCATGGTGTTTCTGGTCACGCGCATGGAGTTGCGCGACGAGGCCGGCAACCACGTCGCCAACGCGGACACGCGCACGGTCATTCGGGAGCGGATCAAATGAGCGACTCGCCGGCAACCGTAACCACCATCGCGGACGTGGAGTTCGGCGTCGAACTGCCGAGTTTCGCGCCGGACACCAGCATCGCCGCCACGCGCCGCTTCGGCCGGCACGTCGGCTGGAACACGCCGCGCTTCACCGACCACGAGGGGGCGCGCAAAGAGGGCCTGCCCGGCGCCATCGTGCCGGGGGTGATGAGCCAGGGCTTCCTCGGCGCGATGATCCACCGCTGGGCGCCGGAGGCGGAAATCGTCGCCATCGACACGGTGTTCCGCGCCCCGGTGCTGGTGGATCAGCCGCACACCATCACCGGCGTGGTCACGGACGTGGACGAGGAGACGGGCAGCGTGGAGATCGACATCACCGTGGCCAACGCAGCCGGCGAGACGCGCGTCTTCGGCACCGCCACGGCGCGGCTGCCGAAGGGGTGACCGGCGGCGGCTGTTGGCGGGAGCGCCCGTGAGCCCTTTCGACGCCTTCCCCGATCCGCTGTTGAACGTGCCTTGGGGCGAGCTCGGCGCGGTGCGCCGCGCCGGGCGCTTGGACGGCCGCTGGCATGTGGACGCCGCGCTCGGCTACCCGGTGGCGGGCTTGAAGGCTACCTACGAAGCGGCGTTGTCCGAGCATGTGGGCGAGGCGGTGACGCTGGAACTCGCGTTCGCGCCGCCGGCCGGCCAGAGCGTGCCCGGCGCGTCGCACATCGTCGCGGTCGCTTCCGGCAAGGGCGGCGTGGGCAAGTCCACCACCGCCGTCAACCTGGCGCTCGCCTTGGATCGCGCCGGCGCCAAGACCGGCATTCTCGACGCCGACATCTACGGCCCCAGCCAAGGCATGATGCTGGGCGTGCCCGAAGGCAAACGCCCGGCGGTGGACGGCCAGCGGTTCGTGCCGCTGAAGATGTACGGCGTGGAAGCCATCTCCATGAGCATGCTGATCACCGACCGGACGCCGATGGTGTGGCGCGGCCCGATGGCGTCCGGCGCTTTGCAGCAACTCGTCGGCCAAACCCGCTGGGGCGGCTTGGACTACTTGATCGTGGACATGCCCCCCGGCACCGGCGACATTCAACTGACGCTTTCCCAACAGGCGCGGGTGAGCGGCGCGGTGATCGTCACCACGCCGCAGGACATCGCGCTGGCCGACGCGCGCAAGGGCATCGAGATGTTCCGCAAGGTGGACATTCCCATCCTCGGCGTGGTGGAGAACATGAGCTGGTTCGAGTGCGACGGCTGCGGCAAGGCGCACCATCTGTTCGCGGAAGGCGGCGGCGCCCGCGTTGCCGAGGAGTACGGCGTCGCGCTGCTCGGCGCTTTCCCGCTCGACCCGCGCATCCGCGAAGCCACCGACGGCGGTACGCCCACCGTGGTCGCCGACCCCGACGGCGCGGTGGCCGCTCTTTACGTGGATTGCGCCCGCCGCGTCGCCGCCGGCATTTGGCAACGCGCCGCCGGCGCCGCCGCGCCGCCGACCATCAGCATGGACGAACAGTGACCGTCAAGTCCGACCGCTGGATCCGCGCCATGGCCGCCGAAGGCATGATCGAGCCGTTCCAAGCGGATCAAGTGCGTGTCGCCGGCGGCGAGCGCGTCATCTCCTACGGCGCCTCCAGCTACGGCTACGACGTGCGCTGCGCCCCGGAGTTCAAGGTGTTCACCAACATCAACTCCGCCACCGTGGACCCCAAGGCGTTCGACGAGCGCAGCTTCGTGGACATCGCCGGCGAGCACTGCATCATCCCGCCGAACGCCTTCGCCCTGGCGCGCACGGTGGAGTACTTCCGCATCCCCCGCGACGTGCTCGCCCTCTGCGTGGGCAAATCCACCTACGCCCGCTGCGGCATCATCGTCAACGTCACGCCGCTGGAGCCGGAGTGGGAGGGGCGCGTGACCCTGGAGTTCTCCAACACCACCAACCTGCCGGCCAAGATCTACGCCAACGAAGGCGTCGCGCAGCTGATCTTCTTCCAGAGCGACGAGGTGTGCGACGTGTCGTACAAGGACCGCGGCGGCAAATACCAGCGCCAACAAGGCGTCACCCTGCCGCGCGCGTGACCGGCGGCGCTCGCATCGCCATCGCCAAGCACGCATGCTTGGCGCGCCCGCAGGGACTCGAACCCCGAACCCCCAGGTTCGAAGCCTGGTGCTCTAATCCACTTGAGCTACGGGCGCGTGTGGTTGCGGATTGTACCGCGCCGGCGCGCCGCAAAGTTCGGCTTGAACATCGCTCGTCTTTCGCGGACAATGCGCCGCGATTGTGCCGGTTCGCCGAGCAAAGCGGGCGACGGTTTGGACGACGAGGCGGGCAGGCAAGCGAAGCTAAGGAATCATGGCGGTAGCGATCTTTCTTCTGATCATCGTGGTGGGCTCGGTGATCTTCACGTTCCTGAGCCCGTGGTGGTTCACGGACATCGCGTCCAACTGGGGCGCCATCGACGTCACGGTGCTGATCACCTTCTGGGTGTGCGGCGTGGTGTTCGTGGCCGTGGGCCTGTTCATGGCCTACTCCACGTGGAAGTTCCGCCACCGCGAGGGCGCCCGCGCCGAGTACGAGCCGGAGAACGCGCGCTTGGAGTGGTGGCTTACGGTGGTGACCACGGTGGGCGTGGTGGCGATGCTGGCGCCCGGGCTCATCGTCTGGGACAAGTACGTCAACGTGCCGGCGCACGCGCAGGAGTTCGAGGTGCTGTCGCAGCAGTGGACGTGGAAGTTCCGCTTCCCGGGCGAGGACGGCATCCTCGGCACGGTGAACGTGAAGCACACCAGCTTGGACAACCCGTTCGGCATGAACCCGGACGACCCGAACGGCGAAGACGACATTCTGGTGAACGACCGCGAAGTCCACCTGCCCATCGATCAGCCGTTCAAGGCGCTGCTGCGCTCCAACGACGTGCTGCACGACTTCTTCGTGCCCGAGTTCCGCGCCAAGATGGACAGCGTGCCGGGCATGATCACCTACTTCTGGTTCACGCCCACGCGCGTCGGCACCTACGAGATCCTCTGCGCCGAGCTCTGCGGCACCGGCCACCACACGATGCGCGGCTTCGTCCACGTGGACAACCAGGAGGACTTCGACGTGTGGCTGGGCAACCAGCGCACTTGGGCGCAGATGCGCGACGGCGTGGAGACGAAGGTGTACAGCGCGTTGGCGCAGCGCGGGCGCGAGGTGGCGGAGTCGGCCGGCTGCATCGCCTGCCACTCGCTGGACGGCACGCAAGTGGTGGGGCCCACGTGGCAGGGGGTGTGGGGCAGCGTGAAGACGCTCACCGACGGCTCGCAGGTTACGGTGGACGAGGCGTACGTGATCGAATCCGTGCGCGAACCCGCGGTGAAGATGGTGGAGGGCTTCTCGCCGGTGATGATTCCCTACGACGCCAACGCCGTGCCGGATGAGGACTTGGAGGCGCTGATCGCCTTCCTGCGCGAGGACGCCGCGCAATGACGCCCGGCGCTCCGTTCGCGTACAATAGCCGCACGGCAAGCGGGCGCGGCTCCTCGGCGGCCTAGGTGGTTTAGGGGAACAAGATGGCACAGGCGGAAATCCCGTATCAGGAGGCGATGCCCCTGCACGACCCACATTCGTGGGTCACCAAATACTGGTACAGCCAGGATCACAAGGTGATCGCCGTGCAGTACGGCATCACCGCGATGGCGGTGGGCCTCTTGGCGCTGGTGCTCTCGTGGATCATGCGCCTGCAGATCGGCTGGCCCGGCGCGTTCGACTGGCTGACGCCGGAGCTCTACTACCAGTCCTTCACCATGCACGGCATGATCATGGTGATCTACCTGCTGACGGCCTTCCTGCTCGGCAGCTTCGGCAACTACCTGATCCCGCTGATGCTGGGCGCCCGGGACATGGTGTTCCCGTTCGTGAACATGATCAGCTACCACGTCTATCTGCTTTCCGTGGTGATCCTGCTGCTCGGCTATTGGCCCGGCATGGGGGGTGTCACCGGCGCCGGGTGGACGCTCTATCCGCCGCAGGCCATCCTCACCGGCACGCCCGGGGCGGACTGGGGCATCGTCACCATGCTGCTCTCGCTGGCGGTGTTCATCGTGGCGTTCACGATGGGCGGGCTGAACTACGTCACCACCATCCTGCAGGCGCGCACCCGGGGCATGACGCTGATGCGCATGCCGCTCTCCATCTGGGGCATCTTCACCGCCACGGTGCTGGGCCTCTTGGCCTTCCCCGCGCTGTTCGTGAGCGCGGTGATGATGATGCTGGACAACCTGATCGGCACCAGCTTCTTCATGCCGGCCATCAACTCGGCGCTGGAGGGCGGCAATCCGCAGGGGTACGAAGGCGGCAGCCCGCTGCTGTTCCAGCACTTGTTCTGGTTCTTCGGCCACCCGGAGGTGTACATCGTGGCGCTGCCGGCGTTCGGCGTGGTGTCGGATCTCCTCTCCATTCACGCGCGCAAGAACATCTTCGGCTACCGCTTGATGGTGTGGGCCATCGTGGCCATCGGCGTGCTGTCGTTCATCGTCTGGGCGCACCACATGTACGTGGCCGGAATGCACCCGTACTTCGGCTTCTTCTTCGCCACCACCACGCTGATCATCGCGGTGCCGACGGCCATCAAGGTGTACAACTGGACGCTGACGCTGTGGCGGGCGAACATCCGCTTCACGGTGCCGATGCTGTTCGCCATCGCCTTCGTGATCACGTTCGTGGTGGGCGGGTTGACCGGGCTCTTCCTCGGCAACGTGATCGTCGATGTGCCGCTTTCGGACACCTACTTCGTGGTGGCGCACTTCCACATGGTGATGGGCGTGGCGCCGATTCTGGTGATCTTCGGCGGCATCTACCACTGGTATCCGAAGATCACCGGGCGGATGCTGAACGACTTCATCGGCAAGCTGCATTTCTGGCTGACGGCGGCCGGCACCTACGCCATCTACTTCCCGATGCACTACCTCGGCTTCGTCGGCGTGCCCCGCCGCTACTACGACCACGGCCTCACTTCCGCGTTCTATCCCGAGAGCGCGCAGTGGCTGGACAAGGGCATCTCCGTGGCGGCGTTCATCGTCGGCCTCGCCCAGTTCCTGTTCATCTACAACCTGGTGGCGAGCTATTGGCGCGGCAAGCCCGCCGGCGACAACCCGTGGGAGGCCACCAGCCTGGAGTGGCGCACGCCGCAAACGCCGCCGGTGCATGGCAACTGGGGCGAGAAGCTGCCCACGGTGCATCGCTGGGCGTACGACTTCAGCGTGCCCGGCGCGAAAGAGGACTTCATCCCCCAAGACGTGCCGCGCGAAGCCGCCAAGACGTCTTGACCGATTCCCTTTTGACGCAGCAGTAGAGAAGTAGAGAGGAGCCACCCGCACGATGGCGGCAGCAGCCGGTCACGCGACCATTTTCCAAGACTGGGGTTCGGACATCTCCACCTTCAAGGGCGTGCCTTGGGGGAAGGCGATGATGTGGATCTTCCTCCTCTCGGACACGTTCATCTTCTCCTGCTTCCTCACCGGCTACATGACGGTGCGGACGACCACCGCGGAACCGTGGCCGAACGCGAGCGAGGTGTTTTCGCTTTCGTTTCTGATTTGGGAGAACGTGCCGCTGCTGCTGATCGCCATCATGACCTTCGACCTCATCACCTCCAGCGGCACGATGGCGCTGGCGGTGAACTACGGCTATCGGCGCGAGAAGAAGAAGGCCGTGTGGTTGATTTGCGCCACGGCGTTCTTTGGTCTCGTGTTCGTGTGCATGCAGGGGTTCGAGTGGTGGAAGCTCATTCAAGATGGCGTGAAACCATGGGAGAATCCGTGGGGCGCGGAGCAGTTCGGCGCGTGCTTCTTCATGATCACCGGCTTCCACGGGTTGCACGTTTCCGCCGGCGTCGCCTACCTGTTGATCATCGCCCGGCGCGTCCACAAAGGAAAATACGACCACACCAACTACGAGATCATCGAGATCGTGGGGCTGTATTGGCACTTCGTGGACCTGGTGTGGGTGTTCATCTTCGCGTTCTTCTACCTGTGGTGACGGGAGGGATTTAAGTGTCTTCCGAAGTAGGCCAACAACATCCGCTCGGCATCTACTGGGCCGTCTGGGGCGGGCTCTTCGTCGTGAGCGGGTTGTCCTACTGGACGGACTATCTGCAGGACGGGCTGTTGCGCTGGGGCCTCATCCTGCTGTTCATGTTCGTGAAGGCCGGCTACATCGTCGCCGTCTTCATGCACCTGAAGTACGAGCGCTGGGCGCTGATCTACGCCCTGCTGCTGCCCCCGGGGGCGCTGCTGGTGCTGGTGGGCCTAATGTGGATGGAGTCCGACTACACGTGGCTCACCCGCGTGCAATACTTCGACGCGCCGCTGAACCCGGAGCCGGCGCCGGTGGTGCATCCAGAATAGGCGGGCATCCGTCGCCGGACGCCCGTTGCGGCGCATCAGCTCAGGCGGGCTTCACCACCCACACCGAGCACCAGCCCTTCGCGGCGACCAGGAAGCCCGGCAACAAGGCGCAGGTGCCGCGCCCGTCCTCGGGTTCCGGCCCGGCGGGCTCCTTCACCACGTAGTGGATGCAGTTGTCGCAGAATTGCGTCTTCTGCTCGTCCGACACCCGCTTGGGGCTTTCGGCCGCGTCGTGGACATAGGACAGCGCCTTGGCCGTGGGATGATCTTCGGCGATGAGTTCGAGTTCGGCCTCGTCCGCCGCCCACAACCGCCCACCACCAAGCGCGAGCACCGGTATCGTCGCGGCGCCGCGCCGCAGGAGTTTTCTTCGATTCATGGCATGGATTCCCCTTCACATCCCGGTCTTCGCCCGCGCCGCCCTCGGCGCACGGTCGGCGTTGCACCGGGCGAACAACGCCGACGCCGGAGATTCTACCGCCTCCGCAGGTTCGGAGCACGTCCTGGGAGCGCGGGCGTCTCGCCGGCATTCGGTGAAAGTGCTCGTGAACGAAAATGCGGGCGAGACGCCCGCGCTCCCAGGGTCGCCGCACGGCTCGACGCTGGTGTGCTTAGGCTTGCTGGCGCTCGGCTTGGCGAACCTCCTCGGCGGCATAGCGCTGGGCGCTGGCGACGCGCCTTCCACGCGCATCATGCTGGAGGCGATCCACGCCAACTTCGCCCCCTTCGGCTACGCCACGATCCTCTGCGCTTCGGCCGCGCTCGCACAGCTGCGTCGCGGCCTTTTCGCAACCGCCGGCGCCTTGTGCGTCGTCGCCCTTGCCGGCTTGACGGCCGCGGGACTGCTCTGCCTCTGCTACCAAGCCCTGCGCGGCGCGGTGATCGAACCCACGCACTACCTGCACGGCATCTACTTCAATCTCGCCTGGCCGGCGCTGCACTTGGCGACCCTGAGCGCCTGTGCGCAAGCCCTCTCGCGCCGCCCGTGGATGGCCGCGGTCGCCACCGCCGCGCTGTTCGCCGGCACCAACCTCGCCTTCAACCACCCGCTGCTCGCCTTCGGGGCACCGGTGAGCCCGTGGTCGAACATGAACGGCTACGGCCCGCATTTCGCGCCGCACTTGGTGGCCGGCATCTTCTGGACCGCGGCCTTGATCGCGCTACTATTGGCCATCGAGTGCTTGCGCGGCAAACGCTTGGCCCGCCATTCGCTACCCGGCATTTGGGTCGCCACCGTCATCTGCTTGCTCGCCGGCGCATGGACGCTACGCAACACCGCGCCCGAAAAACCGCCCACACCGCACCCACCGGTGCCCGGGCCCCACCCCGCCTACACGCGCCTCGATTTGGAAGTGGACATCGACCCCCGGCTACACCGCATCCGCAGCCGCGGCGCCGCGGTGCTGGCCAACCACCACGACGCAGCCATCCCGGTGCTGCGCTTCGCCTTTGACGAGCGCGTCACCGTCCACCGCCTGCGCCTCACCGGCGACAGAACGGAAACCAGCCCCCCACACCACCGAAGCTACCGACTAAACCGACCGCTCGCCCCCAAAGAGACCTTGAAGATCACCTTCGACATCGAGCGCACCGAGCACCCGTTCGACCCTCGGCAACAGATTCTCGCCAACGGCGCATCGGCCGCCCTGACCGACCTCATCCCGCCCCTAGACGCCGCCATCAACCCTCCGGTGGCGTTGCGCGTCCGCATCGCCACCAGTTTGGAGCAGATCGCCATAGCCCCGGGCCGGCTAACGGGCGAATGGGCCGAAAACGGCCGCCGATTCTTCGCCTACCAAACAGAAGCACCCATACGCCTGCAGGCGCGTGTGTGCTCCGGCCGCTACGCCACCACCCGCACGGTGCGGCAAGGAGTTGCCATCCACATCCACCACCACCCCGCGCACGCGTGGCGTGTACCGAGCCTTGTGCGCCTCGCCGATAAGGACCTCTCCCGTACGCTGGCAGCGACCGGCTACCCACACCGCGTCCTGCACTTGGCGGAAACTCCAGAATACCGTCCCATCGCCCACCCTCCAAGCCTGCTGGCATTCCGTTGGCGCGGGGCCGCCGCTCCATGCCGGCCGGACGTTGCACATCCGCGACACTCGGTGTTACTTTACTCGGAGTTTCCATTCACGCATCACCGAGCAACTTCGACCACAGGGCACCACACCGACGCAACTCGATCCCCACTTTAGCCGGGAAGTCCATACAACGGATAGTCTGATCGGACTCTCACTCTTACTCAAGCTTCGTACTGCGGGCATACTTCATGCTACTATGAAATTCCTTGACGTACTTGACTAACGGATGTTCACCCTGCGGCGCACTGTTGTGCCACGCCTCAATATCAAATCCACATAGACGAAGCGTGTGAACATAGAAGAGAAATTGTGCAGACACATTCATGAAGTACAACACCTTGTCATCTCGGTAATTCCACGGTACATTCTCCTTACGGTTCCTAGGAGGCCCTCTATGCGTAATGAAATTCCTACACCAAACGACCTGCTCTACAACGTCATTGAAACTCTCCAACCCGATAGCTCCCAACTTTGTCAAGACGTCCTCACCCATCACGCTCCGTAGCCTCTCTGTCGCGTTTCTTCCATTCGCGTCGCGCGTCCATGTTTCCATGGCCATTATGAAATTGACGATCCCGTGCTCTATCGTTCGGTTGAATCTAGCGTCCCACTCTGCCCAATGAACCGCTTCTCGGAAACGATCCGTATTCTTCCTGTGTCGTGACACCCAATTGGCCGCAATCTTGGCAAGTTCGTTAGAGTGTCTCGATACATCAAAGAGAAAGTGTGTCTTTTTCGGTGCGTCTTTGACTCCCTCGTCATCAGAACACACAAGCAATTCTCCGACATGCGCTCGATACGGTGCAGCGCGTCCTTTGTCTGAACTCACTCCATCGTTTTCAACGCTCACTTTCAGCGGCGGCGATTCTGGCACATGTCCTACCAATGCCGCCAATGCAGACCGTAGACTCTTTGCACGTTCGTACGCATCGTTCCACACGTCTACCTCACCATCTGAGTGCCAAATGCAATGTAACAACAAGCCCGTTCGTACGTTGAGAGTATTTCCTTTGCGAGACGTTTCGATGCCGCTTGCAATTTCCAAAACGTCGCCATCGATTTCCGAAGACGCCTTTACCTCATATCCAGCCACGTCTATTCGTATCTTCTTCGGCCAATCATCACGTTTAACGTCGATGGTTCCGACAGGAACATCCATCTTTGACGTGTCGACAAAATACGTCAACTTCAACTTACGGGCATCGCTATTGAAAACGCCCAAAGTGGCGAATAGAAAACGTACCGTAACTTGAGATGCACCCGGGTTGGCATCGTATCGACTAACGTGACATCGATGCAACGTGACTTGGCCGGCAATGGTATTGGCAACGAGTCGCCCATCACGGCCAATTAACACCTTGTCAAAGTCCGGATCCAACGGACTGGAGAAGAGTAGCTGGGCTACACCACCAGTCCTAAGGAACTCCACGGTGCCTGCGACGGCGACGTCCAACGAAACTTTGTCGGCCAAGTCATATGCGGATAACTCGCCTTCTTCAAACGCGAAGGTGCCAAGAAGCGTGTTGCCGTAATCGAAAGGGCTTGCAGTCGTCATCTAGTCATCTACCTCAACAGTACTTAACACTAGAAAGTGCTTTCCCAACGGTCATGTCTCCGGCGATCGACAGGCGCGGTCTCCTCGTTCCGGAAGACCTCAAAGGGGTTCTTTGACTGTCACGCCTACGCGGTCAGGCGGTGCCCATTTCTGCAATGTTCGTCCATGTACGCCATTGTGCCGAAAAACGTGGATCATGTCGAGTGCCTTGCCTCCAAGGACGCGAGATGTCGTCGGCCAGCTGCGTAGATTTCCAAATCCACTTCGTTGTGGCGTTCGATGAGTCTGCGCGTGTCGGCGGACACGTCGTATTTTTCCGTCACGTCCTTCGATGGATTGACGTTGTGAGCCGCCATCGGGCGTTTTTGAATGTCAAAACGCCGGCAGAAGATGCCTAGGCTCCTCGCGTAATCCTCGGTAATGCCAACGAAGTCGAAGCGGTCGAGGTCGAAATTCCACAAGTAGCTGGCGTAGGTGTTGTGGTAGCGCTCGATTTGGCAGAACTCGGCGAACGTCATGCCCGCCAGGCCGCCTTCGCGCTGCCCGTAGTGGTACCGCGAGATGTAGCGTTGCACGGGGTCGCGCAGCCAAACCGCGAACTCGCAGCTTGGCGAACCAGCGTACTTGGTCGCGAGAAAGTGCCCGTGTATGCAGTCGTAGCGGCTGAGCAGCTCGTCGGTCGGCACGAACGCTTGGGCGCGAGCGTTCCGTACGCTGGTCTCATTGGCCAACGGATGGTCGTGGTAGTCCAGCAACAACCGGTCGCCGAACGCAGGGCGCAAGACGGCGGAACGAAACGTGACGCCGCCGGTCTTGGGGATATGCACCGAAATTAGGGTCTTGCGTTCGCGGTTGGTGTCCGGCGAGCTCGCACCGCCTCCTGCGCGGGTGTCACGCGAAGGGGTCCGACAGCCGAATGCGGGCGAGACGCCCGCGCTCCCAGGGTCGCCGCCGCCATCCGGGGTGGACGCGGCGGCCTTGCGGGACACGCGGTGACACCGCCGCGCTCTCAACCCAACGCCCGTGTGCCCATGCACAAAAACGTCGCACACCCGCTCTTCCCACTCCCCCACGCCCCTCAACCGCCTTCGGCTAGCGTGAAAAAGCCCTGGGTCCAAAGCCCGCATCACCGCGTCCGTGTCCGGGCAGGCGCCCAATTCCGCTATGTCCAAGGAACTTCCTCCCGCCGAAATGCCGACGCGAACTATACGCCGGTCGCCCGCACGCTACAACTATACCTCCACTGTTGCTGGCGTGGTCTTGCGGCGGGTGTACGACAATTCTTTGGTAAAGGCGTTGGAGGGCGCGTCACGCCGCCCGGCGCAGGCGGTCGTCCCAATAGTCGTCGAACCAGCCGCTGAGCCGGGCGCAGCGCAGCCAAAGGACGGGGTTGGCGCCGGCGACGGTCCAGCGCATTCCGATGCACTTCATCCGTCTTCCGACGATGGTCTTGCAGGCCGCCTCGACGCGCCCGGAACCGATCGGCAGGCCGCGCGCGAGGTACTCGCCGTAGCGCATCCGGCCGCGCCGCGCGGACAGGTAGCGAATCGCCTTGCCGCGCTCCTCGGCGCCCGCGCCGGGGGCGCGCAGCGCCGCCAGCACGTCGCCCAGACGCCCGGCCTTGAGCAGTCCGCACAGCTTTTCGGCCCACCGCTTCGCCGCGTCGTCGTCGTGGTGGCGGGCGCGCGCCGCCGCCCACAGGCACTCGGCCGCGTGGAAGAAGTCGACGATGTGTTCGGCGTTCGGGAACCACTGCTCGAACAGCCGCCGCAGCCACTCCGCGCCGTCGCCGATGGCGACGCCGACGTCCTCCGGGGCGAAGCCCAGCGCCGCCAACTCGCGCAGCAGCCGCCGCGCCACCGGCGAGTCGCCCGCCCCGTCGTCCTCGGCGCTCTCCACCGCGGCGAAGCACCACGTCGCGCCCGGCACGCCCCGCATCACGCCCTCGCCGTCCGCCTCGGCCAGCCAGACCGCCCCCACCTTCGCCTCCCGCGTGGTCGCCCGGCCGCCGTCCTTCCCGCGCCGCCCCGCCGTCTCCGACGGCCGCGCCGGAACCCCGGTGCCGTCCAACGCCACGCACGGAATCCGCCCTTCCCTCAACGACTTGCGGGCCGGCGCCCGGGCGAACGACGCGTCGTTCGCCGCGCCCTCCCGGGCCAACACCGAGATCGCCGACGACAGCAGCTCGGTCCGCCTCGCCTCCACGTCCTCGCCCACCGCCCGCGTCGCGCGCTCCACGCGCTTCGCCCCGAAGTTCACCCCGCCGACCACGCGCAGCAGCCGGTCCGCCTCCTCGTGGCAGCACAGCGAACCCACCTCGCTCGCCATCCGCCGCGCCAGCGGCGTCATCGTCTTCTCGATGTCCAGAACCGCCAAGCGCGGGCGAACGCTCCGGCCGCAGTCGTCGCACGCGTGGCGGCCCATCGCCAGCCGAATCGTGCCCACGCCCGTCTCCGTCGGCGACCGCTCCCGACCCAGATACCGCGTCGGCCCGCCGCACTCCCCGCAGCGCGGCGCGTTCGCCGCCCCGCAGTCCGAGCGGTCCGCCTCCAGCCCCTGCTCCAGCCCGCGCCGCGACGCCTCCAGAACCGCCTCCCGAACCTGCTGGTCCAGCGTCGCCGCCGACGCGCCGTCCACTCCCTCCGCGCACGCCGCCAAAAGCGCCACGACGACTCCCGCCACCGACGCCTCCAACTCAAGCAGCGACGCCTTCAGCCGCGCCGCCGCGTCGTCGTCCCTCTTGCCTTCCTTGCTGCAATCGTCGACAGTCCCTGTCGCCATCGCGGGCCTCCCCTTGACCGGTTGGTGAAAAGACCCAAGGATACGGAGGTCCGCGATGGCTTCCACCACGCCGGCGCTGGCCCAGCGGAGTGCCCACTTACCAAAGATTTGTCGTACACCCTCTTGCGGCTGTGGCAACGCCATGTGGCGGCACGGGGTGTTCTCCCACCGGTGGGTCTCGCAAGGTTGCGGGCTCCCGAAGTGGCTCTTCGTTGGGCTGGCCTAGACGTCGCTCGCGGCCGACGAACACGAGGTGGTGGCGTTGTCGATCGGGACGGCGCACAGCATGCGACGCCGCCGTTGTGGCGGAGGGTCGAGCTGTTGAACCTGAAGAGGCGGAAGGCGCGTTGCGAGGCACCACTCTTAAATGGGATAGGACCACGTCAATCACGTCACATCGCCTAAGCCGCGCCACCAAGGGCCCTGTGGGCATCAAGAATGTGCCGTCCTAGAACGGCTGCAAACTCAACAGGCACTGCGTTACCAATCTGCTTTGCGATGTGGCTATTCGGACCATGAAATACATAGTCATCAGGGAATGTTTGAATAGCCGCAGCCTCCCGGAGCGAAATCGCCCTATTCTGTTCTGGGTGCCCGAATCGGCCGTTCGATATACTGTTGCATCTACCCGTCAACGTAGGTGCCGGGCGTTCCCACGCCATGCGGCCATATACATCCGTGTAACCGCTGGTCTTCTGGTGGCAGTCCAAGGCAAGTTCATCAGGCCAACTTCGTCGGTCGCCGCCATCAATAGGCGTATGACGGAGTCGCTCCAAGTTCCACTCCATGACCCGGGCTGCCACATGATTGGCCATCTGATCACTGGTTTCGCCGGCCTCAATCGCGGGATAATGCCCGATGGCATCCCGTACTGTGCACATCCGGGAGACATGTGTAGCTGCTGGCAGGCGCGGAATGGCACCTTGGCTTGCTAGCAACACGAGACGTCGACGCGTTTGGGGTACACCATAGTGCATAGCGTCCAAGACGCGATGGACATGGCCGTATCCGTTCTCCGAAAGCACCCTCAAAAAACGCCGAAACGTACTGAAACCGGGAACGCTTGCGATACCAGGCACGTTCTCTATCAAGACCCATTTCGGGTGTGCGGCCGCTACCAGCCTGCCTATGTGAGTGAGCAACGTCGCATCCTCATGTGGTACGCTAGACCGTCGCTGCTTGCTAAAGGGTTGGCAAGGCGCACACGCCGCAAAGAGCCAATTGCTGCCCTTCGACAAATCAAGGTCGTCGACCAAGAGCGCCTTGATGTCGCAAGAGTGAAACTTCGCTCCCGGGTTATTCCTCTTGTACGTCTCCTTGCAGGCCGCATCTTTATCGTATCCAGCAACTACTTGGATACCGGCATCGCACAAGCCCCGCGTTAACCCGCCGGCGCCACAGAAAAAATCGAGCGCGTACACAGCTACACATCGCCGTCAGAGGAAAGGTCGTCGACCGCTTCCCTCGCCCAAGGCCCAGTGGCCCTATCTGGAAGGCCGGGACGGGCTCCCGTTTGCATGTACGCCCAAGCGATCGCCTCTCGAAAGGGACTGTCAACAGAGGCCACGACGTCGTAGGCAGCCGCAACACGGTCGAAAGGTATTAGTTCAAGCGACCGCAGGTCCGCAGCCATCCTCGGAATGAGACCAGGGAGTTCGGGAAACGGTACAACATGCCGCTCGAAACCCGAATTTAAGACCCGTTGAAGGCGGTCTTTCCTCCTCGATGGTTTGCCGCCTTCTATGCCCATTGAGACCAATGCACGCGCCATATCCGTACACCGCGCCACGAGAACACTATCGACCTTGGGTCGCCGGTCGCCACTTGTGGCGAGATCGCACGACGGCGTCAACACTACACGGTAGCGTTCCGCCAGCTCCCGTTGAGCTTCCCGAGGCCGCAGGATGTCCCCTTGTCGCAAGTTACCGGACACTGGTGGGAAGACATATTGCTCCCAAGGCTCTATCAAGCGGCTTGATGGGTCTGCCTCATCTACCAAGGCTGCGACTCGGCGTCTCGCCGCCCGTTCAACAACACTCAACAGGCTATCTGCCGGCGCTTTAGTCGACACGTCGCGAAGCGCCTTGGAGAATTCTAGCTCTATACGCGTTTTCGCTCTCTGGAGCATTTCTATGAGCGGGCAAAAACCAGCTATTTCCTCCAGCACCTTCAAGTCACTTTCACTGCCCTTTTTTACGCACCGAATATACGGGTGATTCCCGTACCTCGGTTCCTCCGAAACATCGCTCGGATCCGCGGAGTAGACCACGATTGGGAGAAAGTGCTGTTCCCAAATCTCGCCCAAATTTGCCAGCCCCGTGTTCGTACTATCGGACGGTGATCCCGAGAATAAGTCAAGCACGATCAGATCGGGCGCGAACGACTTGATCTCGACGGCCGCATCCTCAAAGGGGACCTGCTTCCAATCGACGTCCAGTTGTTTTCTCTCGGTCATCTCTTCACACAACGGCTTAAGCACTTCGTTGTCGTCGTCGACCAGCAGAATCCTCATGCTCCTGATCCCCCAAAGTGGGCCAGCGGCAGGTCAAAGGTAAAGGAAGCTCCAACTTCAATACCTTCAACGGCCATCCGGCCGCCGTGCGCGGCTACGAGCTCAGCGGCGACCGTAAGCCCCATCCCAATGCCATCGGGCTTGCGCGTCACTCCAGGCCAAAACACGCGCTCCATATCTTCCGGCTCGATACCAGGTCCGGTGTCCATTATACGAACGGAGACCTTCGTCGGATCGCTAGACACCTCGACTTGAAACTCAAGGCGCCTGTTGTTTGCTTCCACCTCGGCGAGCCAATATATCGAATTCGATACCAGATTTAAGATCACGGCGTCTAGCTCGGCCGGATGGACAGCAACGGTAGTCTTTGTTTCCGGAATCGAGTATGCGATTTTTCTCTGCCGTAGGTCAGCCTGCTGTAGCCGCAGGCAAGCGTCGATTCTCTCTTCCAAGACGCATGTCCGGCTGCCCCGTTTGAAGCTCCGGCTAGCCAAAGGCGAAAATACGTCCGCCAACCGCTCCAACGCCGCTACCGAGTCTTTTGCCGCCTTTAGTGACCTCCGAAGGGGCGGTCGTGGCGCTGCCTTCATGCGGCCAAATAGGCGAAGGAAGCGACCAATGGCGGTCGTCCTGTTGCGAATTTCGTGGACGAGCATGTGAGCAACCGTGCCGATCGTTGCAAGGCGGCTGTAGTAGACGAACCTTCTCTCGATTTTCTTTCGGGTGTCCACCAGCGACTTGTGTAGCCTTCTAAGCACGGGTATCGCCTTCCTCGCGGACCCGCCAGCTTCAGCGAGTTGGCGCACATCTCTTATTGCATCTGTGGCTGAAACGGCAACGAGAAGGTCCTCCATAGGAGTCTCTTTCGAGTATTTGATTCGATCTTGATCTCGCTCCTTCTCCAGTTCGCCGATGATGGCCTTGAGGATCGCTTGGAATTCCCGAACTTCGGGAGATACTGCGAGGCGCTCGCGATCGCTAGTGTCTTTAATGCCCGGGTTGCCGTCCGCGCTGATGGACACATAGCCGACCAACTGGTTGGTGCTCAAGCGGTCGCCTACTCTGCTTACACGCCGGAGGTCAAGGCCGAGCCAGTCAAGGGCACCGTCGGACTTAGGTAGGACGAGTACGCCGTCTCGGTAGACGGATATGCCCTTGTTGGCTTGTATGGTGGCCCGGATGTGACTTCTCTGGATGCCATATCGGTCTGCCACTTCTCGCACACCCTCTCGGCTAATGTCCCATGCGCGGATGTCAAATGAGAACGGGCCGCAACTCGCGACGGCACCGGGTTCTCCTGCGGGTACTGGCCGGAAGTCTGCAGATCGGTGGATTCGGTGCCAAGGCACGGTGACCCGTTGGTCACGCTGGTCGTCCGTGGCAATGGCGTGGTACTTATATAGGGCGTTGACGTCCCCCCGATCATCTACGCGTCCGGAAATCCAGTACTTTGGTGTCGCTAGGAAGGACGGTGAAGAAATCGTGGCCTCGATTTGTTCGCCATCGTCGGCCGTGGTAGCAAAATGCACCTTGAAGTCGTCAACATCCCCAAATGGGGAAATTAGCCGTTCTAAATTTTCCTTCAACTCTTCGCGCTGATCGTCATCCCAAGGGCTTTCAAGGGCATGGATTCTGAGCAGCGTTCCGGAGTTGCGCCGGAGAGTTGTGTTCGTCCGTCGCCGGAGGTTGACCGTGCTGTTACCGATGTCGTCGCCGGCGGCCAGTTCGGCCCAATCCACGTCCACCTGCAAGCACGGATGCCCTTCTGCTTTTGTCAACAGAGTGAGCCGTTGGCCTAGTCGGCCAACGGAGAGACGGCCAAGGCCTTTTTGTCCAGATACGCGACGGGTTGCGCCGTCTCTAACGACCTCGCGGTGAAATTCTTTGTAAGGCGTTGCGACGAGACACCAAGCATCTCTGATGACTTCCTCAGTCATCCCATGGCCATCATCCTCGATTTCCATGTAGGCCTCGCCCACTTCAACACCTAGGCGAACCCAGACCTCCTTGGCGTAAGCGTCGTATGAGTTCTTGACCAATTCGATCACGGCCACTACGTCGTTCGTGACGAGATCCGCACCCAAAGCGGCAAAGACGCGGGGGTGCATGCGAAGATGCACGGGCGTCGCGGAATTTCGGTCGGCGTTAGGCATGTCTTTCCTGATGTTGCTTGGTCTTGTGGCACCCGATGTGCGTGAAAGGCGCTACACGATCAGATCGGGGAAAGTCTTGACCCGCAGCACGCTACGGAGTAAGACGTGCAATCGACGTCGTCCGCCTGAGGCGGCGACGCCTTGCCAAACAGCTGGCGCAGGCCGACGGCCTTGCGGAAGATGGCCGCCAGATCCTTGTGGATCGGGGCGGCGTGGTTGGCGTGATGGAACGTCGGCCGGCCCAACCGCTGCACTTGCACCAAACCGCAAGACCCCAAGCGTTGCAGGAACCGGTGTGCCGCGCCAGTGGCCCGCTGGCGCAACACGGGAAAGAGGGTGCCGGCAAAGACCAGACCGGCGGTCTGACTGCGCTGACGAGAGTGGGTCATTAGCTTGGCATGTTTGGGTCGAATTGACCGCGACTATACGCCGGGATATGGCTCTCGTCAATGGGCTGTTTCGAGGCGTTGGTCGGGAGGCGGGCACGGAGCGGGCGGTGGCACTGTCGCGCCGCCGCCGGCTGAGTAAGTCCGCGGCGAGGATGTGGCCCTGCTTGGCGGCGTAGTAGCGTGACAGCATGGCCTTCAAGCTCGCCTCAAGCGCTTTGCCCGCTGCGGGCGCACATCTACGCCGGCCGCTACGCCACCGCCCGCGCAGTGCGGCAAGGCGTTGCCATCCACATCCATCACCACCCGGCGCACGGATGGCGCTTGCCAAGGCTTGTGCGCCTCGCCGAAGACCAACTCTCACGCGCACTAGCGGGCGGCGGCTACGCGCGCAGCATCCTGCACATGGTGGAGACGCCGGACTACCGGCGCATCGCCCGCCCGCCGAGCCTGTTAGCCCTAGGCTGGCGCGACGCAACCTCCGCGATGGACGTTCCGCCCCCACCATCCGGCGTGTGGACGTATTCGGAGCATCTCCCGTGACGGGAACCACAATGGCGACGGTTTACGCGAACGGATCAGTGCCCGTGCGCATGAACGGGGCGATGCGCTCTGGATGCGCGTTGTGCTCCTCGTAGGGGTAGAGGTGGTCTTTGCCGAGGATGGTGCGGAGTTCCGGGTGCTTCTCGAACAGCTCGGCGTCCACGTCCACATCGCGCCACATGTTGATCGGGCGCATGTGCATGCGCATGTACACCTGCACCAAGGTGATGCGCAGCCCGGGGTTCGAGCGCGGCGTGGAGCCGTGCCAGGTGGCGCCGTGCCAAACGGCGAGGGAGCCGGCCTCGGCGTTCAAGGTGACGGTCTTGAACGGGCAGTCGGCGAGTTTCTGCTCGTGCGGCAAGGTCGCCCGCCCGTAGCGGTGGCTGCCGGGCACGAACACCGTCGGGCCGTCTTCCGGGCCGCCGTAGTCCGTGCAGAGCCACGAGAGGTTCGCCGCGTGGGCGATGTGGCCGCCGCCCGGCGGTACGCCGTGGGCGTCGCTGTGCAGGCTCAGGTCCTGGCTGGTGCGCGGCTTGATGATCCAAGTGTGCCCCGCCAGCATGGCGCTGCGGCCGAGCAGCCAGCGGGCGATGGCGAGCACCTTGGGGTTGGTGGCCGCTTCGGCGAACACCGGGTCTTCCTTCAGCAAATACCACGAGTTCTTGAACAACCCCTCGCCTTTCGCCTCGGACGTGCGGTAGTCGCCAATCGTCACGCCGTTGCGCTTCTCGCAGGCGGCGATGATGGCGCCCCGCAAGCGGTTCACGAAGTCCTCCGTGACGCCCATCGTCTCGCGCGGAATGATGGTGACGCCGTAGGCGTCCAACTCCAAGGCATGCTTGACCAAGCCGTGCTCGTCCAAAGCCCGCATCACCGCGTCCGTGTCCGGGCAGGCGCCCAGTTCCGCTATGTCCAAAACACCCTCCTTGCGAACTTGCAGCACGAACTATAGCCCAGTCGGCCGCCAGCTCGCTGTAGGCGCTCACCCCGGATCCGGGGCGACCTTGGGAGCGCGGGCGTCTCGCCCGCACCGAGGTGAAACCGTGAACGAAAGTGCGGGCGAGACGCCCGCGCTCCCAGGCAACAGATGCCACGAAGTGGCCCACCCCCGGCTGAGATCTCCTTCAACTCGAACGCCGAAGCGGCGATACTCGCGTGTTGTGCCACCTTGAGGACGGTTGTGTGTACAACGAGCAAGCCGCGCGGCTGGGCATCGCGGCGGCGCGAGGGCTTTGCGCCCTGAGCGCGCCGTTGCCGTTGGATTCGCTGCGGCGCATGGCGGTACATGCCGGCGACTTTGCGCTGCGCCGCAACAGCCGCGCGGCGCGGACCACGCGCACCAACCTGGAGCTTGCGTTTCCCGGGGAGTCGGCCGCGTGGCGGAAGCGCTTGCTGCGCGACAGCCTGCGGCAAACGGCGATGACGGCGTTCGAGGCTGCGGCGCTGTGGACGTGGCCGTTGGCGCGGCTGGGGACGCTGGCGCGCTCGGTGCAGGGGGAACACCTGCTGCGGCAGGGCGCCAGCGGCGAGGGGGTGCTGGTGTTGGCGCCGCACTTTGGCAACTGGGAATTTCTTGGCTACTACTTGAACACCCGGGCGCCGCTGGTGCCGCTGTACGAGCGGCCGCGCTCGGCGGTGGTGGACGCGGCGCTGGTTGCCGCCCGCGCGCGGCTCGGCTCCCGGCCGGCGCCGGATTCGGTTGCCGGGCTGCGGCGCATCTTGGCGTGGCTGCGCGACGGCGGCTTGGTGGCCATCATGCCGGATCAGGTGCCGCGCACGGGAGTGCGGGCGTCGTTCTTCGGGCAGTCCACGCAGACCATGGCGCTGGTCTCCAAGCTGCTGCAGCGGGTGCGGGCGCATGTGGTGGTGGCGGTGGCGGCGCGGACGCCCGGCGGTTTCGCCATCCGCATCGAGACGGTGGATGGCTCGATTGCCGATCCGGACCCGGTGACCAGCGCCACCGTGATGAACGCCGCGGTGGAGGCCGTGGTGCGGCGCGACCCGGCGCAATACCAGTGGGAATACAAGCGCTTTCGCTTTCCGGGCCGGCCGAACATGTACCGATGATTGGCGCTGGCGAGGCAAACAAGCCGTGAAAGTGGTGCAGGTGCTGCCGGCGCTGGAGAGCGGCGGCGTGGAACAGGGAACGCTGGAGATCGCCCGGGCGCTGGTGGCGGCTGGGCACGAGTCCGTGGTGGTGTCCAACGGCGGGCGCATGGTGGCGGCGCTGGAAAACGCCGGCAGCCGGCATGTGCGGTGGGACCTCGGGCGGAAGCATCCGGCCACCTTGCTGCGCGTGGGCGCTTTTCGCCGTTGGCTTGCCGGGGAGCGGCCGGCCATCTTGCACGCCCGCTCGCGTCTGCCGGCGTGGGTGGCGTGGCTGGCTTGGCGCGGGATGCCGGCGCAGGCTCGGCCGCGCTTCGTCACCACGGTTCACGGCCTGTACTCCGTCAACGCCTACAGCGCGGTGATGACGCGCGGGGAACGGGTGATCGTGGTTTCCGACACGGCGTGCGAGTATGTGCGGCGGAACTATCCGCGTGTGGACGAAGCGCGCCTGCGAACCATTTATCGCGGTGTGGACCCGGAGCGGTTTCGCCGCGGCTTCCAACCTTCCGCAGCGTGGGCGGATGCTTGGCGGCGGGAACGGCCGGAGCTGGTCGGCAAGGCGTTGGTGACGCTGCCCGGCCGATTGACTCGGCTCAAGGGCCATCACGACTTCATCCACATCGTGCGCGAGGTGGCGAAGAACCACCCGGCGGTGGTCGGTTTGGTGGTCGGTGGCGCGGACGCGAAACACGGTGCCTACGAGGCCGAGATCAAGGCGCAAGGGGCGGATTTGGTGTTCACCGGCCACCGCGACGATCTGCGCGAGATCATGGCAGTGTCCGCCGCGGTGGTGTCGCTCTCCACGCACCCGGAGTCCTTCGGGCGCACGGTGCTGGAGGCACTGTCGCTGGGTACGCCGGTGGTGGGCTACGCGCACGGCGGCGTGGGCGAAGTGCTGGCGCAGGTGTTTCCGGCGGGGCGGGTTGCGGTGGGCGACAAAGCCGAAGCGGCGCACGCGATCGGTCGTGTGCTTGACGACCAAGCCGAGGCGCGCGCTGCCGTGTGGTCGCACGACTTCAGCGTTGAGCGCATGTGTGGCGAAACTCTGGCGCTCTACGAGGAACTCGCGGGCGAGGTACTCGTGCGCGAACCATCGCCGGCAGCCACACCGTGACGGCCTTCCTCGCCAGCTTGATCAGCGTCGGCGTCATCGGCGCCGCCTTCTTCTCGCATCGCTACGCGTGGTGGCGACGGACCGTGGACTACCGCCATCCGCGCATCCTGATGTACCACCTGATCCGCGACCCCGTACCGGGTGGGCGGTTCAACAAGCTGCGTGTGTCGCCGGCGCTGTTCGAGCGTCAGCTCGCGCATCTGATCGAGGATGGCTGGACTTTCGCCTTCCTCTCGGATCTCGCCGCGCCGGTGCCGCCCAAAACCGTGGTGCTCACCTTCGACGACGGCTACCAAGACAACTACCGCAACGCGCACCCGCTGCTGGAAAAGTACGGCGCGAAAGCCACCTTGTTCCTGGTGGTGGACCGTTTCGACCGCGACTGGTCGCGGCAGAAGAAAGCGCACCACGACTCCGGCGAACTGCTGGCCGAACCCAAACTCGCCGACGCCGAGGTGCGCGCCATGCTCGCCTCCGGCCGCTGGGAGCTCGGCGCTCACACGCAAACCCACGCCCTTTTGCCATCGCTGACGCCCAGCGCACGCCAAGACGAAATCGCCGGCGGCAAGGCGGCGTTGGAAGACGCCTTCGGCGTGCCGGTGTGTTCCTTCGCCTACCCGTTCGGCATCTTCGGCGATGACGACGTCGCCGCCGCCCGCGCCGCCGAGTACCAATTCGCGGTGACCACCAACGGCGGCGTCAGCGCGATCGGCCAAGACGACCCGCTGCGGCTCAAGCGCGTCAACGTGAGCGGCAAGGACGGCATGTTCGCGTTCCGCCAGCGCTTGCGAACCGGCATCCGCGGCCGGTAGCGCCAAGCATCGTGCGAATCTGCCAGGTGATGGCCGGCGACGAGGAAGGCGGCTTGGAAAACCACTTCGTGGCCTTGAGCAACGCCTTGGCGAGCGGCGGCGACGAGGTGGCGGTGGTGGCGCACGGGCGCTACCGCGAGCGCTTCGGGCCGGGGGTGTGTTTTCACGCCCTCGATCTGGCGCGCGGGCGGCGCAATCCGCTGCTGCGCCGGGCGCTCCGGCGTGTGCTTGCACAGTGCGCGCCCGACCTCGTTCACGCCCACGCCGGCAAGGCGGCGGCGCTTGTAGCGGTCTGTCGGCCGCGCTGCCCGGTGGTGGGCACGGTTCATGCCGTCAAGAAGGATCTGTCGGCCTATCGCGGCTTTCATGCCGTCATCGGCGTCAGCGCCGGCGTGCTCGACACGCTCGACCATCCGCGCAAACGGGTGATCTTCAACGGCGTTCCGCCGGCGCCGCAACCGCTCTCCCGGGCCGTTCTGCGCGAACGCTTCGGCATCGACGCGGCGCAATCGGTGACGTTGGCGGTCGGCCGCTTGGTGCCGGTGAAGGGCTACGAGCGCTTGATCGCCCTTTGGGACGACTCGTTGGGCCATCTGCTGGTGCTGGGCGACGGGCCGCAACGAGAGGAGCTGGCAGGTTTGGCCGCCGGCACGCCGGTGACGCTCGCCGGATTCCAAGCGGACGCGCGCGCCATCATGGGCGCGGCGGATTTGCTGGTGATCGCGTCCGAACGCGAAGGCTTCAGCTACGCCTTGGCGGAGGCGCTGCGGGCGCGCCTGCCGGTGGTGTCGACGCCGGTGCCGGGCGCAACGGATGTGCTGCCGGCCGAACACATCGCACAACCAGCGCGGTTGAAAGCCACGCTCGCCTTCTGCTTGGCCGACTTGCCGGCGACGCGGCAGCGGATGCAAGGCGTGTTCGACTGGGCCGAGCAAACCCTCACCGTCGAGCGGATGGCGGCGGATACACGCCGCGTGTACGAGGAGGTGCTGCGTGTGGGGGCGCCATGTTGATCTTGGCCGATCGCGAACCGTTCGCTGTCGGCGGCACGCGGCGCTGCTACGTCCACCCCGATGACGACAACCTGTGCGTGAAAGTGCTGCGCCCGGATCGCACCGCGGCCGCCCGCCTCGCGGACGCGCGCGGCTGGCGACGCCTCAAAGGCCGGCGCGGCTTCGACGATCAGCGCAAGGAGCTGAAGGCGTACCAGCAGTTGTCGCACCGCCCCCCCGCCGATTGGACGCACGTGCCGCGCTGCCACGGCGCCGTACCTACGGACCAAGGCATCGGCATCGTCACCGATCTGCACCGCGACTGGCACGGCGGCTTCCCCGCGAATTTGGAGCAGCTATTGCCAAGCGGCATGACCGACGCCCTCGGCGCGGCCATCGGCGAATTCAAGGCGTGGCTGCGCCGCACGCTGTTTCTTTCGCGGGATCTGCTGCCGCACAACATCATCGCCGTGGCGGTGGAGGAAAACCGCTACCGCCTGGTCATCGTGGACGGCATCGGCAACAGCGAGCTCTTGCCATTGTCGAGCTGGTTCGACTTGTGCGCGCGCCAGAAGATCGAGCGCAAGATCCGCAAGTTCGACGGGCGTGTGCGGATGCTCTTGCCCGCTGGCGCGAATGTCGCCGCTTAAGCGAGTTGAGCTGCGCCTGCGGCGCCTGCGCCGGCGGGCCGCGCCGCTCGTCTACGCCGGCGATGCGGTGCATTGCCCGGTGTGTGATCGGTCGTTCCGCAGATTCCGCAGCGCTGGACGCAAGCCCGCCCGGCGGCGCGGCGCCGTCTGCCCGCACTGCGCGGCCCGCGAGCGCGATCGCCTGGCATTTCTGTTCCTGCGCGAACTGGAACCCGTGGGAAAACTGCTGCATATCGCGCCGGAAGCCTGCCTCGTTCCCTGCCTGCGCCGGCTCGCCCCGGAGAGCTACGTTGCCGCGGATCTGCTGCGCGACGACGTGGACGAACGCTTCGACATGCTCGCCATCCCGCACGCGACGCACACCTTCGGCGGCGTCTATTGCAGCCATGTGCTGCAGGATGTGCGCGACGATCGCCACGCGATGGTCGAAGTGTTGCGGGTACTGAAGCGGGGAGGTTGGGCCATCCTCAACGTCCCCGTACAAGCCGGCCGGCCGCGCTCAGTGGAGCACGCCGACGCCCCGGGCAACGTCCGCGCCACCGGTGATCCGCGACCGCCGGAACACCTTCGTACTTACGGGTGCGACTTCGGCGAGCGCATGGCGGCGGCCGGCTTCCGCGTCCGCACCATCACGGCGGGCGACTTGGCCGGCCGCGATGAACAAGCGCGGTTCGGCATCGCCGGCGCCGCGGCCGGCGTCATCCACTTCGGCACCAAGCCATGACGAACGGCCGCCTCACGCTTCGTGCCGCGGCCGCCGTGGCGTGCGCCATGCTGACGACCTGTGCCACCGCGCAACCCAATGCTTCGCCGCCGGCAGACACCTTGCACCTCCGCTACGACGTGCGCGTGGCGTGGATGAACGCCGGCAAACTCCGCGCCGACCTGCGCGAAAGCGGCGGGCGCTACGAGCTGGAAGGCGAAATCGCCACCAGCGGCATGGTGGAGCGCGTGTTCAAGTGGCACGGCACCTTCGCCGCCACCGGCCGCATGGCGCAAGGGCATCCCCACACCACCGCCTATCTCCTGTTCGAGGAGGACGACAAGGGCCGCGAAATGGTGCTGGCGACCCCCCAAGAAACCACCGTCCACGCCACCGGCCGCGCATCCGAGACCCTGCCCCCACCGCATGGCCCAGACTTGATGTCCGTACTGTTCCTAGCTCCGCACTGTCTGCCAGAAACCACCGCTCACGACGGCGAAGAGGTCTACCACATACGCCTCGCCCGCACCGCCGAGCAGTCTCTACGCCAGAAGGATCGCTACTACTCCGGCCCCACGCAGCGCTGCGACTACCGCTTCCGCTACGAGGACGGCACGGTGCGGCGCATCTCCCTGTGGATGGCGGATTGGCAACAACGACGCCTGCCGGTTCGCATTCGCGTACGCGTACCGCTATTGCCAGACGTGGTGCTACGCCTGCGCACCACGCCAAGGTGATTGTCTGTCAACTGGCTGGGAGTGCGAAATGCCGGTGGCCTACGCATAACGCGAAGGGAAAATTCGGAACGGTCGGTTGTGGACTCGAAAGGTCTCAAAATCGTTGTGGTCAATTGTGAAGACGATGTTCGTGGACACCTGCTCGGCCACATGCACTAGTGTGGCGTCCGCGAAGTCCATGGGACGATCGGCGTATCGCGCCATGAGCGCCTCAATCGACGACATGTCCTCGTCGACAATTGGCAGCACCGCGATGGCCTCCGAACGCGCCAAACGCCAGATCGCATCCACTTCAACCCGGCTTCTCCATGCCAAGTGGAAGATCTCGGTCAACACGGCCGCCGTGGTCCCTAGCGGCTTGCGCAGCCTGGAGAACTCCGCACTGCACCGTTCGTGCCACTTGTCGCCCCGGTCCAGCAGCGCCAGCAACGCGCCGGTGTCGGCGAGACCTTCAATCACCACCGTACTTCTCGGCTAGGATGTCTCTTACACGCTGACTCGCTTCTTCTGCCCGATCCGGATCGCCACCGTCTATCGAACCGATCAGCGGCGCCACCTGGGCCTGCAGTCGGCGCTGCTCTTCGTAGTCGTCGACCGGCAGGTCGTGGCTGCGGAGCCACCCGCGGCTTGCGAGGTCGATGAAGTTCGCCGCCGGGCCATGTTCGACATCCCGCGCCACCCGCTCCAGCTCCGCACCAATGCTTGTGCGCCAACTCGGTTCCTTGGGATCGAAGCGCTCTCGCATCCACCGCCCAAGGTCCCGCCAAGCGTCATCGCCCCAGAAAGTCCGTCGGCGCACCAGGGCATCCGGCGCATGCGCGAGTGGCGCGGTCGAGCACACGTCATCATCGAGGCATCGAACAAAAACCTGCACGCTGCTGCCGTAGCGCTCCACCGCGTCAGCGAGCGACGCTCGGTCTCGTTCGCCCTCCCAAGAAGCGGCGACATCGCAGAGCGCGCGGACGCGCACGTTCGGCCCGCTGCTGTTGCGAAAGGCGTCGACCATCCGCGGCACGAGCGCTCTGCACTGACCGATACCACCGACGGGTATGACCAACACGTTCATTACGATGCCTCAGCTTCGCCGGGTTGGGTGAAGTAGAGGATGTCCTCCATCCAACCCGTTGCATGGAGCTTGCCGAGACCCTGAGAGCGCCGCAAATCCTCGGCATTGGGCAGATCCTTGGCGGGGCGGATGATTGCCTCGGAGACGCCCGGGTTTCGGCAGACCACGGATGTGGACTCAAAAGTCGCGTCGCTCACGGCGGCCAGCAGATCTGGCGCATGGGTCGTTGTCACCACCTGCAGGTCTCCAGCTTGCGTCTGGCGCTCGATCAGCTCTACAAGCAAATTGAGCCGCGAGGGATGAATGCCGCTGTCAATCTCCTCGAACACGCACATTCTGGGCCCTTCGCCAAGAAGCGCGGCGAGGATGCCTAGAAACCGCAAGGTGCCGTCGGAGACGCTTCGGCTCGTGGTAACTCGTCCATCCGTTTCCCTGATCGCCAGTTGAACCTTGCCGGATGCATCCGTGCGAAACTCAAAATCCGCCACGTCCATGGGCGTGAGTTCCCGGGTCCACTCAAGCAGCGTCTCGCGACGGTCCCGGTCGTTGTAGATGACCTGCAAAACCGTTGGCAGGTTTTCGCCACTGTCACCCAAAACGACTTGTCCCGGGAACGCGGGCTGGCGCAGTTGCCGAGGAGCAGGATCCAGAAAACGCATATCGGCAAAACTGGCGGCCACATCACGGGCGAGATCCTTGTGCGTCCGCAACACCGGCTTGTGCATTTCGATTTGCGTCAACGCCGGCCGGTCGGGGCGCACAGCAACGCGGTGCCCGTACTTCTTCTGACTTCCCGCCTTCGCCATTCGAAGCAAAAGATGGTGTTCGTCGTCCTGCATGGCGACTGGATCGGGTTGCGGAGGATCACTCGTGTATATCGGCGTAGGCATCCTATTGGGCCCAAGCGGTCCCCAATCGACGGTGTAGTACGAACAAAGTTCCTCTCGAATGACGCCGAACGCGCCATCCAACGCTGCGCCCGCATGGACGCCGATGGAATAGCTGATGCCCGATGGCAGAGCCGCGTGAACGCACTCTTCGCCGTTCGCTTTGGCCATGTCCACATCCATGTGCATTTTGTTCTGTCCGTGGCGGATGACCTCGGTCGGCGCCCCTCGAATCTCCTCCCACTCGACTTGCCCGCCAGCCCCGTATTTGCCGCCCAACACGTTCGCCAACGTGTAACCGCGGCCAACGCCATGCAGGAAACGCAAGGCGTCGCGGATGTTGCTCTTGCCGCTCGCGTTCGCCCCGACAATCACCGTAAAGGGCCCAAGCCGCAACGTCTCGTCGGCGAAGTTCTTGAAGTTTCGGAGGCGCAGAGACGTGAGCATCGCTAATCGTCCAGCAGCACCCGCTGGCGCGGCCTGGTGGTTCCGCCCTGCGCCCGCAAGTGGTTCTGTATGGATTCAAGCGTAGCATGTTCGTCGGCGTTGGACTTGGCGAGTTCCAGCACCGCTTGGGCGACTTGGCGGAAGAGGTCGTTGCGCCAGAGGCCGTGGGCTTCGAGGTAGGCGTCCACGCGGGCTTGTTCGCCGGTTTTCCACAGGTGCATCAGGTGGTGGAGGCAGTCGATGAGCGCGGGCGCGGTGCCGTCGGGGGCGGGTTCGCCCAGGGTTTTGGCGGTGCGGCGGTGCCAGGGCTTGAGGCGGGATTCGCTGCCGGAGGTGGGTTCCGCGGGCTCGTCGTCGTCCTCGCTGGCGGCGTCGGCTTGGTTGCCGCGGGCCAGGACCGAGCACGCCGCGGTGCGCGCCCACAGATAGGCCACCGTGGGTTTGGCGACCCAGCGCGGGTTGTCCGCGTCGTCCAGATAGTCGGCGTCGAACTCGGCGTTGAGCGCAGCGACCGAGACCTCGCCCCGCTCGTCCGGCGTCAGCAACGTCCGCGGCCGCGGCGCGTAGGGCTTCTCCGTGCGCCGCGCCGAAGCGTTGCGCTTGCGCGGTGCCGGCTCGAACTCCGCGTAGGTGGGATAGCGCCCCGCCAAGCGCCGGCGCGCTTCGCCCAGCGCGTACTTTCCCCCGCCCGCAGATGCCACGCGAAGTCGGCGCGACCCGCCCCGTGGGGCAGATGTTCGCGCTCCCACGGGCCCAGCGACGAGTCGACCGACGGCACCACCGCGTCCAGCGCCGCGCGCAGTTCGCGCTTGCGGCGGATGCCCCGGGCCTCAAAGAACGCCGTCAAGAACGCCCTGTCGCCGCGCGCGAAGTCCGGCAACGGGCGCTGCTTCCCCGCGAGCAAATGCGGATAGTGCAGCGTGCAGCGCAGCAGGAACCACGCCACCGGATTCAAGTCCGACGCCACCGCCTCGCAGCCCAGCCGCATCGCCTCCAGCGGAATCGCCCCGCCGCCGGCGAAGGGATCCAGCACCCGCGGCGCCCGATCGCCGAAGGCGCGTTTGATTTCCTCGCGGAAGCCGAGCAGCGGATGGAATGGTTCGGCGTCCGCCGGCGTACCGTTGCACGGCGCCGCGCCGCCGGGCGATGGCGTGCGGCTCTCCCGCCCCCAATGCAGAACGCCCCCGTCGCTCGTCTCGCCGAAGGCTTCGCCGGTGGCGCGGTCGAACTTCCCGATCGCCCGGCCCGCCATCCGCCGCAGCAGATCCCGCCTCGCGCCGGCTTCGGGCGCGTCCGGCAACAGCGTCGCCAGCAGCGCCGCCCGGCTGGCCGCCAAGGGCCGCCGCGCCGGCCAGATGTGCAACGTGGAGACGTGCCCGTGGCGCACGTTCTTCTCGTGAACGGAATCGAGCGAGACCTCCTTCAGCGGGAAGGCGGCCTCGATGAGGCGGCGGGCGTTCATGCGTAGCCGGCGTTGAGAATGTGCCACTTCACGGGGAACACGGGACACTAACCGAGGCGTTGGGGAAGGTCAAAGAGCGTCGGCTGGTGCTAATATCGTGTTCCGCCCCTACAACATCCAACGGTTCCTAGAAGGAGTAGCCGCCATGGCAGTAGAACCGCAACTGGATCCGGCATCCCTCGTCGGCCGCATTGACGCCGAGCTGCAGGCCAACCCCGAAGCGCAGCGCCTTATGCTGCGCACGTTATGGACCAACGAGTTTCTCGGCTTGCCGGCTGGCTTGTACGGCATCGAGGAGGACGTCGCCGAAATCAAGGCCGACATCGCACCCCGCAACATTGACGTCTCGCAGGACACGATCGACTTCGATCCGCTCAGGAGCTGGGACTTGGCGCGCCACCTACGCAAGGAAATCGTGCCGTTGACCGGGGAGTTGCTGGACCTCGGGCGCATCCGAGTCGTGCAGAGGAGGCCGTGGGAACCAAATGACGCCTTTCTGGACCGTGTGCAGGTCGCGACGTTCGAGGGCCGCATCACGAAGGCGCAGGCACACAGGATCTACTCCACGGACTTCATCATGGACGCACAGTGGCGCGACAAGACGCCAGTGTGGGTGCCGGTGGAGGCATCCTTCAAAGTGCGTGCCGGAGACATCGGGCGGGCGTGCGCCTCGGCCCACGCGTTGCAGGCCGCGTTCGGCGTCGCCGCGGTGGCGGTCGTGACGGGCTTTGGCATCGACCAGCAGGACTTGCGGCGCGCGGAGGCCACGCGAGTCCATTATGTGGAGCCATCGGTGCCGGAGTGGGGCTTAATCACACCACGCCCTGAGTGACCGTCGAGGTCTCCCGCGGAATGCCTCTCCCCCTAAGCGTCCTCGATCAGTCCCCCATCGGCGCGGGCGAGAGTGCGGCGGACGCCATCGCGCACAGCGTCGCGTTGGCGAAGCGGTGCGATGAGCTTGGCTATCGGCGGTATTGGGTGGCCGAGCACCATGCGTCGGATCGCCTGGCCAGCTCGTCGCCGGAGATTCTCATCACCAAGCTGGCGGCGGAGACGCGGCGGATTCGGGTGGGCTCCGGCGGGGTGATGCTCAGCCACTACTCGCCCTACAAGGTGGCGGAGAACTTTCGGCTGTTGGAGGTGCTGTATCCGGGGCGCATCGATCTCGGCGTGGGGCGGGCGCCTGGTAGCGATGGCCTCACCGCGGCGGCGTTGGCCTATGGCAATCCGCTCGGCATCGAATACTACCCGGCGAAGGTGAAGGATCTGGTGGCGTTCGTGTCCGGGGCGCCGCCGCTCACCGAAGCCTTTCGCAACCTGCAAGCCACGCCCAAGGCCGCCACCGCGCCGGAGGTTTGGATGCTCGGCTCCAGCTTCGACAGCGCGGCGTACGCGGCGCGCTTCGGCCTCGCCTATTCGCACGCGCACTTCATCGCGCCGCAGCCGGCGGTGGCGGCGCTGCGGCAATACCGCGAGGCGTTCGCGCCGGAGCACCTGAAAGCGCCCTACGCCTCGGTGGGCGTGTTCGCCATCGTCGCCGAAGACGAAGAACGGGCCGAAGGATTCCTGCGCCTGCGCGAGCTCACGCGGATGCGGCAAGACCGCGGCGTGCGGGGGCCGCGGCCCACGTTGGAGGACGCCTTGAGCTACCCGTTCACGGAGGAGCAGCTGGAACACATGCGTGGGCGGCGTTCGCGGCAGATCGTCGGCACCGCGCAGTTCGTGAAGGAGGGCATCGAGACGCTGGCGGCCGAATCCGGCGCCGACGAGGTGGTGGTGCTCACCATCACGCCCACCTTCGCGGATCGGCTGCGCTCCTACGAACTGCTCGCGGCGGCGTTCGATCTGCCAAGCCAAGGAGCTCCGCCATCAGGCGGTCCGGCAGTTCAACTGGGGCGGATGTAGCCGAGCCGGCGCAGGTCTTTCTCCATAGTCGCCATGCAGCTCGGCAGCGGGTCGTCCACCACGCGACGGGCCGCCCCAATACCCGCTTGGCGGTACTCGGGCAGTAGTTTTGCGCTGTTTGTGCCGGCAAGCATCGCGTCGTCCCAAGCCACGCCCAAACAGGCGCAGACCGGCAGCAACGTCGACCGCGCGTCGCGCACGAGATCCTCGTAGCGCAGACTGACAACATGGCGCTGTTGCACGAGCCAATCGCGAACGAATATCGAGTAACGCCATCGACGGCAGGCATCCGCCATCGTCAGTTCGGGGTTGCGCTCCAACTTCGAGCGAACACAGGTGCGGCCATCTCGAACGATGACGATCTTCACGATGTCCCGCATCACGTCGGCAAAGAAGTGTTGGAGTGCCGCCAGCGAACCCCCGCCGTCGTTCTCCAAGCCCGCAATCTGCTCAGTCGTGATTTTGTTCCCCCACCGCCTCGACGGAAACTCGGCGGCAGCTTCCCGGCACCGATCGCGGAATCGCACGGCGCGGCTTCGAGCGGGCTCGTCAGCCGACAAAAGGATGTCCGAGTCCCTCTCGAACGCCACCTCGAGCTTCGGGTGGCCATCCAAGAGCGCCGCGACAAGACTCGTGCCCGATCGACCAGCGCCAACAACGAGAAACTCGAAGCTCATGCTTCGTATCGCAAGAGCCGGCGCCGGCGGAACCCGCCCGCCGACGCCAACCCAAAGAACCTCAGCCGTTGTAGCCCATAATCGCCTTCACCTCCAAGAACTCCTCGAACCCATAGCGGCCCCACTCCCGCCCGTTGCCGGACTGTTTGTAGCCGCCGAAGGGCGCTTGGTTGTCCACCGGCGCGCCGTTCAAGTGCACGTTGCCGGTGCGGATGCGGCGCGCCACGTCGCGGGCGCGGTCGGTGGCGCCGGAGACGTAGCCGGAGAGGCCGTAGCTGGTGTCGTTGGCGATGCGCACCGCGTCGTCGTCGTCCTCGTAGCCGATGAGCGACAGCACCGGGCCGAAGATCTCCTCGCGGGCGATGGTCATGTCGTTGCTGACGTGGGAGAACACCGTCGGCCGAACGTAGTAGCCGGCGTTCAGGCCGTGCGGCCGGCCGGGGCCGCCACATTCCAGCTTCGCGCCTTCCTCGATGCCCTTCTCGATGAGCCCTTGGATCTTCTCGAACTGCACCTTGGAGACCACCGGCCCGATGGTGGTGTCGGCGGCGCCCGGGTCGCCCACGCGCACGCGCTCGGCGGCGCCCTTGGCGATGCTGGCGGCCTCGTCCATGCGCGCGTTCGGCACCAGCATCCGCGTCGGCGCGTTGCAGGATTGGCCGGAGTTGGTACACATGCCGAACACGTCGCGGGCGATCGCGGCGGCGAAATCCGCATCGTCCAAGATGATGTTGGCGGACTTGCCGCCCAGCTCCTGGGCCACGCGCTTCACCGTCGGCGCCGCGTTGCGCGCCACCTCGATGCCGGCGCGGGTGGAGCCGGTGAACGACACCATGTCCACATCCGGGTGCGAGGAGATGGCCGCGCCCACCGTCGGCCCGTCGCCGTTCACCAGGTTGAAGACGCCGGCCGGCACGCCCGCCTCGTCCAGCACTTCGGCGAAGAGGATGGCGTTGAACGGCGCCACCTCCGACGGCTTCAGCACCATCGTGCAGCCCGCCGCCAACGCCGGCGCCACCTTGCAGGCGATCTGGTTGATGGGCCAGTTCCACGGCGTGATGAGGCCGCAAACGCCCGCCGGCTCGCGGATGACGCGGGAGCGGCCAACGTCCTCCTCGAACGCGAAATCGCGCAGCACCCGCAGCGTCGCCAGAAAGTGGCCGAGGCCGGCCGGCGCTTGCGCGGCGTTGGCGAGGCCGAGCGGCGCGCCCATCTCCGCGCTGATGGCGGCCGCCACGTCCGGGATGCGGCGCTTGTACACGTCCACGATGCGGCTGAGGAGATCGACCCGCTCCTCGCGGCTGGTGCGCGAGTAGGAATCGAACGCCGCCACCGCCGCGGCCACGGCGCGATCGACGTCCTCCGCGCCGCCCAAGGCGACTTGGCCCAGCACTTCCTCCGTGGCGGGGTTGACGACGTCCAAGAGTTCGTCCGTGGACGGCTCGACCCATTCGCCGTTGATGTAGAACATGGTTCGGTGGTTCATACGAGAGAGGCTCCCTTGTTGCGAAGTGGCTGCGGCGCCGAGGCCGCAAGCGCAACATTGTAGCAACGCCACCCTGGGAGCGCGGGCGAGACGCCCGCGCTCCCAGGGGACACCGCTTGCCACCTTGTGCGGGCGAGACGCCCGCGCTCCCAGGGGGTGGTAGGCTTAGCGACAGCGCTGCCACGGAGATCCACAACCGCGCAGCCGGCGATCGACAGGGGGAACGATCCATGAAACAACACCGGAAACCGGCAAACCGCTTGCTCGGCCTCGGCTTCGCGCTGTTCGCCGCGCTCGCCGGGCAAGCCGCGGTTGCGGATGGCCACGAGCACCAAGTGCCGCTGTTCCTCGCCGCGGCCACGGAGGGGCGGCAAGGGTTCGTGCGCATCATCAACCGCTCGCAGGAAGCCGGCACGGTGATGGTGAATCCCAGGGACGACGCCGGCATGGAAGGCGATCACCTCACCGTGACCCTCGGCGCCGGCCAAACCGTCCACTTCAACTCGAACGACATGGAGAACGGCAACGCGAACAAGGCGTGGCTCGCCGGCCGCACCGGCCCACCCACCCAAGGCGACTGGCGGCTGCGCCTAGACACCGAACTCACGCTGGAAGTGCTGGCCTACGTGCGCACCACCGGCGGCTTCCTCACCACCATGCACGAGACCGTCGGCGTGGCCGGCCGCAGCCACGAAGTGGCGTTCTTCAACCCGGGTCGCAACAGCAACCAAGTGAGCCGCTTGCGCCTGGTCAACATGGGCGCCGCCGAAGCCACCATCAGCATCGCCGGCTACGACGACACCGGCGCACCAGCCCCGGGCGGGGAAGTGGAATTGATGTTGGCGCCCGGCGCCGCCCGCACCGTCAGCGCCGCGCAGTTGGAAGCCGGCGCCGCGGGCTTGAACGGCGCAATGGGCGCCGGCGCCGGCAAATGGCGGCTGTACCTCACCTCGAATCAAGACATCCTCGCCATGAGCCTGCTCGACGCTCCGCCCGACGCCCAAAACCCGGGCGGCTATCTCACCAATCTATCCGCCACCGCCCCCACCGACGGCATCCTGCTGTTCCCCCGCGATGGCAACCCGGCCCGCTTGCAAGGCTTCGCCCGCATCATCAACCGCGCCAGCCGGGACGGCACCGTGACCATCCACGCCATCGGCGACAACGGCGATCGCCGCGGCCCGGTGACGATGCCGCTGGCCGCCGGCGAAGCCAAGCACTTCAACTCCCGCGACATCGCGAACGGCAACGCGGCGAAAGGCATCACCGGCGGCGTCGGCGAGAGCGAGGTGGACTGGCGCTTGGAGATCAGCGCGGACGTCGCCATCGAACCGCTGGCCTACATCCGCACCCCGGACGGCTTCGTCACCAGCATGCACGACCACGCGCCGCTGGCGAACGAGCGCCACGAAGTGGTCACCTTCAACCCCGCCAGCAACGTCAACCAAGTGAGCCGATTGCGGGTGATCAACCCGGGCGCCGAGGACGCCGCCGTGACGATCACCGGCGTGGACGACAGCGGCGCAAGCGGCACGGCCTCGGTGACCTTGGCCATGTCCGCCGGCCGTGCCGTAACGCTGACGGCGGCGGATTTGGAAAACGGCATGTCCGACGACAGCACGACGGAGTTCGCCGGCATGTTCGGCAACGGCGCCGGCAAGTGGCGGCTGCACGTTGCCGCGGATCAACCCATCCAAGTGATGAGCCTGCTGCACAGCCGCAACTCCGGCAATCTCACCAACCTCTCCTCGCGCATGACGGAGGCGGAAACGCAAAACGTATTCGTGGACGCGGTGGACCCGGCCTGGGCCGGCGGCATCTTCGGCGTGGACGCCCGCGACTGGGGCGCGGCCTACGGCGACGGCACCATCGCCACCAACAAGGTGCAGTGGGAAGTGCGCGCCGCCGACGAGCGCGACGCCGGACGCGGCCAAGTGCTGGACGTGACCATGCTGAACGACGGCAACGCGGGCGTGTGGTACATCGCCACGGAGCCCGGCACCTCGATTGATCTCTCGGCCTACCGCACCGGGTCGCTGGAATTCGACATCAACGTGTTGGACTACGGCGCCAACCCCAACGGCCTGAAGTACAAGGTGGATTGCGTCTGGCCATGCACCAGCGGCGAGAAGGATCTTGAGTGGGTGGGCGATGGCGTGTGGGAGACGGTGACGGTTCCCGTCAGCAAACTGCTCGGTGGCAACTTTAGTCTGACGACCGTGAACACCGGGTTGGCGTTGGTTTCGCCGGAGAATCAAGCCTCGGACCTTTCCTTCCAGTTGGACAACATTCGTTGGGTCGCCGGCATACCCACGCCGCCGGTGCCGCCGAACGATCCCAACCGGTTCGTCTTGTTCGACGACGGGGCGTTCGCCGACACGGGCGGCCTCTCCCCGGCGTGGGTGCTGTGGGACTGCTGCGGCGCCGGCACGCACCGCATCGTCGACGAAGCTGGCGGTCGCGGCCAGGTGGTGGAACTCTCGTGGGGCGCCGGCGGCACCGTCACAGGATTCAGCGCCAACGACAGCTTGGACGTGACCGAACTCGCCGGCGGTACCCTGCAATTCGACATGAAGGCGGTGTCCCCGCCGCCCGAGGGCGGAAAGTGGCTGCTCAAGGTGGAGTCTCCCGATGCCGCAACGGAAGCGCAGGTAGAGCTCGCCCTCGGCGACAACCCGACGCCCAACGAGGCGTGGCAAAGCTACTCCTTCACGTTGGATGGCGACCTCGCCGCCCTCGACAAATCCGCCGTGAAGCTGGTGCTGATCTTCCCCAGTTGGGGCATGGCGGAGGGCGCCGTGGCGCGCATCGACAACGTGCGCTTTGTGGCAGCGCCGTAACCCGCAATCACCGGCACTGAAGGGAGCATCGCAGCCATGACAAATCCGGCAGAAAAGTCCTTGCGCGGCGTCGGCTGGGCGCTCGTCATCGGCGGCGTACTCGTCGCCGTTGGCATCGCCGTCTACGCCCTGTTCTTCACCGACGAAACGCCCCTTGTCACGAAACTCATCATCGGCGGCATCTACGGCGGCTTCGCCCTGCTCCTGATCGCGGTGCTGCGCCAACGCCTGCGCGAGCGCAAGACCGACAAGTACACCGACGTACAACTGTAGCGAGGTTCACCCATGATCGTCTCAACCACGGAAACCGTCGCCGGCAAGCGCGTCGTCCAGACGCTCGGCATCGCCCGAGGCAACACCATCCGCGCCCGCCACGTCGGCAAGGACATCCTCGCCGCCCTGCGCAACCTGGTAGGCGGCGAAATCCACGAGTTCACCAAACTCGTCGCCGAAAGCCGCGAACAAGCCCTCGACCGCATGATCGAAGACGCCCAACGCCAAGGCGCCGACGCCGTAGTAAGCGTCCGCTTCACCACCTCGGTAATCACCAGCGGCGCGGCAGAACTCTTGGCCGTAGGCACCGCAGTGAAGCTCGCCGACGAATAGGGGCACCCGCCAGCCGCAACGACCTGGTGCTGACCCGGTGGGCCGCCGGCTAAGCGGCTCAGAAGGAGACCACGGCAACATGCCAACACCGCCGGACAAGAAACCGCCCGGAAAGTGGTCGCCAATAGTGCGGGATTTCCGCAATTGCGTCCCGATAGTCAAAAGCACTGAACATTTGGGTTCCGGTCTCCTTGTTTCCCCGGATGGCTTCATACTGACCAACGAACACGTCGTCAGGGGACACCGGGCATTGCTGGTCTCGCTTCACGACGGCACGACCGCGAAAGCCACCCCGGTCCACAACCACGACAGCATGGACCTCGCTGTCGTGAAGTCCTCGATCCACACGGAACGGTTCTTTGAGTTGTCCGCGGACTCTTTGGCCCACGGATACGACGCTGGCGACGAAGCGTTGGCCATCGGCCACCCCCGAGGCCTGTCCTTCACCGCCACCACCGGCATCGTCAGCGAGAGCGCCCGCCAGCTTCCTGACGGCGTATTCGTCCAAACGGACGTGGCCATCAATCCCGGCAACAGCGGCGGTCCATTGTTCGACCTCAACGGGAGGCTGATCGGGCTGAACACGCAAGTCATGGAAGAGTCTCAAGGACTGGGGTTTGCTATTCCCGCTCGTACAGTATGGGAGTATTGGCAGGAGTTTATGTCCCTGTATCGCCACGGACGGGTTTCAATTCCGACGGACGAACAGCTATCGCAGGTCGAAGAACCGCTCAACCCAAGACAGATAGTCGAGTCTGCCGCCGAGCTTGCGGAGATCGAAATCGTTCGTCAGGACAACGAGCAGCACGGATACAGATGGGTGGCGGAGTTGGAGTCCGGCAACATTTTTTTGGTTTACATCGACGAAACGCTATTTCAGTTAACCTGCTACATCGCAGACTGGGAGGATCCTCCTAACCCACGGGAAAGACGATGGCGTACGCGGCGCCGCCAATCCCCGGCGGACACCGCACACCGCTTGGACATCCTATACCATTTGCTTCGCTGGCAGGACGATATGTTTGGGCTAATAAAATTCGTAATAAACGAAGATGATCATCTTGTCTTGGTAGGCACCCGAGAGTCCGTGAATCTTGATGTGTCCGAGGTGGCTTGGTCATTGTCGAGAATGGCAGAAGCCGTCGATCGTTACGCCAACACGCTCAGCGAGTTGCTTAAAGGATGAATACCGGATGGAACGCCATCGCCCCTTGCTATGCCACTATTTCCCCCGTTTGCCGTCCGAAGTGGATACGGTTTCCGTGGAGAATCGGCGCGGCACGGCCGGGAGGAACGTCAGCCACGGCCCCGTCCGGCTTGGTCAATGCCCACTTCTCCGCACCGAGGTTTCGCAAGCCGAAGAGGTCAGATCTCCGGGGATTCTGAACCACTTCGGCAACCGGTGTGTCGTCGTCACGAGTCGAACCGAGGTGGTAACCGAACAAGCGGGTGGCGCGATTGAGGAGAATGACGGCATCTCCTATCTTGATACGCGGAGGAAGGACGAGCAACTGGCGACATGACCAACAGTGCTCGCTGCTGGACGATACGACAACAGGATCGTAGAAATTCTCGGCACCGCATCTGCATAGCCAGATACTGTCGATGGCGCTGGCAAGCGTCTTCCGCCACTCGGACTCCCGTACCCGCTTGGAGGGGTAGCGTAACCCTTCAGTGAACGATCGTTGGAACAGGCCGGCAACCGCCTGTGGGTACATCTTCTCAAAGGCGATAGGGTTGTCGTGAACTCCGGGGACGGGGCGGTTGGCGTGATCGTTCGGATCCCAGATGTAAAGCGGCTTGAACCCGTACAAGCGTTCGTAGGCAGGAACGTCGAGACAGCGGATCTCGGCTTCCTGCCGTCCATCGAGGGGATGCCCGCCGTACAGCAAGAAGAAGAGAAGAACGGCCAGCGAGTAACGGTCGGTATCGGCGGCGGGTGCAGCTTCTCCTCGAACTACCTCGGGGGCCATGAACCGCTGCGTCCCCAGCACCCCACCCGTTTTTGCGCCTGAGACATCGACGTTGTCGTTGTCGCAAATACACACCTCGCCCGTCTTCGGGTCGAAGAACACGTTGGCAAAGGAAATGTCTCGGTAGCACAGCCCTTTGCTGTGGAGGCGGAGAAAGCCATCTGCGAGCTTTACGCCGGCCGTGAGCATTACACGCATCGAGGGCTGAACCCGTCGCGCCAAAAAGTCCTCAAGTGCCCGGAAATTGGACTCTCGGATGCCCATCATGTAGCCGTATTTCTTCGTTTCGGCTTCTTCCACCATCGCCAGCGGCCACAGGAAGCAAGGGGCCGGCGAACCTTTGGCGATCAGGCGTTCCAGCGCTGCCCGCTGTTCTTCAGTAGCGGTATGACGATGGTAGACCTTCACCGCGACAGACTTACCTTCGTCAACGGCCTTCCAGACTTCGCCTTGGCTCCCCGACCCCAGAGGTTCGGACCCGCTGATGGTGATGTGCGACCCGTCATGGGTCTTTCGCAATTCCGGTTTTTGCATTGACAGCTTCTCCATCACTTCGGCTTGTTGCTGTTCCCAAGGTTCCCTCGACCCTTCCCGAACGCCTGGAGCCGTTGCAGGAGCCACGATGTAGCCCCGGTACGCTCCGTGCGTCTAGTGCTTTCCGACATTGCGGCCGGTGAATCCGTAGAGGTTCGGCCAGCGGAAGGCGGCCAGTGCAGGAGCGCGAGGGCTATGTCGTCACCGCTGCCCCGAGTAGTGACTTCCGTAAGGAAGCCTTTCAAGAGAGGGGTCAATCCCGAAATCCCATGTTCACGCACGAGGTGAAGATAATCCGGGCCGGTCTGCTGGAACGCGGCGTCTGTGGGATACGACTTGCCGTACCCATCCGTCGAAAGCAGGAGTAAAGTTTCCCGCTCCGGTACTGGCATGGCTTTCACACGAAAGGAATGTTCGGCTTCCCGCAGGCAGAGGCTGGGCGTCTCGTCGGCGAATGACCCGGGATCGGTGGGCAGCGGGCCGTTCACGGTTCCATCCTCATCAACAAGCAGGATGTCGCCGTCGCCGAGCTGACCGAGGAGCAGAAAGTTCGGTGTCGCCACCGCGGCCAGAACCGTCGAGCCATATTCCACAAATTGCGGAGCGTCGTTTTCCGCCTTGGCGCGAACCCGCTCCTTCCATTCCCGAACGATCTGGGCGCGAAGGGGATGCTCGGCGTACTTTCCCACATCGAAAGGATCGGAAGCGCGTTCCCTCAAGTCTTCGCTGAATCGTACAAGCGCCGCAAGGGTGACTTGGACCGCGAGCCGGGCGCCGATGTCGCCGTGCCTGCTCGTCCCGTGGCCATCGGCAACCGCCACGGCGACGATGTCGGAAACCGCTTGCAATCCCGCCTCGTCCTGACAGGGCTTCCCGGATCGGACGTGGTTCGCACCGATTACGCGCTCGGTGACAGCCGCGGGCCATTGCCCCGGGTGCGAGGTACGTCGGCGGCTACCAGACGTCATTGGCGTCTGCCGGGACCGAGGGTGGAGGCGGAGGCAGCGGCACGTTGACCCCGTCTGACGACCCCGACGCTTGGCTTGCGGGGGCGGAGGCAGCCTGAAGAACCGCGGTGGACGCCCAGCGGATGTAATTGACCAGATCTTCCGCATTGTTTGCTTGCAGCGGCTGTATCTCCGCGTGTCCGATGAAGTCCCGCAACACGCCGGTATCCGCGTCCTCGCCAATGGCGATGGCGAGGCGCACGGCCTTCTTGCCCCAAGGTTCGGCCATCAAAGCCTGGAGTCCGCCTTGGAAATCGTCCGTGGGCTGTCCGTCGCTGATGAGCACCAGCACGGGCGGGAGCGCCCGCTCGGGCATGGACGAGAGCCTCAGCGCATCGGTGACCAGCAACAGGGCGCGCCCCATGTCGGTCATGCCGGAGACCGCAAGGTCGTTCCACTCGAAGTCATCGACGTTCGTCGGCTGCGAAACGTGCCACTGCGCCCCGGCGGAGAAGCGAATTGCCCGCACCAGAACCTCGGCATTCGGATTGCCCTTGGCAACCTCTCGCATGTGCGGGATGGCCTCCCGGATCGCGTGGTTGAGAGCTTGGATCTTGCCACCCGACATCGACGTCGAGCAGTCCGCGAGGAAGATGAAGTGCAGGGGCCGGTTCGCGATCGGGCCACCGGGCAGTTTGGATTCCATGATTCCGTGCTCCGCTTGGGGCAGACTTGATTGGCTGGCGATTATCGCGCTTTCAGCCTACTCGTGGCAACCACGAGTTTGGCACCGAGCCGCGATGCGACGGGCTCGGCGGGTTCGAGCTGTTCCCACGTGCGGATGGCGAGGAACCGCTCTCTCCCATGCTCATGGAGATCTCCCAGCTCGGGGGGCGCCTCTGTTGGGATCGGTGGTGCCTCACCTACGTTGTTAGCTGACGGAACCGGAAGGCGCTCCGGCTTCTCGAAACGAAATTCCTCCGATACGGCGCGGGCGAGCTTCTCGCTTTCCATCGAAAGGCCATCAGCCTGCCTCCGAAGACGGGCGATCTCCCGGTTCGTCTCCGAGAGACGCGCGGGGGCGCCGCCAAGTTCCTCCCTAGGCGGCGCCCAAGCCGCGACGTTCTCGCGATCCCGGGCGTTGCGAGCCACCTCCTTCTCCGCGTCACGGACGCGACGGTTCGCCTCCTTCCGCGCCGGCTTGGACGACTGGTGCTCGCGGGAGTTCCGGTGTGACCGTGCTGCATCCAACTCCGCCTCCAAGCGGACGCGCTCCTCATCCAAGAAGACCTGCCGATCTAGCCGCTTGGAAGCCACGGCTTCGTCAAAAGCCGCCTGCGTAGTTTGGAGTGCTCCCTGAGCTATGCCTTGGGCCTCCTCGTTCTCCGCCAGCCGGGAACGCACCTCCTTCAGTTTCTCCCCGGCCTCCATGATGCGTTGTTGCCAAGCGCTTTCTTGGGCTTCCTTCTCCTTGGCATCCTCCGCCGCCTGGCGGTCGTCGTATTCGGTACGGCGCAGCTCGTTCAGACGGGCGGCGGCCCGCGTCAAGCGTTCCAAATGGTCCTTCGCTTGCTCCGCCATTGTGCTTGGGGGCGACTCGCCGATTTCGTCAATCTCATCACGAAGCCGCCCGCGTTCCCGGTTCAAGGCGTTTCCGTCCCGCGAAGGAAGCCATCGGCGAAGCCGGGCCCACTTCCCCTCCCGATCCTCAAGCTCATCCAGCGCGGCGCGGCAGGCTTCCACCGTGCGGATCGCCCACTCATCTACCGCTTTCCAGCCGCGGACGATCGCTGCTTCCCGAGCACCGGCCGGCAAAGAGACCGGCACCCGCTCCCATTGGACTATGGCTTCCAAGGCAAGGGGAGGAACGTCGGGAAGGCGGGCCGGGTGCGCGGAGTCGAATTCCTGCAACGATGCTTCCACCACGCCGGCGTCCAGCGAGGCGGAGGGGATGACCTTCTCGGGACGCTTGGATCCCTCCAACAGGACTTGGCCCTTGACTTCCCCCAATTGCTTCTGCGGATGAAACTCCCAAGATGGACGCTCCGCCGTGTGGTCGAGACGGTGGCAGAGGTCGATCGCTACGACGCGGGGCCATTCGAGTTGAAGCACGATTGGTGCTGCAATGAGATCCATGATCATGCGCTGATGCGTCACCGCCGTCCTCGGGAGGCCGGTGTCGGCCCAAATCACGCGGTGGCCACGACGGCAGAGTTCCATCGGAAGAGATAGGTCGACAGGGCCTTCGGCTCCTCCGTCTGTCCGCCGACCGGTTGGGGGCACGAACAGCACCCGCGCACGGCCGGGATCCGCAACATCGGGAGAGATCCTGATCTCCGCATCGGGGATCTGGTCGTCAAGGTCACCACCGAACCGTAGGCGGCCAGCCGCGAGCGGAATGTCGGTTCCCGGAGACTTGAACGGTGCATCCAGCGGTTCCCGGAAGGCGACTTGGCCATCGGCGTCCGGCAGGGCCTCGCGCGAACTGTGGAACCAGAATAACGTGCGAAACGCCTCGAACAGCGACCGGGCCAAGGAGCCTTCGACAGGCACCACCCACCTTCGATCGCGGGAGGTGGCACCTATGACGAGACGGCCGGTACGCCCCTGATCGGTGACGATCCAGTCTGCCGGCGGTGTATGTCCCAACCGGACGAGTACCCGATCATCCATGCCCACTAGCCGATGAACCAGCGTGGCATCGGCTTCAAGGGCACGGTCCCCGTAGACATAGAGCCGACATGGCGTGGGGAGGTGCCGGAGGACGGCATCGAGCAATTCCATGGAAGTTGCCGTCGTTCCCACCACGAGAAGCGCGCTATTGGCCTCCGCAAGGAGCAGCTGAACGTCGTCGAGGGTGCCCGGGCTACTCGTTTCGGGCCAGGGAAGGTCGAGATTCGCATCCCCAACGCACTCCCATAGCGGAAGAGCCACCGCCCTGCGGTCGAACCGCTTCTCTGCCGGTTCGGGTCGGATTGGCCCGCTACGCATCACACCTCCATGGACAGATCGGTGCCGGCCGCAAGCAGCCACTTCGTTCGTGTTGCGATCGGCCGGCCGTTCACCTCGAAGATCCCTGTCGGATTGGGAGCGTCACCGGCCCATTGCGCGAGTGGGGTGTCTTCAATGGCGGCAGCCCAACCAGACCGCCAACTGTGTGGCGTCATGTAGCCGTCGCCTGCCTCGGAACGTGCGACGAGGATTGCTACAGCCCAGCGGCGGGCATCACCCTTCGTGGCCGGGCCGACCGGTATGTCGCGGACCACCACATCATCGAACGAGCCGAAGTCCCTTACCTCCTTCTGCCCATATGCCCAAGACCGCAGGAACGGCCCGCGGTTGTCCCCGGTGACCTTTCCGTCGTACTTCATGGCGACACGACGGGCTTTCTGGTTCCATCGCGGCTCCCAATCCGAGAACAGCTCGATCAACTCGTCCGACTCCACCGACTCGGGCGCGGATCGGAATTTGCCGCCCCTTTTCCACCTCTCGCTCACCCGGCCTTCGATCGTCCACTCGTTGCGGCCAGATGCAAGGTCGATATCCCACCGCAGCTTCCCAGTGATCGTCTCCTCAATACGGCAAACAGGATGCTGACCACGTTCGGCCGGAAACCCCACAACGCAGAACCGTATCGATCGCTCGAATACCGACGTGAACAACCGGTCGTGTTTGGGCAGCCGCCACAACGGAAGTGGCTCGCGACGGTCGAAGTCACGATCGGTTCCATCGCCGGAAACACGAATGAAGTCGAGGACGTGGTCATCGCAGAGAGGATGGGATGCCACGAGCAGACGGTACACACCCTGCTCCCAAGCCGGCGCTTCGCCCGAAGACGCACAGTGACGGCCGAGGCGCGTGAGCGTTCCATCCCGGCCGACGAGCCGGAGGTAACGCAAGTGACGGCACAGGTTCTGCCGGGCACGAGGCGAGAGCCCTGGCAGAACAGTGTCGATGGCGTCTTCGTCGAGAGTCCCTTGGTCCCGAGCCGTGGCGCACAGGATCCGAAGGTCCGGCCTCTTCTCCCATACCGCGAGTTCCGCGAAAACCGCGACATCGCAAATTTCGATGTCGGTTTCGAGCTTGGCCTTCATCGCGCACTTCCGATGTCGAACAACGGCGTGGCGTCCGCCAGCGCAACGAGTTCCTCGGACGGACAACGCTCGGCGAAGTACTTCCGGTGACCGAAGATCACGAGCAGGAACCGAGCACGGGTGATCCCAACATTCAGCCGGTTGGGGCTGTCCATGTGTCCCGGTCGGGAGGTGTTCCTGAGACTCAGCAGCACGAAGTCGGCCTCCCGACCTTGGAACCGGTCCACCGTCGCACAAGCAATTGCCGTGTTCGGAAGCTTGAAGCGCGTCTCCGCACGACGCATTCCGGTGAGCTCCCGGAGCATGTCCCGCGTCCCGATCTCCTGACGGCTGTAGAACGAGAGACAGGCTACCGTCCAATCTTGGCCGTCGGTTCTGCGGTGGGCAGCGGCATAGTTCTGCCACGCCTCCAACCAGCGTCGCATGGCGATGATCTCGGCTTGGTTGACGCCGCGTTCCTCGTGTCCACGCACATCGACCCATACTCGCCGCCCAGGCGCGTTGGGCATGAAGGACCAGCCGATCCTTTCGTCGCGCCGTGCAAGGGTGTTCGCATCTTTCAGGGCCGCTCCTTCATAGAACTGGTCCCGTGGGAACTGCGAGATGTCTGGATGCATGCGATGCTGGTACTCGAGCAGCACCGCCCGCTCCATCCAAACGTCCAGCGGCAGCGCCTCGGTGAGGGCGCTCAGACGGCGGACCCGGTGATTGCTCCTGTGGACACGGAAGGACTCGATCACGCTACGAACCCCAACGTCGCGGATTGCGTCAATGACCAAAGGCACCCATTCGCGCCAAGGCGCCATGAGGGGCATGAGGTCGTCTACCTCTCCCTGACGCCGATTGCGCTGCCTGTCGTCTCGGGCGGCGGCAAGTTGATGAACCCGCCCGAGCCGCCAAGAAACCTGCCCCGCCCAAGACTCTTCGCGCAGGAACGACCGTTGGCGGTCCGCCAATTCATCGGCAGCATGGAAACTGCGGCGCTGCTCTCGAACGGGCTTCCCGAAACGGCCGTGTCGAGCGAGCCAGTGTGCGAATCGGTATGCGCGGGGCGATTTCGAGTTCCACTCGCGCAGCGCGAGACAGTCCGGAGGTAGCCAAGGCGCAACGCGGCTTCGCAGCTTGGGAGGGAAGAGAATCCAGTCGGCCGCCAATAGCCGTAGCGCCTCGTGCCGGCCGGCTTCGACGTCGCGGATGGTGACTTGGTTGCTCGCCGACCGATCCTCAACGACCCGCACAATCTCCGGAACAGGGGTGCCTTGGGCCGTTCGGGCTTCGATTTCCGCTTCAAGCACGTCGAGCACGTCGCCCGGCTCCTCAATCAACCACTTGACCCTCCCCGCCCCCACCTCCGGGCGTTGGAGGCGGAACAGGATCAGCAAAGCAGCCTGATGGGCGGCAGGAAGTGTTGCGCCGTTCTCGTCGCTGACCTCGGCAATGCTCGCTTCAAGGTCTTTGGGTTCGGAGAAGGGCGGGAGCTGCCGCACGTCGCCTACCACGATCCATTTGCGGGCGAGCTGGGCAGGGACGAGGAATTCCTGGAAGGTCGTCTTGCTTGCTTCGTCAATGATCAGGACATCGAACCAAGGCCATCGTGGCCCGGTGTCGTCCCGGCGGCTGTCGTCCGACCGACGTATGTAGGGGTGTGCAAGGATGCCGGTCGACGTGCCGCAGGTAAGGTTCACGGAGGAGAGGATGGTTGCCTCGGCGATCCGCTCCAAGGCGTCGCCATCCATATCGACGAAGGTCCCGGCGTCCTGCCAAGTCTCCGTCAGGGTCGCGATGCGCTCATCTATCTGGACGGCACGGACGGCCCTGTCCACTCGGTCGGCGAGACCGATACGCACGGCTTCGACTTGCTCGAACTCACCGACTAGGCGTTCCAAGACGTTGTCCACGGCGACGTGGGTCGTGGAGCAGAGCAACACGTTCTGCCCCTGATCGATGCACTGGAGCACCAACTCGCAGATGGCGTGTGTCTTGCCCGACCCGGGCGGCCCCTCCAGAAAGGCGAAATCCGGCGTGCCAAGGGCCGTTTCCACGAACTCGCGTTGCTCGCCAGTGCCCGACCAATGTTCCTCGTCTAGCAGATACCAACGGGACACGCGTTTCGGCAGAAACTGTGGCCAATGGACCTTGTCGGGCGCTTCGCAGAGCTTAAGGAGAGCGCGATGGTGGGGCAGCGGACGATCCCGGAGACGGAACACCGCTTCGCGCTGGCGCTGAAGGCCCGCGATGCTCGAAGGGACGAATAGCTCCGACCCATCGGGCGGGTGCCGATCGAGTTCGAGCCGGTAGTTGTCGCGTTGGAACCCCAACACCCTGATCGGTGCAGCGTTGGAGCCCCTGTCCCTGCTGCGGACTTCCCTGACGCCCTCCTCCATGTACGCCGAGCGGATGTCCAGAGCCGCATCGCTGTCCATCTCGTCGGGCGGGAGAAGCTGGACCCAAACCCCGCGCCGCCGCCGGCCTCGATCCTCCTCCTCAGACCAAGCCCATCGGACGCCGTTGTCTGCGAGGAAGAAATCCCTGTCCGGCCGCGTTCCCAACGACAGAGTGCGTTGTCCGGTCCAGGCAATCTCCATTCCGCCAGCGCGGAGTTGCGTGGCGTTTTCGTGGGGTTCCGCTACCCGATGGCCAAGCTCAGCCCCGTGTTCGTCTTCGAGCACAAGACGTTGGTCGCTGCCTTCGACGACCAAAGCCAAGGATGTGGTCGACTCCTGGCGCCGTAACACGGGCGCCTCCGTACCGTCGGGGCGACGCGCAACCAGCCTGGTTGGCCACGCTGGCTTCGTGGGATTCAACGTGCAGGGCCTACCCTCCCAGTAGACCCGATCGCTTGCATCGACCTCACTGTCAAGCACGAGAAGCAATCCGTCGGAAGTACGCTCGGCGCGGCGGGCGTGCACGGGGCGGTATTGGTCTCCGACGAACAACGGCATGTCCGGCACGTCTCCCGCCCAACCTTCAAGGCGGTAGTAGTAGCCCTCGGCTTCCATGACCAGCAGGGAGTCCATCTGGCTCAGCCGCAGCAGATGCTCGCGCTGCACAGGCTCCCACCGGCACACCGACCGCGACTCACGCTTTCTAGCGGCGACAACTGCGGACTTCAGGTACGCCGCATAGGGCCGCAGACTTTCGCGAACCTGGACATCCAAGGCAGGAGCGACCTTGGGGTGCGCACAGGCAGTGAAGTAGAGCGGCTTCATGGGTGGGATTGTACCGCTGCCATCACAGTCAGGCCAACTCCACTGCCCGGCTCGCAAGTCGTTGAAGGAAGCGCGGGTTCTGTATGTGGCGCCGGCCTGCACGGGGGTTCCGGCGCAGCCGTCGAAGATGGCGGGGCGGCGCGGGAAGGACAGCGGCTGGGCGGCCACGCGAGAGGCAAAGTTGGGCAGTCTGGCTGGCCGAGCCGGACGGCAAGGGCGTGATCGGGGGAGTGCCGGGCGCCACAGCAACCGGCGAGTCGCCGTGTCCGTCGTCCTCGGCGCTCCCGACCGCGGCGCGAAATGGCGTGCTGGGCTTCGCACGTCAACGCCCTAGGGCTTCGACAACCGCTTCGACCACCTCATCGCCGTCGCCAATGGCATACACGCGCCAGTCCGCGCGCGAAAACGCCGTCCGTTCGTCCGCTTGATCGTCCGCAGCACCGCTACGCGCTCTCGTGGCCAAGCAAGTTCGGCCTCGGCCACGATTTCGCCAGTTTCATCCTCAAGCTCGAAGCCCACCTCTGGTACGCGCAATCCGACGGCTGCCCACTGTTTCATTGCGTCGTGCAGGGCTTCGGTGGCCAGTTCCATCGCGCCCTCCCACTTGGTCTTGCTGGGAAGCACTGCGTTTCCAGACGGCTGAGCAGCCTTGTCCGCCAATCTCGTTTCTAGCGCTTTGTTGATTTGGCGTTGGCGGTATTCCAAGAATGAGGGTACGTTGTCGGTGTCTCCCACGGGATCGCACCAGTCGAAGCGGTCGGGGTGCCATGCGGCGTCCGCCAGTGGCTTCTCCACCAGCGGCGGCGGGGCTAGTCGGCAGATGCTCCCGTACAAGCCATATGCCCTGCGTAGCAGCAGCGCTCGGAGGGGGTACACGACATCCGTTGGGTGGAGAAAGTTCTTTGGAACGTAGGCCGCGTTTGCGGGGCTTGTGTACAGTCCGAACAGCGGTCCCGGCTCTGCGGCCGAGTCCAAGCCGAACTCGTCGCGCCACCGGTTGTTGTGTTCCTTGTGGTCGGCCAAGTGCGCGAGCTGGTAGCCGCCCGGCCCCTTCTTTCGGAAAGGCGTGCCTGTGAATACGAACGCCCACAGGTGTTTCGGGTAGTCGTTGTCGTCTAGTCGAAGGCAGTTCTGCGGTGTGAAGTCGGTCGAACCCGTCCTCTTTCTGTACCAAGCGACCTCTTGGCTGCCGGCGTAGCGCCGAATGCCCGGGAATGCACACGGCGATCCGTCCCAAAGATAGATGTCGGGCTCTATGCCAATCCGCTCGAACTCGGCACGCCAATCCGACGAGTGCTTGCGGTTGTCCTCGACGACCGCGGCAACAATGTCCGGATGTAGAAATCGCACCAAAGGAGTTAGGACGCGCGCGAGTTGCAAAATATCGGCATCGCCGGCCTGTTCCCATTTTGGCCAGGGCCTCGCCGAACGTCGTGCGCGAGATGCGCGGGAGGATCGCACCGGTGGTGGGTTGGCGTGCCCGGCGCTTGCATGCGCCGGCGTGCGCGGACTCTGCCGGAACTGGACGTAGAGCAATGCGGCGCTCCTCAGCGTGGCCGTTCCCGTCCTCACGTCGCCATCTATCGGAACCCGATGCCGCTGGGGGGTGCCAAGGCGTTGATCCTCCGTTGAGTAGGCAAGCCGACCAAGGAGCTGATCAACGCTGCCTTGATCGAAGTGTTGATCCAAATCGCCTTCGTACTCCTCGAGTCGGCGGCAATTCGACAAACGGCTACCAATGGTCCCCTCCCCTAAGCCCTTGACGTTGCGAAGGAAGTTCTCGAACTGCTCAGCCTTCATGACCGTCCGCCTTTCGGTTCCGTTTCGACCGGTCGCTCCCGCCAGAGCTGACACGGAGTGTCGTGCGCTCACCGACGCCCGCTAGTGCTGCATGAGGGCCCTCGCGGAGTCGGCGGCTGTGCGTACGGTCGCCAGCGGCTTCTCGTCGTAGCAGGTCGTCGAGGTGCTTCGCCCGATCCTTCGGTGTGGCCAGCGACGGCAGCGCCGCAGCCACCATCCTTGCGGCGGCGTCGATCAGTTCGTCGTTGTACGGACCCGCGAGCAGGTTCTGCGCATCTTCGTTCGTCTTCCACGGTGCTTTCAGGATGCCGGCAAGTGGGCTAGTCATCTGCATGGGGAACAACGCCCAGAAGTGGCCGGTGCCGCAGGGGCGGTCAAGCGGGGCAGCCCAAGCAAGCTGGACATCGCCAATGTCGTCCAATGTACGACTGTCCGCCCGGGCGTCGTCGGAGAGCGTATGGGTCGTCTTGTAGCACTGCCACCGGGATGAACCGGCACCCGTATCCAAACGAAGCGCCTCGCCATCGTGGTGAAGCGTGAACTCGCACGGTGGTTCGCCGACGCGCTCTAGAGTCAAGTATCGGACATGCGGCACGAACAGCAAGAACTCCGGCGGAAACTCCTGCACTTGCGTTGCCAAGTCGTTGAACGCTCCCTCGGCGAGTGGCAGGCGGACGATGTTGGTCGCCCAACTCATCAGCTCGCGCAGGTCGTCATCGTCGGCAGCTTCCATCTCCGCGTCAATCGGCGCGGGAAGGCGAAGCGTCGGATAGCGCTTGGCAGGTATGCGCTTTCCGATTCGCTCTGCCGCGCGAGCCTTGTCGAACCGCACACTGACGGCCCGGCTGTAGAACTCCGGCGTGTCGCTAACGCCGAGGACGGACTTGAAGCCCATCCTGAATCCGCCGATTGCCGCCGTGCCCATTTTGCTGGACGTGTGGGCCGACATCAGATCCCTGACGCCATCTTCGTCCATCGGCTTGCCATTGTTCGCGCAGTAGAGGAAGCGCCCGGTCAACCGGACCAAGATGGTTTGTCCTCTGCTCGCGCCGCCCAAGGCGTCCGCGCCGTCTTGGATCAGCTCGTACAGCAGCCGGTGGGCATGGCCGCCTTGGGCCGCACCATACTCTCGGTTGGCGTGTTCGGCGACGAGGTGCGGTCGCGCCCGATAGGCTTCAAGCGTCTTGCGAGCTTCGGCCCGAACGAAGCGGCCGAGGGCGTCCTGAGGGCCCTGCCAAGCCTCCTTGGCACGGCTGGCTGGCAGCTTGATCGGCCCACTCGCGCGACGAAAAACGCCACGCTTCGCCCCGGCGAAGTCGTACTCCTGCTTCATGGCCCCATCTCGTACCGTCGTCGCTCTCTAGACGTTGCGGGCCGCGCCGAGATTATTCGCACCACCGTCGCATCGCCCCGCTCAAGGTATGGACGCACCATCCATGTCCACTCCTACCTCCTCCGCGGGTGATGCCGCCAAAGCACCCCCACGCAGCACGACTCGCTCACCGGCGGACGTGAATGGCCAGAATGGCCGCGGCTTGCTCGGGCGTGATGCCGTGGGTGCCGCGCTTGGCATATTGCTTGTAGCACGCCACGGATGCCGCGCTGGTGCGTGTGCCCGGTATTCGCTCGCGTACGCGCCGGGCGACTTCGGCATAGCGCAGGCCTATGCCGTTGACGTCTCGCTGCATCAGCAGCTCGACAACCAAGTCTCGAACAGGGCCTCGTCCCGCAATCGGTTCACGCAGATGAGCATGGAATCGCTCACTTTCGTCGTCCGCGCTGTTCGTCCGAGCTGCATCGGCAATTCCAGTGGATGGGCTTGCGGATTCGGCAACGACAGCCCCCGCATCCGTTGGGGCTAGCTGCTCTGACGGCCTACCAGGGAGATCCATCAGCGCTTCCACTACAGTGCCGTAGCGCCTTTCGCGCTTCGGATCCGTGGCGTGGTCGAGAAACGGGGCCAGCACCGGGTAGGCATCTCGCTCGATGCCGGCCCAGTTCAAGCCGCGATCCTTGGCCAGATTGCCGTCGTGCTGGAAGGGCTGCCGATCGGACAACACATGGAAGAAGCTGGCGGCCAACGCATAGATGTCGTCCGACGGCTGGGCATTATCCGCTAGGGATGGCGAACAGTAAGTGACGGTGCCCATGGTCGCGTAGCTCTCGCCTACCTTGGTCACGCAGTCGTAGTCCGTCAGCACGATGTCGTCGGAACCGCTGAGGATCATGTTGCCGGGGCTGACGTCCCCATGCACCAAGCCGTTTCGGTGCAACACGTCCAGTGCATTCAAGGCGAATTGCAGCCAGCGAACAGCGAGCGATTCGTCGCGGTGGGTCCAGAGCCCCGCGTAATCGCCAAGCGGTTCGCCCTCTTTCCAAGTCATCAGTGCGGCGAACCCGTTGTCACGCCACTCGGAGGCAACTTGATAGATGGTCGAAAGGGCGGAGTGGTTCAGATGCGGTTTAACCAAACGGTACGCGCGCATCACTCTTTCAGCGTTTCTTTCGTCGTGGATCACCTTGGCGACGTATGCCCCTCCTGCGCTTTCGCCGGTCTTGGGGTCCAGTTCCACGACCTTGAAGGTGGTGCCGACCCCGCCCGATCCCAGGCGAGAAACGATGCGGTACTCATAGCCTTGGAATGGCACTAGCTGATCTTCCGTCCAAAAGCGCACCGGTGGCGGCGTCGGCGTCGGCGGCGACTCGCCCAGCAACCGGCCTAGCGATTGGCTCAAATCCAGCAGACTTGGCCTCGCATTCGGCTCGTCGGCCATGCCGTCGGCGAGTATCTCCACAACTTGATGCGATGGCTCGAACAACATCCGCAAGGATGCGCAAATCGAGTAGACATCCGAGCGCCGGTCGGCTGCTCCACGGCCCTGCATGCGAACTTCGGGGGCGGTTGTCGGGCCGCTGTCCGTTGACGTTGCGGTGGCGATCGTCACGGCGGCTGGGATCCGCGCTTGGTGGAAGCCGGTTATGACGGGGGAGTTGTCGTGTTTGACGAGCAGCGTCTCTGGCGTCAGATTGCGATGCAGCATGGGCTCGCCTTGCTTGCCTGCTTCGTGCAACTCCTGCAGTGCGCGAATGGCGCTACGGGCGTAGGCAAGCCGTGCATCTGCGCCCCACGAGCTGTCGCCAGCACGTTCCGCAATGCTTGGTGCGGCGGGATTGGCCACCGTGAAGAAGTGGACCTCGCCATCGTAGCCTGGCACCGGCTGGAACGAGTCGACGATGCGCGGTGCCCATCCAAATCGCCAAAGCCGGCGCAACGCCTCGCACTCCCGCTGTGCCTTGTGCAGCGCGTTGGCGTCGTCGCTGGCCGAGCAATCGTAGAGATGCAGGAGCACTTTGTCTCGGCTCGAGGAGTGCATGGCCTTGTAGACCCGATGGAAGCGATCTTCGGCGGGCGTTTGGAGATGCAGATCCGCATAGTCGGCCAGTCGGGTGAGGCGGCCGTGGGTGGCAAGGGAGATCTTTGGCGTCAGCTTCGCACCTAGCATCTGCACTTGATGCGCGGAAAGCACCTTTGGCGCGTCGTAGTTCAGCACCTCCCGCCAAGCCTTGAACGTGTGGAAGTGAACACCGCGAACAGGGCCGTCGAGACCCTTCACTCTGGCGGCGGACTCGGTCAGCAGAAAGACGCCATCGACCCAGCCGACCTCTTTGCAATCAAGCCGTAACGTGTTCCCGACCCTCCTGGCCTTTGACGTGACCTTGTCCGCTTCCCGCTCAACCAGATCGGGGTTTCGCTTCGCGTGCGCAGCGCTCCAGTGCTTCACCTCGACAACCCGCACACCTGGCGGCCCAATTGCCAGTATGTCGATTTCGTCAGATTGCCGGCGGTGCGTCTGGGAGAACATCAGGTTGGTCAACAGCAGCCATACACCGTCCGGTTGCGCGTCTCTCAGCCGGCTCCTCAGTTGCTCGATGGCCTTCCGCTCGCTCTCGTTGACGGCGGGGCCGCAGGTCACGACTTTGACTCGTTCCATTGCCCTATTGTCGCTCTAAGTCGCCGCCAACGCAATCCGCCAACGACGCTGCCGAGGCGCTTGGGTTGTAGGTGTTTTGGTGGCCGGGTGGCCGTAGATGCCCCATGTCGGCTGCCGCGACCAACCATATAGGTGCGCTACCTGACGTTCCCGCCGCGCCCGCGCTCGGTCGGGTAGGGATCGCCGCCCTGTGGGCGATGTGGCTCGGGTGCCGCAGCTTGCGCAGCGCCTTGGCCTCGACTTGGCGGATGCGCTCGCGGGTCACGTCGAACTGCTTGCCCCTCTCTCCAGCGTGTGGTCGGCGTTCATGTCGATTCAGATGATCCGTTGGCGACGCCCGCCAAAGTCCCGCAACCTTGCCAGCATTGACAAGCAACGGGCTGCCAACCAAAGTGGAACTCCCTTACCGACGTACCAATGGAGCGCCGCCGCCGTGGTGGAGCCGTCCGAACCAACCGCACATGCTGCCGGCGACCTCGTTGCGCAATTGCCGCTAGCGCGATATCGCATGGGTTTTCGGGGCGACGCCGTTGCTATGCATGCGCTTCGCGGCCGCTACTTGGGCTCCGCGTGGCGCGGTGCCTTCGGGCGGGCGCTGCGGCGTAGCGTGTGCGTGACCAAGCTGCCGACCTGCGAGAGCTGCGTGTTGTTGCAGGACTGCGTGTATCCGCGCACGTTCGAGAAGCGAACGCCACCCGACGCCAAAAAGCTGCGTCTCTACCCCACCGCGCCGAATCCCTATGTGCTGGCGCAGCCGCACGATGGCCACGACGGCCGCGATACCGCCGACGGGGCCATCAACCTCGGGATCACCTTGTTCGGCGCGGCCAACAACGACGCACCCGCCATCCTGCAGGCGGTGCAGCTAGCCGGTAAAGGCGGCATCACCAGCCGGCGTGTGGTCTTGGAGCATATCGACACCCAAGCGGAGACGCCGCGAAGTCGCTGGGCCACGATTCAGCCCGAAGGCGGCGGCTTGCGGATTCCGCCCGCTCGCTCGGTGACGCCACCCGAGGGATTGACCCCGCCAACCGCCGTGCGGCTGCGCTTGCTTTCGCCCCTGCGTATCCGTGCCGACGGGCACGTTGTGAGCCCGGACAAGCTGAACTTCCGCGCCTTCGCCTCCAACCTGCTCCGTCGCCTTTCCCTGTTGACGCACTTCTTCAGCGAGCATCCGTTGGAGGCGGATTTCGCCGCCTTGCTGGACGAGGCCGCCGCCGTTCGCATCGCCGACGCCCAGCTGCGATGGCAGGAGGGGGCCCGCCGTTCCTCCCGCCAGCAAGCGCGAATACCCATGGGCGGCATCGTCGGCAGCTTCGTCGCCGAAGGCCCGGCCATCGCCACCCTGTGGCCTTGCCTGTGGCTCGGCCAATGGACGCACATCGGCAAAGGCTGCACGATGGGACTCGGGCGCTACGCACTGGAACCTGTGAGTGCGGGTGGTGCGGCGCATTGGCAGGGCCCTGCATTGCTATGACCATCGACGCCGCACATCCCCACACCTACCCGCGGCGCGTCTTGGTGGCGGTAACGGGCATGTCGCCGCAGATCGTCACCGAAACGATCTACGCGCTGGCGGTGGCGGGCGCACCGGCCTTCGTGCCTACCGAGGTGACATTGATCACGACGCAGCGGGGCGCGGAATTCGCCATGGACACGCTGCTGGACGCTCGCACGGGTTGGTTCCACCGGCTGCGCTCCGATTACGGCCTGCCCAACATCGACTTCAGTGCCGATCGCATCCATGTAATAGAGGACGCATCGGGTGTGCGTTTGGACGACCTCCGCACCCCGGCGGACAACACGGCTGCCGCCGATGCGATCACGCAGTTGCTCTGTGACGTCACCCAAGACGAAACGAGCGCACTGCACGCCTCCATCGCCGGCGGTCGCAAGACGATGGGCTTTTACCTCGGCTATGCCCTCTCGCTGTACGGCCGGCGGCAGGACAGACTCTCCCATGTGCTGGCAAGCGAGCCGTACGAATCGCGGCGGGAGTTCTTCTATCCAACGCCGTCGAGCGTACCCATCGAGACGCCGCAAGGCACAATCGACGCGCGGGACGGCCAAGTGGCGCTCGCGGAGATTCCCTTCGTGCGCATGCGCGAGGGCCTGCCCGAAGACCTGCGGGAGGGCAAGATCCGGTTTCACGACGCAGTGGACGCCGCCCAGCGGGCCATCGGCCCGGTGGAGCTGGTCGTCGATCTGCGTGCGAAGCGCATCCTGGCCGGCGGCCGCGTCGTTGCCCTGCAGCCAGTGCAGCTAGCGTTCCTCGCTTGGTTGGCGAGGCGCCAGAAGAAAGGGATGGGCTGGCTGCCCTGCCCGGTCGAAGACCTCCCGGAACAGGAGTACGCCACCGCCTTTCTGCGCGAGTACGAGGCCATCCTCGGCCCAATGGGCGACAGCGAGCGGACGGCCGACCGGCTCAAGGACGGCATGGACGGCGCTTTCTTCTCGCAGACGAAATCCAAGCTGCACCGGGCCCTCAACAAAGCGCTGGACAAGCCGAGGGCTGCCGCCTATCTTGTGGGTTACCGAACGGAAGAGCGACGCCGCACCTACGGGTTGGACATTGCCGCGGCAGCTATCCGTTTTGGAGAGGCCCAAACACGATGACGCACACGCTGGTGACCATCCTCGGCAAGGCCCGGCGGCGCGATGGCGACTTGGGCTACGACCGGGCGACTTATCGCTTTCCCGACGGCAGCGAGGATACGTCGGCTTTCTTCGGCCTTGCGCTGGCCCGCCACTTGGCACCCGACGAGATCGTGATCCTCGGCACCACCAGCAGCATGTGGAGCGTGCTGGTGGAAGACCTCGCCCACGAGAGCGACGATGAGGACGCTCGCATCACCCTCATGGAGGCGGAAAGCGAAGGCAGTGTGAACCAGCCCCTGCTGAATCGCCTTCGTCCGTTGATGGAACGGGCGATGAAGGCAGTTGTGCGACCGACGTTGATTCCAACGGCAAGCGATGAACGCGAACAATTTGCCATCTTGGATGCGGTTGATGGAGCGGTGGCGCGAAACAGCGACTTGGACTTCGACCTAACACATGGATTCCGACACCTCGGCATGGTCGGGTTCCTCTCCTCGTTCATGCTTGAACGCTTGCGCGGCCTTGGTGTGCGGGGCCTCTGGTACGGCGCACTGGACATGACGGAAGGCGGCATCACGCCAGTGCTGCGGCTTGATGGCTTGGTGCGCGTACGCCGCTGGTTGGACGCGCTGGACAGGTTCGACCACACCGGCGATTACGGCGTTTTCGCATCGCTCCTGAAGCAGGACGGAGTGCCACAGGACAAGGTACACAGCCTTGAAGCCGCCGCATTCTTGGAGAGGACGTTGAATGTTCGGGATGCCGCACACGAGATCGAGACCTTCCTGCCGGTCCTCGCCCAACCGCTACATGGTGCATCCGGTCTGTTCCAATCCCGCTTGGCGACGCGCTTGCGGTGGGCGGAGGCCAAGACGCTGTCGGAACAGCAGCGCCAGCTCGCGCAACAGTACCTCATCCGGGGCGACTTCGTGCGTGCCGCGATATTCGGCAAGGAGGCATGTGTCAGCCGTGAGTACGAGAAGCACGATATGTCGAAATTGCGTGTCCGCGAGGGACGGGAACGGGCTGAGGCCGAATTGGAGAATGAGCTGAAGAGGACACATGGGCGGCGGGCGTCTGCGTATTGGACTCTTGAGAACATTCGCAACGCGCTAGCTCATGGAACGCGCCCTCGGTCTAGGGATCTCGTGGATGCACTCAAGAACCCGCAGAGACTCCATGAGGAATTGCAGCGGGCTCTCGACAGGTTCTTCGGCGACGACGAACAGACGCCTGCTCCCGCGTACCATATGGAACTGCAGAAGGTGCTCAAGAGCTTCCGCGAGGTGCCAAGCGGGACCTTGGCCGGTGAGGGGAAGTCGTGATGCAGCAAATGAAGTATCGGATCACATTCCTGACGCCCGGATTCCTTGGCAACGCCGACCAAAATGGCCAATGGCGCACGCCACCGTTCAAGGCGCTGTTGCGGCAGTGGTGGCGGGTCGTCTGGGCCGCTCGGCATGGGTTCCCCACTGATGTCGTCGCCATGCGGCGCGACGAGGGCAGGTTGTTCGGCAATGCGTGGATCAAAGACGACTTCCGCAAGAGCGCCGTGCGAATGAGGTTGAGCAAGTGGTCTGATGGTTCGTGGACCAAGCGGCAATGGGGAAACCAAGATCTCGGCCGCAGAAAAATCCGGCATCCCGAAGTACCACAACCCGTTGGCCCGTTGCTGTATCTTGGGTATGGGCCGCTCAAGCCCGAGCCGGTTCATCGACAGCAGCGCAGAGATTTTGCGACTGTGCTGAAAGGCAATGCCGCCATTCAGGCGGGAGAATTCGCCGATCTATCGGTCGCGATGCCGGAATCCGACGTCGTCGACCTCCGTGCGGCCTTGGCGCTGATGGACGCTTACGGAACACTGGGCGGGCGCAGCCGCAACGGGTGGGGTTCGCTCGCCGTGAAGCCGTGGGACGAAACGCCTCGGTCCGACGCCGATCGCAAGGCCGCGCCGGCGGACGAAGGGGAGGCCGTCTGCCGGTTCTGCCGGTACATTCGCCCGTGGGCCGACGCACGGAAGCTCGACTGGCCGCATGCGATCGGCAGGGACGAAACCGGCCCGCTGGTCTGGCGGATGGCGGAATCCTACACCGATTGGAGGGCGCTAATGAGGGATCTCGCTACCCTGAAAATCGGCCTCCGCACCATGTTCGACCTTCCCCAGCCTCCGCACCCCCGGCCACTCGACCGACACTGGTTGTCGTATCCGATCACCAGACATGGAACGAACCAGTGGGACAAGAACGCGCGCCTTCCCAACGCGCTCAGGTTTAAGGTGCGACCGGACCCCGTCGATACGAAGCGGCTGCGCGGCGTGATCTTCCACGTCCCATGTCGCCCGCCGGCAAACTTCAGGCCGGATGATCGCGCAATCGAGAGAGTCTGGCGCAGGACCCACGGACTCCTTGACGAGTTGACGCAACCGTCTTCGGTACGTCGGTATACGATGGTCCACCGTGACGAGGTGAAGGAAAGCCTCAACCGACTGACGCTTGAGCGCATCCCAGAATGACGAACATACCCGACAACGACCTCTGGCAAACCAAGCTGCACGCCCGACTGCACGATCCGGCCGAGAAGGCGCTCGATCTGTTGCGCGATCCGGCCGGCCACGAAGGCGGCACGTCGCTGGCGTTGCATTCCGTCCTGTTCAAGAATGGCATCCCCGCCGGCATGTCCCGCCTAGTCCAGCGGGCGGACTGGTGGGCGTCCGCAGCCGACCGCCCGCAGTGGCCGATGGAGGAAGTCACTGTCCCAGACCGCAACGGAAAGTTGAGGACGCGGACGGTCGCCAAGTGGGCGCAAGTGCGCTGGACCGAGCAACGAACCCTGATCCACCCGCTCAACGGCAAGGCGTTCGATCTGGGATTCCTCGCCGACACCGACATCCACGACATCAAGGATCGGAGCCGCGCCCACTTGGAGCGGCTGGTGGTCAGCGAGGACGGGGAGGTCGACTGGCGGCGCACGCTGCTCGCCTTCTGGCGTTTCGGCCCGGATCTGCGTGAAGAAAAAGACAACGGTTCTCTGGGCAAGCTCTGGCCGTTGCTGCCGGCGGATACCCGCGTCCCCGACCATTCGATCTGGGATCATCTCGATATGGTCTCCGCGTTCGCCGGTGCGTTCGCGGCAGATCCCGACGGGGACGCTGCGCTGCTCGCCCTCTCCATCGGCCCGGTACAGAGCTTTATCGCGGCGGCGCGCAGCACCTCGGATCTGTGGGCCGGATCGCACCTGCTGGCGCGGCTGTCATGGGAGGTGGTGAAGGTGGTGTGCGAGCGTCTTGGCCCCGACGCCATCCTCTTTCCCCGCCTGCGCAACATCCCACAGGTGGACGTGTGGTTGCGGGACGAGTTGCCGAGCGAGTGTGAAGATTGGTTCGCCGGCTGCGAATGGACAAGCAAGGAAACCGACGCCAACCCGTTGTTCTCCGCGGCCCTTCCAAACCGCTTCGTCGCCATCGTCCCCGCGAGTGCAGCCAAGGCAATCGCCGGGGAGATCGAGGCGCGGGTGCGGGATTGGTTGAAGTCCCGCGGCACCGAAGTCATCGATCGGCTGCTTGAGGCGGCATCACTTCGGCGGCCGACCGATCCTCGGGATGAGACGGTGTACGCCTATCGGCAGATGGGCGAACAGCTCGAGGGCTTTCCCGAAGTGCATTGGGCGGCGGTGCCGTTCTCGCTCATCCGCCAGGGTGACGCCAAGCGGCAGACCGACGTCGACACTGCAATGTTGTCGGAGGCGATGGCTCCGTTCTTCGGCGTGGACGCCAACCAACCGAGCGGATTCCTCGACTCCCCCGCGTGGCAAGTCCTGCGGAAGTCTCGAACGTGGCACGACGGAACGAGGTTCTTCGCGCCGAACCCCGGTGTCCTGTACCCGGCTGTCTACGACCTTGCCGAGCGCGTGCTCGCCGCCGCCAAGGCGGTGCGGCCCTTCGCGCAGACGAGCCAGCGTGGCTGGCGCTGCTCATTGACAGGCGAGACGGAGTGGTTGACCACGGATGAAACGCAGATCGAAGAGCGGCCATACCGCACGCGGCAAGACACGCTCTGGGCGAAGGTCGCGAAGGCCAGACCGGCGTGGGCAAAGGCAGGCGAACATCTCGGTGCGCTGCCGGCCATCAAGCGGCTCTGGCCAACGCTGTTCGCAAAGGAGGTGGAAGGCGCAGCGGATGCCGGCGGCATCGACCGCTTCGTCGTATCAACCCATACGATGGCGCTGGCCAAGCAGATCGAGGAGCGTGTTCAGCGGGTAAAGGATGGCGAACCGGTTGCCGAGAATCACCTCGCCACATTCGAGAGTGCAGTTTCCGAGTTGCAGGCGAGCCCGGTCGCCCTGCCTCGCAAGCTCATGCGGATGATCGGCGACGACCGTGGCACGACGCGTTGGGCCAAGCGCTTGCCCGGTCTGCTGGACGCCGCCGCGGACAACGGCGACGAGGAAGAGCAGCGCCGCGCCGAAAAGCTGGTCGGGGCCGTACTCGGGCGGGCCGAAGAAAAAAGCCGCATCGAAACCTACTACGCTCTGCTCCTCATGGACGGCGATCACATGGGCCGGATCCTGTCCGGTGGCGATGACGAAGAAGGCGTCAAGCCGAGTTGCGCGATCTCCTACTTGGACAGCTTCCACCCCCAAGTACGCAGAGGATTCGAGGCACGGGCAGGCGACAACCCGGATATCGGTGAGTACGCCAATCAAACCCGTGCGATGTCCCCCAACCGACACTTGGCGATCTCCGCCGCGCTCAACGACTTTGCGTTGTACGTCGTCCCCGAGGTGGTCGAGAACGAGTACCTGGGCAGGGTGCTTTACGCTGGCGGCGACGACGTGATGGCGATGCTGCCGGTCGCCGACTTGCTACCGGCGATGCGGCGGCTGCGCTGCGCCTACACCGGCCATGACCCGCACGATGCGTCCGTCGATTGGAAGGCGGCGCGGCACCTTGGCAAGCTCGTCTGCAAGGATGGCTTCACCCTCCTCCGCGGGCGCCTGATGTGCATGATGGGCGGCGCCACGGCAAGCTGCGGCGCGATCGTCGCCCACCATCAGGCGCCACTCACCGCGGTCATGCGCGAGCTCCGGGAGGCGGAGCAGCGGGCGAAAAACGACGGCGGGCGCGATGCCTTCAGTCTCACCGTGGTCAAGCGTTCCGGGGGTGTGCTCCATCTCACGGCGGATTGGGGCGAGCCACTGGAACTGCTGTTGAGGATGCGCGATTTCCTCGCCTTGCCGTCCGTCTCACGGCGTGCGGTGTACAACAGTCTTGTCTGGCTCAAGGACCTGCCGGAAAACGCGGACGCCGAGATGCTGGGCAGCCTGCTTGGGTACCAGTTTGCCCGGCAAAGTAGGATCCGCGCCATTGAGGTTCCCGCGCTGGCCCGTCGGATCGCGAGTCTTGCAGTGTGCCGCCCCGCCAAAGATCGCAGAAGTTGGCTCGAACGGTACTTGGGGGTTGCGAGTTTCTAGCGCGCGAGACCCGGCTTGATCCGGCGGATGCCACCGGCAGCGACGACGAGACTGACGGGCCGGTCGCCCGGACGGCGACAGGGCCCCTGAGGGCGCCGACATGAAGATCACGCACCTCTTCCTCGAAGCGATCGACACGCTCTTTCTGCGCGGCAATAGGCTGTTCGGCGATCCGGGCAGCTTTGGCGACGCTCTGGTGCCGCCGTGGCCATCCGTCGCCGCGGGCGCTTTGCGCTCGGCGCTGCTCGCGCACCGCGGCTACGATCCGACGCGTTTCGCGCGTGGGGAGATCACGGACGACACCGAACTCGGCACGCCGAAACACCCGGGGTCGTTCCGGATAACTGGTTTTCAGATGGCCCGTCGCGCACCGGACGGGACTGTGGAACCGATCTACGGGCTCCCCGCGGATCTGTCCGTCGCGGGTAACACCACGGACAGAGACAACGACCGCCAAGTGCGCCGCATCAAGCCGCACGCACCGCCGAACAGGTTACAGTCGTCGGCCGGCACGCGGTCGATCGCCGTGCTTGCGGAGGCGCAACGCAGCAAGTCGCTCTCTGGACACTGGCTGACCGCAGAGGGTTGGCGACGGTATCTTGAAGGCAGCGAGATCGAGCGGTCGCAGCTTGTCGCAAGCAACGACCTATGGCGCTTGGACACACGCATCGGCATCGCCTTGGACCCGCGAAAGCGGAGCGCATTGGACGGTGCGCTGTTCACTACGCAAGGCGTTGTTCTCCGCAAATGGGAACATGATGGGCGCCGCGGCACGTCCAAGGCGGGCCCGGGCTGGACTGTCGGCTTCTTGGCCGGCGTAACGGGCGCAACGCTGCCCGACAGCCTTATGCTACGGTTCGGCGGGGATGGACGCGCCGCCGTTGCCACGCGGGTCGACGCCAACGCTCCCGAAGTGGACTACGACGGCATCGTCGCAGCTGGTCGCTGTCGCATCATCCTGACCACCCCGGGCGTGTTCGATGGCGGGTGGAGGCCGACTGGCGCGACCGGCGGCGAACGTGACTTGCGCTTCGACCTGCACGGTGTGCGGGCGCGGATCGTATGTGCGGCGGTGCCGAGGGCCGAGGTGGTCTCCGGTTTCGATCTCGCCAAACGGCGCCCCAAGCCGGCACAGCGCGTCGCACCGGCCGGCAGCGTCTACTGGCTGGACGACCTGGAAACCACAGCCGACGCACTCCGCAACCTTGCCCTACTTGGATTGTGGTCGCCATCCGTGGAGAATGCGTCAAGGCGGGCGGAGGGATTCAACCGCGTAGCGTTTGGAACGTACTGACTTAGAGGAAAGAGGAGATGTTCAAGAACAAGGCCGTCATGTTCCTGTACGCGGTTAGCCCGGTACACATGGGTGCCGGCTCCGCCACCGGAATCATCGACAACCCGATCCAACGAGAACGCCACACCAACCACCCCGCTTTCGCCGGCTCTGGCATCAAAGGCGCGGTGCGGCATGGCTTTGAGGCCATCGGCGGCAACCCCGTGCTCATCGATCAACTCTTCGGTCCGGAACCCAAGTCGGGAGATCTGCACGCCGGCGCGGTGAGCTTCGGCGACGGGCAACTGGTGGCGTTCCCCGTGCGGTGCCTCAAGAACGGCTACGTCTACGCCACCTGTCCGCAGGCGCTGGCCCGCACGCAACGGTTGTTGGGGCTGGTGGGCCAAGGCGAGGGATGGAAGATTCCCGTCGTGTCCGAGGGGCACTGCATCGTGGGCAATAGCGGGTTGTTGTCGCACGGAGAGAAGCTGCACCTCGAAGCGTTCGAGTATGCGACCCACGACAACGCAGACGAGGGGTTGGGGACGCTGGCTGCTGCTATCGCAGATTTCGCGTTCCCACAAGGTGGCGCCCACACCTTCTTCCGCAACAAGCTCAAGACGGACCTCATCGTCCTCTCGGACACGGACTTCGCGCATTTCGCGGAACACGCGACGCTCGTGGAACCGCATGTGCGCATCAACGACGCGACTGGCACAGCCGACGATGGCGGCTTGTTCTACACGGAGAACCTGCCGCCGGAGTCGCTGCTGATCGCACCGTTGTTCGCCAGCCGGACCCGGGTTGGCAAGAAGGGCAGACCCGAGATGGAGGCCGAAGACGTCCTGCGGGAGATCGCCACCGTGATCAACGGCAAGACGCTGCAGATCGGTGGCGACGCCACGACCGGGCGCGGTCTGATCGTCGCACGGGTGTTGGGGGGTTGAGCCGATGACGGGGCCGACGTTGGAGCAGCAACGCGCCGAAGACGCTTGGAATAGCTGTGGCGCAAACTGCCCGAAGGAATACGCGAATCTGGCGAAGGCGCTTCCGGCGTTGATCATGAACAGCGGCCTGATGCAGGTGATGGCGTTTCTGCACGGGAAGGACGACACGCACAAGAAACTGGCCGACCACTTGAGGGTATGGCTGCATCGCCGGTTTCCCGATCTGCCCCGAGACTTCGAAGGGTTCATGGAAGGCTTGCTGGAAGCCGAACCGCACACCTACCGAGCAGTGACCGCCGAAGCGTTCGCTTGGCTCAAGTGGCTGCGCCAGATGGCCGCGGCACGGCAGAAGGATAGCTGACATGCCGATCGCCGCCGTGCCCAAGTATCTCGGAAGCGACTTCAGCAGTGGATCGCCCGGGTTGCGGTTCAACATGTACCTGAAGCTGTGGGGTGTCGATTCCCGCTCGCAACAACATCTGTGGACGACGCACGATGTCAACTACCGCAAAACGGGGCGAGATCGTAGCGAGCGACGATTCGAGGACGAAAATAAGACCGGCGCTTTGAAGGCGGCGATTACGCTCAACGGGTTCGATCGGGAGTCGGTTGCCGCTCACGTCCAGCGGCAGCGGGCGATCTTCGATGCGGTGGCAGGAGGCGAAGGACTGCAGCTGACGGCCAGGGCCGTCGCCCCGTTCACCACCGGCCTCGGCAACGAGCATCCGCTCGAAAACGGCTTTGCGTTCCTGAACCCCTATGGTCTGCCGTACCTGCCGGGCAGCGGCGTGAAGGGCACTATCCGCCGTGCCGCCGAGGAGCTGGCGCATCCCGATTTCTTCCGCGAGGGCAGTGGCTGGACGTTGCCGGCAATCTGGCATCTGTTCGGCTTCGAGCCATGGTTGGCGGCGCGGCGGCTCGACGCCGATTGGGAACAGTGGATCGAAGGATTCCCCTTGACCAACGAGGACATCTGCGCGTATCTCGACGCAGTGCTGGACAGCACGGACGGATCGCGGAACCTAAAGGCGCGTGTTCTTCAAGCCGCCAACTCGAAGCACGAGCTGTTGCGGGAGCGGAAGCTCCACGTCCGCGGCGCATTAGATTTCTGGGATGTGGTACCGCAGGTCAAGGGCAACAAACTCGCGGCGGAGATCATGACCCCGCATCACTCTCACTATTACCAACAAGACGCACACGCCGGCAGGACGTCGCCCCACGACTCCGGCAAGCCGAACCCGATCATCTTCCTGACGGTGCCGCCGGGTTCCGATTTTACCTTCCATGTGCGTTGTGACCATCGGCGCTTGTCGCGATGCGCACCGGAACTCGCGGAAGAGGGCCGCTGGCGTGGCCTTTTGGAAGCCGCATTTGAACATGCGTTCCAGTGGCTCGGCTTCGGCGGGAAGGGAGCGGTCGGCTACGGGGCCATGGAGCGCGGTCGCGTGGACGAGCAACAATCCGACCGGGAGCGTGAGCGTCGTCAGCGCACCGAGTATTCGCAGGTCGAGAGCGAGTACGCCGACACGGAAGCGGTAGCAAAGGACAACGAACGGATTGCCAGTTTGAGTCCGCTTGAGCGCGACATTGAGGCGGCCATCCGTGATCGGCAGGAGAAAGGCATGACAGCGATCAACGCCGTCATGCGGGCGGTCCTTGACGGCCGCTGGAAAGATGCTGAGAAGATCGAAGTGGCAAGGTGGCTTGAAGGCAAAATGAAGGCCATGAAACGATGGAAGGAAACCAGTGAGAGGAGGAATGTCCGAAAGGACAAGGACTTTCAGAACACGCTTTTGGTGAAAGGTTGGCTGGAAGGAGAGTAAATGTCCATCATGCAAGAGATGACCATCGGCGAGATAGAGGCGTCGTTCGATTCGGAGTGGGTGCTTGTGGGCGACCCCGTGATCGATGAAGCGCACAACGTGGTGCGGGGCAAGGTTCTACATCACAGCAAGGATCGGGACGAGGTCTACCGCAAAGGGCTTGCGTTGCGCCCCAAACGGGCGGCCTTCCTCTATCTGGGCAAGCCACCCCAAGGAACTGCCATCGTGGTGTGAACCATGCGTTCCGACCCTGCACCGCCCGTGCGACAGCAATGCGGTGGTCTACGAACGCGCCGCGCGCAGCCTCCGCGTGGCCGCGATTCGACCCTCGCCAAGACGACGTGCGGGCGTATCCGCTGTTGACCGCCGCCGGCCCATCGTCTATGGTAGCCGCCTGCTCGCCGAAGGCGTCCAACTCGCCTTTGCTGGAGAGGATCTTTGACAGTTCGCCATGAAGGTGCCCGGTAGGTTAGCCACCGGACGGTGACTCTGTGGCGCAAGGTCACGCGCAACCTATTGAAGTTGCGAGATAAAATGAAGGTGGTCAGTTCGAGCACCAGCCCTGACGAAGAAGGGATTAAGACACAGAGGAATGTACGACTTGGAAACGGCCAAGTTCGAGCACCAGCCCTGACGAAGAAGGGATTAAGACTCAAAGATGCGGCCCATCAGCTCCTCGTGCTCCTGTTCGAGCACCAGCCCTGACGAAGAAGGGATTAAGACTTTGTAGCCACCTGCGTTGCCAGTATGCCTGTTGGCGTTCGAGCACCAGCCCTGACGAAGAAGGGATTAAGACCAACTTGTCGCGCTCGGTCGGCATCCAGTTCTCGTGTTCGAGCACCAGCCCTGACGAAGAAGGGATTAAGACGTTCCGCAAGATGCCCCGCCATGCGAACGTGTAGCCGTTCGAGCACCAGCCCTGACGAAGAAGGGATTAAGACGAAGCAGGCGTGCTCGTATGCGAGCCGGATGCCGTTCGAGCACCAGCCCTGACGAAGAAGGGATTAAGGCTTCCGGCGCGTCGTCTCCGTCGTCGTCTTTGGACGTTCGAGCACCAGCCCTGACGAAGAAGGGATTAAGACTTGATGGTGTCGCCGGGCAGGAAGGAAATCTGCCGTTCGAGCACCAGCCCTGACGAAGAAGGGATTAAGACTTCGCGTACTGGACGTAGCAGGCCACGCTCTTGGCGTTCGACCACCAGCCCTGACGAAGAAGGGATTAAGACTTGCGCCGCTTCGCGAGGTCCAGCAGGTCCTCGGAGTTCGAGCACCAGCCCTGACCAAGAAGGGATTAAGACTTGGTATCGGAGCCAGCATTTTCGCTTGGAATCGAAGTTCGAGCACCAGCCCTGACGAAGAAGGGATTAAGACGGATGGTGTGCCTCATAGGGTTCTCCTGTAGGGTTCGAGCACCAGCCCTGACGAAGAAGGGATTAAGACGCGTATTGCCGGTAGCAGGCGACGCTCCGGTTGGTTCGAGCACCAGCCCTGACGAAGAAGGATTAAGACTTGCTCATAGGAATCTCCTTGGTTGAGCGTTGGGCCCTTCGAGCACTAGCCTGCCACTCGCACTCCGCCGCCACCATCTCGGTTGGCAACCTTGCCAGTTGTGCGGATTGGCCCCGGCAGTGGTTTAGTACGCCCGTGGTTCATCACGGGCCCCAAGGAGATGTCCAAGCGCGCACTGTTTATTGCCGCGTACGACGTGGCGAATCCCGCTCGACGCCGCCAGTTGCATCGCGTCGTGAGGAAATACGCCACCGGAGGCCAGAAATCCGTGTTCGAGTGCTTCCTCACACCCTCGGAGCGGCAGGCGCTTCTTGTCCGCGCCCGACGCATCATCGACGAGCGCGAAGATCGCTTCGCGCTGTTGCGCGTTGAGAAGCGCACGGCGCCGCTGCTGTTGGGGCGGGCAACCGTGTCGGCCAATCCCCGCTTCATCTATGTGGGGTGATTTGCCGTGTCCACTCTCTACGTCGATCGCAAGGACATCGAGCTTCGCTACGCCGGCGGCGTCATCGAGATTCACGAGCCTTCCGGCAGACGCAGCACTATTCCTCTTGTTGGCTTGGAACGCGTGGTGCTCCACGGTCGGGTGCAGATCTCCACTTCCGTGATCGGCGCGTGCGTGGAGGCCGGCGCCAGCGTTGCCTTGCTTGGCGGCCGGCGCTCTCGCTATCTGGCGACCTGCGTAGGCAAGCCGCACAACGATGTGCAGCGGCGGCTGGGACAGTTTGACGCCTACCGCGACCCAGCGGCGCGGGCGCAGTGGGCACGGGAGCTTGTCGCCGCGAAGATCGCCGCGCAGCTACGCCTGTTGCGAAAAGCCGAAGCGGCCCGGCCTGACCAGCGGTACACTCTGATGCGCGGCCGCCGTCGCGTCGAGCAAGCGCTCGAACGAGTATCCGAAAGTGATCGTGCGTACACGTTGCCAACGCTGCTCGGCATTGAAGGCGCGGCCGCCGCTGCGTACACCGGTGCCTACGTTTCGTTGTTTCCTTCGTCCCTTGGCTTCAAGGCACGGCGGCGACGGCCTCCGCCCGATCCGGTCAACGCCTGCCTTTCGTTCGCCTACACACTATTGCACTACGAGGCCGTGTCCGCGGCCTACGCCGCCGGCCTTGACCCGATGCTGGGCCTCTACCACGAGCCGGCCTATGGGCGGGAATCCTTCGCAGCCGACGCCATCGAGCCGTTTCGGGCGCATGTGGACGAGTGGGTGTGGCAACTGTTTCGCCGCCGCGTCTTCACCGAGCACGGCTTCCGCCGCGAAGGCGGCGCCGTGTTGTTGGGCAAGCAGGCGCGGGCGCGGTTCTACAAACACTTCCATCCGCTCGGCGAGGCGCTGCGCCGACTGCTGCGCCGGCAGATACAACGTGCGGCGCGAGAGTTCGGGCGCCGCGGCAAAGCCATAAGGTCGGCCGGCAGCAGCGGCTGAGTAACCGCCATGCCGTCGCTGAGGAGGACTTGATGCCGAGAAGCAAGCGGACGAACTGGCTCATCTGCTACGACATAGCTGATCCAGTCCGCCTCGTGCGCGTCCACAAAGAGGTGCGCCGCTACGCGACGCCCTTCCAACACTCCGTCTTCCGCGCCTACGCCACAAGGCGCGGTTTGGCAAAGAGGCTCCGCGTTCTCGCCGAGTTGATCGATCCTCGCCAAGACGACGTGCGCGCGTATCCGCTGTTGACCACCGCCGCGCCCATCGTCTATGGTAGCCGCCTGCTCGCCGAAGGCGTCCACTTCGCCTTTGCTGGAGAGGATCTTTGACAGTCCGCCATGAGGGTGCCCGGCGGGTTAGCCACCGAACGGTGACTCCGTGGCGCAAGGTGACTCGCAACCTGTTGAAGTTGCGAGGCAAAATGAAGGTGGTCTGTTCGAGCACCAGCCCTGACGAAGAAGGGATTAAGACATCGACCAAAACCGCCGCGAGTCGTTCCTGGGTTCGAGCACCAGCCCTGACGAAGAAGGGATTAAGACCGGTGAGCGCGATGCCGAGCGACTGGAACTTCGCGGTTCGAGCACCAGCCCTGACGAAGAAGGGATTAAGACGTGGCCGACCAGCCCACCTCGATGAGGCGTTGCACGTTCGAGCACCAGCCCTGACGAAGAAGGGATAAGACATGTGGCGACGCCCTATCTTGAACCAACGATCAATTCGCAGCACCTTCCGCGACTTGGGCGGCGGAGCAAACCGATGCTCCGCACATGGTCAAGGTAGCCGCAACCAACGCCGGTCAAGAACAAGGCAGAGGCGGCTATGCGCGTAGCGACCTCTTCGCCACGTGGCGCAACCTGATGCGGCAATGGGCGGAGTTCGTGGCGGGTTGACACTCCGCGGGAAGGGCTGGTAGCGTAGCTTTTTCTACGCATGAGAAGGATTGACCGTGAGAACGCTACTGAACTGCCTTTTGCTCGTCGTGGCGGTGCTGCCCGCGCAAGCGTAAACCGTCGACATTTGCGACCGGACTCCGCAAGTGCGGGACGCCATCTTAGAGGCGCTTGACGTCGACGACTGCGCTTCGGTGGACTCCCATGGTTTGGCCTATTTGCAGCGTCTGCCCCTTGGAGGTAAGGGGTTGACGACCTTGCGGGCGGGGGATTTCGAGGGCCTAAGCGGCCTGCGAGAACTAGATTTATGGGAGAACCAGTTGGCCACGTTGCCGGTCGATTTATTCGACGGCGTGGGCAGGTTGCGACACTTGAATTTGGACCGAAACCAGTTGACCGCATTGCCTAGCGGCGCATTCAATGGCTTGCACGGCCCGCTAGCTCTGTACTTGCACAACAACCAGTTGACTACCTTGCCTGCCGGCGTGTTCCCGCCTAATCTGCGACAACTGTACTTGGAAGATAACCAGCTAAGAGCCTTGCCGGATGGCGTATTCGACGGCGCACACAGTCTGGAGTGGTTGAATTTGCAGGGTAACCAGTTGACCAGTTTGCCGGCCGGCCTGTTCGACGATTTACACAGTCTGGAAGTGTTGTATTTGATGGAGAACCAATTGACGTTCTTACCGGCCGGCGTGTTCGATGGCCTTTACGAATTGGAAGTCCTATCGTTGCAGGGCAACCATCTGACGACCCTGCCGGCGGGCCTGTTCGACGGCCTGGTTTATGATGGCGCATTGCTGTCCCATTAACTCCAAGCGAACTTCAGCTCGGCTTGCGGGGGGCTGGTCGGCGGGGCTTGGGCCTTGTTGCCGAGCAGGTCGTCGAGAGGCCGCCGCTCGAACAGGTTGAGCTGCAGAAGGCGCAGGATTTCGCTTGACTTCCAACTCCGTTGGCTGAGGAACTTGACGTAACACAACAGCAGGTACATGCACATCGCGATCCAGATCTGCGTCAGCCCACGAAGCTCTTCACCCTCAGGTGCTGCTTGATCCACTTGAAGAACAGCTCCACCTCCCAGCGCGACTTGTAGATGTCCGCGATGGTCTTCGCCGACAGCTTGAAGTTCGTCGTCAGGAACACGCAGCGCTTCCCCGTGTCCGGGTCGCGGTAGCCGATCCGCCGCAGCCGGTGCGGGCACCGCTTGCGCCCCCGGGCGCTGGTGAACTCGATGATCTGGTCCGACGTGACGCCTTGCCGCTTGTCGACCTCCCGCCTCTCCACCACGCGGTGCTTGACCCGTCTCTTGAGCCGCGTCACCAGGAAAACCCCTTGCAGGATCAACGAGTTGATCCAGTCGAAGTCCATGTACGCCCGGTCCGCCGCGACGATGCTCCCCTTCGGCAGCCGCAGCGTCCGCGCCACCTCGATGTCCGCCGTCTTGGCGTCCGTCACCGTGACGAAGGCCGGCAGGTGGCCGGCGTGGTCCAGCGCCACATGCGCCTTCACCCCGCCCTTCGTCCGCCGGAACCTCGCCCACGGAAACACCGACAGGCACAGGCCGACCACCGTCGAGTCCAGCGAGTACAACGGGTTCTTGAACCGGAACCGGTGCCCCGGCGCCGCCGGCCGGCAGCGCGACAGCAGCCGCCCGAACAGCGCCCGGTACAACTCCCACGGCTTCTCCGCGTTCACCCGCGCCAGCGACGACCGCGACACCTCGCCGACCCCCAGATGGTACAGCTTGCGCGACTGTGCCGACAGGTTCGACACGATGTCGCGCAGACTGACCCGGCCCGACAGCTGCGCCATCCCCATCGCCACGAACTGGTCCCACCGCGTCAGCTTGCGCGCCATCCGCCCGCTTTTGTGCTCGGCGGCCAGCCACTCGAACTGATGTCTCGGCACCAGCTTGAGCAACTGCCCGAAAATCGTGCTATTGTGCGCCACGGCTTGGATCTCCTGTGTTCCGATTGGTTTCCAAGAACACGATCATACCGCACAGGACGATCCAAGCCATCCAAACCCGTGCAGTTAATGGGACAGCAATGATGATGGCGTGACCCGCCTGCAAAGGCTGCGGTTGGACAACAACAGGTTGACGGCTTTGCCGGCCGGCCTGTTCGACAACTTGGCCAGTAGCTTGCAAATACTGGACTTGCGGAACAACCACCTTGTGGGATTGACCCGGAACGCCTCTTTGTTCGCCGTATTTCTGAGCGGAGTTGACATTCGATTGAGCGGTCAAACCGGGCCGCTTGCCGCTGCAGTGCCTTTGATGCTATCCGCCGCGGATTCGACTCGGCAGGGTTTCGTCCGCATAATCAACGAATCTCAGGAGTCCGGTAGCGTCCACGTTTTCGCGTTCGACGACAGCGGCCAAGCGCACGATCCGATTGAGATCCCGTTGGGCGCAGGGCAAGTCGTTCATTTCAACTCGAACGACCTGGCGTACGGGAACGCGGATAAGGGCATCGAAGGAGGCTTGTGCAGCCCGGTTCGAGGCGATTGGAGATTGGACATTGAAACCGACTTGACCGTGCGGGTGCTGGCTTTCGTCCGCCACGGCAACGGGTTCCTTACGGCCATGCACGACGTGTTGCCGAGGGACGACAAACGGCTTGTGGCGCGAACCTTCAACCCGGGCAGCAACATGAACCAAGAGAGCAGGTTACGCCTTGTGAACACCGGGGCGAACGACGAGAGCGTGAGCATTGAAGGCGTCGACGACCAAGGCATCGACGCCGGGCCGGTGACGTTGACGCTGTCCGCCGGCGAGTCCCGCACCCTGTCCGCCTTTGACCTCGAGAACGGGGCGCAGGGGTTGACCGGAACGCTCGGCGACGGCACGGGCAAGTGGCGGTTGTTCGTGGACGCCGGAAATTCCGTTGTCGGCATGAGCTTGCTTGAGTCCACCAACGGCGGGCAGTTGACCAACATATCGACGGCCGGCGTCGCCAACGAATAGGCGTTTTGGGCGATTTACGTCCGATGGCGCCATTCGTAGGTAATGTCCACGGGTCGCAGTTCGTCGACGTACGCGGTGGGCGGATGTTCCGCGTCGGTGCTGGCGGCGAAGCGCATTAAACCGCCCATGCGCCATGCGGCTGTGGCGCATCCGCTGTTGACCACCGCCGCGCCCATCGTCTATGGTGGCAGCCTGCTCGCCGAAGGCGTCCACTTCGCCTTTGCCGGAGAGGATCTTTGACAGTCCGCCATGAGGGTGCCCGGCGGGTTAGCCACCGGACGGTGACTTTGTGGCACAAGGTGACTCGCAACCTATTGAAGTTACGAGGAAAATGAAGGTGGTCTGTTCGAGCACCAGCCCTGACGAAGAAGGGTTTAAGACGTGCGGGCAACGGCCGCCGAGCGTGCGCGGGTGCGGTTCGAGCACCAGCCCTGATGAAGAAGGGATTAAGACTCGTATGTGTAGTGCTTGTCGAACTGCTTGTCCGACGGTTCGAGTACCAGCCCTGACCAAGAAGGGATTGACACGCCGTTCCGGCTGCTGTTCGTTCGAGCACCAACGCTGGCGTCTATCGGGCGGCAATCCTGCTTGAGCAAGGCGCAGTTTCGGTAGTCGCCTTCGCGGCGGTCTAGCCGGACACGGCGACCTGAGGATGGACCACGAAGCTATGGCGCACCTTGCCACCGTCTTTGTGTTTGCGTCACATGCTGCGGATGTCGTGGACGCGGGACGACAGTTCAAGCGCGAGCCGGACGTGCCACGGTGCTCGGCGCGACAACATCGCTTGGCGATCTTGATCTGGGAGGCCAACTACGGTCTCCAAGTGCAGGTCGATGGCCTCCGCCAACGTGCGTTTGACATGCTCTTCGGACGGGCCAAAGACGGCCACATCCAAATCCGTGCAGATCGCTTCCCACACGGCGTCCCGCCGATAGGCGTAGCAGCGAAGTTCCATGGTCGAGCCGCTTTGCATGTCAGCCATTCTGCCACGTCTTCCGGTTGCGGTGGTTGCGTGAGTTGCGGCGCCACGGCACCCCGCGCCGGCAACGCCAGTTGGTCTTCGCCGCGGACGGCTAGCGCCGCTCGCTCCAATCTTCCAAGAAGCTCTTCAACTGCTCGCTGCGGCTCGGATGCCGCAGTTTGTGCAGCGCCTTGGCCTCGATTTGGCGGATGCGCTCGGGGGACACGTCGAAATGCTTGCCCACCTCCTCCAGCGTGTGCGCGGTGTTCGTGTCGATGCCGAAGCGCATGCGCAGCACCCTCGCCTCGTGCTCGGTGAGACCGTCGAGCATATTGCGCGTCACCTCCTCGAGATCCTCCCCGGTGGCGAGTTCGGCCGGCGAACCGATGGAGGGGTCCTCGATGAAGTCGCCCAAGTGAGAGTCCTCGTCGTCGCCGACCGGCGTCTCCATGGGGATCGACTCGTTGACGATCTGCAGCACGCGCTGCACTTCCTCCTCCGGCATCCCCATGCGCTCGCCCAGCTCTTCCGGCGTCGGCTCGCGACCCTTCTCCTGCAGCAGTTGCCGCGAGATGCGCGTGAGCTTGTTGACGGTTTCGATCATGTGGACCGGGATGCGGATGGTGTGCGCCTGATCAGCGATGGAGCGCGTGATGGCCTGGCGGATCCACCAAGTGGCGTAGGTGGAGAACCTGTAGCCGCGGCGGTACTCGAAGCTGTCCACGGCTTTCATCAGGCCAATGCTGCCTTCTTGGATGAGGTCCAAGAACTGCAAACCGCGGTTGGTGTACTTCTTGGCGATGGAGATGACCAGGCGCAGGTTGGCCTCCACCATGTCCTTCTTGGCGCGCCGCATCTTGGCTTCGCCGAGGGACATGCGGCGGTTGATTTCCTTGATGTGCATCACGCGCAGGCCGGTTTGCCGCGTGAGGGCGTGCAGCTTGTTCTGGGCATGCACGATGTCCTCACGGATGTCCACCAAGCGGCGGCTGTAGGCGTGCCGCGCGTTGATGCGCCGATCCACCCAGGCGATGGAGGTTTCGTGGCCGATGTGCTCGGCGAGGAAGTCCCGGCGCGGCATCCCCGCTTGGCGCACGCATGCGTCTTCGATGGCGCGTTCGTGGCTTTGCACGAGCCGCTGCGCGTCGCGGGGCATGCTGACGATGTGCTCGTAGTGCTTGGGCACCAGCTTGAAGAAGGAGAAGAGGCTGGCCAGCTCGACGCGCTCCGCTTCGCCTTGCTCGCCGTGCGGACTAGGGGCGTACATGGCGCGCCGGTAGCTGTTGTAGGCGCGGTTCAAGACGCCGAAGCGGGTTTTGGCTTCCACCGGGTCCGGGCCTTTGCGCTCCTTCGTGGAGTCCTCGTCGTCGTCCGTGGTGGCGAAAGGCACCACTTGCGCCGCAGGGCGCACGTCGTCGGCCGGGTCCAGATAGCCCACCAGCACCTCGTGCAGTTTGTCCTCCCGCATGGCTTCGGCGTAGCGCTCCAGGATGTACTCCACCGTGCCCGGGTAGTAGGCGACGGCGTTGAGCACGTCGCGGATGCCCTCCTCAATGCGCTTGGCGATGAAAATCTCGCCCTCGCGAGAGAGAAGCTCAACAGTTCCCATGCCGCGCATGTGCATGCGCATCGGGTCGGTGGCGCGGCCGGCCTCCACCGCGGCCAGCGCCGCCGTGGCTTCGTCCGCGGCCACCTCGTCCGGGGTGTTGTCGCTGGCGTGGAGCAGCTCGTCGGCGTCCGGCGCGGCGTCGGCGGACTCGTACACGACGATCCCCATGTCGTTGATCATGCTGATGATGTCTTCGATCTGGGCGGTGTCGTCGATGTCGTCGGGCAGGTGGTCGTTCACCTTGGCGTAGGTGAGGTAGCCCCGCTCCTTGCCCTTGGCGATCAGTTCCTTGAGGCGGGACTGCTGCTGCGCGGTGTCCGTGGCCACCGCGGTCATCGGCGCTTGGCGTTCTTGGCGGCGACTGTCTTCGGTGTGGTCGATCGGTTCGAGGTCGACGTCGGGGGCCGAGCGCCGGATGGACAAGTGCGGGGGGCGGAAAATCGGCGGCTGCGACGGGTTGTGTCGGTGCCGCCGCTCCATACCGTGGCCAGCATAGCGCCTGGCTGCGTTTCGCCCCGAGCGTGGCCGACTTGGCCTTATGCGGCGAAAGCCCGGTGGGGGACTCTCGGCACCGTCACTGCCGTATTCCCGGAACTCCCAATAGAGCTTGGTGTGGCTCCTCAGCGTGGCGGTGCCGCTCCGCACATTCCCGCTGATGTGTACGCCATGCCGTTGCCGCGCGCCGATGCGCTCGTCGGTGGTCGAGTAATCCAGCCGACCGAGAAGCCCATCCATGCCATCGTCTTCGAAGTGGCCGTCCAGGTCGCCCTCGTAACGCTCCACCCTTTGGCACATGCTCAGGATGGATCGAATGCTGCCCTCGGTGTAGTTGCCGACGTGCCGCAACCAATCTCAAAATCGCCTTGCCGCATGCCATCAAGATCGGTCGCTTCGGCCCATGCGTTTCGCCGATTCAGCTCTCCGCGTCGCCGTTGCCCACCAAGGCGGACACCCGCGCAAGCAAGTCCTCGCCGCGCTCGCACTCCACGATCCAGTCGCTCACGCGGTCGCTCAGGCGTTCCATCCGCTCGGCGGCGATGCCGGCGCCGAGCAGCGTTGACAGCCGCTCGGCCGTCCGCGCGTCGAACTTGATCGCCACCTGTCGTCGCAGCCGGGTGAAGCCGCGGGTGCGCTCCTGCTCGATGGCTTGGTCGATGCCCTGTTGCAATCGCGCCAAGCCGCGGGCGCGCTCCTGCTCGATGCCGTGCTCCAACCGCGCCAAGCCGCGGGCGCGCTCCTGCTCCACGCCCTCGGCCACATGCGCGGCGCGAACTTCCGCGAACCACTTGCCCAGCCGCGCCTGCGATACCGTTGTCATGTCCGTTCCTCCTTTCAACCCTTCCAGTTCCACCAATGCCGGCAGCGCGGATTCGGCGCCGCCCATGTCCGCCAGCAACGCGCCGGCCCAAGCATGCAGCACACGCCGCATCGGAGCGTTCGCCTCGCCCGCGAAGCGCGTCCACTCCCGGCGAAACCGCTCCAGCAGTCCCGACAGCGTCCGCTCCGCCTGCAGCCGCAGCGTCGCCGCCGCCCGGTTGCCCGGCGGCAAGCGCGCCAACTCGCCGCTGGACAACAGGTGTTCCAACGAAAGCAAAACATAGTCCCAACCTTGGAACGGCGCAAGCGCCGATCGCGCAGCCGACGACCACTCGGGCAGTTCGGCCACGGCACCGGGCGCCGTCCAGCGGTCGCTGCCGTTGTAGAGGACGATCGGCAGCAGCGCCGGCGGTTCGCCGTGGCGCTCCGCCAGACGCTCGCGCGCCATGCCCGCGTATTCGCGCACACGCTGGGCCATGTCCCGGTCCACAGTGGATTGAAATTCAATAAGAACCACCACTTCCGGCCCGGCGCCACCCTCGCCGTCGCGCCAGCGCGGCACACGCCAAGCGATGTCGCCGAAGCGCTGCGTGAAGCGGCCGTGCGCCGGCTGGACGTAGGCCGCGGGCAGCTCCTCCGCCCGCGCGAAGTCCAGTTCCGCCGCCAGATCCGGGGCGACCAGCCGCATCAGGTCCGCGAACAGGTCGCGGTGCCCGTAGCCGAACTTGTGGATGCCGTCGTTGTCCATGCCACGATACGGTAGAGGTTCGCGGCGGCGCTTGGATACGGCATTTCTCTCGATTTTAAGGCAGAATTCGCACCAACATCCTGTAGGAAAAAGCGCACACGGCGTTGCGGCGCAGAGCGCGTAGCAGAATCACCGGGCTTGGCTCGTGCCTCAACCAAACATCAACGGAGGCGAAATGACCACCGGATGCATTCTCAGCGACTATGTGGCGAACGCCATGTCAGTCGCCACGTTCGACGAATTCGACGACGGCACCTTCGCCGGCAAGATTCCGCCCTGCCAAGGCGTGGTGGCGTTCGCCGGGACGTTGGTGGAGTGCCGGCAACTGCTGCAATCAACGCTTGAGGACTGGCTGTTGCTCGGCCTCAAGATGGGTCACGCCATGCCGGTGCTTGCCGGGCTGAGCCTCAACGGAGAGTTGGCCGGTGAGCCGCTGGATGCCGTGTAAGCGGCGGGTGTTTATTCGCGGACTGGCAACAGAGGATCACCTCATGCAAGAGATGACCATCGGCGAGATGGAGGCGTCGTTCCCTCCAACCTCCCTGCTTTTGACTGCCTTTCGGCGAAGGGCTATGGTGCGCCCATGACCGCATCCGGCGAGAGCGCCGCTCGGCGCAAGCTGCCCATCGGCATTCAGACCTTTCGCAAGATTCGAGAGGACGGCTGCTACTACGTGGACAAGACGGCCTTGATCGGCCAACTCGTGGATGGTGGGCAGCACTACTTCCTCTCCCGCCCGCGGCGCTTCGGCAAGAGCCTCCTGCTGGACACGATCAAGGAGTTGTTCGAGGGCAGCGAGGCGCTGTTCCGCGGGCTGGCCATCCACGACGAGTGGGACTGGGGCCGGAAGCACCCCGTGCTGCGGCTGGATTTCGGCAGCGGCGATTTCGCAAACCCCGACTTTCTGGCGGAGGAAACGGCGGCGCAGTTGGGGGATCTTGAAGCGCAAGCCAACATTGGCATCGGCGACGCAAGCGCCTCCATTCGCCTTCGCCGGCTCCTGAAGTCCCTGCACGAGAGCGGCGACCAGCGGGTGGTGATCCTGGTCGACGAGTACGACAAGCCGATCCTCGACGCGTTGGGAACGCCGGAGGTGGCGCGCGCCAACCGGGACTTCCTGCGCGGCCTCTACTCCGTCATCAAGTCCTGCGACGCGCACATCAAGTTCACGCTGCTCACCGGCGTTAGCAAGTTCTCCAAGGTGAGCATTTTCTCGGGGCTGAACAACCTGATGGACATCACCTTGGACCCGTGCTACGCCGCCATCTGCGGCTACACGGAGCGGAACTTGGACGAGGTGTTCGCGCCGGAGCTGCCCGGCTTGGACCGGAAGGAGGTGCGTCGCTGGTACAACGGCTACAACTGGCTGGGCGGGGAAGAGGAGAAGGTGTACAACCCGTTCGACATCCTGCTGCTGTTCCGGCAGCGGCGGTTCAAGGCGCACTGGTTCGAGACCGGCTCGCCGAGGTTCCTCATCGACACGCTGCTGCGGCGCGGGATTCCCACGTTGGATTTGGAAAGCATGGTCGGATCGGAAGCGCTCCTCTCCGCCTTCGACGTGGATGAGATGTCCGTCGAGGCGCTGCTGTTCCAAACCGGCTACCTCACCATCGTGGACGAGGAGGATCGCGACGGGCGCATCCGCTACCGGCTGGGCTTTCCGAACCACGAGGTTCGGCAGAGCCTGAACGAGCGCCTGCTGATGGCGCTGCTACCCGAAGGCGCGAGGCGGCGGGCGGACGACGCCCCGCTGCGCGAGTTGCTGTCCGCCAACGACTTCGAGGGGCTGGAGGCGTTCTTCCGCGGCCTGTTCGCCGGCGTGCCGCACCAGTGGCACGTCAACAACAACATCGAGGACTACGAGGGCTACTACGCCAGCGTCGTGTACTCCTGCTTCGCCGCCCAGGGCTTCGACCTGGTGGCGGAGGAAAGCTCCAGCGCCGGCCGTTCGGACATGGTGGTGCGCTTCGGGAAAGGCGTCTACGTGTTCGAGTTCAAGCTGACGAACGGCGAGCCGCCGGGCCGGGCGCTGGCGCAGGCGAAGGAGAAAGGCTACGCCGACAAGCACCGGCGCCCGGGCCGTTCCATCCACCTGATCGGCGTGGAGTTCAGCCGGGAAGCCCGCAACATCGCCACCTTCGAGGTGGAGCGGGCCGCGTAACGGCTTCTCTCGCAGGCACGCCGCCGAGGCACGGCGTGTGTTCGAGCAGTTCGTCGGCGTCCGGGACGGCGTCCGCGGACTCGTACACGGCGATTCCCATATCGTTGATCATGCTGATGATGTCTTCGATCTGGGCGGTGTCGTCGATGTCGTCGGGCAGGTGGTCGTTCAGCTCGGCGTAGGTGAGGTGGCCCCGCTCCTTGCCCTTGGCGATCAGTTCCTTGAGGCGGGACTGCTGCTGCGCGGTGTCTGTGGCCGCCGCGGTCATCGGCGCTTGGCGTTCTTGGCGGCTGTCTTCGGTGTGGTCGACCGGTTCGAGGTCGAAGTCGGGGGCGAGCGCCGGATGGACAAGTGCCGGGGGGCGGAAAATCGGCGGCCGCGACGGGTTGTGTCGGTGCCGCCTCTCCATGCCGTGGCCAGCGTAGTGCCTGGCTGCGTTTCGCGGCGAACGTCGCCGACTTGGCCTTATGCGGCGAAAGCCCGGTGGGGGACTCTCGGCACCGTCACTTCCGTATTCCCGGAACTCCCAATAGAGCTTGGCGTGGCTCCTCAGCGTGGCGGTGCCGCTCCTCACATTCCCGCTGATGTGTACGCCATGCCGTTGCCGCGCGCCGATGCGCTCGTCGGTGGTCGAGTAATCCAGCCGACCGAGAAGCCCATCCATGCCATCGTCTTCGAAGTGGCCGTCCAGGTCGCCCTCGTAACGCTCCACCCTTTGGCAGGTGCTCAGGATGGATCGAATGCTGCCCTCGGTGTAGTTGCCGACGTGCCGCAACCAATCCTCAAATTCGCCTTGCCGCATGCGCTATCCAGCGTTGCTCGAAATCCGCCACGTTCCAATATCGACAATAGCAGATGGCCCACGAACACGGCGGATTCGAGCGGCGTTGGGGCTGGCGTTGGACGCGAGCGGCTTCGTTCGGCGCTCGCGGGTGTTCGCCGGCAACGTCGTCGAGAGCGCAACGCTGGCGGAGATGCTGGAGTCGCTCGGCGCACCGAAGGGACGCCTTGGTGGTGATGACCGCGGCGTGGCGGCCGACGACCGAGTGGCTTGGCCGCGTCGGGAGGGCCCCCAACCTCCCTGCTTTTGACTGCCTTGCGGCCAAGGGCTATGGTGCGCCCATGACTGCATCCGTCGAGAGCGCCGCCCGGCGCAAGCTGCCCATCGGCATTCAGACCTTTCGGGAAATCCGCGAGGACGGCTGCTACTACGTGGACAAGACGGACTTCGTTCGCCGGCTCGTGGAAGGCGGCAAGCACTACTTCCTCTCCCGTCCGCGGCGTTTCGGCAAGAGCCTGCTGCTGGACACGATCAAGGAGTTGTTCGAGGGCAGCGAGGCGCTGTTCCGCGGGCTGGCCATCCACGATAAGTGGAACTGGACGCCCCACCCCGTGGTGCGGCTCAGCTTTGGTTCCGGCAACTTCGCGGAGCCCGGCTATCTGCGCGAGGATGCGGCCGCGCAACTGGCGGACATCGAACTGCAGGCGGGCGTCCGCCCCAGCAACGCGAGTGCGCCGATCCGATTCCGCCAGCTCGTCAAAGCGCTGCGCGAACCCGGCGGGCCGCGGGTGGTACTCCTAGTCGATGAGTACGACAAGCCGATTTTAGATGCCCTGGCCACACCGGAGGTGGCGCGCGCCAACCGCGACTTCCTGCGCGGCGTGTACTCCGTCATCAAGGACTGCGACGCGGACATCAAGTTCACTTTGCTCACCGGGGTGAGCAAGTTTTCGAGAGCCTTCAGCCGGGGAGCGCGAGGGGGAAACCCCTCGCATGAGAAGGTCAGCCTATTTTCCGGACTGAACAACCTCAAGGACATCACCTTGGATCCACGCTACTCCGCCATCTGCGGCTACACGGAGCGGAATTTGGACAAGGTGTTCGCGCCCGAGCTGCCCGGTCTGGACCGAAAGGAGGTGCGCCGCTGGTACAACGGCTACAACTGGCGGGGCAAGGACAAGGACAAGGTGTACAACCCGTTCGACATCCTCCTGCTCTTCGACAGCCGCGAGTTCGAGGCGCACTGGTTCGAGACCGGCTCGCCGAGCTTCCTCGTCGACACGCTTCTGCGGCGCGGTGTGCCCACGTTGGACTTGGAGAGCATGGTCGGATCGGAAGCGCTGCTCTCCGCCTTCGACGTGGACGAGATGTCCGTCGAGGCGCTGCTGTTCCAAACCGGCTACCTCACCATCGCCGGCGAGGAGAAGCGCGGCGGGCGCCTCCGCTACCGGCTGGGCTTTCCCAACCAGGAGGTTCGGCAAAGCCTGAACGAGCGCCTCCTGACGGCACTGCTGCCGGAAGGCGCCCGGCGGAAGGCGGACGACGCCCCGCTGCGCGAACTGTTGTCCGCCAACGACTTCGAGGGGCTGGAGGCGTTCTTCCGCGGCCTGTTCGCCGGCGTGCCCCACCAGTGGCACGTCAACAACAACATCGAGGACTACGAGGGCTACTACGCCAGCGTGATGTACTCCTGCTTCGCCGCCCAGGGGTTCGACCTGGTGGCGGAGGAAAGCTCCAGCGCCGGTCGATCGGACATGGTGGTGCGCTTCGGGAAAGGCGTCTACGTGTTCGAGTTCAAGCTGACCAACGGCGAACCGCTCGGGCGGGCGCTGGCGCAGGCTAAGGCAAAAGGCTACGCGGACAAGCACCGGCGCCCTGGCCGCACCATCCACCTGATCGGCGTGGAGTTCAGCCGGGAGGCCCGCAACATCGCCACGTTCGAGGTGGAGCGGGCCGCGTAACGGCTTCTCTCGCAGGAACGCCGCCGAGGCTCGGCGTGTGTTCGAGCAGCTCGTCGGCGTCCGGCGCGGCGTCCGCGGACTCGTACACGACGATCCCCATGTCGTTGATCATGCTGATGATGTCTTCGATCTGGTGGGTGTCGTCGATGTCGTCGGGCAGGTGGTCGTTCACCTCGGCGTAGGTGAGGTGGCCCTGCTCCTTGCCCTTGGCGATCAGTTCCTTGAGGCGGGACTGCTGCTGCGCGGTGTCCGTGGCCACCGCGGTCGTCGGCGCTTGGTGTTCTTGGCGGATGCGCTCGTCGGTGGTCGAGTAATCCAGCCGACCGAGAAGCGCATCCATGCCATCCTCTTCGAAGTGGCCGTCCAGGTCGCCCTCGTAACGCTCCACCCTTTGGCAGGTGCTCAGGATGGATCGAATGCTGCCCTCGGTGTAGTTGCCGACGTACCGCAACCAATCCTCAAAATCGCCTTGCCGCATGCGCTATCCAGCGTTGCTCGAAATCCGCCGCGTTCATCGCCCAAATCGACAATAGCAGATTGGCTGCGTTGGGAGGGCCACCGGCGCCGGTTGATGCTGACGGTTTGCGCCCCGTTGCCGCGGGTGCTACTTTGCAGGAATCCGTTGCCGTTGGGGTGGGAGAGACCACCCGCCATGAAGAAACCCATCACCCTAGGCTGGCAACAGCGGATCACCTCATGCAAGAGATGACCATCGGCGAGATGGAGGCGTCGTTCGATTCGGAGTGGGTGCTTGTGGGCGACCCCGTGATCGATGAAGCGCACAACGTGGTGCGGGGCAAGGTTCTTCATCACAGCAAGGATCGGGACGAGGTCTACCGCAAAGGGCTTGCGTTGCGCCCCAAACGGGCGGCCTTCCTCTATCTGGGCCGGCCGCCCCAAGGAACGGCGATCGTGGTATGAACCATGCGTCCGACCCTGCCCGCGGCTTGGTCGTCGTCGGCGCGGAGCTTACGGGGCATCAGCGGAGGTGGGGTTGAAGCTCACTGGAGCTAGGGGAAAATTCGCGCAGCCGACGACATGGCCGATAAAGATCGCGTTCCCGCCACGCAGATGGCCCGCGAAACGGTTTTTTCTGGCTGGTTGAGGCCGGCGGGCGGCGAAGCACATCAAACCGCCCATGCGCGGTGCGGCTGGGGCGTCTCCAACCTCCCTGCTTTGACTGCCTTTCGGCGAAGGGCTATGGTGCGCCCATGACCGCATCCGGCGAGAGCGCCGCTCGGCGCAAGCTGCCCATCGGCATTCAGACCTTTCGCAAGATTCGAGAGGACGGCTGCTACTATGTGGACAAGACGGCCTTGATCGGCCAACTCGTGGATGGCGGCCAGCACTACTTCCTCTCCCGCCCGCGGCGCTTCGGCAAGAGCCTCCTGCTGGACACGATCAAGGAGTTGTTCGAGGGCAGCGAGGCGCTGTTCCGGGGGTTGGCCATCCACGATAAGTGGGACTGGACGCCCCACCCTGTTGTGCGGCTCAGCTTCGGTTCCGGCAACTTCGCGGCGCCGGGCTGGCTCGCCGAGGATGTGGCGGCGCAGCTGGACGCCATCGAGAAGCGCGCCGGCGTCGCCGGGGGCGTCGGCAGCGCTCCCGCCCGTTTTCGCCGGTTGATTGCCGAGCTGCACGAGGGCGGCACGCAGCGGGTCGTGATCCTCGTCGACAAGTACGACAAGCCCATTCTGGACGCGCTGGACGCGCCGGAGGTGGCGCGCGCCAACCGCGACTACCTCCGCGGCCTGTACTCCGTCATCAAGGACTGCGACGCGCACATCAAGTTCACGCTGCTCACGGGCGTTAGCAAGTTCTCCAAGGTGAGCATCTTTTCCGGGTTGAACAACCTCATGGACATCACCTTGGATCCACGCTACGCCGCCATCTGCGGCTACACGGAGCGGAACTTGGACGAGGTGTTCGCGCCGGAGCTGCCCGGCTTGGACCGGAAGGAGGTGCGCCGCTGGTACAACGGCTACAACTGGCTGGGCGGGGAAGAGGAGAGGGTGTACAACCCGTTCGACATCCTGCTGCTGTTCCGGCAGCGCCGGTTCAAGGCGCACTGGTTCGAGACCGGCTCGCCGAGGTTCCTCATCGACACGCTGCTGCGGCGCGGTGTGCCCACCTTGGATTTGGAAGGCATGGTGGGTTCCGAGGCGCTGCTCTCCGCCTTCGACGTGGACGAGATGTCCGTCGAGGCGCTGCTGTTCCAAACCGGCTACCTCACCATCGCCGGCGAGGAGGACCGCGACGGACGCCTCCGCTACCGGCTGGGCTTTCCCAACCAGGAGGTTCGCCAAAGCCTGAACGAGCGCCTGCTGATGGCGCTGCTGCCGGAGGGCGCCAGGCGGCGGGCGGACGACGCCCCGCTGCGCGAACTGCTGTCCGCCAACGACTTCGAGGGGCTGGAGGCGTTCTTCCGCGGCCTGTTCGCCGGCGTGCCGCACCAGTGGCACGTCAACAACAACATCGAGGACTACGAGGGCTACCACGCCAGCGTCGTGTACTCCTGCTTCGCCGCCCAGGGCTTCGACCTGGTGGCGGAGGAGAGCTCCAGCGCCGGCCGTTCGGACATGGTGGTGCGCTTCGGGAAAGGGGTGTACGTGTTCGAGTTCAAGCTGACGAACGGCGAACCGCCCGGGCGGGCGCTGGCGCAGGCGAAGGCAAAAGGCTACGCGGACAAGCACCGGCGCCCTGGCCGCACCATCCACCTGATCGGCGTGGAGTTCAGCCGGGAGGCCCGCAACATCGCCACGTTCGAGGTGGAGCGGGCCGCGTAACGGCTTCTCTCGCAGGAACTCCGCCGCAGCACGGCGGGTGTTCGAGCAGCTCGTCGGCGTCCGGCGCGGCGTCGGCGGACTCGTACACGACGATCCCCTGTCGTTGATCATGCTGATGATGTCTTCGATCTGGTGGGTGTCGTCGATGTCGTCGGGCAGGTGGTCGTTCACCTCGGCGTAGGTGAGGTGGCCCCGCTCCTTGCCCTTGGCGATCAGTTCCTTGAGGCGGGACTGCTGCTGCGCGGTGTCCGTGGCCGCCGCGGTCATCGGCGCTTGGCGTTCTTGGTGGCGGCTGTCTTCGGTGTGGTCGATCGGTTCGAGGTCGAAGTCGGGGGCCGAGCGCCGGATGGACAAGTGCGGGGGGCGGAAAACCGGCGGCTGCGACGGGTTGTGTCGGTGCCGCCGCTCCATGCCGTGGCCAGCGTAGTGCCTGGCTGCGTTTCGCGGCGAGCGTGGCCGACTTGGCCTGATGCGGCGAAAGCCCGGTGGGGGACTCTCGGCACCGTCACTTCCGTATTCCCGGAACTCCCAATAGAGCTTGGCGTGGCTCCTCAGCGTGGCGGTGCCGCTCCTCACATTCCCGCTGATGTGTACGCCATGCCGTTGCCGCGCGCCGATGCGCTCGTCGGTGGTCGAGTAATCCAGCCGACCGAGAAGCCCATCCATGCCATCCTCTTCGAAGTGGCCGTCCAGGTCGCCCTCGTAACGCTCCACCCTTTGGCAGGTGCTCAGGATGGATCGAATGCTGCCCTCGGTGTAGTTGCCGACGGATCGCAACCAATCCTCAAAATCGCCTTGCTGCATGCCATCAAGATCGGTCGCTTCGGCCCATGCCTTTGCCGGTTCATCTCTCCGCGTCGCCGTTGCCCACCAAGGCGGACACCCGCGCAAGCAAGTCCTCGCCGCGCTCGCATTCCACTATCCAGTCGCTCACGCGGTCACTCAGGCGTTCCATCCGCTCGGCGGCGATGCCGGCGCCGAGCAGCGTTGACAGCCGCTCGGCGGTCCGTGCGCCGAACTTGATCGCCACCTGTCGTCGCAGCCGGGTGAAGCCGCGGGTGCGCTCCTGCTCGATGGCTTGGTCGATGCCCTGTTGCAATCGCGCCAAGCCGCGGGCGCGCTCCTGCTCGATGCCGTGCTCCAACCGCGCCATGCCGCGGGCGCGCTCCTGCTCCACGCCCTCGGCCACATGCGCGGCGCGAACTTCCGCGAACCACTTGCCCAGACGCGCCTGCGATACCGTTGTCATGTCCGTTCCTCCTTTCAACCCTTCCAGTTCCACCAATGCCGGCAGCGCGGATTCGGCGCCGCCCATGTCCGCCAGCAACGCGCCGGCCCAAGCATGCAGCACACGCCGCATCGGAGCGTTCGCCTCGCCCGCGAAGCGCGTCCACTCCCGGCGAAACCGCTCCAGCAGTCCCGACAGCGTCCGCTCCGCCTGCAGCCGCAGCGTCGCCGCCGCCCGGTTGCCCGGCGGCAAGCGCACCAACTCGCCGCTGGACAACAGGCGTTCCAACGAAAGCAAAACATAGTCCCAACCTTGGAACGGCGCAAGCGCCGATCGCGCAGCCGACGACCACTCGGGCAGTTCGGCCACGGCACCGGGCGCCGTCCAGCGGTCGCTGCCGTTGTAGAGGACGATCGGCAGCAGCGCCGGCGGTTCGCTGTGGCGCTCCGCCAGACGCTCGCGCGCCATGCCCGCGTATTCGCGCACACGCTGGGCCATGTCCCGGTCCACAGTGGATTGAAATTTGTCTGTTTAGATATGCGTTGTCTGGGCCTTCGGGAGGGTGGCTGTGGTCGGACCGTGATTGAAATGGGCCGTTGCGGGCCGCTCTCGAGTGTGGTCGCCACCGTCTTTCCCAAGTCCTGAATGGATACGTGGGCGTCAAGGCCCGAACGACAAGCACAGGAGAAGGAAAGCATGGTCAATCATAACGGAGACGCCGCCATCGGCGTGGACATCTCGAAGACGCACCTGGACGCCTGGCGGGCGGACGGCGACGCGAAGCGCTTCGGCAACGACGCCAAGGGCTTCGAGGACTTCGCCGCGTGGGTCGCGCCGGCGGACCCGATGGTGGTCTACGAGTCCACCGGCCACTACCACCGCGGCCTCGAGGAGGCGCTGGCCGGCCGGCTGCGGCTGGCGCGGGTGAACGCGGCGCGGGCGAGGCGCTTCGCGCAGGCGCTGGGCGAGGAGGCCAAGACGGACGCGGTGGACGCGCGGATGCTCGCCGCGATGGCCGCGGGCAGTTCCTCCGCCCGTGCGAAGTCCAGTTCCGCCGCCAGCGCCGGGGCGACCAGCCAGAGCAAATCCGCGAACAGGTCGCGGTGCCCGTAGCCGAACTTGTGGATGCCGTCGTTTGTCCATGCCGCGATACCGTAGAGGTTCGCGGTGTCCGTTGGATACGGCATTTCTCTCGATTTTCTGGCAGAAATCGCTGGTAGTTCGGGTGCGAGATCGCTCCAACTCCATGTAGGATAAATCGCACACAGCGGATCTATCGGGGCGTGTCGCAATGGCAATTCCGGCACCGAGCACGGGCGACCAAGGAGGCTCCATGCAGCAACAGAACGCCAGGCACTTCGACGTGGTGATCGTGGGCGCCGGCGTGTCCGGCATCGGGGCTGCCTGCCACCTCCGCCGCGGCTGCCCAAGCAAAACGTTCGCCATTCTGGAGGCGCGGGAGGCCATCGGCGGCACTTGGGATCTGTTCCGCTATCCCGGCATCCGGTCGGATAGCGACATGCACACCTTCGGCTACAACTTCAAGCCCTGGCGCGCGGCCAAAGCCATCGCGGACGGCCCGTCGATCCGCGCGTACGTGCAGGAAGCGGCGGATGAACACGCCGTCATGCCGCATGTCCGGTTTCGGCATCGGGTTCTCTCCGCGGCTTGGTCTTCGGAGAGCGCCCTTTGGACTTTGGAGGTGGAACACGGCGACGAGCCCCTCGCCTTCACCTGCCGCTTCCTGTTCATGTGCAGCGGCTACTTCAGCTATCGGCAAGGCTATCTGCCGGAGCTAGCCGGCCTTGAGCGTTTCGCCGGGCCGGTCATCCATCCGCAAGCCTGGCCGGAGGATCTGGATTACGCCGGCAAGCGCATCGCCGTGATCGGCAGCGGCGCCACCGCGATGACGCTGGTGCCGGCGTTGGCGCAGCGGGCGGCCAAGGTGACGATGATCCAGCGCTCCCCCACCTACGTCGTCTCGCGCCCATCGGAGGACGCCATCGCCAACGCCTTGGGCCGCTGGCTGCCCGAGGGCTTGGCCTATGCCCTCACGCGGTGGAAGAACGTGCGGTTCCAGCAATGGTTCTACCGGCGCACGCGCGTGGCGCCGGAAGCCGTCAAAGCGAAATTGCTGGATCTGGCACGCAAGCATCTGGGCGACCTTGGCGCGGACTATGTGGAGAAGCACTTCACCCCAAGCTACAACCCTTGGGATCAGCGCCTTTGCCTCATCCCGGACGCGGATCTGTTCGCGGCCATCTTGGCCGGCAAGGCGGAGGTGGCGACGGAGCACATCGCCACCATCACGCCCGATGGCGTGCGGCTGGAATCCGGGCAGGAGGTGAAGGCGGACGTGCTGATAACCGCCACCGGCCTCAACCTGGCCCTTCTCGGCGGCGTGGCGTTCCGCGTGGACGGCGAGCCGGTGGAGTTCCCGAACACCGTCACCTACAAGGGCATCATGTTCTCCGATGTGCCGAACATGGCCAACGTGTTCGGCTATGTGAACGCCTCGTGGACGCTGCGCGCGGACATCACCTGCGAATACGTCTGCCGCCTGCTCAATCGCATGGATCAGCTCCACATGCGCCAATGCACGGCGCGCCTCGGCGAAGCGGAGAAGGACATGCCGCGGTTGCCGTGGATCGTGGGCTTCACGCCGGGCTACCTGGCGCGCTCGCTGCACCTGTTCCCCAAGCAGGGCGACCGGGATCCGTGGCGCAATACCCAGAACTACCCGCTGGATCGCAAGATGGCCCGCCGCGGACCGCTGGAGGACGGTGCCTTGGCGTTCAGCAATCCTGAGCCGGTGCGAGAGTCGCAGGCACCTCCAGCCGTCCGCAACGCCGCGTAGGGTGTGCGACATTTGGTGCCACGTCCTAGGCAGACCGTGCACTTACCGTGCGACTTCGAGTGCGCTGCCTCTGCCGTCGAACCGCCAAGGCCCGCGCAGCGTGGGCGCGTTGTTGTTGGCCCGCACCAGCCATAGAAAATCCTGCCGCCTTGCGAACATCGCGCCTAGCCGCCGGAGGTGGTCGTTCATGATCTGGCAGTCGATCAGCGTGAACCGCCAGCGCGCCAGCTGGGCCGCCAAGTGCGCGAACGCGACCTTGGAGGCGTCGGGCTGCCGGCTGAACATGGATTCGCCGAAGAATATCCGCCCTAGGGAAACGCCGTACAAGCCGCCGACGAGTTCGTCGTCGCGCCACGTCTCCACCGAGTGGGCGAAGCCGAGTTTGGCCAGCGCTGCGTAGCTGGACGCCATGCGCGGCGTTATCCAAGTGCCCGGTTGGTGCGCCCTGGGCGCCGCGCAACCGGCCACCACCTCTGTGAAGGCGCGATCCACGGTGACGCGGTAGCGCCCGGATTTCAGCCGCTTGCGCAGGCTCTTGGAGAGGTGCAAACGCTCCGGCGGCAGAACGGCGCGCGGGTCGGGCGACCACCAAAGCACGGGGTCCTCGTCGTCGTGGAACCACGGGAAGATGCCGTGGCTGTAGGCATCCAGCAGCCGCTCCGGGCTGAGGTCGCCACCCCGCGCCAACGGCGCGTCGGCGGGCGCCCGCCCCGGGTTCGGGAACGCGGTTCTGTTCAATGTGCCGACGATGGCAGGGCGTCAAGGTACTTCTCCGCGTCCAACGCCGCCATGCAGCCGAACCCCGCCGATGTGACCGCTTGCCGGTAGACATGATCCGCCACGTCGCCGGCGGCGAAGACGCCCGGCGCGCTGGTGGCGGTGGCGTTGCCGTCCGTGCCGCTGCGGATGGCGATGTAGCCCTCGCGCATGTCGAGTTGGCCGCGGAAAATGCCCGTGTTCGGCACATGGCCGATGGCGATGAACACGCCGCGCACGTCCAAACGCCGCCGCTCGCCGCTGGCCACGTTCTCGACCAGCGCCCCGGTGACGCCGCCGTCGTCGCCCACCACCTCGGCCAACGTGTGGTTCCACACGAACTCCACCGCGCCTTGGCGTTCGCGCTCGAACAACCGATCCTGCAGCATCTTCTCGGCGCGCAGCTGATCCCGCCGATGCACCACGCTCACCCGCGAGGCGATGTTGGAGAGGTACAACGCCTCCTCCACGGCGGTGTTGCCGCCGCCGATCACGGCCACCGGCTGGCCGCGAAAGAAGAAGCCGTCGCAAGTGGCGCAGGCGCTCACGCCGCGGCCCTTGTACGCCTCCTCGGAGGGCAGCCCCAGGTACTTCGCCGCCGCGCCGGTGGCGATGATCAACGCATCGCAGGCGTACTCCGCGTTGTCGCCGAACAGTTGGCGGGGATGGGTGGCGAAGTCCACGCGGTGGATGTGATCGTGGACGAGCTCCACCCCCACCTTCTCCACATGCTCCTGCATCCGCAGCATCAGCTCCGGGCCTTGCAATCCGTCGTGGTCGCCGGGCCAGTTGTCCACGTCCGTGGTGGTGGTGAGCTGCCCGCCCACCTCCACGCCGGTGATGAGCGCCGGCTTCAGATTCGCCCGCGCCGCGTACAGCGCTGCCGTGTAGCCGGCGGGCCCGGAGCCGAGCACGACGAGCCGATGCCGTCTTGTTTCGATGTTCGTTGGCACATGTGCGATGATACCGAAGAACCGGCCGCCGGCGCCCCGGCGCACGTTGTCGGGTTTTAAGACACCGTCTTTTGGTAGAACAACGTCTCGCAGCCAGTGCCCGCCAACGCGGCGTCCGCCGTTGCGCGGGCGTCGTCGTCGAGACGGGCGTATTCCTGGCGCACCCACTGCAGGCACTTGGCTTGGTAGGGGAACGGCCGTTGCACCCACGGCCGGCCGTCGATGGTGGTCTCCACTTGCTCGGTGCCGGTGTCGATGGCGTGGGCGTTGGCGAGCAGGACGGGCGCGTAGGTGCGGCCGACCTCTTCGAGCAGCGCGCGCAACGAGGCCGGCGGCACGTCGGCCGCTATCCAGTGCTCTTCCGCCGGTTCAAGGCCGGAGAGGTCTTCCGTGGTATGCACCCAAGCGACAACCCGGGGCGCCGTGCTTTCGGTTAGGCGCGCAGGTGTTGGGTCGAAGGTGGCGAGTTGGGTTAGCTGTCCGAACAGGCCGAAATCCGCCGACGCGGGGCGCTGGCCGAACAGGAACGGGCCGTCTTGGATGCAGGCGTTGAAGCGGCGCAGGAACCGCAGGTAGCTCGCTTCGATGACCGGCGCGGTGGTGGCGTTGCTGCCTACCACGTGGAGACGCCCGATCTGGCGGTCGCGGACGAACCGCGCCCGCGGTGCGATCTCGTCGTCGCTCGCGGCGAGGTCGCGCCAACGGGGCAGCACCTCGCCGGCGAGTGCGATGTCCGCCGGGTAGTGCCAGCGATAGTGGAACATCGCCTTGGTGAGCCACTCGTCGGCGTAGTCCTCCAACAGATAGTTGAGAAACGCGAGCGCCGGGTCGGTGGGGATGATCGAGCGGCCGAGGGTTTCCGCCTCCAAGCGCCGAATGATCGGCGTGGAATCCACCACGGCTTCCCGCTCGCGGTGCTCGTCCTCGAAGTAGAACGTCGGGAGCAACTCCACCTTGGCCTTCGGCAGCCGCTCGTCCAGCGCCCCCAACCCGCCCACCAGAAACCGATACGGAATGCGGCGGTAGCGCAACACGGCGAGCATCTTGCGCGTGTACGGCGAGCCGGGCGCGCCGCGCAACGCGATGGGGGCATTGGAATGGGTTGAGGACAAGGCGCTTCCCTCGCTGGACTTCCCTCGATGGAATAGCACGAAGCTACTTCATGTTCAGGAGCGGATAGTCGGGCATTCGCGGCTTGAGCGTGCGGTTGCGGCAATCGGCCACTAGGTCCAGAAACTTGAGCACGATCTGACCGACAAGGGTTTCGCTGAAAGGCGGCAGGACAATGGCATCAACGCTCATTTGCCGGCCCGCGACGCGCACGGTGACCGGCCCGACGACCGGGCGCTCGTCCTTCCGATCGTCCGCGTAGGTGACGACCGCCGTTCCTTGTCTGGACAAGCCAAGGCGCTCGACGACGTTTTGCGGCAGGGCGAGCGCGACAGCGCCGGTGTCCACGACGCCTTGCACTTCGGTGCGCCGGACGCTGGTCTCGTCGGCCAGTCCGCGCTTGAAGGCGGCGCGGTCTTCCGGATTCTCCAACCCAACATTGACGACGATGGCACCCATGACGGCCCACACGAACCTTGTACGCAAGGCACTGTAGCACGGCGCTTAGCCTGCCGGCTTGGCGACGAAGTGGACGCCTGTGCTCCTTGGCGTACACTTGCCACTGTCGGGTGGGGAAACGCGGGCAAGGCACATGGGCGAAGCAAGCGACGACGCGTTGCGCGACATGCATCGGCGCATGGTGCGCATTCGCGTCTTCGAGACGGAGGCCGGGCGCTTGGCCGAGGCCGGCAAGATTCCCGGCGCGTTGCATCTGTACGTCGGCGAGGAAGCCGTGGCGGCCGGCGTGATGGCGCATCTGTCGGACGCCGACTGGATCACCAGCACCCATCGCGGCCACGGCCACCTCATCGCCAAAGGCGGGGCGTTCGACAGGATGTTCGCCGAGCTGTTCGGCCGCGCCACCGGCTATTGCCGCGGCAAGGGCGGCAGCATGCACATCTCCAACATGGAACTCGGCATGTTGGGCGCCAACGGCATCGTCGGCGCCGGGCCGCCCATCGCCGTGGGCGCGGCCTTCGCCAACAAATACCGCAAGACGGACCGCGTGGCCGTCTCCTTCTTCGGCGACGGCGCCAGCAACGAGGGCGCGTTCCACGAGGCGGCGAACATGGCCGCGCTGTACAAGCTGCCGGTGATCTTCGTGTGCGAGAACAACGGCTACGGCGAGTACACCCCGCAAGCCGAACACCAGGCCATCGTGGACGTGGCGGATCGCGCCGCCGGGTACGGCATGCCCGGCGTGGTGGTGGACGGCATGGACGCGGCGGCCGTGTACGAGGCCGCCGGCGCCGCCATCGCCCGGGCTCGCCAAGGCGACGGCCCCACGCTGCTCGAGTGCAAGACCTACCGCTTCTTCGACCATGTGGGGGTGCGCGGCATGGGCCTCTCCTACCGCACGGACGAGGAGCTCAAGGAGTGGCAGAAGCGCGACCCCATCCACCAGTTCGAGGCGCGGCTGGCCGAGCGCGGCGTGCTCGGCCAAGCGCAAGCCGCGGCGATTCACGAGGAGATTCTGGCCGAGGTGAAGGCCGGCATCGCTTTCGCCGAGGAAAGCCCGCCGCCGGACGCCGCCACGCTGTTGGACGACGTGTACGCCTGACCGGGACGGGAACAAAGGCGCGGCAAGCACAAGGGAGAGACGGCAAGCATGGCGGAACGGGAAATCACCTATGTGGACGCGATCGCCGAGGCCGTTCGCGCCATCCTGAATGAACAAGACACCGCGTTCGTGGCCGGCGAGGACGTCGCCGGCGCCGGCGGCGTGTTCGGCTCCTACCGCGGCCTCGCCCAGACGTTCGGCCCCGATCGCGTGATGGACACGCCCATTTCCGAAGAGGCGATCATCGGCCTCGGCGTCGGCGCCGCGGCCACCGGCCTGCGCCCGGTGATCGACATCATGTTCATGGACTTCCTCGGCGAGTGCATGGACGAAGTGGCCAACCAAATGGCGAAGATGCGCTACATGTTCGGCGGCGCGGCCAAGCTGCCCATCACCGTGGTCACCATGTCCGGCGCCGGCATGAACATGGCGGCGCAACATTCGCAAAGCCTGGAGGCGTGGCTCTGCCATCTGCCCGGGCTGAAGGTGGTGGCGCCGGCGACGCCGCGCGACGCCAAGGGCCTGCTCATCGCCGCGGCGCGCGACGACAATCCGGTGTTCGTGGTGATGAACAAGCTCTCGCTGCGCAACCGCGGCCCGGTGCTGGAGGAATCCTACGCCACGCCCATCGGCGAGGCGCTCATCGTGCGCGAAGGGGCGGACGTCACGTTCGTCACCTACAGCCGCATGGTGCACGAGGCGAGCGCGGCGGCGGAAACGCTGGCCAAGGAAGGCGTTCACGCCGAAGTGATCGACCTGCGCTCCCTGCAGCCGCTGGACATCGACGCCGTGGTGACGTCCGTGCGCAAGACGCACCGCGCCGTGGTGATCCACGAGGCGGTGCGCTTCGGCGGGCTCGGCGGCGAGATCGCCGCGCAGGTGCAGGAACTCGCCTTCGACGACTTGGACGCGCCGGTGGCGCGCGTCGGCGCGCCGTTCTCGCCGGTGCCGTTCAGCTCGGTGCTGGAACAGGCGTACCTGCCGAACGCGGAGAAGATCGCCGCCGAGACGCGCGCGCTGCTCGGCGCTTGAGGCGCGTTCGCCGGCGGAGCGAAATACCCGATGCCAACCGAAATACCCCTCGTGAAGGTGGGCATGACCATGCACGAAGGCACGGTGGAGGAGTGGTACGCGGCCGACGGCGAGCGGGTGGAGGCGGGCGCCCTGCTCTACCGTTTGGAAACGGAAAAGGTGAACTTGGACGTGGACGCCGAGCAGCCGGGCGTGGTGCGGCACTTGGCCGCGGCGGGCACCGTGTTGCGCCCGGGCGATGTCGTCGGCTACATCTACGCGGACGGCGAGGCGATACCGGAGGTGTTGCCAGCGCCGCAGCGCGAGAGCGAAAACTCCGCGCCAGCGCCAGCGGCTCCGACACCAACCGCGGAACAAGCGGCACCACGCGCCGGCGGCCGCATCGCCGCATCGCCCGTGGCGCGCAAGCGCGCCGCGGAACTCGGCTTCGAGCTCGCTTCGATCACCGGCACTGGCCCGCGCGGGCGCATCACCAAGGAGGACGTGGAAGCCGCTGCCGCAACGTCCACAAGCGCTGACGAATCCGCCGCCCAGCCAAGTGCGGCCGGCAAGCCGCAAACAGCCGCCACCCTGCCCTTGCGCGGCATGCGCCGAACCATCGCCGAACGGATGCACGCGAGCCTACGCGAGTCCGCGCAGCTAACCATGCACATGCCGGCGAACATGGACGAGGCCGTGAAACTCCGCCGCGACTTGCTCGCGGAGTGGGTGCCGGAGCAAATCCGCGTCACCTACACGGATCTGATCATCGCCGCCGCCGCCCGCGCCCTCGCCGAGCACCCGGCCATGAACGCCATGCTCCAAGACAGCGTGATCACGCGCTTCCCGGCCGCGCATGTGGGCGTGGCGGTGGCGCTGGCGGACGGCCTCATCGTGCCGGTGATCAAGAACGCCCAAGCCAAGAGCCTCAAGACCGTCGCCGTGGAATCCGCAAAGCTGGCGGCGCGGGCAAGAGACGGCGCGTTGACGCTGGCGGATGTCGAAGGCGGCACCTTCACCGTGACATCCCTCGGCATGTACGGCGTGGATGGCTTCACGCCGATTCTCCTTCCGCCGCAGGCGGGCATCCTCGGCGTCGGCCAGCTGCGCGACGGCGTGCGCTGGGAAGCCGAAACGCCCCGCCGCGCCCGCCAAATCACGCTGTCGCTAACGTGGGACCACCGCGTCATCGACGGCGCTCCCGCGGCCGAGTTCCTCGCCGCCGTACGCGACCGCCTGGAGGCGCCTTTCCGCCTGCTGGTTTGAGGCCGCCTGCTGGTTCGAGCCGGCATCTGGTCAACACGCCCTGGGAGCGCGGGCGTCTCGCCCGCACTTTCGTTCACGGGTGTTGACCTTGTGCGGGCGAGACGCCCGCGCTCCCGGGGCCGTCGCAGCCGTGGCTTCGATCACGCTGGCAACTGGCGAGCGTCTTGACAGAGAGACGCGACAGGTTCAATGTCCCCTTCTTCGTTCACGCACTTGGAGGCGGTCATGAGGCGCATCAGCCTGTCGAAACAGTCCATGGTGGTTGCGGCGGTGGCGGTTGCGCTGGCGTTTGCGACCAGCGGCCAGCAGGGCCAGCAGACGTTCGCGGTCGGGGTGACCAACAGCACCACGACGCCCGCGCAGGGGGCCGATCATCCGCAGGGGCACCTGCAGGTCGAATGTGGCATGGGCGTTTGGCGTTCGGTGCCGGCGAGCGCCAACCAGCAGCGGTTCGACTGCTACCCCGGCGGGAACGACCTGTTGCTGGATTCGAGCGGCAACACCCGCGCGGCTCGGACGGGCACCGCGTTCGACGTGACGTACAAAGCCAGATTGGCGGACGACGCGGACGGGAACGCGGTCTACCACAGCGGGACGGTCACCATCGACTGCTCGCGGAGTTCGAGTTCGCAGGGTTCCGACCAACCGGCCCCAGTCGCAACCTCCGCCACGTTCACCTTGACCGGTAGCGGAACAGGCATCACCGCCTCAAACGTGATCTGCAACTATGCGACAGCGTCGCACGACCCCGGCCGACGGTGCCCGGAGGGGATGCCTTTGCGGGAGTGTCTAGAACTCCTATACGGCGTTTAGCCGCTGGCGCCCATGTGCGAATGGGTGGCCATCTTCCGCCGCATCGTCTTAAGGGGACGCTCAACCTGACGACGCCATCGCACCCGGCATGATGAAGGCATAGCGCCGCCGCTTCCCGTGCGGGGGCGGGCGGCGCTGCTTTCAGCGCACGGGTTCGTGCGACGGGCGCGACCCAAAGGGCGAGGCTGCCAAACGCGGGGGAACTTGCCGTTCAAGCCCGCCGTTGGCGCGTCAGGCCGCCTCGAGTTCCAGCGGCTTCTCCAGTTCGCGCCAGTCGATGTCGCCGTCCGTGGCCAGGTTCTCGAAATCCAAAACCCCCATCTCCTCGAACTTCGGCCGCACCCGATCCGTCAGCAGGCCGATGCGTTTGAGGTTGGGGATGATGCGCGCGTAGAGCATGTTGAGGAAGTCCGCGTTCAGGCCGCGCTCCACCAGCGCGGCGCGGGCGTGTTCCACGTCCCAGCCGAAGTAGCGGAACACGTCGTTGCGCATCAGCCGGTCGCGGCTGACGATGCAGGCTTGGTAGGCGAACTCGGCGCGGTCCTCGCGTTCCTCGTCCGAGAGCGTGGCCACGAACTCCTCTAGGTAGTTGACGCCGAAGGTGACGTGGCGCGCTTCGTCGCGGATCACCAAGTAGAGCAGGTCGCGCAACACCGGATCGTCGGTTTCGTTGCGCGTGGTGTGGAAAGCCGCTAGCGCAAGACCTTCCAAGATGATCTGCATGCCGATGAACTTGAGGTCCCAGCGCTCGTCGGTGAGGACCTTGTCCAGCAAATCCTTGAGGCCGCTGGTGACCGGATAGGTGAAACCCACCTTGCTGCGCAGATAGCGGTTGAACACCTCCACATGGCGCGCTTCGTCGAACGTCTGCGAGGCGGCGTACAGCTTGGCGTTGAAGCTCGGCGCGCAAGCCGCGAGCTGCGAAGCCACCAGCAACGCGCCCTGCTCGCCGTGCAGGAACTGCGAGAGCGACCACGCATGCTCGTGGCGGATGAACTCCCGCTTGCGTTCCATGGAAAACGCGTCGAAAGGCGCATAGCCGTTCCACGGATACGCCGCCACCGCTTCGGCCACGCGCTCGGGATCCGCCGCAGGGCGCGGATCGCCGACGTTGCGCGTTTGCGCCCAGTCGATGTCCGAGGTGGCGTTCCAGTTGAGCTCCTTGCCGAGCTCGTACAGGCGGCGGATGCGGTTGTCCACCGCTTCGTAGTCCCAGTTGTAGGCGCCGTCGAGCGGCGTGCGGAAGATCTCCGCCACATGCCGCACGGCGTCCGCCGGCAGGTCCACTTGCGGGTCGAAACGGGTGAGTTTGCGCGGTGCCGCGTCAACGTAGTTGATCTTCATGTTCTTTACTCTTTGGGGCCCTCTTGGGGCCGTGGTGGTTTGTCGGCGCGATTATACGCTTTGGCGACGTGCCATAATGCCGCCATGCGCTTCAACACCGAGGGGCCGGTCCGCCCGGAAGACCACTACACCATCCCGCCCTTGGAGCGCGGGAACGTAGAGAAACTGCTCGGCCTCATTCAGGACAAGCGCTATTTCGTGCTGCACGCGCCGCGCCAAACGGGCAAGACCTCCGCGCTGATCGCCCTGCGCGATCTGCTGAACAGCGGCGAGGCAGGCAACTTCCGCTGCGTCAACGTGAACGTGGAGGTCGGCCAAGTGGCGCGGGACGACACGGCGCGGGGGCTGCGCTCCATCCTGAGCACCTTGGCGTCCAGCGCACGGATCTTGGGCGACGAGTTTCCGAAACAGGTTTGGCCCGGCATCTTCGAACAGTCCGGGCCGGACGATGCCTTGAAGGACTTGCTCGTCGAATGGTGCCTCGCCGACCCAACGCCGCTGGTGCTCCTAGTGGACGAGATCGATTCGCTGGTTGGGGACACGCTGCTCTCCGTGCTGAGGCAGATGCGCGCCGGCTACGAAAACCGCCCGGCCTCCTTCCCCCACAGCATTGTGCTCTGCGGAGTGCGGGATGTTTCCATGCGAGGGGCAAGCCCCTCGCGCTCCCCCGCTGAGGGCTCCCGCGACTACCGCATCCGCTCCAGCACCGGCGAGATGATCGCCGGCGGCAGCCCGTTCAACGTCGCGGCCGAGTCCCTGCGCCTGGGCGACTTCACCAAGGCCGAGACCTGCGCGCTGATGCAGCAGCACACGGAAGAAACCGGCCAGTGCTTCACGCCGGATGCGCGCGAGGCCGTCTGGACGCAAAGCCAAGGTCAGCCGTGGCTCGTCAACGCCCTCTGCGCCGGTGCTTGCTTCGACAACAAGGCGGGGCGGGACCGATCCCGCGCCATCGACAAGGACGAAATCTTCGCCGCGCGGGAGAAACTCATTCTCTCGCGTCGCACACATCTGGACCAGTTGACGCATAAGCTGGAGGAGGAGCGCGTGCGGCGGGTCGTCGAACCGATTCTGAGCGGCGGCGCGGCGCAGCATCAAGCGCGGGACTTGGAGTATGTGCGCGACCTCGGCCTCCTAGCGCCGGATTCGCCGCCGCGCATCGCCAACCCCATCTACCAAGAGGTGGTGCCGCGGGAGCTGGGCTATGTGCTGCAGGATAGCTTGGACGTGCAGCCGACCTGGTACGTGGACGCCGCCGGCGCCCTCGACATGCCCAAGCTGCTCACGGCGTTCGGCACCTTTTTCGGCGAACACGCGGAGCACTGGCTTGATCATCTGGGCGACTACCGCGAGGCCGGCCCGCAACTCATCCTGCAAGCGTATCTGCAACGCATCGTGAACGGCGGCGGCCGCATCGAGCGGGAATACGGCCTCGGCCGCGACCGAACCGATCTCTTGGTGTTGTGGCCGCGGGAAGCTGGGCAGCCATCAGACCTATGGCAACGCTGCGTGATCGAATGCAAGGTGCTGCGCAGTTCCGACCGCAAGAGTCTGGAAGGAACCATTGAACGCGGCGTGGAGCAAACGCTCGGCTACATGAAGAAGTGCCGCGCTCCCGAAGGGCATCTGGTGCTGTTCGACCGCCGCGACGAAGCGCCGAGGCAGCCGTGCGATCAACAACGACAAAGCAACGGCAAAGTCACCGTCTGGACGTTGTAGTGCTTGGTGTGGTTTGGCGCTTGCGCTCAACCCTCCGGCATCGACCCGAAGCAACGCGCGGCCGCACGCCGCGCAGCCTGATCGCGCGCCGGGCCGCGGCCTTCGATCACCATAAACGGCAAACCATGCTCGGTTAGCAACTCGCGGTAGGCACGGTAGTGGCGCCGCAGTGTCTCGCGGTCGCCGGCGGTCTCGCGCAGCGGATCGGCCTGCCACGGCAGATCCGGCCGGCAGAGCAGGTAACAGCGCGACGATTGCGCGGCGAAGGCTTGTTCGAGCCACGCCGGCGCCGGGCCGAACCGCTCCCGCCACCAGATCAGAATGACGCTCAGATCCGTGTCCAACACCACGCCGGCCGGTGAACCCGCCACGAGTTCCGCTTCCCGGCGCATCTGCTCCCGGGCGATGGCGGCCACGTCCGCTTCGTCGTAATCGGCCCGCCCACCAAGATACTCGCGCGCGTACTCCGGCAGCCACGGCACCCCGAAACTCGCCGCCAGTACCCGGCAGATCGAAGTCTTGCCGGTGGACTCCGGCCCCGTGGCGCAAACGATGTGGGGAGGGGTCATCAAAGGTTCGCCGCCAACGCGAGTTGGCGCGCTTCACGCATCGTGCTTGGCGGCGAAGATGGTGAGTTTGGTGGCGTCGCCGATCTGCTCCAAGCGCGGGCGGCGGCCGGATAGCCGTTCGCTTTCGCGCACCAGTTTCAGGAAGCCCTCGCCGCGCGCTTCCATGTAGCTGACGCCGGTGAGCGGGCTCTTGTAGTCGCGCAGGAAGCCGGCCAGGAACTGGTTGCGGCGGGCCGGCTGGCACCCGGCGTAGAGGTTTTCGACGGTCAGGGTGTTGAACAGGGCGCCGGGGTTCTGCCACTCGATGCGGTCCGGGAACAGGCGGATGATGACCTGCGAGCCGCGCTGCTCGTAGTCGCGGTGGACGATGGCGTTGACCAACGCTTCCTGCAGCGCCGTTTGCGCGTAGCTCGGGTAGTCGCGCCGGCCTTCCCCGTCCTTCGTGGACTTGGTGGGAATCAACGGCGAAGCGCCGAAGTAGGTGAGCACCTGCGCGATCTGCTCCGGCAGCGGGCCGGTGAACCGCTTGCTGTCCACCGTGTTCCCGTCGGCGGTGGCGTTGTGGTACGCCGCCACGTCCACGTATGCGCCGGGCAGGTGCCGCTCTGGCTCTTCCGCGAACAGCAGGATTCCTAAGTGCGTGGGCACGAGGCCGGCGTCGGTTTCCGCCGCCAGTTTGTGCGCCGCCAGCGTGGGCGCCCAGTCGTCCGGCGGCGACCAATCGGGAAACCGCTTGCGGAAATACCTCGCCAAGCGCAGTTCGTCGAGATCGTCCAACGTGCTGCCGAACACCGGCCGCTCCTCGATCGGGTTGGCTAGGCGGCGGGCGCTCAGCAACCGCGCCAGCCGTTCCGCGGGAATCAGCCGCCGATGGCTGCCGATGCGGTGTAGAAAGCGGCCGTCGCTGGTCTGATGCACGTCGAACGAAGGCGGGATTTCGACGATCAGGCACAGCGCGGGCGCGTCGTCCGCTCCCGGCAGGTACTCCCAATTCAACGCTGGAACGATCATGGGCACGCAGTTCACGGTCGCCGCGTTGATCACGAACTGCTCCAGGAGATCGCGCCGCTCGGGATCGATGCCGACCGGCGTTCGATCGGTGTCCCGTATCCCCATCACCACGGTGCCGCCCTTGGTGTTCGCCATGCTCACGAACACCTCGGCAAGCCGCGCCCCGGCGCGCGATTCGTCCCGGGCGAACGCGATCCGGTTGCCGTGGAACAACACCTCCTTCCGTTCGAGTTCGGTGTCCTCGCCGGCTTGGATCGAGGCGAGGAGGGCCGTCGTGTCAAGCACTTCTCCCCCTTCCCGATTGCGTCGCGGTCATGGCCGCCAAGCCTACACGAACCACCACTTGCCACGAGCGATGGGTGTAACATCCCCGTCATCTTTCGTGCATCGGTGTGGAGTTGGTCGATGGCGAGGCCCGCGCGCAATGTTCCGCGAGAGGCTGCCGAGCCGTGGCTGCATAAGGCCAAAGCGCAGTGGCCGGCGGTGGTGCGCGGCTACTTTCGGCGCGCGGATCTGCTGGCGCGGGTGGAGCCGCTGCGGGCGCTTACGGTGCTGCGGGCGCCGAGCGGTTTCGGCAAGACCGCGCTGCTGGCGGACGTCTTCCACCGCTGGCGCGACGGCGGCCGCCTCGCGGCTTGGTTGACGGTGGACGAAGGCGACGCCGCCGGCATCGTCGATGCGTATTTGGCGCTGGCGTTCCGCACCGGCGGCCTGCCCCTCATGGACATGCAGGACGCTTGGCGCGACGATGGCGACAGCGCCGTACCGCATCGCGCCCGCCGGCGCACGGAGTTGCTGGTCAACGCCATCCGCACGCACGACGCGCCCTGCCTGCTGGTGCTGGACGACGTGGAACGGCTGGTGCGCAGCGAGGCGTTGGACACCGTCAACTATCTGCTGCACGCCGGCCCGCCGAATCTCCACGTCGCGCTGGCGATGCGCGACAACCCCGGGTTGGACTTGACCCAGCTCGACGCGGGCGAAGGGGTGGCCTTCACCGCGCAGGAATTGCGCTTCTCCACCGCGCAGATCGACGGCTTCTTCGACGGCAGCCTGTCGCTGCGCGAGATCGCCACCTTGGAGAAAGGCACCGAGGGCTGGCCGGTGGCGTTGCGCATCTTTCGCAACATCAAAGCCGCGGCCGGCAAGGAACAACCCGTCACCATGCAGCAAATCGTCGCCGACACCGTCACCGCCGAATGGCTGGGCGAACGCCTGCTGCGCGATCTGCCCGAAGCGGACCGAAACCTGCTGCTCGATCTCTCCTTGTTCGAGTGGATCACGCCCACGTTGGCCGAGGAAACGCTGGGCGAAACCGATCTTCGCCATCGCATCGAGAGCCTCGGCACGCTCGACGGGCTGCTGCAGCAAGGGCCGGACAACACCCTGCGGCTGAACCCCCTGCTGCGCGAATACTGCGCCACCAAGCACCGGCGGCAAGACCCCGCCCGCTTCCAAATGCTGCACCGGCGCATCGCCCAGGCCGAAGGACAAGAGGGCCGTGTGGTGCAGGCGCTGCGCCACGCCAGCGAGGCCGGCGATGGCGGCCAAGTCGGCCAATTGCTGGAACGCGCCGGCGGCGTGCGACTGTGGGCGCGCTTCGGCGTGAAAGCCTTGATCGCCGTCAACGAGCATCTTTCCGAGGAAGTGGTGGCCGCCTTCCCCCGCGCCGCCCTGCTGCGCTGCACGGTGCTCAGCTTGCAGTCGCGTTTCGCCGAAGCGATGCAGCAGTACGGCGCCCTGCGCGCTAAAACCCGCGGCTTCCGGCAGGACCGCGCCGGTGGCGACGACGCCGCCCTGGGCGCCGACCACATGCTGGTGCAAGCCACGCTGGTGGGCTTCCACTGCCTGCCGCTGCACAGCCCGCTGGTGCGCGAGGCGCTGACGAAAATCGAAGGGATGGTGGCCGCCCCCATCGCGGATCCCGTCGTGGAAGGCGCGTTGCACCTGTCGCTCAGCATCGTTCACGGGCAGCGGGCGCGGTTCGCCGCGGCGCAGCGCTGCGGCACCGAAGCGACCGCCGTGTTCGATGGCGCCGGCGCGGCCTACGGCGGCGTCTTCGTCAACTTGGCGCTGGGCACCTTGGCGATGGCGCAAGGGCGGGTGCGCGAGGCCGCCTACCACTACGGCCACGGCGCGCCCACCGCCATCGCCGACATCCTTTCTTGGGAACTCGAACACGAACGCAGTTGCAAACCGGCCGGCACGTCCGCGCCGAGCGTGCCGGCGATTCCCGAAGTCGGCTGGCTGGACGTGTACGCCGCTGCCTACGGCGTGGCGGCGGAGCTGGCGTTCGACGCGCAAGCCGCGCTGTTCTCCGTGGAGCAGGCAAGGGAACACGCGCAAAGCCAGAACTTGGCCACCGTGGTGCGGTTTCTTTCGGCGCTGCGCATCACTTGGCTGGTCCGCCAAGGCCAGCGCGCGGAGGCGGCGCGGGCGTGGCGCGAGGACGGCCTGCCCACGACGGACGATGCCATCCTGGACGTGGACCAGCAATCGTGGCGCGAAATGGAGGCGCTGGCGTGCGGGCGCGTGCGCTTGCTGCAGGCGCAGGGCGACTTGCGCGCGGCGCGGGAACTGCTGCGGAAAATGTGCCTGCTGGCGGACCACCGCGGCCTGCGGCGGGTGTTGATGAACGGCCTCGCGCTCTCGGTGAGCGTTGAGCGCGGCATGGGGCTGATGCACAACGCGGTGACGGACTTGGCGGACCTTCTGCGCTTGGCCGAGGAAGCCGACTATCTGCGCCCGCTGGCGCGCGAGCGCAACGCCGCGCTGTACGTGCTGCCGGCGCTGCTCGAAGACGCCAAGGTGCGCGATGTCCACCCCGCCGCCGCCAAAGCGCAGGCCGAGTTGCACGCGCCGTCGGATGCCCTGCAGTTCACGGCGCGCGAACTCGCCGTGCTGCGGGCGCTGGGGGAAGGCAGCGGCGCGAAGGAGATCGCCGCCAGCCTCGGCGTCAACGAATGGGACTTGGAACTCGAACTGCACAACCTCTACGTCAAATCCGGCGCCAAGGACGACGAGGACTTCAACCGCCTGGCGCTGGAAGCCGCCGCCACGATGCCCCGCGGCACGCGCCGCAATTGGCGCGGCTCCGCCCGCCGCTCGCGCCTGTAAGACGTGCGAACCACGTAGCTACGCCTTGGGAGCGCGGGCGTCTCGCCCGCATTCGTTCGCGGGTGTTCACCCTTTGCGGGCGAGACGCTCCCAGGGTCATCTCCACGAAATCTCCACGATCCGCTGGTTGACGGGCGACATATTATGTCCTAACTTGCTCGGCATTGGCTGCCCGCGACGGGCGGGAACAACCTGAGCTTCGAGGGAGCGCAACGCATGAACTTGGACGACCTGGCCTTTCACCTCAACGAACACGCCGGGGAGGAAGGCACCACCTTCGATGCGGTCGTGACGGAGGACGACATCCTGGAGGTGGTTTGCTCCGACAACGACGAGTTCCCCATCCACGTCACCCGCACCGACACCCAGCTGCTGTCGGTGACGCCCCTGTTCACCACCGAGGAAGTCCCGCGGGAGAACCTCGCCGAGCTGAACGCCACCCTGCTGCGCCTGAGCCCGGCGGTGCCCCTCTCCGCCATCGGCCTGCAAGGCAACACCTACATCCTGTTCGGCGCCATGGCGCTGAGCACCCGCTTCGAGGTCATCGCCCACGAGTTGGAGGTGCAAGCGGAAAACACCATCGAAGTGCTCGAAACCGTCGAGCGCCTGCTCGCCTAGGCGGCGAGGCAACGGAACCCATCTGACCAACCACCGGAGGAACCCCAAATGGGAGTGCTGAGAGACATGTTCACCGCGCTGAAAGGCGGCGCGAACGAAGTCGGCGAGGCCATCGTGGACGCCAACGCCGTGCGCATCCTGGAGCAGGAGATCCGCGACGCCGAGAACGCCATCGGCAGCGCCAAGCAGAGCCTCACGCGCATGAAGGCGTCCGAGATCAAGCTGAAGCGCGAGATCGCCACGCTGAACGCGGACGCCGCGGACTACGAGAAGAAGGCCCTCGCGGCGCTCAACGCCGGCGAGGAGGCGCTGGCCGCGGAAGTGGCGGAGCGCATCGCCGAGGTGGAGTCCGAGCGCGACGAGAAGGCCACCGAGCAAGCCGCCTTGGACAGCGAGATCCAAAAGATCCACGCCATGATCAAGGCGCGCGAGAAAACCATCGCCAAGAACAAGCGCGAGTTGGACAAGGTGCGCACCGTGCAGGAACTGCAGAAGGCCACCGCCAGCGTGTCCAAGAACTTCGCCGCCACCGGCTCCAGCGAACACCGCGTCTCCAAAGCGCTGGAACGGGTGAAGGCGAAACAGCAAGGCTGGCAGGACCGCATGGAGGCCGGCGAGTGGATGACCGGCCAAGAAGCCGGCGACGACATCGACGCCAAGCTGCGCGCCAAGGGCATCGGCGGCGCCAGCGGCGGCGCCAGCGACGTGCTGGCAAGGCTGAAGGCCAAGCAGGCCGCGTAAGGCCCGCCGGGCCATGCTGAAGAAGCTGTTTCGCGCCCGGTTCGGCCGCGCCGCCGAACCGGGGCGAACCCTGGCCGGGCCGGCGGATCTGCGCGTGGGCGACCTGCTCACCTTCAAGCACCGCCTCTCCCTGCCGCCGGAGGTGCAGGGCCAAACCTTCGAGGTCTCCCGCGTCGGCACCTACCAGTACGAAGACGGCCTCCATCCGCAGCTCACGCTCGACGGCGCGGAAGCCGGGCGCGTCTACCTCAGCTTCAAGGCGTCCGACGCCGCCGAGATCTGCCTCTCCAAGACCACCCCGCGCAAGCATGTGCTGCGCCTCTTCGCCGAGGACGCCTTCGGCGCGTTGTGGGAGGAGGACTTCGCGGATTTGGAGGTGGTGGAGAAGCTGGAAGACTACGAAGGCTGGCTGGCGGACAGCTATTCGCAGGTGAAGAAGTGGGCCGAAGGCTACTTCTACGACCGCGACTGCCGCGGCGAGGATCTCTCCCGCTTCCAAGACGACGATTCGGAGGAACTCCGCTGCCACGAATGTGAGGACGCCACCGGCGCCTACGGCGTCGCCGTGGAGGTGTGGGGGGATGGCGAAACCGAGGTGTCGCTGGAAGTGAACTGCCCGGCCGACGTGATCGAATCCATGTGGCCCGGCGAAGGCGGCGAAGGCGACCGCGATGGCTGAAAGCGCCCGTGCCACCACCCAAACCCGGTTCCAAGCCGAGCGCGGCGCCCTGCGCAAGGTGCAGGTGCATTTCGAGTTCCAACAAGCCCTGCTGCAGCGTGTGCGCATGGCCGCGGCGGCGGAAAACCTCAGCTACTCGGACTACGTGCGCAAGGCCGTCGGCCTGCCCTACGCCAAGATTCAACGCCCGCGCATCAGCCTTTCCTTCAGCGAGGAGGACTTGCGGCGTCTCGCCCGCCGCTACGGGCGCTCGGCGGAGCAACCGGCGGCGCTGAAGCGGTGCGTGATGGACGAGATTCACCGGCGCCTCGGCGACTCCCATGAACCCCGCCGCCGATGATCACCCAGTGGTTCCGCCGCCGGCGCTATCTGCGCTTCACGCGCAACGTGGCCGGGGCGATTCGCCGTCGCCTGGTGCGCGTGGCGGTGCTGTTCGCGGCGTTGTTCGCGCTGCACGTCGCGGCGATGATGAGGTTCGAGGGCTTCGCCATTGGCGAGGCGATGTGGCTCACGATGACAACCGCCACCACCGTCGGCTACGGCGACATCTCCGCCGAATCGACGGCCGGCCGCCTCGCCACCACGCTGTGCATGTACCTGTTCGGCATCTTCCTGCTCGCCCAAGCGGCGTCGGATCTGTTCGACTACCGCGCTTTGCGGCGGGAGCGCCGCCGGCGCGGTGAATTCAAGTGGAGAAACATGAACGATCACCTGCTCATCATCAACGTGCCCGCGCAAGACGCGGACGCCTACCTGCGCGGCCTGGTGGAACACGCGCGCAAGACGCCGATGTTCGCCGACGTGCCGGTGCAACTGCTCACGCCGCACTACCCGGACGGGCTGCCGCAGGACATCGTGGACCTCGGCGTCACCCACTTCAACGGCGTGGCGGAGAACTCGGAGAACCTGGCCGCCGCCAACGCCCACACCGCCAGCCACATTCTGGTGATTGCCGACGAACCCTACGAAACCCGCTCGGACGCCCACACCTACGACATCCTCAGCCGCCTGCAAAACCTCGACCCCGCGCCCCAACCGCGCCAAGTGGTGGTGGCCGAAGTGGTGGACGACCGCAACCGCGGCCGCATCCGCGCCGCCGGCGCCACCACCGTGCTGCGCCCGCTGCGCGCCTACCCGGAGATGGTGGTGCGCGCGTTGGCCGTGCCCGGGGCGGAGGAGTTGCTGGAAAACCTGTTCACCCACGACGCCGACGCCCTCATGCGCTTCGACGCGCCGTTCGCGAACCGCAAATGGGAGGAGGTGCTGGTGGCCTTCGCCCACGGCGGCGCCGGCCTGCCGCTGGGCTTCGTGGCGGAAGACGGCCACATCGTCACCAACCCGGCGCCGAGCGCCACCTGCAGCGGCCAAGCCCTGTTCGTGCTAGTGGACGAATCCCTCGACGTGACGCAGGAAGGTGTACGCCGAACCTTGGCGGAGATGGGCAGTTAGGCGGCCCGGATCCGCAGGGTCGATTCCGTCGCCGCGGCGGGATGTGCGGCAAACGCAGCGTTGCGCCTAGCGGCTTGGCAGGTCGCGGTCGGCACTGCTCGTACACTTATGCTCCGTTGACGCCCGCCGTTCGGCCGCGCTACGTTAGGCGGCATCCTAAGTGCTGGGATCGCGCCCGAACACCGGGCGTTTCCCGGCCGCACCGGGGAAACCACCCATGAGCGAACATCAGCAGCGGTTCCAAGCCCTGCTGCGCGAGCTGTTTCAGTTCGACAGCGCGGACTTGGACTTCGGCATCTACCGCATCATGAACCACAAGCGGGACGTCATCGAGCGCTACATCGCCGAGGAACTGCCGAAGACGATCACCCACGAGCTCACCCGCGGCATGCTGGCCAAGGAGGAGCAGCTGGCCATGCAGCTGGCGACGGCCCAGGAGAACATCCGGGAAAAGCTCGGCGTCGGCGCGCTTGACAGCGATGGCAACCTGCAACCGGTCTTCCACAAGACGCCGATAGGCACACGCTACTTGGAACTCCAAGCCCGGCGGGTTTCGCCGGTGGCAACCCGCACGGAGTTTGAGGCGTTCCAAGCCACCACCTACAACCATCTGTACAACTTCTTCAACCGCTACTACGACGAGGGCGACTTCATCTCCAAGCGTCGCCACTCCCGCCGCGAACGCTACGCCATCCCTTACAACGGCGAGGAAGTACATCTGCACTGGGCCAACAAGGACCAGTACTACATCAAGACCGGCGAGCACTTCCGCAACTACACCTTCAAGGCGGGCAGCATCGGTGTGCGTTTCGTAGTGACCGAAGCCAACGTGGAACAAACCAACGTGCAGGGCGAGAAACGCTACTTCTTTCCCCGCCTCGAAATTGCGGCTTGGCACGAAGGCGAGGGCGAGTTGCACATTCCTTTCGCGTTTCGCCCATCGACCGCGGCCGACATAGCGGAGCACGGCAACAACCAACTGCAAGAGGCCATCATCGGTCAAGCGGTGGAGGATCTGCCCAAGCACTTGGACTCCGGGCCGCTCGCCGCGCTCACCACGGAGCGCCATCGCAACGGCGACAAGCCGGTGACGACGTTCGAGTACCACCTGCGCCGCTACACCCGCCGCAACACGACGGACTTCTTCATCCACAAGGACTTGAAGGGCTTTCTCACCCGCGAGTTCGACTTCTACCTGAAAAACGAAGTGCTGAACATCGACGGCGTGGAAACGACCAACGAGAGCATCGCCGAAGGCTGGGCGCGCGGCTGGTTCCAGACGCTGCGCTTGATGCGAACCGCGGCCGGGCAGGTGATCGACTTCCTCGATCAGGCCGAGAGCTTCCAGAGGATGATCTGGGAGAAACGCAAGATCGTGACGGACGTGCAGTATTGCGTCTCTTTGCGCGTCATCGACGCAAGCCACCACGCCGCGATCGCCGGGTGCGAAGCGCAGTGGCAGGAGTGGCAGCGCCTCTACGGCATCAACGAAAGCGAAACCGATCTGTTCGACCAAGCGAGCGTGGCGAAGAACCGCCAAGCGAGACGCATGGCGTTCCTTGCGAATCATCCGTCGCTTGTGGTGGACACGGCGCACTTCGCCCCTGCCTTCGTGGACGAGTTGCTTGCATCGCTGTCCGAAGTGAGCGGCTTGGATGAACGCATCGATGGTTTGCTCGTCCAGTCGGAGAACTTCCAAGCGCTCGGATTGCTCGCCAGTCGTTATCGGGGCGCGGTGCAGTGCATCTATCTCGACCCGCCGTACAACACCGACGCATCGGCCATCCTCTACAAGAACGACTACAAGGATTCGGCGTGGCTTTCCTTGATGGCGGATCGGCTTCCTGCGGCAAAGGGATTGCTGACCACGGGCGGCGTGGTGTGCGTTGCCATAGACGACGAGGAAGCACCGCGCCTGCGGTTGCTCATGCAGCGGTTGTTCGAGGTCGAACTAGGCGTGGTGGCCGTCCGGTCCAATCCCGCGGGACGCAAGTCCAAGGGCCGGTTTTCGCCGAGTCACGAGTATGCGTTCTTCTTCGGCGACTCGCAGTCTCTTCCAGCTGCGCTCGAAAAAACAGAAAGGCAGTTGGCGCGATACCCGCTGGTGGACGAAGAAGGCCGCTACGCTTGGAACAATCTCATTCGGCACGGTTCCGGTGGCAGCCGCCAAGATCGGCCGAAGCTCCACTACCCGATATACGTTGCGGGCGACGATTCGATACGGGTCCCGGATTTGAACTGGGACGATGAGCGTCAGGAATACCGAGTCCTTGAAGAACCGCACGAGAACGAGGCGGTGGTGTGGCCAGTTAGAACTGAAGATGGCATCGCGGTAGAGAAGCGATGGCACCGTGGCCCGGATGTCGTAGGTCAAACGCAGGACGACTACCGCGCTCGTCGGCTCACGACCGGTATCGAAATCGACTTCAAGATCCGGATGGACCTCGACGCCAGCCCCAACACTTGGTGGGATGACAGCAAGTACGCCTCCGCGAATCGCGGGGCCCAAGCACTCAAGGAGCTGTTTGGCGAGAAGAACTTCGATTTCGCCAAGTCCGTTCCCTTGGTGGAAGACTGTCTTCGCGCTTCGGGATGCGCGGAGGACACGACGGTGCTGGACTTCTTCGCTGGTTCCGGCACGACCGCCCAAGCTGTCGTCAACCTGAACCGGGCGGACGACGGGCGCCGGCGGTTCGTGTTGGCCGAGATGGGCGAGCACTTCAACGACGTGGTGCTGCCGCGAGTCAAGAAGGTGATGTTCTCGCCGGATTGGAGCGCCGGCCGCCCCGCTGCGCCGAGCGAGGACGCGATCGAGCGTTCCCCACGCATCGTCAAGTACATGCGCTTGGAGAGCTACGAGGACGCGCTCAACAACATCGAGTTCGCCGAAGCCGGTGTGCAGCGGGCGATGGAGCTTGAGGATTACCTCGTCAAGTACATGCTCCAGTGGGAGACCCGCGACAGCGCGACGCTGCTCAACATCGAACAGCTCTCGCGCCCCTTCGACTACAAACTCGCCACGCACGCCAACGGCAACGGCGGCACCGAGCGGGCCGATGTGGCCGAGACGTTCAACTACCTGCTCGGCCTGCGGGTGCGAACGCGCAAGGTGTACCACGACGAGGGGCGCAAGTATGTGGTCTATCGGGGAACGGCGGACGGGCAGGAGATCGTCGTCGTCTGGCGCGAGACGGCGGGCTGGGAACCGCAGGACTACCGCCGCGATCAGCGGTTCTTGGACGCAGAGAAGATCGCCGAAAGCGCCGATGTGGTGTACACCAACGGCGTCTGTTTCCTCGCCGGCGCGAAGGCGCTGGAGCCGCTCTTCAAAGAGCGGATGTTCGCGCCGCTCTCCTAGCAGCCTAGCGAGTGCCACGCGATGCCAGCGCGCAGACGGGCCCGGTTGGGCAAGGACCTCTCCTACATCCAGTTGGAGAAGCGTCTGGTGCTGCTGGCGTGGCTGAACAAGCAGTTCGGCTTTCTCACCAACGAAGACGCGCTCAACGACGCGAAGCAAGCCGCGGAGGGCTTCAACGCCGACGGACGCAGCCATCTGAGCGTCCGTTTGGAAACCGGCAAGAACGTGCGGATCGAGCCGGCGACGCTGGCCGGCTACGACGCCAACATCCGCGACCACTTGCGCGCCATCAACGTCCGCCGCCGCGCCCCCATCACGCTGCGCTACTTCCAATACCTGGCCGCGCTCTACGCCGAGATCTATCTGGACTGGTTCTTCAACCGCCCGGGCGCGTTGCTGGATGCCCTCAACCGCTTCGAGGTGGTGCGCAGCACGGATTCGCGGCTGCGGGACGTGCGCGTGGATCTGAAGTACAAGCGAGACGATTTGCGCAAACTGGCGTTCTGGATCGCCACCGGCGGCGGCAAGACGCTGCTGCTGCACCTCAACTACCACCAGTTCCTGCGCTACAACGCCGCCCGCGGCAAGCCGCTGGACAGCATCCTGCTGGTCACCCCCAACGAGGGCCTGAGCGAACAGCACTTGGCGGACATGACCGCCTCCGCCATCCCCTGCCGCCGCTTCGACCTGCGCGACGGCGGCATGTGGGAACACGGTGACGAACACGCCGTGCGCGTGATCGAGATCACCAAGCTCACGGAGGTGAAGAAGGGCGGCGGCCTGAGCGTGCCGGTGGAGGCGTTCGAGGGCAACAATCTGATCTTCGTGGACGAAGGCCACAAGGGCTCCGGCGGCGAGCGCTGGCGCAGCTACCGCGACGCGCTTGCGGAAACCGGCTTCACCTTCGAGTACAGCGCCACCTTCGGCCAAGCCCTCACCGCCGCCCGCAACGAGGAGCTGACGCGGGAATACGCCAAGGCCATCGCCTTCGACTACTCCTACCGCTACTTCCACGGCGATGGCTTCGGCAAGGATTTCAACATCCTCAACCTGCAGGACGACAGCGGCCCGCCGGTGAGCTTCGTCGGGGTGCCGGACCCGCCGCGGGAGGACCCGGCCGAACGCACGGATCGCCTGCTGCTCGGCAACCTGCTCGCCTTCTACGAGCAGCAGCGCGTATTCGCGCAACACCAGGACGCCCTGCGGCCGTACAACCTGGCGCGCCCGCTGTGGGTGTTCGTCGGCGGCACCGTGAACGCCGTGTACAGCCGCAACAGGCAACGGCAGAGCGACGTGCTCACCGTGGTGCGGTTCTTGGACCGGGTCTTGCGCAATCCCGGCGGCTGGGCGGTGGCCGGCATCGAACGCCTGCTGGCCGGCGAGAGCGGCTTGCGGCGCCCGGACGACCGGGACGTCTTCGAGGGGCGATTCGACTCCCTGCGGGATGCGCAGCTGTCGCCGCAAGCGCTGCATAAGCGGATTCTCGACAGCGTCCTCCACGCCCCCATCAACGACTCGTTGCGGCTCGGCTTCGTGCGCGGCGGCAGCGGCGAGATCGGCTTGAAGGCGAACGGCTCCTCGCACTACTTCGGCGTCATCACCATCGGCGACGCGAACAGCTTTCGCAAGCTGGTGTTGGAACGCGCGCCGGAGATTCGGATGCAGGAGGAAGCCGTGCGCACCGGCCTGTTCGACACCATCAACGCGCCCGAGACCCGCATTGAAGTGCTGGTGGGCGCCCGCAAGTTCATGGAAGGCTGGAACTCCTGGCGCGTTTCCAGCATGGGGCTGATGAACGTCGGCAGGAAAGAAGGCTCGCAGATCATCCAGCTGTTCGGGCGCGGTGTGCGGCTGCGCGGCCTGGCCGACAGCCTCAAACGCAGCGGCGCGTTGCCGGGCGACCATCCGACGCACATCGGGCTGCTGGAGACGCTGAACATCTTCGCCGTGCGCGCCGACTACATGGCGCAATTCAAGAGCTACTTGGAACGCGAGGATCTGCACACCGAGGGCGTGGTGGAGTTGACGCTGCCGGTGCGCCCGAACAAGGCGTTTCTGCGCCAAGGGCTGCTGGTGCCGCGGGTGCCCGGCAACGCCGCCTTCACCGACGAAGCCGAGACGGCGTTGCAGCCGGTGCCCGGCGTCGCCGCGTTTCTAGATCGATCGCAAAGGCTGCAAGCGCTCGAAAGCCGAAGCGGCGCGTTCGTGGACGACGCCGTCCAAGCCGGCCACTCGCGCCGCATCCCGGCCGCCAGCTTGGCGCTAGTGGATTGGCACCGGGTGCATTTGGAACTGCTGGCGTACCGGGAACAGCGCGGCTATGCGAATCTGGCCCTCACGCCCGAGGGTATCCGCGCCGTCTTCGAGGCCGCGGATCCGCCCTGCCACGAACTCGTCGCCGAGGACGCCTTGGCCGAACCGAAGCGGCTTGCCGATGTCGCCGCGCTCTCCGAAGCGGTGCTGGCGCTGGCCAAGAAGTACATGGATCGTTTCTATCGCACGCAGCAGGAGCGCTGGACGTCGCAGCGCATGCGCTACTTCGAGGTGCGCGACACGGATGCGAACTTCGGCAACTACGTCGTGCGCGTTCCCAAGGGCAACGGCGCCAACACCGCCGAGCAGAACGCCAGACTGCTGGCGGACATCGAACAGCTCATCGCAGAAGGCGACCGCCTCTACGTACGCGACACCGCCGAACTGCCCAACATCCACTTCGACCGCCACCTCTACCAACCGCTGCCGGTGCAGCGCACGGCCAAAGCCACCTTCAAGCCGCCGGCGCTGAACGAAAGCGAACACCGCTTCGTGGAAGACCTGCGCTTCTACTGCCGGCGGGAGCAAACCGGCGTGTTGGCGAACAGCGAGCTCTTCCTGCTCCGCAACCAAGGCCGCGGCCACGGCGTCGGCTTCTTCGAGCAACGCGGCTTCTACCCGGATTTCATCCTCTGGGTGAAAAGCGCTGACGCGCAGCGCATCGTGTTCGTGGAGCCGCACGGCATGTTGTACGCCGGCGCCTACGCCCACGACGACAAGGCCCGCCTGCACGAAAAGCTGCGCGAACTGGAAGCGGAGATGGCCGCCAACCACGCCGGCGCGGGTTCCGGCAAGGTGACGCTGGATTCCTACATCATCTCCGCCACGCCCTTCGAGGACTTGCGGTCGCGGTACGACGACGGCGCATGGAGCATGGAGCGCTTCGCCGAACGCCACATCCTGTTCCCCGTGCGCGAGGCGGACTACGACTATCTGTCCCTGCTTCTCAAGATGGCCGGGGAGCCTTCGTCTTGAGGCGACGGAACTGGCGTTCGACTCGCGCGCCGCGCTAGCTGCCAAGCCGAAACGTCGCGCTCACGAAACGGCTTGCTTGGTCCTCCGCCAACTCCGGTTCGGTGCCGTTGAACTCGCGCATGGCCTTGCGCATCAGCAAGTAGCCGCGCCCGCGTTTCTCCATGAGGCCGCGGGCGAGCAGGAAGTTCGCTAGCTGTTCGTTGCGCGAGCGAGTGCGCCCGCCGCGGCGGACCGCGTCCAGGGAGAGGTGGTTCGGCAAAGTGCCGGGGCTGGTGACCGCCACGCGGTTCGCGAACACCTCCAGTTGCGTTTTGGAACCGATGATGGCGTAGTCCCGGTGCGCCACCGCGTTCACCAGCGCTTCGCGGATTGCCGCCAGCGGCAGCAGCGGAATGTCCTCGCGCACGAGGTCGCGGAACCGCTCGCGGTGGCCGAACGCGCGCGCCCAGCCCAAGGCGCTGGTCACCTGCTCGTCGAGCCGGCCGTTCGCTTCCCGCGCCGACAACACGTCGGTGGATTGATCATCGCCGGCGTACGCAACGCAATCGATCCAGCAATTGCTGGTGGGCGGGAACATCTGCGGGTGTTTGCCGAACGCGAGCAAGCCGAACACCGTGGGATGCGTCTTGCCGTCGAAATCGCCGACCACGCCGAGGGCGCGAAGATCGTCCTCCACCGCTGGCTGGGGATCGGTCAGATCCAAGCCTTGGCGGGCCAAGTGGTCGCGGAAACGGCGCAGGTCCAGGTCGTCCACGGTTGCGGCCGTCACCGTTTGCTCCTCGGTTAGCAAGTAGCCGCAGGCGTTGTATAGCTCCTGCAGGTCGGCCGGCGTGGGTTCCAGAGTGGTTCGGTCCATGCTTGGCAATATAGCACCGCCACTCCCTTTCCCTGCGCCCCAACGCCCATGCGCCCATGCCAACAACGGCCCAAGTTGCGTATATGCTTGCGTGATTGCGCCGCCGGGGAGGGCGAGTGCCTGCGAGCAAGCTGTTGGAGGTGCGCGACCTCCATGTGAGTTTCGGCGAGACGCCGGCGGTGCGCGGCGTGTCGTTCCACATCGACGCCGGCGAAACGGTGGCGCTGGTCGGGGAATCCGGTTCCGGCAAGTCCGTCACTGCGCTTTCCGTGCTGCAACTGCTGCCCTACCCGCAGGCGCACCACCCGGGCGGCAGCGTGCTGGTCAACGGCGAGGAGATGATCGGCGCGAGCAAGACGCGCCTGCTGGATGTGCGCGGCGGCGTCGTGAGCATGATCTTCCAAGAGCCCATGACGTCGCTGAATCCGCTGCACACCATCGCCAAGCAGGTCGGCGAAGCGCTGGTGGTTCACAAGCGCCTGTCGCCGGTGGACGCCCGGGCGCGCACCTTGGAACTGCTGCACCTGGTCGGCCTGCAGGACGCCGAACATCGCCTCGGCGCCTATCCGCACGAGCTCTCCGGCGGCCAGCGGCAGCGGGTGATGATCGCCATGGCGCTCGCCAACGAGCCGCAACTGCTCATCGCGGACGAACCCACCACGGCGCTCGACGTGACCATTCAGGCGCAGATTCTGCAGCTGCTGAAAGACCTGCAGGCGCAAATGAACATGGCGATGCTGCTCATCACGCACGACCTCGGCATCGTGCGGAACATGGCCAGCCGCCTGTGCGTGATGACCGATGGCCGCATCGTCGAGGCCGGCGGCAACCGGCAGATCTTCACCGCGCCGCGCCACGACTACACCAAACGCCTGCTGGCCGCCGAGCCGAAGGGCGATCCGCCGCCCGCCGACGACAGCGCGCCGCTGATCGCCGAAGCGGATCGGCTAACGGTGCGCTATCCGCTGGGCAAGGGGTGGTTCGGCAAGAGCCGCTACTTCACCGCGGTGGACGACGTGCGCGTGGAAGTCCGCGCCGGGCAGACGGTGGGCGTGGTGGGCGAGTCCGGTTCCGGCAAGACCACGCTGGGCCTCGCCATGCTGCGCCTGCTGGAAAGCGAAGGCGTCATCCGCGCCGACGGCCGGGACATCACCGGGGTGCGGCGCAAGGGCTTGCTGCCGCTGCGCAAGAACATGCAGATCGTCTTTCAAGACCCCTACGGCAGCCTTTCCCCGCGCCTCTCCGTGCAGCAGATCGTGGAGGAGGGCTTGCGCGTTCACGAACCGGACGTGGCGCGCGAGGAACGCCGCCGGCGCGTGGCGGAAGTGCTGGCCGAAGTGGGACTGGAGCCCGAACACATGGAGCGCTATCCGCACGAGTTCTCCGGCGGCCAGCGCCAGCGCATCTCCATCGCACGAGCCATGGTGCTGCGCCCGCGCTTCGTCGTGCTGGACGAGCCCACCTCCGCGCTGGACATGTCCGTGCAAGCGCAGATCGTGGATCTACTGCGCGAGCTGCAGGCGAAGCACAACCTCGGCTACCTGTTCGTCAGCCACGACCTGAAGGTGGTGCGGGCGCTCGCCAATTGGCTGATCGTGATGCGCGATGGCGTGATCGTGGAACACGGCCCGGCCGCCAGCGTCTTCGCCCACCCCCGCGAGGACTACACCAAGGCGCTGTTCCACGCCGCGTTGGATCTGGAGGCGGACGAGGGGGTGGTCCGCCAATAGGCCCGGCGCACCACCCGTCGCCAATCAGTTTGTTGGCCGGAGGGCCTCCAACGCCTCCCAATCCACCGCCCCAAAGTGCCCCTCACGAGGTACCGCTGGGGGCAGACGTGGTGCGAATGGATTGCGATCCACGGTTTTCGGGAAACCGACAACGTCGCGTAGCCCGGCGCCTCCGCAGCGCCACGCCGCGGGTCGCCGCCTCCTTGGCGCCGAGTCGATCGGTGCAGAACCACACGCTGAGTTTGCCAAGTTGCATGTCTCTAACCTTCTCCCTCGCCCGCGCCGTTATCGCCCAGTTCGCGGACGACGCGAATGCCGTACGTCGCGCCGTAATGCCCGCGTGTGATGAAATTGCGTCTTGAGGATGTTGTCGACTGGTGAGGACCATTCCAGCTAGCGCCGCGCGCGGCGCGGAGAACGCAGGCACCATCCGCGTCTTTCTTGCCCACCCGTCCCAACCCTCTCAAGCGGCCGGAACCCGGCACCGTCTGCGCTGAACCGTCGGTGGGTGCGTCTTCGTAGTCAAGATGTACGCAATCGAGCAGCATTTCGATGACGTTGCCATGCATGTCGTACAACCCCCAGGCATTGGGTGGGAACGAGCCAACGGGAGCGGTGCGTTTGCCCTGCCAAGGACCGCCACAGTCGGCGCAGTTCGCCCGATCTCGCTGGAACACGTCGCCCCAAGGCCACGCAGTGATCGTCCCGGCACGAGCCGCGTATTCCCACTCCGCCTCGCTCGGCAGCCGGTATCTTGCGCCCGTCTCCGCCGACAACCACGCGGCATAGGCCACCGCCTCCCCCCAAGTGACGTTGATGACCGGCCGCCTGCCACGGCCCCAACCTTGGTCGTGCGCCTCGCCATCGCGCCGGCGCTTCGTACGCAAGAGCCGGTCGTAGTCGTCGAAAGTCACCTCGTACTTGGATATGGCGAACGGCGCCGCGAACACTACCTCGCGTGGCGGATAACGCTCGCCCGTGCAGCCGGCCTCGCCAACATCGCATCCCATCCGAAACTGTCCGGCGGGGATCACCACCAACGTCGGACCAGATCCACCGGAAAGCAGCTCGTCCCGGAACGACAGCGGCCCAACCGATGAGGCGGCCGCGTCCGCCCAAGGTGACGTGGCGAAAGCTAGGCCGGCGAGCGCGAACGCCCTGTGCGCCGCCGACGTGAATCCGCCCGTCACATGGGGACTACGCACTCGTAGCCTTCATTGCCCGGTTGGCAATGATCTCTGAGCCATTCAACGAGGCGATCCCAAGCATCCCTGATGCGGTCCCTGAGGCGCCTCAGAGCCTCCCTAATGCGGTCCAACAGTCGTTCCCACCAAGGCTTTTTCTTCTCTTCCTCCGTGCAACGACCGTCCATGCGGTCACCCAGCGCGTCCGAGTCGAGCCCGGCAGCGTACGTCGCGGCAGCGGCCAGAGCTGCGGAAGTGTCGAAATCGAGTTTCGGGCCGTCAACGGGCGTCGGCGCGGTGGTCACGCCGATAAGCAGCAACGCCAAAGCGAAGGCCGCGAACGCCCCAAGGGGTTTGAAGCTCATGGTTTGCTCCTCTGTTTCGAAGGTCAGTACCCCGCGACTGTACCACTTTATCGTGTCAACGCAACCTTGAGTGTACGCCGGGCAGACGGTGGGCGAATCCGGTTCCGGCAAGACCACGCTGGGCCTCGCCATGCTGCGCTTGCTGGAAAGCGAGGGCGTGATCCGCGCCGATGGCCGGGACATCACCGGCGTGCGGCGCAAGGGCTTGCTGCCGCTGCGCAAGAACATGCAGATCGTCTTTCAAGACCCCTACGGCAGCCTTTCCCCGCGCCTCTCGGTGCAGCAGATCGTCGAGGAGGGTTTGCGCGTTCACGAACCGGACGTGGCGCGGGAGGAACGCCGCCGGCGCGTGGCGGAAGTGCTGGCCGAAGTGGGCTTGGAGCCCGAACACATGGAGCGCTATCCGCACGAGTTCTCCGGCGGCCAGCGCCAGCGCATCTCCATCGCGCGGGCAATGGTGCTGCGCCCGCGCTTCGTCGTGCTCGACGAGCCCACCTCGGCGCTGGACATGTCCGTGCAAGCGCAGATCGTGGATCTACTGCGCGAGCTGCAGGCGAAGCACAACCTCGGCTACCTGTTCGTCAGCCACGACCTGAAGGTGGTGCGGGCGCTCGCCAATTGGCTGATCGTGATGCGCGACGGCGTGATCGTCGAACACGGCCCGGCCGCCACCGTCTTCGCCCACCCCCGCGAGGACTACACCAAGGCGCTGTTCCACGCCGCGTTGGATCTGGAGGCGGACGAGGGCGTGGTGCGGCAATAAGCCCGAAGCACACCCGTGGCCAAATCAGTTGGTTGGCCGGAGGGCCTCCAACGCCTCCCAATCCACCGCCCCAAAGCGCCCCTCGGCGGGTACCGGCTGGATGCAAACGTGGCTGGCGCCGGCGGCGAAGTGCTCGTCGATGCGCTCGCGAATGCGCGCCGCGTCGCCCCAAGCGAAGGTAGCGTCGATGAACGCATCGGACGGCTCGGCGTTGTCGCCGGCGGCGAAGTCCTCCCGCGAAAGGCCCATGCGCAGCCAGTTGTTTTGGTAGTTGGGCAGCGCGAGATAAGTCTTGGAAACGGCGCGGGCACGGGCGCGGGCTTTCGCCGGGTCCGTCTCAAGCACCACTTTCTGCTCCACGCAAAGCCACTTGTCCGGCCCCAAGATTTCCCGCGCCATGCGCGTATGTACGGGCGATGTGAAGTACGGATGGGCACCATCCGCGGCCTCCCCGGCCAGCGCCAGCATCTTCGGCCCCAACGCGGCGATCACCAGTGGCGGTGCTTCCTTCGGTGTCACCGCGCCGTAGGGCGAAGCCGCCATCTTGGCCAGATAGTCGCGCATGGTGGCCACCGGCGGGCCGTAGGCGAGGCCGCGCAGCCCTTCCACCAGCGGCTTGTGGGAAACGCCCAAGCCGAGCAGAAAGCGGCCGCCCGATTGTTCCGCCAGCGTCTTCTGCGCTTGCGAACACACCCCCGGTTCGCGGTGGTAGATGTTGGCGATGCCGGTGGCGACCACCAGCCGCTCGGTGTTGGCGAGCAGCCACGCCGCGTGTGCGAACGGGTCGCGGCCCACGGTTTCGGGAATCCACAATGCCGCGTAGCCCAACGCCTCCATCCGCCGCGCCGCGTCCGCCGCCTCTTGGGCGCCGAGACGGTCGGTGAAAAACCACACGCCGAGTTTGCCGAGTTGCATGTCTCTAACCTTCTCCTTTGCCGTCAGCGATGGCGACAGCCGTTTCAAGCCGCGCCGTGGCGCACGACGCCTTTGATGTAGCCATCCACTTCGCCGTTCGTCACGCCGGCCATGAAGGTGGGGTAGTCGTCGATGTCGATGATGTGCGTCACCAGCGGGCGCAGGTCGATGACGCCGCGATCCAGCAGGCGGATGGCCGGCGGGAACGGGTCGCGCAGTTGCGCCGACGGTGAGGAGTTGACGAGGCTGATGGCCTTGCCGTGCCAAGTGCTGGGGTTGAAGGTTGCGGTGTCGCCCTTGATCCAGCCGAACAGGTTGATGCGGCCGGCGCGCCGCACGATGTCCGTGGCGAGGTCGAGGCCGCTTTGGGAACCGCTGGTGTCCACCACCGTGTCGATGCCGCGCCGGCGCAGATCTTCGCGCACGTCGGCGAAGTCCGGGCCGCTTACGTTGTGGGCTTCGGTGGCGCCGAACTGCCGCGCCAATTGCAGGCGCTTGTCGTCGATGTCGAGGGCGATGAGCTGATCGAGGCGGCCGCCGGCGAGCCCTTGAATCATCATCAAGCCCATGAAGCCGCAGCCCACCATCGCCAGCCGTTCTCCGGCTTGCACATGGCAGTGATCCATGCCGGTGACCACGCAGGAGACCGGCTCGACGATCCAGTGTTGATCCGACAAAGCGGATTCCGGGATCTTGTACACGCGGCGGGCGGGCAGGTTGCACAGATGCCCGAAGCCGCCCCCGGCCACGCGCTGGCCCACTTCCAGCCCGACCACGCCCTCGCCGAGTTTCGCCACATAGCCCACGCCTTCGTGCCCGGGCGGCGCCGCGCCGCCGGCGCGGAAGGTTTGCAAATCCCAAGAGCAGATGCCGCAGGCGGCCACCTCCACTTGCACTTCGCCCGGGCCCGGGTCGCGGACGTCCAACTCAACGACTTCCGCACCACCGCCCGGTTTGTAGCGAACGCTTTTGGTCAACATTGTGGAATCCCCCTTTCCAGAGATGTTACCCGCTTGCGCCGGCGTTCAATCACTCGCTCGCCGGCTCCTCTTGCCAATACGGCGGATTGTTAAGCGGCCCCAGCGTCTGGCCGAGTTGTATCAGCAAGCCGTGTGCGCTCTTCGGCGAGATGAACGCTTGCAGCGAATCCGGGTTGTCGAAGCTCTTTTCCACCACGCGCACACCAGCGGCTTCCAGATCCTCGGCTTTGGCTTGCAGGTTCGGCGTCTGCAAGGTGAGGTGGTGGAAACCCTCGCCGTGCTTCTCCAAGAACTTGGCGAGGAAGCCGTCCGGGTTCACCGGCTCCAACAGTTCGATGCAGAAGTCGTGCAGATCGAACAGGGCGATGCGGAAATCCCCGGATTCGTGCAGACCGGTGCGACGATGCTTCGCGCCGAGCGATTGCTCGAAGAAAACCCGCGCCTTGGCAATGCTGTGAACAGCGATGCCGATGTGATCGAAACGGCCGATGGGTTCCGGCAAAGCGGCCTCCAAGCCCGCACAAACCGGTGCCATTCTACGCCTCCAACGGACTCTGCCGGCGGCGCACCACCCGATCCACCCAGATGGACTCGGCGGCCGGATGGAAGCGGGCGTGGAAGGGTCGCGGCAGCGCTTCGCAAAACGCCCGCATCCGCGTCTTGGCGTCCTGCAGCGACTCCGCGACGAAGTAGTGCGGCTGGTACTGCGTGATGGGGTAGGGGCGCTCGGCGGCAACGCCCGGTTCCCAGCGCGCGAAGGTGGCCGGCGAATCCGCGCCGCAGGCGTGTTCGAGTTCGCCGAAGCTGGACAGCAACCCGGCGCCGTACGCCTTGCGCCCGCCGCCTTCGCGCAGCAGGCCGAACTCCACGGAATACCAGTAGCAGCGCGCCAACCGCTCGATGTCGGCATCGCTGGCGCCGAGGCTGGCGAGGCCGATCTCCTGCGACAGATCCGCGAACGCCGGATCCGCGAACATCGGCGCATGGCCGATGAGCTCGTGGCAAACGTCCGGCTCGGGCGTGTACAACGGCTTCGACGGATGGCGAATGTACTGCGTGGCGAAGAACACGCGGAACGCCAGCCCGGCGAGGAAATCCCGCGGCCGAAGCAAACCCGCCACCGGCCGCAGGCGAAAGCCGGTGCGCGATTCGAGGAAGGCGCTCACCGCGCTGCCTTGGGGGATGCCCTGCCGATAGCCGCAGTGCCGTTCGAGGGCCGCCAGCGCCCGCCGATACTCCACGCAGGCGTGGACACACACCAGCGGCGCGAGGTGCGCGTGAACATCCCGCCACACGCCGTGTTCGGCTTCGCTGTAGCACACCCGGGGAAACGCGCCACCGTGCCGATGCCGCCGCGCCAAACCGTCCACCAACGCGCGACGGGCGCGGTATTCCTCGTCGTGGAAGCCCGGGTGATCGGCGCTGAGCGCCACCCCCGCGTCCAAGGTGTTGTTGGCGATGCGGTCGAGTTCGGCGATGTGGCGCGGAAACCACGGCACCTCGCGCCCGTCCAGCACCAGCACCGGCCCGGCGATGCGCCGCAGCTCGGCGATGACCGCGGCGACGGCCGGATCATCGCGCCCCCCTTCGCAATCCACGAAGAAATCGAACGCCCCGGCCCGGCGCGGCCGCGACTCGATGTGCGTAAGCCCCACGCCGTGTTCGGCAAACGGGCGCAAGGCCGCCGCCAAGGCCCCCGGCCGGTCGCCTTGCAGCTCTATCAGCAGGGAGACGCGCGCGTCGCCGCCTTCCATGCGGCTTACTTGGCCGCCTTCCATGCGCGGCTTACTTCGCCGCCTTCCCGTCCGCCACGTCCTGCGCGTCGCCGGCGTCCGGGTACTGCGGCGCGTACTGGCCGTACAAATGCGCGCCGATGCGCTCGATGCGTTCGCGCTCGTCCGCCGCCAACGGGCCGCTTTCCAGCGCCGCGATCGCCGCGTCCATCTGCGCCGCGTCGGCCGGGCCGCACAGCACCATGTCCACCGCCGGGTGGGAGAGGGAATAGCGGTAGCAGTCGCGGGCGCTCGGCGGTTCCTCGCCGGGCGGCATTTTCGCGGCGTCCAGCAGGTGGCCCCAGCGCGTGGCGGTGTAGGCGACGATGAACGGGCGCTCGTTCGCCGGCCCGGTCGGCACGAACGGAAAAACGTCCTGTTCCGCACCCCGGTGTACGCCGTTGTAGCGCAGCATGAACAGCTCGTACGGCGTCCTTCCCGCGGCGCTGTCCTCGATCATGCCCGGCAGCGCCGGCCGGTTGTGGCTGCTGAGCGAGAGGAAGCGCACCTTGCCTTCCTCGCGCAAGCGCTCGAACACCTCGAGATAGCCGGCTTCCGGCGCCTCGCTGTGGTTGCCGAGCAGCAGGAAGTCGAAGTTCTCCAAGCCGGCGCTTTCCAGCGCCGCCTCCACTTCCGCCGGGATGGTGTGCGGGTCGCGGGAGTAGGACTGCACCGTGAGCACCAGTTCGTCGCGGGCGCGACGGGCGAGATTGACCATGGCGCGGGCGAACTCCGGCTGCCGCACGGTGCCCCAGTAGAGGTAGTTGATGCCGCGCTCGAAGGCGTCCTCGATCACCCGCGCCGGCGCGTTGAACGTGGCGCCGATGCCGAGGCGGCTGGTGGTCAAACCGGTGCGCCCAATGGCGCGTCGTTCCAGAAAATCGTTCACGGCTGCTCCTCTCTTGTGCCTTGCTGTGCCTTGCTGCGCATGACCGCACTATAAGGCGATACCGCGCGTCGCGCCAACGCACGGCCGCGGAGACCTTATGATGGCGCTGTTCGCCGAACCGCGTCGGCGAGCGTTGGCGACACGGAGGAGAATGTAAAGAGATGTTTGACTGGGGCTTTCCCTACGCTTCCCGGCGGGCGCCGGTGTTGGCGCGCAACGTGGTGGCGACGTCGCAGCCGCTGGCGGCGAACGCCGGGCTCGACATGTTGCGGCAAGGTGGCAACGCGGTGGACGCCGCGCTCGCCGCGGCCATAACGCTCACCGTGGTGGAGCCGTGCAGCAACGGCGTTGGCAGCGATGCGTTCGCCTTGGTGTGGACGGGCGACGAACTGGTGGGCTTGAACGCCTCCGGGCGCTCGCCGGCGTTGTGGACGCCGGAGCGTTTCGCCCGCCTAGAACACATGCCCCGGCGTGGCTGGGACGCGGTGACGGTGCCGGGAGCGGTGAGCGCTTGGGTGGCGCTTGGCAAGCGATTTGGCCGGCTGCCCTTCGCCGAGCTGTTCGCGCCGGCGATCCGTTACGCGCGCGATGGCTTCCACGTTGGCCACAAGACGGCCGCGGGCTGGGCCCGCGCCGCCGAAACCTACGCGTACTTCCCGGAGTTCCTGCGCCATTTTCTGCCGGAGGGCCGCGCGCCGAAGGCCGGCGAGGTGTTCGTCAATCCGCATTTGGCGGACACGCTGGAAACCATCGCCGCAACCGAGGGCGAAGCGTTCTATCGGGGAGCGCTGGCGGAGCGCATGGACGCCGCGGCGCGCGCCGAAGGCGGGGCGTTGCGCTTGGCCGACCTTGCCGAACACCAAGCCGACTGGGTGACGCCCATCCTGCAACCCTACGGCGGCGTGGCGCGTGTAGGTGGCGAGTCGTCCGCAGCACCCGTCGAACTCGCCGAGATTCCGCCCAACGGCCAAGGGCTCGCGGCGCAAATCGCGTTGGCCATCCTCAACCACTTGGACGCCCACTCGCTGCCACCCGGCGCCGCCGATTGGACGCACCTGCAGGTGGAAGCCATGAAGATCGCCATCCGCGCCGCTTTCGACCACTTCGCGGACCCGGCCGCCATGCGCCTGCCCCCCGCGGCCCTGTTGGCCCCCGACGCCATCCGCCATGCCGCCAGCACCATCGGCAACGAGGCCGCGCCCCTACCGCCGGTGGCGCTGCCCGCAAGCAAGGACACCGTGTACCTCACCGCCGCGGACGCCGGCGGCATGATGGTGTCCATGATCCAATCCAACTTCATGGGCTTCGGCTCCGGCGTCGTGGTGCCGGGCACCGGCATCGCCTTGCAGAACCGCGGCGCCGGTTTCGTCTTGGAAGCGGGCCATCCCAACCAGGTCGGGCCGCGCAAGCGCCCGTACCACACCATCATCCCGGGTTTCGTGCTCCGCGCCGGCGAGCCGATGATGAGCTTCGGCGTGATGGGCGGCCACATGCAGCACCAAGGCCATGTGCAGATGGTGACGCGCATTTTCGACCACGGCGAGAACCCCCAAGCCGCATCCGACGCGCCGCGCTGGCAGGTGACGCCGGATTTCCGCGTGCTGCTCGAAACCGGCTACGCGCCGGAGGTGGCACGGAACTTGGCCGCCCGCGGCCACAGCGTGGAGATGGCGCCGGCAGCCGGCTTCGGCGGCGCCCAGCTAGTGTGCCGCCTGCCGGACGGCGGCTACTGCGCCGCCTCCGACCACCGCAAGGAAGGCTGCGCCGTGGGCTTTTGAGCCTTGGAGCGAGCGCCCTAGCCGTCTTCGGCCCGGCGCAGCTTGAGCGACGCCGAGTTCAAGCAAAAGCGCTGCCCGGTGGGCGCCGGCCCGTCGGGGAACACATGCCCCAAGTGCGCGTCGCAGCGGGCGCAGAGCACTTCCGTGCGCACCATGAACAGCGAGCGATCCTTCTTGGTGGCCACGGCCTCCGCCGTCACCGGCTGGTAGAAGCTCGGCCAGCCGGTGCCCGAGTCGTACTTCGTTTCCGAGTGGAACAGCGGCGCGTCGCAGCAACGGCAGTTGTACACGCCGTCGGCTTTCGTTTGCCAATACTCCCCGCTGAACGGCCGCTCGGTGCCGGCCTTCCGCGCCACCCGATACTCCTCCGGCGAAAGCTCCGCCCGCCATTCCGCGTCGGACTTCACCACCTTCTCGTGCGGGCCGCGCGGATCCTGCTCTGCCTCCGCTGCCACGGCTGCGGCCGAGTCCTCCATTTTGTCGCTCCCAAGCTGCTGTGCTTTGCAGCCTACCACGACGGGTTGCCGAACCCATAACTTGGCGGCTCGCCGTGTCTTCAGAAGGAACCGCCGTCCACGCGAATGATTGCGCCGGTGGTGAAGCTGCCGGCGTCGCTGGCCAAGTAGAGCGCCGCGCCGACCACTTCCTCTGGCTGGCCGCCGCGCTGCAATGCGATGCGCTGTTTCGCGTTGCGCTCGAAGGCCGCCATGTCCCAGGCGCGGGAGATGTCGGTGAGGAACGGCCCGGCTTGGATGCAGTTCACGCGCACCTTTGGGGCGTAGGCGCGGGCTAGGGAGAGCGTGAGCGAGTTGACGCCGGCTTTGGCGGCGCCGTACGGCTCGGAATCCGGCGTGGCTTGCACGGCCGCGGTGCTGCTGACGTTGATGATGGCGCCGCCGCTGCCGGCGGCCATGCGTTCGCCGATCAGCGCCGAAAGGCGGTAGGGGCCCTTGAGGTTGACGCCGATCACCTTGTCGAAGAGCTCCTCCGTCACCGCGCTGAGCTTCGGGTACAGCGGCGACATGCCGGCGTTGTTCACCAGCACGTCCACTTGGCCGAACGCGGCGTAGGCGGCATCCGCCAAGCCGGCCAGTTCGTCCCAATGGCCAACGTGGCAGGCATGGGACAGCGCCCGCACCCCGAGCGCCTCCGCCTCTTTCGCCACCGCGGCGCAATTCTCCGCTTTGCGGCTGGCGACCACCACGTCCGCCCCGCGCTCGGCGAAGGCGAGCGTCATGGCGCGCCCCAGACCGCGGCTGCCGCCGGTGACCAAGGCTACTTTGCCGGTGAGATCGAAGAGGTCTGCCATCGTCTTTTCCCTATGTAGCAGTCAATGGGACGCGAATCCGCCGGTCGCGCTTGGCGTTGACGTTTTCTGCTTTTGGTGGCATCGTAGCGGCTGCCGGCGAAACGCCGGCCATCCTGTGGGGCCATAGCTCAGCTGGGAGAGCGCTACAATGGCATTGTAGAGGTCGCCGGTTCGATCCCGGCTGGCTCCACCAACACCCTCTGGTTCTTGCTTGCGCGTCGGCGCTTGGGGCGGCTCTCAGCCGATGGCCTCGCGCAGCGCGGCGATTTCGGCGGCGATGGCGTCCGAATCCGGCAAGTCGCGTCCGGCGCGGCCATACCAGTAGCCGGCGTTGCGCCTATCGCCTTCCAGCAAATGCACTATGCCGTGCGCCCAGCAACCGTTTGCCGACGAGTCGCGTTGCGCGATGGGGTGGGCGGCTTGCCAATCGCCGGCCTCCAATGCTTCCACCGCCTTGTGCAGTTCGTCGTCCGAGTGGGATTCCGTGGCCATGCTTCGCTCCCTGCTGTGACTGGCGGAAAGCCTAACACGCAACGATTTCTACGCTACCCTTCCCAACGCTGCTGAAGTCCGAAACGCGATGAGGCTAGGCACGATGTTGTTTGCATCACGGTGGAGAGGATGCCGAAGGTGGCTGCTTGCGGGCGCCCTGATCTCGTGCGCCGCGGCGGCTTTGTTTTTCGGCGTTTGGCGCTCCGATTCGCCGGGTTCGAGCGCCGCCGGGGTGGACTCGGTGGCCAACCGGGGCGAAGGACGCGCGGACGCGGCGCCATCCGTGATCGCTTCCGCCAGTGCCACCGCCTTGGCATCGGAGAAGGACTCAGACGAGGATTGCCTCGCCGCGTTGCTAGCGCCGAACAGCAGCAGCGTCTTGCTGACCGTGACCAAGCGGCACAAGACCGACCGTCTGCTGCGCGAGAGCGGGCTCGATCAGTTGGAGCGGGAGATCGCGGCGGATTTGGCCGATTTGCGGTCGCCATTCTCCACGGCGTCTTTCACCGACGAGGCGATGTTGCCCCCACGTTTGTTCTTCCGATACGGCACACCCAAGCCAAAGTTCGAACGCACCTTGTCGGCGGACGAGCGCCGCGGGTTGGAGAAGCAGCTTGGCAAGGAAGGAGTGCGCTTCTTCATCACCGGCGCTCTTTCGCAAACGTCTTGGGATGGCCGCACCAGCGTACTGGGCCACTTGGTGCGCGAACACGGCGAGGTGTTGTTCGGCTCGTTGCGCGAAGGCCGGACGGATTTTTCCATCGGCCCGCACGAGCTTGCGGTGGCGATAACGGCCGATGTCGCCGCCGAGGACTTTCTCGCCCTGCTGGACGCCAGCGCCGTGGATCCGAAGGCCACTTGGCGCAACGGCGCCAATCTCGCCAAAGTCGCCGCTATTCGGCATCGCCCGGAGATCCTGCGCGTGTTGCTGGGGCGGGGCGTTGATCCCACGATTGCGCCCCGTTGGAAGGCGTCGGTGGACGGCTACCGGTCGACGTTGGACGATCTGGCGTCCTTGCCGCGGCCCGCCAATCCCGCGAGATTGAACGATGTGGTGGCCGAGCTCGTCGCCGCTGGCGACCAGCCTTACCTGCCGAGCACGTTGGCGACTCTGCGCGCGTGGCTGCCCGAGACGCCCTTGCCGCCGCAGCACGCGGACACGACGTTGGCGTTGGCCAACCCGGAAGTTCCAGCAACAGCGGCGCAGTTGGCGTCGGAAGCCGCCCGGTGGACCGCCGAGGTGGACGCGGCCACCCGCTTGGAGGAGCGGTGCATGGACGCGCTGGTGGCCGCGGCCGAGCACCAGAAAGAGGCGTTCGCCGGCAAGGGATTCGTGGCGAAACAACGGTTTCAAGATGCTTTGGAGAAGCGGCACGAGATGTGGCTTGCCGAGCTTGGCCGCACGGTCGCCGCCAAAGCCGACGGAAGGGCCGGCGAGACGCCGGAGTGGGCCCAAACGAGGGAGCGGTTCTTGGCAGCGGTTATGGCTGACGACTGGGAGACGGCGCTGGAGCTCGCCGGGCCGCACCCCCTAGGCAACGAGGTCTTGTTGCTCTTGGCGCTCAACCGGAACCCGTCTGCCGACGCGCTGTTGGCCATGGTGGAACGCGCCGGTGGAAAACTGCCGGAGGACGCCATACTGGATTTGGCGCGCAACAGCAGAGGGCAACGGACGAACATGGCGCGGCTGTTGGCGCCATATGGCCTCGATGCCGGCTTTGTGGACGCCGAAGGCCGCAACGCATGGAGCGTCTTGGCGGAACGGGGGTGGGACGGCGAGCGCACCTTGGCGTTCGCCGAGTTCCTGCGGGCGCAAGCAGTGCCCGTCAAAGCCACCGCCTTCGGTTTGGACGCCTTGGACATCGTCCTGCTGCGCTTGTTGAGAGTGCCCCGCATACCCGGCGAAACCGCCCGGATGGCGCGACTGTTCATCGACGCGGGCGCGGAGGTGGAGCTCAGCCACCGGCAACTCGTCCAAGCGATAGCGGACGCCAACGCCGACGCATACCGCGCACTGGTTGACGCCGTGCCGGAATTGAGCGTTTAGGGCGGTTGCTCAGGCCGCGGCGGCGGTCTGCATCTCCACGAAACGTCGGTGGTGGCCGCCCGCCTTCGCCATCAATCCGGCATCGTGCCTGCTCCATCAACTTGCCGGCGAGAGGCGTATGATGGTCAACCACCAGCACACATCAAGAAGATTCGCCATGTGGGCAACGGATTCCTTCCCGGAAAAACGACAGGGACGCACCTGCTTCGCCGGCACCCGCGTGACAGTCGACCTGCTGTTCGACTACTTGGCGGATGGCTGCACAGTGGAGCAGTTCCTTGAGGACTACGATGGCGTAACCCGCGATCAGGCGGAACGGGTCATCCGCCGTGCCGGAGCGGTCATGGTGGCCCGCGGGCCGGGGCGCAAGGAGTTCAGGCGGCGACGCGCACGAGGTGCGTGGTCACCGCCAACATGTAGTATTCTCGCAGGCCAACTGTAAGGGAAGACCCATGCACACCTACACCGCAGTCGTGGAGCGCTGTCCAGATACGGGCTTATGCGTCGGCCATGTGCCCGGATTCTCCGGCGCACACAATCAATTAGGCGACTGTCGGGCAAGGTTCCTTTTCTTTGCCGTCTAGGGTCACTACCCCGGCAGTAGGGGTTCGGCCAATCGCGCCGCAGAGAGCAAGACGGGGGGTTGCACTGGCGGGAAAGGGCTGCTAGCGTTGCGCGAGTTCCATCCTTGGGGGGGTGATCATGGTTTCTCGCAATTGGTTTCTCGCGTTGATCGCGGGCGTGGTCTTGCTCGCGTCTCCGCAGTTCGGTTTCGCAGAAACCACGACGATCGAGGTTCCGCAAGGTACGGGAGTGTTCCCGACCATCGGGCAAGTCAAGTGCCTTGAAGAGTTGGGCAGCGGCAGGTTCTGCGCCGCTACCTACGAATGCTCCGAGGATTCGGGCGAACTGTGGGGCGACTTGGCAAACCACAACGGACGGCGAGCAATCGGCGCAACGTCGCCGGTGGCCAATCAACGCGATTGCGTTATCACTGTGGACGGCAAGGCTTCCGCACGGTGGCTTACCGGATACAGACCCGCAGGAAGGGAAGGCGAACTTGTGGGATTGACGACTTCGGCGGATGCGTTGCGGCCAGTCGTGCGAACGACCGGGACGACGGGAACGGGGGATGGCGGCAGAAGACTGCTGCATTACATTCTTGAACGCCACGACACAAGCGTTGCCGAGATTGCTGATCGGGTATGCGACCACTATCGGCGAGAAACTTCCCAGTATACGAGTTGTATCGACAGCGCGATAGGCGGCGTAATATCTGCGGCTTCTGTGCCGGATGATGAGTTGACGCGGTGTTTGGTAGGTCATTATGAAAGCTGGTGCAGATCGCTCGACGATCACAATGCCCATATATGTGACGATGCCGTAACAATGGCCGGGTTCCTTAGTCGGCCCAGGGTGACCGTGAGCGCTACTAGCTGGGGATACGGTTACGGTCCGCATCAGGCTTTGCGTTACGACCCTCACGCTTCTACTTCAGCGTTCACTGCTTCGCATAATGATCTCCGCGACAGTTATCGGAGATTTAACGAAGAGTCGGGTTTTCCCTGCCGCGATGTTGCCGAAAAACACCTCGCAAAGGTTGGCATAGAGGTTCACTATTGCGACGAATGCGACAATCCCAACGAATACCACTTAGCCCCAAGCGAATAGCTACCCTGATGGTGTGAACTTATTGCCTTGGTCAAGCGGCAACATTGGAGGAGCTGAACGCCAACCTTCGGGAAGTCATCGAACTGTCGCTGGAGGAAGGCGAGCCCGACTTGGCAGGCGAGTACGTAGACACACAGACGGTCAAGATTGCCTGACGCGCTTGGCCGCTTCCGACCGATCCGGGTGCCGATGGCTTGCAGCGTGGTACTTGGCTTTATGAATACGGTCCCGATTGGCCTCCCACAGATTCGGGCCTTGATTCTTCGTTAGGCTGCGCCGCTCCGGCGTTGCTTGGCGGCGCTCCGTCTTCGGCCACATTTTGGCTAGGGTCTTTCTCGGGCAGGTGCTCGTGGAGGCTACGTGCGGGATCCACGGGCTGCGTCGGATCGGTGTGTCCTGTGGTCGGGGCTTGTGGTGGTGCCGTGTCGACGGCGGCGGTGGCCCGCACTTGCGGCGCTGCCGGGCGCCACGCCTTCAGCCGTTGCCCGATCTGTTCGTAGAACCGGGGCACTGCTTCCTCAAGCTCCGCAACGAACGATCTGTTCCCAGCGAAACGCGCCGCCGCGTCCCGCACCAGCATCACCGTGAAATTCTCGGCCGGGACACCTTTGGCCGTAGGCGAATCCAAAGTATCCGGTGTGCGCCGGACCTCTGATAGCGCGGCTTGGACTGGCGATTGACGCTGCCAATGAGCGACGATGTGGATGTCATTGGCTTCCGATTTCTGCACCTGCCTCAATAGCCAATTGACCCGCGCCTTGGTCGAAGCCCGGTCACCCGGCGCGTCCAGCTTCATTGAGACGGAGATCGTCCGGCGACGCAGGTCGGCTTCAATTGAGATTGGGGCCGCCGCGCTCGGCACGTCAAACTCCGCTGTGAGCCGCGCACTTTCGGATAGTTTGGCGGCCTCGTCCGCCACTCGTTTCCTTGGGTCGCCGACATACTTACGCTGCATCTTGATTGTCACTTTGGCGTTGACCATTTGCGTGATGCGGAGCGCCAAATCTCGCGTCTCTTGATGCCAGCTAGCAACCGCATCCATGACTTGCTCGGACGCCCTCTGTTGCCGCTGTAACGCAGTCAATGGGACACGAAACCTGCTGGCCGCCGCAGCAGCCGCTTGGCGTGTCGGATCTCATGCCGCGGCGGTGGTCTGCAGCTCCACGAAGTTCCGGTAGTGGCCGCCCGCCTTCGCCATCAACTCCGCGTGGGTGCCTTGTTCCATTAGCCGGCCGCCTTCCAGGAACACGATCTTGTCGGCGTGGGCGATGGTGGAGAGGCGGTGGGCGATGATGATCACCAAGCGGTCCTTGGCGGCCTCGTGCAGCGAGCGCACCAGGTACTGCTCGGTTTCCGGGTCGAGTGCCGAGGTGGGCTCGTCGAGGATCAGCACCTTGGCGTCGCGCAGCAGGCCGCGGGCGATGGAGATGCGTTGCTTCTGGCCCACGGAGAGCTTGCTCGCCGAGGCGCTGCCCAGCTTGGTGTCGTAGCCGTCCGGCAACTGCGCGATGAAGTCGTGGATGCCGGCGGTGCGGGCGACGCGCTCCACCTCCTCGTCCGAGGCGTCCGGTTTGCCGTAGCGGATGTTGTCGCGGATGGAGTCGGAGAACAGCTGGGTTTCTTGGAAAACGTAGGTGATCTGGCTGCGCAGGCTCTCCAGCGCCACCTCGTTCACCGGGAAGCCGTCCACTTGCACCTCGCCCTCGGTGGCCAGGTGGTAGCGCGGAATCAGATAGGCGAGGCTGGTCTTGCCGGCGCCGGTGGGGCCGACGAAGGCGACGATCTCGCCCACGTTGGCGTCCAAGTCGATGCCTTCAAGGGCGCGCCGCCCGTCCGGGTACACGAGGCCGACGCCGCGCATGGACACGCCCTGCTGCACGCCGAGGTCGAGGCGGTTGGCGCCCATGTCCGCCTCCGCCGGCAGGTCCATCATGGCGAACACGCGGCGCATTCCCGCCACGTTGTCCTGGAAGCGAATCCACAGAATCGCCAGCGCGCTGGCCGGCCCGCGCATGTAGCCCCAGAACACGAACACCGCGCCGTAGTCGCCGGGCGACATCTCGCCGTCGATCACTAGGTTCACCAGCAGCACGAAGAAGATGGTCTGCACGATGGCGTTGATGGTGTCGCCCACCTGCGGAATGATCATCCACATCAACGAGACGCGCCGATGCCGCCGGAAGGATTCCGCGCTGTCGCGCCCGAAGCGGCCCTTCTCCTCCTCGTTGCCGCCGAGGCTCTGCACCGCCAGCACGTTGTCCATGCCTTCCTCGATGGTGCCGGTGGTGAGGGCGCCGGCGGCGCGGGCGGATTGGCCGCGCCGCCGAACGATGCGGCCGAACAGGCTGGAGAGGATGAAGTAGGTGGGGAAGATCGCCGCCGAAAGCCAGACGATCTCCGGCACGGACGGGTAGGTGTCCATGACCAGATACAGCGCCCACACGTAAAGGATGCTGGACATCACCGGCGTGTGGGTGATCTCGTAGAACACCTCGGTCACCTGCGGCGCGTCGTACATCACCCGGTAGATGGAGTCGCCGATGCGCTGATCCTCCAGCTGGGTCATGGAAAGCGCCCCGATGCGGCTGAACAACTGCGCCCGCAAGGTGTGGTTGAGCGCTTGGTTCAGGCGGGCGTGGAGCTTGAACTCGATGATGCCCCAAAGCCCGCCGAAGGTGCTGTGGCCGCCGTGCAGGGTGTTCTCCACCGAGGTGGCGTAGTCGTGGCCTTGGGCGAGACCGGCCTCCACGTCGTCGTTGTAGCCGGTGATGTAGCGGCCGATAAGCAACGCCAAGCCGATGCCGAAGAGCGCCAGCAGGATGAGAATCTCCAGCGCGGTCCAGCCTTGGCACATGTCGATGACCGGCTGCCAGAACCACGGGTAGGAGGTGGCTTGCTCGATGGGCACGCCCAGCACCACATGGTCGGTGAGCATTTTCACCGGCCAGGGCAGGAAGGTCAGCGCGATCCAGTAGGCGCCGAGCTTCATCACGAACTTGCCGAGATAGCGCCACACGAAGTAGCGGATGTAGCCAGTGCTGCGCAGGATGATCTTCAGCGAATCCCGCTCGCCGATCTGCGTCTGCGTGTCGATGCCGCTGGTGCGGCGATCCAGTTCCTCGTCGCTGATGCGGCCCGAGGGGCCGGGCGTACCCGCGAGTGCGCTTTCGGCCATGTCTGCGCGCCCTCCCTAACCGCGTTCGCTCAGCCGGCGGTGCCGGTGGCGGTGGATTCGGCTTCCACGAAGGCGCGGTAGCGGCCGCCGTCGCGTTGCATCAGCTCGTCGTGGCTGCCGGCTTCGACGATGCGGCCGCGGTCCAAGTAGAGGATGTTGTCCGCCCGCCGAATGGTGGAAATGCGGTGCGTGATGAGGAAGATGGCGCGCCCGGCGCCCCATTCGGCCAGGTTGCGCATCACATGGTGCTCGGTGGCGGCGTCGAGCGCGGCGGTGGGTTCGTCCAGCACCAGGATCGGCGTGTCGCGCACCACCGCCCGGGCGATGGAAAGGCGCTGGCGCTGGCCGCTGGAGAGCTTGCCGCCGCGGTCCGAGAGCACCGTGTCGATGCCGTTCGGTAGGCCGGCGACGTACTCCTCCATGCCGGCCACGCGCACCGCCTCGCGCACTTGCGCGTCGCTGGCGGTTGGCGCCACGTAGCGGATGTTGTCGCGCACCGAAAGCGCGAACAGCACGTTCTCCTGCAAGGCGATGGCCACGTTGGCGCGCAGCGAGCGCACTTTGTATTCGCGCAAGTCGCGCCCGTCGATGCTGATCGCGCCGCTCGACGGGTCGAACAGGCGCAGCAGCAGCGTCATCAGCGTGCTCTTGCCGGCGCCGGTGGGGCCGATGATGGCGGTGATGTCGCCCGGGCGGGCGACGAAACTCACCTCGTCAAGCACCGGCCGTTCCTTCTCGTAGGCGAAACCCACGCCGTCGAAGCGGATTTCCTCCTTGAACCCGGTCAGCGGCACGGCGTCCTCGGCGTCCTGCACCTCCGGCTCGATGTCGAGGATGTCGAAGACACGGCGCAGGCCCATCGCCATGTCCTGGGCGGTCATCCAATCGCGCAGCAGCTTGCGCACGTCGCCGCTCGATTCGTGCAGCTGGTCGCGCGTCCAGTTGAAGCTGGCGAGGTTCCACGCCACGAAGCTGATGCCTAGGAGGCCAATGAGCTCCAGCGCCCAAGCGGGGTCGCCTTGGTTCGCCCACCACGCCATGAACGAGCTGCCCAAGGCCACGAACATGGTGGCGATGGTGTACATGACGATGGTGACCACGGCGATGAGCTGGCGCACGCGGAAAGCCGCGTTGAAGGCGATCACCGAGTCCCCCTCCAAGCGCCGCTGGGCGCGACCGGCGGTGCCGAACGCCTTGATGAGGCGAATGGCGCCGAAGCTCTCTTGGATGGTGGAGGTGACGTCGGATGTGGCGGCGCGGTAGATCAGCGTGCGCGTGCGCATGCGCGGCATGGCGAACTGCGCCCACAACAGTGCCGGCACCACCACGACGACGGCAAAGAAACCCAGCCAGGGCGACATCACGGTGACCAGCACCACGCAGGTGAGGTAGCTGCCGAACGCCAGCGTCATGCCGATCACATGGCCGATGACGGCGGTGACCATGGCGCTGTCCTGGTAGATGCGGAAGATGGAGTCGCCGGTGCGGTGGTCGCTGTGGTAGCTGAGCGACAACTGATGCCAGCGTTCCACCAGGGCGAGGCGCAGATCCTGGTTGATGCGCTGCATGATCCACATGTTGTAGTACGGGTTGATGATGCGCAGCGGCAGGCGCGCCAGATGCGTCCCAAGGGCGAGGTACACATAGATCCACACCAGCTCGCGCCGCTGGTCCTGCGTCAGCGACTCCACCGAGCCCCGCGCCCACTCCGGCACCCCGGCCAGATTGGCCAAAGCCGGCGCCAGCGGATCCGCCTGCAGCAGATTCTGATTGAGCAGATCCGCCAGCAACACGCCCAACGCCAGGTTCAAACCGCGCTCGAAGAAGTTGATGGCATAGAAATAGACGAGATGCGTGCCAACGCGCACACGGTATTCCAAGCGGCCGTCGCGGGTGCGGAACTGCACCATCCAGCCGGTGATGGCGGCGACGATGACCGCCACGGCGTACAGCGTGGACGCCCAGCCGTCGATGAAGAACGTGCCGGCGGCGGCCACGCCGATGCCGGAAAGCAGCACGCCCACCACGCCCACCACCTGCGCCTGGCCGCGGTGCCACGCCATCAGGTACATGCACACCACCAGCGCCAGCACGGGCACGTAGAGCAGGTTGATGGGCCAACCGAACTCCGCCGGCATCCAGCCCGAGAGCGGCCCCAACAAGGCCACCGCCGCCACCAGAATCGGCGCATAGCCGAATTGGTAGCCTTGGCCGCTCACCAGGTCCGCGATGCGGTTCTCCACGCCTTGGCCCGGCACCCACCAGCGGCCCAGCACTTGCGGGCGGATGTACGGCCAGGAGCGCAGCAGCAGCTTCAGCACGTCGATGAAGCCGCTGGTGTCGTGGGTGAGGTGCTGGTAGCGCTCGGTGGGCACCGGCGCGTTGCGGAACATGGGCAGCTGGCGAGCGCGCTCGCGGTTGGCGGCGATGTCGGCCAGCGAACTCACAGCAGAATCAACAAACCCGCTGGCAGAAGGGCTGCCGCGAGTTGGCGGCGGCGATGTCAGCCAAGGCGCTCACGGCGAACGAGCCACCCGGCGGCGGATTCGCTTGCGCCAGCTGCCACCCGCGCCTACGCGCACGGTTCTTGCCACGGCGGCCGATGTTGTGCCGATCAAGCCCCACTCCTCCCCCTGGTAGCCGCTTTGTCGCCTTGCGACGAACCCCGCGGCACCCTTGCGTGCGATGAAGCACACCGCGACGCAGCACCCTCTGCCGCCCCGCGTTCGTTGCGAGTGTACCCTGTTATTGGGCAGCGGCAAGTGCTTTTTTCCGTTCGGGGTGTGCGGTGTTTTGTGACGGCGCTGCGGCAGCGAGGGTGTGTGCTCCAGTCCGTGAAATTACGCTATTGAGTATTTTTTATCAGTAGCGTAATTTCCCGCCTATGACCTTCCATCGCCAACAGTACGACACGCTTGTCGAGCGCCTTCGGGAGCCGCCGAAGACGCTCACCTTCGTCACGGGCCCGCGCCAGACCGGCAAGACGACGCTCATCGGGCAGGTGCTAAGCGACTTGCGCTTGCCGAGTGGCTATGTGGCGGTGGACGAGCTGTCCCTCGGCAATTTGACGGCACCGCTTGACCTGGACGGCCCGTCGCCGGCCTTTTTCGAGATGGCGCCGGAGGAGCGCGATGCCCGTTGGTTGGCGCGGGTGTGGGAGTGGGCGCGTCAGCAGGCGTCCCGTTCGGAGCGCGGGTTCGTGTTGGCGTTGGACGAGATTCAGAAAATCCGCGACTGGTCGGCCGCGGTGAAGGGGTTGTGGGACGCCGATCGGCGAGAAGGCCGCCCGCTGCGCGTCGTGTTGGCGGGGTCGGCGCCGATGGGCATCCAGCAGGGCCTCTCGGAGAGCCTGGCGGGGCGGTTCGAGACCATCCCGCTCACGCACTGGTCGTTCACCGAAATGGCGGAAGCGTTCGACTTCGACCTGCCGCGCTACATCTATTTCGGCGGCTACCCCAAGGTGGCGGAGTACGAGCGGCACGAAGCGCGTTGGCGGCACTATGTTCGGGATGCGGTGGTCGCGCCGAACATCGAACGGGACATCCTGGCCATGCAGCGCATCGACAAACCAGCGCTGCTGCGCCAGTTGTTCGAGGTGGGCACCGAGTATTCCGGGCAGATTGTCTCCTACAACAACATGCTTGGCCGCCTGCAGGACGCCGGCAACACCACCACGCTGGCGCGCTACGCGGATTTGCTCGCCCAATCCGGCCTGCTCGCGGCGCTCGACAAGTACCGCGCTTCCACGCCGCGCCGGCGCGCTTCCTCGCCGAAGTGGAACACCCTCAACACCGGCTTGATGACCGCGCTTTCGGACTACACCTTCGCCGAGGCGCAAGCCGACAGAAGCTACTGGGGCCGTTTGGTCGAGAGCGCGGTTGGCGCGCATCTTTGCAACACCGCTGGCGGCGACATCCATGTGGCGTATTGGCGCGAAGGCAACCACGAGGTGGACTTCGTTTTGCACCGGGGCCAGCGCGTACTGGCTATCGAGGTGAAATCGGGTGCGCAGCCGCGTGCCTTGAGTGGCTTCCGCGTGTTCGGCAGCCATTTCCCGAAGTCGCGCAGCTTGCTCGTCGGCGCAAACGGCGTTCCCGTGGCGGAGTTTCTGTCGCAACCGGCGGCCTACTGGCTTGACGAAGATGGCTAAGAAACTCGTTAAACGCACCTGCAGGGAGATTTCCGGGAACACGTTTGCCGCTGGCGACGAACCGCGGCTGTCCCACCCGCTTTCCCACTACGCGGAACGGCCGGCTTGGGTGTTGCTCGCGCCCGCCGGCGCGGGCAAGACGGTCGCGTTCCAAACCGAAGCCAAGCGTCTCGGCGCCTGCTATGTGACCGCCCGGGACTTCATCGCCCTGAACGACCCGGCGTGGCGCCACAACACGCTGTTCATCGATGCGCTGGACGAAATGCGTGCCGGTGCCCAAGACGGCAGAACACCGCTGGACGCTATTCGCACCAAGCTGGACGCGTTGGGCCGTCCGCCATTCCGCCTCTCCTGCCGCGAGGCAGACTGGTTCGGCCCCAGCGATCATGTGCATTTGGCAGAGGTGTCCGGCGATGGCGAAGTCGTGGAACTGAGTTTGGATCCGTTGACTCCCCGGGATGTCCGCGTGTTGATCGATGACCGCGTTGACGGTCCGCAGGCTGTCCTTCAACACGCGAAGGCGGCAGGGTTGTCGTCTCTGTTGACGACGCCCCAGTGCCTCGAACTGCTCGCGAAGGCAGTGGCATCGGGTGGCTGGCCCAGCAGCCGCTTGGAGACCTTCGATCTCGCCTGCCGGCAGTTGGCGCAAGAGTGGAACGAGGAACATCGGATCGCAACCGCGAACGCCGCTGTAGGCACAGGCGATGCGCTCGCGGCAGCCGGCCAGCTCTGCGCACTGCTGCTGCTCAGTGGCTGCGATGCGGTCGCGATAACCCCCGAACCCGACGGGGGCGTTCTGCAGTTGCAAGACGTGCCCGGGTCGCAACAGATTTTTCGCGCCGCGCTGCGCACCGGTCTGTTCTCTTTCACCGCGTTGGGCGGAGATCGCCAACGCGCCGCGCCGGTTCACCGGCAAATCGCGGAGTTCCTTGCCGCCAAGCACTTGGCCGGCGTGATCGAAGGCGGCCTTCCACCGGGGCGCGTGATGGCGCTGATGACAGGACGGGATGGCGGCGTGGTCTCCAGTCTGCGCGGCCTTTGCGCTTGGCTGGCGGCGCACAGCCGCAAACTGCGATCGGACTGCATCGATCGGGATCCCCTCGGCACGCTGCTCTACGGCGACGTTAAGGGGTTCGGCGTAGACGAAAAACGGCACTTGGTGGAGCGCATCAAGCAATTGGCCAAGCGCGATCCAAGGAGCTTGGAGAACCGCTTCGAGCTGAATAGCCGCTGGGGTGACTTGGTCACGCCAGACGCCGAACCGATCTTTCGGGACCTGCTCCGCACACTGCCGCACGACGAGGCAGGCCAACGCCTCGCAACGGCCGTGTTGCTGGCTCTCCGCGAAAATACGCTAGTCGGGCTTCCCGCGACGCTGCTCATGGATGTGGCCCGGGACGAGGAGCGCACGCCTGAAGCGCGGGAGCTTGCGGTTGCGGCATTCACTCGACAGCATCCAGACGAAGACAGCTCGGTTCCCCCACTACGCGCGCTCCTTGCTGACATCGCCTGCGGAACGGTGAGCGATCCGATGGACGGCCTCACTGGGGTGCTGCTTCGCCATCTCTATCCGAAGCATGTGCCTCCAGCCGAGTTGTGGCGCTATCTTCATCAATCGCGCCGATGGAACCATTTCGGCACCTATCGGCGTTTCTGGGAGAACGACCTGATCGGCAACTCGACCGATGATCAGCTTGAGGACGTGCTTGACTCGCTAACCGCTCGGTTGAAACCCTGGCGCACAGGCGCATTGACGGAGATGCACAGCCAAATATTGGCGAAGCTGCTGATTGGGAACGCCGAGCCGGAGCCGAAGCGCTTGGTGACCTGGCTCCGAAAACTCGACAGAAACTGGGATCCGAGATTCCCAAAAGCGCTCGTCGGGTGGCTATCGAAAAAACCAACAAGGGGCGCGCCGCTGCTTGTGGCGGCAGAGCAAATGGATGGGTTCGAGGCGTTGGAAGTAGCCAATTATGTGCGCCACTGTGTAGGAGTTGCCGAGCAGCCTAGCCGCGCCGAACAAGCGGCATCTGAAAAGCTTGGGCAAAAGGTGACTCCGCAGAACCCCGAACAGGCCCGCGTGAAGCAAAGCTGGCAGTCCTTCGTGCGCGAGAACGCAACAGCTCGCCAGAGCTGGCCGCCCGACATCCTTGAACGCCTCGCATGGCTATGCCGGGGCACGTTCGTGGACGAGGTGAAAGGCGACACGCCCAGCGAGCGCCTGCAATGGCTGCTGGACGACAGCGAACTCGTGGAAGTCGCGCTCGATGCCATCCGCAGCACACCAAACCGCGATGACATCCCAAGCGTCGCCGAGATTGCGGGCTTGAAGGCAAACCAGCTGCATCCGCTCGCCGCCCCGTTTCTCGTCGCGCTTGATCTAGAACAGTCTTCGCCAGCGGTGCCACCGTTGCGCGAGCATCGTTTGCAGATCGCTTTGGCTTTCCAGTTCGCCGCGTCGGCCGGAGTGCCAAACTGGCCGCGCTGGTACGCGGCTGCGCTCAAGGATAGCCCGCGCCTGGTGGCCAGCACGTTGGTGAAATACTGCCGTGCCGCTTTCCGCGCCGGCAACGCGCCCCGCGCCACACTTGCTCCGCTCGCGCACGATGCTGCCCACGCCGAGGTGGCGGCACTCGTCAACGTCGATCTACTGCGGCTCTTTCCGCCGCGGTGCAAGGCCGACCACCTGCCAACGCTGCGCCTGCTGCTAGCCGCGGCTTTGCGGCATGCCTCCCGGCCGGACTTGACCGCCCTCGTGCGGCACAAACTGTCGTTGCGCAGCCTCACCGGGATGCAGCGCGTCCACTGGCGGTGCTGCGGGTTGACGCTGGACGCGGACGCGCACATCGAGCCGCTGTTGGCGCTGTTGGCAGGTCGCCACCGAGACCAGCGCATCCAATGCGCTGCGGACTTGATAAACGCTGAAGACTCGGAAGAACGCGTTCTACATGTGCAGGCGCTGGCGGCACGCCCGGCGGAGATGTTGCTGCGGCACCTTGCGGCGCACTGCCCGCCGGCGTCGCTGTTTGACGATCCCTCGCCGTATCCCATTGTTGGTGACATGGACGCCAGTTACCGGGCCGCGGGTGCTGTTCGGAAGTTGCTGGCGCATCTCGCCTCGCTGACCACCGAGTGCGCGACCTGCGCCCTGGCGCAGCTCGCGTCCGATCCCGATCTCGTCCAGTGGCGCTCGCAGCTACGCAACGCGCACACCCGCCAGTTGCAGACACGCCGAGAAGCCGAATTCCGCCACCCAACGATCGCCCAATTGCTGGCCACCCTTCGCGGCGCCGAACCGGCCAACGTGGCCGACCTCGCGGAACTCGCCGCCGATCACCTCATTTCGCTTGCGACGCAGGTGCGGCAAGGCGACACGTCCGACTGGCGGCAATACTGGAATACAGACGAGCACAAGCGCCCCACAGAACCGAGACACGAGAACGTGTGCCGAGACGCTCTGCTCTCGGATTTGCGTCCGGCATTGCCAGCGGGCGTCACCGCCGGTTCGGAAGAAATCTACGCCGACGATCGCAAGGCGGACATCCGCATCGCCTACAAGCACTTCGCCGTGCCGTTCGAGATGAAGCGCAGCGATGCCCGAGACCTCTGGAAGGCCATTCACACCCAGCTAGCAGATCAGTACGCGCAAGACCCCGCCGCCCAAGGGCACGGCATCTATGTGGTGTTCTGGTTCGGGCGCGACCACTGCCAAAGGGAGCCCGATGGCCGCACGCCTTCCAACGCTGCCGAGCTAGAGGAGCGTCTGCAGCAAGCGCTCACGCCGTCCCAACGCGGCAAAATCAGGGTTGTTGTCGTGGACGTCTCGCAGGCAGCCTAGCCGCACTGCTTGGCGTCTCGGCGTCGAGATCCTTGCGCCGCTTCCATCGTCGATCGCTGCTTCGAGATCACCACGCACGGCAAGCAGGCGTTGCTCGCTTCGGCATTGGCGGCAGCGTTTCGGCACCTTGCCCATTGTGCGAGCAGCCCAGCCAAGGAGGCCCCCGCTCACATGGAACATGGCGGATAGCGCCCACACAGGGCGGGGCGATTTCCGGTGGTGCTGTACAACGGCGACACCGAGTGGCGAGCGGCCAGGGACGTGCGCGAGCTGATCGCCGATGTGGGCCCGAACCTCGCTCTGTACCAGCCGTCGCAGCACCACATCGTGCTTGACCAGCGGCGCGCATCGCGGACGATATGCACCTGTAGCGGTTGACGCGGGCCGTTGTGCTGCTGGAGCAAAGCCGTTCGCCCGACGAATTGGCGGAGGTCGTGCGCCTGCTGAAGGAGTGGCTGGGTTTTCGGGTCAAGGCGAGCTCAAGCGGGCGTTCGCCGACTGGCTGTGGGTGCTGTGGCGGCGATTGGAGCGCGACCGGGACGAGCCGGCTGCGGCCGGCGGAACTGACATTGGACGACGTGGCGATGACATTGGAAGAGCGCGTGATCGGCTGGCGGGAGGCGGCGGTTCAACAAGGCGTTGAGCGGGGCATCCGGCAAGGCGTGGAGCAGGGCCGACAGCAAGGCATCGAGCGGGAGCGCACGCTGCTGCGCCGCTGGCGGAGAAGCGTTTCGGCGCGGACACTGCGGAGCGCGTGTTGGCACTGTTGGCGCGGGAGAACGACCCGCGACGGCTGGACGCGATCGGCGTGGCGATCGTGCGTTCCGAAACGGGCGACGACCTCCTTCAGCAGGCCCGGCGGCCTTTTCCGAACGCGCACGGAACCGGCAGGCTGAACGATGCGAGCAACCACTGACTCGGCGATCGCAAGCCCCGCAAACCACGAGCGCAAGCCCCTCAGTTCGGCCTTCGCATATGGTCCGCGTTCAGAGGTCGCGCCACGCGGCTTCGTCCTCCGGCGAGTTCCATTCAGCAAGGATGTATGCCAAACCACGCAGGTAGGCATCGTCGGCCACGGGCATCTTGCGAACGACCAAGTGGTCCGCCTGCACCTCAAACGCGAGCGTGTCGCCCGCGTTGAGATTGGCCGCCGCCCGCACACGCTTGGGGATCGTGATCTGGCCACGGGTGCCGATTCTTGCGAGTTCCATCAGTGGCCCCTTCGGTAGCCGAACACAGGGCGAAAGTGCGTGCGGCCGAAAGCGCCTTGGGCGTCCTTCGAGAGCGTCAGCGTCGCGCATCGTGAAGCGGGGCTCGTCCCTCCTGCGCGTCTGGCCGCTTCCACTGTTTCGCGGGGTCTCCGCCGTGGCGACGCTGGACGCCTTCGCGCCACGCCGAGCCCATTGAATTGGATGTTGCGGCGCAGTTACCGATAAGCCTTGCGCTGCGGCTCGAAGGCGTGGACGCGGCCCTCCGGCTCGGCCAGACGCCCCATCAGCAGAGCGTGGGTGCCGATGTAGGCGCCGACGTCCAGCCCGGAACCACATGCGCCTGAAGGTGGCGGACAACGTGCGGCTCCCAGACCAAGCCCTCCGCCAAGATTCCCTTGATGAGATCCCGGGGCGGCGGATCCAGAAGCGCCCAATGCGGGGCGTCCGCCGCCAGATGGACACGCAATGCGCCCAGTCGTTGAGCGGGCGGCGACGGGCAGGCGACAGCGAGCAGCCCGCGCTAGCACCCTATCTCCTCTTTTGGAAGATCATAACCATTTGAATTATCACACCTTTTTGCCGTTTCTAAGGCCGTATGGCCCTCGACCGGCCAAGTGGGCAAGCGGCGCATGTGGGTGCTTGGCGTGCAGGCACAATGATGGTGTAGAGTATCGCCCCTAACGTGACCGTGCGAATCAGCGTGAACCCGACTAGCCACCCGAATACTGCCTCGGCCAACGGGGCAGATGCCAACGGCTCGAGCATCGTTGCTGCGGGCGCACCTTGGTCGGGCGTCTTCAACGGCAATAGCTGGGAGATCCATTGCGACGATGCGCTCGAAGCTCTGCGCGGCATGTCCGACGGCTCTATCGACTGCGCCATTACGTCGCCGCCATACTTCTGGCTGAGGGACTACGGAGCGCCCGCGCAGATCGGCCTTGAGCCCACGGTCGCCGATTATGTCGACCGCATCTGCGACGTCATGGACGAGGTTTTTCGGACGCTCCACCGCAACGGGCTTCTGTTTCTCAACATCGGCGACACCTACTACTCCGGCAAGGGCAAATCCACTGGCATCGACCAGAAAAGCTCGAAGCGCCGATTCGGACTTAGAGCCGTGGACAAAAGCGGAGGGCTTGGAATCGGACTACAGCGCAAGTCCCTCATCGGCATCCCATGGCGGGTGGGCATAGCATTGATTGAGCGCGGTTGGGTCCTTCGGAGCACGATCATCTGGCATAGAGAGAACTGCCTGCCGGAGCCCGTGAAGGATCGCCCGAGTCGAAGCTACGAGTACATCTTCATGCTTGCCAAGGATCGGCGGTATCACTTCGACAAGCAGCCTCTCATCGACAAAAAAGTCGACGAAGACGTGTGGACGGTGGCCGCACGGCCGAGATTGACGTCGAAGTTGGACACCGCACCATTCCCGGACGATCTAGTGCGCCGCTGCCTGCAGATCGGCTGTCGGCCCGGAGGAACCGTACTTGATCCTTTTGTGGGAACAGGAACAACCGCCCGCGTTGCCCTGTCTAGCGGGTTCTCTGCCGTAGGAATAGATCTAAACGGCGAGTTTTGTTCCCACGCGGTCAAACAAATCCGGGCCCTTAAGTGATGTTTCTGTCCATCGAACACATCATGGGGGCCTTGGACCAACTCAAATCCGTCAATCCGTTCTACGGAATTACCTTCATGGTATGCAAAAAAGGCGGGTTGCCTATCGGTAGCACAGGCATCGATTTTCCGATGAATAAGCTCACGAGACACCACATGGAGTTGCATCACAAAATTGACGCAACGTCCGATAGGTTCTATCAGCCCTTCTCGCAGAAGAAAAAACAATGGGTAGTCAACAAATACCCATCTGCCGGTCTGCAAGCCATCAACACCCAAACCTTTGGGACCGCTTTTCAACATCAACGGAATACCCAATTGTGGTCGTGGGCGGACGACTATCTGTCGGTGCTAGCGGCCGAACTGTCAACGAACAAGATCCCCCTGTTTGCCATGTGCGTGTGGCTTTATCGAAGTGCCGATTTTGATAGATTCGACAACTTGGTGGATACCTTTATCGAAGAATACCATATCACGCCAGAAGAACGCGATCTTCTTTTTGATTCGACGCCGCCATCCTACAGCACGTTTCCGCTTCAACAGCATGCCGCTCCGTCGATCGAGCTCCTCGCAATATTGGGCCGACCGCCAGACGCACCTCCAGAGGGCGGTGGACGTCTAGCCTATCTTCGTGTAAAGGGGGCAGGCGCAATGCCGTCTGTGGCCGTAGAGCCCGCGGAACGATTAACGCTAATTGCCGGCGACAATGGGCTTGGCAAGACGTTCCTTTTGGATTGTGCTTGGTGGGCTTTGACTGGCTCTTGGGCGAGCATACCGGCAGTACCACGGGAGGACAGCGGTCGCAAAGACGTCTCGATAGAGTTCGGTGTACGTGGGGCGGGCCGCCATGTACCGCAGCAGCTCGTACGATATGACTGGAAGAGACTGAACTGGCAGGAACACCCGGGAAGCAGCACCGTCGCCGGTCTTGTGGTCTATGCGTGTGTTGACGGCTCTTACGCAATTTGGGACCCTACAACGCAGACTACCGCGTCGGTGTATTCCAAAGACGAAGTTTGGAATGGCGTAACCGCAGGAGATGGCCGTAGAATAGAAGGGCTGGTCCGAGATTGGCGAAACTGGCGAAGTGCGGAGGACAACAGTACGTTCGAGACGTTTCGCACAGTTCTGGAACATCTGTCGCCTTCCGACTTGGGCGTATTGTCCCCCGGCCCAATGACACGCGTCCCCCGCGACCCGCGGGAGATACCGACTATTGAGCATCGGTATGGCCGTGTGCCGATTCTCCATACGTCAGCTGCCGTAAAGCGCGTTCTTTCTCTTGCATACCTCATCGTGTGGACGTGGACTGAGCACCATGTACACTGCCATATGGCCAAGCGGAACCCAGAACGTCGCATGGTGATCCTTGTTGACGAAATCGAGGCGCACCTTCATCCGCGTTGGCAACGGCAACTCTTGCCGGCACTAGTTTCGGTTGTACACTTGCTTTCGAAGAACATCGATGCACAGCTAATCGTTTCTACGCATTCGCCGTTGGTTTTAGCGTCGTCTGAGACCATGTTTAATGGAACAAAGGACCTGCTTTTGCATCTACAATTGAATAACGACAAGATCGCACTGCGGAAAGTGAACTTTATGAAGTTCGGTAAAGTGGATCGCTGGTTGATGTCGGACGTGTTTGAGCTGATACACGCCAGATCGAAAGTAGCGGAGGATGCGATAGAGGACGCCAAAAGGACACAAAGGCAGGAGTCGCTGCCGACAAAAAAGGATGTTCGTGCCGTTTCGGATCGGCTGCGGGTATCGCTGCCGGACGACGATGAGTTTTGGCCGCGCTGGGTGGAGTTTGCCGATCGATTCGGAGTTGAACTTTGATTCCCGTCAAGCAAAAAAACGAGCCAAAACACTTTGACGTCACGGTGAGGCAACCAGGCGTGGCCTTTCTCGCGGCGCACCCGGAAGGAAAGTTGAAGCCGTTTTGGTCTTTGGCGCTTGATGATCTACACAAGAAGTATGGCTACATATGTGCATACACATGCTGTTTTACAATAGAAGGGGAAGTTGACCACTTTTGGCCCAAGAGCAAAAGGCGAGGTCTCGCTTACGAGTGGGCGAACTTTCGCCTAGCTAGCAGTTCGGCAAACAGAACGAAAGGAGTTAAAGTGGGGCTTGTGGATCCTTTTCATGTAGAGGAAGGATGGTTTGCTTTGGAGTTCCCAGCGTGCGACGTGGTATTGGGGCCAAATGTGCCTGAAGGAAGAGGCCAGGAAGTTCAGTTTACCATTCAAGCGTTAAAGCTAAACGCTGAGAGATTAATCGCGGGGCGATGTAGGGTTTTGGTTGAATTTAGAGATGGAGAAGTGAGTCTGAGCCATCTGCGGCGGTTCTTTCCTTTTCACGCGGCGGAGATTGTGCGTCAAGGCGCTGGCGCTGGCGCATACGACGAAGGTCATCTGCGTGCTTTCGTCGGGCAGTTTTTTCGCAATAGAGCGTGAGGTCCCCTTAGTTGTGGTCGCCGAAAAAACCGCGGTGTCTTGCTGGTACGGCATTGGGCGAAGGCGGGGTTGCCGTCGGCGTCGGGGGTGACCTGGCGGAACTGCACCCCTTGGACAGCTTGGCTTCCGCAATGTCTCCGTGCATGAGCTTCCAGCCATGCGTCCCAGACTTTCGCGCCCCGGGCGGGCCGCGCAGCCGCGCACGATGCGGGGCGTTCGCCGGCGGATGGACCGGCAATGCACCCAGCGGGCACGACCGCTGGCGACCTGTAGCTGACTTACTTACAGAGTGATTCCTCCCATACACGGTAGACACTCCAGACAGGCCCGGCGCGTACCGGCCACCTGCGGCATAGTGGCACCCGCGCCACTCAGCGTCAAACCCGTCCCAAGCTTGGTAATCATGTAGAACAGCAGCAGCGCCCGCATCCCGGCTATGCGCTCCTCCGGTTCCTTCGACATTCCAAACGACATGCCATGCGTTCTTCCGCAACCCCCACGCGGGCCAACCATGCCACCATGACCGTTGGCGTTCGTCCGACGCCGGTGCTTTCCGCTTCGTGTGCGACGCCACGACCCACTTCATGGCGCGGGCGACGTGAGGCCCTCGTCGACGCAGACTTGCCGAACCTCCACGCGAACTTGCCAAAAATCCGCCGCCGTTCCGCTGTGTTCGGGTCGAACGCTGGCGCATCCCGCGCCACGTTCGGCCATCCCGGCCACGCTTTCCGCACGCGCTTCGCAGCTACACCACGGCTAGCACACCGTGGCGCAAAAGGGCTTGACGCCGTAAATCGCCGCCACGCAAACGCTTGCACGGTGCCCCCAAACGGCGTATAAGGATGGCAAAGGCGGCAATTCAAGGAGTGTACGGTGGCCTTCATCAAGGATTTCGTTGCCCAGAGGTGGCGGCGGTTGTACGCGCTGGCGGCGCGGTTTTTGCTGGATGTGAAGGGCGTTTCCACGGTGGAATACGCGCTGCTCGTCGTGGGCATCATCGGCATCGTCACCATTGGCATTGGGTTCCTGTCCGGCGCGTTCTCGGGCATGTTCGCGACGCTGTCGGAAAGGCTCACGGCCGCGGTCACCTAATCGGCCTTTGGCGACGCTGCGACGGTTTGCACACGCAAGCCTCGCAGGTGAGCCGATGGAGTGGTGGGAAATGGCCTTGTTGGTGTGCGCGGCTGCGCTCGCCTTCGTGGCCGTGTGGACGGACGTAAAACGCCGCGAGATCCCCCATTGGCTGTTGGGCGGTTTGGCGTGCCTCTGGCTGTGTGCCGCGCTGTTTACGCCGGAGGCGCTTGGCGGCGAACCGCTGGCCGGCCTTGCGTGTGGCGGCTTGGCGTTGATCGTGGGGTTCGTTCTCTACGCGCTTGGCTGGCTTGGCGGCGGCGACGGCAAGCTGCTTGCCCTGCTCGCCATGTGGTTGGGGCCGGCGGATGTGGGTTTGGCGCTTCTGGCCACGGGTGTACTCGGTTTGCTGCTTGCGGTGTGTACGCTCCTACGCCGCGGCGGGGATTGGCGGCGGCGTGGCGTCCCGTTCGGGCTCGCAATCTCGCCGCCCGCCGCCACGCTGCTCGTCGCCCGCGCCGTCTCCTAAGCGCAATAGGCCGCAAGGCCGAACCGCCGTGTAGGTGATCAATGGCTCTTTCCAACATCGGCCGTCCGGGCCTGTTCGCGCCGCGCAACATCGCCGCCCTCAGCGCCGTGGTGGTGGTGGTGCTCGGCGCTTTCCTGTTGTTGCGCACCATGCCGTCGTCCGCACCGCCGCCGGAACCGGAGGTGGTCGAGGCAACGCCGGAGTCCGCGCCCCCGCAGGTCGAAGAGGAACCCGCGCCAGAGCCGCCACCGGAACCCGAACCCAATTACCCCACGGTGCTGGTCGCAACCCAAGACCTTCGCCCGGGCGTGCTCTTGGAGACGGAAATGGTGGATTGGCAGGAGTGGCGCGGAGAGCTCCAAGTCGAACTCTCCGTGGTGAAGGACGCGGTGGACATCCGCCAAGTGCTCGGCGCCGTGGCGTTGCACCCCATCGCCAGGGGTTCGCCGATCACCTTTGATCGGGTGATTCGCCCGGGCCACCCCGCGTTTATCACCGCCGTGTTGCGCCCGGGGCACCGGGCGGTGACCGTGGAGGTGGACGCCGCCACCACCGCGGCCCGCATCATCTACCCGGGAGACCATGTGGACGTGATCATGGTGCTCGACGCCGGTCGATTCGCCGATCTTGGCCCGGCGGCGCAAGTTCTTGTGCGAAACGTGCGCGTGTTGGCGGTGGGTTCCTCCTCTTTGGAACTGGGGCGCTTCAACACGGCGCAGGTGGCGGGCATCGGCGGTTCGCCCACCCCGCCCGAAGGCGACACCTACACGCTGGAAGTTACGCCCCTGGACGCGGAGCGGCTGGTGCTGGGCGCCGCGAACGGCCGCCTGACGTTGGCGATGCGGTCGTTGGCGCAGCCAAGCGAGTTCGGGCCCGGCGCACGGTTGACGCGGCTGGGCGAAGTGTTGCGCCTGCCGGACGAGGACGACGCCGAAGACGCGCCGCCGGTGCTGCCGACGAAGGTGCGGGTGATCCGCGGTGGTGGAGGCGGGGTGGACACCGATGTGGTTGTCCCGCCGCCGGCGCAAGCCGAGCAGAGTGGGCAAGCAGCGTCCACGGGGGCACCGGCATGAACAGCTTGGCGCGTTTGCTCGCACGAGCGGCGATGCCGGTTGGCATGGCGCTGGCGGCATGGGGATCATATGCGGCGGATCCGGCGGCCGACCCGGAAGTGATCGAGCTGTCGCCGCAAAGCGCGGAAACGCTCACGTTCGACACGGACATCGCAACCGCCTTCATCGCCGACGAAAAAACCGCCGACGTGCTGCCTTTCACCGACCGCAAAATCTACATTCTCGGCCGCGCACCCGGCCTCACCAGCTTGGAGGTGTACAACGCCGCCGGGGAGACCATCGCCACCTACGCCATTCACGTGCAGGCCGAAAACGAGGTGGCCACGAGGGCCGTGGATCGTTTGGTGGGCGACGACAGCGACATACAGGTGGAATCGCTGGGCGACGCGCTGTTCGTCAGCGGCGAGGCGAAGAGCCCGTCGCAGGCGGAGCGGGTGTTGAGCGTGGTGCGCGCTGTTTCCGGCGACACGCCCGTGGTCAACGGCCTTTCGTTGGAGGGCCCGGTGCAGGTGAACCTGGAGGTGGTCATCTCCGAAGTGTCGCGCAACGTCACCCAGCAGCTGGGCATCGACTGGTCGCTGGACATCAATCCGTTCCTGCATCCGCTGCGCACCTTGGTCACCGGCGCGGGAAGCATCCGTTTGGGAAGCGGTTCGACGATGGTGGCGCCCGTGTGGGCGCAGGATCTGGAGTTCCAAGCCTTGCTGCCGGATGGCTCGACCGCCCCCGCCGGCGAACAGAGCACCGTGGAACTCGGCGTGGTGCAAGGCAGCCGCGGCGGCGACGGCGGCATCGTGCTCACCCACGCCAAGGAGGTGAACAGCGGCAAATACCGCGCCACCGCCTTCTTGGAAGCGCTGGCCGAAAACGGCTTGGCCGTCGTTCACGCCCGGCCCAACCTCACCTGCGCCAGCGGCGAATCCTGCTCGTTCAACTCCGGCACGCAGATTCCGGTGCCGGTGACGAACCCCAACGGCGTGGTGGGGGCCACCTATCAGCCAACCGGTGTGACGCTGAACTTCACCCCAGTGGTGCTCGACAACGACATGATCGAACTCACCGTGGAACCCGGCATCACGGAGATCGCCACCGGCGGGACGAACATCAGCGGCGCGTTCGTGCCGAACATCAACCAGCGCACGGTGTCGAGCAAGGTCATGGTGGGCAACGGCGAAACCGTCGCCATCGCCGGCCTCTACCGCAACACCACCACCAGCAGCGAAAGCGGCATCCCGCTGCTGAAGGACATTCCGGTGTGGGGCGCCCTGTTCCGCACCACCCGCGAAGCCGAGCGCTCGGTGGAGCTCATCATTGTGGTGACGCCGAACTTCGTCTCGCCGCTAGGCCGGGCGGCGACCGTGGCGAGCGTTACGCCGTCGCCGGCGAATACCGCTTGGCGGTTGGGCACGGAGTTCTACTACTAGCTTCAAGGCCGTTCTAGGCAACCAGCATTCCGCTCCCCGCACCAACCCCGTCTCGCGCTCCGCGTTGGCGGAACCCCGTTTTGGCGGCCGCATTGGTCGCACTGGGCTTTGCCCTATTTGCATCGCACGGGGTCACCGTCGAGGGATATACCCTGAACGACCTCATGACGTTCTTCGGGTGGATCAACGCTTTGGACCACCGCCGAGTGCCCAGCGTCGATTTCCAATCCCCCGTGGGCGCCTTGGCGTACATCCTGCCTTGGTTGGGCAGCAAAATCTCCGGACAGTTCGCCGGAGCGATGGAGTCGGCGGGCGTTTTGGTCGCGGCGATGTTGCTCGCTTTGGGGTGTGTCGCCTTGCGCGGGCGAGCGTCTACACCTGTTGCCGCCTTGTTTCTCATAGCTGTCTTCGGGTTGTGCTGCGTGCCTTGGAATCCAGGCGATGGCGCGGGAGTGGTCTCGCACATTGGGTTTTACAACCGCTGGGGATGGGCGGCGCTAGCTGTGCTCATGCTGCTGGGTTGTTCCGAGCAGGAGCCGGTCGGCCGTCTCTGGCTGGCGGACGCGGTGGTCGTGGCGTTCGTGCTGTCTTTCCTGTTCTTCCTGAAAATTACCTATTTTCTGGCGGCCCTCGTCTTCGTCGGCGGATTTGGCTTGCTGTTGCGACGCTTCGTGAAAGCGGCCACCGCCGGGTTAACCGTCTTCCTGAGCATCGTTCTAGCCGCACAGGCCACAGTAGGCTATGTCTTGCCTTACTTGGAGCAAGTCGGCGGCACCGTCCAAGCCACGGGGTTGGTGTGGTCGGACGTGCTGCGGATCAATTTGCCGCCCATCTTGCCTCTTTGCGCCATAGCGGCGTCCGCTTGGGCTTTGACAGTGCGGCGCAAATCGGCGTTGCAAGATGCCGCCATGCCGCTTTTTGGCTTGGCGGCTTGTGTGGTGCTCGCGACGCAGAATGCCCCATCGGCCTGCGCCTTTGCGTTGGCGCCAGCGTTTGTTCAGGCATCCACCTTGGCGCTGGATGCGAAAGGGCGCTGGTCCAGCCTCTCGCCGCGGGTCATGTCGGCCACAGTGTTGGGTTTGATGTCGGCCTTCCTGCTGCCGCAATTTGTTGTGCAAACGGCGGCCACGGGCTTCCACGTGAACATAGCGCATTTCGGCGGCAATGGATTCGGCGCGGGCCCGTATAGAAGCGTTGACTTGCCTAGGGTGGGAGAGCTACACACCATGAGCCAGCCAAATATCGACTATGCGCACACGCTGTCACCCGGCGTGGCGCTTCTGCGAGGTGTGCAACCTCCGTGCTCAACTGCGGCGGCGCTGGACTTCGCGCAGGCTTTCGCGCCCTTGGCGGATCTGCCGCCGTCACGGAGCTTCTTTTGGAGCGTACATGTGGGGCGCTCCGTCAACCGCGCCACTGTGCCGACCGCGCATACGGTCTTCGCCGATGTGGACTGCGTCATGCAGCCGAAGCATCCATACGATGTGAAGTCCACTGCTTTCCTGCTTGAGGTTTACGGAGAGCACTTGGGGCGGGCGTTCCAAGTTCAAGCCGAGAACGCCGATTGGCTGCTCTTGCGCAAACGCGATCAACAGCCAAGATAGTGTTAGCTGAAGGCGCCGCGCCTCAAGTGCGGCCCGGCAATGCCACCGTTGTGGGCGATTGCAGTGGCGCAACGATGAAGCGTGGCGTGCCGAAAGGGCCGGCGAAAAAGGCGAGGGCAGCGGTCCCGTCGTCCGAGGCGCGGCGATTAAAGGCCGAATCGCTGGAGATGCCGATGACGGTCCTGCCGCCAGCCCAGCGCTCGAACGCCCCGGCAAGTCCTTCACCTAGGAAGTGGCGGATGGCAACAACGCCGCCGCTGGCATCGAGTTCCAAGGCGAACAGCGCGTCGCGCAGGGCAAGGCCCTTGCCGGTGGCGAGAATTCTCTTTCCGTCCAGTTCAATCATCGGGCCTTCCGGCGTGAAGGTCAGTTCATCGCCGGGCAGTGCTTGAATGTTGGGAAGGGCGTGGACAACCCGCAGGCTGTCCGGATTCTCATGGCGGAACCACGGGCTGTCGAAGCGCAGCAGGGAGGCACCCAGGTTGTGCCGCGTCCAAGGTGTCATTCCCAGCAAGTCCATCAACGTGGGCATGACGTCAAAATGTGTGCCCGCTCCGCCGATTTCGGCGGGTTCAATGCCCGGCCCCCAAACTTGGAACCTCAGGCGGCGCTCCGCTTCATACGGTTTCAGCCGGTCCATGACTTGCGGGTCATTGAGGACGTTCCCGGTCAAGTGATCGGAGAACAGGACGATCAGTGTGTTGGGAAACCGCGTTCGTACCGTTCGGATGAAATCCGCAATCAGCTTGTCCGCGCACCGAACCGCGAAAGCCAAACCGGTGAACTCCGCCGCGGGAGCACAACTTTTCGAAGGGAATCCTCGGGGTCCGTGGGTGTCCATGGTCGCCAAGGCGAGGGCGAAAGGGCTTACGCCTTCCAAGGCGGTCAACTCATCCAGCGCCAAGGCGAATAGCGAGTCGTCATAAAGACCCCACTCGGAGTGCGACCATTGCCTGCGGTAGTGTGCATCCTCGAGTCTGCGAGCCAAGGATGTCAGACCGTGGAGTTCGATGAACCCGTGTGACTTGTGGAAACCGCCCAAGGCAGCGAATTCGAGCTCGGTGCCCGTCATGAAAACAGTTCGATAGCCGTGGGCGGCCAGCACGTCGCCAAGGCACAGTGCGCCGCGCATTCGCGCATCGGAGAGGTCGATCCAAGAAAGGCCCGTGGCGCATTGCGCCGCAATCATCGCACCGGTGGACCAAGCGGTGTGGGAAACTTGATGCATGTTCGTGAACTGCAAGCCTTCCGCAGCCAGCGCCGAAAGCGCCGGGGTCAAGTCCTCGTCGAAGATATCGGCGCGGCTATAAGCGCTCTCCAAGGATTCGGCGAAGATCAATACCAAATTCTGCGGATTGTCCAAGCGGATGGGTGCAATCTCCTGATGCGGCGGCTTCGGAACCAAGACGGCATTGCGGGCGGCAATGACTCGGCTGACGTCATACCAGACCAACGAGAGGATGGGCGCGTTCAGGCATACGCCAACCGCCGCAACGATGCCAATGGCGCGTCGCTTTGGCAGAGAGCCGTTCGCCGGTAACAGGCAAGGCCAAATGCTGACCAGGAACCAATAGGCCCAGCAGCCGATAAACAGCGGTGCCATCACACGCCAAGCGACAACCAAAGTCTCCCAATCGGCGTGAAAGAAGAACTGGAAGTTGAAGACCGTGCCTTGAACCTGCAATGAGACCGCCAACAGCAGGTTGGCCAAGGCGGAAGCGGCGTTGAGCAACAGCGCCGTCAACTGGCCAGCGATGCCGCCACGCGCCCAAAGCCAGCGAACCGCTGTGGCTAGGAGGAGGCCGGAAAGCACCCAAAACAGAAACAGCGCATCGAACGCCAGCGCCGTTGCCGCGGGCAGCAGATACAGGGAGTAGTAGAGCGTGATCACGACCGCCTGCTTGCGCGGCATATCCCGCAGCCGCTCCGGCAGCGCCACATGAAACCGTCGAATGGCGGAATGGCCGGCCGGCATTTCGCAATCCTTCACTCTGGCCGCGGCGGCCGAAACGAAAAGTTCCAAGGCACCGACGTTTCGGCGGCCAAGTTGTCGTCGGTGATGATGCGTGCGGTCTTGGTTCGCGCCAGCACGCTGGCGCAGGTTTCGAGATTGGCCGGGGCCAGCAGGCGCGGAAGGTTGGCTTCCAGCCACGGTGCCGCCGGGCCATCGAATGGCGGGCGTCCATCAATGCGGTAGGTGTACAGCACTTCCTTGAAACGCCCGGCGTTGAATTCAACGTGCCCGTTGCCGACGGCCATGAAGTTGGCGAAGCGCAAGCCGGAGGCGAAGCTGGCGCAGGCTGTGCGCGCCGCGGCCGGCGAGCCGGTGGTGTTGAAATAGACGATGCCGCCCGGGGCCAAGCGGCGGCTGGCCAATTCCAGAAACTCGCGGGAAAGAACATGGCTGCTGTTCGCCCGCCAATGGAAGCTGGTGTTGCTGAGTATCACGTTGAAGCGGGCGTCCGCGGCTTGGCGCAGCCAGCGCCGTCCGTCGTCTATGTGGATGCGCACCTTGGGGTTGTCGAGCAGGCTGTGCACCAGCGGGTAGCGGCGCAGCACTTCCAAGTAGCCCGGGTTGATTTCCACGATGTCCAGCGTCTGCAGGCGCGGATGGTGGGCCACCACCTGGCCCCAAGAGCCGGAGCCAAGCCCGATCATCAGTACGCGCCGAGGGTTCGGGTGCAGGCCCGCCAAGGCGTAGGCGCGGTGGATCATGTTGTTGTCGTGCGTCAGGCTCACATTCAACCTGCCATCGTAGACGCCGCCGCCGAACACCGTGCCGGCGCGCGTCACCGCCACCACGCCGGCGCGGTTTTCGACGAGCAGGTCGAAGGGATGGTTCGCGCCGTCGGGCGTCCGCCACAGGAGCCGTTCATAGAGGCCATCGTAACGCGGGCTGGCGTAGGCGAAAGCCCCCGCCGCCAAGACCAAGGCCGCCGCGCACTGCGCGCCCGCGCCCGCCCACTTGCGTTCCCCGCCGCACAGCAGCAGCAGCGAAGTGCCGGTGGAAACGGCCAGCAGCAAGAGCGCCGCTTTCGCCACCCCAAGGTGTTCCAAAAAGACGAATCCCGTCAGCACCGAACCCAAACAGGAACCCACGATGTTGGCCAAGTAGACGTAGGAAACGCCCTGCCCCGCCTTGCGGTCCGGCGCCACCGCCAAATGCCCCACCAAAGGCAGAACCGCGCCGTAGCAGCCGGCGGCCACCCCGGCGAAGGGCATCGCCCCGGCCACATGGCGATGCTCGGCGAACCAAGCGGCCAGCGGAACGTGGCAGTAGGCGAGCGCCCCCGCGACGGCGGTGAGCAAGCCCGCCCAACGCGCAATCCGGTTGCGCGTTTCGCCGGATGCGTCCGGGCACAGGCGCGCGGACAGCAGAGCGCCGACGGCGATGCCCGCCAAATAGATGCCGAGAAAGATGCCGAACACCGGCAAGGTGCCGCCGGTGCCGAAGGCGTAGATGCGAAACCAGAGAATCTCGTGCGCGAGCGAGACGAATCCAGCCAGCGCGGCACACGCCATCGCCCAAGCGTTTCGGGTGCCGCTCACGGGGATGCCGCGCTTTGGCGCCTGTGGCAAGGTACGCTAGCTGGGCGTAAGCCTCCCCGGCCGGCGGCAGTCGACATCGACCGGGTTCGCGGTGCGGGCGGCAGTCTCGGAAGTTGCCGTCAGGCGGCGCATAACGGCTAGAGCGACTCTGGCCGCCTGTCCGCGGCCTCAATGAGACGGGCGAGGGTGTTTGCGGTGGCGGCGTCAAAGTCCCGCTCGGCCACCCTGCGCAGCCGCTCGCGTTCCTCCTCGCGCCCGGCCAAGCGGCCTTCCTCACGCCCGGCCAAACGGCCTTCGTTGATCTTCTGCTCGTCCCACTCCTGAAGCGTTTCCGCAAGCATCGTCCGTTTCTCCATGATGTCCGTCAAAGTCCGCAGCCGGTCGCCGAAGCGATGGCGCAGCACACCATAGCACCATCGCTCAAGGCCGTGCGACAAGGCCGCATCGCCGACCCGGGCGAAGGTTGCCGCCGCATGCTCCAGCGCCGCCGAAAGGCCGGCGGCGTCCGCCGCCTCCAGCGCCAGCCAGGCCCGCGCCACGTTGCCGTCCGACAAATGATCGCCCCGGTAGATCTTGGCGTCAACGAAGCGGAACTCCATGCGCGGCTGGAACCGCGCCAGCGCGTCGGGAACCCACTCGGTGCGCTCCGCCACTTGCAGCGGCGGCGACCACGACGGCCGCCCGCTGTACACCACCAAGGGCACGTGCGCGGGAACCGTCGCCGTCGCGCCGACGCGAAGCAGGTCGCGGCGCAGCAGCGCCGCGTATTCAAGCAGCCGCTCCGCCATGTGCGGATGGGAGCCGCTCTGGAACTCCACATGCACCACCACGGCGGCTTCCGGCGGGTGGCCTGCGCCGGGCTTGAACGGCGCGCGCCACGGCATGTCCTCGGCGCGGACGCGGTGGTTGTCGGCGACGTGCTCGGCCGGCAGCCGCTCCAAGCGGTCGAGATCCAAGTCGTCCACCCAGGGCTCGCCGAGCAGGCGCAGGAGGTCCGCCACCATGCGCGGGTGGGAGAACAGGTGCTTGTTCGCCGGGTCGCTGGACGCGGCCGGGCGGCGCTGTTGGTTCGGGGGTGCCATGCGCGCCAGTTTGGGCAAGGCGCGGGGCGCTTGGATACGGGTTTTGGCTGAAAATCGTGTAGGAAATCGTCACTTCGTGAAGGCAGTAAAACGCCAGAATTCCGGCGGCCGCGCCAGCGAAAGGGCATCGCCTGGCCACCTCCAGATGTTCCGCTCACGGCGTTGCCGCGCCTTGGCGCTTGCGCTGCGCTCGCCGGAGGACGGCCGCCAGCGCCGCCACCGTCGCGTTCATGGCGGCGGCGATCAGCACCGTGCCCTGGAACCCCAGCGAGCGCATCAGCAGGACGCCGGTGGCAATGGCCGCCAGTGCGCCGCCGAGCGTGTTGGCGAAATAGAGGGCGGCAAGCGAACGCCCGACATTGCCTAAACGCTCCACCTCGTGGCCCACCAGCAAGGGCAGGGTGGCGCCCATTAGCGCGGTGGGCAGCAGGAGAAGAGCGAAGGTGGCAAGAAACATCGCCGCCGGGCCGACGGGCCCGGTCACCGCTCCCGCCCACGCGAACAACGCCAGCGAAGCCATCCCGTAAGCGCAGATGCCCGCCTCAACAAGCGCGAAAGCCGCCAGCCGGTCCACCCGCGGCCGGGCAGCCGCCCAACCCCCGGCCAAGCTGCCGACGCCCAGCCCCAGCATGAAGGCCGTCACCACCACGGTGACGGATTGCACATCCAAGCCGTAGATGCTGAACAACGCCCGCTGCCACGCCACCTGGTAGATCAGCGCGGCGAAGCCGGAGAGGATGAAGATAGCGGCAATTGCCGGAGTTCCTTGCCAGCGACGTTGGATGATCATCTTCTTTCCGCGTCCTACCCATCCGCCTCGGGCGGCACACGCACCACGAGCCCGTCAAGCGCGTCGCGGAGGACGATTTGGCAGGTTAGCCGGCTGGTCGATTGCCGGCCCGGGACGAACGCCAAAATGTCGCTCTCGTCGCCAACCGGGGCGCCCACGCGCTCGAACCAGTCCTCCGCCACCACGCCGTGGCAGGTGGAGCAGGTGCAGCCGCCGCCGCACTGGGCGCGGATACCGGGTACGCCGTTGTCCACCGCGCAGTCCATCACCGTGGCGCCCACCGCCGCTTGGTGCGTCTCGCGGCGTCCGTTGGGGTGGACGAAGACGATGGTTGGCAAAGCGCCTCAAGCCGCGTCCGCGTCGCCGCCCGGGGAAGACCGCCGGTACAGGCGCAGCCCGCTGACGCCGTGAATCGGCTCGCTGTATTGGCCGCTGTCGAAGAGCAGCTTGAAGCGCAGGCCGCGCAGCGCCGGCGGGCGATAGTCCGGCACCTGCATGAAGCGGCGCTGCACCGAGCGGTGCAGGATGGGCAGATCCGCACAAGGCGCGTCGTTGTCGCAAACGTGGATGGAGCGCACGTTCTGCGCGAGCACGGCGGCCTGCATGCCGCCGTGCATGTGCAGCGGCCCGTTCACCAGCGGATTGACGGCGACGTCGTCCACGTCGAGGCCGGCCAGGTCGTCGCCGTGGCGCGCGAACAGGGCGCGAACGCTCGCGGCGTCCGTGCCGGCGAGGTCGAGGTGTTCGCCCAAGGTCTCCCGGCAGCGAGCGATCATGAACGCCAAGGCGCAGTCGGAAAGGCCGTCCAGCCAGTAGCCGCCGCCGACGTCGCCGTGAACGCCCGGGAACCACACTTCCAAAATCCGCTTCGGCCGTTCGGCGTCCTTGTTCATCAGCGTCGGCGTGAAGGTCACCCGGTCCTCGTCGATGGCCACCAGATGCACGGCCCGCTCGATGCGCGGATTCAGCGTGCCGTTCTCGAACACCACGTCGCTGCTCACCTTCTCGCCGCGGCGGTGGATGCCGTCCATCGCCGCCACGGTGTCGAACGCGCCCAGAAACGCCACCGTGGCCTCGGTGTGTTCGTCCAACAGCATGGCCGCGAACTTGCGCGCCAAGGCGGCGCCGCGGCTGTAGCCGAACAACGCCAGCTTGTCGCCAGGCTGGTAGTGCGCCTCGAAGTCCGCCTGGGCTTCCTCGAGAATGCGCTTGGCGTCGCCCGAGGTGGGCGCGAGCAGCATGTTCAACCGCGAGCGGCCGGCGGCGTAGAGGCGGCCGAGCAGCGGGATGCGGCTCTCGCCGTCGCGGGTGCCGATGCCGTTGTAGTAGAAGTTGCGCTGCCACGTCTTCGCCGGCGGATCGGCGAAATTGCCGCCCATGAGGATGTGCAGCTTGAGCACGTTGCTGACGCTCTGGTCCTCCTTGAACTCGCCGGCGTCGCTCGGCTCGTTGCCGGTGCCGTCGAAGCAGAAGACCAGCGTGCGCGGCTTCGTTGGCGCGTCTTCGGACATTCGTGTTCGAGCCGGATCAGGCGGCCAAGGCGGCCACGTCCGCTTGTTTGCGGTAGCGCTCCGGGATGGGGAACTTGAACACCCGCGCTGCGTTCAGCCCCAGCACCTTGGCGCGCTCGCCGTCCGTGAGCTGCCCCATGGTGCGTTCGATGGCCGGCGCCGAATGTGGCCAAGTGCCTTCGTGGTGCGGATAGTCGTTGGCCCAGAGGAAGTTGTCGATGAGGTTGTGTTCGCGGGCCAGATCCAAGCCGGGCTTGTCCTCTTGGAAGGTGGCGAAGCCGCACCGGCGGAAGTAGTCGCTCGGCATCGTCGGCAGCTTCGGGCGCACGAACATGTGGTGCTTGCGGTACGCCTCGTCCAGCGCCCAGATGGCCCACGGCACCCAACCGATGCCCGCTTCCACGCTGCCGAAACGCAAGTTCGGGAAGCGCTCCAGCACGCCGGACGCGCAGAGGTTGGCGATGGGTTCCATGGTGGACGCCAGGGAATGTACGGCGTAGTTCACCACCGCGCCGCCGTTGCCGCGCGAGGTGCGCGGGTCGCGCCCGGTGGAAACGTGGAAGGTGATGGGCAGATCGACTTCCGCGATGCAGGCCCACAGGCGGTCGAACTCGGGCAGGTTGTAGTTGGTTTGCTCGTGATCGGGCGGACCGAAAACCGGCTTGCAGGGCAGCGCGAGGCCGCGGAAACCGAGCGCCGCCACGCGTTGGATTTCGGCGATCGCGCCGTCGATGTTCGCCGCCGCCACGCAGCCCATCGGCGAGAGCCGGTCGTTGTAGTCGCCGAAGGTCTCCCACGCCCAGTCGTTCCACACCCGGCACATGTGCTGGCTGAACACCGCGTCCGGCGTGGCCCAGATGGTGAGGCCCTTGTTGGGGAACAACACCTCGGCGTCCACGCCGTCGGCCGCCAGATCCGCCAGGCGTTGCTCCGGCGTCGCGCCGGCGCGGTTGCGCAAACCATCTTCGCCCTCGAACTTGATGTTGCGGATGCGCACCGGGCGGAAGCCTTCGGTTTTCTGGTATTGGCGGCCTTGCGCGTCCACGGCCACCCCCGGCAGCCGCTCGCGGAAGCGCTTGTCCATGCGCGTGCGCCACAGGTCGGACGGCTCCTGCACATGGCCGTCCGTGGAGACCATGAAGTACTTGTCGGGATCATCGGGCCGGGCGGTGCGCGTCCAGCCTTCGACGCCGGGCGTCTGCAAGCGCCACGCGTTGTTCTCGTCCGGCGCGAGAATAGGGTTGACCATGCGGGAGCGACTCTCCAATCGGTGTAAAAGAAGGTGGGAGCTACTTTACCACCGCCGCCGCGGCGCTGTAACTCACCGTGATTCAGGTGCCGCGACGCCTAGCGGAAACTCCGTTGCCCACATTTCCCCCTCGCCAGCGACGAATTGGCCGGTGCGGACGCGGTCGATGTCCCAATACGGCAGTGTCCGCTCGGCCAAGCACACCCCGTCCCCAAGCACGCCGTGATCCAAAAAATCGAAGTCGAGATTGGTGAAGCCGCCGCTGTCGCCCGCGCCGCGCTGCTTTGCACTGGCGTGAAGGAAGAAGCGCGCCCGCACGTCCTCGATCGCGCAAGGCTCGCGCAGGTAGATCAGCTCGTTGCCCACGCGGTACACGTCGAAGGTGCTGCGCACGAGGGGCGCCGTGGCGCGCACCAAGCGCACGGCATCCCGAAACCGCTCAACATCCAAGGGCACCGACACGGCCCAACGTGGCTCGCCTTCGTCGCAACGGGCAGAAACAGACAAGCGATGCGACAGGCAGTCTCTTTCCGTCTTGAACTTCGCAATGGGATAGGTTGGCAGATCCACGATCGCCGTACAGCTTCGGCCGAATGTAAACAGTCCGTCGTGGATGAAGTGGAACATGATCCCGGGGTGCGGATCCGTCGAGTCTCTCGGATGCAGCTCCAAGAGGAACCGGCGTTTCATGTCCGCCTCGTCGCAGGCGTCTCGGTGATAGATCAACTGACGGCCATCCTTCAGGTGGATGTCGAAATAGCCTCCGCCGTGGAGTTGCTGCAAATGCGGATCCGTAGCGGCGAAATCCAACCTCTTCACCAACGTGGTTGTGACCGCGTGCTGCCAAACGAGCCAGACGCCCAACAAAGCGCCGCCGAGCCCGACGATCGCAGGAGCGTGAACGGCAGGCCGCGGCATGCGCAAGAGCACGGCGGCAAGGACGCTCCAGCAAAGCGCCAGTGGCAAGTACATGAGCCTCGCCGCGACGTACGGAATGTCGTTCGGCAGCAGGAAGTGGACAAGCGGTGCCAGCGCCAGCACGCCAATCCCGAGCGCTTCTGTCACGGGCCCCCAATCGCGCCGCCACGCCCGATAGCCGGCGACGAGCAGTGCCATGCCGAGCGCGATCAAGGTGGAGTCGATCAACACAGTCGTTTCTCGAACGCTGAGTTGCACGAGTTCCGCCCATGTGACAGCGTCGCTCCCTAGAACGTCGAGATGTTCTGGTGCAAGGATGCGCCTGATGTCCTTTTTCACCGAATAGAACCAAGAACCGGCGTCGCCGGGTCTCAATGGGGAGATGGCCAAGCTGACGGCAAAACCGGTGGCGTGCGCGAATACACAGGCCGCCGAACGCGCCGCTCTTGTCCTTGGTGCCAGTTGCGCGTAGCGTAGCCACGCCACCAAACCAATCAACACCGCGGCGACGAAGTTCGCGCCATCGAACAACCACAGATAGCCCGCAACCATGCCGGCCACAAAGCAGAACAGTCTTGTGGCGGACGCGGGAACCTTGGGAATCCGGAGCAGCAGCGCGACCAGCGCGGCTGAGAAAATGGCCCAAGCGTACGGCGTGCCTTTGGCGACATCGGACAAGTACTCGACGCCGGACAGCGCCGCGCCAAAGATCAACAGCGGGCTGGCCACCGCCAACGCCCGCCAACCGAGGAGCGCGACCGCAAGTGCGAGCGCGGCATAGGCGCAATAGGTGGCCTTGCGGATGAACTCGTGGTATTCGTGGATTGTGACGAAACGCAAACCGATCGCGTACGGCGCTTTGCTGCCACCCCACTGGTTAAGCGTCATCCGTGCGGGGGGGGGGGGGGGGGTGGCTCTGAGTTGCCGGTGGCGTTCACACCGGCGAGGGCAGCCGCGGACACCCGGCGCAGTTCCGGGCACTTTGGCTTGGCAACGAAGTCTCCGAAGGGAGTGCGCGGGACCATCGCGTCGTGAAGCGGCGTTGTCGAGCTTGCCGACCCTGCCAACACGAGACCGGTGAGTTTGCACCACGCCCCCGGGGTGTGGCCGTGCGCCCGCCGTGTTCCCCATGTCGCCGGCACGGCCTCGAATTCGGCGACGACCTTCTTCGCGATCACCGCGAGCGGCGTTTGATTGCCAATGTGCTGCAGGACCACGAAAGAGGCTGTGGTGAGAACGATGGCCGCGGCGTAGCTCAAAGCGGGCTTCAACAACCGCCTCCAACGCGGCGCAACCGTCATGGCGTCGGCGCGGGAATGGGGTTGACCATGCGGGAGCGGCTCTCCAAATCGGTGCAAGAGAAGACGGGAGCTACCTTATACCACCGCCGGCGACTCGCATGGCCGCGTGGCGGAGACATTGTTGTAGGCTTGCCCGCACCTGCAACGCAACACGAGGAACATCCCGATGGGCTTCGCCCTTTCCACCATGCAGCTCACCAGCCCGGCGTTCGCCGCCGGCGGGGCCATCCCGGCCAAACACACCGGCGAGGGCGAAGACGTCTCGCCGGCGCTGGTTTGGGGAGGCGTTCCGCCGAGCACCAAATCCTACGCCGTCATCTGCCACGACCCGGACGCGCCGTTGGTCACCCCCGGGCGCTACGGCTACGTCCATTGGGTGCTCTACAACATCCCGTCGTCCGCCACCGGCTTGGCCGAGGCCACCGCCGAACACACCCAAGGCGTGAGCGACTTCGGCAAGCCCGGCTACGGCGGTCCGATGCCGCCCGAAGGCCACGGTGTCCACCACTACTTCTTCTGGTTGCTGGCGCTTGACGCCGAGTTGCGCTTGGAACCCGGCCTCGACATGTGGGATCTGCTGGCCAAGGTGGAAGCGCACACCGTGGCCATGAACCGCTTGGTGGGCACTTACCAGCGCGGATGACGCCCCGGCGGGCGCTGGCCGCGCGTGCGCCGCGGCTAGCCGCCGTGCATGGCGGCGGATTCCAACGCATGCGTGGCGTAGGCCAAGGCGATTCCGACGAGGAAGGCCAGCGCGAGTTTGCCGCGGTCGTGGCTGTGGAAGTGGATTTCCGGCAGCAAGTCGCTGAGCGCGACGCACAGGAACGCGCCGGCCGAAAACGCCAATGCGCGGCCCAACACCGCGTCCTGGGCGCCCGCCAGCAAACCCGTTCCCCAGAACGTGAGCAAGACAGCAATCGGGCAAACCAGCGCGAAGCCGAGGTTCACCCGCCGCCGTATGGCCGCAGCGAATCCGGCGGCCTGCATCACGCCAGTGATCGACAAGGCATCCAACGGCTTGTGCAGCAGGATGGCGAAGAACACGCCGGCGCCGATCAACCCGCCATGCTCGCCGCCGATGCGGATGCTGGCGCCCAAGGCGACGCCTTCCACCAGAGAATGCAGGCACATGCCCACGGTGATGCCGAGCCAGCCGAGCGAAGGGGCGCTCGGCTGGCCATGGTCGCCGCTGAAGTCGTGGTGGTGGAACGGCAGCACGCGCAACAGCAGCACCATGAAGATCATGCCCAGCACAACCCACCAGACCGCGCTTTCCACCGCCTGCGCGCCGCCGATGTGCGCCACGGCGTGCGGCACAAGGTGGTACAAGGCCACGCCAAGCAACAAACCCGCCACCAAGCTCATCGACAAGTGCGTGCGGGTGTGCGTCATGCGCACGATCGAGGGCAGCAAACCACCGAACAGCGACGCCAAGAAGATGGCGGCAATGTAGCCGGCGAGCAGCAGCAAATTCGTCTCCATCCGGTCATGCTAACCGCAACGAGGGTGCGCAACCGCGGCCCCAGAGTTCCGGGTGTACGACAGATCTTTGGTGACGGGTGCTGGGAGCGCGGGCGTCTCGCCCGCATGCAGGCGGAACGCCTGCGTTTCCCGGCTTGGCGCCGACATCCTTACCAAAGATCTGTCGTACACCCCAGAGTTCCCACACGCCTACGGGTGGCGCTTTGCTTGGCCTTGTTGGGTTGCTTGGCTGCCTTTGGTAGGGCGGCCGCGGATGCTCCCGGCACGGCGTCCGCCGACCCTGCGCCAACGCTGAGAGCCGTCGTGCATCGGACGTTCCCGCACGATCCCACGGCGTTCACCCAAGGCCTGCTTTGGCGCGACGGCAAACTCTACGAGAGCACCGGCAGGCGTGGTCATTCGGAACTGCGGCGCATCGATCCCGCCAGCGGCGCGGTGGAGCAGCGCGCGCCCATCGGCGTGTTCTTCTTCGGCGAGGGGTTGGCGGACGCCGGCGATCGGCTGGCGATGCTCACCTGGAAGGCGGGGCGTGTGTTCTTCTTCGACCCCGCGAGCTTCGCCCGCCTGGCCACCCAACGCTACCGCGGCGAAGGCTGGGGCTTGTGCCATGACGGCGAGCGCTTCGCCATGAGCAACGGCTCGCACACCCTCACCTTCCGCAGCACCGATTCTTTCGCGGTGCGCGGCCAGGTGGCGGTGTTGTTGAACGGCCAGCCGCTTTCCGGCCTGAACGAACTGGAATGTGTGGCGGACGCGGTGTACGCCAACGTCTTCGGCGAGGACTTTCTGGTGCGCATCCACGCTGCCAGCGGGCGGGTGACGCATCGACTGGACGCATCCGGCCTGCTCGACGCGGAAGCCGCACGCAACGCGGACGTGCTGAACGGCATCGCCTACAACCCCAACACAAAGCGGTTCTACCTCACCGGCAAGCTGTGGCCGCTGCTGTTCGAGGTGACCTTCGAACCAACGCCGGACTGAGGCGTCGCGCTTGAGCGCGCCCGTCGTTGGCGCATGATGCGCTGCGTTCGGTATCGTCAAGGAAGGCCGCATGACGAAGGACTACGCTCCGAAATCCACCAAACGCCGGCCGTGCGGCTCTTTCTTGCGAGGGGTTGCCCCCTCGCGCACCCCGGCTGAAGGCTCTTTCTTGCGAGGGGTTGCCCCTCGCGCACCCCGGCTGAAGGCTCTTTCTTGCGAGGGGTTGCCCCCTCGCGCACCCCGGCTGAAGGCTCTTTCATGCGCGGGGTGTCCCTCTCGCGCTCCGCCGCAGCGGTTCCGGCACCCAGCGCACCAGCAGCACCAGTGCTGCGCTCTGCAGCGCGATGGTGAGGGCGAACAACGCCACATGCCCAGTGAAGTACACGATGGCGCCGCCAAGGAACGGCCCCACCGCGCCCACCAGGTTCACCGCCGCGCCGGACGCCGCCAAGCGGATGGGGATGTCGCGCAGCTGGCCGAGCAGCATCACCATGTTCTGCCCCGCCTGGTTGAAGCCGCCGGACGCCAAGCCCACCAGCACGAAGAACGCCACGGCGCCGGTTTCGCTCTGCACCGTGAGCAGTTGCACATGCGACGCCATCCAACAGAACAGCGTCGCCACCATCACCAGCTTGTGCCCGCGCCAGTCCGCCAGCAGCCCCCACACCAGCACCGCCAAGCTGGAGGTGGCCATCCACACGGCGGTGAACAGCCCCAGCGCCGCGCCGTCCAGCTCGATGCGCGTGCCCAGAAAGAGGATGTAGAACGGCAACGCCATGCGCCCGCACGAGCCCAGCGCCCGCGCCGCGAAGAAGCGCCGGAATACCGGCTGGTCGCGCAGGATGGGGCCGACGGCGCGGAACGTCTCGCGGATGGACTCCCGCCCGCGCACGCTCTCGGCGCGCGGCTCCCACGTCAGCGCCAGCGCGAACCAGCCCAGCGCGGCGATGCCGAAGGCGAGCAGGAACGTCGCCGCGTAGCCGTTGCCGAACACGTTGGCGTCGACGAGATACACGCCCGCCGCGTAGGAGAGCGCGGCGCTCGAAAGCCCGGCCAGAAAGTTGCGCACGCCGTCCACCGAGCCGCGCCGATGCGGCGGAATCACCTTGGCGCGCAGCGAGTTCATCGTCACCTGCGCGATGCCTTGGAACAAGCCCATGAGCGCAAGAAACAGCACCACCGCGTACACCGCCGCGCCGGCACCCAGCAGCAGGCCGGCCAGCGCCAGGCCCAGCACCTGCACGCGCATCAGCCCGCTCGCCGCCAACGTGATGCCGAGGATCTTCTTGCGATGGCCGATGCGCGAGGCGCCGATCACCGGCGTCACCACGGTGCCGAGCGCCTGCAGCGAACGCGCCAACCCCACCACGAAGTCCGACCCGGAGAGCGCGAACAGGTACGCCGGCAGAAACGTCGGTGCCGCCACCAAGCGGAAGCCCGTCTGGCCAAGCAGCCCGTGCGCCCACTGCACCGCCACGTTGCGCGGCAGCGCCGTGGCCACGCTGGTATTGCTTGGTGCCTTGATCGTTCGCTCCGGAGCCAACCTGCCCGAGCGTAAGCTTACCTAGAGCCCAAGGTGGAACGCGTGGCCACGATTGCCTCCGAACATGATCTTTCTCGCGGCGGGCCCGTCGGCATTTTATGAAGCTTGAAGGAGTCCAGAAGCGAGCGCCGATTGACAATACCGGTTGGTATGTGGCGAATGCCCGAGCGGGGCTTGGAGATACGGTGACGCCAAGCATCCCTCGCCACTAGGAGACAACCGTGCGCTTTGCCCGTCACCCCTTGACGCAGAGGAGTGCCTTGAGCGTGCGGATGGGCTTTGTGAGGTCCGATTGGAACGCCATCACCTCGTCGAGATCTTTGTAGGCTGCCGGTAGTTCGTCGCGGATGGCGGCGTCCTTTCGGCATTCCACGCCTTGCGTCTGCGCTGCCACGTCCTCGGCGCTGAACATCTTGCGGGCGGCGCTGCGGGACATGCGCCGGCCGGCGCCGTGCGACGAGGAGAAGTGGGACTTGGGGTTGCCGAGACCTTCCACGATGTAGGACTTCGTCCCCATGCTGCCGGGCACGATGCCGAGCTGCCCGCGGCGAGCGCTGATGGCGCCTTTGCGGGTTAGCAAGGAGTGCGCTTGATGCCAAGGCGCGTCGTCCGGGAGCGGGTTGCCGGCCGCGTCCCGCGGCTCCACGTAGTTGTGGTGGCATTCCACGGCTTCGGCGTCCGTCTCGAACGCGGGCAGTTCCTCGCGCAATGCTTGAAGCACGAGCTCCATCATGCAGCGCCGGTTGGCTTGGGCGAAATCCTGCGCCCAGCCGACAGCGCGGCAGTACTCCAAGAAAGAGGGCGTGCCTTCCCGCAAATACGCCAAATCCGCATCCTCCAAATGTACGGAGTACCGCTCCATTTCTTGCCGCGCTTCGGCGATGAAGCGGGTTCCGAGCGTGTTGCCCGGCCCCCGGCTGCCGCTGTGCAGCATGGCCCAAATGCGCCCTTCGTCGTCGGCGCAAACCTCGATGAAGTGGTTGCCGCCGCCAAGCGTTCCCATCTGCAGCCGCCAGCGCGCCGGCAGCGTTCCCTCGAACTCCGCCGCCCGCCGCTCGAACTTCGCCACGCCCGGCACCGAGCGGTACACCTTCTCGTCCGAGCGCTTGGCTTGGCCGACGGGCACGGCCTTTTCGATGGCGCTGCGCGCGCCCGACAGGGAATCCGGCAGATCCGATTCCGCCAACGAGGTTCGCACCGCCATCATGCCGCAGCCGATGTCCACGCCCACCGCCGCAGGCACGATGGCGCCCCGCGTTGGGATGACCGTGCCAACCGTGGCGCCCTTGCCGTAGTGCGCGTCCGGCATGACGGCCACATGCCCGTCGATGAAGCCGAGCTTGGCGGTGCGGGCGACCTGTTCGCGGGTTGCGCCGACGATGGCATCGGACCAAATGAGGGCCTTGCCGCCGCCGATGCTGTCCTTGATGGGCATTGCGAACTCCCGTGGGGAAGGGGAGTCTACCAGCCGCGTGTTTGCGGACATCGCACTTGCCACGCACAATGGCACTGGCAACGCACCGGGGTTGGCCGGGGCGACCTCGCGGGAGACGGGCTACTTGGATGGACGAGAACGCCACCAAAATCGCCGAGTTGGAACAACGCATCGGCGGTTTGATTGAGGAACTGCGAACGCTGCGAAAAGCGAGCGTCGGCCAGCCGGTGCCGAACTACCCGCTCGCCACCACCGCCGGCGAGACGACGCTCCGTGACCTGTTCGGCCCAAACGACAAACTGCTGGTAATCCACAACATGGGCCAAGGTTGCCGCTATTGCACAGTGTGGGCGGACGGCTTCAACGGCCTGCTGCCACACTTGGAAGACGCGCTGGCGGTGGTGCTGGTCTCCAAGGACCCGCCCCCGGCGCAACGCGCCTTCGCCAATTCCCGCGGCTGGCGCTTCCGCATGGCGTCCCACGGCGGCGCCGCCTACATCCGCGAGCAGTGCGTCTGGCACGAACCCGAAAGAGACGCCGGCGCGGTGCTGTACGAACGCGACGGCGACGCCATCGCACGCAAGAACGCCTGCATGTTCGGCCCCGACGACATCTACTGCGCCTTGTGGCCGCCCCTCGGCATGGCCGGCTTAGATGGTGGCGAATGGACCCCGCAGTTCCGCTATTGGACACGGCCAAAGAAGCTGGACGACGGCGGGGCGAACTTGCGGGGCTGAGGCGAATCGCAGCGGGACGGCGTCGCGGACGCGGCGCTTGCGGTGCGACAGGCCGGTCATTCACAATGGCCAGTACGACGAAGGAGCCTACTGGCATGGATGAGAACGCCACCAAGATCGCCGAGTTGGAGCAGCGCATCGGCGGTTTGATCGATGAGCTGCGGACGTTGCGAAAGGCCAGCGCCGGCCAACCGGTGCCCAACTACCCGCTCGCCACCACCGACGGCGAAACCACGTTGCGCGATCTGTTCGGCCCGCACGAGAAGCTGCTGGTGATCCACAACATGGGCCAAGGCTGCCGCTACTGCACCTTGTGGGCGGACGGCTTCAACGGCCTCCTGCCACACTTGGAAGACGCCTTGGCGGTGGCGCTCGTTTCCAAAGACCCGCCGCCGGTGCAACGCGCCTTCGCCAACTCCCGCGGTTGGCGCTTCCGCATGGCATCCCACGGCGGCGGCGCCTACATCCAAGAACAGGGCGTGTTCGGCGAGGCGGAGAACTACCCGGGGGCAGTAGTGTACGAACGCGACGGCGACGCCATCCTGCGCAAGAACGCCTGCGTGTTCGGCCCCGGGGATCTTTACTGCGCCGTATGGCCGTTCCTCGGCATGGCCGGCATCGATGGCGCGGATTGGACGCCGCAGTTCGACTACTGGACGCGGCCGGAGAAGCTGGACGACGGCGGGGAAAACCTGCGGGATTAGCAGCAGTTCGCTGGACGTTTCCGATGTTTGCGCCGTGAGTCGCTACCCGTCCCACAACCTGCTTAGCGGCACCGCCAACATTCGTTTATCGGCCACGGCACCTAGTGTGTACCGCCGTAGAGCAGGATGCATTCGCGGAACCGATGGGTTGACAACGGGTGTGCGACGTATTCGTGCGTGGTTTTTCGATCGCGGCGTGCGCGGCCTTCCACACCCGTTGTCAACCCCCTTTTTACAGACCTTGTGCATTGTGCAAGCGCCGCGTTGCCCATCCTGCCCTCGTGTTCAACCGATGGGTTGGTGTTTCGGGCGGGGTGCGCCACCTTCCTGCACCTTGCGTATGGCGGGGAAACGCTCCCTCAAGTCTTGATAGAGGGCGCGGTAGGTGGCGAGGCGGCTTGTGGCGTGTTCGGTTTCCGCATCCGTCGCGGCCACGGTGGCCACCAGCGGCGCCGGCGGGCACATCTCGCGCAACTCGCCGCCGCGGTGGCCGAGCATCGCCAGCCTCGCCGCACCCACGGCGGGCCCCACCGCGGCATCTTGGCGATAGTGCAAAGGGCGGCCCAAGGCGGCGGCGAGGATGCGGCCCCAGAACGGACTGCGGGCGCCGCCGCCGATGACGCTTACGTCGCCGAGATTCGCGCCGGCTTCCAGCAATGCCTCTTGGCCGTCGGCGAGGGCGAACGCCACGCCTTCGAGCACGGCGCGCGCCAAGGCCGCGCGATCCACGTCGTGGTGCAAGCCGACGAAGGCGCCTAGCGCGTTGGCGTCGTTGTGCGGGGTGCGTTCGCCGGCGAGGTAGGGCAGGAAGAACAGGGCGCCCGGCGCTGGGGCGTTGCGTTCCACCTCTTCGAGCAGCGCCGCCTCGGACGCTGCGCCCACCAGCCGCGTCACCCATTGCAGGGCGCTGGCGGCGGACAGGATGACGGACATCTGGTGCCACAACCCGGGCACCGCATGGCAAAAGGCATGGACGCCGCTTGCGGGGTTGGGGCGGTACTTGGCGTCCGGCACGAAATAGACGCCGGAGGTGCCCAGCGAAACGAAGCTCGAACCGGCCGCGACGGCGCCCACGCCCACCGCGCCGGCCGCTTGATCGCCGGCGCCGCCTACGACGGAGACCGTGTCCATGCCCCATCGTGCGGCGATTTGCGGGCGCAAGCGGCCGCTCACTTCGCAGCCTTCCACCAACCTTGACATATGCGTGATCGCGAGGCCGGTGGCTTGCAACATGGCCTCCGACCACTTGCGGGCGCCCACGTCCAGCCACAAAGTGCCGGACGCATCGGACAGGTCGCTGGCGCGTTCGCCGGTCAGGCGCAAGCGAAGGTAATCCTTGGGCAGCAGCACCGTCTTGGCGCGGGCGAACACGTCGGGTTCGTGGCGGCGCAGCCAGAGCAGCTTCGGCGCGGTGAAGCCGGGCATGGCGCAATTGCCGGTGATCTCCCGCACAGGAACCGACTCTTCCAACTCGGCACATTCCGCCTGCGAGCGGCCGTCGTTCCAGAGGATGGCCGGCCGCAGCACCTGTTCATGGGCATCGAGCAGCACCGCGCCGTGCATCTGCCCGGACAAGCCGATGGCGGCGACGCGGGGTGCGATGTCCGCCAGTTGCGCCATCACGGCGGAGACGGCGCGCCACCAGTCCTCGGGGTCTTGTTCGCTGTGTTTGGGCTTGGGGCGGCGAACGGCCAGCGGTGCGCTTGCCTCGCGGGCGACGGCACCGTCATCGTCGATCACCACCGCCTTCACCGCGGAGGTGCCGAGATCAATGCCGAGATACATGGCTTCGGCGGCCGGCTTCGTCTCGGCCCGGAGGACCGCCTACTCGGCCGCGTTCGCTCGGTTGCCCTGCGCCCGCGCCTTGGCCGCGGCGCGTTCCTGTTCGATGAGGTGGGTCGCCACCCGCAACATTCCGGCGGTGCCGCCTTGCATCCCGGCCTCCACCGTGTAGCGGCCGTTGATCACCAACGTCGGCGTGGCGTGAATGCGGTACATGCGGCTTTGACCATCCGCTTGGCGCACGCGGCTGCGCACGCCGAAGGAGTTGAACACGCGGTCGAAGTCCTCCTCGGACACCTTGGCCTCGCCCACGAACAGGCGGCGCAGGTACGCCGGGCGGCTCATCTCCCTATCCAAGCCGTGGTCGTGGATGGCGGTGAAGATGGGCATGTGAACCAGCGGCAGCACGTCCAGCGCCTCCGCGGTGAAATACGCCTGCGCGAACGCCATCATGGACGGGCTGCGCTCGCTGGTTAGCGGCAGGCGGCGGAAGTCCACGTCCTCCTCGCGCAAGGCCGGCCAAGTGTCCAGCACCGGTTCCAAGCGGTAGCAGTGAACGCAGCTGTAAAGGAACACCTCCACGACCTCAATGCGGCTCGGATCGGCGGTTTCCACGGGCACCGGCAGCCGCATGTAGTGAACGCCCTCGACGAACTCCTGCGCCGCGGCGTCTTCCGTCTGCGCCGCGGTGGAGATGCCGAGGCCCGCCAACGCGAGCGCGAAGATTCCACGAACGATCATGCGTTGCCCTCGCACGGCCCAGCGCGCTAGTGCAGGCCGACCAGGTAGTGGGCGATGGCGGCGATTTCGCCATCGGTGAGGTTGGCGGCGTTCTGGCGCATCATGCCTTCGTAGACGTCCGTGTCCGTTTTGCGCAGCCCCTCGCGGTACGCCTTGAGCTGCTCCACCATGTATTCCGGCTGCTGCCCGGAGAGGCGCGGAAAGCCGGCCAGCGCGTTGCCGCTGCCGTCCGGCGCGTGGCAGGCGGTGCAGGCGGAGACGTGCTTGTCCAGCAAGCCGCCGCGGTAGATGGCCTCGCCGAGTTGCAGCGCCTGCGCCGGGTCCGCTTGGCCCACCGCCGGCGCTTGGGCTTCGTAGAAGGCGGCCAGATCCGCGAGCTCGGCGTCCGTGTGATTGTCCAGCTGGCCGGCCATTACTCCGGCCGGGCGCTCGCCGTCGCGCATGAGGCGCATCTGGCGAAAGAGGTAGCGGGCGTTCTGCCCGGCGATGCTGGGGTAGGCGGGCACGAGGCTGTTGCCGTCCTCGCCGTGGCAGGCAACGCAGGTGGCCGTGAGCGCGCGCCCGGCGTCGACGCTCGGCTGGCGCTCTTGCTCGGCTTGCGCCGTGTCCTGTGCGGCGGCGGGCGCGCCCAGCAAGGCCGCGGTCAGCGCCGCTGTTGCGATGCGTGCGATTCGCGTTGCCACGGTGTTGTGATTTCGTTTCCAGCTAACATTCGGCGTTCGCCGAAGTGCGCGAGAGTATAGCACCGTGCCTGCCGACAACGCGCCGCCGCGCCCCTTGGCGGCCACTTTCTTGGCGAGCGCCGATCGGCTGGCGACGTGTCCCGCCGACGATGCGCCGGAAGCGGTTTTCGTCGGCCGTTCCAACGCCGGAAAATCCAGCGCCTTGAACCGTCTCGCCGGGCAACGCAATCTCGCCCGCGTAAGCAAAACTCCCGGTCGCACCCAGCTCATCAACTTCTTCACCGTCGCCGACGGCGGGCGTTTGGTGGACCTGCCCGGCTACGGCTACGCCCGCGCCTCCAAGACGCGCCGCGAAGCGTGGGGACGCGCCGTGGACGAGTACCTGCACCAGCGCCCGAACGTGGCGGGCGTGGTGCTGGTCATGGACATCCGCCACCCGCTCCGCCCCGCGGACGAGCACATGATCGCGTGGAGCGAGACCGCCGGAAAGCCGTTGCTCGCCCTGCTCAGCAAAGCGGACAAACTCAAGCGCGGCGCCCGCGAACAGGCGCGGCGAGCAGTGGCGGCGCGAATGCCAAACGCCAAGGTGGTGCCGTTTTCCGCGCCCACCGGCCTCGGCGCGACGGAGGTGGCGGCGACGGTGCGCGAATGGCTTGGCGGCATGCCGGCCGAAGGGTAATCCGCGAAAAGCCGCGCACTTGGACGGTCTTGGTATTGACAGCCGCCAATACTTGACGCACATTGGCGGGCAAGTGGGCAGGAGTGTTGGCGAGTGGCGACTGTGCAGCGCGACGGCCGGGATCGCTGGGTTGTGCATTTGGCGGCGCCGGCCAAGTCCGAAGTGACGATTGAAGTCGGCATGAGCCGGGAGACTGCGGAGAAACTGGCCGCCCGGGAGGCAGCCAGACTTCAAGCACTCAACCCCGGCCGGGACGATCTGCCGCCGGAAGATGTCGGAACGGCGGTGCTGCACCTGCTTAGCCTTTACGCATCGAACCAGCGCATTTGAACCATGTTCCATTACTTCGCGAAGGACGGCACTAGGACGGACGATTGCGCCGAAGCCAAGACGCTGCGGCGCGGTGGATCCACGGAACCCCATCTGTGGCTGGTACGGGACGATGCGCCAAGCCCCGACGAACTCTATGAGCGGCTTGTCGCATTGCTGTCGCCAGTGGCGGAAGACGAAGATGTGACGGTGCTTTCGAAGGAGCAACTTTTCGCTGGCGACCAGTACCCGGCCGGGTCTGATCGTCCGTTCGTGGTGCGCGTCGCCAACGAAGAAGAGAGCGCGGAAACCCGAATCGCCGCGTGGCTAGCCACGCCCAACCCGTCACTGGGCGGGAAGACTCCCGACGAACTGCTTAGAGGCGATGCAAGCGGTCGTTGTCGCCTCGGCCACATGGTCGGCGAAATGGAGCAAGGTGCCTTCTCGTGAACTCAGAACGCGTGGCTGGGCTCGCCAGAACGCAGCTGGCGACATCAACTTGGTACCGCGCCACCCTAGGAACTCGCTCGCCGTTGGACTTCAGCCACACTTCGATTGCCGCAACGCGCTTTGGCGCCGCCCGTTCTCAGTACTTCATCCTCTACTTCGCGGCTGATCCGGCGACGGCTCTGCTCGAAGTGGAAGCCGTGGTTGCCACGCACAATCCGCCCCAAACACACCATCTTCAGCCTAGCGCGTACACCATATGGCCCATTTCCGTCGCCCTCAACAACGTGGTTGATTTCGGTGACCCCGGCAGCCGGTCGGTGGTGGAGACCTCGGCTCAAGAGCTCACTGGCGACTGGCGAGCGCAGCGTCCATCCGCCGGAAAGCCGCCGACCGTGCGTTCTAGGGCGCTTGCGGCACCGACTCAGCGGTTGGGAGCGGCTTTGGAACGCACACCCGATATAGAAGGTTTCCTCACCCCCTCTGCAAAAGCACCGGCCATCTCGAACTTGGTGGTCTTTCCGCACCGAGTCCACCTCGATTCTTCACGCCGCAGCATCGCGAGCCGAGGTTGAGTCGCGCAATGAGCGGCTTCCCGCTCATCTGAACGTCTGCCGCCAATAAGCGCGGCGGCTAATGCGCCTCGTCCCAGTTGCGCCCCACGCCAACGTCCACCACCAGTTCGACGGCTAGTTCGGCGGCGTCGCGCATCAGGCCGCGCACGGCGTCGGCCACCGCGGTGGTGTACTCTTCGGCCACTTCGAGCACCAGCTCGTCGTGTACCTGCATCACCATTGCGGCGTCCCAGGCGGAGTTTTCGAGGAATCCGTCCACCGCCACCATGGCGCGTTTGACGATGTCCGCGGCGGTGCCTTGCATGGGCGCGTTGATGGCGGCGCGTTCGGCGGCTTGGCGGCGGGCGGCGTGGCGGGCGCGGATTTCCGGCAGATAGAGGCGGCGGCCGAACACCGTTTCCACGAAGCCATCGGCGTGGGCGCTGGCGCGGGCGCGCTCCATGTACGTTTTCACGCCCGGGTAGCGCTCGAAGTAGCGGTCGATGTACTGCCGCGCCACGCCGCGCCCGACGTTCAACTGCGCGGCGAGGCCGAACGCGGACATGCCGTAGATCAGGCCGAAGTTGATCGCTTTGGCGCTGCGGCGCTGCTCGTCCGTCACGTCGTTTTGGCTGGCCCAGAACACTTCCGCGGCGGTGGCGCGGTGGATGTCGTCGCCGCGCTCGAAGGCGCGCAGCAGGCCCTCGTCTCCAGACAGATGCGCCATGATGCGCAGCTCGATCTGCGAATAGTCGGCGGCGATGAGGCGCTTGCCCGGCGGCGCCACGAACGCTTTGCGGATGCGCCGTCCTTCGGCGGTGCGGATGGGAATGTTCTGCAAGTTCGGGTCCGCCGAGGAGAGCCGGCCGGTGGCGGCGACGGCTTGGTTGTAGGAGGTGTGGATGCGTCCGGTCCGCGCGTTGATCTCCAGCGGCAGGGCGTCCGTGTAGGTGGACTTCAGCTTGGACACGGCGCGGTATTCCAGAATGACGCGCGGCAGCTCGTGGCCGTCGTCGGCGAACTCCTGCAGCACCGGTTCGGCGGTGGAGCGTTGGCCCTTCTGCGTCTTCTTGAGCGCCGGCAGGCCGAGCTTGTCGTAGAGGATCTCTTGCAGTTGTTTGGTGGAGCCGAGGTTCAACTCCTCGCCGGCGGCGGCGTAGGCCTGCGCGGTGAGCTCCTCCAGCCGAACGGCCAGCTCGCGGCTGTGCTCGGCTAGGAGGTCGGCATCCACCAACGCGCCGCGACATTCCATGCGCGACAGGGTGGACACCAGCGGCAGATCGATTTCCTCGTACACGGACGTCGTGCCTTCCGCTTCCAGGCGCTGGCGCAGCTCGTCGTGCAGGCGGGTGGCGATGGCCACGCGGCCGGCCGCGTAATCACCGGCGGCATCGACATCCACGGCGTCCATCGACAACCGCTTCGCGCCTTTGCCGGCGATGGCTTCGTAGCTTGGCGGCACCACGCCGAGGTACTTGCCGGCCACATCCTCCAAGTGGTGGCGGCGGGCGCCCACGCTGTCCAAGACGTAGGATTCCAGCATCGTGTCGTTGCGGATGCCGGCGAGGGATACGCCGAAGCGGGCCAGGAGATTCCGCGCGGCTTTGAGATCTTGGCCGGTCTTCACCACCGCCACGTCTTCCAGCAGCGGCCGGGCGGCGGCGAGGAATTCGGCCCAAGGCAATTGCTCCGGGGCGCCCACGTAATCGTGGCCCACCGGCACATAGGCGGCTTCGCCCGCGACCTGCAGCGCCACGCCCACCGGCCGGCGATCCATCAAGCGGGCGCCGGCGGTGTGGAAGCACAGCGTTAGCTCGCCGGCGGAGCGCGCCTTTGCGAGGAACCCCGCGAGGGCGTCCGCGGCCAGAATCCGCTCGAAAGGCACGGCTTCGGTTGGCGCGGTTTCGGCGACGCCCCCCAGCTCCTCCAGCCACGGCTTGAACTCGAAGCGCTCGAACAACTCGCGCAGCTTGGCGGTGTCGGGCGGCTTTGCGGTGAGCTCGTCGATGCTCACGTCCAGCGGCACGTCGCAGCGGATGGTTGTGAGCTCCCGCGACAGGGGCAATTGCTCCATAGAGGCGCGCAGATTCTCGCCCACCTTGCCTTTGATTTCGCCCGCGTGGGCGATCACCTCGTCCAGCGAGCCGTACTCGCCGAGCCACTTGGCGGCGGTCTTCGGGCCGACTTTGGGGACGCCCGGAATGTTGTCCGTGGAATCGCCCATCAGCGCCAGGTAGTCGATGATGCGCTCCGGCGGCACGCCGTGCTTGGCGATCACGCCTTCCCGGTCCAGCGCGGTTTCCGTCATGGTGTTCACCAGCGTGACGTGCTCCGAGACCAGTTGCGCCAAGTCCTTGTCGCCGGTGGAGACGATCACGCGCCGCGCCGAGCGCGTGGCCTCCGTCGCCAGCGTGCCGATCACGTCGTCGGCCTCCACGCCCGGGATGCGCAGCAGCGGCATGCCCATCGCCTCCACGATGTCGAAGATCGGCTGCACCTGGGCGCGCAGGTCGTCGGCCATCGGCGGCCGGTTGGCCTTGTATTCGGCGTAGAGATCGTCGCGGAACGTGCGCCCGCCGGCGTCGAACACCACCGCCACCGGGCTGCCGGCGTAGTCCGCCTGCAGTTTGCGCAACATGCCGATGACTCCGCGGATCGCACCGGTGGGGAAGTCGTCCCAAGTGCGCAGATCCGGCAGCGCGTTGAAGGCGCGGAAGAGGTAGGACGAGCCATCCACCAAGAGCAGCGGCTTTTGCTCGGCCATATGTAAACCCTCCTTACCTAGCCCTTCGGCGCGTGCTTGCGAATCGCGCGTGGCGTAGCAATCCCGGCGCCTAGCATAACGGGTGCCGTTGGGTGCGAACGAATCTTGGGCGACTGGTGCTGGGAACGCGGGCGTCCCGCCCGCATGCAGGCGAGACGCCTGCGCTCCCGGAGTATTGCCGCTTGACCGGGCGATGTGCGACAGTTTGCCCCAAGGACACGCACGGAGATGCGAACCATGCTCACTGGCGCTTGCCTCTGCGGCGACGTCGCCTTCGCCATCGACGGCACGGTGGACGCGATGGCGCACTGCCACTGCTCCATGTGCCGGAAGTTCCACGGCGCGGCTTACGCCACCTTCAGCGCCGTTCGCCCGGAGCGGTTCCGCTGGTGGCGCGGCGAAGGCAAGGTGCGGCACTACCAATCGTCCGACCGAGGTTGGCGGCATTTCTGCCCGCGTTGCGGCGGGCCCGCGCCAGCGCTGCCGCCCGGCGGCCCATTCGCCTTGGTGCCGATGGGAAACGTGGCTGAAGACCCGGGCGCCCGTCCGAACATGCACATCTTCGCGGCGTCGATGGCGCCGTGGCACCACATCGCCGACGATCTGCCGCGCCACGACGAGTACCCGCCGGAGTTCGGCCCGGACGCCCAGGCCGTGCCGCGCGAGACACGCACCGCCCGCACCCCGGGCGCGACCGGCGGCAGTTGCCTCTGCGGCGCGGTGGTCTTCGAATACGACGGTGCCCCCACGCACATGCTCAACTGCCACTGCTCGCGCTGTCGCCGGCAGATGGGCGCCGCCCACGCGACGATGCTCTTCGTGCCGCACGGAGCGTTCCGCTGGCTCGCCGGCGAGCAGGAGGTTACGGTTTACCGGCTGCCGGAAGCCAAAGTGAAAGGCGCCGCCTTCTGCCGCCACTGCGGCTCGCAAGTGGCCCGCTGGCGCGATGCGGACTTCATGCAGATTCCCGCCGGCTGCTTGGACGACGATCCGGGCGCCCGGCCCACGGCCAACATTTTCGTGGCCTCGAAGGCCGCGTGGTCGGCGTTGGACGAACGGCTGCCCGGCTTCGCCGCGGCGCCGGGCTGATCCGCGACGTCGCGCTAAGCCGTGCGGCGCCGCGTCAAGTCGAGCGGTGCTTGATCGCGCGCCGGCGCGAACTCATGGCCCGGGCGCGATGGCTCGCGGAACGTGATTCCTTCGTAGTGCTCGTCTAGCGCCACAAACACGCCGTTGGCCTCGGCCCAGCGGCGCATGCCTTGGTTGCAGGAATGCCGCCACGAGAGCACCTCCACGCGCCAATCGCGCTTGTGCATTCGCTCCAAGGTGCTGTGGAAACCCTGCCCTCCGGCATACCCCGCGCCGTCGCCGGTGAGCAAGGTGACCACGCCCGGATTGCCGTTGTTGTCCAAGGCGTCTTCCAACATGCGCAGTTGCAGCCACCGATCGGGAACCTCCTGCTCGCCCCGGAACCGCTCGCCCCGGTCAAACAGCTTCACCTCAACGCCTTGGCCTTCCATGCGGTTCCAAAGCTGCTGCATTTCCGGCGGAATGGAGCCGGCGGCCACCGCCTTCGCCAACGGCCGGCCGGCGTGCGCCAACCGCAGCAGACTGTCGAAGTGGATGCGCACCAAATGGCGTGCGCCGGGAGTGCCTTCGCGTTCGTCCGCGAGGCGCTGCACCTCGTGGAAGATGTTGGAATTGTCCCAGTACACGAACACGCGGCTCATGTGGCTGCCTCTGTGCGTTCACCGCAAGGCAGTGTACCGCAAAGCCTTGCGTTGGCCTTACATGCGCCGAACCGAATCAGGCGAGCGATTCCGCCAAGTCGTGCTTCGCCAATGGCAGTTCGCGGATGCGCCGGCCGGTGGCGGCGAACACGGCGTTGGCCAGCGCCGGGGCGGCTGGCGGGGTGCCCGGTTCGCCGCCGCCGCCGAGGGTGCCGCCGCTGTTGACGATGACGGTTTCGATGGCCGGCATCTCGTCGATGCGCAGCACCGGGTAGTCGTGGAAGTTGCTTTGTTGGACGCGGCCCTCGGCGATGGAGATCTCGCCGTGGAGCGCCGCCGAGAGGCCGAACACGATGCCGCCTTCCATCTGCGCGACGAGGCCGTCCGGGTTGACGGCGAAACCGGCGTCCACGGCGCACGTCATCCGTTCCACGCGCACTTTGCCGGCGGCAACCGACACCTCCGCCACTTGCGCGACGATGGTGCCGAAGGATTCGTGCAGCGCCACGCCGCGCCCCTTGCCGGCGCCCAGCGGCGCATCCCAGTCGGCGGCTTTGGCGGCGGCGTCCAGCACGGTTTGATGGCGGGGCGCGTGGCTTAGCAAACCGCGCCGGAACGCCACCGGATCCGCACCGGCGGCCACGGCCAGTTCATCGATGAACGATTCGGTGAAGAAGGCGTGCTGCGAGTGGTCGACGCTGCGCCAGACGCCGAAGGGAACGTGCGTGGGGCTGGCGATGTGTTCGATGCGCTGATTGGCGATGGCGTAGGGAATGAGGGGCGCTTCGGCCGGGTCGTGCTTATTCGTGTAGGCGTTCCACCACGCCACCGGTTTGCCACTGGCATCCAAGCCGCCGCGAAAACGGCTGAGGCAGGCGGGACGGTACTTGTCCTGGGCGATGTCCTCTTCCCGCGACCAGATGAGTTGCACCCGGCCGCCGGACACTTTGGCGATACGCACGGCCTGCAAGGCGCACTCGAAGCTGGCGCGGCGGCCGAACGCGCCGCCGAGATAGGCGTTGTGAACCGTGACCAGGGACGCATCCATGCCCAACGCTTCCGCCACCGCGGCGCGCAGGCCGAGGGGATTCTGTGTGCCGGTCCAAACATCGCACAAGCCGCCGCGCACCCAGGCGGTACACGCCAGCGGCTCCATCGCGGCGTGGGCGAGGTAGGGCACGCGGTATTCGGCTTCCACGCGGGTCGCAGCGCCGGCCAGCGCCGCGGCCGCATCGCCGACATCCGCATCCGCGGTGCCGCCGTTTTCGCGTTCCGCCCGCACCAGATGGCGCTGGAACTGGTTGAAGATGGCGTCTTGCGATACCGCTTCCAAGCCATCGGTGTCCCAAGTCACGTTCAGCGCGTCGAGGCCGCGGCTCGCCGGCCAGTAGCCGTCCGCCACCACCGCCACCGCGTCGCCCAGATTCACCACCCGCTCCACGCCGCGGATGGCCAGCGCCGGCGCGTCGTCAACCGCTTCCACGGTGCCGCCTAACACCGGGCAGGCTTGCACCACGGCGACTTTGGTGGCGGCGTCGCCCGGCACCACCGCGTCGATGCCGAAGCGGGCGGTGCCGTCCACCTTCGGCGGAATGTCCTTGCGCGGCAGCGAACGGCCCATCAAGCGGAACTGGTCGGGCGTCTTCAGCCGCGGCTTGGATGGCGGTTTCACGGCCGCCGCGGCAACGGCAAAATCCGCGTAGGGGGCTTGCTTGCCGCTTGGCTCGTGCGTGACGCGGCTGGCGCGCAAGGTGAGTTCGCCCACCGGCACGTTCCACGCCGCGGCGGCCGCTTCCGCCAGCATCTGCCGCGCCGCCGCGCCGGCAACGCGCATGGCGTGGGTGCCGGTGGCGCGCAGGCTCAGGCTGCCGCCGGTGATCTGCAAATCCATCGCTTGGGTGAGTTTCAGGAAGCCGCCGTCCACGGTGTCCACCAGCACCGCCGGCACGTCCACGTCGCCGAGCAGAAAGCCCTTGCCCAAGGCGTAGTTGGCGTACTCCTCGTGCGCCGGGGCTTCTTGGACGGACACCAACTCCCAATCCGCGTCCAGCTCGTCCGCGAGCATTTGCGCCAGCGCCGAATGGACGCCCTGCCCCATCTCCGCGTGCGGCACGATGGCGGTGACGCGGTTGTCCGGCGCGATCTTCAGCCAGGCGTTCACCAAGGCTTCGTCGTCCTCCGCCACCAGCGGTTTGAGGCGGGGGGCGCGATGGCCCGGGCGCACCGCGACGCCCAGCAGCAACGCGCCGCCACCGGCCACGCCGGCGGCGATCAAGCCGCGCCGCGTCCATTTGCCCTTGCGGCGCTTGCCCGGTTCAGTCGCCATCGGCTGCCCCCTCCGGGCCGCCAGCGCGTTTGATGGCGCGGCGAATGCGGGCGTAGGTGCCGCAGCGGCAGATGTTGCCGCGCATGGCCGCGTCAATGGCGCCATCGTCCGGGTTCGGTTGTCGCGCCAGCAGCGCCGCCGCCGCCATGATCTGCCCGGACTGGCAGTAGCCGCACTGCGGCACCTGCTCGTCGATCCACGCTTGTTGCAGGGGATGCCGGCCGCCCTCCGGCGCCAAGCCCTCGATGGTGGTTACCGAACGGCCTTGCGCGGCGACCGCGGGCGTTAGGCAGGCGCGCACCGCCTCGCCGTCGAGATGCACCGTGCAGGCGCCGCACTGGCCGATGCCGCAGCCGAACTTGGTGCCGGTGAGCCGCAAGCGCTCGCGCAGCACCCAAAGCAGCGGCGTTTCCGGCGCCACGTCGACGCGCTGCGCGACGCCGTTCACTTCCAACTCGATCATGACGCCCCGCCCGTTCGCGCCTCGCCTTCCTGATCACCAAGGATAGCCTGCAACACGGCGTCAATGTTCGCGTCTTTGCGATCCTTCAACGGCGCCATGCGCTGGAAGATGTCGGCCGCGCCTGCGTGGAAGCCGCTCGGCAAGTCCGCCGCGGCGAACGTGGCGGCGATCTCGCGCATTTCGCCCGCAAACCGCCACGCTTTGGGGCTGGTGGACGCCGCCGTCGCCGCGCTCCGCTCCGCCAGCGCCGGCTGCGAGATGCGCCACTCGGCGAGCAAATCCGCCGCCGCGCCGGAACGCTCCGCCAACGCCCGCACCGCCAGCAACAGCGCCGCGCTGCCCTTGGTGTACGCGGCGTAGCACATCTTCAACGCCGACGCCGACACCCCGCCGCCAGCGCAAACCCGCGCATCCACCAAGGAGCCCGCGAACAAGGCGGAGACTTCCTCGGCGCGTTCGCCGGCGAGATAGAGCCGCGTGGCCCCCTCCCGCCACGCCGGCGGCCCGATGATGCCGCCATCCACGAAGCGCTCGGCAAAGAGCCCGGCGATGGTCTTCGCGGTCTCGGGCGACACGGCGTTCGCATCCAAGTAAAGGCCGCCGAACCCGCACGCTCGCACTTGTCGCGCCACCCGCACCGCCGCATCCGGCGGACAAACCGAAACCACCTGTTGCGCTTCCTTGAGCGCCGCGTCGAGCGCCTCGGCCCGGCGCAACCCCGCCTGCTCCGCGCGTTGCCGAGTGGCCGCGCTGCGCCCGGCCGCAACCCAAGCGACATCGTGCCCGTTGCCCACCAGCGCCGCGCCGATGGAGGCACCCATTTGGCCCGGGTGTAGCAGGAGGATGTTCATGTGCGGCGCTTCCGCGGCGGCTCTGCTGCCGCAACCTACCAAAGATGGCGGGGGGCTTCACGCACGAAGTTTGACGAGGGTGCGCGACACTTGGTGGCATCTGCTCAGCACGTCTTGGGAGCGCGGGCGTCTCGCCCGCATTTTCGGTCGCGGGTGTTCACCTTGTGCGGGCGAGACGCCCGCGCTCCCATGGCCGTCGCGTCAGGGGTTGAAACGCCGGTATTCCACACAGGCTTCAACGAGGGCAGGCGGCGCCGCCGGTGACAGCCGTTGTTCCTCGTGGCACATGCGGAACAGCTTGTCCGCAAGGGGGCGACAGTCGCGGATTCGTTTGAAGTGCGGGTACCGGCGATCTTCGCTCGGGGTTTCGTCCGTCTTCAGGAACTCAAACCAAGTTTCGATGTTCCGCTTCGGCACGGCAACGACCACCGGGTCGTCGCTGGTTCTCGCTGCCACACCGCTGCTACGGCACTCGGCGTTCAACCAATCCTGCGTTGCCTGGGTGGTGCGCGTGTCCGCGTCGATCACAACGAAGAGCCAAGCGCCTAGCCGGGCACGAATCGCTTTGAGCTCCTTTGGAAACTGTGTGCGCACCCACTGTTCGCCAGACTGCGCGCCGTGCGGAAGCGGCTTGGTGAACACGTCACGGTGCCGGATGTTGCGATGCCAAAGAAAACGGCGGACGAAGCTCTCGGTCTGGCTGTCTTCGCAGAGCAGGACAACCTTGGCGCTCATTCGTTCCAGCCTCGTGCAATCGTCTCCGAGAGCGAAAGCCCGTCAACCACCTTTTCGGGTTGATCGCTGACGCGGACCGGGCCATCCTGCCGCCGCGAAAACCACTTGCCGTCGGTTCCGGCCAGATAGTCGATCATCATGGGGTGGTGGGAGATAACCACTAGCTGTTCCAGAGACTGTCCGCAACGATCGGCCGCTGCGGCCATCCAAGGCTGGATCTCCCGCAGCGCAAGGTAGTTCTCCGGTTCGTCGATGAACAACGAAACGCGCCTATTGGGCAGAAGTAGAAGGCTGTAAAGCGCGATCAGTGCGCGTTGGCCATCGGAGAGATCGCCAAGGCGGTAATCCCGCGAATTGTCCGAACTACGAAACCGCACCTTGAACACCCGGGCATCGCCGGACTCGGCGAGATTGATCGAGTCGAAACCCGGCAGCACGTCGCGAAGTTCCGCGAAGAGGCCCGCCACGGCGCCCATGTTCTCTTGGGCGGCATGGCGATACCAATCGACGAAGTTGCTCATGCTGCGCTGCATGAACTCGCTCTCGGCGCGACTTTCCGAGCGGAATAGAGGCGGATTGGGACGAACCAGTATGAAGCTGGCCAATTCCCTCTTGAAACGGAAGAGTTTGGTGTTGTCGGGCCGTTCGTTCAACACGCTCAAAGCTGATTGCGAGTCGAATGGATAGGCCGGCCCCTTCTCGTGGTCGTCATCGTACAGCTGTACTTCGCCCCGCTGAAACTCCAGCAGCGGGTGCTGGCCGCAAAGCAGCGTCTCTTCGCGTATTCGCGCCCCTCCCCGCGGCAGGTCGTGTTCGATCGCGAGCGAGTAATCGTACTCTGCATCGTCCACCACCGCTTCCATTCGGAAGCGCTGCCACGCTGCGCCACGCCCCTGTGAGACGTGCCGGTCCGGAAAGGCGTCGGCGACCTTCACACCATGCACGACGAAATCCCGCAGCCGCCGCAGGACGCTGAGCACGGAGGTCTTGCCGGTGCCATTGGCGCCGAGAAGGATGTTCTTCTCGGAAAATTCCAGCCCGAAGTAGTTCAAGCAGCGGAAGTTGTCGATGTAGAGCTTGCGAATCACGATCGACCTCCGTCACGGCACCGGTTCGGGTTCGCCGCGGCCCGCCGCGATCCGCGCGCCAAGCTGACGACTGAGTTTCTCGGCCTCGGCGATCTGGGCCGAGGTCAAGCCTTCCCGGATGCGGGCGCGGCCTTGTTGCGCATCTTCGTGTCCAGATGCGGCGGCAAGACTGAACCAAGCATACGCTTGAACCACGTCTTCGGGAACGCCCTCGCCCAGGACATGCATGAAGCCCAAGGCAAACTGGGCGTCCGCGAATCCCTGCTCCGCGGCCTTGCGCAACCAGAACGCGGCCTGGCCGGCGTCTTCCGGCACCCCTTCGCCGACGATGTACCTGGTGCCCAAGTTGAACTGGGCCGCTGGAACTCCTTGCTCGGCGGCCTTGCGGTACCAGAAGAGGGCTTGGGCGTCGTCCGCGCTAACGCCTTCGCCGAGGGTGTACATGAGCCCAAGATTGGATTGGGCCGCCGCGACCCCCTGCTCGGCGGCTTTGCGGTACCAGAACACGGCTTGGCGGTCATCCTTCGGGACGCCCTTGCCGATGGCGTACATGACCCCTAGGTTGGACTGGGCCTCCGCGTGTCCCTGCTCGGCGGCCTTGTGGTACCACAGCACGGCTTGGCGGTCGTCGGGGGCAACGCCTTCGCCGTTGGCGTACATGATCCCCAAGTCGAACTGGGCGGTCGCGTGTCCTTGGTCGGCGGCCTTGCGAACCCAGAACACGGCTTGGCGATCGTCCTTGGGAACGCCTTCGCCGAGGGCGTACTTGGCACCCAGATCGAGCTGGGCCTCCGCGTGTCCCTGTTCGGCGGCCTTGCGGTACCACGAAACGGCCTCGCCGTCGTCCTTGGCGACGCCCTCGCCATCGGCGTACATGACTGCCAACTTGTACTGGGCTTCCGCGTTCCCCTGTTCGGCCAGCGGTCGGAACTCGCGCAAGGCCGTGGCGTAGTCGCCTCGTTCGTGCGCCGCCATCGCCGCGGCGAAATCCCCAGCAACCGCTGACGCTGCCGCGAGGGCCGCGAGGAGCTGCATGGCAGAGACGATTCGGCGCATGGCGGCTTCCTGTCAATCCCAATCTCTCTCGCCACCCTGCGCAATTCGCCGAGGCAGCCCGAGACCTAGGGGGCCATCGTAACCGGAATCCGTCCTCTTGTGGGCTGGCCTTCCGCTTAATCCAACAGCGCCTTCAACAGCGCATCCGGCGCATCCGAGTAGAACACCACGTTCACTCGCGTCGCCATGTCGTCGGAGAGGTCGAGCAGCGCTCGGCGGGCGGATACCGGCATGAGCACCACCGCCGCTTGCTTCTCCACGGCCGCTTCCACCACGCTCACGGCGTTGGGCAGGGGATCCACGGAGCCGCCGAGGTTCAAGGCGCCCACGGCGATCAGGCCGCCCTTGGCGCTTTTGCCCAACAGGGCGCCGCACAGCGCCAGCAGGGTGGGCAGGCCCAAAGCGGCGCCGGAATGGTCGTTGTCCATCGCGCGCAGTTGCACGGTGTATTCGTGCGAGCGCGGGTCTCGGTCGCCCACCAGTTCCTTGGCGCGGGCGTAGAGGTTCTGCTCTGCATAGCGGGCGCTCTCGCGGAAGGAAGGCGGAATCGGCGCGTTGAGGATGCGCACGCCGCTGCCGGGGCCGGCTGAGACCTCGATGCGGTACAGACTCGCGCCCGCCTCTTGGCCGGTGGGGCTGATGCCCCAGATTTGGCCCGGGGGCAGCGGGTCTGGATCGATGGCGTCGTCGGTACGCAGTTCGGGTGGGGCGACGAACTTCTCCACACCGTCCTCGCCCAACGTGTAGCTGAAGTGCGTATTGCGGAACTCACTGCGGAAAACGCGCTTTTGCTGCTCTTTCACGCGGCGACGCATCTCCAACGCGGTGCGCACCAAGGGTTCGAGTTCGTCGTCCGGCACTTCCATTTCCGGGGCCGGGTACAAGAGCTTCAGCAATGCGCTTACGGTTTTGTTCACGGCGGTGATGTCGCGGCCGCTCAGGGCGCCGCCGTAGTGCAGGCGGCTTTGCAACGCCGGAACGCGGCTGCCGGCGCGCAGCCGGTTCCAACATTCGGAGAGGAAATCGCTCACCAAGCCGAAGTGCGGCGTGAAGTGTTCGTTGGGGTTGAGTTTCGGGAAGTCCCAGCCGGGCAGATAGGCGTGGATGCGATCCATGAAGGCGGTGTCGTCGCGCATGTCTCCCGACAGCGGGCTCAGCAGGTGGCCGATGCGTTGTTGGTGCGCCACGTCCACGTCCAGATTGCCCACCATCGCGATGCCGCCTTCGGCGCGGATGCTCTCCTTGCCGCGCGAAAACTCGCCGGATTCCATGTAGCCCTTGAGGATGTTCACGCCGTCCTTCTGATCGAACGAAACGCCGGAGATTTCGTCGAAGCACACCACGTCGTATTGGCAGACCAGCCCGCGCTGGCCGGTCGCATTGTTCACGAACATCTTGGCGACCGTCGCCTTGCCGCCGGAGATGAGATGGGAGTAGGGCGAGATTTGCTGAAACAGGTGGCTCTTGCCGGTGCCGCGCGGGCCAAGTTCCACCACGTTGTAGTTGCGTTCCACGAACGGCGCCATGCGCAACAGCGCCACCAGCTGTGCGCGCGGCGAGAGCGCGTCCGGTTCCAAGCCGACACTGCGCAGCAGCAAGTGCTGCCATTCCTCGCGACTGAACTCGCGCCGGCCTTTCGTGAGCGCGTCGAGCAGGTTGGCCTTCGAGAGTTGAATGGCCCGAAGTGATTCAATCTCGAACGGGCGACCGTTTTTCTCCAACGCGATGGCGGCGTCGTAGCCGAGGGTGATCTCGGCGTAGAAGCCGTCCGTCAACATGCGTTCGTGTTGTTTCACCAGCGCGTCGTCCACGCGCACGTCGCGCAGGGAAAGGCTGGGCAATTCGGCGATGAGCGAATCCGTGCGGGCATCCAACCGCGCCCGCACGATGTCGATGAGCTTGATGGAGCCGCGTTCCCGCGCCCGCGCCTTGAACAGCTCCTCGGTGCCGGTGCGCACGGTGCGATCCGCCAGTTGGCGCTCGACGATGGCCAACCCCTCCTCGATTTCCGCCTCCACCGTGGTGGCGCAGTAGCGGCCGAGCAGAAACTCCACCACATAGGTGGGCACGGGATATTGCCGGCTGTATTTGCGGACGAGGTCCTTGCGAACCAGATAGCCCTCGAACACCGCGGCCGCTTTGCGATCCAGCGCATCGAGTTCCAGCATCAGTCTTCGCCTCCGACTATGGTGGACTGCCGCGCCACCACTTGACCGTTGGCGTCCAGCACGACCACCGCGGCGGTGGCGCCTGCCAAGCCGTCGTCCGCCACCAGCAGGCTGGCTGCCCCGTCATCGCCCAAGCGCTTCGGTTCGGCGAGGGTTGAGGCCGCATCGCCCACTTGCGTGCGCAACGCCACGGACCACCCCTCGGCACCTTCCACCCGAACGCGGCAACGCAATCCAACCCAAGCGACGCTGGCGATCGAGGCCGTTGCCGAGCTGCGGACGCCAGACGTCACGCGAACGATTGGCACCAAGCACTCCTGCAAGCTCAGGCCGCCGTGCGCGTACTCGGTGTTGGCGACGAAGCAGGCGATGCCCGGCCCCACCGCCACTCGTTCTTGGCTGTTCCAATGCCACGGCACCGTGGGCACTTCCACTTTCGATGCGCCGGCGACAATCGCGCAGCGTGACCAGCGGGTGGTGACCAGATAGTGCGGCAAATCGACCTTCGGCAGCCCGCCCGGCAGCCACAGCCAGCCGTGATCGGTGACCACGCGCACTTCGCGCCAACCGGCCGCGAGCAACGCTTCGATGCGTTCCACCAGCAGATCCACCTGTTCGCCAATCCGCAACGCCAGCTTGCCCTGCTCCGCGTGGCCGAGCTTGTCGAGCTCGCCATCCTCCGTCCACGCTCGGCCGGTGGGATCGCCGGTGGTGGCGGCACCGAGGTATTGGAAGCCCGCGGCTTCAAGCAGCTTGCGAAAGCGATCCGTGGAGAGCAATTGTTTGGTGGCGGCGATGTTGGGCAGGAAACTCTCGCCCAGCGCCTCGCCTTCGAGTTGATCCGCAATCGGCGAGCAGGCGGGCTTGGCCGTTGCGGTGACGCTCGGCAGCGCGGCCCAGCTGGTGGAAACGGCAACCGCACGGCCGTTGGCTTCCAACCGATGCGCCAAACGCCGCGACACGTCGAAGCGCAGACCATCGGCGAACAGAAACACCGTGCCCGGTTGTACGGCTTGATCGGCGCCATGCTCCACGCCGGTCGCCAGCGGCGCCGCTTCCGCGAGCGCTTGCAGATGCCGCGCCGCCGCATCCAGCCACGGGGCGTAGATGGCCTTGAGCGCCGCGCCGACCACTTGCGCATCGGCGTTGGCGCGCACCGCCGCCATGCTGTCGAGCGCGGCCAAATCCACCCGCCACGCTTCCTCGGCGTACCGCTCGGCCAACGCCGCCGTTGAAGCGCCGCCGAGTTCGCTGACCGTGCCTGCGGCAACCGTCGCCAAGTGGGCAAGGGCTTTGGCCAGTGGCGCAAGGCCCAATCGCGCCCACGCCCAACCACGACGCTCGCCGTGTACCCGCTCCAACTCCAAGATGGCTTTGCGGGCGGTGCCGGCGGATTCGTCAGCGAGGCCCCGCAGCGCGTCGCGCAACGCTGCTTCTTCGTTTTCGTTGCACTGCGGCCAAGACGAGCGCGGCAGGGTCAAGATGTCCGGCATCGCCCGCCGCAACAACTCGGGCAGCGCCGGATACAGGTTCGGCGCCTCCTCGAGCCGCCGCCAGACGGCATCCCAAGCCCCTTCGCGCCGGCCAAGCCGCTCCGCCGCTTCGATTTCGCCATCGCCGTCGGGATGGAAGCCGAACTCCGCTTGGCAGCGAGAGACGAACGCTCCCCAGCGCCCCGCGTGCCAAGCGGCTTTCGTGTCGGCGGCGTCATTCAACCAAACCAGCACGTCGCGCACCGGATCGTTGCTGAGCAACCGGTCGAAGTCGTCCGCTTCCAGCCGTTTGCCCGCCAAGGCGTACACCGGCGTGGACGCGAGCTCCGAAAGCGACCGGGACATGGCCTCCCGCGTTGCCGCATCGCGAGCGACATCCAAGCCCAATCCGCCATCCTCCGAGCCGAGGAACGCCTCAACCGTCCAATCCTTGCCGTTCTTCTGCGTCCAGCAAACGCCCCGATATTGAAGCTCCGCCAGCGGCTTCAAGTGCGCCGGACAAGCCGGCCCCGCCCCGAGCTCGCCCCGCCCCACGCCCGGCAGATAGAGCACCGGCACGACGCCCGCCGCAACTGAAGGGACGCTAACCACCCCGTCCACGACACAGCGCAGCCAGATGGCGGGCCCGCTGTTCGCATCCGGCGCGTAATCGCCCAACGCGAGCAGATGCGGGATGAGACCGCGCAGTTCCGTAACGACGTTGCGCCACTGTTCCGCCTGATCCGTCCACAGGATGGCCGCCGGCGGCACCACGTCGTTGGGGTTGTACTGGGCGGCGACTGCAATCGACGCCTGCAGCCGCCCGACGACGCTATCGGCGCTAGATCCCTTGCGCGGCATCGTTCTTCACCGTTGCGTCAGCCTTGCCCGTGGTGCGGAGTTTGCGGAGCGAACTCGGTCGCGCCCGCAGGGCGCGCCGCATGGGGTTGCGCCGCGTAGATGGTCAAGCGGAGTTCGGCGTTGTCGAACAGCTCGATCTTCGGCTCGATGCCGGAGAGCGCCGTGCTGTTGTCCAAGATGATCGGCATGCCTTCGCCGCGACGCTCCATCATGTGGCGCCGGGGCGTTTCCAGCCACGGCTCATCGGGAATCGGACACCGCGCCAGCAAGCTGCAAATCGCGTCGTTGCGCGCCGACTGCCGGTAGCGCAGGCTCTCGATGGTGAGCGTGTTGGGGAGGCCACCCGGCGAATATAGCTCAAGCCGGTTGTCGAACATCCGCAGCCGCACTTTGGACCCATGGACGGAGTAGTCGCGATGCGCCACGGCGTTGACGAGCGCCTCGAAGACAGCCTGCAGGTCGTACTGCGGCAAGTCCGTGCGCCCCAAGTGCTTGAACGCGGCGGTTTTCATGTTGCGGGCGACGAAGCGACAGGCATCGATCACTTGGGCATCCAGCGGCCCGGTGGCATCAAGGGCATCCAGTTGGTAGGGCGCACGCGGCGAGTCCACGCGGATATCGTTGCCACGATAGGCCACGGCCTGCACATAGGCGTTCGGCAACCAGCGGCGGGGATCGTAACCGGCCATCAGCACACCCGCGATCGTGGGCCTCGCGGTGCCTTCCTCGTCCTGTGCCGCCATGCCCAGCTTGGAAAGGAAAACCGCGTCGGCTTCATCCGACCGCGGCGAGCGGAACCGTGCCCACAGCAACGTCTCGAGATCCCTCAGTCGCGCCCCCGGCACAGGTTGCTCGTCGAACGGCGCGACATGCTGCTGACCCCGCTGGTCGAACAACCGCGCCAGCAGGGAGGGCGAGATCGGGCGCTTCGAATCGGCCACCCGATGCAGGTAGCCGCCCGGACTGCGATGCACGAAGGGACTGCGCGGCACGTCAACCTTCACCACGGCCACTTCGACGCCTTCCGAGGACGGCAGACGAAGCCGATCCACCGTCACCTGCTCCAAAGGCGGCTCAATGGAATCCACGCACACGTTGCGGACGAACTCGACCACCGCATCCAGGTGCTCCGCTGGTACGCCAACGACCTCTCGCGTCTTGTCCGCAACGCCCAAGACGAGTACGCCACCTTGGCTGTTGGCGAAGGCGGCCAGCCCATCGGCCAGCGAATCCCGGTGGGGGCCTCTGATCTTGCCACCAACGAACCGCAACTCCTTGATTTCCAAGAAGGAACTCTCGCCAAGGCGTACGCTGTCCAAGAGTTCGGCTTTGGTGTCAAACATCGTGCGGGCCCCTTACCAACCGAGTTGCTGTCCACAAGCACCAACTGTCAGATGATGGTGGACGAAAAATGTCCTATTGCCGTGCGTCGATCGTCAGATTGATCAATCGAAACAGCTCGGCGAAGCGGTCCAATGTCTCGTCCGAAAATGCCATTTCTTGTTTCTTCATAATCAAGGTTTCCGCGACTCTGCCGTGGTTGAACTTCTCAGCCAGCTCAGCGATACGCTTTGTAATGCGATCTCCTGGCGGCAGGGCTTCCAGTTTGATGTCGTCGTCCTCAAATGTACCGTTGTAAAGACCGAGATACTCCGACTCATCAAACAAGTCCTCGATCTCAGCGTGAGGTTTTTTTGCGGCCTTATTGACGAATATAACGCGACTTGCCGCAATAAGTTCATCGACCATGTTCTGTATCCGTTGTACGCCCTTGGCGTCGGAATCCACAACCACAGTCACGTCGAGGTGTGGGCCAACCAAACTGACAAATGTCGGTATGTTGGCAGCACTACCAGCAGGGAGCACACGCCATCGGTCGTCAAGGCCCTCTCGACCAGCCTCCGTACACGCGGTACTCATTACGTTGAGGTAAATGTAGTCCGAAGTACCTTCCACTACGAGGTTATGTGGGCCTACGAAGAGGTTTTGGGCTATGTCGTAGCCGAGAGCGGCTTGTAGTGGAAACAGGCTGTCAGGGTCCTTTGCAGTCAATCCGGCCGTCGCGATAGCCCCATGTGGCGGCCCTTTATCTTCGATTACGCGAACTTGCTGCAGGCTGTCGGGCCTTACCATGAACGGTGAGTGAGTGGTATAGACAACCGGCGAGTCGGGCGCTAGACGTTCATTTATGAACCTCAGGAAGTCTCCCTGGGCCCTTCCATGTAGATTAAGAGCCGGTTCGTCCAACAAAATAACCGGAGGCCGGTCTGTCTTGAACTCACTGAACGCCGCGAGAAACGAAAAAAACCACTGAAATCCAGACGATCGTTGACTGAAATTGTTTGAGTATCTGGTGCGGTTGTCCCGAAGACGTAGATCAAGAAAACGATCTCCGTTGGATTGGCGATCAACGTCAAGAAGGACCTCCAAGTATGGATTCTGGTGCCAGTACTCGAAAACTTGATTAGTCAAATCGATTTGCACGGCCTCCAACTCTGCCCTCCGAACCTCGTACTGGTCGTTCCCCAATTGACTGACGTCGGTACCAGCCAACTCGAGCAGAGCGCGGGCGGTTTGCAGGCCATCCTTAGGAAGGCCGCCCTCGCCTCCGGCTCCGATGTCCCGAAAGTTGACGCGGCCCGGAAGTGTACTGTATTGAGTGAACCTAAAGAACGTCGGTAGCTTCTGCAAAAGTACTTCCTTGCAGGCGTCAAGGAAGGACTTCTTGGTCAACCCGAGTTCCGCAAGGACGGACTTAGCGGCATCCAAATCTGCGTCGCTGGGTTGGTCGCCGTCCGCAGGGACCACCGGCGTCTCCAATCGGCTTCGGAGGTCATCGAGGGTAGAGGCATCGCTAACCATTGACCTGACCCGTTCGGGGAATCGTTTGGTGAGGCCGGCGACGGCCGCTGCTTCTGAAAACTCCGTCTTTGACCAGGCGAGTTCGCTGTTGTACCTGCGGCCAACCGTGACATCGGACGGGTCCCACACCTCTGGGCCTATGATGTGGTGAACGTGGGATCGGTCGTCGTCGCTGAGAGTGAACGTGACAGCTATTGGGCTGCGTTCTTCGAGGTCGCCATCACGCCTGTGCTGGGCCACAAGCCCTCGCGGATACTGATCTTGCACGTCGAACTGGGCGTCGTACGCAGGGTTGAACAGATACAGCGCTTCCAAAAGCCCGGACTTCCCGGCCTCGTTTTTGCCTACTAGGCAAGTGACCGATGGATCCAACTCGATCTCACCGGAGTCGACGATGTTGCGAAAGTTTTTGACTCGAAAGGACTTGACTTTCATCAGGTGTCTCCTAGTTAAGGTGTGACTGCATGGTCGGCATCAAAGGTCGATGTTGTGGCTCGAAGTGTCTTTACGGGACGCAACGTGGAGATCGTTGACCCGCTCAGCCGTAAACTCACCATCGCGCCAGAACCAAGGGTATTGCTCTTGGTCTTGATGCGGCTCCTTGCCGCGGTCCTTGCGCCAGTGGATGTTGGGCTTGGCGCGGAAGACGCCGGCGCCCTTCTTGCCGCCGGGGATGTCGTCCGCCATGAAGGGGCGGATGTTTAGGCGGACGCCGTCGTTGATGTCGGGTTCCCAGCCGATGGGCTGTTCGGCGAGGGGTTTCCAGCGGACGAAGATGTCGTGGGGCGGTTCGCCGATGAGGATGGCGGACAGGCGCGACTGTAGGGCGAGGGCGGCGGCGAGGCGGTCTTCGGCACCGGGGTCGTTGCGGCTTACGCCATCGCGTTGGCGGGTGATCCAGTCGCCCAAGTAGCTGTAGGTGAGGGATTCCAGGCAGCGGCGGCCTTGGCCGTCCTCGGCGGCGAGCTTGTGGTAGTTGACTAGGGCGTGGAAGCCATCGTGCTTGCGACCGTCCCAGATGTGCCAGATGAAGGGGCGGTGGTGGAAGAGCTTGCAGTGTTGCTCGAAGAAGCGGTTGCGGAGCCAGTCGTCCAGCGTGGTGGCGTTGGCGTCGGCGAGCAGGCTGGTCTGTACGCTTTCGTGCCATGCGTCGCCATAGGCTGCGGCCAACACGGCCTGCAGTCGTTCCGCTGCTGGGCGTTCGCCGCGCACCGGTGGGATGCAGACGATGCCGTCCTCGTCTGCCAAGGCGAGCAGCGGTTCGCAGGCGCGTACCCACTCGCGTTGTTCGGCGGCCAATGCCATGTCCAAGTCCTGTTCGGCGGGCCAGCGGTATCCGAGCAGGCGGGCTAAAGCGACCTGCAATACCGTGGCATCTGCGCGTATTGTACCTTGGGTTGTGCGCTTGTGGGAGGCGTCCCATTCGACGGTGCCGCACGGGTGTCCGTGGAAGATCCACTGCGTTGGGTCGTTCGAGTAGGGCTTCGGCAGGCCGTTGGGGTATTCCCGCTTGGCGACTGCGCTCCAATGGTCGAGATCGAACGGGACCTTGACCAAGGTGGCGTTGGTGACGTTCATCTTTTGGTCGATGCGCCTGACGGCTTCGTTGTAGGCAGGCGAGGAGCAGAAGCACCAGATGGCGGGGAGGTGTTCTTCGCGTTCCGGCAAGACCACCGCACAGTTCGTATCCCATGCGCTCCTAGAAATCAGCGTGGCAGGCAAACGTCCCATTTGTCCGATTGCCAATCCGCGGCTGCCCCACGCGGACTGGCCACGGATGTACGCACCGGACGAGATGAGCGATCCCTTGCCGCCTTCCCACCGAAATACTTGCCGCCTGCCGCCGTAATGTTCCGTAGCGTCCGCGGACGACTGGAACGTGCTCCAGACGTCGCCGATCATCACTTCCCAAACATGCATCACAAAGCGGTTCTTGTCGACTGTGCTCACACCTTGAAGCGCGGGTGCGTAGGCGGTCAGCAGGCAAGTCGCCGCGGTGCCGTCCATTGTTATTCGTGCGTCGGGACTCTCCAACTGTTGCGCCTGCTCTACGGCGCCAACAACGGTCGTGTGTAGGTGCGTGGCCTTTTCGCCTGCCGTGCGACCACCGGACACGTCGATGCCACGCAAAGTGCTGCTCGCAACATTGCCATCGAACAACTCGCGGCTTTTAGGGCGTTCGCGGCTCAGCGTGAGAAGAACAGCCTTTACGACTTCGCCACCAATCGTCTCGAAGGCACCCGGCCCCAATTGTGCCAGTAGGTGCCAAGTCTCGCTCACAAGGAGCTTTTCCCTGAGCTTCCGGTAGCTTGTGAGGAACAGCCAGTTCTGCGGCAGCACAAGGCTCGCAGTGCCACCTCTCACGCAAAGATCGATACAGCGTTCGAGAAACACGGTGGCAAGGTCGTTCTTGGCCGATGGGTGATTTGCGCAGAATTGCTTCAGCCTTTCCGACTGCTTGCCACGAGCAAGATACGGCACGTTCGTCGTCACCAAGTGGTACTTGCTCCCAAGCAGATCGGCGGCCTTCGCCAGCCCGCTGGCGGCTAGTGCCATCTCGCGTTGCTCTTCGCTGGTTCCTTCCGCCAGCGCTTCTGTCAACACCGTCGAGACTTCCTGCAAATCCACAATCTTGGCCGCATCTGACGCTGCCGGATTCAGCAGGCTGCCGAGCGTGGGTGCGTCCTTGAACAGGTCGTATAGCCAGTCCATGGCGATGCGGAGGTTGTGGCGTCCTCCGGCCAATTCCGCCCATTGCGCCTTGGTGGTGCCGACCGAGAGGCCGGAACAAGCCACGTTCATCGCCGGCAGGCGACGGTGCCCGCCAGCTTTCGGGAAGCGCCAAGCTGCCATTGCGAGCGCGAAGACGGCGATCTCCACGCACCGCGCGTCGATCTCCAGCCCGTGCAGGTTGTCGCGGATCACGGCGTCCACGGCGTCGCGGGCCGGCAAGCCTTCCAATGCCATCCGCATCGGCACCAGCATGGCGAAGGCGGCAACCAGAAAGTGGCCGGAGCCACAGCACGGGTCGAGGAACTTCAGTTCGCCCAACTGCTTCGGCCAGCTCTCGAAGGGGCCTGCCGCGGGACGCCATACGCCGCCGTCGGCCTCCCGCACGAAACGCAAGTACGCGAGCGGCACACCCGGAATCGCCGCCTTCTCCCGCAACTCCGCTTCGGATTGCGCCGCCTTGAGATCGGCGTCCGTCAACCGGCGGGCGGCCCACCATGCGCCCAAGCTGTTGTCCAGCAGGAAGCTCACCATGTACGGTTCGGTGAAGAGTTGGGTGACGGCTGGCAGCTCGTCCGCGCCGATCTTGGCTTCCGAGCGGTTTACATCCACCTTCTTCTGCGACTGCCAGAACTGATACACCCAGCCGAGGGCATCCGACGCGGTGAACACGTCGGTGGGCAAGCCTTCCACCAGCGCTTCCATCCGCTGGCGGTGCTCTTGCGCGAAGGCAACCTCGAACACCGGCAGATCGGCTCGGAACACTTGCGGCAGCATGGCGTGGGCGAAGCGGGCGGCCAGCGTCCACTTGTCCATGCCTTCGCCGCCGGCCCCGCTGCTGCCGTTGTGCTCCTTTGCTAGCGCCTCGCACTCGTCCAGCGTCACCGCCACGCCCAATTCGGGCTCGATGAGCAGGTTGTTCTCGGCAAGGAAGCGGGCGAACAACATGCCGTGCCAGTGCTCGTAGGCACACTCTTGCGCCAGCCGCACGATGGCTTGGGCACCGGACCCGGCATCACGACGGTCACCCAGTTGGCGGGCATGGGCGCGAAGCCGCCGCCGCAAGCGGCGCTGGGGTTCGCCCATGTGCGGGTAGGGGTTCGCGGTGTGTACCGCCAGCGCCTCCAACGCCGCTCTCGCGCCTGCCTCGGCAACCGCCCGAGCGTCTGTGACGGCGCGTTCGAGGCGCCTTCTCAACTCTGGTCGGAGGGTCATCGTCGCTTCTCAGTACACGCCCCACTGGCGCACCACACCGCTTCGTAGGTCACACATTCTAGCACCTCGGTTGGGAGGAAGCATCTTTATGGTGTGTCTCTAGCGTCCAGCGTTAGGCGGCTTCGATCTGCGCGGAGAGCGTGTTGAAGAGGCGGTCGCAGTGGCCGCACCGTTGCCTCACACGAGAGGGGTCAATAAGGCCTAGAAGGTAACGGGCATGGCGAATCTTGTGATAACGGCCCATCGTGGTGTGCTCCGTAGCCCGATTCAGCGCCCGCTCGATGTCTTCCTTCGGTACGTCCTCTAGGTTTTGTGTGCGGGGCAGCGCATTGCGGCTGAACCTCTTGCCGTAATAGGCGGTCAAGGCATCGGCGTCGGCGACGATCCAAGTCTCCATCACCTGCGCCATCAAATGCACGGCATCCTCTTGGGCAAAGGTGACGTCCCATCCATCGCGGTCGGCCAAGTGCTCCCTAGGGGTTGTGGAGACCGGGGCCTCGGCGTCCACCAGCAGCACCACAAAGTAATCGCGGTTAGTGGCCGTGGCGTTGCGAAAGGCACGCAACGCGTCACCGCGTGTGCCGCAGCACACCAGTCTCCAGCGCAGACGCTTGCGTTCGGCAGCTTGCTTTAGCGCTTCCAGTAGTGCCTCCATGCCCTTCCGCAGCGCCGCCTTGCCTTCGCTGCTGTTGCTGCCGATGGGGCCACCTTCCATGTAGATCTCTATGCCCTTCACGGGTTGGCCCCCAGTGCGCCCATGCGCCACAGATCGCCAAGCCCGTAGTTCTCCAACCACTGCGAGAGTTGCTTCGGGTCGAGCCGGCGCAACTCCGTGCCTGGGCCGGGGCGTTCGCATACGACGATGGCGTCGGGTTGGTTCGTTAGCGCACCAACCAACGCATCGGAATGGGTCGTCACGATTAACTGGGTTCTTTCCGATGCTTCCACAATCAGATCTGCAAGCGACATAACAGCATCTGGGTGAAGGCCGTTGTCCGGTTCTTCTATGCAGATGAGGGGAGGAGGATCGGGGTCGCAGAGGATGGCCAACAGGGAAAGATAGCGAATCGTGCCGTCGGAGAGCCGAGTGGCGGGTATGGTGGCTACGCCTTCGCGTTCTTGGACCAACACCTCCACGGTATTGGACTCGATGTACACTTGGAAGTCCGAGGCTTCCTTGTAGAGGTCGCGCAGCGCTGCAACCATCCGCGCTCGCACCTTGTAGTTCCTAGACAGGCGATTGAGCACCAACCCTAGGTTACTGTTGTCTTCCGCAAGATTGGCTGTGGACAAGTCTGCCATTTGCAGCGAGCGGACGATGTTTTTGCGGCCGAATGTCCACTCTCTGTGCAGACTAATGCGCTCCAAGTGCTGGCCAAGGCAGGTCAGTTCGGCGTAGTGGCTAGGGTGCTTGACCTGAGCTAGGACGGATTTGGATGCATCTATTGGATAGGGTTTAAGAAGGGCGTCGGCAGTGTGGCCTGTTTGCGATGGCTGGCCCCCGATCTTAAGGTGTGCCTTTCCATCTCTCACTTCAAAGTACGGCGCTGGATCGTGTGGATCGGCCCGATCCAACCGCTCTTCGATCACCGCGAAGCGCTCGTCTCGTTTGCCGAACTCCACGCTGTAGCGCAGGGCGTGTTGGCCAGTCGGGTTGACGACGGACTCTATGCGGGCCGAGTCGGCTTGGGGCTCGCCTTGCCAAATCCAGTCGGCAACGCCGCGGCCGGTGCGCATGGGGCGTGCCAAGTCCGTGGGTGCGGCTTGGAGCAGGCCAATCGCTTCGATGAAGTTGGATTTGCCACTGCCGTTGGGGCCGATCAGGACGTTCAGCGGCCGCAGTTCGAACTCCTCGGTGTCCGGGCCGAACGAGAGCAAGTTCTTTAGCTGGATGCGCTCTAGCAGCATTTCCGTCCTTCGTGACCTCAGTTGACCACCACCGGCCCTTGCTTCACCTGTTCCACGAGTTCCTGCTCCGTCTTGCGCGCCCATGCGCGCACGTCGTCTTCCGTTCGCAGCGTGTCGCTTGCCAGCTTCACATGGCGCGTCTTCGGCTCCACCAGCTTGTCGGCCTCCGTGCGGGCGGCGCCGAACTGCTGCGGCAGGGCGGCGGTGCGCGTTCGCCATGCGTCCAAGGACGCCGCCTCCAGCGAGCGCAGCACCTCTTGCTCCGTGCCGGTTGCGCCCACGGTCGCTTTGCTGATGTGCAGTTGCGCCAGTATAGCGCTGCGTTGCGCCGGGTCGATCTGTTGCCAGCTAGCCGCGTGCTCCAAGCGCTCTTGCTCTGCCTCGAACACGCCGTCGTATTCCCTTGCGGCGTCGGCAAGGGCGGTGCGCAGGGCATCCGTAAGGGTGGCCGCCAGGCTTGGAACCGGATCGGTGACGGCGAGCAAGTTCCGGTTGGTCTTGATGGCCGCCACTTGAGGTTGCACGTCCGCGCCGGCTTCCAACTCCGCGCTGTGCCTAGCCAGCGCCAGCAGGCGCTCGTAGGCGGGGAGGCGTTGCTGGGCCAACGCGCCCAAGTGGCCCCAATCCTTGAAGTTGCCGGCCAGTTCGTCGTTTCTCTCCAGCACCGCGAGCAGCTGCTCGTTGCCTGCCAAGGATTGCAGCTCGGCAAGGTACTCGGTCTTTGGCGTGGGCGGTAGGGGCGCGTCGCCGCCGGCGGTTTGCGCCAGTTCCAGCAGCTTGGCCAGCAGTTCGGCGGCGGCGGTGCTTTCCTCGTTGGGCTTGCAGGCGATGCCGGTGGTTTGGAAGAGCTTGCGCAGGGCCATGCGTTGGCGGGTGTCCACGGTGGCGGTTTCCGTGCGGAAGTCCGTCGCGGACACCTTGCCTTGATCCAGCTGTCCCGGTCGCAAGGCGACGCCGTTGGCGGTGGCGCGCAGGTGACCGGTGCCGAACAGCGCGACGAGGGCCGCGTCCACGGCATCTCTTGGCCAGCCGTAAGGTGGCGCGGCGAAGTGAGTGCGCACTTCGCGGCCCTTCCGCCCGGAACCGATGTGTTGCAGAACAGCGGCACAGACCCGGTGCTCCTCCGTCTTGCCCGTGTGGTCCACCGCTTCCAAGGGATTCTCGGCGCCGCGGCGGGCGCGTTCGATCACCGTTCGCCAGCGGCCGTCGTCGGCGTCGGGGAACTCGGGGTAGAGGCGCGCCAAGGAGGCGGTCGCCGCGGCCTTTACCTTGTCCGCCAAGCTGGTTTCCAAGCGCTCGTTGCCGCCGCCTTGGATCACTTTCGCGCCTTCCATGATGCGGCTGACCACGGCGCGCAGATTGTTGGCGGCTTCCTCGGCGCGCGTCTCCATGCCTCGGCGGGCCTCCTTGCCCTCTTCGGTTGTGGGAACGCCCTTGTATTCCACGGTCTCGGTGGCGGCGCTGCGGGTGGCGATCAGTCTTGCCAGCTCGTCGGCGGACGTTCTGGGGACGAAGATGTACACCGCCGGGTCGTCTTGGCCGGCGGCGCGGGCATCGGCCAGCACGCTGCGCTCGCTGGAACCCCAACCGTCGCGCACCCACACCGTGACGCCTTTGCCGCTGGGGAGCAGCTCGGTGCCGAAGTGGAGGGCCAGCTCGCGGGGTTCCTTGGCGTCGCCGTGCAGGATCTTGATGGAGGCCAGCGCCCGGTGGACGGCTTCGCGCAGCCGTTCGGAACGCTGGACGCTCATGTTCGCGGGGTCGTTGGCCAGTCGGTTGCGGCGGGTTCGGAACTCGGCCTCCCAATCGCTGCTTTCCTTGGTTTGCAGGCTGTATTCGTCGTCCAGCTTCATCAGCGTGCCGGCGTCCACCAGCTCGTCCAGCAGCTTCGGCAACTGGCTGCGCAACGCCGTGCCGTCGCGGGCGAGATCCTTCACCAGCAAGTCCGCCAGCATCGTGGGGTTGGCGCGAACGCCGCTGTCCACGCCGGCGTCGCGGGGCAGCTTGCGGATGAGGAACACCAAGGCGCACAGGCGGGATTGCAGAACGCCGTCGGGGCTCCCGTCGTTCAGATTCACGATGGTTTGGTGGATTTCGCGCAGCAGTGCGCCGGTGTTGAGCAGATTGGTGGCGAGCTGATCGAACAGAAAGTCCGCCGGCACCACCGTGCCGATGGGCTCGTCCGCGGTGGCGCGGATGGCTTCGTAGACGATGCGCAGTTGGGTGCGTAGCTGGCCGGCCATGCCCACGCTGTCCACGGCGCGCAGCGCTTGTTCCCAGAAGCGTCGGCGCACTGGCAGCAGCGGGTAGTCGTCCGCCAGAACGAGCTTGTCTTCGCTGTGCGGGGCGATGCCGGTGCCGCCCAATTGGCGGTCGATTTCGCCGGCGTGGGTATCCAGCGCGGCGCGAACGTCGGCGATGCGGTCCGCGCGCTTGGCCAGCACCACGCGGCGGATGACGGTTTCCACGTCGGTGTCCGAGAGCTCGACGGTGACGGTGAAGCGGCCCTGCAACCGTTGCAGCCGCGGAGTGCTGGAGAGCGCCGTCTGGCCGGTGCCGAGGAAGAGCAGGCGGTCGGCGAATCGCTTGCTGCACGTTTCGGCCACTTCCTGCACCGCGTAGGAGCGCTCGGCGTCGTCGCCGATGTACTGCTGCACCTCGTCCAGAATGACGACGGTGTGGGGCAAGCCGCCGCCTTGTGGCGCCAACGCGTCGTGCATGGCTTCTGTGAATTGTTCGGTGGTGATGTCCTTCGGGCGCGGAAACTGGTCGCGCAGCAGGGATTTCGCGTCCCGCTCCGTGGCGGCGAAGTTGGCGTCCGCGGCCAGCAGCGCTTTGGCGATCAGCGGGCTCACGTAGAGATCGTTGAGCTCGCGTTGGAAGTTCTTGCCGGCGGCTTCCACTGCGGCCCGGACTTGCTCGTAGATGCCGTTCCTCTGCAACCACAGGTGGAAGCGCGCCTGCGGATAGCCCTCCGGCAGGCCCTTGGACTTGAAGACCACGCCGAGCAGCGCCAGCCGCACACTGTCGCCCGCGCCCGCGCCCAGCGTGCCGGCGGCCGCGTGCAAACCGTCGCCGCGCCGCCCTAGGGTGGAGAGCTCCGTCAGCTTCTCCCGCACATCGTCCGGCAGTTGCGCCAGCCCGCGCGCCGTGGCGCCGTCTTCGGGGAAGGCGTAGTCCGTCCACAGGAAGCGCAGCATCTTCGCCAAGTGGGATTTGCCGCTGCCGAAGAAGCCGCTGATCCAGGCCGCGGGCTGCTCCGCCTCGCCTTGGTGGTTGATGTAGGACTCGAGAATGCGAACCAAGCCGCGTTGGTATTCGCCTTCGCACACGAAGTGCGTGAGCTCGAAGCGCAGCGTGCTGCGCTCGTTCTCCGTGAGGGCGTCCGTCATGGCCGCCACGCCGCTGTTGGGCAGGAGGATGTCGAACGGGTCGCGTTGGTAGATTTCGCGGTTGCGCATGGGGCTCAAAACGCCTATCCGCCTACCCGGTAAACGGCGCGTTGATCGTGAACGGTGATGGGCACCGCCAGGTAGTTCCAGCCGTCGCGGGCGTCGAGCAGCCGGTAGTTGCTGTTTTCGTATTCGCCCGGGAAGAACACCACCAGGCGGCCGCAAATGTCGTTTTCCACCGCCTGCATCAGATCGGAAACGCGGGCGAAACCGAACAGCGAGGCCACCCCGGTGACGGCCACCACGGCGTCCGCGTCCGCATCGGGCAGCGCGAGCCGGTCGCGCACTTGGGCGGCCAAGTGGCGCGGGAAGTCCTCGTCCAGCTTCAGCGCCAAGTCCTCCGGGAACTCGAAGTAGCTCTCTTGGTAATCCAAACCCGCCATCCACTTGGCGAACGCATCGGTGAGATCGCACGGCACCCAGCCGTGGCCGGTCGCCTCGGTTGCTTCCTCGAAACGCCCCATGCGTGTGCGCAGGCGCCGCTCGTCGGCCTTGTCGTAGACGATGAAGATGGCCTTCTCCGCCCCGGCCAAGTCCTGCCGCCACGGGAGCGAGATGTGCGCCTTGTAGCGTTCCAGCAGTTTATCGATGCGACTCACGACGGATGATCTCCCGCTCCTTCTCCGTGATTAGCGCCGGAAACGACAACTCCATGATTTTGCCCACATGCTTGAACTCCAAGTGGCCGAGCACCCTGGCCTTCTCCACCAATCGCACAAACTCGTCGAGGCGCACATCCAGCACCACCACCCAAGGCGAGTCGTAAAGCGGATCGCTGCCGTTGCCGATAGCCGAATCGATCAGCAGAGCATACGCCGTTGCCGCCGGCGTAGCGCCAAGGCGCTGCCGGGTCTTGCGGCTTTTGCCGCGCAGATGGCCGGCTTGCGTCCACGACGACGCCGCACGGCGCACCACGGCATCCAGCGTGGCGGGGTTGAGGCGCTCTTGCGTGGCGGCGGCCAGTTCGTCCTTCATGGATTGCCGGCGGAACTCGTGCCCGATCTGCGTGGCCACGACGGCGTGTGCGCTAGCGCGCAGCAATGGATCGCGCGCCAACGCGAGCAGCAGCGCCAGTGCCGGCCTTGCCGCTTCGTCGGTGTGCCAAAACAGCCGCAAGGCGCGGAACAGGAGGAAACGCGGGTGCAAGCCGTAGAGCTCGGCGAGGCGCTGGAAGGACGCCTTGCGCGTGGCCGCCGTGGGCTTGCCGAGGCAGTTGCCGGCGACGACGGCCTCGGCGTAATCGTCGCGCCGGGCGTCGCTCGGCACCGCTTCCAAGAGCTGCGTGAGCTCATCCAGCATGATGGTGCGGCTGGAGTGCGTGCCCCGATGGCCGCGACGAAACCCCCACAGCCGCTCAAGTCGGGGCGACAAGGCGGCCATGCCCCGGTCGAGGCTGAGGTCGGAGCGGAAGATCATGGTTTGAGACAGTACGCCGCCTTCGTGCGAGTGGCAGGCTAACACGCTATGGCTGCGACGGTTTACCATTGCCGCCCCGCAGTTGAACCCCGTGTAGCCCATGAGCCAAGACAGTTTCGCAGCGAAACGCGCGTTGCGCGTGGCGGACGCCGAGTATGACTACTTCAGCCTGCCGGAAGCGGCCGCCCACGGCGCTGGCGATGTGGCGCGATTGCCGAAGTCGCTGCAGATCCTGCTGGAGAACCTGCTGCGGTTCGAGGATGGCGACACCGTTCGGCGCGAGGACATCGTGGCGTTGGCGAACTGGGCCGATGATCGGCCGGCGGCCAAGGAGATCGCCTATCGCCCGGCGCGCGTGTTGATGCAGGACTTCACCGGCGTCCCGGGCGTGGCGGACTTGGCGGCGATGCGCGGCGCGGTGGCGGCCGCGGGCGGGGATCCCGCCGTGGTGAACCCGCAAATCCCGGTGGATTTGGTGATCGATCACTCGGTGATGGTGGATCGGTTCGGCCACGAGCGCGCCTTCGAGGAGAACGTCGGCATCGAGATGGAGCGCAACCGCGAGCGCTACCGCTTTCTGCGCTGGGGGCAGAGCGCGTTCGACAACTTCCGCGTGGTGCCGCCGGGCACCGGCATCTGCCACCAAGTGAACCTGGAGCATCTGGCGCGCACCGTTTGGACGCGGGACGAAAACGGGCGCGCGCTGGCGTACCCGGACACCTTGGTGGGCACGGACAGCCACACCACCATGATCAACGCCCTCGGCGTGCTCGGCTGGGGCGTGGGCGGCATCGAAGCGGAAGCCGCGATGCTGGGGCAGCCCATCTCCATGCTGATTCCCGACGTGGTGGGCTTCGAACTGGCCGGCGCCTTGCCGGAAGGCGTCACCGCCACGGATCTGGTGCTGCGCGTGGTGGAGATGCTGCGCGCCCACGGCGTGGTGGGCAAGTTCGTGGAGTTCTTTGGCGACGGCCTCGATCACTTGCCGCTGGCGGACCGCGCCACCATCGCCAACATGGCGCCGGAGTACGGCGCCACCTGCGGCTTCTTTCCCGTGGACGCGGAAACCATCCGCTACTTGGCGTTGAGCGGCCGGTCGCCGCAAACCGTCGCCTTGGTGGAGGAATACGCGAAGGCGCAGGGCTTGTGGCGCGATGGCGAAACGGACACCGCGTATTCCGCCACGCTGCATTTGGACTTGAGCGCGGTGCGCCCGGCGTTGGCCGGCCCGAAACGCCCGCAAGACCGCGTGGACATGGCGGCGTTGCCGCGCGCCTTCGACGAGGCGCTGGAACTCGCCGGCAAGGGCGCGTCGAGCGCCCGCGTGCCGGTGCCGGACGCCGCCCACGATCTCGGCCACGGCGACGTGGTGATCGCCGCCATCACCTCTTGCACGAACACGTCCAATCCAGCGGTGATGCTGGGCGCCGGATTGCTGGCGAAGAAAGCCGTGGAGAAGGGCTTGCGCGTGAAGCCGTGGGTGAAAACCTCCCTCGCGCCCGGCTCGAAAGTGGTTACGGAATACTTGGCGGCCACCGGGTTGCAAGAACACTTGGATCGCATCGGTTTCCACTTGGTGGGCTATGGCTGCACCACTTGCATCGGCAATTCCGGCCCGCTGCCTAAGCCCATTTCGGACGCCATCGCCAGCGGCGATCTGGTGGTTTCCTCCGTGCTCTCCGGCAACCGCAATTTCGAGGGCCGTGTGCATCAGGAGGTGCGCGCCAATTGGCTGGCGTCGCCGCCGCTGGTGGTCGCCTACGCGCTGGCCGGAACCACGCGCATCAACTTGGAGGCGGAACCCCTGGCCCAAGACGCCAACGGCAACGACGTGTTCCTGCGCGACATCTGGCCGAGCAACGCCGAAATACAGGAGGCGATGGCGCAGGTTTCGGCGGAGATGTTTCACCGCCAGTACGCGGACGTCTTCACCGGGCCGCAGGCGTGGCAAGCGATTCCGGTGGAGGAAAGCGCGGTGTACGGCTGGGGGAACTCCACCTACATCAAGGAGCCGCCGTTCTTCTCCGTGGGCGGCGATTTGCGGCAGCCGGTGGCACTCGAAGGCGCCCGCATCCTGGCGCTGCTGGGCGATTCCGTGACCACCGACCACATCTCCCCGGCCGGCGCGATCCAACCGGCCAGCCCGGCCGGGGAATACCTGCAGCAGCACGGTGTGCAGGTGGCGGATTTCAACTCCTACGGTTCGCGGCGCGGCAACCACGAGGTGATGATGCGCGGCACCTTCGCCAACATCCGCATCCGCAACGAGATGACGCCAGCGCGGGAAGGCGGCTACACCCGCCACATCCCCACCGGCCACGAGCTTTCCATCTACGACGCGGCCATGCGCTACCAAGGCGAGGGCACGCCGCTGGTGGTGTTCGCCGGCAAGGAGTACGGCACCGGCTCCAGCCGCGACTGGGCGGCGAAAGGCACCCGGCTGCTGGGTGTGCGGGCGGTGGTTGCCGAGAGCTTCGAGCGCATCCACCGCTTCAACCTCGTCGGCATGGGCGTGCTGCCGCTGGAATTCGCCGCCGGCGAATCGCGCCGCACGCTGGCGCTGACGGGAGACGAGACGGTGGACATCGCCTTGCCGGAAGGAGTGGCGGAGATCACTCCCCGCCAAGAGCTGATGCTGCGCGTGCGGCGGCCCGATGGCGAGACGACGGAGACGCGGGTGCGTTCGCGCGTGGACACCAGCAACGAGATTCGCTACTTCCAGTGCGGCGGCATCTTGCAGTACGTGCTGAACAAGCTGACGGACGGCGCAGGTTCCGCCTGACGGCGATTGCGCCTCCACCCGGATGGCCGCAGCCCTGGGAGCGCGGGCGTCTCGCCCGCATTTTCGTTCACGGGTGTTCACCTTGTGCGGGCGAGACGCCCGCGCTCCCAGGACGTGTAGATGCCACCAAACTGTCGCACACCCCTTGCGGCAACCGCCTTGACAGAGCGGGATTTCGGCACCAAGCTACCCGTTAATGCAAATGAGTTTCATTAACAACCTTGGGTGGAGCAGTCGTCTCGCCGGTGCCTGTGCGTTGATCGGCATCGCGGCGTGTGCAGCCGGCAACCCCGCCAACGAAGTTGAAGCGGCGTTGGCGAGCGCAACGGCCGCTGCCCCGCTGGCGGCGCGTTACCGCCAACCCGTCGAGCGGTGGCCGCCGTTCGAAGTGGATGAAGGCGTGGCGGCGGTGGAGCTGGGCTTGTTGCCGAGCTTGCCGGGTGAGCCGTGGCAGACGCCGGCGACCGAGGCGCTCGGCCGCTTGCTGTTCTTCGATCCGCGGCTCTCCGGTTCCGGGCAGATCGCGTGCGCGACGTGCCACGACTCGGAGCTCGGTTGGGGCGACGGGCGCGGGGTGCCGTTCGGCCACGACAGAACCGCGGGCTCGCGCAACGCCATGACCTTGCTCAACGTCGGCTATTTCCAGCGCTGGTCCTGGGATGGCCGCTCCGCCAGTTTGCAGGCGCAGGTGTTGCGGGCGATTGCCAGCCCGGCCGAGATGCGCGCTGAACCGGCAAACGCCGCCGCGCGGTTGGCGCGGCTGCCGGAATACGCCGAGCGGTTCGCGGACGCCTTCGGGACGCCGGGCGTGACGCCGGAACGCATCGCCACGGCGGTGTCCGCCTTCTTTCGCACCATCGTGTCCTCGGCCAGTCGCTTCGACTTTTTCCTGCGCGGCGACCACCGCCGCCTCACCGATCGGGAAATCGAGGGCCTGCATCTGTTCCGCACCCGCGCCCGCTGCATGAACTGCCACCACGGGCCGCTGCTTTCCGATGGCAACTTCCACCACACCGGGCTCAGCTACTACGGCAGGCGCTTTGAGGATTTGGGACGCTTTCGCGTCACCGGCAACGCCGCCGACCGCGGCAAGTTCCGCACACCGTCGCTGCGCGATTTGCAGTTCACCGGGCCGTGGATGCACAACGGCTTGTTCAGCAACTTTCGCGGCATTCTGCTGATGTACAACCACGGCATCACCGCCAACAGCAGGCGGAAGGAGGGCGAGCCGCAGCTTTCGCCGTTGATTCGCCCGCTCGGTTTGACGCGCGACGAGATCGACACGCTGGGCGCTTTCTTGGACACCTTGAGCCGACGCCCACACATCCATCGGCCGCCCGTGCTGCCCGGCATGGCGCGATCGAGCCCTAGGCAATCTGTAGAATCCTCAAGGGGGGAAACGCTATGACGGAACACACCAATCTCGTTTGCGGACGGCGCGGCTTGGCCATCCTTGCCCTGCTGTTCGGGGCTTGGGTGCTGGCCGAGGAGCAAGATCAGCTCGATGGCCAAGCCGACACGGACACCGAAGAGCAGCAGGAGCGGCAAACGGACGACGATGCTTTGCGCGTGCCCGTCGATGTGGAGGCCCGTCCGATAGACCCGCAGCCCGGGCGCACCCGCTACGACGAAGAGACGATTGCGGCCACGCCGACCGCGGAAGGCCACTTGGCGGACTTGCTGCGGCTGAATCCGGCCGTGGACTTCGCGCGGGAAGGCGATCTGTCCGCCAACACCGCGGTGATGCGCCCGGGCGAGATTTCGTTCCACGGCGAGCCGTTCTACCAAAACCTGTTTCTCATCGACGGCACCGATACGGTCAACGATCTGAACCCGGGCGCGACGAGCGATGTCTGGCTTACGCCAAGCCTCGTTTTCCCCCACGGCGGCAGTTCCCCGCAGGGCTACTACGTGGACGTCGATCTCTTGGAGAACGTGCAGGTGTACGACAGCAACGTGCCGGCGGAACACGGCGGTTTCACCGGCGGCGTGGTGGCGGCGGAGCTGAAACGCTACGATGGCGAAGACCACTTCACGCTCCGCTATGGACTGAAGCGCGACGAGTGGGAGTCGTTTCATGTGGATGAGGATGAAACCGGCGAGCCGGACATCGGCGGGGCGGATTACTACTCGGCGCGTTACACGCCGGACTATTTCAAGCCGACGATTGGTCTTTCGCTGTCGCGTGGCATAGGCGACGTCGGCGTGACGTTGAGCGCCTCCCGCCGCCGCTCCAGATTCGCCCAACAATACGAGAAGAGATACCACATTGGGCGGCGGGAACTGCAGCACATCAGCTACGAGGATGTGGTGGACAACGTGCTCGGGCGCATCGTCGACACCTGGGGCGCGAACGACGTGAGCCTGTCCGTGCGGTTCGCCCGCCGCCGTCACGATGGCATCACGGCCACCACCTACGACGGCGCGTTTGCGAAAACCCACGACGGCTACGGCGTGACCGCCCAATGGGCGCGGCCGTTGGCGGACGGAGAGCTGCAACTGCAAATCGGCTTCGATCGCCTGGGCGACAGCTTGGACAGCGACAGCGACATGTTCACCTTTCACGAGTACGCGGAGGGCAGCGATCTCGATTCGCAATACGAGGGCGCCTACGGCGACAGCGAGCAAGCGCAGACGCGCATCAGCATCAAACCGAAGTGGACGTCCAACGCCGGCGCACACACGCTGACGATTGGCGGCGAGCTGCGTCGGTCGCGCAGCTTCTACGAGCGGCCGCGCGATGTGGTGTTCCACCAATACGCTTGTGTGCGCGACAACGGCCGCAACGGCTGCCGCGACATGGACGGCGACGGCGCCAGCAGCCTGGGCGACGAGTACTTGTGGCGCGTGTCCACCTACTACGCCGGAAAAGTGGATCTCGATTACAGCGAGGCGTCCATCTACGTTGGCGACCAGATCCGCGCCGGGCGTTGGCAGTTCAACTTGGAGGCGCGCGCCGACCGCAACAGTTTCCTCGGCAACTTCGATGTCGCGCCGCGCCTCTCGGCGGAGTGGGATGTGTACGGCAACGACGCCACGCGCCTGATCGCCGGCGTCAACCGCTATTACGGACGGAGCTTCTTCCGCTACCAGCTGAACGACGCCATCTACGGCTGGCGTCATCAGATCCAGTACAACGCGAACGGCAGCGTCCGGCGCGAACTCACGTACGACAACCGCACCGGCGCCGCGGATCTGAAAACGCCGTACTCCGACGAGTGGATGCTCGGTTGGACGCAGGCGTTCGATTCGCTGACGACCCGCCTGCAGCTGGTGAATCGCGCCGGCAAGGACGGCGTCTCCCGCGTATTGGTGGATTGCAATCGCAATCCGCGCCACGCGATGCGCTACAACTGCGACGACAGCGACGGCGCGCCGGACGACCGCAAATACTTCTACACCAACGAAGGCCGCCATTCGACCCGCAGCGCCACGTTGCATGTGGCGAGCGGCCGTTCGCTCAACTTGGGGCCCCTTGAGACGTCCTTCGAGCTGGCGCTGAGCATGAAGGATTCGGAAAGCAACCGCCAAGACGACGACGCGTACGACGCCCGCATCGACGAGGAGCCGGTCCACTACAAAGGCGAGTTGATTGCGGTGGCCAATCTTCCCGCGTGGGATTACAACATTCCGTTCGGCATGCGCCTGATGACGGTTACCCGTGTGCCGGCGTGGAATCTCACTTGGTCGACGTTCGTCAATTTGCGCCGCGGCGGCACCATCGCCCGCGACTCGGGCGACGATTGCGACGACGACGATGTGGACTATTGCGATGGCGACTACGACATCTACGAGGATTTCGACTTCGACAACCTCTGGACGTTGGACGCCAAAATCGTGTGGCGGCCGACCTTCTTCGACCGCGTGAACGGCGGCGTGAAGCTCACCATCTCCAACCTCTTGGACGACACGGTGGACATCAACTCGAGCCGCACCGGCACGCGCCGCCGGTACACTTCCGGGCGGCTCTTCTTCGCCGAACTCGAACTGCGCTTCTAGGCATTGACCGTGGCCGCGACGGGAGAAACGCCGGGCTCTTGGCTGGATGGCGCCGCGGGTTTCCTGACCGTCGGCGGCCCGGTGTTGTGGGTGTTGCTCGGGCTCTCGGTGGCGGCGCTCAGCATCATCCTGGTCAAGTGCTGGCAGTTCGCCACGCTGCGCCCGGAACGGGACGACGACGTCCACGCCAGCCTGCGCCTGTGGCGCGAAGGGGAGCACGACAAAGCGCTGCGGGAATTGGACGAGGGCCGTCCCGTCGCTCATGTGGTGGGCTTGGCGATGCGCGGTTTGCGCGCTCCCGGCGCGGACCGGCAAGTGCTGAAGGAAGAGATCGAACGGGTCGCGTCGCTCGAACTGCATCGGCAGCGCCTGCTGCTGCCGCCGCTGGAGAGCATCGCCATGTTGAGCCCCTTGCTGGGGCTGCTGGGCACGGTGCTCGGCATGATCCTGGCGTTCCAGCGCTTGGAGGCGGCCGGCCCGCAAGTGGATCCGTCGGTGCTGTCGAGCGGCATTTGGCGGGCGCTTCTAACCACCGCGTTCGGGCTGGGCGTGGCGATCCCGGTCACCGCCGTGCATGGCTGGATGGAACGCAAAGTCGAGCGCGTGGCGCTGCGCATGAACGATGCGGTGACGCAGGTGTTCACGCTCCACCCGGCGGAATCCCAAGCCGCGCCGACGCCGGACGATGCCGCGTGACGCTCGACCTGCCGCGCCGCCGACGCCGCGCGATCGGCCTCGCGCCGCTGATCGACGTGGTGTTCATCCTGCTGCTTTTTTTCATCCTGACCACCAACTTCACCCGCTGGCGCGAAATGCCCATCGCCATGCCCGCCCAAGCCGAGGCGCTCGACCCGCCGGACGTGCGTGTTCTTCTCCTAGAGGCGGACGGCGTGTTGCGCCACGGCGAGCGCGCCTTCAGCGGCGCCGACGCGGCGGCGTTGCGCGCTTTCGTGGCCGAGGCGCCCGACGCCGGCTACGTCATCGACGCCGCCGGCGTGAGCACCCAAACCTTGGTGGACTGGCTCGATCGCCTGAAGGCCGCCGGCGCGGCGCGGCTATCGCTGCAGGACGAGGCGCCGTGACCATCGGGGCGGCGTCCTGGCGCCGGCCGGAGCGCAAGGAACCGGCCTTGACGCCACTGACCGATGTGGTGTTCTTGCTGCTTGCGTTCTTCATGCTGGCCGGGCAGGTGCAGCGGAGCGATGCGGTGGCGGTGGCGCCGCCGGCCTCCACCAGCGAGGCGTTGCCAACGCGCGGAGTGGAACTCTTGGTGACCGCGGACGGCGAGATGTGGCTGGACGACGAGCGGATCGCCGCGGACGCTTTGCACACTGCTGTGGCGAAAATCGCAACGCAACCGCTCTTGGTGAAGGCGGATGCGGATTTGCCGGTGGAGAAGCTGCGCGCCACGCTGGCCACCCTGCGTCGCGCCGGCGTGGCGGAAGCGGCGTTGGCCACCCGGCCGCGCCTCGGCCCGCCGCCATGATCCCCCGGCGGCATTGGCTGGTCGCCGCGCCCGCCGCGCTGCTGCTCCACTTGGCCGGTTTCGCGGCTTGGCAAAGCAGCGACGACGGCGAGGCCATCGCGCCCGGAGAGCAAGGCATCGAGATCGCCCTCGGCTTGCTGGGCGACTTGGGGGCTGCCGAAGCCGACGTCGATCCCACGCCCCCACCTCCCCCAGAGCCGCCAGAGCCAGAGCCGCCGCCGGTCGAAAACGCTCCACCACCCGCGCCGATCCACGAGCCGACTCTGCCGGTGGCCCCCGTCCCACCGCCAACACCGCCCCAAGCAGCCTTGCCGGAGCGCCCGGAACCAAGCAACGAACCAGCCCCCGTCGCGCCCTCCGTCGCCCGGCCCCAACAGGTGCGCCAAGGCGACGGGCGCGCGTTGGACAACCGCCGCGGCGGCCACGTCGGGGCAAAGCGTTCCTACGCCGCAATGTTGGCGGCGCACCTGAACCGCCACAAACGCTATCCGCTGGGGTCTCGGCGGCGTCGGGAAGAGGGCGTGGTGGAGCTGCGCCTCGTGGTGCGGCGCGATGGTGGCGTGGCGCAGGTGGAGGTGGCTCGCCCGGGCCCGTCGGCGCTGAACGCGGCGGCATTGCGAATGGTGGATGCAGCGAAGCCACTGCCAGCCTTTCCGGACAGCCTGCCGCTGCCGCGCGTCACGGTGGTGGTGCCGGTTACTTTCCGGCTGGGATTGGGCAAGCGCTGATGGCGGCTTGCTATGCTGTTGTCCATGCAGCGGCAGCAGGTGCTTGTGCTCTATTTGCGCAATTCGGCGTTGGATTCCGGCGTGGTCGCGTGGGCGCGGTACGACGGCACCGGACGCGAGACGCACATGGCCGGCGACGGCGACGAGCCGCCCTACGCCAGCGGGCTTGCCGCGCTGCGCGACGGCTGGCGGCTGATTCAAGCCTCGCCGCTGGTCGATCACGCCGTTGGCGCCGAGTTCCGCACCGGCTATCTGCGCTACGAGTTCCTCTTCGAGAAACTCGCGGACGTGGAGGCTGCGGGCAGTGGTTGAACGCCTAACCTCGCGGCAGATGGCCACCTTCGTGGCGCGCGGCTTGCTGCGCTTCGACGGGCGCGTGCCGGAGGACGTCAACGCGCAGTTCCTAGAGGAAGCGGGCCGCTTGGAGACGCCGCCACCCGGCGCGGATCCGCAGCCGGTGCTGGCGCGCAACCGCGCGTTGATGCGCGAAAACCACATTCCCGAAGTGCCGGCGGGAACGCCGATGATGGCCGCCTACGCCGCCGACACCGCCCTCGGCCGCCTGGTGCGCTTGCCGTGGGTGCGCGGCGCAATTGAAAGCCTGGTCGGCCCGGGCGCCCTGCTCGACCACCATTTCCTGCACATCACCTATCCGCCGAGCTTCCGCGGCGGCGCTCCCGGCACGTCGCAGCACACGCACCAAGACTCCACCATCGATCCGCGGCAAGCCTTCGACATCCAACTCATGTACTTCCCGCACGAAGTGACGCCAACGATGGGCGGCACCCGCTACGTCCCCGGCACGCATCTGCGCGTGGTGAGCGAGGGCGCCATCGGCCGCTACCAGAACATCGTCGGCCAAGAGCATGTGGTGTGCCCGGCGGGCACGCTCATCTTCACGCACCACGGCCTCTGGCACGGCGGCGGCGTCAACCGTTCGGAGCGCGTGCGCTACATGTTCAAGATCCGCCTGAACCCAACGGTGCGCCAACGCCGCCTGTGGGACGTAACCGACCTCACCGAGCAGGATTACGCGCAACGCCCCATCTTCCACGTCAAGAGCGAACGCGCCCCGGACCACATCCACTCCATCCTGACCCGCCCGGAGAAGTGGTTCGAGAACGACACCGGCCGCATCGAATACATCAACCGCATCCGCCTTTGGCGTTTCCTGCTCGGCGACGACGACTTCGACGCCGACTACTGGGCGACCCGGGTGGAGAACGAGCCCTGACTTCCACTCGCCGGCAAGGTCACGGTCGTGCGCCGTTGCCTTCTGGCCGCCGTTCCGCTAGCGTTGCCATGTCGTTTGGTGCCGCGATGGGCGCAGCGCATGGACCAGCATGTTGTGAGCAAAGAACAGGTTGACCTTGGTGGCGTCCGCGATACTTGCCCGCATTGCGGCGGGCCACTGCAGGTGCAAACCACCATCGGGCGGGCCGAAGAAGATCCGCACGAGCGCAAGACCGTGCCGTTCGCCGAGTCGAATCATCCAGCCATCGTCGCGGAACGTCGCCGGCGATCCCGTAACCGGAAGACCTGAACCGGCCGCCCGCGACGGCTTGCAAACAATTTGGGCGCGTCGCCGTTGTTAGTGAACTACCGGCGAGTCCTCCGTTTCCAACGCGAGTTGCTCGGCCTTTTCCAAGATGCGAGCGAGCAGGGTGTTGGCATCGCCCGCGGGGTCGGGGCGTTCGGGCACCACGGCGGCCATCGTGGACAGGTCGTGAAACGGGCGCGCCAAGTCGCACGGGTTGCCGGCCGCCCGCAGCGACATGCGAATGCGGGAGTAGATGGCGCGCTCGGTGGTCCGTCCCTGCGCTGCCAGCTCGCGGATCAGCTCGCTCAACAGCGGTTCGATCTCGTTGCGTACCGTAACCGGATTCACGGCGTCCTCTCCCGCCTCTCGCCACCGTTATGCCGTCATTGTGCGCTTCCCCAACCCAAGCGTAAAGGGTTGGCTGCGTTCTTTTCAGGGCAATCGCATATGGATTGCCCCGCCTATTCGCGCCTGCGGATGCCCCGGATCATGTCGAGCAGGACGTCGTCGTTGCGCTGGGCGCGGGCGAACTTGCGCCGGACGGACCGCTTGTCGGGATGCATCCGCGCGATGTTCAGCGCCAGCCGCCGGATGACGCCGAGGCAGGCGGCGCCGTTGCCCTTGCGGTTGCGCGCCCGGTCTTCGTCCATGGACACGTCGAGCACCCAGTGCAGGCGTCCGATGCGGAGCATCGGCGTTCTCGATGGCCCAGTGGGAGCGGACGACGTGGGCGAAACGCTCGGCCGAGGGCTTGCCGCTGAGCAGGAAGTAGCGGGCGTCGACGCTCTCCGACCCGTCGGCCAGGCGCCGCTCCCCGACCACCTTGCCGATGGCCGACAGGCCGGGCCAGTCGTGGCGCTCCAGCAGCCAGTCGATGTCGTGGCAGACCATCGCGGTGCGCCTCTCGACGCGCCCGTGGCCTTTGTCAACCTGTTGATGCGACAGGAGTTCCGCCGACTTCGGGGGATTGTCCAGATACTCCACGACATCCTCGTGCATGGTGCCCTGGTTGCGCTTCAACTGCAGCGCGTAGTCGCCGCCCTTGGCCACGATCGCCGCCGCCGACCCGCGCTGCGCGCGCATGGCGTCCGCGGTCACCGTGCGCCCCTTCACGTCCAGCAGCTCCACCAGTTCCGGCAGCGCCGGGATCTCGTTCGACTTGTCGTCCACCTTCACCTGCGCCAGCGTCAGTTTCGCCTCCGCGGCGAACGCCTGCAGCAGGTGGGTCGGCGACCGCTCCGAGGCCGTCTCGAACGACCGCCGCAGCGCCTTGCCGTCCACCGCCACCACGTCGCCGAGATCGTCCGCCCAGTCCTGCGCCAAGCGCAGCAGCGCCTTCCGCAGACCCGCCGGATCCAGATTCCGGAACAGCCGCGAGAAGGTGTCGTGGCTCGGAATGCCGTGCGCGAGCGTCAGGAACCGCCGCAGCCACTCCTCCCGCTCGCGCCCGAAGTCCTCCATGTCGACGCAGGTGCGTCCGCCGACGAGCATCGCCAGCAGGGCGAGCGTCAGCGTCTCGTGCAGGTCGTGGCGCTTGGCGTTGCCCCTCCTTGGGTCCTCAACGTCTTGAAAAACAACGAGAAGTTCCCGCATGTCGTCTCTCCTTCCTTGGATCGAGACGTCAATTCTGCACCATCCCCCCGTCGTCGCGCCACGCCGCAATCCATATGCGATTGCCCTGGCGTTCTTTTGCGTTGGTGCCCAAGCTACTTGAGGCCACTCCCAGTGCCCAAGGTCACCCGCCAACGGACTTCGCCGCTCGAATCGAACTGCCCGGTGGACACGCGGGCGATTTCGTGGTCGGGCAGAGACCGGGTCGCCACGCACGAGCCGTTGAAGCGTGCGCCGTGTTCGTTGAAGTCGAAATCCAAGTTGGCGAACCCCACCGGGTCGGCGGCAGAGCGGCCAAGCCTCGGCCGCGCCGGTGTAATGTGCAGGAAGAAACGATCCATGATGTCTCCGCGGGCACACGGGAAGCGCACATAGGTGAGCGTCCCGTCGCGCAGATGCACGTCGAAAGCGCCCCGCGCGGCAGGCACCGCGACGTCCGTCGCATCGCGGGCGCGCCGCAGGTTGTGCAGGTCGATCCGCGCCCGCACCTCCCAACCGGACCGGTCACCCCAGGTCAATCTACCGGTTCTGATCGACCGCACCGGGTATGACGGCAGCGGCTTGCGGAACAGGCACTTGTCCTCGAACAAGCCGAAATAATCGCCGGGTTTGAAGCGGACGAATTCGCGCCCGGTGCGGCGGAGCAGAGGGGGCAAATCCGCCACGTTCGCCGGGGTCACTTCCAAGAAGAAGACGCCATGCAGGTCCTCTGGACGGCAGGGGTGCTTGAGGTAGGCGAGCGCCAAGTCGCCACCCCGGCCACCGCGCGTGGCGCTTGCGCGAGTGTGCGGCACCACCGGCAGCAGGTGCAGATCGAGTGGGCCGCGCACGAGCGGCTCGTGTGCGGCGATGGCGTCGTGGCTGCGCCGGCGCGCGGCGGCGATGGCGTCCGCCACGCCGCCGGCGTCGTAAAGGAACGCGAAGCGATGGGCGGGCGTGAGCAGCGGAGCATCGACACGCTCGAAGGAGAGAACGAAATCGACCCCGCCGCTTGCTTCAACCCGGGCAGCCTTGGTCAAGTTCAGGCCATAGTGCAGCACGGTGCCCGCCAGATACCACCAAGTGGAAGCGGGGGCCAGCATCCCTTCGCTAACGCCGCCATACGCCGAGACGGGACGGGAACCGAGTTCAAACCAGGTGGCCGCGACCAGCACGTCCTTGCCCCGCGCCAGTGTGCGGATGGTCTCGAACTCGGCCAGCACGGTGGGTTGCGCCGCTTCCGCGCTCCGCGTCGCGTCTTGGGCCATTCGGTGGCTCGACACCGCGAAAACCAACGCCGCGAAAGCCGCGCCCGCCACCGCCAGAACGCCGGGGACCGCGGCTCCCGTTGCAGCGCGCCAGATCTGCCGGAGGCCGACCCCAAGCAGCGTGAAGAGCACGAGCGCCAGCCCGATGTACATGCACGCCTCGAAATCGTGTGTGATCCAAACCGTGTTCTTATGCATCGGTATCGTCCAGCAGAAACCCGACAGCGCCAACACGGCGAGCAGCCCCCCGTCCCGTGCGCCGCTCCGCTCCGGCGGCCGGCCGCGCAGGAACAGCCCGGCAAAGCACACGGCGGTTGCGGCTATGCCAAGGCCGGTCAGCGGCGGCGTTTCGGCGTACTTCCAATCCACCTCGTCCGCCAGCGCCAAGCCGCCGATGCCCGCCGCCGCAACCGGCACGACCATCACGCCGATGCGGTGGAACTGCCATTTCAAGAACGAGGGTTGGCGCGCCCTGCCCTGCGCTTGTGGATCCCAACCAACAGGGCGGAGGAAACCTCCTAGGCCGTCGCCGAGGCCGGTTCTGCGGAGAATGGACTGCCACGTTGGCAAAGGCGCACGTGCGCCTGCGCCCATGTTGTCCGCGCCGCGTTCCTGCCCTGGGCCTGCCATGTGCGCGTGTTCGACCGCCAAGTTGCAGCCGAGCACGGACGCGCCGAACAGCACGGAAAAGACCGCAAGCAGCGTGATCCGGCTGCGCAACGTCGCCAACGCCACCGCGCCCAAACGCGGCACGAGCCTTCGACGCGATGCCGCCGGCGCGGGCCGCTGCCAAGCCGCACGCGCCTCTCCCGCAAGCCCCACCATCACAAAGGCGGCGAGCAGCGCGAACACATGCCAGCCCAAGAGCAGCGCCACGCAAATCGTGGCCAGCAACCATCCGAAGCGTCGTTTGGACAACCCCGTCACGGCACTTTTGCGCAGCGCCAACGCGTCGCCCGCTGGCTCGCCGCGGCGGGTGGCGCGGCCGCGAAACATCACCATGGCGTGGAACACGAGCAGCAAGGCGAAGACATCCATGCCGACCTCGTTGGTCACGATGTCGTTGTAAGCCAGCATGTAGTACGAGGCGAAGGCGAGCAGCGTGGCCGCGAGCGCGATCGGGCGGCTGCCCACGAGGCGGAACAACGCCGAGTACGCGAGCAGCGCCGAGCCGCAGAAGAACGCCAGCATCAGCGCGCGCGCCGCCGCAAGTTGGGCCGACATGTCTCCTTCGAATGGCCAAATGGCCAGTTTGACGAGCGCGGGACCGCCGATGGGAAAGCGGTTGTACATGTCGTACCGGATCGAACCGTCCGCGTCGCGGTTCCGTTGCGTGAACTGCAGACCGCGCGCGAACTCCAAGTTCTCCGCCAACGCCATCACCTTGGCGGTGTTCCAAGCGTGAATATGGCTGGGGTGAAGGGTGCTTGGTTGCCGCCCCAGCCAAAACACGCAGGAGAGGCAGAGGCCCAGGGCGGCGAGCGGCAAGGCGCGGCGCAAGCGAGCGGCGTGCGTGTGCCACGGCGGCATGCCGCGGTCGCTGCCGCCGGGCGGCTTGACCAAGCAGGCGCCCGGCTTCGTCAAATCCCGTCCTCATCCGCGGCGCGCACCTTGCTGGGCGGCGTAGCCACGCCAGTGTAGGCCGGCGACAAGACCACGCGCCAATTGATTTCGCCGCTTGAATCGAATTGCCCGGTGGACAGGTGGGCGATCTCGTAGTCGGGCAGCGTCCGGGTCGCCACGCAGTCGCCGTTGAGGCGTGCGCCGTGTTCGTTGAAGCCGAAATCTAGGTTGGCGAACCTCGCCGGCCGGTGGCCGCGCAGCAACGACCAGGGCCGCGCCGGCGTTACATGCAGGAGGAAGCGATCCACGGTGTCCGCCCCGGCGCACGAGGTGCGCACGTAGGTGAGCGTCCGGTCGCGTAGATGCACGTCGAATGCGCCCCGCCCGGCAGGCACCGCGCCGCCCGCCGCATCGCGGGCGCGCCGCAAATTGTGCAGGTCGATGCGCGCCCGCACCTCCCACCCGGGCCGGTCGTCCCAGATCAATCTACCGGTTCTGATCGACCGCACCGGGTATGGCGGCAGCGGCTTGCGGAAAAGGCACTTGTCCTCGAACAACCCGAAATGATCGCCGGGTTTGAAGCGGACGAGCTGGCGCCCGGCGCGGCGAAGCAGAGGGGGCAAATCCGCCGCGTGTACGGGCGTCACCTCCAAGAAGAAGACGCCGTGCAGGTCCTCCGGACGGCAGGGGCGCTTGAGGTAGGCGAGCGCCAAGTCGCCACCACGGGCGCCGCGCGTGGCGCTTGCGCGGGCGTGCGGCGCCACCGGCAGCAGGTGCAGATCGAATGCGCCCCGTGCGAGCGGATCGCGCGCGGCGATGGCGTCGTGGCTGCGCCGGCGGGCGTCGGCGATGGCCTCCGCCACGCCGCCGGCGTCGTAGAGGAACGCGAAGCGGTGGGTGGGCGTGAGCAGCGGAGCATCGACGCGCTCGAAGGTGAGAACGAAATCGACCCTGCCGTGCGCTTCAACCCGGGCGGCATCGGTCAAGGCCCCGGCATAGTGCAGCACGGCGCCCGCCAAGTACCACCAAGTGGACTGCGGGGCCAGCATCCCCGCGGCAACGCCGCTATGCGCCCGGGTGGGACTAGCGCCCAGTTCAAACTGCGTGGCCGCGACCAGCACGTCCTTGCCACGCGCCAGCGTACGAATGGTCTCGAACTCCGACAGCACGGCGCGTTGCGCCGCGTCCGGGCGCCACGCCGCGTCCTGGCCCATCCGGTAGCTCGACCCCGCGAAGATCAACGCCGCGAGAGTCGCGCCCGCAACCGCCGCGACGTCGGGTACCGTTGCTCCCGTTGCGGTGCGCCAGACATGTCGGACGCCGATCCCGAGCAAGGCGAAGAACACGAGCGCCATCCCGATGTACATGCACGCCTCGAAATCGTGGGTCGCCCAAACGGTGTTCCTATGCATGGGTATCGACCAGCAGAAACCCGACAGCGCCAACACGGCGAGCAGCCCCCGTCCGGCGCGCCGCTCCGGCCGCCGGCCGCGCAGGAACAGCACGGCAAAGCACACGGCGGTCGCGGCTATGCCGAGGCCGGTCAGCGGCGGCGATTCCGAGTGCCTCCAATCCCACTCGTCCGCCAGCGTCAAGCCGCCGATGCCTGTCGCCGCAACCGGCACGACCATCACGCCGACGCGGTGGAACTGCCACTTCCAGAACGGATCCCAACCAACAAGTGGGAGGAGACCGTCCAGGCCGTCGCCGAGGACGGTTCTGCGGAGCACGGCCTGCCACGCTGGCAAGGCGTACACACTACCGACACCCGTGTCCTCCGCGTCCTCCAGCGTTGGGCCTGCCATGTGCGCGTACTCGACCGCCAAGTTGCAGCCGAGCACAGAAGCGCCGAACAGCACGGAGAGGACCGCAAGCAGCGTGATCCGGCTGCGCAACGTCGCCAGCGCCACCGCGCCCAAGCGCCGCGCGAACCGCCGGCGCGATGCCGCCGGCGCGGGCCGTCGCCAAGTTGCACGCGCTTCTCGTGCGAGCCCCAACGTCACGAAGGCGGCGAGCAACGCGAACACATGCCAGCCCAAGAGCAGCGCGATGCCAACGGTCGCCAGCAGCCACCCGAAGCGGTGTTTGGACAACCCCGTCACAGCGCGGTCTCGAAACAACACCATGGCGTGGAACACTAGCAGCATGGCGAACACATCCATGCCGACCTCGCTGTTCACGATGTCGTTGTACACCAGCATGTAGTACGAGGAGAAAGCGAGCAGCGTGGCCGCCAGCGCGATCGGCCGGCTGCCGACGAGGCGGAACAACGCCGAGTACGCGAGCAGCGCCGAGCCGCAGAAGAACGCCAGCATCAGAGTGCGCGCCGCGGCAAGCTGCGCCGACAAATCTCCTTCGAATGGCGAGATGGCCAGTTTGACGAGCGCGGTGCCGCCGATGGGAAAGCGGTTGAACATCGCGTACCGGATGGAGCCACCTGCATCCCGGAACAGGTGCGGGAACTGCAAGCCGCTCGCGAACTCCAGGTTCTGCGCCATCGCCATCCACTTGGCAGTGTTGTAAGCCTGAATGTTGTTGCCGTACAGGTATCCGGTTGCGCCCCGGAACCAGAAGACGCAGGAGAGGGCGAGCATAAGCGCGGCGATCGGCAGCCCGCGCCGCAGGCCGGTGGAGCCCGCACGCCGCTGCATCGCTGCCAATACCGCGGTTGCCCGCGTTGCTGCGCCCACGAATCGCCCTCGGCCAATGAACAACCGCACAGTATAGGAATCATCAGACGCTTCCGGCTTTAGCCGGGTGGCGCTGAGCGCATCGCCCACAGGCAGCCGCGGCGCATGATCTCCTTGGCTTCCGGGACCTCGAAGTCCGTCGCCACGTGGCCGAGGGAGATGTAGAACACCTTCCCGGCGCCGTAGCGCTTCTTCCACACCACCGGCATGGTGACGCCCCGCACCCAGTCGATGCCCCAGTGTTGGCCGTCGAAGGTGGTGGTGGCGAGCACCTCGTTGGACGGGTCCACATGCATGAAGTACTGCTCGGAGCGCATGTGGAAGTTGTCGAGGCCGGCCACGATGGGGTCGTCGCTGGCGATGCACACCTCGTAGTCGATGATGCCGCCGGGGTGGCAGATGAACTGGCCGCCCACCATGAACTGGTATTCCACGTTGTTGCGGAAGGAGTCGCCCATCCCGCCGTGCCAGCCGGCGCAGCCGGCGCCGGCGCGAATCGCCTTCAGCAGGCCGGCTTCCTGCTCGCGGCTGATGCTGGCCATCGTCCACACCGGCACGATCAAGTCCTGCTCGGCCAGGAAGCGCTCGTCGGTCAGCGGTTCTAGGCTGTCGGCCACGGTCACGGCGTGGCCTTCGGCGCGCAGGGCTTCCGCGCAGATGCCGGCCGTTTGCTCCGGCTCGTGGCCGCTCCAGCCTCCCCAAGTGACGAATACGTTTGCCATTTCTTAGTCCAATCCTAGTCCAAGTTGCCTTCAGCCAGTCCGGTCGGCAGCGGCGCCGGGCGCTCCGGGTTGCTGTGGATGTCGATGTGGCGCCGCTCGACAGACGACGCGCCGAAGGCCGCCATCACTTCCAGCACATGCTGCGCCAAACGCCCGTCGCAGCGGTGCGGCCGTTTGGTGCGGATGCCCACGCACATGTCCGCTAGGCCGATGCTGCGCATGTTCTCGGTGTAGCCGTGCGTGAGCGCTCGCTCCTCCCAATCGCGCCCGTTGGAAACGCGCACCTTGCCGCCGAAGCCGTTGGGATCCGGCACCGCGAGACTCGCCTCGGTGCCGTGGATCTCGATGTGTCGGTTGCTGTGCAGTTGCACGTCGAAGCTCATAACCACGGTCACCAGCGCACCGCCGGCGAACTCCAGCGTGCCGGCGGCGTGGGTGTCCACCCGCACGTCAATGCCTTCGCCGGCGTGGGGTTGCGAGCGGATGACGCGACGGTGCCGGCCGCGCCCGGTGATGGCGGCGACGCGGCGCACCGGGCCGAGCGCATGCACCAAGGCGGTGAGGTAGTACGGCCCCATGTCGAACAACGGGCCGCCGCCCGGCTGATAGAAGAACGCCGGGTTCGGGTGCCAGAACTCATGGCCCCGGCCCATCATGAAGGCGGTGCCGGCCACCGGCTTGCCCACCGCGCCTTGGTCGATCAGTTGCCGCACGGTCTGGTGGCCGCCGCCGAGGAAGGTGTCCGGGGCGCAGCCGGTGCGCACGCCGGCGGCGTCCGCGGCGGCCAGCACGCGCTCGCCTTCCGCCACGTCTAGGCCGAAGGGCTTCTCGCAGTAAACGTGCTTGCCGGCGGCGATGGCGGCCAGGTTCACTTCGCCATGGGCGGCGGGAACGGTGAGGTTGAGCACGGCTTCGATGTCGTCGCGCGCCAGCAATTCCTCCACCGAGATGGCCGGTACGCCGAAGGCCGCTTGCGTCCGCTGCGCCGCTTCGGGGTTGAGGTCCGCGCAGGCGACGAACTCCAAGACGCCGAACGTCTTGGCGGCGCGCAGGTAGGCGGCGCTGATCATGCCGCAACCAACGAGGCCGATGCGAACCGGCTGCATCGTTCGTGCTCCCGCGGCCCGTCCGCTTAGACCGCTTGGCTGCCGCTCGCCGCGAAACGCAGCGCGGAGCGCACCCGGCGTTTCTCGGCTTCGGCGGCGCGGTTTTTCGGCGGCGCGTTCGTGGTGAGGCCGTGCAGCAAGGTTCGCGCCACTTGCGAGATGCCGTCCACGGCGGCGGCGAAGGAGGCTTGGTTGGCGGCGGAAGGCCGCTGGTAGCCGGAGATCTTGCGCACGAACTGCACGGCGGCGGCGTGGATTTCCTCCTCCGAGGCGGGCGGATCGAAGTTGAACAGCGGGCGAATGTTGCGGCACATGGCGGGCTACCTCGATTTCTCCCGCGTGTCGTGCAGTTCCACGCGGTCGTAGATGGCCGTCACGTCCTCGAAATCGAGGATCAGGGAGTGCGAGACGTTCTTGTCCGGGTCGTGCAAGTGGTACTTGAACCGCGCCTGCGCCTCGCCCTGCAGGAAGGCGTCGTAGTCGCGGCTGAGCTCGCGCACGTCGCTGACGATCTCCTTGCTCCAAGTGGCGCGGAACGGGCCGAGCACGGCGCCGCCCTGCAGCGCGATGGTGACTTCGTGGTTGGTGAGCCCGCTCTTCTCCCGCACGAGGCGCCTCCGTGTGTTTGCTCAAACGGCTTTTACCATATCATTGCCGGCGGCCAACCCACAGCACAAGGAGGATTGCACATGACTTTGGCGGCATTCGACCACTTGGTGATCCGCGTGGCGGACATCGACGCCGGCATCAAGACCTACCGCGACACCCTCGGCCTCACCTTGGATCGCACCAGCGAGAGCGCGGCCCTCGGCATCAAGCAGGCGTTCTTCAACCTGCCCGGCGGCGGCTTCATCGAGGTGGTGGCGCCCTTGGACGCGCAAAACGCCGTCGGCCAAGCGCTGGAGAAGCGCGGCGAAGGCATCCACACCGTGGCCTTCGCCGTGGACGATCTGGACGCCGCCTGCGCCGCGCTCAAAGCCGGCGGCGCGCGGCTGATCGGCGAAGGCGGGCCGCAGGTGTTCGTGCATCCGAAATCCACCCACGGCGTGCTGCTGCAACTCTCCGCGAAGTGAAATAGCGCTCGGCACGTCCTGGGAGCGCGGGCGTCTCGCCCGCACAAGGTGAACGCCCGTGAACGAAAATGCGGGCGAGACGCCCGCGCTCCCAAGGCCGTAGCGGTTCAGCCCGGCTTCGCGGCCGCTTCCTGACCCGCTTCCATCCGGCGCACGGCGGCGAACCACTGCCGCGCCGCCGGGTGCAGCAGCAGCACGAAAGCCGCCAGGGCTAGGGCCTTGGCCACCACTTCGCCGATGGTGAAGTGCGCCAGGGCGGCTTGGAACGACGGGGCGTTGGCGCAGCCCCAAACGGTCATCGCGAAGATGGCGACGATGCCCCAGCGCCCCCAGCCACCGCCGCCGTACACCACCCACGCGAGGTAGCTCCACACCACCACGAAGAACACCCGCGCGCCGTTGCTTTCCACCGCGTCCACGCCGAACACCCACGCCAGCGCGAGCAAGGCCGCGCCGCCGAGCAGCAGCAGCGCCCCGGCCACCACTTGCGCCGGGCGTTGTGGCAAGCCGCTCATCAGGTGCTGAAGACCGCGCCGGGCAAGGCCGTCAACCTTCCTTCGGCGGCGCGTCCACCACTATCCGCTTGGTGCAGGCGGTGGCCAGCAATTCCGGGTACTGCTTGGGGTAGTCGGATTCGCAGAACGCGATGGCGGCGCGGGTCTGATCCACCACATAGGCGTGAACGGCCTTGGCGTCCGCCTCGGTGAAGTCCGGGAACCCGGGCATTCCCACTGTTTCGTACACGCCTTGGCGGACGATCAGATCCCAGCGGCCGTGACTGGCGGCGGGCAGATACTTGAGGTCCGGCACCGCGCCGGCGGAGGTCACCGCGGAGCCGTGGCAGCGCGAGCAATGCGCTTGGTAGAGAGTTTCGCCGCGGGCGATCTCCGCCTCCGTGGTTTCGATATCCGGTGGCGCCGGGATGTTCACATGGGTGATTTCCGGCGCCGGCAACTCGCCCTTGCCGCCCAGCTTGAACGCCAGGATGCGCCCGGCGCTCAGCACGTTGCCCTTGTGCCGGGGCACGCCGGAGAAGAGTGAAAACGAGCCGCCCCAGCCGGCCATCACGGCGATGTACTGCTCCCCATCCACCTTGTAGGTCATCGGCGCGGCGATGATGCCGGTGTGTACCGGCATCTCCCACATCGTCTCGCCGAAGTCCGCGGCGTAAGCCGCGAAGATGCCGTCGGAGCGGCCTTGGAACACCAGGTTGCCGGCCGTGGAAAGCACGCCGCCGTTCCAAGTGCGTTCGTGCGGCACGGCCCACACCTCTTGCTGGCGCACCGGATCCCACGCCACCAGATGTCCCGCCGCGCCCTGCATCGGCGCCAAACGCTCCTGCGGCTGGCGCGACGGCGTGAAGGCGGCGAAGTCGATGCCCCAGTTGAAGTCCCCGGGCCGGTACTCGAAATCCGGCTGTTGCTTGTACGGCAAGGCGTTGCGCATGGCCGGGATGTACACCAAGCCGGTGCCCGGGTGGTAGGACATGGGGTGCCAATTGTGGCCGCCGTCCGCCGACGGATAGATGAGCGCGGTTTCCTCGGCGTAGCGTACGCCGGCGCCCTCCACCGGCCGCCCGGTCTCGGCGTCGATGTGCGTGGCCCAGTTCACCGGCACGAACGGCTCGGCGGAGAGGAACTCGCCGGTGGCGCGATCCAGCACGTAGAAGAAGCCGTTCTTCGGCGCTTGCATGATCACCTTGCGCGCAGCGCCGTCGATGCGCATGTCCGCGAGGATCATGTGTTGCGTGGCGGTGTAGTCCCACGTCTCGCCCGGGGTGGTTTGGTAGTGCCAAACGTAGCTGCCATCGTCCGGGTTGAGCGCCACGATGCTGGCGAGGAACAGGTTGTCGCCGCCGCCCGGGCTGCGCACGTCGCGGTTCCACGGCGAGCCGTTGCCGACGCCGATGTAGAGCAGATTCAGCGCCGGGTCGAACGCCATCGAATCCCACACCGTGCCGCCGCCGCCCACCGTCCACCACTGCCCGTTCCACGTTTCGGCGGCCATTTCCATCGCTGGATTCTCGAAGCCCTTGGCCGGATCGCCCGGCACCGTGTGGAACCGCCACTTCCGCTCGCCGGTCGCCCAATCGTAGGCGGTGACGTAGCCGCGCACGCCGTACTCCGCGCCGCCGTTGCCGATCACCACCATGTCCTTGATCACGCGCGGGGCACCGGTGATGGTGTACGGGCGTTCCGGGTCGATGGTGAGCACCTCCCACACCACCTCGCCGCTGCCGGCATCCAGCGCCACCAGGCGCCCGTCCAGCGTGCCCACGAACACCCGCCCGCGCCAAACCGCCACGCCGCGGTTCACCACGTCGCAGCAGGCGTTCTTGCCCCACTGCTTGGGCACCTCCGGGTCGTACTGCCAGAGGAGCGCGCCGCTGGCGGCGTCGTTGGCGTACACGCGGCTCCAAGTGCCGCTGGTGAACATCACGCCGTCCACAACGATGGGCGTGGCTTCCAAGCCGCGCTTGTCGCCGGTGTCCCAATACCAGGCGAGACGCAGCTCGCTCACGTTCTCGGCGTTGATGTCCGCCAGCGGGCTGTGCCGCTGTTCGCTGTAGGTGCGCCCGTGCGCCAGCCAATTGCCGGGCTCGCCGTCCGCGGCTTGCACCCGCTCGGCGGCGACCGTCTTGGTGGCGGCGCGGATGGCGTCCACGCGGGCGGGATCGGGGGCGCTTTCCGGCGCCGCCGGGGCGTCCGGCGCCTGCTCCTGACTGCACGCGGCGAACACGAACAACGTGGCGAAGAGGATGCACGGGCGCATAGCGAATGAGCCTTTGAGTCTTTGGCAAGAGACCTACAGCATACAACCTCGCGGGTGTACGGGGGCGGCGGACATTTTGGTGGCAAAGCGTCGGTGCCAGCCCGATCGGAGCTACCGCGTCCGCCCCGGATGGCGGCGATGGCCCTGGGAGCGCGGGCGTCTCGCCCGCACTCCCAGGACGTGCCGAGCAGATGCCACCAAATGTCGCACACCCGGTGTACGACAATGTTCTTGGCCAGCGGCGTCGGCGGCGCTGCGGCACGCGGCGGGAACCTTCGCGGGGATGTCGCGCGGTCGCTCTGCGCTCCCAATGGGTCTCTCGGCTACGGCCTAGTCGGGCAGTTGTCCATGCTGGCGCGCAGCAACGCGAGCAGGCGCGGCCGGGCTTCGGTGATCACGGCATCCACATGCTGCACCGTAGGGCCCGGCGGCCCTCGGCCGGCGGCCGGGTTCACCACTAGGCACACGCCGGCGAGGGGCAGATCCAACTCGCGGGCCAATGCGGCTTCCGGCATCGCCGTCATGCCGACGACGGTGCAGCCGTCGCGCGCCATGCGGTCGATCTCGGCGGCCGTCTCCAAGCGCGGGCCTTGGGTGCAGCCGTAGACGCCGGCGGTGCGCACGGTCACGGCCGCGGCGTCCGCGGCGCGCAGCACCGCCACACGTAACGCGGGGTCGAACGGGTCGCGGAAGTCCACGTAGAGCGGCTGGGCGCCGGTGGCCACGGTGTGGGCGCGGCCCCAGGTGTAGTCGATGAGCTGATCGGGAACCACCAAGTCGCCGACTTTGAGTTCCGGCGCGATGCCGCCCACCGCGTACACCGCCAGCACGGCGCCGGCGCCGCGTTCGCGCAGCAGCCAGAGATTGGCGCGGTAGTTCACCTCGTGCGGGAGGAAGCGCGGCCCGTGTTCGTCGCCGTGGCGGTTGAGGAACAAGACGCTGGGCCATCGCTCGAACACGCGCACCCGCGCCGATGCCGGGCCGTAGGGGGTTTCGGTGTCGCCGAGCGGCCGCGATTGCCCGTCCAAGTCGCCCAGGCCGGTGCCGCCGATCAGGCCGACCTTCACTCCTGCGCCTGCAACGCTGGCGTTTGGTCGGCACACATGGGGGTCGCGCCCGTTCGCTCTTCCACCGTCTTGCCCAAGCTGTAGATGCCGGAGAGCTGGCGAAACTTGCCGTCGCAGTCCATGCCGCGCCCGACCAGGAACTCGTCCCCGGAAGCCGCGAGCGCTTCGTAGTCCGCCTGCGTCACCGCGTTCGGCATGTGCTTGCGCACCAGCACGGCGGTAACCACCTGCGCGGCGCCGCGCACGGCTGCGGCGTCCTGGGCGGCGCGCAGGGTGACGCCCTCCTCCAGCACGTCGTCCACCAGCAGCACCGTGCGCCCCGCCAACGGCCGCTGCAAATCTCGCACCACGCGCACCGCGCCGCCGCGCACGCCTTCGTAGCGAGTCAGGTGCATGTAGTCGAGTTCCAAGTCGAAGTAGAAGCGGCGCAACAGGTCCGCGGTGAACGGCAGGCCGCCGTTCATCAAGCACACCACCAGCGGCCGCGCGTCCCAAAGGCGCACCGCTAGCTGCGCCGCGACCCGGTCCACCGCGGCGTCCACCTCGGCGGCGGTGTGCAGGCGGCGGGCGCCGGCGGGCAAGCGCTCGTCCATGTCAGACGTTCCCCGTGGGCGGCGAGTCGCTTGGCGCATCCGTCTGTTGCAAATGCACGGTTTGCGTGGGGAACGCCAGCTCCGCGCCGTGCTTTTCGATGATCGCCGCGATGCGCAGCAGCACGTCCTCCTTCACCATGTGGTACTCGGTCCACTCGGTGGTTTTGGTGAAGGTGTAGATCATGATCTCCAGCGCCGACGGGCCGAAGGACAGCAGATTCACCATCAACGTGCGCTCGGCGTCGATGTCCTCGTGGCCGCGCAGCATCGCCCGGGTCTCCGCCAAGATGGCCGGCAGCACGGCGACGTCGTCGTAGCGCACGCCGATCACCTCGTCGATGCGCCGGTTGGACATGCGCGAGGGATTCTCCACCGTCAGCGACGCGAAGGCGGCGTTGGGCACGTACAGCGGGCGTTGATCAAAGGTGCGGATGCGCGTTACCCGCCAGCCGATCTCCTCCACGGTGCCTTCGATTTCGCGATCCGGGGAGCGGATCCAATCGCCCACCGCGAACGGCCGATCGAGAAAGACCATCAGCGCGCCGAAGAAGTTGGCCAGAACATCCCGCGCCGCAAAGCCCACCGCCAAGCCGCCGAGGCCGCCGAACGCCAACACGCCGGCGATGGAAACGCCCATCGCCTGCAAGCACATGAGCAGCGCCGTGATGATCACCGAGGCGCGCAGCAGCTTGCTCACCACCGCCGCGGTGGTGGCGTCCACCGGCGTCTTGCGATAGCTCGGGTCCACAACCCGCGTTTCCACGAAGCGCAGGAAGCGCACGGCGAACCACGCCAGCAGGGCGATGGCCGCAAGGTCGCGCACCGTGCCGAGGTGGTCGAACACCTCCGCGGTGGTGCCGTGGCCGGCGATCTGCGCCGCGAACAAGACGCCGAATATCCAGATGCCCCAGCCGATGGGCCGCCGCGCCGCGGCCAGCACGGCGTCGTCGTACACGTTGCGGGTGCGGGCGAACTGTCGCGCCAAGCGGTCGAACGCCAGCTTGGCGACGAAGCGCACGGTCAACGCCGCCAACACGACGAGGAAAACCTGCCCGTAGCGCGTCCAATCGCCGCCTCCGAGCGTGTCGAGGAAAGACTCCATCGCTGCCGCGTTTCCCGCGTTCCCGTGCTTACCGGCGCGGATGATACGGCGTTGGAGCGTGGGCGTCGCGTTCACATGCGGGCGAGACGCCCGCGCTCCCAGGGGGTTTACAGATGCGATTTGCTGGATATAATCGCGCTCTCTTGGACGAAACAACAGGAGGAAGCATGGAAGTGCTCACCACCCGTCAGAACGAAGTGCTCGCGCTGGTGAAGTCGCACATCGCGGAGTTCGGCTATCCGCCGACGCGCGCCGACATCGCCGCCGAGCTCGGCTTCAAGTCCGCCAACGCGGCGGAGGAACACTTGAAGGCGTTGCACCGCAAAGGGCACATCGAGATGGTGCCCGGCACGTCGCGCGGCATCCGCTTGGTGCAGGACGGCCTGCCGGTGGTGGGGCGCGTGGCCGCCGGCAGCCCCATCCTCGCCGCCGAACACATCGAGGAGTCCTGCGATGTGGCGCCGCACATGTTCCGCCCGGCGGCGGACTTCCTGCTGCGCGTATTCGGCGACAGCATGACCGGCATCGGCATCTTCGAGGGCGACCTGCTGGCCGTTCACAAGACGCCGACCGCCCGCACCGGCGATGTCGTGGTGGCGCGCATCGAGGACGAGGTGACGGTCAAGCGCTTGCGCCGCAGCCGGTCGTCGCGCCGCTTTCTGCGCTTGGAGGCGGAAAACCCGGACTACGAGCCCATCGAGGTGGACTTGCGAGCCCAGGAGTTCGCCATCGAGGGGCTGAGCGTGGGGGTGATCCGCCGAGGCGTCTGATCTGGGGCGGCGCGCCCTAAAGGGCGCGTTGGAGTTTGCTGGCGCAAACTCTGGCGCGCTCAGCTCCGCCTAGCTGTTGGCGCTCGCTTGGCCTTCGGCGCCGGCTTCGTCGCGGTCGCCCGCTTCGCCTTGGCCGCGGGCTTCTTCGGCGCCGCTTTGCGCTCGCTCCAAGCGCCGTCCCGGTAGAAGGCGCTCCAGCCGGTGGCCTTGCCGTCGCGCTCGGACGCCACGAACTGCTCGCGGCTCTTGCGCGCGAACCGCACCATCGCCGGGTTGCCGTCGCCGTCCGCCTCCGGCGCGGCGAGGAGGTAGGCGAACTTCGGGTCCAGCTCGTTGCCGTGCGCCTTCAGTTCCGCCACCAGCGGCGGGCGCGTTTCGCGGTGCTTGGGGAACTGGCTGGCCGCGAGGAAGATGCCCGCGGCGCCGTCGCGCAGCACGAAGTGGTCGTCCACGGTGGCGCAGCGCAGTTCCGGCATCGGCACCGGATCGGCCTTGGGCGGCGCGGGTTGGCCATTGCGCAGCAGCTTGCGCGTGTTCTTGCAGTCCGCGCCCGTGCAGCCGAAATACTTGCCGAACCTGCCGGAGCGCAACTCCATATTCGCGCCGCACTTGTCGCAGGTGATCACCGGGCCTTCGTAGCCTTTGATGCGAAACTCGCCGGCCTCCACGGCGAAGCCGGCGCAGTCCGGGTTGTCGCCGCAGATGTGCAACTTGCGCCCCTCGTCGATCAGGTAGCTGTCCATCGGGGTGCCGCACAGGTCGCATTTGCGCTTGGCGCGCAGCAGCTTGGATTCGCCTTCCTCGTCCTGCTCCACGTCCACGGCTTCGTCGCCCGGCAACAGGTTGCGGGTGGCGGCGCAGCGCTCTTTGGGCGGCAGCGAATAGCCGGAACAGCCGAGGAAAACGCCGGTGCCGGCGGTGCGAATCGTCATCGGGCGCCCGCAGCGCTCACATTCGATGTCCGTCTCCGTGGGCGCGTTCGGGCGCATGCCCTGTTGCGTCTGCGCCTGTTCCAGCTTGCCGCTGAAGTCCTCGTAGAAGGCGTCCAGCAAGCCGCGCCACGCCTTGCGCCCGGCGGCGATTTCGTCCAGGTCGTTTTCCATGTCGGCGGTGAACGAGTAGTTCAACAGCTCGGGAAAGTTCTCCACCAGGCGGTCGGTGACCAGCTCGCCGATGCGCTCGGCGTGAAAGCGGCGCTTCTGCAAGGTGACGTAGCCGCGATCTTGAATGGTGGAGATGATCGGCACGTAGGTGGACGGGCGGCCGATGCCGCGCCCTTCGAGTTCGCGCACTAGGCTGGCCTCGCTGTAGCGGGGCGGCGGCTTGGTGAAGTGCTGCGTGGCGGCGGCGTCGACCAGCGCCAACGGTTCGCCCTCTTGATAGTCCGGCAGCGGCTTGTCCTCGTCCGCACGCGCCGGCAGCACGCGGGTGAAGCCGTCGAACTCCTGAATGCGCCCGCGCAAGCGTAGCTCCATGCTGCCCGCGTCGGCAGTTGCGTCCTCCGGCGCCGCCGCCACCGCCACGGTGGTGGCGAGATAACGCGCCGGCGTCATCTGCGACGCCACGAACTGCCGCCAAATGAGCTCGTAGAGGCGGGTGGCGTCCGCCTCCATGCCACGCAAGCCGTTGATGCCGCCGAGATCCGTGGGCCGAATCGCCTCGTGCGCTTCCTGCGCGGTGGATTTGCTGGCGTATTTGTTCGGCGCTTTCGGCAGGTAGGCGGCGCCGTACTCCTTGCCGATGTGCTGACGCACGCGACCGATGGCTTCGGCGGCCACGTTGGTGGAGTCCGTGCGCATGTAGGTGATGTGGCCGGCTTCGTACAAGCGCTGCGCCAAGGTCATCGTGCGCCGCACGGTGAAGCGCAGCCGTGTCGCCGCCGCCTGCTGCAAGGTGGAGGTGATGAACGGCGCGTTCGGTCGGGAAGACACTTTGCGATCTTCGCGGCTCAACACTTGGAAGGCGCACTGGCGCAGCCGCTCGATGGCCGCGTCCGCATCGTCCTTCGAACCTGGTCGAAACTCGGCGTCGTCCGCCTTGATCACTTGGAACCGCTGCGGTGCCTCGCCGTCCTTGGCGCGGCTTAGATCCGCGAACACTTCCCAATACTCTTCGGGCTTGAAGGCGCGGATCTCGCGTTCGCGCTCCACCACCAAGCGCACGGCAACGGATTGCACCCGGCCGGCGGAAAGCCCGCGCGCCACCTTCGCCCAGAGCAGCGGCGACAGCTCGAAGCCCACCACGCGGTCCAGAAACCGCCGCGCCTGCTGCGCGTTCACGCGGTCGAGATCCACCCGGCCGGCGTTGGCGAACGCCTGCTCGATGGCGCTGCGGGTGATCTCGTTGAACACCACGCGGCGGTAGCGCTCCGGCGGGCCGCCGAGCACTTCCGTCAAGTGCCAAGCGATGGCCTCGCCCTCGCGGTCCAAGTCCGTCGCCAGATAGACCTGATCGGCGCGGGAGGCGAGGGTTTGCAACTCCTTGACCACCCGCTCCTTGCCCGGGATCACCTCGTAGGACGCCGCCCAGCCGTGCTCCGGATCCAGCCCCATGCGCTGCACCAGTTGCCGGCGGGCGCGTTTCCGGCGGTATTCGGCCTTCTTCGCGGGAGACAGCTTGCGCGTCTTCGCCGCTTCTTCGGCGCGCTGCTTGGGATCCGCCGCGGCGCGCCCGCCCACCGGCAGGTCGCGCACATGCCCGGCGCTGGACTTCACCACGAAGTCGCGGCCGAGGTAGCGATTGATGGTCGGCGCTTTGGTGGCGGATTCAACGATGACCAAGGAACGGGCCATGCGCCTCCTCTTCTCGTTGGTGACGGATTGTGTGGAATGCGCGCCAACCGTAAGCCAGGCAGCGGCGGCAACGCAAGGGCGCGCATCTTGGTGCGGGCTTTCCGCCATGTCAATAGCCCTTCGCGGCACCGCGTCGCCCCAACCCAACCGGCGCGACGGGCCGCCGTGTGGCTTGGGCGTACGACAGATCTTTGGTAAGCGGTGTCGTCGCCAAGCCGGGAAAGCAGGCGTTCCGCCTGCATGCGGGCGAGACGCCCGCGCTCCCAGCCGCCGTCACCAGAGATCTGTCGTACTCCCGGTTGGCTTGATCGGCGTGGCGAATTGTTACAATGTGCTACGAACAGCCCAAAAGACTCGCGTAAGGAGATCCACATGGGAAGCCGCCAACACCGGCGCAACAGTTTCTTTCCCGCAAGCCTTGCCGTGCCGATTCTCGGCGTCTTCGTCGCCGGCCTCGCCGCGCCGGCGGTCGCGGAGCCGGCGGCCCCGCCGCCGGAGGAAGCCGAGCCCAGCCGAGCGTCCTACCACGAGGAGGTGATCGTCACCGCGCAGAAGGTGGAGGAGAACATCCTCGACGTGCCGATGACCATCTCCGCGTTCGACTCGAAGGCGCTTGCGGAGCTGGTGCTGCAGGACAAGACGGATCTGCAAAACCTAGTGCCCGGCTTGCAATTCGGCGACGAGATGGACCAGGAAGGCCAAGGCACGGTGATTCGCGGCATCGGCACGCGCATCGGCGGCCAAACGCACACGGACCGCGCCGTGGCCACCTACATCGACGGCGCCTACACCATCGGCGTCTACGGCCGAATGCCCGGCGGCGGTTTCGACCTGGAGCGCATCGAGGTGGCGCGCGGGCCGCAGGGCACGCTGAACGGGCGCAACTCCATCGCCGGCTCCATCAATCTGGTGTACAAGAAGCCCAGCCGCGAGTGGGACGCCGAGTTCATGGCCGAGGTGACGGACATCTCCCAGCAGCGCCTGAACTTCGCCGTCGGCGGGCCGCTGGGCGAACTGGTCAGCTTCCGCTTGACGAGCGGCATGCATGTGGGCGACGGCCGGCAAGAGAACATCGGCCTCGCCGGCGACTACGAAAAGCCCGATCACCGCTTCTACGCGCCGCAACTGCGGATCACCACCGACCGCTTCGACGCCAACGTGCGCTGGGCGCGGGTGGAGGACAAAGGCACGCCGCGCTCGCTGTTGACGCTCAGCAATCTCAACCGGACGGATCCGCGCGTGACGCTGGGGCCGCAAGGCGGACAACTCGCCGCGCCCCCGCCGGGCCAAGCATCCGTGGCGAACGACTTGTACCTCTACGAAACGCCCAATCCGGCCATCGACGCCAACTGCCCCATCGGCGTACCCGGCTTCAAGTGTGGCGACATCAAGAACAAAGTGGCGCTGAACTTCCCCGGCTACCAGAACAGCGAGAGCGACGCGATCAATCTGTACGCGCAGTACCGATTCACGGACGCCTTGAGCGTGCGCTACAGCTACCACAACAGCGACGTGAGCATGATCAACGTCAAGGACGCGGACTACGCGAACCGCGTTTCCATTGGTGAGAATCCGGCCACGCTCGACCACACCATCGCCTCGGACGGCATGGCTTCGCCCTTCGAGGACACGCACTACATCCTGCCCTACCTGTACGACGAGACCTCGCACGAGCTGCAGATCACGTCCAACTTCGACGGGCCGTTCAACTTCATCGCCGGGCTCTTCACTTACGAAAACACCACTTTCTGGGACTTGGTTCGCGTGGACAAAACGCGACCCTTCCGGTTCGGCACGGCGGACGAGCAGGCCGCGGCGGCATCGCCCATCTTCGGCTTCGTGAACGTGAACAACTGCCAGGAACTGTTGACCAACGTGATCGAGGCGTTCGGCATCGGCACCGCCGACCCGGCGCAGGCGGACGATTGGGACGGCCTCTACTGGTACTGCCCGCCCGGCGCGGAACACACCGAAACCGTGCGCTTCTTCACCGGCGCAAGGTCCGAGACGCAAGCCGCGTTCGTGAGCGGCACCTACGACATCAACGAGCAATGGAGCCTTTCCGGCGGCCTGCGCTACACCCAAGACGAGAAAAGCCAAGACCCGGGCAGCGGCGGCGGCTTCGCCGTGCTCACCGTGGGTTCCGTGGTTGGCGTCTTCTTCCCCAACGGCGCCGTGGCCGATCCGCAGACTTGGGGGCGCACCATCGGCCATGTGAGCGTTGAATACACCACCCCGGGCGGCCAGATGATCTACGGCCGGCTTTCCACCGGCTATCGCGCCGGCGGCTTCAACTCGCCGGTGCCGGGCGTGGATCCGCCGCTCATCGAGGAAGAAACCTTGGTGAACTACGAGGTGGGAACCAAAGGGCTGTTCATGGATTCGCGGCTGCAGATCACCGCCGGCCTGTGGTACAACGACTATCAGGGCTTTCAACTCAACGGCCTGCAGCCGCCGCCGCCGGGCCTGCAACTGCCATCGTATTCCAACACGCCGCTGGCGGAGATCACCAGCAACATCGACGACACCACGATCTGGGGCGTGGACTTCGAGTTCAGCTTCTACCTCGCCGAACAGTGGCGGCTGGCCGGCTTCTACGCCTTCCAAAACTCCGAGATCGGCCCACACTCCTCGGTGGTTTGGGGCAATCCGTACGCCGAGTACGGGGTGTGGGAGCACATCAACTTCGACACCGGAGAACCAACCACCAGCTCCTATCCGCTGCCGACCGACCTCACCGGCAATCGGCTGCCGATGCAACCCCAGCACAAGCTGGCGGTGACGCTGAGCCACGAACGCACACTGCCGAACATCGGCGAGATACAACTGCTCGGCACCTACTCTTTCACCGGCGACCAACACCCCAACATCGGCAACATCCCGGATTACGAGATCCCCTCCTACGGGCGCTGGGACGCGGCCGTACACTGGACGTCGCTGGATGGCAAATGGTCCGCCTCGGCGTTCGTGCAGAACATCCTGAACGAAATCGGCTTGGTGGAGTTCCTGCCCATCAGCGGCCTCGGCAGCAACCCGGCGCTGGGCTACCCGACGAATCCACGCGAATTCGGCGTGCAGTTGCGCTATCGGCCGTTCAGCGAGGGGTGATGTTGGGGTAGCGCTACTTGCGTTTCGGCCACCGACGTCGACGGTTGATGTTGGGACCAAGTTGCCGCAAAGCTACCAGCTTTTCTCGAACCGCAGGCCGATCAGCGGGAAGATCTCGCCCTCGCCCTCCACCACCAGGTTGCCGGTTGCGGTGTCGAACTCCTGCTCGTCCGTCGAGGCGGCGCCGTACACGTTGAGGATGTCGAGAAAGGCGATCATGTCCACCGGGCCGATGGGCCGGCGGTAGTCCAGGCGCATGTTGAGGGTGTGGAAATCGTCCCAGCGGCGCGTGTTGTGGCCGGTGAACTCGCGCGCGTAGCGCAGCGGCCCGCCGATTCCGGCGAGCACGTCTTCGTGGATGGTGAACTCGTCGCGCGGCCGGCCGGTGACGTATTTCCAGCGCATTCCCAGCTGCCAGCGGTGGTTGATTTCCCACCGCGCGCCCACGCTCAGCAAGTGCTCGTGGTGGTAGTCCGGCGGATAGTCGCCGCCGCCGTCGTTGTCGTTGCGCGTCGCCTCGTTGTAGGAGTACACGGCGTTGGCGGCCCAGCCGTCCGCGAACCGCCGGTTGGCCACCACGTCCACGCCATACGAGGTGCCTTCGCCGTTGTTGCCGGCAACGCCGGTGACAGCGTCCGGTTCCGTGACCAGGTCGTCCAAGCGCTGGTAGTACGCCTCCACCAGCGCTGACCAGTTCATGCGGAACTTGCGTTCGACGCCAACGCTCAGGTGGTCGACGCGCTCGTTGCCCAAGCCGAAGTTGGCCGGGTCCGCGGCGCGGTCGAGATAGCGCGGCGATTGCCAGAACGTGCCGGCGGTGGCGGCGATGCGGGTGCGGGCGGACGGCAGGTAGCTGACCGAAAAGCGCGGCGAGAGGTAGCCCTCCTCGGAGAAGCCATCGTGTTCGTAGCGCAGCCCGGCGCGCAGGTTCCACTCGCCGGCGTCGAACACCTGCTCGGCGAACCCGGCGTATTGGCGGGCGCTGCGGGCGTAAGCCGAATCGGTGTCCTCCGGCGTCAACACGATGAAGCGATCGGCGTCCGTGGGCCGGAAGTCGCCGCCGTCAAAGTGGTAGCGTGCCCACGGGCCGGAAAGCGTCGTGCGGAAGGCGATGTCCAGATCGGAGATGCGCAAACCGGCGTTGAGGACGCCGAAGCGGTTCGCCAAGGCGAGGTCGCTGCGCCAGCCGAACTCGCGCTCCTCCTCCACCAGCGTGAGGATGTCGCGGCGACTCGGCACCTGCTCGGCCGGCACGTCCATTGGCGTGGAAGCGGGAAACGCCTCGCCCTCGCGGCTGGTCTTGGCGGTGTCGCGGTAGAAGACGCGGTTCTGCCAACGCCCGGCGTTGCCGAGCAGATGCGTCCACGTCGCGCCGATGAGCGTGCTGTCCTGATCGGACTCCATCAGTTCCCGATCCTCCAGATTGTCGGTTTGCAGCACATGTTCGACATCCCGGGCAAACCGCTCGGGCGTGTGCAGCACCAGCAATTCCACGGCGTTCTGGGAATCCACTTCGGTGTGGGTTTTCAGGATGAAGTCCGTCATCACGGGATTGCCGATGCCGTTCTCGCCGATCACGTCGAACAGCCGCCCGAAGTTGAACTGCCGCACGGAGGTGATGATGGACGTGCCTTCGTGGAAGCCGCTCGGCCCGTCGTACACCAGCTCGGCGCCGGCGAGGTCCAGCCGCAGGCTGGCGGACGGGCTGGGGTTGCCTTGCGCCACTTCGAGTTTGAGCATGGAACCGCTGCGGCCGCCGTACGCCGCGCTCCAGCCGCCGGGCGAGAACTCCGCGCCATTGATGAGGTTTGGCGCGAAGATGGAGAACCGGCCGCCGCCTTCGATGTCCTCTTGTTCGCCGAGAGAACTGTCGAAATGCACCACTTTGTCGTAGGGGAAGCCGTCCACCAGAATCAGGTTGTCGCGCGGCCCGCGCCCGCGCACGGTGAAGTTGGCGAAGTCGCCGCGGGAGACCAGCCCGGGCAGGCCGTCCAACGCCCGCAGCACATCCGCGCCGCTGCCGGTGGCGGTGCGCAGCTGGTCGCGATCCAGATAGGACGAGGCGACGCTGCCGAAGGCGTCTTTGCGGATGGCGGTGGCGACGACGACGATTTCCTCGTCGGCGCGGCTGCGGCGCATCGCCAACGCCACCGGCACGGTCTTGCCGCGCACCACGCGCACCGCCGGTTCGACCACGCGCACATGATCGGCATGGGACGCCGCCACCTGATAGAACCCGGGCGCCAAACGCGCGGTGGCGGCGCCATCGGCATCCGTCGTCGCGTTCCAAGTGTTGCCGTCGCGGGCTTCGATGACGATGGCGGCTTCGGCCAGCGGCCGGCCGCCTTGCGTCCGGGTGGTGATGCGCAGCTCGCCGGCTTCGCCGGTGGCGCCTTGCGCGGCCGCGGGGGCGGGCGCACCGAGAAGCACGGCGGCCGCGAGGGCGGCCAAGGGGGAAGCCCGTTTGGTCACGACGGTTCCTCGAGGTTTCGGTTGCTCTTTTGGGCAAGATACCCGGCGGGAAGTTCAACCTCATATGCAAGGCCGGCCAATTCAGCAGGCGTTCAGGTTGGCGTTGGCACCGTTCGCCACCGTGTCCAACACCAAGAGGCAAACGATGACTTCCGATCAGGATGCCGCGGTGGCGGTTCTCGTCGCCACCGCCAACCGACCGAAACTGCTTGCGCGGGCGCTGCGCTCCATCGAACGGCAGACCTTGCCGCCGGCGCGCATCGTCGTCGTTGACGACTCCAACGACAAGTTTCGACGGCCCACCATGCGGCTGGTAAAGCAGCATCCCGCCGTCAAGTACCTTCGCAACACGCGCAGCAAAGGCGCGGCGGGCGCGTGGAACGACGGCTTGGATCACCTGCTGCGCGACACGCCAGATCCGCGCCGGCTCTATGTGGCGATTCTCGACGATGACGACGAGTGGGAACCCGACCACTTGCAAACCTGTTTCGAGGCGGCGGCAAGCCGACAGTTCGACCTCGCCGCCGCCGCGCTGTGGCGGCACGAAGACGGCAAGGCGCCAAAGCTGTGCCCGCCGCCGGAATCCCTGAACGCGGCGGAGTTCCTTGTGGGCAACCCCAACATTCAAGGCAGCAATCTGTTCTGCCGGCTTAGCGTGCTACTTGAAGCCGGGCTGTTCGACGAGTGGCTGCCAAGCTGCACCGATCGCGATTTGTGCATCCGCATCGCGGACTTGCCGGGCGTTCTCTACGGAACGACGGAAAAGGCCACCGTGCATCACCACGCCGGCCGGTCGCGCGAGCGGCTGTCCACGCCGGGCGGCCAAGCGAAAAACAAAGGCCTGAGCCGATTCTTCGCCAAGTACCGCGGCCGCATGTCCACCGGTCAGCAGGCGGCCTTTCGCGACCGTGCAACGCGGTTGTTTGGTTGGCGGGAGACGTCGCCGATACCCGCCCTTCCGACACCTGCGAGCACTCCGCTTGACTCGGTCCCGGAGGCCGCCGATGGCCCGATGCCACATCTCGTCGTCGGCACCATCGCCGGCGGTTCGGCGCTCGGCGACCTCGCCCGCCTGCTAGGAGATTTGCACACCCTCGCAGCGCAAGCGGAAGGACTGGCCGGCTTCGACGTGGTGGTCCTGGAGAATGGCCAGGGTCGCCGACCGAGTCGCAAGCTGCGCGATCTCGCGGAGCGGGAACGCCAGCGCGGTTTGCGCGTTCATCTGGTGGACCGCGCCCGGCACATCGAAGACGCCGAAGCCGGGCGGGTTGTCGATGGCGGCGCCTCCAAAGGCCGCCACTTGGGCATCGGGCCGGCGCGAACGGTGTTGCAATCCTACCTGTACGTCTTCGCCAAGCGCCGCCCCGGCGCCATCGTTTGGATCGTGGACGACGACTTGCGGCTCGACCCCCTCGTGGCGGACGCAAAGGGCCGCTGGCAACGCCAATCGCAATCCTTGCCGCCGGCGTTGCGCCAGCTCCGGGCGCTGCGCGAGAACGGCAAGGCCGATGTGGTGATCGGCGGCTGCACCGGCGACCCGCCGGTGCCTTTCGCCACCACCGTGCGCACGCAAATGGTGGACTTGGTCGCATCGCTCGCCTGGTTGGCCAGCCAAGATCCGCAAGCGCGCTTGCCGGACCGGGCGATGGAGAACGCCGCGCTGCGCCAAGATCGGCGCGACTACTACTACGACCTTTCGCGCAAGGAGACGGACCGGTTGGAAACGCCGTTCTGGATAACTCCCGAAAAAGATGGCGAGCGGGTTGGCGAGGCGTTCGAGCGCCTCGCCCGCCGAGCGGAGCGGATATTGGCCGGCGAGCAGTTGTTTCGCCCGCTGGTGATCGAAGCGGGAACGGACCCGCTCGCCCTTGGCGAAGGCCTGCAGCGCGGCGGCAACACCTTCGTGCTCGACATCGAGGCGTTGCGCTTGGCACCCAATCCTTCGCCCGCGGTCAACGGTCGGCCGACGCGCCGCTCGGACATGATGTGGGCGCTGCTGCAGGAACGGTACTTCAACCGCGAAGTGGTCACAGTGCCGCTCGCGCTGCGTCAGGATCGATCCGGCGTTGCGCTCAATGGGCTGGATGTGGACAAGGTCCTCGACGACATGCGCGGCTATGCGCTCTTTTCCGCGCTGGATGACTTCTCGGAAGTGTTCACCAACGATGCCGAGATGCGTCTGCGGCTCGCGGCAGCACCGGTCGCCCGGTTCGTCAGGCGTGTGCGCAAGTTCCTGAACGAAAGATTGGCGGCGTTTCGGCTGTCGTTCTATCGTGTGCGAGGTCTCGCCAGCGTGTTGCGCGCCTTGGCGGAGAGCGACGCGGCGTGGTGGCGCGATGAGAAATACCAAGACTCGAGAGACCGCTTGCGCGCCTTTTGCGACCGTCTGGAGAGCGCCTACGCCGGCGACGTGCTCGCCGACATTGAACAGGGCGTCTGTGCGATTCAAGATTCCGAGATCAAGACGTTCCTCACCGAATTGCCGGCCGAACTCGACAACCATCGAGCGCGGCTCGCGGATGTCTCCGGCATGACGGACGGTTTCGAGGCAGAGCGCATCGCCAACGCCAAGGCGGTCGCCAGACGATTGGCGAAACCCGCCGGCGCGCTCGCCGCCTTGGGTTGTGGCGGCGAAGGCGTCTCCCTAACCGACGGCAAGCACGTTTACAAGGTGTTCGACTATTGGAAGTCTTGGCAGCTCGACTCCACGTTGGACTACCTGCGCACGCTCGTTGGCGCATGGCGAGACACGCGCGGTCTCTACCCGCTTTTGGCCTTCAAGCAAGAAGGCCGCGATGCCGTGTTGACGTATCCCTTCGAGCCCAGCGAGCCGTACGCGGGAGGCCGCGGCCCCGGCTTGGTGAATCTGCTCGTAGAGTGCCGACAACAAGGCGTGGTGTGCCGCAACATCCACCCGGACAATTTTCGCGTGGTGGGCGAGCGTGTGCGCCTCATCGACTACGGTTCCGACATCCGGCCGCTTGAAGAAGACGACCACGAGTTCACCACTATGTGCCAGCGGGCGTGGCTTTCTTTTCGCTGCCACGATCGTGCGGACCTCAAGGCGCTGATGCGGCAAGCGCTGCGTCGCGCCGACCTGCCCGAGATGGCCGGTTTCGAGCGCTTTCACGAGGCTGTGCTGCGGATGGCCGGCGAGCGCAAGGCATGTGAGGATATCGCCTTGCGGTTGGCCGGCCAACCGAAGCGGGCTCTCGACTACGGTTGCGGTAATGGCAGAGTGGCGAAGGTGTTGGCCGAAGGCGGGGCGGAAGTGTTGGGCTACGATCCAGACACCACGCGGTGGAAGCGTTGGCGCACTCTCGACAACAGCGTGGGCGAATTTCGCTTCACCAACGAGCGGGATGAGGTACTCGATAGCGCTGCTTTGCGCCGCTTCGATCTCGTGGTGTGCCAACGCGTACTCTGCACCGTGGAAGACGATGCGGAGTTTCGCGCCATCCTGGAAGATCTGCGCACGGCGGTGGCAGCCGATGGCCGCGTGGTGGTAACGCTGTGCGACCCCCATTTCACCTTCTGCGGCCCGACGCCGGAAGCCGAGCGCCACTTGCCGCCAAACGCCCGCTACGAGGACACGTTCGTGTGGCACAAGACGGTGCGAACATCCGGCCGCAAGCGGCGCGAAGTGCATCGGCCGGAAGAGCAATTGCAGGCGGCGTTCGCTCGCGTGGGATTGCGCGAGACGCGGCGGGTCACGGTGCCAACTGTGGACTTGGTCGACTTCAGGCCGGCGTCCGACCATGTGGCCTTCGAGCTGACGCCCACCGATGAGGCGCCGCGATGAGGCGCAACATGATCGCCATCGTGGGTGCCGCCGGCGCCATCGCGGACGCTGTGCGACGCCAAACGGAAGCCCTTGCCACGGCGCTGGCGGACGCGAACTTCGACCTCGCCACCGGCGGCATGGACGGCGTGATGCGGGCGGTGGCGCGTGGACGCGGACGCTCGAACAACGACGTACACCTCGTTCACATCGAATCCGGCGAAGGCCGCGCCTGGCAGCGCAATCCGCATCCGGCCAGCGTTGTTCGCACCAGCTTGGGCGCCATGCGCAACCACTTGGTGGTGCGGTCGGCGGACTTGGTGGTGGCCGTCTCCGGCGGCGCCGGCACGCTCTCCGAGCTGGCCATAGCGTGGCAGGAGGGCAAGCCCATCGCCGCCTTGCGCGGCGTGGGTGGCTGGAGCGACAAGCTGGCCGGCACGGCGCTTGACCATCGCCAACGCCCGCCGATACAGGGCTGCGAGAGCATTGAGGAAGTGGTCGCGTGGGCGGAGCAGATGCGCCCAGCGGGGGTTTTCGGCGGGCGCAGAAATCAGGGCTTCTATCCGCACGCGGTGCCGGCTTTGCATCGCGTCCACGACGGTGCGCCGGGCGCCGCGCACCGCATCCACCAGCGCTTCGGCATGTCGATCGGAAAGTCCGAACTGTTGCGTCGGCTCGCGGCGCTGAACGAAGAGGTGGGCAGTTGGAACAAGCGGCATCAAGCCGACGCGGTTGCACTCGTCACCTTCGACGATGGCTGGAAGGACGTGTTGTGCTTGGTGGACGCTTTCCAGCGCCTGCCGAACTTGTGCCCGGTGCTGTTCATCGGCGAGAACCAGTTCCAAACGCCGGCCCGGCCGCTGCCCCTCCAACGCCTCTACGCACACTGCGCGGCGCACGGCGTCGATGCGGAAGACGAGCAAGTGTTCGGCGCAGCGACCAGAACGCGCTTGAAGACGCTGCCGGAGGCGAAGCAACACGCGTTGCTGGACGAACGAGGCGTCGCACCCATGCTGGCGCCGGATTGGCTGCTCACGCCGCAAGACATGGCCGACCTGCAGGCGGCGGGTTGGGTGATCGCCACGCACGGTCACGCGCACGAAAATCTCTCGGCCCGGCCCGGTTTGGCGGCGGAACTCGACGCGCTGGCCGACGCGGTGGAGGAACGCGGTCACATGCCGTGGCTGGCCTGGCCGGAAGGCCAATGGTCGGCAGCGGCGCACGCGGCGGCGGCCGCCGCCGGCATCCGTTTGCAATTCTCCCTGGCGCGCAGCGCCAACCCGCCAACGTGCGACGGCATGGTCGTGAGAGAGGTTTGGGACGGCTCGGGCGGGATGAATCGCGCGTTATAGGCAGTAGGTGCCGATCAAGGCCGCGAGCGTATCTTCAACCGCCTGCATCTGCCGGCCGTCGACGAACTCGTCGGGTTGGTGGGCTTGATCGATGGAACCGGCGCCGAAGATCACCGTTTCCATGCCGAGGGATTGGAAAAACGGCGCCTCGGTGCCGAAGGCCACGGCTTGCGCTTGCTTGCCGGAGAGCGACTCTAGCTGCCGCACCAAGCGGCCGTCGGCGGCGGTTTGGTAGGGCGCGACGGGTTGGAAGTTGGTTGCCACCGTGGCCGGCGTGGTGCCGCTGGCGGCTTCGACGCAGCCGCGCAAGTCCGCCACCACCTGCTCCGTGTCCATGCCGGGAAGGAGGCGCAAGTCGATCTGCAGCTCGGCGTGGCCGCAGATGCGGTTGGGGTTGTCGCCGGCGCGCAGGCAGCCGAGATTCAACGTCGGCACGCTCACCTCGAAGCTCGGGTCGCTGTGGCGTTCGCCGAGGTCGGCGCGAAAGCGCAGCAAGGCGCCCATCACGCGGTGCATGGCTTCCAGCGCGTTGTCGCCCAACGCCGGATTGGACGAGTGGCCGGAGGCGCCCTGCACCGCGATCGACAGCATCGCCACGCCCTTGTGCGCCCGCACCGGGCACAGGGCGGTGGGCTCGCCGATCACCGCCGCGGCCGCTTTCGGCACGCCCCGTGCCGCCAAGTGGCGAGCGCCGTCCATCGAACTCTCTTCGTCGGCCGTGGCCACGATGGTGAGCGGCTGCTTCAGCCGGCTAGCGGCGTGGCGTTGCGCGGCGGCCAGCGCGAGGGGGAAAAAGCCCTTCATGTCGCAACTGCCGAGGCCGTAGAACCGGGCGTCGCGCCGGGCCAGCGCGAACGGATCCACGCTCCACAACGATTCGTCGCAAGGCACCGTGTCCGTGTGCCCGGCCAGCACCAAACCGCCGCCGCCATCGCCGCCGCGGCGCGCCACGAGATTGCCTTTGCCGGGCTTGCCCGGCAGCGGTAGCACGTCCACTTGGAAATCCAAGTCCTCAAGCCAGCCGGCGAGGTGGTGAACCACGCCGAGATTGCCTTGATCGCGTTCCGGGTCCGTGGAGCTGACCGATGGCTCGGCAACCAGCGTGGCCAGCATCTCCTCGCGTTTCGGCAGCGACAAGGACGCCCGCTTCATTGGCCAGCTTCCACCTCGGGCGACACCGGGTAGTCCGGCGCCGCGAACACCCGCGGCAGCCACCACGCGAACGTGGCCAAGCCCCAGCACAGGCCGATGACGACGCCGATGTCCAGCGCGGCGCGCCAAGGATGAGGCAGGGCATGAACTACGATGATGGCGACGACGATGAAGATGGTGAGCACCCAAGTGCCGATCACGCGGCCGCGCGGGGCGGCGAAGAAGGCCATGACGAACAACGGCGCCAGCAATCCGCGCGCGAGGCTGGGGTTGTAGGCGAGCCATTTCACGCGGGCCGCGCAACGCGGCGAGAAGCGCAGTTGAAAGCCGCGGTAGCCTTCGCTCCACGCCATGAACACGGCGTTGACGGCGGCGACGGTCCAGTGCGCCCAATCCCAGGGCACCGCCCAGCCGTCGACGATCACGCCCAGCAGCCGCACCACGGCGAACGCCAGCAATCCGGCCAGGCCCGCGGCGCCCCAAACCGCCGCCGCCAAACCGAGCGCGCTCGGCCGGGCGGCGACATCGGCGTCTTGCGCGTCTTGCCCGCACCGGTGCGAGGGTGCTGTCTCCACTAGACTCCTGAGCCAGTTTGACGTTCGCAGACGAATCAAGTTTGCCACACGCGCCGAGTTTGCGGGAGCAAACTCGAACGCGCCCGTCAAGGGCGGGCGCTCACCGCGTAGCGCTTCGCCAGCGCCTCGGCCAAATCCGCCGGAAAACTCTCCGTCGCCGTGTCCATGCTGACGATCAGCTCGGCGAGGTGCTCGTTGTCCTCGCGCCCGTTCCACACCTTGCGGTACTCGCCGCTGGCGTAGCCGTGTTCTTGGCGGAACACGTTGAGCACGTTTTTCGCCACATACATCTCGTACAACTCGTCGAAACCGAAAGGCAGCGCCAGCAACACGCCGGCGAAAGCGTCCAGATCGAACTTGCGGGTGGACAGGCAGGCGCCGGCAAGGGCTTCGACGGCGGCGCGGAAATCCCCGGGCGGCGGCCGCTCAAGAGCCGTGTGCAAACGCGCCGCCAAGCCCATCGAGCGTTTGTCCACCTCGGCACCCGGCCCCACTTCGCCGGCGCGGATCAGCTCGGAGAGCCCGAAGTGCCAGATGTCCACGATCTCCAGTTTCACCTGCTCCAGGTTCGCCTCTTGCCGCTTCCACCACTTCCAGCCGTAGTGGTCGAGCAGCTCCGCGCACTCCACCCACACGGCGCGGTAGTAGTCGTGGCCTTGCCGCGTCCACTGCGGGTGTACATGCAGATTGTGGCGCTCCTGCATGGCCGCCATCGTGGCAAGCCGCTGGGCGATGGCGGCCAACGGCTCCGCGGCGGCGCGATTGTCCATCCAGTCTCCCTCTGTCGCAGGCCGCCGGCGGGCAACCCAAGCGACGCCTATTGTGCGCCAAGCGGGCGCCGCGGAGGACAGCAAATGTCCAAGGGGTTGAAAACGCCGCAGGCGGCAGCATATTTGGCCGGCACAGCGGGTGTGGCGATGGGTTGCGCCAAACAGGCGCGGCTTATCGTACACTTGCGTTCGTCTGCGCTAGGAGTCAAGACCTTGTCGAGAACCACGCTGCCGCTCCTGCCACTGAAGAACGTCACCGTCTTTCCGGCGTTGATCCAGGCCCTGATCGTGGGGCGCACGGCGTCGCTGGCGGCGATCAAGGCGGCCGTGGATGGCGACGGCCAGCTGCTCACCGTGCTGCAGAAGAACCCGGAAGACGAGCATCCGGACCGCGACGGGTTGTACGACGTCGGCACCATCTCCACCGTCACCCGCGTGGAGAAGCGCGAAGGCGGCGCACAGGTGATCGTGCGGGGCCTCGTGCGGGTGCGGCTGCACGGCGTCACCGGCCCGGCGAACGAGGAAGCGCCGGTGCTGGCGCAGATCGAGCAGCTGCCTACGCTCAAGGTGCCGCCTTCGGGCGAGGCGCGCGCCAAGGCCATCGCGCTGATGAAGGAGAATCTGGACATCACGCGCCAGATCGCCCGCATCATGTCGCAGAACCCGGATCAGCTATTCCAGCAGATGGTGGGCGCCATCGACGATCCGGTGACGCAGATGTACCGCCTCACCGAACTGCTGCGCAACGTGGAGCAGGGCGCCAAGCAGCGGGTGCTGGAAATCGACGAGCTGCAGCCCTGTCTGGAGGCCATTCACCAACTGCTGCGGCAAGAGATCGCCGTCATCGAGATGCAGCGCGATCTGCAATCCCAAGCCCGCGAGGAAGTGGAACAAAGCCAGCGCGAGCACATGCTGCGCCACCAAAAGCGCGTCATCGAGGAAGCGCTCGGCGAGGAGGGCGACGACGAGGACATCGCCGAACTGCGCGGGCAACTGCGCAACCTGCAGCTGCCGGACGATGTGCGCAAGGAGGTGGACCGCGAGCTGAAACGCCTCTCCAAGATGTCCTCCAACGCCGCCGACTACCAAGTGTCGCGGGGCTACTTGGAACTGGTGGCGGAGTTGCCGTGGAACGTCGTTACGGAGGATTCGCTGGAACTGGACAACGCCGAAACGGTGCTCGACGAGGATCACTACGGCCTCGACGACGTGAAGGAGCGCATCATCGAGTCGCTGGCGGTGTTGAAGCTGAACCCGGAGGCGAAGGCGTCCATCCTCTGCTTCGTCGGCCCGCCCGGCGTGGGCAAGACCTCCCTCGGCCAATCCATCGCCCGCGCCATGGGGCGCAAGTTCGAGCGCATGAGCTTGGGCGGCCTGCACGACGAATCCGAACTGCGCGGCCACCGCCGCACCTACATCGGCGCCATGCCCGGCCGCATCCTGCAAGCCGTGCGCCGCGCCGGCGTGCGCAATCCGGTGCTGATGTTGGACGAAGTGGACAAGCTGGGCCGGGACTTCCGCGGCGATCCGGCGGCGGCGTTGATGGAGATCCTCGACCCGGCGCAAAACAAGGAGTTCCGCGACAACTACCTGAACCTGCCGTTCGACCTCTCCAAGGTGTTCTTCATCACCACCGCCAACCACCTCGACGGCGTGCCGCGCCCGCTGCTCGACCGCATGGAGGTGTTGGAACTCACCGGCTACAGCGAGCTGGAGAAGCTGGAAATCGCCCGCCGCTATCTGATTCCGCGCCAGCGCGAGAACGCCGGCCTGAAGGAGGAGCAGCTCAACTTCACCAAGGAGGCGCTGTCCTGGTGTGTGCGCCGCCACACCCGCGAGGCCGGTGTGCGCGAGTTCGACCGCGTGATCGCCCGGGTGGCCAGCAAGCGCGCCCGGCAGATCGTGCAGGCCCAGGAGTCGGCGGCGGCCATCACCGTGGACGACCTGCCGGCGCTGCTGGGGCCGGACAAGTTCAAGACGGATCGCCAACGCGAGAACATGGCGCCGGGAATCGCCCCGGGCCTCGCCTACACCGAGGCCGGCGGCGACGTGCTCTATGTGGAGGCGACGCTCACGCACAAGGAGGACAAGACCATCACCACCGGCCACTTGGGCAAGGTGATGGAGGAGTCCATCAAGGCGGCGCGCTCATACATCTGGTCCGTGGCGGAGCAGCTCAACATCGACCGCGCCACCATCGAGGGGAACGGCATTCACGTGCATGTGCCCGCCGGGGCGGTGCCGAAGGACGGCCCTTCCGCCGGCATCACCATGGCCACCGCGCTGGCGTCGCTGTACAGCAACAAGCCGGTGCGCGACGACATCGCCATGACCGGCGAGCTCACGCTTTCGGGATTGATCCTGCCGGTGGGCGGCATCCGCGAGAAAGTGCTGGCCGCGCACCGCACCGGCATCCGCCACGTGATTCTGCCCAAGGACAACGAATCGGAACTCGCCAAGCTGCCGCCGCCGGTGCGCGACGAGATGCAGGTGACGCTGGTGGACCGGCTGGAAGAAGCGGTGAACGTGGCGATACCGGATTTGCGCGCTGGCGCCGCCTAAGCTTGGGAGCGCGTCTCGCCCGCATGGGACAGGAGCCGCAAACGGCGGTGCGGCTAGATCTTGGTGATGGTGTGCTGAAAAAACGCGGGCGTTCCGTCCGCATGCAGGCGAGACGCCTGCGCTCCCAGGCTTGCCCACCTACCTATGGCACACCGCTCTCGCCCGCGGCTTCCTCCAGCCGTTCCTGCCCCGCAAGCCACGCGCTCTCGTGTTCCTCAAGCGCCCGTTGCGCCTCCCTCCGTTCCCGCGCCAACGCCGCCAACCCGTCGTGGCGCGCGTCCGCGGCGCTCGCCGCCAAGCGTTGATCGAGGGTCTTCACTTGCCCGGCTAGGCTTTCGATGCGCGCCTCCAGCGCCTGCTGTTCGCGTTCCAAGCGGCGCGTGTCTGGGCGGCGGTTGGGCTTGGCGGGCGCGGAACCGGGACGGCGCGACCCCGCACGCGCCTGCCGCAGCGCCGTGTAGCTCTCGAGATCGTCCCGATACCGCGTGACGCGGCCTTCCGCCACCAGCCAGAAGTCGTCCACGCAGCGGCGCAGCAGGTGGCGGTCGTGGGAGACCAGCAGCAGCGCGCCCTGGTAGCTCTGCAGCGCGATGGTCAGCGCCTCGCGCATGTCCAAATCCAAGTGGTTGGTGGGCTCGTCCAGCACCAGCACCGCCGGCTCTTGGCAGGCGATCAACGCCAACACCAAGCGCGCCTTCTCGCCGCCGGAGAACGTGTGCGCCGGGCGCGTCGCGTCGTCGCCGCGAAAGCCCCAGCCACCCAGATAGTCGAGATGGTGTTGGCTGCTGAACGCCGGCGCGCACACATCCATGTGTTGGCGCGGCGAACGCGACAAGTCCAGCGATTCCAACTGGTGCTGGGCGAAATAGCCCACCGCCGCATGCTGCCCGGGCACGACTTCGCCGGCAACAGGCGCGAGTTCCCCGGCCAAGGCGCGCAGCAGGGTGGTCTTGCCGGCGCCGTTCGCGCCGAGCACGCCAATGCGGTCGTTCGGATAGACGCGCAACGTCAGCTCGGCGAGCACCGCCGCGCCGCCATAGCCGAGGCTCGCCGCGTTGACCGAGAGCGTGGGGTTGGAGATTTTCCGCGGGTTCGTGAACGCGAAGCGGTACGGCGACTCCACATGCACGGCGGCCACCTCGTCCATGCGTTCCAGCGCCTTCAGGCGGCTTTGCGCCTGCCGCGCCTTGCTCGCCTTGGCGCGGAAGCGATCCACGAATTGGCGCATGTGCGCGATGCGCTGCTGCTGCTTCTTGTAGAGCGCGGCTTGGCGTTCCAGCGCCTCCGCGCGTTGGCGCTCGAAGGCGCTGTAGTTGCCGGAATACAGCGTGGCCTGGCCGTCTTCCAAGTGCGCGATGGCGTCCACCGAGCGGTCGAGGAAGTCCCGATCGTGGGCGATGATCAGCAGCGTTCCGCGGTACTTGCGCACCCAGGATTCCAGCCACAGCGTGGCTTCCAGATCCAAGTGATTGGTGGGTTCGTCGAGCAGCAGCAGATCCGATGGCGTCAGCAGCGCCCGCGCCAAGTGCAGGCGAATGCGCCAACCGCCGGAGAACGCCGCGTGCGGCTTCTCGAAATCCGCTTTGGCGAACCCCAAACCGCCGAGTATCTCGCCGGCGCGGGCATGGGCGTCGTAGCCGCCGGCGTCCTCGTAATCCGCGTACAACGCCGCCAACGCAGTGCCGTCTGCGCTCCTCTCAGCTTCGGCCTCAGCCTCAACCTCTGCCTCGCTGATGGCGCGTTCGATGCGCCGCAGCCGCACATCACCATCCAGCACGAAGTCGAGCGCGCTCCGCGCCGACGGCTCGACGTTCTGCGCCAACCAAGCCAACCGCCACTTCTCGGGCCGCAACGCCTCGCCCTCGTCGGCCGCGACTGCGCCGCGCACCAAGTCGAACAGCGTCGACTTGCCCACGCCGTTGCGCCCCACCACCCCCACCGTGCGCGCCGCGTGGACAGTAAGGTTCAAGCGGTCGAACAGCAGCCTGTCGCCACGCCGCAGCGAAACATCTACGAGTTGGAGCATTCCGTCGTGCGGCCCAGGGAAACGGCGGCAAACGGTTAGGGGAGGACTTTCGGTTCTAGCCGCGGTTTCCTTCTTGCCTTCGGGGATCTAAGCTCCAATGCCAATTTCACCGCGATGGGAACCACCAACGCTATTGCGAGCCCGTGCAACAGCAAGCTGCCGTCTTCTTTCCAAGACCACGGAGACGACAGCCCCGCGACCACGGACATCTCCATGTGCAAAATCGGCACCAAACCCACAGCGCCTGCCAACCAAACCCAAAGCGTCTTCGGTGTTCGCTGCCGGTTCACTACAGTGGCCGCGTACAACGCTGTCGCTATTGCCAGCAACGTGTAGTGTTGCGTCGCTGGCAGCATTTCGCCGTCAAGGATCATTGCAAGTGTGCCTTCTCGAAGCCTTCATCGAACGCTTCAAGAAGGTCGCCCACATAGTACCGTCGTACGCGTTCGCTTGCGCGTGTTCCGTCGCAGACCTCCCCATCACGTTCGGTACCACCCTTGCGGTGCGTGGAGATATACGCCCACTTCCCACGATCAGCAATCTTGAAGTGAACGTCATCGACTGGTCGTTGGTGGAGGTAGCGGACCTGAAAGCGCTTTCCAAACTCGTCGCTCAAATTCGTCATCCTCACGTCTTCGTTGAAGTTCAGAAGGCACCGGATCTCCAACTCAGGGCACTCGTTCATTCGATCTCTAATCGCCTGAATGGCGGAGTCGTCGTTGTACAACGAACCCTCGACTTCGTCCCCGTCGTCATGTATCAACAATTCGGTGCTAGCGTGATCCAGCGTTTCGGTGAACCGTGCTATAGCCTCCGGATTGTCGTTAATCACGGCCACGGTGTTGAAACGGCAGTGTTGATGGGCCCGATACATGAACCAGACGGTGGGTGCCGACATGACCAGCGCGAACAAGATCATCAAGGCCGTGGGTTGACCGCCATCTTCGGCAACTGCCGCGATTGTCAAGAAGGAAACCAGAACACACGCGAGCGCCCGTAGGACACGCTCCCCGGTTCTGTCCCGTTCGTGACGACGCATTTCTCCCTCCGGCACCAGTGACTGTCGATGGGCGCAGCATAGCACTTCGCGCCCAGCAACGGCGGTGGTGGCGGCCGCCCTTGCCGCCGGGCGTTCAGGTGATGGGCAGTTCGCGGAGGCGGGCGCGGCAGGCGAACACGGCGCCGAGCAGGCCGAGCGCTACGCTGGCGCCGAGCAAGGCGAGCACGAAGATGGCGTCGAAGCCGGACACCAAGGGTTCGGCGCCGTAGCTGGCGAACAGGCGGCGGAGCGGCGCGTCGAGCCAGGCCAGGGCCGCGACCAGCAGCAGCGCCGCCACCATGCCGCCGCCGAAGCCGTAGATCATGCCTAGGTACACGAAGGGTCGGCGCAGCAAGCGCGCGTTGGCGCCCACCAAGGCGTACACCCGCAGTTCGGTGAGACGCGCTTCCACGGCCAAGCGCACGGAAGCGGAAGCAGCGAACACCGCGCCGACGCCGAGCAACACCGCCGCGGTGCCGGCGACGCGCCCCAACACGGCGCGAATCGCCTCCATGCGCTCCAGCCACGCCTTCTCGACCACCACCGCGTCCACGCCCGCTTCGCCCTCGAACCGCGCCGCCAAACGCTGGAGGTGCTGCGCGGACACGTCCGGCCGCGCCACGGCGCGCACGGTGGCGGGCAGCGGGTTTTCGTCCAGCGCTTCAAGCGCATCGGTCGCGCCGAGGTGGGCGCGAAGTTCTGCCAGCGCCTCGTCCGGGGTGATTAGGCGCACGGTGCTGAGGTCGGGTTCCTTGGCCAAGCGGCGCACCAAGGCCGCCGGCACTTGTTCGTCCACGCCGACTTGGAAGTACACGGAAAAGCCTTGCGTTCCCTCCCAATCGCCGGCGGCGCGGGCGAGGTTGCGGTCCAGCAGGTAGAGCGCCGCCGGCAGCGCCAGCGCGATGCCGGTGAAGAGCCACACCAACAGCGTGGCGCCGAGCCGCGTGGCCACGAACGCGACGCTCTCGCGGGCGATGCGGGCGCGGTCGCGCAAGCCGGCGTCCCACGGCCGACGTTGATTCGGCCAGATGTCGGCGGAGCGCGGCTTACGCGCCATGAGCGCCTTCGCTGTCCGCCACCAAGCGGCCCTCGGCAAGTTCCACGGTGCGCAACCCCATCGCCGCGAGCAGGTCTTGGTCGTGGCTGGCGACGATGACGGTGGTGCCCACGTCGTGGAATTGGCGAAACAAATCCATCACATGGCGCGACAAATCCGGGTCGAGATTGCCGGTGGGCTCGTCGGCGAGCAGCACTTTCGGCCGATTCACCACCGCCCGCGCGATGCCCACGCGCTGGCGTTCGCCGGCGGAAAGATGCCGCGGCAACGCCCGTTCCCGTTCCAAGAGGCCGACGCCGGAGAGCGCCGCGCGCACCCGCCGGCCCACCTCGCGCCGACGCATCCCCCCCACCCGCAACGGCAGCGCCACGTTCTCGAACGTCGTGCGATCCTCCAGCAGGCGCGGATCTTGGAACACCACGCCGAGGTGCCGCCGATACAGCGGGGTTTGGCGCGGCGGCAGCCGGCCGATGTCCACGCCGCCGACGAACACCTGCCCGCGCGTGGCGCGACCCTCGCGCAGCACGAGGTTGAGAAACGTGCTCTTGCCGGCGCCGGAATGCCCGGTGAGGAACACCATCGAACCTTCGGGGATGGTCACGGACACGTCCTGCAACGCCAACACGCCGCTGTCGAAGCGCTTGACCACGCGGCGGAACTCGATGTCCGCCATCAGGATGGCGCCAACAACGCATGCACGAAGGCCGGTGCCTCGAACGGCTGCAAATCGTCCACGCCTTCGCCAACCCCGACGAAACGCACCGGCAGTTGGAACTCCGCGGCCACGGCCACGAGCACCCCGGCTTTCGCCGTGCCGTCGAGTTTGGTCACGGCCAGCGACGTTACGTCCACGGCGCGCTGGAACTCGCGCACCTGCGAGAGCGCGTTCTGCCCCACGCCGGCGTCCAGCACCAGCAGCACCTCGTGCGGCGCTCCATCTTGCAAACGTCCCATCACGCGTTTGATTTTCTTCAGCTCCTCCATCAGCCCGGCTTTGCTTTGCAGGCGTCCGGCGGTGTCCGCCAACACCACGTCCACGCCTCGCGCCGTGGCCGCTTGCAAGGCGTCGAAAATCACGGACGCGCCATCGGCCCCGGGCCCTTGCGCCACAACCGGCACCGCGTTGCGCTCCCCCCACGCCTTTAGCTGATCGACCGCGGCAGCGCGAAAGGTGTCGCCCGCCGCCAGCAGCACGGACATGCCATCGTCGCGCAGCCGCTTGCACAGCTTGCCGATCAGCGTGGTCTTGCCGGCGCCGTTGACGCCCACCGTCAGCACGGCGTAGGGACGCGCCGCGCCAACCGCGAAGGGCTTGGCGACGGGCGCGAGGATGGCGTCGAGTTCCGCCGCCAACGCCGCCCGCAAGGCTTGCGCGTCCGCCAGCTCGCGGCGCGAGACGCGCTCCTTGATCGCATCCATGACGCGGGTTGTGGCCGGCACACCCACGTCCGCCAGCAGCAAACCGGTTTCCAGTTCCTCCAGCACCGCTTGGTCGACGGCGCGAGCGGTGTGCAGGAGGTCGCCGATGCCATTGGCGATGTGCTGCCGCGTCTTGGCGAGCGAGCGGTTCAGGCGCCGCCAAAGCGAGCCGCGTTCGGTTTCGCCATCGGTAGTTTGCGTCATGGTTTCTTGAGCGGCCTGCCTCGCCACGCCAAGTGCCGCGTTAGCATTAGCCGAATGCGCCGCACCCGTTCACCTCAGGTACGTATTATCGGCGGAAAGTGGAAAGCGCGAAAGCTGCTCGTCGCTACCGGTGTGCGGCCGACGCCGGACCGCGCCAAGGTGACCTTGTTCAATTGGCTGGCGCCTACGCTGCCCGGGACGCGCGTGCTGGATCTGTTCGCCGGCACCGGCGCGTTGGGTTTGGAAGCCCTCTCCCGCGGAGCGGCCGCCGCGACTTTGGTGGAGCGTGACCGTCGCGTCGCCCGGTTGCTCGCCGAGCAATGCGCCTCGCTCGGCGCCGCTGATGCCTTCGTCGTCTGCGGCAGCGCGCTGCCTTGGCTCTCCCGCCAACCGCCGGACGTATGCTGGGACGTGGTGTTTCTGGACGCGCCGTTCGATGCGGATCTGCACGCCCAAGCGGTGCTCGCGGTGGCGCCGCGCTTGGCCGATGGCGGCGCCCTGTACGTTGAAGTGGACGCGCAACACCGGCTTGCCGATTTGACGCCCGAAACCGGTTTGGTGGTGCGGCGCGAGGCGCGGCTGGGCGGCGTTTGCTTTGGCCTCCTAGCCAGCGAAGCGTGAACCCGCACACCGGTTCCCTACAATCGCCGCCATGAGCTTGGTCTTCGAGGACGTTCACCACCGCTACGGCGGCGAGCAAGTGTTGCGGGGGGTTTCCTTCGCCGCCCGGCCGGGCGAGATCACCTGCCTGCTGGGGCCCTCCGGCAGCGGCAAAAGCACCTTGCTGCGTCTCGCCGCCGGATTGGAAGCGGTGCAAGCCGGCACCGTGTGCTTGGACGGGGACCGGCTGAGCGCGCCCGGCCGCGGGCGCTCGCCGGAGCAGCGCCCCGTGGGAATGGTGTTCCAAGACCATGTGTTGTTCCCCCACCTGACCGTGTCCGCCAACGTCGCCTTCGGCTTGCGCGGGCGCGACCGGCCCGAGCGCCGACGAATCGTGGACGAGGGCTTGGCGGCGGTGGGTTTGAGCGCGCTGGCGCACCGCCATCCGCATACGCTTTCCGGCGGCGAACAGCAACGCGTGGCTTTGGCGCGGGCGCTCGCCCCTGCACCCCGCGTGATGCTGCTCGACGAGCCGTTCGCCAACGTCGATGTGACGCTGCGGCGGCGGCTGCGCGAGGACACCCGCCGCGCCCTGCGGCAAGCCGGCGGCATCGCCTTGGTGGTGACGCACGACCCGCAAGAAGCGCTGGAATTGGCCGACCACATCGCCTTCCTGCACGAAGGGCGGATTGCCCAAGCCGCGCCGCCGAGCGAGATATGGCGCCGGCCGGCGGCCGCCATCGTGGCGACTTCGTTCGGCCAGGCGCAACAGCTTCGCGGCAGGATGCGCGAAGGCGTGGCGGAAACCGTATTTGGGGCTGTCCCGGCCAGCGGGACGCAAGCGCCGCTCAGCGGCGAGGTCGATGTGGTCGTCCGCCCCGCCGGCATCGCGCTGCGCAAAACGGAACGGGCAGATGCCGCCACCGTGCGCGACATCCGCTTCCTCGGCGATCGGTATCTCGTGCTGATTGAGGCCGCCGGCGAGGTGTTGCGCTCCAGCTGCGCCGAATTGCCCGACATCCGCGTTGGCGACCGGGTGATTGCCGACTTTCGCGCCGCCGACGCGTTCGTTTACCTCAGGGCGAGCGCTTTGGCGGCACGGTGAAACGGGTACTCCAGATCTCCCCCGCAGATTCTCGCGACCATTGACCCGTGCGAATTTCGGCGATGGGGTAGCTCGGCAAGGCATGAGTGGCAATGCAAACACCCCGGTGGCGAATGCCTCTCGCTGCGAAGCGAAAGTCCAAGTTGTGGAAGTAGGGTAGGACAGGTCGCCAGAAACTGTCGGTTCTCCCGACGGGCAAGTTGCCTGGGTTTTTGGGCGTCACATGGAGAAAGAACTTCGGGCGTATATCGGCCGGCTCGCAGCCGTGTTTGACAAACATCAGGCGTACCCCCCCCCCCCCCCCCCGCGTTCCCGGCCTCTCCGGCCAAGTACACGTTGAAGTGGGACGTCGCCACCAAGATGCCTTCCGATACGTCCAGCAACAGCGCTTCCGCAAGCCGATCTACCGTGTCGTCGGCGCGGTGCGTCGCTCCTTGTCGAAAAACGATGCCGTCCGCATGAGTCGCAATCACCCCCATTCCCGGGAAACTGCGAAGGAACTCCACGAGACTGGGGATCTCACCGGCGTGGTAGAACCAAGCCACCTTGCTGTCCGGCGCCATGCGCCCGCGTAGGGGTTTTACGCCCGCCGCCAGCGGCGACACCCCGCCGCGGGCGAGCAGGTACGCCGCGATAGGGTTGTTGCTGAACAACAGACCATCGTATCCGCCGGATCGCAAACTCGCCGCGGTCGCGGACTCCACCCACCGTCTTTCCCCGTACCCATCGCTGCCGTGTGTGCTCCAATGCTTGATTTCCGTCGTGTTCGCGGCGACCCATTGCGCCAGCCAAAACGACAGCGTCACCGACAACAGTGTGGCGACAAACCACCGCCGCCACGCCGACGACAACAAGGTGGATGCGTGGAAAGTGTGGAAAGCAAGCGCGAGTGTCAGCAACATCGGTGCAACGACCGGCGCGAAGTATCTCGGTTCGGCGCTTGTGCCGGTCAACGCCAATGCCACTGCCACCGAGGCGATATAGCAGAGCGCGAACCCAGCCGGGACCGACACCGTGCGGGCTCTTTCCCGCGAGGGGCAGGCCCCTCGTGCTCGTGAAACCGCGAGGCCGCAAGCGATGAGCCCCCAGATCGCGAGCAACCACACCAACCTCGTTCCCGTGCTGTCGATGGTGGGCTGACCGGGCCCTGCGTCGAACCAATCTAGAACCGTTGGGCCGACCGTCGTGTGCAACATCAGTGCCACCGCCATGTGGAACATGTCCACCGCCGAGAAGTCTTGGTAAATCGACCAGTCGGGGGAGACCGAATCTAAAACACGCAGATTCCGCACGAGCCAAACGGCGGTGGGCACGATTCCGATAGCCGCGTAGAGCGCCGCGGCGCGGACTCTCCGTGTTGGCCGCCATTGGCTTCGCATCGCGATCAATACCGTTGCACACACGAGCACACTTGCGCCGGCATAACGTGTTAGAAAGCAAAGCGCCGCGAATCCAGCGGAAACGAACAACATCCGGCGCGTTCCCGCGACGAGGAAGCAATCCAAAGAAAAAAGCGTCGCCAACACGAACAACACGAACACGGCTTCGGACCAGACGTGGGCGGCCACGCCGGCGAGTGGCGAGAAGGCGAGCGCCAAACCCGCCCAAGCCACCAAGGGAGCGGACACTTGCTTACGGCGAAGCCATGCCAAGGCAACGCACACCGACACGCCGAACGCGATCGCGTTCAACACGCCCGCCGCGGCGATCATGTCGTCGTGGAAGTAGCTAGTGGCGGCGAGGATGAGGGGATAGAGCGGCGCTCGGGCGTACACGCCGTAAAAGGGGAAGAAGCCGGCGCCGGCCAACAGGTTGTGCGCCGTGGACACGTAAAGCGCCGAATCCGGCGTTAGCCCAGGACCGAACTCCGCCTGCCGCAACAGCACTAGGCCAGCGGCGACGGTGCCACAAGCGACGGACAAGAGCGCGACGCTGCAACAACGCCAAAGCGCAATGCGGCGACAACGCCTCACGTTGCGGGATGCGCGAGGCACGCGATCGTCAGCGAACGATCAGCGTGGTCAACCGATGCGGCTTGGCGTTGGTGTTGTACACGAGGATGTCGTCCTTGCCATCGTTGTTCAGGTCCACCAGCCGGGTGTTGCGCTCGTCGTCCGGCAATTCCACGGCGATTTTCTGCGGGCGGCGCGCGAAGCCCTCCGACCCCGCCACGCCGGCGAATACGCGCAGTTGCTTGCGGCTCCTGCCCGCCACCAAATCCAAGCGGCCGTCGCCGTGGAGGTCGCCGATCAACACCGGCGGGAAGAATACGCCAGTGCCGATGGGATAGAGACGCGGCCGGATCTTGCGCCGCACCGCCAAGCGATTGGGGAAGCCGCCTTCGTCCATGCGGTAGAACTCCACGTTCAGCGCGATGGATTTGCCGGCCATGGCGCGCACCATGCCGCCGAGGCCCACCGAAACATCTCGGAACAGGATGTCGGTGTCGCCATCGGCATCGAAATCCCGCATCAACACGGACGAATAGCCGGACGCCTGCAACGCGCCGGCCTTGCCGCGCGGGCGGATCGTCACGTTCGCGTCGCGGGCGAAAGCGATGCCCGCCGGCGTTGCCGCGCCGAAATGCACCCGGTACACGCCGCGATGGTTGGCTAGGCTGCGACCTTGCAGCGACAGGGTGGTCATATCCGCGAGGCCATCGCCGTTCACGTCACGCAGGGTGTGCAGCATCGTGATCTGCGTCTTCTTCCGCAGCCCCAAGATCAACCGCAGCGTGTTCTCGTCGTTGTACTCGAACAGCAAGGCGTAGGTGCCGTCGGCGTCGAACGGTGCCTCCGTGCGGAACGTCTTGGCGACCGGGCCGAATTGCCCGTGCTCGTTCTGCAGGTGCCCGGCAAAGTGCTCGCCGTGCCAAAACACCAGATCCGGACGTCCGTCGAGGTTGAAGTCCGCTTGATGCACGCGGCTGAGATACCAAGGCAAGTTGGTGGCGTTGATGCCGGCTGCCCCGTAGGGACGGGATTCGCCGATGGCCACCTCGGTCAGATACGGCTCGGGCGGGCCGATTTTGACAGGCGCCGCGAAGGAGCCGTCGGCGTCCTGCGTGGAGATCCAAAATCCGTCCACGTCCGGCAGCAACACATCGTCGCGGCCGTCGCCGTTCCAGTCGCGGGCGATGTCGATGGCGGGTACGCCGTCCCCCTCGTTGCCGCGGTAACGGATCGTGAGCGGCACCAGCAGGCGTTCGGTCTTGGTTTCCACATCGAACCAGTTCAACTGCCCGTGCTGGTAGGTGAGCAGCCGGTCGCTCGCGCCCGGCCGATGGCCTCCCACCGTCGCAACGAACAAAGTCCCCGCCGCCAGCGTGGCCTCCACGGCGGGTTCCCATTCGCCATCGGCCAACGCGAAGATGCGCAACTGCTTACCGCCGCCCTCCTCCACACCCACCAAGGCGATGTTGGCCGGGGCCGCCCCTCCAACGAACGATCCCGGCAGGTAGGCTCCCACAACGACGGTTTCGCGCGTCGTTCCGGTCTGCACCTCGTAGCGGTCGAACGCCAGCTCGGCGCCACCACTTTCAACGCAGATGGCCGCGGCGAGCGCGAACAGGCCGCTACGGCGGCGCACCACGTTGACTTGCTGTTGTTGCCCCATGAAATCGCCTCCAAAGCTCCCAACCGCGGCAGGGCGAAAACGTGTGCCCGCGCAGCAAAGGACGCCACCCTAGTGGGCGACGTCCGCGGCGGCAACCGTCGCGTTGCCCAGTATCGTCATGCGGGCCGTTTTGGTGTCACAGGTCGTGCTCGCGGCTTTCGGGCGGCAGCGTGAAGCGTGTACTCCAAATCTCTCCCTGCGACCCCCACTGGCCGGTGCGGACTTCCGCGATGGCGTAGCCCGGCAAGGCGCAAGTGGCGATGCAAACATCGCGGTGGCGGACGCCACTTCCAGCAAAAACGAAGTCCAAATTGTGGAAGTCGACCGAGACCGGGCGCTCAAAGACGCCAAGACGCCACGTTCGGTTGGCGGCGTCTTCGGGCGTCACATGAAGGAGAAATCCTGCACGAACGTCAGTCGCCTCGCAACCATGCCGGACGTACGTTAGCCGCCTGTCCGCATCATTCCAATACACGTTGAAGCGGGACGCCGCCACGAGCTCGCTTTGCTGGGCGTGCTGCAACAGCGCCTCGGCAAGTCGCGCCACGGCGTCGTCCAAATCGTCCGTATCTCCCTGCTGGCCTTGCTGGAAGGTGATGCCGTCCGCGTGCGTCGCGATCACCCGCATTTTCGGAAACGCGCCAAGGAACGCCATGAGATTCGTGTTTCTGGGAACGCGCGGCGCGTGGAACCACACGACATCGGTGCTCGGGGCGATTTTGTTGGGCAAGCGGCCGATGCGGTCGTTGCCGGAGCGATGCCTGGCGGTGCCGCCGCCAGTCAGCAGATACACCGCGAAAGGGTCGTTGCTTAGCAGAAGACCATCATCGTGTGCCCCAGATCGCAAGTTGGCCATGGTCGCGGACTCCGCCCAGCTCCTCGTCCCGTAGCCGTCACCGCCGTGCGCGCGCCACTGCCTCACTTCCCGCACGTTTGGCGCCACCCATTGCGCCAGCCAAAGCGACGGCGCCGCCATCATCGTCGCGCCGACAAGCCAACGCCGCCAACGTGGTCCGCGCCCCAGCCAATGCGCCCCCGCCGGCGACGCGCAGGCGTGGAGCGCCAGCACAGCCACAGCCAGTGTTGGCGCAATGAGCGGCGCGGCGTAGCGCGCTTCCGCGTCCAATCCCGCCCAAGCGGTTACCACGGCCAACAAGCCGAGGTAGCACACCACGAACCCGGCGAGCACCGAAGCGCCAAGTGCCGCCCGCCGCCAACGAACGAGGGCGCAAGCGACTAGCCCGCAAATCGCCAGCAAGCAGATCAACTGCGCTCCAGCACCGGCGATCGTGGGTTTGCCGGGGGCAACACCAAGCCAAGCCGAGATGCGCTGGATCCAATCAAGAACCGTCGGCCCGACTATCGTGCCCAACATCGTCTCCACCACCATGTGGAACATCGGCATTGCGGGAAAGTGCGGAATTTGCGACCGGTCGCCGGTCAGCGAACCCATGACAAGCAGATTCCGCGCGAGCCAAAGAACGATGGGCGCGGTTGCAACGGCCGCATATACGGTGGCCGCGCCGAATCGCTTTGTTGGCGGCCACTGCCTTCGCGCCGCGATGAGAACGATGGCGCACACCAGCACGCTTGCGCCGGCGTAGCGCGTCAGGCAGCAAAGGGCAGTAAATCCGGCGGAAACCAGCAACGCCCGGCGCGCGCCGGCGACCAAGAAACGATCTAGCGAGAAAAGCGCCGCCAACACGAACAACACAAACACCGCCTCCGACCAGACGTAGGCGGCCACGCCGGCGACCGGCGAGAGCGCAAGCGCCAAACCCGCCCAAGCCACCAAGGCCAGCGACACTTGCCGGCGGCGAAGCCAAGCCGCTAGCAAGAACACCGTTAGGCCGAACGCAACCGCGTTCAACACGCTCGCCGCGGCGATCATGTCGCCGTGGAGAAAGCCGGTGGCGGCGATGATTAGTGGGTAGAGCGGCGGCCGCGAGGAGTACTCCCCGAAAACGGGAACGAAACCCGCGCCGGCGAACACGTTGCGCGCCGTCGAAACATAGATGGCCGAATCCGCGGTGAGCCCGGGCCCGAATTCCGCTTGCCGCAGCAGCACGAGACAGACCGCGGCTGTTCCCAACGCGATGGGCAAGAGAGCGCCCATCCAAGTACGACCAACGTCCACGCCGAGGCGGTTGCCACCGCTTTCGCGCGTTTGTGCAGGTTGCGCCATTCGAGTAGGCTAGCCGTTCCACACGGCGAGGGGAAGATCATGGCGGATTGGATCAAGCGGCTGGCGGCGCCACTGGGGTTGGCGGGCATCGTCTTCGCCGCGGGTTGCGGCACGGAGACCACCGAAACGACGGCCGGCGAGGAAGCCGCGCCGGCCGGCGACGTTGCGGCGGAAGTGGGCGTCAGCGACGACGAGGTGGTGCTGGGCACCCATGCGGACCTCACCGGGCCGGTTTCCATTTGGGGCAACGGCATCGTCAACGGGGCGCGCATGCGCTTCGACGAGGCGAACGCAGCCGGCGGCGTTCACGGGCGGCAAATCCGCTTCGTGGTGGAGGATTCGCAGTATCAGATCCAACGCGCCATCAGTGCCGCCAACAAGCTGATCAACCGCGACCGCATCTTCGCGATGGTCGGCGCGGTGGGCACGCAAACCAATGTGGCCGTGATGGCCACGCCGGACGCCGCCGACGTGCCGAACCTGTTTCCCTCCACCGGCGCCCGCGCCATGGTGGAGCCGTTCCAGAAGAACGTGATCAGCCACATGGGCCTCTACTACGAGGAGATCCGCGCCGGGGTGAAACACTTCGTGGAAACGCTGGGCAAAGAGAAGCCGTGCGTCATCTACCACGACACCGAGTACGGCGCGGAAATCCACGAAGGCGCCCAGGATCAAGCCAAGGAAATGGGCATCGCCATCGTCGAAACCGCGGCGCACCGGCCCACGGACGTGGAGTTCACCGCATCCGTGCTGCGTCTGCGCGAAGCCGGTTGCGACCTCGTCATGGTCGGCCTCGTTCACAGCGACACGATACGGGTGCTGGAGACGGCCAAGAAGATCGGCTGGGACGACGTCGCCTGGGTTGGCAACGAAGCGGCGTACGGGCGCGTCATCGCCGATCAGAAAAGCGGCTCCGGCGAAGGCTACTACGCCTTCGGCCCCATCGCATTGCTGTACGAGGACGACGACTTGGCGCCGCCGGTGCGCGCGTGGTTCGACGGCTACAAGGAGCGCTACGGCGAGGTGCCCGGGTTGCCGAGCATGGTGGGCTACCGCGCCGCGGACCTGACGGTGCGGGGTTTGGAGATCGCCGGCCGCGAGCTCACCCGGGAGAAAATGATCGCCGCGCTGGAATCGCTTTCGGAGTACACGGACATCTTCGGCAACCAGCTTACCTTTGGGCCGGACGATCACCGCGGCGTGGACCACTCCACGTTGTCGCAAGTGCAGGGCGGGCGTTGGGTGAAGCTCGACACCGTGATCACCTACTAGCGCGCGCCCTAGCGGGCGCGTTCGAGTTTGCTGCGCAAACTCCGTGGCGGTACGAACAACGCGGCTCGTTGTTTTGATCGAGGCTGTTCAAGGAAATCAAAGAAGTGGTGGAAGACGCACCGGTACCCGTCGCGCGCATGGCGGCGGCGTACCGTGAGCTGTTGAGCGGCGTTGGCGAGACGCCGGAGCGCGAAGGGCTGCGCCGCACGCCGGAGCGCGCCGCACGAGCGCTGGACTTTCTCACCCGGGGCTACCGGCAGCGCGTGGACGAGGTGGTGAACGATGCGCTGTTCGAAACCGACTTGGACGAAATCGTTTTGGTCAAGGACATCGAGCTCTATTCCCTGTGCGAACACCACCTGCTGCCGTTTTTCGGCAAGTGCCACGTCGGGTATCTGCCCCAAGGCAAGGTGCTCGGCGTCTCCAAGGTGGCGCGCATCGTGGACATGTTCGCGCGGCGGCTGCAAATTCAGGAAACGCTCACCCAGCAGGTGGCCAACACGGTGTTGGAAGTGACCGGCGCCGCCGGCGTCGGCGTGATCATCGAAGCGCAACACCTGTGCATGTCGATGCGCGGCGTGCAGAAGCAACACTCCAGCATGAAAACCTCCGTGATGCTGGGCGATTTCCGCGAAAACCCGCCCACGCGCGCGGAGTTCCTGCGCTTGGTGGGCACGTCGTAGCCGTGCTGGCGTGACCACCCGTCGCATCGCCGTCATCCCGGGCGACGGCATCGGCAAGGAGACCGTGCCGGAAGGCATCCGCGTGCTGGACGCGGCCGGGCGCCGCTTCGGCATCGACTTCGTTTGGGAACACTTCGATTGGGGTTGCGAACGCTACGCGAAGACCGGCGCGATGATGCCCGAGGACGCCTTGCAATCCATCCGCGATCACGACGCCATCTTCCTCGGCGCGGTGGGTTTTCCGGGCGTGCCGGATCATGTGTCTCTTTGGCAACTGCTCATTCCCATCCGGCGCGTCTTCGAGCAGTACGTGAATCTGCGGCCGGTGCGGCTGCTGCGCGGCGTGAAGTCGCCGCTGGCCGGACGCACGGCCGCCGACATCGACTTCGTGGTGGTGCGCGAGAACAACGAGGGCGAATACTCGGATGTCGGCGGAAGGCTCTTCGCCGGCACCGCCAACGAGATGGTGGTGCAGGAAAGCGTGTTCACCCGCCGCGGCACGGACCGCATCCTGCGCTACGCCTTCGAGCTGGCGCGCACGCGGCCGCGCAAGCAGGTGACCTCCGCCACCAAGTCCAACGGCATCAAACACACGATGCCGTTTTGGGACGAGCGCTTTCGCGCCGTGGCGGCGGATTACCCGGACATCGAAACCGCGCAGTTCCATGTGGACATCCTCGCCGCCCACTTCGTGCAGCACCCGGACTGGTTCGACGTGGTGGTGGGCAGCAATCTGTTCGGCGACATCCTCTCGGATTTGGGCCCGGCGGTGGCCGGCACCATCGGCATCGCGCCATCCGCCAACATCAATCCCGAGCGCGAGTTCCCGTCCATGTTCGAGCCGGTTCACGGTTCCGCCCCGGACATCGCCGGCCAAGGGATTTGCAATCCCATCGGGCAGATTTGGTCCGGCGCGCTGATGCTCTCGCACTTGGGGCATGAGCGTGCGGCGCGGGGCGTGGAAGCGGCCATCGAAGCGGCTTTGGCGGAAGGCGACACGCTGACGCCGGACATGGGCGGAAGCGCGAAAACCCAAGCGTTGGGAGAAACGATCGCGGCTGCTGTCGGGCGCGTTTGAGTTTGCTGCGCAAACGGGTGTGGGCGGCGGCCCTGGGAACGCGGGCGTCTCGCCCGCATTTTCGCTGTGCCAACCCTGTGCGGGCGAGACGCCCGCGCTTCCGGGAGGTGTTGACTTTGCTCGCCGTGGCGTTTGCGGCGTGGCCGATGTGCGCGGACCCGGCGAGCAACGTGTTCAAGGTGCGCGGCAAGTGGTTCACGGCGGCGCTTGCGTTGCCCGATGGCGATGCGCTGCGTCATGCCAGCGGCGATGCGGCGTTGGTGGATCACAACGTCGATCTGCGGCTGATGTGGCAACGCGACCGGGGCCGTTTGCGCGTGATCGTCGATCATTCCACCACGGCCATCGGGGGCGACTCGATTCGCCTCGGCGGTGGTTCGGGGTTTGTCCTCGAGCAAGTGCCCGGTGCCGACGGCAATCGTCTGTTCGATCTGAGTTGGCAAGTGGCCGAGATCGGCGGCGCACGTTTGCTGCACCGCTTCGACCGTCTCGCCGTTGCGTATCGAACGCCGCGATGGGGGGTGACGGTGGGGCGGCAGGCGGTGAGCTGGGGCGCCGGGCTGGTGTTCCAGCCCATGGATCTGCTCAGCCCGTTCGCGCCCACCAGCGTGGATCAGGACTACAAGCCGGGCGACGATTTGCTGCTGATCGAACGCCTGTTCGAGAACGGCGCGGACTTGCAGGTGCTCGCCGTAGGCCGCCGCGCCGGCGGCCGCGCGGATTGGGCGGCTTCCAGCGTCGCCGCCAAGTTTCGCGGCATGGCCGGCGAGGTGGAGTTCGAGTTGCTGGGCGCACGGCATCGTGGCGAGCGGGTGTACGGCCTTGGCTGGCGCGTGCCGCTCGGTGGCGCGTTGGCGCGGACGGACATCGTGTGGACGAAAACGCGCGCTGGCGGCAGCGTCGTATCCGGCGTGCTGAACGCGGACTACAGCTTGGCGGCGTTCGGCACGCTGTTCCACCTGTTCGCCGAATACCACCGCAACGGCTTCGGCGTCCGCAGCTTGCCGGAGGTCGGCGAACCGCTGCCCCGCCCGTTGCGCGAACGCTTGGCGCGCGGCGAGGTGTTCCTCCGCATGCGCGACTACCTCGCCGTCGGCGTGTCCTTTCGCTGGCACTTTCTGGTGCAACAGAGCGTGTCGATGATCACCAACTTGCGCGACGGATCGCGGCTCTTGCAGGCGGCAGTCAGCTACGACGCAAGCGACGCCGCGCGTTTGCAGGCGGGTTTCGCCAAGCCGTTCGGCGATGCCGGCGACGAATTCGGGCGGGCTGCGGTGGCCGAGGGCATGACGGCCGGCGGCGGCGCCCAAGCGTTTCTGCGCGCGGTGCGGTACTTTTGACTTGGTCGACGCGGTTGTCGCGTTCGCCCTAGCATGGGGTATGCTGCCACGGTGCGTTGAGGGAGCAGGCGCAGGTGCCGAGCGCCAACGAGCAAGTGTCCGAAACCGAGAACCCGCCGGCGGCGGTGCCGCAAGACGATCCGCAGAGCGTTTTCGCCCGCGCCGCGCGGCTGTACCGTCAGGCGGCGCGGCTGGTGCGCAAGGTCACGCGCCCCTACGCCGTGCGCCGGATGCTCGGCATGATCCCCACCTTGGCGTTCATCTCCGTCATCGTCTTCGTGGTGATCCAGCTGCCGCCCGGGGACATCGTCACCTCCACGCTGGAGCGCCTGCAGGCCAGCGGCGTGGAAGTGTCCGAGGAGCAGGTGCAGAACCTGCGCGCCCAATACAACCTGGACAAGCCGTTGCACATGCAATACCTGTCTTGGATTGGCGGCTTCGTCGTTGGCGACATGGGCTATTCGTACATGTTCGCCCGACCGGTGAGCGAGCTCATCTGGGAGCGCCTCGGCTACACCTTGCTCATCACCATCTCGGCGATGCTGTTCACTTGGGTGGTGGCGGTGCCGCTCGGCATCTACTCGGCGGTGCGGCAATACTCGATCGTGGACTACTCGCTCACCGGCGTCGCGCTGGTGGGCCTCGCCACGCCGCCGTTTCTGCTCGCGCTCGTGTTCCTCTACATCGGTTTCGAGGTGTTCGGCATTCCCATCGGCGGCTTGTTCTCGCCGGAATACCGCGAAGCGCCGTGGAGCATGGCGCGGCTTGGCGATCTGCTAACGCACTTGTGGATTCCGATGGTGGTGGTGGGCCTCGGCTCCACCGCCGTGACCATGCGCATCCTGCGCGCCAATCTGCTCGACGAACTGAAGAAGCCGTATGTGGTGACGGCGCGGGCGAAAGGTGTGCGGCCGGCGAAGCTGGTGCTGAAGTACCCGTTTCGCATCGCCATCAATCCGTTCATCAGCACCATCGGTTTGCAGTTGCCGGCGCTGGTTTCCGGCGAGGCCATCGTCTCCATCGTGCTGAACCTGCCCACCACCGGCAAGATGCTGCTCGACGCGCTGCTGGCGCAGGACATGTACTTGGCCGGCAGCGTGGTGATGCTGCTGGCCATCCTGATTCTGCTCGGTCTCCTGCTTTCGGACCTGCTGCTGGCGTGGATCGATCCGCGCATTCGCTATGAGTGACACGACCGCGGCCGCCGCTCCTGCCGCCGCCGCGGCGCGCGGCGAGGCCATGCTGGCGACGGTGACGCCCCGCCAACTCGCTTGGCGGCGGTTCAAGCGCCACAAGTTGGCGCTGATCAGCGCTTGGGTGCTCGCGGTGCTGTACGCCGGCGCGCTGGTGTGCGAGTTCATCGCGCCGTATTCGCCGCAGACGCGCAACGTCGCCGCCATCAACGCGCCGCCGATGGGGGTGCGCTTCTTCTCCGAGGACGGTTTCCACCTGCGTCCATTCGCGTACGGCTACGACATGCGCGTGAACCCGGACACGTGGATGCGCGAGTACACGCCGAATCCGGCCAAACGCTTTCCGCTGCGGTTCTTCGCCGAAGGCGACGAGTATCAGTTCTGGAATCTGTTCGACGCCAATCGCCATTTGTTCGTTGCCGAGGGCGGCTACATCCACTTGTTCGGCACCGATCAACTCGGCCGCGACATCTTCTCGCGCATCTTCTACGGCGCCCGCGTTTCGCTTTCCATCGGCGTGGTGGGCGTGGTGCTGACGTTCGTGCTGGGCATCTTGTTCGGCGGCCTCGCCGGCTATCTCGGCGGCTTGACGGATCGCGCCGTGCAGTGGTTGATCGGCGTCTTGCTGGCGCTGCCAACGCTGCCGCTGTGGATGGCGCTTTCCGCGGCGCTGCCGGTTTCCTGGTCGCCGCTGGCGGTGTACTTCGGCGTTACCGTGATTCTCTCGCTGCTCGGCTGGCCGTATCTGGCGCGACAGGTGCGCGGGCGCTTTCTGGCGTTGCGCGAGGAGGATTTCGTGATCGCCGGACGCTTGCTCGGCGGCGGCCGGATGCGGCTGATCTTCCGCCACATGCTGCCGAACTTCATGAGCCACACCATCACCGCGGCGACGTTGGCGGTGCCGTTCATGATCCTCGGCGAAACCGCGCTCAGCTTCCTCGGCATCGGCCTGCGCCCGCCGGTGGTGAGCTGGGGTGTGCTGATGCAGCAGGCGCAGAATTGGCAAGTGATCGTGATGACGCCGTGGCTGCTGTTGCCGGGCCTGTTCGTGATCGTGGCGGTGACGGCCTTCAATCTGCTCGGCGACGGCTTGCGCGACGCCGCGGACCCGTACAACACCGGGGGTTTGGAATGAAGAAGCCGGTGTTGTCCATTCGCGATCTGGCGGTGGAGTTCAAGACCGATACGGGCATCACCCGGGCGCTTTCCGGCGTGAGTTTCGACGTGGCGCGCGGAGAGGTCACCGCCATCGTGGGCGAATCGGGTTCGGGGAAATCCGTCACCGCGAACTGCGTGATGCGCCTCATCCAACCGCCCGGGCGCATCACCGGCGGCCGCATCGATTTCGCGCCGGACGCCGGCAACGCCTTCGACGTGGTGGCGTTGAAGGAGAAGGATCCGCGCCTCTACGACCTGCGCGGCGGCCACATCAGCATGGTGTTCCAAGAACCCATGACCGCGCTCTCCCCGGTTCACACCATCGGCGGCCAAGTGGCCGAAGCCATCCTCTGCCACCGGCAGGTGGGCAAGGAGGCGGCTTGGCGCGAAGCCGCGGAAATGCTGGAGCGCGTGGGCTTGGACGACATGGGCCGGCGCATGACGATGTATCCGTTCGAGTTCTCCGGCGGCATGCGCCAGCGCGTGGTGATCGCGATGGCGTTGGTGTGCCGGCCGGAAGTGTTGATCTGCGACGAGCCCACCACCGCCCTCGACGTGACCATCCAAGCGGAAATCCTCACCCTGATCCGCAGCCTGCAGCGCGACCTCGGCAACTCGGTGATCTTCATCACGCACGACTTGGGCGTGGTGGCGCAGATCGCCGATCACGTCGTGGTGATGTATCAAGGCCGGGTGTTGGAAATCGGCACGGTGCGGCAAGTGCTCAAAGAGCCGCTGCATCCGTACACGCGCGGACTGCTGAAAGCGATTCCCGGCGTGGTGCCGCCGGGTGAGCGCTTGGCCACCATCGCCAGCGTGGTGGGCGATGCGGACATTGAGACGCCGCACCCGCTGTTGAAGCTGTCGGACGGCCGGCAGGTGAGCCTGCCGCGGAACCAACTGCCACGCGAGGCGGGCGCATGAGCGAATCCTTGCTGGAAGTGCGCGATCTCTGCAAGTTCTTCGGCGGCGTGGCCGCGGTGGAGGACGTCTCGTTCGACTTGGCGCGGGCCGAAACGCTGGGCGTGGTGGGCGAGAGCGGCTCCGGCAAGACCACGTTGGCGCGTTGCATTCTGCGCGCCATCGACCCGGACGTGGGCACGGTGCGCTTCCGCGCCGCCGCCGGCTGGACGAATCTGCACCAACTGCGCGAACGCGAGCTGGTGCCGCTGCGCCGCGAGATGCAGATGATCTTCCAAGATCCGTTTTCGTCGCTCAATCCGCGCATGACCGTGCGCCAGATTCTCGAAGAACCTCTCGTGATCCACGGCGAACGCGACCGCGAGAAACGCTTGCGGACGGTTACCGAAATGCTCGACCGCGTGCAACTCGGAACCGACGCCCTCACCCGCTATCCGCACGCTTTCTCCGGCGGCCAGCGCCAGCGCATCGGCATCGCCCGCGCGCTCATGCTGCGGCCGAGCTTCGTCGTTTGCGACGAATCCGTCTCCGCGCTGGATGTCTCCGTGCAAGCGCAGATCATCAATCTGCTGCAGGATCTGCAGGCCGAGCTCGGCTTGACGTATCTGTTCGTGGCGCACGACTTGGCCGTGGTGCGCCACATCTGCGACCGTGTGCTGGTGATGCATCGCGGCCGCGTGGTGGAAACCGGCGCGGTGGAGGACGTGTTCGAGCATCCGCGCCAGGACTACACGCGCCTTTTGCTTTCGGCGATTCCGTCTCCCGACCCGGACGTGCCGCTCAAACCGCTCGACCGCGCCACGTTGGAGTTGTAACTTGTCCAACGCGGGACTGCTGGCGGTATTCGCCGGCTACTTCGCCATTCTCATCGGCATCGCCGTGGTGCGGGCGCGGCGAATGCAGGCGATGTCCGACTACGTGCTCGCCGGGCGCAAGATGGGCGGCTTCACCTCCGCCTTGAGCGCAAGTTCCTCCGGCACCAGCGGCTGGGCCATTCTGGTGTTTCCGGCGTTCGCATTCCAAAACGGCCTGCAGGAGATCTGGACGGCGCTCGCGTTGGTGGCGGGCATCTGGTGCAGTTGGCAAATCATCGCCAAGCGATTGCGGCGCTACTCCATCGCCACCGATGACGCGCTGACGATGCCGGAGTTCTTCGAGAAACGCTTCGAGGATCGCACGGGCTTGGTGCGCACCGTGGCCGCCGCCATCACGATCTTCTTCATCATCTTCTATGTGAGTTCCGGTTTGGTCGCCGGCGCCAAGCTGCTGGACACGGTGTTCGGCTTGGATCAGAACATCGGCTTGGTGGTGACTTTGATAGCCGTCGCCTCCTACACGTTCATCGGCGGTTTCATGGCGGTCTCGCGCACGGATGTCTTTCAGGCGACGTTGATGCTGGTGGCGTTCATCGTAATTCCGCTGTGGGTGATGTACTCCACGAACCACTCCTTCGCCGCCCTCGGCGAGGACACGCCGGGTTTCTGGAATCCCTTGACGGACACCAACAACGAACCCGTCACCTTCCTGTTCCTGCTCTCCGCGCTGGGCTGGGGGCTGGGCTATCTGGGTTCGCAGCGGGTGGTGCAACGCTACATGGCGGTGGAGAGCGAAGCGGCGATTCCGCTCAGCCGCGACATCGGCACCGCGTGGATGTTTCTGGTGTACGCCTTCGCGCTGCTGCTCGGTTTGGTGGCGCTGCCGGCGTTGGAGGATATCGGGCGCCTCGCCGAAGTGGTGGACGATAGAGAGCGCGTCTTCCTGGTGGTGACGCAGGCGTTCTTCCATCCGCTGGTGGGCGGCGTGCTGCTCTCCGCCGTCATCGCCGCGGTGATGAGCACGGCGGATTCGCAACTGCTGCTGGCCTCGGCCATCGCCACCGACGACCTGCCGTTCGTGCGCCGCTACTCCTACCAGCTCGCCCCACGCGCCCGCGTCTGGCTGGGGCGGGCGTTGCTGGTGACCACCGGCGTCGTCGCCTTGGTCATCTTGTGGGTGATGGAGCAGCAGTCGGTGCTTTCGCTGGTGGCGCTGGCGTGGGGCGGCATGGCGGCGGCGTTCGCGCCGGTGACCATCCTCGCGCTCTACTGGCGCCGCTTCAACTGGCCCGGCGCGCTGGCGGCGATGCTGGTCGGCACCGTCACCGCCGCCGTTTGGGCCTACACGGACGGCGACGGCGGCGTGATGGACCTGAACCCGGCCACGCCCGGCTGCCTCTTCTCCACCATCGCCGGCGTCCTCGTCGCGCTGGCAACCCCAGCGCCCTCGGCATCCTGCCAAGCCCTGTTCGACAAGGTGGTGGGCAAGCAGCGCTCTTGAGCCAAGACAACGACCGCCAGCGCCGTCAGCCGCGCGCGGTCCAGTTTGGCGCTACAGTCGCTCTTGCAAGTCCTTGGCGATTTCGTCCGGCGCCACCCCGGGCTCGTAACGTGCGACGACGTTGCCGTCGCCATCCACCAGGAACTTGGTGAAGTTCCACGCGATGTCGCTTTCGCCGTCCGGGCGCGGTTGCTGCGCCTTGAGGTGCTTGTAGAGGTCGCAAGCGCCGGCGCCGTTCACTTCCACCTTGGCGAAGATCGGAAAGTTGGCGTCATACCGGGTGCTGGCGAACTCGCGGATCTCCGCGTCCGTCCCCGGCTCTTGGCCGCCGAACTGGTTGCAGGGAAAGCCCAGCACGGTCACCGCGCCGCTTTCCTGAAGGGTACGCAGACCTGCGTACTGCGGGGTCAACCCTCATTGGCTGGCCAGATTCACCACCAAGCACGCTGCCCCCTTGTACTGCTCGAAACTGAGCGGCTCGCCGTTGCTGGCGTTCATCGTGAACTCGTGGAATACCGCCACCGCCACCTCCTCATGTTGCGTCATCTAATGTGCGATGTTGGCACAGTGGCTAGGCAATGGCAAAGACGGTGGTGCCGGTGCAGGGCAATCGCATATGGATTGCCCCGCCTATTCGCGCCTGCGGATGCCCCGGATCATGTCGAGCAGGACGTCGTCGTTGCGCTGGGCGCGGGCGAACTTGCGCCGGACGGACCGCTTGTCGGGATGCATCCGGGCGATGTTCAGCGCCAGCCGGCGGATGACGCCGAGGCAGGCGGCGCCGTTGCCCTTGCGGTTGCGCGCCCGGTCTTCGTCCATCGACACGTCGAGCACCCAGTGCAGGCTGTTCTCGATGGCCCAGTGCGAGCGGACAACATGGGCGAAACGCTCGGCCGAGGGCTTGCCGCTGAGCAGGAAGTAGCGGGCGTCGACGCTCTCCGGGCCGTCCGCCAGGCGCCGCTCCCCGACCACCTTGCCGATGGCCGACAGGCCGGGCCAGTCGTGGCGCTCCAGCAGCCAGTCGATGTCGTGGCAGACCGTCGCGGTGCGCATTTCGACTCGCCCGTGCCCCTTGTCAACCCGTTGATGCGCAAGGAGTTCCGCCGACTTCGGAGGGTTGTCCAAGTACTCCACGACATCCTCGTGCATGGTGCCCTGGTTGCGCTTCAACTGCAGCGCGTAGTCGCCGCCCTTGGCCACGATCGCCGCCGCCGACCCGCGCTGCGCGTGCATCGCGTCCGCGGTCACCGTGCGCCCCTTCACGTCCAGCAGCTCCACCAGTTCCGGCAGCGCCGGGATCTCGTTCGACTTGCCGTCCACCTTCACCTGCGCCAGCGTCAGTTTCGCCTCCGCCGCGAACGCCTGCAGCAGGTGGGTCGGCGACCGCTCCGAGGCCGTCTCGAACGACCGCCGCAGCGCCTTGCCGTCCACCGCCACCACGTCGCCGAGATCGTCCGCCCAGTCCTGCGCCAAGCGCAGCAGCGCCTTTTGCAGACCCGCCGGATCCAGATTCCGGAACAGCCGCGAGAAGGTGTCGTGGCTCGGAATGCCGTGCGCGAGCGTCAGGAACCGCCGCAGCCACTCCTCCCGCTCGCGCCCGAAGTCCTCCATGTCGACGCAGGTGCGTCCGCCGACGAGCATCGCCAGCAGGGCGAGCGTCAGCGTCTCGTGCAGGTCGTGGCGCTTGGCGTTGCCCCTCCTTGGGTCCTCAACGTCTTGAAAAACAACGAGAAGTTCCCGCATGTCGTCTCTCCTTCCTTGGATCGAGACGTCAATTCCGCACCATCCCCCCGTCGTCGCGCCACGCCGCAATCCATATGCGATTGCCCTGGTGCCGGTGGGTGTACGACATATTTGTTCGCAAGGGCCGACGGGCTCAGGCGGCGAGCGCCAACGGCGGCGGTCTGGCGCGCGCCTTGAAGAACTCGTCGTGGCGGCCGTCCAGCCACCGGCAGCGCAGCGCCAGCATCGGGTTCGCGCCGCTTTCGACGCTCCAGCGCATGCCGCCGCGCTTCAGGCGTCCGGCCACCGCGCCGCAGGCGCTCTCCACGACCCCCGAACCCACCGGCAGACCGGCGGCGCGGAACTCGGGGTAGCGCATTCGAGCGCGGTTGGCCTCGACGTATCCGGCGCAGCGCAGCGCCTCGTCGTTGCCCGCGTGCCGCCGCAGCGCCGCCAGCACGTCGTCCAGGCGTCCCTCCGACAACGCCGCGCACGTCTTCTTCGACCACGCCTCGCACAATGCCGTCTCGGCCCCGCACGCCGACCGGCCGACTTCCCAGACGTGTTCCTTCGCATGCCACAGGTCGACGATCTCCACCGCGCCGGGGAACAACTCCGACGCGACGCCCCGGATCCACCTCGCGCCGTCCCCCAGCACCGCCTTGACCCGCGCCGCCGCGAACCCCGAACGCCGCGCCTCCCGCCACAGCCGCGCCGCGAACGCCGACGGCTCCGCGTCCGTGTCCCGCGACGCCGCGCTGTCGACGGCCGCCGAGCGCCGCGTCGCGCCATCCCCCGTGAAGAACGCCGCGACCTTCGCCTCGCGCGTGCGCGCCTTCCCGCCATCCTTTCCCCGGCTTTCCGGCAACTCCCCGGGGCGAACCGGCACGCCCGTGCCGTCGATCCCGCAGCACATCGTCTCCGACGGCGCCGGCGCATTCTCCACGCCCTCCTCCGACGCGTCCGCCGCCGCCATCTCCGAACCCAGGCGCTTCGCCATCCGCTCCATCCACTTCGCGTTCACGGCGAACCCCAGCAGCCGGCTCGCCAGCGCCGCCGCCGGCGCGAACGCCGTCTCCGCCGCCAGCGGCGCGACCGCCCTCACCAGTCCCGGCGTCGCCCGCGTCCCGGCCCGGCCCTTCACGCCCAGCTCCTCGTCCAGCGGGCACCGCCCGCCCTTCGCGCAGCCGCACGTCCAGTACCCGCGAACCACCCGCAGCCGACCCGGCAGCCACAGCGCCGACAGCGGCCGCGAACGCCGAACCATCGTCCGCCGGCAGTCGCCGCACCGCAACGGCTCCCGCTCCGCGTCCGCCTCCGTCAGCAGCCTCGACGTCCCCGCCGAGGCGCCCTCGCGCAGCGCCTCCCGCGTTCCCTTCTCGAACTCCATGAAGTTGCCGCACCGCCCCAGCGCCGCGCGCGCCGCCGGCGACGACAGCGCCTTCGCCACCGCCTCCCGCAGGAAGCCGTAGGCGTCCTTGCCAACCTCCCCGCCCGAAGCCACAATCCCTTCCGTCACCGCGATTCCCTTCGCTCGGTTGTACACGATCCAAGCGTATCCCGGGTTTCGCGGTGACTCTCAACCCGGAACAAATATGTCGTACACCCGGTGCCGGTTCAGCCCATGCACTGCGATTCAACTGTCGGCGGCACCGTTCCGCACCCAGGCGAACACCCGCCGCGCAAGCAGATCTTCGCCCCGCTCGCACTCCACAAACCAATCGCTCACGCGGTGGCCCAAGCGTTCCAGCTTCTCTGGGGCGATAGCGGGGCCGGGGGAATCGCTACATGCGGATCACGGAACGGCCGGCTATCCGCCACAAGCCGTCAACGCCGCTGACGACGAAGACCGCATGGGCCTCGCCGCCGCCGGGTGGCGTCCAGCTCGCCGGCACCACGACGCCGGTGCTGCCCGCCTGCGCGGCGGTGATTTCGCCCGGCGTCAAGCCTTGGTCGGGCAGCAACGTCGCTTCGAGATCGGGCGCGTTGTCGTGGGTGTTTACGCGGCCGATGCCGACTTCGGTGAAGGGATTGCGGCACAAGCCGGCGGCGGCATCGACGGCGCCGCGGGCGAGCGCGCGCAGGTGTTCGGCAACCACTTGCGTGGCGGGGCCGGCGTCGTAATGGGCGCCTTCGGTGAAGGAGTCCGTGCCGAAGCGGGCTTGTATTCCCCACGAATCGTCGATGCGCGTTAGCACATAGGTCACGCGGTTGCGGAGGATCGGCTCGTCGTTGGCGTTGTAGCGCGTCCAGCCGCCGGCGAGATGTACCTTGCCCGCGGTTTCCGCGCCGCGGCCGGCGTGCAGGCGGACGGGTTCCACACCCACCGAGCGCACCCAGCCGGTGGCTTCGCGTTTCGTCCAAGAGGCGCGGGCGGCGTATTCTTCGGGCGTCTCGTAATAGACGGGTTTGCTGATTGCCGAGACGCGCACGTGCGGGTACTGCATCACCGCCGCCCACGCGTTGGCTTCCTTGGCGCTGTCGGCGCGGAAGAACTCGTAGTAGGCGTCCTCCGGCGCGGCGAAGGGTTTGGAATTCGTGCTCATCGGTGCGCTCCTCTGAAAGCCATCGCGTTCTACGACCATTCCGCGTCTTGGCGCGAGCGGTTGCTGCCGTACCGCGCCCGCCACACCTTCGCGTTGTCGTCCCACGGGTTCGCGGCCAGCCACTCCTCGTTCATCGCCACGCCTAGGCCGGGGCCGGGCGGGAGCGGAAAGTAGCCGTCTTTCTGCACCGGGAAGTCGCCCACCGTGGCGTCTTGGTACCACGGGTGGATGCCGCCTTCTTGAATCAGGAAGTTCGGCGTACACGCATCCAAGTGCAGGGAGGCGATGGTGGCGAAAGGCCCGTAGCAGTTGTGGGGTTGGATGCCGACGTAATGCGCTTCCGCCATGGCGGCGATTTTCTTCAGTTCCAAGATGCCGCCGGCTTGCACGATGTCCGGTTGGATGAGATCCACCGCCTGCAAGGGGAACAACTCGCGGAAATCGAACTTGGTCAACAGGCGCTCGCCGCTGGCGATGGGGATGTTCACGTTGTCCGCCACCTTCTTCAGCGCGTCGAGGTTTTGCGGCGGCACCGGCTCCTCGTAGAAGAACGGGCGGTATTCCTCCAAGCGGTTGCCGATGCGGATGGCGTCCGATGGCGAGAGCCGGCCGTGTGCTTCCACCAAGATTTCCACATCGTCGCCAACCGCTTCGCGCACCGCTTTCACCTTCTGCAGCGCCAGCTCTTCGGAGTCTCGATCGATGAAGATGCCGCGGTGTTCGAACGGGTCGCCTTTGAGCGCCGTCAAGCCGCGTTCGACGTGATTCATCGCGTTCCTCGCGGCGCGTTCTGGCGTCACGCCGTCGCAACGCCCGTAGGTCCAGATGCGCTCGCGGACCTTGCCGCCGAGCAGTTCGTACACCGGCACGCCCAAGGCTTGGCCCTTGATGTCCCAGAGCGCGATCTCGATGCCGCTGATCGCGCACATCTGCACGACTCCGCCTCGTACATGAAAGTAGTGGTAGAGGGTTTGCCAATGGCGTTCGATGTCCATCGGGCTCTGCCCGGTGATGACCTTGCCGAATTCCTCCACCATGGTTGCGGCGGCGAGCGGCCCGCAGGTGGCTTCGCCCCAGCCGGTCAAACCCTCGTCGGTTTCCACCTTGACGAAGACGAAGTTGCGGCCGTTGGTGGGCGCGTTGGCGGCGAACGCCTTGACGGACGTGATCTTCACGAAACCTCGCTTGTTCGAGTGACGGTGCCGCCATTAAACCACCAAAACCGTGACGACGGCCGGCGAGGGGTATACTGCAAAAGAACGCACAACACGGGGGTCGGGGAATGGGCGCTCTGGAACGGCAACTCATCCGCGTGGAGCTCACGCAGCGGCGGGAAGAAGGCTGCGATGTCTCGAACATCGAGCCGCGCGTGCAAGCCGCGTTGGCCGCCGAGCCCCGCGACGACGCGGCGTTCGAGGCGCTCTACAACGAACTCGACGCGCTGACGCCGGCATCCTCCTTCCCCTACGAGGAACCGTCGGACCTAGACGACATCCGCGCCCTGCGTCCGGACGGCCCGCGCCGCATGGCGCTCTCGCTCAGCGACGACGAAATCCACGACCGCATCCACGGCGCTTGGCTGGGGCGGGCCGCTGGCTGCCTGCTCGGCAAACCGGTGGAAGGCTGGCCGCGGCACCGCATCGACAGATACCTGGAATCCATGGGCGCGCTGCCCCTCGACGACTACATACCCTACCGCGAAGGCGCAATGCCGCCGAGGCTGAAACCCAGCACCCGCGGCAACATCGAGTGCATGGCCCGCGACGACGACTTGGACTATCCCATCCTCGGCCTGCTGGCGCTGGAGAACAAAGGCGCGGAACTCACCTCGCGCGTGATGGCCAACACTTGGCTCAGCCGCATGCCGTACCAAACCGTGTACACCGCCGAGTCCGTGGCGTACCGCAACTTCGTCAACCGGCGTTGGCCGCCGGAATCGGCTACCTGGCGCAATCCGTATCGGGAGTGGATCGGAGCGCAGATTCGCGCGGACGTGTTCGGTTGGGTGGCGCCCGGCTGGCCGGAACGAGCGGCCGAACTCGCGTTTCGGGACGCCAGCATCTCGCATGTGAAGAACGGCATCTACGGCGAGATGTTCGTCGCCGCCATGCTCGCCGCTTCGTTCGTCACCAGCGACATGGACGAGATCGTGCGCATCGGTCTTTCGGAAATCCCGGCGCAATGCCGTTTGGCGGAGGCGGTGCGCGACACGTTGGCGTGGTGTCATCAGGAAACGGATTGGGAAGCGGTTTGGGAGCGCATCAACGAGAAATACGGCCACTACCACGGCGTCCACACCATCAACAACGCGGCGCTGGTGGTGATGGGCCTCGCGTTCGGCGCGAACGACTACGAGAAGGGTATTGTCGTGGCGGTGCGCGGCGGCTGCGACGCCGATTGCAACGGCGCCACCGCGGGATCAGTGCTCGGCGCCAAGTTCGGCGCCGCGGCGTTGCCGGAGAAGTGGACCGGGGTGCTGGGCGACCGCCTGCTGTCTTGCGTGCGCGACTGCAACGACAACCGCATCTCGGAGCTGGCGGAACGCACACACCGGGTCGCCAAGGAGATGCTGGCGCCGCCAAAGCCGGCGCCGGCGCGAACGACGGCGACGCCGCCATCCGCGGAAAGCGGCGAATTGCCCGGCAAGTGGCGGCTTGATTTCTCTGCCACCGATCTGGTGTTGACGGTGAACGACGACCTGTCCGGGCAGGCGGAGTACACCCAGTACGGCGAGGTCTCGAAAATACGCGACGTCCGCATTGACGGGCACCGCGTGCGTTTCGCCTTCAGCGCCTTCAAGGGCGAGGCGGAAGTGGAGATCGAATTCGAAGGCAAGCTCGAGGGCGACCGTCTCAGCGGCGTGGGCGCGAGCGGTGGTTCCCAGTTCGCGCTTGGCGGCGTACGCATGTCGGAATCCGCGCCGGCAGCGGAATCCGCGTAGAGCAACCGGAGAGCGGCGAGCGTACACGTCCTGGGAGCGCGGGCGTCTCGCCCGCACAAGGTGAACACTCCGAACGAAAATGCGGGCGAGACGCCCGCGCTCCCAAGGCCGTCGCGGGCGGCGGCGTTGGTCGTAGCGGTCATCCTCTGCCCGTTGACCCACAGCGCCGAAGTAACCGCGCAGGCGCTGCTCGAAGGCGCGTTGGATCTCACGCGCGGCATCGCTTCGCACACCGAGATGACGATGACGATCCATCGCCCGGATTGGCAGCGGCGCATCACCGTGGAGGCGTGGACGCGGGGCCGCGAGGATGCGCTCATCCGCTTCACCGCGCCGGCGAAGGACGCCGGCACCGCCACCTTGAAGAAAGGCGAGCGGATGTGGACGTTCACGCCCAAGCTGAAGCGCGAGATCCGGCTGCCGGCCAGCATGATGTCGCAAAGCTGGGCGGGTTCGGATTTCTCCTACAACGATCTGGCGCGCACGGACAAGTATCTGCGCCACTACCACTTGGCCATCGCCGCGGCGCGTCCGCAAGAGGAGCACACCGTGTACACGCTGGAGCTCACGCCGCACGACGACGCGCCGGTGGTGTGGGGCAAGGAGGTGATGGAACTGCGCGACGACTATGTGCTGCTCAGCCAAACCTACTACGACCAAGCGCTCGCGCCGGTGAAGGTGTTGCGCACGCTCGCGGTGGGGGAACTAGGCGGGCGCACCATCGCGCTGCGCATGCGGATGGCCGATGTCGGCGACGAGGAGCGTTGGACCGAAATCCACTACCTCAAGGCAAACTTCGACGCCGCGGTGGAGGACGCCCTATTCACCACCTTCGCCTTGCGGGGCGGCCGTTGACGCGGCCGATGGCCGAGACCGCGGCGGTCGCGCAATTTGGCGCTCCACCCCGCTCCCTCCTCCCCTTGCCGCTGCTCGCCCGCGTGGCGTGGCGCAACCTGGGGCGCCGACGCTTGCGCACAGCCATGTCCGCGGCCGGCATCGGCTTCGCGATCCTGCTCGTGTCCACGTTCACGGCGCTGCAAACCGGCGTGTACGGCGCGTGGATAGACACCGCCACCGGCGTGATGACCGGGCATTGGCAGGCGCAGCACCCGGCTTACCAAGACGACCCGCGGATAGCGGATGTGGTGCCGGAGGGAACCGCCCTCGCAGCCCGCATCGCCAAGCTCCCGGGCGTTGTGGGCGCCACACCCCGCGCCGAGGCGTTCGCGCTGATCTCCGCCGGCGAGCGCAGCTTCGGCGGCTTGGTCCACGGCGTGTTGCCGGGCCGCGAAACGGAGCTGTTCTCCTTGCCGGCGCGCCTGACCGAGGGCGAATACCTGCCCCGGGAAGACAGCGCCTATCTCGGCACCGCGCTTGCCGCGAATCTGGGCGTTGGCGTTGGCGACGAAATCGTGGCGCTGGGCGGCGCGCCGGAAGGCGGCGTGGCGGCCCTCGCGTTGACGGTGGACGGCGTCTTCGCCAGCGGCCAAGCGGAACTGGACCGCTCCCTGCTGCAAGTGCCGCTGGCGGCTTTGCAAGAGGCGTTCGGCTTGGGCAACGGCGCGCATCGCATCGTCATCAACGCCGAAACCGGCGAAGGCGAAAGCGGGGTCGGCGCGGCCATCGCCGCGGCGCTGCCCAGCGGCGTCCGCTTGCTCGACTGGCAGACGTTGATGCCGCAAATCGAGCAGAGCATCCGTTTCGACCGCATCACCGCCGACATGATCTACTGGCTGCTCATGCTGCTGGTGGCGCTGTCGGTGGTCAACGCGTTCATGATGACCGTGTTCGAGCGTACGCCGGAGTTCGGCATGTTGCTGGCCATCGGCATGCGCCCCACCGCCATCGTCGGCATGTTGCTGCTGGAGGGCGTGGGCGTGTGGGCGCTCGGCGCTCTGTGCGGCTTGGCGCTGTGCGTTGCCGTCGTGGTGCCGTTGCAGGTGGTGGGTTTCGCGCTGCCGGAAAACGAGGCGCTTGCCGCCATGAACGAGCAGATGATGATGCCGGAACGCCTGCACCCGGCGCTCGGCGGCAAGGCGCTGGCGCAGGCGCCGCTGGTGATGCTGATCGGCACCTTGTTCGCGGCGTTGGTGCCGGCGTTGCGCGTGCGCCGGATGCGCCCGGTGGAAGCCTTGCGGGCGGAAGAGTGAGCGTCCACGCGCCCACGCAGCAGGCGACTTCGCCCGGCGGGCGCTTGCCGCTGCTCCTGCTGACGCAACTGGCTTGGCGCAATCTCGGCCGCCATCGGCGGCGCAACGGCATGTTGCTGGGCGCCATCGCGTTGGCGGTGGCCGGAGTGCTGCTGCTCAACACCATGCTGCGCGGCATGGAGGGCGAAATCCGCGAGGTGGTGTTGGACAATCTCACCGGGCATGTGAAGGTGCTGGGCCAAGGCTACTTGGCGGACCCGGGCATCGAACACGGCTTCCAACTGCCGGCCGATTGGCCGCAGGACTTGGGCGCGGAGGAGATGCTTGGTTGGGCCGCGCGCTTGCGCGTCCCGGCGGTGGTGATGAGCGAACGGGCAACCCGCGGCGTCGAGTTGGTGGGCGTGGATCCGCGCCGCGAGGACATCTCTTTTCTTGGCCGCTCGGTCGTGACCGGCGAGCGGCTTAGCGGCGCGGACGACCGCCGGCTGCTGCTCGGCCGCGCCTTGCTCGAGCAATTGCAAACGGCGGTGGGCCGGCGCGTGGTGTTGGTGACGCAGGGCGCGGACGGGCGCGCCCGCGAGGTGGGCTATCGCGTCGCGGGCGTGTACGAATCCGACTTCCGCGCCTTGGAAAAGGTGTTCGCGTTCACCGGCGCGGCGGCGTTGCAGCAGACGCTGGGCACCAGCGCGGTCACCGAGGTGTCCGTGCGCTTGGCGCGTGCCGCGGACGACGACGCGCAAGCGGCCACGGCATCCGCGCTGGCCACGGTGTTCGCCGACTTGGCGGTGCTGCCGTGGCAGGAACTCGCGCCCCAGGCCGCGGCGATGGTGGCGATGGCGGATTTCGGCGTGTTCATCTACTTCGCCGTGGTGATGGGCGCCTTGGTGTTCGGCTTGATCAACGCGATGGCCACCGCGGTGATGGAGCGGGTGCGCGAAATGGGCATGTTGCGCGCTGTGGGGATGCGGCCGGGCGCGGTGGTGGCGCAAGTGATGCTGGAATGCTCGCTGATCATGGCGTTGGGCGTGGCGCTGGGGCTCGCCGTGGCGCTGGCCGTGTTCGCCACGGTGGCGGACGGCATCGACCTGCGCGCGTTCGACTTGGACAAAAGCCTTGAGCAGCTGGGCATGCGCGCCAACTTCATTCCCGTGTTGACGGTGGCGGACGTGGTTCTGGTGGTGGTGATGAGCTTGGCCTTGGGCGCGGTTGCCAGCCTTTTTCCGGCGTTGCGCGCGGTGCGGATTCCGCCGCTGGTGGCGCTGACCGGCGGCCGCGGCGAACCGGGCGCGAGGCGAAGACGGCGCGGTGGCGCGGTGGGCGACAACCCATGAGCGTGGTGGTGGCCTGCCGCGGCCTCGGCCGCACCTTCGAAACGGACGCGGTGCCGGTGCATGCCCTGCGCGGCGTGGATTTCGAGCTGGCCAGCGGCGAGTGGGTGAGCTTGGCCGGGCCGTCCGGCTCCGGCAAATCCACCTTGTTGCACCTGATCGGCGGTTTGGATCGGCCCAGCCGCGGCGACGTGGCGGTGGACGGCGTGGATCTGGCGGCGCTCACGGATGCGGCGCTGGCGGATTTGCGCCTGCGCAAGATCGGCTTCGTCTTCCAAGCCTACAACCTGGTGCCCGTGCTTTCCGCGCTGGAGAACGTGGAGTTCATCCTGCAATTGCAGGGCATCGCCGCGGCCGAGCGCCGGCGGCGGGCGAAGGAGGCGCTGGCGGCGCTGGGCCTCGCGGACATGGCCGGACGCCGCCCGGGCGAGCTGTCCGGCGGTCAGCAGCAGCGCGTGGCCATCGCCCGCGCCATCGTCACCGAACCGGTGCTGCTGCTCGCCGACGAGCCGACGGCGAACCTGGACGCCGGCACCACGGAAGAGTTGCTGCAAGTGTTGCGCGAACTCAATCAACAGCGCGGCGTCACCATCCTCACCGCAACCCACGACCCCACGGTGATGAGCTACACCAGCCGCCGGGTGAATCTACGCGACGGGCGGATTGCCCCCGCCTAGCCCCGCCGGCCGCGCCTAGTAGATCGACTCCATCTCCCAAACGTCCAGCCGGGCCAAGCGGCTGTCCGTGCCTTGCGAGCGGAACGAGATGCCGGTGCTGTCGGCGCGTTCCGGGTACACCCGCGCCGCCACACACTGGCGGCCGTTGACGAACGCCTCCACGACGCTGCGATCCACGAATACGCGCAGTTCCAGCGGCTCGTCGGGCGCCAGCCGTACGCGGGCGGTTTCCGGGGCGCGGCTGCGCACATCAGACGCGGTGGAGGAATACGAGGTGTCAAGCGTCACCAAGCTCTCCACGGGCCGGCGTCCGCGAACGTGGTCGCGGTAGCCACGTTCGCGGTAGACGGCGATGCGGGTGTATTCCTCGCGGCCGGGCGAACGCAGCACGTTCAGCTCCAACATGGACTCCCGGCCCGGGGCTACCGTGGCGTTGATCTCCAACGCATCGCCGTGTGCACCGTTCACCACCACCTCGCGGTTGGCCGGCAGCTCGCACGGCGCACCGGCGAGTCGGCGGCCGCGCAGCGAAGCCATCGCCGCCACCGGTTCTTGGCACAAAGCGCCATCGGCGTCCAAGGAGAGCCGCCGCGGCAAGCTCATTAGCTGATCCCAGCCTTCGGTGCGCTTGCCCGGGTTCATGTTGAAGATCACCACCACGCCGTCGCCATCCGGCGCGGCCGAAGGAGCATGGACGCCGCTCGGCCCCACCGGCCCCATGTTGAACTTGCCGGCGTCGCCGACCACCAGCTTCTGCCGATCCGTGTCGTAGTCGCCGAGCAAATACTGGCCGCCGCTCAGGTGGCTGAAAAAGAGCAGGATGTGCTTGTCGCCAATGGGCCAGAAGTAGGGGCAGGCGCCGTCGTCGCCCAACATCGTGAAACGGTCGCCTTCGGTGAAGGGATGCAGGTATTCCCAATGGCGCAAATCCGGCGAGTGGAACAGGAAGTCCGCCGCCACCGGAGTTCCGCCCGGGCCATCCGGCACCCGGCCGCCGGAGAGCGCGTAGTAGTGGCCGCCCTGCCGCCAAACGCAGGGGTCGAAGACGCGGTAGGGCAGCGGTGCTCCGGACGGGTCGGCGATGGGGATCACCGGCGCATCGCCGAGCTTCGTCCAATTGAGCAGCAGCGGGTCGCTCGCGGTGGCCACCATGTTGCCGGCTTTGGTGCCGTGGTACATGGCGATGACGCGGTTCTCCTCCACCAAGGTGGCGCCGGAGTAGCAGCACTCTTCCGGGTTCGGGTAGATGCAATAGGGCAGGTCGCGCCAACGCAGCAAGTCCTCACTCACCGCGTGGCCCCAATGCTGACGCGGATCCTCCGGCGGATAGCCTTGGTAGAACAGGTGCCAGCGGCCGCGCCAGAAGCACAGGCCGTTGGGGTCGTTCAGCTTCCCCTCGGGATTCACATAGTGGTAGATGGGGCGATGCCGGTCGCCCGCCAGCGCCTCCCGCGCCCGCGCCAGCCGCAGCACCATCGGGTGCGTGGCAAGCGCCGCCTCCTGCTCGGCGAGGGTGTCGGGAAAGCGGTAGTGGGGAACTTTGGAGCGGTAATCGGGCATGGCGGTGGTGGCTACCGGCGGCGATCAGCCGCGGCGCATCTTCTCGACCAGCGCCTCCAACTCCGCCACCCGCGCGGTGGCCGCCTTCGCGTTGGCATTGGCGGCTTTCGCGCTGGCATTGGCGGCTTCCGCTCTAGCCTCCGCCTGCTGCTTGGCGTCGGTCAAGCGTTGGTTTTCTTCGGTCAGGCGGTCGTGGTCGTCGGCCCATTGATGGCGCGTCGGCAGGAATCGGCCCGTCGCCGGGTCGTACCAGCACAGGAAACCGTCCAGCGGCTCCGGCCCGGATCGCTGCACGCACAGGCACAGCCCAAGCTTCTTGCTGCGAATTCCGACCACGCCCACCGGCAGCTCCTCCTCCGGCAGCGGCTGGTACTTCCCGCCACGCCCCCCGCGCAGCTCGAAACCCGCAAGCCCCGGAACGAAGCCCGGCAGCTCCTGTTCCTTTTCGTCGCCCGGGTCGTAAAGGAAGAGCTCCGGTACGCCGATCTTCGCGTAGAGCTCCGGCTTGTCCTTCAAATCCCGCCGCCGGCTCGACGGCGACACCACCTCCAGCACGAAGTCCGGCGGCTTGCCCTCCTCCCACATCACATAGGATCTGTGGTGCCGGTTCGCCACGTCGAACGCCACGTACACGTCCGGCGCCGCCGGCGGGTTCTTCTTGTTCCTGCGCGAGTCGTAGGCCGGGTCCCAGTAGAGGAACTGATCCTGGCCGACGAACACGTCCCGCCGCCCGCGCCAGTGCTGCCGCAGGGCGCCGAAGCTCTCCTCGACGGCGACGGCCTGAACCGTGTTCTGGGGCACCGGCTCGTCCTCACACGAGGGCAGACGCAGTTCGTCCGGACCGGGCGTCCAGCGCAGGGCCGCGCCGTTCACCGCCCGCGGCGGCACGGCCGCAGGTGCCCGGGTCGAACGGAAAGAGTCGAGGATCGCTTCGGTCATGGTTCCACCTCCTTGCAAAGGGCACGGCCCGCGCACCGCTCGCTTGCGAGCGGCCCCGCTGCGGGCTCCTGTTCGCCTCGGCAACGGCGGCGAATGTAGCACACGCGCCAGCCGCCGAAGCGCTTGCCGGCGCGGTTTTTTGAGAAAAGAGAAGCACGGCGACACCGCTACGTCTGTGCCGATTCCAACGAAGGCGACATTCTGCAACGGGTGCGGGGCGCAGGAAACGCGATATTTCTGCAGTCTCTGTAGGAAATCGTCCCTTCGTAGCGTTGTCGTCGCGCTGGTGCCCGCAAAACCGAGAAACAGCGCCCGCCGGCGGTGCTGCCGCAACCCGCCAATTGTGTGGGTACAATGCGCCCAAGCATCGAGGGGGAGCGTGTGTGAACTTCGAGTTTTCGGCAGAGCAGAATCTCTTGCGCGAGCAGGCGCAGGGTTTTCTGCAGGAGCATTGCCCGCTGACGGCGGTGCGCGCGATTTTGGAAGGCGACGCCGCGTACGATGCGGCGCTCTGGCGCAAGATGGCCGATCTGGGCTGGATGGCGACCGTGATTCCCGAACAGCACGGCGGCATCGGCCTCACGCATCTGGAGCTCTGCGTCATCGCCGAGGAGCTGGGCCGGGTGGTGGCGCCGGTGCCGTTCTCCTCCTCCGCATACCTGGCCACCGAAGCGCTGTTGTTGGCGGGCAGCGACGCGCAGAAGGAGCGGTGGCTGCCGAAGTTGGCGACCGGCGACGCCATCGGCACCTTCGCCTTGGCGGAAAGCGCCGGCGAACCGCGCCCGGAACGCCTCGCCACCACCGCCGCGGGCGATCAACTGCGTGGCGAGAAGCTGCCCGTTGCGGATGGCGACATCGCGGACTTCGCCGTGGTGGTCGTCAAAGCGGACGGTGGCGATGGCGCAAGCCTCTATCTGACCGAGCTGGCAGACACGCAACGCCACCCGGTCGCCACCCTAGACCCCAGCCGCTCCCACGCCCGCCTGGTCTTCGACGGCCAAGCGGCCGAACGCCTCGGCGCACCGGGCGAAGGTTGGGCGCTCACGCAGCAGCTGCTCAACCGCGCCGCGGTGTTGTTCGCCTGGGAGCAGTCCGGCGGCGCCGCCGCGGCGCTGGAAATGGCCAAGGAATACGCCCTAGGGCGCTTCGCCTTCGGCCGCCCCATCGCGAGCTACCAGGCCATCAAGCACAAGCTGGCGCACGCCTATGTGAAGAACACGTTGGCGCGCTCGAACTGCTACTACGGCGCTTGGGCGCTCAGCACGGACGCGCCGGATCTGCCCGTCGCGGCCGCCACCGCGCGGGTGAGCGCAACGCAGGCGTACTACTACGCCTCCAAGGAGAACATCCAAACCCACGGCGGCATGGGCTTCACTTGGGAGTTCGACTGCCAGCTCCACTACCGCCGCGCCAAGCTGCTTTCGGTACACGTCGGCAGCGAATCCGCGTGGCAGCAGAAACTCATCAGCGCCATCGAGGCGCAGGCCGCGGCGTAAGCGGCGCACAAGCGACAGGAAACAATCATGGATTTCAACGACACCGAAGAAGAAGCCGCCTTCCGCGCCGAGGCGCGGGCGTGGCTGGAAGCCAACGTGCCGAGCCGCCAAGATCTCGAAGGCTTGGACGAGATCCAAGCCGCCAAGCTCTGGCAGAAGCGCAAGTACGACGCCGGCTGGGCCTGCATCCGCTGGCCGAAGGAGTACGGCGGCCGCGACGCGAGCGCCATCGAGCAAGTGATCTGGAACCAAGAGGAAGGCAAGTTCGCCACCCCGGGCAGCGTCTTCGGCATCGGCCAAGGCATGGCCGCGCCGACGCTGATGGCGTGGGCCAGCGATGACCACAAGCGCAAGCACCTGCCGCCCTTGGCCTCCGGCGAACACATCTGGTGCCAACTGTTCAGCGAACCGGCCGGGGGCTCGGATCTGGCGGCGCTGCGCACCCGCGCCGAGAAGGACGGCGACGACTGGGTGGTGAACGGCCAGAAGATCTGGACGTCCGGCGCCCACTTCTCGGATTACGGCATCCTCGTCGTGCGCACCGACCCCACGGTGCCGAAGCACAAGGGCCTCTCCTACTTCTTCCTCGACATGAAATCCCCCGGCATCGACGTCCGCCCGATCAAACAGATCTCCGGCGGCGCCAACTTCAACGAGGTTTACTTCACGGACGTGCGCATCCCCGACGATCAACGCCTCGGCGCGGTGGGCCAAGGCTGGCAGGTGGCGCTCACCACGCTGATGAACGAACGCATGGCCATCGGCGGCGGCGGTGGCGGCGTGGGCTTCCGCCAAGTGCTGGCCTTGGCGCGCCGCGTGGAACTCGACGGCGCGCCGGCCATCGAAGACAAACAAGTGCGCGCCAAGCTCGCCACCTGGTACGCGCAGGAAACCGGCCTCAAATACACCGGCTACCGCGCCTTGAGCGCCCTCTCCCGCGGCGACACGCCCGGCCCGGAAAACTCCATTGGCAAACTGGTGGCCGCCTCCAAGACCCAAGACATGGCCTCCTTCGCCATGGACCTGCTAGGCGCTTCCGGCGCGATCACGGATCCCGCCTACGCCGAGGCGCGCGGCATGTTCCAAGCCACCTTCATGGGCGCCCCCGGCGCCCGCATCGCCGGCGGCAGCGACGAAATCATGCTCAACATTTTGGCCGAGCGAGTGTTGGGCCTGCCGCAGGATGTGCGGGTGGACAAGGGTATTCCGTTTAACGAGGTGCCGACTGGGGCGAGCTAACCGGAATACGCCTCCAGTTGCTCGTCAAAGGCTAAGGTCTGAACAGTTTGCTTTCGTTTCCGCAGCCGTAGCGCCAAGTCGACTATGGAGATGTCCGCCAAGGAGTATCCGGGGCCGGCTGCTTCGACGAAACGGTCGGCGAGTTCGATGAGGTCTTCGGTTTTCAGCAGGATGTCGTCCTGCGACCTCCGCACCACCGTCCAAGGGGCCTCATCCTTGAGGGAGGTGTTCAAGTGTTCGTTGTACTGCTTGATGAGGCGGTGGCGATGATGTCCGTTACGTACATGCACGATGTGGTTGGCAACCTCGAACAAGACGGGAACCGTCACTAGCATCCGCCCTTGCGCGGCTGCTTCCGCTTGCCGCAATACTCCCTTGTGCCGTGCCTTCTTCGAGTCGCCGGGCACTTGGTACAGTTCCAGCAACCACGATGTATCGAGGATGGTGCAGGCGGTCATGACACGGACTCGATCCACTGTGCCATCGCCCGCCTCCTATCGTCGTCGTAACTTGGTGCCAAGCGCTTCTCCAATGCGCCGCCCGCAACGTAGTCACCCAGCCCGCCAGCGAGGCCCGTTGGCATGAGCGAGTCCAAATCGGCCAGGCGCGTGACCACGGACCCGTTCTTGGCTCCGTTTCGATGGCAGATCCACACGCTCTCCATCTGCGCCTCGTTCAGCGCGTTCATGAACGCCGTGTTGTGCGTCGTTAGCACAATGTTCAATTCGTGGCGCTTGGCGGCATCGGCCAAGTGCCGCACCAGCAGTTCGGCGCGGCTTGGATGCAGCCCGGCGTCGAACTCCTCGATCACGATGCGTGAGAACTTCGGCGTGGTCTCCAGCGCGGTTAGCACGGCCAGCATTCGAAGAGTGCCGTCGGATAGCAGACGGGCGTCGACCATGCGCGTGCCATTGGCGCCGTTTCCAGATTTCAAGCGGAAGCCCGCCATTACGTCGCCAAGCGGAGTCTCGACGAAATCGATGTTCTCGAACGGCTCCTCGGGTATCTGCCGGATGGTATCTGTGATCCGTTTTAGCGTCTCTCTCTGCGCCTTTTTGCCTTTCGACAATGCGAACAACACCGCCGAGAGATTGCTGCCATTCCGGAAGAGTTGAGGCCGCGGGTTGACGCGCTCGTAGTTGCGCATTGCCATCGGTAGTGGATCAAAGGTATACGAGCTCCTCAGATATTCCTTTACGCTACTGACCGTGTCCTTTGCCTCTTGCAATGTCTTGTTTTTCGCCTTCGAGTTGGCGATAACCTGATCATAGCGAGAGAGCACAGACGCCAACGTGGATAGGCGGCACTTCGGCTTACCGCCGCGAGCGAAGTTGTCGTAGCGGATGTCTAGGACTTCGCCGCCTTGGCTTTGGGCGTCGAAAAAGACCCGGCTCCCGATCACCAGCTTCTCCGTAGCAATGTGGGGCCCGGCTGCTTCGCCGACCGCGACCTCGATGGTGTAGTCGATCGGACACTGGCTACCGGCGAAGGGGACGTTCGCTTCGGTCAATCGTAGCCGCAAACGAGGGGCGCCGAACTTGGCGCACGACTCAAGCCCGCCGCGAACCTCAAGGGTTCCTTCGCGCCCTACGTCCGTTATGTCGCTTACCGGCGCGCCCCTTGCGAGCGTAGCGAACAACTCCACGCCTTCGATCAGGTTGGTCTTGCCCGAACCGTTCCGGCCAAGCAAAATCGTCAACGGCGCGAAGAAATTGAGCGCCGCGTTCTCGAAGTTCTTGAAATTCCTCAAGATGTGCATGGGTGCCTCAAGACGTTCGCTCGGTTCGCTTGTGGGCATTGTACACGGTGCAAATGCCCCTCGGCGTGGGTCTTGCGTTCCCCGACAGCTGCCGCTGCAGGCGGGGGCGTGTTCGCCGGCGGATCAGGGCGTCGGGCGCACCAACGGGTGTCGAGGCCGGCGAAGAGACGCCCGGCCGCGTCCACCATTTCCCTGTCGACGGTGCCGTTGGCCATCGGACGGCTCGGTCTGCAGATCGGGGAGCTGGAGGGTCTCGGCACGGACGCGCTGTTCGAGCGCATGGCGCGTGCGGCGGCATCGGTGGAGGATCCCGGTCGCCGGGTGGCACTCCCGCAGCGGGTGTTCTCGCGCGGCACCGCGGACACTGCGGCGGAACGGGGCAGCTTGACGAGCTACTTTTTCGTGGTACGCTACGCGCACCGTAGCCGTTCTTGAGGATTGACTTGGCCACCAACAAACAGGCGTTTGTTTGTGCCTCGCGTGCGCGCGAGGCAGCTGACGTGCCCCCCCCCCCCGAGGTTGCGCAGCTAAACGCGAGCGGCGGATAGCGCCGCGCTCGTTTCGGGCCACCGGCAAAGCCCAAGCCCTCCTTTTCCTGCTCGCCGTCCTGCCTTTCTCGGCGGATGCGCAACCCGCCGCCCCGACCGACCTCACCGCCACGCCGGGCGACGCCGAAGCCACGCTGACGTGGACTGACCCCTCCGATTCCACCGTCACCGGCTACTCCTACAGCTACGCCACCAGCCTCTCGGCGCTCACCAGTGCCGCGTGGAACGCGATCTCCGGAAGCGGCGCGACCACCACGTCGCACACGGTGTCCGGCCTCGCCAACGGCACCCGCTACCACTTCCGCCTCCGCGCCACCAACGCCGAGGGCGACGGCACCGCAGCGCAGACGACGATCCAGTTGGCGGCGACGCCGGCCGCGACCGTCACGATCAGCGACGCTGCCTTGCGGACGGCGTTGGAACGCAACCTCGGCAAGAGCGCCGGCGTACCGATAACGCAGCTAGACATGGCGAAACTGACGACGGTGCGGGCCAGTTTTCGGGGGATCACCAGCTTGGTTGGGATGGAACAAGCCGTGAACCTCTCGCGGCTTGGCCTCCGTTTCAATTCCATCTCCGATGTCTCCGCCTTGGGCACGCTCACCTCCCTGACGGTGCTCTGGCTCCAAAACAACGCCATCTCCGATGTCTCCGCCTTGGGCGCACTCACGTCCCTGACTGAACTCCGGCTCGGCAACAACGCTATCTCCGACGTCTCCGCCTTGGCTAGCCTTACCTCCCTGACGGTGCTCACGCTCCAAAACAACTCCATCTCCGATATCTCCAGTTTCGGCACCCTCACGTCCCTGACGGAGCTCGAGCTTGGCGGCAACTCCATCACCGACGTCTCTGCATTGGGTACGCTCACCTCCCTGACCAACCTTGGGCTCGGCTTCAACTCCATATCCGACGTCTCAGCCTTGGGCACTCTCACGTCCTTGGTGTTTCTGCACTTGGACGCCAACTCCATATCCGACGTTTCGGCCTTGGGTACGCTCACGTCCCTGACGACGCTCTGGCTCGGCGGCAACTCCATCGCTGACGTCTCCGCCCTCGGTACGCTCACGTCCTTGATGGATCTCAGCCTCGGCGGCAACTCCATCTCCGACATCTCCGCCTTGGCCACGCTTACCTCCCTCACAGTGCTCACGCTCCAAAACAACTCCATCTCCGACATGTCGGGCTTGCGGAACCTCGCTGCCTTGTGGTTCCTTGAGCTTCAAGGCAACACCATTGCCGGCCTCGGGTCTTTCGCCGATGGAACTGCGTTCTCCAATCCTGGCGGGGCTTCCGAAGGGAGATTCAGTTTCACTTTGGGAGAGTTTGTCCTCCCTTCCGACGGGCCGTTTCTCGATCTGACTGGCCAAGCGCTCACCGCGGATTCCGTGTACGTCCACATTCCCGCGCTGCAGGCGCGTGGCGTTAAGGTGCTGTTCGATGCGCCGGTCATCGCCTCGTTCGCGGACACCGGCCTGCGCGGTACCGTCGAGCGCACGCTCGGCAAGTCCGGCGGCGCAACGCTTACGCAAGGCGATCTGCTGGGCCTTCGGACGCTCCACGCCGCCGGCGCCGGTGTGGAGGATCTCGCCGGAATCGAGATGGCGGTTCATCTCGACTGGCTGGACCTCTCCGGCAATCGGTTGGAGGACGTCGGTGCGCTGGCGTCCTTGCCGTCGCTGGGCTGGCTCGACCTTTCGGACAACGGCCTCGCGGACGTGTCGGCGCTGTCCGGCCTCGCCAGTTTGCGCACGCTGCTGCTTGGCGGCAACGCCTTGGCGGATGTCTCGCCGTTGTCGAATCTGACTAGGTTGCGGTCGCTGGTCCTTTCGGACAACGAACTCGAGGATGTCTCGCCGCTGTCGAGCTTGGTGGGGTTGGAGCAGTTGTGGCTGGCAGGCAACCGCCTGGCGGACGTCGCACCGTTCGCCGGGCTGACCTCGCTGCGCTACCTGCATCTTGGCGGAAACCGCGTCGCGGACGTCTCGCCGTTGCGCGGGCTCCGCGCGCTCAAGCGCTTGTGGCTGAACGACAACGCGCTGGCCAACCTCGCGCCGGTGCTTGGGTTGCGCTCGCTGGTGTGGTTGGACGCCGCCGGCAACCGCGTCGCGGATGTGCGGTTGAACGGGGCGCCCCTGCAGCGACTGCGACTCGACGACAACCTGATCGAGAACGTGGACGGGCTGGTGAACAGTCGCCTCGGCGAAGGAGACGTGGTGGGCCTGCGCGGCAACCCGCTTTCCGCAGCGTCCGTGGAGACGCATGTGCCGGCGTTGCGCAAACGCGGCGTGGCGGTGCTGGCCGGGCGGCCGGTGCCGCTGTTTCCCTCCGCTGCGGATGCGTCCGGGCGCGTTGGCTTCGTGCGTGTGCTGAACCGCTCGGACCGGACCGGCAATGTGTTGATCTCGGCGGTGGACGACGCTGGCGAGCGTTTCGGGCCGGTGCGGCTGACGATCGCGGCGGGCGCGGCGGCACACCTCAACTCGAAGGATCTGGAGGCCGGCAACGCCGCGAAGGGATTGCACGCGGGCGTGGGTGCGCGGAGCGTGGCCGGCGACTGGCGGGTGGAACTGTTGTCCACGCTGGACATCGCCGTGTTGGCGTACGTCCGCACGCCGGATGGATTCCTCACCGCCATGCACGGCACGCTGCCGAGGGCGAACGGCGGGGAGTCGTTGCGCGCGTCGTTCTTCAATCCGGGGCGCAATCGGGCCCAGCGGAGCGTGCTGCGGCTGCTGAACCCGGGCGGCGTGGAAGAGCCGGTGTCCGTTTGGGGCGTGGACGACAGCGGCGCGGGCCGCTTGGCGACCGGCCTAACCGTGCCGGCCGGCGGCGCGCTGACGGTGGACGCCGCCAAATTGGAGCGGCCGCGGGCGGGCGAAAGTTGGCGCGGCCTCGGTCGCGGGGAAGGCAAATGGCGGCTGCGCGTGTCCACGCGGTGGCCGGTGGAGGCGGCGAACCTGCTGGAGAGTCCGTCGGGGCATCTGGCGAACCTGTCCGCGGTGCCGCGCGCGGACGCCGATGGGACCTGGCGCACGCCGCTGTTCCCGGCGGCGGACGACGCGGCCGGGCGGCAGGGATTCGTGCGCATCGCCAACCACAACGCGCGGACCGGCGAAGTGCGTATCTGGGCAACGGATGACAACGGCCACCGCCGGCCAGTGGCGTTGGCGTTGGACGCCTCCGCGACGGTCCACTTGAACTCAGGCGATTTGGAACGCGGTAGTGCGGCGAAGGGGCTGCCGGTGGGCGTAGGCGCTCCGACCCGCGGAGATTGGCGTTTGGCGCTCGCGTCGGATTTGAACATCCATGTGGCATCCTACATCCGCCACGCGGACGGTTTCGTCACCAGCATGCACGACTTGGCACCTTGGAACGAGACAAACTCCTCGGCCCGCGTGGTGTTCTTCAATCCCGCTAGCAACCGCAATCAGCGAAGCCTGCTGCGTTTGATGAACGACGGCGCGGAGGCGGCGAATGTGGTCATCGCAGGCGTCGACGACAAGGCGGAGCTTGGCGGCGAAGTGGGCGTGACGGTTCCAGCGGGCGAAGCGGTGACGATCTCTGCCAAGGAACTGGAAGACGGCGGCGAGCGCTTGGAGGGCGCGCTCGGCGACGGTGCCGGCAAGTGGCGGCTAACGGTCACGGCGGACCACCCCGTCGGCGTGATGAGCCTGCTCGAAAGCCCAACCGGGCACCTTTCCAATCTGTCGAGCGCCGGCGACGGCGGTTGAGGGCGGCAAGGCTCAACTGTCGAGCGGCAGCCGCAGGCAGCGCAAGATTCGAGCCAATCGCGGGCGGTAACCAAGTTGAACGAACAAGCGGGTACCACTATTGGGCGGCTTCGCCAGCGAGCTCGGCGCTGGTGTTTGGCAGTGGCCTTCTTTGTCATACGGCTAACCACCTATCCTTTCCGGTTGGTGGCATTCGTACTGGCACGTCTCGTCTACCTGGTCGCGGCGATCTTCCCGCTCTTGATACTGGCGGCGGCAACACTCGCGGCCATCGCTTGGATTGCGCAGCGTCGCGGTGAGGCTTGGTCTGCTGTCGATGCATACCTCGCGAACGTCTTTGGGAGTGGCGATCAAGCGCAATTGGTCGGGCTTTTTGCTAGCGTCGGGCTCTTCGGATGGGCTTTGAAGACCCTCGGCAAGGCGGCATGGGACGAACTCCACAAAATAGTCGGTTTGTCTTGGAAGGCGTTGAACGCCAAATGGTGGCCTCCGTTCAAGATCAAAGAAAACCTCGAAGTCTGGCAGCAATTGCGTGTTTCCCCTCCGAAGCCTCCGGAGTTGTTTCGCGAGTCGTTCCAATCCTCCGCGAAGCTGGCGCTGGTCACCCTTGCCACAATACCCATCTTGTTGGTGCTTATTCCAAAAGACGAAGAGCTCCCTACTGACGAACGGATGCACGTTGTCGTCACCGATGTCAGCGAGGCGTTTGCGAGCAAGATCTACCTGCGGGAAGGTGCCGTGTTCTCGCTGTTGCACTCGAAGAACGCGAAGATGAGCCCACCGGACTCTGGGCAAGGCGTGTGTTTGGACGGTGCCGCCCTCGACTGGCTAATCCAGTTCAAGGCGGCCGTGAAGCAGTGCATGATGGAATCCGAGCAGGAGCCGGAATGTGCAGAAGCGGGCAAGCCCTGTCCGGTCTTGGAGGTGGCGGGATACGCCAGCATCGCCCCGGAACGCGCCGACAAGCTAGCGAAGGAACTCTGTCAGGCCGCGCCAGCAGGCAAGACGTTCAACTGCAAGGTCGCCAATCTGCGCGCTCTTGCGGTGGGCGAGTTCCTCGCGGCAAAGAACGATAAGGAGTCGTACAAGTGGTTGTGTCCGGATGATGATCAGGAGGCATATTGGCGGGCGACGGTGTGTCCGGCGGAAGATTGCCCGGATGGAGACGGCCTCGATCCGAGCTATGTTTATCGGACCATCCATACGAGTGACCCCAAAAAGTCGATTGACATTCGTGTGCGTCAATGGGCCAGCGAAGAAGACATGCAGTCAGGCAAGCCCGCGGCTGATGGTGAAATGCCGGATCAACGTCGTTATCGAGTCGAAGTGCTGAATCGGGCTGTCCATATCAATGTACTGAAGGACTTTTGTGAAAAAGAACCTACGCGCTAGTCGACAATCCGGCTAATCCTTGCTCCTCCGGTCGTGGCGCGCGCCGCCCCAAGCGACGAGTCTGGCCACCCCGTAGATCACCAACACCAGCACCGTGGCGAGCAAGAGCAGCGCCAGCGGCGGGCGTGGGTTGGCGGCTTCCTCAAGGAAGCTGCGGAAGAAGAACACGACGAACGCCGGGGAGATGTGGCCCTCCGCGACGGGGAACGGGGTTGCCGCCCATACCAGCACCAAGCCCGCGGCCAGCCAGCGCAGCCGTTGCCAGCGGCGCATGGCCACGAGCAGGAGTGTCGCCGCGCCGAGGGCCGTGGCCACGATCAGGAACCAAGCGATGAATTGGTCGGTCATTTGTTTGGCGGCGGTTGCTCGTCGGCATCCACCCAGCGGACGACGTATTGATCCAGCGCCTCGTTGGGGTGTACGTCGTCTTCCGAGACGACGTTGCCGCGCACGCTGATGCCGGCTTGCGCCACGGTTTGCGGATCGCCGGAGACCAGCGGGTGCCACCAGGCGAGGCCGCGGCCTTCGTGGACGCGGCGGTAGGCGCAGCTCTTTGGCAGCCAGCGCATGCGGGGCAGGGAGTCCGGATTGATGGGCAGGCAATCGGAGACCAGCTTGTGCCGATGCTTGTAGTTGCGGCAGCGGCAGGTGTCGTGGTCGAGCAGGCGGCAAACCACCGAGGTGGGGTGGATGGCGCCGGTGTCGGCGTCCTCGAGTTTCAGGACGCAGCAGCGGCCGCAGCCGTCGCAGAGGGATTCCCACTCGGCGTGGGTCATCTCCGCCAACGTCTTGCGTTCCCAGAACGGCTGTTGCCGCTCGCCGGACGTTTCCGCTGGCGGGTCGGGCCGTTGGCCGCGCCGACGGGTGCCGAGGCCAGCGAGGAAGCGCCCGGCCGCCGTCACCATTCCGCCGCCAACACTTCGTGGAAGGCGTCGCCGATGATGGCGTGGCGCCAGCCGTTGAGACGCTCCGGCAGCGCGCCGTGTTCGCGGTGGTGGCGGATGGCGGCTTCCACGTCGCGCTTGCCGGCCAATAGCGAAGGCGCAACTTGCAACCGCTCCGCCTCGCGCACGGCGATGTCGCGGAGCGCCTTCGCCACGGCGCCGGCGCGGGCGCTCAGCGGGCGCGGTTCACGCGGCGGCGGGTCGGCGTCGTCCACGCCGCGCTGGTGCGCCTCCACCAACGCCGCGGCGTAGCGGCGGGCCGAGCGTTTCGGCAGCACCTTGGCCACGTCTTCCTCGCGCAGGGATGGCCAGCGCGCCATGGTGAACAGCGCCTCGTCGCGCACCGTCCAAGCGCGCGGCAGGTCACGGTGGCGGGCTTCGCGCTCGCGCCACGTCACCAAGCTGCGCAGCACGGCGAGCTCCGGCGGCTTCAAGCGCCACACGCCTTTGACGTTGCGGTACCAACGCTCCGGGGGTTCCGGCGGCGTGGTCAGCACACGGCGCATGTCCTCCGCGAACCACTCCATGCGACCCCCTTCCACCAACGCTTCACGTTGCGCTTGCCAGATGGGTTTGAGGTAGGCGACGTCCAAGCGCGCGTATTCCAGCTGCGCGGCGCTGAGCGGGCGGCGCAGCCAGTTCGAGCGCGTCTCCTGCTTGCCGAGGCGAACGCCCAGATAGTGCTCCACCAACGCGGCGTAGCTGGCGGAAGGCGTGGACGAGAGGAACGCATGCGCGAGCTGCGTGTCCACCACGGAGCGCGGGCACACGTCCAAATGGTGCGCCATCACCTCCAAATCCTCGGAGCAGGAATGTACGATCTTCGTGCGCTCGGCATCCAGCAGCAGCGCTTTCAAGGCGGCGAAGGACGCCGGCGCGGCGGCGTCGATCAGCGCCACGCCCGCATCGCCGGCGAGTTGGTAGAGGGCGGCGATGGGATGGAAGGTGCGGATGCGCAGGAACTCGGTGTCCACGCCCACCTCGCCGCCGAGCGCAGCCACGCAGGCGGCGATGGCCTCGTCGCCGGCAAGCAGATCGGCTTCGGCAACGCCGCCATCCGCCCCGGCGCCGACCTCCGAGGCGGCCGAAGGCTCTCCGCGCTCAGCCAACGGCGCGGCGACCTTGCAGGGCGTGGGCGATGGTGCCGCCGTCGATGTACTCGAGCTCGCCGCCAAGCGGCACGCCGTGGGCGATGCGCGTCACCTCGGCGCCGCTGGCGCGCAGCGACTCCTTGATGTAGTGCGCGGTGGCTTCGCCCTCCACCGTGGGGTTGGTGGCGAGAATCACCTCGGTGGCGCCGGCGTCGCGCACATGCTCCGGCAAGGCGTGCAGGCCGAGTTCCTCCGGCCCCACGCCGTCGATGGGCGAGAGGCGCCCGTGCAACACGTAGTAGCGCCCGCTGAAGCCGCCGGCTTGTTCGATGGCCACGATGTCCGAGGGCGACTCCACCACGCACAGCGCCGCGGCGTCGCGGCGCGGATTGGCGCAGATGGCGCACAACTCGGTCTCGGTGAGCGTGCGGCAGGAACGGCAGCGGCGCACTTGTTCGACGGCGTCGCGCAACGCCGCGGCCAGCGCCTGGGCGCCGGCGCGGTTGTGTTGCAGCAGGTGCAGCGCGGTGCGCGTCGCGGTCTTCGGGCCAACGCCCGGCTGCGCCTGCAGCGCCTCGATGAGGCGGTCGATGAGCGGGCTGATGCGCATCACATGGGCGGGCCGCCGGGCATGCCCGGCAGACCGCCCGGCAGGCCGATTTGCTTGGCGACCTCGCCCATCCGCTCCTGCTGCGCCTCGGCCACGCGCCGCGTCGCGTCGTTGATGGCGGCTTGGATGAGGTCTTGCAACATCGTGCGCTCTTCAACCAATGCGGACAGCTCGATGTCCACGCGCAACGCCTCGTAGTTGCCGTTGAGCGTGATCTTCACCAAACCGCCGCCGCTTTCGCCGGTGACGCGCAGGGTCTTCATTCCTTCGCGGGCGTCCTGCATTTGCTGCTGCATGTCGCGCGCGCGTTTGAGCATCTCTTCGAGCTTCAAGTGTCTCTCCTTGTCAATCTGCGCCGGAGGCCGCGGCCGGCTGTGACGGCTCCGCCGACACCACCCTCGCGCCGAATTCGCGGATGAGCGTCTGCACCACCGGTTCGCCGCCCAACGCGGCCTCGGCCGCGGCGCGGCGTTCTTTCCGCAAGCGCGCCTCGCGCGCCGCCGGCGTTTCCGTCGCGGGCTCGCCGAACCGCCACTCCAAGCGTACTTGCCGGCCCTCGAAACCGGCGGCCAAGCGCTCCACTTCCGCTCGCTGCTTGTCGTTCAACAGCGTCTCGTGCGCTGTTTCGACGAGGATCGTCCATGCGCCCGGGGAACGCTCCACCAGATTGGCGTTGTTCAAGATCATGGCCGTGACGCCCTTGGGCGCCATCTTGGCCACCATCTCGTGCCAGGCTTCGGACGACTTCTCGGGCCCGGGCGCAGCGGCTTCGGCCGGGGCGACAGCCGATGCCGGCGGGCGGGGCGGGGCAGCGGCCGGTTGCGCCGGTGGCTTGGCTTCCGGCCGGGCGGTGGCGCGGCTGGCGGCGGGTGGCGGCGATGTGTCCTGCACGGGCGCGGGCGCACTTGCGGGCGCGTCGCCGCGGGTTTTCTCGACGGGTTGTTCGCCTGCTTCCGGCTCGAACGAAGCCAAGCGGATGAGCGTCATGTCGAAGCCCACCTTGGCGTCCGGCGCGAACTCGATGTCGCGCCCACCCATGAGCGCGATCTGGTAGTAGAGCTGCAGATCCTCGGCGCTGAACGCGCCCTTCAAGCGTTCGTGGGGCGCGGCCGGCGCCACGCGGAGTTCCGCCGCCACCGCCAAATCGTGAAACGCCCGCTGCAATTGGCCAAGCACCGTGGGCAAATCCACCGAACGCGCCGCCAAATCGTCCCCGGCGGCGAGCAGGCGCGCGCTGTCCTTGGCCGCCAAGGCGTCCAGCAAGGCGCCCACCTCGTCGCGGCCGGCGATGCCCAGCATGTCGCTCACGCTCGCCGCCCGCACCGCGCCACCGCCGTGGGAAATGGCCTGATCGGTGATGGAGAGCGCATCGCGCATGCTGCCGGCGGCGGCGCCGGCGATGATGCCGAGCGCCTCCGGCTCGGCTTCCACGGATTCCGCCTGCAACACCTTGCCTAGCTGCTCCCCGATCACTTCCGGCAGCATGTTTTTCAAGTGGAACTGCAGGCAGCGCGACAGCACCGTGACGGGGATTTTCTTCGCCTCGGTGGTGGCGAGCAGGAACTTGACGTGCTCCGGCGGCTCCTCCAGCGTCTTCAACAGGGCGTTGAAACTGTGCCCGGTGAGCATGTGTACTTCGTCGATGAGATACGCCTTGAAGCGGCCTTGGCCGGGCAGGAACTGCGCGTTGCTGAGCAGCTCGCGGGTGTCGTCCACGCCGGTGCGCGAGGCGGCGTCCACCTCCACGAGGTCGAGAAAGCGGCCGGCGGCGATGGCGGCACAGGCGTCGCACGCGCCGCAGGGCGTGGAGGTGATGCCCTTCTCGCAGTTGAAGCAGGCCGCGAGGATGCGTGCCAGCGTCGTCTTGCCGACGCCGCGGGTGCCGGTGAACAGGTAGGCGTGGTGCAGCCGCTCGTTGTCCAGCGCGTTGGAAAGCGCCCGCACCACCGGCGCCTGGCCCACCACGTCCGCGAAGGTGCGCGGGCGGTACTTTCGCGCCAACACCAGATAACTCATGATGGGCGGGGATGGTAACGCAACGCTTGGGCGACTTCCTGATCATCGGCCACCGCGGCGCCGCCGGCCTCGAGCCGGAGAACACGCTGGCGGCCTTCCGCGAAGCTGTCCGCCTCGGCGTGGACGGCGTGGAGCTGGACGTGCGCTGCGTGGGCGACGAGTTGGTGGTGTTCCACGACGACCAGCTAGACCGCACCACGGACGGCCACGGCGCACTGGCGGGCGCGGACTTCGACACGGTTCGCCACCTGGACGCGGGACACGGCGAGCGCGTGCCAACGCTGGCGGAGGTGCTGGGGGTGGTGCCGGAGGAGGTGCTGGTCAATGTGGAGTTGAAGGGGCCCGGCACCGCGGCGCCGGCGGCACGGCAGCTCTCGCGCCTTTCGCGGCGGCTGTTGGTTTCGTCGTTCGATCACGAGCGCTTGCGCGCGTTCCGCGCCGGCTGCCCACGCACGCCAGTGGCGTCTTTGGTGGGCAGGTGGTCGAGCGACTTGGAGACGCTGGCCCGCTCGCTGAACGCTTGGAGCGTGAATCTGGCCTCGCGCATCGTCACCCCCGCCCGCGTGGCCGCGATACACGGATGGGGATGCCGCTGCCTCGTTTTCACCGTGAACACCCGCCGCCGCGCCGAACGCCTGCGCACGGTGGGCGTGGACGGCGTGTTCACAGACTACCCGAACAGGCTCTTGCAAGCGTTCGCACGAAAGGAATGACGGACTCCTCCGGAGCCAGACCCGGTGGAGTATCGAGGGAGCTTACGCGCCGATCTTGGCGAATTCGCGGTGTAGGTCGTAGTGCTCGGAGGTGACGAAGTGTTCGATTCGGCGCAGGCGCTGCTCTAGTTCGGCGAAGCGGGCGAGCAAGGCGGGTAGGGTCGGCGGCGCGGGCGGGGCGTCTGCGGCGAAGCCGTGGGCGGGCGTTGGTTCCGCGTGGGATTGGTTGTCGGCGAATTGGTGGCCGGCGCGCCTTGCGGCGGCTTCCGTCGCCGGCTCGGTGTCCATGATGAAGGCCGCCGCGATGTAGGCGACGAGGGCGACGCCTTGGGTGGCCAAGATCAGCGCCACCATCGCAAGCCGCAGGACGAAGGGTTCGAGGCCGTAGAGGTTGGCGATGCCGGCGCAGACGCCGCACACCTTGCCTTCGCCGCCGCTGCGGGGCGTGCGGTAGAGCTTGCGCGAACGCGGCTTGTTCGACCAAAGCCACAGGGGTTGGCGCTGGTAGTGGGGCGGTGTTGTCCGCGTGGTGGCGTCGAAAGCCGCGGCGTTTTCGCGTTCCGCTTGCGCCCGCAGTCGGGCCGCCATGTGCTCCAAGTGCTGGATGGCTTGCTCGCGCGCCGCGGCGCCCAGTTCCTGCACCGCCGCTTCCATGCGGGCGTTGGCTTCGCGCATGTTAGGGCGTTCTTCGCCGGCGCCGCCCGGGCGCTTGCCGTGGTTGGTGGATTCGGTCACCGTCGCCTCCGCTTCAAACGCGCCCGCCGTCTTGGCCCGCTGCTCGACGCCAGTTTGGCGTCTCGGCGTCCAAGATGGATTCCAAAGCGGCGATGCGGTCGCGCATCGCCACCTCGGCCTCGGCAAGGCGTTGCAACTCGGTGTGTTCCTCGTTGGCGAGCGTTTTGGCCGAGCGCTTCTTCCCCAAAAAGCGCATGGTGATCCAGATCGGCGCCACGAAGACCATGAAGACCAACGCCAACAGCATGAGCATCCATACGACATTTTCCATTACCGTCGTCCTTCTTCCGCAATGGCGTTAGCTTGCGCTCAGTCCATGCCCTCGGCGGCGGGCTTGCTGGCTGCCGCGCCACCGGCTTGCACCCGCGCCTTGAGCTTGCGCAGTTCGTCGTCCACCGATTCGTCCACCGCCAACTCGTCGATCTGGTCCTTCAACGTGCGTTGGCCGACGTCCCAGGATTCCACTTGGCCTTCGAGATCGTCGATTTTGCGCTCGTACTGCTCGAAGCGCGCCATGGCGTCGTCGATGTTGTGGTCGTTGAGCTGACGCCGCACGCCGAGGCGGGTCTTGGCCGCTTGGCCGCGCAGCACGATGGAGGCTTCCCGCGCCTTGGCGTCCTTGATCTTCTGCTGCAAGGCGTGGATGTCCTGGTTCAGCTTGGCCAAGGTCTCGTCCAACACGGTCAGCTCCGCGTCCACGGTGGCCACCGCTTCGTCGGCCTTGGACTTCTCCACCAGCGCGGCGCGCGCCAAGTCGTCGCGGTCTTTGGAGATGGCGAGTTCCGCCTTGCCTTCCCAACCCGCGGCTTCGCCGGCGAGCCGTTCGCGGCGGCGGGCGAGTTCCTTCTTGTCGGCGATGGCGCGGGCGGACGTGGTGCGCACTTCCACCAAGGTGTCCTCCATCTCGCCGATGATGAGACGCACCATCTTCTCCGGGTCTTCCGCCTTGTCCAGCAAGGCGTTGATGTTGGAGTTGACGATGTCCGTGATGCGGGAAAATACGCTCATGGCGTTTGCCTCCACGTTTGGTTGCCTTCGCCCGCCTTGAAAACAAGAATCGTGCCAATAGGCCAAGTCAACACCGTATGCAATTGAATTACAATCGTTTTTTCCTTCGCACACGCAGGCGAACGGCGCCGCGAAGCCGTGGCGAATCCGGCCAACAATTGGCTTAGAATCTCCGCGCATGGCGAAACCACCCGAACCGGATCGGCTCATCGGCGAGTCCGCGGCATTCCGCTCGGCGTTGCACGCGGTGTCGCAAGTCGCGCCGCTCAACAAGCCCGTGCTGGTGGTCGGCGAGCGCGGCACCGGCAAGGAGCTCGTGGCGGCGCGCCTGCATTATCTTTCCAGCCGCTGGGAAGGCCCGTTTCTCAAGCTCAACTGCGCCGCCATCAGCGACAATCTCATCGAGAGCGAACTGTTCGGCCACGAGGCCGGGTCGTTCACCGGCGCCTCGCGCACGCACCAAGGCCGCTTCGAGCGCGCCGACGGCGGCACCTTGTTCCTCGACGAATTGGCGAGCACCTCCGGGCTGGTGCAGGAGAAGCTGCTGCGCGTCATCGAATACGGCGAGTACGAGCGCGTCGGCGGGCGTCGCACGCAACGCGCCGATGTGCGTCTGGTGGCCGCCACCAACGAGGATCTGCCCGGCTTGGCCGCCGCCGGCCGCTTTCGACTGGATTTGCTGGATCGCCTCGCCTTCGACGTGATCACGCTGCCGCCGTTGCGCGAACGCGCCGAGGACATCCCGTTGCTGGCGGATTATTTCGCCACCAACATGGCCAAGGAGCTGGGGCGCGAGCTTTTCCCCGGCTTCACCGCCGGCGCCGCCGAGGCGCTGCGGCACCACCGCTGGCCCGGCAACCTGCGCGAGTTGAAGAACGTGGTGGAACGCGCCGTGTACCGCGCCGAGCCGGATGCCGCGGTGGCCGAAATCATCCTCGATCCCTTCCACTCGCCGTTCCGCCCGGGACGCGGCGAACCAAACGCTTCGCCCGCTGCCCTCGCGCTGCCCCTCGACTTGAAGGCGGTGGTGCAGGAACTGGAGATCGACCTCATCAACAAGGCGCTGGCGGCGGCGAAGTTCAATCAGCGCCGCGCCGCGCAGGAGCTGGGCCTCACCTACCACTCGCTGCGCGGCTACCTGAAGAAATACGAGGCGCAGGTGCGTGGCGACAGCTGACGCCACGTGCGCCGATGTCGAGCGCGTGAACCGTGTGCTCGACGCGCTGCTGAACCAAGGCGAGGTGCCGGCCCGGCTGCGCGAGGCCATGCGCTACGCCGTGCTCGGCGGCGGCAAGCGCATCCGGCCGCGCTTGGCGTACGCCACCGGGCGTTTGGTCGGCGCTTCTCCCGCCGCCGTGGATGCGCCGGCCGCGGCGGTGGAACTGTTGCACGCCTACTCCCTCGTTCACGACGATTTACCGGCCATGGACGACGACGCGCTGCGCCGCGGCAGACCGACCGCGCATGTGTGTTACGGTGAGGCCACCGCCATCTTGGTGGGCGATGCATTGCAGGCGCTGGCGTTCGAAGCGTTGGCGCATGGTGGCGCGGAAGCCGGGATTGCGGTGCGCCAAGTCGCCTTGCTGGCCGAAGCCGCCGGGGCCGGCGGGATGGTTGGCGGGCAAGCGCTGGACATGGAAGGGGAGACGCGGCGCTTCTCCCTCGCCGAAGTGGAGCGCATGCACCGGGGCAAAACCGGCGCGCTCATCCGCGCCGCGGTGATGATGGCCGCCGCGGCTGGTTCGCCGGCGGAAGAAGAGGAGACAGCGTTGGATCGGTTCGGCGGCCAGATTGGCCTCGCGTTTCAGATACGCGACGACGTGTTGGACGCGACGCGCAGCACCGCGGCGCTCGGCAAGCCGCAGGGAGCCGACGCCCGGCGCGGCAAATCCACCTACGTGAGCCTGCTCGGCGTGGACGCGGCCCGCCAAATGGCCGCCGAGCGTTTGCACACGGCGTTGGGCGCGTTGGCGGTGTTTGGCGATCGCGCCCGCGAACTTGCCGCCTTGGGGCGGTGTTTGGCAACCAGGAGCTCTTGACAAGTGAACGCACCCGAACTGTTGCCCCCTTGGGAATTGCAGCTGGACTCGCCGGATTGGACCGGCCAGTGGCGTGGCGAGGACATCTGGAATGTGCTCACCGCCGCCCGCGCCGGCGACCTCGCCAAACTGCAAGCCCTGCTGGCGCGGGAATCCTCCTTGGCGCAGGCCGAGTTCTGGTACACGCCGCCGCTGCACTTCGCCGTGCGCGAAGGCCACGCGGACGCCGCCCGCCTGCTCATCGACCACGGCGCGGACGTTTTCCACCGCACCTACTACGGCTATGGCAAGGAGACGCTGCTCGACCTCGCGCTCGACCGCGAGCACGAAGCGGTGGCCGAACTGCTGCGCGCCGAACAGGCCAAACGCGCCGCGGCAAACGGTGCGCCGCACGCCATCCACAACGCCATCGCCAGCGGCGACGCGGCGACGGCCGAGCAACTGCTGGCGGAAGACCCGGCGCTCGCAAACCGCGGCGACCCGCTGGGACGCCGCTCGTTGCACTACGCCGCGGCAGCGGGCAGCCAAGAGCTGGTTGACTTGCTCTTGCGCCACGGCGCGGAGGTGGACGCCACCGGCTTCAGCAGCGACGACCGGCTTGGCGGCCACGGCTTCCGCCCGGTGGCCTCGGCGCTTTGGCATCATCCTTATTGGGCACAGCGCAACGACTACGCGATGGCGCGGCGGTTGTTGGCCGCCGGCGCCGACTACACCATCACCATCGCCGCGGCCCTCGGCGACGAGGCGCGGGTGGCCGAACTGCTGCGGCGCGATGCGGCGCTTGCCAATGATCAGGAGGAATGTGGCAAGCGGCCGTTGTCCGCGGCCGCGGAACGCGGGCATCTCGGCATCGTGTCCGCGCTCTTGGACGCCGGCGCGGATCCGAACCTGCCCGAAGGCCGCAACTGCCCGCGCGGCTACGCGTTATGGGCGGCGGCGCACCTTGGTCATCGGCAGGTAGCGGAGCGTTTGCTGGCCGCCGGCGCGGACCCGAACGCCGATGTCGAATCCTCCGGCACACCGACCGGTTCGGCCAAGGACGCCGCCATGCGCGCCCTGCTGCTGCGCCACGGCGGCCGCACGCCATTGGCGCAGCACTTTCACGCGGGCAACATCGACGTGGTGGCGGCGCTGCTGGACGCCAAGCCGGAACTGTTCGACGACGACCAACGCGGTCAAGGCTTCACGCTGGCCGTCGCCGCCGGCCACGGCGACCTGGTGCGGCTGATGCTCGCTCGCGGCTTGCGCGTGCCGGCCACGCTGACCGGCTGCCAGACCTACCTTTGGCGCGACTTGGAACTCGCCCGCCTGCTGCTGGAGCACGGCATGGACGCGAACCTGCCCAATTGGCAGCGGGTGACGCCGCTGCACCACATGGCCAACCACGGCGAAATCGACGCGGCCCGCTTGTTCCTCGAGTTCGGCGCGGACCCGAACGCCATCGACGAGGAGTACCGCTCGACGCCGCTCGGCTGGGCCGCCCGCGCCGGCCGAACCGAGTTCGTGCGCTTCGCGCTGGCAAACGGCTTCGACCCCGCGCTGCCGGCCGCCCCGGAGTGGGCGACGCCAGCGGCATGGGCGCAACGGCGCGGGCATGAGGAGATTGCCCGGCTGCTTGGGTGAAGGTTGCTGTTGCAGGGGCGCGCGACAGATCTTTGCGCGCGTTCCCGACGCCGTTGGCAGCCATACTCCCGCACGAAGCGTTTCTTCGGAGCAACAATGGCCTATCTGTTCGCAAAGGTACGCGCCGGTGTCCCTGGCTACCTTAGAGACATTCGTCCTGGGTATGCCGCGATCCGCAAAGACAATTGGGCCGTCTTGGCACCAGCCAACCTCTGGGGCGCGTTCCGCGGACTTTTCGGCCCGTTGTCGAACGAGATGATCGTGGTCGCTTACGGCGAGGTGGGCGGCGTGGGCGAAGCGCTCGCCAACCACCCTATGGTCGGTTGGCCAGACAGGGCGGATGACGTGCTGCTGCTGGAACCCACCGTGCGGCCCACCGCGGACGAGCCGCGCACCCGCGGAGGCGTGTACGTGTTCCGCTTCTTCCACGCCGCGGCCAAGCATGTGGACGAGATCGTGCGACTGTCCGCCGAGGCGTGGCCACATTTCGAGAACGTCGACCACTACCGCGCCATCCCGCAAGGTTTGTTCCGCTTGAAGAATGCGAATCACCGGGTCTACGGCCGGCTGCTGCTCTGCACGTGGTATGACGGTTTGGCTTCATGGGAGGAGTCGCGCGCGCCGCCCGGCCCCGCCCGCGATCTCTTCCAACGCCGCCACGCGCTCATCGAAAGCAGCCGCGCCTACGCGACGCGGTTGATCATCGATTGAAGCGCATCCTCGGAGGCGCACAAGATGAACTACAACTGGTCGGAGGTCCGCGTTAGAGGCCGCGACGTTCGTCCCGGCTACGACGCAATCCGCAAAGACAATTTCGCGACCTTGGCCCCGGCAAAGCTCTGGGGCGCGTTCCGCCCACTCTTGGGTTTGTCGTCGAACGACATGATCGTGATCACCTACGGCGGCAAGGTGGGCGATGATGTAGTCCGAAGGATGATGCGGAACCACCCCGAGATCGTCGCGGGCATGTCGTTGCCGATGCAGCCCACCGTGCGGCCCACTGCGCACGAACCGCGCATGCGTGAAGGCGTGTACGTATTCCACGACTGCGGCGTGGCGCACAAGGACGTGGAGGAGTTCGTGCGTCTAACCGCCGAGGCATGGCAGCACTTCGAGAACGTCGACCGCTACCGCGCCGTACCCCAAGCCTTGTTCCGCGGCTGGATACCAGGAGGAGACAAGGAACGCTATCCCGCCCGCACCATGCTCCTCTGCACTTGGTACGACAGCCTGAAGTCGTGGGAGGAGTCGCGCACGCCGCCCGATGCCGCCCGCAAGCTGTTCCAACGTCGTAGCATGCTGGTCGGGCAAAGCCACGCTTACGCGACGCGGCTGATTACCGATTGAGGCGCGGCCGCTCGTGCTTTGCCCGCTCTTTGGCGAAGGGCTAAGGGTGCGTGTTCGAGTTCAGCACGGCGGAGCGGGGCATCACCGCTTTCGAGGTGGCGATATGCTTCCGCGCCACACCGTTTTGCGGAGGAACAAATGGCCTATCTGTTCGCACGCCTGCGCGCCAAAGGCCGCGACTTTCGCCCCGCCTACGACGCGCTCCGCCAAGACGGCTGGGCAACCTTGGGGCCGGCCAGGGTTTGGGGCGCGTTCCACGGTCTGTTCGGCGTGGCGTCGAACGAGTTGATCGTGGTTACCTACGGGGAAGTGGGCGGCGTGGAGAAAACGCTGGCGCACCACCCCGACATCGTTGTGGTGGAGACCTTGCTGCTGGAACCCACGGTGCGACCCACCACGCACGAGCCGCGCACCCGCGAGGGCTTGTACGTGTTCCGCTTCTTCGAGGTGGCGCACAAGGATGTGGACGAGATCGCGCGCCTCTCCTTCGAGGCGTGGCAGGATTTCGAGAACGTCGACCGCTACCGCGCCATCCCCCAAGGCTTGTTCCGCCAACAGGACACAAGCGCCCCCAGCGGCCGGATGCTGCTCTGCACTTGGTACGACGGCCTCGGTTCGTGGCAGGAGTCGCGCACGCCGCCGGGCCCGGCCAGGGAGCGGTTCCAACGCCGCCACACGCTGACCCAAGGCACAATTGCCTACGCAACGAGGCTACTTTCCGGCTAAACGCGCCCCTTGCGGGCGCGTTGGAGTTTGCTGCGCAAACTCTGTTCTCGAAGTGGTGTGTTCTTGGAATGGTGAGAGCGGCGGCGCACAAGCACAAGCGTGTGCGCCGCCGGTTTGCCGACCGCGGCTGGCGCGTCAGTCGTCGTCAGGCGGTGCCGCGGCGTCGCCCGGGTCGTCCACGATCCGGATCTTGTCGGCGTTGCGGCGCACCGTGGCTTCGCCGATGCCTTTCACGCGGGCGAGGTCCTCCGCCGAGTCGAAGCGGCCGTGCGCCTCGCGGTGGGCGACGATGGCTTCGGCCTTCTTCAGGCCGACGCCGTCGAGCACCCGCGCCAGCGTGGCGGCGTCCGCGGTGTTGATGTTGACGCTGTTGGGCGTCTGTTCCGCGCCGACGAGTCCCGCCATCAGGATGGCGAGCCCGCCGAGCAGCATGCGTACCAAGGTCATTCTCTGGTCTCCGAAGTTTTAAGTTGTGGGAAGGCACGATACGCCCGCCAAAGCGGCTCCGATGTAAGACTTTTGCGCTTTTTTGTGTAGGAAATTGGCGTTTTTTCAACCTACGCCCGCTAGTGTTTTGACCGCCCTCTAGCGAAGGGCTAAGGTGTACCCATGAGCGCATCCGGCGACAATGCGGTGCGGCGCAGGTTGCCCATCGGCATTCAGACCTTCCGCGATATCCGGCAGGGCGGCTGCTACTACGTGGACAAGACGGCCTTCATCGCGCAGCTTGTGGACGAGGGCAAGCACTACTTTCTTTCCCGTCCGCGGCGTTTCGGCAAGAGCTTGCTGCTGGACACCATCGGCGAGCTGTTCAAGGGCAGCGAGGAGCTGTTCCGCGGCTTGGCCATCCACGAGAAGTGGCACTGGGTTGCCCGCCCCGTTGTGCGGCTCAGCTTCGGTGCCGGGCAGTTCGGCAAGCCAGGCGAGTTGGAGGCCAGGTTCCGGGAGATGCTGGCGTCGGTTGGCCAATCGTCGGGCATCGTACAAGAAGGCGCGACCGCGGCGGGATGCTTCGCCGCCTTGCTCGAAGCGCTGCACGACGATAGCGGGCAGCGGGTTGCGGTGTTGGTGGACGAGTACGACAAGCCGATTCTCGATGCGCTGGAAGTGCCGGAGGTTGCGCGCGCCAACCGCGACTTTCTGCGCGGCGTCTATTCCGTCGTCAAGGACTGCGACGCGCACATCGAGTTCAGCCTGCTCACAGGCGTCAGCAAGTTCTCCAAGGTGAGCCTGTTCTCCGGCCTCAACAACCTGATGGACATCACCTTGGAGCCCGACTACTCCGCCATCTGCGGCTACACCGACGCCGATCTGGATTGCGTATTCGCCGCCGAACTGCCGGGCCTGGACCGGAAGGAAATACGCCGCTGGTACAACGGCTACAGCTGGCTCGGCAAAGACGACGAGAAGGTGTACAACCCCTTCGACATCCTGCTGCTGTTCCGGCAGCGCCGCTTCAAGGCGCACTGGTTCGAGACCGGCTCGCCGAAGTTCCTCATCGACACGTTGCTGAAGCGCGGCGTCCCCACGCCGGACTTGGACGGCATGACCAGCTCCGAAGCGCTGCTTTCCGCCTTCGACGTGGACGAGATGTCCGTGGAGGCGCTGCTGTTTCAGACCGGCTATCTCACCATCGCCGGCGAGATGAACACCGGCGGGCGCGTCCGCTACCGGCTGGGCTATCCCAACCAAGAGGTGCGGCAAAGCCTGAACGAGCGCCTGCTAATGGCCTTGCTGCCGGATGCGGCCAGGCACCGGGCGGAAGACGCGCCGCTGCGCGAGTTGCTGGCCGCCAACGACTTCGCGGGCTTGGAGGCGTTCCTGCGCGCCCTGTTCGCTGGCGTCCCCTACCAATGGCATGTGAACAACAACATCCAGAACTACGAGGGCTACTACGCCAGCGTGGTGTACTCCTGCTTCGCTTCGCACGGCTTCGACCTGGTGGCCGAGGAAAGCTCCGGCGCCGGCCGCGCCGACATGGTGGTGCGTTTCGGCGACGACGTGTACGTGTTCGAGTTCAAGTCCGTGGCGAGGGCGCCTTCCGGGAGAGCGCTCGCACAGTTGCGGGAGAGAGGCTACGGGGAGAAGTACCGCCACCTAGGGAAGCGCGTTCACCCTATCGGCGTGGAGTTCAGCAAGGCGGAGCGCAACATCGCCGCTTTCGAGGTGGCGCTGGACGCACCCTCTTAAGGCTTGACGCCGAAAATCAAACAAGGTGCTCGGCGAACAACGCCAGCGTGCGCTTGCGCGCCAGTGCGGCCGCCTTGCCGTCGTAGCTGTCGCGGTGGTCGCAGTTGAAGCCGTGGTCGGCGTCGTAAACGTGTACCGGAACGTCCGGCAGGGCCGCTTTGATCTTGTCCACGTCCGCAGGCGGGATGTGCGCGTCCTTCGCGCCGAAGTGCATGATCAGCGGGCACTTGGGCGCGCGTTCCTCCAAGGTGCCGGCGATGCCGCCGCCGTAGTAGGCGCTGGCGCAGGCGAGGCCGTCGAGGGCGCAGGCCGAGAGCCACGTCAGCAAGCCGCCGTAGCAGTAGCCCGCCATGCCCACCTTGCCGTACTTGCCGGCCTCCTCCACGGCGGCCTGCAAGTCGCGCAGCGTGGCGTCGACGTCCTGCTTGTCGAAGGCGAGGGCGCGGCCGCGGCGAAAGCCGTCGTCGTTGTAGCCGAGCTCCACGCCCCGTTCCACGCGGTCGAACACCGCCGGCGCCAGCGCCGCGTAGCCTTCGGCGGCGAACCCGTCGGCCACTTGGCGAATGTGTACGTTGACGCCGAAAATCTCCTGCACCACCACGACCGCGCCGCGCAGCTCGCCGGCCGGCAGCGCTTCGTACACGCCGAACGCGAAGCCGTCCGCCGCCCGCAATTGCCGTTGCGCCATGAACCTCCTCCCAAAGCAGTCGCGGCGGCAAGTTGGCTTGTCCCGCCGCGATCATCAATCTGTCATAATCCGCCCGTACCGTGCCGGGCGCTATCCACCACGGGGACGGGAGTGTAGCCGATGCCAGCCAACACCGTGTTGCTCGTCGAGGACGAAACGGACATCCGCGAGATGCTCACCTTCTCGCTGGAGCGCGCCGGCTTCGACGTGGCCCCCGCGGAAACCGCCGAACGGGCCTTGGAGATCTTGGACGGGCCGCCGCCGGCCCTGGTGATCATCGACTGGATGCTGCCCGGCATGAGCGGCGTGGAACTGGCGCGCCGGCTGCGCCGGGACGCGCTGACGCGGGAACTGCCCCTGCTCATGCTCACGGCGCGCGGCGAGGAGGCCGACAAGCTGAAGAGCTTCGACGCCGGCATCGACGACTACATGACCAAGCCCTTTTCGCCCCGCGAGCTCATCGCCCGCATCAAGGCGCTGCTGCGGCGCAGCGGCCAGCCGGAGGATGGTGTGCTGGCGTTGGGGCGGCTGAAGTTGGACACCCGCGGCCACCAGGTGGCCGTGGACGAGGAGCGCGTTCCCATGGGCCCCACCGAGTTCCGCCTGCTGGAATTGCTGATGCGCAATCCCGAACGCGCCTTCGACCGCGGCCAGTTGCTGGACCGTGTGTGGGGGCGCAACGTCTATGTGGAAGAACGCACCGTGGATGTGCATGTGCTGCGGCTGCGGCGGGCGCTGTCGCCGTTCGGCATGGACAAGACGGTTGAGACCGTGCGCGGCGTGGGCTACCGCCTTGCGCCGCAGGTGGCGGCCGGCTAACGGCGGATGGCGGCCGCGGCGGGGTGATCGACTCGGGCCGCCGGCACGGCAACATCGCTGCCAACGCGCTGCTAGCGCTCGCGTGCTTGGCGGTTGGCATCGGCGCAGGTGTGTTGGCCAACAGCCTGCCGTGGGGTGTGGTGGCCGCGCTCTGCGTTTGGCTGGCGGCGAGCACGCTGCGTGGCCGCTACTTCCGCCGCTGGGCGCGGGCGCCGCTCGCCCGGCCGCGTCTCGTCGCTTCCCCTTGGCAAACGCCGGCGGAACGGCTGCACGCGTCGCTGCATCGTTCCCGCGGATTGGCCAAACGCCTCATCTTGGAACTGCGCTGGTTGCAGGGCACCTTGGACTCCATGCCCGACGGCTGGATCGTGCTGCTGCCGGACGGCACCGTCGAAGCCGTAAATCAAAGCGCCCGCCGGCTGCTCGGTCTCGCCCGCAACGATCGACGCCGCCGTTTGCCGGATTTGGTGCGCGACCCGGCCGTCGGCGCGCTGGTGCGCGGCCAGGTGGAGGACGGCATCGTCGAACTGCCCTCGCCGGTGGAGGAGGGCCGGCGTTTGGAACTGCGCCACCTGCCGGTGGACGCCGACCGCTCCATCATCCTCATCCGCGACGTGACCATGCTCGACCGCCTGCTCACCATGCGCCAGGACTTCATCGCCAACGTCTCCCACGAGCTGCGCACGCCGCTGACGGTGATCATCGGCTATCTCGAAGCGCTGGAAGACGAGGAAATCGACCGCGAGACGCTTCGCCAGCTGCTTGGCCGCCTGCAATCGCCGGCGGATCGGATGAAGGCGCTGGTGGAGGATCTGCTCACCCTGACGCGCTTGGAATCCTCGCCCATGCCCGGCAGGGACGACATAGAAAGGGTGCTGCCGGCCGCCATGCTGGAGTCCGCGGTGAACGAGGCGCGGCAGCTAGCCACCGCGGCGCACGACATCGTGCTGGAGGCGGACGCGGAGTTGCCCGCCAACGCCGTGCCCAGCGAACTGCACAGCGCGTTCTTCAACCTGATCGCCAACGCCATCCGCTACAGCCCGGACGGCGGCGTCGTCAACGTGCGCTGGAAGGCCGGGCGACGCGGCCCGCGCTTCGAGGTGGAGGATCGCGGCCTCGGCATCCCGCCGGAGCACATCTCGCGCCTCACCGAGCGCTTCTACCGCGTGGACCTAGCCAACAGCCGGGTGCGCGGCGGCACCGGCCTCGGCCTCGCCATCGTCAAGCACATCCTGCGCCGCCACCGCACGCGCTTGGAGGTGGAGAGCCAACTCGGCGAGGGCAGCCTGTTTTCGTTCGAGCTGCCGTTGATGTTCCCGGAAGCCGCCGCCAACCCGACCCAAGCCGACCGGTAGCGCTACGGCAGATCCATCGCCGGATTGCCGTCGAAGAAGTCGAACGGCAGCAGCTCGAAGCTCTGCCACATCACCGGCATCACCGGCCAATCCTCGCTGCGCGGCGCGTGGTGCATGCCGACGGTGTGCCACAGCACGATGTCCGCGTCGCGCACCTTGCGGTTCGCGGCCGTCCAGCTTGGCAGCCCCATGCCCGGTTCGCTCAACGTGGGGTGATCGCCGGCCGCCCAGCGTTCCCGCTCGCGGTGCGGGGTCACCCAAAGATGGTGATCGATGAAGCCGACGCGGCGGCGCGGGTAGTCGTCCGCGCTCAGCAGCGTGTGCGCGTTGCCGCCCGGCTTGAGTTGATAGCTCGTCGGATAGCCAACGCGGTTCTTCGCCGCGCTGCTCAGCACGCGCCACAGCGCCGGGCGACGCAGGTCGATGTCCAGCTGGGCGTCCTCCTCGCGCTCGGCGATGCGCGGCCGTTTCACCCAGATGCTGCGGCGCGGATGCTCCGCCGGCAGGGTTTCGGTGACCAGGCGATCCGCCACGAAGCGGTTTTTCGCGCCGTCCACGTCCACATCGAGGCGAAAGCTGAAGTAGTGGTCGTGATTCACCGCCACCACGCCGCGGTCCACGAAGTGGCCGTAGGCGTCCGCGCCGTCGTTGCGTTTGCTATCCGCGCGCTCGACGCCGGCGGCCTTCACCTCCACGATGCCGGTGGCGCCGATCGCGACGCGAATGGAACCGTCTTGGCGGAAAACCCAGTCCAACAGGTAGTCGTAGTTGCCGATGGTCATGGCCGAGCGCACCACCAGATCGCGGGCGGCGCGGCTCTCCGGCTTGCCCGACCAGTGACGCCAAGCCGGATCGCCAATCTCCCGCTCGAACAGGCAGATGGTGCGCGGCACGGAATACGGCCGGCCGTCCCCGCCCGGGCGCACTTCGTCGAAATACACGGCGTGCTGCGGGCAATCCCGGCCGCGCAGCAGCGATTCGGTCAAGCCGACGGCGGAGAACTCGCCGGAATCGATGAAGTTGCGCGCGTACCAGCCGAACGATGGATCCATGTACGGCACGAAAATCTCGGACAGATGGCCTTCGTACAACACTGACCGTTCTTTCCCGTTCGCCACATAGCGCACGAGCGAGAGCACCATGCCGGCGCGCGCATCCGGGCGCAGGTGAAATCGCCAGTTTTGCCAACGCACCCGGTAGCCCTCGATCTCGAAGCCGGGCCCCAGCGGCTGGCTGACGCGCAGCGGGCCGGGAACTTCGCGGGGAACGTCGCCGGGTTCCGAGTAGAACTCCGCCTCGGTCGTCGTCACCGGCGTGGCGCCTTCGTCCACCACGCGCAGCACGGTTTCCGCGCGCAGGTCCACCACCGCCGTCAACCCCTCCACTTCGCGCATCCAGGTGTTGCGCACGCCGCGCACGTCCTTGCACCGCACATGGCCGATGCGCCGGCCGCGCTGCTCCTCGGTGCCGTAGTACCCCGCCGGCAGCGTGTCACATTCAAGAAACAGCGTGTCCGTGATGCCCCGCTTGGCGAGGCCGGCCAGAAAGTCCGGGTGCTTCAACACCTTGCCCGCGACTTTGCCGAACTCCTCGCCCAGCCAATTGGGCTCCGCGTCTTGCAGCGCTTCCCAAGAAACGAGCTTGTCCGCGCGCAGATCGACGAGCGCCTCGAACGCCTCATCACCCTGCCGCGCCAGCGCGTACACCGTGCGCGGAATCGGCTTGCCGGGCCGCCAGCGCAACACGTCCCGCTTGCTCGGCTCGCGCAAGCCGAAGCGTGCGAAGCGGGTGTGCTCGTCCAGCTTGCCGGCCTCCCGCAACACCCCCAACGCCTGCCAGTATTCCTTGAAGCTCAGTGGGTCCAGGGGGTGCGTGGCGGCGTTAACGGCCACACCGCCGATGGCGAGCAGCAGCATGGCGAACAGACGCATCCGGCCAAGAGCGCTGTCGCCGCAAGCCCGCTTCCGGGCTGTCGCATTATTCGGCATGGTCCCGCCTCGCAAACAGATGTGCGAGGCATGATAGGCGAAAGCGCACCTGCTGGCGGAAGCCGATCAGCCGGGGGGTGTACGACGAACTTTGGTGACGGCGGCTGGGAGCGCGGGCGTCTCGCCCGCCATGCAGGCGGAACGCCTGCTTTCCCTTGCGAGAGAGTCAGCCTGCTTCGCCGGGCACCCGAAACACCTTCATCACCTCGTCGCCGAGGTGGTTGATCACCTTCACGGCGATGCGGCCGGACTTCGGTTTGGCGAAGGGGCGGGAGGTGTCGCTGTGGAGCGTGGCCCAGGCGTCGGCGTTGATTTCGGCCTTCAGCGTGGTTTTCAAGGATTTGTACGGGTCGCTGGCGCCGAGGAAATACGCTTGGCGGACGAAGAAGCTCTCTTGGTTGTAGTCCGTGTCCACGAACCAGCAGGCGATGCCGCTGGCCGAGTCGCTGCGGATTTCGCCGCTGGCGGGGTGGTACACGTCCACGCCGTTGATCTTCACCTGCAGGCGTTCGTCGTCGGCGCCGCCGTTCGCCGGCAGGATGTCGATGTCCGGCTCGCCGAAGACCACGAACAGATTGGCGCCGGACGTCTTCTTGAAGTCCTGCGCCATGTGCAGGTCCGCGTTCATGCGCGCTTTGAGGATGGGCACGCGGCCGAGCTTGGCGAACTCGGAGGCCGTGGCGTCGTAGTTGAAGGCGCAGGCGATCAACACGTCGAAGCCGGCGTCCGCCGCCTCGCGTGCGGCTTCCACCAGATCCGGGCGCGACACAGTGCCGAACTCCGGCCCGACGAAGACGGCCGCCCGCGTCTCGCCGCCACCCTCGCCTTCCGTGTAGCGCCCTTCGGCGCAGACCATCGCGCCGGGCCACGGCGCAAGCGAGGCGAAGACGATGCGATCCTCCTTGTGAACTTGCTGTACGCCCGCGGCGCGCAGATTCTCCAGGATGACGTCCGCGAAATCCGGCTTGCCGTTGCCCACTTGGTACTCGGCGCGTTCGTCTTGAACCTCGTCATCCGCGGCCAACGTGCGATGCGGCGACAGGCTCTCGACGGTGAACGGCCCGGCCACGCGCACCCGCTTGTTGTCCTCGAAGGGCTTGTCGTAGAGCGTCTCGTAGTCCGCCTTGGCGGCGATGGAGGCGTCGATGGCTTGCTGACGGGCGATGCGGTGTTGCCACCATTCGGCGTGGAGTTGTTTCGTTTCGCTCGGCCACTCGTCGCTCGCTTCGCGGGGAATCTGCCACTCTTCCCACTGCTCGTCCAACGCTTGGTTGAGCGCTGCCCGCAGCGGTTCGAGCTTGGCTTGGTATTCGTCGTGGACAACGTCGATCTCGGCGTTGTTGGCGATGGACTTGAGCGTGATGTGCGGCACCCGCTCGTACACGAAACCTTGGCGGACCGAACAGCGGGTTGCCGCCTCGGACGGCGCTGTCCCGGAGAGCTCGGCTTCCTTGGCCTGGCCTGCGGGTGAATCCGCCAGCAGGTAGTAGGGATAGCGAGCGCCCATGATGCGGGCACGGGCCAAGGCGAGCGCGACGCGGGACGTGTCGATGGTGATCCAGCGGCGGCCCCACTGCTCCGCGACGTAGGCAGTGGTGCCGGAGCCGCAGGTGGGGTCTAGGACGAGGTCGCCGGGGTCCGTAGCCATCAGCATGCATCGCGCTATGATTTTCTCATGCGTCTGCACTACATAGACTTTTGTGTCCGAAAAGCCAGCCGCCGTATCTGTCCATGTGTTTTCCATTTGACGTGTCGGAGCATCATCGAAAAACTGTCTGTAGTATGTGGACACACCAAGATATAGAAGACGGTTTGCCTTGATTAGCCGTTGCATTCCTTCCATATTCGTGCGCCAACTCTTCCTACCAGTTGGTCGAACGGTCCTTCCTAGAAAGTCGAACTCATAAATGCATGTAGGTGTGTACCCAGATGAGTACAAGCTCGACCTTTTGAATACACCAGTCGACTCGCTCGGCGGTCCATTTAGCTTTTCGTAGTAGCCCGATCCATCGTCGCGGAAGGAAAACTCTGGTTCATCCTCCATCGGCCTAGGCACTTGAACATTTCGGTACTTTACCTGAGACTTGTCCTTTGCGTACCACACGACGTAATCGTATACGTTCGACAACCCACGCGAACCCAATGGTGTCAAGGCACGGTAGTGGATTATCGAGAAGAAATTGTCCTCTCCAAACACCTCATCCATCACCGTCCGCACGCGATGCACATTCTCGTCCCCAATCTGCACGAACACCGACCCACTCTCCGTCAACAGATCCCGCGCCACCGTCAACCGATCGCGCAGGTAGGTCAGATACGAGTGGATCCCATCCCGCCAAGTGTCCCGAAACGCCTTGACCTGCTCCGGTTCGCGGGTCATGTGTTCGGCCTTGCCATCCTTCACGTCGCGGCTGGTGGTGGACCACTGGAAGTTGGAGTTGAACTTGATGCCGTAGGGCGGGTCGATGTAGATGCACTGCACCTTGCCGCGCAAGCCCTCGCGCTCGGCTAGGGACGCCATCACCTGCAGGCTGTCGCCGAGGATCATGCGGTTCGTCCAGTTGGCGTCGTGCTGGTAGAACTCGGTGCGGGCGTTGTCGTCCGGCAACCCGTTGAAGTCCGCGAACAAATCCACCTGCGGTTCCGCCGCCGCCTGATCCACCTTGCTGCGCCGCGCCAAGTCGTCGATCAGCACCTTCGGCTGCACCTTCTCCTGAATGAACAGCGGCGGCGCCGGCACCACCAGATCCTGCCAATCCTGCTCGTCCTTCCCCCGCCAAACCAACTGCGGATCCAAATCCCGATTCCGCCGCCCATACCTCACCGGCACCGCCTTCCGCTCCCCTTCCTCCAGCACCCCCTGATGTTCCGCCGTGGGAATGTTCTTCCGCGACGCCTCCCCATGCCTAAGCGCCGTCACCTGCTTGGGCTTTTTCGGTCTCCGCGCCATCAGCTGGAACTCCCGGCCGTAGCCGCTGTTGCGCCGTTGTTCTCTCTGCCGGCGCTTTGCCAAGGCACAGATACCAGAAAGGACGCCAAGACGTTGGCCGCGCTGGAAAGCCTGTATTGCTCCTTCGGCAAGCCTTGTCGGGCAAGAACGGTTGCCATTGGCCGCCCGGGGTGATCGAACTGTCCAGCAGCGGTGATCACCGCCTTGAGCCGTCGTGCGTCGTTGCTCGATACAGCGTCCGCTGGCTTGCTGTTCCGGTCAATAAACGCATGCGCGGCAGTGTAGCGATCGGGCCACTCCGCTGCGACCATCGGTGCAACATGGTGTTCGAGCGTACCCGTCTCCCCGTCGTCGCCGTGGAACACATAGAGACCCACGGGCGCTTGTTCAGTTCTCACCCACCGGGCGTGGCCAGTGTCGCCGAGGCCGCCGTAGTACGCCCCGTAGGCACTCCGAAATGCGGAGACTGTCGCGTTGATCCCCTCGTCGTTCGCATCGAACAAGAACGCCGCCGCGTGTTGCGTCACATCGAAGTCGCCAGCGCTCATCAATACGTCCACGTATCGAACAAGCCTCAAAACCGCCTCCACCCGGTGTTTGCCACCCACTCGAATCAGCGCGAACATCACGTCCTTCGCCGCGTCGGCAACGATGGACTCGAACTGCGGAGTGGGCGGATAGTCGTCTTGGAGCGCAAGGTCTTCTACGGCGAATTCTTGGAATCTCCGTGCGATCAATCCGGTCGGCACCAAACGACTGGCGCCGAATGGCGAAGGAAGTTCGCGGATCGGCCGGTCGATCCTCTCGCAGTTGGCGCAAGCGCCCAAGCTCCGTTCGACAAAGACGACATCGTGAGTGCCCTCGCAAAACACCAGCACCGCCTTCACACCACGCCCCTTAGATCGAAGTCCGCCGCCTCGTGGAGTAGCAGCAGCTGGTCGCCATCGAAACGGCGAACGTCAACGCCTTCCGGGCAGCGTCGGAGGGCGTAGGCCGCTATTTCGTCAGACCGGTAGTTGTTCGTGACGAAGGCGTCCAGCGCCTCCTTACTGTGCGTCGTGAGGAACACCTGCACGTTGTGTTCGACCGCAAACTCTTGCACGATGCGGGTGAACGCCCTCAATAGCTGCGGGTGAATGGCGCTCTCAAACTCGTCGATTAGCAAAACGCCACCACGAACATTGGCAAACAGAAGGCCGATCTCGAACACGCGGCGAAGGCCATCGCCGAACGACGAGAGATCGGGTGCCCGCTCGAAGTCGGGATGGCTCACCAAGAACCGACGTTGTTCGTCGGCGAGCTCGATGTTGGTCAGCCGCGAGTCGACGTGCTCCTTGATGAAGGCGATCACCTTCTCTTTGGTCCCAACTTCCAGCGCAGCCTCATTCGCTTTCACTAGGGAATCCGTGCGATTGGCAACGAAGGAGCTGGTGAGCGCAGATCGGCATAGCCAGTGGCGGCCCTCGAAGTGGGTCCGGTGGGGCCGGTCGGAGAACAGCGCCACGTCGGCGCTGTGGGTCTGGCCTGCGTACCGTGATTCAATCAACAGCCTTGTGAGGAACGACGTCTGATCCTTGATGTCGTTGCCGGGGTCGTCGACGCGCCGGCAGGTCAGCGTCGCGGTATTGTCTGGCACCTGATCGAAATCTCCGGCAACTTGAATGTGTGGCGGGATTTGCTCCACAAGCCACAGCGGGTTGGGTTCCCCTTCCAAGCGGGCACGCCAGCGCAGCGCGTCGAACAGCGCGAGTTCGTCGTTCTGGTGGGCGAGCAGGTGAATCGCCTCCAACACGGAGGTTTTGCCGGCGTTGTTGACCCCGGCGATCAAGTTGACGCGGCGCAGGTCTTCGAGAACCAAGCCGTTGATGCCGCGATACTCGCCAACGCGAATGGCGGAGAATTGACATTGGGGGAGTTCATTGAACGGCTCCCACGGAAGCCGCTCGCCGGGCGTGGCTGGCCGCCGCTTGCGCGCGTAGGAGACGCCATGCAACTGCCCTATCAACTGCTCGACTCTGTCCAAGTCTTCCGAGTCCAACTCGCCCACCTGTCTGTGCAGGCGCTGTATGCCGTCGGCGCAGGAGCGAAAGGCGCGGCCCACTTCCGTCTTGGTCAAGAGGTCGCTGGAGAGCGTCGCTTCTTGCAGGCTGCGGGTGTCGTCAAGGCGCTCGAGTGCCTTGGGGTCGTCAATCAGCTTGGCCAACTCGCGCACATGACCGATGGTGGTGATGACGGGCGCTACGTCCGCACCTACCTGCACACCTTCCTCCTCGTCACCCTCGTCTCCGCCGACGCTGGACATCCAGTTGAACAGGCGATCGAGGTTGTCTTGATGGGCGGCTTCCTTCGTTGTGTTGTCCCAGCCGAGCCACCTGCGGATTGGCGGCTTGCCCAGCACTTCGCGGAACAGAGTGTACTGATCGGACTGGAACTGGTCGCCGTAGTCACTCTCTCGATAGGCGTCCACTAGGGCGAGCGTCCTGACGGAGCGGTTGAAGTCCTGCTTGGTCACGCCCAAGGCGCGGCACACGGCATCGGAGTCACCATCGAATTGCGCGAGCAAGCGCTTCATGGCCAATGCGCGGTTCACAGCCGGCCAGCGCTTCTTGCCGCTGATGTGGTGCAATCCCATCATCACCAAGTGCTTGCGTTCGTCCGCCGTATCGTGCAAGACCACTGGTAACCGTTTGAAGATCGCCGGATCTAGGCGACCGAGGTCGATGGCACCTTCGTCGTAGCGCCTCTGCAAGTGCTTGAGCGTGGCGACCCGCCGATTGCCTTCGACGACTAGGAAGCGCCGTTCGTCCTGCCTTTGCACTAGGATGGCGTCGAGATCGAGCCAGCCGTTTTCCTTGACGCTCTTCACGAGGTCGTCAATGTTCGTTAGGTCGTCTCCTAGCACGAGCTTCATCGTCCGGCGCTGAACGTCGGCCTTGAAGACGTCACCCGGTTCGACCGGGCTGTAGTCTCGGTGGTCGGCAAACCGAAAATTGTTTGGGTCAAGGTAGAGACTGGCCAGCGACACGGGCTGTCGCCTACCACGGATCTGCTCCAGCTGTTCCTCAGACATCGGCTTCCCTCCCCGCTCCATCTTCACACTCCAAGCGGCCTTCCACGGCCTCCCGCACATTTGCCACCAGGCGCTCGATCGTCTCCCCTTGCGTCATGCAGCCGGGGATGGCCGGCACCTCAGCCCAGTAACCACCTTCTTCGGCGCGATGCAGCACCACCGTCAGTCCAAGCATGGGTGCGGCTGGCATGGCTAGCGGGCGGGTTCCGCGGCGACTCGGCACAAGTCGTAGATCCGGGTGATCGCTTGGCCTAGCCGGCACAACGCCTCGGGCAGGCGCTCCACGGTGGTGTCCAAGCAGAAGGCGCCTTGGTGTTGCAACAGGCCGCTCTCGGCTACGATGCGCTCCAACAGCGCCCCCCGCGTTCCTTCCAAGAATGCGTCCACATCGTGATCGTAGCTGATCCGCATCAGCGTGTGGCCCCGGTCGGAAAGGCGAAACCCGCCGGTTGGCCCCGTGGAGATGTGGAGCGGGAAGCTGTCGCCATCGGGAAACCGAAAGTGCGTGTGCAGCATCAAGTCACCGTCCGGCCGTTGGTCGACCACCACGTCTTGGGGCAAGATCTCCTGCAACGCTTCGCGATTGATCGTCATGGAGCGAGCCTCGGCGCACTCGGCGGATCATCTTCCAGCCGGCTGCGAACCGCCGGATGGTGACGGTGGTTTTCGTCAAGCAACGCGAGCACGATGTTCAGGCCCCAAAGCCAGCGCGATACGTCCGTACCGGCAGGGCATCGACTTCAAGGGTGGCGAGGTCCAAGCGCTTCGCGGCGTGGTCGATGTCGAACCCCACGACGTCGCCGCTCGCATCGACATCGACGTTGAGGCCGTCAGCGACCTCGCGGGTCTCGACGCCGGGCCCGCTCTTGAGCTCAACGTAAAGGCTGTCGGTGTCGGCGTAGTAGTGAATCTTCATCGTTGCTAGTGCGCTTCAGCGAGCGCCGCGTCCAAATCCTCCCGCATACTGTACACGTCTCGCAGCTCCACGAACGCCCACCGCCCGTACTCGCCTAGGCGGTTCACGCCGGGCACCCACTGCGTCTCCATCGTCTCCTTCTTCGTCTTGGCGTCCTCTTGGCGGCGGCCCTTCACTTCCACCACCAGATGCAGGAGATCATCCTCGCCGTGGCCATCGTCGGCCAGCAGGAGGAAGTCTGGCAGGTAGGTGCGGGCTTCGCCGGCCAGGCGGTAGGGCACGGTGAAGCCGAGGCCTTGGTTCTTCACGTAGGCGCGGACGTTGGGGTGCGCTTCGATGGTGCGGGCGAACTCGGCTTCCCAGCCGCTGTCGCACACGACGTGGTTCACGTGGCAGCGGCGGGGGTTGGTGCGGTAGGTCTCCTTGGTGGTGGCGAAGTGGACGTCCGCCGTGGAACCGCGCGGGTTGTACGGGTCCAGCACCACGGTGGCGGGGCGGCGGCCGATGTTCTCGCGCACGATGGCGCGGGTGATGCGTTCGCAGGCGTCGTCGCCGAGCTGCTTGTAGAGGAGTTGCGCCGGGTGGGTGCCGCCGCGGCACACGAGGTGGCCTCGCAGCCATTGCATGGCGATGCGCTTCAGTTGGCCGAACAGGTGCAGTTTCGGGCTGCCGTCGGCGTCTTGCCACTTGGTTTCCACTAGGTGCCGGGCGAGGTGGTAGGCCACCGTGGGCAAGCGGGTGGAGGCGGTGTGCGCCAGCGTCAGCACCACGCTTTCGCCGACGATGCCCTCGTTCAGCGTTTCCGCCGGGCCGACGAGTTCGGGGGTGAGCACCAGCGTGGAATCGTCGTCGAAGGTCGCCGTCAGGCGTTCTTCCGGGAGTTCCACGCGGTAGCCGGCCACGCGCGGGAAGCGAATCGCGCAGGCGTCGCGGTCGGGGCGCCTGGCCTGCACCGTGACGGTGTTGCTGGGCGGTTGCGGCTTCACGATGGTGGGTTTGGCGGTGAAGTCGAAGGGGATGCCCAGCACGTCCGCGTACTCCACTTGGAAGCGCCCGTTCTCGTTCAATTCGTAGGATTGGCGGCGCAGCGCCCGGCCCACCACCTGTTCGCACAGGAGCTGCGTGCCGAAAGCGCGCACGCCCAGCACATGCGTCACCGTGTTGGCGTCCCAGCCCTCGGTGAGCATGGAGACGGAGACCACGCAGCGCGTCTCGCCGCCGAGCCGGCCGGCCTTGCCGACGGTGTTCATCGCCTCGCGCAGCAGCTCTTCGTCGGTGAAGTCCTCGGCGCGGCGGCCGAGGCCCGTGCGATCCACCACTTCGCGCCGGAAACGCTCGATCTCGTCCTTGGCGAAGTCGCGGAAGCGTGCGTCCAACGCGGCGCCGGATTCTAGCTGTTCGCTGTCGATCAGCAGCGTGCGCGGGCGGGGGAGGGCGTTGCCGGCTTCGTTGAAGTTGCGGAAGAGCGCCAAGCGGCCGGGCACCAGTTCTTGCGAACCGTCCTCCCGTTGCCGCTGGAAGCCGGCGATGTAGTCGTACACCAGCTTGGAGGTGGCGGTGTTGTTGCAGACCACGATGAAGCACGGCGGCACGTCGATTTTCGCCGCCTGCCATTCGGCGAAAATCCGTTCGTAGTGGCCGTACAATGCTTCCAAGGCGCTTTGCAGCGGCACCGGCAGCGCCGTTGGATCGAGGGCGGCGCCGGCGCTCCGTCCCTTTCTCGGCATGGCCTTGCCGATGTGCTCCCAAAGGTTGCGGTACACCGGCATGTCGGCGCTGGCGATGTTGTCCGCCACCGGCACCCGGGGCAGTTTGACGATGCCACATTCGATGGCGTCCAGCAGCGAGAAATCGCACACCGTCCACGGGAACAGCGTGCCCTCCGCGTAGCCGGAGCCGCGCAGGAAGAAGGGCGTGGCGGAAAGGTCGATAACGCGGCTTAGGCCCAACTTGGCGTTGACGGCCTCCAAGCCGGAAATCCACACCCGCGCGGCTTCCTGGTTGCGCTTGGCCTCGTCGCGTTCCTCGCCCTTGAGATCGCCTTCCTCGGCCGCCTCGTCCGGCCGCTCGCGGTAGCAGTGGTGGCCTTCGTCGTTGAACGCCAGGATGCGCTTCATGCCCATCAGCTCCGGCATCACCCGGCGCAGCATCTGGCCTTCGGTTTCCAGCGTTTGCAGCGCCGGGCCGTGGCCTTGCAGCACCGCGCGGCCGCCTTTCGACAGTGGCAGGCGCTCGCGGCGCAGGAAGGCGTGGTAGTTGGTGATGACGATGGCGGCGCGGCGCAAATCCGGCAGCATGTCTTGCGGCACCAGCTCGCGGGCTTGGTAGTAGCTGTCGGGATCGTTCGGCTTGAGCACCCGCAGCCGCTCGCGGATGGTGATGCCCGGCGTCACCACCAGAAAGCCGCGGGTGAAGCGGTTGCTGCCCGGATGCCGCACCGCGTTCACCGTCTGCCAGGCGATCAGCATGGCCATCACCGTGGTCTTGCCGGCGCCCGTGGCCAGCTTCAGCGCCAGCCGCGCGAGGTCGGGGTTGGCGCCGTCGTTGGCTTCCCGCAAGCGCGTCTGGATGTTGCGGGCGTCGCGGCCGAGGCTGGGCGCCGCTTCGGTGAGCCAAATCACCGTTTCCGCGGCTTCCACTTGGCAGAAGAACGGGCGGACGCCGTGGAACGGATGGTGCCGCCAGTGTTTCAGCAGCCGGGCGGTTTGCGGCGTCACCCGCCATTGGCGTTCGGGGAGTTGCCGCCAGGCGTCGAGCTGCCGGCGCAGGGCGTTGATGAGCGCATCGACGTCGTACCGCTGGCGCTCGCTGCTGACGGCCTCGGCGGCGCGGTCGAACACCATCTGCGCTTGGTGGCGCCGCTGTCTGCGCGGCTTGGGCACCGCCGCGATGAACGCCGCGGGCCGGCGAGTCGGGATGCGTTTGTTGGTGGGCTGGCGGTTCTCGTCCAACTCCCAGTGTTCGCCCGGCTGCTCGTAGGGCGAGTTCAGGATGGGCTGTTCGAAGAAATCGGCCATCGCAGGCTGGCCCGCGCCGACAGGCCGCGGTTCAGTAAACGGAGCTTGCCGTGGGCTGCTTGCGTACGCGCTCGGTGAGCTCCGCGTCCACGGTGATGGCGAAGACGCCGGCCGGGCCGGCGATCTTGTGCACCATCAGCTGTTCCAAGTCCTTGCGTTCGCGCTCGGTCACTTCGTGGTAGGCGTCGCTCGCCAGGAACGCCTTGTAGGTGGCGCTGGTGTCCATGAAGGGCATGATGAAGCCGGGCACCATCGCTTGGATCATCGCGCCGCGTTTGCGCTCGGTCTTGTTCATGCCCGCGCGGTGCCAGGTGCGGGCATCGTAGAGGACGATGGTGCCGGCCGGCGCTTCGATCACGTCCGCCTCCGGCCCGGCGTAGGGCAGGCCGAAGCTGGCGCGGCTGCCGCGGCGGTAGGTTTGCGTGGAGCGGCCCCACTCCACCGGCGGCGGCGTGTTCGAGCGGTGGCTGCCGAGCTTGAACAGGGTGGCGCCGTTGTCCTTGCGGAAATCCGAAACGCACACGTTGCGCTGCATTCCGAGCACGAGATCGCCGGAGGGCAGGGGGATGCGGTCGCCGGTGCCCCACAGGTAGGGAAAATCCGTGTGCCAGCCTTGCACTTCGCGCTTGCCGTCGTCGCGCGGCAAGGCGTTGACGCCGGGCGAATGGCCGAGGCGGATGTCTTGCGTGTGCAAATACTGGCGGGTGAGCCACAGCGAGATGGGCTCGGCGCTCACTTTGGCCACCGCCGGATGCTGCGCCAGCGGCGGTGCGCGCACCGGTTCGCGCTCGGCGTAGGCGTCCACGCAGCCGACCATTTGCAGGCCGTCCACCACCGCGGCCGGCAGCACGCAGGTGAGGGAAACCCAGCCCTGTTCGTTCAACTCGCGCAGGTAGGTGGACGGGAGTTTCTCGGGGCCGTGGCCCACGGTGAAATCCGCGCCGGCGCCGCGGCCGCCCTCGGCGTCGACTTCCGCGCCGGCGTGGCGCAAACGGGTGGCGGCGTTGAGATCGATGTTGTCCGCGCTGAGCGCGAGGCCGGTGACGACGTGCTCGAAGCCATCACCAGTGGCGTTCCAGATGGCGGCGTCGTCCACTTGGCCTTGAACGCGCAGCGTCTCGCCGTCCTCGGTGGCCAGCCAGTCGCCGTTCGGCGCCGTCAGATAGCGGTAGTGCCCGGCGGGCGGATCAATGGCGACAACGCGGGGGTTGTATTCGGTGTGCGGTGGTCTTGGGCTGGGGTCGGTGGGTGCGGGCAAGGATCATCTCCTGTTGGTGGTCGGTTTGTCGATCTCAACGACGAGCGAGAGGGGCGGTGTTCAGGTGGTTGCCACCATCCAAGATTAGCGTTTCGCCGGTGATCACGTCCGCGCCGCAGACGAAGTAGAGGATGGCCTCCGCCACCGTGTCCGGCGTGGTGGTCAGGCGCAACGGGGTGGAGTTCTCCAGCGCGGCTTTGGCGGCGGCGTAGCGCTCCGCGCCGAGGCCCTGCTCCAGCCATTCGCCTTGAATGAAACCGGGGCACACGGCGTTGACGCGGATTTCCGGGCCGAGGGCGCGGGCCAGCGACAGCGTCATCGTCACCATCGCGCCTTTGGAAGCGGCGTAGGCGATGGAACTGCCAACGCCGGTGATCGCCGCGATGGAGGCGACGTTGACGATGCTCCCCCGCCCGCCGCGTTTCATGGCCGCGGCCACGGCGCGGGTCATCTGGTAGGCGCCGACGGTGTTGACGGCGTAGATGTCCAGAAAATCCTGCTTGGCGAGGCCGTCGAGTTTCTGGTGCGGATTGAACTTGGTGGTGCCGGCGTTGTTCACCAAGGCGTCGATGCGCCCCCACTTGTCCAGCGCCGCGGCGGCCAGCGCCCGGCAATCGGCGTCCTCCGCCACGTTCGCCTGCCGCACCACGGTCTCAACGCCGAACGCTTGGCACGCCGCTTCGGTCTGCCGCGCACCGTCTTCGTTGCGCGAGTAGTTGATCGCCACATGACAGCCGCGCTCCGCCAACTGCCGGGCGCAGGCCGCGCCCACGCCGGACGACGAGCCGGTGACGATGGCGACGCCGTTTTCAATGTCCATTGCCCGATCCTTCTGCCGCGACATCCCGCGTGGTATTCGACGTTTCGGGCTTGAACCCGCGGTGAATCGCCGCGACGCCGCCCAGCAAGTCGTGGTGTTCCACGTTGCCGAATCCGGCGTCCTCCAACATCCGGTCAAACGCGCTTTGCTCCGGGTGTTCGCGGATGGATTCCACCAAGTAGCGGTACGGCGCCGCCTCGCCGGCCACCACGCGGCCAAGCAAAGGCCAAGTGGCCTTGAAGGCTTCGAACGCGCCGGCGAGCAGCGGATTGGCGACTTTGGCGAACTCCAGCACCACCGCCACGCCGCCGCCGCGCAGCACCCGCCGCATCTCCGCAAGCGCCGCCGCCTTGTCCGTGAAGTTGCGCGCGCCGAACGCCACCAGCACGGCGTGAAACGCATCGTCGGCGAACGGCAGCGCCGCCGCGTCCGCCTGCGCGAATTCCAGCGCCGGGCAGCCGGCGTTCAACACCCGGTCGCGGCCGGCCGCCAGCATGGCGCGGTTGATGTCCGCCAGCACCACCCGGCCGCGGCCTTCAACACCCCGTGGCGGGTCGCCGATGACCTGCCGCGCCGCCAGCAGCGCCACATCGCCGGTGCCGGCGGCCAAATCCAGCACGCGGTGGCCCGGTCGCAAGCGTGCCATCTCCACCGCGAGCCTTTTCAGCAGCCGATGGCTGCCGAGCGACATGACGTCGTTCATCGCATCGTAGCGATGCGCCACGGCGTCGAACACCCCGCGCACGCGGCGGGTCTTTTCCGCCGGCGCCACCCGCTCGGCGCCGAAGTCGACCAAGGTGTCCATGTGGCGGGGGTAGGGCGTTACTTCTCTTGCAGCCGTTGGTGGAAGTAGTAGCAGAGGCCGTCCGGCGCCACCACGAAGAACACCTGGTACTTCTCCCCGTCGCGTTCGTCCACGCGCCAATTGCCGGTTTCCACGCCGCGTGCGGCGAGTTCGTCGCGGGCGCGGGCCGCGTCCGCCACCAGAATGGCGGCGCCGTCGTTGCCGGCATCGGTGCCGTTCACTTGGAAGCCGATGCGCGCCCCTTCGCGCTCCATGATCACGGTGGGCGGATCGTCCCGCCGCTCCACCTCGACAAGGCCGAACTTCTCGCCGTACCAGCTCGCCGCTTGGTCGATGTCCTTCACCGGCAACGCCAAGACGTTCTCCAGAAAGGGGAACGCCGCCTCAAAGAGCTTGCCCATGTCGCCTCCACACCCTTGGACGCCAACAAGTGTAACTCGCAATGGGTTGGACGACGACGCGACGTGGCGGCTTGCGTCTCGATGGCATGCGGCGTACTGTGGCGGGCCACAAGGTCGATGTCCCGCTAGTCGTCGGAGGAACGAATGCTCGCAGCCGAAATGGCCATCGCCTCTCATGCCCCTCGTGGCCGCCCCGGGCTTCGCGCCTTGCTCGCGCTGTTTTCGCTGCTCACCGCGTTGTCAGCGCAAGCCGCTGCGCCCACCGTCGCGCCGGAGAATCTCCGATTCGTCGTAGGCGACGGGCAGCTGGAGTTCCTCTGGGATCCGGTGGCCGGGGCGACGGGCTACCAGTACCGCTTGAAGGCGGGCAAAGGCGCCTACAGCCCTTGGACCACGGTGGCGGGATCCGCCACCCGTCACACGGCGTCCGGGCTTGCGAACGGCGTCGTCCATCGCTTCAAGGTGCGGGCGCTCAATGGCAACAGGAAGGGGCCTTCGTGCCCGGCCGTCTCCGCCACGCCCGAAGCCGAGACGGAGGCGCCGCCGGTGGCGCGCGCCGGCCACGACCGGTCCGTGGCGGAGGACCGCTGGGCGAAGCTGGACGGCAGCGGCTCGTCGGACGCGGCGGGCCGCACGCTGGCCTACTCGTGGCGCCAGAGCGGCGGCCGGCCGACGGTTTCGCTGTCGGGAGCGGACACCGCCACGCCGTCGTTCGAGGCGCCGAACTTGGTGGCGCCGGCGACGCTGACATTCGAGTTGACCGTCTCCGCCGGCGACGCCAGCGCGACAGACACCGTGGACATCACCATCGACGCCGACAACGACCCGCCGACGGCGCGCGCCGCCCCGGAGGGCCGCACGTTCGGCGGCGGCGGTGCGGTGCGGCTGGATGGCAGCGGCTCGTGGGACCCCGAGGGAGAAGAGCTGGCCTTCTCGTGGCGGCAGACCGCGGGCCCGGACGTTTCGCTGACAGGCGCGGACACGGCCTTGCCCTCGTTCGACGCCCCGGAACTCGCCGCCGCGTCGACGCTGACGTTCGAGTTGACCGTCTCCGCTGGAGGTGCCAGCGCAACGGACACCGTGGACGTGGCCGTGGCGGCGTCGGCGCAGCCGCCGGTGGCGCACGCCGGCCGCGACCGGTCGGTGGCGGAAGACCACTCGGCGAAGCTGGATGGCAGCCGCTCGTCGGATGCGGCCGGGCGCACACTGACCTTCTCGTGGCGGCAGACCGCAGGCCCGGAGGTTTCGCTTTCGGGCGTGGACACCGCCACGCCATCGTTCGAGACGCCGAACTTGGTGGCGCCGACGAAGCTGACGTTCGAGTTGACGGTATCGGCCGGCGGCGCCAGCGCGACGGATACGGTGCATATCACCATCGACGCCGACAACGACCCGCCAACGGCGCATGTAGCGCGTGAGAGCGGGACGTTCGCCGGCGGAAAGACGGTGCGCTTGGACGGCAGTGGTTCTTGGGACCCCGAGGGCGAGGAGCTGGCCTTCTCGTGGCGGCAGACCGCCGGTGCGACGGTTTCGCTGACGGGAGCGGACACGGCCTTGCCCTCGTTCGATGCGCCGAAACTCGACGCCGCGGCGACGCTGACGTTCGAGCTGACCGTGTCCGACGGGGGCGTAAGCGCAACAGACACCGTGGACGTATCCGTAGCGGCGTCGCAGCGCCGAGCCCCCACCGTCGCGCCGGAGAATCTCCGTTTCGTCGTGGGGGACGGGCATATCGAGTTCCTCTGGGATCCGGTGGCCGAGGCCACGGGTTACCAGTACCGCTTGAAGGCGGGCAAAAACGCCTACAGCCCATGGACCACGGTGGCGGGATCCGGTACGCGCCACACGGCGTCCGGGCTGGCGAACGGCGTCGTCCATCGCTTCAAGGTGAGAGCGCTCAATGGCAATAGGAAAGGCCCTTCGTGCCCGGCCGTCTCCGCCACGCCCGAAGGCGAGGTGGTGCCCCCGGTGGCGCGCGCCGGCACCGACCGCTCGGTGGCGGAGGACCGCACGGCGACGCTGGACGGCGGCGGTTCGACGGGCCCCGCGGGACACGCGCTGGCCTACTCGTGGCGCCAGAGCGGCGGCCGGCCGACGGTCTCGCTTTCGGGCGCGAACACCGCCACGCCATCTTTCGATGCGCCGAACCTGGTGGCGCCGGCGACGTTGACGTTCGAGTTGACGGTCTCGGCCGGCGGCGAAAGCGCCACCGACACCGTGGCCATCACCATTGACGCCGACAACGATCCACCGACGGCCTACGCGTCGCGCGAGAGCCGCACATTCGGCAGCGGCGGGGCGGTGTGGCTGGACGGCAGCGGCTCGTGGGACCCCGAAGGCGAGGAGCTGTCCTTCTCGTGGCGGCAGACCGCCGGCGCGACGGTTTCGCTGACGGACGCGGACACCGCCGTGCCGTGGTTCGACCCGCCGGAACTCGCCCACGCCGCAACGCTGACGTTCGAGTTGACGGTCTCCGCCGGCGGCGCCAGCGCCACGGACACCGTGGACGTGCCCGTCACGGCGTCCGCACCCGCGATTGCGATAGCGGATGGGCATGTGCGCGGTTGCGTGGAGAAAGCCCTGGACAAGGAGGCCGGCGAGGCGATCACCGCGGCCGAGATGGCGACGATCACCACGCTGTATTGCGCGGTGACTTGGTCCGAGGAGGACGAGTTCGGCGACAGCACGATCGTCAGCCAAGCAGCCAGCTTGGCCGGATTGGAATACGCAACCGGCCTGGTCGAGTTGAACATCGGCAGACATGTCGTCTCGGACCTCTCACCGCTTGCCGGCCTCACGTCCTTGCGTGTGCTGAGCGCTCCCATTGGCCCCATCGCGGACATCTCGCCGCTGGCCAAGCTGACCGGGCTGACGGATCTTTGGCTCGGCGGCAACGCCATCGCGGACATCTCGCCGCTCGCCGGCCTCGTGTCGTTGCGCGAGCTGAACGTCGGCGCAAACGCCGTCACGAACATCGACGCCGTAGCCAAACTCACGTCCTTGACTTGGCTCGGCATCTACTCGAACGCCATTTCCGACATCTCGCCCCTCGCCGGGCTCACTGCTTTGCGGACGGTGCAGATGTCGAACACCAATGTCGCGGACATCGGGCCGTTGGTGCGGAACCCCGGCATCGGCGACGGCGACAACATCGAGGTCCACGGCAACCCCATTCCCTGCGGCGCGAACGCGCAGTCGGTGCGAGCGTTGCAGGCGCGGGGCGCACGGGTCTATGCGGACGACGTGCCGCTGCGCTCGCCGCGGAAACTGGTCGCCATACCGGGCGATGGGAGAGCATCGTTGCGGTGGCGCGCCCCCGCGGGATGCGCCGTCGCCGGCTACGAGTTCCGCCAAGGCGTTGGCAAGTCGCCGGTGTTCCATGCTTGGACCGCCATCGGCAGCGGTACCAGCCACACCGTTGCGGGCTTGGCCAACGGCGCCCAGCACGCCTTCGAGGTGCGCGCCGTGGGCGTGCGCGGGGCGGGCGAGGCGAGCCGCGTCCAAGTCGCGTTGGCCGCGGACCCGAAAGCCGAAGTCGAGATTCGGGACGCGCAACTGCGCCGGGCCTTCGCGCAACGGCTCTCCGCTCGCAAGCAAACGCCCGGCGCGGCCGGAAGCGGCAAGACGGCGATCACGCAGGCGGACATGGCGGCGTTCACGGTGCTCGATCTGGACGGCCGGCAAATCTCCGATTTGGCCGGTTTGGAACATGCGGTCAACCTCCGCACGCTGCGGCTCAACGGCAATTCCGTAGCCATATTGGCACCCATCAGCGAGCTGCCGTTTCTCTCCTCGCTTTGGCTTGGCGCAAACGGTCTGCGGGACATCTCCGCCTTGGCCAACATGGCGGGATTGACCGAACTCGCCTTGGACGGCAACCGCATCTCGGACATCACCGCGCTCTCCGAGCTTCCCTCCCTGACGCGGCTTTGGCTGAACGACAACGCGATCACGGACATCGCGCCGCTGGCGGCGAACACGGAGCTCGGCGGTGGCGACATCCGGCCGGACGGCAGCAGCGACTACATCGACCTGCGCGGCAACCCGCTCGATGCCGAAGCCGTGAATGACCATGCGCCGCTGCTCCGGCACCGCGGCGCCGCCGTGCTCGTGGACGAGGATTCGCATACCGCGCCCATCGTCGTGGCAGGCGGTTCGTCGTTCGGCGACGGTTTCGTCCGCGTCGTCAACCGCACGGGCACAAGCGGCGAGGTCAGCATCGCGGCCATCGACAACGCCGGCCGCCGACACGGGCCAGCCACCTTGCCCATCCGCCCGAAGCGCGCGGTCGCCTTCGACTCCGAGGACCTGGAGCATGGCAACTCGACCATCAGCATGGACCGCGGCGTGGGGAATGGCGAAGGCGATTGGCGCCTCGAGTTGCGTTCGCCGCTGGACATCGACGTCTCCGCGTACGCCCGGACAGGCGCGGGCTTGGTGGCCAGCATGAACGTCTTGGCGCCCGAATCCTACGCAACGCATCTCGCGCCCACGTTCAATCCGGGCAGCAACACCGGCCGCGTGAGCAAGCTGCGGATCATCAATCCGACGCGCAAGATGGCGCGGGTGTTGATCGAAGGCGTGGACGACGCCGGCGCCGTCGCAACGGTTGCCGTAACCGTGCCGGCAGGGGGAGTGCGCGACTTCACCGCGGCGGCGTTGGAATCCGGCGTTGGCGAGGGCATTGCCGCCGGCGGTTTGGGCGACGGCATCGGCAAGTGGCGGCTGCATTCGACCTCCTATGACGGCGTTCGCGTGCTCAGCTTGATGGCGGCGGATGGACAACTGACGAACCTCTCGGCAACCCCGGAGACATCGGCGGATTCGCGGCAGCATCTGACGCTGTTCCCCGCCGACGAGTGGCCGGGGGAGGTGTTGTTGCGCTTCGTGAACGAGTCGGCGGTGGGCGGAAGCGTCGAGATACGGGCTTTCGACAGAGACGGTCACGCCCGAGCGCCGGTATTCCTGGCCATCGGCGCCGGCGCCGCCGTGCATATCACCCCCCGCGAACTGGCCGAAGGCAATGCCGCCAAGGGCCTGCCCGCGGGCGTTGGCGAAGACGCTTGGCGCTTGGAGTTGCGCTCACCGCTGAACGCTTACGCCGGGAGCTATCTGCGACCGGCCGGCGCTGGCCCCTTGCGAACAATGCACACGTTCGCGCCGCGGATTGATGGCGCCAGCCGCGTGGCGTTCTTCGGCGCGGCAGGCGACCATCCCACCGGCACGTTGCGGCTGGTGAACGTCGGGGAAGCCGCGGCGAGAGTCGCAATCTCCGGCATTGACGACAGCGGCAGGTCGCCCGGCAGCGTGGTGTACGCCACCGTTCCCGCCGGGGCGACCCGGGATTTCACCGCCGCCGAACTGGAAACCGGCTCGGCGGAAGGGTTGTCCGGCGCGTTGGGCGACGGCACCGGCGAATGGCGGCTGCTGGTGGAGTCTGACGGCGATGTGTACGCCGCCAGTCTCATCCAAAACTCCACCGGCCAGATGGAGAACGTGTCGAGATAAGGCCCGCCGCTAGGGCGGCCTTGTCAATGCCAAAGCCGCCGCACCGAGGTCTTCAGGTCGTCAACCAACCGAACTGCTGCGGCTTCCTGCCGGCGCGCGGATTCAGCGCCACGTTCACCAGCGCCGGGCCGGTGTGCGCCATCGCCGCGTCCAGCGCGGCGCGGAGGTCCTTCGGGTCCTCCACATAGAAGCCCTTGCCGCCCAAGGCTTCCAGCATGCCGTCGTAGCGGGCGCCGTAGGTGAGGTTGCCCGGCGGCGCGGTGCGGCCTTCCGGCAGCGGATGCATGCCGCCGCCGATGCCGCCGTTGTTGAGCACGACGAGTTTCACCGGCAGGTTGTAGCGCACCATCGTTTCCAGTTCCATGCCGGTGAAGCCGAAGGCGCTGTCGCCCTGCACGGAGACGATGGGCTTGTCCGGGTTGGTCACCGCCGCGGCGATGGCGAAGCCGAGGCCCACGCCCATGGTGCCGTAGGTGCCGGCGTCCAAGCGGTGGCGCGGCTTGCGGTTGGGCATCTGCGTGCGGCCGATGTCCATGGTGTTCGCGCCTTCGCCGATGATGATGGCGTCTTCCGGCAGCCACTCCACGATGTCCTTGAAGGCGCGGTAGTAGTTGGTGGGCGCGGAATCGTCGTCGATCATCGGCTGCACCGCGGCCATGTTGGCGTCCGCCTTCTCTTTCAGCAGGGCGCGCCACGGCGTCTCCGAGGGATAGAACCACTGGCGGTTGCCGAGGGCGCGGTTCAGCTGGCCCACCACCGCCTTGCCGTCGCCCACCAGCGCCACTTCCGCCGGTACGTTGGTGCCGATCTCCGTGGGTTCGATGTCCAGTTGCACGATGCGCACGTCCTTGTGGAAGCGCGGCGGCAAGCCGAAGTGCATGATCCAGTTCAGCCGCGCGCCCAGCAGGAACACCAAGTCCGCATCGCGCAGCGCCGTGCTGCGGGCGGCGCCCACCGAGAGCGGGTCGTCGTCCGGCATGGTGCCTTTGCCCATGGGCGAATTGAGGAACGGCAGCTGGGTGCGTTGCAGGAACTCGCGCACTTCGTCCTCGGCGCGCGCCCACGCCATGCCTTTGCCCACCACCACCAGCGGGCGTTCGGCGGATTCCAGCGCGGAGAGCGCCGCTTCCACGGCGTCCGGGTCCGCCATCGTGCGCGGCGGCGCCGGCACAAGGGCGGCCTCGGCCACTTCGCTTTCCTCACATTCGCCGCGGATGATGTCGTCCGGGAAGTCTAGGTAGGCCGCGCCGGGACGCCCGTAGAGGGCGTGGCGAACGGCTTGGTTGACGTAGTAGGGGATGCGGTGGACGTGCTCGATGGCGTGGGCGTACTTGCAATACGGCGCCGCCAGTTCCACTTGCCGCTCCTCTTGGAAGCCGCCCATGCCGTTCTGGTACACCGGCGAGGCGCCGCCGATGAGGATCATCGGCCAGCAGTTCTGCTTCGCGTTGGCGAGGCCGGCGAAGGCGTGGATGACGCCCGGCCCGGACACCGTGAGGCACGCCTGCGGCCGGCCGGTGAGGTAGCCGGCGGCATGCGCCGCGTAGCTCGCGGCCTGCTCGTTGCGCATGCCGACGTAGGTGATGCCGGCCTTCTGCGCGTCCGCCGCGAAGCCCTGCACCGGAAACCCGACGATGCCGAAAATGTAATCCACACCTTGTTGTTTGAGACTGCGCGCCATCAACGTCGCGCCATTGACCGTGGCCATGTGCCCTCCCCGTTAGACCTGCGATGGTCGGGCCCTCGCAAGAGCCCGCCCTAGCTGAGCGCCCACTTTACCACTACCGGCGTCGCAGTCGGCAACCAGCGAACTGCTACAATCCAACGCAACACCACAAGACGGGGCAAGGGGAGTAGCTATGGCGGAAGCCGGGTTGGCCGATCTGGACGCGGATCTCAACAATCTCGTGATGAGCGAGGAGGTGGAGCCGCTGTACGCCGCGGTGAGGAAGTTCATCGGCGAGGAGGTGGAGCCGCGCACGCCGGACTACTTCGCCGCCGCCTTCGAGCATGGCGACCGGTGGAGCTTGTCCCCGCGCCAAGAGGACATCTTGGGCGGCCTCAAGGACCAAGCCAAGGCGAACGGCCTGTGGAACTTCTTCCTGCCGGACGCCGACACCGGCGAAGGCCTGAAGAACCTCGACTACGCCTACATCGCCGCCGAGTTGGGCAAGAACCCCATCGCCTCCGAGTGCCTCAATTGCAGCGCGCCGGACACCGGCAACATGGAGGTGCTGGAGCGCTACGGCACGGCCGAGCAGAAGGAGAAGTGGTTGAAGCCGCTCTTGAACGGCGAGATCCGCTCCGCCTACGCGATGACGGAGCCGAATCTGGCTTCCTCCGACGCCAAGCAAATCGCCACCCAAGCGCGACTCGACGGCGACGAGTGGGTGCTGAAGGGCGAGAAGTTCTACATCTCCGGCGCCGGCGATTCGCGCTGCAAGATCATGATCGCGATGGTGCAAACCAGCCCGGACGCGCCGCCGCACCGCCAGCAGTCGCAGATTCTGGTGCCGAAGGACACGCCCGGCGTGGAGATCATCGAACCGATGACGGTGTTCGGGCACGACGACGCGCCGCACGGCCACATGCATCTGCGCTTCAACGACGCCCGTGTGCCGAAGGAGAACATCCTGCTCGGTGAAGGCCGCGGCTTCGAGATTTCCCAAGGGCGCTTGGGCCCGGGGCGCATCCACCACTGCATGCGCTCGGTGGGGCAGGCGGAGCGGGCGCTGGATCTGATGGTGCGGCGCGGCATGTCCCGGGAGGCGTTCGGCAAGCCGCTGGTGCAGCTGGGCAAGAACCTGGAACTGGTCTCCCGCGCCCGCATCGAGATCGAGGCCATGCGCTTGATGGTGCTGAAGGCCGCCAAGGCGATGGACGTGCTCGGCAACCGCGAGGCGCGCGTTTGGGTACACATGTGCAAGGCCATGATCCCGGAGCGCGTCTGCCAGATCATCGACCAAGCGATTCAGATGCATGGCGCGGCCGGCGTTTCGCAATGGACGCCGCTCGCCGGCATGTACACCGGCCAACGCACGCTGCGCATCGCCGACGGCCCGGACGAGGTGCATCACCTGGTGGTGGGCCGGGCGGAACTGCGGAGATACGACGAGAACTTCGGCCGCGGCGCGCCTTAGCAGGCGCGTGGGAGTTTGCTGCGCAAACTCTGCGCCGGAGAGAGACTTGACTCGCCTGCAGTGGGCTTGCGGATGCCGCTAGCGGAAATCAGCACCGGACGGCTGCGCGGCCAAGCGTGCGATGGCGTGCTTGCCTTCCGCGGCATCCCCTTCGCCAAGCCGCCGGTGGGCGATCTGCGCTGGCGGGCACCGGCGCCGCCGGAACCGTGGGCCGGCGTGCGCGACGCCACGGCGTTCGGGCCGTGCGCCATCCAATCCACCATCCCGGGCACCGTCGGCGAGCTCATCGGCATCGCCACGCACGAGACCAGCGAGGATTGCCTCTATCTGAACGTGTGGACGCCGGCGCTGGACGACGCCAAGCGCCCGGTGCTGGTGTGGATTCACGGCGGCGGCAACACCGTCGGCGCCGGATCGCAGCCGCGCGTGAACGGCAGCCGCTTGGCGCGTATGGGCGATGTGGTGGTGGTCACCATCAACTACCGCCTCGGCGCCCTCGGCTTCCTGCACGCCCCGGAGCTGGGCGCGAGCGGCAACGAGGCGCTGCTGGATCAAACGGCGGCGCTGCGCTGGGTGCGCCGGGAGATCGGCGCGTTTGGCGGCGATGCGGCCAACGTCACCGTGTGCGGCCAATCCGCCGGCGGCTTCGACATCGCGCAACTGATGGCGATGCCGGCCGCCGCCGGCGCCTTCGACAAGGCGGTGCCCATGAGCGGCTCGCTGACCACGCCGGTGAGCGCGGACGCCGCGGCGCGAACCGCGCAGGCGCTGGCCGACGAATTCGGCGGCATGGACAAGCTGCGCGCGGCCTCCGCGGCGGACATCCACGCCTGCCAAGGGAAGATCCCAAACGCGCGCTGGGCCCCCACCCTCGACGGCACCGTGATCGCCGAGGACGCCGCCGACGTGCTGCGCACCGGCCGCTTCACCCGCGACATGCCGCTGTTGATCGGCCACACCCGGGACGAATCCACGCTGTTCACGATGTTCAACAAGCGCTTGACGACGATGGATCGCGACGCCTTGCTCGAACAAGCCCGCGCCCCCTTCGGCGAACGCGCTGCGGCGGCCGTGGCGTGCTTCGAAGCCGAACGCGCGGCGGCCAATCTGCTGATCGAACCGTGGCAAACATGGGCCGCCATCGCCACCGACCGCATGTTCCGAATGCCCGCCATCCGCACCGCCGAATGTCACCTCGCCCACACCGGCAAGGTGTGGATGTACCGCTTCGACCACCCTTCGCCGGCGCACGACGGGCGCTTGGGCGCCTGCCACTCGGTGGACATTCCGTTCGTTTGGGGCACACACGGGCTGCCGGCGTTGCAGCGCTTCTGCGGCGAAGGCGAGGATGTCGCGCGGCTCTCCGAGCGCGTCATGGCCGCGTGGCTGGCGTTCGCCCGCCACGGCGACCCCAACACGGAGACGCTGCCTAGCTGGCCGGCCTATGACGCGCGGGAGCGCACCACCATGCTGTTGCGCGGCGATATGCGCGTGGAGCAAGCGCCGTTCGACGAAACGCGGCGGCTATGGGCGTCTCTTTGAGCGTTGCCGTTGTCCGCGCCGCATCCGCCATGAACAACCGCGCCGGAACGCCGATCAAGCCGGCGGCTGATGCTGCCTTGGCAAACCGCCGCGCTTCAAGGACTCCACGTCGCGGGCCACGCCGTTGACTTGGCCCTGCAACCCGGTGACTTGGCCCTGCAAGCCATTGATTTGGCTTTGCAGGCCCTCGCTCGCATCGTTGATTTGGCTTTGCAAACCGTCCAAGCGACCGTTGAAGCGCACTTCCATTTCGGCCATTTCCTCGAGCACGGGGGTCACGGCTTCCTCCACCGTTCCCTTGATGGCTTCGGCAAACAACTCGGCCGGCGTCGCGCCGTTGAATTTGGTGGTCATCACTATCTCCTTTGATTTGGTGTTGTGACCGCTGATGGACTCAAGCATAGCACGCCAGCGGCGCCACCAGCGACAGAAAACGTCCGCAAGATCGAACGGTTCGCGCTATATTGGGCGCATGAGCATGCAACCGGATAGGCTTTGGGCGTCTGCGTGAGCGTTTCGGCAGTCGCTCGTCGCGCTGGCAAACCCACCGGTGCGACCCATCCCACCGCCGCTACCGCTCTGGCCGCAATCACCGCCTTGGCGTTCGGCGCACCCGCGGAGGAAGCGCCCGAGCGGCAACTCGAGGAGCAGCTTGAGGAAATCGTGGTGCGTGCCGACGCCTCGGTGGCGCTTCGCCAAGGCACCGTTGGCAGCGCCTCCACGCTAGACCGCGAGGTGGTCGAACGCACCCGCGCCAGCCATCCGAACGAGCTGCTCGCCCGCGTGCCGGGGGTGTGGATCACGCGCGGTTCCGGGCAGGAGCATCTCACCGCCATTCGCTCCGGCGTGTACGCCGGGCCGGGCGCCTGCGGCGAGTTTCTGCTGCTGGAAAATGGCATTCCCATCCGTCCGGCGGGGTTCTGCAACATCAACAACCTGTTCGAGATGAACACCGAGCAGGCCGCTTTGGTGGAAGCGGTGCGCGGCCCGGCCAGCGCGCTGTTCGGCGGCAACGCCGTCCACGGTGCGATCAACACGGTGACGGCCAGCAACGGCGACGGCTGGCGCGGCAGCTTGGAAACCGGCCCGTACGACTACCTGCAAGCCCGCGTCGGCGGCGGTGCCTCGAATTGGCGCGTTGATGCGTCTTCGACCACCACCGGCGGCTATCGGGCGGACACCGGCTACGGCCAACACAAAGCCACCGCCAGTGGGCAGCGGCGCATGGGCGCGTGGGACGTGACCACCACCGGCACCGCCACCCTGCTCAACCAAGAAACCGGCGGCTATGTGCTGGGCCGCAACGCCTACGACACCCCGGCGCGGCGCAGCAACCCCAACCCCGAGGCGTTCCGCGATGCGTGGTCGGCAAGGATGGCGAGCGTTTGGCGGCGCGACTTGGCGGCGCGCGGCCGGCTCGCGATCACCCCGTACCTGCGCCGCTCGTCCATGGAGTTCCGGCAGCATTTCCTGCCCGGGCAACCTTTGGAGAAGAACGCGCAAACCAGCGGCGGCGTGCGCGTGGAGTTCGAGCGCGACGCACGATGGCGCTGGAACGCCGGCGCCGTGCTGGAGGCGTTCGACGCGGCGCTTTCGCAACGCCAAGCATCGGCCACCCAAGGTTCGGCGTTTCTGGTGGCCACCCGCCCGACGGGAACGCACTACGACTACCGCGTGCGCGGCGCCACGCTCGCCGCCTTCTACAACGCGGAGATTCCCTTGACCGAACCGCTGCGCTTGGTGGCGAGCGCCCGCGCCGAACGCAACAGCTACGACTACGACAACGGCCACCTGGACGGCAACACCCGCGACGACGGCACCCCCTGCGGATTCGGCGGCTGCCTCTACACCCGCCCGGCGGATCGCCAAGACGCCTTCGCGAACATCGCTGGCCGGCTAGGGGTGGCTTGGACACCCAACGAAACCCGAACGTGGTATGCGGTTATCGGACAAGGCTTCCGCCCACCGCAAACCACGGAACTGTACCGCCTGCAACGCGGCCAAACCGTGGCGGACTTGGCGAGCGAAGCGCTGCGCTCGGTGGAAGCCGGCGTTCGCGGCCACGCCGGGTCGCTGCAATACGACCTCGCCATGTACGCGCAAACCACCGACAACCTCATCTTCCGCGACGCCCGCGGCTTCAACGTAAGCGACGGCGCCACCGAGTCCACCGGCGTTGATCTACACGTGGCGTGGAACGCGGGTGCCCACACCGTCGATTTGACAGCCGCCTACGCCAACCACCGCTACGCCTTCACCCGCGACGCCGGCCGCGGCGAACGCATCCAAGACGGCAACACGGTTGACACCGCCCCCCGCCTGCTGGCCAGCGCCCACTGGCTTTGGAAAGGAGAAAAGGTGACCTCAGAGTTCGAGGCCGTGCATGTGGGCGCCCACCACCTAGACGCCGCCAACACCGCCCGCTACGCCGGCCACACCCTGCTCAACTGGCGCGGCGCTTGGCAGGCGACGCCCAACGTCCGGCTGTTCGCAAAGCTGCTCAACCTCCGCGACACCCCCTACGCCGAACGCGCCGACTACGCCTTTGGCAACTACAGGTACTTCCCGGGGATGCCCCGGCAGGCGCATTTGGGGGTTGAGGTCATTGGCGGAGGCTGATAGGCTGCGCCCAGCCATCAGGTTAGGGAGACGGCGAACGTGGCCAACGAACTCGAAATTTGGGCACTGCACGGGGAGGCCGACGCGACGCGGATCGAGCAGGTAGCGCGTACGGAATCCGAGCTAAAATTCGAGGCCACTTTGGTCAAGAACCCCGAGATGCTCATGCCGGGTCTGACGTTGATCGGGCGGCAGACGCGAAGTGGCCGTGGTAAGTTGGACTTGCTTGGGTTGGACGAGAAAGGTCAGCTTGTCGTATTTGAGCTGAAACGTGAACTGGTAGCACGGGATGCGGTAACACAGATCATAGACTACGGTTCCTTCTTGGAATCGCTGAGCGACAAGGAGCTTGTTGAACACATTGCAGCTCAACCCGGAGAGGGGATAGAGCCGATAGGCAATTTCGACGAGTGGTACGGGCAACGGTTCACTAATCCGGAGGCTTCGCTAAAGCCGGTGCAAATGACCTTGGTTGGCCTTGGCGCGGACGACGATGCGATTCGCATCGTGGAGTTCCTAGCCAAGCACGACATGCCGATATCTATGCTTACTTTTCGTGGTTACGACCACGACGGCAGAGTTCTCCTTGCCAAGCAGGTGCAAGCGGAACGCGACATTGCGGAACGTGCCAAAGCCCGGTCTGGGCGGGACCAACAAGAAACGAATAGAGCCTTTGAAAAAGCCCTAGACGAACGCATAGATGAACTTAACATCAGAGACTTCTGGGAAGATGTGTTCGGGGCATTCGAGGATAGCTTGGGTACCCCCTATGTTCGCAAGGGTGGCTTCAACTTCTTCTTCCGATCGACCTTGAACCTCCCCAATCACCCTGGGGGCTTCGTTTCTCCCCTATCGATCCGGCTCACGCAGAAGGAGAAGATACGCATCGTCTTCTTTCCCGTTAGCGTTCACCTATGCCGACAAGAGTTCGACAACTCGAAGCTCGGTTTCGAAAAAGAAAAGCCACAGGCTGCTCCAACCACCAACGAGATCCAACAGCAGTGGTTCCTCGAATTGGGCGATGTGGAGTGGAAGAAACACAAAGAAGATCTTGTCGCATTGGCGGATGCGGTTGCGGAGGCTTGGCGCGAGGCTCGGCGCAAGTCTAGAGGTTAGTTCCTAGGCAACCCCCGCTCGTCGTATAGAAGCGCACCATGCTCCGTGGAGGACAAACCGGGGCCCACCAAAGCGGCGCAACGCTCCGCGATGGCGCGCATCCGGCGCAGGCGTTCGTCCATGCCGCGCTGCCGTGCTTCCCGTTCCAAGCGTTCGCGCAGCGCCTGTGTGATCGCGCCGGTCTTCGTCTCCCCAGTGAGCCGTGCGAGTTCGCCGGCCAGCCGGCAGGTCTCCTCGTTCTTGATGGTGAGGCCCATCTAATTGCCAGTAACGCCACTGGCCGCAACGGGCTACGGCGCGTTTCGTAAGCACGCCGAGCAGGTGGCCGCGGTATTCGGCGGAGGCGTACAGATCGGTGTTGAAGTCGCTGTGGTCGATGGTCACTGCGTCTATCGCGTCCGGCGAGAAATCCGCCGATAGCGCCGCCTCCAGCGCCGTGGCCCGGAACGCGCCGGCGCCGGCGCCGGTTACGCCCACATGCACTGCGTCGCCGTAGCGGGCGACCAGCACACCGACGATGGCGTAGCGGGAAGCCGGGTTGGGGAACTTCTCGTAGGCGGCGGCGTCCGGTACGCGGAAGTCCACACGGGTGACGATTTCGCCTTCTTGCAAGGCGGTTTCGAATAGGCTGGTGAAAAACGCATCGCCGGGGATGGAGCGCTTGTTGGTGTGTGCTTCTGCGGCGAGGGCCACCACCGCGGCCGGGTAATCCGCCGCCGGGTCGCTGTTGGCCACGGAGCCGCCGATGGTGCCGCGGTTGCGGACGTGGGCGTCGCCGATGCGCCCGGCCAGATCGGCCAGCGCCGGTATCGTCGCGCTTGCGGCCACTTCGGCGTGGCGCGTCAGGCCGCCCACCTTCATCACATCTCCATCCACCGTGACGCCGGCCATGCCGTCGATGCCGGCCAGATCGATCACGTCCGATGGCGCGGCGAGGCGCTGCTTCAGCGTGGGGATGAGGGTCATGCCGCCGGCCAGGTAGGCGCCGTCGTCCGCGCTCGCCAAGAGATCCGCGGCCTCCTGCAGGCTGGCGGGTTTGTGGTAGTCGAAAGCGTACATGGCTTAGCCCTCCCTCAGCGCGCGCCACACGGTTTCCGGCGTCGCCGGCATCGGCACGTTGGCAACGCCCAAGGCGTCCGTCACCGCGTTCATCACCGCTGCGGTGGAGCCGATGGCGCCGGCTTCGCCGCAGCCTTTCACGCCGAGCGGATTGTGGGTGCAAGGCGTTGTCGTGGTGTCCACCAGGAAACTCGGCAAATCGTCCGCCCTTGGCATGGCGTAGTCCATGTAGGAGCCGCTCAGCAACTGGCCGGTGTCGTCGTACACGCCGTGTTCCAAGAGCGCTTGGCCGATGCCCTGCGCCAAGCCGCCGTGAACTTGGCCTTCGACGATCATCGGGTTCACGACGTGGCCGAAGTCGTCCACCGCCACGAACTGTTCGATTCGCACCACGCCGGTTTGCGGATCCACCTCCACTTCGCAGATGTGGGCGCCGGCGGGATAGGTGAAGTTCGGCGGGTCGTAGAACGCCTTTTCCGAAAGGCCGGGTTCCAATTCCTCAAGCGGATAGTTCGATGGCACATAGGCCGCGAACGCCACCTCGGCGAAGGTGAGGGACTGGTTGGAATCCACCACCCGGAACTCGCCATCCTCAAAGGCCATTTGATCTTCGCTCGCTTCCAGCATGTGCGCGGCGATCTTCTTGCCCTTGGCGATGATCTTGTCCGTGGCCTTCACCAGCGCGGAGCCGCCCACCGCCAGCGAACGCGAACCGTAGGTGCCGAGGGCGTAGTCCGAACGCCCTGTGTCGCCGTGCAGCACCGTGACGTTCTCGAACGGCACGCCGAGCTTGTCCGAGATGATCTGCGCGAAGGTGGTTTCGTGGCTTTGGCCGTGGCTGTGCGAGCCGGTGGTGACGGTTACCGAGCCGGTCACGTCCACGCGCACTTCGCCCACCTCGAAGAGGCCGACGCCGGCGCCCAGCGAGATGGCCACTTGCGAGGGCGCGAGGCCGCAGGCTTCGATGTAGCAGGAGAAGCCGATGCCGCGCTTCTTGCCGTCCGCTTCGGATTGCGCCTTGCGTTCGGCGTAGCCGGCGTAGTCCGCGTGGGCGAGGGCCTTGTCCAAGCTGGCGTCGTAGTCGCCGGTGTCGTAGGTGAGGGCGACTGGCGTCTCGTAGGGAAAATCGTCCGGCTGGATGAAGTTGCGGCGGCGCAGATCCGCTGGGTCCATGCCGATTTCCCGCGCCGCCGTTTCCACCAAGCGTTCCACGACGTAGGTGGCTTCCGGCCGGCCGGCGCCGCGGTAGGCACGTTGTTGTCGAGGGGGCGACTGATCTCTCCACTTTATCTCCATCACATTTCCCTTGTCTTTCCATCACCAAAGGTGATTGCCTAGCTTGAGCTTGGTATGGTGACCGGACTGTGACGCAAGGGAGGTAACTGCTTGTTCCATGCCTACCCTCAAGTGAGCTGGGAGGCGGATCGCGAGGATGAAGATGAAGCGGTTAATTCTCGCGGGAGCATGTGTGCTGATTGCGAACGCGCTCGCGGCGGCCGAGGTGTATCGCGTTCCTGGCGCTTTCTTCGTTCAGCTAGTGCAGACCACGGTGCAACCGACTCGCAACGCGGATGGAAACACCACATGGGGTCAGGGGCCGGAAGATGCCGTCAAGCACATCGCGGATGTTCCCCGCGTGGTGTTTCGATCCGAAACGCAGCGGCCGTTTCCCGACCGCATCACCGTGGTGTTCGCTGTCAAGCTGGAGGACGAGGCGCTCCACTCCACGGCGATTTCCATGATCCATGAAGGCGAGGGCTCGTACACTGCCAAGGCGGCAAAGCCGGAGGAAAAAGCGGCCTTGATTGCTTGGGCAGCGCGCCACTGGAAGCCTTTGGCAAAGGGGCAAGTCGTGCTGGAGCGCGTTGATGGCGCACCCGAGTGGTCTCGGGCCGTCGCAGCCGAAGAGGACGGCACCACCATTCGCCTCGAAGTTCCGGGCGCTTTGCCCGTTCCGTATCCCATTGAAGTGCCGGACTGACGACGGGTGACCGGGCAGTGGCGCCTGCTCGTCGCCAATCTCGTGCGATCCCCGGCGAGAGTCACGCTCTTAGCAACTAGCATCGGCGTCGCATCCTTCCTGTTTGCCACACTCCGGTCAATCGATTCGGCGCTAGCCGATGGCCTTGCGCGGGAGCCGTACCTGATGGTCTTTCCGGCACCAGGGCGAACGCGGCACCTAACCATCAGCGACATCGATAGCATCCGGGAACTCCCCGGAGTGGCCACCGTCACGTCGTTCGACGCCATGTCTAAAGCGTACTTCCAAGACGTTCGCACGCCCCTCTCCCCGCTCGCGGTCGTCATGCCGGACTACGCCACCATGCACAACACCCAGCTTGCCGAAAACGCGCTGCGCTGCTTTGCCGAGACGCTGCGCGGAGCCCTTGTGGATGGCGACTTGGCGGCTCGGCATGGATGGAAGGTGGGCGGCATCGTGCCGATCATGTACGGTACTCCGCCAAGCCCGGTGGAGTTCGTCTTGTGCGGCACGTTCGACAGCGTGGCGCAGACACGCACCAAGGCGCACTTCCTCTATCGGCTCGAGTACACGGGAGCGCACACGGCGGCCGGCACCGCGACGTTTCTTCGCGCCTACGCGGTGCCGAACGCGAATCCGCGCGATGTCGCAGGGGCCATAGACGAGCTGACGGCGCAGACCGCCTATCGGACGCAGACGATCTCGCAGGAGGAGTTTCTGCGCTCGCGCGCCCGGCTGGTGGAAAGCGCGGCATTGATCTTCACGTCCGTGCTTGCCGCGACGGCGGGCTCGCTCGTCTTGCTGGTAGGCACCTCGGCCGGGCAGGCCATTGAGGAGCGCACCGGGGAGATTGCCACATGCCGGGCGGTGGGGTTCTCCGGCGGCTCGATGCTGGCGCTGCTGGTGGCGGAGCATTGCCTGCTGGTTTTTAGCGGCGTCGGTATTGGGCTGGGCGGGGCCTGCGCGTTGGAAGCGGAGATGAACAACCTGCTCACCACGTTGTTCGGCCCGTACGAGGTGTCGCTTCGGTCGATGGCCGAAACGGTGGCCGTTCTGGGTGGCGCTCTGGTGCTGGCCGGCCTGTTGCCGGCCGTGGGCGCCGTCCGCCGGCCGGTGGCGGGGTCGCTGCTGGAAACCTGACAGCCAGCGTACCGGGCACTTCGATGGGAGGGCGTTTCCGCCAAGCGTGCTGGCTGGCCAAGGCTAACGTGATGGGCACCGTCGCCGCCAGGCCCGCGGCGGTGGCGGTGATGGTGCTCAGCGTGTGCGCCAGCGTGCTGGTGTTCGATGGCATCTGCGCCATGCTGGCCGGCATGGGCCGCCTGCTGGAGCACGGGGCGCGGGCGGACCGCGCCGTGCTGCTGCACCCGATGGCGGTGGAGGAGAGCGACAGCGTCCTGATCGAAAACACGGCACTGGACATGTTGGCGAGCGTAAGCGAGGTGGCCGAGGCGAGCCCGGAGTTGATGGGCGCTTGGGTTCATGTGCGTGACGTCGAGGCGGAGGGCACGGTTCCCGTCGCCCTGCGCGGCGTGACGGCGGCGGCGTTCGACCTGCGCCCGGAGCTGAAAATCGTCGAGGGCCGCCACTTCGCCGCTGGACGCATGGAGGTGATCGCCGGCGTCAAGGCCGCGGCGGAGATCGATGGTCTGGCCGTCGGCGCCAAGGTGCCTGTCAACACGTTTGACTGCGAGGTGGTGGGCACGTTCGAGACCGGCGGCGCACACGACTTCGAGGTATGGGCGGATCTCCGCGTGATGCAGCAGCTAGTCGGTCGCTGGGGCGTTGTGAGCTCGGCGCGGCTGCGCTTGCACGAGGGGGCGGAATTGGCCGAGTTGCGCACGTCTATCGAGGACGACCCGCGCATCGCGGCGGTTGTCAAGGGCGAGCTGCAGTTCGCGCAGGCGAACAGCGCCGAGGCGAGACGCACGCTCGCCGTGCTCGCCACCGTGCTTGGCGCAATCATGGCGGTAGGCGCGGTGGCGGCGTCCTTCAATGCAGCGCACGCCTCGGTGTGCGCAAGGATGCGGGAGATCGCGACGGTTCGTGCGATGGGTTTTGGGCGCGGTGTGGTTTCCCTGTCGCTCGTCTTGGAAAACGTCCTCTATGCGGTGTTCGGTGGTTTGTGCGCCACTTTGCTGGCGGGTCTCGCATTCCACGGCGTCTCGGCGTCCGCGAAAAGCGGGACATCCGACCCGCACACGATGGTGTTCGACATGGCGGTGACGCCGGGCGTTGCGGCCCTCGGCATGGCGTTCGCCCTAGCTGTTGGCGTGATTGGCACGCTGGTGCCGGTGTACGCGACCCGTGTTCCCCTCGCAGTCGCGCAACGACGGCGGTGACGCCCGGGTAGGTCAGGGCTCTGACACGGCGAGGGAGTCGCCGGCGACCACGGCATGCGCGTAGGCGATGCAGGCGCGGATGTCGTCGGGCTCCAACAGGGGATAGTCCTCCAAGAGCTCCTCTTGCGTGACGCCTTGGGCTAGGAGGCTGAGAATCAGCTCCACTGAGATGCGCATGTCGCGGATGATGGGTTTGCCGCCGAACACATCGGCTCGGGCGGTAATGCGGGCAAGCAGTTTGGCGTGTGACATTGTGTGCTTTAGCAAGCGGCCTCGATGTCGGTCTGTGCGAAGTCGTTGCCCTTGAACAAGAGCGATTCGCCGGTGGTGCTCGCCAGCGCATACGCGAAGCAGTCGCCGAAGTTCAGCGCCGCCGGATGATTGCCCTTGCCGTACCTTCGCCAGGCATCGCGGGCGACCGCTAGCTGCTCTAGCGTGATGGGTGCCGTCGCCACCTCCGCGCTGGCGAGATAGGCATCAAGCACACTGCCTGCCGTTGTCCCCGCTCGGCTTTCCAAGACCATTGTGGCCTCAAGGACGTTTGCGGCCGACATCCGACAAGGCGAGGCTGCGATGAGCGTTTCGAAACGAGCGGCTTCCTCCTCGCGCAACAACACCGCCAGCAGGGCGGAGGTGTCCACGATCACTTTGGCAGCCCGCGTTCGTCGTAAAGGAGATCGCCATGCTCCGTGGAGGACAAACCGGGGCCCACCAAAGCGGCGCAGCGCTCCGCGATGGCGCGCATCCGGCGCAGGCGTTCGTCCATGCCGCGCTGCCGTGCCTCCCGTTCCAAGCGTTCGCGCAGCGCCTGCGTGATCGCGCCGGTCTTCGTCTCCCCGGTGAGCCGTGCGAGTTCGCCGGCCAGCCGGCAGGTCTCCTCGTTCTTGATGGTGAGACCCATCTGAATGCCGGTGAACGCTACTGGCCGCAACGGGCCACGGCGCGTTTGGTCAGTACGCCGAGCAGGTGGCCGCGGTATTCGGCGGAGGCGTGCAGGTCGGTGTTGAAGTCGGTGTGGTCGATGGCGATGGCGTCCACTGCGTCCGGCGAGAAATTCGCCGATAGCGCCGCCTCCAGGGCCGTGGCCCGGAACGCGCAGGCACCGGCGCCGGTTACGCCGACATGCACTGCATCGCCGTAGCGGGCGACCAGCACGCCGACGATGGCGTAGCGGGAGGCGGGGTTGGGGAACTTCATGTAGGCGGCGGCGTCTGGCACACGGAAGTCCACGGCGGTGACGATTTCGCCTTCTTGCAGCGCGGTTTCGAAGAGGCTGGTGAAGAACGCATCGCCGGGGATGGCGCGCTTGTTGGTGTGAACAACGCCGCCAAGTGCCACCACCGCGGCCGGGTAGTCCGCCGCCGGGTCGCTGTTGGCCACGGAGCCGCCGATGGTGCCGCGGTTGCGGACGTGGGCGTCGCCGATGCGCCCGGCCAGATCGGCCAGCGCCGGTATCGCCGGGCTGGCGGCCACGTCGGCGTGGCGCGTCAGGCCGCCCACCTTCATCACATCTCCATCCACCGTAACGCCGGCCATGCCGTCAATGCCGGCGAGATCGATCACGTCCGAAGGCGCGGCGAGGCGCTGCTTCAGCGTGGGGATGAGGGTCATGCCGCCGGCCAGGTAGGCGCCGTCGTCCGCGCTCGCCATGAGATCCGCGGCCTCCTGCAGGCTGGCGGGTTTGTGGTAGTCGAAAGCGTACATGGGCTTAACCCTCCCTCATGGCGCGCCACACGGTTTCCGGCGTCGCCGGCATTGGCACGTTGGCCACGCCCAAGGCGTCCGTCACCGCGTTCATCACCGCGGCGGTGGAGCCGATGGCGCCGGCTTCGCCGCAGCCTTTCACGCCGAGCGGGTTGTGGGTGCAGGGCGTGGTCGTGGTGTCCACCAGGAAACTTGGCAAATCGTCGGCCCTTGGCATGGCGTAGTCCATGTAGGAGCCGCTCAGCAACTGCCCCGTGTCGTCGTACACGCCGTGTTCCAAGAGGGCTTGGCCGATGCCCTGCGCCAAGCCGCCGTGAACCTGGCCTTCGACGATCATCGGGTTCACGACGTGGCCGAAATCGTCCACCGCCACGAACTGTTCGATGTACACCACGCCGGTTTGCGGATCCACCTCCACTTCGCAGATGTGGGCGCCGGCGGGATAGGTGAAGTTCGGCGGGTCGTAGAACGCTTTTTCCGAGAGGCCCGGTTCGAGTTCCTCAAGCGGATAGTTCGACGGCACATACGCCGCGAACGCCACCTCGGCGAAGGTGAGGGACTGGTTGGAATCCACCACGCGGAATTCGCCGTCTTCGAAGGCCATTTGATCCTCGCTCGCCTCCAGCATGTGCGCGGCGATCTTCTTGCCCTTGGCGATGATCTTGTCCGTTGCCTTCACGAGCGCCGAGCCGCCCACCGCCAGCGAACGCGAGCCGTAGGTGCCGAGGGCGTAGTCCGAACGGCCGGTGTCGCCGTGCAGCACCGTGACGTTCTCGAACGGCACCCCGAGCTTGTCCGAGATGATCTGCGCGAAGGTGGTTTCGTGGCTTTGGCCGTGGCTGTGCGAGCCGGTGGTGACGGTGACCGAGCCGGTCACGTCCACGCGCACTTCGCCCACCTCGAAGAGACCGACGCCGGCGCCCAAGGAGATGGCCACTTGCGAGGGGGCCAGGCCGCAGGCTTCGATGTAGCAGGAGAAACCGATGCCGCGCTTCTTGCCGTCCGCTTCGGATTTCGCCTTGCGTTCGGCGTAGCCGGCGTAGTCCGCGTGGGCGAGGGCCTTGTCCAAGCTGGCATCGTAGTCGCCGGTGTCGTAGGTGAGGGCGACCGGGGTTTCGTAGGGAAAGTCGTCCGGCTGGATGAAGTTGCGGCGGCGCAGATCCGCCGGGTCCATGCCGATTTCCCGGGCCGCCGTTTCCACTAGGCGTTCCACAACGTAGGTGGCTTCCGGGCGGCCGGCGCCGCGGTAGGCGTCCACTGGCGCGGTGTTGGTGAACAGCGACTGCACTTCCACGTAGATGGCCGGCGTTTTGTACTGGCCGGCCAGCAGCGTGCCGTAGAGGTAGGTGGGCACGCTTGAGGCGAAGGTGGAAAGGTACGCGCCCATGTTCGCTTTGGTGGCCACGCGCAAGCCGAGGAATTCGCCGTCCGCCGCCAAGGCGAGTTCGGCGTGGGTGACGTGATCGCGCCCGTGCGCATCCGTCAGGAAGGATTCGGAACGCTCGGCGCGCCACTTCACCGGCCGGCGCACTTTGCCGGCGGCCCAGATCACGGCGGTTTCTTCCGCGTACACGAAGATTTTGGAGCCGAAGCCGCCGCCCACGTCCGGCGAAATCACCCGCAGTTTGCTCTCCGGCGCGACGTTCACGAACGCCGCCAACACCAGCCGTTCCAGATGCGGATTTTGCGAGGTGGTGTGCAAGGTGTAGGTGCCGGCGGCGGCGTCGTATTCGCCCAGCGCGGCGCGCGGTTCGATGGCGTTGGGGATGAGGCGGTTGTTCACGATGTCCAAGCGGGTGACGTGGCTGGCCTTCTCGAAGGCGGCATCGGTGGCGGCCTTGTCGCCCAGTTCCCAGTCGTAGCATTGGTTGCCCGGCACCGTGGCGTGGATTTGCTCGGCGGCGTTTGCGCTGGCCAAATCCACGACGGCGGTAAGTTCCTCGAAATCCGCCTGCACGGCCTCGGCGCCGTTCCTGGCGGCTTCCCACGTTTCGCCGATCACCACCGCGTAGGGTTCGCCGACGTAGTTGACGCGCTCCACGGCCAGCGGCGGATGCGGGGGTTGAATCATGTCCGAGCCGTCCTTGGACTTCACCATCCAGCCGCACGGCAGGTCGCCGATGCCGTCCGCTTGCAGATCCGCGCCGGTGAACACGGCCACCACGCCTTCGGTGGCGGCCGCCGCGGTGGTGTCGATGCCGGTCAACTTCGCCCGGGCGTGGGGCGAGCGGGCGAACACCGCGTAGGTTTGCCCCGCGGCGCTCACGTCGTCCGTGTAGCGGCCCGCGCCGGTGATGAAGCGGGCGTCCTCTTTGCGCTTGACCGAAGCGCCGATTCCCGTTGCCGATGCCATTGCCTTCCCTCTCCCCTGCTTTCGGTGCCTGCCCCGTTCCTACCTGTTTCGCATTTCGCGCGCGCCGGCCAGCACCGCCTGCACGATGTTGTGATAGCCGGTGCAGCGGCACAGATTGCCGTCCAGCCCGGCGCGCACGGCTTCCTCGGTGAGTTCCCCGCTCTTGCTCGCCAGATCGATGGCGCTCATGATCATGCCCGGTGTGCAGAAACCGCATTGCAGGGCGTGGTGCTCGCGGAACGCGGCCTGCATGGGATGCAGGTCGTCCGGCGCACCGATGCCCTCGATGGTGGTGACGTCCGCGCCATCCGCTTGCCCCGCCAGCACCGTGCAGGACTTCACCGCATCGCCGTTCAGTTGCACCACGCAGGCGCCGCATTGGCTGGTGTCGCAGCCAACGTGGGTGCCGGTGAGGCCGAGGCGCTCGCGCAGGATGTCCGACAGGAGCGCGTTCGCCGGCGCTTCCACGCGATGGGCGACGCCGTTGACGTTGAGCGATAGTTCCACGAGTTCCCCTCCTCCTTTAGCTAAGCGCGTCTGCGGGCGCTAGAGCAACGCCGCCAATACAACCACTGCCCCGAGCGCGGGTCAACACGTTCCCGGGACAGTTGCCGAATTGCGGGCGAGACGCCCGCGCTCCCAGGGCGTCGCGCATTTACGTTTCCCGCCCGCGCCCGGCGGCGAAGTCGGCGGCGAAGCGGTCGAAGAAGCTGGCGGTCATCTTGCGCGCCGCTCCGGCCACCAGCCGCGAGCCGAGCTGCGCGAGCTTGCCGCCGATGGCGCCTTCGATCACATAGCGCAGCGAGGTCGCCTTGCCGCCGTCGAGTTCGTCCAGACGCACCGTCGCCGTGCCGTTGGCGAAGCCGGCCACGCCGCCCTTCACGCGTACATCGAGGCGGTAGCTTTCCAACGGCACCACGTCGCAGAGCGCGATGTCGGCGGTGAATCCGGCGCGGACGGGCCCTACCTTGGCGTACATGTCCGCCACGAAAGCGCCGTCGCCCAGCGGGCGCATGGCGCGGCAGCCCTCCAGGCAACGCGCCAACACCTCGGGGTCGTTCAACGCCCGCCACACTTCGGCGCGTGGCGCGGCTATGCGATGTTCGCCAGACTGGCGCAATTCTCTGCCTCAACAAACCGCGAAAGCGAGGGTACTGTGGCACAAAAGGCCGGGTGTTGCGAGAACGCCGCCGCCGTTCGGTGAATTTGCAACATGGCTACTCGCCTCCGTATTGGAATACACTCCTTGCATCCATCGCATGAACGCAGGGCAGATGCAGGCCGTTGATCAACAAGTGCTTGGCCAAGCAGCCGAGTGGCTGGGCAAGGGCGAGCCGTGCTGGTTGGCCACCGTCGTTGCCACCTACGGTTCCTCGCCGCGGCCGGTTGGGTCGCTGTGTGCCTGCAATGGGCGCGGCCAGCTCGTCGGTTCGCTCTCCGGCGGCTGCGTGGAGGACGACCTGCTCGCCAAACTCACACGGGGCGAGTTGGCGGAAGCGGCGCCGCAGTTTTTCCGCTACGGGGAGACCGCCGAGGAAGCCGAACAGCTGGGGCTGCCCTGTGGCGGGCATCTGGACATCGTCATCGAGCCGCTCGATGCCGCCGCCGCCGATCACTTCACGCATATTGCGGGTCGCCTCGACAATCGCGCTTGCGTCGAGCGCACGGTGCGCTTGGCGAGCGGCGAACGCAGCAGCCGCGACGTGGAGCGCCACGCCCCGCTGCGCTACGACCACGCGCGCGGCGTGCTGACGCAAACCTACGGCCCGCAATACCAACTGTTCGTCATCGGCACGAACATGGTGGCCGCGTATGTGGCGGAAATGGCGCTGGCGCTGGGCTACGACGTGACCGTGTGCGACCCGCGCGCCGAACGCCTGGCGGATTTCCCCGCCGCCGGGGTGCGCAAGATACGCGACATGCCGGACGACGCCGTGCGCGCCCACGCCGCCGACGCCCACTCCGCGGTCGTCGCCCTGAACCACGACCCGCGCATCGACGACATGGGCTTGATGGAGGCCCTCGCCACGGATGCGTTCTACATCGGCGCGATGGGCTCGGCGCGCACCTCGGCCAAACGGCGCGAGCGGCTGGAGGAACTAGACCTGAGCAGCGAGCAAATCGCCCGCCTGCGCGCGCCCATCGGCCTGCCCATCGGCAGCAAAACCCCGCCGGAAATCGCCGTCGCCATCGTCGCCGAGCTAACCGCCGTGCGCCACCAGCGCGACGCCGAGGCCCGCACTGCGCTGGCGGCGGAACGACTCGCCGCCTGAACGCCCAAACCGAGGTCGCCCGCAGGTGGCCATAGCCGCCGTGGTGCTCGCCGCCGGCGCATCAAGCAGATTCGGCAGCGACAAACGGCTGCACCCCATCCACGGCCAACCGATGCTGGCACGCACGCTCTCGCTGTATCGAGAGGTGTTGGACGACGTGGCCGCGGTGGTGCGCCCGGACGAACCCGCCATCGCCGCGCTAGTCGCCACCGCCGATTGCCGCGTAATCGAAGCGCCGGACGCCGCCTTGGGGATGTCGCGCTCGCTCGCCGCCGGCGTCGCCGCCATGCGCCACGCCGACGGATTGCTCGTCGGCTTGGCGGACATGCCGTTCGTAAGCCCTAACACGGTACCGACGTTGGTGGCCGCGATGCAAAGCCATCCCGAGCGAATTGTCCGGCCGTTGCACAAGGGCAAAGCCGGCCATCCCGTAGGCTTCCCAGCCTCCCAATACCACGCCCTGACACGACTGCGAGGCGATGCCGGCGCCCGCGATCTCCTAGCCGAACGCACGGACGTGTTCGTCGTGCCGGTGGACGACGCCGGCGTGCTGCGCGATGTGGATCGCCCTGAGAATTGAGACCAACCGTTGTTCCGCTGGTGGCCGGATGAAGGCGCAGTTGCTTAAACGCCGTTGTCCACCGGCGGCAAGTAGGTGGTGCCGATGGTGCGGCCGCCGTTGCCGTTCGGGCGGTTCAGGTTGCCGGCTAGGGCGCGGCGGCCGAGTCGCACGGCCGACCGCAAGCTGACGACTGCCAAATCCGCCAGATAATCGGTGAAGGCCCGCAGGTCGCCGGTGTTGGCTACGTCCAAGGCGTCGATGTAGTCCTCGCGGCCGGCGGCGGTGATCACCGGTGGCGGGTCGCCGCGGCGGACGAAGGCGTAGGCCATGAGCATCCGCGACACCCGCCCGTTGCCGTCTTGGAACGGATGTGTGCGAACAAAGCGGTGGTGCATCCAGCCGGCTTCCACGTACACCGGGTAGCCTTCCCGTTCGATTTCGGGGTGCAGGGCGAAGAAGCGGTCCATCTCGTCCTGCACCACCTCGGGCGGGCAGTATTCGTGCATGACGCCATCCTGGCGACGCGGATTGTTGGGCCGGTTCTTCCACATCCCCTTGCGGTGGAACGGCACCTGCACGCGGCGCCCGTCCAAGGTGATGCCGGCCACGGTTTCCTGATGCCGCGTGACCAGCTGGTGCCAGGTTTTCACCGAGTGCTGCGTAAGCGGACGGCCGCTGGCGATGTCCTCGAACAACATGGTGTAGGCCGTCTCCTGGTCCGCGAGCAGGCCTTTGATGGTGCGGTCTTCCACGTTCTCCACCGTGTGCGAACCCACCACGCCGGCGAGGCCCTCGGCGATGAGCTGCTCGGTGATGCCGTGTTTCAGGGTGTAGAGGCCCTCGATCTGGCCGGTCTCGATGGCGAACGCCCGGCCGCGCTCCTCCAGCCACCGGTCGAGGAATGCGCGGGGCTCGTCGCGGTCCTTGAGGCTGGCGCGAATGGACGCCCACTCGCCGCTGAGTTCGGCGTAGCCGGGCACCAGCCACTCGTGGGCGCCCGCGGGCATGCCCGTGAGCGGCCGCCAGATTTCCGGTTGGTTGGCGAACTGCATAGCGACCTCCTGCTTCAACACCGGCATCATACGCCGAGCCGGCCCGTCACCAGTGTACGCGACTCGCGCACCCCTCAACCGCCGGGCGACGTGGCCCGCCTACAGAGCTATTTTTCCTTACGCTCCTCCGCCTTCCATAGCGTCAAGCGCAGCTCCTCTCCGAACAGGCGGTATTCCGGCTTGCGCCCGGAGTGCGCCTCGCCCCGGTTGAGGATCTTGCGCACACCTTGGCCGCGCGATTGGAGAAACACCTGCCCAGTGCGCTTGCTGTGGAGCTGGGACAGAAAACTCACCAGCAGTTGGTTGCGGGTAAAGGTGCGGTAGGCCATGTCTTCAAGGGTCAGCGTGTTGGGGAGTTTGCCCGGGCTGTACACCTCCAAACGATCCGCGAACAGGAACAGGCGGATTTTGGAACCGCCTATGGCGTAGTCGCGGTGGGCGACGGCATTGACGATGGCTTCGTACACCACGTCGATGTCGTAAGCGGGCTTGCCGGCGGAAGCCCCTTGTTGCATGAAGCGGGCAACGAACCCCACCGCCGCGTCAATCTGATCTGTGGTGGGCCCAGCCAGCCGTTCGACATGGGTGGCGTCGTCGGAAGCGAGCTCTGTGCCGGCGTAGCAGGCGGCTTCAATGAAACAGGAAGGCAGAAAGGCCGACGGCTTGGTGGCGAAAACGAGCAGGCCGGCGACAGTGGGGTGGTCTGCGCTGTCGTCGGCCGGCACGGTGACGCGGGCGTTGCGCAGCAAGTCCGACCACGGGATCGATGGGGCGCGGCCAAAAAAAGCCTCCAGCAGGTCTTGATCCAGCGCGGTGGGGTCCGCCGCTCTCACGGGCTGTTCATCGAAGACGTACTCCCGCCCGCGCTCTTGGAAGAGCCTGGCAAGCTGGGCCGGCGTGAGGTCGCGTTTGGAAGAGCCGACGCGTTGGTAGTAACGCCCGCCGCTGGTGCGGTGAACGTAGAGACCCCGGGGTGTCTCGGCCAAGAGCAAGTGCTTGTGGCCGTCTTCGGTGTTCGCCACGTGCTTGCGGATGATTGGACGGATAGGCGGGGCGCAGTTCTCCGTGGCAATGTTGATCAGCCAGCGTTCCACCTCCTCCATACGGCGATTGGGGATGCCCACGGGAACGCCGGTGTCGTTCACGCCGAGGAAGAGCGTGCCGCCTTCGGCGTTGGCGAAAGCGACCATCTCGCCGGCCAACGCTTCCGCGTTCGGCGAGCGGACGCCGCGTTCGGTTAGCAGCAGCTCTTTGAACTCGGCGCGGCTGTCCTCGCCGGCCAGAAGCTGGTTTTCGATTTGCTCTTGTGTGTCAAACAACGGCTGAACTCCAGGCGGCTCAGCGCGAAACTCTACCGCAGCGAAGCGTTGACCCGATCCAATGCCCCCGATCCCGGGCACAGCGTGGATTCGTCTAGAGCATTGAGTGGTGCCGCTGGGGTGCCCAGAACGTCGTGGCAATCCGTGGCGTCCGGGTCCACATACAACAAGCCGGTTACCACCTCGCCCGCTTCCGCTGCCCGCTGCACGTTCGCCAGCGCCGCCACGCGGTCGTGGGGGTCGTAGTCTTCGGCCAGTTTGCGCAGGCGCAACGTGGAACCGTCGGGCATCTCCAGATCCGAGGTGGTGCCCGGTTCGTAATCCGCCACCACCTCCTCGCCCGGGGCGATGAAGTCCGCTTCCACCAGTTTGCCGAAGTGGTCGCGGACGTATTCGTAGCTCTTGGTGGAACCGGCGTGGTTGTTGAAGGCGACGCAGGGCGAGATCACGTCGATGAAGGCGAAGCCGCGGTGCGCCAAACCGGCTTGGATGAGCGGCACCAGTTGGCGCTTGTCCCCGGAGAAGCTGCGCGCCACGAAACTCGCGCCGATCTGCAGCGCCATCGAAACCAAGTCGATGGGTTCGTACAGATTCGGCACGCCGCGCTTGCTGGTGGAGCCCTTGTCGTTGGTGGCGGAGAACTGGCCTTTGGTGAGGCCGTAGGTGCCGTTGTTGTCCACCACGTAGAGCATGTTGATGCGGCGGCGGACGATGTGCGCGAACTGGCCGATGCCGATGGAGGCGCTGTCGCCGTCGCCGGAAACGCCCACGCAATACAGCTCGCGGTTGGCGAGGTTGGCGCCGGTGGCCACCGACGGCATGCGCCCGTGAACCGAGTTGAAGCCGTGCGAATTGCCGAGAAAGTAGCTCGGCGTCTTCGACGAGCAGCCGATGCCGGAGACTTTGGCGAAGCGGTGCGGCGGCAGCGAGAGTTCCGCACACGCCTGCACGATGGCGGCGGAAACCGAGTCGTGCCCGCAGCCGGCGCACAGCGTGGAAACCGCGCCTTCGTAGTCGCGCCGCGTGAGGCCGATCTCGTTGGCCGGCAGCAGCGGGTGGTGAACCCGCGGTTTGGCGACGAACGTCATGCGCCGGCGCCTGTTTCCGGGGGCGGGCCGCCGGCCACGGCGCGCAGGCGCGGCATCTTGCGCTCGTCGTAGTAGGCCAGCACCTGCTCGAAGATGGTGTCCGCGGAAATCGAAAAGCCGCCGTAGTACAACACCGAAACGAACACCGCCGGATCCAGATCCAAATCGTTCACCAAGAGCGTTTTCATCTGCGCGTCGCGGTTCTGTTCGGCGAGGAAGACGATTTCGTGGCGCTCGATGAAGGCGCGCACTTCGTCGCAGAACGGAAACGCGCGAATCCGCATCGCGTCGAGTTCCACGCCGGCCTCCGCTAGGAGTTCGCGCGCTTCGGGAATGGGCAGCGCGGTGGTGCCGTAGTACACGATGGCGGCGCGGCGTCCGCGGTCTTCCACTTCCGGCGCCGGCACCAGCGCCCGCGCCGTTTCCCATTTCCGCAACAGGCGATCCATGTTGGCGGTGTAGGCGTGCGGATGCTCGGTGTAGCGGGCGTACTCGTCGCGGGAAGTGCCGCGGGTGAAGAACGCGCCTTTGTCCGGGTGCGCCCCGGGCAAGGTGCGGTAGCCGATGCCGTCGCCGTCCGGGTCTAGGTAGCGCCCGAACGTCTCGATGTTGTCCAGTTGTTCGGCGTCCAACACTTTGCCGCGGTCGTAGCGGCGCTCGTCGTCCCAAGTGAACGGCGCGGACAGGTTCTCGTTCATGCCGAGTTCCAGATCCGACAGCACGATCACCGGCGTTTGCAATCGGTCGGCCAAGTCAAGGGCGTTTGCAGCGAAATCGAAACACTCCTTCGGCGTCGCCGGAAACAGCAGCGGATGGCGGGTGTCGCCGTGCGAAGCGTAGGCGGCGGCCAGCAGATCGCCTTGCTGCGTTCGCGTGGGCATTCCCGTGGACGGGCCGGCGCGTTGGATGTCCCACAACACCGCGGGAATCTCGGCGAAATACGCCAAGCCAAGGAATTCAGTCATCAGCGAGACGCCCGGCCCGCTGGTGGCGGTGAAGGCCCGGGCGCCGTTCCAGCCGGCGCCGATGACGATGCCCATTGCCGCCAGCTCGTCCTCCGCTTGCACGATGGCGAAGTTGCGCTCGCCTTCTTTCCCCACGCGCAGTTGATTGCAGTATTTCTCAAACGCCTCCGCCAAGGACGTGGACGGCGTGATGGGATACCAGGCGCACACCGTGGCGCCGCCGTAAATCGCGCCCAGAGCGGCGGCGGTGTTGCCGTCCACCATGATCTTGCCGGTGGCGCCTTCGGAGTAGCGCACCTGCACCGGCAGCGGGCAATCCAAGTAGTCGAAGGCGTAGTTGCGGCCGATCTCCAAGGCGTGGATGTTCGGCGCGATGAGGTCGTCTTTGCCTTTGTACTGCGCCGACACCATGTTGGTGATGACGTCGAAGTCGATGCTGATCAGCGCCGACAGCGCGCCCAGATAGGTGATGTTCTTGAACAGCGCCCGGTGCTTGGGATTCGGAAACTCCGGCAGCACCAGTTGCGAGATGGGCACGCCCACCAGGTTGATGTCCGCGCGCCGCAGTTGCGTCGGCAGTTCCTTGGAGTTGTCGTACACCAGAAAGCCGCCGGGGACGATGGATTCCACGTCCTCCGCGAACGTCTCGGCGTTCATCGCCACCATGATGTCCACGCCCTCGCGCCGGCCGGCGAAGCCGCGTTCGGAAACGCGCACCTCGAACCAAGTGGGCAGGCCCTCGATGTTGGACGGGAAAATGTTGCGCGTGGCCACCGGAATGCCCATGCGGAAAAGCGCCTTGGCGAACATCCCGTTGGCGGACGCCGAACCGGAGCCGTTGACGTTGGCGAAGCGAATGACGAAGTCGTTGTAGACGCTGCCGGCCGGCGCGGAACGCTGGCCGTCGGTGCGTGCGGGGCGCTCGCCCGGCGCCGCGCCGGCTTCTTGCTGGCGATCGGTCATGGTTTTGGGCGCGCCTACTTGGCTTCCGCGTAGCTGCCCAGCTGCGGCGTGTGGATCACGGACTTCTGCATGTCCCAAGCGTTGGTGGGGCAGCGCTCGGCGCACAGGCCGCAGTGCAGGCACACGTCTTCGTCCTTCACCATCACGCGGCCGGTGGGCAGCGTTTCGGAGACGTACAGATCCTGTTCGCTGTTCTCGGCCGGCGCGGTCAACGCCGCGCGCAGTTCCACTTCCTCCGCGTTCGGGGTGAACGTGATGCAGTCCATCGGGCAGATGTCCACGCAGGCGTCGCATTCGATGCAGAGTTTCTCCGTGAACACCGTTTGCACGTCGCAATTGAGGCAGCGTTGCGCTTCCTTCAGGCCGGCGCGGGCGTCGAAGCCGAGTTCCACTTCGATCTTGATGTTGTCCAGCGATTTGCGCTTGTTCGCGTGCGGCACCAGATAACGCTTGGCGGCGTCGTGCTCGGCGTCGTAGCTCCACTGGTGGATGCCCATCTTCTGGCTGATGAGGTTCACGCCGGCCGGCGGGCGATCGGCTTTCAAGTCCTTCCCTTGGCAGAGCAGGTGGATGGAAATGGCCGCTTGATGCGCGTGCGCGGACGCCCAGATGATGTTCTCCGGGCCGAACGCCGAATCGCCGCCGAAGAACACCTTGGGATGGGTGGATTGGAACGTCACCTCGTCCAGCACCGGGCAATCCCACTTGTCGAAATCGAGGCCGATGTCGCGTTCGATCCACGGGCAGTGGTTCTCCTGGCCGATGGCCATGAGCACGTGATCGCAGGGCATGAACACGTCCGGCTCGCCGCTCGGCACGTAGCGCAGGCGGCCGGAGCCGTCGTCCACCGGCTTCACGCATTCGAACACCACGCCCTTCAGCTTGCCGTTCTCGTGGACGAACTCCTTGGGCGGGCGGTTGTTGAGAATGGGGATGCCCTCGCGCATGGCGTCCTCCTTCTCCCACTCGGACGCCTTCATCACCTCGAAGGCCGAGCGCACCACCACGGTGACCGTCTCCGCGCCCAGGCGCTTGGACGTGCGGCAGCAGTCCATCGCCGTGTTGCCGCCGCCCATGACGATGACCTTGCCGGAGATGGACGTGGTGTGGCCGAAGGCGACGCTGCCGAGCCAGTCGATGCCGATGGAGATGTGCGCGTCCACCTCGGCGCGGCCGGGCAGATCCAAATCCCGCCCGCGCGGGGCGCCGGTGCCGACGAAGTAGGCGTCGTAGTCGAGCGCGAGCATCTCCTTCATGCTCGTCACCTCGTGGTTGTAGTGGGCGTTGATGCCCATGTCCACGATGAGGTCCACCTCCTCCTCCAGCACGTCCGCGGGCAGGCGGAAGGCCGGAATCTGGCTGCGCATCATGCCGCCGCCGGCCGGATCCCGGTCGAACATGTCGATCTCGTAGCCGAACGGCAGCAGATCCCGCGCCACCGCGAGCGAGGCCGGCCCGGCCCCCAGCAGGCAGATGCGCTTGCCGTTCTTGCGCTTTGGCACCCGCGGCAGAAAGCCGGAGATGTCGCCCTTGTGATCCGCCGCCACGCGCTTCAAGCGGCAGATGGCCACCGGCTTCTCCTCCGTGCGCACCCGCCGGCAGGCCGGTTCGCAAGGCCGGTCGCAGGTGCGCCCGAGGATGCCCGGGAACACGTTGGAGTCCCAGTTCAGCATGTACGCCTCGGTGTAGCGCTCTTCGGCGATGAGGCGGATGTAGTCCGGCACGGGCGTGTGCGCGGGGCACGCCCACTGGCAATCCACGACCTTGTGGAAGTAGGCCGGATCAGCGATGTTGGTGGCTTTCATCGGTGCGCGATTCGCGGCGCTCGGCGCCTACGACGAATGGGCTCCTTCCCTAGCCTGCTGATTCAGGCACCACGAACGCACCGGCGAACCGGCCCTTCCGCAGCGCCAAGCGGCGCATTGTAGCGTTGCGCGCGACACCCGCGCAAGCGTTGTTTTGCGTGCGCCCCGGCCACCGCATATCACACGCTATGCGGGAAACCGAGCCGCCTATAATGATCCGCATGGCGATGCTTGGCGGGAACAGGTCGCGGTCGCTGCACTTCGTCGGGAGGCGGTCGGAATTGGCGGCGCTTCATGCGCGTCTGGAATACGTCGTCAAGGAGCAGGACCCGGAAGATGGCTTGGTGCTGATCGATGGCATCCAAGGCATCGGCAAGACTGGCCTCTTGCGCGAGTTCGCCCGCCAAGCGGTGGCTGGCGAAGGGCGTTGCGACGACGTGGAAGTCGTCCACTTGGCGTTGGTCGCGGACGAGCTCGGCGTGCGTCCGGGCGATCTGGCGGCCACCATGCTCAACAGCATTCCGTCGGCGGTGCCGAAGGATGTGGAAGGGGCGAGACGGGAAGTCAGTCGCGCCTTCGCTTGGATACGAAGAACCGTCAAACGCGGGCCAGGGTTCGAGCTGCGCGTGCAGCAGGATTTGCCGTTGAACCAGCTATTGCGCGAATCCAAGGACTTGGGCTGGTGGGATGGTCGGGCGCTGCTGCTCACCGTCGACGAGGTTCAGAACATCGACGGCAACGGACGGAAGAATCTCGCCACCCTGCACGAAGGCAAGCATGGGTGTCCGATTCTGGTGGTCTGCGCCGGTCTGCAGCACAGCCGGCAAGTCTTCCAAGACCCGATGCAAACCGCCGAGCACATGCCGAGCCCGGCGATTTCGCGGTTCTCCACGTTGACCTTGGGCATGCTGGCGCACGGAGAGTCCGTTGAAGCGGTGCGACAATCCGTACACATAGCCAGCGGCCGTTCGATGCCGGAGGGTCTGGCGGAGCGCATCGCCGGCGCTGCGGCCGGGTTTCCTCAGCATCTGCACGGCTACGTCGAAGCATCCCTCGATGCCTTGCGCGCCTTCGACACGCTGGCTGCGAAAGACGCGGCGGAATCGGTGATGGGGCAGGGCGACGACGCCAGACGCGCCTACTACGAAGGCCGTTTGACGTCTTTCTCGCCGGACGAAGGCATTGCGCTTTGCCACATCGCCGCGGCGGCCAGCGCGGGCGGCGGACACATTCCCTGGCAGGTCGCGGTGCAAACCGCGGACGCAGCCGACACCGATGCGACCGGCCGACAACTGCTGAACGCGGCGGTGCAGAAAGGCGTCGTCAGCTTCGCCGAGGGTTCGACGGACCTGACCTTCCCAATCCCCTCGCTGATGGCCCATCTCGCCCGCCGCGTGGCGGAGCGGGGCTGATCCGCTCGTAAACCCCGTGCCCTGGGAGCGCGGGCGTCTCGCCCGCGTTTTCGTTCACGGGCAATCACCTTGTGCGGGCGAGACGCCCGCGCTCCCAGGACGTGCCGAGCAGATGCCACCAAATGTCGCACAGCCGTGCGCTTGCGCGGCTTGCCATCCACGCTGCATTCCGCTTTCATTCGCAGCCGTGGGAGACGAAATCCGCGAGCGCCATTTCAACGCCGAAGACTTCAGCCGCTTCCGGCGGCGGCTGAACGACGAGACGGCGTTGGTGAAAGACCTGTTCGACACGAGCGGCTTCAGCCGGCGCGGCGACATCGTGGGATTCGAGCTGGAGGCATGGATCGTGGACGCGAGCGGGCAGCCGCTGGCGGAGAACGAGCGGCTGCTGGACGTCATCGGCAATCCGCTGGTGGTGCCGGAGCTGGCGTCCTTCAACGTGGAGTTGAACGGCAGCCCCACCGCCTTGCGCGGCAACGTGTTCTCGCGCATCCACGACGAGTTGGCGGCCACCTGGGCGACCTGCCGCGTCGGCGCGGAGGCGCTGAATTGCCGGCTGGCGACCATCGGCATCCTGCCCACCATCCGCCCGGAGCTGCTGAACTCGAACTACATGTCAGCGATGGTGCGCTACCAGGCGCTGAACGACCGTGTGCTCGCGTTGCGCGACGGCGAGCCGCTGCGCATCCGCATCACCACCGGCGACGGCTTGGAGATGACGCACGACGACGTGATGCTGGAAGCCGCGGCGACCTCCTTCCAAATCCACCTGCAATGCCGCCCGGAACGGGCCGTGCAGGACTTCAACGCCGCCCTCGCCATCTCCGCGCCGATGGTTGCGCTGGCGGCCAATTCGCCGTTCCTGTTCGGGCGTTCGCTGTGGGAGGAGACGCGCATCCCGCTGTTCGAGCAAGCGGTTTCCGTGGCGCCGCGAGCGCCGGATCGGGTGACGTTCGGCACTGGCTACGCGCAGGAATCGTTGTTCGAGGTGTTCGCCGAAAACCAACGCGAGCACCCCATCCTGCTGCCGTATGTGCGCGCCGACGATCCGCCGCACAAGTTCGCCCACGTGCGCTTCCAGAACGGCACGCTGTGGCGCTGGAACCGCCCCCTGCTCGGCTTCGACTACGACGGCCAGCCGCATCTGCGGATTGAGCACCGGGTGGTGCCGGCCGGCCCAACCCTGCGCGACTGCGTGGCGAACGCCGCCGCCTGCATCGGCATGGTGCGCGGCTTGGTGGAACGCTTCGACGCGCCGCCGGTGGATTTCGCCACCGCCAAGGACAACTTCTACGCCGCCGCCAAGCACGGCTTGGACGCCCGCTTGACGTGGGTGGGGGGGCAAGAGCGCAGCGCCCGGGATCTGTTGCTGGAGGAACTGCTGCCGCTGGCCGACGCGGCATTGCGCGATTTGGAGATCCCAAACGACGACATCGCCCGCTACATCGGCACCGCCGAGGCGCGCGTGGCCGCCGACCAAACGGGCGCCCGCTGGCAGCGGCGGTGGGTGGCGAAAAACGGCCCGGACTGGCCCGGCCTGACCCTCGCCTATTTGGACGCGCAGGAAAGCGGCGAACCGGTACACACTTGGCCTGTTTAGCTATTGCCAAAGGCGGCCGGTGAAGCTGCGCGTGGAAGCCGCGCCGCCAAGCGCGTTGTTCGACCTTCCGGCGGAGAACCTCGCGGACGAGCTGGGCGGCCCGACGTTGTTCGATTTGCGCCGCAGCGGGGAAGCCCCGCTGTTCGTCTCGGTGCTGGTGCACGGCAACGAGATTTCCGGTTGGGACGCGGTGCGGCGACTGCGGCGCGAGTTGATGGGTGCTTCGGTGCTGCTGTTCGTCGGCAACGTGGCGGCGGCCCGCGCCGGTGTGCGGGCGTTGCCCGGGCGCCCGGATTTCAACCGCGTTTGGGAAGGCGGCGAATGGCCGGAGGCGAAGGTGGCGGACGCCGTGAGCGAGATCGTCGCCGAGGCGCGGCCGCGCTTGGCGGTGGACGTTCACAACAACACCGGCCGCAACCCGCCGTATTCGGTTGTCGCGCGGCGAGATGCCGCCACCCTAGCGGCGGCGCGTACCTTCGCCGGACGCGCCATCTTCGCCACGCAGCCCACCGGCTTCCAAACCGGACGCCTGGCGCGCGTTTGCACCGCGGTCACCGTGGAGGTCGGCACACCGGACGACCCCGCCAGCACAGACCGCGCCGCGGCGTTCCTGCGGCGCTTGCTCGACTGTTCGGCGTCCGCGCCCGCCGAGACGGCGGATGGCCTTGCCCTTTTCGAGACCGTCGCCCGGGTGACCTTGAGCGACGATGCGGTGCTCGTGCCGGACGCGCAGCGCTTCAATTTCCGCACCGCGCCGGCCGGCGCCAAGCTGGTGGAACGCGGCGCGTTACACGCCCACGCCGCCGACGGCGCGGACGTGGGCGACGTGTACTTCCGGCGCCGCAACGGCGCCACCGTGCTCAAGCGACCCAGCGTGGTCGCCATGTACACCGGCGACATCCGCGCGGCGCGACAAGACTGCCTCTGCTACTTCATCGAGCGCACCAGCGCACCGGGTTGACCGGCGGCGCTACGACAAATCGATTTCGTGCCCTTGCGCGAGCACCTCGCCGATCACCACGGCGTACGCGTGGCCGCGGCGCACCAACGCGGCAACGCAGTCGGTCGCCTTCTCCGCCTTCACCCCGGCCAGCAGGCCGCCGGCGGTTTGCGGATCCGCCAAGAGGCGCACGACAGTCGCCGCCGGTGATCCGCCGCGCACCGCGAAATCCGCCAGCGCTTGCTCGTTGCTCGCCTGCAAGGAGCTGACCACTCCCGCGTCGATGAGGCGCAAGGCGCCCGGCAGGTGCGGCACTTGCTCCGCAAACACGCGGGCGCCAACGCTGGAGGCGCGGGTCATCTCGGTCAGGTGGCCGGCCAGGCCGAAGCCGGTCACGTCCGTGCAGGCGGAAGCGCCGTGGGCGCGCAGCACCTCGGCGGCGGCGGCGTTGGAGGTGTCCATGGCGTCCACGGTTGCCAGCAGGTGTTCCGCGCGCGTCTCGCCGCGCATCGCGCCCGCCAGCACCGCGCCGGTGCCGAGCGGTTTGGTTAGCACCAGCTTGTCGCCCGGGGCCAACCCGCTTTTCGCCAACACCGGCCCCGCCATCTTGCCGGCAACGCTGAAGGCCAAGCCGAGTTCCGCGCCTTCCGCCGAGTGGCCGCCCACCAAGTCCACGTCGTGCTCGCGCAGCACGGCGAGGGCGCCGGACATGAGCTGGTACAAGTCCTCCTCCATTAGCGCGTCAGCCATCGCCGGCACGGTGGCCAGCGCCAACGCGAAGCGCGGGCGTGCGCCGCACGCGAACAGGTCGTTCAAGGCGTGGTGGGCGGCGATGCGGCCGAAGCGGTACACGTCGTCGATCAGGGCGCGGAAGCCGTCGCAACTGATGGCCAACTCGCCGGCTGGCACGCGCACCAGCGCCGCATCGTCGCCAACGCCTTGCACGGTGTCCGCGGAGGTGTGGATATCCAAGCGATGCAGCACCCGCCGGAGCAGGTCCGCGCCCAGCTTCGCGCCGCAACCGCCGCAACGCATCGGCTCGGGCGCCTCGCCGCGCAACGCCGCCGGCAACTCGGGCGTTGGTTCCTCCATCGTCGGCAGATCGGCGAAACGCTCCATGAAGCGGCGATCCAGCCATTGCTTCCAGCGCCACGCCCACGCGCCGCTGGCGTGCCATGCGCCGCGCCCGGCGACCGCGCGGCCATCGCCCAAGCCGACAATCGCCAGCGTCCGTTTTTGCGGCCGATAGCGGCGCAAAGCGCGGCCGGTGGCGACGGCGCGCAAGTTCGCCGCCAACACCGGCCCTTGGCGCACGGCGTACACGCCGGATTTCGGCAGCGGCGTTGCGCCCGAACCTCCCATGCCCGCCACATCGCCAACCGCGAACACGTTGGGGTGCGATGTGGAACGCAAGCAGGCGTCCACTTCGACGAAACCGGCCGCGTCCACCGCCAATCCCGCTTGCGCCGGCCAAGCCGGCGCTTCCACGCCGGTTGCGGATAGAACGTGGTCGGTGGCGAACTCGCGGCCGTCCTCGGCGGCCACGCGGCCAGCTTCGGCGCGTGTTACCCGGAACGCTTCCAGCACCTCGACTCCACGCCCAAGCAACGCCGCGCGCAGCCGTCGCCGCATACCCCGAGGCAGGCCGCCGAGCAGCGTGGGGCCGGCCTCCACCAACGTGCAATGAACTTGCGGATGCCGGTGCGCGATGGCCAGCGCCAACTCGACGCCGCCCGGGCCGCCGCCAACGATAGTTAGATGCGCCGGCGGCCCATCCGCAAGCAGCTGTCGCCACGCCGGTAGGAACCGGCCTATCGGCTTCACCGGCGTTACGAACGACGACGCGGGCAAGCCGCCGGGCGTGCCGCCGGTGTTGATCGACAGCACATCGAATCGCATCGGCGGACGGCCGGCGAACTCCACACATCCGGCGGCGAGATCCAAGCCGGTGGCTTCGGCGGCCACGAAGCGGGCGCCGGCGAACGCCGCCAAGCGCACCAGATCGATGTGCATCTCGTCCGCTGGGTACCAACCTGCGACATGGCCCGGCAACATGCCGGAGTAGGGCGACTGCGCTTCGCGGGCGACGATGCTCAAACGCAAGCCGGGCTGCGGCGTCATGCCGAACGCCTTGAGCACTTGCACATGGGCATGCCCGCCGCCAAGCAGCACGATGTCGCGCAACGCGGGGGCGGTGTTGGTATTCACGTTGACGGAACGAACCACGCAGCAACGGGGCGGCCGCGCCAAGGAGCGTCAGGGGGAACCGGCGGACGCCTCGTGCTTGCCGTGGTGCGCCTCGTGGGTTTCAGGCGCGTCGCCTTCCGCCGGTGCGAAGTTGATCAAGCAGCCCGGCCCTTCCACTTGCTCCACGGCCGGGCGCTCCCCCGCAAGCACCGCGGTCAACGCATCGGCCACATAGTGGTGGCGCGCCGCCGGGCGTTGGTGCTCGTAGGTGAGGCGATCGTTCACCGGGCCGCGATAGGCCACGCGCCACGCCGGCGCGAGCACCAACACCTCGGCGGTGCGGGTGAGGGCGAGGCTCTTGCCCACGGCCTGGGTCTCGTCCACCAGCACCGGCAAGTCGAAGCCCCACTCCTCCACTTCGGCGCGAATGTTCTCGGCGTCGTCCTGCGGATTGGCGTTCAGCATCAGGAACGCCACGTCCTCGCCGTGGAAGCGTTCGCGCACGGCGCGCAAGTCGTGTACGGCGTTGCGCACCAGCGGACAGCCGTTGCCCTGCACCATCAACACCACCGCCTTGGCGTCGCGGTAATCGTCCAAGTGGTGGCGAACGCCGGTGTGATCGCGCAAGGCGAACGCCTCCACCGGCAACGCGGTGGCCGGCGCGGCCACCCCGAGGGCGACGAGGAGAAGAATCGGGCGGAGGCGCATGGCGCTTTACTCGCCGGCCTCGGCCGAAACCATGCCGCCAGCTTCCGCACTCGCCTCGGCGACGCGCTCCCCCTCGTCCAGATAGCGGTAGCCAATCGCGCCGAACAGCATCTCATGCCAGCTTTGCAAACCCCACGGCACCTCCACCGTCGGATCCGGGTTGGCGGGATTCTGCGCCGAGTTGTCCCACCAGGTGCGATGCACCACGCGGGTTCCCGCCGGCAGCACCTTCGGTTCTTTGTAGACGTAGGTGGTTTGCCAGTTGAAGTCGTAGTTGGGCACGGAGAGCAGCACTTCCTCGCTGCCATTCGGGTAGAAGGCGCGGAACTCGGACGCCTTGCCGCGGTAGTGCGCGTGGGGCAACAGGTCGTAGACCAGGACGTCGCGCCGGAAGGTGTGCTCGGCGGTGTCGCTGTGCGCCTTGGCGTGCGCGGGGATGCGGATTTTGTTGTTCATCAACACGGCGCCGCCAAGCCGGTGTTTCGGCGGCTCGTCGTGGAGATAGAGCCCGAGTTTGGAACGATCGGTGGTGGCCTTGCCGTAGGGCGTGTAGTGCATCTGGAAGACGATGACGCTGCCGGCCGGAAAAAATCGGCCGGTGTTGTCCGGCAGCGGGTCGGCGACCCGGCCGGGCACATAGCCGCCGAGGCTGCCGCGGCGGCCGCGCCGGCGTTCGCCCCCCGCGGGGAGTTCTCGCCAAGAGGTGATCACATGGTGCAGAGCGGAGCGGTCGCCCGGCAGAATCTCCGCGCCGCGCACCCAAACATCCTCTTCGAGCGGATTGAGCACATAGGGATACTGGTACTCCACCACGCCGCTGGCCGGCACCTCGAACGGCGGGATGTCGATGACCACGTCCGGCTCGCCCATCTGCCACATCGGCCAATCGCCCTCGTAACCCGCAAGCGGGTCCGCGCCTTCGCCGCGCGGCGCGCCGGCCTCGGCCCAATGCACCAGCATGCGCGCCTCGTCCGTGGTCAGCGAGCGGTCGTTGGCGAAATCGCCGTGCATCGGATCGGCGTGCCACGGCGGCATCCGGCGCGTGCGCACCACTTCGCGGATCATGGGCGCGAAGCCGCGCACCATCGCGTAATTCGTCATCGCCCACGGCCCGATGCCGCCCTCGCGGTGGCAGGTGACGCAGTTCTGGATCAGCAGCGGCGCGACATCGTCCACATAGGTGACGTCCGCCGGCGCGGAAGCGTTTTGCAGCGCACATTCGGCGGGAACATCGCCGTTCGGCACATCTTCGCCGGCGAGCAGCGCGTCCAACGCGGGCGCGAGTTGTTCACCGGTGCCGCCCCGATAGGCAAGCCGCCAACCGTCCGTCGCCACCAGCAGCGCTTCGCCGGCGCTGGCGAAACCCAAGGACTCGCCGATGAGCCGCGCCTCGTCCACCAGCACCGGCAGCGAAACCTCGCCGATGACGCGCCGATCGGCCAAGCCGTCCGAGTTCACCAACAGGAACGCCACGCCCTTGTCCGCGTAGCTCGCCGCCAACCGCTCGAAGCGCCGCACATCGCGCTCGGTCGCTTCGCAGCGCGTGCTGTGCGCCATCAGCGCGACGGCGCGGGCATCCGAGAGGTAGTGCAACTCGTGCGCTCGCCCGTGCTGATCGAGCAACTCGAAGTTGTCCACCCGCTCCCCCACTTGCAACGCCAAGGCGTTGCCGGCCAAGCCAACGGCGCACGCCGCGGCGACCAATCGCAATTGCAGGCTCATCGTCTTCCCCCAGAACCGTGTGCGCGAGAGTATGGTGCGGACGCCGCCGCCGATCAATGCCGCCCGCCCGAAAAGAACGCGTACGCACGACATGCTCGTCGGGAGGGGGGAATCAACGCTGGAGCCCGCCACAAGGGCGTCGCATCCGGCAACACGCGCTTCAAGGCACCGGTGCCACGACAAGCACGTCGCCATCCCTGGGGGTCCCGGGGGCGAAGCCCCCGAAGCAGATCAATGCAGCAGGTTGTCCCGCGCCTTGGCGGCTTGGCCGAACTGCGTGGCCAGGAAATCCATCTGATCCCCCAAGATGCGCCCGGAATTCGTAAGCGCAAGGTGCTCGGCGATGTTCGGCACGTACGGCAGCGCGAGCAGCGCCATGCCACATTCGTGCGGCAGGCGGTTGCTCTTGTGATGATTGCAGCGGCGGCAGGCGGACACCACGTTCTCCCACTCGTCGTGGCCGCCGCGGGATTTCGGCACCACATGGTCGCGCGTGAGCGAGGAGGCGGCGTACACGCGCCCGCAATACAGGCAAAGGTGCCGGTCGCGGGCGAACAACGCCGCGTTGGTGAGGGACGGCGCGGTGCGCAGGTGCTGCGCATGGCGGCCGCCGCAGGCGATGATGCTGTGGATGTCCACCGTGGTGCGGCTGCCGTCGATGCGCGAATGGCCGCCGCGCAGCCGCAGCACCGCATCGCCCAAGGTCCACTCCACCAGATCGCGGGCGTACAAGCACACCGCTTCCTGCCAAGTGGCCCAGTCCACCGGCTGCCCGGCGATGTTCAGCCGCAGAATGCGGGGCACGCGGGCGTAGTCGTCCAGCGTGGTGGCCGCGGCGGTCGAATTGGCGAGTAACTGCACTTCCCCAGCTCCTAAACGGCTCGCGACCGCGGCTGGAACCTAGCCCGCGGGCACGTCGCGCATCCGAATTGGCGGGCGATATTGCAGGAAAATCAACGCCAAATCAATGCTGACGACGCCGTCAAGCGGCCAGCGCGTAGCCCGGGTCCGCGAGGGCGTTGAATTCGCCGAGCAGGTTCGCGCCGCTTCCGTGGGCGAGAATCTCCTCGCGCAGCGCTTGATAGATGCGCTCCGCCGCCAGCCGCGGCTGCTCCATCGTGGCCCAGCGCAGAATGCCGGCCCAGAAGCGATCCACGAGCGCCGCGCCGGGCATGGTGCCGCCATCGACCGTGTACACCTTGAGCGAGCGCATCTCGCCGAGATACAGGCGCAGCGACTCCACGTGGATGCGCTCATCGGTGCGAATGCGCTCCACCAGCACCGCCGCCTGTTCCGCCTCGGCGCGGCGGCCGGGGAACAACGTCGGCGTGCGGAACGTCTCCTGCGAGTGGGCGAAGCCGATCTCGGCGCGAAACTCGATGAGCAGGAGGTTCATCAGAAAGCTGAGCGCCATCTCGAACGGCATCTCGATCTCCGGCATGTGCCTTTGGCCGGCCTCGGGCCGCGCTATGGACTCCGGTGGCTGCACATCCGCGTGTTCCTCGGCGCCGAAGGCGAGATCCCGCGCCACGAACCACATCACGTCGTGGCCGCCAATGCCTTTGTCGGGTTCGCCGCCCTCGTCGATGCCGTGCGCCCGCAGCAATCCGCGCCGAAGGTGGCCAAGCGCCATGCCGTCGATGTCCTCCACGACGAGCGGGTTGAAGTCCGGGAACGGCATCTCGCCGATCATCCGGCCGCGGCCTTCGATCTTGCCGGTGATGGTCAACTGGTTCCAGAACGGCCGGGTAACGCCGTTTTCCATCAGCAGGCGCTGCTGCGCCGGGTTGGGCACCCGCGGCCCGGTGAGCAGGGACGAATCGGCCGCCAGCAGGTCACCGCCCCGCGCCCGCAACGCCTCGGTCCAGTTGTGGATGGCCAAGGGGCGCGTCTTGGAGCGTGGCGGCAGATAGCCACCGTCGGCGTCGAAACCCCCGTGCAGGCGCTGGCCGGCAACGATGTGCGGCGCGGCGTAGTCGTGTTCGGCGAGCAGTTCGTCTTCGTCGAACGTCAGTTGCGTTGTCGCCATGCGGCCCTCCTTCGATGGTGCGCCTACGGAATGTCGATTGTAAGGCCGTCTCCATGAGCGAGTTGGCGCGTATCATGGCGCGGAACATTCGTGTGCGGCAGCCCTTTGTTGAATCCCTCGAATACCGTCCCGCCCGGCGCGGCGGGCGGCATACGCCAAGCGGCGACGTTGCTGGTGGCGCGGGAGGCGCCGCGGCGACGAGGCGTGGAGGTGTTCATGGTGCGCCGCCCGGGGCGCGGCGTCTTCCCCAATTTGCATGTGTTTCCGGGTGGCAAGGTGGACGCGGCCGACGCTGGCCTCGGTGCCTATTGCGAAGGCAGGTCGGATGCGGACGCCTCGGCCGCTTTGGGCTTGGCGGACGGCGGGCTGCGCTACTGGGTGACGGCGGTGCGCGAGTGCTTCGAGGAGTGCGGGGTGCTGTTGGCCTATCGCGCCGAGGGCGTTTTTCAACCCGCCGACGATGCCGAACGGGCGCGGTTCGATGGCCACCGCGCCGCGTTGACGACCGGCGAGTTGACGTTCCAAGAAATGCTGGAGCGCGAAGGGTTGCGGTTGGCGCTGGATCGCGTGCATTACTTCAGCCACTGGATCACGCCCGAAACGGCCCCGGCGCGCTTCGACACGCGCTTCTTCCTGGCCACGCTGCCGCCGGGCCAAACCGCGGTGGCGGACAGCCGCGAAACCGCCGGCGGCGAGTGGGTGACGCCGACGCAAGCGCTCGTCCAATTCGACGCCGGCGCGTGGCAGATGATCCATCCCACGCTGACCACGCTGCGCACCGTGGCGCGCTTCGCCACCGTGGATCGATTGCTGGAGGACGTGATCGCCGGCCGCCATCTCGGCGCGATCGACACGCAGTTGCGCGCCCAAGGCCAGCAGCCGCGCTGACGCCGCCGGTGGTGGATCGCGCCGCCGCGGATTCGCGCGGGCAAGCGCCGGGCGAGCGGGCGTTGCTGCGCGTGGAGGATGTGGGCAAGCACTACGCGGACGGTGACGCCAGCCGCTGGGTAGTGCGCGACGTGTCGTTCGCTTTGCCGGCCGGGCGCACCATCGCGCTGTGGGGGCCAAGCGGCGCCGGCAAGACCACGGTGCTGAACATCCTCGGCGGCTTGACGTTGCCGGACGCCGGCCGGGTGGTCTTTGAGGATGGCCAAGGCGAGCGGTTCGCGGTGTCCGAGGCGTCGGAGAAGCGGCGCACCCGGTTTCGCCGACGCGAGGTGGGCTTCGTGTTCCAGTTCTTCAACTTGGTGCCCACGCTCACCGTGGAGGAGAACGTGCTCCTGCCGCTGGAACTGAACCGCTTGCCGGCGCACCGCGAACAAGCGTTGGCGCGTCTGGACGCCTTGGGCTTGGCGCACTGTCGCCACCGCTTCCCGGAGACGCTTTCCGGGGGCGAGCAGCAGCGCGCCGCCATCGCCCGGGCCTTGGCGCATCAGCCCCGGGTGTTGCTGGCGGACGAGCCCACCGGCAACTTGGACGCCGCCAACGCTGCGCGGGTGACGGAGCTCCTGTGGGAACAAGCGCGCGCCGCCGGTTGCGCGTTGGCGGTGGCCACGCACAACGAGCAGGTGGCGGCGCGGGCCGACGAGGTGTTGCGCCTCGCCGGGGGCTGACGTGGGCGGCGGTTTGGCGCTGTTGGCCAGAAGCCAGCTGCGGTACGCGGCGCGTCATCCCGTGGGTTCGGTGGCGACTCTCGTTGGCACCGCGTTGGCGGTGCTGGCGGTAACCGCCGTACATCTGGTGAGCGAGTCCGTGCGGGCAGGGTTGGCCGCGGCTAGCGGCGGCGTCGACTGGCATACCCATGTGGCGACGCGGCCGGATCTTTCGGAAGACGACTACTTCGACCTCCGCGGCCGCTGGCGGCAAGGCGAGTTGCCGGGCGTGACCGCGGTGTTTCCGGTGATTGACGGCTATGTGCGGGTGGGCGGCCGGGCGAAGCGTCTGGTCGGGTTCGACCCGCTGGCCGGGCTGCAAGGCGTTGGCGACGGGGCCGGCTTGGGTGTGCCGGGATCGTCCAGCCGCTTTCTGTTGGAGGATGTGTTGGCGGTGGAGCCAAGCGATGCGGCGGCGGTGCGCGCCGCGGGCGGAAAGGTGGCGAACTTGCCCGTGGCGTTGGAGGAGGTGGAGGGAGTTGGCGTCCTGCTCGCCGACTTGCCCACTGCGCAGCGGCTGCTGCGGCGCGAAGGCGAATTGGACGCCATCTGGCTGCAAACGGCGAACCCAACCTCGCGCCTTGTGGACTGGGCGGACGGTCTGCTGCCCGGAATCGCCGCGGCGTTGCCGGCCGCGGGCAACCCGAAGCTCGACGGCTTTCGCGTCACCTCGCTCGCGCAGACGAATCCGACGCGCCGGTTCGCGGACGCCATCGCCTTCAACCTCGGCATCTTGGCGCTGCTGTCGCTGTTGATGGCGCTGTTCCTCGCAGTGCAATCGAGCCGCGCCAACAACGCCCGTCGGCGGTTGGAACACGAGCGCTTGTGCGCCGCCGGCGTCTCCCGCAGCGAGCTGCGAAGCATGGCGGTGGCGGAAGGATTGCTGATCGGCGGCTTGGGCAGCGGCCTCGGCCTGGCCGCCGGCGCGGCGCTCGCCGATGCGCTGGCGGCCGCGGGAGAACTGCGCCCGGCCGCGGTGGATGCGTGGGTGGTCGCCAAAGCGCTCGGCTGCGGTGCGTTGGCGGCGGCGTTGGCGCCGCTCTGGACGGGTTGGCGTGCCGGCGGCGCGCAACCGAGTTCACGCAGGTGGCCACGCCGCGTCCTCGGCTTGACGGCGGCGCTGGTGTTGGCCGGTTGCCTCGTCCACGCCGCGCTGTGGAGCGCTTTCGTCGCGTTGCTGTTGATCTGCCTGCTGCATGTCGCCTACGCGGTCCCGGCGCTCGCCGGCACGGCGCGTGCGCTGGCGAAGTTCGTCAAGTCGCTGACGATGCGCGCCAATCTGCGCAGCCTGCCGGCATCGGGTGCCCACGATGGCAGCGAGCCGCGCCTCGCGCTGGCGGCGCTGTCCATCGCCGCGGCGGTGGCCATCGGCATGGGGTTGATGGTGGAAAGCCTGCGCCGGGATTTCGACGCCATGCTCGACCAGGTGTTGTGGGAAGGCGTCTATCTGCGCGACGAGAGCGGCGGGGCGCGGCGCGACTTGGCGACGATACGCAGCTTGCCGGGTGTGCGTGGCGCGAGGCGCTACGGCGAGGCGCCGGCGCGTTTGGCGCACGGGCCGGTGACCGTTCGCGTGGCGGATCTGGACGCCGCCGAGGTGGCCCGCTACGGCTACCGCGGCGATGCGCCTGCCGGCGCGTTGCTCAACGAAACAGCGTCTCGCGCCTATGATCTCGGCATCGGCGACACCGCGCAGATCACCGTTGGCGGCCAGCGCCTCGGCGTGCTGGTGGCGCATGTGTTTCGCGACTATCGCGCCGCGTCGCCCACCTTGATCCTGCCGCTGGCGTGGCAACACCGGCTGCCCGCCGATGCGCTCGCTTGGGAGCAGATGGTGGTGTTGACCGAGCCCGGTGGTGCGGCGGCCGTCGCGGCAACGCTGCGCGAACGCTACCCCGATGCCGAGGTGCGCGACCACGCCGAAATCCGCGCCGCCGCCAGCGCCGCGTTCGATCGCTCCTTCGTGGTCAGCAACGCGCTGACCGCGGTGGCGGTGGGGGTGGCCGTGGTCGGCCTGTACGCGGCGCTGACGGCGCTGCAGGCGAACCGCGAACGCGAGTTTCGTTTGCTCGCCGCGGTGGGGCACTCCCGCGTGGAGATCTGGCGTTTGGCGCTGACGCGCACTTTGGCGCTGGGCGCGCTGGCGGCGGTCGCCGCGGCGCCGCTTGGCGTCCTCATCGCCTGGGTGCTGTGTGCGTTCGTGAATCCGTTGGCGTTCGGCTGGAGCATCAACCTGCGCCCGGTGGCGAGCGCGTTTTGGTTGCCGCTGCTGCTGTGCTTGGCCGGGGCGCTGCTGGCCGGCGTCGTGCCGAGCTACCGCTCGGCGTTCCGATCCGCCAGCGTGGGTTGAATCAGTCCGAAGCCGCCTCGGCTTCTTCCCGTTGGCGGTGGCGCACCGCCACCAGCGCCAGCACCAACGCCACGGCGACCAAGGCGATCAACACCGCGGTGGTGGCGAGGAAGTAGCGGTTGAGGTCGCTCTGCCGTGCCGCGAGCCGCCGAATTTCCTGGGCGGTGCGAATTTCCATCGCTTGGATGAAGCGCTGAATCGGCATCATGATCTGCGCCTTGGCTTGGTGGTAGGCGTCCGAGTGCAGCAGTTCCTGGGCGGCGTGCAGATCGCCTTCGCGCACCGCCGCGAAGGCTTGGTCCTCCAACTGGGTGAGGGCGTTGGAGGCGCTTTCGGATTCCGACAGCAGCGCGAGTTCCGGCTCGGTGAAGCCGGCGTCGCGCATCAGCGTGCGCAACGCCACCGCGGGGCCGCTCGGCCGCGGCCGGGCGTCGTCCGCGCCGCCGGCGGTGACCAGATCCCAATACACCAGGTGGTATTGCTCCGGGCGCGGCGCCTCGCCGTTGCGGATGGCGAGGATTTCTTGGAAATAGCGGTGGTAGCGCTCGTCGCCGGTGGCCGCGTAGGTTCGCGCCATGCGTGTCAAGTCATCCGAGGACTGGCGCAACTCCTGCGCCAGCAAATGCGCGGCGTCGCGCTGCGCCCAACTCTCGGCGATGGCCGCCTCGGTGTCGAACCCCTCCCAAACGTAGGTCGCCGACAGCCCGATGAGCAGCAGCGTCGCCGTGGAGACCGCCACCAACACATTGCCTATCACATGCCACCTCGCTTGCTTTCGCGCCCGCTTCGAGCGGACGCCGCCACCATAGCAGAAGCCGGCGATCCCCGTCAGCCGCGCATCGCCCGCAACGCCTCGGCGTGCAGGCGCGGGTTGGCCGCCGCCACCACCATGCCGCCACGCGGCGTTTCGCCGGCCAGATCGGTTATGACGCCGCCGCCGCCGCGCACAATGGGCACCAGGGGCAGGATGTCGTGCGCCCGCAAGTCGTCTTCGATGACGAGATCGATGAGGCCGTGGGCGAGCAGGCAATAGTTGTAGCAGTCGCCGCCGAAGCGCGTCATGCGCGCGCGCGCCGCGAGCTTCTCGAACCGCTCCCGCGCCTGCCCCGTGAACATCGCCGGGTGGGTGCAGGCGAGCACGGCGTTCGCCAACACAGCGCGGTCGCGGGCGCGGATGGTTTTCGTTGCTGCGGCGGCAGCATTGGACACCCATGCTTCGCGCCCATCGCCGCAGAACGTCTCGCCCACCACCGGCTGATGCATCCACCCCAACACCGGCTCGCCGTCGCGCAGCAAGCCGAGCAGACAGCCCCACACCGGCAACCCGGCGATGTAGGCGCGCGTGCCGTCGATGGGATCCACAATCCAGCGCCACGCGGCGGTTCCGGGTTTGTCGCCCAGCTCTTCGCCGTAGATGCCGTGATCGGGGAAACGCGCCGCGATGCGCTCGCGGATGGCGGCTTCCACGCGGCGATCGGTGTCGGTGACCGGATCGAACGCGCCACCGCCGCTTTTGTCGGCGACATCGGCGACGCCGCCAGTGCGTCGGAAGCCCTCGGCGGCGATGCGCCCCGCATGCGCAAGCACTTCGTGGCCGAAAGCCCGATATTCGTCCAGCGCCTGTTCCACCGTCGCGCAACCTAGCACCCATGTGCCGAACGCTCAACCGCAACACGCGGTCTATGATTCCCACATGGCTGTTCCCGTGCGGCGTGGCGTTTGGCTGCTCTCGGTTTGGGCGTTGGCGGCCGCTGGCTGTGGCGGCGATCCGGACAGCGCACCGGCCCGGCAACAGGGGCTGCGCGCGGTACTCGGAGGCGATGGGCTCCGCCCGGGCGCGCAAGACGATGCGGCCGGTTTCGCCAAGGCGGATCGCCCCATCGACTTCACCTTCCCCCGGGATCACGGGCCGCATCCGCAGTTCCGCAGCGAGTGGTGGTATCTCACCGCCGTGCTCGCCAACGCCGAGGGGCGCGAATTCGGCGTGCAGTTCACCGTGTTCCGCAGGGGAATCGCGCCGGTGGGGGATGCGAGCGCGCAGGAAGGCGCGCAGGCGTGGCGGAGCGGTCAGGTGTATTTGGGGCATGTGGCGGTCTCGGATGTGGCGGCGCGGCGGCACTTGGAGGAGGAGCGTCTGGCGCGCGGCCACCCGGCCCTCGCCGGCGCCCGCGCCGCGCCGTTCGCGGTGCATTTGGAAGGTTGGCGGCTCGCCACAACCGATGACGCCGCAGGCTTTTGGCCTTTGCGGCTGGAAGCGGAAACAACCGGATTCGCAGTGGATCTCACCTTGCGTGGCGGCAAACCCATCGTACGCCAAGGCGAAGGCGGGCTCTCGCGCAAAGGGCCGAACAACGCCTCCTACTACTACTCCATTCCGCGCATCGACGCCGAGGGGCAGGTGCGCGTGGGCGGCGCGACGCATCGCGTGGCCGGCGGCGCTTGGCTGGATCGCGAGTGGAGCACGAGCGTGCTGGCGGCGGAATACGCCGGCTGGGATTGGTTCGCGCTGCGTTTGGACGACGGCCGCGACATGATGTTCTACCGGATGCGCCGCCGCGACGGCCAGCCCTCTGGCTACAACTCCGGTGTGCTGATCGACGCCGCTGGCAATGCGCGCATTCTGCAAGCGCGGGAGTTTTCGCTCGCGCCGCAGGAGCATTGGCGCGAGTGGCCGGTGGCGTGGCGCTTGCGCCTGCCCGGGGAATCTTCGCCGTGGAGCGTTCGCGCCGCGTTCGCGGATCAGGTGATGGAGACGTCCATTCGCTATTGGGAAGGCGTGGCCCATGTGTACGACAGCGCCGGCACCCGGCTTGGCGCCGGCTACATGGAATTGACGGGCTATTGATGGGCGTGCGGGCTTGGCGTTGGCTATACTCGCTGGTCATGGTTGCGGGAAACAGCACTGGGCGCCGCCAGACCGCGGCCATCGTTTGTGTGCTGGGTTTGCTGGCGATCGGCATCGTTGCGGTATTGCGCTACCAAACAGGACCGCTTGCCACGCAACAGCCGGAGGCCGAGGCCGTTGAGCGACTCGTCGCGGCGGCGACCTTGGCCGACATCGCCGCGGTAAGCGAACGCCGCGCCAAATCCACTCCCCAACGCCAATCGCCGCCGCAATCGCAGGTGGAGGCGGCACCGATTCCCGCGCATTTCCCAGCGCCTTTGGTGGATGCGCCTTTGCCGCCATCCCCGCCCGATGGCTACAGCTTCGTTGCAGTCTCGCCGCAGGAGATGTCGAAAGCGCCGATCGAGGCCCCGGCGCAAGCCAAGCCCGCGCCCGCCGACAAGCTCGACTGGCTCGGCGGTGCGGATGCCATTGACGCTTTGGCGCGGCAGGCCGCGGCCGCGGGGCGCGGCTGGACCTTTGGCTGGTTGCGGCTGGCACCGGATACGACGCTCGGCGATCTGAAAGGGGCGCTGCGGCTGCATGGCGGCGAGCTTCTGGGCACGTCGGGCCGGCTCGTTCGCGCCAAATTGCCCGGTGCCGAGGCGCCGTTGCGCGCCATCGCCGAGTTGCCGGCTGTTCGGGGCATCGGCGCCGTGCCGCCCGCCAGCAAGGCCGCCGCGGCCTTCTTGGAAGAGGCGCGCCTAGCCGCTGAGCAAACGCCCGTGTTCATCACCTTGATGGCCGACGACCCGGACGGTGGTTGGCGGCGGGAGCTGGAGAAGCGCGGCGCGGTGGTCGGCCGTTTCGATGCGCAGTTGCGCGTGTACGAGGCGGCGGCCGATTTCGCCGCGCTGGCCGCCATCGCCGAAGCCGACTTCGTGCTTGCCATCGAGCCGGTGTCCGGCGTGACCCCGGCGCACAGCACCGCGGTGCCGGCCATGGGGGCGGATGCGCTGCGGATGCGGGAGCAGCCGGGAACTTTCAGCGGCGTCGGCGGCGCGGCCATTCCCATCGGTGTCCTGGACACCGGCCTCAACATCAGCCACCCGGACGTCGGCGCGCTGCGCGGCAGCATCTGCGGCGCCAACTTCGACATCCTGAATCCCGCCTCGGACCGCGACCTGTGGGTGGATTTCGACGGCCACGGCACCCATGTCACCGGCACCATCGCCGGCAACGGCCTGTTGCAGCCGGCCTTGGCCGGCATGGCGCCGGCCGTGCGGCACCTCCGCATCGCCAAGGTGTTGTCGCCCAGCGGCAACGGTAGCGGTGTCGCCATCGGCCGCGGCATGAGCTTTCTGGCCAACCCCTCCCGCTGCGGCGGCGACGGCCCGGCGGCGAAGCCGTTGATCGTGAACATGAGCTTGGCTTCCACCAGCCGCGCCTTCGAGGGGCGCGGCTTCGGCGAACGCAAATTGGACGCCGTGGTCTGGACGCACCGCCAGCTCTATGTGGTCGCCCAAGCCAACAGCGCCGAATTCGGCTTCTCCAACTATGGCGCCGCCAAGAACTCCTTGGCGGTCGGCGCCGTTATGGATAGCGGAGACATCGCCTGGTTCAGTAGTTGGGGCCCCACCGCCGACGGCCGTCTTGCGCCCCAAGTCGTGGCCACCGGGGTTGGGTTGATGTCGGCGGAGGGTGACGGCGCGCAGGGCGGATACACCGCGCAGAGCGGCACCAGCATGGCCGCGCCATCGGTCGCCGGCGTGGCGGCGCTGTTGCTGGCGGCGTCCCCGGCCCATCGCGAGCATCCGGCGCTGGCGAGGGCGCAGCTCATGGCCAGCGCAATCAAGCCGGACCTCTGGCTGGACGACCCCGAGGCGTTCGCGCTGGACAACAGCGCCGGCCCCGCCGCGCTGCAAAACCAATACGGCCTCGGCAAGGTCTCCGCCCACACCGCGGTGCTGAACCGCGACCGCGAGGATGGCTGGGTGAGCGGTGCCGCCGCGGTCACGCTGGAGGATGGCGAGTTCGGCCATCAGGACATCGAAGTGCCGGCCGGCGCCCGCCGCTTGGAAATCGTCCTCACTTGGGACGAGCCACCGGCGGACACGATCGCCGCGGCGGTGTTGAACGATCTAGACCTGTGGGTTGACCACCAAGGCGACTGCGCCGGCGGCCGCTGCGGCGAATACTCCTCGCGCTCGCTGGTGGACAACGTGGAATGGGTGGTGGTGCGCAACCCGCCGCCGGGCACCTACCGGCTCAAGGTGCTGGGCGAGCGCATCCACGGCGAAGCTCCCCGGGCGGCGCTGGCGTGGACGGTGGTGCGCGGCGCCACCACACCGCGACTGCGCGTGACGACGGCGCAACGGCGGGCGTACGCCGAAGAGAAAGATCTCTACACCGTGGACCTCACCATAGCCACCGACGCCTACATCGCCGCCGGCGCCACGTTGCGCATCGACGGCGTGGACGAGCTGGTGGTGCCGGGCAGCTCGATTTCCCGCCAGGACAACGCCGACGGCCCCCCGTACAAGCGGAGCGAGGGCCGCGTCATCGCCCTCGGCGAGATCGCCGCCGGCGAGCGGCAGAAGGTGTCCTTAACGCTGCGTCGTTCCTGGGGGCCGGCGTCGGTGCGCATGCACTTCATCGTCGGCGCTTGGAACGCGTTTGGCGACGACGCCTTCGTCGATGTGATGCCGCGCCGCGGGGAGGCGCCCTCGGAGCCTTTGCTCAAGAAGCCGGCGAACGACGATTTCGCGTACGCCGCCGCGCTCGCCGGGGCGGAGGGGGAACAAGCCGTCAACCCGATTTTGGCGACGCCGGAACCGGGCGAACCCGCTTACAGCGGCGCGGTTGGCCGGCCCCTGCGGTCCATTTGGTTTCACTGGGAGGCGCCCAGTGCCGGCTTCCATCAGTTTGGCACCGACAGCAGCCAAGCGCGATTGGAGGTGTTCACGGGGCAGACGCTAACCTCCCTCGCCCGCCTCGTTCCGCCGAGCGCCTCGGCGATTGTCGCGGCGCAAACCGGGCGGCGGTATTGGATTCGCTTGACCTTGCCGGAGACCCCAGCTTGGCACATTGAGGAGCTTTTGCAAGATGTCGTTCTGCGCTGGTCGCCGCTCGCCGGCCCGCCCAACGACGACTTCCACAGCGCCGCGGAGCTGGCCGGCGCCGAGGGCGAAGCCTCCGGCAGCACCCTCGGCGCGACCTTGGAGGCCGGCGAGTTCTACGGCGCCCTCGGCGCATCCGTTTGGCATCGGTGGAGCGCGCCCGCCGACGGCTACTGGAGGTTCTCCGTGGGCCACCGCAGCGCGTGCCTCTTGGCGTTCACCGGCGAGCAGCTGGCGACGCTGCGCCTCATCGCCGGACACTACGCCCGGCTCAACGACAGCCGGTCGCGCTTCGGGTGCTGGGACCAAATCGCGTTCGTTGCCCGCGCTGGGCGGGAATACCGCATCGCCGTTTTTGCGCGCGGCGCCGCGGGCGGCGCCTTTGCGCTCGGTTGGGAACGGGCCAACCGCGAACGCTCGGACAACGACTTCTTCGCGCACGCCGTGGCGCTAACCGGCGCGGAGTCCAGCATTGAAATGCCGGAACTGGCTGGGGACCTTCCCACGGTGGAACCGGACGAACCCCCGGAGACGGGCGTGGGCACCCGCTGGTGGGTCTGGACCGCGCCCGCCACGGCCGAGTTCACTTGGCGCATTGCCGCCTCGTCGGGTTATCGGCCCGGCGGCCACCAACTGACCGTCTGGAGCGGCGAGACGCTTGCCGGACTACGCTTGGCAGGTACTTCCGTCACCCCGAGTGGATCCGACCCGGCGCTGAAGTTCACGGCGCGGAAAGGCGTTCGCTACCACATCGCAGCCGGATTTCCCGCCAACGCCCTGTCCACCCTCGCTGCTTGGCGGCCGTTGGCCTTGGAGTGGGGGCGGACGCCGCGCAACGACGACCTCGGCAACGCCGCGGAGATCGACGGACAATCCGGTTCAACAACGGGCACCATTCGCTTCGCCACGCTCGAGCCCGGCGAAGAAGGACGCGAGGCGGCCAGCGTGGATTCGGTGTGGTGGCGTTGGCAGGCGCCCACCACCGGCGCGTACCAATTCGAAACCGATGACGTCGGTCGCTTGCTTTCCGTGTACCGCGGCGGCGAGGAGGGCGAGGAGAGCTTCGCCTCCCTGCAACCCGTTTCATCCACCTTCAACGACGAGTACGCGACGGTGGATGCCGAGGCGGACCGCCGCTACTTCATCCGCGTCGGCGGCGAACGCTATATGGAGGGCTCCGGGGGCGTCAACGGGCCATCGCAAGAAAATCTGGGCGACGACTTCACCCTTGCCTGGGGTGCGGCCACGCCGCCCGCCGAGTGGGCGTTCGCCTCCTCCGGGGCCGGCGACCGGATCTTGGCGGATGACGCATGGCGCCAGCCGAGCCCGGCGGATGGAGATGCGCCGGCGCACCGCCGAAGCCGAGCCTTGGACGCCGCCATCGAACGCATAGACGCCGAAAGCCGCCAACCCGGCGCATCCTTTGCCGTGTTGCCGGCGCCGATCAGCCCGCACGCCCTCGATACGGATCCGCCCGCCCCGCCTAGGCCGCCGGCCGGCTACGCCTTCGTACACTTCCACGGCGAGATGGCGCAGGCCGCGCGCGAATACTCCTCCGCCGGCGCCGCAGCCGCGCCACGCATCGAAACTTCCAAGAAAGCCACGCCGCCGGCAGCGAAGCTGATCGCGATCACGACGGAGTTGCGCTCCCGGGAAGTTCTGCCGGCCTTCATCACCGTGACGGCGGGAGATGCCGACGGCGTTTGGCGCCGCGAGCTGGAGCGTCTCGGCTTGGTGGTCGGCCGCTTCGATCCCGTCGTCCGCGCCTATGCGGCGAACATTCCCACCCACCTCTTGGACGCGGTGGCCGCGGCGGACTTCGTGCAGGCCATCGAGCCCGTGCCGGCCCTTGCAGCGCTGTCGAACACCGCGGCCCCAGGCGCCGGCGCGGACGTGCTGCGCACCCTGGTCACGCCCGGCGTGTTCGACGGCGTCACCGGCGCTGGGACGCCCGTCGGCATTCTGGACACCGGACTCAACATCAGCCATCCGGACATCCATTCCGGACGCAGCAGCATCTGCGGTGCCAGTTTCGAAGTCCATGACCAGGATCGGAACCTCTGGGTGGACCTGCCCGAGCATGGCACCCATGTGACGGGCATCTTGGCCGGCAACGGCCGGTTGCACCCCGGCTTGGCCGGGGTCGCCCCGGGCGTGCGCCACCTCCGCGTCGTCGATATCCGGAAATCCCCCGCTGGGGTGTTGCGCGGAATGGACTTCCTCGCTGCCGCCACCGGCTGCGGCGACGATGCGACCGCGGTCGTCAAGCCCTTGGTGGTCAATCTCAGCTTTGGCGACACGGGCTTGGATTGGCACGCGCGAACCGTCCCGGAGCGCAAGCTGGACGCCATGGTGTGGGCGCATCGCCAGCTCTACGTCGTCCCGACGACGAATCTCCACCAATGGAGCTCGGCGAACCAAGGCTTGCTGGGCTTCAGCATGTTCGCCGCCGCCAAGAATTCGCTCGCCGTGGGCGCGGTGGACGAAGGCGGCGAAATCGCACTCTTCAGCGGCCGCGGCCCCACCGGGGACGGGCGGCTGATGCCGCAGCTGGTCGCCCCCGGAGTGTCCATCATCGCCCCGGCCGGGTATGGCCAACGAGACGGCTATCAAACTTGGAGCGGCAGCAGCATGGCGGCGCCGGTGGCATCCGGCGTGGCGGCGCTGCTGCTGGACGCGGCGCCGGCGCACCGGGAGCAGCCGGCCATGGTTCGGGCGCGCCTGATGGCGAGCGCCATCAAGCCGATGGCTTGGTTGGACGACGCCGAAGCCTATCCAGCCGACAATACGCAAGGGCCGGGCACGCTGCACCGCTACTACGGCCTGGGCAACGTGTCGGCGCGCACCAGCGTGCTGGAACGCAATGAGCCCGACGGCTGGACCGGCGGCAGCGCGACCGTGACGCTGGGGACGGGAAATTACGCCTTCCACGACATCGAGGTGCCGGCGGACGCGAGCCGTCTGGATGTGGTGCTGGCATGGGACGAGCCGCCGGCCGAGAGTGCTTTTTCCGAACCCGTGGCGAACGATCTGGATCTGTGGGTGGATCCGGGCCGAACCTGCGTGGACGCCGCCTGCGGGGCACATTCGTCGCGCTCGCGCATAGACAACGTGGAGTGGGTGACCGTGCGCAACCCGGCGCCCGGCGTCCATCGCCTGAAGGTGGTCGCGGAGCGCCGCTACGGCGGCAGCCCGCGCGCCGGCTTGGCATGGAACATCGTGCGCGGCGCCGGCGCGCCGCAGCTCGATCTCGCGGCGGCGCAACAGCAGATCAGCATCCGTCACGACGAAACATTCGCGATCGATCTGACCGCCACGGTCGATCAGTATGTGGCCACTGGCGCGCAGATCAGAATCGAGTGCCGGCGTTTGGATGACGAGACCGGAGCGCCCAGCGCCTGCCCCGGGTTGGAGCTGACGCAACCCGAAAAGTCGGTGGGCCAAGAAGACGGGACGGAACATGCGCTCGGCTTCGAGCGGTGCGACAGTAACTGGGGCTGTGGATATAGTGAATACAGTGTGGTTGGAATCCGATCCGGCGCGACGATTCCGTTGGGGGAGCTGGCCGTCGACGAACGGCAAGAGGTGCGCCTGACCTTGCGCGCCGACTTCCACGGTTCGTTCCGTCTCCACTTTCTGGCCACGGCGTGGAATGCGCAAAGCGCTGCCACATCGGTGGAAGTCCATGTGGCGGATGACGACGGCGCCGTTCCCCCGGCAATCGCTCCGCCAACGAACGACGACTTCGCAAAGGCGGCGCCCTTGCCGCAAGAAGCCGGGGAACGGCCCTTCGACCTGCTGTTGGCAACCGCGGAGGCGGGGGAGCCGCGCTTGGATGTGTCGGACGATTTCTTCGACGCGCGCCAGTTTGCCCCGCCGCCGCGGCCGCGGTCGGTCTGGTTTTCCTGGACGGCGCCGACAACCGGCTACCACCGCTTCGAGACCGATGGCGATGTGGCGCTCGGCTTGTTTCGAGGCGACCGTCTCACCTCCCTCGCCAAGGTGGCGTCGCGCCGGGACAACCTCACGGTTGCCGCGCGCCGCGGCGTCCGCTACATGCTTCGCGTCAGCGCCGCCGTTGGCGACTTCACGCCGAACACCTTGCGCTGGCGGGCAGGAGAACGACCCACCAACGACAACTTCGAGCACGCCAGGTTGTTGCAGGGCGATTGGGGCAGCGTGGCGGGCAACAACCAAGGCGCCACGCTGCAAACGCGCGAATTCGTTGGCCCCCTTGCGGCGACGGTCTGGTACGAGTGGGTGGCGCCGGCCGATGGCCAGTGGCGTTTCTCCACCGATGCGGCCGCGTTGAACGTGTTGGTGTTCACCGGCGACAGCCTTGGCACTTTGCGCGCCGTCTCGGAAGTGCCGGAGCCCGATGCGATCTTTACGGTGCGCGAGGGGCGTCGCTACCGCATAGCCGTCGCCGCGGAAGATGCGCAGAGCGCCGGGGGCAGCTTTGTCCTGCGGTGGGCGGCAGACGCCGCGGCCGCCGACCTCAACGACCACTTCCGGCTAGCCACGCCGCTCCAAGACGGCACCGAACCCCCACCTTTCCACGTCATCATCGGCACCACCGAGCCGGACGAACCGCTGGAAACAGGCAACCGAACCCGCTGGTGGGTTTGGACCGCGCCCGAGCAGCGCCGCTACACCCAGCGCAGCCTCCCGCGCTCCGCGGAAGGCCATCCGCCGGTTTGGAACGCGCCGGAGCAGCGCGAATACACTTGGCGCATCGTCCCCAGCTCGGACGGTGCGAGCGCAGCGTCTCTGCATTTGGCCGCCTTCACCGGCAGCGCTCTGGACGACCTTGTGCTGGTGGGCCAAGCCAACCTGCGCACCGCGTCCACGCCGGTAATGAAGTTCCGCGCCACGGCGGGAACGCGCTATTGGATCGCGGTGGGCTTGAACGACGACGACGCCTTCCTCAACCACGACTATCTCCATCTGTGGGGGGGCCGTCGCCTGGAATGGGGCCTGTCTCCGGCCAACGACGATATGGCGAACGCCGCGGCCATCGCCGGCATCGAAGGCAGCGTCAGCGGCAACACGGCCTTCGCCACCGTCGAGTGGAACGAGCCGCGCCGAGCCGCCGGGCGGTCCTCGGTGTGGTGGGCCTGGCGGGCGCCAGCTGAAAAGTGGATGCGGTTGGATGTGGACGACGGCTGGTCGGTGGAGGTGTACGAAACCACCGCGGAGCAACCCGGCGCCCTTGCGTTGGTGGCGTCCAACAAAATCGGGCCGGCGATCTTCTTGGCCGCGAAAGGGCGGCGATACATCGTCCGGGTCGGCCTCGTCCGGGTTGCCGCCGATGGCGAGGCGACGGCGCAAGGCTTTGATCTGAACTGGCGGGAGTCCGCCCCGCCGCCGAAGCTCAGATACGTGGGCCGCATCGGCGACGGCAGCCGCAGCGGGGACAGGCTTGTCAGCATGTTCATCCCTTGGAGTCTAGCGTTCGACACGACGGGCACCACCTTGTTCGCCGGCGGTTTCGACGGCATCAATGTATTTGCGAGAAATCCGGCAACGGGCGCGCTGACTAGCCGTCAACGCCAACCGCATGACGGTGCCCACACCATGTTCTGGGATGCGCATCGTTCTAGGCTTCTCGCCGCCGAGCACCACGGCTGCGACCGACCTTGGCGAACCTACGCCCTGACTTCCGCTGGCACCCTAAGCCGCAAAGGCGATTTGCCTCTGGACCAGTGCCGTTCGCACCTGCTGACGGATGCGAGCGGCATCTTCCTTTACGCCGGTTGCCCAAGCTGCGAGGCGCTGGAAGTGTTCGAGATTGCACCGGACGGCAATGCTCTCGACTCCGTGCAGACCGTGCGAACCGCGGAGATCGAGGATTTGGCCATTTCCGCGGACAACGCCTTCATCTACGTCTTGTCCGACAATGTGTTGCAAGTTCTGGCCCGTGACCAGAGAACTGGAAGCCTTGCCCAAACCTTCAAGCAAGAGGGGTTCGAGGGCTTGCGCAGCATCGCGCTGAGCAACCAGGGGCGGACGCTGTTCGCAATCGGCCGGGACGGTTCCCGCGAGCCATTTGCCGTGGTCTTCGATCTGCGACCGTACCCGGGCAAGCCGAAACTGCTGGGCGATTCGCCACTGGGCCCGCCGGTGCCAGCGGCGCGGCCCCCAGGCATCTACATCGATAGGCTGTTCCGCTGCCGATACTCGCCACTCAATTTGGCGCGGGCAGAAGCGCCGGCCATAGACCTGTTCTGCGACGGCAGCACCCTCGGTTTTCTGTGGGACGCGGACGCCGGCCGGCTGGAAAGGACCGATTACCAGCATTGGTGGAAAGCGGAACTGGATGGCGAGGAACTACGCGGCGAAGGCGAGGCCGCTGTGGCCAGCCCGGACGGCAGGCATGCCTATCTGGTAGTCGCCGGGGATGCGGACGAAGGGTCAAACAAAAGCCAAGTCCTGATCTTCGAACGGGTCAACAGCCACTTCTCCGCAAACGCCCGGCAAGACGCCCACCAACGACTCCCGGCGCTGTCCGTGACGCCCGCCGTGGTGCGCCTCGGCGCGCAGCAGTCCAACGGTTGCATCGGCGCCGACGGCACGACAAGCGACGGCGTTCGCCACGAAGTCATCACATCCAAGTGGCAGCGGCGCCACGGCGAGGACGCCGAATGGACCGACATCCAAGGCACCGAGGCCACCGGCACGGTATGCACCCACACGCCGTCGGAACCCGGCCAATATCGCCTGGTTGCGGAGGTCGCCATCAACGGCGCGCCCGGCAACTACGCCAGCAATCTGTTCACCCACTGACCCATGCACGGCGCAAAACCTGGGAGCGCGGGCGTCTCGCCCGCAAGTCCGGGAGCGCGGGCGTCTCGCCCGCATGCCTTGTTTCATTCCGTTCGCTTGGCGTCGCCCAACGTGAGCTATCCCCTGCCGGTGGCGGGGCCCGCGAACTGGGGCAAGGGACGCGAACCCATCCGCCTACCGTTGCCCGACGTGCCCGCGGATCACATCATCGCCGCGAGCTTCGCCAGCAGATCCCCGTCCGGAACCTGCTCGTTTCGCCTCGCGTTCGATGGCGGACGCGCGGAGACAGCGCGTTTCGGCGCACGCGCCCGTCGCAAGCACCGCGGCGCAGGTGAGCAAGTAGTGGTGCCAGTGGACTACTTCCACACCCATGCCGCGTTGACCAACCCCGTGCTGCGCTTGCGCCACCCGCAGCCGGCGCCGGCGGAATATCTGCTCAGCGTTTCCATTCGCCCGCGCTTGATCGAGCCGCCGACGGGAGCGCCGGCGGACACCGCGCTCGCCCCGGCGACGTGCCTAAGCCAAACCACTCTGCCGCCCCCGGACCAGCCGCGCGCCTGCTCGCCAACCGCCACCGCGATGGCGCTCGGCATCGCGGACGCGCAAAAGCTGCGCGCGTTTGTGGACTTGGCGCGGCACCGCCCCAGCGGAATGCTCGGCGTGTGGCCGCAGAACATCTGGGCCGCGGCCCGCCACGGGCGTCTCGGCGCGGTGGAGCTGATCTCCGATTGGGCGACCGTGCGGCGCGTCTTGGCGTGTGCGGAAGACGACGACCCGCGGCAACCGCCGCTGGCGATGGTGGCCAGCGTCGCGTTCGCCGCCGGCGCTTTGCCCGGCAGCCCGATGCCGGAATCCGGCGGGCATCTGGTGACCGTGCGCGGCATCGAGCGCGGCGCGGTGGTGACGCACGATCCAGCCGCCGAGCCGCGGGAGGTGTTGCGCCGTTACGATGCTGTGCGATTCGCCGCCGCGTGGATGCGGCATCGGGGGGCGGCGTACGTTTTTGCTCGAGCGCCGTTGGCTTGAGCAGCTTGAGCGGTATCCTTCCGCCGCCATGAGCTTCTCCGGCCTCGCCCATCGCGTGTTCGCGCACGTGCTGCTCACCGCGGCGGTGGCGTCGTTGTGCTACGGCTTGATCGACTGGCACGCCAACGCCTTTTCCGCGCAGGGCATCTGGCTCTACGACAACGGCTGGCGGCCGCATCCGGTGCATTTCGTCGCCGTCGGCATCGCTTTGATCGCGCCGGCGCTGTGGGACATCTTCGCGATGGCGTTCGCCGCCGCCGAGCGGCGCATTGCCGACGCGGAAGCGGCGGAGGAGCCCTCAGCCGGGGAGCGCGAGGGGCTTGCCCCTCGCATGGAAAAGCCCAGCGGAGACGCGGCGGAGGAGCACACCGAAGAACCCGCCGAGCAGCAACCGAGCAGCGCGTCCACGGCGGAACGCCCGGTCGCGCCGCGCACCTTCTTCCGCCCGGTCAACGCTGGCGACCGCCGCGAGTTCCTCGCTCTCACCCAAGACGGCCGCGATCTCCATTCGCCGTGGATTAAGACGCCCCTCACCGCGCACACCTTCCGCGCCTATCTGCGCCGCAACGAGCGTGACGATCACCTGGGCTTCGCGATTTGCCTGCGCGACGGCGGCGAGATGGTGGGGGTGGTGAACATCAACCACATCGTCGGCGGCGCTTTGCGCACCGGCAGCGTGGCCTACTTCGTCGCCAAGCAACACGCCGGCAAGGGCTACATGCGCGAAGGGCTGACGCAGGTGAAAGAGCACGCCTTCCAAGAACTGCGGCTGCACCGGCTGGAGGCCAACATCCAACCCGGCAACACCGCGTCGCAAGCGTTGGTGCGCGGCTGCGGCTTCGCCTTGGAGGGCATCGCGCCGCGCTTCCTCTACATCAACGGCGCGTGGCGCGACCACGAACGCTGGGCGGCGGTGGCCGAGCGCGAGGAATTGCGGTGAAACGCGCGGCCTACGGCACCTGGCCCTCGCCCATCGACGCCGGGTTGGTGGCCACGGCCTCTACGCGCTACGACAACCTGCGCGCCGGCGACGGCGCGTTGTACTGGCTGGAGGGACGGCCGCTCGAAGGCGGCCGCGCGGCCTTGGTTCGCCATGACAGCGACGGCCGTTCGGAGATGACCCCCGCGCCATTCGACGTGCGTAGCCGGGTGTACGAATATGGCGGCGGCGCGTTTTGCGTTGGCGTTGGGGATCTCTACTTCGTCAACAACCCGGACCAGAACATCCACGCTGTGCCGCTCGCCTCAGCGTCGGCGAAGCCGGGCAAGCCACGGGCGATCACCCGCAGCGGCACGAACGAGCGCTTCGGTGATCTGGTCTGGGATGGCAGCGCCGTGCTCGCGGTGCGCGAGACGCATGGTGCCCAAGCGGAACCTGTGCATGACTTGGTGCGCGTGGACGTTGCCAGCGGCGAGGTGCGCGTACTGCACCGCGGCCACGACTTCTACGCCGCGCCCACCCCGGCGCCCCACGGCCGTTTGGCGTTCTTGGTGTGGGACCACCCCAACATGCCGTGGGACGGCACCCAGCTGCTCGTCGCCGACTACCACAACGGCCGCGCCCGCAACGCCACCGTGGTGGCCGGCGGCGCGGCGGAATCCATCGCGCAGCCTTCATGGTGTGGCGAGCGGCTGTTGTTCGTCTCCGACGCCGCCGGCTGTTGGAATCTGCACGCCTACGACGAAACCGGCGTATATCCGGTGCTTGCGGAGGAAGCCGAACATGCCGGGCCCGCTTGGCAGCTGGGCGATTCGCACTACGTCGTGATCGGCGCGCAGCATGCGGTGGTTCGGCGCGTCCGGCACGGTGTGCAATCTCTGGCCGTGGTGGATCTGGAACAGGGCCTATCCAGCCCGTTGCACGATGGCTGCTCCTCGTACAGCGCCCTCGCCCGCACCGCGAACGGCATCGCCTTCCTCGCCGGCGCGCCCGACGGCCCGCCGCGCGTGGCGGAATTGCACCTTCGCAGCCGCGAACTCGCCGTAATCGACGGCCCCGCCGCTCCGCCCGTGCCGGCCGACGTCGTCAGCGCTCCCGAGACCATCACCTTCCCCTCCGGCGGCACGGAAGCCCATGCCTTCTTCTACCCGCCGCGCAACGGTTCTCACCAGGGCCTCGCCGGCGAATTGCCGCCGCTGCTCGTCACCACGCACGGCGGCCCCACCAGCAGCGCCAGCGCCGACCTCTCCTGGCGCGTGCAGTTCTACACCTCGCGCGGGTGGGCGGTGGCGGACGTGAACTACCGCGGCAGCACCGGCTACGGCCGCGCCTACCGCGAACAGTTGAACGGCGCTTGGGGCGTGGCCGACGTGGAGGATTGCGCCGCCTGCGTGCGCCACTTGGCGGCCGAAGGGCGCGTGGACGCGAACCGCGTGGCCATTCGCGGTGGCAGCGCCGGCGGCTACACCACGCTGGCCGCGCTCGCCTTCACCAACGCGTTCCGCGTGGGCGCCAGCCACTACGGCATCGGCGACCTGGCGGCGCTGGACCGCGACACGCACAAGTTCGAATCGCGCTATGTCGGCACCTTGACCGGCGGCGGCGACGCCATCCAAGAGCGCTCGCCGCTGCGCCACGCGGCGCAACTGAACTGCCCGGTGATCTTCCTGCAAGGCGCGGACGACAAGGTGGTGCCGCCCGACCAAGCCGAGGCGATGCGCGACGCCCTCGCCGCCAAGGGCATCGCCGTGGAGCACCTGCTGTTCGCAGGCGAAGGCCACGGCTTCCGCCAAGCGAAGAACATCCGCCGCGCCGTGGAAGCCGAACACGCCTTCTTCCAAAAGGTGCTGGGCATGGGCGCTAGCGGGGACGCCGGGTGAAGGTGGCGGTGCTTTCCGGCGGCGTCTCGGCCGAGGCGGAGGTTTCGCGCTCGTCCGCGGCGGGAATCGCCGCGGCGTTGAAGGAACGCGGCCACACCGTAACCACCGCCGAGGCGGACGCGGGCTTGGTGGACGCCCTGCGCGCCTTCGCCCCGGACGTGGTGTTCCCCATGCTGCACGGGCCGCCGGGCGAGGACGGCACGGTGCAGGGCTTGCTGGCCATGCTGGGCCTGCCCTTCGTCGGCAGCGACGTGCGCGGCTGCGCGCTGGCGATGGACAAGCACGCGGCCAAGGCGCTGTTCCGCGCCGAGGGACTGCCGGTGGCGGACGACGTGCTGGTTGCGCCGGGCACCTCCGCGGAAGCGGCCGCCGAGCAGGTGGAGGAAGCGCTGGGCCGGCGCGTGGTGGTGAAGCCCCTGCGCCAAGGCTCCGCCCTCGGCTTGACGCCCCTGCCCGACGGCGGCGACTTGGTAGCACCGCTGCGCCAAGCGTTGGCGTTCGGCGACGGCGCCCTCGTGGAGCGCTTCGAGGACGGCCGCGAAATCACCGTCGGCGTGCTCGACGAACACGGCGCTGAACCGCTGGCGCTGCCGGTGATCGAAATCGTCGTCGCCGAAGGCGAGTGGTACGACTACCAAAACCGCTACACACCCGGCAAAAGCGAGCACGTTGCGCCAGACCTGCCGCCGGAGACTCTGCGCACGCTGCAAAGCCACGCCGCGCGCGCCCATCGCTGCCTAGGCCTGCGCGACTTCTCCCGCGCCGACTTCGTGGTGGGCGAAACCGTCAGCCTGCTGGAGGTGAACGCCCTCCCCGGCATGACCCCCACCAGCCTCTACCCGGACGCCTGCCACCGCCTCGGCGTGGACTTCGGCGAACTCGCCGACCGCCTGGCGCACAGCGCCTTGCGCCGGGGACCGGAACGGCTCGGCGGCCCGTGATGTCGCTGTTGTTCGCCTTGTTCACGATGGGCCCGGTGTGCGTCGCCTTTGGTTGCGCCGCCGTGTTTTTGGAGCGCCTTTCCGGATTGAAGCCCGGCTGGTCGTCGTTCTTGACCGGCGTGACGAACGCCTCCGGGTTCATCACCCTCGGCGAACTGTGGGACGGCATCAGCGTCGCCGGCTTGGTGACGCTTGCCGCGCTGACACAGTTCGGCGCGGTGGCCTGGCGCCAACGCCTACGCGAAAGCCACATCTACCGGGACAAGGCGGCGACGGCCGAAGGCGTGCCGGGTTCGCTCGACCCTACCGCCACAACGCGGGATTTTGGCTGAACCTCGACCGGTGACTGCGGCTGCCTTGTACCGGGCCACCTTTGGATCGCATGCGCCGTTAGTTCCGTCATACGTCCCTAGCCAAAACGCGGTTTGGCGCCGCCAGTGCCCACTACTTCATGCTCTACGAACCCGCGTTAACCGCTTGTCGGGCAGTTGAGCTTCCACTACACGCCTCTCTACGGCAGCGTCAAGAGCTCTTTTCGATTTTTTGGAGATGGGAAAGCGGCCTCGATCGCGCCATCACTTGCGGGCAAAGACGCGGTGGTGACGCACACGCTTTCCCCCGTTCCCCAAGGTGTGGTTTGATCGCGTTCCCACAGCCGCTTGAAGCCCGCCCATGCAGGTACGCTCCATCGAGACCCGCCATTGCGATGCGGGTTGGCGCAACTACCACTTCGTGAAGCTCACCACCGCGGACGGCGTGGTGGGCTGGAGCGAATACGACGAGCACCAAGGCGCCATCGGCGTCACCGCGGTGGTGGAGAAGCTCGCGCCGATGGTGGTGGGTGAGCGCGTGCAGGACGTCGAGCGCGTACACGAGCGCCTGCACGCCCGCGCCCGGCAGTCCATGTCCGGCGTGATGGCGATGGGCATTGGCGCCATCGAGAACGCGCTCTTGGACGCCAAGGCGAAAACCCTCGGTGTGCCGTGCCACGATTTGCTCGGCGGCAAGGTGCGCGACGCCGTGCGCGTGTACTGGTCGCACTGCGGCACTTGGCGCATCGCCCGGCCGGACTACTACCCGCCGGCCATCACGGACTTGGGCGGCGTGAAGGCGCTTGGCGAGGAGGTACGCGAACGCGGCTTCACGGCGCTGAAAACCAACATCTTCGACTTCAGCGCCGTGCCCGGCGGCGGGCGCGTACGCGGCTTCTCGCCCGGCTTCGGCTCGCCCTACGCGCCGGATCGCAACGTCGAGCGGCACACCGTGCGCGAGCTGCGCCGCCACTTGGACGCCTTCCGCGAGGGCGCGGGCGCGGATGTGGACATCCTGCTGGACCTCAACTACAACGCCAATCCCGAAGGCTATCGGCGCATCCTGCGCGCCTTGGCGGATTTCGACCTGTTCTGGGCGGAGATCGACACCGAACACCCGGAAGCCTTGGCCGACGTGCGCACCGTCAGCCCGCACGCCGTGGCCTCGTGCGAATCGCTCATCGGCCTGCCGGCGTTCCTGCCGTACTTCCGCCTGCGGGCGATGGACGTGGCCATCATCGACGTGGTGTGGAACGGCGTCTGGCAGTCCATGAAGATCGCCGCCTGCGCGGCCGCGCACCAGGTGAACGTGGCGCCGCACAACTACTACGGCCACCTGGCCACCATGATGGCGGCGCACTTCAGCGCCGCGGCGGGGAACCTGCGCATCATGGAAACGGACATCGACCGCCTGCCGTGGGACGCGGAGCTGTTCACCGCCGAACCGGACATCCGCGACGGCCACCTGCACCTGCCAGAGACGCCCGGCTGGGGTATCGACCCGGTGGAGGACGCGTTGGCCAAGCATCCGCCAAGGAACTGACGTGCGGCAGCGCACCGCATGGCTGCTCGCCGTGGTCACCGCCGGGGCGGCGGCGCAGGAGGCGCGGGACGACCTCACGGTGTTCACCCCCACGCGCATCGAATACGACAGCGTGGGCGGCTACGGCGAGGCGTACTACGGCTACGAGGGCCGCATCTGGGAACGCTGGGAGACGGACTTCCCCCAAGCCGAGCGCAACTTCGCCAAGCGCCTCGGCGAACTCACCGCGGTGCTGGCCGCCGCAACCCCCAAGCGCCGCCGCCTTACCGACGAGACCTTGGGCGATTCCCCCCTCATCTTCATGTCCGACGTGGGCTACATGCGCCTGACCGAGGACGAGATGGTGGCGTTGCGCCGCTACCTGGAGAACGGCGGCTTCCTGTGGGCGGACGACTTCTGGGGCGACGCCGAGTGGGCCAGCTTCGAGCGCGCCATGGCAGGCGTGCTGCCCGGACGCCGCTGGCGGACGCTGCCCATCGAACACCCCATCTTCCACACCGTGTTCGACATCGACGAAATGCCGCAGATCCCGGCGCGCGACTTCGCCTGGCGCTGGGGCGGCGACGACACCGCCGAACCCCCGTGGATACACCGCTTCCCGGCCGGTTCCCTGGCCACCCCCTCCATCCGCGCCTACGCCGACGACGACGGCCGCCTCATGGCCATCGCCACCCACAACACCGACATCGGCGACGGCTGGGAACGCGAATCCTACGGCGAGTGGTACTTCGAGCGGTTCTCCACCGCCGCGTACCGGGTGGGGGTGAACGTGGTGGTGTACGCGCTGACGCATTGAAGGCGGGGCGGTAGGCCGTGGGGGCACCCAAACCTGTTCGCGGTCGAAGCGACCCGCCGCCAGTCAATCGACCCGTTCAGCAGCGCGCCGCTTGATGTTGCCAACCCTCAGTCGTCATCGCCGCCTTCATCCTCCATGCGTGACCGGCGGTTGAGCAAAGACTCGTTTTCGTAGTACCAGTGCGTTGGGCCTCGGATGCCTCCCCGATAGCCCCGCGACCTCAGTATCTTGGCGGCGGCACCCGACAACGAGAGGTCTTCGCCCTCATTCCAAGCGCCGACCTTGTCGCGAGGTGGCCGCGGGGGCGTGAGCATGCGAATCTTCTTGCCCATCACTTTAGCCTTGATGGGATCATCCTGCTTTTCGGCCTCTTCAAGGTTGGCCGCGAAGGTCAGCACCGCGCCGGGCGGAATGTTCACCATGCCAAAGTTGAAACGGTCACGTCTCCTTTTTTCCCTCTCCAAGGCTTGACGCTCTGCTTCGTCACCCACAACATCCTTGTTCGGCGTCACGTCCTCGCCGCCCGTGAGCCGCATTGCTGCCTTCACGCGCTCAACGTCGCCGACCCAGAAGAATTCGCGCCTAGGGTTCCTACGGCACTGCTTGTCCCCGAACGCCTCGTGTAGCAGGTTCTCAGCGGTGAACGCGTCTTTGACCTTCAATGCCAACGCACACTCGAACGGCAGTGGAACGCCAGTACTGTAGAGATCCTTCAAGCGTGCCTCCAGATTTCCAGTGCGGCCGATCTTCACAATACCGTCCCGCAGCGCCGGATTCTCAAGGCAGTAGATGATGTCGCCATCGTTGTCAGTCGCCATCAATGACCTCCTCCCAAGGCATCCTTGAATTGCAGGCGACAGCCAGAGCCGTCACACGGTGTTAGTGTGCGGCCATACGCGCTTGGGATCAAGTGCATGGATGTAGCGCTGGCAAGCGCCAAAACGGGGGATTGACGCACATGCTCACGCCACAAGCCGAAAGCGTGGTGTTGCTTACGGCGGTACTCGGCAAACGGAGTGCGGACGGTGCGAAACCGTTGTCTATCGGCGAGTGGGCGGATTTCGCGCAGATGCTGCAAAGCCGCCAGTTGCAGCCCGCCGATCTGCTGGAAAGTGGCGGCGAGCAGTTGATTTGCGATTGGCGGCATCGCTCGATCACGGTCGATCGCGTGCGCCGGCTCTTGGCCCGCGGCACCGCGCTGGCGCTGTGTCTTGAGCGTTGGGAACGCTCCGGTTTGTGGCTGCTGGTGCGCTCGGATGCGGACTATCCGCGGCAACTCAAGCAGCGTTTGGAGTGGAAGTCGCCACCGCTGTTGTTCGGCTGCGGAAACCGCGGTCTGTTGTGCAAGAAGGGATTGGCCGTAGTGGGCTCGCGCCACGCCACCAGCGATGACCTTGAAGTCGCGGCCTCTCTCGGCAAGGCGGCGGCCGCCAACGCGCACTCGGCTGTCTCGGGCGGCGCCCGCGGCGTGGACGAAGCGGCCATGCTCGCAAGCCTCGATGTCGAAGGCACGGCAGTGGGCGTGCTGGCCGACAACCTGCAACGGGCGGCAACATCGCGCAAGTGGCGCGGCGCGTTGGAACGCGGCGATCTCGCGTTGATCACCCCGTTCGCGCCGGATGCTCCGTTTCACGCCGGCAACGCGATGGGGCGCAACCGCTACATCTATTGCCTCGCTTCGGCCGCCGCCGTGGTTGCCAGCAAGCAGAACGCCGGCGGAACGTGGAACGGCGCCGTGGAGAACCTGAAGCATGGCTGGGCACCCTTGTGGGTACACGAAAACAGGGCACCGGATTCGGGCAACGCCGCTTTGGTGGCCCAAGGAGCGCACTGGCTACCGGACGACAGAGGGTGCCTCTTCAACGCGGATGCGGTTTCGTCGCCTGCCCCCGCGTCCGAGCAACCATCGCTTTTGGAGCAATAGCGATCAGGGCGGTCGCGTTATGCGATCCAAGCTGTCCGCGACGCTCCACTATCCAAATGTGCTGAGGGGCAAGGCTCTCCAAGCGGGCGTGCCACATGCGCGGTTGGTAGCCAAGCCCACCCGCAAACGCCAAGCGCTCAGATGTGCCGCCAAGCAAGCGGTGGGGAAAGCGGCAGGCCGTAGCGCTGTCCCAAGGCGGCCATGCGCTCCCGGTTCGCGCCGCGCCAGCGCAAGTCCGCAAGCTCGCTGCCGATGGGCGCGTTGGTGGACAGGGTGGCGAGTCGCTTGTAGAGGTCGGCGTCCTCGCGTGCGTCGTGCAGCATGTGCGCCAAGCGTGGGGCGTGACGCCGCCCGACGCTCCACAGGCGGCTGTCCGCGGGGATGGCCTCCAACGCACCGAACTTCTCCAGCAGCGGTCCGGCGGTGCGGTGGCCGATTTGCGGGATGCCAGGGATGCCGTGGCTGCCATCGCCGACCAATGCCAGCCAGTCCGGCACGCACACCGCGGGGCAGCCGCAACGGGTGTACACGTCGTCCTCGGTCGTCACGCGGCGTGGGGCGTGGTGTACCTGCACCACCTGTCTTGCGCGAACGCATTGGCTGACCACGGGATCCGCCGTGAACAGGCGCACCTGCTCCACCTCGTCGCGCCAGCGGTGCGCGGCGGTGGCCAGGGCGTCGTTGGCCTCGAAACGATCCATCGTCCACACGGTGACGCCAAGCGCGGCCGCGGCGTCGGCGGCGGCGTCGAACTGCGCCGCCAGCGCCGGCGTCATGCCGGAGGCCACGCGGTAGCCGGGGAAGAGATCGTTGCGGAAGGAGCGAAACGTGTTGTCGAAGGCCACGGCGATGTGCGTGACGTCCTCGCGCGGGTCCTCGATCAAGCTGACGAGGGAGGCGACGAAGCCGGCCGTCGCCTTGAGGTCCACCCCCGTCCGGGAGCGGCGCTGCGGGCGCGTGGAGGCGTGCGCGCGGAGCAGTTCTTGGGTGCCGTTGATGATGTGCAAACGCATGGGAGGGCTCCACAAACAGCGGCGGCGCGGAAGTCCGCCAAGTGGCGCCGCGGACGCCGCTGCCCAGTTGCGCTTTCGCAGTGGCCCAAGAAGGGACGAATGGATTGGCGCGGGCGGTGGGGTTCGCCGCGGCTTGGATAACGGCGGCATTGTGCCACAGGTTGAGCGGCGCGCGGCGTTCAGCGCGGGATTTTTTCTGCCGACGAAATGGGAAGCGGATTGGGCGTTGAGGGACAGTGTGCCGGCGTCAAACGTCCCGCCACGCACGCGGGCGCATGGCCAGGCCGCCGAGGCGCTCGGCCAAGCGCTCGAACTGCGCCCGCGGCGCGCCTCGCCAACGCAGCTCGTCCAGCGATTCGGCGAGTGGAACGTCGTCCACCAAGGTGGCCAGCTTCTTGTAGAGCGCCACCTCCTCGTGCATTTCCCGCAAGGAGGCGGCCAAACGCGAGGCGCCGCGCACGGTGACGTCCCAAGCCGCCGCGGAAGCGGGAATGGCCTCCACCGAGTCGTAGCGGGCCAAGAGTTTGCCGGCGGTCTTGGCGCCGAAGCCGGGGACGCCGGGAATGCCGTCGGCGCTGTCGCCCACCAGCGCCAACCAGTCCGGCACGGACGCCGGCGCGCAGCCGTGGCGGGCACGAACGCCATCCTCGTCGATGACGCGCCGGCGAACGCGGTCCACCTGCACCACGCGATTGCCGCTGACGCATTGGCCGAGGTCTTTGTCCGGCGTAAGCACACGCACCTCGGCCACTTGGTCGCGCCAGCGGCGGACGCCGGTGGCCAGCGCGTCGTCGGCCTCGAAACGCTCCATGCGCCACACCGTCACGCCGAGCGCGGCAACGGCCTCCTCCACCAAGTCCATCTGCGCGAGGATGGCCGGTTCCAAACCCGCGCCGGTTTTGTAGCCATCGAACAAATCGTTGCGGAACGACTCGATCGGATTGTCGAACGCCACCGCCAAGTGCGTCACCTTCTCTTGCCCATCGGCCAACAGCCCAAGCAGCGACGACACAACCCCCACCGTCGCCTTCACGTCCATGCCGCCGGGCGCGACGCGCTCCGGGCGCTTCGCGTAGTGCGCGCGGAACAGCTCGAAGGTGCCATCGACGAGGTGCAGTCGCATGGCGCTATTGTGGCCTATGCGCGTGTGGGTGCGCCCAATCCGGCCGATTGCTCGCGAATCGCCTTGCGGAACGCCTCGTTGAGGTGCCCGCGAACCGCTTCCTTTTCCGAAACCTCCGGCCGATTCCTGCCGGAAAACGCGTCGCCGTGCCGTGCCAGTTCCGCCTTGATGAAGTCGCTGATCTCCGGAATGGGCCGGCCCAGCCCCAGTTCGGGCGTTTCGCGTTTGCGCGCGAGCAGTTTGGCGATGCCCGGGCGAAGGTTCTCCGGGGCGACGGCATCCACAAGTTGCTCGAAGTTGACCGGCGGAATGCCAAGCCCGCGCTCGATGTGGATGATCGCCAGCAACGGGCGCAGCACATAGAAGTACTTCCTCAGCCGAACCTGATCTCCGAACAGGTGGTCTCTCGCGTTGCGCCTCGCCATGTGGCTGTAGTGATAGCAAAGCGCCGTGGGATTGAAGCAACGGAGCGCGAGGGTGCGCAGCGATTGCGCGAAATCGCCGCGCTCCAAGTAGCGGATGGGGCTGTGCAGCCACTCCAGCAGCGCGCCGTTGGTGCGCAGGAACAGGTGGAGGGCTTTGCGGATGTCCCAGCCGGAACAGTCGATTTCGTTCTCGATGGGGCACTCGATCACATCCCGCCGGCGTTCCACGTCGAAGGACAGGTACCAGTCTTGGTCGCGGACATAGAGGAACCGCACGTCGTAGTCCGAATCCGGCGAAGCGAAGCCCCAAGCGCGGCTGCCCGACTCGCAGGCGTAGAGAATCTTCCCGCCGTGCTCCGCCTCGATGTCGCTGAGGCACCGCATGATCTCGCGCTGCTTCGCTTCCACTGCCACTTCGCCTTTCGAACTCGATGTGCGCTGCACCATCCACAAAGGGTAGCATTGGGCATCTGATGGCGCGACAAAGGAAGCCCGTCGTGCAAAGAGACAGCCGCGACGCACAGGGTGCGCCAACATCCGCACCCGCGTACGCCGCGTTCGAGCGGATGCGCCTCTACGCGAACACGTTGGAACGGGCGTCGCCGCCGGTGTTCGTGGGCCGCGGGCAGGAACTGCGCACGCTCTCGGGCGCGGTTGAGCTGGTGGCCAGCGACAATCCACGCGGCATGACGCACATCGTCCAAGGCGTCCCCGGCGCGGGCAAGAGCTCGCTGTGCGACGAGTTTCTCGGGCGGATGCAAGGCACGGACGTCGGCGGGCGCGTGGCGCTTTGCGCGAAAATGGACCCAAGCGCCTTGGATGCTCCGCCGCTACGCTTGGTGGCCGCGGTCACGGAACAGTTGCGGCGCACCCATGCGCTCTTGACGGGCGTACGGGGGCTCGCCGCCGCCGGCCGCCGGCACATGGGGTTGCTGCTGGACGCGGCCGGTCAGTTGGCGTTCAAGACCGGCGAGCATCAGCTCAATGCCCAAGCCCACGGGTTGACGGACGAATCCCCCCTCACCACCTGCATCAACGCCCACGCCGACCACATGTGGCCGGACAACGCGGTGATCGTGCTGGCTTTCGACGAAATGCAGGAATGTCCGGTAACGGAAAGAAGCAAGACCGCGCTGCGCATCCTGAACGAGCGCCTGCACGACGCCCGCATCCTCGTCGCCTGCTTCGGTTTGCACACCACGGATGCGTTCATGAGCGAGGACTTGCGGCTCTCCCGCATCCCCGCCGACGCCATCCTGAACATCGGCCCCTTGCAGCCGGGCGAAGGGCGGCAGGTGCTGACCGAGACCCTCGACCACTTCGGCGTAGCACCGGACGACGGCGCTTGGCTGCGACACCTGCGGTTGGCGGACTTCGACCCCGAAACTTGGGCGACATGGCGCGAGGGCTTGGTGGACGTCTTGGCTGGGCAATCCCAAGATTTCCCGCAACATCTAACAGCCGCGTTGCGCGCTTTCTGTTTAGTCATGTGTACGCACTACCAAGCGATGCCCGCCGGCGACATCCTGCGCGACGCCATCGCCGAGCTGCACAACGGCAACAAGGCCGACTACTACCGCAAGCGCCTCGGCAGCGTGCTCCGCCACCACGCAACCGCCTTGGGCGGCTTGGCGCAAGCGGCGACCAACGCGCCCTTGGCACCACCCGATGTGGCCGCGGCGTTCGAGCTGGGCGACGATTTCGGCCAACCCGTGGAGGCGGGCCGCGGCGCCGAATTGGCGACCTTGGCTGTGCAGCGGGGAGTGCTTACGCTGACCGACGACGATGGCGACCTATGCTACGGGCCGCCGCCCATCCCCTCCATGACCGAACACCTCGCGGCCCGCTACAACCGCAAGCTGGATCAAGACGACCCAGCGGCTTTGGCCTTGGCAAACCGCTTGGCTACGCGGCCGCTTTGACCGTTACACGAACACCGAACCCCCGTTCACGTCGAAGTTCGCGCCAGTGACGTAGCTGGCTTCTGCGGATGCCAACCAGCGCACTAGGCGGCCTACTTCGGCGGCTTCGCCTTCGCGGCCGAGGGCGGTGCCGGCGGCGACGTTGGCGCGCACTTCGGGTTTGGTGAAGGTGTCGTGGAAGGTGGTGTCGATCATGCCCGGGCAGACGGCGTTGACGCGGATGTTGCGGGCGCCGAGCTCTTTGGCCATGGCGCGGGTGAAGGTCATCACGGCGCCTTTGGCGGTGGCGTAGGCGGCGGCGCCCGGGCCGCCGCCGTCGCGGCCGGCTTGCGAGGCGCAATTGACGATGGCGCCGCCGTCCGGCATGTGCGGGGCGACGTGTTTGGTGGCGAGGAAGGTGCTGTTGAGATTGAGGCGCATCACGTCGTTCAGGAAGGCCTCGTCCATTTCGGCGAGACCGCGGCGGGCGATCAGGCCGCCGGTGATGTTCACCAGCACATGGATGACATCGCCGAACGCCGACTGCGCCGCGGACACGAAGCGCTGCACGTCGGCTTCCACCGTCATGTCGCCGGCGATGAGGATGGCGCTGCCGCCATCGGCTTTGATCTTGGCCACCGTTTCTTCGCCGGCGGCCACGCTGTGACAGGTGTTGACGGCCACTTGGGCACCGGCGGCCGCGAGTTCCACGGACACCGCCTTGCCGATGTCGCGGGCGCCGCCGGTGACGAGGGCCACTTTGCCGTTCAGGTTCATTGCGGTCTCCGTTGGTTGCGAGTGATCCTGCTGCTTACTGCGCGGGCAAGTGGAGCTAACCTCTCGATTATCGGGCGAGCGAGTTGACCTAGCCGCGACGGATGATCTTTGGCCGCTACGGGTTCGATGCGGGGTGCCAGGACCCACACGCAGAGCAGGGCCAGAGGCACGAGGAGTGCGCCGAACGCGAAGGCCGGCGCATAGGAGGTGACGGTGATCACAGAGATCATCTCGGTAGTGATTATGGTGCCAAGCAGCGCCGCGCTGCCGCCAACGCCCGACAGGGACCCAACCGACTTGCCGGAGAAGAAGTCGCTTGGCAGCGTTTGGATGTTGCCGATGGCGACTTGGAAGCCGAACAGGATCACCGCTATTAACAACAACGCCAACCCCGGAGTGGCGGCGGACGCGGTGCCCAAAAGCGCCGTGAACATCAACAGGCCGCCCAACGCGATCGCGGACTTTCGGGCGCGATTCACGCTTGTGCCGCGGGCGATCAAGACTTGCGCCAGCAAGCCGCCAAACATGGCGCCAAACGCGGCGCCGACGTAGGGAAGCCAAGCGTACATGGCGATCTCCTTGATATTGAAGCCAAACTGCTCCGCCAAGTAGAGCGGCAACCACAACGCGACCCCGAACCAGATCGAATCGATGAAAAAACGCGATCCGATGACGGCCCAGCTCTGACGGTAGCGGAACATCTCCCACCAACCGGGTGCGAAGGCGTCGGGCGATGTGTCAACGTCGTCGCGCGTCACTTGGCGCCCGCGCAAGATGTGCTCTCTTTCGCGCGCGCTAAGCCACGGGTGGCTCTCCGGGCCGGATTTGTAGACGATCAACCAAGGCACCAGCCAAAGAAGCCCCAACGCGCCGAGGACGACAAATGTCGCCTGCCACCCGAGGCACAGATAGAGCCCCCCTACGACAGGTGCTGAAAACAGCGCCCCAACGGAAGCGCCGGCATTGAAAATGCCTTGCGCCAACGCCCGTTCTTTGACGGGAAACCACTCGGCGTTGGCCTTGGTGGCCCCGGGCCAGTTGCCGGCTTCCCCTAAACCCATGACGAACCTAATGGCACTGAACGCGAAGACGCTGCGCATCAGCGCGTGCAGCGCCACGGCTACGGACCACACGATGATGGCCAGCACGAAGCCCATGCGGGTGCCGATAGCGTCCATAATCTTGCCAAACGCGGTTTTGCCGATCAGATAGCCGATCAAGAACCACTGCACGATGGTTGCGTAATCGTCCTTGTCGAGGCCGAGCTCCCCGGACATGTCCGGCCACATGATGGCCAAGGCGTTGCGGTCGATGTAGTTGACGATGGTGGCCAGCGCCACCAAGCTGACCACCCCCCAGCGCAGTATTCCTATCATGTGTCTCCCCTTGCTCTTTAAGTTGTCACTGGCTCGTTGGCGTTTTGAACACGCGGTAGTAGCCGCGCCAGTCGTAGCGGCCCGCTTCGGTCTCGATGGTGTGCGACACGTCGCCATCGGCGTTGTAGGAAAGTGCCACCGCCAACTGGTCGCCCGATGCGGCGGTGATGGTGACGAGATCCTTGCCGCCATCGCCGAAACGTCTCACGTCCGCGATTAGCGGCTCGCTGTCGATGGTGTACTCGCGCGCGCCGCTGTAGGCGCCATGCGGTTCGAGCACGGCCACCAGCGACAGATCTTCGGTTGGCGCAGCTCGCAGCAAGAGACCGGACTCGGGGCGCAAGTTGAAGTTCGGATCCGTTGCGCCCACGCGGGTGGTGCGCGCCCGCAAATCCGCGTTCGCCCGCACGGCGTAGGTGTAGAAGCGTCCGCCGCGCAGCCAGGTGAGCGCGAAACGGCTTCCCGCCGGCACGTTGGCGTCGCCAATCCGCCAAAGGTGTTGATAGCCGTTCGCCTCGCCCAATGGCTGCAAGGAAGAGGCAACCGCGAACTGCGGATCGGTTTCGATGATGTGGCCCTTGAAGTAGAGCGGCAGGTCGATGGGGCGCGGTTTTTCGCTGTGCGTCCGCCAAACGTCCAGCACCACGGGTTGCGCCAGCACCGGCCAGTCGATGAGCAACATGGTGTGGCGCAACTCGGTACCGGGGTAGGCCAACTTCTCCGCCGCCGAGACGATCTGCGCACCGTCGGAGGCGTCGAAGAAGTGATCCGTCGGCCAAGATCGATCCGCCTCTTTGCGGTCGCCTTGGAACTGGCTTTGCCCATCCACCACCAAGGTGTTGTGTGCGACGGTTTGCTTCGCCCACGTTGTGTTCTCCGGTAGATACCGGCCGCCGTCCTTCTGCACCACGTTCAGGAACCGCGCCGCGCCGTAGTCCGAGACCACCTCCACGCCGTTGTCGTAGAACATCCAGTGCAGGCGGTCGAAGTGGCCGTGGCTCATGCCGTGCGACGTGGCCTTGAACACCAGGGCGCTGTCCTTGGCGCCGGCGCCGCTGCGCAGCACCGTCAGGGCACCTTGATCACCGTTCGGGCCGTCGCCGAAGTGCCGGGTGGCGAAAGGAAACGGCTGCTCCAGGCCGGCTTCCTTGGCCATCGCCATGCGCAGCGCGTCCGCGGTCAGGATGAGGCTTGAGCGCTCGTTGATCAGGGAGAGCAATGCAGGATCGTTTGTTTGCCCGTAGGCGATGGCGATCGCGTGATCCAGCTCCATCGTGTCCAGTCCCTTCTCGGGTATTGCATCGTTCACCGGAAAGAAACGTCCGCCGTAGGTGGTTTGGATGGCGCAGCGAATGGCGCGGTGTACGATGCCGTCGCGGTAGGCGAAGATGCCGCGCTCCGGCTCGTTGCGGTCGATGGCTTTGGCGAACACCACGAACGGCATGATGGCGTAGCGCAGATAGTACGGGCCTTCCAAGTAGTAGCCCTGTGGCGAGAACAACTGGCGCAATTGGGCGAGAAATCCGCCTTCGCCGTCTTGCGTGGTGCCGAGCAGCGCCATGCGAACCAGCTGCTCGTCGCCCAGCACATAGCCGGTCATGCCGACGGCGGCGACGGCCCAAGTGCCGTGGTTGTGAATCCGGTCGAACGTCTGCGGTGTTTCCACGGAGAGAAATCGCGCCAGTGGGCGCAGCAGATCGGTCTCGATGCGCTCGCGATCGGCGGCGTCGAGGGCGTCGTACACGTTGTCGTAACCCCGGATGGCGAACACCAACCATACCGACTCGTTCAGGATCTGCCAGAAGAGCCGCCCGGGCGTGCGCGATTTACGTATTGGGTGGGTGCCAAGCGTTGGATAGAGGTCGGCGTAGCGCAGCAAAAGCTGTCGCACCATTTCGGCGTAGGCGGCATCGCCGGTCCACTGGTACAGGGCGCCGGCCTCGGCCAGCAGGATGCCGTTCGCCTTGTGCCGCTCGTGGGTGTAGCCGCCGCCGGCGTCGCGGGGCGCCGGTACCGCCGGCAGCGTGGCGAGATGTGGCGCCAAGCGGTCTTTGGCGCGGGCGACCGCCGCGGCGAACAGGGGCGACTTCCGCCAGTCCTCGCGCAGCGCTTCCGCTTCGCCGGCGCCGAGCAGCAAGCGCGGATGCCCCGGGGCCGTTGCCGCGCAAACCACTTGGCTCGCGCCCAAGCAGCAGCACAACACCGCCACGACGCGTTGGCGGATTATCCTCACAGCGGGAACTTCGCCAGTATTGCCGGGGGCGTTTCAACCAAGCGATTGCCCCGCACGGCCACGATCGGTTCGCCCACGGTTTCGAGTACGCGGATCGGTCGGCTGCCGCGCAGTTCGTTGTCTTCGATGGTCACCATCTGCGCTCCGTGCAGGAACACCGCGGCGTCGGTTTTGTTGCGTTTGCCGTTGCCGACGTTGGCGAGCGTGTTGCCGCGCACGGTAACGTGCGGGCCGAACGTGCTCTCGTCGGTGCCGCCGCGGTAGATGTTCAGCACCGCGCCGTCGATGTCGGTGAACTTGGAGTCGCGCACGGTGACGTATTCGCCGTTGTAGATGCCGAGATCGTCCACTTCGGCGTTCAGCGCCACGATGTCGCCAGTGACGGCTTGGAAGGTGGAGTCGGCGATTTCGATGTCGCGCGCGAACGTGTGCTTGGCCACGCGCAGGAAGTTGAACGAGTGGTTGGTGTTCAGATTGCGCACATCCGCGTCCACGATTCGCACGGTGTAGTTGGCCAGCATGGAATAGCGGCTGGTGCGCACCACGGCGTTGCCGTAGGCGTCGGGCGCGAGCGCGCCGTCGATGGCCACGCCGGCGAGTTCCAGGCTGCCGCCGTCGGCGAGCTCGAACAAGGTGGTGCGCTCGAAACGGATCAGCGGGCGGCTTGCGGCGTCCGCAGCGGCGCGCACGGTTAGCGGCTGGGCGATCTCGAGGATTTTGGTGACGGTGTATTCGCCGGCGGCAAGTTCCACAACGTCGCCGGCGCCCGCTGTGGCTAGCGCTGTTGTCAACGTGTCGTCGCCTGGGCCGATGCTGTGCGTCTTGCCGGTGCCGAAGCGGGGCGCCGCGTTCGGTTTCGGATACCAGGACGGGCCCACGTCTTCTCGGCGCAAGACCGGCAGATCCCGCGGCGCACCCACGTTGGCGAATTGTGCGCCGGCCGGATGCTTGAGGCCGTTGGGCCCGTCTTCCAGCGTCACTTGCCGCGCCGCTAGGCCGTCGATCTTCGGCAGTTCCTTCACCCCCGAGGCGATGTTCCCCTCGAAGCGGATGCCGCTGATGTCGTCGTGTACCGCTATCGAATTGCGTGGCGTGGTGTTGACGATGAGATTGTTCCGCATCCGGCTGCGCTGCGGCACCGCGCTGCGTTCGGCGTCGCTGCCGGCGGCGAGTTCGATGTGGCGGCCGTCGATGATGGTGTTGTTTTCGATCACCGCGTCTTCCACCCGGTGGTAGCGGTTGATGGGCGAGTTCGGCACGCCGTTCATCACCACCAGCGCGCCGCCGAAGCGCCTGCCGGTGAGGCCGAAAAGGTAGTTGTTGCGCACGGTTTGGCGGGCGTTGATGACGCGGATGCCGCCGGTGTGATCGGCGCCGTTGCCGAGAAAGACGTTGCCCTCCACCAGATTGCCGTTGCCGTGGCGCAGCGTCAGGGTGCCGCGGGATTCCAAAAAGAGATTCCCGCGGAACACGTTGCCGCCGGATTTGCTGGAGATGATCTCCACTTCGCCGTTGCAGCGCTCGAAGACGTTGTTCTCCACCACCGTGCGCGACTCCACCAGCGAATACTTGCTGGTGCCGATGCGCAGCGTTTCGCCGCCGTTGGAACCGAGGATGGGACGGTGGCCGAAGTAGTTGTGATCGATGCGGTGTTCGTTTTGCTGGCTGGCCTCGGCGTCCAGCCGCACCGCCATCGTCACGCCGCTGTTGCGTTTGCCCACCAGGTGCGAGTGGTCGAAGCGGTTGTGGCGTCCGTGCATCATCACCCAGAAGTCCCGCTCGAAGCGCTCCGGGTTGTTGAAGTGATCGATCACCACCTCGGTCACCCGCGAGTGGTTGGCTAGGTGTTCCTTGGTGCGCCGAAAGGAGATGACGTCGCGCGTCGGCGTGTAACCGTTCGTGAACACCAGGCCCGAGACGACGAGATGCTCGCCGCCAAGGCGCAGGTTGGATCGGCCGGTGATGAACACCTTACCTTTGGTCTCGGCCCGCAGGGTGATGGGCCTGTCCGGCAGGCCCTTGCCGGTGAAAACGATCTCGAAATCCCGCCACTCGCCGTTGGCGAGCACGATGGCGTCGCCGGGCCGCACACGTTCCAAAACATCCCAATAGCCGGCTTGATCCCTGACGACGTACTCGATCGTGTCTCCGCGTATCGCGGCCGCAGGGAAAGCGGCGAACGCACCAAGAAGAGATACGACAAGCGCGAACCCCCCACGCGCCGAAGCCATCATGGCGCCCCTTTCAGGTAGCGCTGCCGCGTCTGCGCCACCTGTTTCTTGACTTGCTCCAGCGCCTGTTCCTCCGCGACTTCCAGCATGGATTCGATCAGCCGTCGAAAGTGCTTGCGCATCGCAAGACGCGCCCCGGCCGCATCGTGCGCCTGCAAGGCTTCCAGAATCTCCGCGTGTTCCTCGCCGCGCTTGGCCGCGTCGTGCGAGCACACCGCACGGTACACGTCCTTGATGGGTTCCTGTTCCATCCTCATTCGCCACAGCGACTCGACCACCTGCCGCACCACGCCGTTGCCGGAAGCGGCGGCGATGGCCAGATGGAAGTCGCGATCCACCAAATCCGCCGCTTCGTCGGAGTCCGCCGCCTCCATCTGCTCAAGCAACTGGGCAAGACGGGCGAGGGCCGCTTCGCTGATGTCCGGCGCGGCCAGCGCCGCCGCTTCGGACTCGAACAGCAACCGCGCTTGGGTGAGCTCGAACGCGCTCGCGCCGGAGAGCTGCGGCGCCGTGGCGCTGTTGGCAACGTAGACGCCGGAGCCGGTGCGGATGTGTACGCGGCCAAGCGCTTGCAGCGACACCAAGGCCTCGCGCACGGTGACGCGGCTGACGTCCAGTTCCTCGGCCAGCGCCCGTTCGCTCGGCAGCCTGCTGCCGGACGGATAGTTCCCCTGCTCGATGAAATCCGTGATTTCGCTGGCCACCGCTTCGTAGAGGCGCGCGCCGTTCACGCCGTCCCGCACGCGCGGTTTCGCGACGGGCGCTATCGGCACGCGAACCTCCCGAAAACGCTCTCCATCCCAACGCTAAACGTCTTTGACGGCACTGACATTCACCAACGGGTCGAAGTCCATACGCGCAGAGTTTGCGTAGCAAACTCCAACGCGCCCCACCGGGCGCGCTAGAACTTCGCCCGGATGCCCACGAACACGCGCGGGCCGTAACTGTTCAACTCGTACTGGCTGTCCGGCGTGGGGATGAAGCCCCGGCGCGGCTCGTCGAACAGGTTCAGCGCCTCCACGCGCAGCGTCACGTTGTCCATGATCTTGTAGGTGGCGCGCGCTTCCACCACGCCGATGTCGCCGATGTAGCGGATGATGCCCGGCGAGCTGATGAACTGCTGGAAGTACTTGCTGCGGTACTTGTAGATGAGTTGCAGGTCCAGATCGCCAATGTCGTAGTACATCTGCGCGGAAAGCACTTGCTCGGAGAAACCGAACAAACCGGCGGCGGGAATGATGCCCACGCGCTCGGACACCACGTTGCCGGATTCGTCCACCACGCGGGAGGCGCCGAAGGTCTGATCCTCGAACTCGAAATCCGCGTCGGCCCAGTTGTAGGAGAGCTTGCCGCCGAGGCCGCTCAGGTAGCCGGGCAGATAGTCGAAGGCGTGCGTCAGCGTCATCTCGAAGCCCACCAGCGTACTGGTGTCCTCGATGGTTCGCGACGTGGTCACATCGGCGTTGATCGGTTGATCATCGACGAGGAACTGCTCCACCCGCTGGGTGTTTTCGAAGCCGCCGAGGAAGCTCTTGTAGTAGCCGCCCACCGCCAACATGGTGTCGTCGTTCGGATACCACTCCACGGCCAGATCGAAGTTCCACGACGTGAGCGGTTTCAAGTCGGGATTGCCGTTGGCGCTGGCGGTGCCGATCAGCTCGCTGATGGAAGTGGCGTCGTCGTCGTCCACGTTCAAGGCGCGGCCGAAGCCCATGTCGGCCGGGTCCGGCCGCGACAGGCCGCGGAACACGCCAAGCCGCAGCAGCACGTCGTCCCGCATGTCCACCACGGCGTTGAAGCTCGGCAACACCTCCACATAGCTGTCGCCGCCGACCACGGAGTAGAACGCGCCGCTGTCCTCGTTGACGCTCAGGTTGCCTTCCGAGTCGCGTTCGCTGGTGAACGTCGTGCGCAGCCCGGTGGAATCGACGTCCGTCCGCACCACGCGAACGCCGAAGTTGCCGCGCACCGGCTTGCCGCCCATCTCGGTGCGATAGTTGGCCTGCAAATAGCCGGCCAGGGTGTTCTCTTCCACGTCCACGTTGCTCACCGTTGGCCCGGGCGCCGGAATGGCCGGAATCTCGCCGCCGAAAAGTTCGCGCGCCAGGCAGAGCGGATCGAACGTGGCGAAGGTGTTGCCTTCCCAGATGACGTTGCCGTCCCCGTCCACGTTGCGCACCAGCGGGCGGCCGTTCGCGGGTTCGGAGAGGAAATCGTCCTCCGGGAACGTCTCGTTGCGGCACGCCATGCTGGCGCCCGGGATGGCGCTGTCGCTGTGGGTTCGTTGCAGGCGCACGCGCGGCCAGCTTTGGAAACCGAGCCGGGAGACGCGCACGCCGCCTTCCAAGCTGTACACCAGCCCCATGTTGTCGGTTTCCAAGTGGAAGTCCCCGCGCAAGGCGGTGATGTCGTTCTCCCGCGCTTGGTTCAAGTCCACCCGTGTGCGGGCGTTGTCCGCGAACAGATCGTGATTGTTCACGTCGAAATTGGTCAGCGTCACCTCGTGAACATCGGATGCGCCGCTGATCACATAGCTCGCGTTCGGGCGATCCGTGCCGGCCGGCACTCTTTCGCCGTGGATGTCGCGCGGCTCCGACTGCAGCCGCGTGTGGATGATGTTCTCCCGGCGCGATGTGGACGAACTGGACAGGTCCAGCGAGAGTGCAAGCCGATCGTTCACTTGGTAGCTGATGGCGAAACCGGCGCCCTCGTACTCCTCCAGCCGTTCCTGCGCGGTGCTCAGGGTTTCGATGCGGCCGTTGTTGTTGAAGCTCTGCACGATGCCGCTGGCGTTGATCACCAAGCCCTCGGGATTCACGCGGCGCTGCTCGGCGAACACCAGGTCGTTGCGCGTTTCGGTGAAGCCCCGATCCGAGAGCTGGTAGTCGAAGTTGACGTCCCAGCGATCCGACGGCTGCCACTGCATGGCGAGGAAAACGGATTCGCGGTCGTCTTCGGTGATGTTCTGGCGGAAGGCGCGCTGGCTCGGCACGAATATCACCGGCGTACCTTCGTCCGGCGCCACGCCGGTGTTCGGATCCACCTCCATGCGCAGGTCGCCGCTGCCGCTGTCGCAGTTGCCGCTGGAATAGACGCCGGCGGAGACCGCGGGATCGTTGCGGCAGTCGCGCCACCCGCTGCTGGAGCGGGATTCCTGTTCGGGATTGGTGACGACGTTCTTCTGCACGCCGAGCGAAATGCCGAAAACGCCGCCACCGCCGGTGTCGAACTGGTCGACGATGCTGCCGGAGGCGCGGTACCCCAGATCGCGTTTGGCGATGTTGATGTTGGCGTTGTTGGGGTTGTAGTTCATCTTGAAGTCGCCTTGAACGCGGCGCTTGCCGTAGTCGATCGGGCGCACATTGCCAAGCAAAATCTGGCCGGACACGCCGCCTTCGATGAGGCTGGCCTGCTGCGTCTTGTACACCTGAATCTTGTTGAACAACTCGGACGGGAACATGCTGAAGTTCACCGACCGGTCGCCGCTGCCGTTGGTGGCGTCGCGCCCGTTGAACGTGGTGGAGCCGAGAAACGGCCCCATGCCGCGAATCGACACCTCGGTGGCGGTGCCTTGATCGCGGTGCGACGCCGCGCTGGTGAGCGTCTCCAGCGCCTCGCCGATGGAGAGCGCGGGCAGGTCGCCGATGTCCTCGGCGGACAGCGCTTCGACAATGGTGTCCGACGCCCGCTTGACCTCGATGGAGGATTGAATCGTGGCGCGGGTGCCCGTGACCACCACTTCCTCGACGATCTCGGCCTCGTCGGCCTCCTCCGCCGCGGCGAACGGCGCACCGAAGCCGGCGAACATCAGCGCCGCCGCCCAAATGACGCCGCGCCGCACGCGACCCTTCGGCTCGCGGCGGCTCGCGCCGGCTTTCCCTTCGCTGCACTCGCAGCACCCAAAGCATTGCATGGCCCGCATGGCGGCCTCCCCTCTAGGCAATTTGGCTATGCCATAAGGTAAGGCCAAGCGTCATGGAATTGCAATAGACGATTTGCACTAAATTGGTCTTACCAATTCGCCGCATTCAAGGCGTACTTCGACCGCGACTAGCGCGGCCGGCCTTTGCGCCTACGGCGCCTCGTCGCTGGTTGCCGCGGCAGGTTCGCCGGTTTCGACAAAGCGGCGCAACCGCTGTAGCTGTTCGCCCATCACCCGATCCACCGGCTCGGCCCAGTCGCGCAGTTGCGGGCCGTTGACAACGTAGCGATACGCGAGTCGCGTGTGCCTGTTGCCGTTCTCCGCCGCCGCGGACGCGGCATCCACCACTGCCAAGTCGAAAGTCATGCTGCCAACCACGGCGAGGGGTTGCAGCGGCCCCAACCCGCCGCGCAAGCGCAGCGTCTTCGGGGGACGCACCATGTCGATGTCCATGTGGCGCACAGCGCCGCGAATTGCGCCCAACGCCTTGGAACCGGAGCCATCGTCAAGATCCTCCCAGAGGCCGCCAAGCGGGCCAAGCGCACCGAATTCCATGTTGTTCGCGTCGCCGCTGTAGGTGTGCGCCGGGTCCCACCACTCATCTACTTCCTCCACCAACGCCTCCCAAACCCGCTCCGGCGGCGCTGCGATTTCCACTTCATGGACGGAAACGAAACCATGCGCCTCGTTCTTGGCGACCTCGGCGAAGGTTCCGGCGGCGAACAACGCTGACAGGAACAATGCGATGCGCCCGATGGAGAGAACGCGGGAATGTGCGTGGCGAGTCATCGAGAGTCATCCTAGATCGGCAACGCGGGCGCAGATCATACGCCCTCCGATGGGCCGCATCCCGGATGGTGGCGGCGACCTGCGCGACGGCCAAGAGGTCACTCCATCGTCACCGCATGGAATTGCGCCAACTGGGGCGTCATCAACGTCTCTATCGCCGCGGCGACGGTCAGCGTACACAGTCCGAACAGCAAGACCCACGCCAAGCGCAGCGTTTTGAGGGACTCGGGGCGCGAGCGCGCCCAGCCGAGCGCCAGCCGAAAACCTTGGAAACCCACGGCGGCGGCGACGAAGAACGCGCCGACTTCCAAAACGCCGTGGGTCAACAGCAGGTCCGTCACCGCACCCGTCGACACGCCCGCCTGTTGGGCGAGCGCGATGGTCAAGCCCAGTTGCAAGCCGTTGTAGAACAGCACCACGAACGTCACGGCGCCGGCCGAAAGCAGGCCGGCCAACAGCCAGATGTACACCGCCGTGTTGCGGCCGAGGATGAACAGGAAAACCTGACCCTTGGAAGGCTGCGTCTGTTCTCCGATTTGGGCGGGTTCGGTTTGCTCCATTGCCGCTTGGGCGAGCGCGGGATCCGCGTTTTCGACCGTCCAATCCGCGGCCCGCTCCGCGACCGCAGCGCCGGCGACCATGCCGGCCGCCCAAGTCGCGGCAGCGAGTCCGAAGGCAAGCGCCCAGCGAAAGCGCGGCATGGCTTCGCGCCTCGGTTCGCCTTCGCCGCGCTTGCGTACGCTGGTCATGACATCCCCGGCAACGCCCCGGCCAGCGCGCCCAGCGCGGCAACCACCGCCGAGACCAGCGCGGCGCCGAAACCCACGGCCAGCACCGCGTTCGGCCATCGCACATGGCGCGAGAGGCGCCAGACGCAAAACACCAGAAAACCTCCCAAGGCCACATAACGCAGCTGCGTGATCCAAGCGAACGCCACCTCGCGTTGGAATGTCGTGTGCAGCAGCGCGTCGCCGGCGACCTGGCCCACGGTGAGCGGGGCGGGCGGCCACGCCATCAGGAGCAGGACGCCCACCCACATGTACGCGGTCACGACCCACACCGAGTGGGCGACGGAACGCGCCACCAGGCGGCCGTTGGCGGCGGCGTCGAGCCAACGCAACATTGCGCCGCAACCTAGGCCGAACAACACCACCAACGCCAGCATCAGGGCACCGACCAGCGCCGCGGTGACGTAGGCGGTGACCCGGGCGACCAGAAAGACGAAGTCGTCCGCCACGAAAAGCGTCTCCACGGCGAGCACCGTGAACGCCGCAAGACCGGCGAGCCAAGCGCCGAAAGCGGGAATCAGCCCCAGCTTCGGCGGTTTCGCCGCGTTTGGATTGACCGGCCGCGTCGGCGCGGCGAACTCGGGATGTGAGCGGAGGGTTTGCATTTCTTCTTTCCAAGCAGTTTGGGCAGCGCTCCGGCGTTGCAACGCAAGGAGCGTCGAATCGCGATTTGGCAGCGTTGCGCGTGGCCTTGACGAGAAGCCTTGGTCGGTGCCGCCGGTTGGCGACACCGTCCAAAGCTCGCCGGCGAGCCCGCGCGGGTCTACACGATCCGGACGAGCGTGTAGATCCAGCCCGGCAGAGGCACCGGCGTCGGCAGCACCGGCGTGGGCGGCAGGCAGCGAATCGTCCGGTCGTCGGGCGGCAGGGGCATCCCGCGTTGCCAGCCACGCGGCGTCCGCACGCTCCTCGCCCAGAGGAACACTTCGCACTCGGGCGGCACGGCCACCGGTCGCGTCTGCGCCGAGTTGAGCGGCCCGAGGCAGCGCAACACCAAGTCCACCTGAGCGTGACCGGCCGCTTTCGCCGGCTCGATGGGCACGGCCCAAGCACCGCCGAACACGGCGAACACCAAGGCGACGGCAAGTAGTCTTTTCTTCATTTCAAGTCCTCCAAATTGTTCCGCCGCGCCTTCCCAATGAAGGGGCTAACGGAACGGAAGGAGAACGATACGCGGTTCCTTCGCAAACAAAAGCGAGATGGCGAATTTCCTACATAAAATCGAGAGAAATACCATTTTCGGCCATGTCCGGGCCAAAGCGCCCAGAACCCGAAACAGGTCACTCGATGCCGGCATCCACCAAGTCCTGAAGGCGCACGACGCCCACCGGCCGCTCGCCGTCCAAGATGACCAGTTCGGTGATTTGGCTCGCTTGCATCTGCCGCAGACAGTCGATGGCCATCGCTTGCGGCGAAGCCGCGCCGCGCACGTTGGCCGGCGCCGCGCTTTCCGTGCCGCGGCGGCTGCGGGCGTAACATTCGCGCACCGTTAACTGCCCCACCGGCTCGCCGCGCAAGAGCAGGCGGCGGATGTCCGCATCGGTGATCACGCCGATGTGGCCGCCATCTTCGCCGACGACCACGGCCATGCCGATGCCCTTGGACGAAATCTCGTACACCAAGTCCGCGAACGGCGCCTCCGTGCCGACGAGCGGCAGGGCGTCGCCTTGGATCATCAAGTCGCTCACCGAAAGCAGCAGGCGGCGGCCGAGGGTGCCGCTGGGATGGAACTTGGCGAAGTCGCGTTCGGTGAGGCCCTTCTCTTGCTGCACCAGAATGGCGAGCACGTCGCAAAGCGCCATGGTGGTTGCGGCGCTGGTGGTGGGCGCGAGATCGAAGGCGTCGATTTCCGGCAACGCCGGGATCTCCAAGGCGATGTCGGCGATGGTGGCGAGGCGCGAGCCCGGTTCGCTCACGCAGATCACCTTGCCCGCCGACAACGCTTGGAATTGGCGGGCGAACGCAATCGTCTCCTCGTTGCCGCCGCTCTTGGACAGCGCCAGCAGCGCCGACCCTCCGCGCACCACGCCGAGATCGCCGTGCAGCGCTTCCACCGGATGTACGAACACCGCCTGCGTGCCGGTGCTGGAAAGCGTGGCCGCCGCCTTGCGCGCCACCAAGCCGCTCTTGCCGAGGCCGGTGACGATGAGGATCGACTCCAGCCCGGCCAACACGCGCACCGCCTCGGCGAACGGAGGGCGCAAGAGATCTTGCGTGGCGGCCATGGCCGCGGCGTACTGCGCCAGTTTCTCCCCGGCGCGCGCCAGCAGGGCGTCCACGGGACTGCTCATCGCCCCAAACCGGGGCCTTCGTTCGCCCTCTGTTGCTCCCGGGCGCGCTCGTTCGCCAACAGGAGGGTCATGTAGGAGTGGAACGACGGGATGCCGAAGGACAAGCGGTTGTCGGCGTCCAACGTGAGCGAGCCGTGTTGCACCGCGGCCTCAAGTTCGGACTCTCCGTACCCCGAATGCTCCAAGGCGTCTCTGGCTTCTTCGTATTTGATGGCCTTGTCGCCGGTGCGTTCCATCTCCACGACAATGGCCATCATCGGCATATGGCTTCGGGCGTTGCTCAAACACGCCTTGTAGTAGTCGATTCTCCGTTTGTCGCCGTGGAGCAAGGCATCGTCCAAGGCCGGGCCGTTCAGCCGCCCGTGCTTGCTGATCGCCAAGGCCGCGCCTTCGAGATAGCCGTTGATGTGTTGCGGAAATCCGTAGCTCGCATCCGCCAGCGCCTTCGCGGCCTTGGGCGGGACGACGGCGGCGACGCCAAGCGCCTCGAAACTCCCGCGGAACGCATCGGCGGCATCGTCTTCGCTCAAAGGCCGCAAGGACATGGTCTCGGCAATGCGGGAGATGCAGTCGCCGGTTGCCGGCCTGGCAAGCCTGGCGCGCGTAAGCTGAAGGCCGAAGCCCGCCAGATGGATCGGGCACTGGCTCAATCCCGTGTGCAGCGTTTTCAGCGCGTTCATGCCCGACGGCTTGACGCCTTGCAGTTCGTCCACCATGAGCACCAGGGCTTTGCTCCGCCACATTCCCGCCGCGTAGGACTTGCGCAGCAGGCCGCCGAATCCGGCTGTGTGCCGGCCCACGTCGCGCCCCACGCCGCCACCGACTCCCCCCATCCGCACTGAGACGTTGGACAGTTTGTCGTCATGCCCCGCGACCTCCGCGGCCAACTCGCTTGCGCCCAGCACGCGGCTTATGGCCAGGAACAAGCCCACAGGATGATCCAAATCCTCCGCAGCGATTATCAGCGTGCAGACTTGCCTGCCGTTGATGGTCTCGCCTTCGACGCGATTGGCGAATTCGCGGGCCAACTGGCTCTTGCCCGCTCCCGGAACGCCCGTCACCAGTTGCAGGCCGTTCGACGCATCGCCCGTCCGGCAGATCCGCGCGAGCCGGCGACGCAAAGCCCCTAGCTCGTCGGCTCGGCCCGCGAAGTACAGCGGCGGTTCCCTGGCGCCGGGAACGTCGAATGCCACGTTGTGGAATTGCTCCATGCGGAAATCATACCCTGCCGGCGGACGCCAAGCGCGGCTGCCGTCCGCCCGCGCGCTGGTTTGCGTTGGCCATGCCACGGCGGGTAGCATGGCGCGCATCCAAGGCAAGGCAAACCTGCAACCCATAGGAGGAAAGACACCGTGACCTTGCGCATCAACAGCGAAGTGCCGGACTTCACCGCCGACACCACGCACGGCGAGATTGCGTTCCACGACTGGATCGGCGACGGCTGGGCTATCTTGTTCTCGCACCCCAAGGACTTCACGCCGGTTTGCACCACCGAGCTCGGCTACATGGCCGGCCTCGCGGAGGATTTCGCCGCCCGCGACTGCAAGATCATCGGCTTGTCCGTGGATCCGGTCGGCAACCACCAAGCGTGGCTGAAGGACATCGAGGAGACGCAGGGTAACGCCGTCTCCTATCCGCTGATCGGCGACCCGACGCTCGCCGTCGCCAAGCTGTTCGACATGCTGCCGGAAGACGCGGGCGACACCGCCGAAGGACGCACGCCGGTGGACAACGCCACCGTGCGCTCGGTGTTCGTGATCGGCCCGGACAAGCGCGTGAAGGCCATGCTCATCTATCCCATGAGCACCGGGCGCAACTTCGACGAGGTGCTGCGCCTGCTCGACAGCTGCCAACTCACGGCGCGGCACCAAGTGGCGACGCCGGTGAACTGGAAGCACGGCGAGGACGTGATCATCGTGCCGGCGGTGTCCGACGAGGAAGCCAAGGCCAAATTTCCGCAAGGCTGGAAAGCACCGAAGCCCTACCTGCGCATCGTGCCGCAGCCGCAGTAGCCCGCCGCCCGCGCACCGAACACCGCGAAGGCGAAAACCAACGTAAGGCGCAAAGCATGGATCTCGAATACAGCCCGGAATACCGCGCGTTCCAAGCCGAAGTGCGCGCGTTCCTCGAGGAACACAAACACCGGGCGCCGCGCCCCGGGGCGGCGGTGCCCGGCCAGCCGCCGAACACCGCCAAGGCGTGGCAGCAACTGCTCATCGAGCACGGCTACGCGGCGCGCACCATTCCCAAGGAGTACGGCGGCTACGGCGCCGAGCCGGACGTGCTGAAGACGCGCATCATCGCCGAGGAGTTCGCCCGCGCCCGCGTGCCGCCGGGCCACTCCGGCGACAACCGGCTGGTGCCCACGGTGCTGGAGCTCGGCACCGAGGAGCAGAAGCGGTGGCTGGTGCCGCCCTCGGTGCGCGGCGAAATGACCTGGTGCCAAGGCTACTCGGAACCCGGTTCCGGTTCGGATCTGGCCTCCCTTTCTACCAAAGCCGAACTCGACGGCGACGAGTGGGTCATCAACGGCCAGAAGATCTGGACCTCCGGGGCCCAAAACGCGGACATGATGTTCTGCTTGGTGCGCACCGAGCCGGACGCGCCGAAGCACAACGGCATCAGCTATCTGGTGTTCTCCATGAAAACGCCCGGCATCGACGTGCGCCCGCTGGTGACCATGACCGGCGACGCCTTCTTCAACGAGGTGTTCTTCACCGACGTGCGCGTGCCGAAGAACCAGATCATCGGCAAACGCGGCGAGGGTTGGTTCGTGGCCAACACCACGCTGCGCTACGAGCGCGGCGGCCTCGGCAACCCGAACGAGGCGGAAAACCGCTTCAACCGCATCGTGGACATCATGCAACGCGAAACCGTCGGCGGCGAGCGCCTCATCGACAATCCGGTGTACAGCGACCGCCTGCTCAAGCTGCAAGGCCGCATTCTCGCCATGAAGTGCAACGGCATGCGCGTGCTCTCGCACAACATCAAAGGCGAGGAGGCGGGGTTGCCGCGCTGGATCGTGAAGTTGAACGGCTGCGAGTTGAACCACCTGATGGCCGGCCTCGCCATCGACGTGCTCGGCGAGCTGGGGTTGCTCTACGACCGCAGCCCGCATCTGCGCGACGGCGGCTTCTGGCAGGCGCGCTACATGCTGGACCTCGGCCTCATCATCGGCGGCGGCACGGCGCAAATCCAGAAGAACATGATCGGCGAACGGGCGCTCGGCCTGCCGAAGGAACCCAAAGTGGAGGCCGAAGCCAAGGCCGTCGGCGCGGCGGCGTAACGGCGCGAACTCGAACCGCCAAGGCAAGAGGACGAATCGCATGGACTTCGCCCTAAGCGAAGAGCAGCGCATGCTGCAGGAGAGCATCGCCGGCTACTTGGAGTCGAGCGCTCCGCTCGCCCGCGTACGCGAGGTGGCCGAGGCCGGTGACGCCCGCGCCGACGACGTGTGGCAAGGGCTTGCCGAACTCGGCGCCCACGGCGTGTTGATCGACGAAGCGTTCGGCGGCGTGGGCTTGGGCTTGCTGGAGGCGGCGTTGATCGCCGAGGCGATGGGCGCGAACGTCGCGCCGGTGCCCTACGCCGCGTCTTCGGTTATGGCGCCGGTGGCGCTGGCGGAAGCCGGCAGCGACGCCCAGCGCGAACGCTGGCTGCCGCAAATCGCCGCCGGCGAGGTGGTGTTCGGCTTGGCCGTCACCGAGCAGATCGGCCGCCGCGAGAGCGATGGCGTTATGTACGCGAACGGCAAGCTGGACGGCACGGCCATGTTCGTGCTCGACGGCGCGGACGCGCAGCGCTTCATCGTCGCGGCTAGCGGCGGCTCGCTGCATCTGGTGGACGCCGCGGACGCGCAGGTGACCAAGCTCAAGACCATCGACCGCACGCGCACGGTGGCCCAAGTGGTGTTCAACGCCACGCCGGCGGAACCGCTGCCGGCGTCGCTGGATTCGCCGGAACCGCTGCACAAGACCATCGACGCGGGCCGCGTCGTGCTCGCCGCGGACACCCTCGGCGCGGCGCAAGTGATGCTGGAAAAGGCCGTGGCATACGCCAAGGAGCGTCGCCAATTCAACCGCGTCATCGGCTCGTTCCAAGCGGTGAAGCACATGTGCGCGGAAATGGCCGCCGAGCTGGAGCCCTGCCGCTCGCTGGTGTGGTACGCCGCCCACGCCTTCCGCGCCATCCCCGAGGAAGGCCGCGCCATGGCGTGCCACGCGAAGGCGCATCTGGCCGAGGTGGGCACCTTCGTGGCGCGCAAATCCACCGAGGTTCACGGCGGCATGGGCATCACCGACCTGCTCGGCCTGCACTACTGGTTCAAGCGCATCGGCTTCAACCGGCAAATGTTGGGCGCGCCGGAATTGGTGCGGGCGGAGGCGGCGCGAGCGCAGGCCTGGGGCGCACCCTGACGGGTGCGTCGGAGTTTTGCTTACGCAAAACTCTGGCGCGCGGACGAAGTGACGATGGTGGGTGTCAGCGCTCCCAGGGCCGTCGCGGGGTCACCGCGATGCGGGTGGCGAAGTCCTCGCGTAGGCGTTGCCATTCCAGCTTTAGCCACGGGGTGAAGCGCTCCGGTGTGTGGGCGATTTCGTTGTCGAGGGCATCGGGGTTGATCCAGCGCCATTCGGAGATCTCGGTGCCGTTCACTTGGGGCGCGTTTTCGCTGCGGCCTAGGAACACAGAGCACAGTTCATGCTCCGTGCCCACGTTGGCGAAGGACGCTCGGTACTCGAACTTGAACAGGAACTCGGCGCACACCGGCAGGCCGAGCTCGTCTTGGGCGCGGCGGCGCACCGCGTCGGCCATGTCCTCGCCCGGGCGCGGGTGCGAGCAGCAACTGTTCGACCAGTAGCCCGGCCACAGCCGCTTGCTGGCGTGCCGCTTTTGCAACAGGGTCTCGCCGGCGGCGTTGAAGACGAACAGCGAGAACGCCCGATGCAACACGCCGGCGCCGTCGTGGCAGGCGGATTTGGCGAGCGAGCCTAGCTCCTCGTCGCTCGAGTTCACCAGAACAAGCGGCTCGTCCTCGCGGGAAACGATCTGTTGGCGGCTGGCGCGCATGGCGGGCAGTTTATCAAGCCGCGCCCCGTACTCAGGTGTGCCACATTTGGTGGTGTCTGTCGGCACGTCCTGGGAGCGCGGGCGTCTCGCCCGCACAAGGTTAAAACCCGTGAACGAAAAATGCGGGCGAGACGCCCGCGCTCCCAGGGCCGTCGCGGCCATCCGGGGTCGAGGCGGCAGTTTCGATCGGGCTGGCACCTTACCCCGCCTCAGTGCGCTCCTGCTGGCGCATAGCGCGGCCGACGCACGCGAGGGCCGCCCATGTTTGCTCGGAGACGACGGGCTCGTTCAACGCCAAGTGGATTTCCTTGGCTTTCCAGCCCGGCAGCGCCTTGCTCGCGGGCGCTTCGCGGTACCGTTTGGCGTCCTCATCGAAAACGTGCAACGTGCAGCCGGAGCGGCGACTCTTGGGCCGGCTGCGCGACGGCGCGTCCGGAACCTCCACCCAGACCTCGGGTATGCGCCACCTCTCGTACTCGCCGAGCTTGCGGCGACGCGCGTCCGTGGTGTGATCCACCTCCACCACGATGTCCGGCGCTTCGCCGTCGCGCACCAATATCGGCGAGCGCAGCGCCCGTTCGCGAGCCGCGTCCAAGTAGATGGCTTGATCCGCTTCCATCACGCGAATGTCGCCGTCCGGCCCGCGCTCGTGCAGCGACGTGGTGCCGCAGCAAGCAATCGGGGTGCCGCGCACTTGGCCGATCCGAAACGTCAGCACCACCAAGCGGGAGAGCGGGCGTTCGTGTTCGATGCTCGCCTCGCGCACCATCCACGCGACGTCGCGGCGGGCGTCCCAGTATTCGATGTGCCGGTCGCAGCGAGCGAATTGCTCGGCGTTCATCGGCACCGTTTCGCAGCCCGGAAAGCCGGCTTCAGCGGCAGCCGGCAGCGGTCCGCCGTTGCTGGTTTGCCGGGGCGGGGCGGGGCCGATGAGGTATTTGGCGCGGGTCTCAGTCATGGCGGTAGAGTAGCCGCGCTTGGCACGGCTGGCAAGAATTTTTTTCAATAAAATCAATATCGTACAGATGTGTTCGATGTCAAACTACCGGCGAGCGATCCACTAGACTTGAAGCGCTTCCCGCCAAAAAACGGCGTCGCGTTTGGCGGCAGCGATGTCAAGCGGCGAGCGGCCGCGGGCGTCGGCACACGTCGGGTCCGCGCCGGCGGCAACCAACCGCCGAACGACTGCGCGGAGCCGGTGTTTGTTCTTCACCGTCGAGCGCAACGCCGCCGCCAAAGGGGTTTCACCTGCCGCGTCCTGGGCGTCGACTTCGGCGTCGTGTTCCAGCAGCAGCGCCACGATGTCCTCGAAGCCGGCCTTGGCGGCGCAGTGCAACGCCGTTTGGCCTTTGTGGTTGCGCGCGCCCACGTCGGCGCCGGCGGCTAGGAGCGCCCGCACCCGTTCGATGTTGCCGCCCCGGTCGCCGCGGCACTGAAACACGAGGGGCGGCCAGCCGCCTTCCGCTCTATCGCTTCCGGCCTCCACGCCATGTGCTTGCAGCACGCGGCGCACGGAGGAGTCGAGGACGCCGGCCCGGGGCGGCTCCACGTCGGCGGCAACGAGGCCGGCGGCGAAGAGGCGTTCGAGAATGTCGGCGCGCCGGCGCCAGATGCAGAAACGCGCCAGCCAATTGCTGTACGGCGCGGGATCGGCGCCGCTCGCCAGCAGCAGCGCCACCAACGCGTCGTGACCCGGACTCACCGCGTAGTGCAGCGCCGTGGCGCGCAGGTGCGGGTCGTGCTGCGGCACTTCCACCGTGGCGAGCGCCGGTTGCCGCTGCAACTGCCTCCGCGCAACCTCGATGTCGCCGAGAAACACAGCGCTGTGGAAATCTTCCGCCGCGCCCCGCCGCAGCAACAGCTCGGCCACTTCGTCGTGCCCTTTGAACCGCGCCGCGCAAAGCGGCGGGATTTCCACCAACAGCGGCGTGAAGTGGCAGCCCCGCGCATAGATGTCCGCGCCGCAGCCGAGCAGGTGGGCAACAACGTCGCGCTGCCCCCGGTACGCCGCCTCCCACAGCATGGTGCGCCCGTGCGAACCCACGCGGCGAAGCCAAGCCGGTTGTTGCGCCAAGACGCCGCGCACGGCCGCGAGGTCGCCGCGTCCGGCGGCGGCGACGCCGATGCGGAGGAAGTCGCTGGCCTTGCCGGTGAGGCGGGGCAGCGTTGCGCCGTCGCGCTTTGCCGCGGCCACGGTCAATCCGTCTGCAACGCCGCCACCGGATCCAGCCGCGCCGCGGACAGCGCCGGATAGACGCCGAAGCCCACGGCGATGGCCGTGCAAACCAGCACCGCCAAGGCGATGCCGGGCAGCGACCACGCCACCGCCCAGCCGGCGAACGCCGCGATCACGTAGGCGATCACCGCGCCCAGCACTACGCCGACCGCGGCGCCGAGCAACGCCACCAGGGTGGCCTCCACGAGGAACTGGCGCACGATGTCCGTCTCGCGGGCGCCGACCGCGCGCAAGAGGCCGATCTCCGAGCGCCGCTCCAGCACGCTCGCCATCATGATGTTCATGATGCCGATGCCGCCCACCAACAGCGAAATGCCGGCGATGGCGGACATGACGATGGCGAAGATGCGCTGCGTCTCCTGCTGCTGCGCCAGCAGGCGCACCGGCACCGTGATGCGCGTGTCCCTCTGCCCGCCGTGGCGCCGGTCGAGCAGATGCGCCACCGCCTCGGCCGCGGACGTCGGGGCGAAGCCGCGCCGCACCCGCAGCTTGAGCTGGTTGAGTTCCGGCTGCCACTTGCCGAGTTGCAGGCGTTTGAGGCCGGTCTTCAGCGGCAGGTACACGCGGTCGTCTTCGCCGCCGACGGCTTGGCCTTGGAACTTGCCGGCCGGCAACTGCCGGTCGCGCAGCACGCCCACCACTTCCAGCCACAGGTGGTTCACCTTCACCATGCCGCCCACCGCGTCGCCGCGCGGAAACAGGCGGTGGGCGGTGGCCTCGCCGAGCACCGCCACCTGCGCGAAGGCCACGTCCTCCTCGGCGTTGAACAATCGGCCTCGGCCCGCCTCCAACCGCGACAGCGCGAAGTACGACGGATTCACCGCCCATACTTCGGCGTGGCTTTCGCCGGCGCGCGAGAACACCGACCAAGCGTGAATCACGCGCACGCCGGCTTGGTCGGCGATGAAGGGCAGGGTGTCCATGACGCCTTGCGCGTCGGCCAGCGATAGCCCGGTGGAGTGCGCTCGCGCGTCCTTCCGGCTGTCGCCCGGGGGTTGCGTGGCATGCACGATGAGGTTGTCCGCGCCCATGCCCTCGATCATCTCCAGGGCTTGGCGGCTGCCGCCTTCGCTCACCGCGAGCATGGCGATCACCGCGCCGACGCCGAACACCATGCCGAGCAGCATGAGCGCGGAGCGCAGCCGGTGGTGCGCCAATTGCGCCAACGCCTGGCGCACATCCGGCCACCAACGCGCCGCGCGGATTATTTGCAGCGCGTTCACTCGCCGCCGGAAGGCGCGGCCAGGCACACCCGCTCGCCGCGCGCCAAGCCGTGCGTCACTTCCACCAGCGTGGAACTGGCTTGGCCGAGGCGGACTTCCCGCACCGTCGGCGCACCGCCCTCCAAGACATACACGAAGGGCGCGTCGTCGTTGTAGAAGACGGATTGCGTGGGCAGTAGGTGGCCGCCTTCCACCTCGCCGGTGAGGATGGTGGCGCTCAGATTGCTGCCCACGCGCATCAGCTCGGCGTCCACCTGATCGGGCGCCACTTCCACCACGACGTACCGTTGCGGATCGTCCCGCGTCTTGGGAATGGCCGCCGGGGAAACGCTGACGACGCGTCCGGCGACTTCGCGTTGCACGGCGCTGTCCAAGCGCAAACTCGCCGGCTGCTCCGGCGCGATGCCCACCGCGTCCACCTCCGGCACGTAGACGCGGGCGCGTACTTGGCCGCGCACCGGCAACAGGCCCACCGGTCGGCCGGGATACACGCGATGGCCGCGCTGGAGCTTCTCGCCCCACGGCAGGCGGGCGTACACGAACGTGCCGTCGGCGGGGCTCTTGAGTTCCATCGTCGCGAGCGCGGTGTCCTGTTTCGAGACCTTGCTTTGGTTGGCGGTGCGGCGCGCGTGGAGGCGCTGCCGCTCGGCGTCGGCGCGGCGCTCGTGGGTGTCCGCCTGCCAAGCGAAGTAGGCGTCTTGCACCGCCAGGTAGTCCAGGTCGCCGAGCGCGTCCAACACCTCGTTGCGGCTGAACAGCATGGGATCCGCGTCCACGAAGGTGCGTGCGATGTCCTGCTCCTCGTCCACGCGCAAGCCTTCGTGATCGATGAAGGCGCGGGCGATGGCGCTGTCGCGGGCGTGCGAATCGAGCTGTAGATCCGCGTGCGCCACGTCGAGCCGGTTGAAGCGCCGCGACGAGCGCACTTCGCTGTCGTCGAAGCGCATGATCACTTGGCCCTTGGCCACCTCGGAATACTCCGGCACCATCCACGCGATGTCGAACGGCATGTTGACGTTGGCCGGCAGGTGAATGGTCACCGCCTCGAACGGCACCAGCTCGCCTTCGGCATACACCTCGAAGCGCTGATCCCGCGGCTGCACTTCAATGGTGGGCAGCGAGGCCTCGGGGCCGGCGCAGCCGAAAACAACGCCCAGCGTGGCGAGCGCCAACAGACGGATCGCCGCACGCAAACGCGAAGTCATATCCGCACCTCGTCGCCGGCGGCGAGGCCGTCGGTGACCACGAAGGTGTCCTCGCTGCGCTCGCCCAGCGCCACGGGCACCCAGCCGCTGCCGCGGCGGAAAACGCCGGGTGCGCCGTCGCGGTAGGCGAGGGCGGCTCGCGGCACCGCCAAGGCATCCTGCGCCACGGCGACCTCGATCGTCACCTGCACGGACATGCCGAGGCGCAAACCCTGCGTGCCCGGCGGCAGGAGCACGCGCGCATCGCGCACCATCGCCGGGGAGTTGCGCGATTTCCGCCGCACCGAGCTCGCCACCGCGGCGACGTGGCCGACCACTTCCACGCCGCCGGCGGCGTCCACCAGCAGGTGCGCGCGTTGCCCTTCGGCCAACTGCGCCGCCAAGTGTTCCGGTATTTCCGCACGCACCGCCAGCGACGCATCGCTGGCCAGTTCGGCGACCAGCAAGCCCGGATACACCTGGCTGCCAACATCGAGTTTGTTGCCTTGGTAATCCGCGCCGATGACGAACAACCCGGCGCGCGGGGCGTGGAGGGTGAACGCCGCCAGCTCCCGCGCCGCCGCGGCGTGTTGTATCTCGCGCTGGCGCACCGTCGCATCCAGCTCCAAGCGCCGGGCGGCGCGCGCTCGTTCGCTCAAGGGCCCGCGGCGGCGCGCCAGCGCCAGCAACTCGTTGGCCACGCGCTTCTCCTCGGCGAGCTTCTGGTACTCCACGCTGGCGATCAGCTCGGCCGGCTGCTCGGCTTTGCGGTCCGCCTTGCGCGCCCGGCTCTCGGCCGCGGCCAAGGCGACCTTCTCGTCCGCGGCCTCGCGGGCGTGCCGCTCGACAAGGGATTTGCGCTCTTCCCGCGCTTCGGCCAAATCGCCGGCCAAATCCCGCACCCGGTCGTCCATGCCGCTGCCGTCGAACTGCACCAGCAACTCGCCTTCGGCGACGTGGCGCCCCTCCTGCGCCAAGTGCGTGATCACCATCGACCAGCTGCGGTTCGGCGGGGCGCTGAACCGCAGCACGTCCTCGGAGACCACGATGCCGCTGGCGTCAATGGTGATGGGGCGGTCGCGCTCGGCCACCCGCAGCCATTCGGTGGTGGCCGAATCGCAACCGCAAAGCACCGAAGCCGCGGCAAGGGCGGCGAGGGGAAATCGTTTCATTGGCGCACCTCGGCGAACACGGTCATGCCCGGGGTGAGGCTGGACGGCACCTCCGCCAACGGTTCGGCCACCAGTTCGAAGTAGCCGCCGGCGCTCCATTCCTCGCGGGTTGCCGCCTGCTTGGACGTCCAATGCACTTGCGCCGGCAAGGTCGTCCCGGGCAGCGCGTCCGGCGCGACCAGGAGTTCCGTGCCGGCCGGCAGGGCGCGGATGTCCGCCTCGTGAACCCAGAAGCGAAAGCGCAACGCCGCGCCGCTGGTCACCTTGGCGATCTGCGCGGTGGGTTGCAAGGTTTCGCCGGCGAACACCTTGTTGCCGGTGAACTCGCTCTCGCTGTGGAGGAACACGCCGCCGCGATCCGCTTGGATTTCCGCGCGTTCGATGGCTGCGCGCATCCGCTCGTGTTGCGCCTGCGCCGCGGCGGTGCGCATTTCCGCCAGCGCCAAAGTACCGGCGCGCGCCGTGCGTTCATCCGCGAGCGCCGCCTCGGCGCGTTCGAGGGTGTGCAGCGCGACGCCGAGGCGCAGCTGGGCGTTGTCGTGATCGAGCTGGCGGGTCGCGGCGGCCGGCAGCTCGGCGTCGATGCGCGCCAAGCGCACTTCGGATTCGGCTTCCACCAGCGCTCTCTCGGCGTCCAGCACGGCCAGCGCCGTTTCGGCGTCGGCGCGTTGCGCCTCGAGGCCGCGGCGTTCCAAGTCCATCTCGGCGGTCTCGGCTTGGGCAATGAGATCGCCCGGGTCCAGCCGCACGACCACATCGCCGGCGGCCACCGCCGCGCCTTCCGGCGCGAGCCAGGCGATGCGCCGCTGCCAAGCGCCGGGCAAGCGCGGCATCTCGATCACCTGCGATTCGCCATCGTCCACCACGCCGGTGAGATAGGGCGGCGCGGCGTGGGTGCCGAGGGCCGCGACCATGGCGCTGAGCGCGAGCGCCAAGCGTCGGCTGCTGTTGGCGCGGGCATCACGGTGCCGTCTTTCAATGGCGCGCGTCACGTTCCACCTTCCCGTCGCGCATGTGGATGACGCGATGCGCGTGCGCCGCCACGTCGTCGTCGTGGGTGACCATCAGGATGGTCTGGCCGTCGCGGTTCAAGTCGCCGAGCAGCGCCATCGTCTCCGCGGAAGTCTTGGAATCCAGGTTGCCAGTGGGCTCGTCGGCGAGCAACAGCGACGGTTCGGCGACGAGGGCGCGGGCGATGGCGACGCGCTGCCGCTGGCCGCCGGACAGCTGGTTCGGCTTGTGGTGCAGCCGATCCGTCAAGCCGAGGCGGTCGAGCAGAACGGGCGCCCGCCGCCGGCCTTCCTCCGCCCAACCATCGGCGTAGCGCAGCGGCAGCAGCGTGTTCTGCAACGCCGTCATGCGCGGCAACAGGTGGAAACTCTGGAACACGAAGCCAATGTAGCGGTTGCGCAGCGCGGAAAGCTGCGCATCGTCCATGCTCGACACCGCCTGATCCAGCAAGTGATAGTCGCCACCGTCCGCCCGATCCAAGCAGCCAAGAATGTTCATCAACGTGGATTTGCCCGACCCGGACGGCCCCATCACCGCCACGAACGCCCCTGCTTCCACGCGCAGATCCACATGATCGAGGGCATGCACCGCCGCATCGCCCACTTGGAACGTGCGGCACAGATCCGATGTGGCAATGACCGGGGCTGGCATGGGATTGCAAAATGGCGGCACCGTCAAACCGGCGCTTCTCAATCGAGTGAGCGTAACACAACCTCGGGACGCGCCCGGGCACTGCACGTCCGCCGCGCACACTCACTCGGCGCGGTTCGCCGCGCCGGCGAAAAACAAGCCTTGGTGCTGTCGCCAAGCGCGCTGGTGGTAGTTGTACACCGCATGGCTGCCGAGGCGGTTGGCGCGGATGGCGTCCAACTCGTCGAAGTAGCCGGCGGGGAAGGCGAAGGCGGCGGTTAGCAAGGCGCTGTTCAGCCAGCCATCCGGGGGCGCGTTCGGGGCTGCCGCGATGCGGGCGGAAGGGGGCGCGCCGGCGACGGTGCCGATGCTCCAGCCCCATTCGCCGAAGCTCGGCACGTTGGCGCGGTACTGCTCGGTTTGGAAACCGGCCAACGTCAGCGTCTTGCCGATGGAGAGGAACGCCGCCTTGGCGTGGAACGGCGAAGTGGACTGCGTGGCGAAGGCGCCGTCGGGAGCGAGCAGTTGGCGCACACGGGCGTAGAAGTGGTCGCTGTAGAGGCGGCTCAAGTCCGGGTGGTGGGGGTCTGGCAGGTCCGCGATCACCGCGTCGAAGCGCACGCCGGTTGCGGCCAAGCGCTCCACTTCCACGAAGGCGTCGCCTTCGATCACTGCTACGCGCGGGTCGGCCAGCGCGTTCTCGTTCAGGCCCGTCAAGGCGCGGCTAAGCCACTCCGGCGCGTCCGCGTCTTCGCCGCGAAACAGGCGCAGCAGCAGCGGGTCGATATCGATGAGGGTCACCGCCTTGGGTTGCCAGCGCAGCACGTCGCGCAGCGCCAAGCCGTCGCCACCGCCGAGGATCAGCACGTTGTCGCGGCGGTTGGCGGCCAGCATGGCGGGCGTTGTGAGATAGGCGTGGTACACGCGCTCGTCGTTGGAGGCGAACTGCAAGGCGCCGTTCAAGTAGAGGCTGGTGACGTCCGGTTGGCCGGCGGCGGTGTGGCGTTTGGTAACCACGATGTTCTGGTGCGGCGTTTGCAGTCGATAGACCACGCGATCCTTGAACAACGTGTCGCCGAGATTCGCCATCCACTCGGTGCCGAACACGGCCAGCACCACCAGCAGCCCGGCGAGCGCGCCGTGCCCGGCCCACAACGCCCGCGCTGGCCGCAGCGGTTGGCGATACAGCACCAGAAAACCCACGCCCACCAGCGTGTTCACCGCCGCCGCGCCCACGGCGGCGTACACGATGGGCATTTGCAGGCACACCAGCACCCACACCGCGGCGCCGACGCCGGCGCCGATGTAGTCGGCGCCGTAGATCGTGCCGAGGTTGTGTTGCAGATGCCGGGCGTGAACGTGCTCGCGCACCCGGGCGATCAGCGGAATCTCCATGCCGATGAGAAAGCCGATGCCGAAGCCGGCCACGAAGGGTAGAAAGCGCGACGCCGTCACCAAGGCCGCGGCGAGACCCCCATCCAACGAAATCGAAGCGTCCAAGCCGTACACCGAGCGCAACCACTCCGGCAGCGAGTAGGCGAGCGCCACCGCGCCGGAAAGCAGCAGCACCGAGGTGCCGCCGAGGACGGCGATGGCAAGCTCCAGCCACGCGAAGCCGCGGTAGATGCTCGCAATCCACTTGGCGGCGAACGCGCCAAGGCCCATCGCCACGATCATCAGGCCAATCATGGCGTACAGCGTGGGTTCCACCGCGCCGAGCACGCGCCCGGCGTAGTGGGCCATCAGGTATTCGTAAACCAGGCCGCAGGCCGCGACCAACCCCATCGCGCCCAGCAGCGCCGCATCGTGCAGGCGGGTGTTGCGGGCCACTTCGTGGCTCCGGCGATAAGCCGTTCTTGGGCTTGGCGGGCGTTGCGGAAGAGTGGTGGGAATCGAAGTCCGCAGTGCTTCTCACCCGGCGGCTCACCCGGCGGCGGCGCGGATGATGAGGCCGACGCCCACGAACACCGCCGCTTCGATGGCGGCCACGCCCACGTTGCGCTGCCGGTCCACTTCGTCCACCACGTCCACGCCGCGCAGAATCACCGCCTGCGCCAGCATGGAGAGCGCCAGCAGCACCGCGGCCAGCACCACCGCCCACACCAACCACGCCACATAGGCGAGCCAAGCGGCGGCGGCCACGCCGGCGACGAACGACACCATGCCGCCGGCGGCGGAAGCGGCCAGCGCCGTGCCGACCAGATGCCCGGCGTAGCGCACGGCCAGCGCCGTGTTGCCGTTCTCGATGGCGGACTGCCAGCGTTCCCCGTCATTGCGCTTGGCGTAGATGCCGGCGCGCACGCGAGTGACCGCGAGGAGGACGGCGAGCGCCAGCACATACGTCGCCACCACGGAGATCAACCCTTGCACCAAGTCGTCGCCCGCCCAGTTGATCGCGCCGTTGATCAACACGCCGATGGCAACCAGATTGGCCGCCTGCACCGTGCCGGCGGCGGCGTTCCGCGCCTTGATCGCGCTCTTCACCGAGAACTTGTGGAACATCACGAGATCGTTGAAGACGATGCCGAGCTTGAGCAGCACCAAACCGACCACCGCGAACGCCGCCACCGTGCCGGCCTCGGTGCGATAGTCCAGCGCGGATTCGCCAGCCGTCGCCGCGGCCAGCACCAGCGCCACCGCCACCGCGCCGCCGGCGAGCGCCACGCCGAAGGCGAGATTGTCCTTTTCCGCCAGTTCGTCGCGCGTGTCCACGCCGAACAGCGCCCCGGCGCCGTAGCGCAGGGCGCACATCGCCGCCACGGCGATCGCCAAGTTCAACGCCACGACGCCCCACAGCCACAGGCTCAACGAATCGATCATGGGCGGGTCTCTCCTTTGGTTGCTCGCGCTTGGGCGGTTCCGCGCTACTTGCCGCGCCTGGGCCCGCGGAAGCCCCCGCCGCCGAAGCCGCGCACGGACGCCGGCCGGCTGCTGCGCCCGCTGCTGCCGAAACGGCTCGCGCTCGAACGGCTCGGCGTCGCGCCCGGCCGGCTGCCGGTGCTGGCGAATTTCTGCCGCTGCACACTGGTGGAGGCACCTTGGCGGCGGCGCTCGTAGGGGCTGCGGAAGCTGCGGTTGCTGGACGCGAACTTCTCTTTGGCGGTGGATTGCACTTGGTTTTGCCGTTGCCGCGCCGCCGGCGAGGTGTAGTTGCGGCGGCCGTAGTCGTGGTAGTAGCTGTAGTCGCGCCCGCCGGCCCAAGCGCCGTAGCCGACGCGCGGGCCGCCGAGCAGGTCGCGGATGAGCGCGTACTGGCCGTACCACACCCAGAACGAGTTGCCGCCGGAATCCGTGCGCCACTGGCCGTAGTTCGGATTGCCCACCAGCTGGCTGCCGGGCCCGAAGTCGCCGGCGTTGTTGGCGCTGCGGGACGCGCTGGCGGGGGCGGCGTCCACCCGCGGCAGTGCGCCGTCGGAAAGATCCGCCAGCACGTTGAGCGGGTCGCTCAAGGCGCGGTTGAACTCGGCCGGATCCACCGCCCCGGCGAGACTCTCCAGCTCCTCGGCCACGGGAAGATATTCCTGTTGCGCGGCGCCGGACGCCGGCAAGCGGGCGCGCAACTCCTGCGCACGGGTGGCGATGCCTTGGTACAGCGTGCCTTGGCGGGTGGCCTCGCGGGCCAAGACGCGGGTGAGGTCGCGCAGTTCCGGCTTGGCTTGCTCCACCTTCGCCGCGTACTGTTTGATCAAGGCGGCGTTGCGCACATCGCCGCTGTCGAGCTGCTTGCCGAGGCGTTCGACCGCACCTTCCAGCCGGGCGGTGGCGGCCTCCACGCGGACGTGCAAGCCGCCGTCGCCGCAGGCCGCGAGGCCAAGCGCGACTAGCAGCAGCAAGCAGCAGCGGAGCTTGGCGGCGGCCTTAGCCAACGTCTTGCTCCCCGTCCACAGGTGCCGGGCGGGCCACGGAACGTATCGCAAGGCGTGTGCCCGGCGCCGCGTCGCGCAGCGCCGCGACCGCCCGATCGGCATCGCAGGCGCCGCACATGAACACGTCGAAGGCGGCGTAGCCGGCCTCGGGCCACGTGTGTACGGTGATGTGGGACTCCGCCAGCAGCGCCACCCCGGTGACGCCCCCGGCCGTGCCGAACCCGTGCATGTGGCAGGAAAGCACGGTGGCGCCGCCGGCCTTCGCGGCGCGGCGCAACAGATTTTCCAGCGCCGCCGCATCGTAACCGGCCTGCGCCCCAAAGCACTCGACGATCAGATGCCGCCCGCCGCTCGCGGCCGCGGGAGCGCTGTGCGTATCCAGTTCGCTAGAGGACATGGAACGCATCGTAGCGGCAGCGTGGGCAAAAGCCAAGTTGTGGTGTGGTCGCCGCTAGACGTAGGGTACGCCCTGCGTCTCCACATAGAGCGAATACAGCGACTGCGACCCCGTCATGAACAGGCGGTTGCGCTTGACGCCGCCGAAACAGACGTTGGAGACCGCCTCCGGCAAGTGGATCTCGCCGATCTTCGCGCCGTCCGGCGCGAACACGTGGACGCCGTCGAACTCATCGCCGCCCCAGCCGGCCGCGGACCAGACGTTGCCGTCCATGTCCACGCGAATGCCGTCGGAGCTGCCCTTGCCCATGTCGCAGAACACCCGCCCGTTCGCCAGCCGCCCGCCATCCACCACGTCGAAGGCGCTGATGGTGCGCGGATGGCCGCGCTTGTGCGAGGAACCGGTGTCCACGATGTATAGGATGGCGTAGTCCGGCGAGAACGCGAGGCCGTTGGGCTTCACCAAGGTGTCTTCCACCACCGTCGCCGCGCCGCTCGCCGGATCGATGCGATAGGTGCGCTCCGGCAACTCGAACGGCGCTTTGTGGCCCTCGTAGTTGACGTGGATGCCGTAGCCCGGGTCGGTGAACCACACGCCGCCGTCCGGATGCACCACCACGTCGTTGGGGGCGTTCAGGCGTTTGCCGTCGAAGGAGTCCAGCAGCACCGTCACGGTGCCGTCGTGCTCGGTGCGCGTCACGCGGCGGGCACCGTGTTCGCAGGTGACGAGGCGCCCTTGGCGGTCGCGGGTGTTGCCGTTGGCGTTGTCCGCCGGCTTGCGGAACTCCGTCACGGCGCCGGTGATCTCGTCCCAGCGCAGGATGCGATCGTTGGGAATGTCGCTCCACAACAGATACCGCCCGTCGCCGAACCACACCGGGCCTTCCGCCCAGCGGCAGCCCACATGCAGCCGCTCCACCGCGGCGCTGCCGAGCACGTACTTGCGGAAACGCCGGTCGAGAACCCGCACCGCCGGATCCGGATAGCGCACCGGCTCGCTCCAATCGCGTTCCACCGTCACCTCGTCAACAGCCACGTCGCCACTCTACCCGCCGCCCGGCGCGGGAGCAAATGGCGTGCGGTGTGTGGTCGGCTATAGCCCGCGGCCACGGGATTTTGGGTGCCTGAAGACACCATGCCATTGTTCGGTTGGCGGCTTGTCGGCGTATTGCCCGCCGCAGAACTACGACGCGCCGGCGCCGGATCGCCTGTTCCGCAACAACGGCGACGGCACCTTCACCGACGTGAGCGACGAGGCGGGCCTGCACTTGGCGTTCGGCAACGGTGTCGGCATCGTCGGCGGGGATTTCGACGGCGACGCCCGCACGGACATCTATGTCGCCAACGACATGACCGTGAACCAGCTGTGGCTCAACCAAGGCGGGCTGCGGCTGCGCGACGCCGCGGTGCGCCTCGGCGCTGGCGTGGGACGGCTACGGCACCGCGAAGGCCGGCATGGGCGTGGCCAGCGGCGATTTGGACGACGATGGCGATGTCGACGTGCTGGTGGTGAATCTCGAAGGCAAACGGACTCGCTGTTCCGCAACCAAGGCGACTGGTTCGACGACGCCACCGCGGAGTTCGCTTTGGGCGTGACGCAGCGGCATACCCGGTTCGGCGTGGCCTTGTCGGACTTCGACAACGACGGGCGGCTGGACCTGTACGAGGCGAACGGCCGCGTTTCTCCCAAGGAGAGCCGCGAAGGCGACGTGTTCGCCGAGCCGAACGACCTGTATCGCTTGGGCGCCGACCGGCGTTTCGCGTTGGTCTCGCCGGCCGGCGGCGTTGCCCAGCCGCTCGTCCACACCAGTCGCGGCTTGGCCGTGGGCGATGTGGACGACGACGGGGGTTTGGATCTGCTGATCGTCAACCGCGACGCGCCGGCCTACCTGCTGATGAACCGGGTGCCGGGGCGTGGCAACTTCGCGCGCTTTCGCGTCTTGACCCGGCACGGCCGGGACGCCCACGCGGCCGGACGGTAACGCTTCCCAAGGCCAAGGTGCCATTGGCACACGATGATGAGGTGGAGACGAAAGGCTGTTTTTGTCTTTCCGTTCAAGCAGATGCATCAATAGCTGGTGCGGCGTGACGCCTTGGGCCGAACGGGCCACGTCGGCAGCACCACCGTGTACGACGCCTTGAGGTTCTCGAAGTAGGCGCGGGCGGCTTCTTGGCGACGCTCCTCGTCGAAATCCGCGGCTACGCGGCTGGCCACCGAGGCGTAGTCCGCGCCTTGCGCCGGGGTGTGGGCGTCAACGCGAACCAGATGGACGCCGTAGCCGGATTCCATCGGGCCGCGCCAGGTGCCGTCCGCCGGCATCGCCATCACCGCCGCGGCGAAGCCGTCGCCGAAGTCCTTTTGCACGCGGAGCGGATTCGCGTAGGCGTAGGTGCGGCCGAGCATGAACGGGTCGCCGGTGGTGCGCCAAGCGTCCGGGGCCAGCGTGGCGAGGATGCGGGCGGCATCGGCGGCAGCGTCTTCGCGTTGATCCGGGCTGAAGTAGATGTGGCTGAAGGTGATCACCGCCGGCGTTTCGTAGCGCTGCCGGTGTTTCTCGAAGTAGGCAATCAAGGCGGCTTCGTCCGGGGCGGCCAAATGAGATACGTCGTCGCTGAGCAACGAGAGCTTCTGCGCGAGGCGGCGGCGCACGATGACGTCGCCCTCGTCCAAACGCAGGCGCCGCGCTTCGCGCACAAGGATCTCTTCGCGCACATGGTCGTCGATGAGCGCCCGCATCTCGGCGTCGGAAGGCGCGCGGCCGGTTTGCGTGCGCCAGAGGGCGGCGAAGCGCTCCACTTGCGCGGGGGTTACGGTGATCACGCGGGTTTCGTCGTCCCGCGCCAAGCCGTGCAGCACGAACACGCCCGCGCCGATGAGCAGGAACAGGCAGAGCGGATCCCGCAGCCAGCGCAGCAAGCGGCGCCCGCGCTTCAACCAACCACCAGATTCACCAACCGCCCCGGCACCCACACCACCTTGCGCACGGGCTTGTCCCCCACATGGCGGGCGATGTTCTCGTCCGCCTGCGCCAAGGCGGTCACCGCGGCTTCGTCCGCGGTGGCGTCCACGCGGATGCGGGCGCGCAGTTTGCCGTTCACCTGCACGGCGATTTCCACGGTGTCGGCGGCGGTTTTGGTTTCGTCGTAGGCGGGCCAGTGCGCCGTTTCGAAAAGGCCGCCTTTGTAGCCGAGGCGCTCGTAGAGTTCCTCGGCGATGTGTGGCGCGAAGGGCGCGAGCATCACCACCAAGGGCGTGAGCTCGGCGTGTTTGGCGGTGCGGCCGCCGGCGCGGGCGACGTTGAGGTATTCCATCATCGCGGCGATGGCGGTGTTGAACTGCAGCGCCGGCACTTGCTCGCTCACCTGTTTGATGGTGCGGTGCAAGGCGCGTTCCACCTGCGCTTCGGGTGCGCCGGCTTCGGCGGCTTGGACGCTTTGCCACAGGCGGCTGAGGAAGCCGGCCGGGCCTTGGATGCCGCGGCTCTGGTAGTCCGCGGTCTGATCGTACGGGCCGATGAACAGCAGGTAGAGGCGCATCGCGTCGGCGCCGTGTTCGGCGATGACGGCGTCCGGCGCCACGACGTTGCCGCGGCTTTTCGACATCTTGCGCCCGTCGCGGATGATCAGGCCGTGGGCGCGGAACTTGCCGAACGGCTCGTCGAAGTCGAGTTCGCCGAGGTCGTGCAGCGCCATGGTGAGAAAGCGCGCGTACATGAGGTGCAACACGGCGTGCTCGTTGCCGCCGATGTAGCAATCCACCGGCAGCCACTTGCGCGTGAGCTCGGCGTCGATGGGGGCGTCCTCGCGGGCGGTGCTGGGGTAGCGGAGGAAGTACCAGCCGCTGCACAGGAAGTTGTCCGTCACGTCGGTTTCGCGGTGGGCGGCGCCGGCGCAGCGCGGGCAGGTGGTCTCGTACCACTCCGTGGCGCGGGCGAGGGGGCTGACGCCGGAATCGTCCGGGGCGAAATCCTCCAAGTGCGGCAACTCCACGGGCAGATCTTTTTCCGGCACCGGCACCGCGCCGCATTGTTGGCAGTGGACGATCGGAATGGGCGGCCCCCAATAGCGTTGCCGCGAAACGCACCAGTCGTGCAGCCGATAGTTCACTTGCCGCCGCGCCAAGTTGCGCTCCGCCAAGGAATCGACGATGGCGCGCTTGGCGTCCGCCACCGGCAAGCCGTCGAACGCGCCGGAGTTCACCAGCGCCCCGTCGCCCACCATCGCATCCAGCAAAGGCGTGTCCGCGCCCTCCCCGGGCGCGGCGATCACCCGGCGTATCGGCAAGCCGAAGCGGGTGGCGAATTCGAAATCGCGTTTGTCGTGCCCGGGCACGGCCATGATCGCGCCGGTGCCGTAGCCCATCAGCACATAGTCCGCGATCCACACCGGCATCTTGGCGCCGTTCACCGGATTCACGCAGAAGCCGCCGGTGAACACGCCGGTTTTCTCCTTGTCCGCGTCCACCTTCTGGCGTTCCACCAGGTCGCGCTTGGCCACCGCCTCGCGATAGGCGTCCACGGCGGGGCGCTGGGCATCGGTGGCGAGGGCGTCCACCAGCGGATGTTCTGGCGCGATCACCATGTAGGTGGCGCCGAACAAGGTGTCCGGGCGCGTGGTGAACACGCTGAGGTGGCCCAGCTGCGGGGCGTCGGCGATGGCGAAATCCACCTCCGCGCCCTCGCTGCGGCCGATCCAGTTCTCCTGCGCCTTCTTGGTGGCGGAAGACCAGTCGATGACGCGCAGATTGTCCAGCAGCCGCTGCGCGTAGTTGGTGATTTTGAAGAACCACTGCGGCAGCTCGCGCTGTTCCACCGCGCTGTCGCAGCGTTCGCAAAGGCCGTGGATCACCTGCTCGTTGGCCAGCACGGTTTTGCACGAAGGGCACCAGTTCACCGGCGCCCGGCGGCGTTCCACCAAGCCGCCTTCCAAGAGCTTCAGGAACACCCATTGCGTCCAACGGTAGTAGTCCGGACTGGTGGAATTGACGGTGTGGTTCCAGTCGTACATGCCGCCGAACCGCTTCAGCACGCGGGTGAAGTTGGCGATGTTGGCGGGGATGAGGTCGTTCGGATTGCGCCCCACTTTCAGGGCGTGGTTCTCCGAGTGAATGCCGAACGCGTCGAAGCCGATGGGTTCGAACACGTCCTTGCCCTTGAGCCGCCAGTAGCGCCCGTTCACGTCCGCGCCGGCGTAGGCGTAGAGGTTGCCGATGTGCAAGCCTTCCGCCGACGGGTACGGAAACATCATCAGGTTGTAGTAGGGGTCTTGCGCGCCGCGCAACTCGGCCTCGGTCCACGCGTTGGTGCCGCGGCGCTCCCACTCCGCCTGCCACTTGGCCTCGACGGTCTGCGGATCGTACCGTTCGGTCATGCGTCTGGTTCCCTCGGCGCGGTGAACACCTTGGCGATGAACTTGCTGCGCGGGCGGTACGGGCGCGTGCCGTTCAGGATGGCGTTCATGCGCGTTTCGGCTTCCAAGCGCACGTAGCCCGGGTCTTCCTCGGCTTCCGCCAAGATGTAGAAGACGCCGCTGCGGATGGCGTCGAACACCATCTCGGCGCAGCGCGAAGGCGGCATGCCGAAGGCGTGGAACCGTTCCTGCACACGCCGTGCGCCTTCGCCGCTCGCCACCGGGCCGCCGAAGCGTTGCGGCCGGTTGCGTAGCGACGTGACGATGTTGGTGGCCACCACGTTGGGGCACAGCACATGCACCGAGAGGCGGCCTTGCACCTCCCCGTGCAGCGCCTCGGTGAGCGCCACGCAGGCGTGCTTGGATACGCCGTAGACCCCTTGCGCGGCGCACAGGCCGTCTTGGGAAGAGGTGGTGACCACGGAGCCGGGCGCGCCTTGGCGCAACATTCCCGGCACGAAGGCGCGCACGCAATGCGCCACGCCCATCACGTTGACGCCGAGCACGAACGCCCAGTCGGCGTCGCTGGTGGTGGTGACCGGGCCGCCGCCGCCCACGCCGGCGTTGCAGCACAAGAGCGAAACCGGCTTGCCCGGGAACCGTGCCCGTACATCCTCGGCCAGCTGGTTGACCTGCTCCGATGCCGAGACATCCACGCGGAACCCGGCCACTTCCACGTCGGCCCGCGCCGCCGCGGATTCCAGCCGTTGCTCGGCGGCGGCCAGCGCCTCGGCCTCGATGTCCACCAGCGCCGGGTGCAGCCCGCGCGCCACCGCCGCTTCCGCCAGCGCGAAGCCGATGCCGGAGGCGCCGCCGGTGATCACCGCCACGCCGCCGGCGAGTGCCTCGGGGGCCGGATGCGCGTTGTTGGTGGCTTGGTGCGGGTTCTCCTCCGCCATGCTTCCTCCGCTTGCTCTTGCGCTGCTTGGGCGGCCGGCATGTGCCATGCCAACGTGCGCCCGTTTGCGCTATGGTAGCCGCAGTCGCCGCCTTCTTGGGAAAACCCAGAACCCGTGCAAGTCCTGCTCTATCACAAGCTCGACCCCAGCCACATTCCCAACTTCGCCAAGGTGAAGGCGCACTTGGAGAACGGCGACTTCCGCTCCGCCGACGTGAAGAAGATCACCGACGACCTCTACCGCGCCCGGCTGGATGGCAGCAACCGCCTGCTGTTCACGTTCGCCCGGCACCAGGGCAAGACCTACATTCTGGTGCTGGAGTTCATCGCCAACCACGCCTACGACTCGTCGCGCTTCCTGCGCCGCGGCGTGGCGGTGGAGGAGAGCCGCCTGCCGGACGCCGCCGCGGAGACGCCCGAGGACGCCGTGGCGCTCGCGTACGTGAACCCGAACCGCCACACCTTCAACGTGCTGGACAAGGTGATCTCCTTCGACGACGAGCAACAGGCCATCTACTCGGTGCGCCCGCCGCTCATCGTCGTCGGCAGCGCCGGCAGCGGCAAGACGGTGCTGACGCTGGAGAAGATGAAGGAGGCCGAAGGCAACGTGCTGTACGTGACGCGCTCGCCCTATCTGGCGGACAGCGCCCGCGAGCTCTACTACGGCATGAACTACCAGAACGACGACCAAGAGGTGAGCTTCCTCTCCTTCGCCGAGTTTCTCGAGAGCATTCGCGTACCCGAGAGCCGCGAGATGACCTTCCGCGAGTTCGCCGGCTGGTTCGCCCGGCATCGCACCGCCAGCGGCATCAAGGACGCGCACCAGTTCTACGAGGAAGTACACGGCGTGATCACCGGCGCCTCCGCGGACAACGCTTGGCTATCGAAGGAGGAGTACCTGTCCCTCGGCGTTCGGCAGTCCATCTACGCCGCGGACGAGCGCGCCAAGGTGTACGACCTGTTCGAGAAGTACCTCGCGCATCTGCAAGCCGCCGGCCGCCACGACAGCAACGTGCTGAGCTTCGAGTACCAAAAGCTCGCCAAGCCGGTGTGGGATTTCGCCGTGGTGGACGAGGTGCAGGACCTCACCAACGTGCAACTGCACTTGGTGCTGCACACGCTGACGGATCCGACGCGCTTCATTCTGTGCGGTGACTCCAATCAGATCGTGCATCCGAATTTCTTCTCTTGGGCCGGATTGAAGCGCCACTTCTACGGTCGTTCGTTCGCGCACGGAGAAGAAGAAACCGCTGAAGGGCCGACGCCCGCGGCAGCCGTGGAAGTAACCGACGTGCTGCGCGTGCTCACCACCAACTACCGCAGTTCCCGCCAAGTGACGGAAATGGCGAACCGCATCCTGCGTTTGAAGACGATGCGGTTCCGCTCGGTGGATCGTGAAAGCAACTATCTGGTCACCAGCAATTCGGACAAAACCGGATCCGTCGCGCTGCTGCCCGACGAATCGCGTCTGGTCGGCGAGCTGAACGCCCGCACCCGCGCTTCCACCCGCTTCGCGGTGATCGTGCTGCACCCGGACGACAAGGCGAAGGCGCGCACACGCTTCAACACGCCGCTGGTGTTCTCCATTCAGGAAGCGAAAGGCTTGGAATACGAGAACATCATCCTCTACGACTTCGTCTCCTCCGCGGAGGACCGCTTCCGCGAAATCTGCCGCGACGTGGACGCCGAGCAGGTGCAATCCGGCGACCTGCGCTACGCCCGCGCCCGCGACAAGAGCGACAAATCCTTGGAGATCTTCAAGTTCCACATCAACGCCCTGTACGTCGCCACCACCCGGGCGGTGGCCAACGTCTATCTGGTGGAGTCCTCGCCGCGCCAACGCCTGTTCGACCTGCTCGGCGTGGAGATGTTGAAGGGCGGCCTCGATCTGACGGATCAGAAATCCAGCCTTGCCGACTGGCAACGCGAAGCGCGCAAGCTGGAGCGCCAAGGCAAGCAGGAGCAGGCGGACGCCGTGCGCAACGAGATCCTCGGCATCAAGAAAACGCCGTGGCAACCGCTCGACCGCGCGGCGGTGCGGACATTGGCGCGCGAGGCGCTGGGCGATGGCGGCAAGAAGCAGCAGCTTCGGCTCTTCGACTACGCGTTGCTCACACGCGATTTGACGCGCCTGCATCAACTTGGGCAAATCGGTTTCAAACCGGCGCTACGTTCGCTCGAGATTGGCGAACGGAACCTGGTGGCCAAACATTATCTGCCGTACTCGCTGAAACGCCCGGACGGTGTGCGTGGCTTGGTTGGCAAGTACGGCGTCGACCACCGCGACGCGTTCGGCCACACGCCGCTCATGCTCACGGCCCGCTTCGGCAATCCGCCGGTGGCGACCATGCTTGCCGACGAGATGGAAGCGGACCGGGAGCCCACGAGCGGCGCCGGCCTCAACGCCTTCCAAATCATGTTGCAGAGCGCTGATCTTGACCCGCGCTACGCGGAGCGGCACGTCCCGGCGCTGTACGACAAATTGGCGCCGGCCACCGTGACCGTGATGGGGCGCGACGCGCTCATGAAGCTAGACGGCCACAAAGCCGACTTCCTTTTCTACAACTTGATGGTGGCGTTTTTCCACACCCGCCTGGTGCTCAACATCAACCGCCGCTGGCAGCGCGGCATTTCCGCCGCGAATATCGAAGAAATGCTGCGTAAACTGCCGCGCTCCGCCGTGCCGGAATACCGCACCAAGCGGCCGTACATATCGGGCGTGCTCGCGCGCCACGAAGTGGACCGCGACGCGCCCTACAACCGCCGCTTGTTCAAGCGCGTGGAACGCGGCTACTACGTCCTCAATCCGCAACTGCGCGTGCGCATCGGCACGGACTGGATCCGCATCTACGACCTGCTCGACACCGACGCGCTGCTCGCCGGCGGGGATGACGCCCCGGGCGTCAAAACGCTACGACCGTTGTTCACGGCCGGCGAAGGATGAGACCCCGGCAGCGCGGCTCGGATCCATGCGACCGGTGCGGGTGACGGCAGCGATTCGTCCTACTCGCCCGACATCATCCGCTTGAGGTAGTCGTACTCGTACCCGTCGTCCGGTTCGGGGAACAGGATGTGCGTGGCCGCGAAACGGTCGCGGTCCCAAGTGCCGTCGTCGTAGTTTTCGCGCAAGGTCGCCAGCGGCGTGGCGGAGACAATGTAGGAATCCAAGCTGATGTCCTGCTCCGGGCAGGTGGCCGCCAGCTCGGCGGAGAGTTCGCGCATCTTCTCGTGCAGCTGGGCCTTGTCGTCGTTGGCGTAGCTGGGGGCGTGCAACATGCCGTGGGGTTCCACGAAGATGATGCGCTGGTGATCGCCGCGCTTCAGCCAGAGGATGAAGTCCGGGTAGAAGCCGCGGGCTTGGAAGAAGCCGACGCCTTTGCCCGGCCCCAAGTTGCGCAGCAGGAACAGCTCGCGGCCGGCGAGCAGGTCGTGCAGCCCCATCTGGCCCTGCTCGCAGAAGTTGCGCAAGTCGCTCACGAAGTTCATTTCGCCGTCGTTGAGTTGCGGCGGGGTGGTGATGATTCCCGCCACCCGGGGAAATCGGTGATGGCGCCTGCCCAACGGCTGCGGCGAATCCGGTTCGACCAAGAGCGGCTGGTACAGGTGGCGGTCGAAGTGGATGTTCGGCAGTTCGGCGATGTCCTGCGTGTACACACGGTCCAACTGCTCGGTCAAGTGCCGCACGTCGCGCAGCACCTTGGCGTCGCCCGTTGGCACGGTCACCGTGTAGTCTTGGAAGTTGGCGTCGGTTTCGCGCACTTCCGCGTAGCGCAGATGGCTGCTCTCCCAGCGCTCTTGGCGGGTGCGGTAGAGCTTGTCCAGATATTGCTTCGTGAGCGCGATGGCCGCTTCCGTCAGCCGCTCCAAATCGAGGGGCGATTGCGGGGCCACCAGCGCATCGTCGGCGATGAGTTCGTAGCAGGTCGGGTCGACGGCCTCCAAGATGCGCCGCCCGCTCTCCGGCGCGATGGCGAGATTGGGGTGGCCGCGGCCGCCGGCGTAGTCCAAGAGCGCCAGGTGAACGCGGTGCCAATCCACCAGATCGAAGCTCGCCGCCGGAATGGGCTGCGTGCGCCCGGCCTGCGCTTGCTGGCCCTCGGCGTCCCAATCCTCGCTGGCGAACGTCGTCACTTTGAGCGTGGTGTCCAGCTGCGCCCGAAGGCCGGCGGAAGGGCCCAGCGTCACGTCCTCTTCCTCGCCGAAGGCGCGGCCCGAAGCCAGCCGCGGCACCACCAGCCCTTTGTCGAGAAACTCCGTGTTGGGGCGCAGGGGCAAGGAGAAGTGCTCGATGTCGTCGGTGTGCATGTCCTCGCGTTCAAGGTAGTTCTTGAACTGCGCCATGTAGTCCGCGCGCACGGCGAAGATGTTCAGCGTCTCCAGCAGGCGCAGTTGGTCCGGGTGCGCCCCCGGCTGCGCGGTGCTGCGCTGCAAGCTCATGCCCTTGCCGCGCAACCGCACACCGCGCCCGAACAGCTGAATGATCTGCGCGCCTTCGTTCTTGCCCACGTTCAACAAGCCCATGTTGGCGACGCGCCAAGAGTTCCAACCCTCCATGAACTTGCGCGCGCCCACCAGCACCTCGATGGTGGTGTCCGGCCGGGCGATGGTGTCGAACAGCGACTTGGCCATCGCCTCTTCCTGCACGCCGATGTCCGGTTCCTGTTCCAGAATCAGGTTGCGAAACCGGGGCGCGTCGCCGATGTAGATGACGCCGAAGTATTGCAGCGAACTGCCGGCCTTCATGCCGATCTCGCCGCCGCTGTCGCGCACGAAGCCCAGGCGCAGCGAGTCGCTGCTTTCCGCGTGGAGGATTTTCGTCAAGATGTCTTGGTAGATTTCCGCCGCGGTGACGCCTTGCAGGTAGGCGAACTTGCCGGTGAACACATCCTCGCCGTCCGATCGTTCGAGGCCGCTCTGGCCGGCGAGAACGCGCTCGATGGTGGCCACCGCCCAACCGTCCCGGTTGCGCAGCACGCGGCTCAGAAAGCGCACCACCGTGAGCATGTCGCTTTGCGGCTGCTTGTTGCGGGTGTACACCGCGTTCACCGTGCCGCCGACGAAGACCCACAGCGGGCTCTCCACGTTGTAGGGCGCGAACTCCTCGCGGCAGTTGGCGAACGCGCGCTTCTGCTGGTAGAATGAAAGCAGACTGCCGAGCAGCAGCAAATCCGTGCTTTCCGCCGCGCCGGCGTCGGTGCCTTCGTCCTGCAGGTTCAGGATCTGGAAATCCTTGCCGAAGCCGTCGTCGTAGAAGTAGCGGTAGGAGTAGTCGAAGGCGATGGCCCTGGAGTATTCGCGCACCAAGTCCTCATTGCCGGCGGCGGTGAGGGCTTGGCCGAACGTGGCGCTGTACTCGAAGGTGAAGCCGGTCTCGCCCAGCGCGTCGCGGTAGCCGCGCCACACCGCGCCGCCGCTGCCCTTGTGCCCTTCGTCCACGAAAATCAGATTGTTGCCGTCGAACGCCTCCACCGGCACGCTCACGCCGCCGCCGCGTTTTTGCTCCACCAGCTTGGTGATCTCGATCACGCGCACCGTGTGCGGCACCTGCAGCAGGCCGCTGTCCGCCAGATGGAAGCGCTTGGCGGGAATGTCGGAGATGGCCAGCTCCTCGAGATGCTGTTCGCTCAAACCTTCGTTGGGCGTGATGAGCAGGATGTTGTCCAGCGGCGCTTTGCCGTAGCGCTCGTGGTAGTGCAGGAACTGCCGATAGTTGAGGTGCATGAGCAGCGTCTTGCCGCTGCCGGTGGCCATCCAGAAGGCCAGCTTGCGCAAGTCGTCCGCGGCGAGCGGCGGCTCGGTTGCCCATTTCGGGTTGTGTTGCCTACGCAGCCAGCTGTTGAACTCGCGCAGCAGCGTCTCCGGGCGGCCGATGCACCAGTCCAGATAGTGCTCCGCGTAGATCGCCGCCAAGTGCTGGAAATAGCGCAGCGTGATCGGCTCGGCGCGCCCGGCGTTCATGGCCGCCAAGTGCCGGCGGATGTTGTCGTCGTAGCGGAACAGGTCGGCGCGCTCGACCTTGGAATCCGTGCGCGTCGCCAAGCGGATGCTCAACGCGCTGCGCCCGCCGAAGGTGAAGCCTTCGCCGGCGATTTTGGCCTCCGCGAACAACTCCTCGTTCGTGGTGAACCCGAAGCGGTGGTTCAACCACGCGAGCAGCATCAAGCGCTTCTCCAGCTGCGCGTAGGTGGGCGGGGGAGGGGGTCGGTGTTTGTGGATGAATCTGGCCACGGCGGCTACCCCAACGGCGCGAACAGGCGTTGGTGGAACAGCGGCTCCAAGGGCTTCGCGCCGCGGATGGTGCCGGCGCCGTTGAAGTACACGTCGTCGGCGCCGTCGGCCAGGTTGTTCTCCGCCACGAACTTGCGGTCGCGGGTGTAGTCCGCCTCCTCCCAGCCGGCGGTGGCGCGCCAGATGACGGCGGTGGTGCGGCCCTTCACGTCGCCGCAGTACACCAAGTAGCGGCGATCGTCGTCGTAATGGACTTTGCGGGTGTACACGCGCAGGCCGAGGAGGTAGTTGAAGGTCTCGGCGACGTCCGCCTTGAGCGTGGCGCCGTTGCCGTTGTGGTGGGTGACCAGCTTGTAGTCGAACGGGCGCGTGAGATCTTGGAAGTTGAGCAGCGTGGCGCTGTACTTGGTCTCGAAATCCAGCATGTACTTGACGACGTACTCTTCCCACTGCATGGCTTGCTGCACGCCGGCCTCGCTGAACTCGAGGCTGTTCAGCGCGTCCTCGTAGCTCTCCAAGCGAATGTACTTGATGATGCGCGGGCTGCGTGATGCCTCGTCGTCCGTCGGTGCCCGTTGCGGCTTGCCGTTTCTCCACTCGGGGGCGAACACCAGCCTTTTCGTGCGAGGAACCAGCACGGCGTCAAAGTACTCGCCCACTTCGACCAAGACAAACCGCAGTCCCCGGTCGTCTTCCCTGTTCAATGCGATCACGGCTTGCGCGGTCGTCCCCGATCCGGCGAAGTAGTCGAGCACGACGCCGTCTTCGTTAGGGGCGCTCACGCGGATGGCGTCCATGACCGCGGCTGGCGCCTTGGGGAACTCGAAGCCCTGTTCTCCACCAAATAGGTCCTTCAGCGCCCTCGTCCCGTTGTCCCGTGCCGAATACTCCGCCTTGTCCCACCAAGTCCTCGGCAGCGTCCCGGCCGTCTGCACGTACTTTCGCGTGTAGACCTCGAGTCGGCCATTGAGCTTTCTGACGAGCATCTCGGGCAGGCTAGCGCGCGTCCGTTCAACGCCAAAGCGCCAGACCCGTTCGCTGCCGTCTCCATCCAACGGTAGCAACACGACCTCGGCATCGCTGTGTTGTTCCAGCACACTCCATGCCTGCTCGTCGTCTTGCCACTCAAGCCTTGGCAAACGTAGCGCCAAGGATTCCACATGGCAGTACAGGGGGAAGAACTGCTTGGGTCGGTCGGGCCGAAAGCTGCCAGCGCTGCTCTTTCTGAAGTTCTCCCACTCGAACGCCCTGCCGGCGTCGTCACGCTCGCCGTATCGTTCCAACTGCTCGCGGGTGTGTTCCAGCCGCCCTATCGCGGATTTCTCGGCGTCCTTTGCGTAAAACAACCCGTACTCGTGATTGACCGCAAATCCCCTCACGGTTGACCTGCCCGACGGATTGTTGCGAATCACGACCGTTCCAAGGTAGTTTTCCGCACCAAGGACTTGCTCCATCATCATCGCCAATCTGTGTAGCTCGTAATCGTCGATCGTTGTGCAGACGATGCCATGCGGAGCGACCAAGGTGTGCGCGATTCGCATTCTGCTTTCCATGAGGGCGAGCCATGACGAGTGCTCGTACTCGTTCTTGTAGACGATCTTCGTCGCGAATGTGTTGTACGGCGGATCGATGTACACGGCGTCAACCGTTTCACGGTAGTTGCCTTCAAGGAGCGCTAGCGCATGGAAGTTGTCGCTGCACACCAAGAGACCATCCGTGCCACCGTCGAGATCGTCAACCGTCGCCAGAAGGTCATCCACAAAACTGGGATCGAAGTGCTTCGTGTCCAGAGGCAGGGTTTCATGGGACCGTAGGAAGTTCAGTCGGTTGTCCTTGTTCCGGCCATCTACGCTGAGGAGATCGTCGCTTATGTTGAGGCTTTCTCTCCACTCCTTCCATTGGGGCTCGCAATCGACAATGGCAGGGTAGAAGCGCCGGTCTATTGTCCCGACGCGGATGATGTACTGCGCCTCGGTGACGAACTTGCGTTTTTCCCACAGCTTCCTCTGAAAGTTCTCCACTTGGGCGAAGAAGCCGATGAGCTGCTCGGCGGCCCGCCTGATCGCGCGCAGCGGGCGGAACGGGTCGTTGCGCGGATCCATGCCGAAGTCGCGCTGCTCCAACCCGGCGATGGTCAGCACCTCGTTCTTCAGGTAGAAATCGAGCTCGCGGGTGAGGAACGCGTGCAAGTCCTTGTGGACGAAGAAGTCCGAGGTGTTGCGGCGGGTGTAGCGGCGCAGGTGGTACTCCAACAGCGAGATCGGCTTGCCGTCGCCGTTGCGGTGGCGCTCGGCCAAGAGCGCCGCGGTGGCGCGTTCGGCGTTGGCGGCCTTCTCCAAGCGCTTCGGTATCTCCGCCACGGCGTCGGCGATGACGGCCTCCTGCACATGGTTCTTGCCGCGTCTGCGCTGCTCGGTCGCCGTCATCGGGCGAAAGTCGAAGGGGATCGACACCGTGGCGGCGGCTTCGTCCCAAGCGATCTGGCGGTAGCGCGGGAAGAAGTAGCGGCGCTCGCCCTTCACGTTGTTCTGCTCCACGTTGGCCTCGGCCACGGCGAACCGCACGCTCACCTGGCCGTCGGCGGCCTTGAAGGCGTAGTTGCGCAGGTGCTCGGCGGTCTTCACGTAGTGCTGGTCCCGGTTGGCCCAGTGCAGATGCACCTCCTCGCCGTTGTAGGGGATCATGTAGCGCTCGCGCTTGGAGTAGCGGCGCTTGGAGACGAAGTCCCCCTCGTCGTAGTAGCGGCTGAAGAAGGTGTAGAGGTGGTTGAACACCGTGGCTTGCAGCGCCTCCTGGCCCGCGGGCTCGGCGGCCTCCGCGTCGCCTTGGAGTTCCTCCTCCACCAGCGCCGGCAGCTTGTCGCTGATGAAGCCCTCGATGGCGTCCCGCTTGTGGTTCATGAGGCGGTAGATGCCGAAGTCCAAGTCCGCGCAGTCGAATTGGAACAGCTCCCGCAGCAGGGTTTGGAATCGCTCTAGTGGCTGGCTCATGGGGTGGCTCCGGTCGGCAATCAGGGGTGCGGCGGGCCTCGCGCAGGCCGCCACAGCGCAGGTAACCGTACTGCGGCCGGCAAGCCGTGTCAACGAAAATCCTGTATGCGCGTTCAGCGTACACTTGTGTGCGAATACACGCCGAAAAAATGCCGCCAGGGACACGCCGCCGAGCGCCGCAAACTCGCCCACGCCGTGGCGGAATGCTTTATGGAACAAAGCCTTACGGCGGGTGCCCGCCAAACGCGGCGGCGGCCGAGGCCGGGGGATCCGCGGTGGTACCAAAATCAAGCTAGCGTTTTCCGCCCGCAGCCTTTATGTTTGTGTGCCTGTTTCGCTAGGGGTCGATCCCATGAACCACGTCAAGGACATGCTCAAAGCCGGCGACACCGCCATCGGCACCACCGCGCGCGCCGACAGCGAAGTGCGGTTTCTCGCCAACTCCGGCTTCGACTTTCTGATGTTCGACACGCAGCACTCCACGGACGACATCAAGGGCTTGGCCGCGGCGGTCGCCGCCACGAGGGGCGCGAAGGCGGCGCCGATCATCCGCGTGGGCGATCTGCGCCCCGACCAGATCTGCTACGCCTTGGACGTTGGCGCCAAAGGCATCGTGGTGCCGATGGTGAACACCCCCGCGCAAGCCAAGCAAATGGTGCGGTGGTGCCGATACCCCTTGGCCGGCGAGCGCAGCTCGGCGGGGCCGCGCGGCGACTGGGGCGAGTTCAAGAGCTACCGCGAATACATGGACGCGGTGAACGAGCAACTGCTGATCATTCCCATGATCGAGACGCAGGAAGCCTTGGACGGCATCGACGACATCTTGGCCGTTCCGGGCATCGACGTGCTGCTGGTTGGGCCATCGGACCTCTCCATCAACTTGGACGTGCCGCTGGACTATCCGAACCCGAAGTACCACGCGGCGTTGGACAAGATCGGTGCCGCGTGCCAGCGCGCCGGCGTCGCCGCCGGGATGTACTTCGTGCCGCCGGGCATCGCGCCGCAGGTGTTGATGGACAAGGGCTTTCGCTTTTTCACCCTGCCGTGGCTGCCGTGGGCGACGAAAGGCATTCAGAGCGGCTTGGGGGACATTCGGTAGAGGTCGCAGCCGCGCCGGGTGTGGGACATTTGGCGTCTTGGGAGCGCGGGCGTCTCGCCCGCACTTTCGTTCACGGGCGTTGACCTTGTGCGGGCGATACGCCCGCGCTCCCAGGACATGCTGACCAGATGCCACCAAATGTCGCACACCCCCGCGCCGGGTCGCTATTGGGGCGTTCCGCCGCCTTCGCGCAACGTGTAGGTTCGGCCGGCGGGGAAGTCGCCAAACGCTTCGCGGGCGCCGCCGGGCCAGATCACCGCCACATCCCGGGCCAGCGCGTGTTCGCCAAGGCCGAAGTGTGCGCTTGGCGCGCTGGAGGCGAGATAGCTGGCGGAAGGCTGCACATCCCGGCGCAAGCGGGTTTCGCCAACCGTGGCGGCAACGGTGGCGGCCGGCACGTCGCTGCCGTGGCGGGAAAGAACTCGGAACCGCGCCCACTGGCCGCGGTTGGCGCGGTTCATGAGCACATAGGGTGGGGCGTCGCGGTTGGCGACCACCAGATCCAAGCCGCCGTCGCCGTCGATGTCGCCCACCGCCACGCCGCGGCTGGTGTGGACGAGCGCCGGTGGAGCGCCCTCGGGGGGCTTTAGCTCGACGAGCCGGAAGGCACCGCCGGGATCCCTGTACCCGCGAAACAACGTGTTCGGTTCCGCGTAGCCATCGCCCACCGCCGGCGCGGAGAGCTGCACCTTGCCGTTCGCCTCGTACAGGTCCAACAGCCCGTCGTTGTCGAAGTCCGCGAGCGCCACGCCGAAGCGGGTGTGGCGCATGCTCGGCGCACCCAATCCCGCGCTGCGCGTGGCGTCCACGAAGTAAGCGCCTTCGTTGCGGAACAGCGAATCCGTTTGGCGCTCCAGGTTCACCACCAGCAGGTCGCTGTCGCCGTCGTCGTCGAAATCCGCCGCGGCGACGCCCATGCCGGCCTTGGCGATGCCGTGCTCGTCCACCGCGCAGCCCCACAGCAGGCAGCCATCGGTGAACCGCATGTCGCCGTGGTTGAGCCAAAGCTGGTTCAGCATGGTGTCGTTGGCGACGAACACGTCGGTGTCGCCGTCGCCGTCGAAGTCCGCGCCCACCGCGCCCAAGCCGTTGCCGAACGCGACGTTCAGGCCGGCCGCGTGCGTGGCATCCGTGAACGTGCCGTCGCCGTTGTTGCGGTACAGGCGATCCATCGCCGGCGCCTGATAGACGTTCGGCCCGCAATAGGTGGGATGCAGCGCGGTGGCGGAGCAATCCTGCTCGATGGCCGGCGTCCAGTTGATGTAGTTGACGACGAACAGATCCAAGTGGCCATCCAGATCCAAGTCCAGAAACGCGGCGGCGGTGCCCCAGCCCGGGTCGCCAACACCCGCTTGCGAGGTCACGTCTTGAAAGCGGCCGCGCCCGTCGTTGCGGAGCAGCGTGTTGGCGCCGAGATTCGTCACATAGAGATCCGTATCGCCATCGTTGTCGTAATCGCCGGCGGCCACGCCCATGCCGTAGCCGCGATCGGCGGCGTCGCCGAGGTTGCCCGCCTCGTCGAAATGGCCGTCGCCCCGGTTCAAGTACAGCCGGTTCGCCGAATCCGCCCCCGGCGCGCCGATGCGCCCGCTTTGCACCAGATACAGGTCCAGATCGTCGTCCCCATCCACATCCACCAAAGCGACGCCGCCGGCCATGATCTCCGGCAGCAAGTGCCGCTCCACATGGCCCGAAACATGCGTGAAATCCACCCCGCGCTGCGCCGCTTCTTCGCGGAACCACGGCGCGGGCGAGGGCGAGCAAGCACCGCACAGCAGCGCCGAGGCAGCAAGCCAACGGCTGAGGCGTTCGACATCCACGGCGCTACGAATTGGCTTCACGCCAGCGCTCGAAATCCCGCCTGCCCAATCCATAGCGGACCAGCACACCCTCGTGCAGACGCGCCAACTCGTCGGAGATGAGAAAGCGAACATCGTCTCTGTCGGCCGCGGGTACGCCCTTCTCGATCGCCGCCCGCATGGCTTCCGCCGGATGCAGCGACGGCCGCAGCACCGCCGCCCGCACGCACTGCTTGATGACTTCGCGGTAGGTTAGGCGCAACGGGGAGGGTTCCGGCGGATCCTCGCGAATGGCGATGTACTCCCGCGTGGAGCGTTCGTAGGCCCACACGAAGAGGTCGCGCAGCAACTCGATCCGCGTCGCCTCGTAAACGCCCAGTATGGCGTGCGCGTAAAGCTGCCGCGGCACCCCAAGAAACGTCAACGGGCACAGGCGAGCGCGGATCAACGGCACGTTCGCGGCCAGTCTGGAAGTTCGCTTGTTCACATCCGCGAAGGGCTGCAAGTACGGCAAATGCACCAACGCGAAGAACGATTGCTCGAACGGATCCGCAATGCCGGCGGCTTTCTCCAGCAGCACATCGAACAGGTGTTCGATGCGGGCGGGCATGGCGAGCGGACGGTAAACGCTCTCGCCAATCTCCACCGCGTGTTCGCGCAGGCGGCCTTCGTCGTTTGGATTGGGTAGCAGGTTTTCGGCGAGCAGGCTGTGCAGGTTGTGTACGGTGAAACGGTTGAAGCCGATGGCGTCCGCGTTGCCCACCAAGAGATCGATCGCGGCCTTGTGATTCAGGATCATCTGCGTTTCCAGCGCCGTTTTGCCGCTGGCGGCGCGGGATTCCTCGATCAGATGCTGGGTGTCCAGCAGGCTGTAGGTGTTCCCTTCCAAGTGGCTGGACGCCCAGGAAAGATCGATCAGCAGCCGGCCGACGAGATCGCGGTCGTAGGTTCCGGCGGCAGCCCGCTGCTGCGCCGGCGCCAGCCGGCCCATGCGCCAAAGCCGTTCGCGCAGCGGCGCCGGCAGGTAGGCGGTTTCGTTGGGGCGATAGTCGAGCAGGAACTGCTCTTGATAGCCCACCGGTTCACGCGCCGCGAGGGGCTGTTCAACGTAAGCGAGGATCTCCCGGCCAGCCGTGGCCAGGGGAATGGCGCTTTCCCCGTGCTCCGGCGACGGCGCCGCGAGCACATAGCGGCGCGCCCGCGCCCGGCCAACGGCGGCGACGCGCCCGTCCCGCAACAACTGCGCCAACCACCGCTGCGCCGTGCGCCGCGGTACGCCCGGATGTCGCGCCAACAGATCGCCAAGCGCCAGCCCACCGGCTTCGCCCCGGATGCTCTGAAGAAACTGTTGCGCCGATGCGGGCATGCCGCCTCCCGTGCAGTGGCGCGATTATGGCGCGATTTTTGGAATCGCGCCACTGCAAGGTTGTTGGGTGTGGCGCGATTCAGACCCGAATGCCTACTGGCGCTCGTCGTACCGCTCCGGCGGCTCCTTGTATTTCGCCGCCCGCGCCGGATCGGACTCCTTCCAATAGCCGTAGAGCAGGCGGCGCACCGGCCCGCCAAATTCGTTGCCTCGGCCGTCATCCCATACGCCTCGGGCTGCGGCGGCGACCCGCAGGCTGTCGAACACCTCTTCAACGGCCAACATTCTCGCCCGCACCTGCTCCGGCGTGGCATCCATATCGGCTCCGACCAGCCCGAGCATTGCGCCCTTTTGCGCCGCGAAGCGTTCGTCGGGGTCGGCGATGTCCGCCAACGCGGAGGCCACCGCCACCGGATCGGTGAAGGCCCATTTCGCCAACACCCCTTGGTTCGCTTCCAGACGAGCCGAGCTGGGCAGATTCTCCACCGACCACCGGTAGGCCGCCGCCGGCTGGTCGCGTTCCCAAGCCCATTGCATCAAATAACCCAAGGCCGCATGGGCTTGCGACCGTTGTCCGGCCATTCCGAGCACGATGCCTTCGGCGCGGCTCGGGTCTCGCCCGGCGATGCCTTGCACCACAGCGCCGAGTCCATCCTTGGACAGGTCATCCGGTAGCTGGAGCGCCCACTGCACGGCGTCGTCTGGAAGAAACAGTCCATACCGCCGCGCGATCGGCCGGACTTTGCTGCCCCGCAGTTTGACGTCCGGTTGGCGGACGAGCCACTCCGCCAAGGCCAGCAAATCGTTACCCAGCAGCGTGCGCAACTGCCGCTCGTACATCGGATGGTAGTAGGCGCTCCTTGTTTTCTCGTCGCCGAACTTGCCGGCGAATTCGAAAGCCTCGTCCGCCGACGTTACCGATAGCGCCGCGTGTACCGCGGCCAGCAACGCGCCATCCTCCGGCAGCGCCGGCAGCCCCAGCGCCCAATCCGCGGCCGTTCGGGGTTCCGCCCGCGCCCACTCGGCGGCAAGGTCCGCAATCCACGGCTCAAGACGATTCTTCCACCGGCCTAGGGAGACCGCCGCATGCAGCGCCGCCCGCGGATCGTCCTCGAACCAAACCTCGGCCACAGCGCGCGGCAACTCGGGTTCGCTCGCTAGACCTTGCGCCGAGGCGATGGCCCAAGCGTCGGTTGGCGCGCGTCGCGCCGAGCGTCGGAGCACCTCCTGCACACGGACAAGCGCCGCCGCGCGCGGCTCGCCATGCTCCAACAGCCATTCGATTGCGCCGCCGATCAGCAGACGGGGCCGGCCGCCGGCCGTCGCCAGCGCCCATTGCGTCGGGGCGCGCTCGTCCAACGCCATCCACCGCCCCAGCATCTCGAACATCCAAGACGTGGGCATTTGCGCTTCGTCCATGGCCTCGAAAGCGTCCATCGCCCCTTGCGGGTCCTTTTCCACCCATAGCGTCGCAATGGTTTTCAGCAGGTGCTTACGCGCTGGCGACTGCTCCAGCTCGGTGGCGGCCCGCCACGCCTCTGCCGGCGAGCTACGGGCCAAACGCTCCAACGGATGTTCGTCGCCGGTATCCGCCGGCGGCGGCGCGGCTTCCGTCCCCCGCATGTCCGCGGCGGAAGCCAAACCTTGTGGCGTATCGACAGCGGCCTCCGGCACGACATGCCATAGCCAAACACCGCCGAGAACGGCGACCGTCAGCGCCGCGCCGGCAGCCAGTCGAAACAGTGCCGACCGTTTTGCGACCATCGTGGCGCGAGGCCCCCTCTCCATCATGGCCCCACAATGGACGGGTCCAGAACAGATGCACCAGTCGGCTCGAAATGCCTGACATTGCGAGTGACGACCGTCAAGCCCCGCTCAAGGGCCGTGGCGGCGATGAGCAAGTCTGCATTGCCGTGGCCCACGGCATCGACAAGTCGGCCCCAGCGCTTGGCGATCTGCAAGTCGATGGGAAGAATCCGCCCACCGTACAGAGCGACGAGGCCGTCCAGCCAATCCGCGAGCGTATCGGCAAAGGTGGGGTTCAAGCGTCGCTGTTGGGCAATCCCCCGTTCAATTTCGCCAACCGACGTGACGCTTATGTGCAAGTCCGCCGTTCTTTGCTTCGCCACCCAACGCGCAACGGCAGGGTTGCGCTCTCGCCGCCGCAGCAGCGAAAGCACATCCGTATCGAGCAGGAACATCAGACATCCGCCGAACGCATGGACAACGGCAGCCGCTCGAAAACCCCGTCGTCTTGGGGCATGGCGAGCAGGTAGTCGGCGAACGAGGGTGCGCTGGCGGTCTCCAAGTGCCGCAAGCGCTCATATTCCTTGGTCGCGAGCACCACCACCACCGGCTTGCCGCGCCGGGTCACCTGTTGAGGGGTTCCCGCCAAGGCGGCGTTCACAACGGCGCTGAATCGGTTCTTCGCGTCCTGTAGCGGCCAAGCATCCATGACTCTCTCCTGTCTAGTTCATGTGGCTAGATTGTTGTGCTGGTCACTTGGCCTGTCAAGGCCATGTTGGCCATGTTTAGGTGCCGGTGGGCAGGCCGAGTGACTCGAATTGGCGAAAGAGCTCGCTTTGGGTGCGGACTTGCGCGTGGGGGCCGATGATGATGTTTTCGCCTTCCATCACCACCAGCCGGTTTGCGTCCAAGACGGAGGACATGCGGTGGGCCACGGTGATGATGGTTTTGCCGCTGCGGCGAACCGCTTGCTCGGCGATGGCAGCGGAGTGCGGGTCGAGGTGGCAGGTGGCCTCGTCCAGCACGAGGATGGGGGCGCGGCAGAGCAACGCCCGCGCCAAGCCGATTAGCTGTTGTTCGCCTTCGGAGAGGCCGGACTTTTCGATGTTGACGTCCGCGTCCAGCGAGCCGATGCGGTCGATCACCCTCTGCAGTCCGATGGCCTCGGCGACCTGGGCGATCTCCGCATCGGTGCGGTCTTCGCCGAGATACAGCAGGTTTTCGCGCAGGGTGCCGTGGAACACGTAGGATTCTTGGGGCGCCACGGCGATGAAGTCCTGCCGGTTGGCCATGCCGTGGATTGGCGCACCGGCCAAGGTGACGACGCCGCCATCCGCCGGCAGAAGGCCGGACAGCAGCCACGCCAGCGTGGATTTGCCAACGCCGCTGGGGCCCACGATGGCCAGGTATTCGCCGAACGGGATTTCCAAGTCGAACTGGGAGACGATGGGCCTTGCAGCGCCTTTGTATTGGAAGGAGAGGCCCTGGGCGCACAGCGTGGGCGCGTCTCCGATCGTTGGCGTTCCGGCGTCGTCTTCCGCCGCGGTTTGCTTCGCGTCCACGTTGGCTTCGAGGATGCGGGCGAAGTACACGCGCAGAGTGACGGCTATGTTCGTCAACAGCGCCGCCAGCCCGGCCAGCGAACCCATGCCGGCCACCAGATACAGCATCGCGCCCACCACCTCGCCGGCGCTGATGGCGCCGGCGCTCACCAGGAACGGGGCCGCCACCAGCGCCGAGATCACCGGCATCTCGATGGTGGTCACGCCCAGCGCGGCGTCGCCCTTCACTTGGTTCTTCGCCAGCGCCACGGCGGCGTGCAGGCTGTCCTCGAGCCGCCGCCGAACGCGGTCGATGGCGAAACGGGTGGCGTCCGCGGCGACGAAATCGCGCGTCGCCTGCAGCACCGACGTGGTTTCGGCGTGGGCCAGTTCCGTCGTCGTCATCTCGGCGCGCATCCGGCGGGCGTAGGTTCGAAGGTAGAGATAGCGGATTGCCAAGCCGAGAACGACCCAAGGCGCGGTGAAGGCGAGCAGAACCCATGAAATGGTGGCGAGGCCCAGCAGCGAGCCCAGCCCGGCGAGCGACAGCGGCAGGGTGGAGCGCAGGAGGGAAGCCATGGATTCCAACACCGCCGGCAGGTGCTGGAGCAGTTCCACGCCGCCACGCGAAGTGCGCTGGTACACCTCGCGGTGCAACGTGGCGTGGACGACGTCGCGCATCATGTCCAAGGTCATTCGCCGCACCGCGCCGGCGCTCGCGCGCGAGAGCGCAAGCAGCGAGAACGCCGCGACCACGGCGGTGGCGGCCAATCCGGCGAGGCACAGAACGAGGGTGACGGTCTCGCCGGCGACCGCGCCATCGACCGCGGAAGCCACGAGCCGGCCGACGAGCAGCGACGGCAACGTCCACGCCAAACCCCAAACGGCGACGCGAACCAGCGCCCCCTTGTCGCGCAGCGCGTAGTCGCCAAGCGAACCCACTAGCGGCGCCGACGGCGCCCGCCCGGGCTGGCTTGCTTCTTGCGTTGTGGCCGTTGCCGTGGACATTCGTTTCACGCCACGTCGAACAGCTCGCGGTACGCCGGGTTCGCAAGCAGCTCCGCATGGGTGCCCACCGCCTCGATCGTCCCGTCGCGCAGCCACGCCACGGCGTCGGCGCGGGCGGCCATGTTGGCCCGGTGGGCGACCATCAGCGTTGTGCGGGACTGCGCCTGTTCCAGCAAGACGGCGGAGATGCGCGCCTCGGTGGCCATGTCCAAGTGGCTGGTGGCGTCGTCGAGAACGAGAACGGCCGTTTGTTCCAACGCCAGGAAAGCCCGCGCCAAGCCCAGCCGTTGCCGCTCGCCGCCGGAGAGGCTGATGTCCGCCACCGGCGTCGCGTAACCCTGCGGCAAGCGCTCGATGAACTCGTCCGCGGCCGCGCGCGCGGCCGCTAGCCGCACGGCTTCCGGGCTGGCTGGCCGGCCCAGCGTGATCGACTCCGCCACCGTGCCGATCAGGTTCGGCTTCTCGAAGGCGTACGCCACGCCGCTGGCCAGCGCCCGTCGCGGCACGGTGTGTACCGGGGTGTCGGCCACGGACACTTCGCCTTCGTCGGGATCCAAGAGGCGGCCGACCAAGCTCACCAGCGTGGTTTTGCCCACCCCGGACGCGCCCACCAGGGCCAGTGTGCGCTCGGCGGGCGCGGCAAGGTGGACGTTCCGCAGCAAGGCGGCATCGGACTCGCCCTCCTGCGGCGTCTTTTCGTCCTCCACATCCTCCACACCTTTCACATCTTGCACGTCTTTCGCACCTTTCACATCCACCACGTCCGCCGGTCGCACACCCACTCCGTTCCAGCACACGCTCGCGGGGCCGGAAGCCGGCAGCGGCGTCGGGCGCGCCGGCGCCGGCGTGGCTTCCGCGCTGTCCAGAACTTCCCCAACCCGGCCGGCGTGGCTGCGTCCAATCGCGATGTGGAACCAGCCGTTGTCCACCACGCCCGCGGCCGCCGAGAACGCTTGCCGGGAGTAGGTCAACGCCGCCAGCAGCATCCCCAGGGTGATCGCGTCTTTGGTCAGCAACACCGCGCCCACGCAGGTCGTGGCGATGACGACGCCGTGGCCGGAAAGCAGCATCACCGCCATGCCCTTGCCGCCGACCACCTCCATGTCGCGCGCGCCGTCGGCAAGGTCCCGCAGCGGCCGGCAGACGCGCTCGACCTCGCGCTCGACGGTGTTCGACGCTTCGATCGTCCGCGCCCCGCGCAGCGCGTCCAGAAACAAGCTCACCATGCGCCCGCTGTGGCTGGAAAGCGCGGACTGCCGCTTGCCGAGGTCGCCGAACACGCGCTTGGTGACAAGCGTTGCCACAACCAAGCACAAGAACCAAGCGACCACGAAGCTCGGATGCAGAAACGCCAGCGCCACCACCGAACCGACGGCCAGCAGCAGACCGGTGGAAACGGTCACGAAGGATTGCGGCAGACTCGCCGCGCCGCCCACGTCGCCCACGGAGCGGTAGATGAGGTCGCCCCGCTCGAAGCGCGCCCGGCCGGGCAGGCCAAGCGTCAGCCCTTTCGCCAGCGTGTCCGTCGCCAGCCGAAAGTTCAGCCGCGCATGCCACTTCACGTCCGCGATTCGCCCGAACCCCGCCGCCAGCAACGCCGCGGCGGCCACGGCGACATACGCTTGCACCCCCCAAGACAACGTGCCGGAGGCGATTTGATCGACGGCCGCGGCCAGCACCAGCGGCGTCACGAGCTGCAGCGCCAATCCAACATACGCCAACGCAACGCTGGCGCCGAACCACAGCCAAAGGCCGCGCAAGCGATCCGCCAACAGCCGCCACTGGCTCGACCACGAGCCCTGCTCTTTATTGGGTTTACTGAGCATCGCGCGTTCCGGCGGCTAGCCACCCGTGCGAGGTCCTTCGGCGAGCGGCTCTGTTCCAGCAGCACCACCGCGCGCGTCAACTTGCACAGGCGCTTATCGTCCGCCGTGGCGTGGCGCTCGTCAAGCACGATGTGGCGCTGCGACGGCTGCTCGTCCCCTTGTGCGGCATTCGCCATGCCTTGCGTAAAGGCACCGGCCGAAAATGTGCCCTTAGCGAAAATGGCTTGCGGAACAGCACTGTCGAGGCCAAGCTATCGGCGTTGGCTGCCGATCCAATTGCAGCCAATAACAACGTCAGGTCGCTACGGGGTGTGCCAGGCTATCGACTGCGGATAGGAGACTCGCGCGTGTTGTACGAGGTCGCCCATCAGCAAGGTCTTTTGCGCGTACGCCACATTGGCCCGAGAGGAGAGGACTACAAGCCGTGAAGCCCCAACTGCAAACCGTGGTCGTCGCCAACCGCGTGTTGGCAATCGTGCCGCTGGACGAATACGAGGATTTGCGGGAAGAACTGGCGGATGCGGCGGATGCGGAAGCAATGCGCCGTGTCCGTGAGGACCCGGACGAAGAAGACGTGCCCATCGCCTTCGCCCAGCGCATGTGGAACGGCGAGAGCCCGGTGCGCGTGTGGCGCGAGATGCGGGGCATGAAGGCCGCTGACTTGGCCGCCGCCGCCGACGTGTCCCGCTCCTACCTCTCCGCCCTTGAGCGCGGCGCGAAGCGCGGCTCCGTAGACGCCTTGAAGCGCCTCGCCGCGGCACTGCGCGTTGGCATTGAAGATCTCGCCTGACCAAGCGTGACTGTCTAGGTGGCAGACAGCAATCCGCTGCTACCGTCGTCCAGCCGCAGACTGACACCAGAATGGCCGCCGCCACCAGCGCGTGGGGGTGCGCCGACCGGAGCTCGATGGTGGCGTGCAGGATGACATCCGCCTGCCACATGTTCTCGGCCATCGGTTTGCCGTCCGAACTGGGGTAGAACACGTCCTCGTCGCCGGCGGCGATGTTCGAGGCGGCCGCGGGAGGCGAGGAGGATCCGCTCGCAAGCACGGCCGCTGGCATGTGGCTGTTCTCCGTCATGGCATGGCAGTTGCGCCTCAGTCCGTTGCGAGTCGCTTCTTGGCTTCCTTCAACCTAGCAACAAACTGATCCACTTCGTCCATCGTACGGAAAGTGCCTTCGAGTCCTTCCGCGCTTTCCTTCTCCTCTGGTGAACTCTTGTGCCAATTGCGGACATCCGATTGCCTAGTGTTGGTTGGCAACATGGCTCGGAGTTCCTCAATGGAAATACGTAGATAGTCTTCAAAGCGGGTTGCGTGAATGACGAACGGCATCCCACCATCGTCTGAGACGGCTCCGACCATCAAGACAGTACCCGCTCTTGTCGGCGCCCCGTCAATCGACGTTCGGTTGTCCCACCGGTAGTGTGCCGTTTTCGTCTTGATGTAATAGCTTGGAGACAAAAGGACCTCAGTGATACCGTCCTTTAGTCCCCGGAACAGGTGGCCAATACCGTGGTCGTCCGCAAGCGCCTGCATTTCACCAGCGTTGATCCGTTTTCTATTGGACGGCGAGCGTGCCCGATCGCGGGCGACTTCCGGTTCCACTAGGAACACCTGCGCCAGCATCTCTTGCCCGGTGGAGTCCTTGAAGGCGTGCATTCTCGCGATGTTGATCGGCACACGCAGTTCCGAAAGATAGCGAACGATCCGCTCGGTACTGTCGTCGATCGCCTCGGCAACGATGATGGAACGGTGACTCTCGCACAAAGCATCGGGCACCTCTCCGAACTTTTCCTCGAGAGCCTCTTCCAACGAGCCCTCCATCTTGAGGTATTTCTCCGCTATTTCTTCGATGTCGTCGGTGTTGAGGTCCTTCGCCCAAGACGCATAATCCAATGCCTGTGCGGTGACCTCGCGCGGTGTCTGCCCTTGCTTGAGCTCCACGACCACAAGAAAACCCTCGCGGTCGACGCACAGCAAGTCGATGAACCCGCCGTACGCAGTCGGAACTTGCCGCCCGACGACAAGCAAGTTGGGGTCCAGCATGGAAATGTCCCGTGCGAGCCAGTCTTCCAGTCGCTTTTCCAAGCCGACCCCGCTGTTGGGTATCTCTTCCGGCACGGCGCCTTCCGCCACTTTCCACAGCCGGATCCTCTGCGTCACTTCCTTTCTCCTTCAGCCTTCCGACCACATGACGCCAGAGAGCGTAGCACGTTTTCAACCCGCGACCTCCAATTCGCGTAGGCGGCGTTCCGTGGCGCGGATTTCTGCCCGCTCGGCACCGCGTTTGGCGGCGGTGGTCAGGGCTTCGCGGGCCATGTCGAGTTGGCCGGCTTCGGCTAGGCTGCGTGCGAGGTATAGGTGGCCCAAGGCGAAGTCCGGGTCTAGGGCGACGGTTCGCTCAAAGCGTTCCACCGCCTCTGGCCAGCGTTCGCGTTTGGCCTCGACGAGGCCGAGGTAGAACAGGGTGGTGCGTTTTTCCGGCTCTAGGCGGAGGGCGGTTTCCAACGCCTCTTTGGCGGCGTCCGGTCGGGACAGGCCGAAGAGGTAGCGGCCGCGTTGGGCGTGGGCGTGGCCGTTGGCGGGGTTTAGGGCGATGGCGTGGTCGATGTGGCGCAGGGCGGCGGGCAAGTCGTCCGTCTGGCGGTAGTGGTCGGCGAGGGTGAGGTGGAAGGGGGCGAAGTCCGGGCGGAGGGTGATGGCGTGGCGGGCGAGTTCGATGGCTTCTTGCACGCGGCCGGCGCGAGCTTGGGCGATGCTGGTGGAGTTCAGGAGGTTGCAGGGGAAGAAGAAATCGTCGTCCTTGGCGCAGTCATCCTCCGGGTAGAGCGTTCGCAGGCGGTTGAACACCGCCAGCGCGGCGGTGGTGTTGCCCTCGCTGGAGAGGGCTTGGGCGCGGGCGAAGCTGGCGTAGCCGCGCATGTGGTCGCGGCGTTCGGCGGCGCGGGGGTCGCTCCAGCGGAAGGGCACGGGTGACCGGCCGCGGGCTAGGGCTAGGCGGGCGTCGTCCTCGCTCCCTAGCGCCAGCAGGGCCCGGCCGTGGGCGCGGTGGGCGTATGGGTGGCCGGTTTCCTCGGCAAAGCTAGCGAGGTGCGGCAGCGCCTCGGTTGCGTTGCCTTGGGCGCTCCAGGCGAGGGCGCGGCCGAAATCGGCCTCCGCGCCGCCGTCCCGTTGCGCGGCTTGCTCGAACGCGGTGAGCGCGGCTTCAGGTTGGTCCGTTTCCAGCAGCCAACTGCCGCGGCGCAGCCACGCCGGGGCGTAGTCGGGATCGATGGCCAATGCGCGCTGCAACATTGCAAGGGCTTCGTCGAAGCGGCCGGCGTCGGCCAGCAGGCGCGCGGAGAAGTAGGGCCAGCGGAAGTCGTTGGCGTCCAGTGCCGCGGCTTGGGCGTAGGTGGCGAGGGCGGCGTTCGGCAGGCCGTTCACGTCGTAGGTCATGGCGAGACGCCCGCGCATCGCCGCCGAAGCGGGCATGGCGCGGTTGCTGTCGATGGTCTCGGCCAGGTACGCGGAAAGCTCGCGGTCCGGCAAGTCCACGCCGGCGATCACCAGTTCCTCGGCCGCGGGCGGCGGGGGCGAACACGCAACGGCCGCCATCAGCGCCGGCGAGGCCAGCAGGAACAAGGCGCGGGTGCGCGGGCGGTTCAACTTTCCGGGTGTCTGATTTCGATGCGTTGCGAGGCGGCGACGTTCCGCGTCCAAGTGGTCGTTGGCTGCGGGCCGGGCCAGCGCACCTCCACCGTGCAGGTGGGGTCCGCGCCGAGGCCGAAGTGCAGGCGCGCCGGGGGGTGCGAGAGGTAGCCTTCGCCCAGGCGCATTTCCGCGAGCTGGGTTCCCGATGCGCTCGTCACGCGCACGCGGGCGCCGATGCCTTGGGGGTTGCCGTCCGGGCCGGCCAGGTCGATGGCCAGGTAGCCGTTGCCGTTGGCGTGGTTGTTGCGGAACACGGTGGGCGATTTGCCGTTGTTGGCGATGAACACGTCCACCCAGCCGTCGTCGTTGTAGTCCGCGCAGGCGACGCCGCGGCCTTGGTCGGTGTGGTCCAGGCCGAGGGCGGACGCCCGCTCGGTGAACGTGCCGTCGCCGTTCGCCATGAACAGGCGCGAGGGATCCGCGATGAACTTGCCATCGCCTTGGTTCGGGTAGCCGTTGGTGTGGAACAGGTCCACATGGCCGTCGTTGTCGAAGTCCGCGAAGCAAGCGCCCCAGCCCCAGCCGCCATCGCGCACGCCAGCTTCGTCCGTGGCGTCCTCGAACACGCCGTCGCCGACGTTGCGGTAAAGGCGGTTGCCGGTCCAATTGCCCACCACTTCCGCGTCCCAAATGCTGGAAACGAACCAGTCCAAGTCGCCGTCGCGGTCGTAGTCGGCAACCGTGCCGCCCATGCCGTTCTCGTCGCTGATCACGTCCGTGGTGAGGTCGACGAACGCATCGCCGCCGGTGGTGTTGCGCAGCACTTGGCTGGTGCCGAAGTCGCTGGCGAGCAGCAGGTCCGCATCGCCGTCGTCGTCAAAGTCCGCGAACACCGGCGTGAACGAATACTCGGATGCGCCGACGATGCCGTCCGTCGCCGCCTCGGTGGGCACGCGGTAGCTCACGTCCGCGAACGTGCCTTGGCCTTTCTGCTCCCACAGGAACTCGGTCTGGCCGTGGGTGTGGCCGGTGCCCCAGTGGGCGAAGAAGAGGTCCAAGTCGCCATCGGCGTCGTAGTCGGCGGCGGCCATGGAGGTGGTGGCGCGGGTGTTGTCGATGTTGGTGGCGCCGGCGTTGGGGCGGAAGCGGCCGAACCAGTCGTTGAAGAACACCTCGATGCCGTCTTCGTGCATGGCGATGAGGTCCAGCCAGCCGTCCTCGTCCACGTCCACGAAGAAACCCGCTTGGTCGATGCCGCGCGGCTCGATACCGCTGGCTTCCACCTCCTCGAAGCGCGCGCCGTTGAACCCGAACAACCGTCCGCGCAGATTGCGCCCGTGGGTGACGTACAGCTCCAGCCGGTTGTCGCGGTCGATGTCCGCCAAGGCGATGCCGCCGCCCTGCAAGCGGATTTCGGTGCGCTCGCGGCCGTCGTCCTCCACCTCGTAGCAGAGACCCAAGGCGCTCGTTACGTTGGTGAAGGCGCGGCCGGTGTTCGCCCGGCAATGCGCCAGCGGCTGCGGTTCCGGCGTACCGCCTCCGATGGGTTCCGGCGGCGGCGGTGCCGGCGGGGGCGCGCTGCTGGAGGAACCCCCGCCGCCGCACCCGAAGGCCGTCAGCGCGGCGAAGATGAGTACGCCGCCGGCGAACGACCTCGGAGTGGCCTGTTTGTGCTCGTCAGCCTCCGAACCGACTACTGGAATTGCCAAGACACTTGCAACCCCATGCGCCGCGGCTCCACCAAGGTGCCCCAGGGAGAGCCGGTGCTTTCGCGCGGCGACCACAGGTGCAGCGCCGCTTGGTCCAGCACGTTCTGCACATACGCGCTTACGCTCCACGACGAGTCCGCTGAGTGCCAATTGGCGCGCAAATCCCAGCGCGTGTAGGGATCCACGTCGTAGGCGCCCAAGTTGAGCATCTCCACATGCTTCTTGCCGCGGTAGTTCACGATGGTGAGCAGCTCCAGCGAACCCCAATCCGAGCGTATCGGCGCGTCCCACGCGAATGTGACCGAGTACTTGTGCTTGGGTTGATTCGGCAGTGAATTGCCGCCGTACTCGCGTGGTGTCAGCGAACCGAAGATCCAACTCGCCCGCTGGTTCCCCTCAGCGTCCGTCCACGGAACACTCACCCAGCCTCCCGACTCTCCCGGCACGGAGAACGGATAGAGGGCGGGGTATGTGCCGATGCTGGTGTCCAAGTAGTTGTAGAAGCCGCGCACCGTGAAGCGGTCGTGCAGCCGCCACGCGCCTTCGATCTCGAAGCCTTGGATGGTGGTGCCGTCGATCGCCGTGACTTCGTTGGTGAACGGCCCGCTGTTGGGGTCGAGCGCGATTTCCGCCTCGTCCTTCAGGCGGCTCGCGTAAATCCAGTGCGAACTGAAGTCTTGGAAGAAGTAGGTGCCGGAGAACTGCAGGCGGTTGTCAAAGAACAGCCCCTTCACGCCCACTTCGTAGTTGGTGAGCTCCTCGGCCTCGAACTCCCAAGGCGGTGCGCTCGTGCCGTAGCCGAGGAATCCGCCCGGACGATAGCCGGTGGAAATGCGCGCGTAGTACATGACATCCGCGCGCGGACGGAACTGTGCGCCGATGTTCCAAGTGGTGGCGGACCACTCGGAGTCCGCCTTGCCGGCGTAGCGCTCGATGCTGGAATCCCGCACCGAAATCTGCACGAAGCCGATGCCGTCGACGCAGCCGCTCGTGCAGTCTTGTGTCAGATCGGCGGCCTCGCGGGCGAAGGTGGTGGCGAAGGAGTCCTGCGTGTGGTCTTTCTTGTCCAAGTCGTGGCGTACGCCGGCGAACACCGTCCACGCGTCGCTCAGCACATATTCGCCGTTGAAGTAGGCGCCCGCCGACGAGTACTCGGAACTGCCGAAGAATGATCTTGCGTGGCCGGAGGGATTGGCGGTGAACATCTCCACGCCGGTGTGCGAGTAGCCGACGATTTCCGGCGATCCCGGGCAGGCGTAGAGGTTTGCCGGCACACCGGCCCGCGCCATGGCGTCCGCGTTGGTGTAGAGATCGCGCAGCAGCCAGCTCACGCCGTTGCTCTCGCTGCCGCCCACGCCGAACAAGGACTCGATGGCGCTGTTGCAACGGGCCGACGTGTCCTCGAAGAGCCAGTCGCCCATGTTGGAGCCGAAGTCCCAGTCCTTGTAGAAGTACGGCTCCTCCCCGGCCAACGTGGTGAGGCCGGCGGTGAAGTTGAACTTGCCTTCAAGATTCGAGCGCAAGGTGAGCTCGTGGCTGGTCTGCTCGGATTGAAAGATGTAGTTGATGCGGTTGTCGTCGAAAGTGCCGTTGCCGCCGCCGTCCATGGCGCAGTAGCGGCTGCGCTGCCCGGCCACTAGCTGCCCGCTCGTCACCTTGGGGTGGTTGAAGGGGCAGACGCCGCCGCCCTCGCGGGGCAGTTGATCGCCGTCGTTCGTGTTGTCGTTGATCACGTCCCGCCAGCCGAAGCGGTAGTTCAGCTCCAAGGTGTCCGACAGCGCGAACACCGCGTCGATGGAGGCGTTCTCGGCCGAGCTGTCCATGGCGATGGGCGCGTTGAACGCCACCTTCCACTGCAGGTCTTCCGGGTCGCAGATGATATTGAACTCGTCGCGGGTGCCGTCGGCGTTGATGTTGCTGCAGTTCGCCACCGCCGGGGCCACGTCCGCGCCGAAGTACGGATTGCGCTGGCACTCCTCCTCGCCGGTTTCCTCGTTGGTGACGCACAGGCGGTTGCCGTTGCCATCGAGAACGTACTCGTCGGTGGTGTTGCGGGCGCCGAGCGGCAAGGAGGCCCACGGTGTGCCGGTGTCGGTTTGCCGGGAGTAGCGGGCCACGACGTCCCAGCGGTCGTTCTTCCAGCGCAGCGACGGCGCGAGGATGCGGCGATCCGGCATCGCGGCGTCCGGGCCGCTGGCGACGTTCTCGATTGCGCCGTCGCCGGTGTGGACCTGCGCGGCCAGGCGGTAGCTGAAGCCGCTGTCCATGATCGGGCCGCCGAAGGCGATCTGCCACTGCTGCGTGATCTGATCCGTGAACTCGCTGCCGACGCGCAGATCGAACTCGTCGGTGGGTTTGCGCGTGTGGTAGTTGATCGAACCGGCCATGGCCGCTCGCCCGCCGGTGGTGCCTTGCGGCCCGCGCGCCACCTCCACGCGCTCGACGTCGAACAGGCCGTCGGTGCCGTAGGTCTGGTCGGTCCAGACGCCGTCCACGTACACCGCCACGGACGTGTCGCTGAAGAAGTTGACCGTGCGCTCGGAGCCGATGCCGCGCATGTAGAAGTGGTCGTCTTCGTTCTTACCCCCCCCTTGGCTGCGGTTGCCCACCTGCAGGCCGGGCACCAGCACCTCCAGGTCGTCGGCGTTCTGCATGCCCAGCCGCTCGATGGTGCCTTGGCTGAAGCCGGTGACGGTCATGGGCCGGTCGAGGACGTTGACTTCGCCGCGCTCCCCGGTGACCACCACCGTTTCGACATACCTGCCGCCATCCTCTTCTTCTTCCGTGTCGGCGTCCGCCTCGGCGAACGCGGGCACTACGATGGCCGCGCAAGCAAGCGCGAGCAGTTTCCTCGGTTTGAACATTGCCTCCCCCCTTCGGTTTGCTGGTTCAAGCTCTTGGGGTGTTTTTACGCCCTTGTGGGGCGCAGGTCAAGCAAAAAAACGCTACGCAACGGCGCGACACCGCAATTTTTTGGCCAAGGCAGCCGCCGGCCGGTCACGGTTTGGCGGATCGCGATGGCCGTGCGGCGAAGGTGTGCCTGTTCGCGCGGCCGAGTCGGTTATGATCGGTTGGCGACAGGGCATCCAAGGCGGCATGGCGATGAGCGAGACGATCCTAGAGCGGGACCCGCTGTCCATGAACGGGCAGGCGCGGTTCCCCGGCACCCGCATCACGGTGCGCATCTTCCTCGACTACTTGGCGGCGGGAGTCAGCGTCGACGAACTCTGCGGGCCGCACTACTACCCGCAATTGACGGTCGATCAATGCCACGCGGTGCTGGATCGCCTCCGCTACCTCGCGGATAGCGACGATGGTCGTGCTGGTGGGCACATTCACGAGCAGGTCCTGATTCCAGCAGCGCCATCACGCCAGCATTCGACAGAACTTCGGGTGGGTCCTGCGCTGGGCGGGTAGCGACGCCGGCCAGTCACCTCTTCGCCAGATTTGTCGCCAGGTTGTAGATGAACCAGCCGTCGCCGGTGATGAAGTTCTGGGGCTTGGCGGTCTGGGCGTCGCGCATGACGCCGATGCCGTCGTCGTAGGGCTCGAAGGAGACGATGCGGTCGTAGCGGATGCGGAAGCGCTTGCGGGGACCGTGGAAGTAGAGGTGCTTGGTGGTGACGCCCAAGAGGCCGCTGTCCACGTGGACGGTTTCCTCCCATTCGTGGGTGCGGCTGCGGAACACGCGGGGGCTGTAGTACAGCCCTTTGGCGATGCGGATGCTCACACCGTGCGAGTGGCCGCGACGTTGGCGGCGGGTGACCACCTCAAGGTAGTCGACGTCGTTGATCAGCCAGACTAGCTGCTCGGACTTCATCAGGTTGAACGGCACGGCGCCGCCGAAGTTCTGGCGCTGCGGCACCACGCCTTCGGCCACCTCGCGGATGGTGGCCGCCTTCACGAGGTTGGTGTGGGCGCCGCCGCCGTTCACATCGCGCGCGGCGAGGTCGAAGTGGCGCAGATAGCGCACCAGGGCCGCCTCTTCGTCCAGCGTGAGCAGGCCGTCTTCCAAGGTGTGATCGACAGCCTGCTCCCAAGCGGTGGTGAGCAGCCGCCGTTTCTCTCGCCCGGCGAGTCGCGCCTCGTCGAGCATCGCGGTTAGCTGATCGAGAACGTCGGGTTCGTCGCCGGCGCCAAGGGCGGCGCGGCGGGCGCTGGCTTTTAGGCGTTCCCGGGACGCCCGTTCGAGTCGCGCCTCGGAAGCGGCGGTTCGGACGCCGCCGGCCACGACCATCTGGTCGCGGAAACCGCGCAGGCGGGTCTCCTCGGAGCGGGTTAGCACACCGTCGGCCAAGCTCTCGCCGACGGCGCGGGTCCAACCGGCGGCGATGGCGGCGTCGATGTCCGTCTCGCTGGCCCAACACTTCGCGCCGATGGCGGCGAGGCGTTCGCGCAAGGCGTCCTTGTTGAAGTCCGCGGTTGCCGCCGCCTCGGCAACGAGAGACCGCATCTCCGCCACGCCCTCTCCGTGCGCGGCATAGCAAGCGCCGTGTTTGCGGCGCAGAAAGCCGGCCGGCTCGCCGCAGTACCTGCAATCCGCCACTTATTGCGACCTCACGCCGGCGAGCCGAGGCCCAGCACAGCGCGGTTGCCATGGCCCGTGCCAGCGGCGGCGAAAATCTTCGAACGCCCTTTCCGCGGCTACAGGCATCGCTCAACGACTCGCCCGGTCGCGTCTCAGCATAGGGGCCAGTGCCCGAAGGGCTTCGTTCACGGCCGCACCGTCGGGAAAGACATCCAAGACGTCGGGCGAGATGATGACCACGTTGGCGCCTTGCGCGTACCGTTGCGCCGTGACGCCACGTACTCCCTGCGAGAAGTCGTACTCTGGGCGCATGGTGTCCTCGGTCGCAGCGCCTTCAACTCGCTTCTTCATATTGCCTCCTCTCGTACGGTGTGGCCGGGCGCGCGCTGATCAACCGCGTCCTTGGCGGCCGCTCCGCGTGACTCACGACGATCACTCGCCAGCTTGCCGACATGCCCAGCACTAGGAAGCGCTCCTCGCCACGAGAGTGGTCGGGGTCCGGCAACAGTATCGCCAAAGGGTCACCGAACACGGTTGAGGCCTCCTCGAAAGAGATGCCGTGACGCCGAACATTTGCAGTGGCTTTCGGTGCGTCCCACTCAAACTCGTAGCTCACTGGAACTTTACATTCGAGATTACCACGGCATAAGCCCGTGGAGTGGTCGACCGCGTTTTGCGCGTGGCATCACCCTCAACTCGCACTGAGGCCCAGCACCGCGCGGTTGCCGGCGTCGTCGGTGCCGGCGGCGGCGAAATCGTCGAACGCCTTGTCGGTGACGCGGATGATGTGGTTGCGGATGAACTCCGCGCCTTCGCGGGCGCCGTCCTCCTGGTGCTTCAGGCAACATTCCCATTCCAGCACGGCCCAGCCGTCGAAGTCGTAGGCGGCGAACTTGGAGAAGATGGAGCGGAAGTCGATCTGCCCGTCGCCCAAGCTGCGGAAGCGCCCGGGGCGGTGCAGCCAGTCCTGATAGCCGCCGTACACGCCGGCGCGGCCGGTGGGGTTGAACTCGGCGTCCTTGACGTGAAACATCTTGATGCGCTCGTGGTAGATGTCGATGAACGCCAGATAGTCCAGTTGCTGCAGCACGAAGTGGCTGGGGTCGTAGAGGATGTTGGCGCGGGGGTGGTCGTCCACTTCTTCTAGGAAGCGCTCGAAGGTGACGCCGTCGTGCAAGTCCTCCCCGGGGTGGATTTCGTAGCAGCAGTCCACGCCGTTCTCGTCGAAGGCGTCCAGAATCGGGCGCCAGCGGCGCGCCAGCTCGGCAAAGCCCGTGTCCACCAAGCCGGGCGGGCGTTGCGGCCACGGATACACCATCGGCCACAGCAAAGCGCCGGAGAAGGTGACGTGCGCGCTCAAACCGAGGTTGCGGCTGGCTCTGGCGGCCAGCCGCACCTGTTCGATGGCCCAGCGGGTGCGCTCCGCCGGCTTGCCGCGCAACGCTTCGGGGGCGAATCCGTCGAACAGCGTGTCGTAGGCCGGGTGGACGGCCACCAGCTGGCCTTCGAGGTGGGTGGAGAGCTCGGTGATCTCCACGCCGCAATCGGCCACGCGGCCCTTCAAGTCGTCGCAGTAGCCAGTGCTCTCGGCGGCTTGCGCCACGTCGATGAAGGCGGGATTGCCGATGGGCACCTGAATGCCGCGAAACCCCAACTTCGCCGCCCACTTGGCCATGGCCTCGATGTTGTCGAAGGGATCCTCGTCCGCCATGAACTGGGCGAGGAAGATCGCCGGGCCTTTGAGGGTTTTCATGCGCTGTTCTCCTGTGCGTTCCGTTCGATGCGGCGGCTCAGGCGGGGAACTCCGTCCAAACCGCGCCGGCTTCCGCGCTGGCGACCACGGTTTCGATGAAGGCCATGCCGCGCACGCCGTCGGCGATGGTGGGGAAGTCCAAACTCTCCGCGCTGGGTTTGCGCCCGTCGCGCCGCGCCTGCAAGGTGTCCGCGAAGTTGCGGTAGAGCAGCGCGAACGCCTCCAGGTAGCCCTCCGGGTGCCCGGCCGGCAGGCGCGTGGCGCCGGCGGCCGCTTCGCTGACGCCCGGCCCGCCGGTGCGTCGGACCTCGTAGGGCCGATCCGGCCAGCGCACGATGAGCGAGTTCGGCGCCATCTGCGACCACTCGAAACCGCCGCTCTCCCCGTACACGCGCAGCTTCAGGCCGTTCTCCTCGCCCACCGCGATCTGGCTGGCGAACAAGAGGCCCTTGGCACCACCGTGGAAGCGCAGCAGCACGTTGCCGTCGTCCTCCAAACGCCGCCCCGGCACGAAGGCCGTCAAATCCGCGCACAGGGATTCGATGTGCAGGCCGGTGACGTACTCCACCAGGTTCTCGCCGTGGGTGCCGATGTCGCCCATGCAGCCGGCGGCGCCAGAGCGGGCCGGATCCGTGCGCCATTCGGCTTGCTTGTTGCCGGTCGCTTCCTCGCGTTCGGCAAGCCAACCTTGGATGTATTCCACCACCACCCGGCGAATGTCGCCGAAGGCGCCGGAGCGCACCAGATGGCGGGCTTCCTTCACCATTGGATAGCCGGTGTAGTTGTGCGTGAGGCCGTAGAGGAGGCCGGTTTCCTGCACGAGGGTTTGCAGTTCCTTGGCTTCCGCCAGCGTGAACGTGGCCGGTTTGTCCGATATCACCGGAAAGCCGGCCGCGAGCGCGGCCTTGGCGATGGGAAAGTGCGTGTGGTTCGGCGTGGCTATGACCACGAAATCCATGCGCTCGTGCGCCGGGCGCTCCGCCTCGCACGCCATCATGTCGTCGTAGGTGCCGTAGCTGCGCTCGGGATCGATGCCGTAGAGCGCCGGGCCGGCCTTGCGGCTGCGCTCCGCATCGCTGGAGAACGCCCCGCAAGCCAGCGCGATGCGGCCATCGAGCTCCGCCGCCATGCGATGCACCGCGCCGATGAAGGCGCCTTCGCCGCCGCCCACCAAGCCCATCCGCAGCTTCGTCATTGTTCCTCCCCCAACAACGGCTGCGAATGTAGCACACGCGCCCGACCGCCGACGCCGCCTGCTGGCGCTATAGCATGGACAAAGGCACGAGGACGACGCTCAGGGCCAGCACCGCGAGCCCAATGCAACCGCTGGCGACGTTCACCTTGGCCCAGATGGCCCACCCTCGCCAGCCGGCATAAGCGTCCGCCGCACGCCAGACGCCGATCATCGCCAGGGCGTTGTAGCCGCCGTAGATGGCCACGCCACAGACCCAAGCGAGCGCCATGGCGACGGCGCTGTCGATAGCGTGGGCGGCAACCATCAACAAAACCAAGGGAGTTGCGGAAATGCCCCCGCCCAGCCCCCAACCGAGCCAGTAGGTTCCACCAAGCCCGTACTCGCCGCGCGCCATGCGGTGCAGCCAAGTAACAGTTCCGCCCTTCACGGCATCCATCGCCCGACAAACAACCACTGATTCAGAAGACGATCTCGGTCAAATACTCGAAAAATCCAACGCCGTAGCGGTCGCGGAAAACGAGCCAAGTCAACGCCACGCCGGCAAGGGCCAGCGCGGCGATGGCAATCAAGACGCCGACGAACGCCAGCACCGCGTCACTCCTGGCCACGCGCAAGGCGCGGCGGATCAGCGACCGGTGGGCCGAGGCGCGCTGGCGTTCCAAGGCTACCCCCGTGCGGGGACTGCGCATCACCGATGGACTTCCGTTTGGTTTGCAGGCGGAACCGCCATTGTAGGCGCTGCCGCGAATTGATGTACTGTCTATGGCCCACGCAACGCACCTGGTTAGGACGCCGTGGGCGATGGCGGCGTCGGCGTTCTACCCGGCCGCTTTGGCAGTCCGCGATCGTTCAGGGGCCGGATGGTGTTGCGGTTTCGCCTTCGAGCGCGGCGAGCCGGGCCGCGAGCATTTCGCGGAGGTTGTTGTTGTCCACCGCCGGCAGGGTGTCGGCGAGCAGCCGCGCGGCTTTGTCGCGCTCGCCGAACTCGGCGAGCAGGTCGGCGTAGGAGAGTGCGCCGAAGGCGTCCTCTGGATCCAGTTCGTGTCCGGCGATGGCGTAGCGCAAGGCCGAGCGCTTGTGGCGGTCTTCGTCCGATTGCGCCAGATGACGGGCGGCGGCGAAGTAGGTGCGCGCACCCTCCTCTCCAGCAGCGGGCTTCCCGCCGGCTAGCAGCGCCTGGTAGTGGCGTTCCAGCGCGTCCCAATCCTCGCGCGCGACGAGGTAGCTTGGCTGGAAGGCGCGTTCCTGCCAAGCGCGGAGCAGCGAGCTGTCCGGCTCGTTGGCGCGGACGAACGCGGCGGCCCGTTTGAGCGGCCCGTCCAACTCGGCCAGCTGCCGCCGCCACGCGTCGTCGCCCTTGTCCGCCAAGGCGGACGTGGCGTAGTAGTTCGATTCGAGCGCGAACGCGGCGACGGCGTTTTCCGGGGCGGCGCGGGCGAAAGCGTCGTAGTTCTCGATCACGAACTCCACCACCGGGTCCCCGCGCAGCGTCTTGTCCTTGTAGCTGGCGATGAGCTCGAAATCCGCGGCGTTGACAAGCGCCGGCTTCTCGCTGGCCGCGAAGTAGTGGTCGAACACCGGCGCCATGCGCTCGCGGTGCGCCACCCGCGCCTCGAAGTCGTCGAACGCCCGCGCGCCTTCCAGCTGTCCGGCGCGCAACAGCGCCCTCGTGAGGGCCAAGTCGCGGTCGCCGGCGTCGTACTTGGCCAGCAGCGCGGCGAAGTCGCTTGCCGCCTCGCCGGTGAGTTCGGCCGCCAGCCGCAGCAGTCGCTCGACGCCGAGCCCGGCCACGCCGCGGCCGACCTCGGTGCCGTCCGGGCGCAGGAACAGCAGCGTTGGATAGCCGCTGACGTCGTAGCGGCTGGCGAACGCCGGGCCGTCGATCGCCTCGTCCTCCGCGTCGATCTTGACGTTGACGAAACGCGGGTTGAAGTACGCCCCAGCCGCGTCGGTGGGATAGACGTTGGCGTCCATCAGCTTGCACGGCCCGCACCACTCCGTGTACACGTCCACGAACACCGTCTTGCCGCTGCGCTCGGCGGCCGCGAAGGCGTCGCGCCAATGGCCTTGGAAGAAGTCGATGCCGGCCGCCGGCGCTGCCACCGCGGCCAGCACGGCGACCCCGGCGGTCAGCCGCGCTCCGAAGCGCGGGCGCAGCGCCGTTCGCCTTTTCCCCGCCATCATCGCGAACCGAGCTTGTACGCCTTCGTCACCTGCAAATGCACGATGCGTCCGCGCAGGTCCACGCGGCGGGGATCCCACGGCGTGCCGAAGCCGTCGTAGAACGGGAAGTCGGCGTTGAGCAGGTTGCGGGCGCCGGCGTTCAGCCGCCAGCCGGACTCGCCGAAGGTGTAGCTGCCGGTTAGATCCACCGTCGTGTAGCCGTCCACCATCACCTGCGCCCGGGAGATGGTGTTCTCGTAACCGGCGGAGTAGTTGGCCTGCAGCCGCAGCCCCAGCGCTTCGCGTTGCAGGTCCACGAACGCCTTGGCCTTCAGCCGTTCGGGGCCGGCGGCGGTGCCGTGTTGGTAGCGCGGATCGGCGCCCGGCAGCGTCACTTCGCGCAGGTAGTCCGTGTAGGTGCCTTCCACGCCGACCTTGAGGTTCCCCACGCCGGTGGCGAACGCGTAGCTTGCCGCGGCGTCCACGGAGCGGCTCTGGCGGGCGGCGATGTTGAGGGGCTTGAGGTTCAACCGCGTGATCGCGCCGTCGGGCCCGCGCTCCACGACGCCGGGCAAATCGAAAAGCTGTTCCGGCGCCGAGAACGCGAGGCTGGATGTCGAGCCGACGCGGTCGCGAATGTCGATGTCGGTCAGCGTCACCTGCAGGTCGAATCCGTCCAAGAAGCCGCTCGGCGTCCAGTCGAATCCGGCGGACACGTTGCGCGAGACCTCCGGCACGAGGTCGGGGTTGCCAGTGAAGTAGGTGTTGGGGAACTGCGATCCGGCATCGGGGTTTTCCGGATCGATGACGCGAACGAAGTTGAAGGGGCCGCTATCTTGGCCGAACAGCCGGTTGGTTTGCGGCGGCACGAACGACTCGCCCCAAGACGCGCGCACCTTCAAGCTCTCGAGCGGCCGCCAAACGGCGTCCAGCTTGGGCGAGGTGTTGCTGAAGTTCTTCTCACGCCACGGCGCGTCGGTGCCGTCGAAAGGCCCTTCGAACGAGTAGTCGTCGTAGCGCAAGGCCACCTTGAGGCTGAGTTGGCGCAGCCCGGGCATTTCGTTCCGCTCCGAGACCAGCGGCAGGCTCCACTCGGCGAACACCGAGCGCGCCGTGCGCTCCGGCTCGGTGACCACGAACAGGGTGCCGCGCGATTGGTCCGAGCTGTAATCGAGCGTTTCGATGCGGATCTCGCCGCCGATCGCTAGTTGCGACGCGCCGCCCGGCAAGTCGAAGAAGCGGCCGCTGGCGCTGGCGAGGTAGTCGCGCTGCACGCTGGTGTTGGTGTTGGCGGAGGCGGGGCCGGCGTCCGTGGCCAGTTCGATGATGCCGGCCACGGCGGCCGGGCTCTGGGCGCTGCCGTCGCCGAAGGGGTTGATGATCTGCTCGCGCGGGAGGGGGCCCGCCGCGGCCGCCGCCAGCGCCGAGGCTGGTGTTGATGATCTGCTCGCGCGGGAGGGGGTTGCCGTTCGCGTCCACGCCGGCGAGGCGTTCCCGCAGCAAGTCTTCGTTGCCGGCGACGAAGCCGAAATAGGCGTCCTCTTCGGCATGGGAGAGGGATAGTTCCGCTTCCCAGTCGGCGAACGGCAACGCGGCGCGAACGCCGGCGGTGAGCGTCAGGTTGGTCTGGCTGCCTTCGTTCGAGCGCGGCGGCATCAGCCCGGCTGCCGTTTCCGCGATGAAGATGTAGCCGACGTTCACCACGAACGGCGGTCGCGGCGGCAGATCGTTGTAGGGGTTCGTCGCCGGCACGGTGTACACGCCGCCGAGCGGCACGCCGGTGGTCTCGGATTCGCTCTTGGCGTAGGCGAGTTCGCCGAAGACGGTGATTTTGCCGTCGCGGAACTGCTGCTTGGCCGAAAGATAGCCCGTCAAACTGTCGCTGATGGCGGTGCCGCCGTTCAGCTTGCCGCCCAAGGCCGGCAGGTCCAGCGGCACCAAGTTGGCCGGCGAGAGGCGGCCCGCGAGGCCTTGGGTGCCGTCGTCCCCGGCCGGCAGAGCGCCCAAGGGGAAGACCGCGAAGTACGCGCCGGGGAAGCCGTAGCCGACGTTGCCGGGCTGGGTGAAGAACGTGTGGCGCCCGTCCGTGCCGCCGCGGGAGCGAAAATCGTCGGTGGTCAACCCGGCTTTGCGCCGATCCGCCGGATCCTTGCGCTCGTAACCGAGGGACGCCAACAGGGTGCCGCCATCCCAAGAGACGCCGGCGGTTTGCTCGATCTTCAGGATGTCGCCCTCGTTGGCGCCGATGTCCTGCCGCAGGCTCGTCTCGGCGCCGGAGAAATCCTCGCGGAGGATGAAGTTGATGACGCCGGCTTGGGCGTCCGCGCCGTAGATCGCCGAGGCGCCATCGGTGAGCAGCTCGACCCGCTCGATGGCGTTGAACGGTATGCCGTTCAGGTTCACCGTGCCGTTGCCGAAACTGGACGATTGCACCCAGCGCCGACCGTTGACGAGCACCAGCGTGGAACCTTCGCCCAGATTGCGCAAGTCCACCCCCGACTGGCCGATGGCGTCCACCGAGTTCAGGGAGTTGTCCAACGTGGCCGCGGCGTTCACGTCGCTGAAGTTCTGCGGCAGCGACCGCACCAGGTCCTCGACGCTGCCGAGACCGCGCAGCAGCATGTCTTCGCGGGTGACCACGACGATCGGCACGCCGCTGATGACGTCCCGCAAACGAGTGCCGGTGACGACGATCTCCTCGGGCTCGCCCCGCGCCTCGTCGTCGTCTTGCTGCTCCGCGCCTGCGCCCCCGGCCCATGCGAACGCGGCCAAAGCGCCAAGCCGCATGGCGAACCGGGCAATGGATTTGAGTGCTGCTGCGCCCATGGTTCCCACCTTCCGTTCAACAGGCGTTCGAGAATAAACCCCTCGGTGCGCGTCTTGCAAAGAGGCGCTTGCGCCGGGGTGTACGACATATTTGTTCCGGGTTGAGAGTCACCGCGAAACCCGGGATACGCTTGGATCGTGTACAACCGAGCGAAGGGAATCGCGGTGACGGAAGGGATTGTGGCTTCGGGCGGGGAGGTTGGCAAGGACGCCTACGGCTTCCTGCGGGAGGCGGTGGCGAAGGCGCTGTCGTCGCCGGCGGCGCGCGCGGCGCTGGGGCGGTGCGGCAACTTCATGGAGTTCGAGAAGGGAACGCGGGAGGCGCTGCGCGAGGGCGCCTCGGCGGGGACGTCGAGGCTGCTGACGGAGGCGGACGCGGAGCGGGAGCCGTTGCGGTGCGGCGACTGCCGGCGGACGATGGTTCGGCGTTCGCGGCCGCTGTCGGCGCTGTGGCTGCCGGGTCGGCTGCGGGTGGTTCGCGGGTACTGGACGTGCGGCTGCGCGAAGGGCGGGCGGTGCCCGCTGGACGAGGAGCTGGGCGTGAAGGGCCGGGCCGGGACGCGGGCGACGCCGGGACTGGTGAGGGCGGTCGCGCCGCTGGCGGCGGAGACGGCGTTCGCGCCGGCGGCGGCGCTGGCGAGCCGGCTGCTGGGGTTCGCCGTGAACGCGAAGTGGATGGAGCGGATGGCGAAGCGCCTGGGTTCGGAGATGGCGGCGGCGGACGCGTCGGAGGAGGGCGTGGAGAATGCGCCGGCGCCGTCGGAGACGATGTGCTGCGGGATCGACGGCACGGGCGTGCCGGTTCGCCCCGGGGAGTTGCCGGAAAGCCGGGGAAAGGATGGCGGGAAGGCGCGCACGCGCGAGGCGAAGGTCGCGGCGTTCTTCACGGGGGATGGCGCGACGCGGCGCTCGGCGGCCGTCGACAGCGCGGCGTCGCGGGACACGGACGCGGAGCCGTCGGCGTTCGCGGCGCGGCTGTGGCGGGAGGCGCGGCGTTCGGGGTTCGCGGCGGCGCGGGTCAAGGCGGTGCTGGGGGACGGCGCGAGGTGGATCTGGGCCGTCGCGTCGGAGTTGTTCCCCGGCGCGGTGGAGATCGTCGACCTGTGGCATGCGAAGGAACACGTCTGGGAAGTCGGCCGGTCGGCGTACGGGGCCGAGACGGCATTGGCGGACGGAGACGGGAACGAAGGCGCGGATTGTGCGAGGCGTGGTCGAAGAAGACGTGCGCGGCGTTGTCGGAGGGACGCCTGGACGACGTGCTGGCGGCGCTGCGGCGGCACGCGGGCAACGACGAGGCGCTGCGCTGCGCCGGATACGTCGAGGCCAACCGCGCTCGAATGCGCCACCCCGAGTTCCGCGCCGCCGGTCTGCCGGTGGGTTCGGGGGTCGTGGAGAGCGCCTGCGGCGCGGTGGCCGGACGCCTGAAGCGCGGCGGCATGCGCTGGAGCGTCGAAAGCGGCGCGAACCCGATGCTGGCGCTGCGCTGCCGGTGGCTGGACGGCCGCCACGACGAGTTCTTCAAGGCGCGCGCCAGACCGCCGCCGTTGGCGCTCGCCGCCTGAGCCCGTCGGCCCTTGCGAACAAATATGTCGTACACCCCTTGCGCCGTGGACGCTACCCATCCGTTCTCGGCCAACGGTTCCACGGGCTGTGGACCGGAACGGTGCGGCGAATCTCCTTCAGTGCATTTCGTAGCCGCCGGCGACGTTCAGCGCCACGCCGCTGACGTTGCGGGCGCTGGCCAGGTACACGGCAGCTTCGCCCATGTCGTGGGCGGTTTGCGGGCGGCCGAGGGGGATCAGCTCGCTCATGCGGCGCTCGAACTCGGCATCGCCGCGGCTGGCCATCAGATGGTCGTGCCACATGGCGGTGGCCACCATGCCGGGGCACAGCGCGTTCACGCGGATGCCCTCGGACGCGAGTTCCAGGGCGAACGATTGGGTGATGCCCACCACCGCGAACTTCGAGCCGCAGTAGGCGGCCATGCGCGGTGCGCCGCGTTTGCCGGCGATGGAGGCGAGGTTCACGATGGCGGCGTCCGCGGAGGCGCGCAGGTGTGGTAGCGCCGCCCGCGTCATCAGGAAGACGCCCTTCACGTTCACGGCGAACAGGCGATCCCACTGGCTTTCGCTGTATTCGTCGATGCGGCCGCTGTCCACCACGCCGGCGTTGTTCACCAGCACGTCGAGGCCGCCGAAGGCGTCCACCGTGGCCTTCACCGCCGCCTCGCAAGCGGTTGCGCTGGTCACATCCACCGCCGTGGCCAGCGCATCGCCAAACGCCGAGAGCTCATCGACGGCGCTGGCGAGTTCGGACTCGCTGCCCAAGCGGTAACGCCAACCGTCGCCGGCCGGCAAATCCGCGATCATCACTTTGTGGCCGGCTTCAAGGAAGCTCTTGGCGATGCCCTTGCCGATGCCGCGGGCGCCGCCGGTGACAAGCACGGTGCGCTGGTTCATGTTTTCATTCCAAGCCAAGGGCGATGGCAACGGATTGTAAGCCGGGCCGCCGAGGGAGCGACCTTGACCGAGGAGTATTGGCAAATCCGCAAGCCGGCGGTGGTTGGCGAGCGCGGCCTGGTCGCCACGCAGCATCATCTGGCTTCCGAAGTGGGCGCCGACGTGCTGCGCCGGGGCGGCAACGCGGTGGACGCGGCGGTGGCGGCGGGGCTGGCTTTGGGCACCGTGGAGCCGTGGATGAGCGGCATCGGCGGCGGTGGCTACATGACCATCCACCGCGCCGGCGAGGAGCGCGCCGAGGTGGTGGAGTTCGGCATGCGCGCGCCGCTCGCGGCCACGCCGGAGGACTATCCGCTGGCGCAAGGCGTCACCGGCGCGGCCACGTTCCACTGGCCGCAGGTGGAACGCGACGCCAATGTTCACGGCCCGCTCGCCATCGCCGTGCCGGGGCATGTGCAGGGCATGGCGCTGGCGCTGGAACGCTTCGGCAGTTGGGATTGGCGCGACGTCATCGAACCCGCGTGCAAGTTGGCGAGCGCGGGTTTGCCGGTGCAGTGGTACACCACGCTGTTGATTTCGACGATGGCGCGCGGTCTCGCCATGTACGACGAGACGCGGCGGGTTTATCTCGCCGACGGCTTGCCGCCGGTGGGCGACGGCGGGCGCTTGCCGCTCGGCAACTTGGCGGCGACGTATCGAACCTTGCAGGCGGACGGGCCGGATTCGTTCTACCGCGGCGCCCTCGCCGAGCGCATCGCCGCGGATCTCGGCGCGATAGGTTCGCGCATCCGCCGGCAAGACCTCGCCGACTACACGGCCCGCGTCGCCGAACCGCTCGCGTTCGACTACCGCGACGCTCGGGTGTTCGTGCCCGGGCATCTCACCGCCGGCCCAACCTTGCGCCAAGCGTTGGGCGACCTGCGCCAGCGCCTGCGCCCCCGCGGTCACCAGCCGGACGCCGATGCTTATATGGCCTACGCCGACGCCTTGTTGGCATCCTACCGCCACCGCCTCGCCCACCTCGGCGAAGGCGCGCCGGCCGAGCCTGGGCACACCTCGCATCTATGCGTACTCGACGCCGCCGGCAACGTCGTCTCCCTAACGCAAACGATCCTCTCGGGCTTCGGGTCCCGCGTCATGCTGCCGGCAACCGGCATCCTGATGAACAACGGCATGATGTGGTTCGACCCGCGCCCAGGCGGCCCGAACTCCGTCGCCGGCGGCCGGCGGCCGCTCTGCAACATGTGCCCGGTGATCGTCCGCCAAGCCGACGGTTCGATGTTCGCGGTGGGCGCCTGCGGCGGCCGGCGCATCTTGGCCGCCGTGCTGCAGCTAATCTCCTTCCTGGTGGACTACGGCATGAGCGTGGACGCCGCCGTACATCAACCGCGCATCGACGTCTCCGGCACCGACCTAGTCACCATCATGCGCACCATGCCGCACGACATCGCCACCACGCTGCTGAAGCGCCACGAACACACGCAGGTGACCGCGAACGGCGTTGGCGGCGGCACGTTCGCCCTGCCGCAGATCACCAAACGCCACGCCGACGGCACAATGGCCGGCGGCTGTTTCGTGCCCTCGCCAACAGCGCGCGTGGTGGCGGCTTGACCAGCGGCGCAAACAACGACGGTCAAAAGGGGCTCGGACAACCGTAAGTACCTACGATCCGCCACGTTCAGATGTGCTACGCTCCGCGGCGACATGAGGGAGGAGGTCGCGATGGTGATCCGCAAGTGCCGGTGGCCGTGTTGCAGAGGGTGGCCTCCCCGAGCTAGGGGCAGTGGGTCGCTGGAAAGCGCACCCTGTGGTGCCTTGAACGACGTGAATCGAAGAGGAGATAGCTAATGGGCTTCAAGGGGAAAGATCCGAAGATGCGGCCGGCTGACGGCGCCGGCGAAGTCAAGGTGGAGGTCGACCTGTTGACCGGTGCCATGCGCGTCGATCCTGGCAAACTGCTTCGAAGTAAAGCCACGCAGGAGTTGCTTAAGGCAGCTGAGTGCATCGAAACGCAGATTATGAAGCAGCGATCTGGCTAGTCACAAGCATGAGCCTGCCGACGCGGCGCTGATCGGAGAGCGCGAACGGGCGCGGGCGCAGAAGTCGGAATGTGAACATGATCAACCTGCTGATAGAACCACTGTGCGTTGGCTTTTTGGTAGTTGTCACGCTCAATGTTGCCCGCTATTGGCTGATCCGCCAAACTGGATATTGGTTCTTCCTTCCTGTCCTGATGATCGGGAAGTTACTCCTGTATGTCGTGGATATTGGCCTCGACGTACTGGATCAATATCTCGATTCGGCTCGTGGCGATTGGATGTATGGCCTCGGGAGTGCAACGCTGTGGGCAACGGCATTGGCCGTGTTGATCCCGATCCTCGCCAACAAGGGAATCGGCCGTGAGCGGTCTGCAAGACTGGCTGCAAGGTTGCGGGGCAACTTGATAGAGTTCCTGATGCAGGAATCCATTGATTCCGGCCGCTTTGTGGAGATCACACTAGAGACAGGCAAGTCATATGTTGGGTTGGTCGTGGATAGCGGGATCGCCACCCCGAACGAGTCTGACGTGTCCATCGTACCGATCTTCAGCGGATATCGCGACGTCAAACACGAGCTGCAGCTAACGACATCATACAGAAAAGCAATACTCGACGCGCTGGAGGACGATGATCTCGACGAGTCCGCTTTGATGTCGCTGCGTAGGAGTCTCGAGTTGGTCTTGTCGAAAGGTCGGATCGTGTCTGCGAGACGATTCGACATCGAAATCTACACAAAGCGTTTCGGGCGTTCACTGCCTTGAACTCGGCTGCGGCCTGCACGCCTGCGGTTCGACGTGACTAGCTCGCATCGCTCCGCGGCGCATTCGGATGCAGTGGCGGGCATCCTGTCGGTCGCCATTGGGGCCAGATTCGTGAGAGAGGATTGATGGCCGCCCCACGCCAGACCTTGGGCCCACCCGATTTGTTCGGCGTTGTGCCATGACCGGACCGCCTCGCAAGAAACTCATTGAAGTCGCCTTGCCGTTGGACGCCATCAACAAGGCGTCGGCGAAGGAGAAGTCGATTCGGCATGGGCATCCGAGTACGTTGCACTTGTGGTGGGCGCGGCGGCCGTTGGCGGCGGCGCGGGCGGTGATCTTCGCGCAGATGGTGGATGATCCGTCGGGGTGGCCGGAGGTGTTTCCGACGGAGGAAGAGCAGGAGGCGGAGCGGCAGCGGCTGTTTCGGTTGATCGAGGAGTTGGTGGTGTGGAAGAACACCACCAACGAGGCGCTGCTGGAGCGGGCGCGGGAGGAGATTCGGAAGAGCTGGCGGCGGACTTGCGCGGACAATCAGGGGCACCCGCGGGCGGCGGAGTTGTTCGATCCGGAGCGGCTGCCTGCCTTTCACGATCCGTTCGCCGGGGGCGGTTCGCTGCCGTTGGAGGCGCAGCGGCTGGGGCTGGAGGTACACGCTTCGGATTTGAATCCGGTGGCGGTGCTGATCAACAAGGCGATGATCGAGATTCCGCCGAAATTCGCCGGGCTGCCGCCGGCGAATCCGGAGTCGCGGGCGCAGATGGCGGAAGACCGCGACAAGGGGATGGAGCGCGAGTGGAAGGGCGCTCAGGGGCTTGCGGAGGACGTGCGCTACTACGGCAAGTGGATGCGCGACGAGGCCGAGAAGCGCATCGGGCATCTGTATCCCAAGGTGGAAGTGACGGCGGAGATGGCCGAGGAGCGGCCGGACTTGGCGCGCTATGTGGGGCGGAAGCTCACGGTGATCGCTTGGTTGTGGGCGCGGACGGTGAAGAGCCCGAATCCGGCGTTTCGGGATGTGGATGTCCCGTTGGTCACGACGTTCGTCCTCTCAACGCGTAAAGGTCATGAAGCATATGTCGAGCCGACCATAGACGAGCATCGGTACCGGTTTACGGTTAGGACGAGTGTTCCGCCCGACCATGCGAGATACGGAACATCCGCAGGACCGAGGCGCGCGTTTCGCTGCCTAATGTCCGGTACACCAATCCCATACGAATACATAAAGTCCGAGGGCGTTGCGGGTCGCATTTCAGAGCGGATGTTAGCTATGGTAGGCAAGGGTGACGTCGGCAGAGTGTACCTCCCTCCCGACCCTGAGCATGAACGGGCAGCGAGGCAAGCAGTGCCAAACTGGACTCCCGATTGGGACCTTCCAAGAGGGCATCGTGACTTCAAAGGCCCAGCCTATGGCCTGTCCAATGTTGGCCATCTATTCACACAACGTCAGTTGGTCGCACTCACGACTTTCTCGGATTTGATCGGAGAGGTGCGCGATTTAATGCCGGAGGATCGAGAATACGGGCGTTCAGTCTCGGTGTATTTGGCGTTTGCGCAGAGCAAGGCTACCGATAGGAACAGTAATCTCTGCAGATGGGAGATGCGAGGAAAGCTCGTCGGTACCTTCAGTCGACAGGCTCTTCCAATGGTTTGGGACTTCACAGAGACCAATCCACTGTCGGGCACGGGAGGCGACATATTCGGCACGGCGAAGTCGGTGTCTGAAGTCCTCGAAAAGCACGTTGATGGGCCGGCTGGACGCACACGACAGGAGGATGCTGTGGGCCAGCAATCTTCCCGAGGTAGGGTCGTATCGACGGACCCGCCGTATTACGACAACGTGGCTTACGCGGACCTCTCGGACTTCTTCTACGTCTGGTTGCGTCGTTCGTTGAGGTCCATCTTCCCGGGCCTGTTAGCGACGTTGTCAGTACCCAAGGTGGAGGAGTTGGTCGCGGCACAACATCGACATGGTACGAAGGAAGAGGCGGATACCTTCTTTCATGCGGGTATGGCGCAAGCGATGCGTCGGCTCAGTGAGCAAGCTCATGCCGGGTTCCCGGTGACGATCTACTATGCCTTCAAGCAGACGGAGAGGAAGGCCGAGTCTGGAACGGTGAGCACCGGTTGGGAGACTTTCTTAGACGCCACCATCGACGCAGGCTTCATCATCACAGGCACTTGGCCGATGCGGACGGAGCTCGGCAACCGCATGATTGGCCAAGACGCCAACGCCCTAGCCTCCAGCATCGTCCTCGTCTGCCGCAAGCGCCCCGACGACGCCCCGCTCGCCACCCGTCGCCAGTTCATCGACACGCTGAAGTCCGAACTCCCGGCCGCCCTGTCCCACCTGCAATCCGGCCACATCGCCCCGGTCGATCTCGCCCAAGCCGCCATAGGGCCCGGCATGGCCGTCTACACCCGCTACGCGAAGGTGGTGGATGCAACCGGCAGCCCCGTCACCGTCCGCGAAGCGCTGGCGCTCATCAACGAGACATTGGACGAAGCGCTCACCGCCCAAGAGGGCGACTTCGACGCGGACACCCGCTGGGCGCTGGCGTGGTTCGAGCAGCACGGGTTCGAGGACGGCGAGTACGGGGACGCGGAGACGCTCTCCAAGGCCAAGAACACCACCGTCTTCTCGCTCCAGACGTCCGGCGTCTTGCAGTCCAAGGGCGGCAAGGTGCGGCTCTTGGTCCCGCTTGACCTGCGGCCGGATTGGGACCCGCGGGCGGCGGCCAAGGTGTCGGCGTGGCTCACGGCGCATCACCTGATCCGCGTTCACGACGCCGGCGGCGAGCGGGCGGCGGCGGCCCTCGTCCGCCAGCTCGGCAGCGTGGCGGAAACCGCCCGCGAACTGGCCTACCGCCTCTACGCCATCGCCGAGCGCACCAAGCGCGCCCGCGAGGCGTTGTGGTACAACGCGCTGGTGCAAAGCTGGCCGGAGATCGCCCGGCTGGCGCGGGAGGAAGTGGAACAGGCGCCCCTGCTTCCGACAGAGGGCGTACGCGATTGAGGAGGCGAGCCGTGGGTGGGGACATTCCTGGGAGCGCGGGCGTCTCGCCCGCAAAAGGTCAACGCCCGTGAACGAAAATGCGGGCGAGACGCCCGCGCTCCCAGGACGTGCTGAGCAGACGCCACCAAATGTCGCACACGTGGTGACGGCTTGACCGAAGCCGCAAACCGCGACGGCCACCCCGGCTGGCGCTTCGATGGCGACGGCGCGACGTATCGCTTGGCCGCCGAAGCCCAGCGCATCCGCTTGGCGCATCTGTTCGATCCGCTCTTGGCCGTTCACACCTCGCTGGTGGAGCCGCTGCCGCATCAGATCACCGCCGTGTACGAGGCCATGCTGCCGCGCCAGCCGCTGCGCTTCCTGTTGGCGGACGATCCGGGCGCGGGCAAGACCATCATGGCCGGCCTGTTGATGAAGGAGCTCATCGTGCGCGGCGACTTGCGCCGTTGCTTGGTGGTGTGCCCGGGCAGCTTGGCCGAACAGTGGCAGGACGAGTTGCGCAGCCGCTTCCATCTGCCGTTCGAGATTCTCACCGGCGAAGGCTTGCGGGCGGCGGCCGGCGGCAACTGGTTCCGGGAGCGCGACCTGATCATCGCCCGCATGGACAAGCTCGCCCGCGACGAAGAGTTGCAAGCGCTGTTGGCTTCGGATGATTGCCGCTTCGACCTGGTGGTGTGCGACGAGGCGCACAAGATGTCCGCGCACTTCCACCGCGGCGAGGTGCGCCACACCAAGCGCTACCGGCTCGGCCAACTGCTCTCCGGCGTCACCCGCCACTTCCTGCTGCTCACGGCCACGCCGCACAACGGCAAGGAGGAGGACTTCCAGCTCTTCTTGGCGCTGTTGGATCCGGACCGTTTCGAGGGCCGCTTCCGCGACGGCGCGCACCAAGTGGACACATCGGACCTCATGCGCCGCATGGTGAAGGAGGCGCTACTGAAGTTCGACGGCGCGCCGCTGTTCCCGGAGCGCATCGCGCACTCGGTGCCGTACCGGCTCTCCCTCCCCGAATCCCGTCTCTACGAAGCCGTGACGAGCTACGTGCAACAGGAGTTCAACCGCGCCGACGCGCTGCAAAACGACAAGCGCGCCGGCGCCGTGGGCTTCGCGCTCACCATCCTGCAGCGCCGCCTGGCGTCCTCGCCGGAGGCCATCTGGGAATCCCTGCGCCGCCGCCGCGAGCGGTTGCGGAAACGCCTGCGCGAAACGCAAGACGCCGCATCCTTCACCGCCGGCCCCACGCCGGAGCTCGACTTCGACGACCTGGACGAAGCCCCCGAAGCGGAAGTGGAGGCCGCGGAAGCCGCCGTGATGGACGCCGCCACCGCCGCCAGCACCGTGGCGGAACTGCAAGCCGAGATCGCCACGCTGGAAACGCTGCAAGCGCTGGCCGCCGAACTCCGCCAATCCGGCGAGGACGCCAAGTGGCAGGAGCTGGCCGGCCTGCTCGGCACCGTCTTCGCCCGATCCGCCCCGCAGGTGGCCGAACAACGCCCGCCCTATCGCGGCAGCGGCCCCATCCCGCCGCCGACGCCGTCGCCCGCCCAGAAACTGGTGGTGTTCACCGAGCACCGCGACACGCTGCGCTACCTGCAACGCCGCACCGCCACGCTGCTCGGCCGCGAAGACGCGGTGGCGGTGATCCACGGCGGCATGGGCCGCAGGGAACGCCGCGCAGCCCAGGACGCGTTCCTGAACGATCCGCACGTGCGCGTGCTGCTGGCCACCGACGCCGCCGGCGAGGGCATCAATCTGCAACGCGCCCACCTGATGGTGAACTACGACCTGCCGTGGAACCCCAACCGCCTGGAGCAGCGCTTCGGGCGCATCCACCGCATCGGCCAAACCGAGGTGTGCCACCTGTGGAACCTGGTGGCCGCGGACACCCGCGAGGGCGACGTGTACCGCACCCTGCTCGACAAGCTGGAGCAGGCGCGCTTCTCCCTCGGCGGGCAGGTGTTCGACGTGCTCGGCAAGCTGCAGTTCGCCGGCCGCCCGCTACGCGAGCTGCTCATCGAAGCCATCCGCTACGGCCACCGCGCCGACGTGCGGGCGAAGCTCACCCGCGCCGTGAGCGACGGCGCGGACAAGCCGCACCTGCAAACGCTGCTCGAGGAGCAAGCGCTCGCCCACGACGCGCTGGATTCCTCCCGCGTGGCCCGCGTGCGCGAAGACATGGAACGCGCCGAGGCGCGCCGCTTGCAGCCGCACTACATCGAGTCCTTCTTCCTGGCCGCGTTCGAGCGGCTCGGCGGCACGGCGCGGCAACGCGAACCGCTGCGTTACGAGATCACCCACGTTCCGGCCGCCGTGCGCCAACGCGAGCCCGGCCTGCCGCGGCGCTACGAGCGCATCGCCTTCGACAAGGCGCACATCAACGCGGCCGGCCGCACACCCGCGGCGTTCATCAGCCCGGGCCATCCGCTGCTCGCCGCTGTGCTGGCCCTCACGTTGGAGCAGGGCCAAGAGGTCCTGCGCCAAGGCGCGGTGCTGGTGGACGAACGCGATGACGGCTTGCAACCGCGGGTGCTCGTCACCCTGGCGCACAGCGTGCGCGACAGCGAGCGCGTGATATCGGAGCGCGTGCTGAACGTGGAAACCGACGCCTCCGGCGCGTGGCGCCCGCAACACCACGCCCCGCACTTGGACTACCGCCCGCTCGCGCCCGACGAACCCGCTGCCGCGGACATCCTGGCGCGCGCCGAGTGCGCGTGGATCACCCCGGCGCTGCGCGAGCAGGCGGAGCGCGAAGCCGCCGCCCACCTGGTGCCCGAACACACCACGGAAGTGCGCGAACGCCGCGGCGCGTGGATTCGCAAGACCCGCGCCGCCGTGCAGGACCGCCTCACCAAGGAGATCGCCCACTGGGACGCCCGCGCCAACGCCCTCAAACGGCAGGAACAGGCCGGCAGGCCCGGCGCCCGCCTCAACTCCTTCGAGGCGCGCCGCCGAGCCGACGACCTGCAAACGCGCCTGCGCGAACGCTTGGCGGAGCTCGACCGCGAAGAACACGTCTCGCCGCTGCCCCCGAAGGCGACCGGCGGCGCGGTGATCGTTCCCATCGGCCTCGTCCGCGCCCTGCAAGGCGCCGTCGCCCCCACGCCCCCGACAGACACCCAGGCCAGCGCCGCCCGCGCCCGCGCCGCGGTGATGGCCGCCGAACGCGCCCTCGGCTTCCACCCCGTGGACCGCGAGCTCGACCGCCTCGGCTACGACATCGAAAGCCGCGACCCGGCCACCGGCAAACTCCGCTTCCTCGAAGTGAAGGGCCGCGTAGCCGACGCCGACAGCATCACCGTAACCCGCAACGAGGTGCTCACGGCGCTGAACAAGCCGGACGACTTCATCCTCGCCATCGTGCGTTTCGGCGAGGATGGGCGCGAGGATCTGCGCTATGTGCGCGAGCCGTTCGGCCGCGAGCCGGACTTCGGCGCGGTGAGCGTGACGTACGGGCTGGAGGAGCTTTGGGGGCGAGGGACGTTGCCGCGCTGACGAACACCAAGGGGCCCCCAATGCCGTTGTGCAACCGACCGCGCTTCGTTGTATGCTCTATGGGACACTAGCGGCTGGTAGGGGCCGAGTGGCAAGTGGAAGGTGCCACGCCACCTGCTCCGTGGTTTGTGTGGGAGGATGAGTGCGCGATCGCCGTCCGAGGGTGGCCATGTTTGCCGACTCCTCCGATCTAGGGTGGAGTTCGCTGGCGGCGCTCGCTGCGATGCTCGCCAAGGACGTGGAGCGAAGAGGAGACAGCTAATGGGCATCGAAGGGCAAGATTCGAAGACGCGGCCGACTGAAGACGCAGACGAAGTAAAGGTGGAAGTCGACCTTTTGACCGGTGCGATGCGCGTTGACGCTCGGCAGCTGCTGAGCAGCGAGCGTACCCGCGAAATGCTCAAGGACGCTAGGCGCGTCGAGAATCTGATCATGAAGAATCGAGAGCCTTAGCTCACCGACATGGATACGCTGTGCAATGCGACCCGGTGACGCGGTAAGACATGAACGCAATCAGCATGCTGATAGATCCGATGCTAGTTGGTTTTTTGGCAGCCGTCATGCTTCATTTTGCCCGCTACTGGGTGATCCGCCAGACCGGATATACTTTCCTTCTCCTCGTCTTGGCCGTTGGAACTGTGCTCATGTATGTCGTGGACGAGGGACTTACCGCACTAAGTCAAGTCTCAGATTCGGACCGTGGCAGCTGGAGATTCGGTCTCGGTAGTACAATGTTCTGGGCAATGACGCTAGCCGTATTCGTACCGCTCGTTGTCAATTGCCTAATCGGCCGTCAAAAATCGGTAAGGCTAGCAGCTAAGTGGCGGGGTAGCCTGACCGAGTGCTTGATGCAGGATTGCATCGACTCTCGCAGTCTCGCGGAGCTCACGTTAGAAACCGGCAAGTCGTATGTCGGGCTTGTACTGGAAAGCGGAATCTCCACACCTAGCGAGTCGGACGTGTCCATCGTACCCGTCTTTAGCGGATATCGTGATGATGAGCAACAGTTGCAGCTAACGACATCCTATTTGGACGTGATATTAGAGATAGAGGACGACTTACTTTACAAGTTGGAGCTGGTTCTATCGAAGAGCCAGATCGCATCTGCGAGACGATTCGACATTGACATTTTTGCCGAGAGTTTCGGTCGCCCGCTTCCTGAGTCCAACTTAAACTGATCGTTTAAGTTCATGGGCCAAGGACCTCGCAAGAAGCTCATTGAAGTCGCGCTGCCGCTGGACGCCATCAACAAGGCGTCGGCCAGGGAGAAGTCGATTCGGCATGGGCATCCGAGTACGTTGCATTTGTGGTGGGCGCGGCGGCCGTTGGCGGCGGCGCGGGCGGTGATCTTCGCGCAGATGGTGGATGATCCGTCGGGGTGGCCGGAGGTATTTCCTACGGAGGAAGAACAGGAAGCGGAACGGCAGCGGCTGTTTCGGTTGATCGAGGAGTTGGTGGTGTGGAAGAACACCACCAACGAGGCGTTGCTGGAGCGGGCGCGGGAGGAGATCCGCAAGAGCTGGCGGCGGACTTGCGCGGACAATCGGGATCATCCGCGGGCGGCGGAGTTGTTCGATCCGGAGCGGCTGCCTGCCTTTCACGATCCGTTCGCCGGGGGCGGTTCGCTGCCGTTGGAGGCGCAGCGGCTGGGGCTGGAGGCGCACGCTTCGGACTTGAATCCGGTGGCGGTGCTGATCAACAAGGCGATGATCGAGATTCCGCCGAAGTTCGCCGGGCAGCCGCCGGTGAATCCCGAGTCGCGGGCGCGGATGGCGGAAGACCGCGACAAGGGGATGGAGCGCGAGTGGAAGGGCGCGGAGGGGCTGGCGGAGGACGTGCGCTACTACGGCAAGTGGATGCGCGACGAGGCCGAGAAGCGCATCGGGCATCTGTATCCCAAGGTGGAAGTGACGGCGGAGATGGCCGAGGAGCGACCGGACTTGGCGCGCTATGTGGGGCGGAAGCTCACGGTGATCGCTTGGTTATGGGCGCGGACGGTGAAGAGCCCGAATCCGGCGTTTCGGGATGTGGACGTGCCGTTGGCTACGACGTTCATGTTGTCGACCAAGAAAGGGTGGGGAGCGTATGTTCAGCCGGTCGTTGGCCGAAAGAACTACAGATTCGAGGTGAAAGTCGGCGTGCCTGCCGATCGGGCTACCGTGGAGAAGGGAACCAAGGTATCGGGAACGAACTTTCGCTGCTTGATGTCCGGCACCGCGATAACTGCGGAGTACATAAGAGCTGAAGGCGCGGCGAAGCGGCTTGGCGTCCGTTTGATGGCGATGGTGGTTGCCGGCGATGGCAGCCGCTTCTATCTGTCGCCCATCGGGCCCCAAGAACAAAGGGCGGATGGTGCGGAACCAAGTTGGCGCCCCGAAGGGCAAGTGCCGGCGAGGCTGACAGGTGGCACATGTGTTCCCTATGGACTAACGACTTGGGGCGACCTGTTTACAGCCCGACAGTTGGTTACGTTGGCGACGTTTTCGGACGTCTTGTGCGGCGTACCGGAGCGAATAAGCGACGATTGCCCGAGCAACTACGCCACGGCGGTTACGACGTACTTGGCGTTTGCACAAAGCAAGGCCGTTGATAGGAACAGCAGCTTGTGCCGCTGGGAGATGAGGGGGAAACTCGTCGGCACTTTTGGCCGGCAGGCACTACCAATGGTGTGGGATTTTGCTGAAACGAACCCTTTCTCCGGAACTGGTGGCGATATTTTTGGTGCGGCAAAGTCCGTGTCCGAAGTGCTGGAAAAGCTGTGTGGAAGCCGCGTAGAAGGACACTGCTGGCAGGAGGACTCTAGCCGCAATAGATCTTCTCGCGACAAGGTCGTGTCGACGGACCCACCCTACTACGACAATGTGGCCTATGCGGATCTATCGGATTTCTTCTACGTTTGGTTGCGGCGCTCGCTAAGATCGACGTTCCCGGACCTTCTGGCGACTTTGTCCGTGCCGAAGGCGGAGGAACTCGTCGCGGCTAAACATCGTCACACTTCCCGCGGGGAGGCGGAGGTCTTCTTCCATGAAGGCATGGCGGCGGCGATGCAACGCCTCAACGAGCAAATTCACGGCGGGTTTCCAGTAACGATCTATTACGCCTTCAAGCAGGCCGAAAGGAAGGCGGAGTTCGGTACGGTCAGCACCGGCTGGGAGACCTTTCTGACGGCGGCAATTGACGCAGGCTTCATTGTCACCGGCACTTGGCCGATGCGAACGGAGCTCGGCAATCGGATGATCGGCCAAGACGCCAACGCTTTGGCTTCCAGCATCGTCCTAGTCTGCCGCAAGCGCCCCGACGATGCCCCGCTAGCCACCCGTCGCCAGTTCATCGACACGCTCAAATCCGAACTCCCGGCCGCCCTGGCCCACCTGCAATCCGGCCACATCGCCCCGGTCGATCTCGCCCAAGCCGCCATCGGACCGGGCATGGCCGTCTACACCCGCTACGCGAAAGTGGTGGATGCCACCGGCAGTCCCGTCACCGTCCGCGAAGCCCTTGCGCTCATCAACGAAACGCTGGACGAAGTGCTCACCGCGCAAGAGGGCGATTTCGACCCCGACACCCGCTGGGCGCTGGCGTGGTTCGAGCAGCACGGGTTCGAGGACGGCGAGTACGGGGATGCGGAGACGCTCTCCAAGGCCAAGAACACCACCGTCTTCACGCTCGAGACCTTCGGCGTCTTGCGCTCCAAGGGCGGCAAGGTGCGGCTCTTGATCCCGCTGGCCCTGCGGCCGAATTGGAAGCCGCTTGCGGCTGGCCGGGTGTCCGCGTGGCTGAACCTGCACCAGCTCATCCGCGTCCACGACGCCGGCGGCGAGCGGGCCGCCGCAGCCATCGTCCGCCAGCTCGGCAGCGTGGCGGAAACGGCGCGGGAACTCGCCTACCGCCTCTACGCCATCGCCGAGCGCACCAAGCGCGCCCGCGAGGCGTTGTGGTACAACGCGCTGGTGCAAAGCTGGCCGGAGATCGCTAGGCTGGCGCGGGAGGAGGCGGCAGAACAGGCGGCCCTGCTTCCCACAGCAGGCCAGCCCCAATGAGGAAGCGAGCTATGAGGAGCGTGCCGTGTCTTCCCTGATCAACCGGGAACTCACGCAAGTGTGGGGTGCGTTGCGGGCCGGCAAACCGCATCGCTCCTTCAACCTCGAAGAGGTTCAGCTCAGGAACCTGCGGGGCATCAAGGATCTGCGGGTGGCCTTCGACTACCCCGTGTCGGTATTGGCCGGGCCAAACGGCTGTGGCAAGACCACCGTGCTGTTGGCCTGCGCTTGCGCGTATCGGCAGCCGGCGCCATCGAGAGTGGATCTGACGCCGGGCAATCTGTTCCCGGGCTTCACGGATCGGCTGCGCGGGACGTTGTCGGACGACCTTAGCGGCGCCGCATTCGCCTACTACTACGTCGATGACGAGCAGCGAGCCGCAATGACCTGGCGGCGGGGCAAGTCTTGGAATCGGAGCTTCATGGGCCGCAAAGGCGGCGAACAGCCGACGCGAGAGGTGTACCTGCGGACGCTGGCGAATCTCGCCAATCCGGCGGAGATGCGTGGCGCGCTGGGGCTTATGCGAAAGAGCTACCTCGCCGAGTCGCTTACGCCGGACTTGCTGGACTTCGCCGATCGCATATTGCCGCAACGCTACGAGCGGGTATCGGTCATCGCCGCTGAAGACCGCGACCTGCTGTTCGCCGAGGTAAAGAACAACGCACAAGCCCGTTACTCCGAGTTGCAGATGTCCTCCGGCGAGCGCACCATCTTGAGGCTTTCCAAGGACCTCTCGAGCCTCCAAAATGCGCTCGTGTTGATCGACGAGGTCGATACGGGGCTTCACCCATACACGCAACAGCAGCTCATGCTGGAGTTGCAGCGCTTGGCGTTGCGCCAGCAGCTGCAAGTGATCGTGGCGTCGCACAGCCCTGTGGTGCTCGACAGCGTGCCGCCGGAGGGCAGGTTGTTCTTGGATCGCGACGATGGAACTTTGGATGTGCGCTTGCTGCCGCCGCAGCGGGACATCTTCCAGAAGGCGCTCTACGGCCAATCCACAGAGCAGCTCTCCATATTGTGCGAGGACGATGTTGCCGAGGGCGTACTTCTTGGCGTGCTCGATGTTGTGCAGCCGCGGCTGCGTATGCGCCCCGAGGATTTCGTCATTGGCCGCAATACGGGCAAGGGCGAATACGCGGCGCACATTCGAGCGCTGGGCAAGTTCGGCAGGTTGTTCGGCTTCGTGTTCGTGTTGGACGGCGACGCCCGCGATCTCAAGCCGACCCTTGCGCGCGTCGCTGAAGACTATGGCCACAACTTTCAACCCTTGTTCCTGCCCGGCGACGGACCGCCGGAGCAATGGATGTGGCAGGCGCTTCGCGATCGGCCAGCCGAGTATCAGACGCACTTGGGAATGTCCGAGGCCGACATCCGTGGGCAGATGCGTGAAGCCGAGCAGGTGATGGCGGGCAGTCTGCGAATGAGAGCGGGCGACGCCGCCAAATTGCGCTTCGGCGCATTGGCCCGTCGGCTGGGCCGAAGCGTCGCCGACTTGGCGCGCATCGTGGGCCGGCGGGAAGCGGAGCTGGAGAGCTACGAGATCAGCGACTTGGTGCGCGGCTTCCAGGACCGAATAACCCTCTGGCGGAGAATTCAGTAGATGGCAGCCGCCAACCACCAGCGCGTCAACAAGGCGCTGGACGCGGGCCTTCCCGCAATAACTCGGCGCTTGCTATACTCGCAGACGGTGCTGGATGGCCACGCGGACGCCCAGCCGCTCCACCACAAGCCTTGGGGCAGCTTCACGGGAGGAAGAGGATGTCGCTCATCGCTAAGCAACTGAAAGACGTGTGGGACGCCCTTCGGGCAGACCGGGGAATGTGGGACTGTTACTTGGAGGAAGTCCGAATAAAAAACCTTCGAGGGATCAATGACTTAAGGGTTCCCTTGTCCTATCCGGTCACGGTGTTGGCCGGTCCGAACGGGTGTGGAAAATCGACCATCCTTTTTGCTTGCGCGACTGCCTACGATGTGCCGGATCGCGGCCCGCGGGATTTCGTTCCCAGTACGCTCTTTCCGAACTTCAAGGACCGACTCCGCGGGAAGCTCTCGGACCCGACCGACAGCACCGAGCTCGCCTTTGGCTACCTGCACGACGGTCAGCGTCTCGAGATGGCGTGGCGTCGGACGAAATCTTGGAGTCGCAGCTATAGCGGGCGCAAGGGGGGTAAACAACCCAAGCGGGAGCTCTATCTGCGCACACTCGCGAACCTGACCAACCCCTCTGAGGTCCGCGGTGTCATCCAGATCATGCGCAAGCAGTACGAGTCGGCGCCGCTTACGTCAGATTCGCTCCTGTTCGCGAGGCGCATCCTCAAACACCGTTACAACAGCGTTTCGCTGATCCGCGCGCATGCACGGGACATACTGTTCGCCGAAGCGGAGGGACGCGACTCGTTTGGGTACTCGGAGTTCCACATGTCCTCCGGCGAGCGTACGATTTTGCGTATCTCTAAGGACATCGCGCACCTCCAAGGCGCTTTGGTTCTTATCGACGAGGTGGATACTGGCCTTCATCCCTATACCCAGCAGCAGGTCATGCTTGAGCTGCAACGGGTAGCGCTGCGGCGGCGTTTGCAGATCGTCGTGGCATCGCATAGTCCCGTCGTGTTGGATAGCGTCCCGCCGGAAGGCAGAAAATTCTTGGAGAGAGATGATGCCACGAACGACGTGAGGCTCATGCCAGCCTATAGGGACATCTTTCAGAAGTCACTCTATGGCCAATCTCGCGAGAAACTCTCGATCCTGTGCGAGGATGATGTGGCGGAGGGGTTCATCCTTGGAGTTCTGGACGTGTTGCAGCGTAAACTTGGGCTGCGGCACGAGGATTTCGTGATCGGCAGGAACACCGGCAGCGCCGAGTTCCCCGCGCATGTCCGCATGCTTGGAAAGTTCGACAAGCTATCTGAATTTATTTTCATCTTGGACGGCGATGCGCGACGCATGGGGCCGAGAGTACAGCAAGCAGCGGAAACTTACGATAGGGTCGTGGATCCACTGTTTCTGCCTGGCAATAAGTCGCCAGAGCATTGGATTTGGAAGCGGCTTAAGAAGGACTTCAAGCGTTTCGCCAAGCTGTTGGGCCAGCCAGCTGAGGAACTGAAACGTCGGATGCGGGAGATCGAACAGACCATGGAAGGCGCCGTAAAGGGGCGACAGACGGACAAGAGCTTGCTGGAAGCGCTGGCGGAGGAGGTCCTGCGCACGCCCGCGGAACTTGGGCGCATCGTCGGCCGGCGGGATGCGGAAGCGGGCCACTCGGGGATGACGGAGTTTGTCAACCAGCTAGAGGAGCAAATTGATGCTTGGCGCAGGTTCTAGGGTGTCCACCAACGAGGAACTGCGATAGATGGCAGCCACCAACCACGAGCGCGTCAACAAGGCGCTGGAGCTCCTACGCGCCGGCCTCGCGCCCTTCGTCCAGCGCGAAGTGATGGCCAAGGCGAAGGCCAACGTCGTGCGCATGGAGACCATCCGCCGCTTCGCCGAAGATCCGAAGCTGGCCGACAAACCCATCGACGAATGGGACGCCGCGGCGCTCTTGAAGCTGATGTGGGAGACGTGGAACGACGTCTTCCGCGACACCTTGGGCTTCACCGAACGCAGCCTTGTGTCCGAACTGCGCGATTGGCGCAACAAGTGGGCGCATCAGGAGCGGTTTTCCAGCGACGATGCGGACCGGGCGTTGGATTCGGCCGAGCGGCTGCTCACCGCGGTTTCGGCGTCCGAAGCCGAGGAGGTGGCGAAGATCAAGCGCGAGCTGCGGCGGCTGGTGCTGGAGGAGCAGGTGCGCGGCGAGCAGCGGCGCGTGGCCAGCGCGTTGGTCGAGGCGGCGGGCGCCGGCGCTGCGCTCAAAGCGTGGCGCGACGTGGCCACGCCGCATGCGGACGTGGCGAGCGGGCGCTATCAGCAGGCGGAGTTCGCGGCGGATTTGTGGCAGGTTCATCTGGGCGAAGGGGCGGACGAGTACCGCGAGCCGCGGGAGTTCTTTCGCCGCACGTTCCTCACCGCCAGCCTGCAAGGGCTGCTGGGCACCGGCTTGCGACGGCTGGCCGGCCGTGGCGGGGATCCGGTGGTGCAACTGCAGACCAACTTCGGCGGCGGCAAGACGCACTCGATGTTGGCCCTCTACCATCTGTTCGCCGGCACGCCGCCGGGCGAACTGCTTGGCGTGGAGGAGGTGCTGGCCGCAGCGGGCGTCGCCGCGGTGGCGCCGGCGAAGCGCGTGGTGCTGGTGGGCAACAAGATCTCGCCCGGCAATCCCGTCGCCAAGCCGGACGGCACGCAAGTGCGAACGCTCTGGGGCGAGTTGGCGTGGCAGCTGGGCGGCGCCGACGCCTTCGAGCGCATCCGCGCCGACGATGAGAACGCCACGAATCCGGGCGATGCGTTGCGGGAGTTGCTGCAAGCCTACGGCCCGTGCCTGATTCTCATCGACGAGTGGGTGTCCTACGCCCGCCAACTCCACGACGAAAGCGATTTGCCGGCCGGCAGCTTCGAGACCCAGTTCACCTTCGCGCAAACCCTCACCGAGGCGGTGAAGGCCACGGAGAACTGCTTGCTGGTGGTGTCCCTGCCGGCATCCGACAGCACGGGCCAAGGTTCCCACGGCGATGCCGACGATTCCGAAGTGGGCGGCATTCGCGGCCGGGAAGCGCTGGAACGGTTGCGCAACGTGGTGGCGCGGGTGGAATCCTCTTGGCGGCCGGCCAGCGCCGAGGAGGGCTTCGAGATCGTGCGGCGGCGCCTCTTCGAGCCGTTCGACGGCCCGGACGCCTTCAAGCAGCGCGACGTGAGCGCCCGCGCTTTCGCCGATCTCTATCGCGCCCAACGCGGCGAGTTCCCCTCCGAATGTCAGCGCCCGGACTACGAACGGCGCATTCAAGCCGCGTTTCCCATTCACCCGGAGATTTTCGACCGGCTGTATTCGGATTGGTCGGCGCTGGCCAAGTTCCAGCGCACCCGCGGCGTGCTGCGGCTGATGGCGGCGGTGATCCACAGCCTGTGGGAGAGCGGCGACCGCAACCCGCTCATCCTGCCCTCCACCATCCCCATCGACGATTCCCGCGTGCAGAACGAACTCACGCGCTACCTGCCGGACAACTGGACGCCGGTGATCGAAACGGACGTGGACGGCGCCAACTCGCTGCCGCTGCGCATCGACGCCGAAGTGCCCAACCTCGGCAAACTCTCCGCCACACGCAGAGTCGCCCGCACCGTTTATCTTGGCTCCGCGCCCACCACGGCCGCGGCGCATCGCGGCATCGACGATGCGCGGGTGAAGCTCGGCTGCGTGTCGCCGGGCGAAACGCCGGCGCCGTTCGGCGACGCCCTGCGGCGGTTGGCCGGCGCCGCCACCTACCTCTACCAGGACGGCGCGCGGGTGTGGTACGACACGCAACCCACCGTCACCAAGCTGGCCGAAGACCGCGCCGCGCAACTCAGCCGAGACCCGCACCAAGCGGCGCAGGAACTGGAACGGCGGCTGCGCGGGAGCTTGCGGACGAGCGGCGATTTCGCCGCCATCCACGTGTTCCCCCAAAGCAGCGCCGACGTGCCGGACGATTGGGGCGCACGGCTGGTGGTGCTCCCCGCCGACGCGGCCTACGCCAAGGAAACGCCGAATCCCGCGGAGACGGCCGCCAATCACCTGCTGGAAACCCGCGGCAACGCGCCGCGCCTGTACCGCAACACCTTGGCCTTCCTCGCCGCCGACAAGGTGCGCTGCCAAGATTTGGACGACGCCCTGCGCCGGCACTTGGCGTGGCAATCCATCGTGGCGGAGAAGGAGGAGCTGAATCTGGACCCGCACCAAACCAAGCAGGCGGAAGTGCAACTGCAGGCGGCCGACGACACCGTTGCCGCCCGCCTGCCGGAAGCCTACCAATGGCTGCTGACGCCGGAACAGCGCGCGCCAACGGACAAGATCGAGTGGAAGGCCATCCGCTTGAGCGGCGCCGGCGGCTTGGCGGAGCGGGCGGCGAAGCGCTTGCGCAACGACGAACTGCTGGTGCTGCGCCTAGGCGGCGCGATCCTGCGGATGCACATGGACAACGTGCCGCTGTGGCGGGGCGATCATGTGCCGGTGCGCCAGTTGGCGGAGGATTTCGCCAGCTACCCCTACCTGCCGCGCCTCGCCGGCGCCGAAGTGCTGGCGCAAGCGGTGGAGGACGGCGTGGCGCGGCTCACTTGGGAAACGGACGGCTTCGCCCTGGCCGACGGCTTCGACGAAACCGCCACGCGCTACCTCGGCTTGCGCGGTGGCGGCCCGGCATCGGTGCTGCCCGAAAGCACGGCGCTGGTGGTGAAGCCGGAAGTCGCCCGAGCGCAGTTGGAGAAAGAGGCGCCGCCAACGCAGACTGCGCCCGACCCGCGGGGAACGAGCGGCGATGGCGGTGATCCCCCTCCCAATGTGCCGCCGTCACGGCCCAAGAAGGCGCGGCGCTTCCACGGCACCGTCACCTTGGACGCGGCGCGGGTGGCGCGAGACGCCGGCACCATCGCCGAGGAAGTGATCGCTCACTTATCCGGCTTGGTCGGCGCGGACGTCACCGTGAGTTTGGACATCGCGGCGAACGTCCCGGAGGGCGTGCCGGAGAACGTGGTGCGCACAGTCAGCGAAAACAGCCGCACGCTGAAGTTCCAAAGCCACGGATTCGAGGAGTCGTAGCGGCTTTCGCTACTCGTCGTCATCGCCGAACAGCGCCGCGCCAAGCGCGACGCCGACGGCCAGTGAGAACAGGTCCGGCTTGCGCCGCTTGGGCGGCGACGGTCCCGAAGCGCATATCAGCATCAAGGCGACCACAGCGCCCAAAACAACGCCTAATATCAAGAACAGTATGTCCATGCTTTCACCTCCGCTGGCCGAAAGCCTACCACCGTTTCCGCGATCGCCCCCCTGGGAGCGCGGGCGTCTCGCCCGCATGCAGGCGGAACGCCTGCGTTTCCCGGCTTGACGCCGCCACCGTCACCAAAGATCCGTCGTACACCAAGTGCGGGCGAGACGCCCGCGCTCCCAGGACATGTGCGCTATGCTCACGGGATGCATGGGCAGCGGCGCGGCTACTATGAGCCCGAAGACTTGGGGGCCGATCAGGATCGCCGTGACGCCGCCGTGGCAGGACGACGCTACTACGTCTATGTTCTGGAAACGGACCGCGGGCACTATGTGGGACATTCGGCGCGGGTGACGGCGCGGGCTCGAGAGCACGCGGATGGGCGTAGCCCGTCGACAGCAGGGGCGAACCCGGAGTTGGCGTGGGTCTCGGGGCCGCTAAGGACGCGCACGGATGCGGCGCGGTTCGAGGCCGCCATGAAGGCGTTGCGCGACCAGCGGGCCGAGCGCTTCCGCGAGATCACCGGGCTGTCGCCGGAGCCGTTCGAGTATCCGGATCGTCACGCTACGGGGATACTCGGATGGTTGCTCCGGTGGGTTGTTCCCGCGGCTTTGTTGCTCTGGTGGCTGTTGGGCGCACCGACTCCTTAAGGCACCCAGTCCGTCGCCGCCGGTGGAAGGGTGTATCTTTGACCCACCACGAACCGCAACCGCAGGTGCGCCCATGGCCAAGGACTCCTCACACAGCGACACTCCGAAGGATGCGCCGCAGTTGCGCTTGGCGAGCGGCGAGGTGGTTTTCGCGGACGGGCGTGGCGCCGCGTTGGAACACGGCATGCTTTCGCAACGGTTTTGGCTGCGCGGCGACGTGGGGGCGATGGAGGCCGCCGAGCGCCCGGCGAAATGGGATGGCGAGGCCGCTTGGTGGCTGGCCGACGGCGACCGGCGCGCCGGGCTGTTGTCGCTGCTGCCGGATTTGATGGCTTGGCTGCCGCTGGGGTTGGACGCGCCGCGCAAGCTGCTGGTGGCGGAAGGCATGGCCTATCCGGGGTCGCTGTACCGATCCCAAGGTTGGCACGAAGGCGACCTCGACGTTCGGCCCTTCGTGGATGCGGTGTTCGCGGACGATGCGGCGCACCTGCACCTGGCGGATGCCGTCGCCGTGGAGGGCGCCGACGCCTTGAAGACGTGCCGAAGTTGGGTGAACGATCTGCGGATGCGCGACCTCGGACGCCACTGGCTGCGCCGCTTGGCGCCGGGTTCCCGTTTCCACGCCGAGTACGACAAACTGTGCTGGCAGAATCGCCAATCGCCGATCGATGGCGTTGGCGGCCTGATCGGCTCGCGCGGCGACGAGATGCCGGAGCGCACCGTCGAGGCGTTTTGGCACTGGGTGGGAAGCCGCGCCTACTCCTATTGGGGCGACGTTTCCTATGAACAGCGCGGCGCTCCCCACCACGTTCTCGTCACCGACGGCGCCGTGCCGCCCGACGAGGCGCTGCTCGAGTTGCGGCCGTACGACAACGTCACGCTCGCCTGCGTGACGCCGTTCGTTCTGGGCGGAACCAATTGGCTGCGCGTGGACGCCCGCAGTTGGGCCAGACGCCTTGGCGAGCACCTTTCCCCGCCGCCGAACCGCACCATCCGCATGGCCGGCGCCACCGACGTCGGCAAGCGCAGAGACGCCAACCAGGACGCCGTGCTGTGGAGCGAGAAGGACGGCTGGGCGGCGGTCGCGGACGGCATGGGCGGGCACCCGAACGGCGATGTCGCCAGCGCCACGGTGCTGCGCGTGTTCGAGGAGGCCATGCGCGAGTGGCCGGACGCGCCGGCGCCGCATCGCCGGCGCACCGTGGCGCAACGCTTGCGCCAAGCCGCCGCGCGAGCGCATGCGGCGCTGTGGCAGGAGAACAAGGACGCCGGCGTCTTCGGGCGCATGGGCACCACGCTTTCGGCGTTGCGGCTGCACGGCGACGAACTCTCCATCGTGCACTGCGGCGACAGCCGCATCTACATGTACCGGCCCACGCGCGGATTCCGCGAAGAGACGAACCTTCACTACCTAACCACCGACCACGGCGAAGGCGGCGGCTTGGATCGGGCAATGGGCCTGTGGGAACGCATGCCCGTGGACATCGACACGGTTCGCATCGACGACAAGGCGATCTACCTGCTGTGTACCGATGGCCTGACGAACATGGTCATGGACGGGAAGATCGAGCAGCTTTGCCGCGAACACGCCGGCCGCGACGGCGCGGACAGCGACTTGGAAGGCTTGACCCGCGCCCTCATCGACGCCGCCAACGAAGCCGGCGGCAACGACAACATCACGGTGTGCGTGGTGGAGGCGAAGGAGCGGGAGGACAAGCAGGAATGACGGTTCCGCGGACAACACCCGAAGCGATGAGACTGTTGAAAAACCTCTGGATGCCGCTGGCGCTCGCCATAGCGCATCTGCAAGCGGGCGTCGCCGCGCCGCTCGCCAACGCCGACATCAGCGCGGGCGAATGTGAGCAAAACTGCTTCGCGTGGGTGCTGCTCGGCAACGACGTGTTCTTCGTCTGGAAAGGCGAACAACACCCGCAACTGGTTTTGCCCTTGGGGCCGGCCGACGGCGAGAGTGTCAGCCGTGCGCGCGCCAAAATTGCCTTCACGCCGGTGCGCGGCGAGCTGCGTACCGACGACTGCGTAGCCGACTGCGAAACCGCCGTAGTGGCCGCCAACATGGAGTTGACGGTGCGGCGAGGTAGCGAAGGCGGCATCAAAGCCATCTGGGCACGGGCCGTCGGCACAGGTCGCGGTTACCAAGCGGCGAAGACTGTGCAACTTGGTCCGGTCGCTGGTGGCCAAGGCGCGGCCGGCACCGCCAAGGACGCCGCTGGCAGCACGGCCGAGACGGCTGTCGGGCCGCGGGATGTGGAGTGCCGAGGCACCGTCGTCCACGAGCTGCACAATTGCCATTGTATTGGCGAGGAGATCGTGTTGATTGGCGCGAAGTTGACCGTCGACTGCCGCGGCAATGCTCTGGATGTCCAAGCCCCGGGCTACAGATTGCCGCTCTCCGTGGCCGGGTGCATCTGTTCAACCGGCCCCGCCGTCGCGCCACCCCGCACTAACGGCGCTCCCGTGATGGAGGGGTAGTGTCCGCTACAGCGCGGCTTGAGGCGCTGCTCGCCTTACTCGGTGCGGAGTTGCGCTCGGCGCGCCGGTCGTCGCTGATATGGCTGGTCGCCGCCGGCACCGTCGGCGGCGGCTTCGCGCTGTACACCTACTTCGCGGGGTTGCACGCGGCCGGCTATGCGCCGCCGCCGCGTTTCGCCACTCCGTCCCTCGGGCTGGTTGCCTTGTGGATTGCGCTGTTGGGCGTGAGCTTGGTTACCGCCGGGCTGCGCGCCCGCGACGAGCGCGCCGGCATTGCCGAGGCGTTGGATGCGCGGCCGATGTCCAACTTGGCGCTGCTGCTCGGGCGGATGTGCGCGGTTTTGCTGCCGGCGTGGTTGGCCTTGGCGGCACTCGGCGGGTTGTTGCAGATCGTCGGCTGGATTGCGCCGGAGTTTGAGCGGCTGACGCTCGGCGAACCGCTGGAGCCCGTCGCGCTGACCACCTTTCTGCTGCTGGACGCGCCCCCGACATTGTTGTTTTGGGCCGCGTTGGCGATGCTGCTAGCGGCCGCGCTGGCCAACCGCGGGGTGGTTGCGGCGACCATGATCGCGCTGGTGGCGCTCGGCTACTTCGGCCTCCTGCATGCGCCGATGCACCTCTTGCCCGCGCTTGCCGGAATCACCGGTTTGGGCCTGCCCGGTTCGGACATTCTGCCGCGCTATCCAACGGGCGCGGACATCGCGCAACGGTTGGCGCTTTTGTTGCTTGCCGCCGGCTTTCTCGTCGCCGCGGCCACGGTTTTGCGTCGCGGCGATCAATTCAATGGACGCCGGATGGTTGCCAGCGCATTCGGGCTGGTTGTTGTTGGCGCGGCCGGCATCGGCGCGTTGGCGACGCAGGCGGCGGCCGCCGCCGCGGAACGGCGCGCTTGGGCGGCGGCGCATCAAGAGCCCTTGCGCGGTGCGCCTCGCGTGGACGTGGAACGGATCGCCGGCCGTGTGGACATCGATCCCGGGCGCGCGTTGACGCTCGATTTGTCTTTGCGTGTGCATGTGCCGGAGGAACTGGGCGGCAAGCCGATGCGTTTCAGCCTCAACCCGGGCTTGGCGGTCTCGAAGGTCACGGTGGATGGCGAACCGAGCGCCCACGAGTTCGCGCTGGGCCTCTTGACGATCGCGCCGTCGCCGAGCGCCACCGGCCAGCGCATCGTCGGCATCCGCGCCAGCGGGCGGCCCGACGCGCGCTTCGCGTATCCAGACACGGCGGTTGCGGCCTTGGAGGAAGGCCTCGCCGGCCGTCCGCTGGCGCTGCTCGGCGAGCAGGCGTTGCTGTTCGAGGAGGATTTCGTCGCTTTGCTGCCGGGGGCGCATTGGCTGCCGCGCACCGATGTGACCTACAGCGCCAGCTTGGAGGCGAACGGCAAGCGCGACCACCGCGCCATCGACTTGGAGGTGTACCTGCCGCCCGGCTGGCATGCCGTGGGCGCCGGGCGAGATGGCGCGGCGGACAAGCTGCGGTTTCGCCCCGCCACGCCGTTGGCGGAGTTCGCTCTGTTCGCCGCTCCTTGGCGCCCCGCGAGCGCCACCATCGGCGGTGTGGAGTGCGAATTCCTCTTGCACCCGAAACACGCTCCCCGGCTGGCCCGCCTGCGCGAGTTCGTGGCCCCGGTGATGGCGCGCTACGAGGAACACCTGAACTCGCTGGCGCAAGAGCGGCTGCCCTACGCCATCGCCGCGCCGAGCGGGTCGGTGTTCGCCATCGTCGAAGTGCCCGCGCTGCTGCGGCGGTACGGCGGCGGCAAGCAGATGGATTCGATTGGCGCACTGCCGGGTGTGCAGTTGTTGCCGGAACACGGCCTGCCCACGGCGCGTTTGCGCGAGAGCACCCTAGAATCGGATTTGGCCGGGCTGGACCTGATCCCCAGCCTTGGCGCCACCGGCGTCCCGTTGCACTTCGGCGTGTGGCGCAACGTGCTGCCGTTCCTAACCAGCGCCGGCGGCGAGGCCGCCACGCCGCTCAACCTGTTGGTGGAGCACTTGGTGGCGCACCGGTTCCTGCAAGGCGGCCGGGTGGTCTTGGGTGCCGCCGGACTGGATTCCACGCGCGGCAAGACGGCGCCCACCCGCCTCCTGCATCGGCTGTTCGGCGCCGTTAGTGTGCAAACCGCGCCGGATCCCGACAGCCCCTTCGGCGCACACGTCCAAAGCGCGGGACAGATCGCCGCGGCGCTGCGGGGCGCGTGGGCAAACAACGCCGGCACGGCGACGTTCCTCGCCGCGTTGCGCGCCCGCCACGGCGGCGCGACGTTCACCTTGGCGGACTTCACCGCCCTGCTGCGGGAACAAGCGCCGGAGTTCACGCCGATAGTGCGGCATTGGCTGGCCGAAGGCGCATTGCCGGGCTATTTCACCTCGCCGGTGCTGGGCTCCCGCTTGGCCGATGGCGCACGCGGCGAAGCCCGCTATCAGGTGCGCCTGCATGTGCGGAACGGCGAACCAGCGCCGGGGCTGGTGCGGCTTGGGTGGCGCGTGAAAGGGTGGCCTTTTCGCTACGACCAGCCGGTGCAGGTGCCTGGCGAAGGCGCGGTGGAGCTGGGCGCCATCCTGCCGGCGCCGCCGGCCGAGCTGCAGCTGGACACCTTTCTTTCCCTCAACCGCGGCGCCGTGCGGCTGCGTGCGCCGCCGGTGGACCCGCAGCGCACCGAGGCGGGCGAGGCGCTGATTGGATCCCAGCCAAGCGATTGGCGGCCCGCGGCTGCGGACGACGACATCATCGTGGACGACCTTGACGAAGCCTTCTCCACGCGCTCCGTGGTGACGCCCGGCTTGCGCTTCACGCGCCAAGTGGTGACGGCGACCGGGCCGAACGTGCCGGCCGCGACCACGCAAGACGAGCCGCGTTGGGTGCGTTCGGAACATTGGACGACGCTGGCATGGGGCCGCTATCGGCGCAGCTCCGCCCGCATCGCCCCCGGCAGCGGCGAAAGCCAGGCGACGTTCGCGGCAACGCTGCCGTCGGCGGGTCGCTGGCGGTTGGCGTACCACTTGCCAGGGCCGACGCTGCTGGCCGGCTCGATGATTGTCGAGTTCCTCATACCCAACGCCGAGCTAGCGCGATTCGGCGCCTTTGACCTGACCATCGCGGCGGGGGAGAAGCGCTTGCCGGCGCCTTTCGACGGCGCGGACGCCGTGCCCGGTTGGAACACCGTCGGCACGTTCGAGCTGCCGGCTGGGGAGGTGCGATTGATCGTCTCCGATCGCACGTCCGGCGACTTGGTGGTGGCGGACGCGATACGCTGGACGCCGGCCGTCAGCCCGGAAGCACTCGGATCTTGAAGCCGGCTGGCGCTTGCTAACATCGCGCTTGTGCGAAGGCGGGGTTCTTCGCGCAGGTGTCCACGCACCCTCAAGGGGAATGATCATGGCGATCAACAATCGGATCGAGGCGGCATCGCGCCGGGCCCCGGGATGACGGCGCAAGACGTGGCGCCGCCGCCGGTTCCCGCCGCCGCGCCCGGGCAAACCAGCGTGCGCGTGGACGGCCCGGTGTTCGGCGCCGGCGTGGCGTGCGTGGTGGTGGCCGCGGTGCCGATGATCTTCTACCCGACCGAAGCCGCCGAGCTGATCGACGGGTTGTACGACTGGATCGCCGGCACCTTGGGCATCTTCTACCTTTGGGCCTGCGTCGCCGCCACCGTGTTTCTGCTGTGGCTCGCCTGCGGCCGGCACGGGCGGCGGGTGCTTGGCGCGGCCACGGCGGAAGGCGAAGCGTCCGCAACGGACGCGCCGGAATACGGCACCGTGAGTTGGATGGCGATGCTGTTCTGCGCCGGCATCGGCGCCGGGCTGTTGTTCTGGGCCACCACCGAGTGGGCCTACTATGTGGACCAACCGCCGTTCGGCGTCCAGCCGGACACGCTGGAGGCCCGCGAGTGGGCGGCCACCTACGGCATCTTCCACTGGGGCATTTCCGCTTGGTGCCTCTACTGCCTGCCCACGGTCGCCATCGCGTGGCCGTACTACCGCTACCGCCTGCCCTACTTGCGCTTGTCCTGTGCGCTCGTAGGCATCATGGGGCGGGATTTTCCCGAACGGCCGGGGGGCCGCGCCATCGACCTGCTGTTCATCATCGCCTTGATCGGCGGCACCGGCACCTCCTTGGGATTGGTGACGCCGATGCTTGGCGCGGTGGCCGCCGAGCTCTTCCAAATTGAAGAATCGCAAACATTGACGCTGACGATTTGCGGGCTGTGCGTGGCGTTGTTCGCCACCAGCGTGTACTTGGGCTTGGGCCGGGGCATCCGCCAACTCTCGAACGTGAACCTCGGGCTGGCGGGCTTCTTCCTGCTCTGGGTGCTGTTGACCGGCCCGGCGATCTTCGCGCTGGAGCTCGGCACCTCCTCCCTCGGCCTCATGACGCAGGAGTTCGTGCGCATGAACACTTGGACGGACGCGCTCCGGGACACCGGCTTCACCGAGGCGTGGACGATCTTCTACTGGGCCTGGTGGATCGCCTACGGCCCGTACATGGGCTTGTTCGTCACCAAGATCTCGCGCGGGCGCACGCTGCGCGCCGTCATCTTCGGGATGCTCGGCTTCGGCACCTTGGGCTGCGCGGTGTTCTACATCATCTGGGGCAACAGCGTGATGTGGATGGACTTGCACCAAGGCATCGGGTTCTTGGAGCTGGTGCGCGCTGACGAAACCGCCACCGCCATCGCCAAGGCGGTGGCCGGCATCGCCGGCTATCCAGTGCCGCTGCTGATTTTCCTCGTCCTCGGCTTGGTGTTCGTCGCCACCACATACGATTCGGCCTCCTATTGCGTTGCCGCTGCGGCAACGCGAGGCCTCGCGCCGGGAATCGATCCGGCGGCTTGGCACCGGGTGCTCTGGGCCTTCGTCTTGGCGTTCCTGCCCGTGGCGCTGGTGATCATCGACGACTTGGAGGCCGCGAAAGCCACCACGCTGGTGGTCTCCCTGCCGCTGCTGGCGGTGATGGCGGCGATGGCGTGGTCATTGGTGCGGTCCTTGAACGACCGCTGAGCAACCCCGTGCCTCCCGAGTCGGCCAGCCACCCGTCGCTGATCGCTAGGCGCTAAGCCAGAAAGCGCGTCACCACGCCGTCGAGTTGGCGCAAGCCGCGCACGGTTAACGCTAGGCGGTCGGTACGCATCAGATCCCACTGTGCGAGCTCCGACCACGTTTCGGCGATGGCCGCGCGTTCCAGCCCGGTGCGGGCGTGGAACAGTTCCGGTTCCACGCCGTCTGTCAGGCGCAAGGCGTTCATCAGGAACTCCGTCGCCAGCTCCCGCCGCGGCACGGGCGCGACGTCGCCGCGGCATCCGGTTAGGAACAAGCGCGGCTGGCGTGGCTTGGCGGTGCGCAGCACCTGCTCGCCGGAAGTGCGTTTGCCGTGGGCGCCGGCGCCGATGCCGGCGTAGTCGCCGAAGCGCCAATAGTTGAGGTTGTGGGCGCATTGGTGTCCGTCGCGGGCGAAGGCGGACACTTCGTAGCGGCGGTAGCCGTGGCGGGTGAGCAGCTCCAGGCCGGCATCCTCTATTGCGATGGCTTCTTCTGTGCTTGGCAAGCCCACCGGCGTTCGGCGGGCGAACTCGGTTTTGGGTTCGATGGTGAGTTGGTACCACGAGATGTGCGGGGGTTCCAAGGCGATGGCCTGTTCCAGATCCGCTAGAGCCCCGCCTACCGTTTGCCGCGGAAGGCCGTACATCAGATCGATGTTGAAGCTGTCGAAACCGGCGTCGGCCACGGCTGCGGCTACGCGGCGGGTTTCCTCCGCCCGGTGAATTCGGCCCAAGCGTTGCAGTTGCGCGTCGTCGAAGGATTGGCCGCCGATGGACACGCGGGTGATGCCGGCGCGTCGGTAGGCGGGGAAGTCGCCGTGCTCGGCGGCGCCCGGGTTGGTCTCCAAGGTAACTTCGCCGTCGGTGCCCGCGGCGCCCAGCAGCGCGGCGAACGCCTCCGGCGGAAACAGGCTGGGCGTACCGCCGCCGAAATACACCGTGTCGAAGCGGCGGCGTCCAAACCGCTCCTGCTCGAAGCGCAAGTCCTCCAGCAACGCGGCAAGGTACTCGTCCTTGGGCAACGGGCCGCGCAGCGGGTGGGAGTTGAAGTCGCAATACGGACATTTGCGCACGCACCACGGCAGGTGAACGTACAAACTGGTTGGCAAATCCCCCATTCAGGCGCTCGCCAGTTGCGCCGCCAACGCGCGGCAGGCTTGGCCGCGGTGCGAGAGGCGGTTTTTCTCCGCAAGCGCGAGCTGGGCGGCGGTTTTGCCCAACGTCGGCAAGTGGAAGTGCGGGTCGTAGCCGAAGCCGTTGGCGCCCTGCGGTTTGTCCACGATCTGGCCGTGCCAGCGACCGAACGCGATGCGCGGCGTGGGATCGGTGGCGCTCGCCAGGAACACCAAGGCGCAGAAGAAAAACGCGCTGCGCTCTGGCGCCTCGGCGAGAGCGGCGAGCAGCTTGGCGTTGTTCTGCGCGTCCGTGGCGTTGGGGCCGGCGTAGCGGGCGGAACATACGCCCGGCGCGCCGCCGAGCGCCGGAACCACCAAGCCGGAGTCGTCCGCGATGGCCGGCAAGCCGCACGCGGCAGCAGCGTGCCGCGCTTTGGCGAGGGCGTTTTCCACGAAGGTGGTGGCTACTTCCGGCGCCGGCTCGATGCCGAGTTCGCTTTGCGTCAGCAAATGCCAATCCAGCGGCGCCAGGGCGGCGTCGAGCTCGCGCACCTTGCCTTGGTTGCCGGTCGCCACCACCACTTGCTTTTTCACGGGCGCGTCGACCTCGGGCGCGAGATCAGCGATCCGAGCGGTAGAGGGGTTGCTCGAAGCGCACGGTCTCCGCGCCGCGCCCGGGCAACGTGACGGTGATCTCGAAGCGCAACATCTCGCCGTGCGGAAACTCGAACGCCGCCAAGTAGTAGAACGTGCCGGCGTCGTCGATCTCGCGGAAGCGCAAGACGCGCGCCCGGCCAAGGAGATCGACGAACCTGCCCTCCACATGAGCCTTTTCGCCTCGGCCGGTGCGGGTTCCTGCCTCCCCGCCGTCCTCTGCCCCGGCCGCCGCCCGTTCCTCGTCCCCGGGCACCGGTCGCACCGCGCTCACGTTCACCAAGCCCTTGTTCGGCCCGCGCACGATGTCGTAGCGCTCGGCGATTTGCGCGGAAAGCTGCGTCGCGTTGAAGGCGATGTAATGCACCTCCCACTCGCCGAAGCGCTGGAACTGCGCGCCGAACACCGCCACGGCCGCACCGGCCGCCAAGCAAAGCGCGGCCGTGCGAAACCGTTTCATGCCGGGGCCCGCCCCAGCCGGTAGAAGGCGCGGCTGCCGAACAGATTGGCGAGGCCGGTGCGCCGGCGCACGCGGTAGCGGGCGTCCACCACGTGGCGCTGCACGATGGGCAACCGCTTCTCCCGCACCAAGCGCTCGAAATCGAGGAACGTACACAGGTGTATGTTCGGCGTGTCGTGCCACTGGTGCGGCAGGTGTTTCGCCACCGGCATGCGCCCGGAGGTGACGAGTTGCAGGCGGCATCGCCAGTGGCCGAAGTTGGGGAACGTCACCACACATTCCTCGCCGATGCGCAGCATTTCGTCGAGCAGGCGCGAGGGCGCCGCTACGGCTTGCAGCGCCTCGGTCATCACCACCATGTCGAAGCTGGAATCCGGGAAGCGGGCCAGCCCGTCGTCCAAGTCGTGCTCGATCACGTTCACGCCATGCCGTACGCAGGCGCTGATTTGCGCCGGGTCGTTCTCGATGCCGTAGCCGTTCACGCCTTTGCGCTCGGCCAGGTGCGCGAGCAGTTCGCCGCCGCCGCAGCCGAGGTCCAGCACCCGCGCGCCCGGGTTGATGAGCTCGGCGATGATTTGCAGATCCGGCCTCATAGGCCCGCCGCCACCGAGGCCAAGTAGCCGCCCAGCAGGTCGAAGTAGCGGGCGTTCGGCAGCAGGAACGAATCGTGCCCGGTGGGCGCGTCCACCACGGCGCTCACCACGTCCTTGCGCGCCGCCACCAGCGCATCGACGATCTCGTTCGAGCGCGCCGGGGAGAAGCGCCAATCCGAGGAGAAGGAAAGCACCAGGAAACGCGCCTGGGCGCCGGCCAGCGCCCGCACCAGGTCGCCATCGAACTCCAAGGCCGGGTCGAAGTAGTCGAGGGCGCGGGTCATCAGCAGGTAGGTGTTGGCGTCGAACCGCTCGGAGAAGGCGGTGCCTTGGTAGTGCAGGTAGCTTTCCACTTGGAACTGCACGTCCTGCGCTTGACCGATGTCGCCGGATTTGAGCTCGCGCCCGAACTTCTCGCCCATGCCGTCGTCCGAGAGGTAGGTGACGTGGCCGATCATGCGCGCCAGCATCAGGCCCTTGCGCGGGATGGCGTCGGCCTGGGTGTAGCTGCCGTCGTGGAATTCCGGGTCGGACTGGATGGCGTGGCGGGCGATTTCGTTGAAGGCGATGTTCTGCGCCGAGAGCTTGGGCGCGGCGGCGATCACCACCGCGTTGGCGATGCGCTCGGGATAGTCGATGGCCCACTGCAACGCCTGCATTCCCCCCAAGCTGCCGCCGATCACGGCGCAGAAGCGGTCGATGCCGAGGTGGTCGGCGAGCAGGGCTTGGGTATGCACCCAATCCTTCACCGTGACGGTGGGGAACGCCGCGCCCCAGGGTTCGCCGCTGGTCGGATCGATGGAAGGCGGGCCGGTGCTGCCGCCGCAGCCGCCGAGGTTGTTCGGCGCGACCACGAAGAACTTGCCTGTGTCGATGGGCTTGCCCGGGCCGATGCAGCTGTCCCACCAGCCGGGCTTGGCGTCGTCGGCGTGGTGGTAGCCGGCGGCGTGGTGGTCGCCGGACAGCGCGTGGCAAACCAGCACCGCGTTGGAGCGCGCCGCGTTGAGTTCGCCGTAGGTCTCGAAGACGAGCTCCACGCCGGGCAGCGTTTGCCGGCATTGCAAAGCGAGGGGCGCGTCGAAACACACCCGCTGCGGTTGAACGATGCCTACCGAATCCGGCGCGTCCGGCCCCGGCGCCCGCCGGTTGCCGCCGTTCCTCGCTCCCGCGACCACGCACTCACCCGGGATAATGCGGCAGCAACGCGCCGAGCACGAAGGACTGCACGAGCAAGAGCGCCAAGATCGCCACCATCGGCGACAAATCCAAGCCGCCCAGCGGCGGCAACAGGCGCCGCACCCGCGCCAGCAGCGGCTCGGCCACTTCGCGGGCGATGAGGCTGGCGGGCGAATAGACGCCCGGGGCGAGCCAACTCATGATCACGGTGACGAAGATCGCCACCAGGAAGATCATCACCACCAGATTCAACGTGCCGTGCAAGGCGTCGCTGAAGATGAACAGGATGTCGAACGCGCCGCCGCCGAAGGCGAAAAAACGCAGCGTGGACATGACCAGGTGCGCCAGCCACGCCATCGCGAAGGACGCGAGATCCCAGTTGCGAAACGCCGGCAGCACCGAGCGCAGCGGCCGCAACACCGGGTCCGTGAAGCGCACGATGCCCTCCGAGAACGGATTGTAGAAGCTGGCGTGCACCGCCTGCAGCACGAACCGCAACAGAAACAGCAGCGCCGCCACTTGCAGCACGAAGCGCAGCACGAAAATAAAGGGATCGCTCATGATTCGCCAAACTCCTGCCGCAGCTCCCGCGCCCGCGTGAACGCCCCTTGCGCGGCGTTGCGCAGGGCGTCGGGAAAGCGCTTCTCGGCAAGTATAAACAGGGCGCGTTCGGTCGTCCCGCCGGGGGAGGTGACGCGCTCGCGCAACAACGACGGATCCTCGTCGCGGGCCAGGGCCGCGGCGCCGGCCGCGGTGGCCACCACCAAGCGCTTCGCCGCTTCCGGCGCGAGGCCCAACTCCCGGCCGGCGGCGATGAGCGCCTCGATCGCTTGAAAGAAGTACGCCGGCCCGCTGCCGGAGAGCGCCGTCACCGCGTCCAGCTGATCTTCCCGCTCGAACCAGATCACCTCGCCGGCGGCGGCCATCACCGTTTGCGCCGCGGCGCGTTGCTGGGCGTTGACGTGTTCGTTGGCAAACATGCCGGTGATGCCGAGGCCGATCAGCGCGGGGGTGTTCGGCATGCATCGCACTACCGGGTGCGGGCCGCCGAGCCAACGCTCTATGGCCGCTAGCGGCACACCGGCCGCGATGGACAGGACGAGGGTGTTTTCGCCCAAGACGGTGGCGATGTCGCGTGTTGCGGCTTCCAGCGCCTGCGGCTTCACGGCCAACACCACCACGTCCGCGCCGCTCGCCGCGTCTTGGTTGCTGGCGGTGGTGGCGATGGGCGCCGCGAACCGCGCCCGCTGCGCGGCAACCGGGTCGGCCACGACGATTGCCGACGCGCCGGCGTCGGCGAGTCTCGTCGCTAGCGCCAACGCCATGTTGCCGCCGCCGACGAAGGCGATCCGTTCAGCCACTGATCACGGCCTCCTGTGTGCGGTTGCCTCGGGCGGTGCGCGGCCCAAAGATGGCCGTGCCGATGCGCACGATTGTCGCGCCCTCGGCGATGGCCGCGGGATAGTCGGCGGACATGCCGATCGAAAGCGTATCCCAATGCGCCGGCGCGTTCGGCGCCAGCGCCTCGAACAACGCGCGCAAGCGGCGAAAGCTGGCTTGCGGATCGCCCTCCGGGGCGGGAATCGCCATGAGGCCGCGCAGGCGCAAGCGCGGCAACGGCGCAATCTCGGCCACCAACGCCGCCACCTCGCCCGGAGCAACGCCGGCTTTGCGCGGCTCGCCGTCCACGTTCACTTGCACGCAAACGTCGATGGGACGCTCGGCAGCGGCGCTCAACCGGCTGGCGACGTGCGCTCGATCCACGCTATGAACCCACTGGAAGTGGCGGGCGATGGCGCGCGTCTTGTTGGTTTGGATCGCGCCGACGAAGTGCCAAATGATGTCCAAATCCGCAAGCTCCGTGGCCTTCGCCACGCCTTCCTGCGCGTAATTCTCGCCGAACTCGGCCACGCCGGCGGCGTGCGCGGCGCGGATCTCGGCGGCCGAGCGAGTCTTCGACACGGCGAGCAGGCGTACGCTGCCCGGCTGCCGCCGGGCGGCCCGTTCAGCGTCGCCGATGGCGGCGCGGACGGCTTCTATACGCTGGCGATACTCCACGGGTCGAAGTGTACCTAGGGCATGTGCGCTCCATGCAAGCGAAAAAGCGGCACAAAGGGCGAAACTCGCACAAGCCACCGGGCGTTTGGCTGGCAGACGCCAATGGCGCGGCGGGCTAAGGTGACTGCCCCTTTGTTGGAGTATCGCCGTGCGTATTCAAGACTTGCTCGCAACCGCCGTGGAACGCGGCGCTTCGGACTTGCACCTTTCCTCCGGTCTGCCGCCCATGCTGCGCGTGGACGGCGCGATCACGCCGCTCGACCAAGCGGCGCTGGACGCCGACGCGGTGCGCCACGCCATCGCCGAACTGGACAGCGACGCGGCCGCGGCCTTGGACGCGGACTTCTCCGCGCAGCTCGCCGACGTCGCCCGCTTCCGCGTCAACGTCTTCCGCCACGAACGCGGCGTGGGCGCGGTGTTTCGCACGGTGCCCACGCATGTGCCCAGCGCCGAGGAGCTGGGCATGGGCGAGACCTTCCACCGCATCGCCGATTCCCGCAGCGGCCTCGTGCTGGTGACGGGCCCTACCGGCTCCGGCAAGAGCACCACGCTGGCGGCGATGGTGGACCATGTGAACCGCACCCGACCCGAGCACATCCTCACCATCGAGGATCCCATCGAGTTCATCCACCCGGCGCGCCGCTGTCTCGTCAACCAGCGCCAAATCGGGCGCGACGCCGCGACCTTCGCCGATGCGCTGCGCGCCGCCCTGCGCGAAGACCCGGACGTGATCCTCATCGGCGAAATGCGCGATCTCGCAACCATCCGCCTAGCGCTCACCGCCGCCGAAACCGGGCACTTGGTGTTCGCAACGCTGCACACGTCGTCCGCGCCCAAGTCCATCGACCGCATCGTGGACGTTTTCCCGGGCGGCGAGAAGGACACCGTGCGCTCGATGCTGTCGGAATCCCTGAAGGCGGTAGTGGCGCAAACCCTGGTGCCCCGCGTGGACGGCGGCCGCGTCGCCGCCCACGAGATCATGATCGCCACGCCGGCGGTACGCAATCTCATCCGCGAGCACAAGGTGGCGCAACTGCGCTCGACGATTCAGACCTCGGCCGCCGCCGGCATGCAAACCTTGGAGCAGCATCTGCGCCGCTTGGCCGAGCAGGGCGTCATCCGCCAACCGGAATCCGCCAGCGCCGCCGGCGCGGGATGGTGAACCGCCCCTATTTCGCGCCGCCGCGCCGCCGCGCCGCCGCTGGTCGCCAAGGCCGCCGCGGACTGCAATCAGCCACCATGCGATTTGCGATCAGCCGGATGGTAACTTTTCGATCAGCCGCACACGAAACTTTCGAACAGCCGCATACCAACTTTGCGATCAGCCGCTTACGAATTCTTCGAACAGCCGCACCTGAAACTTGCGATCAGACGCACCTGAAACTTTCGAACAGCCGCATGTGGAACTTTCGAACAGCCGCTTGTAAACTCTGCGATCAGCCGCATGTGGAACTTGCGATCAGCCGATGTCCTGCGCCTCTGTCCATCCCCGCCACGCCGAACCGCGGCTCGCGGAAGCGTTGGCGGATTCGCCGGCGGTGCTGATCCACGGCCCACGTCAATGCGGCAAGACCACGCTAGCGCGGGTTTTCGGCGAGCAGCAGGGCTACGTCTACATCAGCTTCGACGATGAGGTAACCCGCTTGGCGGCGGTCGCCGATCCGGCCGGCTTCATCGCCGACCAGCCCGCGAAAATCATCCTGGACGAGGTGCAACGGGTGCCGTCGATCTTCAACGCGCTGAAGATGGCCATTGACCGCGATCGCTCGCCCGGCCGCTTTCTCCTCACCGGCTCGTCGCACGCGATGCTCGTGCCAAAGCTGGCGGACTCCTTGGCTGGCCGCATGGAAGTGCTGCAACTGCACCCGCTGTCGCAGGCGGAACTCGAACACGCCACGCCGCGGTTCCTGGACCGCTTGTTCGCCGGCCGCTTCCCCAGCCGCAGCACTGCCCGGCTTGGCGACGAACTCGCGCAGCGGATCTGCGCCGGCGGCTTTCCGCCAGCGCTCGCCCGCGATACCGATCGTCGCCGCGCCAACTGGCACGCCAACTACATTGCGTCCCTCGTGCAACGTGACCTTCGCGATTTCACCCGAATCAACTCGTTGGAGACCTTGCCGCGTTTATTGGCCTTGGCCGCGGCGCAGACCGCCCGCTTGCTGAACGTGGCGGAACTCGCCTCGGCGTTCCGGCTCTCCCGGCCGACGGTCGGCAGCTACATGACGTTGCTGGAGAGCGTCTTCCTGCTGGAACGGCTGCCGCCGTGGCACAACAACGCTGTGAGTCGCCTGATCAAGACGCCGAAACTGCACTTCGTCGACACCGGCCTCGCGTGCGCGGTGCTGCGAGCGGACGCGGACGCGCTGCGCGCCGACCGCATGTTGCTGGGCCTGCTGCTGGAGACCTTCGTGTTCCAAGAGCTCAAGCGGCAGGCATCCGGCCACGAACACCTGCACAATTTCTGTCATTTCCGCGACAAGGACGGCACGGAGGTGGACATCGTGGTGCAACGCGGACTGCATGACGTGGCCGGCGTGGAGGTGAAGGCCGGCGCAACCGTGCGTACGGACGACCTCCGGGGCCTGCGCAAGCTCAAGCGAACCGTTGGCGACCGCTTCGCGGGCGGCGTCGTGCTCTACGATGGCGAAACCTGCGCGGGCTTCGGCGACGGGCTCTACGCCGTGCCGGTGCGAATGCTCTGGGAACGCCCGCCGCCGGATGCCGGCGGCGCGGTGGGCGGCGGCTAGCTCAGCCGATTTCGATCATCTCGAAATCCTCCTTGCCAACGCCGCACTCGGGGCAAACGAAGTCCTCCGGAACATCCTCCCAGCGCGTGCCGGGGGCAATCCCGTCGTATTCGCAACCCTCCGCCTCGTCGTAGATCCAGCCGCAAACAATGCACTGCCACTTCTTCATGTTCGTTTCGCTTCCCGTTTTCGCTTCGTGCCGCCCGATCGCATGTTCGCTAGAGTAGCGAAGTTGGCGGTGCAAAGGCCACCTCCCAGTGGACTTCGCCGTTCGGGGCGAATTGGCCGGTGCGCAGGCGGGCGATTTCGTATTCCGGCAAGGCCACCGTCGCCACGCACTCGTCGTTGAACCGTGCGCCGTGCTCGTTGAACTCGAAGTCCAGGTTGGCGAATCCGACCGAGCGCCGCGCCGCGGGCAACGCGCTGGGCCGCGCCGGCGTCATGTGCAAGAAGAAGCGCTGGCGGATGTCGGCCGCCGCGCAGGAGCTGCGAAGGTAGATGAGCTCGCCACCGCGCAGGTAGAGGTCGAAGGTGCCCCGCGTCGCCGGCGTTGCGTCCTGCACCGCGGCTAGGGCGCGGCGCAAGTTGTGCCGGTCGATGCGCAGTCGCACAGTCCACGCGGGCGCGTTGATGCCGTGCGGGCCGGTTCTGATCGAGCGGATGCGGTAATTCGGCAGCGGCACGCGAAACAGGCACTTGTCCTCGAACAGACCAAAGTAATGGTGCGGCTTGAACACGATCCGGTCGTGCCCAACGCGGCGGCGCAGAGGGTGCAAGTCCGCAAGTTCCGCCGGCACCACGTCCAAGAAGAGCCACTGCCCGAGTTCCTCTTGGCGGCAAGGCTGCTGAAGGTAGGCGAGTGCCAATGCGCCATCGCTGGCGCCGCGGAGGGCGTTCGGACGGGCGTGCGGGTCGTGGGGCGAGAGCGGTAGCAGAAACACGTCGAACGCGCCCCGCGCCAGCGGTTCCCGTGTTGCGATTGCGTCATAGCTCCATCGTCGGGCGGCGACGAGCGCGTCCATCGCGCCACCGGCGTCGTAGAGAAACGCGAAGCGGTGGCTTGGCGTGCGGAGCGAATCAAGCGCCAAGCGCTCGAAGGTCAGAACGAAATCGACGTCGCCCTGCGCTTCCACATGCGCGGCCTCGGCGGGATCTGCAACGTAATGCAAAACGGCGCCCGTCATATGGAGCCGCAACGCCATGAACGCCTTCATCAATGCGCGCACGCCGCTCAAGCTTACTTCGCCACCGAATTCCGCCCCCGTGGCCGCGACCAGAACGTCTTTGCCCCACGCCATCGCGCGGATGCGCTCGAACTCCTTCAGCAGCGAGATCTGCACAGGCTCCGCGGGCATCGCTTCGGCCATTTGATAGCTGGAGCACGCGAAGAGCGCCACGCTCAAGGATGCGCACGCTGTTAGCGCAAAGCCTTGGGCGCGTTGCCGTGCGATTCGCGCCCACAAGAGCCGCACGGCCACGGCCAACAACGTGAAGAGCACGAGCGGCACGCCGATGTAGAAGACGGCTTCGTAGTCATGCGTCGACACTTGGGCGTGCCGCGCCATAGGCAGCGCCCAACAGAAACCGGCGAGCGCCAACACAGCCAGCAGGGATGCGCCGCCTTGCATGGTCGTCCCCGGGCGCAAGAACCACAGACCGCCAAAGCACAAACAGATTGCGCCGATACCGAGACCGGCCAAGGTTGGCGCGTTCGCATGTTTCCAAACCACTTCGTCCGCGATTGCGAAGCTCCCCAAACCGGATGCCGCGAACGGCACGCACATCAAGCCCACGCGGTGGGATTGCCATTTCAGAAAAGCGCCCCAATCGAGCGTGCGAACGGAGCGACCGTCGCCAGGATGAGGCAAACCGGTCCTTTCGCGTACGGAGTACCAACTCGGCAAGTGCGTCCGCGTGGCGTCACTCGTCGCGCCGGCGACGTGCGCGTATTCCCGCGCCATGTTGTAGCCGAGCACACACGCGCCGAACAACACCGCCAGAACGCCGAGCAATGTGAATCGGCTGCGCACCATAGATGCCACGGTCGCGCCCATGCGGTGCGAAGAACCGCGAGGCGGATGCGCGGAAGATGCCTTCCGCCACGCAACCCGCGCCTCGCCCGCAAGCCCGAACACAAGAAACGGCGCGAGCAGCGCGAACACATGCCAACCCAGCATCAGCGCGATGCAAACCGTCGCAAGCAGCCTGCGAAATGGATGTTTCGGCATCTTGCGCTGGCCAGTTGGCGCAACTGGGATCGCGCGGCTTTGTTGGAACAGCACCATCGCGTGGAACACCAGCAACAGGGCGAAGAGATCCATGCTGACCTCGTTCGTCACCACGTCCTTTTTCGCCAGCATGTAGTACGAGGAGAAGGCGAGCAGAGTGGCGGCGAGCGCAATGGAGCGACTGCCGACCAAACGAAACAAAGCCGAATAGGCCAGCAGCGCTGCGCCGCAGAAGAACGCCAGCATCAGCGTGCGCGCCGCGACAAGCTGTGCCGACAAATCCCCTTCGAATGGCCAGATGGCCAACTTGATGAGCACCATGCCACCGACGGGAAAGCGGTGGTAGACCACATGTTTGAGCGAACCGTCGGCGCTCCGCGTCAGCTCCAAGAACATCAGGCCGTTGCGCGTCAAGTTCTGCGCCAGCGCCATGTTCTTGGCCGTGTCCCAGACATGCGTATGGTTGCCGTGCAGGTGCCCGCGCGCGCCGCCGAACCAAAAGACGCAAGAGAGGGCGAGCGCCAACGTCAGGAGCGGCAATCCACGCCGAAGGCGGACGGCCGCGTTGGGATGGGCCGCCAGTGCGGTCATGGGCGTTTGGCCAACCATGTTTCGGCGATGACCTGTGCGGCGGCGGCGTGGCTGTCCGTCGCGTCCGCGCCCCTGGAGATGGCCTCGAAGGTGGAAAGGCGTTCGTCCATGTATTCCACGGCGAGCGCGTACCGGGCAGCCAACCGCGCACCGAAGCCGCGGGCGTTGGCGGACATCTCGCTCGGCGTGCCGTCCATGTTGACCGGCAGGCCCACCACCAAGCGCGCGGGTCGCCACGCGTGGATGAGTTCATCGAGTTGCCGCCAACGCGGCCGGCCGTCCTCGGCGTCCACGGTGGCGACGCCGGCGGCGAACCGCGGCTCTTCTTCCGCCACCGCGACGCCGATGCGCTTGAGGCCGAAATCGAAGACCAGCGTTGTCAGGTGGGAACCTTTCCGTGCGAAAAGGCGGGGTGCGCCGCGCTCAGGCGTGGCCGGCGTCCGCGCCCAAGAGGCGGAGATCCACGCCGAGCACGCCGGCGGCGTGGTCGAGGCGCTCGGCGAACGGCATGTCGAACAGCGTCTCGAAGGAGCTGGGGGCTGTCAGCCACCCCGATTCGGCCAATTCCTCCTCCAGTTGCCCGGCGCCCCAGCCGGCGTAGCCCAAGGCCACGAGGAACCGCTTCGGGCCTTGGCCGGAGGCGATGAGCTCCAAAATCTCGCGGCTGTAGGTGATGGCGAGGTCGCCGCCGGCGTCCTCGCTGGAATCCACCCGCACATCCTGCGTGTGCAGGATGAAGCCGCGTTGCGGTTCCACCGGGCCGCCGTCGGCCACCGGGCAGTCGAAGCCGATGCGGAAGGGCAGATCCAGCTGGCCGAAGAGCTTGACCAGCGTGAGTTCGTGGGGCTGGTTCACCACCAAGCCCTGGGCGCCGCGTTCGTCGTGCGACCAAACGTACACCAGCGCATCGTCGAAGAAGCTGTCGTGCAGCTTCGGCATGCTGATGAGGAATTGGCCGGCCAAGGAGTGCATGGCGCCGGCTAGCTTACCCGATCGGGCGCGGGGTGCGTTACAAGAGCCCGGCGCTTTGGCCGCGAAAACGCCAGGTTCTTTCGATCTCCAGGGTGTCCGCTTGCGCGGCGATGCGCGGGGGGAACGGCGCGTACGGCGCTGCCAGCCGCACGATGCGCAAGGCGGCCTCGTCCAGCACCGTGTGGCCGCTGGATTCGACCAGCCGTGCGTCCGCCAAATCGCCATCGGCGCGGATGACGACCAGCAGCCGCAGACTGCCGGTGAGCTTGCGCCGGCGCGCTTCGCCCGGATAGTTCAGCTTGCCCACGCGCTCCACTTGGCGCCGCCAGGCCTCCAAGTAATAGGCGAAATCCGGCCGTCCGGGCGCGTCGGTGAGACGCAGAACGCGGCCGCCGGTGTTCGCGGTGGGCGCTTCCGCCCAACCCGCGGCTAGGGCGCGGGCCAGCTGCAACGCGGATTTGCCGGCCAAGGGGTTTGGCGGCGGCGGCGGTGGTGTTTCTTTGGCGGCCGGGGCTGCCGCGGCCGGCTGTTCGGCAATGGGTGTAGCCTGCGGTGCCGGCGGATCGGGCGTTACCGAGCCGATCTCCGCCATTTCCGCATGGGCGGGTTCGGCAGGCGGCGCAGCGACGGCTGGTGGCGTTGTTGGCACCAGAGAGAGATGGAGCACGGCGCGTTGCGGCAACGGACGCCCCGGTAGTTCCATCACGCCAAACACGAGAACGTGCAACGCCGCCGAGACGGCCAAGCACCAGCCGAAACGCCGCTTGGCGAAGCCATCGGCGGCGGCAATGGTTTCCGCCTTATGCACTATGCACTCGGCACTAGATGGTCGAGCAGGTCGCCGGCGATGTCCAAGCCGAACTGCCGATCCAGCTCGCGGATGCAGGTGGGGCAGGTGACGTTCACCTCGGTGAGATAGTCGCCGATCACGTCGATGCCCACGAAGTCGAGGCCGCGGGCGCGGGCGTCCTCGCCCACCGCTTCGGCGATGGCACGGTCGCGCTCGCTCAGCGGCTGACCGACGCCCTCGCCGCCGGCGGCCAGGTTGGCGCGCGTCTCGCCGGGTTGCGGCACCCGCGCCAGCGCGTAGGGAACGGCCGCGCCGCCGATGAGCAGGATGCGCTTGTCGCCGGCGGTCACTTCCGGCACGAACTTCTGCGCCATCGCCGGGGTGCGGCCGTTGTCCGTGAGGGTTTCGATGACCACGCGCAGGTTGGGGTCGCCCGGGCGCACACGGAAGATGCTCATGCCGCCCATGCCGTCGAGCGGCTTGAACACCACGTCCTGATGCTCGGCGTGGAAATCCAGCAGCAGGTCTTGGCGCGAGGAAACGATCACCGGCGGCGCGAAGTCCGCGAAGCGGGTGGCGTACAGCTTCTCGTTGCAGTCGCGCAGGCTGCGCGGCGCGTTCACCACCCGCGCGCCTTCCTCCACGGCGCGTTCGAGAAGGTAGGTGGCGTACACGTACTCCATGTCGAAAGGCGGGTCTTTGCGCATCATCACCAAGTCCAAATCCGCCAGTGCCAAACGCGCCACCGGCCCGGTGCGGTGGAAGTCGTGGCTGTCGGCGGTGTCCAAATCCGCCACGGCCTCCGGCGTGAGCGCGAAATCCCGCCCCCAGCCCATCACCCGGCCGTGCTGCAAGGCGATGTCGCCCACGCCCAACACGGTGATGCGCCAACGGCGGCGCTGCGCCGCGCGAATCATCGCCAGCGTGGAGTCTTTCGACACATGCAACTGCTCCGGCGGATCCATCACGAAGGCGATGTGAGCGCCGGCGGCGGCGGGCTTGGATGCCGCGTTCATGGCGCTGTGTCAGCGCCCAATCGGTGCGTTGCTGCCACAGCCGTCACGCCTCCACCGGCAGCTCGTGGTGCGGCACGGCGCGTTCCAGCCCCGCTTCCACCAATTGCTGGCGCACGAAGGCGAGAATCTCGTGGCTCGACCGCAGGCGCAGCGACCGCGCCAGAATGCGCCGGCAGTCGCGCAAGGAGACGCTGCGGATCACCCACTTCACCAGCGGCAGGTTGGCGGCGTTCATGGAGAGCACGTCGTAGCCCATGCCGACGCAGAGCACCGCGCCCTCCGGCGTGCCGGCGAGCTCGCCGCAGATGCCCACCGGCTTGCCCTCGGCGTGGCACGCCTTGGCGATCTCGCGCAGCGCGCTGAGCATGGCGGGGTGAACCTCCTCGAACAAGTCCGCCACGCGCGGATTGTTGCGATCCACCGCCAGCATGTATTGCGTGAGGTCGTTCGACCCCACCGCCAGAAAATCCACGGCGCGGGCGATTTCCCGCGTCAGGTAGATGGCCGCCGGCACCTCGATCATCACCCCCACCAAAGGCGCCTTCACCGCGAAGCCCTCCTCCACCACCTCGCGGTGGGCGCGGCGAATCAGCGCGCTCGCCTCCTCGATCTGCTCCAGGCGGCTGACCATCGGCAGCATGATGCGCAGCACGCCCTCGAGGCCGGCGTTGGCCTTCAGCATGGCGCGGGTTTGGCCGAGGAAGATGTCCGGGTGGTCGAGGGTGACGCGGATGCCGCGCCAGCCCAGAAATGGGTTCTCCTCCTCGATGGGGAAGTAGGAAAGCGGCTTGTCGCCGCCGATGTCCAAGGTGCGCATGGTCACCGGCCGCGGCTCGAACGCCTCCATGTGCTCGCGGTAGATCGCCCGTTGTTCCTCCTCGGTGGGAAAGCGGTCGCCGGCGGCGAACGGCACTTCCGTGCGGAACAGGCCGATGCCTTCCGCGCCGCGGTCCAGCGAACGGGTGATCTCGCTGACGAGGCCGATGTTCACCCACAGATTGATGGCGTGGCCGTCGCGGGTGGCGCTGGGCAGTTCGCGCAGGGTCTCCAGCTCGCGCGCGAAATCCGCCTCCTCGGTTTGGAACTGTTCGTAGGCGTCGCGGATCACGGTGCCCGGGTTCACGTACACGTCGCCGTAGTGGCCGTCGACGATCACGGTGCGGCCGTGGACGTTGTAGATGGGTAGATCCCCGGCGCCCATCACCGTGGGAATGCCCAGCGCGTCGGCCAGGATCGCGCCGTGCGAGTTGCGCGAACCCTTGAGCGAGACGATGCCGCGCAGCCGTTCGATGGGCAGCTCCGCCATCATCGGCCCGGTGACCTCCTCGGCCACCATCACCATGTCCTCGGGATACGGCTCGTGGGCGCGGCTGGCTTCCTGCAGATTGGCGAGCACCCGCTGGCCCAGCTCGCGCACGTCCGCGGATCGTTCGCGCAGGTACGAGCTTTGCATGCGCTCGAACACCGCCGCCTGCTCCGCGATGGCCTGCTTCAACGCCCCCTGCGCCCATTGGCCGGCGCGAATGCGGGCGCGCACGTCGCCGGCCAGGGCGGCGTCGTCCAGCATGTGCAGGTAGGCGTCGAACAGCTCGCGTTCTTCGGCGCCAAGGCTCTTGGCCATCGCCTCGTTGATGCGTTCGATGTCCTTGCGGGTGCGGCCGATGGCGCGGTCGAAGATGCGCAACTCGGCATCGACATCCTCCGCTTCGCGATCGTGAACCAGTTCGAGGCGCGCCGCCGGCAGCAACACGAACGCGGTGCCCATGCCGATGCCTGGCACCCCGGGCACACCTTCGAAATGCGCCTCGCGGTGTTCTTGGGTGGGTTCGAGCGTCAGCCGCGCCACATCGCCGGCGGCTTCGGCGTGGGCGATGCGGCGGGCGATCTGCGCCGCCAAGGTGACCAGAAAGGCGACCTCCTCCTCGTCGTAGCGGCGCACTTCGCGGTCCTGCACCGCCAGCACGCCCAGCACCTCGCGCACGTGGATGATGGGCACACCGAGGAAGGCGCTGAACGCCTCTTCGCCGAGGCCCGGCACCGGGTGGTAGCGCGGGTGGCGGGCGGCGTCCTCCAAGTTGATCGGCTCGGCGCGTTCCGCCACCAATCCCACTAGGCCTTGGTCGCCCGGCAGGCTGAACTTGCCCACCATCTCCGCGTTCAAGCCTTCGTTGGCGACGAAGTTGAAGCGCCCGCCGCCGCGGTCGCGCAGGTAGATGGAGCACACCTCCGTGTCCAAGGTCTGCGACACGCGGGAGACGATGAGGTCCAGCGCGGCGCGAAAACCCGGGGACGCGGCGACGTCGTGGACGATTTGCCTAAGGGCGTCGAGCATGGCCGGATTCTGCCACGAACAGCGCTCGCTTCAATCGAGGCGCAGCGCCGGCGCGAGTTCCCGCAACCCGCGGCGGTACACCGAGCGCTTGAAGTCCACCACCTTGGTGAGCGGATACCAGTAGCTCACCCAGCGCCAAGCGTCGAACTCGGCGCCCTCGCCGTGGACGCACACGGCGTCGTCCGCCGCCAGCAAGCGCAGCAGAAACCAGCGTTGCTTCTGGCCGACGAAGCCGGAGACCTTTTGCCGCAGAGCGGCTGGCACCCGGTAGCGGAACCAATCGCGGGAGTGCGCGACCACCTGCACGGCGCTGGGCTCCAGCCCCACTTCTTCGCGCAGTTCGCGGTACAGCGCCTGTTCCGCGGTCTCGCCGGGATGGACGCCGCCTTGCGGAAACTGCCACGCATCCTCGCCCACCCGCCGCGCCCACAGCACTTGGCCGCGGCCGTTGTGGATGACCATCGCCACGTTGGGCCGGAAGCCCTGTTCGTCCATGTTCTTGGCGCTGCGCTGCCGCCTTCCCATGCGAGGGGCACGCCCCTCGCGCTCCCCCGCTGAGGGCTCCGCACGGCGTTTGCCGGCCGGCCGCCGGCTTCGCTTACCATCCACAGGATTCGCACCCGTTGCTCGAAAGGTCGCCACGCAGTTTGCCATGAACCGCCTCGCGCAAGAGACCAGCCCGTACTTGCTGCAACACGCCGACAATCCGGTGGATTGGCGGCCTTGGGGCGCGGACGCCCTGGCCCTCGCCCGCGCCGAAGACCGCCCGATTCTGCTTTCCATCGGCTACTCCGCCTGCCACTGGTGCCATGTGATGGCGCGCGAATCGTTCGCCGACGACGCCACCGCGCAGGTGATGAACGCCCGCTTCGTCAACATCAAGGTGGATCGGGAGGAGCGCCCGGATCTGGACAACATCTATCAACTTGCGCACCGCGTCTTGAATGGCCAGGGCGGCGGTTGGCCGCTCACCGCCTTCCTCGACGCCAAGACGCTGCTGCCGTTCTTCAGCGGCACCTACTTTCCGCGCCAGCCGCGCTACGGGCTGCCGGGCTTCCGCGACCTGCTGCCGCGCGTGGCCGACGGTTACGCGGCGCGGCGCGAGCAAGTCGACGCCGCCGGGCGCAAGCTCGCCGGCGTGCTGGCGCGCATCGAAGCCGCCGCACCCGCCGCCGAAGCGGACGACGCGAAGCTGCGCAAAGCCGCGCGCGATGGCTTGGCGGGCGCGTACGACGCGATCGAAGGCGGCTTTGGCCAAGCGCCCAAGTTCCCCATGCCGACGGCCTTGGAGTGGCTGCTCCGCCACTGGGCGCGCAGCCGTGTAGCGCCAAAACCGGCCTCGGGCGGGCTGCGCTTGGTGAGCAACCGCGGCCGCAAACTCGGGCCGGACCAGGAAGCGCTGAACATGGTGCTCACCACGCTCACCAAGATGGCCCGCGGCGGCATCTTCGACCACCTCGGCGGCGGCTTCTTCCGCTACGCCACGGACCGGCGCTGGGCGGTGCCGCACTTCGAGAAGATGCTCTACGACAACGGCATGCTGCTCGCGTTGTACGCGGACGCCTTGCGTCTCGGCCCGGATGCCTTGTTCGCAGACGCCGCGCGCGGCACCGCCGAGTGGCTGCTGCGCGAAATGCAGCACTCTTGCGGCGGCTTCCACGCGGCGCAGGACGCCGACAGCGAGGGCGAGGAAGGCAGCTTCTATCTCTGGCGGCGCGATGCGGTGCGGCGCCTATTGAGCGAGGACGAATATCTGGTGGCGGAGACCTTGTACGGTTTGGACAAACCGGCCAACGTCGAGGGCAAGTGGCATCTGCGGCGCTGCGATGCGTGGCGGGCGGTGGTGGAACGGCTGTATCTGTCGCCGGAGCGGGGCACCGAACTGCTGGCGAGCGCCCGGGCGAAGCTGTTCGCGGCCCGCGCGGAGCGCCCGCCGCCGGCGACGGACCGCAAGGTGCTGGCGAGCTGGAACGGTCTGGCGATTCGCGCCTTGGCCAAGGCCGGCATGTGCTTGGACGAAGCCGAATGGGTGGACGCCGCCGCCCGCGCCGCGCAATTCGCCCGCGCGCATATGGTGGCGGATGGCCGGCTGCACGCCGTGTGGACGAACGGTTCGCTAGGCCCGAAGGGCATGTTGGACGACCACGCCAACTTGCTCGCCGGCGTCTTGGCGCTGCTGCAAGCGCGTTGGCGCGACGAGGATTTCACCTTCGCGCTGTTCCTCGGCGACGAGTTGCTGGAGCGCTTTCAAGACGAGCGCGCCGGCGGCTTCTTCTTCACGCCGCACGATCACGAACGCCTGATCCACCGCCCCAAGCCGATCGAGGACGACGCCCTAGCACCCGGCAACGCAACCGCCATCGCGGCCCTCGCCGCCCTCGGCCACTTGGCCGCGGCGCCGCGCTTTCTCGAAGCCGCCGAACGCGCCGCCGCTTGGGCGCGGGGTTTCGTCGAGCGCCATCCGCACGGCTGCTGCGCCTTGCTCACCGCCGTGGAGGAAGCGGCGCATCCGCCGGAGTTGGTGGTGGTGCGCGCGCCGGATCCGGCCGAATGGTTGGCGGCGGCGCGGGCGGGCTACCACCCGGCGCGCGCCGTGTACGCCATTCCCTACGATGCCAAGGGCGCTCCGGAGTATTTGCCGCGCCTCGTCGCCGCCGAAGATCGGCAACGCCCCACCGCCTTCGTCTGCCGCGGCACCGAATGTTCGCCGCCGATTCGGGATTTGGAGGAGTTGCGCAAGGCGTTGGCTTGAGAAGCGCCGCGCTTCACCCGCCGCCGCGCTTGGCCACCAGTTCCTCCACCACCGCGGGGTCGGCCAACGTGGAAGTATCGCCAAGATCGTCCACCTCCCCAGCGGCGATCTTGCGTAGGATGCGGCGCATGATCTTGCCGGAACGGGTTTTCGGCAGGCCGGGCGCAAGCTGAATCGCGTCCGGCTTGGCGATGGGGCCGATTTCGGTACGCACCTGCTCGGTCAAAGCGTCGATCAACGCGGCATCCTCGGTGCCAACACCCGCCATCGGCGTCACGAAAGCGTAGATGCCCTCGCCCTTCACCGGGTGCGGAAAACCCACCACCGCGGCCTCCGCCACCGCCTCGTGCAACACCAAGGCGCTTTCCACTTCCGCGGTGCCTAGGCGATGGCCGGAGACGTTCATCACGTCGTCCACGCGGCCGGTGATCCAGTAGTAGCCGTCGGCGTCGCGGCGCGCCCCGTCGCCGGTGAAATAGAAGCCCTCGTATTGGGCATAGTAGGTGTCCACCACGCGCTGGTGGTCGCCGTACACGGTGCGGATCTGGCCGGGCCACGGCGCGGTGATCACCAGATTGCCGGCCGCCTCGGTTTCCTCGATGACCTTGCCCTCGGCGTCCACCAACGCCGGCTGCACGCCGAAGAACGGCCGCGTCGCCGAGCCGGGCTTCAACTCCGTGGCCCCGGGCAGCGGCGTGATCATGATGCCGCCGGTCTCCGTCTGCCACCAGGTGTCCACCACCGGGCAGCGCTGTTCGCCGACGACGCCGTGGTACCACTGCCACGCCTCGGGATTGATGGGTTCACCCACGGTGCCCAGCAGTTGCAGGCTTGCCCGGGAAGTCTTGCTCACGAACTCGTCGCCTTGGCCCATCAACTGCCGAATGGCCGTGGGCGCGGTGTAGAAGATGTTGACGCGGTGCTTGTCCACCACCTGCCAGAAGCGCGCTGCGTCCGGGTAGGTGGGCACGCCCTCGAACATCAGCGTGGTCGCGCCGTTCGCCAGCGGCCCGTACACGATGTAGGAGTGGCCGGTGATCCAACCCACGTCCGCCGTACACCAGTAGATGTCGCCATCGTGGTAGTCGAACACGTAGAGGTGCGTCATCGCGGCGTGCAGGAGGTAGCCGCCAGTGGTGTGCTGCACGCCTTTGGGCTTGCCGGTGGAGCCGGAGGTGTAGAGGATGAACAGCGGGTCTTCGGCGGCCATCCGCGCCGGGGCGAAGTGCGCCGCTTGGGCGGGCACCAGTTCGTCGTACCACACGTCGCGCCCCTCGCGCCACGGCACCTCCGCGCCGGTGCGCCGCACCGTGAGCACGGTGTGGACGTTGGGGCAGTTCGCCAGCGCCGCCTCCGCGTTCTGTTTCAGCGGCACGGCGCGCCCGCCGCGCACGCCTTCGTCGGCGGTGATGAGCGCGCGGCAGTCCGAATCCAAGATCCGATCCTGCAGCGATTGCGGCGAGAAGCCGCCGAACACCACCGAATGCACCGCGCCGATGCGGGCGCAGGCGAGCATGGCGTAGGCCGCCTCCGGGATCATCGGCATGTAGATGCACACCCGGTCGCCGCGTTCGACACCGCGGCTCGCCAGCGCATTGGCCAAGCGGCCGACTTCGTGCGCCAACTGCCGGTAGGTGATGACCTTGTGCTCGGCCGGGTCGTCGCCTTCCCAGATGATCGCCGCCTGGTCGGCGCGATCCAGCAGATGGCGGTCGATGCAGTTCTCGCAGGCGTTCAGCGTGGCGCCGTCGAACCAACGCACGCGCCCCTTGGGGAAGTCGTGCGACACCACCTCGTTCCACTCGCTGCGCCAGTTGACGAAGCGCCGCGCCTGCTCCGCCCAAAACGCCTCGGGATCCGCCACCGATCGGCGGTACATGGCTTCGTACCCGGCCGCGTCGATGTGGCTCTTGCGCCGGAAACCCGCAGGCGGCGGAAAGGTGTTCGGCATGGGATGCGCCCTTGCTCGGTTGTCGCCGCGGGCAGTATGGCACACGGGCAGCGAGTATGATGAAGGTCAGCACGCTTTGGAGCGCGAGCATGGGCTATCCGAAAGACCCGAAACTGAAAGGCTTGGCGGCGGTCACCTACCACCCCGAACACCTGCCTTGGGAGTTCGACATTCGCGCCGTCGAGCCGGACTCCGACGAAGCGCCCCGCGTCAGCGACTGGCATCGTCGCCACGGCCGCGCGAACCGCAAAGACGGCAACACGGAACGAGTGGCCCGCGCGCTGGCGCCGCGGCCAAACCGCGGCCATCAGGAGCGCGACAGCGACGATGCCGAATGATCCGCTAGGGCCGGCGTTCGACACCGGCACCTTGATCCGCCCCACGCAACGCAAGTTGGCGTGCTGCTGGATGGAATCCGCCGGGTTCAAGACCTTGGTGTTGCCGCGCGTCTGGGAGCAATTGACGGACGGCGCCGGATCATCAACGCAGTACCGCTCGTCGGACGCATGGCTGCATGTCGCCAGCCTGCCGGACATGCCGTTCCAGCTTGCCCGGTGGTCGCCCGAGTTGGAGGACGCCGCATACGACTTGCGCCGGCACTTCACGGAAGCGTGTTTCCCGCGCCGAACGTCCGAGCAAATCCTCTTCGACAGCGATGCCGTCATCGTGTCGCAGGCGCTGGCCTTGGGCACCGACATGCTGATCACGTCGGATGTGAACACGATAGACCACTACGAGCTCAATCTCGTCGCCGAGAAACGGCTAGGCCGCAACGCCGGCTTCGTCACCACGCTCGACGATGCCCTGCAGCAGGCGCACCCAGGCGGCGACGCCGGCCAATCGCTCTTGACGCTGGCGTTGACGACCATCGCCCCGCCCCTCGACGTCGCGTGGCCCGTCGAACAAGCGCACGAAGACTTGCAACGGCTCCGCGAGGCCGCCGTGGGCGCATCCCTCCGGTCCACGGCCGAGCGGCTCGACACCCGATGGAACCAGTGCGCCGATCTGCCGGCCACGCTGGCGCGAGCACAGTCGTGCGCCGCCGAATCCAAGGCGTTGGCCGCGGAGCGTTTGCGCCGGGATTGGATCCGCTCGCACGCCAACGTGCGTCGGTAGCACCGTGTGCGACCACGGTGGGCCGCTCTCGCCGCCGCGTTTTCGCGTATAATGCACGGCCCGCCGCCGAACCGTGGGCGCCGGGGCAACTTCAACAGCCGCTCGAAGGGTGACATGGCCACAGACACCGCGCAGCAGCAGTCCCGCCTCAAGGAACTGATCGCCAAGGGCAAGGAGCAGGGGTACCTCACCTACGCCGAGGTGAACGACCACCTGCCCGACGACATCAGCGACACCCACCAGATCGAAGACATCATCAGCATGATCAACGACATGGGGATCGTCGTCTACGAGTCCGCGGACGCCGCCCCGGACGCCGACGAGCTGCTCCACGCCAGCGACAACACCCCGGACGAAGTGGCCGCCGAGGAAGCCGCGGCGGCGCTGGCCGCGGTGGAGACCGAGGCCGGCCGCACCACCGACCCGGTGCGCATGTACATGCGCGAGATGGGCAGCGTCGAACTCCTCACCCGCGAGGGCGAGATCGTCATCGCCAAGCGCATCGAGGAGGGCATCCGCGACGTGCTCAACGCCGTCGCCCACTATCCGGGCACGGTGGAGTACATCCTGGAGCGCTACGCCGACGCCACGCGGGAGGACAAGCTGCACGAGGTGCTGGTGGGCTACCTCGACCCGGCCGACGACGTGCGCCCGGCGGCGCAAGTGGTGCCCTCCGCCACCACCACGGACAACGACGACGACGACACCACCAAGGAGCGCAAAGGCCCGGATCCGGTGGAAGCCAAACGCCGCTTCGGCGCCCTGAAGCGCGCCTACAACAAATACCGCCGCGCCATGGACGCCCGCGGCCGCCGCGGCGAGCAGGGCGAGGCGGAGCGCGTCAAGCTGGCCAGCGTGTTCTCCTTCTTCAAGCTGGTGCCCAAGCACTACGAGCACATCGTGAGCATGCCCCGCGACGCGCAGCGGCTCGTGCAAAGCCAGGAACGCGCCATCCAAGACGCCTGCGTGAACCAAGCGAGGATGCCGCGCCGGGACTTCATCGCCGAGCACATCGGCCACGAAACCTCCGTCGCCTGGGTGGATCGGCGCATCAAGGCGCGGCACCCCTACAGCCGGCGCTTGGCGGCCGCGCGCCCGGACATCGTGCGCGCCCAGAACAAGCTCCGCGCCCTCACGCGGCAGACCGGCCTGCGCGTGGCGCACATCAAGGACATCAACCGCCGCATGTCCCTCGGCGAAGCCAAGATGCGCCGCGCCAAGAAGGACATGGTGGAGGCCAACCTGCGCCTGGTCATCTCCATCGCCAAGAAGTACACCAACCGCGGCCTGCAGTTCCTGGACCTCATCCAAGAAGGCAACATCGGCCTGATGAAAGCCGTGGACAAGTTCGAGTACCGCCGCGGCTACAAGTTCTCCACCTACGCGACCTGGTGGATTCGCCAAGCGATCACGCGCTCCATCGCCGATCAGGCGCGCACCATCCGCATTCCGGTGCACATGATCGAAACCATCAACAAGCTCACGCGCATCTCGCGGCAACTGCTGCAGGAGAAAGGCCGCGAACCCACCCCGGAAGAGCTGGGCGAGCGCATGGAAATGCCCGAGGAGAAAGTGCAGCGGGTGCTGAAGATCGCCAAAGAGCCGATCTCCATGGAAACCCCGGTGGGCGACGACGAGGACTCCCACTTGGGCGACTTCATCGAGGACCCCTCCATCGGTTCGCCGGCCGAACTCGCCACCGGAGAGGATCTGAAAGAGGTGACCCGCAATGTTCTCGGCGGTCTCACCGCCCGCGAGGCGAAAGTGCTGCGGATGCGTTTCGGCATCGACATGAACACCGACCACACGCTGGAGGAGGTGGGCAAGCAGTTCGACGTGACCCGCGAGCGCATCCGCCAAATCGAGGCCAAGGCGTTGCGCAAACTGCGGCATCCGAGCCGCAGCGAGCAGTTGAAGAGCTTCTTGGAAGATTGGAGCGAGCGGCGCTAGCCGCGGCTAACCCGGCCCGGAAAAAACGGAAAGCAACAGATGAGCGATGCGACCTTCCGAATCCTAGTCGTGGACGACGAACCCGACTTGGAACACCTGATGCGGCAACGGCTGCGGCGCGACGTGCGCGCCCGTCGCTACGAACTGCTGTTCGCCCACAACGGCATTGCAGCGCTGGAACAGATGCGCGGCAACAAAGTGGACATGGTGCTCTCGGACATCAACATGCCGCAAATGGACGGGCTGACGCTGCTCGAACAGATCCCGCAGGTGGATCCCAACATCCGCGCGGTGATCGTTTCCGCCTACGGCGACATGGCGAACATCCGCACCGCCATGAACCGCGGCGCCTTCGATTTCGTCACCAAACCCATCGACTTCAACGATCTCAAAATCACGATCGACAAAACGCTGCGGCATCTGCAAGTGCTGCGCGACGCGCTCAAGACGCGCGATCAGCTGGTGGCGATTCGCAACGAGTTGGACGTGGCCGCCAAAATGCAGCAGTCCATCCTGCCCACGGAGTTTCCGCGCTCGGAGAAGTACGAACTGTTCGGCAACATGGAGCCGGCGCGGGAAGTCGGCGGCGACTTCTTCGACATCGTGGCGTTGAGCGATGAACGCGTCGGCCTCGCCATCGCGGATGTTTCCGGCAAAGGCGTGCCGGCGGCGCTGTTCATGATGTCGAGCCGCACCCTTCTCAAGGGCGCCGCCATCGGCCACCCCGGGCCCGCCGCGGTAATGGGCGAGGTGAACGATTTGCTCGAGGAGGACAACGAAGCCTCCATGTTCGTAACGGTTTTCTACACCGTTTACGACCCGAAAAGCGGCGAGCTTGTGTACTGCAACGGCGGCCACAATCCACCGCTCATCGTTCACCCGGACGGCAACTCCACCGTGCTGGGCGAAACCGATGGCATCGCGCTTGGCATCATGCCGGACTTCGAATACGCGCAACATTCGGTGCAATTGTCTCCCGGCGACATCTTCCTGCTCTACACCGATGGCGTAAGCGAGGCCATGAACGCCGAGGCCGAGGAGTTCGGCATGGATCGGCTGCAGGAGGTGTTTCGGGCGAATCCGCCGAAAACCGCCGAGGAAGCGAATCACGCGGTGTTTCACGCCGTTCACGAATTCGCCGGCGGCACGCCACAATCCGACGACATCACCTGTTTGACGTTGGCGCACGGGCCGCGGGAACAAGGCTGAAGTGGCGATGGCGCCAGAGGGCGAAAGCGGCGTGGCGGAACACCCGCGGCTGTCCATCTCGATGGACGCCCATCTCGACGAACTGCCAGGCGTGCAGGCGCAAGTGGCGCAGTTCGGCGCGGCGCGCGGCTGGCCGGCCGATTGGGAGTTTCAAGTGGAACTCGTCATCGAGGAGCTGGTGGTGAACATCGTGAACTACGGCTTCAAAGAGCAGGGCTCCGGCGAAGGCGGCCGGGTGGAATTGGCGCTGGACTTCGGCCCCGACGCGCTCACCATCGAGATCTCCGACAACGGACGCCCCTTCGACCCGTTCCACGAAGCGCCGCCGCCGGATTTGGATTCCAGCGTGGACGATCGCCCGATCGGCGGCCTCGGCGTCCACTTCGTGAAAACCATGATGGACGAGGTTTCCTACCAGCGCGACGGCGACAAGAACCGCGTGAAGCTGGTGAAGCGGCGCGGGGATTGAGGGTGTACAGCGCTGGCGGCAACCCTGGGAGCGCAGGCGTCTCGCCTGCATGCGGGCGGAACGCCCGCGTTCCCGGCACCCGTCACCAAAAACCGGTCGTACACCGGCGATGGAAGGGCCTGCTCTTGCTCAGCGCCGCCGCGATGCTCGGCACGAACGCCGCCGCAGCCGTTGATGCCGCCGCCGGCGTCACCGCGGACCGCATCCTCTTCGGCCAATCCGCCGCCCTCACCGGCCCCGCCGAAGAGCTCGGCACCAACATGCGCCTCGGCATCCAAGCCGCGTTCCAAGAAGCCAACGCGCGCGGCGGCCTGTGCGGGCGAGAACTGGAACTGCGTTCGCGCGACGACCGCTACGAACCCGAACAAGCCATCGCCAATACCCGCGCCCTCATCGACGAGGAAGGCGTGTTCGCCTTGATCGGCGCCGTCGGCACCCCCACCTCCCGCGCCGCGGCACCCGTCGCGGCCACCGCCGGCGTGCCCTACATCGCCCCTTTCACCGGCGCCGCCTTCCTACGCGAAGTGCCCGGCCAGGGCGATCACGTGGTCAACCTGCGCGCCTCCTACAACGACGAGACCGAGGCGATGGTGGCGCGGCTCATCGGCGACCTCGGCATCGAGCGCATCGCCGTGATGTACCAAGACGATTCGTTCGGCCGCGCCGGCCACGCCGGCGTGCTCGCCGCGCTCGGCAAACGCGGCATGACGCCGGTTTCCGTGGGCGTCTATCCGCGCAACACCACCGCGGTGAAAACCGGCTTGTTGGATGTGCGGGCCGGCAACCCGGGTGCCGTCATCCTTGTGGGCGCGTATCGCCCGGTGGCGGCTCTGATCTCCTGGGCGCGGCACATCGGCTTCAGGCCGGTGTTCATCAACATCTCCTTCGTGGGCAGCAACGCGCTGGCCAAAGAACTGGGCCCCGGCGGCGCCGGCGTTTTCGTCACGCAAGTGGTGCCCTTCCCAGACCCCGCCCAAGGCGGCGGCGAAAGCCCGCCGGTGGTGGGCGCGTACGCCAAAGCGCTGGCCGCATCCGCGCCGGACGCCACGCCGGGGTTCGTGTCGCTGGAAGGCTATTTGGCCGGAAGACTGGTGATCAAAGCCCTAGAGAACTGCGACGAACCCCCGGAGCGCACCCGCTTCCTGCAAGTGGTGCGCGAACTTCGGCAAATCGATCTGGACGGATTCGCCCTGAGCTACGGCCCGGAAGACAACCAAGGTTCCGACCGCGTCTTCCTAACCGTCATCGACGAGCGCGGCCGCTACCGCCCCATCGCCACCCTGCGGGACGCCGCGCCGTGACCACGCTGCGCGAACGCTTGCGCGGCATCGCCAACACGCGGTTCCGCATCTCCACGCAGTTGTACGCCGGCCTGGGCGCGGCGGTGGCCATCACGTTGTTCGCCAGCTTGGTGGCGTGGTTCTCCTTCAACCGCGTGGGCGAGGCGCAAAGCCGCGTGAACGAAGGCAGCGTGCCGCAGATGTCGGCGGCGTTCCGCATCGCCCAAAGCGCCGGGGATTTGGTGAACGCCGCACCCCGCTTGGTGGCCGCCGCCACGCCCGAAGCCCTCGCCGAGATCAAGACGAACATCGACCAGCGCCGCGCCGCCTTCGAGCAGGAACTCGGCGAATTGCGCGGCGAAGACCCGCGCCACGACCTCATCCGCAACCGCGGCGAAGCGCTCACCGCGAACATCAACGCCATCGAGGCATCCGTGGCGCAAAGCCTGGAACTGGCGGCGCGGCGGCAGCGCATGGCGGACGAGGTGGGGCTGCTGCAAGCGCAACTCTCCCGCGACATCCTGCTGCCCGCCATCGACGACCAGTTCTTCTACACCATCACCGGCTACCGCACGCTGGACGCCGGCGCCGACGCCCGCGCCAAGCACCTTTCCGTGCCGGAGGTGGCCTACTACCGCAGCTTGGCGGATTTGCACAACGACGCCACGCAAGGCGCCCAGCTGCTGCTCAACGCCTTCAGCCTGGCCGACGCGCCGCTCCTGGAACCCCTGCGCGACCGCTTCAACGCCACGGTGGGCAGCATCGAACGCCACCTCGCCTCCCTGCCCGAACTGGAAATGCGCGCGGTGGTGGCGGCGCCGTTCGCCCGCTTGCGCGACTTGGGCCTGGGCGACCAAGGCGGCTTCGCGGTGCGCAGCGGGGAATTGGCACTGGTGCGCGACCAGCAAGCGCTGCTGGCCGCCAACGGCGAACTCATCCAGAGCTTGGTGGACGAAGTGGAGGGACTGGTGGCCGGCGCCCGCACCAGCGCCACCAGCGCCACCGAAGCCGCCGCGCAAACCATCGGCACCGGCCGCGCCCTGCTGCTGGCGCTGAACATCGTCAGCGTGGTGGGCGCCGCGCTGATCGCCTGGCTGTTCGTGGGCCGCGTACTGCTACGCCGCATCGGCCGCCTCTCGGATCGCATGCGCGCCATGGCCGATGGCGATTTGGAAGCCGAAGTGGACATCGGCGGCCGCGACGAAGTGGCGGACATGGCCGCCGCCTTGGAAGTGTTCCGCCGCCACGCCTTGGAAGTGCAGCGTCTCAATCTGGTGGAGAAACTGGCCGAGGAACTGCGCGGCAAGAACGACCAGTTGGAAACCGCTCTTTCCGATTTGGAACAAGCGCAGGATCAAATCGTGGCGCGGGAGAAACTCGCGGCGCTGGGCGAACTGACCGCCGGCGTTGCCCACGAAATCAAGAACCCGCTCAACTTCGTGAAGAACTTCTCCGAAGCCTCCGCCGAACTGGTGGACGAGCTGAAGGAAGTCCTGGAGGAACTGCCCGCGCCCGAAGCCGACGACAAGGCCGGCGAAGGCGACGAGGCCGCAGATAATCCCCGCGAGATGATCGAAGAGATCTGCCAAGACCTAGTGGAGAACCTAACCCGCATCCGCAGCCACGGCGACCGCGCCGACCGCATCGTGCGCGACATGCTCGCCATGGGCCGCGGCAGCGGCCGCCGCCAACCAACCGACATCAACACCCTGGTGGACGAGCACACCCGCCTGGCCTTCCACGCCGTGCGCGCCCAAGACCCGGATTTCCAACTCGACATCCAAAAGGATTTCGACGCCAACGTGGGCGAACTGGACGTGGTGCCCCAGGATCTCGGCCGCGTCTTCCTGAACATCGTCACCAACGCCTGCTACGCCGTGGACGAACGCCGCCGCACCGGCGGCGACGCCGACTTCTGGCCAACCCTGAAAATCACCAGCCGCCGCTTGGAAGACACCGTGGAAGTGGCCATCCGCGACAACGGCACCGGCATGCCCAAAGAAGTGGTGGACAAGATCTTCAACCCCTTCTTCACCACCAAACCCACCGACCAAGGCACCGGCCTAGGCCTCTCCCTCTCCGCCGACATAGCCCGCCAACACGGCGGCGAAATCCGCGTGCAATCGGAACCGGGCGAATTCACGGAGATGACGGTGAGTGTTCCGCTGAAGGCGCCGGAGGGAGGGGCGGACGAGGCCGTAGACGCTGCAGAAACCGACGACGACCCGTCGGAAACGGCCGAGTAGCGGAATGTTCAACGATGGCAACAGCAACGGCAGCACGAAGAAACCGAGGCGTTGTTCGCCTACGGCGCGAAGCGGGAAGCCGCTAGGCGGGTTTTCTTTTGTCCGCGCGTCGTAGTAGGCGCGGAAACGAGGGAAACCTAGGGGGGAACCATGAGATTGCTGCTAGCCATTTTGCTGGCCGTCGCCATGCTGCCGGCGCAAGCGGAAACCGTCAACTTTTGCGAACGGACGGAGAATGTGAGATTTGCCATTAAGTCCGCATTAGGATGCGTCGAAAGCGTAACCACCTCTTGTCCTTGCACTGCGGAAGCCGAAGAACTGGCAAGTCTTGAAAGGCTAAGTGTTCCCTCCGCCCACCCGTTGGCTTACCCGGGTGGGGGTCTTACTGAATCCCTGCGAGCGGGAGACTTCGACGGCTTGACGGGACTGCAAGAACTGACCGTGGACGCACGGCATTTGACGACCTTGCCGGCCGCCGCGTTCGACGGCGCGACCAGCCTAGAACGGCTGACGCTTAGTTGTCCAAGGGAGTTGCCGGCCGGCGCGTCCGACGTCTTGACCAACCTGCAAGAACTAGATTTAGGGTGGAACTTGGTACGGGAAGTCTACGGGTTCGGCCCATGCTACGTCGGAGGTTTGACGACCTTGCCGGCGGACGCGTTCGACAACATGCCCAGACTGCGAGTGCTGACGTTGACAGGCAACCCGCTTACCTTGCCGGCGGAGGCGTTCGACAACATGACCAGACTGCAAGAACTGCGGTTGGCTCACATGGGGTTGACCACCTTGCCGGCCGGCGTGTTCGACAGCCTGAGCGGACTGCAAGAACTGTGGTTGAATAACAACCGGTTTTCGACGACGGAAACCTTGGAAGACGACCGTTGCGCCAGCGTCTACAATTGCAGGACGACCTTGCCGGCCGGCGTGTTCGACGGCCTAACCAGTCTGCAAGAACTGGACTTGACCTACAACCGCCTTTGGGGATTGCGGCGGTATGACGTTCTCTTTGACGAATTGCCATCAGGGGTTAGCATATCGTTGGAACCCCAAGGCGATGAGGATGGCGGCTCGGATGAGGAGGATGGCGGCACGGTTGACATTTGTCACCGGACGACGGAAGTGCAGGATGCCATCGAGGAGGCGCTTCAACTCGACGCGTTGTACGACTGCTCCGCCGTGGACGTGACGACCCTTGAGACCCTAGATCTTCAAGGGAAGGAGTTGACATCGTTGTTACCGGGAGACTTCGACGGCCTGACCAGCCTGCGGGTACTGCGGTTGAATGACAACGAGTTGTGGGCGTTGCCGGGCGACCTGTTCGACGACCTGACCAACCTGCGGGAACTGTGGTTGAATGACAACCGGTTGGGCTTGGTGCCGCATGATCTGTTCTACGGTCTGACCAATCTGCGAGTGCTGCGCTTGGAACGTAACGAGTTGACAAACTTGGGCTTCGACCCGTTCGACGGCCTGACCAGCCTACAAGAACTGTGGTTGGCCAATAACGAATTGACCTCGTTGGCTTCCGACGAGTTCGACGGCTTGACCGGCTTGCGGGTGTTGCGTTTGGAAGGCAACGAGATATGGGGCCTTTGGTCTTCACAGTTCGACGGCCTGACCAATCTGCAAGAACTGTGGTTGAGTGACAACAATATAGGAACCATGTCGCCAGACCAGTTTAACGGCCTGACCAACCTGCGAGTGTTGCGCTTGGAAGGGAACCGGATGAAGTTACTACAATTAACAAGCGGAGGCCACACCCTGACCAACTTGCAAGAACTGTGGTTGTCCAACAACAGGTTGTTGGACGACGGAATCGGAAGGCGTCTCGACGGCCTGACCAGTCTGCGGGTGTTGCGCGTGGATGGCAACCAGTTCACAGCATTGCCGCAGCATTGGTTCTGGGGCCTGACCAGTCTGCAAGAACTGTGGTTGTCCGACGGCAGGTTGCGGAGCTTGCATCATGCAGCGTTCGACGACCTGACCAGCCTGCGGGTGTTGCACTTGGAACACAACGAGTTGACCACGTTGCCGCAGGGCGTGTTCGACGGGCTGACCAGCCTGCAGGAGCTGTACTTGCACGGCAACCGGTTGGAGAAAATGCCGGGCGCGCTCGGCGGCCTGACCAGACCCAACCGGTTGGGCGAATTGCCAGCGGGCGTGTTCGACGATCTGACCAGCCTGCGGGTGTTGCGCTTGGACGGCAACGAGTTGACGACATTGCCGGCGGGGTTGTTCGACGAGCTGGCCAGCCTGCAGGAGTTGGACTTGCGCGGCAATCACTTGGTCGGACTGACCCGCGACGACCCTTTGTTTGCCAGACTGTCCAGCGTGGTTGACATTCTGGTGGCCAGTCAAACCGAGCCGGTGCCGCTGTCGCCGGTGCGTCTTGCCGCCGCGGCGCCTTTGATGCTGTCCGCCGCGGACTCGACGCGGCAGGGCTTCGTCCGCATCGTCAACGAGTCCGAGGACTTCGGCGGCGTTCGCGTGTTCGCGTTCGACGACGGCGGCCACGCGCCCGATCCGATTGAGCTTCGGTTGAGCACGGGGCAGGTCGTTCATTTCAATTCCAACGACCTCGAGGACGGGAACGCGCGAAAGGGCATCGAAGGAGGCTTGGGGGGCCCGGTTCAGGGCGATTGGCGATTGGACGTCGAGTCCACCTTGCAGGTGCGGGGGCTGGCGTTCGTCCGCACCACGGACGGCTTCCTTACGGCCATGCACGACGTGCTGCCGAGAGACGACGAAGGGCGGCTTGCGGCGCAGACCTTCAACCCGGGCAGCAACATGAACCAAGCGAGCAAGCTCCGCCTTGTGAACGCCGGGGCGGACGATGAGAGCGTGAGCATCGTCGGCGTTGACGACGAAGGCAACGACGGCGGGCCAGTGACGTTGACGCTGCCCGCCGGGGAGTCCCGCACGCTGTCCGCGTTTGACCTCGAGAACGGAGCGCAGGGGTTGGACGGGTCGCTTGGCGACGGCGCGGGCAAGTGGCGCTTGTTCGTGGACGCCGGAGAGTCCGTTGTCGGCATGAGCTTGCTTGAAGCCGTCAGCGGACACTTGACCAACCTGTCCACAATGGGCGTTGCGACCGGCGGCGGCACTCAAGAGCGCCTTGCCGCCGCAGTGCCTTTGATGCTGTCCACCGCGGATTCAACGCGACAGGGTTTCGTCCGCATCGTCAACGAATCCGAGGAATCCGGCAGCGTTCGCGTTCTCGCGTTCGACGACGGCGGCCACGCGCCCGATCCGATTGAGATTCCGTTGGGCGCGGGGCAGGTCGTTCACTTCAACTCGAACGACCTCGAGGACGGGAACGAGAAAAAGGGCATTGAGGAAGGTGTGGGCGGCCCGGTGCAAGGCGACTGGCGATTGGACGTCGAAACCGCCTTGCCGGTGCGGGTGCTGGCGTTCGTCCGCACAACCCACGGGTTCCTCACGGCCATGCACGACGTGTTGCCGAGAAACGGCGAAGGACGGCTTGCGGCGCACACCTTCAACCCGGGCAGCAACGCGAACCAAGCGAGCAAGCTCCGCCTTGTGAACGCCGGGGCGGACGAGGAGAGCGTGAGCATCGAAGGCGTTGACGACCAAGGCTACGCCGCCGGGCCGGTGACCTTGACGCTGCCGGCCGGCGAGTCCCGCACCCTGTCCGCGTTTGACCTTGAGAACGGAGCGGACGGGTTGACCGGAACGCTTGGCGACGGCGCGGGCAAGTGGCGCTTGTTCGTGGACGCCGGAGAATCCGTTGTCGGCATGAGCTTGCTTGAAGCCGTCAGCGGACACTTGACCAACATATCGACGGCCGGCGTAGCCGACGAGTAGGCGTTGCGTGGAAGCCCTACGGAAGCCGACGTGGGGCGATGCGCCAGAGACTCTTTGGCGACGAACGCGGCCCACACGCGTCCATCAAATCGCCGACCGTGCGTAGGCGCTTCCGCCTTGTCCTTTGATGCCGTGGGCAAAGGCGGCTTCCAAGACCTCGCGGGGCGCTCCGCGCCCCAACCCCGGAACATAGAATTGCAAGAAAGGACGATGACCAAGTTTGGTCGCTACCACCGAATCGTGCTTGCAGAGGCCGTGTGCGATTTTTCCTACACGGTGTAGGCGAAAACTCACTTAAATCCGAGAGAAAACCAGCATACATGGGCGTTGCGGATGGCTACCGTGGCGCGCATGGACAACGACGGCATCCACAAGTTCGCCCACGGGCACCGCGAGGTGTTCGTCGACATGCTGCGCCTGGTCGCCCCGGCGCTGGAGGCGGAGTTCGACTTCGACCGGGCGGAGCCGCTGCCGGCGGCCTACGTCCGGCCCGCCCGCGGCCGCCACAAGCAGCGCTTCGGCGACATCGTGTGGCGCGTGCCGGCGCGGCGCGGGGGCGCGGACCTGGTGGTCGTGGTGGAGTTCCAGAGCACGGTGAAGCGGGACATGGCGCGGCGCATGCGCGAATACGGACGCATGGCGCGCGAGCGCCCGAGCGAACGCAGCGGGCCGCCGGCGCTGCTGCCCGTCGTCCTCTACAACGGGAGCCGGCGCTGGACCGCGCCCGGTGCGTTCGCATTGCCGGAGTCGTGGTCGGTGTCGACGCAGTTGGTTCTTGCGCCGTTCCAAGGATGGGACTATGTTTTGCAGTCGTTGGAGCAACTGCGGTCGAGCGGTGATTTGGCGCGCCTGCCTATGGACAACCGTGCGGCGGCGACGCTGCGGCTGCAGGCGGAGCGGACGCCGGCGGAGCTGCTGGCGCGGTTTCGGCGGGAGTGGGCGCACTTCGCGGGCGAGGCGAACGCGGCCACGCGGCGCGTGCTGCACACTTGGACCGGCGCGTTGCTGACGCACTTGGGCGGCGCCGAGTCCGCGCTGCCGGCGTTGGCGGAGTTGGAAGGGCTGAAAGGAGGAACGGACATGGCAACGGTATCGGAGGCGCTGTTCGACGAGTGGTTTTCGGACGTTCGCGCCCAGCATGTGGCCGAGGGCATCGAACGAGGCGTCGCACGAGGCATCAAGCAGGGCGTCGAACGGGGCATCGAGCAGGAGCGCGCCCGCGGCTTGGCGCGGCTGCGGCGGCAGGCCGCGATCAAGTTCGGCGCGGGGACGGCCGAGCGGCTGTCGGCCGTGCTCGCCGCGGCCGGGCCCCGGGCGATGGAGCGCGTGGGCGACCGGGTGAGCGACTGGATAGTGGAGTGCGAGCGCGGCGAGGATCTGGTCTCGCGGGTGTCCGCGCTGGTGGGGAACGGCGGCGCCGAGGATTGAATCGGTGCCTCGCGTAGGTCGCACACCAACACGGCGCGAACGCAGGTGGTTCCGAGGCCATTTCTGGTTTGCGTTGACAGGTGAACCGGCCAGCCTTGTCAACGCCTCAACGGACCAGCGCAGTCGCTGTGATCGGTGGATTCGACATCACGACGCCTTCGAACTGTCTCACGAAAACAGGACCACCTCACGCCTGGCCATACAATGGTGCCGTGAGGGGTTGCCAGACGAGAAACCGCTTGGCTGGAGCCACTGTCTGAGCCAGCGGCACTTGAAGAAGGGGCGCTACATGGAGGCATATCGTGGCAAGTATGCGCCGCTGTTCCGACACCTCACGGAGTTTGGCGGCAACCGGTGGCGGGCGACGTTTCGGGAAGTCGAAGCCGTGCTGGATTTCCCGCTTCCGAAGTCGGCGCGGCAGCACTCCGCATGGTGGGCGAATGAGCAAGGCGGCGGTCACAGCCACGCCCGCGCTTGGCTGGCGGCCGGCTGGGGGACGAGTGAGGTGTCCTTGGCTACGCAGACGTTGGTGTTCGAGCGCGGGTCGGCCGTGTCGGCACCGGCTAGGCGTGATCGGGGAGCGCGACGGCGGGATCCCGTCCCGCCCGAACGCGGGGCGGCGAGGGACATGAGCCGCGCCGTGCCCGCTGCCGACACCGCCGAGGTGCTCACGTTGGACGGTCAGACGTTCCGGTTCGTCGCATGCATCTCGCCGGAGGCGGGGCCGGACGGCAAACCGCTGGAATATATGCCGCAACGAAGATATGGCCATGCGGCGTCCACGCCGCTGAACCGCCACGGCGACGGCCCATTCTGCCGGTTCTCAGTGCCGGGGTTGCCGGCCGCCTCGGGCGTGTACGCGGCTACCGTCGCGCAGGACCTCGTCTATGTCGGCGAGGCAACGGACTTGCAGCGACGCTGGGGGCCTTCCGGCTACGCGCGAATCCAGCCGCGCAACTGCTTCAAGCGTGGCCAATCCACCAACTGCAAGGTCAACCACCGCATCTTGTTGGCGGCGCAGGACGGGTTGGCGGTGCGCCTGTGGATTCGCCAAACCGCAAGCCCGCGCTCGCTCGAGGAGCGGTTGATCGCCAAGTTGGCACCGCCTTGGAACGACCAACGGTGAATCCGTGGCACCGTGCATCTGCCCGTCGGCCGCACCGGAGTGCTGCAACGGGCTTGAAGGCAACGTCCGCAGGGTGTTTCACCAGTCGCTCGCCTGCCTAGCGATGCTGATCAGGCGCTCCACGTCGGCCCGCTTGAGGCCCTTTGGCTCGTGGATCGCTTGGTTCCGAATCCAGCGGGCCTTGTGCAGACGGGTCGCCACCGGCTCTCTAGCGCGATTGATGAGTGTTTCGAGCGAGTCGTCCCTCCCGGTGGTTCCGGGCGAACCGAACCGCTGACCGACCAGTCGCTCGAACTCGATGCCGGCGATCTGACCGGCAAGCTCCACGTCTGTGGCCAGCAGGCTCTCGGCGATGGCCAGCTTGCTCTTTTCGGAGAACAGATGCACGGTGAGGTTGCGGGTCTGAAGCTGCAGCAGCAGGACGTCGCCCCGATAGCTCTCTTCCAACGCATCACGTTGACGCCGAGGCAGAAGCTTGTCCTCTAGGACACCCACTTGCAGCGCCCAAAGGGCCATTTCAACGTCCGCGATCCTGGTGAAGCTGTGCTGCTCCGCGACTTCTCGAAGCGCTTTCAGATAGGCGTCGTTGGTCGGAGGTGGCAGATTCGCCACCACGCCGGCGAACGGCCTACCAGAGGCGGCCGTGTGCGATTTTTCCTACAAGAACACTGGGCGACTTCTCCTTCAAATCCGAGAGAAAACCAGCATACATGGACGTTGCGGACGGCTACCGTGGCGCCCATGGACAACGACGGCATCCACAAGTTCGCCCACGGGCACCGCGAGGTGTTCGTCGACATGCTGCGCCTGGTCGCCCCGGCGCTGGAGGCGGAGTTCGACTTCGACCGGGCGGCGCCGCTGCCGGCGGCCTACGTCCGGCCCGCCGGCGGCCGCCACAAGCAGCGCTTCGGCGACATCGCGGGGCGTGTGCCGGCGCGGGGCGGCGGCGCGGATCTGGTGGTCGTGGTGGAGTTCCAAAGCACGGTGAAGCGGGACATGGCGCGGCGCATGCGCGAGTACGGACGCATGGCGCGCGAGCGCCCGGTCGCACCCGGGAGCGGGCCGCCGGCGCTGCTGCCCGTGGTTCTGTACAACGGCAGCCGGCGCTGGACAGCATCCGGTGCCGTAACCGAGTTGCCGGCGTCCTGGTCCGCGGCGACGCAGTTGGTTCTTGCGCCGTTCCAAGGATGGGACTATGTTTTGCAGTCGTTGGAGCAACTGCGGTCGAGCGGCGATTTGGGGCGCCTGCCGCCGGACAACCGGGCGGCGGCGACGCTGCGGCTGCAGGCGGAGCGGATGCCGGCGGAGCTGCTGGCGCGGTTTCGCTTGGAGTGGTCGCGCTTCGCGGGCGAGGAGAACGCGGCGACGCGGCGGGTGCTGCACACTTGGACCGGCGCGTTGCTGACGCACTTGGGCGGCGCCGAGTCCGCGCTGCCGGCGTTGGCGGAGTTGGAAGGGCTGAAAGGAGGAACAGACATGGCAACGGTATCGGAGGCGCTGTTCGACGAGTGGTTCGCGGGCGTTCGCGCCCAGCATGTGGCCGAGGGCATCGAGCAAGGCGTCGAACGGGGCATCGAGCAGGAGCGCGCCCGCGGCTTGGCGCGGCTGCGGCGCCAGGCCGCGATCAAGTTCGGCGCGGGGACGGCCGAGCGGCTGTCGGCTGTGCTCTCCGCGGCCGGGCCTCGGTCGATGGAGCGCGTGGGCGACCGGGTGAGCGACTGGATAGTGGAGTGCGAGCGCGGCGAGGATCTGCTCTCGCGCGTGTCCGCGCTGGTGGGGAACGGCGGCGCCGAGGGTTGAATCGCCGCCGTGCGCGTAAGGTCGCGTACAACCACCACGACGCGGCATCCGCCAACCGCGCACGGGCGTACGATACGTCGCCCACATGGGCTGACCCGGCGAAGGCGGGGTCGCTCGACCCTGACGCCTAGACAGTAGCAAGGTCGCGCCGCCCGAGGTCGGACTTGGCGAAGAAGCGGACTATCGGGAAGCCCAGATCGTCCTCCACATCCCGCCACGCCCGGGCGACGATGTCGGACTGCACGCGCAGGAGTCGTCCTCCGCCTTTCAACTGCTCGAACTCGGCATCGTAGATGATGTGTACTTCTACGACGGGGGAGCCGTCGTCGAAGCCGGGCCTCGTCCGAACATTGACCCTGAGCATCTTGACGCCGGCGAAATGGCGCTGGAACGCCTCCTCGGCGATCTCGCGTATCTGCTGCTCGTTCACCTCGAAATCTCCTCTAAGTTCAGAAAGGTCGTCGCCGGAATAATACATGGACGGCGAAAGTGCGAAGTTGCTGCCTGTCCGCTTGCTCCAGCTGCGCGATGGCGTCCTCCGCCTCATTAATGGCGGCGAGCACATCCAGCTTCTCGTACCGCGCCTCAAGCGCGTAGTCCGCCCGGTGCCGCAAATCCTGCAAGGCGACGAATGTATTGGCGAAGCCTTGGATCTGGTACGCGAATCTGGACATCGCTTGCTTGTTCCCGCAGGCCTTCCTGGCGCTGCCGTGCTCCAAGGCGCGGTACACCTGATGCCAAGCCTCGTTGCGGCGTCTGCCAACAAGCGAATCGGCGGCGACGCGGGCCAGGCGGTGGAACATCGCGTAGTACGCGGTGCTGACCGCACGGCGAAGGTTGGCTTGCGCCGGCCTCCGGCGGCTGAGTTCCGTCAGGCCGCGGGCGGCTTCTATCAAATCACGCGAGTTCACGGCGCACATCCTCCCAATGCCGGTGCTGGCGTCGTCTAGCTGAAGCAGCCACGATACCCGGTCCGAAGTGGAAGATCTGCGCGAAATCGCCCCGTCCGCTTGTGCGACATTCGCCATCCTTCGCATCAAGGATGTCGAGGACCTCATGCGACCGGGTCGTGTGCGATTTTTCCTACAGGAACACTGGGCGACTTCTCCTTCAAATCCGAGAGAAAACCAGCATACATGGACGTTGCGGACGGCTACCGTGGTGCGCCATGGACAACGACGGCATCCACAAGTTCGCCCACGGCCACCGCGAGGTGTTCGTCGACATGCTGCGCCTGGTCGCCCCGGCGCTGGAGGCGGAGTTCGACTTCGCGCGGGCGGCGCCGCTGCCGGCGGCCTACGTCCGGCCCGCCCGCGGCCGCCACAAGCAGCGCTTCGGCGATATCGCGTGGCGTGTGCCGGCGCGGCGCGGGGGCGCGGACCTGGTGGTCGTGGTGGAGTTCCAGAGCACGGTGAGACTGGACATGGCGCGGCGCATGCGCGAGTACGAACGCATGGCGCGCGAGCGTCCGGTCGCGCGCGGGAGCGGGCCGCCGGCGCTGCTGCCCGTCGTCCTTTACAACGGCAGCCAACGCTGGACGGCATCCGGTGCCGTAACCGAGTTGTCGGCGTTCTGGCCCGCGGCGACGCAGTTGGTTCTTGCGCCGTTCCAAGGATGGGACTATGTTTTGCAGTCGTTGGAGCAACTGCGGTCGAGCGGCGATCTGGCGCGCCTGCCGATGGACAACCGGGCGGCGGCGACGTTGCGGCTGCAGGCGGAGCGGATGCCGGCGGAGCTGCTGACGCGTTTCGGCGGGAATGGGTGTGCTTCGCGGGCGAGGAGAACGCGGGAACGCGACGGGTGCTGCATGTTTGGGCCGGCGCGTTGCTGGCGGACACGGACAGCGCCGACTCCAAGCTGAAACGAACATGGCAACGGTATCGCAGGCGCTTTACGCCGAATGGTTGGCGGGTGTTCGCGCCGAGCACTTGGCCGAGGGCATCGAGCAGGGCACCGAACAGGAGCGCACCCGCGGCTTGGCGCGGCTGCGACGGCAGGTGGCGATCAAGTTCGGCGCGGCAACGGCCGAGCGGCTGACGGCGGTGCTCGCCGCCGCCGGCGCGCAGTCGCCGGCGCACTTGGTCGACCGGGTGAGCGACTGGGTAGTGGAGTGCGAGCGTGGCGAGGATCTGCTCTCGCGGGTGTCCGCGCTGGTGGGGAACGGCGGCGCCGAGGGTTGAATCGGCACCGTGCGTGTGCCGTTCAATCGCGCATCGCGATCTTGCCGCTTTGTTCTTCCTCAAGTTCGATACGAGTACGCACGGCGACCGGAAAGCCACCGTGCCGCCACTTCCGCAGGGTTTGGAAGCGGCGTTGGAAGACCTTCGCGATGCGCCCGCCGAAGCGAAGGATGAAGGCTATCCGCAACCCACACAGTTGTCCTTGTCCAACGCCGAGCGGATCCTGCGCCAAATGCATGCTGTTCCCCACTCGCCCAACCTTCGGAGGATCTAGGACGCGGCGTCTTTCCAGTGGCACCGCCCGCCGGTCTCGCAGATCCGTTCCCACACCGCCTTTCTCGAAAAACCCGGCAGCCCGACCATATCGGTCGATCGACTCGGCGTCGCGCCTATTGCGGACGCGCTTGATCACGCACGGGATGTGGCGTTCGACGCGAAAGGTCCTGGGCCGTTATCAATGCGGAACAGGCCGCGCCCTCGGGGCGTCGGGTATAGGCGACGCCGCTGCCGGACAACCCGTTCCATGCAGACATTGAGCTTCCAGATTCGGCCCAAGAGGAGCGAGAAAGGGCTGAAAGGAGGAACGGACATGACAACGGTAGGCGCGTCTGGGCAAGTGGTTCGCGGAAGTTCGCGCCGCGCATGTGGTCGAGGGCGTGGAGCAGGCGCGCACACGCGGCTTGGCGCGATTGTAACAGCAGCGCGCCCGCGGCTTCGCACGGCTGCGACGAAAGGTGGCGATCAAGTTCGGCGAACAGACGGCCGAGCGGCCGTCAACGCTGCTTGGCACCGGCATCGCTGCCGAGCGGATGGAACGCCTGAGCGACTGGATAGTGGAGTGCGAGCGTGGCGAGGACTCGCTTGCGCGGGTGTCCGCGTTGGTGGGCAACGGCGATGCGGAAAGCTGAATCGGTTGGTTCAGCGTCTCATCGGAGCGTGGCCCAGATTTCTTCGACAATGAACTGTCGATCAAGCGTCGGTTGAGGCTGTTTTAGGGCAACCGCCACGCTTCAGGACTCCACATCACGGGCCAGCCGCAAAGCGAAGTGCCTCTCCATTGCGATAAAAGCGTGAACTCGCGAGGTGCCTCGCCATCACATTCCAGAGTCAAGTAGCGAACGTGCGGCCCGGAAAGCAGGAAGTCCGGCGGGAACTCCCGCACTTGCGTTGCCAAGCGCTTGAACGCTCCCCTCGGCAGCGGCAGGCGGACGATGTTGGTCGCCCAACCCATCAACTCGCGCAGGTCTTCGTCGTTAGCGCTTTGCTCCATGGCTCCATTGCCTAGCGTCGTCGCTCGCTAGGCGTTGCCGGCCGCCGTGTTCACCGTCCAAATAACGACAATAGCAGATTGTCCGCGAACACGGGGTGCGGACAACCGGCCTGGTAGCAGGCGGCGATCACGCGCTGCGCGCCACTGCCCTCAGCCCGAACGCACGCTGTGCTTCGGCGGCGTTCCTGCGAGAGAAGAAGTTACGCGGCCCGCTCCACCTCGAACGTGGCGATGTTGCGGGCCTCCCGGCTGAACTCCACGCCGATTAGGTGGATGGAACGGCCGGGCCGCGGTGCTTGTCCGCGTAGCCTTTCTCCTTCGCCTGCGCCGGAGCCCTCAGCCGGGGTGTGCGCTTTTTCCTACAGGATGTTGGTGCGAATTCTGCCTTAAAATCGAGAGAAATGCCGTATCCAAGCGCCGTCACGAACCTCTACCGTATCGCGGCATGGACAACGACGGCATCCACAAGTTCGGCTACGGGCACCGCGACCTGTTCGCGGACCTGATGTGGCTGGTCGCCCCAGATCTGGCGGCGGAACTGGACTTCGCGCGGGCGGAGGAGCTGCCCGCGGCCTACGTCCAGCCGGCGCGCGGCCGCTTCACCCAACGCTTCGGCGACATCGCGTGGCGCGTGCCGCGCCGCCGCGACGGCGAGGGCGGCAACGGGCCGGAAATGGTGGTTCTCATCGAGTATCTATGTTGCAACGGGTCTTTGAGCAAAGCCTCCTTTGCTGGTCATGCTTCCAGTAGTTCCACCTTGCGAAGTTCAGGCGGGAGTTGGGAGCGGAGGGGCGAGGCCGCCGCTCGGCTGGCGGCTGGCGGAGGCGCCGGAGGATGGCGGCTGGCACTTCGGGCCTTGGCTGCGGTCGCCAAGGCTCCCTTCGCCAACGCCCGAAGTGCCGCCGGCGTCCCCGGTCGCTTCCGGCAGCGGCGTGTTGTGCTGGCCGCCCGCTCTGGGGGTCCAGAGCCGGTCGTCGCGGAGCAGCACGTTGGCGAGCAGGAGCAGCTTGCGCATGACGGCCACCAAGGCGACCTTCCCCGACTTGCCGTCGGCGACCATCCGCCGGTGCTTGGCGGCCATGTCGGGGTTGAAGCGGATGGCGCTCAGCGCCGCCATGTGGAGCAGCCGCCGCACCCGCGCGCGGCCGCCCTTGATGTAGCCGCGGCCCTTCCAGTTCCCCGACTCGCGCGCCATCGGCGCCACCCCGCCAGGCTGGCCGCGGCCTTGGCGTCGAGCCGGCCCAGTTCCGGCATGTCGACGACGAGTCCGGCGACGGTGACCGGGCCGAGTCCGGGAATGGAGGCCAGCACCTCGGCGCGCCGCGCCAGCGCCGGTCGGCCGCCAGCAGCTGGCCGATGCGGGCGTCCAAGGCTTTGATCTGGCGGTCGATCTGCGCCAGCCGGTTGCGGTTCTGCCGCCGGAGCAGCTTTTCGCGGACGTGCGTCCGGCGGTTCAGCGCCGCGACGCGGTCCTTGACCAGCCCGTCGCGCGCCGTGGCCAGCTCGTCGAGGTCGCGCAACGCCGGCGAGCGCGGCTCCACCTGCCGCAGCGGCAGCGCCCGGCCCATCGCGGCGAGCATCCGCGCGTCCACCGCGTCCGTCTTGGCCTCCTCGCCCAGCGCCTGCGCGAAGCGCCTCGCCCGCGCCGCGTTCACCCGCGCCAGCCGCAGCCGGCCGGCCAGCGCCTCCTCGAGGCCGCGGTGGTAGTGGCCGGTGGACTCGTAGACCACCAACGGGTCCGCCGGCGCGATCCACGCGGCGAAGTCCTCGAAGCCCTTGGCGTCGTTGCCGAAGCGCTTCGCGTCGCCGTCCGCCCGCCAGGCGTCCAGGTGCGTCTTCGAGATGTCCACGCCGACGGCGGCGTCTCCGTTATGATTGGCCATGCTTTCCTTCTCCTGCGCTTGTCGTTCGGGCCTTGACGCCCACGTATCCATTCAGGACTTGGGAAAGACGGTGGCGACCATTCTCCAATGCGGCCCGCAAGGGTCCATGACGTGCACGGTCCGACCACCGCCACCCTCCGGCCTTCCGGCACCGGAAGGCCGGAGGGGTTTGGGCCCTCCCGAAGGCCCAGACGACGCGTATCTAAACAGACAAATTTCAATCCACGGTGGACCGGGACATGGCCGGGCGCGTCCGCGAATACGCGGGCATGGCGCGCGAGCATCTGGCGGAGCGCCACGGCGCGGCGCCGGCGCCGCTGCCGATCGTCCTCTACAACGGCAGCGACCGCTGGACGGCGCCCGGCGCCGTGGCCGAACTGCCCGGGTGGTCGTTGGCCGCGCGATCGGAGCTTGCGCCGTTCCAAGGTTGGGACTATGTTTTGCTGTCGCTGGAGTGGCTGCTGTCAAGCGGCGGTTTGGTGCGCCTGCCGTTGGGGAACCGGGCGGCGGCGACCTTGCGGCTGCAGGCGGAGCGGATGCCGGCGAAGTTGGTGGCGCGGCTGCGCGAGGAGTGGGCGCGCTTCGCGGGCGAAACGGACGCGGCGACGCGGCGCATACTGCATGTGTGGACTGGCGCGTTGCTGGCGGACATGGGCGGCGCCGAGTCCGCGCTGCCGGCGTTGCCGGAGTTGGAAGAGCGGAAAGGAGGAACGGACATGGCAACGGTATCCCAAGCGTTGTTCGCCGAGTGGCTTGAGGAAGTTCGCGTCGAGCATGTCGAGCAGGAGCGCACCCGCGGCTTCGCCCGGCTGCGTCGACAGGTGGCGATCAAGTTCGGCGTACGGACGGCCGAGCGATTGTCGGCCCTGCTCGGCACCGTCACGGTCAAGCAGATGGAACACTTGGCGGACCGCGTGAGCGATTGGATTGTGGAGTGCGAGGACAGCGAAGATCTGCTCGCGCGCGTGTCCGCCGCGGTGGGGAACGGCGGCGCCAACAGCTGAACCAACGCGGAAAAATCCGGCAACCATGGATCTGGCGGATAAGCACGCCATCGTCACCGGCGGGGCGAGCGGCATCGGCGCGGCGAGCGCGGCCGAATTCGCGCGCCGGGGCGCCCGGGTGGTCGTGGCGGACACAAACGGCGCCGGCGCGCGGGAGGTCGCCAAAGCCATCGGCGGCACGGCGGTAGTCTGCGACGTGGGCGTGGAGGCGGAAGTGCAACACCTGGTGGCCGAAGCGGAAAACTCGTACGGGCCGGTGGACCTGTTCTTCTCCAACGCCGGCGTTGCCCTGGGCGCTGGCCCCCTCGACACCGACCTCGAAAGCTGGAACACGCAGTGGCAAGTGCATGTGATGGCGCATGTGTACGCCGTCCGCGCCGTGCTGCCATCCATGCTGGAGCGCGAAAGCGGCTACTTGCTGCACACCGCGTCCATGGCCGGCATCCTCACCAGCCCGGGCAATCTGCCCTACGCGGTGACCAAGCACGCCGTGGTCGGTTTGGCGGAATGGCTGTCCATCACCTATCACGACCGCGGCGTGCGCGTCTCTTTGCTCGCCCCGTTGGGCGTGCGCACACCGATGCTTGGGGATGCGGCGTCCGGCTTCGCCAGCAACGCCGCCGGCCCCATCCGCGAGCCGGAGGAAGTGGCGCGGATGGTGGCCGACGCGGTGTTCGAGGAGCGCTTCCTCATTCTCACGGACGCCATCGCGCAAACATGGATGGATCGCAAGGCCGGGGATTTGGAGCGCTGGCTGAGCGGAATGCGCCGCCTGCAGGCGCGCATCGACGGCAGCGCTTAACGGTTCGCTTCGCACGCGCCGCCGGTGGGCTGCGACCAACCCCTGCACTCCGGCGGTCTTCGCGCTATGCTCTACCGCAACCACAGCATAGCGGCTACAGGAGCATTTCTATGGCGTCCGAAAAAGACATCGTCCTCGGCATGTCGGCGGCGTTCTCGGGGCCGTCGCGCGGTCTCGGCAACGAGCTGTACCGGGGTGCGCAGGCGTGTTTCGAGCAAGCGAACGTGGATGGCGGCATCGGCGGGCGGCGCGTCGTGCTGCGCCCCTGCGACGACGGCTACCAGCCGGATCGCTGCGTCGCCAACACCGCGGCGTTCATCGCCGACGAACAGGTGTTCGCCCTGTTCGGCTACGTGGGCACGCCCACCGTGGCGCGGGTGCTGCCGCTGTTGCAGGCGCATCAGGACGAGCACATGTACCTGTTCTTCCCGTTCAGCGGTGCGCAGCCGCAGCGCGATCCGCCGTACGGGGAGTTCGCCTTCAACCTGCGCCCGTCGTACCGTGCGGAGGCCACCGGGCTGGTAGATCACCTGCTGGACATCGGCTGCGAACGCATCGTCGTCTTCTATCAGGACGACGACTACGGGCGCAGCGGCTCGGCCGGGGTGCGCGAAGCGCTGCGACGGCGCGGCGAGCAGGCGGCCGGCGAGGCGAGCTATCGGCGCGGCGACCCGTTCATGCTGTCGATGACGCCGCAGGTGGAAACCTTGAAGGCCGCCGAGCCGGACGCCGTGATCTGCGTCGGCGCCTACGCCGCCTGCGCCGCCTTGCTGCGCGATGCCGTGGATGGCGGCCTCAACGTGCCCATCGCCAATCTTTCGTTCGTCGGCAGCGAGAATTTGCTGCAGCTCATCGCCGAACGCCGCGACGACGTGGAGCGCTACACGAAACTGCTGGTGCATTCGCAAGTGGTGCCGAGCTACGAGGACGAGAGCATCCCCTTGGTGCGCGAATACCGGCAACTGGTGGATCGCCACAACCCGCAGCCCCCGGCGCACTTGGAAACCGACGGCTACCAGCCGTTCCCCTACAGCTTCGCGGCCTTGGAGGGCTTCCTCAACGCCAAGCTGATGGTGGAGATTCTGCGCCGGCTGGAGGGCGAACCCGGCCGCCAAGGGCTGGAACGGGCGGTGTGCGCCTTGCAGGACTTCGACTTGGGCATCGGCGAGCGCGTTTCGTTCTCGCCGGATCGTCGGCAAGGCCTGCTGCGCGTGTACTACACGATGGTGCGCGACGGCCGCTTCGTGCCGGTGCAGGACTGGAGCGCTTTCCAAGGCGTTTGACGCTGCGCTGGCGGCGCTGTGAATCCGGCAGAGGAGATGCCGATGAAACTGCCGATCTCCAAGCGCGCGCCGCCGCCGCACTTCGCTGGCCGGAAAAGCGAATTGGCCGCGCTGGACCGGCGGCTGGATGACCTGTTGCGTCAGCACAGCTTCGATGACGGCTTGGCGCTGGTCACCGGCGTGCCCGGTTCCGGCAAAACCCAATTGGGCAGGAAGTTCGTCCAACAGGTGCGGCAACGCGAAGATGTGGATGCGAGGGGCCTGTTCGTCGAACCCGAAATGTTGACCGGCCCCCTCGATTTGTTCAAGGCGATGGGCGAAGCCTTGGACAGCGCGGAAGCGTTCCGAGCGGTGGCCGAGATCGATACGCGCACGGTGAGTCGCAGCGGTGGCCTTGGCCCCGTGAAGGCCAGTTTCACCCAAGAGCCAGCGCGGCACACGGGCGAGTTCGCCGCTCTGCTGCGGGCTTCGCGGGCGACCGGTGCGTGGGACGGCAAAGCGCTGGTGTTGCTGGTGGACGAGGTGCAAGGGGTGCAGCCGGCGGGCATGGTGGCATTGCGCGTGCTGCACCAAGGCTTGCATGACTGCCCGGTGCTGCCTGTTGGCATCGGCCTGCAGCACACGCCGCACGTGTTGGCCAATCCGGCTGACGGTTCGCCCGGCATTTCGCGGACGGGCATGAAACTGCGGCTCGGGTCGCTGTCCCGCTCGGAGGCGGTCGAAGCGATTGCCCTCGGCATGGACGCCATAGATCTTCCCATCGACGAGCGGTGCGCGGTCGCCTTGGCGGAGGCGTCCTTCGGCTTTCCGCATCACATCCACGACTACTTGGAAGGCGCCTGCGAGGCCATTGAGAAACACGGCGCGCTGGACTCGGACGCCGCCCTCGCCACCGCGCTGGAGATCGGCCACCAAAAGCGCAGCGAATACTACAACGACCGCTTGGGCGCCCTCGCGCATCGGCACCGCGCCGCCATGCTCGGCGTCGCCGCGGCGATGCGCGATTCGTGCTGCGAAAAACTCACTTGGCTCGACGCCGCCGCGGCCACGGAGAAAACCGAAGGTGTGCAGGGCGATGCCGCCATCGACGACGCGGTCCGCCACGGTGTGCTGACGGAGGACGAAGAAGGCAACCTGAGCTTCGGCATCCCGTCGTTCCACAGCCACATGCGGCGGCAGCTCGAACCACTATAAGGAGGCGGCGATGCTCGGCACGGTACTCCCCCGGCACTCGCGACGGCCTTCGCGCTTGCGGTTGGCGTTTGTCGGCCGCCGAGCAACGGGGCTGGCGGCACTGGCCGCGTTGGCGTTGAGCCTGGCCGGCCCGGCGCAGGCGCAGGAGAACGAAACCCACGCGGTGCCGTTGCTGGCCGCCGCCGATGATGCGCGGCTGCAAGGGTTCGTGCGCGTGGTCAACCGCAGCGACGACGCCGGCGAAGTCACCGTGGAGGCCATCGACGACGCCGGCGAATCGCAAGGCACGATCACGCTCGCGCTCGACCCGCTCGAAACCTTCCATTTCAACTCCGACGATTTGGAAAACGGCAACGCCAACAAGAACATCGACCAAGGCGTAGGCGCCGGCGAGGGCAGCTGGCGCTTGGCGCTCACCTCGACGCTGGACATCGCCGTAAACGCCTACATGCGCACCGCCGAGGGGTTCCTCACCAGCATGCACGACGTGGTGCCGAGGAAACGGCAACGCCATCGGATTCCCACCTTCAATCCCGCCAGCAACACCCGTCAAGCGAGCCGCCTGCGCATCACCAATCTCGGCGCGGAAACGGCGGACGTGACCGTCGCCGGCGTGGACGACCAACTCGCCATGCCGGGCCGCCCGGTGACGCTGTCGTTGGCCGCCGGCGCGTCGCACACGCTCACCGCGAGTGCCATCGAGACCGGCGAAGGCTTGACCGGCGGCCTTGGCGACGGAAGCGGCAAGTGGCGCCTGAACGTGGAAGCGGATCAGCCGCTGGCGGTGATGAGCCTGCTCGCGAGCGAGGACACCGGCAATCTCACCAATCTATCGTCGCGCCCGGGCCCGCGCCGTCCCGGGGCGAAGCATGTGGTGCCGCTGATGGTGGCCGCGGACCACCCGTATGGACAAGGGTTTGTGCGCGTGCTGAACCATTCCGAGGCAGCGGGCGAAGTGACGGTTCTGGCGGTGGACGACGCCGGCGCCGAGTACGGCCCGGTCGCGCTGGCCATCGGCGCTGGCGAAGCCATCCACTTCAACTCGGGTGATCTGGAACGCGGCAACGCGGACAAGGGCCTGCCCGAAGGCGTCGGCGACGGCCAAGGCGACTGGCGGCTCGAGTTGACCACGCCGCTCGATATCGAGGCGTTGGCCTACATGCGCACCTCCCGCGGCTTCCTCACCGCCATGCACGACCTGGTGGAACCGGCGAACGGGATGTACTCCGTGCCGACGTTCAACCCGGGCAGCAACACGCGCCAAGCGAGCCTGTTGCGCCTCGTCAACATGGGCGCGGAAAGCGCAACCGCGACTATCCGCGGCGTCGACGACGACGGCGCTTCGCCCGGCGGCGACGTGTCGGTGGCGCTGCCCGCCGGCGCCGCGCGGACGCTCACCGCCGCGGCCTTGGAGTCCGGCGAGGGCGTGGACGGCGCGTTGGGCGACGGGCGCGGCAAGTGGCGGCTGACGGTCGAAGCGGATCAGCCGCTGCTGGTGATGAGTCTGTTGGAGAGCCGCGCCTCCGGGCACCTGACCAATCTCTCATCGGAGTCGCCGCGGCTGGTGAACATTCCGGACGAGGAACTGCGCGCCGCCGTGGCGACCACCCTTGGTGTCGCCGTCACCGATCCCATCACCACCGCGCAGATGCGGAGGTTGCTGGACCTGCGGGTGTCGGCCGGCGGCGCCATCGCCGACCTTCGCGGGCTCGAAACCGCCATCCACTTGGCCGCCCTCGAGCTCGCCGTCCATGACGTTAGCGACTTGTCGCCGCTGGCCAACGCGATTCGGCTCGAGGAACTGGAACTCGCCAGCAACCAAATTCGCGATCTCACGCCGCTTGCCGGATTGACCGAACTGCGCGTGCTGGGCCTCGCCAACAACAGAATCGAAGACGTGACGCCGCTTGCCGGGTTGACCAATCTCATCGCGCTCAATCTAGGCGCCAATCCGCTGCTCACCGACATCACGCCGCTGGCCGAACTCACGGGCTTGGTCGAACTACACCTGTGGGTATGCGGGCTGTCGGACATCTCCGCCTTGTCGCGGATGGTGCGGATGCGCGGGCTTTATGTGTGGGGGAACGCCTTGCGCGACGTGTCCGCGTTGCAGGCGATGGCCGACCTGGAGCAATTCTTGGCGCAGAACAACGTCATTTCGGACATCTCCGGCTTGGCCGGGCTAGGCAACTTGACGAAGCTGGTGCTGTCGAACAACGCCATCGCCGACATCTCGCCTTTAGCGGGGCTTACGCAGCTCACAGAACTGCTGCTAGCGGACAACAACATCAGAGACATCAACGCACTGGCATCACTGACGAATCTGCGCACTCTAAATCTCGACTTCAACGACATCCGCATGATCGACGCGCTGGCGAGCGCCATCGCCTTGCGGAGTTTGCAATTGGAAGGAAACTTCATTGCGGACATCGCGCCGCTCGCGACCCTTCCCGACCTTGCCGACTTGAACCTCGCCGTCAACAATATCAGCGATCTGGCACCGCTCACCGAACTGGCAAACCTCGGCGAAGGCTTGCGCATCGACGTCCGCGAGAACCCCTTGAGCGAGGACTCCATCAACACGCACATCCCGACGTTGACCGGCTTTGGCGTGGAGGTGCTGCAAAGCGAGCCGTACCCGGACGATGACGAGTTTCCCGGCTCGCGCATCACGCAGATCTACAATGACAACATGCTGGTCATGCACATCGCCGAGGATGTCCAAGCGGCCGTCTTGGGCGGCAATCGCCTTACCGGCGAAAACGCCTTGGCCACCTACCTCTACGCCCGGCACTTCTACCGCTGGTTCGAGGACGACTTCGACTTCCTGCTGCTGCTCTCGAACTTGGATGACATCCTCGACCACCAAGGCACCATCTACTCGGGCGTGTACCAATCCACAATGAACGACGTGCGCGGCATCGGCACGCCAACGTACTACCTCAGCCGCTACGGCTCCCGCGGTCGACTGCGCGGCGTCATTCACTTTCCGTGGAACGCGGCGCTGGGGGACGGCCCGGCGCTCCACGAACTGCAGCATCCGTGGTCCAACTTCGCCTTGCCCACCGCGACGCCGGGCCACTGGGGCTACAGCAGCGCCAACGGCCAGCTGGGCGGTTTCGACTTCGACACCCTCGTCGACCTCGGCGAAGGCCGTTACAGCGCGCCGAACTTCCCGCCGGGCGGCCGCGGCGTCAACGACGCCCCGTATAGCCCCATCGAGTTGTACCAAGCGGGCTACGTGCCCCCCGAAGACGTGCCGGACACCTGGTACGCCCCGGACGGAAGCTTCGTCGAGGTGGACGCCGGCAATACGGTGTTCACCTCGGAGCAGGCGACGACGATCTCCATCGACCAGTTCATCGCCGACGTCGGCGAACGCGTACCCAGCGCCGCGCAAGCACCGCGGGCCTACCGCGGCGCCGTGATCCTCCTAGTGGACGAAGACCACCCGGTATCGTTCGCCCAAGCGACCCTGCTGAGCAACCACATCGACGCCCTGATGCATCCGGGCGAGGACGACGACGCACGCTTCAACTACTTCGAAGCCACCGACGGCCGCGCCACCTTGAAACTCGACGGCCTAGCCGAAAGCCGCAAAGCCCAACCAACATCGCCCCCGCTGCCACCCTCTTTCGGCACAGCGCCCGAACCCCAATTCTGCCAGCACGGCCCACACGGCTTGACCCACGCCCCCCACCCACGCCGCGCCGCCGCCATGGCGGTGCTTGCCGAACAGCAACTGCGCGCGTGGCTCGCCAAGTATTGGAACGACGTGGCGAAACTCAATTAAATGGACAATGAAAACAATCGGTTACGACTCTTTTTTGGCGGAGAGGGAGGGATTCGAACCCTCGATGGCGTTAACCATACACACTTTCCAGGCGTGCTCCTTCGACCGCTCGGACACCTCTCCGTGGAGGCGACCGGGCCAGCCACACCCCGGCGCCCGAACCCGCTGCTACCGCTGCTCCCTTCCGGGCCTGACGGGGTTGACAACGGCTTCGCCGCGAGGGGACCGGCACGGTCACCATCGGTGCTGAGCGCGGCATTGTAGCAAAACGGGGAGCGTACGAAGGCGCTGGGCGAAGGCGTGATCCTGGCGGCCCGCCGGGCAAACCAAGCGCCGGCGCTGCCCTTACGCCGGCTTCACCTCGAACGCGACGATGTTGCGGGAATCCTTGCTGAACTCCACGGCGATCAGGTGGATGGGATGGCCCGCGGCCCGGTATTTGTCCGCGTAGCCCTTGGCTTGCAACTGCGCCATCGCGCCGCCCTTCGGCGCGAGCTCCACCACCTTGAACTCGAACAGATAGACGTTGCTGTTGAAGCGCACGGCCATGTCCAAGCGCCCGCGGCTGCTGCTGTCCTCCACCACGATGTCCAAGCCCAAGCCGGCGAAGTAGGAATAGAACACCGCGGCGTAGTAGCCCTCGAAATCGGCGATGTCGTTGTTGGTGTACCACTGGTGCGGAATGCTGGCGTAGAAGGCGTGGAACAGGCGCTTCAGCCCGGCAAAATCGTTGGCCGTCAGCAGTTCGTATAGGCGAACGCTGTTGTTCCCTTGGCGCGTACTGCGGCCCACCAATTGCCGCAGCAGGCTCTCGTTCAGGCTTTGGCGCACTTCTTGGTTGGGATAGCCCAATCGAAACACCGTCTGGCCGCCTACTTTGCGCCGCTCGTCGATGGTGAGATAGCCGGTTTGGAACAGCAGGGCTTCGGTGGCCATGTCATCGACATCGAACGTGGAAAGCAGGTCGCTGGTGCTGACCATCCCGTGCAAATCCAAGGGGCTCACGCCGCGTTTGATCAGGGTTTCCACCAAGAACGCCGGGCTGCCGGTCTCAAACCAGTGGGCGGCGAATTCGCGGCGGCGAAACAGCAGCAGGATGTCATACGGGTTGTACACCTTGCCTTTGTCCTCGCCCTCGCTTTCGCCCTCGCTGTTGCCCTCACCCAGCCAGTTGTAGCCGTTGTACCAACGGCGCACCTCGTCCCGGTCCAGCCCTTCGAGCTCGGGTGCGAACACGTCGTCCAAGTCCTCCTCCGTGTAGCCGCAGATGGCGGAATAGGCCGGGTCCAACGTGATGTCAATGAGGTTATTGAGGCCGGAGAACAGGCTGACTTTGGAGAACCTGCTAACCCCGGTGAGGAAGGTGAAGCGCACATGGGCGTCGCAGTCCTTGATAACGGAATAGACGCCACGCAGAAACTCCCGGTTGGCGCGGGCGATGTCCGACGCGTCCAAGGCATCGAGAATGGGTTTGTCGTATTCGTCCACCAACACCACCACCGGCCGCCCGGTTTCACGGTGCAGGGCCGCCAGCAAAGCGGCGAAGCGACCGGCCGGCGTGGAACCTTCGTTGGCGATCCGCGCTTCCCGTTCGGCGGCGGCCAGCTTCTCCATGAAGTTGGCCTGCAGAAACCCCGGCGCCTTGAAGTCGCCGCCGCCGAAGCTCAAACGCAGCACCGGGTGGCGAACCGACCAATCCCACTTGCGGTGAATTTCCAGCCCCGCGAACAGCGCTTCGTTGCCCTCGAACAGCTCCTTGAGCGTGTCCAGAAACAAGCTCTTGCCGAACCGCCGCGGGCGGGAAAGGAAGTAGTGTGTGCCTTCGTCGACCAGCCGCTGGATGTAAGCGGTCTTATCGACGTAGTAGCAGTCCTCTTCACGAACCTTCTGGAACGTCTGGATGCCGATAGGCAATTTGCGCCGCGTCATGGCGGCACCTTAAGCCAGCCAGCAGCGATGTCAAACGCCCGCGCCGAGCCAATCCCGCGTCAAGGATGATCCGGCGATGGGCTGACGTTGGGGTGCGGCCGATGGCAGGCTATGATGTCGTCGCCGAAACTGGTGGAGCCAAGGCAAAGTGGGCGTGACCTATGTTGACGTGACGGTGCGCAATCCCGCGCAGCGGACGCGGACGTGGACCGGGGCGTTTCAGGTGGACGCTGGCGCGATCGACTCGCTGGCGCCACGACGCAGCTTGGAGGCAATCGGGCTGAAACCCACCGGCCGGCGGATGTACGCGACCGCCGACGGCCGCGAGGTGGAGATGGACGTCGCGGTGGGCGAGCTGGAGATCATGGGCGAGCTATCGGGGGGTGTCATCGTGTTCGGCGACGAAGGCGCGGAACCGTTGCTGGGGGTCACGGCGCTGGAGTCCGCGGGGATAGAGGTCGATCCGCAGAATCAACGGCTCAAACGGCTGCCTGCGGTGCGTCTGCGGGGATTGCGGCGGGCTTGAACCAGCCAAGCCGCGCTATTGGCGGGGCAGACGAATCACCTCCGGCGGGCGCGACGAGGTGGAACGCCACGGGTTGATGTCGATGCCGCCGCGCCGGAGAAAGCGTCCTTCCACCGTTAGTTCGGTCGCCGCCGCGGCGTGGCGCACATCGACGAAGATCCGCTCCACCGTCTCCTCGTGGAAGCCCGTGCTGGTGCGGAAGGAGACCAAGTACGCCAGCAAGTCAGCACGGTTGAGTTGGCGGCCGCGCCATGCCACGCGGATGGAACCGTGATCGGGCTGGCCGGTAACCGGGCACAGGCAGCGGAAGAGGTGGGTGTACACCGCGTCGGTGCCGGATGCGGCCGGCTCGGCGCTGGCGAGCAGTTGCGGGGCGACCTCGTAGTGTTCGATGTCCACTTCCAGGTCGTCCAAACAGAAGCCGCGAAACTCCCCTAGCGGCACCATCTCGGCCGGCGAGTTGATCTCCACGGACACTGCGACCCCTGTTGCAGCGGTCAAGTCCTGGGCGATGGCTGCGGTCACATCGGACTTGGCGGCGAACACCGTCTGCGCGAAACCGCCCAGATAGAGCTTCAGCGACTTGCTCTCCACGATGCGCGGCGAGTCGCACGGCACCCGCGCCGTGAGCACGCCGATGCGCGGCAGGCCGCTCGGCGCAAGCCACGAAAATTCGTAGGCGTTCCAGACATCCTCGCCAAACGGCAGCGGCGCACCCAAGCCGATGCGTTCGCGCGCCGGCGCACGCCCAATGCCCCGCAGCACGGAAGGATCCCGCGTCGCCGGATAATCCACTTTCTTGCCAAGCGGCAAGCCTTCACCGATGCCCATGCTCAAGTCCCCGCACCTAGATCCTCGCGTGACGCGCGCAAGAGTTTGCGCAGCAAACTCCAACGCGCCCGCTAGGGCGCGCCCCCACGCAATCGCCACAGCGCCGAGATTCTGCCCATCACCACCACCACCGTCATCATCGCGGCGCAGGTTATTGCCAACGCCAACCGGGCGCCAAACGCCGCCACCAGCATGCCGCACAACAGGGCGCCGATGGGCCCGGCGCCCATCAGGGAGAACGCCGAGAACGCCATCACGCGGCCGCGCCGGTCGCTGGGGGCGGCTTCCTGCATGACGGCGCGCGCCATGCTCATGGCGACGCCGCCGCACACGCCCCACAGCCACAGGCAGAGCGCCACCGCGGCGATGCCCAAGCCAAGGGCCGCGGCGGCCAGCACCAGCGAGCCCAGGCCCTGCGCCGCTAGCATTGCACGGCCCGGGCGGCGCAGATCGCCGGCGAAGAGCAGCGCCACCAAGGCGCTCACCAAGCCCAGCATGTTGGCGGCGTTCACCAGCGCCAGTTGCGCGGACGATCCGGCGTACACCTCGCGAATCAACAGCGGCACGGTGACGATGTAGGAGCCCATGAAGCAGACGCCGGTGGCGATGTTCTGCACCACCACCGGGCGCATCACCGGCGAACGCAGCACGGTGCGGCAGCCTTCCACGACGGAAGCGGCCACCTCGCCCACGGACGGCGCCGCGACGCGCAGCGACGGGCCGCGCGGCAAGAGGCGGTAGGCGGCGACGCCCACCGCCAACACCGCGATCTGGAAGCCCAGCACCGCTTCTGCACCAACTCGATCGGCCATGCCGGCGACCAAGAACCCCAACCCTTGGGCGCCGTACTGCGCCAATCCCACACGCACCACCGTGCGTTGAATGCGCCCTTCCGCCACCGTGTTCAGCAGGCCGTCCCGCGCCGGGGTCACGAACGCCGTCACGCAGCCCATCGCCACGGCGTAGCCGATCATCACGCGCAGATCCACCGCGTCCGCGCGCAACGCCAGCAGCAAGGCGACGCCCGGCAGCACCGCGCACGCCTGCGCGGCCATCGCCACCCGGCGGCCGCCCAGCACGTCCGCCACGCTGCCGCCGAGCAACATCAGCACCGTCACCGGCGCCAGCAGCGCCATCTGCGCCACGCCAACCATCGCCGGCGATTCGCGCAGCACCATTGCCACCAGCCACGCGAACAACACGTTCTGCACCGCGTGCGCGGCAAACCAAGTGCCCGTGGCAAGGCAGTAATGGTGTAAAGGTCTCATCGGGGCCGCCCTAGATTTTCCTTTGAGCAGCACCGCCCTTCGATAGATTGGCACCGCGCAGAGTTTGCGCAGCAAACTCCAACGCGCCCAACAGGGCGCGCCCTAACTATCGAGCATTCGTTCGCGGCGATTGGCGCGCATGAACGCGAGCGAGGCGATGCCGCAGGTCACCAGCGCGACGCCGATGCGGTTTTGCACGGTCCAGCCGAGCAGCTGCTCGGCCTCCACGCCGCGCGCCGCGAGGGGATTGAAGAACGGCGAACCGCGCCCCTGGTTTTCGCCGAAGCCGGTGAACAAGCCGTTCAGCACCAGCATCGCCACGGTGACCATGCCGCCCGCCACTTCGCTGCGAAACAGCGTCGCCATGGCCATCGACAACACCATGTAGAAGATGGCGGCCTGCAACGCCCCGTACAACGCGCCGAGGGGAAAGTTCAAGCCGAACAGCAGCCGCACCGTCACCGCCAGCAGCGCTTCCGCCGCCAGCAGCAGCACCACGCCGCCGGCCAGTTTCGCCCACCACACGCGCTGGCAGCCGCCGGGCACGGTGTAGGCGATCTCCAAGCTGCGCCCGTCGATTTCCCCGGCGATGACGCGCAGCCCCAGAAAGATCGCCAGCGCGGTCATCGGCACGGCCATGATGCCCTGCGCGTCGTCCGGCTCGAAGCCCCCGCGCAGGCCGAGCAGGCTGGCCGCCGCCAGCGCCGCCGGCCAGAGCAGCGTCAGCAGGGGCAGCAGCCAGAAGCGGTGCCCGGCCACGGTGAGCGCGGCTAGGCGATACAGCGACAACTGGGACCACGCGGCGCGCAACATGCGTTTCATGCCGCGGCAGCCGGAGCGTCCGCGGCATCGGCGTGGGAGATGAGCCAGAGGTAGCCGTCCTCCAAGCGCGGATCCACCGCCGCGGCATCCGCCGTCGGCGCGGTGTCGCGCAAGATGCGGCGCACGGTGATGCCCCCTGCCGGGGCTTCCTCGGCCAAGATCGCGTCGCTTGGCAACTCGAACGGCATCGCCGCCGGCGAGCGCACTTCCCACACCCGGCCTTGCGCCGCGTCCGCCAGCGCCACCGGCTGCCCGTCGAACACCAGCCGCCCGGACGCCATCACCAACACCCGTTCGCAGGCGACCGCGACATCCTCCACCACATGCGTGGAAAACAGCACGATGCGGTCTTCCGCCAAGCGGCTGAGCAGATTGCGGAAGCGAATGCGCTCGCGGGGATCCAAGCCCACGGTCGGCTCGTCCACGATGATCACCGGCGGCAGTCGCAACAGCGTGCGCGCCACCGCCACGCGCTGGCGCATGCCGCCGGAAAGCGCTTTGATCTTGTCGTCGGCTTTGCCTTCCAGCCCCACCTCGCGCAGCAGCCGCTCGACGCGCTCGCGGCGCACCGGCACCGGCAGGTCGTAGAGCGCGCCGAAGTAGGAGAGGTATTCGCGGGCGGAAAGGCCGCCGGGCAGCCCGGCGTCCTGGGGCAGATAGCCCACCCAGCGCGCCAGCAGGTTCCGCACCTTGCCCAGCGGCGCGCCGCCGAGGAAGATCGCCCCGCGCGTGGGGTCGAGGATGCCGGCGAGTTGCCGCAGCAGCGTGGTCTTGCCGGCGCCGTTCGGCCCCAGGACGCCCACCATGCCCTTCTCCACGCGGAAGTTCACCTCGGACACGGCGCGCACCGGCCGCACCGGCAGGTCGAAGCCGCCCAGCCGCAACGCCCAGCGCCGCAGCAGCGTGCGCGGATAGCGGAACGGCCCGTAGCGCACCCGCGCCGGCAGCTGGCCGCGCTGTTGGCGCAAGGCGCTGCGGCGCACCAGCTGCCCGACGCCCAGCACTACCGCCGCCAATATCGGCAGCACCAACGCGGTGCGCGGCGGATCGTCGGCGAGGTAGGGCACCACCAGCATCCAATACACGAACGCCGCCAACACCACCCACGGCGTCACCGCGCGCAGCCCGCCCTCCACGCCACCCGGCGCCACCACGCCGGCGGCATCGGCGAGACCGCGGGCGCGGCGCACATCGCGCAGCAGTTGCCCGAAGAACGCGCCGCCGAGCAGCCACAGGATGAGTTTCCAAGCGCTTCCCTGGACGAAGTTGGCCACCACGAAGGGCGCCACCGTCAAGATGAGCGGCGGGCCGAAGCGCCGCAGCGTGTCGCGCGCCTCGAAGCCCACGCCCTCCACCACGCCGCCTTGCGCCAGAATGCGCCGTTGGAACTCGCGCTTGGCGCGCAGCGCGTTGCGCAGCGGCCCGGGCAGGCCGTAGGTTTTCTTCAAGTTGCGCACGTCCACCACCGGCGGGCCGGCGCTGGTGTCTGGCGCCACCATTTCCGTGCGGCGAAACAGCAGGACGGTCACAGCCAGCAAGCCACCGCCAACGAGCAGGCTGGTGATCGCCTGCCAGAGCAGCGAGGTGATCACATCCGTCAGCGTCAAGGAGAGCATCACGCCCAAGGTGGCGGCGAACCAGCCCACCACCAGCCACGGCCCGACGCGCCCGAACACGCGGTCCAAGCGTTGCAGCAGCGTGTACGCCACCGGAATGATCAACAGCGTCAGCACGGTGGAGGTGATCAAGCCGCCGATGACGACGATGGCGAACGGCGGCCACATCTCGTTCTCGCGCCCGGTGGTGATGGCGAGCGGCCACAGCGCGGCGATGGTGGTGGCCGAGGTCATCAACACCGGCCGCGTGCGTTCGCGCACCGCCGCCAGCGCCGCGGCGCCGGGCGACCAGCCGCCGCGCACACGCTGCGCGATGCGGTCCACCAGCAGGATGGCGGGATTCACCGCCAAGCCGAACAGCATGATGATGCCGGCCCCGGCCATGATCGACGCCGGCGTGCCGGTGACCACGAACAGCCAAGCCGAGCCGAGCACCGCCAGCGGCAGCGCCAGCAGCACCAACACCGGCAAGGTGAGGGACTCGAACGCCATCGCCAGCACCAGCGCCAGCAGCAGCAGCGCTGGCACCGCCAACTGGCGGATCAGGGAGTCGGTGTCTTCCTCCTCGCGCACCTCCACCGTGTAGCCCAGCTGCCGCGGCGCCGTCTGCACCACCGCGGCGATCTCCTGCTCCAGCGCTTCCAGCCCCGGCCCGGATTCCGGCGCGTCGCGGCCTAGGCGGAAGGACACGCTGGCCTCGCGGCGGCCGTTGTGGTGGGTGATCACCGGCGTCGGCGGCATTTGGCGAATGGAGGCGAGCGCCGCCACCGGCGCCACGCCGGATTCGGTCTGCACGCGCAGCCGCCGCAGGTCGCGCGCCGCGAACGGCTCCCGGGCGCCGGTGCGTTCCACCTTCACCGGAATCTCGCGCCCGGACGCCAGCACGAATCCACCGCCGGCGCTGAAGCCTTCGCGGCCCACCACCTGCAACACCGGCAGCACTTCGTCCAAGGTCAGGCCGAACGCCTCGAACGCGCGCCGATTGGGCTCCACCCACAGCTCGTCCATGCCAGCCGGGGTCGCCCGCCACGCGTTGGCGACATCCGGCACCGCCTTCAGCCGCGCCACGACGTCGCGCGCCAAGCGATTCAGCGGCGCGGTTTCCGGGCCGGACAGCACGACTCGGCGCGGGGCCTGGCCCATCGCCGCGGCCATGCCGTCGCGACCGCCGCCACCCCGTTTGCCGCGGACGCTCTCCTCCCCCGGCCGCAGCAGCTCGAAGCCGCGGATCGGCTCGGCGGCTTCGTTCGCCACCTCGCGCACCCGCGACACCGTCAGGCGTTCCGGGCGTTCGTCCTCGTCCACGAAGGCCACGGTGATGGAAGCGCCTTCCTCGGACACCTCGGACACCACCGTTTCCACGCCTTCCAACTCCAGAATCACCGCCTCCACGCGGCCGACGGCCTTCGCCAACGCCTCCGCCGAAGAGGCGCCGCGCGCGTAGCGACCAATCATGCGCACCTCGTCGGCGCGGTCGGCATCCGTGCGGCCGGAGCCGCTGATGGCCAGAGGCACCGCCGTGACGAAGGTGATGAGCACCGCGAACAACGTGCCCGCCACCCACGCGGACGGCCGGCGCAGCGCGCTTTTCAGCACACCGGCAAACAGCATCCGCGCCGGCTCCGGCGGGCGCAGGCCGCCGGACAGTTCGCGGCGCTCGCGGCCGCGGGCGGCCCGATTGGCGGCGGCCGGCGCCGCCAGCCGGTAGGCAAGCACCGGCACCAGGCCCACCGCCACCAGCAAGGACGCCGCCAACGGCAACAGCAACGCCGCCGCCACGATGCGTAGCAGCTCGGCGGTGGTGGTGCCCAAATCCACCAACGTCATGGGCAGGAACACGATGGCGGTGGTGGCGCTGGCGGCGGCGATGGCGAGCGCCGTGCGCCGCAGGCCGCGCCGCGCCGCGTCCGCCGGGGAGGCGCCGCGCTCCAAGCCGCGCAACACGGCCTCGTACACCACGATGCTGTTGTCGATGAGCAGGCCGATGGAAAGCGACAGGCCAATCAGGGAGATGACGTTCAAGGTCTGGCCGAAGACGTACAACAAAGCGATGGCGGCGAGCAGACTCACCGGCACCGCCACGCCCACCACGGAGACCGCCCGCCATTCGCGCAGGAACAGGAACAGCACCGCCAGCGCGATCAGATAGCCGGACAAGGCGAGCTTGCCCAAATGCCCAATCTGCTTCTCCACGATCTCGGCCGCGTCGCTGCCAATCACCAGATCGAGGCCGAGCGGCGCGATCTCCTCGCGCAGTTCCTCCACGCGCTCGCGCAACGCCTGGCCCAAGCGGATGAGATTGGCGCCCTGCTCTTGGTAGATGACCACGCCCACCGCCGGTTCGCCGTTGACGCGCAGAAAGGTTTGCTCCGGGGCGACGCCGAAGGCGATGTCCGCGACGTGCCCCAACGTGACCGGACGGTCCGCACGGATGCGCAGATTCCGCAAACCGTGCAACCCGGGCGGATGCCCCTCCATCACCACCTGTTGGCGACCATCCGGCAATTCCAAGGTGCCCACATGGCGGGTCTGTTGCATGTTGCGCGACACCGCGCCGACCACCTCCATCGGCGTCACCCCGGCCGCCACCACGCGCTGCGGATCCACCGTCACCGTCACCTGTCGCCGCGCTCCGCCGGTGGCGAACGCCTCGCTCACCCCCGGCACCGAGGCGAAGCGCGGCGCCAACAGCTGGTCGGTGCGGTCGTACAGCGCTTCCAAGTCCGCTTGCCCCGCGCCGTCCGCGCCGCCGAGCACATGCACCCGCATCACGAAGCTGCCCATCGCCGAGGTGCGCTCCTCGGTCGAAGTCACGTTCAAGCCGGCTTGACCGCGCGGCTGTTCGCGCTCGATGGCGGCGGCGATGCGGCGCAGCTCCGCTTCGCGCACCTTGATGTCGGTGCCGGCGTCGAAGCGCACGGTGAAGCGGCCGCTCGTGCCGCTCACGCGCCCCCAGGTTTCGGCGACGTGCGGCATCGCCGACACGCGGGCTTGCAGCGGCAGCAGCAGGTCGCGCTCGACGATTTCGGGTTCCGCGCCGGCGCGCCAGAAGTACACGTACAGGGAATCTCCCTGAATGGCCGGCATGAGTTCCACGGGAATGCGCTGCCAACCCACCAAGCCCAGAATGACCATGCCGACGAACACCATCGCCACGGCCACCGGACGGCGCACCGGCAGATCCAGCAGATGCCACGCGCGCCGACCGCCGGCCCCCTCTTGTTTCGCTTGCAGACCGATCACGCCGCCTCCGCTTGTGGCCGCCGTCGCAGCCGATCCAACGCCAGATAGAGACACGGCAGCACCAACAGCGAGCCGATGGTGGACGCGACGATGCCGCCGATGATGGTGATCGCCATCGGCGCCCGCAACTGCGCGCCTTCGCCGCCGCCGAACACCAGCGGCGTCAGCGCCAGCGCGGTGGTGAGCGTGGTCATCAGAATCGGCCGCAGGCGAATGCCGGCCGCGGCCGCCAACGCCGCGGCGCGCTCGCGCCCTTCGGCCATCAACTGCCGGGCGGTGGCGATCAGCAACACCGCGTCGTTCACCGCCACGCCGGCGAGCACGATGAAGCCGAGCATGGCCATCACGCCGATGGGCTGGCCGCCGGGCACCAGCGCCACGGCGACGCCGACCAGCGCGAGCGGCACCGCCGCCAGCACGGTGAGCGGCTGCAGGAACGATTCGAAGGTGCCGGCCAGCACCATCAGCACCAGCGCCAGCGCCAGCAGGCCGGCCAGCTGCAGTTCGCCGAAGGTGCGGGCGCGCTCCTCTTCTTGACCGCGCAGCGAGGCGCGCAGCCCGGGCGGCAAAGGCGCGTCGGCGAGCGCGGCGTACACGGCCGCCACCGCCTCCGCCTGGGTGGCGCCGTCGGCGACGTGCGCGGTCACTTGGGCGGTGCGGCGCTGATCCCGGCGGAACACTTCCCGGGCGCCTTGCTGGTGGTGGAAGTTGGCCACTTCGCCGACCGCGACCGGGCGGCCGGCGGCGGTGCGCAGCTCCAAGTCGCCGAGACGGTCGATGTCCGGCGCCGGCAAACGAATGGTGACCGCGCGCTCCTCGTCGCCCATGGCCAAGCGCGTCGCCACGCGCCCGTCCAAGCTGGCTTCGAGTGCGCGCCCCACGGTGGCCAGATCCACGCCCAGGGCATCCGCCATGGTGCGGTCCAAGGTCACGCGCAGTTCCGGCGGCCCGCCTTCGAACGACGAGCGCACGTTCCACAACTCCGGCAACTCGGCAAGCGCCTCCTTCACCGCCGCGGCGCCGCGGCGCAGGTCGTCCAGCGCGTTGCCGGCGATCTCCACCACCACCGGCGGGCCGCTCGCCCCCAGCGAATCGGTGAGCGCGGAACGGCTGATCTCCCACGCCACCTCGGTGTCCGGCAAGGCTTCCAGGGCCGGACCGACGCTGGCGGCCACTTGCCGGCCGGTGGGCCCGTCCGGCGCCATGCGCACATGCACGCGCGCGGTGTTCTCCTCGGTGAGTTCGCTGCGGATGGCGCGGTCGTCTTCGGGCAGGCGGCCCACTTCGGCAAGGGTGGCGGCGAGCGCGCCCTGTCCCGCCTGCGTGAACATCTCCTCCACGCCGGCCGCGGTCTGCGCCGTGGATTCCACCCGCTGCGCGGCCGGGCCCACCAAGCGCACCGAGAACTGGCGCGGATCCGAAGGCGCGAGCAGTTCCGTGCCGAGCCGCGCCAGCAGCACCACCGCGCCGACGACCACCACCGCCGCCACCAACACCACCGTGGCCGGGCGCAGCAAGAGCCGGGCCACGATCCGCTCCAGCCAAGCGCGGGCGCGCGACGCGGCCGCTTCCGCGGCGATGCCGGTGCGCGGCGCATTCGGCAGAAACCAGCGCCCGAGCGCGGGAATCAACAACACCGCCACCACCAGCGACGCCAGCAGCGAAACCACCACGGTGAAGGCAATGCCGTCGATGAGGCGGGCGGCCAAGCCTTCCACGAACAGCACCGGCAGGAACACCACGCAGGTGGTGAGCGTGCTGGCGACGATGGCCCCTGCCACCTGGCCGGTGCCTTTCGCCGCGGCATCGGCCGGCGCGTCGCCCAGCGCGAGCCGTCGGTACATGGACTCCACCACCACGATGGCGTTGTCCACCAGCATCCCGGCGCCCAGCGCCAAGCCGCCCAAGGTGACGATGTTCAGGCTGTAGTCGCCGTAGTTCATGCCGAAGAAGGCCGCGAACACCGAAACCGGCACCGCCGCGGCGACGATGAGCGTGGCGCCCATCGAGCGCAGGAACACCGCCAGCACCAACACCGCCAGCGCCACGCCGGCGCCGGCGGCGATCTTGAGATCGTCCAACGCTTCCGTGACCAGCTTGGCGTCGTCGGCGATTTCGTGAACGTCCACGCCCGGCAGGTCGTTGCTCAGCCCGGCCAACGCCTCGCGCACTTCGGCGGAAACCTCCACCGTGTTCGCGCCGGACTCCTTGTAGATGGCGAGGCCCACGCCTTCGCGGCCGTTCACGCGCACCAGATGGTCGATCTCCGCATCGACCACGCGCACGGTGCCGATGTCCGAAACGCGCACCGCTTGGCGGGCGTTCTGCTGACCACCCGGGCTGGGATCCGTGATGTAGCGCACCACCACGTCGGCGACGTCCTGCGCCGAGCGGAAGCGGGAGATGCCGCGCACTTGGAAGATGCGGTCGTTCTCCTCCAACGTGCCGGCGGTGACATCCGCGTTCTCGGTGTTGACGCGGTTTTCCAGCAACGCCAACGAGACGCCGTACGCCTCCATGCGGTAGCGGTCCACCAGCACCTGCACTTCCTTTTGCCGGCCGCCGGTGACGCGCACCTCGGCGACGCCCGGCAACTGCTCCAGGCCCGGCGCGATCTGCCGGCGCGCCATGTGGCGCAGTTCCGCCAAGTCCGGCTTGCCGGTGGGCGCAACCAAGCCCAAGGTGAGGATCGGCGCTTGGCGCGGGTCGAAGCGGCGCACCAGCACCTCGTCCACCTGCGGATCGCCTTCGAGGGGGCCTACCGCCTTCTGCACGTCCACCAGCGCGAAATCCAAATCCGCGTCCCAGTCGAAGGTGACGGTGGAAACCAGGCGCCCGGCGCGCGCCACTTGATCCACGTCCAGAATGCCGCGCACGGAGAACAACTGCTGTTCGACGCGCTGGCCGTAGAGCCGCTCCATCTCCACCGGCGGCCGGTTGCCGGCGCGAATGGCCACCACCACGGTGGGGCTTTGCAGATCCGGCAGCAAGTCCACCGGCAGCTCGCGCCAAGACAGCCAGCCGACCAGGGCGATAGCGAGGGCGACAACGGTGACGGCCACCGGCCGGCGCGTCGCCATGGCGGCCAAGGACTCGAACAACGTCACTTAGCGGGCCTTGCGTGGAATGGTTGCGGCGAGCAGCGGCTCAGCCGCCGATCACCCGCACCCGGGTACCGTCCACCAGCGTCTCCAAGCCGCGCACCACCACCCGGTCTGCCAGCGCCAGACCCGCCAGCACCTGCACGATGTCGTCGTCGCCCAGCCCCAGCCGCACGTCGCGGCGGTGGACGCGCTGGCCGTCGAGCAGGAACACGACGTCGCGGCCGCCGCGGTTGGCCACCGCCTGGCGCGGCACCACCGGAACCTCCGGGCGCTGCTCCACCACCACGGTGACCTCCACGAACATGCCCGGACGCAGCAGCATCGCCGCGTTGTCCACCAGCACTTCCGCGCGGAACGTGCGCTTGATCGGATCCATCGTTGGCGAAAGACGCAGCACGCGGCCGGTCACCGCGGCCTCCTTGAAGGCGTAGTGGCGAATGCGCGCCTGTTGTTCCGGGCGCACGCGGGCGAGTTCCGGGCCGATGAGATCCACGTCCGCCACCAGCGCGTCGAGCGATGCGATCTCCGCCACGGCGAAACCGCTGGCCACCAGCTGTCCATCCGCCATCGGCTGGCCGTTGTTGTCGCGCGCCAAGCGCAGAATGGTGCCGTCGATGGGCGTCTTCAAACTCGCCTTGGCGGCGTTCAGGGTGCTGCGGTCGTACTCGAGGCGGGCGTTTTCGAGACGCTCCTCGGCGTCGTGTACCTCCTCCTCGGAAGCGAGCTTGGCGTCGAACAGCTCGCGCCGGCGCGCCAACTGCGCCGCCGCTGCCTCCATGGAGCGGCGCGTGGACTCCAAGCGGGCGTGGATGCGCGCGTCCTCGCCGGTGACGCGGGCGATGAGCTGCCCGGTGGTCACCGCCGAACCTTCCGCCAAGCGTTCGCCGCCGGCGTCGCGGCCCACCTGCAGATGGCCGGGGGTTTCCGCGTTCAGGCGAACGATGCCGCGCGCCCGCAGCGTGCCGGTGGCGGTGACCAAGTCCTCCACCGTGGCGGCCTCCACCTCGGCGACCTCCACCGGAATGCGGAACTCCACCTCCGGCGCGCCGCCGGGCGGCGTGCAGGCGGCGATGGCGAGCAGCAGAAACGCCGCGGCACTCCGTCGGGGGGCGCCGCAAACGCGGCGGATGGTTGCTGTGCCCAGTGCAGGCTCCGTGTTGGCCATTGTGTCCTTTCGCTTCATGGTCGCGGTCTATTCGACTCGACGTGGATGCGGCTGTTCAAGAATCGTGCCAAACGCAGCGCGAAGCACGGCCGGCGGTGTCTTGTCTGCGCGCGCAAGGTGCGCCACCTTACCACAAGGCCGACGAGGGCCCCGTGTGCGCCACACATCCGGGGTGGGCCCTTGGCCGCTTCGCCCAACCACTGGCGTTTTTGACCAACCGCAGCGGCGCACTGACGCCCGCTCACCACTTCACGCGGAAGAAGGCCAACTCCTCTACCTCCGTCTGGCTGCGCGTGGTGAGCTTGCGCCCGCTCGACGCCTTTTCGATGACGCCGATGTCCGCCAGCCACTCGCAAGCGATGATCACTTCGGAAGTGCCGTGGTGGCGGCGGAAGTGGTGCGTGATCTCCGTGCCCGAGCGTGGCTCCCCGGCGGCTTCGTCCAAGTAGTCGAGGATGGGGGCGAACAATGTTTCCGCGCGCGGCGTCAGGTAGCCGTCGATGGCGTCCAACGCCGCCTTGAGCGTGTCCCGGCGCACCGGCTTTTCCACCAGATCCGCGTACACGACGCGAAACAGGGCCGGATTCAGCCGCAGCGCCGCCACCAACGCCTCCCGATCCACCAGCTCGCCGGCCTCGCTGACCACCACCTCCGCCAACGCCCGCGCGGTGAGCAGGATCCACAGCGCCGTGTACGCCACATCCTCCTTCACCTCGTACCACTTGCGCGCCTTGTAGAGGCAGGCCAGCGTGTGCTCGGCGCTGCCCATCGCCTGCATGCGCCGGTCCCGGTCGCCGATGTCGCCAAGCCCGTCCAGCAACGCGTTGATGGACGGGTCGCGGCTGAACAGCAAGCGCCCTTTGGCGAACAGCGAATGGTCGAAGGTGTTGCGCACGGCGGTTTCCAAGCGCCGCCGGAACTGCGCCCGCGGCAGCACGGAGGTGTGGATGTTGATGTCGTCCTCCACCAGCGCCAGCCCGTGCGCGGTGGTTTTCTTGTCGTCCGTGCAGACGAGCACGAGATCGATGTCCGAGCCCTCCCACACTTCGTCGTGGGAAAGGCTGCCGCAAAGGATGGCCGCCAGGATGTGCCGATCCTCGGATATCTGCGCGATGGCGGCGTCCAAGGCCGCCTCGAAGCGCGCGCGGGCGACGGAGGGCATGGGCTTTAGACGCCGGCCGCGACCTTGGCCGGCAGCGCCGTGGACACCGCGGCGATGGCTTGCGTCACGGCGCAGCGGAAGCCTTCGCGGTTCGCGCCGCCGTGGCTCTTCACCACCACGCCGGCCAAGCCGAGCAGCCGCGCGCCGTTGTGGAGTTGCGGATTGCATGCGGCGCGGATGCGTTCGAGCGCGCCGCCTAGCGTCCTGTCGTCGAACGCGCCCGAGATGGACGCCCGATCGAGTTCGCGACGCAGTAGGTAGCGCGCCATGTGCAGCGTCCCCTCGGCGGCTTTGAGCGCGATGTTGCCGGCGAAGCCATCCGCCACCACCACGTCGGCGCCGCCGTCGAACAACCGATCCGGCTCGACGTAGCCGACGTAGCGGATGCGTTCGTCCGCTTCGACCAACCGCGCCGCGGCGCGCACTTCCGCCGGCCCTTTGCGCACTTCGGAGCCGATGTTCAGCAGCGCCACCGTGGGCGAAGGCAACCCTTCGCTGCTGGCCGCGGCCGTGCCCATGGCGGCGAACTGATGCAATTGCGGCGCGCCCGCGTTGATGTTCGCGCCCAAGTCCAACATGCGGAAGCCGCGCCCGCCCGGGACGCCGAACGCCTTGATGATGGCCGGCCAGCGCACCCCGGGCAGCGTGCCGACGAGGTGCCGAGACAAGGCCAGCAGCGAGCCGGTGCTGCCGGCGCTCACCACGCCTTCGACTTCCCCGGCGGCGAGCGCCGCGATGGCGGCGCGCATGGAGGAGGGAACATCGCCGCGCAAGGAGGCGCGCAGCGGGTCTTCGACGCTGGCCGCCCGGGGCGCGTCCACCACCTCGTGGCAAGTGCCGTCGAGCAGCGGCGCGATGGTGGCCGCGCCGCCGAAAAAACGCAGGGTTGGAGCGCCGGGATGATCGCCGGCCGCCGCCACCGCGTCCAAGGCGCCCGCCACCAGCAGCTCGGGCGCCGCGTCGGCCCCTAGGGTGTCGATGGCTATGCGCAACGGCGGCGCCGGTTTCGGCCCTCTTCGGGCAAGCGCGAGGCGTTAGCTTTCGGCTTTGGCGACTTTTCTGCCGCGGTAGTAGCCCTCGGCCGTGATGTGGTGCCGGCGGTGGGTTTCGCCGCTGTGCGAGTCATCCGACAACGTGGGCTCGGCCAAGGCGTGGTGGGAGCGCCGCTTGTCGCGCTTCGAGCGCGTCACCTTGTTCTGTTGTACCGCCATGTGTTTTCGTCGCAATTGCCAAAGGTGGCTCATTCTACCAACGTGCGTTGCGCTTGGCGGTGCCGCCCAAGTCTCATGCTATTTTTCTACCGAACCCTCAGCCGAAAACCGTTCGTGCCCACCAACCCACCCGTGCCCCGCAGCGCCCCGGAGGCTCCGGTTTCGACCGTAGAGGTCAAAACCGGCGATTGGGCGACCTATCGGCGGCTGCTCGGCTACATCGCCGATCAGAAGATCTGGTTTCTGCTGGCCGCCGTAGGCTTCCTGTTCGCCGCCGGCGGCGAAGCGGGGTTCGCCTTGGTGCTCGGCCTCATCGTGGACGCGCTCGGCTATCCGATGCCGGCGTACGTTTGGCAGTTTCCGGCGATCATGTTGGTGCTGGCGGTGCTGCGCGCCGGCGGCGCCGTCGCCGGCGAATACGCGCTGTCGCGGGTGTCCTTCCGCGCCGTCCACGCCATTCGCACCCATTTGTTCGACCGCCTGTTGCTGTTGCCGAGCGCCTACTACGACCAGAGCGCCCGCGGCCACTTGGTGTCGCGGCTCACTTTCACCACGGCGCAGTTGCGCGACGCCACCGCGGACGTGTTGAAGGTGCTGGTGGCGGACGGCCTCAAGGTGGTGGTGTTCCTGGCGGCGATGATCTATCAGAACTGGCTGCTGACCTTGGCGTTCTTCGTCGTCGCGCCGCTGGTGGCGGCCATCGTCCGCTACGCCTCGCCACGGTTCCGGCGCTTGAGCGGGCGCATTCAGGATTCGATGGGCGACGTCACCCATGTGGCGGCGGAAGCGGTGGGCGGCTACCGCGAGGTGCGCATCTTCGGCGGCGAGGCGCGGGAACGGGAACGGTTCCAACAGGCGAGCGAGCAGAACCGACGGCAGAACCTGAAGATGACGCTCACCAAGGCCACCAGCGCCCAGGTGATCCAGTTCCTCGCCGCGGCGGCCTTGGCGGCGCTGGTGTGCCTGGTGTTCCTGCCGTGGGTCGGCGGCGGCATGACGCCCGGGGCGCTGGCGGGGTATTTGGCGCTGGCCGGGGCGCTCGCCAATCCGATCAAGAAGCTCTCGGATCTGAACGCCCGCTTGCAGCGCGGGCTGGCGGCGGCGCACGACATCTTCTCCCAGCTCGATCAACGCCCGGAGCCCGACGCCGGCGAGCTGGACGTGCCTCGCGTGCGCGGCGACATCCGTTTCGAGGAGGTCTCCTTCCGCTACGGCGAGCGGCCGCCGGTGCTGCGCGAGGTGTCGCTCGCCGTGCAGCCGGGCCAAACCGTCGCCTTGGTGGGCCGCTCCGGCGCCGGCAAGACGACGCTGGCGAGCCTCATCGCCCGCTTCTACGAACCGACCAGCGGCCGCATTCTGCTCGACGGGCAGCCGCTGGCGGATTACCGCCTCTCCTGCCTGCGGCGGCAAATCGCCTTGGTCACGCAAGACGTGACGCTGTTCAACGACACCTTGGCCAACAACATCGCCTACGGCGCACTCGCCGGCGCGGACAAGGAAGCCCTCGACGCCGCCGTGTCCCGCGCCCAAGCCAAGGACTTCGTCGATCAGCTACCCGACGGGATCGACACCGTGGTGGGCGACGACGGGGTGCTGCTTTCCGGCGGCCAGCGGCAGCGCGTGGCCATCGCCCGGGCGCTCCTGAAGGACGCGCCGGTGCTCATTCTCGATGAAGCCACCTCGTCCTTGGACGCCGCTTCCGAGCGCAAGGTGCAAGCCGCGCTGGAGGAGGTGATGCACGGGCGCACCACCTTCGTCATCGCCCATCGCCTGTCCACGGTGGAGAAGGCGGACGTGATCGCGGTGGTGGAGGACGGCGCCATCGTCGAGACCGGCAGCCACGCCGCGCTGGTGGCCGCCGGCGGCGCCTACGCGAAATTGTACGAATCGCAATTCCAAGCCAAGCCGGCCCAAGCGGCAACCGGCGCGCGCCGCCCGCGCCGCCCGACGACGCTGCCGGTGGCGACCACGCTGGCGCCGCTGGTGCGCGGCTGGTACGACGGCCGCTTCTGGCCGCGCCTGCTTTGGCCGCTCGGCGCGCTGTTCGGCTGGCTGGCCGGGCGGCGGCGCCGGCGCTACCTGAGCGGTCGCGCCAAACCCTGGCGGGCGCCGGTGCCGGTGGTGGTGGTGGGCAACATCACCGCCGGCGGCACCGGCAAGACGCCGCTGGTGATTTGGCTGACGCGCTGGCTGGTGGAACGCGGCCGCAAGCCCGGCATCGTTTCCCGCGGCTACGGCGGCAAGGCGTCGTACCCGTTGCTGGTGAACAAGCAAACCCCGGCGGCGCGGTGCGGCGACGAAGCGGCGATGGTGGCCCGGCGCACCGGCCGCCCGGTGGTGGTGGACCCGAACCGGCCGCGCGCCGTGCGGGCGCTGCTGGCGAGCGCGGACGTGGACGTGGTGCTCGCCGACGACGGCCTGCAGCATTACGCCTTGGCGCGCGATGTGGAAATCGCCGTGCTTGACGGCCAGCGCGGCGTCGGCAACGGCCTCTGCCTACCCGCCGGGCCGCTGCGCGAGCCGGTCGCCCGGCTGCGCGACTGCGACTGGGTGGTGGCCAACGGCACGGCGCCCGGCGTGGTGGAGCAAGAGTCCGTGATGGCGGCCGAGGCGCAGGCGTTGGTGAACGTCGCCAGCGGCGAACGCTTGACGGTGGACGAGTTCACCTGCCGCTTCGGCTTCCGCGACAACTTGGCGGCCATCGCCGGCATCGGCAATCCGGCGCGGTTCCAAGCCACCTTGTCCGGCCTCGGCCTGACGCCGACGTTGCGCGCCTTCCCGGACCATCACCGTTTCACCCTCGCCGACATCCAGCCCGCCGACGCCGCGGCGGTGTTGATGACGGAGAAGGACGCCGAGAAGCTGCGCTCCCTCGGCCCGCCGGCCAACTGCTGGTACTTGGAAATCAACATGCGTTTCTTGCAGCCGGTGGACGAGCTTCTCGAAGCGTTGCTGCGGGGCAAGGGCGTGCCGCTCGACGCGCCCAACAACAGCGAGCTGGCGTTGCCCGCGCAAAGCGCATGAGCTTCCGCGTGGTGATTCCGGCGCGTTTCGCGTCTTCCCGCTTGCCCGGCAAACCGCTGCTGGACCTACACGGCCAACTGATGATCCAACGCGTCGCGGCGCAGGCGGCGCGTTCCGGTGCGCGCAGCGTGGTGGTGGCGACGGACGACGAGCGGGTGCGCGGCGCGGTGCTGCGTTCGGGCATCGAGGGCGTCGCAGCCGTGTTGACCCGCGCCGACCACCCCTCGGGCTCGGACCGGGTGATGGAGGTGGTTGCCAACGAGGGCTGGCGCGACGACGAGATCGTGGTGAACGTGCAAGGCGACGAACCCTTGCTGCCGCCGCGGGTCATCGACCAAGTGGCGGCTTTGGCGCGTGAGGCCAGCGCTTGGCCGGAGAGCCCGTGCCGCGTCGCCACCCTGTGCGAAGCCATCGCCGACAGTGCCGACGTGTTCGACCCGAACGTCGTTAAGGTGGTGGCCGACGCCCAAGGCCGAGCCTTGTACTTCTCCCGCGCCCCGGTGCCGTGGTCGCGGACCGAGTTCGCGGAAGGCGTATCGGGATCGCTACGCGCCGGCTGGCACCGGCACATCGGCATCTACGCCTGGCGGGTGGACGCGCTAAAGGAGTTCGTCTCTTGGCCGGTGGGCCGGCTCGAGCGCGTGGAGGCGCTGGAGCAATTGCGTTTGCTGGAACACGGGCGCGGCATCGCCGTGGCCGAGGCGGCGGCACCAGTGCCCGCCGGCGTCGACACGCCCGCCGATGCCGAGCGGGTGCGCAGAATCCTAGCCGGCTGAGAGATTTGGGCGACAGGCTTGGAGAACCGCGACGACATCCCGGTATTCATGCCACTTGAATCCTGTCATCCGCCTGTCTCCGTCGAATCAAACGCACCGTTGCACAGCGTGGCGGCCCTCGGGGCCTGTCGAGCAGCGCGACGCGGCGGATTTATAGCAAAACGGAGCGCGGCCAGGCGATGGCGGGCCAACCTCCGGCTACGGCCACCGCCTGCCGTCGTGCCCGATAGCTCGCGGAGCGGCACGTTCAGCTCGACAACCACACGTCTCGCTCTATGCCAGCTTGCTTGAGAAGCCGCGACAGCAGGGCGGGGCTGATCTCCGCCCTATGGGGGTTCGGAATCGCAAGGCGCCTTTCGTCCATGATCATGAACAGATGCTTGCCGCCGGGAAACGGGCCGGCAAACCCGATCTTCCGCAACCGCCGCACCAGTTCTTGGTGCGAGACCGGAGACAACGCCGCCACTACGCCGCTCTCGTGTCGATCTCCGTGATTGCCGCGCTGCCCAACCTCGGGATGTGGAGCGACCGTTTGACGCTGACCAGTATCCAGCCTTCGATGACCTCCTTCAGCTCGCGCCGGCAGCCTTCCAGCGTCTCGGCGCACGCCCAGACGCCCGGCAAGTCCGAAACCTCGCCGTAGTAGGGGGTCGCCTCGTCGTCAATCAACTCGTAGCGGGCGCGTCGAAGCGCTTCGTCAACGTACTCTGTCAGCATGGGGCCTCGTGACTCGACAAGCGTAGCGTCATCATACGCCTTCGGGCCGGCGACTGCCGGCAAGCTTGACCCGCACCACGCACTTGGCGGCGAGCACACACGCTACGCTTCCGACCATGGCGACCATGGACAGCTAGCAGGGCGACGTGCGACAAAGCCGAACGGGGGATGCCGGCGCGGCGTGGGCTTCCCCCGTTCGGGGCTTACGGCCTTGCGGTGGCGGAGAGGTTGGAGAGGTGGCCGGCGGGGCTTTCCAGCAGGCTCATGACGGTGAGCGGGTTGTCGAACTCCACTGTCAGGCGCCATTTTCCGTCGGCGTCGCCCAGCGCGCCTTCGAAGCCTTCGTCGCCGTCTTCGAGTTGTGCGGCGGTGAGCGTCAGCGCCTCGCCCGCGGGCACGGTGACGGTTAGCGGCTCCGACGCCGCGCCGGCGTCGTCCACGCCGGTGATGGTGGCCATCGCAGGTTCGTCGCCGTTGTTGGCCAGGCGGAGGAGGCTGCGCTGCCCGTCGCTGGACGCCGGGTGGAACACCGCCACCCGCGCAGTGCTGTCCGCCGCCGGCGCCGTCTCGTGCAGGCTGGTCACGAAGCCGTCGGCGTGGCGGGCGTAGCTTGCCGCGGCGAACGCGAGGGTGCCGCTTTGCAGTTCCAGACGCCACGTGCCTTTCGTCGGTGCGCCGACGCCGGATGCCAAGCCCTTCTTGGCGTTGCCGTTTTCCAAGTCGTCGGAGTTGAAGTGCATCGTCGCCCGCGCCGCGAGTTGCAGCCGGACGGGGCCGGCGCGGACGCCGGCGTCGTCCACGGCTTCGATGTCCACCATGCCCTCCGTCGCGGTCATGTTGGCCACGCGGACGAAGCCCTCGCGGCCGGCCGGATTCGACGCCGCTGGGAACAGCGGCAGCCGCAGCGTCTCGCCCGCGGCCGCGCGCAGCGGCGGCGGCGACAGGTTCGGAAGGTGCCCGGACGGGCTTTCGAGGAACGTGGAAGCGGACAGCGGCCACGGCGCGGCCACGCGCAGGCGCCACTTGCCGGCGCCGTTGCCGAGTCCCGCGCCGGCGGCACCCCGGGACCGCTCCAGCCGCCCCGCCCTCAACACCAGCGGCGCGCTCGGCGGTGCCATGAAGCCGGAGGCGAAGCGGCCGCGCCCGGCGTCGTCCACGCCCCACACGGACATCCGCGCGGACTCGGCGCCCGGGTTGAACACCCGCAGCGAGCTGCGCTGCATGTGGTTGCTCGCCGGGTTGAAGAGGAACGCCGAGAGCGAGTCGCCGGTGCGCGGCAACTCGGCGTGGGCGGGGGTGAGGAAGCCGTCCGGCGTGCGGACGTACGCAAGAACCTCGATGTCGAGAACGGACCACAAGAGCAGTCGCCAATTCCCCGCGTCGGCGGGCCCAAACCTTCGGCCAGTCCAATCTCCGCGTTGCCGTTCTCCAAGTCCGCTGAATCGAACTGCGCCGCCGCGCCGGCGGCCATCGAAAGCGTCACCGGGCCGGCGGTCTGCCCGGCCTCGTCCACCGCCTCCACCAGCACCGCGCCGTCCATGTCCGTGCGGTTGAGCACACGCACCACGCCGCTCCGCCCCGCCGCGTCCGCCGCGGACGGGAACAGCGGCACCGACCAGCCGAACACCACCGCCGCGCCGGCCTCGCGCAGCGCCGGAATGTGCGTGGCCAGCGCCGCCGCGCCCAGCGGATTGCCGCGCAGGCCCAGCGCGCCGCCGTCCGCGAGCCTCGGGTGCCCGGCCAGCCGCGACACGCCCGCCAGCCGGTTCCAGCCCAGGCGCAGCCACGACAGCCGCGGCAGCCCGCGCGGCGGCGAGGCGTCGGCGATGCGGTTGCGCGACAGGTCCAGCCGCGTCAGCGCCCGCAAGGCCGCCAGCGCCGAGACGTCCGCCACCATGTTGTTCGGCAGCCACAGCCGCCGCAGCGCCGAGAGCCCCGCCAGCGGCGAGATGTCCGCGATCTGGTTGTCGCCCAGATGCAAGTAGATGAGCGCGCCCAAGGCCGCCAGCGTCGAGATGTCCGCCAGGTCGTTGCCGTCCAGCCACAACTGCTCAAGGGCCGTCAGCGTCGAGAGCGCCGACACGTCCGCGAGGCCGTTGCCGGAGAGCGTCAGCGCCTCCAATCCGGTCAACCCGGAAAGCGGCGACAGGTCGCGCACCGCGTTGCCGCCCAGCAGCAGCGTGCGCAGGCTGGTCAGCCGCGACAGGTCGGAAACATCCACCAAGGCGTTGTCCGACAAATCCAGATAGGTCAGCGACGGCAGCCCGGCCAGCGGCGAGAGATCCAACGGCTCGCCCCCGGCTGCCGGGGCGTTGCCGGAGAGCGTCAGCCACTCCAGATTCGACGCCGCCTCCAGACCCGCCAGCGAAGCCACCCCGAAGGAACCCGCGTTCAAGGATGTGAGCCCGCGCAGATCCGCCTCCGTCACCGACCCGGGCGCCTTGCCGAGCGCCTGCTCCACCGCCCGCCGCAGCCCCGGGTCCGGCAACGACGCGAGCGGCCCGCCGCCCCCGCCCTGCTCATCTTCCTCTTCCTCCGGCGGCGGCGCTGGCTCGGCAACGCCGGCGATGCGGCGAATGCGATGGTTGCTGGTGTCCGCAACGTAGATGTATCTGCTGGCGCTGTCCACCGCAATCGACCTAGGGCCGTTGATTTGCGCCGAGGTGGGCGCGCCGCCATCACCACTGAAGTCACCCGTCCCCGTGCCGGCGACTGTCGAGATGGTCCCCGATGTGTCAACCTTGCGGATGCGGTGGTTTTGGCGGTCCGTGATGTAGAGGTTGCCGGCACCGTCCAGCGCCACCCCAAAGGGGCTGTTGATGGCGGCCGAGGTGGCTGCGCCGCCGTCGCCGCTGAAGTCGCCCGTGCCCGTGCCGGCGACTGTCGAGATGTTCCCTGATGCATCCACCTTGCGGATGCGGTGGTTGTTCGTGTCCGCAATGTAGAGGTTGCCGGCGCCGTCCAGCGCCACCCCAAGGGCGCTGTTGATGGCGGCCGAGGTGGCTGCGCCGCCGTCGCCGCTGAAGTCGCCCGTGCCCGTGCCGGCGACCGTCGAGATGTTCCCTGATGCATCCACCTTGCGGATGCGGTTGTTGAAAGTGTCCGCAATGTAGAGATTGCCGGCGCCGTCCAGCGCCACCCCAAAGGGGTTGGCGATCTCGGCCGAGGTGGCTGCGCCGCCGTCGCCGCTGAAGCCGGCCGTCCCCGTGCCAGCAACCGTCGAGATATCCCCTGATGCATCTATTTTGCGGATGCGGTGATTGTTGTAGTCCGCAATGTAGAGGTTGCCGGCGCTATCCACCGCAAGCTCGGCGGGGCTGTTGAGTTGCGCCGCGCTGGCCGCGCCGCCATCGCCGCCGAAGCCGCCCGACCCCGTGCCGGCGACTGTCGAGATGTTCCCTGATGCATCCACCTTGCGGATGCGGTGGTTGCTCGCGTCCCCAATGTAGAGGTTGCCAGCGCTGTCCAGCGTCACCCCATTGGGGCTGTTGATCTCGGCCGAGGTGGCTGCGCCGCCGTCGCCGCTGAAGCCGCTCGTCCCGGTGCCGGCGACGGTTTCGATCGCCGGCGGCTGCGCGTATGCCAGCGTCGAGAAAGTCGAGCACAGCAGCGCCGCCAACGCCGCTGCCGCCAAGCCACGCGCATCATCGGCAACCCTTTTTTTCGGGGGGGGGGGGGGGGGGAATTGATCTTCATCGGCTCGGCTTCCTTCATCCGCTTGGTGGTGACCATCTCGTTGCATCCTACCGTATCACGGCGCATCACGGAGCGATAGTTTTGACGGGATCTGTCTCGAAGCCATTGCGCCCTCGGCGAGATTCCTGACGTGCCACCACGACTGCACGATGGCGGGCGTCGCGAAGCGCCGGCCGGTGCGCGTTACAGCGGAAATACGCCGAGCCGCTTGTTGTGTATGATTCTTCTGCCAGACGAAGCCAGAGGACACGAGCGTGGAAGCGAGAAGCCCCACGCCCATCGACTCCAATCCGCGCAAGATGAGTGGCAAGCTCTGCATCGGCCAGACCCGGATGCCGGTGGCGGACTTCCTCATCCATCTGCGCCGGGGCGGCTCCATTGCCTCCTTTTGCGAAGATTTCGGCATGGAACCCAAGGACCTTCATGGTGTGCTGGAATTCGCCATCCACGACCTTGGCGAGGACCGTCGAGTGGTTGACCGCGCGCGGGACTGGGCCAAGGCGCACGCCAAGCAGAGTGGCGAGAGGGAACTCGCATTGCCGTAAGGCGCCCCAACGCTGGAGCCTCGCGGCCCCGCCCCCTTGGCCAGTCCCGCCTCCTTCCATGGAACAGCCGCCCGCTCACACCCCTCGCATGGCTTCCCTCAAAGTACTGCTCGATGTGAACGTGAGCCGACAACCCGGACCACGGCGACATGGGGCGAGAACATTGATTGTCGGACGACCAGATCAGTCGCGCAAGCGCATGCGAGAAACCGAGGACCGTAACTCTCGCGAACCGAACGGGGATGCCGACGGTGGCGTCGGCTTTCCCCGTTCGGGGCTTACGGTCTTGCGGTGGCGGAGAGGTTCGAGAGGTGGCCGGCGGGGCTTTCCAGCAGGCTCATGACGGTAAGGGGGTTGTCGAACGCCACCGTCAGGCGCCATTTGCCGTGACCATCGCCTAGTGCGCCCTCCAAGCCTTCGCCGCCGTCTTCGAGTTGCGCGGCGGTGAGCGTCAGCGCCTCGCCTGCGGGCACGGTGACGGTTAGCGGTTTCGACGCCGCGCCAGCGTCGTCCACGCCGGTGATGGTCGCCATCGCAGGTTCGTCGCCGTTGTTGGCCAGGCGGAGGAGGCTGCGCTGTTCGTCGCTGGATGCCGGGTGGAACGCCGCCACTCGCGCCGCGCCGTCCGCCACCGGCGCGGTTTCGTGCAGGCTGGTCACGAAGCCGTCGGCGTGGCGGGCGTAGGTTGCCGCGGCCAGCGGGAGATCGCTGCTTTGCAGTTCCAAGCGCCACGCGCCCTTCGTGGGCGCGCCGACGCCGGCCGCTAGGCCCTTCTTGGCGTTGCCGTTTTCCAGGTCGTCCGAGTTGAAGTGCATCGTCGCCCGTGCGGCGAGTTGCAGCCGGACGGGGCCGGCGCGGACGCCGGCGTCGTCCACGGCTTCGATGTCCACCATGCCATCCGTCGCGGTCATGTTGGCCACGCGGGCGAAGCCCTCGCGGCCGGCCGAGTTGGTCGCGGACGGGAACAGCGGCAGCCGCAGCATTTCGCCCGCGGCCGCGCGGAGCGGGGGCGAGGACAGGTTCGAGAGGTGCCCGGACGAGCTTTCGAGGAACGTGGAAGCCGAGAGCGGCCACGGCGCATGTACGCGCAGGCGCCACTTGCCGGCGCCGTTGCTCAAGCCCGATCCGGCGGCGCCCCGCGACCGCTCCAGTTGCCCCGCCCTCAACACCAGCGGGGCGTTCGGGGGCGCCATGAAGCCGGAGGCGAAGCGGCCGCGGCCGGCGTCGTCCACGCCCCACACGGACATCCGCGCGGACTCGGCGCCCGGGTTGAACACGCGCAGCGAACTGCGCTGCACGCGGTTGCTCGCCGGGTTGAAGAGGAACGCCGAGAGCGAATCCCCTGTGCGCGGCAACTCGGCGTGGGCGGCGGTGAGGAAACCGTCCGGCGTGCGCATGTACGCCAGAACCTCGATGTCGAGCGCCGACCACAGAAGCAGCCGCCAGCTTCCCCGCGTCGGGGGGCCGATGCCTTCGGCCAGCCCCATCTCGGCGTTGCCGTTCTCCAGGTCCGCCGAGTCGAACTGCGCGGCCGCGCCAGCGGCCAGCGACAGCGTCGCCGGGCCGGACATCTGCCCGGCCTCGTCCACCGCCTCCACCAGCACCGCGCCGTCCCTGTCCGTGCGGTTCAGCACACGCACCACGCCGCTGCGCCCCGAGGCGTCCGCCGCCGAGGGGAACAGCGGCACGGCCCAGCCGAACACCACCGCCGCGCCGGCCTCGCGCAGCGCCGGGATGTGCGTGTCCAGCGCCGCCGCGCCCAGCGGATTGCCGCGCAGGCCCAGCGCGCCGCCGTCCGCGAGCCTCGGGTGCCCGGCCAACCGCGACACGTCCGCCAAGCGGTTCCAGCCCAAGCGCAGCCACGACAGGCGCGGCAAACCGCGCAGCGGCGAGGCGTCCGCGATGCGGTTGCGCGAAAGGTCCAGCCGCGTCAGCGCCCGCAAGCCCGCGAGCGCCGAGACGTCCGCCACCATGTTGTTCGGCAGCCACAGCCGCCGCAGCGCCGAGAGCCCCGCCAGCGGCGAGATGTCGGCGATGCGGTTGTCGCCCAGATGCAGGTAGATCAGCGCGCCCAAGGCCGACAGCGCCGAGATGTCCGACAGGTCGTTGCCGTCCAGCCACAACTGCTCGAGGGCCGTCAGCGTCGAGAGCGCCGAGATGTCGTCAAAGCTGTTGCCGGAGAGCGTCAGCGCCTCCAATCCGGTCAGCCCGGAAAGCGACGACAGGTCGCGGATCGCGTTGCCGCCCAGCAGCAGCGTGCGCAGGCCGGTCAGCCGCGACAGGCCGGAAACATCCACCAAGGCGTTGTCCGACAAATCCAGATAGGTCAGCGACGGCAGCCCGGCCAGCGGCGACAGGTCCAGCGGCTCGCCCCCGGCCGCCGGCGCGTTGCCGGACAGCGTGAGCCACTCCAGGTTCGACGCCGCCTCCAGACCCGCCAGCGAAGCCACCCCGAAGCCGTCCACGCTCAAGGACGTGAGCCCGCGCAGATCCGCTTCCGTCACGGACCCGGGCGCTTTCCCCAGCGCCTGCTCCACCGCCCGCCGCAGCCCCGGGTCCGACAATGGCGCGAGCGGCCCGCCGCCCCCGCCCTGCTCCTCTTCCTCCTCCACCGTCCCGTCGTCGTCCGCTATCGTCCCCACGCCGGTGGCGAACGCAACGATCGCCCCGTCCGCGTTGCGGATGGGCGTCCCGGACGGAACCGGGTCGAAGATCGACAACTCCACCGTCTCGTCGGGTTCGACCGTCGAGTCTCCCCGCACCGCCACCGCAATCGTCTTGCTCGTCTCGCCGGCGGCGAAAGTCAGGGTCCCGGACCCCCCCGTGTAGTCGGTTCCCGACGTCGCAGTGCCGCCGGGCGTCGACCAGTCCACCGTCACCTGCCCCGTGCTCGCCGGCGACAGCCTCACCGTGAACACCAGTTGCGTCGTCCCGGAATCCCCCTCCGCCACGCGCGGCGAATCGATCGTCAGCGTCGGCCTGTCGTCGTCGACGATGAGCCCGTTCGCCAGCCTCCCGCTCAACTGCGCGAGGGCGAACCCGGACGGCGCGGGGTTGCTCAACTGCAAACCGATGCCCTCGTCCGGCTCCATGTCGGTGTCGCCGTTCACCGTCGCGGAGATGGTCTTGCTCGTCTCGCCCGGCGCGAAGGTCAGCGTACCGGACGGAATCGCCGCGTGGTCCACTCCAGCGGTCGCCGACCCGGACATCGCGTAGGCGTAGTCCACCGTTGCCTGAACCGATGCGGGCGGGGCCAGGGTCACGGTGAAGGTCATCGGCGTCGGGCCGCTGTCGCCCTCCACCACCCGCGGCGAGTCGATCGAGAAGATCCCCGTGTCGTCGTCGTCCACCGCCATCCGCACGCTGAAGATGGCAAGCGTCGTCGGGTAGGTGCCGGCGCAGCCGGTGGTCACCGTGTGGCTGATCGTCACCGTCTCGTCCACGACGTTGTCGTCCTCCACGGCGGTCGCCGTTACCAACACCGACGTGCTCGACCAGTTCGTGGAGGTGAAACTGAACTGCGCTGGCGACACGGTGACGGCCGGGTTGTCGGAGGCGATCCCTACCGTCACGCCGCCGGTGCAGCCAGCGCCCGGATCAATGTTCGGTTCGATGCGGTAGAACCCGGCGTAGCCCTCCTCCACCGCCATGTCGTACACTGGTGAGGCTGAGCTGCCGGGGCCAAAATCCAACTCCGGAAGCCATGCTACGGGGACCGTCCCGGTGGTGAGGGCCGTGCCGCCCGTATGGGCGGCCGCCAGCACCCGCACCGCCAGATTGGCGGCGGCCGATATGTCGGCCGTCGACGCCAGCGTCAGGGTCGCCGACGTGTCGCCGCTGGACACGCTGGACACGCTGTTGACCGTGACGCCGGTCATCGTCGTCACCAGCTCGAAGCTCGACGCCGTCACCCCGCTCCCGAACGTCACGCCGGTCAGCGCCACCGTGACGGTGGCGGCGTTGAGGTTGTTCTCGTGCAGGATCGCCGGAGAAGTGGACGAAATCGACGCCGCGCTGCCAATGACCTTGTGGGCGGGCTGAGCGGGCAGGGCGGCATGGTTGCGGTTGATGGCGTTGCTGCCGATGTCCGTCCAAGTGGGGCCGGAGATCGAGTTCGCCGGAATGGAGACGCCATCGGTGTCGAAATCGTCCGCGGTCACCGTGTACGTGAAGTCGACGAACGTCTGCGTATGATTTGATATTGTGAGTACCGTCCCCGCCTGTCGTGTGACGCCGCCGATGTTGAGAGACATCCTGCCGTCGTTGAAGGCCCCGCCATGCACATTCGCGACACCGCCGCTGAGGCCGCCGAGCCGGACGACGATCGCCTCTCCGGCGACGTAGTGCGTGCCGTTGGCCGGGGTCGAGGTGATGGACACCGTCACCTGCGCCGCGGCCGGCGCGGCGACGAGGGCGAGGAGCGGCGCGGCGAGGACGGCGCACAGGCGCGCCGCGCGGACGAGCCGGCCCGTCATGCCGGACGCGCGGGGGGGGGGGGGGGGGGGGATTTCTCTCATCACGATCCTCATCATCGGTCGTTCGCTCCTCATCGCCCGCGGGCCGGAAAACAGCGTTCCCGCATCGACGATTTGCCGTCCATTATAGCCCATTACGCGACCTCCATCGCATCGGGCGTTGCCCAGCGTCGTCACCGCTGTTGCGGGAACCCCGCGGCTAACAGGGTGCTAAAGCAAGAAACGTGCTACCGTAACGCATTGTTGGAATCCGCACGGAAGTCCTCCGATGTCGAAGTCGCCAATATCCGGCATTGAACGTACGCCCGGCGTCTGCGGGGGCGACGCCTGTGTCGCGTACACTCGGATTCCCGTTTGGGCGCTCGTTCGCGCCCGCCAGCTAGGCGTCAGCGACGACGAAATCCTTGCGGACTATCCGGCTCTGAGCCACCACGATATCGACAACGCTTGGGCCTATTACAAGCTGCACCAAGCCGAGATAGAGCGGCAAATCGCAAGCAACGAATGCTTGGGGCTGCCAGAAGAAGCTGCCGCGGGACGTTAGCAAGGAGCAAGGAGAACCATGATCAAAGAAAACCGTCCACACCGTTTATACGCCGATGAGAACTTCCCGCAACGCGCTGTCCAAGAGTTGCGAGCATTAGGCCACGATGTCCTCACTTTACGGGAGGATGGCAAGGCGGGGCGGGGATACCCTGATGACCGTGTGCTCCGAGACGCGGCCACTTCAGGCCGGGTTCTATTGACCCACGACCGGAGGGATTTTGGTCGCCTCCACGAGGCGAGATTCCCCACCGGGGGATCGTCCTCTGCACGCAAGACCGCGACCACAAGCGCTTGGCGGCCAACATCCACACTGCTCTTTCGAGCAAGCGGACGATGGACGGCGAGGTGGTCAACGTGTATCGGCCGGTGAAGGAGTAACGCACGGAACAGCGGCCGCTGGCGTACCTCGCCGGCGAAAGCGGCTTGCTTCCTCCCGCCGAACCGCCACGGCCCGGTCGGGCTTTGCTATGGTCTTGCGGTGGCGGAGAGGTTGGAGAGGTGGCCGGCGGGGCTTTCCATGAGGCTCATGACGGTGAGGGGGTTGTCGAACTCCACTGTCAGGCGCCATTTTCCGTCGCCGTCGCCCAGCGCGCCTTCCAAGCCTTCGTCGCCGTCTTCGAGTTGCGCGGCGGTGAGCGTCAGCGCTTCGCCCGCCGGCACGGTGGCGGTTAGCGGTTCCGACGCCGCGCCGGCGTCGTCCATGCCGGTGATGGTGGCCATCGCCGGCTCGTCGCCGTTGTTCGCCAAGCGCAGGAGGCTGCGCTGTTCGTCGCTGGACGCCGGGTGGAACACGGCCACCCGCGCCGCGTCCTCGGACGCCGGCGCGGTCTCGTGCAGGCTGGTCACGAAGCCGTCGGCGTGGCGGGCGTAGCTTGCCGCGGCGAACGCGAGGGTGCCGCTTTGCAGCTCCAGACGCCATGTGCCTTTCGTCGGTGCGCCGACGCCGGATGCCAAGCCCTTCTTGGCGTTGCCGTTTTCCAAGTCGTCGGAGTTGAAGTGCATCGTCGCCCGCGCCGCGAGTTGCAGCCGGACGGGGCCGGCGCGGACGCCGGCGTCGTCCACGGCTTCGATGTCCACCATGCCTTCCGTCGCGGTCATGTTGGCCACGCGGACGAAGCCCTCGCGGCCGGCCGGATTCGACGCCGCTGGGAACAGCGGCAGCCGCAGCGTCTCGCCCGCGGCCGCGCGCACCGGCGGCGGCGACAGGTTCGGAAGGTGCCCGGACGGGCTTTCGAGGAACGTGGAAGCGGACAGCGGCCACGGCGCGGCCACGCGCAGGCGCCACTTGCCGGCGCCGTTGCCGAGTCCCGCGCCGGCGGCACCCCGGGACCGCTCCAGCCGCCCCGCCCTCAACACCAGCGGGGCGTTCGGCGGCGCCATGAAGCCGGAGGCGAAGCGGCCGCGGCCGGCGTCGTCCACGCCCCACACGGACATCCGCGCGGCCTCGGCGCCCGGGTTGAACACGCGCAACGAGCTGCGCTGCATGTGGTTGCTCGCCGGGTTGAAGAGGAACGCCGAGAGCGAATCGCCGGTGCGCGGCAACTCGGCGTGGGCGGCGGTGAGGAAGCCGTCCGGGGTGCGCATGTACGCAAGAACCTCGATGTCGAGAACCGACCACAAGAGCAGCCGCCAATTCCCCTGCGTCGGCGGGCCGATGCCTTCGGTCAGTCCCATCTCCGCGTTGCCGCTCTCCAAGTCCGCTGAATCGAACTGCGCGGCCGCGCCGGCGGCCAGCGCCAGCGTCGCCGGGCCGGCGGTCTGGCCGGCTTCGTCCACCGCCTCCACCAGCACCGCGCCGTCCATGTCCGAGCGGTTCAACACCCGCACCACGCCGGTGCGCCCGGCCGCGTCCGCCGTTGACGGGAACAGCGGCACGGCCCAGCCGAACACCACCACCCCGCCGGCCTCGCGCAGCGCCGGAATGTGCGTGGCCAGCGCCGCCGCGCCCAGCGGATTGCCGCGCAGCCCCAGCGCGCCGCCGTCCGCGAGCCTCGGGTGCCCGGCCAGCCGCGACACGCCCGCCAGCCGGTTCCAGCCCAGACGCAGCCACGACAGCCGCGGCAGCCCGCGCAGCGGCGAAGCGTCCGCGATGCGGTTGCGCGAGAGATCCAGCCGCGTCAGCGCCCGCAATCCCGCGAGCGCCGAGACGTCCGCCACCATGTTGTTCGGCAGCCACAGCCGCCGCAGATCCGAGAGCCTCGCCAGCGGCGAGATGTCCGCGATCTGGTTGTCGCCCAGATGCAAGTAGATCAGCGCGCCCAGCGCCGACAGCGCCGAGATGTCCGACAGGTCGTTGCCGTCCAGCCACAACTGCTCAAGGGCCGTCAGCGTCGAAAGCGCCGCGACGTCCGCGAGGCCGTTGCCGGAGAGCGTCAGCGCCTCCAATCCGGTCAACCCGGAAAGTGGCGACAGGTCGCGGATCGCGTTGCCGCCCAGCAGCAGCGTGCGCAAGCCGGTCAGCCGCGACAGGTCGGAAATGCCCACCAGGGCGTTGTCCGACAAGTCCAGATAGGTCAGCGACGGCAGCCCCGCCAGCGGCGACAGGTCCAGCGGATCGTCCCCGGCCGCCGGCGCGTTGCCGGAGAGCGTCAGCCACTCCAGATTCGACGCCGCCTCCAGACCCGCCAGCGAAGTCACCCCGAAGCCATCCGCGTTCAAGGACGTGAGCTCGCGCAGATCCGCTTCCGTCACCGACCCGGGCGCCCTGCCCAGCGCCTGCGCCACCGCCCGTTGCAGCCCCGGGTCCGGCAACGACGCGAGCGGCCCGCCACCGCCGCCGCCACCGCCCTGTCCATCTTCCTCCTCCTCCGGCGGCGGCGCCGGCTCGGCAACGCCGGCGATGCGGCGAACGCGGTGGTTGTCGGTGTCCGAGAAGTAGATGTATCTGCTGGCACTGTCCACCGCAATACCTTGGGGGTTGTTGAGTTCCGCCGCGATGGCCGGACCGACGTCGCCGCTGAAGCCGGCCGTCCCCGTGCCGGCGATTGTCGAGATGTTCCCTGATGCGTCCACCCGGCGGATGCGGTTGTTGTCCGAGTCCGTAATGTAGAGGTTGCCGGCGCCGTCCAGCGCAACACCTAGGGGGTCATCGAGTTCCGCCACGGCGGCCGCGCCGCCGTCGCCGCTGAAGCCGGCCGTCCCCGCGCCGGCGACCGTCGAAATGTTCCCCGATGCGTCCACCCGGCGGATGCGGTGATTGCTCTGGTCCGCAATGTAGAGGTTGCCGGCGCCGTCCAGCGCAACACCTATGGGGTCATTGAGCATCGCCGCGGTGGCTTGACCGCCGTCGCCGCTGAAGCCGCTTGTCCCCGTGCCGGCGACCGTCGAGATGTTCCCTGATGCGTCCACCCGGCGGATGCGGTGGTTTTGGTTGTCGGCGATGTAGAGGTTGCCGGCGCCGTCCACCGCAATATCCAAGGGGAAACTGAACTGTGCCGCGGTGGCTTGGCCGCCGTCGCCGCCGAAGCTGCTCGTCCCCGTGCCGGCAACCGTCGAGATGACCCCCAATGGGTTCACCCGGCGGATGCGGTGGTTGCCCGCGTCCGCAATGTAGAGGTTGCCGGCTCTGTCCAACGCAACCCCAGTGGCGCCGAAGATTTGCGCCGCGGTGGCCTGGCCGCCATCGCCACTGAAGCTGCCCCCGCCCGTGCCGGCGAATGTCGAGATGTTCCCCGATGCGTCCACCCGGCGGATGCGGTGGTTGAACCTGTCCGCAATGTAGAGGTTGTCGGCGCTGTCCAGCGTCACCCCGTCAGGGGAGTGGAGTCGTGCCAAGGTGGCTGCGCCGCCATCGCCGCTGGAGCCAACTGTCCCCGTGCCGGCGACCGTGTCGATCCATGGCGCGACCGTCTGCCCCGCCGCCAGCGTCGTGACCTCCACGCCTTGGATGCCCGGGTCGGCGGAGGAGTCGTAGCACGACATGCCCCCCGACTGGGTGCAGACCGTCACGACATAGCGCGTGCTCGCGTTCCTGCCGCCGATATGCGATGAAGGGCCGCTGTTCGCCATCTCTCCACTCGACACGTCCACGGTCAGCCCCGAAGCGACCTCCTGCGCGAACACGTAAACCGTGGCGTCGGCGCTCCCCGTCCAGCCGCCGGCCCACCCCACGGTGAAGCCGGTCGCGGTCGCGCCCGCCGCGGCCACGGACGTCGGCGCCGCGGCGGACGGAATCCAAGTCAACGCCCCGCTGCAGCCCGACTCGGTACCGGTGACGCAGAGGGTTCCGCCCGATGCGCCGGTGTGAACGACCAGCACGCGATCCGCGGTGCGCGCGTGAATCGCCGTCCCCTCGCTCGTCGTGAGGGCGGTTTGAGTGCCCGACCGCGTATAGCCGGCCGTGGACGACCAGTAACTCGAGTCCATGGCGAACCGGGCGACCACGGACGCCGGCGGGCCGTCCTCGACGACCACGGCGACGAGGCCCGTCGCCGAGACGGACGCCATACCGTTCGTGGGGCAGGTGGGGGCAGAATAGTCGGAAGTTCGAACACGCATCTCCCATCCACGATCCGCGCCGACCCGGAGGAAGCAGAACCACCGCCTCGGATTCACGCCGGGTATCTCCACGCTGTTTCCCGTATAGGTCGTCGGACCGTTCCCGGAACCGGCAACGCTCCACCCGCTGGACCCGAACGCCTGGTTGATCCGCACCGGCGACGACGAGGACGGCTGAACCGCCGCATGGGCGTCGAGCAACGACACCGCCTGCGCCGCCGCCGGTACCGCGACCAGGGCGAGGAGCGGCGCGACGAGGACGGCGCACAAGCGCGCCGCGCGCGAGAGGGGACTCCGGCCCGTCATGCCGGACGTGCGGGGGGGGGGGCGATGCTTCCGCTCTTCATCCTGTCTCCTTCCAGTCTCGGTCATGCAGCACTTCGGAGGTGAACTCTACACGAGACGCCGGGCCGGCTCAGCGCGGCTGCATGCGAATGCCGCCATCCAAGCGAATGGTCTCGCCGTTGAGGTACGGGTTTTCGACGATGTGGCGGGCGAGCTGCGCGAACTCCGGCGCCTCGCCCAAGCGCTTCGGGAACTGCACGCTGTCGATCAGCGGCAAACGCACGCGGTCCGGCGCGCCCATCATCATCGGCGTCTCGAAGATGCCCGGCGCGATGGTGCAGACGCGCACGCCGTTGCGCGCCAGATCCCGGGCGATGGGCAGCGTCATGCCGACGACGCCGCCCTTGCTGGCGCTGTACCCCGCTTGGCCGATCTGCCCGTCGAAGGCCGCCACGGACGCGGTGTTGATGATCACCCCGCGTTCGCCGTCGGCGGTGACCGGCTCGTTCTTCGCCATGATCTGGGCGCACAGCCGCAACGTGTTGAAGGTGCCGATCAGATTCACTTGGATGACGAACTGGAACGCCTTCAGGTCCAGCGGCCCGTCGCGGCCGAGGGTGCGGCCGGCGGTGCCGATGCCGGCGCAGTTGACGTTGATGTGAATCGCGCCGAAGCGCTCCAGCGCGCCGTTGACGGCGGCTTCGGCGGCATCCGCGTCCGCCACGTTGGCGGCGAACGCCGCGGCGTCGCCGCCGAGCTCGCGCACCGTCTGCTCGGCCAGGTCGGCGTTCAGATCCACCACCGCGACCTTGCCGCCGGCGGCCAGAATCGTCTCCGCCGTGGCGCGGCCGAGACCCGACGCGCCGCCCGTGACCAACGCCACCTTGCCGCCAATTTCCATTGCTTCCTCCTGCAAACGGTTCGCTGGCCGCAAGCGGCCCAAGCCCTGCCGGTGCCAGCGAGTAAGAGCTTTGCGCCTATGATAACCGGCATGGGCTACGCGCTTCCCCCGTCGTTGCCGCGCGCCGGTGCGGATTTCGGCGCGCCGCAGGTGTACTACTGGCGCGATTTCCTGCCGCGCCCGCGAGCCGATGCGTTGTTCGCGGACACGCTGGCGAAAGTGGCGTGGCAAGACGAACGGCTCACGTTGTTCGGGCGCGAGCTCACCGCGCCGCGTCTGGTCGCTTGGCTTGGCGAGCGTGGCGTCAGCTATCGCTACAGCGGCGTCGACCGTGTTGCCGCGCCGTGGCCGGGTTTCATCGCGCGGTTGGCCGCCGAGGTGGGCGCGGCGGTGGCTTGGCGCTTCAACTACGCGCTGCTGAACCGCTACCGCAACGGCGGCGACATGCTCGGCTGGCACGCTGACGACGAGGCGGATCTCGGTGCCGAACCGGTCATCGCCACCGTCAGCCTTGGCGCGGAACGCATGTTGCGCATCCGCCGACGGGCCGGCGGGGCGTCCATCGGCGGCGTGTTGGCGCACGGTTCGCTGCTGTTGATGTGGGGCGCCTCGCAACGCGACTACAAGCACTGTGTGCCGCGCACGCGCAAGCCGGTGGGCGAACGGGTTTCCTACACCTTCCGCTGCACCGCCGGCGGGACGGGCACGGCGTGAAGAACGAGAGCGCACGTTTGGTGCCGAACACGCTCGGCGTACGTTGCGTGGCGGAGCAACTGCGGGTTGCCCGGAGCGAGGAAGATCTGGCGGAGCAGCTAACCGACGCCGACCGGCGCGGCCTGCCGGTCACGCTGGTTGGCGGCGGTTCCAACTTCGTGCTGCGCCCACGGCTGCCGGGTCTCGCGCTGCTGCTGCGCTTGCGCGGGATGGCGTTCGAGCGGCTTGGGCGACGAACCTGGCGTGTCACCGCCAGCGCCGGGGAGACTTGGCACGACCTCGTGCGCGCTACGCTGGGGCGCGGCATCCGCGGCTTGGAGAATCTGGCGTTGATTCCCGGCACCGTCGGCGCGGCGCCGGTGCAGAACATCGGCGCGTACGGGCGGGAACTGGGCGAAGTGTTGGAGACGGTGACCGTTTTCGACCGCCGCCGCGGCGCGTTCCGCACGCTGCCGGCGAAGGAGTGCGGCCTGCGTTATCGCGCCAGCCGCTTCCGCGGCCCTGGGAGCGCGGGCGTCTCGCCCGCATTCTCGTGTACGGGCGACGGCGAGCGGTTCGCCATCGTGCGTGTTGCGTTGCTTTTGGGCGCCGCCCCGCTGCGTTGCGATTATCCAGACGTTCGCCGCGAGCTCGGGCGCATGGGCATCGCGGCGGCCGCTGCCGACGCGGCGCGGGTGGCGGAGGCCGTGGTGCGCGTGCGGCGGCGCAAACTGCCGGATCCCGGGCACATCGGCAACGTCGGCAGCTTCTTCAAGAATCCGCTCGTCACGCGGAAGCAGCTGGACGACATTCGAGCGCGATTGGACGACTTGGACGCCTACCCCGCCCCGGACGCGCCCGGGCACTGCAAAATCTCCGCCGCCCGCTTGATCGACGCCGCCGGATGGAAAGGCGTTTACGAAGGCGCGATGCAGGTGTGGCCGCGCCAACCCTTGGTGCTGGTCAACCGCGGCGGCGCCACCGGCAATGACGCGCTGGCGCTCGCCGCCGCGATCCAAAGCGACGTGCGGGACAAGTACGGCGTGGCGTTGGAACTCGAGCCAACCGTCGCCGGCGTGTAGTCCCGGATCAGCCGGCGGATGCTTCGCGTTGACGCCGCGGGTCGTTGCTCGCTCGCGTCGGCGTTGGCCCGGGCGCGGCGTCGCCAGCGTCCGTGGCGGGGCGCTTGGCGGCTGCTCGCGGCGGACTGGCGTTGGCATTGGCGGCGGACGAGGGCGAACGCGCTGGCGCAGCGTCGGCCGGTTCGATGGGCTTCGGTGGCGCGGCGGGTGCCGAGGGCTTGGGTGCCGGCGGCGCCGATGCCGCGTTCGGTTCACGCGCCGTGGCTGGCGGCGGCGTATTTGTCGCGGCGGAGCGCATCCGCGGATCGTTGCTGGCGCGGCGGTCGGAAGCCGCGGCGGGCGGCGCTTGGTCGGGCTCCTTCCTTTGAGGGGCCTCAACCGCGGCGGCCGGGGCTGTTGCTTGCGCGGCAGCGGGGCGGGGCGGCGGGCGCGGCGGGCGGGATTCGCTGGCGATGGCCGAGCGGTCGCGGCGCGGCTTGCGCCTGCTGTTGGCGATTTCGTCGGCGGTGGGCGCTTGCGCTTCGCCGCTGACGGGGGCGGTTTGCGCTTCTCGCGTTCGGCTTTGGCGCTGCCGACCTTGCCTATCGTCCTCGCGCCGCGGCCTGTCGGCGGCGTTGTTGCGCCCCTCGTCGGCGCTTTGCCTACGCGCCGCGTCCGGCTGGCGACGGGCGGTGTCGGCGTTCTGCTGCCCAGCGGCGTCCCTGTTCGGCCGCCTCGCGGTGTCGCCTTGGGCGTTTTGGCGGCGTTCGCCGCTGCGTTCCGGCCGGCCGTCGGATTGGCGACCCGCTTCGCCGGAGCGCCGGCGCCGGGGGCGGCGTTGGCCGCCTTCGCCACGCGCTCGGTCCGCTTGTTCCCCACGCCGGCGCGGCTGCTCGCGCGACGGCCCGCGGCCCGCCGGCGCATCGCTTCGCCGCGTCGCTGCGGTTTGCGCCCTCGGCGCGTTAGCCGGGCGGCGCCCGCCGCGCTTGTTTCCGCTTCTGGCCGGCGCCGGTTCGGCGACCGGTTCCGGGCCACCCAACACCGCTTTGACCGCGCCGGCGAAGCGCCCGAGCAGCGTCTTCTTCTCGGGTTTGGCGCTCGGCTTCGCCGTGGTCGCCTGCGGCGCTTCCGCCGGCGGCGGCTTGGCCTCGCGGCTCGGCGGCGGGGCGGGCGGCGCCACCGTCACCGCGGCCTGTTGCGGCGGCGGCGCGGCGCGGCGGGCGCGGGGTTCCGCCACTTCCGCTTGGCCGACCGCCTCGGTGAGCTCGTAGCTGGGCACCGTGCTTTCGGCGGCGGCGGAATCCTCGCGGATGCGCTGCACTTCGTAGTGCGGCGTCTCCAAGTCCGCCGCCGGCACCACCACCACATGGGTGCTGGTGCGTTGTTCGATGTCCGCGACCTCGCGCCGCTTTTCGTTCAGCAGATAGGCGCTGACGCTGATGGGCACGCGGGCGCGCACGATGGAGCTGCGCTGTTTCAGGCACTCCTCCTCCATGACGCGGAGGATCGACAGCGCCAGCGACTCCACATCGCGGATGCGCGCTTGGCCGGAGCAGCGCGGGCACACTTCGGTGGTGAGTTCGGCGAGGGAGGGGCGCAGCCGCTGCCGCGACATCTCCATCAAGCCGAAGCGGGAGATACGCCCCACTTGCACGCGCGCCCGATCCGCCTGCAGCGCCTCGCGCATCTTGTTTTCCACGGCGCGTTGATTGCGCGGCGCCACCATGTCGATGAAGTCGATGACCACGAGGCCGCCCATGTCGCGCAGCCGCAGCTGGCGGGCGACCTCCTCGGCCGCCTCCAGATTGGTGACCAGCGCGGTCTCCTCGATGTCCGCGCCCTTGGTGGCGCGGGCGGAGTTGATGTCGATGGACACCAGGGCCTCGGTGGGGTCGATCACCACGCTGCCGCCGGAAGGCAAGCGCACTTCGCGCTGGAAGGCCGTCTCGATCTGGCTCTCGATTTGGTAGCGGCTGAACAGCGGGATGGCGTCCTCGTAGAACTTGATGCGCTCTTTGTAGTGCGGCATCACCGGGTCGATGAACTCGTGCGCTTGGTCGAACGCGTCTTTCCCGTCGATGAGCACCTCGCCGACGTCGCGGCGCAGGCAATCGCGGATGGCGCGCACGATCACGTTGTTCTCTTGGTACAGCAGCGCCGGCGCTTTCACGCTTTCGGCGGCTTGGGCGATGGCGGCGTGGAGTTGCAGCAGGTAGTCCAAGTCCCACTGCAGATCCTCGGCGGCGCGCCCGATGCCGGCGGTGCGCACGATCACGCCCATGCCCTCCGGCAGGTTCAGGTGCGCCAGCGCCTCGCGCAGGGTGTCGCGGCTTTCGCCCTCGATGCGGCGCGAAATGCCGCCGGCGCGGGGGTTGTTCGGCATCAACACCAGGTAGCGGGCGGCGAGGCTGAGGAAGGTGGTGAGGGCCGCGCCCTTGGTGCCGCGCTCCTCCTTCTCCACTTGGACGATGAGCGTCTGCCCCTCGCGCAGCGGCGGCGGCGTGGCGGCGCGGGCGTTCTCATCCCCGTCGGCGGCGGCCTTCGCGGGCGCCTGCTCGCCGTGCAGCGAGTGGGCGACCTCTTTGAACGGCAGGAAGCCGTGCTTGCCCGCGCCGAACTCGACGAAGGCGGCCTCCAGGCTGGTTTCGACCCGCGTTACGCGGGCTTTGTAGATGTTGCCTTTCTTTTGCTCGTAGCTGCGATTCTCAATGTCGAGATCGTAGAGCTTCTGGCCATCCACGAGGGCGACCCGCACCTCTTCGGGCTGGGTCGCGTTGACTAGCATGCGTTTCATTGTTGCGCTTCCATGTTGCGAACGGCTTGGAGCGCGGAAGGTGCGTCATCGAGCGCGCGGCGCGTGGGCCGCGGCGCAGGTTGTTCCAAGATGCCGGCGGGCGCTGCTGCGCCGAAGGTGCCGCGTTCAAGGCGGCGGTTGCGACCGGCTTGGCCCCGGACGGGGCCGGGACGGAGCAAGCGAAGGCTCCGTCCAAGATGGCTTGATGACCAACAGACATCAGAAGTGCGTCGGAGGGAACGATCCCGCCCGACGGCGTGTTGACGACGATTCCGCGCTTCAAGGCGTTTGAGACTCGTGTTGCTAACTCTCGTCCGGCCGTTCGTCCGCCCTTGCTGGGGACTTCGCCCATGTGCTTGGACTTGCGCCCAATCCCTAGACTCTTCGCCCGTTCCTTGGACTTGAAGACGAACGCCACCGAACCAGTGGCGCGTACTGTAGCATCTTTCCCCAACTTTTCAACCACTTCCGCACGGTTTTTTTTCGAGACCGCCCATGACCACCCACGGCGTCGTGGTTGTCCACATCCAAGCCGAGCACGGCCGGCGTTTGGACAACTTCCTCCTCGCCCGGCTACGCGGCGTGCCGCGCAGCCGCGTGTACCGCATGTTGCGCCGCGGCGAGGTGCGCGTGAACGGCTCCCGCGCCGCGCCGCACTACCGGCTGCGGCGCGACGACGCCGTGCGCATTCCGCCGCACCGCGCCAGGGAAGCCGCGGATCCGACATCCATCCCGGCAAGCGCCGCGAACGCCGTGGAGCGCGCCTTGCGCGCCGCGGTCATCCACGAGGACGACAACCTGCTGGTGGTGGACAAGCCGAGCGGCCTCGCCGTGCATGGCGGCAGCGGCGTCTCCTTCGGCGTTATCGAGGTGCTGCGGCGCGCCAACGCCGAAGAACGCTACGAGCTGGCGCACCGGCTCGACCGCGACACCTCCGGCTGCCTGGTCGTGGCCAAGAACCGCGCCACGCTGCTGGATTTGCACGCCCAATTCCGCACCGGACAGGTGAAGAAGCGCTACGACGCGATCGTCGCCGGCCGTTGGCCGGCCGACGTCCGGCGCGTGGAACTGCCGCTCTTGCGCTTCGTCACCGCGCAAGGCGAGCGCCGCGTGCGCGGCGACCGACGCGGCGAGCGGGCGCGCACGGACTTCGCGGTGGTGCGGCAGCTAGGCGACGACGAGGCAGGCATGACTGCCACATGGCTGGTGGCGTTGCCAAGAACCGGGCGAACGCACCAGATCCGCGTTCACACGGCGGCCAGCGCCCACCCGGTGGTGGGCGACGACAAGTACGCGCCGAACCAGCCCGCCGCCTTCGCCCGCTCGCGCTTGCTCTTGCACGCCACCGAGCTGACCTTGCGCGTCGACGGCGAGCGCCGCCGGTTCCGCGCTTCCGTCCCGGCCGCGTTCGAGGAGTTCGCGGCGCGGTTCGGCGCACCGGCCAGCTAGGCGTTTTCCTTCACCAACGGGTCCACCCCCTCAAGGCGCAGCAACCTGCCGAGCGCGATCAGCGGCAGTCCGATGGCGGCGCTGGGATCCTCCGTGTCCACGCCTTCGAGCAGCAGCGGCCCCAAGCCCTCGAAGCGAATGCCGCCGGCGCAGTCGAGCGGATTGTCTCGACGCGCATAGCGTTCGGCCCGCTGCCGGTCGAAGCGCTGGAAGCGGGCGGTGGTGACGTCCAGATGCGTGCGCAAAGACTCCCCCCGCACCACGGCCAACCCCGTGAGGAACTGGACACGTCGCCCGGAGAACGACGCTAGTTGGCGCACGGCGCGTTCCAAGGTACCCGGTTTGCCGAGCACCTCGCCATCAAAGCTGGCCACCTGATCCGAGCCCACCACCAGCGCCCCGGGACGACGTTTGGCCACCGTTTGCGCCTTCGCCACCGCCAACCGCACCGCCAACGCCGACGGCGTCTCGCCACGCAGCGGCGATTCGTCAACGTCCGGCGGATCAACCAAAAACGGCAAGCCGAACCGTTCGAGCAGTTCGCGCCGATAGGGCGATGAGGAGGCGAGCACGATTTGCATGGGCGACGCGCCACAGTATGCCAACCTAGTGCTCTGTCAAGCGGAAATGACCCAAGGAAACGGCGCCGCTTGCAGACTGCCCGGCCGCGACGCCCCTGGGAGCGCGGGCGTCTCGCCCGCACAGGGTTGGAACACCAAAGTGCGGGCGAGACGCCCGCGCTCCCAGGACGGCTTACGGCCTTGCGGTGGCGGAGAGGTTCGAGAGGTGGCCGGCGGGGCTTTCCAGCAGGCTCATGACGGTGAGCGGGTTGTCGAACGCCACCGTCAGGCGCCACTTGCCCTCGCCGTCGCCCAGCGCGCCTTCAAGGCCCTCGCCGCCGGCTTCGAGTTGCGCCGCGCTGAGCGTCAGCGCTTCGCCCGCCGGCACGGTGACGGTTGCCGGTTCGGACGCCGCGCCGGCGTCGTCCACGCCGGTGATGGTCGCCATCGCCGGCTCGTCGCCGTTGTTGGCCAAGCGCAGGAGGCTGCGCTGTTCGTCGCTGGACGCCGGGTGGAATACCGGGACTCGCGCGGCGCCGTCGGCCGCCGGGGCCGTCTCGTGCAGGCTGGTCACGAAGCCGTCCCTGTGGCGTGCGTAGCTTGCCGCGGCGAGCGCGAGGGTGCTGCTTTGCAGTTCCAGCCGCCACGCACCCTTCGTCGGTGCGCCCACGCCGGACGCCAAGCCCTTCTTGGCGTTGCCGTTCTCCAAGTCCTCCGAGTTGAAATGCATTGTCGCCCGTGCCGCAAGCTGCAGCTCGACCGGCCCCGCCTTGACGCCGGCGTCGTCCACCGCCGAGACCTCCAGCATGCCTTCCGCCGCGGTCATGTTGGCCACGCGGACGAAGCCTTCGCGCCCGGTCGGGTCGCCCGCCGCTGGGAACAGCGGCAGCCGAAGCGTCTCGCCCACGGCCGCTCGCAGCGGCGACGACGACAGGTTCGCGAGGTGTCCGCTCGGGCTCTCCAACCACGAGGACGCCGACAGCGGCCAAGGCGCGGCCAACCGCAAGCGCCACTTACCGGCGCCGTTGCTCAAGCCGGCGCCGGCGGCACCCCGCGACCGCTCTAGCTGCCCGGCCGTCAGCGCCACCGTCGCGCCCGCCGGCGCCTCGAAGCCAGGCGCGAAGCGCCCCCGCCCGGCGTCGTCCACGCCCCACACGGACATCCTCGCGGAAGCTGGGAACGGGTTGAAGACGCGCAGCGAACTGCGTTGAGCGCGGTTGCTCGCCGGGTTGAAGAGGAACGCGGAAAGCGAGTCGCCCGCGCGCGGCAACTCGCCGTGCGACGGGGTGAGGAATCCGTCCGGCGTTCGGACGTACGCCAGAACCTCGATGTCCAGCGCCGACCACAGATGCAGCCGCCAGCTGCCCGCCATCGGCGGGCCGACGCCCTCCATCAGCCCCATCTCGGCGTTGCCGTTCTCCAAGTCCGCCGAGTCGAACCGCGCCGCCGCCCCGGCAGCCAGCGGAAGCGACACCGGGCCGACTGTTCGGCCGGCCTCGTCCAACGCCTCCACCAGCACCGCGCCATCCATGTCGGATCGGTTGAGCACACGGACGACGCCGCTGCGCCCCGCCGCGTCCGCCGCCGACGGGAACAGCGGCACCGCCCAGCCGAACACCACCGCCGCGCCGGCCTCGCGCAGCGCCGGAATGTGCGTGTCCAGCGCCGCCGCGTCCAGCGGATTGCCGCGCAGGCCCAGCGCACCGCCGTCCGCAAGCCTCGGGTGCCCGGCCAGCCCCGCCACGTCCGCCAGCCGGTTCCAGCCCAGGCGCAGCCATGACAGCCGCGTCAGCCCGCGCAGCGGCGAAGCGTCCGCGATCCGGTTGCGCGACAGGTCCAGCCGCCTCAGCTCCCGCAGCCCCGCGAGCGCCGAGACGTCGGCAACCATGTTGCCCGGCAGCCACAGCCGCCGCAGGCTCGAGAGCCCTGCCAGCGGCGAGATGTCGGCGATGCGGTTGTCGCCCAGATGCAGGTAGATCAGCGCGCCCAGCGCCGACAGCGTCGAGATGTCCGATAGATCGTTGCCGTCCAGCCACAACTGCTCAAGGGCCGTCAGCGCGGAGAGCGCCGCGACGTCCGCGAGTCCGTTGCCGGAGAGCGTCAGCGCCTCCAGTCCGGTCAGCCCGGAAAGCGGCGACAGGTCGCGGATCGCGTTGCCGCCCAGCAGCAGCGTCCGCAGGCCGGTCAGACTCGACAGATCGGAAATGTCCACCAGGCCGTTGTCCGACAAGTCCAGATAGGTCAGCGACGGCAGCCCCGCCAGCGGCGACATATCCAGCGGCTCGCCCCCGGCTGCCGGCGCGTTGCCGGACAGCGACAGCGACTCCAGCCACAGCGCCGCCTCCAGGCCCGCCAGCGACGAGATCCCGGCGCCGTCCGCGTTCAGCGTCCGCAACGCCGGCAGATCCACTGCCCTCAGTGTTCCCGGCCGCTTGCCCAGCGCCCGCTCCGCGGCGGCCGCCAGGGCCGGGTCCGGCAGCGACACCGCCCCCCCAACCGCGGGTATGGTTGTCCAGGTGGTCAGGTCCACGCCGCCGGCGTGCGCGGCGGTCAGCACCTTCACCGCGAAGTCCTGGTCGGCCGGCAGTTCGCCACCGGGGAGTGCAAGCGTCAGCGTGGCCGTCGTGCCGCCGGAGGCGGCGCCGGCCACGCTGGCGATGGACAGACCCGGTACCGCCGGCACCAGCTCGAAGCTGGCGGCGGTGACGCCGCTCGCGAAGGTGGTTCCGGTCAGCGAGAGGGCGATCGTCGCGCCGTCCAGGTTCCGCTCGGTCAGCGACGCCGGTTCCATAGACGAGATGGCCACCGCGCTGCCGGCCACCCTGTGCCCACGAGAGTTGACGATCGCGACGTTCGCCGGCACGTCGTAGGTGATTTCCTGGCCGACGAGGACGTGACCGATCCTCCCGGTCAACGCTCTCCCGGAAATGCTGATGCCATCGGCGTCGACATCATCCTGCTGAACCGTGTAGCTAAAGACAACAGAGGTCACGTCAGACCCGCCGGGGCAGGAAAACAGCCGGACAACCGAACCAATCTGCACTCGCAGCTTGACCAAGCCATAACCGAGATTGAACGTACAGCCTTGGTTGAGGCGGACGGTGGTGTCCCATGCCACGGTGGCCGTGATGGTCTCGCCCTGCATGTAGGTGTCGCCCACCGCCGGGTCGTTCAACGTGATGCTGGTCGGGGCGGGTCGGTGGAAGACACCCGGCGACGAAAACTGATGCGCCGCGGCTTCGCCCGCGGCGCAGGTCAGCAGCGCGGCAAACAACCAGTGCCGGCCGCGGAACTCGAAGCGACGGCGCAACCGATCAGACATGGGGATCGGCCCAGCTACCGTGGGGGGGGGGGTGATCTTCATCGGCTTGATTCCTTGCGTCCTCTTGGCGTGGCAACCATCGGCTCGGTTGATCACGGCACAAAATGGCACAGCGGGGACTCAATTGCAACCGACCGCCCAACCAACCGTCGCAATGGCCGCGGGAGGGTTACCATGCGCCGTTCATGTAACGGGGTGTACGCCGCCCAGCGCGGCCGGGAGGGTTCATGGCCGACGACATCGTGGATGTGCTCATTGTCGGCGCCGGGGCGTCCGGGGCGGCGGTGGCGTGGAGTCTGGCCGAGACGCGCATGCGCATCGTGTGCTTGGAGCAGGGCGGGTGGATGAATCCCGCGGAGTATCCGAGCACCGGGCGGGATTGGGAGATGGCCCCGGCGCGGGAGTTCCGCACCAGCCCGAATCTGCGCCGGCGCGCCGCCGACTATCCGGTGAACGACAGCGATTCGCCCATCGCCATCCTCAACTTCAACGCCGTCGGCGGCAGCACCATCCTCTATTCCGCGCACTTCCCGCGCTTCCACCCGTCGGACTTCCGCGTGCGAACGCTGGACGGCGTGGCGGACGATTGGCCCATCGACTACGGGACGCTAGAGCCCTACTTCGCGGAGAGCTTGTTGAAGCCGCGCCCCATCGCCTCGCCCATGCGCCCGAGCGGCACCGGCGGCAGCGGCGGCAGCGGCGGCTCGTGGTGCGGCAGCGCCGGATCGCCGGCCTGCAGGTGACGCGCGGCTCCGGGCCGGCGGTGACGGCGCGCGTGGGCGTGGCGAGCGGTGGCATCCCGTGGGGCGCGGGGCACCACGAGGCGTTCGAGCGCGTGTACGACCGCACCGTGCATGTGGGCGTTTGCTGCGAGGACCTGCCGGAGGAAGGCAACCGCGTCACGCTGGACGACGAACAGACCGATGGCCACGGCATCCCCGCGCCGAAGATCACCTACCGCGTCAGCGACAACAGCCGGCGCATGTTGGCGCACGGCCTGGACAAGGCCGCGGAAGCGCTGCGCGCCGCCGGCGCCGAGGATGTGTGCGCCTCCGCCGCCCCGGTGCGGCAAGCCGGCTGGCATCTGCTGGGCACGGCGCGCATGGGCAGGGACCCGGAACGCTCGGTGGTGAACGAGTGGGGCCGCAGCCACGACGTGCGCAACCTGTTCGTGGTGGACGGCAGCGTGTTCGTCACCTCCGGCGGCGTCAACCCGACGACGACGATTCAAGCCGTGGCGCTCTACATCGCGGACTCGATGAAGAAGCGCTTGGCCAACCTGTTCGACGAACCGTGACCAACGAACGCATCGCCACCGACAGCCCGCTCAACCCAACGCAGCGTGGCATCTTCAACATCCTGCTGGACATGATCGTGCCGGCCAGCGCCGATGGGAGCAAACCCAGCGCCGCCGAGGTGGACGTGTTGGGCTACATCGTCGAGCGCGAGGCCGATTCCCTGCCGACGCTGCGCGAAGAATTGGATGCCTTGATCGCCCGAGCGGAAGCGCAGACCGGCCGCCCCTTCCTCGACCTGACCGCGGCCGAGCAGCACCGCGTGGTGGCCGACGCCCGCGCCGCCGCGCCGGATTTCCTACGCGGCCTAGCCTTGCACACCGTCACCAGCTACTACCAAGACGATCGCGTGCTCGAAGCCCTGGGCATGGAAGCGCGACCGCCTTTCCCGCAAGGATACGAAGTGCGCGAGGGCGATCTCTCGCTACTCGATCCGGTGCGCCAGCGCGCGCCTTTCTACCGTGACGCGCCGGACGCCACGCCAACCTAGCTGGCACGCCGTCGCCTCACCGCACTTGTGGTGCCGGAGGTACTGAGCAAGCTGTTGAATTTCCCGCGCAGCACATTGCCGTAGCGCCCAAGGTCTTCGGCCGGCGACTCCCGGAGCAGAGACTTCACGAGCACTCGAATCGCTTCGTTGGGGCGGCCGATCTCGGTCGCCAAGAGAGCGAAGAACAGCTCGAACACCACGTCGCCCGCGAAACGCGGCTTGGCGCTTTCCAGCAAGTCAAAGCCCTGCTGCGGCCGACCGACGTTTCGAAGCGAGGAAGCCAAACAAACATGCGCGTCCCTCGCATCGGTTCCTCTGAGGCCCAGCGATAGAGCCCGCTCATACAAGGGCACGGCTTCGCCTTCCCTGCCAAGACGATCAAGCACAAACGCGGATTGCAGATGAACGCGGGCCGATTCGGAGCGACGTTTGCGGAGCTCGGCGAAGTAAGCAACCGCTTCGGACTTCCTGCCGCGGTCGAGAAGGGCGCGCCCGTTGCTGATCTCCGTGCTCTCCGAACGCTCGGGCGTTTTGCCATCCTTGCCGTTCCGCCAAGTCGTCGAAGTCAAGCGGCACGAACGCCTTCCGTGCTATCCGGCTCGCCACGTTGCACGGCGCGGAACTCGGCGACGATTTCGTCATGGTCTTCCACATCCACCAAGTGCAGGTTGCGGCGTGTTCGGCGCAAGTCCTCCCATGCCAGATCCGGATGGGCCAGCCTTGCGCCGAGCTGCGGATGCATGGACGTGCGGGCGAGAATCTCCGCCGGGTCGCGCGTGGTGTGGGTGAATTCGAAGGTGCCGACCGGCGTGTGGAACTCGCCCCGCCGGCCGGTGGTCATGAGCGTCCAGCGTTGCGGAATCTGGCTCATCGAACCCCACTCCGCCAAGGCGTATTCGAGGCTCAGGTAGCTTACGCAGCCGGGGCGGATCGCGCCGATCAGCTTGCCGCCGAAACGCGATCCCACGGTTTGCTTGGCCGTCGCACCGAGGTAGACGCCCTTCACCACGCGCACCAGCACGCCCGCGCTCGCCAACGCGCCCACCAAGCGACGGAACGCCGAAGGCGACTCGCCCGGGAACACCGTGCGCAGCGACATCGTGTCGAACACGACGATGCCCTTCGCGGCGCAATCGACCAAGATCACCTTGGCCGCCTGCAGGTGGTTCATTGCTAGTGGGGCGCTGCTGCGGATGGACAGTATTGTCCGCCTTAGCGCTAATTCCGTCAACCAAGCATGGAGCGATTGACGAGGCACTCCGGCTTATTGCGAAACCGCCACCGTGAGGGGGACGGTGGTGTCCCATGCCACGGTGGCCGTGACGGTCTCGCCCTGCGTGTAGGTGTCGCCCACCGCCGGGTCGCTCAGCGTGATGCTGGTCGGGGCGGGTCGGTGGAAGACACCCGGCGACGAAAACTGATGCGCCGCGGCCTCGCCCGCTCCGCGTGTACACGCTGGACGGCGTGGCGGACGATTGGCCCATCGACTACCACACGCTGGCGCCCTACTTCGCGGAGAACGACAACAACGTCGGCGTCGCCGGCGTGGCCGGCGATCCGGCGCTGCCGCACCACGAGCCGCCGCTGCCGCCGGTGCCGCTCGGGCGGATGGGCGAGGCGATGGGGCGCGGCTTCAACAAGCTCGGCTGGCGCTGCCTGAACCTCGGCCCGTGCAACACCGGCTGCGCCCTACTGGCCGATGGCGCTGCGCGCCGGCGTGGAACTGCGCCCGCACTGCCGCGTGCGCGAGATCACGGTGGACGGGCGCGACCGCGCCACCGGCGTGACGTACTTCGACAAGGATGGCGTGGAACGGCACCAGCGCGCCGAAGTGGTGATCGTCGCCTGCAACGGCGTCGGCACACCGTGCCTGCTGCTCAACTCGACTTCGGCGCGGTTCCCGCAGGGCCTCGCCAACCGCTCCGGCCTGGTGGGCAAGAACCTCATGCTGCACCCGTGGGGGCACGTCAGCGGCGTTTTCGACGAGCCGCTTGAATCGCACTTCGGCCCGCAAGGCTGCTGCATCCTCAGCCAGGAGTTCTACGAAACGGATGCGCGGCGCGGCTTCGTGCGCGGCTACAACCTGCAGGTGACGCGCGGCTCCGGGCCGGCGGTGACGGCGCGCGTGGGCGTGGCGAGCGGCGCCATCCCGTGGGGCGAAGGGCACCACGAGGCGTTCGAGCGCGTGTACGACCGCACCGTGCATGTCGGCGTCTGCTGCGAGGACCTGCCGGAGGAGGGCAACCGCGTCACGCTGGACGACGAACAAACCGATGGCCACGGCATCCCCGCGCCGAAGATCACCCACCGCGTCAGCGACAACAGCCGGCGCATGGCATGACCGCCACTTGGCTGATGGCGTTGCCGAAGACCGGGCGAACGCACCAGATCCGCGTTCACGCGACGGTCAGCGGCCATCCGGTGGTGGGCGACGACAAATACGCGCCCAACCAGCCGACCGCCTTCGCCCGCTCGCGCTTGCTCTTGCACGCCACCGAGCTGACCTTGCGCGTCAACGGCGAGCGCCGCCAGTTCCGCGCTTCCGTCCCGGCCGCGTTCGAGGAGTTCGCGGCGCGGTTCGGCGCACTGGCGAGCTAGACGTTTTCCCTCACCAACGGGTCCACACCCTCAAGACGCAGCAACCTGCCGAGCGCGATCAGCGGCAGCCCGATGGCGGCGCTGGGATCCTCCGTGTCCACGCCTTCGAGCAGCAGCGGCCCCAAGCCCTCGAAGCGAATGCCGCCGGCGCAGTCGAGCGGGTTGTCTTGACGCACATAGCGTTCGGCCCGCTGCCGGTCGAAGCGCTGGAAACGAGCCGTTGTGACGTCCAGATGCGTGCGCAACGACTCGCCCCGCGCCACGGCCAAGCCGGTGAGGAACTGCACGCGTCGCCCGGAGAACGATGCCAGTTGGCGCACGGCGCGTTCGTGCGTAGCCGGTTTGCCGAGTATCTCTCCATCAAAGCTGGCCACCTGATCCGAACCCGCCACCAGCGCGTTGGGACGGCGTTTGGCAACGACTTGCGCCTTCGCCACCGCCAGCCGCACGGCCAACGCTGACGGCGTCTCGCCGGGCAGCGGCGATTCATCGACATCCGGCGGAACAACCAAGAACGGCAAGCCGAACTGTTCGAGCAGTTCGCGCCGATAGGGCGATGAGGAAGCGAGCACGATTTGCATGGCGACGCGCTACAGTATGCCAATTTGGGGCGCAAACCGAACCGAGAGCGGATGTAGGGCCAGCGGTGTGGGTTGCAACCTTGGGCGCAGGCATCTCGCCGGGTGTACGACATATTTGTTCCGGGTTGAGAGTCACCGCGAAACCCGGGATACGCTTGGATCGTGTACAACCGAGCGAAGGGAATCGCGGTGACGGAAGGGATTGTGGCTTCGGGCGGGGAGGTTGGCAAGGACGCCTACGGCTTCCTGCGGGAGGCGGTGGCGAAGGCGCTGTCGTCGCCGGCGGCGCGCGCGGCGCTGGGGCGGTGCGGCAACTTCATGGAGTTCGAGAAGGGAACGCGGGAGGCGCTGCGCGAGGGCGCCTCGGCGGGGACGTCGAGGCTGCTGACGGAGGCGGACGCGGAGCGGGAGCCGTTGCGGTGCGGCGACTGCCGGCGGACGATGGTTCGGCGTTCGCGGCCGCTGGCGGCGCTGTGGCTGCCGGGTCGGCTGCGGGTGGTTCGCGGGTACTGGACGTGCGGCTGCGCGAAGGGCGGGCGGTGCCCGCTGGACGAGGAGCTGGGCGTGAAGGGCCGGGCCGGGACGCGGGCGACGCCGGGACTGGTGAAGGCGGTCGCGCCGCTGGCGGCGGAGACGGCGTTCGCGCCGGCGGCGGCGCTGGCGAGCCGGCTGCTGGGGTTCGCCGTGAACGCGAAGTGGATGGAGCGGATGGCGAAGCGCCTGGGTTCGGAGATGGCGGCGGCGGACGCGTCGGAGGAGGGCGTGGAGAATGCGCCGGCGCCGTCGGAGACGATGTGCTGCGGGATCGACGGCACGGGCGTGCCGGTTCGCCCCGGGGAGTTGCCGGAAAGCCGGGGAAAGGATGGCGGGAAGGCGCGCACGCGCGAGGCGAAGGTCGCGGCGTTCTTCACGGGGGATGGCGCGACGCGGCGCTCGGCGGCCGTCGACAGCGCGGCGTCGCGGGACACGGACGCGGAGCCGTCGGCGTTCGCGGCGCGGCTGTGGCGGGAGGCGCGGCGTTCGGGGTTCGCGGCGGCGCGGGTCAAGGCGGTGCTGGGGGACGGCGCGAGGTGGATCTGGGCCGTCGCGTCGGAGTTGTTCCCCGGCGCGGTGGAGATCGTCGACCTGTGGCATGCGAAGGAACACGTCTGGGAAGTCGGCCGGTCGGCGTGCGGGGCCGAGACGGCATTGTGCGAGGCGTGGTCGAAGAAGACGTGCGCGGCGTTGTCGGAGGGACGCCTGGACGACGTGCTGGCGGCGCTGCGGCGGCACGCGGGCAACGACGAGGCGCTGCGCTGCGCCGGATACGTCGAGGCCAACCGCGCTCGAATGCGCTACCCCGAGTTCCGCGCCGCCGGTCTGCCGGTGGGTTCGGGGGTCGTGGAGAGCGCCTGCGGCGCGGTGGCCGGACGCCTGAAGCGCGGCGGCATGCGCTGGAGCGTCGAAAGCGGCGCGAACCCGATGCTGGCGCTGCGCTGCCGGTGGCTGGACGGCCGCCACGACGAGTTCTTCAAGGCGCGCGCCAGACCGCCGCCGTTGGCGCTCGCCGCCGGAGCCCGTCGGCCCTTGCGAACAAATATGTCGTACACCCCATCTCGCCTGCATGCGGGCGGGACGCTCGCCTTCTCAGCACCGTCACCACATTTCTGTTCTGTCGCACACCGTGACGTCATGACGCCTTGGCCGGTTGGCATCCCCGTGCGAGTGGGACAGAATAGGCCCGGACTTGGATCGGTTGGGAGCGCGGTGTTGTGAAAAGGAAACTGATGCTGACGTGTGCCCTGCTCGGCTTGGCGGCGCTTGGCGGTTGCGCCACCGCGGTTCGGGGCGCCACCGAGATGTTCTCGGTGCAAACGACGCCGCCCGGGGCGTTGGCGTCCTCGTCGACGGGTTGGGAATGCACCACGCCGTGCAAGGTGACGGTGAAGCGCCGCGGCGACTTCGTGGTGCTGCTGCGCAAGGAGGGCTATGTGGACGAAACCGTGAAGGTGCGGTCCGTTCCGGTGGCGACGAAACGCTCCATGCGCGAGCGCGTGGGCGTGGATGTCGGCTGGATCGGCGAGGCGGCGGACTTCGCCACGGGCGCCAACTACGAGCACACGCCCAATCCGCTCGACGTCACGCTGGTGCCGGCGAAGTAGCGCCGGACGCTAGCGGTGGCGGACGGCTCTTTCCAGCGAGGGGCAAGCCCCTCGCGCACCCCCGCTGAGGGCTCTTTCATGCGAGGGGCAGGCCCCTCGCGCTCCCCCGCTGAGGGCTCTTTCATGCGAGGGGCAGGCCCCTCGCGCTCCCCCGCTGAGGGCTCTTTCATGCGAGGGGCAGGCCCCTCGCGCTCCCCCGCTGAGGGCTCTGCCGACGAGCGCCGCCGCGCCCGTGCGGCTTGGGCGGTGCGGAAATTCCGCTTGGGAGAAGAACCGGCGGACGATTTCGCTGGCACCTCGGTGGAAGAGCGGGTGGTGATGGTGTGGCAGCTCACCCTTGATGCTTGGGCGGCCGCGGCCCGCGAGATTCCCACCTACCGCCGTAGCGAAATGCCTGTGCGCATTTTGAAGAGAGGCGAACAAGCGGATGCCGAGTGAACGCGGATTTCTCGATCTGCGCCGCTCCCTGCGAGCCGTGCGACGCTTCTCGATAAGGGGATTGCGTACCGTTAGCGTGGGAGGCTTGCCCGGACACTTGGTGATTGGCGGCATTGTTGCCGTTGTTGGCTTCGTGCTGGCCATCATGTGCGGAAATGCCGGATTTCATACCGCCCGGGTAGTCGTGTTGGTAGGAACGGCCGGCCTCTTGCTTCTGTTGCGCTGGGTGGCGGGTCCGCCCGTTTCTTCGGCAGGGAGTGCGCCAAGGATTAAGGCGATGCGAGTTGCCATCTTCGTGCTCATTTTCGGCGCATCCTTGTGGGTCGTGCATGCCGCGGCCATGTTTTCCTTGGTTTTCTTCGAGAACCATTGAGGGTGCAGCGCCCTCTTTTCAAACTGGTGTCACCTTGCTGGTCGTTCACGTCAACCGTTTCCGCGCTGCTTGCAGATCCGCGGCCGTGTTCACGTTTAGGAAATCCGCCGCCGGCCATTCCACCGAAGGTACGGAGTTGGCATCCAGCCAGCGGTGAACGGCGCGTCCGCCGGATGTGAAGAACGCTTGCAGCGAGGCCGCTTGCCGCTCGTCCAACAATAGGCAGAGGTTTTGCCGTCGGCCGCCGGCCGCAACCACGGCGGCACCCGCTTGGCCGCCGGACGCCGCCAGTGTTTCGACTAGGTTCGTCGGCAGGAACGGCGTGTCGCAGGGCGACGTGAGAATCCAGCGGCTGTTCGTCTGCGCCAACGCGGAAACGATGCCGCCGAGGGGGCCTTGGTTCGGGTGCGCGTCCACCGCCACTCGGCAGCCGAAACGCCGGTACGGTTCGGCGTTGGCGCAGGAAAGCACGATTTCGTCCACTTGCGGACGTAGGCGATCCAGCACATGGCTGAGCAGCGGCCGGCCAGCCAGCTCGACAAGGGGTTTGGCCACCCCGCCTAGCCGCGTCCCTTGCCCGCCGCAGAGGACGATGGCGGTTGTGGTCTCCCTTGTCACCGTCCCGCTCAGACATACACGTTGAACGTGTCCGCCTTGAGGAAGCCCACCAGGGCGATGCCGGCTTCGGCGGCCAATTCGATGGCGAGGCTGGATGGCGGGCCGATGGCGGCCACCAACGCGGCGCGCGTCATGGCCGCCTTCTGAATCAACTCGAAGCTGGCGCGGCCGGAGAGCAGCACACCGAAGCCTTGCAGCGGCGCGGCTTCGTTTTCCGCCACATACGAGCCGATGAGCTTGTCGAGGGCGTTGTGGCGGCCCACGTCCTCGCGCAGGCGGGCGATGCCGCCGCCGGCGTTGAACGCGGCCGCGGCGTGCAGGCCGCCGGTGCGCACGAACTCGGTCTGTCGGGTGCGCAGCTTGGCCGGCAGGCTGCGCAGCGCGGTGGCATCAATGTCCAGCGGCACTCGCGGCACGTTGGGCAGTTGCACCCGCACGGCGTCCAGGGAAGCCTTGCCGCACACGCCGCAGCTGGAGGAGGTGAACACATGGCGGAGCAGACGTTCCGCGTCGAAACGCACATCCGGCGCCAACGTCGCCTTGACCACGTTTCGCAGTCCTTTGTCGGGGCTTGGCGGCCCGCAGAACTCGATTGCCGCCACGTCGCTGGCATCGCGGATGACGCCTTCGCCGAGCAGAAAACCCAAGGTCAAATCGAAATCGTCGCCCGGCGTGCGCATGGTGACGGCGATGCTCTGCTCCACCACCTTGCCGCCGTCGTGGTAGCCGAGGCGGATTTCCACCGGCTCCTCCACCGTGACGAAATCCGTGCCGGGCCGTTCCTTCGCACACTTGTGGAAACGCACATGCACGCGCGCGCTTTGGGCGGCGGCGTTGGCAGCGGGGATGGCGTCCACGCTCTCGGCCCGGTCTTGTAAAGGGCGAAAGGCGCTCGCGGCTACGGAGCCGCCTCGGCGGGCAACGCTTCGACTTGCGCCCGTTGCCGTTCCTGGAACCGCTCCTGCCACGGCGAGCGGTGGTTCGCCGGGCGCACTTCCACGGCCGTCACCTTGTATTCCGGGCAGTTGGTGGCCCAGTCCGACAACTCGGTGGTCACCACGTTGGTGCCGGTGGCCGGATGGTGGAACGTCGTGTACACCACCCCGGGCGCCACGCGCTCGGTGACGGTGGCGGCCAGCGTGATCTCGCCGATGCGGCTGGTGACGGACACCCAATCGCCTTGGCGCACGCCGCGCGCCTCGGCGTCCGCCGGGTGGATTTCCAGCACGTCCTCGCGCAGCCACTCGATGTTCTTGGTGCGGCGCGTCTGGGCGCCCACGTTGTACTGGCTGAGCTGGCGGCCGGTGGTGAGCAGCAGCGGGAACTTGCGGTTGGCGCGTTCCGGCGTCGGCTGGTAGTCCGTGCGCACGAACAAGCCCTTGCCGCGCTCGAAGCGCATCTCGTGCATCACCGGCGTGCCCAAAGGCGCGGCGTCGTTGCAAGGCCACTGCACGCTGCCTTCGCGATCCAGCAGATCGAAGGTGACCCCGCCGAAGGACGGCGTGAGCTCGGCCACTTCCGCGAGGATCTCCTCGGCGGATTCGTAACGCATGGGGTAGCCCATCGCCGTGGCGAGCGCGGCCACCGCCTGCCACTCCTGCATGCCGGCTTTGGAAGGCATCACGGCGCGCACGCGGTTGATGCGGCGCTCGGCGTTCACGAAGGTGCCGTCCTTCTCCAGAAACGACGTGCCGGGGAAGAAGACGTGCGCGAACTTCGCGGTTTCGTTCAAGAACAGGTCCTGCACGATCACGCACTCCAGCGAACCCAGCGCCGCTTCCACATGCTGGGTGTTGGGGTCCGATTGCGCGATGTCCTCGCCCTGCACGTACAGCGCCTTGAAACTGCCGGCCACGGCTTCGTCCAGCATGTTCGGGATGCGCAGGCCCGGCTCGGGATCCAACTCGGTGCGCCAGTGGCGGGTGAACAGAGCGCGGGTGGGTTCGTCGTCCACGCGCCGATAGTCCGACAGCTCGTGCGGGAAGGAGCCCATGTCGCAGGAGCCCTGCACGTTGTTCTGCCCGCGCAGCGGATTCACGCCGACGCCCGGGCGGCCGATGTTGCCGGTGGCCATCGCCAGGTTCGCCATCGCCATCACCATGGTCGAACCTTGGCTGTGCTCGGTGACGCCGAGGCCGTAGTAGAGGGCGCTGTTGCGGCCTTGGGCGTACAGCCGGGCGGCGGCGCGGATGTCTTCCGCCGGAACGCCGGTGATTTCGGCGACTTGCTCGGGCGCGTTCACCGGGTCTTGCGCGAACGCCAACCAATCGCGGAAAGAAGCAAGATCGCAACGCTCCTGCACGAACGCCTCGTCCACGAACCCCTCGGTGGCCACCACGTGCGCGAAGGCGTTCATCAGCGGCACGTTGGTGCCCGGCCGCAGCGCCAAGTGGTGCTCGGCTTCGATGTGCGGGGTGCGCACCAGAGCGATGCGGCGCGGGTCGCACACCACCAGCTTCGCGCCCGCGCGCAGCCGCTGCTTCATCTGCGAGGCGAACACCGGATGCCCTTCGGTGGGATTGGCGCCGATGACCACGATCACGTCCGCATCGCGCACCGAGTCGAAGTCCTGGGTGCCGGCGCAGGTGCCGTAGGTCTGCTTCAGCCCGTAGCCGGTGGGGGAGTGGCACACCCGCGCGCAGGTGTCCACGTTGTTGTTGCCGAAGGCGGCGCGCACCATCTTCTGCACCACCCACACCTCTTCGTTGGTGCAGCGCGACGAGGTGATGCCGCCGATGGAGTTCCGCCCGTGCTTCGCTTGCACCGCTTGCAGCCGCTTGGCGGCGAAGGCGATGGCCTCGTCCCACTCCACCTGCCGCCACGGATCGTCCCTGGACGCGCGAATCATCGGCCGCGTGATGCGCTCGGCGTGGTTGGCGTAGCCCCACGCGAACCGGCCTTTCACGCAGGAGTGGCCGTGGTTCGCCTTGCCGTCCTTGTGCGGCACCATGCGCACGACTTGATCGCCCTTCACCTCGGCGCGAAAGGAGCAGCCCACGCCGCAGTAGGCGCAGGTGGTGTCCACGCTGCGATCCGGCACGCCGTGCTCCACCACGGCCTTCTCGATGAGCGTGGCCGTGGGACACGCCTGCACGCAGGCGCCGCAGGAGACGCACTCGGAATCGAAGAACGTCTCGGCGCCGGTGTTCACCTCCGAATCGAAGCTGCGCCCGGCGATGGTGAGCGCGAAGGTGCCCTGCACCTCGTCGCAGGCGCGCACGCAGCGCGAACACACGATGCACTTCGACGGGTCGAACTGGAAGTACGGGTTGGAGACATCCGCGTCGGCGGCCAGGTGGTTGGCGCCTTCCGCGTAGCGCACATCGCGCAAGCCCACCGCGCCGGCGACGTCCTGCAGCTCGCAGTCGCCGTTGGCGGCGCAGGTGAGGCAGTCCAGCGGGTGGTCGGAGATGTAGAGCTCCAGCACCCCGCGCCGCACCCGCGCCACCTTCTCCGTCTGCGTGGCCACCACCATGCCCTCCCGCAGCGGCTCGGTGCAGGAGGCGACCAATCCCGGCCGGCCCTCCACCTCCACCATGCACACGCGGCAGGAGCCAAAGGCGTTCAGGTTGTCCGTGGCGCAGAGTTTGGGAATGTCGAGCCCGGCGGTGCGGGCGGCGCGCAGAATGGACGTGCCGCCGGGCACGGAAACCCGCTGGCCGTCTATCGTGGCGCTCACGTTCGGCGCGGCGGCGCCATTGCGCGCCACCGGCGGCGTACCGTAATCCGCGATCGCAATAGCCATCACCAAGCCCTCCTAGGGCGCGCTGCTGTTGCGCGGAGCCAGCCCCCGCACGCCATTCCGCGTGCGAGCGCCCGACTCAAGTGGCTGTGAAGGACTCCAAGCGGCTGCGCAACGCGAACCTTCGATAATAACCAATTGCCGCCCTTGATGCGTAACTTGCCGTGTGGCGGGTGTACGACAGATCTTTGGTAAGCGGTGACGGTGCCAAGACGGGAACGCAGGCGTTCCGCCTGCATGCGGGCGAGACGCCCGCGCTCCCAGCACGCGTCACCAAAGATTTGTCGTACACCCCCGTGTGGCGCGTATGGCGCACGGCAATCACCGTTTCGTCGCCAAGGGATCGGGCTTAACGTCCAATCTCGGCATGTCCGCCGCGTTCACGTCGTAGCCGAAGCGGATCTTGTCCAGCATCACCAGCGGGTCGCGCAGATCCACCATGCCGGGGCCGGCGGCGCCGTAGCCGCCTTGGTAGCCGAGCACGCGCTGCAGGCGGCGCGGCATCTTCGCCACTTCCTCCCGAGGTACGCCGATGTACTGGTTCTCCTGCTGGCGCAGGAAGGCGAGGTTGAAGTTCAGATTCAGCGCCATGCGGCTCTCGTCGGTGGTGTTGGCGCCGCCGCCGTGCCACAGGGCGCCGGTCCAACCCACCATCGCGCCCGCCTTCATTTCGATTTGCACGGTTTCCACCTCGGGCGGTTGGCGCACGTTTTGGTCGTGCCACAGGTGCGAGCGGGGCACTAGGTGCGTGGCGCCGTTGGCCTTGGTGAAATCCTCCACGGCGATCACGGTGTTGAAGAGGAAGGGGCGATGCGGGCGCGGTATCGGCCAAATGCTGTCGTCCTGGTGCAGGGATTGGGCTTCGGCGCCGGGCAGCAGGTCGAACAGCACCGCCGCCGAGATCTGCACCCGATCGCGCAGCACGCTCTGCGCCAGCGCCAAGATGCGCGGATCGGACACCAAGTCGTCCACGCCGCGGGTCTTGGCGAGCAGGTTGTGGGCGCGCACGGTGGTGCGCTGCGGCGGCAGCGTTTCGCGCACCGGGTTCACATCGCGGCGCAAGTCCTCGCGCAGGCGGCGGGTGCGCTCGGCGTCGAGCCAGTTGGGGATCACCACATAGCCCTGCTCGTCGATGGCGCGCAGCCAGTCGGAGAGCTCAGGCACGACCACCCGCTCCCCGTAGACGTCGACGGCGTTCCCCTCGTTGGTGAATTTGGCGGCGACAGACAAAGACGACCTCGAATGTGGCGAAGGAAGCGGAAGCGTAACGCACTACTGGCGGGTGAGGCTTGTTCGCAACTTCGCTGCTACTAATGGGCCGGCCCGTTCTGGCGCCGGCCGAACCACTCCTTGCACACCACCGTGATGCGCCTCGCTTCCTTGCGGGCGACGATTTTCCGCGGCACCTCGCCCACCGTCGCGCTTCGCCACCCGCGCAGTTCCACGCTCCAGCCATGCTGCCGGAAGCCGGTCAAACGGCCCTGCTCGTCGTGCGCCAGCTCAGCCGCCGGGCCCGGGGCCACCTCGCCGCGCACCCAGTGGCGCAGCGCGACGATCGGCGCGCGCCAGCCGAGGGTGCGCAGCATGAGGCCGTCCATGTCCGCGTCTTCCACCACTTGCCCCTTGGCGTCGATGACGCGCAAGCGACGGTCGTTGCCGAGTAGAGTCGTTCGACCTTGGCCCATGAGGCCCCACAACTCGATGGCGAACCGATCGCCGGCTTGGCGCCAATCGAACGACGCGGAGAACGCTTCGTCGCCGCTGCGGGCGCCGATGCGGCCGCGGACGCGGAAGTCGAAGTCGGTAAAGCCTTCGAGCCGCGGTTTCAGGGGGGTGCAAGCCGGGGACAATAGCGCGGCCGTCAGGGCGACCGCAAGCCAACGGCGCGCGGGCGCGGTGCAGACCCGGCGGCGAAGGGGAACGCGGACAGGTCGCGTTTGAAGAGGGTTCATACCGCCAATGTACGCCGCTGGCTTGATCGATGCCACGAGCCACCCCGCGCGGGCGTATGAGATCTTGGTGACCGGTGCTGGGAACGCGGGCGTCCCCGCCCGCAATGCAGGCGAAACGCCTGCGCTCCCAGACTTCCACCCACGCAAGGCGTGCTACCGTAGGGCGCGAAATGTCGCAGCTGTATCTCATTCGCCACGGCCAGTCTGGGAACAACGCGCTGGCCGATCAACGCCAGCGCACCGCCGACCCCGGCCTCACCAGCACTGGCCACGCCCAAGCGCGGCGGGTGGCGGCGTATCTCCAAGAACAGCCGGACAAAACCGACATGCGCGACGGGAGCAGCGGCGTTGTGGGGCACGGAATCGAACGGCTGTATTGCAGCGCGATGCTGCGGGCGCTGCAAACCGCGCAGCCGATCGCCACGGCGCTTGGCCTCGGGCCCGAAGTGTCCTTGGACATTCACGAAAGCGGCGGAATCTGGCTGGACAGCGAGGACGGGCGAGGCCCGATCGGCGGCCCGGGGCTTCGCCGCTCGCAGTTCGCGACCCAGTTCCCGGGCTTCACGTTGCCGCCCGCGGCCACGGAAGACGGTTGGTGGAACCGCCCGATGGAGCAGCCGGAGGAAATGATCGCCCGGGCGGCGCGGGTGGCGGTGGCGATCCGCGGTCGCTTGGTCGAGGCGAACGAACGAGTGGCGCTCGTCAGTCACGGCACATTCTTGAACATGCTCATCGCCCATCTCACGTTCGGTGCGCCGGTGCCCAATTTCTTCATGGGCAATCACAACACCGGAATCAGCCGGTTGGATTTCACCGGCGACCGCGTGATGCTGCGCTATCTGAACCGCATCGACCACCTGCCGCCGGAGCTGGTGACGTAGCGGCCTCGCTACCCCCGCTCCAACAGCAACTTCATACGCACCAAGTCGGCCAAGTGCCGCGCGCCCATCTTCTGCATCAGGTGGCTGCGGTGGATCTCCACCGTTCTTTCGCTCACGCCCAAGTCGATGGCCACGCGCTTATTGGCTTGGCCGGCGGCCACCCGCTCCAGCACTTCGCGCTCCCGCGGCGTTAGCTTCGCCGTGCGGGCCTGTATCGCCGCCAACTCGTTGCGGGCAGTGTGGCGCTCGGCGTCGGCGCGCAATGCCTCGCGGATGCGCTCGGCGAGGGTTTCGGCGTCGAAGGGTTTGCTGAGGAAATCCACGGCGCCGCCTTTCATGGCGCGGACGGCGCTGGGCACGTCGCCGTAGCCGGTGATGAAGATGATGGGCATGTCGATGCCGCGGCGTTTCAACTCGTCCTGCGCGTCCAAGCCGCTCAGCCCGGGCATCCGCACGTCGAGCACCAGGCAGCCGCTTGCTTCCGGCGGCAAGTCGGAAAATCTGGCCAGCAGGCTGGCGGCGTCCGGGTAGGTCTCGCACGGCTGACCCTCGGCGTCGAGGAGCGTGGCGATGGCGTCGCGCAGCGCATCGTCGTCGTCCACGACGAACACGGTTTGCTTTGCTTCAGGCATCGTCCGGCCTGTCGGCGACTGCTGGCAGGGTGAAGTGGAACGTGGCGCCCGGGCGCGGCGTGTTGTTGTGGAAGGCGAGTTGACCGCCGTGGTTGGCGACGATCGTGCGGCAGATGGCGAGGCCCAAGCCCATGCCGTGGGGCTTGTTGGTGTGGAACGGCTCGAACACCGCCTCGCGTTCCGTCGCGGCCACGCCGGTACCGCTGTCCTCAACGCAAACGCGCACCAAGCCGTTGGCGGATTCCGCGTGGATGCGCACGATAGCGGGTTGCGAACCCTCCGCCGCGGCGTCGATCGCGTTGCGCACCAGATTGAGGGCCACCTGCTGAATCTGCACCGGATCGCAACGCGCGGCGGGCAGATTCTCCTGTTGTTCAAAGACGATCTGCACACCTTGGCGGCGGGCGTCCGTCCGCGCCATCGCCGCCACGCTGGCCAGCAGCGCCCGGATGTCGGCTCTTTGCGCGTATTCCGCGCCGCCGGCAAGCCCCTTCACCAAAGCGTGTACGCGCTCCACCACGGCTGCGGTGCGCCGGGACTGCTCGACGATCTTGTCCAGCGTGGCGACGAGCTTCGCCGACTCTTTTTCCGCGGCATGGCTGCGGGCGGCTTGCGCGTAGGTGGCAAGCGCCGCCAAGGGCTGATTGAGTTCGTGCGCCAAGGTGGCCGTGGTTTCCACCAACGCGCTCGCACCGGCCGCTTGCGCCAAGCGGTCGCGCAGCTCGCGCACTTCCAGGTCCGCGGAAATGTCGTGCAGAACGCCGGTGAAACGCCGCTCGCCCGCCACCGCGAATTCGCCCACCGCCAAATAGACCGGCACCGTGGAACCGTCCTTGCGCGCGGCTTCCACTTCGCGCCCGATGCCGATGATGCGCGCCTCGCCGGTCGCCAAGTAGCGCTCGATGTATTGCTGATGGCGGGATCGATGCGGCTCCGGCATCAACAGGCTGATCGGCTGGCCAACGGCCTCTTGCCGCGAGTAGCCGAACAGCCGTTCGGCAGCGCGATTGAACGAACGCATCACGCCGCGCTCGTCCACGGTCACGATGGCGTCCACGGCCGAATCCATGATCGCCCGCACCGCGCCCGCTTCGCCGTGGTTTTCGTGCTGGGTACACATGCGAGCACCGTCGCCGCTAGGGCGGACATTCTGCCATCAAGGAGGGCGACAGAACCCGCGGAGGAGACAGTCCCCGCGGAGGAAGTAGCCGCAGGAGTGGCAGCCTTGCGGCATGGCGACGAGAAACCGGATATCGATAGACGTCCCGCGTCGCTGGAGCGGTCGCGCAAGAGACGCAACCCACCGTTGCGGCCATTACCGTTGCGGTTGTTGGTGTAGACTCGCCAGACCTTTGCGTTTGAGGGCTGCGTCTTGGCGAACGCGCTGTGGACGAACATCGCTTGGCCGGGCGCACTGGCGTGTGCGCGGGAGCGCGGTATATGGGGTGGTGGTTGGAGATTGACCCCCCCCCCCCCCCCCCCCCGGAGCCGGTGCGGGCGCTTTCGGTGCGCGCTTGGCGCCTGGTCGCGCCGCTCGCCGGAGTCCTTGTCGCTGCCGGCGCCCACGCCCAAACTGCCAGCATCGTCACCAACACCGCGAGCGTCGCCGTCAACGAGGGGGCTTCCGCCACCTACACCGTCGCGCTCGCCACGCGGCCGAGCGCCGCCGTCACGGTGACGGTGGCGAGCGACAACACGGACGTCACCGCCGACACCAGCACCATGTCCGGCATCCAGACCACGCTGAATTTCAGCACGATCAACTGGAGCACCGCGCAGACGGTGACGGTGGCCGCGGCGGGCGATAGCGGCAGCGCCGATGAGACCGCCACCCTCACCCACACCGCCGCCGGCGGCGACTACGCCAGCGTCACCGCCAGCGTGTTCGTCGCCGTGCAGGACGACGAGCAGACCGGCACGGACTACGACGCGGACGAGGACGGCCTGATCGATATCGACTCGCTGGACAAGCTCAACGCCATGCGCTGGGACTTGGACGGCAACGGCGCCGTCGCCGCCGGGGACGCCACCAACTACGCCAACGCGTTCCCGGGCGCCGCCGCCGGCATGGGCTGCCCGGACGGCAGCGACGCGGACGACAACCCGGACCCCTGCGTCGGCTACGAGCTCACCAGAGACCTCGACTTCGACACAGACGACGACGGCTCCAGCTGGGCGGACGTGGCCGGCACGCCGACCAGCGACTCGGACGACGCCTACCACAACGGCGGCAGCGGCTGGAATCCCATCGGCAGCCGCACCGCCCGCTTCGCCGCCAGGTTCGACGGCAAGGGCCATCTCATCGAAAACCTGTTCATCAGCCGCAGCCAGAGCGACGTGGCCCTGTTCGCCGCCACGGCCAGCACGGCGCACATCACTTCCATAGGGCTGAGGAATGTCCGCATCCACGGCGCCGGTGACGCCTCAGCCGCCCTAGTGGGCCACCACGAGGGCTGGGTTGGCGCCAGCTGGTCGAGCGGGGCGGTGCAGGGCTTGGATTCGGTCGGCGGGCTGGTGGGCGCGACCTTTGGGAACAGCGCGGTGGTCATGACCAGCTACTCCATCGCTTCCGTCGATGTGACCGGCGCCAACGGCGGCGCCGCCGGGTTGGTGGGCTGGATGGACAATGGCGGCGGCGCATGGGCCAGCTATTCGGCGGGCGCGGTGACCAACAACGCCCCTTGGTCCGCGGGCTTCATGCGCGGCTACGGCAGCTGCTCGGGCTGCTACTGGGATACCGACTTGAGCGGCATCAGGGACAACACCTACGAGCTCACTCCGGAAGGCCGGAGCTCGGCGCAGCTGTGTACGCCCGTCGGCTACACCAACCTGTACAGTAGCTGGGACGATGTGGATGTCGATGGCGACGGCAACCAAGGCTTGGCCGCCGACCCGGACGACGACGCTTGGGACTTCGGCGACCAGGGGCAGTGGCCGGTGCTGAAGTTCGGCGGCCACGACGTGGCGCGCCAGATCGCCTTGCAGCCGAACGTGCCGCTGACGTTCGGCACCAGCACCGTGTCCAACATCACGAACGCCCGCACCGGCGTCAACCTGTCGGTGCAGATTCCGGAAGCTACCTACTGTGGCACGGTCACCTACACCGCGACCGGGCTGCCGCCGGGCATGGCGTTGGACATCGACGGCACCGGCGCCTGTTCCACGCCGCGCACGATCTGCGGCGCGCCGACGCGCCCCGGAATCTTCACCGTCGTCGTGACCGCGGCCGACGGCGGCGCCAGCAGTACGCTGAGCTTCCAGATCACCGTGACGCCGCTGACGCTGAGCGATCCAGGACTGCGCCGGGCGTTGGAGATCGCGCTGGGCAAGGATCCCGGTGCGACGCTGACGGAGGGCGACCTGCTGACGCTGTCGTCGTTGAACTTGGATGGCTTCGGGGTCGCTTCGCTGGCGGGTCTGGAGGCGGCGTCGAATCTGGAGTGGCTGACGCTGTCCGGCAACGCGCCGGAAGCCGGGGGCGAGCCGCTGGACCTGTCGCCGTTGGCCGGGCTGCCGTCGCTGACCTATCTGGATTTGTCGGACAACGCCTTGGTGGGCGTTTCCGACCTGTCGCGGCTGACCAGCCTGCGCACGCTGCTGCTGGGCGGCAACGCGATCCGCGACCTGTCGCCGCTTTCCGGGTTGACCGGATTGGAGGCGCTGACGCTCTCCGGCAACGGCCTCGCGGACGTGTCGGCGCTGTCGCTTCTAACGTCCTTGGAACAACTGTGGCTGGACGGCAACGGCCTGGCGGACATCTCGGCGCTGTCCGCTCTGGGCGCGCTGATCTACTTGCATCTGGGCGACAACCAGATCGCCGACATCTCGCCGCTGGCGGGGCTTTCGGCGCTGCGGCGGCTGTGGCTGCCGGGCAACATGGTGGCGGACGTCTCGGCGCTGGCGGGCTTGCGGGCGCTGACGCGGCTGGACCTGTCGCGCAACCGCATCGCCGACGCCTCGCCTTTGCGCGGGCTGACGCGGCTGTCGTGGCTGCGTCTGGGCTGGAACCGGCTGGCGGGTGTGCCGCGGCTGGCCGGGCACCCGAGGCTCGCGGACGGCGGCGCGCTCGGCCTGCGCGGCAATCCGCTGGGCGTGGCGGCGCTGGCCACGCACATCCCGGCGCTGCGCGAGGCCGGCGCAGCGGTGGTGTTCGGCTGGGCCGTGCCGCTGTTCCCGGCGGCGTCGGACTCGGCCGGGCGCAGCGGCGTGGTGCGGGTGCTGAACCGCTCGGACATGGACGGCATGGTGCTGGTGGAGGCCGTGGACGAAGCCGGCCAGATGTCCGGCCCGGCGACGTTGACGCTGGCCGCCGGCGCGGCCGCGCAGTTCGATTCGTCGGACTTGGAAAACGGCAACGCGGAGCTTGGGCTGGCCGAAGGCGTGGGGCCGCCGACGCGGGGAAGCTGGCGGCTGCTGTTGTGGTCCATTCTCGACATCGAGGTTCTGGCGTACGTCCGCACGCCGGACGGCTTCCTCACCCCCGCCCACGCCGAGTTGCCGCGCACAGGCGACTCGCTCTCGGCGTTCCTCTTCAACCCGGCGAGCAACCGCACACAGCGCAGTACGCTGCGCGTCTTCAACCCGGGCGCCGAGTCGACGCGGATGTCCGTGTGGGGCGTGGACGACGCCGGGCGCGGCCGCTTCGCCTCCGGCTTCATGGCACCCCCGAGCGCCCCGCTGGTGTTGAGGGCGGGGCAGTTGGAGCGGTCGCGGGGCGCCGCCGGCTCGGGCTTGAGCAACGGCGCCGGCAAGTGGCGCCTGCGCGTACACGCGCCGTGGCCCCTTTCGGCGTCCACGTTCTTGGAGACCCCGTCCGGGCACCTCTCGAACCTGTCCCCGCCGCCGCTTCGCGCCGCCGCGGGCGAAATGCTGCGGCTGCCGCTGTTCCCGGCGGCGTCGAATCCAGCCGGCCGCGAGGGCTTCGCCCGCGTGGCCAACATGACCGCGACGGATGGCATGGTGGACATCGAAGCCGTGGACGACGCCGGCGTCCGCGCCGGCCCGGTCCGGCTGCAACTCGCCGCACGGGCGACGATGCACTTCAACTCGGACGACCTGGAAAACGGCAACGCCAAGAAGGGCTTGGCGTCCGGCATCGGCGCACCAACGAAAGGCGCATGGCGTCTCGAACTGCAAAGCAGCACCCTCACACTCGCCGCGGCAAGCTACGCCCGCCACGCCGACGGCTTCGTGACCAGCCTGCACGAGGCCGCCCCGGCGGCCGACGGCGCGGCGCGGGTGGCGGTGTTCCACCCGGCGTCCAGCGACGGGCCGCGCAGCCTCCTCCGCCTGGCCAACAACGGCGACGAGCCGGCGCAAGCGACGATAACGGCGCGGGACGACGCCGGCGGCGAAGCAGGCCCGGTGTCTGTCACCGTACCGGCCGGCGAAGCGCTGACCCTCACCGCGGTGCAACTGGAGCAAGGCGGCGATGGGCTGGACGGCGCCCTCGGCGACGGCGCCGGCAAGTGGCGCTTCACCGTCTCCTTCGACAACCCGCTGGTGGTGATGAGCCTGATGGAGAGCCCCGCGGGCCACCTCTCCAACCTCTCCGCCACCACGAGACCCTAAGCGCCCCGGAGCAACGGCGGAAGCCAGGAAACGGCTTGCACCAAACTGCGGTCATCACATCCTGCGGCCGATCATCCGTTCGACCCGGCACCTACAACGTCGCTTGCGCCGGCGCCTCGTCGCGACGATCGAACAGCACCAGATGTCCCTCGGCGGCGCGGCACTTCTCCATGTAGCGGGCAGGGCAATCGCATATGGATTGCCCCACCTACTCGCGCCTGCGGATGCCCCGGATCATGTCGAGCAGGACGTCGTCGTTGCGCTGGGCGCGGGCGAACTTGCGCCGGACGGACCGCTTGTCGGGATGCATCCGGGCGATGTTCAGCGCCAGCCGCCGGATGACGCCGAGGCAGGCGGCGCCGTTGCCCTTGCGGTTGCGCGCCCGGTCTTCGTCCATCGACACGTCGAGCACCCAGTGCAGGCGTCCGATGCGGAGCATCGGCGTTCTCGATGGCCCAGTGGGAGCGGACGACGTGGGCGAAACGCTCGGCCGAGGGCTTGCCGCTGAGCAGGAAGTAGCGGGCGTCGACGCTCTCCGGGCCGTCCGCCAGGCGCCGCTCCCCGACCACCTTGCCGATGGCCGACAGGCCGGGCCAGTCGTGGCGCTCCAGCAGCCAGTCGATGTCGTGGCAGACCGTCGCGGTGCGCCTCTCGACGCGCCCGTGGCCTTTGTCAACCTGTTGATGCGTAAGGAGTTCCGCCGACTTCGGGGGATTGTCCAGATACTCCACGACATCCTCGTGCATGGTGCCCTGGTTGCGCTTCAACTGCAGCGCGTAGTCGCCGCCCTTGGCCACGATCGCCGCCGCCGAGCCGCGCTGCGCGTGCATGGCGTCCGCGGTCACCGTGCGCCCCTTCACGTCCAGCAGCTCGACCAGTTCCGGCAGCGCCGGGATCTCGTTCGACTTGTCGTCCACCTTCACCTGCGCCAGCGTCAGTTTCGCCTCCGCCGCGAACGCCTGCAGCAGGTGCGTCGGCGACCGCTCCGAGGCCGTCTCGAACGACCGCCGCAGCGCCTTGCCGTCCACCGCCACCACGTCGCCGAGATCGTCCGCCCAGTCCTGCGCCAAGCGCAGCAGCGCCTTTTGCAGACCCGCCGGATCCAGATTCCGGAACAGCCGCGAGAAGGTGTCGTGGCTCGGAATGCCGTGCGCGAGCGTCAGGAACCGCCGCAGCCACTCCTCCCGCTCGCGCCCGAAGTCCTCCATGTCGACGCAGGTGCGTCCGCCGACGAGCATCGCCAGCAGGGCGAGCGTCAGCATCTCGTGCAGGTCGTGGCGCTTGGCGTTGCCCCTCCTTGGGTCCTCAACGTCTTGAAAAACAACGAGAAGTTCCCGCATGTCGTCTCTCCTTCCTTGGATCGAGACGTCAATTCTGCACCATCCCCCCGTCGTCGCGCCACGCCGCAATCCATATGCGATTGCCCTGATGTAGCGGGTGTGCGACATATTTGTGCATACTCAGGCGACGCAGGCAGGCATTGTCAGGCGGCGCGTACAGCCGTGTACGATGGCTCGCTTCCTTGGCTTCCCCATGCGCACATGGAACTTGCTGACGACGGCCTGCGGTTGTCCGCCACCGATTTGGCCAACTATCTCGCCTGCCGGCACTTGACGCATCTGGACTTCGCTAGGGCACACAAGCGGATTGCGCCGCCGCCGCGCCCGCAGTGGCGGCTGGAGGAGGTGAAGCTGCTGCGGCAACGCGGTCTTGAGCACGAGAAGGCGTATGTCGAAACGCTTGCGCAGAGCGGCACCGTGGAGCATCTCGACACCCGCTCGCAAGCGGAAACGGAGCGGGCGATGCGCCGCGGCGTGGCGGTAATCGTTCAGGCGACGTTGGGCGGGGGGCAGTGGATTGGGCGGGCCGATGTGCTGCGTCGGGTCGAAGGCGAGAGCCGGTTTGGCGACTGGGCCTACGAAGTGGTGGACACCAAGCTCTCGCGGGAGACGAAGGCCGGCACCATCCTGCAACTGTGTCTCTACAGCGATCTGCTCGCCCGGCTTCAAGGCGCACTGCCCGAGCGGATGCACGTCGTGTCCCCCGGCATCGACCCGCAGCAACCGTTCGCCGCGGAGTCTCATCGGGTGGGCGACTACATGGCCTACTACCGGCTGGTGCGCAAGCGGCTTGAAGAGGCGGTTGCGACGGAGCGCGAGGGCGGCGATGTGGCGGAGGGCACCTACCCGGACCCGGTTCCCCATTGCGACATCTGCAACTGGCGCATCGCCTGCGGCCGCAAGCGCCGCGAGGACGACCATTCGAGCCTCGTCGCCAGTCTGCCGACACTGCACCGCAAAGAGCTTGCCAAACAGGGCATCGCCACGTTGACCGCCTTGGCGCAGTTGCCGTCGCCACTGCCGTTCCGCCCGAAGCGCGGTTCCGTGGCGACGCTGGAATCCGCTCGGGAGCAGGCACGGGTGCAGCTGGAAGGCCGCAATCGCAAGCAGCCCTACTACGAACTCCTGCCGCTGGAAGACGGGCGCGGCCTCGCGCAGTTGCCGGAACCGTCGCCTGGCGACGCCTTCTTCGACATCGAAGGCGCACGCTACGTCGGCTACCAAGGCTTCGAATACCTGTTCGGCTGGGCCGAACGAGATGCCGCCGGGAAGGCGCTCTACCACGCCGAGTGGGCGTTCGATTCGAACGTCGTATACCAGAACTTCGATGCTCGTGAGCAAGCCGTTTTCGAACAGTTCGTCGATGTGGTGATGGAACGTCGGCGGCGACACCCGGGCATGCACATCTATCACTTCGCGCCCTACGAGCCGAGCGTGTTGAAGCGCCTCATGGGGCGCTACGCCACACGCGGCGAAGAACTCGACCTCATGCTGCGCGGCGGCATGTTCGTGGATCTGCACTCGGTCGTTCGACGCGCTTTGCGGGCCAGCGTGGAGCAATACTCGATCAAGGATCTGGAGCCTTTCTACGGCTTCGAGCGCGAGGTGGAGTTGCTGTACGCGAACGACAATCGCCATCAAATGGAACGGTTGCTGGAAACCAGCGGTCACGCCGACGTGACGGCGGAAATGCGAGCGGTCGTGGAGTGCTACAACAAGGACGACTGCATCTCCACACTTGCGTTGCGCGACTGGCTGGAGACCATTCGTGAGCGTGTTGTAAGCGACGGAAAGCCCATCGCCCGGCCACCGCCTAGCGAGGCCGAACCCAAAGAGGAAGTCGCGGAGAAGAACAAGCGCGCCATCGCGCTTCGCGAACGGCTACTGCGAACCGTGCCGCAAGAAGCGAACGAAAGGTCGCCCGCGCAACAAGCTGTCTGGCTGCTCGCCTATCTGATCGACTGGCATCGGCGCGAAGCGAAGTCGCAGTGGTGGGAGTTCTTTCGCCTGAAGGAAATGCCAGCGGAAGAACTGCGCCACGAGAACAAAGCCATCGTCGGCCTTCACTTGGTGGAACGCGAAGAGAGCCGGCGCAAAGGCGGTGTGCCGACGGACTGTTTCCGCTACGAAGAACAAGACGCGACCGTCCTTCGCGGTGATCAATTGCACTTTCCCGACGGCGATCCGGCAGGGGAAGTGCTGGACATCGACCCCGGCACCCGAACCGTGACGATCAAGAGGCGACGCGCAACAGCCGACGTGCAGATCGACGCGGTCTATGCCGCGAACATGCCGGTTGGTTCCGACGTGTTGGAGGATTCGTTGTGGCGTCTGGGCGACTGGGTTGCCCGACATGGAATCGACACGGCGGGATCGCATCGCGCCACCCGCGATCTGCTGCTTCGCCTCCCGCCTCGCCGCCACTCGGCAGGTGAACCGCTGCAAAAGGAAGCTGAAGCGCCTACGGGCGCGGCAATCCGTGTGGTTCAAGACCTCGATCACGGCGCACTGCCGATCCAAGGCCCGCCCGGTACCGGCAAGACCTACACCGGCGCGCGGATGATCTGTGCCTTGGTTCGAGCCGGCAAGACAGTCGGCATCACCGCCAACAGCCACAGCGTGATCCGCAACTTGATCAACGCCACGGTTGCTGCGGCGAAGCGCGAAGGCTTGACGCTGCGCTGCATGCAGAAAGTACAGGACTTGGACAAGAAGAAGCGCAGCGAGCAAACGTGGCCGGTGAAGCAGACGGACCGAAACGAGGACGTGCGCGCCGCACTTGAGGAAGGCGAAGCGCAAGTGGGGGCTGGAACCGCGTGGCTGTGGTCGAGACCCGAGTACGCAGCCGCCGTGGATGTGCTGTTTGTGGACGAGGCCGGCCAGATGGCCCTTGCGAACACGTTGGCGGTGGCACAGGCCGCGAAGAACCTGGTGCTGCTCGGCGATCCGCAGCAACTCGACCAGCCCTTGCAGGGCAGCCATCCCGAGGGCGCCGATGCATCCGCCCTCAGCCATCTGCTTGGCGATCATCGAACGATGCCCGAAGCGCAGGGGTTGTTTCTCGACGAAACGTGGCGCCTGCATCCATCGATCGCCAAGTTCACGTCCGAGCTGTTCTACGAGAACGCCTTGCGCTCCAAGCCCGATTTGGCGAAGCAACGCCTAACCGGCAGCAGCGAGATTCGTTCCGGTTTGTGGTTCCTGCCCGTGGCCCACGATGGCAACCAGAGCGCGTCGCCCGAGGAAGCCGAGCAGGTTGCGCTGTTCGTCAAAGCGTTGCTTGCCGGCGATTCCTATTGGACGGATCAGCACGGCACACGATGTCCGCTTGCCAGCGACGACATTCTGATCGTCTCGCCCTACAACGCGCACCTCGCGGCGCTGCGTCGCCGATTGCCGAACGCGTGCATCGGCACCGTGGACAAGTTCCAAGGCCAAGAGGCGCCGGTGGTCATCTACAGCATGGCCACGTCCTCCGCCGAGGACGCCCCGCGCGGCATGGAGTTCCTGTTCAATCTGAACCGTTTGAACGTGGCCACGTCCAGGGCCCGCTGCGCAACGGTGCTGGTGGCCAACGCGCGCCTGCTCGAGCCCGATTGCCAATCGCCTAGGCAGATGAAGCTCGCCAACGCGCTGTGCCGCTACCGCGAGCTTGCCAGCGTCTTGACCCATCCGGGCGGGCGTTGAACGGGTGGCGCTCCAGCGGGGCTGCGCTGGAGCGTCATACACCCGCTCAAGCACCCACGTCGAGCAGGCGCTCTAGCTGACCAACAATGGTCGCTATGGCTTCGACTTGTGGGGATGCGGCGTCTTGCGGCAACGCTTCGACGCGATCCCGTAAGCGCCGCAGCGCCGCCCTTGCGTCCGCTTCGGTATTGCCTTCTTGGAAAGTTCGCAGGAAATCCTGCCAGTAGGTGGTCTTGATGCCGCAGAGCAACACATGGTTGACCTTGTGAATGAAGGCATCCATGAATCCCGTGCGCGCCAGCCGGCCGAAGTTGCCGCCCCCGTCCGCGTTCGGCCTGTCCAGTATCTGGTCGGACTTGCGCGGATAGGGCGAAACGTCCTCTGGAGTCTTGATGCCCACGTCGAGGCTGGTCTTGCGCACATGCTGCCAATGGTGATTGCGGTGGCGGGCAGCCGCCTTCGCTGACTCCACGAAGGGCTCGAAAACCACCGGCGATCCGCTTATGACGTTGCTCAAGGCCCAAGGCACCACCACGATCAAGTCCTGATCCGCGCACGCCGCTTCGGTTACTTGGAAACGCAGGCTGGGTTCCCGCTCCTTGGCCAGCAAATACCAACCCTTGAGTTCGATGCCGAGCAGCACATCGCCGTCGGACGTGCGCCGGAGAAGCACGTCGGGGAAAGTCTGCGCCTGCCGAACGAAACTGTAGAGCGCGTATTGGTCGTCAGGGTCCCAAGTGTTGCGTACTTGATTCAGCGTACGAACGACTTGCTCCTCCAGCGTGGCGCCCAACACAGTGTTCAGCGTGTGCAGGTCGGTCGCCATGATGCCCGCAATGTGCGTCTCGGTTCGGGAAATACAACGGCAGGCTTGCGATGGCCTCGCGGACGTTGCCGTAGAGCCGGCCTCCATCCGGCGCTTGAACGGTGGTCATAGGGACTTCAGCCTCTCCACAGCGGCGGCGTAGAACTCCGCGTTGGTTTCCGCGCCGTGGTAGCGCCGGCCAGTGGCGTGGCAGACGACCGCGCCCGGGCACAGCCCGCCGAACGGCTCCCACACCGCGTCGCCCGGGTCCGTGGCCGCTCGCACGATGCGGTCGATGAACTTCAGTGGCTTTTGGCTGCCGTGCAGGCTGCGGAACTTGTACTTCATGCCTGTTCGCACACCTTGGATGCGCTCGGCGCCGGCAACCTGCGGCTCGCGCCACACGTTGGTGACGCCCACGGCGCACTTGAACTTGGCACGCATGCGGGCCCACTGAGAGGCCGTCATCGACGCCTTGCCGTCGGCGCTGAAGTACGGGCGTCCGGCCGCGGCGCCGTTGGCGTTGGCGTACGCGACCAGCTTGCGGAACATTTCCGGTGGCGGGTAGTACCAGAGGTGGTCGGCGGTGAGGTACTTGCGCGTTGCGGCGTTCAGCACGCCACACGCTTCGTTGGCCAGTCGCAAAGGCAGGCCGGCGCGTTGCCACTCGTGGCGCAACCACTGCTGCATCGTGAGTGTCGCGCCGGCAACGTCGAAACGCGCCGCCTTCACGTAGTGAACGCACACCTCGGTCACCACCGGGAACTTGCGCAACGTGTGCGTGTTGGCGTTGCCGGCGATGTGCCCCAGCCCCTTGTCCCAGACGTTGCAGCAGCGGTACTCCCAGCCATGCGCCTGCAGCAGCGGGTGTGTGGTCGCCCAGCCCACCTCGGTGTTCCAGAACCACAGCGTGGTGCTGGGGGTCGCCCGCTCGCTCCATGCCTTGACATGCGGTTCGTACCATTCGGCGAGGGTCGCGGGTGTCGGTTGATCGCCGGGAAAGCCGTCCACGCCGTAGGGGCCGTCGGCGATGATGCAGGTTGGCGTGGGCCACCTCGCGTAGTGATCTTCCGCCCGGCCGAAGTGGATGACGGCCTCGCCACGGGTGTGATGCGGGGCCGGCTCCCCGCCGTTGGCTGTTCGTCGCGTTTGCCGCCCGCCGCCGAGGGTGGACATGGCGGGCTCGCGTGGTGCGACCGTAGCTGTGCTCATGGCAACCATGCTACCGCAGTGTGGCAGTTGGGCGGCGCCCGACCGTGATGGCAGGCCGTTGACCACTGCGGGCGCCCGGGGCAATACCCTCGGCCGGCGATTCTGGGCCGTGGTATGGTCCAGCGTAATCCAACTCGGCACTTGGAGAACTTGCGCCGTGAACCCGCATGACTTGATGGCAGTCGCCCGCGTCCTCGCGGAATCCGACCGCGCCCTGCCTCTGCAGGCGAGGCTGTGGCGCGCCGTCAGCACGGCGTACTACGCGCTGTTCCACTGTCTGGCGGCTCCAGCAGACCGGCACGGTCGAAGCGATCGGGGATTCGACACGATGGAGAACACCGTATGAGTGCGCTGAAATTGGGCTTAAGGCTCGAAGTAGCACAGATGCTTCGCCGCTACATCCGTCCCGGCACTAGCGAAGACAGTGAAGACAAGAAGCGTCTCGTTGAAAAAGCGATCGAGCTTGCCACAGCGGATACTGTACGGGCTTTTCTCTGCATCAACGTCCCACTGTTGGGCTTGGCGAGCGATGATCGCGTGAGGACGCGGGCCGTAGCTCGGACAACGACCAACGGCATTGGGCTTCGGTACGACACGGGTGTTGGCGCGAGGCCGACGGAGATTCAGACCATCCTCCTTCCAACGAGCCCGAAGTGGGAGGGGTGGATCTGAGCTTACCTTAGGGGACATGAGGAACCACCTGTCACAGCTACGGCGCAAGTGTGTGTAGATCCGGTCAAGGGAGAGATCGTCGCCGGAAGGCCGGTCTACAGAGTGATCGGCATGCCTTCACGAGAATTGGTAGAGCAGCTAGTGAGCGCCTTTGCCACAAGCTCTCTATCGGCCTCGTAAATTACAACGCGGGCAGCACCAAGGCTACTTGCTGAACTTGCTTCTTCGCAGACAGCACGAGCCGGGCGTTCCTCCTTCAAGGGCAAGGCGACAACCCCGCGTAGTACGCCGCCAGGTCCGCCACGTCCTCATCCGTCAGATTGGCCACGAACGGCTGCATGGAGACGTCCGTGCGCGCGCCGTCGCGGAACGCCTTGATCTGGTTCTCCAGATACGTCTGCTGCTGTCCGGCCAGGTTCGGCCACAGCGGGTTGCTGCTGATGCCCTTCTGGCCGTGGCAGGCGGCGCACACGGCGGCCTTGGCGGCGCCGGCTTGGGCGTTGCCCTCGGCAATCGCGGCGCGCGGCCAAGCCAGCCACAGGGCGCCAACCAGCAGCAACAGCAGCGCCCATGCGCTGGCCGCCTTCATGCGCCGTTCTCCGGGGAGGGCACCGGCTTCGCCGCCCGCGTCTCGCCGCGGCCGATGGTGAGGAAGTCCCAGAGCAGAAGCACCAAGCCCGCCGTCATCATCACGCCGAACACCATGCGCCACCGCATCGCCTGCAGGAACCACGGCGTCGTCTGGCCGGTGAAGTACGCCTCCCATGTGGAACCCCCGGCGGCGCGTTCCACGAACGACTGCTCGTAGCCGGCGATGAGCAGCGCCACCGTCATGGCGAGCGCGCCCACGTTCATCAGAGCGAGCGCCCACTTCCACTTCCAGCCCTTGTCGGGCAGGTCGCCGGACATCCACACGTCGCCGCGCCAGCGCTGCAAGGCCAAGTAGACGAAGGCCACCGAGATGGTGGCGTAGGCGCCGAAGAACGCCAAGTGGCCGTGCGAGGCGGACCACTGCGTGCCGTGGGTGTAGATGTTGATCTGCGGCAGCGTCTGGATGAAGCCCCACACGCCGGCGCCCAGGAAGTTGCCGAAGGCGTGCGCGATCAGCCACGCCAGCGCCGGGTGGTTGTTGCTGCGGAAGCCGTGGCGGCCGGCGTCGTACACGGCGTGAACCACCATCGCCACCAGCGGGATCGGCTCCAAGGCGGAGAAGAAGCCGCCGATGCCGAGCCAGTACTCCGGCGTGCCGATCCAGAAGATCCAGAAGTAGTGGTGCCCCAACCCCAGAATGCCGGAGCCGAACATCAGGGCCACTTCGATGTAGAGCCAGGTGGTGACGATCTTGCGGTTCACGCCGAGGGTCTTCATCAGGCCCCACGCCATGATGCAGCCCACCAGCACCTCCCAAGTGGCCTCCACCCTCCGGGCGGGAGGTGCAGGAAGAACTAGAGGAACTGCTATGAAGGTGACTTTGAACCAAAAGAGTTTGGCGGAGTTGAACAGGATGCTTCGCCGGCTGCCGAAGGTGGGCGAGGAGGCGCGAAAAGCGCCTGAGCTTGAAGGACTTGCCGGTGCCCTCGTGCTTGGCACGCACAACGATGCTCGCGGCGTGTTCGAGAGCGAGGAGGAGGCGATGCTGGCGGAGAAGTCCTTACGGGATCTAGGCTACGTGACCTGACTCTCCAGATACGCTGCTGCCCCGCCAGATTCGGTGACAGCGGTTGTGGCAGGCGACGCCCACGCGCTCGCTGTTTTCATGCTCCGTTCTCTGGCGAGGACGCCGGCTTCGCCGCCCGCGTCTCGCCGCCGCCGATGGTGAGGAAGTCCCACAGCAGCCCCGCCATCGTCATCACGTCGTCGGTTGGGATTAAAGGCCCGTCGCTGCCGCCCGTAGTGTGATCCGGCGCAAACCCCAACTCGGTATCTGGATAACTCGCGCCGTGAGCCCGCGCACTACCCACCGCCGACCTATTTCGCCAATTCCATTTAGTCCGAGGCAAAGTCGTCCAAGCGATCTTTGGCCAGTTTCTCTAAGCGTTGGGCCTGCACCCACAGGGTCCGTCGGATGCCTGGCCTAACTCGCCGTTCGCTGATGACGCGAGCAAGATTCGCCAACGTCCGTGCCCGTCGTGCTAGGCGAATGTCCGGATGCTCTTGCTCACGCCGGGCTTCGGCGCTCAGTATTGCCAACCGCTTTGATGGCGGCAGCGCGATCGTGGCTGTGGTTGGCGGCTCTACCTCGTTGAGCACCGCGGAGAACTTGGACTGTTCCAAGGCTTGCCGGTATACCGTGTATTCCGCTTGGTTGAGGCGCTCTTTGCTGGGTTTTCTCCAAAACGGCCACATTTCGATCTCCGCGACTTCGAACGGATCCAATACGCTCATAGCCACCGCGTCCGTGCGTTGATTCGTGAGATGTCTGCGGATCCGGTTGCGAAGCCGCTCCTTGGTTTGTCCGATATAAATCGGCTCCCCATCATAGTCATAGAAAGCGTAGACGCCCCACTTGCAGTCCCCGATCTTGCGGCCATTGTCGCAGGTCGTGTCCAAGGCATCGACAACGCCGGTATAGAGATGTTAATAGCAAATAGATCTGTCCGCTCTTTCCAGCACGACATCTGTCCGGTCCGCCGCCCCCGGTTGGGGACGCCCCTGCCGCTCCCCCGGGCGGCCTGGATGCGCTACGATTCGCGGCGCGGACCCCGGAAGCGGATAGGCCGCGACACTGGCGCAAGCCAAGGGCGGCGGCGACGCCACCTAGGCCCGCCGCCGCCCGCTTCGCGCTGGTGTCCTTGTACTTCGGGGGTTTGGGGGCGGCGCCCCCAAGGTTGCCCGAGCGAACCCGCGCGGCGGCGTTCACGCGGCGGCCTCCGGCGAGCCGTCGGCTTGGTAGCGCCCCAGGCGCCGCGGCCCGTGGAACACCGACAGGCGCCCGTCCGAATGCTCGTGCACGCGCACCTTGCGCCGCACGTAGTGCCGGCCGTGGGGTCCGGGCGGGATCTGCAGTTGGAGGTTCTTGTACCGCACGCAGTTGTCGTTGCCCACCTTGCGCTCCTCCTTGAGGCAGAGGATGTCGTCGAGGTCGACGCCGAGCAGCGGCACGAAGGCGTCGCCGGACTGCGCCGCGGGCACCGCGAAGCGCTTGTTCCACGCCGGCCAGAACACCTCGCGCAGGTAGCGGTTCGCCTCGTCCATCGTGCGGACGCCCTCCGCCGCCAGCTCGTTCGGCAGCCGCCCCTGCATGGTGCCGAAGTGCCGCTCCGAGCGCCCGCGCGCCTGCGGCGAGTACGACGGGATCATCTCGATGCCCAACTCCCCCATCGCCCGCCCGAACTGCGTCGGGTTCGACTTGTCCACCGCGCCGCCCGCCTTCGGCGTGTGCCAGTAGTGGCTGCCGCGGTCCGTCCACAGGCTGCCGAACAGCCCGCGCCCCTCCACCGTCTCGCGCACCCCGCGCAGGCTCGACCAGGTGTCCTCCTCGTCCACGAAGAAGCCCGAGTAGACCTCGCTGGTCGCGTCGTCCAACGTCGCGATCAAGTCCCACGTCCCGTCCTCCACCCAGCGGTGCGTCGAACCGTCCTGGTGCAGCAGCAGACCCGCCACCGGCGCCCGCTCGCGCCTCTTGCGGTGCCTGCCCTTGCTCCGCCCCTTCGACACCAGCCCCGCCGCCTGCAGCCGGTTCTTCGTCCAGGTGTACGACCGCGCGCCGCCGTGCCGCTCGCGGTAGCGCTCGTGGAAGTGCGCCACCGACCAGCCGTCGTAGCTCTCCTTGTACAGCGTCTCCAGCCGCATCACCTCGTCCACCGGGGCGCGCAACGACGACGCCTGCGACACGCGCTTGTCGATCAAGCCGTCGATCCCGTCCTCGTGGTAGCGGTCCACGTAGCGCCGGAACGACCGCGCGCACACGCCGAGCATCCGCGCCGCCTCCTCCTGCGTCAGCCGGCTCTCCGTCCACCCCGACAACGCCTCCTCGAATCTCCTCATCCTCGTCTCCTGCAGCCAAACCGCCTTCCTCACAGACCCTCCCAGGCCCTCCGAAAGCGGACAATTTATGTGCTACAGAAGCGGACAGATCATGTGCTATCAACACAACGCCGGTATAGAGAGCGTCAACGCTCGGAGGCGCGTCTTTCCTGTCTGCCGTGTCCTCAGGCGACACCGCTGGCCACCGGCAACACACAGTTCTTGACGAGCCACTCCACCGCTGGCACGCACACCGCGTCTCCGAGCGCGTACATGGCTTGGCGAGGCGATACCGAGCTGTACTTGATGCCGTCGGCACCTTGCAGCCGGGCGTACTCTGCAACATCCATCCACCGAGCTGCCCTGTTGCCTTGTCCGGCACGCAGTACGGCTTGGCGACCGGAGCCGCCTTGGGTCGTTCGCAGCGCACCCGCGATCTCGTCGCGGCGCACCTCCCACACGGCGCGTCCTCGTCGCGTGCGTCGATAGGCACCGTGGTAGCTGATGGATCCCTTTTTCTCGTAGGCGTACACTCTGGCCGCTTGCAGGTCCGAGAGCGAACCGAAGAACGCTCGCTGCCGCTCCGGTTCCCACCACGCCAAACCGTCTTCAATGACATCTGCCAGTCGAGCATCTCCACGGGGCGTGGGCGGTGGCGGCATCATGGGAATGTGCCCCACGTTTCGGAAGCCAAGCAGAAACACGCGAAGCCGACTCTGGGGCACGAAGGCCGCCGCGTCGATGCAAGTGTAGTCAACGCTGTACCCGGAGGCTTTCAATCGCGCCACGAGCGCTTGATAGTCGCGTCCGCCGTTGACGGTGAGGAAACCTGGCACGTTTTCCAGTATCAGCATTGAGGGTGGTTCGACCATCTCGTCCAGAATGCGGCAGAACTCGTAGACCACGCCTGATCGTGTGCCGTTCAGACCAGCCCGACACCCGGCAAGCGATACGTCGACGCAAGGGAACGAAGCAGTTGCCAAGTCCACGCTGGGGAGGTCGCGCCCGCGGATGGCCCGAACATCGCCTACTTGCAGCTCGCCAATGCCCCAGTTCTCTTGGTAGAGTGCGGCTTTGGTCCTATCGATGTCGTTGGCAAAGACGGTTTCGATGCCGCAACGGTCCAAAGCTGCGCGCACTAGGCCCATACCTGCGAAGAACTCGGCAGCAATCATGCGGCCCACCTTGGAACCTCCGTTAACGGCTAGCTTCAAGGGCCAAGCTTAACAGATCTTCCCCTTCGGTTGTTGATCAGAGTAGCTCGCGTAGCTCGCCAGCAGAGACTCGCCCCTCAAGGGCAAGGCGACAGCCCCGCGTAGTACGCCGCCAGATCCGCCACGTCCTCATCCGTCAGATTGGCCACGAACGGCTGCATGGAGACGTCCGTGCGGGCGCCGTCGCGGAACGCCTTGATCTGGTTCTCCAAGTACGTCTGCTGCTGTCCGGCCAGGTTCGGCCACAGCGGGTTGCTGCTGATGCCCGTCTGGCCGTGGCAGGCGGCGCACACGGCTGCTTTGCCGGCGCCGGCCTGGGCGTTGCCTTCGGCGATCGCGGCGCGCGGCCAAGCCAGCCACAGCGCGCCGGCCAGCAGCAACAGCAGCGCCCATGCGCTCGCGGCCTTCATGCGCCGTTCTCCGGGGAGGGCACCGGCTTCGCCGTGCGCGTCTCGCCGCGGCCGATGGTGAGGAAGTCCCACAGCAGGAGCACCAGGCCCGCCGTCATCATCACGCCGAACACCATGCGCCACCGCATCGCCTGCAGGAACCACGGCGTCGTCTGGCCGGTGAAGTACGCCTCCCATGTGGAACCCCCGGCGGCGCGTTCCACGAACGACTGCTCGTAGCCGGCGATGAGCAGGGCCACCGTCATGGCGAGGGCGCCCACGTTCATCAGAGCGAGCGCCCACTTCCACTTCCAGCCCTTGTCGGGCAGGTCGCCGGACATCCACACGTCGCCCCGCCAGCGCTGCAAAGCCAAGTAGACGAAGGCCACCGAGATGGTGGCGTAGGCGCCGAAGAACGCCAAGTGGCCGTGCGAGGCCGACCACTGCGTGCCGTGGGTGTAGATGTTGATCTGCGGCAGGGTCTGGATGAAGCCCCACACGCCGGCGCCGAGGAAGTTGCCGAAGGCGTGCGCGATCAGCCACGCCAGCGCCGGGTGGTTGTTGCTGCGGAAGCCGTGGCGGCCGGCGTCGTACACGGCGTGAACCACCATCGCCACCAGCGGGATCGGCTCCAGGGCGGAGAAGAAGCCGCCGATGCCCAGCCAGTACTCCGGCGTGCCGATCCAGAAGTAGTGGTGCCCCAGCCCCAGAATGCCGGAGCCGAACATCAGCGCCACTTCGATGTACAGCCAGGTGGTGACGATCTTGCGGTTCACGCCGAGGGTCTTCATCAAGCCCCACGCCATGATGCAGCCCACCAGCACCTCCCAGGTGGCCTCCACCCAGAGATGCACCACCCACCACCACCAGTACTGGTCCACCGAGATGTTGGTGGTGTAGAACATGCCGGCGAAGTACAGGCCGGCCAGCGCGATGAGGTCCAGCACCAGCGTGCCGGAGATGCCGCTCCAGCGGCCTTTCATGAACGTGCCGGCGACGTTGTAGAAGAACGCCGCCATGCACAGCACGATACCGATGTCCGCCCAGCGCGGCGCCTCGATGTACTCGCGGCCCTCGTTGATGAGCCAGATGCTGCGCATCTCGCCGGGGCCCGCCTGCACCACCAGGAACACCACCACCACGGCGGCCACCGCGGCAGTGAGTACGTAGAACGTGATCTTGGCGATGCCGATGCCCACCAGCGGCACGCCGGCCTCGTCCTCCACCAGCCAGTAGATGGCGCCGATGAAGCCGTACAGCATCCACACGATCATGGCGTTGATGTGCACCATGCGGTTGACGTTGAAGTCCAGCACGCCGTGCAGGAAGTCCGGCATCAGGAACTGCAGGCCGGCGAGCAGGCCGAACACCATCTGCGCGACGAACAGCACCATCGCCACGAGGAAGTAGTTGAGCGCCAAGCGCTGCGCGGCGGAAAGCGGCTTGGCCGCCTTCGCCGCGGCAGCTAGGCTTCGGGCGGAGGCACCACGCTGACGGCGGATTCGGGCCATCAGGCGTCTCCCTGCGGCAGCGGCTCGAAGCCGCGCGGAAAGCCGTTGGTGTCCACGGCGGACATCCACTTTAGGAACGCGATCACGCCGCGCACCTCGTCGTCGGTCAGATCCATGTCCGGCATGCGCCGGCCGGTGCCGAAGGTGCGGGCGTTGGCGATGGGGTCTTTGAGGAACATCGTCATCAGCAGCTCGCGCGCCTGCTCGTTGCCCCAGCCCGGATCCAGCCATGCCTTGGTGAGATCCGGCGCGTAGTAGGCGCCGTTGCCGAGCAGCGTGTGGCAGTTCATGCAGTTCTTCGCTTGGACGGTGAGCTTGCCGAGATCCACCAACTTCTCCGCTTCGGCCTCGGAGAGCTTGCGCCCGAACAACGGCGCCTCGTCGCCGATCACGGGCACTTGGTAGCCGCGCTGGTCGTCGAAGCGGTAGTCGATGCGCTTGTTGATGACGGAGTAGGCCGGCACCCGCTCGCCACCGCTTTGGATGGCGGCCAGCGAGTGGAAGGTGAGCAGGATGAGCACCAGCGCCATGAACGCGGTGACGAAGATGGCGCACTTGCGCCAGAAATCCTCGGACGCCCACCACGGCAAGGGGCTACTCGTGGCCATCGCCCGCTTCCTCCGCATGCGTCGCCACGGACAGCCGCCACACCGCTCGCGGCGCGACGAAGTAGCCGATCAGCAACAGCGCCACCAAGGCGAGCCAGAGGCCGTCCAGCCGCAGCGCCCAAGCAAGCGCCACCGCAGCCACCACCACGCCCGCATACGCGACCAACGCGGCGCGGCACAGAACCGGTTTCCGGCGCGCACGGCCCAGCGCGAGCAGAATCGCGTAGCCCGCGCCACACAACACCACCGCGGCGGCAGCGAACCCCGCAGCGGCCAATCGCGGAATGTCGTCCGGTGTCATTCCTGCCGCCAGCACCATTTGCAGACGGGGATGGATGCAACCACGGCAAAGGCGGCGCGGATATAAGGGATTACCGAAAGCCGGCACTCTACTCAGGCGTGTAGGCCATTACGGCCGATGAATTCGGTGACCCTGTGGGTGGCGAAATCCGCAATCCACGCGGAGCACTAGGAAGGCGGTCACGCGGTTTTGGCGTCACCTTCCGGCCGCCTGAGCCGAGCGGCGAAGTCCGCTTGACTGGTGCATTCCAACGCGATGTCGGCCAGGGCTTCCACATCCGCATCGGCGAAGCCTGGTTGGTTGAGGGGGAAGTTCGCCGCCACCGGCACGCCTCGGGATGCGAGCAGGTGGCGCACCAATGCGGCGCGATGTTCCAACTCCGCCGCTCTGGCGTCCGCTTGGGCCTGCTGCCGCACCGAGCGCATCAGCGGGTCGTCGTCCGGCCCGGTGCCGGCGCGCTCGCCGAGGATGCGACCGATGCGTTCGAGAGCTTGCACCGTGCGCTGAGACATCCGCTCCTCGTGCAGCGCGGTGTGGATCTCCGTCGCCTGCCAACCCGGAAAGGCGCGGCTCGCCGGCGCCGGCGCGAAGGCGCAGTCCTCCCGAAGGTAGATGGTGATGCCGTGCGGCCGGCGCCGGCGCGATTGCCCCGGCACGTCCACCCACACCTCCGGGAAGCCCCACGCCTCGTACAGCTTCAGTTTGTTGCGGCGCACGTCGGTGCTGTAGTCCACCTCCACCACCACGTCCGGATAGTCGTCCCGGCCCACGACGGCATGGCGCACCAGATTCACGCGCTCCGGGTGCAGGTACAGGGACTGGTCCGCCTGCAAGATGCGCTTGCTGCACTTGCCCTTGGGCGGGAACTCCAAGTCCATCGTGCCGTAGCAGGCGATGGGCTTGCCCCGCACGAGAGCGATCCGCTCGACGAGCTGGGCGAGGCGGTGCGAAGGCCACTCGTGGTACGCGGTGGGGCCCTCGCGCACCTCCAGTGCGGTTTCCGTTTCGCCGTCCCAGAACTCCAGCCGGCGTTCGGAGTCCCACTGTTCTTGGGCCGTCATGGGGTAGCGTCGATAGGCGTCGTCGTCGAAGTCCAGCTCCGCCAGCGGCGGGCCCGAATTGGGGCGGAACGCCGCGCCGTTGGCGGTGGTTTCCGTTGGCAACGATCGGGGGGAGAGGGAGCGTTTCATGGTGTCCTCGCTAGGTTGGAGAGGGGTTGGCACTAGCCTACGCCCATCGCGCGGGCGTTGGCAATAGTTTTTTATAAATCAATAACATAGTACAAATATGTACGAGGTAAGCGGGGCTGTGAACCACTGTCGCTGGGCGTGTTGGCGGCCGCTTCAGCCGCCGCCGAACACCGAGCCGAGGCGGAACACCGGCAGGTACATGGCGACGATAAGGCCGCCGACGATCACGCCCAGCACGCAGATCAAAGCGGGTTCGATCAGTGTGGTGAGGTTGTCCACCGTGTCCTCCACTTGGGCTTCGTAGATCCCCGCGCACTTGCCCAGCATCTCGTCGAGATTGCCGGACTCCTCGCCCACCGCCACCAGCGCCAGCAGCATGTCCGGGAACACGCCGCCGTCGCGCAGCCCGGCGGAGAGCGGCCGGCCGGCGGCCACCTGCTCGCCGGCGCGGCGAATGGCGCCGGCCACCACCGCGTTGCCGGCGGAACCGGCCACCGCGCTCAGCGCGTCCACCAACGGCACGCCGGCGCTGGCCGCGGTGGCGAGGGTGCGGGCGCAACGCGCCACCGCAGCTTTGATGACCAATCCGCCAACGAGGGGCGTTTTCAACACGGCGGTGTCCGCGGCGGCGCGCCAGCGTTGGGAACGCCGCAGCAACAACGCGAAGACGGCTACTCCCACCGCCGGCGCGAGCACCGCCACATGCCACCATTCGCGCAGGCCGTTGGAAGCGCCGATGACGAACCGCGTCAACGCCGGCAGTTGCGCGTCCGCGCTGGCGAACACCGCCTCGAATTGCGGCACGATGTGGATGAGCAGCAGCGCGGTCACCAGCAGCGCGGCGAGCAGCACCACCGCCGGGTAGGTCAACGCTTTGCGCACCTTGCGCCGCGTCGCCTCGGCGCGTTCCTGGTACGCGGCGATGCGGTCCAGCATGGCGTCCAAGGCGCCGGATTGTTCGCCCATGTGGACGAGGTGGCGGTACACATGGTCGAACTGCCGCGGGTGCGCCGCGAGGGCGGTAGCCAGCGACGCGCCGGCCGCCAACTCGCCGCCGATGGCGGCGATCATCGCCCCAAAGCGCGTGTTGCGCGTATTCGCCGCGACGAGGCGCAGCGCTTGCACCAGATGCACCCCGGCCCTGGTCAGGGTGGCCAATTGGCGGCTGAACAGGGCGACGTCGGCCACTTTGACGCGCACGCCAAACGCTGCGCGACGCGGCTTGCGGCGCAAACGCTTGGCGGTGACGCCGCGCCGGCGCAGGCGGGCGTGGACGTGGCGCGGCGTCGGCGCGGTGAGTTCGCCGCGCACCGCGCGGCCTTCGTTGTCGGTGCCTTCCCAAATGTACGTCTGTTGCAAGTTCGTCATCCTTAGCTGCTGGCGCTTGCCCCGGCCGGCGCGTTGGCCGATGCCGGCGTCGGCGTCACGCGGTTGATCTCGCGCAAGCTGGTGAGGCCGCGCAGCGCTTTCTTGAGGCCGCTGCGACGGAGGTCGTCGTAGCCGAGTTCGCGCATGGCGTCCGCCAACGCCACGCTGCTTTCGCCGCCGAGGATGAGGCGTTGCAGACGCGGCGAGACGTCCACTACTTCGTGGATGCCGGTGCGCCCGCGGTAGCCGCGATCACAGTGGGCGCAGCCGGCGTCGTTGGCCTCGAACAACTGTCCCCCGGCGGCGATGTCGCCCTCGGTGAAGCCCTGTTCCAGCAGCGCTTCCGGCGGCGTGCGCGCCGGCCGGCGGCAGTGCGGACACAACAGCCGCGCCAAGCGTTGCGCGACGAGCAGCGTCACGGACGAGGCGATGTTGAAGGCCGCCACGCCCATGTTGCGCAGCCTCGTGAGCGTCTCCGCCGCCGAACTGGTGTGCAGGGTGGAAAGCACCAAGTGGCCCGTTTGCGCGGCCTTGATGGCCATCTCGGCGGTGGCGCGGTCGCGTATCTCGCCCACCATCAACACATCCGGGTCTTGGCGCAGAAACGCCCGCAGAGCGACGTCGAAATCCAATCCGGCGCGGCTGTTCACCTGCACTTGATTGATGCCCGGCACGTCTATTTCCACCGGATCCTCGGCGCTGGCGATGTTGCGGTCTTCGTTGTTCAGGCGATGCAGGCCGGCGTACAGGCTGACGGTTTTGCCGCTGCCGGTGGGGCCGGTGACGAGGATCAAGCCCTGCGGCTGGGCGAGCGCGTCGAGATAACGCCGCTCTTGGTCTTCGTCAAGGCCGAGCTGATCCACGGTCATCAGCGCCCCCGCCGAATCCAGCACGCGCAGCACCACCTTCTCGCCATGCATCGTCGGCAACGTGCTGACGCGCAAGTCCACGCTGCCGCGGCTACCCCCGTTCGCTTCGCGGGCGAGTGTGATGCGCCCGTCTTGCGGCCGGCGGCGCTCGGTGATGTCGATCTGCGCCATCACCTTCAGCCGCGAGGCGAAGCGGGCGCCTAGGTGTGCCGGCGGCCGCTCGGCTTGGCGCAGCACGCCGTCGATGCGTAGCCGCACGCGGTAGAAGCCTTCGTACGGCTCGAAGTGGATGTCGGATGCGCCGGCGGCGACGGCGTTGTGCAACACCCGGTCGATGTACTTGACGATGGGCGCCTCGTCCACCGCTTCCCCGCTCGCGCCCGCAAGCTCCAAGCCGCTTTCGTCGCCACCGAGCCCGGCGAGAAGCGACGTGGTGCGGCTGTGCTGCTGCCGCTCCAACGCCGCGGCCAAGGCTTGCGGCGTCACCAACACGGCGTCCACCTCACGGCCGGTGCGCAGCTTGATCTCGTTCAGCGCCGCAAGGTTGTTCGGGTCGGCGATGGCCACCGCCACGCGCCCGCGCCGCTCGGCCAGCGGCAAGACATTGTGCCGCTGCGCCAGCTCGGCATCGAGCACCCCGGTCAGCAACCACTCGGGCTCCACCGCATCGAGATCCAGCAATGGCAAACCGAATTCGCCGGCGAGGAATGCGAAGGAAGCGTCTTGTTGCTGATGTTGGGAATCCACTGCGCCGATGGGCATAGTTGGCGAGCTCTTGGTGTGCGTTGAGGTGCCGATTTTCGGCGGTAGCGCAGCTAATGCGCTACGGGTTTTCTCTCGGATTCCTGTAAGCCTAAAGCGCTTTTTCTTGTAAGCCGTTTGCCGTTTACGGCGGGTGCGGTCTTGTTCCAAAGTGGCCAGCCCTTGAACCACCACTTCCAAGAGGAACCCGACAATGAAAAACCGACGTTGCAACGCGACCGCCAAGCGCTCGGCGGCCGCCTTCACCCTGGTCGAACTGATGATCGTCGTGGCGATCGTCGGCGTGTTGACGGCCATGGCCATTCCGGCCTATCGCAGCTATGTGCAGAGCGCCAACATCGGCAAGGTCGACACGCACTTCCGCACCGCGACGCGGTTCGTGGAGAACGAGTTGCGGCGCGTACGGGCGGATTTGGCCATCGGCACCGTGACGCTGGCGGACGCGGACAGCAAGTACACCGTCGCCACCTGGCTTGCCGAGCTGAACGGCCAAGGCGGCGGCCGCTCGCCGGGCGGCGGCGACCCCTACGCGGCGGCGGCGGACTCGGCGGCGGGCGTCGTCGGCTTGGCCATCGCCGGCGGCTTCGCCACCGATGACTTGGTTGTTACCTTGACGCGCCCGGCCTACGCGGGCACGAAGGCGCAAAGCCACCAAGTGTCTTGGCAGGGAATGTGACCATGCTGCGAACGCACCGCCAGTGGGGCTTTTCGTTGGTGGAGCTGCTGGTGGTGGTGGCCGTGATCGCCGCGCTCACGGCCATCGCCGTGCCGGCGTATCGGGCGCATGTGGCTACGGCACACGACAGCGCGCTGTTGAACGCGATGACGACGATGGCCGTCTTCCAAGAGGACTTCAAGCTGCGCACGGGCGCCTACGGCAGCGGCCGCTTCGACGCCGCCGCGGGGGACACCACGTTGACGGATGCCATCGGCTGGCGTCCGAGTGCGCCGGACGGCACCGTCTTCGTGGTCACCGCCGCCGGCGACGCAAGCTGGAGCGTCACCGCGACCTCGGCCACGGGTCGCCGGTTGTGCCGCGTGTTCCCCAGCCGCAAGCCGTGTCTTTAACAGGCGCGGCTTTAGGTAATGCGCGACACCGAGCACTCGGCGAGGGACTCCAAAGCGTCGCGATAGCGGCCGGGAGGCAACGAGCGCGCCTCTTCGGCGGCGCGTTCGGCTTCCTCGATGGCGCACGCCTTGGCGTACTCCAAGCCGCCGCTGTCGCGCACCACCTTCGCCACGCGGTGGAACTGCTCGGTGGAGCGCGCCTTCACGGCTTCGCGCACGAGCATGGCGTCGGCCGGCGCGCCGTGCGCCAACACGTGAATCAGCGGCAGCGTCACCTTGCCCTCGGCCAGATCGTCGCCGACGTTCTTCCCCATCACCCGGCCATCGCCGGCGTAGTCCAGCCAGTCGTCCACCAACTGGTAGGCCATGCCGAAGCGTAAGCCGTAGCGGCGCAGCGCGTCGATGTGGTCGGCCTCGGCCGCGCCCAGAACGGCGCCGGTGTGCGCCGCCGCTTGGAACAGCATGGCGGTTTTGCGGCGGATGACCTCGCGGTACTCGGCCTCGGTCATGTCCACGCGGCCGAGGTTGGCGAGCTGCAGCACCTCGCCTTCGGCGATGACGCTGGTGGCGTGGCTGATGATCGCCATCACGTCCATGCTGTCCAGCTCCACCATCAACTGAAAGCCGCGCGAATAAAGAAAGTCGCCCACCAGCACGCTCGGCGCGTTGCCCCAAAGCGCGTTGGCGGTGGCGCGTCCGCGCCGCCGGGCGCTGCCGTCCACCACGTCGTCGTGCAGCAAGGTGGCGGTGTGCAGGAACTCGATGATGGCGGCGAGACGCACCGCCTCGTCGCCTTGGCAGCCGCAGGCGCGCGCCGCCAGGAGCGCCACCAGAGGCCGCAGACGCTTGCCGCCGGCGGTGACGATGTGGCGGCCGATCTGCTCCACCAACGCGATGCCGGACGCCAACTGGTGCGGAATCAGCCGGTCCATCTTGGCGAAATCGTCGCGCACCACATGGAAGATGGCGGCGATCCGCCAATCGGGCTCCGGCGTGGCGGCCTTCCATGCGGCGGCGTTGGCGGTGTCGAGGGACATGCGCGCGGTACTCGCTCAGCGTCCATCCGGCGCGGCGCGGCGGCCATTGCGCCGGGGGTTGTTGATGCGTAAGATCACCCGCTTCTAAGCGCCTCGCACGGTCACTGCCGGCCGGATGTGGGTCTGGCGCATTGTAAGCGAAACGGCTTGGCGCGTTTCTGGCAGGAGGTCGAAAGTGAAGGACGAGGCGGCAGCGCCGAAGAATGCCGAGCCGTTCGCCGTGTTCGAGAGCGGCGGCAAGCAACATCGCGTGGTGTCAGGCGAGACCGTTCGCTTGGAGCGGCTGCCGGGCGAGCCGGGCGAGGCGGTGGTTTTCCACCGCGTCCTGCTGATGTCCGCCGGCGGCGAGGTGCTGATCGGCACACCCTACGTGGAAGGCGGCTTGGTCGCCGGCGAGCTGGTCGCCCACGGCCGGCACCCGAAGATCCGCGTCATCAAGTTCAAGCGCCGCAAGAACTACCTGCGCCGCAAGGGGCATCGGCAACAGTTCACGGACGTGCTGATCACCGGCATTTCCCACGCCTCGGAGATCGCCCAAGCGGTGGCCAAAAGCGGCGATACGGAAACGCCACCCGCCGCGCACGACGATTCGCCGGCCGCCGAACAGCAAGCCGAAGCCGCTTAAGGCGAACGAGACCAAGGAGGTTCTTTCATGGCGCACAAGAAGGCCGGGGGAAGCACGCGCAACGGACGCGATTCCCATTCCAAGCGTCTCGGCGTGAAGAAGTACGGCGGCGAGCGCGTTCGCGCCGGCAACATCTTGGTGCGGCAGCGCGGCACCAAGTTCCATCCGGGCGCCAATGTCGGTTGCGGCCGCGACCACACCCTGTTCGCGACCGCGGACGGTCGCGTCGCGTTCTCGGTGCGCGGCGCGGCGCAACGGCGCACCGTCAGCGTGCTGGCCGAAGGCGCGGACGCCGCCACCACCTAGTGCGCGCCCCTGTTGGGCGCGTTTGAGTTTGCTGCGCAAACTCTTGCTTCGGTCGTGGCGCGACCGGCGGCCGACTCCAATCTTTGCCCGCCATGAAGTTCGTCGACGAAGCCGTTATCGACGTGGAAGCCGGCAAGGGCGGCGATGGCTGCCTGAGTTTCGCCCGCGAGCGCAACCGGCCGCGTGGCGGGCCGGATGGCGGCGACGGCGGCGACGGTGGTTCCGTGTACTTGGTCGGCGACGGCGGCTTGAACACCTTGGTGGACTTCCGCGCCATGCCGCGCTACCGCGGCGAATCCGGGCGTCCGGGCCGCGGCCGCGGCATGACCGGCGCCAGCGGCGCCATGCTGGAGGTGGCCGTGCCGGTGGGCACCACCGTCGTGGACGTCGAAACACGCACCGCCATTGGCGACTTGACCGCCCCCGGCCAAGCGCTGCTGGTGGCCCGCGGCGGCCGGCGCGGCGTCGGCAACCTGCGCTTCAAGTCGAGCACCAACCGAGCCCCGCGTCAAACCACCCTCGGCAAGCCGGGCGAGCGCCGGCGTCTCCAGCTGGAACTCAAAGTGCTGGCGGACGTCGGCCTGCTGGGCCTGCCGAACGCCGGCAAGTCAACCCTGCTCGGCCGCGTCTCCTCGGCGAAACCGCGCATCGCCGATTATCCGTTCACCACCCTGACGCCGAATCTCGGCGTGGTGCGCGTGCAATCCGGCGAGAGCTTCGTGATGGCCGACATTCCGGGTCTGATCGAAGGCGCGTCGCAGGGCGCGGGCCTAGGCTTCGCCTTCTTGAAGCACCTCTCCCGCGCGCCGCTGCTGCTGCACTTGGTGGACGCCGCGCCGGCCGACGGTGCCGATCCGCTGCGCAGCAGCCAAGCGGTGGAGGCGGAACTGCGCGCCTACAGTCCGGCCCTAGCCGAACGCGACATTTGGATGGTGGCGACGAAGCTGGACTTGCCGGGTGCGGAGGAATCGGCGCGCCGGTTGAAGGCGCACTATGGCGATCGCCCCTGCCACGCGATTTCGGCGCACAGCGGCGTTGGCGTTGCCGGCTTGCTGCGCGCCGTCATGGCGCACGTCGCCGAGCGCCGCCAGCGGCTGCATACGGACGCGGCGCGGCCGGCGCCAAAGGACGAAGAATGACGCCCGCCGATGGCCGCTCCCGCGTGGCGCGCGCCAAAACGTGGGTCGTCAAAGTCGGCAGCGCGCTCATCACCGGCGACGGCGAAGGGTTGGACAAGGCCGGCATCGACGTTTGGTGCGGCCAAGTCGCCGCGCTAGTCGAGGCCGGCAAGCGCGTGGCGCTGGTGTCCAGCGGTGCCGTCGCCGAAGGCTGCCGACGGCTCGGTTACCGGCGCCGACCCACCGCCATCCACCAGCTGCAAGCCGCCGCCGCGGTGGGACAGTCCGGCTTGATCGAGGCGTACCAGAAGGCGTTCAAGGCCCACGGGCGAGACACCGCCCTGGTGTTGCTCACGCACGACGACCTTGCCAACCGCCAGCGCTACCTCAACGCCCGCGCCACCCTTTCCACCTTGCTCGATCTCGGTTTGGTGCCGGTGGTGAACGAAAACGACTCGGTGGCCACCGAAGAGATCAAACTCGGCGACAACGACACGCTGGCCGCTTTGGTCGCCAACCTGTTGCCGGCGGATATCCTCGCCGTGTTGACCGATCGCACGGGCTTGCACGAAGCCGATCCGCGTCTTGCGCCCGAGGCGCCGCTCGTACCCGAAGCGGCTGCGATGGATCCGCGCCTGGACGGCATGGCCGGAGGCGGCGCCGGCCGCTTGGGCCGCGGCGGCATGGCCACCAAGCTGGCGGCGGCGCGCGCCGCGGCGCGTTCGGGCACGAGCACCGTCATCGCCAACGGCCGCGAACCCGACGTGCTGTTGCGGCTTGGGCGTGGCGAGGCCGTCGGCACGCTGCTGCGCGCCGAGTTGGCGCCGCTCGACGCCCGCAAACGCTGGCTGGCCGGCCAGCTCCGGGTGAAAGGAGAACTGCGTGTGGACGCCGGCGCCGCGCAAGCCATCCGCCAGCGCGGCGTCAGCATCCTGCCGGCCGGCGTGACGCAGGTGGCGGGCGATTTCCGCCGCGGCGATCTGGTGCGCGTGGTGGATGCCGAAGGCGGCGAGATCGGCAAGGGCCTAGCCAACTACGACGCCGCGGAAGCGCAGCGCATCCTCGGCCGCAAGTCCTCCGCCATCGCCGCCGTGCTGGGCTACATGGGCGAGGGCGAACTGGTGCATCGCGACAACTTGGTGGTTTGGTAGGTGTGTGCTCCGGCACAAGCCGGCTGGGGGAGGCGCGGCCCCGGCGTGGCGCCTGTTGCCAACGGCGGTGCTTGCCGCCGCGAGTTGCTCCGCCCTTACGTCGCGGCCAAGGCGTTCAGTTTGCGCGCCAACCGCGACTTGTGCCGCGCCGCGTTGTTCTTGTGCAGGACGCCTTTGCCGACCATCTTGTCGATCACCGGCACGGCGGCGCGGAAAGCGGCGTCCGCCGCGGCGTGGTCGCCGGCTTCGATCGCGCCGACGACTTTCTTGATGTGCGTGCGCACCTGCGAGCGGTGGCTCGCGTTGCGGGCGCGATGGCGCTCCGCTTGGCGGGCGCGCTTGCGCGCTTGCGGGCTGTTTGCCAACGTGCTTCCTCGGGTCGGACGTTGCTGCGTAGGGGGCGCACTATGCCGCACGCCGGCGGGCAGGTCAATCCCCTTGCGGATGCAACACGCGAATCCGCCGCTGGCACGGGCATGAACGAAGACCAACCAGCGCCGGCGCGCAACGTCGCGGCGAAGGCCGTGGTGGTGGGCGGCCTGACGCTCACGTCGCGCATCTCCGGTTTGCTGCGCGATGTCGTGTTCTCGCATGTGGTGGGCGCGGGCGTTGCCGCCGATACGTTCTTGTTGGCGTTCCGCGTACCGAATTTCTTCCGGCGCTTGTCCGCCGAAGGCGCTTTCTCGCAAGCGTTCGTGCCGGTGCTGGCGCGCTATCACGCCGCGGCCGAGCGAACTGGCGATACAGCTCCCTTGCGCCGCTTCGTGGCCGCGACGGCGGGCAATCTCGGCGTCGTCTTGTTGCTCGGCACGGTTGTCGGCGTGCTCGGCGCAGCCGCCCTCGCGGCGGTGTTCATGCCCGGTTTCCTACGCGATCCCGAGCAGTTTGCTCTGGCCGTGGATCTGACGCGCATCGTCTTTCCGTACGCGGCGTGCATCTCGCTGGTGGCGCTGGCCGCCGGCGTGCTCAACGTCCACAACCGCTACGCCGTGCCGGCCGTCACGCCGGTGTTGTTGAACACGGCGTTGATCGCGGCCGCGTTGGCCGCCGCGGCGTTCGCGGAGGACTTGACGACGGCGGCCTATTTCCTCGCTTGGGGGGTGTTGGCGGCCGGGCTTGCGCAACTCGTCCTGCAAGTGCCGTCGCTGAAGCGCACCGGCATGTTGGTGGCGCCGCGGCCGGACTGGTCGCACGAGGGAGCGAAGGAAGTCGGCCGCTTGTTCGTGCCGGCGGCGTTGGCGGCGTCCGCCGCCCAAGTGAACGCGCTGATCGGCAGCCTGTTGGCGTCGCTGCTGGAAACCGGCAGCGTGGCGTGGTTCTACTACGCCGACCGGTTGATGGAGTTGCCGATCGGCATCGTCGCCATCGCCATCGGCACCGTGTTGTTGCCGAACTTGGCACGGGCGCACGACGTCGACGACCAGCGGCAGTTCCAAGAAACGCTGGATTGGGGTTTGCGCGCCGGCCTGCTGATCGGCGTGCCCGCCACCGCGGCGCTGGCCGTGTTGGCGTATCCGCTGGTGGCGACCATCTATCTGCACGGCGAAACCTCCCCGCGCGACGCGCAGATGATCGTGGCCGCGCTGCATGCTTTCGCGGTTGGTCTGGTCGCGCTGGTGGTGGTGAAGATCGCCGCCCCGGCCTACTTCGCTCGGCACGACACGAAAACGCCGCTACGCTACGGCGTCGTGGCCGTGGTCGTGAACATCGCCGTGGGCTTGGCGACGTTCCGCTGGCTGGGCCATGTGGGCTTGGCGCTTGCCGTCAGCTTGGCGGCAATCGTCAACGCCGGTTTGCTGCTTGGCGGCTTGGCGCGCCGCGGCCACTATCGACCAGGCCGACGCTTGGGGTACGCCGCGCTTGCAGCGGTGGCGGCCGCGGCGGCGATGGCGGCGGCGTTGTGGTGGTTCGTGCCGGACGCCGCATGGTGGCTGGCGGCGCCGCTCTTCGACCGCATCTGGGCGTTGGCCGCGGCCGTTTGCGGTGGCTTTGCCGTTTATCTTGTCGCCGCGGCGGCGCTCGGCTTGCGGCTAGGGGATCTGCGCCATAGCGTGTGAGGACCCGCAGATGCCAACGCGTCGTGCCCGTTGCCGCACACCCGCGCCAACCGACCGCGGCGAGGTTGCGTCGCGTCGCATCCGTTACACTCGCTCGCGCTTCACCGTTCCGGGACCCTGTCCATGGCCATGCAGCGCACGCCGCTCTTGATGTCGCGCATCATCGACCGCGGCGCTACCGTTGCGCCGGAGGCGGAAATCGTCACCGCCACGTTGGATGGCGTGCGTCGCCAAACACTCGCGGAGACGCGCACTAGGGCGCACCAGTTGGCGCACGCCTTGGCGGCCTTCGGCATTCGCCCGGGCGACCGCGTGGCCACCTTTCTGTGGAACGGCTCGCGCCACTTGGAGGCGTACCACGCCACGGCGGGCATGGGCGCGGTTCTGCACACGTTGAACCTCCGCCTCGCCGCCAGCGACTTGGAATACACCATCGGCCACGCCGAAGACCGGCTCATCATCGCCGACGCCGACGTGCTGCCGCTGTTGGAAGCGCTGGCCGGACGGGTGCCCAGCGTGGAGCGGATCATCGTGGCGGCGGAGGAGGACAGCGTGGAGTGGCGCACCAGCGTCGCCCCGGCGGTGGACTACGAGGAGTTCATCGCCGGTCAGCCGACCCGCTTCGCGTGGCCGGAGTTGGAGGAGACCGCGCCCCTCGGCCTCTGCTACACCAGCGGCACCACCGGCCGGCCCAAAGGCGTGGAATACGAGCACCGCTCGCAGTACCTGCACACGATGGCGCAATGCATGACGGACGCGATGGGTTTGTCCGCCGCCGACACCGTGCTGGGCGTGGTGCCGATGTTCCACGCCATGGGCTGGGGCATTCCCTGGGCGGCGTTGATGCTCGGCTGCAAGCAGGTGATGCCGCATCGCTTCATGGCGCCGGAACGATTGGCGGCGCTGATGACGGCGGAAGGGGTGACGCTGTCGGCCGGCGTGCCCACCGTTTGGCAAGGCTTGAAGGGCGTGGTGGAAGCGGATCCGGGGGCGTTCGACCTTTCCGCGCTGTCGCGGGTGACGTGCGGCGGTTCCGCGCCGCCGCCTTCCCTCATCCGCTGGTTCCACGACGCGCTCGGCGTGGAGATGATTCAAGGCTGGGGCATGACCGAGACCAGCCCGCTGGCCACGCTGTCGCGGCGGGTGATGCAGGGGCGCCATCGAGCGCTGCCTTTGGCTGCGCAACTGGCCAACGTCGCCAAGGCCGGGCAGGTGCTGCCGGGCTTGGATCTGGACATCTTCAACGAGAATTTCCAGCGCCTGCCCCACGATGGCGAGAGCGTGGGCGAGGTGATGGTGCGCGGGCCGTGGATCTGCTCGGACTACTACAAGAATCCGCAGCCGGATCGCTTTCGCGACGGCTGGCTGATGACCGGCGACGTGGGCAGCATCGACGCCGAGGAGTATCTGATCATCGCCGACCGCACCAAGGATTTGGTGAAGAGCGGCGGCGAGTGGATTTCTTCCGTGGACTTGGAGAACCACATCGTCGCCATGGAGGGCGTCGCGCAGGCGTGCGTGGTGGCGCAGCCGCATCCCAAATGGGACGAGCGGCCGGTGGCGTTGGTGGTGTTGAACGAAGGCGCGGAAGTTTCCGAGCAGGCCATACTCGGCCACTGCGCCACCCGCTTCGCCAAGTGGCAGTTGCCGGACGACGTGCTCTACACGGATGCGATTCCACTCACCGCCACCGGCAAGCTGGACAAGAAAGCGGTGCGCGCGGACTTGGCCGCGCAAGGCTACCAACTGCCGGATTTGCGCTCGTCCGCGGGCTGACTTGCCCGCCCGGCCCAACTCTGAGGAGATGTGATGGAACGCGCCGCCGTTCGCTACGAACCGCCGGACCGTCCGCCGATGCCGTTGGCCTTCGGCATTGGCTTGCAGCAGGCCGCCTTGTGCGTGGCCGGCATCGTGCTGACCCCGGCCATCGTCATCCGCGCCGCCGGCGGCGACGAGGGCTATCTCATCTGGGCGGTGTTCGCGGCGCTGTTCGTCAGCGGCGTCACCACGATTCTGCAGGCCGTGCGCGTGGGGCCCATCGGCGCCGGCTACCCCTTGCTGATGGGCACGTCCGGCGTGTTCATCGCCGTCAGCACCACCGCCATCGCCGAGGGTGGGCCGGGGATGTTGGCAACGCTGGTGCTGATGTCCGCCGGCGGCCAGTTCCTGCTCGCCTCGCGATTGGCGTTGCTGCGGCGCATTGTCACGCCGACGGTGGCGGGCACCGTGATCATGCTCATCGCCGTCACCGTGATGCCGATGATCTTCGATTTGCTCAAGCAGGTGCCGGAGGACGCCGCGCCCGCGGCCGGGCCGGTGAGCTCGGCGGTGGGGTTGCTGGTCATCGCCGGGCTGGCCATGCGCGCCACCGGCTGGTTGCGCCTGTGGGCGCCGGTGATGGGCTTGGGGGCGGGTTGCGCGGTGGCCGGCGTGTACGGGCTGTACGAAACGGCGGGCGTGGCGGAGGCCGCTTGGTTCGGAGTGCCGAACGTGGCCGCTTGGCCCGGCGTGGATTTGTCCTTCGACGGGACATTTCTCGCGCTCTTGCCGATGTTCCTGATCGCCACTTGGATCGGCGCGATAGAAACCGTGGGCGACGCCACCGCGGTGCAGGGCGTCGCCTGGCGCAAGCCGCGCGCCACCGACTACCGCGAGGTGCAAGGCGCGGTGGCCGCGGACGGCGTGGGCAACGTGCTTTCGGGCCTCGCCGGCACCGTGCCCAACACCACCTACAGCAGCAGCATCGCCATGGCCGAGCTCACTGGCATCGCCGCGCGCAGCGTCGGCGTGTGGATCGGCGTGGTGTTCATCGTCGTGGCGTTCTCGCCGAAGTTCGCCGCGGTGCTGCTGGCCATTCCCGGCCCGGTGGTGGCCGCGTACGTCACCGTGCTGCTCGCCATGCTGTTCGTGCTCGGCATGCGCATGGTGGTGCGCGATGGCGTGGACTACCGCAAAGCCGTGGTCGTCGGCGTGGCGTTTTGGATCGGCACCGGCTTCCAAAACGAAGTCATCTTCGCCGATCAACTCGGCGGCCTGTGGGGCGACCTGCTCGGCAACGGCATGGCGAGCGGCGGCTTGGTGGCGGTGCTGCTGACGCTGTTCATGCGCCTCACCAGCGGCCGCCGCCAACGCATCGAAACCGCCCTAGCCCCCGAATCCGTGGCGACGCTCGACGCCTTCCTACAGGAATTCGCCACCCGCCACGGCTGGAGCGAAGACGCCGCCGCGCGCCTGCGCTCCGTGGGCGAGGAAGCGCTGCACTGCCTAATCGGAGCGCCCGACGAAGGCGAAGAAGGCGAACAAGAGGAGCAAACGCGCGCCGGCGAATCAAGACGCCTGTTGGTAACCGTTCACGCCGAAGGCGGCAGCGCCGAGCTAGAGTTCCTCGCCGCCCCGGGCCAGCGCAACTTGGAGGACCTGCTGGTGCTGCTGCCCGTAACCCCGGGCGACGCCGTGGAACGCGATCTATCCCTGCGCCTCTTGCGCCACCACGCCGCCTCCGTCCGCCATCAGCAATACCACAGCGCCGATATCTTGACTCTGCGAGTCGACAACCCCGGCTAACTCAGAGTTTGCGCAGCAAACTCCAACGCGCCCGCAAGGGCGCGCCGCCACCAGCAATACCACAGCGCCGACATCCTCACGCTGCGCGTCGACAACCCCGGCTAAAACGCCTTCGGCAGACCTGCCTGTGCGAGGACCGCATTGGCCGTGTGTCGAGATTTGATGTTGCCGTCCACGGGAAAGCGCCGCTGCGAGATCGGGCTGTGCCAGATTTCATGATCGCCACGGCCCTGCCGCAAGACACGACAACCCGCGGCGTGGAGTCGTCGCTTCAACTCCGGCGTGTAGCTCGCCACGGCACTTCAACCCGCAGCGGCAAGCTTGATGGTCTCCCGGTGCTTTGTCGTGAGCTGGATGACGATTTCTTGGTCAGGCGAGTGCGCCTGGATCAAGTGGCGGTTGGCGTCGTACAGTTCCGGGATGAGCAGGCGGATCTTCCGCGCCAGCCCATCCTGCGTTTCCGCCTCGGCCACCAAGCCCGGGAAATCGGTCTCGGACACGAACCAGACGCCAGCCTCCTCGTCCCACCGGATGGCTGCGGAATACGCCAGTTGCACACCGAATCTCCTTGCGTTCGTTGGGGGGAGCGTAGCACTTCCTTGCGGTTGTCTAGCCCTCCGCGTTTTCCGCGCCGTCAAACGTGTACACGCCAAGCACCTCCTCGATCGCCTCGATGCGGCGCAGGGAGGCCGGGTCGAGGGCCGTGTCCAAATCCACGAGGTTGTAGGCCACGTCGCCTTGGCTCTTGTTGATCATGTCGATCACGTTGATTTGCGCGTCGGCGAACACCGCCATCAGCTGGCCCAACATGCCGGCCACGTTGCGGTTGGTGACGCCGATGCGGAAGCCGCCGGCGGGCGCCAGCGCCACGGTGGGGAAGTTGACGGAGTTGCGCACCGTGCCGCGGCGCAGAAAGGCGGCCAACTGCTCGGCCGCCATCACGGCGCAGTTCTCCTCGGCCTCGCTGGTGCTGGCGCCCAAGTGCGGCGTGGCGTGGGCGCCGGCCACGCCGGCCAGCGCGGTGCTGGGGAAGTCCGAGAAATAGGCGCGCAGGCGGCCGGCGGCAAGCGCGTCCTTGACGGCGGCCTCGTCCACGATCTCTTGGCGGGCGAAGTTGAGCAACACCGCTCCCGGCCGACACTTGCCCAACATGGCCGCATCGAACAGCCCGGTGGTTTCTTCCACCGCCGGAATGTGCAAGGTCACATAGTCCGACCGCGCCAGCAGCGCCGGCAGGTTGTCCATGCGTTGCACATCGCTGGGCAGTCGCCACGCCGCCTCCACCGAGAGGCCCGGGTCGTAGCCGTGTACGCCCATGCCGAGGTGCAAAGCGGCGCGCGCCACCCGCGAGCCGACCGCGCCGAGGCCGACGATGCCCAGCGCTTTTCCCGCCACCTCGTGGCCTTTGAAGCGGCGCTTCTCCTCTTCCACTTGCCGCGCCAGCGCTTCTTCGTTGGTGAGGGTGCCCAGCGAGCGCACGAAGTCGAGGCTGCCGAGCACGTCGCGGGAGGAAAGCAGCAGCGCGGCGAGCACCAGCTCCTTCACCGAGTTGGCGTTCGCCCCCGGGGTGTTGAACACCACGATGCCGCGGCGCGTACATTCCGCCACCGGCACGTTGTTCACGCCGGCGCCGGCGCGCGCCACCGCGCTCACGCCCTCGGGAATGTTGCCGGGGCCAAGGCGATGGCTGCGCAGCAGCAGGGCGTGCGGCTCGGCCACGTCCGGGCCCACCTCGAAGCCTTGGCCGGCAAGCCGTTGCAGACCGCTCGGGGCGATCTGGTTGTAGGTTCTGACGCGATACATCGTTCCGCCCAAAGTCGCGGTTGAAACGCTCCGCCACCCTTACGAGATCGCGGCCCGCTCCAACTCGCGGATGATCAACGCCACGCTGTCGCGGGCTTGGAAAGTGGTCAAGCGCTCGCGGATGCGAGACGCCTCGGCGGCAAGTGTAGCCACGCTGTCGAGCAAAGTCACGGGGGTAAGGGCTTCTTCGGCAAGCACTAGGCTCCAGCCGCGTGCTTTGGCGAACGCCGCGTTCTCGATTTGGTCGCCTCGGCTGGCGGTCTTGGGCAGCGGCACCAGCAGGTGCGGCTTGCCGAGGGCGCACCACTCGTACAAGGCGCCGGCGCCGGCGCGGGAGACCACCAGCTGCGCGGCGGCGATGATGTCGCCCCAGCCGGCGTCCACGTATTCGAGCTGCGTGTAGCCGGGGGTGTCGGCGCGGGCCGCATCCACCTTGCCGGGGCCGCAGACGTGAATGACCGCGTAGTTGGCGAGCAGCCCGTCGAGCGCCTCGCGCACCACTTCGTTCAGCCGCGTCGCGCCCAAGCTGCCGCCGACCACCAGCAACAGCGGCTTGTCGCCGGCAACGCCCAGCGCCTCGCGTCCGCGCGCCGCGTCGCCTTCGCGCAGGTCGGCGCGTAGAGGCGTGCCGGTGACCACCACGCGCCGATGCTTAGCCGCGTGCATGTCGAAGTTCACGCACAGGCTTTGGACGAACGGCGCCGCCAGCCGATTGGCGAGGCCCGGCGTGAGGTCCGATTCGTGCGCTACTACCGGCACTCGGCGCAACCACGCGCCGAACACCACCGGAAAGGAAACGAAGCCGCCTTTGGAGAACACCACGTCCGGGCGCACCCGGCCGATCAACCGCCACGCCTGCCAAACGCCAAGCGGCACGCGAAAGGCGTCGGCCAGGTTCGCCAGCGAGAAGTAGCGCCGCAGCTTGCCCGTGGCAATACCGTGATAGGTGAGCCGCGGCACCTCGCCGCGCCCGGCGTTGAGCGGCGTCACCAAACGCTCCTCGAAGCCGCTGCGCCCGCCGACGAAATGCACGTCCACGCCCCGCGCCAGCAGCGTTTCGACAACGGGCAGAGCGGGCAGCACATGGCCGGCGGTGCCGCCGCCGGTGACCATGACGCGCGCCAATGCTGTTAAAGGCAAAGCACTTCTTTCACGAACGGCACCGTGATGCGCCGCTTCGCCGCCAGGGACAGCGCATCGAGATCGTCCAGCAGGCGCAGCAGCTTGCGTTGGTCGCGGTCCGCCCGCGCCAGCAGATAGCGCACCACCTCCGGCGTCAACGCCAAGCTGCGCCGCCGCGCCGCGTCGGCCAGCAGCGCGGCGCGGTCGTCGTCGTTGAGCGGCGCCACCCGGTAGCACGCCGCGGCGCGCAGCCGCGACGCCAGATCCGGCAGCGCGAAGTCGATTTCCACCGGCGAGCGGTGCGCCGTCAGCACCAGGCGGGCGCCCCGCGACGCCAACTGGTTGTAGAGCGCCAACAACGCCAGCTCGGATTCGCGCTCGCCGAGCCAGTGTTCCAGATCGTCCACGCTCACGGCGTCGAATTCGCCGTAGCCGCTCAGTGCCAGCGCGGACGCCGCCATGCGCTCGGCCGGCACATAGGCGCTGGCGGCCTGTTCGTGGCAGAGCGCTTGCAGCAGATGCGTCTTACCGACGCCGGGTTCGCCGAACAGCCATAGGCAGTGGAAGCCCTCGGGCCGCCGGCGCAGCTGGTGTATTAGCTCTTGATTCGCCCCGGCCACAAAGCGGTCGAACGTGCTCTGCTCGCGGAGCGCGAACGGCAAGGCGAGCTGCGCGCTCATGCGCTGCCCCCCGCGCGGCTATAGCCTTCAAGGATCCGCTGTCGGCGAGCGGCCAGTTTGGCCCGGCGCGACCAGACGACGACGTACTGGATGCCGGAAATCACGCTGAACGCGGCTACCAGCAGGAAGCCGGTGGGCGCCACGATGTAGGCGCACACCGTGGCCAACGGTTCCACGCCGGTGCGCGCCATCAGCAGCAGGATCAACAGCACCACCTGCGCGCCGGTGTTGACCTTGCTGAGCAGCATGGGTTCGATGTCGAGGTGGCCGAACAGCCGCCGGTACGTCAACGCGCCGGAGATGATCACCACGTCGCGCAACACCACCACCGCCAGCAGCCAAAGGGGCAGGTGGCCCCGTATCGTCAGCACCGCGAATACCACCACCACCAGCAGCTTGTCGGCGGTGGGGTCGGCGATGGCGCCGAAGCGGGTGCGCCAGTTGAAACGGCGCGCCAGCTCGCCGTCCACGGCGTCGGACAAGCCGGCCAGGGCAATCAGCCCCAAGGCGTAAAACACTTGATCGTGCCAAAGGAACCACGCCGCCGGCGCCACCAGCGCGATGCGCAGGATGGTGACCAGGTTCGGCACTTGGCGCAGCGAAAGCCACCGCTCGGGCTCTTTCCCGCGAGGGGCGGGCGCGCGCTTGTCGTCGGTCGTCATCTGCTTTCCTGCCAGGTGATTTCCATGCGGTCGCCGCCGGGGTTGACGGCCAGCCGATCATCCTGCGCCAGCAACTCCGCCAACTGCGCGATGTCCGAGCGCGTGTGCAGGCGAATGTCCAAGGTCTGGGGCGTGGCCGCCAGCACGTCCACGCGGTCAATGTACTCCTGCGCGCCGAGGTGTGCGAGCAGCGTCGCGTAGCGGCGCACGGTTTGGGCGCCGTACACGGTGGCTTGGAATCCGCGCGCGTGGTCGCCGCGCACGGCGAAGCGGGCCGCCAACCCGTCGGCGATTTCATCGACCGCGGCGCGGGCGGCCTCTTGAAGGGTGCCCGCTTGGTGGTGGTAACGGATGTTCAAGCGCTCGCTTCGAGCGGCCGGCGGTTCGCCGTCGGCGGCGAAGATGGCGGAGTCGAAGCGGGCGGGTTCGCGCAGCTCCCAGTCCGTCCACCAACCGTCGTGGCCAAGCGTGGCGCGTCCGGCCAACAGCAAGTCCGCGCCATAGCGCCTCGACGCGGACTCGAGGTGTTCCCAGAAGAAACCCCAAACCGCGGCGGTGGGGGTTTCGAGATCGCGCAAATCCATCAACGGCAATGCGAGGGCGATGCCGCGTTGGCGGGCGCGTTTGCGCAGCGCGGCGGCCCAGCCGTCTGCACCGCCGGCAACGACCACATCGTTGCGGCCTCCCCCGCGCACCGCCAGCCAGACGAGGATGGTCGGGCGGTTCGCGCCCCAGATGGGCAACTGCGCGTCGCGCACCAACGCCAGCACCGCGGCCGGGTCGAAGCCCACGTCGAACAAGAGGCTGGGCTTCCCCGGCGTGCTCTCGACAGTGGGCGGCGGGGCGCTGGTGAATTGGTAGCGCCGGGTGTAGCGCACCGGCGCTGCGAGCGCGCCGGCTATCGCGTTGGTCATCGGCACTTGCGCGTTGCCGGTGACGCGCCCCAGCACTTCGATCAGGGCGTGGCGGGTGGCGCGTTGGCGCTCGCGATCCGTCTGCGACGCCACCGGCACCTGCACTTCGTACAGCCAGGCGAGCGGTTCCGCCGGCACGCCGATGGCGCAACACGCCAAGAACCCGGCGGCCGCTAGGGTTATAGTGTGCTGGCGTTTGGTGATGCGGACTCGTTTGGTCATGGTCGGCGGCGTGGTCGCGGAACATTGGGTCTTGGAATCTAAGGTGGCTAGTGTAATGAAACCCGCGCTCTACTGTGCAACTCCGCGCCGCTCAAGGCTGTAGTGCGCCGGGGCTGATCGCATGGGCTTGACCTACCGCGCCGCTGGCGTGGACATAGACGCCGGCGAAGAGCTGGTTCGGCGCATCGGCCCGGCGGTGGCCGGCACCAGACGGCCGGAACTCCTCACCAGCATCGGCGGCTTCGCGGCGTTGGCGGCGCTGCCGGCGGGCTACCGCGAGCCGATTCTGGCGGTGGGCACGGATGGCGTGGGCACGAAGTTGCGGCTGGCGATAGAGCATGGTCGGCACGACGACGTGGGCCAGGATCTGGTAGCCATGTGCGTGAACGACTTGGCCGTGGTCGGCGCCGAGCCGTTCCTGTTTCTCGACTACTACGCCAGCGGCGCGCTGGATGTGGACGTGGCGGAGCGGGTCGTCGCCGGCATCGCCCGCGCCTGCGCCGCGGCGGGCTGCGCCTTGGCCGGCGGGGAGACGGCCGAGATGCCCGGTTTCTACCGTGCGGGCGACTACGATCTGGCCGGATTCTGCGTTGGCGTCGTCGAGCGGACGGCGATGATCACCGGCGATGCCGTGGCGGCCGGCGATGTCTTGGTCGGCATCGCCTCCAGCGGCCCGCACGCCAACGGCTTTTCGCTGATCCGGCGCGTCTTGGAAACCGAGGGCTCGGTGCCGGCGAATGTGCTCGACCAGTTGTTGACGCCGACGCGCATCTACTGGCCGGCGGTGCGGGCGCTCGGCGACATGCTCAAGGGCGCAAGCCACATCACCGGCGGCGGCTTGATCGACAACCTGCCGCGCATGTTCCGCGACCACTTGGCGGCGCATGTGAACTTGGGCGCTTGGGTCCGGCCGGCGGTGTTCCATTTCCTGCAGCGCCGCGGCGGCATCGACGAAGCCGAGATGCTGCGCGTGTTCAACAACGGCATCGGCTTCGTGGCGTGCGTCTCGCCCGACGACGCGGAGCGCGCTTGCGCGGCGTTGCGGGCTGTCGGGGAGGAAGCGTGCGTCATCGGCCGGATGGCGTCCGTGGACGAGAAACCGCAATCCGGCTGGTTCGCGGCGGCGCACGAGGGTGCCAAATTCCCATGAGTACCGCGGCCACCAAAGGCATCGTGCTGGCCGGCGGGCGCAACGCGCGCCTGCATCCGGTCACCATCGCCGTTTGCAAGCAACTGTTGCCGATTTACGACAAGCCGATGGTTTATTACCCGCTCACCACGTTGATGCTCGCCGGCGTGCGCGAAGTGCTCATCGTGTCCACGCCCCGCGACACGCCGCGGCTTGAGGAATTGCTCGGCGACGGCGAACGGCTGGGGATGCGCATTTCCTACGTCGTGCAGGAGGCGCCGCGCGGCCTCGCCCATGCGTTTGTGGTCGGGCGCGAATTCGTCGGCGCCGACCCGGTGGCGTTGATTCTCGGCGACAACGTGTTCTTCGGCAGCGAACTGCCGCGCAAAGCCCGGCAGGCCATCGCCGCCAACCGCGGCGCCACCGTGTTCACCTATCCGGTGAAGAATCCAGAAGTGTTCGGCGTGTTGGAATTCGACGATGCCGGAAGGCCGAAGGCGATAACGGAGAAACCGGCGACGCCTCGTTCCAACTTGGCGGTGACCGGGCTCTACTTGTACGACAACGACGTGTTGGACATCGCCGCGTCGCTGCGGCCTTCCGCCCGCGGCGAGCTGGAGATAACAGACGTCAATCGAATCTATCTGCAGCAAGGGCGTCTCGACGTGGTGCGTCTCGGCCGCGGCATGGCGTGGCTGGACACCGGCACGCCGGATTCGCTGCTGGAAGCCAGCTCGTTCGTGCAGACCATCGAGCATCGGCAGGGTTTCAAGATCGCCTGTCCCGAGGAAGTCGCTTGGCGCATGGGTTGGATTGGCGACGCCGCGCTGGCCGCTTTGGCCGCGGAGTTCGCCGGCAAGCCGTATGGCGAATACCTGCAAGGGCTGTTGGCGGAGGAAAGCGGCCAAGACGAGTATTCACGCGGGCCGTGATGCTCATCGACCAACACCTGTGGCGGTACGCCATCTACCGCGCCTATTGGAACTTGACCGCCGAGGCGTCCAAATACTACTTGGGTTGGCTGTGGTGGTTTCTCGAACCGATCGCGCTGACGGCGGTTTTTTTCCTGGTGTTCTCCTACTTTCGCCCGATGCGCGCGGACATTGAGAACTATCCCGCTTTCCTCGTCGTCGGCGTGACCACTTGGCTTTGGTTCGCCAACGCGGTGGGCAACTCCACCGATGTGTTGGTGGGCGCGCGCGCCATCGTCTCGCAAATGCGCTTGCCGAAGCTGTTGTTTCCGGCCATCGCCGTGGCGGGCGCGTCCTTGAAGCAGGGCTTTGTGTTCGTCGTGCTACTGGCGTTTCTCGGCTTCGCCTTCGGGTTGAGTTGGACGTGGATTTTCCTGCCGTTGTTGGCGGCAACGCAGTTGGTGTTGATTTTCGCCGCGGCCGGCACCGTGGCGTTCGTGTGCTGTTGCGTGCGCGACGTTCGGTTCATTGTGCGCAGCGGCCTCACGTTGATGATGTTCTGTTCGGGTTTGTTCTTCGCCATTGCCGACATGCCGGCGCAGTGGCAAGGCATCCTGCGCTGGAATCCCATGGCGGTGATGATCGAGCAGTACCGTGCGGCGCTGCTGTACGCCGCCGCGCCGGACATGGCCTGGTGCGCCAAGGTGGTGCTGGCCAGCAGCGTCTGGTTGTTCGCGCTGCAACGGCTGTACGAGGGATTCGACCGCGTGCTGACTCGGCGCATCCTCGCCTGATGAAACTCGACAGCGTCTCGGTGGTGTACGCGGACGCGGGCTTCCTGTCCGCGACGCCGAAGGTGGAGGCGTTGCGCGATGTTTCCTTGCGCGTCGCCCCCGGCGACAAGCTCGGTCTCGTGGGCGCGAACGGCGCCGGCAAGTCCACCTTGTTGCGGGTGATGGCCGGTGTGCTGCAGCCGGACGCCGGCACGGTGGACGGCGAGGGCATGTCCAGCGCGCTGCTTTCCTTGCAAGCCGGTTTCGACGGTGAATTGTCCGGCGAACGCAACATCGTGATGCACGGGATGCTGATGGGATTGACGCGCAACGAAGCGAAGGCGCGGGTGGCGTCGGTGGCGGAAATGTCCGGGCTGGGCGAGGCGCTTTACAGGAGGACGAGCACCTATTCGACAGGCATGCGCGCCCGCCTGTGCTTCTCCACGGCGATCAACTTGGATCCCGACGTGTTGCTGCTGGACGAGATCTTCAGCGTGGGCGACAGCGAGTTCCGCGAGAAGTCCGAGCGCACGATGCTGGAGCGGTTTCAAGGCGACAAGGCCATCGTGTACGTGTCGCACAATGTCAACATGATGGAGCGTGTTTGCGACCGCGCCATGTGGTTGGACGGCGGCGAAGTGTACGCGGAAGGCGATGTGAAGGACGTGCTCGGCGCTTACCGCGAGCAGAAGAGCTGACCTGGGAGCACGGGCGTCTCGCCCGCAAACTACCGCGCCAAATGCCTTTTGGCGTACAAGTACCGATCCAACGCCTCCTGCCACGCCGGCAATGCGCCGAACGCGGCCTCGGCCTTGGCGTAGTCCAGTGCGCTGTACCGCGGACGCCGGGCGCGGGTTGGGTAGTCGGCGCTAGCGCAAGGCGTCACTTGCACATCAATTCCCGCGCGGCGAACGATTTGCTGGGCGAAGTCGAACCAAGAAGCGGTACCGCTGTTCACCACGTGAAAGATGCCGGAACTGCCGTCGGACACCGCCCGCAACACCACTTGCGCAACATCTTGGGTGGCTGTCGGCGACATGATTTGGTCGTTCACCACCCGCAACGCGCCGCGCTCGCGCCCCATGCGGATCATGGTTTCCACGAAGTTCCCGCCCTTGGCGCGCGCGCCGTGAACGCCGAACAGCGACGCCACGCGAAAGATGAGAACATCCTCGAGTTCCGCGGCGGCCAGTGTTTCGCCGAGCGCTTTCGAGGCGCCGTACACGTTCACCGGCGCTTTGTCAGCGGTCTCGGGAAGCGGTGTTTTGCGACTCTCGTCGCCGCCGAAAACGTAGTCAGTGCTGATGTGCAGAAAACGCGCTTGCCGCCGCGCGCAAGCTCTCGCCATCGCGCGCACGGCGTCGACGTTCACGGCGAAAGCGGTGGCGGGGTTGTCCTCCGCGGCATCGGTGTTGTGGTAGCCAGTGCAATTGATAAGCATGTCGAAGCGGGGCGGCAAGTGATCTTCCAACGCTTGCGCGGCAGCAACGTCCAAGCGATCGCGGCCGATCGGTAGCAACTCGAAGGGTTCGCCGTGCTCCGCATGGGCGCGGCGCACATCGCTGCCGAGCTGACCGCTCGGGCCGAGCAGCACCACCCGCCGAGGACTCATAGGTCCAGAATGCCGCCGTGCAGCTCCACTTCGCGGATGACGCGGTGCCAATGCGCGAGATCCCGATACCAGTCCAAGGTGATCGTCTTGGCGGTCTTGGCAACGGTGCCCTCCGCCAGCGCCGCGCAAATCTCGGCAACGCCGTCAACCGCGGTCCACTCTGCTCGGTAGCCGAGCGCTTCGATCTTGTCGAAAGCGACCCGGTAGCTGCGGTGGTCCGGCTCCCCGTACCAGTCGATTTCCACCTCGCGGGGCACGTTGGCCGCCACCAGTTCGCCCAGCGGGCCGATTTGATAGGTGTTCGCCGCCGAGCCGACGTTGAAAATCTCGCCGTTCACGGCCGCGGCGGGCGCCTCCAAGGCGAACAGTTGCGCGCTGGCGGCGTCGCGCACGTGCAACATCGGCCGCCACTGCGAGCCGTCACGCATCAACGGCAGTTTGCCGGTGCGCCAAGCGCCTTCGGTCATGCCGTTGATCGCCAGATCGAAGCGCATGCGCGGTGCCAAGCCAAACACCGTGGCTTGCCGCAGCGCCACCACGCAGAAATTCTCGTCGGCGAGCGGCAGCACGTCGCGTTCGGCCATGGCGTTGGCGCGGGCGTAGGTGGTCAGCGGCGCCGGCGGCGTGTTCTCGTCCGCCACCACATCCGCTTCCTGAAACCCGTACACGCTGCACGAGGACGGCAGCACATAACGCGACGCCCCGGCGGCGCGCGCCAGACGCGCCGCTTGCACGCGCGCCTCGTGATTGATTTGGTAGGTGGCCTGCTCAAAGTGCTCGCTGGAGGGGTCGTTCGAGATGGCCACCAGGTCGATCACGGCGTCGATGTCGCGCAAGTGCGCCGCGGTGAGTTTGCGGCAATCCTCCGTTATCACTTCGAGGCCATCCCGGCCCGCGAGCAGATCGCGCCCGAAGAAGAAGCGATCCACCGCCCGCACCTCGTAGCCGGCGTCCAAGAGCATCGGCGTAAGGATGGTGCCGATGTAGCCGCCGGCGCCGGTTACCAGAACTCGTTTCACTTAGGTTTTCTCCGGTGCGGACGGTTCGTACAGGAAAGGCGATTCGCCGAAGTCCTCAAGCGGCGGGTGGTGCCGATCCTTGTCCGACAGGATCGCGTCGCGCTCGGCCAGCGGCCAGTTGATGCCCAGGGCCGGATCGTTCCACAGGATCCCGTGATCGTGGCTGGGGGCGTAGTAGGCGCTCACCTTGTAGAGTATTTCCGTGTCGGGTTCGAGCGTCATCAAGCCGTGCGCGAAACCGGCCGGCACGAACAGTTGGTTCCACGCCGCCGCCGACACGATGGTGGCGACGTGCCGGCCGTAGCTCGGCGATCCCCGGCGCAAATCCACGGCGACATCGTACACGGCGCCGCGAACAACCCGCACCAGCTTGTGCTGCGCATGGGGCGGTGCTTGGAAATGCAGCCCGCGCACGGTGCCGCGTTGCGGAGAGAACGAGTGGTTGTCTTGCACGAAGTCCGTGGCTACGCCTGCCGCTGCCAAGGCTCTGCGGTTGTACACCTCGGAGAAGAAACCACGCTCGTCGCCGTGTTTCTTCGGCGTGAGAAGCAGCACTTCCGGTATGTCGAGTTGTTGCGTGTGCATATTCGGTTTCAGCCGTTCAGCCGGCGATCCGCGCCGGTTCGGCGGAGGAGCGGGCTTGCGAACATTCCTCGACCAGTCGCTCCAACGTCTCCTGCAGCTCGGCGAGCTTGCCGGCGCCGTCCACCAGCGCCCGCGCTCCCTCGGCCGCCGCGTCATGCCACGCGCCCGGTTCCTCGTCGAGAATGCGCGGCAGGATGGCGGCCAGCCGCTCGGCGTCCGGCGGGCCAGTGAAAGCGTAGCCGAACCGCTCCAGCATGGCCACGCTCGCGCCGGTTTCGGCGAACGCCAGCACTTTGCAGCCCAGCAACAGGGCTTCGGCCACCACGAGCGGATTCGGGTCTTCGCGCGACGTCAGCACGAAAGCATCGGCGGTGTCCAAGTGGGCATAGGGATTGTCCGTGAGCCGGGTGTAGAAGAAGTTGCGCAAGCGCAGCGTTGCGAAACGCTCGTGTGTGGCGGCGTTCAAGTCCGTCTCCGCCGGCGTCCAAGGGCCGATCCACACGAAGTCGTATTGTGGCAGCCGTTCGGCGAGCGCGAGAAATATGTCCGCGCCTTTGCGGCGCTGCGCCAAGCCGCACATGGCGACGATGCGCCGGTCGCCGCGAACCGTCAGCTCCTCCTTGGCAGCGTTGACCGCCGGCGGCACCGATTGCCGAGCACCGGCGCGCACGGCGTCCGCGTCCACGAAGATTCCCGTGCCGAGGCGGCCAGCGGCGCGGGTGTTGGTGAGCGCTTCAATGTCGTCCAACGCCTGCTCGGACGCGCCCACCAACAGGTCGGCGAAGCGCAGCACTCGCGGCGTACACACGCTCGACAGCAGCGACGGCAAGCTGTCCCGGGTTTCGTGCGTGTGCAGGACGACGGGCACCCCGGCCTGCTTGCCGGCCTCACACCACTCCCCGGATGCCACCGAGTTCACGTACAGCAAATCCGGTTGGAGTTCGCCCAGCAGTTCCACCGCGGACGCCACCCGTTGTCGATAGGTGTCGTCGCACACTTCGTGGTTGGTGTTCAGCACGCGGTAGGCAGCTCGCAATCCGGCGTACTGCGGATGGTCGATCAGCGGCCCGCCTTTCTTCGCCAGCAGCGTCACCTCGTGGTCGCGCGCGAGATGCGCGGCGATGTCGAAACCGATGCGCGGCGCACCCGTCAAACTCGCCTCATGGCACACCACGCATACGCGCATGACGAGGTTCTACTTCCACTCCAAGCGGTAGCCCATGTCGCGCGCGACCGCGCCGAAGGCGCGCTCCACGGCATGCGCCCATTGGCCATCGCGATGGTGTGCCAACGATTGATCGTCGCCCGGCTCGAAGTCGATGTCTTTAGCGCCGTCGAAGATGCGTTGCAGCACTTCGCGGCGTACGAACATCATCGTGCCGGAGAGGAAATCCACCTTGCGAGCATCTTCTTGCACGTTCAGCCGGTCGAGTAGCTCGTAGTACTTCCGCGGATTGTCGTTGAGTTCCGTGTAGCGGCAGCGGGCGGCGCCTAGCTGGCCGATGGAGTCGTCTTCCAGCAGCAGGCGGATGTTGTCCGCGGCGGTTTGCCGATCGCCCAGCAGCGGGCCGAGCAACTTGCGCCGCCAAAGCTGCGCCTCGCCGCCGCTCATGTGCGGGCTTTTCTTGGTGTGCAGCAAGCAGAACATCCGGTAGTTCTCCATGCGCAGGTTGCGCAGTATCTGAAAGTGGCCGCCGATGTCGCGCCCCACATTGCGGCTGATGTACACCCGGGCGTGCGGGAAGTCGTCGCGCACGTTCGCCAGCAATTCCTGGGTGAAAGTTGAGTCCACCAGATTCACATACAAGTCGTGACAATCCAGCGGCAGGTTGGCTAGGTACTTGGACAACTCCGGCCAAAGCTCGGCGTAGTAAACGTGTACCAAGACGCAAAGCGGCGCCCGTTCGGAGGCTCCCGCCGCACGGATCGGCGTCGACGCAATGGTTTCCGTTTCATCTCCGCGCAGCGTATGCAGGCGCGGTTCCCAGCGCCCGTGTTGCATATAGTGGCGCAACACCTCCAAAGGCGGTCTTGCGAAGCCGTCCGCCAAGTCTGGATACAAGCTGAGATATTCCTGCGCCCGAAAGTCGATGGGGATCTCGCGCGGGTTGGCGCAGATTTCGCGCAGGAACTCGGCTTTGGCACCAATGCGCGCCTCGCGTTGGCCGTGTTTCTCGTAGTGTTGTCGCAGCCCCGCGTCGTCCATCCCCGCCATGTCCGAATACAAAGCGCGATAGAGGTCTGGATCGAATGTTGCCTTGGCGTTGTTTTCCAAGTCGAAGCGATGCAGATCGACGATGAGCGGGTCGAGATCCTCCGCGGCGACGCCGATCGGCAGGCGGCCTTCCAATGCGCCGTATTCCATGTAGTGCTGGAACGGATCCGTTCCGCTCCGGCGAACGTCCTCGTTGTGCCGCAAGTAGTAGTCCGGATCGAACAACACGGGCACTGGCGCGTTGTGCCGAGATGCTTCGTAGTTCCTGTCCGCCAAGTCCAGCCGCCCGGAGTGAATGTGTACGACCGAACTCGGCGCGCGCGACAGCATCCGCCGTTGCACCCCGGCGGGAAGTTTGGCAACGACTCGTTTTCGCAGCCGCGCCTTGCCGGCCAAACCGAGCGGCAGCAGACGCCACAAGAAGCGCAACGTGTAGTAAGTCCCGCCGCGCCGTGCCGCGCCGACATCGCCGGCCTTGCCGCCAAACGGCGCACGCAACCAGCGCAGCGGCTTGGTGACTCGCCAAGAAGTGGAGTTTTGCAGCGCGGCGATGGCGACATCGCGGTCGACGATCCCCCGTCGAACGCTTTCCAACTCGCCATCGCGGTCCGCGATGTCGCCATCTCGGTCGACAACCGCTTGGCGGACGCTCTCCAACTGGCGCTCCCGGTCGGCGATGACCGCATCCCGGTCCGCAATCGCTTGGCGGACGCTCTCCAACTCAAGGTCGCGTTCGGCAATGGCCACGTCACGGTCCACAATCCCCCGGCGCACGCTCTCCAGTTCGCGGTCTCGGTCGCCGACAACTTCGTTGAGGGCGGTCACTTCCGTCCGCAAGCCTTCAACTGCTGCATCGCGTTGTTCGACTTGCCGTTGCAGTTCGTCCGCTCGTGCGGCGTTCCGGGCGGTGGTGGCGTCGCGCTCGCTGAGCCTCCGGCGGACGCTGTCCAACTCGTGGTCGCGCTCGGCGACGGCCGCGTGGAGGTCGGTTACTTGCGCCCGCAGAGCGTCGGCCGTCGCGTCGCGTTCGCTCAGTACGCCGGCGATGCGCTCGTCCCGGGCGGCGATTTGCGCGTCGCGTTCGGCGATGGCTTTCTGCAACTCCGCCAGTCGGCGGTCGCGCTCGCGGACGGTCTCGTTTGCGGCGCTGACTTGACCGTCGCGCTCGGCCACCGCGTGTACTAGGCGATCCGTGCGCACGTCGCGTTCGGCCACCGCGCGGTCGAGCGAGGCGATCTGTTCGTCTTTGCCGTCCCGCAAGGACTCAAGCGACGCGACGGCTTGATTCAAGGAGTCGATCTGTCGCTCGCGGTCGGCGATGACCGCGCCGCGCGCGTCCACTTCTCGTTGCAGCGCGCGATTGTGTTCGCCAAGGCGGGCGCTGATGAGCACCGGACGGCCAAACACCGTCGCCGCCTCGTCCAGCGCGGAACGAATGGAGTCGAGTTCCGCCGCGGCGTCCCCGCCGAGCGGTTCGCCGCACGCCAAGCGCGAGAGGATCGCGAACGTCGATTTCGTCCAGCGCGACACCGCCGGATCGTCCAGCGCATTGCCTTTGACGTGATGCCGCAGCGACGGAGCGACCTGTTCCTCTATCTCCACCGCCGCCACCGTCGAGCGCCGCGGCCAGGCGATGCCCAGCTCGCGACCCATTCGCCCCGTCACGGCTTCCCAATTGGCCAGCAAGTCGTCGTAGCCGGCGAACGCGCGGCTGGTGGAGCGCGACTCGGCTTCCGCGTCCAGCACATGGCGCAGCCACAAAAGCATGCCGATGGACGCAGGAATGGCGTCGCGCTCGGCGAGCGAGGCGGCCACCTCAAACGGATTGCGCAACGAAATGGCGATGCGCGGCTCGGCGCCGAATTGACGGATGGCGTCGCACCAGAACGGCAGCAGGCGGCAGATGCGCGGATCCTTGAGCGCAAACAGGCGTTTCGCGCCGTATTCGTCGCGCAACAATGCCTGCGCCCGGTCGCCGAACTCCGCGGCGGCGGGCGATGCCAGCCATTCGGGATTGAGCGGTTCCCAATCGTCCCAGGACGAGCCGGCGGATTCGAGCAGGGCGTCGTTCAGCTCGCGGATGCGCGTGGATTCCCAATAGCCGGAGGCGTTGTGCTCGTCCGCCTCCATCAAGGTCTTGGGCGCCGCGCAACCCAAGCTGACCAGCACCTGGGTTAGCAGCGAGGTGCCGCTGCGGTGCATTCCCGCCACCAAAACCGCGATTCGTTGCGGTTTGCGCGAGGTTGCCGGGCGTTTGGCCATCAAGCGCACCCCTCTGGGGTCGCCGCGGCGCCCAAGCGCGCTTGGACGAAATCCGCCAACCGCGCCAAGGATTCCGCCACCGTGTCGCGGGTGGTGTCGATCACCAGCGCCGGCTGTTCCGGCGCCTCGTAGACGTCGTCCACCGCCGTGAAACCCTTGATGCGCCCAGCGCGGGCTTTGCGATACAGACCCTTCGGGTCGCGTTGCTCGCAAGTGGCCAAATCCGCGTGCACGTACACCTCGAGAAAACGCCGCGCCGGCATTTGCTTGGCCACCGCCAGCCGGGCCATTTCCCGGTCGGCGCGGTAAGGCGAAATGAAAGCCGACACGCAGACGCAGCCGAGCGCGGCGAACAGCGCCGAGACGTGCCCCACGCGGCGGATGTTCTCGGTGCGGTCGGCGTGGGAAAACCCCAAGTCCGCGTTCAGGCCGGTGCGCATGTTGTCGCCATCGAGCACGGCCACCTGAAAGCCCGTTTGGAACAAGCGCTCCTCCAAGGCGAAGGCCAGCGTCGACTTGCCCGCCCCGGAAATCCCCGTCAGCCAAATCACCCCGCCCAAGTGCCCGCTCCGGCGTTCGCGCGCGGCGAGCGAGACCCGATGCGCCACCGGCGTGATGTCGCTTGCTTTCCCCATGCGCCCAAGCGTCGTCCTTAGCGAAATGGATTATACGCGCCATCAGGATCGAGCCCGCCGACATGGGCGTCGCATCTGGCAACACGCGCTTCAAGGCACAGGAGGTGCGCCAAGCACGCCGCCATCCCAAGGGGGTCCCGGGGGCGAAGCCCCATAGGCGCTAACTTGTTTCCGAGTGTTGTGTTTGGTAGGTTGTGGTCCATCGCGACAAGGAGGTCTTGCGATGGATTTGACGGGCTCGGATTGGAAGCTGCTGTCGTCGCTGCTGCCGGAGGACTGGGAACGGTTGGCGGCGGAGACGGGGGCGCTGAAGGGGCTTCGCAAGGACAAGTCGGCGGACGCGCTGCTGCGGACGCTGCTGATCCACTTGGCCAACGGCTGCTCGTTGCGGCACACGGTGGCGCGGGCGCGGGCGGCGGGGCTGGCGGACTTGTCGGACGTGGCGCTGATGAAGCGGCTGCGGAAGTCGGAGGAGTGGCTGCGGCGGCTGTGCGTGGAGTTGATGCGGGAGAGCGGGGTCGTGGCGGCGGCGGATGCCGCGGCGGTGGCGGTGGACGGGACGACGGTGAAGGAGCCGGGCCCGGGGGGTTCGCTGTGGCGTCTGCACTACGCGGTGCGGCTGCCGACGCTGGAGTGCGGCCACTTCGAGTTGACGTCGGCCAAGGGGCCGGGGACGGGCGAGTCGCTGGCGCGCTTTCCGGTGCGGGCGGGCGATCTGGTGCTGGCGGACCGGTGCTACTCGACGGCGGCGGGGCTGCGGCACGTGGCGGACCGCGGCGGCCATGTGGCGGTGCGGGTGAACACGGCGGCGCTGCCGCTGCGCGACGCGGATGGCGAGCCGTTCGACCTGCTCGGCGCGGTGCGGACGCTGAGGCGGGCCGGCGCCGTGGGCAGTTGGCCGGTGCGGGTGGAGTCCGGGGGCGGCGAGCCGGTGGCGGGCCGGTTGTGCGCGATCCGCAAGACCCGCGAGGCGGCGCTGCTGGCGGTCAAGAAGCTGCGGCGGAAGGCGTCGCGCAGGCAGCAGCGGCTGCGCCCGGAGACGATCGAGTACGCCCGCCACGTGATCGTGTTCACGACCTTTCCGGCGGCGGAGTTCGACGCCGATGCGGTGCTGGGCTGGTACCGCCTGCGCTGGCAGGTGGAGCTGGTGTTCAAGCGCTTCAAGTCGCTGGCCGGCCTCGGCCACCTGCCGAAGCGCGACCCGACCAGCGCCCGCGCCTGGCTCTACGGCAAGCTGCTGACGGCCCTGTTGACCGAAAAGACCCTTCGCCACGCCGAAGCCCTTTCCCCCTGGGGCTTCGACTGGCGCCGGACGCTGCCGCAGCCGCTGGCGTGAGTTCGAGTTCGTCCTCCATCAAATCCAGCACGCGATCAACCCCGGGTTCACGCTGGTCGAAATGGTCCAACGCTGGCACGAAGTCTCCGGCTCGCTCGCCGACCCGCCGCGCAAACGCACTGTCCAAGTGGAGCGCTACTTTCCATGCCAATAACAAGTTAGCGCCTATGGGGCGAAGCCCCCGAAGCAGATCGTAGGTGCGCCGTGTGAACCGCCGCGGAACCGTGTCGTGCGCCTTTCACCGATCGTCGTCGATCGCCCTTGTGCAGCCGCGCCGTTTGCACTAATGATCGGCGCAGCATGTGCGAACAAGGAGCGCATCGATGCGTGTAGCACGTTTGGGCCTCGTGGCGGCGGTGTTGGTGGCCGCCGGCGCGCAAGGCCAACCGCAGAGCGCCGTGCCGCCCCAACTGGAGGAATGGCGCGGCTGGGCGCTGGACGGCCACGAACACGTCCGCTGCCCGTTTCTCTACGCCAGCGCCGCCACCCGGCGCGGCGACTTCGTGTGCGCGTGGCCGGGGCGCTTGGAGGTGGTCGTCGACGCCGAACGCGGCACCTTTCGGCAAACGTGGACGATCTTCGCCGCCGCGCAGTGGGTGACGCTGCCCGGCGGCGAGCGCGCTTGGCCGCGGCAGGTCGCTGCCGCGACAGGTGGCGCCACCGAGCGCCCCTTGGAGGTTGTGCTGCGAGAAGGCGCTCCGTCGGTGCGGCTGCCTCCGGGCCAGCACCGGCTGAGCGGTGTCTTCGCTTGGGGCGAGCGACCGGTTGCGCTGGCGGTGCCCGATGCCAGTGGCGTGGTCGCCCTCACCGTGGACGGACGCGCGCTCGCCCGGCCGCGGGTGGAGGATGGCCGCCTGTGGTTGGGCGAGGCGGAGGCGGCCGAGGCCGCCGCGGACACCATCGACGTGCGCGTTTTCCGGCTAGTCGCGGACGACGTGCCCACGCGCTTGGAAACCGTCTTCGCCGTGGACGTGTCCGGCAGCGTACGCGAGGAGGCGTTCGGCCCGGCCCTGCCAGCGGGATTTCTGCCGCTGGCGGTCGAAAGCGAGCTGCCCGCGCTGCTGGAGCCGGAGGGAGACCTGCGTGTACAGGTGCGCCCGGGCCAGTGGCGAATTCGCATTGACGCCCGCGCCCCCGAGGTGCAGGACGAAGTCGCTCTGCCCACGGAGCGCCGCAATCTGCCGGAACTCGAGACATGGAGCTACCGGGCGAATCCGCGCCTGCGCGACACCACCGCCCAGGCGCCGGTCACCGCCGACGCGCGCTTGGTGGATGCGCCGTGGGTGGATCTGCCCACCTTCCGCCTGCGCCCGGGCGAACAGCTCACCATCGTCGAGCGGCGCCGTGGACAAGCGGACGCGAAAGACGCGCCCACGCTGACGCGCAAGCTCTGGCGGGATTTCGATGGCGACGGCTTCGCGTTCGCGGACGAGTTCGGCGGCATCCTGCGCGTCAGCTCGCGGTTGCAGATGGCGCCGCCGTATGAGCTCTTGGCCGCCGAGGAAGCCGGCGAAAGCCTGCTGGTGACCGCGCAGGACGCCGGCGCCGGCGTGGAAGTGACCGGGCCGCAACTGGACTTGCGCGCCCACGGCCGCATCGAAACCGGCGGCGCCATGCCGGTCGCCGGTTGGCAGACGCATCTTGAAACCATGAAAGCCACCTTGAACCTGCCGCCCGGCGCCAAACTGCTGGCCGCGTTCGGCGTGGACGACGCGCCCACCAGCTTGGCCGGCCGCTGGCGACTGCTGGACTTCTTCGTGCTGCTCATCGTCACCGTCGCCGCGGCGCGCTTGTTCGGGCGCAAGGTAGCCGCGGTGGCGTTCGTGGCGCTGCTGCTGAGCTACCACGAACCGGGCGCGCCGGTGTGGACGTGGTTGAACCTGCTCGCCGCCACCGCCTTGGCGCGGGTGGCGCCGGAGGGACGCTTGTTGCGCATGACGCGCGGCTACCGTGCGGCCTCGCTCGGCGTGTTGCTGCTGTTTCTGGTGCCGTTCGCCATCGTGCAGATCCGCATCGCCGTGTTTCCGCAGTTGGAAACGCCGGCGTATCGCCACGCCGGCACGTTCGGCCTGTTCGAGGTGCTGACCGGGCGAATGCCTCCGCTCGCCGAGGCGGGCATTCCGATGTTGCGCGAACGGGCAGCAGCGGCGCGGCAAGAGGTGGTTGCCGCGTCCTCTGCCGATGGGCCGGAGGAAACCGCAGATGGCGACGTGGTGTTCGACCAAACCTTCCAGTTTGGCAACGGCGTTCCCCGGCCACCTAGCGTGGACGAAGCGCGGCAAACCGGCCCGGGCATCCCGGCGTGGGAGTGGACGGCCTATCCGTTGACGTGGAGCGGGCCGGTGGATGCTGAACACGACATGCGCTTGGTCATCCTGCCGCCGTGGGCCATCGCCGTGCTGCGCTTCTTGGCGGTGGTCGCGCTGGGCGTGTTCGCGGCGCGCTTCGCGTTCGAGGTGGCCGGACGCGCTTGGCGGCTGCGCTTGCCGCGGCGTGGCGCGGTCGCCGCCGTGTTCGCGGCCGCCATGCTGCTGCCGTTGACCGAGCCGGCCGCGGCGGCGACGCCGGCGCCGGAACTGCTGGAGGAACTCGAACGGCGCCTACTGCGCCCGCAGCCCTGCGCGCCCAACTGCGCGGAAGTCGCCGCCGCCCAAGTGCGAGTGGACGGGGACGCTTTGTCCATCCGACTCGCCGTGCATGCGCTGGCGCAGGTGGCCGTGCCGTTACCCGGCGACGCCGGTTGGCGGCCGGCCGAAGTGACGATGGACGGCAAGGCCGCGTCGGTTGTCCGCGACGGCAAGGGTGTGCTGTGGGCGCTCGTGGACGCCGGCCGCCACACGTTGGAATTGCGTTCGCCGCCGCCGGCCGAGCACAGCGTGGAGATTCCTTTTCCGGCACCGCCGCGGACGGTGGCGGTGATCGCGCCGCAATGGGCGGTGGCCGGCGTGGAGGACGGCGTGCTGGCCGCCGGCGCGCTGCATCTGGACCGGCTGCGCGACGACGACGCCGGGACCGCCGCGCCCGCGACCCTTGGCGCGACCACGCGCATTCCGCCCTTCGTGCGCGTGGAACGCTGGATCGTGATGGCGCGGGAGTGGCAAGTGCAGACTTGGGTGCAACGCATGGCGCCGGCGACGGGGCCGATCAGTTTGCGCGTGCCGCTGCTCGACGGGGAAGCCATCGTCAGCGGCGAGCACCAGGTGGAGGAGGGCGCGGTCACGGTGGCCATGGGCCCCGCGGACGCACACTACTACTGGCGATCGACCTTGCCCGTGCGGGCGCAAATGACCCTGACGGCGCCAACCGACAGCCCTTGGCGCGAGGTTTGGGGTTTCGACATCGGGCACACATGGCGCGTCTCCTTCGACGGCATGCCGGAGAGCCAGCGCGACGACGAGGAATCCGTGCGCCTGCCGCGGTTCGAGCCGCGGCCGGGCGAGACGTTGGTGGTTTCGAGCGAGCGCCCGGCGGCAGTGCCCGGTCACACGTTGGCGTTCGACGGCGCGTGGAGCGAAACCCGCGTTGGCGCCCGCTCGCGCGCCTCCACGCTCACGGCCCGCTATCGCAGCACCGCCGGCGCCAGCCACACCATCACGCTGCCGGCCGAGTCCACGTTGAAGACGGTGTCGATAGACGGCGAGCGGCAGCCGCTTGCCCTGCAGGAGGGAGCGCTGGCGTTGCCGCTTCCCCCGGGCGAGCACACGGTGCAGGTGGCGTGGGACGAACCGGTGTCGGCGGGATTGCTGGTGCGAACGCCGGAGGTCGCGCTCGGCGCGCCGGCCGGCAACCTCGTCGCCAAGCTGGAACTGCCGGCCAGCCGCTGGCTGCTGTTCGCCGCCGGGCCGCCGGTGGGCCCGGCCATTCTCTATTGGGCCGAACTCATCGCCCTCATCGGCGCCGCGCTGGTGCTCGGCCGCTTGGCCATCGCGCCGCTGCGTACGCACCACTGGCTGCTGCTGGGCGTCGGCTTCAGCACCTTCTCTTGGCTGGCGTTCGCCGTGGTGGTGCTTTGGCTGCTCGCCCACGGGGCGCGGCGCAAATGGGGCGAGCAGCTTTCGCGCCGGCTCTACAACACCACGCAGGTGGGTTTCGGCCTGCTCACCTTGGCCGCCTTCGCGGCGATCCTCACCGGCGTGCCGCACGGCCTGCTCGGCGCGCCGGACATGAGCGTGCGCGGCTACGAATCGGCCGGCCGGGCGCTCACTTGGTTCGCCGACCGCACGGCCAGCGCCTTGCCGCAGGCCAGCGTGTGGTCGCTGCCGATGTGGGTGTACAAGGCGTTGATCCTCGCTTGGGCGCTGTGGCTGAGCTTCGCCCTGCTGCGTTGGCTGCCGTGGGTGTGGACGTGCTTCTCCGAAGGCGGGCTGTGGCGTCCCGGCGAGCCGAAGCCGAAGGCCGCCGAAGCGCCGGCGGCGGGCGGTGCCGCCAAGAGCGACGCCGACGACGCTTGGGGGACGGAACCGGGCGAATAGCAGGGGTGTGCTGGGAGCGCGGCGTCTCGCCCGCCATGCAGGCGGAACGCTTGCGCTTCTGGCTTGGCACCGACACCGCTAGCCAAAGATCGTCGCGTCGCTACTCGCCGCCCGCCGGCTGTTCGCCGCCGCCAGCATCGCTCGGCGCACTGTCGCGTTCCGCCCACTGCCGCAGTAGTCGATTGTGCCGTTTGAGCGCGGCCGAGGTGGCCGCCAGTTCACCGCTCGCGTGCTGCACCGCGGTGCTGGTCGCATCCGTGCCGCTGGCGATGGTGACCAAGGCGCTGATGTGGCGGTCGAGCTGCTCGATGTCGGCGTCCATGTCCCGGGCGATGTTCCGCAGCGCCTCGGAATCGGCCGCCGCCGCCGGTTCCGGGGCGGGTTCCGGGTAAGCGTCGTCGATCGGCTGCGGCGCCACCGTGGTGGACGCCACCGGCGGCGCCTCGACGGGATCGTCGGCGCGCGCCAAGATGGACAACGGGGCCGGCGTTGGTTCCTTGTCCACGCCGGCGGCGAACATGCCCGCCTTCACGAACACGCCATCCTCGCGCTCGGTCAACAGCGGTGGCTCGGGTTTGCCGGTGTCGACGGGCGGCGTCAAGTCATCCAGCGGCGCGGGGTTGATGCCGGAGGCCACCGCGTCCATGCGTTCGGCCAAGCCGGCGCGGGCCGAGTCGTCCAACGCGAACAAACCGTGCGCCGCTTCGGCCGCCAACTTCGCGGTTTCGTCGGTGGGCGAGACGTAGCCTTCCAGTTGCGCACTCAGCAGGTTTTCCGCCGAACGCGCCAGTTCCGCCACCGGGCCGCGCTCGGCCTCGGCGCGCGCTTGGGCGAAAGCCGTCCGCAAACCAGCGAGGGCGCCGGCGTTGTCCGGGCCGCGCGCCAGCCGCGCCAAGTGCGGCTCCACATCGCGCTGGAACTGCTCGCTCATGGGCGGGCGCCTTGCGCCGGCGGCACCCAGCGCCCCACGGCGATGGGCGGCAGGCGCGAGGCGTTGTGTTCCTTCAACTCGTCCAGATAGCGTTGCCAATAGCGCTGCTGATTGTCCGCCAAGTCGCGCAGGAACGGCCAGGAGAAAATGCCCGTGTCGTGGCCGTCGTCGAAGACGATGCGGATGGCGTAGTTGCCGATCGGCTGGATTTCGCGCACGCCGACGTGCTTCTTGCCGGTCTGCAACACCCGCGAGGCGTCGCTGTGGCCGCGCACTTCCGCCGAGGGCGAATACACGCGCAGCAGTTCCGCCGGCAGCGTCGCCGAATCCTCGGCGTAGGTGAGCTCCAACGTCTTGGAGCGCTTGTGGTAGGTGATCTTGGTGGGGTTCACGGCAGGGCGGGGAGTGGCGGGTGCGGCCGGCGCTCGGTGCTTACAGAATGTAGCGCGACAGGTCTTGATCGCGCGCGATGTCCGCGAGGTGCTCGTCCACGTAGGCGGCGTCGATAACCGTGGGCACCGCCCCGGCTTCCGTCTCGAAGGAGATGGCGTCGAGCAGGCGTTCCATCACCGTGTGCAGCCGCCGGGCGCCGATGTTCTCGGTGTTTTCGTTCACTTCGCAGGAGATCTCGGCGATGCGCGTGAGGGCGTCTTCCTCGAAGCGGATTTCGATGCCCTCGGTGGCGAGCAGGGCGCGGTACTGCTCGGTGAGCGAGGCGTCCGGCTCGGACAGGATGCGGCGGAAGTCCTCCGGCGTCAGCGCCGCCAGTTCCACGCGGATGGGCAGCCGGCCTTGCAATTCCGGGATGAGATCCGAGGGTTTGGCGAAGTGGAACGCGCCGGAGGCGATGAACAGGATGTGGTCGGTGCGCACCATGCCGTACTTGGTGTTCACCGTGCAGCCTTCGATGAGGGGCAGCAGGTCGCGCTGCACGCCTTCGCGGGAGACGTCGGCGCCCAAGCTCTCGCTGCGTTTCGCCACCTTGTCCAATTCGTCGAGGAAGACGATGCCGGTTTGCTCCACCGCTTCAATGGCGCGGGTTTTCAGCTCGTCCTCGTTGATGAGCTTCATGGCTTCTTCCTCGCGCAGCCGGCGAAACGCATCGCGCACTTTCATGCGCGAGGCGCGGGGCTTGCCGGCGGGCAGGTTGGCGAACATGTTCTGCAGCTGGCCGGTGAGCTCCTCCATGCCGGGCGGCGCCATGATCTCCACGCCGATGGCGGAATGATCGAGCTCGATGGTGATTTCGCTCTCGTCGAACTCGCCGGCGCGCAAGCGTTTCCGCATGGTCTGCCGCGTCTGCGGGCTTTCGCGGCCCGCTCCGTCTTCCTCCGCGCCGGAGCGCGGCCGCGGCAGCAGGGCGTCGAGGATGCGGTCTTCGGTGGCGTCGTCGGCGCGGCTGCGCACGCGCTCCATCGCTTGTTCGCGCAGCATCTTCACGGACATGTCCGCCAGATCGCGCACGATGGATTCCACGTCGCGCCCCACATAGCCCACTTCCGTGAACTTGGTGGCCTCCACTTTGATGAAAGGCGCGTTGGAAAGCCGCGCCAGACGGCGGGCGATTTCGGTTTTGCCGACGCCGGTGGGGCCAATCATGAGGATGTTCTTCGGCGTCACCTCGTCGCGCAGCGCCTCCGCCAGCTGCATTCGCCGCCAGCGGTTGCGCAGGGCGATGGCCACGGCGCGTTTGGCGTCGTCTTGGCCGATGATGTGCTTGTCGAGTTCGTGGACGATCTCGCGGGGGGTCATCATAGTCATAGCGTCTCGATGGTGGTGTGCTGGTTGGTGAACACGCAAATGTCGGCGGCGATGGCCAGGCTCTTTGCGACGATGTCCCGCGCCGACAGCTCGGTTTCGGCGAGCAGCGCCCGCGCGGCGGCCTGCGCGTAGGGGCCGCCGGAGCCGATGGCGATGAGGCCGTGCTCCGGTTCCACCACGTCGCCGTTGCCGGTGATGAGCAGCGACGCGTCGCGGTCGGCCACCGCCAACAGCGCCTGCAGCCTTCGCAGCACGCGATCCGAGCGCCAGTCCTTGGCCAGCTCGACGGCGGCGCGCGTCAGGTGGCCTTGGTACTTCTCCAGCGCGCCTTCGAAGCGCTCGAACAACGTGAAGGCGTCCGCCGTGCCGCCGGCGAAACCGGCCAGCACCTTGTCTTGATGCAGCCGCCGCACCTTGCGCGCGTTGCCCTTCAAAATCGTGTTGCCCAGCGAGACTTGGCCGTCGCCGCCAAGCACGACCTCGGCGCCGCGGCGCACGGAAACGATGGTGGTGCCTTCGAACTGCTCCAAGATTGCCTCGAACGAGTGCTGTGCCGCGACCGCGGGAACTGACGACCGCGGCAGTCTAACACCGTGGCGCATGCCGCGAGTTGCCGAGTGGCCCGAGCCGCCCGGGCAGCCCGAACGGCAGGGCGCCAAGGAGCGAGGAAAACCGTCTGCCTTATTCGCCGAGACGCCTTGGGGGCAGTTGAGGCATCGATTGCACGATCACCCGCAGCCGCACACTGGTGCTTAGACCCTGCTCGATTGCCGTTACCGCGGTCGGTGCCGCGCACGGCCCGCACTTGAAACGAATAGGCCGTGCCGTTGTGCAGCGGTGTGACGGTGTGGCTAGTGCTGGTGGCGGTTGCGGTGCCGGCCCACGCGCGTTGTAGCCGACATCTTCCGCCTTCCGCTGCCGGTGCTGATAGCCCGTCGCGCCAATCACCGCCTGCCACGACAGGGTGACGTTGCCGTCGCCAGCCACTGCGCTCAGCGCGTCCGGCTTCTCCAATCCGCTGGCCGGCCACGCCCACAACCCCAAAACCGCGACAAACAACGCGGGTGCAAGGCCGCTTGGTGGCACTTTGTGTTGGTGTATTTCTATCCTCCTTTCAAACCTCGGCGGTGCGGGCCGCCGGCGCTTTGGTGGCATTTTGGTTCGCTGGCGCCTTGCGCACCAGTGGCAGTGCGGGAATGTCCTTGCCGCGCAGCGCGGATAAGGCGCGGGTCATCTCGGCCCGGTCCGGGAAAGGGCCCACCAACACGCGATGCCAGGTGCGGCCGCCCGGGCGCGGCACCATGCTCACGGTGGCCTGCATGCCTTCCAGCAAAAGTTCCGCGCGCATGGCTTCGGCGTCGTCGCTGCGCAAGAATGAGGCGGCTTGCAGTAGGTACACGTGCGCTTCGGAGGGTTCGGTGGGGTCAGCCGCCGCGCCGTGGGGCGGTGGCTCGTACGGATCCACATGGGTGCGCACCACCTCGCTGGGGAGGCGGTGGATGAACTCGTAGGTGAGCGGGTGCTCGGGCTGCGTTTCCGCGGCCGCTTCGTCGGCCTGCGTGGGCTCAGCGTTGAACAAGCCGGACAACCCCGGAACGTGGTCGATGACCATCAGGGCGATGGCGCCACAAACCGCGCCGCCGAGGAACGAACCCGACGAGAACGCCCGTTTTGCCTGCCGCACCTGCTTTGCCGCGGCGGCGCGGCGCGACGGGCGTTTGGTGGATTTCGGAGCGTAGTCCTTCGTCATGCGGCCTTCCTTGGCGATAGCGAACGCAACGCATCATACGCCAACGACGGGCGCTCTCAAAGCGCAGAGGCGAACGGACTGCCAAAGGCCGATATGCGAAAGGTGTAAGGTTCGCCATCACTTTTCGCCGATAGTCGATGGGTTGCGGCCCACTGGCGAGTTGACCGTGCCGGTCGATGGGCCGCGGCGAGTTGCTTTGACACGCATGGGGTGGAACTGAGGACGTTGCGCGCGAAATCGCTTGATGAAAACGCCTAGGTGGCAACTGGTTCGCGGGCAGGTCGCGCGGGGCGTCCGCGCACACGCTCGCCGCGGCCATTCTGGCCTGCGCTTTCGCGTCGGCATCGCGACCGCGGACGACTACGGCTGGACGCCGGACCAGAATCCGCAGCGCAACATCGGGCGATTGACCTTCGATTTGGCGTTTGACCGAGACAGTACGCTTTTCATCCATTCCGACTGGCGCCATTACGGCCCGGTCTATGAGGTGGCGCTCATGGCGTTGGAGCGCACGTTGGGCTCGCAAGACAAGCACCATGTGCTTCTCAGCCGCTACCTCGCGAGCCACCTGTTCTTTCTCGCAGGCGCGTTCGCCTACCACCTCTTGGCGAAACGCAAGAAGGCGGCACCCTAGCTTCCCCGCCTACATGACCGTGCCGCACAACGGCCTGCTGGCGCAACACCGCCAGCGCATGGACGCCCCACCGCCCACCGCACCATCGCCAGCTACGACGAACCGTATAGCCCCAACGGGCCGTTGGGGGTGCAAGACCACGGCGACCGTGTGCGTTTCCGCAACAGCTAGCTGCGGCCGATTGGGAGGATTGCCGCGGGATGGCGCACCGGCCAACACGCCGTAGGGCGGCAGGCTTCCGCCTGCATGCGGGCGAGACGCCCGCGCTCCCAGGGCCGCCGTCAAAAGGCAGGTTCGGATGTCGCGGTTTCTGCTCCGGCCATCGCCCAGCGGTTACTTCAACCGGCGCTTCGTCCCTCCGGCGGAAAGTCCGAAATGTCTCTGAGCCCCGACATCGTCGCGACGGCGGGGTGGTGCGAAGCGACGTTCGACGCTAGTCCCGGAGAGGCGCAGACGTCGATGGATGCGATGAAGGCCGCGTTGACGGACGCTGAAAAGGCCGAGCTGGATGCTGCCGTGCGGGTCGTTTGACATTGACGCCCTCGTTGGGCGGAGGCGAACGTGGAAGGTAGGAACTCCAGCGGTTTCTTGCCGTTGCATTTTCGCCGCCGTGCGCGCAGGTTGGCTCGATCGCCGCGTTGAAACGCCACGGGGCCGACTTTGGCTCGGTGGTGGCGCTCGTTGAAGAGGAAGACCAGATGCACGACTGCACGGACTGCAAGGTCGTGCAAGCGTCTTTGGATTCGTTGATTGAGGACAACCTCGGCGATGGACAATGAGGTTCGACGGGTGGCCGCTTTCCGCTTTGCCCGCCTCATGCCAACACCCGTCATCATCCGTACAAACCGCCTACTCCACCGGCAGGAAGTCCGCCACGTTGGCGCGCATCACGTCGCGCTGCTCGTTGATCAGCAGCAGGGTCTGCGGGTCGATCCATGCTATCGCCTCCAGCTGTTTGACCACCCGCGCCTCCAATGCCTGCTTCGACGCCTTGCCGGAGAACCAGCCGCCCTGTCCGGCTGGGCGCTCGAACATCCACAGCGCGTCCATGCTGGCGACGACCAAGCGGGCGCCGTCGGCGGACAAGGCGGCGTCGGTGGCCCAGAGGATGCCGTCGTGCCGGCCGATCAAGGTGAGGGTGTTTTGCCGATCGGTGTGGGACGTGTCCAAGCGGTAGAGCTTCGCGCCGCGTTCCGGTCGGTCGATGCGCTTGGACTGGCGATGCTTGGTGATGAAGTGCAGCTTGCCGCCATCGACGAAGACGGATTCGCAATCGAAATGCCAAACCGCCCCGGGGTGCTCCTTCTGATCTGGATAGCGAACGGGCAGGAAGCGCAGCGCCCGCATCTTGTCCACCGCCAGGGGATCCGGCTCGTGTACCACGTAGACGCCGAGATCCCGCCGGGCGTTGCCGTTGTTGCCCACGTCGGCGATGTACAGCACGCCTTCGTGCAAGGCGACGGCTTCCCAATCGAAGTGGGCCGCGTTGGCGATGGCGTGGCCTTGCCATTGCGCGAACGCCAGCCGCCGCCACGCCGGCCACAGCGGCGTGCCTTCCGCATTGATGGCGAACAGGCGCGGCGAATCGCCGCTGTCGTTGTGCGTCCAATAGAAGTCGCCGCGGGCGGACTTGGCAAGGCCGCTGATTTCGCCCAACGCCGGGTGCGTTACCCGGCCCACCACTTCCACGGCGGCGCCCGCCTGCAGCGCCAGGCCCAACGCCAACGCGCCGGCCCAGCAGCGCGTTGGCGCCGCAACGCCGCCACGGGCCGGCAGGCGCCTAGGCATCCGGCGTGTAGCGCAGCATCACGCGCTCGCCGCTGGCCAAGCCCTTCTCGAAACGCGGCCCCCAATTGCCCCAGCCGGCGCCGGCGTACTTCTCGCCCATGACGGCGAGTACCTTGGCGCGCACCTCGGCGTCGCTCTCCATCGACCCGGTGGCCATCACCTCCGGCGCTTCGCGGAAGGCGTTCTCCGCCCGCGTCCAGACGCCGAATTCGCCTACCCACAGGCGCGTCCGCGTCAACCCGCGGCCGATGGCTTCGGCGCGCCAAGCGTCGGCGGGCGTTACCACGAACACGGCGCCGGCGTGGTAGGCGAACCAGATTTCCGCCTTGCAGCGGCTCTCTTCGCCATCGCTTTTGAGCGGCGTGAGATAGACGAGCTGCGACGATTGCAACGCCGCCGCCGCGGCCTCGTTCAGCGCGGACGATTGCGCCGCCACACGCCGGGCGAGCAAAGCGAAGGGCGCCAGCGCGGCGCCGGCGAGCACGGTTCTGCGGTTGATCATGTTGCCTCCCTTTGGCCTCCAACCTTCGCGCCGCACCATCGCATACGCCGCCGTGCGGCACAATAGGGCTGTTGGATGGCTGGAAGGTCAAACGGAGAAAGCACTTGGCAATCGAAACCTTTGTGGCCCACGAAAGCCCGCCCGGCTTCAAGGGGTTCCGCGTGGACACCGGCGCGCTGCGCGCCGAGGTGATCGAGCTTGGCGGCATCGTCACCGCGCTGGAGGTGCCGGAGCGTAGCGGCGCGTTTGGCGACGTGCTGCAAGGTTGTCCGCGCATCGCCGACTACCTCGGCTTCCACCCGCACTTCAACTGCCTCGTGGGACGCTACGCCAACCGCATCACCAACGCCCGCTTCCCGCTCGACGGGACAACGCACTGGCTGGACGCCAACGTGCCGCCGCACCACCTGCACGGCGGCCGCAGCGGCTTCGCCACACGCATTTGGACGGGCGAGGTGGATGGCGACGAGATCGCGCTGCGCCTGATCAGCGCGGATGGCGACGGCGGCTACCCGGGCGATTTGCAAGTGGAAGCCCGCTACCGCTTCCGCGACAACGAGATGGCGCTCGATCTGCGCGCCGAAACCGACGCGCCAACGCCGGTGAGCCTCACCTCCCACCACTACTACAACCTGAGTGCGCAGCCGGGCACCACGGTGGCGGACCACGAGATCGCCGTGGACGCGGCGGCTTACCTGCCGGTGAGCGAGGCGCTCACGCAGCTAGGCGAGCAACGCTGCGTGGCCGGCACACCGTTTGATCTGCGGGAAGGCGCCCGGCTAGGCGACAGGCTCGCCGCGCCGAACGCGCAGATGCGCTTGGCCGGGGGCTTCGATCACACGTTCGTCTTGGGCGCGGCTTCGGGCATGCGGCGGGCGGCGGTGCTGCGCCATCCCGCCTCCGGGCGCGTGCTCACCGTGGCCACGAACCAACCGGGAGTGCAGCTCTACACCGGCAACACGCTGCACCAAGCCAGCCGCTGGGGCCATCGGCGCCACGGCGCGGTGTGCCTAGAGACGCAGCAGTTCCCGGATGCGCCGAACCACGCGAGCTACCCGGACGCCATCCTGCGGCCGGGGCACAAGTTCCACGCCCGCACCACGTTCGTGTTCACCGTGGATTGATTGGAGGCTGCCGCGCCGGGCTCCAGCGCTTCCGCAGGCAAGAAGGGCGGCTAGGAAACCTCTTCGAGCAGCCGCAGAAAGCGGGCGATCTTCGCCTCGTAGCGGGCGGCGGCGGCCAGGAAGTAGGTGTTTTGGCGATTGCCGTAGCCGACGTTGTACGAGCGCAAAGCACACGCCGCCGCTTCCTGATCCGTCGCGGCCTCCATGCCGCAGATGCCCTGATAGTGCGCCAATATCTGCGCGCCGCAGTAGAGGTTCTGCTCCGGGTCGTCCAGGAATCCGCCGCAGAAGCCGCTCCACAGATCCGCCCGCACCTGCGCCGGGCCGGTGGCGCCCATCGCCGAGCGGACATGCTTGCGGAAAGAGCTTTCGGCCACCACCAAGCTGGCGATGAGTTCCGGCGCCAAGCCTTGCCGGGCCGACGCTTCGAGGATCCAGCCTGCGAATTCGTCGGCAACCGCACGCTCCAAGCCGTAGCCGCGCACCAGCCTAGCGGCGAAAACGCCCCGCTCTTCGTCCCAATGGGGCTTCGCGACGGTCGCCGCGGGGATGGCCAAAGGCGCACGGTGGCGGCTGTCCGCATCGCCGCGGGCGAACACGGCCAGCGCCGAGGCGCAAAGCACCAGCGCCAGCAACGCGCCGCCACGCGCCGCGCCATTGGCGGATCGCGACGTTCGGGCTAGGGATCTCGTCGGCAACATGGGCGAGGCAAACCCTCACTTGAGCAACGGGCGCGCACTCTACACCCCTTCGGGGGCAAAGTGAAGGGAAAATGGAGCCGCCTACTTGGTTGCCGTTGCCTGGCTGGGCACCGGCCAGTGCATCGACGGAAGTGCTTGTTTTTGGGGCGGTACGGCAGCATCCCACATGGCGCAGTACGACCGTCGCCGGGGTTGGTGGTGGTTGAAACCCACCTTGCCGTTCCGCCAATGCGACTTGGTTACACGGTTCGCTCCCTACGATCCCGAACCATCGCGCGCCGTTTTTTGTTCGTTAGCTGTTGGGAGTAGGGCGGGCTGGAGTCCCGATTCGTCCCAACCGGCTTTGAGGAACCCACGGCCCGCCCATTCCGCCCGGGAATTCTGCGCGTAGATTCCAGCCGCCAATTCGCGCAAGCGGCTGGAAGGGTCGGCACCTGCCACCATCAGGGGTAATAGTTGGGCTCGCCAAACCGACTCCTCGCCAGCACATCCACCAGCACGTTGAAGGTGTCGTCGATCTTCTCCATCGACACCTCGTCGAATACGAGCACGGGGAATCGCGGGGGCGTCTGATTGGCCATCATCTTGTCGAACGTCACCAACGTGCGAAAGCCCATGCCATAGGCCGCGTCCTGCATTTCCCCGTTGGCGGTGCTTTTCAAGTCGACTTCGTGGACGGTGCTCAAGGCGACGCCCAACTTCGAAAGACGAAGCCTCGGCGAGCGAAAGCCGCCAGCCCGGGCCCAAGTCGGCGTTGGCCTCAATGCGCGAGTCGTACACCTGGGCGAACACGACCGGCCCGTCGGCGCGGGCGACGATGTCGCGGCGGCGGAAGGTGAGGTTGCCGGCGCCGACGTTGACGTGGCCCACGTGCAGGCCGTCCAAGATGGACTGCGGATTCCGGTGCAGCACGCTCACGCGCCGCCGCAGGTCGAGCTCCGCCACCAAGGCGGCGTACGGCGCCAGCGAATCGGACGGCGGCGTTTTCGGGAGGACGAGTGGACGCATCGTGTGCTGCGGCCTGTCAGTGCCGCCGCATGTGCGGGTGGACAGACGTGTATTTGGCCCTGCCGCGCGCGAGAATCATGCAATTCTCGACGGTGGGCGGTTCGAGGAAATGGCTTTCGTTGAGACAGCTGCCGACGCCGCGCAAGGCGACATCCATGTCGTCGCGCTCGCTGCCCGCGAAGACGTGCCAATCCGCGCCCGCCTTCGGCGCGCGGGGCAGGTGGTACGGGCCGTCCGCGCCTTGCCGCTCCGGGCCCAGCGCGAAGAGGTATTCGACGCCAATCTCCACATGCACACGCCGATCCTCCAACAGCCTCGCCACGCCGGCGTCGCCCTCCGCCACGTCCAGCGCTTCGCGCACCAAGCCCTCCAAGCGCGCCTTGCCCTCCTCGTGTTCCCGCGCGTTGACCCGCCCGGCCGCGCGTTCCCGCTCCAGCCTGGCCAACGCGGCCAAATGCCGCCCGGCCCGGCGCGCGACCCTCCGGGACGTGCCCGTGGCCGGCCACAGGAACCAGTCGCTGGGAATCCGCAACGTCAGCAGGCGCGGCATCGGCGCTTCTTCGCAGTAGTCGTTGTCTCTGGTGAAGAACCGGACGGAAAACGGGCAACGGCCCGGGGGTTTGCGCACATTGCGCACCTCGAGGCTCGCCTCCACCACCCTGCGCTCGCCGAGGGTCTCCGGCAAGTTCTCAACATGGACCACCCGGCCGATGACGACATGCGCCACTTCGTCCGCGGCCAACAGCGCCGCCGCCAGCGTGAAGGCGTCGTTGCGGCAGCCCGCGTCGCCGGCGAAGCACGCCGCGCCGCGCTTCGGCAGTTCCTCGCCGCTTGGCGCCGCCCCGTCCGACGGCCACGCCGAAACCACCGCCAAAACCGCCCCGATCCGGCCCCACGCCCGCACCGCGCGCCCAACCCGGCGGTACGCCGAGGACGCGGCCGCGCGCGCCGTCAATGCCGACACTTGAGCTCCGGGTACAGCCAGAACGTCGCCAAGCCGCGGGCGTAGTCGCGGCAGTCGTACACCAAGATCTCCCGCGGCGTCCGGAGCGGATTGCTGTGCATGCAGTTGCCCACAAGCATCATGGCGATCTCGACCTCGCGCAGTTCGTCGCCCCAGAACACCTGGTAGTCGTAGGTCCCCCCGCTCTCGAGTTTGGGAGAACGGTAGTACGTCCGCGCCACCCCTTCCTCGCCCGGCCCCAACGCCAGCAGGTACTCGCCGCCAACCTCGATGTGGCCGCGCCGATCCTCCAGCAGGCGTGTGCCGTCGGCGCGTCGTTCAGAGAAACGCTTCACGCTCCAACGTGTACCTTCGGGAAGCCTTTCATGGAACTCCACCTCAACGGTGTTCATCTCGAAGTACATATCGGACTCCAATCTCCTGATGCCTTCCGCGTGCTCGTCCGCACCGATCTCTCCCGCCTGGCGCCTGCGATCCAGCTCGCGCAGCGCCGCAAAGTAGCGCCGGCCGGCGCGCAGCGCCACGCGCCGCGAGGTGCCGGTGGCGGGCCAGAGGAACCAGTCGCTGGGGATGCGCAGTGTCAGTTCCTCGGGCAACCCGTCCGCACGCTCGCATTGCGCCGCGTCCTCCACCCGCGGCGGGTGCGGGCACCGCCCCGGCGGCTTCAGCACGTTGCGCACCCGAAACCGCGTCTCCACTTCCACGTCGGCGGCGTCGATGCCGGCGGCCGGCCTGCCCTCGATCGTTGCCATCGCCAGCTCGCGCTCGCTCAGTTCGGCGAGCGCCAGCTCGAACTGGTGATCCGCGTCGACCAGCGCTTCCGGCAAGCCCTCGACGGACACCACGCGCCCCGCCACGACGTAACGGATGTTGGGCTCCGCGAGCATGTCGTGCGCGAGCACGAACGCGTCGGGTTTGCAGGACGGGGCGCCGTTCTCGCCGGGCGTCCACTGGTTGCCTATCGTGTGCGCCAAGGCCCAGTTCCCAAAACACGCCGGCAGAACGGTCAACACCCCGCAGACGATCCGCGCACACGCGCGTCGCGGCGGTTGACGACATCTCGTTATCGGCAGACGCTCCGGGCCATCTCGTCGCCCGCGGTTGCCCGCAACGTCATCCATTGCCGTTCCAGGGCGCTCAACGATCGACGCCAACGTACGCCAGTGAATTTGTGGCGTCAAGGGGGTCGCCGTGTCCACTGTTCACCGTGTGCTGCGGCCGGTCAGTGCCGCCGCATGCGCGGGTGTGCGGATGTGTATGTCGCCGCGCCGCGCGCCACGATCATGCAGTCGTCGATGGTCAGCCGCTCGATGACTCCGTCCTCCGTGAGGCAGTTGCCGATGCCGCGCAAGGCGATGTCCACATCGTCGAGCTCGCTGCCGGCGAAGAAGTGCCACTGGGCGTCCGCGTCCACATCCGGTGTTTCCGGCAAATGGTAGGGGCCGTCCGCGCCCCGCCGCTCCGCGCCAAGCGCGAAGAGGTACTCCACGCCCACTTCCAAATGCAGAGCCCGATCCTCCAGCAGCCTGACCGTCGCGCCGGGAACGCGATCCCCGGCATCGGCGGCGGCCAGCGCCTCGCGCACCAAGCGCGCTCTTCCCGCCTCGTGTTCGCGCTCGCTGATCCGTCCGGCCACCAGATTCCCCCGCCAGCTAGTCAAATCGGTCAAATGGCGGCCGGCGCGGCGGGCGACCCGTCGGGACGTGCCCGTTGCGGGCCATAGGAACCAGTCGCTCGGAATCCGCAACGTCAGCCGGCGCGGCATCGGCGCCTCTTCGCAATCGTCGTCTCGAATCGAGTTCCGGACCGGATACCAGCAACTGCCCGGTGGCTTGCGGACGTTGCGCACCGAGAGACTCGCCTCCACCACTCGGCGCTCGCCAAGCGTTTCCGGCAAGCCCTCGACATGGACGATGCGGCCGATGACGACATGGCGGACATTGTCCGCGGCCAACAGCGCCGCGGCCAGCGTGAATGCATCGTTGCGGCACCCCACATCGCCGGCGAAGCACGCCGCGCCGCCCTGGGGCAGTTCCTCGCCGCCAGGCGCGGCCGAGTCCGACGACCACGCGAGTCCTGCCGCCACAATCGCCACGATCCGGCTCCAAGCCAGCGCCGCACCCGCCACACCGCCGTTTGTCGCGGACTGTAGCCCGCCCGCCTTCAGTGCCGACACTGGAAATCCGGGTACAGCCAGAACGTGGCCAAGCCGCGGGCGTAGTTGTGACAGGCGTACGCCAATTGCTCCCGCGGCACCCAACGCGGCTTGCTCAGCATGCAGTTGCCGGTCAACATCATGGCGATCTCGACCTCGCGCACCTCGTCGCCCCAAAGGACGTAGTAGTCGTACTCGTGCCACGAACTCTCGAGCTTGGCGGGCCGGTAGTGAGTCCGCGCGACCCCTTCCTCGCCCGCGCCCAGCGCCAGCAGGTATTCGCCGCCGATCTTGACGTAACCGCGCCGATCCTCCAACAAGCGGCTAAACCGGTCAGTGTTACGTCTGGTTGAGATTGAACCGCCCCGAGGTGGCAATTGCCGATCATCTGAAGCCTCCCAGTATTCCACGGTCACCCGCTCCAAATCGATTTCCATCCAGCGTTTCAGTTCCTTGGCCGCTTGGGCGTGTTCCGACTCCCCGATTTCCCCAATCCCGCGCTTCCGGTCCAGTTCCCGCAACGCATCCATGTGCCGTCCCGCACGCCGCGCCACACGCCGTGACGTGCCGGTGGCTGGCCAGAGGAACCAGTCGCTGGGGATCCGCAACGCCATTTCATCTGGCAGTGCTTCGGCCCGCTCGCATCGCGCGGCGTCGTCCACCCTCGGCGAGCGGGGGCACCGTCCCGGAGGCTTCAGCACATTGCGTACGCGCAACCGCACATCCACCTCCACATCCGCGGCATTGATGGTCGTGGACGGCTGGCCTTCGATTTTCGCGGTCACGGCGTTGCGCGTTTGTAGTTTCCCGAGGATGGCTTCGAACTCGTGGTCCGCGTCGAGCAACGTCTCCGGCAAACCTTCGACAGCGTCGACGCGCCCCGTCACCACATAACGAACGGCCGGATCTGCGAGCATGTTGCGCGCATGGTGAAAGGCATCCGGGTCGCAAGAGGGAGCACCGTCGATTCCGGGCGTCCATTGAATGGCTACCGTATCCGCCGCGGCCCAAGTCCAAGAACACGCCGGCACCACAACCAACATTCGGCAAGCCAACGACCTCCATGTGGCCCGCCACGGATGACGGCATCCCATCACCGGCACACGCCATCCGGGTCAGCGTACACAGGCCCGTCAACGGTCTCATCCGCGCGCCGTTCGCCCCGACACTGTACACGAACTCGGTTCTGCCCGAGATGGTCGCAGTGGGCCGTTTGTCGCGCAACTTCCGCTCCATGAGCGTCGGCCAATGCGTTTTGCCAAATCAGCGCTGCGGCTTGGCACGCCGCAAGCGTCGAAAAGACTTGTCCGACCTTCGGCATGCCCGAGTCGTTCGTCGCAGGTGCCGCGGGATCGTTGAATCGGTTCAGAACCGCAATGACGGCGGCCGCGTGCTGACGCTCATGGGCGATCGTCCTGCTAATGTTCTCAGATTTCCGCTTTCCCCATCGATTGAGTAGGTTCCCTGGGCAATGCACCCTTGTGAACACTTCGATGTTCATGTTGCCGATCGTCGCGATGCCTTCGAAACGACGATCTGTGCCGCCTGCTGTTACCGCAACGCACTTTGACCCACTGGCGCTGTAGTGGTGGTTCGTTACCCCTAGCTCCCGTTTTTCTTGTGTGCCTCCCGGACGGTGCCGTTTATTCACCGGCACATGGTCGACCGTGATCTGCGCGGGAGCGGCGTACGCGGGAGCCCCGCCACCGCCCCCGCCTCCGCCAATGCCTCCGACATCGATCGATGGATTGCAGTAGCACGTGTCCATGGAGCCGCCGAGGTAGCAGTCCCAACAGACGATTGCGAAGCACGGGATGCAGCAGTTGGTGGAGCGGTACTCGGGCGGCTGGAACACCGGATTTGACGGCTTCTCGAACCCCGCCGCGGCGTCGTCCTCGAACAGCGGCCGGGCGGCGGCCAGCAGCGCCCGCGCGTCCGCAAGGCCCGGCACGCCCGCCGCCAGCAGGTCCCGCGGCGCCGGCGTCGACGCGCCGCCGCCGAAGTCCAGCACGCCGTGCTCCGGCTGCGCCGCGCCGAGGGGATCGCCGCCGAGCACCGTTCGGCGCGGATCCTCGTATTGTCCGGGCGCCTTGTCGCCCGCCGGCGGCCGCCACACCGCGTCCGTCTTCTCGGATGCCAGTTCCGCCAAGGCGCCGAAGGCGTCGTAGCGCGCCGTCACCGTGTCCGCCGCGGACTCGAACCGCACCGGACGGCCCATGTCGTCGTAGGCGACGTCGATGGCCGCCGAACCCTCGTACTCCACCCGCTCCACTTGGTTCATGTCGCCGACCCGCGTGGTTTGCACCTTCGACGCTCCGTCCGCCTCCGTCACCTCCACGCGCACGATGTTGCCCGCCGGATCGTGCCCGTAGCGCACCGAGGCGCCGTTGCCGTGTTCGACCCGCTCGCGGTTGCCGAGGGCGTCGTGGAAGTAGCGGCTCGTCGAACCGTCGGCGTAGGTGGTGTCGACGATGCGTCCGAGGTGGTCGCGGGTGAAGTACACGGCGCGCCCGGCCCGCCGCAGCGCGGTCACGCCGCCGGCGGCGTCGCGCTCGGCATGCACGAACGCGCCGCCGTCCCACGCTTCTTCCACCCGCCCGCCGGCCGTGGCGAACTCCTCGTCCGCCTCCGGGCCGTGGACGGACACGTGATCGCCGAGATACTCCACGAGCACCCAAGCCCCGTCGTCGTCCTCGGCGCCCGTCAGCCGGCCGCCGGCGTCGCGCGTGAACCGGCGCTCGCGCCGGTCGTTCGCCGTCCATTCCTCCATCGCCACGACATCGCCGTCCGTCCCGTACCGATAGCGCAACGTCCGCCCCGGCGCGTCGAACTCCGCCACCCGGCCGGCGGCGTCGAAGCCGATCTTCCACCAAGCCCCGGAATCGGACGTGTACCGCTTGGTCGCGCCAAGCGCGTTCCGCTCGAACACGTGCCGCAGGCCGCCGCCCTCGGTCACCGTCGTGCGCGCGCCATCGTAGGCGTAGCGGTGCAGGCGCCCGGCGCGCGTTCGCGCCACCCGGCCGGCCGCGTCGTAGCGGACGCGCAGGTACGGCCGCCGGTTCGCGCCCAACGCCTCCGCCAGCCGTCCATCCTCGTCGTACTCGTGCCACCACAGGTTGCCGGCGATGTCATAGACGTCCTTCAGCCGGCCGTCGACCGTGTAGCTGTACTCCACAAAGCGCCCGTGGGCGTCCGCAACCTCCCGCACTCTGCCGTCCGCCCGCCGGCGGATCTCGAACACCATCGCGCCGTCGTGGCTGACGGAGCGCAGCAGCCCGTCCTCGTGCGCGAACAGCAGTTTGCGCCCGCCGGCCGACACCACCCGGCGCAGCAGGAACGGCGCGGTCTCCGAAGCGCGCAGGAAGACGCGCTTCGCGCCGTCGCGCTCCAACAGCACCGCCTTCTTTTCCGCCACCGTGAGGGTGGTCCCGGCGTGGCGCGGCGTCGGCGGGTCGGCGACGTGGGCGTCGCCATCCTTCCGGAAACGGTGCTGGGCGCCCGAGCGGTCCGTGTAGATCGCTTGGTCGCCCTCGAGCCGCAGCTCCTCGGCGAGCGAAAGCCGCCAGCCCGGGCCCAAGTCGGCGTTGGCTTCAATGCGCGAGTCGTACACCCGGGCGAACACGACCGGCCCGTCGGCGCGGGCGACGATGTCGCGGCGGCGGAAGGTGAGGTTGCCGGCGCCGACGTTGACGTGGCCCACGTGCAGGCCGTCGAAGATGGACTGCGGGTTCGGGTGCAGCACGTTCACGCGCCGCCGCAGATCGAGCTCCGCCACCAAGGCGGCGTACGGCGCCAGCGAATCGGACGGCGGCGTCTTCGGGGAGGACGAGTGGACGCACATCGCCAAGCCGGCGGCCGCCGCGAACCCGACGATCGCCGCGGGTTTGCGCCGACCTTCGAGGCCGTCCAGCGGCTTCGCCTGTGTTTGCCCGCACCGTCGTCCATCGCCCTCGCCCAAGAACTGTCAACGATCGACGCCAAACTTACTGCTAGGTAATTGGTGGGTCAAGGGGTTGTCCGGCTCAGCCATCGGCGAAGACCGCCCGGGCGTGGTGAGCCAGATCGCGGCCTTGGTGCATGAGCTCAAGCTCTCCATCGAGGAAGCCGCATGACCGTGCTCGGCGGCGAGTTCGCCATCTTGATGTGCGTCGCCGGCGGCGCGCTGCACCTGCAGCGCCTGGAGACCAAGCTCGCCAAGCTGGCCGAGGAGATGCAGCTCGCGGTGCTGTTCCGCCGCACCCACGAGCGCGAGAACGATGGACCACCCGGGCATCGTCCACCGCGTGGCCGCCTTCTTCTCGTCCCAAAACATCAACATCCACAACCTCGACACTGTCACCGAGCCGGCGCCCCACACCGGCACGCCCATCTTCTCCCTGGTGATGGAGATCGAAGTCCCCCCGGACGTGCGCATCGTCGAACTCCGCGACAGCTTCTTCTACTTCTGCGACGAGCACGACCTGGACGCGGAGATGCGGCCGTCTTGACCGCCGAGGGCCTTGAGCGGCTAGCCGAGGTTCACCTCTAGTCGGAGCTTGTGTTTGCCAAGCGCAACGCCGCAGCTCGCATCTCTGCGGCCTGCGCCTTGATTTCCGCACGGTTGTTGGCGGTGGCGATCAACGCCGTCCAGGCGTGTTCGCGCAGGTAGTACAACGTCGCGGCGGCGTGCAGGTGGTGGGGGTTCGCCCACGCGGTGCCGCCGGCCGCTTCGTAGGCAGCGCGGCAGGTCTCCATTTCGCGCAGCCCCCAGCGACAGCCGATGCCCAAGCCCACCACGTCGAACATCGGGTCGTTGTCGCCGGCCGCTTCCCAATCCAGCGTGCGTATGCCCGTTGCTCCGCGGAGGATGTTCCACGGGTTGAGGTCGTTGTGGCAGCCACGCCGCGCCGCCGGCCGCCAACGCAAACTGCCCAGCAATCCGGTGAGCTCCGGGTCGCCGCCGGTGGCAGCCAACATGGTCGCCACATGGGCGACGGCGTCGTAGTCGCGCACGCCGGCGGGTATTTGCCGGTGCAAATCCGCGAGGAAGGCACCTGCCTCGGCCGGCGTCGGTGGCGCGTCGGCGAACGACGGCCCGGCGATCCAGCGCGTGAGCAGATGGCCGCGCTCGGCGTCGTGTGCCACCACATCGGGCGCGGCGGCGATGGCCAGATAGCGGGCCTCGGCCGGCCGCGGCGGCTGGCGGGCGATGCGCAGGGCGTACTCGCTGCCGTCCACCTTCAGGCGGTAGTTGCGGTTGTTGTAGCCGCCGGGAAGGTATTCGATGGCGTCCACGGGGCGTGTTCGCCAAGCGGGGACGAGCTGTCGCGCCACCGCTTTCGCTTCGGCGCGCGTTTTGTCCACCACCGCCGTCGTCACCGTTGGCAGCGCCGGCAGTACACGGTGGAACGGCCGGCCGCGCGCACTTCCTTCAAACGCTCGCCGCAGCGTCGGCAAGGTTCGCCGCCCCGCCCGTACACCGCCAGCTCCTGCGCGAAATAGCCGGGCCGCCCGTCCGCGCCGGCGAAATCGCGCAGCGTGGTGCCGCCGCTGGCTATGGCGCGCCCGAGTGTGGCTTTGATGGCGTCCACCAAGGCGTCCAGCCGTGGCCGCGAAACCCGTCCGCAGGCGACGCGCGGGCGGATGCCGGCGAGAAACAGCGCTTCGTTGGCGTAGATGTTGCCGACGCCCACCACCACCTTGGCGTCCATCACCAGCGCTTTCACCGCGATGCGCCGGCCGCGGGCGCGGGCGGCGAGGTATTGGCCGTTGAAGTCCGCCGACAGCGGCTCCGGCCCCAGTTCGCGAAGCAGCCAATGTTCGCTGACGGGATGCGGCTGCCAATGCAGACTGCCGAAACGCCGCGGGTCGCAGTAGCGCACGGCGCGGCCGTCGTCGAGCACGAGATCCACATGATCGTGCTTGCCGGCGGGCGCGTCGGCCGGCACCACGCGCAAGTGCCCGGACATGCCCAGATGCAGGACGAGGCCACCGGTTTCCAGCGGCAGCAGCAGGTATTTGGCGCGACGTTCCAAAGCGCCGAGCCGTTGCCCGTCGATGTTCTTCGGCAAGCGCACCGGCCAGCGCAAGGCGGCGTTGCGCACCACCACGCACACCAACCTTCGCCCGCGCAACGCGGACGCCAAGCCGCGACGGGCGGTTTCTACTTCCGGCAGTTCGGGCAGGAGAGAGCGCCCAACCTTGCGATGTTCCTTGGGACGGAACCTACGGCAAGGCTATTTGATCTTGTCTTCCCGGTAGAGGACGTGCCGGCGCACCACCGGATCGTACTTCTTGAGCTCCAGCTTGCCCTCCATGGTGCGCTTGTTCTTGGTCGTGGTGTAGTAATGCCCGGTGTCCGCGGTGGAAACGAGCTTGATCTTCTCGCGCATGATGTTGCCTTGCCTCTTGGGTTGCGGTTGCGAACGGATGCCAGCCGAGCGTTAGGCGCTGCCGGCGCGTTGGCGCTTGTCGATGTCCGCCAACACCGCCTCGATGCCCTTCTTGTCGATGACGCGCATTCCGGCGGCCGAGACGCGCAGCCGCACGAAGCGGTTCTGCGACGGCACCCAGAATCGATGCACGTGCAGATTCGGCGCGAACCGCCGCCGCGTTTTGTTGTGCGCGTGCGACACGTTGTTGCCGCTCATTGGGCGCTTGCCGGTGACTTGGCAAACTTTCGACATGGCGAGGCTCGACAGGCTGCTGAAACGAGTGCGCTTTATACCAAAGCCGCGCCACCAAGCCAACCGCCGGCAAAACGCGTGTCAACGCAAAGCAGAAGTGTCCCCTTTTGTGCAAAGCAGAAATGTCTCCTGGGTGTGGGACATTTGGTGGCAAAGCGTCGGTGCCAGCCCGATCGAAGCTGCCGCCTCCACCCCGGATGGCCGCTACGGCCCTGGGAGCGCGGGCGTCTCGCCCGCAAAAAGGTGAATGCCCGTGAACGAAAATGCGGGCGAGACGCCCGCGCTCTTAGGGTGTGCCGAGCGGATGCCACCAAATGTCGCACACCCATGTCCCCTTGCCCTCCCTTGCCCTAGCCTCGGAACCGCCCGCCGGCGCCGCGAAGCCGGTATCCCTTCCCCTCGCCCGTCAGCTAGTGCTCGCGCCGCTCGAACCGGAACGTCAGGTTCCTCGACAGCTTGCGGACGTGGTGCTCGCAGCGGATCAACGCCAGCTCGCCGGCGCCGTGGAGCACCGGCCGGTGCGCGTCCTCCGCCTCCCGCGGCGCCACCGCGAAGCGCCGGTTGTGCTCCGCCGCGAACTCCGGCAGGTACGCGTTCGCCGCCTCCATGTCGTCGACGCCGCGCAGCCGCAGCTCCTTCACCAGCCGGTCCGCAGCGTCGGGTTCGCCCGCTCCACCCGCCCGCGCAGCGTCTCCATGTGCGCCTCCGTCGTCTCCGCCGCGACGAACCGCAACGCCAGCAGCCGGCTCGTGGCGTCGTCGATGAACACCATCAAGGTGCAACGCGGCCCGCGCCCCTCGAACCAGTCGTGCGGCGAACCGTCCACCCGCGCCAGCTCGCCCACCCGCGCCCGGCGCGGCCGGCTCTGGTGGACGCGCGCCTTCCGGCGCCCCTTCGGCCGCCACAGCCCCTCCTCCGCCATCCACTTTCCGCAGCGTCTCCTGCGAAACCGCCAACCCGTGCCTCTCCAACAGCTTCTCCGCTACGAACGTCGGCACGAAGTCCGGGTAGCGCTCCCGAACCAGGCGCAGCGCCTCGAGCGGCGCCTCTTCCCCGAACGCCCGGTTCGACGGCACCCCGCGCCGGGCCGAGGCTATCCCGGCCGCGCCTTGCGCCCGGTACCGCTTCGCCAAGCGCTTCAGCTGCCGCACGCCAACCCCCAGCCGCTCCGCCGCCTCGCGCTGCCTCATCCGCTTCTCCACCACCGCCGTGACCACCGCCGTGCGATCCGCTTCCCCCACCGTCATCGTCCCCTTCAACTTCTGCCTCCCCGGGTCCGCGAAAAGGCGTCACCTTCGGTGAACTCGTTACGCAACTGGCGGCGCTGTCCACGGACGCGCTCGCAGCCCGGCGGTTCGCGTTACACTCGCCCCGGCAGCAGAGGCCGCGCCGAAGGTCGGGCGGTATGAGAACGAGGGACGGCAGGGCAAATGGACAGGACGGCTCGCCAACAGCCAGGTGCAGCGTGTGCGGCCCGCCGGAGCTGTGGCGCATGGTGGACGAGATGCTCGTAGCCGGGCAACAGGCGAACGAACGGAAGGGGCCACTTGGGCCTGCGCTGACCGCCGCCCAGTCCCCGGCAACGCGGCAAGCGGTCAATGGCACAGCCAACGCCGACCCATTCGACCTCGCGTTCGAGGACCCGGAGTACCTGTGCCGGCAGCTCATCACCTACATTGGCAACAAGCGCGCCTTGCTTGGGCAGATCGGCGCGGCCGTGGAGGCGGTGAAGAGGCGGCTTGGCAAACCCAAGCTGCGCGTATTCGACGTCTTCAGCGGTTCCGGCGTGGTTTCCCGCTACTTGAAGGCGCATGCGTCGTACCTCGCGAGCAACGACATCGAGGACTACGCGGCGACCATCGCGCGCTGCTACCTCCGCAACCACTCCACGGTGGACTTCCCGCTGCTCGGCGAGACCATCGCCGACCTCAATGCACGGGTGGACGACGGACACTGGCCGACCGGGTTCATCCAAGAGCTCTACGCGCCAAAGAACGAAGACGCCATCACCGCCGACGATCGCGTCTTCTACACCATCGCCAACGCCCGCCGCTTGGACAACTACCGCCGCATGATGGACGACACGCCGCCGGATTGTCGGGACATGGTGCTGGCGTCGCTGTTGCACAAGGCATCCGTGCATGCCAACAACGGCGGCGTCTTCAAGGGCTTCTACAAGAACAGGCACACCGGCATTGGCCAATACGGTGGCACGTCCGCGGACGCCTTGACGCGCATTCGCGGCCCGATCCGCCTCGAACTGCCGGTGCTGAGCAGATTCGAGTGCGACTACCGCGTCCATCAAGGCGACGCTAATCAAGTGGCGCACAGCGTCAAGGACATGGACATCGCCTATATCGATCCGCCGTACAACCAGCATCCATACGGCTCGAACTACTTCATGCTGAACCTGCTCGTCCACTACCGGAGGCCAAAGCGGATCAGCCGCGTATCCGGGATACCCGTGGACTGGCAGCGCTCCGGCTACAATGTTCGCGCCCGCTCGCTGCCGCTGCTACGGCAATTGTTCGATGCCTTGGACGCCAGGTTTCTCTTGGTCTCCTTCAACGACGACTGCTTCATCCGCCCGGAAGAAATGCAGGCGACGTTGAATCGCCTAGGCACGGTGCATACGTTCGAGACACCGTACAACACCTATCGGGCCAGCAGGAACTTGCGGAGTCGATCCCTCCATGTGGTGGAACACCTGTTCCTAGTCGAGAGGTCGTAAGTTTGGCACGCAAGGATCAACTTCGCCGGCAGCGCACCAAAACGGTCATCAATGCCACTTCCAAGCAACAGGAGACGGAGCTCGTCAAAGCGCTCAAGCGTACGGCGTTGCACTTGGACCGCGAGTTTCCCGGTGTTGAATTTTACCACGCGAAGCTGTGGAACATCGCCGACATCGTTCGTGACCTTGAACACACCTACGCAGATGTCGACTTTCATCACCACTTCAACAACACCTCGATCAAGCCCGACGGTGGCCTTCTTTGCCTCAAGACCAAAGAGGACAAAGATACGATCTTTCCGGTGTTGATATCTGAAGTCAAAAACCAAGGCACGAACGATCTGAGAAGGAAAGAGGGGCTGCCCCGGCAGGCGCGTGGCAACGCCATCGAGCGCCTTGGGAAGAACGTCATTGGATTGCGCACGGCTTTGATGCAGGAGAGCATATTTCCATTCGTGTGCTTTGGGTATGGATGCGATTTTGAAGAATATTCGTATATTTTGGATCGAGTAACCACCATCGCCATGTTCGGCAGCTTGAACAAGACGTATCTCCACAACAGCGGCACCGATGGTCAATTCAATCGAGGCAGCTTCTACTTCCGACGCGAACGGTGGCGCGTAAACGAAATGCTGTCGGTTATGAAAGACATTGCGGAGCGGTCCGTTCTCTACTACTTATCTAAGTATGGCAAGGAGTACTTCGGTGGGAGCTGACAGCGGTCACCGACCCCGGTGGAACAATACACGGGCTTGGCGAGAGAGGGAGGATCGAAAAGATGGCGGCGACGGCCACCCATGCCGCCATTGAGAGGACGAGGATGTCCTTGAAATCGTGCTTTGTGCTGTTCATCTTGACTGCATGGGCACTTGGCGTGAACGCGGACCCGCTAGCTGGTGGCGGGGCGCATGACAAGGAGGTGGAGCGGTACGCAAGTATCGAGATTGACATTCGCGGGCGGCGCGTCCGCAGCCCGCCGCAAACCGGCCGCGCGCCAAGCCGAGGCGATCGAGTTGGACGACCAAAGCGTTCCCGTGGTGATCAATTGGCAAGGCCGCAAAGAACCGCTGGACTTCGCATTGCAGCTCCACGACGCCTTCACCGAGTCCCAAGTGCTGGACACCGTGTTCGCGGGCCTCACCAGCGCCGACGCGCAAGTTGTCGAGCGCACCATTTTCACGGGGGGCTTCTACGCCAACGTGATCGCCCAGCGCGACTGGCGGCCTACGCGCCGGTCCGCGGGGAACACCTGCGCAAGATCATGGACACGCGCACGCGCCGGCTGGAGAAGGTGCCAGGGCTCAAGGGCTTGCTGCTTGCCCACGCCCGTGCCGGCATGAGCCCGGCAAGCTGCCGCGAACGCGCGGAGCGACGCTCCCCGGAGTGGCCGTCGTGGATGCTGTCCATTGCGGCTTTGGCCCTGTACTCCGGGGCAAAGCGGAAGTGCGCGATCTGATCTTGGACATGGGGCGCTGCTTGGACGCCGCGGAGGCCAGCCAGAGCATCCTGCCGCTGTTGGCGGTCGGGCGGTTCCGCGGCGAGGCGGTGGAGGACTGGCGCATCGCCAAGCTGGCGAACATGCACGGAGCGCAGGGTTTGGGGATAGCCCCCTGAGTCGGCGACACCTTGGCGCCCGCGTTCTACACAAAAGGAGGTTCACCATACACAGATGGGCAAATGGGCGTTGACGATTCGCTCAAGCGTCCACGTCGTCCATTGGCTGGTCTGTGTGGTCCGCGTAGACAAGCCTTCCATGCTCCTTCGCCCAACTCTCCGGGAACGCGACGTGCGAAATCTCGTTCCTACTTCGGTCAAGCTGCCGTTCCGCTTCCAGCAGCATGACGTTGGGATCGATTTCGTAGATTGACTTGCAGCGTAGCTGGTCCTCTTTGTGGAAAGCCGCCAGAAACACACTCTTGTTGCGAGTGATCCGCCGTAGGGATCTTGCCCGTTTCTCCGGCGGAGCGCTGAACATCCGATCAAGTTGCCCGCTGCCGCCTTCCAAGCAAGAGAGATACTCGTATTTCGCGTCTGGATCGTTCGGGGCATGTGCATCGGCGTCACGTTTTGAGTGAATCAACTCGTGCCCCAATGTTTCCGCGATGATCATCTCCTTCACCAAGCCGGGTTGAAGCAGATTGGCGATGCCCACTGATCGTCCAAGATGCGCCGCCTCCAGAATCAAGGTTATGATCTTGCGGTAGATGCTCCGTGCCACTACAACAGCCCTGTCGAGCCGTTTGCCGCTCGCAACCGTTCGTTGGCGGCCAGGACGAAGTCCTGGTCTTGCTCCACAGCGATGAAGCGACGACCCAGCCGCTGGCACACGGCAGGGCAGGTTCCCACTCCCGCGAACGGATCCAGCACCACGTCGCCAGGCGCAGAACTTGCCTTCACCAGACGTTCGATCAGCCGCTCGGGTTTCTGAATCGTGTTGAGCGCACGGCGGTCAACAAGCTCTCGGGATCTATACGTAAGCTGTTTGATGTCTCCCCATACGTCTCCGGGATTCTTGCCCTTGCCGTTGAACTTCGTCCTGCCGTATTTCCCGCTTCTGACAGAGGGGACGCGCTCGCAACGCAGTCGATGCTCCAGCTCAACGAGCTGCGGCACGCGGATGGCGTCCAGATCGAACGTCCGCGGCTTCTCTCCTTTGATGAAGTAGCAAATGACATCGTAGTTGTTGGTGTACTTCAACCTGCCTTGGGCAAGCCGGCTGGGCTGATACCAGACGAGCCTCGACCTCAGGTTCAGGAAGGGTCGGTAGTCGATGAAGTCGATGCAATCGTGTTTGCCGAACAGATACAGGGAACCGCCCTCCCGCAGCTTCTGGGAGAAGATGTTGATCAGCTTGAGGTTGAACTCCTGGATGCCGCCTACCCGATCCCAACTATTGCCCGTGACCCCATAGGGCCCGTCGCAGATCACGAGGTCGATGCTTCCATCCCGGACTTCGGGCAAAAGGTCGAATACATCGGCCCGATAGATTCTGTCCAACTCCAGCATCGTCACTCCCGTGGTGAACCATTGGCCGCCAGCTCGCGGCCTTGCATCGCGCCAATCGCACGGTCCACTACGCCTCTAGCCTTATTTGGCGGTGCCTTTGGCCGACACATATGTGCAACTGGGGCTCGCCGTTATCGAGTTGCCGTTGGCGCACATCGACAGGGTGCCGGAGAACGTGACCGTTTGCACGGATCGAGCCGCTCTGGACGAGACCCCCGCGGCGTCCAACGCGCAACTCCAGTCGATCGTCGCGTACAAATCTTCCTCGCCTTCCACAGCGTCCCGCCAGTGGATGGCGGAGTCCGTTTTTGGGCACACGAGAGGCTCTGTGGATCGTGTCGCCACGGCCGTCCACGACGATTGGGAAGAACACCTCACTCGGAGCGCGTTCCGGAGCAGGTTGCTGTCGCACGAAATGGACGGAGTCCCGGTCGACATGCCTTGGTCCCGCTGCAGGTTGTTGACGATGGAGTAGGTGTGGTTGTTTTGCCTGTAGGCGCTTTGGGCGGCGGCAAACAAAGCCAGCGCCGCAACTGCCACGGCAGCCACGATCAGAACGAAGCGTCGCATCGCGCACCTCCTTCGGTTGACGTATGGCCAGCATACCAGAACCGCTAGGGACAGCGCCAAGTGGCGTGATCCACCAATCCGTAGCGCACGTGGCCATGCGGCGAGCGTCGGGAGAGCTTGGATACGGACCCGCCAAGGAGAATTAGTTAATCTAATCAATCACTTACTTCCGTTGGCACGGATGTTGCTAGCCATCGGGCGGGACCCGTTGGCTCTTTCCGCGTGAAGCTCATCCGCACCTTCGTCGAACATCGCTTGGCCGCCAATCTCGGCATGGGGTTGATGGTGCTGGCCGGTGTCTGGGCCATCAGCCAGCTCACGGTGCAGTTGAACCCGAATCAGCCGCGCCCGTACGTCAACACGCAGATCAGTTGGCGCGGGGCCAGCGCGGAGGACGTGGAGAAGCTGGTCACCACGCCGCTGGAACAACGGTTGAAGAGCATCGCGGACGTGAAGTCGGTGTGGAGCGTCACCCGCGACGCCTCGTCGTTCGTGCAGGTGGAGATCGAGCCGGACGCGGACGTGCAGGACGCGGTGGATCGCATCAAGCAGGGCGTCTCGCAGATCCGCAGCTTCCCGGACGAAATCGAACCGCCTTCAGTGTACGCCGTGCGCCAGCGCGACTTGGTGGCGGCGGTGCTGATCACCGGCGGCGGCAGTCTGGAGGAGCTCGTGCCCTTGGCGCGGGAGATGGAGAACGAGCTGCTCGGCCGCGGTATCGACGTGGTGGAGTTCGTCGGCCTGCCGAGCCAGGAAATCGCCATCCAAGTGGACAGCCGCACACTGTTCGAGCTCGGCCTCACCTTCGGCGAACTCGGCGCGCAACTCGCGGCGCTGTCCACGGACGCGCCCGGCGGCACCGTCGGCAGCGGCGCCCTTTCGCGGCAACTGCGCAGCCTGGATCAGCGGCGCGGCGCGGCGGAGTTCGAGGAGTTGCCGGTGGTCACGGCGTCCGGCGCGCTGGTGCGGCTCGGCGACATCGCCACGATCGAACGGCGCGGCTTGGTGGATCAGCCGTACATGATGGTCGGCGGCGAACCGGCCATCGCGCTGTTCGTGCGCCGCGAGCAGGAATCGGATTCGCTGGAGGCGGCGGAAAACCTCAACGCCTATCTGGACGCGAAGCGGCCCACCCTGCCGGACGGCGTGGCGCTTGGCCTCTTCTTGGAAGCCTGGGCGTTCATCCGCGACGAGCTGTCGCTCATCCTCGGCAACGGCGTCGGCGGCTTGGCGTTGGTGATCGTGGCGCTGGTGGTCTTCCTGCGGATGCGGGCGGCGTTCTGGGTGACGCTGGGCATTCCGGTCACCTTCATGGCGTCGCTGCTCGGGTTCTACTACCTGGGCGGCACCATCAACGCCGTCAGCCTCATCGGTTTCATCATGGCGCTCGGCATCGTCGTGGACGACGCCATCGTCGTCGGCGAGGAGTCGCTCACGCAGTTCGACGCCGGCGCCTCCCCGGCGGACGCCGCCACCGCCGGCGCCAAGAACATGCTCGCGCCGGTGATCGCCTCGTCGCTGACCACGCTCTGCGCCTTCACGCCGCTGCTCGCCGACGACGGGCCGGTGCGCGAAATCGCCGTCATCATGCTGGTGGTCATCGCCGCGTCGCTTATCGAGTGCTTCCTCATTCTGCCCGGCCACCTGCGCCACGCCTTCGAGCGCTCGCGGGCGAAGGTGCCGGGCAAGTGGCGGCGGCGCTTCAACACCGGCTTCGCCAACTTCCGCGAACAGCGCTTTCGCCCGTTGGTGCGGCTGGCGATGGCCAATCGCGGCGTGGTGGTGAGCGCGGCGGTGGGCATGTTCGTGATCCTGCTGCTGGTGTGGCTCACCGGCTGGCTGAAGATGGAACTGAACCTCAACCTCGATTTCGAGGAAATCCGCGCCGACGCGCGTTTCGTCTCCGGCGCCGACGAAGACGCCAAGCGGGCGTTCGTGGCGCACTTGGAGGAAGCGTTGGCCGCCACCGACGCCGAACACGGCGGCGGCAATCTGGTCAACCACCTAGTGCAGATGAACGTCGCCAACATCAACAACGAGTTCAAGCGCGGCCGGCAGTTCGCGTCCATTCGCGTGGAACTGGTGTCGCCGGAGAAGCGCCGTCTCGACGCCGACGAGTTCGCCGCGGCGTGGCGGCGGAACGCGCGGCGCTCGCCGGTGGTGGACGCGCTGGCCATCGCCCGCGAACGCAGCTGGTCTTCGGACTTCTCCATCCTGCTGAAGGGAACGGACGCCGCCAATCTCAAACGCGCCGCGGACGACGTGATGGGCGAACTGACCACGCTGGAGGGCGTTTCCAACTTGCGCGACAACCTGCCCTGGGGCCGCGACCAGTGGCTGCTGCGCCTGACCACCGCCGGCCGGGCGCTGGGCCTTTCCACCGGCGACCTCGGCCGCCAGCTGCGCGCCGCCTACGACGGCCGGCGCATCCAGATCTTCCAAGACGGCGAGAACGAGCTGGAGGTGCGCCTGATGCTGCCGGAGGCGGAGCGCGCGGACACGGCGCGCATCGGCGGCTTTCCGGTGAAGACGCCCGGCGGCGAGATGCTGCCGCTGGCCACCGTCGCCAGCATCGAGGCGCGGCGCGGCATCGACGCCATCCGCCACCACGACACCCGGCGCACGCTCACCATTCGCGGCGACGTGGACTTCAACGTGGTGAGCGGCGGCGAAGTGATTGCTTACTTCAACGAGCACATGAAGGAGCGGGTGGCGCGGGAATACGGCGTCAGCGCCGGCTTGGACGAGCTCAGCCTGGCCGAGGATCAAGCGGCCAGCGACTTCCTCATCCAGTTCCCCATCGCCTTGGCGCTCATCTACGTGGTGCTCGCCTGGGTGTTCGCCTCGTGGAGTTGGCCGCTGGCGGTGATGGCGGCGATTCCGCTGGGCCTCACCGGCGCGCTGCTGGGCCATCTGCTGCTCGGCCTGCACATCAACCCGATGTCCCTGCTCGGGCTGTTCACGCTCACCGGCATCATCGTCAACGATTCGATCATCCTGGTCAGCACCTACAAGCGCCTGACGCAAGCGGGGACGCCGCCGGCGCAAGCCATCGAGGACGCCGTGTGCCGGCGGCTGCGGCCGGTGCTGCTGACGTCGCTGACAACCATGGCCGGGCTGTTTCCGCTGATGCTGGAGCAAGCGCCCATCGGCGCCATGTTCAAGCCGCTGGCGGCGGCGATTTGCTTCGGGTTGTTGTACGGCACGCTGCTGGTGCTGGTGGTGATTCCGGTGCTGCTGTCGCTGGTGATCGATGGGAAGGCGCGGGTTGTGAGTTGGCGGCGTGGGTTCGGGTCGTGGCTGCGTCCGGCAAGGGCTGCCGAGGAGGTTCGATGAAGCTGTGGAACGCGAAGACGGGGCGGACGGACGCGGACGCTTCCCGCCGCCGCGCCGAGTGGCCGCCGGCGGGGCGCGTTCGCGCGCTGCTCGGCCGGGTGTCGCTGAAGGCATGGGTGGTGCTTGGCACCGTGGCCGTCACGGTGCTTGCCAGCACGGGCTTGGTGGCGTTCGCGCCGGCGCCGGATCGCCGCCCGGTGGCGGAGACGGCGGTGCCGGTTTCCAGCGAGGTGGTGGCCGCGGGCACGTTCGCTCCGGAACTGCATCTCTACGGCCGCGTGGAGACGCCCAACGCGGCAAGCCTCACGGCGCTGGTTTCCGCGACGGTCGCGAGCCTGGAGGCAAGCGAAGGCGACCGCGTTTCCGCCGGCGAGGTGCTGGTGCAGTTGGACGAGACGGACGCCCGGCTCCTGCTGCGCCGCCGCGAGGCCGAGCTGGGCGAAGCGCGGGCGGCCCTCGACGCGCTGGCCGTGGAAGGCGCGGACGACCGCCGCGTGCTGGCGCATCAGGAGGCGCTGGACGCGCTGGCGGCGGGCAAGGCGGAACGCTACCGGCAACTGCGCGAACAGGGCTCCATCGCCGGCGAGACCTTGAACGCCGTGTTGCAGGAACGCCACGCCCAGGCCATCGCGCTGTCGCGCCAGCGCAATCTGGTGCAAGGCTTCGCCCACCGCCTGGCGCGCGCCGAGGCGCAACGCGAACGCGCCGCGACGGCGCTGGAGGAAGCCAAAGTCGGCTTGGCGCGCACCGCCATCCGGGCACCGTTCGCCGGCCGCGTGACGCGCATCAACGTGGCGCCGGGCGAGCTGGTTTCGCCGGGCCGAACCGTGGCCGAAATCTACGACGATGGCGCATTGGAAATCCGCGCCCAGATTCCCACCGAGCACCTGCCCGCATTGCAACAAGCGCTGGCCGCCGGCCGCAAACCCCCGGCGGAGGTGGACTTCGGCAGCCACCGCGCCAGCGGCGAACTCGACCGCCTCGCCGGCGCGGTGGCCAAAGGCCAGTCCGGCGTGGACGGCCTCGTGCGCCTGCATGCCGCCGCCACGCCACCGGACTTGGGCCGCGCCGTCCGCCTCAAGCTGCGCCTGCCGCCCCTCGCCGACGTGTTCGCGGTGCCGGTGCAAGCGGTGTACGGCCAACGCCGCCTGTTCGTGATCGAAGATGGGCTTCTTGCCGGTGTCGAGGTGGAACGGTTGGGCACCACCACCGCCCCGAACGGCACCCAGAAGCTGCTAGTCCGCGCCAACGCCCTCAGGAACGGCACCCGCATCCTGGTCTCGCAACTCTCCAACGCCGTAACCGGCTTGCGCGTGAGCACCGCGGGCCGGACCGACACCCTTGGCGACGTCAATGCAGAGGCTTAGCAGGCGAAGGTGGCCGGTATCTTGACAGTCGCCTCCTGCCCGTAAACAATACGACGAATGAAGGGCACCGAACTGCGGCAACGGCGGAAGGCCGTTGGCGTCTCCCAAGCAAAGTTCGCGGAGTTGACGGGTGTTTCGCAGCACCTAATCTCGGCGTACGAGTTGGGCAAGACGGCCCTCGCCGCGGACACCGTCCTCCGGCTATCTCATGCGCTAGACGATGACGGTCGTGTGCAACGGCTGGTGCAGCGCAGGAAGAGGTATCGGCGCCACCACTACCGGAACAACCACGACGACAGCAGCAGGGCGGTTCAGTGCCTACCCACGCCCGGTAACGGAGAGTATGTCAGCCTCCTTCGCGATCTTGACAGCCGCCGTCTCTCCAAAACGTCGGGGCCAACTGTCCTCAGCGTCTTTTCCGGTTGCGGCGGGTTCTCTTTTGGATTTGCGTTGGCCGGCTACACAATCAAGGGCCATGTGGAGTCCGATCTCCACATCCAGCGCATGTACGCGAGGAACTTCCCGTCCGCGCGCAACTGTGGCAGCGACGTCACCGGCATCTCCGATGCGGATCTTGAGTCGCTGCGTGGGAAGATCGGCCCCATTGACGTTCTGCTGGGCGGGCCGCCATGTCAGGGATTCAGTCTGGCGGGCAAGCGAGACGCAAGCGATCCGAGGAACAACCTTTTTCAACACTACCTCCGATTCGTACGCCACCTGCGACCCAAGGTGGCAATTGTGGAAAATGTGAGGCTGCTGACTTCCATGAAGAACGACCGACGCGGCACAGTCCTGCAAGACATCCTAAATGGCTTCCGTCGTCTGGGCTACGGCGTCAAGCACAGAACCCTAAACGCCAGAGATTTCGGCGTGCCCCAACACCGTGAACGTCTCTTTCTGGTCGCAACGTCGGGCGACCTGCGAAAGCCCTTTTTCTTCCCCAGCCCAACGCACGGCGCACGATGCGACATGCTGTCCGAACTACACCCTTACCGGACATTTGGCGACGCGTGTTCCGATCTTGACTACATCGAGTCAGGCGAATCCGCCAAGACGGATGCGCACCACAAGGCCGTTCGACATCCGGAGCACGTTGTCGCATGGCTTTGGAACGTAGCACAAGGGCACAGTGCCCACGAAAACACAGACGAGAACATGAGGCCCCCCTCGGGATACAACACCACCTACAAGCGACAGATTTGGTGCGAACCTGGAGCCACCGTGCAGACGACGTTCGGCATGATCTCAGGGTGCAGGAACGTGCATCCGATAGCAACGCGTTCCCTAACCGTAAGAGAAGCTGCTAGGTTGCAGAGTTTCCCAGACTCGTTTGAGTTTCTGGGGCCGATCGGATCTATCAGGACCGCCATAGGGAATGCAGTACCACCACTACTGTCGTTCGCACTCGCCCAAACATGCAAAGAAGCCCTCTAGGGAATCTTGTAGAAATACCCGGCTTGTAGGTTGAACTGGAGTTGGTGCGGATGCTGGCGCTGGCCGCCACGTTGCATCTGCACAACTCCGAAACGAGGCGCTTCGTGCTCCACGCCAGGCGGATCGGGGAAGCGACCTTTGTTTACTCGGTACGGGCGGATGTTGAAGCTGGCATAGTTGCGGGATAGGCGTATGAGTTCGTCCATGGCGTAAATGGCGACCTCCGTGGCAAGCCAACTTTCGGCTTTTCTCGTCTTGTGCAACAGAAACTGCGGGACAAACGGGTCGTCGGGATACGCCTCTTGAAGGAGCAACCTCGTGATACCGTCTTGGTAGTCCGACAGCAAAGTCTGCCAATAGAATCTGCCGTCACTGTCGATCTCCTCCCAGAAGTACCTCCTAGGATCGACTCTCCTATTGAGAAGCGCCGCTGGATCGTCCATTGGCCTAAAGTCAGGATCACCGCAGAACTGCCGCAATGCGAGGATCGCGCTTTCAGGTACGGAGGAGAAGCCCGCGTTGAGAATCATCGCGCAGAAAGCCCTCGCTGTTGTGAAGAATAGCTGGGCGTTCGTGGGACTTCGGTGATTGCAGTGCTTCACAGAAACACCGCAAATGTACGGGGTGGTACCGTTGGGGTAGATCGTTAGGACAACGTCGCTCTTCGTTCGGTTCAGGGAGACGCCATTGACTTCGAGCCACCTTGCCCCTGCATCGGAAGTGGCCAAGGTACCAGTCGAGACGGCGGTTGCGCGTTGAACTACGGCGAGGCCGATGCTCTGGGCGATGTAATTCACGAGTAGCTCGCTCGGATGCCCGGTTGCCATGTGCCCCGTCGAATGAGCAGCGCGAAAAGGCCACGAGATGGCGTTGACACCCCGAGCGAGCTCGTCCTCGAACCGGTGGCCGGCTCTCCGTCCCTTCTGGCCAGCCTGAATTTGCTGTGCGTGGTTCTCGTCAATGGGCACCAAGGCCATCGGTTGCCTCTTGCGTGTTACCGGAACGAGCATGCGCCGTCGAAGGACACACCGTTGCGTTGCGTTGAGGTCAAGAATCGTACACGGATGTGCGTTGGTTTTGCAGGGTTTGGGTCACCGGATCGCGCCAACCGGGGCGATGGGCGTAGGCGACGGTGTGCGCCATTATGAGGGACGTGCTGGACAGGCTGGCCATCGGCCGCGACCGCAGCTAGTCGTAGGGCTTTTCTATCCTGCTGAAAGGCACGGACGCCTCGGACGACATGATGGGCGAGCTGACGACGGTTGGGGCTTGCTAACTTGCGCGACCACCTACCGTGGAACGCAACTTGCCCGCGTACCCTTCCGCCAGGGTCTCAAGCGCGAACGCCGCCGCCATCAGGGCTTTCGTGTAGTCCGTTTGCGGCGCGTCGAACACCTGCTCGGCGCTGCCTTGCTCGACGATCACGCCGTCCTTCATCACCACCAGTTCGTGCGCCAACGCGCGCACCACTTTGAGATCGTGGCTGATGAAGAGGTACGCGAGGCCGTGCCGCCGCTGCAAATCGCGCAACAGATCCACGATCTGCGCTTGCACCGACAGATCCAAGGCGGACGTGGGCTCGTCGAGCACCACGACGGCGGGGCTCAGCACCACGGCGCGGGCGATAGCGATGCGCTGCCGTTGGCCGCCGGAGAACTCATGCGGATAGCGATTCAGCGCGTCCTCGTCGAGGCCCACGTCGTGCAGCACGCGCACGACCTCTTGGCGGCGCTCGGCGGCAGCGAGTTCCGGCCGATGAATCTTCAAGCCCGCTTCAACGATCTGCTGCACGGAGGAACGCGGCGAAAGGCTGCCGTACGGGTCTTGGAAGACGATCTGCATCCGTCGCCGCAGCGGGCGCAGCGCTTTGGTGCGCAGCCCGTCGATGGCGCCGCCGTCCAAGCGAATGTCGCCTTCGCTGGCCACCAAGCGGAGCAGCGCCATCGCCAGCGTGGTTTTGCCGGAGCCGGACTCGCCGACGATGCCCAACGTCTGTCCGCGGCGAATGTGTACGGTGATGTCGTCCACGGCGGTGAGGTAGCGATTGGCGGCGAACCAGCCGCGGCTCACGGGATACTTCACCGAAAGATGGCCCGCTTCCATGACCACCGGCGCGTCCGCCCGCGCGTCCACCGGATCGCCGCTGGGCTCGGCGGCGAGCAGTCGCCGCGTGTATTCGTGCCGGGGTTCGTCAAAGACGCGCTGGGCGCTGCCGTGCTCGACGATTTCGCCTTGCGTCATCACGCACACCCGGTCCGCCATCTTGCGCACCACGCCGAGGTCGTGGGTGATGAGCAACAGCGCCATGTCGAGACGCTGTTTCAGTTCGCTCAAGAGTTCCAGTATTTGCGCTTGCACGGTGACGTCCAACGCCGTCGTCGGTTCGTCCGCGATCAGCAAGTCCGGTTCGTTGGCCAGCGCCATGGCGATCATCACCCGCTGCCGCTGACCGCCGGAGAGTTCGTGCGGATACGCGCCGAGGCGTTCGCGCGCGGCGGGCAGCGCCACCATGTCCAGCAGTTCCAAAGCGCGGACGCGGGCGTCGCGTTTGCCCAAGGCGCGATGGACAAAGAGAATCTCGCCGATTTGCCGCTCGATGGTGTGCAAGGGGTTGAGCGACGTCATCGGTTCCTGAAACACCATGCCCACGCGCTCGCCGCGGATCTTCAGCAATTCTTCCTCCGCCGCGCCGACCACCTCTTGCCCGTCCACGAGAATGGAACCGCGCGGATGGCTGGCGTACTGGTAGGGAAGCAACTGCATCACGGACAACGCCGTCACGGATTTGCCGGAACCGGATTCGCCGACCAGCGCCAAGGTTTCGCCGCGGTCGATGTGAAAGCTCGCGCCGGTCACCACTTCCTCGCCGCGGAAAGCCACCGCCAGATCGCGCACTTCCAGAATGCGGTTCATACCGCGGAGCGCCTCGGATCGAAAGCGTCGCGCACGGCTTCGCCCACGAACACCAGCAACGTGAGCATGATCGCCAAAGTGAAGAAGCCCGCAAGACCAAGCCACGGCGCTTGAATGTTCGCCTTGCCTTGCGCCAGCAGTTCACCGAGGGAGGGATAGCCGGCCGGCAGGCCAAAGCCGAGAAAATCCAGCGAGGTGAGCGTGGTGATGGCACCGTTCAACAGAAACGGCAGATAGGTGAGCGTGGCCACCATCGCGTTCGGCAGCACATAGCGGGTGATGATGGTGAAGTTCGTTTCGCCCAGCGCCCGCGCGGCGTTGACGTAATCGAAATTGCGCGTGCGCAGGAACTCGGCGCGCACCACGGCCACCAGCGCCATCCAGTTGAAGATCAGCAACAGGAGCAAGAGCGCTATGGGATTGGGCTCGATCAGACTGGTGAGGATGATGATCACGAACAACACCGGGAGCCCGGTCCAAATTTCCACCAAACGCTGGCCCAAGAGATCGATCAAACCGCCGAAGTAGCCTTGCGTGGCGCCGACAGCGATGCCGATCACCGCCGACAGGAAGGTCAACGCCATGCCGAACAACACCGACAGGCGAAAGCCGTAGATGATGCGCGCGGTGACGTCCCGCGCCACGTCGTCCGTGCCCAGCCAATGGCGCCGGCTGGGCGGTTCGGGCACCACGCCTTCGGTGTAGAAGTCGATGGTGTCGTGGCTGAACGGTATCGGCGGCCAGATCATCCAGCCGTCGCCGGCTTCTACCAGTTCTTGGACGTGGTGCGACGTGTACACCGCTTCCGTGCCGAACACACCGCCGAACTCCGTTTCCGGGTAGAAGAACAACACCGGCGCGTAGAGTTCGCCTTTGTAGCCCAAAAGCAGCGGCTTGTCGTTGGCGATGAACTCGGCGAACATCGCAACGATCATCAATACCCCGATGATCCACAGGCTAACGTAGCCCCGTCGGTTGGCCTTGAAGTTCGCCCATCTTCGCTTGGTGAGCGGGGAGAACCAGCCGTCTCGGCCAACCGCCGGACGCGGATCCACAACGGCGCCGTCGGTGGGCGTTGCCATGTGTACGACCGTCGCCATTCAGGTCTCCCGCGTCTCGAAGTCGATGCGCGGATCCACCAGCGTGTAGGCGATATCGCCCACCAACGTCATGGCGAGGCCGACGAAGGTGAACACGAACAGCGTACCGAAGATGATCGGATAGTCGCGCCGCAGGATCGCCTCGAAACCCAAGAGACCCAAGCCGTCGAGCGAGAAGATCACCTCGATCAGCAGCGCGCCGGTGAACAGTACGCCCACCAGCGCCGCCGGAAATCCGGCGATCACGATCAGCATCGCGTTGCGGAACACATGGCGGTAGAGCACGCGGCGCTGGTTGAGACCCATGGCGCGGGCGGTGAGCACATACTGCTTGGCGATCTCGTCCAGAAACGAATTTTTGGTGAGCATCGTCAAGGTCGCGAAGCCGCCGATGGTGAGCGCCGTCACCGGCAGCGCTAGATGCCAGAAGTAGTCCGCCACCTTGCCGAGCGGCGATAACTCGTCGAAATTGCCGGAGGTCAAACCGCGCAGCGGGAACAGATCGAAGTACGAACCGCCGGCGAACAACACGATCAGAAACACCGCGAACAGGAAACTCGGCACCGCGTAGCCGACGAAGATGAGGCCGCTCGTCCACGCGTCGAACCGCGTACCGTCGCGCACCGCCTTGGCGACGCCCAGCGGAATCGAGATCGAGTAGATGAGCAGCATGGACCAAAGCCCCAGTGAAATGGACACCGGCAGCCGCTCGACGATGAGGTCGGTCACCGGCCGCTTCTGGTGGTAGCTTTCGCCGAGATCGAAGGTCAGATAGTCGCCGAGCATCTTGAAGTAGCGCTCGTGTATCGGCTTGTCGAAGCCGAACTGTTTCTCGATCATCTCGATGAGCTTGGGATCTAATCCTTGGGCGCCGGCGAATTGGCTCTGCGCGGTGGTGGCCTCCACCGTCGGCCCGGCATCCGCGCCGGCGATGCGGCTGGCGGCGCCGGCGTCTTGGCCGGTCAAGGTGGCGATCATCTGGTCCACCGGCCCGCCGGGCGCTAGCTGGACGATGAAGAAGTTGATCGTGATGATGCCGACGAGGGTCGGGAACAACAGCAGCACCCGCCGAAGGACGTATCTCCCCACTACCGGCGACCTCCCCTAGCATGTGCGCCTCGACAATGGCGGCGAATGTAGCACACCGCCGGCCGTCGAGCCGGCGCCAAGCATGGCGGCACCGTCGAGCTGGCAGCGAGCAGCCGAAAACCGAACCGGGCGGCATCGTCTGCCTGGCTAGCCGTCTGGCGCGGATGCCAATCTTTCGGCCCGCGCCCGGTCGTACCACCAGCCGTCCGGGAAGGGCGGCCAATAGGGCGGTTCGTAGGCGGGGCGGCCGAACTTTTCCCAATGCACGGTTCGGCGCAAGTCCACGGCGTACAGGGGAATTTGGTAGAACCGCCACAACAGTACGCGGTCGATGGCGCGGCAGGCGGCCACCATCTGCGGCAGCGTGGTGGCCAAGTTCGCCGCGGCAACGAGGTGATCGAGCACAGGGTCGCTGATGCCGGCGGTGTTCCGTGAAAGCGGCATGTTGGCCGCTTCCGAGTGGTAGGTGGATCGCAGTTCGATCACCGGCGGCATCAGAATGTCCTGGTTCTTCAGCAGCGCGTCGAACTGGAACTTGCGCAGCAGATTGGTGTATTGGCTGCTGTCCACCAAGCGGATGTCCGCGTGAATGCCAAGCTGCCGCAACTGGCGGAAATAGGGCAGCAAGACGCGCGCATCCGTTGGATCCTGCGAAAGGAACCGCAACGCGAACACCTCGCCATCCGCGTTGGTCAACGCGCCGTTCACCACGCGCCATCCAGCTTGCCGTAACAGCTCCCGCGCCGCCAGAAGATTGGCGCGCCGATCTTCGGCGGAACGCACCACGGGGAAGTGGAACGGCCGCTCGAACAGTTCCCGCGGCAACTGCTCGCGGTGGGGTTCCAGCAGCCGCAACTCGTCGTCGCTCGGCAGTCCGGTGGCGGCGAGGATGGTGTCCGGCCAGTAGCTGTGGGCGCGTTTGCGGTAGCCGTGATGCAGCGTGCGGTTCTGCCACTCGAAGTCCACCGCCAGCGTCAACGCTTGGCGCACACGCCGATCTTGGAAGCGATCGAGACGGTTGTTGAGCGCGATGCCGCTGCGCACGCCCACCTCGATGCCGTATTGGCGGCGAATCTTCTTGATCTTGCCCGCCTTGAGCGCGGGAATGTCGTAGCCGCGGTGCCAATAGCGCACGTCGGTTTCCGTCCAAATGTCGATCAGCCCTTTGCGAAAACTCTCGCGGATGGTGGTGGCGTCGCGGTACACGTCGTAACGAACGGTGTCGAAGTTGTAGCGGCCTTTGTTCACCGGAATGTCGCGGCCCCAATAGTCCGGGTCGCGCCGATACTCGATGAACTGGCCTTGCTTCAGGGCGGCGATGCGGTAGGGCCCGCTCGAGGGCGGCGGCGTCAGCGTGTGCGCGGTGGGATCCCGATCGCGCCAATAATGTTCCGGCAGGATGGGCAGGAACTGAATCATGATGATGTTGTGCAAGGTGACGGGAGATTTGAGGCGGATGGCCACATGGCGGGCGTCGATGGCCTCCACCGCGGCGATGAAGTCCACCCACGGCGCATGCGCCGGCAAGCGTTGGCGGGCGTGGATGGTGAACGCGACATCCTGGGAGGTGACCGCAACGCCGTCGTGCCACGTCGCGCCCGGGCGGATGCGGAACACCATCGCCAAGCGGTCGTCGGTGATGGCGATGCCGTTGGCAAGGCGCCCGTAGAACGCGCTCACCTCGTCGCCGGCGCGAATGATGAGGGTTTCCGTGTGCCAGCCGAATCCGCCGGGCGCGCCAACGCCTGCCTCCGCCAACGGCGCCAAGGTGTTGAAGGCCGCTTGCGTGGCCTGAATCAGCGTTCCGCCTTTGGGGGCGTCGGGATTCAGATACTCCAAATGCGTGAAATCCGGCGGGTATTTGAGCTCGTGGAAGAAGGCGATGCCGTGCCGGAACACCAAGCCCTCGAACTCGCCGGCGAAGCCCGTCGTTCCAAACGCGAGCGCCAACAAGGCGGCTACCGTGGCGCGAATGTACGCCCGCCGACGGGAAACCGAACGCGGCTTCCATCCGCCCACGCTGCGGCTGTTCACGGCCGTTAGCAGGGCCCTTCCCCCTCGTGTCCCCTCGCGCTTGCAACGCGCCCGATATTGCACAACCATAGAGGCTCGCAACTCGCCAAGGCACATCCATGCATGTGGGCATTATGACCGGCCACTTCCCTCGCCCGTCCCTCGGCGAGACGTTGGACGCCATCCGCGCCCACGGCATGCGCCACGTGCAGTTCAACCTTTCCTCGGCGCATCTCGTAGGGTCGCTCGCCGAACAGACGCCGGCAACGTACCAGAAAATCCGCGCCGAATTCGCCAAGCGGGACATGACCGTCGCCGCGCTGGGCGGCCCGGTGAACATGGTGGAGGTCGATCCGCCGAAGCGGCAACAAGGGATCGAGCGGATGTGTGCGCGTATTAAAGCGTGCGAGGGGCTTGGCACCCGGGTGATCGCCACCTGCACCGGTTCGCGCCACCCGGACAGCATGTGGCGGCACCATCCCGACAACCAATCGGAAGAAGCCTGGCGGGTGTTGCGGCAGACGTTGGAGGAGTTGCTGCCGGTGGCCGAAAAGCACGACGTCGCCCTCGCCTTCGAGCCGGAAGTGAACAACGTCGCCAACACGGCGAAACGCAGTCGTCGGCTTATCGACGAGATGGCCTCCCCGGCGCTCAAGGTGGTGATGGACGCGGCCAATCTCTTCGGCAAAGGCGATCTGCCGCGCATGGCCGAGATCTTGGACGAAGCGTTCGATCTGCTCGGCGAGCACGTCGCCATGGCCCACGCGAAGGACTTGGATCGGGATGGCGACGCCGGCCATCTCGCCGCCGGCGACGGCAAGCTCGACTACGAACGCTATGTGTCTCTCCTATGCTCGTTGCCGTTCGAGGTTGCCGTGATATTGCACGGCCTGCGCGAAGATCAAGTAGCCGGTTCCGTGGCGCTCTTGACGGGCCACGCCAAAGCGTTCGCAGCAGAGCGCGCCTAGATGACGCTTGCGAAGATCGCCATCGTCGGCTGCGGCCGCCCGGCGCAACGCTGGCACTTGCCCACCGCCGCCGAGTTGGCGCGCCGCGGACGCATCGAGTTCGTCGCCCTTTGCGATCTAGACCAGGAACTGGCCGCGCAAGCCGGTCGCAAGTTCGGTGTGCCGCACTACTCGAACATCGGGCAGATGCTCGACCGGCACAAGGACATCATGGCCGTGGACATCGTCACCGGCGACCCCACCCACCACGCGCTCGCCCGCTTGGTGGCCGCGCACGGCCGCCACCTGATGGTGGAAAAGCCGATGGCCGTCACGTTGCCGTGCTGCGACGCGATCGTCGATGCCTGCCGCGAAAACAACGTGCATTTCGAGGTTGCCGAGAACTACTTCCGAATGCCGAAACAGCGGCTGATCCGCCAGCTCGTTCAAGCCGGCGTGCTCGGCCGCATTCTGCGCGTTCACTTCATGGACCCGAAAGGGCGACGACCGTTTCCGGAAAACGTCACCCCGCACGGCATCGCGCGACCGGTCTCGAAGTTCGCGTCCTATTCCGGGTTGTGCATGGACATGGGCGCCCATCGGCTGTCGCAGCTACGCTTCTACGCGAATAGCGAACCGCAGCGCATCGCGGCAACCGTGAAACGCTACCGCACCGACCCGGAGTTCGTCCACGAGGATTGGCTGCACGCCATAATCGAGTTCGCCAACGGCGCGGTGGGCGTGTACGAAACCTCGCGCTTCGGCGAAGAAACGCTGCGCTACGCGCAGATCATGGGCACCGAAGGCATGATCATCGATCACGACACGTTCGGCCCGTCCTTGCCGCTGCGCGTCCGCTCCGGCGGCGAATTGCGCGACGTGCCGGTGGAGTTCGAGCGCCACCGCGTGGGCGATGTGGATGTGCTCAAGCGCATCGTCGCGCACACCGATCCGCCGATCGTCTACGAAAACCGCTATGCGGACTGCGCCATCGACGACTGGAGCGTGGGCCACGCCGAAGAAATCATGAGCCTCGCCAACGCCGCGCTGCGCGACATGCCGCCGGAATACGGTCTGCTGGGCCGCAAGGACGTGGAAATGGCGATGGCGATCTACGAATCTTCGCTGCACGGAATGCACTCGGTGGAACTGCCCATCACCGCCATGACAAGCTACGAACAAATGCTGCACGACGACTACGCCGAGCAGTTCGGACGGCCCATTGCGTAGCGTTGTTCGGGCGCGGCGATTGCGTGCGTCCACATCTGGCCTTGCCACCCGCGCCTTGCTGCTCGCGGCGTTTGCCGGCGCCGCTGCTTGCGCAGTCGCAGGGCAACCGGAGGCGCCTGCCCCCGAAGAATATCCCGAATATCAACACGGCATCTCCCTGCTCCACCCGCTGAAGTACGGCGCCGACTTTGAGCACTTCGAGTTCGCCAATCCGGACGCTCCCAAAGGCGGCCACCTAGTGCTTTCCACGACCATGAACATCGCCAACTTTTCCGGTCAGCCCGGCCCTGATCTCCCGAACGCCCCGGGTTTGGGTAGAACATTCGACCGCCTGCTGATCAGAACCGCGGACGAGCTATCGGGGCTCTACGGCTGGCTGGTCGAAGGCATCGCCTTGGCCGAAGACAAGCGCTCCTTGCGGTTGCGCCTGCATCGCACGGCGCGCTGGCACGATGGCGTACCCATCACCACGCGGGACGTGAAGTTCTCCTTCGACGAAGTGATGAAACTCGCATCCGGCCAAGTGTATTTCAAGCCGTGGATCAAGGAAATGGAAGTGCTGGGCCCGCACGAACTGGTCGTGCGCCACCGCAACGTGTTCACCAACGCGAATCTCGCCGCGTTGGTTTGGATTCGCATCCGCCCGGCGCACTACTGGGCCGGCCGCGACCCGTCCGCCGCCACCTTAACTCCGCCGGTGGGCAGCGGCCCCTACCGCATCGCCCACTTCGACCGCGGCTATGTGCACTACGAGCGCGTGGACGACTACTGGGGTCGCGACATCCCCATCAACCGCGGCCGCTTCAATTTCGATTCGATTCGCTACGAGGTGTACCGCGACGCCACCGCCGCCCGCGAAGGTTTGCGCAAGGGCCTCATCGACCTCTTCTTCGAAAACGACATCCGCCACTGGGCATCCGCCTACGACCTGCCCGCCATCGCCAACGGCCATCTGCTCCGCGACACCCGCCGCGTGCGCAAGTTCATCGGCCCGCAAGTGGCCGTGGCGTTGAACACGGACCACGAACGACTGCGCGACGTGCGCGTGCGTGAGGCGTTGACGCTGGCCATGGATTTCGAGTGGCAAAACCGCGTATTCCAGCACGGCACCCAAGTGCGCGCCGCCAGCTACTTCGCCGGTTCCGCGTTCACCGCAACCGGCCTGCCAAGCAAAGCCGAGTTGGAATTGTTGCAACCGTTTCGCGACCAACTTCCCAAGCGCGTCTTCACCGAGGCGTTTCGCCTACCCGTCTCCACCGGCTCGGGCCGCGACCGCGCCGCCCTGGTGCGCGCCCACGAATTGCTGGCCGAAGCGGGATGGCGCATCCGCGACGGCAAACTGGTCAACGCGGCGGGTGTTCCGTTCCAGTTGGATATTCTCACCCAAAACCAATCCCACCAGCGCGTATTGCTGCCCTACATCGAAGCATTGAAAACACTCGGCATCGACGTGCGCCTCCGCGTCATGGACAACGCCGCCACCATGAAACTGCTCCGCGAGCGCGGCTTTCAAGCCTACGTTCGCAGCTTGGAGATGCTCAACCCTCCCATCGGCGAACTCCACAACCACTTCTCGTCCACCGCGGTACGTCTGTCCGGCGCGTGGAACCTAGCCGGCATCCGCGACCCGGTCGTCGATGCCCTAGTGCAAACCGCCACCCAAGCCCAATCCATCGACGCCATCACCGCCGCCTGCCGCGCCCTGGACCGCGTCCTCTTATGGGGCTTCTACAACGTGTTCCTGAACGAATCGCAAGAGGAGCGCTTCCTCTACTGGAACAAATTCGGCCGCCCCGAACACGAGGCCACCGCCCGCTACGAATACCTAACCCAAAGCAGCCTCCGCGTCCTCGACAGCTGGTGGCTAGACAAAGAACGCGCCAAGCGCCTCGTCGCCGCCGGCGAGTGATTGCCCATCGCGGAGGCTGCCGCATCACGCGCCTCCCACCGCTATTCCGCCGCAAAACTCCCAATCGGCCGCAGCCAGATGTTGCGGAAGCGCACCCGGTCGCCGTGGTCTTGCAGCACTAGCGGCCCGGTGGGGCCGTGCGGTTCGGCGTAGCTGGCGAGGGTGCGGTGGGCGGTGGGGCCGTGCATCCGCTGGCGGTGTTGCGCCAGCAGGCCGTTGTGCAGCACGGTCATGTAGGCGGGGGAGGCTAGGGTGCCGCCTTCGTAGATTGGCCCCTCGAACACTATGTCGTACACGTGCCACTCGCCCGGCGGCACGCAGGCGTTCACCAGCGGGGGGTGTTGGCCGTAGATGGCGGCGGTGAGGCCGTCGGCGTAGGTGGGGTTGTCGTAGCCGTCCAGCACTTGCACCTCGTAGAGGCCGAGCAGGAAGACGCCGCTGTTGCCGCGCCCTTGGCTGTCGGCGTGGATTTCCGTGGGCGCGCGCCACTCCACGTGCAGTTGGCAACTGCCGAACGCCTCGCGGGTGTGGATGTCGCCGCTGCCCGGGGCCACTTCCATCGCGCAGCCTTCGACCAAGCTCCATGCCGCGGCGGCGCCGTCGCGGGCGGCCCAGGAGTCCAGATGAGAACCGTCGAACAGCACCACGGCGTCCGAAGGCGGGCGGCCGGCTTGGGCTTGGGTGGAAAAGGTGGGTGGCGTCACCACTGGCGGCAACGGGCGTTCGCCGTCGTGGACGCGCCACTTGCCGCCCGGCAACAGCGGCGTGTCCTGGTAGCCCTTGGGCAGGCGGCGGATCGAATCGGTTTCGGTGGCCATGTTTCTCCTTACCCTCTGGTGCGCCTCGGGGCGCCGGCGCTACAGGGTGTAGCCGCGCTCGTTGTGCGAGACGAGGTCCAAGCCCTCGGTCTCGTCCTCCGGGGAAACGCGGTTGCCCACCAGCCAATCCGTGCCTTTGAGGATGAGCCAAGTGACGATCGCCGTGTAGCCCGCCACGACGACCACGCCGATGGCCTGCTTGCCGAGCTGCCCGGCGATGGCGATTTCCGCTTGGCCGCTGAAGATGCCCAGGGCGTTGCTGGCGAACACGCCGGTGAGAATGGTGCCGAGCGCGCCGCCAACAGCATGCACCGGGAACACGTCCAGCGAATCGTCGATGCGCAGGGTGCGTTTGATGAAATTCGTGGCGACGAAACAGACGCCGCCGGCGGCAATGCCGATCACCAACGCCGCCGCCGGCCCGACGAATCCCGAGGCCGGCGTGATGGTGCCGAGACCCGCCACCATGCCGGTCACCGCGCCGAGGGCGCTCGGCTTGCCGTAGCGGATCCACTCGATGACCAGCCAGGTGAACGCCCCGGCGGCGGCGGAGATGTGCGTCACCGCAACCGCCATGGCGGCGTCGCCGTTGGCGGCCAGGGCGCTGCCGCCGTTGAAGCCGAACCAGCCCACCCACAGCATGGCCGCGCCGGCGATGGTGAGGGTCATGTTGTGCGGCGGCTGCATGTGGTCGGGAAAGCCGCGCCGGGGGCCCAGCGTCATCGCCGCCACTATCGCCGCGGTGCCGGCGGTGAGATGCACCACCGTGCCGCCGGCGAAGTCCAGCACGGGAACTCTGCCGCCGGCACCCAGCCAACCGCCGCCCCAAATCCAGTGCGCCACCGGCGCGTACACCAACAGCGACCACGCGCCGGTGAACAGCAGCACCGCGGAGAAGCGCATGCGCTCGGCGAAGCCGCCGACGATCAGCGCCGGCGTGATGATGGCGAACGTGAGCTGGAAGGTGGCGAAGCTGGACTCGGGAATCGTGCCGTTGAGGGCGTTTTCGCCGACGCCGTGGTAGAGCACCTTGTGCAGGCTGCCGACAACGCCAACGCCGAGCCAATCGTCGCCGAACGCCAAGCTATAGCCGAACAGCAACCAGAGGATGGTCACCAAGCAGGTGATGGTGAAACACTGCATCAGCACGGAAAGCACGTTGCCGGAGCGCACCAAGCCGCCGTAGAACAAGGCGAGCCCGGGAATGGTCATGAACAGCACCAGCGCCGTGGCGGTGAGAATCCACGCGCTGTCGCCGCTGTCCGGCACCTCCCCGGCCCACGCCAACCCGCCACAAAGCGCCGCCAAGACGCCAATCCATCGCGCAAACGTGTTCACGCCATCGCCTCCTCTTTCCAATCCGCCCTTCGCCAGCGCCCCATCCCGGTGCTGCCATCCGCGCCAACCCAGCCAGCATTGTAGCCGGGTGCGGGCGGCGTCACAGGGCGCGTGGCTCAGCGCTGTGGCGGCTTCGGCATATGCGGCTGGCGCCGCGGCGGCGGCCTTGGCGCCGGCGGCGGTTTGGGATTAGGCGGACGAGGTGGCTGTGACGCTTCCTAGATCGGTTCAATTGGCGACGGCATATTCGGCCCCTAGAACGGCATAGGCTTCCTTGGCGCACTTTACATTGAGCCGGTGGCGGCTCGCCAAGAGCGCGGGTACATTTTCCGTGGCAGCTTGCTCGCGGCGCTGGAGACCTTGGATCTCGCGCAGCGCCTCTTCGCCATCGAGAGCATCGAGACGTGCCCAAAGGCTGCGCCAGCGCAACGCCAGATCCGCGCAGCTATTGCCGGCCGCCTCCATCATGGCCGCCTTGGAGGCGTGACCGTAGGTATAGTTCCACACCGCCGCTGCCGCTACCGCCACTGCGAGGAGCTCGGTCACCCAATCGGGTGCGCCAACCAACAAAGAGCCCACCGCGCCGGTCGCGCCCAACGCCACGAACGCCGTGAGCCCCATGTGCCAATGCTGTAGCCGCGCAGCCATCGTTCGGTAGTAGCGCGACATGCGTTCGGCGTCCAACAAACCGAGCCAAGCCTGGTCGATGTCGTGTTGCTGTGCCATGCGCCGAACCTTAACGAGCCGCCGCCGAGCCGTCAAACGCGACCGGCAACCGTCGCCCCTGCGCTCGAAAGCGCCGGTTGACAACCCCGCAACCGTTGTTGATGCTTGCCTTCGTCGCTCGGGGCAGGCCCTGCGAACGTGCCGTGCGAAAGGGCTTGACATTGGCGCAAAGCGGGTAGTCAATGGGCAGGAACGCCTAACGGCGGGTTCGCCACGCTCGGGGGCGCGGCATGCACACGAAGCAGCAGGCTAGGGAGGATCGGACGAACGCCATGGACATCTGCACTAACAAAAGGCCGCCGGGCCTGCGGGCAGCCCTCGCGGTCGTCGCGGCGATGCTGGCCACCGGCGCCGGGGCCACCACGCTCGCGGACGTTTTCGCGGTGGCCGATCGCATCAACGAGCAAGCCAAGGCGTCGCAAGCCAAGGTGGACGCCCTCAGCGAGGAAACGCGCGACCTCTACTTCGAGTACCGCACCGTGCTCAAGGAGATCGAAGGCTTGCGCGCCCACAACCGCCAGCAGGAGCGCTTGATCGCCCGGCAGCAGCGCGAAATGGGCGAGATCAGCGCCAACATGGAGAAGATCACCGGCGTGGAACGGCAGGTGACGCCGCTCATGGAGCGCATGGTGGTCGGCTTGGAGCAGTTCATCGAACTCGACGTTCCGGTGCGCTCCGAGGAACGCCGCGACCGCGTGGATCGCCTGCGCGAGACGCTGGATCGGCAGGATGTGGCGGTCTCCGAGAAGTTCAGCCAAGTGCTGCAGGCGTTCCAGATTGAGAACAGCTACGGGCGCGCCATGGAGGCGTACACGGACCGCATTGAGGTGGAAGGCACCGATCGCGTGGTGGACGTGCTCCACGTCGGCCGCGTCGCCCTGCTTTACCAAACAAGCGATGGCGCGGAAACGGGCTATTGGAATCGGCAGGAGAAACGCTGGGAGGTGCTGGACGACGCGTACCAAGCGACCGTGCGCGACGGCATTCGCATGGCGCGCAGCCAGGCCAGCCTCAACCTGCTGCCCGTGCCGGTGCGACTGGAGGCAGCGCAATGAACCAAACGAACCAAACCAACGCAATCGCTGTCCCGGGCCCCGCCAAGCGCGGCGGCCTGCTCGCCGCGGCGGCCTTGGTGGCGCTCGCCGGCACCGCCTTCGCGCAAGAGGAAACCGCCGCCGACGCGGACGCCGCCGATGTCCAAGTGGTGGAAGCCAACACCTTGGACGAGTTGCTGAAGAACGTGGAAGAGCGCCGCGTGGTGGAAAGCCGCGATCACGCCCAGCGCGAGCGCGAGTTCCGCGAGCGCAAGGATCAGCAAGCCGCCATGCTGGCGGACGCCAAGGCCGAGCGCCGCCGCCAAGAGCAGCGCAGCAACCGCCTGGAGGCCACCTACAACGAGAACGAGCGCAAGATCGGCCAGATGCAGGAGCAGTACAACGACCGCTTGGGCAGCCTGCGCGAGTTGTTCGGCGTGCTGCAGCAGGTGGCCGGCGACACCCGCGCCAAGTTCCAAGGCTCGGTCATCAGCGCCCAGTATCCGGGCCGCGGCGAATGGCTGGACGAGCTCGCCGCCAAGATGGGCAAGGCGACCCAGATCGCCACCATCGACGACATGGAGCACCTTTGGTTCGAACTGCAGCGGGAGATGACAGAATCCGGCCGCGTCGCCCGCTTCACCGGCACCGTGAACATGAAGGACGGCACCACCCAGGAGACGGAACTCGTGCGCGTGGGCTCTTTCGCGCTGGTGGACGAACACGGCTACGTCAACTACGACATCCACTTGGGCACCATGGTGGAGCTGGGGCGGCAGCCGGAGGCGCAGTTCGCCGCCACCGCCGACGATCTCTTCGAGGCCGAACCGGGCGATGTCGTGAAGTTCGCGGTGGATCCCACGCAAGGTTCGCTCATCTCGCTGCTCATCCAGAAGAAAACCCTCGGCGAGATGGTGGGCACGCCGTTCGGCGGCTTCGCCACGGGGCAGTGCTACCTGCCGTTTTGCGACGGGCAGGGCGACTACCCGGGCTCCGTCATCATCATCGTCGGCATCATCGGCGTGCTCATGGCCATCGAACGCTTGGTCGTGCTCACCATGGTGGGCGCCAAGGTGAAGCGGCAACGCGGCGCGCCGGGCGAGCCCAACGAAGACAACCCCCTCGGCCGCGTGATCAAGGTGTACCACGACAACCGCGAGGTGGACACCGAAACGCTGTCGCTCAAGCTCGGCGAGGCGATTCTCTCGGAGATGCCGGCGTTGACACGCAGCATCAGCATCATCCAGGTGATCTCCGTCGTGGCGCCGTTGATGGGGCTGCTGGGCACGGTGATCGGCATGATCGAGACGTTCCAGGCCATCACGCTGTTCGGCGCCGGCGACCCGAAGACGATGGCAAGCGGCATCTCCACCGCCTTGATGACCACCGTGCTGGGCCTCTGCGTAGCCATTCCCACCACGCTGCTGCACGCCATCGTGCATCAGCGCAGCCGCTCCATCGTGCATGTGCTCGAGGAGCAGGCGGAAGGCGTGGTGGCCATGCATGCCGAGGAATCCGGCAAGCCGCTTGGCTAGGCGACGGGCGAGACGGGGACACCGCGGAGAACGCCGATGATCTACGAAACCTACATCGCGCTGTCGGCGTTCTTCGCGCAGGGGGGCGACGTGCTGTATCTCATCGCCATCACCACGTTTCTCATGTGGACGTTGATGTTCGAGCGCGTCTGGTACTTCCAGGCCGAGCACAAGAACGTGGTGCGCGACGTCACCGAGGTGTGGGAGGAGCGCGCCGAGCGCCGTTCCTGGTCCGCGCACGTGATCCGCGATGCGTTGGTTTCGCAGGCGAAGGAGCGCATCAACGGCACGTTCCCGGTGATCATCACCTGCGTGGCGCTGTGTCCGCTGCTGGGTCTCCTGGGCACCGTGACGGGCATGATCAACGTGTTCGACGCCATGGCCACGCAAGGCGGCAACGCCCGTTCCATGGCCGCCGGCGTCTCGATGGCGACGATCCCCACGATGTGCGGGATGATCGCGTCGCTCTCGGGCATCTTCGGCACCACCTTCCTGCGGCGCAAGATCCTGTACGAGACCGAGCTCGTGCAGGACCATCTGACGATGGATCACTAAGCGCTCGGCACCGCGTACAAGGCCTAGGTAAAGGGAGAGCACAGTGATAAACCGAGGGGGCCGGTTCGGCGGCCAAGACGAAGAGTCCGACATCAACCTGACGCCGATGTTGGACGTGGTCTTCATCATGCTCATCTTCTTCATCGTCACGGCCACCTTCATCAAGCAGCCGGGCACGGAGGTGCTGCGTCCCCAAGCCGAGACCGCCCGGCAAAAGCCCACCGTGAGCGTGCTGGTGGCCATCAACTCCGTCGGCGAGATCTGGATCGACAAGAAGTCGGTGGACGTGGCCGCGGTGGGGCCGATGATCGAGCGGCTGCACGCGGAAAATCCAAAAGGCGGCTTGGTGGTGCAAGCCGACCGCAAGGCGAAGTACCAGAAGGTGAAGGCGGTGTTGGACGCCGCCCGGCGAGTGGGTCTCACAGAGGTGGCGATTTCCACCGAGGGAGACTGAACCGGAACGCAAGGTCGAACGGAGGAGCAGATCATGGGCAAACGCTACTTGGGCGCCGTGTTGTTGGGCGGGGTTGTCACTTTCGGCTTGCTGATGTTGATGCGCGCCGTGATCGCCAACCCCCAGGCCTCGGTTGACGAAGGCGTGGAAGGCCACGTCGTCGAGTTGGTGCAGGTGCTCGAGGACCAGGACGTGATGGTGGAGGACCGCCTGCCCGAGCCGCCGCCGCCGCCGGACGAGCCGCCGCCGGAACTGCCGCCGCCGAGCGTCGACAGCACCGTCAGCGTCGGCATCGACATCGGCGCCGTGCAAGTGCAGACCAAGGTGGACTTGGGCAACGCCGGCTTCTCCCGCGACGGCGAGTACCTTCCCATCATGAAGGTGCAGCCGATCTACCCCCGGCGCGCCTTGTCGCGCGGCCTCGAGGGCTTCGTGTTGCTGGAGTTCGTGGTCACGGAAACCGGCAGCGTGCGGGATCCGGTGGTCATAGACGCGCAGCCGCCGGGCATCTTCAATCGCGCCGCCATCCAAGCGGCGCTGAAGTTCAAATACAAGCCGAAGATGGTGGACGGCAAGCCGGTGGCCGTGTCCGGCGTGCGCAACAAGATCACCTTCGAGTTGAAGGAAGAGTAAAGGGGCCACGTTTCCAGCAAAAGGATTGAACCGGAACGCAAGGTCGAACGGAGTACCCGGATCATGAGCAAACGCCTTCTGGGCATCGTGTTGTTGGGCGGGGCGGTCACGGTCGGCCTGCTGCTGTTGATGCTCGCCGTGATCGCCGACCCCGAGGCCACGGTTGAGGACGACGTGGAGGGCCATGTCGTCGAGTTGGTGGAGGTGATCGAGGACCAGGACGTGCAGGTGATTACCGACCCGCCCGAGCTGCCTCCGCCACCGGACGAGCCGCCGCCGGAACTGCCGCCTCCGAGCTTTGATGATGGCGGCATCGGCGTTGGCCCCGAGATCGGCCCCGTGCCAGGGCCGACCAAGGTGGCCTTGGGCGACGCCGGTTTCACCGATGGCGAGTATTTGCCCATCATGAAGGTGCAGCCCAACTATCCCCAGCGCGCCTTGGCGCGGGGCATCGAGGGCTTTGTGATGCTGGAGTTCGTGGTCACCGAAAACGGCAACGTGCGGGATCCGGTGGTGGTCGAGGCGCAGCCTCCGGGGATATTCGATGGTGCCGCCATCCAAGCCGCGTTGAAGTTCAAATACAAGCCGAAGATCGTGGACGGCGAGCCCGTGGCCGTGTCGGGTGTGCGCAACAAGATCACCTTCGAGTTGAAGGACGAGTAGAGGCGCGCGCCCTGCCGGGCGTGTGCAGGAACAGTCAGGAGGCAAGACCATGCCGCTGTGTGCGAGAAAACCCAAGCCCGCGTTTGCGCGCAACAAATCCGGCGCTGGTTTGCGCCGGGCGTTCTGGATCGCGGTGGCCGTCGTCTTCGCCGCGCATTGGCAGGCGACGGCGCCTAGCGGTAGCGGTCAATTCATGAGCTTGTTGCCGCTCGCGCACGCCGAGGAAGGCGATTCCGCAAGGTCGTCCAAGAAACCCCGTCGCGTCCCGCACATGCAGGAAGCCACCTTTCGGCGGCTCGGCGAGGTGCAGGAACTCATGGAGGAGAAGCATTACCAAGAGGCGCTGGGCATGCTGCAGCAAATGCTGGAGAGCAAACGCCGCTACAACAACAACGAGAGGGCGTCCATCCACAGGATGCTGGCGTTCATCTACTACGAAATGGAGGACAATCTGCAGACCATCCACCACTTCGAGCAGGTGATCGCGCAAGTGCCGGACATTACCGAAGGCATGGAGAACACTGTCTTGGAGACGCTGGCGCGACTCTACTTCCAAGAAGCGATGGAGCGCCTCCCCGGGCCACAGGCCGGGGCCGACCGCAACGCCGCCGAAGCGCAACCGTGGTTCAAGAAGGCCCTCGACACGATCCAAGATTGGATGAGCAAGGTGGACGAGGTGGGGCCGGACGCGCACAACTTCATCGCCACCGTCCACTACCAGCAAGGCAACATGCGAAAAGCCATCGAGCACATGGAAATAGCGGTGCGCCTTGCGCAGGAGCGCGGCACGAAAGTGCAGGAGCAGTGGTGGGTGTTGTTGCAAAACCTATACGCCGGCGAAGACAAGTGGGATCGCGTGGTGGAAATCGGCGAGATTTTGGTGAAGGACTTTCCGAAGCGCGTCAATTGGATCACATTGGCCGGCGCATACGGGGAAACCGATCAACCGGAGAAACAACTGTGGACGTTGGAAGCCGCCCACATAGGCGGCTATCTCAGCACGGAAACGGACTTTTACACCTACGCCGGATTGCTGCTGCAGAACGAGATGCCCAATCGCGCGTCCAAATACTTGGCGCAGAGCATGGACGCGGAGCAGGTGGAGCGATCGGTGAAGAATCTTCGCCTGCTTGGGCAAGCATATCAAATCGGCAGGGATGTCGATGAAGCCATTCCGGTGCTTGAAGAAGCTGGGCGGCTATCCGAGGACGGCGAAACCTTTGGCCGTCTCGCCGGCCTCTACTTGCAGCGGGACGAGTACGAAAAATGTCGAGACGCCGCGCAACAGGCGCTGGACAAGGGCGGGTTGCGCCGCCCGCTCGACGCCAAAATGACGAAGGGCAACTGCGTGTTCAGCCTGCACAAGTACTCGGAAGCAACCGAGATATTCCGCGAGATTGGGCGGGAAGCGCGCAAGAGCAAGGACACGCAAACCGAGGCGCTGCTGGCGCGCGATTGGCTGCGGTACATCGACAACGAACGCAAACGGGTGGAGGCGCTCGCGGATTTCGACTAGCCAGTCCACAGCTCGAACAAAGGTCTCCGCATTTTCACGGGCATCGTCCAAGGCGTTTGCCAAGTAGCCGACATAGCGCACAAGCGCGGAGTGACCGCGCTCCGCGTGGCCCTCGGCGACCACGCCGAAGGCTTGCGCGTTGGCGCTTCCGTGGCCATCAACGGCGTTTGCCTAACCGCAACCACGGTAGAGGACGGGTTGGCCGCCTTCGATGTCGTCGCAGAGACGCGGCGAACCACCAATCTAGGTGCGCTCCACGTGGGCGCAGCGGTCAACGTCGAGCGCTCCCTGCGTTTCGGCGACGAGGTGGGCGGGCACGTCCTCTCCGGCCACATCGCCGCCACTTGCGAAGTGACCGCCATCGACGTTGCCCCCGGCCGGCACCACCTCACCGCCAACGTGCCAACCCAGTGGATGCCCTATCTGATGCCCAAAGGCTTCGCCGCCCTGAACGGCGTCAGCCTCACGATTGCGGAACTCGACCGCGCCGCATCCACGCTAGGCGTCAACCTCATCCCGGAAACGCTGACGCGCACCACCTTCGGCGAAACGGCGGCTGGCGACGCCCTCAACTTGGAAGTGGACGCGCAAACCCAAGCCGCCGTGGACACGGTGCGCGCCCTGCTGCCGGAGATGATCGAAGCGTGACCAGCGCAACAGCCTCTTGCAAACACTGCGAACACGCGAACGGCTACCCAACCTCAATCCGCCGCAACCTGCGGCAGGCGAGCGCCACGGCGCCGGCGGCAATCACGAGCAGTGCCAGTACACACACCCACGCGGTTGGCGCGGCCTCGTCGCCGAGCAGTCCTTGCAAGTAGTGGGCAACGCTGAGCGTCTGCAACGCCGGCGGCAAGGCGTAGTGCAGCAGTTCCCAGCCGAGCAACCCCGCCACGGGAAAAACCGGGTTGCGAAACACCGCGCCGAAGAGCAGGAACAACGCTCCGTACGCGGCGCACCCCAGCGCCACCACCGCCAGCTGCGCCGAGAGCGGCGATGGCGACGGCCAATCGCCCGTTGCCGGCGGCAGGTCCACACCCAGAGTCGCCCGCACCGCGTAGCACACAATTGTCACCGCTATGAACACGCCGCCGGTGGCCGCCAACCCGGCGAGATACTTGCCGAGCAGCAGCGCGTCGCGGCTGATGGGCGAGAGCAGGTGGTAGTGCAGCGTCTGCGCGACGATCTCGCCGCGCAGCAGTTTGGTCTGCGTGACCGCGGCGCCGAAGAACACGCCAACGCCCACCACCAGCGTGGTGAAGACGTAGTGGAACACTCCGGCGTGCGGCCCGAACAACGCCGCGAGGACGGTCGCGGCCACCGGCACGCCGGCGAGCAGCAGCAGCGGCAGGGCCCGGCGCGTCCACAGAATGCGCTGCAGATCGACGGTCAGCACGGCGCCGAATTGCCGCAGCCACAACGCCTGTTCCACCCCCGTCACCGGCACTTTCTCAACGCCTCACCGCCCCTGCCCGCCGCGCACGACATCGCGGTAGGTGGCGGCAACGGCGTCTTCCACCGGACGCGCCGCCCGCACCCGCCAACCTTCTCTCACGACCAGTTTGTGGAAGACCTCTTGGAAACGATCCAAATCGCGGATCGCCACCACCAATCCATCCGCGCCATCAAGCCGCGCCTCCACCAGCACTTGCTCGGCGAAGAGACGCGCCGCCACCGCCTGCGCGTTGGCGACGCCCAGAAACAACCGCGTCAGAGGTTGTTCGCCCGCCGACGCGGTGCGGTTCTCCGGTGCGGCATCGGCAGTTGAAGCGACTAGGTAGCCGCTGTCCAAGAAGATCATCTGGTCGGCCAGATCTTCCAGCTCGTGCAGCACATGGCTGGAAATCAGCACCCGCGCTCCGGCGTCGCGGAACTCGCGGAAGATGGCGATGGCCTCGGCGCGCGCCTGCGGGTCGAGGCCGTTCAACGGTTCGTCCAAAATCAACAAGATCGGATCGTGGGCGATGGCGAACGCCAACCTCACGCGCTGCCGCATGCCCTTGCTGTAGGCGGCCACCAGCCGCTCGCCGGCGGACGCCAAGCCCACCCGCTCCAGCGCCTGCTCGGCTTGCCGCCGCGCCGCCGCCTTGGGCATGCCGCGCGTGCGTAGGCAACTCTCCAAGAAGCTGCGGCCGGTGGCGCCGGGCGGAAACGCGTCCCATTGTGGGCAATACCCCAACAGCGGGTAGAACCGCCGCGGCACCGACGGCGTCGCGCCGTGTACCGACACTTGCCCGTGCGTGGGTCGCAGCAAGCCGGCGAGCAGGTTCATCAAGGTGGACTTGCCGGCCCCGTTCGGGCCAACCAAGCCGGTGATGCCTTCCGCCAACGACACGTCCACACGGTTGACGCCCAGCACCTCGCCGTAGAACTTCGAGACGTCCACCAGCCGCACGGCGTTGTCGTCCGCGCCGTTCACGACGCCGCCTCGGTGGCGCGAACGCGGCGCAGCAGCACCAGCACGGCCAGCGCGGTGCTTGCCAGAAGTACGCCCCACGCCGCCGGCACCGGCAGCGGCGGCTCGGCGTCGCCAAGGCTGCTGCCGCCGTGCAGCCAATAGTCCACGGTGTCGATGGCATCGGACAGGTTCAGCAAGCTGCCTACCCATTCCGCCCCGTCCACCACCCGGCCAAGCACGTTGCCGGCCACCGCGGTCACGTAGTACACGCCGAGAAAACCCAACGTCGCCGCCGGACGCCACTTCACCCACGCCGAGACGGCCAGCGCGATGGTGCCAAGGCAGGCTGTCCAGACCAGGCAAGATGCGCCGAGCGCGAACGGAAAGCGCATGTGCGCCAGCATCCAGTCGAAGCCGAGGAAAGCGCTCTGCGCCGCGAACACCAGCACCCCCGGCAGCCAAGCAACCGCCATCGACAGCAACAGCAGCGGCAGCAGTTTGCCGAAGACGTAATCCGTCTTGCCGAGCGGCCGCGACAAATACAGCGGCATGGCGTTGCGATGAACATCTGGCGCAACCAAGGCCGGCCCGGCCACCAACACCACGAGGAACGACACCACCAGTGACGGTGCGCGCGCCGCCTCGATCAGCAAAGTGTTCAAGGGCAGCAATTGGCTCAACGTGGCTTCCACGAACTCCAACGTCTTGGTGCCGGCGGTGTTGTGGCGCACGAAGACCAGCACCAGCAACGCCAGCCCGGGTACGCAGCAGGCCACGAGAAACGCGACGAACAGGCGCGACGCAAACAAGCCGGCCAAGGCGTAGCGAGCGATCACCAGCAGCGGCGGAAGGCGGCCGAATGTCACCATGCGTCGCCGGCTCGTTGCGGGGCGGGTTCTTCGTCCGGCGCGGGCGCGGCCGGTGTTTGCATGGCGCGCTGGAAGATGTCCTCCAAGGAGTCGCGTTTGTAATCCAAACGCCGAATTCGCACGTTCGTGGCGAGGGCCAACTCGTACAGCGCGGTTGTTTCCACCGCGTCCGGCAGCACCGCGCTCAATCGCCGCCCGTCAGCCTTGCCGATTTCGCACCCCAAGCCCTCCAAGCCGCGCACGAAAGACCCGTGGGCTTCCTCGTTCGCCTGCAATTCCAAGCTGAGGAACTTGCGGTTGGAACGGCGCTCGCGCTTGATGTCGCAGTGGGTGGCCACGCGCCCCTCCTTCAGCACCAGCGCCTCGTCGCAGCACTCCTCCACGTCGCGCAGCAAATGGGACGAAAACAGAATGTACACGTCCCCGGCGTCGCGGATCTCGCGCACGAGGCCCAGCATCCGATCGCGGCCCGGAGGATCCAAACCGTTGGTCGGCTCGTCCAGGAACAGCACCCGCGGCCGATGCACCACCGCTTGCGCCAGCTTCACCAGTTGCTTCATCCCGGCCGAGTAGGAGTCCACCGCACGGTAGCGCGCCTCGCCAAGCCCCACTTGGTAGCAGGCCGCGTGGGCCCGCTCCAAGGCGTCGTCGCGGCCCAGCCCGGAGAGCTCCGCCATCAGCCGCACAAAACGCACACCGCTCATTCCCGCCACGAAGCTCTCGCGTTCCGGCATGTAGCCCACCATCGGGCGCACGGCGCGGGCGTTGCCCACATCCTCACCCAGAATGCGCCCGGCGCCGCCGCGCACCCGGTGAAAGCCGAGCAGCGTGTTCAGCAAGGTGGTCTTGCCGGCGCCGTTGGGGCCGAGCAGGCCCACGCAGCGGCCGCGCAAACCCACGGATAGATCGCGCAAGACCGGTTGGCCGCCCAACCGCACGCTCAAGCCATCGAGCTCGGCCCACGGCTCGCTGCGCCCGCCGCCGGAAGCTGCACAGCTATGCGCTTTCACGGGGAGGCCAGCATGTCGAGCCGATCCAAACGCCGCTGGAATTCATCCGCGTTCGCGTAACGAGCGCCGTGGACGAAGCGGTCGGCACCGGCCTCGGCGTAGGCGGCGAGCAGATCCGCGCTGGCCGCGGCGTCGTCGAGGGGCAACGATCCCATCACGGTGGCCGGGCCGGGCGTCCTGCCCGCTTCGGCGCAGAGGGCGCGATAGCTCGCTAGATGCCGGGCGAGTTTCTCCGGCTTCAGCGCCATCGGCAGCCAACCGTCGCCGTAGCGGGCCGCCCGCGCCAGCGCATGTGGCGGCCCGCCTCCCACCAGCACCGGTGGTTTGGGCGGTCTCGGCTTGAACAGGAAGGGTTGGCCGTTCACCTCCACTTGGTCGCCGGCGAAGCACCGATTCAGCAAATCCAGCACGGCGTCCGTGGCCTCGCCGCGCCGGCTGCGGGGTACGCCCAGCGCGCGGAATTCGGCCGGCATCCAACCCACGCCCACCCCCAGCACCAGCCGGCCGCCGGAGAGCTCCTGAATGGCCGCCACCTGCTTCACCGTCGGCAGCGCCGAGCGGTACGGCAACACCAGCACGCCCACGCCCAAGCGCACGCGCCGCGTTGCGCCGGCAAGCCACGCAAGCGTGGCAAGGGGATCCACATAGCGGCAGCCGGAGCCTTCGGCATCGTCCGGCGGAATGGCGATGTGGTCCACCACCCACAGGCTTTCCAGCGCCGTCTGTTCCGCCAGCGCCGCGCAGCGGAGCATGACTTCCGGCGCCGAAGCCTCGCCCATGTTGCGCAACGTCGCGCCAATTCGCACTTGCATTTCCTCCCGTTGGCGGGTTGAGTTTGCCACAGTGCGCGGCAGCCGCAATGCAGTCCAAGGGGGTGCCTGCCAGCGCTGGAGGAAGTGCTACACTCGCGCCCAATCATGAACACACGAACAAGGAGATCATCGTGACGGAAGTGACGGAAGTGAGGGAAAGAGCACAAGGTGGCGGTTGGCCCACTTGGGTGCGCGATTCGGCGTTTGTGGTCGCGATCGCCGGCAGCGCGTGGGTGGTCGCCGACGCCATCGGCGACTTGAAGGCGGAGCAAGCCCGAACTCGGGCCGAGGTGAAACACCTTGCAGTGCTCATCCAGCGCAACGCCGAAGGCATCGAGCGCAACGCGGAAGGCATCGCAGGCAACGCGGAAGGCATCGCAGGCAACGCGGAGGCCATCGGCGAGGTGAAGGAGTCCGTGGCCAAGCTCGCCGGGCAATACGAGGAGCACACCCGCGAGCATCAGGGGCTGGCCAGTCGGTAAACGGGTTGCGGCACTGGACTCGCGTTGATGGCAAACACAGCAAGCGGCGACCCGTTCGCGTGGGTGCGCAACATGGCGTTGGCGACCGCGCTCGCCGGTGGCGCTTGGATTATCGCAAGCGCCATCGGCGACTTGAAGGTGGAGATGGCTCGGGTGGCGGCCCAACTGGAACACAACGCGTTTCTCTTGGAGCGCAACGGCGAAGCCCTCGCACGGAACGGCGAAGCCCTTGACGAGGTGAACGAGTCCTTGGCCGAGCTCGCCGGGCAAGTACGCGCGCTCACGCGAGCACAAGGATCTGCCCCAGACGCAGTGGCTCGAACATCTGAGAAAGTCCCCTTGAGCGAAACCGAGGCGGCGCCTGCCCGCGAACACGACGATCAGCGCCTGCCGCAGCGGCTTGAACATCTGAGAGAGTCCCCATGAGCGAAACCGAGAACGGAGACGCGGAAACCGCCCTCGACCTAAGCTGGATGCGGCAAACGGGCCCGTGGCATACCCGCGCCGCGCCCAGCAAGCACGGCTTGACGCTGGCGGACGTCGCCATCGGCGAATACGGCGAGGCGCCGGCGCAGAGCGACAACCAAACCGGCCGGCCGCGGGGCGCGGCGGCGCGGGCCGGCAGCTACCGCATCGGCGGCTACGCCGTGCGCAGCAAGAGCGAGATCTGGCTGGACAACGCCTCCTTCCTGTACGAGGAAGCGTTGCAGCGCCAGTGGAGTTCGGCCACGGACGTGCCGTGGCACACCATTGAACCGCTGCCGGACGACATCGAGCAGGCAGAATGTCAGCTCGCCACCTTCCTCACCGAAGTGGAATTCGTGGCCGGCGACGTGCCGGCCCGCTGGGTGTCCCTGACCACGCCGGACTTCCTCGAACCGCGCCAAGTGCTGCTCGCCCAAGTGATGGACGAGTCGCGGCACATGGACGTGTTCCGCAAACGCGCCCTAGCCGGCGGCGGCGGTTTGATGCAGGCCACCGGCGCCACCTCCGGCTTCGTCGGCGGCATCGACCTCTCCCGCGACTTCACCGAGATGTCGTCGCGCCTGCATGTTTCCGGCGAAGGCGCGGTGCTGACCTTGTTCCGCATGGGCGAGTTGATGGCGCAGAACGAGGCCGAGAAGGTGATTTACCGCCTGTGCGCCCAGGACGAAGCCCGGCATGTGGCGTTCGGCGTGATGCATCTGCGCTACATGGCGGAAACGGCGCCGGAGCGGAGGGAGGAGATCCACTGCTACTTGGACGAAGCCGAGGGCGGCCTTATCGGCGCCGCCAATCCGGTGGGGCAGCTCACGCCCACCTCCGAATCCATGGCCATCATCCTCGGCGGCGGCAAGGCCAACTTCGACGAAGGCATGAACAAGATCATCGCCATCCGCCGGCGGCAACTGCGCGAGTACAAGAAGCGGGTGATTTCCGCCGGTTTCGGCGAGCGCTTCGAGAACGGCCGCTCCGGCGTGGATCGAATGATCGCCCAAGCGGCCTGATCGATGGCCGCCAAGCGAGCAACCGCCCGTGCGGCGGCGAAGGCGCCCAAGCCCAAGAACAAGCCCCCGAAACCCGAACGCGCCGCAACCCCGCCGGCGGCAAGCGCGACGCCCGCGCCCAAGTACGAACCCAAGTACAACTGGATGAACAAATCCAAGCAGTGGGGCGTGCGCGTGCGCCCCGGCCGCGCTGGCTTGAAATTAGGGGATCTGAACGTCGGCGTGTACGGCGAGGTGCCGATGCATTGGACGGACGAAAGCCGCAATCCACGCGGCGCGGTGCCGCGGCGGGGCATGCCGCCGGTGGGCTACGCCGTGCGCGACAAAGCCGGCCTGTGGGCGGAATCCGCCGCGGACCTCTACGAGGAAGCCATCGCCCGGCGCTGGATTCCCGCCACCGACGTGCCGTGGCACACCATCGAACCGCTGCCGGACGACGTCGAGCACGCCGTCTGCCAAGTCTGCACCGAGCTGGTCGGCTACGCCAACGTGGATGTCGAAGCCATCACCGGCTGGCAGCATCGCATGGCCTACGGCTACCACGAGGTGAAGCAATTCCTCGCCACCGCCAGCTTCGACGCGGGGCGGCACTTCGAGGGCTTCCGCAAGCGGGCGCTGGTGAACGGCGGCGGCTTGGGCTTGGAAGGGCCGGGGCGCGTGAACCGGATGATCCTCGAAAGCCGCGGCGGCTGGACCGAGGCGGTGGTGTACCTCCTGCTGCTGCGCGGCGTGTTCACCATGACGCTCTACAGACACTTGCTTCGCCACGCCCACAACGACGCCGAGCGCTTCCTCTACGGCCACGCGCTGGCGGACAAGGCGCGGCACGTCACCTACGGCGTGGAGCACCTGCAGTTCGCCATTGCCCATGTGGACGATCAGCGGCGGATCATCGCCACGCTGTTCGCCTTCGGCGACGGCGGCCTCTCCCACGACCTGCGCGATCCGGCGCTGCGCGAGGCGTTGGCGATCATCTTCGGCGGCGGCGTGGCCGGGGCGCGCAAGCGCGGCATGGTGCGCTACGGCGACTTGCTGCGCGATTTCGTGACCACATACCTGTCCCTGTGCCGCTACTTGGACGTGCCGCGCGATCCGGCGCGGCTGCCGGCGCCGCTGAAGGACTACGCGCCAGCGCCGGCGGCCGCCTGATGCAGGCCGCCGCGCTGTTCCCCTCGGTGCCGTGGTTCGACGCCGTGCGCGGCGTTTTCAACGCGGACGAAAGCTACCGCGGCGCCGGCGGCGGCCGCTGCGACTGCGTGGCGGGGCTGCAAATCGGCGACGCCGTGTTCGTGCTCACGTTCGAAGGGCTGGAATGTGCGGAGGCGGCGCAGGCCGAATCGGCGGCGTTGGAGGCCGTGGACTTCTACTTGGACATGCCCGCCGAGCGGTGGCGCGAGATGATCGCCAACATCGCCGAGCATGGCGCGGCGGATCTGCACCACACCCTGAACACGTTGGATCTGGCCTTGGACGATGGCCTCGCCAAGTCGCGCCACGGCGATCAGTACCGCGAGGATCTGTTCTTCCGCTACAACCAGACCTTGCAGTTCTTCTTCGACGCCTCGGCGCGGGTGAAGACCCGTTTCGCCTGACGGCGCGGCCCGTGGCGCAGTTGGATTGGGTGGCGCCGGCGGCCGCGGCGCTGAACGCGGACGCCGCCTTCCGCCGCCTCGGCAGCACGGATCTCACCCTCGGCTTGGAATCCGGCCGCGCCGCGCGCGTGGTGGTGTTCGAGGCGTTCGCGGTGGGCGACGTGGAAGAAGCGGATGCGGCGCGGCTGCGCGACTGCGACATCGTGTTGGCGATGACCCCGCGCCAGTGGACGGACTATCTGCGGCGGCGGGCGGCCGGCGCCGGGCCGTCGCTGGTGGCGCTGGATGCGGGGCGCACCATCGTCCGCGCCCCGAATCCGCTCGCCCGTCTCAAGTTCGAGCGTTACCACTTGACGCTGCAGGCGCTGGTGGATCGCGGCGCGGCCATCGCTACCGGCGGCTGACGCGGCGTGCCTTTGTACGAGTACCGCTGCGCGCAATGCGGCGCCGTCAGCACCCGGCTGTGCAACCTGCGCGAGGCGCCCGGGCAGGTGCCTTGCCAAGACTGCGACGCCGAGGCAGCGCGCATTCTCTCCAAGCCCTCCGTTCACCTCTCCGCCGGTGGCAAAGTCCAGCGCTTGGATCCCAAGTACGACAAGCTGGTCGATCAAGCGATGCGGAACACCGCCAGCGCGGATCCCGGGCGCTTGATCAACCGCCGCGGCGACATCGCCAAAGGGCGCGACGATCCGTGACGGCTTGGCTCGCCCAGCACTGGTTGGCGGCGGCGCTGTTCCTCGCTTACACGGCCATGCTCGTCGTCCACGCCCGCGCCGGGCTGGTCGCCGGCAAGACCGCGCCCGGCTTCTTCGTCGGCGGCCGGCGGCTTGGCGGGGCGGTCATCGGCGTTTCGTTCTACGCCACGTTCGCCAGCACCAACAGCTACATCGGACACGCCGGCAAAGGCTACGAATACGGCCTTCCCTGGCTGACGATGGCGGTCATGCTGGTGTTGTTCGCGTGGCTCTCCTGGCGCCTCGTGGCGCCGCGCATGCGCCGCTTCGCCGCGGCGTGGGGTAGCCTCACGGTGCCGGACTTCCTCGCCACGCGCTTCGCCAGCGATCGGGTGCGCGTGGCGGCGGGGGTGGTGATCGCGTTTTCCAGCGTCTTGTATCTGGTGGCGGTGTTCAAGGGCGCCGGGCATCTGCTGCAAGTGTTCGTCGGCATCCCCTATCCCTTGGCGGTGGGCGTGACGCTGGCGCTCATCGTCGGCTACACCTCCGTGGGCGGCTTCCTGTCGGTGGTGCGCACGGACGTGGTGCAGGGGCTGTTGATGCTGTGCGGCTCGCTGCTGCTGTTCTTCTTCGTCACCCGCGCCGCCGGCGGCGTGGGCGTGATCGTGGATTTGCCGCGGCAACCGGGCGCCGAGCACCTGTTCGAGTGGAACGCCGCCATACCCTTCGCCGTGCTGCTCGGCATCGCCTTCGCGGGCTCGCTGAAGCTCTTGGTGGATCCGCGCCAAGTGGCGCGGTTCTATGGACTCAAGGACGAGAAGGCGGTGCGGCTGGGTATCTGGGTGGCGGTGGCGGGCATTCTGGTCATTCAGTTCTGCCTGTTCCCGCTCGGCCTGTACGCGCACTTTCTGCTGCCCGCCGGCGCCGTGGACACCGATCTGGTGGTGCCCACGCTGGTGGGCGACAGCGCCGTGTTTCCCGCGCCGGTGGCGGATTTTCTGGTGGTGGCGATTCTCGCCGCGGCGATGTCGTCGCTGGACAGCGTGCTGCTGGTGGCGGCTTCGGTGACCGCCCGTGACATCGTCGCGCCGCTCAGAAGGTCGCGGCGCGAGAGCGCGGCGAGCGGCGTGGTGCCGTGGACGCGCATCGGCATCATCGCCTACGCCGCCATCGCCGCCTTGGTGGCGCTGAAGCCGCCCGGCGGCATCGTCGAACTGACGATTTTCTCCGGCAGCTTGTTCGCCGTGTGTTTCGTGCCTACCATCCTGCTCGGATTGCATTGGCGGCGCGGCAACGAGGCGGCGGCGCTGGCGGCCTTCGGCCTCGGCGTCGCGGTGCTGCTTAGCTGGCTGCTGCTGGGCTACGACGCGGTGGTTCACGAGGTGTTTCCGGCGCTGGCGGTCTCCACGGCCGCCTACGTCGCGCTCTCGCTGCGCGGCGAGCGGGTGCGAACGGAGGCGGTGCGGCGGCAATTCGCCGGCGCGACAACGGCGACAACGTGACAAAGAAGCAGGAGGATTGAGGCGTGGCAGGCCCGCTGCACGGCGTTCGCGTCGTGGACTTCACCACCATGATCGCCGGCCCCTACGGCACCATGATCCTCGCCGATCAAGGTGCGGACGTGGTGAAGGTGGAAGCGCCGCTGCGCAGCGACCACGCCCGTCGCGCCGGCTACGGGCAGCGGCACTTCTCGGCGGCGTTCGTCAACAACAACCGCAACAAGCGCTCCATCGCCGTGGACGCCAAGACGGCCGCCGGGCGCGAAGTGGTGCGGGATCTGGCGGCGTCGGCGGACGTGTTCGTGCAGAACTTCCGCCCGGGCGTGATGGCGCGGCTGGGCCTCGACTACGACGATTTGCGCGGCGTCAGCCCGAACATCATCTACGTCTCCCTGAGCGGCTGGGGCGAAGCCGGCCCGTTCGCGCACAAACCGGTGTACGACCCCATCATCCAAGCCCTGTCCGGCCTCGCCAGTGTGCAAGCCGGCTCCGACGAGGCGCGCCCCCGCCTGGTGCGCACCATCCTGCCGGACAAGCTCACCGGCATCACCGCGGCGCAGGCCGTGTGCGCCGCGCTGTTCGCCCGCGAGCGCAACGGCGAAGGGCAGCACGTGCGCCTCTCCATGCTGGATTCGGTGGTGGCGTTCCTGTGGTCTTCGGACATGGGCGGACAAACCTTCGTCGGCAAGGAAGTGGACGTGGCAGCGGCCGCCACCTTCATCGACCTCATCTACGAAACCGCCAGCGGCTACATCAGCGTTTCCGTGATGAGCAACGCCCAGTGGCGCGGCTTGTGCCACGCGGTCGGCCACCCGGAGTGGCTGGAGGACGAACGCTTCAAGACCCCGGCCGGCCGCGATCGCCACGCCAACGCCCGCCTCGAACTCACCCAGCAAGCGCTGCTCGGCAAGACCGCCGCCGAATGGCTGACCGTTCTGGAAGACGCCGGCGTGCCCTGCGCCCCGGTGCTCACGCGCAGCGAGATGGTGCGCCACCCCCAAGTGCGCGCCAGCGGCGTCGTGGTGGAAACCGAGCATCGCCACGCCGGCCGCCTCCGCCAAGCGCGCAACGCGGCGCGCTTCCTCGGCACGGTGCCGGAGATTCGCTTCGGCGCGCCGCAACTCGGCGAGCAGACGGTGGAGCTTTTGGCGGAACTCGGCTACCGTCGCCAGCGCATCGACGACCTGCTGCGGCAAGGCGTGGTGGCGGCGGCGGAAGCACCCAACTGAACCAACAGGAGAATCACCTATGGACACTGGCCAATTCCGCGGTTTCGAGGTGGCGCTGCGCGACCCGGGCATCGCATGGTTCCAATTCACCACCCCCGAACGGCTGAACGGCATGACGCCGGCCATCAAGCGCGACTTGGTGGAGGCGGTGACGCAGGCGCAGATGGACAACGGCGTGCGCGTGCTGGTGTTCACCGGCAGCGGGCGGGCGTTCTGCGCCGGCGACGACCTGAAGGGCTACGGCAGCTTGGAAGTGCCGGGCGAGGCGCTGGTCCCGGAGATCGGCCGCGGCCACGACAGTCCGCTTGGCACCTACAACGGCCTGCGCACCATCTCGCAGCGCGTCAACACCGCGGTGCGCGGCCTCGACAAGCTCACCATCGCCGCCATCAACGGCGTCGCCATTCAAACCGGCTTCTCGCTCGCCCTCTCCTGCGACTTCCGCATCGCCGCGGCCGGCGCCCGCATGGGCAGCGCCACGTTGCGCTTCGGCCTGCTGCCGGACGAAGGCGGGCAATACCTGCTGGTGCAGTTGCTCGGCTTGGCGCGCACCATGGACTTCCTGATGCGCAAACGAATCGTCCAAGCGGAGGAAGCCTTGGAACTCGGCTTGGTGAACCAAGTGGTTCCGGCCGATCAGCTCGAAGCCGAGACGATGACGCTGGCCACGGAACTGGCGCACGGCCCGCAGGTCTCCATGCGCCTGCTCAAGCGCTCGGTGTACAACGCCGCGGAACTGAACTGGGAGCAGAGCTTGGACGAGATCGCCGCCAAAACCGGCATCTCGGACCACCATCCAGACTCCCGGGAAGGCGTGCGCGCCTTTCGCGAGAAGCGCACGGCCAAGTTCAACGCTTGGCTCGACGAATAGCGGCGCGCCGTTTCGGGCGACCGAAGCGCGTTTTTCGTTGCAATCGCGCCGCAATCGCCTACCATTGGCGAGCGAACGTCGTGGGCAAAGGCCGGACAACGTGCCGCCCGCGGAAACCGGCAACTTGAGGAAACAAAGGGAGCATCTAGGGGATGAAGAGCAAGTTGGAATACATCTGGTTGGACGGCTTCAAGCCCACCCAGAGCCTGCGCAGCAAGACGCGCGTGGAGGAGAACTTCGACGGCGAGCTGGGCAGTTGCCCGATCTGGTCGTTCGACGGCAGTTCCACGCAACAGGCCGAGGGCGGCGCTTCGGACTGCCTGCTGAAGCCGGTGGCGCTGTATCCGGACCCGGGGCGCAAGAACGGCTACCTGGTGATGACCGAGGTGCTGAACGCCGACGGCACGCCGCACGAATCCAACGGCCGCGCCACCATCGAAGACGACGACGACGATTTCTGGTTCGGCTTCGAGCAGGAGTACTTCCTGTGGGACACGCGCACCAACCTGCCGCCCGGGTTCCCGGTGGGCGGCTACCCCGGGCCGCAAGGCGCCTACTACTGCTCGGTGGGCGCCCGCAACGCCTACGGCCGCGACTGCGTGGACCACCACTTGGACACCTGCCTCGCCGCCGGCATCAACGTGGAGGGCATCAACGCCGAGGTGGCCGCCGGCCAATGGGAGTTCCAAGTGTTCGCCAAGGGCGCGGCCCGCGCCGGCGACGAAACGTGGGTGGCGCGCTACCTGGCCGAGCGCACCGGCGAGAAGTTCGGGCTGTCCATCAATTGGCATCCGAAGCCGGTGCAGGGCGACTGGAACGGCTCCGGCATGCACGCCAACTTCTCCAACGGCCCCATGCGCGAATCCGGCGAGGAGGAGACCTTCACGCGCATCTGCGACCACTTCGGCAAGAACATCGGCCGCCACATCGCCGTGTACGGCGCGGACAACGACATGCGCTTGACCGGCCTGCACGAGACGCAGTCCATCGACAAGTTCAACTACGGCATCTCGGACCGCGGCGCCTCCATCCGCATCCCCATCGCCACCATCGAGGACGGCTGGAAGGGCCGGCTGGAGGATCGCCGCCCGGCGTCCAACGCGGACCCCTACCGGGTGGCGGCGGCGATCGTCAAAACCACGAAGGAAGCGCTCGCGTAGCAAGGCGCGCCCACATCGATTGCGAAGGGGCCTCCAGTAGGCCCCTTCTTTTTGCCTGCTACCGCTTCCGCCGCTACCGCGGAACCGGTGCGGCGGCCTTCTCCGCCGCCAGAGCGGTCGTGGCGTCGCCGCTCGGCCGGCGCATGAGCTCCGCTTCGCGCTCGCGCAGCGTCCTGCGCAAACGGCGCGCGGCGAACCGCCAGCGCAGGTAGGCAGAAAGACACACCGCCAAACCAACCAACAGCCCGCCGGCGAACGCGGCGTAGAGCCACCAGTACACCGGCTGCGGCGTGGTCTCCCGGTGCAAAATCCGCAGCGCGACCGGCGTGGCGTTGTCCAAGGACAGGAGAAAGCCGAAAAACGCGACGGCGAGGAAGGCCGCCACGCCGCAAATCCACTTGAGCCAAGCCATCGCCCGTACGCGACGCGCCGGCCTAGGCCAACCCGCTACCCGCGTTGACCCGCTCGCGCAACGCCTTGCCGGGCTTGAAGTGGGGAGCGTGCTTGCCCGGCAGTTGCACCGCCTCACCGTTGCGCGGATTGCGGCCAACGCGCGGCGGCCGGTAATGCACGCTGAAACTGCCGAAGCCGCGCACCTCGACGCGGCCGCGCTGGGCCAGCTCCGACGACATTTGCGCCAGCATGAGTTTCACCGCCATGTCCAGATCCGCCGGGGAAAGGTGGCGCTGGCCGACCGTGAGCTTGGCGATGAGTTCGGCGCGGGTCATGGCCGCGGCCTAGGGCGCGCCCTGCTCGGCGTGTGCGAGTTGGCACCGCAAAACGCCTTTGCTGATGCCAAACCGCCTCATCGCTAGAAGCCCGCTGCCGCGAGAAAGTCCGGGTTACGACCGGTCGCCATCTCCTCGGCCTTTGCGGCTGCGGCGGGCGCGGCGGTCTTGCGGCGGCTCGGTGTCCTCGCTGTGGCCCATCTGCGCCTTGATCAGGTCGCCAAGGGTGGTCGGGCCGGGCGTCGGCGCCTGCTGCTCCTTGTAGTTCTCGTGCTCGCGGCTCTCGTCGTCCATCGTCTGCGCTTTGATGGAGAGGTTGATGGCGCGGTTCTTGCGGTCCACGCCGATGATCTTGGCGGAGATGGTGTCGCCCACGGACAACTTGGAGCGGGCGTCCTCCACGCGCTCGACGTCGATTTCGCCGACGCGCAGACGGCCTTCCACCTCCGCCGCCAAGCGCACGGTGACCTCCTTGGGCTCCACCGCGATGACATCGCCCTCCACCACGGTGCCGCGCGGATTGTCGGCGACGAAGTTGCCGAACGGGTCCAGCTCCAGCTGCTTGATGCCGAGGGAGATGCGCTCGCGGTCCGAATCGATGGAGAGGATGACCGTGTCGATTTCCTCGCCCTTGCTGTAGCGGCGCACGGCCTTCTCGCCGGGCTCGTTCCACGAGATGTCCGAGACGTACACGAGGCCGTCGATGCCGCCGTCCAAGCCCACGAAGATGCCGAAATCCGTGATGGATTTGATGCGCCCGCGCACGCGGTCGTCCGGCTTGTGGGATGACGCGAACTCGTCCCAAGGGTTGAGGCGGCACTGCTTGATGCCGAGGGAAATGCGCCGCCGATCCTCGTCGATGTCCAGCACCATCACCTCGACTTGGTCGCCAACGGCAACCACCTTGGACGGGTGGATGTTGCGGTTCGTCCAGTCCATCTCCGAGACGTGTACCAGCCCTTCCACGCCCTCCTCGATCTCGGCGAAACAGCCGTAGTCGGTGAGGTTGGTGACCGTGGCCTGCACCCGCGCGTGTTCCGGGTAGCGGCGCGTGATGTCCACCCACGGGTCGTCGCCCAGCTGCTTCATGCCGAGGGAGACGCGGTTCTTCTCGCGGTCGAAGCGCAGGATTTTCACCATCACCTCGTCGCCCACCGTCACCATCTCGCTGGGATGCCGCACTCGCCGCCACGCCATGTCGGTGATGTGCAGCAGGCCGTCGATGCCGCCCAAGTCCACGAAGGCGCCGTAGTCCGTGAGGTTCTTCACCACGCCTTTCACTTCCTGGCCTTCCTGCAGCGACGCCAGCAGCGCCTCGCGCTCGGCGCTGTGCTCTTCCTCCAGCACCGCCCGCCGCGACACCACCACGTTGTTGCGGCGTTGATCCAGTTTGATGACCTTGAAGTCCAGATCCCGGCCTTCCAGATGCGCCGTTTCGCGCAAGGGCCGGATGTCCACGAGGGAACCCGGCAGGAAGGCGCGGATGTCGTTGATGTCCACGGTGAAGCCGCCCTTCACCTTGCCGTTCAGCAGCCCCTTCACGGCGGTGCTGTTCTCGAAGGCGTCCTCGAGCATCTCCCAACACTCCGCGCGCCGCGCCTTCTCGCGGGAGAGGCGCGTTTCGCCGTGGCCGTCGTCCACGGTCTCCATGACGACTTTCACTTCGTCGCCCACGCCCAGCTCGACCTCGGCGCCGTCGGCGGCGAATTGCGAGCGCGGGATCTTGCCTTCGGACTTGAGGCCCGCGTACACGACCACGAAGTCCTTGTCGATGTCGACGATGGTGCCGGTGACGATGCTGCCGGGCTCCATCACCTTGTTGTTCCAGCTGCCCTCGAACAGCGCCGCGAAGTCGTCGTCGACTTCCGGCCCCGGAAGATCCGCCACGTTCACCGACGCAACGTCCGCCTCTTCCAATGCGATTTCCTGATTTTCCGCCATGTTTCCTTTAGCTAATTCCGCTAGTTCGCTAGTTGTTTCCGCGCCCCAAGCGGTTCGCAACGCCCGGTATTGCAGGCAAGCGAAACGCGAACGGCGCGGCTGCGCTCGCCCGCGCCGCCGCACAGCAACATGAAGCGCGTCGAACCGTCGGAGCTCCCGAAGGGCGGCAGAGACTAGCACCACCACAGCGGGCATTCAACCCGCAGAACGGGCCGGTCCAACCTCGTAGCTTGCCGTATCATGGTGCCGTACGCGCACGGCAGAGGTTCCGAGCGGCGCAACGACATCCCGCAACCGCGACACACCAACCGTGACCAACACCCTAGGCAACCCCAATCCCGCGCCCGCTACCTCCGCGGAAGTACGCGCCTATCTCGCTCGCGCACTCCATCTCGATCTCATCGGCCCGTCCGCCAGCCACGAACTCGCCGAAGAGCGTATTCCCGGGTGGGTGCGGCCGTCGAACTGGTATCTCACCGGGTTTCTCGTGCCGGCGGACGCGCCGCCGGAGCAGGGCGGCGACGCGGACGAGGAGGATGAGTTGGATGAGACGCCCGCCACCGCGGGGCTGGCGGAAGAATCCGTTGCCGACGGCCGCTCGGCGCGACGCGGCTTCTTCCCGTCCTCCATCGGCGTCAGCGTGCTGGTGGCGGCGGACGTGGAGGCGCTGAACGTCACCGCCCGCTGGGGCGACTACGCGCTTGCCGAGATCGAGGAAGGCGGCCGCGAGCCGTGGCGGCGCAAGCCCTGCGAAGCGACGCTGCGGCTGCGACTCGCCGGTGAGCGTTCGGAACCGGTGCCGAACTCCGGCGGGCTGCACATCCATGTGCGGGAACGGCGGATCGACGCCGCCAAGCTGCGCGACGTTCCCGCCGGCACGCGGGCCGTCTCCGTCTTTCTGGTGAACCAGCGGAGGCCGGATGCCGATCCCCGGTTGGCGGATGTCGCCTACGCCTTTCAAGCGGAGCTGGAAGTTCGCTGCAAGAAGCCCTTCGTGCCGCGCACCAATCCCCGGCAACCGCAAGTGGACGACTGGGACGAGAACCTAGCCGATTTGCACTACGCCGACGCGCCCGAGTACGCCACCGGCCACGGTATTTCGGCGGATTGGGAATTGCGCGACGGGCAATGCAACACGGTGCGAACCACATGGATCGCCCGCGCCCATGTGCCGCGAACGGAAACGGCGGAGGTGCCGGGCGCGGAACTCTCGATGGAAGCCCTCGGCGAACTGCCGGATGGCGGGGCGGCCGAAGCGGCGCTGACGCCCCTCGTGCGCCAATACCGCGCTTGGATCGAATCCCAGCGCGAGGGCCTGCGCACACTCCCCGACGCCCGGCGGCAGACCGCCGAGGAGTTGCTGCGCCGCGCCGCCACGGCCGCCGATCGCATGGCCGCCGGCATCAACGCGCTGGCGAACGATGCGGACGCGCTGGACGCCTTCCGCCTCGCCAACCGCGCCGTCGCCCGCGCCCTGCGGCAACGCCTGCGCAAGAGCTTCCAAGACAAACCGCCCAGCTGGCGCGCCTTCCAACTCGCCTTCCTCCTGCTCAACCTGCCCGGCTTGGCCGATCCCGCCGACCCGCACCGCGACACCGTGGACTTGCTGTTCTTCCCCACCGGCGGCGGCAAGACGGAGGCGTACCTTGGCCTCGCGGCGCTGGCGATGGTGCTGCGGCGGCTGCGCCACCCGCGGGCGAACGGCAAGGCCGGCGCCGGCGTCAGCGTCGTCATGCGCTACACGCTGCGGCTGCTCACCCTCGATCAGCTCAGCCGCGCCGCCGGCCTGGTGTGCGCCCTGGAACTCGAACGCGAGCAGGCCCCGCAGCGCTACGGCGATTGGCCGTTCGAGATCGGCCTGTGGGTGGGCAAGGCCGCCACGCCGAACGTGATGGGCAAGAGGGGCGAGAACCGCTCGGACTCCGCCCGCGCCAAAACCCGCCAGTTCAAGGCGAACCCGCGCGGCAGACCGGCGCCGATCCCGTTGGAGAACTGCCCGTGGTGCGGCGAGCCGTTCAAGCCGGAATCCTTCACCCTGTGTCCCAACGACGATGCGCCCACCGAATTGCGCGTGGCGTGCGCCGATTTCAATTGCGAATTCAGCGGCGAGCGCCCGCTACCCGTGCTGGGCGTGGACGAGCCCATCTACCAGCGCCTGCCGGCGTTCCTGATCGCCACCGTGGACAAATTCGCCTCGCTGCCGTGGGAGGCCAAGTCCGGCAAGCTGCTCGGCGGGGCTGAACGGCACGACCAGCGCGGCTTCTACGGCGCCGCGGAGCCGGCCAGCCGCGGCGAAAGGCTGCTCGCCCCGCTGCCGCCGCCGGACTTGGTGATCCAAGACGAACTGCATCTGATCTCCGGCCCGCTCGGCACGATGGTGGGGCTGTACGAGACGGTCATCGATGCGTTGTGCGTGGGCCGTCAACACCGCGAGCAGCCTCTGCGCCCGAAGATCGTCGCCTCCACCGCCACCGTGCGCGAAGCGCAGACGCAAATCCAAGCGCTGTTCGCCCGGCGCGATACGCAGATCTTCCCGCCGCCGGGCGTTCGCCGGCAGGATTCGTTTTTCGCCCAAACGGTGCCGGCGGAAGACGAAGCCCGCCTCTACCTCGGCATTGCGGCGCCCGGGCGCAGCCCGAAGGTGCTGATGCGGCGCGTGTGGCAGGCGCTCATGGCGGCGGCGCAGAAAGCCTATCGAGATGCCGGCGCCAAGAACAAAGCGAATCCGGCAGACCCGTACATGACCGTGCTCGGCTACTTCAACAGCCTGCGCGAGTTGGGCGGTGCGCGGCGCATCCTGGAAGAGGAAGTGAGCAACACCGTGCAGCACTACGCGCAGCGCAAGCGCGTCGGCGAACCGCGCGGCCTGTTCGAAGACCGGCGCCGCCTGTCCGACGTGATCGAGCTAACCTCCCGCGTCTCCACGGACAAGGTGGCGGATGCGCGGCGGCGGTTGGAAGTTGCTTTCGACGGTCAAAAGCGGGGCGTGGATTGGGCCATCGCCACCAACATGATCTCCGTGGGCTTGGACATTCAGCGCCTCGGCTTGATGCTGGTGCTCGGCCAGCCGAAATCCCACGCCGAGTACATTCAAGCCACCAGCCGCGTGGGGCGCGACCACCACCGCCCGGGCTTGGTGGCGACGCTGCTGAACATGCACAAGCCGAGGGATCGCTCCCACTACGAGCGCTTTCGCCACTACCACGAGACGTTCTATCGCTCCGTGGAGGTCGCCAGCGTCACGCCGTTCTCGGCACGGGCGCTGGATCGCGGTTTCGCCGGCGCGTTGGTGGCCGCCGCGCGCCATCTCGAAGGCCGCTTGACGCCGGCGGAAGGCGCGGATCGGATCGCCGAAGCCCGTGCGGAGTTGCAGCGCGCCTTGGCCGCCACCTTTGCCGAGCGCATCGACGCGCAGCCGTTCGAGGACGACAACGAACGCGACGATCGCCGCCGCAACGTGGAGTTGCGCGTGGGCGAACTGCTTGCCGCTTGGGAGGAGATCGTCGCCGACTACCACCAAGTCCATGCACAGGTGAAGTACCAGCAATACGAATACGAGATGCGGCAACGCCGGCCGCTCTTGCGCGAGATGCTCGATACGCAGTTCGAGTCCGAGAAGCACCGCCTGTTCCGCGCCAACCGCTCGCTGCGCGACGTGGAGCCGGAAGTGAACCTTCACTTGCGCGAGCTCAGCGGGCAAGAGGTGCGATCGTGAGCCGCGCCTCCGGCAGCGTCCGCCAAAGCCAGGTGATCACCACCTACGGGCCGGGCGCTTTGATCGACCTGCCCGTCCACTCCGCCATCGTCGGCGGCTTGGACACTTGGCCCAAGGACTTGCAGGAAATCGTCGAGCCGCGGCTTTCGCAGGCGTTGCACCGCATGACCGGCGTACCCGCGCCACGGCTTTACGCGCCGCCGCCGGCGCCGTCGGAACCGTGGGCGCCGGCCAAGGGCATCGGCGCGTGGCGGTTCCCGGAGTGGTTCGTGGTGCAGGACGACCCCTTCAAGGCCGGCGAAGGCGAAGGCCGCCCGCAATCCCGCCGCCTGGTGCATCGCAAGAACTTGGACGAACGCGGCAGGTTCGAGGGCATCGCCGTGGTGCCGACGCGGTTCGTGCGCGCCTGCCGCCGCGGCCACGTGGACGACGTGGACTGGCCCGCGTTCGTCCACGGCGCGGATTCCTCCTGCCACCGGCAACTCTGGCTGGACGAACGCGGCACCACCGGCGGCCTGGGCGAACTCACCGTGCGCTGCGAATGTGGCAAATCGCGCAACCTCTCCGAGGCATCGGACATCAGCGGGAACGCGCTCGGAATGTGCCGCGGCGCCCGGCCCTGGCTGGGGCGCAACACCAACGAGGATTGCGACCAGCTAAGCCGCCTGCTGATCCGCACCGCCACCAACGCCTACTTTCCGCAAGTGTCGCGCGTACTGTCGCTGCCGGACACCGGCGCCGCGGTGCAGGAAGCCGTCAACAGAGTGTGGGACGTGCTGCAGATCGTGGACGCCACCAACTTGACGACCTACAAGGCCGTGCCGAAAGTCGCCGAAGCGCTGGCGGGCTTCACGGACGCGCAAGTGCTGCGCGCCATCGAGGAAGTGCGCAGCGGCACCGGACACCAGCGGCCCTTGAAGGAAGCGGAACTCGAAGCCCTGCTCGGCGCGGAGGAGGGCTTTGGCGGAGCCCTCAGCGGGGGTGCGCAAGGGGCTTGCCCCTCGCAAGAAAACGAACCGCCAACCGACGCCAACTTCCACGCCCGCCGACTGCCGAAATCGGCGTGGCGCAAGGATACGGCGAACGGCGCCCGCATCGCCGCGGTGGTGCAGCTACACCGCCTCCGCGAAGTGCTGGCGCTGGTGGGCTTCACGCGCCTCGACGCCGTTACGCCCGACATCCACGGCGACTTCGAGAGCGACGTCATGCGCGCCGAAATCGCCTTGGAGCCGCACTGGTTCCCGGCCGTGGAGAACCGCGGCGAGGGCGTCTTCCTCGAACTCCCCGCGCCCGCCGTGGCCGAGTGGCTGCACCGCCCCGCCGTCGCGGATCGCGTGGCCCAGCTCGCCAAGGGCTACGACCTGTGGCGGCAAACCCGCAACACCCAGCGCCCGTTCCCCGGCGGCCCCTACGTGCTGCTGCACACCCTCGCCCACCTGCTGGTGCAAGCCCTCGCCATGCGCTGCGGCTACCCGGCCAGCTCCATCCGCGAACGCATCTACGCGGAGGAAACCCCGGACGGCCCCCGCTACGGCATCCTCCTCTACACCGGCACCCCGGACGCCGAAGGCACGCTGGGCGGCTTGGTGCAACAAGGCCGCCACATCGAAAGCCACCTGGCCGACGCCCTGCGCGCCGCCGCCCTCTGCTCGAACGACCCCATCTGCGCCCAGCACGCCCCCGCCGAAACCGCGACCCAGTTGGAAGACCGCCTGCTCCACGGCGCCGCCTGCCACGGCTGCTCCCTGATCGCCGAAACCTCGTGCGAGATGCGCAACGACTTCTTGGACCGAGCGCTGGTGGTGCCAGTGCTCGGCTTGGAGGATGCGGCGTTCTTCGAGCTGCCGGAGTGACCGACGCGAAAAAAACTAGCAAATGGGCCTTGACATCGCCCCAAACCTGCCTGTAAGGTGCCGCGCAAATGCCCCCTGGCGTTGCCCATCCCGGCTCGTTGCCGAGGGTGTGACCGAGGTCAGGCTAAAGGCGGGGGCTAGGTCGTCGACAACCTAGCCCCCCATTCCCCCTTCGTGAATTTCACTCGGCGTGTACTCCGAGCATGGCTCGATTGGCGATCCATATCGATGGCGGCTATGTCTCGAACGTGGCCAAGAATGCCCGTGTTTGGGTGGATTTCGAGCGTCTGAGCGCCAAGGTGGCTGCCACGATACGAGAGACCACGGAGGAACCGCTCGATCTGATCCGCACCTATTACTACGACTGTTTGCCGTACCAAGGTGCTTCTCCTACGCCGGACGAAGAAGAGAGGGTGAAACGTAGGAGCCGTTTTTTCGACGGGCTGAGAGGGCTGCCCAACTACGCGATGCGGGAGGGGCGATTGAAGCTCCAAGGCATCGACCAACAGGGCCAGCCGATATTCCAACAAAAGCGTGTCGACCTCATGATGGGGCTAGACATCGCACGGTTGGCTTCCAAAGGCCAAGTGACACACACGGCGCTCCTGTCGGGCGACAGCGATCTGATCCCCGCTGTCGAAGCAGCCCAACAGGAAGCCGTGATCGTGTGGTTGGTCCACGACGCGCAAGGCGCAGCCAAGGAACTCCGGCTCTTGGCGGACAACAGGATTCTGCTTGATGACGAGTTCCTGAAGGCCGTCGGGCGGAGGCAAGGGTGACGTTCCCGGCCGCGAGGGCGGTAGCCGATCTCGTGGACACACGGCCGCGCCTTCCCCGGGAAGCCTAACAGCGCAATCTCCCAGTACACCGGCGCCCTGCCGTTACACTTCCCCGATGCCCTCGCCCGATCCACCCACCACGCCCGAGCGCCCGCCCAACGTCGGCGACCTTGTGCGCGTGCGTTCGCGCCAGTGGCTGGTGGAGGAAGTGCTGGCGGATGGCGATGGCGGCTCGCCACAGGTCACCCTCGCGTGTGCGGACGACGATGCGCAAGGTCAATCCCTCACCGTGTTCTGGGATTACGAGCTGGATCGCGCCATCCTGCAAGAGGAGGGCTGGGCGGATCTCGCCAGCCGGCGGTTCGATTCGCCGCGCTACTTCGCCGCCTTCTTCAACACGTTGCGCTGGAACTGCACCACGGCCACGCAGCCCAACCTGTTTCAAGCGCCGTTCCGCGCCGGCATCCAGCTGGACGCCTACCAGATGGAGCCGCTGCGCAAGGCGCTGCTGCTTCCCCGCGTCAACCTGTTCATCGCCGACGACACCGGCCTCGGCAAGACCATCGAAGCCGGCCTCATCGCCCGCGAACTGCTGCTGCGGCGCAAGGTGCGGCGCATCGTCGTGGCCGCGCCGCCCTCCGTGCTGGAACAGTGGAAGACGGAGCTCGAAGACCGCTTCGGCCTCCTGTTCGAGATTCTGGATCGCGCCTACGTCTCGCGGATGCGCCGGGAGCGCGGCTTCGGGGTGAATCCGTGGCGCACCCACAGCCGCTTTCTGGTGTCGCACAAACTGCTCATCGAACCGGCCTACGCCGAGCCGCTGCGCGAGTGGCTGGGCGAGGCGCTGCCGGGCAGCCTGCTCATTTTGGACGAGGCGCACCACGCGGCGCCGTCGTCCGGCGGGCGCTACGGCATCGAGACCAAATTCACCCGCGCCGTGCGCGACTTGGGCGGGCGCTTCGAGCACCGGCTGTTTCTTTCCGCCACGCCCCACAACGGCCACTCCAACAGCTTCTCCACGCTGCTGGAACTGTTGGATCCGTACCGTTTCACCCGCGGCGTGAAGGTGCGCGGCAGAGGCCAGTTGGATGCGGTGATGGTGCGGCGGCTGAAGGAGGACATCCGCGCCGTGCGCGGCGGCTTCCCGCAGCGCGAGGTGGTGCCGGTGGTGATCGACAACCTGCCGGCGGACACGCCGGAACTCGCCCTTTCCCGCTTGCTGGATCGCTACCGCACGTTGCGCGAGGAACGCCACGCCAAAGCACCGGCCAAGGCGCGTGCGGCAGCGGGGCTGCTGGTGGTGGGCTTGCAGCAACGGCTGCTCTCCTCCACGGAAGCGTTCGCGCGCAGCCTGTGCGTACACGAGCGCACGGTGCGAGGGCACTGGGAGAAAGGGCATGCCGCCGAAAGCGCGGTCACGTTGGACGAGAACGCACTCATCAAGCCGCCCGATGCGGACGACGAACGCGCCGAGTGGGACGCCGCCGCCGCCGAGGAGTTCGAGGAGGAGCAGGTGAAGGCCGCCACCTTGGCCGCCGAAGCCCACGCCACCGAGGCCGCGCTATGGCAACGCGAACAGGAGTTGCTGGCCGAAATGCAGGCGATCGCCGAAGAAGCCCGCCACCAGCCGGACGCCAAGACGCGCCGCCTGATCGACTGGATTCGTGCCAACCAATGCCCCGAACTGCCGCCCTTCGGCAAGCGCCCAACGGGTTCCGCGCCAACGTGGAACAACCGCCGCGTGCTCGTCTTCACGGAGAACCGCGAAGGCACCAAGCGCTACCTGCGCGCCATGCTGGAACAGGCCATCAAGCACACGGACAACGCCGACGAACGCATCGCGGTGATCGACGGCCTCACCAGCGGCCCGCGCCGCGAGGAAGTGCAACGCCGCTTCAACGCCGACCCGGCCAAAGACCCGCTGCGCATCCTCATCGCCACGGACGCCGCCCGCGAAGGCCTGAACTTCCAAGCCCACTGCACAGATCTGTTCCACTTCGATCTGCCGTGGAACCCGGGCCGCATCGAACAGCGCAACGGCCGCATCGACCGCAAGCTCCAACCCGCCGCGCAAGTGCGGTGCCACTACTTCCTGCTGCCGCAGCGGGTGGAGGATCGCGTGCTGCAGGTGCTGGTGACCAAAACGGAAACCATCAAGCGGGAACTCGGCAGCTTGGCCAAGGTGATCGACGACGACGTGGAGCGCCGGCTGAACCGCGGCGGCATTCGCCACAACGAAGCGGAGAGGCTCCAAGCCGAAATCAAAGGAGCGGATTTGGCAGTGGCCCGCAAACGCGCCACCGCCGACGAACTGGAAGCCGCCCGTGACCGCCAAGATGATCTCGCCGGCCAGATCGACCGCTGCCGCACACTGCTCGAACGCTCGCGCGCCTGGGTGCGATTCGACGAACAGCCGTTTCGCGACGCGCTCTCCTGTTCGCTGGAACTGCTCGGCGCCCCGCCGCTCGAGGAACGTAAAGACGAGCACGGCCACGCCGTCTGGGCGTTCCCGCCGCTGGAACGCCGCGCCGCCACGGACCCGAGTTGGACCGCCACCTTGGATTCCCTCCGCCCGCCCCGCGAACGGAACCAGAAACTCGCGGACTGGCGCAAAGAGGCGCCGATCCGCCCGGTGGTGTTCAAGGACGCCGCGGTGCTCACCGACGAAGTGGTACACCTGCACTTGGAGCAGCGCGTGGCGCAACGCCTGCTCGCGCGTTTTCGCGCGCAAGGCTTCGTCTACAACGACCTCTCCCGCGCCTGCCTAGCGCAAACCAAGGATTCGATACCCCGCGTGATTCTGCTCGGCCGCCTAGCGCTCTACGGCCACCGCGCCGAACGCCTGCACGAGGAGCTGGTGCCGGTGACGGCCCGCTGGGTGGAACCAAGCCGCCGAAAAGAACCGATCGTTGCCTACGCCCGAGAGGCGGAGACACGTACGCTTGCATTGCTGGACGAAGCGCTCGGCAGCAGCGGCGCGATGCCGAACGAAGTGATCCAACAGCGCCTGCTGGACGCCGCGCCGGCCGACATCGACGCCCTGCGCCCGCAACTCGAACACCGCGCCGAGGAGCTCGCCGCCACCGCCGCGGCGCAACTGGCCGAGCGCGGCGAACGCGAAGCCCGCGAGCTCACCGAGACGCTTACCACCCAACGCCAGCGCGTGGTGGAAGAGCTTGCGGCCCACGACGCCGAGTTCCGCCAACGCACCTTGGATTTCAAGCAGGAGGAAACCCGCCAGCTAGAGGCGGACGTGCGCCACTGGCAACGCCGGCTGGAGCAGTTCGACCGGGATCTGGCCGGCGAGCCCCAGCGCATCCGAGCGTTCTACGAGGTCCGTGCGCAACGGGTGGAGCCGGTGGGGTTGGTGTATCTGTGGCCGGAGACGAACTGAAACGGCGGAAAAGCGGCAAAAACTGGTTGCTTGTCGTCGGTACGTTCCATTACGCTGTCTCTACACCCATCCAAGGAAAGGAGCAGCCGCCGAAATGAGCGTGACGATCCAAGTTCGTGTCGATGAGACGGTCAAGAACGAGGCCGCGCTGGTTCTCGCCGACGCCGGTCTCAACCTCTCCACCGCGGTGCGGATGTTCCTTGTTCGCGTCGCTAGGGAACGCTCCCTGCCTTTCGACCCCTTCGACAAGGCCGGGCCGTTCCCGCCGCCACCCCATGCGCCCAACGAAGAGACCATCGCGGCCATTCAAGCGGCCGAACGCGGGGAGTTGGTCCGTGTCGGCCACCCGTCGAACCTCATTGCCGATCTGGATGCCGACTGAGTGCGGGAAGTCTCCCACACGACCGCATTCAAACGCGACTACCGCCGGGTGTTGCGTAGCGGCCACGGCGAGGATGCCAAAGAGACGCTGGCGCGCGTCGTGGCGCTGCTCGCGGACGACCGGCCCCTTCCCTCAAACTACGCTGATCACCCGCTCAAGGGCCCGTGGCGAGGTTTTCGGGAATGTCACCTGCGGCCGAATCTATTGCTGATCTACGGCAATGCGGACGCCTCCACGCTGCAACTGGTGCGCTTGGGTTCGCACGCGCAGCTCTTCGGTTCCTAGCTAGGCGCGGCGCGATAGCCGCACCTAGCTAAGCGCACGCACGATCCGCCGAGGACGCACGGCAAACACCGAATCGCCACCATGCCCAAGGACATCAAAGCCGCGGTGCGCGAGATCTGCTCGTCCTTCCCCGAAGTGGAGGAACTTGCGCCGTGGCGGCAGTTGACCGAGTTCCGCGTGGCCGGCAAGACCTTCGCCATCCTGGCCATCAACCACGGCGGCGACGGCCGTATCGCGCTGTGGGCGAACGCCCCGCCGGGGGCGCAGGAGCGCTTTGTGGCGAGCGAGCCGAAGCGCTACTTCGTTCCGCCCCACGTCGGCGGCAAGGGTTGGCTGGGCATCCATCTGAAACAAGGCAACGATTGGTTCAACATCGCCGCGCACCTGCGGGAGGCGTACGCGCAGCGGGCGCCGGCGGCGTTGCGCCGCGAGCTTGGCGAAACGCCCGCCATCGAGCCGCCAACGCACACCGTCACCGCGGAGGAGTTCGATCCCCTGTCCGTGCCACACGCCCAAGCCGCGCTGCGCCGCCTGCGCGCTTGGTGCGCGACACTGCCGGAGACCGCCGAGGGGCGTCAATTCGGTACGCCCGCTTTCAAGGCCGGCAAGAAGACGTTCCTCACCGTGCGGCGTTCGCACGGTCGGCTCACGGTGGGCATGTGGGTGGGTGCCGAACTGCAAGCCACCCTCGGCGACGATCCGCGCTTCCACATCCCGCGCCACATCGGCCACCACGGCTGGATCGACTTGGACATCGAGGATCGTTTCGACTTCAACGAGGTGCGGCGCTTGGCACTCGGCAGCTACCGTCACTTCGCGCTGAAACGGATGCTGCGGGGGCTCGATGGCGTGGCGGGAAGGTGAAGTCGCCGCTCGGGTAGGTCAGTCCCGGGAGCGCGGGCGTCTCGCCCGCAGGGAATGCGGTGAAGGCCCGAACTAGCCGCCATCCTGAGTACGGATGCTCTCCATCAACACATGCATCGACGTGGAGGGATTTCCTTGCGGATCTCCCTCTCTCTCGCGTTCACGAAGCGAACGCTCCCCGCGTTGCGATCGCCGGCGGCGGTCCCTCAGCTCCGAGACATGCGTTCCGCCCAGTTGCTAAACCGCATCCGGTCGCCACCGAGGGGGTGCTCAAGCCTATACTGAGACGGCGGCTCCTTGAGACTCACGCCTGCTCGTTTGAGCTCTTTGACGAGCCTGTCGTGCTCTGCCAATACCGCGGTGTCAATGTTGGCATTGCGCAACAGGACATCCTCCCTGTCGAGTTTGTCGAGCAGGGTTTCCTTTGATTTCTTCTCCATGTCAGAAGTACTCCCTAGAGTGGACGAAGGAGACGAGGCTTTCTCGATGCATGTAATCCTCCAACAGCTTGAAGTACGTTCTAACGTATCCGTATAGCTGCTCGTCACTCTCCAGATCTTCAATCTTCAGATTCACTTCCTCTCGCAAAGTCCTCCTGTCTATCGCTCGTCCATGAGAGTGCCAGCGTTCTGTGTCACTGAGCAAATCTGCTATGTGCTTCGCACGTTCCTCCTTCATCTCGTCCGTGACGACCACCCCACGGGTTTCTGTTCGGGTCCAATCCTTGAACTTGTACTTGGATAGCCAGTTAATGAGCAGCTCTACAGACAATTCCCTCGCTTGCTCGAATTGATACAAATCTCCTAGGTCAAGTTTCCCCAATAGGGCCAATTCCGCAGTAGTAAGAGACCCCTTATTGGCCTTGTCGTTGAGTCGCTCGAACTGGTTCAAATAGGAGAGGGCGGGAACAAATTCTTTGCCCCTTAGAATCTGCGGGTCCACTGGGCCTAGGCAGGATAGATAGTCCATCATAATGCGGTCGGCGCTCAAGGCGAATATCGTTCCAGCGGACATGGCGCGATCTGGCACGATCATCGTGACATTCCCATAGGCGTGCCGAAGGGCAACGGCCATGCGCTCGACGACCTCGACAATACCACCGACCGTATCGAGAATTACGGCGATTGAGGCCCGCTTATGCGGCAACGCATCAAGGGCCGCACGCAGCCGGCCTTCAAGCCCGTGGACAATTGGGCTAACGACGGCAACAACGTCTGCGCATAGCGCTTTGCCGATGAGGTCCAAGCGTTCGGTTAGTTGGGTTTCGATGTGCTCGTCAACCGGTCTCATGACCCTACCGCGAGTGTCTCACCACAGGAACACCCTGTGCAGTAGCACCATACGCTCAATTTTGCACACTTGCAACCGCTTTTTTGACTTATAAAACAAACACTTATGCAGGACACAACCTAGGCTCCATACAGCCAACTCGCTTCTGGCCGGTCGCAGAGCATCACCATCTATTTGCTTGGGTAGGGCCTCGCGCTACCACCGCGCCGGTCTGCTAATCTTCCCCCATGCCCAAGCCCGATCCATCCATCGCCGCCCACCTCGAGTGGCTCGGCTTCGTTCGCCCCACCGGCCTGGTCGTCTCCGCGCCCGCGCTGGCGCGCCACGGCGCCACGCTGAACCGCAACGACGCCGAAGGCCAGCGCCGCCTGCGCGATTGCGTTGCGGAACGGCCCATCAACGGCGACGCCACCCCCCAGCCCCTGCTGCCGGATTTCCACGCCTTCGCCGCGAACGTGCTGGACTGGCACTTCTCCCCCAAGGGCTACGCCGGCACCCCCGAAGCGCCGATACCGCCGGAGCTCGAAGTGCGCCTGCCCGACACCGGCGAAGTGCTGCGCCCCAAGTTCGCCGTTCGCAAAGAACCCGCCCGCAATCCCCACCCCAACAACGCCGCCCCGAATCCCACCAACGGCAACACCCCCGAAGCCTCCCCGTGGCAGCTCCTCGTAGACGTCCACCCCCCGCACGAACCCCTGGACCGCGTAACCCGCTCCAAAGCCGGCACCGACGCCTCCCCCCACGGCCGCATGGAGCGCCTCCTGCGCGGCACCGGCGCCCCCGCCGGCCTGCTCTGCAACGGCACCACGCTGCGGCTCGTCTCCGCGCCGCGGGGCGAAAGCTCCGGCTGGCTGGATTTCCGCGTGGCGGACATGGTGCAAACCGCCGGCCGCCCCATCGCCGCTGCCATGCGCCTGCTGCTGAACGAGCAGCGCCTGCTCTCCGTGCCGAAGGAAAAGCGCCTCGCCGGCCTCCTGGCCGAAAGCCGCAAGTTCCAGAACGAGGTGAGCGAGCGCCTCGCCAGCCAAGTGCTGCACGCGCTGTACGAACTGCTGCGCGGCTTCCAAGCGGCGCACGACACCTCCAAGGGCGAACTGCTGGCCGTGCCGCTCCAAGACAACCCGGACGACATCTACCGCGCCCTGCTCACGCTGGTGCTGCGCCTCGTCTTCCTGCTGTACGCGGAAGAACGCGACATGCTGCCCCAGGACGAAACCTACCTCGGCGCCTACTCCCTGGCCGGCCTGCACCAGCGCCTGCGCGAAGACCACGCCCTGCACCCGGACACGATGGATCAACGCTACGGCGCCTACGCCCAGCTGCTCGCCCTGTTCCGCATGATCCACGACGGCGCCCGCTCCGGCGCCATGAAGCTGCCGCCCCGCCACGGCGCCCTGTTCGACCCGGAGCGCTACCGCTTCCTGGAAGGCCGCGGCCACCAGATCGGAGGCGCCCGCCGCGTGAGCGAACGCGTCGAAGCGCCGTGGGTGAGCGACGGCACCATCTACCGCGTGCTGCAAAAGCTCATCGTGCTGGACGGCGAGCGCATCTCCTACCGCGCCCTGGACGTGGAGCACATCGGCTCCGTGTACCAAACCATGATGGGCTTCCGCCTGGAACAAGCCAGCGGCCAATCCATCGCCATCAAAGCCGCGAAGAAGCACGGCGCCCCCGCCACGGTGAACCTGGAAGCCCTGCTGAGCGAAGAACCGCGCCGCCGCGCCGCCTGGCTGCGCGAGAAGACGGACCGCAAGCTCACGGACAACACGCGCAAGGCCGTGGCGCAAGCCGAAACGATAGCGGACGCCCACGCCGCGCTGGATTCCGTGATCGACAAGGACGCCACGCCAGACTTGGTGGCCGCCAACGCCATTGCCGCGACTGGCACCACTCAGACGATCAGGGAACGGCTCTTTCCCATGCGTCCCTCAACCTCAGATCCCTTCGTTCCGTCTTGGTTTGAGTTCGCAAAAGCGCCAATCTCACCAGCGGCGAGGCTTCCTCGAACTCAGCCGGCTCTACCCGGAAGCTCCCGCCAGATTGAGCGATAGCTAACGCGGCGAACCGCCTCACGGCGTCGCAGTCGGCACTCCGGTATGCCTTCGCAAGCTGCTCGGTGAAGTTCCATCGCCGTTCCTTCTCCAATATCGTCAACATCCAGATGGCGTGATGATTCACCTTGGCCCGGTGCAGGGATTGAAACAGCTTTCTCGCAATGCGCTTGGGTGCCTTTGTCCTCTTCAATAGCGCGACCACAAGCTGTGCAACTGCGTCGATGACCGGCATCAGACGGTCGATGTTCTCCACCAAGACTTCTAGCACTTCGGAAGCGACAGCGCAATCGAGACGCATGCCTCTCAATCGCCGAACAACAAAGCCAACAACCCGATAGTCAACGCTATCATCTTCCCGCATCGCATCTACAAGCATTTCGATAAGTGCCACTACCTGCACGTCGCCCATCACCTCTTCCACATCCTCTTCGTCTAGTGCATATTCGTGGTCAAACAACAACTGGTAGAGCGAGTCCTTCTTGTCGGACAACTGTTCCTCAATGGTTAGAAGAAATCGTCGGCGGTAGGACTCAACGTCCAAGAAGTGAGTTTTTCCTGACTGCGGAGTAAGTCCGTGACTCTCGTACAGCCACTCGGAGAGGTCGAGTACAATCCTCTTGGCGGCCGTCAATGATGGTGCGAAAACATTCAGGTCGTCAACCCAGCGAACGAAGTCTACCCTCTTGGAGACTAGATACTCATCTATGTCGTTTAGCAGAATCTCTGCCACGAGCCGAGATGCGAACGGCCCCGTCGGGATGCCATGCCCTGATCTTGCCACAAAGCTGGTAGCAAATGGCGAAATCAGTAGCTCAAGCGCCTTGATGCTCCTTCGCGTTTGAGCCGCACGACCAAAAAGCCTGAGTAATTGCACATGCGAAATACTGGCGTAGAAGTCGGCTATGTCGGTAACTGCTATCGCTCGGCTGAGCTTCTTCCTACTCTTTCGCTCTAAGCACTCGATGTAGTGACGATGGGTAGTTTTCGTGCTCTTATAGAGTCGGCCCCTCTTGTTGCTAGCCCGGTAGGAGAACGAGCGTCGCTCGGCTTTCGGTGATCGCGCAGCTTCCATATCGTCTTTCAGAATCAACGTGAGTGCCGTATAGATCAGCAAGTCCTCGGGGTGCAGTAATTGAACTTGCCGAACGCTCCACTCGTTCTTGGCGACAGTTACGACGATGGGTTTTTTCGGCTTGTAGGTGTCTAGGTTTATGCCACTAATGTGGTTCCTGACGTCGAGCCAGTGCGTGGTGAGATCCTGCCACTCCGGTGGCGTTGGCAAAAGCGTGCTGTAGCCGTGGTGATCAATGGCAGCCTTGGTGGAATCGAGCTCGGCTGTCGTCAGCTTGAACATGACATCAATCGGGGGCGTGGGCAATCTGCGTTGACGTGGGCTGATGCACCAATGCAAGGCTCGACGCTGCCGCAAAGAAGGCATGTTTGTGACTCATGGCTTTCCGCCGGAGGCTCGGTTGGATCTCGTCGCGGTACGGCCTTAGGTAGCTCGCTCTGGCGGTTCGCTGGTTCGGCACATGGCTGTCCCACCTTGCGAGCAAAGCCTCGGCGTTGACAACCCGCGGTGCTATGCCGGCAAACGCAGCAAACGCGATGCCGGCGGTCTGGTGTTGCATTGGCCAACTTCCGATGTGTTGAGCGGCAGTCCAAGCAGCCAGCATGACCTCGATCCGTTGGCGCACTTCCTCGATGGACTGAACAGTGACCAATTCTTTGAGTTTCCCCTGATCATGAACAGCCACCCAGGTCATGCCGTTAGATGACCTATGCCAAGCGATAGCGGCCCGCTGGGATGCATGTGCGGTCTCTTCAAGCATCGCGGCATCGAATGTCCCATCGAGTGTTTTCGACACCGATTCGTCGGCCCGAAGTACCAAGCGCCAGGTGGTTGCGGTTTCCCGTTCAAGGCGAAGCAGTGACTGCTGGCCATGAAACCACTCGTGCAGTAGCCAGCACGGTTCCTTGGCGGCAAGCGCCGAGAGCTGATTCAGCGCACCGGAGGTTACTCGGCTGAGCGTGATGGTGTCCAGTATGTTGGCGGCATAGAAGCGGAGTGCCGTGGACTCCGCGAGCAACTTACCGGCCAACTGCTGCATTGGAACCGCGAGGTCTTCGACATGGCGAAGCCAGTTGTCAGGGTCGGCGTGGCACAACGAGACGAGGACGAGACCAGCGTAGTCGGCTGTGAACGCAGACGACGCACGGATGCGTTCCAGACAGTTGCGCGACGCTTCCGTGTCGGCCGCGAGGGCCGTAGCCGCACGTACGGCGCGATTGAGCATCGCGTCGCCCTGCTCGCCAGCCAGCAGCCCGGGCAGGACGTCAAGCACTTCCGGTGCGCGGATCAAGACGCCGAAGTCGACAAGGACGTTGGTAGACGCACGTTGCGACACGTCGCGACCGCGCATGGCCAACAGGTCGCGGGTCGCCATTCGCCAACGCGCTTGCGCTGTGGCCCTGAGAGAGGCGTAGATGGAGCGTAGATCCTCTGCCAGGCTGTCGCGTTGGCCGATGTGATCCTCAAAGGGCTCAAACGCCCAACGCCCCATGTCGTCGTTGAGGTGGCTGTCCAGGGCGGTTCCCAACCAGCGTGCCACGCGCTCTGCGTCGGCGGTGTTGGCGTCGAAAGCGGTCTGCATGGAATCCTCGGTCTTCATGATCGGCGGACGCTCATAACGCTTTGAGTTTTTTGGCTATTTTCGGCACTGTGAGCCCGTCGGCCAAGCGCTTGGCGAACGCTGCATCAGCGGCCTTGCCAGCGCCGACCGAGCTCCGCACGGTGCCAAGCAGTTCGAACTCGAAGCTCCCACTGCCTAGAATACCGCCATCGACCGCCTTCGTCACGCGTTCCGGGCAACCATCCAACGAGGGCGAAGACGCATCAAGCGCACGCAGGTCGACGGTTCTTCCCCAATCCCTGTCCGTCCTCGCGGCGGCGGAGTCTGGCCACGTCTTGAAGCGTCGGTGTCCGGCCGCATCAGCGAAGGTTGGACGTGCGGATGTGCAGCCGGCCAACATGGCTGGCGGGAAGTGCAGCGCGGCAAGCAAGGCATCTGCCCCATGATGCGCTAGGCCGAGGACATCGCGGGCCCGCTGCGCACGGTCTTCGTCGTTCTTGACCTTCAGCGTTTTCTCGATCGCCGCCCGGGGCGTGAACCATACCACTGATCGGCGCCCAAGGCACGCTCCCGCATCGAACCTCACAGTGCGAGCACTCGTCGGCTTGCTCATCCACTCCCTGATTGTCGGGCTGGCGATGAACTCCGCAGTGGATGTGGGCATGGCCAATCCCTCACGGGCAAGCCTGTCCTTGTCTTGGTCTGAGACGAGGTTCCCCAGCACATGCACCGGTAGAACGCAGGACACGTCCGTTTGGAATGGCGTCGGCTTCGCATCCCCTCGGAGCCGGAAGTCTGGTGGCTTGGCTAACGCCAAGTCTGGCGACACTTCGCCAGTCTGAAGGTGATCCAGTGCTTGGACGAGGCCAATCGGCCCAGCGTACCGCTGGTAGTCACCGAGGATGCCCATCCAATCCAGCACCTCCTTCGCCAACGCAGGGTCGATAAGCTGGTTGTCAAGCCCCGCAACGACATTGCAGGCGACGATTTGCCCGCCAATGCTGGCCAGCAGGCCGTCAACCACCTGTTCGGTGTTCAAGAGGGCAGCACCGTGAACATCACTCGGATTCTAGCGCAAACGGGGCTGCCGTAGGTCACCGCAACCAAGGCCGGCAACCCCCGATCGTCTGCTACGCTTCCCCCCATGCCCAAGCCCGATCCATCCATCGCCGCCCACCTCGAGTGGCTGGGCTTCGTCCGCCCCACCGGCTTGGTCGTCTCCGCCCCCGCGCTCGCGCGCCACGGCGCCACGCTGAACCGCAACGACGCGGAAGGCCAGCGCCGCCTGCGCGATTGCGTTGCGGAACGGCCCATCAACGGCGACGCCACGCCGCAGCCCCTGCTGCCGGATTTCCACGCCTTCGCCTCCAACGTGCTCGACTGGCGCTTCTCCCCCAAGGGCTACGCCGGCACCCCCGAAGCGCCGATACCGCCGGAGCTCGAAGTGCGCCTGCCCGACACCGGCGAAGTGCTGCGCCCCAAGTTCGCCGTTCGCAAAGAGCCCGCCCGCAACACCCACCCCAACAGCGCCGCCCCGAAGCCCGCCAACGGCAACACCCCCGATCCCTCCCCGTGGCAGCTCCTCGTAGACGTCCACCCCCCGCACGAACCCCTGGACCGCGTAACCCGCTCCAAATCCGGCACCGATGCCTCCCCCCACGGCCGCATGGAGCGCCTGCTGCGCGGCACCGGCGCGCCCGCCGGCCTGCTCTGCAACGGCACCACGCTGCGGCTCGTCTCCGCGCCGAAGGGCGAAAGCTCCGGCTGGCTGGATTTCCGCGTGGCGGACATGGTGCAAACCGCCGGCCGCCCCATCGCCGCCGCCATGCGCCTGTTGTTGAACGAGCAGCGCCTGCTCTCCGTGCCGAAGGAAAAGCGCCTCGCCGGCCTCCTGGCCGAAAGCCGCAAGTTCCAGAACGAGGTGAGCGAGCGGCTGGCCAGCCAAGTGCTGCACGCGCTGTACGAAATGCTGCGCGGCTTCCAAGCGGCGCACGACACCTCCAAGGGCGAACTGCTGGCCGTGCCGCTCCAAGACAACCCGGACGACATCTACCGCGCCCTGCTCACGCTGGTGCTGCGCCTCGTCTTCCTGCTGTACGCGGAAGAACGCGACATGCTGCCGCAGGACGACACCTACCTCGGCGCCTACTCCCTGGCCGGCCTGCACCAGCGCCTGCGCGAAGACCACGCCCTGCACCCGGACACGATGGATCAACGCTACGGCGCCTACGCCCAGCTGCTCGCCCTGTTCCGCATGATCCACGACGGCGCCCGCTCCGGCGCCATGAAGCTGCCGCCCCGCCACGGCGCCCTGTTCGACCCGGAGCGCTACCGCTTCCTGGAAGGCCGCGGCCACCACATCGGCGGCGCCCGCCGCGTAAGCGAACGCATCGAAGCACCCTGGGTGAGCGACGGCACCATCTACCGCGTGCTGGAGAAGCTCATCGTGCTGGACGGCGAGCGCATCTCCTACCGCGCCCTGGACGTGGAGCACATCGGCTCCGTGTACCAAACCATGATGGGCTTCCGCCTGGAACAAGCCAGCGGCCAATCCATCGCCATCAAAGCCGCGAAGAAGCACGGCGCCCCCGCCACGGTGAACGTGGAAGCCCTGTTGAACGAGGAACCCCGCCGCCGCGCCACCTGGCTGCGCGAGAAGACGGACCGCAAGCTCACGGACAACACGCGCAAGGCCGTGGCGCAAGCCGAAACGATAGCGGACGCCCACGCCGCGCTGGATTCCGTCATCGACAAGGACGCCACGCCAGACCTGGTGGCCGCCAACGCCATCGTCCTGCAACCGAGCGAGGAACGCCGCCGCTCCGGTTCCCACTACACTCCCCGCGAACTCACCGAACCCATCGTCCGCACCACCTTGGAACCCATCCTGAACCGACTGCGCGAAGAGCAGGCCGGCCCGCTTCGCCCAGAGCAAATCCTAGACCTCAAGGTATGCGACCCCGCCCTGGGTTCCGGCGCCTTCCTGGTGGAAGCCTGCCGCTATCTGGCGGACGTGCTGGTAGACGCCTGGCATGCCCACGACGCCGTGCCGAACATCCCGCCGGACGAAGACGAGGATATTTTCGCCCGGAGATTGATCGCCCAACGCTGCCTCTACGGCGTGGACCGAAACCCGGTGGCCGTCGACCTCGCCAAACTCTCCCTGTGGCTCGTCACGCTGGCACGGGATCATCCGCTGACGTTCCTGGACCACGCGCTGCGCCACGGCGATGCGCTGGTCGGCCTGACGAAGAAGCAGATCGGCGCGTTCCACTGGAAGGGCGACGCGCCGAGCTTCCAAGGCGGTTTCGAGACGCGGGAGACCGATGCGCGGTTGGCCAAGGCCAGCGAGTTACGCGAGCGCATCCGCAAAGCGCCCGACGACACGCCGGATCGGGAACTGCGCCGGTTGTTGGACGATGCGCGGTTCGAGGCCAGCAACGTGCGCCTGCTGGGCGATTTGACGCTGGCGGCGTTCTTCGAGGGCACAAAGCCGAAGGAACGGGAACAGACGCGGTTGGAGTTCGCCCGTGACGTTGGCGATGGCAATGCGGGGCAGTATCGAAGCTGGCTTGAGGAAATGCGCGACAGCGACCCGCCGCTCGCGCCGTTCCATTGGGAGATCGAGTTCCCCGAGGTGTTCGAGCGGGAGAATCCCGGGTTCGATGCGGTGGTGGGGAACCCGCCGTTCGCAGGGAAGAACTCGGTCGTGGCGGCGAACAGACGACAGTACCCAGACTGGCTGAAGGAACTGCACGAGGAAAGCCACGGCGCATCCGATTTGGTGGCCCACTTCTTCCGCCGCGCCTTCCACGTCATCCGTTCCGGCGGCACGTTCGGACTGATCGCCACCAACACCATCGCCCAAGGGGACACGCGCAACTCCGGCCTGCGCTGGATCTGCGAGCACGATGGCGAACTCTACAACGTGCGCACCCGCGTCAAGTGGCCGGGACTTGCCGCCGTGGTCGTGAGCGTGCTGCACATCGCCAAGGGGCGCTTCAACGGCACCAAGCAGCTGGACGGCAACGCCGTTGACCGAATCACCGCCTTCCTGTTCCATCGCGGCGAGCATCGCGACCCGGCACGGCTGAAAGCCAACGCAAACCAGAGCTTCCAAGGCAGCATCGTGCTCGGCATGGGCTTCACCTTCGACGACACCGACCGCAAGGGCGTCGCCACCCCGCTAGCCGAGATGCACCGGCTGCTTGAGGACAACCCGCGCAACAAGGACGCGATCTTCCCCTACATCGGCGGTGAAGAACTGAACAGCAGCCCAACCCACGCGCACCATCGCTACGTCATCAACTTCCGAGACTACCCGCTACGGCGAGACGACATCGGCGAGCTTTGGGCGGATGCTGACGCGGATAGTCAGCGGGAGCTTCGGCGACAGGCGGTGGTGCCGAAGGATTACCCCCATCCCGTAGCGTCGGACTGGTCGGACCTGTTGGAGATCGTTCGACTCAAGGCCAAGCCAGAGCGGGACGTTCAGAACCGCAAGGCACTACGGGAGCGTTGGTGGCACTACGCGGAGAAGCGCCCCGGCCTCTACGCGCACGCCGCGCCTCACGATCGTGTGTTGGCAATCTCGAGCGTCTGCCAACACGTCGCGTTCGCGTCCCTCCCAACCAAGATGGTCTACTCCCACGCCCTCATCATCTTCCCGTTCGACAGTCTCGCCGCATTCTCCGCCCTCCAATCCAGCCTGCACGAAATCTGGATGCGTTTCTTCGGCTCGTCGCTTGAGGAGCGGTTGCGCTACACCCCGTCCGACTGCTTCGAGACCTTCCCCTTCCCAACCGACTGGGCAACCCGCCCCGACTTGGAAGCCCCCGGCACCGCCTACTACGACTACCGCGCCGCCCTAATGGCCAAGAACAACGAGGGCCTAACCAAGACCTACAACCGCTTCCACGACCCCAACGAGGACTCCCCAGCCATCGCCAAGCTCCGCGCCCTTCACGCCGCCATGGACCGCGCCGTCCTAACCGCCTACGGCTGGCAAGACATCCCCACCGACTGCCAGTTTCTCCTAGACTACGAGATCGACGAAGCCGAGTGGGGCACCAAGAAAAAGCCCTACCGCTACCGCTGGCCCAACGAAGTCCGCGACGAAGTCCTAGCCCGCCTCCTAGAACTCAACGCCCAACGCGCCGCCCAAGAGGAGCAAAGCTGATGGAAAACAAGCTCAAGCACTTGGAGCTCATCCAAGGCGTCATCAACCGCCTAGCCACCAACTCCTTCCAATTGAAGGGCTGGGCCGTCGTCCTAGTCGCCGCCATCCTAGTCATCCTAGCCCGCGAAGGCCGCCTAGACGCCGCCTGCATCGCCCTAGCCCCCGTGCTCGTGTTCTGGGGCCTAGACGGCTACTTTCTCTGGCAGGAACGCCGCTACCGCGCCCTCTACTGCCATGTACGGCGCCTTGATGGCTGCAAGATCGACTTCTCCATGAACACAAAGGCGTTCCCCGCCGCGAGGACGTCCAAATGGCTATCGGCGTTGATTTCGGTGACGCTACTACCATTCTATGGGGGCTTGCTTCTGGTGGCGTTTTTTGTGAGCATGTGGCTAGGCGGACATGCGGAGAGGCCGTGTGATTAAGGTCTTCATCTCCTACAAGACGGACGATTACTTGACGGCGCTGACGGTCAAGAGCGCCATTGAGCGACACAACAACTTCGACACATACCTCGACAGGGTTGATGACTCCCTGATGAAGGACGACCCTGCGTTGGCCGAACGCTTGCTGCAGCGCATTGACGATTGCGATCAGTTGCTTGCGGTGGTCAGTTGCACGACGGTGGAGTCTTGGTGGGTGCCTTGGGAAATCGGCGTGGCGTCAGGGAAGCACTATTTGTTGGCAACCTATCTCCAAGATGAAGTGGAGCTCCCGGAATACCTAAGCCGGTGGCCAGTTCTCCGGTCAGCCGCTGCCATAGACCAATACTGTAGCTTCTCTCGCAACTTGGCTGAACATCGCGAACGCCTCCTGACAGAAGACCTCGCGCTTGACAAAAGGCAAGCCGTGAACGCTCGTTTAGCAACTATTTTCCATACAAGGCTCCGGAAAGCTCTTGGCCAAGTCTAACAAAGGGACCTGCTGGACGAGCGGACGAAGCGCGTTTGGCCGGTGCGGAGGCTCGTGTGCTGGTAGCGGGTGGCGCGGGTGATGGATGCGACGGGGATGTCGCGGGCGTACGTGACGGCGAGCACGAAGGAGATCGAGGCGGGCGGCGCCGGCGGGATCAGGGCGACGGGTGAGCCTGAAGGTCGCCGTTCGCAAAGAGCCAGCCCGCCACGCCCAAACCAGCGCCGCACCAAAGCCCACCAACGGCAACCTGTTGCGCGGCACGGGCGCACTAGACGCCGCCTTCATCGCTTTCGGCCCGGTGCTGGCGGCTACGGGCGAGATGGCGACCACATCATCGCCTCCACGGCAGCCGCAAATTGACTCCAAAAGCCTGATTCGTCAAACTTTGCTTGGCCAAACACAAGGGGTACGGAGAGTGGAATCCGCAGACGAAGGACGAAGGAAGTTGCTGCGCTACTGCGTAGAGAACGGCGTGTATGGGGCGGGCAAACCGTTGGTACGGCAAATCTGTGTGGACGACACGGGCTTGGGCGTTCTTATCTGGACTGACATCGACGCCGAGGCCAAAAGCGCCGCAATGATCACCAGCCTCGAGAAAGCGGGCATCGACACCGCACACGCGGAGGCGATTGCCGGGACGATCTACCGGTCACAAAAGGTGGAGGCCCACACGGTCTCTGTGCGGCAATTGCAGTGCAAGCACGGTGTGTCGGGGACGACATACGCCGTGAAACGCGACGACGGGGGCATAGGTCTAAAGATCGGATGGCGCGACGACATCGAAAGTCACATGGATCGATTGCCTCATTGCCGAAGGTGCTTCCGTGCCGCCGGCGTCGAGAAGGGCAGGGTTGTGCAATGGCTCCGCAAACGCGACTGGAAGTGGCTGGCAAGCATGATCGTGAGCCTCGTTAGTTTTTTCGCCGGTTTGTTCCCCCGATAGACCTTTCAGCGAGCATAGGCGGCCGTCAGGTCGTTCGCGGTGCTATGGGAAAGGGAGTGTATGGCGAAGCGGGACGCGAGAGGAACTTGGACGTGATCTCTTCGCCGCATCGATCGAGCGCGATGGCTGCCTCTGGCAATAACTCCCTTACGGAGCGTCGCCAATCGTCCAGCGCAATGTCCTCTGCCGGGGCGGATGGCACCACCCTCGTTATCTGATCCGCGCCGATCAAGAGACCTGCCTGTCCTTGCGCGTTCAAGGACTGGAAGTGGATCGCGCCTTTGATCGCGTTTCGCCAAGCGATCAAGCCACCGTGCATCTGGCACTTAGTGATCCGGTAAGGGGCGCTGCCGCACGCGATGCTGAGAATGCGCACGTTGCTGCGGCTGACCGCGAAACAGGAGAGGGCGTCCACCAACGCGACCATGATGGGGTCGTTGGCAAACAGGCCGCCGTCCAAGAAGGTGTAGCCGCCGTCCTTGAGTGGGCGGAAGAACGTCGGTGCCGCCGAGGTAGAAGCTGCCACTTTGGTGATGCGTTCGCTGGCGTCCTTCTTGAAATCCGGGTGATGTGGCGTCTTGAAGATGTAGGTGTCGCCGAAGCGGCCGTCAACGGACGGCACACAGAGCCGTGCGGACGATTCGCCTAGAGTCCGCTCGCCGAAGTTCTCGTGAAGGAGCCTCGCAAGGACTTCGCGGTCGTATCGGTATCTAACGTACTGACGTGCGCCGCGCAGCTTCCGAGTCAGAAAACCGATTGCGCCACCCGGTCCTGGCGGGAAAATCTCGCTGCCCCGGTCGACGTACAGGTCGCGTACTTCGCTTGCTTGCAGCCCGTTGGCGAGCCCTAGGGCGATGATTCCGCCTGTGGACGTGCCCGCGACGAGATCGAAGTAGTCGACGATGCGATGGCCGGATGGAATCGTGCCTTCAAGCCCTGCCAGCAGCGTCGCAGGGAACACGCCGCGAATGCCGCCGCCGTCGATGGAGAGGATGCGAAACGCTTGGCCCTTCGGCCACTCAAGCTGCACACGGCGGGTCTTGAGGGCTCCGGCCGAGCGCTTCTGGACGGAATTCTCCGACATCTTTGGTTAGCCGTGACTCACGCCGGCGCCAGGCCACTCTCCAGTCGCCAACCAGACCTCGTAGCAGGCTAGCCACTCCGTCGTCCACGGCACGATCTTGTCGGCCACGCTGTCTCGACGCGGATCGAATCGATCCGTGGGAGGGTGGAATAGGCACAGCAAAGGCAGTAATGGGCTTGCGGGATTGGGGTACACATGCGGCAGCGCCTCATGTGGGTGGCCCGGCCTTCCACGGAGCGGCGGTTTGAGGACCATCACCAAGGGATTCGGCGGCCCACCGTCCATTGGCGCGATGTCCAAGACTATGGCCACCGTGTAGGTCTTGTTGATTGGCCTGAGTTCCCCTTCCCAGCAGATGCGCGACCTGCTTCGACGCAGCACTCGGAACGCGGGCCATTTCCTTTGCATCTGCCGCATTTGGGTCATGGTCGTGTGCTTCATCACTTCCACTTACCGCCGTAGAACTTGTGCTTCGGCGTAGAGATGCCGGTCGCCGCCGCGCCCGGCAGAACGATCCGGCCGTCGCTTCTACGGTACCGGCTCTGCCCCCGCTTGATCGGATGCCCGACGCTGTCGAAACACTCCTCGAACGACTTGGCGGTTGGGCCTTCGCCGAACAGTTCCACCATGATCTGCTTCATCTCGTTGAGGTTGCAGTCATCCAACTGCTCCAAGCGATCGACTAGCCGGCGAAGGTCGTTCAGGAACACCGCCTGCTGTTCGATGGTGCCGGGCCATCGGTCCGTGAGCACGTCGGCGGGGCACGCAGGGTTCACGACTTTGACGCACTGGCCTGCATTGTGTGAGCGCTCGAAGAACTCCAGCATGGACACCGCTTGGTGGAACATCTCTTCGGAGAGCGTCGCGGTCTGACCGGCGGCGTCCGCCACGAGCTTGGACATCACGATGGAAGGCGGCTTGCGACCACCTCGGTGGCGGTACTGCACATTGCGCCACCTCTTGAGGAGCTGGAGTACGACCACGGCCAAGGATTTGAGGGTGGCAGGCTCAGGTTGCGGCACTGGCTCAGCATCCGCTGCCTCAACAAGGATCGACTCCTCGTAGGCCCTCGCCCGAATGGCGTACTGCTCCGCGAAGCCGGTGTCCGGCACCTTCCCATTGAACCACTCGGCGAACCCGAAGGGGTTGGCGACAATCCGCTGGCCGGGTACCTCCGGCGCTTTGTGGTGGAAGATGTTGCTTTGGCGCTCCGGCGTGCCGAGCAGCCGTTCCGCCGGCGTCACGTCAATGTGCATGCCGCTGTACTCGATGGTGACGCAGCGGGAGCGGCGCCTTGCCCGCCGGTAGTACCGTGGTCCGGGCTTGCGGTTGATGGCTTCGAAGAGCCTGTCGAGCACCTCTTTCGGCGTCCACCACCCGCATCGCGCTTGCAGCACCATGTCGAGGTCGAAGTCGTCGTCGGTCACGCCGGACGCGATGGCCGCGCCGATGGCCATCGACCCCTGCGGATAGAAGAGCTCGATCAACCCCTTGAACGGGCTGTCGTCCCGCTCCAGCCCGTCCGCGATGGTCTCGTAGCGCTGTACGGCCTTGCCGTGGGCCGTCGCGCTCAGTTGGATGCGGATGGCGATGTCCGCGTAGAGCTGGTCCAAGGGTTGGTCAAACGCCGGTGCTGGTTTGCCTGTTGGTCTGGTCATGGTGACCTCCTCGTTGAGGTGCCGTGCGCCCGTTGAGGCGGGTGGTTTACAAACGTGGGGCAACTATAGCATAGTGTCAACCACAGGCAAGGGAGATCGCACATGATCGGACGACGGCTTAGGTTGGCGCGCACGGCATCCGGGTTGTCCCTTCGGGGCTTGGAAGACGCAATCGACAACCGCGTGACGGCGCAGGCCATCAGCAAGTACGAGCGCGACGAAGCCGTGCCCGGCTCCGCCGTGTTGATCGCGCTGGCCAACGCGCTCGGCGTCACGGTGGACTACCTGGTGGGCGATCAGGAAATGGCGCTCGAAGGCATCGAGTTCCGCCGGCAGGCGATTTCCAGCAAGCGCGAAGAAGCGCAGGTGGAGGCCAAGGTGCTCGGGATGCTGGAGCGCTATCTGGCGGTGGAAGACCTGCTCGGGTTGCCGAGCGTGGAATGGGACAAGCCCCGCGAGGCGCCGTTTCCGGTCGTGGTGAACGTCTTGGAGGCGGACCGCGGTGCCCGGGCCCTTCGCGCCCACTGGCGTCTCGGCGTCGAGCCGGTTCCCGATCTGGTCCAAGTGCTTGAAGACCGGGGCGTGAAGGTGCTGGCAACGGAGCTCAGGGGCATTGAGGGCCTGATGGCGCATGTCCGACGGGCCAGCGGCCATTCCTCCGTTCCGGTGGTGGTCGTCAACAGCGGGGCGTGTGCAGAGCGTCAACGCTTCACCATCGCCCACGAGCTTGGTCACCTCGTGCTCTCACCCGGCCGGAAAGTGGCCGCCGAAAGCGCTGCCAACCGTTTCGCCGGTGCCTTTCTCATGCCGGCCGAGGCCCTGTGGGCCGAAGTGGGCAAACGACGCAATTCCATCGGGCTTGGGGAGCTGTTTCGCCTTAAGCCGTTGTTCGGCGTCAGCGTGCAGGCGCTCGCCAACCGCTGTCGCGACTTGGGCATATTCGGCCCCTCCCTTTACCAGCGGCTGTTTCGGGAGTTCGACCGGCGCGGCTGGCACACGCCACCCTACGAGGAACCACTGTCGCGGCGCGTTGGCGAACGGCCTCAGCGCTTCGAGCGGCTTTGCCTTCGCGCTTTGGCCGAGGGGGTGGTTTCGGAGCCCAAGGCTGCCGAGTTGCTAAACATCACGGTGCATGAACTGAACCGGCGCATGGAAGCGCCACCCGATGCCTAGGAACATTTTGGAGTAGCAGTGGGAGAAGACGCCCGTGAAGTGGTCGTGGTGTCCGACACGTCGGTGCTTATCGACTTGGAGCGCGGAACGCTGCTTAAGGCGGCGTTCCGCTTGCCCTTCGCCTTTGCCGTGCCCGATCTGCTCTACGAGCAGGAGTTGAAGGCCAACAATGGCGCTCGACTGCGTGAACTCGGCCTGCGGATCAGCGAGTTGGACGGCGACGGCGTAGCGGCGGCTCTAACGTACAGACGCCGTGCGCCGGCACTGTCGGCGCCGGACAGCTTCGCCCTTGCCCTCGCGGTGCGAAGCGAATGGACGCTGCTGACGGGCGACGCGGCGTTGCGCAAGCTCGCCCAAGAGCTGCGTGTGGACTGTCACGGCTTGCTCTGGCTGCTGGATTTGATGCTCTCGGTGCAAGCCGCTACCCGCGGGGAGCTCCATAGCGGCTTGCTAGCCATCAGCGAACACCCCCGGTGCCGGCTGCCCAAGGCCGAAGTCCGCAAACGGCTGAACAACCTTGAGCCCAAGGCCGATGCAAACGGGAGGGGTTGAGCCGAGCCTCCTGACGTTCGAGAGATGCGAAAGGGCCGTCCGCTTGTTGGTTGATGCCGTGGCAGGCGACTTTCCGCCGGCATTTTCCTACGCCTTCGTGCGCCTGGGCCTCCTGCAATTTCAGCGATTTCGCACACGCGGCCGGGCGAATGTCTTTAACGCCGGCGCCTGCGGGGGTGGCAGGATCCCCCCTTCAAGCGAGGGATGCGCCCTCGCGTTCCACCCCGATGCTTCGGCATCCGTGGTACGGTTCGGGCATGAGAGCGACGCTGCAATCCGAAATCAACGGCGACTGGGAACGCGCCCCGGCGCGGCCGCCCGTTGACGCCGACGACGGCTTGTACCGCTACGTGCCCGTGCCGCCGGTGGGCCGCGACGAGGACGGCTACCCCATCGAGGACGGCATGTCGCAGACCATCAACCATCAGGTGCAGACCGCGCGCTGGCAAACCGTGCTGCAGTTGCGCTACCCGGCGGCAACGGTGGCCTCGGACCTGACGATGCCCTACAGGCGCGGCGACACAACCAAGGTGCTGGTGCCGGACCTGCTCGTGGCGCTGCGGGCGGAGCGGCGCAAGGACCGGCGCTCGTACCGGCTGTGGGAGAACCCGTTGCCGGACTTGGTGATGGAAATGTTGTCGAAGTCCAACTCCGATGCGGACGTTGGATCGAAATGGCGCACCTACGAGCACGTTGGCATACCCGAGTACTTCCTGTTCGACCCGGAGGGTTTCGAGCTGTCCACGCCTCTGGCCGGCTACCGGCTGCAGGGCAAGCGCTATCGGCCGGTTCGCGCCAACACCGCGGGCCGGCTGCCGAGCCGGGTGCTGGGCCTCGAATTGCACGTCCAAGGCGACGAGTTGCGCTTCCGCGACCCGGTGACGGGCAAGGACCTCAGGACCCACGGCGAGGAGAAGGCGAGAGCGGACGAGGCCGAGGTAGGGCGAGCGACAGCCGAAGAAGGGCGAGCCGCAGCCGAAGAAGGGCGAGCCGCCGAGAAACGCAGGGCGGACGAGGAGAAGGCCAGGGCCAACGCGGCCGAGCGCGAGTTGGCGCGCCTCAAGCTGCTCATTGTTGACAAGGGCGGGGAAGGGGCAGGCTAGGGCTGTTGACCCGCCCCTTCACCCGACGGGTGAATCCGCGCTAGCCTCCTTGCTGCGCGATACGCCGAGTCATCCACTCCACGAATGCCTTTCGCGTCATCTGGCGTCGTCGAGCTTCGGAGTCCATGAAAGCGACCACGCCCTCGTCCAACGTCATGTTCGCCCGCACCGTGCGGCCGGAGAGGCGAATTAGGGGAATGGAAACGAGCGTGGCCCCTTCCGGGGGCGAAACTCGTTCGATCGCGCTCGCTTCGGCAACTCGCCCGCCATCCGCTTCCGTCTCCGTCACATAGTCCCTTAGCGCTTCCTCGGCGTGCAGCAAGGCGTCGTTCATGGTCTCGCCCATCGCCGCGATGCCCGGCAAATCGGGGAACGTCACGCCATAGGCGCCTGCCTCGCCATCGAGGAAGGCGGGGTATCTGGACATTAGCTAACTCCTCCCTTTGGTTCGAGCCAACCAGCCTTCCGCGCAATGGTCCTCGCTACGCCTAGCGTGACCCTGCGATGCCGTGGCAACGTCAGAATGCCCTCCACCTCGGGATGCCGGTAGATGTCGTGGGCGCTGCCGTGGCGGGCTAGGAAACCATCCGTCGCGCTCAAGCCGTCGCTTGATCCTGGCCCTGTTGGTCTCCACGGTGCAGATACTTGCACGTCTGATTCGCGTTTTGCAAGTAGGCTGCCTACCGACAGTCCGGGCACACGCCGTTGTCGAGGTCATCCCGGCGGGAGCTGCACATGATGCAGATGCCCAGACGTGGGCCTATGCCGTTCAGAATCTCGTAGCTCTGGCAGTCTTGGTCAAACCCCAAGTCAGCCACCCGCCTGATGAACTTTTCGGTCTTCTCCGGCCCCAAGGTGGCGAAGAACGACTCTTCCTCGAGCAGGCAGAGAACATTGTTGAGCATGTGGGCGCCCGCATGAGATGCGAACGGGCCGTCCGCTTGTTGGTTGATGCCGTGGCAGGCGATTTTTCCGCCGGCATTTTCCTACGTCCTCGTGCGCCTGGGCCTCCTGCAATTTCAGCGATTTCGCACACGCGGCCGGGCGAATGTCTCTAACGCCGGCGCCGGCGGGGGTGGCAAGATCCTCCCTTCAAGCGAGGGATGCGCCCTCGCGGTCCACCCCGATGCTTTGGCATCCGTGGTACGGTTCGGGCATGAGAGCGACGCTGCAATCCGAAATCAACGGCGACTGGGAACGCGCCCCGGCGCGGCCGCCCGTTGACGCCGACGACGGCTTGTACCGCTACGTGCCCGTGCCGCCGGTGGGCCGCGACGAGGACGGCTACCCCATCGAGGACGGCATGTCGCAGACCATCAACCATCAGGTGCAGACCGCGCGCTGGCAAACCGTGCTGCAGTTGCGCTACCCGGCGGCAACGGTGGCCTCGGACCTGACGATGCCCTACAGGCGCGGCGACACAACCAAGGTGCTGGTGCCGGACCTGCTCGTGGCGTTGCGGGCGGAGCGGCGCAAGGATCGGCGCTCGTACCGGCTGTGGGAGAACCCGTTGCCGGACTTGGTGATGGAAATGTTGTCGAAGTCCAACTCCGATGCGGACGTTGGATCGAAATGGCGCACCTACGAGCACGTTGGCATACCCGAGTACTTCCTGTTCGACCCGGAGGGTTTCGAGCTGTCCACGCCTCTGGCCGGCTACCGGCTGCAGGGCAAGCGCTATCGGCCGGTTCGCGCCAACACCGCGGGCCGGCTGCCGAGCCGGGTGCTGGGCCTCGAATTGCACGTCCAAGGCGACGAGTTGCGCTTCCGCGACCCGGTGACGGGCAAGGACCTCAGGACCCACGGCGAGGAGAAGGCGAGAGCGGACGAGGCCGAGGTAGGGCGAGCGACAGCCGAAGAAGAGCGAGCCGCAGCCGAAGAAGGGCGAGCGGCAGCCGAAGAAGGGCGGGCGGCGGCCGAAGAAGGGCGAGCCGCTGAGAAACGCAGGGCGGACGAGGAGAAGGCCAGGGCCAACGCGGCCGAGGGCGAGTTGGCGCGCCTCAAGCAGCTCCTTGTTGACAAGGGCGCGGAAGCGGCAGGCTAGGGCCCCGTCGCACACCGATCGTTTACTCCGCTGCCGCCGGCGCGTATAGTGCGCGTTTCCATCGCTGAGAGGCCGCCATGCTCCGGGTTGCGCACGAAGCCCTGACTTTCGACGACGTCCTCCTGCTGCCGGCTTATTCAGAGGTTCTACCGTCCGAGGTGGACGTCCGCACGCGCCTGACGCGCGGCATCGATCTGAACATCCCGCTCATCGCGGCGGCCATGGACACGGTGACGGAAGCGGGCCTCGCCATCGCCCTGGCGCAGGAGGGCGGGCTTGGCGTCGTCCACAAGAACATGCCGCTGGAAGCGCAGGCGCGGCAAGTGCGGGCGGTGAAGAAGTTCGAGAGCGGCGTCATCCGCGACCCCATCGTCATTCGCCCGGAGGCCACCGTGCGCGAGCTGGTGGCGCTCACCGCGGAACACGGCATCTCCGGGGTGCCGGTGGTGCGCGGCACGGCGCTGGTGGGCATCGTCACGCACCGCGACATCCGCTTCGAGAAGCGCCTGGAGGCCACGGTGGCGGAGGTGATGACGCCGAAGGAGCGCTTGGTGACCGCCGCCGAGGACGCCTCGCTGGAAGCCGTCACCGAGCTGCTGCACGAGCATCGCATCGAGAAGGTGCTGCTGGTGGACGAGCACTTCGCGTTGAAGGGCATGGTCACCGTGAAGGACATCGCCAAGGCGCAGGCATTCCCCAGCGCCTGCAAGGACGCTCTGGGGCAACTGCGCGTCGGCGCCAGCGTCGGCACCGGCGACGAGACGGATGATCGGGTGGACGCGCTGGTGGAGGCCGGCGTGGACATCCTGGTGGTGGACACGGCCCACGGCCACTCGCGGAGCGTGTTGGACCGCATCAGCTGGATCAAGCAAAAGCACCCGGACGTAGCCGTCATGGGCGGCAACGTGGGCACCGGCGAGGGCGCAAAGGCGCTGTTGGACGCCGGCGTGGACGCGGTGAAGGTGGGCATGGGGCCCGGCAGCATCTGCACCACCCGCGTGGTCACCGGCGTCGGCGTGCCGCAGATCACCGCGGTTGCGGAGGCCGCCAAGGCCGCCGAAGCCGGCGACGTACCGGTGGTGGCGGACGGCGGCGTGCGCTATTCCGGCGACATCGCCAAGGCCATCAGCGCCGGCGCGTCGGCGGTGATGGTGGGGTCGCTGTTCGCCGGCACCGAGGAGGCGCCGGGGGAAACCGAGCTCTACCAAGGGCGCACCTACAAGTCGTACCGCGGCATGGGTTCGCTGGGCGCGATGTCCGAAAGCCACGGCTCTTCGGATCGCTACTTCCAAGAACCTGCCAGCGACGGCGGCAAGCTGGTGCCGGAGGGGATCGAGGGGCGTGTGCCCTATCGCGGGCCCGTCGGCCCCATCATCCATCAACTGGTGGGCGGTCTGCGCGGGGCGATGGGCTACACCGGCTGCGCGGATTTGGAGCAGATGCGCCGCCGGTCGCGTTTCGCCAAGGTGTCCCCGGCGAGCTTGGCGGAGAGCCACATTCACGACGTGGCCATCACCAAAGAGCCGCCGAACTACCCGCGCGCTTAAGCCCGGTGGCGTTCGACATTGGCACGTTGGCTTCGCCGCTTGGAACCCAGCGGACGTAAGGTTCCGTGAACGAGAACATCCGCGTCGACCGCGTGCTGGTGGTCGATTTCGGATCGCAGTACACCCAGCTCATCGCCCGTCGCGTGCGCGAGCAAGGCGTGTACTGCGAGATCGCGCCGTTCGACATGGGCGAAACGGCGCTGCGGGAGTTCGCGCCCAAGGCCATCATCCTCTCCGGCGGGCCGGAAACCGTCACCGGCGACGCCACGCCGCGCATCAACGAGGCGTTTTTCGCCGCCCGTGTGCCGATGCTGGGCATCTGCTACGGCATGCAGGCCATCGCCGCGCAGCTCGGCGGCCAGGTGGCCGGCGGCAGCCACAGCGAGTTCGGCCACGCCAAGGCGCGTGTGCAGGGCGAGAGCGCTTTGTTCCGCGGCTTGCCCCCCAGCCTGAACGTGTGGATGAGCCACGGCGATCGGGTCACCGCGCTGCCCCCGGGCTTCGCCGTGGCGGCGAGCAGCGCCAACGCGCCCATCGCGGCGATGGCCAACGCCGAGCGCGGGCTCTACGGTGTGCAATTCCACCCGGAAGTCACCCACACCGAACGCGGCGGCGAGTTGCTGCGACGCTTCGTGTGCGAAGTGGCCGGCTGCGCCCGCGATTGGACCGCGCAAAGCATCATCGAACGCTCGGTGGCGGACATCCGCGAGCGGGTGGGCGACGGCAAGGTCATCCTCGGCCTCTCCGGCGGCGTGGATTCCAGCGTGGCCGCGGCGCTGATCTCGCGCGCCATCGGCCATCGCCTCACCTGTGTATTCGTGGACAACGGCCTGCTGCGCAAGAACGAGGCCGCGGACGTGGCCGCGGCGTTCAACGGCACCGCCGCGCCGCGCGCCAACGTCATCCCGGCGAATCTGGTGATGGTGGACGCCGCCGCCGAGTTCCTGCGCGCCCTGCGCGGCGTCGCGGATCCGGAGGAAAAGCGCAAGGCCGTGGGCAAGACGTTCATCGACGTGTTCGAGCGCGAGGCGCGGCGGTTGCCGGATGTCGAATGGCTGGGGCAGGGCACCATCTACCCGGACGTGATCGAATCGGCCGCGTCCAAGTTCGGCAAGGCGCACGTCATCAAGTCGCACCACAACGTCGGCGGCTTGCCGGAGCGCATGCGCTTGAAGCTGGTGGAGCCCCTGCGCGACCTCTTCAAGGACGAGGTGCGCGTGGTCGGGTTGGCGCTGGGCCTGCCCGAAGAGCTGGTACGGCGGCATCCCTTCCCCGGCCCGGGCTTGGCGGTGCGCGTGCTCGGCGAAGTGCGCGACGAGTACCTGCACACGTTGCGCGAAGCGGACGCCATCTACCGCGACGAGTTGTTCAAGAGCGGCCACTACTACCGCGTAAGCCAGGCGTTCGCGGTGTTCCTGCCGGTGAAATCCGTCGGCGTGGTGGGCGACGCGCGCCGCTACGCCCACGTCATCGCCCTGCGCGCCGTGGAAACCGAGGACTACATGACGGCGCGCTGGGCGGAGTTGCCGCACGACCTTCTCGCCGCGGTCAGCAACCGCATCATCAACGAGCTGCCGCAGGTGTCGCGGGTGGTGTTCGACATCACCGGCAAACCGCCGGGCACCATCGAGTGGGAATAGCGGACGAGGACGAGCGCTGGATGCGCGTGGCGTTGCAATGCGCCCGCGCCGCCGGTGCCGCCGGCGAGGTGCCGGTGGGCGCGGTGGTGGTGCGTGCCGGCGCGGTGCTGGGCACCGGCGCGAACCGGCCCATCGCGGCGGTGGATCCCACTGCGCACGCGGAGGTCGAGGCGTTGCGCGCCGCGGCGCGGGCCGCGGGCAATTACCGGCTTGTGGGCGCGGACCTGTACGTCACCGCCGAACCGTGCCTGATGTGTACCGGAGCGCTGGCGCATGCGCGCATTCGGCGCTTGATCTACGGTGCGGCGGAGCCGAAGTTCGGCGCGGTGGCGAGCAGCGCCCAAGCGCTGGAAAGCGCCTGCCTGCACCACCGTGTGCAGGTGCGTGGCGGCGTGCTGGCCGACGAATGTGCCCGCCTCTTGGTGGATTTCTTCGCCGTGCGTCGGGGCCAAGCCCGCAAACCCGCGGCGAGTGGTTCGGCGGTTCCGCCGTAGCGCCGGCGAGACCATGTCCCTCTCGCTGGAAGTCCTCCCCGGCCCGCCGGCGTTCTCTTCGGCTCGGCTTGCCCGGCGCTTGGTTGAGTTGCAAGCGCAGACACCGGAGGTGAAAGGCGCGTTCGCCGAATTCGTTCACTTCCTGCTGCTGCGCGAGGAATTGGACGCTGCGCAATGGCAGGTGGCGCGAGCGCTCTTGGACTACGGCCCGCGCCACGAGCCGCGGCGAACGGGCGAGCCGCACTGCGTGGTCGCGCCCCGGCGGGGCACCATCTCGCCGTGGTCGAGCAAAGCCACCGAGATTTTCCACCGCTGCGGGTTGGCGGCGGTGGCGCGGGTGGAGCGCGGTGTGCGCTGGCGTTTCCACGGCGAGCCGCCGCGCCGGATCGACGCGCTGCACGACCGCATGACCGAGACGGTGTTGTTCGACGACGACTTCGCCGGCCTGTTGACGGCGGAGCACTCTCCCAAGGAATTGGCGCGGGTGGCGCTCGCTCCGGATGCCCGCGCCGCCCTCGCCGCCGCCAACCAACGCCTGGGTCTCGCGCTGTCGGCGGACGAGATTGGCTACCTCGCGGACACCTTCGCCGCGCTCGGCCGCGACCCCTCGGACGCCGAACTGATGATGTTCGCGCAGGCCAACTCGGAACACTGCCGCCACAAGATCTTCAACGCCCGCTGGCGCGTCGACGGCGAGGCCGCGGGCGGCTCCCTGTTCGACGACATCCGCGCCACCTACCAGCGCATCAAAGGCGCCGGCATCGTGTCGGCGTATTCGGACAACGCCGCGGTCGCCGAAGGCAACGCGGACGCGCGCTTCGGCCTGGCCCCGGATAGCGTGTACCGACGCCAACCCGCGGCCATCTACGTGCTGATGAAGGTGGAGACGCACAATCATCCGACGGCCATTTCGCCCTACCCGGGCGCCGCCACCGGTTCCGGCGGCGAGATCCGCGACGAGGGCGCGGTGGGGCGCGGCTCCAAGCCGAAGGCCGGCGTCGTCGGTTTCACCACCAGCCATCTCAACCTGGGTGCCGACGCCGAGCCGTGGGAACGCCGCGAGGGCAAGCCGGACAACATCGCCAGCGCCCGCGAGATCATGCTGCAAGCGCCCCTCGGGGCGGCGGCCTTCAACAACGAGTTCGGGCGGCCGTGCCTGACCGGCTACTTCCGCACTTTCGAGGCCGCGAGCGCCCGCCTGGGCGAATCTTGGGGCTACCACAAGCCGGTGATGATCGCCGGCGGCGTGGGCAGCGTCGCCGCCGAACACGTCACCGCCGCGCCGGTGCCTGTCGGTGCGAAGCTGGTCGTGCTGGGCGGGCCGGCCATGCTCATCGGCTTGGGCGGCGGCGCGGCGTCCAGCTTGGCTTCCGGCGAAGGCGATGCGGAGTTGGATTTCGCCTCGGTGCAGCGCGACAACGCCGAGATGCAACGCCGCTGCCAAGAGGTCATCGACCACTGTTGCGCGCTCGGCGAGGCCAACCCCATCCGCCTGATCCACGACGTCGGCGCCGGCGGCCTCTCCAACGCGCTGCCGGAACTGCTGCGCGAAGCCGGCGTCGGCGGCCGCTTCGACATCCGCGCCGTGCCGTGCGCGGACGCGGCCCTGTCGCCCATGGAGATCTGGTGCAACGAGGCGCAGGAGCGCTACGTGCTGGCCATCGCCGCGCAAGACCTGCCGGTGTTCGCGGCGGCATGCGAACGCGAACGCTGTCCCCATGCGGTGGTGGGCGAAACCACCGCCGAGCCGCGGCTCTTGGTGGAGGATTCGCAGCTGGGCGCAACGCCCGTGGACATGCCGCTGGCGGCGCTGCTCGGCAACCCGCCGACGATGGTGCGCGAATTCGCCACCGCGCCGCGCCCGGCCGCGCGGTTCGATCTTGGCGACGTGGACCTGGCGGAAGCCATCGACCGGGTGTTGCGCTTTCCCGCCGTGGCGAGCAAGAAGTTCCTCGTCACCATTGGCGACCGCAGCATCACCGGCCTCGTCGCCCGCGACCAGATGGTCGGGCGACGGCAAGTGCCGGTGGCGGACGTGGCGGTGACGCTGGCGGACTACCACACCTACCGCGGCGAGGCGATGGCGATGGGCGAGCGCGCCCCGCTGGCCGTGATCAACCCGGCGGCCGCGGCGCGCATGGCGGTGGCGGAGGCGCTCACCAACCTCATCGCCGCGCCGGTGGACACGACCCGCATCGTGCTTTCCGCCAATTGGATGGCCGCGGCCGGCCACGACGGCGAAGACCAGGCCCTGCGCGAAGCCGTTGCCGCCGCCTCGGCATTGTGCCAAAGGCTGCGCATCGCCATCCCGGTGGGCAAGGACAGCCTTTCCATGCGCACCGCGTGGGAGGGACGCGCGGTGGTCTCCCCGGTGACGCTGAACGTAACGGCCTTCGCGCCGGTCGCGGATGCGCGCTCCACGCTGACGCCGGACCCAAGCGGCCAAGTGTGCTGGCCGACGCCGAGCTTGGCAGCGGATACCGCTGCCACCAGCGCGACGACCCACGGCCTTTGGCTCATCGAACCGCCGTTCGCCCGCCAGCGACGGTTGGGCGGCAGCTGCCTGGCCCAGTGCTACGGCGCGCTGGGCCGCGAGACGCCGGACGTGGACGATCCGGCGGCGCTGCGCGCGCTGCTCGATCTGGTGGATCGGCTGCGCGCCTTCGGCTTTGCGACGTGTTACCACGACCGCTCGGACGGCGGTTTGCTGGCGACGTTGGTCGAGATGGCTTGCGCCGGCGGCCGCGGCCTCAACGTGATCATGGAGGAGGACGATCTGCCCGGATTGTTCGCGGAGGAAGTCGGCGTGGTGGTCGGCGTGGACAGCAGTTGGGATCGCGACCTGGTGAAGATGGTGAGCGAGGCCGGCCTTGAAATTCGCCATGTGGCGACGCCGCGCCCGGATCAACGCGTGGTGTTCGCCACCAAGACCGGGCGCGAACTCCACGCCACGACCCGCGCCGCTCTGGAGCGAACATGGGCGTCCACCAGCCACGCCATGCAGCGCCTGCGCGACGACGCGGACTGCGCCGACGAGGAGTTCGCCGCCATCGAGAACGACGCCCCGGCGCTGGCGTATTCGGCAAGCTACGACCCGGAGAAAGACATCACCGCCCCGTTCCATGTCGGCGGCACGCGGCCGCGGGTGGCCATCCTGCGCGAACAGGGCGTGAACGGCCAGTTGGAGATGGCGGCGGCCTTCGACCGCGCCGGTTTCGACGCCGTGGACGTCCACATGAGCGACCTGTTCGCGCAGCCGGAACTGCTGGCCGGCTTTCCGGCGCTGGCGGCGTGCGGCGGGTTCTCCTACGGCGACGTGCTGGGCGGCGGGGGCGGTTGGGCGAAGTCCATCCTGTTCGCGCCGCCGCTGCGCGACGCCTTCGCGGCTTTCTTCGTGCGCCGGGACACGCTTGCCCTGGGCGTCTGCAACGGCTGCCAGATGTTCGCCGGCATCAAGGCGCTGATTCCGGGCGCCGAGCTCTGGCCGCGTTGGGTGGAGAACCGCTCCGAGCGCTTCGAGGCGCGCACGGTGCTGGTGAAGGTGCGGCCAAGCGCCTCGCCGTGGCTGGCCGGCATGGCGGACGCGCTGCTGCCCGTGCCGGTGGCGCACGGCGAGGGCCGCCCGCAGTTCGACGCCGGCGCGGCTTTCGCGGATCTGGCGCGCGGCGGCCAAGTGGCGTTGCAATACGCGGACATTGGCGGCGCGCCGACCATGCGCTACCCGCGCAACCCGAACGGCGCCGCCGAAGGCTTGGCCGGCGTCCTGGCCGCCGACGGCCGCGTGCTGGCGACCATGCCCCACCCGGAGCGCGTGTTCCGCGCCGTGCAGAACTCCTGGCGTGCGCCCTCATGGGGCGAAGACGGCCCGTGGCTGCGGCTGTTCCGCAACGCCCGCGTGGCGCTCGGTTGGTAGCGCGCGAGTGCGCGAGGGGTGTGCGACGTATTCGTGCGCGTCGGTGCGGCGACCTTGGGAGCGCGGGCGTCTCGCCCGCACTTGCGTTGGGGTGTTCACCTTTTGCGGGCGAGACGCCCGCGCTCCCAGGACGTGCCGAGCAGATGCCACCAAAATGTCCCACACCCACACGCGCATCAGGGGTTGAAATTCCGCGGCACCGCCCCAACAAACCACCTTGACGGCGGATTAGCACTTGCGGAACCGGAGTGCTAACATTCGGTCGAAGCAGGCAGGAACAGGAAACCGTGCAGTCAGTGGAATCAATGGCCTCTGCTGAGATCTGTTAAGAGGCGAAGGAGGAAACCATGAGCGCAAACGTGCTGTCGCTCGCGAGCCTCTCCCCGGGCCGCGACTTGGAAACCTACATCCACACCGTCAACGCCTTCCCGGTGCTGGCCGCGGAAGAGGAGCGGGAGTTGGCGGAGCGCTTCTACCGCGACGACGACTTGGACGCCGCCCGCGAACTGGTGCTCAGCCACCTGCGCTTCGTCGTCCACTTGGCGCGCGGCTATTCCGGCTACGGCCTGCCGCAAGGGGATCTCATCCAAGAAGGCAACGTCGGCCTGATGAAGGCCGTCAAACGCTTCGACCCGTCCGTTGGCGTGCGTTTGGTTTCCTTCGCCGTGCATTGGATCCGCGCCGAGATGCACGAGTTCATCCTGCGCAATTGGCGCATCGTCAAGGTCGCCACCACCAAGGCGCAGCGCAAGCTGTTCTTCAATCTGCGCAGCAGCAAGAAGAAGCTCGGCTGGCTGAACCGGGAGGAAACCAAGGCCATCGCCGACGAACTGGGCGTGGATGCGGCCGAGGTGACGCGCATGGAAGGCCGCCTCGCGTCCCGGGACGTCGCCTTCGACGGCCACGCGGACGACGACGAGGACGCCGCCGCCCCCGCCCCGGCGCACTACTTGGAGGACGCCTCCGCCAATCCCGAGGAACTGGTGGCCGAGGCGGACGCCGCCGGCCGCGCCGCGCGCCAATTGGCCGCCGCGTTGGCCACGCTGGACGCGCGCAGCCGCGACATTCTGCGCGCCCGCTGGCTGGCCGAAGAGAAAACCACGCTGATGGAGCTTGCCGAGCGCTACGGCGTTTCCGCCGAACGCATCCGCCAACTCGAGCGCAACGCCATGAAGAAGCTGCGCAAGCACATGGAAGCAGCGGCCGGCGGCGCGGCGGCGGCCGCGGCGTTGGTGCCGGCCTAAGCCGCTCTCGTCGCAGCACCGGCCGGCGTCCGCCGGCCGGGATGACCGCAGCGGGTTCCATGCCCGGCCCGCAAGAAACCAACTCCGACGCCGCCGATCCGGCGAACGTCGGCCGCGTCCACGTTCGCCACCGCGGGCGCATGACCCGCGGCCAACAACGCGCTCTGGACACTCTCTCGGCCCGCTACTTGGTGGATTGGGCCGCGGTGTGCGCCGACGATTTTCCCGCCGCCATCTTCGGCCGCGCCGCGCCACTGGCGGTGGAAGTGGGATTCGGCAACGGCAACGCCTTGGCGGCGTTCGCCGCGGCGCACGCGGATTGGAACTGCGTCGGCGTGGACGTGTACCAACCGGGCTTCGGCGCGCTGATGCTGGCTTGCGAACGCGCAGCGGTGGTGAACGTCCGCATCGTCAACGCCGAGGCCACCACCTTCCTGCGCCGCCTCGCGCCGAACTCGGTGCGGTTGATCAACGTCTTCTTCCCCGACCCGTGGCCGAAGAAGCGCCACCACAAGCGCCGCCTAGTGAACGCCGAATTCGTCGCCGCCGCGGCCGCTTGCTTGGAGTTGGGCGGTGCGCTTTCGCTGGCGACGGACGACTCGAACTACGCCGAGAGCATGATCAGCTTGCTGGCCGCCGAACCGACCTTGCGCGGCGGCAGCACGCCCCGCCCGGCGGAACGGCCCCTCACGCCGTTCGAGACGAGGGCCCGCAACGCCGGAAGGGCGATTGTGGAACTGGCCTACCGGCGCGTCGCATAAAGGCCGAAACCGCCGCCCGGCGGTCAGATCGGCAACCCCTGCGGCGGCTTGATTTCGCCCAAGCTGAAGCTGGACTCCACATGGCGCACGCCCGGGTACTTCAAGATGCCGTTCATCACCAGCGTCGAGAAGTGCTCCATGTCGCGGGCCACCACTTTGAGCACATAGTCGTGGGCGCCGCTCATGGCGTGACATTCCACGATGTGCGGTTCCTGCAGCACCCGCGCATGGAAATCGGCCGTGCCGGACTGTTGCTTCTCCAACGTCACCAGCACGAAGGCCGTGAGCGCGAAGCCGAGCAGGCGTTTGTCGAGCACCGCGGCGTAGCCGCTGATGACCCCGGCCTGCCGCAGCGCCCGCAGCCGGCGGTTGGAGTTCGATTGCGACGCGCCCACCCGCTTGGCGAGGGCGACGTTGGGCAGGCGCCCCTCGCGCTGCAACACGGCGAGGATGCGACGATCGGCATCGTCCAGCTTCATTTGGCGGAATCTCCTTTGCAAACGGCGTATTGCGCAAGAATACGCCAAGAAACGCCGAAAACAGCCATGCGAAAGGCAACACTCACCAGCGAAAACACCGTACAGTAAACAACACTCTCGTTCTTGCGGAGTGACACGACATGGCGGAACACGGCAACCCGATGGGGCTTGACGGCTTCGAATTCGTGGAGTTCGCGGCCACCGAGGAAGGCGTGGTCGAGCCGGTGCTCGAATCGCTTGGCTTCGAGCGCATCGCCGAGCACCGCTCCAAGAACGTGGCGCTCTGGCGGCAGCACGACATCCACTTCGTGGTGAACCACGAACCCGGCAGCCCGGCGTGGTTCTTGGCGCAGGAACACGGCCCGTGCGCGGCCGGCATCGCCTTTCGCGTGCGCGACGCGAAACACGCCTTCGAGCGCGCCGTGGCCTTGGGCGCCGAGCCCATGGACATCCCGTGCGGCCCCATGGAACTGCGGCTGCCGGCCATCCGCGGCATCGGCGGCGCGCCGCTCTACCTCATCGACCGCTACGCCGCCGACGGCAGCATCTACGACATCGACTTCCGCTTCCTGCCGGGCGTTGCGCGACGGCCGGCCGGCGTCGGGCTGCTCGCCATCGACCACCTCACGCACAACGTCCACCGCGGGCGGCTGGACCACTGGGCGGACTACTACTCGCGCCTGTTCAACTTCCGCGAGATCCGCCGCTTCGACATCCAAGGCGAACGCACCGGCCTGGTCTCCCGCGCCATGACCGCGCCGGACGACAAGATCCGCATCCCGCTGAACGAGGAAGCCTCCGGCGGCGGCCAGATCGACGACTTCCTGCAGCGCCTAGGCGGCGAGGGCGTGCAGCACATCGCTCTCGCGTGCGAAAACCTGCCGGCGGTGTACGACCGCTTGCGCGCGAACGGCGTGGAGTTCGTGACGCCCCCTCCCGCCACCTACTACGAAATGCTGGAGAGCCGCCTGGCGGGCCACGGCGAGCCGGTGGCCGAACTCGCCCGCCGCGGCATCCTGCTCGACGGCGAAACCAGCGGCGCCGACGGGCCGCGGCTGCTCTTGCAGATCTTCTCGAAGGAACTCATCGGCCCGCTCTTTTTCGAGTTCATCGAGCGCAAGCGCGACGAGGGCTTCGGCGAAGGCAACTTCCAAGCGCTGTTCGAGGCCTTGGAGCGGGAGCAGGCGGCATGAACATCGAGCGCATCCACCACGTCGCCTACCGCTGCAACGACGCCAAGGAAACGGTGGACTTCTACCGCACGATGCTGGGCATGGAGTTCCAACTGGCGTTCGCCGAAAACGAAGTGCCCTCCACCGGCGAACCGGATCCCTACATGCATGTTTTCCTGGACGCCGGCGGCGGCAACGTGCTGGCGTTCTTCGAACTGCCGAACGCCGCCCCCATGGGCAAAGACCCGAACACTCCGGCGTGGGTGCAGCACATCGCCTTCAAGGTGGCCTCCCACGCGGACCTGCTGGCCGCCAAAGACCGCCTGCAGGCCGCCGCCGTGGACGTACTCGGCCCCATCGACCACGGCATCTTCGACTCCATCTACTTCTTCGACCCCAACGGCCACCGCCTGGAACTCGCCTGCGACAAAGGCACCCCCGCCGACCACGCCCGCGCCCACGCCGCCGCCGAAGACATGCTCGCCGAATGGACCCGCACCAAACGCGCCCCCCGCCACGCCGCCTGGCTGCATTCGCTCCCGCGAACTGACTGACCGCGCTATCGGCGATACGCTCCGCCTTCCCTGATCGGCGTTGTGGAGTGCGTGCCACATCCGCGCCCGGTCTTCCACAGGATGCCCCCAACACGCCGCGAAGCTGCTACACTCCGCGCTTCGACAGGGATGGTCGGCTTTCAGATGCGCCTTAAGGAAATCAAGCTCGCGGGTTTCAAGTCCTTCGTTGATCCGACAACGGTGGCGTTGCCGGGCAACCGCTGCGCGGTCGTGGGGCCCAACGGCTGCGGCAAGTCCAACGTCATCGACGCCGTGCGCTGGGTGATGGGCGAAAGCTCGGCGCGGCAGTTGCGCGGCGAAGCGCTTACGGACGTCATCTTCAACGGCTCCAACGGGCGTTCGCCCACGGCCCTCGCGTCCGTCGAACTGGTGTTCGACAACCGCGCGGGGCGCGTCGGCGGCACGCTGGTGGAAGGCCGCCTGGCCAACTACGCGGAGATCGCCATCCGCCGCGAGGTCAGCCGGGACGCGCAGTCCACCTACTATCTCAACGGCAGCCGCTGCCGGCGCCGCGACATCGCGGACGTGTTCCTCGGCACCGGATTCGGCCCGCGCAGCTACTCCATCATCGAACAGGGGATGATCTCGGAGATCGCGGACGCCAAGCCGGAGGAGTTGCGCGGCTATCTGGAAGAGGCCGCCGGCGTCACCAAGTACAAGGAGCGCCGCCGCGAAACGCAAAACCGCATCGCCCACACCTTGGAGAATCTGGCGCGGCATGCGGATCTGCGCGAGGAACTCGACCGCCAGATCGCCCACCTCAAGCGCCAGTCCCGCGCCGCTGAGCGCTACCGCGAGCTCAAGCAGGAGGAACGGGCGCGCACGGCGCAACTGCACGCCATTCGGCTGGCGGCCTTGGAAAAAACCCTCGGCGAACAAGCCGCGGCTGCGGCGGCGCTGGAGGTGGAACACGCCGGCGCGCTCAGCAAGCGGCAGGCGCTGGACACCGCGCTCGAACGCGACCGCGCGGCCTACGCCGAGCGGAGCGATGCCGCGAACGCCGCGCAGGCGCGCCTGTTCGAGGTGCGCGTGGGTGTGCAGGCGCTGGAGCAGGCCATCGATTTCGACCGCAAGCGGCGCGCCGAGTTGGAACACGAAAACAACGCCTTGGCGGAGCGCCAACGCGAAGTGGCGGCGCAACTCGAGGCGGATGGCGACCGCGTCGCCACCATGCGGCAGGAAGTGGAAGCCAAGCGCCCGGCGCTCGCCGCCAGCGAGGCCAAAGACGCCGAGGCGGCGCAGCGTTTGGAACAAACCGAGGAGCTGGCGCGAACGCGCCGCCAAGAGTGGGAGGAACACGCCCGCCGGGCGAACGAGAACGGCGCCGAGACGCGGGTGTGCCAGAGCCGCGTCGAACATGGCGAGGAGGCGCTAGCGGATCTGCGCGCTCGCCTCGACAACCTTCCCAAAGAGCCGGCGGCCGAAGAAGAAGACGGCGATTTGCAGTCCCTCGCCCGCGCCGTCGGTCAAGCCGTGCGGCACATGGGCGCTTGCGGCAAGGCGCTGGAGGACAACGCCGAGACGTTGACCGCCGCCAAGCAAACGCTCGCCGAGCGCGACGCAGCGTTGCAAACGGCGCGGCAGGCTGCCGGCGAGCGCCAAGCCGAGCACGCCGCGCTGGCGGCCGCGCAGGACGCCGCGCTGGGCCGCGCCGCCGCTTCGGAAACGGCGAGCCAGTGGCTGGAGGAAAGCGGCTTGAGCGATTCGCCGCGCTTGGCCGAAAACCTGATCGTGGCGCCGGGCTGGGAACGCGCCGTGGAAACGGTGCTGCGCGAAGACATGCAGGCGGTGGTGGCGCGCGACGGCGCCGACGCCGACGGGCAGGAACTGCAGCAGCGCATCTCCGCTTTGGCCGCGGCGCCGGAGGGCGGCGCTGTCCAAGTGGCCGTTGTCCAACCGCGCGCCAACGCGGCCGAAGCGAACCGCAAACTCACGCCGCTTGCCACTTTCGCGCAAGGCGACTACGGCTCGCTGCTCGCCGGCGTGTACGCCGCGCAAACCCCGGCCGAGGCGTTCGCGGCGCGGCAACACCTCGCCGCCGGCGAGAGCGTCGTCACCCGCGACGGCTTGTGGCTGGGCGTCGATTGGATGCGCCTGCACCGCGGCGCGGAGGCGGACAGCGTGCTCGGCCGCGCCGCGGCCTTGGAAGCGCTGAAGCAAGACGTGGAAGCGGTCGTGGCCAAGGCGGACGACGTGGCGGCGCGGATGGAGGAATGTCGCCGCGGCATCGCGGATTTGGAAAACCAACGCGAAGGGCTGCGCGGGCGCCATGCGGATGCCGCCGCCGCCCTTGCGCGCGCGAAAAACGAGCACGACGTGTGCCGCGTTCGCCAAGAGGAAGCGCAGGCGAACGCCCAGCGCATCGCCGCCGAGCGGCGCGATGTGGAAGGCCGCGTGGCCAAAGAGGTCGCCCAGTTGGACGCCGCCCGCGCCCGGTTGGCCGACCTCGGCGAGCAAGCCAAAGCGCTGGCCGCCACCACCGAGAATCTGCGCCAAGCGCGTGACGAAGGCGAGCAAGCCGTCGCTGCGGCGCGGCGGCAAGCGCGGCAAGCACAGGACGAACACCACCGGCTCAGCACCGAGGCGCAAATGCTGGCGGCGTCCTTGGCGGCCGCGACAGCCGCCCGCGAGCGCCTCCTGGAGGAACGGGAGAACCTAGCCCGGCGCGCCAAGGAGATGACCGAAACCGTCGCGGCGATCGAGGCCGCCGCACCCGAACGGCAACAGCAGTTGCAGGCGAAACTCGCCGAAAGCCGAACCGCCGAGGAAGAACTCGCCAAGCTGCGCCAAGCGGTGGAGCAGATCGACGCCACCATGCGCGAGGCGGCCGGCAAACGCAACGAGGCCGAACAGCTCGCCGACGAGGTGCGCAGCCGCCTCGAAGAAGCCCGCGTGGAGCGCGAACGGCTGGCCGCCAACCGCGATCACCTGCGCGCGGCGCTCGCGGAAACCGGCATCGACCTCGAGGAAGCCCGCGCCGGCGTGGCCGCCGAAGCCGGCGACGGCCCGATCCCGCTGGAAGAGCGCTGGGTGGAGATGGTGGAGAAGATCGCCGCCCGCATCGCCCGCTTGGGGCCGGTCAACCTGGCCGCCATCGACGAGTACGAGACGCAGGCCGAGCGCAAGCGCCACATGGACCAGCAACACGAGGACTTGGAGAAGGCCCTCGCCACCCTGCAGGGCGCCATCGGGCGCATCGACCGGGTGACCCGGGCGCGCTTCAAGGACACCTTCAACCAAGTGAACAAGCGCCTGCTCACCCTCTTTCCCAAGTTCTTCGGCGGCGGCCGGGCGTCGTTGCAGCTCACCGGCGAGGATTGGCTGAGCACCGGCGTGACGTTGATGGCGCAGCCGCCGGGCAAGCGCAACTCCAGCATCCACTTGCTTTCCGGCGGCGAGAAGGCGATGACCGCGGTGGCGCTCATCTTCTCGATCTTCCAGATCAACCCCAGCCCGGTGTGCATGCTGGACGAGGTGGACGCGCCCTTGGACGACACCAACGTGGGCCGTTTCGCCGACCTCATCCGCGAACTGTCGAACGACTTGCAGTTCGTGCTGATCACCCACAATAAGCAGACCATGGAAATGGCCGATCACCTGCTCGGCGTGACCATGCAGGAGCCCGGCGTGTCGCGGCTGGTGTCCGTGGACGTGGCGCAGGCGGCGCGTATGGCAGTGGCCGGCGAAACAGGCTAAGCTCGCAGTCGGGTCGGAGCTGGATTGGCTTCTAGGGAATGGCCCAGGGGGAGGGAAAGGAGTCCCGCAAATGAACATCACGGAGTACACGGAGTACATCCTGTGGGCTGGCGGCGCGTTGATCGCGCTGGTGATCGGCCACGGCCTGTGGATGAACTGGCGTCGGCGCGCGGCGCGCGGCCGCGACGAGGCGGCGCGCGAGCCCTCCGAGCAGAGCCATTTCGACTTCGGCGCGGCCGACGATTTGGTCGAAGGCGTCGATGCCGAGGGTGCGCCGCCGCACCCTGACTTGGCGCCGGAGTTCGCGGCCGCGGCCGACAACGCCGCCGGCGGAGCTTTGGCGGATGCCGAAGTGCCAGCCGAAGTCGGCCGTCCCGGCCGCCGCATACCCATCGCCGGGCGCCGCACGGAGCCCACCGTGCCGCGCAATGTGCGCACCTTCGCCAACGGCGCGGACGTACACGCCAGCCGCACCCGCGTGGAGCAGCCGGCCACGCAAGAAGAGGTGGCGAACGTCGTCGTGATCTGGGTTTCGGCCAAGTCCGGCGACGCCTTCGATGGGCAAACCCTGCTGCGCGCGTTCATGGCCAGCGACTTGAAATACGGCGGCAACGTGTTCCGCAAACTGCACCCGAACACGCGCAAGACCATGTTCACGGTGGCCAACGGGGTGGAGCCCGGCACGTTCGATCTTTCCGAGGTGGAGTCGTTGGCAACGCCGCAGGTGGTTTTCCTGCTGCGCCTCGCCGCCATGAACGACCCGCGGCCGGCGTTTGAGGAAATGCTCGAAGTGGCGCAGGAAGTGGCGGTGGCGGTGGGCGGAGAACTCAAAGATGAACGCAAGAACGACCTCAGCGGCCAAACCATCGAGCACTACCGGCAGCGCATCAGCGACTTCAAGCGCGTCAACATGCGGGGCTGATCTGCTTCGGGGGCTTCGCCTCCGGGACCCCCGTGGGAGGACGGCGTGCTTGTCGTAGCTGTTTGGGCCTTGAAGCGCGTGTTGCCAGATGTGGAGCCCTCAGCGGGGGTGCGCGAGGGGCCTGCCCCTCGCATGAAGAGCCCCTGTCGGCGGAGTTGGGCGTTTGATTCGCGAATGTGACACGCCCAACGGTATCGCAATGACAAGCCCAGAAATCGATTCGGCCGTGATGGGCGCGGTGGAAAAGCACGGCCGCCAAGACGCGGAAGCGCGCATCGCCGATCTGCGTCAACGCATCGAGCGGCACCTGCACCGCTACCACGCGCTCGACGACCCGGAAATCTCCGATGCGGAGTACGACGAGCTGTTCGACGCCTTGGTGGCGTTGGAGGCCGAACACCCGGAGTTGCGCACCGCGGACTCGCCCACGCAGCGCGTCGGCGCGCCGCCGGTGGATGCGTTCCAAGAGGTGCGCCATCGCACACCGATGCTCTCCCTCGACAAGTGCGTCAGCGTGGAGGAGTTGCGCGCTTGGGAGGAGCGCTGCCGCCGCATCCTCGGCGGCGAAGACGCAGCGCCGCTAACCTACTTCTGCGAGCCGAAGATGGATGGCGTAGCGGTGAGTCTTCTGTATCGGGATGGTGTCCTCGCGCAAGCCGCCACCCGCGGCAACGGCGAGGCCGGCGAGGACATCACCGGCAACATCCGCACGATTGGCACCATCCCGTTGCACTTGGCCGGTTCGCCGCCGCCGTTGTTGGAGGTGCGCGGCGAGGTGTACATGCCCATCGACGGCTTTCGCAAGTTCAACGAACATGCGCGGCGCACCGGCGAGCGCCCCATCGTCAATCCCCGCAACGGCGCCGCCGGCAGCCTGCGCCAGCTGGATCCCAAGGTGACCGCGACGCGCCCGCTGGCCATGTTCTGCTACAGCGCCGGGGATCATCCAGAGTGGGGCGTGGTTGGCCATGCCGAGGTGCTGCGGGCGTTCGAGTCCTTCGGTTTGCCGGTGAATCCGCGCGGCGAATCGCAGCCGAATTTGGCCGGCTGCGCCCGTTACGTTGAAGCGCTGCTGGCCGAGCGCGACTCCCTCGACTACGCCATCGACGGCGCGGTGGTGAAAGTGGACGACTTCGCTTTGCGCGGGCGCCTCGGCCAAGTCACGCGCAAGCCGCGTTGGGCCATCGCCTACAAGTACCCGGCCGAGGAGGCCAGCACGGTGCTGCGCGACGTGGACTTCCAGGTCGGGCGCACGGGCGCCATCACGCCGGTGGCGAAGCTGGAACCGGTGTTCGTCGGCGGCGTCACCGTCTCCAACGCCACCTTGCACAACATGGACGAAATCGTGCGGCTGGACCTGCGCATCGGCGACACCGTGCTCATCCACCGCGCCGGGGACGTCATTCCGCAGATCATGAAGGTGGTGGAGTCGAAGCGGCCGCAGGACGCTCAAGCCGTGAACATGCCCACAACCTGCCCGGCCTGCGGCGCGGCCATCGAACGCGGCGAAGGCGAGGTGGTAACGCGTTGCGGCGCCGGGCTGCAATGCGCCGCGCAACGCAAGGAGCGCATCCGCCACTTCGCCTCGCGCCTCGCGCTCGACATCGAAGGGCTGGGCGACAAGCTGGTGGATCAACTCGTCAGCGGCGGCTTGGTGGCGGACCCGGCGGATCTGTACGCCCTCACCCAAGCGCAGTTGGCGGAGTTCGAGCGCATGGGGCCGAAATCCGCCGAGAACCTGCTCGCGGCGCTGGAGGCGAGCAAAGAGACCACCTTCGCCCGCTTCATCTTCGCGCTGGGCATCCGCGAAGTGGGCGAGACCACGGCACACGCTTTGGCGAACCGCTACCGCACCTTGGACGCCCTACTTGCCGCGGACGTCGAATCGCTGCAGGAAGTGGACGACGTGGGCCCCATCGTGGCGGCCAAGGTGGTGGCGTTCTTCGGCGACGGCGCGAACCGCGCGCTGGCGAAGAAACTGCACGAGGACATCGGCATCGCGTGGCCGGCGCCAAGCGTCGCCGCCGCGGACGCCAAACCGCTGGCCGGCCAAACGTGGGTGTTGACCGGCACACTCGCCGAAATGCCGCGCAACGTCGCCAAAGCGGCGCTGGCTGCCCTCGGCGCCAAGGTGGCCGGGTCGGTTTCCAAGAACACCACGCAGGTGGTGGCCGGCGAGAGCGCCGGCAGCAAGCTCGCCAAAGCCGAGGCGCTGTCCGTCCCGGTGATGAACGAGGCCGCCTTCACGCGCTTCCTAGCGCAGCACCACTCCGAGAGCGCCCCATGAAAGCAACCCGTCGCATCGCGTTCGCCTTTGCCGCGGCCTTCCTAGCCTGCCTGGCCGGCTTGGCCGGCTGCGCGTCCGCGCCCCCGTCCGAGCCCAACGACCTGTGCGCCATCTTCGCCGAGCGCCCGCGCTGGCACCGCGCCGCCAAGGACGCCCAGCGGCGCTGGCGCGCGCCCATTCCGGTGATGATGGCGGTGATGTACAAGGAGTCGAGCTACCGCCACGACGCCAAGCCGCCGCGCAAGAAACTGCTCGGCGTGGTGCCGTGGCTGGGCCGCGAATCCAGCGCCTACGGTTTCGCCCAAGCCACCGACGCCGCGTGGCAGGACTACATGCGCGCCACCGGCAACCGCGGCGCCGACCGCGATCGCTTCGCCGACGCCGTGGACTTCGTCGGCTGGTACCTGCACACCGCCCACCGCCGCGCCGGCATCGAGCGTGGCGACGCCCGCAACCTCTACCTCGCCTACTACGCCGGCATCGGCGGCTACCAGCGCGGCGTCTGGCGCGACAACGCCTGGCTGAAAGACGCCGCCGTGCGGGTAGCCAGCCGCAGCGATCGCTACGCACGCCAACTTGCCGGCTGCCGTTAGTACGCTCTTGTGGCAGGTTTTTGTGAGATCCGGCGGGTTCTTGTAGGAGATTTGCGCGATTTTGCGTACGCATTCCGCCCGGCGTTCCCCTATGCGCCTATGCGCCGCGGATTGCCGCAAACTGCGCCGATTGGTGTTTTCATCGCCAGTACAAGGCTGTCGCCAGTTGCAAGTGGCGCGCGGGACAGGGGCAGGGCTTTTTCACGCTAGCCGAAGGCGGTTGAGGGGCGTGGGGGAGTGGGAAGAGCTGGCTATTCGCCATCGCATGCCCTATAAAGGGTGGATGGCGGATGGATTCGACAGGTCGGAGGTGGCGCTTCGGGAGGTCGTGGTGCGGCCGGTTCGCGCGGACGAGCGGCGGCGGTGGGACCGGGAGATGGCGGAGCACCACTACCTGGGGTTCAAGCAGTTCGCGGGCCGGGGGCTGCGGCACGTGGCGGAGTGGCGCGGGCACTGGCTGGCGCTGGCCGGGTGGCAGTCCGGGGCGTTCAAGTGCGCGCCGCGGGACGACTGGCTGGGCTGGCACCCGTCGGTGCAGTTCCGGCGCCTGCATCTGATCGGCAACAACACGCGGTTTTTGATTCTGCCGAAGGGGGAGGGGATCAAGAACCTGGCGTCGCGGACGCTGGGGCTGAGCCTGCGGCGGCTGAGCGGGGACTGGCGGGAGGCGCACGGGCACGTTCTGGAGTTGGCGGAGACGTTCGTGGACCCGTCGCGGTTCAAGGGGACGTGCTACCGGGCGTCGAACTGGGAGCGGGTGGGCGTCACGAAGGGGTTCGCGCGGCACAACGGCGCGTACACGGACGCGCATGCGTCGCCGAAGGAGATGCGCGTGCGTCCGCTGCGGCCGGACGCCCGGCGGCGGCTGTCGGACCCAACGGAGCGTCCGGAGTGGGGCGCGCCGAAGGCGGTGGCGATGCCGTACGGGAAGGCGGAGCTGCGCTCGTTGCGCGACGTGTTCGCGGAGTTGCCGGACTGCCGGCGCGGCCAGGGGCGGAAGCACCGGCTGGAGACGGTGCTGGCGATCGTGGCGCTGGCGAAGTTGTCGGGGCTGTCGGGGCCGGCGGCGGCGGAGCGGTTCGGGCGCGGGCTGGCGCAGGAGGAGTTGCGGGCGCTGGGGGCGTGGCGGCATCCGGAGCGCGGCGTCTGGGTGGCGCCGTCGGACTCGACGTTCTGCCGGGTGATGGCGGACCTCGACCCGGAGGCGCTGCAGGACGCGCTGCGGCGCTGGGCGGCGCCGCGGGCGCCGGCGGCGGACGCCGGCGCGGCGGACGGCGGGGACGTCCGCGACTCGTTCGACCGGCGGGCGCTGGCGATGGACGGCAAGCGCATCCGCGGCGCCAACCGCAACACCGGCGCGGACAGCCGCTTCGAGACGGTGACGCTGGTGTCCCACGACGGCCGGCCGGTGGCGAGCCGCTGCCTGTTCGAGAAGGGCGGCGAGGCCGCCGCCACCGCGGCGCTGCTCGAGGACGTCGACATCCGCGGCCGGCTGCTCACCCTGGACGCCCTGCACCCGTCCTACGACATGGAGCGCCGCGTCGTCGACATCGCCGGCGCGGACCACCTGTTCCCGATCAAGAAGAACTGCCCCGAAACCCGCAAGGCGCTGGTCGCCATGGACTGGGACGGCGCCGGCGCGAAGCGCCACGCCGCGCCGCCGGAGAAGGCCCACGGCAGGCTCGAAATCCGCTCCATCTCCGTCGTCGGCCTGCCGAGGAGGATGCTGCTCTTCCGACACGCCCGCCAAGCGTTCCGCGTCGTCCGCGAGCGCGTCGTGATCAAGACCGGCGAGGCGTCCCGGGACGTCGCCTACGGCATCTGCTCGGTCGGCGCGGACCAGGCCGGCCCCGAGCGGCTGCTGGCCTGGAACCGCGGCCACTGGATGATCGAGAACGGCAACCACCACCCCCGAGACGCCACCCTCCGCGAGGACGACAGCCGGGTCCGCGCCCGCCACGCGCCGACCAACCAGGCCGCCATGAACAACATCGCCCTCGCCGTCGTCCGGCACCGCGGCTTCCGCTTCGTGCCCGAGGCCACCACCCACTTCATGATGCGCCGCGCCGACGCCCTCGACGCCATCCTCTCCCCGGACTAGCCGCCGAAAACCGACCGCGCCACCGCCCGACGCCGCCCGCTTCGAGGCGCCCTCGTCCGCGGCGCGGGATCCGCCCGAAAAAACACCCGTCGCGCCCGCCCCGGGCGCTCCACGCCGAACGCGGAGACGCCCCCGCCGCCGTGTTCGCACATCCGACACGCCCTTCACATGCGCTTCGCAGCCCCGCTGCGCCGGTGCGCGTTAGCGTGAAAAAGTCCTGGGGACAGGGGCTTCGCGCTTGCCAGCGGGGTTGCGGCTTCGGTAAGGTTCACTCCGCGTCGCATGGGTGCGGCGAAGCGACTTGGATTCCTAACGAAATGTCGAGCGAAGCAAAGCCGCTCACCGGCTTGGTGGAGGAAGTGGGCGGCGCGGTGGATGGCGCGGCCTATGAAGGTGGCGGCGGCTACGCGGCGGCCCGCCAAGCCCTCACTGGGATGACGCCGGAAGAGGTGATCACCTTGGTGAAGGAGGCGAATCTGCGCGGGCGCGGCGGCGCGGGTTTCGCCACTGGGCTGAAGTGGAGCTTCGTGCGGCAAGGAGCGGATGCCGATGGCGGGCCGAAGTACCTCGTCTGCAACGCGGACGAGATGGAGCCCGGCACGTTCAAGGATCGCTACCTCTTGGAGAACAACCCGCACTTGTTGGTGGAGGGCATGATCATCGGCGCGTGGGCCATCCAAGCCGAGCAAGGCTACGTGTTTCTGCGCGGCGAATACCACCAACCGTTTCGGCAACTGCAACAGGCCATCGCGAACGCCTACGCCAAGGGCTATCTGGGCAAGAACATCTTCGGCACCGGCTTCCGATTCGATCTGCGCATCCACCGCAGCGCCGGGCGCTACATCTGCGGCGAGGAAACCGCGCTGCTGAACGCCTTGGAAGGCAAACGCGGCCAGCCCCGGCAGAAGCCGCCGTTTCCGCCGGCCAGCGGCGCGTGGGGGCGGCCCACCATCGTCAACAACGTGGAGACGTTGTGCAACGTGCCGGCCATCGTGCGCGGCGGCGCCGAGTGGTACCAGGAGCTGGGCAAGGGCGACGACGCCGGCACCAAGCTCTACGGCGTCTCCGGGCGCGTCAACAAGCCGGGCCTCTGGGAACTGCCCATCGGCACCAGCATCCGCGAAATCGTGGAGGAACACGCCGGCGGCATGCGGGACGGCTACCAGCTGCGGGGATTGCTGCCGGGCGGCGCCTCAACGGATTTTCTGGTGGAGGAGCACTTCGACCTCGCCATGGACTACGGCACCATCCAAGCCGCCGGCAGCCGCATGGGCACCGGCACCATGATCCTGATGGACGACACCATCTGCCCGGTGGACATGTGCCGCAACCTGGAGCACTTCTTCGCGCAGGAATCCTGCGGTTTCTGCACCCCCTGCCGCGAGGGCCTGCCGTGGGTGGAGGCGTTGCTGACGGACATCGAGGAAGGCCGCGGCAGCGAGGGGGATCTGGAACTCTTGGAGCGCAACGCCATGTTCATCGGCGGCGTGACCAACACGTTCTGCCTGCACGCCCCGGGCGCCATCGAACCGCTGGCCAGCGCGCTGCGGTACTTTCGGGAGGATTTCGAGGAGCACATTCGCACCGGCGCGTGCAAATACCGCTGATCTACTGGGTGTGCGACATTTGGCGGCACATCCTGGGAGCGCGGGCGTCTCGCCCGCACTCTTGTTCGGGTGTTCAGATTTTGCGGGCGAGACGCCCGCGCTCCCAGGACGTCGCAGCCATCCGGGGCGGAGGTGCGAAGGATCAATACCCCTTGGCGCGTCCCATCAGCGTTTCATCCCAGCGCCGCTCGGCTAGGAAGCGAAGCGCCGCCGTATGTGCGGAGGGTGTGCCGATGCGCACGAGGATCTCCGTGGCCACCGCCGAGACGTAGCCGTTCTTGTCGCCTAGGGAGGCTTTCGCAAGGGCCTCAGCGGCGTCTTCGTTCTCCCCCGCCGCAACGCCGCTCAAGAGCGCGAACACCGCGTTCAGGCGCACCTGATCTTCGCCGCTCCAGCCGCGCAGCACCTCTGGCGCTTGCCAGTTCGGATTGCTTTGCGTCAGCAGCCGCTCGATGGCCGGCAGCGCCGGCGTCAAACCGCCACCGAGCGCGGCCAGCGCGTCCAACGCTTGCCGCACCTCTTGCTGGAGCGGGCTGTCGAGCAAACGCGCCAAAGCTGGTACGACACCGGCCGCCGGTGGGCCGATCTCGCCCAAGGCGAACGCGGCGTTGATGCGCATCCACGGGTCCGCGTGGTCGAGCAACTCCGCAAGCGCCGGCACCGCGGCGGCGCCTTGGGCGGCGAGGGCGTAGGTCGCGTCCTCCATCACCACCGCCCGCTCGTTCCAACGCCGCGGATAGCCCCGCACGTTGTCGCGGGGCAAGTGCTTTTCGGCGAAATCCTTCATCAACGCGCGTTCGTGGCGGCCTTTGCCGGCGTGTGCCAAGAGCGCGTCGCGCAAGGAATCCACCGTGTGCCCGCCGCCGTAGATGGCTTCCAAGCGCGATGGCTGGTGCAAGCTGTCGAACTGCGCCACGTCGCCAGCGTCACGGCTCGGTTCCTCAGCCGCCGCCGGTCTACCCCGCATCCAGTTCCAAACGTGCGACCAAGTGTTTGGCAAGTCGAAATCCGGCAAGCAAGCGGTCGGCCGCCGCCATGCCGGGTCCGAATGGTTCCAACTGGGCGCACTCGGGTTGCGTGTGCGCGTGAAGACGAACTTCGCCATGTAGCGGGTGTGCTCGGTGCGGTTGGGGAAGCCGGCGTGAACCATGTCGAAGTGCAGCAGCAGGAACGTGCCGGCGGCGATGTCCTCCAGCACCACGCCGCTCGGCTCCACCGGTTGCGCGTGGAAGTGGCTGCCGGCCTGTATCCGCGTGGCCCCCATCGCCACCGGCACATCGTGCGGGAAGTAGAAGCCGATGAGGTAGCGCGGCAGGTGGTGGCGGGCGCGGGAGAGCGGGCTTTGCGCGTCCTGATGCCAGCCGGAACCGGCGGCGGAGCCTTTGCCCATCGGCGGCGCGTTCGTCTCCGGCGTGAGCTCCATCTCCGGCAATTCAACCGGCGTGCTGCTGTGGATGGCGCGGTGCGGATGCAGGTAGTAGCCCTCGCCCAGCAGCGAGAGCAACGCGCCCCGCACCACCGGACAATCGAGCACCGCGTGCATCCGCGGCACCCGCGCCAGGATGTTGTTGCCGTACCACGTCTCGCGTTCGATGGCGTGGCGCAGCAGCGCGTCCACCTCGCCGTGGACGGTCGCGTCCACGTCGGCCGTCAAGCGCAGAAACCCGTTGGCGACGAACTCGCGCACACGCTCGTCGTCGAGCAGCACCGGCGGTTTGGGCGAGGGATGTTCCATGTGCGGCGCAAGTTTGCCACAGCACCGAGTTTGCGGAGCAAACTCGTACGCGCCCGTTTGGGTGCGCTTTAGGCCACGCCGAGCGCTTGCTCGAAGGCGATGTCGCCGCCGGCGAGAATGTGGGCCTTGGTCTCGGCGTAAGCCGCGGCGTCGAGGCTCGCCAAGTCGCGCAGAAACGGCGCCGCCTCGCCGCGCACATCCGCGCCCGGCGGATACACCTCGTGCAGCAACCCGCGCTCGCGGGCGGTCGCTCCGTCCATGGTTTCGCCCAGATAGGCGATGGGCGCGACCACGGCTTGGTTGACCAAGCGCGGCAGCTTGTAGGCCCAGCCTTCGGCGGCCCACAGCGCCCGGTGAATGCGCGGGTCGCCGTAGTTGACGTCCGCGGTGGCGACGCGGAAATCGCAGGAGAGGCTGTAGTCGTAGCCGGAGCCCAAGGCGTGGCCGTGCATCAGGGCGACCGTCGGTTTGGGGCAGGCGCGCAACGCCGCCGCCGATTCGAGCAGCAACACCGGCCCGGCGCCCACTTCGAGTTCGACGCGGCGCCCGGCTAGCGGATCGTCTCCCACCGGCGCTTCGGCGCGCAGATCATCGCCGGCGCAGAACGCCCGGCCATTGCCGGAAAGCGCCAGCACACGCACGCCGGGTGCCGTCGCGGCGGTCTCCACGGCGCGTTTGATGCGCACATGCTGATCGAGATCCAAGGCGTTCAGCTTTTCCGGACGGTTGAGGATGAGGTGCCGCACCGGCCCGTCGTCTCGCACCACCAACGCGGATTCGTCGCTCATCGGCCGGTGAACTCGGGGTCGCGCCGTTCGCGCCAAGCGCGCATGCCTTCGGCGCGATCTTCGATCACATGCGTTTGGCGCACGCCGAGCGAGTGCGTCATCGCCGCGTCGAACGGCAAATCCAGCTGCGGCAGCACTTGCAGCTTGTGAACCGCCCACGCCCGGGTCGGCAGCGCGGCGATTTCCGCGGCCAGCGCCTCGGCCCGTTCGTCGAACGCACCTGCCGGGGCGACTTCGTGAACCAAGCCGATGCGCTTCGCCTCGGCCGCGTCCAACACTTCGCCGAGCAGCAACACCCGCATGGCGTGCGCCTGCCCGATCAGTTTCGGCAGCAGATACGCGATACCGGTGGCGGCCGTGCGCCCTTGGCGAATGCGCGGATCGCCAATCTCGGCGTCCGCGGACGCGAGGCGCAGATCGCATACGCAGGCGAAATCCAGCGCGAGGCCCAGCGTTTTGCCGCGCAGCAGCGCCAACGTGGGTTTCATGAACGCCCGCAGCGCCTTGATCGCCTCCTGTTCCGGCAGCGGCCCGGGGCCGTGCGCCCCGGCCGGACGTCGATGCCGCAGGCGTTCGGGCCAATCGCCCATGTCCGGCCAAGCGTCCCCGCCGCTGTCGCAATCCAGCACCAGCAGGCGCACACCTTCGTCCGCATCCGCCTCCCGCACCGCCTCGCGCAGCGCTTCCGTGGCGGCGTAATCCAGCAAACCCCCACCGAAAGCCACGGTGGTGATGGCGTCCTGTTTGCGAACCTGCAGCATTGGGCGCCTACGCAGCGAGACAAGGTGGACAGCCTATCACGACGCAGCCCGCGGCTTGGTCGCCAAACTCCAAGCGGGTGTACGACAGATCTTTGGTAAGCGGTGTCGGTGCCAAGGCGGAAACGCAGGCGTTCCGCCTGCATGCGGGCGAGACGCCCGCGCTCCCAGCACCCGTCGCCAAAGATCTGTCGTACACCCACTCCAAGCCTCACGCCACAGGTACGGTGCCGCCACTAGAAAATAGCGGAATTGTCTATTTGACGTAACGAAACATAGCGGCGGCAGGTCTTTCTTTAAGGCCGTGTTACTGTGCGCCCGTCGCCCACGACCATGTTGGCCATGCTCGATTCCTGCCTGATTGCCTTGGATGCCGGGCTGCGCACCCTCTCCGGCAGCGCGCGGGCGCGGCGGGCGAGACCTGCGGCTGGGCAGGCCACAACGCTGAGCGAGGCGGACCGCCGGGTTGCGCGTGGGTTGGTGCGCGTCAACCACTGTGGCGAGATCTGCGCTCAAGCGTTGTACCAAGGCCAAGCGTTGGTCGCACGCGACGGCAAGACCCGAACGCTCCTGCGCGAGGCGGTCGGCGAGGAGGAGGATCATCTGGCTTGGTGTCGCGAGCGGTTGCGGGAACTCGACAGCCGACCGAGCGTTTTGGACCCGGCCTTCTACTGCGCCTCTTTTCTGCTGGGGGCCGCCACCGGGCTCTGCGGCGACCGCGTGAGCTTGGGGTTCCTGGAAGCGACGGAGGACGAAGTACGCCGCCACTTGGATCGGCATCTGGAACGGCTGCCTGCAACCGACGCCAAGAGCCGCGCCATCTTCGCGGCCATGCGCGACGACGAGGAACGGCATCGGCAAAGCGCCGCCCGCGCCGAGCCGGCGGTGTTCCCATCCGCGCTCAAGCGCTGCATGGGGTTGCTCTCGCGGGTGATGACGGCCGCCACCTACCGCATCTGAACGCGCCGTCTTTCCGGCGTTCGCCTTACCCGCGCCCGATGTAGGGCATGGACGACGCCATCACCGTGAGGAACGGCACGTTGGCGTCCAGCGGTAGGCTGTCCATGTAGAGCACCGTGTGCGCCACGTGTTCGGCGGCCATGGTCGGTTCCGGTTTCAGCGAACCATCGGCCTGCCGCACGCCCTGCGCCATGCGCGCCGTCATGGGCGTGTGCGCGTTGCCGATGTCGATCTGCCCGCAGACGATGTTGTGGGCGCGGCCGTCCAGGAACGTGGAGCGCGTGAGGCCGGTCAGCCCATGCTTGGTGGCGGTGTACGGCGCCGAGTTGGGGCGCGGCACATGCGCGGAGATGGAGCCGTTGTTGATGATGCGCCCGCCCTTCGGGTCTTGCTTCTTCATCAGGCGGAAGGCGTGCTGGGTGCAGAGGAACGCGCCGGTGAGATTCACGTCCACCACGCGGCGCCACCGATCCAGAGCGAGTTCCTCCAACGGCACCGGCGGCGCGCCGGTGCCGGCGTTGTTGAAGAGCAGATCCAAACGCCCGAAGGCTTCCTCGGCGCGGGCGAAGAGCTGCGCCACGGAGTCCGCGTCCGCGACGTCCGCACGCACGGCGAGGGCGCGCCGGCCGGCGCCGGATTCCTCCACGGCCTCCTGCAACAGCTCCAAGCGCCGCCCGGCCAAGACAACCGAATAGCCCGCCTCCAGCAGCGCCAAGGCGGTGTGCCTGCCGATGCCGGTGCCTCCACCAGTGACGATGGCCACCCGGCCGCGCTCCGGGCGCTGCGGCGCGGCGGCGCCAGAGTCGTCTGTCACGGTCCGAACTTCGCTGCCAGCACGCGCCGCCCGCTACGCCGCCGCGTCTTCGGCCGGGCGCAAGGCGCGGCAGTCCAACGTCGCCCAGCCGATGCGCACCCGTTCCCCGGCCAGCACGCCGCCGTGGCCGACGATGTTGGGGATCTTCACCACGAACGTCTGGCCGCCCACGTCCGTGAGCACGCGCAGATGATCGCCGAGGAAGGCCATGTCGCGCACTTGCACCTCGAACTCGTTGGTGTACATGCCCGCTTCGGCGGCGAGGCCGGTGCGTTCCGGGCGCACCGCCAGCACCACGTCGTCGCCCACCGCGTGTTCCTGCACCATGAACGCGTTGACGGTCAGGTCGCCAACGGTCACGTCGCAGGTGTCGCCGTCCACCGCCGCCACCTTGCCGTGGAGCAGGTTGTTGTCGCCGATGAAGGAGGCCACGAAGGGGCGCTCCGGTTCCTCGTACAGCACCTCCGGCGGGGCGACCTGTTCGATGCGGCCGCCGTTGAACACCGCCACGCGGTCGGACATCGCCATCGCCTCCTGCTGATCGTGCGTCACATACACCACGGTGACGCCCAGGGTGCGCTGGATGCGGCGGATCTCGAACTGCATCTCCTCGCGCAGCCGCCGGTCGAGGGCGCCGAGCGGCTCGTCCATCAGCACCAGCCGCGGCTCGAACACCAGCGCCCGGGCAATGGCAACGCGCTGCTGCTGACCGCCGGAAAGCTGGCCGGGGCGGCGATCCTCGAATCCCTCCAGGCGCACCAGTTGCAGGGCGCGGGCGATGCGCTCGGCCACGGCGTCCTTGTCCAGCCCGCGCACTTCCAGCGGAAACGACAAGTTCGCGCCCACGGTCATGTGCGGAAACAACGCGTAGTTCTGGAACACCATGCCGATGTTGCGGCGGCGCGGCGGCACGGCGTCCACCGCCTGGCCGTTGATGCGGATGGCGCCGCCGGTGGGCACTTCGAAGCCGGCCAGCATCATCAGGCAGGTGGTTTTGCCGGAACCGGAGGGGCCCAGCAGGGTGAGGAATTCGCCCTCGCGCACCGTCAGGTGGAGATTGCGGACGATCTGCTCCACGCCGTCGTAGCTCTTGGAGACGTCGTCGAACTCCACATAGGCGTCCACGCCGAAGCGCGCTTCGTCTTCGTCGGCGCTCGGGGCGCTGCCTGCTTCTGGCGCGGTGTCTTGCGCCCCGCCCACATTCGCTTGCTCTTCCATGCTGTTCCTTTCACCGGGTTGTCCGCCCGGTTGCCGTTCATCCATTGCCGCGTTCCACCGCGCCGCGCCGCCGCAGCCATTCCACCACCAGCATGAGCGAAACCGCGAAGGCGATCAGCAGCGTCGCCACGGCTAGGATCGCCGGGCTGATCTGCTCGCGGATGCCGGCCCACATCTCGCGCGGAATTGTGCGCTGCTCCAAGCCGCCCATGAACAGCACCGTCACCACCTCGTCAAACGACGTGGCGAAGGCGAACAGAGCGCCGGAGATGACGCCCGGCGCGATCAGCGGCAACTGCACGCGACGAAAGCTGCGCCACGGCCCCGCGCCCAGATTCGCCGCGGCGCGGGTGAGATTGGTGTCGAAGCCGGTCAACGTGGCCGTCACCGTGATCACCACGAACGGCGTGCCCAGCGCGGCGTGCGCCAAGATCAACCCGAAGTGCGTTTGCGCCAGCCCCAAGCTGGAATAGAAGAAGAACATCCCCGCCGCGGAGATGATCACCGGCGTCACCATCGGCGAGATCAGCAGCCCCATCACCAGCGGACGCGCCGGCATGGCCGGATTCGCCAACCCCAGCGCCGCGAGCGTGCCGAGGCCGGTGGCCAGCGCGGTGGCGCAGCCGCCGATGAGAAAGCTGTTCGCCAACGCCCGCAGCCACGCGTCGCTGGTGGCCACCTGCTCATACCAGCGCAGCGAGTACGCATCGGCGTCGAAGCGCAGCATCCCCTCGGTGAACGTGAAGTACGGCTCCGCGTTGAAGGAGAGCGGCACCACCACCAGAATGGGCGCGATGAGGAAGAACAGCACCGCCACGCAGAACGCCACGTGGAGGTAGTGGCCCACGCCCGGGCGCACCGCCTTGCTCAACACGATCGCAACCCAGCCGCGCTAGGGCGCACGGCCAATCGCCAAGCGGCGCGCGCCCGTCCACCGAGTTCGCTCGCGCCGGCGCCGCTGTTGACGCGCCAAGCGTGTTGATCGAGCGTGGACATTCCTTGCAGACGCCTCGCGGAAGCGGCTCTCGCGCATGAACGCCCATCATATCAGCCAATTCATGGCTGGGCCGCGGGACTGCGTACCTGGGTGTACGACAGATCTTTGGTAAGCGGTGTCGTCGTCAAGCCGGGCAAGCAGGCGTTCCGCCTGCATGCGGGCGAGACGCCCGCGCTCCCAAGCACCGTCACCAAGATCTGTCGTACACCCTGCGCATCTTTGTATTGTTCCCGCGCAGCGTTAGGACGGGGTTCGCGCTGTCGTCGAGGCACAGCCGCTACGGTTGACGTGCGATTTCGGCACCACCGTTCCCAACCAAGGCCGCCACGCGCGAGAGCAAGTCCTCGCCGCGTTCGCACTCCACCATCCAGTCGCTCACCTGGTCGCCCAAGCGGTTCATGCGCCCAGCTGCGCTCCCGGCGCCGAGCAGCGCCGAGAGCCGATCGGCCGTCCGCGCGCCGAACTTGATCGCCGCCTGCCGCCGCAGCCGCGCCAAGCCGCGGGCGCGCTCCTGCTCGACGCCTTGCGCCTTGCCTTGCTCAATGCCCTGTTCAACTCCTTCGGCCACAAACTCGGCGCGAACTTCGGCAAACCACTTGCCCAGCCGGGCCTCCGACACCGTTGCCATATCTGCTTCTCCTTTCAGCCCTTCCAACTCGGACAACGCCGGCAGCGCGGATTCAGCGCCGCCCATCTGCCGGAGCAACGCCCCGGCCCAAGCATGCAGCACACGCCGCGTCGCCGCATTCGCGTCGCCCGCGAAGCGCGTCCACTCCTCGCGCAGCCGCGCCTGCAATCCCGCAAGCGTCCGTTCCGCCTGCAGCCGCAGCGTCGCCGCGGCGCGGTTCTCCAACGGCAGGCGCGCCAAACCACCGCTCGTTAGCAGCCGCTCCAACGAAAACAGAATGTAGTCCCACCCTTGGAAAGGCGCAAGCGCCAGTTGGCACGCCAACGACCACGACTTCGGCAACTCGACCACCGCGCCGGGCGCCGTCCAGCGGTCGCTGCCGTTGTAGAGGACGATGGGCAGCAGCACCGGCGGTTCGTCGCCCCGCTCCGCCAAACGCTCGCGCGCCAAGCGGGCGTAGTCGCGCATGCGGTGCGCCATTTGCCGGTTGACGCTGGATTGAAATTCGACGAGGACGACCAGTGCCGGCCCGGCGCCTTCAACATCGCGGCGGCGCGGCACGCGCCAAGCCATGTCGCCGAAACGCTGCGGGAAGCGGCCGCGGCCAGGCTGGACGTAGGCCGCCGGCAGCTCCTCCGCCCGCTCGAAGTCGAACACCATCTCCAGCGCCGGCGCGACCAGCCGCAACAGGTCTGCGAACAGCTCGCGCAGCCGGTAGCCGAACTTGTGGATGCCATCGTTGTCCATGGCGCGCGACAGTAGATGCTCGCGGCGTCCTTTGGATACGAGGAATTGCTCGATTTTGGGTAAGAGATCGCGCCGATTTTGCGTGGGATATCGCTCCAACTTCATGTGCGACAGAGCGCACATGGCGTACCGCGTCGGCGCGTTGCAAGGGAGGTTCGCCGCCAGTCATGATGTCGCCTCCGGAGTTCGCTCGCCGCCGGCGCCGCTGTTGACGCGCCAAGCGTGTTGATCGAGCATGGACATTCCTTGCAAACGCCTCGCGGACGCGGCTCTCGCGCATGAACGCCCACCAAATCAGCCAATTCGTCGCCGGGCTTTGGGACGCGCACATCGTTCCCGCGCTTGAGGAGTACATCCGCATTCCCAACGTGTCGCCGGCCTTCGCGCCGGATTGGGAAGCCCGCGGGCACATGCAAGCGGCGGCGCGGCTGCTGGCCGAATACGCCGACAACAGCGGTGTGCAAGGTTTGCGCCACCGCGTGGAGACCTTGCCCGGGCGCACGCCGGTGTGGATTGGCGAAGTGCCCGGAACCGGCCCGGGCAACGTGCTGCTCTACGGCCACTACGACAAGCAGCCGCCGTTCGAGGGCTGGCGCGAGGGCCTTTCGCCGTGGCAGCCGGTGCTGCAAGACGGCCGCTTGTACGGGCGCGGCGGCGCCGACGACGGCTACGCGGCGTTCGCCTCGCTAGCGGCTATTGCCGCGTTGCAGGAGCAGGGCTTGCCGCACCCGCGCTGCTTCCTGCTGATCGAAGGATCGGAGGAAAGCGGCAGCATCGACCTGCCGGCCTACATGGAAACGCTTGCCGACGAAATCGGTACGCCCGATCTGGTGGTGTGCTTGGACGCCGAATGCGGCAATTACGAGCAGCTCTGGCTCACCACCTCGCTGCGCGGCATGGTGGCCGGCACGTTACGGGTGCAGGTGCTCACCGAGGGCGTACATTCCGGCGCCGCCGGCGGCATCGTGCCATCGAGTTTCCGCCTGCTGCGCCAGTTGCTGGAGCGCGTGGAGGACGCCAACTCCGGCGCCATCGCCGCCCTGCGCGTAGCCATTCCGCCCGCCGTACACGCGCAAGCCAAGCAGGTGGCGGAAACGCTTGGGGCGTTGAACACGCGGCGCTTTCCGTGGGCCGGCGGCACTGGGCCGAGGGAAGTTGACGCGGCCGAACTGGTGCTGGCGAACACTTGGGCGCCGAGCCTTGAGATCGTCGGCTTGGATGGCGTGCCTCCCGTGGAGGACGCCGGCAACACGCTGCGCCCGCACACCACGGCGAAGCTGGTGTTCCGCCTGCCGCCGCTCTTGGACGCCGCGGCCGCCGGACGCCGCATCAAGACCCTCCTCGAGCGCGACCCGCCGCACGGCGCCGATGTGGAGTTCGCCTTGGAGCCGCCACACGACGGCTGGCACGCCCCACCGCTGGCGCCGTGGCTGGAAGCGGCGTTGCGCGAGGCATCCGAGCAGCACTTCCACGCCCCGCTGCGCAGCATGGGCACCGGCGGCACCATCCCGTTCATGCAGATGCTCGGCGAACGCTTCCCGCAGGTGCAGTTCGCTGTGACCGGCGTGCTCGGCCCGGAGTCCAACGCGCACGGCCCCAACGAGTTCCTGCACATCGAAACCGGCAAGCGCGTCACCGCCTGCGTCGTCCATGCATTGCGGGCGCTGGCAACGCGGTGAGCGGGCGCAAGGCTGGGTTCGCCGGCGACACCGGCGCTCGGCAACCAGCCTAAGCGACGGTCACCGCGTCGTGGAATCGAGTTCCGCAAGCGATGCGGAAGGTGCTGCAACGCCTAGCGCCGCCGCTATCTCCTCCTTGGGTATCCGCGCCGCCTTGGTGAAGTAGCCGGCCGGCTTCGTTGTCAGCCACACGGCCACGCACACGTCGCGGGGCTCGCGCTCCAAGTCGAACGCTTCGCCAACGTCAGACCCGTGCCGCCGCGCCTCCGTGCGGACGTAGAGGATCGTGTCGTAGGCAAACCGACCGTTTCCATCTCGCGCCGGCGAAGGCGTGGACACTGGTTTCCATACGCTCCCACCGTTGGTGTATTTCCTGTACCCACTCGACGCTCCCATCACTACCAGCACGCCGTTGACGAATATGCGACCGCCCCCGACGCTAAACTCGCGCCGGGCATCGTCGCAGAAGTGCCAGCTAGCCGTCATCATTAGGTGCTTCCTACGGATGAACGAGACGAGATCCCTGCGTGTCGAAAGACGCACATGCAGCACTTGTCCTCGGCGATTCCCGTGCTCGGCAAAAAAGGACTCCGTATACCCCTCGTAGTAGTCCCCGGCGACTTCGTGGATGTCGGCCTTACCGACGACGCCCACCACGGACGCGGTCAAGCCGGAGCGCATTGGCAGAAAGAGAAAAGGGATCATGCAGCCACCCGCGAGAGCGGCCAAAGCGACGATTCCGCCACCGGACAGCAGTGCGCGGCGCCTCATGGGATATCTCGCACGGAGGTTTCCAGCTTTTCGATGATGCGAGCAGCCATTTGGCCAACATACATCATCAGAGGATCGGACAGAACGTCCTCAAGGGGGCGACGATCGTAATCCAGACGACTGATCCGCTTGTCCAGCTCAAAAAACAAAGGGGAAAACTCGCGCTCCCTCCGCCCCAAATCCAAGTACATCCAACAGTCCTTGCCACGAAACAGGGCCCATTGGGCGTTTCTCGGGGAAGATTCCGCTTCGATGCCATCTCCGCTGGGGAACCACAATCGGCGCCTCACGTCCACATCCCGCCACTCCAGCAGTCGGTCGATTATCCGTTGCCTGTTCCTCCCGCCCATCGACATGATCCTGCGGAACGCATCGGAGGCCACCTGTCGCATCTTTGCCATCACAGGATCGGCAATGATCTCCTCCTGTGGCCGATCGTCATCTATCGCGTCGGTGAGCTTGTCGATTTCCCTGAGCGCCGCATCCACGTCGGGGCCGAACTCCGTCCCCGACGAGTAGAGTTTCTCGCCAAGGGCGCTGTCGTCGAACAGCCCGCAACACGCCTCCACAAAGCTGCACATTTCACCGTCCGTCTGCGTGCCCTCGCCGAGCCACAAGCCCCGTTGCTCGGCCTCGCTGCCGAGTGTTCGCAAGTCGACCAATATGTAGTGGTGGTTGAGGGTGATCACTTGGGCAGCAAATCCGGGCGACATTTGGCGACGACGACTGCGATGATGGCACGGCAAGCGCCGCAAGGCAAGCGTCCCCACGGGCGAGGCGGATGCGCCCCCAAGCTTGCCCGCGGCTGTGGAAAATAGTGTCCTCGCGGATGTCGCTAGCGCCGGAAAAGGACCGCGTTGCACCCGCACGGCGCGGCCGAGCTCGTCCATGTAGGTGGCGGTGGTCGGCGCGATGGGCGAGGTCGTCCGCTCCATCATGGCCCGAGCCGGCCGCGCAGGTCGGGGATGTTCAAGATTTCCGGCAGGCCGCTTGGATATCACTGCCAACGACGTGTGAACTCGAAGTACTCCGACAGCTCGGTCACTTTGGCCAGCGCCAATTCCCGTCTGACGGCTCCTATGCTGAAGACGCCCGGCAGCCTGTCGCACAAGGCGTCCAACGTGTCAGCCCGCTCGCGCCATTCGGTGGGGCGGTCGTGAAAGCGAAAGATGCGCATCCCGCCACCTAGTGCGACATCCTCAATGGCCCCAGATCTTCATCTCGGTCCGCCGTGGTGTACCGACTCGTCGGTGATGTAGTCGCGGGCCGGTGACCAACTTGACGATCTCGCCCCAGATCGTTGTTGCGGCCCCGACGGCTGTGCCGTAGCGGAAGGTACTTTGACGCCGAGCGTGGCGGCGATCGCCTCCTTCGGAATCCGAGCAACATTAGTCTTATAGCCGGCCATTGTAGTCCACAACCCCACCCACATGCACACGTCCCGCGGCTCGCGCTCGAGGTCGTATGCTTCGTCGATCTCTCCGCTCGCGAAAGATCGCCTGTCCTCCAACGGACGAGGATCGCGAACGTACAGTATCGCATCGTAGACAAATCGCCCTTGACCATCGGGCACGACCCGCGAAGCATGTTGGAAGACCCAAGGCACACGCGTGCCGTCAACAAAAAGTATGTTGCTTCCCAAAAACGCCTCTTGCCGCGGTTTTTCACAGAAATGCCACTGGACGGTCGTCATTCGGTGCTTCCTGTAGGCCAACGACACCAAGTCTCTGCTTGTGGACACGCGCACTCTTAACATCTGTCCCTGCTCGTTCCCGAAAGCGCTCCAGAAGGAGTCCCCATGGTTTTCGTAATGACCTCCTGCGACCTCGCGGACGTTTTCCTTTCCAACGAGGCCATCCACTGACGCGGTAAGATCGTAGTGGATCGTCCAGACGCAGCCCGAGACTAACGCCATGCTGACCAAGATCGACGTGCGAAAGTACCTTACATGTCTCTCTTCCTTCATCCTTCGAAGTCCGCGCTGTCAGCGCACCGCGGTGCCTGACGATAGGTTGGTGATGTGTCCTTTGGGGCTTTCCAACAGGCTCATCGCTTGTACGTCTTGATCGGCTTCGATGAACAGTTGCCATTTGCCCTCGCCGTCGCCGAAGCGGCCGGTGAAGTGGGCGGCGCCAGCTTCCAATTGCTGTGCGGTGATGGAGGTGGCGGCACCGGCCGGCAAGGTCAGGGTGATGGCGCCTTTCGGGGGTGGGGCGCCGGCGTCGTCCGTGCCGGTGATGGTGATGGCGGCTGGTTCGGCTGCGGGGTTGACCAATCGTAGCCGGCTCACCTGGTTGTCGTTGCTGGCGGGGTTGAAGAACACCACTTCGAGGCGGCCGTCGGCTTTCGGCACCACGGTGTTCATGCCGGTGAGGAAGCCGTCCTCGGTGCGCACATAGGCTAGCGCTTCGATGTCGAGGTCGGTGTCGAACTCCAAACGCCAGTCGCCTTCGCCGGCGCCCATGCCGCCGACCAGCCATTTGGTTGCATTGCCCATCTGAAGATCTGCGGAGTTGAAGTGGGCGGCGTGCCCAGCGGCGATCCACAACGTGCTCGGGCCGAAGCGTTCGCCGGTGTCGTCGATGGCGTGGATGGCCACCGTGCCGTCCTCTGTGCCACGGTTGATGATGCGGGCGAAGCTCTGGCGTACGGGATTGGACTCGGGCGACGCGGCGAGGAAGAACGGCAACGGTGTCCTGCCGACAAGCCCGTTGCGGCGGCTGGTGAGGTTGGTCAAGTGGCCCGTTGGGCTTTCGAGGAGGCTCATCATCCTGATCGGGAAGCTCGACCTCATGGACAGGCGCCATTTGCCGGTTCCATCGCCAAGGCTGCCGCCCCATCCCACGACGCCGCCTTCCAAGTCCTGTGCGGTCACGGTTGCCGACGCGAGCGTGAGCAAATCCGTATTGGCGGCCTGCCATTGGCTAGTCCATCCCCGGTCGTCAAAGCCGCGCACATAGACAGTTTTCCACCCGGGCCCTTGATTGGTCAAACGCAGCTTGCTCTGTTGGTTGCGATTGCTGCCAGGGTTGAAGGTCGCCACCACGTCTTCCATTCCTTGACTCCGGTTGGTGACCGAGTCGTGCATGCTGGTGAGGAAACCGTTGCCGGCGCGGACGTACGCCAACGCCTCGATGTCGAGTTCGGTCTCGAGCTCCAGTCGCCAGTCGCCCGTCCCGGCGCCAATAGCACCGGAAAGCCCCTTGGCGGCATTGCCTGCTTCCAGATCTTGGGAGTTGAAATGCGCCGTGCGGCCGGCTCCGAGCGACAGCATCACAGGGCCGAAGCGCTCGCCAACGTCGTCAATGGCGTGGATGGCCACTTGACCGTCTCGGCCGCTGCGGTTGATGATGCGGGCGAAACCTTGCTGCGGCGCGCGAGAGGCGGAAAGAAACAACGGGATGGTGCGGTGGTCTGCGATGAACGATATCCGTACCTCGTACGCACCGATGTCAAACTGATCAAATCCGGTCACGCGCAGGAAGTAGCTGCCTGGCGCCACCTGCGCCCCCATAACGAACCCGTGGGCCTGGGAGGTGCCGCCCCACGTCCGCTTGGTTATCGGTTCGCCACCGTCTTGTAGAAGCTCTCCGGCGACGTATGCATCGCAGTCAATCCGGCGTTCGGTGGCGCACCGATATGGGGATTCCACCCAGAGTTGGCCCGGGCCAAGGTCCGCAGGGATCGCGATGCGGAACAGGTCGTGATCCAGCGCGACCTCTATTTCGCCTTCCGCGGACGCACCCAATGCCAAAGCCGTGGCCCCGCTCAGGGCGTCGGCGTGGTCGTCGGGGGCGGTGGTTTGCGAGACTTCGAGCGAATAGGCACCGACAGCGCCCCCGTCGTAGCCCCGGACGGCGACAAAATAAGTCCCGGGGGACAGCTTGGCGACTATCAGGAAGTTGGCCGCCGGACCGTTGTCATCGTCTTCCAGCTCGATGGTTCCGTCCTCCGAGGTAAGCACGCCAACCACATCCGTTTCGCCGGCCGTCGCGACGCGAACCACGCCCCGTTCCGGAACATCAAAGCGGAAGTAGTCGGTATCGGACGAATTCTGCAATTCGCCGGAGGTGGACGAAGGCATCGCCACGGCGGACGCCTCCGCCGCGCCGTCACTGTGGTCGTCCGCGGCGCTTGCGGGATTGAATGAGACCCGGAGCGTGTAGTCATCCGAGACAGGGCCATCCGTTCCCTGCGCCCACTGCACCTTCACGAAATAAACGCCGGCTTCCAGCTCCGCTTCAATCAGGAAATTGCCGTAAACGCCGCCGGTATTGTCTTCGGCAATTAAGTCACCGTCCTCGGTGATTAGCGCGCCTTGCGTGTCGCACCAGCCCGTGGTCTCCACACGCAACCATCCTGCCTCCGGCAACGCAACGCGGAAGTAGTCGATGTCGTCGCGGTCCGGCAGTTGGCCGAACGTCGTGGAGTTGGCCACCAACGGAGTGGCCGTGTCGGACGTGTCGCCGTCTTCGGTGCGGCCCGGGCGCAAGTTGACGACTCGCGGATAGTCAATGTTGAGGCTGTACACCGCATCTGCCGGGCCGTCCACGCCTTCCACGTCGCTGGACTTCGGAACGCCCAAAGGCACACCATCGGAATCTGGATACAGCCGTTCGGGCGTAGAGAAGTACGGCACCGGAAAAGCCGACAAATTGCTGTCGTCGCAGCGGCGTTCGTAAGCCATGATCGTCACCCAGCAGTCGTCTCCCGGGGCAGTCTGAAACGCCAATGCGTTGACGTAGCCGTAGCTGAATGGCCGCCGCGGACCCTCATTGATGTTCCGAAACACCCGATAGCGGTCGTGGGCGAGGCCCATGTTGTGCCCAGCACGGAGAGGCTGAAAGCGCCGGGTTGGTAGGCTTTGCCGCCGACCGAGCCGATGCCGGTCACCAAGTGGACCAAGTCGGCGCCCAGAGCATTGCGCCGTGCGTGAACCCCGTCCATGAAGCCGTCCGTGGGGTTCCAAAGATGCGTGAGATGCATGTGGGAGTTGGGATCCGCCTCAACGTAGTCGACCTCCTCCGCGCCCACCAGATTCAGTCGCACTTCGGCGCCGCTGCGTTCGTAGGCGCCGTTGGTCCAATAGACGAGCAGATCGATGCCGGTGCGCATCTTCGCCTCGGTGCCGATGTTCTGCCGCGCTGTCGGGGTCCACACGACAAGCACGTCCACCACCGTGCCGCCTTCCGCAACGCCGTCCTCCGTTGTTGTTGTTTGCTGGGGTTGCTCCTCGCCGCCTGCCGGCGTGACGATAGGCGCACCGAGCGGCAGCGCCGCCGACGGGTCCACCTTCCGAAACACGTGGACGCCGTCCTGCAAGGGGAACACCTCGTAGATCGCCTTGGGCATCCACACGGTTCCGATGATCGTTTCGCCATCCACCGCCACCGTCACGGCGCTGCCGGGCACGCCGATCACGCGCCCGGACAGCGAATGGCCGGACAAGGTGCGTCGCGTGCGCTCGGCCGCGACCTCCAGCGAAAAGCCTTCGGCGACGTTCAGCACCAAGCGCTCGACAGCGCTTCCGTCCGAACCGCTCCGGTCGACCGCGTGGATCGTCCGAAACAGGCGCTGCCGGTCAACGCGCACCAGCCAACGGTCGTCCGGCGCTTCCGGTGCGACGGCGGCTTGGGTGTTGTTGGCGGGCGCCGACGGCAGCGAGAACGGCGCGAAACGTGCCGCTTCCACCGGGTCCAAGGGGACGAAAAGCGCTGCGTCCGCGCCGCAAGCGGAGATCGCGGCGCAAGCCAGCGCGAAGGCCGTGACGCGGTGGCGGAACACGTCAAAGGAACGGCGGTGGCGGGCCTGCCTCCGCGCCGGTGCCAGCTTGTTCATCTGTGAGTCTCCCCGAAGGCTGTGTCGGCCCTCTACGTTCGTTGCGTCCAGCCACTATAGCACCGACGCCAAGACCGTTGTGTCGATTGCACGCAAGTCCGTTGACCGCCAAGTCAGCGCACCGCGGTGCCCGAGGATAGGTTGGTGATGCGTCCCGCGCTCTCCAGCAGGCTCATCGCCTGCACGTCTTGGTCGGCTTCAATGAACAGTTGCCATTTGCCTTTGCCGTCGCCGAAGCGGCCGTCGAAGTGGTCTGCGCCGGCTTCCAGTTGTTGTGCGGTGATGGAGGTGGCGGCGCCGGCCGGCAAGGTTAGGGTGATGGCGCCTTCCGGGGGTGCGGCGCCGGCGTCGTCCATGCCGGTGATGGTGATGGCGGCGGGTTCGGTCGCGGGGTTGACGAGTCGCAGGCGGCTTACTTGATTGGTGTTGTTGGCCGGGTTGAAGAACACCACTTCCAAGCGGTCGGCGGATTCCGGCACCACGGTGTTCATGCTGGTGAGGAAGCCGTCGTCGGTGCGGACATAGGCCAGCGCCTCGATGTCGAACTCGGCGTCGAACTCCAAGCGCCAGTCGCCTTCGCCGGCGCCGATGCTGCCGGACAGTCCTTTGGCGGCGTTGCCCGTCGCCAAGTCGTTGGAGTTGAAATGCACCGCTTGGTAGCCTGGAACCGACAACGTGACCGGGCCGAAGCGCTGGCCGGAGTCGTCAATGGCGTGAATGGTCACGTCGCCCGAACCACCTTGGCTGATGATGCGGGCGAAGCTCTGGCGCGTGGAATTGGATGCCGGCGCCGCGGCGAGAAAGAGCGGCATCGAGATGTCCCCAGACGACGGCGTCGCCGGGCGGTTGGTGAGATTGGTCAAGTGACCGGTTGGGCTTTCAAGCAGATTCATCACTCTCACCGGATACCTGCCGGGGCCGGTGACCAAGCGCCACTTGCCCGCGCCATCGCCAATGACGGCCTCCAATTCCTGCGCCGTGAAGGTGTGCGACCTGCCCGCGAACAGCTCGTCGACATAGAACCAATCGGCCCCCATGCCGCGGTCGTCCAAGCTCTGCACGGCGACGCTGTCCCACGCCCGCCCTTGATTGGTCAAGCGCAGCTTGCTCACTTGGTTGCGGTTGCTGGCGGGATTGAAGATCGCCACCAATTCTTCGTATTCCCGAAGACTCCCGCGGGTGACCGCGTCGTGCATGCTGGTGAGGAAGCCGTCTTCCGTGCGCACATAGGCCAAAGCCTCGATGTCCAAGTCCGTGTCCAGCTCCAGCCGCCAATCGCCTTCGCCGGCGCCAACGCCGGCGGACAGGCCCTTCTCAGTGTTGCCCATCTCCAGATCTTCGGAGTTGAAATGCGCCGTTTGCTTGGCCGCCAGCGACAGCGTGACCGGCCCGAGACGTTGGCCGGCGTCGTCGATGGCGTGGATGGTCACTTCGCCGCCGCGAGCGCTGCGGTTGATGATGCGGGCGAAGCCCTCCCGCGTGGGATCCGAGTCGGGCGAGTGGGGCGAGTGGGCAAGAAACAACGGAATGGTGAATTGGTCGGCGATGAACCACACGTCGAGCTCGTAAGGCCCGGCGACGGCCGGCTCAACTCCCTCCACCCGCAGCACATAGGATCCCGCCGCCACATGGCTGCCGACGACGAGTTGGCCATAGTCGCCACCGTACTCCCACTCGCCTATCAATTCACCGCCGTCGTGGAACAGCGCGGCCTTTACGCGGCGATTCGATTCGACCCACAGTTGGCCCGGCCCGAGCGCGCCCGGGACCGCGACGCGAAAGTAGTCCAAGTCCAGCGGCACCTCCAACTCGCCGCCGATGACCGATCCCACGGCGAGATCGGTGGCGCCGCTTGCGGAATCCGCGTGGTCGTCCGGTTCGTCGGCTGGCAGAACGAAAGAAACGTCCAACGAATACGCGCCGATCGCATCGCCGCCGAAGCCGCGCACGGCGACGAAGTAGGTTCCCGCGGGCAGCTTGGCGGCGATCAGGAAATTGGTGCCGAGGCCGCTGTCGTCGTCCCGCAGTCTGATCGCGTTATCGGCGCCGTCGGCCGAGGTGAGCGTACCGACGACGTCCGTGTCGCCGGTCGTTGCCACGCGAACGATGCCGCGTTCGGCAATCTCGAAACGGAAGTAGTCTGTGTCGGAGGGAGATTGCAGTTCGCCGGCGGTGGAAGAAGGCGTCGCCACCGCGGTCGCTATGGCCGCGCCGTCGCCGTGATCATCGATCGCGCTTGCCGGATTGAAAGAAACGATGAGCGTGTAGTCGAAAGATCCGTAATTGGCCAATCCGTTCACTTTGATGAAGTACACGCCTGCTTCCAGCTCGGCACCAATTACGAAACCCCCGTACCTGCCGCTGTCTTCATCCTCGGCGATTGTTTCGCCTTCCGCGTTGATCAGCGCGCCGCGGGTGTCGCCGCCGATCGTCTCCACGCGCAGCCATCCCGCCTCCGGCAGCTCCACGCGGAAGTAGTCGGTGTCGTCGCTGTCCGTCAAGTTGGCGAAGGTGGTGGAAGCGGCCACGATCTGCGTGGCGGTGGCGATGGTGTCGCCGTCGTCGCCGCGCCCCGAGCGCCTGTTCGCAGTGGCCCGGTAGGCTTGATTCATGCGTCGCACCGCGTCCGCCGGGCCGTCCACGCCTTCGTCGTCGCTGGATTTCGGAACGCCCAAGGGCACGCCCTCCTCCGCATCTGGATAGCGGCGCTTCGGCGTGGAGAAATACGGCACCACACGGCCATCGAAACCGGCGGCGCGACAGCGGGTGTAGTAGGACATGATGGTCAACCAGCAGTCCTCCTCCGTGGCTTCCGGCGCGAACGCCTGTTTGTTCACATAACCGAAGCTGAACGACGTGGATCGGCCGCCGGCACCGCCGAATTCCTGGTAGCGGTCGTGGTAGAGGCCCATGTTGTGGCCGAGCTCGTGGGCGAACACGATGGAAGTGAGCACGGAGTCGATGTTCTCGTGATAGTTGACGAGGCTGAAACTCCCGCCGATGTACGCGATGCCGCCGACGTTGCCGACGCCGGTGAACAAGCTGACCAGATCCGCGCCCAAGGCGTCGCGGCGGGCGTGTACGCCGTCCATGAAGCCGTCCTCGGAGCCCTCCAGAAGGGCGAGATCCCAGCCGGAGGCGTACTCCCCCTCATCCCCCTCATCCCCCTCATCCGTTTCCCGCTCGACGTAGTCGATCGGTTCGGCGCCCACCAGGTTGTACCGCAACTCGGCGCCGCTGCGCTCTTGGGCGTCGTTGGTCCACGCCACCGCGAAGTCGATGGCGGCGCGCATCTCCGCCTCGCCGGAGGCGTTCGCCTCGGCTCTCGGCGTCCACACCACGAGCACGTCGACGATGGTCTCGGCGGCCGCGTCTTCTTGTTCGACGGGTTCGGATTCTTCTCCCACGCCGCCTTCCGGCTTGAGCGGTTCGCCAAGGGGCAACCGGCGCGACGGATCCACTTTGCGGAACACATGCACACCGTCCTCGAGATGTGCCAGTTCGTAGATCGCGAGAGGCGTCCAGACGGTGCCCAGCACCATTTCGCCGTGTACCGCGAACGTCACCGCGCTGCCGGCCACGCCGGCCAAGCGCCCGGACAGCGAATGACCGGAAAGCGTGCGTTGCGTTCGCTCGGCCAGGAACTCGAAGTGGAAGCCCTCGGCGACGTTCAGCACCAAGCGCTCGGACGCGCTTCCGCTGGCATCGCTGTCGCGCTCGAGTGTGCGGATGGCTTGGAATAGCCGTTGCCGATCAATCCGCACCAGCCAACGCCGAGTGGGAGCTTCCGGAGCGCCAGCGGCTTCGGCGGATGGCGATGCGGGAGACGCGAAGCGCGCCGCCTCGGCGGCATCCAAGGGGAGGAACAGATCCGCTTCGTCGCCCCAAGCGGGGATTGCAGCCGCGACGAATGCTGCGAGGAGGGCGAGGAGGGCCAAAGTGCTGCGCAAAATCTGGGTGTTGGCCAGCGTGGTATTCATCACTCGGTGCCGTCGGTTACGCGCAAACAGTCTATAGGTTGTCTACAGGGGCGTCCATGCCGGGAACAAGCCGCCGGGCACCGCGGCCTGTTCGGCGACGGCCATCCCCGGCACCGCCACCAAGCTCTCGCCTTCGTACAGCAACGGCCAGGAACGCCGCAACCACGGGGCGATGCGGCGTTCCTGAAAGAGCGCCTTCAAGGTCTTGCCCACGCCACGCCCGGCGGGGCGAATGTGCTCGCCACCAACTCGGTGGCGAATGTTCAGCCGGCGACCGGGCGCCAAGCCGAACGCGGCGGACGTCCACGTCAACTCGCCGGCGGCCCAGCGCAGCGACGCGCCAACCGTCGCTGAAAGGGGCGGGTCGCCCATGCGCCGTTCTCGAACCAAATGCCACGCCCCATCGTGGCGCCAAGCGCGCACCCCGGGGGCGACGTCCACACGAGGCTGCCGATCAACGCCGGCGGCGTTCTGCCGCACCAGTTCCGCCACCACCCCCTCGGCGCATGGCAACCCCGACGCGAGGAGCCACGCCTGCACCCCCAGCGGCGATACGCCAACGCACGGCAACGGTGCCCACGCGGCGTTTGGGCGTGGCTGGCGCAAACGCTCCACGGCCTGCGGAAAGCGCTCGCGCAAGGGCGGCAGCAAACGGTGGCGGATGAAGTTGCGGTCGAAGCGCAAATCCGCGTTGGACGGATCCTCCACCCAGCGCAGCTTGTAGCGATCCGCGTAATCGGCGATTTGCGCGCGGGTGACGCCCAACAACGGCCGCACCACACGCCCGCGCCCGAGCACACGCTCGGACGGCATTCCCCCCGGATAACGCCCGGTAAGCAATTGCCAAAGCCGCGTCTCCGCTTGATCGTCCGCGTGATGCGCGAGAACGAGCACATCGCCTTCCTCCAGAAACCCGCGCCAACAGGCGTAGCGCGCCCGCCGCGCCGCCGCCGGCAGATTGCCCCCGCGAGGCACACTGACAGAGCGCGTCTCGATCGGCAAGCCAAACGCCGCGGCGGTGGCGACACAGTGATCGCGCCAGCGCACCGCTTGGTCGCGCAAGCCGTGATCGATGTGGATGGCCGTAGCCCCGCGAAGATCACGCAGGGCATGGGCTAGCACGGTGGAATCCACACCGCCGCTGAAGCCGATCCACAGTGTGCCCGCGGTTTCTCCCCGCCGCCACGGCCCCAGCGCAACATCGTTTGCGAGCGCGGCCGCCACCACGCACTCAGGTGGTTCCTCAACTGCGGTCATGATTCGCGGCCTCGCGGCGCGGCATGTAGTTGGAGTGTATATGTTTCTGTGGTAGGTTCATCTACAACGCCATATGGGCGACACGGAGCCCAACGATGGGACGCGAGCGCACCAATTACGCCGATGGCGAAGGCGCGGCCAAAACGCCAAAGCCGATGTTCGCGCAGGTCTTCATGACGGAGAACTCACAGGCGGTGCGCCTGCCGCGGGAGTTTCGCTTCGACGTGGATCGGGTGGTCATCAGGCGCGAAGGTGACCGCGTGATCTTGAGCCCGTCCTACCGAGACTGGGCGGACTATCTCCAAAACGCCCCCCGCGCGGGCGACGACTTCCGGGCCGCCATGACGGAGATGCGCGGCAATCCGCTGTCGTTGGAGAATCGGGAGCAACTCGATTGAAGGCGATGCTGGACACGGACACCTGCATCTACGCCATGTCCGCCACCCCCGGTTTTCAACCGGATCTGCCCTTGCGGGATTGCGCGATTTCCGTGATCGTCCTCGGCGAGCTTGAGTTCGGCGTGTTGCGCTCCCAACGAGTGCAGCGCAATCGGGCGGCTTTGGAGCACTGGCTTGCTGCCGTGCAGGTGTTGGAGATCAATGTGGACGTCGGGCTGTGCTACGGGAGGATTCGGGCCACTTTGACCAACACCGGCAATTTGATCGGCCCAAACGACTTGTGGATCGCTGCCCATGCGTTGTCGTTGGGCGTGCCGTTGATCAGCCACAACCTGCGCGAGTTCATGCGCGTGCCGGGGCTGTTAATTGAGACGTGGATGCAAGCGGAGTGAGGTCACGGCAAGCCACCAGCAGCGGTGGCCCGATTGATTGCCGAGGCACACCCACAACGGTACAGGCCGCTGCTAACGGGTCGCCGGCGCGTAACCCGTAGCCCGCCACCATCAGCCGTATTCCAACCGCGGGGGCGTTTTCGCCGAAGGCGTCGCGCAGTTGGCCGAACAGGGCGTCGCCGGCGTCCACGCGCCAATCGTCGCCGAGGGCGCGGCGGCCGCGGGCGCGGCAGCAGCGGGGCGTTCTCGCCGGCGAGGCGCAGCACCAAGCCGCGGGCGTGGCGGTTGCGGGCTTCGGCGAAGGAGAGCACACGGTCGGCGCACATCTTGGACGGGTTCGGATTCTTCCCCGGCGCTTTCCGGCTTGAGCGGTTCGCCAAGGGAAGCCCGGCGGACGGATCCACTTTGCGGAACACGGGTACGCCCGGGGCGACGTACACACGAGGCCGGCGATCAGCGCCGGCGCCGTTTTGCCGCACCAGCTCCGCCACCGCCCTTCGGCGCACGGCAGCCCCGAGGCGAGGAACCACGCCCGCACACCCAGCGGCGAGACGCCAACGCACGGCAGCGGCGGCGTTTGGGCCTTCGCCCCACCGACGCCGCGCAACGCATGAACGAGCACCGTGGAGTCCAAACCGCCGCTAAACCGATCCACAGCGTGGCCGCCGCTGTCCCCGCGTACCACGGCCCAGCCCAGCATCGTTTGCGAGCGCGGCCGCCACCACACAGTCGATTGGTTTGGCCGATGCGGTCACGGTTTCGCTAGAACAACACCAGTGTGCGAGCGTGCTGATCGTCCCCATGCGCCAAAATGGCCTTGGATTGTTCCCGCAGGAGACTCTCCACCTCCTCCACTCCACAGTTGCCACGGCGTACCAAAACCACCTTGGTGGGGAACCCAAGCACAAGGGCGAGATCCTCAAAATCCGCATCCTTGGTTACCACGGTATAGCCGCGTTTTCGCGCAAAGTCGCAAATCTCGCGGTCGGACGCACGGTCCAGACCGAGCGCGTACACGTGCTGCGAGTCAGGAAACAGGTAAGCCAAACTTCGCGCCAACCGCGGCGGCAGGTTGTGGTCGAAAAGTAGCTTCACTCCGCCCCGACGGCCAACATCGACCGTTCGCGATCCGCGGCGTAGCTTAGGCAAGCGAGGATGTCCTCTTCGGTCAGATAGGGGAACTCCTCCAACACGTCGCCGTGCGTCATTCCGGCCGCCAGATAGCCGAGCACGTCGTACACGGTGATACGCATTCCTCTGATGCAGGGCTTGCCGCCCCGCTTGCCGGGTTCAACGGTAATTGCGCCTCGAAAGTCCATGCACATCCCACGATCTGTCGCGATCAGCCCAATTGTAGCATTGCTGGCACGGTCGCCGATGCACAACCCGGCCCGCCATCGTCAGCCGTATTCCAGCCGCGCGGCCTTGATTTCGTTGAGAGCAACGGTGAATACTGCACTATGGTTAGGGAGGACCTCGGTTTAGGTTGCGGTACATTAGCGGGGGATGATCTTCTCCGCGTAGTGCGTTGCGGGGACAGCGAGTCCCGCGCGACAAGGAGTGCGAAGCGGACTACAACCGGCTGATGGACACTTGGCATGAACAATGCGAGGTGGGGCGTTGAGATGGCGTTTGGACCCGGATACGACGCGCTCACAACCGCTCGCCTGAGCAGGCGAGGCAAATGGGTAGCGGGGCTGGCGCTCGGCGTTGCGGGGTTGGCCGCATTGCTGGGCGCCGTGCTGTTTCGGTCGGCGTCTTTGGGGACTCCGGTAGATACGACGCGAGGCAATGCGGGGAACACCGCGGCAACGCCCCCTGGGGAGTCCGCAGCCGCGACTGCGGCGGCCACGGCGATCGACGCGCCAGCCCCCGCAGCTCCTTGCCATGCCGAATTGGCCTTGGTTGAGAGCAACCCCGCGCTGGTCGCCACGAGGCGCGACATCGCCGTTGCGAAGTTCCTCGGCGAATCCGGTCTCACCGGCCTTGCGCGGGATCTGGCCGTGGATTTGGCCGGGCTGCGCGGCATGCGCGCGGAGCCGGAACACATCTATCTGCGGCACCATCCGCGAGCGACCAGCCCGCCGCTGGCCCGGTCGCGCCGCTTGGCGTTGGGCCCGCTGCTGGAGAGCGTGGGTTTGGGCCGGTTGGCGTCGGGCTGGGAGTCGGACTTCCAAACAGCGGATCTCACGTTCGGCGACCGGGAAATCGCCACCGCCCTCCAACGCGGCGTTTCGCTGGACGTGCTTGCGCAACTGGTCGAGCTAAGCGGCGTCGACCCGGCCGTCACCAACCGCGACGGCACCAGCTTGGCCACCGCGGCCGCCATCTACGGTCGGCCCGAGCTGTTGGGCTGGCTCGTCGAACGCGGCGCGACGCCGCTCGCGGGCAAGTCCCTGCTGGACGACATCGCCCTGCTGCCGGCTTCTGAAAACGACGCCGCCTACGCCGCGGTGGTGGCGCAGCTAGTGGCCCTCGGCGATCAGCCGCGGATGCCGACGACGCTGCCGGCGTTGGCGAGGAGGTTCCCGGACGTCACGCCGACCTTGCATCCCGAAGCCGCGGCGGCCTTGCGGCGGTCGGAGGTGCAGCGCGTGGCGGAGGAGTTGCGGTCACTGCTTGGCGATTGGCAAGCGCGCGTGGAGGCGGCGGACGCCGTGCAACGTCGCTGCGCCGACACGGTCGCGTCCGCGGAGTCCTCGGCGCTGCGGCAGCCGAGTTTGGCGAACAAACAACGCCACGAAGACGCGGTGGCCCAAGCGCACCAGGACGATCCGCGCTGGCGGGAAGCTGTGCAGCTTCTGGCGCTCGCCGAGCGGCAGCTGGACACCGGCAATGTCCCGGACAAGGCAAAGGCACACGGTTTGATGATGGATCTGTGGCGCGAGGGGCACTATGCGTTGGCCCTCGAAACCGCCGCGGAATGGGACTTGGGCTACGACTGGCTGGTGAAGGAGGCGTTGCGGCGCGGGGCGCCCTTGCCGATCGCCCTCATCGCCATCGAACGCGCCGGCGGCGTACCGCCGGAGAACGCGATCCTCCTGTTGGCGGAGCGCCCTTGGCCGGGCGCGGTGGAACTCGCGCGGGCGCTAGTGGAGCGCTACGGGATGGACCCGCATTTCGTGGACGCCGACGGGCGCAACGCCCACGATCTGCTGTCCACCCGCTTCCACGGGCCTTGGGAATGGAGCGACGGCGGGCTGCACGCCCACGCATGGGCGCTGGCGCAGTTCCTGGCCGAGCACGACGTGAGCGTGAAGCCGCGCCGGGCCGGCTTCGACCCCTTGGACAACGCGCTGCGCACGGGGTTGGACAGGCCGTGGACTATGCCCGCGGTGGCGGACTACAGCCGCTTTCTCATCGACCGCGGGGCATTGGTGGAACAGAGCCACTTGGAACTGGCCCAATTGATCGCCGAGGCGCACCCGGAGCGGTACCGGCTGCTGGCGGACAAGGTGCCGGAGCTCGCCGGCTAGACCCCAAGCCGCAATGCGGGCGAGACGCCCCGCGCTCCCAGGCGCGCCCCGCCGCCGCCATCCTCAGCCGTATTCCAGCCGCGCGGCGTTTTCGCCCAGCGCTTCGCGGAGTTTGCCGAACAGGGCGTCGCCGGCGTCCACGCGCCAATCGTCGCCGAGGGCGAGGCGGCCGCGGGCGCCCGGGGCGGCGTAGTCGACGAACACGGCGCAGCCTTCCTCGCGCCGGTGCTGGGCGAGCAGTTGCCGCAGGCGCGGCAGCAGCGGGGCGTTGTCGCCGGCGAGGCGCAGCACCAGGCCGCGGGCGTGGCGGTTGCGGGCTTCGGCGAAGGAGAGTACGCGGTCGGCGCGCATCTTCAGGCCGCCGGCGAACTGGTCCTCCTGCACCTCGCCTTCCACCACGACGATGGCGTCCTTGACGATCTTGGCGCGGTTGGCGGTGAACACCTCGCCGAACGCGCTCACCTCGAGGCGGTGGCTTTGGTCGTCCAGCACGAAGAAGCCCATCGCCCCGCGGCGGCCGCGGCGCGTGCGGTTGGAGACCACCAGACCGGCGGCCATGCGCTTGCCGCGGCCGGGGCGCAGCTTGCTGATGGGTTCGGGGCAGATGCGGCGCAGCTCGTCGAGGTGGCCATCCAGCGGGTGGCCGGTGAGGTACAGCCCCAGGGTTTCCTTCTCGCCTTGCAGACGGTCTTCCGTGGAAAGCGGCGCCGCGGTGCGGGCGGCGGGCGGCGCCGCCGGCTGCTTGGCCACGCCGCCGAACATGTCCGAGATGCCGAGTTCGGAATCCCGCGCCGTTTGCTCCGCGCCCTGCAACGCGCCGGGCAGTTCGCCGAGCAGCCGCGCCCGGGTGGCGTCCAAGCTCTCGCCTTCGCGGCCGAAGCCGTCCATCGCGCCGGAGCGCGCCAGCGCCTCCAGTACGCGCTTGTTGGCGCGGCGGGCGTCCACGCGGCGGCAGAAGTCCGCCAAATCCGTGAACGGGCCGCCGCGTGCGCGCTCGGCGACGATGGCGTCCACCGGGCCGCCGCCCACGCCGCGCACCGCGCCCAAGCCGTAGAGGATGGCGTCCGCCCCCTTGGCCACGAAGCGGAAGCCGCTGGCGTTCACGTCCGGCGGCCGCATGGCGATGCCCATGCGCCGCGCCTCGTCCACCAGCGGCACGATCTTGTCCACCGTGTGCATGTCCGCCGAGAGCACCGCGGCCATGAACGGCGCCGGAAAGTGCGCCTTCAACCACGCCGTCTGGAAGCTCAGCAGGGCGTAGCTGGCGGCGTGGGCTTTGTTGAAGGCGTAGCCGGCGAACTTCTCCACTTGGTCGAAGATGTCGCCGGCCACGCGCCGCTGCACCCCGTTCGCGTCCGTGCCGGCGAGGAACATGGCGCGCATTTCCACCATCTCCTCGGGCTTCTTCTTGGCCATGGCGCGGCGCAGCAGATCCGCTTGGCCTAGCGAAAACCCGGCTAGGCGCTGGCCGATGAGCATGGCTTGCTCTTGGTAGAGCATGACGCCGAAGGTGCTGCGCAGGGCGCCTTCCAAGGAGGGATGCTCGTATTCGATGGGGGCGCGGCCGTGCTTGCGGTCGATGTATTGCTCCACCGCGCCGGATTGCAGCGGGCCGGGGCGGTACAGCGCCACCAGGGCGATGATGTCGTCGATGTTGTCCGGCAACAGGCGGCGGAGGAGTTCCTTCATGCCGTCGGATTCGAGTTGGAAGACGGCGGTGGTTTCGGCGGTTTTGAGGAAATCGTAGGTGGCGGGGTCGTCCAGCGGCACGGTTTTGATGTCCACCGGCGCTTGGCCTTGGGCGCGGCGCTGCTCGTTCACGGCATGCACCGTCCAGTCGACGATGGTGAGCGTCTTCAGGCCGAGGAAATCGAACTTGACGAGGCCGGCCTCCTCCACGTCGTGCAAGTCGAACTGGGTGACCACGCCGCCGCCGGCGCCGTCCGCGTACAGCGGCACGAAATCGGTCAGCGTGGTGGGCGCGATGACCACGCCGCCGGCGTGCTTGCCGGTGCTGCGCACCACGCCTTCGAGCTTGTACGCCATGTCCATGATCTCGCCGGCGTCCTCGTTGGCCTCCACGAAGTCGCGCAGCTCCTGCTCGCGCTCCATCGCCTTGGCCAGCGTCATGCCCACCTCGAACGGGATCATCTTGGAGAGCCGATCCGCCAAGCCGAAGGGCTTGCCCTGCACTCGCGCCACGTCGCGCACCACCAGCCGCGCCGCCATCGTGCCGAAGGTGACGATCTGGCTCACCGCGTTGTGGCCGTAGCGTTCCGCCACATGGTGGATGACGCGCTCGCGCCCTTCCATGCAGAAGTCGATGTCGAAGTCCGGCATGGACACGCGCTCGGGGTTGAGCAGGCGCTCGAACAGGAGGTCGTATTCGAGGGGGTCCAAGTCCGTGATGCCGAGCGCGAACGCCACCAGCGAGGCGTTGCCGGAGCCGCGGCAGCCCACCGGCACATGGTTTTCGCGCCCCCAGCTGACGAACTCCTCGACGATGAGGAAGTAGCCGGCGAAGCCCATCTCGTTGATGACGCCGAGCTCGTAGTCCAAGCGCTCGTGGTAGCGGCGGGCATCCTCGTCGCCGAGCCGCTGGTTGCCTTCAAGGTGGCGGTCCAGCCCTTCCTTGGCGCGCTTGGTCAACTCCGAATCGAGGGTTGCGCCCTGGGGCACCGGGTATTCCGGCAGATAGTAGGTGCCGAGTTGCAACTCGTGGCTGCAACGCTTGGCCAGCTCGGTGGTGTTGGACAGCGCCTCCGGCAGGTCGGCGAACAGGGCGCGCATTTCGTCGGCGTCGCGCAGGTACTGCTCGTCGCTGTAGCGGCGCTCGCGGCGCGGATCGTCGAGCACGCGGCCTTCCTGGATGCACACCCGCGTCTCGTGCGCCTCGAAATCGTCGCGGTGCAGAAAGCGCACGTCGTTGCTCGCCACCACCGGCACACCGGCGTCCGCGGCCAGCGCCACCGCGTCCACGACGAAGCGATCCTCCCGCGGCCGCCCGGTGCGCACCACCTCTAGGTACACGCGGTCGCCGAACGCGCCGCGCCACTCCGCCAGCCGCGCCGCCGCAGCGGCATCCGGCTTGCCCACCGCTTCGCCCACGTCGCTGCCGCGCCCCAGCACCGCCACCAGCCCATCCGCCGCCCGCAACAGCAACTCCCGCGTGGTGCGCCCGTGTGTTGCTTGCCCGGCGCCGCCGTTGCCGTTCACCGCGCCGGTGTAGGCACTGGACACCAGCCGCAGCAAGTGGCGATAGCCTGTGTCGGTCATCGCCAACAACACGCAGCGAAAGGCGCGCCCGGCGTGTTCGTACTCCAAATCCACGCCGATGATGGCCTTGAGGCCGTGATCGCGACACGCGGCGTAGAACTTCACCAAGCCGAACAGGTTGCCATGATCCGTCAGCGCCACCGCCGGCATCCCCAACGCCGCGGCGCGGGCGGCCAAATCGCGCACCTTGATCAGCCCATCGTGGATGGAGAACTCGCTGTGAACGGCCAGGTGGACGAAGTCGCCCAGCGTTTCCGCCACAACGCCCGCGGCGTCCGCGACGATTTCATCGCCGGTCTGATAGACGACGGCGGGCGGGGCGTTTTCGGGTTCGGCGGAGGCGGTGTTCACTCGATGCAAGATACCACGCACGTTCGACCGTCGGGGCGTGCGGGCACGCTATTTCATGTCGAGGTAGCGCACCGGAACGAGGCGATGGCCGAGCATGTCCACGGCCGCTTGGGCTTGTTCCAAGATGACGTAACCGAGCAACGGTTCTTCGCTGTTGCGGAAATCGGCCCCGTCGCCGCACGGCGTACTCTGCGGGTCGCGACCGTCGACAAATACCACTTCGTTCACCACCGGGCGAAAGCCCTCGATGGCGATCTCCACGGGCGCACACGCCTCGCCGCGCACCGCTTCGCCGGTCGCTAGCAACAACTCGACGACCTCCGAACGGGGAAACTGCCCCAGCCGTTCCCTCCACGCGGCCGGCAGGATCAAGGCGGAAGCGCCGGTATCCACCAACATGCCGCACTGCACGAACTTGGTCTCGTCAAAGAGGTTCGTGACTTTCGTCTGCGCGATGATCCGTCCCACGCGAAACTCCAACGATGTGCCTTGCGGCAGTATGCGTTCGTTGTGCCGAGCGCGTCAAACTGGACTCGTCTGCCTGCGTGACCTTCCAAGCCGGCAAGCGAGCGGCGCGTGCGTTCTTCCCGACCCGAGAGTTCGCCGAGTCATGCATGGCCCTGTCCCCGCAAGGGTTTCAGCGTCTTGGAGAGCTCCGCAGCCGGCAAAGCGCGGATGCCCCGTGCCAAGCGGTAGCGTTCGGTTCCGGCATGGACGACGTCTAGGCGGTCGAGGCCCAGGGTGGTGAAGGCCGAGCGCATTGAGGCGGTGAGCTTGGGGGCTTCGGCGCGTTTGATCTCGAAGCCGTAGCGCCGGTTGCCGGCGACTATCAAGAGGTCGAGCTCAGCGCCGGAGTGGGTGGACCAATGGAAGCACTGGTTTGGGCGCGCGTTCAGCAATTGGATGATCTGCGCGATGGCGAAGCCTTCCCAAGACGCGCCCACCTTGGGGTGCGAGACGAGTGCCTGCCGAGAGGTCAGGCCGAGTAGCGAGTGCAGGATTCCCGAATCCGAGACGTACACCTTGGGCGAGCGCACTTGCCGCTTGGCGATGTTCTCGTGCCACGGTTGCAACTGCTTGACGACGAACACCGAGGTTAGGAGATCGAGGTAGCGTTGCACCGTCGTGTGCGAGACACCGAACGCCCGGCCGAACTCCGCGCCGTTCCACACTTGGCCGTGCCAATGGGCGATCATGGTCCAGAAGCGGCGCAGCGTCGCCGAGGGCACCAGATTGCCGAGCGCCGGGACATCCCGCGCTAGGAACGTGTCGATGAAGCCTTCCCGCCAGCGGCGGCTCGCCGCTTCCGAGCGGGCGAGATGGGAACGCGGAAAGCCGCCGCGCAGCCACAGTTTGTCCAAATCCGCCACCTCGCGCAGCCCGAAGCCATCGAGTTCGTGAAAGGCCACACGGCCGGCAAGGGTCTCGGAGGTTTGGCGCAGCAGTTTCGGGGAAGCGCTGCCGAGGACGAGAAACCGCGCCATCGCGCGCGGCCCGGTCCGCCAGTACGCGCAGCAGCGGAAAGATGTCGGGGAGGCGCTGGATCTCGTCGAGCACCACGAGGCCGCGCAAGGGGCGCAGCTCCAAGCCCGGGTCCGTCAAGCGGGCCAAGTCTGCGGGGTTCTCCAAGTCGAACCACGCCGTTGGCCCGCGCCGGGACGCCGCCAGCTGGCGGGCCAGCGTGGACTTGCCCACTTGCCGGGCGCCGAGCAGCGCAACCACCGGAAACTCCCGAAGCAACAGGCGCAGTTGGCGCAGATCGTGGGTTCTTGACACTTCCATAGCATTGAAATATGAACGGCTGTCGTTCAAATTTCAACCCTTTTTTCGGCCTTAACGCCTGCTCGATCCGCCTACGATCTGGTCGCTCACCCGTTCCACCGGCGCGAAGGAGCGGCGGTGTAGGGGCGTGGGGCCCAAGCGCTGCAAGGCATGCAGGTGGCTTGCTGTGGCGTAGCCCTTGTGGCGCTCGAAGCCGTAGCCCGGGTGCGCTTGCGCCGCGGCCGTCATCTCGGCGTCGCGGGCGACTTTGGCGATGATGGAGGCGGCGCTGATGGCCGGCACGCGGGCGTCGCCGCCAACCACGGCGACGGTGGCGCAGGGCAAGGTCGGGGCGATGTTGCCGTCGACGTATGCGACACGCACATGCATGTGCAGCGCTTCCACGGCGCGGCGCATGGCCACCAAGGAGGCGCGCAGGATGTTGATGCGGTCGATCTCCTCCACTTCGGCGCGGCCCAACGCCCAAGCGGCGGCGTTCTCGCGGATGAGGGCGGCCAGCTCTTCGCGCACCGGCGCGGCGAGTTCCTTGGAGTCGCGCAGGCCGGCGATGCGCCGCTGGGGATGCAGCACTACCGCGCCGGCCACCACCGGGCCCGCCAGCGGCCCGCGGCCCACCTCGTCCACGCCGGCGACGTCCAAGCCCTCGGCCGGCGCGGCCTCGCCGAGCAAGTCGCGCCTTTGGGATCCGCGGCGTGGGGCTTTGGTCATCCTTGCCTCGCGTTGCGTTCGACCAGTGCGAGCACGGACTCGGCGGCGCGGGCGGCGCCGTCTTGCCGGAGTTGGTCGTGCCAGTGGGCGCAAGTGTGCTGGTAGTCGTCGTCTTCTTGGTAGCGTTGGAGTTGCTCGGTCAAGGCGGACGCCAAACGCGCGGGCTCCGCTTGCTCTTGCAGCAGTTCCGGCACCAGCGGCCGGCCGGCCAGAATGTTCGGCAGCGCGACATGATCCGTCTTCTGCATGCGCCGAATGATCCACGCGGTGAGCGCGCCCAAGCGATAGGCGACCACCATCGGACGCCGCAGCAGCATGGTTTCCAAGGTGGCGGTGCCGGATTTCGTCAGCACCGCGTCGGCGGCGGCGATGACCTTGCGAGCGCCGCCGCGCACCACGCGCACATCCAAGCCGGGCGGCTGCGTTTGCGCAAGCAGCGCCCGCACGGCGGCGTCCACGGCCGCCGATGGCGTGGGAATGAGGAACAGTGCGTCCGGGAACTCGCCGCCGAGCAGCTTGGCGGCTTGCAGGAAGACGCCGCCGAGAAAGCGTATCTCCGAGCGGCGGCTGCCCGGCAACAAGGCGAAGACGCGCCGCTCCTGAGGAACGTCGAGTTCGTCGCGGGCGCGGCGGCGGGCCGCCTCGTCGCCATCGCTTGGGTCGATCTCGTCAGCCAGCGGATGCCCCACGAACACTGCGTTCGCGCCCTGCTTCTCGTACAGCGGTGGCTCGAAGGGAAACAGCGCCAGCACCGTGTCGGCGGCGCGTTTGATGCGCTTGATGCGGCCGGGCCGCCAGAAGTACACCGACGGGCTGACGTAGTGCGCCGTGGGTACGCCGCGCCGTTTCGCGCCCCGCTCCAGCATCAGGTTGAAGACGTTGAAGTCCACGCCCACCACCACGTTCGCGCGCTCGCCGCGGCCGTCCTCGCCGGTGAAACGGCGGCGCAACGCCCGCAACAGGCGCACCAAGCTGGGCAAGCGCAGCAGGGGATCCTTGAAGCCGTTGACCGAAAGCGCCTCCAACGGCGCAAGGCTGTCCAACCCCTCGGCCAACATTCCCTCGCCGCCGACGCCGGCGAAGCAGGCATCCGGCCGCCGCTCGCGGATGGCGGCCATCAGCCGCGCGCCGAGGATGTCGCCGGAGGCTTCGCCGGCGACAATGCCAACTCGCAGCCCCGCAGCGCCCACCTTGCGGAAAGCTACAACCGCCGCCGCTCGCGCACGATGCCGTGCTCGGATGCCTCTATCGAACGCACGAAGGAGGCCACCTCGGCGATCTGTTCCGCCGCCGGGCGCAACTCCTGCAACGCCTGTTTCAAGGTGAGGCCGCGGCGATAGACGGTGTTGTAGGCGTCCTGCATCGCGGCCTTCACCTCCTCCGACGCGCCGAGGCGCCGCAGCCGCTCCATGTTCAGCCCCACCGCGCCGGCCGGATTGCCGTCGATGGAGACATAGGCGGGCACGTCCTTGGTGACCAGCGACATGGCGCTGACGAAGGAGTACGCGCCGATGCTGCGGAACTGCGGCACGCCGACGTAGCCGCTCAACACCGCCTCGTCGCCAACCGTCACATGGCCGGCGACCGAGGCGTTGTTGGCCATGACGATGCGGTCGCCCAGCACACAGTCGTGGCCGATGTGGACGTAGGCCATGAACAGGTTGTCGCTGCCGATGACGGTGCGGCTGCGGTCGGTGGCCAGGCCGCGGTGGATGGTGACGCCCTCGCGGATGACGTTGTTGTCGCCGATGACGAGGGTGGTGGCCTCGCCCTTGTAGGCGTAGGCCGGCGAACCTTCGCCGACGGTGGCGAACTGGAAGACGCGGTTGCCGCGGCCGAGGGTGGTGGGGCCGCGCAGGATGACGTGCGGGCCGATCTCGCACTCGTCGCCGATGACCACGTCGGCGCCGATGATCGTCCACGGGCCGACATCGACGTTGCGCCCCAGCTTGGCGCCCGGGTCGACGATGGCGCGTTCGTCTATCACTGGCCCGCTTGCCCGTCGGCCGCCGCGTTGCCGGCGCCGTCGCGCAGCGCCGCTCCGTCGGCCTTGGCGGAGGTTGCCCCGGCCACCCGCCGCTCCATGCAGATCAGCTTCACGGAGCAGGCCAGCTCGCCTTCCACCAGCGCCTCGCAGTCGAACTTCATCAGGCTGCGGCGTTCGCCGACGAGGGCGCCGCGCAACTGCAGCAGGTCGCCCGGGCGCACCGGCCGCTTGAAGCGCACGTCGTCCAGGCCGGCGAGATATTGCAGATAGCCTTCCGCCGGTTTGCGCCCGCGCGTTTTCACCGCCAGCACGCAGCACAGTTGCGCCAACGCCTCCACCACCAGCACGCCCGGCATGATGGGATGGGCGGGAAAGTGTCCCTGCATGTACGGCTCGTTGGCGGACACGTTCTTGCGGCCGGCGATGCGCTCGCCGGGCACCAGCTCGTCCACGCGGTCGAGCAGCAGGAACGGATACCGGTGCGGCAGATATTCGAGAATCTCGTCGATGTCGAGCGTCAAGATGTGTTGCCCTCCTCCGTTGCGCCGCGCCCTTCGGCGACTTCCGCCTCCAGCCGCGCCAGCCGCTTCGCCATCTCGTCGAGCTGCCCCAGGCGCAGGGCCGTGCGCTTCCAGCGCGTGGCCGTATTGTGCAACACCGCGCCCAAGTAAACACCCGGCTCGCGGATGGAGCGGGTGACCGACGTGATGGCGCCCACGTGCACACCATCGCAAATCTCGATGGGGTGCTCGCCGGCCACGCCAACGCCGCCGCCCAACATGCAGTGGCGGCCGATGCGCGTGCTGCCGGCGAGGCCCACCTGCCCGCACAGCACGGTGTGCTCGCCGATGCGGCAGTTGTGGCCGATTTGCACTTGGTTGTCGATTTTCACGCCGTTGCCGATCACGGTGTCCGTCAACGTGCCGCAGTCGATGGTGGTGGCGGCGCCGACGACGACGTCGTCGCCCACCACCACGCCGCCGAGTTGGGCTATCGCTTCCAAACGGCCGTTTTCGTCCGGCGCGAAGCCGAAGCCATCGGCACCGAGCACCGCCCCGGCGTGGATGACGCAGTGTGCGCCCACGCGCACGTTTTGGTACAGCGTGGCGTTGCTCTGCACGACGGTGCGTTCGCCCACTTGGGCGTTCTCGCCGATGTAGGTGCCCGGCCAAATCTGCGCGCCGGCGGCGATGACCGCGCCGGCGGCCACGGTTGCGCCGGCGGCAATCGAGGCGGTGGGGTTTACGTCGGCAGCGGGGTCCACATGCGCTCCGGCGGCGACGCCGGCCGGTTGGGATGGGGGATCGTCGAACATCTGCGAGACCAGCGCGAAGGCGAGATAGGGATTGGCCACCACCACCGCGGCGGTGGGGCAGCGGGCGGCGTCTTCGGCGCGGAGGAGCACGGCGGATGCGGCGGTGGCGGGCAGAAAGCGGCGATAGGCGCGGCCGGAGAGGTGCGTGAGGTCGCCGACGGCGGCGGTTTCGATAGGCGCGAGGCCGGTGATGGCCACATCGCCGTCTCCCCGCAACGTGGCGCCGTCGCGCAAGGATTCGTCAAGGGCCGCGGCGATGTTGGCGAGCGTACGTTGGGTGCTTGGGGCTGGCCGCTGGACGATGGGCTCAGGCGTGGTTGCCACGGCCCCAGCCGCCCCGCTTTGGCGCGGGCGCGTTGCCATCACCGGCCGGGCGGCGGCTGGCCGGGCGGCTTATTCGGCTTCCGCAAACCGCTCGTTCAGCTTCTCGGTCACCTTGGCGGTGATGTCGTGGCGCGGGTTCACGTAGCCGACGTTGCTGCGCTCGAACACCAAGTCGTAGCGTTCCACCTCCACCATGTCGGACACGATGGCCTGCACTTTGGGGCCCATCAACTGGAGGAATTCGGCTTGCTGGTCCTGGCGTTCCTTCTGCAGCTTCTTGGCGCGGAAATCCAAGTCGATCTGCTTGTTCTCCAGCTCCTTGAGCACCTTGCGGCGTTCCGCTTCGGCCATCACCTCGCCTTCGTCCTGCAAGCGCTTTTGCAAGTCGGTGATCTCGGTTTGCAGCGCCTGCACGGCCTTGGCTTCCGCCTCCATCTCCTTGCCGGCGGCCTCGCCGAAGCTCTTGGCCTCCTCGCTCTGGCCGATGGCCTTGATCGAGTCCACGACCGCGATCTTGAGCTCGGCGACCGCCACCGGCGCCGCCAACGCCAGCACCACCGCCAGTGCGGCGGGCCATGCTCTGCTCTTGGTCACGCCCCTCTGGGCCTGTTGCCTCCTCTCGGGGAACTTGATGTGCGTCACGTTGCCAACCTCCTCGGCTTGCGTTGCAGTGCTTCTAGCGCGAACGCGGCATTATAGGCGAACCTTGGGGCAGTTTGCTTGCGCGGTTACGGCGTTACGGTTCGCGGTGCGTTGCCGGTGCTTTCTCGGCGGTGGAAGCGGTGGGCTACCAGCGGGCCTTCGCCCGCGCTATCGCCTCGTCGAGCGGCGCCGCCAAGTCCTGCGCCACCTCAAGCACCTCGACGGGAACACGCACGCTCTCGCCGATGCGCTGTTTGAGCGTTGCGACAAGCGGGGCCATCTGTGCGGCCTTGTGCGGGTCGCTCGTCAGAATTTGCAGCAGTTCCTTCTCCGTTAGGCCACCACCGATGAGCTCGGGAAGGTGATGAAGCAGCATCCCCGGGGTGTTCTCGTCGAAAACCATCTGGTCGTAGGCCGACTGCAAGGTTTCAAGCGCGATTTGACGCTCCCCTTTTGCAAGCAGCGCCCGGGCTCTCGTCCACTCGCAGCCGCGCGTGGGCGTCGACTGCGTTGCCTCTTCCGCCACCATCCATTGGATCAGGCTGCGTACCACCCTGGCCTCGTCACGCTCGCGGCGGAGCTTGTAGTAGATGCTGTAAAGGCGTTGCGTCGCCGAGTAGAGGCGCTTCTGGCCTTTGCCTTCATAGGCGACCGCGCCGCGCTTGACCAACCGGCCAAGCAGCGACGATACGGCGCGGATATCCTGCATTGAGCGGGCGGCGATCTCGGCGGTGGTGGATGGCCGCCACAGGTCGATGAGCGCGAGGTACACGCGCCGTTCGGTCTTGCCGAGACTTTCCAAATGGGAGCGGAAGTACTCGGTGTGGTCGTCGATCAAGGACACCAGCTCCTGCAGCAGTTCCTTTAGGGAGCGATGGCGAGCGAAGCCGGCGATGATCACCAGCAGGCGCGGGTCGCCACCCGTGAGGATCTGCATGGGCCTGATTTCCCTCTGGCTACGCACCTCCCCGCTCGCGGCTTCCCAAAGCGCCTTGCACTCATCAAGGGGCAACGGCGCGAGCAAGAGCGGACGGAAAAACTCGTAGAAGGGTCCTTGGACGTCTTCGAGCGCCGCCATCCGCGTGGTCGCGGTGCCGAGGAAGACCACGTTGGATTCCGTCTGCAGCGTCTTGCGCAAGCTCCAGCCGAAGCGCTCATCCACATCGTCGAACAACTTCTGGCAGTTCTCCACCATCAAGACGACCTTTCTACCGAGCTGCTGCGCGGCCTCGAACACTACGGCCCGCGCGTGTTCTTCAAGGTCGCGGCCACGCCAACGCAGGGTGAACTCCGCATGGGCTTCGCGCAGTTCGCTCGCCATCTCGGTGTCGTGCCGCGCCACTTCGGGGGCTAGATGGAACAACGCATCGAGCCAGAACTCGCCCGCATGAAAGACCTCGTAGCTCTCTTCCATGAGCCGAACCGGCAGGAAGTGCCGCTGCAACTCCTCGCTGATGCGCAGTTCGGCGGCGACTCGCGCCAGCATCATCGTCTTCCCCCTGCCCAGGGGCGCGACGATGAGCGTGTGCTGGCAAACGGACGCTCCAGCGTTGTTGGCCAGAATGTCCATCAAGATGCCGAACTCGCGGTGGCGAACGACGAACTGCTCGATGACCTCCTCGTCGGACTGGAAGGTGCCGGGGTTGAACTTGCGGAGAACGGGCGTGCGCGCGGTCATCATTGACGCCCTCCCGCTCGTTCCCCAAGCGGGATGTGGTGATCGCCGAGCTCTTTGGCAACGCTGGTCTTGCCCATGCGCCGCTGATCAGCCAGCAGCACATGCGTGCCACCGCGCACCTTCGCGTCGAGCAGCCGGAGCTCGACATCCCGGTCAAGGAAGTCCACGCCCGTAACCGGGCGCACCGGCTAGAGGTCGCATCGCATGGCCTGCTTTGGTGGTTGCTCCGAGGCCATAGGCGTCAACAATTTCGTTGTCAACCATTTTGTTGACAATGGGATCGGAACAGCAGCTTCGCCGGCGCGCCGTCGGCGTCGGGGAACTCCGGGCACTCCACTTCGACCGCCTTGGGCCGCTCCTTCCCGCGCAACTGATCCCGCAGCATCGACGCCTACCGGCAGGGCTCGCGCGACCGTTCCACCGCCCGCGCGCAATCGTCGCTCCAGCCGGGGCACTTGCGATCGATCTCGGCGATGAGCGCGTCCTCGCACCTCATGCGCTCCCCCGTCGCCCGGAGCCCGAACCAGCACCACACGAGCGCGGCCGCCAGCAGCGTGGCCACGACCGGAAACCCCCGCTTGCGCGTGTTCATTCGCCAAAGCTCCTTTTGCAAAGCGGCCAAGGTTGGCGAGGATACCTGAACGCGGGCTGAACGTCCTACGCCTGCGCCGCGTCCACCACGTTGCCGCCGGCCACCTCGACGGTGTACGACCGGCTGAGGGGCGTGGTGGAGAACGAGCGGTTGTCGCCGGTGATCCGCCCCTTGAAGGTCGTCTGCGGCTTGCCGGCGCCCTAGCCGTGCTCGTGCAGCGTGACGTCCACCGTGTGCCCCACCTTGAGGCCCTTGTTCCACGCGGCCTTGGCGCTGAAGAACACGTCGACCGTCGCGCTGCCGGTGACGGTAACGCGAGTGTTGAGATCGGGCTATCAGTGGGAGCTTCGGCTCTCGCCGGGTCCAAAGCTCCTAAAACGTCTGTCCCAGCTCAAAGGAGAAGCGCTCTATCTCGTCGCCGGGTTTGTCGTTGAGGGGTTGGGTTAGGGCGAAGGTCATGGGGCCCATGCGGGAGAGCCAGCTGACGCTGAAGCCGGTGGTTACGCGGATTTCTTTGGCGTCGAAATCGTGGCAGTCCAGCGATGCCGCGGGGCAGGCGGTGTTGAAGACGTTGCCGGCGTCGATGAAGTACACCGAGCGGACGCCGCGCGTCTCGTCCACGAACGGCAGCGGGAAGATGAGCTCGGCGTTGGCCAGCACCAAGAGGTTGCCGCCGAAGGGTCGGCCGCGGCGGTAGCGGCTGTCGCGGATCTTGGGGCCGAGGGTGCTTTGCTCGTAGCCGCGCACGGAGCCGAAGCCGCCGGCGTAGAAGTGCTCGTAGAACGGGAAGGTCGTGGTGTCGCCGTACACGCCGCCGTAGCCGACGCGGGTGCGCAGGTGCGTTGCGAAACGGCGGGCGAAGGGCAGGGTGTAGTAGATGTCGCCGGTGTAGTTGACGCGGTAGAACTCCAAATCGCTGCCCGGCACGGTGACGAGGCCGCTTAGGGTGTGGCGCTGGCCGGCGGTGGGGAACAAACCGTGATTCAGGGTGGAGCGCGCCCAAAGTGCGGACAGTTTGTAGTTGATGAAGTCGAAACCGGCGCTGGAGACGAAATCCGAAATCTCCGTGGACTGGCCGAAGCCCTCCTTGATGCGCGTGCGCTCGGCGGAGGCGCCCAGTTGGAAGCGCACGGACTCGGCCATCGGGAAATCGAAGTTCACGCCCGCGCCGTAGGAATCCGTGGAGTATTGCGCGATGTTGAGGGAGCTGTAGTCCGTGCGACGGGCGAACACGTTGTAGCCGCGGCTGATGCCGTCGGCGGTGTAGTACGGGTCGTGGAAGCTGAAACTCGCGGACTGCTGAAAGTCGCTCCAACTCAGCCGGAAGGCCATGCTGTTGCCGCTGCCGGCGACGTTCTTCTGCTGCACGCCGGCGGAAAGCAAGAGGCCGCCCCACTTGGAGTAGCCGAGCGTGGCCGTGTAGGCGCCGGTTGGCTGCTCCTCCACGGTGAACTCCACATCGATTTGATCGTCGGTGCCCGGCACCGCGGGCGTCTCCACGCCGACAGACTCGGGCTTGAAGAAGCCCAGCTGATCGAGTCGGACTTTGGAGCGGTCTATCTGCTCGGTGGAAGCCCAGCCGCCTTCCATCTGCCGCATTTCCCGGCGCAGCACGTTGTCCTGCGTGAGGGTATTGCCGGCGAACGTGATGCGGCGCACGTAGGCGCGCTTGCCGGCTTCCACGACGAACCTCACGTCCACTAGGCCGTCGTCCTTGATTTCCGGCACGCCGGAAGCGCTGGCGAATGTGTAGCCGGAGTTGCCGAACGCGGTGTTGATGCGCTCTTCCGTGGCGGTGACCAAGGCGCGATTGAACACTTGGCCCTTCTTCACCAGAAACAGCGCTTTGACAATATCGGGATCCACATCCGACAGGTCGCCGATCAGTTTCACGTCGTCCACGGTGTAGCGGTCGCCCTCGTGAACATTGACGGTAACGTAGACCGAACTCTGATCCGGCGTGATGCTCACTTGCACGGAACGAGTGGCGAACTCCACATAGCCTTGGTTTTGATAGTGCGCCTCCAACGTCTCGAGGTCACCTTGCAGTTTCTCGCGGGAGTATTTGTCCTTGCCGCGGAAAAACGAGAAAAGCGTCGGGTGCTGCAACTCCATCGGCTCCAGCAGTTCCCGCTGCGTGAACACCTTGGTGCCGACGATGTTGATGTGGCGCACACCGGAGCTCTTGCCCTCGTCGATGTCGATCTTGATGTCCACGCGGTTGCGCGGGAGTTTTTTCACCGTCGGTTCGATGGCGGCGTCGTAGCGACCTTGCGCGAGATAGGCGCGGCTGAGTTCAATGCCGATGCGTTCCAAGGTGGCCTGCTGGAAGATCTCGCCTTCCTGCAATCCCGCTTCGCTGAGATTCTGCATCAGCATTTCGGTTTTTATCGCCTTGTTGCCCTCGATCTCGATCTTCTCGATGGCGGGGCGTTCCGCCAGATCGACGATCAAGGTGCCGCCATCGCGGGCCACGGTGATGTCCGCGAAATACCCGGATTGGAACAGCGCCCGCACCAGAATCCGCACATCGGTGGGATACACGGTGTCGCCGATGCTCACCGGCAGCAGATTGAACACCGTGCCGGCGGACACGCGCTGCAGCCCGCGCAGCTGGATGTCCGCCACGTTGAACGGCTCGGTGGGCGTCTGCGCCAAGGCCGGCGCGGCCAACACCGCGAGCGCAACCCATCCCGCGAGCAATCCTCTTAATCGTCTCATGCCACAAACCCCCTAAGCGTTCCGGTGCGTTACCCGGGCCAAAACCACCGCGTCACATCCGAGTAGAACGCCAGCACCATCAGGCAGGCAACCATCGCGATGCCGACCCGGTTCCCCATCGCCTCGGCGGCAGCGGAAAGCGGCTTGCCCCGCGCCATTTCGATCAGCGTGCTGACGATCTGTCCGCCGTCCAAGATCGGAATCGGCAGCAGGTTGATCACGCCAAGGCTGATCGACAGGAGCGCCAGCAACGAAAGAAAGCGGAACAACCCCACCCGCGCCGTGTCGCCGGCGACCTTGGCGATGGTGATGGGGCCGGCCAAATTGCGCGGCGACACCTCCAAGGTAAGCATCTTGCCGACCAGCCCAACGGTGAGCTTGGAGTTCGACCAAGTGTCCGCCACGGCGCGGCGCAAACCCGGCAAGACGCCAACCCGTTCCACGCGAGTGGCGCGCGCCGCCGGCGCCACGCCCACATAGCCGTGGTCGCCAAGGTCGCTGCGCCGAGGAGTCACGCGCACCGCCACCTCCTCGGCGTCGCGGCGCACCGTGAACTCCAACGTGCGATTGGGGTTCGCCCGCACTTGGTCGACGAAGTCGGCCCACGAGAGGATGGCCACGCCATCCACATGGGTGACCCGGTCCGCCGCCTCCAAACCGCCCCGGGCACCGGGTTCGTCCGCCAGCACTTCGCCGAGAACCGCCGGCGGCGAGGCGTCGATGCCCAGCGCGGCGATGGGATCCGGATCCGTCTCGCCACGCAGCCAGTCGCGTATCGGCAACGAGAATTGCTGTGGGCGGCCATCCCGCAGCGTATGCACCTCGACCGCGCCCGTGTCGCCCAAGCGAGCCGCCAACGCCAACCCCATCTCGTTCCAAGACCGCGTGGGCCGCCCGTCCACGGCGACCACCTCTTCGCCGGCTTCCAAACCGGCGTGCGCGGCGACGCTGTTCGCCTCCACCGCGCCGATAATCGGCACCACCACCGTAGTGCCGCCCACCGCGATCAGCCAATACACGATGAAGGCCAGGACGAAGTTGGCCGCCGGGCCGCCGAGCAGGATCAACACCCGCCACTTGTGCGGCAGCCGATCATAGGAGCGCTCCGCCAGCGCCGGATCCGCCGGCGCGTGTTCGGCGGCGTCCTCGTCGCGCCGGTCGTACATGCGCACATAGCCGCCAAGCGGCAGCAGGGCCACGCAGAACTCGGTGCCGCGCTTGTCCCGCCACGACAGCAGCGGCTTGCCGAAACCCACGCTGAAGCGCACGACGTGAACCCCCACCCACCGCGCCACCAGGAAGTGGCCCGCCTCATGGAAGGTGATCAGCACGCCGAGCGCCACCAGAAAGAAGAAAACGTAGTGCAGGAGTTCCATGCCGCGCCTTAGACCGCTAGCCCGCCGCGCCGGTTCCCCACCGCGCCACGGGGCTTGTCTGACGATCATAGCCCATCTACACGAGCGGGGCGCAACCATCAAGCGGACTCGGCCACCGCCGAATGAACCGGCCGCCGATGACAGTGGAGCGTTTTGTGCGGTAATCTAATCGCGCAAGTGGCGGTGGGCGCTGGTCGGATGCGGCGACTGCCGCTTGCCTGCCACGGCCGGCGGCGCATTGCGGCCAGCGAGACGTGCAAGAGCCCAAAAAATGTCGAAAGCAACAGTTTCACCTCGTGCGGCCGGCGAAGCGCCCGGCGCCATCAGCGACCTGCAGCGGTTCGAGGATGTCGGCTTCCTCACCGCCATGACGCTGACGCTGCTGGGCAACTATCAGCAGACCGGACACTTCGGCGGGCCGCTCGCCTACACCCCCTACAACGTCGCGCTGCACTTGGCCGGGCCGGAAAACGGCGGGCTGCAATACGACTATCGGCGGCCCAAGCATCCGTTCGGCGACAAGCTGCTGTTGGCTGGCGGGCACAACGTCCCCACGTTGTACGCCCTGTGGATGATCATGGGCGAGGCGATGGCGCGGCGGCACGCCGCCACCGGCGACGAGCGCTTTCGCGTGGATCCGCGCACCGCCATGCTGGCCATAGACTGCCTCGGCTTCCGCCGCGGCGCCGGCGCGTTGACGACGCTGCTGCAAGACGCCGGCTTGGCCGAAGATCCGTTGTTCGCGCAAGCCAAGCTGCGCGGTATCCGCGCCTTGGCCGGGCATTCGGAAACCACCGACCTCATCAACGACGTGAACGGCGGGCCCTCGGGCATCGGCGTGGCCACCGCCGCCGGCAAGGCCGCGTTCTGGGATTTCATGGGCGCCGGCGCCTCGCCGAAGGTGGTGGCCATCGAAGGCGAGTTCGCCATGACCTCCGGCCATTCGCAGGAGTTCAAGACGCAGGCGGTGGCGCAGCGCGTGGGCAAACGGCTGCGCGTGCTGCTCTCGTTCAACAACGCCGGCATCGACGATTCGCTCATCGGCGGCGTGGTGCCCAAGGAGGTGGAGAGCTACCGCATCGCCGACCAGTGGGCGGCCTACGGCTGGAACGTGCTTCCGGTGGAAAACGGCAACGACTACCGGCAAGTGCTCGCCGCGCTCGCCACGATGGAGGGTTGGGACGCCAACGATCGCCGCCCGATGATCGTCGTTGGGCGCACGGTGAAGGGCTGGTGGCCGGCCGCTGTCGACGGCGCCATCCCGGGCTACGGCGAGCAGGTGGTGGGGCACGCCAGCCATCCCTACGACATGAAGATGAACGCGCCCTACTTCGTGGCCTTGGCCGAGACGTTCGAGCGGCGCTTCGGCGTCGCGTTCCACGGCATCCGCGATGGCGCGGTGGCGGATCCGGTGGCGCGGATGCGGCAGTTCAAGACCAACATCGACGTGGTGATGTCCGTGTTGGCGCAAGATGGCCTCGGCGAATGGCTGACGGATCGCTTGGTGGCCATCGGCGATCAAGTGAGTGACGAACCGCACCTGCGCTTCGCCACCAAGCAAGATCCCTTTCAAGACGAGCGCCTGCGCGTGGCGAACCTCCCCACGGAACGGCGCACCGTACCCGCCAAGGCCGGCAACGCGGCCAGCGTGGAGTTGTTCAAGGCGCCGGGCGAGGTGGCCGGCACGCGGCGCGCCATCTCCGAAGTGGTGAAGTGGCTGAACCACGTTACGAACAATCGCTTCCTCACGATTTCGGCGGATCTCTCCAGCTCCATCAACGTGGAGAAAGGCACCTTGACCGGCCACTACGATCCCGTTGCGAATCCGCGCGGCACGCGCCTCAAGGCGCCGATTCAGGAAGCCGGCAACGCCTCCACCGCCATCGGCTTGGTGGGGCAAAGCGCGTCCTTGGATCCGAACGTCCACAGCGGCGTGTGGGCGCTTTCCGGCAGCTACGGCGCGTTCACGCCGTTCATGTATCTGCCGGCGCGGGTGTGGAGCCAGCAGAACCAAGACAGCCCGTTCCGCGTTGGCGTACTGAACATCCTCGCCGGGCACTCCGGCCCGGAAACGGCCGCCGACGCCCGCACCCACTTCGGCATCTTCGCGCCGCAGGTGTGGAACCTGTTCCCGCGCGGGCAGGTGATCCGGCTCAGCTTTTGGGACTACAACGACGTGGCGCCCGGCTACTTCGCCGCCGCCGAGATCGCGGCGCGGGAGGCCGAGGTGGGCGTGATCGTCATCGAAGTGGCGCGCCCGGATTTTCCGGTGGCGGATCGCAGCGCCTTCGCGGATACGGATCTCAAGGCCGCCGCCAAGGGCTTCTATGTGCTGCGAGATTTCGCGCCAGGGAAACCGCGGCACGGCTATGTGCTCGCGCAGGGCTCCAGCTCCACCGTCAACCTGATGCGGGCGCTGCCGAAGCTGGAGCGGGACGGCGTGAACGTGAAGGTGGTCGCCGCCATCAGCGAGGAGTTGTTCGAGCGCCAGGACGCCGCCTACCGCAACGCCGTGCTGCCGCCCGAGGCGCGCTTCGACATGATGGTGGTGACCACCGGCACCCGACGGGTTTGGCCGTTGCGCGACGTGGGCCCGCTCACGGACGAGTACTCGCTCACCTCGGATTGGCACAACCGCTGGCTCACCGGCGGCTTGGAACCGGACGTGATCGCCGAGGCGCATCTGGACGAACAGGCGATAGCGGACGGCGTCGCCCGCTTCGCCGCCGAGCGCGACGAGCGGCTGAGGCGACAACGCAGCGCTTTGGCGGCGCTCTAGATTTTCTTGCGTGGCGCTCATCTACCGAGGCGCTTGCCTGGCACTCGCCGCGGCGGCGTTGGCTGGCTGCGCTTCGAGCAACCGTGCCCCGCAGTTGGAGGGCGGTGCCGATTTGGTGTATCCCGCCGAAGCGCGCGCGGCCGGCGTGGAGGGGCAGGTGGTGGTGCGCTACGACATCACGCCGGAAGGCCGGGTGGTGAATGTGGCGGTGGTGTCCGCCGAGCCGAGCGGCGTGTTCGAGGCCGCGGCCTTGGCGGCCGTGTCCACCTGGCGGTTTCGGCCGGCGGTGGCGCGGGGCGAGGCGGTGGCGGCCCTTGGCCGAGTGAGCACGGTGACGTTCCGACTGGGCGACGATGCGCGCTATGACAATCTGCCCGCGCCAAACCGCGAGTGAACCAAGCAATGTTGACGCGGCACCACGCTTGACGCAGCATTGCGGTGGTTCCCGCCGGAGGCAAGCCATGCGTTCGAGCATCCGCAAACTACTCGCCGCCTTGATGGCGCTGCCGTTCTGCGCCGCCGCTGTATGTGGCACCGTTGCCCTCGGCAACGAATCCGCCCAACCCGTCTTCGACATTCGCGACCGCGGCTGGCCGCAAAGCTGGTTCGAGCCGGCCAAGACGGCGAGCGAACTCGGCATCACCCGCTTCCAAGAAAGCCCCATGCTCGCCGGACGCGACCTGCCGCTGGTGGCCGAGCGCCTGCCGGACGATCCGGTGGTGGTGCAGCCGTTCGAGCGCATCGGACAATACGGCGGCACCGCCCGCATCACGATGACCGACCACTGGCAGTACTTCAACTGGGAGGCCGCGCTCACCATCTCCGCGGACATGCGCAACTTCCTGCCCAACCTGGCGGAAAGCTGGGAAGTGAGCGAAGACGGGCGCATGCTCACCATCACCTTGCGCCCGGGCATTCGCTGGTCCGATGGCGAGCCGCTCACCAGCGACGACTTCGTGTTCACGTTCAACCACCTGTGGATGGACGACGACTGGTCGCCGGTGAAGTCCGAGCGCGTGGTCGGTGGCAGCATCGAGAAACTGAGCGAGCTGTCGTTCCGCTACGTTTTCCAAGACCCCAATCCGCTGTTCGTTCACATGATCGCGCAGTACGGCAGCCACTTCGTGGATCCCGAACACTACTTCCGCAAGTTCCATCCCGCGTTTGTGGACGCCGACGAACTGGAAGCGCAAGTGCGGGAGGACGGCTACATCACTTGGATGGCGCGTTTCGGCGCCCTGCGCGATTGGTACGTGGAGGAAAGCGCCGACGTGCCCACCTTGCGCGCCTACCGCGTGGTGAGGCGCACCCTGCAGATGATGCGCTTGGAACGCAATCCGTACTACTTCAAGGTCGATCCCGCCGGCAATCAGTTGCCGTATATCGACGTGGTGGAGGCCGAAGTGGTCACCGAGCCGGAGATCATCACCGCCAAAGCCTCCACCGGACAGTTGGACTTCGCCGCCTTCGCGCTGCGCACGCAGGACATTCCGCTGCTGAAACTAGGCGAACGCGGCGGCCTCATCAACGTGTACATCTGGGATCGGCTGCACGTCAGCGATGTGGTGATTCAGTTGAACTTCAACCACGAGGATCAACGCCTGCGGGCGCTGTATTGGGACAAGCGCTTCCGGCAAGCGCTCTCCCACGCCATCAACCGCGACGAGATGAACCAGATCATCTACTTCGGGCGCGGCGTGCCCAGCCAAGTGACGGCGCATCCATCGAGCAGCTACTACGACCCGGCGTTCGCCAACGCGTACATCGACTACGACGCGCCCAAAGCGCGCGCGTTGCTGGACGAGATGGGCCTCGCGGACGTGAACGGCGACGGCCTGCGCGAATACCCGGACGGATCGCCGCTGACGATCACCTTGGAGTATCTGGATTTCGAAACGCCCAAGGCGATCACCATGGAACTGGTGCGCGAGTATTGGCGCGAAGTGGGCATCGACCTGCGTCTCAAGCTGATCGATGGCGGCCTGCAGAACGCCCGCGCCATCGCCGGGAAAATGCAGATGACGCTTTGGCACGCGGATCGGGTGACGGACATTCTGTTTCCCATCTCGCCGGAGTGGTGGGCGCCGCGGGCGCTCGGCTGGGAATACTGCATGTGGAACGAGTGGGTGCGCCACTACAAGACCCGAAAAAAGCCGCTGGCCGAGCGCATGGGCGAACCGCCGCCGCCGGCCATCGCCGAGCTCATGGACTGGGCGGACGTGCTGCGCACCACCACCGATCCGGCGCTACGCTTGGAGGCGGGCAAGAATCTGCTCCACTCCAACGCCGAGAACCTGTGGAACATCGGCACCGTGGGCTTGGCCCCCCAACCGGTGGTGGTTTCCAAGCGGCTGAAGAACGTGGTGCCGAACGGCATTTGGGGTTGGGACAATCGTTGGACGCTCTCCTACCACCCGGCCACTTGGTACATTGACGAGTCGCAGTAGGAGCTCGGCAGACTTAACGGGCGGCCCCTTGCGTAGAGCTTCCGCAACCCTCGCGGCCTTGGCCGCACTCTGCGCCGGCGCGGCCGGCGCCGACAACGCAATTGGCGGCGAACCGGCCGCCTTCAACGCCCACGACCGCGGTTGGCCGGAATCGTGGTTCGCACCGCCGAAGACCGCCAGCGAAACCGGCATTTCTCATTTCTCCGAGAGCCCCTATTTCGCCGACAAGGGGCTGCCGCCGGTGGCCGAGCGGCTGCCGGACGATCCGGTGGTGGTGACGCCTTACCGGAACATCGGCGAGTACGGCGGCACCGCGCGCATCACCCTCGACGACGGCTGGCAGTTCTTCAATTGGGAGGCCGCTCTGACGCTCTCGCCGGACCTGCGCGGGGTGTTGCCGAATCTCGCCGAATCGTGGTCGGTGAGCGAAGACGGCCGCGTCACTTCCATCCGTCTGCGCCAAGGCTTGCGCTGGTCCGACGGCGTGCCACTCACCAGCGACGACTTCGTGTTCACCTTCAACCACATCTGGTTGGACAAGGAGTTCAGCCCGATCACCTCGCGCTTGATCCAAGGCGGCAAGATTGTCCGCATCGACGCGCACAACTTCCAGTACGAGTTCGACAAACCCAACCCGCTCTTCGTGAACTTGATCGGCCAATATGGCAACTTCATGGTCGATGCCAAGCACTACTTTCGCCAATTCCATCCAGCTTTCGCGGATCGGGAAGAACTGGCCGAACGGACCAAGCAAGCGGGTTTCATCAGTTGGATGGCGTGGGTGCGAGCGCTCAGGAGTTCGCGCATCGAGCAAAGCGCCGAGGTGCCGACGTTGCGGGCGTTCCGTGTGGTCAGCCGCACCTTGCAGATGATGCGCCTCGAACGCAATCCGTACTACTTCAAGGTGGATCCGGCCGGCAACCAACTGCCCTACATCGACCGCATCGACGCCGAAATCGTCCTCGACAACGCCGAGCTCGCCACCGCCAAGGCGTCCACCGGGCAACTGGATTTCGCCGCCTTCGCGTTGCGCACGCAAGACATCCCGCTGCTCAAGCTGGGCGAGCGAACGGGATTGATCAACGTGCGTATTTGGACGCGCTTGCACTCCAGCGACGTGGTGCTGCAATTCAACTTCACCCACGCCGACGAGCGCCTGCGGGCGTTGTACTGGGACAAGCGCTTCCGCCACGCTCTCTCCTACGCAATAGATCGCCAAGAGATGAACGAGATCATCTACTTCGGTTTGGGTTCGCCGCGGCAGGTGACGGTACACCCCAGCAGCGCTTACTACGAACCGGAATTCGCCAGCGCCCACGCCGACTACGATCCCGACCGGGCCCGCGCCTTGCTGGACGAAATGGGGCTTGCGGACACCAACGGCGACGGTTACCGCGAATACCCGGACGGCGCGCCGCTCACCATCACAATGGAGTTTCTGGATTTCGAAACGCCAAAGGGAATCTCCATGGAACTGGTGAGCGAATACTGGCGCGACGTCGGCATCGACCTGCGGTTGAAACAGGTGGATCGTGGTTTGCAAAACGCCCGGGCATCGGCAGGCGCAATGGAAATGACCCTTTGGCATGCCGACCGCGTGACCGACATCCTGTTTCCCTTGGTGCCGGATTGGTGGGTGCCCCGCTCCGCCGGCTGGGATCGCTGCATGTGGAACAAGTGGGCACGCTACTACGAAACGCAGGATCGCCCGCCGGCCGAACGCTTGGGCGAAAAACCTCCTCCCATCGTGCTGCAATTGCAGGCGTGGGCGGACGAGATGCGCACCACCACGGATCCGCATCGGCGCTTGGCGGTGGGCAAAGAGATCCTCCGCAGCGGCGCGGACAATCTGTGGACCATCGGCACCGTGGGTTTGGCGCCGCATCCGGTGGTGGTGTCGAAACGTCTCAAAAACGTGATTCCGAACGGAATCTGGGGGTGGGACAACCGCTGGACCCTCTCCTATCACCCGGCCACTTGGTACTTGGAGCCCCAACGCCGATGACGGAAACGCTCCTGCAACGCCGCGCCCGCCTGTTCGGCGCCGGCGCGCCCCTGTTCTACGCCGAGCCGGTCCACATCGTGCGCGGCGAAGGCGTGCATTTGTTCGCCGCGGACGGCGCCAAGTACGTGGACATGTACAACAACGTGCCGTGCGTGGGCCACTGCCATTCGCATGTTGTCAACGCCGTGCGCGAACAAGCGGGCACGTTGAACACGCACAACCGCTACCTGCACACCGCCATTCTGGACTACGCCGAACGGCTGCTGGGCCACCACCACGCCGGCATCGAGAGTGTTGTGTTCACTTGCACCGGCACCGAAGCCGTGGAAGTGGCCTTGATGATGGCGCGGCTTGCCACCGGGCGGCGCGGCGTCATCTGCACCGAGGCCGCCTACCACGGCAACAGCGCCGAAGTGCGCAAACTGAGCCGCCGGGCCGCTCGAGACGGCGGCCCGGGCGAAGTGGGCCGCGTACCCGTCCCGGAAACCTACCGCACAGACGCGGACGACCCCGCCGCTTGGCATCTCGCACGGCTGCGCGCGGCCATCGCCGAACTGCAGCGGGACGGATTGCCGCCGGCAGCCATGATCCTCTGCCCGATTTTCGCCAACGAAGGGTTGCCCAACGTGCCGCCCGGCTACTTGATCGACGCCGCCCGCATGGTGCGCGAGGCGGGAGGTTTGGTGATCGCCGACGAGGTGCAGGCCGGGCTCGGCCGCACCGGGCGCTGGTGGGGGTCGGAACTCTCCGGGTTGGAGGCCGACATCGTGGTGATGGGCAAACCGCTCGGCGGCGGCGTACCGCTGGCGGGCGCGGCGGCGAGTCGGGCACTGGTGGAGAACTTCCGCAAACACACCGGCTACTTCAACACCTTCGCCAGCAGCCCGCTGCAGGCGGCGGCCGGCAACGCCGTGCTGGACGTGATCGAAGCCGAAAACCTCTGCGCCAATGCTGCGGACGTTGGCGCGATGCTCTTGACCGGCCTGAAAGCGCTGCAAGCGGACTGCGAGCACATGGGCGATGTGCGCGGCCACGGCCTCTTTCTGGGCGTCGAGTGGGTGACCGACCGAACCACCAAAGAACCCGATCGGCAAGGTGCTTCCCGCGTGGTCAACGCCATGAAGGAGCGCGGCTTTCTCATCGGCGCGGCCGGCGCTTCCGGCAACGTGGTAAAGCTGCGTCCGCCACTGGTGTTCACGCGCGAACACGCCGCGGCCTTCCTCTCCGCGTTCGCGGAAGTGGCGGCACAACAGGCGTGCCCATAGCCAACGCCGCAGTGAACGCTCACTTGCGCGCCGCGTGGCGGGCCGTGGACGCATGGGATTTGGCCGTCGCCGCCATCGAGAGGGTGTCCATCTCCGAGAACATCGTGTTTCGCGTACGTGCGCGGAACGGTGGCGAGTACGTTTTGCGCCTGCACCGTCCGAGCTATCACACGCTGGCCGAGCTTCGCTCCGAGCAAGCGTGGACCGCGGCGCTGCGACAAGCGGGCGTCGACGTTCCGGTCGCTGTGAAAACGCGCGATCGCGACGGCTACGCGCCCGTCTCGCTCAACGGAGAAACACGATACGCCGGGCTGCTCGAGTGGGTGGATGGCGAGCCGATGGGGTCGTCCATCGACGATGCGCTGCGGGCCGGGAAACCCGCTGTCGCGTGCGAGCGCTTCAGGGCCTTGGGCGCGATCATGGCCTCGATCCACAATCACGCGACCACTTGGCCGTTGCCGGAAGGTTTCACCCGCCACGCTTTGGACGCCGACGGTTTCGTCGGCGAGCGGCCGTTCTGGGGGCGCTTCTGGGAATCGCCGCGGCTTGTCGCCGCCGAACGCCGCCGCTTGAAGGCGCTGCGCGAGCGGCTTGCCGACATTCTGCGCGGTCTCGAAAAAACACCGAGCAGCTACAGCCTGCTGCACGCCGACCTGCATCCGGGCAACGTCATCGCGTCCGGCGACGGCGACGGGCTGCACGTGATCGACTTCGACGACGCCGGCTTCGGCTGGCACGCCTACGAATTCGCGGTCGCCCTGCACGGCTACCAAGAACACCCGCTGTTCGCGGATCTCCTCGCCGCGCTGCTCGACGGCTACCGCCGCATCCGCCCGCTAGCCAACGAAGTGGCGGCGCAAGTGCCGCTGTTTCTGCTGGTGCGCAGCTTGGCGTCCATCGGCTGGACGGCCGCCCGCCCGGAACACGAGGGCGACGGGCGCAGCGCCGCGTTGATGGGATTGGTTGACCGCACCGCCGAGAAGGCGCTGGCGGCTTGGTCGGCGTAGAGCGTCGAAGCTCGCTGAGAAGGGCCGCTCCTCGCGGGGGAACTTCCCACGCTTGGAGCGGCCACTCCGCACGGGTCGGCCGCTTCCGCGCCTGCCGAGCTTCTTCGCGCCCGGCAACGACCGTCTTAGCCGGCCATGCTGTCGAACGCCCTTTGGAAGCGGTTGGCGTGGGAGCGTTCGGCTTTGGCGAGGGTCTCGAACCAGTCGGCGATCTCCTCGAAGCCCTCGTCGCGCGCGGTTTTCGCCATGCCCGGGTACATGTCGGTGTACTCGTGCGTTTCGCCGGCGATGGCCGCCTTCAGGTTGTCGCCGGTGCCGCCGATGGGCAGGCCGGTGGCCGGGTCGCCGACGGCCTCCATGTACTCCAAGTGGCCGTGCGCGTGGCCGGTTTCGCCCTCGGCGGTGGAGCGGAACACGGCGGCGACGTCGTTCTCGCCCTCGATGTCCGCCTTGGCCGCGAAGTACAGGTAGCGGCGGTTGGCCTGGGATTCGCCGGCGAAGGCGTCCTTCAGGTTCTGCAAGGTTTGGCTGTTGTTGAGTTCCACGGTTTGTTCCCTTCCGTCGTGGTGGATGAGGCCGATGATTATACAATCCCCGCGCACGCTTGTTCCCCTGCTGTTTAGGCCGCCCCATGCCGCGTCGCGCCGCGTGGGCCGAGTTCCGCCCGCTCGGCCTGCTTGCTCTGCCCATCATCCTCACCCAGCTCTCGCAGATGGGCATGGGCGTTGCCGACGCCATGATGGCCGGCCACGTCAGCGCCACCGATCTGGCCGGCGTCACCCTCGGCGGCAACTTGTACTGGCCGGTGCTGCTGTTCCTGCAAGGGGTGGTGATGGCCGTGGCGCCGTCGGTGTCGCAATTGCACGGCGCCGGGCGCACCGGGGAAGCTGGCGCGGCGGTGCGGCAAGCGTTGTGGATCGCCGTGTGCGGCGGCGCGCTGGTGACCGCGGCGCTGCACCAAGCCGAGCCGCTCTACCGGCTGATCGGCGTGGACGAGCGCGGCATCCCGGTGGCGGTGGCCTACCTGAAGGCGACCAGCTACGGCTTGGTGCCGCTGCTGGCGTACATCGCCTTGCGCTACCTGTGCGAAGGGATGGCGTGGCCGCTCGCCGCCATGTGCATCAGCTTGAGCGCGTTGCCGCTGAAGGTGGGCTTGAACTGGGCGTTCATTCACGGCTGGCCGGCGCTGGGCGTGCCGGCGCTCGGCGGCGAAGGCTGCGGTTGGGCCACGGCCATCACGATGGTGTATTCGCTGCTGGTGATGGTGGCGGTGGTGTGCTTCTCGCGCATCCGCGCCTCCAACGTGTTCGCCGCGTTCTCGTGGCCGAATCCGCGGGAGATACGCCGCCTGCTGGTGCTGGGCGTGCCCATCGGGTTGGCGCTGTTTTTGGAGGTGGCGTTCTTCTCCTTCGTGACGCTGCTGGTGGGGCGCATCGGCGTGGAAACGGTGGCGGCGCATCAGATCGCGTTCAACCTGGTGGGGGTGGCGTTCATGGTGCCGCTCGCCATCGGCATGGCGGCGACGGTACGCGTGGGCGTCAACGTGGGCGCGGGGAAACTCGCCGCGGCGCGCACGTCGGCGTGGGTGGCGGTGGGCGCGACGGTGGTGTGGGGCGTCGCCATCGCCACGGCGCTGATGTTGTTGCGCTTTGATTTGGCCAGTCTCTACACGGAGGACGCCGAAGTGATCGGCTTGGCCGCGGCGTTGCTGGCGTTGGGGGCGGCGTTCCAAGTGTTCGACGCCACGCAGGTGACGATGATGGGCGCGTTGCGCGGCTACAAGGACACGCGCGGGCCGATGGTGATCGCCGCGGTGGCGTACTGGCTGGTGGGCTTGCCGGTGGGTTATCTGGCCTGCTTCGGCGGCGCTGACCTCCACCAAGCGCTGCCGCCGGCGCTTGCGGAGAAGCTCGCGGGGTTATCGCAGCTCGCCGGCATCGGCGTGCGCGGGCTTTGGTGGGGGTTGGTGGTGGGGCTGTTGGCGGCGGCGTTGGCGCTGCTGGTGCGCTTGGCGCGCGTCAGTGGCGACGCCACCCGCGTCGCGGTGTTGCAACATCGGTGATGGACAGCGGACATAGCCCTGCGCCCCTCACGGCGTCTGTTCCAACCCTTCCTTCTCCGGCAGCGCCAGATCCTGCTTCGTAATGCCCATCGCCAGCAGCACGTTGGCGGCGACGTAAATGGAGGAGTAGGTGCCCACCACCACGCCGATGCCGAGCGCGGTGGCGAATCCGGCCACTTGTTCGCCGCCGGCGATCAGCAGCGCACAGAGCACCAGCAGCGTGGTCAACGAGGTCACCAACGTGCGCCCCAAAGTCTGGTTCAGCGAGCGGTTGACGATCTCCACCGGCGTGCCGCGGCGCACGGTGCGGAAATTCTCGCGGATGCGGTCCGAAACCACGATGGTGTCGTTCAGCGAATAGCCGATCACCGCCAGCAGCGCCGCCAGCTCGGGCAGGTTGAACGTCCACTGGAACACCGAGAACGCGCCCACCACCAGCACCACGTCGTGTACCAGCGCGGTCACCGCGCCGACCGAGAACTTGCCGGTGAAACGCCACATGATGTAGAACATCACCACGCCCAGCGCCACCAGCAGCGCGAGGCCGCCGTTCTCGGTTAGCTCCTCGCCCACCGAGGGGCCCACGAAGTCGTTGCGCCGCAGCGCCACGCCCGGGAACGCCTGCGCCAGCGCCGCCGAAACGCGGTTGCCGAGGTCCGACTGATCCACCCCCTCCACCGGCGGCATGCGCACCAGGATGTCCGTCTCCGCGCCGTAGCTCTGCACCACGGCGCTGCCGAAGCCGGCGTTGTCCAGCTCGGCGCGCACCTGCTCCACGTCCACCGCGGTGGGGAAGCCGAACTCCACCTCCACGCCGCCGGTGAAGTCGAGGCCGCGGTTCACGCCGGCGAAGATCACCGAGCCGATGGAAACCAGCACCAGCACCACCGACACCGCCGCGGCGACGTGCCGCTTGCCCATGAAGTCGAACGTGGTCATCAGATCGCCACCTTGGCCAGCCGCCGCCGCCCGTAGGCCAAATGCACCAGCACCCGCGAGCCGAAGATGGCCGTGAACATCGACGTGACGATGCCGATGGAGAGGGTCACCGCGAAGCCCGCCACCGGCCCGCTGCCAATAGCGAACAGAATCAGCGCCACGAACAGCGTGGTGACGTTGGCGTCCAAGATGGTGAGGAAGGCGCGGTCGTAGCCGGCTTGAATCGCCCGCGCCGGGGCGTTCGTCTTCAATTCCTCGCGGATGCGCGAGAAGATCAGCACGTTGGCGTCCACCGCCATGCCCACGGTGAGCACGATGCCGGCGATGCCCGGCAGCGTCAGCGTGGCCTCCAGCAGCGACATCACCGCCACCAGAATCACCAGATTCAGCGTCAGGGCGATGTCGGCGATGATGCCGAACACCTTGTAGTACACCACCATGAACACCAGCACCAGCAGGAAGCCGGCGGTCACCGCCAACATGCCGCGCTCGATGTTCTCCTCGCCGAGGGAAGCGCCGACGGTGCGCTCCTCGACGATGTACATGGGGGCCGCCAAGGCGCCGGCGCGCAGCAGGAACGCGAGCTCCTGCGCCTCGCGCACGGTGAGCCCGGAAATCTGGAAGTTGTAGCCGAGGGCGTCGCGGATGGTGGCGAGGCTGATCACGCGCTTCTCCGGGCGGCTGCTCTGGCGTTCCACGCGCTCGCCGTCCACCTCCTCCACGCTGACGATGGGCTTGTATTCGATGAAGATCACCGCCATGCGCCGGCCGATGTTGGGGGCGGTGGCGTCGTGAAACATCTCGCCGCCTTGGCTGTCCAGGCGGATGTTCACCACCGGCAGGCCGGATTGCGCATCGCGCCCTTGCGCCGCGTGGATCACCCGGTCGCCGGTGAGGATCACGCGCTTGTTGAGCTGCACGTCGCGGCCTTCGTAGGGCCACTGCTCCTGTTCCGAGGGGCGGTCGCCGGCCGCCGCCTCCAAGCGGAACTCCAAGTTGGCGAACTTGTCCAGCTTGCGCTTGGCCTCGGCGCTGTCCTGCACGCCGGGCAAGTCGATGACGATGCGCGAGCCGCCGAGCTTCTGCACCAGCGGTTCGGCCACGCCCAGCTCGTTGATGCGGTTGCGCAGGCCGGTGAGGTTCTGCTCCACGGCGTTGGCTTCGATCTCCCGCTTCTTGGAATCCTGCACGGTGACGGTGATGCCCGGCCGCCCGTCCACCTGCGTCTCGGCGACGGCGAAATCCGGCATGCGGAAATCCTCCTCCACGATTTCGACGGCGCGGTCGCGGGCGTCCTCGGTGGCGAAGCTGAGGCGGATGGTGTCGCCTTGCACACTGTTCGCGCCGCGGCGGTAGCGGATGCGCTCGGCGCGCAGCATGTCGCGGATCTTCTCCGCCTCGTCGCCGAGACGCTTGTCCAGCGCCTCCACCATGTCCACCTGCAGCACGAAGTGGGCGCCGCCTTTGAGGTCGAGGCCCAAGGTCATGGGGATGCCGCCGATGCCCTCCAGCCAAGCCGGCGTGGTGGAGGCGAGGTTCAGCGCCACCACGAACTGCCGTTCCTGCCCCACCGGATTGAGATGGCTTTGCAGCAGGGCGCTGCCACGCAGTTGCGCGTCGCTGTCCTCCACGCGCAGCAAGCCGGCGCCGGCCGGCGTGGTCTCCACGCCTTTGACGGCGATGCCGCCACCGCTGAGCACGTCCTCCAGTTCCGCCAGCAGCGCCGCGTCCATCGGCCGCTCGCTGTTGTCGACCGTGACCTGCAGCGCGAAATCCGGCGGAAACAGGTTCGGCGCGGCGTACAACCCGCCGAGCCCGGCCACCAGCGCCAGCACGACGTACCGCCACGGCGCGATGCGCGTTTGCCCCCCGGCCGGACGCCCGCCCGGCGGTTGCGGCGGCGCCAAGCCCAACATGCTGGCGAAGCCGCCGCCCCCGTTCGCCACGGCAAGTTCCGGCTGCTCGGCGGGCGCGGATCAGGCGTCGTCGAGGGACTTCAGCGTGCCCTTCGGCAGCGAGGCGTGGACCGAGCTCTTTTGCAGCCGCACTTCCACGCGCTCGGCGATGCGCACCTTGACGAAGTCGTCCTCCACTTTCGTGATGGTGCCGGTGATGCCGCCCACCGTGACCACTTCATCGCCCTTGGAAAGCCCCGCCATCAACGCCTGATGCTCTTTGCGCCGCTTGCTTTGCGGGCGGATCATCATGAAGTAGATGAGCACGAAGAAGCCGCCAAGGAGCAGGAACATCGGCCACGGGCTGCCGGCGGAAGGCGCCGCGGCGTAGGAGAAATCGGGCATGGTGGTGGTGTCCATCCGCGAACGGCGGTGCGTTGGAAGTGCGGCAATGTACCTGCTTCGGCGGTGCGGCGCAATTGCGAAATCCCGCAGATGCGTTATCTTTCGCGCCATGGACATGCGTGAACTGGTGGGCAACGTGGCGCGGGTGCCGCTGTTGGCGCTCGCGCTGATCGGCGTGGCGGGTTCGGCCGACGACGCCGACGAGGCGCGCACGTTGACGTGGGACGACTTGCTGCCGGAAGGCGAGGTGGTGCTGCCGCAGGTGCCGCATCAGCTCATCGCGCCGACGTTCGACGACTTTCCCGCCGCGGTGGACGCCCCCACGGTGGAGGCCCTGGACGGCGAGATGGTGCGGCTGCCGGGCTTCGTGGTGCCGCTCGACGTCGCCGAAGGCAAGGTGGCGAGCCTGCTGCTGGTGCCGTACTTCGGCGCCTGCATCCACCAGCCCCCGCCACCGCCGAATCAGATCGTCTACGTCTCGTTCGCGGAACCGGTGGAGTTGGAATCCATGTGGGACCCGGTGTGGATTACCGGCCGCATGCGCGTGGAGACCTACTCCGGCGCGCTCGCCGAGGCCGGCTACGCCATGGAGGGACGGGTCGTGGAGCCCTACGAATATTGAGCGGCACGCGGATGCGCGGGCGCACCGCCGAGGCATTCGCCATGAGACCGTGGCCCGTTCGCGCCGTGTTGCTGGCGATGCTGGCAGCTTCCGCGCAAGCGTACGAGACGGATCCCTACGCGAAACGCCACCTCGACGTGGCCGACAGCCTGCCCCGGCTGGACGCCAAGGTGAACGAGGCGCTGGACGAGATCGCCGCGTCGTGGGACAAGGGCGAGGACGAGTGGGCGTTCGTGATGGCGGTGTATTGGAAGGTGGGCGGCTTGCATTGGGTGGACAAGCTGGAGCGCTGGGCGATGCGTGCGCCGGAGGTGGAGCGGATACCGGTTACCCGCGCTGAGTCGCTAGTTGCGGACTTTCCCCTCTGGGCCGGCCGCGTCGCGTCGATATTCGGCTTCGGCCCCACCATCAACGTCGGCGGCGTGTATTTCGGCACCGACAAGATAGGTCATTTCTTTTCGCAAGGCCGCAAGTTCTACGGCCGCTTCCGCGCCACGGGCGACGAGGCGAAGGCGGCGCGCCGCTCCATTCTCACGGAGAAGGGCTTGTTCGGGCGCCTCACCACCGGCGTGTACTCCAACGCCGATCTGGTGGCCAACTACGAGGGCTACCGCTTCTACCGCAGCCTGTTCCACGCTGGCGTGGTGGCGGACAAAACGGCCGTCTTCCGCTGGGAGGAAGGCATGCCCGTCAAGCAACGCGCCTTCACCTGGGTCGACCACGTCAACCCCTTCTGGGACGAGGCGCTCAACGCCAACGCCTACAGCCGGCGGCTGTTGCCGTACGTCAAGAAGCGCATGCTGCTGCTCTGCGACGACTTCCGCCGCCGCCCGCAACGCTACCGCCTGGAGAACGCCGAGGCGCTGTTCGAGCGCTACCGCCGCGTCGGCGTGGTGGACACCAGCGAACTTCGCCCGGAGACGTACCTAGCGGAAAACTGCCCAGCGTCCCCGCGCGAATAAGGCGAAGAGTTTGCGCAGCAAACTCCAACGCGCCCGTTTACGGGCGCGCCCTCACCCGCCGCCATCGCCGCCGATGCGAACAGTGTGCGCGGCCGCCGATCCGCTCAGCGCGTCCGCGCGCAGCATCGCGGTTTGCAGCGACTGCAGCCGGCGCACCCACGGGTGCATGGAGCCGAGCCGGGTGGGCAGACTGTCGCGCACGCGCTCGGCGTCGTCGCGGCTGCGATAGACCCCGGCGAGCAGCACGTAGGCCACGCGACCGCCGCGCGCCACGCGCACATGCGGCAAGCCAATCAGCCGATGCGCCTCGGCGAAGCGCTCCAGCGCGGCGCGGGTGTCGCGCGTTGCCAATTGCACCGCGAAATAGTCGCCGGGCAGGTCCAGCAGCGGCGTGGCGCGTTCCGGGCGATAGGCGAGCTCGCGGTGCGCCGCCGCGGAGAGCCGATTTTGGCCGCCGGCGGCGATGGACGCGCTGCCGCCGGCGCGCGCCGCGGCGGGATTCCGCACGCAATCCCAAGCGCCGTCCGCGGCGCCGCGGCAATCCCACTGATCGCTGGGCCGGTCGCTGATCAAGTTCACCGCCGGCTGGTTCTGGCAGGCGGTTGCGAGCAGGGCGAACAAGGCCCACGCGCCATGCCTAGCGGTTGATCGCGACATCAGCCAATGCGAGTTGGCGGGCTTGGATGTTTCTTTCGGCCGGGTCATCGGTTTGCAACTCGCTCTTTGGAATGGGACTGCGCAGCCACTCTTGTGTTGCGGAGCGCGTCGAGCCGGATCGTCCATTGCCGCCGTGTTGGTGTCAAGGGAGCGCGGGCTTGGGTTCCGCTCTTTCTGGCACGACATCTGTCCGGTACCCGACGAATACGTCGTCGCGCCCGCTGTAACGCCGCTCCAAACCGGCGCACGCAGGCGAAAAAACCGTGCCGCGTTGCGGTGGGTTTGCGCCATGACTTCGGCGACGTCCTCGCCGCGACATTCGGCTACGCGGCGGGCGACCCACTGCAGGAACGCCGGCTCGTTGCGGCGGGAACGCGGTTTTGGCGTCATCGTGCGTGGAAGCAGAAACGGCGCGTCGGTTTCGATCAGCAGGCGTTCCGCGGGAATGTGGCGCACCAGGCCGGCTAGCGTTTGGCCGCGGCGCTCGTCGCAGATCCAGCCGGTGACGCCGATGGAGTGGCCATCGGCCAAGTAGCCCTCCAGCTCGGCCGCGCAGCCGGTGAAGCAGTGGATCAAACAGGACACCTCGCCGCCGAACTCCGCCAGGATGCGCCGCGTTTCGCCGCCGGATTCGCGGTCGTGGACGAACAGGGGCTTGCGCAAACGGGCGGCGAGTTCCACCTGCGCTTGGAAAACGCGCCGCTGATCCGTGCGGCTGGAATAGTTGCGGTTGTAGTCGAGGCCGGTCTCGCCGATGGCCACCACCAGCGGATGCGCCGCCAACGCGCTCACTTCCTTCAGCCAGTCGGTGGTGACGGCGCCGGCGTCGTGGGGGTGTACCCCGGCGGTGGCGTAGAGTCGCGGCGTCTGGTCGCTGCTTTGCCCGAGTTCCTGCGCCAGCGCCAATGCCGTGCGGCTGGCCGCCACGCTGGTGCCGGTGACGATCAACGCTTCCACGCCGGCCGCCCGCGCTCGCCGCAACACGTCGTCGCGGTCGTTGTCGAAGGCGTGGTTGGCGAGGTTGACGCCGATGTCGATCACGGCGGCGCCACGGTCCTCTCGTGCGGCGCGAGCACCGGCGGGTCTTCGCCCGCCAAGCGCGCGTAGACGTGCGCGAAGGCGATCACGCCCTTCACGTAGTCGCGCGTCTCGCGGAACGGGATGCGCTCCACCCACACCGCGGTGGGCAGGCCATCCACATCCTTCGTCCAACGATCCACGCGGCTTTCGCCGGCGTTGTAGGCGGCGGCCACCAAGGCGCGGTTGCCGCGGTAGCGCCGCATCAAGCGAGCGAGATGATGCGAAGCCAAGCGCACGTTCACGTCCGGGTTGAACAAATCCGTACGCGAAGGCCGTTTTACGCGCACTCTATCCGCCACCAGTCGCGCCGTGGTGGGCATCAGTTGCATCATGCCCCGCGCCCCGGCGCTGGATACCGCGCGGGCATTGAAGGCGCTCTCTTGGCGGGCGATGGCGTAGAGGAATTGCAGGGGCAATTCGCTTTGGAAGGCGTGGCGGCGAAACACGTCGCTGTGCGGCCGGGGGAAACGGATGGCGACCAGATCCGCCATCTCGCCATCGCGGGCGCCGAAGATGGCTTGGGTTCCCCAGCCGATGCGCGCCGTGAGTTCCACCAAGTCGCGTCGCCCCGTCTCGTCGAGCAACGGCAGCGCGTAGCGCCACTCGCGGCGGGCGTTGACGAGATCGCCCACGGCGTAGAGTTCGGTCATGCGCCGCACCGCCGGCACCGCCAGAACCGCTTGTTCGGCCTCCTCGCTGTGGCGGGGTTCGATGGCGTTCAGCGCCGGCGTGCGGCCCAGCTCCTCGGCGGCGAGGAAGCCGTAGTAGGTGCGCAGCTGCGCGACGCCTTCCAAGTAATCGCGGCCGGTCTGCTCGCCGCCGCTTTCCGTGAGGGCGCGACCCAGCCAGTAGCGCCAGCGAGGCTTGGCGGCGACCGCCGGCGGCAACGCTTCGATCCACGCGGCCGCGGCATCCCAGCGCTGATGCCAGACCATCGCCAAGGCGATGCGCTCCACGCTGTCCGGGGAGAAGTCGGAGGCAGGGGTGTCGGGCGCTTTGCCGATTTCCTCGGCAACCGCGGCGGTCAAGCGTTCCTCGATGTAGAGCCGGTCGGCTTCGCCGAACGCACGCTTCGGGGCGACTTTCTCCCACAACGCCAGGGCGCTCTCGGCGTCGCGGCGGGCGTAGCGGATGAGGCCGTGGCGCAACGCCCGGCGGCCGCCGGCGTTGTCCTTGAAGCGGGACAGCGAGCGCACCGTGCGCGGGCGCACATGCACGTCGTAGTAGAGGCGCCCGGCGGCGGCGTTGGCGGCGTTGAAGAAGCGCAGCAGATAGCGGGCCAGGGTGACTTCGTTGGCGTCCAAGGCGAGCGCGAGCCGCGCCCACACGGCTTCTTGATCCAATCGCCCGGAGGCGATCCACGCCTCGAACAGCGGATCGCACGTCTTCGGCTGCGACTGCGGCGCCACCCACAGATCGCGCACCTGGTCGAGGGCTGCGGCGCGTTCGCCGGAGCGGTACAGCGCACGCAGATGGTTGCAGCGGGCCGCGTCGTCGTCGCTCGGTTCGTAGTGGGCGAGGTACACGTCCCACCGCCCGCGCCGCACCTGCGCTTTCAGCCAGCTACGGTGGAAGATGGGGGCAAGCGGCGTCTCGGCAAGGTCTTCGCGCACTTGCCGGGCGCGCTTGGGGTTCAAGCTGGAAATGCGGCGCTGGGCGTCGTAGTACGCGAGGTAGGGTTGCAGCGCGTAGTCTTCGAGCTTCGCCCGCTCGCGGCGGAAGTCGCCGCTTCGGCCGTTGCGGATGGCATGCACGGCGCGTTGATAGGCCAGCCGCTGCTCGTAGAGCGAGAGTTCGTCGGCATGGCCGGTGGGCGCGGCCGCCAGCGTTGCGAGGAAGACGGCCGGCGCAAGCGCGTGAGCAAGGCGGGGGCACACATTAGCCGCCCACGCCGGAGCGCGGAGGTGCAAGCGGCGCATCTAGGCGGCTTCGTCCGGGGGCGCGTCGGCGCCTACGCGCACGGCGAGCACGTCGCAGGAAGCGCCGTGCAGCACGCCGTTAGCCGTGGAGCCGAGCAGCAGCGCGAGACCGTGCCGCCCGTGGCTGCCCACCACGATCAAATCCATGGATTCCGTCTCCGCAAGGCGGTGGATCTCACTCTCCGGCCGGCCGAACACCAAGTGCCGGCACGCCGGCGCCACGTTGAAGTTTGCCGCGAAGTCCGCCAGATGCGCTTGCGCCTGCTCCTCGATCTGATCCTGCACGGCAGAGAGATCCATCGGCACCTCGCCGCCGTACGCAAGCACCAGCGGCTCGATCACATGCACGATGTGCAAGGTGGCGTTGGCGGAATCCGCCAGCGCCCGCGCTCGCTTGGCGACTCGGCGGCATTCGTCCGTCAAGTCCACCGCCAGCAGAATGCGTCGATATTCGCCCATGGCTGCTCCCCGCGGGAGTTTCGGCGGGCGCAACCTTACCACCGGCGGCGCGGCCGGCGTAAGTGCTGCGAAAGCGCGAAAGCGCCAAGCCGCGGTGTGTTATGGTCTGCTGCCACGGCCCGGTTGCGGGCGCTACAGGCTAGCGGGAGCCGCCATGATCTTGTCCACTCTCAGCCACATCATGGACCTGCTCGGCGGTGGCGAGCCGGCGCCGGAGGAACGCGAGGCGTTGTTCAAGGAGACGGTGCTCCTCGTGCTGGCCCGCGCCACGGATTCGGACGCCAACATCAAGCCCATTGAAGTCGACACGGTGCGCGACATCGTGAAGAAAGCCACCGGCGAGGAGGTGAGCTCCGCCGACGTGCGCGTGGCCGCACACTCGAAGATCTACGAATCCGCGCCGCTGGAGCGGCAGCTCGGCCGCGTCGCGCGCACGTTGGAGATGCAGCAGCGGGTGCGCATTGCCAACGCGCTGGCCGAGGTGATCCTCTCGGACGCCCGCGTCACACTGAAGGAGACGCGCTTCTTCAACATGGTGGCGGGGGCTTTGGACCTCACGCCGGCGGCGCTCGCGGGGTTGTTCCCGCACGATTGACCCGCGTTGCCCGGCCGGCGGGCAACGTCCATCTCACGCGCCCGGGCGAGTTTCGCCGTCACCCGAGGCGCACTTCCACCGCCACCGGGAACACCTGCGCCTCGCCGGCCAAGGCGAAGCGTTTGGGCAGCAGGTGTTCCAAGGTTCGTTGGCGTTCCTGCTCCAGCTGCGCGCGCAGTTCCTCCCAGTGCAATCGGCGGCGGCGCAGTTCGGCTTGCCTCGCTTCGATGGAACGCTCGATTTCCGCCAGCCGTTCGTCCTCGTCGAAGAGCTGGCCTTGGCGGTGGCGTTCGGCCAACTGGGCGAGCTCGTCCTTGAGCCGGGCGGCGGTGGAGCGCTCGATCAATGCGGAGATCTCGCCGCCGCGCTGGCGGTAGCGTTCTTCCTCGCGGCGTTTGGCGGCTTCGCCATCGGCGCGGAGTTGGTCGCGCAAGCGTCGCGTTAGCCGGTCTTGGTGCTGGTGCAGCCATTCGCGGAGTTGGGCTTGGACGTCGTCCAGCAAATGGCTGGCGTGGGCGATTTCGTCCGGTTTCGGCGTGCTGCTGTTGTTCGAAGGCTGCCAACCATCCGGCAATGGCTCGCCAAACGTATGGCCGCGCATGGGCAGCGCCACCGTGCGCACCGTGTTGTGGAACGTCTCGCGCAGCTCGTTCACGGCGAGTTCCTCGAAGCTCAGCAGAACCGCTGCCTCCACGCCCGCGGGCAGGTCGCCGCGGCGCACCGTCCAGCGCGAAACCTGCGCTTCGCCCGGATAGCGGCGGCGGGAGAGCACGTTGAGCGCCCGGCGCATGAGGGGATGCGCCAAGTGCAGCAGGGTGGCGTCCGGGGGCGGCAGGAACACGTCCAAGCGGCCCACGCGCTGGGTGAAGAACGCGGCGTCGAAGGCGAGGCGCGGCACCGGCCCCAAGCGCTCCGCAGAGTGGGCGGACGCCGGCGGGCGCAGCGCGTCGTCCACGACGTCGCGCCAACCGGGCAGATCGGGTTGTCGCAGGCGGTAGAAACCGGCCTCCTCGGCCGGCACCAGTTGCGGGCGTTCGCCGGCCGTCGCCAGCGCGGCCTCCAAGGCGTTGCGCTGGGCCGCGGCGTTCAGGTGCAGTTCTTTGGCGAAGGTTGTTGGCGCCGGGCTTTCCTGCGGCGCGGCGGTGCTGCCCAAGCCCACGTCGGCGCTGGCGGCCTTGAGGCTCGCATCCAAAGCCGCTTGCACGATGGCGGCGCTCTCGCCGTGAATCAGGCGCCGGTACACGGCGTGGCTGAAGATCTCGTTGAGCGATCCCAGGTCTTCGCGGATTTCGTGCGCCTTGCGGACGACGTGATCCAGAAAGCGCAGATCCGGCTGCGCATCGCTGACGAAGTGATGCACCGTCACGTCGCGGCCTTGGCCGTAGCGGTCGATGCGGCCGTTGCGCTGCTCCAGGCGGGACGGGTTCCACGGGCAGTCGTAGTGCAGCAGGTAGCGGGCGGTGCGGTGCAGGTTCAAGCCCTCGGAGGCGGCGTCCGTGGCGATGAGCAGGCGCACTGGCGAGGCGGGGTCGTTGAAGGCGGCCTTCACCTCCTCGCGGGCGGCTTCGTCCATCCCGTGGGAACCGCCGGTGCCGAACAGCGTGAGGACGCGCTCCGGCGGGTGGCGTTCGCGCAGGCGGCGGGCGAGGTAGTCCAACGTCGTCTTGTACTCGGTGAAGACGATCAGGCGTTCCTCGCGCCAATCGCCTTCGTGCGCCAGCAGCAAATGTTGGACGAGCGCCGTCAAGGCAGCGAAGCGGGCGTCGGCGCGAGGCGTCTGCTCGGCGGTGGGCGCGCCTTCCAGATCGAACCCGAGCGCCTCAAGGGCGTCTTCGATCCGATCAATCTCGCCTTGCACATCGTCGGCGTGGTTCTTCAGCCACGCGCCGGCCACCGTGGCGGCGGTGGCGGCGCGTTGTTCGGTCTCGCGGTCGTCGCCGAGTTCCTGCCGCCAAGCGCGCTCGGCGGTGCCCAGTGCGCTCGCCGAAGCCGCGTCGTCTTCGCGCAAACCCTGCCGCGCTCGCCGCCAGGATTCGGCGAAGGCGGTGGGGCACGAGAGCAGGCGCTTGCCCAGAATCTCCACCGCGAAAGCACCGGCGCGGCGCGTCGTCTTCGGCAGCTGCCGCACCAGTTTGCGAAGGCGCAAGCGGAACGCATCGAAGGCGTCCGCCAACGCCGTCTCCAAAGGGCTCGAAGCCAGCGCGATGGCCTGCGGCGGATGCCGGCGGCAAAACCGCGGCGTGGCCGCAACCGCGTCGATGTCCCGCTTCAACCGGCGCACCACCACATGGTGCAGCCGCTCGCGCATCGCCGGCGTCATCTCGCTGGCGCGGCTGAAGCGCACGGGATCCAGCATCTCCAAGAGGCCGGTGAACGAGCGCGTGTGGCCGTTGTGCGGCGTGGCGGAGAGGAACAGCCGGTGCTCGAACTGCGGCGCCACCGCCCGCAACATCTGGCAGAGCTCGCTGTCTTGGCCGACGGGCGACGGCATCAGATGATGACATTCATCGACGATCAGCAAATCCCAAGGCAAGTGCGGCGAATCCGCCGGCGCCCGGCAAGCGGCGAGGAACTGCTCGCGCACATCCGGCTGGCGCAGGTAGTGGTAGGAAGCAACGATGCGGTTGAAGGAGCGCCACGGATTGGCGTCCATGCCCAACTGCCGCCGCAGCCCCTCGGTGGCCGCGCGATCCACCACCTCGAAACGCAGCGCGAACTTGCCCATCAGCTCATCGCGCCATTGCGTGCGCAGCGACGCCGGCGTGAGCACCAGCACCCGCCGGATGCGCCGCCGCAACAGCAGCTCGGCGAGAATCAGCCCAGCTTCGACGGTCTTGCCAAGGCCAACATCGTCCGCGATGAGCAGATTCACCCGCGGCATCCGCAGCGCCTGCAAGAGCGGCTGCAGCTGGTAGTTCTCCACCTGCACCGCCCCGTGAAACGGGCTGGCAACCGTTTCGGGCGCAGGTTCGCCATCCGGCCCCAAGTACGGCGAAAGCGCACTCCAGCGCGCGGTGCGCAGCAGCGCGTCGAAATCCGCCGGCGGCATCGGCCTAGCCGCCGCATCCGGCAGCGCGGTGGGCGCTACCACCTCGCGCACCGGCTCCAACTCCCACAACAGCCGTTCGCCGGCCGGCTGCCGGGCATCCTTGTAATCCACCTCCACCAAATGCAGCCGCCCGCTCTCGCCATCGAACGGCGTCGCCGCCGTGATCACCCCGTGCCGATTGCGAACGTGGGCGAGAAGGCCGGCGCGGGGGATGGTAGGTGGGGTCATGTGGGGGCGAACCAGCTTCATACGGGGAGATTCTTGCACACTGCGACTCGCACCAACACGCCCATCAGATCACCGTCGATCGTGGCCAGAACCCAAAGGTGCGCGCACATGGCTTGCCCACACTGCTCGGTACGGCTAGGATGGCTGCATGAAGACGACCCTAGATATCCACGACGAGTTGCTGGCCCGAGCCAAGCAGCACGCGAAGGAGACAGGACGGCCGCTACGGGCGGTCGTGGAGGATGGCATCCGCCAAGTGATCGGGGCGGCAACCCCTCGCGCCCGCTACGAACTGCCGGACCTGCGTGTGGGCGACCCGGATGCTACGGATCCGCTCGCAGCGTACTCTTGGCCTGAGATGCGCGAACTCATCTACGGGGGCGCTGGCGCCTGATGATCGCAGTCGACACCAACGTCCTTGTCTACGCCCATAGACGAGAGATGGAAATGGGCGATCGGGCACACGCCGTAATGAAGGACCTTGCCGAAGGCGACCAGCGTTGGGCGATCCCGTGGCCTTGCTGCTACGAATTCCTGAGCGTCGTCACCAATCGGCGCATTTGGCGGGACGCTGCCACAACGCCGGAGCGTGCGTGGCAGCAGTTCTCGGCGTGGATGGCTTCACCTTCGGGCCGCATGATCGGCGAAACGGACGTATTCGGAGACGTGCTGCGTCGTTTTGTCCTACGGCCACGGGTCGTAGGCGGGGTGGTACACGACGCGAGAATTGCGGCGATCTGTGTCGCCCACGGCGTTGATGCACTGCTCTCGCGAGACCGCGACTTCTCGCTGTTCCCGGAGCTTCCCGTAAGGGATCCGTTTGCGTGACCGCCACGCTCCAGATCGTCGCCCGCGGTCCGCGTCGTGGCGAGCAGGCGGGTGCGCGGGATGGCCGGTGGGATGATCTGGCAAAGCCGCCAAGGGATCTACGCCGCCTCCGCCTCGAAGGCCACCAGCGTGCGCGTTTCCTTGCTGAACTCCACGCCGATCAGGTGTATGGGCCAGCCGCGGCCGCGGTACTTCGCAGCGTAGTTCCGTTCGCGGAGTTGGGCGATGGCTTTTCCTTCGGCTTGCGTTGCAACCACCTTGAACTCGAACAAGTAGACCTGTTCGTGGAACAGCACGGTCATGTCCAACCGACCGTGGCTCGTACTGTCCTCGGCGATGACGTCGAAGTCTTGGGCGGCGAATAACGCATAGAAGACGCTCGCGTAGTAACCTTCGTAGTCCGCGATGTTGTTCTTGGTGTGCCACTGGTACGGGATGCTGGCGAACATGCCGCGCAGCAATTCCGCCAAACCGTCGAAGTCGTTGGCTTGCAGCAGTTGCGGCAGTTGAATGCGTTGCTCCGTGACCGATGGGGAAGCCGCGCTCAAACGATTCAGCAACCGGTCGGTCAAGCTCAGCCGCACTTCCCGATTTGGATATCCCAAGCGAAAGACCCGACGGCGGCCTTGCCGCTGCGCCTCGCGGATCGTCAGGTAGCCGGACTGAAACAGCAGCGCTTCCGTGGAAGCCTCCTCCACGTTGAAGTTCGAGAGCAGGTCGGTGGTAGTTAGCAGGTTGTCCAAGGCGACGGTGCTCACGCCCCGCTCAAGCAACTGATCGACGATATAGGTTGAGGTACCCGTCTCGAACCAGTAGGCGTCGAACTCCCGTCTATCGAACAGCAACAGGATGTCGTAGGGGTTGTAGACCTTCTTCTTGCCCAGCCAGTTGTAGCCGTCGTACCAGTCGCGGATGGCTTGCCGGTCTAAACCGGGCAGTTGATCGGCGAACGTGCTGTCCAGATCGTCGTCCGTGTAGCCGCACAAGGTCGAGTAACGCGGATCGAGCGTGATGTCGGCAAGGTTGTTGAGGCCGGAGAAGATGCTCACCTTGGAGAATCGGCTGACGCCGGTTAGCAGCACGAACTCCAAATCCGCGTCGCACGCCTTGATGATGGAGTACACGCTGTGCAGCAAGTCGCGGTTGGCGCGGGCAACGGCGGGCGTTGCCAAGACGTCCAGAATGGGCTTGTCGTATTCGTCGACGAGCATCACCACGCGCTCGCCGGTGTGCCGGCGCAACGCACGGATCAAACGCCGAAGACCCACTGCCGCGGTGCTGGCGTTGAAGGCCACGCCACCTTCGGCGGCAATGTCCGCAAATTGGTCCAGCAGGTTCTCTTCCAACTCGTCGGGGGTGCGGAAACTGCCGCTCAGATCCAGCCGTACCACCGGGCGCTGAACGCTCCAGTCCCAGCGGCTATGAACGTCAAGGCCCGCGAACAGCGCCCCGCGGCCCTCGAACAGCTCCTTGATCGTGTCCACGAGCAAGCTCTTGCCGAAGCGCCGCGGCCGCGACAGAAAGTAGCACTTGCCCCGTTCCACGAGTTGACGGATCTGTTTCGTCTTGTCGACGTAGTAGCACCCGCGTTCGCGGACGTCGCGGAAGGTCTGCATGCCAATCGGCAGCTTGCGCGTTGCGGCTTGTGCCACCGTCATGTCGTCGATGCTCCCTGCCAGCCGGCCATTGGTCTGGCGAACCCGACCCGTGCGTCGCCTATGTGCAGCTAATCAAGCGTACCAGTCAATCGGCGGCCGGGACTCTGTCGACTCGCCTCCATCCCTTTATCTTCAAGTCATTCTCGTACTTTCCGTTGTAGATGGCGGCAAACACGATCCAAGTTACCAGCAAGCCAAACCCCAGCGTCAGGAACGCCACGACGATGTTCGTTATCAGCATTATTGCCGCCCATTTCAAATCGCCACGAAACAACGCCGGAAAGAAACCGAACAACAAGGTAGTCCAACTGAACCCAGTGGGCACTTTCCTTTCGACGCCGTTGATTTCGTAGAGTCTCACTCGCTCTCTCCTTCTCGCTGTCGATGCCGCAAGCGGCCATTACCTGTGTAGTGGTTTCGTCGCCCGGAACCCTTCGGTGGCAGAAACCAGCCGTGACAGTCGGGCCAGCGTAGCACACTTCGGCGGTTCACAAGCCCTCGGATCGTCCTGTCCATCGGCCTACGTCGCCACTACCTCCACCAACTCCGCTACCACCTCCACCGCCCCCTCGTCCTCGGGCGTCAACACGATCGCCTCGTACTCCGCATTGTCCGCCACAAGCACCACCCGCACATGCCGCCAGCCGTCGGCGTCTTCGGCCTTCTCGCTGCGGTAGCGTTTTACGGTGTAGCGTTGGCCCGTCTCCGGGTCCACGGCGTCCTGCAACTGCACCACCACCACGCGGCCTTGGCGGGTGCCAGTGACCGGGCTGGCGAAGAGGCAGTGGGCGCCGTTGGGGATGGTGGGGGTCATGGATTCGCCCACCACTTGGGCTACGAACATTCCCTCGCGCAACCGTCTCGCGGTGTCCACCTCCACCCATTGCCATTCGGATGCGTCGTGCGCGGCTTGCGGGTTGCCGAAGGCGCCGGCGGCTAGCTCCAACGGCACCAGCGGTACGCAGCTCGTGTAGCGTTCGGCGGACGTGGGCGTTTGCACCAGGCGGAGTTTGGGGCGTTGGGGCGATTCCGCGTGGAACCATGTGTCGTCTTCGGCCACCTTCTCGCGCAGTTCGCGGTTGCCGAGGTAGTTGGCTAGGCGGCGGAAGTGGCGGGCCATCGCGTCGGGGTCGTGCAGGTCCGTGGCGGGGATTTCCAGAACCTCCCAGCCGTCGCCGCGCAGCCAGCTGCGGATTTGGAGATCTTGGGCGGCGGTTTGCGGGTTGCCGTGCAGGCGTTCGCTCAGGCCGTCCAAGTAGATGCACACGTCGGGTTCGTCGTCCGGGGTGCGGAACACCACGTCCGGCGTGGTGGTCCCGAGGGCGGGGCTCAGGCGAAGCTGCTCGCCGCGGGTGCCTTCGGGGAAGCCGGCGGCCAACAGCAACCGGCGCAGGCGGGTTTCGGCTTCGTTCACCGGCATGGCCTCCGCGCTTGGGGTTTCGCTGGGTTGGCGGGGTGGGATGGCGTGGTCGAAGACCAGGCGCTCGCCCCAGTCGTTCAAGCACTCGCTCGCCGCCTTGCGATCCAGATGGCGGTGGTAGTAGGCGTTGCGGAAGGTTTGCAGGCAGTCGATGCAGGAACTCGCACACACCGATGGGCACTGCGCCACAACCGAGCGGGCGGCCGTCACCACATCCGCAAACCGTTCGCACAGGCGTTGCAGCAGGCCGGAGCCGCCTGGCATCGGATCCCACAGCACGGCATTCACGTCCTCGCGCTGCATGTCGCCGATCACGAGGATTTGCAGGTCGTCCATGTGCATGTCCAGCACTTGCGTCGCGCCGAAGCGCAAGGCTTCCAGTACGCTGTAGGCGACGTTGGCACCTTCGCAGTCGGGCAGCGAGAGCGCGTCCGCGGTGGCGTTGGCGTAGAGGGCGATGGGCGCCGGCGCGCCGCCGCAGCGCTCGACGTGGGATTCGCGGAACGCCGCTAGCTGGCGTTCGGAGGAAAGCGGCGAGACGCTTTGGCCGCACACCGTGCAGATGGGAAAGCCGAGGGCGCGGCGCTCGTTGGCGGATGTATTCACATCGCCCCTCGCCGCGGCGGCGGTGCCCACGTTCACGAGGCGCAGCCGCACCCCGCGCCGCAGCAGCACTTGGCGCGCGCCCCAGCGGTAGGCCCGCCCGCCGCTGTGCTGGCCGAGCTCCACGCCGTAGATCGCCACGCCTAGCTGAAAGCGCAGTTCTTCTTCGTCCGAGATGTGCGCGGCGTATGCCAAATCCGCATCGCACACCTCCATCGCTTGCAGCACTTGCGCGCCCAGCATCGAACCGCCGCCCGGCGCACTTTCCTGTACGGCTTGGCGCTGTGGCAGAACTTCGTAGTGCGGCATCTCGGCCTGCACTTGGCCGCCGCCGCGGTTGGCGTCGCGGTGAAAGCGGCGTGCTACGAAGCGGTGGCCGTTGGCGTAGATGAGGTTGCCGGGCACGTATTCGCGCAGCGCCGTGGCCGGCGGCCGCGGCAGGTTGAAGGCCATCGCGCCGGTGCGCCAGAACGGAATCTCCGCCCAGCCCACCACGCTGCCCACTTCCAAGCCGTAGCCGGGCAGGAAGCCCTCGGCGGCCAGCACGGCGAAGGTGTTGAAGTCGTCGAAACCCTCGGCTTCGGTGCGGCGGCGGGCGCTGCCTTTCAAGCGTCTCACCATATTGTCGCAGCGCCGGAACAGGGATTCGTCCTGCGGTTCCAAAGTGCCTTTGCGTTCGCGTTGCTGATTCAGGCGGCGAATCTGATTCATCGCCCACTGCAAGCGTCGGCGCAAACGGGCCACCACCTCTTCCAAGCGTGGCGCGAAGGCGTCCACATGGCTGAGCAACGCCTCGGGCGTGGCCACTTCCGCATCCTCGGCCGGCCAGCCCTGGGCGAAGACAGCCTCGGCGGCGGCGGCCAAATCGCAAGCGTTTTCCCGCACCAGCGCCTTGAGATCGCCGAAATCGAACGAATCCGTGCGCAGCTCGCCGAACTCGAACAGATACGGTTCCACGCGGCGCGGCAGGCAACGATCCAGCGTGTTGCGGATGGCTTCGCGTTCCACCTCCGCCCGCTGCGAATCTCGTCCGTAACTGTGCAGTTCGGCGATAACGGCGGCGTGAACGTGCTTGGCCACCATCGCCGCATTGCTCAGATTGAACGCTGGCGGATCGATGCGCCCGGCCAGCAACTTGGGCGGTTCGGCGAAGTAGGCGCGGTCGTGCGAGGCCGGGCGGCAGTAGGTTATGTCCACGGCCATGCGATGGCGGCGCCCGGCGCGTCCAGCGCGTTGCCAGTAGTTCGCCGGCAGGGGCGGCACGTTGCGCATGAGGATCGCGTCCAGCTGGCCGATGTCGATGCCGAGTTCCAGCGTCGGCGTGCAAACCAAGCAGTTGACGTTCTGCGATTCGCTGCGAAACCAGTTCTCCACCCGCTCGCGGTGATGCGCCGGCACCATCGCCGTGTGTTCCTCCGGGCGCAGCATGGCGTATTCGCCATCGAGCAGGTGCAGGTCGTAGTTGTCCGCGTCCTCCTTCACCCATTCGAGTTCGCCATCGCAACGGTATGCGGGGCAGCGGTTGTGCGGCGGTACGCGCGTGGTGGTGCGACGGCAGTTGCGGCAACGCCGAATCCCGTGATTGCGCGTTAGCCGCAGCTTGCTGCCGTTCACCTGATACACGCCGCTCACCTTCGGCAGCGGCCGGCCGCGGGAACCTTTCAAACGCACGGGCGTGAGAAAACCGCTCTTCACGAGAAACTCGAACAAGCTCTCCAGCAGGGCATCGGCGGCATCGCCGGCCACGCCCCACTTGCCTACCAGCTGCCGAAGCGTGGTGCTGCCGCCGTCGCTCAGCCATTGCGTGACCAGATTGGCGTTTTCGCCGGCGGTGCGGCGCAGCTTGGTGGCGTTGGGGGAGAGAAAACTCGGCAAATAGCCTTTCTGCACTTCGCGGTCGCCCTCTTGCCAATACTTGCCGAACACCTCCGTTTCGGCATCGTGCAGTGCGCTACGACGGCGCAGATAATCCAGCGCGCTGGCGATGCCTTCGCGCAATTCCTCCGCCGGCAGGCCGAGCTCCAACGCGCGTTCCTGAATCCACGGCACGGACGCATCCAAACCGGCGTACTCCACCTTCATCCGCCCCCACGGTTCCAAGCCGCGCGCTTGGCGGGAGGTGAGCGTGACTTCGCGCAGCACTTGAAAGCGCAGGTATTTGCGGCGCTCTTGTTCGTGCCGGCCGCCGCTGCCTTCGTCCGCCGCCTGTTCCCACACTTCCGGTGCAAGCGCGCGGGAAAGTGCGCGATCTTCGGCCAGGGTGTCGTCCAGAAAGCCAGTGAGATCGCCGATGGATTGGGGCCGCTGGCTGATGCCTTGCGCCATCAACGCGCGCAGGCGGAAGCGGCGGGCGTGGTCGCGCATCCAGCCGGCTTGAAAGGCGGCATCCTGGCGGTTGTCGCAGAACACCAGCAGGCGCGGGCGTTCGGCGCGATGCACCATGTCTTGGGTGAGCACATGCACGTCCGCCACGTTGATGGCGCGCACCGGGCGCACCGGTTCGCGGTAGCGGCCATGCACCACGCGGCTGGTGGAACCGCAGGAGAGGCAACTGGTGAGCTGGCCGGGATTGGCGGCCTTCTGGCGCACGGCGTGCAAGGGAACGGTTTGGCCGCCGCGTCCGCAGTGGCGGCAGCTATCGGCTTGCACTGGATGCGCGGCACCGCAGTAGCGGCAGAAGTGCAAGGTGGCGGTGCGCGTGTGGGGCGGAGACTCGTCTGCTTCTTCGTTGGCTTCGTCCGCGTGGCCGATCAGCCGATCCACCAGCAATACCCGCTTGCCGCCTTGGGATTCCTGCATCGGTGGCCACCAGGAACCGTTCGCGCCAGCCTCGCCGCCTCCGGGTGTGCGCGTGGTGAAGCGAAAGTCCTTCAGATGCGCCAAGTAGTAGTGCTGGCCGCAGGTGGTGCAGGTCGCGACGGGAAAGTGGGCGTGGGTTTCGCCGGCGTCTTCAATGGCGGTTTCGTCTTCGGCGGCGAGCCATAGTTTCGGCGAATTCTGCGAACTCGTCGGGAAGGTGACGACCGCGCCGCCGATGCCGCGCACGAAGGCGTGGACCACCGGGCGGAGCAGCGGCCGACCGTGCAGTCGGGCCGCCGCGGCCAACGTGAGCCAAGCGAGGATTTCCGCTTCCGTGATGTTCCGGCCAGTGGCTTGCCGCAGCGTGGCGGGCAATTCTTCGAGCGGTTGCGGCGATTCCAGCGCTTGGTTGAGTTGGTAGATGACTTCGTTGCTTGCCAACGCCTTGTGCAGCGCCTCGAACCACTCGCCATCGGCGCGTTCGCCGTTCAGTTCCGCGCCGGCCAACGCCGCATACGCCTTGCGAACGCGCTGGCCGGATTCGTCCTCCACGGCAGCGACGCATTCGTCCAGCAGTGTGCTGGCGTCTTTCTTCGGCGCGGGCGGCGTGGTGCGCGCGGCCGTCCACACTTCCGCTTCGTAGTCCTCTTCAATAGTGGCGACATCGCTTGCCGCCACGCCGAAGAACCGCGCCGCGAAATGCCGGGCCGCTTGCGGATTCTGCCGATCCGCAATGGTGGCGGAAGTGGCCACGCACACGGTGCGTTCGGCCTCCGCGCCGCAGAACGCCCGCAGGCGGCGCACCAGACAGGCGGTTTCCGCGCCGAGCGCGCCGGTGAACGTGTGCGCCTCGTCGAACACCAGGTGATCCAGCCGGGCGCCGGCGAACAGTTCCACATCCCGCTGGCGGGTGAGCAGCAGTTCCAGCTGCTTCACGTTGGTGAGCAGAATGCGCGGCTGCTGCCCGGGCGTTCGCAGCATTTCGCGCGAACACGCCTCTTCGGCGGGATAGACGCTCTCGCCCTGGCCTTCCCGCTGCGCCCGCGCCAACCGCGCTTCGTAATCCGCTTTGGAGGAACCCGGCGGCAGCTGGTGGCCGGCCACATCCGCCTCGCGCTCCGGCGTTTTGCCCACGTACAGCCCGAACGGAATGCCGGTGCCGGCCAGCAACCGCCGCAGCCGCATGAGCTGATCTTCCGCCAGCGCGTTCATGGGATAGACGATGACGGCGCTGATGCCCGCCGGCGCTTGGCCATCCCGCAGCCGCAGGCACTGGCTGACGATGGGGTAGAGAAAGCACTCGGTCTTGCCGGAGCCGGTGCCCGTGGCCACCAGCGTGGTGCGCCCTTCGGCGATGGCGCGAACGGCGCGTTCCTGATGGCTGTAGAGATGCGTGATGCCGCTCGGGATGCGCTCGCGCAAGAGCGGATGGAAGATGCCCTCGTCCACCAGCGCTTCCACGCTGGCACCCTCGCGGAACGGGCGCGAGAGGCTGACGTAAGGGCCTTTGAGCAGCGGGGAGCGGCGGGTTTCGTCCAGCGACAGCAGCTCGCGCATCTGCTGGTGCAAGCGGGGATCGGCGAAGGGGTAGGCGGTGAGCTGGTAGCGCAGGAAGCTCTTGACGATGTTCTCGGTGTAGGCGACGGGGTTCAGGGCCATTGGGTGGGCCTTGCGGGGATCACTTGGGCAGCCCCCGTTCGTGGTAAAGCAACTCGCCGTGCTCCGTGGACGAGGCGCCCGGGCCGACCAAGGCGGCGCAGCGCTCGGCGATCGCCCGCATCCGCCGCAGGCGCGCTTCGACGCCACGCCGCTTGGACTCGCGTTGGCAAGCGCCCCGCTCACGGGCGCAGCCACAACGGGCGCGATCACTTGCAGTGGCAGGCACCCGTCAGCGCTCAAGCAAGTTGTGGAAGGGCTCGGTGTTCTTCCAGCGGTAGGCGTGGAAGTCCCTTTGATCCGTTGTGAGGATGCGCCCGTCGCCGAGCTCGGTGGCGGCGACCACCAACGAAGCATCCGCCAAGTCCATCGGCAGGTCTGCGTACTTCTCCATCAGGGCTTGAATGGTACCCAAGTGCGCCTTGCCCAGTTCGTGGAGTTCCACATTCTTGGAGACCTGCTCGATGAACCGCGTCTCCGCCCGCACACCTAGGCGCGAGAGCAACAGATGGCAAGTCTCGGTAACGACCGGCCAAGTGACGACCAACGACTCCGTGAGGCGCCGGCTGGCGGCGACAGCCCGCTCGTGCCAACGGTCTCGAGCATTGGCCAGCGCCAGCCAATAACCGGTGTCAGCCAGAACCATGCTTGCCCTCCAGCGCTTGCGTAAGGTGTTGTTTGTAGCGGCTCGAAAGGTCTTCCGGGCCTTGGGCACAGCCCACGAAGCCGCTGGACAGGAGGGCCTGGGTCTTCGCGCCCCCGCCTTCGCACTGCTCCTTGTGCAGCACGTCCAACGCACGCTTGACGACCTCGCTGGCGCTCACGCGCAGCGAGGACTGCAACCGGTGGAGCTTGGCAGCCCTCTCCTCGTCCAATCTCGCGTTGACGCGCATGATGTGGCGCTCCTTGCTCGCTGGTGAAGGAGAGTACCTTGTATGACCGCGTCATACAAGCTGGAAGCATGCCTTGCGACGTCACGACAGTCTGCCCCGGCGTCGTGATGGTAGGCCAATTGCTTAGAGACTCTTGAGGGGTTGAGTGGCCACCGGAAAGCGGCTTTCGGTGCCGATTTGCCTTCGCGAGGCTGGTCGGCCGGTCCCGAGGGCCGTACTTGGGGCTTTCTTCGCAAAGCGTTGGGGGTGGCGAGCGACATATTATGTCCCAATGCGATTGCCTAGTCGTGACGGTGATCACGCCTTTTTTTATGCTATGCTCGGCAACATTCGCCAAATGTGGCGCTGAAAATCGGCTGCAACATGCTCATCCAGTTCGCTGTGGACAACTATCGTTCGATCAAGGACGAGGCGACCCTCAGCCTAGTGGCTGGGCCCGGAGAGGAGCATCGAGAGCGGAACGTGCACATGCCCGTCATGCAGGGCAACGTGCGTGCGATGCTCTTGCTGCGGTCCGCCGCGATCTACGGTGCCAATGCCGCCGGCAAGACGAACCTGATCCGGGCACTTCAGGCAATGCGCGATGTCGTAGTGGATTCCAGTCGAACCGACACGGCACTGCCAGTCACTCCCTTTCTGCTCGACGCGGAATACGGGAACCAGCCAACGCGGCTCGAGGTGGCATGCATCGTGGATGGCGTTCGCTACCAGTACGGCTTCTCGGCCACCCAAGACGCCGTGGTTGGCGAGTGGCTCTACGCTTGGCCACATGGCAGGCCGCAGTTGTGGTTCAAGCGCCGCCGAGCCGAAAGCGAAGCGCCGACGTTCGAGTTCGGTGGCAAGCTGCAAGGTGACAAAGAGGTGTGGCGCCGCGCCACGCGGAACAACGCCCTCTTCCTCTCTACCGCTGCCACCCTGAACAGCACACAGCTACGCCCGCTTTACGATTGGTTCAATACGCGCCTGCATGTGATCGGCATTGGCAGCTGGGGTCCAGCCTATACGGCGAGGCGTGCGCAGGGCGACCGCAAGACCGCTGTACTCACGTTCCTTCAGGCGGCGGACTTAGGAGTCTCCAACCTGCGCGTGGTCGAGCGGGAGTTCACAGAGGACATGATCTCCGATGCGCTGTCGTCGGAAATGCGCGAGACTATCAAGAGTATCATGTTGGGCACGCAAGTCAGGGATGTCCACGTCGTCCATGAAGACCCAACAGGCAGGCCTGTCGAACTGGAACTGGACCAAGAGTCCGATGGTACGCAGAAGATGTTCGCGCTAGCCGGCCGATGGGTGGATGTGCTAGAAAGAGGCCATGTCATCGTGGTCGATGAGCTGCACGACAACCTGCACCCAAGGCTCGTGCGCCACCTCGTGGAACGGTTTCACGACTCGGCGCTAGATAGCGACGCACAGCTCGTCTTCTCCACGCACGACACGTCCATCCTCAGCCAAGACGTGTTCCGCCGCGATCAGATTTGGTTCTGCGAGCGCAACGGCCGCAACGAGACCGAGCTCGTTCCCCTGTCGGACTTCCACCCCCGCAAAGGCATAGAGAACCTCGAACGCGGCTATCTGGCAGGCCGCTACGGTGCCGTGCCGTACATTCGATCCGCGTAGCTGCCGACATGCCCGCCCGCGGCCCGCACAAGAGTATGAAGCGAAGGCAATCGAGTCGTTCGCCCCAGAAGCGCGTGCTGGTGGTGTGCGAGGGGAAGTACACCGAACCACGCTATTTCGCCGCGCTGAGCGACCACCTCCGGCTGCACACGCTGGTCATCAAGGCTACCGAGGGCGTTGATCCACGCACTTTGGTCGACATCGCCAGCAAGGAACGCCAGCGGGAAGAGCACCACGGCGAGCAGTTCGACTTCGTGTACTGCGTCTTCGACCGCGACTCACACCCACAGTTCGATGAGGCCACCGATGTGGCGCAGGCTCACGGACTCAAGCTCGCGAGGTCATGGCCGTGTTTCGAGTTCTGGCTGCTGCTCCACTTTGAGTTCACTCGGGCTCCGTATGGACCAAAGGGCCGTGTGAGCCCATGCGACGTCTGCGTCCGCGACTTACGCGAGCACCTGCCCAACTACAGCAAGGGCGACCCCTTGACGTTTGACAGTCTTTGTGACCGTTTAGAGCAGGCTATTGCAAACGGTCGCAAGGCGAGGGCCGACGCCAAAGCTACCGGGGAGGACAACCCATCAACGGAGGTCCACGAACTCGTTGTGCATTTGCGGGCGCTCAGCGGGCACTCATGATCTGCTGGCGCTACCGTAGCATCTGGGGCCACTCAAAGGCGTCGGGTTGGTTATCCTTTGGCCGACTTTGCTTGTCTATCAAGAACTACCACGATCTGCGTGTCGTCACGCGGATGCTGCGGCTGCTCGTGGTGTTAGAGTTGCCGACGGACGAGTCGCGCTGGATGGCGAAGGCGGCGCGGTCGTTTCGGGAGCGTGCGCCGCCGCCGAATGTGCGCCTGCACGGTTTCGTTAGGGTCCGTGGCTTGAAGGACGACATACTGAAGGCCGTCGGTTTGGCGGAGGCAGGCTAATGAACCCAGAGCTTCGCATGCGTGTGCAACTCTTGGTTGCCTTCAATGGGCGGCAGCGGGTACTGGAAGAGTTGGCGTCGGTTGAGGCCGTGGACGTGGCCAGTTTGGAACGCGAGATTGAGGCGATACGCAGTCGCGTTGTACCCAAGGGGGCGGCCACGAGGAAGCCCCGCCGGCGCAAAACCGCACTCGAATTGACCAAGGACGTAGCGGTGAACGATGACATCCGGGCCATCGTTGGGCATCTGGCGCGTGCGTACGATGAGAAAGAGTTTCTCCCCGATCTGTGGCGGGTCAGGCAGTTTCTCGAATCCCGTGGAGTCCCGGCGGATAGAATCCGGTCTCGTGGTGATGCTGGGCGTAAGGTCGTCGGCGTGCTTGCCAAATTGTCGCCCGGTGAACTAGACGCGCTTGGGGTCGAGTTGAAGGACAACAGGAGTGATTTGTCGATCCTGACCGATCATATCTTGGGGCCGATCGACCGCAAGCAGCCGAAACACTCCGACAAAGAGGTCCGGCCTACGGGTATGGTCGCCGAGCGCCGGGCATCAATGCCGTAGCTCGCCGAGTGCGACGTTCGCTTATCTTGACATGTGGCGGAGCTCTTCCTCGAGGTCCTTTTCCGTGTAGACTTTCGTCATCCGCACCTTGACCGGGTGCGCGTTTTCAAAGTCGTATTCGGGGTTGTCCCGAATGAGCGCGAGCGCGGACTCCTTGCTGTTGAAGTTCCACGCCCAATACTCGCTACGTGCGTAATTCGCGCAGTGCGCCTCGTGATTGAGCGACTCCACGAACTCGATCCCGGTGTCTTCGTTCTCGATGGCGAGCGCCCACAGCGTAACGGTGACTTTCTCCTTCATGGGAAACTCCGTTGATCCCCGACGGCGACGATGGCGAGCGGATTGCTGGTAGGCGTGAAGCCCGCCGCGTCCCGATCGTGGGGTTTGTCAATCACACCTACCATGCTGGGAAGGCTACCTCATGGCCTAGGGCCCGTCGAGCTTTTTCTTCGCTAGGCAACAGCCAGGTGGGTGTTGCTATTCGAGGATGTCTGGTTGATCGCCGTCTGGTTGCCTGACTTCGTACTCCGCCTGCTCATCGGCGACTTGGCGTAGTGGTTCGCTGGTGCTTGGGCGGTCTTGGCGCTCAAGCTGGCGGAGCAGGCGGGCGTAATCGAGCTCGCCGAGCAGGTTGCGGGCGTGTAGGTGGCGCTCGCGCATGGCCTCGGCGGCGGTTTGGGCTAGCTGCCAGTCGTGGAAGCGCGGGCCCAAGCGTGTTGCGACGGGTTGGTGGCGCTTGGCGCGGTCGTCGTGGCCTAGGTTGTGGTCGGCTAGGCGGACGGTCTCGGGGGTGGGCCAACCGTCGGCGGCTGCGGTCAAGAAGCCCGCGGTGGCGCCGCCGTTCCCGTGTTCCAGCAGCGACTCGAAGGCCAGCAGGGTCAGCACCGTTTGGCGAAGTTCGGGCGGTTTGTCCTTATCCACGCGCCAGAAGCCCTTGGGTTGCTTTGGCGCGGCGTCGTTGGGGTGGTCGCACTCGGCGAGGATGTGGTGCAGATCGGCCTTGGAAAGGCCCATGGTGGCGGCGATGACGGCATCAACCAATGCCGTGACTCGGAGGCGCTCATGCGGTGTGCGGGCGGCGGTATGCGTCGTTGGCGGTGGCGCGAGCCTGAGCCAATCCGGGGCGAAGTGGACGTCGGAAAGGGCAACGCGGGCGTACTGCCGCGAGAGCTCGCGTGGCAAGGGTGTTGGCGGCAGCAGCGCCAAAGACTCAACGATGTGCCAGTTGAGCGTGGTGCCTGACATCCTCTGGCGAACGCCCCAATCGAAGGCGAAGCTCGTCAACATCGCGTTTAGCTTCAGCCTTTCCTCAGTGCCGGACCGAGAGCCAAGAACAGGTGTCTTATTCCCGCATGGATACCACCCCGGCACCAGCGCGGAGACGAAGCTGCGCTCGTTGGTGCTGTTGGAGATGTCTCGAAACACCACCCTCGCGCCGCCGTACGGTGCGTGTCGCAAGTCACCGGCACCAAGCAGGAACTCTGGGGCCAGATCGAGCCGGCCGCCACAGCCGGCCGAGCCATCGTGTGCAGCCGCCCAGTTGCCGACGTAGATCATCTTGCCCACGTACACGGGCAGGGCCACGTCCCGCACCCGATCCTCCCGAATCCAAGCATCCCCCTCCCGCGAGAGCACCACGCCCGCGGGAATCGCTGCCCGCGGCACCGGCAGCGCGTCATACGGTGGCTGGGCGCACCGCACACGCCACGCTGTCCGCGCCACATCGCCGGGTTTCAGCAGATGCCCATGCGCAAACCGCGCCTCGGCAGCACGGCGCTCCGGCCCAGCGCTGCTGTCGAACAGCCAATCCTCAAGCGCCACCTCCGCCGGCACCGGCCGTGCAGGATCAACCCCCATCTCCGCCCACAGTTCCCCAATCGGCCGCCAATCCCCCAACAACCAGCGGCTGTATTCGTCTGGGCGGTAGCCCTTCGCCTCCCACTGCGGGCGCGGTGGGAACAGGCGCGAGTCGTTCGTCATGTGGAACTCGGTGGCGTAGCGGATGCCCCAGCCATCCGGGCCCTCATCCCCGAGCAACACCGAACCCGCGTAGATCTTCTCCAAAATCTCCAAATCCCGCCCCGATTGGATTTCCAAGATCGCCCGGCTCTTGGGGCTGAACTGCGCCACCTGCGCACGGGTGTACGGCGTGGCGATGGCCTCGGCGCGTTCCCAATCGGCCAGGTTGCGGCGCATGAAGGCGGTGCGGATGGCTGCGGTGGCGCCGCCCTTCTGCACGATCACCGGATTGAACTTGTAGCTGCGGTGGATGGGGAACAGGCCGTCCTTGTTCTCAAAGCCGAACAGCCACTCCCACTGGCAGCGCTCCAGAAACAAGCGCCGCAGCGCGCCGGTGCCGTTGTCCGAATACAGGCCGGAAGGCACCACGAAGCCGAGTCGGCCATCCGGTTTCAGCAGCGCGTGGACGGCTTCCAGGAACAGCTTGTAGAGGTTGAGGTCCGCCGCGCCCTGGTGTTTGAACGGATGCGCCGGGTCTGCGAAGCCGGCCATGCCGCGGGCGCGTTCCCGCCGCCAGTTGGTGTGCAGCACGGCGTTGTCGCGGCCTCGCGCCACGGCGAAGCGGTTTTGGCTGGCGGTGTTCTCGTGCGGGTCGCCGAACGGGTTTGCGGCGAAACTGGTGAAGTTGGATTGGGCGCGGAAGCGGGCGTTGTAGTCCAGCCAATTCCGCTCCACCTCAGCGTCCGCGAAGTAATCGGTTTGTTTGCGCAGCGCTTCCTGTTTGCCGTAGGCGCGGTACAGCGGATCGATGTTGGAGAAGAACTCCTTGGAAACCGGCTTGGCGATGTCCCACGGCGGGTTTCCCAACAGCGCATCGAAACCCGCGCCCGCCGCGTCGAACACGTCCGGGAACTCCAACTCCCAATGGAAGAAGCGGTGTGCTTGCGCCACATGTTTCGCCACGGCCAGCGTTTCGGCGGAGGGGGTGGCGAACTGCCTTGGCAGCGGGGCGCAACCGAGTTCGTTTGGCGGCCAGAACCAGCAGGCGCACCACAAGTCCATGGCGGTTTTCAGGCGTTGCCATGCCGGCGAGCCTTCGAACTCTTGGCGGTAGGTTTGCGCGCGGGCGGCGGCGTCCTGCACCGGCATCGCGTGCATGGCGGCAAGCACCTCGCACGCTTCGGCGTGGGCGGTGGCGGCGCTTTGCAGCAGGTCTTCTTGGAACAGGTCCGCGCCGCGCAGGAACAGGGCGAGGTCTGGCGTCAGCTTCTCCTTCACGAACGCCTTGAGCGCTTTGGTGCGGGCGTTCTTGGTGAAATGCACGCCGCCGTTGTGGTTCCTGTCGCCGCCGTCGCGGTTCTTCCACGCCATCGCCGGATAGTGTGCGAATTGATCGAACCACGCGCCGATCAGGGCGTTGCCGCATTTCACCTTGTGGTCTAGGAAACCGAACGGCAGTGTGCGATCCATCGTTTCGATCCACAGGGAGAGGCGGCAGAGTTCCACCGCCAGCGGGTCCAGATCCACCGCGTAGAGGCAGCGCTCCACCACATGGCGGCGCAGCACGGCTTTCAGGCGCGGCTCGAACTCGTCTTGATCGATGCGGCAGGGGATGAGCTCGTCGCCTAGGCGTTCGTTGGCGGGTGCGTCGCCCGTGTTGGCGCGTAGCAGGTGAACCAGCGCGGCGTCGCCCTCGGGTTCGATGCGCTGGTGGTGTTGCAGCGAGAGGTGCAGCGCGTCCGTGAGGAAGCGCAGGGCGGCCAGCGGGAAGGTGCCGGAACCGCAGGCGGGGTCGGCCACTTTGAGGTTCAGGATTTCCTCCGGCGGCTTGGGCGTCCACTGCGAAGGCGGCGCGTTCGGGTTCGGCTGGCCGTCCTTGCCGAGCGGCGGATCGAACGCCAACGGCCGCAGCGTGCGCTGCACCGTGGGCACGGCGAGGCCGGGGCGCGTGTGGAAGGTGCCGGAACCCTTGCGCGTGCCGCCCCAGCGCACCAGATACCACTCGCCCGGCAGCACCACGCGGGCCACCAGGCGCTTGGCGGTGGTTCTCAGCCGTTCCTCGAACGCCGGGTGGTGCTTGGCGGGCACCAGGCCGGCCACTTGGGCGGCGCGTCGCGCCCAGGTTTCGGCGCGGGTGCGGTTGTGTTGGCGGACGTCCGTGTGGGGCGCTTGCGGTGTGGGGTGTGGATCTTCGTTGGGCGGTTCGGGTTCCGCGTCTTCCGGCACTTCTTCGGCGCTGGTGGCGGAGGGCTTTTTCAGGCTCTCGAACAGGCGTTTCAAGGCGGCGTCCGGCATGGCTTCCAAGCGCGAGAGCGGCAGCGCCGGCTGGTCGCCGATGGCGAGGAAGATCACCGGGTCGCCCGGCGGGGCCAGTTTGAGTTCGTAATCCAACACGCCTTCGTACACGATGCCGATGTACTCGGAGGAGAGGTCCGAGAAGTCCACCGGCGCGGCCACGGTGGTGCTGGCGCGGCCTTGGCGGATGCGCATGGTGGTGCGGGTGAGCAGCTTCAGGATTTCGTACACGTCGCGATCGGCGCAGCAGCCTTCGCCCTCGAAGCAGGCGCGCTCGAACACGGCGAGCGCTTGGGCAAGGCCATCTTCGCCGGTGGCGGGCGCGAACAATTCGCCGCCGTAGGCGGGCACCGGCAAATCGGGGAAGTGCGAACCTTGGTGTACGAGGCGGAACAGCGCCAACACGCGCGGCCAAGCGCTCAAGCCTTCGGCAAGTGGGCCGCCGCGAACGGCCTCGCGTTCCAGCCGCTCGAACAGGCCGTGCAGGCCGTAGCTGCCGTGGTAGAGGGCGTTGTCGCGGGGCAGCAGATCGCGGGATTCGGCGAACAGCACGATCACCAGCCGCATCGCCACGCGGCAGGCGGCGCGGTAGATGTCCGCCGGCGCGACCTCGGCGCATTGCGCCCGCAGCGCCTCGCCGTGGCTCTGGATCAGCAGTTCCACGGCTTCGCGCACGCGCTCGCCCAGCACTTCGGAGAGTTCCGCCTGGCCCTTGCGCGTGTCGCGGATGGCTTGCAGCAGCGGCGGGGGTTGGGCTTCGCCGCCGGCGGTGGCGGGCTTGGGGGGCGTCCACAACGCCGGGCGCAGCAGGAAGCGCAAGGCGGCCACTTGCGGCGCCAGTTCGCCTTCTTGGAACCAGAGGTTGGCGTCCCATTGGCAACTGGCGTCGAAATCCAAGCCGGCGAACACCAGCCGGAACTGCCGCCCGTTGGTCACCAGCGCGAGGTGTTCGTTGCCGGCGCGCAGCCAGCCGAGCACCTGGCTCACCACCCGCCGCCCCTTGCCCACGCCGAGATTGCCGCCGCCATCGAAGAACACCGGCAACCGCGCGCCGCGCACACCCGTCCACAACTGCCGCGGCTTCACCACCTCGCCGGTGACGGCCCGCCGCCCGTGTTCCGGCGCGATGTTGGTGCCCCGCCGCCAAGCGCCGGTGCCGGCATCGAAGCCGCACACCTGTTCGAGCACGAAGGTGGTGAAGGCGGCGGCGTTGCGGTTGGCGTCTTCGCCCCGCGCCGGATCGTTCAACAGCGCGACGGCGCGGCGGCGGAGTTCGCGTTCGACGTGGGGCGAGAGCGGCGCCAGCGGCCACTCGGCGCCCAACGCCGCCAGCCGCGCTCCGTCCAGCAGCAAGCCGCTGTGATGCAAGTCCTCCCAGCCGGGAATGCCATCGGCCACGGGGGTGGTTCCGCGTCATGTTCGGGAACGGCATTTTCGCACTTATGTGTACGAGGGCGGGGAAGGCCGGCGGCTGCGGGTCTTGGTAAGCGGTGTCGGCGCCAAGCCGGGAACGCAGGCGTTCCGCCTTCATGCGGGCGAGACGCCCGCGCTCCCAGGGTTCACCACCAAAGATCTGTCGTACAGCCGGCGGGTGCTGCCGGTGGGTTGTCCTGCCGCTAGCGTTGCCCGCGCTCGCGGAATTGGCGCAGCTCCTGCGCGAACCGCGCCTCGGTTGGCAACAAGCGCACGGCGTTCCGATAAGCCGTCTCCACCTCTTTGGCGGCAGTCGCGTCCGACGCCACCCGGCGAAACTTCTGCAACACCTCCAGCGCGGTCTCGAGGTCGTCGCGTTCGGCGCACTGACGGATCAGCTCCGTCGTCAACGCGGCGGAACCCTCGTTGCCGCACCATGCTTCGCGGACGCGGCGAAAGGCATCTTCTTCGCTGCCGACCGCGCGCAAATAGGCGGCATCCTGCAGCGCGGAGACCGTCGCGTATTCGGGGTGCGCGGGCAAGGTTGCGCGGAACCAGCCTTGGTCGAAGTCGAACTGTGGCTGCGGGGAGCCGTTCTCCGCCATTGCCCGATACATGTTGGGCACACCGGTGCGCCAACCTTCGGCGAGACCGAGGGATTTGAGGAATTCGCCCACCCGCGGGTTGCGGGCGCCCACGGGCGGCATCGAGGCGTCCGGCGCGAGGTGATGCGGTTCGAGGCCGGGCACCGGGCCCGGATAACTGATCACTTCGACCCGGTCCGGATACAAGCACACCTTGGTTGGTTCCATGAACTCCGGGCGATAGCCGCGGTGATACACGGCGTTGACGAGCGCTTCCCGCAGCGCCGGCAACGGGTAGCTCGTCCAGCCGCGCACTTGGGCGCGTTCGCGCTGCTTCTGCACATGCGAGTGGGAGATGCCTTCGAGGTGGCGCAAGCAGTTGCGAATCTGCGTCGGCAGCGGGCCGGTGAAAACGCGTTCGTCCTGCACCTCCCCAGCGCGATCGGCGGCAAACCGCGCCACCACGATCCGCGCCCCGGCGCACCACCGCGTCGGGTCGTCGGTGAAAAAGAGCAGACCGACGTTGCGCGGCGTCTCGTGATTGTTCGCCGGCACGGTGATGCCCATGTGCCGGTACACGGTGGCGGCATCCTTCTGCTCGCGCAAAGCGCTGCGGACGTCGCGCAGGTGCTCCCGCACCATCGCTTCGCGCAGGTCGTCTAGCTGCGCCCCGTGGGCGGCTTGGTTGTCCCAAGGCACGCCGGACTTGGCCAACAACGCCGCCAACTGGCCGTTAGCCTCGGCATCCACGGTCGCAGCGCCCACGCGTATCCAGAACCGCTGCCGCGCTTGGCGTTGTCCGTGCGGGCATTCCGCGGCTTGATGCGGGCCGTCTTGGCTGGCGGGAACACGCACAACCAACACATGGCGACCATCGACAACCTCGGGCGAGAAAATAGGCAGAACGCTGGGCTTGATGTCTCCTTGGCAATGGCCGCGCAGCCAGCGCTGCGCCGCGTCGATGGCTTTTTCGCTCAAACCCGTCACTTGCTTCTTGCCGCCACCGCTCGGTTCGCCAACGCCAATGACCACGTAGCCGCCGCCTAGGCTCTGAAAGTCGTTGGCGAATGCGCACACCGTCTTCACGACCTGCGGGCCGGTGGTTTTCGCGTCCCAACTCGCCTTGAACTCAAGGCGCACGGACTCGGTTTTCCCGTTCAGCAGGTCGGCTACGTTGATGGGCAGAATGGAAGCCATATTGCGGATTGTGCGATGCCCGCCGGTGACGGTCAACGCCGTTTGGCTACTCGCCTTCCGCCTGACATGCGGGGCGAGACGCCCGCGCTCCCAGGAGGACGTGCTGAACGGCACTCCAACATCAAGCATACTTAGGGCTTGGACTTTGCTAGGGGAGTGGGCGCTTGGGACGCTTGGAACGACAACTCATCCGCGTGGAGCTGAGGCAACGCCGGGAAGAGGGCTGCGACGTCGCGGACATCGCGGCGCGTGTGGACGCCGCGTTGGCGGACGACGACGAGGACATGGCGCGCTTCGCGGCGCTCTACGACGAACTCATGGCGCTGCGGCCGGCGGCGTCGTTCCCCTACGAGGAGCCCTCGGAACTCGACGCCATCCGGGCGCTGCGCCCGCCGGGGCCGCGGCGCCTGGACTTGAACCTTGACGAAGACGGCGTGCGCGATCGCATCTACGGCGCTTGGCTCGGTCGCGCCGCGGGGTGCTCGCTGGGCAAGCCGGTGGAAGGCTGGCCGCGCAAGCGCATCGATGCGTATTTGGAGTCCATGGGCGCGCTTCCCCTCAACGACTACGTTCCCTTCAAGGAAGGTGCGATCTCGGCGTACCTGAAATCCAGCACGCGGGGCAACATCGAGTTCATGGCGCGGGACGACGACATGGACTACCCGATACTCGGCTTGCTCGCGCTGGAAAAACGGGGCCTGAACGTCACGCCGCGCCACTTGGCCAACGTGTGGCTGAGCCGCATGCCGTACGGCAACGTGTACACCGCGGAGTCCGCAGCCTATCGGAACTTCGTCACCCGGCGCTGGCCACCGGAATCGGCGCTGTGGCGCAATCCGTACCGGGAGTGGATCGGCGCGCAGATCCGCGCGGACGTGTTCGGCTGGGTGGCGCCGGGCTGGCCGGAGCGGGCGGCCGAGCTGGCGTTTCGGGATGGGTGCATCTCGCACGTCAAGAACGGCATCTACGGCGAGATGTTCGTCGCCGCGATGCTGGCCGCCTCCTTTGTGACCAGCGACGTGGAGGAGATCATTCGGGTTGGCCTTTCGGAAATCCCCGCCCGGTGCCGCTTGGCGGAGGCGGTGCGCGACACGCAGGAGTGGTGGCGCGAGGCGCGTTCCGCCGAGGCCGCCCGCGAGCCGCGCGAAACGGAAGCGCCCGGTTGGGAAGCCGTGTGGGAGCGCATCGCCGACAAGTACGGCCACTACAGCGGCGTTCACACCATCAACAACGCGGCGCTCGTGGTGATGGGCCTGCTGTTCGGCGCGGACGATTACCAGACCGGCATCACCGTAACCGTCCGCGGCGGCTGGGACGCGGACTGCACCGGCGCCACCGTCGGTTCGATTCTGGGCGCCAAGTTCGGCGCCGCGGCGCTGCCCGAAAAATGGGTTGGCGTGCTGGGCGACCGTCTGCTGTCGGCCGTTCGGGATTGCAACGACAACCGCATTTCGGAGTTGGCGGAGCGCACGCATCGCGTCGCCAAAGAGATGCTCACCGCGGTGGCCGAGACAGAAGATGATGAGGCACCCTCGCCAGCGCCGTCGAACGCCGCCGGCCTGCCGGGAACTTGGCGGCTCGACAACATGTGGACGGAAATGGTGCTCACGGTGAATGCGAACCTGTCCGGCAAAATGGACTACCCGGAGCACGGCGACACGTCGAAGGTCCGCGATGTCCGCATCAACGGAAACCGCGTCCGCTTCGTGTTCGTCGCCTACAAGGGCGAGTCGGAGATCGACATCGAGTTCGACGGCAAGGTCGCCGGCGACCGTCTCGTCGGCCAGTGCATCACCGACGGCTCGGAGTTCGCCGCCAGCGGCACCCGGTTGGGCTGAACCGAGCGCCTTGGCTCGATCGGGGTTTGATGGAGAGAAGATGGCCGGGTGACACCGCCGCCCGGCCACGCTCTTCAGCGCTTGCGGCCGCCGCCCGGCGGGTTGGTGGTACGGCCGCCGCCGGAGGGGTTGCCGGTCTTGCTCGGCCAACCGCCGCCTTGCCCGCCTTTGCCGCCGCCGCCCTTGCCGCCGCCTTGGCGGCCACCGCCGCCCTTTCCGCCGCTGGACTTCGCCATGATTCGCTCCTTGTGTGTGATTGAACGTGGGGAAGAAACTAACGGGTGTTTCCTGAACCGCGCCTGAATGGATGTGGCACCGTTCGTGATCGTGCTTGGGGTTGCCGGGTCGTTGGCCGCATCGCTCGATGCTGCGCCGGCTCTCCCAAGGGCGCGGTTCAGCTTGGGTCGTCGCCCGAACGGGCTTTCAGGGCCGCCAGTTCCGCCGCGAGCTGTTGCGCGCGATGTTGGGCAGCAGCGGTGTTCCCCTCGGCGGCGCGCATCCTGCCCTCGGCCACTCGCACCCTTTCCTCGGCGACGCGCACCCTGTCTTCGGCCGCACGCACCTCTTCCGCAAGCCGCTCGTCGCACTCTTGGAAGGTTTCGAGCAGGGCGTTCGTGGCGGGATCGAGCCAGCGCACCTTGGCGGCGTCGGCTGCCGGGTCGTCCAGCGGCGGCCACGGCGCCGTGTGGCACAGCGTCAGCCCCAGCACTTCGCTGTGGATCCCGCGCATGCCTTCGCGCGCAGTGTGCAGCGGCAACGCGCGCCGCTTCCGCCGGGGATCGACCGGCCACTGCGCCGGCTTCGGCCCGGCGTCCCGGTACGCCCAGGCCCGCAGCCGCGGTTCGGCGCGCCCGTGCGGGTCGAACAGAAAGTACTCGCGCACGCCCATCGCTTGGTAGCGCGCGATTTTCTCATCAACGCCCTCGCCAAAGTCGCGCCGCCAAGTACATTCGGACAGAATCTCCAACACGAAATCCGGCGCTTGCCCAACGTCCCAAACAACGAGCGATCCGAGCGGGGGCCGCGACACGCCGAACGCCACCACTATGTCCGGCGACACGCGCCGTGCGGAAACCCGGTTCGGCTTCCCGTTGTCGAAATAAACGAGCAGCTCATGCCCGAAGAACACGTCGGGCCGATCGGCGTAGCGTCGCTCCAAACCGGCGCGCAGACCCCAACTGATTTGATCCTGCGTGGTGTCGATGGCCGCATCTTCCGGATCTTCCTTCCACGGGAGGTCGCGTTCGGTGAGCAGGTGGTGCGCCGGCGGGAAGCCGTCGTGGGGTTCGATGCCGCGTCTGGCGAACGCCTCCGCGAGCCAATCCGGCAAGTCGGCGCGGCGCACCGGCGACGATGCGGCGGCGGGTGGGGAGTGCGTCCCAAAGGCTTCGGACATCGTTTGCCTCCTGTCTCCCGAGGGTGCGGTTCAGCTTGGGTCGTCGCCCAGACGGGCTTTCAGTGCCGCCAGTTCCGCCGCAAGCTGTTGCGCATGTTGTCGGGCGGCACGGGCGTTCCCTTGGGCGACGCGCACCTTCCCCTCGGCGGCGCGCGTCCTGTCCTCGGCGGCGTGAACGGCGGCGCGCGCCCTGTCCTCGGCGGCGCGCACGGCGGCGCGCGCCCTGTCCTCGGACGCACGCGCATCTTCCGCTTGCCGCTGTTCGCGCTCTGGGTAGGTTTCGAGTAGCGCGTTCGTCGCGGGATCGAGCCAGCGCACTTTGGCGGCGTCGGCCGCGGGGTCGCTCAACGGCGGCCACGGCTCCGTGTGGCACAGAGTCAGCCCCAGCACTTCGCTGTGGATTCCGCACATGCCTTCGCGCACGGTGTCCAACGGCAGCCGGTGCCGCTTCCGGCGGGGATTGACCGGCCACTGCGCCGGCTTCGGCCCCGCGTCGCGGTACGCCCACCCCTGCAGCGGGGGTTCGGCGCGCCCGTGCGGGTCGAACAGGAAGTACTCGCGCGCGCCCATCGCTTGGTAGAGCGCCACTTTCTCGTCAACACCCTCGCCAACGTCGCGCCGCCAAGTGCTCTCGGACAGGATCTCCAGCACGAAGTCCGGGGCGCGGCCCTCCTCCCACACCGCCAGCGAGCCGCGCGGGCGCGGCCGTACCCCGAACGCCACCAGCAGGTCCGGCGCCAAGCGCCGCGCCGAGGCCCGGCTGGGCTTCGCGCCGTCGAAATAAACGAACAGATCGCAGGCGACGAGCACGTCGTCGCAACCGCGGTAGCGCCGCTCCAAACCGACGCGCAAGTCCATGCAGATATGGTCATGCGAGGTGTGGGTCATGTCCTTCTCGTCCCCCAGATCCCACGGGAGGTCGCGTTCGGTGAGCAGGTGGTGCGCCGGCGGGAAGCCGTCGTGGGGCTCGATGCCGCGTCTGGCGAACGCCTCGGCGAGCCAATCCGGCAAGTGGGCGCGGCGCACCGGCGACGATGCGGCGGCGGGTGGGGAGTGTGTCCCAAAGGCTTCGGACATCGTTTGCCTCCTTGCGGGCCGGAAGACGCGGCTGGGCGAAGGCCGCGCCCGAGCGGCAAGCGTAGCACGGGCGCCGCACCGCGCTCCCGGCGCGAATGTTGGTTGTTGCGGATGCGTGCCGCCATGACCGCCTCGCGTCCAGCGCGAAAACGACCATGCTGCCGCAACGGTGGCCGCCAAAACTATGGACTTTCTCTCGATTTTGTGTAGGAAATACGCCCGGCGTTCGCGGGCCGCCCTGTCCCGCAACGAACACTTTGCACGAAATTGGCGAAATCGCGGGCGCCGATCGCGGGTGCCACAGGCGTAAGCTCGCGCCAACGCAAGGCGCTTAGGGATCGCCGGCAATGGCGGAATCCAATCTCAGGCTGGTCGCGGACCTGCCGCTGCACAATGCCCCCCGGCATGTCGCCATCATCATGGACGGCAACCACCGCTGGGCGCGCAGCCGGCGTTTGCCGGGTGCCGCCGGACATCGCGCCGGCGCCGACAACGTCAAGGCGATTGCCGAATCCTGCGCCGAGCAGGGCGTGGAATGTCTGACGCTGTTCGCCTTCAGCACCGAGAACTGGCGCCGACCGCGGCGCGAAGTGGAGCTGTTGCTCAGCCTCATGCGCAACGTGCTTGAGGACGACATCGAGGAGCTGAATCGCAACGGCGCGCGGCTGCGTTTCATCGGCGACCGCGGCCGCTTTCCCGAAGACCTGCAAGCGCTGATGGCAAGCGCCGAGGCGCGCACCGCGGCCAACGATCGGCTGCATCTGGCGATGGCCACCAACTTCGGCGGGCGCTGGGACATCGTGCAAGCGGCGCAGCGGTTGGCGCAGGCGGCGTCTGCCGGCGAGGTGGACTTGGACGAGGTGCGCGAGGACGTGTTCGCGCGGTTCTTGTCCCTCGGCGACCTGCCGCCGCCGGACCTTTGCATCCGCACCGGCGGCGACCGCCGCATCAGCAATTTCCTGCTGTGGGATTTCGCCTACACCGAGCTCTACTTCACCGCCGAGCACTGGCCGGACTTCAACGAGGACAGCTTGGCCCGCGCCTTCGCGGACTACGCCTCGCGCCAGCGGCGTTTCGGTCGCCGGCGGCAAGCCTGACGGCGCCCGTGGCGGATGCGGGCAAGCACACCGTTCTAGCGAAGCGCGTCGCCTCCGGGGCGGCTCTGGCGGCGGTGGTAATCGCCGCGATCACCCTGTTGCCGGAAGCCGGCCGCGCCGCGTTCTTTCTGCTGCTGGCGTTGTTCGCCGCCTACGAGTGGGCGAAGTTGGCGGGCGTGGCGCAACCGCCGTTGCGGTTGGTGTGCGTGGCTGTGACCGCTGGCTTGCTTGTCGGCCTCTGGCTGCTGCCGACGGCGGTAAACGCAGTGTTGGCCGTAGCGGTGGTGTTTTGGCTCGGTGGGTTGGTGGCGGTACTGGCGTATCCGGCCAGCGCCGGGCTAGTGCGTGCGCCAGCGTTCGCGCTGCCGGCTGGCGCCGTTGCTTTGGCAGGTGCTTGGCTCGCGTTGACCATTCTGCCTGCTGGCGTTGCGCTTTGGCTGCTCGCCACCGTGGCGGCCGCGGACACCGGCGCGTATTTCGCCGGGCGCCGCTTCGGCCGCAGGCCGCTCGCGCCCCGCGCCAGCCCGGGCAAGACGTGGGCGGGCACCGGCGGAGGGGCTGTTGCTGCCTTGCTATGCGGCGCAGTTGGCGCGTGGTGGTTCGCCGGGCCGTTGGCCGCCTGGCTCGGCCTGGCCGCGGCGTTGTTCGCGGCCTCGGTGATTGGCGACCTGTTCGAGAGCGTCCTCAAGCGCGTTCGCGGCGTGAAGGATTCCGGCGCGGTTTTGCCGGGCCACGGCGGTGTTTTGGATCGGCTGGATTCCGTGCTTGGAGCGGCGCCGGTCACGGCGGTGCTGCACGGTCTGCTCTGATGGCGTGGGGGTTGTTTCGTGCGAGCTAGGGCGCAACCGCGCTGCCGTATTCGTTTGTCGGGTCGCGGTAGATGGAGTGGTAGTGGCCGCCCGCCGACTCCTCTTCGCTGGAGAACTCGACGATGAGACGCGGCCCCTGCACACGGTAGTAGATGGCGTCCGCGCCGGTGGTGTCGCCGTGCCAAGTGAAGTACGTCTGGCCAAGATCCGCTCGCGCTTCGGTTAGGCGCGTGGTCGCGCTGTCGGCCGGCATCATGTGCAGCCACAAGGCCACCAGATTGAGCAATTGCTGTTGCAGCGCCGCGTTCCAGCCGCCAACCGCTACGCCATCGACAGCCGGCACGAAGCCGTCTTTGCCGGCGCCGGTCAGCAGCTCCCGCGGGCGTTTTTCGGCAAGGGCTTGTTGGCGTTGGGTCTCGTCGAGAGCGTTGATTAGCGCGAGGCCGCCGGCCCGGTGTTCCGCCATTGGCGCCATCGTGCCGGATGCGGTCGCGTACCGTGCGGGATCGATGCCGAGGAACGTCGGCGAGAGGTAGCTGCGCTCGCCCGCCACGGTCATATTGATGGCCAGATGGTGGCCGCCGAACTGCCAGCCCCAAGGCGCTTTGCCCGTATCCGATGGCTCGCCGAAGAACGCCAGCCAATAGTTGCCGCTGCTCCACAGCAAACGGCCGGTCAGCGCGTTCGCCGCGAGCGCATCCTCCGCGCCCAACACCGCCATCGTGGTCGCGTAGCCTTCGGCGCTCAGCGCCGCGGCGAGGAAGCGGTGCGCCGCCTCCACTTGCGCGGCGTCCAAGTCGCCGAGGGCCACGCCGTTGCGGTCGTCGAACAGGAAGGGCGGCAGGTTGGACCACCTGCTGCGGCGCGGATCGGCGAAATCGAACACCGCCTCCGCGCGTTGCGCCGGCGAAAGCGCATCGAGAAACGCCTGCGCCGCGGCGGCCGCGGTGTCATGAGCGCTCCGCAGTTGGTCGTAGTCGAAAGGCGCGAGTACCAGAAGCGCCGCACCTTCGGCCTCTGCCTGCAACCCGGCCGAGGTGGCGTCGTTGGCGCGATCGCACGCGGCAACCAGCGCCGCGAGGACAAGCGCAAGCCGCGTCGCGTTGCGGCGCACCGGAGCCCCGAACAACGTATTGGCGCACACCGTCCACACACCAGCCATCTTACAGGACTTCGCGCCGATTGTGCTTGGCGCTAGTCGGTGCGTCTGCCAACGGAAAGGTTGGCGAAGTTGCCAGTGGGGCTTTCCAACAGGTTCATCACTTCGATCTGCTGCGATGTCAGTACGCCCAAGCGCCATTTGCCCTGGCCGTTGCCCAACATCCCCACCAAGTCCACGTCGCCGACTTCGAGCTGTCGTGCATCGACACTTCGGGCCTCTCCGGGCAATAGCTCGAACCTCACGAGTTCACCTAGCTGCCCACCGTCGTCCACCGCCACGATCACCACACCGACATTCTCCGCGTACGGGTTGATTAGGCGCAGCTTGCTCACTTGGTTCCGGTTGCTGCCCGGGTTGAAGAACCGAATGTAGTAGATGAAGATGCCGTCAGCCGTATTAAGCGGTTCGACGAGCTCGTGCATGCTGGTGACGAATCCATCGCGTGTGCGGATGTAGGCCAACGCCTCAACATCCACAGTGGAATCGATTTGCAAACGCCAATCGCCTTGTCCCGGTCCGACGCCTTGCTCAATGCCTTTGCCGGCGTTGCCCATCTCCAAATCGTCCGAGTTGAAGTGGACCACCGATCCCGCGCCAATCGGTATTGTGACGGGGCCTACCTGTCGACCCGCGTCGTCGATCGCGTACACGAATACATGCCCGGCCTTTCCCGAGTGGTTGACGAGCCGGAGAAAGCCCTGTCGAACCGGGTCCGCCGTGCTGCTGAAGAAAGGAACTTCGCTGACGGTGCAGATCGTGTTTGGCGAAAGCCAAGGGCAAGCGGACGGAAAAAAGCTGGTCAAGGCGCCGTAGTAGGACACTTGATCTTCGCAAGTCTGAATGCCCGAGCTGAGTACGCCGATCAAACTGCCATCGTTGTTGAACAAACCTGATCCGCTGCTTCCCCCGTCGGTCAATCCCTCGCCCCAATAAACGGCGATCGCGTCTTTGGTGAGCAGCACGTCGCCGCGGCCCACGGTCGCGCCCAAGGAGAACTTTTTCTCCACGCCGTCCGGGTGGTGGATGCCAAAAACAGGCAACGGGTGTTGGAGGAACGCAATCTCGCGTGGATCCCACCCGGAGAAAACCGCACCTAGGGGCGGATCCCGTCGCAGCCGCAGCAGCGTCGAATCGTAGCTGTAGCTGGTAGCCAGCAGGTCCGCGCCGCCCCAAACCGTCAGGCCAGGATTGACATTGCCGGAGCAAGTCGTTCGTTCGTGGAACCAAATCGTCTCGATGCTCGCCGCCTCGTCCGCGCTCGCCACGCAGTGGTTCGCCGTCAAGAAATAGGGCACCGGAAACTCGGCCGAGTTGATCAGAGTGCCAGAGCAGGTGAACGTGCCCTCTTCCGTCTCTATCGTGACACGCGCCACCGCGTCCTCCAGCCCCTCCGGTAACACGTCCGCGCGACATTGCACATCCACATGGCTAAAAGGGCATTGCAGGCGCTTAGGCGCTAGACCGCCCGCCGTTCCGTAGCGGTGTGCCAACCGGGCGATCTTCAACGAAAAGGCAGCCTTTTCGCCTTTGGGCAGCGTGACTTCAACGCCGATTGCGTCGCCCGGCACAGAGGGCGACCACAACACACCCGCACTATCGGGGCCTTCTTCGTTGCGGTGGAAGTCCCGCCGCGTGATAGTCGGCAGCAGCGGATCGTCGCCGCCCGGTGCGAAGACGCGAATCTGCGTGCCTTCGCCAAGCTCGCCCACCATGCCTAGCCGGATGGAAACGGCGCCGGGCGATGTCACGACGGCGGCCGCCACCAAACGGCCATCGTCGAGCGGAGTCCAATCGAGCGAAGGCGTTATTTCCCCGAGCGCCGGCGGCAAGGGGCGATGGAATCCAATGCGCTTCGGCTTTTCGGGTTCACTGCCTACAGTGCCCGTGCGGGGGGGGGGGGCAGGTCGACCCGCAAGATGCTGTGGCGATTCGGGTCTTTGTAGTCCCGTCTGAGCTTGGGATCGCCGGTTGCCCCTTTCGGCGATGTTGCGCCATCGAACCGCCGGCTCGAGGCGTACGCGCCGGCGGCATCGGCCGCGGCGGCGACGGTGCTTTGCCGCTCACCCGCTTGCAGCGGCGCGGCGCAAGCCAAGCAGGCGAAAATCGCGAAGGCAGCCCGCAACCCCCAATGTTCGTTGATTTGATCCACAGTTTCCCCAAGCACTGCAACGGTCGCGGCGACGATAGCACGATTTGACGCTGCGCTTGCGCGTCTCTACGATCGGCCACGCTTCGACCGAGAGACACGAGCCGCACGCTGTGCCAAGCCGCACCCTCTACGACAAGATCTGGGACGCTCATGCTGTCGCCGAGCGCGACGATGGCATGACGATTCTCTACATCGACCGGCACTTGCTGCACGAGGTGACCTCGCCGCAGGCGTTCGAGGGCTTGGCGCTGGCGGGGCGGGAGCCGTGGCGGCGCGGGGCGAATCTGGCGACGCCGGATCACAACCTGCCCACCACCGGGCGCGCCGCCGGCATCGCCGGCATTGCCGATCCGGTGGCGAAGGCGCAGGTGGTGGCGTTGGACGAGAACTGCAAGCGCTTCGGCATCCGCCAATTCGAGATGACGGACATTCGCCAAGGCATCGTGCATGTGATCGGCCCGGAGCAGGGGGCGACCTTGCCGGGCATGACCATCGTTTGCGGCGATTCGCACACCTCCACGCACGGCGCGTTCGCGGCGCTGGCGCACGGCATCGGCACCTCGGAGGTGGAGCATGTGCTCGCCACGCAGTGTTTGGCGCAGCGCAAGAGCCGCAACATGCGCGTGAATGTGGATGGGGCGCTGGGCGCGGGCGTCACGGCGAAGGACTTGGCGCTCGCCATCATTCGCGCCATCGGCACCGCCGGCGCCACCGGGCACACCATCGAATACGCCGGCGCCGCGGTGCGGGCGCTGTCCATGGAAGGGCGCATGACGCTGTGCAACATGTCCATCGAAGCCGGGGCGCGGGCCGGGATGGTGGCCGCGGACGACGCCACCATCGACTATCTGCGCGGCCGGCCGCTTGCGCCCAGCGGCGCCGAGTGGGACGAAGCGGAGAGCTATTGGCGCTCTTTGGTGTCGGATGCGGACGCGGTTTTCGATAGGGAAGTGCGGTTGGACGCCACCACTATAACGCCGCAAGTGACCTGGGGCACGTCGCCCGAGCTGGTGCTTGGCGTTGACGAGGCCGTGCCGGCACCCGAGGAGTTCGCCGCCGACAAACGCGAACTGTGCGAACGGGCGCTCGCTTACATGGACTTGACGCCCGGCACACCCATCGCCTCGGTGCCGGTGGATCGGGTGTTCATCGGCTCCTGCACCAACGGGCGCATCGAGGATTTCCGCGCCGCGGCGCGGGTGTTGGATGGCCGCAAGGTGGCCGCCAGCGTTACCCAGGCGTTGGCGGTGCCCGGTTCCGGCTTGGTGAAGCAACAGGCGGAGGCGGAGGGCTTGCACACCGTGTTCCAAGCCGCCGGCTTCGAGTGGCGCGCTGCCGGCTGTTCCATGTGCCTGGCGATGAACGACGATCGGTTGCTGCCGGGGGAGCGCTCCGCGGCCACCTCCAACCGCAACTTCGAGGGCCGCCAAGGGCATCGCGGCCGCACGCATCTGGTCAGCCCGGCGATGGCGGCCGCGGCCGCCGTGGCCGGTCATTTCACCGATGTGCGGGAGCTGCTCTGATGCGCGCCTTCCGCGAACACAAAGGCGTGGTGGTGCCCATGGATCGCGCGAATGTGGACACCGATCAGATCATCCCCAAGCAATTCCTCAAATCCATCCGGCGCACCGGTTTCGGCGACAATCTGTTCGACGCTTGGCGCTACTTGGACGAAGGCGCGATTGGCATGAACGCCAACGAGCGCCGGCTCAACCACGATTTCGTGCTCAACCAGCCGCGCTACGCCGAAGGCAGCATCCTGCTGGCGCGGCGCAACTTCGGCTGCGGATCCAGCCGCGAACACGCCGTCTGGGCGCTCTTGGAACACGGCTTCCGCTGCGTGATCGCGCCGAGTTTCGCGGACATCTTCGCCACCAATTCGCTGCAGAACGGCTTGCTGCTGGTGACGCTCGACGAAGCGACGATCGATGCGCTGTTCGCCAAGGTCGATGCCGCGGCGGGTTGGGAACTTCATGTGGATTTGCCGGCGCAAGCCATCACCGGCGAGGGCTTCTCCGCGAATTTCGAGATCGACCCGCAACGCAAACGATTGCTCATGGAAGGATTGGACGACATCGGCTTGACGCTGCGCCACGCCGACGCCATTCGCGCTTTCGAGACGCGGCACCAGCGCCACGCGCCTTGGGTGTTCGAATGAGCCACCGGGTTCTGGTGCTGCCGGGCGACGGCATTGGCGCGGAAGTGATGCCGCACGTCGTGCGCGTGCTCGAAGCCACGGATGTTTCCTTCGACTTCGCCTACGCCGATTTGGGCGGCTGCGCCATCGACAAGCACAACACCCCCATGCCGGCGGAAACGCTTGCCGCGGCGCGGGAGTCCGATGCGGTGCTGCTCGGCGCGGTGGGTGGGCCGCAGTGGGACGACTTGCCGATGGATCAACGCCCGGAACGCGGCCTGCTCGGCATGCGCGCCGGTTTGGACCTGTTCGCCAATCTTCGCCCGGCGCTGCTGTTCGCGCCGTTGGCCGATGCGTCTTCGCTGAAGGAGGAGTTGGTGGCGGATCTCGATCTGCTCATCGTGCGCGAACTCACCGGCGGCATTTATTTCGGCGAACCGCGCGGCGTGGTGGAGGACAACGGCGGCCGGCGCGGCTTCAACACCTACGTTTACGACGAGCGCGAGATCGCCCGCATCGCCCGCGCCGCGTTCGAGTTGGCCGCCAAGCGGCAGGGGAAACTCACGTCGGTGGACAAGGCCAACGTCTTGGAAGTCACCCAGCTTTGGCGCGACGTGGTGACCGAGATCCACGCCGAGTTTCCGCAGGTGGAACTGCAACATCTCTACGTGGACAACGCCGCCATGCAACTGGTGCGGGCGCCCAAGCAGTTCGACGTGGTGGTCACCGGCAACATGTTCGGCGACATTCTCTCCGATGTGGCGGCGATGCTCACCGGTTCGCTCGGCATGTTGCCTTCGGCGTCGTTGAACGCGGACGGGCAGGGCATGTACGAACCCGTTCACGGCACCGCGCCGGACATCGCCGGCCGCAACATCGCCAATCCGCTGGCGACCGTTCTTTCCGCGGCCATGATGCTGCGCTACAGCTTGCAGGAACCGACCGCCGCAACGCGAATCGAAACGGCGGTGAACCGTGTGTTGGATCAGGGCCTGCGCACCGCGGACATTCTGCCCGGGGATGCCGGTGAACATTTGCGAAAGGTCGGCACGGACGAAATGGCGGACGCCGTGATCGCGGCTCTTGCCTCCGATTAGAAAATGGAAAAACTGAACGTCGCCATCGTCGGCGCGACCGGCGCCGTGGGCGAAGCCATGCGCGAGATACTCGGCGAGCGCGACTTCCCCGTGGGAGAAGTGTTTTTGCTCGCCAGCGAGCGGTCCGTGGGCAAACGCTTCCGCGTGGGGAGCAAATCTTTCACCGTGCAGCTTCTTGACGACTTCGATTTCGCCGATACGCAAATCGCCTTGTTCTCCGCCGGCGGCGCGATTTCCGCGCAACACGCGCCGCGCGCCGCCGCCGCCGGTGCCGTGGTGATCGACAACACCTCGCGGTTTCGCATGGAACCCGAGGTACCGCTGGTGGTGCCGGAAGTGAACGGTTACCGCATCGCCGAAGGCATCGGCGGCAACATCATCGCCAATCCGAATTGCTCCACGATTCAGATGGCGGTGGCGCTGAAGCCGATCTACGACGCGGTGGGCATCGAGCGCGTCAACGTCGCCACCTATCAAGCCGTGTCCGGCGCGGGCCAGGCCGGGGTGCAGGAACTTGCCGGTCAAACCGTCAATTTGTTGAACGCCAAGCCGCTTGAGGAGTTCGAGAAACACCCGGTGCAGATCGCCTTCAACGCCGTCGCCCATGCGTGGGACGTGGGCGACAACGGCTATTCCATCGAAGAGATGAAGATGATCAACGAGACGAAGAAGATCTTCGAGGACGACAATCTGCTGGTGAATCCCACCTGCGTGCGCGTGCCGGTGTTCTACGGGCACTCGGAGGCGGTACACATCGAAACCGGCAGCCCGCTCTCCGCTCTGAACGCGCGCGAACTGCTGGAAGAAGCCGAGGGCGTGACGGTGGTTGACGACGCGGAAGGAGAATGTCCGAATCCCGTGGATCACGCCACCGGCAACGACGCGGTTTTCGTCGGCCGCATCCGCGACGATCTCACTCACCCGCGTGGATTGAACATGTGGGTGGTGTCGGACAACGTGCGCAAAGGCGCCGCCTTGAACAGCGTGCAGATCGCCGAGCGGGTGCGCGACCTCATCGCGTAAAGCGTGGCGCAAAGGGCGCAAGCCATGATCACCGAAGACGCTTTGGCCGGGCTCAAGGTGCTCGACGTCGCCGGCACCATCGCCAGCGGCTACTGCGGCAAGTTGTTCGCGGATCACGGGGCGCGGGTGATCAACGTCGAGCCGCCGCGGGTGGGATTCGACACGCGGCGCGAGCCGCCGTTCCTGCCGCAAGCGCCAGCGCCGGAAAACAGCGCCCTGCACGCCTACTTGAGCGCCAACAAGGCGAGCGTCACGCTGGATGTCGCGAGCGGCGACAGTACGCTGCGTTCGTTGGCCAAAGACGCGCAAGTGATCTTGGACGCCGGCCGCTTCGATACCGATCACTTCGCCACCGCGGCCCCGGACGTGGTGGTCTCCACCATCACTTGGTTCGGGCGCACCGGCCCTTACGCCCACTACCAAGGCACCAACGGCGTATGCGCGTCGCTCGCCGGCATGGTGCGCAACGTCGGCCCGGCCGAAGGCCCGCCGCTGCTCGCCGCCGGCTGCGGCGCGGAGATCGTCGGCGGCCTCGCCGCCTACATCGGCACACTCGGTCAAGTCATAGCAAGGGAAATTGGCAACGCCGCCGGCCCGGTGCGGCTGGACACCTCCATCTTGGAGGCCAACCTCTGCTTCACCGAAACCGCCGGCGTCGGCGGCTACCGCAGCGGCCGGCGCGGGCAGCGCCTCGGCGTGAACCGCTTCGCGCCCACCTATCCGCTCGGCGTGTACGCTTGCGCGGACGGCTGGCTCGGCGTCACCGCGCTAACGCCGGCGCAGTGGAAGAGCTTCTGCGAACTGCTCGGCATGGAGGAGCACGCCGACGTGCCGCAATACCAAACCGCCATCGGCCGCCTGCACGACTACGACGTGCTTGAACCGATCATCAAACGCCAAGTGCGCCATCGCTCGGCGTTGGACCTGGTGCGGCGCGGCCAAGCGGCGCGCATTCCGCTCGCGCCGGTGCCCACCATGGCGGAGCTCTTCCACACCGATCAATACGTCGCCCGCGAGGCGTTCGCCAACGTGGAATCGTCCACCGGGGTTGCCTTCGCCGCGCCGGCCACGCCGTTCCGGCTGTTCGCCATGCCGGCGAAGGCCGGCGGCCGCGCCCAACGGCTTGGCGAAGCGAACGCGGAACTGCTGTCGTGAGCCGTCCGAAGTTGCTTGCCGGGGTGCGCGTGGTGGATTTGTCCATGGGCTGGGCCGGCCCGTTGGCGGCGCGCAATCTGGCGGACATGGGCGCGGACGTGATCAAGGTGGAAGGCTGCGTGCGCTTCGACTGGTGGCGCGGCTGGGAAGCCACGCAGGAGTGGATCGATTCCGACGGCGCGGAGAAGAACCCGGCCTTCAACATGGTGAACCGCAACAAGCGCGACATCACGCTGGACCTTTCCACGCCCGAGGGCGCCGATCTGCTGAAGCGTTTGGTGGCGCTGTCGGATGTGGTGGTGGAGAACTACTCCGCCGGCGTATTGCCGAAACTCGGTTTGGACTACGCGGTGTTGGCCGAGGTGAACCCGGCGCTGGTGATGATCTCCATGCCGGCCTTCGGCACGGACGGCCCGTGGAGCGGCTACCGCGCCTACGGCTCCACCGTGGAGCAGGCGTCCGGGCTGCCACACCTTTCCGGCACGCCGGAGCATCCGCCAACCATGATGCATGTGGCGCTCGGCGACCCGGTGGGCGGGTTGAACGGCGCCGCGGCGTTGCTCACCGCGCTGCGGGCGAAGAAACGCACCGGGCGCGGCCAATACTTGGATCTGTCGCAATCCCAAAGCCTCTTTCCGCTTGGCATTCAGGGCATCCTCACCCAATCCGCCACCGGCGAGGCGCCGCCGCGCCTCGGCAATCGCTCGCCGCGGTACGCGCCGCACGGCGTCTATCCCTGCGCCGGCGACGACGAGTGGATCACCATTGCCGTGTTGAACGAAGCGCAGTGGCGGGCGTTCGCGGCGCACACCGGCATCAGCGGCTTCGGGGATGCCAAAGATCGCGTGTCGCGGGCGGACGAGCTCGACCGCGCCGTGGCCGCGTACACCGAGAACCAAGTTGCCGAACTGTTGGCTGGCGAATTGCAGGCGGTCGGTGTGCCCGCAGCGCAGGTGGCGAGCAGCTTGGAGCTGGCTTCGGATCCACACTTGGCGGCGCGGGGATTCTGGAAGCTGCTGGAGCGCGACGTGGTGGGCGAACTGCCGCATCCGGCGGCGCCGTACCGCGTGGGCGAGGCGCCGTTCGACATCGACCGGCCGGCGCCCACCCTCGGCCAGCACAACCGCGAGGTGTTGACCGATCTGCTGGGCCTTGCCGACGCCGAAATCGACGCGCTCGAACGACGCGGCGTGATCGGCAACAAGCCCAAGATGCCGTGACCGGCGTGGTGGGCGGGATGCCTTCGGCCACCACGCCGCCGCTTGTCGGCGTGCGCGTGATCGACGTGACCGATCGCTGGGGCGAGATGGCCGGCCGCATTCTGGCCGACCTCGGCGCGGAAGTGATCAAAGTCGAACCCGCCGACGGTTGCGAAGCGCGCCGCCTCGGCCCGTTCGACGGCGAAGAATCGCTGTATTGGGCCAGCCTCGGCGCCGGCAAGAAAAGCGTGGTGGCGGATGATCCCCTGCCCTTTCTCCCGGCCGCCGACGTGTTCCTCGAATCCGGCTACCGTGGCAACCTCGGCAAGCAGCATCCGCATCTGGTGCATGTTTCGATAACGCCGTTCGGCGTGGACGGCCCGCTCGCGGATGCCCCGGCCGCGGAAGTCACCGTGGAAGCCGCCGGCGGCTTGGTCGGTCTGCAGGGCGACGTCGACCGCCCGCCGGTGCCCATGGGCGCGATGCCGCAAGCAGCCTTCCACGCCGGGGCGCAAGCGGCCGCCGACACGGTGATCGCCCTGTGCGAGCGGCAGCGCTCCGGCCGCGGCCAGCACTTGGACGTTTCCGCCCAAGCGTGCGTGGTGTGGACGCTGATGAACGCCACCGGCTTTCCGCCGAACACCGGCGCGAATCCGCCCGCCACCAGCGAGTTCCGCGGCACGCCCCATCCGGCCGCGGCCGCGCAGCGCCTGCGTTTGCCCGGCGTGGTGCCGTGCAAGGACGGCCTCTGCCAGGTGCGCTTCCAAATGCGCTTCATCGGCGAGCGCACCTTTGACGCGCTGTTGCGCTGGCTGGAGAGTTCCGGCGTGGAGGTGCCGACGCGGGTGCGCGAACTGCGCATGCACAACTGGCTGGCGGACTTGCGCGCCGGCACCTTGGATTTGGCCGCGGCCCAAGAAGGCGCGGATTTGGTGGTGGCGCTGCTGGCCACCAAGACGAAACAAGAGATTCAGGCGTATTCCGCCGAGCACGGCCTCACCTTGGCGGCCATCCACACGGTGGAGGACCTGCTCCGCGATCCGCACTTGGTCGCGCGGGACTTCTGGGTGCGCGACGGGAAGCGCGTGTTCGCAGGACCTTGGGCGCGCCTCTCGCGCACGGCGCTCGCCGCCCCTCGCCCAGCGCCGGCTTTGGGCTCTTCCCCATCGCCGGATGGCCGCCCGCGCCAGCTGCCCGTGAGCGATACCGAGGCGGCGCCTTTCGCCGGCTTGAAGGTGGCGGACTTCAGCTGGGTTGGCGTGGGCCCGATAATCGGCAAGGCGCTGGCCGACCACGGCGCCACCGTGGTGCGCATCGAATCCGCGCAACGGGTGGATTTGCTGCGCACAATGCCACCCTTCAAGGACAGCCAACCGGGCCCGGACCGCTCGCAGTTCATGGCCAACTTCAACACCTCCAAGCTGGGCATGACGCTGGACCTCAAGAACCCGGAAGGCCGCAAGCTGGCGCGGCGGATGGCGGATTGGGCCGACGTGGTGCTGGAGAGCTACTCCCCCGGCACCATGGCGCGCTTCGGCTTGGATTGGCCGAGCCTTTCCGCCGAGCGCGACGACTTGGTGATGCTCTCCACCTCCATGCGCGGCCAAACCGGCCCGGAGCGCGGCTACTCCGGCTTCGGCGGCCAAGGCGCGGCCATCGCCGGCCTGTACGCGCTGGTGGGTTGGCCGGATCGCCCGCCCACGGGCCCGTGGGGCGCGTACACGGACTTCATCGCCCCGCGCTTCGGCGTGGCCGCCCTCGCCGCCGCCATCCTGCACCGCAACCGCACCGGCCAAGGCCAGTACATCGACTTGGCGCAGGTGGAATGTGGCATCCGCTTCCTCGAACCCTTGGTGCTGCAATGCGCCGCGAGCGGCGAGGTGGCGACGTGCCTGGGGCAAGGTTCCCCGTCCCTCGACCCGCACGGCGTATTTCCCTGCCAAGGCGCACAGCGCTATGTGGCCGTGGGCGTTCAGACCGATCCCGAACGCAAAGCGCTCGGCGGCTTGTTGAATGGCGAAGCCTTGCCCGAGTGGTGCCTCCGCCACGACGTCTTCGCTGCCGCCGCTGCGTTACGCCAAGCCGGCGTGCCCGCCTACGCCGTGCTGCGCCCCAGCGATCTTTACGAAGATCCGCAACTCCGCCACCGCGGCTTCTTCGTCACCCTGCCCCACCCGGTGATGGGCGCCACGCCCTACGACGGCCCCGCGACAATCTTCTCGCGCACCCCGCAGCGCTTGCGCTCGCCCGCGCCGTGCCTCGGCGAACACAACGACCAAGTGCTGTGCGAACTGCTTGGGGCGGCGTCGAGCGAAGTCGAACGGCTGCGGGGGCTCGGCGCGTTCGGATAGGGCGCACCTTGGCGGGCGCGTTGGTCGCAGGAGATTTTGCCGCAGATCGTAGATCAGTGGCCGCTGTCGCTCTTACCGAAATGTGGCGAATGTCCCACACATCGAGGGGGGCGATTTCCGCCAGAAAAAAGCGCAAGAATCTTACAAATCGGGCGCCGCGGACCGGCTATCGTGAACCGCATGAGCTTAACGACCCCCGGCAGCGACCCCGTCTACAAGCGCCTCTGCGCCTTCCCGGAAGTGGTGGAGGACCTGCTGCGCAGCCTGTTCCCCGGCGACACGCTCGGCGCGGTGGACTGGCCCTCCCTCGGCCGGCTGCCGGCCTCGTGCGTCAGCGACGACTTCCGCCAGCGGCACGGCGACGCGGTGTGGCGTGTGCGGCTGCGCCCGGGGGACGGCCGCGGCGGGTGGCTCTACGTGCTGGTGCTGCTCGAATTCCAGTCCACCACCGACGACATCATGGCGCTGCGCGTGCTGCAATACACGGCGATGCTCTATCACGAGTTGCTGCGCGAGGGCGCCGCCAAGCCCGGACGGCTGCCGCCGGTGTTGCCGGTGGTGCTGTACAACGGCGAGTCGAAGTGGCGCGCCGCGAGGGAAATGCGCGAACTGATCGCCGACCGGGGTGAGAACCTGGCGCAGTACCAGCCGTCGCAGCGCCATGTGGTGCTTGACGAGCGGCACGCCTCGGCGGACGATAAGCACCTGCGGCGGTTGACGCGGGCCTTCCTGCTGCTGGAGCAGAGTCGTTCCCCGGAGCACTTGGCGGAGGTGGCGCGCCGGCTGCGGGACTGGCTGGGATCGGCTGGCAACGACGAGCTCAAGCGGGCGTTCGCGGACTGGCTGTGGGTGCTGTGGCGGCGCTTGGACCGCGGCCGGGACGAGCCGGCCGCCCCGCCGCCGGAACTGACACTGGAGGATGTGGCGATGACATTGGAAGAGCGCGTGATCGGCTGGCGGGAGGCGGCGGTTCAACAAGGCGTGGAGCAAGGCTTGCAGCAGGGCATCCGCCAAGGCGTGGAGCAGGGCATCCAGCAAGGCGTGGAGCAAGGCATCGATCGGGAGCGCGGGTTGCTACGGCGCCAAGCCGAAGCGCGGTTCGGCGGGGACACGGCGGAGCGCCTGTTCGCGTTGTTGGCGCGGGAGGACGATCCGCGGCGGCTCGATGCGATCGGCTTGGCGATCGTGCGTTGCGAATCGGGCGACGACCTCCTCCAACAGGCCCGGCGGGCTTTCCCGAACGCGCACGGAAAGCGCCGATTGAACGATGTGAGCGACCACTGACCTCACCGAGCTACATCTCTCGCCCACCCGTGGCCGCCCCAAACTTGATTCGCGCACCCATATGTGGGCTACTTGAGGGCACTAATGGGGACACTACACTAGCTGGCGGCCATCCACACGGTGGAGGACTGCTTGGGGCGGCGCCGAGCGAAGTGGAACGGCTGCGGGAACAAGGCGCGTTCGGGAAGATCCAGAGCGCGGTTTGCAGCAAAGCCGGCGCCTCGCAGCCGCTACACTACGCCCCATGCTCCGCACCAGCCGCATCTTCGCCGCCGCGCTGTTGGCGCTCTTGGTAGGCGCTTGCGCCGAAAGCGATCCGCTCGCCGAAGAGGCAGCGCGGGCGGCGACGTTGCCTTGGCTCGAAAAGATGGACGCCGGCGCCTACGACGAGTGCTGGCAAGCTGCAGCGCCGATGTTCCGCGAGCGCGTAAGCCTCGAGGCGTGGGGGGAGCAAGCGGTGGAAGCCCGCTCGCCGCTCGGCGCACTGCGCGGGCGGAAGCTGGCGGCGACCACCTATGTGACCAACCCCTGGGGAGCGCCCGCCGGCCGCTATGTGCTCGTCGTGTACGCCTCGGACTGGGAAGCCGGCGACATCCACGAGACGCTTTCCATGCAGGAAAGCCCCGCCGGCGAGTGGTTGTTGGCGGGCTACCATGTGAAGCAGCGTCGCTCCGGCGGCGGAGAAGCTGTTGAAGATGCACGGGTTGGCGCTGTCGCGGAAGACGCTGCGGAAGCGGATGGCGGATGAGTAGCTCGATGGCACCGTTTTCCAACTCCGTCGCAGTGGTGGGCGTCGGCGAAACCGACTACTCCCGCGACAGCGGCCGCAGCGAACTCACCCTCGCCCTGCAAGCGATCTTGGCGGCGTTGGCGGACGCCGGCATCGACCCCGCCGAAGTGGACGGCTTGATGAAATGGTGGGTGGACACCAGCCCCGAGGCGGAGGTCGCCGCCAACCTCGGCATCCGCGACTTGGCGTGGTGGGGCGAGATCAACCAAGCCGGCAACGTCGGCGCGGCCTTGGTGGCGCACGCCGCGGCGGCCATTCACGCCGGGCTCGCCAACGTGATCGTGATCTACCGCGGCGTGAACGGACGCTCCGGCCGCCGCTACGGGCGCGGCGACGTGACCGGCCAAGGCGGCCGCGGCGCCGGCGCTTTCACCGAACCGTTCGGTTTGCTCACGCCGCAGCACGGCCTCGCCATGACCGCCCGCCGCCGCATGTTCGAAACCGGCATCACCAGCCGGCAATTCGGCGCCCAAGCGGTGGCGCAGCGCCACCACGCCAACCGCAATCCCCGCGCCACCTTCCACGACCGCGCGTTGACCTTGGCGGAACACCAAGCCTCGCGCCTGATCGTGGACCCCTTCCATCTCTACGACTGCTGTTTGGAAACAGACGGCGGTGGCGCCTTGGTGCTGGCTTCCGCCGACCGCGCCCGCGAACTCGCCGGCAACCGCCCGCTCGCGCTCATCCGCGCCGCCGCGCAAGCCGGCCCGGGCGTGGATGCGCCAGCGAAACGCAACGCCCAGCGCCTGTTCGACATGGCCGCGCTGCAACGCGAGGACATCGACGTGGTGCAGATCTACGACCACTTCTGCCCGTTCGTGTTGTTCGCGCTGGAGGACTACGGCTTCACCGAGGACGCCGGCCGCCTCGCCGAAGAAGGCGGCACCGCCTGGGACAGCGGCCGCCTGCCGGTGAACACCTCCGGCGGCCATCTTTCCGAAGCCTACCTGCAAGGCATGAACCACCTCATCGAAGCCGTGCGCCAAACACGCGGCGAATCCACCGCCCAGGTGCCCAACGCCACCTTCTCCTTCTGCGACACCGGCATCGGCTGCGGCGCGGTGATCTTCGAGGGGATCCCCGCATGACCGCTTGGCGTTTCCAGCGCCCGGAGGGGTTACCGCTGCCCCAACCCGCACCCCACGCCGCGCCGTTCTTCGACGCCCTGCGCGAAGGCCGTTTGGTCGCGCAGCGGTGCGTTGCTTGTGGCACCTTGGCGCATCCGCCCCGCGCCTTGTGCGGCACCTGCCAAAAAGCGACATTCGATTGGACGCCGCTGAGCGGCCGCGGCACGGTCTATTCGTATGCGGTGACCCACCAGGCGGTACACCCAGCCTTCCGCGACCACACCCCGCTCGCCACCGTGGAGGTCGCGCTTGCCGAAGGCCCGCGCATGGTCTCCAATCTCATGGACGTGCCGCCGGAGGAGGTCGCCATCGGCATGGCCGTTGAGGTGGTGTTCCACACCGTGACCGACGGCGTAGTGCTGCCGTTGTTTCGGCGCGGATAGCCGCCAAGCTGCCCCACGTTTCCGTCCGATGAGATGTCCAGCCTAAGCAGCGGTAGCAACCGAGACTTTTGCGCGTGGCCGACGCTGGCGGTCGCTTCGGTTGTTTTGCTGGCTTTGGCAGTGGTCGTGTTCGTGCTACCGGCGGCCACTTACATCGCCAAGGTGCCGCACGATCTTTTCGGCTATTTCGACGCCATGCATCGGATGAGCATGGGACAACGACCTCATGCGGATTTCCACGCGCCCCAAGGATGGCTCGTTTTCGCACTGCCCTTCTTCGGACATTTGGCTCTTGACCAATTCGGCGGCACCTTGGAGTTCGCCAATGCTGCCATGCTCGCGATCCTGCTGCCTTTGGCGGTGATCACGTTGCACGGCCGCGCCTCCACCGGTGCGGGCCTGTTGCTGCTTGTCGCGTTGTTCGCTGTGGTTTGCGTACCTTGGCCGCTGGGGGAATCCGGGTTTGTCTCCACCCAAGTGGCTTACTACAACCGCTGGGGCTGGGCGCTGCTGACAATGCTACTGCTGCTTGGCTTTCCGGCAACCGAAGTCAGTGAAAACGGCACCCTGCGGCGGGCCGCTTGGGTTGCGGCAGAGTCGACGACCATCACCGTCTTGCTTTCCCTATTGTTCTTTGTCAAAGCGACATACTTCGTTGTCGGCTTGATCTTCGTCCTGTTGTTCGGGGTGTTGTTGGGGCGCTTTCGACGAACGGGTGGTTGGGCCTTGGCGGGCTTCGCTCTGGTGGTTCTAGCCGTGCAGTGGATTGGCGGGTGGATCGACGATTACGTCAGAGACCTGCTGAACACTGCCAAAGCGGTTGCCGAACCCGGTGCCGAGGCCCGCGACACGACACCGGACACGTTTGCAGTTCTACAACCGACCTCTGGCACCTTGGGCCTGACCGTGCTCGCTTGTGCAATTGCGGGCCTGTCAAGCCGCCTCGCATGGCGCGATCTGCTTTTTGCGGCCTTCGTCTTGGCATCCTGCGTCGGCATTGCCACGCAAAATTCCAGTGCTCCACACGTCCTGTTCGCGCTCTTGGCGCTTTTCGTCGGAATGGCCGCCCGTTGTCCCCGCAGCACCCCGCACCGGTGGTTGGTGATAGCCGGCACATGGATATTTCTGCTGCCGATATTCTCCCGTCAGTTGCTGGCAACCGTCGTCTTCCTATTCGCCGCCCACGGCAACTGCCCCGACTGCGGCGCAAAACTGCCGCGCATGAAAGGTGTTTTGGTTGGAGGTTTGGGTGGCGTCAACGCCTTTGCCGCTGGAGTTGCCGGAGATACAGTCTCTTCGCGGGACGCTCTCTTGTGGTCGCGCAGCAACACCCTCCACAGTCACATGGATCTGTCCAACGCCGAATACCTGCACACACTGAGCACAGGGTTGACGTTGCTAAAGATCGGCCGCTGCGACCAAGACATTGTGGCAACAATGGACTATGTGAATGCGTTTCCCGTACTTCTGAATGCTCCGTCACCCAAGGGGATGACGCTCCACTTGCATGTGGGCCGGTTCGTCAACCGTAAATTGGTGGGCAATCGAGAGTTCGTGTTTGGCGATGCACACTGTCTGATGATCCCCCGGTTCCCCGTCGCCCTCGAAACCACCGCACTTGTGCTAGATGTGCAGGCAGCCTACTTGACGGTTGCCTGGGAACAGGTGGGTCAAAACGAGCATTGGCGGCTGCTGCGTCGAGTTGGAGAACCGTCAGGCTCCAGTGTAGATGGATGATGTTGGCCTTGTGCCCTCTGTACAAGGAGGCGAAATGGCACGTTGAATCTAGGGGCTCGCGTCAGCAGGAAGTTAGCCCCCGTTACACCGTGGCATCGGTGGACGACCAGCGCAACGTGGCGAATCCACTGGACACTTTCGCGCTTCTCCCCGATCGTTGAATAGGATGACTTCCTTCCAAAAATAGCATTCGTTCCGACTGCCGAACTTGTCCGTGCTCCCAATGGACTGGCCAAGAGTGACGGCTAGGATCTTGTAATCTGGCAAGTGCATGGTCAACAAACAATTTCCGTCAAATCGCACTCCCCGGTCACCAAAACTGAAGTCGCGTTCCTCAAAACCGAACGACTTTCGGTAATCGGGAAGAATGCTCTCAGACGCCGGTTCGATGTGGAGGATGAAATTTGCTCTAGAGTCCCTAGGACCGCATTGGGCCTTCGCGTAGACTAGGAGACGATTATCTATATAGACGTCGTAGTTCGCATTGACGATAGCTGATTCGAAAAACCGTACATCGCGATAGAGTTCCTTATATGGCTTGATGTCAACGCCGGATGCCAACGAGAGATCGAGAGCAGCCACACTCATGACCGTGTTGTTGTAAACCTCGAAACTGCGAATGATAGGGGCGCTTACTTTTGGCATTACGCTGTACACTGTGTGGTGGTTCGTGATGTAGTAATCTGCATTCTGATAGAAGCGCGTTCTTTGCCGAGCGTCTTGGGGAAGAACACTAGCGTTCCACTCTCTTACGGGCATCTCGATATCGACGATGGAACGCGGATCGTGCTCCAGCAGCCACTCAAGCCCCTGACGAAGCGTCGTTCCGTAGTAGTCCATGTCAAATTGAGAGCTTAGATGCCCCGGTGTCTTCCTATCCACTAAAAAGTTGAAGTAGATGGGTTGATTAGGATGCAGCACAGCCATTGCGGCCATGGTGGAAACCAAACCCGCGGTGGCCAAAATCAAGGACGCAACGCCCAGCTTGGCGGCCTTTTGGCGACCAATCAGCCAACGCAGCGCAACGGCTGAAAGAAGCACAATGGGGGCGTAAAGAAAATACATTTGACGCCATTCATTGTATAGATTGGATTTCAGCAGCGCGACAGCAACCAGCGGCAGACAAAAGCACAAAACAAGCAGGAGTTCGAATCGGATCGGCCGGTTTGTCCAAGCAACGCGGGGTTGTACAGAGGTTCGGTAGAGAGTGACCATCAACCCCATGCCACCAAGCAGAAGCGCAATCGGCGGCGAGGCGATGGCGATCCAAACCGGAACGTAATGAGGCGGGACGTCGCTGCCGACAATCCGTTCGCCTAGAAACACGTTGTGAATCACTTCGGGATGGTCTGCCATGCGTGCGAACGCATGGGCGAAATGCCCCAGCGGGTCGCTCCAAAGGTAAGGCCAAGTGGCGTAAAGGACGCCAGCGCTCGCGGTGGCGAAAAGGCCGGCGGTGACGAGGACGTGTTTTCGTTCCCTCCCATCGGCGGCGTGGAACAGGTCGAGCAGGCGCATGCCGAGAACCGCGGCGAACAGCATCACCCCAAGGATGCGGATGTTGGTGAGGAGGCCCACCGCCACGCCGCAGGAGAGGAACGCCGCGAAGTCGTCCTTGCGAAAGGCGCGGTGGATTAGAAACAGCGTGATCATGAACATGCTGAGGAAAGGCACGTCCTTGGTGTTGAAGAAGGAGTGCGCCCAAATGCGCGGATGCAGCAGGAACAGCAGCATGGCGAACAGCGCCAACAGCCGCCCCCCGCCCATCCGCCGCACCAGCAGATAGCAGAAGAACCCGCCAAGGAGAAAGAAGAAGTGGCTTAACGTGTGGCGCATAAGATGCACGCTGCGCAGGTCGTCCAACCCCAACGCCAGTTCGATGAACAACAACGGCAACTCGAACGCCACACCATAGGTTCGGTCACGGTGCGAAAGCAGGGCGTCATCCGCCCCGATCATGTACGCCGTAGTAACCGCCGCCAACGCCCGCTGCACGGACTCGTCGTACGCCACCCCATAGTCGTCGACGACCAATACGCCTACCAGCGCGAACAGGGCCAGCACGACAACGGCACTGAAGCGCCCCTTGTCGGTAAGCGCCCACAAGCGTTGTCGAACGGCCACAGCACTCAAACCCACGGTCGCTTGCTTCCGCCGTCGCAGCCGCCCTTGGGATTGAATCGCCGCAGGCGCTGGTACAGCACCCACAGCCAATCCGTGAACGCCCGCTTGAGCTCAGTAGTGGCTCACACCGCTCAGTCGTTGGGGCCATGTGCGTTCGGGAAAGCCCGCCGGGCCTGCTGGAGGAGATCGTCGCCCGTCTCGCAACGCACGATCGCCACGCCGACCGCCGCGAGCCGCTGCGGGTCGCTCTCGCGCAGCAGCAACGCGGACAGGCGCTCCGCCGTGTCCGCGCCGAACCGCGCTTCGGCCAAGCGCCGCAATAACACGCGCTTCTCATCGAGACCTTGCCGCAAGCCTTGCTCCCTGCCTTGCTCCCTGCCTTGCTGCAAGCCCTGCTCCAGGCCGTGGCGAATCCACGGCTCCCGCCAGCTAATCACGCGCTCTTCCAATGTCATCGCCACTTCCTCCAATGTCAGTTCGGCGGCGGCGCCGGCGGCTCCTCGCTGCCACGTTGCAGCCGCTGGTACAGCACCCACAGCCAGTCCGTGAACGCCCGCTTGAGCTCAGTAGTGGCTCACACCGCTCGGTCGTTGGGGCCATGCGCGTTCGGGAAAGCCCGCCGGGCCTGCTGGAGGAGATCGTCGCCCGTTTCGCAACGCACGATCGCCACGCCGACCGCCGCGAGCCGCTGCGGATCGCTATCGCGCGACAACAACATGAACAGGCGCTCCGCCGTGTCCGCGCCGAACCGCGCTTCGGCCTGGCGCCGCAACAACACGCGCTCCTCATCGAGACCTTGCTGGACGCCTTGCCGCAAGCCTTGCTCCCTGCCGTGTTGAATCCACGGCTCCCGCCAGCTGATCACGCGCTCTTCCAATGTCATCGCCACTTCCTCCAATGTCAGTTCCGGCGGCGGCGGCGACGGCTCCTCGCTGCCACGTTGCAGCCGCTGGTACAGCACCCACAGCCAGTCCGTGAACGCCCGCTTGAGCTCGGCGTTGCCCGACGAACCCAGCCAGTCCCTCAGCCGGGCCGCCACCCGCGCGAGGTCCTTCGGCGAGCGGCTCTGCTCCAGCAGCACCACCGCCCGCGTCAACTTGCACAGGCGCTTATCGTCCGCCGTGGCGTGGCGCTCGTCAAGCACGATGTGGCGCTGCGACGGCTGGTACGGCGCAAGGTTCGAGCCCACTTCCGCGATCAGGTCCTTCACTTCCCTCGTCGCGCGCCATTCGGCGTCGCCGTTGTACAGCACCACCGGCAGCACCGGCGGCAGCCGCTCGGGCTTCGCCGCGCCCTTCCGTGCGCGGCGCCTACCCCTCGCGCTCCTCGCCCGGCGGCTCTCGCGCACCAGTTCCTGGTAGAGCATCGCCGTGTACTGCAGCACGCGCAGCGCCATCATCTCGTCGGTGGTCGACTGGAATTCCAAGAGCACCAGCACATAGAGCCACTCGCCGCGCTCGTCCCCATCGCGCAGCCGCACGCGCCACACCGCGTCGCCGTGGCGGCGGCGGAAGTCGTCGCCGACGTACTCGGCGGGCAGCCGGCCCAAGGAGGGCCAGTCCACCGCGTCGGTCAACTCGCGTGGGAACAGGCTGCGCAGCAGGTCCTCCACCATCTCGGCGAAGGCGTAGAGGCGCTTGTAGATGGGGTCGCTGCCGGGGGTCGTTTGCTTCATGGGGATCACGATAGCCGGTCTGGCGAGCCGGATTTGTGCGACATCGACACTTCTTTTTGCATGACATCGCCCAGTGCGCTTGTGCGACATTCGCCATGTTGGGCGTGAGCATCTGCCCCGGAATCCGCCTTGAAGGCGGCGATGGTGAAGGTGCGGGGTGTCCACTACGGACGTTGGCCGGTTCGGCACCGCGAAGGGTGGCCAGCAATTGGGCCATGAACCGTCGCCAAGGGTTACCATTGGCACACGCGAACCGAAGAGTCGCCAAAGGAGAGTCGCGGAATGTGGCATCGCTTCGTCATCGCCGGCGCCATCTGCGCCGGGGCCGCGTCCGCGTCGCCAACGGACGCGAAGACCGCGTTCTTCGGCGATCTGCACGTTCACACGCGCTACTCGTTCGACGCCTACTTCTTCGGCACGTTGACGTCTCCGGACGACGCCTACCGCTTCGCCAAAGGCGAGACGGTGCCGCACGCGGGTGGTTTCGATTTGCAGCTCGATCGGCCGCTCGACTTCCTCGCCGTCACCGACCACGCCTCGTATCTGGGCATGGCCTGGGGCTGGCGCAATCCCGAACACCCCGCCGCCGGGGACGCCGACGTCAAGCGCTGCGTGGGGCCCGGCACCGTGGCGCAACGCGGCGCGGCGAAAGGCGATTGCGCCCCCACGTTGGCGGAGAAGGGCCGCCGCGAGGATTCGCTGAGCGCGTGGCGGGACATCCAAGCCGCCGCCGAACGCCACAACGCCCCCGGCGCGTTCACCACCTTCATCGGCTACGAATACACCCCCTCGCGGCCGAGCGGCTTGCACCGCAACGTGTACTACCGTGGACGCAAAGCGCCGCCCCTGCCGTTCAGCCGCTTGGATTCCTCCAACCCGGAGGACCTGTGGGCGTGGATGGACGCCCAGCGCGCGCAGGGCATCGACGCCATCGCCATTCCGCACAACGCCAACCTTTCCGGCGGCAACATGTTCGGGCGGGCGAAGTTCGAAGGCGAGGCGTTGAACGCCGCCTACGCCGAGCAGCGCATGCGCAACGAGCCGCTGGTGGAAATCACGCAGGTGAAGGGCACCTCCGATACGCACCCGTTGCTTTCCCCGAACGACGAGTGGGCGGACTTCGAGGTGTTCCCCGCGCGCAAGGGCAAGCCGAGCGGCAGCTATGTGCGCGAAGCGTGGCTGAACGGCTTGGCGATGGAGCGCGGTGGCGGCTTCAACCCGTACCGCTTCGGCGTCGTGGGCGCGAGCGACAGCCACAACGCCGGCGAACGCTTCCACGAGAGCCAATTCGTCGGTAAAACCGGCGTGCTGGACAGCACCGCGGAACGCCGCGGCACGGTGCCGCTTGGCGGTAGTTTCCCGGACACGTTGTACCGCTTCTTCAGCGCCTCCGGGCTGGCCGGCGTTTGGGCGGAGAAAAACACCCGCGAGGCCATCTTCGACGCGCTCCGGCGCAAGGAAACCTTCGCCACCACCGGCCCGCGCATCAAAGTGCGCCTGTTCGCCAGCTACGGCTTCGACGCGAAGATGGCGGACGCCGCGGACTTGCTGGCGCAAGCCGCCGCCAAAGGGGTTCCGCAAGGCGCGGATTTGGCGGTGCGTGAAGACGCCGCGCCGAGCTTTCTCGCTTGGGCCACCGCGGATCCGCTGGGAACGCGCCTGCAGCGGCTGCAAGTGATCAAGGGCTGGGTGGCGGACGGGCAGCCGCAGGAGAAGGTGTACGACGTCGCCTGCTCGGACGGCCTCGCCGTGAACCCCGAAACACACCGCTGCCCGGACAACGGCGCCAAGGTGGACACCTCCGATTGCAGCATCACCAAAGGCGTTGGCGCTGGCGAGTTGCGGGCGCTGTGGCGCGACCCGGATTTCGACCCGGAGATAAGCGCCTTCTACTACGTGCGCGTGCTGGAGAACCCCACCTGCCGCTGGTCCACTTGGGACGCGGTTCGCGCCGGCACCAAGCCGCGCCCGGACGTTCCGCGCACGATTCAAGAGCGGGCGTGGAGCTCGCCCATCTGGGTGCGCTGAGCGAGGCAACGGGCCAATGGACAAGAAAGCCCTCTTGGGCGAACTCAAGATCGACCGCAGCGGCGGTGGCGCGGCGGGGCGGCGGCCGGTGAAGTGGTTCGTGGCGGTGGCCGTTCTCGCCGGCGTCGGCTTCGTGGCTTGGAGCTTCGGCGTGCCGCTGATGGCGAGCCCCGCTGTCGAGGTGCGGATGGCCACGGCGCGCGTGGCGGCGCGGGCGGCGGCGGGCGAGAGCGTGCTGGACGCCACCGGCTATGTGGTGGCGAGGCGGCAGGCCACGGTGAGTTCCAAGACCACCGGCAAGGTGCTGGAAGTGCTGGTGGAGGAAGGCATGACGGTGCGGGAGGGGCAGATCCTCGCCGTATTGGACGACTCCATCCCCCGCGCCCAACTCGCCCTCGCCGAATCGCAACTGGGCGCGGCGAAAGCGGCGCTGAACGAGATTCGCGTGAACATTCGCCAAGCCGAACTGGATTTGCAGCGCATCGACGACTTGGCCGAGCGGCAGTTCGCCAGCGCGGCCGACCGCGACCGCAACGAACTGGCGCTGGAGGCGTTGCGCGCCCGCCTCGCCCGCGCCGAGCGCGAGGTGGAAGTGGCGGCCCGCAGCCTCGCCGTGCAACGCGGCTTGGTGAAGGATTTCGAGATCCGCGCCCCGTTCAGCGGCGTGGTCATCGCCAAGGCGGCGCAGCCCGGGGAGATGATCTCGCCGATTTCGGCCGGCGGCGGCTTCACCCGCACCGGCATCTGCACCATCGTGGACATGGACTCCCTGGAAGTGGAAGTGGACGTGAACGAGGCGTACATCAACCGCGTGTACCCAAGCCAGCCGGTGACCGTGCGCCTCAACGCCTACGACGAGGACCTTCCCGCCGAGGTGATCGCCACCATCCCCGCCGCCGACCGCAACAAAGCCACCGTGCGCGTGCGCATCGGCTTCGCCCAGCGCAATCCGCGGGTGCTGCCGGACATGGGCGTGAAGGTGGCGTTTCTGGACGCCGAGGAAACTGCCGCCACCGCCGACGAACCCCCGCTGGCGGCGGTTCTGGTGCCGGGGAGCGCGGTGTTCGGCAACGATGGCGCGCGCCATGTTTGGGTGGTGGAGGATGGCGCGGCGCGGCGGCGGGCGGTGGAAACGGCCGGCCGCGAGGGTGGCGATGCGCGCATCGTGCGCGGGCTTGCCGCCGGGGAACGAGTGGTGGCCGAAGCCAGCGGCGAGGCGCTTGCCGCGTTGCAAGACGGTGCCGAGGTGGTGCCGCTGCAACCGTAATCGTGCACACTGTGGGTAGCGTGCCCTGGGAGCGCGGGCGTCTCGCCCGCACTTTTTCGGTGTCAACCTGTGCGGGCGAGACGCCCGCGCTCCCAGGGCCGCCGCGGCCATCCGGGCGTTGTGGCAAACTGGACCTCTTGAACGGTCAGCGTCGCTGAATCGAGTGCTCTGGCAGGCGAAAGGCAGAGAGGAAGGAGAAACGCAGTTGGCATCGATCATCGAACTCCACGAGGTTGAGAAGAGCTTCGTCAAAGGCCGCGAGTTCGTCGAAGTGCTGGTAGGCCTCGACTTGCGCATTGACGAGGGAGATTTCGTCGCCCTCATGGGCCCGTCCGGCAGCGGCAAGACCACCTTGCTCAACCTCATAGGCGGCATCGACAAGGCCACGTCTGGCGAAGTGGTGGTGGCCGGCAAGGAACTCGGCGGCATGTCCAGCGGCGAGTTGGCGCGTTGGCGGGCGGCGAACATCGGCTTCGTCTTCCAGTTCTACAACCTGCTGCCGGTGCTCACCGCGCAGCGCAACGTGGAACTGCCCCTGCTGCTGACCAAACTCTCCGCCGCGCAACGCCGCAAGAACGCCCTCACCGCGCTGGAAGTGGTGGGGCTTTCGGATCGCGCCAAGCACAAGCCGGGCGAACTCTCCGGCGGCCAGCAGCAACGCGTCGCCATCGCCCGCGCCATCGTCGCCGACGCGCCCATTCTGGTGTGCGACGAACCCACCGGCGACCTCGACCGCGACAACGCCGACGAGATTCTGGATCTGTTGGACATCCTCAGCCGCGACCACGGCAAAACCATCGTCATGGTCACCCACGACCCGAAAGCCGCCAGCCACGCCAAACGGGTGGCGAGCTTGGACAAAGGGCAGCTTGCGGGAGCGGCGGCATGAGCCCGGTCGGCTTGGTGTGGGCGAATCTGCACCGCCGCCCGGTACGCACCTATCTCACGCTGTTCTCGGTGCTGGTGGCGTTTCTGTTGTTCACGATGCTGCGCACGATGGCGGTTTGGTTCACCACCAGTTCCGAGGTCACCGCGGCCGACCGACTGTTGGTGACGGCCAAATACTCGATCATCGAATCCCTGCCGATCAGTCAACAATCCGCCATCCTGGCCGTCGATGGCGTGGAGGCGGTGACGCACCAGACCTGGTTCGGCGGCATCTATCAGGACCGCAGCCAATTCTTCCCCAAATACCCGGTGGAGCCGCGCGCGTACTTCGACATGTACCCGGAGATGGTCATCGCCCCGGAGGAACTCGACGCGTTCCAGAACACGCGCACTGGCGCGGTGGCGCCGGCGGACATGTTGGAACGGTTCGGCTGGAGCATCGGCGATAAGATTCCCATCGAAGCGGACATCTATCCGCAGCAGGACGGGAACCGCCTATGGGTATTCGACTTGGTGGGCAGCTACCGCTGGAAAAACGAAGACACCTCGCAACCGCTGTTTCTGTTCCACTACGACTACTTCAACGAAGCGGCCGCGTTCGGCCGCGGCACGGTGGGCTGGTACTCGCTCCGCATCGCGGACCCGGAACGCGCGCCGGAGGTGGCGGTGGCCATCGACGCGTTGTTCGAGAATTCGCAGAATCCCACCAAGACCGCCACCGAGGACGAGTTCGCCCGCGCCTTCGCCGCGCAAATCGGCGACATCGGGTTGATAGCCAACAGCATCCTCTCGGCCGTGTTCTTCACCATACTGGTGCTCACTGCGGTGGTAATGCACTGGGCCTTCCGCGAGCGCATCGCGGAGTTGGCCGTGCTGAAAACCCTGGGGTTTTCGGACGGGCGCGTGGCCGGGATCGTGTTGGGTGAATCCGTGTTGCTATGCGGCCTCGGCGGGTTGCTGGGCGTCGGCCTCGGGCTTGTGGGGACGCCGCTGTTCAGCATGATGGTGGCGCAATTCGGGTTCGGCGGCTTGCGGGTGGATTGGAACACGGTGTGGCAGGGACTCGGCGTCGCCGTGCTCCTTGGCGCGCTGGTGGGTATTGCCCCGGCGCTGCTGGCGCGGCGGCTCACCATCGCCGAAGCCTTGCGGAGAAGCTGAAGATGTTCGCGCAGTTGCTGCAAATCACCTTGATGAACCTCAAGAACCTGCCCTCGCGCCTCGGCAGCTCCTCCGTGATCGTGGTAGGCATCGGCGGCGTGGTGGGCGTGATGGTGGCCATCCTGGCGATGGGCGCGGGCTTCGCCGCCACCTTCGACCGCGGCGGCAACCCGGATCGCGCCGTCGTGCTGCGCGGCGGTTCGGACAGCGAGCTCTCAAGCGGCATCGGCCTCGAGGCGATGGGCGTGGTGGAGAGCATGGAGGGCGTGGTGTACGCCAGCCGCGAGCTCTACACCGTGGCCGACGTGCCGAAGCGCTCGTCCGGCTTGGAAGCCAACCTTATCGTGCGCGGCGTGACCGCCGAGAGTTTGGCCATGCGCGACGAGCTGCGCATCACCCAAGGCCGCGAGTTCACGCCGGGCATGGGCGAACTCATCGCCGGCCGCGGCGCCGCGGCGGAGTTCGCCGGCATCGATCTCGGCGCCACCGTGGACCTGCGCCAAACCGACTGGAAGGTGGTGGGCATCTTCGAGGCGGAAGGCTCCGCCTACGAATCCGAACTGTGGGTGGACCTGCCCGTGGCGCAAGCGGCCTTCCGCCGCGGCAGCACCGCCAGCTCCATGCGTTTGCAAGTGGACGCCCCGGAGACCATCGCCAAGCTCAACGAGCGGGTGGAAGCGGATCCGCGCTTGGATCTAGTGGTCATCGACGAGCCGACGTTCTTCAAAGGACAAGCCGGCGACCTAGCCACGCAAATCAGACAATTCGGCTACATCGTGGCGATCATCATGGCCATCGGCGCCGTGTTCGCCGCCCTCAACACGATGTACTCCGCGGTGGTCACCCGCACCGTGGAAATCGCCACCCTGCGCGCCCTGGGCTTCGGCAGCGGCCCGGTGGTCGCCTCCGTGATGGTGGAATCCATGACCCTGGCCGCCCTCGGCGGCCTCGTCGGCGCCGCGGTGGCCTACTTCGGCTTCAATGGCTTCACCGTCTCCACCCTAAGCGACACCTCCTTCTCCCAAATCGCCTTCGACTTCGCCGTGACGCCGGATCTGATCACCACCGGCTTAATCTGGGCGCTGGGCTTGGGAGCCATCGGCGGGCTGTTCCCGGCGGTGCGAGCGGCAACGCTGCCGATCACGGCTGCGCTGCGTGGGGATTGACTGCCCTTAACACCGCAGCCCGGAAACGGTCGCCATGCCACAGCCCACAGACGTTCCGCCCGTGCGTCCCACCGCTCGGCAGCCGCCGGTGTATTTTGCGGGCAGGCAGCAGGAGTTGGCGGACTTCGCCGGGATGTTCGAGGATGTGCGGCGGTCGGGATGCCCGCCGGGCGGGCTGGTGCTGGTCGATGGTGTTCAGGGAATCGGCAAGACGCAACTCGTTCGGCAATTCGCGTCCACGGTGGGCGCTGGCGCATCGGTGCTGGCAATGACCACCAACGACCTCGATGCGCACCCCGAGCAACTCGTGGCGCACATCTTGGAAACGGCGGGGGCGACATCGGCCGAGGCCAGAGGTTCGGCGGACTTGCTTGCCAAGGTTACGGATGCGAAAGCCGGCGGGTTCTCCGTGAAAGTAAATAGGCCACGGCTGCGGCAGCCGCTCAACGCCATGCTGGTGCGCAGCAAGCGCCTTGGCGCATGGCGGGAGCGGGCGCTGCTCATCACCATCGACGAAATCCAAGGCGTCACGGCGTCGCAGCATGCGACTTTGCGGGATTTGCACGAGGGTGCCCACGATTGCCCCATCATGGTGTTGTGCGCCGGATTGCAGCACACTGTGGACGTGCTGGCCGGCACGCTCACCGATGCCAGCGGCAATTCCGACGACCGGGGGATTTCGCGCTTTGCCGCGCACTACACGTTGGCGCCGCTGGCGCGGAGCGAAACGAAAGAGGCCATTGTCCTAGGGGCGGAACGCTACGGCGTCGTGGTGGGCGACGAGCACGCCGAAGAGCTGGCGGCATGTGCGATGGACTTTCCCCAGCACATCCACGGTTATCTGCACGGCCTCATCCGGGCGATGGATGGCAGATCGGGCGAACCGTCCGCGCCGGACGTCGCCGCCGCCGTAGCGCACGGCAATGCCGCCCGCGTGGCGTATTACGAAGAACGCTGCCGGGGGATGTCCCATCCCAACCTGATGTCCGCCTTGGCGAGCGCCATGCAAGCGGCGCGGATGACGAAGTTGAGTTGGCGCTTTGCCGCCCAACTGCTGCGAGAGCGCTGCGCGGAAGACGCCGAAGGCGTCCTCGTCAGCGCGATGAAGCATGGCGTGCTCACCCGCAGCGCCGACCACGAGGTCTCCTTCGGCATTCCCTCCTTCCACGCCTACATGTGCGCCAAATCCGAAGAGATGGAGGCGCAGCAGGCAAGGGAAGCCCGATTGGCGAGCGCAGACCGCGGCCGGATCTGATCACCACCGGCCTCGGTCCGCGCGGAATCAATCGCCGCTATCCGCCTTCTCCAAGGCCCACTGCCCAAAACTCCGCAATTCGCCGAGGTGCTCGCGAATCGCACGGTAGGACGTGGCGTGGTCGATGCTGGCGTATTGATGCACGAGAACATTGCGAAAGCCCGCCCAGCCGCGCAGCTTCTCCGCCAAGTCGCTCGACACTTCGCCGGCTTCCTCCAACACCGAGAAGGTGTCGCGGTTGGTTTCCGGCGTTCGCAATCCGACAGTGGAGATCCAGTGATTGGCTAGGTCGATGGCGGCTTCCGTCGCCAAGTGCAGATAGCGTTCGGCCAGGTCGTGTACCGCGGGTTCGGCGAGGAACGTCGTCTCGTCAACTTTGCCCAGCGCCGCCGCCCTGTCCAAGTAGCTGTCCAGCGCGTCGAGCCGACGCGAGAATATCTCCTGATCCACCATGCGTTCGTCCCTCTCGCAGCCGCGCCAGCCGCAGCCGCCTGTGTTCGCGTAGGCGCGGTTCCATGTCCTGATAGTCGCGGATGGTGCGTATCGAAAAACGCACCCGCTCGGCGTGGCTGCGTTGGTGCAGCAGCACGCCATCGCGCAGCACCCGATGACGCAACAGCGGCGGCGCCCCGTTGAGCACGACTATGTGCAGCATCTGGGCGGGCCCCGGGTCCGCCAAGCGCGCGGCCAGTTGCCGAATGGTGTTGCCCACGCCGCTGGCGTCCACCACCCGCGCGTCGTCCAGCAGCACCCCGATGTCGAAATCGCTGTGCGGACGCGCTTGGCCCCGCGCACGGCTTCCGAACAGGTAGGCAAGGCGCACCATCGGCACTTCCGCAAGCCTAGCGGCGAACTGACGCGACAGTGTCTCGCTCTCGAACATGGCTACATCATAGCCTCATTCACGGTTTTGCCCGGCCCGGTAGGGCGGCCGATCAATAGATGCCCGCTTCCAAACCGGCCGCCAGTGCCATGCCGAGTTCTCGGCAGGCGGGGAGATGCGGGGCGACTTCGCCGCGGGCGATCACCGGCTCTTGCACTTCCACGAACGGGTAGCCGCCGGCGATGCGGCGAATGGCCTGCAACGCGCCTTGGCCGTCGTTGCCGGCGCTGATGAAGATGGCGTAGGGCAGCGGCCGCAACTTGCCCTCCACTGGATAGAAGGTGCGGTCGAGGAAGTCCTTCATGCCGCCGGACATGTAGCCGAAGTTCTCCGGCGTCCCTAGCAATAGGCCCTGCGCCGCCAGCAATTCCTCCGGGCCAGCTTCCGGCGCGGTTTTAAGGCGCACGTCCACGCCTTCGATTAGCGGATCCGTCGCGCCTTGCCACACCGCCTCCGCCATCGCCTTGGTGTTGCCGGTCTGCGAGTGATAGACGATGAGGAGACGCGGCATCGCGGGCGCGTCGTCAGCCAAGAAACCGATCGGCGGCAACCAGCGCCCAAGTCAACCCGGCGAACGCCAAGCTGGCGAACACCGCCGCGGAACCCAAGTCCTTCGCAACGCCGGCCAGCTCGTGCGGTTCCTCGCCGATGCGATCCACCGTCGCTTCCACCGCCGAGTTGAGTAGCTCCGCCACCAACACCAGCCCGATCGATCCAAGCAACAGCGCCGCCTGCGTGAAGGTCTCCGCCAGCAGGAACGCGCACGGCAACAGCACCAACCCCGCCACGCACTCTTGCCGGAACGCGGCCTCCCGTTGCCACGCGGCGCGCAGGCCGCGCAGCGAGAAGCGGGTGGCGCGCGCTACTCTCGCCCAGCCTCCTGCACACGGCTTTGCCACCGTTCTCATCCTTCCTTGCGCCGCTCTGGGTTCAAGCACAACGCACGCTATGGTAGCCCACGTCGCACCGGTTGGATGGCGATAGTCATCGCATCCAGTGGAGCGGCTCAGCTTGTGTGTTAAGTTGCACCCCACGCACATGGCGAGGACCTCAACGGAGATGGCTGAATCAAAGAACACGGAAGCGCTGCTGTCGATTTTCGCGGCGGATTCCAAGGATGGCGAATACGCCTTGGGGGGCGATTCGCTGCCGCAGGAAGGCGTGCCCACCGGCACCGTCATTCGGCGCACGTGGAACGCCAGCCGCATCTACCCGGACGCGGAGCACGAATACTGGGTGTACATTCCGGCGCAGTACACGGACGCCGAGCCCGCGTGCGTGATGGCGTTTCAGGACGGGCAAGGCTACGTCAGCGGCGAAGGCGGCATGCGCGCGGCCACGGTGTTCGACAATCTGATTCACAAGGGCGAGATGCCGGTGACCATCGGCGTCTTCGTGAACCCGGGGCGAAAAAAGGAGTTCTACGACCAGCGCGGCCTGCAATACACGCCGCTGAACGACACCTACGCGCGTTTCCTGCTGGAGGAGATCCTGCCGGAGGTGGGCAAGGAATACCGCATGGTGGACCACGCCGCCGGCCGAGCCATTTGCGGCATGAGCGATGGCGGGCTGTGCGCGTTCACGGTGGCTTGGGAACGGCCGGATGCGTTCAGCAAGGCGGTCAGCCACGTTGGCAGCTACACCCGGCTGCGCGGCGGTTCGGAGTATCCGTTCCTCATTCGCAAGACGCGCGGCAATCCGAAGCCGATTCGCGTGTTCCTCCAAGACGGCACCAACGACCTCAACATCACCGAGGGCAACTGGGCGCTTGCGAACATGAGCATGGCGTCCGCGTTGATGTTCGCCCGCTACGACTACCACTTCGAGATGGGCATCGGCGGGCACGACCTGCGGCACGGCGGCGCGATCTTCCCGGACACCTTGCGTTGGCTTTGGCGGGACTACCCGGGCGTGAAAGGCGCCGGCGCGCCGGCGGATTTGGCCGCAGTGCTCGGCAAGTGGGACATGGTGACCAACGCGAACGGCGATGCGTACAACAACGTGCTGACCATCACCGCCAAAGGCGACGGCCTTGCCGCGACGCTCGCGGACGACACGGGAGACGCTGTGGCGATCACCTCCATCGCCTTTGCGGACGGCATCTTGCAGTACGAGTATCCGGCAACGCCAACGCAACGGAAGTGGGGCAAGGGCGGCATCGAGAAGATGGCGACTTGGTTGAAGGTGCGCGGAGAAACACTCGAAGGCGCGTTGAGCGCCGTCGGCGGAATACAATTTGACTACTCGATCACAGCCCAGCGCCGTAGGGCCTAGATCAATCCCCCGTGTATTGCACCCGGTAGATTCGCCCACCCTGGTCGTCGGATATGAGCAGGCTGCCGTCGTTGGCCACCAGCACGTCGTTGGGACGGCCGGAGGCGCGCTCGCGGTCGAGCCACACGTCCACGAAGGGTGAGTAGGCGGGGCCGGATTCCGGGAATCGCAATACGCTCACGCGGTAGCCCACCTTGGACGAGCGGTTCCACGAACCGTGTTCGGCGATGAACAGGGCGCCGCGATATTCCGCCGGGAACTGCTCGGCAGTGTAGAAAGCCATGCCGAGGGCCGCCGCGTGGGCTTGGATCTCGAATTCCGGAGCCACATAGGCCGCGGGGTCGTGGCCTTCGCCGAAGCGCGGGTCGGCTATCGCCGCGCCGTGGATGTGCGGATAGCCGAAGTGGGCGCCCGGTTTCGCCACCCGGTTCACTTCCTCCGGCGGCACATCGTCGCCCATCATGTCGCGGCCGTTGTCCGTGAACCAGAGCTCGCCGGTGTCGGGGTGCCACGCCATGCCCACGGAGTTCCGCACACCGTGGGCGTAGATGGTGGTTGCGCCGGTGCCGGGGTGCATGCGGAGGATGCTGGCGAAGCGCTTGTCCTCGGAGAGGCAGATGTTGCATGGCGCGCCCACGGGCACGTACAAATGGCCGTCCGCGCCGGCCAGCAGGTACTTCCAGCCGTGGTGCGTTCGGTCCGGCAGTGCGTCCGTGACAACCTCCGGCGTCGGCTTGTCGCGGAAGTTGGCCGCGATGTTGGGATAGCGCAGCACTTGGTTCAGCGCCGCCACATAGAGGTCGCCATCCAGCAACGCAACGCCGCTGGGCATGGTGAGGCCGGTGGCGACGGTGACGACTTCCGGGTCGCTCTCCCAATCCTCGCCAAGCAGCACCGCGTACACCCGCCCGCGCCGCCTCGTGCCCACGAACAGGACGCCGGAATCCGCCAGCGCCATTTGCCTCGCGTTCGGCACGTCGTCCGTCACCACGGAAAGCGTGAAGCCGGGCGGCAGTTCCTTGGCCGCGCATGGCGGCCCGCCGAGGCAGATGGCGAAGACCGCCAAAGCCAGCTTGCGATTGAGGCGGATTGTCGGGCGCAAGGTGTTCCTCCCGGTGCGTGCGAGATCAACGGGTCACTCTACACCACGGCCGGGCGTTGCGGCGCACCCTGTGGGCGGCGGGACGCCTGCGCTCGCAGCAGTCTCCCAAGGCGGCAGATTCAAAATGCCAGTTTGAATTAGCCGCCAACCAGCGCATACTACGCCGCATGATCGTTTCACGCGACTTGGCGCCCGTGTTGACTAGGGCAGCCAGCCACTTTCCGGCCGTCACGCTCACCGGGCCGCGGCAGAGTGGCAAGTCCACGCTGTGCCGCGCGCTGTTCCCGCAGCACCGCTACGTCTCGCTGGAAGCGCTGGATGCGCGCCGGTTCGCGCGAGAAGACCCGCGCGCGTTTCTGGCTGGCCTCCAAGATGGCGCGATCATCGACGAGGTGCATCGGTTCCCGGACCTGCTCTCCTATCTGCAAGGCGTCATCGACGACGATCCGGTGCCCGGCAAGTAGATTCTCACTGGCTCGCAGAACCTCGCCCTGCTCGCTTCGGTAGGCCAATCGTTGGCCGGACGAACGGCAGTGCATCATCTGTTGCCGCTCGCCCACTCCGAAGTGCTGCGTTTCCCCACACACCCGGCGGGGTTGGATGAGACGCTGCTCACCGGCGGCTATCCGCGCATCCTCGACCGGGCGTTGGAACCAGCGGAGTGGCTTGCGCCCTACGTCACCACTTACATCGAGCGCGATGTGCGCAGCGTCGCCAATGTTGGCGACCTCACGACTTTCCAGCGCTTTGTGGAGCTTTGCGCCGGGCGCACGGCGCAGATCCTGAACTACTCGTCGCTTGCGGACGATTGCGGCATCTCGCAACCCACGGCCAAGAAGTGGATCGGCATTCTGGAAGCCAGCTACATTGTGTTTCGCCTGCCGACCTTCCACGGCAGCCGCCACGGCATCCGCAAGCGCTTGCTGAAGATGCCGAAACTACACTTCCACGACACTGGCCTCGTCTGCTGGCTGCTCGGCATCCACACACCGGAGCAGCTGCATTCGCATCCCTTGCGCGGCGCCATTTTCGAGACGTGGGTGGTCTCGGAAGTACGCAAACATCGTCTGAACCAAGGGCAGACGCGCGGCATGTCCTACTATCGCACCCGCGACGGCGCCGAAGTCGACATGGTCGTCGAGCATCCGGCCGGCGTCACTTTGGTGGAGGCGAAAGCCGGCGCCACGCCCTCCGCCAATCTATTCGACGGCGGCCGGCGCGTGCGGACGCAAATGGAGAGCGCCACATCCTGCGATTTGGTTGTGGTTTACGGTGGCGAGGAGGCGCAAACGCGTTCCGTGGGGCGTCTCGCGCCGTGGCGGCACTGGCACCGCGACGTGTCGTGTACGGCGTCTTCGCGGACCTGATGGCGGCTCCGGCAACCGCGCGGCTTGGCGTATGTTAAGTTGCAAGTTGCAGGCGCCGTGACGCTCATGGAAAGGACCAAAAATGGCTGACCCGATAAAGCCCCAGACGCCGTTCGGCGTTGATTCGCTGCCGCAGGATGGTGTGCCCACCGGCACCGTCATTCGGCGCGTGTGGAACGCCAGCCGCATCTACCCGGATGCGGAGCACGAGTATTGGGTGTACATCCCGGCGCAGTACACGGATGCCGAGCCGGCGTGCGTGATGGTGTTTCAGGACGGGCAGGGTTACGTCAGCGGCGAAGGGGGCGTGCGCGCCGCCACCGTGTTCGACAACCTGATTCACAAGGGCGAGATGCCGGTGACCATCGGCGTCTTCGTCAATCCCGGCAGGAGGAAGGACGTTTACCTGCGCAGCCCGCAGTACACGCCCTTGAACGACACCTACGCGCGCTTCCTGCTGGAGGAGATCCTGCCGGAGGTAGGCAAGGAGTACCGTTTGGTGGATCACGCCGCCGGCCGGGCCATTTGCGGCATGAGCGATGGCGGCTTGTGCGCGTTCACCGTGGCGTGGGAACGGCCGGATGCGTTCAGCAAGGTGGTGAGCCACATTGCCAGCTACACGCGGTTGCGGGGCGGCTCGGAATATCCGTTCCTCATTCGCAAGACGCGCGGCAATCCGAAGCCCATTCGCGTGTTCCTTCAGGGCGGCACCAACGACCTCAACATCACCGAGGGCAACTGGACGCTCGCCAACATGAGCATGGCGTCCGCGTTGATGTTCGCCCGCTACGACTACGAGTTCGAGCTGGGCTCCGGCGGGCACGATCTACGTCACGGCGGCGCGATTTTCCCGGACACGCTGCGCTGGCTTTGGCGGGACTACCCGGGCGTGAAAGGCGCCGGTCAGCCGGCGGACTTGGGCGCGGTGCTTGGCAGGTGGGACATGGTCACCAACGCCGGCAGCGATGTCCAAAACAGCGTGTTGACCATCACGGCGCAAGGCGACGGGTTGGCCGCAACGCTCGCGGACAACGGCGGCAAGACCGTGAGCGTCACCTCCATTGCCTTTGCGGACGGCATCTTGCAATACGAGTACCCGGCACCGCCGGCGCAAACGAAGTGGGAGAAAGGAGGTTTTGACACCATGACCGTCTGGTTGAAAGTGCGCGGGGAAACACTCGAAGGCGCGTTGAGCGGCGGCGAAAAGCCCTTCGACTACGCCGTCACCGGCAAACGCCGGCGCACGCTTTAGCCCGGGGGCGTGCGCGGCACGTCCTGGGAGCGCGGGCGTCTCGCCCGCATTTTGGTTCACGGGTGTTTCATCCCTGTGCGGGCGAGACGCCCGCGCTCCCAGGGGGGTCAATCCCAAACCTTCTCCCAGCGGCGGTTTTCCGCCGAACGGTACATCGCCAGCGCCGTGCGCAGTTCGCCGAGGGAAACGTCCGGCGCGGCCTCCAGCTTCTTGCCCTCCAACACGGCGAGGCTGAAGTCGTGCAGCTCGGTGCCGTAGCTGTCCACCTTGCCAGGAAACGTCCGCATCACCTCCAAGCCTTGCGGATGTTCGGCGTTGAACAGCAGGAGCCGGCCGTTCGCGCCGTGCTCGATGACGATCTCGCCAGCGGTTCCGGTTAGGCGGAAATCCTCGGTGGGCGCGACCGTGCCGGCGTACAGGAAGGCTTGGAAGGTGGCGATCACGCCGCTTTGGAAACGAAACAAGGCGTGCGTCCAGGATTCGCCTTGCATGGCGGGGATGTGGCGGCCGGTGACGGCCAGCACCTCGTCGATTTCGCCGAGCATCATGCGCAGCGGGCGAATCCAGTGTGCGCCGCCGTCGATGGCGATGCCGCCGCCGGCGCGAGCCAAGTCGAAGCGCCACGGCGGCGGCTGCGATTCGTCCCACGCCAGCGCGTCGTAGAAGCAAGCGCGCGCCGAAACCAGATCGCCGATCTCGCCGGCGTCCAGCAGTTGCCGCGCCCGCGCCACGTCCGGCCAGTATTGCGCCTGCTCCGCCACCATGAACACCGTGCCGGCTTGCCGCGCCGCCGCCAGGATGCGTTCGCAGGCGGCCACATCCGTGGCCATCGGCTTTTCCAACACCACATGCTTGCCGGCGGCGAAACACGCCAACGCGGCTTGCTCGTGCAGGTCGTGGGGCAGCATCAAATCCACGGCGTCGAACGCGCCGTCGGCCAAGGCCGCGGCCAACGAAGTGAACGGCGCCGCGCCGGTGCGCTCCGCCATCGCCTCGGCGCGCGCGGCGTCCGCATCCACCACCGCGGTGACGCGAACGCGCGGCGCGTGGTAGCGGATGCCGCGCCAGTGGGCGCGGGCGATGTTGCCGCAACCCACCAAGGCCATCGTGACCGTCTCCGGCATCGTCACGCTCCTGCCAGTTCCGGCCCCAAGGCTTGCTTGAGCGGATCCAACCACGGCTCGAAGTGCCGCCATTGGTCGAGGCCGCGGCGATTGATGGGTTCGCGCACCTGCTCCGAGCTCGGCGTGTACACGGCGCGTTCGGTGCGGTGGTAGTCCACGCAGGCGCGCTCGAACGGCAGCTCGCAGAAGTCCAGCAGACGGCGCACTTGGCTTTCGAGATCCGCCACCACGTCCTCGTGGCGAACGCGCAGCACGAAGCCGGGCAAGACGCGATCCCAATGCGCCATGAGCCGCACATATTGCCGATAGTAGTTGCCGATGGTGGCCATATCGTAGGAGAACTCCTGGCCTTCGCCGAACAGTTGCTTGAAGCCGCTGAAGCAGCAGGCCAAGGCGTGGCGGCGGGCGTCGATCACCTTGGCGTTCGGCAAGATGAGGCGGATGAGGCCGATGTGAAAGAAGTTGTTCGGCATCTTGTCGATGAACCGCGGGGCGTCGCCGCGGTAGGCGCGGGTGTCGTTGATGAACTGTTCGCCGAAGCCGCGGAAGTAGTCATCGTTCAACTCGCCGAGGATACGTGGATAGCGGGGGACGCTGGCGTCCTCGTCGCGCCCACGCAGACGTTTGGCGAGGTTCAACACGTTGTGCAGTTCCATCGTGCCGTCCACTTGCGAATGGGAGGCGAGAATCTGCTCGATGAGCGTGGAACCGGCGCGCGGCAAGCCGACGATGAAGATGGGCGCCGGGTCTGGGCAGCCGACGTCTTGGCGGGTGGCAAACAATTCCTCCGTGCAGGTGGCGATTTGCGCTTCGATGCGAATTGCCAGTTGCTCGGGACTGTGGTGGCTGCGCGCCTTTTTTGCCGCGTTGCCCTTGCTGTAGCAGCCGAACGCCTGCTCGTATTCGCGTTGGCTTTCCAAGGCGTTGCCTAGGGCGAAGCACACTTGCGTGCGATCCTCCTCGGCGGTGTTGGGGTTCGCTTCCACGGCGTACATTTGGCGCAGCTCGGCGTCCGTGAAAGCGTAGGATTTGGTGTTCGCCAAACTCCAGTAGGCGTCGCCGTGGTCGGGTTTGACGTGGTACGCCTTGCGGTAGAGGGCGATGGCTTGGTCGCGGTTTCCGGCGGCCTTGTGAACATGGGCCAAGGCGACCAGATGCAGGTGATTATCCGGCGTCGCGTCCAAGAGCTGTTGATATGCGGTGATGGCGTCGTCGGTGTTGCCGACGCCGGCGCTCGCCGCGGCGAACAAGGCGCGCGCCACGCCGACATCCTGCGGATTTTCTTGCAACAGTAGTTTCGCCTGCGCCAACGCCTTGGCGAACTTCTGGGTTCGCAGCAGAATGTTCGCGTACTGGATGCGCGCGCCCTGATGTTCCGGCGCGAACTCGACGCAGCTTTCGAGCAGAAACTCCGCCTCGTCGAACACCTTGTTGCGCGTATCGATCTCGGCGAGCAGACGCATTCCCTCCACATGCGTCTTGTTGCCGCGTAGAAAACTCTTGCACAGGCGTTCGGCGTCGGCCAGCTTGTCCTCGTAGAGAAAGCCCATCACGGCCACAAGCTCGGCCGGCAGATCGGCGAGAAACGCAAGTTGCCCGCGCGCCCGGCCGAGTTTCTCCTCCGTGGCTTCGGCGGCCGGCGCGTGTTCCTCGTACAACTTGACGAGGCACTTCCAACTGTTCACCAGCGACGGATTGGCTGCAACGGCTTGCTCGAAGGCAACCGCGGCGTTGGCGAAGTCGCGCCGCCCGATGTGGTTGTAGCCCACTTCCTGATGCGCCCGCCCGAACCCCGGGCGCTCTTCCAGAACGCCGGCAAGCGTCTTCAACGCCCCCGGCCACCGCCGCTGATGACGCTCCGCCACCGCCAAGGCGTAACGCGCGTCCACATCGCCCGCACCGTTCGCCAAGACCGGACGCAAAAGACATTCCGCGTCCGCCGGCCGCCCCTGCTGGAGCAACCGCTCGGCATCTCGAACGATGGCTTCGGTGTCCGCCACAGCTACCTCAACGCTACGCCGCCTGCGCCCTTCACAAACGACCACCTAGCACAGCGCAGAGTTTGCGCAGCAAACTCCAACGCGCCCGCAAGGGCGCGCCGCCGCTTACTCGAACGTGTACGAGAACCGCAGTCCCATCGTGCGCGGGCGTTTCACGCTCACCAGCGGCGTGAAGTGGCCGGCCACCTGCACCACCGGCGCCGCTTCATTGGTGAGGTTCTCCACCACGAACTCCGTGGACCATTCGTTGCGGGCGATGCCGAACGCCACGTTGGCGGTCACCGCCGCCTCGTTCACGTACCGCGAGTTGCGCGGCAGGCGCGCGCCGCCGCGGCCGTCGGGGATCTCCACCGTGCCGAAGGTGCCGCCTTCGTCCTGCATGGGCAGGCCGGAGCGTTCGCCGGTTTGCTGGAACAAGGTGTCCTCCATGAACTCGGCGCTGCCGGCCACGCCGGAGACGCTCTCGCCGCGGTAGTTCAGGCTGAACCGCAGGTAGGCGTCCACGTCCAGCGCGTCGATGCTGAAATCCCGCCTTGCGCGGATGTTGCCGGAGAACGAAGGCGCAAGCGGCAGTTCCGCGCCCACCGGCACCGCGATGCCCAGCAACTGCGGATTCAAGCGGGTGATCTCCGTGCTCAGGAAGCTGGCCGCGCCGGTGAATGACCACGAATCCGTGGGCTGCCACTGGAAGTCCACATCGAGGCCGGTGGATTGCGCGTCGCCCACGTTCTCCACGAAGATGAGGAACGCCACGTTGGACGGGTCGAAACGCCCCACCTGCAGATTCTCGATGTTGGTGCGGTAGGCGGTGGCGTTGAGCCGCAGGAACCACTGCGGAAAGTCCGTCTTCACGCCGAATTCGTAGCTGGTGAGGGTGTCCGTCACCGCGTAGGCCGGCACGACGTAGTTCTCGAACACCCCAGCCTGGTTGTTGGCGAGCTGCCCGGCGTTGCGGTTCTGCGTGGCCGGCCGGTAGCCCTCGGAGTAGGTGGCGAAGATGAGCGCGTCGTCGGTGGGCGCCCAGTTCACCGAGAGTTTCGCAATGGTGTCCGTCTCGTTCACCGCGCCGTCGGACTGCAGCGCGCTCAACGTGAGAAAGCCGTTCTTGATGGCGTTCAGCGTGGCCGCGTTGCTGCCGCCGCCGCGGAACAGATCCCGCCGCCCGCTGGGGCTCTTGGCGTTCAGGATGAGGTCGTCGTTGCCGCCGTTGGCGTATTCGCCGAGCAGGCGCAGACGCATGGACACGTCGTTGCTGAAGCCGAAGCCGTTGCAGCGGCCGTCCGCGGTGGCCGTGGCGTCCGCGCCGATGCCGTAGCGGCAGCCGAAGGTGAAGTTGGAGGCGCCCTGCAGTTGCGACGTGAGATCGTAGCGGCGGGCGCTCAGGGAGACGTTCCAAAAGTCCGAAATGTCCACCGAGACTTCGCCGAAGAAGGCGATCTCGTCCACCGTGCGCGTGTAGTCGTTGAAGAACACCGTCGCCGGCGCCCGCGGCCCGGAGCTGTTCACCCCGGCGGTGCGCAACGTGGTGTTGCCGAGGGCGAAGCCGTCGCCGGAGTTGTCGTTGTTGTAGCTGCTGATGTGCTCGGCGAAGGCGTCGCCGGTGCTCAAGTACTGGAAGTCGCCAACGTGGTTGTTCTCGCCGGTGTTGAAATAGACGCCGCCAAGGAAATGCCAGCGCAACGTCGCGTCGGTGGTGAAGCGCGCCTCGTGCGTGGTGCGGGTGCCGGTGGTGGTGCCGACGTAGCGCTTGGTGGGGTCGAGGCAGTTGTTCACGTCCGTCAAGTCGTACACGTTGCCGCTGCACAGGTAGTAGGTGATGTAGCCGCCGCCGTTGTTGTAGTGCGTGTAGTCGATCACGCCGTCCACTTCCCGGGAAACGTGGCCGCCGGTGTACACCACGTCCAGATTGCGGATGCGCCCGGTCAGCGTCCAGGTGGTGAGGCCGAACTCGTCGCGGTTGTAGTCCGCTTGGAACGCCGCCGAGGCGTTTTCCTTGGCCAAACTCGGATCCGCGAGGAAGGTGCCTTCGGTTTCCAGCGTCTGCGCCGTGTGCTGCACTAGCGCCTCCCAGTCGCCGCCGATGCCGAGCGAGGCGCTCAGCCGGCCGCCGCGGTAGGAGGCGTCGTTCCAATCGTCGCGCACTAGGCCGTCGTTGCGGGCGGTGGCCACGGAGTCCGAGCCCGGCATGCCGGCGGCGCGCTCCGCCGCGGTGCGGGGCGTGAGCGCCGGGCCGAAGCCGGCGGCGTTGTTGCGATCCACCACCAGGCCGCTGGGCGTGAAGGTGGCGGCGACGTTGTCCACCCAGCCGCCTTGGTTGTCGCTGTACACGACGGCGCGCAGGGCGAGGCTGTCCGTGAGCGGCACGTTCAAATAGGCTTGCGCGTTGGCGCTGTCGGAGCCGCCGCTGGTGATGCCGTAGCCGGCGTCGAACCCGGCCTCGAACCCCGCCGGAGTGGGCTTGCGCGTGATCAGGCGCAGGTTGCCGGACTGCGAACTGGCGCCGAACAACGTGCCTTGCGGGCCAGACAGCACCTCGATGCGCTCGATGTCCGCCGCGTACACGTCCAGATTGCGGCCGCCGAAGGAGACGGGCTGCTCGTCCACGTACAGCGCAACCCCGGGCGACGAGCCTTGCGCGGTGGAGAGGGTGACGCTGGTCTGCTCGGTGGCGCTGCCGCGGATGTAGAGCTCCTTCTTGCCCGGGCCATTGCCGGCGGCGACGACGTTGGGCAGGTAGTCCACGTACTCGTCGAACGTCTCCACCGCCAAGTCGCTCAGGCCCTCGCCGGTGAGCGCCTGCACGACGATGGAAACGTCCTGCGTGCTCTCGGCGCGCTTGGTGGCCGTGACGATGATCTCCTCGATCTCGCCGGCCGAGACCGGCGCCACGATCGCCGCCGACGCGGAAACCGCGGCGGCGAGTTTGGTTCGGCGCCAGCGCGTGGCGGGCGCTGCCGCGCCTCGCCGCGGCCTGCGTTGTTTGTCCGTCATTCGGGTTTTGCTCCTTTCCCGCTTTCCTTGGCGCACGGTTGCCCACAAACGCCCCGTGGCCGCGCTAGGGCGCAACCTAAGAGCCGGGCTTGTAGCTCCCCCGTGCTTCGCCGCGCAGCACCGCCATTGGCGGAGCGAGCGGCTATTCCTCTTTGCTTTTTACCACGCTCGCGCCAAACACGCAAACGCGGCGCGAGAACGCGAGAACGGGTGTGGGGCATTCGGCGGCAAGAGCGTCGGTGCCAGCCCGATCGAAACTGCCGCCTCCGCCCCGGACGCCCTGGAGCGATAGGAGCAGACGCGAACTGCTTGATGTGCTGTGAACAGCGTTCGACTGGCGGCCGCGCCGACGCCCTCCGCCGTCGACTCCTCGGATAGCGGCGGATGCCGTGTTGGGCTATGGTTGAGCCACGAGCCCGCAAGTGGGCGCGACGGCCAATTACAAACATGAGCGTCAAGGATGCGGCGGGGCGCGCGACGGCGAGGGCGGTAGGGGCATTCAAGGGCCTTCGACTGCGGTCGGTCGAGCGACTGTTGCTATTCACCGGCTATGCGCGTTCGGGCAGCACGCTGCTCGGCGCGTTGCTCAACGCCCATCCCCAAGTGCTCGTGGCGTACGAGGCCGGGATGTTGTCGCGGGTCGATGCCAACACCACCCGCGGCGACATCGCAGCCCGACTCGCCGGCGCGGACTGGCGCGAGCGTCGGACGGGCTATCGACACTGGGGATACTCCTACGCCGTGCGGAACCAGTGGCAGGGAAGAGTTCGCCACGCTAGCGTGATCGGCGACAAACAGTGCAACGGCAATACGGTGGCTCTGTACGCGCAGCCGCAAAGACTCCAGCTGTTGCGCCGTCAATGGAAGGTGCGGAACTTGTTCCTGTACCGGAATCCCTACGACATGGTCGCGACGGGTTGGCTGAACGTGCTGCGCGACCGCGCTGGCTTCGCGTCGGGCATGGCGGCTGGCAAGGCATTGCGGAGTTTCGCGCCAACGGAAGCTGAAAGGCCGCAGTGTGGCCAGTCCGCCATTTCGGACCTCTTTGCTCGTTCCGACAAGCTTGCCGAGGTGCTTTCCCTTTTCGCCGAAGAGGAGACCTTGGCCATCGGACATGAGGACTTCGTCACCTCGCCAAGGCGGCGACTGCGCGAAATCTGCGATTTTCTTGATCTGGCGTACACGGAAGAGTGGCTGGACGCCTGCGTGGCGATCGTGTTTCCCACACCCCACCGGAGCCGCTTCAAGGTGCGCTGGGCGGAAGATCAATTGCAGGCGGTTGCCACTGCGATAGGGCGATACCATTGGCTTGCCGGCTACGGCTACGACACGGTGCCTGTCGGGGCTCAGAGACATTTCGGACTTTCCGCCGGAGGGACGAAGCGCCGGTTGAAGTAGCCGCTGGGCGATGGCCGGAGCTTGCCTTCGGCCCATCGTCGAACAATAGCTGGCGTTCGCGTCGGGGCACCCGAAGGGCCGCAGCGAAGCGAAGGAGCCGCGCGAGCGGCTTGACGCGGCGCGAGCACGTCTAGTTCAATGCGGACAATGGGTAGCGGGGAAGGCGTTGCGAGTGCGCGTATTTGGCGGTGGTGCGAACCGATTGGCGGCGCAAGCGGTAGCGGTGGTGTTGGCTGTTGGGCTGGCGGCATCCGGGAAAGCGCAAGAGCAAGCGCCGGCTGAAAGCGCCGCGGGCGAACGGCCCGCCGGCTGGGTGGACGAGGCGCGGGTGTTGGCGGCGGCGGAAGCGGAGCCCGGCAGTTGGCTGGTGCATGGGCAAACCTACGACGAGTTGCGCTTTCCCTCGCTCACGCAGATCAACCGCGAGACGGTGAAGAACCTCGGCGTGGCGTGGTTCAAGAACCTCGGCAATCGCCATCGTGCCCAGACCACGCCGCTGGTGATCGATGGCGTGATGTATTTCACGGACGCTTGGAGCGTGGCCTACGCCATCAACGCCAAAACCGGCGCGGAGCTGTGGCGCTTCGATCCGCGCACGGACAAGCGCTCCATCCGCTACGCCTGTTGCGGCGGCGCCATCAACCGCGGCATGGCGGCCTACCAGGGCAAGCTGTTCTTCGCCACCTTCGACGCCCGCCTGTTCGCGCTGCGCCAAGCCACCGGCGAGAAGCTGTGGGAGGTGGACACCAGCGTCCGCCCGGCGCACAACCCGTACACCATCACCGGCGCGCCGCGGGTGGTGCGCGGCAAGGTGTTCATCGGCCAGAGCAGTTCCGAGTTCGGCTTGCGCGGCTACCTCTCCGCCTACGACGCGGACACCGGCGAGCTGGCGTGGCGCTTCTTCACCGTGCCGGGGGATCCGGCCAAGCCGTTCGAGCATCCCGAGCTGGAGGCCGCGGCGAAGACGTGGAGCGGCGAGTGGTGGAAACTCGGTGGTGGCGGCACGGTGTGGAACGCCATCGTGTACGACGCGGATCTGGATCAACTGCTCGTCGGCACCGGCAACGGCGCGCCTTGGCCGCGCGCCATCCGTTCCCCGGGTGGCGGCGACAACCACTTCCTCGGCGGCATTCTGGCGCTGGATCCGGCGACGGGACGCATGAAGTGGTTCTACCAAGCGACGCCGGCGGACAACTGGGATTTCAACGCCGCCCAAGACATGGCCTTGTTGGATTTGGAAGTGGACGGCGCGATGCGCAAGGTGCTGTTCCAAGCGCCGAAGAACGGCTTTTTCTATGTGCTGGACCGCGTCGACGGCAAGCTGCTGCGCGCCGCGCCCTACGCCACGTTGAACTGGGCCACGCACATCGACATGGAGACCGGCCGGCCGGTGGAGAATCCCGCCGTGCGCTACGAGGAGAAGCCGGCGTGGATTCTGCCGGGCAACCCGGGCGCCCACAGCTGGCAGCCGATGTCCGTGGACCCGCAGCGCGGCATCGCCTACACCGCGGTGCAGGACATGTCGCTGTTGTACGCGCTGCCGGAGGAGTTCGAGAAAACCGGCAAGTACGAGATCGCCAAGGGACGCATCAGCCTCGGCGTGGAGCTGGGCCCGCGCTACCGGCAGCTAATGCGCGAGGCGCCGCCGCAGCCGCCGTCGAAGGGCTATCTCAAGGCGTTCGACGGTTTGGCCGGCAAGGTGGCGTGGGCGGTGGAGCGGGCCACGCCCTACAACGGCGGCGTCCTCGCCACCGCCGGCGGCGTGGTGTTCCAAGGCGACGGCGCCGGGCAGTTCGCCGCCTACGACACCCGCGACGGCGCGCTGCTGTGGGAACACCAAGTGTACGGCGGCGCCGGCTCGCCCATCACCTACGCCATCAACGGCGAGCAGTACATCGCCGTGCAGGTGGGCGGCGGCGGCCACCGCTACAACGACGGGCGCATGTTGGCGTTCAAGCTGGGGGCGGCCGGCGCCATCCCGCCGCCGATCGCGCCGCAGGTGGACATCCCGGAACCGCCGCCGCTCACCGCCAGCCAAGCGGAGATCCAGCGCGGCTGGCGGTTGTACGACCAGCACTGCGTCATGTGTCACGGTATGGGGCCCGTGGGCATGGTAAATGCGGATCTGCGGCTGATGACCGCCGAGACGCACAAGCTGTTCCTCGCCATCGTGCGCGGCGGGTTGTATCTGGATCGGGGCATGGATTCGTTCGTGGATGCGGTTAGCAACGAGCAGGCGGAGATGATTCGCCAGTACATCATCTCGCGCGCTTTGGAGGCGCGGCGGCGGCAGCCGAACGTGGGCGAAGGAGAGAACGAGCGGGAGCAGACGGCAGCGCCCACAGGCGAGGCGGATCCATGAGCGTTGAGAACACCGTGAAGCGCCGGTTGCCCATCGGCATCCAAACCTTTCGCAAGATTCGCGAGGAGAACTGCTACTACGTCGACAAGACGGACTACATCCGCCAACTGGTGGATGGCGGTCAGCATTATTTTCTTTCGCGCCCGCGGCGCTTCGGCAAGAGCCTGCTGCTGGACACGATCAAGGAGTTGTTCGAGGACAACGAGAAACTGTTCCGCGGGCTGGCCATCCACGATAAATGGGACTGGGGGCAACCGCGTCCGGTGTTGCGGATCAGTTTCGGCCGACGGCACTTCACCGAGCCGAGCCATGTGGAAATCAGTCTTGCCGCGCAGTTGGACGAAGCGGAGGAGTTGGCCGGCTTGGAATCCCGCTATTCCGCAGGGCCAGAGCGTTTCGCCGCCTTGATCCAAGCGCTGCACCGGCGCAGCGAACGCCGGGTGGTGGTTCTGGTGGACGAGTACGACAAGCCGATTCTGGACGCGCTGGAAAATCCAGACGTGGCCAAGGCCAACCGGGAATATCTGCGCGGGCTGTACTCGGTCATCAAGGATCGCGAAGATAGCGTCAAATTCACGTTGCTGACGGGAGTAAGCAAGTTCGCGAAAGTCAGCCTCTTCTCTGGCCTGAACAACCTCCGGGACATCACTTTGGACCGGCGCTATTCCGCTATTTGCGGCTACAAAGAACAGGACTTGGACGACGTGTTCGCTCCGGAGCTTCCCGGCTTGGATCGGGAAAAAGTGCGCCGTTGGTACAACGGCTACAACTGGCGGGGCAAGGTCGAGGGCGGCAAGGGCGAGGGCAAGGGCAAGGGCGAGGAGAAGGAGAAGGGCAAGGAGAAGGTGTACAACCCGTTCGACATCCTGCTGCTGTTCGACAGCCGCGAGTTCACGGCCCATTGGTTCGAGACCGGCTCGCCCAAGTTCCTGATCGACGCCTTGCTGCGGCGCGGCGTGCCCACGTTGGATTTGGACGGCATGGTCGGCTCCGAAGCGCTGCTCTCGGCCTTCGACGTGGACGAGATGTCCACCGAGGCGCTGCTGTTCCAGACCGGCTATCTCACCATCGTCGACGAGACGGACACCGGCGGGCGCATCCGCTACCGCTTGGGCTATCCCAACCAAGAGGTGCGGCAAAGCCTGAACGAACGCTTGCTGATGGCCTTGCTGCCGGACGTCTCTTGGCGACGCGCGGACGCCGCCCCGCTACGCGAACTGCTGGCCGCCAACGATTTTGCTGGCCTGGAGGCGTTCCTGCGCGGCCTGTTCGCCGGCATCCCGCACCAGTGGCACATCAACAACCACCTCGAGCACTACGAGGGCTACTACGCCAGCGTCGTGTACTCCTGCTTCGCCGCCCACGGCTTCGATCTGATCGCCGAGGAAAGTTCCAGCGCCGGCCGATCGGACATGGTGGTGCGCTGCGACGAGGGCATCTATCTGTTCGAGTTCAAGTTGTTGCGGGATGAGGCGGCCGGGCCGGCCGGCCCGACCGGAAGCGCGTTGGCGCAAATCAAGAACAAGGGCTACGCCGAGAAGTACCGGCATCTGGACAAGCCCATCCACCTCATCGGCGTGGAGTTCAGCGAAGCGCAACGCAACATCGCCGCTTTCGAGGTGGAACTGGCGGCGTAAGCCAAAAGCGCGTTGACCCGCGTCGGCTAGCGCGACACGTTCACCAAACGCCCGTCGGGGCTTTCGAGCAGGCTGACCACGCGCACCTCGCCCTCGGACTCCACAAGCAGACGCCACTTGCCGGCGCCGTCGCCCAAAGCGCCGGTTAGCGCATCGGCATCGCCCGTTTCCAGCTGCGCCGCGGTGAACTGACGGCTCGCCCCGCCGGGAACGGTGGTGTACACAACGCTGCCCGGCGACTCCCCGCGGTCGTCCACGCCGGTGATCGCGACCTGCGCCGCGGTCGGCCCGGTGTTCACCAGCCGTAATCTACTTGCCGCGTTCGGATGGTTGGCCGGATTAAAGAACGCCACGCGGCTGACGCCGGTTTCGGAGCGGGGCGCGAACCCGTGCATGACGGCGAGCGACCCGTCGGCGCGCTGGAAACTCTGCGCCAACACGTTCCGGGGTGTCCGCAGTTGCAAGCGCCAGCGCCCTTCGCCGATCCCTTTCGGCAGCCCCTTGGCGGCGTTGCCGGCGGCCAAATCGTGCCAGCTGACTTGCGTTCCCGCCGCGCCGATGGCCCACCAAACCGGTGCGCCGGAACTGCCGTCCTGATCAAAGGCAAGCAACTCCACGCTGCCTGTAGTTCGGGAGAGGTTTAGAGTGCGGAGAAATCCCTCTCGCTCCGGGACCGCGCCGGTGCGGAACAGCGGCAGGTGCTGCGGCGCGCCCAATGATGCGTTCGGCGACAGCGAAAGATTGCTCAGTTGCCCGGCGCCCTCCAACAGGCTGAGCACATGAACGCCATCGTAGGAAGTCGCCGTGAGCCACCACTTGCCCGCGCCGTCGCCCAAGCGGCCATCAACGATTCCGTCCCCGTCGCCGGCCTCCAAAGCCGCCGCGGTGAAGTCGCGGGAACCACCGGCGGGCACCTTGACGGCGACGGATGCGACGGTGCCGCCATCGTCAACGCCTTCAATCAACATCCGTGCGGTTTTATCCGTGGGGTTTATCACCCGCAGCCGGCTCATCTGTCCCGTGTTGCTGCCCGGGTTGAAGGTGAACACTCGGTGCCGCGCGTAAGCCTCCGGCACCATGCTGTTCATGCTGGCAACCAGACCGCTGCGTGTGCGCACGTACGTCCAAACATCCAAGTCCAGGGACGAGCGCAATTCCAAGCGCCAATCGCCTGCCCCGGAACCCACGCCGGGCGAGATGCCCTTCGCCGCGTTGCCGTACTCCAAGTCCGAGGAGTTGAAATGGACGGTTTGCCGGCCGGCCACCTCCAGCGTCGCCGGTCCGAACCGCCGCCCCATCGCATCGATAGCGGCGACGCGCACCTCGCCGGCTTGCGTCGATCGGTTGACCACCCGTGCGAACCCTTCCCTGAAAGGCGATCCGGCTGGCAAGAACACCGGCACCCTATGCGCCCCGTCATCCACCAGCACGGCGGCGCCGCGCTCGCGCAGCGATGGCGCGTGCGTCTCCAGCGCCGCCGCGTCGAGTGGATTGCCGCGCAAGTCGATGTAGTCGCTGCTGCCGTCGGGCCGAACTTCGCCGCCGCCGAGGCCAGTGTTCGCCACCAACGGGGCGATGTCCGAAATGGCGTTGTCGTGCAACCAAAGCCGTTCCAAATGGCGAAACCGCCGGAGAGGTGCCACGTCCGAGATGCGGTTGCCATCCAAAGCGAGCTCGGTCAACTTGTTGTCCAAGTGGCGCAAACTTCCGATGCTGGTCAAGCCGTTGTCGCCGAGCCAGAGCGCGGACAACATGGGCAAATGGGCCAACGGGGCCACGCTTGCGACATGGTTGCCACGCAGCCGCAGCGTGCGCAAGTTCAGCGCGAACTCCAAGCCGTCCAGCGCGGCAATGCCGCGGTTGTCGAGATGCAAGTCAGTGAGCGTGGCCATGTCCGCTCGGCTCACCATGTTGTCACCGGTTGACTTGCGCCTCAGCGCGCCGGCGCGCTGGCCGTTCTGCTGGAAAAGTTCGACAAGGGCCGTGCGCAGTTGCGGATCGGGAATCTCCACTGGCGCTTCCGGCGCCTCGGCCAATGCGACTTGGATTCGACTTTGCTGGCCGGTTTCCCGGCCGGCCTGACCCGCGCTGTCCGCGCCGACCGCCCGCACCTCGAAGACGTGCAACAGACCGTTGGCCAAACCTTCAACCGTGTGCTGCGTGGCGCTGCCGGTGATCGCCGTCCACGCGCCGAACGTCGGCGACGCGCCGGTGCCATGCCGGTATTCCCAACCTGTAACGACGCATCCGCTCGGCGCTTGCCAAGCCAACGTGGCCAAGTTGTCGCCCGGCGTCGCCTCAAGGCCGCGTGGTGCCGGCAACCGCGTCTCATCGGCATAGACCGTCGCGCCCCGTTCCCGAAGGGCCACCACCTGCACATTGTTTGTGCCGCAGTGAATGGGATTGTCGCCAAGCTCGATGTAGTCGCCTTCGCCCAGATAGGTGTTGTCCACCAGCGGCCCAATGTCCGCGATGCGGTTGTTCCGCAAATAGATCTCCCGCAACGCGTTCATGCCGCGCAGCGCCGAGATGTCGGCGATGGCGTTGGAGTAGAGCCCGAGGTAGGTCAAGGCGTCGAGTTCCGCTAGCGCCGAGATGTCCGCGACGTTGTTCGCGCCGAGGTTCAACCTTGTCAGCGACGTGAGCCCCGCAAGCGGCGTAGCGTCCGAGATGTTGTTGCCGCCAAGCCACAAATCGCGCAACGTGTCGATCCCGGCGAGTGCGGAGATGTCCGTCAAGGAGCTGCCGGTCGCCATCAGCACGGCGAGGCGAAGCCCGGCGAGCGGCGACAGGTCGGGTGCCGACAAGCCGGCCATGTGGAGTGTCGTCAGCGTCGGCAAAGATGCCAGCGCCGACAGGTCCGTCACCGCGTTGCCCCCGATGTCCAGCTTGGTCAGCGGCAACCCGGCGAGCGGCGACAGGTCGGCAACCACGTTGTCGCGGATGTTCAAGTCGGACAGGTTCACAGCGTGTTGCAACCCGCTCAGGCTCGCCACAGCGCCGTGCGGGCTCTTGTCGGGGTCGTACTCTCGGCGGCTGCTCTCCTCCAAGACCAAGAAGTGCGCGCGGCAGTTGAGCGACGTCAACGACGCCATGTCGGCTTCGGTGATGGCGTCGCCGGCCACGCGCAAGGTGCTTGTGACGCAGTGGCGCAACGCCGCGTCCGGCACCGATACGGGATCGCTCTCGTCGAAGTGAACCGTCGCGCCGCGTTGCCGCAACGCGGGAACGTGATGGGAGATCGCTTGCTTACCGAGCGGGTTGCCGCGGAGGTCCACAGTGTCGCCGTCGCCAAGGTTCCGGTTCCCGGCCAACGGAGTGATGTCGGACACTTCGTTGTCGCGCAGGCCGACGTAGGTTAGCGACGGCAACGCGCTGAGCGCCCAGACGTCGTCGATGGCGTTGCCGACAAGGTCCAGCTTGACGATGGACGTGCCCGCCTCCAGCCCGATGAGGTCGGCGACGCCCGCGTTGGCGCAGGTCAGGCCGCTCAAGGTCGCCATCTCGCTGCGCGCGATGGTCGCTCCGGCCGGTTTGTCCAGAGCGTTTTCAACGCACTGTCGCAAGGCCGCGTCCGCAATCTCCACCATCTCGCCGATGGTCGTGGACACGTTGGCGACCGCGCCGCAGCCGGCGTTGTTGACGCCGCGCAGCTCGAAGAGGTGGTCGCCAACGCCGAGCCCGGCCACGGTGTGCTGCGTGGCTTCCCCTCCCCCGGGAACCATCGTCCAAGCGCCGTAGGCCCTTTCGACCTCCGGGCGGTGGCGCACCTCGTACACCCGCGCGGTGCCGTCGCCTTGCCAAGTGAGCGTGGCGTCGGCGTTGCCGGCTCTGGCGGCGAGATCCGCCGGCACCGCCGGCGCCGCTTCCGCGAATCCATCATGCACCGAGGCGCCGCGCGCTCGCAGAGTGGCGACGTCGGAGATGGCGGCGCAGCCAAGCGGATTGGAGCCCAATCCAATGAAGGTGTGGTCGCCGAGCCCGCTGTTCGCGGTCAAGGCGGAGATGTCCCAGATGTTGTTGTGGGCAAGGCCCAAGTTCCACAACGAAGTCAAACCCGACAGCGCGCTGATGTCCGTGAGGGCGTTTCCGTTCGCTTCCAGATCTGCCAAGGCCGTGAGCCCCGCCAACGCGGAAATGTCCTCGATGGCGTTGGAATAAATGTCGAGCTTGGTCAGCGATGTCAACTTGCCGAGGGGCGAGATGTCGGCGATGTTGTTCGTGCCGAGCCCCAATTCGGTCAACGCGGTTAGGCCCGCTAGCGGTGTCAAATCGGAAATGGTGTTGCGCCACAACCGCAACTCGCGCAACGCCGAGAGGTTGGCGAGCGGGGAGATGTCCGTCAGCCCGCTGTGGCTCGCGGCCAACGTGGTGAGCGACGTCAAGCCGGCGAGCGGCGTCAGATCCGAAGCGGGATTCTCGTTGATTCGCAGCGTCGTCAGCGCCGAGAACGCCGCCACGGACGAGAAGTCCGCGAAGGCGTTGCCGGCGATGTCCAAGCTGGTCAGTGGCAGGTCGCGCACGGTGGTCAGGTCGCTCACCTCGTTGCTGCTGAGATTCAACAAGGACAGGTTGACGGCGTGCTGCAAGCCCTCAAGGCTGCGAACGGCGCCGTAGGGGTTCCTTTCCCGATCGTGGCCGCGCCCGTCTCGATCGCGGAACAAGATGCAATACAGTTCAGTCAGCGTGGCCATGTCCGCTTCCGTAATGGCCTCGCCCGCCGCAGCGCCGAGCGCCTTTTCGACGCACAGCCGCAGCGCCCGGTCGGGAATCGAAACCGCCGGCGAGTCGGTCGCGGTGGTGGCGGTCGCTCCGCCGGCCGCGCCGGCCGCAAAGGCGAGCGAAGCCGCGAGAAGCGCTGGCACGATGCCCTTCACAGGGCAGAGACAGACACCCTTCATGTGAGTGGGATCCTCAATTGCACCGCAACGCACAGTAACACACCGCACGCAGCTACGGCGCGTCGTCCAAGGCCTGCAGATCCTCCAGCAATCCCCGCAAGTCCTCCGGCAGTTCCAGCGGCGTCGCGTGGACGAGCAGGCCGAAGGCGGGGTGGTCGAGATAGTGGGTCTCCTTGGTGCGCATGCGGCGTTTCTCGGTGAGCAGCGTGGCGGCGTCCGGCGCAAGGCGCAGCAGCAGCCGCGCCTCGAAGTGCAGGTAGCGGCCCAGGGTGACGCCGAACGAGCCTTGGAGAACGAACGGCGCGGCGGATTCCGCATCCGCCAGTTGCACCAGCAGCGGGAACGGTTGCTCGCGCGCCGGCACCGGCTGATGCCAGCTGCCGGCGGCGAGCACGTCGAACCGTCGGCGCAGGGGCGGCAGCACGGCGGCCAAGCTGGGCGTCAGCCGCCGCCACTGGTAGCTGGTGTCGAGCAGCCGCTGCTCGTGTGCCGCGAACGCCTCCGCCAGCTGTTGCAGCAACTCCGCGCGCAGGTCGGGGGTTGGGTCTTCTTCGGCAGGGAAAGGGATGGCTAGGTCGTCCGGCGGCAGGTTGGGGATGCGCCACACGCTGGATGGATCATCGGGCAGATAGTGTTCCAAATCCGCCTCCGGCGGCGCTTGCCAAAGGCAGGGATCGGGCCCCGAAGACAACCAAAGCGGTTGCGCGCAGGGGCCGCCGAACCACGCGGGCGGCGGCACGTTGGAGACCAGAACCGGTGCGTTCACATGCTGTGGTGCAGGCCCGCCGAACCGCCAACCGGTGTCCGGCGGCGCCGGCTCGAGCAGCGGCGCGGCCAACCGCGGCATGAGGAAGGCATCCAACAAGCGCGGGCGCGCCGCCGCGCGGGGGTCGTCTCCGCCGCGCCGAAACACGGCCACTTCCACCCGATACCAGTCGAAGCGCAGATGTTCTTCGGCTTGCTCGGCAAGGTCGGCGTGAGCGCCGAAGCTCATGCCGCCCAGCGCCGCCAACGCGAAGCCGAGCGCAAGCGGTCCGCCGCGCATCGTCCGGCTCAGACCGTCTCCAACACCGCGAGGCGTTCGTCCGCGACCGGCGCGGCGGGTTCGGTGCGCCCACCCGCCTCCAGTTCGCGCAGCAAGCGTTCGACGAACGCGAACCGCGCCTCCGGCTCCTCCGCGCCGCCGCGCACCAACAGGCGGCCGCCTTTGTCGTCCTCGCGGAAGCGGTAGGTTGCCGGGTCGCCTTGCACCAAACCCACCACCGTCAACGGCGCGATGCGCGTATCCGTGCGGAACTCCAAACGCCCGCCGTTCGCGCCGAAGTCCACGCGCGCCACGCCGATGGCGTCGGCGGCGAGTTTGACGGCGGTGGCGCGCAGCAGGTTGGCGAGCGCCGGCGGCAGCGGGCCGAAGCGGTCGATGATCTCCACCTTCAGCTCGTCGAGCGCGCGTTGATCCGGTGCGCCGGCAATGCGCTTGTACAGCACCAGCCGAGCGTGGACATCCGGCAGGTAGTCTTCAGGGATCAGCGTCTGCACGTGCAGGTTGATGTCCAGCGTGGTGCGCAGCGGCTCGTCCAGCTGCGGCGGGTCGCCGGCTTTGATGGCGGCCACGGCGCGGCTCAGCATCTCCATGTAGAGGTTGAAGCCGATGCTTTCGATCTGCCCGGACTGCTGCTCGCCCAGCAACTCGCCGGCGCCGCGGATCTCCAGATCGTGGGTGGCCAGCGTGAAGCCGATGCCGAGTTCGCCGGCGGCTTGGATGGCGTCCAGGCGCTTCACCGCGTCGGCGGTCATGGTTTTGGGGTGGGGCGTCATCAGGTAGGCGTACGCTTGCCGCGTGGAGCGGCCGACGCGACCGCGCAACTGGTGCAGTTGCGCGAGGCCGAAGCGGTCGGCGCGGTCGATGATCATGGTGTTGGCGTTGGGAATGTCGATGCCGTTTTCGATGATAGTGGAGCACACCAGCACGTTCACGCGGCGGTGGTGGAAGTCCGCCATCACCCGCTCCAGCTGGCGCTTGGGCATTTGCCCGTGGCCGATGCCGACCCGGGCGGCGGGCGCGAGTTCGGCCACCTCGTCGGCGGCGCGGTCGATGGAGCGCACCTCGTTGTGGACGTAGAACACCTGGCCGCCGCGCGCGAGCTCGCGGGCGATGGCCTCGGCCACCACGGCGCGGCGCTTCTCCATCACGAAGGTCTTGATGGCGAGGCGTCCGGCCGGCGCGGTGGTGATCACCGACATGTCGCGCACGCCGCTCAAGGAGAGGTTCAGCGTGCGCGGAATCGGCGTTGCCGTGAGCGCCAGCACGTCCACCTCGGCGCGCAGGCTCTTCAGCCGCTCCTTTTGGCGCACGCCGAAGCGGTGCTCCTCGTCGATGATCACGAGGCCCAGGTTCTGGAAGCGGAACGCCTTGGCGAGCAGCCGGTGCGTGCCGATGACGATGTCCACCTCACCGCGCTCCAGCTTCGCCGCCACCGCGTTCGCTTCGCCATCGGAGCGCAGGCGCGACACCAGCTCCACCGTCACCGGCCAGTCCGCGAACCGATCCGAGAACGTCTCGTAATGCTGCCCGGCCAACAGGGTGGTGGGCGCCAGCACCGCCACTTGGCGGCCGCTGGCCACGGCGACGAAGGCGGCGCGCATGGCCACTTCGGTCTTGCCGAAGCCCACATCGCCGCAGATCAGCCGGTCGGTGGCCTTCTCGCCGGTGAGATCGTCGATGACCTCGCCGATGGCGGCCTCTTGATCCGCTGTCGCCTCGAACGGGAACTGCTCCACGAAGCGGGCGTAGTCGTCGTCCGGCGCATCGAACGCGAAGGATTCGGCGGCGGCGCGGCGGGCGTACACGTCCAACAGCTCAGCGGCGGCGTCCCACGCCTTCTCGGCGGCGCGGCGCTTCGCCTTCGCCCACTGATCGGAACCGAGTTTGTGCAGCGGTGCGGCATCTTCGCCGGCGCCGGCGTAGCGGGAGACCAGCTGCAGGCTGGTCACCGGCACGTACAGCTTGTCCTCGTCGGCGTATTCGAGGAGCAGGTACTCCCGCACCTCGCCATCGATGGTGAGCGTTTCCAGCCCCCGGTAGCGGCCCACGCCGTGGTCGATATGCACCACCGGCGCGCCGACGCTGAGCTCGATGAGGTTCTTGACCACCAGATCCGGGTCGATGCCGCGCCGCCGCGCCCGTTCCACGGCGGCTTCGCTGCGGTGGCCGAACACCTCGGTCTCGGTGACCACGGCGATGTCGCTGTGCCAGAAGCCGCGCTCGATGGCGGCGGTGGCGATGGCGAGCCGCTCGTCGCCGGCGGCGAACGCTTGGAAGCTGGGCGCTTCCGCGGCGCTTAAGCCTTCGCGGCGCAGGAACTCGTCCAAATGCGCTTTGCGCCCGGCGGTCTCGGCGGTGAGCAGCACCCGCGCCTCGGCGTTGCCGACGAAGTTGCGCAGGCGCGCCGCAGGATCCCCGGCGCGGTGGTTGGCGGCCACGTCCGGCAGCGGCTTGCCGCCGAATCCCACGCGGTGGCGATGGCGGGTCTCCTTGCGGTCGATCTGGGCGCGGCCGTAGGGTTTCAGGCGGGCGCCCAGCTCCGCGGGCGTGAGGAACAGCGCGTCCGGCGACAGGATGGGGCGCTCGATGTCGTGGCGCAGCGCCTCGTAGCGGGCGGCGACGTTGGCCATGTGTACCTTGGCGGCGGCGTGGACGTCTTCCTCCAGCACGAACACCGCGTCCGCCGGCAGGTAGTCGAACAGGGTCGCCGTGTCCCCGGGCGGGAAGAACATCGGCAGGTAGTACTCGATGCCCTGCGGCGCCAACCCGTCGCTCACGTCCCGATACACCGGGCAGCGGCGCACATCCGTGTTGAAGGCGCGGTGCCAAGCGTCGCGGAAGCGGCGGATGCCCTCGGCGTCCAGCGGCATCTCCCGCGCCGGCAGTACGCGGATGGCGTTCGTCTCGGCGATGGTGCGCTGGGTGTCGGCGTCGAAGGTGCGCAGCGTGTCGATTTCGTCATCGAACAGATCGATGCGAATCGGGTGTTCGGCGCCCATGGGGAAGATGTCCATCAGCGAGCCGCGCACCGCGTACTCGCCGCGCTCGGTCACAGTGTCGGCGGCGCGGTAGCCGGCGGTCGCCAGACGTTCGCGCTCGAAGCCGATGTCGTACTTCTCCCCGGTGGCGAGCAGCAGCGTCTGCGCGTGAACATAGCTCGGCGGCGCCAGCCGCTGCAGCAAGGTGGCCACCGGCACCACCAGCACGCCGCCCTTGGCCGCCGGCAGGTCGTGCAGCGTGGCCAGGCGCTCGGAGACGATGTCCTGATGCGCGGAAAAGTGGTCGTACGGTAGGATCTCCCATTCCGGGAAGATCATCACCCGCTTGGCGTCCTCCGCGTAGAACCGCAGTTCCGTGCAGGCGTGGAAGGCGGCTTCGGTGTCCTTCGCGGCGTACACCACCAGCCGGCCCGACGTTTCCGCGAGCCGCGCCGCGGCCAAGCTGCTGGCGCTGCCATGCAGCCCCTGCCAATTGTGGACGAGGTGGGGCGCCGGCGCTTCCGGCGCGGAAAGGGAACGCATGGCGTGATCGTAGCACGGCGCGGGAGCGGGGAAGCCTGGGAGCGCCCGCGTTCCCAGCATCAATCACCCGGGCGCGTCTACGCGCAGCCAACGGATCGCGTCGGCGATCACGCTCTCGCCGGAGGTTGCATCGGAGACGACCACGCGCACCTCGCCGGCGGGCAGATCGAAATCCCCGAGCGTGTTCCAGCCGGCGTTGGCCTGGGCGCCGCTGAACTCCGCGGCGGTGGCGCCGGCGGCGGTGATGACGCGCATGTCGTAGGGGCCCTGTTCGTCGTAGTACATCCGTTGCCCGACCGCGAATATCGCCAGTTGGCCCGGTTGGACGGGCGTTGGCTGCCACTTCGGCCAGTGGTAGTCCAACCGCCAGCGGCCCGCGGCGGGCAAGTGCGCCGCGAAGACCGCCGCGTTGTCGTCGTCGCCGGTGAGCGTGCGCGCCACGGTGCGCCGATACTTCCCCCACGCGCTCGCCCATTCCTTGCGCGACCACCGCGGCGCGTCGAGCAGCGAATATCTCGGCAGCCACCGCGCCGGCGCCAGCACACCCTGCGGCGCGTCGGCCGTTGGCGCGATGGCGAAGCCCTCGTCCAAATCGTCCACCACAATGCCGGCCACCGGCGTGGGCCGCCAGCCACTTGGCCGGGCGCCGACGAAAGGCGCAACTTCCACGATTTCGTCGGCCCACTCGGGCAGGCGCACAGATACGTTGCCCCGATTGCGCGAGAGGCTGGGCACAATACGCACCTTCTCGGGAGTGAAACGGGTCACCAGGCCGAGTTCCACGGCGGTGTTGCCGGGAATATGCACGGGTGCGGCGTCGTCGTACACCACCGCGCCGGTAACACTCATGAAGACGTTGGCGTCCGCGCGCTCTCGCGGCGGCGGGCCGCCGACGGAGAGATGCAACGTGCCGGCCACCGGCTCGGCGTTGAAGACGTGAACGCGCGTTTGGTAACGCGGCTCGCCGGCGCTGTCGTCTGGCAGACGCACGACGCTGGCCGCCGACGCGAGGAAGCCGGGGAGTCCGGGCGTGTTGAGCCAATAGTCGAGCAGGTCGCCGGCCTCGCCGCCAACGTCCGCGACGGCAACATCCGCCGCGCGAAACGTGCCGCCCCCATGACGTCGGCGCAGCTCGGCCAACAGCGCCGCCACCCGCTCCGTGCCGAGCGCGCGCTTGATCTCCTCCTCCGCCGCGCCGCCCTTGCGATGCAGCGCGCCAACGACGCGAAGCGGGTCGCCCACCGGCGCGCAAGGCCCGCTTTCGGCGGCCGCTGTTTCCGCAGCCGGCACGTCGCGGCCGCTTCGTTGCACGCGTTGGCGCATGTGTGCGGCGGCACACCCGTCCAACGCCGCCAACGCGACGCGCGCCGCATCCCACTCCTTCTCGTCCTCGGCGATATCCGATTGCGCCCAAGGGTTCGACAACGGCAGTGCCGCCCACGCCGCCACCAGGTCGCCCACGCCACCGCCGAAAGCGCCGTCGCCGCCCCACCTCGCGCGCACGCCTACTTGCACGCGTGCGATTCGGCTCCGGTCCGCCGCGGCGTTGGCCACTTGGAGCGCGGAGAAGCCCTCGCGAGCGCGGTTCGGCGCCAGCAGCTGCGCGGCCAGATCGTTCAATACGAAGCCAAGCGCCAACGCCCCCGGCCCTTCGGCCGCGGCTTGCAGGCCGAATGTCTGCCGCGCCAACGCCACATAAGGGTGGCTGCCATCCACGTCCACCGGGGCCGCGAAGTAATACTCCAAGCCGCTCAGGCGGTGCTCAAGCGGCGCCTCTGCCGACACCGGCTGGAAGGCGGGCGTCGTCAAGTGCGCTTCGCGCACGAGCAGTACGCCGGGAAGCGCCAATCCGGTCATGCGCCAACCGTCGCCGTAGGTGCGCAGGCGCATGGGCACTTCCGCGATGGTGAGACCTTGGTAGGGGTAGTCCAAACCCAGCGTCGCCAGACGGTCGAAGATCTCGCCCAAACGCGCCGCCAGCGGCTCGGCCGCCCCCAAACCGGCGAGCTTGTCGAAGTGCCCGGGCGCGGCAAGCAACTCGATGTGAATGCCCGCCACCGTGATCGCATGCTGCTCGTACGGCGCGGCGACGAGGCCGAAGTTCGCGACCGGTGCCGACGGCGCGAACCGAAAGTGCTCGCCGGCTGTTTGGCGGCGGCCCGGCCCGGCAACCAACCAGCCGTCCGGGACTTCGACGCTGAGGTCCAGCAGGAACATGTCTCGCGGCCGCGCTCCCACGTTGACGCCGACCGCCGGCAGCCACCGCGCCCCGGGCATCAGCGCCACCAAGCCAGGTTCGTCAATGACGGCGTCCCTGCCGAGCTGCAACAGCGGGTGGTTGGCGGGCAGCCCGCGCCATTCCAGCGGGCTGTCGAGGTACGCGAAGTTCGCATCCGGCGCACCGTCTGCGCGCAGCCGCAGCGACGCTTGCCCGGCGCCGCTCGCGGGCCGGGAGACGGTGAGCAACCCGGCCTCGTGCGTGTACGCGGCGGCTTGGTCGTCCAAGCGAAGATCGCGCACGGTCATGCTGGGGTTGAAGCTGAAGCGCAGCGGCCCACCTCCCGCCGGCACACGCAAATCCAGCGTCACATCGAGCTCGATGCCTTGGCCGGGCGCGATGCGAACGCGGCCTTGCACACGCTGGATGGCGGCATCCGCGGCCGGTAGCTCTAGCGCTTGGACATGCGCGCTCCGCCAGGCTTGGCGCTGCGCCATGCCGTCGGCCGCGACCAAGCCGATGCCCACTGGCACGCCCACGCCGATGGCGCAGAAGGCAGCGCCCAACGCCAACGCCTTGCGGCGTCCGTCGGTCGGGCGCGGGTTGACGCCGACGCTCAGCGCGAGGAAGCCGACCGCGGCCAACACCGCCGCGCAACGGTGCAGCAACGTCTCGCCGGTGCCATCGGCCAGGAAATCCGAGGGCAGTACTCCAAAGCCGCTGATCAGACTGACCGCCGGCAGCAAATACGCCGGCGCCACGAACAGCCCCCATGCGTAGAGGCCCGCGAGCGCCAATCCACAAGCGCCGGCCGCGGCGCGGCTGGGGATCGCGGCCGCGAGCAGCATGGTCACGCCGCCGAACAAGGCGAGGGCAACCGGCGCATCCACCAGCAGGAAGGCCAACAGCGCCGTCGCCGGCATGACGCCACCCCAAGGCATGTCCCACGCCGTTCCCATCGCGCCGGCGCACTGCGTCAGCACCAACGCCGCCGCGAGCGGCCACCAACAAGCCAAGATTGGAGCGAGCAAGCGCCCGGTCTGCAACGCCGCGCTGGACACGGGCCGCGAGTGCAAAGCGTCCAGAATGCGCGCCGCGTCGCGGCCCCGGCCGCTGGCGGTCGCCGCGAAAACCACCACCACGGCAAGCGCCCCGCAGAGGATGGGTGCCGCGTACCAGCCAAGCACATTCGCCGGCGCCATGTACACGGCGATGGGATTTTCGCCGGACAAGACGCCGTGCCAATAGGACGTCACCAGCAGCGACGCGACGATGCCGCCGATCGCCAAGACGGCGTAGACGCGCATGGCCGCGCTGCGATGAATCGTCCGCAGCTCGGCCCGCAGAACGGCCCAAGCGGCGCGCGTGGGCGTCACAATGTTCACTTGGCGTGTACGCCGCGAACGGCGAACGAACTTGACCGCACTGTAACAGACCGGCGCCCGCGCCGTATCAGTGCGGCGTCAAGCGCCCGCCGCCAGCGCCATCATTGCCGGCAGCGACGCCGCCTCCACGCCGTGGGGGAGGGGGAAGGTCTCTGTGCCGGCGTACACGACGAAGCGGCGGTGAGGCCGCAAGTCCTCGCAGGCGGCGTAGAAGCCTCGGCTCACCTTCGGTGTGCTGCCGCGCTTCACTTCAATGGCGATCAAGTCGCCCGGGCGGCGTTCCACCACCAGATCGACCTCCGCGCCGCCGGCGGTGCGGTAGAAGCCTATGGTGGCGTGGCGTGGCAGGGCGGAGACGATGTTCTCGACAACGAAACCTTCCCAGCTGCCGCCGGCCACAGGATGGCCAAGCAGCGCGTCCGCGGTTTCGATGCCGAGCAGCGCGTGGCACACGCCGCTGTCGCGCACGTAAACCTTCGGTGCTTTCACCAAGCGGCGCCCCAGGTTGCTGGTCCACGGCGGCAGCCGCCGCACCAGCAGCAGATCCACCAGCACGTCCAAGTAGCGGGCCACGGTGGTGGTGCCAACGTCCAGCGCCCGCGCCAGCGCCGCGGCGTTGAACGTCCGCCCTTGGTTGTGCGCCAGCATGGTCCAGTGGCGCCGCAGCGTCTCCGCCGGCAGCCTCGGCCCCAGCGCCGGCAGATCGCGTTGCAGGTAGGTGTCGGCGAAATCCAACCGCCAAATCAAGCTGCGCTCGTCGTCAGTGGCCAAGTAGCTCTCGGGGAAGCCGCCGCGGCACCACAACCGCGTCGTGTCGGCGGGGCCGGCTTCGGCCACGTTGAATGGTTGCAGTTCGTAGTGGGCGATGCGCCCGGCCAGCGTCTCGCTGCTTTGCTTCAAGAGCGATACGGACGCCGAGCCGAGCAGCAGGAACTGCGCGGTTCTGCTCCCGGCGCGACGGCGCTCGTCGATGATGCTGCGCAGCGGCGCGAACAGATTGGGCGTGCGATGCACTTCGTCCAGCACGATCAGACGGCCCGCGTGCAGCGCGCAGTATTGCTCGATGTCGCTCACCTTGGCGAGATCGCTCGGGCGTTCCAGATCCACGTAAACGCCATCTCTGGCCTGGGCGATAGCGCGGGCCAAGGTGGTCTTGCCCACTTGCCGCGGGCCAAGCAGCAGCACGGCCGGGTTCGCGTCCAGCAGCCACTCCACTTTGGCTTGGGCTTGGCGAGGAATCATGTATGCAAATCTACCACGATGTGGGGGATTTGCATGGTTGTGCTTCGATCAGCGGATCCTGCGCTGCCGTGTTGGCTGCCTTGAGGAGGCTGTCAACGCGCCTTTAGTTCGCCGCGAACTGGGCCTCCTCCGTGGATCCGGTCAATGCCGTCACGGACGAGTGGCCGCCTTGGATGACTTCCGCGACGCGGTCGAAGTAGCCGGTGCCCACCTCCTGCTGGTGGCTGACGAAGGAGTAGCCGGCGTTGGTGGCGGCGAACTCCTTCTCCTGCAACTCCACGTAGGCCGACATCTGCCGATCCACGTAGTCGCGGCTCAGGTCGTACATGTTGAACCACATGCTGTGGATGCCGGCCAAGGTGATGAACTGGAACTTGTAGCCCATCGCCGCCAGTTCGCGTTGGAACTTGGCGATGGTGGCGTCGTCCAGATTCGCCTTCCAGTTGAAGGAGGGCGAGCAGTTGTAGGCGAGCATCTGCTCCGGGTGTTCCTTGTGGATCGCGTCGGCGAACGCCTGCGCTTCCTGCAGATCGGGCACCGCGGTTTCGCACCAGATGAGATCGGCGTAGGGCGCGTAGGCCATGCCCCGGGCCACCGCCTGCGGCAAACCGTTGCGCGTCTTGTAGAAGCCCTCCGGGGTGCGCTCGCCGGTGAGGAACGGTTTATCCCACTCGTCGATGTCGCTGGTCACCATGTCCGCGGCGTTGGCGTCCGTGCGCGCCATGAGCAGGGTGGGCACGTCGCACACGTCGGCGGCGAGGCGGGCGGCGATCAGCTTCTGCACCGCCTCCACGGTGGGCACCAGCACCTTGCCGCCCATGTGGCCGCATTTCTTCACGGACGCCAGTTGGTCCTCGAAGTGGACGCCGGCGGCGCCGGCGGCGATCATCGCCTTCATCAGCTCGAAGGCGTTGAGCACGCCGCCGAAGCCGGCTTCGGCGTCGGCCACGATGGGGGCGTAGAAGTCGATGCCTTCGTCCTCCCCCTTGGCCCACTGGATCTCGTCGGCGCGGCGGAAGGCGTTGTTGATGCGGTTGACCACGCTCGGCACCGAGTTCACGGCGTAGAGGGACTGGTCCGGGTACATCGTCTCCGAGGTGTTGTTGTCCGCCGCCACCTGCCAGCCGGAGAGGTAGATGGCCTTGATGCCCGCTTTCACCTGCTGCACGGCTTGGCCGCCGGTGACGGCGCCGAGGCAGTTGACGAACTGCTCGCTTTGCAGCAGTTCCCACAGCTTGTCGGCGCCGTGCGCGGCGAGCATGCTGCGGTGCGGAATGGTGCCGCGCAGGTTGACGACGTCGGCCGCCGAGTAGCCGCGCTTGACGGTTTTCCAGCGGGGGTTGGTGCGCCACTCTTGATCGAGCTCGGCGATCTGTTCGGCGCGCGGTTTGCGCGGCACGAAGTGCAAGGCCATCGAAAGGGTTCCTCGTTTGTGGTGGGTGTGTGAAGGCGCGGCATCATAGGTAGCGCGCCGAGACGATGCAACGGGGCGGCTTACGTCACGACGACTCCACCTCGTCGCTGCTGGCGGCTCGCGGAACCATCTTGCGGTGTTGGATGTCGGCCTCGTCGAACTCTTCGCCCATCGCCACGAAGCCGTTGCGTTCGTAGAACGGGATGGCGGCCACTTGGGCGTGCAGGAAGGCCGGCGCGTTGTCCTCGCGGGCGGCGGCGATGGCCAGTTCGAGTAACTGTGTGCCGACGCCGTGGCGCCGCCAAGCCGGGAGCACCGCCATGCGGCCGATCTGGCCGCTTGGCAGCAGGCGGGCGGTGCCGATGGGTTCGCCGTTGGCGTCTTCGGCGAGGAAGTGGCGGCCGGCGGGGTCTTCGCCGTCCAGTTCTTCGGCCCGGGCCACGCCTTGCTCGTCCACGAAGACGGCGAGACGCACCGCGGAAAGCGCCTCTCGGTGGGTGGCCCAGGCTACTTCTCGGACCGTCGGCGGTTCCTCGGCCAAGGCGTTGCGCGCCAGCGTTGCGGCGAGGCCGGTGTATGTGGTGGGCGTGAGCGCAGCGAGTTTGCGGCGGGCGTCATCGCTAAGCGGGAGGTTTTCCAGCAGTTCGCGATACACGTCGGCGTCGATGCGCCGGCCGCGGGTGAGTTCCTTCAAGCGCTCGTAGGGTTCGGCTTGCCCCTCGGCGCGCATCACGGTTTGCACCGCTTCCGCCAACACCTCCCACGCGCTGTCGAGATCAGCCCGGCAACGCTCCGCGTCCACCTCCAGCTTGGCGAGGCCGCGCCGGGCGCTGTCGTGCGCCAGCAGACTGTGCGCGAACGCCGCGCCGACGTTGCGCAAAGCCGTGGAGTCCGAGAGATCCCGTTGCCAGCGCGACACCGCCAGCTTTTCCGCGAGATGACCGAGCAGGGCGTTGGCGATGCCGATGTTGCCCTCGGAGTTCTCGAAGTCGATGGGGTTGACCTTGTGCGGCATGGTGGAACTGCCGGTTTCCCCGGCCACCGCGCGTTGGCGGAAGTAGCCGAGGGCGATGTAGCCCCAGAGGTCGCGGTCGAGATCCAGCAGCGCTTGGTTGAAGCGCGTCAGGCAGTGGAACGCCTCCGCCAATTGATCGTGCGGTTCGATCTGCGTGGTGTGGGCGTTGAACGCCAGCCCCAAGCCTTCCACGAACTCGCGGCAGCGGCGCGGCCAGTCCACCGCCGGGTAGGCCGCGAGGTGGGCGTTGTAGTTGCCCACCGCGCCGTTCATTTTGCCGGGCAGCTGGGCGTGAGCGAACGCGGTCAGTTGCCGCCGCAAGCGTGCGACGAAGTTGGCCAGCTCCTTGCCGACCGTGGTGGGCGAGGCCGCTTGGCCGTGCGTGCGCGACAGCATCGGCGTGTCCACATGGGGCAGGGCGAGGCGGCGAAGGTCCTCCACCAAACCGCGCATGGCCGGCAGCAGCACCTGCCGGCGCGCGTCCGCGAGCATCAGGCCGTAGGCGAGATTGTTCACGTCCTCGGAAGTGCAGCCGAAGTGGACGAACTCCACATGCTCGCGCAGGCCGTCGATCGCCCCCAGCCGCGCCTTGACGAAGTACTCCACCGCCTTCACGTCGTGGTTGGTGCGCCTCTCCAAGCGCCGAATCTCGGCCGCGTCGGCAACGCCGAAGTCGCGCCACACCGCACACACCCGTTCGGCGCGATCGTCATCCACCGCCGGCAGCGCGGCGATTTCGGGCAGCGCCGCCAAATGCAGAAACCACTCCACTTCCACCCGCACCCGGTAGCGCATCAGGCCGAACTCGCTCACGAGCGGCGCGAGCGCGGCCACGCGCTGGCGATAACGCCCGTCCACCGGCGAGATGGCGGTGAGCGAATCCAGCGGCAACGGCGCTCTCGCGTTGGTCATGTCTCGTTCCAAGTGGCTTCGATGCGCCCGCCGCCGAGACACTGCTCGCCATCGTAGAACGCGACGTGCTGGCCGGGGGTCACCGCCCGCTGGGGCGCGTCGAACGTCACCCGCGCATCTCCGCCGGTCAGCGCCACGGTGCAGGATTGATCCGGCTGCCGGTAGCGCGTCTTCGCGGCGCAGCGGCCCTGGCGGGGTTCCGCCAGCCAGTTCAGGTTCGTCGCGGCGAGCCCGGTGGACTGCAACGCCGCGGCGTCCTGGCTGACGATGAGCGTATTGCTGGCGGTGTCCTTGGCGGCGACGTACCACGGCTTCTCGGCGCGCCCGCGCCGGCCGCCCACGCCGATGCCCTGGCGCTGGCCAAGGGTGTAGAAGGCGAGGCCCCGGTGCCGGCCGAGCACCTCGCCGGCGGTGTCCGCGATGGGGCCGGCGTCCTCCGGCACGTAGCGGCCGAGGAAGTCCGCGAAGCGGCGCTCGCCGATGAAGCAGATGCCGGTGCTGTCCTTCTTGTCATGCACGGCGAAGCCCGCCCGCCGGGCGCGGGCGCGCACCTCGGCCTTGGTGAGATCGCCCACCGGAAAGAGGCAGCGCTCCAACCGTTCTTGGTGCACGGCCTGCAGAAAGTAGCTCTGGTCTTTCTCCGCGTCCGCACCCTTGAGCAGCCGGAACGGCTGGCCCACCGGCGGCCGGCGCGCGTAATGGCCGGTGGCGATGAGGTCGAAACCCAGCTCGCTCGCGTAGTCCGCGAACAGCTTGAACTTGATGTGGCGGTTGCACAGCACGTCGGGGTTGGGGGTGCGCCCGGCGCGGTAGTCGGCCAGGAACGCCTCGAACACGTCGTCCCAGTACTCGGCGGCGAAGTTGGCGGTGTGCAATTCGATGCCGAGCTTGGCGCACACCGCGGCGGCGTCCGCGTGATCCTCCTGCGCCGTGCAATACTCGGTGCCGTCGTCCTCTTCCCAGTTCTTCATGAAGAGCCCGGCCACCTCGAATCCCCGCTCGCGCAGCAAGAGGGCGCTGACGGCGGAATCCACGCCGCCGGACATGCCCACCATGACCGAAACCGACACCGCGCCGCCCTCGTCTTGAAATCGTTGCCGCCGCAAACCGCGAAGTATAGCCGTGCTATCGTGCCGGCCATGACCGACCTGACGCACCTGAACGAGCGGGGCGAGGCGTCCATGGTGGACGTCTCCGGCAAGCCGCCGACCGAACGCTGCGCCCGCGCCGAGGCGGTGGTGCGCATGGCGCCGGCCACGTTGCAGGCCATCATGCGCGAGGGCCTGCCCAAGGGCGACGTGCTGGCGGTCGCCCGCGTGGCCGGCATCCAAGCCGCCAAACGCACTTCCGAGCTCATTCCGCTGTGCCATCCGCTGCCGTTGGCCAAGGTGCAGGTGGAGTTCACCGCCGCGGCGGACGACGCCCTTACCATCAACGCCTTCTGCAAGGTGAATGGGCGCACCGGCGTGGAGATGGAGGCGCTCACCGCGGCGACGGTCGCGGCGCTCACGGTGTACGACATGTGCAAGGCGCTGGACCGCGGCATGGCCTTCGACGTGCGCTTGCTGGAGAAGTCCGGCGGCCGCTCGGGGGTTTGGACGCGCTCCGGCGACGGGGCGTAAGACATCGATGCTCGTCACGGTGCGTTTTTTCGCTTCCCTGCGCGAGGCCCTCGGCTGCGAATCCATGTGTTTGGAAATCGCCGCCGCGTCGGTCGCCGGCGTGCATGACGCCTTGGCCGGGAAGCTCACCCCGACGCAACTGGAGGCGCTCACGGCGCCGGGTGTGCGGGTGGCGGTGAACGAGTCGCTGGCGCAAGGCGACGCCGCGCTCAAGGCGGGCGACGAGGTCGCGTTTCTGCCACCGGTCACGGGCGGGTGAGGCCATGCGGCGGCAGGTTCACATTCAAGCCGAGGACTTCGACATCGCCGCCGAATGGCAGGCTTGCCGCGTACGCTGCGCTGGCGGCGCCGGCGCGTTGGCGGCTTTCGCCGGTCTGGTGCGCGATCGAGCGCCGGCTGAGCAGGGGGCGAGCGCCGTCCACGGGTTGCACCTTGAGCACTACCCAGGGATGACGGAAGCGAGCATCGAGCGCATCGTTGACGAGGCGGCGGAGCGCTGGCGGTTGCTGGACGTGACGGTGATCCACCGCGTGGGCGAGCTGAAACCCGAGGAGCAAATCGTGCTGGTGCTGGTGGCTTCCGGCCACCGCGCGGATGCGTTCGCGGCGTGCGAATTCGTCATGGATTATCTTAAGACGGATGCCGTGTTGTGGAAGAAGGAGCGTCGCGCCAACGGCGACGCTTGGCTGCAAGCCACGGCCGGCGACCAGCAGCGGCGCGGCGTGTGGTGAGAGTTTTCAACGGAGTGTGATGGCACATGGCGGATTGGAGTGAATCGGGGCAAACCAACGCCGGTGGCGGCGTGGCGGTGGCCTTTGTGGGCTTGGGGGTGATGGGCTTTCCCATGGCGGGCCACTTGGCCGCGGCCGGGCACCGCGTCACGGTGTTCAACCGCACCGGCGAGCGTGCCGAGGCGTGGCTGGCGGAACATTCCGGGCAGCGGGCGTTGACGCCGCGAGAAGCCGCGCAGGGCCAAGAGTTCGTCTTCCTTTGCGTCGGCAACGACGACGACGTGCGCAGCGTCGCGCTCGGCGAGGATGGCGTGTTCGCCGGCGCGGCGTCTGGCGCGGTGGTGGTGGATCACACCACCGCCTCGGCCAAGCTGGCCGGGGAACTCGCGGCGGCCGGCAAGGAGCGCGGCGTGGATTTCCTCGACGCGCCGGTGAGCGGCGGCCAGGCCGGCGCCGAGAACGGTCAGCTCACGGTGATGGTGGGCGGGATGCCGGCGGTGTTCGAACGCGCCGAGCCGGTGATCGGCGCCTACGCCAAAGCGGTGAAGCTGATGGGCGACGTGGGCAGCGGACAACTCACCAAGATGGTGAACCAAGTGTGCATCGCTGGCGTGCTGCAAGGCTTGGCGGAAGGGTTGCACTTCGCCGAGAAAGCCGGCCTCGACATCGAAGCAGTGGTGGATGTGATTTCCCAAGGCGCGGCGCAGTCGTGGCAGATGGACAACCGCGCTGCCACCATGGCGCGGCGGGAGTTCGAGTTCGGCTTCGCCGTGAACTGGATGCGCAAGGACTTGGACATGACGCTGGCCGCGGCCCGCGAGCTGGACGCGCGCATGCCGCTCGCGGCGCTGGTGGATCAGTTCTACGCGGACGTGCAGGCCATGGGCGGCGGGCGCTGGGACACCTCCAGCTTGATCGAGCGCCTGCGGCGCGTGGAGGAAGGCGTGCCGCAAGGCATGGAGGAGGGCTTGCGGCGCATCGCGGACGACCTGCGCGACATTCAGGACGGCCTGCGCCGCACCACGACGGCGGGCGGCGCCAAAGCGGACGCCAACGCGGCGGACAACGCATGACGCGATTCGCCCAGCCGGGGGACGAATACCCGGTCATCTCCGCCGCGGACACCGACCGGCCGTTGCCGAAGCGGATGGATCCGCGCACCCGCTACGCCTACTTCAAGACCATCGCCCGCGGCGGGCGTTCCATCATCCAGTCGTGCAAAGACCTGCACCTGATGCGCGCCGTCTGCTACAAGAGCCTGAAGCCGGAGTTCGCCGACGACGCCGCGGCGCAGCGCCGCTTCGTGCGCGAGGCGCGGGTGAGCGCGATGCTGCAGCATCCCAACACCATGCCCACCTACGAGCTGGGGCGCGACGCCCAGGGGCATTGCTACTTCACGATGAAGCTGGTGCATGGCTACACCTTGCGCGAGATTTTCGACTTCCGCGAACGCTACGACCTCACCCGCCTCATCGAAGTGGTCATCCAAGTGGCGCACGCGCTGGCCTACGCCCACGACCACGGCGTCGCGCACCGCGACATCAAACCGGAAAACGTGCTGATCGGCCCGTTCGGCGAGGTGCTGGTGCTCGACTGGGGCATCGCCAAAGTGCTGCCGCAGGCGGACGCGGCGCTGAGCGCGACGGATGCGGAGGCCGCGGCCGCCGGCACCGGCGGTGCGGAAGGCACGGTGTCCTACATGTCCCCGGAGCAAATTCGCCAAGACGCCGAGCTGGACCACCGCACGGACATCTACAGCCTCGGCGGCGTGCTCTACGAGGTGCTCGCCGGCCGCCCGCCGGTGGCCGGCGACAGCTTCGAGGAGATCCTGCGACAAACGCTGAACGCGGACATCGCCCCGCCATCGCAGTTCGCCAAAGCCCCGGTGCCGCCGCGGCTGGAGGGGATCTGCATGCGCTGCATCCGCAAAGACCCGGCGCAACGCTTCGAGACCGCCGGCGAACTCATCCGCGAGCTGCAAGAGGATTGGTGACGAGGCGCGTGATGGCGGCCGGGGAAGACGAAGACGAAAGAGGCGGAACTGTCATGGACTACGACGAGTTCCAGCGGGAAGTGCAGCATCGCAAGCGCGAGCGCTGGGCGAAGATCCTCGCAAGCGAACCGCCGGGCCGCCTTGCCGGCCGGCGACCCCGCGATCCCGAGAAAGAACGCATCCTGTTGAAAATGGACCGGGCGCGGCTGGCGCGGGAGGCCGCCGCTGCCCAGGGGAGCGAGAGCTGATCCGTGTCGGCGCAGCACCGTCGGCAATCGCGACACCTTGGGCAATAAGCTGACCCATGCGTTACGAACGCCTCACGCAAGTGCTCGAGTTGGCCTTGGAATTGCAAGCCTCGCGGCGGGGCTTGACGCTGGCGGATGTGCAGGAGCGCTTCGGTTTTAGCCGACGCACCGCCGAGCGCCACTTGCAGGCGCTGGAGATGGTGTTCGGCTGGGTGGAGACGGTTGATAGCGACGACCGCCGCAAGCACTGGCGGATGCGGGCGCCCGCCTTGCGCCAGCTCGTGCGCGTCTCGCCCAACGAATTGGCGGAGCTGAACGCCGCGGCCGAACGTCTGCAACGCGCGGGGTTGGTGGAACGAGCCGAAGTGGTGCGCGCGCTGGCGACGAAGTTGCGGGCGATGCAGCAGGATCGATCGGCGGATGCATTGGAGGCGGATTTCGAGGCGTTGCTGCAGGCCGAGGGCGTCGCCATGCGCCCGGGGCCGCGCCAGCAAATCGCCGGGGGATTGCTGGCGTTGCTGCGCCGCTGCATCCGCGGGCGTTGGGTTTTGGCGTTCGACTACGTGGCGCAAGGGTCTGCGCGGCGCAAGCGTGTGCGCGTTTGCCCGCACGGCATCCTCTACGGCAATCGCACCTTCCTCGTCGCGCCGGTGGAAGGCGAGGAAACCATGCGTTTGTGGCGGCTCGGCAACATCGAGAACCCGCAGCCAACCAACGACACTTTCGAGCGCGACGCCAACTTCGACCTGCAACGCTACGCCAAACAGTCCTTCGGCACGTTTCAGGAATCCCCGGCGAACGTCGTTCTACGCTTCTCGGCCAAGGCCGCAAGAGATGCGCGGGCTTTCGTCTTCCATCCAGACCAGCGGCTGCAGGAACAGGATGATGGCACGGTGACGGTATCCTTCAAGGCCGGCGGCATCGACGAAATGTGCTGGCACCTCGTGACTTGGGGCGAGCATGTGACGGTGGAACGCCCGCTACGCTTGCGGAGGCGGTTGGCGAAGATGTGCGGGGAGTTGGCGGCGCATCACGGGAGCGAAAGTTGAGCGCACGGACAAACACCGCGGCGTCTTGTTAACGGGCGACATGCACCTTGAACCCTAGATGTTGCTTTAGTTTGGCGTAAGGTTCCTTTGACAGCTTCTCACACACCCGGCGCATGGCGGCCGGTTCAAGTTGCTTATGTCTAGAACGGTTTAGGTGTGCGAAGTAGATCATCTCAAACGGCCATGCGTCAAACATGGGGTACATTTTCTTTGAGTATCCGCTAACCGCGCTAAAGCTACCTTCCCCGTCAAGAAACGGTGTCAAATCCGCGCCCCTCAAGACGCCGCAAGAGGAGAAATGGATGATGCAGTTGTCGCATGGCACGTCAATCCAACCTCCAATTTCGCGTATATCTACGGGGCCATCGGCCAAACAGACTTGCCCGGCGCTGCCGTGAATACCGATGTGTAGGATTGGGTAGGACCAGGGATACTGGCACCACCGTTTGATGAAGAACTTGAGTTCCTTTTTCGTGGCCACATCTCGATGGACGAAAGGCGTGCCGTAGTGCTTGCTCAAGGCTACCAATATCGGTTCGATTGATGTGACATCCGGTACTACAACACCGTCACCATCGATCTTCTCGAACCAAACATTCTCAATGCTGAACACTCCGCGTTCTTTGAGCCATTCCGACCGTCGCTTTCGGCCGTGGCCGCGATCTCCGTTCGTCATCTACTCGAACCTCCCAAAGATCTCTCCCAGCTTCTCCGCCGTCACGTCCCCAATCAGCTCGTCGTCGATCATCATCGTCGGGGCCCGATCACAGGCTCCCAAGCACACAATCGGCAGCAGGGTGAAGCGGTCGTCTTCGGTCGTCTCGCCCAAGCCGATGCCGAGGTGGGATTCGACGGCTTTGCGCAGGCCGTCCGCGCCCAGCACGTAGCAGGAGACGCTGTCGCACACCATTACGACGTGCCGGCCTACGGGTTTGCGGTAGATGAGGTTGTAGAAGGTGGCGATGCTGTCTAGGTTCTCGATGGACATGCCGAGCAGGCGGGCGATGACGGCGAGGCTTTCGTCCGAGACCCAGCCGCGGTGGCGTTGCACGATCATCATGGCGTCGATGGCGGCGGAGGGGCGGTCCGGGAGGTGGGCGCATTCCTCCTCGATTTCGCGCAGCTCGGCGTCCGAGAGCACTTGGATCAACGCGGGTTCGGCCATCGGTTCGCCTACCTGTCCACGTCCGCCATGACGAAGTCGATGCTGGCGATGATGGCGATGAGGTCGGCCACCATGAAGCCGCGGCTGATGAGCGGAATCTGTTGCAAGGCGGGGAAGGACGGGGTGCGTACGCGGGTGCGATAGGCCATCGTGCCGCCGTCGGAAATGGAGTAGTAGGAGTTCCAACCCTTGGTGGCTTCCACCGTGGTGGAGGATTCGCCGGCCGGAATCACCGGCCCCCAGCTCACGTTCAGGAAGTGGTGGATGAGCGTTTCGATGTCCTGCATCGTGCGCTCTTTGCGGGGCGGGGTGGTGAGGCGGTGGTCGGATTTCACCGGGCCGCTTGGCATGTTGTCCACGCATTGGCGGAGGATGCGCAGGCTCTGGCGGATCTCCTCCACGCGCACTTCGCAGCGGGCGAAACAATCGCCGGCTTCGGCGATGGGGATGTCGAAGTCGAACTCGTCGTACATGCTGTAGGGGCGTTTCTTCCGCAAGTCCCAGTCGTGGCCGGTGGCGCGCAGGGAGGCGCCGGTGATGCCCCAATCCAATCCCTCGGCGGTGGTGTAGGCGCCGATGCCTTGGGTGCGGCGCTTCAGGATCTTGTTGCGCAGCGCCATCTTTTCGTAGTGGTCGAGGCGGGCGGGCATGTAATCGCAGAAGTCCCGCACCATCGTGTCCCAACCGTCCGGCAGGTCGCTGGTGACGCCGCCGATGCGGAACCAACTCGGGTGCATTCGGCCGCCGGTGATGGCCTCGATGATGGAGAACAAGCGTTCCCGATCCGCGAACATGTAGAACACCGGCGACATCTGCCCCACGTCCTGCGCGAAGGTGCCGTAGAACAACAGATGGCTGGCGATGCGAAAACACTCGCTCAGCATCACGCGGATCACTTGGGCGCGTTCCGGCACCTCGATGCCGGCCAGTTTTTCCACGTTCATCACATACGGCAGGTTGTTCATCACGCCGCCGAGATAGTCCACCCGATCCGTGTAGGGGATGTAGGTGTGCCAGCTTTGCCGCTCGGCCATTTTTTCCTGAGCGCGGTGGTGGTAGCCGATGTCCGGCACCGCCTGCACGATCACTTCGCCATCGAGTTGCAGCGCGATGCGGAACACGCCGTGAACGCTCGGGTGGTTGGGGCCGAGATTCAGGAACATGAAGTCCGTGTGCTTGGTTTTGCGGCTCATGCCCCATTCTTCCGGCACGAACCGCAACGCCTCCTGCTGCTGCGCTTGGAACTCCGGCGTCATCTGGAACGGGTCCATTTCCGTGGCGCGCGCCGGATGTTCCTTGCGCAGCGGATGGCCTTCCCACAGCGCCGGCGTGAGGATGCGGCGCAGGTTGGAATGGCCGTCGAAACGGATGCCGAACATGTCGAAGGCTTCGCGCTCGTACCAGTTCGCCACCGGGTAGATGGATTCCGTGGACTCAATGCTCTCGCCGTCTTGCAGCGCCACTTTCACGCGGATGTCGTCGTCGCCGGAAAGCGACATCAGGTGGTAGAACACGGTGAAATCGGAATCCGGCTGGCCGTTGCGGTTGCGGCGGGTGCGCTCGTCGATGGCTGAGAGATCGAACATCAGCTCGAAGCGGGCGGGGGCGTCGTGCTTCAGGTAGCGCAGAATGGGGCGGAGTTTTTCTTTCGGCACCCAAACCGTGGGAATGTCGTCCGCGCACTTCTGTACGGTGCAATCCTCGCCGAAGTGGGTGGCGAGATCCGCGGGCAGATGGTGGTGTTCGTCCACCTCGTTTTCGGCCACCTCCGCCATCAGGCGCGCTTCTTGCCCAGCAAGTCCGCCGAAAGCGGCGCGTCGCCCACGGTGGTGGGCTCGGCGAGGTCGGTCGCGCGCATGCGTTCGGGGGCGTGAATGTCGCGTTGGCTCGGCTGGTAGCGCGTCACGCCGCCATCCTCGCCCACCAGCCACGAAAGCGGCCGGCGCGTGTTCTTCACCGCTTCCTGCAGCAGCGTCAGCCCTTGCATGAACGCTTCCGGGCGGGGCGGGCAGCCGGGCACGTACACGTCCACCGGCAGGAACTTGTCCGCGCCCTGCACCACGCTGTACACGTCAAACATGCCGCCGGAGTTGGCGCAGGAACCCATCGAAATCACCCAGCGCGGCTCCAGCAACTGCTCGTAGAGATGTTGCAGCACCGGCGCCATCTTGCGGAAAACGGTGCCGGAAACCACGATGAGGTCGGCTTGGCGCGGCGTGGCGCGAATCACCTCCGCGCCGAACCGCGAAATGTCGTGGCGCGAGGTGAACGACGTAGCCATCTCCACGTAGCAGCAGGAGAGGCCGAAGTTGAACGGCCAGATGGAGTTGGCGCGCCCCCAAGCGACCAGATCCTCCAGCTTGGCGGTGAGGAAGCTCTTGCCGGCTTCCTCGTTGTAGGCGTCGTCCACGTCGCGCATGGGCGCATCCGCTTCGGCTTTCACCAAGCGCCACTGCATGGTCAGGCCACCTCCGGCTCGGCGCGGGTGAGCGCGTAGTTGCTGGGCGCCGGGGCGCGGCGCTTCAACCCCCAATCCAAGGCGCCGCTCCGCCACTCGTAGAAGAGCGCCGCGAGCAGCAACAGGATGAACACGCTTGCGCCGATGTAGCCGCGCCAACCCAAGTCGAAGAAGGCCACCGCCCACGCGATGATGAAGATGGTCTCCAAATCGAAAATCACGAAGAACACCGCGATGAGGTAGAACTCGATGGAAAGCCGCAGTTCCTCGGCGTCGCCCACCGGCACGATGCCGGACTCGAACGGCATTGTGCGTGCGCCGCCATGCCGCGCCTTCGCGCCGATGAACCAAGCGCCGACGAGCGCCACCGCCACCACCGCGCCAACGGCGAGCATGAACAGCAGCAACGGCAGCATGTCCCAAGCGGCCGCAGCCGCGCCATCTTCCGACACCAACGCTCCCAAGATGCCCGCGACGCGGGACGCGAAAACGGGCGCTACGATACAGATGCCGTTGCCTATGGGCAAGCCGAATGAGCGCTTGGCGCTCCTAGGCCGTGCGCACGGCCGTGGTGGCGTGGCGGCGGCGGTGCGCCGAAGGAAGGCACGATCGGCCGCGTACCCGCCTCGCGTTTCTGGAAGCGCGGCAAATCGCCCATGTCGAGAAAACCCCTGCCGCCGGTGGCTTCGAAATAGTTGTAGGCGTCTTGCGCGTCGGCGCCCGGGTGGGTCAGCGCCGTCACCCGCTCGCTCAGCCGGCGCAGCTGCGCTTCGCTTGGCGGATGCGCCGCGTCCACCAGCAATATGGCCGCGGCGCGCAGCCGCTTCGGGGCCGCCGCGGCGTCTGAGTGCGCTGACCCTCGCAGCAGGCCCGGTACCCTCCAGTAGCAGATCGTTCGCGTTGACGAGCTCGCGGGTTGTTCGGTAGGCTTGTTCGCAAGTGGGTTGGAAGGGATGCGCATGGCGGAGTCGGCGCGCACTGGAGACGTTGCGGGTGCCGTTGGAGGCCCCGTTGGAGGCCCCGCTGGAGAGAAGCGCGCACGGCTGGTCGTGGATGGTGGGGAAGCCATCGAACTGCCGGTGCTGCGCGCCAGCCTCGGCCACGACGTCATCGACATCGGCGCGCTCACGGAGCGCGGCTACTTCACCTACGACCCGGGCTTCGTCTCCACCGCCGCTTGCGACTCGAACATCACGTTCATCGACGGCGACGCCGGTACGCTGCTGCACCGCGGCTATCCCATCGAGCAACTGGCCGCCGGCTCGGATTTCCCGGAACTCTGCTACCTGCTGTTGAACGAGCACCTGCCGAACCGCCGGCAGAAAGACGCCTTCGTACGCCAAATCGCCGCGGAACGGGGTGTGCCCGATGGTGTGCGCCACATGCTGGCGCAGTTCTCCCAAGACGCGCACCCGATGGGCATTATGACGGCGCTAACGGGAGCTTTGGCGGCGGAATACCACGACGGGCTGGACATCGCCGAGGAAGCGCACCGCCAGACCACCGCCGTGCGCCTCATCGCCAAGATGCCCATGCTCGCGGCGCTCGCCTACCGCCACGGCAAGGGCCTGCCGCCGCCGCCACCGCCGCGGCCGGACATGGGCTACGCCGAGCACTTTCTCCATACGGTCTTCGCCGAGGACGAGGGCTACGAGGTCAATCCGGTCATCGCCCGCGCCATGGAACGCATCCTGATGCTCCATGCCGACCACGAGCAGAACGCCTCCACCTCCACCGTGCGGCTGGCCGGCTCCACCGGCACGAATCCGTATTCCGCGATCGCCGCCGGCATCGCGGCGCTGTGGGGGCCGGCGCACGGCGGCGCCAACGAGGCGGTGCTGAAGATGCTCGCGGACATCGGTGCGCCGGGGAACATCGGCAAGTTCGTGGCGCGCGCCAAAGACAAGAACGACCCGTTCCGCGTCATGGGCTTCGGCCACCGCGTGTACAAGAACTACGACCCCCGCGCCACGGTGATGCAGGAAACCTGCCACGAGGTGCTCGCGGAGCTCGGGGTGGAAAGCGACCCCATGCTGCAGATGGCCCAGCGCTTGGAGAAGATCGCCCTTGAAGACGAGTTCTTCGTCGAACGCCGGCTCTACCCGAACGTGGACTTCTACTCCGGCATCACCTTGCAGGCGGTGGGCATTCCCACGGAGATGTTCACGGTGATCTTCACTGTCGGCCGCACCCCGGGCTGGATCGCCCACTGGAGCGAGATGGTGAGCGCCCCCTACAAGATCGGCCGCCCGCGCCAGCTCTACCGAGGCGAAACGGCGCGGGATTTCGTTCCGTTGGAAGTGCGCGGCTAGGCGGCGTCCACCTCGTCCACGGCGCGATAGCCGGGCGGCAGCGCCGCGCCGGTGGCGAGGGTGTGCTTGAGATCCCGTGTGTGGCGGCACATGCCGCGGTACCGGAAGCCCTTGCAGTCGCAAACGAGGTCGGCGCCGTCCACCTCCACGCGGTGGCTGGCGCCGGGTTTGGAGGCGCTGGTGACGGCGTACACGGCGCGGTTTGGCCCGCGCAACGCCGCCGCCAATGCGTGGATGGCTTGCTCCGCCACCGGTTCGAGTTCCGCCCGCGTCCGCGCGGACAACGCCGCGGCGTTCTCGCGCAGGTAGCGTTCGGACGCGGCGCGGAGCAGTTGCTCGACGGCGTCGCCATCCGCCGAAGCATCGTCCACTTGCGCGAAGGCGGCGTCCAAGTGCGCCATCATGCGCCGCAGCTCGGTCAGCACGTCGTTGTCGGCGGCGTCGCCGAGGGCGCGTCCCTCCACGATGGCGTCCACTAGCCGCGCTTTCGTCTCCAGCACCGTGCGCACGAACTCCTCCAGCGTCCTGCGGGCAATCATGTAGGTGACGTTGACGGTGCCGTGCTGGCCGATGCGGTGGGCGCGGTCTTCCGCCTGCCAGTGGTTGGCGGGCACCCAGTCCAAATCGTTGAACACCACCTGCCGCGCCGCGGTGAGGTTGATGCCCCCCGGCGGCGTGAATCTGGCCGATGAAGACGCGCACGGATTCGTCCTGCTGGAAGCGGTCCACCAACGCCAAGCGCTTGCCGGTCGGCACCTTGCCGGTGACGCACACCGCCTGTTCGCCCAGGGCGCGCTCCAGACGGTCGGTCACCTTGGTGAAGCAGGAATAGACGATCACCTTCTCGTCCTGCGCCGCGGCGCCGCGCACGAAATCCAAGGTTTGCGGCACCTTCGCCACGGCGACGGCGCGCCGGGCGCCGGCGAACATCCCCATCCCGTGCCGGAAGCCGCGCTCGGTGCGCTCGCCGCTCAGGAACGCGCGCACCGCGTCGTGCAAGCGGTCGCGCACGTCTTCGGCGATGTCCACGTCCACCCAGGCACGCTGTTTGGCGGGCAGATCCAACACTTGGTCCTTGGTGCGCCGCAGCATGATGCCCTGTAGCTGCACCGCCAGCTCTTCGGCGTTGCTGACGCCGCCCGTCAGCCAATGGCCGTAGTCGTTCTTGCGCCCGTCGCAGTAGCGTTTGGCGAACGCGAGAAAACTGCGTCCGAGCGCGTGGTCCACCAGTTGCAGCAGGGGGAACAGATCCCGCGGCCGGTTCGTCAGCGGTGTGCCGGTAAGCACATGCACCACCGGGCCCCGTTGTCGGCCGCTCGCCTCGTCGCCTTCCACCAAGCGCCGCGAGTAGCGGCTGCGCTGCGAGCGGTGGTTCTTGATGTAGTGCCCTTCGTCGAACACCAAACCCGCGAAGCGATGCGCGCCGAGCGCGTCGATGTGGCGTTTCAGCAGGTCGTAGTTGATCACCATCCAGCCGGCGAAGCCGGGCGCCGGCGGCGGGCGTGGCCCGACCACGAATGTCTCCACGTCGGCCTCGGCTCGGTCGCCGGCCAAAGCCAAGCGGATCTCGCGCATCCAGTTGTGCTTCACCGACGCCGGGCAGACGACCAGGTACGGCCCTACGGGTTCGGCCGCCGTCATGGCGTGGACGGATTGGCGCGTTTTGCCCAGCCCCATGTCGTCGGCGAGGATCGAGCGCCGCCGAGCCAAGAGAAAGGCCACGCCCTCCACTTGGTGGGCGTATAGGCCGGCGGCTATCCGACGGGCGCGGGCAAGCGCCGCCGCCGGCGCGGGGCCGCCGCGCCTTGGCGCTTTTCGCTCCAAGGGCGGCGGCAAGATCGGGCGCTAGTCCTCGCCGAAGCGCAGGCGCATGGAGACGCCGAAGATGCGCGGTTCGGTGAGGAAGTAGTTGCGGAAGAAGCCCGAGGTGTCCGAGGTCAGGTACTTGCCGGTGACGTTGTCGTCGTCGAGGATGTTGCGCACCCACGCGGTGAGCGTCCAGTTGCGGTTCTCGTACATGGCGGCGGCGTTGTGCTGCGACCACGAGTCGATCTCGTCGCCGACGCTGTTGAACTCGCGCGCGTAGGATTCGCTCTGCCAGTAGTAGTCCCAGCGGCCGGTGAGGGTGGCGCCGCCGTCCAGCGTCCATGTGTGCGCGAAGCCGACCTTGAAGGTGTGATCGGGCGCGTTCGGCAGCTGGTTGCCGTCCAGATCCGTCAGCAGGCCGTCCGAGGTCTCCACGCCCAGGGCGTTGAGGAAGTTGCGCGAGAAGTAGGCCGGAATGGCGACGCCGGCGGAGTTGGCCGGGTACAGCGTGCCGGGAACCGGAATCGTCGCGCCGTTTTGGATGGCGGCTTGCACCACGGCGGCGGTGATTTGCGATTCGCGGGCGATGAAGTTGACGCCGGTGACGGCGCCCGGGTCGATGTTGTTGAGCAGGATGTAGCTGGCGTCGCCGGCGGTGCGGTTCACCGGATCCAGCGACATCGAGCCATCGACCTCGCTCTGCAGATAGCCGTAGGAGAAGTCCACGGCCAGCCCCGGGAACCGCTCCGGCCGCCACAGACCCTCCACCTCAAGCCCCATCAAATTGGCGTCCACGTTGTCGTTGATGGAACTGTTGTTGCGGATGCGCGTCACCTGCAGGCCGCCGTAGGTGTACAGGAAGCCGGCGGCGTTCAACTGCAGGCGGCCTTCCGCCAACGTGCCTTTCACGCCCACCTCGAAGGCGTCCACGGCTTCGGCGTTGAAGGTGAACGCCGAGGTGTCTTGGAACTCCGGCGGAATGGCCGGGTTGAAGCCGCCGGGCTTGTAGCCGCGGCTGTAGAAGCCGTACACCAAGGTGCCGTCGTCCAGGCGATAGTCGAAGCCGATGCGGCCGCTGGTCTCCGACCAGGAAGCCTCGGTCGGGCTGCCGGTGACGAACCGGGTTTCACCGAACGCAGGCACCGGCGGCACCGCGCCGGCGATGGCCACCAGCGCCGCCCGGCCGGCGGCGAGGCCGGGGTCGGTGGCCGCGGCGCCGGTCAACAGGCTGAGCACGGTGGCTTGGAACACCTCCGGCAGCCCGAGCCCGGCGATGGCCGCGGGAACCGCCGCCAGCGGCAACTGGCCGCTCGCGATCAGTTGCCCGATTTGGCTGGCGGCGCCGATGGCGGCGATGACGCCGATGGCCGCCGGCCCGTTCTGCGCGTACACGTCCGCCGCGCCGTTGTATTCGAGCATGCGGTTGGACGCTTGGCTAAGCCCGCTGGCGGTGCCGCCGGCGATGGCGGCCATTTCGGTGAACAAGCCGACGCGCAGCCAGAGCGGTTGCGTGCCGGTGATCAGGTTGCCGAGGGTGCCGTTCGCGTCGATGGAGTTGGCCAGCGCGCTGGTGTCGCTGGTGGACTTGTCGTCGCGGTTGAAACGCAAACCGCCGGTGAGCGTGAGACGCTCGGAGACGTCGTAGTACAGCTCGCCGAACAGCGCCGTGCCCTCGGAGGCGGCACCACCGTCGGGATCGTTGGCGTTCATGAAAAAGCCCGGATACAGCGCGCCCGGGAACACGCTGGGCGGAGCGATGGTGACCAAATCCAACGTGTTCGCCAGCACGTAGTAGCCGCCGTGGTTGCTGCCCTCGAAGGCGCTCGCGCCGATTTGGAAGTTGTACGGGCCGTCGAACAGCGTGCGCACTTTGGCCTCCACCGTCCAAAACTCGGATTCCGAATCGAGCTGGTCGTAGGCGAAGATGCGGTTGGTGGCGACTCCAAGAATGCAGCCGCCGGAAACGCCGGCGGTGCCGCTTTGCAAATTGCACGGGCTGTCCTCCCGCCACTCGGCGCCGGCGCCGCCGGCGGGCGCGGAAACCGGCCAGGAGCCGGACGGGTTGCCCGCCGTTGGCCCCAGCGAAGCGTTCACGTCCATGCCGTAGTCCTGTTGCGACAGGTACTCGTTGTGGCGGCTCGCCCCCACCAGGCTGAGCGAATAGTTGGCGAAGTCGTACTCGGCGCCGAACGCGAGGATCTCCTCGTCCTGCTGGAATATCGGCTCGAAGTCCGTGTGCATCTGGCGGAAGCCGGTGATGGTCGGGCGGATGAAGTCGTAGCTGCCGGTGGCGGCGCCGAGGGGCTGCGCGCCGGCGAGCCCGGCGAAGATGCCGGCGGTGGTGGCGCCCAGATGCGGCGTTTCGAAGCCGAACTCGTCCGGCAGGCAGCCGGTGGTGGGCAGCGGATTGCGCACGCAAACCTGGTTGCTGATGCGCACCCGGTCGTCGTCCTCGTTGAACACGCTGTAGAGGAACCAAGCGCGCGCGTTGTCGTTGGGTTCCCATGCCAAAGTGGCGCGCAGGGACAGGATGTCGCGGCCGTCCACGTCGTCGTCGATGCCGCCGGCCGGGCGGCCGTTGCTGTCCGTTTGGCCGTAGGCGAGGTTCTCCACATAGCCGTCGCGGCGCAACTGGAAGCCCGAAACGCGCGCCGCGAAGGTGTCACCGAGGGGCAGATTCACGGCGGTTTTCCAGCGTACATGGCCGTAGCTGCCGCCTTCCAGATCCAAGAAGCCCTCGAAGGCGCCCATGCGCGGCTTGCGCGTGACGAAATTGATGACGCCGCCGGTGGCGTTGCGCCCGAACAGCGTGCCCTGCGGGCCGCGCAGCACTTCCACGCGCTCCATGTCGAAGAACTCGGTGGCGTTCAGGTTGTTCGGCACGGCGATCTCGTTCAAGTGCGCCGACACGCCGGGTTCGCCGGTGCGCCCGATCACCAAGTTGCCGATGCCGCGGATGCTGAAGCTGGAACCGCCGAAGTTGGTGGCGGTGAACGCCACGTTGGGCGCGTTGAGCTGCAAGTCGGACGGCGTGATGACCTGCTTCTCCTCCAGCAGATCGCCGGTGAGCGCGGTGACGGCGACGGGCACGTCCTGCACGCTCTCCTCCACGCGCTGCGCGGTGACGAGCACTTCCTCGATGGGGCCGGCGGCGGGCTCCTCCTGCTCCTCTTCGCCCGCGGCGGCGCCGGCCAAGGCGATTGCGACGGCGCTGGCAAACGCGCATGCCGTTCGCGCGGCTTGCCGGTGGCGGTGCCGACCGCGCGCGGCGGCCAGCGTTTGTTCCCGAACTTCGGTGTTCGACTGTGCGCCCATGCCCCTTCTCCTCACGGTGTGCGTGCGCGGATTATACGCCCAACCCGTTACAATGCCGCCATGCCGGAATCCGCGCCGAAAACCGCGCCGCAAGGTGCGCCGACACCGCTTTGCGCGGACACGGTGGTGGCCGTCATAGGCCTTGGCTACGTCGGCTTGCCCTTGGCGGTGGCGTTCGGCCGGGAGTTCGAGACGCGCGGCTTCGACGTCAACGAACGCCGCGTCGACGAGCTCAAACAGGGCGTGGACGCCTCGGGCGAGTCGCCCGCCGAAACGCTTGCCGGCGCCCCCCGGCTGCGGTTCACAGCGCGGGCGGAAGATCTGCGCGGCGCCGACGTGTTTCTGATCGCGGTGCCGACGCCGGTGGATGAGCGCAAACGCCCGGATCTGCAGGCGTTGCGCGAAGCGAGCCGCGTAGTGGGCGGTTTGATCCAGCCGGGCGCGGTGGTGATCGTGGAATCGACCGTGTTCCCCGGCGCCACCGAGGAGGTGTGCGTGCCGCTGTTGGAGGCGGCGTCCGGGCTGCGCTGCGGCGATGGCTTCTTCGTTGGCTACAGCCCCGAGCGCATCAACCCGGGCGACAAGCGCCACGGTTTCGCCGACGTGGTGAAAGTGACGGCCGGCTCGACGCCGGCGACGGCGGAGTTCGTCGATGCGCTGTACGCGCGGGTGGTGCCGGCGGGCACCCACCGCGCCCCGGACATCCGCACCGCCGAGGCGGCCAAGGCCATCGAGAACGTGCAACGCGACCTCAACATCGCGCTGGTGAACGAGTTCGCCATGATCTTCGACCGGCTGGGGCTGGACACCGAAGCCGTGCTGCGCGCCGCCGGCAGCAAGTGGAACTTCCACGACTTCCAACCCGGACTGGTCGGTGGCCATTGCATCGGCGTGGACCCGTACTACCTCGCCAGCAAGGCGCAGGCAGCGGGCTGCGAGCCGGAGTTGATGTTGGCCGGTCGGCGCGTGAACGACCGCATGGCGGCCTACGTCGCGGAGCGGGTGCTGCGTTCGATGGCGACCGCCGGCATCGATTCGGCCGGCGCGCGCGTGCTGGTCTTGGGCCTCGCCTACAAGGAGAACTGCGCGGACGTGCGCAACACCAAGGTGGCGGACTTGTTGGCGGCGTTGCGCGCCGAGTGCGCCTGCGTGGACGTGTTCGATCCGTGCGTGTCCACGGCCGCTGGCGCGGACTACGGCTTGATCGAAGCGCCGTCCAAAGGCGCGTACGACGCGGTGGTGCTGGCCGTGGCGCACGATTGCTTCCGCCGCCTCGGCGTGGCGCACATTCGCGCCTTCGGCAAACGCGATGCCAGCGTCGTATTCGACGTGAAACGCCTGCTGCCGGCGGCGGCGGTGGACGGCCGCCTGTAGCACCGACGGCGTGAGGGAGGAATCGACGTGACAGTTCTTGTCACCGGTGTGGCCGGCTTCATCGGCGCCGCGGTGGCCGCTCGGCTGCTCGATCGCGGCGATCGCGTGGTCGGCATCGACAACCTGAGCGCCTACTACGATCCGGCGCTCAAACAGGTGCGCCTCGAGCGCTTGCAAAACCGCGACGGTTTCGCGTTCGAGAAACTCGATCTAGCCGACGAAGCTGCCGCTAGCGCCGCGTTCCGCCGCCATCGGCCGGCGCGCGTCGTGCATTTGGCCGCGCAAGCCGGCGTTCGCCACTCGCTGACGGCGCCGCGCGAATACGTGGACGCCAACGTCGCCGGTTCCCTGACCGTGCTGCAAGCCGCGCGCGAGCTGCACCTCGAACACCTGGTGTACGCCTCCACCAGCGCCGTGTACGGCGCCAACACCGGCATGCCGTTCTCCGCTTCGGACACCACGGACCACCCGCTTTCCGTATACGCGGCCAGCAAGAAGGCCGGCGAACTCATGGCGCACGCCTACGCCTACCTCTTCGGCTTCCCCATCACCGGCCTGCGTTTCTTCACCGTGTACGGGCCCTGGGGCCGCCCGGACATGGCGTTGTTCGTGTTCGCGCGCAAGATTCTCGCCGGCGAGCCCATCGACGTCTTCAACCGCGGCCGGCACCAGCGCGACTTCACCTATGTGGACGACGTCGTCGAAGGCGTGCTGCGCGTGCTCGACCGGCCGGCCGTGCAGAATCCGGCGTGGAATGGCCGTCGGCCCGACCCCGCCACCTCCGCCGCCCCCCACCGCATCTACAACATCGGCGGCGGCAACCCGGTGGAACTCGGGCGCTTCATCGAGCTCATCGAGGAGAACCTCGGCCGCCGCGCCAAGAAGAACCTCCTGCCGTTGCAAGCCGGCGACGTGCCGGCCACCGCCGCCGACATCGGCCCATTGGCGGCGGATTTCGATTACCGGCCGGCCACGCCCATTGAGGTGGGCGTCGCCCGCGCCATCGCTTGGTACAAGGACTACTACGGCGTGGGCGAAGGCGTGGCGTCGCCATGAGGGTGCTCGTCACCGGCGGCGCCGGCTACATCGGCAGCCACACCGCCGTTGCGCTCATTGAGGCGGGACACGAGATCACGCTGCTGGACAATCTCAGCAACTCCTCCGAGCGCGCAGTGGAAGCGCTGCGTGGGTTGACCGGGCGCGACATCGCGTTCGAGCGAGGCGACATCGGAGACGCCGCGTTCTTGGGCCGCGTGTTCGCGGAGGGAGCTTTCGACGCCGTCGTTCACTTCGCCGCGCTGAAGGCCGTGGGGGAGTCCGTCGCGCAACCGTTGCGCTATTACCAGAACAACGTCGGCGGCACCGCGTGCCTGTTGGAGAGCATGGCCGCCCACGGTGTGTACACCATCGTTTTCAGTTCGTCGGCCACGGTGTACGGCGATGCCACTACCACGCCCTTGAACGAAGAGTCTCCCCTCGCACCCACCAACCCCTATGGACGCACCAAATTGGTGGTCGAGAACATGCTGCGCGACCTGTACGCCGCACAACCGAACTGGGGCATCTCGATGCTGCGCTACTTCAATCCCATCGGCGCCCACCCCAGCGGCAGGATCGGCGAAGCGCCGCAGGACGTGCCCAACAATCTCCTGCCTTACGTTGCGCAGGTGGCGGTGGGCCGCCGCGCCGAGCTGCGGGTGTTTGGCGATGACTATCCCACCCCGGACGGCACCTGCATCCGCGACTACGTTCACGTGATGGATTTGGCGCGCGGACACGTCAAAGCACTGGAGTATTTGGCCGAGACGCCGCGCCTGGCCGTCCACAACCTCGGCACCGGGCAAGGCCACAGCGTGCTGGAGGTGCTGCGCGCGTTCGAGGCGGCGTACGGCCGGCCGGTGCCCTACCGCGTGGTCGATCGCCGCCCCGGCGACGTGCCGGTGTCCTTCGCGGACGTCTCCCGCGCCGCCGACGAGCTCGGCTGGAGCGCCACGCACGACCTAGCCCGCATGTGCGCGGACACCTGGCGCTGGCAAGCCGCCCATCCGCACGGCTACGATGCGCCGTAAACGCGACAGGGCAACAGGAGAAGCGCCAACAATATGAGCAATCCCGCCAAACCCAACATCCTCTTTCTGATGACCGATCAGCAGCGCGCCGACGCGCTCGGTTGCGCGCAGGATTGGCTGCACACCCCGGCGCTGGATCGCATCGCCGCCGAAGGCGTGCGTTTCACCCAGTGCGTCACCACCACGCCGGTTTGCGTTCCGGCGCGGGTGACGCTGGCCACCGGGCGCTATCCGCACAACAACGCGGTGTGGCAAAACATGGACTACACGCTGCCGCCGGACGCCCCCACGTGGATGCGCGCCATCCGCGACTTGGGCTACCGCACCAGCCTCTTCGGCAAAACGCACCTGCACCCGCACCGCGGCGACTTGCGCGAGCGCGCCCATCTGCTGCGCGCCTACGGCTTGGACGACGTGGACGAGATCGGCGGCCCGCGCGCCAGCGCGCGTGTGATGAGCCACATGACGGCTGCTTGGGAACACAAGGGCCTGCTCGAAGCCTACCGCGCCGACTACGCCGAGCGTTTCGCCAACAAGCCGCATGTGGCGCGCCCGTCCACGCTGCCGCTGGAAGACTACGCGGACGTGTACGTCGGCCAGCAAGCCAAGCGCTACTTGGAGAGCTACGGGCGCGAGCAACCGTGGTTCTGCTGGGTGAGCTTCGGCGGCCCCCACGAACCGTGGGACGCGCCGGAACCCTACGCCAGCCTCTACCGAGCGGAGGAAATGCCGCCGCCGGTGCCGCGCCCGGCGGCCGATCACCCGCGCCCGCAGGGCTGGCTCGACTATCACATGGAACACCGCAGCCCGAACCTCGAACCGGGCGACGTCGGCGCCATGCGCGCCAACTACGCCGGCAACGTCACTTTGATCGACGACCAGATCGGCCAGATCCTGCGCGTGATTGAGCAGCGCGGCGAACTCGACAACACCGTGATCGCCTTCACTTCGGACCACGGCGAGATGAACGGCGATTGGGATCTGATCTACAAGGCGAACTTCCTCGATGGCGCGTTGCGCGTGCCGCTGATCGTGCGCACCCCGGCGACGGCGGCCGGCGATGGGCGCGGGCCCAGCGCCGTGCTGGCGGAGAACTGCGATGTCGGCCCCACGCTGGTCGAACTTGCCGGCGGCGAATTGGAACATCAGCAGTTCGCCCGTTCCCTGTGTCCCGTTTTGGCCGCGGCGGATGCGCCGCACCGGGACGACGCGTTGTCCGAGATTCGCGGCGAGTTCCTGCTGCTGACGAAGGATTGGAAGATGGCGCTGAACCGCGAGGGCGAGAGCTACCTGCTGTTCGACCGCCAAGCGGACGCGCTGGAGACGCGCAATCTGGCCGGCTTGCCGGAGTACCAAACGGTGGAAACGGAACTGCGTCTGACGCTGCTCGAACGCATCGCCAAGACGCAGCTCGAAGCACCGTAGCCGAGACCTTTCGAGAGCACTGAGCGTGGCTAATTCGCTGCACGACAACATCGCCGCGGACATCCGCGCCTGGGACGACAGCGGCACACACCGCACCGGCACCGCCGGCGATCGCGAAGCCGGGGCATGGTTGGTGGAGTCGTGCGGCCAAGTCGGCGTTGCCGCGTCGTCAAGCGAGTTTCCCCTCCGCCGTTGGCTGCCTGGCCGCTGCGCCGTCGCGGTGGACGGGCGGGTCGCCGAAGGTTTGCCACTGTTCGATGGCGGCACCACGGCGGGGCAGGGCGTTGCCGTTCCGCTGGGCATGTTGCCCTGCGCTGGGGACCGCATCGGCGTAGGCGTGCTCGGCGGCGGCGACGACGCCATCAACCGGGCGCGGAAAGAAGGCGGCCACCCGGCCTTGATCGCCATCACCACGACCATTGCCCGCGTTCCCGGTCTTGCGCTGCAGAACGCCGATCGGTTCGCCACGCCGTTCGGCCCGCCGGTGCTGCAAGTGGCCAGCACGCACGAAGCGTGGCTGTGTGCCGCGGCAGCGCAAGGCAAGAAGGCCACGGTGCAGGCGCATGTGGACTTCGAGCCCGCCAAAGGCGTCAACGTCCAGGCGCGCATCGACGGCCTCGATTCGTCGTTGCCGCCGGTGGTGGTGATGACGCCGAAGAGCTCGTGGTGGACGTCCACGGCCGAGCGTGGCGGCGGCATCGCGCTTTGGCTGGCGTTGTTGCGCCGCTGCGCGGCTGAGCGGCCGAACCGGAACATGGTGTTCATCGCCACCAGCGGGCACGAGCTGGGCCACCTCGGTTTGCAGCACTTCCTGCGCCACAACGCCGAATTGGCCGCAAGCGTCCATGCCTGGATCCACCTCGGCGCCAACTTCGCGGCGAAGGAATCCCGGCTGCGCCTGCAAGCCGCGGACGACTCGCTCTTCGCGCTGGCGCGGCAAGCGCTGGCGGACGCCGCCCGCCCGCCGGCCGACGCCACGCCGGTGGGCCAGCGCCCGGGTGGTGAAGCGCGCAACATCCACGACCTCGGCGGCCGCTACGTCTCGTTCCTCGGCACCAACGCCTGGTTCCACCACGCGGACGACCGCTGGCCGGACACCGTCGACGTGGCGCAAACCGCTCGCGCGGCGCAAGCGCTTTTCACCATTGCAGACGCGCTGGCGCGTTGACGGGTAAACGTCCGCCTCCACCCCGGATGGCAGCAGCGACCCTGGGAGCGCGGGCGTCTCGCCCGCACTTTCGTTGACGGGTATTTCGCCCAATGCGGGCGAGACGCCCGCGCTCCCAGGACGTGGCTGCTGAACTAGACAAGGGAGACCGCGTTCAACTTGGTATGCTGACCGGGCGCACGGCGGAGGGCCATGGCCATCGACCAATCCAGTGAGCGCTCGCCGACGGAGTGCGCCGACCACTCGGGCGCCAACGCCGCGGCCGGGTTGCGGGCGTATTTGGAACGGTGCCGGCGGCGGTTCGCCATCGTCTCGCGCGCCCGCTTCGCCGCCGCTGGGGTGGTCACACTGGCCGGCTGCCTGTTGGGGTTTGCCGCCTTCGTCTCCCATGTGGTGCCCGCCGAGGGATGGGTGATCGCCGCTCGGGTGGCGCTCTACGGTTTGCTGGCGGCGACGGTGGCGGCGGTGGTGGCGAGGCGTGTCCGTGTGCGCGACGCGGCCCGGCAAATGGAACGCCGCGTCCCCGCTTTCGATGGGCGCATCGGCACTTGGTTGGACGAAAGCTCTCGCGCCGAGCCGCCAGCGCTGCTGCCACAATTGGCGGCGGACACGCTGCGCGTCAGCGACGCGCATCCGCCGCGGCGGGTGATGCCCGTTTGGCACCTCGCGCCGCCGCTGGCGCTCTTGGCCGTGGCGGCGCTGCTGCTCGGTTGGATGTTCGCCGCCGCGCCGCAGAGCCTGCGTTTGCCCGCGGAGCGGCTGCTGCTGGGCGATGCGCTCGGCGACACGCGCCCGCGCATCGTGGTCGCACCGGGCGACACCGTGGTGCCGCGCGGCGCGGACGTGCTGGTGTCCGCCCGGGCGCAGGGCTTCGCCGTGGACGGACTGCATTTGCACGCATCCTTCGCCGGCGCGGCGCGTTGGGAACAGGCGGAAATGCTGCCGGCCGCCGCGGATGGCGACGGCACAAGCGAATTCGTCTTGGTGTCCATTACCGAGCCGGTCAGCTACTTCGTTGCCGGCGGCGGCGTCAACTCGCCGCGCTATCGCGTGCAAGTGGCGGACCTGCCGGTGGTGGAACGCTTGGAAGTCGCGCTGCATTACCCGCCTTGGACCCGGCTCGAAACCCGCATGCAAGGCCACGGCGACGTGGCCGGCGTTGCCGGCACCGAGGTGAAGGTGCGCGTACACAGCGACCGCCCGCTCGCCGGTGGACGGCTGGTGTTGGACGCGCAAGAGGGCGCGTTGGACGATGCTGGCGTCGGCGGTTTCCGCATCGACGCGCCCGGCACTTGGCATGTGGCGGTGGAGCATCTTGGCGAGATGGTGCGGATCAGCGACAACTTCCTCATCGACGTGGTGGAAGATGGGCGCCCGGAGGTGGAGTTCGAGTTCCCGGGGCACGATCGCTCCGCCACCGCCATCGAGGAAGTGGCGCTGCGCTTTCGCGCCCGCGACGATTTCGGCGTGGAGGCGTTGACGCTGCGCTACGCCGTCAACGGCGGCGAGTGGCGCGAGCAAGCGGGCACGGCGAGCGGCGAGCGGGAGGCCGCGGCGAGACACCTCGTCGCGTTCGAGACGCTGACGGACGACGCCGGGCGCGCCATGCGGCCGGGCGATGTGCTCTCGTTCTACGCCGAGGCCAAGGATCACGGCGCGACGGCGCGCACCGCCCTCTACTTCGTGGACGTGCGCCCGTTCGATCGCCGCTACCGGGAACAGCAAGGCAGCGGCAGCGGGGGGCAGGGGAGCGGCGCCGGCGGCGGTTTGGAACTCTCCGCCCGCCAGCGCGACATCGTGGCCGCCACTTGGAACCTCATCCGCGACCGCGACACTGCTAGTCGCACCGAGCAAGACTTCCGCGACCAAACGCGCATGGTGACGGCGCTGCAAACCGCCTTGCGCGAGCAGGTGGAAACGCTGGTCGCCCGCGCCGAAGGGCGGCGGCTCTCGGACGCGGACGAGATGGGTTCGTTCGTCTTGGAGTTGGCGGCGGCGTCCGAACAGATGGCTCTCGCCGCCGAGACCTTGTCCGCGAACGACCTAGAAGGCGCGGTGCCGCCGGAGCAACGCGCCCTAGGGCACCTTCTTTCGGCGGAGGCGAGTTTGACGGACGTGAACGTCTCGCTCTCGCGCGGCGCTTCGGGTTCCGGCAGCTCGGCGAGCCGTTCGCTTGCCGAGCTGGTCGACTTGGAGCTGGACCCGGAGCGCAACCGCTACGAGACGCCGCAACAACCCACCTTCGGCGAACGCGCCGAATCGTCCGCCGACGACGAATGGCGTCGCCTCACCGAGCTGGCCCGCCGGCAAGAGGCGTTGGCGCGCCGGCAGGAGCGGGAGGGGCAAACGCTGCCCGAATCGCGCTGGCAGTTGGAGCGCTTGGAGGACGAATTCGAATCCCTGCGCGAGCGCTTGGAACAGCGACAGCAGCAACGCCAACAGCGCAATCGTGGCGCAGCCAACGGCCGTGTCGCCCAAGCGCAATCCGGCGATGCGTCCGGCGGGCAATCCGGCGAGCGCGATTTGCGTTCGGCGTTGGCCGAAATCGAACGCGCCCGTGCCAGCGTCGCCGAGGCGCGGGGCGAACAACGCGCCGATGCCGAGACCTTGCGCCAAGCCGCCGCCGCGCTGCGCGCCGGCGCCGAGCGCCTGCAACGCGGCGTGGCGCGGGACTTGGCCGAACGCATGCGCGGCGCCGAACGCACCGCCGGCGAGCTGCTCGCGGATCAAGAGCGCATCGTGGAACGCCTGCGGGCGCTGCGCGATGAACGCCTGCGCGAAGCCGAAGCTGGCAACGGTCTGCGGATGCGCGATTTCGCCATGCAGGACGAAGCCGCCACCAAACGCCGGATGCAGCAAGACCTCAGCGCCCTCGCCGCGGATTTGGCGGAGGCCAAGCGGGAGCTCCGCGATGCGCCCGCGGCGGCCGGCGCGGAAATCGACCAAGCCCTCGAAGAGCTGGCCGAGTCGCGCTTGGCCGAACGCCTCGCCACCGCGGCCGAGTACTTCGAGGCCGGCCGGCCGCTGTTCCTCGTCGGCCACGAAGACGGTGTGCGCGACGGGTTGGCGGCGTTGCAGCGCCGCGTCGCCCAAGCCGCACGGGAACTGGCGCGTGGCGATGCCACCTCCGGCACGCCGACCGTGGACGAGGTGCAAGCGTTGCGCACACGCCTGCAAACCGCGGCCGCCGGAGGCGAAGGCGACGCTCTGCCCGGTTTGCTCCGCGACATCGCCCGCTTGGAAGCGGCGGTGTTCGACGGCAGCGGCGTCGCCAACCCGGAGGCGCGGCAACTCGCCGCCGAGGGCGCCGCCGCCTACCGCGGCCTCGGCGCCGACGCCGCGAACCGCGAACGCCTCCTGCGCATGACGCTGGCGCGCCTCGACCAACTCGAAGTGGCCCTGCGCCGGGTGGAAGGCGTCCCCATCCAAACCGGCCGCCCCCGCGACCCCGCTTACGACGAGCAAGCCGTGGCGCGGTACTTCCGCCTGCTAAGTTGCCAACAGAGCGAGGATTGCTGAGCCGCGCCGCTCAAATGCGCTGTTTGCCAGAGGATACCGCCGTCGACAAATCACCCTTCAATCCTTCGCCGAATCACCCTCTGCATATTCGCCGAATCACCCTCTAAAACGTCGCCGAATCACCCTCTGCTGCTTGCCGAAAGTGTTCCAAAACGCTATCGTGTGCGGCGTTGAAACGGCGGAGTGTCCCTATGTATGTGCCCCGCGTGGTGGACGCTGAACTTCAGGAGCTGCTCCGTTCCACCGGCGCTGTGCTGGTGGAAGGCACGAAGGCGGCCGGCAAGACGGCAACCGCCACAGAAGCTGCTGCTAGCGCGGTGCTGCTGGATGTCGACGAAAACGCGCGTCGTTTGATCGGCACGGATCCGCCGGCGTTGCTGGCCGGCGATGTGCCGCGGCTCATTGACGAATGGCAGCTGGAACCGGAGATTTGGAATCATGTTCGCCGTGCGGTGGACGACCGGGGACTGCCGGGCCAGTTCGTTCTCACCGGCTCCGCGGTGCCTGCCGACGACATCACTCGGCACACTGGCGCCGGGCGCGTCGCTAGGCTGCGGATGCGCCCCATGTCGCTGTTCGAGACGGGGAGATCCAGCGGCGAAATCTCGCTTGGTCGTCTGCTGGACGGCGAGCCGCAGCGGGCGCCCCAGTGCGCAATGGCGGTTGCGGAGGTGGCGGCTTTGGTCAGCGCTGGCGGCTGGCCGGCCAACATCGGTCGGTCGTCGCCGCACACGTTGCGCGCCAATCGCGCGTATCTGGAAGAGATTCGCCGCACGGACATTTCCCGCGTCAGCGGCAAGGAACGCGACCCCATCAAAGTGGGACGCTTGTTGCGTTCTTTGGCGCGGAACGTGGCGACGCCGGTTTCGATGTCCAAGTTGGCGGCGGAAGTTGGCGGCAGCCCGGCGGTCAAGGCGGACACTGTGGCCGAATACTCGGAGGCATTGGAACGGCTGATGGTGGTGGAGAACCAACCGGCTTGGTCGCCGCATCTGCGTTCGCGCGCGACGTTGCGCACCGCCGCTGTGCGCCACTTCGTGGATCCGTCGCTGGCGGTGGCGGCCTTGCGCGCCACACCCGAGCGGCTGCTGGCGGACTTGGCGTTTCTAGGCTTTCTGTTCGAGTCTTTGGTGGTGCGAGACCTGCGCGTGTACGCGCAAGCGGCTGACGCCGAGGTCTTCCACTACCGGGAGAAGGATGGCTTGGAAGTGGACGCCATCGTGGAGACCGGCGACGGCCGCTGGGCGGCGTTCGAGGTGAAGTTGGGGGAGCGCTGGGTGGAAGAAGGCGCCGAAAACCTCCGGCGCCTCGCCAAGCGCATGGAGCGGAGCGACCACGGCCCGCCCGCGGCGCTCGCCGTGATCGCGCCGGCTGGCTACGGCTCGGTCGGCGCCGGCGACGTGGGCGTAATTCCAGTGGGCGCGTTGGGGCCTTGAGCACTGTCTCTTCGATAGGAAATAGCCGCAACCGCGCAAGGGCGTCGGCCAAATCACCGCACGCGCCGCGTTCCCGTCACCTCCAGCCGCACCAACTCCTCGTACTCTTCATCCCCGATCCCCAGCTCTTCCGCGAACACCTGCCGGCTGTGCTCGCCGAAGCGGGGGGCGTGGCGCACGGCGATGCGTGGCGTGTTCGCCATCAGCCACGGCAGCGCGGGCAGGAGGTGGGTGCCGGATTCGGGGTGGGTCACCGGCGTCAGGAACCCGCGGGCGTCGAATTGCGCGGTGGAATTGGCGTAGATTGGCTTGAACGGTTCGCACTTGGTGGCGCAAACGCCGCGGGCGGCGAGGGCGTCGGCTTCCTCGGCGGCGTTGCGGGGAGCGAACCAGCCGGCCAGCAGGTCGTTCAAGGCGTCTTCGTGCTCCTTGCGCGCCGCGTTGGTGGCGAAACGCGGGTCGGTGGCGAGGTTGGGCGCTTTCATGTGTTCGGCCAGCGTGGCGAACATCGCATCCGTTGCCGCGGCCACAGCGATCCACTCCTCGTTCGCGCAGGCGAACACGTCGTGGGGGGCGAAGCGCGGATGGCGGTTGCCGGTGGGTGCGCGCACGATGCCGGTGGCGTCGAACTCCATGACGGCGTCGCCCACCTGCAGGGCGACTGCCTCCAACATGGCGGCGTCGATGCGCTGGCCCACGCCGGTGCGTTTGCGGTGGTTGAGGGCGGCGAGGATGGCCGCGGTCAGGTAGTAGCCGGAGATGGGGTCCGGGATGAGGCCGCCGGTGTTCATGGGCTGGCCGTCCTCGTAGCCGTGGATGGAGGCCAGCCCGGCCATCGGCTCGGTGGTGGCGCCGTTGGCCGGGTAGTCGGCCAGCGGGCCTTGCCGGCCGTAGCCGGAGACGGACGCGAAGATGATGTCTTGGCGGTGTTCGCGCAGGGTTTCCAAGGTGACGCCCCAGTTGGTGGTCACATGCGGGCTGAAGTTGTCCACCAGCACGTCGAACTTGGGGATCAGCTCCCAGAACATCGCCTTGCCGCGCGGGTGGGTCACGTCCAGCGTCACGGCGCGCTTGTTCAGGTTCACCGAGTTGTACATGCCGTTGGTGTTGATGCCCTGCTGCGGGATGTCCGCGTTGCGCACCGCCGGCGGCACCGGCGCGCCGGCGCCGCGCCACACGTCCGGGCGGCGCACGGTCTCGATTTGCACCACGTCCGCGCCCAGCAAGGCGAGGAGCTCGGTGCAGAAGGTGCCGGCCCATGCTTGGGTGAAGCACAGCACGCGCACATCGGCTAGGGGTTGGCGCTGTTCGGCGGGGCGGGGCGTTGATGCGATTGGCGGTTTCGCCTCCACGCGGCCGCTGTGCTCGCCGAGTTTGGGCGCTGGGCGGCGCAGCGCCCACGGCGTCTCGGAGAGTTTGGCCGGCGCTCCAAAGGTGCGAGTTTTGCGGCCGCCGGCTTGCGCGTCCACGAGAAAGCCGCGCGCCTGCAACTGGGCGCTGTCGCGCAGGTCGCGCACGTCCTGCACCACCCCGGAGATGCAGCGGCGTTCGGCGAGACCGTGGAACAGCTCCCACTTGCCGCGCGTGGCGGACGCCGTGGCGAGGCCGGCGCGCACCGGGCGCGTGTCCTGCTGGTGGCGTCCCCAGGCACTCACGAAGCGTTCGTCTTCGGCGAGATCGTCCAAACCGAGAAAGCGCATGGCGCTGGTCCACTGCTGCCAATCGCCATAACCGTAGTTGATGAGGCCGTCGGCGGCTTGCCAAAGCGGGCCGGGGCGTCCGCGCCGCCGCCGGCCGTTCGGCCCGAACGCCGCCGCTTCGCCGCCGACGAAGATGCCCATGATCGCCCACGGCGCACAGGTGAGCGCCGCGGCCTCCATCTCGCTCAGGTCGATGCGCTCGCCGCCGCCGCGATACAGCGCCGCCGCGGCGGCGATGAAGCCGGCCACCCCGGCCAGATAGCTGGTTTGCCGCGCCGGTAGCTGCAACGGCGGCTCGTCTTCCCGCTTGTTGATGGTGGCCCAGCCGACCCGGGCGCAGCAGGTGAGATTGTTGCCGGGCGCGTTGGCGAGGGGGCCGCCGAGGCCATGCGGCGTTATGGAAAGATGCACCGCGCCGGCCGGTACTGGTGGTGGCGCGGCATCGGTGGTGACAACCACGTCCGCGCCGGCCGGTACTGGTGGTGGCGCGGCATCGGTGGTGACAACCACGTCCGCGCCGCTGCACAGCCGCGCTACCTCGGCCTCCGTTTCGGCCACTACCGATCGCTTGTTCCAATTCGCGTACGCGTGCAACAGCGAGCGCTCCTTGGCGCTGGCGTCAGTGACATCTTTCGACAAGAACGGCGGCTCGTCGCGCAGCGGATGGCCTTCCGCCGCTTCCACCAGCACCACGTCGGCGCCGAAGTCGCCGAACAGGCGCGCCGCCCACGCGCCGGAAAGCGTGGTCGAGAGATCCACCACGTGGGTGTTCTGGAACGCCTTTGCCAAGCCTTGCCCCCTGTGTGCCGGCGGTTTGCGGCGGATTGTATTCGCTTCCCGTGATTGGGCATCTTCGCAAGAGCTTGTGAGAGATCGGCCCGTTGCGTTGTAAGCCATCTGCCGTAGACAGCGCCGATGGCCTCTTACCAAAATTCCGCCATGGCACTACTACCCCAAAACGCCCGCAACCGCCGCGGCCGGTGTGCGACTCGGGCGTGCTACGATGCCGCCAGTGGGCCGCACAACCCCGCGGCCACGCCCATCAGGAGGAAGCGATGTCCGAAGCGAGTTCCGACTTCCGCCCCCGCCCGAGCGCCGCGCCGCCGCCGCGCCGCCGCGTCGGGCTGGTCGATCAACAACGTGCGGCAGTGGGCTTCCCGTTCGACGACGAACCGTGTTACCCACTCGATCCGCCGCTGGTGGACGTGCGCATCCCCGTGAAAGCGCCGCACGCCACCGCCACGGCCTACTCGCGCGACGGCCTGATGCACCGCTACCCCGACGCCGAGGTGGGGGACGATTTGCATATCTTGTTCACTGAGCCTCTCAAGGATGGCAACGGCGGCAACGGCGGGGGGGAAGGCCAGAGCCGGCTGTCGCCAGACGTGTTCGTGGCGCTGAAGGTGCCGCGCCGCCGCACTCGCGCCGACTACGACGTGGACCAGTTGGGGCCGCCGGACTTCGTGCTGGAGGTGGTGTCGCGGAGCACTTGGAAACACGATGTCGGCCGCAAGCTCGACTGCTACCAGCAAATGGGCGTGCGCGAGTGCTTGCTGTTCGACGTCAACGCCGAGGACCGCGCCGGCACCGGCAAGGAACTGTGGGGTTTCGCGCTGACGCCGCGGTGCCGCGAGCCGCTTGAGGAAAAGGTGCTGCCGAACGGCGAATGCGGCGTGTGCAGTGCGGTGCTGGGGCTGGTGGCCTATGTCGCGGAACGGACGCCGCCCTCCTCGCCGAGGGAGACTTGGGCGCTGACGATGCGTTGGCACGATCCCGCGACCGCGACGGACATCCCCGATTACGACCAGTCGCGGGGCCGGGAGGCAAGAGCTCTGGCAAAGGCCCAAGCGGAGAGATCCCGTGCGGAAGCGGCGCAAGCTCGTGCCGAAGCGGCGGAACGTCGGGTCGCCGAACTGGAAGACCGGCTTCGCCGCGCAAACGACGCGCCCTGAGAGGGCGCTGTCCATGTCCTCCCTGCTGAACGAACTGTCGGCGCGCGGTCTGCTCGCGCAGGTTTCCGATCGATCGGCGTTGGAAGAACACTTGTCGAGCGGGCCGCGCACGCTCTACGTCGGCTTCGACCCCACCGCGCCCAGCCTGCAAGTGGGCAATCTGGTGCCACTGCTGGTCCTGCGGCGGGCGCAGTTGCTGGGCCATCGGCCCATCGTCGTGGTCGGCGGCGCCACCGGTCTTATCGGCGACCCGTCCGGGCGCACGGACGAACGCGCCTTACATGATGTGGCCACCATTGCCGAGTGGGTGGACGCCATTCGCGACCAAGTGGGGCGCTTCATCGACGTGGAGGGCGCAGCCGGCGGCCGCGTGGTGAACAACCTTGATTGGACGCGAGATGTGGGTGTGCTGGACTTCCTGCGCGATGTGGGCAAGCACTTCTCCGTCAACGCGATGACGCAGCGGGATTCGGTGCGCGTGCGCCTGGAGCGGGATGGCGAGGGCATCTCCTACACCGAGTTCAGCTACATGCTGCTGCAAGCCTACGATTTCCTGGAGCTGGCGCGGCGCTACGACTGCACCGTGCAGCTGGGCGGCAGCGACCAATGGGGCAACATCGTCAGCGGCGTGGACTTGGTGCGGCGGGCCTTGCGGCGGCAGGCGTACGCGCTCACCGTGCCGCTGGTCACGCGGCGCGATGGCGTGAAGTTCGGCAAGTCCGCCGCCGGCGCCGTGTGGCTGGACGCCGAACGCACATCGCCCTACGCCTTCTACCAGTTCTGGATGAACGCCGCGGACGCGGACATGGGCCACTTCCTGCGCTGCTTCACGTTGCTGCCGGCGGGTGCCATCGAAGCGGCGGAGAAGGCGGCACAGGCGCAGCCGGAGGAACGCCGGGCGCAACGCCTGCTGGCCGCCGAGGCTACCCGCCTCGTGCATGGCGACGCCGCCGTTGCCGCGGCGGAGCGCATCACCGCGGCGCTGTTCTCCGGGGACGTGCGCGGCCTGCAAGCGGGCGAGTTGGCGGTGCTGGCGCAAGACGGCATGGCCACAACCACCATCGCCGCCGGCGAAGGGCTGCTTGCGGCGCTCACCCGGGCGGGGCTGGCGGCCTCCAACAGCGCGGCGCGGCGCTTGGTGCAGAGCGGCGGCGTGCGCGTGAACGGCATAGTGGAAACGGACGCGGCACGGCGCTTGGACGCCGCGAGCGCGCTGCACCAGCGCTACCATGTGGTTCGTAGGGGCCGGAAGCACTGGCATATGCTGGTGTTGGCGGGGTGATCCGTGCGTAACCTATTGTTTATGCATGGTTTATTTCGTGCGCAAAAAAAGATCGCCGCGGCGGTTGACAGCGCCCAGATCAGGCGTATAGTACGCAACCCTTGCCGAGGGGCCGACCGCCCCTTGGCCGTTCTTTAAGAAGTGAAGACAAGCCATTCGTGTGGGCGCTCGACGCTTAAAGCTCTGAGCAAACCCTTTTCGGCCCGGCGGCCGCGGCCATTGGCCAAGGCGGCAGGGGCTGAGATTGCTTCAACTGAAGAGTTTGATCATGGCTCAGATTGAACGTTGGCGGCAGGCCTCATACATGCAAGTCGAACGAGAAAGGCCCTTCGGGGCCGAGTAAAGTGGCGGACGGGTGAGTAACGCGTAGGAATCTACCCGGCAGTGGGGGATAACTCGGGGAAACTCGAGCTAATACCGCATGCGATCGCCGGCAACGGCGATGAAAGCGGGGGATCGAACGTGGCGGCTTCGGCCGCAGCGTAAGACCTCGCGCTGGCGGAGGAGCCTGCGTTGGATTAGCTTGTTGGTGGGGTAACGGCCTACCAAGGCGACGATCCATAGCTGGTCTGAGAGGACGATCAGCCACACTGGGACTGAGACACGGCCCAGACGTCTACGGACGGCAGCAGTAGGGAATCTTGCACAATGGGCGAAAGCCTGATGCAGCCATGCCGCGTGTGTGAAGAAGGCCTTCGGGTTGTAAAGCACTTTCAGTGGCGAAGAAAAAGCCGGCGTTAATACCGCCGGCCCTTGACGTTAACCACAGAAGAAGCACCGGCCAACTCCGTGCCAGCAGCCGCGGTAACACGGAGGGTGCGAACGTTAATCGGAATTACTGGGCGTAAAGCGCGCGTAGGCGGTTTGTTAAGTGGGATGTGAAAGCCCTGGGCTCAACCTGGGAATTGCATTCCAAACTGGCAAACTAGAGTTCAGTAGAGGGAGGTGGAATTTCCTGTGTAGCGGTGAAATGCGTAGATATAGGAAGGAACACCAGTGGCGAAGGCGGCCTCCTGGACTGAAACTGACGCTCATGTGCGAAAGCGTGGGGAGCAAACAGGATTAGATACCCTGGTAGTCCACGCCGTAAACGATGAGAACTAGCCGTTTGGCCCCTTGAGGGTTTAGTGGCGCAGCTAACGCGATAAGTTCTCCGCCTGGGGAGTACGGCCGCAAGGTTAAAACTCAAATGAATTGACGGGGGCCCGCACAAGCGGTGGAGCATGTTGTTTAATTCGAGGCAACGCGAAAAACCTTACCACCACTTGACATCCACGGAACTTTCCAGAGATGGATTGGTGCCTTCGGGAACCGTGTGACAGGTGCTGCATGGCTGTCGTCAGCTCGTGTCGTGAGATGTTGGGTTAAGTCCCGTAACGAGCGCAACCCCTATCCTTATTTGCCAGCGAGTAAAGTCGGGAACTCTAAGGAGACTGCCGGTGACAAACCGGAGGAAGGCGGGGACGAGGTCAAGTCGTCATGGCCCTTATCGTGGTGGGCTACAAACGTGCTACAATGGGCGGTACAAAGGGCTGCAACCCCGCGAGGGTGAGCGAATCCCAAAAAACCGCTCGCAGTCCGGATAGGAGTCTGCAACTCGACTCCTTGAAGCAGGAATCGCTAGTAATCGCGAATCAGCATGTCGCGGTGAATACGTTCTCGGGCCTTGTACACACCGCCCGTCAAGTCATGGGAGTGGGCTGCACCAGAAGTAGCTAGTCTAACCTTCGGGAGGACGGTTACCACGGTGTGGTTCATGACTGGGACTAAGTCGTAACAAGGTAGCCGTAGGGGAACCTGCGGCTGGATCACCTCCTTAAACCCAAAGGTCGCGCCGGCGGCCGTCGCAGGCAACTGCGGCAGCAGTATTCGCCGGATGTCGATCCACGCTCGAAGCGGCAAGCGCGAGCGCTCACACGAATGGCAAGTCTTCACTTCGCAACGCCCGTGTTTCCGCGAGGGTCTGTAGCTCAGTTGGTTAGAGCGCACCCCTGATAAGGGTGAGGTCGCTGGTTCAAATCCAGTCAGACCCACCAGCCTAAGGTGCGCCCTAGACGGGCGCGGGCCGGTGGACAAGATCAACCGGCGTTCCCTTGGGGCCGTAGCTCAGCTGGGAGAGCACCTGCCTTGCACGCAGGGGGTCAGGAGTTCGAGCCTCCTCGGCTCCACCAAAACTCGCGGAACCGGGTTGGCGAGTAAGCCTGAATCCAAGCGCGCGGCGCGAACCGTGTGCTTGGATTTCGGCTTCTTCGCCGGTCTTAACAAAATCCATCTTGATGAAGCCAAGCGTCTCTCGCTTGATCGCCTTGTGTTGTCGGGCTGCGGTCTGGCTGTTCGGGGTGTGCAGACTTTCGAGAGATGCTTACCAACTTGAAGTTGAAAAGTGCGTCTGCGCGGCGGCAAGTCCGTCGCGTTGTGGTCGTGCGACGCGGGTCGTAGCGACCACGGGTAAAATCCGGCGAACGTTCACCAACCATGTTGCCCAATGCTCGCGCGCGAGCTCTCCGCCTTCGTTGCTGTGTTTCGCAGCGGCCAAGGGTGGCTGGCTTGAACAGCGTGGCTTCGGTTGTATGGTCAAGTGAACAAGCGCATTCGGTGGATGCCTTGGCAGCTGAAGGCGATGAAGGACGTTGAAGCCTGCGAAAAGCCTCGGGGAGTCGGCAAACAGACTTTGATCCGGGGATGTCCGAATGGGGAAACCCAGCCACTTTCGAGTTTTTTCGATGTGGCTATCGCGCACTGAACACATAGGTGCGCGAGGCGAACCCGGGGAACTGAAATATCTAAGTACCCGGAGGAAAAGAAATCAATCGAGATTCCCTCAGTAGCGATGAGCGAACGGGGAACAGCCCTTAAGCGGTGTGAACCCGCGCGGGCCTTCGGGCTCACGCGGCGTTAGCGGAAGCGCCTGGAAAGGCGCGCCATAGCGGGTGACAGCCCCGTACGCGAAAACGAGCGCACCGTGAAATCGAGTAGGGCGGGGCACGTGAAACCCTGTCTGAACTGTCCTTTTGGACGAGGGGGGACCATCCTCCAAGGCTAAATACTCTCAGCTGACCGATAGTGAACCAGTACCGTGAGGGAAAGGCGAAAAGTACCCCCACAGGGGAGTGAAACAGTACCTGAAACCGGATGCGTACAAGCAGTGGGAGCTATGCTGTCGTCATCGAGCGTGCCGCTTGCGGCAACCGCTCGTTGAATAAAGCAGCATGGTGACTGCGTACCTTTTGTATAATGGGTCAGCGACTTACTTTCATTGGCAAGGTTAACCGTTTAGGGGAGCCGTAGGGAAACCGAGTCTCAAATGGGCGTTTGTGCCGCTTGCGGCACGCAGTCGATGGAAGTAGACCCGAAACCGGGCGAGCTAGCCATGGGCAGGGTGAAGGTCAGGTAACACTGACTGGAGGCCCGCACCCACCTATGTTGAAAAATGGGGGGATGACCTGTGGCTCGGAGTGAAAGGCTAATCAAGCCCGGAGATAGCTGGTTCTCCTCGAAAGCTATTTAGGTAGCGCCTCTCGTATCGCCATTGGGGGTAGAGCACTGTTTGGGCTAGGGGGTCACCTCGACTTACCAACCCCATGCAAACTCCGAATACCAATGAGCGCAGCGAGGGAGACAGACGGCGGGTGCTAACGTCCGTCGTCGAAAGGGCAACAACCCAGACCGCCAGCTAAGGTCCCCAAATCATGGTTAAGTGGGAAACGATGTGGGAAGGCTCAGACAGCCAGGAGGTTGGCTTAGAAGCAGCCATCCTTTAAAGAAAGCGTAATAGCTCACTGGTCGAGTCGGCCTGCGCGGAAGATGTAACGGGGCTAAAACCATGTACCGAAGCTGCGGGGCGGCGCCTTGGGGTGCCGCCGGTAGAGGAGCGTTCTGTAAGCCTGTGAAGGCGTTCCGCGAGGAGCGCTGAAGGTATCAGAAGTGCGAATGCTGACATGAGTAACGATAAAGGGGGTGAAAATCCCCCTCGCCGAAAGACCAAGGGTTCCTGCGCAACGTTCATCGGCGCAGGGTGAGTCGGCCCCTAAGGCGAGGCCGAAAGGCGTAGTCGATGGGAAGCTGGTTAATATCCCAGCACCGCATATTGCTGCGACGGGGTGACGGAGAAGGCTAGGCTGACCTGGCGATGGTTGTCCAGGTGAAAGCGTGTAGGCCGGGACCTTAGGTAAATCCGGGGTTCCTCAAGGCTGAGGCGCGACGACGAACGGGTCTTGCAAGAGACCCGGAAGCAGCTAATGCCACGCTTCCAAGAAAAACCTCTAAGCTTCAGGCAATGTGCGACCGTACCCCAAACCGACACAGGTGGTCGGGTAGAGAATACCAAGGCGCTTGAGAGAACTCGGGTGAAGGAACTAGGCAAAATGGCACCGTAACTTCGGGAGAAGGTGCGCCGCCGGCGGTGAAGGGGCTTGCCCCCGGAGCTGCTAGCGGTCGAAGATACCAGGTGGCTGCGACTGTTTACTAAAAACACAGCACTCTGCAAACTCGCAAGAGGACGTATAGGGTGTGACGCCTGCCCGGTGCCGGAAGGTTAAGTGATCAGGTTAGAGCGGGCTTGCTCGCTCGAAGCTTGTGATCGAAGCCCCGGTAAACGGCGGCCGTAAATATAACGGTCCTAAGGTAGCGAAATTCCTTGTCGGGTAAGTTCCGACCTGCACGAATGGCGTAACGATGGCCACACTGTCTCCACCCGAGACTCAGTGAAATTGAAATCGCGGTGAAGATGCCGTGTACCCGCGGCTAGACGGAAAGACCCCGTGAACCTTTACTACAGCTTCACACTGGACTCTGGCTTAGTTTGTGTAGGATAGGTGGGAGACTTTGAAGCGAAGGCGCTAGCTTTCGTGGAGTCGTCCTTGAAATACCACCCTTGCTACGTTGGGGTTCTAACTTGGGCCCATTAGCTGGGTTGAGGACAGTGTGTGGTGGGTAGTTTGACTGGGGCGGTCTCCTCCCAAAGAGTAACGGAGGAGTACGAAGGTGCACTCAGCATGGTCGGAAATCATGCGTTGCGTATAAAGGCAGAAGTGCGCTTGACTGCGAGACCGACGGGTCGAGCAGGGTCGAAAGACGGTCTTAGTGATCTTGTGGTTCTGAATGGAAGGGCCATGACTCAACGGATAAAAGGTACTCCGGGGATAACAGGCTGATACCGCCCAAGAGTTCACATCGACGGCGGTGTTTGGCACCTCGATGTCGGCTCATCACATCCTGGGGCCGGAGCCGGTCCCAAGGGTATGGCTGTTCGCCATTTAAAGTGGTACGCGAGCTGGGTTTAGAACGTCGTGAGACAGTTCGGTCCCTATCTGCCGTGGGCGTTTGAGATTTGAGAGGAGCTGCTCCTAGTACGAGAGGACCGGAGTGGACGGACCTCTGGTGTTCCGGTTGTCACGCCAGTGGCATTGCCGGGTAGCTATGTCCGGAAGGGATAACCGCTGAAAGCATCTAAGCGGGAAGCCCCCCTCGAGATAAGATCTCACCAAATCTTCGAGATTTCTAAAGGGCCCTCGTAGACTACGAGGTTGATAGGCGGGATGTGTAAGCGCTGCGAGGCGTTGAGCTAACCCGTACTAATTGCCCGTGAGGCTTGACCATACTACCGAGTCCACGCGCCGGTGTTGCCGGTGGCAAAAGCGTGGCGGTCGGTGAACGTCAGCCGGATTTGCCCAACGACGCGCAAAGCAACGCAAGTGTCGGCTTCATCAAGGTAGGATTTCACGGTTTGCCTGACGACCATGGCGAGTCGGAACCACCTGATCCCATTCCGAACTCAGCAGTGAAACGTCTCAGCGCCGATGGTAGTGTGGGGTCTCCCCATGTGAGAGTAGGTCGTCGTCAGGCATTTGACTTCGGGGTCCACGGCTACATGGGCGCGAATGTGACGAACGCACGCCGCGGCGGTCTCCGCCCGCTGCGCGGACTGCTTGGCGTCTGCGCCGCGGAACTCCGCTCGGCGCGACGCATGGCTCGCACATGGCTGTTCGCGGCTTTGGCGCTTACGGCCGGCGCGGCCTTGTACCACTCCTTCGGCGTCAACCACTTCTACAACGACACCGTCGCGCCGCGTTTCGCCATGCCCGGCATCGGGCTGATGACGCTGTGGGTGTTGCTCGTCGGCGTGGTTTTCGTCGTCTTCGACGTGCGTTCGAGAGACGTGGGCGCGCAGGTCGTGGAAGCGCTCGACGCGCGCCCGGTGTCCAACGTCGCAATGCTCGCCGGCCGGCTGCTGGCGGCGGGAATCATCGTCTGGCTGCCGCTCGTGGTGTTGGCGGCTGGCCTGCAGATCTCCGGCATGGTCGTGGCGCAATTCCAATGGCTGGGCGGCACGCCGCCGGAACCCGTCTCGCTGCTCACCTTCGTGGTGCTCGACGCGCCGCCGGCCTTGGCGTTCTGGGGCGCGCTGGTGCTCGCGGTTGTCGCCGTGCTCCGTTCGCGCTGGGCGGCCGCGGCCGTCACCTTGGCGCTGCTCGGCTTGGCGCTCGTCGCCATCGTCAACACGCCGCTCTACCTGCTGCCAGTGCTTTCGGGCATCACCCACCTCGGCTTCATCGGGTCGGAAATCCTGCCGCGCTGGCCAACCAGCGTGGAGGTGTGCGCCCGCCTTGCCACGGTCGCTTTCGCCATCGGGTTGCTGGTGTTGGCGGCGAGCATCTGGCCGCGCGTCGACGAAGTGCGCCGTCGCAGGCGCCTCTTGCTCGGCGGCGCTTGCATAGGCGTGGGCGCCATGGTGATCGCGGTCCTCGCCGGGCAAGCGCAAGCCACGCAATCCGAGCGCAACGAATGGGTGCAAACACACCACGCCCTGCAAGCCGAACCGCGGCTGGACATCGAGGGCATCGCCGGCGAAGTGGCCATCGAACCCGGTCGGCGCCTCGCCATTCGCGTGGAAGTAGCTGTACGCGTGCCGGCCGATGCGCCGATGGACGTGCTGCGCTTCAGCTTGAATCCCGGCATGGCCGTGGAATCTGTCCGTCTGGACGGCGCAAACGTCACCCACATCCACCACCACGGCTTGCTGGAGGTGAAAGCGCCGCAACCGCTGCCGCGGAACGCCGGCGTTGTCGTGGCCATCCAAGCCACCGGCATCCCCGATCAACGCTTCGGCTACTTGGATAGCGTGGTGGACGCGATGGCCGAGAGCCTGCTCGGCAGCCCGATGGTGCTGCTGGGCGAACAAGCGTCTTTGTTCGACGAGGCGTTCGTGGCGCTCACGCCAGCGGTGCGCTGGTTGCCGATCGCGGGCGCGAACTTCGCCGCGCCGCCGGATTTCTTCGCGTTGGATCTGGCGGTACAAGCGCCGCCCGGCTGGCACGTCGGCGGCGCCGGTCGCCAGCAAGACGAGAGCGGGCTGCGCTTCCAGCCAGCGGTTCCGCTGCCCGAGTTCGCCCTAGTCGCCGCCCCCTACGCCCGCCGCGCCATGACCCTCCAAGACGTGGAGGCCGAACTGCTCCTCCACCCCATGCACGTCGGCAACGTGGAGTATTTCGCGCAGCAAGCGCAACGCCAGAAGGAGAATCCCCAAGACCGGAGCGACGCGGACGGCGGCATGATGATGGTCACCACAGTGGGCGACGTCGGAGACCTCACGATCTCTCCCACGATCCAAATCAGCGGCAGCGGCACCATCGTCGACAAACTGCGCGATCGTCTGCAGAACTGGGCGTCCGGCGAACACGCGCCCGCCTATCCGCACCCCGTCATCAGCCTAGTGGAGGTTCCCGCCCAGCTCCGGCGCTACGGCGGCGGCTGGTTGATGGACAACGTGCAAGCCCTGCCCGGCATCCAGCTGCTTGCCGAGCACGGCTTCCCCACATCGCGCCTCACCCAGCGCCCACGCTGGGGCGGATTCCCCGAAGACCGCTGGCTGGACTACCTCCTTGGGCAAGTCGAATACTCCGGCGCGCACGGCATTTCGCTCACCACCGGCGCCGCGCACAATCTCGTCCCGTTTCGTGCCCGCGCCACCGGCGACGGGGCGGCCGCGATGGACTACTTGGTGGAATGGCTCACCGCTTGGCGTGTGCGCGGCGAGCGGACAGTCGCGCCAGCGCATTGGCTGCGCGTGGGCCTGTCGCCGCGCATGCCGTTCCTGGTGCGGGTGCTGGAGCGGAACATGGCGTCCGCCACCATGGCCTTCAATTGGTTCTTGTTCTTCCCCATGGCGTTGGAAGACGCAAGCGAGAAGGTGTCCTTCACCGGTTTCGACCCCGCCCTTCGGGAGAACGGCGCCGACATCATGGTACACAAAGGCAACTTGCTCGGGCAGTCGATTCGGCGGTTGCTGGGTGCGCGGGGAGTGACCCGATTCCTCGCCTTGCTGCGCGAGCGCCACGCCGGCGGATTGTTCACGCGGCAGGATTTTCTCGCGGCGATGGCCGAGGTCGATCCCGCCGTAGTCCCGTTTTTGGAACACGTGCTCACGCAACCGACTCTGCCCGGCTTCCTCGCCTCGGACGCCCGCGTGCAGCGTTTGCCGGACGACGAAGCGGGCAATCCGCGCTACCAGATTCGCGTTCATGTCCGCAACGACGAAGCGGCGCCCGGCGTTGCCGGCGTCTCCTACCGCACCGGCCAATTCGGCCATCAATGGAGCCGCTTCGCCCATGTGCCCGGCAACAGCGCGGTGGAAGTCGGCTCGATCACCCGCCAACCGCCGGTGGAAGTGCGTCTGGAAACCTACCTTTCGCTGAACCGCCGCATCCTGCGCCTGCGCTTGCCGCCGGTGGACAGCGCCGCGGTGGTGGACGAGCCGCCGCTAGTCGGCAGCCGCGCCAGCGAGTGGCGGCCGCCGGACATCGGCATCGTGGTGGACGACTTGGACCCCGGCTTCGCCACCGTCTCCCCACCGCCCCCGTGGCGCCTGGGCGCAGCGGCAGAAACCACCGATGAGACTCTGCCCGAGTTCCGCCCCGACAGCGGCACGGAACCGCGCTGGCGCCGCCAGACGGACGAGAACGCCGTGATCTGGGGCAAGTACCGCCGCACGTTCGCCCGCATCGTCGCCGGCGAAGGCGAGGGCAAGGCGAGCTTCACCGCCGAATTGCCCGCGCCCGGGCGTTGGCGCCTCTATTACCACCTACCGGGCGCATCGCTGAGCGAAGGCCACTACCTGCGCAGCATCCCCGGCGAGGTGCAGTGGCGTCCCGCCGACGCCTTCGGCGACATGGACATCCGCATCTTGGCCGGCGAGAACCAAGCGCACACTGTGGAAGTGCCGTTCGACGCCGCCCAAGCGACGCCCGGCTGGAACCACCTCGGCACCTACGACCTGCCCGCCGGCCCGGTGCGAGTGGTGGTTTCCGATGCCACGGAAGGCGACATCGTGGTGGCGGACGCCGTGCGCTGGCAACGCGCGGAGTAACGCCGACGCGCCTACCGCCTACCGATCCCGCACGCACTTGGCGTACAGCTCGCCAAGCGCCCCTTGCGGATCGTATTGCGATTTCAATTCGCGGTAGGCGTCCCCGCCGTAGTGCCGGTGGAACTCTTCTTCGGAGTAGAACGAGGAGGAATACAGCGATTTGATGCCGCCAAGTTCCGCCACCGCCCGTTCCACCAAGCGGTTGAAGTGGCCCGGCGGATAGCCGACGCGGAAGCGCAACGTGTCCCAAAAACCGAAGTTCACGTAGCGCTCGGCCGGCGCCGGAAAGAGCGGCGCCTCCGGCCCGCCGCGGCTTTGCACCGGGCAGATCCAAACTGGAAAAATGCCGATCTCGCGCATGAATCGGCGCAGAAACTCGGCGGCGTTGGCGAGCGGCACGTCCACGTCCTGAATGATCGATTCGCGCCGATAGCCGGCCAACCGTTCAGCCGCCTCCAGCAACCGCCAGCGGCTGTTCCAACGCATCACGCGCTGATAAAACCGCGAGCCGAGCCGCTCCTTCCCCAGCAGCCACCGCACCTGCGGCAGTTGCGCGCCGAGGTTTTTGGAACACCAAAACCAATCCGTGTCCCAACGCCACAAGTAATCCCGCGTGGTGAGATGATCCACTTCGCGCTCGCGCAAAGACCGGTAGTAGATGTTCTGAAACGTGTAGTCGCTCGTCTGCGCGGCGCTCGTGGCGAATCGCCCGCTGGTGAGCACGAAGTCGTCCGGCGCGAACGCCACGCCGTCCAAGAAGTCCGCATCGCCGTCGCACCCTTCGTCAACCGCTTGGAACAATTCGTCAAGCACCGAGAAACGCCGGTGCCGCGCCTCCACGAACGGCGCCACCGGCATCGTCTCGATGCGCAGGCGCGTGGCGTAACCCAGCGTGCCGTAGCTGTTCGGCATTCCGGCGAACAGCGCCGCGTGGTCGCCGTCCGCGCTGCAGGTAACGATGCGCCCATCGGCCAGCGCGATGTCCATCTCGCGCACGGTTTCGTGTACCAAGCCGTGGCGAAACGACGTGGCTTCGATGCCGATGCCGGCCACCGCGCCGCCCACGGTGATGGATTTCAACTGCGGCACCACCCTCGGCGCCACCCCGTGCGGCAGCGTGGCGTCCACCAGCGCATCGTAGGGAATCATCCCTTCCACATCCGCCCAGCCTTCCTCGGCGTTGACTTCCAACACATGCACGAGATCGCCGGCTGGCAGTCCTTGGCGGCGGGGTTCGCGGTCGCGGAACAGGTTGGAAAGCGGCTTGTCCAGCCCCGCGCCGCCATTGCCGGCCGGCGTGCGCGAAAGCGCGTCGGCGAAAGCCCGCGCGCGGCGGCTATGCGCGGCCCCCGCGTCAGTTCCGTTCGGCATCGTGGTACAGATGTTCGCGGGTCAGCGGGTGCGAGGCCAAGTCCACGTTGCCCTTGCTGAACACCACTTGAAAGAGATTCGTCTGGCTTTTGCTGGAACGAAACATCTCGGCGCAGCCAATCAAGTAGGTGCGCCAAATGCGCCAGAACCGCTCGTCGAACCGTTCCGGGTCCATCGCGCGTATGGCCTCCCAGTTGGCGTCGAACTTCTCCGTCCACGCATCCAGCGTCAGCGCGTAGTGGCGGCGCAGATTCTCCACATCGAGGACTTCCAATCCTTCCGCCTCCATCGCGTCCAGCGCCTTGGAAAGGCTGGGTATCCAGCCGCCGGGAAAGATGTACTTGCGAATGAAGAAATCCGTCTCGCGATCCGCCACGTGGCCGATGAAGTGAATGATGCCGAGGCCGCCGGGCTTCAACGCCTGCGCATGGGCGCGGATCACCTCGCGCAACTGGTGGCGTCCGGCGTGTTCCAAAACACCGATGGAAACCACCTTGTCGTACACGCCGAAACCCTCGCGCACATCCGCCTCGTGCATAACGATGCGATCCTCCAACCCTTTGGCGGCCACTTTCGCCTTCACGAAGTCCGCCTGTTCGGTGGTGGTGTTCACGCCGGTAATGTGGACGCCGTGGCGCTCGGCGGCGTAGAACATGAAGCCGCCGAAGCCGCAGCCCATGTCGATGACGCGCTCGCCCGCTTGCAACCGCACTTTGCGCGCCACATGTTCCATTTTGGCGATCTGCGCGTCCAGCACCGTCGCCTGGGCGTCCTCGAAGTACGCGCAGGTGTACATCAAGTACGGTTCGTCGAGCATCTTGGAATAGAACTCGGCGCCCAGCCCGTAGTGGAAGCGGGCGTTCTCCTTCGGCGTCGCGCCGGTGCGGTTGTTGAAGCGCAGACCGTGCCAACGATTGCGGATGCCCACCAGCAAGCCGGCCGAGTCGTCGAAACCGGAATCGAAACCCACCGCCATTAGTTCGCGCAGATCGCCGTCGATGTCGATGTCGCCGTCGAAGTACGCCTCCAGGAACCCGACGTGGCCGTAAAACACCGTGCGGAAGGCGGCGCCGACGGTTTTGATGCGCGCGGTCGCGGTGGGCTCGCCGTCGCCGCAAAGCACCTCCGCGCCGCTCGGCAGCACGATGCGGAAGGGCAAGGGCGTCGCCGCGCCCACGGACTCCACCACGCGCCGCGCCAACGCGCTGGCGATGCCGGCCACGGGATTCGTCATGGCGTTGCCCCTCGCGCCGCGGTCAGCGCAGCCGCGCCACGCGCACCGCCGGCGCTTCTTGCAGCGGCGGCCCGGGCAAACTGTCGAAAGCGCCGCGTATGTTCTCGGCCCACGCCCGCCGCAAGCCCAACAGGTAGTCGTCGTCCTCCGCCAACACGTTGTGGACGCCGGCGGCGAAGCTGTCCGCGCGGTACGCCAGATACTCCACCGGCGGCCCCACCGTGGCGTTGCTGCGCATGGTGGAATCCATCGAAACCAAGGCGCATTTCACCGCCGCGTCCAGCGACGTGGCGCGGGTGACGATGCGGTCCAAGATGGGCTTGCCGTACTTCACCTCGCCGATCTGCAGGAAAGGCATGGAGTCCGAAGCGGTGACGAAATTGCCTTCCGGATAGATCTGCGCGATGCCCGGCGGCCCGCCACGCACCTGCCCGCCGAGGAGGAAGCTGGCCTCGGGCACGAAGTCCTCGGCGTTGCGGTGCCGCTGCTGCTCGTCAACGCTGATCCCCCCGACGTACTCGGCCGCCGCCTGCAAGTCCGGCGCGTTCAGCAGGTGGACGTCCGCATGGCTGCGCAGGTCCCGCTCCACCCGCGCCACCACGCCTTGGGTGGTGGCCAGATTGCCGGACGAGAGCAGCACGAAGGCGCGCTGCCCGTCCCCGCCGAAGCGGTGCATCTTGCTGTTCGTGCTGATTTGGTCTGCGCCGGCGTTGGTGCGCGAATCCGCGGCGAAGACGAGGCCGTCGGCCACGCTGATGGCCACGCAGTAAGTCATGGCGCGCCATTACGAACAAGCACCGGCGGTTTGTCAATGGGCGATCCCCGCCGGGCCGGAAATCCCGCCAGTGCCGCCACGATCGCCGTTTGCGCCGCCTCGGTCACGGGCTACTGTTCGCCGGCGGGCGGTGCCGGCACCGCGGCGCGCATCCGGACTTCCATCTCTTCGGCGCTGCGCATGGTCGCCAGGTTCAGGCTGAAGTCCGGCCGCTCCGGTGGCGTGAGTTTGGCAGCCAGCTCGCGGGCTTCCCGGTGCGACAGGCCGATTGCGCGCAGGTCTTCCTGCCGCAACCCTTCGGCATCCGGGCGCGTCGCCAAGCCGCCGCTTGCCGGGTCGGCCCTCAGCAGCCGCGCCAACGCCAGCCGTTCGGCGTAGCTTAGGCGTACGCCGAGCACGTCGTAGTCCAGCCACGCCTCGAAGGCGAGCGGCGCGACGCGCTGCAACATGCCGGCCATCACCTCGCCGTAGGCGCGGATTTCCCACTGCGCGTGGGCGTCCACGCGCAGGGTGAGGAAGTGCAGCAGGTTGTGCAGGTCGATCTTCCAGTACCACTGCGTGTAGGTGGAAAGCGGCAGGTCGATGCGGGCGAGTTCGCGCGCCACGTCCTCCGCCAGCAGCCAGCCGTAGGCGTCCGCCGCGTCGCGCCGCAACTGTTCCCAGCGCGCCACGGCGTCCGCGTGCAGCGCCGCCGGCGCAGGTTCGGCCTCGCGTCCCTGGTTGTTCACGCTGCTTTGGCGGGCGAAGTTGCTCCCGGCCGGCGTGTAGAACAACAGCGGCAGCAGGCTGTAGCGCGCCGAGAGCTCGTTCACCGACGCGGTGCGATGGCGAATCCACTGCCGCGCCACGAATATCGGCATGGCGCAGTGGAACTTGAACTCCACCATCTCCGCCGGCGTGGTGTGGGCGTGGCGTTGCAGATAGCGCACGAGGCCGCGCGTTTGGCTCACCCGGCGGGTGCCGGCGCCGTAGCTGACGCGGGCGGCGCGCTCGATGTCCGCGTCCGTTCCCATGTAATCCACCAGCGCCACGAAGCCGTGGTCGAGCACGGGGAAGTAGCCGCCGAGGATCTCCTCCGCGGCGGGCACGGTGGGGCGCTTGGTGGGTGTTGATGTCATGGGCGGAGCGGGCTTGGTTGGTGGCGGGTTGCGTCGGGTTGCTTGCGTAGGCCGTGTTGGGTTGTAATGTGGCCCGGTTGGGGTGCCAGTCGGCGTTAGTGTAACGGTGATCATCCCGGCCGCGCAGACCGATTTTGGCGCCGCCACGGAAGCGCGTTCGGTTGCTTTGTTCGATGCCGCGTCGTGCGGCCCGCTGGGCGGCTTGAACGACAGCCCTAGGGGGATTGAACCATGAGATTGCGAAAACTGGCCGTGCTCTTCTTGTCGTGGTTGCTGGCCGGCGCCAGTGCCGCAAACAGCAGCAGCTCCGTCGCGACTAGCACCGTGACGTTGGCGGACATCAAGTCCATCGTTGATGGCATCGCGGCTGACGTTGCGACGCTGAAGGCACGCGGTGGCATGGCCGTCATCCAAGTGGTGTCCGACCCGAATAGCCCCGCCGGAAACATCTACTTCTACAACCTGAAGGAGTTCATACTGCTAGGCAACGCGATACCGGGCGCTTTCCGCGACAGTGCGGGGAACCCCCATCCTCTCGGCTACAAGTACACCGATACGCAGTTGCACCGTCTTCCGCAAGGGCGTTATCTGATGGAGGTGCTTCAGCCTCCGCCTCCTGCCGCTGACGCGGTGTGCGCATTGAGCCCGTCGGTCACGATCGCCAACGTGACGGGCTCAGACACCGGGGGCCGCCGCTCGAACTGCAATGTGGCCCGCATCATCAAGACCCATGGGCCCAGCACGCCGGGACGAAAGCTGCTATTCAATGGCGCCGCCATTTTCGACTTTGATGGCGTTGACGACACTTTCACCGTCAGGTTCAAACTCAGCCCCTCATGGCTTGGCACGGCGGGTGGCACGGCCATCGGCGACGTGCCGTCGGTCTGGGCGACCATCAAAATCACCAAGATCGAGTGAGTCCCAAAGCGTGCAGCCCCCAATCTGGCGCCTCGCACGAAGGTGACGCCGCTCGGAACAACCGCATGCATCCCCTTCTGGCCATCTGTGGCGCAGCCGCAAGCGCTGTCGGTTGTTAGCGCAACGGTAGTTGCGGCGGCCGCACGGCCAATTCGGCGGCGCTGCGGCGTTGGTTCGATTCACTACTGGCTGGGTGCTTCGCTGTCCGGCCGCTTAGGCCCATTGCCATGACCAGCTACTTCATTCGCCGCCTGCTGCTCATCGCGCCGACGTTCCTCGGCGTCACCGTGCTGGTGTTCGTGCTTACGCGGCTGGTGCCGGGCGGCCCCATCGAGCGGATGCTCACGGAGGCGGCGCTGGCCGGAGCGGACGCCGCGGCGGCCACCGCCAGCTTCGACGGGCAGGGCGCCGGAGCGCTTTCGGAGGCGCAGATCGAGGAGCTCAAGGCGTACTACGGGTTCGACAAGCCGGTGCTGGTGAGCTACGTCGAGTGGCTCGGCAAGGTGCTCACGCTGGATCTGGGCCGCTCCACGCGCTACTCGGATCCGGTGTGGGACATCATCAAGGATCGGTTCCCCATCTCCATCTTCTACGGCCTCGCTACGTTGATCCTCACCTACGGCGTCTGCGTGCCGCTGGGCATCGTCAAGGCCATCCGCCACAAGAGCGGCTTCGACAACGTCACCTCGGCGCTGGTGTTCTTCGGCTACGCCATCCCGAGCTACGTCGTTGCCATCGGCCTGTTGACGGCGTTCGCGGCCAATTTGGAGTGGTTTCCGCTGGGCGGCTTCGTCAGCGATGACTTCGACGATCTCGGCGCTTGGGCGAAGATCTGGGACGTGCTGGAACACGCCGCGCTGCCGCTCATCGCCTACATGGCCGGCAGCTTCGCCGTGACCACGCTGCTGATGAAGAACTCGCTGATGGACAATCTCGCCGCCGAGTACGTGCGCACGGCCATCGCCAAGGGCATGGACTACCGCCGCGCCGTGTTCGGCCACGCCCTGCGCAACAGCCTCATTCCCATCGCCACGTCGTTCGGCAACAACATCTCGCTGCTTGTCGGCGGCGTGTTCTTGATCGAGAAGATCTTCAACATCGACGGTTTCGGGCTGCTCGGCTTCGAGTCGCTGGTGGAGCGCGACTACCCGGTGGTGATGGGCATTCTGGTGCTGTCCTCGCTGCTCTTGCTGGTCGGCAACATCCTCTCGGACATTTGCGTGGCGCTGGTGGACCCCCGCGTGAAGTTCGGCAGCGGGGCTTCCGGGCAGTGACGCTGCTGACGCTGAATCCGCTCGCCGTCAAGCAGTGGCGGCGGTTTCGCTCGATCAAGCGCGGCTACTGGTCCGCCGTCCTGCTTGGCGTGTGCGTCCTGCTCTCGCTGGGGGCGGAGGTGCTGGTGAACAGCCGGGCGTTGGTGGTTTCCTACCAAGGCGAGTGGTTCTTCCCCACCTACGGCGGGTTCGTGCCCGGGCGCGCGTTCGGGTTGGATTACGACCACGAAACCAACTACCGCGAGCTGAAAGCCGTGCTGGCCGAGCGCGGCGAGGGCGATTGGGTGCTGCTGCCGCCGGTGGCCTACGACGCCTTGGAGAACGACCTGCGCGAAGACGCCTATCCGCCGTATCCGCCTTCGTTCGCCAGCGGCCACTACCTCGGCACGGATTCCACCGGCCGCGACGTGCTGGCGCGGCTGGTGTACGGCTTTCGCACGGCGATGGGCTTCGCCTTCACCCTGCTGCTGTGCAGCTACGTCATCGGCATCGCCATCGGCTGCGCGATGGGCTTCTGGGGCGGCGCGTTCGATCTGCTCTTTCAACGCCTGATCGAGATTTGGAACCTAGTGCCGTTCCTGTTCGTGATCATGATCGTCGCCAGCATCGTGGTGCCGGACTTCTGGACCTTGATGCTGCTCATGGTGGCGTTCGGCTGGACGCAGATGACGTGGTACATGCGCACCTCCACCTACAAGGAGAAGGCGCGGGAGTACGTCCTGGCGGCGCGCGCCTTGGGGGCGTCCAGTGCGCGTATGATTGGCGGACACATTCTGCCGAACGCCATCTCCGTGATCGTCACCTTCATTCCGTTCTCCATCGCCGGCGGCGTCACCGCGCTCACGGCGTTGGACTACCTGGGCTTCGGCTTGCCGCCGCCCACGCCGAGTTGGGGCGAGATGCTGGCGCAGGGCACCAACCACTTGGAGTCGCCGTGGATCGTCACCTCCGTGGTGGCGGCGATGGTGGCGGTGCTGCTGATGGTCGCCTACGTGGGCGAAGCCATCCGCGAAGCGTTCGACCCGAAAAAGTTCACCTACTACGAGTGAGGCCGAAATGAAACGAACCCATCAAAGCCGGCGCGGCCTTCTTCGCGCTGGCGGCGCGGCGCTGGCCGCGCTGCTGATCGCCGGATGCGGCGCGAAGCTGGGCGAAGACGCGCCGCCGGATGTCCCGGAACAGACGCCGCCCACCGCCGGCGTCGAGCTGCCGCCCATCGTCGTGCAGGAAGGCGACGGCCTGCCGGACTCGCTGCCGGCGGACTTGGTGTGGGAGACCAACAACGAGGATCCCACCTTCGCCTCGCCGGAGGCGAAACGCGGCGGGACGTTCCGCACGTACATGGAATCGTTTCCACTGACGTTGCGCACCGTAGGGCCGGATTCCAACGGTGCCTTCGCGGGCTTTCTCCGCTACAACCGGCTGGGTCTTGTCACTTATCACCCGAATACCCGCCGTCCCATTCCGGTGCTGGCCACGCACTGGGCGTTCGGCGCGGACGGACGCAGCATCTACTACAAGATCAATCCCAAGGCGCGTTGGTCCGACGGCGTGCCGGTGACCGCGGACGATTTCGTCTTCTCCTTGCAGTTCCATCGCTCCAAAGAGATCGTCGCGCCGTGGTACAACAACTACTACACCGACCGCATCCGCGACGTGAAGCGCTACGACGACCACACCATCGGCATCCAAGGGGCGGAGCCGAAGCCTGTTGCGGAAATGCATTACCAGTACGCCTTCGGCCCGCAGCCGCGGCACTTTCATGTGCTGAGCGAAAACTGGGTGCGCGACTACAACTGGAAGATCGAGCCGAACACCGGCCCGTACCAGATCGGCAAGGTGGAGAAAGGCAAGTACATCGAACTGCACCGCAAAGCCGATTGGTGGGCGAACGACCTCACCTACTTCCGGCATCGTTTCAACCCGGACAAGGTGCGCGTGCGCGTCATCCGCGACATGAACATCGCCTTCACGCACTTTGTGAAGGGCGAACTGGATGCGTTCGGCTTGGTGGTGCCCACGTTCTGGCACGAGAAAGCCACCGGCGAGCCCTTCGACGCCGGCTACATAGCGAAATACTGGTTCTACAACGACTTGCCGGTGCCTTCCGCGGGAATGTTCCTGAACGAATCGGACCCCATCTTGGCCGACCCGCAAGTGCGCTATGGACTTGCCCACGCCATGAACTTCGACCGCGTGATCAAAACCGTGCTGCGCCGCGATTACATACGCCTGCCCACTTTTCAACTTGGTTTCGGCGATTACGACAACCGCGAGATCAAGCCGCGCCCGTTCGACTTGGACAAAGCCGACGAGTATTTCCGAGCGGCCGGTTTCGCCAAACGCGACGCGGATGGCATTCGCGTCAACGAGGCAGGCGTGCGCTTGTCGCTGCGCGTCACCTACGGCTATCCGCATCACACGCCACGCTTGGTGGTGCTGCAGGAGGAGGCCAAGAAGGCCGGCGTGAAGTTGGAGCTGCAACAGCTGGACGCCAGCAATTCGTTCAAGCACCTGCAGGAGAAGAAGCACCAGATCGGCTGGATGACATGGAACAGCCAAGGACTTTCGCCGCGCTATTGGGAACACTTCCACTCCGTGAACGCGAACAAGACGCAGACCAACAACATCACCAACCACGCCGATCCCGCCATGGACGAGTTGATCATGGCCTACCGCGGGTCCGCGGACAAAGCCGAGCGCGTCGTTTTGGCGCGGCGCTTGGAGCAGATGGTGCACGACGCCGGCGCGGTGATACCCACGTTTCAGGTGCCGTACACCCGCGCCGGCGCGTGGCGCTGGGTGAAGTTGCCGGCCTGGCTGGGGACCCGCACATCCGGTTCGCTGTTCAATTCGCAAGCGCTGTCCGCGGGCAGTTTCTCGAGTGGCGGCTTGTTCTGGATCGACGAGGACGAGAAGGCGCGCGTCTTGCAAGCCAAGGATGACGGCGAGACGTTCGACCCGATCACCATCGTCAACCGGGATTTCGCGCAAGCCGGGGCCAGCGGCTGAAAGCCAAGCCCATGCCCGTTTTGCAAGTGGAGGCGCTTTCCACGGCGTTCGACACCGAAGAAGGCGTCACCACGGTGGTGGATCGGGTGGGCTTCCACTTGGACGCCGGCGAAACGCTGGGTCTCGTCGGCGAGTCCGGCTGCGGCAAAAGCGTCACCGCGCTGTCCATCATGGGCTTGCTGCCGAAACCCGCCGGCCGCGTTGTCGGCGGGCGCGTGGTGTTTCAAGGCGAAACCATCGTCAGCGCGGACGCGGCGCGTCTTTCCGGCGTGCGCGGCAACCGCATCGCCATGATCTTTCAAGAGCCGATGACGGCGTTGAACCCGGTGCAACGCATCGGCCGGCAACTCGCGGAAGTGCTTGCCCTGCACCAGAGCGGCCTCTCCACCAAGGAGGCGACGCAACGTGTGCGCGGCCTGCTTGAGCAGGTGGGCATTCCGGCGCCGGAGCGGCGGCTCGAGGAGTATCCGCACGAGCTTTCCGGCGGCATGCGCCAGCGCGTGATGATCGCGATGGCCTTGGCGTGCCGCCCGGATGTGCTCATCGCGGACGAACCGACCACGGCGTTGGACGTGACCATTCAAGCGCAGATTCTGGAACTCTTGCGCGACCTGCAGGAAGCCACCGGCATGGCCATCTTGTTCATCACCCACGACTTGGGCGTGATCGCCGAGTTGTGTTCGAGGGTGGTGGTGATGTACGCCGGCCGCGTCGCGGAACAAGCCGCCGCCGGGCCGCTCTTTCAAGCGCCGTTGCACCCGTACACGCGCGGCCTGCTCGCTTCGATTCCCCGTCTTTCCGACGAACCCAAATCCACGCTGGCGACGATAGAGGGCACGGTGCCGGCGATCCACGAGTTGCCGGCCGGCTGCCGTTTCGCCAACCGCTGCCGCCACGCCCAAGACGCCTGCTCCCAGCCGCCGCCGCTGGAAGCCGCATCAGGCGAACGCCAAGTGGCCTGCCACCGCTGGCGCGAGTTGGCGGCATGAACGCGCGCATGGCCTGGGAGCGCGGGCGTCTCGCCCGCACATTCGTCGCATGAGCGAAAGCGCCAACGCGCCTGCGGCCGAGGCCGCCGCCGCGCCGCCGGCCGCCGACCCGGCCGAACCTCTCTTGCGCGTCCGCGGCCTAACCAAACACTTCCCCGTGCGCGGCGGCGTGCTGCAGCGCACGCTCGGCTGGGTCCACGCGGTAGACAGTGTTTCGTTCGACTTGCGCGCCGGCGAGACGCTGGGCTTGGTGGGCGAATCCGGCTGCGGCAAGAGCACGGTCGGCAAAACCCTGTTGCGCCTGCACGAACCCACCGCCGGCGCCGTGTTCTTCGAAGGCCGCGACATCACCCAAATGAAACGCGCCGAGTTGCGCCGCCTGCGGCGCGACATCCAAATCGTGCTGCAAGACCCGTTCGAATCCCTCAACGCCCGCCACACCGTGGGCAAAATCTTGGAGGAACCGTTCGTCATCCACCGTTTGCACACCCCGGCGGAGCGCCGCCACCGCGTCACCGAGCTGCTGGAGCGTGTCGGCCTCGACGCCGCCGCCGCCAACCGCTTCCCGCACGAGTTCTCCGGCGGCCAGCGCCAGCGCATCGGCATCGCCCGCGCCATCGCCCTGCGCCCCAAGCTCATCGTTTGCGACGAGGCGGTTTCCGCGCTGGACGTCTCCATCCAATCGCAGATCATCAACCTGCTGCTGGAACTGCAACGCGAAATGCGCTTGGCGCTGATCTTCATCGCCCACGATCTCGCGGTGGTGAAGCACGTCTCCGACCACATCGCCGTGATGTACCTCGGCGAAGTGGTGGAGTCCGCCCCCGCCAAAGCCCTCCACGCCGCGCCCCGCCATCCCTACACGCAAGCGCTGATCTCCGCCATCCCCGTGCCGGAGCCCGGCGCCCGCCGCCAGCGCATCGTCCTGCGCGGCGACGTGCCCTCGCCCATCGACCCACCCACCGGCTGCCGCTTCCACACCCGCTGCGTGTACGCGCAACCGGACTGCGAACAACGCCAACCACAGTTGGAAGCGGTTGCCGCGGACGCCGCGGTGGCCTGCCGCTACTGGCGCGAACTCAATGCTGCGCCCACCATCGCCGAGAGCGCGTGACAAACGACGGCTTCCGCTCTGGGGTCAATATCTGTCTTGCGCTTCTCGCACTTCCCGTTGCATTTTCCGTTGCAACTTGCGATACCGCCGGCACCAAACCAAGTTGGTGACGGAGTAGGCCGCCCACAAACAAATCAGCCACACCCCAGATCGTTCGGCATTCCGGTGCCGTAGACCAAAGCCATACCGCCGAGGTACAGCACACTCCAAAAGATGTATTCCCAAGACCATTTCTCCATCGTCATCAAGATCCGTCTCGCGCCTCTCGCGCTTCCCGTTGCGCCTTGCGCAACCGCCTCCACCAAACGCAAGCGGTGACGAAGTGGCCCAACCACAAGCAACTCAACCACATCCCCACGTCGTTCGGCATCCCGGTTCCGCTGACGATGGCCAAACCGCTGACGTACAGCACGGTGGACACTATGACGTCCAAAGCCCATTTGTTCGAGGCGGATTTGGGATTGTCCCCAAGCCACCATTTCGCTTGCGTGATCTTGGTCAAAGCGATCATTCTCTCGCGCCCGGCACTCCGCAAAGGGGGCAAGGGCGGTGAGCCACATCATACACGGTTTGCGGGTTTGGTCAGTCGGGCGAAGCGGCCTCCGGCATGATCACCTGCCAGCGAATCGCATCCGCCACCACGACTTGGCCGTTCGTGCGCGTGCCGACCGCGAGCGTTGCCACACCCGCTGGCAGTTCATACTCGCCCAGCTTGTTCCAGCCGCCGGTTGCCGCCCGGCCGTCGAACGCGATGGCCTGATCCAGCGTTCCCGCGCGCAAGCGCAACGCAAAGTCGCCCAATCGCCCAAGGCTGCGCGGCGGCAGGTGGTAGTCCAAGCGCCAGCGTCCGGCAACCGGCAGTTCGGCGCGGAACAGCGCTTGCTGGCCGCCGTTCGCCGGCAACGCCCACGCCACGGTGCGCCGATAGCGCCCCATCGCCGTGGGACTGTACATCCGTCGCCAGCGGCCGGGGCCCACCGGCGACGCCGCCAAGCCCGCGTCCAGCAGCGGTCGCGGCCCGAAGCGGTCGAACAGGCCCTGTCGCGGCGAGGCGCCCCGCACCGAGAAGCCGGCGCTCAAGTCGTCCACCACGATGCCGTGCGCAGGCGTCCGCCGCCAAGTGCTCGTGCGCGCGCCGACAAACGCCTCGGCGTTTTCCGTCTCCCGGTGCGCGGTCACGACGGGCACCAGACTGGGTTCCCGATTCAACGAGAGGTAGGTGTGCAACCAAAGTTGCGAAGGCGCTTGGGGCGTGGCCATGCCGACTTCCACCGCCGAGTATGGTTCGATCAACAGCGGGCGTGTGCGCACCGATTCCGCGACCCAAGGGAACTGGTGCGTGCTGACGAACGCGAGTCCCGGCGTGGATGTCTCGTTGTGCAAGTGCAGGCGAACGTGGTGGCCGTTGCCGTCGGGAGCGGGCGCGACGACCGCTTCCGATGCCGCGAACCCAGGCAGCGTCTTTCGCGTCAACCAATGCTCCACCACCGTCAACACGGCTTGGTCGTCCGCCGCGCCCACGAGATCCGCCGCCTCGAACGCGCCGCCGGCGAAGCGCTGGCGCAGCCGCGCCAACAGGGCGGCCGTGCGTTCGCGCCCCAGCGCTTCCACGATGGCGTTGGCCGTGCGGCTCGCCCGCAACACGCTCGCGTAGGCCGCCCGTTCGGCGGCGCGCGGGTCATCGGACGGCGCGGCTGCACCGGTTTCGAGCGCGTATTCCCAAACGTCAGGCCGATCTGGGCGCGACGATTGCGGCTCTAGGGACGCCCAATTCCCACCCAGCGCGTTGTTGACGAGATTGACCACCAGCGCGGCGGGAGGCGCGTCCGCAGCGAAAGAGTGCGCGAGGGTTTCCGCCGGCAATTGGTGGTAGGCGTATTGTGGCGGCACCACGAGCAGCAAATACGTCAAGTCTCGGCAAAGCGCATCCACCGCTGGGGCGGCTGGCCCGCGCGCGCCGGTCACCGCGCCGAACACGTTGAACACGAACGCCCGGTAGAGGTCGCCGCCGTGGTGGTCGGTGCGCAGAAACTCCTTCAATAGCTGCATCCGGCCCTCGGCCGGGCCGGACGCGAACATCGCCAAGCGCTTCTCGAAGCGAACCGTTGCGAGCGGCTCGCGCACCGCGAGCACGCCGGGCAGATGCAGCGCCGAACGCAGATGCCCACCGCCGCGGTAGACGCGCAACCGCGCCGGCACCTCCACCAGGGAAAGACCCTCGTACGGATACGGCAATCCCACCTGCCGAGCCGCGGCGAAGAGTTCGCGCACCTGGCGGGCCAGCTCCTCGCCATCGCCCACCAACCGCGCCAAGTTGTCCATGTGCGCGGGCGCCGCCAGCACTTCCACCCGCACGCCATCCGCCGCCAGCTCGCGTTGCGCGAACGGCGCCGCGAACAGCGCCACTTCGCGCACCGGCGCGGCCGGATGGAACACAAAGCCGTCGGCGACGGGCCTTCGCAACCCGGGCCCCGCCACCAACCACTCAGGCGGCACCGTTACTTTGAGATCAACTTGGAAGAAATCGCGCCGCGCACCCGCGCCCTCGATGTTGGCGCCCGGCATCGGCAGCCAATACGCGCCGGGCATCAGCGCCACATACGTTTCCTCGAACAACGACGCCTCACGCCCAAGTTGCCAAATCCGATTGCGCGCGCTCACCCGGAACGGATCCACGGCACCATCGAGATACGCGAACCTCGCGTCCGGTACGCCCACCGCCCCCAGCCCCAACGTCCGGCTCGCGCCGGGCATCAGCGGATCGGTCAATCGAATTGTCAACAGCCCCCGCTCGTGCTCGAAACCCGCCATCCCTTCCATCCGCAAAGCCGAGATGCTCATCCCCGGGTTGAAACTGAACACGAGACGGGACAGCGGCGCATCTCCCGCCGCCGTCAACGTGAGCTCGATGTCGATGGCCAGCCGCTCGCCGGGCGCGATGGCGATCGCTCCGGCAAGACGCTGGACGTCCAACGCCGCCACACCCGCCTTCGCCGCGGCCTGGTGTGTTCGCAACCACTCGCCACGCAATTCCACGCCGTGCCCTTGCCAAACCACCGCCAAGGCCAGACCCAAGCCGCCGGCGATGGCCGCGGCGCCACCCCGGAACGCCGCCTTGCGTACCACAAGCTCATCTTCCAGACGCGGGGCGAACCGAGCGGCGAGCACGATCAACCCAAACGCCGCCGCCAAGATCGCGGTGCGTTGCCCGAACGCGAACCCGTCGGCGAAGCGTGGCGCCAGATCCGAACCGAAGCCAACCGGCGCCGCGAACGGCAACAACGCTTCGTGCAAGTACACGGGAAGGTTCGCCGCCAGCCACGCCAACAACCCCAGCAAAGCCGCCGCGCCCAACAACACTGCGACTCGGCTATGCAAACAGGACGCCAACGCCAACACGACCGCGCCCCAGACCGCCAACGCCGGCAGCAAATCCACAAACAGGAACGAGACGAGCGAAATCGACTCGATGACATCGCCCATCCACCAACCCGTCGCCCGCGCCACCGCCCCGAACGCCTGCACCGCGCAAAGCGCTGCCACGGCCGGAAGCCAAACCACCGCCACCCCGGCCGCCAACCGCCCGCAAAGCCGCGCCGCGTTCGACGCCGGGCGCGAGTCCAACACTTCCGCAACGCCGGCCCGCTCGTCGCGATGGCCGCCATCGAACAAGACGAACAGCAAGCCCACCAAACACAGCCACAACACCGGCTCGCCGAACTGCCCGATGAGAAACCGCGGCAAGGAGTACGCGGATGCCAGATACGGCACCGGGTTGTCCGCGTGCCAATACATGTAGCCGCCAGACAGCCAAACGGTGAACGCCACCACCGCGCAGCCAAACAGTCTCCCCCGCGCCGAACGCCACGCGCTGCGGACCTCGGCGACGGCGCATGCCGACACCGTGTTGATGATCGGAAGCAACGCCGTAACACCAAGAACCGTCCAGTGTTTTCAATACTATAGGAGCGTGTGCGCCAAAGGTCGATTTCGCACACCGTGTGAGCAACTACTTACACAAAAAAGCGCAAATGTCTCACATCCGGCCATGGGCCCGCCCGCTACAGTGGCGCGATGGTTCAACAAGACAAACGCGGCCGCCTGCCGCGCGACCCGGCGTTCAAGCGGATCTGCTCCCACCCGCGAATGATCGCCGACGCGCTGCGCGGCTACGCGGCGAAACCGGGCGGCCCGCTCGATCCGCGCACCGTCGCGGCGCTGGACTTCCGCACCTTGCGCAAGCTGCCCGCCGAATGGGCGCGGGAGGACTTCCGCCTGCGCCTGAGCGACCAGGTTTGGCGGGTGCGCTTCCGGCGGGCGCGGGACCGGTCAGATCCGGCCGGCCACCTGCTGATCCTCGTCGAATTCCAGTCGCAACCGCACCCGGACATGGCGCTGCGCATGGCCGGCTACGCGGTGCGGATCCACGAGGAGTTGGAAGCCGCGGGCGTTGTGCGCCGGGGCGGGCTGCGCCCGCCGATCTTCCCCATGGTGATACACAACGGCCCGGGGCGCTGGACCGCCCCCACGACGCTGAGCGGCCTGATCGCGAAACCAGCGCTGCCGCTCGCCGCGGCCGCACGGACGAAGGACATTGGGGACGCCCGCTATGTGGCCGACGACCTAGCGGCGTTCCAGCTGAGCCACGCCTATTTCACGCTTGATTTCCATCGCCACCGGGCGGACGATCCCAGCTCGGACAACGCGATGTCGCTGCTGATCGGCTTGGAGAGCGCGTCCACTCCGGACGGTCTTCTCCCGTTGCTGCGGGTCTTGCGCGGGTTGACGCCACGGCGCTTGGCGGGGACGATGCTGGAGTGGACGCTGCGGCGGCTGGGCGTGGACGTGGAAACGGCGGAGGAGATGAGGAGAATGGCGAGTTTGGACGAATTCCATTCGCAGCTTGAGGAACGGGCGCGGGGCTGGACCGAGCAGTGGTTCGCCGAAGGCGTCGAGCGCGGGCGCGCCGAGGGAGTCGCGGCGCAGCGCGAGGGGCTGCGGCGGCAGGCGGCGTTGCGGTTCGGCGCGTCGGCGAGGCTTCTGGACGCGCACTTGGAGGGCGTGGGGTCCTCGGCCAAGCTGACCGAAATCGGCGAGTGGCTGGTGGTCGACACGCTCGACGAGTTGATCGCGAAGATCGAAGCCACCGCGACGGACGGCCGCATCGACTGACGCCGCCGGTGTGCAGCCACGCCGGCGCAATACCCGCGCAAGCCCACCGCCGATGGCTTCGGTGCGCCCGAGCGCCGCGGTCGAAAAAAAGTCGTTGCACTGCGAACTCACCTGCTATACTGATGATCTTGACAGGGTGCCAACTATCGAAACCCGCTTGCGAACCTAGGCATGAAAGTCGGAGGTGCCATGAGTAGCGAAATCACGCTGGAAGCGTTGCTGGACGGATGCGCGGACGATTCGTTCGACGACGGCATTCGGATCGACACGGAGCTCGAACCCGTGGGAGGGCCGGGGGCGCCGGTGAAGCCGGCGGTGTACGAAGGCGGCAAGTACCAGCAGGATCGCCGCTGGCAAGCCCTCGGCGATGCCGAGCCGACGCCAGTGGTCGTCATCGATAACGTCCCGTCCCAGGCGAACCGCTTGGAGGACGCGCTGCGGCAGCACCGCGAGCGCACGGGAATGCCCGAATTCGTGCTCGATCTGTCCGAAATCGCCGGGTTGCCCGCCCATCTCCCCACGCAGATTTCGAGCTTGCAGTTCCCCCATCGCAACGCCGATGCGTACCTCCGGGATGCGCTGCTCGATGGCCAAGACTTCCTCCAGACGCCGTGCGGAAAGGCGATCTTCGCAGCCACGCCGCAAGAGTGCGGTGCCTTGATGGATTGGTTCCCGCAAGCCCTCCTCTACGGGTTCTGGCAGTCGCACCTTGGCAAGAAGAGGGCAAACACCAAGCACGCCCGCGCTTGGGTGTCGGAGATCATCGGTTGGCAGCCGGCGTCCGAGACGACGAAGAACATGGGATTGAAGGGCGACCCGCTCAACCTGACCACCGATGAAATCGTGACCTCGAATCCCGATGACCGTGCCAAGTGGGATGTCGGCGTCAGCAAGGATGTCGATGGCAAGAGGGACAAACTCTCCGAGATCGGGCATGGCCAAGTGCCTTTCATGCGCGAAGCCGATCTCGCCGCCGCCGCCGTTTCCTTCGCCCGTGTGACTCAGCGGGCCACCATCTCCTTCGCCCAACTCCGGCGCGTGAGCTTGGGCGGGGATGGCGCAGACGCCGATGCGGCTGTCCGGGCGCTCCTCGTCGCTCTGGGCCTGCATGCCCATCAACTGGCGTTTGGCAGAGGCTTCGCGTTGCGTTCCGGCGGCGAACTTCGCCCCAAGGAGAGGGCCGCGACTTGGCTTGCCGCTGGTGGCGACGCGCCTTGCGATCTAGGCGATGCCGAAGCGACATCCGCGCTGCTCCAAGCGGCAAAGTCGCATGCGCGGTCTTTGGAAGTTCCCCTCGCGGGTTGGGATCAGGCACCGACGGTTCTCACGCCCAAACCCAATCTCAAGCAAGCGATTCGTTCCACCTGGCCGGAAGAAGGCGACTGATGCTGGCTATTGCTGTCGAGTTCCTACACGGGACGTTTCGCGGCGACCCCGACGGCACCGCCAACACGGGCCAGTCGCGTCGGGGAGAGTGGCCGCCCTCGCCGGCCCGCTTGTTCGCTGCCCTCGTCGCTGCCGACGGCACACGCGGCCGCTGCCGAGTGACCGACGGCAGCGAATTGGCGTGGCTGGAGCGGCTGCCGCCGCCGAAGATCCATGCGGACACGCGCTGCCGCCACCAGCGACTGAACACGAGATTCGTGGTCAAGCACAGTGGCGGCCCGGCGAAGTCGGCGCACCAAGAATATGTCGGCAGAGTTGGTACGCCCACCAGACCCGGCTGGCGCGTGGCCGTGAGCGATCCGCGAGTCATCTACCTTTGGGACGAAGCCACGCCACCGAGCGATGCCCTGTTCAACGCCCTGCGCCTGCGGGCCGCGAGAGTCGGTTTCTTGGGCACTGCCGACTCCCCCGCACGGCTCAGCGTCCACGCCGAAATGCCCCCGTCGGAGTGCGAGCCCTTCGTCCCCGACGAAGACGGTGACGAAGCCATCCGCGTGACCCAAGCTGGTGACCTCGAGATTCTGGATCGCCTCTTCGACGACTGGGTCGAGCGTGGTGCATCGGTAACGCCGAACCAGTTTCCTGCGCTCAAGCACGAGCAACGGTACCGTTCGCCGGGCGCTCCCGTACCCGAGGACCGAGGGCAGGTGGTGACTTGGCTGCAACTGAGCCGCCCCATATCGGGACGCCGCATCACCACGCTTGTGGGACTGTTCAAAGCAGCGGTGCTGAGCCAGCACGAACGAATCCACGGCGAACCCCACCAAGTTCTGCACGGTCATGGGTTTCGCGGCAAGGGGTACGAAATCGCTCGCTACTTGGCGCTGCCGAATGTTGGCTACCCGTGGTCCGACGGGCGAATCCACGGCTTGGCCTTGTGGCTGCCGCCCGGCATAGACCCAGCAGTGCGCAGCAAGGCTTGTGACGCGGCGTTGGCGGTGCAACGGCTCACGGGAAATGGCCTCGACGTCGCCGTCAAGCGGAGAGACGAGGAAGATGACCGCCCGCGCGCCACTTGGCCGAAACGCTGGCTTCGGCCATCGAAGACGTGGGCAACCGCGTTCCCCGCCATCCACGAGCGCCGACGCGCGGTGAGCTTGTCGGAGGTGGCGCGCTGGTGTCGCCACGCCGGGTTGCCGGCCCCAATCGCGTTCCGGTCCGCCCGGACGCCGCTGGCTCCCGGAGCGCTCGATCTGGCGCCGGTAGAGGTGAACCGAGAGGGCAAGCCGGGGCTGCCGTATTCCCACGTCGCTGTCCGCTTCGCCGAACCCGTGCCTGGGCCGGTAGTGATCGGTTCCGGGCGACAGCGGGGTTTCGGCCTCTGTGTCCAAGTCGACGATTGAAGGCGACGATGACGGCAAACGAACGTCCGCGCCAATCGCAGGAGAACTGGCCGTTCCCGACGTTCGACCTGTTCTATCGGGCGATAAACGGTCGCGATCCGTTCCCGTGGCAAGCGCGTTTGGCGGAAGAGGTCGCGCGGACCGAGACGTGGCGGTCGGTCGGCGTGCAAACCGGCCTTGGCAAGACCGCCTGCTTGGACATCGCGGTGTGGTGGTTGGCCTCGCAAGCCGATCGCGCTCCGGCCAAGCGCACGGCACCGACGCGCATCTGGTGGGTCGTGAACCGACGCCTGTTGGTGGATTCCACCGCGGAGCACGCCGAACGGCTGGCTTGCCTCCTTGATGGCGACAGCGGGAGGCAACCCGACGACGCATCGCCGGCGGTTGCCGCGGTCGGTACGCGCCTGCGCTCCCTCTCCGCCACGTCCGTCAAGCCGCTGCAAGTAATCCGTCTGCGCGGCGGCCTGACCTCGCGTACGCCCACGGACCCTTCGGTGCCAGCGATCATCCTCTGCACCCTGCCCATGTACGGGTCGCGGCTGCTGTTCCGCGGCTACGGCTCGAAGCTGCGGGCCATCGACGCGGCGATGGCTGGCACCGACAGCTTGGTGCTCTTGGACGAGGCCCATCTGGCGCCGCATCTCGAAAAGCTGCTGCCGGCTCTGGCCGAATGCACACCCCACGCCCGTTCCCCTCTGGCCGAAGCCCGCTCTCAAGCTCGCCTCGTCTCGCTCTCCGCCACCGGCAACCGGGCAGATGGCGCACCGTTCCTGCTCGACGCCAACGACGAGGCGAACCCGGTGGTACGCCAACGGCTTGACGCGACCAAGCCGGTGGCGCTGCGGGAGTGTGCTGGCGACGGAGCCCGCTGCTTGGCCGATGCAGCACATGATCTGTTGCGGGAAGCGCCAGCGCCTAGTTCGTGCGTGGTGTTCGCCAACACGCCGAGAACGGCCCGCGCCGTGTCGAACCGGTTGAAGAAACAACACGGCGGCAAAGCCGATGTCTTGCTGCTGACCGGCCTGATGCGGGAGCGGGAGGCGGAACGCATACGCCAGCGGATTCTCGACGCAGACGGAGGCATGCCGGCCAACAAGGACGCCAACAAAACCAGAGATCGTCATCTCATCGTGGTGGCGACCCAGACCTTGGAAGTCGGCGCCGATGTCGATGCGGAGTATCTGGTCACCGAGAATTGCGGAGTACGCGCGCTGACGCAGCGGCTGGGCCGCCTCAATCGGCTCGGCAGACACTCGCACGCGCGGGCCATCTACATGCATGTGCCGGCCAAGCCTGCCAAGGGTGCCCAAAAACCAAGCAGCGCTACGTGGCCCATCTACGGCGAGGAGCCAGCGGTGGTTTGGCAACGGCTGCAAGACGCCTTGGACGAAGGAACCGTGGACTTGGCGCCTCGGCAAGTGGCGCGAGTGTTGGGGCCACCCTCGGATGAGCCGCCCGGCGCTCCAGAAGTGCTCCCCGGCCTCCTCTGGGAGTGGATCAAGACGACCACGCCGCCAGAAGGCGAAGCGCCAGTGGAACCCTATTTCAGCGGCATCGAGGGGCCGGACTACACGGTGTCGCTGATCTGGCGAGTCCACGTACCCGAAGAGGGCGCACGGCTATGGCCGCGGGCTACGGACCGCGAAGCGATTGACGTGCCGTTGAGAGAGGTGCGCGACGCCCTGAAAGAGGAGGAAGTTCAGCGGCTTGCGGTGGACGGCATCACTGTCGAAACGGTGTCCGCCACTCAGCTGCAGCCAGGCAATCGGGTTGTCTTGTCTGTGCAACGCGGGCTGATGGATGAGTTCGGATGGAACCCGGATGCGAACGAGCCCGTCGTTGATGCGTCCCTCGCTGGCCACGGTTTGCCGTTGGACAGTCCCACGCTTGAGCATCTGTGCGGCGTGCGTCTCAAACAGCAGATCGCCACCGCGTTGGGAGCTGCGGCGGCTGACGAGGACGAAGACATCGACCCAGATGCACAGCAGGAGGCCGCCCGCGAAGTGCTTGAGGCCGTGCGAGCAGCCGAGACACCGGCTGGCTGGGACGACGCAGAGTGGGCAGCGTTCGTCAACACGCTGACTGCGCAGGTGGTGCAAGCTCGTGGAGAAGTGCCTCGGCTGCGGGTGGAGAATCCCCACTTGGAACCTCGGAACATCGATCTCGACGAGACATCCCTCATCCTTGGCCCGGAAGCAGTCGAATTGGCAGCGCACGGTGCCGCTGTCGGAAGCCGGGCGCGAGCCATCGCGTCCAGTATCGGCCTGCCACCGCACCTATGCGAAGTGGTGGAAATCGCTGGCCGCGCCCACGACATCGGCAAGGCCGACCGTCGTTTCCAGCGCTGGCTCGATCCCGAAGGAAGGCGGAACGCGCTCGTCGCCAAGTCGAGCACGCCACGCCATCGATGGGAACAAACTCGCGCCGCTTCCGGCTGGCCTCGGGGCGGACGGCACGAAGCGCTGTCCGCTTGGCTGGTGGAGGCGTGGCTTGAACAAATGCCAGCGTGGGGCGAGCAGCTTTCCCAACTTGCCGCGGAGGAACGGCAACCGGCAACGGAACTGCTGCTGCACCTCGTCATCAGCCACCACGGCAAAGGCCGGCCCCTCGTTCGGCCAGTCGAGGACGACACGCTGACGGAGGTCTGCGGCGTAGTGGAAGGCGTGGCGGTGCGGACTTCGGCCAACCTTTCCCGCGTCGATTGGAACCAGCCAGCTCGCTTCAAGCGCCTCAACGACCGCTTCGGCCCTTGGGGACTGGCATTGCTCGAAACCATACTGATTCGCGCCGACCACGCCGTGTCCGCGGGTACGAACGTCGATTGGGATCCGCTATGAGCAACAGCTTGAACTGTCCCGGATTGCGCGCCGACTCCGTGCTCGCTTGGCTCGCCGCTGTGGGCGCCACGGTGCTCGACCACCGCCTGCGGCTGCACTGGACAACGGATGCCACGCCGCTCGCGGTCTTGTCGTCCGACGACGTACCGCCACTCGATGCGCTTGTCGATGCTTGGCCAGACAGCGCGGAGCTGGACGACATGCCGATTGCCAGACGCTGGCGGCAGGCCGACGCCATTGAACGCAAGGTGTCGGCGGGTTCGTTCCGAGAACGGGCCCGGTTGGCCCGAGAGCATCCCTACGCATGGACTCTCTCTTCGACAATGACGGACCTGTTGATCAGTGACCGTGGGGAGGTGGCGCACGGGCCTTTCGATCCATCCGGCCCGGGAACGATCAAGTGGCTGCACCATCGGCTGCTCAAGCTGCACGGGACGTTGGAACCTTCGACCGATCGGCTTCGGGATTCCCTGCTCGGTCGAGCGGCTCGTGTGCAAGACAACGGCCTTGGTTTCGACCATGCCAGATTGGGCTCGCTGGCCGACAAGACGAAGATGTGGACCGATCCGGTAGTCGAGACTCTTGCTTTCTTCGGCCTTGCTCTGTTGCCGGTACGCGACGACGGGGTTGATGAGCGAGTAGGGCGGCGACCCCGGAGGGACCGGCAGAGGCAACGAGGCTGGCGGCTGTTCGATGACAATGGCACAACCGCCCGGCACTTTGCTTGGCCTGCTTGGCATCAGCCATTGAACAGCGCGGGAATCGACGCACTGCTGGATGCGTGGCATCCGAACAGGCCGGGCAGAAGGGCTGGCTGGAAGCTGCTGGGAGTTCACGCGGCGTGGCGGAGCGTGGCCTACAGAGCCCAGAGTAGCAGCGACGCGACCAAAGCCTACGGATCCGAGCGCCTGTGACCGTCGAGCCGATCGTCCCCATCTCCGCCGTCGAACACTTCGCGTACTGCCCCCGACAGTGCGCCCTCATCCACTGTGACGGCGTGTGGAGCGACAACGCCCACACGGTGCGAGGCACCCATGCGCATCGGCGCGTGGACAGTGGCCGCCATCGGCAGGAGCGTGGGCGCATGGTGCTGCGGGCCATCCCGTTGTGGTCCGAGGCGCTGGGCCTCTCCGGCCGCGCGGACGCCGTGGAAACAGAGGATGGCGAGGTACGCCCCGTGGAATACAAGGCGGGAACTCGACACGGCGTGGCGGCCGACATGCAAGTGTGCGCGCAAGCGCTGTGCTTGGAAGAGATGCTGGAGGTTGAGATTCCGTATGGCCACGTTTGGTATGGCGGCCCAAGGCGGCGGCTGCGCGTGGACTTCACGCCGGCGTTGCGGGATCAAGTACGCGCCACGATTGGGACGATTCGTGAACAGCTGCTAACCGGCGATCTTCCTTCAGCGCCGAACGACACGCGCTGCAAAGAGTGCCAACTCCGCAGCCATTGCCTCCCCGAGCTCGCCAGCGCACCGCGCAAGGTAGAGAGATACGTTTCCAACACGGTGTTCCAATGCGCCACCTGAGCACCGCCTACGTTCGCAATCACCGAGCGCGCGTGCAGCATCGACGGGGAGCGTTGATCGTCAAGTCGCCGGAGGGAAGCGAGCGGATTCCCTTGGAGGCGGTGGACGCGCTCATCGTGTTGGGCGGCGCGCAGATCACCACGCAAGCGCTGGACGCCTGCGTCCGTCGCGGCGTGCGGGTGGCCGCGCTCGGCATGGGTGGCGCGCTTCGTTTCGCCGTCAGCGGGCCAACCAGCGGCAACGTGCATTTGCGAATCGCGCTCTTTGGCGCGGCGATGGACAGCGCCCATGCGCTGGCGCTAGCGAAGGCGACGGTGGCGGCGAAACTCCAGAACAGCCGCGCAGTGGTTAGCCGGTGGTCTCGGGATGCGCCAGACGCGGCAACCGGCGAGCACCTCGCAGCCCGAAGCGACGCCATCCGCGAGCGCATAGCAAGGCTCGCAACGGTCGACACCGCCGATCGGGTGCGAGGCATCGAGGGCGACGCGGCCCGCATCTACTTTCGGGCCCTTGCGGAAGCCGTCGCCTCTTGCGGTCTTGGCTTCTCCGCAAGAACGCGCCGGCCGCCGCGGGATCCCGTCAACGCGCTGCTCAGCTTCTGCTACGGGCTTCTGGTGACAGAGTGCGTGGGCGCGTTGGAAAGCGTTGGGTTGGACTACCAGATGGGCTTCTTTCATCGTCCACGAGCGGGGCGCCCTTCTTTGGCACTTGACCTTGCCGAGGAGCTGCGGGCGGTCACCGACCGCTTCATCGTTTCGTTCGTGCGCCGCCGCCAAATTGCCGCGGACAGCTTCGCCCATATGCCCGGCGGCGCGGTCTATTTGACCGACGAAGGGCGAACGAAGCTGATCGAAGCATGGGAAGCACACAAGGAAGGCGAAATACACCATCAGCTCCTTCGCCGGCCGGTTGGCCGCTGGGCATTGCCATCCGTGCAAGCCACGCTGCTGGCCCGACACCTGCGTGGCGACTTGCCAGACTACGCGCCGTTCGTCCTGCCGTGAGCAACGATGGACGTTCTCATCACCTACGACGTTGCCGACACCCAAGGGGAGGGCGCGTCGCGGCTGCGACGGCTGGCCGAGATTTGCGAGAAGTACGGCCAGCGCGTGCAACTCTCGGTGTTCGAGTGCAGGCTCTCCAACGTGCGCCTCGCTCGCCTGATCTCGGAAGTGCAGGACGCGATGGATGGCCGCCGTGACTCGGTCTTCGTGTATCGCTTCCCCGGCAAGCTCGCCGACTCGACGCTCCGCCTTGGACGACAACCCGACCACGAACTCGGCCGCCCATGGCTGCTTTGACGCGGCTGCGAATCCCCGGTGATTCACACGGGTGGAGGCAAATCTCGTATGCACTCTGAGTGTTGCACGGTGCAACGTAACGAAACCACCAACGAAAGCCTCGCTTTGCCGATCAAAATGTGGCCTGATTGGGCATCTGACCAGACATCCCGCAGAATAGCAGTGTCGCCGGGCTTAACATCCCGGCCTTCGTTGAGCGATGTACTCCTGTCGCAAGCCGGCTTTTTGCTGTTTGTGTCGCCGGGCTTAACATCCCGGCCTTCGTTGAGCGTGCACGATCGGCGCCGAGGGCGACACCGCGTTCTCCGAGTGTCGCCGGGCTTAACATCCCGGCCTTCGTTGAGCGTGCTGCGAGTGGCAGGAAGGCGCGAGCGCGTGGCTGGTGTCGCCGGGCTTAACATCCCGGCCTTCGTTGAGCGCGCTATCTCTCCTCGACGTTCTTCCACGACGAATCGTGTCGCCGGGCTTAACATCCCGGCCTTCGTTGAGCGTGCGCCTGCCACCCGGTGGCGGCCGGATCCAGCGCGGTGTCGCCGGGCTTAACATCCCGGCCTTCGTTGAGCGGACGGGTTGGCCGCGTCCGCGGACGCCCTCGCCACGTGTCGCCGGGCTTAACATCCCGGCCTTCGTTGAGCGGCGTCCACAACGCCTACAGACAAAGGAGCGAATCGGGTGTCGCCGGGCTTAACATCCCGGCCTTCGTTGAGCGGATGCCGCCGTCGCCCGCTACCAGGACACCGGCCCCGTGTCGCCGGGCTTAACATCCCGGCCTTCGTTGAGCGAACGCGCGCTTCCGCCGCGGCCTCATCGGCGAACAAGGTGTCGCCGGGCTTAACATCCCGGCCTTCGTTGAGCGAGTCCGAGTTCGGCTTCGTGGCGGCCCCAAATGTCCGGTGTCGCCGGGCTTAACATCCCGGCCTTCGTTGAGCGCATTGTTTCGGTAGTTTGTCGGCGGCTTCGAGTCGTGTCGCCGGGCTTAACATCCCGGCCTTCGTTGAGCGGTCATGGTCATGGATGGCCTCGTTGGCAGCGTCGACAGTGTCGCCGGGCTTAACATCCCGGCCTTCGTTGAGCGCGCCTCCAAACATTCCGCGGCTACACGGCCAGCACCCGTGTCGCCGGGCTTAACATCCCGGCCTTCGTTGAGCGCTCGACGCCGGGACGAACCGCGTGTGGCGCAAAGGGCGTGTCGCCGGGCTTAACATCCCGGCCTTCGTTGAGCGGCCGCCGTCCGCGCCGCCGCCAGCGCGCTGGGATTGTGTCGCCGGGCTTAACATCCCGGCCTTCGTTGAGCGTTCCGCCCGTCGAAGTCCTTCGCGAGCGCCTCGTCCCGTGTCGCCGGGCTTAACATCCCGGCCTTCGTTGAGCGTTCTGGCGGACGCCGCTGCCGGCGTCGATTTTCCCGGGTGTCGCCGGGCTTAACATCCCGGCCTTCGTTGAGCGTGACAACGGGCGGGCAACGCGCCTGCGACTTTTTCGTGTCGCCGGGCTTAACATCCCGGCCTTCGTTGAGCGGACGAGGACGCCTTCGACCTCTACACGAACCTTTGGGTGTCGCCGGGCTTAACATCCCGGCCTTCGTTGAGCGGCCTTAGCGTCGACGGCGGCCCGCCAAGCGCGCAGAGTGTCGCCGGGCTTAACATCCCGGCCTTCGTTGAGCGGATTCCGCCGTCGCCCGCTACCAGGACACCGGCCCGTGTCGCCGGGCTTAACATCCCGGCCTTCGTTGAGCGACGCTCGCTTCGCTGCCGACATCGACGGCTCTGATCGTGTCGCCGGGCTTAACATCCCGGCCTTCGTTGAGCGGCCCGAACGACGCCGCCGCCGCGAAGCGCGGCGAGGGTGTCGCCGGGCTTAACATCCCGGCCTTCGTTGAGCGGTCCTTTTCGCCATCACCTAGATAATGCCCGCCTTGTGTCGCCGGGCTTAACATCCCGGCCTTCGTTGAGCGTGCGTCCGCAGGTTCGTGACCGGCGCCGGCCCGGCGTGTCGCCGGGCTTAACATCCCGGCCTTCGTTGAGCGTTCATCGTGCCGACGAGCCGGGGCTTCGCCTCCGCCTGTGTCGCCGGGCTTAACATCCCGGCCTTCGTTGAGCGGCGTCCATCACCTCCGCCTCGTACAGCTTCGCCGCCAAGTGTCGCCGGGCTTAACATCCCGGCCTTCGTTGAGCGGGTTTCCCTCGCGACGGCTTCCTCTCCGTCTGGTTGGTGTCGCCGGGCTTAACATCCCGGCCTTCGTTGAGCGAGCACCGATCCGAACGCACTAGGCCAACGCGCCGGCGTGTCGCCGGGCTTAACATCCCGGCCTTCGTTGAGCGGACGACGGCGCGGAGTCGCTGGTCGGACGGCTGGACGGTGTCGCCGGGCTTAACATCCCGGCCTTCGTTGAGCGAAGCAGATAAACATCCATGAACGAATGCCGATGCACGTGTCGCCGGGCTTAACATCCCGGCCTTCGTTGAGCGAACACCGCCGACCCGAAGGCGAAAGCGCACCTCCTTGTGTCGCCGGGCTTAACATCCCGGCCTTCGTTGAGCGACCGGCACGGGCAAGCCGGTGCCGGCGGATCAAGTGGTGTCGCCGGGCTTAACATCCCGGCCTTCGTTGAGCGGCGTTGACGAACCGGGCCCAGTCCACCACGCCCATGTGTCGCCGGGCTTAACATCCCGGCCTTCGTTGAGCGCAGTCGAGGCCGCGGGCTACGACGGCAATACCGACGTGTCGCCGGGCTTAACATCCCGGCCTTCGTTGAGCGACCAAGGCGCTGCTCGCCTTCCTCGGCTGGGCCACCGGTGTCGCCGGGCTTAACATCCCGGCCTTCGTTGAGCGGTGTAGCCGAAGCTCGGGCTGCCCATCGACGCCATCGTGTCGCCGGGCTTAACATCCCGGCCTTCGTTGAGCGGTCAACGAGGCGCTGGTCCACACCTCGCTGTTCCCCGTGTCGCCGGGCTTAACATCCCGGCCTTCGTTGAGCGCCTCCTAGGTTGCAGTTGGCAATGTCACACACTGTACGTGTCGCCGGGCTTAACATCCCGGCCTTCGTTGAGCGGTTCCTCCGACATGGCCTATGTGGACGAGACCCGCGTGTCGCCGGGCTTAACATCCCGGCCTTCGTTGAGCGCGCTACGCGGCGGACGGTACGCGTACCGCCAACGACGTGTCGCCGGGCTTAACATCCCGGCCTTCGTTGAGCGAGTCTGGAGTTGCTGTCGGAGGTTGAGCTGGAGCGCGTGTCGCCGGGCTTAACATCCCGGCCTTCGTTGAGCGACGGTGACCGAGCGGGTAGGCGGGTTGTCGGCGGGTGGTGTCGCCGGGCTTAACATCCCGGCCTTCGTTGAGCGCCCAACGGCGGCACCCTCGCCGAACGCACCGAAAGCCGTGTCGCCGGGCTTAACATCCCGGCCTTCGTTGAGCGTTCGAGCGCTTGGGCGGTTTTGCTTTCATCGGGTGTGTGTCGCCGGGCTTAACATCCCGGCCTTCGTTGAGCGCGGATCCTCGCGGTCGTCGTCTCCGCCCATTTCGTCGTGTCGCCGGGCTTAACATCCCGGCCTTCGTTGAGCGTGCGGCAAAACGATGCTCGCGCCCTACGGCGCGGGTGTCGCCGGGCTTAACATCCCGGCCTTCGTTGAGCGTCCGACACCACCACCGTGGGCACCTACATCCTGCTGCGTGTCGCCGGGCTTAACATCCCGGCCTTCGTTGAGCGACGGTCGTTGCGACGGTTTCCGCCATTCTCGGCGATGTGTCGCCGGGCTTAACATCCCGGCCTTCGTTGAGCGCGCAATTGGAAGTCGTGGTGCGAGAAGAAGCTGAAGTGTCGCCGGGCTTAACATCCCGGCCTTCGTTGAGCGACCGATTGATCTTTGCCAGTTGGACCTGTTCGCGCCCGTGTCGCCGGGCTTAACATCCCGGCCTTCGTTGAGCGCACTCGTGGGTTGTCACCTACGTCACGGAAGTCGGTGGTGTCGCCGGGCTTAACATCCCGGCCTTCGTTGAGCGAAGGACAGCGACCGGGTGCTGACGGCGCAGATGGCGACGTGTCGCCGGGCTTAACATCCCGGCCTTCGTTGAGCGGCGGCAGCGGCACGCGCCTACTGACCACGAACCCGCTCGTGTCGCCGGGCTTAACATCCCGGCCTTCGTTGAGCGCAGCGCGTGGCCGACCAATACGGCGTGTTCACCGAGGTGTCGCCGGGCTTAACATCCCGGCCTTCGTTGAGCGTCGTCGTAGATGGTGCCGGCGACCGGCGTTGCGGGCGGTGTCGCCGGGCTTAACATCCCGGCCTTCGTTGAGCGGGCGCGAGCGGGGACGCGACGGACACGGGGTTCGTGTGTCGCCGGGCTTAACATCCCGGCCTTCGTTGAGCGGTCCCCGGCACCGTCAGATTGGTGAACGTCGCCGAGTGTCGCCGGGCTTAACATCCCGGCCTTCGTTGAGCGAAGATCGCCACGGCGAGCGCCACTTGCAGCACCGTGCGGTGTCGCCGGGCTTAACATCCCGGCCTTCGTTGAGCGACGCTCTCCGTCATCTGCGGCGTCGTGTGCCCCAGGAGGTGTCGCCGGGCTTAACATCCCGGCCTTCGTTGAGCGGGCATGCCGCTGCGCCTCGGCAAGTACCACGCCGGCGGTGTCGCCGGGCTTAACATCCCGGCCTTCGTTGAGCGTCCGCGTCCTCCTGGCCCGCCTTGGCGCTGGCGACGTGTCGCCGGGCTTAACATCCCGGCCTTCGTTGAGCGGCCCTGCAGGACACCCTGCCGGTGTTCGACTCGTGTCGCCGGGCTTAACATCCCGGCCTTCGTTGAGCGTTCAACGCCCGGCCGGAGTGCCATGCGAGCGAGACCTGTGTCGCCGGGCTTAACATCCCGGCCTTCGTTGAGCGTTCTTGGTGTCGGCCTCGGCTCCTTGGACCAGCCAGGTGTCGCCGGGCTTAACATCCCGGCCTTCGTTGAGCGGGCCTCACGCAGCGCATCAGCCCCGCCCGCGAGAACGTGTCGCCGGGCTTAACATCCCGGCCTTCGTTGAGCGTGCCGCCCGGAGTGCGCGGCGGCGGCGCGGCGCGAGGTGTCGCCGGGCTTAACATCCCGGCCTTCGTTGAGCGCCAATGGAGCGCCGTTTCGCCGAACGCGAGGCGAGACGGTGTCGCCGGGCTTAACATCCCGGCCTTCGTTGAGCGGGCGACGACATAGTGCCATCACCCGTGCGCACGATCTGTGTCGCCGGGCTTAACATCCCGGCCTTCGTTGAGCGACGCTTTGCGCCGCCGCCCCGAATCCCGCCGCTTGCAGTGTCGCCGGGCTTAACATCCCGGCCTTCGTTGAGCGGCCACGACGCAGCGGCAGGCGTCGCCGTCGCGCATGTGTCGCCGGGCTTAACATCCCGGCCTTCGTTGAGCGAGCTACGCGGCGGTGCAGGCGGCGCGGGTGCCGGAGTGTCGCCGGGCTTAACATCCCGGCCTTCGTTGAGCGGCCTGCGAACTGGCAATGGACGACCTTGAAACCACCCGTGTCGCCGGGCTTAACATCCCGGCCTTCGTTGAGCGGGGTCCTCGACGGTGCCCTCCCAGGCTTCGTAGGTGTGTCGCCGGGCTTAACATCCCGGCCTTCGTTGAGCGACCGGCGCCGCCGGGGCGACCGTGCCGCTGCCGCGGTGTCGCCGGGCTTAACATCCCGGCCTTCGTTGAGCGCGCCACCGCCACAGCTCGGCCTGCAGTGCCTCGCGGCGTGTCGCCGGGCTTAACATCCCGGCCTTCGTTGAGCGACGCGCGGCTAACGTACGAACCGGCAGATCGACCAGTGTCGCCTCGCTGCGGGTGTTGCGCGGGTTGACGCCACGGCGCTTGGCGGGGACGATGCTGGAGTGGAGCCTGCGGCGGCTGGGCGTGAACGACGATACGGCGGAGGAGATGAGGAGAATGGCGAGTTTGGACGAATTCCATTCGCAGCTTGAGGAACGGGCGCAGGGGTGGACCGAGCAGTGGTTCGCCGAAGGCGTCGAGCAAGGCATCGAGCGGGGCCGCGCCGAGGGCGTTGCGGCGCAGCGCGAGGGGTTGCGGCGGCAGGCGGCGCTGCGATTCGGCGCGTCGGCGAGGCTTTTGGACGCGCACTTGGACGGCGTGGGATCCGCGGCCAAGCTGACCGAGATCGGCGAATGGCTGGTGGTGGACACGATCGACGAGTTGATCGCGAAGATCGAAGCCGCGGCTATGGACGGCCGCATCGACTGACGCTTGGGCGGGTAGCCATGCCGGCGCAACACCGCGTCAATGCGCTACAGTACGCAGGGTGAGCGTGGCGAGAATCGCAAGATCAGGTTCGGCAACGCGCCTTGGCAAGGTGGCGCGAGCCTTGCTGGCGCTCGCGGCGTTCGTTTACGCGGCGGAGATGCCGGCTGTGGCGGCGGAGTCCGCGGATGGTGCGCCCAATGCGGAAGCCGCGCCGGAAGGCGTGGAGGACGCGGCGAGCGCCGATGATGCGGAAGCGCCGGCGGGAGAATCCGCGGAGGAACCAGCGGAGGAGGATGCCACCGAGGACGGGCCGGCGGAGGTGTTCGTGCCGAGCGAGAACATCTCCGAGGATATTTCCGTGCCGTTTCCGGTGGACATCTAGGGCGTTCGGCGCTCGGCTGTGTCGCTACCGGGCATCGGCGGCCGCGCTTCGTCACGATGATCGTCTCGCATCGGCACAAGTTCATCTTCCTCGCCGTGCCGCGCACGGGCACGCACGCTGTGCGGGAGGCGCTCGCGCCGTTTCTCGGCGAGGCGGACTGGCAGCAGGAGGCGTTGGTTCGCGGTACGCGCAGTCCGGTGCCGATGCTGGCGCGATTGGGTCACGGGCACATCAGTGTGCGCGAGGCGCAAGCGCATTTGCCCGATTGCGTGTGGCGAAGCTACTTCAAGTTCGCGGTGGTGCGGGATCCGTACGATCGGTTCGTCTCCGTGTGTGCGATGTTGAACAAGCGCAACGGCGGCTACGCGGGCAATGAGACCGCGTTCATGAAGCGTGCGCTTGGCGTGCCGCGTTTCCGCGCTCGGGTGCTGGTGCGGCCACAAGCGCAGCTGCTCATGGACGAAGCGGGCAAGATTGCCGTGGACTTCGTTGGGCGTTTCGACCGCCTGAAATCCTCCTTCCGCGAGGCGTGTCGGCGCATCGGCCTGCCGTGTGTGCCGTTGCGCCCGGTCAACGCCACCGACCACGCGCCGTACGGCGCCTATTACGACGACGAGCTCGCCGGGTTGGTCACCCGCTTCTACGAAGAGGACTTCGCCGCGTTCGGCTTTCGCCGCGCCAACTCGGCAGCGGAGTTGCCAGCCGCGGCGGCCGAGTCGAACCTTCGATCCGCGAATGTCCAATGAGGGAAATGTCACTAACAATCAATGGCTTAACGCTGGTCTGTTGGGCTGCCAAAGGGCGGCCACGTCGGGTGTTCCTTGGGGTTGACTGTGTATGAATACAGGATATAGTGGGCGCCGGAAGGGGGTGGGCCGTGCCGAGGGCGGGTCGCGCCAAACACGGGAGATGGCACTGTGAGAAAGATCGTGCATCGGTTCGCGGACTACGCCACCGGCAAGGGCGTGCGAGACGGCCCGGAGGAAAGCGTTCGACAAGACTTCGAAGTCGTGCTTGTCGAAAACTACGGCTACCCGAAACACGTCCTGGACATAGAAGTACCCATCCCGCGCGGGACGACCAGCCACGACCGCGCCGACATCGTCGTTTACCGGGCAAGAGGGCGTGATCCGGCCAAGGACATCGTGGGCATCGTCGAAGTGAAGAGGCCCGGGGCCGGAGACGGCAAGGCGCAGCTGAAGTCCTATATGACGGCCACGTCCGCCGAGTGGGGCGTTTGGACCAACGGCGACACGATAGAGTACTACTGCAAGCCGGCGGGTAGCCCCAGTGTGTACGACGACCAGATCAACGACATACCCGCGTACCAGCAGCGCTTGGAAGACATTGGAGACCTGACGAAGCAAGATCTCGTCCCCTATGGACGCACGGAGTTGAAGCTGCGATTCCGTCACATCATGCACACGCTGTATGCCAACACGAACATCAGCCGCCGCGAGAAGCTCGGCAACGAAACCATGAAGTTGATCTTCGCCAAGATACGGGACGAAACCACGTTTCCGGAGCAGCCTCCAGCCTTTCGCGTAGGCCACCTTGAAGAACCGGAGCAAGTCAAAAGTCGCATAGACAAGCTGTTCCAGAACGTGGTCGAGCAGTTGTCCGGCGACGGCGTCTTCCAGCAGCACGACAGCATCACGCTGGACCCCAAGGGCGTTGCGTGGGTCGTCGGCCAGTTGCAGCGGGGCAGTCTCAGCAATACGCCTACCGACGTCGTCGGCGATGCGTTCGAGGTGTTTGCGGAGTCGAAGATGGCGGGCGAGAAAGGCGAGTTCTTCACCCCTGGAAACGTCATCGATTTGGCGGTGGAGCTCATTGATCCACAGCCACGCGAGACGGTCTGCGATCCGGCTTGCGGGTCCGGCAGGTTCCTCATTTCATCGATGCGCCATGTCTGGAACACCATGAAGCGGCGGCGCGAGTGGCGTGGCCTTCGCCACGACCAATTGGCGAAGGCGCAGCAGGAAATCGCCTCGCGCTGCTTCTACGGTATCGACAAGGAGACCGATCTCGTCCGCATTGCGAAGGCGTACATGACGATTTCGGGCGATGGCCGCAGCAACGTGGTACACGAAAACACCCTGCACAGAGCCGACGAGTTCAACGCAATGGCCAAAGCCAGGTTCGTTGAAGGAGGCGAGTTCAGGGAGTTCGACTGCATACTCACGAACCCGCCCTATGGAACGAAGGCGAAGGTACACAAGGAAGAGTGCGAGTCGTTCGACTTGGGCCATCGGTGGCACCAAGACGCTACCAATGGATGGCGGAAGGGTGCGGTTAGAGAATCGGATCCCTATGTCTTGTTCATCGAGCGGTGCTTCACCATGTTGAAGGCAGGCGGTCGTTTGGCGATCGTGCTTCCCGAGACCGTCTTCCACGCCCCAACGGCTGCGTATCTGCGCCACTACATCTGCGAACGGTCGACGTTGCAGGCGGTCATCAGCCTGCCACACAATTCCTTTCGGCCGCACTGCAATGCCAAGACGTGCTTGCTGGTAGTGAAAAAAGGTGTTGATGGCCCAAGGCCGGACGTGACCATGGCAGTGCCCAAGGAAATGGGGCACGACCATCAAGGCAAGCCGATACACCACCCGAACACGCTCGACGTTTGGGATGACATCCCGACGATCATCGAGGAGATCAAGGCACCCGAAAGCAAGAACAACGCCTTCGTTTTCAAGGTGCCGTGGCCTGCCATTGCGCGAGCGGGTCATTTGATGCCCAGCTATTTCGACTATCGGAGAAAGCGGCGTAGAGTGCCAAAGGGCCGCCGGTGGGTCGATCTTGGCGCGTTGGTGGATGCTGGAGTGGTTGCGGCCTGGGACGGTCATGGGTCGCCCTCGGCAACCGAGAAAGGCGAAGGTGAAATTCCGTACATTCGCGTGGCGGACATCGTGAATTGGGAGCTCTACCGCAATCCGAACTCCGGGATTCGGCGCGAAGTGTACGAACGCATGACGAGGGACGCGCCGGCTGTCGAACCGCAGGATATTCTCTTTGTTCGACGCGGCAGCTACCGGATTGGCACCGTGGCGATGGCGTCGCCAAGAGATGGGGAAGTGCTTTTGACACGCGAGATCCTGACGCTTCGCGTTGCGCGGAACGATGTCGGTTTGACGCCCTTCTATCTGCTGGCGATGTTGTCGTCGAAGACGGTGCAGGAGCAAATCGACCATCTCGTGTTTGTGGACACGACGTTGCCGAACATCGGCGGTCGTTGGCGGGAACTTAAGCTGCCGGTTCACAAAGACCGGTGCGAGATGGCCCGCGTCGGCCGGATCGTGGAGTCTTCGATCAAGGCGAAGTGGGCCGCGCAGGCCAAGATCGACACGCTGCGCGACGAACTTGGCGAGCTGGTGACGTGACCGGATACGAGCTGCCGCGTTCGGGGAGCTGGGCGGGTTCGGCGGGGTTGCCATGCGCCTGAGCAAGCCCTTCATTCGCCTGCCGATCCGCTACGACGCCGAGCGGTTGGCTGCGGAGGTGGCGCAGTTTGGGCGTTCCGCGTGGATGCCGCATCCGAGCGGGATGCACGGCAATTCCGCCATCGCGTTGGTGTCCAGCGGCGGCGGCGACAACGATTCGTTCGATGGCGAGAAGCGCGCCACGCCGCACCTGAAGCGTTGCCCGTACACGCGGCAATTGATGGCGGACTTCGGCGAAGTGGTCTCGCGGGCGCGGTTCATGGCGCTGGAAGCGGGCTGTCAAGTGGGCGTGCATGTGGACTTCAACTACCACTGGTTCCGGCGCGTGCGCATTCATGTTCCGGTGGTCACCGATGCGAACGTGATTTTCCATTGCGGGCCGGCGCGTTTGCACATGGGCGCGGGGGAGTGTTGGATTTTCGATTCTTGGCGGCGCCACGCGGTGGTGAACGGCAGCGAAAAAAGGCGCGTGCATTTGGTGATCGACATTGCCGGATCGTCGCGTTTCTGGGGCTTGGTGCGCGGCGTTGAAACGCAAGATCCCGTCGCCGTTGGCGCGGCCGCGGAGCTGCGGCCGTTCCGTCCCGAAGACGATCCGCCGCTCAAGCTGGAGCGCTTCAGCGCGTCGCCGGTGATGGCGCCGGGCGAATGTGAAGCGCTGGTGGAGGATCTGATCGCGGATTTCCAGTCGAATCCCGCCAACGACCCGCGCCTCGCCGCGGCGTACGCCGAGTTGCTGCGCGATTTCGTCCGCGATTGGCGCGTGCTGTGGTTGCAGCACGGTGACGAACCGGCGGGGCGGGGGTATTATCGCGACTTGATCGCCGAGGTGCGGTCGCGGTTGCATCCGAACCGCCGAGCGCTCACCACCAGCAGCAACGACATCGGCGTGAACGCGGTGTTCGCGCAACGGGTGCTGAATGCCGCGTTGGCGGATGCGCCGGCGGGCGGTTGACTTCGTTGGGGGGGCAAGGGGAAGAACATGGCGGAAGAATCGCAAAACGTGCAACGCAGACACCTGAACTATCACAGCACCACCGCGGACGTGTCGGCTCTGGTGACGGCGCTGGTTGCCGGGCATCGCGCCGGCGATGCGGATGCCGCCGCGCGCATCGCCGCCTTCCACCCGCGTTTCGTCGGGCTCGCCGCGAGCGAGGCGCGCAAGCAGCCGTTCGACGTTGCGGATGCGGAGTTGACCGTCGCGCGCGAACACAATTTCGCCACTTGGCGGCAACTGCAAGCGTTTGTGGAGCATCGGGCAGGGCTGCGCGAGTTTCTGGCGCTCGCCTGCCTTTGCTATTCCCACACCGACCGTCCCGCGAACCAAGAAAGCGCACGGGCGATGCTGGCGGCGGAACCGTCGCTCGCCATCCGCGACATCTGGCATGCGGCCTGCGTAGGCGATGTCGAAGCCGTCCGGCGGTTCTTGGAGGCGGAACCTTCCCTCGTAAATGCCCTTGGCGGCGATTTCGACTGGCCGCCGCTGCTCTACGCCTGCTACTCGCGCCTGAACCTTTCCGAACACTCCACGTTGGCGGTGGCGCGCTTGCTGTTGGAATGCGGCGCCGACGCCAACGCGCACTACATGTGGGGCGGCCAGTACCGTTTCACGGCGCTGGCGGGAGCCTATGGGGAAGGGGAACAAGGGCCCGTCAACCAGCCGCCGCACGAGGAGCGCGACGCGCTGGTCGCGATGCTGCTCGCGGCGGGGGCGGACGCGAACGACAGCCAAGCGCTCTACAACACCATGTTCACGCCCGGCAGCGACTGTTTGCACACGTTGCTCGCGCACGGCCTCGGCCGCCATCATCGTTGCAATTGGTTGTTCTTGGAAGACGGTCGCTACATCGAGAATCCGGAGAATACGCTGGATTATCAACTGCGCTGGGCCGTGCGCCAGCATCATGTGGAACGCGCCAAACTGCTCATCGACCACGGCGCGGATGTGGGCATGGACGATGGCCACGGCAATTCGCTGTACAAATCCGCGCTGTTGGGCGGGCATCCGGATCTCGCTGACTACTTGGCGGCGCATGGAGCGCCGACGGTGGACTTGACGCCGGTGGAACGCTTCGCGTCCGCGTGCAAGGCGGGCGACGAGGCGGGTGTGCGGGCGCTGTTGAAAGAGCAGCCGGATCTGGTTGCCCGCACCGAGGCGGCCATGCCGAGGTTGCTGGCCGAAGCGGCGGAGACGGGGCGGGTGGAGACCGTGCGCCTGCTGCTGGATCTTGGTTTCAACGCGAACGGGCCGCCGCCAACTGCGTTGCACGAAGCCGCATTCCACGGCCGAACGGAGGTGGCCACGCTGTTGCTGGCGCGTGGCGCGGATTTGCACTCCCGCGATGCCCACTACGCCGCTACGCCGCTGCAATGGGCGCTGGCGGGCAGCCAAAAGGAAATGGCCGCGCAGCTTGGCGAGGCGGACATCGGCATCTTCGACGCCGCGCTGTGCGAGAACCTGGAGCGCGTCACAGCGCTCTTGGATGCCGATCCGGCGTTGCTGGAGACGACCATCGGCGATGCGCCGGGGACGCCCCGGCGCACGATGACGACTGGCAGACGCCACTCGCGTTCGCCGCCGTACGCGATCGTGCGAAAGCGGTGCGGCTGTTGCTTGAACGTGGGGGCCGCGCGGATGTTGCCAATGCCGAAGGGCGCCCGTTGCTCGCCCTCGTCCGCGAAGCCGGGGCGGAAGCGGCCGCCGGCGTTCTCGAATCCGCCTGACGCCTGAGCGTTACCCGCGGCTGGCCAGCGCCAGCGCAAAGCGAAACGTCTGCTCGTCCACCACCGCGTCGAACGCCCGTTCCATCGGTTCTTCACCGCCGGCTTCCAACGACAACGCCAAGGTTTCTGCGGCGATGTGTTCGCGGTGCGTGGCGATGGCGTCCGCCAGCGCACCCTCCGCCGCGTATTCCACGACAATGCGATCGCTCACCGCGAAACCGCTCTCCTTGCGCGCGTTTTGGATGTGCCGCACCACTTCGCGCGCCCAACCTTCGCGCACCAAGTCATCGTTCAACGCACAATCGAGTGCGATGGAAACGTAGCGGTTGGAAACCGCGTCCACGCCTGCCTTGGCTTCGCGGAACACTTGGATGTCGTCCGCGCCGAAGTTCTCCCCATCGATGACAACAGCGCCGGTTTCTTGGAACGCGTCGATGGCGTTGCCGTCCAGCGCCTGGATCTGCGCCGCAAACGCCTTCATCCGCTTGCCGAGGCGCTTGCCCAGCACTGGAAAGTTCGGTTTGGCGAACAGCGCGATGTACTTCGCTTCGTCTTGTTCGTAGTACACCTCCTTCACGTTCAGCTCCGCCTTCACATAGTTCTCCAGCGAGCGGATCTCGCGCAGCAGCGCTTCGTCGCGGTGGATGATCGTCACCGTCCTCAGCGGCGTGCGCACGCCGATGCGCACTTCCTCGCGCTTGCGCCGGCCGAGCTCGATCACCTGTTGCATTCGCGTCACCGCGTCTTCCAGCAGGGGCTGCGTAAGCGCTTCGTCCGCCTTCGGGTATTCGCAAAGATGCACGGAAAGCGGCGTGGGTTCGGTTTTGCCGTCGAGTTTGGCCAGCATCTGGTGAATGTGCTCGGCGAGAAAAGGCGCGAACGGCGCCATCGCCACCGCCAGTTCGCCCACGGCGGTGTGCAAGGTGGTGTACGCCGCGACCTTGTCCGGCGTCAAACCCTCGCCCCAGAACCGCGGGCGGTTCAAGCGGATGTACCAATTGGTGAGTTCGCCGATGAACGCGAACAGCGCCGGCACCACGTTGTAGAGGCGGTAGCGTTCCATCTCGGCGGCGATGCGCGCCTTCAAGGTTTGCAGTTTCGAGAGAATCCACTGATCCAAGATGTTGTCGCTGCGGCGGGTCTCCACCGAGGGACGCCAGCCGTCGATGCGGGCGTAGGTTTCCAGAAACGTCCACGCGTTGTGCCACGGCAGCAGCGCGCGCCGCACCATGTCGCGCACGGCGCGGTCGGCGAAGCGTTGCTCCTCGGCGCGCACCAGGCCGGAGTTGATGAGATGCAGGCGGAGAGCATCCGCGCCGTAGGCTTCCATCAAGTCGTCGGGCGGCGTGTAGTTGCGCAGGCTCTTGGACATCTTCTTGCCGTCTTCGGCAAGCACCAGGCCGTTGACGATGACGTTGCGGAACGCCGGTTTGTTGAACAGCGCCGTGGCCAGCACCATCAGCGTGTAGAACCAGCCGCGCGTTTGGTCGAGCCCCTCGGCGATGTATTCGGCGGGAAAGCCCTGCGCGAAAATCCCTTGGTTCTCGAACGGATAGTGCAACTGCGCGTAGGGCATGGCGCCGGACTCGAACCAGCAATCCAGCACCTCCTCCACGCGCCGGTACACGCCTGCCTCGCCGGCCACGGTGAAGGTGAGTGGATCCACGTGTTCGCGGTGCAGATCTTTCACGCGGGTGCCGGTGAGCGTTTCCAGCTCGTCCAACGAACCAACGCAGCGGGCGTCGCCGGTTTCGTCGTTGATCCAGATGGGCAACGGCGTGCCCCACACCCGGTTGCGCGAGATCGCCCAGTCCGCGGCGCCGTCCAGCCAGTTGCCGAAGCGCCCGTGTTTGATGTGGCCCGGGACCCACAACACCTGCTCGTTGGCGGCCACCAGGTCGTCGCGGAAGTCCGAAACGCGCACGAACCACGACGGCACGGCGCGGTAGATGAGCGGTTCGTCCGTGCGGTAGCAGTGCGGATAGCTGTGTACGATCACGTCGCGGTCGTAAAGTGCGCCGGCGGCGTCCAAGGCGCGGATGATGTCCGCGTCCGCCTCCTTGACGAAGCGGCCGGCGAAGTCGCGCACCTCGTCCGTGAACACACCCGCCATCGTCACCGGACAAACCAGCGCGTTGATGCCGGCCTCGCGCAGTACGCGATGGTCGTCTTCGCCGAACGCCGGCGCTTGATGCACCAGGCCGGTGCCTTCGTCGGCGGTGACGTAATCGTCCGCCACCACCACAAACGCCCCGCGTTCGCGTTCGCCGGCGAAGTAATCGAACAGCGGCTGGTAGCCCCGGCCCACAAGCTGCGCCCCTTTCAAGCGCTCCAACACTTGCAAGCGCGGATGTTTCTTGCGGTACACCGGCAGCCGCGCTTCCGCCAGATAGAGCGTTTTGCCGGCGTCCTCGTCCACCACCTTCACATAATCCATGTCCGCGGCCACGCAAACCGCCAGGTTCGATGGCAACGTCCACGGCGTAGTGGTCCAAGCCGCCAAGTGCGCGTCTTCGTCGTTAAGCCGAAACAGCACGGTGACGGCCGGGTCCTGCACGTCCAGATAGTTCTGCCCGGCCTCGAAGTTCGCCAGCACGGTTTCCAAAGCCGGCGAAACCGGCATCACCTTGAACCCCTGATAGACGAGGCCCTTGTCCCAAAGCTGCTTCACCACCCACCACACGGACTCCATGTAGAAGGCGTCCATGGTCTTGTAGTCGTCGTCGAAATCCACCCAGCGGCCGAGGCGGGTGATGGTGCGCCGCCACTCGGCGACGTGGCGCTCGACGATGCCGCGGCACTGCGCGTTGTAGCCGCCCACGCCCAGCTTGGCCACCGCTTCCTTGGCGGACATGCCAAGGGATTTGTCGATCTCCTGCTCGATGGGCAGCCCGTGGCAATCCCAGCCGAACCGCCGCAGCACATGGCGGCCTTTCATGGTCCAGTAGCGCGGCACCACGTCCTTCAGCACCGACGCCACCAAATGCCCGTGGTGGGGCAGGCCGGTGGCGAACGGCGGGCCGTCGTAGAAGATGTACGGTGGCGCGTTGCGCGTGGCGTCCAGCGAACGCCGGAACACGTCGTGGCGCTGCCAAAAATCCAGCACTTCGTGCTCCATGTCCACGAACGAAAACGTGGACTGGGCCTTGGCATCGACAGGCATGGCTAAGCGGAATCCATCCTTGGCAAGAAAAACGCCGCGGATGCGCGACGCACACCTATCCTACCACGCCGCCGCTTGCGGGCGGGGGCGCTTGGGATCGCGGATCACTCCCCGCAGAATGCGGCGATGCTCCGCGCCGTCTCGCGGGTGATTTCGGGGCAGGCCATCGGGAACAGCTCGGTGGCGTGCATCGTGCCCATCAACTGCCTGCAGGTGGCGCGGACGCCGGCGCGCAGCAGCCGCCGGTAGAAGTTCACCCCCTCGTCGCGCAGCGGATCACATTCGTTGACGCTGATCATCACCGGCGGCAGCCCGCGCATGTCGTCCTCGGTGGCGAAACCCGGCCAAGCCAAGGGATTGCGTTCGCGCAACTCGTCGATGCCGTAGGCCATGGCGCCGCGGTTGTTGTGCAAGTTGAGCAGGATGCCGTTGTTCTCGGTGGAAGACGGGTTTTCCGGCAACGGCCAGATGCCGGCGATGTACGGGCACAGCGCGTACAACCCGCGGATCAGATGGATGTCGCCGCTGCGCAACAGCGACAAGCCGGTGGCCAAGGTGAGGTTGCCGCCGCCGCTCTCTCCGGCGACGACGATCCGCTCGGCGTCGATGCCGAGTTCCACGGCGTTCTCGGCAAGCCACTTCACGGCGGATACGCAGTCGTTCAAAGCGGCGGGAAACGGCGCCACCTCCGGTGCCGAAGACGGCGTGAGGGCGTTGCGAAAGTCCACCATCGCCACGATCACGCCGTTGGCGGCGATGAAGCGCCCCCAAGCGCGATTGTGGCCCTCGAAGCAGGAGCCGTTCTGCATCCCGCCGCCGTGGAGATAGCAGACGCACGGCACGTCCCCACTTTCGTTGGCCGGGCGGATGAACAGCACCTTGATGGTGTTGCCGTCCGGCGCCGACCGGAACGCCCGGGTGTCGATTTCGAGCCCGGCGTCCGGCGCCGCTTCCTCACATCGGGCCATGAACGCCTGCATTCCTTCAGCGTCGCTCTTGCGCGGCGTGGAGTTCGCTTCCGCAAGCAGTTGCTCGCGGCTTTCCACATCCCCGGGATTAGGCGCTTCCGGGAAACCGCCGAACACGGCCTTGATGCGCGGGTCAATGCGCGGATCATCGGAGAGTTTGGACACGGTTGCTCCTAGGTCGCTCAAGGGCGCCGGCATCATAACGCTTCACGTAGGCCGCCAGCCGGTGCCGACCTCAACCCCTTTTATCAGCGGCCAAACTAGCGCACAATGGCCCCATCACCCGGAGGGGTGGCTGAGCGGCCTAAAGCGCTGGTCTTGAAAACCAGAGGAGGGAAACCTTCCCAGGGTTCGAATCCCTGCCCCTCCGCCAACACCCAGATCGGGCGCATGGTCTGCCACTTGACGTACTACCAAGGTAGGTAAGGGAGAAGATCGGTGGCCTTGGAAATGGCATACGTTGTTTGGCGCGCGTTGTTGTGGGTGGGCGCCGTTGCCACCATCACGGTTTACGGATTGGCGGTATGCGGCAAAATCAAGTTGCCGGATGGACGACCGCGGCGGCGATGGCAAGTCGCGTTCTGCATCTTGGCCACGCTCTTGCTCGCGGGCACCCTGCTGCCGACGCCATAGCAATTCGCGCAACGCGGGCGATCCCATGTACCTTTGCCGGGGTGTAGAGTAGGGCACCCAAGCTCGGGTACCTGACAACGGAGGGATGGATGGATAAGGTCACGAAAGCCAAGTGGCTTGGAGAAAACCCCAAGTGGGCGTGGGAGAGTCTGGCCATTTCCTTGCTGCTTTGCCTCGGGTTGGCCGTCGTTCACATCACGGGAGCGCCACATGTTGATTTGTGGTTGGTCTGTCTGTGGGTGGGGCACTTCGTCACCGCTTGGGTTTGGTGGAGGCGGTTGCTCAAGGCGCAACGGGAAGCGCGAGAAGCGCAAGACTAGGGATAGCAACCACCTCCGCGCAACGTAATGAAGGAAGCCCGCCGCAAGGCGGGTTTTCCTTGTCCGCTACTCTAGAACACACCTGCGCGTTGCTGGCGGGCTTTTCCGCTTCGGTATTGCCGTCCGCCCGTACGGCAGCCGCTTCCAAGTGCGTTACCTCGGGCAGCAACGGCCAGCCGATGATGCCCACTTCAAGATCGCCGATGGGGGCAAGATGGCCTATTTGTCCACGCACCCCAGAGGCGTTGTCGCGCCGAAAGGTTGCATTCTTGAGGGACATCGGCGCGCGCGAATCCACGCGGAGACGCAGCCTTGGCGGTTTGATCAACGATTTCAACGAAGGCTACGCCAAGGCTCAAGCCCCATGACGCTGGCGTCCGAGCCCGTGCCCGTTCTCGCTCTGTATCACGTGCCGTCGCGCCGGTAAACGATTCGCCCAGCGAGCATCGTGAGGTCCACGCGCACCGTGTGGATTTGGTGGGGCGGGGTGTGGAACAGGTCGCGTTCCAGCACGACCAAGTCTGCGTATTGGCCGGGGGCGATGGTGCCTACCTCGCGCATGCCTAGCTGGGCGGCGCCGTTCGCCGTGTAGCCGAGGAGCATGTCGGGGAGGGTCATGCGCTGGTCGGCGGGGGGATAGGGGTCGCCTTGGGTGGCGCCCGGGGCGCGGCGTGTTAGGCCGATTTCGATGCCGTGGAGGGGCGAGGTTTGGGCGAACGGGAGGCCGGTGGCCGGGTAATCGGCGCCAAAGGCTAGGAGCGGGGCGGCTGCGTGGAGGTCGCGGAGCAGCATGGTGCGCTGGCCGCGTTCGGCGTCGAGCAGGCGCGAGTAGAGCGCCAGCGAGCCGCTCAGGTCGTGCGCCCAGTGGGGCGTTGTCTGCACGGCCACTTGCAAGTCCTTGAGACGCGGGATGTCCTTTTCGGCGGCCAGCATTGCGTGGGCGACCACCACCCCCGCAGTGGAATCCGGGACGCGGGCGCGGGCGGTTTGCACGGCGTCCAGCACCACGCGCAGGGTGCGGTCGCCGATGGCGTGGACGTGGGCGTTGTAGTTGGCTTTGCGCAGCGCGGCGAGCATGGCGGCGAGCGGTTCGCCGGAGAGCAGCACGGCGCCGCGGCCGCCGGCGGCGTAGGGTTCGAGCACCGCGGCGGTTTCGCCTTCGATGGTGCCGTCGTTGGCGATTTTGGCGGTGCGGATGTCGATGAGGGCGGAGGCGTGGGCGGCGCGCGTATCGGTGATCGCGGCCACGGCTTGTTCGCCGGTGGCGTCGGCTTTGTCGACGTACACGCTGGCGTGGTAGCGCAGCGGCAGCTGCCCGGCCGCTTCCATGCCCGCCAGCGCCCGCATCGCGTTGGTGAGCATGGTGTTGCCGCCCGGGATGCCGGCGTCGAACACGCTGGTGATGCCCATGGCGGAGAAGCGCGGCAGCATGGCGGCGAAGGCGGCGGCGAAGTCCGCCTGCGAGCCTACGCCGAACACCGGCAGCAGCGGCCAGAAGGCGCCGCCCTCCACCATCCAGCCGGTGGGTGCGCCGTCCTTGTCGCGCTGGTAGTAGTGGACGCCGGGCAGCGGGTCGGGCGTGTCCTTGTCGATGCCGGCCACTTCCAGCGCCTTGCTGTTCACCCAAGCGCTGTGGGCGTCGAGGGCGATGAGCAGCACCGGCCGGTCGGAGACCACGGCGTCCAAGTCCACGCGGTAGGGGCCTTTGACGCCGGCGGCGTTCACCGCCGTGTTCAAGGCGCTGGGAAAGCCGAAGCCGAACAGCGCGGGTTCGTTCGGATGCCCCTTGGCGTATTCGCGCAAGGCGTCCTGCACTTCCGCGACGGTTTGGGCGCCGATCACTTGCAGCTTGGAGTTGAGCAGCCCGGCGGTGGCCGGGTGGCTGTGGCTCTCGACGAACCCGGGCAGGAGCATTCTGCCGCCGAGGTCGATCACTTGGGCGTCGGCCGGCGCCTGCGCCGTCGCGGCGGCGGTGTCGCCTACGAAGGCGATGCGGCCGTGTTGCACCAGCACCGCCTCGGCGCGCGGGCGAGCGGCGTCCGCTGTCCACACCGCGCCATCCTTGAACAGCGTGGCGGCCGGCTGGCCAAGTGCGGCAAAAGCCGCCAACAAGCACAGCAACCCGAGCGGCAGGCTACGGGCGTTCACTCGTTCGGCACCTGTCTACGGGGTGAAGAACGCCGACGGCACGCTACGAACGCCGGCGTCCCCCTCGCCCCCGCGGCCTCACCGCTCCCGGCAGATCACCACCGCGCGGCGGTTCTGGGCGCGCGTGGCATCGTCCGAACCCGCCGCCGCCGGGCGCGTTTCGCCGTAGCTGATCGTCTGGATGCGCGCCGCCTCGATCCCCAGCCCCTCGAGTTGCGCCCGCACGGCGTCGGCGCGGCGTTGGCCGAGGCGTTGGTTGTACTGCTCCGGGCCGCGCTCGTCGGCGTGGCCTTCCACCACGATCAACCAGTCTACATCCGCATCCGCCGCGTATTCCCGCACATCGCGGCTGTAGCTCGCCAACCGGCGCCCATCGTCGGTGCTGATGTCCGCCTCGTCGAACTTGAACAACACGATCAAGTCCGCGGGCGGTTCCGGCGGCGGTGGTGGCGGAGGCGGCGGTTCCGGCGGCGGGGCCACGGGCGCGGGAGGCGCCGGGGGCGGCGGCGGCGGCGGGCGGCTGAAGCGGTACTCCAACTGCCCGTACACCATGCGTCCGTTGTAGCCGCCGGGCGAGTAGCGCGGATACAGGCGCCCGGAACTCGGCGACCGGTTCGCCTTCGTCGGGTAGGTGTCCAGCACGTTGTCCGAACCCACCGAGAAGGAGAGCTTCTCGCTCGCCGTGTAGCGCGCCGAAAGGTCGAGGTAGCCGTAGCCGTCGTGTACCGCGCCATCGTCCGAATCGAACCAGCTGCCGAAGTAGTTGTAGCGCGTGACGAGATCCCAGTTGTCCATGCTGTGCGTCGCGCCGATGCTGAAGCGCGAACCCGGCACGCCGCGCTCGATGGCGAGTTCGCGGCTGATGGTGGACGCCTCTTCGGCGCGCTCCACCCGCGTGGAGGTGCGGTTGTAGCCCACCAGCAGGTCGGTGGAGCCCAAGCGCGTCTCGAAGCCGTGCGTCAGCACGACATCGATGCCGCTGGTGGTGGTGTTGTAGTCGTTGGTGAAGTAGCGGATGCGCTGGAAGTCCGCCGCCGCGGCCACGCCGGCGTTCGTGAGCTGGCGCACCAGGTCCGCGTCCACGGTGATGTTGCGCGACAGGGCGATGCGGTCTTGCACGTCGATGCGGAACCAGTCCAGCGTCAGCGCCAGGCCGCCGTCCATCTCGAACACCGCGCCGAACGTGTAGCTGTGCGAACGCTCGGCGTCCAGCGCCCGGCCGCCGAGTTGCAGCGCCACCGGGTTCGTGGAAGCGACGGTGCCTTGCTCGCGGAACACGCCGGTGGCGGAGTCCACCACCGTGGAGAGGTTGTTGGCGTTCTGCTGCCCCGGCGTCGGGGCGCGGAAGCCGGTGCCGCTGGAGGCGCGCAGGGCGAAGCGCGGGGAAAGGCTCAGGCGGCTCGCCAGCTTGTAGGTGGTCACGTCGCCGAAGCCGTCGAAATCCTCGTGGCGCAACGCGCCGCCGAGGCGCCAGCGCGGGGTCATGTCCACTTCCAAGTCGAAATACGCGGCCCAGTTGGCGCGATCCCAGGAGCCGGAACTGGCCGGATTGAAGCCGCCGAAGCCGTTGGAGCGCGACGAGAAGCCGTCGGCGCCGAACGGCCCGGTGTCCCAGGACGCGCGCTCGCCGGTGGTGATCTCGAAGTTCTCGTTGCGCCACTCGGCGCCGAACGCCACGTTCAGATCGGAAGCCAAGCCCACATCCGCCGGATAGACGAAGTCGGCGTGCAGATTGGTATCGGTCTGCGTGGTTTCGCCGAGGTCGAAGTCGCGCGGGGTGTCCGGCCCGTAGGAGGCGTTCACCGTTTCGTTGATGTAGAACTCCAGGTTGTTGCGCCCGTAGCCCACGGACAGGTCGTAGAACAAGCCGTTGTCGAGGGTGCCGTCCATGCCGGCGGTTATCGAGAGGTCGTTCATCGTGGCGCCGAACGCCGGGGTGAACCCTTCCGGCAGGATTTCGGCGAAGGCGAAACAGGCGTCGTCGGCGCGCAGGAGGTCGCGCACGGTCACCACGTTGGCGGCGGTGGCCGGGTAGTCGTACTTGGCCTTGCACTCCGCGCCGCCGCCGATGAGGATGTTGCCGCCGCTTTGATAGACGCCGGAGCGGCCCTGCGGCGAGCGGTAGAAGAACGCCGTTTCCACGTCCCGCGTGGTGTAGTTGCCGAAGGCGTACACGCGGGAGCGGTCGCTGAGGTCGAGGGCCATGTTGGCGAAGGTCTTGAGGCCGTCCATCTCCGCATCGCCCCAGGGCTTGGCCGGATCCGCCACGTCCACGCCCACCGCCGCCATCGCCACGGCGTCCGGGTGCTGTACGCTGCGGTCGGTTGCGGACTGCGCGTTGTATTCGGCGCTCAGGTTGAGGAAGCCGCTGTCGCCCAAGGGAAAGCCGATGTTGCCGGCGAGGGCGGTGACGCCTTCGGAGGTGTTCTCGGTGTGGACGCCGGTCTTGGCGGACACGCTGCCTTCGTCGCTGGCGTCCTTGAGCACGAAGTTGACCACGCCGGCGATGGCGTCGGAGCCGTACTGCGACGAGGCGCCGTCGCGCAGCACTTCCACGCGCTTGATGGCGGAGACCGGGATGGCGGAGATGTCCGGCCCTTGGGCGCCGTCCGATGCGCCGTTGGAGATCCATTGGATCACCGCGCCCCGATGCCGGCGCTTGTTGTTCACCAGCACCAGCGTGTGATCCGGCGCGAGGCCGCGCAGATTCACCGGGCGCAGCAGCGCCGCGGCGTCGCGGGAGGGGTTGGTGTTGACGTGGTAGGAGGGGATGGTGGTGCGCAGCAGGTTCGTCATGTCGCCGCTGCCTTGGGTGGCGAGGGCCTCGGCGTCGATGGAATCCACCGGCACCGCCGAATCCGGCGCCGTGCGCGGCTGCGCCCGCGTGCCCACGGTGACGACCACCTCCACATACGCCGGCTCGGCCTGCGCCTCCGGTTCCTGTTCCTGGCCGACCGCGGCGCCGGCCATGCCGAGCGCCGCGATGACCCATGATGCTCTCGCCTTCAACCCCGCCATTGCACCTCTCCTTGCCTGTGTGCTGCTTCGCGCTGCCTCGCGCGTTCCCGCCTCGTTCGCCGGCCGCCGCCAATTCCTTGGTTGGCCACTGCTGTGGCGTCGCCGGCGCGATGGCGCGAAGATTACCTTGATAGCGAAGTGTTTGTAACCCCCGCAAACCGCATGGACTTTTCGCCGCGCCGAACCGCGGTGAGCCAAAGAACGCCAACACGCCAAGCGATGGGTTAGACTCCGACCATCAAATCATCGAGCAGGAGCGAAATGATGAAGCAGCGGGTTCTGGAACGGGCGCGGAGCACCGTGGATGGCTTCCTGCACCGGCAGTGCGCGGACACCACGCTCGGGGTGTTGTCGGTGAACCCGGAGGTGAACGGCTACGGCGACGACGTCCTCTTGATACGCTTCACCTACGACGACAGCAACGGCGACAAGGGCCTTCCCGACTCGTTGGCGCGAATCGAGCTGATGGATCGCTTGTGGACCGAGCTCGAGGACGCGGACATCGAGGCGTCTCCGGTCGTCTCGTTCATCGCCGAATCGGAAGTCGGGAAAGAGCCGGAGTAGCGCATCGTGGATCCACAGCACCTCCTCCAACTCGCCGCAGACCTTGCGGAGATCAACCCTCGCCGGCCGCGGCGGGTGGATCTGTGTCGTGCGGTCAGCACCACGTACTACGCCTTGTTCCACTGCTTGGCGCACACGTGCGCGGACCGTCTGGCAGGCCGCGCCGGCACCGTCGGCAACCGCCCGATGTGGCGGCGGGTGTACCGTACGCCAGATCACAGGCAAGCCAAGGCGCGTTGCGAGCGTGTGCCGTCCTCGTTTCCCGATGGCGTACGGCAATTCGGGCGGACGTTCGCAACGCTGCAGGACAAACGCCATTTCGCGGACTACGACCCGGACTTTCGGATCGCCAAGTCCGAAGTGATCACGGACATCAACGATGCCCGAACCGCCATCGATCGCTTCGTCGCAACGCCCGCCAACATCCGCCGCGACTTCGCGCTCCATGTGCTGACGAAGATGAGGCCGGACGCCTGAACCGACGACCGTCCTCGATCCGCAGCCTGCGCCCGCCACGTGGATGGCTTCCTGACCAGCCCGCACGGATGGTGTTAGAATGGCGACCGCCTTCGGCCACCGCCGCTTCTTTTGCCTACGTTGCCCGCACACGACTCCGCGTCGGGTGCCATCGCCATCCAACAGCCTAGTCACGCCGCCTCGTTCGGTGCGGTGATTGGCGTGGCCGGCTGTGGCCGGCCGCCGTTCCCAACATGCGCCTTGGCGCGCCCGGATGTGGTGCGCCGGCGGCTGGTGCGCTCGTGAAAGCCGTCGTCGGGCGCGTCGGCATGGTGAGCTACCGCGGCGCCGTGCGCGAGCGCTCGTCCATACGAACGCTGCCGCATCTGCGGCGGTTGCTGCCGTATGTGCGGCGGTACGGGTGGATTCTGGCGTTCGCGATCACCGGGATGTTGGCCACGCAGCTGGCCTTCAGCTTCACGCCGCAGTTGATGAGCACGGCCATCAACAGCCTCACCTACGAGCACATCGCGCCGAACTACAAGTGGCCGGCGCTGGCCATGCTCGCCATCGCGCTGGCGCGTTCGGCGATCCATCTCGTCGCCCGGCGGGCGTTGCGGCGCGTCTCCATCGCCGTCTGCTACGACTTGCGCAAGCGCCTCTTCAACCACATTCAGCACCAGGGCCCTAGTTTCTTCAACCGCTTCGCCACCGGCGATTTGATGTCGCGCGCCGTGAACGACGTGCGCATGGTGCGCATGGCGGTGTCGTTCGGCTGGGTGCAGATCGCCACATTGTTCTTCGGCCTTGGCACGTCGTTGTTCTGGATGCTGCACATGTCGCCGCGCCTGACGGCGTGGGTGGCCATTCCGCTGCCGTTCGTGGCGCTGGTGGGATTCGTCATGTCGCGGGGCATGTATCCGTATTTCCGCGAGCAGCAGGAGGCCATGGCGCGCGTCACCTCGTTCGCGCAGGAGAACTTGAACGGCATCCGCACCATCCAAGCGATGGCGCAGGAGGATCGGGAGATCGAGCGCTTCAATCTGGCGAGCACCACCTACGCCAAGAAGTTCTACCGCGCCACCCGCTACCGCGAATTCATGGGCGTGGCGATGGGATCGCTCACCACGATCTCGCCACTCATCATCCTGTACTACGGCGGCTCGCTGGTGATGGCTGGCGAACTGGAACTCGGCGACTACGCGGCTTTCTCGGTGTACTTGATGATGCTCAGCGGCTCGGTGACGCAGATCGGCTGGTCGCTGGCCATGTTCGTCGGCGCCGCGGCGGGCACGGAACGCATCTTCCAAGTGCTGGACGCCGCGCCGGAAGTCACGGACGATCCGCGGCGGCCAACACCGGAAACCGTGAGCGGCCGCGTCGAGTACCGGGCTTTCTCGTACCAGCATCCGGGTGCTCCGCGACCGACGGTGGGGCGCATCGATCTGCGCGCCGAGGCCGGCGAAACGGTGGCGTTGCTCGGCCGCGTGGGCAGCGGCAAGTCGACCATCCTGAAGGCGGCGGTGCGGCTGTTGGACACGCCCCGCGGCACCGTGTTTTTGGACGGCCACGACATCTGCGACTTCCCGCTGCGGCGGCTGCGCCAGTTGTTCGCGCTTGTGCCGCAGGATCCGTTTTTGTTCTCGGCTTCTTTGCGCGAGAACCTCACCTACGACGAACCATCCCGCGAAGACGAGGCGATTTGGGACGCGGTGGAGGCCGCCGGGTTGGGGCGCACCGTGCGCGAGGACTTGACGGACGCCTTGAACACCATCGTCGGCGAGCGCGGCGTGACGCTCTCCGGCGGCCAGAAACAACGCGCCACCTTGGCGCGGGGCCTCATTCGGCACGCCGAAGTGCTGCTGCTCGACGATTGTTTCTCCAGCGTGGACACGGAGACCGAGGAGGCGATCCTGAGCGGTTTGCGCCGGCTGCGGGCGGACAAGACGACGCTGCTCATCTCGCACCGCGTCTCCACCGCGCGGCACGCGGATCGCATCTACATCATCGACAACGGCCACGTGCTGGAATCCGGCACGCACGCCGAGTTGCTGGCGAAAGGCGGCTACTACGCCGAACTCGAAGCGGTGCAGAGCAATCAGGAACGCGACCGTTCGCGCAAGAGCGCCTTGCTGCACCACTTGGACGGCGACGAACCCGTCGAAGTTCGCCAAGGGGGAGGACAAGCGTGAACGGCAACGCCGCCACCGCTGCCGCCTCGGAGCCGGCCGTGCAAGCGCCGCCGATGCGCAACTACTCGGCGTTCGACGCGCAGCTCGCCCACCGCGCCCTCAACATGCGGCTGTTTCTGCGCCTGTTGAAGTGGGCGAAGCCGTACCGCGTCACCTTGATCGTCAGCGCCTTGCTGATCATCGTCGCCTCCGGCTTCTCCACGCTCACGCCGGTTTTGCAGAACCGCATCATCGTGGACGAGATCCTGAAACCGAGCGCGGCCGCGAGCGTCGCCGCGGCGCAACCCGGGCCGGCGGAACCTGCCGCTGCTCCCGCACCGGCGGCCGTGCAAGAACCCGCTGTCCCGGCCGAAGAGCTGCCCCACTACGGCCTGCTCACCTTGCTGAACTGGCTGACGGACGCGCTGGCGGTGGAACCGCTGCTGGTGGCGGTCGGCATGTATCTGTTCATGTTCGTCTTCCAAACGCTGATCGGCGTGGCGCAGCAGCTTCTGCTCACCAGCGGCGCGCTGAAGACGCTGCGCGATCTCCGCAACGATCTGTTCGCCTCGCTGGAGCGCAAGCCAGCGTCCTTCTACGACCATGTGGCCGTGGGCCGGGTGATGACCCGCGTCACCAACGACGTGGAGAACCTGTTCGAGTTGCTGGTGGGATTCGTCGGCCGCGCCGGCATCCTCTGCCCGTTCTTTCTCTCGCTCGCCATCATGCTGGACTACAGCTTTTTCCTCACCAGCATCGGCTTGGCGATGATTCCGGTCACGGCCGCGTCCACCTTCTTGTTTCGCTATCTGATGCGCAAGATCTTTCGCCTGATCCGCGACTCGGTCTCCGCCCTCAACCAATACATGCAGGAGGATTTGATCGGCATCGAGGTGGTGCAGATCTCCGGCCGCGAGGAGGCGAACTGCGCCGAATACCGCCGCCTCAACCGCGCCAACCGCGACTACGAGTACCGCGCCATCAACTACGAAGTGCTGTTCGAGACGTTCAACATGAACCTCGCCAGCGTCGCCGCCGTGTGCCTGTTGTGGTTCGGCGGCGGCGAGGTGGTGCGGGAGTCCATCAGTTTGGGCGTGCTGCTGCTGTTCAATCAATACATAACCATGATGGTCATGCCCATCGAATCCGTGGGGCGTTTCTTCAACACGTTGTTCCGCGCCATGGCCTCCGGCGAGCGCATCTTCCAAGCCTTGGACTGGGACGAGCGCTTGCACGAGCCGGACAATCCGGCGCAACTGCCGGCGCGCCTGCGCGGCGAAGTGGAGTTCCGCGAGGCGCGGTTCGCCTACGCCGGCGGCGACGAGGTGCTGCACGGCGTTTCCTTCCGCATCGCGCCCGGGGAGAAGCTCGCCATCGTGGGCCCGACCGGTTCCGGCAAGAGCACCATCATCCGCCTGTTGGCGCGCTTCTACGACTTCGACGACGGCATGATCTTCTTGGACGGCGTGGACGTGAACGGCATCGCCTCAAACGATCTGCGTACGCGGGTGGGCGTGGTGCTGCAGGACTTCCATATCTTCTCCGGCACCGTGGAGGAGAACATTTCGCTGAACAATCCGCAGATCAGCTCGGAGCGGGTGCGCTGGGCGGCGAAAGTGGTGAACGCGGATCGTTTCATTCAGGAACTGCCGGACGGCTACGACACCGAGTTGGCGGAACGCGGCCACAACCTTTCGCAAGGCCAGCAGCAACTGCTGGCGTTCGCACGTGTGCTGGCCTCCGATCCGGAGATACTGGTGCTGGACGAGGCCACATCCTCCATCGACACCGGCACCGAACTCATCATTCAAGAGGCGCTGCACAAGCTCACCGAAGGGCGCACGTCCATCATCATCGCCCACCGCCTGCAAACCATTCAGGAGTGCGACCGCGTACTGGTGCTGCATCACGGCGTGGTGAAGGAGCTGGGTACGCACGAGGAACTGCTTGCATTGAAGGGCATCTACTACACGTTGAACGAGCTGCAGTTCCAAGACAGCAAAGTGGCGGCGGAGCTCGCCGGCGAGCAGCAGGAGCGCAAACCGGATCGGCGCTGGGTGGACACGGGCGACGGCGACGAGGAGGAAGTGCCGTTCCCGCAAACGGACATGGGCACCACGCCCGGAATGCGCGGCTAGAACGCCTAAATCACGCCTTTCGGTTCCAACCCAAGAAAGAACTGCCCGGCGGTTTCGTAATGCGCCTCGCGCCCCTGCACTTGCTGGGTGATCACATGGATGTCCTGAAACCGCCGCTGAATGGCGCGGTCGGCGAAAATCGACGTTGACCCGGAGAGGTTGTAGGCGATGTCCACCACCGCCGCGGATTCGCGGATGGCGTGGGTGCCGGCCATGCGCAACGCGATGCGCTCGGCCATGCGGATGCTCCCGTTCGCGCACACCGCTTGCCACACGTCGGCCACCGCCCCGCGGAGCAGCGCCCGGGCCGCCGCCCACCGCGCCTCGGCTTGGCCGATCTGCCGCTGAATCACCGGATCCTCGCACAGCGGCCGGGAACCGAAGCGCGGGCGTTTGTCGGCGGCGAGTTCGATGGTGGCGTCCAAGCCGGCGCGCGCCGTGCCCAACGCCACGCTGCCGAAGCCGCAAGCGAACAGCAGCCCTTGCGGGATCACGTACAACGGCCCGGGTTCGCGCGGCGGCACGTCCAAGCGCATGGTGTGCGCCTCGGGCACCAGCACGTCGTCCACGCGGAAGCTGAAACTGCCGGTGCCGCGCAACCCCCGCACCTGCCACACGTCGATGAGCTCCACGTCTTCGCGGGGCAGCAGGTGCAAGCGCGGCGGCTGCCCGGCGCCGCCGGAAAGCGCGGCGATCCAGTTCGCGTGGCGGCAGCCGCTGGAGAACATCCACCGCCCGCGCAGACGAAAGCCGCCGGCAACCGGCTGCGCCTCGACCCGCCCCTGCGGCGGGCCGTTGCCCACCACGGTGCGCGGATTCCCCCAAACCTCTTGCGCCAACGCCTCCGGTGCGCGGCAGCAGGTGGTGGCGAACACCGCGCCTTGGTTGAAGCACCAACCCACGCTGGCATCGGCGGCGGCCACGGTGGCCACGACCTCGACAAACTCCGGCCAGGGCATCTCCTCGCCGCCCACCGAGCGCGGCACCAGCAGGCGGAACAGCCCCTGCGCCTTCATCTCGTCCGCCAGATCGGCGGGCAGTTCGCGGGTTTCGTCTATGGAATCGGCGGCCGCTTGGATGCGCGACACCAGCGCCTGCGCCCGCGCCAACGGGCTTGGCATGCCGTTGGCCGCGTCGTCGCTGCGCTGTTGCCGAGTTCCCATGCGTGCGTGGAGCGGGAAACGGGATTCGAACCCGCGACCCCAACCTTGGCAAGGTTGTGCTCTACCCCTGAGCTATTCCCGCGACGCCGCGCATTGTACAGCTTCCCGGCGCGATGGCAATGGCGATCCGCCCGTTTTTCATGGATGCGCACCTTGGGCTTCAGGGCTTTTTCACGCTAGCCGAAGGCGGTTGAGGGGCGTGGGGGAGTGGGAAGAGCTGGCTATTCGCCATCGCATGCCCTATAAAGGGTGGATGGCGGATGGATTCGACAAGTCGGAGGTGGCGCTTCGGGAGGTCGTGGTGCGGCCGGTTCGCGCGGACGAGCGGCGGCGGTGGGACCGGGAGATGGCGGAGCACCACTACCTGGGGTTCAAGCAGTTCGCGGGCCGGGGGCTGCGGCACGTGGCGGAGTGGCGCGGGCACTGGCTGGCGCTGGTCGGGTGGCAGTCCGGGGCGTTCAAGTGCGCGCCGCGGGACGACTGGCTGGGCTGGCACCCGTCGGTGCAGTTCCGGCGCCTGCATCTGATCGGCAACAACACGCGGTTTTTGATTTTGCCGAAGGGGGAGAAGATCAAGAACCTGGCGTCGCGGACGCTGGGGCTGAGCCTGCGGCGGCTGAGCGGGGACTGGCGGGAGGCGCACGGGCACGTTCTGGAGTTGGCGGAGACGTTCGTGGACCCGTCGCGGTTCAAGGGGACGTGCCACCGGGCGTCGAACTGGGAGCGGGTGGGCGTCACGAAGGGGTTCGCGCGGCACAACGGCGCGTACACGGACGCGCATGCGTCGCCGAAGGAGATGCGCGTGCGTCCGCTGCGGCCGGACGCCCGGCGGCGGCTGTCGGACCCAACGGAGCGCCCGGAGTGGGGCGCGCCGAAGGCGGTGGCGATGCCGTACGGGAAGGCGGAGCTGCGCTCGTTGCGCGACGTGTTCGCGGAGTTGCCGGACTGCCGGCGCGGCCAGGGGCGGAAGCACCGGCTGGAGACGGTGCTGGCGATCGTGGCGCTGGCGAAGCTGTCGGGGCTGTCGGGGCCGGCGGCGGCGGAGCGGTTCGGGCGCGGGCTGGCGCAGGAGGAGTTGCGGGCGCTGGGGGCGTGGCGGCATCCGGAGCGCGGCGTCCGGGTGGCGCCGTCGGACTCGACGTTCTGCCGGGTGATGGCGGACCTCGACCCGGAGGCGCTGCGGGACGCGCTGCGGCGCTGGGCGGCGCCGCGGGCGCCGGCGGCGGACGCCGGCGCGGCGGACGGCGGGGACGTCCGCGACTCGTTCGACCGGCGGGCGCTGGCGATGGACGGCAAGCGCATCCGCGGCGCCAACCGCAACACCGGCGCGGACAGCCACTTCGAGACGGTGACGCTGGTGTCCCACGACGGCCGGCCGGTGGCGAGCCGATGCCTGTTCGAGAAGGGCGGCGAGGCCGCCGCCACCGCGGCGCTGCTCGAGGACGTCGACATCCGCGGCCGGCTGCTCACCCTGGACGCCCCGCACCCGTCCTACGACATGGAGCGCCGCGTCGTCGACATCGCCGGCGCGGACTACCTGTTCCCGATCAAGAAGAACTGCCCCGAAACCCGCAAGGCGCTGGTCGCCATGGACTGGGACGGCGCCGGCGCGAAGCGCCACGCCGCGCCGCCGGAGAAGGCCCGCGGCAGGCTCGAAACCCGCTCCATCTCCGTCGTCGGCCTGCCGAGGAGGATGCTGCTCTTCCGACACGCCCGCCAAGCGTTCCGCGTCGTCCGCGAGCGCGTCGTGATCAAGACCGGCGAGGCGTCCCGGGACGTCGCCTACGGCATCTGCTCGGTCGGCGCGGACCAGGCCGGCCCCGAGCGGCTGCTGGCCTGGAACCGCGGCCACTGGATGATCGAGAACGGCAACCACCACCCCAGAGACGCCACCCTCCGCGAGGACGACAGCCGGGTCCGCGCCCGCCACGCGCCGACCAACCAGGCCGCCATGAACAACATCGCCCTCGCCGTCGTCCGGCACCGCGGCTTCCGCTTCGTGCCCGAGGCCACCACCCACTTCATGATGCGCCGCGCCGACGCCCTCGACGCCATCCTCTCCCCGGACTAGCCGCCGGAAAAACCGACCGCGCCACCGCCCGACGCCGCCCGCTTCGAGGCGCCCTCGTCCGCGCCGCGGGATCCGCCCGAAAAAACACCCGTCGCGCCCGCCCGGGCGCTCCACGCCGAACGCGGAGACGCCCCCGTCGCCGTGTTCGCACATCCGAACACGCCCTTCACATGCGCTTCGCAGCCCCGCTGCGCCGGTGCGCGTTAGCGTGAAAAAGTCCTGCCTTGGGCTTCGCGAACCCTTGACAGCGAGAGCCGGCAGGTGCCAAAGTCACCCTCAACGAACTTAACTGGACGAGGGTGGAACCCGTGGAGATCGTGAAGCACATCAAGACGCGCTTGGGCGTGGTCGCCGTCGCGGCGTTGGTGATCGCCACCGGAGCGATTGCCACCAAGCTGGCGCTGGCCCAAACCGCGCAGGAGTATCACTTCTTGGTGGGGGTGACCAACCGCACCACGACGCCCGAGGTGGCAGGGAGCACGGCCGCCGCTGGAGCCCCGGCGGGGCAAATTGAGACCGAATGCGGAAGGGGGGTTTGGCGTACGCTAGCCAAGAATTTGCGCAACCAGTACTTCAGTTGTCACCCCAGCACCGCGACGGGTTCGTTTGACTTGAACTACAAAGCCCGATTGGCGAATGACGCGGACGGGAACGCGGTGTACCACACCGGCACCGTCACCATCGACTGCACGCGGGGTTCCGACGATCCGGCGGTCCCCAACGCTACCGCCGCCACGGTCGTCTTGACCGGTAGCGGAACAGGCATCGCGGTCTCAAACATGATCTGCCAACAGCCGCAGAGCCAGCAGGAACAGCCCGACAGCGACGACTGACCGACGACCGTGGGCGCGCCGACAACGTGAAGGCGGCGCACCTTCCATTGCGGCGGAAACTCGTCCGCGCTTGAGCCAGCGCCGCTGTCCGTGGCGCGGTCGGCGACCTATGTGCGGCGCGGACTCAACCCTCGGCGCCGCCGTTCCCCACCAGGGTGGACACCCGCGAGAGCAGATCCTCGCCGCGCTCGCACTCCACTATCCAGTCGCCCACCCGGTCGCCCACGCGCTCCATCGCCCGGGGCCCGGCCGCGGCGAGCACCACCGACAGCCGCTCGGCCGTTGCCGCGCCGAACTTGATCGCGGCCTGCCGCCGCAGCCGCGCCAAGCCGCGGGCGCGCTCCTGCTCGATGCCCCGTTCTACGCCTTGCTTGAGGCCCCGTTCTACGCCTTGCTTGAGGCCCCGTTCTACGCCTTGCTTGAGGCCCCGTTCTACGCCTTGCTTGAGGCCTTGCTCGATGCCCTCGGCCACATGCTGGGCGCGAACGTCCGAAAACCACTCGTCGAACAGCGCCTCCGATACCGTTGCCATGTCCGTTCCTCCTTTCAGCCCTTCCAAATCCGCAAGTGACGGCAGCGCGGATTCGGCGCCGCCCAAGTGCGTCAACAACGCGCCGGTCCAAGTGTGCAGCACCCGCCGCGTCGCCGCGTTCTCCTCGCCCGCGAAGCGTGACCACTCCCGCCGAAACCGCGCCAGCAGCTCCGCCGGCGTCCGCTCCGCCTGCAGCCGCAACGTCGCCGCCGCGCGGTTGTCCGGCGGCAGGCGCGCCAAATCGCCGCTCGACCGCAGCCGCTCCAGCGACTGCAAAACATAGTCCCATCCTTGGAACGGCGCAAGAACCGACCGCGTGGTCAGCGACCACGACTCCGGCAGCGCCACGGCCCCGGGCGCCGTCCAGCGCCGGCTGCCGTTGTAGAGGACGACGGGCAGTAGCGCCGGTGCCCCGCCATCGCGCTCGGTCGGGCGCTCGCGCGCCATGCGTCCGTACTCGCGCATGCGCCGCGCCATGTCCCGTCTCACCGTGCTCTGGAACTCCACCACGACCACCAGGTCCGCGCCCCCGCCCCGGGCCGGCGCGCGCCACGCGATGTCGCCGAAGCGCTGCTTGTGGCGGCCCCGGGCGGGCCGGACGTAGGCCGCCGGCAGCGGCGCCGCCCGGTCGAAGTCGAACTCCGCCTCCAGCGCCGGGGCGACCAGGCGCAGCATGTCGACGAACACTTCGCGGTGCCCGTGGGCGAACTTGTGGATGCCGTCGTTGTCCATGGCGCGCCACGGTAGCCGTCCGCGGCGTCCATGTATGCTGGTTTTCTCTCGGATTTGAAGGAGAAGTCGCCCAGTGTTCTTGTAGGCGAAATCGCACACGGCGCTTTGCCGTCACGGCGTCTCAACCCGAAAACGCCGCGCCAGCGGTGCCATCATTGCGAGCTGACGGTGCGTCGCGTGCTGGCACCGCCGCGCCGAGTCCGCGCTTAGGCCGGGGCGCCACTGATCTGCCCCCGGAGCCTCGCGTTGCTCCTGCTCCGCCCGTGTGAGAAGGTTGGAAGGAAGGAAACAACGCCGAGCAGACAATGGTTAGGGAAGGTCTGATCTAACGGCAATTTGGCGCGGAGGCCTGCCGTCGCGGGTTTCGGTGCCGATTTCGCCGCCCGACCGCGTTCGGATCACCCAAATTCGCGGCGTCTCCATGCCGGCCGCGGTGGCTTCCCCGCCGTCGAGGCGCACGGGCGCCGCGGTCACGCCGCCAGGCTCCGCTCGGCGATCAGCAGATTGGCGAACCCCAGCAGGAGCGCGATCCGCTGCGTGTTCTTGTGCAAGCCCCGGTAGCGCACCTTGCCGTACCCGAACATCCGCTTCACGTAGAAGAACGGGTGCTCCGCCTTCGCCCGCACCGACGCCTTCTCCTTCTCGCGCCGCGCCTCCTCGCCGTCGGCGTCCAGCCGCCGCCGGCGGCCCGGCCGCATCGCCACCCGCCACTCGACGGCACGGCCCTGGTTCTCCGGCCGCTTCTCCACGCCCTGGTATCCGGCGTCGCCCCACGCCCGCGTCTCCTTCCCGTGCAGCAGCCGGTGCGCGTGCGCCACGTCCGACTCGTTCGCCGCCGTCGTCGCCAGGCTGTGCGCCACCCCCGTCTCCGCGTCCGCCCCGACGTGCATCTTCATCCCGAAGTGCCACTGGTTCCCCTTCCTCGTCTGATGCATCTCCGGGTCCCGCTCCCGCGAACGGTTCTTCGTCGACGTCGGCGCCGCCACGATGCTCGCGTCCACCACCGTCCCCTCCCGCAGCGTCAGGCCCCGCGCCGCAAGGCTGGCGTTGACCACGGCCATCAGCTTCTCCCCGAGGCCGTGCTTCTCCAGCAGATGCCGGAACTTCAGGATCGTCGTCTCGTCCGGCAGCGCTTCCAGCTTCAGGCCCGCGAAACGCCGCGCCGGCTCCACCTCGTAGAGCATGTCCTCCATCCCCGGATCGCTCACGTTGTAGAACAGCTGCATGCAATGCACCCGAAGCATCGCCGACAGCGGATACGGCCGCCGGCCCCGGCCCGTCGTCGTCTTCGGATAGTGCGGCCGCACCGCGTCCTCCAGCTCCTGCCACGGAACCAGCCGCTCCATCCGCTCCAAGAACCTCTCCCGCCGCGTCTTCCGCTTCTTCGCCCCGTACTCCAGCTCCGCGAAACTCGCCTGTGCCGCCGATTCCATCGCCGTACCGCTCCATGCCTCCAATCGCGTCAATTGTCGCAGGTTCGGCGGAATAGATCAGAGATTCCTTAGCCGATGAGGGACAACGTAATCGACAGAGACGCCGCTACGCTCGGCGGAACTCCGGTGTTCGCCGGCACCCGTGTGCCCGTCCGCATTCTCATGGAACACTTGGAGGCGGGCGACCGACTGGACGACTTCCTGGACAGCTTTCCTACGGTCTCGCGCAGCCAGGCAATCGCCGTCCTCCAGCGGGCCAAGGCGACGCTGACGGGGAAGGCGGATGAAGTTGCTGCTTGACGAGTCCGTTCCGAAGCCGCTTGCGCGGTATTTCCCCGAGACGCTAGGTTCGTCGCCGAAAACCCGGACTTTTCCCTGCCGCTGCTGCCGGACGTGCAAGGTTGGCGTTTGGTGTTCCTGACGGTTGGCGCACCGGGCCTCCTAGTGGCGCTGTGGATGTTCACGGTGCGGGAGCCGCAACGCAAGGGGCGCATCGCCGCGGCCAGCGAAACCGTGCCGTTCGGCGCCGTTATCGGCTACATCTGGCGGCATCGCGGTCTGTTTCTGCCGCACTTCATCGGCTTCGGGGTGTTGGCGGTGACGTTTCAGAACGTCATTGTCTGGGGGCCGGCGTACTTCACACGGCACTTTGGCTTGACCGTGGCGGAGACCGGCCTGACGCTCGGCACGATGCTGTTGGTGTTCAGCAGCGCCGGCGTGATCGGCGGCGGTTTCCTTTCCGACTGGCTGGTGAAGCGGGGCCGCGCCGACGGCCCGATGCGCGTGGGGATGATCGCCGGTTTGGCGCTTTTGCCCTTCGCGGCCACCGCGACGGCCGTTGACAACTTCGCTCTCTCGCTGGCGCTGTTCGGGCCGCTGCTGTTCTTCGCTAGCTTCTCCTTGGGATCGGCGGCGCAGGCGTTGCAGATGTTTACGCCGAACGAGATGCGCGGGCAGGTTTCCGCCATCTACATGCTGTTCCTCAATCTGCTTTCCTACGGCCTTGGCCCGTTGGTCGTCGGGATGCTGACGGATTATCTGTTCGCCGACGAAGGCGCGGTGGGGTACTCGCTGGCGCTGGTGAGCGCGGTGTCGGCGCCGGTCGCCGCTTTCGTCGCCACGCGCGGATTCGCACCGTTCCGGCGGGCGGTTGAAGAACGCGGCTCCGGCGCGGCGACGCCGGGCCAAGCCGACGCAGGAGAAACCAAATGAGCGAAGCGCCGTCCCGGGAATCCGACCCGATCATCCCCTACGCGAAGATGGAAGCGCTGCCGGAGCACTTGCAAAAGCCCTTGGCGGACTACATCGAACGCATGGGCTTTCTGCCCAACGCGCTGAAGCTCTACATGCATCGCCCGGAGATCATGCAGTGCATGATCAACATCAACAACGCCACCATGCGCGACTCGAGCAGCCATCTCAGCACGGAGTTGAAGCGGCGCGTATCGGTGCTGTGCAGCGCCCTGAACCACAGCGCCTACTGCGTGGCGCACAACGCCGGCACGTTGAAGAAGGGCGCCGCGGGAGAGGGCGAGGGCTGGGGCTACAGCGACGCCGACGTGGCGGAAATCCTCGACCCGGAAAACGCCGATTTGCCGGACATGGAGGCCGCCTGCATGGCCTACGCCCGCGCCGCCACCATCGATCCCTCGGAAGTGTCGCAAGAAGTGGTGTCGCGATTGGCGGAAGTGCTGACGCCGCCGCAAGTGGTGGAATTGGCCTGCGTGGTGGGCTTCTGGAAGATGTACAACACCATCCACGAAAGCCTCTATGTTCCCTTGGAGAGCGAACTGATGGGCGATGCGCCGTTGAGCGAAGACGAACTGCTGGGGGAGAAGCGCTCGGACAACTCCGTCGCAAAAGTCCGGGCAAATGTGGAGATGTACTCGAAGCAATCCTGCCCGTTCTGCCGCCGCGCCAAGCGCTTGCTGCAGGCGCGCGGCGCCACTTGGCGCGAATACGATGTGGAGGCGGCGCCGGAGAAGTTGACGGAGATGCTGCAGCGAACCGGCGGGCCGCCTCTGGTGCCGCAGATCTTCATCAATGGCGAACTGGTGGGTGGCATGGATCGGCTCACCGGGTTGGATCGCGTGGGCGAACTCTCGGCCATGCTGGCGCACGCGCCGGCCGGCTGACAGATCAGAAGCACTCGGGGTTGTGGCAGTTGACGGACAACGCGAAAGACGACAGCGAAAGCGTGGTGGTCGCCATGACCGGCGCTTCCGGGGCCGTGTACGGCATCCGCCTGCTCGAAGTGCTGCGCGAGACCGGCGTCAAGACGCATCTGGTCGTCAGCAAGGCCGGCGTCATGGCGCTCGACTACGAAACGGACATGACCGTTCATCAAGTGAAAGCGCTGGCGGACGAAACGCACCCCATCGGCGATGTCGGCGCCAGCATCGCCAGCGGCTCGTTTCGCACCCGGGGCATGGTGGTGGCGCCTTGCTCGGTGAAGACGATGAGCGAAATCGCCAGCGGCGTCACGGACAACCTGATTTCCCGCGCCGCGGACGTCGCCCTCAAGGAGCGCCGCCGGCTGGTGCTGATGCTGCGGGAAACGCCCCTGCACCTCGGCCACATCCGCGGCATGGCGCAGGTGACGGAAATGGGCGGCGTCATCTTTCCGCCGGTGCCGGCCTTCTACGCGCGGCCCAAGACCATTGCCGAATTGGTCGATCATTCCATCGGCCGGGTGCTCGATCTCTTGGGCATCGAGACGGATCTAATCGAGCGCTGGCAGGGCGAACCCCATCGCGGCATGTGAACAGGCGATCTTGAGGAGACAGGAAAATGGCCATCAACAAAGTACACGACGAGTTCCACGCGCTGGACATGGACAGCGGCTGGGAAGTGCCGCCCGGCTATCCCCAAGGCATCGAGCAGAAGATCCTGTCCGGCGCCTTGGACGAGGCCGGCCGGCGGGGTTCGCGCACGCGGCTGCTGCGTTTCCACCCGGGCGTTTTCACCACCACGCCCTTCGTCCACGAGTACTGGGAAGAGGTGTATCTGCTGACCGGCGATCTGACGGTGGGCAACGATGCGAACGGCGACGGCGGCGAGGCGTTCGCGCCGAACACCTACGCCTGCCGCCCGCCGGGCGCGTCGCACGGGCCGTTCAAGTCGCAGAACGGCTGCGTCTTGCTGGAAATCCACTACTACGACCCGGTTTGACCGCGGCGCGGGAACTGACAGGAGCCTTGGCCATGAAAAAGATCTTGCTCGCGCTAGTCGGCGTATTGGCGATCGTGGCCGTTGGCCTCGCGATCTACTACTTCCGCCCGCCCTCCACCGCACCGGTCGAGGTGTCTTTCGTCGCGGCGGACCACGCGCAAGGCGCCCATCCCGAAGGCTTCCCCGTGGGCTCCCTCACCCTGTACGTTAGAAACTTCGACGCCCCGTTCGACGACTGGGGCAGCCGCTACGGCGGCGATGCGTACCGGCAGCTGATCGAGAGAATCACCGCCACCGGCGAGCCGCGCACCACCGTGACGGAAATCTGGTATCCCGCGGCGACCACGGAGGGCTTTCGTCCCGCCACCTATGGCGACTACTTCGAGGGCATCGAGCGTTTGCTCCAGAGCCCTATGGGTTTCTTGCTCGAAGAACAGCCGGACGCGGATGTCGCCGCGCTCGCCGCGGAGCTCGCCGAGTTGCAGCGCGGCAGCAACATCGGCGCCCCCGCCGCCGAGGGCCGTTTCCCGCTCGTCGTTTTGGTGCATGGGCTTGGCGGCAAGCGCACGGATTGGAACGACGCTGCCGAAGCCCTGGCGGCGCGCGGCTACGTCGTGGCCGCGATGACCATGACCAGCGACGGCACCCTGCCGCCGATCTTCAACGATCCCAACTCGCGCTACGCCAGCGAGAGCGCGGAAGCAGTGGCGGATGCGTACGAAGTCATGGCCGCCGACGTCAAAGTGTTCCCCAGATTCTTGGAATACCTGTACGGAGTGGACGCCGCCGGAATGTCGCCGTTCGGCGGCTTCCCCGACATCAGCGCTGCCGCCGCGCCGCCGGGCGGCGCGGACCGGATGACGGAGATGATGGCGCGACTCTTCCAGCAGCGCGTGGACGACGTCGCCTCGATACTGGCCGAGCTCAAAGTGCTGGCGGCGGACGCGACCGATTGCGAGGCGCAATTCGCCGCGCTGGAACTGGTGGACAAGCCCTGCGGCTTGCTGACCAATCGCATCGACTTCGCGCAAGTGGGCATCGCCGGCCACTCGCTGGGTTCCATCACAACCCAAGTGGCCTTGCGCCAGTTGCCCGAACTCAAAGCCGGCTTGGGCCTCAACAACGGCATCCCGCAGCGCTGGGAGCCGCAATCCCACGCTTTGGCGCCGGCAGACACCGCGAAGAACATCGAGGCGCCGATGTTCTTTCTGCACGGCACGGAGGATTCCTTCGTCTATTTCGTATTTCAACTGCTGTTCGGCGACTGGTACGAAGCCGCCGGTGGCGACCGCGGCGAGATCTTCCTGCTGCCAGACGAATTGGCGCCGCGCACCCCGGAGCACTCCCAGCCGGTGGTCTTCGCCGCCTACAACCGCGGCCAAGGCGCCAAGGTGGTGGCCAGCGTGATCGATGGCGACCACAACGGCATCGACAACCCCTCGCTAACGCGCTTCATGGTGGAACGCGGCCTGCAATTGCCCACCGAAGCGCGCCGGCTGCCCGATCATCAGGGGCCGCTGGGCGCCTTCCCCGGCCCCCGCTTCCGCGTCTTGGGCGACGCCATCGACGCGGACGGGCAGCGTTTCCGCCTACCCACCTTCATCGCCAACTACTACCTCGCCGCATGGTTCGATTGGCAACTGAAAGGCGATGGCGAGGCACGGGAGCGCCTGCTTAACCCTCCGTTCGCCGACCACGTGCAGGTTCGGCACGCCGGCTTGTGAGGGGCTGCGGCAAGATGATCGAGATCAATGGCAAAGCCGTTTCGGTGGAGAACCTCGTCATCGCCGGCTGGACCGGCCGCGACGCAAACGCCTTGGAAGCGCACATCCGCGAATTGGAGGCCCTCGGCGTGCCGCGCCCGAAGACCACGCCCATGTTCTACCGCGTGGCCGCGTCCCTGCTCACCCAAGCCCCGAAAATCCAAGTGGTAGGCAATGATTCCAGCGGCGAAGCCGAACCGGTGCTGGTCAAAGTCGACGACCAACTGCTGCTGGGCCTAGGCTCCGACCACACCGATCGGAAAGTGGAAGCCTACGACATCACCATCTCCAAACAAGCGTGCGCGAAACCGCTGGCCAGAACCTTCTGGCCCTTGGAGGAAGTGGCGGACCACTGGGACGAAATCGCCCTGCGCTCTTTCGTGGACGAGGACGGCGAGCAGGTGCTGTACCAAGAAGGCACGCTCGCGGCCATCCGCGCCCCGGACGATCTACTGACCCGCTACGCGGCGCAAACCACTGGCCTGCAATCCGGCGACGCGATGTTCTGCGGCACCTTGCCGGTGCTCGGCGAGGTTCGCCCAAGCAGTGTTTTCACGATGGAGCTGGAGGACGGTGTTCTCGGACGCTCCATCCGCCACACCTACGAAATCGAACCACTCCCGCTGGAATAGCTTGCGGGAAGGGCAGAGCCGACCACTCACAAAGCATCGGCGAGGCTGGCCGCGATCCCGAAGAGTTGCTCGTCGCCGCCATGAAGGCGCAGCGCGTTCAACCCCACCGGGGCGCTGCCGGGTTCGTGAATGGGCAACGAAATAGCGCAAGCGTCGAGGAAGTTCGCTACCGAAGGGTTGCGCAGCGCCAGCATGTTTGCCTTCGCGTACTCGTCATCGTCGTCGAGTTCGGCCAAGAGCGGCGCGATCCGCGGCACGCTGGGGAAGATCAAAGCGTCCAGATCGTGCATGACCGTCTGTGCCTCGGCGATGAGCTCGGCGCGGGCGCGCAGCAGGTCGATGTAATCGGCGGCGGTTTGCTCCGCGCCTTTCAGTATGCGCACACGAACGCGAGGATCGTAGAGGTCGCCGCGTTCGGCCAGCAGGTGCCGGTGCCAAGCGTAAGCCTCCGCGGCGGCCAAGCCGCCTCCGGCGTTTATTTCCGGCAGCCGGTCAAGCGCGGCAAAAGGAACGTCACGCACGGTCGCGCCGCTGTCGCGCAAACACCGCACGGCGCGCTCGAACACCGCCTCCACCTCGGCGTCGAGATCGCTTAGCACGTAGTGCTGCGGCACGCCAAGCGTCAGGCTGGCAAGCGGCCTCGCCTCAACGCCCGCGCTCGCCCCACGCCCGCTCATCACGCGGTGCAGAATGGCGCAACACTCCACCGACCGCGCAAGCGGCCCAACGGAATCCAAGCTCTCGGACAACGGCAACACCCCGTCCCGTGGCACGCTCGCCGCGGTGGGCTTGTACCCGACGATGCCGCACATCGCCGCGGGAATGCGGCAGGAACCGCCGGTATCCGTGCCTATCCCGGCTGCCGCCATGCCGTCCGTCACCGACACCGCCGCCCCCGAAGAGGAACCGCCCGGGATGCGTCCGGCAGCGCGGTCGAACGGATTCAGCGGTGTGCCGTAGTGCGGATTGAGGCCCAATCCGGAGTAAGCGAACTCGGTCATGTTCGTGCGCCCGATCAACACGAAGCCAGCGCTGCGCAAGCGAGCGACCACGGTGGCATCGCGTTGCGCCGGGGGATGATCCCCCAACACCCGCGAGCCGGCGCGTGTCACTTGGCCTTGCACATCGAACAGATCCTTGATCGAAATCGGCACGCCGCAGAACGGCGAGGGCGCATCACCTCGTGCCCGGCATCGATCCGCCGCCTGCGCTTGCGCCCGTACACCTTCGGCGTCCACCAGCACGAAAGCCCGCGCACCTTCACCATCGGGCGCGGCGATGGCCGCCAACGCCTGTTCGACCAGCTCGGTGCTGGTGGTGTCGCCCGCATCCAAGGCGCGCGCCAGTTGCGCGAGGGTTTGCATACGAGGCGCTTGTGCTTGCGACACGCCCTGCGGAAGTAGCGGAAGCGTAACGCCTTGGCGGGCCAAAAGTCGAGTGCGCCTAGGCGCGTGGTATCTTCTCGGCATGGTGTGCGCCAACGATCTTTCGTCAACCGTCCGCGACGCGCTTGCACGATTGGCGACGACAGCCGATCGCACCTCGCCAGCGGTCTTCGCCGGCCGCGACGACGAGTTCCGCCTGCTCGACGCCGCCGCACAGAGGGTGGCGGAGGGCCAGCGCGGCCACACCGTCGTCATTGAAGGCGTGCCGGGGGCAGGCAAGACCGCGTTGCTGGACGAGTACGCCGCTCGGCTGATGGCCGCTGACGCGAAGGCGTCGCGTCCCGTCGTCCCCGTGCCCTTGCGGCCGGGCGATTTGGACAATCCGCCCGGCGCGATCATCCAAGAGGTAGCCCGACAGTTCAGCGAGTTCGAGGCGTCAAAGGAGTGGGGGAGGTCGGTGAATCGCATCGTTGGCGGGGCTTCGCTGGTCGCCAACACGTTGTTTGCCCACTTCACCAAAAGGGCCTTCGCAGAATTCAAACCGTCCGCCAAAGCGCCCAACTCGCTCCCCGTAGCGCTGGACGAGTACGTTTCGTCACGGCTTGGTCGGCGCGACAGCACCATCCTGCTGCTGGTCGATGAAGCGCAGAACCTGAGCGACACGCCCCATGTGCGCCACAATCTGGATGCGCTGCACGGTGGCGTTCGCGGTCGCGCGCAAGTGATGCTCGCTTGTTTGGGGTTGACGAACACCGCCGATCGCCTGCGCGAACTGGGTTTGTCGCGGCTTGCGCGGGGGCATTTGAGAACGATTGGCCCGCTGTCCGCCGAAGATGCGAAGCACACCGTCCAAGGGACGCTTGAATTGGCGTTGGCCGACCACCCGTTCGACCACGGCTCTATTGATCGGATGGCGCAATGGATAGGAGCGGCCGTTGACGCCATCCTTGCCGAGAGCGGCAATTTCCCCCACCATTTGGCCAACGGCTGCCACGCATTGGCGGAAATCCTGCTGAACGAAGGTATCGGCGACGTGCCCCCGGTGGAAAAGCTGCGCGGCCTTTGTCGAGACCACAAGCGGGAGTACTACGAGGCGCGGCTGCGCCCTTGGTTCGACCACACCGTTGCCTTGGCGCACGCCTTTGGACGCGACCCGGGCGCCTGGACGCCTTACAGCGATGTCAAACGAGCGCTGATCGCGTCGGACAACACCGGCGAGCGGGTGGAAAGCGGAGAGGCGTCACGGATTGTGAAGGAGCTGCGCGCCTGTGGTTACATTGAGGGCAACGGCGGAGCGTGTCGCCCGGCCTTGCCGTCTATGGCGGGTCACTTCAAGGGCATGTTGCGCGAGTTGGCGCCCGACGACGAAGTGGCGCAAACGATCCGATCCGCTCTCCCCGACTGGAACGAGCGCGGCTGAACGGAATATCACATGCGCGGCATCACCTCATCGGTGAGCAGCAACAACGTCTGGTGGCTCAAGATGGAGGCGAGCAGGTAGTCGAGGGGAATCTCCGCCTCTAGGCGCTTCAATTCGTCCACCACCTTCGCCGGCGAGCCGTGGATGATCACCTCGTTCACATAGCGCTCCACGCGCTCGGCCTTGGTGGGCGCGTTTGGCCCGGGCGGGGCGTAGGCGTCCAACGTCCACTCAGCGCCTTGCCGCGCCACCGCTTCGGCGGCGGCGTCCGTGGGCGCGATGGCCAGCAGGCGCGCCATCGGCGTGTCGCGCTGCTGCTCGAAGCCGTGCTCGGCGAGGGTGGCGCGGTAGCTCGCGTGCTTGCTGCCGATCTCGCCGTGCGTGGAGTGCGGGTCCATCAATATCGCGTGGCCTTGGCTGGCCGCCCAGCCAATGGCGTCCAGCGAACTCGCCGCGATCCAAGTGGGCAGCGGGTCCTGCAGCGGCTTCGGCAGCACTTCCACGTCTCGATATTCGCTGAAGCGGCCTTGGTAGGTGAGCGGTTCGTCGCGCCAAGCGCGCAGCACGATGGCCACGTTTTCGCGGAAGCGGGCGTAGGAATCCTCGCCGCCGACCCCGAACACCTCCATCTCCTTGCGGTCGAAGCCGCGCCCGGCGCCCCAGTTGACGCGCCCGCCGGAAAGGTTGTCGAGCAGCGCCACCTCCTCGGCCAGGCGGAGCGGATGGTAGAACGCCGCCAAGCTCACGCCGGTGCCGATGCGCAGGTTGCGCGTGATGTCCGCGACGTGCATGCCCATGATGTGTACCGACGGGCAAACGCTGTAGGTGGAGAAATGGTGCTCCGCCAGCCAAACGGCGTCGTAACCCGCGCCGTCCATGATGCGCACCCGCTCCAACGCCCGTTGATAGACGGTGCCGAGCGGCACACGGCGGCCGGGCCAACTGAAGAATTGCAGGACGCCGAATTTCACGCCGCCTCCGGTGTTCGCTTGGACGAATTATAGTGCTTGGCGTCAGCGCCAAGCCCGACACGCCAAGCTGCTGGCAGTGCCAGCGCGAGTTGGCGCGTCTCCGGTCGTGCCTTGAAAGGCCGTAGTCCCTCCCAACCCGGTGCCAGCACGCCGTTGGTTCCTTGCTACGCTCCGGGCGCGAGGTTCTCCGGTGCGAACGGATCCGCGCTGCGCGGAGGTTGCGCGGGAGCTTTTTCCGTGGATTCGTCGCCGTCTGTTTCCGTTGTCTCGCCTGGGATTTCAAGGTTGTCCGGCGCGAAGATGCTCGCCGGCTCGTCGTGGCGGCGAACGTCTTCTTCTTCGGCAGGCGAGGGCGCTTCCCGGCTTTGCCGTTCGCGGCGCAGCGCGTCGATGCGCTCTTGGGCGGCGCGGCGCTTTTCCTCCCGCACCGCGGCTTTGCATTCCTCCACGCCCATGGTGCCGGCGAAGTAGATCGTGCCCACGCCCACGACGGAGATCAGCACTAGCACCGCCAGCGCCGGGTTCAACAACAGCGTGGCTCGGCGTGTGCCGTTGTTGCCTTCTTTTCCCTCGTTGGCGCGCGCCTCGCGACGCTTGAGTATTTCGTAAACCGCCGCGCCGGCGAGCGTTAACGCGACGATGATCACCGCCAGAGCGCTGATCGACGGGTTGATGCCGTGGCGCACTTTGCTGGCCAGCACGGTGACGAGTGTTTCGCTGGTGAGACTGGTGAACACGGTGGTGTTGTAGTTCTCGAACGAGGCGAGAAACGCCAACACGGCTGCGGAGCCGATGGCGGGTTTCAGAAACGGCAGCAACACCCTGCGGAAGGACTGCCCGGGCGTCGCGCCTAGATCCCGCGCCGCTTCCTCCAGCGCCCCGTCGAAGCGTTGCAGGCGGGCGACGAAGATCAACATGCAATACGCGGAAACGAAAGTCGTTTGGCCGATGATGGTGAGAAAAATCCCGTTGTAGAACACGCTTTCCTCGCCGGCGCCGAACATGCGCCCGAGCCGATCCCAGAACACCAGCGTGGAAATGCCGAGCACCACCCCGGGAATGAGAATCGGCGAAATGGTCATCGTGTAGTACCACGGCCGCGCGCGGTCCGGAACCTGCGTTAGCAATAGCGCCCCGGCCATGCCCACGGGCACCGCCAAGACCACCACGCCGAGCCCGATCGCCACGCTGTTGCCCAAGCCGCGCATGAGTTTGTCATCGGCGGTCAACGCGCCGAACCACTCCACGGAAAAGCACTCGAACGGTGTCACCCGCGGAAACGCCGAACTATTGAACGCGGTGACACCCATCACCAATAACGGGCCGAACAAATACACAAAGAACAAGGCGACGAACGTCGCCAAGAAGAAACGGGCGACGTTGTTCGCGGTCATCTTCCCAGCTCGGAAAGCCGCACTTTGCCCACGCGCATCGCCAGCAGAACCAGCAGCACCGTGGACACCAGCAACACGATGGCGTAGGCCGAGCCGCGCGGCCAATTGTTGCCGGTGTTGAACCATTGGTAGATGATCTGCGTGAACCACAGGCTGCTCGGCCCGCCGAGGATCTGCGGCGCCGCCAAAGCGCCGGCGCTCAGCATGAACACCATCGTGCAACCGGAACTGATGCCCGGCTTGGCGTGCGGAATCACCACGCGCCAATGCACGCGGAAGGTGGAGGCGCCCATGTCGTGCGCCGCCTCCACCTGGTTTCGATCCAAGCTCTCGATGGCGTTGTAGAGCGGGAAAATCATCAGCAGCACGAAGGCGTAGGCAAGGCCGCTGTACAGCGCGACGTTGGCGCGGATGAAGTCCAGCGGCACCTCCGCCACGCCGAGAAACAACAACGCGTCGTTGATGACGCCGCTGCCGCCGAACAGGATGCGAAACGCGAAGGCGCGCAGAATCTCGTTCACCCAAAACGGCACCACTAGGGAAAGCACTAGCAACCGCGCCCAGCCGCCATGCGCGGATTGCGCGAGCAGATAGGCGATGGGGTAGCAGATCGCCAAATCCAACGCCGCCACCAAGGCCGCCACCACCAATGTGCGCGCGAACACGGCGAGGTCGATGGTGTTGTAGCCGTCTGGTTCGCTGCCGCGAAGCAGATACTCGTAGTGCTCCAGCGTATAGGTGTCTTGCGCACCGCCTTGCTCGGCCGGCGGCAAATTGGGACGGAAGGAGAAGTCCACCATCGCCAGTTGCGGCAGCAGTATCAACAACAACACCCAAAACGCCGCCAACGCGAGCAGGCAGGCGCCGAATCCGGTGCCGAAGCGAGCGACCAAAGAGTGCAACCAGTGCAAGACGAAGGCTCGTGTTTAGTCGTTCGCCAACGGCCCGTCCGGCAACGCCACCGAGCGGTCCGGTGAAAAACACAATGTCACCTCGCCGCCGGCGCCATGTGCCGCCGGCGGTGGCGCGGTTGCTTGCGCGCCGCCCGGAGCGTTCACCCGCGTCATCGTGGCGCGTTGCTTGCCGGCGCCGATCTCAAGGAAGACGTGCCAGAAGCGCCCTTCGAACTCGATTCCCGCGACGGTGGCCGGGAAGTTGTTTTCGCCGTCGTCGCTGGTGGCGAAACGCAGCGACTCCGGGCGAACGAAAACAAGCGCGGCATCGCCAACAGCGAGTTGCCGTCCGTTCCGCCCCGCTTGGCGGGCGCGCAACATTCCAACCTCCGTTGCGACGTTCGCGTAGTCGCCGTCCACTTCCCGCACCTGGCCGCGAAACGCGTTGTTTTCGCCCACGAAGGAGGCAACGAAAGCGGACTCCGGCTGATCGTACAGCGCGTTGCCGTCGGCCACCTGTTCGATCACGCCGCCGCGCATCACCGCCACTTGGTCGGACATGGTGAGCGCTTCGCCTTGGTCGTGGGTGATGTAAATGAACGTGATGCCGACGCGGCGTTGAATCGCCCGCAGTTCCCGGCGCATGTGTTCGCGCAACTTCAAATCCAAGGCGGAAAGGGGTTCGTCGAGCAGCAACACGTCCGGTTCAGCGGCGAGCGCCCGGGCGATGGCCACCCGCTGGCGTTGGCCGCCGGAGAGCTCGTCGCAGGTCTTGTCGCCTTGGCCGGGCAACGCGATCAGCTCCAGCAGCTCGTCGGCGCGTTTGCGCCGCGCCGCGCGCGCAACGCCGCGCACTTCCAGCGCGAAGGCGATGTTCTCCCAAACCTTCATCAGCGGAAACAACGCGAGATTCTGAAACACCAGCGCGGTGGGGCGCTTGTTCGGCCCGATGCCGGCCATGTTTTTGCCGCCGATGCGGATCTCGCCGGCGGACGGTTGCACGAAACCGGAAATCGCCCGCAGCAGAGTGGTCTTGCCGCAACCCGAAGGGCCGAGAAAACTGAAAAACGTCCCGGCGGCGATGTGGACCCGCGCATCGCGCACGGCCACGAAGTCGCCGAAGCGAACGCTCACATCATCGAGATCGACCGCCGCCGTCACCAACGCTCCCAAGCGTTCCGCACCGCCGCCACAGCGCCACGCCCGCGCTCCCAGGCGCCGTCACCAAAGATCTGTCGTACACCCACGCCCGCGTTCCGAGCAGTAACCGGGGATTTGCCGCACACCCGCATCAAGCGTGGACGAACTCGTTGCGCATTTCCGTGCGGGCGTCCGCGTACCACTGCGGCTCGCGCGGCCACTGCCAAAGATCGCGCAGCGAATCGCCGGGATACACGGATGCGAACACGTCGGCGTAGCGGCTGCTGGCGTGCTCGGTGGCGCCGCGCACCGCCGAGTTGTAGCCGTGGCCGCCGCTCCAACCGCCGTCTTCGCCGCCGTCGATGGCTTTGCCGGCCACTTCCGGGCGCAGCAGGTAGTCGATGAAAGCGTAGGCCGCATCGATGTTCTGCGCGGCGCGGGAAAGCGCCACGCCGTCCACCCACGCCAGCGCTCCTTCCACGGGCGCGCGGTATTGCACGGGTTCGCCGCTTTGCATCAGTTTGATGGGCGGGCCGTCCCAAGTTTGCCCCACCAGTACGCCTTCGTTGAGCAGGCCGTTCTTCTGCGCGTCGGCGTCGTTCCAGAACAGTTTCACCTGCTGCTTGCGGGCGATGCAGAAATCCGTCACCTTGCGCCAAGTGGCGCGCATGGTTGGCAAATCTTGATAAGCCGCGCGCATCGCGCCGGGTTCCAGTTCGCCAATGGCCTCCAAATGCAGGCCGGCGGCGAGCATCCCGGAGTGCGGCCGCATCATCGTTTTGCCGCGCACGTCGGCGTGCCAAAGGTCGCCGTAGCTGGGCCGCTCGTCGTCCCGCGGCGGCAGCCACAGGTCCGTGCGCCAAGCCATGCCCTCGGTGCCCCACACCAGCGGCAGCCAATGCGCGCCTTCGTCGTGGAAGTTCCACTCGGTTTCGCCGATGGCGCGCATGGCCGGGTTGGTGTTGCCGACGTTCTTCAGGCGCGTGAAGTCCAGCGGCCGCAGCAGGCCGAGCTCCGCCCACTGCGGGGAACGCATGTTGGTGGGGCTCACCAAGTCGATGCCGCGGCCGCCGGTGGCCTTCATCTTGGCGATGCTCTCCTCGTTGGAGCCAACGCCGGTGAGCACCACCTCGATGCCGGTTTCGGCTTGAAACGCCGCGAGCATTTCCGGCGGCAGATAGTCCGACCAAAAGAGCAGGTGCAAGCGGCCGGCCTCGCGCCGCTCGGATGCGCCGAGGATGCTGGGCCCGGCGGCGATCGCGGCGGCGACGCCGAGCCCCTTGAGCGCGGCGCGGCGCGTGCTTGGCATCTTCGCGCTGTTTCGCTGTGTCAACCGTTAAACCCCTTCGCGTGGCGACAGCCGCACGGTAGCAAAACTCGCCTGCCTTGACCATCTTGCGCACTCTGGCGAGCGCGTTGGAGTTTGCTGTGCAAACTCTTGCGCGATGCCGTTCTATTATGGTCGCAGCTCCAACACCTCGCCGCTGGTGCGCGACGGTTCCACCGCGTACCACTCGCGCAGCGTGGTGCGCCAGCCGTTCTTGGCGCAGCGGTCGGCGAGCTCGTAGAACGTGGGGCGGCCCGGGTCGGCGATCACCACCCGTTGCACGCCGGCCCCAAGCGCCCGCGCCGAAAGCTCGAACAACGGTTTCACCATGCGATCCCAAAAGCAGATGTCCGAGCCCACCAGCGCATGCTCCTCGGCCAGCCGCTCGCCGTCCAAGGTGTCGAAATCGGCTTCCATGGGCGCCACCTTGACGTTGTTCAACGCCGCTGTCACTTCCAGGAACGGGAACACGTTCTTGTCCAAATCCACGCCGGTGACCTTGGCTTGGAAGCGGCGGGCGCAGAACACGGCGCCGGGCCCCCAGCCGCAGCCCAGTTCCATCACCCGGGCGCGGCTGCGCACCGGGTTGTGCAGCAGATAATCCATCAGCAGAAAGCTCGCCCGCCACGCCTTGTTGCCATGCACGGACGGCTCGTAGACGCGCTTCAAGCGGCGAATGATGCGATGCTGCGAGGTGAGCAGATAAACCCCGTAGGCCCGGTAGATGTGCTCCTCGGGCAAGCGTTCCAACTCGGGCATGGGCAGACCGGATTCGCCAGTGCGCCAATTCTAGCCCGTCTTGGGCGTTTGCGAGGGTGGTCGTCAAACCGTTTCAGTTCGTGGATCGCCCGCGCCCGCTCTCGCTCTGTTGCGCCAGCAGGTCGCCCATATAGGAGCGAAAAGACGGAATGCCGAAGGAGACGTTCCCCTTTCGGTCGTAGGTCAGCGAGCCGCGCGCCATCGCCGTTTCGACATCGGCTTCGCCGAAACCAATCGCCGCCACCGCGGCCACGGCGTCGTGGTACGGCAGCGCGTCCACGCCGGCCGACTCCATCGCGGCGACAACCGCCAGCATGGGGCGATGGCTTCTTCCCATCGAAAGGCGGTCGTCGTAGTACGCCACCCGTCTTTCGTCGCCATGCCGCAACGCTTGCCGCAAAGACGCGCCGGTCAGATGACCGTGCTCGCGCAAAGCCAGCACCGAACCTTCGAGATACCCGTGGATGTGCTGGGGAAAGCCGTTGCTCGCGTCCACCAGCTCGGCCAAACTTTCACTTGGAATATCGCCGTAGCCCATGCGCGCCAATCCATTGGCGAACGCGTCGAGCGTGTCGGGCTTGTTCAACGCTCGCAAGACCACGGGCTCCGTGATGCGCGATATGCTCTGGCCGGCAGCTCGGTTGGCGAGGGCCGTCGGCGTGTGTTGCAAACCAAAACCCATCAGCAAGATGGGGCAGCCGTGGTTCCCGTCATGCAATACGCACAACGGCTTCATGCAGTCGTCGTCGATTCGCTGGATTTCATCGACGATCAGCACTAGCGCCTTGGCATCCCACATTCCCTGCTGTTGCGATGTCCGCAGCAATCGGGAAAACGCTCCCGTGTACCGGCCCACGTCTTTGGCCACCGCCGCCGACGCGGACAAGAAACCAGCCTTTACGTTGGCGATCCTGTCGCCGATCTCAGCGATGCGGGTAGCCTCTTGCTCGGCGCCGATCTCGGCGGCCATCGTGAGAAACAAAGACACCGGATCAACCAAGTCTTCCGGGGCGATTGTCAGCACAGCCACTGCCCGGCCATGCTCGACTGCGCCTCTGGTGCGATCCGCGAACTCCCGCGCTAGCTGGGTCTTCCCCGACCCGGGCACGCCAATGGTTAGCTGCAGCCCGCTCGTCGTGTGCCCCGCTTGGCACATCCTGCGTACTTTTCCACGGTAGCCGTCAAGCTCGGCCGACCTGCCTGCGAAGTAGAGCGGCGGCTCGCGCTCACCCGGCATGTCTGGCAGATCGTCCATCTTCTCGACCTTACGCTTCGGTCGGCGCGAGGTCAATCGCGGCGGCGGCGCTCGCGGCGTTGCTTGCCGCAGTCCCGTCTTGCGCCTCGCTCTGGCGCATGCAGCACGAAGTAGCGCTTGTCGCGGATCAGATTGAGGATCTCGTCGTTGTTGCCGTGCGCTAGGGGCGGGATGGCGTAGTGGGTCGTCCGGGCGAACCGGGTCCTTGGGGGTTGAAGAACGCATGGGCGATCGTGGCACGTTTCCGCGCCGCCAGAACTGTCTGTAGCGGATGTAAAATACGCTCGTCGAAAGCACTGGGATGATCGCGATGGTAGAGGAGCGCTTTGTCCGTGGTTGCCGGCAGGCCGGCTGGTTTGCCAACCGTTGGCGGCGGCCCCTGGCCGCCCTGCTGCTCGCGCCAGCGATTTTCGGGGCCGGCACGGTGGCCGCCCAGGCCGGCTTCAGCTTGAGCGCGAGCAGCCTGCTTCTGGACGAAGTGCCAGGCCTCCTCAATGCCCACCGCGGCGAGTACGCGGTGAGCATCGCCACCCAGCCGGCGGCCACCTGCACCAACGGGGTGGTCGTCACCATCGCCAGCGACAACACGGACGTGACCACGAGCCCCACGACGCTGACGTTCACCAACTCGAACCACTCGGTAGCGCAGCGGGTGTTGGTGGTGGCGGCAAAGGACAGCGACAGCAGCACGGACTCGGCGATGTTGAGCCACACCGTCACCACCGCCTGCACCCCCGACTATCCCACCAGCATGACCATCGCCAGCGTCTCGGTGACGGTGCGGGACGACGACCGCCGCCTGCTCGTGACGCCGGCCGAGCTGGCGGTGGCGGAGGGCGGCACGGGCTCGTACACCGTCGCCCTCGGCGGCTCGCCGGCCGCCGGCGCGACGGTGACGGTGATGGCCACCAGCACCAATCCGGCGGTGACGGTGGATTCGGACGCAACGCCGACGACGCTGTCGCTCAGCTTCACGAGCACGAACTGGAACACCCCGCAGACCGTGACGGTCACGGCGGTGAGCGACGCCGACGCGACGACGAGTTCTCCACCATCACCCACGCGGCTGGGGAAGCCGTCTGGCAGAGCCGCGACGTGGTCGTTCGGGTCGCCGACGACGAGGAGTCCGGCACGGACTACGACACCGACGACGACGGCCTCATCGAGATCGCTTCCCTAGCGCACTTGAACGCGGTGCGCTGGGACCGCAACGGCGACGGCGCGGTGGATTCCGCCGGCGACGCGACAAACTACGGCAACGCCTTCCCGAACGCGGCCGCCGGCATGGGCTGCCCGGACGGGCCAGACATGGACCAGAGCGCGGACTGCGTTGGCTACGAGTTGACGACGAACCTCGACTTCGACACCGACGGCGACGGCGACGTGGATGGCAACGATCCCGGTTCCTACGCCAATTGGACGATGATCCCCGGCCACTGGAGCGGCATCTTCCAAGGCAACGGCCGCACCATCTCCCGGCTGACCATTTCCACCAACGGCAAGGCTGGTCTGTTCGACACCGTGACCGGCAGGGTGGAGCGGCTGGGCCTTGTCGACGTGAACATACGCACGACCGGCTCCGTGAATGCGGGCGCGCTGGCCGCCGACATGTGGCAGACGGGGGTGGTAATCGCGTGCTGGAGCAGCGGCACCGTCACTGGCACAGGAGGGGGCACCAACATCGATGTGGGCGGCTTGGTTGGTTTCATGGAGGGTGCCGCTGTCAGGCTCGTTGCCAGCTTCTCCACCGCGACGGTCTCGGCAGCCCAAAACGGCGGCGGACTGGTGGGGGGCGTGCGCAACGACACCACCGTCATCGCTTCCTATTCCACCGGCGCCGTCACGGCCGCCTATGCCGGCGGGTTGACGGGGGTGGCCCATCCCAGCGCGGCGGTGCGCGCCTCCTACGCGATTGGCCGGCCCACCGGCGTGGGTAGCTTGCAGCGCGTTGCCGGACTGATCGGCAGCGGTACCGGGGGATCTACTTTTTCCAATGTCACCGATACATACTTCGACTCGCAAACCGCTGGCCGTAGCAACGGCGCCGGGGTCGGGACTCTCGGCGGCGCGTACACCACCAGCCAGCTGCAGACCCCCACCTCGGCGACCGGCATCTACGCCAACTGGGACGAACTGGACATCGACGGCGACAGCATCGCCCGCGAAGACCCTTGGGTCTTCGGCAGCGGCACGCAGTATCCCGTGCTCAGCTGGGGCGGCCTCGACCCCGCTTTGCAGTTCAACTCCCAAGGCACCAACTCGGTGCCGAGCTTCGGCGGCGCCACAGTGTCGAACCAGACGTACTTGAGCAGCCAATCCATCCGCCAGTTGCAGGTTCCCGCGGCGACCGGCGGCAACGGCGCCCTCACCTACACCGCGTACGGGCTGCCGGACGGCTTGTCCTTTGACGGCGACGGCACCGGCGCTTGCGGCCAAGCGCGGACGGTCTGCGGCAGGCCGACGACGGCGGGCAACTCGACCGTGCGGATCGTGGTCACGGATCAAGACGACACCGATGTGAGCGACCGGGACACCCTGACGTTCACCATGTCTGTGGACCCGCCTGCGGTGGAGCTGTCGCGCTCGTCGCTGGCGCTGTCCGAGGGTGGTGGCGCGGCGGCGGAGGGGTCGTGGACGGTTCGGCTGGCGAACCAAGCGCCCACCGGCACGGTGTCGGTGGCGGTGACGAGCGGCGACCCGGCGGTGGCGCTGGTCGGCGCGCCGGTGACGCTGACGTTCGACGCGACCACTTGGCGGACGTGGCAGATGGTGACGGCGCGCGCGGTGGACGACGACAACGCGACGAGCGAGCGCGTGGAGGTTCGGCACACGGCCACCGGGGCGAACTACGGCGATGCCGAGGCGGTGCTGCGCGTGGTGGTGACGGACGACGAGGCGCCGCCGGGCGCCCCAGCCGGGCTGACGGCGACGCCGGGCGACGGGCAGGCGACGTTGCGCTGGCGGAATCCGGGAAACCCGTCGATCACCCGCTACGAGTACCGCCACGCGGAGGAGGGCGCGCGTCTGGGTTCGTGGCGGGCCGTTCCCGGCGCGGGCCCGGGGACGACTTCGCTGGCGGTTTCGGATCTGGTCAACGGCCGCGCCTACCAGTTCGAGTTGCGCGCCGGCAACGAGATCGGCGACAGCCCGGCGGCGCGCGCCACGGCGCGGCTGGCGGCGGCGCCCGGCGCGACCGTGCACTTGCAGGATGCGGCGCTGGCCGCGGCGGCGCGGGCGGCCGTGGGCAAGTCCGCATCGGAGCCTTTGACGGCGGGCGATCTGGCCACGGTGCTGGAGCTGGACCTGTCGCGTGCGGCGCCGGCCGCCGGGCGCTGGCTTCCGCCGCAAACCGCCGACGAGCCATTGCGGAATCTGCGCGGCATCGAGGCGATGGTGAACCTGCGGCGGCTGTGGCTGGACAACAACGCCGTGGCGGACATCGCGCCGCTGCTGGCCTTGCGCTACCTGGTGTTCGTGAGCCTGCGCGGCAATCCGCTGACTTCCGACTCGGTGTACGTCCACGCGGCGGCGCTGCGGGCGCGCGGGGTGGAGGTGTTGCTGGACGCGGCAACGCTGGCGACGGTGACGGATCCCGGACTGCGGCGGGCGCTGGAGGTGGCGCTGGGCAAGGATCCCGGGGCGACGCTAACCGAGGGCGACCTGCTGACGCTGTCGTCGCTGAGCGCGGAGTCGGCCGGGGTGGCGTCGCTGTCCGGCTTGGAGGCGGCGTCGCGGCTGGACTCGCTGACGCTGTCCGGCAACGCGCCGGCGGCCGGCGGCGCGGCGCTGGACTTGTCGCCGTTGGCGGGGCTGCGTTCCCTGTCGCACTTGGACCTGTCGGACAACGACTTGGCCGACGTGTCGGCGTTGGCGGGGCTCACGGGCTTGCGCTCGCTGCTCTTGGGCGGCAACGCGGTGCGCGACCTGTCGCCGCTGTCGGGCTTGGACGGGCTGCGCTCGCTCACGCTGTCGAACAACGGCTTGACGGACGTTTCGGCCTTGTCCGGCCTGTCGTCGCTGCGCCAGCTATGGCTGGATGGGAACGAGCTTGAGAGCGTGCGACCGCTGCGCCGGCTGCGCTCGCTCATCTACCTGCACTTGGGCGACAACCGCATCGCGGACATCTCGCCGCTGGCGTCGCTGGCGGATCTGCGCCGGCTGTGGCTGCCGGGCAACCGGGTGGAGGACGTCTCGGCGCTGTCCGGGCTGTGGTCGCTGCAACGGCTGGACCTGTCGCGCAACCAAGTGCGGGACGTCGCGCCGCTGTCGCGGCTAGCGGATCTGTCGCTGCTGCGACTGGGCTGGAACCGGGTCGAGGACATCTCGGCGCTGGCCGGCCACCGCGGACTGACGGACGGCGGTGCGCTGGGTTTGCGCGGCAATCCGCTGGGTTCGGCGGCGCTGCAAGCGCAGGTGCCGGAGCTGCGCGCCGCCGGCGCCGCGGTAGTGTCCGGCTGGGCGGTGCCGCTGTTCCCGGCGGCCCCGGCGGCTGCGGATCCGTCGGGTCCCAGCGGCTTCGTCCGCGTGCTGAACCGTTCCGATGTCGACGGCGTGGTGCTGGTCGAGGCGCTGGACGAAGCCGGGCGGCGGTTCGGGCCGGTGCGGCTGGCGCTGGGGCCGCGGGCGGCGGCGCACTTCAACTCGGCGGACTTGGAGGACGGCAACGCCGCCAAGGGGATGCCGGACGGCGTGGGGCGGCCGACCCGGGGCAGCTGGCGGCTGGTGGTTTCGTCGGCCTTGGACATCGAGGTGCTGGCGTACCTCCGCATGCCGGACGGATTCCTCACCGCCATGCACGGCGAGCTGCCGCGCGCTGGCGAATCGCTGTCGGCGTTCGTCTTCAATCCGGGCGGCAACCGCGTCCAGCGCAGTTCCCTGCGGCTGCACAACCCGGGCGCTGCGGATGCGCGGGTGTGGCCGTGGGGCGTGGATGACGCCGGCCGCGGCCGGTTGGCGTCGCCGCTGGCGGTGGCGGCCGGGGTGACGGCGTCGGTCTCGGCGCGCTCTCTGGAGTCGTCGCGCCGCGGCGGCCGCGGCCTCGGCAACGGCGAGGGCAAGTGGCGGCTGCGTCTGGGCGCGCCGTGGCCGCTGTCGGCGTTGGGCCTCTTGGAAAGCCCCACCGGCCACCTCTCGAACCTGTCGGCGGCGCCGCGCCAAGCGGCCGTTGCAGGGACGCTGCGCCTGCCGCTGTTTCCCTCGGCGTCCTTGCTCCCCCCTCCCTCCTCCCCGTCCGGCCGCGAGGGTTTCGCCCGCGTGGCCAACCTCGGCCCGTGGGAGGGCTGGGCCGAGGTGGCGGCGGTGGACGACGCCGGCGTCCGTGCGGGGCCCGTTCGCCTGCGCCTGCCGCGCCGCGCCGTCGTCCACTTCAACTCGGCGGATTTGGAGAACGGCAACGCGGCGAAGGGACTGTCGGAAGGCGTGGGCGCGCCGACCCGCGGCGCGTGGCGCTTGGAACTGCGCGGCAACGTGGCGTTCGCCGCCGCGGCCTACGCCCGCCACGCCGACGGCTTCCTGACCAGCCTGCACGAGACCGTCCCGGTCGCGGACAACGCGGCCCGCGTCGCGGTGTTCAACCCGGCGTCCAACACCCACCAGCGCAGCCTCCTGCGTTTGGCCAACGACGGCGACGAACCGGCGCTAGCGACGATAACAGCGCGGGACGACGCCGGCGCCGAAGCCGGCCCTGTGTCTGTCACCGTGCCGGCCGGCGAAGCGCTCACGTTCACCGCGGCGCAACTGGAGAACGGCGGCGAAGGCATTGATGGCGCCCTCGGCGACGGCGAAGGCAAGTGGCGCCTGACCATCTCCTTCGACAACCCGCTCACCGCCATGAGCCTCATGGAGAGCCCCGCCGGCCACCTCTCGAACCTCTCCGCCGCCACCAGGCCCTAAGGCCGCCGCCACATGGTCCACCCGGACGACTTCACCGATGACCTCCGCTCATCCTTGACGAGGTTGGCGAACACCGGCGATCGCGTCTCGCCGTCGGTATTCGCCGGGCGCGAGGACGAGTTCGAGTTGCTGGGCGACGCGTTGTCGGCGGTGCGACGCGGCGAGGTGGGGCGCACGATCGTCATCAGCGGGGTGCCGGGGGCCGGCAAAACGTCGCTGATGAACGAGTACGCGAAGCGATTGATCGCTTCCAAGGTCGTTGGCGACGGCGGCGACGGGCCGGTGATTCCGGTGCCGCTCAGGTCCGGCGACCTCGATTCCACACCCGCAGCTCTCGTCCAGGCGATAGACAGGCGCTTCGTGGCGCTGGGCCCGCCCAAATCGTGGCGCGACGCCGCGAATCGGTTCTCGGCGAAAGCGTCTTGGTTGGGCAACGCGCTGACCGCCATCGCGACGAAGAGGATCATCCGCGAGTTCCGCCCGTCCGCGCAAGTGCCGGACTCCTTGGACACGGCCCTTGCGGACTACGCCTCCACTCGGTTCGGGGCAAAGTCCAGCACGTTCGTGCTGCTCGTGGACGAAGCGCAAAACACCCCGGACACCGACCGGGTGAAAACGCACTTGGAGGCCATGCATTTGGGCATTGGCGGCAGCACGAAAATCCAACTGGTGTGCTTCGGGTTGGGCAACACCGTGAAGCACCTCGCCAAGCTCGGTCTGTCCAGGCTGGCATCCGGCCACGCAAGGTCGATCGGCGGGCTGTCCGACAACGCCGCCCGAACCGCGGTGACCGGCACTATCGGCAACGCATTGGCCGATCATCCGTTCGACCCCGGCACCTCGGATGAACGCGACAACGAACGTGGCAAGTGGATCGCCGCGGCCGCGAACGTGATCCTCTCCGAGAGCGCGAACTTCCCGCACCACTTGGCGAACGGGTGCCACTCGCTGGCGCGGTTCGTCTTGAAAAACGGCATCGGACCGGAACCGCCGGTGGCGGAACTGCAAGCGGAGTGTCGCCGCCACAAGCGCGAGTACTACGACGCGCGACTGCTCCCTTGGGCGGATCATGCGACGGCGCTAGCCAATGCGTTCGCCGACGCGGGTTGGACGCCCATGGCCGACGCGATGCGGGTGCTGATGGCCGCGGACGAGTCCGGCGCACCGGTGTCATGGGAAAACGCGGACTCCATGCTCAAGACGCTTCACACCCTTGGCTACGTCGAATTCCAAGCACAGTCCTGCCGTCCGGCGCTGCCTTCCTTGGTTGGCCACTTCGCGGCTTTGCGGCGTGAAATGGACCCGCGCAGCCAAGCGGCGCAGGCGATCCGGAAAACCAAGGCCCAAGCGACCGGAAGCGCTTTGGCCAACCGGCCCTCGCCCGTTCCGCAATAGTTGTCGACAACGGCGTTGTGACGCCCGCCGCCGGCGCCGTCTGTCCGGGCACACCGTCAGTTGGTTGGTCGCCCGCTCTCGCGCTGCCTAGCCGGCAGGTCGCTCATGTAGGAGCGAAAAGACGGAATGCCGAAGGAGATGTTCCCTTTCCGGTCGTATGTCAGCAAGCGGCCATGGCCGTTTCGACATCGGCTTCGCCAAACCAATCGCCGCCGCGTCCATGGCGTCGTGGTAGGCAACAACCGCTTTGCGTTGACATCGTCCACCCGCACCGTTGTGTGCCGGCGGCTATTGGCGTACCGTTCGGCAGTCTTGTGCGGCTAACGGGAACTCGGGCATGCCCGGCAATGAAAGACAGTGTGCTGGTGGACTCCCCCCCCCCCCCCCCCCCCCCCGGCGATCGGGAAGGTGCGCGGCGGAAGCTGTTTCGGGTGTGCTCGTGTGCCGGCGGATGATGCGATGCTGCAATGCAAGAAAGTGGACTGGCGGCTAGCCGCGCTGGTCGCCGGAGTCCTTTTCGCTGCCGGCGCCCACGCCCAAACCGCCGCCATCGTCGCCAACCCCGCCAGCGTCGCCGTCAACGAGGGGGCTTCCGCCACCTACACCGTCGCGCTCGCCACCCAGCCGAGCGCCGCCGTCACGGTGACGGTGGCGAGCGACAACACGGACGTCACCGCCGACACCAGCACCACGTCCGGCATCCAGACCACGCTGAGTTTCAGTACGACCAACTGGAGCACCGCGCAGACCGTGACGGTGGCCGCGGCGGGCGATAGCGGCAGCGCCGACGAGACAGCCACCCTCTCGCACACCGCCACCGGCGGCGACTACGCCAGCGTTACCCGCACCGTGTTCGTCGCCGTGCAGGACGACGAGCAGACCGGCACGGACTACGACACGGACGAGGACGGCCTGATCGAGATCGACTCGCTGGACCAGTTCAACGCCATGCGCTGGGACCTGGACGGCGACGGCACCGTCTCGGCCGGCGACACCCCCAACTACACCAGCGCGTTCCCCGGCGCCGCCGCCGGCATGGGCTGCCCGGACCGCGGCGACGCGGACGACAACCCGGACCCCTGCGAAGGCTACGAGCTCACCAGCGACCTCGATTTCGACACCAACGGCAGCGGCGCCACTTGGACCGGCGACCCCGCCTCGCCGGACGTCGACCCGAACGACGCCTACTACAACAACAGCGGCGGCTTCGAACCCATCGGCTACAGGTACGGCACGCGCTTCAACACCACCTTCCACGGTGCCGGCCACGTCATCTCCAACCTGTTCAACAGCAGCAGCGCCCATGATGTCGGCGTCTTCGGGGCGACGGGCACCTCGGCGCGCATCGTCGCCGTGGGCTTCAGGAACCTGCGCGTGCGCGGCTGGAGCCAAGTGGGCGGTCTGGTCGGCCACAACCAGGGCCGGATCGCCGGCGTTTGGGTTACCGGCAACGTGCATGGCGGCAACGCGGTCGGCGGCCTGGTGGGGGCGACGCAGACGGCCAGTTCGGTCATCGTGGCGAGCTACTCCCGGGCGACGGTGCATGCGAACAGCCAGAGCGCCGGGCTGGTTGGCTGGAACGACAGCGGATCCTCCATTCGCGCCAGCTACTCGACCGGCGCGGCGGGCGGCACCGACGGCTTCAGCCGCGGCACCGGCACGGTCGTGGCGAGTTACTGGGACACCACCTTGAGCGCCATCGCGGACGACGGCGACGCCAACCCGCCGGAGGGCCGCACCAGCGTGCAGCTGCGGGCGCCCATCGAGTACGGCGCGAGCGGCCTCTACGCCGCCTGGGACGATCAGGACGTCGACGGCGACGGCGCCAGCGGCGAGTCCGTGGACGACGACGCCTGGGATTTCGGCACCAGCGCGCAGCATCCGGTGCTGAAGTTCGGCGGCTTCGACACCGCCGTCCAATTCGAGGCCCAGCCGCCCAATTTCGGCACCGGTACGGTGTCCAACATCACGGACGCCCGCACGGGCGTTTCCCGGACCATCCAGATTCCGGCGGCCACCCACGCTGGCGCGGTCACCTACACCGTGGTCGGCCTGCCGCCCGGCATGTCGTTCGACGCCGACGGCACCGGCGCTTGCTCCGCGCTGCGCACGATCTGCGGCGCGCCGACGCGCACCGGCACCTTCACCGTTATCGTGACGGCGGCCAACGCCGACGGCAGCGCCAGCAGCACCTTGAGCTTCCAGATCACCGTGGGCGGCGTCGACGTGGACGCCGTCGCGACGACCACGGCGGTGGTGGAGGCCGGCCCCATCGCCCTTGACGAGGACACGAACGGCACCAGCTCCCAGGACTACCGGGTGCGGCTGACGTCCGCGCCGACAGCCACCGTGACCGTGACCTTCGCCAGCGCCGACACCGGCGCCGTGGCGGTGGACGCAAGCACCAGCACCGGCGGGGTGCAGACCACGCTGTCGTTCAACACCGCCAACTGGAACACTTGGCAGACAGCGTCCGCGAGCATCGTGCAGGACACGGACTTCCTGGACGAGACGGTGGCCATCACCCATGCCGCCAGCGGCGGCGGCTACAACGGCCAGACCGCGACGCTGACCGTGACCGTGGCGGACGACGAGCCCGTGCCCGAAGTGCTGGTTGACGCGAACCCGAACACCGCGGCCATCGACGCCGGCCCGCTGGTGCTCCGCGAGAACTCGGCGCCCTCGCGCAACTACGCCGTGCAGCTGTCGAGCCAGCCGCCGACGAGCACAACGGTGACGTTCTCAAGCGACAACGCCGCGGTGACCCTGAGCCACAGCGCGCTCACCTTCACGAACGCGAACTGGAACACGGCGCAGACGGTGACGGCGACGACGACCCCGGACGCCGACGCCGTGGACGAAGCCGCGGACGTCGTACACGCGCTCGCCCGCACCGACTCGGCGACCACGCTGCGCGTTGGCGTGCGCGACGCCCAGCGCACCGGCACGGACTACGATACCGACGAGGACGGCCTGATCGAGATCGATTCGCTGGCCAAGCTCAACGCCATGCGCTGGGACCTCGACGGCAACGGCGGGGCGACCGCCGCCAGCTACGCCACCGCGTTCCCGGCCGCGTCCACCGGCATGGGCTGCCCGGACCGCGGCCTAGGCAACGACGCGCCGGAGCCCTGCGTCGGCTACGAGCTGACGAGCGACCTGGATTTCGCCGGTTCCGCGTGGGAGTTCGGTTGGGATCCCATCGGCCCGGCCTCGACGCCGAGCGACGCGACGCACTTCAACGCCGTCTTCGACGGCAACGGCCACTCCATCCGCAACCTGTTCGTGAACGCCCACCGCAACTACTCCGGCCTGTTCGCGGCGCTGCGCGGCAGCGCGGTGGTGCGTTCGCTTGGTTTGCCGAACGCCCGGGTGACGGAGGGCTTGGGTTCGGTGGCGCCGTTGGCGGGCGCGCTCTGGGGCCGCGTGGCGGCGGTTTGGGCGAGCGGCAGGGTGGTGGGCAACACCAACGTCGGCGGCTTGGTGGGGGCGGCGCAGGCGGGCTCGTCCATCGCGGCGAGCTACTCGAACGCGGCGGTGGCGTGCGGGACCGGCTCCGTCGGCGGCCTCGCCGGCTGGAACCAGGGAACCATCGAGGCGAGCTACGCGACGGGCGCCGTGACGGGCGGGTGCTCGATCAGCAACAAGTCCGGCTTGGCGGGCGGTACCGGCACGGTCGCGGCGAGCTATTGGGACACCGACTTGAGCGACATCCCCGACGACGACGACGCGGATCCGCCTGAGGGCAGGAGCACGATCCAGTTGCAGACCCCAACGCAGTACGGGGCTTCCGGCCTGTACGCCGACTGGGACGACCACGACGTGGACGGCAACGGCACGTCGGACGACGCCTGGCACTTCGGCACGATCCAGCAGCATCCGGCGTTGAAGTTCGGCGGCTTCGACCCGGCCGCCCAGTTCGCCCTGCAGCCGCCCTCCTTCGGCAGCGCCGCGGCGCCGTCGGCGACGCTGCGCACCGGCGTCTCCGGCAACCTCCAGGTTCCGCAGGCCGCCCACCCCCGCGCTGTCTCCTACACGGCGACCGGGCTGCCGCCCGGCATGGCGTTCGGCAGCGCCTGCGGAGCGCGCAACATCTGCGGCCGGCCGACCCGCGCTGGTACGTACGCGGTCACCGTCTGGGCGGCGAACGCCGCCGGCGCGCGGACCCGCTTCGGCTTCACCTTGGATGTCGGCGGCATCGAGATCGACACGGACGCCGAGACGCCGCAGGTCGAGAGTGGCATCGTGGCGCTGGCGGAAGATGCGGCGAGCCCGGCGCGGTCGAAGCGCTACGCGGTGCGGCTGACGTCGGCGCCGACCGGCGACGTGACGGTGACCATCACGAACACCGACACCGGCGCGGTGACGGTGGACGCTGACGCCGCCACCTCGGGCCTGCAGAGCGCGCTGACGTTCGCCACCTCGACTTGGGCCACATGGCAGACCGTGACCCTCGCCGTCGTGGTGGACGCCGACGGCGCGGACGAGCGCGCGACCATCACCCACGCCGCCAGCCGCGGCGGCTACGCCGGCGTGTCTGCGACGCTGATGGCGACGGTCGCGGACGACGAGACCCCGGCCGTGGTGGTGGACGCGGATCCGACCACGGCCGGCATCGAGGCCCGCCGGCTGACGCTGAACGAGGCCACCACGGAATCGAAGAACTACGGCGTGTATCTGGCCGTGCGGCCGTCGGCCACCGTGCGCGTGGCGGTCGCCAGCAGCGACACCGGCGCGGCGCGGGTGAACCGCAGCCAGCTGACCTTCACGACGACGAACTGGCGCACGGCGCAGACGGTGCGGGTGACGGCGCAGTCCGACGGCGACGCCCTGGACGAGAGCCTGTTCGTCACCCACGCGGCCAGCGGCGCCGGCGAGTACGCGGGACTTGCCGAGCAGCTGACGGTCGTCGTGCAGGACGACGAGACGCACTCGGGCGACTACGACGACAACGACAACGACCTCATCGACGTCCGCTCCCTCGCGCAGCTCAACGCCGCGCGCTGGGATTTGAACGGCGACGGCGCGGTCGCTCCCGGAGACGCCGCCAACTACGCCGCCGCCTTCCCCAACGCCGCCGCCGGCATGGGCTGCCCGAACACCTGCGCGGGCTACGAACTGCGCAACGATCTGGATTTCGACGCCGACGGCGACGGCAGCACCTGGGAGGAAGTCGATGGCACGGTCGTCGCCGACGCCGACGACGACTGGTACAACAACGGCAACGGCTGGCAGGCAATCGGCGGCTACAACGCCACCTTCAAGGGCAATGGCCACACCATCGCCAACCTGTTCAGCAGCGACCCCGGCACTGGGGGAGGGTGGGTCGGACTATTTGGCCGGCTGGAATCCAACAGTCGCGTGGAGTCGGTAGGCGTGGTCAACGCCTATATGCGAACAGGGAAGGACAGCGCTGGCATCCTTGGCGGGGAAACCCTGGGCACGATCGCTGCCTGCTACACCACTGGCCAAGTGATCGGCCTGGGCGGCGCCGCGCAAAGCGTAGGGGGGTTGATCGGCCAATTCAGGGACGGTCGCATCATCGCGTCCTATTCGAAGGCTTCCGTCAACCACTCCGGGCGTACCGGCGGGTTGGTGGGCTGGTTCTCAGGAAACAACCTCGTGACCAGAATAGACACTTCCTACTCCGCCGGCAGCGTCCGGGGCTCCGGCAGCGAAGTCGGCGGGTTGCTCGGGCGAAACATCTTCGGCGAATCCGAAGTTCACTCCACCTACTGGGACGTGATGAGTTCAGGCCGACTGACAAGCGGCGGTGCCCTACGCGCCGGGCTGGGCCTGAACACCGAGGACCTGCAGACGCCGACATCCTACACCGGCTTCTACTCGACCTGGGACGATCAGGACGTGGATGGCGACAGCACTACGGGCGCGGCCGCGGATGCAGACGACGATGCTTGGGACTTCGGCACCAGCGAGCAGTATCCAGCGCTCAAGTTCGCCGGCTTCGACACCGCTTCCCAGTTCAACGCGCTGCCGACGTCCTTTGGCGGCGCCCGGGTCCGCGACATGACGTTCCAAGTCGGTGTCGTCCAATCCTTGCAGATTCCAGCGTCCTACAGCGGCGCCACGCCGGCCTACAGCGCCACCGGGCTGCCGCCGGGCATGAGTTTCGACGGCGACGGCACCGGCGCCTGCGGCGCGGCGTACACGCTCTGCGGCGCGCCGACGGTCGCTGGCACGTTCGCCGTCGTCGTCAACGCCGTCAACCTCGGCGGCGGGGCGGCTCTGAGCTTCACCGTGACGGTGGAGGGCATCCTGATCGACGCCGTTCCAAGCACGGCGGACGTGGACCCGGGGCCCCTCGCTCTGGAAGAGATGTCGAGTTCCACGAGCAACTCTCGGAGCTACGCCGTGAAGCTGTCGGCGGCGCCGTCGGCGAGCACCACGGTGACGATCGTCAGCGCCGACTCCGGCGCGGTGACCGTGGACACGAGCACGACGACCGGCCTGCAGGACACGCTGACGTTCACCACCATGAACTGGAACACGGCGCAGACGGTGACGCTGGCCGCGGTGCAGGACGACGACCCGGTGGACGAAACCGTCCTGATCACCCACACCGCCAGCGGCGGCCTGGACAGCACGGCGTATCTGACGGCGACGGTCGCCGACGACGAGCCGCAGCGCAAGCTGCTGTTCGACGTCGATCCTGCGACGGCGGCCATCGATCCCGGCCCGCTGCTGCTCGAAGAGGGCGCGACGCCGGGCCGCGAATACGCCGTGAAGCTGCCGCAGGCGCCGAGCGCGGCGGTGACGGTGACGGTGGCGAGCCGCAGCGCCGCCGTGACGGCGGACGCGAACGCGGCCGCCGGTGTGCAGACCATGCTCACGTTCACGACCATGAACTGGGACACTTGGCAGACGGTGACGGCCACCGCGGCCGAGGACGACGACGCCGTCGACGAGGCGACGAGCATCGACCATGTGGCGAGCGGCGCCGCGGACTACGCCGGCGTGACGACCAGCCTCCGCGTCGGCGTCGGCGACGACGAGCGCATCGGCACGGACTACGACCGCGACGAGGACGGCCTGATCGACATCGACTCGCTGGCCAAGCTCAACGCCGTGCGCTGGGATCTCGACGGCGACGGCGTCTCCACCAACGCCACCGGCTACGATGCCGCGTTCCCCGGCGCTTCCGTCGCCATGGGCTGCCCGGACGGCGACGACCCGGACGGCCTGCCGGACGCCTGTACCGGCTACGAGCTGGTGCGGGACTTGGATTTCGACACCGACGGCGACGGCGCCACGCATGCGAGCGGCACCAGCGACTCCGGCGACGCCTACCACAACGGCGGCAGCGGCTGGGATCCGATCGGCGTTGACGCCGCGCAATTCAGCACCACGTTCAACGGCAACGGCCACGTCGTTCGCAACCTGTTCATCAGCCGCGGCAGCCGCAGCGTGACGGCGCTGTTCTCGGAGCTGCGCCCGAACGCGGAGGTGCGGGCCCTGGGCCTGCCGGGCGCCTACGTGGTCGGCAACTGGAGCACGGCGGCGCTGGCGGGGGAGAACTACGGCCGGGTGGCCGCGGTGTGGGCCAGCGGCAGGGTGCAGGGGCTCGGCAACGTCGGCGGCCTGACCGGGGTGCTGCGGCAGGGAGGGACGATCCTGGCGAGCTATTCGACCGCGGCGGTGGCCTGCACCGGCACGTCGGCGAACCATCGGGCCGCGGGGCTGGCAGGCCTCAGCCAAAGCACGGTCGCGCCCAGCGCCATCACCGCCAGCTACTCGACTGGCGCGGTGACGGGCGCCTGCCCGAGCGGCAGCAAGTCCGGCCTGAGCAGCGGCGGCACGGTGGCAGCGAGCTACTGGGACGCGACGCTGAGCAGCATCAGCGACGATACGGACGCCAACCCGCCGGAGGGCCGCACCACGACGCAGCTGCAGTCGCCCACGTCCGCGACCGGCATCTACGCCGCCTGGGACGACCAGGACGTGGACGACGACGGCAGAAGCGGCGAAGCGCTGGACGACGACGCCTGGGACTTCGGCACCGCCACGCAGCACCCGGTGCTGAAGTTCGGCGGCCTGGACGTCGCCTTGCAGTTCAACTCCCAAGGCACGGATTCGGCGCCGAGCTTCGGCAGCGCCACGATGGCGAACCAGACGTTCCCGCAGGGCCGCCCCATCCTGCCGTTTCAGATTCCGGCCGCCACCGGCGGCAACGGCACCCTTGTCTACACCGCGGCCGGGCTGCCGGACGGGCTGGCGCTGGACTCCGACGGCGCCGGCGTCTGCCAGTTCGCCCGCGCGATCTGCGGCACGCCGACGACGAGCGGCAGCGCTGCCACCGTGACCATCACGGTTTCGGACCACGACGACAACACCCACGCCAGCGACCGCGACACCCTGACGTTCGACATCACCGTCACCGCGGCCGCGGTGGCGGGCGGTGCCGTGCTGATCGACGCGGACCCGACCACGGCGGCGCTGGACCCGGGCCCGCTGTTCCTGAGCGAGGCGGCGACGGACGCGAACAACGCGCTCGGCTACACGGTGCGGCTGGCGGAGCAGCCGACGGCGACGGTGACCGTGGCGGTGACCAGCGACGACACCGGCGCCGTGACGGTGAGCCCGGGTTCGCTGACGTTCACGACGACGAACTGGGCCGCGACGCAGATCGTGACGGCCACGGCGGTGGCCGATTCCCCGGACGCCGTGGACGAATCCGTCACCGTCACGCACGCCGCCAGCGGCGGCGGCTACACCGCCACCTCCACGCTGCGCGTGGCGGTATCCGACTCCGAGCGCGCCAACACGGACTACGACACGGACGAGAACGGCCTGATCGAGATTTCCACCCTGGCGCAGCTGAACGCCATCCGCTGGGACCTCGACGGCGACGGCACGGTGGCGGCCGGCAACCAGTCCAACTACAACGCCGCCTTCGGCAGCGCCTCCGCCGGCATGGGCTGCCCGACGGGCGGCTGCACCGGCTACGAGCTGACCCGCGACTTGGACTTCGACACCGACGGCGACGGTTCGACATGGTCCGGCGCCACGCCGGCGAGCGACTCCGACGACACCTACCACAACAGCGGCAACGGCTGGGCGCCCATCGGCGCGGACGCGACGCCGACCGACTCGACCCACTTCAACGCCACCTTCGACGGCAACGGCCACTCCATCCACAACCTGTTCGCCAACGCCGAGCGCGGCTGGTCGGGCCTGTTCGCGGCGCTGCGCGGCAGCGCGGTGGTGCGCTCGCTGGGGCTGCCGAACGCCCACGTGCGGCGCGGCTTCACCTACGCCGGCGCGCTGGCCGGGGAGAGCTGGGGCCGGGTGGAGGCGGTTTGGACAACGGGCGGCGTGACGGCGAACGATGCCGTGGGCGGGCTGATAGGCCGCACCAATTCGGGCGCGACGGTCGTGGCGAGCTACTCCACGGCGGCGGTGGAGTGCATCGAGACCGACGCCAACGCCATCGCCGGCGGCCTGACGGGCCAAAACGGGGGCACCGTGACGGCAAGCTACTCGACCGGGTCGGTCACGGGCTCATGCCCCAACAAGCACGGCCTCGCCGGCGGTTCCGGCACGGCCAGGGGGAGCTACTGGGACATCGAGGCGAGCGCTGTTGCGACCTCTGGGCAGGGTGCCGGGCGCACCACGGCGCAGCTGCAAGGGCCCACCACCCCCACCGGCATCTACAGCGGCTGGGACGCTTTGGACGTGGATGGCGACGGCGACGCGGACGAGGCGCCGTGGCACTTCGGCACCAGTTCGCAGTATCCGGTGCTGAGCTACCGCGGCATGGACACCGTGCCCCAACGCGGCGACTACGATCTGGACGACAACGGGCTGATCGAGGTGCGGACCCTCGCCCAGCTGAACGCCATCCGCTGGGATATGGATGGCGACGGCGCGCCCATTTCGACCAGCGCGGCCGCCTACGGCAAGGCGTTCCGCAACCACCGCGACGACATGGGCTGCCCGTCGGACACCACGGGCGACGCGGACCTAAACGACTGCGCCGGCTACGAGCTGGAGAACGACCTCGACTTCGACACCGACGGCGACGGCGCGACATGGACGGATGACGGCACGTTCACGGCGGACAGCGGCGACGCCTACTACAACGGCGGCAGCGGCTGGGATCCCATCGGATCGAGCGCGACGCCAAGCGACAATACGCACTTCAACGCCACGTTCGATGGCCAGGGCAACGTCATCGCCAACCTGCTGGTGAACCGCAACCGCAACCACTCCGGCCTGTTCGCGGCGCTGCGCAGCAGCGCGGTGGTGCGTTCGCTGGGGCTGCCGAACGCGCGGGTGCGGGATGGCCAGGGTTCCGTGGCGCCGCTGGCGGGTACGCTGGCGGGCCGCGTGGCGGCGGTATGGGCGAGCGGCGCCGCGGCCGGCCAAACCAACGTCGGCGGCCTGGTGGGGGTGATCGAGACGGGCTCGACGATCGTGGCGAGCTACTCGATGGCCTCGGCGGAATGCGAGAGCACTGCGGGCACCGCGCACGCCGGCAACCTTGCGGCGCTGAACTCGGGCACCATTGCGGCGAGCTACGCGACGGGGGCGGTGACGGGCATGTGCCCGGTGATCAACCGGCACGGGCTGGCGGGCGCTGGCGTGGGCGACGTGGTGACGGCCAGCTATTGGGACGTGGACCTCAGCGGCATCAACGACGACTCGGACTCGAGCCCGCCCGAAGGCGTCACCTCGGCGAACCTGCGCGAACCGACCGGCTACTCGGGCATCTACGCCGACTGGGACGATCAGGACGTGGACGGCGACACCACCGCCGGCGAGGACCCCGACGACGACGCTTGGGACTTCGGCGACCAGTGGCAGTGGCCGGTGCTGAAGTTCGGCGGCTTGGACTTGGCGCTGCAGATCGAGGCGCAGCCGAACATGGCGCCCACCTTCGGCAGCGGCACGGTGCCGGACAAGACCTACCGCAAGGACTTCCAGATACCGGCGTTCCAAGTGCCGGCGGCCAGCGGCGGCGAGGGCGTGGGCTACACCTACTCGGCGAGCGGCCTGCCGCCGGGCCTCTCCTTCGAGGCGCCGAACTGCGCGGCGCGGACGGTGTGCGGTACGCCGACAGCGCACACCACCGGCGGGCAGACGGTGACCATCTACGCCCACGACGGCGACACCAACCGCGCCGACAGCGACCGCGCCTCGCTGACGTTCGAGATCACCGTGGTGACGCCGACCGCGGCGATCACTTCAACCAACCCGGCGGCGCTGACGGAGGCCAATCTGGACAACGCCACCGTGACGGTGGCGCTCACCGACACGGCGTTCGCCAGCGGCGTCGCGCAGTCGCACTTCACGCTGACGACCAACGTGCCCGGGCTCACCGTCGACGCGCTGGCGACGGTGAACGCCGGCGACACCTCGGCGACGCTGACGCTGGACCACACCGGCGCGGACTTCACCGCCGTCCGCACCATCGCCGTGAACGTGGCTGCGGCCGCCCACGACCTGCCCGGCACGGTGACGACAGCGACGATACCCGTCACCCCCACGCCGGGCATCGCGCTCAGCCGCACTATGCTGGCGCTGGAGGAGGACCCCAACGCCGGCGGCGCGACGAACGCCAACGTCGGCACTTACACCATCCGCCTCACCGCCGACCCGACGACCGCCAGCGGCGGCTTCTGCGCGGTGAACATCACAGCCGCCAGCGACAACGCGGACGTGACTCTCGACGCGGACACCATGCCGCAGACGACCCTGGTGACCTTCAGCGGCGTGAACTGGAACACGCCGCAGACCATCACGGTGACCGCGGCGGACGATGGCGACAGCCAGAACGACGCCGCAACCATCGGCCACAGCCGCACCGGCGGCAGCGCCTGCACCGACGGCTTCTTCGGCACACCGACGCTGCCCAGCCTGTCGGTGACGGTGAACGACGACGAGACGCCGGCCATCGTGCTGGACGCCGATCCGTCCACCCCGAACATGGACGAGGCCGGCCCGCTGGAGCTGGACGAGCTGTCCACCTCCTCGGACAACTCCAAGAGCTACACCGTGCGCCTGTCCGCCGAGCCCACCCAGGACGTGACGGTGACCATCACCAGCGGCGACACCGGCGCGGTGACGGTGGGCGACACCGACGGCGACAGCATGAACGGCGTCCAGAACACGCTGGCGTTCACCTCGACGAGCTGGAACACGCCGCAGGCGGTGACCCTGAGCGCGGTGGACGACAACGACGGCGTGGCCGAGAGCGTGACGATCACGCACACGGCGAGCACCACGTCGCAGAGCGAGTACAGCAGTCTTTCCGCCACGCTCACCGCGGAGGTGACCGACGACGAGGCGCCGGGCTTCGTCTTCGACGCCGATCCGACGACGCCGGCCACGGACGAGGCCGGCCCGCTGCTGCTGGACGAGGATCAGATGTCCGCCACCAACTCGGCGAACTACACGGTGCGGCTGTCGGCGCAGCCGACCCAGGACGTGACCGCGACCATCACCAGCGCCAACACGGCCGTGGTGACGGTGGGCGACACCGATGGCGGCAACCCGGGCGTCCAGAACACGCTGACGTTCACCACCACGAACTGGGCCACGCGGCAGACCGTGACGCTGACGGCCGCGCAGGACGACAACGGCTTCAACGAGACGGTGACCATCGAGCACGCGGCGGCGACGACGCCGGCGAGCGAGTACACCAACGTCTCGGCGGACTTCTCGGCGACGGTGAACGACGACGAAACGCCCGGCATCACGCTGTCGACGTCCACGCTGACGGTGGACGAGCGGGACAGCGCCCCGTACACCGTGGTGCTGGACTCCGAGCCGGTGGGCGGCAACGTCACGGTGACCATCACCGGCGCGGCGAACGGCCTCACGGCGAGCCCGACGCGGCTGGTGTTCAACACCGCGAACTGGGACACGCCGCGCACGGTGCGCGTGTCGGCGGCGGACGACCAGGACTCGGCCACCGAGACGGCGATGCTGCTGCACACGGCGACGGGGGCGGACTACGGCGGCGTGTCGGAGACGCTGACGGCGCAGTCGGCGGACGACGACCTGCCCGGCCTGCTGGTGTCGCCGGAGGCGCTGACGGTGCGGGAGGGCCGCACGGCGCAGTACCGGGTGCGGCTGAACACGCAGCCGACCGCGGCGGTGACGGTGACGGTGGGCGGCGCCACGGCGAAGCTGACTGCGGACACGGACTCGACCACGCCGGGCGATCAAACGCAGCTGGCGTTCGACGCCACGGACTGGAACCGCTGGAAGACGGTGCGCGTGACCGGCGCGGAGGATGGCGATGGCGACGACGAGACCGTCGGCCTGACGCACGCCGCGACCGGCGCAACCGAGTACACCGGACTGGCGCTCAGCGCCCGTCCCGGCGTGACGGTGACGGTGACGGACGACGACGAGCCAACGCTGGAGCTGTCGCAGGCTACGCTGGAGCTGTCGGAGGGCGGTGGCCCCGCCGCCGAGGGCGTCTGGGAGGTGCGGCTGGCGAACCTCGCGCCGAACGGCACGGTGTCGGTGGCGGTGACCAGCGGCGATCCGGCGGTCGCCATCGTCGGTGCGCCGGTGACGCTTTCCTTCGACGCGACTACTTGGCGCACTTGGCAGACGGTGCGGGCGCGGGCGGTGGACGACGACAACGCGGGGAGCGAGCGGGTGGAGGTTCGGCACGCGGCGAGCGGCGCGAACTACGGCGGCGCCGAGGCGGTGCTGCGCGTGCTGGTGACGGACGACGAGGCGCCGCCGGACGCGCCGGCCGGTCTGACGGCGACGCCGGGCGACGGGGAGGCGACGCTGCGCTGGCGGAACCCGCGGAATCCGTCGATCACCCGCTACGAGTACCGCTACGCCGAGGAGGGTGATCGGCTGGGTTCATGGCGCGCGGTGTCCGGGGCGCGCGCCGGCACAACCTCGCTGACGGTTTCCGGCCTGAACAACGGCCGCGCCTACGAGTTCGAGTTGCGCGCCGGCAACGAGATCGGCGACAGCCCGGCGGCGCGCACCGCGGTGCGGCTGGCGGGGGCGCCCGGCGCGACCGTGCATTTACCGGACGCGACGCTGGCGGCGGCGGCGCGGGCGGCCGTGGGCAAGTCCGCATCGGATCCTTTGACGGCGGGCGACTTGGCGATGGTGCTGGAGTTGGACCTGTCGCTGCCGGCGCCGGCCACCGGCGGCGAGCGCGGCGAGCCGGTGCGGGATCTGCGCGGCATCGAGGCGATGGTCAACCTGCGGCGGCTGTGGGTTGACCACAACGCCGTGGCGGACATCTCGCCGCTCCTGCCGTTGCGCTACTTGGTGCTAGTCAGCTTGCGCGGCAACCCGCTGACATCGGACTCGGTGTACGTGTACGCGACGTCGCTGCGGGCGCGCGGCGTGGAGGTGCTGCTGGACGGGGCGACGCTGGCGACGGTGACGGATCCGGGGCTGCGGCGGGCGCTGGAGATCGCGCTGGGCAAGGATTCGGGGGCGACGCTGACCGAGGGCGACCTGCTGACGCTGTCGTCGCTGAGCGCGGGGTCGGCCGGAGTGGCGTCGCTGTCCGGCTTGGAGGCGGCGTCGCGCTTGGAATCGCTGACCCTCTCCGGCAACGCGCCGGCGGCCGGCGGCGTGGCGATGGACCTGTCGCCGCTGGCCGGGCTGGGCTCGCTGCGGCATTTGGACTTGTCGGACAACGATCTGGCGGACATCTCGGCGCTTACCGGCCTGACCGGGCTGCGGGAGCTGCTCTTGAGCGGCAACGCCCTGCGCGACCTGTCGCCGCTGTCGAACTTGGACGAACTGCGCTCGCTCACGCTGTCGAACAACGGCTTGACGGACGTCTCGGCCTTGTCCGGGCTGTCGTCGCTGCGCCAGCTGTGGCTCGCCGGCAACGAACTGGAGAGCGTCCGCCCGCTGCGCCGGCTCCGTTCGCTGATCTATCTGCATCTGGGCGACAACCGGATTAGCGACATCTCACCACTGTCGTGGCTGGCGGATCTGCGGCGGATGTGGCTGCCGGGTAACCGCGTGGAGGACCTCTCGGCGCTGTCCGGGCTGTGGTCCCTGCAACGGCTGGACCTGTCGCGCAACCGGGTCTGGGACGTATCGCCCCTGTCGCGGCTGCCGGAGCTGTCGCAGCTTCGGCTGGGCTGGAACTTGGTGGAGGACATCTCCACCCTGTCCGGCCACCGCGGGCTGACGGACGGCGGAACGCTGGGCTTGCGCGGCAATCCACTGCGTTCCGCGGCGCTGCGGCGCCATGTTCCCGATCTGCGCGCCGATGGCGCGGCGGTGGTGGTGGGGTGGCCGGCGCCGCTGCTCCCGGCGGCTGCGGATCCGTCCGGCCGCAGCGGCTTCGTCCGCGTGCTGAATCGCTCGGACGCGGACGGCGACATCCTGATCGAGGCGCTGGACGAGTCCGGCCGGCGATTCGGCCCGGTGCGCCTGCCGCTGCGCGCCCGCTCGGCGGCGCACTTCAACTCGACGGACTTGGAGAACGGCAACGCCGCCAAGGGTTTGGCGGAAGGCATCGGCCCGCCGGCGCGGGGCAGCTGGCGGCTGCTCGTGTCGTCAACGCTGGACATCGAGGTGCTGGCCTATCTGCGCGCGTCCGAGGGCTTCCTGACCACCATGCACGGCGAGCTGCGCCGCGACGGCGATTCGCTGTCGGCGTTCGTCTTCAATCCGGCGAGCAACCGCGCCCAGCGCAGTTCGCTGCGCGTCCACAACCCGGGCGCGGTGGAGGCGCGGGTGTGGCCGTGGGGCGTGGACGACGCCGGCCGCGGCCGGCTGGCGGCGCCGCTGACGGCGCGCGCCGGCGCGACGATCTCGGTCTCGGCGCGCTCTCTGGAGTCGTCCCGCCGCGGCGGCCGCGGCCTGGGCAATGGCGAAGGCAAGTGGCGGCTGCGCCTGGGCGCGCCGTGGCCGCTGTCGGCGCTGGCGCTGCTGGAAAGCCCGACCGGCCAACTCTCGAACCTCTCCGCGGCGCCGGTGTACGCCGGCTGGGCGGACGCCTCGGCCGGCGCGTCGGACTGGTCCTCCTGGGCCAACCGGGCGCTACTCCTGCCGCTCTTTCCCTCGGCCCCGTCCTCGTCGTCCGCCGCAGGCCGCGAGGGCTTCGCCCGCGTCGCCAACCTCGGCCCGTGGCAGGGCTGGGCCGAGGTGGCGGCGGTGGACGACGCCGGCGTCCGCGCGGGGCCCGTCCGCCTGCGCCTGCCGCCCCGCACCGTCGTCCACTTCAACTCCGCGGACTTGGAGAACGGCAACGCCGCCAAGGGCCTGCCGGAGGGCGTGGGCGCGCCGACCCGGGGCGCGTGGCGCCTGGAGCTGCGCGGCAACGTGGCATTCGCCGCCGCGGCCTACGCCCGCCACGCCGACGGCTTCCTGACCAGCCTGCACGAGACCGCCCCGACAGCGGACGGCGACGCCCGCGTGGCGGTGTTCAACCCGGCGTCCAACACCCGCCAGCGCAGCCTCCTGCGCTTGGCCAACGACGGCACCGAGCCGGCGCAAGCGACGATCACCGGCTTGGACGACGCCGGCGCCGAAGCGGGCCCGGTGGTCGTCACCGTGCCGGCCGGCGAGGCCCTGACCCTAACCGCCGTGCAACTGGAGCAGGGCGGCGAGGGCCTGAACGGCGCCCTCGGCGCCGGCGCCGGCAAGTGGCGCTTGACCGTCGCCTTCGACAACCCGCTCGTGGTGATGAGCCTGATGGAGAGCCCCGCCGGCCATCTCTCCAACCTCTCCGCCACTGCACGGCCCTAGCCGCGTTTGACATCAGTGCCGGAAAAGCTATGATCCGCGCCCGCGGGTGTTTAGCTCAGTTGGGAGAGCGACGGCCTTACAAGCCGTAGGTCGCAGGTTCAAGCCCTGCAACACCCACCACGGAGCGGTAGTTCAGCTGGTTAGAATATCGGCCTGTCACGCCGGAGGTCGCGGGTTCGAGTCCCGTCCGCTCCGCCAGCTTTCGTTGGCGCGGTGCAACTTTGTTGCCCACCTGCGCCGCCGCCGAGGCTTCGTTCGCGCGCTGTCGTGGGCGGGTGTGTTGTCGCAACGTCGGTCCGTTTGGGGTGATGCTGTGGACGGGTGCAAATTGACCATCGCAGACTTGGCGCGGCCTGCAGCCGTCGTTGGCGCAATGTGGCGTCCTAGCGGCGGAGCGGATGTCCGCGAGCGCGGCGCGTTGCTGCGCCGGCGCATCCTTTTCTTGCCTTTGGCGGCGCTTTTGGTCTTTGCCCAGCCGGCCGCCGCGCAGTCCATTCCCGGCGTCGAGATCACGGCGACCATCTCGGTCGATCCGCCGGCCGCGACCTTGTGGGAAAAGCACCCCACGGCCTACCCGGGCATCGGCATTTCCCCCGCGTACCTGCTGCCCAGGACGACGCCGCAGGACATCACCGTGTCCGGCGGGAGCTTCAGCTTTCGCCACTATTTCTGCGTATCCAAGCAGATCGAAGAAATCCAACCGGCGCGCCAAGACGAATGTCAGCTCATCGCCCAGCGCGGCACGCCCACCTCGGTCGCGCTGACGGAAGCGATGATCGACCACCGCGGCGTGGCTTGGCACATCGCCGTGGGGAACCGGCGCAGCTTGCGGGCGCAGTGGCTGCCGATTCCCGGGGCGCAGGCGGTGGTCTTCGCGCTGGCGTCCGAGTCCGCGCAGACCGAATACGTGGCCGAGATTCATCCCAACGCGAATGGCTTGCGCATAACGTCCACGGGTTCGGGTGCCGCCACCGTTCGCGTGGGCACTGGCGCGGTCGAGACCGTTGCTTCCGGGACGACGCATGTGATCGCCGGATTGGACCCCGGGACAAACGCCCTGACCATCACGGTCGGCGCCGCCACCTACACCGCCACGTTGACCCGCAGCTTGTTCGCCGACGGGGCGGTGCGCGGGGCGGTGCGCCAAGCGCTCGGCAAGGCGGCTGGCGAGGAGCTGGAGGCGGACGACCTGTTGGCCTTGCGCACGTTGAACTTGAACGGCGCTGGCGTACAGGACCTTGGAGGTTTGCGCGCGGCGACCAATTTGGATTGGCTGTCCGCGGACGGCAACGCCCTGCGGAGTGTGGCGGAGCTGGCGTCGTTGCGTTCGCTTTCCTGGCTGAGTCTTTCGGACAACTCCATAACGAACCTTGAGCCGCTGTCCGGCTTGACGGCGTTGCGGACGCTGTACCTGGGCGGCAACTCGGTGTCCGACCTCGCCCCGCTCGCCGGCTTGACGGAAGTCGGGGAACTCGTCTTGTCCAGCAACGCGGTGTCGAACCTTCGCCCGTTGTCGAATCTGGCGGCGCTGGAGCAACTTTGGTTGGACGACAACGCCATCAGCGACGTCCAGCCGCTCTCGGCTCTTTACACGCTCCGCTACCTGCACCTCGGCCGCAACGACATAACAACCGTGCGGCCGCTCGGCGTGTTGACGAACTTGCGCCGCCTGTGGCTGAACGACAACGCCGTGGAGGACATCGTCCCGCTGTGGCGGCTGGCCTCGCTCACGCGGCTGGATTTGCGGCGCAACCGGATAGCGGACATCTCGGCGCTGCGCCACCCCGCCAGGCTGAAGCGCCTGCGCTTGGGCGGCAATCGCGTCGCCGACATCGCCCCGCTGGTGCGCAACGGGGAGATCGCCGCCGGCGACGCGGTGGAGCTGCGGGACAATCCGCTATCCGTCGCATCCGTCCAAGACCACGTTCCCGCCCTGCGTGCCGCCGGCGCCGCGGTGTTGATCGGCTGGCCGGTTTCCGTGTTTCCCGCGGCGGACGACGCCGCCGGACGGCAGGGCTTCGTGCGCGTGATCAACCATTCGGACGCCGCCGGCGAGGTGCTGGTGGAAGCGGTGGACGACGCCGGCGTGCGCGCCGACCCGGTGCGTTTGACCATCGGCGCACGGCAAGCGCGGCACTTCAACTCGGGGGATTTGGAAGCCGGCAACGCCGCCAAGGGGCTTTCCGCCGGAGTGGGCGCGCCCACGGCGGGCGGTTGGCGGCTCGCGCTTTGGTCCGCGCTGGACATCGAGGTGTTGGCCTACCTGCGCGCCGAGGATGGCTTCCTCACCAGCGTTCACGATCGGTTGGCGCACGACGCCGACGACGTGCTGCGCGCCCCGATCTTCAATCCGGGGCGCAACCGCGACCAAGCCAGCGCGCTGCGCCTCGTCAATCCGAACGGCGCCGCGGCGACGGTCTCGGTGTGGGGCGTGGACGACCGCGGCGTCGGCCGATTGGCCACCGGTCTCTCGGTGCCGCCGGGCGGCGCGCTCACGGTGCCGGCCACGCGCTTGGAGGCGTTTCGCATTGGCGACGGCGGACGCGGCTTTGGCCGCGGGTCTGGCAAATGGCGGTTGCGGATAAGCGACGTTTGGCCGGTGGAGGCGGTCAGCTTGGCGACCAACGCCAGCGGGCACATGACCAACTTGTCCTCGTCGGCGATGGACAGCGCAGGCGGGACGGTGCGTTTGCCGCTGTTTCCGGCCGCCTCCAACGACACCCGACAGGGTTTCGTGCGCTTGATGAACCGCAGCCGCCGCGACGGTGTGGTGCGCATCACGCCGTTCGACGACGCCGGCGAATGTCCGGGCGCGGTGGAGCTGCCGCTGCCTCGATCGCAGACGGTTCACTTCAATTCGGAGGATTTGGAGAACGGCGCCCCGGACAAGGGGTTGGCGGAGGGGGTGGGGCCGCCCACGATGGGCGATTGGCGCTTGGATCTCGACTCGGAGTTGGCCATTGACGCCTACGCCTACGTCCGCACCACCGACGGTTTCCTCACCGCCATGCACGATGCGGCGCCGATGACGGACAGCGTGGCGCATGTGGCCTTCTTCAACCCGGCGAGCAATCAGCGCCAGCGCAGCCAGTTGCGCCTGATCAACAACGGCGCTGACCCGGTGAAGGCGAAAATCACCGGCGTGGACGACGCCGGCGAGGCCGGTGGGTTGGTGCGCGTGACGGTGCCCGCGGGGCAGGCGTTGACGTTTTCGGCGGTGGATTTGGAGTCCGGCTCGGCCGCGCTTGCCGGCGCGCTGGGCGATGGCGCCGGCAAGTGGCGCTTGGCGGTGGATGTGGACGCGCCGCTGGTGGTGATGAGCCTTCTCGCAAGCCCGGGCGGCCATCTAACCAACCTCTCCACCGCGCCAAGGCCCTGATTCAGCCCTCCAGCTCCTCGATGCGCTTCGGGTAGGTTTCCTTGAGCAGCCGCGAGAGCGAGCGATCCGCCAGGATTCGCCCGCCGGTTTGGCACTTGGCGCAATAGTTGGATTCGTTCTCGGCCCGCACGATGCGCAACACCGGCGCACCGCAGACCGGGCAGGGTTGGCGGTACTTGCCATGCACCGCCATTTGCGGGTGGAAGGCCGTCACCTTGCTGCCGCGCCGCTCGCCCGGGAAGGCGTCGCCGGCACTCTCCCGCAATCGCTCGGTCCACTCCGCGAGCACGTCGCGGCAGGCATCGAACAAACCCCGCGCCTCGGTTTCGCTGAGGCGGGGCGCCGGCTTGAACGGCGACATGCGGGCGCGGAACAGGATTTCGTCGCTGTAGGCGTTGCCGATGCCGGCGAAGACGCGTTGATCCGTGAGCGCCCGTTTGACGGTGTGCGGCGTCTCGCGCAAGCGCGCGCGGAACGCCTCGAAACTCGCCTCGTGTACCTCCAAGCCGCCCGGATCGAGCTCCGCCAGCGCCGTTTCTCCGTGCAACAGCCGCAACGACGCCCGCTTCTTCTTGCTCGCCTCGGTGAGGAGCAACGTGCCCCGCGCTGCGCCATCGCCCTCCGTGAAGTCGAACGCCGCCAAACCCACCCGTTTCGGCACGTCCGCCCGGGCGTCGCGCCAGCGCAGGCGGCCGGCGATCATCAAATGCAGCACCACAAAGTAGCTACCCTCCAACGCGAACACGATCTGCTTGGCGAGCCGCCGCACCGCCACCACTTCGCGCCCGCGCACTTCGTCCACGCTGGGCGTCACCGAGCGCAGCAGAAACGGGCTGGCCAGGCGGATGGCCGCCAGCCGCGCCCCCACCGCGCGCCGCGCCAAGTGCTCGACGTACACGGTGACGTCCGGCAGCTCAGGCACGCGACGCGACCAGCCTTGGAGTGCCCGGCGTGGCGGCCGTCTCGGGGATGGCGCGACGCCAACGCCCGGAACGAAACCGCGCCACCAGCATGGCGCACTTCACCAGGAACTCGCCGATCATCGCCCCGTACACCCATTCGACCGGCCAGCCGAGCCAAGTGAACACCGCGGCCAGCCCGCAGCGTACACCGACCAATCCGATGGTCGTGGCCACCAGCGGAAAGCGCGTGTCGCCGGCGCCGCGCAAGGCGCCGCCGATGGCGAACTCGATGGCCATGAGCGGCGTCATCGCGGCCATCATGTAGGCCATCACCGTGGTCAGGCGCACGGTTTCGGGTTCGTCGCCGATGAAGAACGCCGCCAACTGCGGCGCGAAGAGCGCGACGGCAAGCCCGATGGCGCCCACGCAAACGGCCGCGCCGGCGGCGGAGCGCCAGCCGCTGCGGGCCGCGGCCACCGGATCGCCGGCGCCCAGATGCTGCCCGGCCAACGTGGCGCTGGCGATGGAGAAGCCGAAGCCCACCACGAAGCACACCATGAGCAGGCTCTGCCCCACGCCGTAGGCGGCGAACGCGGCGGTGCCGTAGTAGTGGCCGATGAGCATGAGGAAGCCGAAGTAGCCTAGCTGGAACACCACCATCTCCAAACCGGCCGGCAAGCCGATGCGCAACAGCCGGGCGAACCGCTCGCGCCGAAACCATTTGTTGCGCACATGCTTCAAGCGGAAACCCTGCCGCAACCAGATGACCAGCATCGCCGCCGCGCCCAAGGCGAACGAGGCGCCGCCGGCCAGCGCCGCCCCGGCCACGCCCATCTGCGGGAAGCCGTAGTGGCCGAACACCAGCAGATAGAGCAGCGGCACGTTGACCAGATTCACCGCCACGCCGATCCACAGCGGCGACCACGCATCGCCGGCGGCGCGCAACGCCGCGCCGAGGATGAGATTCACCGCGAACGCCAAGTTGAAGGCGGACATCCAGCGGATGTTGGTGGCGGCCAACTCGATGGTGGCGGCGTCCAGCCCGAAGACGGCGGCGATGGGCCGCGCCGCCAGCATCCCCGGCACCGTCACCGCCAACGCGAATGCGCCGCCGGCCACCAAGCTGGCCAACGTCACGCGGCTGGCCTCGTCGCCATCGCCGGCGCCCCACGCCCGCGCCACCAGCGCCGTGGTGCCGGCGCTCACCGCCATCAGCACGGCCTGCAGCGCGAAGAACACCCGCTGCCCCACGTTCACGGCCGCCAGCGCCTCCGTGCCCAACGCGCCGATGCACTTGAGCTGCACAATCATCACCGCCGCGTAGGACAGATTGGCGAGGATGGAGGGAAACGCCAACGCGAACAGCGTGGGCTTGGGGTGAGTGTGTGCGGTCATGGATTTCGCGCGCGGGCTGCATCCGCGCTTGGTTTGCGGCAGGGGAACGGCGTGCGCCGCGGCAAGCGGCAGTCGGCGCAGCCGAAGCGTTGATGGGCGATTCTACCGGATTGGCCGAAGTGTCGGTTTTGCCGCCTGCACGTCGACATTCCTTCACTCCCGCAGTGCTGATGCAAGTGGTAGCGTCACCGGGTCTGCGAACAGTCTAAAATCCAGTTGCCGGAGCGTGACCGAAGAGGCACTGGAGAGCACCGTATGGACTTGGGCGATCTTGAGGCGAAGGTGGACGAGCTCATCGCCCGCTGCGACGCGCTCGCGCGGGAGAACCGCGAATTGCGCGAGCGCGAACGCGCTTTGCGTGCCGAGCGCACGGAACTCGCGGAGCGCCAACAAGTGGCGCAGGCGAAGATCGACAGCATGATCGGGCGCGTGAATACGCCGGAGGAGGGTTGAGGTGGCGGTGACGGTGTCGGTGAAATTGCTGGACGAGGAGTACCAGATTAGCTGCGAGGAGGCGGAGGTGGATGGCCTGATGTCCTCGGCGCGCGACCTCGACGAGCGCATGAAGCGCATCCGCGAGGGCGGCAACGTGTTCGGCGTGGATCGCATCGCCGTGATGGCGGCGCTCAACATCGCCCACGAAAACGTCCTCGCCAGCCAAAAGGTGGCGGAAGCCGAACGCGACGTGCGCAAGCTCGTCGAGCGCGTCAGCCGCGCCCTCGACAGCACCGCAGCCGAGTAGCCCGCAACCCACCACGACTGAGGTGTACGACGTATCGTTCGGCAGTTGGGAGTCAACGCTCGAGCCCGCCAACATGGGCGTCGCATCTGGCAACACGCGCTTCAAGGCCCCGGAGGTGCGCCAAGCACGCCGCCATCCCAAGGGGGTCCCGGGGGCGAAGCCCCCGAAGCAGATCACCGCGGCAAGGCTGCTGCGAAAAAAATGCCGCACACCCAAACGCCGGCGGTGGTTTGACATCCCGGGTTGGGGCTATACTGCCGCCGTCTCCTGGGGTGTTCGCCAGCCGAATTCATCCTCGAGCCGTTAAGCACCCAAAGGGGATCCGGTAGCGGCGACGGTGTGCAAGCCCAACATTGGCGAGGGTCCCTTGCGGATCGCGGGAAGCCTTAGACGTCGACCGGGTCACCGCCTTGAACAACAACGGTTCAGGGTAACCAGGCAGCGGCACCACCGGGAGGCAAGCCTAACTTCCTCGAGCGGCGTTGGCCTGCGCGGATGAGTCAAAGCGATCTGTCCAAGGCGGATGTTCGCGCCCGCCACCGGGCGAAACGCCGCGCGCTTGCCCTCGAACAGCAGGAACGCCATGCGCAGGCTGTGGCGGAAGCGCTGCTGCCGCGACTCGCCGCCCCGGCCATCATCGCCGTGTACCTTCGCCAAGATGGCGAGATCGACCTCGCACCCGTGGTCGCCAAAGGGCGCGAACGCGGCGTCGTCTTCGCGGTGCCGGTGCTGGCTTGCGGGTCGCTGCGCTTTGCCGCCTACCGCGCCGAAGAACCGCTGCGCCGGGTGCGCTACGGGCTGCTCGAACCCACCAACCCGGCGCTGTTGCGGCCCACGCTTGTGCTGGCGCCGCTGGTGGCGTTCGACGGGCAGGGAAATCGGCTGGGCATGGGCGGCGGTCACTACGACCGTTATTTCGCCGAGCATCCGCGAACGGAACGCATCGGCGTGGCGCACCAGTGCCAGCGCACCTCGGAGTTGCCGGTGGATTCGTGGGATGTGCGCCTCGATGCCGTGGTCACGGAACAGGGCTGGCAGTGTTTCGCCAACCGAAAGCGGCCGGCGTGAGCCAAGACGCGCAGAAACGCCGCGCCGCCGAAGCCGCGCTGACGGTGATCGAACCGCTGTTGGCGCCCGGCTGCGTGGTTGGCGTGGGCACCGGCAGCACCACCAACCACTTCATCGACGCCTTGCCGGAACTTCGCTCGCGGTTCGCCGGCGCGGTTTCCAGCAGCGTGGCGACCAGCAAGCGCCTGCGTGTACACCACATTCCCATCTTCGACTTAAACGACGTCGAAACGGTGGTCGTGTATGTGGACGGCGCCGACGAAGTGGCCCCGGGCCGGATGCTGGTGAAAGGCGGCGGCGGGGCGCTGGTGCGCGAGAAGATCGTCGCCGCTTGCGCCGAGTGCTTCGTCTGCGTCGTGGATCAAAGCAAGATGGTGGACGCCCTCGGCGCGTTTCCGTTGCCGGTGGAAGTGGTGCCGCTGGCGCGCCGCTTCGTTGCCGGCCGGTTGCGCGCCCGCGGCGGCGAGCCGTCGTTTCGCGCCGGCTTCGAGACCGACAACGGCAACCACATCCTCGACGTGCGCGACCTGCCGATGGACGACCCGTGTGCGCTGGAGTGCGATCTCAACGCCATTCCGGGCGTCGTGGACAACGGCCTCTTCGCCGCGAGCGTGCGCCCGCAAGTGGTGCTCGTGGGTACGCCCCACGGCGTCGAACCCACGATCGCCGATGACTGCCCGCCGGCGCTCCGGCAAGCGGTCGCAACGCTGGCTTGAGGACACTGCCACGCCAACAGCTTGCCCGGAACCAACGCCCAGACCCGCCGACCAGGGCGTCGCATCTGGCTACGTGCGCTTCAAGGCCCAACAGCCACGACAAGCACGTCGTCATCCCAAAGGGGGTCACGGGGGCGAAGCCCCCGAAGCAGATCGGCCTACGCCAACAGCTTGCCCGGGTTCATCACTCCGTTCGGATCCAACACCGCCTTCACGGCCCGCATGATCTCGATCTCCCCCTCGCTGCGCGCAAAGTGGAGGAAGTCGCGTTTGGTGAGGCCAACGCCGTGTTCGGCGGAGATGCTGCCGCCGTGGGCCTGCACAACCGCAAACAGTGCCGGGCTGATGCCGTCGCAGCGTTCTTGGAAAGCGCCCACATCCAATGTCGGCGGCTTCAAGATGTTGAGGTGCAGATTGCCGTCGCCGATGTGCCCGAACCAGCACACCTCCCAGTCTGGGTAGTGCTGCGCGACGAGCCGATCGATGGCAGAAAGAAACGCCGGTGCCGCGGAGACGCGCACGGCCAGATCGTTCTTGTACGGCGTTTGCGCGGTGATGCTCTCGGTGATGCCTTCGCGCAGCGTCCACAGCGCTTGCGCCTGCGCGTCGGATTGGCTCATCACGCCGTCCACGGATTCCCCGGCTTCCAGCGCGCCCTCGAACGCCGCCAACGCCGCCGCCTCGTCCTGGGCGTCGAACTCCACCAAAGCGTAGAACGCGCACCGAGTCGCAAACGGCCGGCGCGCCCCGCGGTGGCGACACACTTTCTCCAGCGCCAGGTCCGAGAAGAACTCGAACGCCGAAACGGCCACCGCGGCGCGATACCGCGCCAGCAGCTTGAGGGCGTCGCCGAGCTGGCGCATGCCAAGCACAATCACGCGGCTGGGCGGCGGCAGGTCGGTCAAACGCACCTCGGCTTCCACCACGAAACCGAGCGTGCCTTCGGAGCCGATGAACAGATGCCGCAAGTCGTAGCCGGTGGCGTTCTTCACCAGCGCGCGGTTCAACTCCAGCACCTCGCCGCTGCCGGTGACCACCGTCAATCCGGCGATCCAATCCCGCGTCAGGCCGTAGCGGATCACCTTGATGCCGCCGGCGTTGGTGGCCACGTTGCCGCCGATTTGACTGGAACCGGCAGACGCGAAGTCCACCGGATAGTGCAGCCCCTGCCCCGTGGCGAACTCCTGCAGCGCTTGCGTCACCACGCCGGCTTGGCAACGCACCACGCGGTCGGTGGCGTTGAAGTCCACGATGCGGTTCATGCGATCGAACGACACCACCACCTCGCCGTCGGCCGCCACCGCGCCGCCGGAAAGCCCGGTGCGGCCCCCGGAGGGCACCAGCTTGCCGCCGACGCGGTTGGCGAGCCGCGTCAAAGCGGCCACTTCGTCGACGTTCTCCGGAAACACCACCGCGCTCGGCGCCGGGCGGTGCGCCCGCGTCCAATCGCGTCCCCAGTTCGCCAAGTCCTCCGCGGCGGTCGTGATGCGCTCGGCGGGGAACACCTGTGGCAAGTGCTCGATCACGGTGGCGCGAGTTGTGTGCTTGCGCGCGCTGTCGCCGCCGACAACCTGTTACGTTGCTTCGGGCTTGCGTCCAGAACGACGAGTGGCCAATGCTCCGGTGCCGCCTCGCCGCCGCAGCCAGCCCAGCAGCACGCCGGCCATCGCGGCCAAGCCGATGCAACCAACCACCAGCAAGGCGCTCGCGACCAGATAGCCGAGAAGCCGCGAGTCTTCAACGCCGTAGGCGTCGCCCAGCCACCAAATCCCGAGCGCCGCCGCCACCGAGCCGAGTATGACGGTGCGCGCTAGGCGCGACATGGCCTCGCGGCTATCGCGAACGACGCCGGCTCAGGTGCCTTCCTGGGCTTCTCCTGCGTCTTCGGCTTGGGCTTCGTCCGACGCTTGCCCGTCTTCCTGCGTTTGGATTTCCGTGGCTTGGGTTTCCTCCGGCGCTTGGGCTTCTCCCTCTGCCGGGGCCGCTTCGCCTTCTTGAGCTTCGATGGAAAGCAGTTCCATCTCGAAGATCAGCGTCTCATGGGGGCCGATGATGCCCACCTCCCGTTCGCCGTAGGCGAGTTCGGAAGGGATGTACACCTTCCACTTGTCCCCCACGCCCATGAGTTGCAGCGCTTCCTGCCAGCCTTGGATCACGCCGTTCACCTTCGTCTCGAACGGCGCGTCTCTTTCCAAGCTGCTGTCGAACACGGTGCCGTCGATCAACGTGCCGTGGTAGTGGGCCGTCACGGTGTCGGTGGGTTTGGGCGACGGGCCGCCGCCCGATGCGAGCACTTCGTACTGCAAGCCGGAGGCGGTGGTGGTCACCCCCTCGCGTTTGCCGTTCTCGGCGAGAAACGCCTTGCCGGCCTCTTGGGGCGATGCCGGATCCGCGCTCTCGGTTTCCGCCACCTGCGAACAGGCGGCGAGCAGCACGGCCGCGCAGATGGCCGCCGGTGCCAACTTCCAATTGGGGAGGTTCATGTCCGTCCTGTGTCGAGTTGTCGAAGGCGTCATTCTAGCAACCCGCGAGGCTTGCGTGGGTGTCTTAGTGTCTTGAGCGGTTGAAGCGGCTGAGCCGTGCGGAAGTTGGCAGTCCACGCGCGCGCCGTCAACGCTTGGCCGTGTGCTCCAGCACGAACTCGGCCGTGCGCGCGTAGGCGTTGCGGCGCGCCGCCAAGGAGAGCAGGTTGCCGGGGCGGGAGGTCGCCTCGTCGTGGAACGTGTACGGAATCTTGTGCTGATCCAATTCGCGGATCATGTCGCGTGCGGCGGTCGGCAGCCGTTCACTGAACTGCCGCGCCTCCACCATCAACAGGGGCGTACGGATGCGCGTCGCGATGTGGGGGATCGACAGTTCGCGGAACGCCTCGTCGTCCTGCGAACGCGCGCTCACCAAGGCTGAATACCGCTCGCGGGCGCCGCGCACCGGCAACGCGAGGCGTTCCCCCGCTGGATTGTAGGCGCCGGCGATGGCGACCACGCAGCGAATCGCATCCGGTTCGCGGATCGCGGTCATGAGCGCGGTGTAGGCGCCCCAGCCGCGCCCCACTAGGCAAATACGCTCCGGGTCCGCGGCCAAGTTCGCCACCGCATGGCGCACCGCGGCGAGCGTGTCGGCGGGCACCGCGGTGGCTAGTCGCCCCACGCCAGCGCGGTGGAACTTGCGCCCGAAACCCAGCGCGCCGCGGGCGTTCACGCGGAGCACGCCGAGCCCTTGGCTGGCGAAGAACTGCGCTTCGCGGTCCCAACCCCAAGTTTCCGCTTTGGGGAAGAGCTGCGGGCCGCGCAACAGGACGAACGGCACCCGTTGGCCTTTCTTCACGCCTTTCGGCAACGTGACGTAGCCGGTGAGCCGCGAACCGTCCGGCCCGGGAAACTCCACCGGATGGCGGGCCACCAACGCGTCATCGTCGATGTCCGGGAAGCGCTGGGCCAGTACTTTCAAGCCTTTGTCGGACAGCGACGTCAAGTAGTAGGTGCCGGGATCGCGATCACCGCTGACGCGCAGAATCACCGCGTCGGCGTCCCGAGCGAAGCTCACGATCTCAATGTTCTTTTCCTTGAAATCCTCGGCCCTAGCCGCGGATGCGTGGATCACCGCCGCCGGCAGCGCCTTGCCGCCCGGCCCTGCCGGGTAGTGCCACTGCGGGAAGTGGTCATCGTGCCGCACAGCGTACACGCGGCCCTTGGCATCGCGGCGGGCCGTCAACACGTCCGTGCGATTCGCCCGAAACGCGGGTTCCAACTTGCCGTTCGACAGGTCGAGTTCGCTCAGCGCCAAGGTGTCGCCGGTGGCGTTCTCGAGCACGTAGGCGGTGCGATCGCGCGATCCCGGCCCCAACAGATACACGTCGTGATCGTCAAAACCGCCGGCCAACGCGACGCTCCATTTGCTGCTCGGGTGCGGCCGGTAGAAAAGCTGCACGCGATCCTTGAACGTGACGCCGGACATCTCTGGATTGCCCCAAGCGGCCAGCACGCGGCCTTGCCGATCCACATGGGCGTCCCAGACCTGCCCGGGCACTTCGGCGAGCTTTTCGTAGCGCCCGCGGGCCATTTCGTAGCGGCTCACCCAAGACGAGCGCGCGTCCGGGAAGATCACGCTGGCCGCGCCGGGGAACTGATCGAAGGCGTTGGCGACGAAGGTGTCGGCGAGCCCGGGCAGCCGCAACGACACCAAAGCCGTGCGGGCGATGGGGCGCCGCGCCGATTTCTCGAACAAGCGCTTGATCTTGCGCGTCTTGATGTCGACCAGGTGGCGGCCGCCGCGGTTGAGGTCGTCGCGCACCCAGAACTCGTCGCCATAGCGGATTTCAACCACCAAAGTGCGGTTGTCCACCCATTCGTGGTCGGCGATGCCGTTGCCCTCGCCGAGGGAATAGGGCGCCACGCTCTCGCCCTCGGGATCGAGATTGATGATGTCCAGATACGGCCGGTCTTGCGAAACGCGCACCGCGGCGACCATCGTGCCGTCCGGCGACAACTTCGGCCGGTCGAACGACGGCGCGACGAAGCCGCCAACGTCCAGACTCGGCGCCTGCGCCTCGTCCTGCGCCGCGGCCAAGCATGTCGCCAATAGCGGGCCAGCGACCACCCATCGCCCGCGAAACCTGATCGGGTCCACGACCATCATTGCTCCCTCCTCAACGGCATTGACTATACACCGGAGTTTCGCGCAAGCCGGCGCCTACGCGCAACCTCGGCTTGCGGCGACGAGCGGCCTACCCAGCGCCGAGTTTGCGCGGCAACCCAAACGCCCGGGGGAAGGGCGTACGCTAGCCGAACAGTTCGCGGTTCGCCCGCGGCAGGAACAATACGCCGATGGCGGCGTTGAACAACACGAAGAAGGTGTGCATCACGAAGCTGAAGGCGGCCACTTGCGGATAGTCCGGGAACAACACCGTCCACAGCAGGAGGGCGCCGGCGTGGAACGGCAAGGGCAGCGCCGCGGCGAGGAAGATCACCGGCAGGAACGCCAGCAGTTGGCCAAAACCGACGCTCACGTTGAATAACTCCAAGGCGAAGTAGTACACCACCACCGCGCCGATCAGGTTCGGCGCCTTGCACAGCACGATCAACAGGTAGTGGATCGGCCGCGCCCGCCGGAACGCCACCAGCAGCGGTTTGTCGCGCAAGCCGCCGGCGCCGAACAGCCCGCTGCGGAAGTAGGCGATGTGCAACGGCAGATACAGGGCGGCCACACCGATGATGACCGGCAGGATCATGTACAGCGGCCGTTCGGTGGACGCTTGGCGCACCAGCTCGAAGTCCGCGGCCACGCCGATGCCGGAAAACAACAGCAGTTGGTAAATCTCCATGAGCCCCAGCAGGATCATGCTGGAGAGCGCCTGCCAACCCGGCACCTTGTGGCGGCGCAGCAAGTACAGCGACATCGCGCCCTTGCCCACCTGCTCGCTCACCAGCGAGAGAATGTAGGCGCTGGCGCGGATGGGCAGCACCGCGCCCAGCTTCAACTCGGGGGCGTTGAACCAGCGCACCACGCGCCAGGTGACGTGGGCGTCGACCAGGAAGAAGAACAACGAGTAGGGCATCATCAAGGCCAACCACAGCGCCCAGTTGGCGTCCGCGAAGAACGCGACCAGGTACTCCGGCACCGATTGCGACGCTTGCTCCGCGGCCTCGTCCATCTTCCGATAGACCAAGTAGAAGCAGCCGGCGGCGAGCAGCCAGGTGCCGATGCGGAACGCCAGCTGCGCCGGAGATTTGCCGCTCGCTGGCGCCTCGGAGTCGTTGCCGTTGGTCATGGGCGGCGGCTAACGCGGCAACGCAAGCGCGCTCGCGTCCTGCTTCGGCCAAGCGATGTAGATGGCCTTCACCAGCGTGGCCAGCGGAATGGCGAAGAACACGCCCCAAAACCCCCAGATGCCGCCGAACACCAGCACCGCGGCGATGATGGAGATGGGATGCAGGTTCACCGCCTTGGAGAACAGCAGCGGCACCAGCGCGTTGCCGTCCAAGGCTTGGATCACCGCGTAGGCCACCACCACGAAGAGAAAATCCAGCGTCCAGCCGAATTGCAGAAACGCCACCGCGGCCACCGGCAGCGTCACCACCGCCGCGCCGACGAAGGGAATCAGCACCGACACGCCCACCAGAATGCCCAGCAACGCCGCGTAGTTGAGGCCGAACAGCGTGAACGTGACGTAGCTCACCACGCCGACGATGAGAATCTCGATGAACTTGCCCCGCACGTAGTTGCCGATCTGCACGCCCATCATCTTGCCGATGTGCTCCAGCACGTCGCGCTCGCGTGGCAGCAGCGATGCGAACGCATTCATCATCACAGCGCGGTCCTTGAGGAAGAAAAACAGCGCGATGGGCACCAAGACGAGGAAGATCAAGAGGCCCAGCACATTCGGCAATTGCCCGACGATGCTCTGCGCGAGCGCGCCGCCGCCCTCGGTGAACCGTTCGCTGAGGCTCCGCAAGGCGTCGTTCACCGCGGTTTCGGACACGAAGTCCGGGTAGCGCGTCGAGAGTTCCGTCGCGGCCTCGCGCAACTGCCCCAGCAACGGCGGCACCAGCTTCACCAGTTCGCCCAGCTGCCGCCAGGCAAGCGGCAGAACGCCCACCAAGAGCGCGATCACCGCCCCGAGGAACACCAACTCCACCAGCGCGATCGCCAGCAGGCGCGGCACCCGCCAAGCGGCCAGCCGATCCACCACGCCGTGCAGCAGAAAGGCGAACACCGCGGCCGTGAGCAACGGCGCGAGGACGTCGCCCAGCGTGAGCAGCACCGCCAACACCACGGCGATGAACACGACTAGGTAGATCGCCTGCTCGTTGGAGAAGTAGCGGTTGATCCAACCGCTGATGACGTCGACGAACTTCATTGGGCGATGAGGCGGGTGCCGCGGCAGCCGGGCCGCCCCGCTAGCGCTTCTTCTCGAGCAGGTAGTAGTAGCGCCCGTCTTCTGCGCGGGATTCGAGCAGCTGGTGGCCGCTCTGCGCGGCGAACACCTCGAAATCCCGCACCGAGCCCGGGTCGGTGGCCACCACGCGCAGACGTTCGCCACCGGCCAGCGCGTTGAGCGCCCGCTTGGCCTTGAGCAGCGGCATGGGGCATTGCAAACCGGTGGCGTCGAGTTCGGCTAGTGTGTCTGGCATGGGGCTATTCTAGCGAAGGCTGCGGAGAGTTCTGCGGCTGCCGTGCGAGTGCAAGAGAAGCGCCGGTCGGGTATGCTCCGCAAACAGGTTCGCTTGCAAGGATAGAGACATGGCACGGAAGGCGCATCGGCGCGGTTTCCCCGGCAAACAACGCCGGCTGGCGGTTCGTTTGCTTGCCTGCGTGGGCGCATTGGCCGGCGGTTTGGCCGTCGCCGCGGAGTCGCTCACCGTGGTCACTTGGGGCGGCGCCTACGGCCGCGCCAGCCGCTTGGCGGTGCTGGAGCCGTTCTCGGCGGAAACCGGCATCGAGGTGAAGATCGAGGACTACAACGGCGGCCTCGCGCAGATCCGCGCCCAGGTGGAGACCGAAATCGTCACTTGGGACGTGGTGGATCTGGAAATCCCCGATCTGGTGCGCGGCTGCGACGAGGGCCTCTTGGAGGAAGTGGATGTGGCCAGCCTGCCGCCGGCCGCGGACGGCACCCCGGCGGCGGACGATTTCTTCCCGGACACGCTGACGGATTGCGGCGCGACGCAACTCTTCTACGCCACCATCTACGCCTACAACGCCAAGACGTTTCCCGAGGAGAAGCCCACCACCATCGCGGACTTCTTCGACTTGGCGAAGTTCCCGGGCAAACGCGGCATGCGCCGCATGCCGCAGGTGAATCTGGAGTTCGCGCTGATGGCGGACGGTGTGCCGCAGGATCAGGTGTACGCCGTGCTGGACACGCCGGAAGGCTTGGATCGGGCATTCCGCAAGCTGGACACCATCAAGGACGTCATCGTCTGGTGGGAGGCGGGCGCGCAGCCGCCGCAACTGCTGGCCGATCAAGAGGTGGCCATGAGCACCGCCTACAACGGGCGCGTCTTCAACGCCCAGGTGCTGGAGGAGCAGCCGTTCGTCGTGGTGTGGGACGGCCAGGTGCTGGACACCGGCGGCTTCGGCATCGTCCTCGGCACCAAGAACGGCGCCGCGGCGCGCAAGCTGGTCACCTACGCGGCGCGGCCGGAGGTGCAGGCGCGCATCAGCCAGTACATCTCCTACAGCCCGACCCGGCGTTCCGCCACGCCGCTGGTTTCCACGCACAAGGAAACCGGCACGGTGATGGCGCCGCACATGCCCACCAGCGAAGAGAATCTGGCCACCGCGCTGACCAACGACTGGGAGTGGTGGAGCGACCACTTGGACGAGGTGAACGAGCGCTTCGCCGCTTGGCTGGCGCGCTGACTGGCGGCGGGCGCACGCACCATCGCAGGCGGAAGGTGGGCGGAAGGTAGGAAGGTAGGAAAGGTAAAGAGCATGTACGAGATGTTCGTTCGCTCGTTGGGGGTCAACGCTCAAGCCCGGCAAAAGGGGCATCGCATCTGGCTACACGCAATTCAAGGCCTAAGCAGGCGCGACAAGCACGCCGTCATCCCAAAGGGGGTCCCGGGGGCGAAGCCCCCGAAGCAGATCAGCGCCGCTTTGCCGTACACCCGTAGGAAGCCGTGAAAATGGCGAGCGCGCGTTTTCGCGCAGCGGCTTTGGCGCTGCCGCTGGTCGCGTTCATCGGCGTCACCTTCATCGCGCCGCTGGGCGCGATGCTGCTGCGCAGCGTACATTCGCCGCTGGTGGCGGACACGCTGCCGGAAACCGTGCGGCTGCTGGGCGACTGGGATGGCGGCGGCCTGCCGTCGGAACTGGTGTTCGCCGCCGCGGCGCGCGAATTCGTCGCCGCCCGGGAGGCGCGCGCCATCGGCCAGGTGGCGACGCGCATCAATCGCGTGGAAGGCGGCCTGCGCAGCGTGGTCACGCGCACGGCGCGCAAGCTGCGCGGGGTGGAAACCGATTCGTGGCAAGCCGCCATGATCGAAGTGGACGAGGCGTGGGGGGAACCGGCCACTTGGCGGGCGCTACGCCGCGCCGGCGAACGCTTCACCGAACGCCACTATTTGCGCGCCGTGGACATGGATCGGGACGCCGCCGGCGACATCGTGCGCCACCGTCCCGAGGAGCGCATCTACATGATGTTGCTCGGCCGCACGTTGCTGGTGAGCCTCACCATCACCCTGCTGTGCCTGCTGCTCGGCTATCCGGTGGCCTACCTCATCGCGCAAGCGCCGCCGAGCCGCGCCAATCTGCTGCTGCTGCTGGTGCTGGTGCCGTTCTGGACCTCGCTGTTGGTGCGCACCACGTCGTGGATCGTGCTGCTGCAATCCCAAGGCGTCGTCAACGATCTGCTGGTGTGGGCCGGCCTCGTCGGCGACGACGGGCGCCTGTCGCTGATCTACAACATGACCGGCACGCTGGTGGCCATGACCCATGTGCTGCTGCCGTTCATGGTGCTGCCGCTGTACTCGGTGATGCGTACCATTCCGGCCACGCACATGAGCGCGGCGGCGTCCCTCGGCGCCGGCTTCGGCCGCGCCTTCTGGCGCATCTACTGGCCGCAGACGCTGCCCGGCGTGGGCGCGGGCTCGCTCTTGGTGTTCATTCTGGCCATCGGCTACTACATCACCCCGGCGCTGGTGGGCGGGCGCACCGGCCAGCTCATCTCCAACATGATCGCCTACCACATGCAGCAGTCGCTCAACTGGGGTTTGGCGGCGGCCTTGGGCGGCCTCCTGCTGGCGTGCGTGATCGGGTTGTACCTGGCGTACGATCGGCTGGTGGGCGTGGAACGGATGAAGCTCGGCTGACGGGCTGATCGGCTTCTTGGGCGGCTTGGCGAAAGGGCGGCCCGTCCGCTTTGGCATGGCTGCGGTCGTGGCGTTGCTGTGCGCTTGTACGGACGAGAACGCGCCGGCGGCGAACAACCTTGCCGTACAGGAAATCCCCTTGGGCGGGGCCGACGCCGAGACGCAGGCGTTCATCGGTGCGCTTGCGGACGCCGCCCGGGCGCACCCCAGCGACGGCACCGCCCGCGGCGAACTGGCGATGGCGTACGACGTCAACGGCTTCGCCGACGCGGCGTTGGTCAGCTACGCGCAGGCGCAGGCATTGGCCCCGGCGGACCCGCGCTGGCCTTACCATCGGGCGCTGCTGCTCGCGCATCGCGGCGAGTTCGCGGCGGCGCTTGAAGCGCTGTCGCACGCTATCGACTTGGCGCCGGAGCACGCCCCGGCTTGGCTCTGGCGCGGTACTTGGTTGCTGGATCTGGGCCGTTTGGAAGACGCCGACGCCGCTTTCCGCGAAGCCGAACGGCGCGGCGCCGGGGCGCCGGCGCAGGTGGGCCGGGCGCGGGTCGCCTTGCGGGCGGGTCGTGTGGACGACGCGCTGGCGTTGTTGCGCCCCTTGGACGCCGTGCGCAGCCACAGCGATGTGGGTCGACTGTTCGCCGCCGCGCTGCGCCGCACCGGACGCCCGGAAGCGGCCCGCGCCGCGCTCGCGGCGATACACGCCGGCCCGTTGCGCTGGCCGGATGCGCGCAGCGACGAAAAGCGCGGTTTCGAGGCGAGCTTGGCGGCGCGTCTGGCCGCGGCGCGGCGGGCGTTGGCGGCGGGCGAAGCCGATTCCGCGCTCGCCACGGTGTTGACTTTGCGCGAGCGGCACCGGCGCCATCAAGGGCTGCTGGCGCTCGCCATCGAAGCACACCGGCAACTCGGCAACGGCGCGGAAGCGTTGGCGCTGTTGCGCACCGGCATCGCCATGCATCCCAATTACTATCCCTTCCACCTGAGCTTGGCCGAGCACCTGATCGAGAGCGGTGCGCCAGACGACGCGATGGCGCATCTGGATCGCGCCTTGGCGCTGAATCCGCGCCTCGCTTGGGCGCATGCCCAACGCGGCCTGCTGTTGCTCGAGGGCGAACGAGAGGATGCCGCGCTTGCCGCCTTCCAAGCGGCGATGCGGGAAGACCCGGCCAGCCCGGCGCCGCGCTACTACGCCGGCATGGTGCATGCCTCGCGCCGGCGCTGGCAGGACGCCATCGCGCTGTTCACCGCCGCCACCAGTGCGGACCCCGCGTTCACGTTGGCGCATTTGGGGCGGGGGCAAGCGCTTGCGGAAGTCGGTCGCTTCGCCGATGCCCGGGCGGCGCTTGGCGAGGCGCAGCGTCTCGGCACGCATCCGCGGGAAACCGCCGCCGCGCTCGCTTGGCTAGAGCGTCGAGAGCGGTCGCAGCCGTGAGGCGCAGCCTGCTCGGCTGGGCGCCGCTGGCGCTCGCAGCTTGTTCCGGGGGCTTGGACGAAGGGCCGTCGGAGCCCGCCACCGGTTTGCAAGCGCCGTGGTTCGAGGAGCAGGCGGCGGCGCGCGGGTTGGGCTTCCGCCACGCTTCTGGCGCCGCCGGCCGCTACCTGCTGCCGGAGATCATGGGCGGCGGCGTGGCGCTTGCGGACGTGGATGGCGACGGACATTTGGATGCGTTCTTCGTCCAGTCCGGCTTCTCGCTCGCGGATGACGGGGAGGGAGGGCGCAAGCCGCCATCCAGCCACGGCCTGTACCTGAACCGCGGGGACGGCACCTTCGCGCCGGCGCCAAGCCCGGGCGGGACGGAAACCGGCTACGGCATGGGCGTGGTGGCCGGCGACTACGACAACGATGGCGACCTGGACCTCTACGTCACCAACGTCGGCGCGAACGCCTTGCTGCGCAACGACGGGCGCGGCGGCTTCGAGGATGTGGGCGCGGCCGCCGGCGTAGCGGACCCGGGCTGGGGCACCGCCGCCGCCTTCGCCGATTTCGATGCCGACGGCGATTTGGACCTGTTCGTCGTCAACTATGTGCAGTGGAGCGTGGGCGTGGAGCGGGACTGCTACGACTACGGCACGGGCGCGCGCAATTATTGCGACCCGGGCAACTACCAAGCGCCGGCCAAGGATCGCCTATTCCGCAACAATGGCGACGGCACGTTCACGGACGTCAGCGAAGCAGCCGGCATCCAAGCCGCGTTCGGCAATGGCTTGGGCGTTGTCGTCGCCGACGTCAACGACGATGCCCGGCCGGACGTGTTCGTCGCCAACGACCAGACGGTGAACCAGCTGTGGCTCAATCGCGGCGGCTTGCGCTTCGCGGACGAGGCGCTGCTTTGGGGCTGCGCCATGGACGACCACGGCATCGCCAAGGCCGGCATGGGCGTGGCCGCCGAGGACGTGGACGACGACGGCGACATGGACCTCTTGGTGGTGAACATCGAGGGCGAAACGGATTCGTTCTTCCGCAACGACGGTGGCTATTTCTCGGACGCGACGGCGCGAGTGGGGCTCATGGCCAAGAGCCGCCGCTACACGCGCTTCGGTGTGGCGCTGGCGGACTTCGACAACGACGGCCGGCTGGACCTGTACGAGGCCAACGGGCGGGTTTCCTACTCCCCCGAAGCGGAGGCCGAGGACGTGTTCGCGGAACCGAACCTGTTGTTTCGCGGGGTGCGCGAGGGCAGGTTCGAGGTGGTCGAGCCGCCGACCGGCGCCGCGTTGATCCACACCAGCCGCGGCGTCGCCGTCGGCGATGTGGACGGCGATGGGGGTTTGGACCTGCTGGTGGGCAATCGCGACGCGGCGCCCTATCTGCTGATGAACCAGGCGGCCAAGCGCGGCGGACACTGGATCGGCTTCCGCGCCGTGACGCGGGCCGGGCGCGACGCCATCGGCGCGACGGTGTGGGCGACGGTGGGCACCGCTCGCCGCCGCGGCGACGTGCAAACGGCCGGCAGCTATTTGGCCTCGCGTCCGCCGGTGGTGCGTTTCGGCTTGGGCGCCGCCGCCGTCGTCCGGGATGTGGCCGTGCGTTGGCCGAACGGGGTGTTGGAACGCTTCGGGGATTTCGATGCGGGTGCGCTGGTGACCTTGCGCGAAGGCGCCGGGTGGCGCGAAGATTCGCATGGCGCGGTGGCAAAGGACGGCGTGGGCGGTGGGTAGCCGGTTGGCATCCGCGTTCGTTTTCGGCGCTTCCGTCGCTGCGCCTGTCGCCACCGGCGAGGTGCGTTTCGTGGAGGTGGCCGAGCAATCCGGCGTGGTGTTCCGCCACGAGAGCGGTCGGCGCGGGGAGCTGTGGACGCTGGAGATCACCGGCGCCGGCGGTGCCGTGCTGGATTTCGACGGCGACGGCCGCTTGGATCTTTGGCTGCTGCAAGGCGGCCCCTTGCCTGCGCCCGCCGGGCAACCGCGCCGTGCGCCGTTGCCGAAGGATCGCCTCTACCGCAACGTCGGCGAAGCCGGCGCGCTGCGTTTCGAGGATGTGACCGAAGCGTCCGGCGCGGCCGCCACCGGCTACGGCATGGGCATCGCCACTGGCGACATCGACAACGACGGCGACTTGGACGTCTTCCTGGCCAATTACGGCCCGAACCAGCTCTTCGAGAATCTCGGCGGCGGCCGCTTCCGCGACATCACCGGCCGCGCGGGCGTGGCCGGCGATGCGTGGTCCATCGCCGCCAGCTTCGCCGACGTGGACGGCGATGGCTTCGCGGATCTGTACGTCGGCAACTACTTGGACTTTCCCGTCTCCAGCTACACGCCCTGTCGCCGCTGGTCGTCGCGGCTGAGCTACTGCGCCCCCAGCAACTTCCAGCCGCAGCCGGACCGCTTGTACCGCAACCTCGGCGACAAGCGCTTCCGCGACATCAGCACGTCGGCCGGCGTCGGCGAGGCGCTCGGCGGCGCGATGGGCGTGGTCGCCGACGACTTCAACGGCGACGGGCGCACGGACTTCTACGTCGCCAACGACGGCGTGCCCAACCTGCTCTGGCTGAACCGCGGCGGCCGCTTTGAGGAAGCCGGGCTGCTGGCCGGCGTCGCCGTCAACGCCGACGGCGTGGCGGAAGCGAGCATGGGCGTGGCCGTCGCGGACTACGACCGCGACGGCGATGCGGACTTGTTCGTCACCCACGACGTGAAGGAAAGCAACACGCTGTACGTGAACGATGGCGAAGGCTGGTTCGAGGACCGCTCGCGCGTCGCCGGCGTCGCCGCGCCGAGCATGCCGGTCACCGGCTTCGGCGTCGGCTGGGTGGACGTGGACAACGACGGCGACTTGGACTTGTTCAGCGTCGATGGCGCGGTGGCGGTGGTCGAGAGCCAGCTCGCCGCCGGCGTGGCACCGCCGCTGCGCCAGTTCAATCAACTGCTGCTCAACGACGGGCGCGGACGCTACGCGAAGGCCGCCGGCGGCCCGGCGTTCGCGTTGCCAGGCGTCAGCCGCGGCGCCGCGTTCGGCGATCTGGACAACGACGGCGACATCGACGCGCTGGTGACCAACAACGACGGCCCGGCGCGCATCTACCGCAACGACTCGCCGCCGGCGAATTGGCTGGGTTTGGATGTGTACGGGCCCGCCGGCGCCGTGGTCTGGCTCGACCAAAGCGCCGAACGGCGGCGCGTGCGCACGGACGGCAGCTACGCCTCGGCGCACGATCCGCGCCTGCTGTTCGGGCTGGGCGCGAACGCGGCGGCGCGTTTCGCCACCGTGCGCTGGCCGGATGGCGTGGAGCGGCGGTTCGGCCCGCTGGCGGTGAATCGCTACCACACGCTGCGCAAGCCGCCATGACGCCACGCGCAGGAGGGTGGGGCGTCGCCGCGGCTTTGCTGGCCGCTGCCCTGGCCACGGCCGCCGCGTGGGCCGATGCGCGCTTCGTGGCGGTGCAGGCGGGTTTGGATTTTCGCCATCAAAACGGCATGGTTGGGGAACGCTGGCTGGTGGAGGTGATGGGCGCCGGAGTCGCGCTGCTCGATTTCGACGGCGACGGGCGCTTGGACGTGTGGCTGGTGCAGGGCGGGCCGCTCGCGGATCGATCCGGCGCGTTGCCGGGCGACCGGCTGTACCGCAACGCAACCGCGGCCGGCCAGCTGCGCTTCCGAGACGTCACCGCCGCCTCCGGCGTGGTCGCGACCGAGTACGGCATGGGCATCGCCACCGGCGACATCGACAACGACGGCGACGCGGACGTGTTCCTCGCCAACTACGGCCCGAACCAGTTGTACGAGAACCTCGGCGATGGCCGCTTCCGCGAACGCACACACGGTTCGGGCATCGTCGGCAACGCATGGTCCACCAGCGCGAGTTTCGCCGACTTCGATGGAGACGGCCGGCTCGACCTCTACATCGCCAACTACGTGGACTTCACCTTGGCCACCCACAAGGTGTGCCGCGACTTGGCCTCCCGCCCGACCTACTGTTCGCCGGAGAGCTACGCGCCCACCGCCGACCGCTTGTACCGCAACCTCGGCGACTGGCGCTTCCGCGACGTCACCGAGTCGGCGGGCGTCGCCGGACGCTTCGGCGGCGCGCTGGGCGTGGTCGCCGAGGACTTCAACAGCGACGGCAAGCCGGACTTCTACGTGGCCAACGATCCGGTGGACAATCTGCTCTGGCTGAACGCCGGCGGCGGGCGCTTCGGCAACGGCGCTCTGCTGGCCGGCGTGGCCGTGAACGGCGACGGCGACGCCGAGGCGAGCATGGGCATCGCCGCCGAGGACTTCGACAACGACTGCGACGTGGACTTGTTCATCACCCACTTGGTGGCGGAGACCAACACCCTCTATGTAAATGAGGGCGAGTCCTCCGCCGGGGAGGGCGCCCCGTGGTTCGCCGATCAATCGAACCAGCTGGGCGTCGCCATCGCCAGCGTGCCGTTCACCGGCTTCGGCACCGCTTGGTTCGACGCGGACAACGATGGCGACCTGGACTTGTTCTCCGCCAACGGCGCGGTGACGGAGATCGCCGAACAACGCGCCGCCGGCGACGCGCATCCGTTGCGCCAACGCGATCAGCTCTGGCTGAACGACGGCGCCGGCCGCTACCGCGAGACCCGGCGCGGCGGGCCGGCGTTCGCGCTGGGCGCGCGTGAAGAGGTGGGCCGCGGCGCCGCGTTCGGCGATTTGGACAACGACGGCCATGTGGACATCGTGGTCGCCAACAACAACGGCCCGGCGCGCATCTACCGCAACGATTCGCCGCCGGCGCGCTGGCTTGGCGTGCAACTGGCGCCCGGCGTCGCCGATGGCGGCGACGGGCCGGCGCGCCTAGCCACGGGCAGCACCGTCTGGTTGCAGCCGCCTGTCGCCGGCGCTTGCAATCGCCGCCGCATAGCCACGGACGGCAGCTACGCCTCCGCCAGCGACCCGCGCGCGGTGTTCGGCCTCGGCCAGAACGGTGCCGCTCGGCACGTCCACGTTCGCTGGCCGGACGGGGAGGGCGAGCGGTTCGGCCCGCTCGCCGAAGGCCGCTATCACACCCTGCGCCGAGGTGCCGGCGCGGCGGCGTCGGCCCCGACTGGCGACGGGCCATGAGCCGGCGCTGGCGTTTGCTCTGCGCGACCGCGTTGGCGGCGGTGGCGAGCAACGCGCAACAGGCCGCCGAGGAACCGTTGGTGATCAGTCTCGATGGCTTGTCGGCACCGCTGGCGGACGCTCTGCGCGACGCCCGCGCCACCGCCGAACGCGACGCCGCCGCCGCGCCGAACGACGCCGCCCGCGCTGCGGCCTGGGGCAACTTGGGCATGTTCTACCAAGCGCAGCACCTGCCCTGGGCCGCGGAACAGGCTTACGACCGCGCCTTGGCCGTCGCCGACGAGGCCCGCTGGCGCTACTTGCGCGCCGTGGTGCTGGAGGAGCGGGGCGAGACGGAGATGGCGATTGCGGACTATCGGCAGGTCACCGAAAAATCGCCGAACAACACCGCCGCTTGGTATCGCCTTGGCGCCGGCCGCCTGCTCGAAGGCGACCACGCCGGCGCCGAAGCCGCCTTGGACGCGGCCTTGCGCTTGGCGCCGGACTACGCCGTGGCTCTCGCCGCGAAGGCGGACGTGGCGGCGGCGCGGCAGGACTGGAAGCAGGCCGTCGGGTTGCTGGAAAAGGCATGGGCGTTGGCGCCCGGCGCCGGCCAACTCGCCTACAAGCTCGCGCTGGCGAACCGCGCCCTCGGCAACGTGGAAGCAGCGCGCCGCTGGCTGGAGAAGCGCGGCGATGCCAACGCGGCGCCGAAGATGGACGACCCGCTGCTGCTGGAGGTGGCGCAACTCAGCTTGAGCGCCCGCTTCTTCGTCAAGGCCGGCGAGTGGGCCTTGGAGCGCGGCGACCTGCCGGCGGCGGTGGAAGCGTTGCGCAACGCCGTCGCGCTCGCGCCGGACGCCGCCGACATCCGCCTCACCTACGCGCGCCTTTTGGAGCAGGATGGCAAACCGGCGGCGGCGGAGCGGGAGGTGCGGCGCCTGCTCGACGCCGATGCCCAGTCCGCCAAAGCGTGGTACCAGCTCGCATGGCTGCTCCGGCACGCGCAGCCGGAGGATGAGGCGCAAGCGGCGGCGCAACGCTCTCTGGCGCTGGCCGATGCTGCGCCGGCGCGGGTGCTGGCCGCCGCGTTCGCCATGCGCGCCGGCCGTTTCGCCGACGCCGCCGACCACTACGCCACAGCCAAGGCCGCCGAGCCGGGCAACGCCTACTTCCACTATTGGCACGGCATGGCGCAGGCGGCGCAAGGAGACTGCGCCGGCCGCGAGGCGCTGGCGCGAGCGCTTGCCTTACGCCCGAATTGGGGCGAGGCGCACATCGCGCTTGCCCGCGTGGACGCGGTGTGCGGCCAAGCCGCGGCGGCGCTGCGGCGAGCGCGCGGCTTGCTGCGCGTCAAGGACGACGTGGACACGCGGCTGACGTTGGCGTTCGCCGAACTCGCCGCCGGGGACGGCGAAGCCGCGGCGCGGCGCATCGCCGAGACCGGTTCGCATCCAGACGCCACGCTGCTGGATGCCGCGTTGGCGAAAGGCGAGATGCCCTCCCGCCCGTTCGCTGTCGGCTCGCGGTGGTGGTTGCCGAGCGAGTTGCGACGCGTCCCGCGGAAGGCGCCGTAGTGGTTCGAGTGGCTTGTAGTGCCGGGCTGGCGGCCGCGTTGCTGGCCATTGGCGGCTGCTCGCAATGTCCGCCGCCGCCGACGCCGCCGGCGCAAATCCAAGAAGCCGAACTGCGCGACTTCCTGCGGAGCGTGGTCGAGGCAGTGCGCGCGGCACCGTGTTCCGGCGTGGTGCGCGGCCAATTGGGCATGGCCTATCACGCCAACGGTTTCACCGCAGCTGCCGCCGAGACCTACGCCCAAGCGACCGCCTTGGACGACGACGCCCGCTGGCCCTACCTGCTGGCGCTGACGCACGCCGCGCTCGGCGACTTGGAGGACGCGCTGCGGGCGGTGGAGGCGGCGATCGCTTTGGCGCCGGAGTACGCATCGGCGTCGCTGCATCGCGGCGCGTGGCTGCTGCAGTTGGATCGCGCGGTGGAAGCGGCGGACATCTACGCCAAAGCGTTGGCGCTGGCCGACCATCCCGCGGTGGCCGCGGCGGCGCGTTTGGGTTCCGCCCGGGCGCTGTTGCAGCAGGGCGACGCGGCCGGCGCGCTGGCGCTGCTGGAAGCGCTGGCCGACGAGTTCGACCATCCGCAGGTGCATTACCTCCTCGACCGGACGCGGCGGCAAGCGGGGCAGGGCAGCGCCTTGCCGCCAAGGGAACAGCCGACACCCATGCGCTGGCCGGACCCCTACCGCGATGCTTTGCACAGCCACGTTCGCGGTTTGAGCGGCAGCTTGGCGTTGGCCGGCTCGCTGCTCAAAGCCAACCGTCCGGCCGAGGTGGCGGCACTTTTGGAGCCACTGCTCGCGGCGCACGACGGCAACCGCCAACTGATGAACGATCTGGCCATCGCCTGGCGGTTGACCGGTCGCGGCGACGATGCGCTGGCGCTGCTGGAACGCGGCATCGCCACCCACCCCGACTACGCGCCGTTCCACTTCAACATCGCGCTGCTGCGGGAAGACGCGGGCGACGACGAGGCGGCGGAAACCCATCTGCGGCGCGCGCTGGCGCTGAACCCGACTCTGGCCGGCGTCGCGCGCCGGCTGGCCAGCCTGCTGGTGCGCGGCGGGCGCGTCGAGGAGGCGCGGGAGACGGTCGAGCGTGCCGTGCGCGGCAGCCCGCGGCGCGCTGATCTGCGCTTCTTCGCCGGCATGGTGGCCGGGATGCAGGGCGACTGGCCGGCTGCCTTGGCGCACCTGCGGGTCGTCCTGCAAGAGGCGCCGCGACACCAGCGGGCGCAGTTTCTCATCGCCACGGCGTTCGCCGAGCAGGGCGAGTTCGCCGGGGCGCGCGCCGCGCTCGCCGCGGCGGCGCGGCTCGGCGTGGCCGAGGAGGAGATCGAAAGCGCGCGCCGGCACGTGGAAGCGTTGGCGCGGGCCGCGCCGTGAACGCGCGCCGCCTGCTGCCGTTGCTGCCGCTACCGCTGATCGCCGGCGGTTGCGCCGACAGCGACGTTTGGTTCGTTGACGAGGCGGCGCGGCGCGGCGTGGACTTCACCTACGCCTCGGGCTACCGCGAGAAGCCTCTGCTGCCGGAGATCGTCGGCGGCGGCGTGGCGCTGGTGGATGTGGATGGCGACGGCGACTTGGACATCTACTTCACCCAAGGCGGCAGGCACTTGGGCGGAGACGCGGCTGGCGGCGAGCGGCCCGGCAACGCGTTGTTCCACAACCGCGGCGATGGCTTCTTCGACCGGGCCCGCGGCAGCGGGGCGGAGGATGTCGGCTACGGCATGGGCGTTGCGGCCGGCGACTATGACGGCGACGGCGACGAGGATCTCTACGTCACCAACCTCGGCGCCAACGCGCTGCTGCGCAACGACGGCGAAGGCCGCTTCGAGAACGTCGCCGCGGCGGCCGGCGTGGACGACGCCGGTTTCGGCACCGCGGCGGTTTTCTTCGACGCGGACGTGGACGGCGACTTGGATCTGTTTCTGGTGAACTACCTCGTCTGGAGTCTCGCCACCGAGAAGGACTGCTTCGCCCGCGGCGCTCCCACCTACTGCGCGCCCACCGCCTACGACGCGCCGGCGATGGACCGCCTCTATCGCAACAACGGCGACGGCACCTTCACGGACTTGTCCGCGGACGCCGGCTTGGGCGCGGCGTTCGGCAACGGCCTCGGCGCGCTCGCCGAGGACTTCAACGGCGACGGGCTGCCGGACATCTTCGTCGCCAACGACCGCATGTTGGACCAGCTGTGGATCAACCAAGGCGGCCTGCGCTTCCGCGACGAGGCGCTGGCGCGCGGCTGCGCCGTGGACGCGAGCGGCATCGCCAAGGCGGGGATGGGCGTCGCCGCCGAGGATCTGGATGGCGACGGCGATGCGGAGCTTCTGGTGGTGAACTTCGAAACCGAGACGGACTCGCTCTACCGCAACGACGGCGGCCTGTTCGTGGACGTGACCGCGCGCGCCGGCCTGGCCGCGCCGAGCCGCCGTCACACCCGCTTCGGCGTCGCCTTCGCGGACTTCGACAACGACGGCCGGCTGGATCTCTACGAGGCCAACGGCAAGGTGGACGGCGATCCGGCCGCCGCGTCGGACCCGTTCCGCGAACCCAACGCGCTCTTTCTGGGCGGTCTAGGCGGCGAAGGCGAGCGCGGGATGTTCCGTTTCCTGCCGTCGCGCCTGCCCGCCGGGGCGCATGTGGTGCCGGCGACCAGCCGCGGCTTGGCGGTGGGCGACGTGAACGGCGACGGCGGCCTAGACCTGGTGGTGGTCAACCGCGATGCGCCGGCCCGGCTGTTCATCAACGTCGCGCCCGAACGCGGCGCCGCCGTGCGCATCAAGGCGCTCGACCGCCGCGGCCGCATCGCACTGGGCGCCAAGGTGTCCGGTTCCGCGGCGGGCCGCCGGCACCATCGCGCCGTGCGCGCGGCCAGCGGCTATCTGTCTTCCCAACCCGCGCAGGCGCATTTCGGCGTGGGCGATGCCCGGGCGCTCGGCGAGGTGATCGTGGACTGGCCGGGCGGCGCGCGCGAGTCGTTTGGCGACTTGGCCGCCGGCGCCGTGTACACGCTCCGCCAAGGCGAAGCGGCGGCGTTGTCGCCGGACGCTGCCGCAAATGAGTGACAACCTGCCACCACAACGCCAAATTCCGCGCCGTCGACACCCCGGATGAGACCGTCGCCGGCGTCTTTCTCCTGCGTCGCTCGGCGGTGATTGCCCTTTTGTATCAATTTGTTACATTGGATTTCGCAAGGTGGGCGAACCGCCGGCGGAGGGCGTCGTTGGATGGCTTGACCCTTGCCCGAGTTTGGGCTACTTTCTTGCGATCAACTGCTTCACGAAGGTGCTTCGGCACCATCCAAGGGGGGAGCGGAGGAAGTCGTGGCATCGCGGTGGTAGGCGGCTTGGGCGCAGGAGCTAGCGTCCCGTCGTCGCGTCGTGTGCCGCGAAGGTCGAATCATTAGGAGGGTGACCAAGATGAGGCATATCGCAAACTCGCAAAGCTGCCGCGCCGGTGTCGTGCTGGCGCTGCTCGCATTCGCCGGCCAAGGCGCTTTGGCGCAAGACGAGGCCGAGGACGCGGATCTGGATGAAGAGGTGGTCGAGGCCACCGAGGAGGACGAGGACGAGGAGGAGGCGGAAGGCCAACCCATCGAGGAGGTGATCGTCACCGGCTCGTTCATTCGCCGGGACAACTTCAACGTGCCTTCGCCGATGGTGGTCACCACCCAGCTGGACTTGGAGCTGGCCGGCACCACCGACCTCGGCGACGTCATCTTCGACCAGACCTTCCAGTACGGCGTGAACGCCAACGCCACGCCGTTCGAGGGCATCGGCGCCGACGACCAGCAGTGGAACCAAGGCCAAGAGGTGTGGGCGAACCTGCGCGGCCTTGGCACCCGCGCCACGATGACCATGATCGACGGCCACCGCCTGCCGGCGGATACGAACACTTGGGGCCGCCGCGCCGGCGTGGACATCAACGGCAACTATCCGAACATCGCCATTGGCCAGATCGAGACGATTCTCGACGGCGCATCCGCCCTGTACGGCGCGGAGGCGGTGGGCGGGGTCATCAATCTGATTCCCAAGAAGCGGTACGAAGGCATCGAAATCCGCTACGACCACAGCCAAGCGATCGAGTCCGGCGCCCCGGTCACCAACTTGAGCCTCATCGCCGGCACCACCAGCGACCGCGGCAGCGTGATGTTCGCGATGGAGCTGCGCAATCAGGATCGCATGCGCTACACGGACCGGCCGGACTTCATTCCCAGCGCCGGGGATCCGTGGATCGGCGACCAATACACCCCGTGGTGGCACGACGCCGGCGCCCGCAGCAATCCCGGCGAATTCCAAGTACCCATGCGGGGCGCCGACGGCACCCTCAAGCCGCGCAACTGGTGGGAGGACGCGATCACCGGCGACTCCCCGGTGGGCCACGCCGCGACCGGGCGGGTGATGTCGGTTTCGCGCACGGATCCCGGTTGCGGCTACGGATTCGGCGCCGGCAACGACGATTGGGGCGGCAGCCCCACCGCGGCGCCGGGCGAAGAGCCCGGGCCGAATCAATGGCCGGCCGACGCCAGCGGCGACGATCGGCGCGACAACGGCGTCATCACCTACAACGACTTGGCCAAGCACGGCAACTTCCTCAACGGCATGCTCCATCCGCATGTGAACATCGACCGCCTCGGCCGCCCGCGGGCCGGCCGTTGGGGCTTCAGCAGCGGCTGCATCATGTCGGTATCGGACATGCAGGACATGCAGGCCGAATCCCAAAACAACAAAGGCATGTCCTACTTCGAGTACCGCTTCAACGACAACATCAAGGTGCGCGGCGAGGTGGTCATCTCCAACAACGACTACAACACCCGCGACGTCACCTCCGGCTTGGACGAAGTGGTACACGGCTCGTTGCTGCATCCGCAAGCGCCCATCGTCATCGGAGAAAACCCGGGCAATCCCTTCCGCGCCTTCGCCGACGGCAGCGGCATGATGGGATTCACGGGCACCGAGAACAACCTTCTCGACTATGACGACGTGAACCGCAACGGCATCTACGACTATCTCCAGGAGCCCGGCGAGGCGTACATCTTCGCCCAAGACGCCAATGGCAACGGCATCCCGGACCGCTCGTGGGGCAACGACGACGACGACGGCGACGGCAATGTGGACGCCGACCCCAGCGCCGAAGGGGCAATCGCCGCCGTGGTGGTGCTGTTGCCGGTGGACGTGGACAGCGACAACGACGGCATTCCCGACCGCTTCGACCCGGACATGGTGGGCAACGGCGGGGTGCGCCTCTTCGAGGACGTGCAGGTGCGCAGCCAGTTGAACGCGCATCCGAAGAATCCGCGCAACAACAACATCGACTGGGCAAAAAACGACAACGGCATCCTGATCTACAAGCGGCGCTTCATCCGCGACAACACGCGGCTGCGCCTCGGCACCGAGATCAACATCCCCAACACCGAGTGGATCATCGACGCGGACTACGTTTGGGCGAAAGGCAAACGGGTCAACAACTACCCGGAGCCGCAGCTCTCGGATTACGTGAAGGCGTTGCGCTGCGAAGGCGGGCCGAACGGCAACAGCTGTTGGAACCCGTTCACCACGCAATACCTCAACACCAACGAAGACGGTCAGTTCATCGGCGACGAAACCAACAAGTTCCCGGAGGAGAACAATCCGGGCTGGACGCCGCCGGACGCGCCGGAGGTGAACACCGAGACTGAGGTGCGCAACGCCGGCCTCATCATGACCTACGACCTGCAAGACCTCGGCATGAATCTGGTGGACCTCGTGGCCTCGACCGGCCGGCTGTTCGACCTGCCGTACAACGATGAACCCGTGGGCTTCGCCATCGGTGTGCATTACCGCGTGGAGTCCGAAGAATACAAGCCCAGCTCGCCCAACCAAACGGGCACGGGCGGTGGCAAACGCGGATTGCGGGAAAGCGACCAGATCACTTGGGCGTACTTCGCGGAGTTCCGGTTGCCGTTGCTCAATCATGAGCGCTGGGGCGAGATGGAGCTGCAATTGGCCGCCCGCTACGCGGAAGTGGAAACCCGCGGCATCGTCGGCCAAGAGGGCATTGCGGTGTTCGACACCTTGATTCCCAAGGTGGCGTTCAGCTGGGCGCCCACCGAGTGGCTTTCCGTGCGCAGCAGCATGACGGAGGGCTTCGTGACCCCCGGTCTTTACGCCTTGTTCGGCACCCCCGGCCAGTTCGACGCATCTACCGGCCGCGGTTCCCGTTCGTCCCAGACCGTCAACGACTACATCTGCGACGGCCTGCCGGAATTGGACGATTGCGAGGGCGCCACCCTCGGTGGCGGGGTGCAAAGCGTGCAGGTGGGCGCCAGCCCGAACAGCGCGCTGGGGCCCGAAACCTCGGATCTGGTCAACGCCGGCTTCTCGTTGCGCGCCGCCGATGGCGATCTGGTCTTCGACCTCGACTGGACGGTTGTGGACTTCAACGGGCGCGTGGAGCAGATCGGCGGCTCGTCCAACGTCGCCTCCAACGCCGCTGGTTTTGAAGACTATGTGCTGCAGAGCTGCCCCGGCACGGTGTTCGATTGGGACAACGTGAACCGCATGGGACGCAGCGCGGAAGACGAAGCGCTGGTGAACGCGCTGGCCATGACGCCGGATCCGGTGCAGGCTTTCCGCGACCAAGCCAGCCAAGCGGAGCTCGACTGCCGTTTGAACGCCGCGCTCATGTGGGTGAACAGCGTGGCCAAGGGCGGCTTCGGCGAGCAGGGACTCGGCGGTTCGGCGCTCGTTCGCGGCGGCGGCCCCAACGGTCTGCGGCTCACCACGGTGGACTCGCCGTGGGTTCAGCAAGGCCGTCAGCGCACCGAGACGGTCATCTACGCGCTGCGCTACAACTTCGACAGCACCGATGTGCCGTTTCTGCCGGACGATTTCGGCAGCTTCACGTTCAACATCAGCGCTACGCAGATGCTGGAGTCGAGCTTGACGCGCTACACGGCCACGACCTGCCCGGACGCAGCGCGCAACAGCATCGGCCTTTGCCCGGGCGACAATCCCCAAGCCGGCATCAAGATCAACGGCGTTGGCAACCGCAACGGCACCAGCTTCGCCGGGCCCGGCGAGGGCCTTTACTCGCCGCTGCCGCCGGCCCCGGAGTTCCGCGTGGGCATGACTTTGCGCTGGTTCCGCGACAACCACACCTTGTCCCTGTCGGGCAATTGGCACGACTCCATCACCAACAAGAACATCGCGTGGGACGAGCTGCGGGAGCGCAATCTGTTGAGCGCCGCGGACGCCGGCATCGCCGAGGAGGACCGGTGCAGCCGGCAACCGAGTTTCGTCTGCGAGATCGAATCGCAGATGTACTGGGATTTGAGCTACTCCTACAACAAGCCGGAGTACCTGGGCCTCAACTGGAACGTCAACGTGGCGTTCCGCAACGTGTTCGACAACTATCCGACGCCGAAGACCATGCCGGCCGGCCACGAGGGGTATTTGGATCGGATCATGGGGCGCACGGCCTACGTTCGGCTCACCGTTCGGCTCTAGGCTGGCGGGCCGGCGGCTGCGGCCGCCGGCACGGCCACTAACGCGGCGGCTTGTTGACAAGGCGCCGCGTTTCTTTTTTCCTTGCCGCGTCGGGTGGCGGTGCGCTGCTAGCTGACGCCGCCACCATCTCGGGCGGGCGGCGCTGAACGGAGCTTGCGAACGAGCGGCCTTGTTGCCAAGACCATGTTGATGTGTGGGTTTCTCTCACCTCGCCGGGCCCTCGCGCTAACGGCCGTCGGCGCTTTGCTCGGTTGTGGCGGAGGCGGCGGGGGCGGTGGCGGCAATCCGGCGCCGGCGCCGCCGACGGGCGGGAGTGGCGGCGGCGTCTCCGCCAACACGTTCAGTTTCACCGAGATGGGCGATGCCGTGGGCCTCGTCGGCGGCGCTGGTTTCCACGCGGAGGTTGACGCCGAGTACGCCTCCGGCGGCCTCGCCGCGGTGGACTACGACGGCGACGGCCACATCGACGTCTATGTGCATGGCAAGGGCTCGTGGCCCAACCGGCTGTTCGAGAACCGCGGCGACGGCACCTACGCGGAAGTGGCCGGGGAGATGGGCTTGGCGATAGACCATCGCGGCAGCGGCCCCACCTTCGCGGACATCGACGGCGACGACGATTTGGATCTCTTCGTCGGCGGCATCCAAGGGGATCCGTTCTATCTGATGCGCAACGACGGCGGCCGCTTCACCGACGTGAGCGCCTCCTCGGGCATCGCGCTGCTCACCTCCAACACCCTGTCCGCGACGTTCGCCGACTACGACCAGGATGGCGATTTAGACCTGTTTCTAAGCCACTGGAACAGCCGCAGCCTGCGCGACACCGAGACCCTGTGGCGCAACCGCGGCGACGGCACTTTCGAGAGCTACAGTGTGCAGTCCGGCATCGCCCGGCAACTGTTCGACACCGGCAACGACTCGTTCACGCAGTTCTCCCTCGACTTCACGCTCACCCCCAACCTGAGCGACATCGATGACGATGGCGACTTGGACCTGCTGATGACCGGCGACTTCGGCACCAGCCAGGTTTTCGTCAACGATGGCGACGGCACGTTCACCAAGACCACCGACCGCTTGGTGATCACGGACGAGTTCGGCATGGGCGCGGCGGTCGGCGACTACGACAACGACGGCGACATGGACTGGTTCGTCACGTCCATCAACGGCTCGACCTTGGACGGCAGCTTCTCCGGCACCGGCAACCGCCTTTACCGCAACAACGGCGCCGGCGTGTTCAGCGACGCCACGGATGCGGCCGGCGTGGTGGAGGGCTATTGGGGCTGGGGCGCCTGCTTCGCGGATTTCGACAACGACGGCCACTTGGATCTGTTCCACACCAACGGCTGGCACTTGCCGGGCTACGAGTCCGACCCGCTGTTGTTCTTCCACGCCAACGGCGACGGCACCTTCACGGAGAAGGCCATCCCGCTCGGCCTCACGGAAACCGATCAAGGGCGCGGGGTCGCCTGCTACGACGGCGACCGCGATGGCGACTTGGACATCGCGTTGACCAACAACAGCCAACATTCGCTGCGCTACTACCGCAACAATCTGCGCAACTCGAACCACTATCTGGCCGTCAAGCTGGTGAGCGAATCGGCCAACACCCGGGCGGTGGGGGCGTGGATCACCCTGCGCTCGTCCACCGGCACCCAAGTGCGCGAAATGCGCGCCGGCAACAACTTCACCTCGCAAAATCCGGCCGAGGTTCACTTCGGACTGGGTTCGGCGACGGTTGCGGACTTGGAGGTGCGGTGGCCGGACGGCACCGTTTCCACCCATCCGGGCATCGCCGCCGACCAGTTGATCACGCTGGAGCAAGCCGCGTTCACGTCCCGCTTGGTGGTGGAGCGCGCCAGCGGCAGCGGCGCCTACGCCGCGGGGGCCGACGTGCCGATCCGCGCCGAGCCGCGCATCGGCAACCACTACTTCTCGCACTGGTCGGCGACCGCCGGCACCATCGCCGATCCGCGCGCGGCCACGACGACGTTCGTGATGCCGAGCGGCGGCGCCACCGTTACGGCGAACTACGTTCCGGGCGTTGCGTGGGACGCGGACGTGAGCGTGGCGCGGCGCTGGAACGAGGTGTTGCTGCAGGCCATACGCGACGACTACGCCAGGCCGGTGGTGCATGCCCGCAATCTGTTCCACGTCTCGGCGGCGATGTGGGACGCTTGGGCGGCCTATGACGGCGTCGCCACTCCTTGGCTGCTCGGCGGCCGCCGCGCCGGTGCGCGCTGCGCCTTCGAGCGTCCGGAAGCGCCCATGGACATTGCGGTGGCGCGGGACGAAGCGCTGAGTTTCGCCGCCTACCGCATCATCCGCAGCCGTTTCCGCGCCTCGCCGGGCGCGAGCCGCATCGCCGAGGACGCGAACGCCTTGATGGCGGCGTTGGGCTACGACAGCGCCGACGAAGACGACGCCTACCGCAACGGGCGCGCCGCCGCGCTCGGCAACCACATCGCCGCTTGCTACCTGGCGTTCGGCTTGGCGGACAGCAGCAACGAGGCGAACGACTACGCGAATCGGATTTACGCGCCGGTCAATCCGGCGCTGGAGCCGCACCTGCCGGGCAATCCCCATATCGTCGATCTGAATCGCTGGCAGCCGTTGCGGTTGCAGAGCTTCATCGATCAAGCCGGCAATCCGGTGGACAGCGAGCCGGAGTTTCTCGGCGCGGAGTGGGGCGCGGTGACGCCCTTCGCGCTGGACGAAAGCGCGGCGGCCATCCACCGTCGGGATGGCGGCGAGTACTGGGTGTACGGCGATCCCGGCCCGCCGCCTAAGGTGGACGGTGCGCTGGCGGAGCAATACAAGTGGGGTTTCGCGCTGGTGGCGCACTGGGCCTCGCACTTGGATCCGGCCGACGGCGTGATGGTGGACATCTCGCCGGCCAGCGTCGGCAACGTGGCGTCCTATCCGCGGGCGTTCGAGGACTATCCGGCCTTCTATCCGCTCGCCGGCGGCGACTCGGGGCGTGGCTACTCGGTGAATCCCGCCACCGGGCAACCCTACGCGCCGCAAGTGGTGCCTCGGGGCGACTACAGCCGCGTGCTGGCGGAGTTCTGGGCCGACGGGCCGGAATCCGAAACGCCGCCGGGGCATTGGTTCGTCATCTTCAACGAGGTCAACGAGCATCCGCTGCTGGTGCGCCGCATCGAAGGCGCTGGCGCCGCGGTCGATGCGCTGGAGTGGGACGTGAAGGGCTATTTCGCCTTGGGCGGCGCCATGCACGATTCCGCCATCGCGGCGTGGGGATTGAAGGGCTGGCACGACTACATTCGCCCGATTTCCGCGCTGCGCGCCATGGCCGACCGCGGCCAAAGCACCGACTCCGAGTTGCCCGCCTACCATGTGGACGGCATACCCCTGCGCGACGGGCTCATCGAGCTGGTGGCGGCCGGCGACGCGCTCGCCGGCGAAGATGGCGAGAACGTGGACAAAATCAAAGTGCTCGCTTGGCGCGGCCCGGACTTCGTGGGCGACGACGGCAGCCCGGCGGGGGTCGGCTGGATACTCGCCGAGAACTGGTGGCCGTACCAGCGTCCGAGCTTCGTCACGCCGCCTTTCGCCGGCTACGTTTCCGGGCACTCCACCTATTCGCGCGCCGCCGCCGAGGTGCTCACCGCGCTTACCGGCGATGCGTACTTTCCCGGCGGCAAGAGCGGCTTCGAGGTGCCGGCCGACGAGTTTCTGGTGTTCGAGCGCGGCCCGTCGGTGGACATGACCTTGGAATGGGCCACCTATCGGGACGCCTCCGATCAGTGCAGCCTGTCGCGCATCTGGGGCGGCATTCACCCGCCGGCCGACGATATCCCCGGCCGCTTGCTCGGCTTGGAAATCGGCCAGCGCGCGTTCGAGCGGGCGACGCTGTTCTTCGCCGGCACCGGCGACGGGTAGCTCTTGGGCGGGTCTCGTGGTACAAAGCGCACCCGACAATGCGCTGTGAACAGACTTCGTGCCGCGGTTGGCCGCGGCTCCGGGCGAGGAGAACAGCGAAATAGCCGTTCTCACTCGCTATTGGCGCTATTCGCGGCGTTTTCTTGCAAATCGGCCAATTCCAAGGGGCAAGAAAGCATGAAAAAGTCGCGCCGTTTGGGCGTGGCGGGGCGTACTGTTCAGGCCAGTCGGAAGCAGCGCAGCGAGCCATCGCGCCGCTTTCGATGTAAACTGCTAAACCAAGGAGGAACAGCAATGTTCATCAAGCTGAGGAGCTTCACCACCATCCTGCGGCTGGGCCTCGGCGCCGTCTGCGCGGCGAGCATGGCGTTTGCCTACGCCGAGACGCAAGTCGAGGACGAGGACGTTGAAGAGGTGATTGTCACCGAGCAGCGCCTCCCCGACGACCTCAACCCGGTGCGAATCCAGCGCATCCGCGACGCCAACGGCAAAGGCGCCCGGCTCTACCGGCACGGCAACTACGGGGAAGCGTTCCCGTATCTGCTGACCGCCGCCAAGCGCGGCTTCAAGCTCGCCCAAGCCAGGGTGGGCTACATCTACCAAGAGGGGCTCGGCGGCGTCCAGCGCGACGCCATCGCGGCGATCGGATGGGTCGGAGTGGCCGCCGCCAGCGAAACGACGCCGGAGATTCGCAGCCACTTCAAGGCGATGATGAAAGCCGTGCCGGAGACGTTCCGCCCGCAAGCGGAGGCCATCGTGGCCGACTACCGAGAGCGCTACGGCGGCGACGCGGTCGGCAACCACTGCGAAAACAGGCGGCTGGCCGGCACGCACATCTCGCGGTTGAAATGCACGTTCGACGACGAGTTCGACTTCCGCGATGGAATCCAGACCGCGGAGATCGACGGGCTGCTGAGCGTGCCCACCATCCCGCCGCCGCAGGAGAACTGATGCGGCGCATGCCCAGGCGGTTGTTTCTGCGCCCGGCAACGCCGCGAGCGGGCTTCGGCCTCCCGCTCGCGGCGTTGTTTGGCGCACTTGCCGTTTGCGCCCACGGCGAGGGCGCCGGCATCCGCTGCGAAGACCTGCCGGAGGATCAACGGGCGCTTTGCGAAGCGCTGGCGCAATGCTCATCCCGGCCTTCCGCCGCCGACCGCAAGGCATGTTTCGATGCCGCCTACGAGGAACTGCGCCGCGTCGAGGCGCCGGCCGCGACGAGTGCCCAGGCGGAGGCCGCGCCAGTGGCCGCAACCGCCGAACCGCTCGTCGAGGAGCTGGTGGAACAGCCTCCTGACATCGCTCCCGAGGCGCCGCCTGCGGCTCGGGAACCGCGAGCGCAACCGGAGCGAAAACGCGACCGCAAGTGGTTCGGCTGGTTGCGTAGATCGCGTGCCGCAAACCCCAAGCCCGAGCCGGAAGCCACGCCCAGGCGCTTCAACGCCGTTGTCGAAGCCGTGTGGCAGCTCGTGCGCGGTCGCCAAGTGTTGTTGCTGGACGACGGCCTGCTGCTGGAGGGGCGCAGCGGCCCGGAATCCCGCGTCCGCGCCGGCGACACCGTCCAAGTCCAAGTGGCGAAGACCCTTAGCGGCGAGCAATACCGCGTCACGGCGCCCAGTCGGCGCAATTTCGAGATGGCGCGCCTGCGTTGCGACGAGGAACCCCAGCACACCCGCAAGTGCGTCGCGGCGCGCGGCAAGAATCCCAAAGCCGGCTGGTAGGCAGCCGGTCGCTCTTTCAATCCGACGGCGGCTAGAGCCCCGTCCGGCGTGCGATGCTCCAGCGGGTGCCGGTGCGGCTGTCCTCAATGGTGACGCCCATTTCGGCGAGGCTTTGGCGGATGGCGTCGGCGCGCGCGAAATCGCGCTCTCGCCGGGCGGCGTCGCGCTGCTCGATCATCTTCTCGATTTTGGCCGTGGGAGCGTCGGCTGGCAGCCCTTGAAAGTACGCCGATGCGGTGCGCTGGAACAGGCCGAGCAGCCAACCGCCCGCGAGCAATCGCGTGCGCAGGGCGCTCTTGGCCTTCGCGTCCGCGGCGCGATGGATGTCCGCCGCGAGGCCGTGCATGGCGGCGAGCGCTCTTGGCGTGTTCAGGTCGTCCGCGAGGGCCGCTAGCACGTCGGCGGGAAAGTGCTCCTCGTCCGCGTCGGCGTAGTCGTTAGCGGTGGCGCCGTCGTCCTCGTCCGCGGCGCGCAGGGCTTGGTAGAGGGCGCGCAGGCTTACGTGCGCTTGCAGCAACAGGTTGCGGCTCCACTCGAGACTCTGGCGGTAGTGGCCGGAGAGGAGGGCATAGCGGAGCGCTTCGCCATCGTGATGGGTACGCAGATCGCGGATGGTTTCGATGTTGCCTTCGCTCTTGGACATCTTGCCGGCGCCGAAGGTGAGCATGCCGTTGTGCAGCCAATAGCGCACGCTGGCCGCGCCATCGTTGACGCAGCGGCTTTGGGCACATTCGTTCTCGTGGTGCGGAAAGGCCAGATCGCTGCCGCCGCCGTGGATGTCGATCACCGGTCCTAGGTGCTTGCGGATCATGGCCGAGCACTCGATGTGCCAGCCGGGCCGGCCGCGCCCCCACGGGCTGTCCCAGCCGGGCAGCTCGGGCGTGGACGGCTTCCACAGCACGAAATCCTTGGCGTCCCTCTTGTAGGGGGCCACCTCCACGCGGGCGCCGTCGCGCATTTCGCTCAACGTGCGTTTGGCGAGCGTGCCGTATTCGGGATCCGACGGCACATGGAACAGCACATGGCCGTCGGCCTCGTAGGCGTTGTCGTGCGCCAGCAGCGCTTCGATCATGGCGATGATCTCGGCGATGTGCTCGGTGGCGCGGGGTTCGACGTCGGGTTCGAGAACCCCCAGCGCGGCCAGATCGTCGGCGTACGCGGCCGCGAAGCGCTCGGCCACGTTGGCTATCGGTTGGCCGGCGGCGGCCGCGGCGGCGTTGATCTTGTCGTCCACGTCGGTGATGTTGCGCACGTAGGTGACGCGCGGATACGCCACGCGCAGCAGCCGCACCAGCACGTCGAACGCCACCGCCGGCACGGCGTTGCCGATGTGCGCGAAGTGGTACACCGTGGGGCCGCAAACGTACAAAGTGACGTGCTCCGGCGAACGCGGCGTGAACACTTCCTTGCGGCCGGAAGCCGTGTTGTGCAGTTGGATGCGCATGGCGCGGAAATCGCGTGTGGTGGGTTGGCGGGCGCAGGGGCGAACGGCGCGCATTGTAACGCGCCGCGGCTGCGGCTGCCCTGGGAGCGCAGGCGTCTCGCCTGCATGCGGGCGGAACGCCCGCGTTCCAAAGGCGAGGATCGCTTCAGTTACCGAAACGCCGTTCCAGATAGTCGTGCATGGCGCGCAGCCCCATCGCTTCGCCGCCGATCGGATGGCCCGGGCGCGCCGTCAGGTTCCACGCCATGATGTCGAAGTGCAGCCACGCGCCGGCGCCGGCGAAGCGTTGCAGGAACAGCGCCGCGGCGATGGCGCCGGCGTAGGGCGGGGGAGGGCTGTTGAGCAGGTCCGCCACCTCGCTCTTGAGCATCTTGCGGTAGGGGGCGAACAGCGGCATGCGCCACACCGGATCCTCCATTTGGGTGCCGATGGCCATGAGTTCCGCCGCCAGCGCGTCGTCGGTGGCGAACATGGCCGGCAGTTCGGTGCCGAGCGCCGTGCGGGCGGCGCCGGTGAGCGTGGCGAAGTCCACCAGCAGCGCGGGTTCCTCCTCGGCGGCCAGCGTCAGGGCGTCGGCCAGGATCAGCCGTCCCTCGGCGTCGGTGTTGTCCACTTCCACGGTGAGCCCCTGGTAGGTGCGGATCACGTCGCCCGGGCGGAAGGCGTTGCCGGCCACGGCGTTCTCCACCGCCGGCACCAGCACGCGCAGGCGCACCGGCAGTTCCTGGGCCATCATCAGCTGGGCCAACGCGAGCACATGCGCCGCGCCGCCCATGTCCTTCTTCATCAGCCGCATGTTGCTCGCCGGTTTGATGTCGAGGCCGCCGCTGTCGAAGCAGACGCCTTTGCCCACCAGCGTCACCTTCGGGTGGCGTTCGTCGCCCCAGCGCAGGTCGATGAGGCGCGGCGCGCTGGCGCTGGCGCGGCCCACGGCGTGGATCGTGCGCAAGCCGCGCTGCAACAAGGCATCGCCGGTGGTCACCTCAATGCCTGCGCCGTGTGCAGCCGCCAGCTCGCGGCTGGCCGCCTCCAGCTGGTGCGGCAGCATGTCCGACGCCGGGGTGTTGATGAGGTCGCGGCACAAAGTGACCGCATCCACTTGCTGCAAGACGAGGCGATGCTCGGCGTCCACCAGCAAACGGGCCGGCGAACGCTTCGGCTCGCGGTACGCGGTGAAGCGATAGGCGCCGAGGCCCCAGCCGAGCGCAAATCGGCTTTGATCGGCCCCGGCATCCGCCAGCCGCAAGCGGTAATCGCCTTGCGGCAGCTTGTGGGGAAGATCGCCTAGGCTCTCGAGGTTCGGCGTATCGCCCAAGCCCGCGACGAGACGCGCCGCCGGTGCCGCGCCCGGCAACCACTCGAACGCGCCGGCATCGGCGTGAAACCCGGTGCGGTGCAGCCACGCCCGCGTCGGCTCGTCTTGGGCATCCCGCCAAGCGGGGAACGCCGGTTTCGTCACCGCTTCAATCGTGGTGGCTTCGCGGCCGTCGTCTTCAAGCAGTGTCATTGCTAGGCGGAAAACGCTTGCGCGAGCTGATCCGCACGATAGCTGGAGCGCACCAGCGGCCCGGCGGCGACTTCGCGGAATCCGGCTTGCAGAGCCCAACGGCGATGCTCGTCGAACTCCGCCGGCGGAATCCAACGCGCCACCGGCAGGTGGTTGCGCGTCGGTTGCAGGTATTGGCCGAGCGTGAGCAGATCCACTCCGCTCGCGAGCATATCCGCCAGCGCCTCGCGCACTTCCTCGGCGGTTTCCCCGAGGCCCAGCATGAGGCTGCTCTTGGTCACCGCGCCAAGCGACTTGGCGTGTTGCAACACCGTAAGCGTTTGCTGATAGCCGGCCCGCGGATCCCGCACCGGATGCGTCAAACGTCGCACCGTTTCCAGGTTCTGCGCGAACACGTCCACGCCGGAACGCGCCACCGTCGCCACCGCCGCCAGGTCGCCTTGGAAGTCCGGCGTCAGCGCTTCCACCTTGGTGCCGGGGCAGTGCGCCTTGATGGCGCGGACGCAGGCGGCGTAGTGCGCGGCGCCGCCGTCGGCGAGGTCGTCCCGGTCCACGGAGGTGAGCACGACGTAGCGCAAGCCCATGCGCGCCACCGACCGCGCCACTTGCGCGGGTTCGTCGGCGTCCAGCCAGCCGTTGGGGTTGCCGGTGTCCACGGCGCAGAAGCGGCAGGCGCGGGTACACACGCTGCCCATCAGCATGAGCGTGGCGGTGCCCGCGGACCAACATTCGCCGATGTTGGGGCAGTGGGACTCCTCGCACACCGTGGCGAGGCGGTTCTCCTTCACGGCGCGGCGCACCGCGGCGTAGCGGCCGTCGCCGCCGACGCGCACGCGCAGCCACGGCGGTTTCGGCGGCCGCGGCCCGGCGTCCAGTTGGCGCACCTTGATGCCGTCCTTGATGGCGGCGAAACCGTGCGCGGTGCGGTACTTGGCGCCGCTGCGGGCGGTTGCCGTCTCGGTGTTCGGTTTCACTAGGGTCAAAAGGCGGCGTTGCCGGGCGCACGCGGGAAGGGAATCGCGTCGCGGATGTTCTCCATGCCGGTGGCGTAGAGCACCAAGCGCTCTAGGCCCAAGCCGAAACCGGCGTGCGGCACGGAGCCGTAGCGCCGCAGGTCGCGGTACCACCAAAGCTCCTTTTGCGCCGTCGGCGCCATGCGGGCGTCCAGCTTGTCCAAGCGTTCCTCGCGCTGGCTGCCGCCGATGATCTCGCCGACGCCCGGCACCAGCACGTCCATGGCGGCCACGGTGCGGCCGTCGTCGTTCTGCCGCATGTAGAACGCCTTCAGCTCCTTCGGGTAGTTCACCACCACCACCGGGCCGCCCACATGCTTCTCCGTGAGGAAGCGCTCGTGTTCGGATTGCAGATCCCGACCCCACTCCACCGGGAACTCGAAGCGCTCCCCGGAAGCCTTGAGGATGTCCACGGCCTCGCCGTAGTCCATGCGCGCGAACGGCGCGGCGACGACGTTCTCCAGCCGCTCGATCACCTTGGCGTCCACCCGGTCGCGGAAAAACGCCAAGTCCTCGCCGTGTTGCCGCAGCACGTCGCCAAGCACGGTGGTGAGGAAGTCCTCGGCCAAATCCGCCAGGTCGGGCAAGGTGGCAAAGGCGATTTCCGGCTCGATCATCCAAAACTCGGCCAAGTGTCGGCTGGTGTTCGAGTTCTCGGCGCGAAACGTGGGGCCGAAGGTGTACACCTTGCTCATGGCAAGGCAGTACGCCTCCACGTTTAGCTGCCCGGAAACCGTGAGGTAGGTGTCGCGCCCGAAGAAGCCGCCGCTGTCGCCATCCTCGGGCCCGCTCACGCGGAACAGCTCGCCGGCGCCTTCGCAGTCGCTGGCGGTGATGATGGGCGTGTGTACCCACAGGAAGCCGCGGCTGCGGAAATACTCGTGAACCGCTTGGGCGATGCCGTTGCGCACCCGGGCGATGGCGCCGAAGGTGTTGGTGCGCGGGCGCAGGTGCGCCACCGTGCGCAGATGCTCGAAGGTGTGGCGCTTCTTGGCGATGGGGTAGGTTTCCGGGTCGTCCACCGCGCCGAGCACGCGCACGTCGCTGGCTTTCAGCTCGCGCGCCTGCCCTTTGCCCGGGGATTCCACCACCTCGCCGGACACTTCCAGCGCGCAGCCGGCGCCCAGCGCGGCGATCGCGTCGTAGTTGGCGAGGGTGTTGTCCGCGACGATTTGCAGATCCGCCAAGCAGGAGCCGTCGTTCAGCGCGATGAACGAGAACCCGCCTTTGGAGGTGCGGCGCGATTTCACCCAGCCGCGCACCAGCGCTTCGGCGCCGATCGCCGCCGCGCCGCCGAGAACCGCTTTGACGCTGATGGCTTCCATGCGAGCGTAATGTACGCAATCGCGCGCCGCGTATCCATGCCAACGTCCTGGGAGCGCGGGCGTCTCGCCCGCACAAGGTGAATATCCGTGAACGCAGATGCGGGCGAGACGCCCGCGCTCCCAGGGACCGTCGCGGAGGGCGGTAGCTCCGGGTCGCGTGGGCACCGACGCTTTGTCAGCAAATGTTCCCCCGGGAGTATGCGATTTGGCGCATAATGGGCGCATGGTTCGTCGCGCAATAGTCGTCGTCACGCACCTTGCGGTCTTGGCCGTGGTGCTCGTGGCGCTGGTCGCTTGGTGGTGGCTCCGCGAGGGTGACGCGGACGAATCGTCCGCGGAGGCTCCCGCGCAAGTTGACGCCGCGGAAACGGACGATGCGCCGGCGTCCGGACAGGATGATCCCGCCACGTCGCCCGACGGGCCGACTGCCGCAACCGGTGGCGACGATCCGGTCCTCCTACCGCCCCTCGACGACAGCGACGACTTCGTCCGCGCTTGGCTTGCGGCCAACGCACCGCTGGTATGGACAACTTGGCGAGCGCGCGAGGGCCTCGTGCGCTTGGCGGCGGTGCTGTTGGATTACGCGGCGCGGGGCCAAGTGCCCAGAAGGTCGCTTTCGTTCATCACCGTGGGGCAATTCGAGGCGCGCGAGGAGGGCGAGCAGATGTTCATCCATCCGCGCGCCTACGCCCGCTACGACGCCGTCGTGGGCACGGCCTTGGCCCTCCCCGCGGAGGACGCGGCGACGCTGTTCATGCTCTTGGAACCGTTGCTGGCCGAAGCCGTGCGCGAACTCGACGCCAGCGCGCCCGCACCGAGCATTCTGCTGCAACGCGCCGTTGACCATGTGCTTGCCACGCCGGTACACACCGAGCCGGTGGCCGTGACGCGGCCCGGGGTGTATTACCAATTCGCCGATCCGACGCTGGAGGCGCTCGCGCCGCTGCAGAAGCAGTTGTTGCGCACCGGCCCGGCGAACGTCGAGAGAGTGCAGGAATACGCCAACCGCTTGCGCACCGCCCTCACGACCCGTTGATCGCCACGTCGTCCTCGCCCAAGGAGTAGCGCGAGACGTCCACCTCGGGTTGCCCGGCGGCATCGCGGCGAAAGGGCGAATGCCACTCGGCGATGGCTTCCATGTCGTGCCGCACATACTCCCGTTCTTCCTGCAAATAACGCTCCACCGCGTCGCGCAGCGCCGGATCCCGAATCCAGTGCGCCGAATAAGTGGGGCAGGGCAGGTAGCCGCGCGCGAGCTTGTGCCCGCCTTGCGCACCGGCTTCCACCCGCGCCAAGCCGTGCGCGATGGCGAAGTCGATGGCTTGGTAGTAGCACGCCTCGAAGTGCAGAAAGCGGTGATCCTCCAGGCACCCCCAGTTGCGCCCGTACAGCGTGTCGCCGCCGATGAAGTTGATGGCGCCGGCGATGTAGCGCCCGCCCCGCTTGCACATGACGAGCAGGACGCGGTCGCCCATCGCCTCCCCCACGCGGCTGAAGAACTCCCGCGTGAGGTAGGCCGCGCCCCACTTGCGCTGGCTGGTGTCCAGATAGCAGGCGTGGAAGGCGTCCCACTGCGCTTCGCTGATGGTGCCGGTCAGCCACTCGATGTCGATGCCGTTCGCCATCGCCTCGCGCCGCTCGCGGCGGATGTTCTTGCGCTTCTTCGCGGACAGCGCCGCGGCGAACTCGTCGAAGGTGCCGTAGCCGTCGTTGCGCCAATGGAACTGCGTATCGATGCGCCGCAGGCAACCCACCTCCGCGGCGTGCCGCCACTGGCTCTCCGGCAGGAACGTCAGATGCAGCGAACTCACGTTGGTGCGCCGCGCCACCTCAATGGCCACGCCCAACAGTTGCCGTTCCACCTCGCCTTCGGGCTGCCCTTCCGCCACCAGCAACCGCCGCCCGGTGGCCGGGGTGAACGGCACGCTCGCCTGCAGCTTCGGGTAGTAGCGCCCGCCGGCGCGATGGAACGCCTCCGCCCAAGCCCCGTCGAACACGAACTCGCCGCGCGAATGTCCCTTGACGTACATGGGCACCACGCCCACGGCGTCGTCCACCCCGCCTTCGGCCGGCGCTAGCACCACATGAAACGGCTGCCACCCGGTTTGCGCGCAAACGCTGCCGCTCGCCTCCAAGGCGTGCAGAAAGCGATGGTCCAAGAACGGGTTGTACTCGGCGTACGCCGGGTTCGCGCAGCGGTTCCACGCGCCGGCGTCAATGGCGCCGATGTCGTGCAGAATCCGCCCGGCGCGTGCCGGTGCGCTAGTTTCTCTCGGCATCGACCGCCACAGCTAAATCACTTTCTCCAACGCCCAGAGTTGCAAGGCGAACTCAACGCGCCGTGAGGCACGCTGGGCTTAGAAGATCGTGTAGATCATCGGCGCCACGGTGCTGGTTTGCGTGATGGCGATGAGCCCGCCGAACACGAGCATCGTCAACACCGCCGGCAACAGCCAGTATTTCTTGCGCACCCGCAAGAAAGCCCAAAACTCGGCCAAGAAAGAAAGCCGCAATTCGAAACCTCCGCCGCCTCCGCGGCACATCGTTGCACAACCGTTAGCTTGCGTCTTCCCCGCAAAAAACGCAATGGCCGTCAGCCGTCAGAACTGGTTCGACATGGATTCTCGATCCGGCCCCGGCGGTTCGCGCTCGATCCAGTAGCTTTCGGCATCGGGGTCGCGCTTCAAGCGGAGTGGATCCTTGCCCAAAGCCCGCCGCAGCAGTCCGGTGGGCGTCACCACGCCGAAGTAGATGACCGCCAAGATGATCGGGCTGGTGACGCGATGCAGCAGCAAGCCGAAGCGCAGCCAAAGGCGTGTGGCGGGCGCGAGCCATTGCGGCGCCGCGAGCGCCACCGCCAGCACCACCGCGGCCACGGCCAAGGCCCACCAGCGAGGGGTGTCGCCGCCGAGCAACGGCCAACAGCCGATGATCGCGAACACCGTGGCCAACAACAACCCGAAACCGCGGGGCGAGCCGCCGGTCTGCGGCGGCGCTTGGCGGCGTTCGTGAGCCCCGGGTTCGGACATGGGTTTTGCAATGAGGCGAGCGGCGGCGTGGGCTATTCTATGTCGAAGATCCGCTTCGGGGGACGGATGGCTTGGTTGATCGTGGCCTTGGTGTTGATCGGCGTGGTCGGGCCGCTGTTCTGGATGTTGCCTTCCAAACGCGAGCGGCAAGTGGGCGCGTTGCGCGCTGCGGCTCGGAGCGTGGGATTGGTGGTGGAATTGGCTAGCGTTCCCAAGCAAGATGCGAGCGCCCACGAGCGGGTCTCCGCCGGGGGTGTGGCAAGGGAGGCGAAGATCCGCTGTGCCGCATACCGCTTGTTGTTTGCCGAGGCGCAGCCGGCCGCACCGCAGTGGTTCTTGCTGAAGACCTCCGCTAGCGGTGCCGGCGCGGAGGGCGATACGCCCGTGGCCGACTGGGTTTTGCGCGAGACCGCGTCGAATACGCCTAGGTCGGCGGAGTATTGGCAGCAAGTCGGCGTCATCATCAACGAATTGCCTGGCGACTGCGTTGCGGTGGGAACGGACGCCGGGCAGGTGGCGTGGTACGGGCGCGAACGCTTGGGCGATCTGGCCGTTGATGCCGCCGTGGCTGGAGTGCGCCGCGGCTTGACGGCACTAGCGGCGTTGCACGGCGCGAGTGCGTGAGTTGGCCGCTGCATGCGCTTCCGGGCGCTAGATGCGTTAGCCGCTGTTCGCGCGCTGTTCCCCGCTCGGCGTATTGCGTCCGATGGTGGTGCGTAGGGTCTCGGTGCGCGGTGGCAGGCACAGGTCGTCTTTGCAGGTTTGATAGGTGACGCGGGCGGTCACCGGAAGCTGCTCATCGGCTGTATCGGTCACAGCCACGGGTTGCCGCCAAGTGACGCTGCCTTCGTAGATGTCGTAAACGCCTTTGTAGTGATGCGGGGGCAGGACCAAGTCGCCCGCGAGTGAGACCGCCGGCGGCAAATCGAACGCCACGTTCGTCTCCGTCATGCCGTGCGGCGCGTTGCGGCCCGTCGGCGCGTAGACGTACCAGCCGTCGCGCATGGCGAAACGCACCTGCAACGTCGGTCGGCCGCCGTGCTCGGTCGCTTCGACGGCCACGCGCACCGGCGCGGCGGGAGCGGTTGGCGCGGCGGCGATGGCTGCGGCGCTGTTCGCCGGCGGCGGCAAGGCGGCGCTGGCGTCTTCCGGGCGACTGCCGAGCATCACGTAGACGCGGCCTTGGTGGCGCATGGTGAGCCAGTGCTCCTTGCCCTCCTTGTACAGCCGGCCGATGGTGTCCTCCCAATACTCCACATTGAACGCCAGCAGCTCTTCGGCTTCCTTCTCGCTCATGCCGTTGGCGCGCAGCCGGGCAAGCTGCAAGGATTCGGCGGTGGGCTTGGGGCGGGGAGGGTAGAGCCCCGGATCCTTGCCGGCGCTCTCCACGCCGGTGACGTCCTCCCATTCCCACGAGAGCTCGTCGCTGAACTCGCCATCGTTCACGGTGGCCACGCTGGCGCCGATGATGAGGTCCTGCACGCCGTCGCGGTTCCAATCGTCCACGTAGACGCGCGGGCCGCTGCCCGGCAGCGCTTTCGCGCCGTCGGCGGTGGCGAGCAGATCCACGCCGCTGTGGAAGCGGTGCCCGGCGGAGGTCTTGACGCCGCGGAAGAACGTGACGGCTTGGCTGGCCGGGTGGCGGTAGCTGGCGGTGACCAGCAGGTCGAGCACGCCGTCGCCGTTCCAGTCCACGACCACCGGGTTGGTCTTGCCGTCGCCGTCCGGTGGCGGCGACATGTCGGCCGGCGGGTGTTCGCTCGCCGGTTTGCGCAACACGCGCAGCGGCTCGCCGTTCACATCCAGCAGCAAACGGCGTTCCGCGAAGCTCGGCCGTTGCCGGCCGCCGATGTTCTCGCTGATGCGCAAGCCGCCGACGCCGCCGAGGATGAGGTCCAAGTCGCCATCGTCGTCGAAGTCGCCGAAACTGGCGGAGGAATACGCCCAGTAGTCGAAGGTGCCGATGTCGCCCGGTTCGCCTTCGTAGTCGCCGAATTGCGGCAAGCCGTTGGACGCGGGGTCGCCTTCTTGCGGAAGCTGGACGCCCGGCAGAAAACCGTTCGCGGCGCCGCGAAACCACGTCACCTCGCCCGGGTGGTATTGACCGGTGATGATGTCCTTGCGGCCGTCCGCGTCCAAGTCGAAGAAGAACGGCGTGAAGCCGATGCAGCACCACTGCGGCACCTCCATGATGGTGCCTTGCGTATCCCGCGCCCATGTGAACCCCGCGCCGAACTTCGGGCTGGCGTCCGTGCCGATGTTCCTGTGTACCCGGATGCTCGAACCCTCGGCGCCCATGGGGAAGTCCTCGGAGTTGGTCTCGAACTCGCCCACCAGCAGATCGCGCTTCCCGTCGCCGTCCCAATCCCACAGCGCCGGCGCGGCCAAGCCGTGCTTCTCCGTACGCACCGGCGCCTCGCCGGCCATGACCAAAAACGGCGGCCCGAGTTGCGGCACCCCCGGGATGTCCGCGCCGACGATGTCGGGAAAGCGCATTTCGTCCGCCAGCGGCGCGAAGGCCACCAGCATCCCTACGAAGACCGCAAGGCACTGTGCGTATTTGCTCACGATTGGCTCCCGTTGCGAGGGCCGGCAGTATGCCATGTTGCGCCGACCTGGGAGCGCGGGCGTCTCGCCCGCATGCAGGCGGAACGCCTGCCACCAGTTGCCCCGTCGCCAGCTTCGATCACTGTCTGCCTAGGTTGCAGGAGTAGCGCAGCCCGCCGATGTAGCGCTCCATGTACTCCCAATCCGGTTCGCCTCGCTTGGTGCAGGGAAGCCGCAGGGATTCGCGTCGGAGGCGCTTCTGGGCGCGTTTCAGGCCGTAGTTGTAGCGGTACTGTTCCATGTTGAGGATGGTCACGAGGAACATCGCCACGGGCGCGGTCATGTGAAAGAGCGGCGTGAGCTTCTCGACGTGGTCGGAAGCGAGAAACGGCTTCTCTTGGTAGGCGCAATATCCTACGACGGCGCTGTCGACGGTGATGACGCCGCCGGCCTCGGTGGACTTGCCGTAGAACCCATCGGTGCCATTGTTGGTCGCCTGCGTCGTGACATAGGGAAAGGCCCCATGCTCAATGTACGCCAACTCCCTCGGTGGCGTGGTTGCCGTGCCCGTCACGCTGAACAAATCTGTCAAGGCGAATCGCCGCCAGCTCGACGGGTCGACCAAGCGCTTGTGCTTCGGCTCGATTCCGTCGTCGCTCACGGTGCCAAGCTGGCGGCTGTGAAATAGAAAGGTGGAGTAGTCGTGCAGCGTGTTCTCAAACAGCTCGTCCGCAACCGCGGAATAGTCCGTTTGCATGTACGCTTCCGCGACCCATTCGTCGTCGGCGCCCAAGGGCACGTTCACGCTCAACCCGGGCGTGGCGCGGCGATTGAGGTAGTGCTCCAGCCACGTTTTCTTTGTGTGTTCCCATCGGCCTCGGACATCCTGACGCCCGCCGATCTTGCGCTTCTCGAAGCCATCGTCTTTGAAATACCCGAGAAAGACCTCTTTCTCCTGGGGATGTGGCTTGTGGGCCGTGAATACCATCACACACGAAACCACGCCCACCTTGGAGTTGAAAAACAGCTCGTTCGGCATGGAGCAGACCGCCTCCAGAGTGTGGCTGCGCAGCAACTCGCGCTTGCAGTCGGCGATTCTGCCGTGCTGTGCCAGCGCGGACTGCATTGGCACGATGGCGACGCACGTTGCGCCCGGATGTAAACAGCGAAGATTGGCGGCGACGAAGTTCAGCTCTTCAACATCCCGTTTCTTGTCGGCCTTGTACGGTGGATTGAGCAAACCGACTGTCGGTTTGAGGCCCGCAATGCGTTGCATGTTCCCCTCGTCGAAGCAGCTTCCGTGCAGGATGTTCGTTTTGCCGTCCTGATGGATGAACATGTTGGACACCGCCAACGGATAGATGTTCGACTGCAGCTCGATTCCGTGTAGCTGCGATTGCTTGATCCGGCGCTCGATTTTCGCGTTGCCTTTCGCATCCGCCATCATCTTCTTCATGGCGCTGATCAGGAAGCCGCCAGTGCCGGCGCAGCTATCGTACACGATGGACTTGGCGTTGACGCGCGCCAAATCGGCAAACAGTTCCGTGATGTGCGGCGGCGTGAGCACGATGCCCAAGCCCTTGTCGCTGTTCGCGTGCCGCAGGAACTCCACATAGAGGGAACCAAGAACGTCGCGGTATTGGTGCGTCTTGCGGAACGAATTCACGTTTTCGTCAATGCTGTCGATGACTTCCCTGAGCTTCGCAGGTTCGGCGGCCAGCACGGGGGAAGTGGGCAGAAAGCCGAACCCTTGCCCGATCACCGCGACTCGAGAATCGTCCAATCCGGCGTCTCGTAGGCTCTGGATTGCGGCGCTGGTTGTCATTTCCGCGAGCACCTTGGGGTCGAGTTCCGCAGGATACGCCTTCTTGAATGAAGGCCGTTCCAGCGCGATGAGTATTGCGCTGATGAGCAACGCACGATGTCCTTCCCCTACTTTGTAGATATGGAGGGTATCGTTGAGTTCGGCGATGAACACCTGCAGGGACGCGAAATCCTGCCGATACTTGGCGTCGTCGTTGCGGTACCCCGCGATGTACTCCTTCGGCGTAAGCAGTTCCTCGCCGAAGATCTTTCTGGCGCTGTGCTCCGATCGGAGATGCAGGAAATGCGATACGCGGTGGTGTTTGGCGGTTCCGCTGACGGCTATGGCCAGAACGTCGATGTCTTTGGCCAAGTGGGATGCGTAGTACAGTGCGCCATCCACCGCGTAGTCCGCGTAGGCGTCTTGATCGGCGCTCTGGTGGTGTGAGATCCGCGCCTTGCACTCGACGACGACGAGCAATTCTGGTTCATCCGCCAGATGCATGATGAAGTCGGGCCGGCCGACGCCGGCACCGGATTTCGACGCGCCCCGAAGAAGCCTTGCAATGCGAGGGGAGGCCGACCCCTGTTCCTCAAGCGCCACCTCGCCTTCGTAGGCCGAGAAGTGGCGTCTGACAATGGCTTCGGTTTGTCGCTCGTTTGGCATGGCTAACATCCTCCTTCCTCGTCGCTCATGGCCGCTTGGGCTGCCGTTGATCGCGCGCCCGCTGAAACTGTAACCATATACAGCTTATGCGGGCGCGTCAACAGCAAGTGGCGGGGCAGTGCGGGGCAGGCGGCTAGCCGGTGGGATCCACGCCCAGTCGGCGGCGGGCGTTTTCGGTGGTGGTGAGGCGGGCGGTCAGGTCGGCGGCGTAGGCTGCGTCGCCGCGGGCTTCGGCAAGCGATAGCAGGGCGCGGAGGAGGGGGGCGCTGTTGCCTTGGTCGGCCAGTCGGCCCATTTGCAACGCCGCTTCCGGTTCGCCGGCGTTCGCTAGGGCTTGCAGCAGCGCGACTTCTTGGGCGGCGGTTAGGGTGCCTTGGGAGAGCACTTGCTCGGCCATCGTGGGTGGCAAAGGTTGCCCGCTGCGCAGCGTCAGCAGCGCGATGTTGCGCAAGGTTGCTGGGTCGGCTTCGTTCTTCGCGCCGGTGGCTTGTTCCGCCAGCGCGGTAACCACTTGCCGGGCGGCGTCCGCCTCGCCGCCTTGCTGCAACTGCAGGGCGCAAAGCAGCAGGGCGTCGGCGATGCGGGTGCGGGCGGTCTCGTCGTCGGTTTCGTCGAACCAGCGGAGTAGGGCCTCGGCGGCGGCGCGCGTCCACTGCGCGGCGGCCGGCCATGCGTCGGGCCCGCTGGAAGGGAACACGCGCTCGCGCTCGGTCATGAGCGTCGCCAAAGCGCCCACGTCTTCGCGCGAGGACGATAGGCCGTACAACGCCGGCAGCCGATAGGCGGCCATGGGCCGGTTGCGGAGTTCCTCATCGGCAACGGGGGCGGGCGCCGCGACCACGGTGCGCAGCGTCGCCAGCGCCGCCTCGGTCTCGCCGGCCTTGGCCTGCAGGCGCAGCAGTTCGATGGCGCGGTGCGCGTCGTGGGGTTTCAGCGGTGGGGCCAGCGGGGATGTTTCGGCGACTAAGCCGGCGGCCGCTTGGATCGCCTCGGCCGGCGGCAACACTTCGCCAAAGCCCTTCAGCGCCAAGGCGTGGAAGTAGGCGTCCGTCGTCGGATGCGCCACCAAGGGGCGGAACAGGGCGAGCACGCCGCGCGCCCATTCGGGTGCCGCTTCGGGCAGCCGTTTGGCCACTTCCGCGATCAATGCCGCGCAATCGATCAGGTCGTTGTCGGAGAGCGAGAAGGAACGCGCCGCGTCCGCGAACTCGTCGTGGTGGTTGAGACGCGCCGCGACGGCCGAATAGTATGTGGCGGCTTCTTGTTTGGCGTCGCTCTTGGCGTGCAATCGCGCCGCCAGCAACAGCTCCAGGACGGTTGGCTCGTCGATTTGGGCGAAGCGGGCGGCGAAGGCTTCGTGCAGGGCCGCGGGAAGCGCCGCGTCTTGGTTCTCCCGCAGCATCATCCACACGGCGAACTCGTGCTCGCCGATGCGGTCTTCGCGCAATGCCGAGTCGAGTTCCCGCGCGAGCTGCTCGCTGGTTTCGCCGGCCGCCAAGGCGTCCGCCAAAAACTGGTACAGATTGCCGGCCGTGCGCCGCGCTTTGGGCGCAAGCGCCCGGGTGTAGAGGTCCAACTCGGCGGCGCTCTCCGGCAACTGCGCGAGCGCGTCGAACAGCAGGGCGTCCTCGGCGGCGTCGGAGTCGGCGTCCAAGATGTCGCCGATGCGCACACCGCCGGCGCCGGGGTAGTACAGGGCAAAGCCATCGCCGTCGGCCGCCAAGCGAGTGGCCAACAACTGCGTGGTGGCCGCTGGGCCGAGGAAACGCGGGGAGCTGTCGTCGCCCGGCAGCAGCGCGCCGCGCCACACGCCGCGCAGGACGTTTGGCAGCTCCTCGCTTTGCGCCGCAACGCCCGGCGCGTCTTGCGCTGTTGCGCCGGGGGCGTCGTTCCCGCTGGGCGCGGCCAACGCCCGCAACTGCCCGATGCCGCGCTCGACTGGTTTCGACCAGAAGCTGTAGCCGCGGCCGATGGGCTTGGGGTAGAGGTGCTGGAAAATCCGTAGGCCGCTGCCCCACTGCCCGCGGTTCGGCGCTTGCGCCTTGCGCACGAGATCGTCGATCACCGTCGGGTCGCGCAGATCCGTGCCGCCGTCGGTGGCGAGGGCGAGCGCCGCGCCGTAGCGGCCTTCTTCAAGGTAGTGGAAATACAAGCCCGCACGCGCGAACTCCGCCCGCTTGTCGCGCTCGACGAAGGCGACGAGCGCCTGCTCGGCGGCGCCGCGTTCGTCCAATTGCAGCAAGACGTGTGCCAGCTCGTCGCGGTAGCGCGAGTCGTCCGGGAAGGCGGCGACCAAATCGCGCAACAGGGCCGCTTGTTCGCGGGTCGGCGCGTTGAAGCCCGGAAACTCCATGTCGTACACCGAGCGGGCGATTTCGGCGTCCACCGCCTCGCCGCTTCGCAGGCGGTCGAAAAAGCGCTCGCGCTCGCCGGCGAAACGAGCGTCCAAACCTTCCTGCGGGCCGAAATAGTAGCCGGCGCGCCAAAGTCCCGCCTGCGTCAAACGCAGCAGTGCGCGGAAGCCAACGTCCGGGGTGCCTTCGTGCAGTTCCCGGATGGTCGCCGCCATGTTCTCCAACGGCAGGCTCGCCCGGCGCTGCCAACTGGCGGCCAACTCGTAAAGCGCTGGCCGGCTGTCCGGATGCGGCGTCGCCAAGAACATCGCCGCCACGTTCATGCGGCCGAACGGGCTGGTGGTGTCGTCCATCTTGGCGAGCATGGTGTTGGCGGCCTCCAACACGGCCGCTTGTTGATCGGCGTTGAGCGGCTTGGCCACCAAGTCCGTGAACATCTCGCCTAGCTGCCGGTCGAGGGACGGGTTCGCCGGCCCCGCCGCCGTGCGCGCCATGAACGCCACTTGGCCGTCCAAGTCGAGCTTGGCTTGCGCGTAGCGCCAGAAACCCTCCGCGCTTCGGTAAGCTCGCGGCGAACTGGCGAGGGTTTGCGCGGCGCGGCTGGTGAGCAGGGTGGGGAGGACGTCCGCACTCACCACGTCCACGCCGAGGCGTTCCTCCATTTCGAGCACCAGATCGGTGCTCTCGCCGATCAAGGAGAGCAGGCCGGCCTCGTCGTCGCGCAACGTGGGCAGGACGCTGCGCGCCAGGCGTTCGAACGCGGGGGGCGTCAACAGATGCCAAGCGTAGGCCAAGCCCTCGCGCACCTTGCCGGCGGCGATGCGGGCGGCGAAGCGCTCCTCCAACGTGGCTTCGTCGCCGAGGAGCTTGGCCAGCCGCACCACGAGGCCGAAGTCGTCTCCTTGCTCCGCGAGCGCCAATTGGCGGCGTAGCAGGGGCGTTTCCGGGGCCGCCGCCGGGGCTTGTTCGCTCGCTTGGAAATTGACTAGCGCGGCGTCGATGTGATCTTCCAGCGACTGCCCGATGTCGCCGCCGGTGCGTTGCGCCACCCGCCGCGCGAACTCGGTGGCGCGGTAGAGGCGCGGGAACTCCACGATCGCCGGCGGCCCGTCGGTGCCGACGGGGCCGTCCTCGCCGACTTGCGGCCGCTCTTGCGCCACGGCGGCCGCGGCGTCGTCGATCAAGACGTACAGGGGTTGCAGGCGGTCGCGCGCATTCGCCCGGTTCTCCGGCCAAGTGATGAGGAAGCCCTGCGCCAAGCACTCGAAGTAGTTGCGATATTCGCGGGTGACGCTGGTGTCCGGGCCGAGGCCGAGCATGGCCATCGGCGAACGGCCGGCGCCTGGCCGCACCGCCGGCTTGGTGATCGCCTGGGCGCGCAGCACCGCGTCCAAGCCGCGCCAATACAGGCGATTGGCCACGTCGTCCTGCCCTTGGGCTTCGCGCAGCATCGCCGTGCGCGCCAGCAGCGAGAGGTTGTCGCGGTTGACGTTCAGCGCCCGGTTGTAGTGGACGAGGGCTTGTTGCGCGTGGCCGGCGTCGTGCAGCAGATCGGCCTTGGTCTTGTCCACGTCGATGAGGCCGGTGATGTCGTCGATGCGGTCGAACGCCCGCCCGGCGCCGGCCAGGTCGCCGCGGCCGAGCAGCACGCCGCCGAGGTCGATGTACACCTCCGGCGGCAGCGCTTGGCGCAAGCCGATGAGCCGCCGGCCGTGAATCAGGTGCCGCTCGGCGTCGCCGCCGCCGGTGCTGAAGCCGCCGAAGCCGGTGTTGGGCGTGGCGAGCGTCACCAGCTCGCGCAACACCGCCGGGCGGCGCAGGCCGGCTTGCGAGAGCGCGTTCTCCAGCGCCAGGAACTCGCCCTCGGTGTCGCCGATTTCCTGCGCGATGTCGGCGAGCAGGCGGTAGAGGTAGAACTTGTCGTCGCGCCCGGTGACGCGCTCCAGAATCACCCGATGCGTCCAGCGGAAGGTGGCTTGCAGCCCCGGCGTCAGCTCCTCGTCGAAGGCGCGCGCGCCGATCATGTTGATGATGCCGTCCACGGCGACGACGAAGGCATTGTCGTCGGCCGCGTGTTCGGCGGCGTACTGCAGCAGCGCGACGGCTTCGTCGCGCCGTCCGGCGTTCTTCATCAGATCCGCCATCAACAGCAGGTTGTCGCTGTTCTCCGGCTGCTCCACCAAGGCGCGGCGGTAGCTGGCGATGGCCTCGTCGCTGAAGCCGCCCAGGGAGAGGATGCCGGCCTCGAACTCGCCGGAGACGCTCTGCTCGTCGAAGGCGCGCAAACGCCCCAGCCAACGCTGTATCTCGCCGAAGCGCTCGTCGGAATCCTCCGCCAAGTCGTGCGCGAGCATGTTGAGCACGATGTTCTGCACATGCTCCAGCTCGTTCTCGGCGTCCACCCGCACCAGTTGGCGGAGCACGCGGTCGTAGGCGTCGTGATCGGCCACCATGCGGTACACCTGCCCCAAACGGCGCAGCCGCTCGGCCTCGCCCGTGCCGCTCTGGGCGGCGTAGGCGTCGATGATCTCGGTGGCGGAGAGCGAATCGCCGACCTCGGTGTAGATGCGCACCAGGAGGTTCATCTCGTTGCGGTCGGCTTCGCCCAGATAGAGCTTGTCTTCCAGTTCCACCGCCACGTCCGCCAACACGTTCAGTTCGGCGGCCAGCAGCATGAGCTGGTCCTCGGCCAGCGACCGGCGGGCGGCGCTTTTCACGTCCAGCCACAGTTCGCGCCACGCCGCCAGCGCGTCCGCTTTGCGGTTCGCCACGCTGTAGAGCCACGCCAAGCGCATCCGCTCGTCGTAGCCGAGGCCGCCTTTGGCGTCGCGCAAGGCCTCCAGCAGGCGCACGGCGCGGGCCGGCTTGTTCATGCGCTCGTAGGCGTCGGCGAGATCGCGCACCGCGCCGTCGCCCGGCGGCAGGATGGCCTCCAGGCGCTGCAACGCCGCCAGCGCCTCGTCGTTGCGCCCGCGCGCGAAGCGGGCCTCGAACACGAACAGCAGCGCCGGGGCGGATTCGCCGGCGCCCGCCATGTGGCGTTCGATCATCGCCACCGCCGGTTCGACGAAGCCCATCTCGATCATGCGCTCGCCGCCTTCGAGCAAAACGTCGAGGCGCTCGGCGTTGGCGGTTTCCAAAGCGCTCCACACCGCCAGCGCCTCCTCCTCCGAGGCCATGTTCATGTGGTGGCCGGCCAAGCCGCCGTACCAGGCGACGGTGTGCGGCTCGGCGCGCATCAGGCGGCGGTACTCGGCCACCATGTCGGCGGGACGGCCGGCGGCCTCGTAGAGCTGGACGAGGCGGCGGCGCGCGGCGATGTCCACGCTTTGGTCGGCCGCTTGGTAGAAGCCGATGGCCTCGTCGTAGCGCTGGGTTTCGATGAGCAGGTCCACGCGGGTGCGGGCGAGATCCCGCGCTCGCGAGACGGCATCCGGCGCGGTCTCGGGCGCGCTGTTGCCCATGCGTTCGTCGATGGCGGCCAGCAAGTCGCCCAAGGCGTCGCCGCCGCGGTGCGCCTCCACCAGAATGGCCAGCGCGTAGAGGGCGTTGGCGCGCGGGCCGGCGGCGTCGAACGCCCGCCAGGCTTCGGCTTGGGCGCGCGGCCAATCGGCGGCGGCGATGGCCCACTCGGCGAGGCGGATGTGCTGGCGGAACGGCGCGCCGAAGCCCTCGGCGGCTTGGTAGATGGAAAGCGCTTTGGCGGGGTGGCCGAGAATCCCCAGCGCCACGGCGGCGCGGTTGCGGTACGCCGCGTCGCCTTCGCTCGCCAGCCGCGCCAAGGCGTCCACGTTGCGCTCGCTGGCTTGCGCCATGGTTAGGCGCAAGCGCAGGAACTCCTTTTCTTGCTCGCTGTCGCTGGCGGCGATGGCGCGCTGGTACCACTCCGCGGCGCTTTGGGCGTCGCCTTTCGCATCCAACAGGCGGCCTTTGAGCAGCAGGCCGTCGGCGGTTTCCACGGCGGCCAGCGCTTCGTCCGTGGCCGCGAGGGCGGCGTCCGGGTCGCCGTGCCGCCACAGCACATGGGCGATGAGCAGCCGCGTGTTGGCGAGTTCCCGCGGCGGCCGGTCGGCCCGATTGGCGAAGACGCGCAGCCGCCCCAGCGTGCGGTTGATGCCGTCTTCGGTGAGGATCGCTTCGTCGTACAGCGCCGCGATGCGCTCGACGTCCAAGCGTTCGGCATCGCGGTGGTGGCGCAACGCCTCGGCCAACGCCGAGGCGGCGAACGCCGGCGCCGCGCAAGCGAGGGCGGCGGCCAAGGCGAGAAGGCGCAAGCCAAACCCGTTGTCGGACAAAGTGCGCCGACCAGCGGCCGGCACTGCCTCGGTCATTGCAGCGGGGCGCTGCGAACCCGCCAAGGGTCAGTCGTCCAACAGCGACGCCAAGGTATCGGACACGGCCTCGCCGCGCAGGTGGCGGGCCACCGTCTTGCCGTCGGCGTCGACCAGGAAGTTCGCGGGAATGCCGCGCACGCGGTACATCTTGGCCACCGGGCTGCCGAACGCTTGGTTGTCCGAGACGTTCAGCCAACGCACGGCGTAATCGTCCACGGACGCCTTCCGCCACGCTTCCGCGTCCTCGTCCAAATTGACGGCGAGGATCTCGAAGCCCTTGTCCCGATAGCGTTGATAGGCCGTCTTCAGATGCGGAATCTCGGCGATGCACGGCCCGCACCAAGACGCCCAGAACTCCACCAACGTGTACTTGTTCTCGCGCAGCACGTCCGCCAGCCGCACCTCGTCCCCGCTGAGCGCCGCGGCATGGAAATCCTTGATGGCGTGCGCCGTGGCGGCGTCCCGGGCGTCCAGCACGGCGTTGATGAGCGCCACGTTGGCGTCTTCTTCGCCGAGCGTCGCGGCCAGCTGCTCCAAGGCGGCCAACTGCTCGGCGTTCTCGGTGTCGCGCCACGCGCCGGTGCGATCCAGCCAACCTTCGCGCAGCGCCAAAACCCGCGCCACCGGGTCTTCGTGGTGGAGGTAGATGTCGCGCAACCGCTCGCTGCCGGGCGAACCGCCGTCAGCGCCCACCAGCGCGTGGTAGCGCCCGCCGCGGAACGTCAACCGCCCGTCGGCGGCGACCCCCAGCCGATGCTCGCCGCCCGGCTCCACGATGCCGCGCCCCACAGCCTCGCCATCGCCGCCGTGGACGGCGAAATCCAAACACACCGGCGTGTCCAGCGACGCCCGCAGCGTGGCGCGGCCGTTCTCGATAAAGGCGATGTCCAGCACCTCGAAGGCGTCTTGCCCGCTCGGATGCGCATGGCCGAACTCCAACAGCTCCCCTTCGTAGGCGTGCAACCCGTCCGCCACGATGGTGGCCGGCGCCGGGCTCGCCGCCGCGAACGCCGCCGCCAAGCCGGCGACGACCACGCCAACTCCCTTGTACACCTTCGCCATGACTCTCTCCTCAGTGGCCATGCCCGCAATGGTAACGCCTAGGGCGCTGTTGTGTGCCCGGCGCACCAACGCGCCAAGCGATGGGGTAAACTCCAACCATCAAATCACCACGCAGGAACGGAGCGATGAAGCAGCGGGTTCTGGAACAGGCGCGAAGCACCGTGGATGGCTTCCTGCACCGCCAGTGCGCGGACACCACGCTCGGGGTGCTGTCGGTGAACCCGGAGGTGAACGGCTACGGCGAGGACGTCCTCTTGATACGCTTCACCTACGACGACAGCAACGGCGCCAAGGGCCTTCCCGACTCGTTGGCTCAGATCAAGCTGATAGGTCGTTTGCGTACCGAACTCCAAGGCGAGGACATCGAGGCGTTCCCCGTCGTCTCGTTCATCGCCGAATCGGAGGTCGGGAAAGAGCCGGAGTAGCGCGTCATGCCGCCCGAACACCTCCTGCAGATCGCCACCGACCTCGCGGAAGTCAATCCCCGCCGGCCGCGGCGAGCGGATCTGTGCCGTGCCGTCAGCACCGCGTACTACGCCATGTTCCATTGTCTGGCGCGCACTTGTGCGGACCGTCTGGCGGGCCGTGCAGGTACGGTCGGCAGTCGGTCGATGTGGCGGCGGGTGTACCGTGCGCCGGATCACAGGCAGGCAAAGAGGCGGTGTGAGAACATGCCGTCGTCGTTCCCCGACGAAGTGCGGGAATTCGGTTATGTGTTCGCAACGCTGCAGGACAAGCGCCATTTCGCGGACTACGACCCGGATTACCGGGTCGGCAAATCCGAAGTGATCGCGGACATCCACCGTGCCCGAACCGCCATCGATCGCTTCCTCGCGACCCCCGCCAACGTCCGCCGCGACTTCGCGCTCCATGTGCTGACGAAGGTGCGGGCGGATGGTTGAACCGGGGGGCTCGGCGTCGCGCTAACTTAGAAAACGCGCCCGTCCGTGTGCCCTCAAACATGGGCCTTGCGCGGCGCCGCCAGCACGCGGCGCAGCATCGGCTCGAAGTGCGCTAGCGGCAGCGTGTCGTAGGCGGGGTCGAAGGACGCCTGATCCCACTTTTGGCAGAAGTCCACGCAGGCTTGGTAGTGGGGGTGGTCGCGGTGGCGTTGCCGGGCGTTGCGGTCGCCGCCGGTGTGGTGGAAGTAGTAGTAGCCCTGAAACAGGCCGTGGTGCCGCACCACCCAGTGGTTGCGGGCGCTCACGAAGGGCCGCAGGATGGCCGCCGCCACCTCGCTGTGGTTGTCCGGCGCGACGGGGTCGCCGACGTCGTGCAGCAGGGCGCACACCACGGTTTCCTCGTCCGCCCCGTCGCGCGCGGCGCGGGTGGCGGTTTGCAGCGAGTGCGTGTAGCGGTCCACCTGATAGCCCAGACGGTCGCCCCGCAGGCGTTGCAGCAGGGCGATCAGCGCGTCCGGCAGCGTGCGTCGGGTGGCGGCGTAGAGGCGCTCGAGGTGCGCGTATTCCTCGGCGGTGCCGTCTTCCATGCGCGTGAACGCAACGGTCTTCATCTCTCGTTGGCCGCCCGGCTGTCGGCGAATCACCAGCCGACAGCCTACTGGAAGATCAGGCGTGGGTGAGTTCCCGCCGCAGTAAAAGGCGCGCCGCCACCTTCACGGTTGTCGGTGCGCCCACCGTGGTCGGTCAGTCGCCGCTGCTGCCGGGCGGAAACTCGCAGACCAGGTTTGAGGCGGTGATGCCTGTTCCGCTACCTGTAATGTCGATACTGGCGGTGTCATGGTTGGGGACCGCCGGATCGTCGGAACCCCGCGTGCAGCTGATGGTGACGGTGCCGGTGTGGTACACCGGGTTCCCATCCGCGTCATCCGCCAATCTGGCTTTGTAGTTCAAGTCAAACGGCCCCGACGCGGTGCTGGGATAGCAATCGAAGTACTGATTGTGCAAACCCTTGGCTAGCGTACGCCACGTCTCCATTCCGCATTCGACCTGCAGTTCCCCCGCCGGGGTGAAGTTGTGGTTGCGGCTCACCGGCACCTCGGGCGTAGTGGTGGTGTTGGTCACCCCCACTGGGAAGTGATAGTCCGGCACCGTTGGGGGAATGGCGATCGCGCCGGTGGCAATCACCAGCGCCGCGACGGCGACCACGACCAAGCGCGTCTTGATGTGCTTCAGTTTTTCCACGGTTCCATCCTCCGTTGAGGTTGAAGTTGACTGACGGCGAATTTTGGTGCCCGCCGGCTCTCGCTGTCAAGGGCTTGACGCGCGCGGGGGGGGGGGGGGGGTCATAACATGCTGATTTGCAAAGATATTTTCACACATGGTGGCGAAACCTAGGCTAACGCGCACCCCGCCGCGTCACGTTGCGAAGCGTGTGTTCCGTCACCGAACCACTCGGCGCGGTTCGTGCGGGCTGCGCCACCACCCCGCCGCCGTGGAGACGGCGGCGTTGGATCAAGCGTGGACGAGTTTCCGTCGCAGTGGGAGGCGCACCACCACCTTCACGGTTGTCGGTGCGCCCACCGTCGTCGGTCAGCCGCTGCCGTCGTCGGCCTGCGGCGGATATTCGCAGGTCGCGGCTGAGGCGGTGATGGAAGTTCCGCTACCGTTCAAAGTGACATTGGCGCCGATTGCGGTGCCTGGGGGCGGCGGAATTTCCATACTCCGCGGGCAGTCAATGGTGACGGTGCCGGTGTGGTACACCGCGTTCCCGTTCGCGTCATCCGCCAATCGGGCCTTGTACGTCAAGTCAAACGAACCCGTCGCGGTGCTAGGGTAGCAATGGAAGTACTGGACGTGCCAACTCTTGGCAATCTTGCGCCACGCGTACCCTCCGCATTCGGTTTCGACTTGCCCTTCCGGGTAACCGGTGCCTTGCGCGGGCGTCGTGGTGTTGTTGATCACCCCCGTCTGGAAGTGAAATTGCGGCGGGCTTTGGGCCAGCGTCAGCTTGGTGCCAAGCGCGCCGGTGGCAATCACCAGCGCCGCAACTGCGACAGCGCACAAGCGCGTCTTGATGTGTTTCGCGATCTCCAAGATCCATCCTCCCTCAAGTTGAAATGGCTAAGAGGTGACTTTGCCACCAGCCGGCTCTCGTTGTCAAGGGTGGCTTGACGCTGGGGGCCTTTCTCAAGGTGCCGTGCGAGGCCGGAGGGGATCATTCGCAACATACTGATTTTACGCCGATATTTTCACATTTGGTGGAATAACTTGGGCGAACGCGCACCCGGCCGCGTCGCGCTGCGAAGCGTGTGTCCCGTCACCGAACCGGCCGGCGCTGTTTCGTGGATAATCGAATACGACAATGCGAAAGCAAAGGGCAACAATGGGTCGCGTGCTTGCAGCAACGCGTTGGACCATGTGCGTCGCGGGTTTGCTTGTGGCGGTGGCGATCACAGGTGCCTTGTGGCTGTGGTCGCGCCAATCCACAACCCCCGCAACACCTAACAACGGCGCACCCGCTGAACGTCCGCCATCGATCCTCGTCGATGCCGTAGCACCGCCTCGTCAGGATGCCGAAGGCGAGCACCCGGTGGTGCGCTTGGCGCGTCGCTCCCCGCAGGAGGCGTGGCAGGCGGCCATGGCGCTGCCGGAGTCGCCTGAGCGTGAACGCCTGCGGAGGTTCGTCGCGGTGCGATGGGTGGAGCGGGCGCCGAGCCAAGCCTTGGCCGCGTTCGAGGCGACGGACGAGACCCGGATGCCGACCAAGTGGATGTTTGAGATGTTGGCCCGGTGGATGGCGGTGGACGAGGAGTCGGCGTTGGACTGGGCGGCTGCCACGGCGGCCGGCCGTCCCCTTGTGCTGATGGCGGGCGCCATCGACTGGCTCTTGGATCACGCCCGGGCACCGGAGGCGGCCCTCGCCTCCGCGGAGCGAATGTTGCGACGCTGGGCTCGGCGCGATCCCGCTGCCGCGTGGGACGCGGCGTCGGCGGACAGGTTGGCGGGGCACACGGATGTCTTGCTGCGCGGCGTGGCCGAGGTCTGGTTTGCGCAAGACCCCCACGGCGCGCTGGACGCGGCGATCGCCGACAACGAGTGGCAGATCATGCGTGAGCAGTGGATCGTGGACATCGCGGCGGGGTGGGCGCGGATAGCACCCCGCGAAGCCGCGGATTGGGTGCTCGGGCTGCCCCAGTCCTCGCGCGATGATCGCCTGTTGGCAGCGATTCACGCGCCGCTCGCCGTTGCCGCGCCGGACGAGGCGCTCGCGTTTGTGGGCAAACTGGACGATGGCGAGGCGCATGCCATGTACTACCGGCCCATTCACAAGCAGCAGCTACTCCTGCTTCTTGGGGACGATCCGCACGTCTTGGCGGAGTGGCTTTCTCGGCAGCCAGACGAGAATCTGCGGATCAGCCAAGCTGGATCGATCGCGAGGTCGTTTCTGAACACCGATCCCGAGTACGCCTTGGAGTGGGCGCTCGGACTGTCCGCGAAGGAATCGGGGAAGGCGCTGGAGGTCGTCGTCCGGGCCATTGCGGAACAGGATCCCGATCGTGCAGAAGACATCGTGCTCAGCGTGTCCGAATCGGACGCGCAAGTCGATGCAGCGGCGACCTTTTTGGCGGACTGGGCTTGGCGACGGCGTCAACCCGCGGCGGCTTACCAGTGGGCGGTCGAAAATCTGTCGTCCACTGTTCTTCGAGAAGTGAACGGTGGGTTTTTCTGGGTTTGGGCGATGAGGGACCCTACCGACGCACTGTCCGCATTGGGTGGCGTTGCGGACGCGGACCACAGCGTTGCCGCTCACACCTTGAAGGGTATGGTCTTTGCAATCGGCATTGACGAAACGCCAGAGCAGCTACGCGAGCGAATGGTGGCGCTTGAACGCCTTTACCAAGACCTCATGAGCGTCGCGCCGGAGCCCCCCAGTCCCAATGGCGACTTGCCTACCTATAGGCTCTACTACTATTGGAAGGACATCGATCCCGTGCGAGCGGCAAAATACAAAGAACGGGCGGAGCGCTACGACGGGCCGACGTTGTAGGAGCGCTTGGCCGCCCACAGCGACCGCGCCCGTTCAACGAGTACTCGGCCAGCGCCTATACACGATTTCGCTGAGATAGGTCAGCAGCGCAGCGAGCAGCAGATACGGCCATAGGCGGGTCACCACGAAGGCGAGTTCGCCGAGGTTGCCGCCGAGAGCTCCGGCGTCGGCGGCTGAGGCCAGCACCGCGCCGCCGGTGTGCGCCGCTAGGCGCGGGAGGTCCAAGCCGGCGCGGGGGTCCACTTGCGTTTCGGCGCGGGCGTCCGAGAACGGGGCGGCGGCCACGCGCAAGGTGTGGCTGCCGGCGGCGACGATTACCCGTGCGGCATCCGAGCGCGGCCAGCCGAAACGCGCCTCGAACAGGCCGGGCGCTTGTTCGCGAAACGCTAGCTGGGGTGTGTCCAACTTGGCGCCGGTGGCGTCCACCAAGTGGGCGGTGGGCACGAGGGTGGAGTCGCGGGCGGTGCGCAGCGCGGAGAGGGTGAGCGTGTCGTGGCGGCGGGCCAGGGTGAGCGCGAACGGGGGGTTATCGGCGGCCGTGCGGGCGAGAAGGCGCGCCAGCAGGGCGCCGTAGTCCGGCCAGTCGCGCCAGCGGGCGGTGCCGGCGCCGACGGGCTCGGTCATGAAGGCGGTCACGCGGCCGAGGCCGTGCCGCCAGGTGGCGAGCAGGGGATGGCCGCCGGGCAGGGCCTCCAGCAGGGTTTCGGCGCCCGGGCGGGCTTCCACTTCCACGTAGCCCAACACCGGCGGGGTTTCGCGCGCGGCGTCGCCCCACCAGCCGCGGCCGCCCAGGGCGCGGGTGGGGAACTCGCCTTGCTTGTAGCGCGGCGGCTTGCGCGTGGCGGGTTGTTTCAGGATGAGTTCCACCAGGCTGAACTGGTCGCCGACGGCGTAGAACCGGCCGCGGCCCCAGTTGGCGATGTCGGACATGATGAGGTTGTGGCCGCCTTGCCCGACGAGGATGGTGGAGACGTTGATGCCGTCCTTGGCGATGCGCCGCACCATCGCCTCGTAGTTGCTGTCCTCCACGCCGGCGTCGGTGATGAGCAGGATGTGCTTGTAGCGCGTGTTGACGTTGCGCAGTCCGTAGTACGCCTCTTGGATGGCGGGGTAGAGCACCGTGCCGCCGATGGCCTTCATGCGCCCGATGGCGCGGTCGATCTCGATCTTGTTGGAAGCCGGCTGCATGGGCACCGCCCAGTGTTTCGCGCCATAGAACTCGACGATGCCGATGCGGTCGTGCGGCTGCATCCGGCGCACGGCGATGCGGGCGATCTGCTTGGCCAGCTCGATGCGGCTGCCGCCCATGGAGCCGGAGGTGTCGATGATGATGGCCAGGCCCACGCTGGGGTCGATCTTGTCCTCTTCGCCGGAGAGCTCCACCGGCAACGCCTCGGCCAGCGGTGCGCCGCGGTAGCCGCCGTCGCTGAAGGCCGCCGCGCCGCCGCTGTGCAGCAGGCCGACGCCGTGATCGCGCACCGCGGCCAGCAGACGCTGCTGGGCGGCTTCGGGGAGTGCGCGGGCCGGCAGGTCGTCCACCACCACCAAGTCGAAGGCGCGGAAGTCGGCGTCCGCGGGTGGCGCTTCGGACACCTTGAAGCCGGCGCCCAAAAGCGCGGTCAGCGGTTCGGCCGCGCCTTGTTGACGTTCGCCGAGGTAGAGGACGCGCACCGGTTCGTCCACTACCAAGACGCCTTGCAGGCGGCTTTTGATCGTTTCGCCGGATGCCGACAACGTGGCCTCGACATCCACGAATCCCGGCGCGTCCACCTCGATTTCCAGTTCCACGGCGCGGCGGTCGGAGCTTGCGAACGCGCCGCTGCGGGCAAGCGTTTGGCCGCCGGCGGCGAGCGCGACTTCGAGCCCGTCGCCGGTGCCAACCACATCCACAACTGCGCGTAGCGTCTCGCCGAAGCGCGTGGGGCGCGCCCGCAGGTTCGCCAGAAACACATCCTCTTGGGCGGCCACGGGCAGCGTGTGGACCGGCAGATCACGCGCCGCGATCGCGCCGAGCGCCTTGCCCCAATGCGGATCCGTGGCGCGGCCGTCGGAAATCAGCACCAACCGGCCGCCCATGCCCCGCGGGATGGATTGCGCCGCCAGCGCCAGCGCGTCGCCCAAAGGGGAGCCAGCACTGGTGTCGGTCGGCGCGGGCCGCAACCAGCGATCGCGCTCGTCAACCGCCGGCGCGGCGCCGCCTAGCTGCACCACGCGCACGCTGGCGTCGTCGCCCTGCGCCTGCCCCGCGATCTCGGCCGCGGCCGCGGCCGCGTCTTGCCGCGCCGCCGGCGCCAGGCTTGTCGATTGATCCAAGGCGATGGCGACGTGTTGCCGCGCCGCGCTGGTCATCAGCACCGGTTGCGTCAAAGCGAGGATGGCGAGCGCGAACACCACGGTGCGCAACGCGGCTTGCGTTCGATCCAGCGACCCGGTCGGCACGAACCAGAGCACCGGCAGCGCCAGCAATGCCAAGGCCCAGGCGGGTTGCAGAAAGGAGAGTTCCATCGTCTAAGGCACCAAACCCCGCCGGAACAGCGCCCACTCCAAAGCCAGCAGGGCGATGACCAAAAGCGCGAGCCAAGTGGCGATGGCGGTGGCCGTTTGCGCGCCGACCTCGCCGGCGAAGATGCCCAGCGCGGCGCCGGGCTCGCGCCGGGTCACGGCGTCGTTCAACAACGCCACCGCCCAGTCGCCTTCGCGGGTGAGGCGGCTTCCGGGCCCGGGCACGAAACGCGCCCCGGCGGCGTCCAACGCCGGCGGGCTGGTGGCGGAAGACCAGCCGGCAACGCCGTCTTGTACCGGCGTCGCCGCGGCCAAGTAGCGGGGCCACGCCTGCTCGCCGGCGAGATAGCGGAGCGCCCGGGAGAGAAACAGCGGAAAGTCGCGTTCGGCCGTGAAGTTGAAGCCCTCGTCCAACAGCGCCGCCCACAGCGCCACTTCGGGCCGTTCTCCCGCCACGGCGACGAGGCCGATGGGTCGGCCCAACGCGGTGGCGAGCCCGGTGGCGTCGATCTGATCGAGGCCCAAGGCTTCAAGGCCGCGCAACAAGCGGGTTTCCGCGCCCACGACGCCTTCACCCGAGGCGTCTGGATAGGTGATTTGGAAGGCGGATTCCTGAGCGTCCATCGGCACGAACACCAGCGCCGGCAGGTCGCCGCCGAAGGTCGAGCCGCCAAGCCGCACGGCCACCGCGGCGTCATCTGGTGTGGCGAGGCGCAAGCCCGGGTCCGCGGCGATGGCGGCGGCGACCGCGCCCAGCGTTTCCGGTGCCGCGGCCACGCCGAGGACGTTGCGCCGGGGGAGCCGTACGCTGGCTTGGTCGTCCAGCGCGAGGCCGTCGCCGCCGGGCAGCGCGACCGTGAAGAGACCACCGGCCGCCGGCAGGTCACGGAACACGAAGCCGCCGTCCGCCGCTTTGGGCGCGGTCGGCCACGGCGCGTCGTTCACGCGGGCGGAGAGTTGCTCGGCGGCCACTGCGTCCGGCGCATCGTCCGCGCTCGCGCCCACCCGCACCAAGGCGTCCACGCGATCCCAACGCCCGGAAAGCGCGTCGGCAAGGCCGAACGCGACGATGCCGCGGTTCGCGCTCGGTGCGCCGTAGCGCAAGCCGCGGCTCACGGCCACGCCCGGGCGCACGTCCTGCAACACATCGGCATCCACCGGCGCGCGGCCGTACACGACGAACGCCACCTGCTCCGGCCACGCGCCCGGGATCGACGCGAGGCGCAGTTGTTCACCGAGGCCGGAGGGCGAGGCTTCGGGCGCCAAGCCGGCCAAGCGTTGATCGAGCAGCAGCCGATCTTCGCCCGGCGCGAGCAGGGAGCCATTGTGGGCGCCGCCCCAGATGACCTCGCGGCGGCCGTCCGGCAGCGTGCGCAGGTCCGCCTTCAGCGCCGCCACGGCGCGGGCGAAGTCGTCGCCCTCGGCGTTGTGGGCGGAGCCGTCCAAGAACAGCACATGATGGCGGGCGCCGTCTTGCCGGCCGAACTCCGGCGCCGCGAAACCGAGCCACAGCAAGGCGCAGATGGCGAAGAACAACAGATAGGCCAGCCAATGGCGGAACCGCTCGCGCAACACGCGCACCGGGGCTTCGCGCGCCGCCGCCCGCCAAAAGAGGGTGGTGGGCACGGTGACCGTGGTGTGGCGAATGCGCAACTGCTGCAACAGGAACAACAGCGCGGCGAGGGCCGCCAAGCCGGCCAGCACGGCGGCGAGCGGGAGGTTGGCGAAGCTCACGCCGTTTCCGCTCGGCTGGATTGCTGGTGGGGCAGGGCGGTGTGCGACAGATCTTTGGCGACTGGTGCCGGGAGCGCGGGCGTGCCGCCCGCATGCAGGCGAGACGCCTGCGCTCCCAGGTTGGCGAAGCTCATACCGCCAGCGCTCCACCGGCAAACAACGGCGCTAGTTGTTCCAGCACGTCGCCATCCACATCCACGCGCAACAGCCCGGCGCCGCGTTCGGTCGCCAGCGTGGTCAGCTGTTCGGTGAAGCCTTGGTACGCCTCTCGGTACCGCGCCAGCACCGCCGGCGTGATGGCGATGTCCAACGCCTCGCCAGTTTCGCAGTCTAGCAGCCGCACATCCCCGCGCAACGCCGCAGTGCGGGTCGGTTCGGCGTCCGCGGCCTTGGTGAGTTGCACCAAGAGCAGCTGGTGGCGGCAGAGCGTGAGCGCCTCGGCCACCGTGGCGGCGCCGGCCGGGTCGAAGAAGTCCGAGACCACCACCAGCAACCCCGGCCGCAGCCGGCGCTTGCCGATTTCCTCGGCCGCGTCGGCCAGCGCGGTGCCGCCTTGCTCGTGTTGCGCCGCCAGCCGCTCGGCCAACCGTGCGAGGCCCGCCTTGCCGGCGGCGGCCCGGGCGTCCGTGGCGAAGTCGTCCGAGAACGAGAACAGCGCCACGCTGTCGTGTTCGGCCAAGGCGATGGCGGCGAGGCCGAGGGCCACCTGCAAGCCGGCGCGGATGCGCGGCGGCGTCTCCAGGAACATGCTGCTGGAGCGATCCACCAGCAAATACACCGGCAAGTCCCGCCGTTCCTCGAATACGCGCACGAACAGGCGCCCGAGGCGGCGGTAGATGTTCCAGTCGATGGCGCGCAGATCGTCGCCCGGCACATACGCCTTGAAGTCCGCGAACTCCAGCCCGGCGCCGCGTTCGCGGGAGGTTTGATCGGCCGGCCGGCCGCGGCGGGGAACCCGACGCGCCCGCAGGGAGAACCGCTCCAGCGCGGCTAGGAACTCCGGGTCGAACAGCTCGTTGAAGGTCGGCGCCCGCGCCATGTGGCTTCCTGTCTCTGGCCGGCCGCCGCGTCAACGCTGCGCTTGGCGCGTCACTCCACCGCGTGCGGCCGCTTGACGGCCTGCAACACTTCGCCGAGCACGTCGTCGGCGCTTACGTTGCCCGCTTGGGCGCGGAAGTTCAGCAGCACGCGGTGGCGCAGCACGGGCAGGGCGACGGCGGCGATGTCGTCGGTGCTGACGGCGAAGCGGTCGTCCAGCAGCGCCCGCACCTTGCCGGCGAGGATCAGGCCCTGCACACCGCGCGGGCTGGCGCCCAACGAAACATTGGCGGTGACGGCTTCCACCGCCGCTTCGCCACCGGGCTGGGTGGCCATCACCAGCCGCACCGCGTAGCTGCGGGCAGCCTCGGGTTCGGCCACGGCGCGGGCCACTTGGCGCAGCTTGACGATTTCGTCACCGTCCGTCACCGGTTGCATGCGCACGGCCTCGGCGCCGGTGGTGCGGTCCAAGATGGCGTGGTATTCGCGCTCCTCCGGGTAGCCGACCAAGAGCTTCAGCAGGAACCGATCCAGCTGCGCTTCCGGCAGCGGATAGGTGCCTTCCTGCTCCACCGGATTTTGCGTGGCCATCACGCAGTAGGGTTCGGCGAGCGGAATCGTCCGCCGGCCGACGGTGATCTGCCGCTCCTGCATCGCCTCCAAGAGGGCGGATTGGGTTTTCGGCGTGGCGCGGTTGATCTCGTCGGCCAGCACCAGATTGGCGACCAGCGGGCCTTCCTGGAAGCTGAGCTCGTGGCCGCCGCCGGCGGTTTCGGTGAGCACGGTGGTGCCTTGGATGTCCGCCGGCATCATGTCCGGCGTGAACTGGATGCGCGAGAAGCGCAGGTGCAGGGCCTCGCTCAGGCAGCGTACCAGCAGCGTTTTGCCGAGCCCCGGCACGCCTTCGAGCAGCACATGGCCGCCCACCAGCAGCGCCGTGATGGCGCCGTCCACGACGTGTTCCTGCCCCACCATCATCTTGCCCACCTCGGCCTTCAGGCGTTGGCAGGTGGCTTTGAATTCGGCCGCGCTGGCGCGGGCCTCGTCGGCGCTAAGCGCCGCGGCGTCGTTGTCGCTCATGGTTGTTGGTTCTCGGTTGCTGGGTCGGATGGGTCGGGAGGGCCTGAGGGGCCGGGAGGGTCGGGAGGAAGACCGGCGTTGCGCGCCAGAAAGTAGTCGCGCACCAAGTCCTGCATCCACGGCTGCAAGTGCGGATGGGCGATGGCGCCGATGGGGTGCTGGCGCTCGCCGCGCCCGGCCGCATCGGTGAGGCCGGCGTTCTTTTCCTCCGGTTCGGCGCGTTCGCGGCGCACCTTCATGCGGCCGGGGTTGGCTTTGCCGCGCAGGTGATCCGGGGCCGGTACGCCGAGCAGCATGGCGGCGACGCCGCGGGTCTTCTTCAGGCCGCCCGGGCCGCCGCGGCCGTTTAGATCGTCGCGCTCTTGGTTGCTGTTGGCGCCCGGGGAGAGGGAGCGGTCCACCGGCGCTTTGCGGTTGTTCAGCGCGGGGCGGTGGCTGGACGCGGCCTTTTGCTCCTCGTCCTCCTCTTCTTCGGCGAGATCCTCCACGTCGTTGTCGGCGTCGTCGGCGCGGGTGCGGTTTTCGGCGGGCGGATGGTCGGAAGATGCGATCTGGCTGCCGGCGCTGTTGCCCTTGCCGGTGGCCACGCCGCTGGTCGCGCCTTCGCGATCGCGCTCCATCGCCGGTTTCGGCTTGCGCGGGCGTTGCGGTTTGCGCGGCGCGGTGTTCGGGGTGTCCGGGCGCTTGGCGGCGCCGGTGCCGGTGGGGCCGGAGGTGGCGGCGGAGGCTTGGCTGTCGTTGCCGGCGTGGGCGTCGGCTTCCGCCTCGTCGCTGGGTGAACGGGCACCTGCCGGCGCCTCTTGGGCGCGTTGCGGGCGGCGGGCGTCGGGAAAGACGCCCACGGCAGCGCCGCGATTCGCCGTCGCCGGCGGCTCGGAGGCCGGGCGGCGCTGTTCGGCGTCGCGCGGTGCCGGTTCTTCCGGTTGCGCCGGTTCGCTCGCGTTGGCGACCGCCGCGACGGCTTCGGGCTGCGGCTTGGCGGCGTCGCGTCCCAACGCGAATGCCCGTCCGTCGAGGAGCAACGCCGCCGCCAAGACCACGGTGGCCAGCACGCCAAGCGGCCAACGCGCCGCCGACCATTTAGGCGCTGCCGGCGTCACCGCCGGCGGGGGTGCGGCCAACGCTTTCGCGGTGAAGGCGGCGGCATCCTCCACTGCGGCTTGGGCGAAACCGCCGCTGGTGCCGCGGCGCAGGAACTCGTCGGCGGTCTGCAAGCGGTCGCAGAGGTGCAGCTGGTGATCGTAGAGCGCAAGGCTGCGCTCGCGCTCAATGTCGCGCCTTGCCAACAGCCACAGCGCGTGCGCCGCCACGGCCAGCGGCGGCAGCGCCAGTGCTAGCGCAATGCTCGGCAGCGCTCCGAGCGGCCAGCGCATGGGTGCGCCGAGGGCGTGGGCGATGACGACAAGCAGCATCGCGGCGGGCACGGCCAGCGCGGCCGGGAACAGCGCCGGCGCGGCCTGTTCCAAAGCGCGACGCCACGCCCAACCGCGCAGCTGGCGTGCCGCTTTGGCGGCCAGCGCGTCCAAATCGCGCCGGGGATCGTCAGCCATCGGCTTCTTCGTCCGCGAGCAGGCGGTCGTCCGGCGCTAGGTGTGGGCGCAAGCGGGCAAGGCCGGCCTCGGCGTTCTTCTTCATCTCCGGCGGCAACGGCGCGGCGAGCGCGCGCTGGTAGCTGCCATAGGCGCGCCGATGCCGGCCCAGCGCCTCGTAGGCGCGCCCTAAGTCGTGCCGCACGATGCCTTCCAGCCGCGGGTCGCCGTTGAACGCGGCGGAGAGAAAGGTCTTCCACGCGCCGCGGGCGTCGCCTTGGTGCAGCAGGCGGTCGCCCATCATCAGCTGGATTTGCTGGCGAAAGCGCGGCGTTTCGGAGCGGCTGACGTGCTTCAGCACTTCGTCGCAGAGGGCGATGATGAGCGCCGTGTGGGCGTCGCGCTCGTCGCCCCCGAACAGCGGGGCCGCGAATTCCGCGACGTAGTTCATGCGCCGGGATTCCGGCGTCGCGCCCAAGCCGAGCGCCACCGCGCGCATTTGTTCGGCCACGTCGGCGCCGTTCTCCAAGCCGATGGCGAAGAGGCGCCCGGCGGCTTCCTCGATGTTGCGATCATCGGGCCACGCGTCGGCGTAGGCGTACAGCGCCGCGACATCCTTGGTGGCCGCGGCGCGGTAGAACGCCGCGTCCGCCGCGGAGTAGTTGCTCTCCACCATTGGCGTGAGCGCCAGGTAGCCTTGCAGGGGATTGATCTCCAGTGCGTACGCGGCCCAGAGGCTGAGGCCGGAGCGCAAGAGCAATGGTTCCGGCGGCGGCGGTGGAGGTTCCGCGTCGGCCGGCGGCGGTTCCTCGTCGGCCGCTGGCGATTCCTCCGGCGCGTCCTCGTCCGCGGCGGCGAACGGCTGCGGGAACAACGCCGTCATGCCCGAAAGACCAAGGCCGTCGGCGCTGCCGAAGCGGATGTCGCGTATGCCGCCATCCGGTTCCCCCAGCGCGGTGGCCAGTTCCGCGTTGATGAACGTGTGGTGGCCGCCGGTGCCGAAAGCCAGCCAAGCCTCGTTGCCGCCGTTGTGGGTCAACGGCACGTAGGCGGTTTCGGCGCCGGCGCGTACCCCGCCGACCACCGTGCTGGCGTTTTCCCCGGCGTCGCCGGCGTCCGTCGAAGCGGCCGGACGCAACGCCAAGACGCCGTCCGCCAGATTCAGGCGCATAGCGAACCGGCGCAGCGTGGGCCAGCCGATGACGGCGGCCGCGTCGATGTTCTCCAGCGTGTTGGCGTGGCGAGCGGTGAGTTGCGTAAGCAGCGGCCCGCTTTCCGGCGCGATGTCGTCGCGGCCGATTTCCACGCGGAAGCCTTCGCCCACCACCTTCAGCGTATCTTCGCCCTCGCCGAACGCGATCGCCGGCAACACGTTGGTATGCACCGCCAGGCCGGCGGCGCCGGCGTAGTCGATCACCACATGCGTTTCCTTTTGGAACGCTTCGGTGCGCAGGAACGCGCGAATCACCACATGGTCGCCGACGCGCCGAGCGGCGATGTCGCCACCTTCGGTTCCACCAGCGCCCCGCGCCAAGCCTTCTTCTGCGGCCAGCGGCAGGGTGGCGAGGGCATACGCGACGAGCGCGACGAAGGTGCGCGGACGGATGAGCGGGCTATTCAAAACGGTGGCCAAAGTCACTGGCGACGAGACCTGCGCAACCTAGCGCAGAGCGGGTTGGCAAGTCAAATGCCGTGGGCAGCCGCTCGCCGCTCGACAGCGCCCGCAAACGCCTCCACATCGGCGCGTGAGACCAAGCGCACGAAGCGAATGTGCGCCCAGCGCGGGTCGGCCATCGCGTGGAAGCACTCGCGGCGCCGCCGCTGGTGCTGCGTGACGATCCACCACAGCAGCGAATCTTCTTGCCGCCACACCATTAGCTGCGGCCAGAAGCGCTCGCGGTTGACGCCCCAAAGCAGCTCGCCGCTGCGCCAGCGTTGCCAGGATCGCCGCAGCATCCGCCAGACGCACAGCGCCGCGGGCAAGTCCAGCCAAACGATGGTTTCCAAGCGCGGCCAGAACGCCCGCTGCGCCGTGGCGCGATAGGCGCCGGCGCTCACCCAGCGCTCGCCGGCGGTTGCGGCGCGGAAGCGGCGCTCCAGTTCGTCCTTGTTGGTGTCGTTGAGCGCAACCCAGTTCGGTAGCCAGTTCAGGGCGTCCAGATCCACCACCGCAGCGTCGGTGGCTTTGGCCAAGCGGTGCGCCAGCGTGGTCTTGCCGGACGAGCTCATGCCGATGACATGAACGCGCGCGCCCAGCAGGGCTGCCGCTTGGCGCGGTTCCCGCACCGGCAGGGTGGGTTGCGTCAATTTCGGCACCGCGGCCAATCGCTTGCCGGCAAGCTAGCACAGCCGCGGCCTGGGAGCGCGGGCGTCTCGCCCGCACAAGGTGACACCCGTGAACCAAAATGCGGGCGAGACGCCCGCGCTCCCAGGGTCTACAAGCCGTCTGGGAGTTGTATGATTCGAGGTTATCGAACGCTGACTGGCAGTGTCCATCGTATGCAAACGACGGTAGAGACCGCCGAGCGGTATCCGGCCACGGCGGGGGGCGGTTCCCTGCGACCGGTAGGGCTGGCGCCAATGCTCGCCGCAATTGCCCTGCTGGCCACCGGTGCCGCCGCGCAAGAGCCGGCGCCGATGACCGTGTACAGTTCGCCCGAGCCCTTGGACCTAGCCCAACCGATTTATCCGCGAGCGGCGCTCAACAACGATGGCGAGGGCTGGGTGCAGCTGAACTTCATGATCGACACCGCCGGCAAGCCCTACGAGATCGTCGTCTCCGATGCGGTTGGCCACCCGGATCTGAAGGCGGCCGCAACGCGCGCCTTGCGGCGCTCCACCTTCACGCCCGCGAAACTGGGCGATACGCCGTTGGATGCCGGATACACCCAAAAGTACCGGTTCGAGCTTGCCGGAGGCACGCCGAGTGTCAGCCGCCAAGTACACGTCCAATACCACCGCTTGTTGCGCCTCGTCCGGCAAGACAAGAAGGAGAAGGCGGAGGAACTGATGGCGCGCATCGCCAAGACCACCCGACGCAATCTCTACGAAGACGCTTGGCTGAACCTCGCCATGTTCGCCTACTACGCGAAATGGGGCACGTCCGCACAGCAACTGCAGGCGTTGAACCGCGCCGTGGCGTACGAGCCGCGGAGCAAATACCTGCCGCCCGATCTGTTCCTTTTGGCGCAACAGGATCGGTTTCGCCTGCTGGTGCAGGAACGCGACTACGCGACCGCCATGCGGGTCTTATACATCCTCCGCACTTTGGACATCGACGACCCAGTCCGCGAGCACTTGGAGACCGTCGCGCACCAGCTCACCACGCTGCGAACCGACGACAGCGCCTACTCGGTGCCGGGCAGAGTCCAAGCCGACGCGCACTGGCATTACAACCTGTTCAAGGACGGATTCGCGTTCCGGGAGGTGCAGGGCGAGATTGCCGAAATCAAGCTGCGTTGCGCCAGAAAGTTCGTGTTCTTTCGCTTCGATCCAAGTTTGGAATACCGCATCAACGACGCCGGGCCCTGCCAAATGACGGTGGTGGGCAACCCGGACACGACCTTCCAACTGGTGCAGTGGTAGGGAGCGTACGCAGGGTTTCGCTATGGGCAGGATAGTAGTTTCCGCGCGCATCGAAAACGGCACGGAGCCGTCGTTCCACATGCGAAGCGATGCGTTGGTGGACACCGGCGCGGCCTATCTCACCTTGCCCTCGGCTTGGCGCGAGCGGCTGGGCCCGTTGACGCACTTGGACACGGTCTCCGTCGAGACGGCCACGCAAGCGGTTGTACAGGGGGACATCTGCGGCCCCGTGCTGCTGCGCATGGACGGGTTCCGGCCGGTTCTCACCGAGGCGTTGTTCATCGAGATGGAGGTGGCCGGAGGCCGATACGAACCCCTCATCGGCTACATTCCCTTGGAGCAGGCGCAAGCGGTGGTGGACTTGGCGGGGCACCGCCTTGCGAAGTTCGGCCGCGTTGACCTCAAGTGAGCGCCGAACCGTAGTACGCTTGCGCCATGTTCGTTCGAGAAGGATTGATGCGATGTGCGTCACGCGCCGCAGCCTTGCGTCCCCAAACGCCGAGTTCGAGGCGCCCCGGCAGCTTCTGCCGAGAGACGCCTACTTCGATGCCGCTTGGTACGCCAAGGAGGTCGATGCGTTGTTCGATAGCGCCTGGGTGTGGGCGGGTACCGAAGGGGAGCTGCGAGGGGTGGGGGATTTCGTCACTTGCCGGGTGCTGCATCATGCGTTGTTCGTCGTGCGCGATGCCGATGGGGAGTTGCGCGCCTTTCACAACATCTGCCGGCATCGGGGGTGCGAGCTTGTCGAAGGGCGCGGCAACTTGGGTGCCGCCGTGCGCTGCCCCTACCATCGCTGGACCTATTCTCTGAAAGAGGGGGCGCTGCGTGGCGTTCCGAACGAGAAGGAGTGCTTCGGGTCCGTGGCGCGGGAGTCGCTGTCGCTGCACGCCGCCGGCGTTGGCGTTCATCGCGGAATGGTCTACGTGAATCCCAACCCTAGGCCGCCGGAGTCGTTCGATGCGTGGATTGCGGGGGTGGAGGAACACGCTTGGCCGCACAGTTTGGACGACGGCAGCCTGCGGTTCGCCGGCGAGATGCGTTACGAGATGCGCTGCAACTGGAAGGTTTTCTACGAGAATGCGGTGGATGGGTACCACTTGGGCTACCTGCACGACCGCACGCTCGGCAAGCTGTATCCCCACAAGAACATCTGGCGGCGGGTCGGCCGGCACGCCATGTGGTATTCCACCGAACGCGAGGGGCCGCCCCAGGCGAGCAGCATCCTCACCGCGAAATTGGCGGATGACGCTTGGGCCAAGCGGTTGCCGGGCCACGAAACGCCGCACTATCCGGGCGTCGTCGTGTTGTTTCCGCTCACTGTCTACTCGCCCAATCCTTGGGGGTTCTACGTTTCCATCATCGAGCCGACCGGGCCGGAAAGCACGAACCTGCGCACGCTGAGCTGGGTGCCGGAGGGCATTCGGGGCTGGTTCTCCGAGGAGCGGAGCAATGGCGAAGTCGTGCGTCTGGGAGACTTGAAGGAACATCCGCTGGAGTCCGGCAACTTCCAGCTGGAGGACATGTGGATCTGCGAGAAGATCCAGCGCAATCTGCGTTCGCCGAAGTACGCGGTGGGGCCGATGGCGAACGGCCCCGGCGCCGAATCGCCGGTGACGCATTTTCAACAGAGCGTACTCGATTACCTCGGCGACCAAGCAGCCAGCGCTGGCTAGCCGCTACTTGACGATCTTGATGTAGTCCCCGGCACGACGAACCGTAGTACGCTTGCGCCATGTTCGTTCGAGAAGGATTGATGCCATGTGCGTCACGCGCCGCAGCCTTGCGTCCCCAACGCCCGCGTCCGGGCATCTCCACGCGCATTGCCGCCGGCGGTCGAAACCGCTGTCGGCGTGGGCGCTCGTCTTGGGGGTGCTTGCGCTGATGGCGCACGGCGCGACGGCGTTCGCCAAGCCGGTGCAGCTCGATGCCGGGCTGGTGGAAGGCGCCGCGGCGAAAGACCCGTCGGTGCGCGTGTTCCGCGGCATTCCCTACGCCGCGCCGCCGGTGGGCGAGTTGCGCTGGAAGCCGCCGCAGCCGGTTGCGCCGTGGGAAGGCGTACGCAAGGCGGTGGAGTTCAGCGACGTCTGCCCGCAAGGGCCGGGACTTGCGGCGCTGCTCGGCGAGCCGTTGCCGACGCTCAACGAAGACTGCCTGTACCTGAATGTCTGGACCTCCGCCGCCAGCGCCGAGGCCAAGCTGCCGGTGATGGTGTGGATCCACGGCGGCGGCCTCACCTTGGGATGGGGGCATCAGCGCGGCTACGACGGCACGAACTTCGCCAAGCAGGGGGTGGTGCTGGTGTCCGTGAACTACCGCCTCGGCGCGTTGGGGTTTCTCGCCCACCCGCTGCTTTCCGCCGAATCCGGCGGCAAATCCGGCAACTACGGTCTGCTCGATCAGGTGGCGGCGCTGGAATGGGTGCGGCGCAACATCGCCGCGTTCGGCGGCGACCCGGGCAACGTGACCATCTTCGGCGAATCCGCCGGCGGCACCAGCGTTCACGCGCTGCTGGCGTCGCCGCGCACCAAGGGCCTGTTCCACCGCGCCATCGCGCAAAGCCCGTGGGTGACGGACACCAACTACGCGCGGCTGGACGAAGCCTTGCCCACGGTGGCCAGCGCCCACGACCTCGGCAGCCGCTGGACGGCGGCGCACTTCAAGGAGGCCAAGACCGCGGCGGCGATGCGCGCGGTGCCGATGGAGGACGTGAACGCCGCGCAGCAAGCCGGCTACTCGGTGGCGGTGACCATCGACGGCGACTTCATGCCGGATCACGCGACGAACGTCTTCGCCCGCGGCGAGCAGCAAGACGTGCCGGTGATGGCCGGCACCAACACGGACGAAGGCACGATGTTCCTGGAGGCGCTGCCGTTCCGCACCGTGGAGGCGTACGCGAACGTGATGCGCAGCCAGTTCGGCGATCACGCCAAGACCATCTTGGAACTCTATCCGGCCACCGACACCGCATCGCTGCGCTCGGCCAAGAACCAGTTCATCACGGACGTTTGGTTCGTGCAGGGCGTGCGCAACATGCTGGCCGGGATGGCGAAGGTGAAGTCGAACGGCTGGCACTACCATTTCAGCCGCGTTTCGCCCGCCATTCCGATGATGGGCGCCATGCACGGCATGGAAATCGGCTACGCCTTCGGGAACTTGCCGGCCGCCGAACGCCAGCCGGAGGACGAGGCGCTCTCGGCGGCCATGACGCGCTATTGGGTGCAGTTCGCCCGCACCGGCGACCCCAACCAAGAGGGCTTGCCCGCGTGGCCGCGCTACGAGCCGAAGACGGACCGGCACTTGGAGCTGGGCGACAGCATCCAAGCCGGCAGCGGCTATCGCAAAGACGCGGTGGACCAGCTCAACGCGGTGTGGGCGGCGCGGATGGGGGAGTAAGCAGGCGTTCCGCCTGTGTGCGGGCGAGACGCCCGCGCTCCCAGGGTTGCGTTGCCTAGGCCGGCAAGTCGGCGGGCTCGAACAACTCCTTGAGCTTGGCGTGCAGCTTGTCGCCGCGTAGGTTCCGTTCCACGATCACCCCGTCGCCGTCCACCAGAAAGCTCATGGGGATGGCCAGCACACCGTAGAGGGCCGGCACCGGACTGTCGTAGGCCGAGAGGTCGCCGGTGTCGATCCACGGGATGCCGTCCTCCTCGGAGGCCGCGGCCCAGTCCTCGCGATCCTCGTCCAGCGAGAAGGCGAACACCTCGAAGCCGTCGTCGTGGTAGCGCTCGTACGCCTGCTTCAGGTGCGGATACTCCGCCCGGCACGGGCCGCACCAAGAAGCCCAGAACTCCAGCAACACGTAGCGGTTGGCGGCGATGGCGTCCGAAAGCGTGTGGCTTCCGCCGCCCAGCGCCGGCGCGGTGAAGTCCGGCGCCGGCGCGCCGGCTTGGGTCACCTTGGCGGTGTTGCGCAGCCGCACGCTGGTGGCGAGACGGGCGCGTTTGGTTTGCAGGGGCGCGAAGTCGCCGAGCGCGGTGCCGAGTTCGTCCAGCCGCGTGATCGCCTCCTCGCCACTCATGCCGCCGAGTTCGATGGCGAACAGGCTGGCGAGCGGATCGCCTTGCGCTTCGGCGATGGCGCGCAACGCCTCGCGGCGCACCTGGTGCTGCTCTTGGTACAGGCGCACGGTTTCCGCTTTGACGGCCTCCATCCGCTCGTCGTCGTCCGCCAGTTCGCGCCGCTCCGCCATCGCCGCGGCATAGTCCGCCGCCACGGTGCGATACGGATCCTGCTCGCGCCAACTGGCGATCACCTTTTCGTTGTACGCGCCGCCATGCGCCACGAAGCCCAAGGTGGGGCCGCGGTGTTCCACGCGAATCTCGCCCGGCTCCAAGATGAACTGCGCTTGGCCTTTGCGCTCGCCCTCGGCGTCGCGGAATGCGAGGAACACCCCCCCGGCGGTTTGGCCATCGCTTCCCTCGGCTTCGGAAGCGGATTCGGCGGCACCCGGCAGCGGCGACACCAACCCTTCCAGCCGGAACCGCCCGTCCACGATGGCAGCCGTCTGGAACTCTTTGGTGCCGCCCAGCGTCCGCGTGGAACGGCTGAGCGCCGCCTCGCCGTTCGTTACCACGGTGCCCACATCGCCGGTGATGACATAGGCGCGCGACGAGGGCGCGTCGTCCTGCGTTCCGCAACTGGCCAACACCAATGCGGCGAGCGCGAGCGGCGCGATGGCCGCGAGCGGCTTGGTTTGGATGGGCATCGGTGGTGTTCCTAGGTGGTCTGCCAAGAAAAGCGTCAGAACGACTTGCTCAGCGCCAGCCGGTAGGCGCGCCCTTGCGTCCACTCGTAGGTGGGGTTGAACTGGTAGTCGCGTCGCTCCCCGGTGCCAAGGTTCACTTGGTAGCTGTCGGCGAACTTGTTGGTCAAGTTGTTGATTGTGAGCGTGGCGCGCAGGTTCTGCGCGAAACCGGAGTCGGCGAACGCGCCTTGCCCGAAGTCGTAGTCCACCACCAAGTCCAGCAAGGTCGCCGGATCGGACACGAACTCGAAACCGTCCGGGCCGCCGGAGGCTATCGTGGAAACGCGGGCGGAGCTTTGCACGTCGAGCGAAGTCGACAAACCGGCCCGCGCCCACACGATCTGCGCATTGGTCGTGTGCTTCGGAACCGGCGCCAAGGTGGCGCGGAGATCGTTGTCCTTGTCGTTGCGGGTCGTGACGATGCTCTGCACCTCCGGGTTCATGGGATCCGGCCGCACGTCGAAGCGGCTGGTGCGCGCGTGGCGAAGCGTGAGCGAAACTTCGTTCTCGCCGAAATCCGTCTGGTAGCCGATTTCGTAGTCCATGCCGGTGCGATCCACGCGGGCGACGTTGATCCAACGATCGTCGCGGATGTACACGTCCTCGTCCGGGATGTAGATGACGTTGCTCGGCAAATTGTTCGGGTCTATGCCGGTGACCGAACGGAAGTACGCCACACGGTCTTCGATTTCCGTGTCGCTCCAAGTGGCCTTGAGGCGAAACCCGGGCAAGAACTCGGGCGCGAGTTCAAGGCCGAAGCTCAGCGTCTGCGCGGTCTCCGGATCGAGTTGGTCGTTGCCGCCGATGTTGTTCAGCACGATGTCGCCTTGCGCTTGGGTGCGGCCTTTGGAATCCGGCACGGTGAAGTACAGGCCTTGGAACGGTGGCGAAGGCTGGCGCTGTTGCGTCCGTGCAATCAACTGGCGCAGTTGCGGCGCCTTGAAGGAGGTTTGCAGGTTCGTTTTGATTTGCACCGAGTCCGTTGCGCGCCAAACCATGCCCAAACCCCAAGTCGTCGCGCTGCCCGGTTCCGCGGGATTCGCGGTGCCGGCCTCGCCGGAAGCCGATTCGCGGTATTCCACTTCCACGTTCGAATAGCTGTCGCGTCGCGCCGAGAAGGTGAGGCTCAAACGCTGTGCCAGCGGCATGGCGTTGTCGGCGCTGACCAGCGGCAGCACACCCTCCAGGAAAACACCGTGGTTGTCGCGCCCCACCTTGGTGTTGAAGGCCAAGGCGCCGGCGGGAGTCGCGTTGGGGCAGGAGACGGCGCTGCACGTGCCTCCGGTGGAATGGAACTCGGACATGGAGTCGAGCTCGTCGTTGCGGTAGTCGTAGCCGAACACCAGCGCCAGCTTGCCGCCGGGCATGTCGAAGATCTCGCCCCGTGCCAATGCTTCAAACTGGGTCTGCGTATTGGTGGAGCCGGTGCTGAGCCCTGCCGCCACGTATCGCGAGAGATCGCCGAACGGGCTGATGGGATCCGGCGGCGCACCGTAGATCGTGCAATTGCCGCCGAAGAAGCTCGAGAATTGCGCCCTAGTGCCGCCGCGGGCGACGCGCTCCGCCTCGCAGGTCTCGGCGGTGCCGCCGCTGACGCGGGCGATAACCGCCTCGGTGACGCCGTCCGAATTCAGCCCCAAGCGCACCGTGTCGCCGTCGAAGGCGTTCATGCGGCGCGCGTCCACTTCCGACTGCGAACGGTTGAACTCGGTTTGCCAAGTCCACGAACCGAAATTGCCCTCCAGCCCGAGGCGGACGAACACCTGGTTCAGCTTGGAGTCGAAGTAGCGCGGCTGGGCGTTCTGAATGTGGCCTTGCACCGTGACGGCGCGCCCGAAGGGATTGAAGGGACTGTTGGCGTGCAGCGTACCCGAGACGCTGTTCAAGCCGCCGTTGGAGGTGGTGTCCTTGGTGGTGTAGCGCAGGTTGCCGTGCAGCTTGAGCGTTTCGGTAAGTGCGTGGTCGACGCCGATGTTGAACGAATGGCGCACCTGTTTCGGGCGCAGGCTGTAGCCTCTTTCGGTTGCCTCGCCCCAATTCGGTGCCCCGAAGATCTCGATGCCGTTGAGGTCGTCCCCGGGCATGAAGCCGAGCGGCAAGGTGACGTCCGCGTGGCATTCCGCGGCGGCTTGCTGCGCTGCGTCCAATTCGGCGAATTCGCCGCGGGTGATGACGCGGCCGTTCAGGCGGTACACCACGGCTTTGTCGGCGTCGCAGGAGTCGTCGAAAAACCAAGTGTAGATGCGCATTTGCGGCCCGGGTTGGGCGTTCTTTTGGTTGTTGATGCCGTCGCGCGAGTAGTTGAGGATGGACTCCCTGCCGGAGGCGTCCAGCCCGGAATCGTTGAAGAACTCGTAGCCGAGGACGCCGCGGCCGCCATTCCAAGAAAAGCCGGTGGAGACGCCCACGGTGGCTTCGTCGTAGCCGCTCTTGTGCGGCCGCGCGTAGTTCAGCGTCACGTCCGTGCCCTGGTAGTCCTTCTTGGTGATGATGTTGACGACGCCGCCGACCGCTTCCGAGCCGTACACCGCGGACGACCCGTCGAGCAGGATTTCGATGCGCTCGACCATGTGCAGCGGGATGGTGGAGACGTCCGTGACGCCGCCGAGAATGCCGCTGTAGCCGATGCGCCGCCCGTCCACCAGGATGAGCGTGGAGTCGCTGCCGATGCCGCGCAGGTTCACCGTGGCGGCGCCGCTGAAGTTGGTGGCGCCGTTCAAGCGCGAACCGAACACCTCGCTGGTGCCGTTGATGTTCTGCGGCAGTTGGCGCAGCACGCCGGCCACCGTCACCTCGCCGGTGGCGCGGATGGCGTCCGCGTCCAAGACGATGAGGTTGCCGGAGAGCTCGGTGCCGGGGCGGCTCAAGCGGCTGCCGGTGACCACCACCGGGGCGAGCTCCACGGCTTCTTCGCCGCCATCCTCCGCGGCCGGTTCTTGGGCGTTGGCGGTGCCAAGCGCGCCCGCCAAGGCGAGCAGCGCCGCGTGGCGGAGCGCGCGGCCCGTCGGCCCGCGGCCCATCGTGAATCGACGGTGCGCGGATGGCGTGTGGCGTTCGTTTCGGGCGTTTTGCCGCTGGTTCATCGGTTGATCCTGCTTGGTAGCAATTTGCAACACTATAGCACCTCTGCACCCATCGGCCACGGGGGTGTTCGCGCCGCCAAAGGCCGCCCTGGGAGCGCGGGCGTCTCGCCCGCATTGCAGGCGGAACGCCTGCTTTCCCCACCGTCACGGCTCCACCAACACCAGCGTTTGCCCCGCCCCCACGTTGCGGCGCGTGGTGGTGGCACCGTCCGGCCACTCCACTTCCAGCACATCCACCTCCCGCGCGTCCCCAAGCCCAAACACGCGCAGCGCCGGGTTCTGCGCCGTGTAGTTGCTGCCGAGGATGATCTCGCGCATTTGCGTCCGCGCCCCGGCGGTGACGCGAATGCGCGCCCCGGCCGCTTGCGTATTCGGCGCTTCGCCGCGCAGCCGCACGCGCAGGTAGTTGCCCTCCGCACCCTCGTTGCGCCACAGCGTGGCCGCGTTGCGGGCGTTGCGGTGCAGTTGCAGGATGTCCACGTCGCCATCGTTGTCGAAATCCGCGCACACCGCCCCGTAGCCCTGCTCGGTGTCGGCTAGCCCGGCCGCGTCGGCGGCGTCAACGAATCCCCCGTCCGCCTCCTGCAGAAACAGCCGGCTGGCGTCACGGTCGAAGTTGCTCGGCGGAAAGGGCTCGATCCAGCCGTTGGTGTGGTAGATGTCCAAGTCGCCGTCCTGGTCGAAGTCCTCGAAACAGGCCGCCCAGCCCCAGCCGCCGTCCTGCACCCCGGCCGCCTCGGTCACGTCGAACAGCAAGCCGTCGGTGTTCTCGTACAGCCGGTTGCCCAGCGTGTAGCGCTGCTCCCCGTTCTCGTCCGGCACGCTCCAGATGGAGGTGACGAACCAGTCCAGATCGCCGTCCCCATCGTAGTCGCCGAGCGCGGAGCCCATGCCGTTGCGATCTTTGATCTGCATCGGATCCGTCGCGTTGCGGAACGTGCCGTCGCCGTTGTTGCGGAAGTAGCGCGAGGTCTTGAAATCCGCCGCCACCACCAGATCGGGATAGCGGTCGCCATCCATGCGCGCGAAACTCGGCGTGAACGTGTAGTCGTAGTCGAAACGCGGGTCGCCGGAAGACCCCTCCGGGTTGGGGTCGATGATGTCCGGCGCAATGCCAGCGGCCAAGCTCACATCGGTGAAGCGGATAACGCCCCCGGCGCTGTCGTTGCGCCACAGGTGCTCCGTGTTCACCAGCGCCCCGACGACGCGCCGCGTGCCCCAGTGCGTGAGAAAGAGATCGAGATCGCCATCCAAATCATAGTCCCCGAACGCCGCGGAGAGCGTCTGCGCCGCGTCCACCGCATCCAAACCCGAACCCGGCGTCACGTCCACAAAGGTGCCGTCCCCTTCGTTCCGAAACAGCAAGCACGGATCACCCTCCAACCCGCCAAGAAAGAGATCCAAATCGCCATCGCCATCCACATCCGCAAACGTCGGCCCGCTGTGCCGATGGTTCTCCAACGCCGACTTCGTGTTGGCAACCCCGGCGTATTCCCCCAACTCCTCAAAGCGATTCCCCCCAAGATTCCGATACAGCAGGTTAGGCCCAACATCACCCCGCACAATGAAGAGGTCCACCAAACCATCGCCATCGTAATCACCCGCCGCCGCCCCACCACCAAACACCTCCGGCTCGGAACCCACGGTGGGCGCCGCATACCCGTGCTGGAACGCGATACCGGCCCCCGCCGTCACATCCGTAAACCGCAACGCCGTCTGCTGCGGCGGCGCGGGTGGCGGTGGCGGGGACGGAGGAACCGGCGCTGCCGGCGGCGCGACGGACGATCCACCCCCGCCCCCGCACCCCGCAAGCAGCGCCGCGACGATCATCGCCGCGGCAACAAACGCCCCCGCCGCCAAGCGCGACGTCGGTGGGGCGTAGGAAGAACGAGAAGCAGGCTTCATACGGCCTTCCATTATCCATCGTGTCGTCCAACCTGCTTTAGTAGGAAGGTGGCGAGGGGTGTACGACAGATCTTTGGTGACGGCGCCTGGGAGCGCGGGCGTCTCGCCCGCATGCAGGCGGAACGCCTGCTTTCCCAGCTTGACGACGGCACCCCTTACCAAAGAACTGTCGTACACCCCGGGGGGGTGCGACGTATTTGTGCATGCCCCCCGTCATGCGGCGAGCGGCGGGGGTTTGCGGCGGTGGCGCCAGTAGTCGTCGTACAGTCCGCTTTGGACGCAGGCGCGCAAGGGGAGGATGGCGTTGGCGCCGGCCTTGCTCCAGCGCATTCCGCCGCGCTTGAAGCGGGCCGCGACCAGGTTGCCGCAGGCGCTTTCCACCATGCCGGAGCCGATCATCAGCCCCATTCGGCGGTACTCCGGGTAGCGCATCCGGCCCCGGTTGTTCTCGAAGTAGCCGATGGCCTCGTCGGCGGTCTTGTCGCCGGCGCGCCGGCGCAGTTCTTCAAGCACGTCGTCCACCCGCCCCTCGGAGAGCGCCTCGCAGACCTTCTCCGACCACGCCCCGACCCCGTGCAGCGCCCGCCCACGTCCCACAGGCGCTCCTTGGCGTGCCAGATGTCAACAATGCAGATCGCCTTCGGGAACAGCTCCGCGACGGTGTTCCAGATCCACTTCGCGCCATCCGCGATCACCACCTGCCGCTTCGCCCGCGCGAACCCGAACCGCACCGCCGCGCGCCACAGGCGCTTGGCGAACGGCGACGGCTCCGGGTCGGCGTCCTTCGACCCGGCGCTGTCGATCGCCGCCGAATGCCGCGCCGAACCCGCGTCCCGCTTCGGCAGGCCGGTCTTCGCGTCGCTTCCCTCCGCCGTGTACAGCGTCGCCACCTTCGCCTCCCGCGTCTTCGACGGCTTGCCGTCCTCCGCCGTTCCCGGGTCCCGCCGCACCATCGGCACCCCGGTGCCGTCCGGACAGCAGTACATGGTCTCCGCCGGCGCCTCGCCCAGCGCCGGCGCCGACTCGTTCCACGCCGCGATCTCCCGCCCCGCCTGCTTCGCGCCGCGCTCCGCCCGCTTCGCCGTCACCGGCACCCCGGCCAGCCGCGCCAGCCGCTCCGCCGCCTTCGCGAAGCTCTTGTCCGGAGACTTGCTCCGGGCTAGGGTTGGGGCGAACGCGGCGTAGGGAGCGTTTGGGGCGGCTTGGGGGGGTGTTGATAGCACATGATCTGTTCGCTTTTGTAGCACATAAATTGTCCGCTTTCGGAGGGCCTGTCGGGAGGGTCTGTGAGGAAGGCGGTTTGGCTGCAGGAGACGAGGATGAGGAGATTCGAGGAGGCGTTGTCGGGGTGGACGGAGAGCCGGCTGACGCAGGAGGAGGCGGCGCGGATGCTCGGCGTGTGCGCGCGGTCGTTCCGGCGCTACGTGGACCGCTACCACGAGGACGGGATCGACGGCTTGATCGACAAGCGCATGTCGCAGGCGTCGTCGTTGCGCGCCCCGGTGGACGAGGTGGTGCGGCTGGAGACGCTGTACAAGGAGAGCTACGACGGCTGGTCGGTGGCGCACTTCCACGAGCGCTACCGCGAGCGGCACGGCGGCGGCCGGTCGTACACCTGGACGAAGAACCGGCTGCAGGCGGCGGGGCTGGTGTCGAAGGGGCGGAGCAAGGGGAAGCACCGCAAGAGGCGCGAGCGGGCGCCGGTGGCGGGTCTGCTGCCGCACCAGGACGGTTCGACGCACCGCTGGGTGGAGGACGGGACGTGGGACTTGATCGCGACGTTGGACGACGCGACCAGCGAGGTCTATTCGGGCTTCTTCGTGGACGAGGAGGACACCTGGTCGAGCCTGCGCGGGGTGCGCGAGACGGTGGAGGGGCGCGGGCTGTTCGGCAGCCTGTGGACGGACCGCGGCAGCCACTACTGGCACACGCCGAAGGCGGGCGGCGCGGTGGACAAGTCGAACCCGACGCAGTTCGGGCGGGCGATGGGGGAGCTGGGCATCGAGATGATCCCGTCGTACTCGCCGCAGGCGCGCGGGCGCTCGGAGCGGCACTTCGGCACCATGCAGGGGCGGCTGCCGAACGAGCTGGCGGCGGAGGGCGACAAACCACGCGGGTACTTGTCGGCAATATGCCCGTGGGCTAACCAGAAAGCGGGCGTAGCCGAAGATCGGGCGCGGAATCTGCAGGATCGCACTGGCCACGCGGTGGGAACGCACGACAACAGACAGGTTCGCACTGGCACTAGGGCTTACGACGCTGCAGGGAACGACGTTAGGAGCAGCGGCCTAGTAGATATGTGGTGGCGAAACTTGGAGAATCGGTCACTATTGAACGCGAAGCACTTTGATGCCATCGCAAATTGCCGTTTTTTCGAGACCGCAGGCAAAGCTAAGGATGGCATGGAGTATGTGGAATATCATCATCCGAACTTTACCCGTACTGGATGGTGCCCGGAACAAGCGGAACGCCCGCGCCAAACTGCGCCATCGCGCCCAGACAACCCGCAAAGTGTTCCCGCGTGGAAGGCGGTAATGAACGCGGATGAGAACGAGCCTGACTTGACCGTAACTTGGGATTTACGCGACGAACCGCGCCAACCTGCAAAGCCGCGTCAGGCGCGCGATCATATGCATTGCTTGATAGAAGGTGACGGCTGCTACGGCGCGTTGGCAATCGACAGCAACAAAGGCAGTCTCCACGGGTGGGCAGTGGACTTTGCAACGCAAGCCGGCGCGGATCAAAGGGCATTAGACGAGTGCAAGGAACGCGGCGGAACCTGCAGCGTGGTAATGCGGTTCAAGAACGCTTGCGCCGCCTACGTCGCGGATCAACAAACGAGTTCCACGGCATACGGATGGGCTTGGCATGTAGAAGGGCGCACGATCGTAGAGAGCATGGCGAAAGGCGAGTGCGTAAAGCGGGGCGGACTCCGCAGCCAGTGCGTTACGCGGGTGTGGGGTTGCGCTTCGCGCTAGCCCGCCAGTGAAGCCGCCTAACGGGCTTGCTGGCGGGCTTTCCCGTTCGGGTAGGCCATCGTAGGGGTTCGGCCAATCGCGCCGTAGAGAGCGTTGAAACCCCGCCTAGGCGGGGTTCCCGTTGGCGACGAACGCGGCCCACTTCTCCATGACCTCGCGCCGCTTGTCGAACAAGCCCGACCGCGCGTAGGCGGCTTCCGCCTTGTTCTTGATGCCGTGGGCAAGGCAGGCTTCCAAGACCTCGCGGGGCGCGTCCGTTTGCTCCGCGCCCCAATCGCGGAACGTGGAACGGAGACCGTGGACGGTGGTATCGACGGCTATGTTTTCAAGCAGCTTCCCGATGGTCGGGGCGGACAACACCTTGCCGCGTGACGGGAACACCAAGGGCGAATCCGTGACGCGGCGGGCTTGGGCTTCGCGGAGAATGTCCACGCAGCGGGGCGACAGCGGCGCCCGGTGTTCCCGGCGGGCTTTCATACGCTCGGCCGGGATAGTCGACGTCGCGGCTTCCAAGTCCACCTCGTTCCAAGTCGCCCCGCGCCCTTCCGCGCTACGCGCCGCCGTGAGCAGGATGAACTCGACGAGCAACTTGGTGGTCGGGTTGGCGTTGCTGTCGCGCAGCTTCCGCACCGCGTCGCCGGCGAGCGTGTAGGGAAGGGCTCGGTAGTGGGTGGGCGCGGGCGGCTGGTACCGGGGGACGCCAACGGCAAAATCAATCCCTTATGCCGTTGCGTTCCTTCCACTCCTGAATGCCACGGTCCACGGCACTTTGGATGGTCAAAGACGTCACTTGGGACTTCATCTCCTTCATTTCGCCCCGCCAGTCCTTGTGCTCGTCGATGCCGCGTTCAACGGTCTTGTTGATCGCCTCCTGATGCGCGTTGATCGCCTTCATAATGCCGACCATCGCGACAGTCACGCCACCGAACACCACGCCGATTACGCCGAACACGATGGTTAGCATTAGCCACACTGGAACGGTGCTTGCTGCGGCCGTTGCTTCGTTCATCGCCTTCTCGTCCTTTGACCTGCCTCATCCGCAAAAGTCGCGCGGCCGGTAGCGTGCATCCGGCGGTTCCGCGCTGGCGTTGGCGGGACAACCCCGTCGTATCGGGTTAGGGCGGCGGGCATTCTGACTCTCCCGCGCCGCCAGTACGCCCGCTCGATGTGCATCCAAAGGCGCGGGCGGCGAGACGACGCGGCATTGGAGCAACCCGAGGCCCGAGGCCGCTCAACGCTGGCGGCGACTATAACATCCTTGTGGCAAAGGCCGGGCTCGCCGTCGCGGATCGGGTGTGCGACAGATCTTTGGTAATGGTGTCGGCACCCAAACCGGGAAAGCAGGCGTTCCGCCTGCATGCGGGCGAGACGCCCGCGCTCCCAGGACATGCTGACCAGATGCCACCAAATGTCGCACACCTCAGCCCCGGCAGACGCTTGCCGCAGTACGCAGTTGGCCGTAAAGTGCGGCTATGACCGTCGCGTAAGCCCAAGTCGGATTCGCCCCTCGCGGTGGCGCGGCGCCCGCGCTGGCGCCGCTGGAAAACGGCGATCGGCTCACGCGCTGCGAGTTCGAGCGCCGCTACGCGGCGCGGCCGGACATCCACAAGGCCGAACTGATCGAAGGAGTCGTCCACATGCCGTCGCCGGTGCGGGCGGCCAGCCACGGGGCGGCCAACGCGGCCTTGGCCGGTTGGCTGTACGTCTATTGCGCCGCCACACCGCAGGTCAGCGTCTTGGACAACGCCACGGTGCGGCTGGACCGCGACAACGAACCGCAGCCGGACGCGCTGTTGCGCATCGACGCCGCGGCCGGCGGACAGTCCACGCTGAGCGCGGACGACTACGTCGAAGGCGCTCCGGAACTCGTCGTGGAAGTGGCCGCCAGCAGCGCCGCGTACGACATGCACGACAAGCGCAACGTCTATCGGCGCTGCGGTGTGTTGGACTACATCGTCTGGCGCGTCCACGACCAAGCGGTGGATTGGTTCGTGCTGGTCGATGAGCGCTACCAACCCTTGCTGGCCGCGGACGGCATTTTGGAGAGCGTGACGTTCCCCGGACTGCGCTTAGCCAGCGCCGCGCTGCTCGCGAACGATGGCGCCAGTGTGCTGGCCGAACTGCGCCGCGGCATCGAGAGTCCGGCGCACGCGGAGTTCGCCGCTCGGTTGTGCACCGCCGCGTCATCCTGACGTCGCCTTTGCAACAGGCCACTCCAGAACCACCACTTCCTCACGTAGTTGCTCGCCGGTCACCGTTGATGGTCTGGTGCGGAAGAGGTCTATGCCCACCAGTTTGTAGCCGAGGGTTTGCGCCAGTTCGGCGAGCAGTTCGCCGGTGCGGATCATCACGCGCAGGTAGGATGCCTGATCGCCCACCACGTAGGCCAGCTTGGCGCCGGGTTTGAGCGTTGGGCGCAACGACGCTAGGTGGCGGAGCATGCCGCCGAAGTAGAGGCGGGTGACGCGGTGGTAGAGGCGCTCGAAACCGGAGGTCTTGCCGAGGCTTTGGCGCCGTTGCTCGATGGCGTCCGCGATCTGGCCGATTTGTGGGTGGTCGGCCACCGCCTGATCATCCGTGTCCGCCTTGTACACGCCCCGGGTGTTGGAACGAACGAGGCCCTGTTTGAGTTGGCGTAGCTCCTGCTTGTTCCGCAGGAGGCCCAGAATCACGGATTCCAAGCGCGTGGTTCGCGTGTAGTCCTTTTCGTTGGGGTAGGGCGGGGAGGTGATCACGGCATCCACGCTGTGCGGCTCGAGGGTGCTGCCGGCATCGCGCGAATCGGCCAGTATTGCGTGTGCTGGCGGAGTGGCGTCGTTGTGCAACTGGTCGAGGTCTTCCGCCATCTTGCGTGTGGCGTGCAACCAAACATCCAGCACCGGCACATCGCGCTTGGGCTTGCCGACGCCTACTTCCGGGCCGAACTTGAGGTTGCCGATGGAGCGCACCAAAGCGCTTGCCAACGCCAGCCTGCCTAGGCGGCGGAGTTGCTCGTTGCCGCGTTCGTCGAGTGCGCCCCGCAACACGAGCGCGCGGTGCAGCGGCAGCGGGCTGATGGAGTTCTTGAGCAGCAACCGGGCTTGCTCCTCGGGCAAGCGGCACAGACTCGATACGCAAGGCGCCTCGCGTTGCGCTTCTGCGCGGGCGGGCAGCGGCAGTTCGCGGCATTCGGCGATGCCCTGTCGGGCGAATGTCCTTGCGGCGGCCAACGCCACCTCGTCGGCGTAGCGGCGGAACGCTGCGCCGCTTGGCGTCCAATCGACTTTGACGGCGCTGGCGAAGTGCGCCATCGGGTTGCATTCGACGCCAACGCTGGCAAGCCCCAGCTTCTTGCATTCGACCAAGGTGGTGCCAGTGCCGCAGAACGGATCCAGCACCACCTGCCCGGCACCGAGGCCGAAGCCGCGGACGTAATCCCGCACCAGATGGGGCGGGAAGGAGAGGACGAACCGGTACCAATCGTGAACAGGCCGATCTTCGGGCAGCAGCCGGTTGCGTGCAGCCGCTATCGGACGCTGGCGTTGGGCGGTTGGTGCGGCCATGGGAAGGCTCGGCGGATGGTGGCGAGTTGCGTGGCGGCAGTGTACAGCAGCCGGCCGTGCGGGTTCCTGGGAGCGCGGGCGTCTCGCCCGCATCCTCTGTTCACCTTGTGCGGGCGAGACGCCCGCGCTCCCAGGGAAGCTCGGCATGTCTTATGCTTACGTTGCCATGCAGCAATCCACGGTACGCACTTTCCGCCGCAACGTCGGCGTCGCGCTGGCCACCTCGCTCGCGGCGTTGGCGGCCGTCGCGCAGCCCGAGCAGGACATCGGCGAAGTGTTTGCCGCGCAAGCCCGCACCACCGAGGCGGCGCAGCAGACGCAAGAGCGGGTGGACGCGCTGGCGGACGAGGCGCGGGCGCTCACCGGCGAGTACCGGCTGAAGCTGCAAACGCTGGATCAGACGCGGCGCTACAACGCGAACTTGCAGCGCACCGTGGCTGACCAGCAGCGCGAGATGGCTTCGCTGACGCGGCAGATCGAGGACTTCGGCTCGTTGGAGCGCGGCATCGTGCCGTTTCTGCTGGACAGCGTGGACGCGCTGGCGGAATTCGTGCGGCTGGACGTGCCGTTTCTGCTCCAGGAACGGCGGGACCGGGTGCAGCGGTTGCGGGCGTTGATGGATCGGGCGGATGTGAGCGTCGCCGAGAAGTACCGGCGCGTCATGGACGCCTATCAGGTGGAAGCGGAATTCGGTCGCACCATCGAGGCGTGGAACGGCACGCTGGATACGGGCGACGGGCCGCGGCGGGTGGAGTTTCTGCGCATCGGCCGGGTGGTGTTGGCGTACTTGGCGCCGGATAGGCGCACCGCCGGCTACTACGACACCACGGCGCGGGAATGGCGGGCGTTGCCCGGGCGCTACCTGTCGGCGGTGCGGCAAGGGCTGCGCATCGCCCGCAAGCAAGCGGCGCCGCAAATCCTCACGCTGCCGGTGGCGGCGCCGGCGCAAGCGGTGCCATGAAGCGCTGGTTGTTTTCCGTCGCGCTTCTGGCGTCCATCTGTGCGGTGCCGGCGCTGGGGCAGCAGGAAGATGCCGTTGCTGCCACCGCCGACGCGGACGCGCCGCAAACCCCGAACACCGTGGCCGAGCTGTTGCGCTTGGTGCGGGAAGACGCCGAAAACGCCGGCCGCCGCAACGCCGAGCGCATCGCGCGGTTCGAGGCGAACCGCGACGAGCGGGCGCGGCTGCTTGAGGAGGTCAGCGGCGAACTGGCCGCCGCCGAACGCGAGGGCGAGGCGCTGAGCGTGGCGTTCGAGCGCAACGAGGGCGAACTGCGGGCGCTGGAGGAGCGGCTGGCGGTGCGGGTGGGCAACTTCGGCGAGTTGTTCGGCGTGGTGCGGCAGGTGGCGGGCGACACCAAGGGCGTCGTCGATGCCTCCCTCGTGTCGGCCCAGCGGCCGGGCCGGGGAACGAATGCCGGACGCATCGCCGAAGCCCGCGAACTGCCCGGTCTGGACGAACTGCGGGCCTTGCAGATCCTGCTCTTGGAAGAGATGGTCGCTTCTTCCGAAGTGGCGCGGTTCAACGCCGAAGTGACGGACGCGGCCGGCGCGCTGGGCGAAGGCGAAGTGGTGCGCGTGGGCGCGTTCAACCTCGTGCGCGGCGCGGACTACCTCGCCTTCGACGGCGAGACCGGCGCGGTGCAAACCTTGCCGCGCCAGCCGCCCGGGCGCCACCGGGCGTTGGCGGAAGCGCTGCACGAGGCCACCGAAGGGCCGGTGCCGATGGCGCTCGATCCCACCCGCGGCCAACTGCTCGGCTTGCTAATCCAAACGCCGGATTTGGCGGAGCGCATTCGACAAGGCAGCTATGTCGGCTACGTGATCATCGGCATGGGCGCGCTGGGCGCGGGGTTGGGGCTGTGGCGGCTGGCGTTCCTGCAAGTGTTGCGCCGCCGCGTCCAAGTGCAGCTAAGAGACACCGAAGCCCGGGGCGACAACCCCCTCGGCCGCGTCTTCAGCGCCTTCGACGAGCACCGCCACCTGCCGGTGGAGGCGCTGGGGTTGCGTTTGGACGAGGCCGTGCTGCGCGAAACGCCGGCGCTGGAACGCTGGCAGGGCATCGTGAAGGTGTTCGCGGCGCTTGCGCCTTTGCTGGGTCTGCTCGGCACGGTGGTGGGCATGATCATCACCTTCCAGCAACTCACCTTGTTCGGCACCGGCGACCCGAAGTTGATGGCCGGCGGCATCTCCCAAGCGTTGATGACCACCGTGCTTGGCTTGATCGTCGCCATCCCGCTGTTGCTGCTGCACAGCGCCTTGGCCAGCGTCAGCCGTGCGCTGGTGGACCTGCTGGAGGAGCAAAGCGTCGGCTTGGTGGCCCGCCGCGCCGCCGGCGCGTCGCCATCGCCATGACGCGCTCTTGCCCGCACCGGCCCGCGCGATGAGTTTCTTCTACGAAATCGCCGACGCCGTGCGCGCCTTCGTAGCGCTTGGCGGCCCGGTGCTGTACGCCATCGGCGTGGTGACGGCGCTGATGTGGGCGCTCATCCTGGAACGCCTTTGGCACGGCTTGCGGGTGCTGCCGCGAGAAGCCCGCGCGGCGCGAACCGAGTGGCTGGCGGAACGCGGCCGGCAAGTGGACGAGTGGTTCGTGCTGCACGTGCGCAGCGCGATTCTCTCCCGCGTCGGCCAAAGCGCCCGTCGCAACTTGGCGCTTATCGAAACGCTGCTGCGGATTCTGCCGCTGCTCGGGCTGCTCGGCACGGTGTGGGGCATGGTGCGCGTCTTCGACGTGATGACCGTGTTTGGCACCGGCAACGCCCGGGTGATGGCGAGCGGCGTTTCGCAAGCCACCGTGCCGACGATGGCGGGGCTGGTGGCCGCGCTTTCCGGCCTCTGCTTCGTGTATTGGCTGCGGCAACGCGCCAACCGCGAACTGCGCGCCTTGGACAGCGCGCTGCAGCTGGAGGCGGCGCCGTGACGCGCCGGCGGCGCAGCCGGCGGGGCGAAGAAACCGCCATCAACATCACGCCGCTGCTGGACATCGTGTTCATCCTGCTCATCTTCTTCATCGTCACCACGTCGTTTGTCAAGGAGTTCGGCGTGGACATGAACCGGCCGTCGAACGCGCCGGTGCAGGAACGCGAGCGCGCTGACGTGATCGCCGTGCGCGTCACCGCCGACGGGGACGTCTTCGTGGAGAACCGCGCCGTGGATCTGCGCGCCGTGCGCGCCAACATCGAGAGCGGCCTGGCGCGCAAGGCGGAAGCGTCGGTGGTGGTGGTGGCGCACCGCGCCGCGGACGCCGGCCTCATGGTACGCGTGGTGGATCAAGCGCGGGTGGCGGGCGCGGCGAACGTGTCGCTGGCCGCGGCCGCCGAGTAAGGCCGCGCCGGGGACGCGACGATGGCGGTGAGATACGCCCGCGCCGAGGAGGACGAGAGCGAAATCGGCCTCACGCCGATGCTCGACGTGGTGTTCATCCTGCTCATCTTCTTCATCGTGTCCACCTCGTTCGTCAAGGAGCCCGGGCTGTCGCCGCAACGCCCGTTGGCGGAAACGGCGGCGGCGAAGGCGCGCGGCAACATCCTCATCGGCGTGTCGGCCACGGACGCCATCTGGATGCACAAGCGCCGGGTGGAACTGGATGACGTGCGCTCGCTGGTGGAAACGGTGGTGGTGGAGAACCCGGAAAGCAGCGTGGTGGTGGTGGCGGATCGGCGCGCCTCCACCGGCGTGGTGATCGATGTGATGGATCGCGCCCGCGCCGCCGGCGTGAGCAACATCGCCGTCGCCGCCGAACCGGAGGCCTGAGGGGTGGGGCGGCGTTTGGGGCTGCGCGGTTTGGGCTTTCTGGCCGGCGGGCTGGCGGTGGCGTTGGCGCTGTTTCTGGTGATGCACGCGCTCATTCAGAGCGGCCGCGACGAGCGCTCGGCCGCGTCGGCCGGCGCCATCGTGGACATGGTGCGGGTGCGCGAAGACGAGGTGTTGCGCACGAAGCAGCGCGTCCGCCCGAAAAAGCCGCCGCCGCCGAAGGAGCCGCCGCCACCGCCGCGGTTGCGCCTCGCGGACACGAACAAGCCGGTGCGGCAGATGGCCCGCATCGAGATGCCGCGAATCGAGATTCCCGCCGGTGCGGGCGCCGGGCCGTACCTCGGCAAGTGGAACGCGGGCGACCCGGCGGCCGAGGGCGAAGCCGTGCCCATCGTGCGCATCGACCCGCAGTGGCCGCGCCAAGCCTTGGAGGAGGGCACCGAGGGCTTTGTGCGCGTGGAAGTGCTGATCGGCACCGACGGCGGCGTCATGGACGTGCGCGTGCAGGAGTCTGCGCCCGGCCGGTTGTTTGTGCGCAACGCCCTGCGTGCGGTGCGGCGCTGGAAGTTCAAGCCGCGCATCGTCGACGGCGCGCCGGTGGAACGCTGGGCGACCACCACCATCGAATTCAAGATGGCGCGGTGAGCCGTGCGCCGGACGCTGGTTTCCTTGGCGTTGGCCGGATTTGCCGCGGGGGCGTGGGCCGATCCTGCCGAATCCTTGCCCACTTGGCATCCGCTGCGGCCGGCGCGCGCGGCCGAGCAGCGCCCTGAACCGAACACCTCGATGAGCGAACGGGTGTATCGGCAACTCGCCCGCGTCCACGAACTGCTCGGCGACGGCAAGCTGGACGACGCGCTGGCGGGCCTGGACCGCCTCGGCACCCGCAATCTGGGGCCCTACGAGCTCGCGCAAGTGCATCAGACGTTCGGCTTCATCCACGCGCAGCAGGGCCGCGACGACGCCGCGTTGGCCGCCTTCGAGCGCTGCATCGCGCTGGACGCGCTGCCGACGTTCGCGCAGCAAGGCGTGGTGTTCTCCGTGGCGCGCTACTACGCCGGCCAGGCGCGCTACCGCGAATCCAACCAAGCCGCCATGCGCTGGTTCCGCTTCGCGCCCGAACCCGGCGCGGACGCCTACATGCTCGTCGGCGTCAATCACGTGCAGCAGGACGACCTGCCGGCGGGCCTTCCGTATGTGCGCCGCGCCAACGCCATCGCCCCGCCGCGCGAGGCGTGGATGCGCGTGGAGCTCGCCATCTTGGTGGAAACCGGCCAGCGTGACGCGGCCATCGCGCTGGCGGAGGAGATCGTCAACCTGTGGCCGGACAAGGCGCGGCACTACGAGACGTTGGCGGGGCTTTTGCTGGACGCCGGACAGGACGCGCGCGCGCTTTCCGTGCTGACGGTTCCGTGGCTGGCCGACCTCTTCCGCGAGGAACGCCAGATCTTGACGCTGGCCCGCCTCAACCTGCACCTGAACAATCCGGCGCGAGGTGCCGCGGTGCTGGCCGCGGCGCTGGGCGACGGGCGCGTGCCGCCCACCGTGGCGAATCTGGAGTTGTTGCTGAACGCTTGGACCGCCGCCCGCGAAACGGCGCAAGCCGCCGCCGTGACGGATCAGCTGGCGGCGACGGCCGAGCACGGCGAATACCACCTGCGGCGCGCGCTGCTGGACAGCGAGGACGGCGACTGGCCCGGCGTTGCCGCCGCCGCGGAACAGGCGTTGGCGAAGGGCGGGCTGGCGCGGCCGGGCGAGGCCTGGGTGCTGCACGGCGTGGCGCTGGCGGAGATGGCGCGTTTTCCCGCCGCGCTGGAGGCGTTCGAGGGGGCGATGCGCGAGGGCCCGGAGGCGACGCGCCGGAACGCCGAGGCGTGGATGCGCTATGTGCGAATCCGCGCCGCCGAAGCGGTGCCGTGAAGCCGCTGGCGCACGGGTGTGGCCAAACCTGGGAGCGCAGGCGTCCCGCCTGCATGCGGGCGAGACGCCCGCGTTCCCAAGGGCGCCGCGATTGGTCGTTCCTGCAAGCGGTGGGCGTCGTGTTGCTGCTTGTGGGCTGTGGCGGCGGAGGTGGTGGCGCTGGCGGCCCGGCGCTGCCGCCCGCACCGCCGCCGGCGTCTCCGCCACCGCCGAGCCCTCCAGCCGTGGAGGTGCGGTTCACGGATGTGACGCCGGCGTCCAACATTCGCTACCAGCACGGCTACCTGAACCCGCTGGTGACCGACCCCGACGCCTTCGGCGGCGGCGTTGCCGCCGGCGACTACGACGACGACGGCTTGGTCGATCTGTTCATCGTGCGCGGCGACATCGGGCCGAATCTGCTCTACCGGAATCTCGGCGACAACCGCTTCGAGGAGCTGGCCGAGTACGCCGGCGTCGCCAACACCAAATCGGCGTTGGAGAACCACCGCCACAGCGGGCCGGCGTTCGCGGACATGGACGGCGACGGCGATTTGGACTTGCTGATGGGCGGTTTGGAGTTCGACCCGGCGTTCCTGTTCCGCAACAACGGCGACGGCACCTTCGCGGACGTGACCGCCGGCTCCGGCTTGGACACGATCGGTTCGCGCTACACGGTGTCCGCGGCGTTCGGCGACTACGATCTGGACGGCGATCTGGATCTCTTTCTCACCCACTGGGGCACCCCGCGCGCGGTTGGCGCCCGCGTTAACACCGAGCACCTGTGGCGCAACGACACCGCCGGGCCGCAAGCGCCGATCCGCTTCACGGACGTGAGCCTCGCCGCCGGCATCGCGCCGGACATCATCGACCCGGAGCCGGTGAACTCCGGCGCCGCGCCGGGCTTCGACTACACCTTCACGCCCACGTTCGCCCGCATGAACCAAGACCGCTATCCCGACATCGTGGTGGCGGCGGACTTCCGCACCTCCATGACGTTCATGAACAACGCCGACGGCACCTTCCGCAACACCACCGACCGGCGCGTGCTCGTGGATCGCAACGGCATGGGCTCGGCGGTGGGCGACTACGACAACGATGGCGACTTGGATTGGTTCGTCACCTCCATCCTGAGCGTGCCGGACGACGCCGGCGAGCGCACGTTCACCCTCGGCAACCGCCTTTACAACAACGAGCTCGGCCAGTTGGTGGACGTGACCGACGGCGCCGGCGTCGGCGATGGCGGCTGGGGCTGGGGCGCGTGTTTCGCCGACTTCGACTTGGACGGCCACTTGGACATCTACCACACCAACGGCTGGCCGCGCCCGTTCGAGCCGAGCGCCTTCGACCGCGACGAAAGCCGGCTGTTCCTCTCCGCCGGCGACGGCCGCTTCTTCGAGCGGGCGGAGGAGGCCGGCGTCGCCGACACCGAGATGGGCTACGCCATCGTCTGCGCCGACTTCGACAACGACGGCGACGTGGACGTGCTGCAAGCGCACCGCGGCCCCAGCGGCGCCACCCTCTGGCGCAACGACATGGAGGACGCCCGCCACTTGCGCGTACACCTCACCGGCCAAGCCCCCAACACCGAGGCCGCCGGCGCCCGCGTGCGGGTCGTGGCCGCCGGCCGAACGCAAATGCGCGAAATCACCATCGGCAGCAACTTCACCTCGCAAAACCCCACCACGCAGGTGTTCGGCTTGGGCACCACCACCCGCGCCGAACGGGTGGAAGTGGAATGGCCAGACGGTACGCAGACCATACGGCGAAATGTGGCCGCCGGCGAGACGCTGGCTTTCGCCTATCCGGGCGGCTAGCAGCTAGGGGCGGCCGGCCAAGTTCGCCTACACGCGCTGTCTCACTTCCTCTCGGAACGCCTGCTCGCTGTCGCAGGTCATGGCGACGTCCAACAAGGTGGCCATGGGCACATCGGCGAAGTTGGGCACGTCCATTGGAAATGTTGGCGACCTGGCGACACCGCGGCGTTCGAGAATCCCACGCAACGTCATCGCTTGGCCTTCCGTTCGACCCTCCGCCCAGCCTTGGGCCCGGCCCTCCGTCAGCCCCTGCGCCCGGCCCTCCGTCAACCCCTGCGCCCGGCCCTCTGCCCGACCCCGCGCCAAGCCCTCCGACAGGCCCGCCGTGTGCCCCTTGTCTTGGCCCTGCTGCTGAATCGACCGCAACAGCGGGTGGTCTTCCGGACCGGTGCCGGTGCGGGCGCCGAAGCGCCGGCCCAACTCCTCCAACATCGCGCTGTGGCGCTCGGACAGCCCGTCGAGGTTGTTGAGCGCGTCGTGGATCTCCTCCGCCTTCCAGCCGAGCAACGCCCGGCTCGCCGGATGCCGCTGGTATTTGCCGCCTTTGAGCAAGTAGATGGTCAAGCCCGGCACCACGCCGGGCGGGCGTCGCGGCAGCGGCTGGCCCGGATACTCGCGCCAGAGCTCCGGCACCTCGATCCACAGCTCCGGCACGCCCATGTCCTCGTACAGCGCCAGCTTCCCCTTGCGCGTGTCCGTGGTGTTGTCCACCTCCATCACGATGTTGGGATAGCCGCTGCGCTGCACCGGTATGTCGCCGTGGCCGTCGTAGTGCAGCGGCGGGCTGAAGTACACCGACTGGTCGGGGTGCAGCACGCGCAGCCGGTTGCCGTCGTCGTCCAGCAAGGCCAGGCCGCGGCTGCCGTAGCAGGGCATGGGAATGCCGCGCACGGCGCCCATGAGAACCGCCATCTCGTGCAACGCCTGGATCGGCCACTCATGCACCGCGGTGGGCCCGTCCCGCAGCTCCCAGGCCGTGCCGGCGGCCCGGTCCCAGAGTTCGAGGCGCCGCTTGCTCTCGCGCAGCAAGACGTACTGTTGGTAGTTCACCGGCACCGGATCGCAGCCGATGAACTCCAGTTCGGAAACCAGTGGCGAGGACGAGTCCGCCCGCGTCGGCGCTGGCCGAGCGGCCGCCGCCGTCCGCCGGGCGAGTTGAGGCGGGGCTTGGTCCCGCGTCCTCAACGCGGCGGCGCCATCAATTCTGTTTCGATTCGCTCTCATTGTTTGCCTCCTATGGGGCGATTGCCGCTTTGAGCGGCGTCCTGCAGAAGCGGAAACGGTACGCCACGGATGAGCACTTAGCAAGCCTTTTCTTTCTCGTACATAGGTGTACGAACGAAGTGGTCACTAACCTTGGCGAAAGCGGATGGGTGTCGCTTCCGAGGCGTTGGTCTACCCGTTAGTGATCCGTGTCGGCGGGTTGTTTGGCTAGCGTTGCCGCGATGGTGCCCATGTTGGCGACGACCTTCGCAAGGTTGTCCTCTGCCGCCGCGGCTGTGAAGCCGCCGCGGTTCGCCAACTCGCGCAACCGGTCGCGGTGCGGCAGAGCGCGAGCGCCGAAGCTGCCGATGGCTTGGGCGACATCCGCCAAGGCGGCATCGCGCCTCTCAAGTGCGCCAGCCAAGGCCCGCAAGCCCTCATCGGTGAGCGTCATCGCGAGGCCTTGCGCCGCTGCTTGGGCGGCGAGCGGGTCGGCGTCGTGCAAAGCGGCAGTGCGCAGGGCGTCCACGTCGCTGCGGTAGAAGCGGCCGGCGTTCAACATTCGCAGGGGGCCGTTGACGCTGCGGCCGGCGCGTTGAAAGTTGTCGTGCAGCGCCAGCAAGACTTGGCGCACCTCGCGGTCGCTGGGGAACAGCACCGCCAAGGTGTGGCAGCCGAACGTCCACGCCGGTGGTTTTTCCGCGGCGAAAGCGACCGCGCCATCTTCCATCATGCCGCGACGGACATAGGCCAACAGGAAGTCGCGCAAGCCGAGCACCTTGTGGAAGCTCCGCATTTGCTCGCCCAAGACGTTGCCGGGCGGTGCCACCTTGCGCTGGGCGTGTAGGGAAAGCCAATCGCGCAAGCCGCGCGTGACGGTGGCGCGGCCGATGGCCTTCACCGTGTGCGCGACGGCGGCGGCGTTGTCGCTGTAGATGCCCTCGAAGATGATGTCGTTCACCTCCTCGTCGTCGTGCCGTTTTTGGTTGGCGATGATGTCGTCGAGAAGGTAGATGTGGTCCAGTGATTCCGGCCCAAGATACGCGTCGCGGTTGGCCAACAATTCCACCCGGTTCAGGGAGGGGAAGACGCCGTCCGGATAGATTGGCAGCGGCGTCAGGAACGGCGCGAGTTCCTCCTCCATGCGATGTAGTTCCCGCAAGATCGGCAGATACGGCTTTGCCCGCGCTCCGTAGGCGAGCACCGCGAGGACGATTTCGCCAAGGGCTTCGTCACGTCGGCCAAGTCCGGCGCCGAGCGCCGCCAAGCCTTCGTCGGTGAGAGACGCGCCCAGCCCCGCCGCGGCGTGGCGCGCCACCCACGTCGACGGATTCTGTAACGCCTCGATCCGCGTGGCTTCCAACTCCGCACTCGCGAACCGTCCGACGTTCAGCAAATGCAATGCATGGCTTGCGGCTTCCGGGGTTTCTTGTAGCAGGGCGCGATGGAACTCGAGCAGCAACTTCTCCACTTCGGGGTCACCCGGGAAAAACGTCGAAAGCGCCCCGGGCACGGATGCCCAAGCGGGCCGTTCGGTCATGTCTTCGACAGTCGAAACGGCCGTTTGCCAACCGTCCTTCGCCACGCCTTGGCGAACATAGTCGAGGAGGAAGTCCCGCATTCCGGGAACGGCCGCGAAGTTGCGGGTTCGAGGCAAGCCCTCGCGAAGCGCGGCTGTTCGTTCGGCGTCTTCAGCTTCGATGGCTTGTTCGATTTGCCCACGATGGTGCGAAACCATTTTGGCTTCCCAAGTGATGGTTTCCACCGTTTGGCGCACCACCGCTGCGTCGTCGCTGTGAATGCCCGCGAAGACGATGTCCATCATTTCGGCGTTGGTGTGGCGCTCGTAGGTGGCCGCGTGTTCTTCCATGCGTTGCAGCATTTCCGAAAGCCACGGCGTGGCGCTCGCGGCCGGCGATGCGGCGGCGAGCAACGCGCAGAATGCAAACGCGATAGGCGGGCGCCCCGGTCGCAGCCAGTTCGCCAAGCGCATGAGCCGAAAGCCGTGGGGGCGCAGCCGATGCGCCCCCGTCGCGGCTAGAACGACATGTGTACGGACAGGTTGAACACGCGCCCGTACAGGGGCGAGCGATCCGGGCTTTGCTGCTCCAACACCTCGCCGTTCGCGTTGGACACGCGCGTTTCGCCGTAGGTGCTGGTGAGGTTGTTGATGGCCAGCGTTACCCGCGAGCCCTCCGTCCACATCGGCGCGGGCAGGAAGCCACCCGGGTTGAAGCTGTAGGTTAAGCGAAGATCCACCACGGTGGGCGGCGTGTACACGCTGGTGACGCTGGCGCGGCTGGTGGTCGTCTTGGCGCGCTTCTCAATGTCCACGCCCAGCTCGAGGCCGCGATGCCGCCAGGTGAGCAATGCATTCGTGGCGCTTGGGGCGACGACGGCAAGGGGCGTGTTGCCCGTAGCCACGCGCAACACGCTTTCCGGCTCGTCCACCGCGGGATCCACCGTCACGTCGTAGTGCAGCGTGCGGGAATAGCGCACTTGCACGTCGAAGCCGCCGATATCCGTCTCGCGGCTGAAGTGGACTTCGTGGTCGAGGCCCTCGCGCAAGACCAGGGAAGCGTTGATCCAGCGCCGTTCTTGGAAGTAGATGTCCTGGTCCGCCAGATACCGCGTGTTGCTGGGCAGGTTTTCCGGATCGATGATGGTGTTGACGAGCCGCGTGATGCGATCTTCGTAGCGCGTGCGGCTCCAAGTGGACTTGAACGTGACGCCGCCCAGCGACGCCGGTGTCACCTCCAAACCCACGTTGGACGTGTACGCGGTCTCCGGTCGCAGGTCGGGGTTGCCGCCTTCGTTGATCAGCGCGGAGGCGAACAGCAGGCTGCCGTTCGGTTGTTGCACCAAGAGGCCGCCGAATCCTGACGCCGTGCGCTGGCTGGTGCGCAGCAGCAGCTGGTTCAGTTGCGGGGCGACGAAGGCGGTTTGGCGGCTCATGCGAATGCGCGCGCTGGGATGGGGCGTGTAGATGACGCCGACGCCCCAAGTGCTGTGGCTGCCCGGCGCCGGCAGATCCTCGGCGCCCTCCGACATGTCGTCTTGGCGGTAGGTCACGTCCGGCGCGTCGTAGGAGTCCCAACGCGCGGAGAAGCTGAGATCCAAGCTCTGGCGGTTCTCGAACACCGGCATCAGCACTTCGGTGTACACCGCTTTGTTGGAGCGTTTCGCGCTGGTGTCCAGCGAGGAGACGCTGCCGATGGGCCCCGTGACCAATTGGAAGTCCGTCGCGCTGTCGAGCGACGTGGTCTGGTGGCTGGCGCCGAGCAGCACCCGCACGTCCCCGGCCGGAAACAGCCCGAACCGCCCGCGCACCAAGGCGCCGAAGCGCATCTGCTCGTTGACGCTGCCGGCGTTCAACGCGTCGCGGATGTAGGCGGAGAAGTCGCCGAACGGATTCACCGGCTCCGGCGGCGGTACGCTGACGCGGCAGAAGCCGAACGAAAGCGTGCCGCCTTTTTCGGCGCAGGATTCGGCGGTCTCGCCGGAGAGAAATTGGGTGGTGGGCGTGACGCCGTCCGAGCGGAGACCGGCGGACAAACGGGCGCCGTCCACCGTGTTGACGCGATCGGTGTCCGACTCCGTGGACGAAAAGCCGAAGTCCGCTTCCCAGTCCCAGCCGCTGTCGCCGAACGAGCCGTCCAGATCGATGCCGGCGTCCAACGTGTCGGTGTCCGTCTGCGAGGACACGGTGCCCAAGTCCGGGCGCTGACCGCGCACATGCACATTGCGGTCGAACGGATTGAAGGGGTTTTTGGCGGCAAGCGTCTGGCCGCTGAGGCCGATGTGGCCTTGATCGTAGGTGGTCGTCCGCCGCTCCATGCGCAGGCGGAAGCCGCCGGTGAGGTAGGCGCCGAATTCGCGGTCGGCGCCGAGGAAGATGCCGTTGCGCTGGCTTTCGGGCAAGGTGTGGAAACCTGCCTGCGTCCCAACGCCCCAGTTCGGCGGGCCGAACTGCGTGATGTCGTCCACGCTCGAGTTCTCGTTGAAGCCCGCCGGCAGCACGGCGTGCGTCTCGGCCGTCGCCCGCGCTTGGTCTTCGGCGGAAAGCGCTTGGTACTCGGGGAGCGTCAGCACGTCGCCGTCCAAACGGTACAGGATGGGCAGGTGTACGCCGGCGGGAAAGCAGCAGAAGCGCACGTCGAACTGCGGGCCGGCGAAGATCTCGCGTTGAAACAACGTGGCGGAGCGATCCGAGCCGTCAAGCCCCGAGTGCCCGCCGTGCGTGAAGGAGGCGCGGAAACGGGTGCCGGCGAAGGTGAAACCGCCGGCCACGGCGCCGCGCCACTCGCTGTAGCCGCCGTCGGCGGGCCAGTTGTAGTTGAGGTCCACCTCCACGCCTTCGTAGTCCTTGCGCGTGATGATGTTGACCACGCCGCCCACGGCGTCCGAACCGTAGATGGCCGAGGCGCCGTCCAACATCACCTCCACGCGCTCCACCATGGCGAGGGGGATGGAGGAGACGTCCGTGACGCCGCCGAGGAAGCCGCTGTGGCCGATGCGCTTGCCGTCCACCAGCACGAGGGTGGACTCGCTGCCGAGGCCGCGCAGGTTCACGGTGGAGGCGCCGCTGAAGTTCGGGCCGGTGTTGAGCGAACTGCCGAACCGCTCGGCGGTGGCGTTCAGGTTCTGCGGCATCTGCCGCAGCACGCGCTCCAAGGTGGCCTCGCCGGTGGCGTTGATGAAGTCGCGGTCGAGCACGACCAGGTTGCCGGCCAGCTCGTTGGGCGTCAGCGCCAGGCGGCTGCCGGTGACCACGATCTCCTCGACTTCCGTCTGCGGCACCACCGGCGCGTCCTCCAGATCCGTCTCCGGCACCACCGGCGCGTCTTCGAGTTCGGTTTGCGGCACCGCGTCTTCGTCGTCTTCGGCTGGCTCTTGCGCGTTGGCCGCGCCGAGCAAGCAGACCGTCGCGGCCAGCGCCAGCGCGTGGCGGAAGCCGCGGCCGGCAAGCGGTTTGCGAGGCAAAGAGTTCGTGTTCACAACGTGTTCATCCTGTTCAGGGTTGGCGTGTTCTTGCTGCCGCAACCTTGCACGTTGAAGGTCACCGTAGCACAAACGGCGCGATCGCGGTTGCGGCAGCGTGGCAGGGCGGTCGGTTTGTCCATCGGCGTCAACGCCGGCGAATGTAGTCGAGCGGCAGCTCGGTGGTGTACTTGATGCGCTCCATGGCGAAGCTGGAGCTCACATCGGAGAGGTCCACCGCCCGAATCAGGCGCTTGTAGAACCGGTCGTAGGCGTCGATGTCCGGCACCACCACGCGCATCAGGTAGTCGACATCGCCGCTCATGCGGTACAGCTCGATCACCTCCGGGAAGGCGGAGACGGTTTGCGCGAACTTGTCGAACCAGCGCTCGTTGTGCTCGCGGGTGCGCACGGCGACGAACGCATCCACGCCGACGTTCAGGTGCCCGCGGTCCAGCAGGGCGACGCGTTTGGTCACCACGCCGGCCTCTTCCAGGTTCTGGATGCGCCGCCAGCACGGCGTGGTGGTCAAGCCCACGCGATTGGCCATCTCGCTGGTGGAAAGCGCCGCGTCCTGCTGCAGGATGCGGAGGATTTTGATGTCGGTGGAGTCCAATTCCGCTGCCTCGCCTGCGCGTTCCCAGAGCACCCGGCCCAACCCGGCAGGCCTGTTCGTGCGAACCTAGCACTGCGAGAACGCAAGGATATTGCTTTTCTTGCTCTATTGCACCTTCATTTTAGAAAATAATTCTGTGTGAACGCTTGTATGGTCTGCCATGTCCACCGAACCCGACAGCCCATGCAACGACTCACGGCCCACCTTCGAGACGTTGGAGAAACCTACACCGAGCACATGGTGTGCGCCGCCGGTTTCGCTTGGTCGCTGCTGGTCACCGCGCTGGCGTGCGCCGTTCACGCGGTGTTTCCGTTCTGGTTCGTCGACACCGCCAGCCGCCGTGTGCTGCGGCTTGCCGAGCGGCTGCGGGAGCGCAGCATGAAGCGCGCCCAGGACGAGCCCTCCGGCGAACCCGCCGGCCAACCCTCCGCCGGCGGCTAGCCGGCCATCGCCGCCCGGACGCCCCGGCGCACCGCCAGCCGATTCCAGTACCAAGCCGCCACGCCCATCACCACGTTGGTGCAGGCGGTGGCTAGGAACACCCCGGCGTAGCCCCACAGGTGGTTGCCGAGGACGATGAGCGGGATGTAGCAGGCGAACGCCCGCGCCAGCGAGATCGCCACCGGCGGCAGCGGCTGGCCGAGGGCGTTGAAGCACGAGGTGGCCACCTGCATCACGCCCATGAAGCCGATGGTGAGCGGCATGATGAGGAAGAACAGCGACGCCACCTCCACCACCGTGGGATTGGCGTCTATCAACCGCACGATGGCCTCGCCGGCCACCGCCAGCACCGCGAACGTGACCACCCCCCAGCCGAGGCAGAACCAGTTGCACTGGCGCAACGCCAGCCGCACGCGCTGGTAGTTTCCGGCGCCCCAGTTCTGCCCCACGAACGGCGGAATGGAGGAGGACGCCGACCACAACACCATGTGCAGCATCATCTCCACCCGCGTGGCCACGCTGTAGCCGGCCACCACCTCGTGGCCGTGGGTGGCGAGCAGCCGCGTCGCCACCAGCAGCGAGATGGGGTGTACCAGATTGCTCAGCGTGGCCGGGCCGCCAACGTGCAGGATCGCCCACCAGGACGCGCCCCACCCGTCGAGCGACCAACTCCACATCCGCACCCGCGCCAGCACGACCAGATACATGATTACGCTGAACACCCGCGACGCCACGTAAGCCCACGCCGCCCCGGCGATGCCGAGTTCGGGAAAGCCGAACAGGCCGAAGATGAACACCGGCCCAAGGCCGATTTGCAGCACCGAGCCGGTGGTCATCACCAGCCCCGGGCTGGCCGCCACGCCGGTCGCCCGCAGCAGCGTGGAACCCACCATCGACAGCATGAACAGCGGAAAGCCGAGCATGTACACGGCGAGATACTCGGTGGCCATCGCCAGCACCTCGCCCTCGGCGCCCAGCAACACCAGCATCGGCTCGGCGAACGCCCAGCCGAGGCCGCCGATGGCCACGCCCACCGCCAGCACGAGCAGCTCCGCGTGCGTCACCAGCCGCGCCGCGTGGCGGCGGTCGCCGGCGCCATAGACGCGGGCGATCACCGACGACGCGCCGGTGCCGATGCCGCCGGCGAACGCGAACAGAAAGATGGTGATGGGGAACGCGAAACCCATCGCCGCCAACGCCTCGGTGCCCACCACGCCGAGATAGCCGGCCTCCGCCAGACGGGCGATGTTCATGGACAGCGAGCCCAGCGTCATGAACGAGCCCAAGCGGATCAAGTGCCGGCCCACGCTGCCGGCGGTGAAGCCGACCCGCCGCGCTTCCACCAAGCGGCGGCGGGCGGCCATGGACGAACGCGGCGCTTTCGCGGCCGGGCGGCTGTTGCCGGCGGCCTTGCGCGTCTTGCCGCGCCCGGCGAGGAACGATGGCGCTTTCAAGAAATCGCGGCCCGCGCCAACAGGTGCGCCCCCTCCACGCCGATGCGCGCGTCCGCGGTCAAGAACAAGGGAATGTCGGCGAGCAATTCCGCCGCCCCCGCGCCTTCCCGGAAGCGACGCTGGAAGTGCGCCTCGCGCAGCGCCGGCGCCAACGCCGCGGCGACGCTGCCGGCCAAATACACGCCGCCAAACGTCAACGCCGTGACGGCGAGGCCGGCGGCAACGGTGGCGAACATTCCAACCCAGGTGTACACGGTGGTTTCGCAAACGGGATCGTTCCCCTCCAGCCCACGCCGCACCACCTCCCTCGCCGCCAGCGTGGGCGCCGGCGCCCCCCAAACCGCGCACACGGCGCGATGCAAAGTGGCAACGCCCGACCCGGAGAGATAGTGTTCCCAGGTAACGACGCCGCCTTCGGCAGCGTGTTCGGACTCCGTGAACGCCACCAGCTCGCGCTCGAAAGCGCCCACCGGCGCGACCCGCGCATGGCCGCCTTCCGACGCCAGACAGCGCCCGTCCACCACGACGCTCATGCCCAGCCCGGTACCGGCCGCGAGCACACCCTTGAGACCGTCCGGTTTCGTTCGCGGAACTTCACGCAACGCCTCAAAGCGTTCGCGTGGCAACTGATCCACAGCAGTACCGATGGCGACCATGTCGTTCACGAGCAACGCCTTGTGCGCCGATGCCGCGGCCGCCACGCCACGCCGCGAGAACGCCAACCCTGCGTTCGTGAGCCGCGCCGTCTCGTCGCCACCCTTGGCGAACACCGGCCCGGCAACCGCCAAGCAGCAGGCGTCGAACGAGCCTCGCGGTGTTCGCGGCAACGCCGCCACCGCGTCCGCCAAGAGCGCGTCCGCGCTGGCCGAATCCGGCGTCGCAAGTTCCACCGCGCCCACCAGCTCGCCGCCTTCGTAGCAGCCAAAGCGGGCGTTCGTGGCGCCGATGTCGCCGGCGAGTATCAAGGCGTGAACACGCCGCAGCGGCCTGCCCCTGCAAGGAGTGTCGCCGAGACAGGCGCGCTGACGTTGGTTCGCCGAGAGTCCGGCACGAAAGAGATCGCAATTGTTGGCTACGCGGCGCACTATGATAGCGCCATTGACCGCGCCGAACGGTGGCGCATTGCCGAAGCGTTAGGAACAACCACCGCCAATGGCCTTCACAAAGCGCAACGGTGCCCTTGGCAAGGGTGTTTTGGCGGTCGGCCTCGCGTCCGCGCTGGCGGGTTCCGCGGCCGAGTTGCGCATCGGCAACGGTGGCGAGCCGCTGACGCTCGATCCGCACCGTTACAACCTGAACTTGGAGGAGAAGATCCTCACCGATCTGTTCGAGGGCCTCACCGCGCACGACGCCGCCGGCAACATCGTGCCCGGGGCAGCCGAATCGTGGGGCACTTCGGACGATGGCTTGACGTGGACCTTCCGCTTGCGCCGCAACGCCCGCTGGTCGGATGGAGCGCCCGTTACCGCGGAGGATTTCGCTTACGGTTTTCGGCGGCTGCTCAACGCGGACACCGCGGCTAGCTTGGCGTACTTCCTCTACGCCATTGACGGTGCGGAGGCGGTGAACGCGGGGGACGCGCCGCCGAGCCGGCTGGGCGTCGCCGCGGTGGACGCCCACACGCTGCGGATTCGCCTGCGGGAGCCGTTTCCGTTCTTGCCTGAACGCCTCATCTATCCAACGGGCTTTCCCGTGCCGAGACATGTCGTGGAAAAGCATGGCGACCGCTGGGTGCGGGCGGGCACGATGGTGACCAACGGCGCCTACACGCTGGCGGATTGGCAGCCGCAAGCCTTCGTGCGCCTGCGGAAGAACCCGCACTTCCACGCCGCCGACGATGTGCGCGTGGAAACTGTCACCTACTATCCGGTGGCGGATCGCAATGCCGCGTACAACCGCTATTTGGCTAGCGAGTTGGACATCATCGGCGACTTTCCGCCGGGCGAGATCGAACGCCTCGAACGGGAGCGGGCAAGGCAGGTGCATGTCGCGCCGCTGCTCTCCATCATGTATCTGGTCTTCAACACAACGGTGGCGCCGTTCGACGATGCCCGTGTGCGCGAGGCGTTGGCGTTGGCCATCGACCGGCACCGCCTCACGCGGAAGGTGCTGCGCAGCGGCGAGCGGGCGAGCGCGTCCTTCGTGCCGCCCATCGTCGCCGGATACGAAAGCGCGGTGGCGGCGCGGCCGGTGGATGTTGGCGCGGCGCGGGCGTTGCTGACGGCGGCCGGCTACGGCGAGGCGAATCCTCTGGCGGTGACGCTGCGCCACATCGCCGGCGCGGACAACAAGAAGGTGCAGGTGGCCATCGCCGCCATGTGGCGCGAAATCGGCGTGGCGACGCAGTTGCACCACGCCGAGTTGAACGCTCACTTCGCGGCGTTGCGCCAAGGCGATTTCCAAGTGGCGCAGGCCGGGTGGTTCGGCGAAAACAACCCGGAGCATTACTTGGAGCTGTTGATGTCCGCCGCCGGGGACGTCAACTACGGGCGCTTCCAACACGCCGAAGTGGACGCGCTGATGGCGAGCGCCAAACGCTCGGCGGTGTTGGGCGAACGCTTGGCGTGGTTGCGGCGGGCGGAGGCGGTGGCCTTGGCGGCGCATCCGGTGGTGCCGCTGTATTCCGTGACCACGCGCAGCTTGGTGAGCGAGCGCGTGGACGGCTGGCTGCCGAATCCGCGCAATACGCATCCGGCGCGCTACTTGCGCCTGCTCCCGCCGCGCCGCTAGCTGCGGACGCGCGGACGGCGGCTGGCCGGGCCGTAGAAGCCGTGTTCCGCTACTTGGTGCGGCGGCTGGCGTTCTCGCTGGTCGCGCTGTGGGCGGTGGCTAGCGCGGCGTTCTTCTTGGTGCGCGCAGCGCCCGGCGGCCCGTTCGATGGCGAACGCCGCCTGCCGCCGGCGGTGGAGGCGAATCTGCGTGCTGCGTACCATTTGGATGAACCCTTGCCGCGACAATATGTGCGCTACTTGGGGATGTTGGCCGAAGGAGATTTAGGGCCTTCGTTCCGCTCCAAGGATTTCTCCGTGAACGAGTTGGTGGCGCAGGGCTTGCCTGTCAGCCTGTTGCTTGGCGGCGGCGCGTTGCTGTTGGCCATTGGCGCGGGCGTTGCGGCCGGCACTTGGGCCGCGTGTCATCGGGAGCGCTGGCGTGACCGGCTCGTGGCGCTGTTCACCACCCTGAGCTTGGCCGTGCCGCCCATCGTCGTCGCGCCGGCGTTGGTGCTGGCGTTCGCCGTGCAGTTGCGCTGGTTTCCCGCCGGCGGTTTCGAGAGCGCGGCGCATCTGGTGCTGCCGGTGGTGGCGTTGGCGTTGCCCTACGCGGCGGCGTTCGCCCGTTTGGCGCGGGGCAGCGTCGCCGAGGTGCTGGCGCGGCCGCACGTGCTGACGGCGCGCGCCAAGGGCCTGCCGATGCCGCGCATCGTCACCCGCCATGTGTTGCCGAGTTCGCTGCTGCCGGTGGTGTCGTTCGCCGGGCCGGCCGCGGCGGCGCTGTTGACCGGCTCGATGGTGGTGGAGGAGGTGTTCTCGCTGCCCGGCCTTGGCCGCTACTTCGTGCAGGGCGCGTTGAACCGCGACTACACCTTGGTGACGGGCGCGGTCATCGTGTACGCCGGCTTGGTGCTGGCGCTCAACTTCCTAGCCGATCTCTTGCTTGCCCGGCTGGATCCGCGCATCCGCCATGCGTGAGGCGCTGTTCGGCACGCCGCTCGCCCGCGTCTGCTGCGGCGTGCTGTTGTTCGTGGTCGCCAGCGCCTTTGTAGGGCCGTGGCTCTCGCCTTGGGCGCTGGAAGCCGTGGACTGGGACGCCATCGACGCGCCGCCGAGCGCCGCCCACTGGTTCGGGACCGACGCCAACGGGCGCGACTTGCTGGTGCGCACGCTGTCGGGGACGGGGGTGTCGCTCTTGGTGGCGCTGTCGGCGACGGTGGTGAGCTGCTGCATCGGCATCCCGTGGGGCGCCGTCGCGGGCTACTTGGGCGGCGGCGTCGATCAAACGCTGATGCGGATTGTCGATGGCCTTTACGCGCTGCCGTTCGTGCTGTTGGTGATCCTGCTGGTGGCGTTGTTCGGGCGCAACATCTACCTGCTGTTCCTTGGTCTCGGCGCGGTGTACTGGCTGGACCTCGCCCGCATCGTGCGCGGCCAAACGCTGGTGGCGCGGCGCGAAGCCTATGTGGACGCCGCCCGCGCCCTCGGCGCATCGACGCCGGCCATCGTGCTGCGCCACATCGCCCCCAACGTGATGGGCCCGGCGCTGGTGTGTGCCACGCTCTCCGTGCCCGGCGTGGTCATCGCCGAGAGCTTCATCAGCTTCCTCGGCCTCGGCGTGCAGGAGCCGCAAACCAGCCTCGGCGTGCTGATCGCCGACGGCGCTCGCGAGATGCGCTCGTCGCCGTGGCAACTGTTGTTCCCCGCAGGTTGGTTGGCCGCCACCTTGTTCGCCCTCAACACTCTCGGCGACCGGCTGCGAGACGCGCTGGATTTGCCGGGTACTGGCGACATTCGCGCCCAGCCGCGTGAGGCGGTGTGACCTTGCTCCAAGCGCGCGTTGGGCTGTTGACAAGCGCGATGGTAAGGCGCATTGTCGCCATCCAACAATCAAGAAGCCCCATGAGTGAGTCGATGAACAAGAGAATTGAAGGAGGCAACCCAAGTGCCGATGCGCAAGCAGATGCTCGCAGCCAAGACGGGCTCGGGATGGCGAGCGCGTCAACGGTTTCGGCTACTCGACCAGAGCCAAAACCGCCGAAGCAAAAACCCGATGCGCCCGGTTCCGGCCCGCCAAAGGAATCGGGCGACGCCCCACGGGAATAGCCCAATCCAAGGACGCAGCAGATGAACCCCGACGAAACGCCCTACGACACCTTCTACGGCAATCTGTTTGGCGTGCGCAAGTCGGTTCGCTACCACCAGCGTCGCCAAGCGTTCCACGAGTGGTGGAACACGGTGATCATCGCGTTGGCCTTCGCCTGCAGCGCGTCGGCGATGGCGGAATGGAGCGCCGAGTGGCGGCAGTTGCTGATTGGCACCACGTCGTTCCTGCTCATGCTGAACTGGGTGATCGGCTTGACGAGAAGGGCCAACGTCCACGCCAAGCTGGGCCAGCGCTTCGCTTCGCTGGAGCAGGAGATGACGCCGTTCGAGAAGAGCCGCGACATGGACGCCGAGGTCGAGTTCGACTTCCGCCGGCGAAGGTTGGAAATCGAGGCGGACGAGCCGGCCAAGATGCGGGTGATGGACGTCTTGTGCCACAACGAGCTGTGCGAGGCGCACTACCCGGACGAGCTCATCTACCCGGTCTCCGCGTGGCGACGTTGGCTTGGCCACTTCCTTGACGTTGGCGAAGGCCGCGCACCGGGTCGGCCGACAAGCGCTAGCGCGGGAAGCGACCCCGGCGTGGAGGGTCTCTCCGCTTCGACGGTGTGAGACTGCCCGGCGAGTCAAGGCGGTGCGTCGTGTTCCGCCAGTGCTTCGGCGATGGCCATGAGTGCGCCGAAACGACTGTCGGCGAGTTCGAACTCCGGCAAAACGGCGAACGCCGCATCGAACTCGCGCCGCTTGGCGTGCGCTGCCGCGATCGCCTCGAGGGCGCTGTCGTAGCTGCCGCAACCTCGCAGGCGGCCCGGCGCGGCGGGTTCGATTCGCGCAGTGGTCTTGCGGGCGTCTTCGATGTTTCCTGCCGCCGCTTGTGCAGCGGCGATGTTGGCCAGCGCTTCCGCGCGAGCGCAGGCATTCGCCATACCCGCCGCCAATTCGAGCGCGGCCTCTTCGGCGCCGGCTTTCGCCAACGCACCGGCTACCGCTCCGCGGGCGAAGCCGCCACGCGATGCGTCAAGCGCCTCGGCCATCGCCTTCAGCCGCAATGCCTCGGCCGGGGTGGCCATGCCGCGGTTGCGGCGTGGGAAGTCGCCCGGCAATATGTGGTTGAGGACGTGGCCGCCTTCCACAACGGCTAGGATCGCCCGACCGCGGTGGTAGTCCTCGGCGACGGCGTCCGCTAGGGAGACCGCCAGCCAGAGCGTCTCTCGTGCGGCCGCCGGGTGCCCGGCTGCCTGCAACGCCGTTGCCAGCGCCGCGGTGGTGGCCACGCGCTCGTATTCCTCCTCGATCTTCGCGACCAGAGTTAGCGCTTCGTCTATCTCGCCGAGCTCCACCAACGCTTTCGCTATTGCCGAGAATGCCGCCACATCGCCGAATTGCGAGCCCCCGGCTGCCTCGCCGACAGCCTGAAACGCGGCCCCTAGCATGTCTCGCGCGGCATGAACGCCAGTGGATTGCGCCAACTGCACGGCCAGGTCCGCAACCACCAGCGCCCGGTATTCGGGCCGGTTCATCCCGGCCAGAATCTCCTGCGCCGCCTCCACGCGTTGCGCCCGCAAAAGCGCTTTGGCGATCTTCGCGTGAGTCCATCCCCTTGGTTCGTCGAGCGAGTTCGCTATCGCCAAGGCGTCTGCGAACAGCACGTCCGCGGCTTCATCTTGGCCGGCCGCGGCAAAGGCTTCGGCGATTCCGGGATAGCCGGTCACGCAAAGCTGTCTTTCCGCCGATTCGGCCAGTGGCAGCTCAGCGAGTTGCTTCAAGGTGTCGAGCGCTTGCTCAAGCCGCCCGCGCTTGGCTTGGGCGACGGCGACATCGACGAACGTGGACGCGGCAACATCCATGGGGTGGTATATGTCGCCGCCGTCCATCTCGCCGGCGGTCTCCACAAGTTGCGCGAGCACACATTCCAGCGGGCATGAAGCCGCGTCTGGGCTGCCAGCGTTCGGGTCTTGCGCGAGGCCTGGCGTCGCTACCAATCCCGCCAAGGCAGCGGCCGCGAGGTGCCGCATGCGCCGGCGAAAGCGGATGAAGTTGCTTGCTGCCGTCATTGTTGTTCAACCGTAGCACGAAGCCGCGGCGTGACGCCCGATCGCCGCTTCGCTTCGCGTACAATGCGCGCCTCGCGGCCAGGTAGCTCAGTTGGTAGAGCAGTGGACTGAAAATCCATGTGTCGGCAGTTCGATTCTGCCCCTGGCCACCAATCCGATCCGCTACGCCTCGGTTGCGCGTTCTCCCATCGAGCGCAGCCATTGCACATAGCCCCACACCGCCATCGGGATGTACACGCAGTAGAGCAGGGCGTACCACGGCAGGTCTTGGGCGTAGTAGAGCGGCACGGAGATCACGTTCACCACCACCCAGACCATCCAGTTCTCGATGTGTTTGCGCGCCGTCAGCCACATGGCGGCGAGGCTCGCCACCAAGACGCCGTTGTCCCAGTACGGAAAAGCCGCGTCCGCGATGACGACTTCGAGGCCGACTCGCGCCGCCGCCGCTTCCAGAAAATCGAGGGCGTCGCGGTTGGCCATGCTCCAGCCGAGGGCGAGGCCGCCCAAGACGCAGAGCACCGCCAGGGTGAGCAACACGGTCGGCGGGGCGCGGCGCACCGGCAGGTCGTCGCGTTGTTCGCCGCCGAACAGCCAGTGGTACCAGCCGTAGAGGTTCAGCGGCAAAAAGCCGATCAGGTGCAGGAGGAAGTTGGCGTATAGCTGCGCCTGCCATAGCTGCGGCAGCGTGACCAGCACATAGGCGACGCCCAGCGGCCACGCCAACAGGCGCTGGAAGATCAGGCAGGCGACCACCAGCAGACCCAGCGCCACGCCAACGTGTTCGTCGATGGCGAACCAGAACTCCATCATTCGCGTTCGCCGGGCCTCAGTTCGCGCCAAAGGAACTCGTACACCAGCGCCCACACGAACGCGCTCTGCGCGTTGTTGGCCGCGCCGCCGTGCCCCCCTTCGGTGTTTTCGTAGTAGGTCGCGTCCAGTCCCATGCCGCGCATCTTCGCCACCATCTTGCGCGCGTGGCCGGGGTGAACGCGGTCGTCGCGGGTGGAGGTGGTGGCCAGGAACGGCGGGTAGCGAACGTCCGGGCGCAGGTTGTGATAGGGCGAATAGCTCTGCAGGAAGCGCCAATCGTCCGGGTCGTCGGGGTCGCCGAACTCCGCCATCCAGCTGGCGCCGGCGAGCAGGCGGTGGTAGCGGCGCATGTCCAGAAGGGGCACCATCGCCGCCACCGCGCCGAACAAATCCGGGCGCATGGTGAGCATGTTGCCCATCAGCAAGCCGCCGTTGCTGCCGCCGAGGATGCCGAGCGCGGCCGGCTCCGTGACGCCGCGCGCCACCAAGTCCTCGGCCACGGCGATGAAGTCCTCGAAGGCGCGGCCGCGGCGCTCGCGCAACGCCGCCCGATGCCACGCGGGGCCGAACTCGCCGCCGCCGCGGATGTTCGCCACCACATAGACGCCGCCGCGCTCCAGCCAGCCGAGGCCCACGCCGCCGGAATAGGAGGGCACGAGGGCGCTCTCGAAACCGCCGTAGCCGTACAGCAATGTTCGGCGTGGGCCGGTTGCGGCGGCGTCGGCCGGGCCCACTTGGAAGTAGGGCACGCGGGTGCCGTCGGCGGAAGTGGCCCAGTGTTGCGCGACCGACAGGCCGGCGGCGTTGAAGTGCGCCGGCGCTTGTTTCAGCGCTTCCGGCGCTGCGTCCACCGCGCCGAGAAACAGGGTGGAGGGGGTGAGGTGGTCGTTGGCGTAGGCGAAGTAGCGGTTGTCCTCGTCCGCGGCCACGGCTTCCACGCGGATGGTGCGGAAACTGTCCTCCTCGGCTTGGTTCGCCAAGAGCGGTCGGCGTTGCCATGCCCCGCCGGGGTCGTCCGGCGGCACTGCCACATGGACCCGGCTGCGCACGTTGTCGAGCACGTTGAGCAGAACGTAGTCGCGGGTCGGGGCGTAGCTGGAGAGGAATTGCCCGGCGCCGGGCGCGAACAACACGGCCAGCTCGCCGGTTTCGGGGCCGCGCCGCAGATAGGGTTCGAGCTCGGCGGCTAGCAAACTGCCGGCCGAATACACGCGCCCGTCCACGTCCCAATCCGTCTTCAGCTCCAGGAACAGCCGCCCGCGGTGCGTGCGCAATTGGGCGTCGGAAGGTTTCGCTATCGGCACCAGCTCGCCGCTAGCCGGCCGGCGCACGAACACGTCGCTGTTGTAGAAGTCCCTTGCCCGCCACACTAGCTGCACTTCGTGGCCCGGAGCAAGGTCGGCGTAGGCCGCCACGGAGACGTCCGCGACATCTCCCGCGAACACTATCTCCGCATCCGCCAACGGCTGGCCGCGTCGCCACAGCTTGACGATGCGTGGATAGCCGGAGTCCGTCATGCTGCCCGGGCCGAAGTCGGTGGCCACGAACAGGGCGTCCGGCCCGGCCCAGGAAACCCGCGCCTTCGCTTCCGGCAGCGTGAAGCCGCCGTCCTCGGCCGCCACAAAAGCCTTGCTCGGCAGGTCGAACTCCCGCGTCACCACGGCGTCGGCGCCGCCCCGCGAAAGGCTCACCAGACAGCGGCGGTAGTCCGGCTGCCGGCAGTCGAAGTTCCTCAACACCCAGTTCTCGCGCTCGCGTTTCGCCAGCGCGTCGATGTCGAGCACGGCTTCCCACGCGGGATCGGCGTTGCGGTATTCGGCCAAGGTGGTGCGCCGCCACAGGCCGCGCGGATTGTCGAGGTCGCGCCAGAAGTTGTAGTAGCGGTCGCCGATCTTGTCGATGCCCGGAATGCGCTCCGGGGCGTCGAACACCTCGCGCAGCCGTTGGCGCAGCGCCCGCACGGCGGGGCGCTCGGCCAAGCTGCGCATGGTGGCGCGGTTCTGCTCCCGCACCCAGCGCATGGCGCGGGCGCCGTGGACGTCCTCAAGCCAAAGGTAGAGATCTTCGTCGGTCGCCACGGTGTTCGTTTCGCTTTGCGTCGTTGCCGGAGGCGCGATGCAGCCCGCCAGCGCCGCGGCCAGCAACCCCAAGGTGGCGAGTAGCGCTTCGCGTCTCATCCGAACGCCAGATCGTAGAGCCACGGCAGGCCGAAAGCCAGCACCACGCTCACCACCAGGCCGGACAACGCCTTGAGCGCGTCGGAAACCACCTTGCCGGCGGTGCCCTTCACGGACGTGTCGGCAAGGTAGCGCGAGAGCGCGAACTCGCGCCCGGCGAGCACGCCGAGAAACACCCAGGTGGTGCTCATCGGCATGTTGCTCCATTCCTTGAACACCAGCAGCACCAAGCCGTAGAGCAGATCGATGATGGTGGCGGCGCGAATGTCCGTGGTGTCCGTCTTGGCGAGCACGATCTTCTGAATCTCGCCGCCGAACTGGTAGAAGATGTAGCCCTGCATGAGCAGCAGCGTGGCGACGCCGAAGACCAGCCATTCCACGGAAAGCTGGCGCGGCAGATAAACGAAGATGTTGGCCAAGTCCTGCGCCAGCCATTGGCTCCAAAGAAACGCCGTGGAAGCCCACTGCAGCACCACCCAATAGGCCGGTATCGTCGCGCCCCGGGTGCGGTGGAAATACTCGCTGGCGCGCTTGAACACCAGGCTGAAGAGCAGGATCGCCGCGAAGAACGCCACCGCGTAGCCGGTGGAGGACTTGATGAGCATCTTGCCGAGATTGCCTTCCTGCCCGGCCGTAACCGCGAACACCGTCAACACCAGAAAGGTGGTGCTCACCGGCACACCGAGGCGCGTGAGGATGAGCAGCGCCAGCGGCGGGATGGCGTGAATCCACGACACGCCCCCCTCCGGCACCGGGAACTTCTCCAGCCGGCCGTAGGCGACGTCGCCGTCGTTCACGAACCAGCCGTAGCACAACACCACCAGCAGCACGCCGCTCGAGAACAGCCAGAGCAGCCACCAAGGCCGGTGCGCGTTGGAGGCGAGGAACGTGCCGAGGGTCTGGATCGAGTCGTTGGCGACCACCGCGTAGGCGGCCAGCAAGAACCCAACCACCATCCAGATTTCCAACCAAGGCAGGGAAGCGATGCCGCACCTCGCGTTTCAAAAGCTCGCGGCGGGCATTCTACGCATGATCGAGGCGGCTGTATGATGGCTACCTCCAATGCAATCCTATGGGGGGATTGTGGACAACGACGTGCCCATCGACTCCCGACCCGGAAAGCTCGGCGGCAAGACGTGCATCGCGGGTACGCGCCTGCCCGTTACGACGTTGTTCTCCCACTTGGCCACGGGCGGCACCGTGGGGTCATTCGCCGAGAGCTACGGGGTGAGCGAGGACAAGGTAGGCAATGTGCTTCTGTTCGCCGGCCGCGACATGGTGCGCGACCCGCACGTCGTGGAACGCGCTAGGAACGATCTGCACGAGAGGATGGGGGTCAAACCGCCAACACGGCTTTGGAGGACGTAGTGCCGAAAATCGTCAACCTCGGGTCGCTTTGCATCGACAACGTCTATCGTGTGCCCGCCATCGCCGGCGCCGGCGAGACGGTGGCCAGCCGTTCGCACGAGGTGTTTCCGGGCGGCAAGGGCCTGAACCAATCGCTGGCCGCGGCGCGCGCCGGCGCGACGGTGGCGCATGTGGGCTGCGTCGGCGCGGATGGCGCTTGGTTGCGCGAGTTGCTGGCCGACGAAGGCGTGAACGTGGACGGCGTGCGCGTTACGGACGGCGCGTCCGGTCACGCGGTGATCCAAGTGGACGACGCCGGCGCCAACGCCATCGCCATCGCCGGCGGCGCTAACCGCACCCTCGCCGCGGCCGATGTCGCGTTTGCGCTAAACCAGGTCTCGCCAACCGATTGGCTGCTCCTGCAAAACGAAATCAACGACTTGCCGGACGTGCTCGCCGCCGCGAAGCAACGCGGCTGCGCGGTCGCGTTCAACGTCGCGCCGGTGGACGGACGCGAGGCGGACTACGACCTCTCCAGTGTGCAACTGTTGATCGTCAACGAGATCGAAGCCGCGGCGTTGGCGGGCGTGGAAGAACCCGACGCCGCGGCGCGGGCGCTGCGCGAGCGGTATCCGCAGGCAGACGTGGTGCTCACCTTGGGTGCCGCCGGCTTGATTCACATAGGCGCGGACGGCGCAACAACGCTCCCCGCCTACCCGGCGAATGCAATGGACGAGACCGCCGCCGGAGACGCCTTCATCGGCTACCTGATGGCCGCGCTGCTCGGCGGCGAAGGCATGGCGCAAGCGCTGCGGCTCGGCAGCGCCGCCGGAGCGCTGGCGGTGGGCAAGGCCGGCGCGGCGGCGTCCATTCCAACGCTTGCGGACGTGCGGCGCTTGGTGGCCGGCGGTTCCCCGGCGTAGGCCGCACCCTTCGCGGCCACGCGGTCTAACGCCCCAAGTCGGGCTGCGGTGCCGTTCGGCGTTTGTCGAGGTCGTCGAGCACGGTCTGAATCGCTCGCATCGCCTTGGTCTCGCGAACCGCGGCTTGGCGCTTTTCCTTGAAGTGGCTCGACAACGACGGCAGGGCTGGCCGGCACACCGCCGCGTCGCCCTCAAGGAAGCCGCTGGCCCGTAGACCTCGCAGGATCGCCACAGCGTCGTCTTGCGCGACGGGCCTGCCGTAATTGTCGGCCGCCATCAGCACCTCCACGACATCCTCCACCAACGTCCACGCGGACGGTTCCTCGGCGAAGACATGCGCCAACGCAATCGTGTGCTCGCGCCAAGGCTGCAAGCGTGCGTCGTAGTACTCCCGCTTGCGCTTTCGACACTCGTCGCTGATCTGTCGCGTTGGCGGTTCTGGGCCAATCCCCTCACGCAGCACAATCCGCGCCAAAGAACGGCAGCCGTTCGCCAAGTGTTGGGGGAAGTTGCCGCTCTCGGCGAGAATGACATCGGCCGCGGCGCCCAACCACGCTAGCCGTTGTTGTTCGTCGAAAGCGACGTGCGCGAACGCCGTCTCCAAGGTGCCCATGACGGCTTGTTTTGATTCGTCGTCGCTGAGCAGCGCGATGCACCGCGTGTGGTCGCTTGCAAGCCGCGACAGCCCAAGTTCGCTGAGGCGCGTTGCCGTGTTCTGCAACCCAAAGCAAACCAAGAGCGTTCGCATGCGCCCTTGCACCCCGCCGTGCAACGCGTCCAGGTTGGCTCGGGTGTGCGATTCGTCCGGCAGGTTCTGCGCCTCGTCCACCATGAGAACCACGGTGCTGTCGCGCCGGTCGAAGCGAAATCGCATGTATTCGTCGAGCGCCACCGGCAGAGAGTCGGGCGCTCTGGAGGAAGGCGTGAAGTCCTTGATGTCCCGTTTCGTACCGACCGCGAACAACGTCCTGCCGACGAAAGAGACGCCCTCGAACATTCGGTTTAGGGATGCCCCCCATCCGCCGGTCGCCATGAACTCGGAAAACTGCCGGTCGACTTCCGTCAGGATGGCGGTGGGACTGGAAGCCAAGTCGACCGAGCGCAACGACACGGGCACAATAGGCAGCCCGCCTTCGCCGCTGTTGGCGAGGAGACGAGCGCCGTATTCGTGCAGCAGCGCTGTCTTTCCCGCGCCCGGAGGGCCTTGGATCACCACCGTGTGCCCCACTTCGCCCTCGCGGGTCGCTTGCACGGCCGCGTCGATGAGTTCGACTTCGTCCTCGCGGCCGGCGAACACCAACGGGGCTGTGCGGTCGCTGGATCGCGCCAACCGAGCTAGCGCGTCGCGAGCGTCTGGTGAGAGGTGTGAGTTCGTCGTCGGCAATGTCTTGCCTGCCTGCTCGCTACCTCCCGGCACCATACCACAGCGAGCGATCAGCGGCGCGGCTGCCACTTGCAGCCCGGTTCTTGGAGTACACTGTTTGGCGTGAATCCCTTGCGCGAAACGATGCGCGCGACCTTGCGCGCCGCCATCGCCACCAGCGCCGATGCCCGCGCCTGCACGGAGCGCCTGGCCGGCAAAGCCATCGCCTTCGAGCTGCTGGGCGAGCGCTGGGTGGTGCGCTTCGAGAGCGGCGTTGCCGATGTCGAAGCTGGCGAAACCGAGGCCGATGCCACCGTGCGCGGGTCGCCGGTTGCGGTGCTCGGCGCCTTGCTTGGCGGCGAACGGCACGCCGCCGCGGTGCTGGGCGATGGGGAGGTGTTCGAGGACTTTCGCGCCTCCTTCCGGCCGCACTTCTCGCTGCCGCTGCCCCACGCGCCGCATTTGGCCGAGGATATCGGCGACGCCGCGCATCTCGCCGTGCGCGCCGCGCGCTCGGCGCTGGAGGGATTGCTCGCGGTGTTGCGGGAGCATGATCAGCCGGCGCCGGCCGCCGGCGATGGCGACGTGGCCGCCGAGGCCGACGCGCTGCGCGCCCAAGTGCGGGAATTGGAAGAGCGAATCGCCGCCTTGGAAGGCAGCGCTCGGAACACCGCGGAGGAATCCCCCCCGCCCGCGCCATGAAACGAATCGGCCGAATCGCCAAGATTCTGCTCACGGCGCTGAAGCATCGGCTGGATCGCAACGTCGGCCGGTTCGCCGGCCACCACTGGTGGTATCGGGCATCGCCCCTGCGCCTGCTGCCGAAGCCGAAAAAGCCGGACGCCGTTCGCCTGCGCGAAGCCTTGGAGAACCTAGGGCCCATCTTCGTCAAGTTCGGGCAGATCCTCTCCACACGCCGGGATCTGCTGCCGCAGGACTACGCCGACGAACTGGCGAAACTGCAGGATCAAGTGCCGCCGTTCCCCTCCGATCAAGCCGTGGCCAGCGTGGAAGCCAGTTTGGGCGGCGCCATCGACGGCCTGTTCGCCACCTTCGAGCGCGAACCCCTCGCCTCCGCCTCCCTCGCGCAGGTGCATGCCGCCACCACGCTGGAAGGCGACGAAGTGGTCGTCAAGGTGATACGCCCGCACATCGACCGCGTGATCCGCAAAGACCTCGCGCTCATCCACACCATGGCGGCGCTGCTGGAGCGCATCTCCCGGGAAGCCCGCCGCCTGCGGCTGAAAGCGGTGGTGGCCGATTACGAGCGCACGGTTTTCGACGAGCTGAACCTGCTCAAGGAAGCCGCCAACACCGCCACGCTGCGGCGCAATTTCACCGGCTCCGAGCTGTTGTACGCGCCGAAGGTGTATTGGGAGCTTTGCGCGGAGAACGTGCTGGTGCTGGAACGGGTGTACGGCACGCCGATTTCGGACATCGCGGCGCTGCAACGCGCCGGAACGGACTTGAAGAAGCTCGCGGAACGGGGCGTGGAGACGTTTTTCCAGCAGGTGTTCCAAGACAACTTCTTCCACGCCGACATGCATCCCGGCAACATTTTCGTGGACATCCGCGACCCCGCCGACCCCAGCTACATCGCCATCGATTGCGCCATCATCGGTTCGCTGACGCAAGAAGACCAAACCTATCTGGCGCGCAACGTCCTGGCGTTCTTCAACCGCGACTACGCCCGCATCGCCCGCCTGCACATCGAATCCGGCTGGATTCCGCCGGAAACCGATGCCGCCGAGTTCGCGGCCGTCATCCGCCAGCTGTGCGAACCGCTGTTCCGCCGCCCGTTGAAGGACATCTCCTTCGGCCACTTCGTCGTGGCGCTGTTCCAAACCGCCAGGCGCTTCGAGATGCAGGTGCAGCCGCAACTCGTGCTGTTGCAGAAAACCCTGCTCAACGTGGAAGGCTTGGGCCGCCAGCTGTACCCGGATTTGGACTTGTGGCAAACCGCCAAGCCGTTCATGGAGGCGTGGATGCGCGAACGCTACGGCCCCAAGGCGTTCTGGAAGTCGCTGCGCGACAACGCCCCAACGCTGCTCGCCGAACTGCCGCGCCTGCCGGAACTGGCCGCCTCGGCCATCACCAAACTGGGCGACTGGGAGCGCAACGCCACAGCCCAGCGAGAAGCCATCGACCGCCTCGCCCGCGCCATCGACGGCCAACGCAAACGCGTCCGCTGGCGCCGCGCCGCCGGCTTGGCGCTGATCGGCGCCGGCGCCGGCGTGCTGCTGCGCCCGCTCACGCAGGCCATCGCCGAGAGCGGCGACCCGGTGTCGCTTGCCGCGGGATTCACCGCCGCGCTGATCGGCTCGCTGCTGCTGGCGTGGGGTTAAGCGGAAACCCGTGTTCCACAAAGGCATTGCACTATAATGTGCAGGCTGTTCGAGGGCTTGGGCGGCAAGCTAGGCTCTGGCCGGACGGGCCAGATGGAGGAGGGGGCAGACGATGCCGTTGGTTGATAGGTTAGAGGAGATCCGCCGACGCTTGCGGGATGGGATCCCAAACGAACAGTCGGTGTCGCAAGGCATCGTGCTACCAGTTCTTCAAGAACTCAACTGGCCCGTATTCGATTTCAACGTCGTGTGGCCCGAATACGTGACGGGCGAAGGCCGTGTCGATTTTGCGCTTTGCGAACCTGCCAAGATCCCCAAGGTGTTCATTGAGGTCAAACGGCCCGGTGCCGCCGAAGACGGTGTGAAACAGGCGCTACAGTACGCTTTCCACACTGGCGTACCTTTCGTAATCCTCACCGACGGCAATATGTGGAGTTTCTATCTTCCCGCTGAGTCCGGGAGCTACGAAGAGCGACGGATTTTCAAACTCGATATGTTGGAGCGGTCGCCCGTCGATGCTGCCGCTGTCCTACAGCGCTATGTCGACCGTGGTCGCGTGGCGTCGGGTAGAGCCCTCGAGTCCGCGCGCGACGAGTATCGGAGCAAGAACCGGCGTGCGACGGCTCGTGCGGCCATCCAGAGTGCGTGGGCAGACATCATCGGCGAACCAAACGACCTTTTGGTGGAGCTGCTGGCGGAGGAGACCGAGTCCAAAGTGGGAATCCGGCCCACCGACGCCGACGTCAGAGAATTTCTCGCTACGTTTGGATTATCGTCGTCTGGTCGTGCTGCCGCAAGCATCCAACAACCGCCTGCTTCGGCGTCAACTCACGTTGATCCCGCGCCTTCCGTTGCGGCTTCGCCCAAGCGCCGGCGCAAAAAGACGCCGAGAACCAAGGGTCATGTGCTGATTCTGGGCAAAAGCCATCGCTACGGGACAATGAAGGAAGCGATGACGACTATTCTGACGGAGCTCCACAGTAGCGATCCAGACTTGCTGGCCCGCTTGTCCGAACACGAAGTGAACAAGGGAAGGAAGCGCCGCTTCATAGCGCGCAGCCCAAGAGGTCTCTATCCCGACGGCCCGCAGCATCTGCTAGGGGATTGCGCCCAACTCCCGGACGGGTGGGTTGTTGCAACAAACAACAACACCGCAACGAAAAAGGGTTTGATGGAGGTCGCTGTCGACTTGGCGGGCTTGAAGTTCGGGATGGACGTCAAGATCGTCGAGGATCAGAAAACGTGACGCTGCATCGCTAAACCGAGACGCCAAGTTCGCGCAATCGGCGCTCCGCCTGTTCGGCCCAACCGCGGTTGGCAACGGGGCTCGCCGGGCTCGGATGCAGGACGCGCTCGACGCGAAAGGATGGCGGCAACGCGGCTTGGGCTCGGCGGTACGCGAAATCGCCCACGCCGATGACAATCTCCGGTTCCAACACCTCGCAGCATGCCACCAGCGCCGCGTCGCACACGGCGAACAACGCCGCGCGTTCGGCGGGTGCGAGCTTGTCCGGCGTGCGATTGCGCGCGTTGCCGCCGGTGCCCGGTTCGATGAAGCACAGCGGGCAGTAGTTCAACACGCCGAACCGTGCGAAGAACGCCCGCGGCGTACCGAAACGCGCTTGCGCCCAACCCCAGAAGCGCGTGCCGCTCACCTCGCGGCGCTCGCAACGCCCGCCAAGCACCGGGCGCTTGGGATGCTGGTGCGGCGGCGGCGCAACGTCGATCGGCAAGCGCAGCCAATCGCGCACGACCGTCACATCGCCGAACGGCACGCCGGTTTGCGCCATGCCCCAAGGCCCCGGATTCATGCCCAGGAAGAGCACCTGCTTGGGTGTTTGCAGGTAACGCCGAAAGTAGGCCGCGGCCGGACGCCACGCATAGCGCAGCGGGTTGTAGACGTGGCTGACCGGGCCGCCGAAGGAGAGATCGTCCACGGCATCGCGCAACCCGCGTTGAATGGCAAGCAGTCGGTTGGCGTGGGCTGTGGACATCCTCGTGTCGATAGGGCGTTGCGCCCAGCAAGGCGCACGGTCAGCTAGCCGTCCCCCAAGCGGCCCTCCCGGCCACCAAACGCCGTGCCAGCTTGTAGGCGCCGAACAGGCCGGCGGCGTACAGCGCGTCGCCGAGCAGGCTGCGGCCGAGGAACGGCAGGGCGTCCAGATAGCACTGCGCGAAACCGGCCGGCGTCAGCGGGCGGAAAAACAGCCACACGCCCAGATTGGAGATCAGCCAAAAGACGAGCGCTCCGGCGCCAACGGCTACCGTTATGCGCGCGCCGGTGTCGCGCCGGCCGCCGACATCGCCGTGCAGGAGGCCGCGGCCGACGAGTGTGCTTGCCAGAAAGCCCAGATACACCGCCGCCATCGTGCCGGCGTGGTAGAGGCCGAGGTGCAGGTCGCCAAGGAACAGGGCGGCCAACGGCACAAGGTAGAAGAACCGCCGCTGCAGATAGGCGCCGGAGAACAACGCCAACGCGCCGATGGGGGCGATGTTCGCCGGATGCGGCAGCAGGCGCATCGCGGCCGCCGCCACAATTAGCAGCAAAATCAAACCGTTGTGTTCGACGAAGCGGCGCAACCAGCCGTTTGCGCCAACCTTGGTCAGTACCCCGTTCATCGCGCCATCCGCACTCGTCTTCGCTGCTGTGGGATTGTAGCGCGGTGTGTTCGGTGTGGGCGGAGCGGACCAAACCAACGGCCGCCGGCAGTCGTTTGCGGTATTGTCGCTGTCTTGGTCAAACAACCAATCGGAGGAAGCGCTTGGAACTCAACAAAGTCACGCTCGATTTCCACGGCAAGGTGGCCGTGCTGCGGTTCAACCACCCGGAGGTGATGAACGCCGTCGGCGCGGACATGCTCGAAGGTCTGCATGCCGCGATGCGCGAAGTGCAGGACCCGAACAACGGCGCCCGCTGCCTGCTGCTCACCGGCGAGGAGCGCGGCTTTTGCGCCGGCGCCAATCTCTCGGATCCGAAACGCGGCGGCGGCGCCGGCGGTTCGCTGCGCGCCGGCTACCACCCGCTGCTGCTGACGCTGCGCGACCTGGACATGCCCCTCGTCACCGCCGTGAACGGCGCCGCGGCCGGCGTCGGCATGAGCTTCGCCATCATGGGCGACATCGTGTGCGCCTCCAAGGGCGCGTTCTTCCTGCAGGCGTTCGCCCGCATCGGCTTGGTGCCGGACGGCGGCGCCACGTTCATGCTGCCGCGCATGGTGGGGTGGGGCAGGGCGATGGAGCTTTCGCTGCTCGCCGAACGCCTCTCGGCGGAGAAGGCCGAAACGTGGGGCTTGGTGAACCGCGTGTACGAGGACAACGCCGCGCTGATGGAAGGCGCGTTGGAAATCGCCGCCAAGCTCGCCGACGGCCCGAAGTCGCTGGCGCTCATCCGGCGCATGTATTGGCAAACGTGGCACCAAGCCTACGAGCAGCAACTCGACATGGAAGCACGGCTGCAGGCCGAAGCCGGCCGCACCCTCGATCACGCCGAGGGGGTGAAGGCGTTCCTGGAAAAACGCGACGCCCGTTTCGCCGGGCGGTAGGGGCGCGGCCGGCCGCGTTGCCGCGGGTGTGGGAATCAGCGCTCAACTCGCCGAGGGGCTCTCTCTTGCGAGGGGCAGCCCCCCCTCGCGCACCCCCGCTGAGGGCTCCGCATCCGGCTATGTGCGCTTCAAGGCCCAACGGCCACGACAAGCACGCCGCTGTCCCGGGGAATCAGCGCTCAACTCGCCGAGTGGGGCTCTCTCTTGCGAGGGGCAGGCCCCTCGCGCACCCCCGCTGAGGGCTCCGCATCCGGCTACGTGCGCTTCAAGGCCAAACCGCCACGACAAGCACGCCGTCATCCCACGGGGGTCCCGGGGGCGAAGCCCCCGAAGCAGATCACGTGCGCCTTTAGCCATCTTTAGCCATGATTGAATAATTATCCATCTTTGGCTAAAGTTGGCTAAATGGCTTCCGATGCATGGCACTTTCCGCGCCGGGATTTCGCCGCCCGCGTGCTACGGCTCCTCACGGACGGGCCGGCGCAAGCCTTTACGCTGTTCGGCGCGCGGCGCACGGGCAAGACGGAGTTCCTGCTCAAGGATCTGGCGGTGGTCGCCGAAGCGCGTGGGCATCGCGTGATCTACGCCTCGTTCTGGCAGGCGTCCCTCGCGCCGGCCGCGGTGTTGCTGCATGCGCTCGAAACCGCGCTCGGCAAGGGGCGCGGGTGCGGCCTGCGCGGGCTTGCTCCGAAGTTGAGTTTCGCCGTGCCCGGGGCCAAGGCGGAAATGAACTTCGCCGCCTTGGGCGCGGCCGAGAAGCCGCCGGACGACGTGCTCCTGCACTTGGACGACCTGCTCGAACGCGCCAGCCGGGGCCGCAAGCCCACGCTGCTGCTGCTCGACGAAGCGCAGGAACTTGCGCTCGCCGCCGGCAACAAACCGCTGGTCGCGGCGCTGCGCACCAGCTTGGACAAGCGCGCCGATCGATTGAAAACGGTGTTCACGGGATCGAGTCGGGATGGTCTCGCGGCGATGTTCTCGGTGCGTCAGGCGCCGTTCTTCCACTTCGCGACGGCCATCGATCTGCCCCGCCTCGGTGCGCCGTTCGTGGAGCACCTGCTGGGCGCGTTCCAAGCCGCGTCGGGCCGCCGGCTCGATGCCGATGAACTACTGGCCGCGTTCGAGCGCCTGCATGCCAATCCCTACTTCTTCCGCGTCCTGCTGGAAGCCCTGCTGCGCGACCCGGCGCTATCCGTGGCGGGCGCGATGGCGTCGCTGCGCGAGCGCATCGCCGAGGAGCTGGGCTACGTCGAGACTTGGCTTGGCCTCACGCCCCTGCAACGCGCCGTGGCTGGGGCGCTTGCGGCCAATGGCCAGCGGCCCTTCAGCCAGCCGTTCCGCGAGCGCGTGGGCAGGGCGTTGCGGGAAGAACCGCCATCGGCGGCGCAGGTGCAAGCGGCGCTGCGGCGGCTGCGGCGGCTTGGCGTTGCGGATACCCCGCTCGGCGAGTGGGCGTTGGCGGATCCGGAGTTCGCCGCTTGGATACGCGAAGGTGGCGGCTTGGCCGAATAGGTTGGCTACAATCGCTTGGGCAACCGAGGGGCAGGGAACAATGGTTTGGCAAGCGGAAATCGATGAACTCGCACGGCGGCGGTCGTTCGCCGAGCAGATGGGCGGCGAGACCGGCATCGCCGCGCAACGGCAGCGCGGCAAGCTCACCGTCCGCGAGCGCATCGACTTGCTCTGTGATGCGGATTCCTTCCGCGAGATCGGCCAGCTCGCCGGCGCCGCCACCTACGAGGGCAACGAGCTCAAGCACGTTCGGCCGTCCAACATGGTCATCGGCTTGGGCGAGCTGAACGGGCGCAAGGCCGTGCTCACCGCCGGCGACTTCACCGTGCGCGGCGGCGCCTCGGACGCCGCCATCGGCAACAAGGGCGGCCACTCGCAGAAGATGGCGTTGGATTGGCGCCTGCCGTACGTTCGCCTGCTCGACGCCACCGGCGGCAGCGTCAAGACCTTCGAGCAGATCGGGCGCACCTACATCCCCACCAATCCGGTCACGCCCGGCGTGCAGGATCTCCTCTGCCAAGTGCCGGTGGTGGCGGCCGTGCTGGGTTCCGTGGCGGGTTTGCCGGCGGTGGATGCCTGTCTCGCCCACTTCAACGTGATGGTGAAGGGCATCAGCCAACTGTTCCCGGGCGGCCCGCCGGTGGTGAAGGCGGCGCTGGGCCTGGACATCACCAAGGAGGAGCTGGGCGACGAGCGCAGCCAGGTGTTCGAGAGCGGCGTGGTGGACAATCTGGCGGAGAGCGAAGAGGAGGCGTTCGCGATGGTCAAGCGCTTCCTAAGCTACCTGCCGGACAACGTGTGGCAGCTACCCCCGTGCGCCGACACCGGCGACGACCCGAACCGCCGCGACGAGTTTCTGCTCTCGGCCATTCCCCGCGAAAAGCGGCGCGTGTACGACGCCTACAAGATCCTGCGCGCGGTGCTGGACCGGGATTCGTTCTTCGAGATCACGCCGCACTACGGCCGCTCGCGCATCGTCGGCCTGGCGCGCATGGACGGCTACCCGGTGGGCGTGATGATCAACAACCCCAAGCGCATCGGCGGTTCCATGGACGTGGCCGCCGGCACCAAGGTGATCCGCTTTCTGCAGCTATGCGACACCTTCCATCTGCCGCTCATCTACCTCGCCGACGAGCCGGGCTTCATGGTGGGGCCGGAGCAGCAACGCCAAGGCATCGTGCGCGCCGGCGCGAAGATGCTCTGCGCCACCTTGCGCACACGCATGCCGTGGATTTCCATCATCATCCGCCAGCTCTACGGCGTCGCCGGCCAATGCCACGAGCGGCCGAGCGGCATGTTCAAGCGCGTGGCGTGGCCTTCCGGGCATTGGGGTTCCATGCACATCTCCGGCGGCGTCTCCGCGGCGTACCGCCGGGTGATCGCCGAAGCGGACGATCCCGAAGCCAAGCAGGCGGAGATCGAGGCCCGCTTGGAGGCGCTGGCTTCGCCGCTGCGCACCGCCGAGGCGTTCAACATCGAGGACATCATCGACCCGCGCGAAACCCGGCCCATGATCTGCGACTTCGTGCGCATGGCGCAGCCACTCCTGCAAACGCAACTCGGCCCCAGCCCCACGCCGTACATGCCGTAACGCCGCTGCCTCGGAGGCAGCGACGCCGGCTCAGGCGTGGACGAGTTTCCGTCGCAGTGGAAGGCGCGCCGCCGCCCGGCGCGCCCGCCGTCGTCGGTCAGTCGCCGCTGGGCTGCTGCTGCTGGCTCTGCGGATAGTGGCAGGTCACGTTTGAGGCCGTGATGCCTGTTCCGCTGCCCGTCAAGGAGAAACTGGCGGAGCTTGCCGTGTTGGGGGGGAGCGGTAGCTCCATGCTCCGCGGGCAACTGATGGTGACGGTGCTGGTGTGGTACACGGCGTTCCCGTTCGCGTCATCCGCCAATCTGGCTTTGTACTGCACGTCAAACGGATCCGACTCGGTGCTGGGGTAGCAATCGAAGACCTGGGTGTGCCAACTCTTGGCTAGCGTGCGCCAATTTCCGAATCCGTCGCATTCGGTCTCGATTTGCCCTTCCGGGTGACTGTCCCCTTGCGCGGGCGTCGTGGTGTTGTTGATCACCCCTACGGAGAAGTGATACTGCGGCGGATTTTGGGCCAGCGTCAGCTGGGTGCCAATCGCGCCAGTGACAATCACCAGCGCGCAAACGGCGACCGCGACCAAGCGCGTCTTGAAGTGCTTTCCGTTCACGATCTCCACGGTGTCGGTGTTGGGGGGAGTGCTCATGGTCCATCCTCCGTTGGAAGTTTGGGTTGAGGGCCGTACTGTGACCTTCCGGCTTTTCGCTGTCAAGGGCGGTTGGCGGCTTGCAAAACGGGATTCATCTGTGAAGATCAACGCCGTTGAAGAGATCAGGGAGCACCGCCCATGAAAGCCGCCGTTTTCCGCGCCGTGAACGAGCCGATGGCCGTGGAGGAAATCGCCATCGACAAGCCGGGCCCGCGCGAGGTGCTGGTGCGCACCGCCGCCGCCGGCGTCTGCCACTCGGACATGCACTTCTTCAACGGCACCTACCCGGGCCAGACGCCCTGCGTGCTCGGCCACGAATCCGCCGGCGTGGTGGAGGAGGTGGGCAGCGCGGTGCGCTACGTGCGGCCGGGCGATCACGTGATCACCTGCCTCTCCGTGTTCTGCGGCCACTGCGAATACTGCCTCACCGGGCACATGTCGCTGTGCCAGGAACCGGAGGTGCGGCGCGGCGCCGAGGACGCGCCGCGGCTTTCCAAAGACGGCGCCGGCTTGACGCAGTTCGCCAATCTCGGCTCGTTCGCCGAGAAGATGCTGGTTCACGAGCACTCGGTGGCGAAAATCCGCGACGACATACCGCTGGACCGGGCGGCGCTCATCGGCTGCGCGGTCACCACCGGCGTCGGCGCGGTCATTCACACCGCGGCGGTGGAACCCGGCGCCACGGTGGCGGTGATCGGCTGCGGCGGCGTGGGCCTCTCCTGCGTGAACGGCGCCGCCATCGCCGGCGCCTCGCGGGTGATCGCCGTGGATACGGTGGCCTCCAAGCTGCAGTTGGCGGGCAACTTCGGCGCCACGGACATGGTGAACGCCAGCGACGGCGACGCGGTGCAACAGGTGCGCGACCTCACCGGCGGCGGGGTGCATTACTCCTTCGAGGCCATCGGCCTCAAAGCCACGGCGGAGCAGGCGTTCCGCATGTTGCGGCCGGGCGGCACGGCGACCGTCATCGGCATGATTCCGCCCGGGGAGATGGTGCAACTGCACGGGCCGGACTTTCTCGCCGAGAAGAAGATCCAAGGCTCGATGATGGGTTCCAACCGCTTCCGCGTGGACATGCCGCGTTTCGTGGACTTCTACTTGCAAGGCCGCCTGCATTTGGACGAGATGATCTCCAAACGCATCGGCCTCGGCGATGTGACGGACGCCTTGCTGGCGTTGAACACCGGCGAGATGGCGCGCAGCGTGATCGTCTTCGATTCGTAGCGAGCAGCGGTGCGCCGCCGGCGGGCGCCTCCATAAAGGCTCCACCGCTCTTGCGCTTTTCCTAAGCCCACCGCGGGCAGGCGACGCGGCATACTGGACGGCGCATGGACTACTTCCGCATCGAAGGCGGCCAGCCCCTGCGCGGCGCCATCGCGCCGATGGGCAACAAGAACTCGGCCTTGCCGCTGCTTGCGGCGTCCGTGCTGGCGGACGCGCCGCTGGTGGTGGGCAACGTGCCCGACATCGGCGACGTCCACACCAAGCTCGCCGTGCTGCGCAGCATCGGCGTGGAGGCGTGCTTCGAGAACAACACCTGCGCGTTGAACGCCGCCAACGTGGCGGACGTTCCGCCGGACGCCGCCCTCTCCGGCCAGATCCGCACCGCCGTACTGCTCGCCGCGCCGCTGCTGGCGCGCTTCGGCCGCGCCCGCATCGCCCGCCCGGGCGGCGATCGCATCGGCCGGCGACGCTTGGACACGCATCTGCTCGCGCTGCAGGCGATGGGCGTGGCAATCGACACCGAGCCCGGCCACTACCTGCTGCGCGCCAAGAAGCTGCGCGCCGGGGATTTGTTCCTGGACGAAATGAGCGTCACCGGCACCGAGCAGGCGATTCTCGCGGCGGTGTTGGCCGAGGGCGTCACCACCATCGCCAACGCCGCGATGGAGCCGCATGTGCAGGACGTGTGCCGCTGCTTGAACGCGATGGGCGCGTGCATCAGCGGCATCGGCACGCATGATCTCACCGTCGAAGGCGTGTCGCGGCTGGGCGGTGCCCGCTTCGACATCGGCCCGGACTACATGGAGGTGGGCTCGCTCATCGGCCTCGCCGCCGCCACCCGCTCCGGCATCCGCATCGTCGGCGCGCATCCCCACGACCACCGCATGACGCGCATCATGTACGGGCGCCTGGGCATCACTTGGCAAGACGACGGCGACGACATCGTGGTGCCCGCCGAACAGGAGCTAGCGGTGATGCCGGATTTTGACGGCGCGGTGCCGAAAATCGACGACATGCCGTGGCCCGGTTTCCCGCCGGATCTCATCAGCATCGCCTTGGTGGTGGCCACGCAGAGCCGCGGCACGGTGTTGATTCACCAGAAGATGTTCGACCGGCGCTTGGTGTTCGTGGATCGCTTGATCGACATGGGCGCCGGCATCGTGCTGTGCGATCCGCACCGGGCGCTGGTGATGGGGCCGACGCCGCTGCGCGGCGAACGCTTGGTGTCGCCGGACATCCGCGCCGGCATGGCGCTCGTCATCGCCGCCCTTTGCGCGCGGGGGGAAAGCACCATCCACAACGCCGGGCAGATAGACCGCGGCTACGAGCGCTTGGACGCGCGGCTGCGGGCGCTGGGCGCGCGTGTGGAGCGGCTTGCCGAGTAGCCCCTTGGTACTGCCCAGCCTGCGGCGTTGAACCCGCAGGCGTCAGGCGTCCTCAAGCCGGAAGCGCACACCGCACACGTCCACCTGATCGTCGGCAACGTAGCAGCCGCGCTCCTTCGCCTTGGCCAGAATGTGCCCCCGTTCCGCCACCTTCAGATCCAGCCCGCCCAAGCCGTAGCCGCGCCCGTCGCTGGCTTCCACGAAGCGCACCTCCACGTTGTTCAGCGCCATGCGCAGCACGCTCCCGTCGCGCGCCACCGGCAGCCCGGCAACCTTGCCCCACAGTTCCGCCAAGCCAACCGGATCCGGGCCTTGCAGCTCCACGGCGGAGTAGTCCACCGTCACCGATTGATCCACCTTGTCGAACCACTGCGTGCCGCCGGCGGGTTGCCAATTGCCGGTGAAATCGTTGGCCGCGTCCCAGTCGATCTCGAAGAACGCCGCCTTCATGTCGCCCGGATGGATCTGGCAGATGTTCCAATTCTCGCGCTCCGTCTCCCAGGCGATGCGTACGCCGTTGTCCAACGCCCGCTGCCGCACCGCCTGCTGATTGGCCGAGGAATCCGCTTGGCAGATCACCATGTAGCCGCCGTCGCCGTCGCGCCGGTCGAGGTAGCGCCCCGCGGAGGTGTTCTCCTCCACCGGCACCACCACTTCCAGCATGTTGCGACCAATGGGCAGCAGCGTGTTCACGAGGCCCCACTTGCCCACGCCCGGATCCACGAAACAGCGGTGGATGCCGAAGATCTGCTCCAAGTTGTCGATGGTGGAATCCAAGTCGCGCGCGACGAGGCAGATTTGCCGGAGTTGAATGGTCATGGGCTGTTTTGCAAGCGACGGCGCTACGGCCAGTAGAGGCATGTTCGCCGACGGGGGAGGGCATGTCCAGCACATGCGACAAAAGGGCAATCTCCTACACGAAAAAGCGCAAATGTCCTACATCCGGGCAGCGGGCCGCCCGCTACAGTGGCGCCATGGCTCAACAAGACGACACCAAACGCCTGCCCCACGACCCGGCGTTCAAGGCGATCTGCTCCCATCCGCGGATGATCGCCGACGCCCTGCGCGGCTACGCGGTGAAGCCGAACGGCCCGCTCGACCCGCGCACCGTCGCGGCGCTGGACTTCTGCACCTTGCAGAAGCTGCCCGCCGAGTGGGTGCGGGAGGACTTCCACAAGCGCATCGGCGACCAGGTGTGGCGGGTGCAGTTCCGCTGGGCGCGGGATTGGGACGACCCGGGCGGCCACCTGCTGCTCCTCGTCGAGTTCCAGTCGCAACAGCGCCGGAACATGCCGCTGCGCATGGCCGGCTACGCGGCGCAGCTCTACGAGGAGCTGGAGGTCGTGGGCATGGCGCGCCCGGGCGAGTCGCGTCCGCCGATCTTCCCCATGCTGATACACAACGGCCCGCGGCGCTGGACCGCCCCCACGAAGCTGAGCGACATGGTCGCGCCGCCGCCGGCCGCCGCGGCGCGCCCGGAGGACGCCGAGGCCGCCCGCGTGGCCGCCGACCTGCGGGATTTCCAGCTAAACTACAGTTGCTGGCTGCTTGATTTCGACCCCCATCGCGAGGACGGTCCAGATGCCGACAACGGGATGTCGCTGCTGATCGGGGTGGACAGCGCCGCCACCGTGGAAGGGCTCATGCGCCCGCTGGAGCTGTTGCGGGATTTGCCGGAGCGGGAACTGGCCGGAAAGATGCTGGAGTGGGGGCTGAGGCGGCTGAACGTGGACAAAGAGACGGCGGAGGAGATGAAGAGAATGGCGAATGTGGAGGAGAGGTTCTATTCGCAGCTCGACGTGAGGGTGCGGGAGTGGACCCAGCAGTGGCTGGACGAAGGCCGAGAGGAGGGCCGCACCGAAGGCATCCAGGAGGGCCGCACCGAAGGCCTCCGGCAGGGCCGCACCGAAGGCATCGAGACGGGCATCGAGCAGGGCCGCGCCGAGGCGATAACGGCGCAGCGCGAGGGGCTGCGGCGGCAGGCGGCGGTGCGGTTCGGCGCGTCGGCGAGGCTTCTGGACCGGCACTTGGAGAGCGTGGGATCCGCGGCCAAGCTGGCGGAGATCGGCGTGTGGCTGATGGTCGACACGATGGCCCAAGTAATCGCCAAGATCGAAGCCGCGGCCGCGGACGAACGCATCGACTAAAGCTCGCCGACGCGCGCCACGCCGGCCGCAACCGTGCCCGCCACACCTCACGGCGGGCCTTTGCCACCTTGCGTGCCAGCATGTTCGCCGGTGCCGCCCTCCGCCAACACGGCCTCCAAACTGACGTTCAACTCGCGTTCACCGGAAGCCGCCGCCGCCCGCACCCGCGCCGCCGCGGCACTGTCGCCAACAACGCCGTCCGCGAACAGCGCTTCCGGTATTCGTCGGTGCAGGTCGAGCAGCGTCACCCCGCGCAGACTGCGCCCCAGCGTCAAGCGCCCGTCGCCCGTGGCGACGGCCAGACGCTCTTGCGTGAGCAAACGCAGCACGCGCTCGCCCGCCGCGCCTTGCAATCCGGCTTCCTGCGCCAGCATTGACGCCGCCACCGCCTCGCCGCGGGCGTGCGCGTCGCGCAGCACGGCCAACGCCCGAGCGCATTGCAACAACAGCGGCGATTCCCGCGCGCCGCCGTCCCGGCCGGCCGGTGGCGACAGCGACAGCGTACGCGCGAACACCGCGCCGCCCAAGGCCAGGATCCACACCAAATACACCCACACGAGGAAGAACGGCAGTGCCGCGAAGGCGCCGTACACCAACGCGGTGGTGGAGCCTTCGACGAAGGCCGCGAAGCCCCACTTGGCGAAGCCGAACAGCACCGCGGTGAGGCTGCCGGCGAGCAGCGCGTGCCAAAACACCACCCGCGTATTGGGCATGGCGTAGTAGAGCAGGGCGAAGATGGCCACCACCGCCGCGTCCGGCGCCAAGTTCAACAGCCGCTCGCGGGCGCCCCAGGCGTCCAAATCGGTCACCAGCGGCAAGGCGTAGAGATACGAGGTTGCCAGCAGCGCCGCCACCAACAGCGGCGGGCCCACCGTCAGCACCGCCCAGTACACGAGAAACCGCTGCATTCCGGCGCGCGGCGCCGGCGCGCCCCAGATGGCGTTGAAGGCGCTCTCGATGCGCATCAGCGCCAACAAGGCGAACACCGCCAGGGTCGCCACGCTGACGATGCCCAGCTGCGTGGCGCGGGCGGAGAACTCGCCGAGCTTGCCGATCAGCGCCGCGCTGGCGTTCGGCACGAACGTCTCCAGCAGGAACTCCTCCACCGCGGCGCGCACCACCGCCAGCTCGGGAAAGGCGGAAAACACGAGGTAGGTGACCGTCATCAGCGGCACCAGCGCGAGCAGCGTCGTGTAGGTGAGCGCCGCCGCGCTGGTCAGGCATTGGTGGTGCAGGAATTGCCGCACCAGTTCGCCGGCGAACCAGCGGCCGCGGCGCAGGGCGCGTTTGGCCAATTGATCGAAGCTCATGGGCGCTGTTGCCCGGCGTGGCTCTCTCTGCCGGCTGCCGCTCCCAAGCGCCGCCGTTTAGGGCAGCCGAAACGCGGTCAACCTCGCCGGCGAACCGAAGGCGCCGGTGGCGATGACAATGAACGGCTTGCCGCCGGCCATGTAGCCCATCGGCGGCGCCATGTCGTGGTTGCCCGGCAGCCGGTGCTGCCAGACGAGCTGGCCGGTGGCCTTGTCCAAGGCGCGCAGCGTACTCCCCGCCACGCCGCTGCCGCGGTGGCCGAAGAAGAGGAAGTGCCGGGTGGCCAAGGGGCCGGGCGCCAATTCCAGCTCGCCGAGGTCCGGCAGGTCCAAGCCGCGCAACGCCCGGCTGTAGCGCGGGCCGGCGCCGTTCGCCACGCGCCAAGCGATGTCGCCGCTGTCCAGCTGGTAGGCGGTGATGCTGGACCAAGGCGGCTTGACGACTTCCAAGCCGTCGATCCGAACGGTGCGTGGCCGCACCACATAGGAATAGCCGCGGCGTTTCGGATCCACCCGGCGCGCGGTGAGCAAAAGCGGCATCCGCCGAGAGGGCACGTACAAGCGCCGTTCTTCGGGGTCGAAGGCCGCGCCGCCCCAGTTGGCGCCGCCGCCCCAACCCGGCACCACCAAACTTCCCTGCTCCGAGGCCGGCAGGAACAACGGGCCGAGGCGGATCTTCGCCAGCCGTTTCAACGCCCGCTCGCGCAACTCCGGAGTAAAGTCGATGAGGTCGTCCTCGGTCACGCCTTGCAACTCGAACGGCGGCGGCCAAGTGGGGAACGGCTGCGTTGGCGACGTCTTTTCGCCCGCCAAGTCGCTCGCCGGCACTTCCCGCTCCTCAATCGGCCACAGCGGCTTGCCCGTGACCCGATCGAAGACGTACACGAACCCCACCTTGCTCACCTGCGCCACCGCCCGCACCGGCTTGCCGTTCTGCACCAGATCCACCACCACCGGCGCCGCAGGCAAGTCGTAATCCCAAATGTCGTGGCGCACGGTTTGGAAGTGCCAGATGCGCTTGCCGGTCGCCGCCTCCAGGGCCACCACGGACGTGCCGAAGAGGTTGTCGCCGGGCCGCAAGCCGCCGTAGAAATGGCTGGTCGGGGCCGTCACCGGCAGATAGGCGTGGCCCAGCTCGGCGTCGCAACTGGTCATCGACCACACGTTCGTGTTGCCCATCCAACGCCACGACTCCTCGCCCCAGGTCTCGTTGCCGAACTCGCCCTGCTGCGGCACGGTCTTGAACGCCCACAGCTGCTTGCCGCTGTGGACGTCGAAACCACGCACGTCGCCCAGCGGCACGTTCTCGCGCCAGTTGTTCCGCTGGTGCGAGTAGTCGATGGTCTGGTTGCCGACCACCACCACATCGCCGCACACGCCCGGCGCGTAGTTCCAAGTCGAGGCGTCGCGCTCGATGGGCCGGCGCAGACCTTGGGTGAGATCCACCCGCCCATCCTTGCCGAAACCGGGAAACGGCTTGCCGGTGTCCGCCGCAAGCGCGATCAACCAGCCATCGCTGGTCACCAGCAAGACGCGATCGCCGCTCTTGCTGCGGTGGTAGGCCAAGCCGCGGCTGGAGAAGCCGAACTGCGGGGGAACCGGCCCGTCGCCGGTGCCCGGGTCGTAGGTCCAAAGCGTCTCGCCGGTGATGGCGTCCAACGCCGCCACCGCCGAATAGGAGGTGCGCACCAGCACCCGCCCGTCCACCATCAGCGGCGTCGCCATGAAGCGGTCCGGCGTCTTGCGGCTTTCACCGGCGCGGTGGTTGTCGAACGCATCCCACACCCACGCGATGCGCAGCTGCGCCACGTTGTCCGCGTCGATGGCCGGCAGCGGCGCGTACTTGCGCGCGCCGAGGTCGCCGCCGTAGGCGGGCCAGTCGCCGTGCAGCGTGGTGTAATCGAAAGGCCGCCACCGATCTTCCGGCAGCGGCTTCAGCGGCGGCAGCTCGGCCGGCTCCACGCCCTCCAGCGGCGGTGTCGGCGACCGCGCCGCCACGGTTTCCCGCGCCGCCAGCCAAGCCACGTCCACGGCTTCCGCGCCGCGCCGCTCGCGTTCGGCGATCAGCCACAGGCCGCGCTCGTTGTGCCCGGTGCCGCCGCTCGCGGAAGCGTGGCAGAACGCGCAGTCGCGGGCACCGTACTTCATCGCCGGCGGCAACATTTCCGGATTGCCGGCACACGGGACAGCGCACAGCAGCGCGCTGCCCACGAACCCGATTGTGTAGCCGCCTGAGCGCATGTTCCCCTCCTCAACATGGCCGCACGAAGCGCCATCATAGCGCGGTGCGCCGAGCAACGGCGCCCTGGGAGCGCGGGCGGGTGTACGACATATTTGTTCCGGGTTGAGAGTCACCGCGAAACCCGGGATACGCTTGGATCGTGTACAACCGAGCGAAGGGAATCGCGGTGACGGAAGGGATTGTGGCTTCGGGCGGGGAGGTTGGCAAGGACGCCTACGGCTTCCTGCGGGAGGCGGTGGCGAAGGCGCTGTCGTCGCCGGCGGCGCGCGCGGCGCTGGGGCGGTGCGGCAACTTCATGGAGTTCGAGAAGGGAACGCGGGAGGCGCTGCGCTGCGCCGGATACGTCGAGGCCAACCGCGCTCGAATGCGCTACCCCGAGTTCCGCGCCGCCGGTCTGCCGGTGGGTTCGGGGGTCGTGGAGAGCGCCTGCGGCGCGGTGGCCGGACGCCTGAAGCGCGGCGGCATGCGCTGGAGCGTCGAAAACGGCGCGAACCCGATGCTGGCGCTGCGCTGCCGGTGGCTGGACGGCCGCCACGACGAGTTCTTCAAGGCGCGCGCCAGACCGCCGCCGTTGGCGCTCGCCGCCTGAGCCCGTCGGCCCTTGCGAACAAATATGTCGTACACCCAGCGCGGGCGTCTCGCCCGCATGCAGGCGGGACGCCTGCGTTTCCCGGCTTGGCAAAGATCTGTCGTACACCCGAGCGCGGGCGTCCCGCTCGCGCAACCCCGATTCTGTGTTATGGTGCGGCGGTTGGCGCGAAAGGTTGCCGCGCAGCGGGCGCGGACGAAAGGAGCGAAACCGTGGCGGAAGCAAATGCCCATGTGTACGAGGCCGATTCTCCGACCGTCGCTCGGCCGCGCCCCCGCGCCGGCGAGGACCTGCCGGCGGGCGACTGGCAGATCGACGGCCCGCTGCCGGACGCCATCCTCGAGTCGCCGAATCTGCCCCTCGATCCGCCGCTGCCGGACGTGCGGCTGCCCATGAAAAAGCCGCATGTGAAAGCCGCCCACTACGCCGTGGACGTGTTCGAGGGACGTTTCCCGAAGGCGGAGGTGGCGGAGGAAACCGACATCCTTTTCAGCGAAGCCGACCGTCGCGGCCAGAGCCGGCTGCGCCCGGACTTCCTGGTGGCGCTGGACGTGCCGCGCTCGAAGACGCTTGCGGATTTCGACGTCGACGAGCTGGGTGCGCCGGACTTCGTCATGGAGGTGCTGTCGCGCACCACATGGGAACTCGATCTGGGGCGTAAGCTGGACGTCTACCAGAAGATCGGTGTGCGCGAGTGTCTGTTCTTCGACCCCACGGGGGAGGACTTGGCGGGTAACGGCAGGGAACTGTGGGGCTACGCGCTGACGCCGAACGAGCGGCGGCCGCTGGCGGAGGACGTGTTGCCGAACGGCGAGCGTTGCGTGCGTAGCGCCGTGCTGGGCATGGCGGCCTACGTGCTGGAGCGGGTGCCGCCGGCGAAGGAAGGCGAGACGTGGGCGCTGCGAATGTGCTGGCGCGACCCGGCGACGGGCGAGGACATGCCCGACTATAGCCAGGTGCGGGCCGCCGAGGCACGTGCGCGGGCCGAGGCGGAGGCGGCTCGGCGCCGAGTCGCGGAACTGGAAGAACAGCTTCGCCAGCGCTAGAACACCTGGCTGGCTGGCTGTTGCTGTATGGTTGTTCGCCGACTTGGGCTACCCGCAACTAAGAACAGGATGTGACCCAGTGGAAAGTGAAGTCGCAACTGTCGCCATCATCGGAGGCTACTGGCAAGCCGTAGTCGTCATCGTGGCTGTGGTGGTGTTGGCCGTGGGCGCGTTTTCGTTGGTCTCGTTCTGGGCGGGCCGACACATCGACGCCAAGTTCGACAAACACGCCGCTACGACGGAGGCGCATCTCAAGGGAGTTGAGGCCGCGATTGCCCGCGGGACGAAAGAGCACGAGGATTGGCGAGTCGAAATGAAGGCCATCAACGAGAAGGTCACCGACCTTCTCATCGACCGAGAGGTCGAGCGGCGAATGCGGGCATCCCGCAGTGGCGCTCGCGCTGCTGGAAGTGACGGCGCCAACGCCTAGGCGCCGCCACCGGAGCTGATGTTCGAGGAAGTGAGGGCGGTCCCGCGCCATCCGCGGCGAAAACCGTTTCCCCCCCCCCCCCCCCCCCCCCGACCGAGGGGCTGAAAGCAGCCGTCGCTGTGACCGGCGGCTTCGGCCGCGCCAGCGATTCGGTGTATATTCCGGTTGCTGGGTTCGGCTGGTTGAGTCCAGCCGCGCACCGCTCACCGATGGGGCAGGCTGATATAGAGGGGGAGAGGAACAGCGCATGGGCGAGATAGTCGCTTCGATGGAACTGGAAAACGTGGAAGACCGCGGCGTCGTCAACCAAGGGCTGCGCGACGAGTCCACGGTGCGTCGCACGACGGTGGACGGCGTGGCGAACACCGGCGCGGTCATGCTCGTGTTGCCGGAGAACGTCGTCGGGCGCTTGGGCTTGCGGACGCAGCGCCAAGTCGTCGTGACCTACGCGGACGAGCGCAAGGAGACGCGACCGGTCGCGGGTCCGGTGACGGTCAAAATCGCCAACCGCTTTATGACCGCCGACTGCATCGTCGGCCCGCCCTTGAGCGAGCCGCTGATTGGCCAAATCGTTCTGGAAGGGCTGGACTTGGTGGCGGACTGCGCCAATCGCACACTTGCTCCCCGTCCGGAATCGCCGGACCTCCCGCTGCTGAAGCTGAAGTGAACCCTGATGAGTACGGCGGCGTGTAGAGGAGTAGCAGGCCGGGGCCCAGACGCCGCGCCCCGTCCCTTTGCCCGCCTTACCCCCCCCCCCCCCCCCCCCCGCACCGGGGGCTGAAAACAGCCCTGCCGTGACTGCCGGTTTCGCCCGCGCCATTCGCGCCGCCAGCGCGCTGCTGTTCGCCATCGCGGCGTTGCCGGTCGCGGCGCAGTGGATCAGTTCCCCGCACGCGCTGCACCAGAGTAGCTTGAACGGCGCCACGGTGAGGATCTGCGGCCTCGACGCCTCGCAGCACTTTTCCTTCAGCACCGCCTTCTACTACCAGTTGCACGGCTGGCCTACCGCAGGTGCCGGCACGCTGACGGTGAACAGCGCCGCCCGCGTCACCGGAGAAAACGCCTGCGCCGACGTGACCTTGGCCTACACCGGCTCGTTCAGCGTTGATCAGACGATCTACTTCAGAATCAACGAGCTGATCCAGCCGCAGGGCAACTTTGTGAACACGGGCACCATCCCGGTGTACGCGGTCGATCCGCAGCTGGCGGTCGGCGACGTCTCGGGCGCCCCCACGGAAGAGGGCGCCCGGGCGATGGTTCCGGTGCGTCTGCGCACCCGCCCCGCCGGCGACGTCACCATCGCCGTCACCAGCACGGACACCACTGAAGGCACGGTGTCGCCATCGTCGCTCACCTTCACCCAGGCCAACTGGTCGGTCAACCAGACGGTCACCGCCACCGGCGTGAACGACACCCTGAACGATGGCGACCAGAACTGGAACGTCCGCCTGAACCCGGCGTCCACCGCCGACTCCGCCTACAACGCCCTCGCCAACGTCGACGTGCCCTTGACCACCATCGACCAGACCGGCGGCCCGCAGCAGAACGCCATCGCCGTCACCAGCACCCCGGCGAACGCCACCGGCTACCGCGTCGGCGAGAACATCGAGGTGCGGCTCACCTTCAATCTGGCAGCGGCCGTCACCGGCACCCCGCAGCTCGCGCTCGGAATCGGCTCGGACGTCCGCCAGGCGAACTACGCATCGGGCTCGGGCACCACGGTGCTCACCTTCATCTATCCGGTGGTGCCGGGCGACGCGGACGCGGACGGCATCAGCGTTGGCGCCGGCGCCCTCAACCTGAACGGCGGCAGCATCCGCAGGAGCGGCGCCACGGTGAACGCGAGGTTGAGGCTGACGAGCACGATCACCAACTCCGCCGCCCACAAGGTGGACGGCACGCAAGGCGCACCCGGCGTCCAAGCCATCACGATCAACAGACCGGTGGGCGCCGCCTTCGAGCGCGCCGACAACATCGACGTCACGGTGACGTTCAGCAAGGCGGTGCACGTGGTGGGCCTGCCGCAGCTGGCGTTGAACATCGGCGGCGTCGTCCGCCAGGCGGTCTACGCCCGCGAGGTGAGCACGTCGGCGCAGCTGGTGTTCCGCTACACGGTGGTGGCGGCGGACGTGGACACGGACGGCATCAGCATCGGCCCCAGGGCGCTCAACCTGAGCGGCGCGGTCATCCGCGATCGGGAAAGCGACGCCCACGCCGTGGTGGCCATCGGCCACCGCGCCATCACCAACAGCGGCGCCCACAGGGTGACCGGCGGGGTGTTCAACGCGGCGAAGCTCATCGGCTTTGGCCGCGGCACCGGCAACCTAAGCAGGCTCTACTTGGCGACCAATCCAACGGAGTCCATTACGCGAACCGACTCTCAAACTCGCCAGACGACCACTATCTACGTCTTCCACTGGGGCGAGATCATCGAAGTTCATGCGACGTTCGATCGTCCGGTGGTCGTGACGGGTACGCCGACGCTCCCGATCGGAGTCGGCGTAAGCGTTAGCGGACAAGAAACGCAGTGGCCCTACAGCCCCGCTGCCAGCACGCCGACGGTGCTGGTGTTCCGAGGGGCACTGCAGACGACGGACTGGGTCAACGGTAGCGTCTATGTCTCTAATCCCATCGCGTTGGCCGGCGGCGCCGCCATTACGGATGCGCGCGACGCGACAGTCGCGGCGAACCTCACGCTGGGCGCGCTCGGCAACAACGACGGAAGAGGCGTCCATGGTGTAGGTGTTGCCTCCCTCGAGGTCAATGGCACCATCAACACCGCCCCGGAAGTGGAGGCCGTGGCGCTCAACGCGCCGGTGGCGGGCGACACCTTCGAGCGCGGCGAGACCGTCGAGGCCACGGTCACGTTCACTCGCGTGGTGGACGTCGTGGGCGCGCCCCAGCTCGCCCTCAGGATCGGCTCGAACACCCGCCAGGCCAGCTACGGCGCCGGCACCGGCACCGATGCGCTGGTGTTCCGCTACAAACTGGCGCAGGCGGACGTGGACGCGGACGGCATCAGCGTCGCCGCCGACGCGCTGACGCTGAACGGCGGCACGATCCGGCTGTTGCGACGCACCACGAATGCCGTGCTCGGCTTGGGCGACCACGCCATCGCCAACGACGGCGAGCGCAAGGTGGACGGCACCCGGCTCACGCCGCCGACGGTGGAGGATGTGTACGTCCGCGACCGGCCGGTCAGCGGCGACACCTTCCAATTCAACGAGCTGATTCGGGGGTTCGTGATTTTCAGCCGGCCGGTGACGGTGACCGGCCGCCCGCAGCTGGCGCTGACCGTCGGCGCCGGGACCCGCCAAGCCGAGTTCCTCCTTTACAGAGAGAGTGGACTGGTACGCTTCAATTACCGGGTGGCCATCGGCGATTTGGACACCGACGGCGTCAGCGTCCTGGAGGGCGCCCTGGCGCTGAACGGCGGCGCGATCAACGACGCCCGCGACGCCACGGTGGCGGCGAACCTCGCCTTGGGCCGGCGCGCCTTCACCAACGCCGCGCAGTACAAGGTGGACGCCCGCTTGGGGCCGCCCGGCATCGCCAGCCTGACGCTCAACGCGCCGGCGCTGGGCGACACCTACAACCTGGGCGAGAACATCGAGGCGACGGTGACGTTCAACAAGGCGGTGGACGTCACCGGCACGCCGCGGCTGGCGCTGGGCATCGGCGCCAACACGCGCCAGGCGAACTACGTCTCCGGCAGCGGCTCGGCGTCGCTGGTGTTCCGCTACGCGGTGGTGGCGGCGGACGCGGACCCGGACGGCGTCACCATCGAGAGCGGCGCCCTGACGCTGAACGGCGGCACCATCCAACAGGCGAACGGCACCACGGCCGCGGTGCTGAACGTGGCGCGGCTGGCGTTCTCGAACGATCCGGGGCACAAGGTGGATGGCGCTAACGCGCCGCGCGCGTTCATCAGCGCGACGAACCCGTCGCCGCTGGAGGAGAACGTCCTCGGCGGCGCCACGGTGACGGTGGGGCTGGCCAACACGACGTTCGCCAGCGGCCTTACGCGGCAGCGCTTCACGCTGCGCACCGACGTGCCCAACCTGGCCGTCGCCTCGCTGGCGCCGGTGTCGTCCGGCGACACGTCGGCGACGTTGACGCTGGCCTACGGCAACACGGACTTCGACACCGCGCGGACTCTGGCGGTGACGGTGGCGGCGGCGGCGCACGCGCAGTCCGGCGCGTTGACGACGGCGTCGGTGCCGGTGGTGCCGTCGTTCGAGATGGACGTCCGGCCGACGGCGCTGACGCTGAACGAGAACCCGGGTAGCACCAACGCCAACCGCCGCACGTACACGGTGACGATGGGCGTCGAACTCACCGAGGCGACGACGGTGACCGTGGCCGGGGCGACCCGGCACGTGCGCGTCGACACCGACGGCGTCGCCCCGGGCGATCAGCGCACGCTGATGTTCAACGCCGCCAACTGGAGCGCGGCGCAAACGGTGACCGTGACCGCCGACCCGGACGACGACGACGCGGACGAGAACGTGACGCTGACGCACGTCGTGCCGGGCGAAGGGAGCTTCGCGCCGGTGCGGGTGACGGTGCGGGACGACGACCGCGGCCGGGTGCTGATCGACGCGGATCCGAGCACCGCGGCGCTGGACCCCGGCCCGCTGCTGCTGCGGGAGCCGTCGCCGGGGAACGTCGGCATGTACACGGTGCGGCTGTCGGAGCGTCCCACGGCAAACGTGACGGTGGCGGTCGCCAGCGGCGACGCCGGCGCCGTGGCGGTGAACACGAGCGCGCTGACGTTCACCACGCAGAACTGGAACACGGCGCAGACCGTGACGGCGACGGCGCAGACGGACGTCGACGCCTCGGACGAGGCGGCGACGCTCACCCACACCGCCACCGGCGGCGGCTACAACGGCACCGCCGCGCGGCTGCGCGTGGGCGTGGCGGACGACGAGCGCACCGGCACGGACTACGACACGGACGAGGACGGGCTGATCGAGATATCCAGCCTCGCGCAGCTGAACGCCATCCGTTGGGATCTGGACGGCGACGGCGTCCCGGCGGCGGGCTTGGGCGCCAGCTACGCTCTCGCCTTCCCGAACCGTTCCGCCGGCATGGGCTGTCCGACGGGTGCCTGCGTCGGCTACGAGCTGACGCAGGACCTGGACTTCGACACCGACGGCGACGGTTCGACGCACTCCAGCGGCACGAGCGATTCCGAAGACGCCTGGCACAACGGCGGCAGCGGCTGGGATCCCATCGGCCCCAACATCGTGACGACCTTCCGCGAGCGCCTGCGCCGCATCGACGAGGAGTCGTTCAACGCCGTGTTCGACGGCAACGGCCATTCCATCCACAACCTGTTCATCAAACGCGGCCGCGACTGGTCCGGCCTTTTCTCGGCGCTGCGCCCGGACGCCGTGGTGCGCTCCCTCGGCCTGCCGAACGCCTACGTGGCCAACGGCGGCGGCAGCGTGGCGCCGCTGGCCGGCGCGCTGCGGGGCCGCGTGGAGGCGTCGTGGGCGAGCGGCTCGGCGGCGGGCAACACCAACGTCGGCGGCTTGGTGGGGTCGACGCAGGCGGGCGCGACCATCGTCGCCAGCTACTCGAAGGCGTCGGCGCAGTGCGGCTCGAACGTCGGCTGGCACGCCGGCGGCCTGGTGGGCAGCAACGAGGGAACCATCGAGGCGAGCTACGCCACCGGCGCGGTGACCGGCAGCTGCGCGACGCAGAACAGGAGCGGCCTCGCCAACGGCCCCGGCACGGCCACCGCCAGCCATTGGGACACCATCGCGAGCGGCGTCGCGGTTTCCGCGCAAGGAACCGGCCGCACCACGGCGCAGCTGCAGGGGCCCACGTCGGCCGCCGGCATCTACGCCGGCTGGGACGGTCTGGACGTGGACGGCGACGGCGACGAGGCGGAGTCGCCGTGGCACTTCGGCACCAGTTCGCAGTACCCGGCGCTGCGCTGGCGCGGCGCGGACCCGGTGGTGCAGCGCGGCGACTACGACGTGGACGACGACGGCCTGATCGAGGTGTACACGCTGGCGCAGCTGAACGCCATCCGCTGGGACCTGGACGGCGACGGCGCCGCGTCGACAGGCAACGTCGCCAACTACGGCAAGGCGTTCCGCAATCACGACTCGGACATGGGCTGCCCGACCGACGCCGGCGACGCCGACAACAACGACTGCACCGGCTACGAGCTGGAGAACGACCTGGACTTCGACACCGACGGCGACGGCGCGACATGGACGGATGACGGCACCTTCGCCGCCGACAGCGGCGACGCCTACCACAACGGCGGCAGCGGCTGGGATCCCCTCGGCCCGGCCTCGGCGCCCAGCGACACGACCCACTTCACCGCCACCTTCAACGGCAACGGCAAGGTGATCGCCAACCTGCTGGTGAACCGCTGGCGCAACTGGTCGGGCCTGTTCGCGGCGCTGCGCCCCGGCGCCGAGGTGTACGCGCTCGGTCTGCCGAACGCCCAGGTGCGGGGCGGCCAGGGTTCGGTGGCGCCGCTGGCGGGGGTGAACGCGGGCCGCGTGGCGGCGGTGTGGGCGAGCGGTTCCGCGACGGGGCAGACCAACGTCGGCGGCCTGGTGGGCGTGGTGGAGTCGGGCGCGACGGTGGTGGCCAGCTACTCGACGGCGGCGGTGTCGTGCGCGTCGGGCAACCGCATCGCCGGCGGCCTGGCGGCGGTGAACTCCGGCACCATCGCCGCAAGCTACGCCACCGGCGCGGTCACCGGCGACTGCCCGACGGCGAACAAGCACGGCTTCGCCAGCGGCGCGGGCACGTTCACGGCGAGCTACTGGGACGTGAACTTGAGCGGCATCGCCGACGACACGGGCACGGCCTCGCCGGAGGGCGAGACCTCCGTGAACCTGCGCACGCCCACCGGCTACTCCGGCCTCTACGCCGTGTGGGACGACCAGGACGTGGACGGCGACAGCACGGTCGGCAGGGCGGCGGACTCCGACGACGACGCCTGGGACTTCGGCGACCGCTGGCAGTGGCCGGTGCTGAAGTTCGGCGGCTTGGACACGCAGCGCCAGATCGCCCTGCAGCCGAACACGCCGCCGACGTTCACCGGCACCGTGACGAACAAGACCTACCGCCGCAACTTCCAGATACAGACGTTCCAGATTCCGGCGGCCACCGGCGGCGAAGGCGCCGGCGGCTACACGTACACGGCCAGCGGCCTGCCTGCCGGCCTCGTCTTTGAGGGCGTCTGCGGAACGCGGCGGATCTGCGGCACGCCGACCACCAACACCAGCGGCGCCCAGATGGTGACGATCCACGCCGCCGACAGCGACACCAACACGGACGACAGCGACCGCGCCGTGCTGACCTTCACCGTCACCGTGGTGGAGCCGACCGTGGCGCTGACGAGCACCCCGGCGGCGCTGACGGAGGCGACGCTGAACGGCGCCGAGCTCACGGTGACACTGACCGACACCGCGTTCGCGAGCGGCGTCACCACGTCCAGCTTCATTCTGAACACCAACGTGCCGGGGCTCACCGTCGGCTCGCTGGCGACGGTGACGGCCGGCGACACCGCGGCGACGCTGACGCTGGCCTACAACGACATGGACTTCGACACGGCGCGCACCTTGGGGGTGACGGTGGCGGCGGCGGCGCACGACCTGGCCGGCACCGTCGTCGCGGCGGCGGTGCCGGTGACGCCGTCGCTGGAGGCCACGGTGTCGGCGTCGCGCCTGGCGCTGAACGAGAACCCGAGCTCCAGCATCAACGCGCGCACGTTCACGGCGCGGCTGGACAGCGCCCCGGCGGCGAACACCACGGTGGCGGTGGCGAGCGCCGACACGGGCGCGGCGACGGTGGACCTGGCGACGCTGACGTTCACCACGGTGAACTGGAACACGGCGCAGACGGTGACGGTGACCGCGCGGGCGGACGACGACGCGAACAACGAGGAGACGACGGTGACGCTCTCGGCGACCGGCGTGGGCGCGCTGGCCACGGTGACCGTGACCGTGACGGACGACGACCGCGGCACGGTGCTGATCGACGCGAACCCGGCGACCGCGGCGCTGGACCCCGGCCCGCTGCTGCTGGCCGAGGGCGACAGCGGCAGCTACACCGTGCGCCTTTCCGCGCGTCCGACCGCGAACGCGACGGTGGCGGTGACCAGCGGCGACACCAGCGCGGTGACGGTGGCCCAGTCATCGCTGACGTTCACGACGACGAACTGGGCCACCCCGCAGACGGTCACCGCCACCGCGGTGGCGGAGGCGAGCGACGCCGTGGACGAGTCCGTGCTGGTCTCCCACGAGGCCACCGGCGGCGGCTACAACGGCACGTCGTCGGATCTGCGCGTGGGCGTGTCGGACTCCGAGCGCACCGGCACGGACTACGACACGGACGAGGACGGCCTGATCGAGATCTCCACGCTGGCGCAGCTGAACGCGGTGCGCTGGGACCTGGACGGCAACGGCGCGGTGGCGAGCAGCGACCAGGCGAACTACAGCGGCGCCAGCGGCGCCTTCGCCAGCGCCTCGACCGGCATGGGCTGCCCCACGGGCGGGTGCAGCGGCTACGAGCTCACGCAGGACCTGGACTTCGACACCGACGGCGACGGTGCCAGCCACGACGGCGGCACGAGCGACTCGGACGACACCTATCACAACGGCGGCAGCGGCTGGGATCCCATCGGCCGGAGCTGGTCGCCCAGCGACAGCACGCACTTCAACGCCGTGTTCGACGGCAACGGCCACTCGATCCACAACCTCTACGTCAACCGCAACCGCAACTACGGCGGCCTGTTCGCGGTGCTGCGCGGCAACGCGACGGTGCGTTCGCTGGGCCTGCCGAACGCCTACGTGGACATCAGCCAGCAGGGCTCGGGGGCGCCGCTGGCGGGGTCGTCGTGGGGCCGGGTGGAGGCGTCGTGGGCGAGCGGCTCGGCGGCGGGCAACACCAACGTCGGCGGCCTGGTGGGGTCGACGGCGGCGAGTTCGGTGATCGTGGCCAGCTACTCGAGGGCGTCGGCGCAGTGCGGCGCCGGCAGCGCCGGCGGGCTGGTGGGCGGCAACGGGGGAACCATCGTCGCCAGCTACGCGACCGGGGCGATCACCGGCAGCTGCGCGGCGACCAACAAGCACGGCCTGGCCGGCTACACCGGCACGGCCGCGGCGAGCCACTGGGACCGCGAGACGAGCGGCGTCACCACGTCCGACCAGGGCGCCGGCCGCACCACGGCGCAGCTGCAAACCCCCACCTCGGCCACCGGCATCTTCGCCGGCTGGGCGGACTTGGACGTGGACGGCGACGGCGACCCGCACGAGTCGCCGTGGCACTTCGGCACCAGCTCGCAGTACCCGGCGTTGCGCTACCGCGGCGCGGACCCCATCCCCCAGCGCGGCGACTACGACCTCGACGACGACGGCCTGATCGACATCCGCACCCTCGCCCAGCTGAACGCCGTCCGCTGGGATCTGAACGGCGACGGCGGCCCCTCGTCGGGCGGCGCCGCCGGCTACGGCAAGGCGTTCCGCAACCATGTGGCCGGCATGGGCTGCCCCAACACCGGCTGCGCCGGCTACGAGCTGGAGAACGACTTGGACTTCGACACCGACGGCGACGGTTCCACCTGGACGGAACCGGGCGGCACCTTCACCGCCGACAGCGGCGACGCCTACTACAACGGCGGCAGCGGCTGGGATCCCATCGGCCCGAGTTCGACGCCGAGCAACGCGACGCACTTCACCGCGACGTTCGCCGGCAACGGCCACGTCGTCGCCAACCTGCTGGTGAACCGCGCCCGCAACTACGTCGGGCTGTTCGCGGCGGTGCGCCCCAACGGGAGGGTGCGTTCGCTGGGGTTGCCGAACGCGCGGGTGCGGCGCGGCGGGACCCACGCGGCGCCGCTGGCCGGGCACGTCGCGGGCCGGGTGGCGGCGGTCTGGGCGACTGGCGCCGTGCAGGGGGAGGGAGACGTCGCGGGCTTGGTGGGTGCGGCGATAACGGGTTCGAGGATCGTGGCCAGCTACTCGACGGCGGCGGTGGAATGCACCGGCTCGGGTTCGTATTCCATGGGCGCCGGCCTGGTGGGCGCCAGCACGGGCACGGCAACCATCGTCGCGAGCTACTCGACAGGCGCCGTGACGGGCTCGTGTCAGACAGCGAGCAAGCACGGCCTGGCCGGCGGCAGGCGCGGGTTTGACGGGCGGCTTCGCCGCGGCCCCGTCACGGCCAGCTACTGGGACGTGGACCTGAGCGGCATCTCCGACGATTCGGACAACAACGCGCCGGAGGGCGAGACCTCGGCGAACCTGCGCGCCCCCACCGGCTACAGCGGCCTGTACGCCGCTTGGGACGACCAGGACGTGGACGGCGACAACACGGTCGGCCGGGCGGCGGACGCGGACGACGACGCCTGGGACTTCGGCGACCAGTGGCAGTGGCCGGTGCTGAAGTTCGGCGGCCTGGACACCGCGCGCCAGTTCGCCTTGCAGCCGAACCTGCCGCCCACCTTCACCGGCACGGTCACCGACAAGACCTACCGCCGCAACGTCCGCATCGACCCGTTCGAGATTCCCTCGGCCACCGGCGGCGAAGGCGTCGGCTACACCTACACGGCCAGCGGCCTGCCGGCCGGCCTGAACTTCGGCACTCCGAACTGCCTCGCGCGGCAGGTTTGCGGCACGCCGACCACGAATACCGCGGGCGCCCAGACGGTGACGATATACGCCGCCGACGGCGACACCAACACGGACGACAGCGACCGCGGCGTGCTGACCTTCACCATCACCGTGGTCGAGCCCACCGCAACGATCACCAGCACCCCGGCGGCGCTGACGGAGGCGACCTTGAACGGCGCCGAGCTCACGGTGACGCTCACGGACACGACGTTCGAGAGCGGCGTCACCACGTCCAGCTTCACGCTGAACACCAATGTGTCCGGCCTCACCGTCGGCTCGGTGGCCACGGTGACGGCCGGCGACGCCTCGGCGACGCTGACGCTCGCCTACAACGACACGGACTTCGACACGGCGCGCACCCTGGGCGTGACGGTGGCGGCGGCCGCGCACAGCCTGCCGAACACCATCGTCTCGCCGTCGGTGCCGGTGACGCCGTCGCTGGAGGCGACGGTGACGCCGCCGAACCTGACGCTGAGCGAGGACCCCGACGCGGCCAACAACGCGCGCACGTTCACGGCGCGGCTGGACAGCGTCCCGGCGGCGACCAGCACCGTGACGGTGGCGAGCGCCGACGTCGGCGCGGCGACTTCGACGCCGTCGACGCTGACGTTCACCACGACGAACTGGAACACGGCGCAGACGGTGACCGTGACGGCGCAGGCGGACGACGACCCGAACAACGAGACGGTGCCGGTGACGCTGACCGCGGCCGGCGTGGGCGTGCTGGCCACCGTGACGGTGAACGTGACGGACGACGACCGCGGCACGGTGGTGATCGACGCCGACGCGTCGACGCCGGCGCTGGATCCGGGCCCGGTGCTGCTGGGCGAGGCGGCGGTCGGTCTGGAGGCGCACGCGAGCTGCAGCAACTGCGGCGGCTACCGGACGTATTCGGTGCGGCTGTCGTCGCGGCCGCCCGCCCAGGTGACGGTGCGCGTGACGAGCTCCGACAGCACCAAGGTGACGGTGGCCACGTTCGATTCCGGGATTCCGGGCCCGCTCACCGTCCTCAGCGACCTGACCTTCACGCAGGGGAACTGGAACACCCCCCAGACGGTGACGGCGGTGGCGATGGGCGACAACGACGCCGTGGACGAGTCCATCGTCGTCACCCACACGGCCACCGGCGGCGGCTACGGCGGCACGTCGTCGCGCCTGCGCGTGGGCGTCGCGGACGACGAGCGCACCGGCACGGACTACGACACGGACGAGGACGGCCTGATCGAGATCGCAACGCTAGCGCAACTGAACGCGGTGCGCTGGGATCTGGACGGCGACGGCTCGGTGTCGGCCGGCAACACCGCCAACTACAGCGGCGCCAGCGGCGCCTTCGCCAGCGCTTCCGCCGGCATGGGCTGTCCGGCGGTCTCCGGCACCGCCACCTGCACCGGCTACGAGCTGACCCAGGACCTGGACTTCGACACCGACGGCGACGGGGCCTCCCACGACGGCGGCACCAGCGACTCGGACGACACCTACCACAACGGCGGCAGCGGCTGGGATCCCCTCGGCCCGAGCTCCGCCCCCAGCGACGCCACCCACTTCAACGCCGTGTTCGACGGCAACGGCCACTCCATCCACAACCTCTACGTCAACCGCAACCGCAACTACGGCGGCCTGTTCGCGGCGCTGCGCGGCAGCGCGGTGGTGCGCTCGCTGGGCCTGCCGAACGCCTACGTGGACATCAGCCAGCAGGGTTCGGCGGCGCCGCTGGCGGGGTCGTCGTGGGGCCGGGTGGAGGCGTCGTGGGCGAGCGGCTCGGTGGCGGGCAACACCAACGTCGGCGGCTTGGTGGGGTCGACGGCGGCGAGTTCGGTGATCGTGGCCAGCTACTCGAAGGCGTCGGCGCAGTGCGGCGCCGGCAGCGCCGGCGGCCTGGTGGGCGGCAACGGCGGCGCCATCGTCGCCAGCTACGCGACCGGGGCGATCACCGGCAGCTGCGCGGCGACCAACAAGCACGGCCTGGCCGGCTACACCGGCACGGCCGCGGCGAGCCACTGGGACCGCGAGACGAGCGGCGTCACCACGTCCGACCAGGGCGCCGGCCGCACCACGGCGCAGCTGCAAACCCCCACCTCGGCGACCGGCATCTTCGCCGGCTGGGCGAACATGGACGTGGACGGCGACGGGAACCCCCACGAATCGCCGTGGCACTTCGGCACCGACTCGCAGTACCCGGCGCTCAGCTACCGCGGCATGGACCCGGTGCCCCAACGCGGCGACTACGACCTGGACGACGACGGTCTCATCGAGGTGTACGCCTTGGCCCAGCTGAACGCCATCCGCTGGGACCCGGACGGCGACGGCGCGGCGTCCACCGGCAACGCCGGCAGCTACGGCAAGGCGTTCCGCAACCACGTGACCGGCATGGGCTGCAAGAGCACCGGCTGCACCGGCTACGAGCTGGAGAACGACCTCGACTTCGACACCGACGGCGACGGTTCGACGTGGACGGACGACGGCACGTTCGCGGCGGACAGCGGCGACGCCTACCACAACAGCGGCAGCGGCTGGGAGCCCATCGGCGGCACCGCGCAGCCGAGCGACGCGACGCAGTTCAACGCCGTCTTCGACGGCAACGGCCACGTCATCGAGAACCTGCTGGTGAACCGCGCCAACTCCTACACCGGCCTGTTCGCGGCGCTGCGCAGCGACGCGGTGGTGCGCTCGCTGGGGCTGCCGAACGCCCGGGTGCGCAGCAACGTCCTCTACGCCGGCGCGCTGACCGGCTACGTCCAGGGGCGCATAGCGGCGGTCTGGTCGTCGGGCGCCGTGCAGGGCTTTGCCATCGGCGGCCTGGCGGGGATAGCGGTTTCGACTTCGACGATCGTGGCGAGCTACTCGACGGCGGCGGTGGAATGCGACGCCTCGGGCGACGCCGGCGGCCTGGTGGGCCAATTCCGGACGGGAGCAACCATCGCGGCCAGCTACGCGGCCGGCGCGGTGACGGGCACATGCCCGTCGGCGGACCAGTACGGCCTGGCGGGCGGCGACGCCGCGGGGACCGTCGTCGCCAGCTACTGGGACACGACCCGCAGCGGCATCGAGGACGACACGGACGCCAACCCGCCGGAGGGCAAAACCGCCGCGGAACTCCGCAACCCCACCGGCTACAGCGGCATCTACGCCGTCTGGGACGATCAGGACGTGGACAACGACAGTCTGGTCGGCAGGGCGGCGGACGCGGACGACGACGCCTGGGACTTCGGCGGCGTGTGGCAGTGGCCGGTGCTGAAGTTCGGCGGCCTGGACACGGCGCGGCAGCGGGCCGAGCAGCCGGACCTGGCGCCCACCTTCACCGGCACGGTGACCGACAAGACCTTTCGCAACGGCTTCCCGATACAGCCGTTCCAGATCCCGGCGGCCACCAGCGGCGAAGGCGCCGCCGGTTCCGCCAACAACACCTACAGCTACACGGTCAGCAACCTGTGGTCAGGCATCGCCTTCCAAGGCCATTGCGGCGCCCGCACGATATGCGGCACGGCAACCGGCATCTCCACGGCGCTCCCCTCCGTGTCAAGGACGATAACCGTCCACGCCCACGACGGCGACGCCAACCGGACGGACAGCGACCGCGCCGAGCTCACCTTCACCCTCACCATCGTGAACTCGTCCGCGGCCATCACGTCCACCACCCCGGCGACGCTGACGGAAGCCACCCTGAACGGCGCCGAGGTAGTGGTGACGCTGACCCGCGCGACGTTCGAGAGCGGCGTCACGGCGTCGCACTTCACGCTGAACACCGACGTGCCCGGCCTCACCGTCGGGTCGCTGGCCACGGTGACGGCGGGCGACGCGTCGGCGACGCTGACGCTGGCCTACAACGACACGGACTTCGACACCGCCCGCACCCTGGGCGTGACGGTGGCGGTCGCGGCGCACAGCGTGGCCGGCACCCTGACGACGGCGACGGTGCCGGTGACGCCGTCGCTGGAGGCCACGGTGTCGCCGTCGAGCCTGACGCTGAGCGAGGCCACGGGTTCCAACACGGGCACCTTCACGGCGCGGCTGGACAGCGTGCCGGCGGCGACCTCCACGGTGGCGGTGGTCAGCGCCGACACCGGCGCGGCGACGGTGGACAAGGCGACGCTGACGTTCACCACAACGAACTGGAACACCGCGCAGACGGTGACCGTGACGGCGCAGGCGGACGACGACGCGGACAACGAGGAGACAACCGTGACGCTCTCGGCGTCCGGCGTCGGCGTGCTGGCGACGGTGCCGGTGACAGTGAACGACGACGACCGCGGCACCGTGCTGATCGACGCGAACCCGGCGACCGCGGCGCTGGACCCCGGCCCGCTGCTGCTGGCCGAGGGCGACACCGGCGCCTACACGGTGCGTCTGTCCGCGCGCCCGACCGCGAACGCGACGGTGGCGGTGACCAGCGGCGACACCGGCGCGGTGACGGTGGACCTGGCCTCGCTGACGTTCACCACGACGAACTGGAACACGCCGCAGACGGTCACCGCCACCGCGGTGGCGGAAGCAAGCGACGCGGTGGACGAGTCCGTGACCATCGGCCACGAGGCCACCGGCGGCGGCTACGGCGGCACGACCTCGAACCTGCGCGTGGGCGTCTCGGACGCCGAGCGCACCGGCACGGACTACGACACGGACGAGGACGGCCTGATCGAGATTTCCACCCTGGCGCAGCTGAACGCCGTGCGCTGGGATCTGGACGGCGACGGCGCGGTGTCGAGCAGCAACACCGCCAACTACAGCGGCGCCAGCGGCGCGTTCGCCAACGCAAGCACCGGCATGGGCTGCCCGACGGGCGGGTGCGGCGGCTACGAGCTCGCGCGGGACCTGGACTTCGACACGGACGGCGATGGCGCCACCCACACCAGCGGCACCAGCGACGCGCAGGACACCTACCACAACAGCGGCAGCGGCTGGGATCCCATCGGCCCGGCGTCGACGCCCAGCGACGGCACGCACTTCAACGCCACCTTCGACGGCAACGGCCATTCGATCCACAACCTCTACGTCAACCGCAGCCGCAACTACTCCGGCCTGTTCGCGGCGCTGCGCGGCGGCGCGACGGTGCGCTCGCTGGGCCTGCCGAACGCCCACGTGCGCGCCGGGCAGGGTTCGGTGGCGCCCTTGGCGGGGGCGCTCTGGGGCCGCGTGGAGGCGTCGTGGGCGAGCGGCTCGGCGGCCGGCAACACCAACGTCGGCGGCTTGGTGGGGGCGGCGCAGGCGGGTTCGACCATCGTGGCGAGCTACTCGAAGGCGGCCGCGCAGTGCGGCGCGGGCAGCGCCGGCGGCCTGGCTGGCCACAACGCCGGCGCCATCGTCGCCAGCTACGCCGCCGGCGCGATCACGGGCAGCTGCGCCGCGTCGCTCAAGCACGGCTTGGCGGGCGGCGACGGCACGGCCGCGGCGAGCCACTGGGACCGCGAGACGAGCGGCGTGACGACCTCCGCCCAAGGCGCGGGCCGCACCACGGCGCAGCTGAAGACCCCGACGTCGGCCACCGGCATCTTCGCCGGCTGGGACGCTCTGGACGTGGACGGCGACGGCGACCCGCACGAATCCCCGTGGGATTTCGGCAAGAGCTCGCACTACCCGGCGCTGAGCCACCGCGGCGCCGATCCGGTGCCGCAGCGCGGCGACTACGACTACGACGACGACGGCCTGATCGAGATCCGCACGCTGGCGCAGTTGAACGCCGTCCGCTTGGACCTGGACGGCGACGGCACGCCGGCCTCCAGCGCGGCGAGCTACGGCAAGGCGTTCCGCAACCACGTGTCTGGCATGGGCTGCCCAACCGTCGGCGGCTGCACCGGCTACGAGCTGGAGAACGACCTCGACTTCGACACCGACGGCGACGGTTCGACGCACACGAACGGCACGGGCGATTCCGGCGACGCCTACTACAACAGCGGCGCCGGCTGGGTGCCCATTCCGGGGCAGTTCACCGCCACCTTCGACGGCAACGGCAAGGTGATCGCCAACCTGTTCGTCAGCGTCGTCAACGATCCGGGGGCGCTGTTCACGGACCTGCGCGCCGGCGCGGTGGCGCGCGCGCTGGGGCTGAAGGACGCCTATGTGTCGGCCGGCACCTACGGAGCGCCGCTGGCCGGCCGCGTCTGGGGCCGCGTGGCCGGGGTGTGGGCGAGCGGCACGGTGCGTTCGTCCACGGCGGGCGGTCTGGTGGGCGCGGCGGAGCCGGGTTCGGTGGTGGTGGCCAGCTACACGACGGCGGCGGTGTCCTGCATCGGCGGCTCGCCGAGCTACCGCGCCGGCGGCTTGACGGCCATCACCTACGGCACGATCGCGGCGAGCTACTCCACCGGCACGGTGACGGGCGGCTGTTCGAACAGGGCGGCCTTCGCGGGCACCGGCGGTTCCGGCAGCATCGCGGCGAGCTACTGGGACACGGACCGCAGCAACATCGCCGACGACGCGGGTTCCGCCGCGCCGGAAGGCGTCACCTCCGCGAACCTCCGCAACCCCACCGCCTACACGGGCATCTACGCGACGTGGGACGACCGGGACGTCGACGGCGACAACTCGGTCGGCAGGGCGGCGGACGCGGACGACGACGCCTGGGACTTCGGCGGCCAGTGGCAGTGGCCGGTGCTGAAGTTCGGCGGCCACGACACGGCGCGGCAGATCGCCCTGCAGCCGAACGTGGCGCCGACGTTCGGCAGCGGCGCGGTGGCGAACAAGACCTACCGCAAGGACTTCGCCATCGCCGCGTTCCAGATTCCGGCGGCCAGCGGCGGCGAGGGGGTGGGCTACACCTACGAGGCCAGCGGCCTGCCGGTGGGCCTCGTCTTCGAGGGGGGCTGCGGGGCGCGGCGGGTGTGCGGCACGCCGACGGCGAACACCACCGGCGCGGCCACGGTGACCATATACGCCCACGACGGCGACACCAACCGCGCGGACAGCGACCGCGCGGTGCTGACGTTCACCATCACGGTGGTCACCCCGACGGCGACGCTGGCGGCCAGCAACCCCACGACGCTCACGGAGGCGAACCTGGACGGCGCCGAGGTGACGGTGACGCTGGCCGACACGGCGTTCGCCAGCGGCGTCACGCAGTCCCGCTTCACGCTGGTGGACAACGTGCCCGGCCTCACCATCGACTCGCTGGCGACGGTGACCGCCGGCGACACGACGGCGACGCTGACGCTGGACTACACGGGCGCGGACTTCACCGCCGTGCGCACCGTGTCGGTGACCGTGGCGGCGGCCGCCCACGACCTGCCGGGCACGTTGACGACGGGGACGCTGAACGTCACCCCCACGCCGGGCGTCGTCTTCAGCCGCACCACGCTGGCGCTGGAGGAGGACCCGACCGCCGGCGGGGGGACGAACGCCAACGTGGGGACGTACACGGTCCGCCTCACCGCCGACCCGACGACCACCAGCGGCAGCGGCTGCAACGTGAACATCGAGGCCACCAGCGATAACGCGGACGTGACCCTCGACACGGACAGCTCGCCCCTGACGAAGCGGGTGATATTCACGGCCTCGGACTGGAACACCCCGCAGACCATCACGGCCACCGTCGCCGGCGACGGCGACAGCCAGGACGACACGGCCACCATCAGCCACGCCCGCGTGGGCAGCCTCTGCGGCGGCGGCGGCTTCTTCGGCCGGCCGACCATGTCCTCCGTGACCGTGAACGTGAACGACGACGAGGCGGCGGGCATCCTGCTGGACGCGGACCCGTCCACGCCGACCATGGACGAGGCCGGCCCGCTGGCGCTGGCCGAGCTGTCCACCGCGTCGAACAACTCGGTGGACTACACCGTGCGCCTGGCCGCCGAGCCGAGCCAGGACGTGACGGTGACCATCACCAGCGGCGACACCACGGCGGTGACCGTGGGCGACACCGACGGCGACACCCTGGGCGTGCAGAACACGCTGGCGTTCACCTCGGCGAACTGGAACACGCCGCAGACGGTGACGCTGACCGCCGCCCAGGACAACGACGGCGTGGGCGAGAACGTGACCATCACCCACGCCGCGAGCACGACGTCGACGAGCGAGTACACCAACGTGCAGGCGACCATCACGGCGAGCTTGACGGACAAGGACGCGCCGGGCTTCGTGTTCGACGCGGACCCGAGCTCGCCGGCCACGGACGAGGCCGGCCCGCTGCAGCTGGTGGAGGACCACGCCACGGACGCCTCGAAGGAGTACACGGTGCGCCTGTCGGCGCAGCCGACCCAGACCGTGACGGCGACCATCGCCACCAGCGACGCGACCGCGGTGACGGTGGACGACACGGACACCAACACGCCGGGCGACCAGAGCACGCTGACGTTCACCTCGAGCAACTGGAGCACGCCCCAGACGGTGACGCTGACGGCGCAGGCGGACGACGGCGGCGCCAACGAGAGCGTGAACATCACCCACAGCGCGGCGACGGCGACGAGCAGCGAGTACACGAACGTCTCGGCGACCTTCACCGCGACGGTGGACGACGACGAGACGCCGGCGATCACCCTGTCGGCGTCCAGCCTGTCGGTGCCGGAGGAGAACAGCGCCAACTACACGGTGCGGCTGGCGACGCAGCCGGAGGGCGGCAACGTCACGGTGTCGATCACCGGCGCGGCGGACGGCATCTCCACGAACCTCACGTCGCTGGTCTTCACGTCCACGAACTGGAACACGGCGCGCACGGTGCGGGCGACGGCGGCGAACGACCAGAACGGGGACAACGAGCAGGTCACCCTGACGCACGCGGCGAGCGGCGGCGAGTACAACGACGCGGCGGACGCGGATCTGGTGGTGACGGCGACGGACAACGACACGCCGAGCCTGGCCGTGAGCACGGCCAGCCTGACGGTGCACGAGAACAGCAGCGCCACCTACCGCATCCGCCTGAACACCCAGCCGAGCGCCAACGTGACGGTGACGGTGTCCGGCGCGAGCGGCGCGGTGACGGTGGACACGGATGCGGCCGTCGGCAACCAGAACACCCTGACGTTCACGAACACGAACTGGGCCACGAACCAAACGGTGACGGTGGCCGCCGGCGACGACGGCAACGCGCAAAACGAGATGCTGACCCTCGCCCACGGCGCGACCGGCGGCGGCTACGGCTCGCTGCCGTTGGGCTCGCGTCCGGGCGTGCAGGTGACGGTGGACGACGACGACACGGCCGGCATCCTGCTGGACGCCGACCCGGACACGCCGAACGACCAGTCCGGCCCGCTGGCGCTGAACGAGAACCCCGCGGCGTCGAACAACTCGGTGGAATACACGGTGCGCCTGTCGTCGGAGCCGACGATGGCGACGACGACGGTGTCCATCGTCAGCAGCGAGGCCGCGGTGACGGTGGGCAGCGCGGCGCTGACGTTCACGCCGACGAACTGGAGCACGCCGCAGACGGTGACCCTGACCGCCGCGGACGACGACAACGGCGTCCCCGAGAGCGCGACCATCACCCACACGTCCGCCACCGCGTCGGCGAGCGAGTACACGAACCTGACGGCGACCATCACGGCGAACACCACGGACGACGACGCGCCGAGCTTCGTCTTCGACGCGGACCCGGACACGGCGAACGACCAGGCCGGCCCCTTGGCGCTGGAAGAGGATCAGACGTCCAGCACCAACTCGGACGACTACACGGTGCGCCTGTCCGCGCGGCCCACCCGGACCGTGACGGCGACCATCACCAGCGGCGACGCGTCCTCGGTGACGGTGGGCGACACGGACGGCGACACCCTGGGCGTCCAGAACACGCTGACGTTCACGGCGTCGAACTGGGACACGCCGCAGACGGTGACGCTGACCGCCCAGCAGGACGACAACGGCTACAACGAGAGCGTGACCATCACGCACCGCGCGCGCACCACGCCCAACAGCGAGTACACCAACGTGAGCGGCAGCTTCACGGCGAGCGTGGACGACGACGAGACGCCGGCGATCACCCTCTCCGCGTCCGCCCTCTCGGTGCCGGAGGAGAACAGCGCCACCTACACCGTGCGGCTGGCGACGGAGCCGGTGGGCGGCAACGTGACGGTGGACATCACCGGCGCCGCGGACAGCCTCTCCGCCAGCCCGACGCGGCTCGTGTTCAACACGGGCAACTGGGACACGGAGCGCACGGTGCGGATCGCCGCGGCGAACGACCAGAACGGCGAGAACGAGACGGTCACGTTCAGCCACGCCGCGTCCGGCGCGGACTACGGGAGCGTCGCGGCGGCGGAGATCGTGGCGACGTCCACGGACAACGACACGCCGAGCCTGCAGGTGACCCCGACCACCCTGGAGGTGGACGAGAACAGCAGCGGCCGGTACACCATCCGCCTCAACACGCAGCCGAGCGCCGCCGTGACGGTGACGGTCTCCGGCGCCTCGGGCGCGGTGACGGTGGACACGGACGCGGCCGTCGGCAACCAGGACACCCTGACGTTCTCGACCACGAACTGGAGCGCCAGACAGACGGTGACGGTGGCCGCCGGCGACGACGGCAACGCGGTGAACGAGACGCTGACGCTCACCCACGCGGCGACCGGCGGCGACTACGGCTCGCTGCCGTCCGGCTCGCGCCCGAGCGTGCAGGTGACGGTGGACGACGACGACACGGCGGGCATCCTCCTCGACGCCGACCCGGACACGCCGAACGACCAGTCCGGCCCGCTGGCGCTGGACGAGCTGTCGACGTCCACGGACAACTCGGTCAGCTACACGGTTCGGCTGTCGTCGGAGCCGACCCAGGACGTGACGGTGACCATCACCAGCGGCGACACGACGGCGGTGACGGTGAACGACACGCACGCCGACCCGGGCGTCCAGAACACCTTGACGTTCACGAGCGCCAACTGGAACACCCCCCAGACGGTGACCCTGACGGCGGCGCAGGACACCGACGGCGTGGGCGAGAACGTGACCATCACCCACGCGGCGAGCACCGCGTCGGCCAGCGAATACACCAACATCCAGGCCACCATCACGGCGAACACCACGGACGCCCAGGCGGCGGGCTTCGTGTTCGACGCCGACCCGAGCTCCCCGGCCACGGACGAGGCCGGCCCGCTGTTGCTGACGGAGGACCACGTCTCGGACGCCTCGAAGGAGTACACCGTGCGGCTGACGTCGCAGCCCACGCAAACGGTGACGGCGACGATCACCAGCGCCAACACGGCCGCGGTGACGGTGGACGACACCGACGGCGTCGCCAACGGCGTGCAGAACACGCTGACGTTCACCTCGTCGAACTGGAACACCCCCCAGACGGTGACGCTGACGGCGCAGGCGGACGACAACGGCTACGACGAGAGCGTGACGATCCGGCACCGGGCGCGCACGACGCCGAACAGCGAGTACACGAACGTGTCCGGCGACTTCACCGCGTCCGTGACCGACGACGAGACCCCGGCCATCACCCTCTCCGCGTCCGCCCTGTCCGTGCCGGAGCGGAACAGCGCGACGTACACCGTCCAGCTGGCGACGGAGCCGGTGGGCGGCAACGTGACGGTGGACATCACCGGCGCCGCGGACGGCCTCTCCGCCAACCCGACGCGGCTGGTGTTCAACACGGGCAACTGGGACACGGCGCGCACGGTGCGGATCACCGCGGCGAACGACCTGAACGGCGAGAACGAGACGGTCACGTTCAGCCACGCGGCGTCCGGCGCGGACTACGGGAGCGTCGCGGCCGCGGAGATCGTGGCCACGTCCACCGACGACGACACGCCGAGCCTGCAGGTGACCCCGACCACCCTGGAGGTGGACGAGAACAGCAGCGGCCGGTACACCATCCGCCTCAACACCGAGCCGAGCGCCGCCGTGACGGTGACGGTCTCCGGCGCGAGCGGCGCGGTGACGGTGGACACGGACGCGGCGAGCGGCAACCAGGACACCCTGACGTTCTCGACCACGAACTGGAGCGCCAGACAGACGGTGACGGTGGCCGCCGGCGACGACGGCAACGCGGTGAACGAGACGCTGACGCTCACCCACGCGGCGACCGGCGGCGACTACGGCTCGCTGCCGTCCGGCTCGCGGCCGAGCGTGCAGGTGACGGTGGACGACGACGACACGGCGGGCATCCTCCTCGACGCGGACCCGGACACGCCGAACGACCAGTCCGGCCCGCTGGCGCTGGACGAGCTGTCGACGTCCACGGACAACTCGGTCAGCTACACGGTTCGGCTGTCGTCGGAGCCGACCCAGGACGTGACGGTGACCATCACCAGCGGCGACACCACGGCGGTGACGGTGAACGACACGCACGCCGACCCGGGCGTCCAGAACACCTTGACGTTCACCTCGACGAACTGGAACACCCCCCAGACGGTGACGCTGACCGCCGCCCAGGACACCGACGGCGTGGGCGAGAACGTGACCATCACCCACGCGGCGAGCACCGCGTCGGCCAGCGAGTACACGAACCTGCAGGCGACGATCACGGCGAACACGACGGACGCCCAGGCCCCCGGCTTCATATTCGACGCCGACCCGAGCTCCCCGGCCACCGACGAGGCCGGCCCGCTGTTGCTGACGGAGGACCACGCCTCGGACGCCTCGAAGGAGTACACGGTGCGCCTGACGTCGCAGCCCACCCGAACGGTGACCGCGACCCTCGCCAGCGCCAACACGGCCGCGGTGACGGTGGACACGGACGCGGCCGTCGGCGTCCAGAACACGCTGACGTTCACGTCCACGAACTGGAACACCCCCCAGACCGTGACGCTGACGGCGCAGGCGGACGACAACGGCTACGACGAGACGGTGGCGGTGGCGCACGCGGCGGCGACGACGCCGAACAGCGAGTACACGAACGTGACCGGCAGCTTTTCCGCGACGGTGACCGACGACGAGACGCCCGGTATCACGCTGTCGGACTCCTCGCTGACGGTGGACGAGCGGGACAGCGCGCCGTACACGGTGGTGCTGGACACCGAGCCGGTGGGCGGCAACGTGACGGTGGACATCACCGGCGCGGCGGACGGCCTGCGGGCGTCGCCGGCGCGGCTGGTGTTCACGGCGGCGAACTGGGAAACGGCGCGCACGGTGCGGGTGTACGCGGCGAACGACGACAACTCGGACAACGAGGTGGCCACGTTCCGGCACGCCGCGTCCGGCGCGGACTACGGCGGCGCGTCGGCGGTCGATCTCACCGCGACGGCGCAGGACGACGACCTGCCCGGGCTGCTGGTGAATCCGGAGTCGCTGACCGTGCTGGAGGGGCGGACGGCGACGTACCGGCTGCGCCTGAACACGGAGCCGAGCGCGGCGGTGACGGTGACCGTGAGCGCGTCCACGGGCAAGGCCGCGGTGGACACGGATCCGGGCACGACCGGCGACCAGACGCAGATGGCGTTCGACGCGACGAACTGGAGCCGCTGGCGGACGGTGCGGGTGACCGGCGCCGAGGACGGCGACGGCGACGACGAGACGGTGGCGCTGTCGCACGCGGCGACCGGGGCTGCGGAGTACACGGGGCTGACGCTGAACGCGCGCCCCGGGGTGGCGGTGACGGTGACGGACGACGACGAGCCGACCATCGAGTTGTCGGCGGCGACGCTGGGGCTGTCGGAGGGCGACCCGGAGGACGCCGAGGGTTTCTGGGAGGTGCGGCTGGCGAATCTGGCGCCCAACGGCACCGTGTCGGTGTCGGTGACCAGCAGCGACCCGGCGGTGGCGATCCTGAGCGCGCCGGTGACGCTGACGTTCGACGCGACGACGTGGCGCACCTGGCAGACGGTGCGGGCGCGGGCGGTGGACGACGACGACGCGGCGAGCGAGCGCGTGGAGGTTCGGCACGCGGCGACCGGCGCGAACTACGGCGGCGCCGAGGCGGTGCTGCGGGTGCTGGTGACGGACGACGAGGCGCCGCCTGACGAGCCGCGCGGGCTGACCGCAACGCCGGGCGACGGGCGGGCAACGCTGCGCTGGCGGAACCCGCAGAACCCTTCCATCACCCGCTACGAACACCGGTACGCGGAGGAGGGGGATCGGCTGGGGAGTTGGCGGCGGGTGTCCGGTTCGGGCCCGGGCACGACCTCGCTGACGGTTTCCGGCCTGAACAACGGCCGCGCCTACGAGTTCGAGTTGCGCGCCGGCAACGAGATCGGCGACAGCCCGGCGGCGCGCACCGCGGCGCGGCTGGCGGGGGCGCCCGGCGCGACCGTGCTTTTGCCGGACCCGGCGCTGACGGCGGCGGCGCGGGAGGTTGTGGGCAGGTCCGCGTCGGAGCCTTTGACGGCGGGCGACCTGGCGACGGTGCTGGAGTTGGACCTGTCGCTGCCGGCGCCGTCCGCCGGCCGCCTGCGTCCGCCCCAGACCGGCGGCGAGCCGGTGCGGAACCTGCGCGGCATCGAGGCGATGGTCAACCTGCGGCGGCTGTGGGTGGACCACAACGCCGTGGGGGACATTTCGCCGCTGCTGGCCTTGCGTTATCTGCAACTGGTCAGTCTGCGCGGCAATCCGCTGACGTCGGACTCGGTGTACGTCCACGCGACGGCGCTGCGGGCGCGCGGCGTGGAGGTGCTGCTGGACGGGGCGACGCTGGCGACGGTGAACGATCCGGGGCTTCGACGCGCGCTGGAGATCGCGCTGGGCAAGGACGCCGGCGCGACGCTGACCGAGGGCGACCTGCTGACGCTGTCGTCGCTGAGCGCGGGGTCGGCCGGCGTGGCGTCGCTGGCGGGTCTGGAGGCGGCGTCGCGGCTGGAGTCGCTGACGCTGTCCGGCAACGCGCCGGCGGCGGGCGGCGCGGCGCTGGACCTGTCGCCGCTGGCGGGGTTGCGCTCGCTGTCGCACCTGGATCTGTCGGACAACGATCTGGCGGACGTCTCGGCGCTTTCCGGCCTGACGGGGCTGCGGGATCTGCTCTTGAGCGGCAACGCGCTGCGCGACCTGTCGCCGCTGTCGGAGCTCGCCGAACTGCGCTCGCTGACGCTGTCGAACAACGGCTTGACGGACGTGTCGGCGCTGTCCGGCCTGTCGTCGCTGCGCCAGCTTTGGCTGGACGGGAACGAGCTGGAGAGCATCCGACCGCTGCGCCGGCTGCGGTCGCTCATCTACCTGCACTTGGGCGACAACCGCATTGAGGACGTCTCGCCGCTGACGTGGCTGGGGGATCTGCGGCGGCTGTGGCTGCCGGGCAACGAAGTGGCGGACGTGTCGGCGCTGTCCGGGCTGTGGTCGCTGCAACGGCTGGACCTGTCGCGCAACCGGGTGTGGGACGTCTCGCCCTTGGCCGGCCTGACCGAGCTGTCGCAACTGCGCCTGGGCTGGAACCTGGTGGAGAACGTGTCGGCGCTGTCCGGCCACCGCGGCCTGACGGATGGCGGCACCTTGGGGCTGCGCGGCAATCCGCTGCGCGCGGCGGCGTTGGAGCGCCACGTTCCGGACCTGCGCGCCGCGGGCGCGGCGGTGGTGCTGGGCTGGCCGGCGCCGCTGTTCCCGTCGGCTGCGGACCCGTCCGGGCGCGGCGGCTTCGTCCGCGTGCTGAACCGCTCGGACGCGGACGGCGAAATTCTGATCGAGGCGCTGGACGAGGCCGGCCGCCGGTTCGGCCCGTTGCGCCTGCCGCTGCGCGCCCGCTCGGCGGCGCACTTCAACTCGATGGACTTGGAGAACGGCAACGCCGCCAAGGGGCTGGCGGAGGGCATCGGGCCGCCGGCGCAGGGGAGCTGGCGGCTGCTCGTGTCGTCAACGCTGGACATCGAGGTGCTGGCCTACGTTCGCGCCGCGGACGGCTTCCTCACGGCCATGCACGGCGAACTCCCCCGCGACGGCGATTCGCTGTCGGCGTTCGTCTTCAATCCGGCGAGCAACCGCGTCCAGCGCAGTTCGCTGCGCGTCCACAACCCGCGCACTTCGGAGGCGCGGGTGTGGCCGTGGGGCGTGGACGACGCCGGCCGCGGCCGCCTGGCGGCGCCGCTGACGGCCCGCGCCGGCGCGACCGTCTCGGTCTCGGCGCGCTCTTTGGAGTCGTCCCGCCGCGGCGGCCGCGGCCTGGGCAACGGCGAGGGCAAGTGGCGGTTGCGTCTGGGCGCGCCGTGGCCGCTGTCGGCGCTGGCGCTGCTGGAAAGCCCCACCGGCCACCTCTCCAACCTGTCGGCGGCGCCGGTGTACGCCGGCTGGGCGGACGCCTCGGCCGGCGCGTCGGGCTGGGCCACATGGGCCGACCGGGCGCTGCGCCTGCCGCTGTTCCCGTCGTCGGCGTCGGCGTCGGGCCGCGAGGGCTTCGCCCGCGTGGCCAACCTCGGCCCGTGGGAGGGCTGGGCCGAGATTGCGGCGGTGGACGACGCCGGCGTGCGCGCCGGGCCCGTCCGACTGCGCCTGCCGTCCCGCGCCGTCGTCCACTTCAACTCGGCGGACTTGGAGAACGGCAACGCGGCCAAGGGCCTGCGGGAGGGCGTGGGAACGCCGACCCGCGGTGCGTGGCGCTTGGAGCTGCGCGGCAACGTGGCGTTCGCCGCCGCGGCCTACGCCCGCCACGCCGACGGCTTCCTGACGAGCCTCCACCAGACCGCCCCGGCGGCGGACGGCGAAGCCCGCGTGGCGGTGTTCAACCCGGCGTCCAACACCCGCCAGCGCAGCCTCCTGCGCCTGGCGAACAATGGCGCCGAGCCGGCGCGCGCCACCATCACCGGCTTGGACGACGCCGGCGCCGAAGCGGGCCCGGTGGTCGTCACCGTGCCTCCCGGCGAGGCGCTGACCCTCACCGCGATTCAACTGGAACAGGGCGGCGAGGGCCTGAACGGCGCCCTCGGCGACGGCGCCGGCAAGTGGCGCCTCACCGTCACCTTCGACAACCCGCTGGCGGTGATGAGCCTGATGGAAAGCCCCGCCGGCCACCTCTCCAACCTCTCCGCCACCACCCGGCCGTAAAAAGCCGCGGCGCACGAAATGCCGAACCATCCGCTGGTGGCGCTTTCGGCGGCGGAGATCGAGCGTGCCTCGGCGCTGGTCAAACCGCGCCTTGGTGCCCGTGCGGCGTTTTCCTCGGTGGCGTTGGTGGAGCCGCCCAAAGCGGCGCTGCAATCGTGGCAGCCGGGCGATGCGGTGCCGCGCCGGGTGCGGTTGATCGGCTACGACTACCCGCAGCCGCCGGATGGTGGATTCGATGCGGTGGTGGATTTGGTCACTGGCGAAGTGCGGGTTGATCGCATCACCGCCGGGCAAGCGCCCATCGGCTTCGCGGACGTGGTGGAGGCGGTGCGCATCACCAAGGCGGACGCCGGCTGGCAGGCGGCCATGCGAAAGCGCGGCGTGGACAGCTTCGAGCATGTGCAGATCGATCCGTGGCCGGCCGGCGGCTATCGGCATCCGAACATTCCCGAGGGCCACCGCGCGCACCGCGCCATCGCCTTCGTGCGCGAACACAAGACGGACAACGGCTACGCCCGCCCGGTGCAGGGGCTCATCGCGCATGTGGACCTCACCGCCGGGCGCGTGGCGCACTTGGAGGATCACGGCGCGACGCCCTTGCCGCCGGAACACGGGCGCTACGACGCCGCCAGCCAGCCGGCGCTGCGCGAAGCGCCGAAGCCGCTGACGATCAGCCAACCCGAAGGCCCGGGCTTCGTGGTGGAAGGCAACGCCATCGCTTGGCAGAACTGGGCGTTCCGCGTGAGTGTTCACCCGGTGAACGGCTTGGTGCTGCATCAAGTTTCCTACCGGGATGGCGGCGAAGATCGGGCAATCCTGCACCGCGCCGCGCTGTCGGACATGGTGGTGCCCTACGGCGACACGGATCCGATGCACCGCTGGAAGCATGTGCTGGACGCCGGCGAGGCGAGCATCGGCAACTGCGTGAATTCGCTGCTGCTCGGTTGCGATTGCGTGGGCCACGTCCGCTATCTGGATCACGCCGCCGTGAAGCCGGACGGCGCGGCGCGGCTGGTGGAACGCGCCATCTGCGTTCACGAGGAGGACTACGGCGTTCTTTGGAAGCACCACGACGGCCACGGCCAGACCACCGAAACCCGCCGTTCGCGCCGCCTGGTGGTGAGCACGTTCCACACCGTCGGCAACTACGAGTACGGCTTCTACTGGTACTTCTACTTGGACGGCGCGTTGCAGATGGAGGTGAAGCTCACCGGCATCGTCGGCGTTTCGGCGGTGGGGGAGGGCGCCGAGCGACCGGAGTTCGCGCCGCTGGTGGCGCCGAACGTGGCCTCGCCCATCCACCAGCACCTGTTCTGCTTCCGCTTGGATTTCGACTTGGACGGCGGCCCGAACAGCGTTAGCGAAGTGGACATCGCCCCGTGCGCGGTGGGCGAGGACAACCCGGACGGCACCGCCTTTCGCGCCGTGGCGCGGCCGCTGCGCAGCGAACTCGCCGCCAAGCGCGACGCGGACGCTTCCCGTTCGCGTTCCTGGCAGGTGGCGAATTCGCGCCGCCGCAACCGTTTGGGTGCGCCGGTCGCCTATCGGCTGCTGCCGGGTGCCACGCCGAAGCTGCTTGCCGCGGCGGATTCGCAAGTGGCGGCGCGCGCCGGTTTCGCCCGCCACAACCTGTGGGTGACGCGCTACCGCGAGGGCGAGCTCTGCGCCGCCGGCGACCACCCGAATCTGCATCCGGGCGGCGCCGGTTTGCCGGCGTGGAGCGCCGGCGACGAGTCCATCGAAGAAACCGACATCGTGCTGTGGCACACCTTCGGCGTCAGCCACCTGCCGCGCCCGGAGGATTGGCCGGTGATGCCGGTGGAGTACTGCGGCTTCACCTTGCAGCCGGCGGGGTTCTTCGACCGCAATCCGGCGTTGGATCTGCCGGCGCAGCCCGGGTAGGTCGGCCGGCCGTCAGATCTTCGCCGCGACGCCGCCGTCCACGTTGATGATTTCGCCGTTCACGAAGCGCGATTCGTCGCAGGAGAGGAACAGCACCAGATTGGCCACGTCGATGGGATAGCCGGGCCCTTGCACGATCTGCGCGAAGTCGAACATCTTCTCGAACACGTGGTGGCCGCCATCCGCATCGCGTGAGGTGCCGCGGGTGGCGCCGGGCGTGAGAATCTGCCCCGGCCGCACGCAGTTGACGCGGATGTTGTGCCGGCCGCCGCAGCCGGCCATGTAGCGGGTGAGGGCGTCCACGCCGGCCTTCGCCGCGTAGTAGGACGCCGAGGTGGTGCCGAATTCGTCCTGCATCCGCGAGCTGAATCCGCGCTGCGCGGCCAGCGACGACATGTTCACCACCGCGCCGCCGCCGGCCGCCACCAGATGCGGCCACACGGCGCGGCTGACGTAGAACGTGCCGGTGAGGTTGGTGTTGATCACCCGGTGCCACTCGCTGTCCGGCTCGTTGGGGAATTGGCTGCCGCCACCGCCGCCGGCGTTGTTGAACAGCAGGTGGATGCTGCCAAACGCCGCGGCCGCTTCGGCGACCGCCGCCCGCACGGATTCGTCATTGCCCACATCGCAGGAGATGAACACCGCCTCGCCGCCCGCGCCCTTGATCGCGGCGGCCACCGCTTGCCCTTCCTCCTCGCGGCGCGCCAGCAGAACCACTTTCGCCCCTTCGCGGGCAAACAGGTGGCCGGTGGTCTCGCCGATGCCGCTGTTGCCGCCAGTGATGACGGCGACCTTGCCTTCGAGCCTGTTCGGCATGATGCGGATTCTCCCTAAGTTGCAGTGCGGCAAGTATAGGCGGGTAATTCGCCTTGGCTTTCGCTACTATCGCGGTTCCAGCAAGGAAGCCAACCCCCATGCCCGCAGCCAGCGCCCAGCTCGACGATCTCGTGCAACGCGAATACGCGGCGGGGTTCGTCACCGACATCGACGCCGAAACCTTGCCGCCCGGCTTGAGCGAGGAGGTGGTGCGGGCGATTTCGGCGAAGAAGGAGGAACCCGGCTGGCTCACCGAGTGGCGCTTGGATGCGCTACGGCGGTGGCGACGCATGAAACCGCCGCAATGGGCGCATGTTTCCTTCCCGGACATCGACTTCCAAGCCATCTCCTACTTCTCCGCGCCGAAAGGGCCGCGGCCGAAATCCTTGGACGAGGTGGATCCCGAGCTGCTCCGCACCTACGAGAAGCTCGGCGTGCCGCTGCACGAACGCGCCCGCCTTGCGGGGGTGCAGGAAGCCGAGGCGGGCGCCGCCCGGCCGGTTGCGGTGGACGCCGTGTTCGACAGCGTCTCCATCGCCACCACGTTCAAGGACGAACTGGCGAAAGCCGGCGTGGTGTTCTGTTCCATCTCTGATGCTGTGCGCGAACATCCGGACCTGGTGCGCAAGTACCTCGGCAGCGTCGTGCCCAAGCCCGACAACTTCTACGCGGCGTTGAATTCGGCGGTGTTCAGCGACGGCACCTTCGTCTATGTGCCCAAGCACACGCGCTGCCCGATGGAGGTGGCCACGCAGTTCCGCATCAACGCCGAGAACACCGGCCAGTTCGAGCGCACGCTGATCATCGCCGACGAAGGTTCCTACGTGAGCTACTTGGAAGGCTGCACCGCGCCCATGCGCGACGAGAACCAGCTGCACGCCGCGGTGGTGGAGCTGGTGGCGCTGGACGACGCCGAGATCAAATACTCCACGGTGCAGAACTGGTACCCGGGCGACGAACAGGGCCGCGGCGGCATCTACAACTTCGTTACCAAGCGCGGCGCGTGCTTGGGCGACCGCTCGAAGATCAGCTGGACGCAGGTGGAGACCGGCTCCGCCATCACTTGGAAGTACCCCAGCGTGGTGCTGCGCGGGGCGGACTCGGTGGGCGAGTTCCACTCGGTGGCCTTGACGCGCAACTTCCAACAAGCCGACACCGGCACCAAGATGATCCACATCGGCCCACGCACCAAGAGCACCATCCTCTCCAAAGGCATCAGCGCCGGGCGCAGCAACAACAGCTACCGCGGGCTGGTGCGCATGAACCGCGGCGCGGTGGGCGCGCGCAACCACACCCAATGCGACTCGCTGCTCATCGGCGACGATTGCGGGGCGCACACCTTCCCGTACATCGAATCGCACCTGGCGGGCGCGGTGGTGGAGCACGAGGCCACCACCTCCAAGGTGAGCGACGAGCAGCTCTTCCTGTGCCGGCAGCGCGGCATTGACGAGGAGAAGGCCGTGGCCATGATCGTCGGCGGGTTCTGCAAGGACGTGTTCCGCACCCTGCCGATGGAGTTCGCCGTGGAGGCGAACAAGCTCTTGGAGGTGAGCTTGGAAGGGGCCGTCGGTTGAGCGACGGCGGGCGCGCGGAGCCGGCGCTGCTCCGCGTGGACAATCTGCATGTGGAGGTGGGCGGCAAGCCGATCCTGAACGGCCTGAGCTTGGACGTGCGCGCCGGCGAGGTTCACGCCGTGATGGGGCCGAACGGTTCCGGCAAGAGCACCTTCGCCAACGTGCTCGCCGGCAAGGCGGATTACGAGGTGACGGGCGGCGCGGTCCGCTTGGCGGGCGAGGATCTGCTGGAACTAGCGCCGGAAGAGCGGGCGCACCGAGGCGTTTTTCTGGCGTTCCAGTACCCGGTGGAGATCGCCGGCGTCTCGAACATGGAGTTCCTCAAAGCCGCCGCGGACGCACAGGCGTTGGCGGCGGGGCAGGGCGCGCCGTCGGCGGTGGAGTTCCTCAAGATGGCGCGGCAAGCGGCCGCGGATCTGGGGCTGTCGGCGGATTTTCTCAAGCGGGGAGTGAACGAGGGCTTCTCCGGCGGCGAGAAGAAGCGCAACGAGATCCTGCAAATGCTGGTGCTGCGCCCGCGCCTAGCCATTCTCGACGAGACGGATTCCGGCTTGGACATCGACGCGCTCAAAGTGGTGGCGGACGGCATCAACGCCTTCCGCGCCGGCGACAACGCGGTGGTGCTGGTGACGCACTATCAGCGCCTCTTGCACCATGTGGTGCCGGACCGGGTGCATGTGCTGGCCGCCGGCGCCATCGTCCGTTCCGGCGACGCCTCGCTGGCGCTCGCCTTGGAAGAAAAAGGCTATGCTTGGCTCGATGGCTGAGGCCGCCGCTCTGGCTGGCCGGCTATTGCAACGGCGCGCGAACGGCAACGGTTACGCGCCGTGGCGCGATCGCGGCCGTTGCCGTGCGATCATCGCCGATCAAGGACTGCCGGCACCCCGCAGCGAACAGTGGCGGCACACCAACGTGACGCGCTGGTACGCCGCGGCGCAAACGGTGGAACTTGGCGCGGCCGATGTGCGCGTGGACGCGCCGGCCGATGTGCGCGTGCTGGATTTCGCCGACGCGCAAGCGGCCGCGCTGGCCGGCGAGCATGGCGACATCTTCGACTTGGCGGAGCATCCGCTGGCCGCGGTGAACGGGTTGTTGCTCGGCGCCGGCGTGGTCGTGCTCGCGCCGGCGGGCGTCGCTGCCACCGAGCCGGTACGCATCGAGCGCCTCGGGGCGGCGTTCCAGCGGGTGTTGGTAGTGGTGGAAGCGGGCGCGTCCTTGGTTGTAGTGGAAGTGCCGTCGCCGTTCACGCATCGCATCGTCGAATGTGTGGTCGGCGCGAACGCGCAGCTCACGCATCTGCGCCGCCAAAGCGCGTCCGACGGCTACGAGTGCAGTCTGGTGGCGGTGCGCGTGGCCGCCGGCGGGCGCTACACGCTGGCGCAAACATCGATGGGGGCGGCGCTGCGCCGCAACGACGTGCTGATCGAACTCGACGGGCAGCAAGCCGAGGTGCGCGTCTTCGGCGCGTGGCGCCTGTCCAGCGAGCGGCATCTGGACAACCAAGTACACGTTCGCCACGCGGTCGGCGGCGGCAACAGCCGCCAGACCTATCGCGGCGTTGCCGGCGGTCGCAGCCGCGCCGTGCTTTGCGGCGGCATCCACATCGCCCCGGGGGCGGACGGGAGCGACGCTAGATTGAGCGCGAAGAATCTGCTTGTCAGCCCCACCGCGCAGGTGTTCGCCAAGCCGGCGCTGCAGATCCAAGCGAGCGACGTGAAATGCAGTCACGGCGCCACCATCGGCGCGTTGGACGCGGACGCCATCCACTACCTCCGCACCCGTGGCGTCGGCGAGGAAACCGCCCGGGCGCTGCTGACGCGCGCCTTCTTGGCGGAAGCCGTCCACGATCATCAAGGTGCCAGCAGCTTGGGCCTGTTGCCATGAATCCGCCCGCGTGGCGGGCCGACTTTCCGCTGCTGGTCGATGTCGCGGACGTGGTCTATCTCGACAACGCCGCCACCACGCAAAAGCCGCGGCAGGTGCTGCAGGCGCTGGAGGACTATTACCGACGGCGCAACGCCAATGTGCATCGCGGCGCGCATCGGCTCTCGGACGAAGCCACCCGGGCCTTTGAAGCGGCGCGGGAAACCGTCGCCAAGCGCGTCAACGCCCGCGCTCCGCAAGAGGTGATCTGGACGCGGGGCACCACCGAGGCCATCAACCTGGTGGCGGCGAGCTACGCCCCGCTGGTGCTTGGCGAAGGCGACGAAGTGCTCATCACGCACATGGAGCACCACTCCAACATCGTGCCGTGGCAGCTCGCCTGTTCGCGTTTCGGCGCCAAGCTGCGCGCCGTGGCGGTGCTGGCCAACGGCGAACTGGACATGGACGACTTCGACGCCAAGCTGTGTCCGCGCACCAAGATCGTCGCCGCGGCCCACGTCTCCAACGCCTTGGGCACCATCAACGACGTGGCCGAGATCGCGGCGCGGAGCCGGGCGGTAGGCGCGGTGACGGTGGTGGACGGCGCCCAGGCCACGCCGCACTTGGCGGTGGACGTGCAAGCGCTCGGCTGCGACTTCTACGCCTTCTCCGGCCACAAGATGTACGGCCCCACGGGCATCGGCGCGCTCATCGGCCGCGAGGAGCTGCTGCAAGCGATGCCGCCGTGGCAAACCGGCGGCGAGATGATCGAGCACGTGCGCTTGGAGGCGACCACCTACGCGCCGTTGCCGTTCAAGTTCGAGGCCGGCACCCCGAACATCGCCGGCGCCATCGGCCTGGCCGCCGCCGTGGACTACCTGGAGAGCTTGGATTTCGACGCCGTGTGCGCCCACGAAGCCGACCTCCTCGCCTACGCCACCGCCTCCCTCAACCAGATCCCGGACGTGAACCTGGTCGGCACCGCCGCGCACAAAGGCCCGGTGCTCTCCTTCACCGCCGCCACCGCGCATCCCCACGACATCGGCGAGTTGCTGGACCAGCAAGGCGTGGCCGTGCGCACCGGCCACCACTGCGCCATGCCCCTGATGGAGCGCCTCGGCGTGCCCGGCACCGTCCGCGCATCGTTCGCGCTGTACAACTCCCTCGCCGACGTGGACGCGCTGGCGGCCGCGTTGCGCAAGGCGCTGTCGCTGCTCTGATTCGTTGGCAAAGCGACTGACGGTGTGGCATAGTGACGCACAGAAGGTAGCCGAGGACAGAGAAGAGGAGGCGTCCATGCTTTGTGGAGTTCGAGTGTTGCCGCAAGTCGCGTTGTTGGCGGTGTTGCTGGGACCTGCGGCCAACGCGGGCAAGGCAAAGTACTACGCGTTCACAAACAGCGAATGCGAGGGTGAGCACGACGCAGTCGTACACTCGGAGGTCGAGGTCCACGCCCAAGGCTATCTCTCGTACAAAAAGGAGGGCGACGACGAATGCGTGGACGTCAGCCGTTGGGAGGTGGTGGTGGTCACCGGCACACGCGTCGTCGATCGTGTCCGGTGGTTCGACTGGCCGGATTCCACCTACTCTTCCACCCATGTGCTGGAGTGGAGCGACAATATGGGCGCATGGCTTGGCTATGTGCTCCCGCCCGTGCCCGTGATACGGCTCACGGACTACCCGTTCACGGGCAGGTGCGTTCGTCCGGTCGATTTGGTGGACTTGCCTGCAAACCTACCCGGTTGGATACGTAGGTTTATACCGGAGCACCACGATGTTCGGACCCGCAAGGTCCTCACGAGTGGCGCTAGAGAGACGACCACACGGGGCTTCTTCGCGGTCTCCATGAATCAAGCTGTACTCGCTGTTTGGACCCAGAGTGCGTTTCCCCTTGTGAGCGGCTATGTTGACGCCGTGATCGAAGACAGCAGCGCGACTGCCGGACCTTGCCACTTGGACGAGGTGTCGCTTAGCAAGTACGACGGTGTTCTCGCCGCGATCAAGGCAAAGACAACGGGTCGCTACCATTTGCTCCATTACAATTGCCAACACTGGGCGACTGAGATGCTTGCTAAATGACGGCGGTAGTGGCCGTTACCACCACTGGACACAGGGGGACAAACATGCCCTTGAAACGAGGCCTTGTGCCATTTGTTTTGGTCGCGTGGGCGCTTTGCACGGCTGCCAATCCGCCCACGTCTGGCCAGGAGTTTAGTGAGGAGGTGGAGCGGTACACGCTCCTCATGGACGACATCCGGGATTTCGAGCGCTTCGACAACGCCGAGATGAACAACCTGATCTTCACTGGCCTCCACAGCGACAACCCGAAGGTCGTCGACTTAACGGTCGCGGCCTTGCACCGAGAATCCGTATACCGAGAGTTCCGCGGCGAGAACCACCACGCAAGGCTGCGCAAGGAGGTTGGCAAGTGGCAGCGCGAAATCGTGCGCATACCGGGGATTCGCGATTTCTTGATTGACTACGCAAGGAAAGGCTTGGCGAAGAATGGATGGAAGGACGTGGCGGAATTGGACTTCTACGAAAGGAACACATGGCGCTTGGCTTTTGGCATGGTGACGACCTACTTTCCTGGCGACATCGAACTGCGGCGCCTGCTGCGTGAGAGCTTTGCCGACCGATCGGACGCTCGTGACCTGCAAGCGTCCCAGATGATCTTGCTGAACAAAGGCCTATTCCTAGACGCCGAGGCAGACGCGCTACGCATCGAACAGCTAGCGAATCGGGAGCCGGCTTGGGCCGGCGAGGCGGCGCGTGGGATCGCCATGTCCGGCACGGAAGCGGGGTTGACGGCGATGGCGAACGCCATCCTTCGTCGGGAGGACGGCCTTGAGGAGATCGCCACGGCGATGGGGACTTACGGGGCATCGGCTGCGCCGCACTTGGCGGCGCTGGTGGACGTCCGCACCGCTGCCGAGCCTCCGTTCGGCTTGGATCCGGCCGTCACGCGCTTAGCGGAGCAGGTGAGCCGACTGGCCAGCGCTTTGTCGGATAGCGGTCTCCCGGACGTGCCGGGTGCCAGAGCGGGCGGCACGTCCGCAGCGCAACGCGGACCAACCCTGCGCCAAGCAGAACCGCTGGAGTTGGACGACCAAAGCGTTCCCGTGGTGACCAATAGGCAAGGCCGCAAAGAACCGCTCGACTTCGCATTGCAGCTATACGACGCCTTCACCGAGTCCCAAGTGCTGGACACCGTGTTCGCGGGCCTCACCAGCGCCGACGCGGAAGTTGTCGAACGCACCATTTTCACGGTGGGCTTCTACGCCAACGTGATCGCCCAGCGCGACTGGCCGGCCTACGCGCCGGCCCGCGGGGAACACCTGCGCAAGATCATGGACACGCGCACGCGCCGGCTGGAGAAGGTGCCGGGGCTCAAGGGCTTGCTGCTCGCCCACGCCCGTGACGGGATGAGCCCGGCAAGCTGCCGCGAACGCGCGGAGCGACGCTCCCCGGAGTGGCCCTCATGGATGCTGTCCATTGCAGCTTTGACCGTGTACTTCCCGGGCAACGCCGAAGTGCGCGACTTGATCTTGGACATGGGGCGCTGCTTGGACGCCGCGGAGGCCGGCCAGAGCATCCTGCCGCTGTTGGCGGTCGGGCGGTTCCGCGGCGAGGCGGTGGAGGACTGGCGCATCGCCAAGCTGCCGCACCCCGATCCGATCAAGGCGGGCTGGGCGGCGCAGGGGCTCTGCTGGACGCTGACGGACACCGGGCTCGCCGCGCTGGTGGAGCACCTGCCGCGCGCGGACAAGGCCGGCGTGGCGGACGAGGCGCTGGCCGAAGTCGTGGACGCCATCGCCTGCCACGGCGTCCGCGCGGGGCCGCATCTGCCGGCGCTGCGCTCGCTGGCCGATCGTGCGCTACCGGAGGAGACGCTGGCGCGCATCGCCTCCGCCACCGCCAAGGTCGCCACGCTGACTAGCCGCGGACGTGCGGTGCCTAGCTCGCCCACGATCCCTTGAATTAGCGAGGCTGGATCATGCGTCGATTGCTAGTGGCGGTTGGTCTTGTAGCTGTGATGGGGTGCGCGGGCTGCGCCACTCCGTTCACCGTTTCGTGGAAATACGCGAGCGAGCAACCGGAGTTCGCGCTGTTGGAACGGTGCTTTCGCGACGAGTTGGCTAAGGCCAAGACGACCGGAACCGCGGACATCCGCAACGCGATCGATCGCAGACAGGCGAAGGCCATGCGCCGGTTGTTGGCAACCGTTGAAGCGGGCGGCACACCGACGGACCGGGACTATCGGCGGGCGGGGTGCCATGAGGCATTGGCCACCACGGAGTGACTTTGCCCGCCACCGTGGTGACGTGCGGGCGGTTGGCGCAATGGCATACTTAGCCGCGTTGCGGACGGTCGCGAGGGCGGGTGGCACTGGACATTGTTGGCGCCGGGTTCGGGCGCACGGGCACGATGTCGCTGAAGGTGGCGCTGGAGAGGCTTGGCTACTCGAAGTGCTATCACATGATCGATGTGTTGTCCCATGCGGGGCACGTCGATCTGTGGCGCAAGGCTTGGCGCGGAGACGAGCCGTGGGAGCGGCTATTCGACGGCTACGCGGCGGCGGTGGATTGGCCGGCGGCGGCGTTCTGGCCGCGTTTGATGGCGTTCTATCCGCAGGCGAAGGTGCTGCTGACCGTGCGCGACGCGCAGCGTTGGTACAAAAGCGCAAGGGACACCATCTTCCAAACCTTGAGGGAGAGCCTACGCTCGCCGGACGCGGCTCGGCGGGAGCGGGCGCGCATGGCGCACGAGATCATCGTCGACGGCACTTTCGGCGGCGATTTGGACGACCAAGCCCGCGCCATCGCAATCTACGAGGCAAACGTGGCCCGCGTGTACTCGGACGTGCCGGCGGATCGACTCATCGTGTTCGACCCGAAGGATGGCTGGCAGCCACTGTGCGAGGCGCTCGGCGTGGCGCCGCCCGACGAACCCTATCCGCACGTTAACACGACCGCCGAGTTCCACGAACGCTGGGGGCGGAATGCGTCGAATCCGGGCGCCGCTGCGTCGCGTTGAATCGCGAGGCTCGTGTGCTTCGGCGCAATTGAGATCCCCGTGTGTGCATTCTTGTGGCAAACTTGATTCGCAGCAGGGCTAGGAGTTCGCGCGCTGCGGCCTTGGCTTGGCGAAGGATGGTTTGATGGAAGCGGAAATCTACGACCCAGCGGCGGCGTCCGGCGATGCCATCTCGGTGACGCCGGCGGCGCGGGTACACCTCGCGCGGCAATTGGCCAAGGAGGGTGCCGAGGCGGTCTTGCTGGACATCACCGAGAGCGGCTGCAACGGCTACATGTACGCCTTCAAGTTCGTCGCCGGCGATCCGGGCGCGGCGCGGGCGTTCGAGTTCGACGATGTGCGGGTGTTCGTGGCGGACGCGCATTGGCCGCTGGTGCGCGGCACGGAAATCGACTACGTGACCGAGGGGTTGAACTCCGCCTTGGCGTTCCGCAACCCGAACGCCAGCGGCGAATGCGGCTGCGGCGAGAGCTTCTCGGTGGAACCCGCCGAAGGCGCGCCGGCGGCGCCGTGAAACGCCAAGTCATCCCGCTGCAACGGGAGACGGTTGCGCGGCTGGTGCCGGCCGGCACGCCCTGCACGCTGCCGGCGGGGGCTTTCGTCACGCTGACGCAGTCTCTCGGCGGCGCCTACACGGTGATTCACAACGGCAACATGGCGCGCATCGACTCGGAGGACGCCGACGCGCTCGGCCTCGCGCCGGAAGCGCTGGATTTGCCGCCGCCGGCGGACGGGCGCGTTGCCGAGGAGCAGGTGTGGCAAGCGCTGGCCACGGTTTACGACCCGGAGATCCCGGTGAACATCGTGGCGTTGGGGTTGGTGTACGGCTGCGCGGTACAGGGGCGCAACGTGTCCATAGACATCACCCTCACCGCGCCCGGCTGCGGCATGGGGCCGGTGTTGGTGCAGGATGTGGAGCGGCGGGTGGCGAAGGTGCCGCATGTGGAGGATGTGGCCGTCAATCTCGTGTTCGACCCGCCGTGGCAGCGCGAGATGATGTCCGAGGAGGCGCAGCTGGAGCTGGGCCTGTACTGATGGCGACGGCGGCGCCGGCGCTCGACGACATTCGCTCGAGCTTCGCGTTCTTCGACGATTGGGAGGATCGCTACCGCTTCCTCATCGACTTGGGCCGCGCCGTGGCGCCGCTGCCGGAGCGCGAGCGCATCGACGCCAACCTGGTGCGCGGTTGCCAGAGCAAGGTGTGGCTGGTGACGCGCTACGACGCCGCCGCCGACCGGCTGGCCCTTGCCATCGACAGCGACGCGCACATCGTGCGCGGCCTCGCCGCGGTGGTGCTCGCCGCGTTCAACGGCAAGTCGCCGCGCGCCATCGCCGAGTTCAACATGGAGGGCTTGTTCGAGGAACTCGCCCTGCTGCGCCATCTAACCCCCACGCGGGGCAACGGTTTGCGGGCGATGGTGGCGAAGATCCGCGCCATCGCCGAGGCGGCGCGCCGGCAGGTGCCGGCAAGGGAGATCGGCGCGGATTCTTAGAAAAAGTAAAACAAAATTATGGTGTTATGGGAAAATCTGCCGCCTGCGAGCAAAAAATCCAAAAAGGGGTGTCATTCGTGCGCAAAGTTCGCTATAGTCGAAACCGACGGGAAGTAGTGGGGAAGGGACTCACTGCGCGGCGCATTGAAGCGCCATCGAAAGCGCCCATCGCTCCCAGTGAATTGACGCCGTCGGTGCGTCCATCGCTGCTGGCGGCTTGATCGAGCCTTAATTGGCCATGATTGAGGAGAACCGCCTTGAGCCGCCCCCAGAGGAAACTGCCCCTTAGCAACATCGAAATGCGCAAGACCATCGAGCAGGATGTCGAAGCCTTCCTGGCCGCTGGCAAGAAGATCCAAATCGTTCCCATGGGCGTCACCGGCCAAGACAAGATGGGCCGCAGCAAGAACATCGTCATCTCCCGCAAGCGCCGCGCCACGCTGTGACGGCGAGCGGCTAGCTGGCCGCTCTAAACAACCGGCGTCCAAGTCGCCGGCACATAGCTGCGAACGCCCTTAGCGGTGCGCTCTCGTGCGCATTGCCGGCGTTGGTGCTGGTTGCCGAGGCGCTCCCGGCCGAGGGCGGCTTTCGCGTAACATCGCCAACATGAAACTCCAAGTGCTTTCGGACCTCCATGTGGAGGCGCACAACTCCATCCCGCCGCCCGCCGCGGAAGCGGACGTGGTGGTGCTGGCCGGCGACTTGGCGCCGTATCACCCGCGGATCTTGAATGCCGTGGCCGATGCGTGGCGGTCCGCCGAGCACATTCTGTATGTGCCCGGCAACCACGAGTTCTACCACGGCGAGATAGACCATGTGCGCGCCGGCCTCGCCAAGACCTGCGCCGAGCTGGGCATCGAGCTGCTGGACCGGCGCTCGATCCACATCGGCGGCGTGCGTTTCATCGGCGCGACGTTGTGGACGGATTTCGAGCTGGAAGGCTTGGCGAGAGTGCCGTGGGCGAAGCAGGTGGCGGCGCGGGCGATGTCCGATTTCGTCGGCGCGATTCACCATCGCGGGGGTTTGTTCACGCCCACCGAGTCCTGCCGGCGGCATTCCGCCGACCGGGCCTTCATCGAACGCGAGCTGCAAGCCGCCGAGGCCGCCGGCGAGGTGGCGGTGGTGATCACGCACCACGCGCCCACGCCGCGCTCCATTCGCCCGTGGTTCCAAGGCAATGCGCTGAATCCGGCGTTCGCCTCGGATCTGGAGCGGCTGATCGATCGCTACACGCCACCGCTTTGGATTCACGGCCACATGCACGACAGCATCGACGAGGCGCTGGGCGACACCCGGGTGCTCGCCAATCCCGGCGGCTACACGCAGGAGGAGAATCCGCTGTTCAACCCCGCCCTGTGCGTGGAGGTGTGAATGGCGATAGCGAAGCCGCCACAGAGGGTTGCGCCATGAGATTGGATGTCGCGGTGGCGCTGTTCCACGGCAATTGGCACCTGCGTGGCGAAGCAAAGCTCGACCTGACGGACGCGGAAAGCGCGTTCATTTCGGCGGCGCTCGGCCCCGAGCCCAAGCGCTGGCAGGGCAACCCGGATGTGGCGCGGATGCGGGAAATCGTCGCCGCCGAGCCGCAGGTGCTGAAGCGGATTGGCGGGCGTCTCCTGCAGGTCGCCATCGGCATGCGCGGCTGCGGGCCGGCGGTGGCGTTCATTCTGCGGCAAGGCGTCGCGCTCACCATCGACGAAGAGGCGTACAACGTGCTGCACGAGGCCGCGTGGGCGGGCGCGGTGGACACGTTGCAAGCGGTGTTCGAGGCCGGCGCCGCGGACGCCACCTGCGTTTCCGTGCGCAAGCCGCACATCGGCTGGCCGGACAACATCACCCTCATGTATTGGGCGGCGTGGGGCGGATTCGTGGATGTGGCGAAGCTGCTCTTGCGCCACGGCGCCCGCGTTCATCACGATCTCAAGATCAAGGGCAACGGCGAACGCGGCAGCACGTCGCTGCACGAAGCCTTGGCGCCAAGCGACCCGACGCGCGCGGCCGGCAAGCGCGAAGTCGCCCAGCTGCTCATTGCCGACGGCGTCGAGTGCGACGTGTACGCCACCTGCGCTTTGGACGACGTCGACCGCTTGCGCGACCTCCTCGCCGCCGACCCCGACCTCGTTTACGCCGCCGAGGACTTCAACATGACGGCCCTGCACTGGGCCGCCCGCGCCGGCGCCCTGCGTTGCGCGACCATGTTGCTGGAACAGGGCGCCCAGCCGAACCCGCTCAACAACGCCCGCCGCACGCCTTTGCAATTGGCGGCGGAGGCGGATGGCGATGGGCAGGGCGCCATCGTCGCGCTCTTGGCGAAATACGGCGCGGACCTCAACGCCCAAGACCGCAAAGGCCGCACGCCCCTGCACCGCGCCACCTACGAAGGCCGCGTCGAAGCCGCCGAAGCCCTCCTGCAGGCGGGCGCCGACCCCTCGCTACGCAACAAGGCCGGCAAAACCGCGTTCCAAATCGCCCGCAAGGACGCCAAGTACTTCAAACAGCGAGCGTAGCCGCGAAGCATCTCCGTTGGCGGTATGACCCCGTCATACCCACTAAATCCTGCCCCCGGCTTGAACGCTCGCTCGTTGACTTGTGTACGAGGCGTCAGTTACTTTCCGCTATGTACGGAGGGAAGTGTGCCGAGGGACTGTGCGGGAGACGATACTTGATCGATGGGAGTTCACGGCCGAGGATCTGACGGCCCTAGTGGATGGCAACCCCAGCTTGCGGGGCATACTGCTGGGGTACTTGGCGGAACAGAAGCTCGAACGCCTATGGCTTGAAAAGCCGGGCGTCTCGCACGTCGTCAAACCAGACGATCATGATCGAAAGCACAAGGGGGACCGGGTGGTTCTCTACAAAGGCAAGACGTTCACGTTCGAGTCGAAGTCGTTGCAGACGAAGACGGTGGCCAAGACCGACGATGGCTGGATCGGGAGGGCGCAGGTGGATGCAAGCGACCGACGGCCAGTCGAGTTGCCGGATGGCAGCAGTGTGACGACGACATGCCTGCGACGTGGCGAGTTCGACATTCTCGCCGTCAACGTGTTCGAGTTCTCGCAGCAGTGGAGGTTTGTCTTCGCAAAGAACCAAGACCTTCCAGCATCGACCTACAAGGCCTACACCGCCTATCAACGAAGACACTTGCTCGCCACCATGGTCACCGTATGCTGGCCGCCGCAGCCGCCGTTCCGGGAGGAACCGTTCACGCTGATGGACGAGCTTCTGTAAGCGCCAAGCTGCGCCGTGCGGTTATTTGGCGGGCGTGTTCGCGGAGTGGGCGGTTTTGACGAACACCAGAAAGTACGAGTGGTTCTTCCGTGCGTGGGCCTGTTTGACGACGCGGCTCATGCCCGGGCGATTCGGGCGCACCACGACAAAGAGGTCCTTGCAGTAGAAGCCGAACTCCGCGTAGGCGTTTATGATCTCCACATGGGTTAGATTCTGCTTGTTGGCGCTCACTTCGTCTTGGCATTTGACGATGAACACGCCTTTGCTCCGCAATACGCGCCACGCCTCCCTGCCGCCGTCGACGTAGAGCTCTAGCACCGCCGCATGCCACTTTTTGCCCTCGGGGCGGGGGGCTTCGTGGCCGTTGGCGTAGTGTTCTCGAAAGGTGTTGTGGGTGCCCGTGCCCGCTTTGGTCGTGTTGCCGTTGCGGAAGAACCCCTCCATGTAGGGCGGATCGAACACGACCGCGTCCAACGACGCCTTGGGATAAGGCAAATCCCGGCAGTCCACGCCGGTGGCGATGTCCGAAGCGAGCAGATCGTAGCGCTCGGCGTCCACGCGGCGCCAGAAAACGCCTTTGCCGTAGGTCACGTCCGCGATTCGCGCACCCGGCGCCACATGCAGTGCCAGCACTTCCGGGAACACATCCGCGTTCGTGCCGAAGTGGGCGGAGACGACCAAGTCTGTCGTCGCCACGCCGCGCGGGGATTTCCGGCCCGACGGCGTTGCCGGCCCGGGCGCGTCAGCCGAATCCAAGGACCTGAAGGGCAGGGGTGCTTGACTTGACGGCATGGCGGTGGCGTTCGCTGTTGGCGACAAGACGCATGATACTCCAATGGCCGGTGTTGCTCCCACAGTGTTGTTGGGACAGGGTGCGCAGCCGAGTTCAACAACGCCCGGCGAAGCGCACCGCACCGCCAACGCTCACATACGGTTAGGCCGCTTCCGCCAATCCTTCGTCAACGCGCAACGCCTTGTGTGCCATCTTCTCGGCCACAGCGGACTCTGGTTCGCCGGTGGCTGCGGATTCCGCGAAGATGCGCTCGAGGCGCGGGCCGATGCCGCGCACCTTGTCCTCGAAACCGTCCATGCCGAGGTATTCCAAACCAGCGCTGATCACGCCGCCGGCGTTGATGACGTAGTCCGGCGCGTAGAGGATGCCGCGGCGCTTCAACGCTGCGCCAACTTCCGGGTGCGCTAGCTGGTTGTTGGCGGAGCCGGCGATGCCGCGGGCGCGGATGGTTTCGGCCACGCGGGCGGTCACGGCGCCGCCCAGGGCGCAGGGCGCCACGATGTCCACGTCGGCGAGCATTACGCCGCGCACGGCCGCGGCGGTGGCTTGGAACCGTTCGCGGGCGCGCGCCACCTTGGCGCGGTCGATGTCGGCCACGACGAGACGCGCGCCTTCGCCGTGCAGCAGTTCGCACAGCGCCATGCCGACGCTGCCGAGACCTTGCACGGCAACGCGCACGCCGCCGAGGTGTTCGAAGCCGAGCTGTTTGGCGACCACTTGGATGCCGGCGAACACGCCCAGCGCCGTGCGCGGCCCCGGGTCGCCGCCGCGGCCGCCTTGGCCGATGCCGGTGACGTGTTTGGTGCGACCGCCGGCGACCGCCAGATCGCACACGCGCATGCCCACGTCTTCCGCTGCGACGTAGTCGCCGCCGAGTTCCTCGATCCACTCGCCGAGGCGCAGCAACTGCGGCTGCGTGATCGCTTGGCTCGGCGGGCCGCATTTGCAACCGGCGGCGAGGTTGCCGGGCGCGAGGATGACGCTCTTGCCACCGCCAAAGGGCAGCTCGGCGAGGGCGTTCTTGGCGCTCATGCCCCGGGCGAGCCGCGCCACGTCGGCCAGCGCTTCGCCGTCGTTGGCGTAGGCCCAGCGACGCACGCCGCCCAAGGCCGGGCCCAGCGTGAGGTCGTGCAGGGCGAAGATGGCGCGCAGCCCGGTGACGGGGTCGTTGCGGATCTCGATGCGGTGAAAGTCGCTCGTGTGCGTGTGGGTCATGGCGCGTCCTCTGGTGTGCCACATGGGATTGAGGAAACCCTACGCCTAATGATGGAGGTATTGCTTTGCTTTTTTCATAATGTATATTGAAGAATACGATTTATTGTCCTAAATTATTGTTTTTAGATAGGACAAAGTTACTTCAATTACGGAGACGAACGAAAACACGGCCCTACGCGGGTAGTACCATCGTCCCCCCGTTCACTTCTGGCCGTGCGTCTTGCCACCACCATCGCCAACGCTGTTCGGCCACCCGGCCGGCTTGTTCACGCTGTTCTTCGCCGAGATGTGGGAGCGCTTCTCGTACTACGGGATGCGGGCGCTGCTGCTGTTCTACATGATCAAGGGCTTTCTCGGCTACGGCGACACGGACGCCTACGCCGTGTACGGGGCTTACACCGCGCTGGTTTACCTCACGCCGTTCTTCGGCGGCATGTTGGCGGATCGGCTGCTCGGCGCGCGCCGGGCGGTGGTGCTGGGCGGGTTGCTGATGGCCGCCGGCCACTTGCTGATGACCATCGAGGACCAAACCGCCTTCTTCGGCGCGCTGGCGCTGCTCATCTGCGGCAACGGCTTCTTCAAGCCGAACATCTCGACCATGGTCGGGTCGCTGTATCCGCAGGGCAGCGCGAAACGGGACGCCGGCTTCACGCTGTTCTACATGGGCATCAATCTGGGCGCCGCCATGTCGCCCCTGCTGTGCGGCTACATCGGCGAGACCTACGGCTGGCACTACGGCTTCGGCTTGGCCACGGTGGGCATGCTCACCGGCTTGGCCGTGTTCGTGATGCCGCGGCGGGTGGCGCAGGTGTTGATTCTCGGCGGCGCGGTGGTCGCGGCGTTCGGCCTGTTCGTGTTCCGCCCGGACAGCGTCGCACTCATCGCCATCAACGTGCTGGTGGGCGTGGCGCTGCTCGCCGCTGGCGGCATCGCGTGGGTGGCGCTGCAACGCGGCGGTCTGCCCGCTGGCGCCGGGGCACCGCCGGACCTCGAACGCCTGCGGCGGCGTGCCGTTGGGCCGATCAACCGCGAGTGGATGGTGTATTTGGCCACCTTGCTGGCCGTGCCCGTGGTGGTGCTGTTCGTGTCGGGGTTCGCGCCGTTCGCGTCTTCGGGCGAGGGCGTGACGCTGCTGCCCGCGGAGTGGCTCGAACGGCTGCGCGACGGCGGCGCGTTGGCGCAGGTGTTGGCGGTGGTGGCGGCCGAGATGAGCCGCCCGGCCGGGCTGGTGCTGGTGCTCTCCGGCGTCGGGGCGCTGGGGTATTTGCTGGCGCAGACGTTGAAACTGGACAAGGTGCCGCGCGAGCGGATGTTCGTGGTGCTGGTGCTCACGTTCTTCTCGCTGGCCTTCTGGGCGTTCTTCGAGCAGGCCGGCAGCTCGGTGAACAACTTCACCGACCGCAACGTGGATCGGGTGCGCCAAGCGCGCGTGGTGACGGTGGCGGAAGTCGGCAGCCAACTGCGCTTGCAGCCGACGCAAGAGCAGCTTGGCTACCACAACGGCGCCCGCTTGTTCACGTTGGACGATCTGACGGAACTGCGCGAGGCGCACCGCGACGAGCCGGACTTCGCCATCGACTGGCAAGTTGCGGAGGACAACGTGGGGATGGGCGTGGCCAGCCGGAGCGCGGAAACCCCGGCCAGCGTCTTTCAAGCGCTGAATCCCATCTACATATTGATCTTCGGGCTCGCGTTCACCGCGCTGTGGGGTTTCCTCGGCAGCCGCGGCCGGGAACCGGCGACGCCGACCAAGTTCGCGCTGGGGCTGGCGCAGCTCGGCTTGGGTTTCGGCGCGTTCTATCTGGGCGCGCAGTTCGCGGACGAGCGCGGCATGGTGGCGGTTGGCTGGCTGGCGCTGGGCTATCTGCTGCACACCAGCGGCGAGCTGTGCCTATCGCCGGTGGGTCTGGCCATGGTCACGCGCCTTTCGCCGGCGCGGCTGGTGAGCACGGTGATGGGGGCGTGGTTCCTCGCCACCGCGTTCTCGCAGTTCGTCGCCGCCATCATCGCGCAGTTCACCGGGGTTGTTGGCGATGCGGAGTCCGCAGTGCCGGTGCCGAGCGACACGCTGGACGTTTACGCCGGCGTGTTCGGCAACATCGCCGCGATGGCGGTGGTGCTGGGGGCGATTTGCTGGGCGCTGTCGCCGTGGCTCAAGCGCTGGATGCACGAGGACGCGGCGGGGACGCCGCCGAGCGGCGAAGCTCATGCTGGCGCCCGGGCCACCGGCGGCGACGCCTAGCCACGTCCAGGCCGCCCAGTTCGTCCACCGTGCTGCACACGCTTGCGGTCGCCAACTATCGGTCGCTCAAAGATCTGGTGCTGCCGCTTGGCGCGTTGAACGTGGTCACCGGCGCCAACGGCAGCGGCAAATCCAATCTCTACCGCGGCCTGCGGCTGCTCTCGCAAACGGCGTTCGGCACGGCCATCGAGTCGCTCGCCGCGGAAGGCGGCATCGAGTCCGCGCTGTGGGCCGGCCCGGAGCAACTCGCGGCCAGCGTGAAGCGCGGCGGAGGCCCGGTGCAGGGCGGGCCGCGCCGGGGGCGTGTGCATTTGCGCTTCGGCTTCGCCGGCGAGGATTTCGCTTACGCCATCGACTTCGGCCTGCCCACGCCGGTGCCGCGCACGATGTTCGGCAAAGACCCGGAGATCAAGCGCGAAGTGATCTGGCGGGGCGGCGTGTGGCACACGAGCCGCGCCATCGTGGATCGGCGCGGGCCGGTGGTGCGCGCCCGCGACGACAGCGGCGCCTGGCAGGTGATCGAACAGCATCTGCCCACCTTCGACAGCGTGTTGGCGCGCCTTGCCGATCCGCGCTTGGCGCCGGAGGCGCTGCTGCTGCGCGAGCGCATCCGCTCTTGGCGCTTCTACGACCACTTCCGCACCGACGGCGGCTCGCCGGCCCGCCAAGCGCAGGTGGGCGTGCGCACGCCGGTGCTGGCCAACGACGGGCGCGATTTGGCGTCCGCGTGGCGCACCATCATGGAGATCGGCGATGCGGACGCTCTGGAAGAAGCCGTGGCCGATGCGTTCCCGGGTGGTCGCGTGGACGTGGTGGCCGAAGCCGGGCGATTCCGGCTGGCGTTCTCCCAACACGGCCTGCTGCGCCCGCTTTCGCAAGCCGAGCTCTCGGACGGCACCTTGCGCTACCTGCTTTGGGTGGCGGCGCTGCTGACGCCGCGGCCGCCGAGCTTGATGGTGTTGAACGAGCCGGAGACCAGCCTGCACCCGGATCTGCTGCCGCCGCTTGGCCGGCTGATGCGCAAGTGCGCCCAGAATACGCAGGTGTGGGTGACCTCACACGCCGCCAGCATCATCGACGCGCTCACGCTGGCGGACGAGGCGAACCACCTGCATCTCGGCAAGGAGTTCGGCGAAACGCGCGTTGGCGGTCTCGACGCGTTGGACGCGCCGCCGTGGCGGTGGCCGGCGCGGTGAGGCGCTGGGGAGGCCGGCGAACTACGGCCCCAGCGCGCCGACGGGCAACACCGCCACGCCGTCTTCGCGGACGTAGCCGTACCCGGAACTGACGATGACGCCGAGGGCGCGCGGGGCGCCGCTCTTCGCGGCATCAACGCGATCGCGGAACTTCAGCAGCGTCTTGGCGGCGGCGTCCACTTGATTGGCGCCCAGTTTCACCTCGAAAGCGCACCAGTCGCCGTGGCGGGTCTCGACCACCGCGTCCACCTCCAAGCCGGTGTTGTCGCGGTAATGGCAAACGCGTGCGTCGCAGGTTTGCGCGTACACGCAAAGCTCGTGGTGGACGAGGGATTCGAAGAGCAGGCCGAGCAGGTTGAGGTCCGCCAGCAGCCGCTTGGGTGTGGCGCCCAAGGCCGCCGCGGCCAGGGAGGGGTCGGCGAAGTGGCGCTTGGGCGCACTGCGCAACGCCGAACGCGAGCGCAGGTGCGGCGCCCACGCCGGCTGATCTTCGTAGACCATCAGCCGGTGCAGGGCGTTCAGGTAAGCCCGCACGCTGTCGTCGTCGACGGCGCCGTCCGGGCCGCTGGTGTCTTGCGCGATGGTGCGGGCGCTTGCCGTCGTGGCCACGTTGCGCGCCAGCGAGCGCAGCACGCGGCGCACGTTGTCGGGATTGCGCCGCGCGCCGTCGGTGCGCGAGACGTCCACGCGGCAAATCTCCTCAAGGTAGTCGGCGCGGGCGGTGAGGCAGGCGCGGTCGGATCGCCGCAAATCGCCCGGCCAGCCGCCGCGGCACAGCAGCGTGGCCAGTTCCGGCAGCGGCAAACGGGCGCTCGCGCAGCCGCGAAAACGGCCTTGCAGCAGTTCCCGCAACGAAGCCTCGCCGCTGCTGATCTCCAGTTCGCGCAGCGTCATGGTGCGCAGCTTGAGCCGCGAGATGCGGTCGGCGCCGGTGTGGCGGGTGACGTCGTCCGCCGGCGTTGCCGATCCGGTGAGGATGAATTGGCCGAGCGCCGGCCGCTCGTCCACCGCACGGCGAACGTGGTTCCACACCGCCGGCTCCACCTGCCACTCGTCCAGCAGCCTCGGCACGTTTCCGGCCAGCAGCAAGCCGGGGTCCACCGCCGCGGCTTGGCGGGCGTTCTGGTCGACGTCCAGCAGCACTTCGCTGGCGGCGGCTTGGCGGGCCATGGCGGTCTTGCCGCAGGCCCTAGGGCCTTCGATCAGAACCGCGCCTGCCACTTGCAGCCGTTGCGCCAGCTCCGCTTCGCTGATTCGAGGGCGGTAGGGGGTGGCCGGCATGGGCAGCACCGTTCGTCAATCGGGTATTTGTAACGGATTTAATCGGGAAGATATAACGAATGCAATAGGGAAGATATAACGAATTTAATCGGGCAAATGTAACGGATCTAATCGGGTAGATGTAACGGATCCAATCGGGTAAATGTAATGGATCCAATCGGGCAGATGTAACGCGCCAAGGGCGCGGTTTTGCGCTAGGCTTGGCGTAGCGAGGAGAGCACATGGCGGACGACAACAAGCGGTTGGCGGTGCTGGTGGACGCCGACAACATACCCGCCGGCTGGGCGCCGGCCATCTTCAAGGAGATCGCCACCTTCGGCGATGCCACCGTGCGCCGCATCTACGGCGACTTCGCCAGCGGCAACCTTGGCGCGTGGCGCAAGGTGCTGCAGGAACACGCGCTCATCCCGCACCACCAGCCGGCGTACACCAAGGGCAAGAACTCGTCCGACATCGCGTTGGTGATCGACGCCATGGACCTGCTGCACTCCGACCGCGTGGACGGCTTCGCGCTGGTGTCCTCGGACAGCGACTTCACGCGCTTGGCGAGCCGCATCCGCGAGGAAGGCTTGGACGTCATCGGCATCGGCAAGGAACGCACGCCGGAATCGTTGCGCAAGGCGTGCAAGCGCTTCGTGTACTTGGAGAACCTCGCCGTCGAGGAAGCGCCGAGCGGTGCGCCAACGGGCGCGAAGAAGAAGCCAGCCGCGTCCGCTGGATCGGAGAAGGATGCGCCGGGTGCTCGCGCCACCCAGCCGCCGTCCAAAGCCGTGCCGTTGATCTTGGACGCCATGCGCAAAGAGGAGGAAGAGTGGGTGTCGCTGAGCGTGATTGGCAACCACGTCCACGCCGCCAACCCGGACTTCGACCCGCGCACCTATGGCCACACCAAGCTGGTCGATCTGCTGGAGAAGGCCGGCGCGTTCGAGGTGAACCGCAATCAACCGGCGCGGGTGCGCCGCAAACCGGACTGACGCCACGCCGCGCCGGGATGCGGACTTGCGTTTACGACGCCTCGTCCGCGAACAGCGACGGAAAGAACCAGTGCGCCCCGGCCGGTTCGGCGAGCAGCAATTGCTGCCGCGGCGTCAGCTCCACGCCGGGCGGCGGCGTGACCCGGGCGCGCGACCAGGAGAGCTGCGAGGCGCAATACTTGTACAGCAAGGTGCGGCGCTCGTGGTCGCCAGTCCACGCCATGGTGCCGTGCGTGGTGGCCTCGCTGAAGATGGTGACGCTGCCGGCCGGCGCCCGCGGCACCCGCACCAAGTCCTGGTGCTCGCCGTCGCGCAGACGGCGCGGCAACTTCACGCGGCAGTTGTGGCTGCCCGGGATGCAGCACAAGCCGCCGGTTTCCGGCCCGCTGTCGGTGAGGTTGAAGGCCGCCACGCCGAAGCCGTGCAGGGCTTGGTGGGCCGGCTGCGCATAGTGTTCGCCAGGCGCCGCGCGGCTGAACGGTTCCGACGCGCCGTAGTCCGAGTGCAGCTTGCCGCTGGGCATGCCCTTGCGCATCCGCATGCCGAAGATGCGGTCGAGGCGAAAGCAATCGCCGAGCTGTCGGCGCATCATCGCCATCGTCACCGGGTGGTCCATGAGCTCCACGAACGGCTGGCCCCAGGCGAGGAAACCCGGGTTCGTCTCGTGCGAGCCGCCGGCCATGCCGAAGCGGTAGTTGTTGTAGGCGCGGGGGTCTTCGCCGATCTTCTCTTGCCAATCGCTCGGCAGCGGCGGCAGGCGCTCGTCGAGGATGGCGTTCATGGCGGCCACCTGCTGCTTGCTGAGCACGTCTTCCACCACGAGGTAGCCGTGCAGTTCGTAGCGGTAGTTGCGCAGTTCCGTTTCTTCGTCCATTCCGCCTCCGCCAGGCTCGACATGCGGGCGAGAGGGCGAGACGCCCGCGCTCCCAAGCACACCTTTGCTGGTAGTCTAGCAACACTGTTCCACGCTTCCCCTTGAGGACTCATGTCGACGCTAACTTCCGCAGCGGGCGCCGCTGCCGAGGGCCGTGCCTTGCTTGCGCGGACGGATCCGCAGGTACACGCCGCGCTGCTCGGCGAGGAGCGCCGGCAACGCGCCGGCGTCGAGCTCATTCCCTCGGAGAACTACACCTACCCGGAAGTGCTCGCGGCGCTGGGCTCGGTGTTCACCAACAAGTACGCGGAAGGCTACCCGGGGCGCCGCTACTACGGCGGGCAGGAATACACGGACGCGGTGGAGCGGCTTGCCCGCACCCGCGCCAAGCGCTTGTTCGGCGCCGAGCACGCCAACGTGCAGCCGCTCTCCGGCGCGCCGATGAACGCCGCGGTGTACCTTGCCATGCTGAAACCCGGCGACACCGTGCTCGGCATGGACCTGTCGCACGGCGGGCATCTCACCCACGGGGCGCCGGTGTCGCACATGGGCGTGCTGTACAACTGGGTACGCTACAAGTCCGAGCCGGAGAACGAAGGCCGCATCGATTTCCAAGCGCTGTGCGAGACCGCCCGCCGCGAGCGGCCCAAGCTCATCGTCTGCGGCTACTCGTCGTATCCGCGCGACTACGACTACGCCGAGTTCAAGGCCATCGCCGACGAAGTGGGTGCGCTCACCATGGCCGACGTGTCGCACATCGGCGGCTTGATCGCCGGCGGCGTGATGGCGAACCCGTGTACCTACGGCTTCGACTTCGTCACCACCACCACGCACAAATCCCTGCGCGGCCCGCGCGGCGGCCTGATCCTCACGAAAAAGGCGTTCGGGCGGCAAGTCGACCGCTCCGTGTTCCCGGGTCTGCAAGGCGGCCCGCACATGAATCAGGTGGCGGCGGCCGCCATCGCGCTTGGCAAGGCGCTCGAACCCTCGTTCAAGGACTACGCCCAGCAGGTGCTGGACAACGCCCGCGCGTTGGCGGCGGCGCTCATGGCCGGGCAAGCGGCGCTGGTCACCGGCGGCACCGACAACCACATGATGGTGCTCGATTGCGTGCGCAGCTTCGGCTTGGACGGCCGCGTCGCCGAGGAGACGCTGGACAAGATCTCCATCACCTGCAACAAGCAGGTGATCCCGGACGACCCGAATCCGCCGCTGCGGCCGAGCGGCATTCGCTTGGGTACGCCAGCGGCCACCACCCGAGGCATGGGCCCCAAGGAGATGGAACGCCTAGCCGAGTGGATGCTGGACGCGCTGCGCCACCACGACGACGACGCCCGCCTCGCGCACATCAAGGCGGACGTGGAACAAACGTGCCTGCGCTTCCCCGTGCCGGGCATCGCCGGCTGAAGCGAGCGCCCCGGCGGGCGTCCGCTCAGGCGTCAGAACGGAATGTCGTCCTCGAAGTCGTCGGGTTCGTCGGCGCGTTGCGGCGCCGGCTGCGGCGCGGCTTGCCGAGCCGGCGCTCGGCCGCTCGGCGGGCGCCCGCCGGCGTTCGCCGGCGGCCCGTAGTCGTCCGGGCCGGGCGGCGGGCCGTCCGGGCCGGCGTAGCCGCCGCCGTCGCCGCGGCCGTCCAGCATTTGCATGTCGCGCGCCACCACCTCGGTGGAGTACCGCGTCTGCCCGTCCTGGCCTTCCCACGAGCGGGTTTGCAGGCGCCCTTCGATGTACACCTTCGAGCCCTTGCGCAGGTACTCGCCGCAGATTTCCGCCAAGCGGGCGAAGCAGACGACGCGGTGCCATTCGGTGCGTTCGCGCCGCTCGTTGGTGGCGCGGTCCGTCCAGCTGTCGCTGGTGGCCAGCGACAAGTTGGCGATGGGCTGCTGGTTTTGCGTGTAGCGCATCTCGGGGTCGCGCCCCAAGTTGCCGATGAGGATGACTTTGTTGATGCCCCGTGCCATGTGATCTCCATTGTTGGCCATTGTGGGTGTTTTGATTTGCGCGACAGTCTAACACCCAAGTTGGGAGCATATTCGGCGGCCTAGCCTATAATTCAGCGGTCGGCGGTCTGCTGGGGAGCGCGTGGGGCTGGGAAAGGGCGAACAAGCCGGGGCCACATGGCTGCTGAGCGGCATCCCGCGTTCCGGCAGTTCCTTGTGCTGTCGGCTCGCCGGGCAACTGCCGAACGCCGTGGCGTTGTCCGAACCCATCGACAACGCCTTGTTCCACGACACGTTGGATGCGGGCGTTGCCGCCGAGAGGATCTTTGCGTTCGTCGCCGAGGCGCGCAAGCGCATTCTCGAAGAAGGCGTTGCGCCCTCCGTTCTGGTGGCTGGGCGCGTTGACGATCAGATGGTGGCCGCCGGCCGCGGCGGCGTTCCGCGCCAGCCGCAAGGCCAGCGCGGGTTGCTGCGCGTCGCCAAGCCGCTGGATTCGCGCTTCCTCCTGGTGGTGAAGCACAACGCGCTGTTCGCGGCGTTGCTGGAGCAGTTGATACCGCGCTTGCCGTGCCTGGCGCTGGTGCGGAATCCGGTGGCCGTGCTGGCGTCTTGGGAGACGGTCGACTTGCCGGTCCAACGCGGGCGCGTGCCGGCGGCGGAGCGGTTCGCGCCGGCGTTGCGCGACGCTCTTGATGGCGAGCCGGACGTGTTGCGTCGGCGGGTGATGGTGCTCGACTGGTTTTTCTCCCGCTACCGCGACGCATTGCCGAAGGAACGCATCCTGCGCTACGAAGACGTTGTCCAAGGTGGCGCGGAACCTCTGCGGCGGGCAATGGGCGTCACCGCCACGGCGCCCGCGGCCAAACTCGCGAACCAAAACGCCAACGCGCTGTATAGAGATGTCGCCCCGGCGCCGCTCCTTTCCGCCTTGTTGTCCGCCGGCGGCGCATGGCGCGAGTTTTACACCGCGGAGGATTGCCACGCGGTGGCGAACTCGTTGCAGAGCGCCACCGTGCGGGCTTATAGTGAGCGCACTTGAGGCAGCAGAGGGCATGATCGCGGGAATGGGGGAGAAAACTAAACAAAACAATAAGTTGAAGAAATCCACCTCTTCTGCCGCCAGCCGTCGGGCGGCCAATGGCGCGGCGGTGCGCCGCCGACGGGCGAAAACCGATGCCGCGACCACGCTGACCAGCATCGCCGTGCGCGGCGCCCGCACCCACAACCTCAAGAACATCGACCTCGACATCCCCCGCGACAAGCTGGTGGTGGTGACCGGGCTGTCCGGCTCCGGCAAGTCCTCCCTTGCCTTCGACACGCTCTACGCGGAAGGCCAGCGGCGCTATGTGGAGTCCCTCTCCGCCTACGCCCGGCAGTTCCTGTCCATGATGGAGAAGCCCGACGTGGATCACATCGAGGGCCTCTCGCCGGCCATTTCCATCGAGCAGAAGTCCACCTCGCACAACCCGCGCTCCACGGTGGGCACCATCACCGAGATCTACGACTACCTGCGCCTGTTGTTCGCCCGCGCCGGCGAACCGCGCTGCCCCGAACACGGCAAGCCCTTGACGGCGCAGACGGTGAGCCAGATGGTGGATCAAGTGCTCGCCCTGCCGGAAGGCGAGCGCATCATGGTGCTCGCGCCGGTGATCCGCGAGCGCAAGGGCGAACATCAGCATGTGTTCTCCGAACTGCTCGCCGCCGGCTTCATCCGCGCCCGCATCGATGGCATCGTCACCGGCCTCGACCATCCGCCCACCTTGGACAAGAACAAGAAGCACACCATCGAGGCGGTGGTGGACCGCTTGCGTGTGCGCCGGAGCGCCCAGCAGCGGCTGGCGGAATCCTTCGAAACCGCCTTGCAGCGCGGCGAGGACATCGCGGTGGTCAACTTCGTGGATGGCGGCCGCGAGGATCTCACCTTCAGCGGCCGCTTCGCCTGCCCCACATGCGGCTACAGCATCAGCGAGCTGGAGCCGCGCATGTTCTCGTTCAACAACCCGGCCGGCGCCTGCCCGGCCTGCGACGGCTTGGGCGTGGAGCAGTATTTCAACCCGGAACTGGTGGTGTCCGAACCGGACCTCAACCTGGCCGAAGGCGCGATCCGCGGCTGGGACCGGCGCAACGTGTACTACTTCCACATGCTCACGTCGCTGGCGCGGCACTACGGCTTCGACGTCCGCCGCCCGTTCAAGCGGCTGGCGAAGAAGCACAAGCACGTCGTGCTGCACGGTTCCGGCACCGAGCGCATCGACTTCAGCTATGTGAACGAGCGTGGCGACGTGGTGACGCGCAAGCACCGTTTCGAGGGCGTGATTCCGAACTTCGAACGGCGCTACAAGGAAACCGAATCCAGCATGGTGCGCGAGAGCTTGTCGAAGTACCTGACGGTGCGCCCGTGCCCCACCTGCGACGGCTCCAGATTGAAGCCGGAAGCGCGCCATGTGTATCTCGCCGACACCACGCTGCCGGCGCTCACCAGCGGTTCCGTGGAAACGATTCTGGCGCACTTCGAGGCGTTGAAGCTCACCGGCCGGCGCGGGGAAATCGCCGACAAGATCGTCAAGGAGATCGGCGCGCGGCTGCGCTTTCTGGTGGATGTCGGCTTGAACTACCTCACCTTGGATCGCAGCGCCGACACGCTCTCGGGCGGCGAAGCGCAGCGCATTCGCTTGGCGAGTCAAATCGGCGCCGGCTTGGTGGGCGTGCTCTACATCCTGGACGAACCCTCCATCGGCCTGCACCAGCGCGACAACGCCCGCCTGCTGCGCACGCTCACGCACCTGCGCGACATCGGCAACACGCTGCTGGTGGTGGAGCACGACGAGGAGGCCATTCGCACCGCCGACCACATCGTGGACATCGGCCCGGGCGCCGGCGTTCACGGCGGCGACATCGTGGCGAGCGGGCCGATAACCGACATTCTGGAGTGCAAGCAGTCCATCACCGGGCAATACCTTGCCGGCAAGAAATCCATCCCCGTGCCGAAGGAACGCTCGCCGTTTCGTTCCGACCGCGTGGTGCGGCTGATTCGCGCCAGCGGCAACAACCTGCGCGACGTGTCGGTGGACATCCCGGGCGGTTTGCTCACCTGCGTCACCGGCGTTTCCGGCTCCGGCAAGTCCACCTTGGTGAACCACACGCTGTACCCCATCGCGGCGCGGGCGTTGAACGGCGCGTCCACGGTGACGCCGCGCCCCTACGAGGACGTCCACGGCTTGGATCTGCTCGACAAGGTGGTGGACATCGACCAAAGCCCCATCGGCCGCACCCCGCGTTCCAATCCCGCCACCTACACCGGCCTGTTCACGCCGATCCGCGACATCTTCGCGCAGACGCAGGAAGCCCGCGCCCGCGGCTACCGCGCCGGCCGGTTCAGCTTCAACGTGAAGGGCGGGCGCTGCGAAGCGTGCCAGGGCGACGGCGTGCTGAAGGTGGAGATGCACTTTCTGCCGGACATCTACGTGCCGTGCGACATCTGCAAGGGCAAACGCTACAACCGCGAAACGCTCGAGGTGTACTACAAGGGCAAGAACATCCACGAAGTGCTGGACATGACCATCGAGGAGGCGCATGGCTTCTTCGAGGCGGTGCCGATGCTGAAGCGCAAGCTGGACACGCTGATGGACGTGGGGCTTTCCTATGTGCGCTTGGGGCAAAGCGCCACCACGCTTTCCGGCGGCGAGGCGCAGCGGGTGAAGCTCTCCCGCGAGCTCTCCAAACGCGCCACCGGCAAGACGCTGTACATCCTCGACGAGCCCACCACCGGCCTGCACTTCCAAGACATCCAGCAGTTGCTGGACGTGCTGCACCGCCTGCGCGACCAAGGCAACACCGTGGTGGTGATCGAGCACAATTTGGACGTGATCAAGACCGCCGACTGGATCATCGACCTCGGCCCGGAAGGCGGCGCCGGCGGCGGCGAAGTGGTGGCCACCGGCACGCCGGAGCGCGTGGCGAAGATGGCCGCCTCGCACACCGGCCAGTTCCTACGCAAGGTGCTGGCGGTGTAAGGGCGTACGACATATTCGTTCGAGAGGTGGGAGTCAACGCTCCCGCCCGGACAAAAGGGGCGTCGCATCTGGCTACGTGCAATTCAAGGCCCAAACCGCCACGACCAGCACGCCGCCATCCCAAAGGGGGCCCCGGGGGCGAAGCCCGGGCGAGGCCCCCGAAGCAGATCGTCAGGCTTCGTCCGCCAACGCTTGAACCGCATCATCGGTGGTGGGGAACACCTCGCCGCTGAGCCAGTCCGCCAAATCCGCGTATTCCAGCTGGTCGCGCAACGGCCCTTTCACCTCGCACAGATGCAGCGCAACATCCGCGCTGCGCAGTTGGCCGGCCAGCCGCCGCAGCATCTCCAACCCGGAAGCGTCCACGAAGTTCACCGCGCTCATCACCAACACCAGATGGCGCACCGAGGCGTCCCGGCTCAGCGCCAAGAGTTGCGTTTCGATCGGCTCGGCGTTGCCGAAGTGCAAGCTGCCGTCCACGCGCGCCGCCACCAAATGCGGCCACGTTCGCGTCGCAAAGCGCTCCACGTTGCGAAAGTGCGGCGTCTCGCCCAGCCGTCCGAGCACGGCGATGTGCGGATCGCTCGAAGTGCGCAAGAGCAGCGCCAGAGACACCGCCATGCCCACCAGCAGCCCCGCCTCCACGCCTAGGACGAGCACACCCGCAAATGTAGCGACGTGCGTTGCCGCATCCGGCCGGTGGAAGCGCCAGTGGTCGCGCAGCGAGCGGAAGTCCAGCAGCTCCCACACCGCAACGATCACCACCGCCGCCAACGCCGCTCTGGGCAGATGCAGGAACCACGGCGTAAGCCACAGCAGCGTAGCCGCCACCACCGCGGCGCAAAAGAGGGTGCTCACGGGCGTCCGCGCGCCGGCCGCCCGGTTGACGCTGGATCGCCCGAAGCTGCCGGCCACCGGATAGGTGCCCGTACACGCCGCGGTCACATTCGCCGCGCCGAGCGCGACCAGCTCCTGGTTGGCGTCGATGCGGCGCAGTTGGCGCGTGGCCAACGTCTTGCCCACGGAGTAGCTCTCGACAAACACCACCAGGGCGATCAACGCCGCATGCGGCGCCAAGTCGCGCCAAAGCGCGAAGTCGAACAACGGCGCGCCGAGTGCCGGCAATCCACTCGGCACGATGCCCACCGTATCGACATTGAGGCCGAACGCCGCCGTGGCGGCGGTAGCGCCGACCGCCACCACCATTGGCCCGGCGCGGCTGAGCGCATGATTCGCGCTCAGCTTGGGCAAGAGTGTTCCCGTGTGCCGGCGGACAACCCACAAAAGCCCGATGCTGACCGAGCCGATCAGCACCGCCACGGGATTGAGCTCCGGCAGCGCTTGCACGAGCGCCGTCGCTTGCGCGCCCAGATTCGCGGCTTGGCCAGCGCTGACGCCGATCATGGCGGCAAGCTGGCTGACGAGAATCAAAATGGCCGCGGCGTTCACGAAGCCGCTGATGACCGGGTGGCTGAGCAAGCGCGCCAAACCGCCCAACCGCGCGAGCCGGAGCAGCAACAGCAGTACGCCGACTTGGGCGCTGAGCACGATGGCGATGTCCGCGTAGCGCTCGGAGTACGCCGGCGCGTATTCGCTCACCGTGGCCGCCACCATCAACGCCGCGATGGCCACCGGCCCCACCACCATCTGCCGCGACGAGCCGAGCACCGCGTACGCCACCAGCGGCGCGAGGCTTGCGTACAAGCCGGCTTCGGGCGGCAGGCCGGCGAGGTAGGCGTAGGCCATGCCCTGCGGCACCGCCACCACGGCCACCACCAGCCCCGCCACGCAGTCGTTGGACAGATCGTTCGTGCGATAGCCGCGTAGCGTGGCCAGCAGAGGTATGTATGTCGCCAAGCGTGCTGCCCGGCCCGGCATGGCTGCCCCGCGTTCCGCGAACTTTGACCAATGGTAATGCAAGGCGTAGAGTGCGGTGGTTGTCTGGGAACCGCGGGGGAGGCATGGTGCAAGCGTGGTTGAGAAGAGTCGCCGCGGCCGTTGGAGTGGCGGCGACGGGTTTCTGCGCGACGTTCGCTTTGGCGGAATACCCGCCGGACGACTTGGAACGCTACCGCGAGGCGATAGACAACTATCTCGCCTCCGAAGCGGACGCGCCGCCGCCCAAGGGCGCCATCGTCGGCACCGGCAGTTCGAGCATGCTGTTCTGGCGCGGCATCAAAGAAGACTTGGCGCCGCTCACCATCATCCCGCGCGGCTTCGGCGGCAGCACCATGCCCGATCTGCGCCATTTCTTGGGCGAGCTCGTGTTCCGCCACGCGCCCCGCGCCGTGCTCATCTACGAAGGCGACAACGACGTCTTCCTAGGCGCTACCCCGGCGCAGATTCTCGAACATTTCGACGCCATCGTCGCCGCCATCCACGAACGCCTGCCCAAGACGCGCATCTACATCTTGGCGGTGAAGCCGAGCGTGGCGCGTTGGCATCTCTGGGACGCCATGCGCGCCACCAACGCGCTCTTCGCCTCCCGCGCCGAGGCGGACCCGCTGCTCACCTACATCGACATCGCCACGCCCATGCTCAACGAAGCCGGCGAGCCGCGTCCGGACATCTTCATCCGCGACAAGCTGCACATGAACCCCGCCGGCTACGACATCTGGCGCGAGGTGGTGCGGCCGATCCTGCTGGCCGCCGAAGGCGCGGCGGAGGAAACCGCGCAATAAGAGCGCTCTCGCCCATGCCCACCCAACGCGCACCCACCCCTGTCAAGCTGTTGGAACACGAGCCGTTCCGCCCTGAGTCTGTGGAGGAGCGTTACCGGCTTCTGGAGGCAGCCTGCGAAATGGCGGCCGAGCAGCTGCGGTTCCGTTTCCCGGGCGTCACCACACCTAGGGACAATCAGGCACCGTTGCCCGCATCCAGTCGGGCGATCATCCGTCGGTTGGCGCGGGAGAGCCGCGAGCGTCGGCGTGGCTGAACGAACCGCGTGCTCGATCGCACGGCGACTTGCCGACGTTCTGGAAGCCCACGACATCCCCTACGCCATCGGCGGGGCGCTCGCATTGGGCTACTACGTCGAGCCGCGCGGCACGGTGGACGTGGACATCAACATTTTCGTCACGCCGCCGGATGCCATCAAAGCGCTGCTTCATACGCTCGCCGAAGTCGGCTTCCAAGTGGAGCGACCAGACACGGTGTTGCGGACAGCAACTCAAGACGGCCAGTTCCGCGGGCGCATCGACGGTGTGCGCGTCGACGTCTTCGTCCCGGCGATCGACTACTACGCATCCTTGCAGCAACGGCGCCGGCGCGTGGCGCTCGGCGGCGCCGACGTGTGGGTGCTCGGCGCCGAAGATTTGGCGGTGCTCAAGCTGATGTTCTTCCGCCCCAAGGACATCGCCGACCTGCACGCTTTGGCGCGGGACTATGGTGAACAGCTCGACGCGGCGGCCGTGCGCGCGCAAGTCGCCGCGCTGATTGGCGAGGACGACGTGCGCGTTTCCGAGTGGGACAAGATCGTCGCAGCCGCACAGGGCTGAGATTCGCCCCGATTGCCCATGTGCAAGCCGCCGCCGCTAGCAAGACGTCAAAAAACGTCGCGCACCGGTCGTGCGTCCATTGGTTGCGCCCCCAGCGGCGTTGCGGTAGCGTGACCGTAGTAGGGCATCGGGGTCTTCCATGTACGTTCAAGCCGCTATCGCCACGGGTGCCGGCCAACCCCTCGCCATCGACACCGTGCGCCTTGACGGGCCGCGCGAGGGCGAGGCGCTGGTGGAGATCAAGGCCACCGGCGTTTGCCACACGGACGCCTACACGCTCTCGGGCGCGGATCCGGAGGGGCTGTTTCCGGCCATTCTGGGCCACGAGGGTGCCGGTGTCGTCGTGGACGTGGGGCCGGGCGTGGGCAGCGTGGAAGTGGGCGACCATGTGATTCCGCTCTACACGCCGGAATGTGGCGCGTGCAAGTTCTGCACCTCCGGCAAGACGAACCTGTGCGGCGCCATCCGCGAAACGCAAGGCCGTGGCGTGATGCCCGACGGCACCTCGCGGTTCTCGCGGGGCGAGGAGACGATCCTGCATTACATGGGAACGTCGACGTTCGCCAACTACACCGTGGTGCCGGAGATCGCGCTGGCGAAGATCCGCAGCGACGCGCCGTTCGACAAGGTGTGCTACATCGGCTGCGGCGTCACCACGGGCCTCGGCGCGGTGATGAACACGGCGAAGGTGGAGGCGGGCGCCAACGTGGCGGTGTTCGGCTTGGGCGGCATCGGGTTGAACGTCATCCAAGGGGCGCGCATGGCCGGCGCCGAGCGCATCATCGGCGTGGACGTGAACCCGGCCAAACGGGATCTGGCGGGCCGTTTCGGCATGACGGACTTCCTCAACCCGAAGGAGGTGGACGACGTGACCGCGGCCATCGTCGACATGACCGACGGCGGCGTGGACTACTCGTTCGAGTGCATCGGCAACGTGGACGTGATGCGCCAAGCGCTGGAATGCTGCCACAAGGGCTGGGGCGAGAGCGTGATCATCGGCGTCGCCGGTGCCGGGCAGGAGATCAGCACCCGGCCGTTCCAGCTGGTCACCGGGCGCGTGTGGCGGGGCACGGCATTCGGCGGCGCGAAAGGGCGCACGGACGTGCCGAAGATCGTGGACTGGTACATGGACGGCAAGGTGAACATCGACGATCTCATCACCCACACGATGCCGCTCGCGGACATCAACAAGGCGTTCGACCTGATGCACGCGGGGGAGTCCATCCGCTCCGTCGTGGTGTATTGATGGCGCGCGGCGCACCGGGATTCGTGGCGATGGAAAGGGAAGAATGGCTGGCGCAGGTGCGCGAGGAGGTGCTGGAACCGGATCTGCCCATCTGCGATCCGCACCACCACCTTTGGGATTATGCGCAAGGCCGCTACCTGCTCGACGAACTGCTCGCGGACATCGGCAGCGGCCACAACGTGGTCTCCACCGTGTTCATGGAATGTGGCTCGATGTACCGTGCGGACGGTGCCGAGGCGCTGAAGCCGGTGGGCGAAACCGAGTTCGTCAACGGCGTCGCGGCGATGAGCGCCAGCGGCGGCTACGGCGATGCCCGGGCGTGCGCGGCGATCGTCGGCTACGCGGACTTGAATCTGGGCGCCGCGGTCGGGGATGTGTTGGACGCGCACACGGCCGCCAGCCCGCGCTTTCGCGGCATTCGCCACGCATCGGGCTGGGACGCCAGCGACGAGATTCGCAACTCGCACACCGCGCCGACCGCGGGAATGTTGGCGGACGCCACGTTCCGCGCCGGGTTCGCGGAACTCGGCAAGCGGAACATGACGTTCGACGCCTGGCTCTACCACCCGCAGATTCCCGAACTCACGGACTTGGCGCGGGCGTTCCCGGACCAACCTATCGTCTTCGATCACTTCGGCGGGCCGCTCGGCATCGGCCCCTACGCCGGCAAGCGGGCGGAGATCTTCGCCTATTGGAAAGACGCCGTGGCCGAACTCGCCGCGTGCCCCAACGTGGTGGCGAAACTCGGCGGCCTGGTGATGGCGCTCAACGGTTTCGGTTTTCACAAACGCGAACGACCGGCGACATCCGAGGAGCTGGTGGCCGCCACCCGCGACTACCATTTGCACATGATCGACTGCTTCGGCCCATCCCGCTGCATGTTCGAGAGCAACTTCCCGGTGGACAAGGTGAGCTGTTCCTACCGGGTGCTGTGGAACTCGTTCAAGCGCTTGGCCGCGGACTTTTCGGCCGGCGAGAAGGCGGCGTTGTTCCACGACACGGCGGTGCGGGTGTATCGCGTTTAGCCGGCGCCCGCGCCCGGTCGGCCGTGCGGCGCGGACGGCGTGTCCATGAACGTCGCCCAGCGCGGCTGGCTGCAAGCGGCCGGGGCGTTTCTGGATCGGCGCGTCCTGGCGTTGGCGCTGCTGGGTTTTTCCGCCGGCTTGCCGCTGCTGCTCATCTTCGGAACGCTCGGGCTTTGGCTGCGGGAGGCGGGATTCGAGCGCAGCGCCGTCACCTACTTCAGCTGGGCGGCGCTCGGCTACTCGTTCAAGTTCGTCTGGGCGCCCTTGGTGGACAAGCTGCCGCTGCCGGTGCTGGGCCGGCGGCTTGGCCAACGGCGCTCGTGGATGCTGCTGGCGCAGCTGGGCATCATCGGCGCGCTGGTGTTGATGGCGAACACGGATCCGGTGGAAGCCGGGCTGACGGCCATGGCCGTGGGGGCCGTGGCGCTCGGTTTCTCCTCGGCCACGCAAGACATCGTAATAGACGCCTATCGGATCGAAGCGGCCGATGAATCCATGCAGGCGCTGCTGTCGTCCGCCTACGTCGCCGGCTACCGGGTTGGCATGGTCGTCGCCGGCGCCGGTGCGCTCTATCTTGCCGACAGTCTCGGCACCACCGCGGAGCACTACGTGTACGCGGCTTGGCGGTGGACCTATCTCTGCATGGCCGCGGCGGCGCTGGTTGGCGTCTGCACCACCCTTGCGGTGCCCGAGCCCGTGCGCCGACGCGCCGCGGCGTATCTGCACTCCACCACCGACTATCTGCGGTTCGTGACGTTCTTCGTGCTGGTGGTGGCCACGTTTGTCGTCGGCGCGGCGAACTTTCCCGGCTTTGGCGGCGGCGGAGGATTGCGCGGCTTCGCGTGGGAGGCGTTGCGGCTGCTGACGGCGCTGGCGGCGGCGTTGGGCGTTGCCTGGGCGTGTGTTCGCGTGGGCCTTGTGCGCCGCGAGATGGCGCGCGACACCTACGTCGACCCGGTGCGCGACTTTTTCTCGCGCTACGGCCGCGGCGCGTTGACGATCTTGCTGTTGGTGGGGTTCTACCGCGTGTCGGACATCGTGCTCGGCACCATCGCCAACGTGTTCTACTTGGACATGGGCTACAGCAAGGACGTGATCGCCAACGCGACCAAGCTCTTCGGCATTTGGATGACCATCCTCGGCGGTTTCCTCGGCGGCTGGCTGGCGCTGCGGTTCGGCACGTTGCGCGTGTTGATGCTCGGCGCGGTGCTCACCGTGGTCACCAATCTGCTGTTCATCGCGCTTGCCCAAGCGCCCGGCGACGTGGCGCGGCTGTACGCGGTGGTGGTGGCGGACAACCTCACCGCGGGCTTGGCCACGGCGGCGTTCGTGGCCTACCTGTCGAGCCTCACCAGCCTCTCCTTCACGGCCATGCAGTACGCTATCTTCAGTTCCCTGATGACGCTCTTCCCCAAGCTGCTGGGCGGCTATTCCGGCACGATCGTCGACTCCTTCGGCTACGAGTGGTTCTTCCTCGGCGCGGCGCTCATCGGTGTGCCGGTGTTGCTGCTGGTGACCTTGGCGAAACGCTACGCCGCCGCCAATCCGGAGCCGGCGCATCCGTAGGCCGGCCGGCCAAGGGTGTCGCGCTGTGCGGATCATGCCGCCCACAAGGAACCCCGGTTGGCTGTGGGATGGCGTGGTTGGCGCCGCGGCGGCGTCGGGGCCGTTGGCCTTGTACATGCTGACGCTGCCGCGCACGGTGGTGCTGGAGGACGATGGCCTGTTCCTGATGGCGGGCGAGCACCTGGGCATCGCCCATCCGCCGGGCTACCCGCTGTACACGCTGATCTGCCACCTGTTCATGCAGCTTCCGCTCGGCAACCCGGCGGTGCTGGGTCACCTCTCCAGCGCGGTGCTCGGCGCCTTGGCGTGTGCCGGGGTGTACGCCTGCGCCCGGCTGCTGGGCGCGTCGCGGCTGCCGAGCTTGGTCGCGGCCTGGCTGTTCGGCGCTTCGGAGCACTTTTGGTCGCAAGCCATCATCGCCGAGGTGTACACCTTCAACGCCGCGCTGTTCTTCGCCGCCTTCGCCTTGATTCTGCACGGCGGCCGTGGGCAACGCCTCTGGCCGTGGTTCGCCGCGGCGGCGCTCTATGGTTTCGGCTTGGCGAACCACTGGCCGCTGATGGTGTTGGCGACGCCCGGGTTGGCGGTGGCGGCGGCCTCGGGGCTGGCGCGGATTCCGCACCGACTGCCGTGGCTCGCCGTTGTTGGGTTCGCCTGCGCCAGCCTGCCTTATGCGTGGATGGTGCTGCGCTCTTGGCAGGAACCGCTCATCAGCTTCTACGGGCCGCTGGAAAGCTGGGAGGCGGTCTGGCATTACCTCAGCCGTAGCGGCTACGCGGACGTGGACGAGAGCCTCGGTGCCGGCTGGAGCGATCGGCTGGCCTACCTGTGGTGGTTCGGCCGGCAATTGGCGTGGCAGTTGACCCTGCCCGGCTTCGCCTTGGCCGGGCTCGGCCTTTGGCGGTTGCTGCGCGGGCGGCGGCGTGGGCGGAAGGCCCGCCATGTGAAGGGGGCCCGCGATGCGTCAGAGCGGCGCATGGCGGGTTGGGGCGGAGCGCTCGTGCTGCTCGGCAACAGCGTCTTCCTAATTTTGTTGCTGCGGTTCGATTTCGACGCCTACAACATCTCCGTGTTCCGGCCCTATTCGCTGGTGTGCTACGGCATCGTCGCGGTGTGGCTGGCGCTGGGCGCGCAGTGGCTGCTGGAGCGCCCGGCTGCTCCTTGGCTGCGAACTGGCGCCGCTGCCCTCGCCGGCGTTGGCATGGTCGCCTACTCCCTGTGGGCCAACTGGCCGGCGAACGACCGTTCCGCAAGCGACATCACCGAGCGTCACGCGCGCTTGCTGTTCCAACTGCTGCCCCAGGATGCCGTGCTGCTGCTCTATGGCGACGAGGAAGTCGCGCCGCTCGGCTACTTCCACTTGGTGGCGGGCCACCGGCCGGACTTGACCTTGCTCAGCAGCCAAGGATTGGTCTTTGCGAATCGGCTGTTCTCCGGGCGGTTGTTGCCGGAGCGGGAACAGCAGGCGGCTCTGCGGCGCTTCGTCGCCGGCACCAAGCGGCCTGTTTTCTATTTCGCCGGCGACGACGAGTTCCACGGCCAGGGCTTCCGCCACCACGGTTTCGCCAAAGAGGTGCTGCGGGGCGTTCCCCCCGGCACGTTGGAATTGACCACTCGTCCGCGCGCCGAACAGTATTTCGAGGAACTGCTGGAGTTGCGTCCGGTGGACGCTTGGGAGCGTGTTCGGCGCAACAAGCTGTTGTTTCGCTATGGCGAGTATCTTGGGCTTGCGACGCTCGGCGCCAACGCCGAAATGACCGAACTCTTGCGCGGCTCGGTGCGGCGCGCGGAACGCAGTTTCTTCATGCTGATGGGCATGGCCGAAGTGGCGCTCGCGCACGGCAACGCCACGCATCTGCCCTTGGTGGAAGGTTGGCTGCGCCAAGCCGAAAGCCGCCAAGACGAGATCATGAGCAAAGAACGGCGGGCGCGGTTTTTGTACCTGCGGGGGTTTTGCGCCCATCGTCTTGGGCAGGGGCAAGAGGCGAAGGCATGGTTCGAGGAGTCCCGGGCCGTCTACCCGCATCCGCAGAAAAACGCCGCCATCGCCGCCTTGCGGCAGCTTGGCGGCTGACCTACGAAGCGCGGTGGAATGGCTCGGAAGCAGCGCAAGGGTCGGCAGCGGAGGCGGCGTACGGCAGGCGGTCGCGCCGCGCCGCCGCGCCAATCCGCGCCCGTTGCGCGGTTCGGCCCGCTGCGTTCGGCGGCGGACGGCTTGCTGCATTGGCGTGCGCCGGAGGGGCCGCGGTGGCGGTTGTTCTGGCCGGTGCTGGCGTTGGCCTTCCTCGTGCGCGCCGTCGTGGCCTTGTCCGGCGACTTCATCGTGCATCCGGACGAGAGCATGCAGTTGCTGGAGCCGGCGCATCGCTTGGCTTTCGGCAACGGCGTCGTCTATTGGGAGTTCTTCTACGGCGCGCGCTCGTGGTTGCTGCCGGGGTTGATCGCCGGGCTGCTCAAGGGGTTCGAGGCCGCGGGCCTCGGCCAGCCGTTCTGGTACGTCGGCGGCGTGAAGTTGGCGTTCTGCGGGCTGTCTTTGGCCATTCCGGCCGGCATGTATTGCTTCGCCCGGCGGCATTTCGGCGAATCGGCCGGGCGGGCGGCGCTCTTGGCCGGCGCCTTCTGGTACGAGCTGGTCGGCCTCGCGCACAAGCCGTTGACGGGAATGGTCGCCGCCGCGGTCTTCGTCACGCTCTTGGCGTTGTGCGCTCGCATTCAGGCGCCGACAGCGGCGAGTGGGGAGCGATCGCTGCGCTTGTGGAGTGTTTGGCTGCTGGCCTTGCTGGCCGTTTTGGCGACCGCGATTCGCCCGTACTACGCGCCGCTGGTCGTGTTGCTCTTGGGCCTCGTCTTGCTGCGCTTGGGGCGCGTTGGCAAGGCGCATGCGATTTTCGCGGTGGCGGTGGCGGCGTTTTCGCTCGCTGTCGGGGTGTTCGACGCGGTCACTTGGGACGCGGGGCTGTTCCACTCCTATTTCACCGTCGTGCGCTTCAACTTCGAGCTGTACGAAACCGGTGCGGCCAGCGGCAGTCCGGCGCACCAGTATCTTTGGTGGCTGCTGCTGGCCAGCGCCGGCGGCAGCGCCCTCTGCGTTGGCGCGGCGTTGCGCCGGCCGCGCCGCTACGGTCTGCTGTTGCTGCTCATCGGGCTGGTGCTGGTGTTGCACTCGGCGCTGGTCCACAAGGAGTACCGCTACGTCTTCGTGGTCATCCCGCTGTGGCTGCTGCTCGGCGCCGGCGTATTGGCCGAGCTTGCCGCCGGCGCCAAGCGGCGGATGGTGCCGTTCGCCATCGGCGGGGCGGTGTTCGCGGTGGTTTCCGTGGCCGGCATCCTGAACGCCCTGCCCGGGCAGGACGGTGTGTTCCACGTGCCGGACCAACCGCAGCAGACCGTGGTGCGTTTCCTGCGCGGCCAAGACCCGCACTTCGCCGCGTATCGCCACCTTGCCGAGGCGCCGGGGGTGGCCGCGGTTTGGCAGCCGGGGCGGCACCACTACAGCTTGCCCGGCTACTACTACCTGCACCGTCGCATTCCCTTCTACGACGCCGGCACCGGCCGCGGCAACAATCTCCACCGAGACTTGCGCACCCTCCGCGCTTCGGTGAGCCACATCGTGACCGAGGATGCGCTGCTCGACGTTCCCGGCTATGTGGTGGACAAGGAGTTCGGCCATGTGCGCATCCTGCGGCGGGAACCGAACGACGCGTCGGTGCGGCAATGGCGGAGTTTCGCGCCGATCATGGCGGACGACTTCATCCACCGCATCGTCCGCGCGGGAAACCCCGATGCGCCACCACCGCCGCCGAACAACGGCATCCGCTTCGTGGAGTGATTCGTCACCGGAAGAGTCAACCGCCCGGTTCGACGCCGTGTATTTCGAGCGCTTCTTTGGCCGGGTTGGTTGGATCTGGATAGATCTCGAAGGAACGTCGGAATGCGCGCACGGCGGCGGCTTCGTGGCCTTGCCGCCCCAGCAGCACGCCGTTTAGGTGATGGAACCGCGCTCGGCGCCAACGCTCGAAGGTGGGGTCGAGCAGCGCTTCCGCCTTGCCAAGCCACGCGCCGATGCGCGGCCAGTGGGCCGCGTCGCCGTACTTCAAGTGAACCTCGGCCATGCCGACGAGGCTCGAGTAGCTCCCTTCCGCGAGCGCACGCTGCCGCTCGGTGAGTTGCAGCAGATTCGGGTCGCCCAGCAGCACGGCGTAGCCCAAGAACTGCCCATAGTCGTGCAGCAGCGTGATTTGCAGATACCGCTCCCAACCGTCGCTTGGGCGGTGCTGCAGCAACTCCTCGAAATACTCCGCGGCCACCGGCGAATGCGCCAGCTGCAAGGCGCCCGGTGCGATGGCCGCGGTGGCTTCCTTCAGGAAGCCGTGGTGGCGGATGCCGTGGCCGTGCGGAAAGTCCTCGTCATCCGCAATGTAGAAGATGGGGCGCTCGACCGCGGCGATGTGCCGGCGTATGAGCTCCAAACGGCGCGCATCCGCCAACAGCGGGTGGTAGAGCCGGTTGCCGTAGACGAGGCCCGGCAGATTGAGCAGCTCGACGTCCGACCGTTGCCCAGCCACGAAGCGCTGGTAGCCGAGCACGCTCGTGGCCACGTCCCCGTGCGTGAGCAGCATGGCGTTCTCCGGCAACAACGCGAACACCGTCTGCGCGAAGCGGGCGGTGAAGTCGCTGCCGGCGCGGTCGTTCAGCGGCCAGTGCATCCACACGGCCCAGACGCACAGTCCGCCGCCAGTCAGCGCGGCGGCGAACGCGATGCCGGGCGCTTTGGCCAGCGCCGCCAACCGCGATCCCGAGAGCCGTGTCGTCCACGCCTGCAGCCAGTTAAGCGCGAACGTCAGCCCCGCCGCCAGCCACAGCGCCATCAACCCGTAGCAGACCAGCGAATAGGGGCGGAAGATGGCGCTGCGGTGGAAATCGAACTCGAACTCCAGCAGCAACAGCAGCGCCAAACTGTTGCCGAGGAACACCAGCGCCGCCCCTGACGTCTCGGCCAGCCGCCGGCGCCGCAGCAAGGCGAACAACCCCAACAGCGCCAGCGCGAAGCCCAGCGGCGTCAATTGCCAGAACACCTGCTGCGAAAACCAACCGACGAAGGCGAAGCGGTCGTTCCAGCCGGCGATGGGGTTGGCGTCGCCCTCGGCGTAGCCGGTGCGCCCGAGGTAGTGCCAGAAGGCATCCCAGTCCGCGATAGGGCCGTAGAAGCTGATGAACGGCTCTTGCCAGGAACGCGCCACCATCCAAGCGTAGGGCAGGCAGGCGCTCGCCAAGGCGATGGCCAATAGCAGCGGCAGCTTGGGGAGCAGCGCCTTGCGCGCCGGCAGCGCCATCGCGGCGAGGCCGGGCAGGGCCAGCGCCATCAACGGCCAGTGGTTGGCCAAGCTCAAGCCGTAGGCCACCGCCGCCGCCACCCAAGGCCATAGGCGCCAAGGCCGCCGCACGCCGTGCGCGATGAAGCCGTAGGCGGCGAAGAACAGCAGCGCGTTCAAGGTGTACACCTCGGCGATGATGGCCTGCGACCAAACATGTTCGGCGGCGCCGAACAACCAAGCGGCAGCGAGCGCGGGCAGCCTCGCCGCCTCCATCAAGCGGGCGCAGATGTACACCGCGCCGCAGGCCAACGCGCCGAGCACCGCGCTGGATAGGTGGCCGAGCACTGCCGGGTTGCCGAAAGGCAGCTGCATGAACAGGTGGCAGATCAGCGTGTAGAGGGGATAGCCGGGCGGATGCGCGATGCCGAACTGCGCCCCGGCCATCAGGAACAGGCCGTCGTCCTCCAGCGCGACGCCGCGCGGCATGGTGGCCGCGTACAGCAGCAGCGGGCCGAGCACGGCCGCCACCGCCGCCAAGCCGTCGGGCCACTTCTTGGACGATGGCGGCAAACTAGGCGCCTCGTGGCGTGGCGGCACCGCGGCGTTCGGAGTTGGCTTCGGACATCGTTCGCTCCTCATCTACACGCCCGGTGTGCAGGTGTGCGTTGGCAACCTGTGGATAGTGTGTGCGCAGCATGATGGACACGCCGGGCGCGGCCGGCGATGATACGGCCTCGGCTATTCTGGAGGCACCGTTCCGCTGGCGGCGAGCAACCTCATCCTGTCAGTGCGCGATGGGTAAGCTCCAAGCCCTTGGAACGAGCAGGGGCCTGGTCGTCGCCACGGTGCCGCCCGGTGAAGCGCTGACCCTCCCCGCGGTACAACAGAACCGCGTTTGCCAAGCGTGCGCTTGGCGGCATAACATGTGTGGCATCCAACAGCGAGAGGGGGGAGATTTCGCATGGCACCAGTTCCCAAAGGCGGCACCGTGGCTGTGACCGGCAGCGCGGGTTTCATCGGCAGCTGGGTGGTGCGCCGCCTGCTGGACAAGGGCTACCGGGTGCGCGCCTGCGTACGCAACGCGGACGACCCGGTGCGCACGGACTTTCTGAAGGCGATGCCGGGCTATGCTTCCGGGCGCCTCACGCTGCACTCCGCGGATCTGGACAACGCGGGCAGCTTCGACGACATCTTCGCCGGCTGCCACGGCGTCTGCCACGTCTCGCACGTCTCCAACTACAGCGACCACGAGTACGTGCGCATGGTTTGCGATCACCTGATCGGCGCGGTCAACAAGGCGGGCACGGTGAGCCGCGTGATCGTGACCTCCAGCATCGCCGCGGTGATGTCCGAGGCGGACATGCAAGCCTACGTGCGCCGCCCCACGTTCTACGAGGACCGCTACCCGGACGAGGACGATCCGCGGCGAACGCCGGAGCGCCAAGGCTATTCGATGGGCAAGGTGATCGCCCAGCGCGCCTTCTCCGACGCCGCGGAGGCCAGCGGCGATTGGGACGCCATCACCTGCTGCCCGGCGGACAACGTGGGCCCCATCCTCTCGCCGCACCAGAAGAATATGGGGCCGTGGCAGCACAACATCGAAACGATGCTGCTGGGCGAATACCAGCAGAACGGCGTCTACCGCCCGTGGATGACGGTGGACGTGCGCGACGACGCCGACTGCCACGTCGGGCTGCTGGAGAGCGTTCATGTGAAGAATGGCGAGCGCTACATCGCCTGGTCCACGGATACGCGCAACGTCGAGGACATCTGCGCGGACATCGATCGGCTCCTGCCCGAGCTCGGCCACGACACGCCGCAAGTGACCGATTCGCACCCGGACCGCATCAAGGCCCGGAAAGCCGAGTTCCGCGCCATTTGGGCCGGCTGCGATTTGCGCAACGACCGCATCAAGGCGGTGACCGGCGTCGAGTTCCGCAGCTTGGACGAGTCCATTCGCGACTGCGTGGAGTCCCTGCTTGCCGTCGCCAAGGTGAAGCCGGTGCTGCGCGAGGGGTTCTCGCTGCCGGAGTAGGCGCGGCGGCCGGTTCGCTACGGACTGTGCCGCAGGCCCGTCATCTGGAACCGGAACCGCTTGTTCGGGCGCGGCACCGGCACGTTGGTTATCTTCAGCTCGTAGCCCGGCGGCGTCAATCGCAGCTCCGCCGTGTGCAGAATGGCGGCCACCGTCAGCAGCATTTGCGCCTCGGCGAAGCCGCCGCCCAAGCAGCGGTGCGTGCCCAAGCCGAACGGCGCGTAGGCGTAGGGTTGCCGATGTTCGGCGCGCTCGGGCAGGTAGCGGTCGATGTCGAATCGGTCCGGCTCCGGAAAGAACTCCGGCAGGCGATGCGTCACCGACGTGACGACATACACCCGTTGGCCCGCGGCAACGTGGTGGCCCGCCAGATCGAAGGAATTCGCCACGGTGCGGAACAGCGCCACGCCCACCGGATACATCCGCAACGCCTCCAACACCGTGCGATGCGTGACGTCCAGTTGCCGCAACCGCTCCACCGTCGTCGGCCCGGCGAAAAACTCGTCCACTTCCGCTTGGATGCGCCGCAGCAGATCCGGGTGTTTCAGAATCGCGTACAAGGTGAACGCGCAGCTGGTCGCCACGGTCTCGATGCCCACCAGATACGGTGCCAGCGCCATGGCGCGCATGTCCGTTTCGGGGAAGAACTGCGGATCGGCGTTGTGCAGATCCAACAGGTCGTTGATGAAGTCGTCGGCGTCTGCGTGACGGCCGCCGGGGCGGTGCGACTGCAGCGTCCGCTCGGCCAGCGCCTGCAGCCGCGTGTGCGCGCGTTTGAAGCGGTGGGCGAACAGGAACTGCGGCATTTGCCGCGTGGCGCGGGTGATCAGCAACGTCTCCAAGTAGTCCACCATGTCGCGCAAATGCGCGGACGCCCGCTCGCCGGCCAGCACTTCGCCCATTTGATCGGCGATGATCTGCTGCACCGCGAGCAGGGGTTGGAGCCGTTGGTTGCGCGGCCAGCCGGCCGCGCGTTCGCGCGCGATGTCGCTCGCCACGCCGAGGAAGTCGTGAAAACGCCGGCGCGAAAAACCGGACGCGAGGGCTTTGCGCATGGCCGCATGCTCGGCGCCGTCCATGTTCAACACCAGCCGCGCCGCGCCCATCCCTTCGGCAAAGCCGATCCACGGCTGGGAACTGAAGTGTTCGCGGCCGCGCTTGTTGGCGAACCGGTTGACCTCCGGCCCGGCGAGCACCAGCGCCTTCCGGTGCAGCAAGCGCACCTCGAACACGGGCCCGAGTTGCAGGTATTTTCGCGTCACGAAGGCGCGGAAGTCCCCAGCGGCGTCGAGGGCGCTGCCGATGAGGGGCAAGCCTTTGACGATCGGGATCTTCTTGGGTTCGCCGGCGGGCGCTTTGGCTTCTTGCTCTCTCGATTCGCGCACGGCGCGGGCCACCGCTTGGCCGATCAAGTCCAATCGGCGCATCAAGTCGATGCGTTCGCGGGCTTCCGCCAACTCGGCTTTGCTGAGAATGCGCTGGAACATGCCGCAGGCGTCCGCCAGGCAGATGAGCACCACGTCCCGCGGCGTGGGAATGTCGTCGGCGAACAACGTGCCCATGATGCGCAAGCGCACCTCCTGCTCGGCCTCGCCGTCCACGGCCGGGTAGCGGCGCGCCCGCGCCACTTGCGGCGACGGTTGCACCTCGTCGCCTTCGGCGGCTTGCAGGATGTTGGCGGCGAGCAACCGCGCCAGCGCGGCGGCCCGGATCGCATCTCCGTCCGCGGCGACGCGGCGCACCCAGAACAAGGCGTCGCGTGTTTTCTTCTCGGCGACGATTCGGGCGAGGGTGGGATCGAGCAGCTCGTCGTCCAGCGGCGTGGCGTCCACCACGACGAGCTGATCCAAGTCCGTGTCGATGCGGTTCTCCTGCGCCAAATCCATCAACACGGCGCCGGCGAGGGTGTGGTGCAGGTCCGGCTCCGGCACGAAGGCGAGGTCGCCGGCGGTTTCGCCGCACAACAGCAACAGGATCTCTTCGGCGAAGCGCAGCATGGAGGTTCTCTCGATACGGTTCGTTGCAGGCGCTAGGACGCCGCGCGGCGCTCGTCCGGCGGCTCGTAGCCCCATTCCTGCGTGGCGAAGCCCCAGTGCTCCACAACGCGGTCGATGTCCGCCTGCGCCATCGGCAAGCGGTTTTTCTGGTAGCCGGAGAGCCCTTGCAGATAGGTGGCGACGGCCGGCGCCGCTTGCCGCCAATCCGGCAGATCGAGTTCGGCGTACAGGCGTTCCAACTCGCCGAGCGGGTCGCGTTCCAAGTCCTCAAAGCGCACCTCGGCGAGTTGGCCGGCGGGAATGCGCTCGCGGTCGCGCAGGTACTTGCGCATCACGTCGCGGTACATCGTCACCAGGAACCGCTCCATCTCCTCTTCATCGTAGTGATCGAGTTGGTAGAGGGGCAACAGGGTGCGGTACAGGTGCATGAGCGAGGGGTACACGTCGAAGGGGTTGCGCACGATGTGGACGAACTTGGCGCGCGGAAAGAGGCGCAGCAGCACGTCGGCGCGGGCGGTGTTCACGGTGTTGCGCAGCAGCAGCGGCCTGCCTTCCGCAAGCAGCGAGGTTTTGCGCAGCACGCGCAGGTAGGCGCGTTCCCAACGCTGCAGCTCGTGTGGCGAAAGGCCGCCGCTGGGGCGCCCGTCCGCGCCCGTGCCCAGCATCACGTACTTGTCGAACCACTGCATGGTTTGCCGCGGGAAGGAGAGTTGATGCACGAACGACATGTGCGACGTGCCGGCGACGCCCAGATCCTCCTCCATGGGCGTGTCCAAGGAGATGGCCACGTTGTCCATCGGGCGCGTTTGCCCGTCGCCACCCATGCCGCGTTCCATCAGCCCTTTCAACCGGCCGCGCGCCGTCAACGCGAACGTGGCCACCGCGCCTTGAAAGGTGGTGAAGCAGCCGAAGCGCGCGTCTTGCGCCATGAGGTACTGCAAGTGCGTGGTGCCGGAACGGGCGAAACCCAAGAGGAAAACCGGCGCTTCAAGGCGCGCGTTGTCCACTTGGCGGGAGTGGGCGAGGTACTCCCAAATCCGCAGCGGCGTCGCCAGCGCGGAAAAGCCAAGCACCCGGGCCGCCTTGCCCCAGAACGCTCTTGGTACGCCGCCGTTCTCCCACATCATGCGCAGCCACGCCGACGGCGGCGTGAACGTGCAGGGATGAAAGTCGTTCCTCATGCCTTCTTTCTGGTAGCTCCACGCTGCCAGTATGCCCTTTCTTGCGGCCTTGCCGAAATGGCGGCGAATCCGCAGACTGCGCACGTTCCGTTTCGGTTGGCAACAGCATGCCATTTTGCCGCTTTGTTGCGACGAGGTTCGGCCCGTCGGTGTTGGCGTGCGCCTTGGCCGGTGCGCCCGGTGGCGCCGCCGCCGACGAATACCAAGGCGACATGGTCGATGGCCAGCGCCACGGGCGCGGCGTTTTGCTCTGGGGCGAGGGACACCGCTACGAAGGCGAGTTCCGGCGCGGCTTGATGCACGGCCAGGGCGTCCACACCACGCCGAGCGGCGAGAGCTACCGGGGCGCGTTCGCCAGCGGCCGGCGCCACGGCGCCGGCGTTCTGCGGTTGGCCTCCGGCGCCGTGTACGAAGGCGGCTTCCAGCTCGGCGCGATGACCGGCGCCGGCCGCTTGACCTGGCCGAACGGCGACATCTACGAAGGCGATTTCGTCGACGGCGAGCGCACCGGCGAGGGCGCGTACGAGTGGCGCAGCGGCGAGCGCTACGAAGGCGCGCTGGCGGCCGGCGTTCCGCACGGGCAGGGCGTGTACGCCTACGCGGACGGGACGACCTACGACGGCCGATTCGAGAACGGCCGCAAATCCGGCCGCGGCGCCTTGTCGTGGGACAATGGCAATCGCTACGAAGGCCACTTCGCCGCCGACCTGCGCCACGGCCTCGGCCACTTCCGCTGGCGCGACGGCACGCTCTACAAGGGCCGCTTCGCCTTCGGGCGCCAGCACGGCCCGGGGGTCAAACAGACGCCCGGCGGCGGCATGGTGTTCCAGAAGTGGAACGATGGCGAGCTGGTGGCCGAACAGCCGGTGGAAGAGGTGGCCCGCTGTGCGCTGCGTTTGGAAGAGCAGCCTTGGATGTTTCGCGGGCGCCGGTGCGTGAACGGCTTGGCGCATGGCGATGGCGACGCCGTGCGCGCCGATGGCGGCGCCTACATCGTCAACGGCCGCTTCATCTTGGGGCGCTTGGTGCGCGGTGCGCCGGTGTCCTTGGCTTTGGACACCGCCGAACGCGGCTTGGGGCCCTTGGGGCCGGTGCAATAGGCTCGACCGGCGAACCCCATGCAAATCCCCGGCTACCGGATGCAACGCGAGCTGGCGCGTGGCAATTCCGCCACCGTCCATCTCGCCCACCACCCGTTGCGTGGCGCGGTCGCGATCAAAGTGGTGGCGCCCGAGGTCGCCGCAGACGCCGCGTTCGCCACGCGTTTCCTCGAAGGCGCCGAACGCGCCCGCGCCCTCGACCATCCCGGCATCGTTCGCGTACATCAGGCGGGCTGGCATGGCGACGCCTTGTTCGTGGTCATGGACTACCTGCGCGGCGGCGACCTCGACCGCAACTTGGAGGTCGGGCTGCATGTGCAGAACGTCGTCGAGGCCACCAAACAGTTGGCGCTGGCGCTCGGCCACGCGCACCGCAAGGGCGCGCTGCACCTCGGCCTGAAGCCCGGCAACATCCTCTTCAACGCGCAAGGCGCGGCGCTGCTGGCGGACTTCGGCACTTCCTGCGCGGGTGCGCCGGAAGCGGCCGCCTACGCCAGCCCGGAGCAAGCGGGCGGGGCGGCGACGGACGGGCGCTCGGATTTGTACAGTTTGGGCGTGTTGTTCTACCGCATGTTGACCGGCGGCGTGCCGTTCGCGGGGCAGTCCGTGGAAGGCGAAAGCGGCGACGGCGGAAGGCATCGCCCGGAACCACCTTTGGCGTTGCAGTGGGCGCCGTTTCAAGAAGTGATGCGTTCCCTGCTGGCGCACTCGCCGGCGGACCGTTTTCCTTCCGGGGCCGCGGTCGCCGGGGCCTTGGACGCGGTGCGCTCCCGCGCTTTGGTGCCGGACGTGGCGATCAAGACCCGCGCCGTGGCCGTGGCGGAAATCGACGCCGTGGCGGCGACCATTGCTGCGGAACGCGGCGACGCGTCGCGCCGCCAAGAACGCCGGCGCGCGGCGGTGGCGTGGCTGGTGCCGCTGGCCTTGGCGGCGGTGGTGGCGGGAGCGGTTGGGTGGCAGGCGCACCGCAATCCCGCCACCTTCGATCGCGCGCTGGCCGCGATTGGCCTCGTGGAACACCCAGACGTGGTGGTGGCGTGGCGCGAAGCCGAGCTCTTGGCGCAAGATCCGGCGCAGCGCTTGCCGGCCTTGGCGGCAGCGTATCGGAATGTGCTGGCCTTGGCGCCGCAACACGAGGGTGCGCTGGCGGCGCTTGCGGACGCCGCGGTGAACGCCAAAGCGACGGTGCGCGCAGCGCTGGCGGACGCGGACGTGGATCTAGCCGCGGCGCACCTCAACGAGTTCGGCGCGGTTTTTCCAGACGACGCCGAGCTCGGCGGGCTCTTCGAGGCGCTCAACGATCATCGGCAAGCGAAGCGGCTGCTCACCGACACCGCTTTGCTGCTGGCCGGCGGCGGCTTGGCGCACGCGGCTTCCGCGGACTTGGCCATCGCCAGCTACCGCGAGGCGTTGCGCCTGGTGCCGAACAACGCCGAGGCGCTGGCCGCCTTGGACCGGATCGCCGCGCACTACGGCGCCGCCGCGGCGAACGCCGCGCGCTTCGGCGATCTGCAAGTCGCGATGGCGAACATGGAGCGCGCCACGGCCGCCAACCCGGATTTCAGCGGCGCCGCGGCCGTGCGCGCCACGCTCTCGGACGCCGAGGCGCTGCAGGCGGAGATCAACGCGCTGCTCAACGAAGCCGCGGTGTTGCGCGAGGGCGGCGCGTTGATCGATCCGCCGGGCGACAACGCCGCGGAGCGTTATCGGCGCGTTCTCGCCACCAGGCCGGACGACGCCGTGGCTGTGCAGGGGCTTGCGGAGGTGGTCACGCAGGTGCGCGCGGACTTCGCGGCGAAACTGGAAAGCGGCGACTTGGAGGCGGCGCGCGCGTTGGTGGCGCGCACCGCGGCATCCGGCATTGCCGACGACTTGGTGGCGGAGATGAACACCCGCGTCGACGGCGAGATCGAGCGCGTGGAAACCGTCGATGCGCTCATCGCCGAAGCCGAGGCGTTGTGCGCGGAAGGCTACATCACCGGCCCGTCCTTGGCGGACAACTGCGTGGCCAAGTTGCGCGAGGCACAGAGCTTGGATCCGAGCAATGCCGACGCGGCGCGGCTGCTCTCCGTCGCCGCCACGCAGCTGGAAACGGTGGCGCGCGAGGCGTTCCACATCGGCATGAAAGCCGAAGGGTTGCGCTATTTGGACTTGGCGCTCACCGTCACGCCGGGCATTTCGCGCTGGCGCGAGCGGCGCGAACGCTGGCAAGCCGAGATCGACGCGGAGGCCGGCGCGCGGGAACGAACCGACTCGCCGGCGTTGCCGGAGCAAGCCGGTAGAATACCCGTCGTCTCCAGCGAACGGCCACTGACGCCTTGACCGCCATTCCGTTCCAACGCGCGCTCGACTTTCGCTATGGCGAAGCGGCCGAAGTGGCTCCGGGTGTGCGCCGCGTCATCGCCAACAACCCCAGCGCGTTCACGCTCTACGGCACCGGCACCTACCTCGTCGGCCGCGGCGCGGTGGCCGTGGTGGATCCCGGGCCGGCGGACGAGGTACACATCCAAGCGCTGCTGCGCGCCACCGCCGGCGAGACCATCACGCACATGGTGGTGACGCACACCCACCGCGACCACTCGCCCGGCTGCCGACTGCTGGCCGAACACACAAACGCCAAGACCTACGGTTTCGGGCCGCACGGCGCCGGCCGCGTCGTCAACGGCGTGGAAGCGGTGGGCGAGGTGGAAGAGGGCGGCGATGGAGACTTCGACCCAGACGTTCGCGTACGGCATGGCGACGTTGTCGAAGGCGACGGCTGGGCGTTGGAGTGCGTGCATACGCCCGGCCACACCTCCAACCACGTCTGCTTCGCGTTGCGGGCGAACGGCGGCAATCTGCTGTTCAGCGGCGACCATGTGATGGGCTGGTCCACCAGCGTCATTTCGCCGCCGGACGGACACATGGGCAGCTACATGGCCAGCTTGGAGTTGCTGCTCGAACGCGAGGACGACGTCTATTGGCCAACGCACGGGCCCGCCATCACGGCGCCGAAGCGCCACGTCCGCGCTTTCCTCGCCCATCGCCGCGAGCGCGAGGAGCAGATACGGCGTCACCTCGCCGGCGGCGCGGCGCGTATTGCCGAGATGGTTCCGACCATGTACGCCGCTGTTCCGCCCGCGCTGCACGGCGCCGCGGCGCGCAGCGTGTGGGCGGCCATGCTGCTGCTGTGGGAGCGGGGCGAAGTGGAGTGCGACGGCACCCCGGCGTTGGACGCCGAGTTTCGCTTGCGCTAGCGCGTGCCGGCGGCAATCCGCCACCAGCGCCAAAAGGCGTTATGATGCCTTCTTGTTCACACTGACCGGAGGTGCCCATGTTCGACAAACGCAAAGACGCTGGCCCGATGCCGCCGACGCCCCAACCGAGCGCCCCGCCGGCCGCGGCCGGGCCGCCGCAACCGGGCCGGCCCAGTGCCGCCAAGGCGACCATCGGCCCCACCATCGTCATCGACGGCCGCATCTCCGGCGACGAGGACGTGGTCATCTCCGGCCAGTGCGAAGGCACCATCAACCTCCCCAAGCACACCTTGACGATTCAGGCGGGCGGCCACGTGCGCGCCGACGTGGTCGCCAACGTGGTGCAAATCGAAGGCCAAGTGGAAGGCGACGTGGACGGCGTGGACAAGGTGGTGCTCACCGCCACCGGGCGCATGGAGGGGAACATCAAGGCGCCGCGGGTCATCGTCAACGACGGCGCCAAGTTCAAGGGCAGCATCGACATGGACCCGGAAATCGTCGACAGCGCCAAGCCGCAAGCGGCGGCAACCGCTCAGCCGCAGCCCGCGGCACCCGCCAAACCGAAGCTGACCGGCGATGGCCGGCCGGTGCAGAACCCCGGGTCGACGCCGGCCTCCAACGCCGCCGGAAGCCCGCGCAAGAGCCCAGCTGGCGGTTCGCCCTAAGGGGCGATGTTGCCTTCGCATTTGGCGACGCGGTTGCTGCCGCTGGTATTCGAGGACGTTGCCGCACAGCCGCGCTTGAACATCCTCGACATCGGCGCCGCCACTGCCGAGAGCGTGCGTTTCTTCGCGGGCTACCGCTGCCGCCTGCAATTCGCCGATCTGTTCGGCGAGACCGGCTATCGGCGGCAGCATCAACGCCGGCGCCGGCCGCACGAGACCGTGTTCGACCGCGTATTCGACTTCCCCATCGGCACCATGTTCGACGTGTGCCTGTTTTGGGACTTCCTCAATTATCTGGATACGGGCCTGTTGCGCGATCTCGCCCAGACCTTGCGCCGCCACGTCCACGAAGGCACGCGCGGGCACGCTTTCGTGCCGTTTTCCAACGCGCTGCCGTTCGCCGGCATGCGCTTCGGCTTGGACCGCGCCGATCAGCTCACCGTGAAGGACGACCCGCCCCCGCCGCCGCCGCATCCGCACACGAACAAGGTCATCGCCGCCAGCTTTTGGCCGTTCGCGGTGACCCGCGCCACCCTGCTTGAGGAGAACCGGCAGGAGTTGCTTATGGAGGTGCGCCTCGATTCCTAAAGCCGTCGCAGGTAGAAGGCCAACACCGGATCGACCAAGCGCCAGTGGCCATCGCTGTCGCGGCGGATGAGGTCTTCCCGGTCCAACACTTCCTTGGCGCGGTTGCCGGTGGACGTGGCCAAGCGAATGGGCGCGAGGAACTCGTGCGACATCGGATGTTCCACGCCGTCATCCGCTTTGGCGATTGCCCGCAGCAAGGCCCGTTGACTGGCCGCGAGCCCCACCACGCGCGCCGCGGCGACCGGCTTGTCCTCCATGGCGATGCGCTCCCAAACCGTGTCCACGGCTGCGCTGGTTGGCGGCGCCGACGCGCTCCACAGGCGCGAACAGAGCGCGTTGACGTAGTAGGGGTGGCGGGCGGTGACCGCGAGGATGCGCTCGATGGCGGCGTCGGCGAGGTCGTCGTCCCAGCGCCGGGTGGCCGCTTCCCGCATGAAGTCCCGGTAGTCCGCGGCGGCGATGCGCCCCAAGGTCATCTTGCGGCACAACCGGAAGAGTGGCCGATCCTCCTGCTCGAACAGCGGCGCCAGCAGATGCCGCTGGCTGCCGGCGAATATGCAGGTGACGTTGCGGAAACGCTCCACCGCATGGCGTATCGCGCCTTCCAAAGCCGCGCCGCCTTGTATAGCGCCAAGTTGCTGAAACTCGTCCAACACGAGGACCGCGCGCCGCTCATGCGCCGCGGCGGCGCGATCCAGCCCTTGCAGCGCTTCCACGACGCCTTGCGCGGCTTGCCCGGGTGACCGGAGTTTCATCGACACCCCCAGCGCGCCGACCGAGAACTCCGGTTGCAACGCGCCAAACGCTTCGCCGGGCCGTTGCGTCGCCGAGCGTCCGCGCGTGGCCATCAGCGCGCCCAAGCGCTCGACCGCGGCGAACAAGCGCGTCTCGAAGTCATGCGCGTCATGGGCCACCAAGAGGTCGATGGTGGCCACTGCGACATTGCGGTCCCCACCCTGCAAATCCGCGGCGACCTGTTCCACGAGACTGGTCTTGCCCATGCGGCGACGCCCCCACAGCCAAGTGTGGCGAACATCGAGCATGTTGCGCACCAGCTCGGCGCGTTCGGCCTTGCGGTCGCAATGCGCCGCGCCGGTGGCGACGCCGAGGGGGAAGAAGTCCGGTCGATCAGGCATGGTGGGCGAGGTTACCCCAATTCCGAGACAAATGGAACGCAATTATAGGCTACATAACTTGTAGCTACCTATACATGCGTTTCCTACATGCGAGTTCCCTATACATGCATTCCCTATAAATACGTTCCCTATAATTAGGGAAAATGCTACACAGTGGCGGTTTCCGCCGCGCCGTTGCTTGCGCGCGCGATGTCTGCCCGGACATCCGGCCGTTGGCCGGCTCCAGTCAACGGCAAACGGACGGTCACCGCCACCCCCGACCCATCGACCAGATTCACCGCATGCGCCGAGCCGCCGTGTTGCTCGGCGATCACCCGCACCACATACAGCCCCAAGCCGAAATGCGACTTGCTCTCGTGCGCGCGCCGCGAAACCAGCGACTCGAACAAGGCGCCCGGCTCGGCGGCGAGGGCGGGGCCGCGATTGGCCACCGTCACCGTCCAATGGTCGCGGCGCACGTTGAAGACCACCGTGATCGGACTGCCGGCGCGGTGGAAGTCCACGGCGTTGTCGATGAGCTTGTCGAGCAACTGCTCGATGCGGTAGTCGGCGACTTCGGCGTACACCGGGCCGGGCGTGCTGTGGAAGACGAAGCGCTGCCCGCCGTGCGTGGTGCGGGTGTTGTTCACATAGCTCTCCACCAGCCCTTGCACGTCGATGATCTCCAGTTCCTCGGCCGTCAGCGAATCCTCCAGATTGGCCGCGTCCGTGAGGTTCTGCACGATGGCGCCGATGCGCAGCACCGCCCGTTCGGCGCTCTCCAGATACTTGCTTCCGGCGTGCGCCACAGGTTCTTGGGCAAGGTGCTCCAACGACGTGGTGAGCGTGTTCAGCGGATTGTGAATCTCGTGGCGGAGCGTGCGCGGCATGGTGCGCACGAAGGCATGGTGGCGATCCAGCCGCGACAGCATGGCGGTTATGCTGCGCGAGAGGTCGCCGATCTCGTCGGCGGCGTCCACGCCGGCGTCCAGCGCCGTGGCGCGCAACCGGCCGTGCTCGTCGATGGCCGCGGCGGCGGCGCGGCGCAATCGGCGAATGCGCCACGTCAAGCGGCCGGCGAAGGCGATCAGGAAGAGCGGCACCACGAGCACGGTCGCCAGCGACGCCAGCGCGATCTGATCCATGGCCTCGCGCTTGAAGGCGAGGATGTCGTTGATGTTCTGCTCCACGGTGATCATGCCGATAACGGCGTCTCGTTCGGAGCGGATGGGATGGCCGGCCAAGATGGTGCGCACACCTTCGGCGCGTCGGGGCAGGGCGCTGGCCGTTCCTGCCAGCGCCGACGCCATCACCTGGTCCGCCACGCTTTGTGCATCCTCCGCATCCACCGCGGGCGGCGCTTCGCCATCGTTGCCGGCGAACCAACCCCACGCCGCGTCGTTGACCGTGGCCAGGAAAGCGGCCAACTCCGTGGGCCAACCCAGCAGGCGGTATTGCCACGACGGCAGGCGCGGCTGTTCCGTTCGATAGCTGCCGACCTTGGCGCGCAGCCGCAGTTCGGCGTCCAGCACGTGTACTTCCATGTCCGAGCGGCCGAGGCTTTCCAGCATCGTGGAAAGCTCCGGCGAGCGAAACGCCAGCAGCTGGCTCTCGGCGTAGGTCTGCGTGGTGGCGCGAATGGCGCGCGTGTCCGCGTCGTCCACGTCCACGAAGGCGAGGCCGAAGTAGCGGCGCGAGCCGAGCAGAGCGAAGGGCAGCCGCAACTCCACCTGATAGCCGGCGGGGGTCTCGCGCACGAATCCGCGCACGACGCTCTCCGGCGGGCCGATTTGCGCGAACCGCCAGTCGCTGTCCATGCGGTACGCGGTGGTGTCGCCGGTGGGGGCGAGGGTCACCGCGATGCGACCGTCCTCGCCGTCCGGCTGCAGAAACCCGATGCGCACTTGGTCGGCGTTGTCGAGCCGCAGCACCGCCGGGTCGCGGTACACGCGGGCGTCGTCGACGATCTCCAAGTAGGCGTAGAGCATCCCCGGCCGCGTGCCGAGGCGGAGCGTGAACGAACCATCCTCGCCTTCCTCGCCAAACCGCACCGGCGCCGCCGCTTGACTGCCCCAGTCGTCGATCGCCCCGTCGAGGCGGGGTTGTTTGGGGATGTGGCGCGCCTCCAAGGTCTCGTATTCGCCCAGATTCACCGGCAGGTCGGCGAACAAGTCGTCGCGGCCGTTGAAGGAGACCGCGATGCCCTCGGCGATGCGGCGTTGCTGCTCGGATTGCCACTGCACCGACCAGCGCTCCATCTGCGCGAGCAGCACCGAGGAGAGAACGGGCACCACCACCAGGGCCAGCGGGAAGCCCAGCAGCGCCAACTTCGTGCCGAGCCGCGGGCCGCGCCGCCCGGTGCCGCCCGGATTCCTAACCGGCGCGGCCTTGCGCCGGGACGCCGGTTCGCGCAGCGCCGCCGGAGAGCGACGGGTTGGCGACTCATTCATCTGTGCGCGGATCAGTGCCGCTTGAGGAATCTAGTCCGTCCAGCGGTAGCCGAAGCCGTACTCGCTCTTGATGCAGGCGAACGCGGGATCCACTTGTTCGAACTTCTTGCGGATGTTGCGCATGTGGGTGTTGATGGTGTTGTTGGTGACCAGCGATTGCAACGTGGCGTTCATCAGCGACTTGTAGCTCACCGCGTGGCCCGGCGCCCGCAGCAGTTTCTCCAGCATGCGGAACTCGGTGCCGGAGAGGTCGATGCGTTTGCCGCCCCAAGACACCAGCAGCGCCTCCTTGTCGAGCATGAGCTCGCCGTACTGCTTGGCGCTGGCGCTTTGCTCCACGCTCATGCGCACCTCGTTGATGCGCAGCAGCGACGCGATGCGTTCGGCGAGGTAGTCCAGCGAAATCGGTTTGGATTGATAGTCCCACGCGCCGAGGCGCAGCCCGGAGATGCGGTCCACCTCCTTGATGCGCTCGGTGAGAAAGATGATCGGCAGCGTCGGCTGGCGCCCCAGCAAGTGGCGGCACAGGTCGAAACCGGCGTCCACCTCTTCGCCGAGCACGATGTCCAGCACCGCGAGGTCCGGCAGCTCTTTCTCAAAGCCCTCCATGGCCTCTTGGCGGCTGGCGTACGCGGTGACGCGGTAGCCCTTGCCAAGGATGGCCTCCTCGTAGTTGGAGCGCTGATCCGGCTCGTCTTCGACGATGGCGATGAGTTTCGGCATGGCGGCCATTGTAAACCGCATCCGGCGGGATAGCCCTCAGTGGAAGTTCCGCGATCGGAACGCCCGCATAGTCGATGCCGTGTCGTCAGCGCTCTCGGTGGTCAGCGCCGCCAGCTTGTGGCTGAGGTCGCGCGCTTCGCCGGCCACCACGTGGACGACCAGGCCCTCGCGCTGCACCACGCCTTTCACCAGGAGCAGGCGGCTTTGCAGCAGGGCGGCGCGGAAGCGCGTCAGCACGCGGTTCCACACCACGATGTTGCTGTTGCCGGTTTCGTCCTCCAAGGTCAGGAACACCACGCCGGTGGCGGAACCGGGGCGCTGGCGGCAGGTGACCAGCCCGGCCACTTGCGCGAACTGCTCGTTGCGGCAGCGTTGCAGCGCCTCGGCCGTGCGGCAGCGGGCGAATTCCGGCTCGCCGCGCAGCAGCGCCAGCGGATGCGGGCCCAAGGTGAGGCCGAGGTAGCGGTAGTCCGCCGCCAGGTCCTGGCCGACGCTGGGCGCGGCCAAGGCGACGTCCGTGCGGTAGCGCCGGCGCGTGGCGGTAGCCCGCCAGATGGCCGCCGGCCGATCGACGCCGGCGGCGTCCCAATGCGCTTGGTGGCGGTGGCCGGAGAGGCTGGCCAGTGCGCCGGCGCGGGCGAGGAAGGTGATCTCGCGGTCCTCAAGCGCGGCGCGGGCGCTCAGATCGTCGATGTCGCGGAAGGGCTGCGCGCTTTCGATGCGCCGCGCCGCCTCTTCGCCGAGGCCCTTCACCTGCCGCAGCCCTAGACGCAAGGCCACCACCTCGTCCGCTTCCGCCTCACGGCCATCTTCCACAGCATGTTCCAGTCGATAATCCCAGCCGCTCGCCTGCACGTCCGCCGGGCGGCATTCCACATCATGCGCGTCGGCGTCGCGCAGCAGTTGCGCCGGGCTGTAGAAGCCCATCGGCAGGCTGTTCAGGATGCCGCAGTAGAACGCCGCCGGATGGTGCCGCTTCAGCCACGCGGAGACGTACACCAGCAGGGCGAAGCTGGCGGCGTGGGATTCCGGAAAGCCGTATTCTCCAAAGCCCTTGATCTGCGCGAACACCCGCTCGGCGAAGTCGCGGTCGTGGCCGCGCGCCAGCATCCCGTCGACGAGCTTCTGCTCGAAGGGTTCGAGGCCGCCGCGCCGCTTCCACGCCGCCATGGCGCGGCGCAAGCCGTCCGCCTCGCCGGCGGAGAACCCCGCCGCCACCATGGCGAGCTCGATCACCTGCTCTTGGAAGATGGGAATGCCCAGGGTGCGTTCGAGCACCGCCCGCACAGCGTCGTTGGGGTAGGCGACCGGCTCCTCGCCGCTGCGCCGGCGCAGATACGGATGCACCATGTTGCCCTGAATCGGCCCGGGGCGCACGATGGCGACCTCGATCACCAGGTCGTAGAAGCACGCCGGCTTCAGGCGCGGCAGCATGGACATCTGCGCCCGCGACTCCACTTGGAACACGCCCACGCTGTCGGCGCGTTGCAGCATGGCGTAGGTTTCGGGGTCTTCCGGCGGGATGTCCGCCACGCTCGCCACCCGGCGCCGCGTAGCCGTTTCGCCCACCAGCGCGAGCGTCTTGCGGATGGCCGTCAACATGCCGAGGCCGAGCACGTCCACCTTGAGCAGGCCGAGGGCTTCGAGGTCGTACTTGTCCCATTGGATGACGGTGCGCTCGGCCATGGCGGCGTTCTCCACCGGCACCAGCTCGGCGAGCGGCCCGGCCGAGATGACGAAGCCGCCGACGTGCTGGGAGAGGTGGCGCGGAAAGCCGAGGATCTCCTTCACCAGATGCAGAAACTGCTTGGCGACGCGGCTGCCCGGGTCGAGGCCGGCGGCGCGGAAGCGCTCGATCATCTCGGCGCGGTCGTCCCACCAAGCCACGGACTTCGCCAGCAGGTCCACGAAGTCCGCGGACAAATCCAGCGCCTTGCCGACATCGCGGATGGCGCTGCGCGGCCGGTAGGTGATGACGGTGGCCGCCAGCGCGGCGCGGCTTCGCCCGTAGCGCGCGTAGATGTACTGGATCACTTCCTCGCGCCGCTCGTGCTCGAAGTCCACGTCGATGTCCGGCGGCTCGTTCCGCTCCTTGGAGACGAAGCGCTCGAACAACACGTGCTGGCGCGCCGGATCCACCTCGGTGATGCCGAGGCAATAGCACACCGCCGAGTTGGCGGACGAACCCCGCCCTTGGCAGAGAATCCCCCGGCCGCGGGCGAAGCGCACGATGTCATGCACGGTGAGGAAGAAGTACTCGTAGCCGAGCTCGGCGATGAGCGCCAGCTCCTTGGCGACGAGCGCCGCCACGTCCGCCGGCACGCCCTGCGGCCAGCGCGCCTTCGCCCCGGCTTCGGCGAGCCGGCGCAGATGCGCGGCCGGCGTCGTCCGCATGGGCACCAGTTCGCGGGGGTATTCGTAGCGCAGTTCGGCGAGCGAAAACGCGCAGCGCTCGGCCACCCGCAGCGTCTCCTCAAGCATCTCGCGGGGGTAGCGCCCGGCCAGCTTCGACAGCGGCTGCAGACAGCGTTCGCGGTTCTGGTCGAGGCGCGTGCCGGCGGCGTACACCGGCGTCTTCAGGCGGATGGCGGTGAGCACGTCGCGCAGCGGCCCCCGCTCCGGCGCGTGCATGGCGGCGCCATTGCTGGCGACGATGGGCAGGTCGAGCCGCGAGGACAGAGTGAGCGCGTGGGCGGTCTTGTCCAAATCGTCGCTGGCCAAGAAGAGCTCCAGCGCGATCCACACGTTCGGCAGCAGCCGCTTGATCTCCCCGCCAAGCGCGATCTTCCCGCCGATGGGCGCGCTCGCGTCTGGAATCCACAGCGCCAGGCAGTCCGCGCAGCCGCGCAAGTCCGCCAAGGCCAGCGCGTACTCGCCCTTCGGCGCGCGCCGCCGCCCGCGGCTGATGAGCGCCGAAAGCTGCCCGTAGGCGCGGCGCGTGGGCGCCAGCAGCACCAGATGCGCCGTGCCCGCGTCCGCCCCGGCGCCGGCGGCAATGTGGAACTCGGCGCCCACGATGAGCGCGATGCCGTGCTCCAGCGCCGCGAAGTGCGCCTTCACCATCCCGGCCACCGAGCACTCGTCCGTGATGGCGATAGCCCGATAGCCCAGCGCCGCGGCCGCCCGCACCATCTCCTCGGGATGGGAAGCGCCCCGCAGAAAGGAGAAGTTGGAGATGGCGTGCAGCTCGGCAAACGCGGGCTGCTGTGCAGCCGCGGGCCGCGTAGCGGCCCGTTGGCAGTTCGCTGCGCGAACTGCTGCGGGCGCCGCGTGAGCCGCCAGCGTGGTGGTGGTGATGGATGCCATGCGCCATCTGTCCGCACAGGGATGGGCGATGTTACTATTTATTTATACAGTATCAAGGCACGTGCGTCTTCAGGAAAAATAGCCGTGCAGAAACCAGCGGTCGTGGCGGTCGCGGTATAGCCAGCAGCGGCTGCCGGAGAGGGCGGTGGCGATGAAGTAGTCGCGGGCTTGGGCGGCGTCCCACCAGCCGGTTTCGATGCGCTCCGGGCCGCTTTCGATGATGAAGCCCCGCGCCGCCACCGGCTTCGGCGGGTCGAGCAGCCATAGCGGGCGGGCGCCGGGCTTTGTCGTGCTGGGCGTGGCGGCGCGTGTGCTGGTGGCCACCGGCGTTGCGGCCCACGCAGCTTCCGGGCGGTGGTCGTCCACTGCGGCCAAAGCGCGAACGGCCTCGTCGCCGAGGCGGGCGGCCAGCAAATCCACCAATTCGGCCCGCTTGATCGCGTTGGATGGCGCGCCGCCGCCGTTCGCGTCCAGAAAGTCCGCGCCGGCCGGCAGGAGGGGCGTTATCAGATCGGTGCGCAGGGAGACGCTCATCACCTCGCTGGGCAGGTCGATGCGTTCCAAGCGCAACCGACTCAGGCGCAGCAGCGCCGCCGGGTCCGCGCTCGCCTCGGCTAGGCGGATGCGTACGCTAACCGCTTGGCCGGAAAGCGGCTTGAACGTCCACGCCAGCAGATGGGTGCCGAGATTCCGCACGGCGAGGCGGCGCGTTAGCTGCTCGATCACATTGCGCATGGGCGGCAATAGCGCGTCCTTCTCCTGCACCCCCTCCAGAAGGTGTACATGGAACCGAAAACGCTCTGGGGGCGCTATCGGCGGGCGCGGGTCGGCTTTGCGCCCGGTGAGGCAGTGCAGGTAGTCGAGCAGCGCTGGCGGAAACCGTTGGCCGAGTTCCCGCGGCGGCAGATCCAGCAACTGCCCCAAGCGTGTGACGCCCATGTTTTCCAGACGCTCCACCTGCCGTTCCTCCAGATCGGCGCAGGCGACAGGCACGTCGCGCAGCGCTTGGCTGGCGGCGATGGGGCAGGGCGCATCCTGCCAAACGGCGCTCCCCGGCCAACGCGCCAACGCCTGCGCGGCCAGCGGCGTGGCGGCGGCGGCGATGCGCGTCTCGTGCCCAAGCAGGCGGTAGCGGTCGGCCAACGCGCTGATCAGCGCCGCCAAGCCGCCGAACAGCCGCAGGCTGCCGCACGCTTCCACCAGCACTTGCGCGGGGGGCGCGAGGCTGACGCGGGAGGAGTAGCGGTAGCCGACCAGCGCGAGCCATTCGAGCCGCTTGCCTTCCGCTTCCGGGTCGCGGGGGAAGTGCCGCAGCTCCGGCGCGATGCTGTGCGCCGTGGCCAGCGTGGCGCCGGTGTGAATACCCGCCCGTTGCGCCAGCGCATCCGCTTGCGCCACGCGGTTTTCGTCGATCAGCACCGCGGGCCGGTTGTCGGCGTCCGCCGGCAAGCCGTGTACCTCGAAACCCAGCTGCGGGAAATGCACCGCCAGCCACAAGGCGTTCGCCGCGCTGCTCACGCCGCTTCGCCGCTGTCGCCGGCCGCGTCAAGGCGGAGTTCGATGTTCTCCAACGGCCAGCCACCGCGCCGTTTCAGCACGTCCACGCGCAAACGCCGTTCGGGCAGAGGCGACAGCCGCAGCCGCAGTTCGGCGGCCGACGCCTCGCGCGCCGCGGCGACCGGCCGGAAGAGGCATCCCCAAGCGCCGCCTTGTCTCGCCGCAAGCAGCAGGCGGCGCGTTCGAGCCATGTCGATTCTGGACGGCCAGCCGAGCACGGCACCGCACACTCCCGTAAGGAGCGCCTGTTCCAGCGCCCAGAGCGCCTCGGCGCGGGTGCCGGGCGTGATCAGCAGCACCTTGGCGGGGTCGACGCCGGCCGCCGCCAATGCCGGAGCGTAGGGCACGAACGGCGGTTCAATCCACGCGAGCCAACGCGCTTCGTCCTTGGACAACGCCACCAGCGCGGGCAGGATCAAGCCGAGTTCGCCAATGCCCGGCATCGAACAAAGCAGCTCCGTCAAGCCTGCCCGCGGCCAACCGCCGCCTGCGAACACGGCGTCTAGCGTAGCGAACCCGGTGCTTATGCCGGCGGCCGAGCGCCCGGCTGCGCCAGCGGATGCGAAATCCCGCGCCCGCCACAAGGCGTTGCCCGAATGCGCCCTTTGGCCAGCGAAAGACCTGATGCCCTCCACGGCAGCCAAGCCGATCGGGTCGGCATCCGCCAAAAACTGTTTTTTCATATAGATAATATGACTGTTTCCATGCACAGTATCAAGGGAAGGGAACGGGAAGGGATGGACGGGGCCGGGCGAGTGGGCGAGTATAGGAAAGGGCATGCGGCGCATCCGTCTGTTACGCTCGCTTGGTGTCTTTGGGGAAAGTGATGGCGCTTCGCCGCTCAAGCGAAACCGCCGGCGTCGGCGGGTGCCGCGGCTCGTTTCCCAAGCGCACCATGCGGGCGCTGAGATCCCATGTGGCGGCGCTCGGGGTGCTCGCCGTGGTGTTCGCGTTCGGCGTGTTGGCCGCGGACGACTATGGTTTGGCGACCGACCAAGAGCTGCAATACGAACTTGGTCGCGCCACCGTGGATTGGGTGCTCGGGCGAAACGAGGCCCTCCTGCACCATAGCAACATACGCTACTACGGTGCCGCGTTCGAGGTGGCCTTGCTAGCGGTCGAGCGCGTCTTGGGGTTGACCGACGTGCATCACATCTACCTTAGCCGCTATATCCTGAGCCATTGCTTTTTCCTAATTGGCGCGTTCGCCTGCTACATGCTGGCGCGTCGCTTGTTCAACAGCCGCACGTTGGCCTTCTACGCGATGTTGTTCTTTCTCTGCCATCCACGGCTTCACGCGACCTCGTTTTTCAACAGCAAGGACATACCGTTCCTGAGCATGTTCATGATCGCGCTTCTGTTCGCGCATTGGGCATTGCGCCGACGGGTCGGCGTCGGCGGTTTCGCTTTGCTCGGCGTGTGGCTCGGTGTTGCCGGCACCATCCGGCCAATGGCGTTCTTGCTGGTGGCGCTGGTCGCGTTGGCGCGGTGCGTGGACCTCTTTGGCGCGTCTCGACGCGAGCGGATGCGCATTCTGGCCGGTATCGGCACGCTGGGTTTGTGTTCCTGCGCCGCGTTCTTCGCTGGGCTGCCGTACTTGTGGGGCAATCCGCCGGCGCGGTTCGCCGAGTGGTTCGCGCTGATGTCGGACCACACCAACGTGGCCAATGCGTTGTTTCTTGGTGAACTGATCAGCACGGACCGGCGTCCGTTCTCCTATTTGCCCGTGTGGTTCGCGATTACCACGCCACCTTTTGTGACCGTGCTTGCGCTGCTTGGCGGCGGTGCGTTTTTCGCGAAACTCGCCGCTCGTCCAAGCCGAGCGCTTGCCGACGTTCGCTTGCGATTTCAAGTTTTGCTCGCGGTGTGCGTTCTCGCAACAGCTATCGTCGTTACCTATTGGGTGGGAAATATCTATCATGGCTGGCGTCACCTTCACTTCGTGTATGGACCGGTGTGCCTTGCCGCCGCCGGCGGGTTGGCTTGGCTGGGCCGGAGTGTCGGCCCAAGGTTGGCTTCGCTCGGGCGCGTTGTTGCAGCGCTTGGCGTGGGGGCTGCAGTCGCGTGGATGGCGATTTTGCACCCGCACGGGCACGCCTATTTTAATTTTCTGGTCGATCGGAAGACGCCGGATCGGCTGCGTACGCAGTTTGACTTGGACTTTTGGTATGTCGGATACAAGGAGGCGTTGGAGTTTCTGCTCGATGCGCATCCCGGACGAATCCCGGTTACTGGCCGCCTTGGGGACAGCATGGTGATGTTGTCGGCCCCGGAGCGCCGGCGCGTTGCCGACACGATTGGCTTCTCGGCGTATTTCGACACGAAAATACCAGCGTATTGGCGGCCCGGGGAGACCGAGGAACCCTACGTTCGTCCCGTTTACGTTCGCCGCGTGTTCGCGAACACGCTTTACGCGATCACGCGGTTGGAAGTGAACGTGGACGAGGACAGTCGATACCACGCGGACTATCTCGCCGCCTTGTCGAGCCCGCCAGTGGCGGTGGCCTCCTTCAACGTGCATTGGCAGGACAACGTGCTCACCTATCTGCGGAAGGATTGCGAACCGGCCGATGCCGAACCGTTTGTTGTGAACGGAGGCTTGCCGGCGGTGCATGGGCGTTTCTTCCTGCATGTCTTGGGCGACGACAGGAACGCACCTCCGTGGGGCGATGACTTGCACAATTTGGACTTTCAGTTTCGCCACCGCGGGATCGTGTTCAGGGACGACGCATCTCGCGTCTGCATGGCGCGGGTGTCGTTGCGGAGCTTCGATGTGGTGGACGCCATCCGCACCGGACAGCTAGACGTCAATGGCGCGCCCTTGTGGTCGCACGAGATCCGCAACACCGATTTGCCTTTGCTGCATGCCGTGTTGGCCCGCGTTCGCACCGCCGCGCCAGTGGCGCAGGACAGTTTCGATGTCCACTGGGACAACGGTGCCCTCGTGTACATAAAGGAGGATTGCACGGCCGAGGACCGAGCGAGGCCGTTCTTCCTGCACGCCGTGCCGTTCGACCTCGGCGGGGTGCCGCGTTCGGTGGCGCGGAAGGGCTTTGTGAACCGCGATTTTCTCTTCGCCACGCACGGTACTGTGCAGGGCGGAGTGTGCGTGGCGCGGGCGCGGTTGCCCCGTCTTGGAGTGCGGGAGGTGAAGACGGGCCAGTTCAGCGACGGGGAGGGCGAACTTTGGCGCGTTGAGTTCTTGGTGCCGGACACCGGATCCGTGCGCACGCCCAATCAAGGCCCGGGGCGATGAAGTACGCAGCGGGGCTGTGGCGCAAGCGCGCGAGGCGCAGCTGTTTGTTACGCTCGCTTGGTTTGTCGTTGGGGAAAGCGATGGCACTTCGCACGCTCAAGCAAGCCGCCTGCGTCGCAGCGGTTGCCACCGTCGCGGGCGCCACGGCGCAGGATGGCGCGAGACCGTATCGGGATCGGCTGTACGCCAACCACTGCGCCGTCTGCCACGGCGAGCGGCTCGAAGGCGCGGCGCAAGGCACGCCGCTGGCGGGCGCGGCATTGCAACAAGGCGACACCGTCGATGCGATAGCCAAGAGCATCGCCCAAGGATCGCCGGAGAAGGGCATGCCGAAGTGGGAGGACACGCTTTCCGAACGGCAGATCCGCCACTTGGCGCTCTACATCGCCGAAATCCGCAGCGACGTCGGCTACAGCAACTTCCACTACAGCACACGCTTGGTCGTGCCGCAGGGCGCCATCGCCTCCAAGCACCACGACTTCGCGTTGGAAACCGTCATCAACGGCCTGGATCCGCTGCCGTACTCCATCGCGCCGCTGCCGGACGGCGGGCTGCTGCTCACCGAGAAGAAGCGGGGCCTCAGCGTGGTTTCCGCGCAGGGCGTCAAGTCCGCCTTCGTGCAAGGCACGCCGAAGGCGTACGCGGATTCCTTCGTGGTGGGCTTGGAGCAGGAGTGGGGGCACGGCTGGCTGCTGGACGTGGCCCTCCATCCCGAATACGAGAAGAACGGCTGGGTGTATCTGCACTTCGGCGACCGTTGCGAGGATTGCGCCAAGGGCGGCGGCCTCTTCCGGCGAAGGGGCGGCCCGCTGTCCATGAACAAGGTGGTGCGCGGCCGCATCCAAGACGGCCGGTGGACGGACGAGCAGGTGATCTGGGACGCCCCGCGCCGGTTCTACGGCCCGGCGACGGATTTGGGCGCCGGCGGCCGCCTGTGCTTCGACGGCCAAGGCCACCTGTTCATCAGCGTCGGCATGAGTGGCTTCGACAACCACACCGGCATCCAAGACCTCGCCAGCCCGTGGGGCAAGATCCACCGTGTGCGCGACGATGGCGACATTCCGCCCGACAACCCGTTCGTGGCCGTGGAAGACGCCTTCAAGAGCATCTGGACCTACGGCCACCGCAGCCCGCAGGGCTTGGAGTTCAACCACGCGGATGGCGCGCTTTGGGGCACCGAGATGGGCCCGCGCGGCGGCGACGAGATCAACCGCCTGCTGCCCGGGCGCAACTACGGCTGGCCGCTCACCTCCAAGGGCTTGAACTACGACGGCTCGCCGGTGGCCTACGGCAAGCGCCTCGGCATCGAGTTCGACATGCGCGACATCGAGCAGCCGGTGGTCGATCTCACCCCTTCGCCGGCGGTGTCCAGCTTCGTCTTCTACCGCGGCGGCGCGTTCCCGCGGTGGCGCGACAACATCTTGGTCGGCGCCCTCAAGGCGCGCACCCTGCAACGCATGGTGGTGCGCGACGGCCGCGTGGTGGAAACTGAGACCCTGCTCGCCGACTTGGCCCGCTTCCGCGACATCGAGGTGGGGCCGGACGGCGCCATCTACCTCCTGCTAGAGCACAACTCCGGCGGCCGCATCCTGCGCATGGTGCCGGCGAAGAAGACCACGGCGCTGCGGTAGTGGCACGTTCACGTCATTTACGACATGGGCATGAATTGGAGAAGGAGGATGCCATGCGGCTGCATGAGGCGGGAGTAGGGGAGTTTGGCTTGCCGGGGCGTCGGTACGTCCTCGGCATCGCCGCGGCTTTGGCGCTGGCGGTTGCGCCGCCGGCGTTTGGCCAGCAGGCGCTTGCGGATCCCATACCGGAGGCGATTGCGAAAGGCGATCTGCTGCTCCGGGCGGTGCCGTTCGTGCGGGCGCCGCGCACGTTCGATGCGGTGCGGCCGGGGGGCACCAACCTCGCCTACGCGCGCATTCAGTACCTGCTGCCCGTGCCCGCGGCTTCGGGCGGCGAACGTCGGCGGCTCGCGTTCAACGACGTGCGCGGCGTTTTGTATCTCACGGACGCCCATGGGCGTACGCCCAGCGTGTATTTGGACTTGCGCCGTGAGAATCTGGGTTTCAGCAACGCCAACTTCCCCAACGAGGCCGGGTTCTTGGGGTTCGCGTTCCATCCCGAGTTCGCCGAACCGGGTGCGCCCGGCTACGGGAAGCTGTACACCGCCTTCAGCGCTACGACCGCCAGCGGCGTGGCGGACTACGCGGCCGGCGGCGCCCGGCAGCACAGCGTCATCCGCGAGTGGACGGCGGCGGACGCCAACGCGGACGTGTTCCGCGGCACGTCCCGGGAAGTGTTGCGCGTCGGCCAATTCGCGGCGAATCACAACGTCGGCACCATCGCCTTCAATCCCACCGCGGCGGCGGGCACGGCGGATTACGGTTTGTTGTACATCTGCTATGGCGATGGCGGCTCCCGCGACGATCCCTTCAACAACGGGCAGCGGCTGGACACGCCCCTCGGCGCCATCGCCCGCATCGATCCGTTGGCCACCGGCGGCGGACGCGCCTACGGCATTCCGGCGGACAATCCGTTCGTCGGGCGAGCCGGCGTGGCGGAGGAGATCTGGGCCTACGGCTTGCGCCATCCGCAGCAGTTCTCCTGGGACGCGGACGGGCGCATGTTCCTCACCGACATCGGTCAAGACCAAATCGAGGAGCTGAACATCGGTGAACGCGGCGCCAACTACGGCTGGCGGCTGCGCGAGGGCGCGTTTTCCACCGCGCACGGCATCGGCCGGTTTGGCGGCGGCCCGGTGTATCCGCTGCCGGCGGCGGATCCCCAACCGTTCGTCTATCCGGTGGCGCAATACGACCACGACGAAGGCTACGCTATCGGCGGCGGCTATGTGTATGAGGGTAGGGCAATTCCGGCGTTGCGCGGCAAGTATCTGTTCACGGACTTCCCGCGTGGGCGGGTGTTCGCGGTGGAAACGGACGAGTTGTCGACCGAGCGGCCGGCGCCCATCGAGGAGCTTCGCCTGGCCTTCGATGGCGAGGAGCGCGAACTGGCGGAGGTGGCCGGATTCGCCAACACCTATAAGCCCCCCGAGCAGCGGGTGGACGCCCGCTTTGGCGTCGACCACGATGGCGAGCTTTATCTGCTGGCCAAGGGCAACGGCTGGATTTACAAGCTGGAGGCGATTCCGAGCGTCCACCGGGTGCCGTTGTTCCTCTCGGCGGCGGAGCGCGAGCTGCGCGAGGGCTTTGTGCGCGTCCACAACCGTTCGAGCGTGGGCGGCGAGGTGGCCATCCACGCGGTGGACGATGGCGGCGTGCGCGCCGGGCCGGTGACGCTGGCGCTCGCCGCCGGGCAAACGCGCCACTTCAACTCCACGGACTTGGAGGTGGGCGCGACGGGCAAGGGGCTGAGCGGCACGGTGGGCGAAGGGCAGGGCGCTTGGCGCTTGGAATTGTCCACGGCGCTGGATGTTGAGGCGCTGGCCTACATGCGCGCGGGCACTGGCTTTCTCACCACGCTGCACGAGACCGCCGCGCCGCTTGGCCACGCCCACGAGGTGGTGTTCTTCAATCCGGGGAGCAACGAGAACCAAGTGAGCCGGCTGCGCGTCGTCAACCCGGGCGACATGCCAGCCGAGGTCACCGTAACCGGCCACGACGACAACGGCACCGCGGCGCCCGGCGGCGCGGTTTCCTTCCAAGTGCCGGCCGCCAGCGCGGTCACCGTCACCGCGGCGCAGTTGGAAAAAGGCGACGCGGATCTCACCGGCGCGTTGGGCGATGGCGAAGGCAAGTGGCGGCTCTCCGTGGCCGCGGACCAGGACGTGCGCGTGCAGAGCCTGTTGTACGCGCCGGACGGCAACATCGCCAATCTCTCCACGCTCGCCGCCAGTGCCGGCGTGCCCTTTTTCCCCGCAGCCGGCGGCAAAGCGGAGGGTTTCGCCCGCATCGTCAATCGCTCCGACGAAGCCGGCGTCGTCACCATTCGCGCCGTGGACGACGCCGGGGTGGAGAAAGCGCCGATCACCTTGTCGCTGGCGGCCGGGCAGACGCGCCACTTCAACTCGACGAACTTGGAGCAGGGCAACACCAGCAAGGGCCTTTCCGCCGGCGTTGGCACCGGCGAGGGCGCGTGGCGTTTGGTGCTGGAGACGATCTTGGACATCGAGCCGCTCGCCTACATCCGCACCACCGGCGGCTTCGTCACCAGCATGCACGATTTGGTGCCGCTCGCCGAGGGCCGCCACGAGGTGCCGACGTTCAATCCGGCCAGCAACACCAATCAGGTGAGCCTGTTGCGGGTCATCAATCCCGGCGCCGAGGAAGCCGCCGTGACCATCGCCGGCGTGGACGACGCGGGCATGGCGGGGGAGGGGGAGGTGCGCTTTTCGCTGCCCCCGGGCGCTGCGGCCACATGGAACGCCGCGCAGTTGGAACTCGGCGCGGCCGGTCTGGAGGGAAGCCTTGGCGATGGCGCGGGCAAGTGGCGTCTCACCGTGCGGGCCGAACAGCCGCTGCAAGTGATGAGCCTGCTGCGCAGCCCGCAAGGCAACATCACCAACCTCTCCAGCCGCGGCGGCTAGCCGTGGCGTCCCCCATCACGCTCTTGTTCAGCGGCGAAGCACCGCTGTTCGCGCTGCTCATCGGCGCGTTGGTCTTCTCGCTCACGTTTCACGAGTTCGGCCATGCGTTCGTGGCGAAATACTTCGGCGACGACACCGCCGAACGCGCTGGGCGACTGACGCTGAACCCCATCGCGCACATCGACCCGTTCGGCTTGCTCATGGTGGCGCTGGTGGGCTTCGGCTACGCCAAGCCAGTGCCGACGGATCCGCGCAACTTCCGCGCCAAGCGCGCGGACTTGTGGGTGGCCGCGGCCGGCCCGGCGATGAATCTGCTGCTGGCGGTGGTGGTGTGGAACGGCTTTCTGCTGCTGCGCGCCGGGGGTGTGGATTTCGTGTTCACGGATGGCGCGGTGCGGCTGGTGCAGTTGCTGGTGCTCATCAATCTGCTGTTGATGGTGTTCAACCTGGTGCCGGTGGGGCCGTTGGACGGCCACTACATCCTGCCGCACCTGCTGCCGCGGCGCTTGGCGATGGCGTACCGCTACTACAACGCCCGTTACGGCGCTTGGGCGCTGCTGGCGCTCATCGTGCTGCAACTGCTGGGCGTGCCGGTGTTCTCCACGGTGATGACGGTGGCGCAGGGGCTGTTGCCTTGGGTGACGTTCGTATGAGGCTTCAGCGTTAGCCGGCCGACCTGTCGATGGCGGCGTACACGAGGCGCTGCAGTTCGGTTTGGATCCGCCCGGGCGCGTTTCTGCGCTGCGGCAGGAAGACGCCGACGATGCGTTCGACGGGATCGACCCAGAAGAAGGTGCCGGCGGCGCCGCCCCAGTAGTACGAACCGGGGGAGGGTTGGTTCTCCACCGCCTCCGGGCCGAAGATGCCGAAGCCGAGGCCGAACGGGTCGCCGCCCATCGTCACGCCGTCCGGCAGTTGATTGCGCGCCATCGCCGCCACGGTTTCGGCTTCCAGCAGGCGGGTGCCGGCGAATGCGCCGCCGCCGTCCAGCATCAGGCAGAAGCGCATGTAGTCGCCCACGGTGGTGACGAGGCCGCCGCCGCCGGAGAGGAAGGTGACGCCGATGAACTCCGGGTCTTCGCGTGGATTGTCCTGCACCGTCACGGTGCCGTCCTCTTCGATGATGTGGTCGGTGCCGAACCGATGCAGCACTTCCCGCGGCACGTCGAAGTAGGCGTCGCGGATGCCGAGCGGCGCGAACACGCGCTCGCGCAGGAACGCATCCAGCGGCTGGCCGCCGACGCGCTCGACCAAGTGCCCCAGCACGTCGGTGGAGAAGCCGTAGTGCCAGCGCGCCCCGGGTTGGAACAGCAGCGGAATGTCCGCCAGCTTGGCCACCAGTTCGCGGGTGTCGCGCGCCAGATAATCCCACTCGCCGATGAGCCCGGCTTCGCGGTACATCCGATCCACCACCGATTTGCCGTCGTAGCCGTAGGCGAGGCCGGCGGTCTGCGTGAGCAGGTGGCGGGCGGTGACGGGGCGCTCGGCGGGCACTCGGGTCTCGTTGTCGGCCGCCAACACGGTCATGTTCTTCCAGCGCGGGAAGAACCGCGCCACCGGCGCGTCCAAATCGAGCTTGCCCTCCTCCACCAGCAGCATCGCCGCCACGCTGGTGACGGGTTTGGTCATCGAGTAGATGCGCATCAGCGAGTCCAGCCGCGCCGGCGCGCCGGTTTGCACATCCAGAAGGCCCGCGGCGTGGGCGAACACCACCTTGCCGCGCCGCGCCACCATCGCGGTGATGCCCGGGAACTCGCCCCGCGCCACCACGGCGTCCAGTTCTTCGCGCAACGCCTCCAAGCCGCCGCTGCTCATGCCGACGGACTCCGGCGTCGCATGGGGCAGCTCAGTGGCGTTCGCGGTGGCGGCGCTCGCCAAGAGCAACCAAGGCGCTTGTTTGGACATTCTCACGTCATTCACCTCTCTCATCCCATTGGGTGTGTGTGGCTCGCCAAGAGACGCAAGATCCACAGTGGGCCAGCGGTATGGGCGGGCAAGTTGGCGTTGATGAGGCGCATGAACGCGCTGGCGGTGGCGGCGTCCAAGTGCCGATCGGCCAACCTGAGTATCCGCTCGCGTTCCTCCTCGCGGCCCTCCGAGCGTCCGACCAGGCGGCCCTCCTGGCGCCCTTCGTTGAGTTTCTGCTCTTCCCACACTCCTGAAGTGTTTCCGCAAGCATCGTCGGTTTCTCCATCATGTCGGTCAACGACCGCAACCGGTCGCCGAAGCGTTGGGGCAGCAGGCCGCCGCACCATACCCTAAAGCCGCGCGCAGAGTTTTGCGTAGCAAACTCCAACGCGCCCGAAAGGACGGCTAAAAGCGTCCTTCCGCGCCGATGAGCAGGCGGTGTTCGGTGCCGCGGGCGTCCTGCACCCGCTCGCCGGAGACGTTGACGCGCACCGGCGCGCCGTGGCGGGCTTTGGTCTCGTAGGAGAAGCCTAGGCGCGCGCGTTTGCCGTTTGCGCCGCCGACATCGGTTTCGGCGAACGGGGTGACGGTGCCGGCGCGGCCGCGCAGGCCCATGCCGTACTCCACGCGGGCGTTGGCGCGCCATTCGTCGTAGGCGGCGCTGCCGGCGTTGTGCCGCTGCGCGGCGCGGGCGGCGTAGTCGCGTTGGAAGAACGCGTCCGTGGCTTCGGTGGCGCCGCCCCAGCGTGGCGATACGGAAAGGCGCAGGCCGCGTCCGTCGTTGCCGCGCGGGGAAACCACCAAGGTGGCGCTGGCGCCGGTTTCGGAGTAGCCCTCGGCTTCGTGCATCGCCAACGTGCGGGCTTTGGCCTCGAAACTCACCGTTGGGCCTTGGTAGCGGACGCCGGCGGCCACTTCGGCGCCGGTGCCGCTCTGCTCGTCGCCGCCGTCGAAGCGCGCCGCCACTTCCACGAACGGCGTGAAGGAACCGCCGCCGCCGCCACCGGCGAGGCGTACGCCGCCCACCACCGGCGCGTTGTCGGCGGCGTACGACAGCTCGACGCCGAGGCGCACTCTTTGCACCGCGACGGCAAGGTCGTCGATGGCTTTGGCGCCGCTGCCGGTTTCCAAAGAAAGAGTGCCGGCGTCCGCCCGCACGGCGATGTCGAAGCCGCCCGGTTCGCCGAGGACGCCGCGGGCGCCCACCAAGCCCATGCGCATGGTGAGATCCGTTGGCGTGGCGTCGTACTGTGCGCCGTCGCGGCGCATGGAGGCTTCGCCGGTGCCGAAGCCGGCGACCACCCACGCCTTGGCCTTGTCCGAAAACGACCAGCCCACATACGGGTGGAAGGTGGTCAGCGAGGTTTCGAGGTTGCCTTTGCCGGCGGTGTCCACGTCGTTGTATTCGTAGCTGGCGTCGGCGCTGAGGCGGCCCACCGCGCCGCCGGCCACCCAGCCCGGCCCGCGTCCGTCCATGCCGATGTACATGGCCGAGAGGCTGCCGTCGAAGGCGTTGTCGCCCGGTTCGCCGGCGAACGAGGAGAAGTCGCCGCCGCCCCACAGCGACCACGCGCCGCTGCGCCCGCGGGTGCCGAGCAGCGGCATCTCGAAGGCGGTGCCGCGCCACATTTGCTCGTTGCGGGGCCCGAAACCACCACCCAGCGGCGCGTTCGCGCTGTGGAAGTCGCCATGATGCGCCGGAATGGGTGCGCCAGCGGCAAAATCGCCGGGCCAAACGTCGAGATCGTGGCCCGGTGCGGCGGGCGCGGCAGCGTGACTGACGTTGCCGCGCGGCCAGACGCTAGGCGATTGCTCCCAACCCTGCGGATCGAACCGCCGTCCACCCACCAACAGCGACATGCGGCGTTGCCCCGGGCCTAGCTCCAAACGGCTGCCGATGGTGTGCGCGGCGCTGGCGAACATGCCGCGGCCCATCGCCGCGAGCGTCTGTTTCAGCACCGCGATCTCCGCCGGCGAGGCGGTCACCACCACCGGGATGTTCAATACGATCTCCGCGGTGGCTTGCGCCGTGATGGTGACGACGGCGTTGCCCTCCGCCACTGGCGTGATCGTCAGCCGATGCCCCGAGACCCGCGCCACCGCCACGTTGGCATCGCTGGTTGTGGGCGCGTTGTAGAGGCCGGTGTAGTCGAGCACGGTCGTCAAGTTGATCTGCGCCGGGGCGCCGCCGACCGTGAGGGCGATCGCGTTCAGTTCCAGCGTCACGCTGGTGTCCACCTTGTGTCCGGCTTGATCGGCAAGCGCGATGGCGCGTTGCACCGGGTTGCCGGCCAAGTCCGCCACCGCGCCGGTGAGGGCGTCGCCTTCCACGGATACGCCGTCGGCGTCGATGTCGCCGTAGGCGACCGTGTAGCGGAAGGCGAGGGTGCGTTCGTCCTCGTTGCGGCGCACGAAAGCGGCGGCGCGTGCGGCGCTGCCGACAGTGAGCGTCAGCCGCAAGCCGGTGGCCGTGGGCTCGCCCACGGTTTCGCTGAAGGTGACCGCCACGGTGATGTTCTCGCCGGCGCCGTAGGTGTCGCCGTTGGCCGGACTGGAGGTGATGGCCACCGTGGCGGTGGCGCGCACGCCGTCCACCTTGTGTTTGGTTTGCGGGCCCAGCGGCGGCAGCCCTCGCGTCGCTGGATTGCCGACGTGGTCGGTGATGTCGCCGCCGCGCAGGGCATCGGCGGCCACGCCCACGCCGTCCTCGTCCAAGTCTCCTTCCTGCACGGCGTAGCGGAACGTCAAGGTGTTGGTGCCGCCGCCCTCGGCGAGCGCGGCCTCGCGGGTGGCGGTGCCGATGCGCAGCGCGAGGACGACATCGCCCGTCGTCTGCACCTCGTCGTCGAAAACAACCTTCACTTCCACCAGCTCGCCAATGCCGTAGGCGTCGCCGCTGGCCGGGTTGGAGGTGATTTCGGGGGTCGCGGTCACGGCCGGCGCCACGCCGTCCACCTTGTGCGCTGCGTCCGCATGCACGGACGCGAAGTCCCGCCCGGCCGGGTTGCCGCCATCGTCGCGGATCGCGCCACCGCTCAACACGCCCGGGCCGGGGCCGATGCTGATGCCGTCGCGATCCTCATCGCCCGCCTGCACGGTGTAGGTGAACAGCAGCATCGTGGTGCCGCTGCCGCTGGCGTAAGGCGCTTGCCGGGTGTTCGCGCCGATGGAGAGCGCCAGCGACGGTTGTTCGGAGACGTGTACGACCTCGCTGAACGCGATTCCCATGCGGATCGTTTCGCCTATGCCGTAGAAGTCGCCGCGCTCCGGGGCGGATTCGAAGGTTGGGCGGCCGGTCACGACCGGCGGATCGATGTCCGTGCCGGAGTTGACGGTGTGCCCCGCCTGCGCCGGCAGGGCCGGCACGCGGCGTTCGGGTTCGCCCCAGGTGTTGCCGGCGCTGTCGCGGATGACGCCGGAGCGCAGCGCGTTGGCGTTGACGGCGATGCCGTCCCGATCGAAATCGCCGGTGCGCACGATGTAGCGGAACCGCAGGTTGGGCGAACCGCTGCCTTCCACGAAGCGCGCCGGCACGGTGGCGCGGCCCATGTCGATGAGCAGCACCGGTTCGGCCCCGTCGGCGTCCGCTTCCACCCAAACCGGCTCGTTGAACAACACGCGCAATTGGATGACTTCGCCCAGCCCGTACACGTCCAAGCCGCCTTGCGGCGCCGAGTCGATCGCCACGCCCAAGGCGCCGGGGCGCACGGCGTCCACCTTGTGGGACGGGTCGGCCGGCAGGGGGTCGAAGTCGGCAATCGCCGCGTTGCCCAAGTCGTCCACGATCCGCCCGGTCAACGCGGAGGGCCCGATGCTGATGCCCTCGGCGGCGACGTCGCCGGCCTGCACCGTGTAGCGGAAGGTCAGACGGGTGGAACCGCTGCCGGAGTACAACGCGGCGTTGCGCAACGCGGGGCCTACTTGCAGTCGTATGGCGGCGGATCCCTCAGGCACCCACACCGTCTTCGTGAACCACGCTTGCACCACCACGATCTCACCGATCCCGTAGGCGCTCTGGCTGGATCCGCGCCCGGTTTGGAGCGTCCATCCCGCGGGCGCGGAAGTGATGCGCACGGTGTCCACATAGGGCGCATCGTTGTTGGCGCCGGCGTTCACCTTGTGGGCGATTTGGTTCTCCAAGGCCGGTAGCCGCCGCTCGGCAACACCCCAGTCGTTGCCGGCGACGTCTTCGATGACGCCGCCCACCAAGGCGTCCGGGCCGATGCTCAGGCCGTCTTGATCGACATCCCCGCGTTGCACTTGGTAGCGGAACTGCAAGGTGGTCGAGCCGCTGCCGCCGGCATACCGCGCCGGGCGCGACGCCGTGCCGATGGCAAGGGTGAGCACCGGTTCGCCGGTCACATGGACGACCTCGTTGAACTCGACAGCCACGGTGATCACCTCGCGGGGCTGGTAACCCCCTTCGCCCGCTGTCGAAGTGATTCTCGGCGGGCCTGCGGCGGCTGGGCGAAGAGCGTCCACTTGCTGGGAGAGGCTTGGCGGGATGGCGTTGAAAGCTCTCGCCGCGGCGTTGCCGCTGAAGTCCTCAATGGTGCCGCCGACCAGGGCGTTGGAAGCCACCGAGATGCCGTCGTCGTCGAAATCCCCGGGTTGCACTCGGTAGCGGAACACCAAAAGGGTGGTGCCGCTGCCGTTGGCGTAGGCGGCGCGGCGGTTGTTCGCGCCGATTGCGAGCAAGAGCGCCGGTTGCCCCGCCACCTGCACCCGCTCGCTGAACAACATCCGCAGCTCAATCAACGCGTTCAACCCGTAGGTGTTGTTGCCGCGTCCCCGCGGTGCGGAATCGATCCACACGTCGTCCACGGTTGGCGCGGTTTGGTCGACGTTGGGGTTCACCTTGCGCCGGCGATCTTGCGGCAGGCCGTGGAACGTCAGCGTGGCGGCGTTGCCGGCGCGGTCTTGGAGCGTACCCCCGGCGAGCGCCCCGGGCCCGATGCTGATGCCGTCGCGGTCGACGTCGTTGGGCTGCACCAAATAGCGGAACGTCAGCGTTGCCGTGCCGTCCCCGGTGAGGTAGATGGCCGAGCGCGACTCCGCGCCGATGGAGAGGCGGATCGCCGGGGTGCCGGCGACGATGAACACGGTCTCGCTGAACGTCACCTGCACATCGATGTTGTCGTTCAAGCCGTAGGCGTCTTGGCCCGGCCGGGGCTGGTTGGAGAACCGCACGTTGGTGACCACCGGCGGCAGATTGTCGCTGGCGCCGTCGACGCGGTGCCCGGCGTCGCTGGCGAGGGCGAGGAGGCGGCGGTCGCTCCAGGCGTTGCCCACGGCATCTTGGATGGCGCCGCCGCTGAGCGCGTCCGGGGCGATGCTGACGCCATCGTCGTCGCCATCGCCGGACTGCACAACATATTGAAATTCCATGACGTTGTCTTGCGAGGTCACTCGCGTGAAGAGCGCGTCCTTGGTGGTGTTGCCGATGTTCAGGCGCAGCGTCGGCTGGCCGCTGACGAAAATCCGCTCGCCGAACTCCACCCGCACGGTGATCTCTTCGCCAACCCCGTAGCTGCCCGTGCGTGGACTCGAAGCGAACCAAGGAGCGCTGGTGGGTCGCGGCGCCACCCCGTCCACCTTGTGCGAGCGGTTGGCGGACAAGGCGCCGTGGGCGCGAATGGCTTCGTTGGCGGCGGTGGAGTAGTCCACGATCGCGCCGCCGGTGAGGGCGTTGGCGGGGATGCTGACGCCATCGTCGTCGCAGTCGCCGGCTACGGTGGTGTAGCGGAAGGTCAGGGTGTCGGAGGCGTCGTCCTCGGGCGCGAGGCGGGCGGAGCGCGAGACGGTTTGCCCGCGGCAGCCCAATTCGAGCTGCAACACGGGGCGCTCCAGTTCCACCTGTTGGCCGCCGACCACGCCCACTTCGAGCACGTTCGCGGCTTCGCTGAAGATCACCTGCACCTCGATGGTCTCGCCGGTGGCGTAGGTGTCGCCCACTTGCGGCGTGGAGGTGATGCGGAGGAAGTCGACCCTTGGCGGCTGCTCGTCCGTCTCGTCGTTGCCGGCGTCCACTTTGTGTCCGCTCTGTGCCAGCAGCGGCGCCAGCCGCCGCCCATCGGCGTCGATCTGGTTGCCGGCGCCGTCCGCAATCGTGCCGTCGATGAGCGCGTTGGCGCCAATGTCGATGCCGTCGTCGTCGAAGTCGCCGGACTGCACGACGTAGCGGAACCGCAGCGTCGTCGAGCCGCTGCCGCTCCGGTAGGCCGCGGCCGGCGTGCGCCGGCCGATGGCCAGGCGCAGACGCGGGACGGCATCCACCCACACCGGCTCGTTGAAGACCACATGCACTTCGATGGCGTCGCCGGCTGCGTAGGTCTCATCCTCGCCGGGATCCGAGGCTATGGTTAGCCGGGCGGTGCCCGGCGGCACGGCGTCCACGCGGTGCCCGGCGGCGTTTTCGATGGCGACGAGCCGCGGGTTGTCTCGGAGGGCGTCGGCGCGGATGCTGATGCCGTCGGCGTCCTCGTCGCCTGGTTGCACGGTGTAGATGTAGGTGAGCTGCGACGGGCGGCGGCTTTCGAGGGTCGCCTGCCGATCCAAGTTGCCGATGGTGAGGACGAGGTTGCCTTCCATGTCGTCGCTGGCGCGCAGCAGATCAACGCGTACGCGGATTTCGTCGCCGGCGGCGTAGGTGTTGTCGTCGCCCGGGTCGGAGACGATGCTCGCCGTCGCGCCGGCGGCGTTCCCGTCCACGCGGTGGTCCGGCTGCGGGGGCAGGACGAGCCGGCGCAGATCGGCGGAGTTGTCGACGCGGTCCGTGATCGCGCCGCCGGCAAGGGCGCCGAGCGGGATGTGAACGCCGTCGCGGTCTTCGTCGCTGGCCTGCACGGTGTACTCGAACGCGATTTGGTGATCGGCGGCGCAACTCTGGGCGGCCTCGGCGGCCTCGGCGTGGCGGGTGTTGTCGCCGATGCGGATGCCCAGCGTCAGATTCGGCGCGTGGACAAAGGAAATCGGCTCGGTGAACGTCACGCACGCGGCAATGGCCTCGCCGCGCTTGTAGACGTTGTCAAGGCCGGCATTCGAGATCAGCTCGACCATCTCCACCCGCGGCGCGACGCCGTCGGCTCTGCAGCAGGTGTTCCATACGGTTCGATACGTCGTGTCGGCGTCGTTGCCGGCGGCGTCTTGCAGCGTTCCGCCATTGCGTCGCAAGGTACTTCCCGGGACAATGATCCCGCCATTGTCGATCGCGTCCATGCCGTAGCGGAACGTGAGACGCTCCGTGCCGCTGCCGCCGTGGTAGGACGCCGTTCGCGGCTGACCGCCAATTTCGATGGTCACGGTGGGGTCGCCCGTGACGAAAACGGGCTCGTCGAACACGACGACCACGGGAATCTCGTCGCCGTAGGCGAAGAACTTGCTATTCTCCACAAGCACGGTGGGGCCATCCTCCACAAGCACCTGCTCGATGGTCGGTGGAGCGGTGTCGGCGCCACCGTCCACTTGGTGGCTGGCGTCGTCCGCCAAGGCCGCATGCGTCAAAACGGCGTTGTTGCCCACCGCGTCGCGCAAGGTTCCGCCGTTGAGCGAGAGGGCGTCTCTACGCACGGAGACGCCGTTGGTGTCCATCTCGCCCGGCAAGACGGTGTAAGCGAAGCTCAGCGTAGCAGTGTCGCTGCCCCCCTGATAACGCATCGTGCGGTCGTTTGCGCCCACAACCAGCGTGAGGGTGGGCTGGCCGTCGACGCGCACCGCCTCGCCGAACGACAAGGTCGCGCGGATGATCTCACCTGCCTCGTAGGCTGTGCCGTTGCGAGGCGTGCTTGCGATGGTGGGAGATCCCGTGGTTGCGGGCGGCGTCGCGTCCACGCGGTGGGCTGGCTGATCGGGCAGTTGCGGCAAGGCGGAATTGGCGGCGTTGCCGGAGCGGTCTTCAATGGCGCCGCCAAGCGTGGCGCCCGCCTCGACGCTGATGCCATCCGCATCCGAATCGCCGTTCTGGATGTTGTAGTGAAAGAGCAGCCGCGTGGCTTCCACCGCGGCGGAGGCGGTCGCGTTGCGCGTAACGGCGCCGACGCGGATCGGGATGGTTGGCGCCCCGCTGACCTGCACCGGCTCGTCGAACGTGACCGCGAGGGTGATGCGTTCCCCGGAGAGGTAGGTGTGGCTATTCTCCGGCCTTGACGCGATGACGACGCTGCGGGCGTTGGGCGCATCGGCGTCGCTGCCGCCAGCGACATCGTGTTCGGCGCGCACTGCGTTGAAGGCGCGATCCGCTAGATTGCCCGTTTGGTCGCGCAGGGTGCCGCCTTCCAGCGTGTCGGGCCCGGCCGGAATCTCGATGCCGTCGTTGTCAACATCGCCGGCGCGCACGGTGTAGGTGAAGACGAGGACGCCGCTGGTCGCCCGCTGCAGGGCCATGCGCCGGTTCGGCGGATTGCCGATGGCGAGTTCCAGCGTTGGTGCGCCGCTCACGGTCAGGTCGGGGTCCTCGAACGCGACCTGGACGGTGATGCTCTCACCCGCTTGGTAGGTTGCGCCATCGCTTGGCGTGGAGGTGAAAGCCACGCTGCGGACGAACGGCGCGATGGCGGCCACACGATGCGCGGGAAACGCGCCCGGGCTGGGGAAGAAGAGCTGGGCGGCGTTGCCGGCGCGGTCCTCGATGGTTGCCCCGTTCAAGGCCAGCGCGTTGGCGGGGATGGCGACGCCGTTGTCGTCCTCCTCGCCTGGCTGCACACGGTAGCGAAAGCGCAGTTCCGCCCGGCCGTTGCCGCCGTCCGCCAATGCGGCCGTGCGGTCCGCCGTGCCGACCCGCAACGCGAGGGTGGGGTTGCCGGAAACATGCACCGGCTCGTCAAAGGTGACGGTGATTTCGATGAACTCGCCGGCGGCGTAGTTGCCCGGCGCGGACGTTATCGCCACGCCATCCACCACCACCGCCGGCGGATCGACGTCCATGCCGCCGTCCACCGTGTGCGCGGGATCCGCCGCCAAGCCATCGAAACGGCGGTTGGCGGGATTGCCGGCCAAGTCGGTGATGGTGCCGCCGACGAAGGAGAGCTGGCTGCCCCCGGCATCAGTGCCGGGGCCAATGTTGATGCCGTCGTCGTCGCGGTCGTCGGCGCGCACGAGGTAGCGGAAGCGCAGGTCGTGGGTGCCGGAGCCGCCGCGGAACGCCGCGCGGCGGGAGTTCTCGCCGATGGTGAGGATGATCGTCGGATCGCCGAGCACGCTGACGATTTCGTTGAAGGAGATTTCGATTTCGATGGCTTCGCCAAAGCCGTAGGTTTGGTCGGCCCCGGCATCGGAGACGATATGCACGCGATGGAAGCCGCGGTTGTCGCGCGCCACCGCCGGCGCCACGCCGTCCACCCGGTGATTGGCGTCGCTGGCAATGGCGTTGAAGGCGCGCGTGGCGTCGGTGCCGCCGGCGGATTGAATCACGCCGCCGACCAACGCCGAGCCCAAGTTGCCGATGCTCACGCCGTCGGTGTCCTCGTCGCCGCCGGCCACGCGGTAGCAGAACTGCAACATCGTCGAGCCGCTGCCGCCGCAGAATTGCGCCTGGCGGGTGTTGGCGCCGACGGTGAGCAACAGATGCAGCTGGCCGTGCTGCACTCCGGACACCTCGCCCTCGAAGACGTGAACGACTTCCGAGAACGTGATGGTGGCCACGATTTCGTCGCTCACGCCATAGCGCCGGTCCGTGCCCGGGTCGCTGGTAAAGGCGACCGCGTTGATCGAAGGCGTGGTTTGCGCCCACGCCGGCTGGGCCAACCACGCGGCCGCGGCGACGCACAAGGCGGCGGCAATCCACGCCCGCTTGCGGGTGCTAGGGAACCTGCGACGAGAGCCAAAGTGCATAGCCGACCTCCTTGTCAACGCTCGCGCTTCTCGGAGGGGTTGGCCGCATCGCGTGCAACCCAAGCGGTTCCGTCCGCTTCCCACCCCGGAAGTGGGCGCGAGTATAGCACTTTCGCAGCGGTGTAAACGCCGCGCTCCCAGGCTGTCTGCGATAATGCTGGCGTTCAGTTGGAGGGGCGGGCCCGCAAATGCGCATCATCGTCAATGGACAGCAGGCGTTCGGCAAGGCGGTGCTCGACGCGCTTGTTGAACGCGGCGAGGAGCTGGTCGCCGTGTACACGGCACCGCAGAAGGAAGGCGCCCGCCCGGATCCCTTGCGACTTCGCGCCGTGGAGTTGGGGCTGCCGGTGTTGCAGCCGAAGTCCTTCCGCCGCCCCGAGGTTTGGCGGCAGATGCGCGAATTGGACGCGGATCTCTGCGTGATGGCCTATGTGACGTTGTTCGTGCCGCAGGGCGCGTTGGACGCGCCGCGCCTCGGCACCATCCAATACCACCCGTCGCTGCTGCCGATGCACAAAGGGCCGAGTTCCATCAACTGGCCCATCATCTTCGGCGAGCAGCGCACCGGCCTCACCATCTTCTGGCCGGACGAAGGGCTGGACACCGGGCCTGTACTCCTGCAAAAAACCGTGGACATCCGCCCGGACGACACCTTGGGCAGCCTCTACTTCGACCGCCTGTTCCCGCTAGGGGTGGAGGCGATGCTGGAAGCGGTGGATCTGGTGCGCCGCGGCGACGCGCCAAAGATGCCGCAGGCGGACTTGCTCGACGACGAGGTGCGAGCGGCGATGCGCCGCGTGGCCGCGAAACGCACCGACGGCCGGCCGCCGGAAGCGCTCGGCACCTACGAAGGCTGGTGCCGGGCCGGCAACGCCGCCATCGACTGGGGCGATACCACCGCCAACATCCACAATCTGATTCGCGGCTGCGATCCGCAACCTGGCGCGTGGACGACGCACCGGCAACGCAAATTGCAGCTATTCGATTGCAAGCTGGCGCGCCCGGCGTCCGGTACGCGCGCCGTTGGCGGCAAGATCATCGCCAGCGACGGCGACACGTTCGCCGTAGAGACCGGCGACGGCGGCGCGATTGCCTTAGGCCGTGTGCGCTTGGAAGGCGACGGGAAGATCTCCGCGGGGGAGTTCGCCACCGAACACCTGCGCCTAGGCGACGTGCTGGGCGAAGAGGCCCCGGTCACCTAAGGCGCGTTCTCGAACAACACCAACGGTTCGCCGGCGGCGATGGCGACGCCTTCGTAGCAAGCTTCCCGGCCGCAAGTCCCCGCCGGCACCGGCGGCGCTTCCGCGATGGACACGGTGGCGGTTTGATCCTCCACCTGCGCCACGGTGAACGGATCGCTCACGACTTGCCCGGTGCGAACGGTGGCCGTTAGCTCCTCGCTGGTGCTGTTCACCATGCCGTGCTCGACCGCCACGTTGGCGGCGATGTCGAACGGCGCGCCTTGGCGCACGCCCAACACCACATCGGCCGGGTCGGCGGCGTCCGCATCGGCGTCCGTGCGCTGCAAGTCCAAGGTGAAGGTGAAGGGCGCACCCGGGTTCCCCGCCAGGTTGAGGCGCCCCACGAAGGCCAGCCCGCGGAAGAAGCCGTCCGGCAATGCGGTGATGCGGTTCCCGTGCAGATCCAAATCCAGCAACACCGTCTGCACGAACAACAACCACGGCGACAACTCTTCCAGCTGGTTGTTGTCCAGATAGAGATACCGCAAGCCGGAACTGCCGAGCAGGACCGTCGGATCGAGTGTGGTCAAACGGTTTCGGCTGAGCACAAGAGCATGCAGATTGGGCATTTCGAAGAACACGCCGCGGGGCAGCGCGGTCAGCTGGTTGTCCGCCAACGCCAAGACGCGCATGTTGACGAGACGCCCGAAGATGCCGGGCGGCAAGGAGTTCAGCGCATTCGACGAGAGATTCAGCTCGCGCAGCCCCGACATGTCGGAGAAGTCCTCCGGCCGCAGGAAACTGATGCCGAGGCCGCGCAAATCCAAACTGGTGATGCCGGCGACGTTCGCCACCTCCGCGCAGTCGCGCCCGGCGCGAATGGCGTCGCGCACCGCCAGCGAGCGGTCGCACACGCCTTCCTTGATGGTCACGGTGGTGCTGTGCCGCAGGCCCAAGCCGTAATCGGCGTTGGGCGCCGGCGCCGAGAGGGTGATTTGGAACAGCTCCCGGGTCGGCTCGATGGCGCCGTCGTCGTTGATTTGCACGACAATCACACCGCTTCTCGCGCCGCCGGAGAGCACCAGATAGCCCGTGGCGAAGTAGTCCTGCGGCGAGGCGTTCGGCGTGTTCACGTTGGCGTCGGCCGAAAGCGCGTAGCGCAGCACGGCGGTGGAGCGCAGCGGTCGGCTGAGGCGCACCGGCAGCAGCAGCAAGTCGCCTTCGCGCACGGCGGTGGTGGCGGGGAGTTCCAACACCGCGCCGATGGTGACGGTGAAGGTGGTCACGGCGCTGAGCCCGGCGGCGTTGGTGGCGGTGACGCGCAGGATCACTTCGCCGGCGGCGTTGGGGGTCACCGTCACCTGTTCGCCATCAATGCTGGCGGTGGCGATGGCGGCGTTGCCGGACTCGACGGAGTAGGTGAGGTCCTCGGTATCAACGCCGGCGAAGACGCCGGCCAAGTCCACCGCGATCGCGCCGCCGGCCACTTCGAGCGTTTGGTCGGCGATGCGCCCGGCCACCTGCGGGCCCGCATCCAAGCGCCACGCGCCGCGCCCCAGCGTGGCGGCGAACAGCGCGTTGTCCTCCGGCGAGTAGTCCAAGTCCCACACCGGCGCGTGCGGCAGCCCCTCGTTCATGGAGAACCACAGCCCTTCGACGCGCGGGAACATCACGTGCGCGCCGGCGCGGCCGCCCACCACGATGGCGTCATCCACCCCGAAGAAGCCGCCGGCGGGAACGACCTCTATTTTGTGCAAATCCAAGTAGGACACCGGCGCGTCCGCCAGGTTGCCGGTGACGTCGCGCCAAGTCTCGCCGCCGTCGTTGGACGCCTGTACGCGGAGGGCGTCCAGCGCGTACACGGTGTCGCAGTCCGCTGGGTCGATGACGATGTCGCGCACCAAGCCGCCAACGTAGGTGGTGGCCGTCCAGTCGTCGGCGCTCGGCTCGCCGTCGTCGCCAAGGCCGCGGCGCACCATGATCTGCGCCTGCGGGCTGTACGACGAATTGAGGCCGAAGTAGAGGAGATCCGTGTTGCCAACGCAGCCGTAGGCGGTGGCGGTGGCGTGCTGCAACGCGCCCCGCGCCAAGGAGGCGGCCTCGGTGAGCGTCTCGAACCGGTCGAAAGTCTCGTACACCGAGGCGGCGCCGATCACGCCGCGGGTGGGGTCCACCGCGTTCAGGGAAATGCGTTGCGTGAAGTCGAAGTTGGGGTCCAGCTCGTACACGAACTCGCCGTTCAGTTGCAGCGCGGGGTAGCGCCAAGCCACCAGTGCGCCGCTGGCATCGTAGGTCGTGCGCAGGAAATTGAAGAGGAACTGGGTGCTCGAGTAGCGGTGCGACGTGTCCGGCGCCTCGCTGGCGTCCACGGCCACGTCGCCGCCATCGGCGGTGGCCAGCGTATGCCACGTCGGTCCGCGCTGGCGCTGGTAGGGCGTGCCGGTGTCCTGATTGCCGCCGATGAGCCTTTTCGACACCGGGTCGTAGGCGATGTCGTGCATCTCGCTGATCTGCAGATTGCCGTTCAGCGAGAACCAGTCGCCGGTGTTGTCCCTGGGCGAAGTGCGCCGGTACACGCCGCCGTCGTCCACCTCGACGATGTCGCCGTTCGCGTCGAAGACCATCTCGCGCGAGTCCGCGTGCGGCGAGCTGGAGTGTGCGGTGCCGCCGCCGGGCACGTCCGCCACGTCCGCCCGGTGCGTCAAGTGTTCCCACTGCGGCGACGGCGCTTCGCCGGTGGGCGCGACGCCGGCGTCGCCGCGGAACAGCCGGCCGCTGTAATCGCGCGCGCCGATCGAGCTGGCCACGCCAAAGCCGCCGTCCTCCAACTCGAAGAAGTGCAGATCTTGCCGGTCGCCCCCCACGTACACCGTGTCGCTGTCGTGGGGGTCCACCAGAATGGAGAAGTGGATGCTGCCTTGGGCACCCGGTTTGAAGCGCGGATTCAAGCCGTCCACGGCGTCGTTCAGCTCCCGCGTCAGCGGCAGATCCATCGCCGTCCAAACGCCGCCTTGATCGTCCGTGAAGCCGATGTAGTTCGCTTGTCCGCCAATCAGCACGGCGACGAATACCCGGCCGTCCGCGCCAACGGCCAGCTCGGCGTTGTTGTTGTCGCCGAATCTGCCGGAGCGGGTCACCCGGCTGGTGAAAGCGCTGGTGAGGAGGGAATCGTGGCTCGACGCGTTCCGCCAAGTGGCGCCGCCGTCGTCGCTGCGAAACACGCCTTGGCGGCCGATGGTGGCGTACATCCGCTCGGCGTCGCGGGGATCCACCACCAAGTCGAACGCCGCCGCGGTTCCCGGGATGCCTTCGACCGCCGCCCAGGTGGCGCCGCCATCCGTGGTGCGGAATACGCCGCCGCCTTGCAAGCTGGATTCCACCGTCGTCGCCACGATGCGGTCGCCGCGCGCGGCGACACCGGAGACGTTGTGGAACACGCCGAACACCGGGTGGCGAATCTCGCGCCAGGTTTCGCCGGCGTCGCGGCTGCGCAGCAAGCCGATGCGGTCGCCGCCGGAGCGGCCGTAGCTGCTGTAGCGGCCGATGCCGGCGACGATGGTGTCGCCATCCTCGGCATCGAACGCCATTGCGCCGATGGAAAGCGAACTGGCATGGTCCGTGAGCGGGCGCCAGGTCGGTCGCAACGAGGTGGCGTCGTCGGTGCGCCAGATGCCGCCGTTGGTCGCTCCGATGTAGAGGATGTCCGGGTCGGTGGGATGCGCCAGCACCGTGTGCGCGGCGCCCACCACCTCGTTGTCCGGTGACACGCTTTCGACTTGGCCGAAGAGAATGGGCCCCGGCCCTTGCGCCGTCCAACGTCCGCCGAACCCGGCCACGCCGGATTCGCGGTGGCCGCGGGCGATGGGCGCCGGCGCGGATTTGCGCCAGAGCCGTGCGGTCGCTTCGCCGGCCGGTCGCGCGGCCCGTTCCTCGCGTTGCTCGAACATCCGCGCCGGCGCTACCGCCGGCGGCGGGGGACGGCGCGGCTGGCCTTCGTCCAATGGAAACCAAGCCCGATGCACTTGCGAGATCGCGTGGTGCCCGCCGCCGGCCGGCCGAACGACGTAGGCGGCCTGCGGCGTCAGCACGGTGCCGGTCACGGTGTCGCCGCGCACGGCGAGGGCGAAGCGCCCGCCGGGCACTCCCGCCAACGTGCCGCGCAAGGCGTGTCCGGCCGCCAACGGAAAGGTGCGTTCGACGATGGCATCGAAAGACGCGTCGCGGAACAGATTGAGGCGCAAAGGCTTGGCGGCTTGGAGTGCCACGCCCTCCGGCGCGTGGGGTTCTTGCGGCGCGAGGCGGCGCGTGTCCAGCGCGACCCGGCGTTGCCGCAAGCTGGGCGGGCCAATCGGCAGCGCCGAAGTGGCCACTTCCGGTGCGCTGCTGGGCACGGCCTCGGCGGCGTTGAACAGAGGTTCCTGCGCACCACCCGCCGCCGCGTAAAGCGCAACGGCCGCCACGGCCGCTTGCCGACCTAGCTGCGAGCGAGCTCTAAATGCCATTGAAGCGCATCTCCAAACGCACGAAGGCGCGCCGCCCGCGGGGGTCCGCGGAACGCACGTCGTAGCTGCCGGCGACGTTCACGAACGGCGGGTCCTCGTCCGTCAGGTTGACGACGCCGAAGCGCAGCGTGGTGGTGGTTGCGCCGCCGAGGGCGCCGCCAAGGTCGAAGGCCACGTTCGCATCCAGCGTTAGCGAGGCGTCGATGTCCTCGCCGCCGTCGTCCTCGTAGCCGCCGATGTGCCGCAGCAGCAGATTCGCGCTGGCGACGCCGCGGACGACTTGCAAGCCCACGTTGGCCTTGAACACCTGGTTCGGGGCGCCCACGTTGTCGCGGTTGAAACGCCCCAGACCGTCCACGCTCCGCCCGGCGTTGGTGACGTCGTACGCGAACAGCACCGTGCCTTCGGCGAAAGGCGACACCAGCCCCCAGGAAGTGGCGAAACTCGCCCGCGCGGAAAAGTCCAGCCCGCGGGTGTCGATGGCGTCGGCGTTGATGAACCCCACGTTGACGATGGAGATGGTTCCCGCCGAGGTGCGCTGCACACGCACGTCGAACGGGTCGGCGCTGACGATGGCTTGCGCGTTGTCCTTGCGCAGCACGTCGTTGAAGGAGTAGTCCCACACGTCCAGCGCGAAGCGCAGATGCTCCTTCGGCTGCCAAGTGGCGCTGGCGTTGAACGCCCGGGAGGTCTCCGGCCGCAAGTCGGGGTTGCCCGCGGTGCGGCGGCCGGCGAAGGTGCGCGAGCCGTCGTGGTCGAGGATGTTCACGAAGTTGGTTTGCACGCCTTGGGTTTGGAACGTGGTGGGCGCGCGGAACGAGGTGCCGGCGGTGGCGCGCAGCGACAGGGTGGGCGTGGGCGCGTAGAGCAGCGTGATCTTCGGATCGAAGGTGTGCCCCACGCCGCCGCCGTAGTCCTCGTAGCGGAGCGCGCCGTGTATCTGCACCGCGGCCGTCAGCGGCAACGCCAGCTCGCCGTAGGCGGCGTGAACCGTGGTGCTGCCGGCGAAGTTCGGGTTGCCAAAGAGGAAGGCGAAGCCGTCTTGCGTGGTCACCGAATCGTAGTTGGTGCCGAGCGACTTGGCGCGCACTTGCAAGCCCACGGCGAATCCCATCGGGCCGCCGGGCAAGCTGCCGAAATCGCCGGTGATGTTGCCTTCCAGCACCTGCAGCTCGGACTCCGCATCGCCCAGATAGTCGCCGATGATGAAATCGCGCAAGCTAGGGTCGTTGTAGGTGGGCGCCCCCGGGGCGGCGTCGAACGCCGAGCTGAACGGATTGAAGTAGCGACATTCGCCCTCGCCCGGGCGCGCCGGCGTGGCGGCGGTGGGGCTGGTGTCGCAGCCGGCGCCGCCGAAGCCGCGCAGCGCCGCTTGGAAGTTGGCCGCGATCACATCGCGGAGGTGCAGCAGGGCGTCGTTGACGGCGTGGATGTAGTCGACGTCCCAATGCAGGCCGCCGGCCAGCTCGCCCTCCGCGCCGAACGCCACGCGCAGGGTGTGGTGCTGGTAATAGTTGACCTCCGGCGGGTGGCCGACGCCGAACGGCCGGCCTTGGAACACCACGTCTTCGTTGAAGATGTTGGCCGGGTGCTCGGCCGGCACCAGCGGCGTGTTCAGCACCGGAAAACTCGGCGACGTCTCGCGGCTCATGTCGTTGCGGGCGTAGCCGAGCTCGGCCCAAAACCACACGTTCTCGCGCAACGGCCAGTCCGCCCGCGCGTAGCCCTGCAACCGATCCTCCACCGGCACGGCGGTGATCTGCGGGCCGAAGTCGAAGCGGCAGATGGTGTCTTCGCCGGCGAGCCGCTGCAGCAGTCCGCCCTTCTCGGCGCAGTCGGGATCCGCCACGGTGCGGTCAAGCGACGGCACGTGGAAACTGCCGGGATTGCCGAAGCCGCTGGTGGACGGGCGCAGCCAATCCACCTCGCCGAGCAGCAGCGAACTGCGGTCCAGGTAGCTCACGGCCAAGAGGAACGAGCCGTCGGCGCCGAACGCGCCGCCGAATACGCCGTCCACGTTGAGGTCGCTCTGCGAGCCGTTGCCGGTGCGCCGGCGGTACTCCACCTGCATCTCCAAGCCGTCGAAGTTCCGCCGGGTGAGGAAATTGGCCACGCCCGCCACGGCGTCCGAACCGTAAATGGCCGAGGCGCCGCCTTTGAGGATTTCCGCCCGCTCCAACGCCAACACCGGCACCAGCGCGGCCAAGTCCACGAAACTCGCGCCGTCGTCGGTGGGCGTGGCCGAGAACACCTGCCGCTTGCCGTTCAACAGCACCAGCGTGGAGGAGACGCCCAGCCCGCGCAGATTGATGTTGGCGGTGCCGCCGGTGAAGTTCTGCGTCAGATTGTCCGAGTTGTTCTCGGCGCCGTTGTTGATGGACAGCGTGCCCACCAGGTCGCGCAGATCTTTGGTGCCGCCGGCGCGGATGTCCTCGGCGTCGACCTCGGCGATCGGCAAGGGCGAGGCGGCCTGGCGCTTGATGCGGCTGCCGGTGCGCGCCGGCACCACGATCTCCTCGATTGCGGCATCGCCGGCGGTGGCGTTCTCGGAAAACGCCGGCGCGGCCACGCTCGCCAGCGCCGCGCCAAGCAGCCACCGCGAACCTGCCCGCATGCAAGATGACCGTGAGCAACGCATGGGGCGGCATTATCACACATCGCCGGCGGGCATGGCCGGCGTTGCAGCCGGCGGCAGGGGCGGGTAGGTTGCGCGTGACGCGGACGGGCTTGACGGAGCAGGCGGCATGAGCGGCGGGCAAGGCGACTGGTATCCCAAGCGCAGGTTTGGCGACTTGCCGGATGCGGCGGCGGCGCGTTTCGCGGCGCGCGAGGCGCTGGTGTTCGAAGCCGAGCGCTACACCTTCGCCGAGCTGCGCGCCGAAGTGGATCGGGCCGCGAAGGCGCTGATGGCGCTCGGCGTGGCGCGTGGCGACCACGTCGCGCTGTGGCTGACCAACCGCGCCGAGTGGATGTTCCTGTTGTTCGCGCTGGCGAAGATCGGCGCGGTGCAGGTGCCCGTCAACACGCGCCTGCGCGCCCGCGACGTGGAGTACGTGCTGCGCCAATCCGACAGCGCGGTGTTGATCACCCACGACGTGTCCGGGCCGGTGGACTACCTGGCGATGGTGCGCGAAGTGGTGCGGCTGCCGGAAGCCGCGGGCGAGCCAATCTGCGATCCCGATTTCCCGGCGTTGCGGCAAGTGGTGACCATCGGCGCGGGCGTACATCCGGGCACCGTGCCTTGGCGCGAGGCGTTGGCCAACGCCGCCGCGGTGTCGGACGACGAGTTGCAGGCCCGTGCGGCGTCGGTTTCCCCGGACGATCCGGTGTTCATCATGTACACCTCCGGCACCACCGGCTTTCCCAAAGGCGTGCTGCACAGCCACAAGCTCATCCGCAACGTGGAGGAGCGCGCCTTCCGCATGGCCATCACCGAGAACGACACCATCCTCAACTATCTGCCCCTGTTTCACGCCTTCGGCTACTCCGAGGGCGCGCTGATGTCGCTGGTCAGCGGCGCCCGGCAGGTGTTGACGGCCACCTTCGATCCGCACATGGCGCTGGACTTGGTGGAGCGCGAACGCGCCACGATCACGCACGGCTTCGAGGCGCACTTGCAGGGCCTCTGCGATGCCCAAGCCGCCAAGCCGCGCGACGTGTCGAGCTTGCGCACCGGCCTCTTCGCCGCCGGAATGCGCAGCGCCACGCCGGGCGCGCACCGCGGCGAACGCCTGCTGAAACCGCTGCGGGCGCTTTCCGCCTACGGCATGACCGAGGTGTGGGTCGGCGCGGCGCTGTCCGCGCTGGACGACGACGCCACGCACCGTTTGGAGCGCTCGGGCTACCCGGCGCCCGGCTACGAGTTCAAGGTGGTGGACCCGGAAACCGACGCGGAGCTGCCGGACGGCGTGCCCGGCGAGCTCTTGGTGCGCGGCTACGCGCTGATGCTCGGCTACTACAAGAAGCCCGAGGAGACCGCCGCGGCGTACACCGAGGACAGCTTCTTCCGCACCGGCGACATGGCGGAGCGCCACGCCGACGGCCACCTTCGCTTCCTCGGCCGCTACAAGGACATGCTCAAAGTCGGCGGCGAGAACGTGGATCCGATGGAGGTGGAAGGCTTGCTCTTGGAACACCCCGCGGTGCGCCAAGTGGCGGTGGTGGGCCTACCAGACGACCGCCTCGCCGAGGTGCCGGTCGCCTTCGTCGAACCCAAGGCCGGCGCCGCGGCGACCGCGGAGGAGTTGATCGCGTTCTGCCGCGGCAAAGTGGCCAGCTTCAAGATCCCACGCCATGTGATCTTCCAGGACGCCTTGCCGATGACCGCATCCGGCAAGATCCGCAAAATGGAACTGCGCGAGGCGGCCGCCCGCTGGATCGCGGAGAGCGGGCTGGCTAGCTAGGATTCCGCGAGGGGCATGGCGCATTGGGCCGACCCTTGCCGGCCGGGACCTGGAGCAAAAGGTCTTGTCCAGTGCCTTGCCGATTTGGCCCGCGGTCAATCGCCATCGCGCAACGTCGTGCTGATCGGGCGGCTTAGGAGGTTCGGAGTTTGGCGGCGGCAATGTCACTGCCGCAAAAATCATTGTTATTCGATAATTTTCTGATGTATGGTGGCGGCAATTACACCGTTTGGAGGGTGGGCAAGTGGCGGAATCACTCGACCTTGGCCGTCTGCCGCCGGCCGAGCAACCGCGGGTGCTGCGCGTTCGCGTTCTCAGCCGGCGCGTCCGCATTGCGTTCTGGGGCTTGATCGGCTTCTTTCTGGTTGGCGCGGCCATCATGGTGCCGCTTGCCCTATTGAGCGTAGACGGGTTCAACGGTGGGTGGCGCGAGGGAACCTACGATTTCTCCGGCGCGCGGGTCGACTTCCGGCTTGTCACCGGCTGGCGCCAGTTGCCTTTTTCCGTACTCACTACGGTGCCGGTGGCGATCGGCTTGGCGGTGATATGGCAGCTAGATCGCCTGCTGGCCGCTTACCAAAAGGGTGTGATCCTCACCGCTGGCAACGCCCGGCGCATCCGCTGCGTTGGTGTGTTGCTGATGAGTTGGTGCGCGGTCGAGGCCGGCATCGGCGTCTTGGCGCGGCTGCTGCTGGGCATTCTCCAGTTGCGCTACGCCGTCGAGCGGGACGCTTTCGTCATTCACCTCGAGTGGTTCTTGGCGGGCTTCATCGTGCTGATCGTCGGCCACGCGATGCGCGCCGCCAGCGAGGTGGCGGAAGAAGCCGCGCTCACCGTGTAGCCGCCATGCCCATTCGCGTCAATCTCGATGTGATGCTGGCGCGCCGCAAGGTGCGGGGCAAGCAGTTGGCCGCGGCCATTGGCATCACCGCCCAGAACCTCTCCATCCTCAACACGGGCCGGGCGCGGGCGCTCCGCTTTTCCACGTTGGAAGCCATCTGCCGCGAGCTGGGCTGCCAGCCGGGCGACCTGCTGGAGTACCGCGAGGACGACGATGGCGCCGCTCAGTGACGGCTCAAGTGCAGCTCGGCGTCGCGTTTCCTGCGGCGGCGCCTCGGCGGGCGTGTGATGGGCGGCGGGCGAATCTTCTCCGCGGCGAGCGTCAACTCGCGATCGATTTCCTCGGCCTCCGCTGGCGCTGGCGCGTGGTTCGGGTATCTCCTCCGCAGAATGCGCAGCACCTCGCGCATGGACAAGCACTCGGTTCTGCTCCGCACGGCCAGCCTGCTCAACAGATCGCCGCCGGAGATCATGGACTTCGCGGCGGCGATGTTGCGCGCGTCGAAGGCGTCTCTGCCGGAGTCCTCGAAGTCGTCCGGGTGTACCGCCTGCAAGTGCGCGAAGAACGCCAGCACCGCCTGCTGCTCGACGTCGGTCAAGCAGCCGATGAACCCGTTTCTCGATGGCTGATAGCCTTCGTGGAACCACTTGCCCAGATCCCGCAGCGCCAGCGCCTTGCGCCGGGGATGCAGCCAAAGGCGGCGCATGTTGGCGGTCCACATTTGCTTCTCGCGCCAGAAAAGCGGCCAAAGCGGCCAGCCGAACGGCCAATAGCGAAAGGCGCGCAACACCTCCAAGGCATGCCACTCCGACCGCGCGAAGTCCTCCACCGCCATGAGCATGAACGATGGCAGGTAGTACGCCCGAGTTGGCGTGTACATGCGCGAGAACAAGCACCTCTCGTCGCCACGGTACGACTCGACCACATCGCACGTCAGATCGAACGCGCCGACGCCCGCGAGATGCCGCTCGACGGCTTGCCCCTCCTCGCTGTCGTGAAAGCCGGCGCCGGCGGGCGGTTTCCTCTCGGCGAACGCATGGTGGATGACGGCAACCACGTCGGCCGCGCTCTGGCTGCGATCAACCATGATGGGGTTGCAAGTGACAATGATTAGCGTTTATATTCCGCGCCCATGTATGTCTGTGTTTGCCAAGCCGTGCGCGAGGCCGAGGTGCGCCAAGCGGTGGCCGCCGGTGCCCGCGACGTGGAGGCGCTGGCGGAAGCGTTGGGCGTGTGTACCGGCTGCGGGACGTGCCGCGGGTTGGTGGAAGCGCTGATCGCGGAGGACGCCGGGGCGACCGATCCGGAACTCGGTTACGCCGCGTAAGCCGGGTGGGCGGCACACGCCCGCTACTTCCATCCCGCTCTATCGAACACCTTGACCGCGCTCGCTTGGTGGGTGCCGAGCATGGTGGCCGGCAACGTGTCTTCGCGGAAGGTGCCTAGCGTTGCGATTGGGCCCGTCGCCGCGCCCACCACCGGGTATTCGTTGTTGCCCTCGGCGAATAGGCGTTGGGCGAAGTCGCTGGTGAGGTACTCGAGGAAACGCACGGCGTTGTCGCGGTGCGGCGCGTGGCGGGCGACGCCGGCGCCGCTGATGTTCACATGGGCGCCGCGACCGGCTTGATTGGGGAACAGGACGCCTAACGCGGCGGCCACGGCGCGGTCGGCTTCGTCCTCCGCGCCTAGCAGGCGTCCGAGGTAGTAGGTGTTGGCGATGGAGACGCCACATTCGCCGGCGGCCACGGCCTTGAGTTGCGCGGTGTCGTTGCCCTGCGGCGGGCGGCGGAAGTTGGCCACGACGCCGCTTGCCCAAGCCTCGGCGACCGCTTCGCCGTTGTGGGCGATCAGCGAGGCGAGCAGCGAGACGTTGTAGATGTTGCCGGAGGAGCGCATGCACACTTGGCCGCGCAGCGCCTCGGCGGCGAGATCCTCGTAGCGTGCGACGCCTTCGGGCAAGCCGGCGGCCTTGTTGTAGACGATGACGCGGGCGCGTTTGGAGAGGCCGAACCAGTAGCCGTCGGCGTCGCGCAGGTGGGCCGGGATGCGGGCGGTGAGCACGGGCGACTGCACCGCTTGCAGCACGCCGCGTTGCTTGGCCCGCCAGAGGCGGCCGGCGTCCACGGTGATCAACACGTCGGCGGGGCTGAACTCCGCCTCGTTGGCGAGCCGCTCGATCAGCGCGTCGCTGCCGCCTTCGATGAGGCGCACGCGCACGCCGGTGGTTTCGAGGAAGCGGTCGTAGAGGGCGAGGTCGGTGTCGTAGTGGCGCGCCGAGTACACGTTGATCACTTCTTCGGCGTTGGTCTCTTGGGCGCTGGCCGGGGGCGTGGCGAGCACGGCTACGGCCGCGAAGGCGAAAGCGAAACGGGCGGCTAGTCGCGGCATAGGGCAACTCACTTGCAAATGACAATGGTTTGCAATTCTAGCAGGGCTCGCAGCATGGGGTGCCCTGGGAGCGCAGGCGTCTCGCCTGCATGCGGGCGGGGACGCCCGCGTTCCCAGGTGTTCACGCCGCGGAACCGGAGCGACGCCATGCCGCGATGTGCGCGATGCGGCTTTTCTTCAGCGCTAGGCCGTAGGCGGGCCCGGGCGGCGACTCCACGCGCAGCGCCCGTAGCTCGGCCGCTAGCTGGCGCAACGATGGTTGCGGTGCGCCGGTGCAATCCTCCAGCGCGGCGAGCGCGAGCTCGGCTAATTTCCCTTGGCGGAACGCGCCGATGGCGGCGAGGGCGTCCAACAGCCGCGCATCGTCTTGCGCCGCGGCCAGCGTAGCGCCGTGTTCTGCTAGGGCGACGGCCGCTCGGGCCGGAACGCGGGGCGCTTTCACGGCGGCGACGGTGGCCGCGGTGGCAGCCGCGGTGTTGACCCAGCCGATGCTGGTCAAGGCGCAGGAGGCAGTGCGGAAGCTGCGCTCGCGGAATAGGGCAGTGGTGGCGGGCAAATCCAGACGCTCGAACCAATGCGCGCCGCCGAGTTCGCCCACGAGCGCGAAGAAACGCGCCGGGGCGCTCGCGCCGAGCGCTTTCTCCAGCTCTTTCCACACGCGCTCCGCCGAAAGCGCGGCCAGTTCCGAGCGCATGGAAGCCATCAACGCCAGCGTTTCCTTGGCCACGCGGAACTCCGGCAGCTGGGCCGCGAACCGCGCCACCCGGAAGACGCGCAGCGGGTCCTCGGCGAACGCCGGCGAGACGTGGCGCAGCACCCGGGCGGCCAAGTCCCGACGGCCGCCGTAGGGGTCGATGATGCGCTCGCCGTCCTTCGCCATCGCGTTGATGGTGAGGTCGCGGCGGAACAGATCCTCCTCCAAGGTCACCGTGGGCTCGGCGTGGAACGCGAAGTCCGTGTGGCCGCGGCCGGTTTTGCGTTCGGTGCGCGCCAGCGCGTATTCCTCGCCGGAATCTGGGTGCAGGAACACCGGAAAATCGCGCCCCACGGCGCGGAATCCGCCGGCGTGCATTTCCGCCGCGGTCGCGCCCACCACCACCCAATCCCGCTCCCGCACGACGCGGCCGAGCAGCCCGTCGCGCACCGCGCCGCCCACCAGATAGGTCTTCACGCAGCGCTCCCGGGCGGACGCTCGGCGGCCGGTACGGAAAACCGCAGCCCGTCCTCCAAGCGCATGGCCGTCAAGGTGCGGCCCCAGACGCAGCCGGTGTCCAAGCCGTAGGCGCGGGTTCGCGGGTGGCAGCTGTGCGGGGCGATGCCGTTCAACGCCGCCCAGTGGCCGAAGACGATGGCGCCGGGCAATTGCGCGGGGTGCGCGAACCACGGCTTGTAGCCGGTCGGCAGTTGTTTCAGCCCGCCCTTGTGGGCGAACTCCATGCCGCCGTCCGCGTCCACCAATCGCATGCGCGTGAGGTAGTTGACGATCACGCGCAAGCGCTCCATGCCGGTCAGCGCCGGCGTCCATCGCGCCGGCTTGTTGCCGTACATGGCGTGAAAGAACGCCTTGTGCTCGCCGCCGCCTATCGCGGTTTCCGCCAAGCGGGCGTTTTGGCGCGTGGTTGGCAAATCCCAGATGTGCGGTACGCCGGCGTGAACCAGCACATGTTCTTGAGCCTCCAAGAGCAGCGGTTGCCGCCGCAGCCAATCGGCGAGCTCGGCGCAATCGGCAGCGTCCAACAACGCTTGCAAGGTGTCGCCCGGCAGATGCGGGTGGCCGCCGTACACCATCGCCAGAAAGTGCAGGTCGTGATTGCCGAGCGTGGTGGCGAAGCGGTCGCCCAGATCGCGGCAGAAGCGCAACGTCGCCAAGGAGTCCGGCCCGCGGTTGACGAGATCGCCCACGCACCACAGGCGGTCGTCCTTGCCGAAGCCCATGTGTGCGAGCAGCGCTTGCAGGCTTGCGAAGCAGCCTTGCACGTCGCCAACGATGTAGGTTGCCACCAAACCTCCGCGCGAGCGCCAACGCCGTCGTTGGCAACAGCGCCGCCGTCAATGCACCGCGTTCGGCGCTTCCAACGAAAACCGCGTTATGGGTACGTCGAACAGCTCGCCGGCGGTGTTGCGGAACTCGTAGTGGCCCTCCATCGTGCCCACCGCGGTTTCCAAGACGCAGGCGCTGGTGTAGCGAAACGCCTCGCCGGGCGCGATGCGCGGTTGATTGCCCACCACGCCCGGGCCGCGCACTTCCTCTTGGGCGCCGTCGCCGTCGGTGATCAACCAGCGGCGATTCAACAATTGCGCGGTCTCGTCGCCGCGGTTGGCGATGGTGATGGTGTAGGCGAATACGAAACGTGGCGCGTCGGCATCGGATTCCGATGCGATGAAGCGCGTTTGCACATGCACCTCGAAGCCTCTTGTGTTGTCCGTCATTCGTCGTCCGTTGTTGATTGGCGGCGCGCGGCGTGTTGGCCGGCGATGGCCACGAAATCCCGCACCGACAGTTCCTCGGCGCGGGCGCGGGGACTCAAGCCCAACGCCGCCGCGTCGCAACCGAGCGCCCGCAATGCGCCGCCGAGCATCTTGCGCCGCTGCCCGAAGCATACGCGCAGCACTTCGCGCAGGGCGCCCGCGTCGCACGGAGCGGCGTCCGGCGCGGCGAGCAGCTGAACGAAGGTGGATTGTACCTTCGGCGGCGGCGAGAAACACGCCGGTGGCACATCGAACAGCCGCAGCGCTTCGCAGTGGTGTTGCGCCAGCACGGAGAGCTTGCCGTATGCCTTGCTGCCGGGCCGCGCGATCAGCCGGTCGGCGACTTCCGCCTGCACCATGAAATGGAAGTCGTACACCTGCCGAACGCGCTCGAACAGCAAGACCAGCAAAGGCGTGGCGATGTTGTAGGGCAGGTTGCCCACCACCCGGATGCGGTGTTGCGGCACGGCCAAAATGTCGAACAACCGGCGCCACGGTACGCGCAACGCATCGCCGCGGATCACCCGCGCTGCGGGCAAGCGCCGCGCCAAACCGCTCGCCAGGTCGCGGTCGATTTCGATAGCGACCACTCCGGCGGCTTCGGCCAGCAAACCCGCGGTGAGCGCGCCGGCGCCGGCGCCGATCTCCACCACCCGGTCGCTTGGCGCGAGACGCAGCGTTGCGAGGATGCGCTCTTGAGTCGCGGTGTCGGTGAGAAAGTGCTGTCCGAAGCGTTTGCGCGGCGCCCGGGGCCGATGCTGATCTGCTTCGGGGGCTTCGCCCCCGGGACCCCCTTTGGGATGACGGTGTGCTTGTCGCAGCTGTGTGAGCCTTGAAGCGCGTGTTGCCAGATGTGACGCCCTTGTTGGCGGGCTTGTGCGTTTGAACCCCGGTGCCCGAACGAAAGTCCCCTCCACCCGTGTTCGTTGGCCTACTTCTCACCCGGGGAGGTCGGTGCCGCTCGATGTGTCCAAGCGCACTTCCACGAACGCCTCGTCGCGGATTTCGCGCAGCCATTCGGCCAGCCGTTCTTCGAAGCGTTGCGCGTGCAACATGCGCGTGGCGTAGTCGCGGCGCGCCTCGTCGCTGGCGTCCTCGCGGCGGCGATCCTGCACTTGCAGGACGTGCCAGCCGAAGGCGGTGCGGAACGGCTCGGAAAGGGCGCCGGTTTCCGTGCTTTCCATCACCACTTGAAACTCCGGCACCAAGTCCTGCTTTTTGCGCCAGCCGAGATCGCCGCCGGCGAGTGCGCTGCCCGGGTCGTCGGAGAACTCTTGGGCCAGATCGGCGAAATCCTCCCCGGCTTGGATACGGCCGCGCAGTTCGCCGGCCAGCGCCCGCGATTCTTCGTCGCTGCGAATCGCCGAAGGCTTGAGCAGGATGTGGCGCACCAGCGTCTCGTCGGCGACTTGCTGCGACGCGCCGCGCTGGTCCAGCAGTTTGATGATGTGCAGGCCGGAGGCGTTGCGGATGGGGCCGCGCACGTCGCCGATGGCCATGTCGGCGACCGCTTCGGTGAACAAGCTGGGAATGCGGCTGGCCTTGCGCCAACCGAGGTCGCCGCCTTCCAGCGCCGTGGATGCCGCCGAGTGCTCCACCGCCAAGGCGCCGAAGTCCGCGCCGCCGCGGATTTCCGCCACCAGCGCCTCCGCTTGGTCGGTGACCGCCTGCGCCGCGGCCGCGCCGGCGCCGGGTTCCACCAGCAGCAGGATGTGGCCCAGGCGGTATTCGTCGGAGATGTGCTCGGCGAAGAACGGCGAGGCGAGCACCTCGTCGATGTCCTGCGGCAGGATGTACACGCGCCGATTCACCGCGTCGCGTTGCACCCGCTCGATGGTGATTTGCTGGCGCACCTGGTCGCGGAAGGCGCGGTAGGAGACGCCCTCGGCGTCCAGCGTCTCGATGAAGGCGTCGATGGTCATGCCGCTCTGCGCGGCGAACTCGGTGACTGCGGCGGTGAGCGTCTCGTCGTCCACCTCGATGCCGCGGCGGGCGGCTTCCTGCATTTGGATGTTCTCGACGATCAGGCGCTCGAGGATCTGCTCCATGATGGCGTCGCGGGGCGGCATTTCGCGCCCGTCGGCGGCGAGGCGGTTCACCACGGCTTGGTAGCGATCCAGCACTTCGCTGGCGAGCACCACGTCTTGGTTCACCACCGCGGCGATGCGGTCGATGGTGGTGGGGTTGGCGTGGATCGCGCCGCCTAGCGCTGCGGCAAGCAGCAGCGGTAGCGCGCGCAGGGTTTTCGTCACTGGCTTTGCTCCTCGTGAGTTTCCGCCGCGATTTATGGTCGCAGCCCGCGGATCGCCCGAGCGAGACGGGCGTCGACGCCGCCGCCAACCCCGCCGAGGCCGCGCAGCACCACTTCGACGAGCACACCGCGGTCCGCTTCCGGCCCGGCGGCAAGGCCGGCAACGGAAGGTTCGATGGTCTTGTGGCCGAGCAGGTTCACTTCCAAGCAACAGTTGGCGTAGCCGAAGCCGGCGAATCCCTCCACCATTCGCTCCGAGCGCCAATCGTGGTTCCACCGGCCGAACAAACGCCAGCGCGGCGAGAACGCCCAGTGGAACGAGACATCGGTCTGCTCGATGTCCGCGTCCATGCGCCGGCGGTAGCCGAGGTTCACCAAGCGGTCCGCGTCCTTGCGAAACGCAACGGCCACACCGGTTTCCCGCAACGCGTCGCGCTCGGCATCCCAAGCGACGGTGGTGCGCAAGCGCATAGCGCCGAACTCGGTGCCCAAATCGGCTGCCAGTGCCGAATTCGGCGCCGCGTCGTGGTTCGGCAGCGTGACTTTGGCGTCGCGCAAGCGCGTCAGGGCGCCGAAGCGAGCGCTAAGCCGTTCGCGCCCGCGCTCATCGATGATGCGCGAGGTGACGCCAAGCGACACCTGATCGGCTTCGCCGATGCGGTCCACGCCGGCGAAGCGGTTGTCGCGGAACAGCTGATCGTAGGACAGCGTCAGCGGCGCGGCGTCGAACAACGGCAGATGGTCCTGCTCGGCGTGTGACTGGTGGAACAAGCGCAGGCGCGGTTCCAAGGTTTGCAGCCAGCGTCCGCCGCGCAGGTCGCGCTCGAAGCGCAAGCCGCCGTCGATGCTCGCGAATTGGATGTTGCGCGAGGGTTCGGCGGGCGCGTCGCCGTTCCCTTCCAGCGTGTAGCGGGTGTGCCGCGCGCCCACGGTCATGGCGAGAAAGCCCCAGTCGCGCATCAGCGGCAAGCGCAGTCGCGGTTCGAGATGCAGGCGGTCGCCTTCCACGCGGCCCGGCCTGCCCGCCGCAACGCCGCTTTCGCGCCCGGGCAAGCGGAAAGCGGTCCACGCGCTGTCCAGCGTCCAATCGAACACGCCCAGCGAACCGCCAACGGACACCGCGGCGTCCGGCAGCCGACGGTACGCGGCGACGCCCGGGCGCAGCCGCTGCAAGCCCTCGGCGGCAACGCGCGCCCGCAGTTCGCCGCGCTGGTAGCGCACCGCGGCGCGTTGCCGCAGCGCCACTTGGCTGGTGGAATCCAAGTTGGAGTCGAAGTCGCGGAAGTAGTCGGCGTCGCTGACTGCGGCGAAATCCACATCGGTTGTCCAGGCGCCGCGCCGGCCGCGATGTTGGACGCTCCACAGCCAGCGGTTCGCGTCGGCGAACGCCGCCGGGTCGCCGCCTTGCGCGAGGTAGTCGTCGCGCCCGAGGACACCGTTGTAGGCGCGATCGCCGGGCAGAATCGCCGCTTGCAGGCTGCCGCGCCCGCTGCGGCCGAGATGGCGGAACTCGGCCTCCACGCCGGTGCCGCGTTCCTGCACATGGCGGGCGGCGATGGTGGCGTCGTAGTTGGGCGCGAGGTTCAGGTAGTAGGGCAGGGTGACGTCCACCCCGGAATCCCGTTCGTGGCGCAGCTCCGGGAACAGGAAGCCGCTGGCGCGCTCGTTGTCTGCGCCGAAGTGCGCGTAGGGAACGTAGAACACCGGCACCGCCGCCAAGTGAACGCGCACATGCCGGGCTTTCACGGCGGAGTTGCCGGCGTCCAACTCCACTTCGCCGGCGCGCAGGTGCCACAGGGAGGAATCCGGCGAACACGGCGTGAGCGCGGCGTCGGCAAGGCGCACCTGGTCGCCCTCCTTGTGGATTTGCGCCGCTTGGCCGCGCAGGGAGAGGGCGGTCAACACCCAATCCACGTCGCGGGCGCGCACGTCGCCGCTTTGCAGATCCACCGTGGCGTCCGCGGCGCGCAGGCGCAACCCTTCCTCGCCGTAGTCGAAAACGCCCTCCACCAGCGCCACGCCGGCGTCGTTCACCTCGGCGGCGTGGCTGGTGAGCCAGCGCTCGCCTTCGCGCATGCGCACGAGTCCCGTCGCGCCGACTTGGCCCGGCGCATCGAGATAAACGCCCGCGCAAGCGCCGCTTTCCGTCCGCGGCTGCCAGATCTCGGTGGCGAGAACGGCTTGCTCTTGGGCCGCGGCGTTGGCGGTGCAAGCGGCAGCGCCGAGCCACATCGTTCGCGCCAGCGTCCGGCGGCGCGAAGGCCGCAAGCGGACGAGGCCGTTGGTGTTTGGCGCGACGGCGCGCCGGGGGGGTGCTTGGAACAGGAGCATGGCATCGCGCCGCTGCTGAGATGGGGTGATTCTACCCTGTGCCGGGTGGGTATAGTTCGCTCATGCCAGAGGGTGATTTGGTGCAGTGGGTTGATGGGGTTTTGGCGGAACTTCGCCTTGGCCAGCGGTGCTCGGCGCTGGAACCGATGCCGGTGGAAGCGAGCACACGGCGTTTCTTCCGCGTCCGCGTTGGCGCCAGCGCTTTCGTCGCCATGCACACCCCGCCGGCCACGGAGGACAGCCGGCGGTTCGTGTCGCTGGCGCGGTCGCTGCGGGCCGGCGGCCTGCACACGCCGGAAGTCCACGCCTTTGATTTCGAGCGCGGTTTCCTGTTGGTTGAGGATCTCGGCGAGCGGGATTTCGAGGCGGCGTACCGGGGGGACGAAGCCGATGCCGCCTTGGAAGCCGCCATTCGGTCGCTGGTGTTGTTGCAGTCGCTGGCGGATGTGGACATTCCCCCGTACACGGAGGCGCGTTTCGCCACGGAATTAGGCATCTTCCGCGAGTGGCTGGTGGAAAACCTGCTCGGCGAAACAGCGCCGGTGTGGTTCGCCGGCGTTTGCGCGGATTTAGTCGTCGCGACGCAGGCGGTGCCGCAGCTGCCGGTGCATCGGGACTACCACTGCCGCAATCTCATCTGGCGCACCGATGGCGCGGTGGGCATCGTGGACTTCCAAGACGCGCTGATCGGCCCGGTCACCTACGACATCGCGTCACTGCTGCGCGACTGCTACCACGAGTTCGACGAAGCGGCCGTTGGCAAGTGGCGCAGGCGCTTTTTGGAACTTGCCGAGCTGGGCATCGGCGAGCCGGAGTTCGCACACGCTTTCGACCTGACCGCGGTGCAGCGGCAATTGAAGGCCGTCGGCATATTCGCCCGCCTGTGGTTGCGCGATGGCCGCACCAGCCATTTGCGCGACATCGTGCCGGTGCTGCGACGCATTGTGTTCGTGGCGCGGTGCTACGCGCAAACGCGGGAGCTGGCGGAGTGGATCGACGCCCAGCTGTTGCCGAAAGCGGCGGTGCGCTTGGCGAACCTGCCGTGACGCCGCCGCCGAAAGCCATGATCCTGGCCGCGGGGCGGGGCGAGCGGCTTGCGCCGTTGACCGACCACACGCCGAAGCCGATGGTACACATCGGCGGCCAACCGCTGATCTGGCACCAGTTGGAATGGCTGCGCCGTGCCGGTGTGCGGGACGTGGTGGTCAATCTGCACCACCTGGGCGAGCAGATCGAAGCGGCGGTGGGCGACGGGGGCAGCTTCGGCGTGTCCGTTCGCTACAGCCGCGAGGAGGAGCTGCTGGAGACCGGCGGCGGTATTTGCAAAGCCTTGCCGCTGTTGCGGCCGGGGCCGTTCTTGGTGCTGAACGGCGACATTTGGACGAACTATCCCTTCCACAAGCTGCTCGCCGCACGGCCGGCGCGGGCCCATTTGGTTTTGACGCCGAAACCGGTACACAAACCGGCCGCGGATTTTCATTTCGCCGGCGACGCTGGCGACGAAAGCGCAACGCGAATCGAGCGGGATCCGGCGCGCGACGATCTGACCTATTGCGGCTTCGCCATGCTGGCGGAAGCGTTGTTCGCGGGCAGTGAAGCCGCGCCTTTCTCCTTGCGCGATTTGCTGTTCGACGCGGCCGGCCAAGGCCTGTTGACCGGCGAGCAATTCGACGGCGCGTGGATCGATATCGGCACCCCGCAACAGCTACAACGCGCACGTCGTCTCGCGTGAGCCGCGGGCCCGCTGGCTTACTCCGCCGCCGCCCACTGCCGAAACGCCTCCAGCGCCTCCGGATTCCCCAGCGCGCTCGTGTTGCGCACTTCGCGTCCATGAACCACCTCCCGCACCGCCAGCTCGCTCACCTTGCCGCTCAACGTGCGCGGCACGTCCGGCACGGCTGCGATCGCCGCCGGCATGTGCCGCGGGCTGGCGTGTTCGCGGATGCGGTTGCGGATGCGCCGGCGCAATGCGCCGTCGAGTCTTTCGCCCTCGCGCAGCACCACGAACAGCACGATGCGCGTGTCGCCCTCCCACTCCTGGCCGATGGCGACGCTGTCCACGATTTCATCGATGGTCTCGATTTGGCGGTAGATCTCGGCCGTGCCGATGCGCACGCCGCCGGGATTCAAGGTGGCATCCGAACGCCCGTACACGACGATGCCGTCCTGCGCGGTGGTCTCGGCGAAGTCGCCGTGCGCCCACACGCCCGGGTATTTGGCGAAGTAGGCGTCGCGGTACTTGCGCCCGTCGGCGTCGTCCCAAAAGCCAAGCGGTGCGCTGGGGAAGGAGCGCGTACACACCAGTTCGCCCTTGGCGTTTACGACCGGCACACCATCCTCGTCGAACACCTCCACCGCCATGCCAAGCCCCTTGCACTGCAACTGCCCCTCGTACACCGGGCGCCACGGGCAGCCAAGGGCGAAACACGAGATGAGATCCGTGCCGCCGGAGATGGAAGCGAGCGCCACGTCTTTCTTGATGTCTTCGTACACATAGCGAAAACCCTCGTGGGTGAGCGGCGAGCCGGTGGAAAGCACCGCGCGCATGGCGGCGAGATCGTGGCTTTCGCGCGGCTTCAAGCCGGCTTTCTGGATGGCGGAGAGGTACTTGGCGCTCACGCCGAACACCGTGATGCGCTCGTTCTCCGCCAGATCCAACAGCGCTTTCGCCGTCGGTGCAAAAGGCGAGCCGTCGTAGAGCACCAGCCGGCAGCCGGTGGCGAGGCCGGAAACCAGCCAATTCCACATCATCCAGCCGCAGGTGGTGAAGTAGAAGAGCGTGTCTTCGCGGCGCAGATCCACATGCAGGCGATGCTCTTTGACGTGCTGCAGCAACGTGCCGCCAACGCCGTGGACGATGCACTTGGGTTTGCCGGTGGTGCCGGAGGAGTAGAGGATGTAGAGCGGATCGTCGAACGCCCGCGGCTCGAACGCCAGTTCCGCGTTGGGGTGGCGGCGTTGCGCCGTCGCTATCGCGTCCTCCTCATCACCCTCGCCGAGAACGGAAACCCACAGCAGATGCCGAATCGACGGCACTCGCGCCCGCACCTGCCGCGCTCGCTCGCGCACGTCGAAGGTCTTGCCGCCATAGTGGTAGCCATCGCCGGCGATGAGCACCTTCGGCCTGATCTGCCCGAAACGATCCAACGCCCCGGCCACGCCGAAATCCGGCGAGCAGGACGACCACACCGCGCCGATGCTGGCCGTCGCCAGCATGGCAATCACGGCCTCGGCCACGTTCGGCAGCCATCCCGCCACCCGGTCGCCCGGACCGACCCCCAGATGCCGCAATTCTCGGCCGAACGCCGCCACCGCGCTGGCGAGTTGGCGATAGGTCAGCGTGCGCCGCTCGCCGGTTTCCAAGACGCACAGCAGCGCCACGGCGTCGTCCCGATGGCGCAGCAGATTCTCGGCGAAGTTCAGGCGCGCCCCGGGGAACCAGTGGCTGCCGGGGAACCGGTCCCCGTCCACCAACACCGCCCCGTCGCCCGGTTCGCCAACGACCTCGCAGAAGTCCCACACCGCGCGCCAGAACACGCCCCGGTTGGCAGTGGACCAAGCGTGGAGCGCCGCGTAATCCGGCGGCGCGAAGCCGAACTTCGCCGCGAAGCGCGTGAGCGCCGCGCCGGCAATCCGCTCGGCGCTTGGCCGCCACAGCGGAGCGACGCTCACGGCGAGCGGGAAGACTGCGCGTTTCTAGCGGTATGCATGGCGTCCAACGCTTGTTCGGCGGTGCGCTATTCTACGCGGAATGTCGTGGCGCAAAGACCGGACGTGGTTGCGAGCGGGGAGTGCTTGGCGGCATCTCCCGGCGCTCTGTGCGCTCGTGTTGGTGTTCGCTTTTGCCCCGTGGAACGCGCCGAGTTACGGCCTTGCGAGCGACCAGACCGTACAACGCGATCTCGGCAAGTACACCGTCGAATATGTTCTCGGCGAAAGCGAAAACCTGTTTCGTTTGGACATGCGCTACATCGGATCCGCGTTCGCCGTGGTGTTGTACCTGGTCGAACGCGCGTTGGGATTGACGGACGTTCAACACGCCTATCTCAGTCGATACATCGTAAGCCACGGCTTCTTCCTCGTCGGCGCGTTCGCCTGCTATTTGCTGGCGCACCGGCTGTTCCGAAGCCGCCTGCTCGCCATGTTCGCGATGTTCTTCCTGCTCTGCCACCCGCGGCTTTACGGCCAATCGTTCTTCAGCAGCAAAGACATGCCATTTCTCAGCATGTTTCTGATTGCGCTGCTGCTTGCTCATGGCGCGATGCGTAGCGGGTACGTTCGCGCCTATGTCGGATTGGGCGCCTGGATAGGCTTGATCGGCAGCGTTCGGCCGATTGCCTTTTTGCTGGTCGTGCTGGTTCCGCTGGTACAAATCGTGGCTTTTGTGCGCGGGTCGAGCCGCAAGCGGGCGCAAATGCTCCTGTCGTCGACAGGGTTGGCGTTGGCATCGTGCGCGGCGTTGTTTCTTGCAATGCCTTATCTTTGGGGTGATCCGCTCGTGCGCTTGGGCGAGTGGTGGGATTGGATGTGGAGACCCCTCGCCTTCGTCAACATGCTGTTCCTCGGCGAGGTGATCCCCAGCGACGACCGGCCTTTGTCGTATGTGCCGGTGTGGTTCGCCATCACCACGCCGCCAGTCGTGACCGTGCTCGCCCTTTTTGGTTTCGCGGCTCTTGCCGCAAGGTTGGTTCGAGCTGCCCGTGGCGCCCGCGGCGACACTTCGCTCCGATTCGAGGTCCTGCTGGCGCTGTCCGTGTTGGTGTCCCTGCTCATCACTCCGTTCGTGGGCACCATCTTCAACGGCTGGCGGCACCTCTACTTCCTCTACGGGCCAGTGTGCCTGCTCGCCTGCGCCGGGCTTGCTTGGCTTCGTCAAGCCGCAAGTCGCCGACTCGCCGCGCTTGCTGCCGGCGTCTGCGCCGTTGGTTTGGCGTCGGCGGCTTGCTGGATCGCCAGGCTGCATCCCCATGAACACGTCTACTTCAACTTCCTTGTCGACCGCAAGACGCCGGAGCGTTTGCGCACACGGTTCGACATGGATGTTCGGGCGGCGTCCCACAAAGAGTCGCTCGAGTTTCTCTTGCGCGCCCAACCCACCGGGCGCATACCGGTCGCCGGCCCCATCGCGCAGAGCATGATGGTGCTGCCGGCCGCGGACAGAAGCCGCGTCTTTCTCTCCAGTGAGTTCGCCGCCTACTTCGCCAGCGACTACCGTTTCTGGTGGGGACACGGTGCCGACGAGGGCCCCACCTACGCGCAACCAGTGTACATACGCAAGCTGTATTCCAGCACGTTGTACGCGGTGGTGCGGCTGCAAGTGGACGATTTCGAGGGGACGAAGTACGAGGCGGATCTGTCCGCCGCCATTGCGACGCCTCCGATTGCGACAAACGGCCCTTTCGCCGTGCATTGGGATGGCAAAGTGATCACATACATCGCCGAGGATTGCCGGCCTGCGGACGTGGAGGGAGGGATGTATGGCGGCAACCCGGCGCCGCCGGCCGGTCGTTTTTTTCTCCAAGTCATCGGCGATTCCAAGAGCGGCATCGCTTCGGCGGGGCGGTACCGTCACAACAAGGATTTCCAGTTTCGCCACCGAGGCGTGGTGCTCGGCGACAACGGTCGACAGGTGTGTATGGCTCGTGTGCCGCTGGACGACTACACGGTAGATGTCCTGCTCACCGGGCAGCTCGACCGCACGTTCAAGCGAACTTGGACCGTGCGGATCGCCACGGCGACTCCGCAGGCGCTGGCGGCCGCGCTGGCGCGGGTCGGCACCCGGGAGCCGCTTGCGCGCGGCCGCTACGATGTCCACTTGGACGAACGTGCGCTGCTCTATGTGCAGGAGGGGTGTCGCGAAGAGGATCGGGCGGCGCCGTTCTTCCTGCACGTTGTTCCACTCGACATTCGGAAAGTGCCCGCGGCGGCAAAGCGCGGCTTTGTCAACCGCGACTTCGCCTTCTCGACCCACGGGGCGGTGTTGGGGGAAACCTGCGTATTGCGTGCCCGGCTGCCGCTGTTTCAAGCGCTGGCGGCTCGCACAGGTCAGTACTTTCGCGACCGCGGCGAACTTTGGCGCGTTGCGGTGGATTTGAGCGATGCCGGCGCTTAGACAAGCGATGTCGTCTCGCGCAGCGCATCTTCCCGCGCTTGGCGTGCTGGTGGTGGTGTTCGCGCTCGGCGTCGCGGGCGTATCGGATTACGGCCTTGCCAACGATCAGCTCACGCAGCACCGCGTCGGCAAGTTCACCGTGGAGTATGTGCTTGGCGAAAGCAAGAAACTGTTGCGCCACAATCTGCGCTACTACGGCGCTGCGTTCGAGGTGGCGTTGCGGACTGCCGAACGCGCCTTCGGACTGACGGACGTTCAACACATCTATCTCTGTCGGTACATCTTGAGCCACGGCTTCTTTCTCCTTGGCGCGTTTGTCTGTTACCTGCTGGCGGCACGACTGTTTCAGAGCCGCTTGCTGGCGATTTTCGCCATGCTGTTCCTCCTCTGCCACCCGCGGCTTTTTGGCCACTCGTTTTTCAACAGCAAGGACACGCCGTTTCTCAGCATGTTCCTGATCGCGCTTTTGCTGGCGCATGGAGCACTGCGTAGCGGGAATGTTCGCGCCTACGCCGGGTTGGGCGCTTGGATCGGCTTGATCGGCAGCATTCGGCCGGTTGCCTTCTTGTTGGTGGTGCTTGTTCCGCTGTTGACCATTGTGGACTTCGCGTGCGGATCTCGCCGCGAGCGGGTGCGCCTGCTCATGTCGGCGAGCGCATTGGTGTTGGCGTCGATTTTGGCGTTGTTTCTCGCGCTGCCGTATTTGTGGGGCGATCCTTTGCCGCGCTTCGCCGAGTGGCTCGCGTTGATGTTCGACCACACGCATGTCGTCGGCTCGCTGTTCCTAGGCGAGCTCACCAACACCGACGACCGGCCCTGGTCGTATGTTCCGGTGTGGTTCTCCATCACCACGCCGCCTACGGTTACGTTGCTTGCCTTGCTTGGAGTTGCGGCGCTTGCCGGCAGGTTCGTTCGCAGGCGCTATGATGGCGGCGATACCGCGCTTCGGTTTTGGCTTCTGCTGGCCATGTCCGTCTTGGTGCCGGTGGTGGTCGTTACGCTGTTCGTGGGCAACATCTACAACGGTTGGCGCCATCTGTACTTCGTCTATGGGCCGATGTGCCTGTTCGCCTGCGCCGGACTGTCCTGGCTCCGCGAAGCGGCGAGGGGCCGACTGGCTTCGCTGACGGTTGCCGTTGCAGCCGCGGGTTTGGTGCCAGTCGTCTGCTGGATCGCGTTGCTGCATCCGCATGAGCACGTCTATTTCAACCTTCTGGTCGATCGCAAGACGCCCGAGCGTTTGCGTACGCAGTTCGACATGGACTATTGGGCGGTGTCGCACAAGGAAGCGCTGGAGTTCCTGTTGCGGCGCCATCCGGACGGGCCTATACCCGTGGCCGGGACCATCGGGCAAAGCACTAGAGTGCTGCCGAAGAAAGACCGAAGCCGCATCGTTCCGTCCCGCGAGTTTTCCGCATACCTCGCTACGGACTACCGCTATTGGTGGGGAGCGGGGGTGGAGGAGGGCGCCACCTACGCGCAACCGATTCATGTCCAAAAGGTGTTCGCCAATACCTTGTACGCGATAGTGCGGCTGCAAGTGGACGACGTGGCGAATACGCAATACGCGGCAGACTTTTCCGCTGGCTTGGCGACGCCGTCGGTAGCGAGAAACACGCCCTTTGGAGTGCATTGGGATGGCAAGGCGATCACCTACATCGGTGAGGATTGCCGGCCCGCGGATGTGGAAGGAGAGATCTTCCAGATCGGGCCGTCGCAACCCGTAGGACGGTTTTTCCTCCACGTCATCGGCGACAGCAAACTTGGCGCGGCTTCCGCGGGTGGCTATTTCCACAACGAGGACTTTCAATTTCGGCACCGTGGCGTGGTGTTCCATGACGGCGATGACGGAGAAAGTCGGGTTTGCATGGCGCGGGTAGCGTTGGACGGCTACGCCGTGGATGCGCTGCGCACCGGACAGCTAGACGGCGAACGAAAGCCGGCCTGGGCCGTTCAGATCACCACCGTGGACGCCGCAGCGCTGGCTGGCAAACTGGCGCGAGTGGCGAGGAGGGAACCGCAAGCGCGTGGCCGGTATGATGTCCACATAAACGATGGTGCGCTGCTCTATGTGAAAGAAGGATGCCGTGAAGAAGATCGAGCGGCGCCTTTCTTTCTACACGTCGTCCCCCTCAACCGTTGGGATGCACCACCGGATGTCCAAAAAAAAGGTTTCGCCAATCGCGACTTCACCTTCGCCACGCACGGCGCGATGTTGGAAGACACCTGCGTATTGCGCGCGCGGTTGCCGGCGTTTCGGGCGCGGACAGCCCACACCGGCCAATATGTTCGCGATCGCGGCGAACTTTGGCGCGTTGACGTAGCTTTGAGCAATGGCAGCGACTGAACGAATCTCCGCGGTGCCCGAATCGGCGGGGCTGGGTGCGTGGCGGCAACGCTTTGGTGCTCAGGCGCGACGCGCTGCGCCACTGCCGCTCGCGCATCGGCTTGCCTTGCTCTATCTCGCGGCACCTCTCGGCGCCTGGTTGGTGGGGTGGTTCGCGTGGTGGATTGGTCTGCCGCTGGCGGCGTTGCTAGCGGTTGCGCTGCTAGGAGCTCTGCGTGGCTCTTGGCGGCCGCGAGCGTGGCGCGTGGGCGTGAGCTTGGCGGCGGCGATGCTGGTTTGGGTGTTGTTGTCGCCCGTAGGCGGAATGTTCCTGCCCGAAGGACAAGACTGGATAGCGCACCGGGCGACATTCTTGGACCTTGCCGGCGACTGGCCGGTCTACCTGGCGGAGTTTGTCGACCGCCCGCAACCATTGTTCCGTTACCACCTAGGTTACTTCATCGTGCCGGGCCTCGTCGGCAAGTGGCTGGGAACCACCGCGTTGAACTGGGCTGTGCCGTTGTGGACTTGGACCGGGTTGACGTTGTTGGCGGTGCTGTTCAGCCACGCCTTGCCATCGCTGCGTGCCGCGTTGCTCGCCATCGTGGTCGGCGTCGTTCTGTTCGGCGGCATGGATGCGCTGCAGTACGTTTTGCGCGAGGGCCCTTGGGACGGCGTCGTGCGGTTTTGGGACAGGGTGAACAGACGCCTGAGTCCAGTGTTCCTGATGAATCGCGACAGCCCGATGTTTCTCGAATACTTGGCCAACGCGCTGCAGTTTCGCAATTCGCCGCAGCACTTTCTCGCCGGCGGAATCGGTGCGATGCTCGTTCTTCAACTGCGCGAACATGCGCGTTTTCTGGCGGTTGTGGGCGTGGTTCTCGTTTGTTGCGCGTTCTGGAGCGCGTTCGTGGCCGTTGGTTTGGCAGTTCTAACGGTGGGTCTTTTTTGTGGCGAGGGCACCCGGCGATCGCTCGCTTGGCCCAACACATTGGCCGCGCCGTTGCTCGCCGGCGTGGTGGCACTTTACTTCGCCAGCGGCTTGGTGGACTTCCCACACGGTTGGTTGTGGCATCTCTACCCCAGCGGCTGGCGCATGGCTTGGGACGTGTTGGCACTGTATTTCTGCGAGTTCGGGGTGCTTGCCGCGCTGCTATGGCGTCTGCGACCGGGCGTGGTTCGCGATCCGATCTTTGTCGCAGCGCTGCTCGTGTTATTGGTGGTGCCTTGGTATTGGTATGGCGACTACGACTTCAGCGAGTTGACCCTGCGCGTGGTGGTGCCTTCGTTGTTCGTGCTCGGCTATCACGCGACGCGGATTTTGACGGCGCGATTGCCCGAGGTCGCCGCCCTTGGGCGGGAGTTTGGTGGCGAAGCTGGGCGGGACGTGGCGGGGAGTAAGGCGGGCGAGTCGTTAAACAGCGTAACACAAGGTGTAGTTGGGCGCCGATTGGCATTTGCCGCGTTGGCGACGGTCCTCGCTGTCGGCGCTTTATCCGCGCTGGCGGAGTTCTCGATCGTGCTGCGCCGGCCGGGATGGGTGCCATACGGGCCCACAGACGGCAACACGTCAACAACACTTTGGGCCACGGCTGTCGAGCAGCGCGTCGCTCGTGCGCCGCCGCCGTTGTTGCAACTGCTGTTGGCCCGCCGCGGCAGAGACGGCACGCCGAAAGGCGACTTGCTGCTGCGCGCCGATTACGACTTGTATCTGCGCGGCGATTTTCTGGTTTACGCACGCGAGGTTTGCGACGTGGACTTCGAACGCACGACCCGTTTCTTTCTTCGCCGTCGAGACGAGGCCCGCAGCGGCGAGGAGCAGCCCGCCACGCCGGCGCCCTCTCGCGAGTTCGGGCTGCGGCCGGCGCATCTGCGCCGGGGCCACCCCTGCGTTTTCGGCCGCCGCCTACCCGTTTGGGCGACCGCGCGGATTCGCCTCGGCCAATCGGTTCCGCGGGAAGGGGTTGTTTGGGAAGCGGACGTGCCGTTCGACTCGCACCTGCGCACCGAGTCGCGTGTCGTGCGCCGTAGCGAGAGCTTTTTCGCGGCTCGCCACAAGGCGTTGCGCGATGCCACCGTTGGCACGCCCGTCGCGCGTTCGTTTTTCGACGTGTTCGTTGCCGGCGATGCCTTGATTTTCGCCAAGACGCCTTGCGACACCACCGACACTGCGGCGAAGTTCCTCGTGCATGCTTTTCCGCTGCAGGATGAGACGCTTCCGGCGCATCGCCAACACGCCGGTTTCGAGAACCTGGATTTTCGGTTCGGCGAGCGCGGCGCGCTCTTCGACGGCGAATGTGCCACGGCGGCGACGCTGCCATCCTATTCGCTTTCGCGGGTGCGCGTGGGACAATGGCACGAAACGCGAGGAGACATTCTGTGGCAAGCCGAGATCGATTTCGCACGCGACGTGGTCGCTGTCGATTGAACAGAGGCATCCAGTTCGCGAGGTTGCGGTTCGCCGCGGCCGTGCTGTGCGCGGCGGGCGTGGTTGGGGCGGGTCAGGTAGCAGGGCTCGAAGCCGACACCAAACGCGATTACGCGGACGCCAAAGCGCTCGCGTCCGCGGTGCGCGTGGATCTGCCCGCGTTGTCCCCGCCGGCCGCGGCGATCAACCGCGATGATGCGGGCCCGGTGCGCATAGGCGTTCACCGTTCGCTGTCGCCCGGTGTCGGCGAACTCGCGCCGCGGCTGAACTGGAGGCCGCTCCCGGATGGCGGCGTCGTTGCCGCGGTGGTGGTCGCGTCCGAGGGCGCGGCCTTCGTGCGCGTCGCCATCAAAGCAAGTTTGGGTCCTAGCGGCGAGTTGCGGTACTTCCAACCCGGACAAGCGCCACTCGGCCACGCGGTTGTCACGCAGGCCGACTTCGCGCCCGCACGGCTTGGCGGCGAGAACGCCGTGTTGTGGTCGCCTTCGGTGGCGGGGGAGTCGTTGGGCGTGGAGATTGTTTTGCCATCCGCGCCGTCTGCAAGAACCCCGCAAGCGTTTTCTTTCTCCGTGGTGAAGATCGCGCACGGAACGGTGGACCGGAACGCGCCTGCGTCTTGGCGACCCAAAGCGCTTGCCTGCGACAACCATGTGGATGTGCGCTGCCGGGTGGAGCAGTTCCCCGCCGGCCTTGACGATGCGGTGGCGCGCTTGGTGTTCGAATCCGGCGGCAGCACCTACGCCTGCACCGGCACGTTGCTTCGCGATCGCCCGGCGAGCGGCCAAGCGTTCTTTCTCACCGCCAACCACTGCGTCGGCACCGTCGCCGGAGCGAACTCGGTGGAGACCACCTGGTTCTTTCAGCGCCCCAGTTGCGGCGCGTCCAACATCGATCGCGGCGTAACCGTGTACGGCGGCGCGAATTTGCTCGCCACCAGTGTCGCGCAGGACTCTTCGCTGCTCATGTTGCGCGGCGACTTGCCATCACGCGCCGACTACGCCGATTGGACGCCGCGGCGTCCGGCGCATCCAGCGCACGTGATTGGCATCCATCACCCGGGCGGCGAGGAGAAGAGATACGCCGGCGGCGCCACGCTGGCAAACCACGACGCCATCGTCGGCCGGCGCGAAATCACCCGCAATTCCTTGATCGTGCGCTGGGACGACGGCCTGACGGAACGCGGCAGCAGCGGCTCCGGCTTGTTTCACGAGGGCGCGCTGGTCGGTGTGCTTTCGGGCGGGGCCGGGTGCGCCGACCCCCAGGATGCGTACGGCCCGTTTGCGGATTTCCATCCGCGCGCTTGTCCGTGGTTGTCTCCCGGCGCGGTCTGCGTGGACGATGGCAACGCGCCGCTGTTCCTTGCCGCCGGAGACGGCCGCCGCGAGAGCTTCGCCCGCGTCGTCAACCACAGCGCCAAGCCCGGCAGCTTGTGGATCCATCCGCGCGATGACAGCGGCCGCGCGTTCCCGTCGATCACTTTGCCCATCGGCGCCAACGCGGTGGTTCACTTCAACTCGACGGATTTGGAGACGGGCAATCCGCGCAAGGGCATTGCCCGGGGCGTTGGCGCGGGCGTTGGCGACTGGCGGTTGCGCGTCGAGGCCGATGTGGACGTTGAAGTGCTGGCGTATGTGCGCACCAACAGCGGCTTCGTGACGAGCATGCACGAATTGATACCGCCCCAATGGAACGGCAACTATCAGGTGCCGTTCTTCAACCCGGCGAGCAACCGCTCCCAAGAGAGCTTGTTGCGCCTCGCCAACCCCAACGGGGAGGATGTGAACATCGTCATCCGCGGCGTTGACGACGCCGGCGCGTTGAGTTCGACGGTGGCCCTGACGTTGGCGCCCCGCGAGGCCCGCGCCGTCACCGCACGACAACTCGAACGTGGCGCTTCGACTCTCGAAGGCGCGTTGGGCGACGGCGCCGGCAAGTGGCGCTTGCTGCTAACGCCAAGTCAACCGATAGAAGCGATGAGTTTGTTGGAGACGCCCGGCGGCAAATTGACGAATCTCTCCACGGTTCCACTGCCGGTCTCGTGGCTTGCCGACCATCTTGGCTTTCGCGCGCCGTTTTTCTCCTCGGCCCGCCACGCGGCGCAGCAAGGCTTCGTGCGCCTGTTCAACTACGGGCTGGCGGACGCGACGGTATCGGCGTTTGCGGTGGACGACGCCGGGGAAAGGCATGGTTCGCTGGATTTGTCGCTGCGCTCCGGCGCCGCTCTCCACTTCAACTCGGACGACTGGGAAGACGGCAACCCCGACAAGGGCATCCCGGAGGGGTTCGCCGGCGAGGGCAATTGGCGTTTGGAGTTCGAACAGTTGGCCGCGGGCGTGCAAATGCTCGCCTACACGCGCAGCAAGGACGGCTTCGTAACCGCCATGCACGACGTGGTGCCGGGCCCGAACAAAAGGCACCAAGTGCCGTTCTTCAACCCCGCCAGCAACACCGCGCAGGTGAGCAAGCTGCGCCTAGTGAACCCGGCCGACCAGCCCGCCTCGGTGACCATACACGGGCTTGACGACCACGGCGAAGCCGGCGCCGCAGACGTGCGTTTGCGGCTGAACGCCGGCGCCGCGCGAATGATCACCGCGCAGCAACTCGAAGCCGGCGGCGCCGGCTTGACCGGCAAGCTCGGCGACGGCCGCGGCAAGTGGCGGCTGCACGTTTCGGCCGATCAAGAGATCGACGCGGTGAACCTTCTCGAAAGCCCCACCGGCGACATCGCCAATCTCTCCACCGGAACGCGGCCTCCGTAGCCGCCCCGGCTGGGGATCATTGGGGCCGCCTGCTGCCGCGCCGTTCGCGTGCGCGAATGGCATCGGCCTTGGCGCGGTTGGCCGCTTCCCACTGCCGATAGGGCGGCAACGGGGGCAGGTCCTCGCCGGGCGCCGGCGCGGTCGCGCCAGTGCCCTCATAGGGGATGGTGTTGCGAAAGGTCACGCGAGCCAGACCTTGGAGACCTTCGCTGTCGGTGGGGTAGGGCATGGCTGCGAATGTAGCAGAAAGCGCACCCAACGCAACGCTCGCGCTTTGGTAAGCGGTGTCGCGCCAACCCCGGGAAGGCAGGCGTTCCACCTGCATGCGGGCGAGACGCCCGCGCTCCCGGGACGGTTTACGGCCTGGCGGTGGCGGAGAGGTTCGCCAAGTGGCCGGCGGGGCTCTCCATCAGGCTCATGACGGTGAGCGGGTTGTCGAACGCCACCGTGAGGCGCCACTTGCCGTCGCCATCGCCCAGCGCGCCTTCCAAGCCCTCGCCGCCGTCTTCGAGTTGCGCGGCGGTGAGCGTCAGCGCTTCGCCCGCCGGCACCGTCACGGTTGCCGGTTCGGACGCCTCGCCGGCGTCGTCCACGCCGGTGATGGTCGCCATCACCGCTTCTTCGCCGTTGTTGGCCAGGCGCAGGAGGCCGCGCTGCCCGTCGTCGGACGCCGGGTGGAACACCGGCACCCGCGCCGCGCCGTCGGCCGCCGGGGCGGTCTCGTACAGGCTGGTCACGAAGCCGTCGGCGTGGCGGGCGTAGCTTGCCGCGGCGAAACGCGAGGTGGCGCTTTGCAGTTCCAAGCGCCACGCGCCCTTCGTCGGCGCGCCAACGCCGGCCGACAGGCCCTTCGCGGCGTTGCCGTTCTCCAAGTCGTTCGAGTTGAAGTGCATGGTCGCCCGCGCCGCGAGTTGCAGCCGGACCGGGCCGGCGCGAACGCCGGCGTCGTCCACCGCCTCGACATCCACCCAACCTTCCCAAGACGTCAGGTTCGCCACGCGGGCGAAGCCCTCGCGGCCGGCCGGGTTCGTCGCCGCGGGGAACAGTGGCAGCCGCAGCATTTCGCCGGCGGCCGCGCGCAGCGGCGGCGGCGACAGATTCGAGAGGTGCCCAGACGGGCTCTCCAAGAACGTGGAAGCCGACAGCGGCCAGGTTGCCGCCACGCGCAGGCGCCACTTGCCGGCGCCGTTGCTCAAGCCCGAGCCGGCGGCGCCCCGCGAACGCTCCAGTTGCCCCGCCGTCAACACCAGCGGAGCGTTCGGCGGCGCCATGAAGTCGGAGGCGAAGTTGCCGCGGCCGGCGTCGTCCACGCCCCACACGGACATCCGCGCGGACTCGGCGCCCGGGTTGAACACCCGCAGCGAACTGCGCTGCATGCGGTTGCTCGCCGGGTTGAAGATGAACGCGGAGAGGGAATCCCCCGCGCGCGGCAACTCGGCGTGGGCGGCGGTGAGGAATCCGTCCGGGGTGCGGACGTGCGCCAGAACCTCGATGTCGAGAACGGACCACAACAGCAGCCGCCAGCTTCCCCGCGTCGGCGGCCCCACGCCTTCGGCCAGCCCAATCTCCGCGTTGCCGTTCTCCAGGTCCGCCGAGTTGAACTGCGCCGCCGCGCCGGCGGCGAGCGGAAGCGCCACCGGGCCGGACATCTGGCCGGCCTCGTCCACCGCCTCCACCAGCACCATGCCGTCCATGTCCGTGCGGTTCAACACGCGCGTCACGCCGCTGCGCCCGGATGTGTCCGACGCCGCTGGAAACAGCGGCACCGCCCAGCCGAACACCACGACCCCGCCGGCCTCGCGCAGCGCCGGAATGTGCGTGTCCAGCGCCGCCGCGCCTAGCGGATTGCCGCGCAGGCCCAAGGCGCCGCCATCCGCGAGCCTCGGGTGCCCGGCCAGCCGCGCCACGTCCGTCAGCCGGTTCCAGCCTAGGCGCAGCCACGACAGCCGCGGCAGCCCGCGCAAGCGCGAGGCGTCGGCAATTAGGTTGCGCGAGAGATCCAGCCGTCGCAACTCTCGCAGTCCCGCGAGCGCCGAGACGTCCGCCACCATGTTGCCGGGCAGCCACAGCCGCCGCAGCGCCGGGAGCCTCGCCAGCGGCGAGATGTCCGCGATGCGGTTGTCGCCCAGATGCAGGTAGATCAGCGCGCCCAGAGCGGGCAGCGGCGAGATGTCCGCCAAGTCGTTGCCGTCCAGCCACAACTGCTCAAGGGTCGTCAGCGCGGAAAGCGCCGCGACGTCCGCGAGGCCGTTGCGGGAGAGCGTCAGCGCCTCCAATCCGGCCAGCCCGGAAAGCGGCGACAGGTCGCGGATCGCGTTGCCGCCCAGCAGCAGCGTGCGCAGGCTGGTCAGCCGCGACAGGTCGGAAACATCCACCAGGCCGTTGTCCGACAAGTCCAGATGGGTCAGCGACGGCAGCTCCGCCAGCGGCGACAGGTCCAGCGGCTCGCCCCCGGCCGCCGGCGCGTTGCCGGACAGCGACAGCCACTCCAGGTTCGACGCCCCCTCCAGACCCGCCAGGGAAGCCACTCCGAAGCCTTCCGCGTTCAAGGTCGTGAGCTTGCACAGATCCGCTTCCGTCACCGACCCGGGCGCCTTGCCCAGCGCTTGCTCCACCGCCCGTTGCAACCCCGGGTCCGGCAACGACGCGAGCCGTCCTTCGCCCGGTGCCACGTTCGCCAGACAGGGGGATGAAATCGAAGCCGGCGGCGTGTAGGTCAGAGCGTTCAGATCGACGCCGGGAACCGTGTGATCCACGACGAGGACCCGCCAGGCGGACGCCGTCGGGTGGGTGTCCAAGTCGGCGTGAAACTCAGAGGCCCATGTAACGCTGTTGTGGTAGTCGATGCTCGGCGGGGAGGAGGCGGGGATCTGGTTTCCCGCCAGACTCAAACGCATCACGCGGGGCGTGGTTCCGGGAGGTCCCACGACCACCACCGCGAGCTCGTCCAGATCGGTGGCCGAGATCGAGGGCGCACCCCGCACGAACCATGTACTGGGGATATTGTTCACCAAGTCGGGTCCGATGATCCCGACTGCGACCAGACCGAAGCCGCGGCCCATGACGGGAAGAACGTCATCAGCCGCGGGTTCGGTGGTACTCAGGAAGTGGAGCGCCCTCCCGTTGGTCACGGAGTTGGTCTCTCGCGTCACGCCGGCCTGCGAGAAATGTACCGGGCCGTCCGCCGACGCCGGGATGGCCAGCAGCGCCGTCTGCCCCGCGGCCGGCGCCGCCAGCAGCGCCAGCAGCGCCGAGAGCGCCAGGACCGCGATCGAGCCCGACAACGGCCCGCCACATCGGCCCGCTCGCTCACATGCATCTCCGGGGGAGGGGGTGAACTTCATCGGCTTGGCTCCTTGCGTCCGCTTGGCGTGGCAACCATCAACGCAACACACCATAGCACAACGGGGATCCTATTGCGTTGCGACCGACCGAGCGCCCGCCGCGGGGTCGTTGTTCTGGCCCGGCTTGGCGACAAGCTGCACCTTCGCTTTCTCTATTTCCTCCAAGAGGCGCTTATCGGGTTCGGGGAATTGCGGATCCATCGCCTTCAGCGTTTCCAGCACTACGGTGGCGACGATGAAGCGCATGGCCGGTTTGTGATCCGCCGGCACCACGTACCACGGGGCTTCGGGGGTGCTGGTGTGCGCGAAGGCCGCCTCGTAGGCGCGGTGGTAATCGTCCCAGCGGCTGCGCGCCGCCAGATCCGAGGGGTCGAATTTCCAGTGCTTCGCCGGGTCGTTCAGGCGGTCGAACAAGCGGCGTTTCTGCTCTCTCTTGGAGACGTTCAAGAAGAACTTCACCACCCGGGTGCCGTTGCGGCCCAAGTGCTCCTCGAAGGCGGTGATGTCGCGCAGGCGCTCGCGCCAAAACGCGTCGTCCACCGGCCGCGGCGGCAACTTGCGGGCGAGCAGGAACTCCGGGTGGACGCGCAGCGTCACCGCCTCCTCGTAGTGGGAACGGTTGAAGATGCCGATGTGGCCGCGCTCCGGCAGCGCCGGCCAGTGCCGTTGCAGCCAACTGTGCTCCAGCTCCTTGCTGGTGGGGCGGGAGAAATTGGTCACCCGAACGCCCTGCGGGTTGACGCCGGAGGTGACGTGCTTGATGGTGCTGTCCTTGCCGGCCGCGTCCATGCCCTGGAAGACCAGCAGCAACGCCCGGCTGTTCTCGGCGTACAAGCGTTCCTGCAGCCCGGAGACCCGCCGCACGCGCTTGCGCAGCGCCGAACGCAGCTTCCGGTCGCCCAGCGCGGCGCACGCCGGCACGGTTGGCACCGCGTCCAAGTCCACGTTCTCGCCCGGGGCGATCAAATACTCCTCCACCATGCGCCCCAATTGTGCGGTTTTCGCGGCGTTACGCAAGCCTAGGAGCGCGGGGGTGTGCGATAGATCTTCGGTTGGCGGTGTCGGTGCCGAGCCGGGGGCGCAGGCGTCTCGCCCGCAAGCGGCGCAGCCGCAGTTTCAAGGCGTTCCCGCGCCAGCATGCAACGTGTGGTGGCGGTCCGCGGGTAGATCCTGCCACCGTTCCACGCCGCCATCCGGCCAACGCACCGTGACCTCGTCCACCTGCCGTACCGCGCCCAAGCCGAAGGTGAGCGGCAGTTCCACCTGCGCGAGGTAGCTGCGCGCCGGCATCACCATGCGCGTTTGCGTGTGGTCGCCGGCCCGCACGGAGACCACCGCGCCGATGGCGTGGCCGTTCGGCGGTGCTCCTGCCAAGCGCAGCCGCACCCAGTGGTGGTCGCGGTGCTGATCGTTGCGCAGCAGCGCCGGCCGGCCGCCGACTTGCGTGATGGCGAGGTCCAAGTCGCCATCGTTGTCGATGTCCGCATAGGCGGCGCCGCGCCCCACCAACGGCGTTGCCAAATCGCCGATCTGATCCGCCGCGACGAAGCGCCAGCCGCACCGGGCGCCGCAGTTCCAGAACAGTTGCGCGGGTTGGGCGTAGCGTTGGCTCGCCTGCACGCGGTTGATCTCCGGCTCCACATGGCCGTTCGCGGCGATGAGGTCCGCGGCGCCATCGAGATCCACGTCCGCGAACAGCAGCCCGAAGGTGAGGGCGCGGCGGCTGGGCGCGCCGATGCCGGCCACCACCGCATCGTCGCTGAACAAACTCTCGCCCGGGCGTTGCACGTAGAACGAGGACATCTCGTTGGCGAAGTTGCCGATGGCGACGGCCACGCGGCCGTCGTTGGCGTAGCGCGCCGCGTCGATGCCCATTGCGCCGGTGGCCGCGCCGGAGGTGTCGAACGCGAAACCGGCCTGCGCGGCGCGTTCCCGGAAGCGGCCATCTCCTTGATTCACAAACAGAAAGTTGCCCACGGTGTCGTTCGCCACGGCCAGATCCAAGTGTCCGTCGCCGTTCACGTCCAACGGCCGCACCGCCAGCGCCTTGCCGACGGGTGAGCCGGTGGCGGGATGGCGCACCTGCACGCCTGCCTCCTCGGACACGTCCACGAACACGCCGCCGTCGTTGCGGTACAACGTGGAGTCGGCGCCCGGGAAGTCCGTCGGCGGGCCGTAGGCGCGGCCGACGCCGGTGAGGCGGAAATCCACTTCCCGGTCGATGCTGGGCGACCATGCGACGTAGTTGCACACGAAGAGATCGAGGTCGCCATCGCCGTCGCTGTCGAAGAACGCGGCGCTGGTGCTCCAGGCATCCTCGGCGCCGGCCACGCCGGCCGCTTCGGTCACGTCCACGAACCGGTCGCCGCCGACGTTGCGCAGCAGCCGGTTGCGGCCCACGGCGGTGAGGTATGCGTCGACGTAACCGTCGCCGTCGTAATCGCCCACGGCCACGCCCATGCCGTACAGCGGGGCGTCCACGCCCGCCGCTGCCGAAACGTCGTCGAAGACACCATCGCCGCGGTTGCGGTACAAACGCGACCCCGTCGACGACCGGGCATCCCGCCACGGCCAAGCATCCGAATCGACGAGCAGCAGATCCTGATCGCCGTCGTTGTCGTAGTCGAGAAACGCGACCCCGCCGCCCATCGTTTCCGGCAACAGCCGCTCGCCATAGGCGCCGGTGTGGTGGACGAAGTCGATGCCCGCCGCGGCGGTCACGTCGGTGAATGGCAGCGGCGGCACCGCGGGGCCGGTCGAGACGGGAGGCGGGCGGGGCGCTGGCGACGGGGCGGCGGGCGCCGAATCCACCAGCGGCGTGCGCATTAGCAAAGCTGCCGCCACCACGCCCGCCACAACCGCAATCGCCGCCAGCGACGACCACAGCGCCCGACGAATACGCGCTTCGCCGGCGTGCGCTTCCGCCAAAGAATCGGGTTGGGTCACCGTCCGCTACTCCGCAAGGACGAACTCGTCGGAGACGCGCAAGTCGTACACCACCACCGCCGCGGCCGCGTGGTTGGCGGCGTCGTCGCGTTGCCGGGCGAGGGCGACGGCGCGGTCCGCGGCGTTGTCGTCCTTGCGGTAGCGCTCGTGCAGGGCGCGGTGCCGGGCCTCGGCGTCGGCGTCGCCGAGACGCCCATACACCTGCGCGAGGCCGTAGTGCGCGGCGGTGTTTTCCGGGTCCAAGGCCAACGCCTCGCGGTGCCGCGTCGCCGCTCGTTCCAGCCACGCCGTTTGCGCGTCGGCCGGTGCCAGTTTCGCCCGCTCGAACAACGTCGTGGCGAGCGTGTTCAACAGACGGTAGTCGTGGGAGAAATCGAAACCGCGCCTGCGGGCGGCGGGGAAGCGTGTCTCCGCCAACGCCGTGAGCGCGTCGATGGCGGCGTCGAAGTCGCCGTTCTGCCGCACCACCTGGGCGCCGAACCACGCCACCGACCACGGCAGTGCGCCGGCGTCCGCGGCGCGGCGCAAGGCGTCCGCGGCCTCGTCCAAGCGGCCTTCGCGGAGGAACACGCGGGCGAGGTTCAAGTCGCCTTCGGCGCGGCCGAGCCCGGCCACAGCGCGGAAGGCGGCCTCGGCCTGCCGCAACGCGCCGCGTTCGGGCTTGGCCAGCAGGCCGATGCCGTAGTCGTTCCAGCGCTGCCATTCCGGGACGTTGGGCACTTGCCCGTCGAAAGCCGCCGTATCGCGCACTGGAAACACGGCTTCATCCTCGCCGATCACCACGATGGGCAGCGTGTTCGTCGTGAACTCGTCGTCTAGGAAGTGTCGCATGTAGGTGGTGTCGAACTTCCGGTAGAGCAAGCGCGCCCGCAACCGCACCGCCCCCTCCAAATCCTCCGGCACCCGCAACCGGTAGTGCGCGGTGGCGGCGCTGCCCGGCGGAATCTGGTGGTTGTAGAGCGGCGTGAATATGTCCTCGGCGTTGCGCTGGTCGATGCGGTTGCCGTGCCGGTCCAGCACATAGGCGTTGACATGGTGCGACCACGGGTCCACGGCGCGGTCGCCCGCCGCCAGCAGGCCGCTCGCGCCGAGCGTGTGCCCGTCGCTCTCGGCCGTGACCTGCAGCCACACCTCGTTGGAATCCGCCGTGCCTTCGGTGAACAGGTGGCCGACGGTGAGATTGCGCAGCACGATGTCGAACACGTACTCGCCACCGGGCGTCAACACCAGCCGGCGCGGGCGCAACGGCGCGACGAGCGGCGCGGTGATGTCGGCGCCGACGTGTGCCGCGAAGATGTCCACCCGCAGCGCGCCTTCCAACATTTGCCGATGGGCGGCCTGCACCTCCTCGGGAAAGCCGAGCAGGTGGCCGAGGGCGGTGTTCGCCGCCGGAAAGCCGTGCGCGTGAACCGTGCGCTCGCCGCTGGCGTCGAAGCGCCGCGCCGCGAAATCCGCCGACGGGATGAGCGGCATGTGGCAGCCGTTGCAGTTCGCCTCGGCGCGGTCCGGGTAGTAGAAGCTGGCCACGCCGTGCCCGGAGACGCCGCTCAGCAGGAACGAATCGTAGTGGTTTTGGCCGCGCAGCCAGCGGTAGTCGTTCAGCGCTTGCGGCAACTGCACCTTGTGGCAGGTGCCGCAGAACTCCGCGCTCTGGTGCAGCGGCTTTAGGAACGAGCGTTTGTGCAGCGCCGGCTTCGCTTTGATCAGGAAGCCGTTGATCCAGCGCAGCGCCGGATGTTCGGCGAAGGCGAACGGATAGCGCTGCGGGGCGGCGAGGGTGTAGTCCGCGTTGCCGCGCACACCCACCGCGGCGATGGCGTGGCAGGAGACGCAGCCGATGCCGATGTGCGCGGTGGGGTCGCCGGTCTCGTCGAACTGCGGATCGTCGAAGCGGCCGCTGAACAGCGGCGCCGGGTCGTGGCAGCCGGCGCAGACGCGCGCCGCGGCGAGGTGGCCATCGCGTTCGAGCAGCTTGCGCCGGGTGTTGCGCACCGAGAACGCGTACGCCGGATTGTTGAAGGAGGCGAAGCGGTGGGCGCTGTGCCGCCAGCCGGCGTGGGCGTCGGCATGGCAGTCCGCGCAATCCTCCTCGCGCAGCAGATGTTGCACGATGTCGTCGCCGACGGTGCGGGCGAAGGAGGGCGGGTAGGCTTGCTCTTCGTCTTGTCGCTGTCCCGTTTCCGCCAAAAGCATGGCCGCCGCGCCCAGCGCCAGCGCCACGCCGCCGATCGCGCCGCCGACCGCCCAGCGGATCGGCCGTCCCGCCAGCCTGTGCAGCACGAACAGCCAACAGGCGATCAGCGGCGTGGCCACATGCGCCCAATAGGCGATGGAGCGCGCCACCGGATCGCGCAGTTCCACCAACGGCACCCCGCGCGTCAACGCGAAGCCGCTGGCGAGCAGCACCAGTACGCAGGCGAACAGCAGCAGGCCCAGACGCACCGCCAAGCGGTTCGGCCGGCCGATGGCGCGGCGCAGATGCAGTGCTCCGTAAACGACAGCGGGCACGGTGATGAGCAAGCCAAGCGCCAAATGCGCGAGGAACATGGCTTGGTACGCGGCGTCCTCGAGCATCTCGCCGGTGAGCCACTGCCGCCAAGTCACCGCGCCGAGGTAGGCCGAGTTCACCACCAGCAGCGCGAACAGCGCCAGCACCGCCAGCAGCAACTTGCGCATCCGCGGGCTGACGACCGGGCGTGGAGTGTGCCGGTGTGGGACCTGGCGGTGGGACCCTGGGAGTGCGGGCGTCCCGCCCGCATTTTCGTTCACGAGTATTCCACCCTATGCGGGCGAGACGCCCGCGCTCCCAGGACGTGCTGAACAGATGCCACCAGTGGCTACAGCCCTTGCGCGAAACGCACGTTGTAGCGTTCGTTCAGCGCTTGGCCGCGCGCCAGCGCCTCGGCGGCGACGTCAGCGGGCGCGGGCACCGGCGCCACCGTGTCGCCGTGTTGCGTGTAGAGGTCCATGTCCTTCGCCCAGCCGTGGAAGCGCAGCGCGAAGTAACGGTGGTGGCCGGGCGGCGGATCCGGGGCGGCGGCGAACTCCAAGTGGATTTCCTCGCCGCTGCCGAAGACGGCGAGGCCGCCGTCCACGGCTTTCACCAGATCAACGGCGTCGCCCAAGGCCGTGTAGAAGCCGGCCGGCGTTTTCGCATCCCAAGTGGCCGCGCGCTGGTCGTAGTCGTAGTGTGGCAGGCGTTGCGGGCCGGTGGAGCGTTTGGCGAAGCCGGTGCGGGCCACCCGCGCCGCCAGCAGTTGGGCGCTGGCGATGGCGGGCTGCAGTTCCTCCTCCCACGCGATGCGCAGGCTGTCCCAGTAGATCTCCATGTTGGAGGAGAGGCGCAGCGCGGTGGTGCCGGCCGGCAGCGGCGGCAGCGGCAGCGCCATGCGCCGGGGCATCCCGGCGGGATAGCCGAACTCCACCGCCACCGGCCGCCAAGCGCCGTCCGCGCCACGGGCCTCCAAGGTGGGCGCTTGGTAGCGCGCTCCGGCCTGCGAAGCCGCGAAGACGGTCTGGGAGTAGGGATATTCCACCCAGCCGTCCGCCACCAGCACCGGGCGCTCGCCTTCCAGTGGCGCGTCGAAGGTGAGGGTTAGCACCTGTTCTTTCTGGAGCAAGCCGATGAAGCGCGGATCCACAGCGCCCGGCGGTGGGGCGCGGCGGTCCACGTCCGTGGCCAAGGCCGTGACGTCGCTGCCGTCCGCTGCGGTCACTTGCGCGGGTGACGCCGTGCGGCGAAAGTAGATCGGCCGGCCAGTGGCCGCGGCGCTTTCGACCGCAAGCCGCTCGTCCAACACCATCGACCAACCGGCCGGCAAGTCGTAGACGACAACCTCCGCGGCATCCAAGTAAGCGGCTTCCTCCATCGGCTCGCCGAGTTTGACGATGTAGCGCCCGTTGTGGGGAACGAGGGCGCCGGCGTCGAGCAGGAACGCCTCGAACGGGCGGGGCGGGGCGTACTCGCCCGGGCCAACGAGGTAGCCCAACGCCGCGCCGCCAAGCACGTCGCTGACGAAGCGGTAGCCGCCGCCGTCCCAGACGAAGAACACCGGGCAGCTGGCGAGTTGGCGTTGCGTTTCCACGATCACATGCCGCTCGCCGGCGGCAAGCTCCAACTCGGTTTGCGACACGCCGTCAGTCCAGTCCAGCGCCACGAAGTCGGCGTGGGGTTGGCCGCCCAAACCCACGCTCAACGGTTGCAGGCTCTGGCCCGGCCCGGAGTTCGGATCCACCGCATCGAAGACGCTCCAACGCCCGCCGAAGCGAATGCGAACGTGCGTGCCGATGCCGGAGGCGTTGGAGCGCACTTGCGATTCGTCGTCGCGCCCGACGGGCGCCAAGGCCAGGAACGGGTGGCGACCGGTGCCGGGCGCCCACAGCAGCAAACCATCGTCCGCAACACCCACCAAGCTCGGCCCGCGGCCCGGTTGCAGCACCGCCGCGCGCGCCGTCGACAAACCGTCCGCGGCCTGCCGCCCGCCAATGCCACCGGTGCGCGGATTGACGATGGCGAGGTCCCTTCCGCGGTGGAACAACAGTTCCGGTAGGCCATCGCCATCGAAATCCGCCGCGTCAAGGTGTTGCGGCACCGCCGGTGCCGCTTTCGTTCCCGCCGCGGCCGCGCCGAGGACGGTTTCCCGCGCCCAAGCGACGCCATCGTAGCGCCAGCGCAGCAACCCGCCCGCCGGCGTTGCGCCGTACACCTCGCGGTGGCCGTCGGCATCGCTGTCGAACACCACGGCGGCGGCGAGGGCGGTCGCGCGCAAATCGTCGAGGCCGGGGAACGCGGCGTAGCGCCAGCCGAGGTTGTTGCGCCACAGGTGGTGGGGCGGGGCTTGGTTCAGCACCATGATGTCGAGATCGCGGTCGCCGTCCAAGTCCGCCACCAGCACTTGCCGGCCGTGGCCGCCGCGCAGGTCGCCCTCGTCGGCCAGATCGCGGAAGGTGCCGTCGCCGTTGTTGTTGTAGAGCGCGTTGCCTTGCGCGCCGGTTGTGAACACGTCCAAGTCGCCGTCGTGGTCGGCGTCGAACAGCGCCCCTGCGGCGCAAGGCCGGGTGCCGAGGCTGTCGAGCGCGCGCCACTCGTCGGCCGCGGGCTGCCGCCAGCGGCGAGCGCCTTGCTCGTCGCACAGCACCAGATCCGTCAAACCGTCGTTGTCCAGGTCGCCCCACAGCGCCGCGCGTGCGGCGCCGGCGCCGCGAAGTGGGTGGGCAATGGGCCACAGGTGGCCGCGGCCGGCAGCGAACACGGCGATGCCCGCCGGGCTGGTTGCCACGAGTTTCTGTTCGCCGTCGCCTTGCAGGTCGACCGAGGTTAGCGTCCAGCCAGCATCGGGGCGTAGGTCGGCGTCAACGACTTTCGGCCGCTCGAACACCAGACCTTGGGGCAGGGCGGCCGGCGCGGTGGCGATGGGTGAAACCGCCAGCGCCTCGGCCTTCGGCCCCATCTGCTTGTAGGTGATCTTGGCCGTGCGGGCGGCGGGGCTGGCGCGATGCCGCTGCCAATCCTCCAGCATCCGCGCCGCGTCCGCGCCTCGGCCCAAGCGCCGGAACGCCAGCGAGGCGGTGTAGTAGGCGCTGATCAGGTTGGGGTCTAGGGCAACCGTCTTCTCGAACCACCGCGCCGCGGCCTCGGCGTCGCCGGATTGCAGCAGCGTTTGACCGAGAAAGTACGCCGCGTAGGCATCTTGCGGATCGGCCGCGACCACTTGCCGAAACAACGCCGTGGCCGCTTCGACTTCGCCCCCGTGGAAGCGCAGAATGCCGCTCGCGTACAGCGCCCGCAGGTGCTGCGCATCCTCGGCGAGCACCGCGCCCAGAATGTCCAACGCCAGCGCCTCGTCGCCGTCCTGCTGCCGATTCAACGTGGCGATGGCGAGATTCACCCGCGCGTCCAGCCAATCCGGCGCCGCTTGCGCCACCTCCGCGAACACCTCCTCGGCCGCCGCGTACTCGTAGCGCCCCATCAACGCCACCCCGCGGTCGTTCGCCGCAACCAACGCCGGGGAAACGCCTTCTTCCGCGCCGCACCCGGCGAGCAACGAACCAAAGGCGCCAACAACGGCCAGCCACCGCCAAGCTCGGCGGTGCGCCCCGCGGTGTGTGCGGACTGTGGCGATCATGGCGGCAATGTCTCACAAATCGAGCGTCTTGCGAAATGAAGAGGGCGCCCCTGTGCCACAGGTGGCTGCCCCGGTGCTGGCGATGGGGTAAACTCCAAGCGTTCATCCGGCAGGAACGGAACGATGAAACAGCAGGTTCTTGAACTGGCGCGAAGCACCGTGGAAGGCTTCCTGCACCGGCAGTGCGCGGACACCCCGCTCGGTGTTCTGTCGGTGAACCCGGAGGTGGACGACTACGGCGAGGTCCTTTTGATCCGCTTCACCTACGACGACAGCAACGGCACCGAGGGACTTCCCGACTCGCTGGCGCAGATCAAGCTGATCGATCGCTTGTGGACCGAGCTCCAAGATGCGGACATCGAGGCGTCTCCGGTCGTCTCGTTCATCGCCGAATCGGAAGTCGGGAAAGAGCCGGAGTAGCGCGTCGTGGATCCAGATCACCTTCTGCAGGTCGCCACGGACCTCGCGGATATCAACCCCCGCCGGCCGCGCCGGGCGGACTTGTGCCGGGCCGTCAGCACCACATACTACGCCATGCTCCACTGCTTGGTGCGCACTTGCGCCGACCGTCTGGCGGGCCGCGCTGGCACCGTCGGCAACCGGGCGATGTGGCGGCGGGCGTACCGTGCGCCGGAGCACAATCAGGCGAGGGCACGTTGCGAGAACATGCCGTTGTCGTTTCCCGATAGTGTGCGGCAATTCGGGCGGATGTTCGCAATTCTGCAAAGCAAACGCCATTTCGCGGACTACGACCCCGATTACCGGATCGGCAAATCCGAAGTGATCACGGACATCGACCGTGCGCGAACCGCGATAGACCGTTTCCTTGCAACGCCCGCCAACGTCCGGCGCGATTTCGCCATCCATGTGCTGACGAAGGTGAGGGCCGATGCCTGAGCCGGCCGCCTTGTTCCCTCGTCGTCCGCGTCCGGTGATCGATCCGGCGGCGTGAGCGCGGTGTTGCGTTTCGTCGGCGAAGGTGTACACTGCGCGGCCACTTTCACTCTTCCGCCTTAGCTCAGTTGGTAGAGCAGCTGACTGTTAATCAGCGGGTCGCTGGTTCGAGCCCAGCAGGCGGAGCCAAACCCGGTGCCGACGCCGTCGCCGATTCACCGTCGCCGCAAGGCGCGGAGGCGGTGGCGGCGATGCGCCACCGGCATGGCTTTGAGGACGTCCAGCAACGCCTTGACGCGCTGCGGCGCGACGACATGTACCGCACGCGGCGGCGGCTTTCGGGCCGGCAGGGGCGGGAAGTGGTTGTGGACGGGCGCCGGTTGGTCAACTTCTGCAGCAACGACTATCTGGGCTTGGCGGGCGATCGGCGGGTGGCCGAGGCGCTGAAGCAAGGGGTTGAGCGTTGGGGCGTGGGCAGCGGCGCTTCGCATCTGATCTGTGGCCACACCGCCGCGCACGCGGAGCTGGAGGAAGCGGTGGCGGCGTTTGCCGGGCGCCCGCGGGCGCTGGTTTTCGGCAGCGGCTACGCGGCCAACATGGGCACCATCAACGCGCTCTTGACCGTTGGCGATCATGTGTTTGAGGACCGGCTGAACCATGCCTCGCTGCTTGATGGCGGGTGGATCAGCCGGGCGGATTTTCATTGGTACGCGCATCGGGATACTAACGCCCTAAGTACGCAACTTGAAGGCGTGGGGGCGTCGCCTACGCGCAAACTGATTGTGAGCGACGGCACGTTCAGCATGGATGGCGACCTGTGCCGCTTGGACGATTTGGTTGCCTTGGCCAAGCGCCACCGCGCCTGGCTGCACATCGACGACGCGCACGGGATGGGTGTACACAGTTCGGGCGGCGTGGGCTTGGTGGACCCGGCGCGCTACGGCACGGGCGAGGTGGCGGTGCTGGTGGGCACGTTCGGCAAGGCGTTCGGCACCGCTGGCGCGTTCGTGGCCGGCGAAGACGCGCTCATCGAAACGCTGGTGCAACGCGCTCGCAACTACGTCTTCACCACCGCGATGCCGAGCGCGTTGGCGGTGGCGACGTGCGCCAGCTTGGCGTTGGCGCAAGCCGAGGAGTGGCGGCGCGAACATCTGCGGGCGTTGGTGGCGCGTTTCCGCGCTGGACTAGGGGCGGCGGGCTTCTCGCCTGCGGAGTCCACGTCGCCCATCCAACCGCTGGTGGTGGGTGATCCGGCGCGGGCGCTACGGCTCAGCCGAGGCTTGGAGGAGCGTGGTTTTCTCGTCGGCGCGATTCGCCCGCCTACCGTGCCCGAAGGCACATCGCGGTTGCGCGTGACGCTCTCGGCGGCGCACCGGGAGGACGACGTGGACCGATTGCTGGACGCGCTCCACGCCTTGCGCGATGGCGCAAGCTGACGACGTCGGTTGGAGAACGCGTGAGCTGTGCGTCAAACCCGGTATTCGTGACCGGCACGGACACCGACGTGGGCAAGACCTTCGTTGCCACCGCCTTGCTGCGTCTGGCGCGTTCGCGCGGGCTGCGTTGCGTTGCAGTAAAGCCGGTCGCCGCGGGTTGCGAGTGGCGCGACGGCGAATTGGTGAACGACGATGCGCTGGCGCTGCTGGCGGCGAGCGAAAGCGGGCAGGGCTATCGGGCCGTGAATCCGGTGGCGCTCGAACCGGCCATCGCGCCGCACATCGCCGCCGCGGAGGCGGGGGCCAGTTTGCGCGTGGAAGACCTGGCGGCGCGTTGCCGGGAAACGCTGGCCGCCGAGCACGACTTCGCGCTGATTGAAGGGGCGGGCGGCTGGTTCGTGCCCCTCGGCGACGGTTCCACGTTGGCGGATCTGTGCGTTGCGCTTGAAGCGCGTCCAGTGCTGGTGGTGGGCATGAAGCTCGGTTGCTTGAACCACGCCTTGCTCACCGCCGCCGCCATCGCCGCGGCGGGGCTGGAACTCGCCGGATGGGTGGCCAACAGCCCGGGGCCGCCGATGCCGCGCTTGGAAGCCAACATCGCCACCTTGCGCGACCGGTTGAGCGCGCCGTGCCTCGGCGTGGTTCCCCACTGCTCGCCAACGGAGGCGCAGCGCCACTTGGACATCGAACCGCTGCTGGCGAAACCATGAGCGACGCCCTCGCGTTCGACCGCCGGCACGTCTGGCATCCGTACACGTCGATGGTCGATCCGTTGCCCGTCTACGAAGCGGCATCGGCCAGCGGCGTGCGTATTCGCCTGGCCGACGGACGCGAGTTGATCGATGGCATGTCCTCCTGGTGGTGCGCCATCCACGGCTACAACCATCCGGCGCTGAACGCCGCGGCACAGCGGCAAATGGAGCGCATGGCGCATGTGATGTTCGGCGGACTCACCCACCGGCCGGCCGTCGACTTGGCGCGCGCCCTCACGCGCATTACGCCGCCGGGCTTGGACCGCGTGTTCTTCTGCGATTCCGGCTCGGTGGCGGTGGAGGTGGCCATCAAGATGGCCTTGCAGTATTGGGCGGCGCAGGGCCGCGCCGGCAAACACCGCCTCGCCACCATCCGCGGCGGCTATCACGGCGACACCTTCGGCGCCATGAGCGTTTGCGACCCGGTTACTGGCATGCACGGGCGTTTCGCCGGCGCGCTGGCGCGGCAGCTTTTCGTGGATCGCCCGCGGGCGCGACCGGGCGAGCCGCTGGATGTGGAGGACAGCGGCCAAATCGAGCGCCTGCTGACCACGCGCCACGACGACATCGCGGCGGTGATCCTGGAACCCGTGGTGCAGGGCGCCGGCGGCATGTGGTTCTACGCGCCGGAATATCTGCGCCATGTGTGGGCGCTATGCGACCGCTTCAACGTGCTGTTGATTTTCGACGAGATCGCCACCGGCTTCGGCCGCACCGGGCGGATGTTCGCGTGCGAACACGCCGCGGTGGCGCCGGACATCCTGTGCCTCGGCAAGGCGCTCACCGGCGGCCACATGAGCTTGGCGGCAACGCTCGCCACCGAGCGCGTGGCGGCCGGCGTTTCCGCCGACGGTGCGCCGCTGATGCATGGGCCCACGTTCATGGCCAATCCGCTGGCTTGCTCGGTGGCCGTAGCGAGCGTAGAGCTGCTGGGAAACGGGGAGTGGCAAGGGCAGGTCGCCGCCATCGAGGCGCAGCTGCGCGAAGCGTTGCGCGCCTACGCCACGCATCCGGCGGTGCGCGACGTGCGCGTGTTCGGCGCCATCGGCGTGGTGCAAACGCGCCGCCCGGTGCCGGTGGCGGAGTTGCAGCGGCTGTTCGTGGAGGCCGGGGTGTGGATCCGCCCGTTCAACGACTTGATCTACCTGATGCCGCCCTACGTCATCCACGCCGACGATCTGCGCCGCCTCACGGACGCCATCGGCGCCGGCCTCGACGCTTTGGCGTAAATTTTTCCAGTTTTTGTCGTTTCGCGGGCTGCGCTTGTGCTAAGGTGCAGTCCCATCTTCCGGCAGGCGCCACGCAGCCGAGGCCCAACGATGGACGCGGGATGACGCAATACGTCTTCGTAACCGGCGGAGTGGTGTCTTCGCTCGGCAAGGGCATCGTCACCGCCTCGCTGGCCGCCATCTTGGAGGCGCGCCGGCTGAAGGTGAACATCCTCAAGATGGATCCGTACATCAACGTCGATCCGGGCACCATGAATCCGTCTCAGCACGGCGAGGTGTTCGTCACCGCGGACGGCGCCGAGACCGACCTCGACCTCGGCCACTACGAGCGTTTCCTGCGCGGCACGCGCATGTCGCAAAGCAACAACTTCACCACCGGCAGCGTGTACGACGAGGTCATCAAGAAGGAGCGGCGCGGCGACTATCTCGGCGGCACGGTGCAGGTGATTCCGCATGTGACCGACGAGATCAAGCGGCGCATTCGGGCGGTGGGCGAGGGGTTCGACGTGGTCATCGTGGAGATCGGCGGCACCGTGGGCGACATCGAATCGCAGCCCTTTCTGGAGGCCACCCGGCAACTGCGCCTGGAGATCGGCGCCGGCAACACGCTGTTCATCCACCTCACCTTGGTGCCGCGGCTGGCGATGGCCGGCGAGATCAAAACCAAGCCCACCCAGCACTCGGTGAAGGAGCTGCGCTCCATCGGCCTGCAGCCGGACGTGCTGATCTGCCGCTCCGAAGCGCCCCTCGACCAAGACGTGCGCGCCAAGATCGCCTTGTTCACCAACGTGGAGCCGCGGGCGGTGATTTCGCTGGAGGACGCGCCCTCCATCTACCAAGTGCCGGTGCTGCTGAACGAGCAATCGCTGGACGACATCGTGGTGGAGAAGTTCGGCATCCCGTGCGACGAGGCGGATCTCGGCGAGTGGCGGCGGGTGACGCACGCCATCGCGCACCCTCGCCGGCAAACGCGCATCGCCATCGTGGGCAAGTATCTGGACGTGCTGGACGCCTACAAGTCGCTTGCCGAGGCCATCACCCACGCCGGCATCCGCAACCGCACGGACGTGACGGTGCGGTATGTGGACGCCGAGGACCTGGAAGCGGCTGGCTGCGGCGTCTTGGCGGACGTTCACGCGGTGCTGGTGCCCGGCGGCTTCGGCAAGCGCGGGTTCGAGGGCAAGATCCTGGCGGCGCGCTTCGCCCGCGAGCACAACGTGCCGTACTTGGGCATCTGCTACGGGCTGCACGCCGCGGTGGTGGACTTCGCGCGCCATGTCGTCGGCCTGCCGGAAGCCGACTCCACCGAGGTGAAGAAGAACGCGCCGCATCCGGTGATCGCCTTGGTCTCGGAGTGGACGGAAAACGATGGCAAGGTGGAGCGGCGCGACGGCGACGAGGACAAGGGCGGCACCATGCGCCTCGGCGAACAACGCTGCCGCTTGGAGGGCGCCAGCTTGGCCGGCCGGTTGTATGGCGAGGAGTGCGTTTTGGAGCGCCACCGGCACCGCTACGAGGTGAACAACCGCTATGTGGGCGCGTTGCAGGAAAGCGGCATGGTGGTGGCCGGGCGCAGCGAGGACGACTTGGTGGAGATGATCGAGCTGCCGGATCTGGATTGGTTCGTGGCATGCCAATTCCATCCCGAGTTCACGTCGTCGCCGCGCGACAGCCATCCGCTGTTCAGCGGCTTCATAGCGGCCGCCAACCGCCACGCGGACGCCGCGGCCGCGGCAGCCTGACGCCGAGCCTCACCACCATGCGCTTATGCGACTTCGACGTCGGTTTGCGGCGGCCGATCTTCCTGATCGCCGGCCCGTGCGTCATCGAGTCCGAGCCCTTCGCGCTGGAAACCGCTGCCGCCTTGCGCGAAATCGCCGCTGCGGTGGGCATCCCGTTCATCTACAAGAGCTCCTTCGACAAGGCCAACCGCTCCTCCCACGAAAGCTACCGGGGCCCCGGGCTGGAACAAGGGCTGCGCGTGCTGGAGCGGGTGCGGCGCGAAGTCGGCGTGCCGGTGCTGACGGACGTTCACGAGGACACGCCGCTCGGCGAAGTGGCGGCGGTTGTCTCGGTGCTGCAAACGCCCGCCTTCCTCTGCCGCCAGACCAACTTCATCCAGAACGTCTGCCGCCAAGGCGTGCCCGTGAACATCAAGAAGGGCCAGTTCCTCTCCCCGGGCGAGATGGCGCATGTGGTCGCCAAGGCCAAGGCCACCGGCAACGAGCACGTTCTGGTGTGCGAGCGCGGCGCGAGTTTCGGCTACAACAACCTGGTGTCGGACATGCGTTCCCTCGCCATCATGCGCGCCACCGGCTGCCCGGTGGTGTTCGACGCCACGCACTCGGTGCAAATGCCCGGCGCTCTGGGCGGCAAGTCCGGCGGCCAACGCGCCATGGTGCCGGTGCTGGCGAGGGCCGCGGTGGCCGCCGGCGTGGCCGGCGTCTTCATGGAAACGCACCCGAACCCGGACGCGGCGCTCTCCGATGGCCCGAACAGCTGGCCCACCGCCATGCTGCAAGAGTTGCTTGAGGAGCTGGTGGCGATAGACGCGGTGGTGAAGGCCAACCGCTTTGTGGAGGACGCCGTGGAGGAACAGCCCGCATGACCAAACGGTGCGCCGTGCCAGCCAACCCGGTCACACACTCTCATGCGGCCATATCAAATGGTACACTAGGCCTATTGCAAATGCGCGATAGCGCTCATATGATACCTACGTATGAAACGCACGACGACATTCGCGTCCCGCGCCCGGTGGAACGATGACCATCAAAGCCGAGACGAGACGACAACTGGCGACCCTTGCGAGGCGCCCTGGGGCTCGGAAGACCAAATTCAGCCCGCGGGCGCCAACGAAGTGGCAGCCGCAGCAAGTCCGCAATCCGGAAGATCACGAAGGGGGCTTTTCGCCCTACTTCACCCAAGAGGGCGCTTGGGAGTTCATCGCCGACAAACTGGAAGCGGGCCATGCTGTTGAAGTCGTCGAGCTACGCAAGCCGCCGGGCGCTAAGGATTACGTCATGAACTTCCGTCTAGGGCCAGACGACCCGCTGCTCTACGTGAAGCTGCAACTTGGCAGCGGCACGGTGATTGGACGGAGTTTCCACTACTCGGACCGGAGCTGAGGATGGAATCGAGACACGGGAATCACGCCGACGTCGCGCACGTTTGCGATGAATGTGGCCACGACGTGACGACGACCTGGCACGATCACACGTTCGTGTACGGGGTTGGCGAGGCCGCGGCCGAACTCGCGGTGCGGCTGCCGGTGCGGCGATGCCACCACTGCGACTTCGACTATCTCGACGAGGAAGGCGAACGCCTCAAACACGAGGCTGTCTGCCGCCACCTTGGGGTGCTGACTCCGCAGGACATCCTCGGCATACGCAAGGACCTCGGGCTGTCGCGTGCCGCGCTTGCCAAGCTCACTGGCATCGGCGAGGCATCATTGAGCCGCTGGGAGAGCGGCGTCAAGATCCAAACACCCGGCTACGATCGCTATCTGCGGCTACTCAACCGCGCCGGCACTGCGGCGATGCTGATGCAACTCGGCCATGTGCCATCCGCGCCACCGCGCCACCGCTCGAAGTTCAGGGCCCTCAAGGTGACACAGCTACTCATTCAACGCGAGGCGTCCTTCAGTCTGCGTACCGGCGCACGGTTGGCCGCGTAGCCATGTACGTTTCGACATTCTATTCCTTCAAGGGCGGCGTTGGTCGCACGATGGCGCTGGTCAACGCGGCGGTGGAGCTCGCGCGGCGGGGGCGCAAAGTCCTCGCCGTGGACTTCGACTTGGAAGCGCCCGGGCTCGATACGTTCGAAGTCCTGCGTGCGCCTCCGGCGTCCGCCGGAATTGTGGACTTCGTGATCGACTATCTCGCAACCGGCCAGGCGCCGGATGTCAGCCGTTTCGTGAACCCGTCGGCCGCCGTGGATGGCCTCTGGATCATGCCGTCGGGCTCGCAGCAGGGCTATGCGGCCAGCTTCGGCGAGATCGACTGGAACAACCTCTACGAACAGCACAGCGGCTACCTGCTTTTCGAAGATCTGAAAGAGCAGTGGCGCAAGACCATCCAACCAGACTATGTGCTGATCGACTCCCGCACCGGCCACACGGACACTTGCGGCATCTGCACCCGCCAATTGCCGGATGCCGTGACGCTTCTGTTCTTCCCCAACGAACAAAACTTGCGTGGTCTAGCCAAGGTTGTTCGCGACATCCGGGCCGAGGCCGACGCCCCGCAAGGCCGACGTATCGACACGCACTTCGTGATGTCCAACGTGCCGGACTTGGATGATGAGGACGACATCCTCCGGCGGATGCTAGGGCGGTTCACCGCAGAGCTCGGCATGGAAGACGAACCGCAGGTCATCCATCGCTACGACAGTCTTTCGCTGCTGAACCAGGTCGTCTTTACGCAGGATCGCCCCAAGAGCCGTCTCTCCAAAGAGTACGGTAGCGTAGTGGATCTGATCGTCCGAGCCAATGTCGAGGATGAAGAAGGCGCACTCCACTATATCAAGGACGCAAGAAGCAGCTTCGACCCGTCGTACGACGTAGAGCGGAAGCTGACCAAGATCGAGGAGCACCATGCCAATAACGGGGATGTACTGTTTCGCTTGGGCGAACTAGCCAGCGACGAGGGCAACTGGGCACGAGCGAGGTCGCTGCTTGATCGGGCGGTTGACTTGGGCAACCATTCAGCTCGGTGCTTGCTCGTGCGCGCCCATGTCTTGCGCCAACTCGGTGAAGACGCGGCCGCAAGTGCCGACGCGAAGCGCGTCCTTGCGGAGCCGGACTTGCCTCCGCAAGCCGTGCGGGATGCCATCGGGCTTGCGGAACTCGATGTCCCCGAAGCCGCTGGCGAACTGCCAGCCGTTGCCACCATGGACGGCTGGCGGAAAATTTGGCTTGCCGCTCAACTCGAACGGGATGGCGAGACACGAGCTTGCGTATCGGTGCTCAGGTCTGCCTTGGGCAGATCCGGTGCAACGGGTTTGCGTGAACGCACGGTTGGTCAGTTGGCTCTCTCCCTCATTGCGATTGGCGACTTGGAAGAGGCGTGTGACCTGCTTAGTTCCGACGGTGCCGTGCCGGCATCCATGAACGTGCAAGATGCGTTCAACTATGGCATGGCCAAATGGGGCCTCACCGGCTATCCGCCGGGGGAAGCGTTCGAGAGGGTGGTGAGTTTGAACAAGGCCGATGGCGAGGAGGACAGAGGGGCCAACTACCTGCAATGCATGGCCGTTGCCAACTGGGTAGTCGGCGAAGCCGAGGAAGCCTTGGAGTTCGCGCGTCGCGCCAAGGCGGAAGCGGAAGCGACTTTGCGGCCCACATTCAGCTGCTGGTGTTACCGGACGGTAGCCACGCAGCACTTCCTGCGGGACACAAACGACATCATGCGGTTGATTGCCGGCGAAACGGGCGTCGTGCCCGCGTTCGTCAAGCGGCGGGTGGCGGCGCGAGGCAAGTACGCGCCCCTGTTCCATCATCTCGACGCGCTTGATGCGGACCGTTGGCCAGCCACGTTCCGGGAGATCGAAACCGTCCTCGGCTCCTCTTTGCCGAACTCGGCGCGCGTCCACCGTCCGTGGTGGTCAAATCAAGCCAGCGGCGGCCCCAGCCATGCCCTAGCATGGCAGGCGGCGGGTTGGCGAACCACGGCTGTGGACTTGAAAGAGGAAACACTGTTGTTTGTGCGAAGCGAGGAAGTGGAGGAACAGCCCGCATGACCAAGATTCAAGCGGTGCGGGCCCGCGAAGCGCTGGATTCCCGCGGCAACCCCACGGTGGAAGCGGACGTGCTGCTTGCTAGCGGCGAGGTGGGTTCGGCGCTGGCACCGTCGGGCGCGTCCACCGGCTCCCGCGAAGCCTTGGAACGACGCGACGGCGACGCCCGCTATCGCGGCCGCGGCGTGGGCCAAGCGGTGCAAGCGGTGCAGGACGAAATCGCCCCCCGGCTGCGCGGCTTGGACGCTGGCGATCAAAGCGCCGTGGATGCGGCGCTGCTGGCGCTGGACGGCACCCCGAACAAAGGCCGCCTCGGCGCCAACGCCACGCTGGCGGTTTCCCTGGCGTGCGCGAAGGCGGCGGCGAAGGCCAAAGGCGAACCGCTGTTTCGGCATCTGTTTGCCAGCTACGGCGGCGACGCGCGGATGCGCCTGCCGGTGCCGATGCTGAACATCGTCAACGGCGGCGCCCACGCCGACAACAGCTTGGACATACAGGAGTTCATGGTGCTGCCGGTGCGCCCGGGCTCGTTCGCCGAAGCGCTGCGCGCCGCCGTTGAGGTCTATCACGCTTTGAAGGAGGTGTTGGCCGAGGGCGGCTTGGCCACTACCGTGGGCGACGAAGGCGGCTTTGCGCCGAATTTCCGCTCCAACGCCGAAGCGCTCGGAGCGGTGTCCAAGGCAGTGGGGAAGGCCGGCTACGCCTTGGGCGAAGACATGTTGCTCGCCTTGGACTGCGCGGCGAACGAACTGCGGCAGGGCGACGGCTACCGGCTTGCCAGCGAGGGCAAGACCTTCACCAGCGAGGCGTTCTGCGGCTACTTGGAAGAGCTGGTGGATGCATACCCCATCGCGTCCGTGGAGGACGGCTTGGCCGAAGACGACTGGCAAGGCTGGCGGGTGCTTACGGAGCGCTTGGGCGCCCGCGCGCAACTCGTCGGCGACGACATCTTCGTCACCAACCCGGAACTGCTGGCGCGGGGCATCCGCGAGGGCGTGGGCAACGCCATCTTGATCAAGCCGAACCAGATCGGCACGCTGACCGAGACTTTCCAAGCGATACGGATGGCGTCGGAGGCCGGCTACCGCACGGTGATCTCCCACCGATCCGGCGAAACCGAGGACACCACCATCGCGGATCTGGCCGTGGCGACCGGCGCCGGGCAGATCAAAACCGGCGCGTGCTGTCGCTCCGAAAGAGTGGCAAAATACAACCGGCTGCTGCGCATCGAGGAAACCCTCGGCGCGGCCGCCGAATACCGTGGACGGGAGGAGTTCGCGTGAAACGCCAAAGGGAGTTGGCACCTTGCTCGTTGAAGGAACTGCCGCGAGGCAGGCACCGATGAAGGGCGTCAAGTTTTTCGCCGCGCTGGGCGTCGTGCTGCTCGCGCTTACGCTCTACGCTTTCTGGTTCGGCGAATCCGGCTACTTCGCGGCGCGGGATTTGGCGCGGCAGGTGGCGGAGCAGGAACAACGCGCGGCGGCTCTGGCGGAGCGCAACCGCGCCTTGGCCGTGGAAGTGACGGCGTTGAAGGAAGGTCTGGACGCCGTGGAAGCGCGCGCCCGCACCGACCTCGGCATGGTGGCGGAAGGCGAGACCTTCTATCTGGTGATGGAGGGCCCCCGCCCGTGACCGCCCTGAACGTGCGCGGCATCGGCATGACGTCGCAGCGCACACGCAACCGCCTGGTGCAGCGCCTGCGCGACAAGGGCGTGGCCGACGAGCGCGTGCTCGACGCCATCGCCACGGTTCCGCGCCACCTCTTCCTCGACGAAGCGCTCGCCTCGCGCGCCTACGAGGACAACGCCCTGCCCATCGGCCACGGCCAAACCATCTCCCAGCCGTACATGGTGGCCACGATGACCGCGGCGATTCTAGAGGCGATGGCAAGCGGCGGGCGGGTGTTGGAGATCGGAACCGGCTCCGGCTATCAAACCGCGGTGCTTGCCGCGCTGGTGGATCGGGTCTATTCCGTGGAGCGCATCGGCGTGCTGCTGGAACGGGCGCGGCGGCGGTTGCGTTCGCTCTCGGTGCGCAACGTGCGTTTCAAGCACGCCGACGGCAACTACGGCTGGCCTACCGAAGCACCTTTCGACGCCGCCATCGTGACCGCTTGCGCCACGCATGTGCCCGACGCGCTGGCGGATCAACTGGCCGACGGCGCGCCGTTGGTGATTCCGGTCGGCAACGGCGACGTGCAGGAACTCCGCCTGCTGCGGCGCAACGGCGACGGCTGGCGGCAGCAGACGTTGGACCATGTGCGCTTCGTGCCGCTGCTGAAAGGGGCGACGTCGTGACGGCGGCGGAGGGCGGCGGGGCGGGTGGGCGCAAAGGCCCTGCCTTGCCGGGCGTTTTCGCCCGCGGCTTGGCGATGGGCGTGGCGGAAATCGTGCCGGGCGTTTCCGGCGGCACCATCGCCTTCATCACCGGCGTGTACGACGAGCTGGTGCGCGCCTTGGGCTCTTTCGCCGCGGTGTCGCCGCGGGCGCTGCTGCAAGGCGGTTGGCGCGAACTCGCGCGCCGCCACCATCTGGCGTTTCTGGCCACGCTGGGCGCCGGCAGCACGGCGAGCTTCCTCATCGTCGCCCGCTTCTTGGAACCGTTGCTGGAGACGCACGCGGCGCACTTGTACGGCTTCTTTCTCGGCCTCATCGCCGCGTCGGTGCTGCAGGTTGGCCGCACCGCGGTGGCCGCCGCGCCGGAGCGCGGATTGCCGATTTTAGCGGTGTTCGCGCTGGTGGGCTTGAGCGCGGGCTTGGCTGTGGCGTTGTTGAGCGAACCGGCCAGCCAAGCGGACGCCGGCCTGCCGGTGTTCTTCCTCGCCGGCGCCGCGGCGGCGGTGGCGTGGATCCTGCCCGGCGTTTCCGGCGCGTTCGTGCTGCTGTTGTTCGGTCTCTACAAGCCGATGGTCGCCGCGGTGAACGCCGGCAACCTGCCGCTGTTGGTCGTTTTTGGTGCCGGGCTGGGCCTTGGCGTGGTTTCTTTCAGCCGGTTGCTGGCTTGGCTGCTGCGGCGCGTTCGTGCTTCGCTTTTGGCGTTGCTCACCGGCCTCATGGCGGGTTCCCTGCTGTTGCTTTGGCGCCGAACGGAAGTGCAAGGTTGGTCGCACCCGGACCTGCCGTGGGCCCTGTGCGCGGCCGGCGTTGGCGCCGTGCTGGTGGCGGGGTTGAGTTGGCTGGCGTCGCGGAGAGCTTGAGTAAGGGGAGGGGTGACGAATGCGCCATGTTTTGCAAACGGTCTTGAGCGGCGTTGCCGCCGTCGTCGCGGCTGTGTGGCTGACCGGCTGCGTCTCGCAGGCCAAAGCGCCGGTGGTCGATCACTCTGTGACACATGGCGCCGCGCAAGCGTCAACGCCGCCAAGCGCCTACGTCGTGCGGCCCAAGGACACACTGTACTCCATCGCCTTTCGCCACGAGATGGACTACCGCGCCTTGGCGGCGGCGAACGGCATCGAACCCCCGTACCTCATCAGACCCGGCCAACGCATCCGCCTCGCCGAGGCGACGCCGCCGCCCAAAGCCACGCCGCCTCCCGCGCCCGCAAGGCGTGCGGAGCGCACGGCACCCCGCGCCACCCCGGTGCAGATTTCCCCCGCGGCCCCGTCCGTGCAACCAAAGCCGCCCGCGCCAGCGGTGACGTCGCGCGAGCCGCCCAGCGCACCCAAACCCGCGACGCCGCCACCGCGGCCCTCTGCGCCGGAACAACCCGCGGCCGCACCACCCACAAAGCCAACGCCGCCCAAGCCAAGCCCCGCCAAACCAACGCCGGCCAAGCCATCGCCACCACCGCCTCCGCCCACCCGCGCAAAGCCACCCGCCGCGCCGAAACCGCCCGCGGCCGCGAAATCCGGCTGGCAGCGACCGGTGACGACGAAGCCGGTGCGCCGCTTCGGCTCAGGCTCCAAGGGCTTCGACTACGAACTGCCGCCCGCCACGCGCATCCGCGCCGCAACGGCCGGCGTGGTGGTATACGCCGGTCCGGGCATCGGCGGCTTCCGCCACTTGATCATCGTCAAAGCCAGCGAACGCCACTTGGTGGCCTACGGCGTCAACGTCCAACCCCTCCTCAGCGAAGGCGATCAAGTGTCCGCTGGCGCCGCCGTGGCCGAGGTGCAAGGCAACGGCAAGACCGCCGGCCGCTTCCACTTCGAGATCCGCGACGGCGGCAAGCCGGTGGATCCAGGCCCGCTGATCGGCGTGTGACGTGACCCGGGCGGGTGTGCCGGCACAGATAGACGGTATCCAGCAAGTCGCCACTCGGCTTGCTGACAGGCGTATTGGCGATGGTGCGGAAATCTGCAATGGGCACCGGCTCGTTCGGCGGCCCGCCGCCAAAGTAGTAGCCGATGGCGGTGTGCGTGGCCTTGGCGAACGCCTCCAACTGCTTCAAGGTCGGCTTCTTTTCGCCGCTTTCCCATGCGGGCAACTGCGGGAATCGCGTGGCGAGAACCGCCGGTTCCAGCCCGGAACGGTCGAAGCCCAGTGCAGCATCGCGGGCGTGACGTCTACTCGCACCTGCGTCATCGCGGAATCTCCACAGGAAGCTGACGATTTGCGTGTGGGTCATCGACAGGCTGAACGCGCCCGACGATGGTCTCGATGGCGTCCATCGCGTGGCCTTGAGACTCCAATGTGGTGCCAAGCATGGCTCTCCCTTCCATCGTGCGGCGTTTCGTCACCGGCCGGCCCTGCGGCTTGTGACGCCCGATCGCGCCGCCATTATGCCACCCGCGCCGGTACGTCCTGCCAAGGGTCCGGCCAAGATCATCGCCTATCGCCGGCGTTATGCTGCTTGGATGAGGAGGGAACTCACCGCTCCTGCTTGCCAAACGCATCGAACGCCAGCTGATTCGGCCCGTTCGGCCAATTGGCAATGGCTGATCTTCGGGGCGCTTGGATTGTTGGCCGCTGGGTTGGTGTTGGCGCGGCAGACGCATTTTGGCCCCGGGTTGACGCCGGATTCGTCCACCTATGTTTCGGTGGCGCGGAGTCTGGTGGATGGCGAAGGGTTCGTGGCGTTCTACGGCGACTTGCAGCTCTTTCCGCCGTTGTTTCCCCTCGTGGTGGCTGTTGGCGGTGTGTTCGGGGTGGATGCGATCGTGGCGGCCGCGTGGGTGAACGCCGGCGCGTCCGGCGGGGCGGTGTGGCTTGTTGGCGGTTGGCTACATCGGCGTGGGGCGCCGGCGCTGCTGTCTATTGGGGCAGCGGCCGCGGCGGCGTTGTCGTTGCCGATGGCCAGGGTGGGCGCGTACGTTTGGTCGGAGTCGTTGTTCGTCTTTTTGGTCGTGTTGTCGCTGTCGCTGTTGGATCGGCATGTTCGGAACGGCGGGCGTCGGACGCTGCTTCTTGCCGCGATTTGTGCGGCGTTGTGCTGTCTCACCCGCTACGTTGGCTTTGCCGTGGTCGCGGGCGGCGTGGTGGTTTTGGCGGTGGCGGGGCGGGGCGCGGTCACCATGCGTTTGCGGCGCGTGGTTGGGTGCGCGGCCATCGCGTTGGCGCCGATCGGCCTTTGGATGGTGCGCGGCTGGGTGTTGTTCGGCGCTCCCGTTGCCGAAACGGATGCGGGGCGTTGGACTTCGGCGCTCCATGCGCTCGATACCGGGTGTACCCAGGTGCTCTCTTGGATCGTGGGGCCAAGCGCTTTTTGGCGGCTGGCTTGGTTGTGGGATGCCGGAGCGCAATCGACGTTCGCCAGCGTGGCTTGGAAGCTCGCTGCGGTTGGGGTGTGCGGTGGCTTTTTCGCGTGGGCGCTGGTGCGCCGGCCGGGTGCTTGGCGCGGCATCTTTGTGCCCGTGTGCTTCCTCGCGTGCTACTTCGCCTTGCTGGCGGCGGCGCTGCCGTTGCGTGGGTTGTTCCCGGAACCTCGTTACTTCGCACCGGCTCATGTGCCATTGATTCTGACGGTCGCGCTTGGCGTACACGCGATGTTTGCTGGTGGGCCTGCCCGTGCGCTTCGCCGTGGCCGGCGCTTGCTGGTCGGCGCCGCTGGCATGGGGTTGGCGCTGTGGCTCGCGCAGTGGGCGAACGCCCAGCGCATCGACATCGCGCAGTGGTTGGCGCACGGGAGCGACGGCTATGGCGCAAAACGCTGGCGCGAGTCGGAGACCGTGCTGCATTTGCGGAGCGCGGGGTTGCCCGGCAGCAAGATATTCACGAACGACCACGCCGCCGTGTATCTCTTGGCGGGGCTCGGCCCGGACGGTGTGCGGTTGTTCGCACACGGCCAATGCGGTGTACACGAAACGTGCTTGTCCAATGTGGCCAACGCCGCCGCGTTGACGCGCTACCGAACGGCGGGCGAGGGTGTACACGTCGTGTGGTTCCACCGACCGCGCTTGGCGTCCCGCGTTGCCCTTGCGACGTTGATGGAGGCGCATGCGCTGGTTGTGAGTACCGTTCTGGCCGATGGCGTGGTGTTGCGCGCTGAGCAAACGCCACCGCCTATCCGACCGCGGCAAGGCGCAAATCGATTGCTACAGAGCAGTGGCTGAGCAACGGCGAGCACTCGACGCTGGGCGCGTTGCAGCGGGAGCGGCCCGTGCAGTTTTGGGGCGCACAGGAGTTTCCACCTGTAGTACAATGCCGCCATTCCACTTCCGGGACCTTGTTTTGAGTCGCCTGCCCGGCGCCGCCGGGATTCTTCTTTTCGCTTGCGTGTCCGTTAACGCCGGTGGCAGTGATGCCGCTGTCGATGCTCCGCCCACCGCTTCCCACGCCAACGTCTCGGCAGCGCCTGTGGCGGCCGGGGGGATTCGCGTGGCTGCCAACGGGCACATTCAGCTGGCGCGGCGGTCGGACGACGTTGGTGTGCGCATCGACGGGGTGCTCGACGAGTCGGCGTGGCGTGGGTTGCGCGTGCATGGGGACTTTCGCGTCATCGACCCGGATACGTTGGCGGCGGCGACGCTGGCCACCGAGATGCGGATGTTCTACACGCAGCGGGGGTTCTACCTTGGGGTGGAGATGGCGCAGCCGGTGGAAACGCTGGTGGAGTACCTGAGCGGGCGCGATCAGTTTTTGTCGCGGGATGCGTTCTCGTTCACTTTGGACACCTCCGGCGAGGGGCGCTACGGGTTCTGGTTCGGGTTGAGTTTGGGCGACAGCATCTCGGATGGGACGGTGTTGCCGGAGCGCCAGTACAGCAGTAGCTGGGATGGGGCTTGGCGGGGCGCGACGGCGCGCACCGAGAGCGGCTGGAGCGCCGAGTACTTCATTCCGTGGGCGCTGGTGAACATGCCGAAGGCCGAGGGCGCCCGCACCGTGGGCATTTTCGCGCAACGCGCCGTGGCGCACGCCGACGAACGCTACGCTTGGCCGCCGCTGCCGTGGACGCAGCCGAAGTTCCTGTCCGAGTTCGTGCCGCTGGAACTGCGCGATGTGAACCCGCGCCAGCAGTACGGCGTCACGCCGTATGTGGCGAACGTCCATCACTTCTCCGGCGCCGGCGGCGCCGACGGCAGCGAGCCGAAGGCGGGCGTGGATCTGTTTTGGCGCCCGTCGAGCAACTTCCAACTCACCTCCACGTTGAACCCGGACTTCGGCAACGTGGAAGCGGACGACGTGGTGATCAACCTCTCGAACTACGAGACGTTCTTCCCGGAGAAGCGCCTGTTCTTCCAAGAGGGGCAGGAGATCTTCGCCGCCGGGTCGCGCTACGGCAAGAGCACGACGCTGCTGCATACGCGCCGCATCGGCGCGCCGCCGGTGGCGCCGGAAGCACCGCCGGGTGTGCGTGTGGCAAGCGAAGACCTGCGCCGCCCCGCCGATCTGCTCGGCGCCCTCAAAGCCACCGGGCAGCAGGGGCGGCTGCGCTACGGCTTCCTCGGCGTGCTGGAGGACGACGCCCGCTTCAACGCCTGGCAGGGCGACGAGCACATCACCCTGCGGCAGGAAGGGCGCGATTTCGGCGCGCTGCGGCTGCTCTACGAACACGGCAACGGCGGCTATCGCGCGCTCGGCGTGTTCGGCAGCGTGATGCGCCATCCCACGCGCACGGCGCAGGTGGCCGCCGTGGATGGGCAATACCACGCCAAGAGCGGCAAGCTCCGCGTCACCTCGCAGGTTGTGGCATCGGACATCACCGGCAACGCGGAGGACGGGCAGGGCGGCTTCCTGAACGTCAGCTACGCGCCGCGCCAAGGGCTGTCGCACAATCTGTCACTGGACGCCTTCGACGACTCCATCCAGCTCAACGACATGGGCTACCAAAGCCGCAACGACTACCGTCGCGCCAGCTACCGCATGCGCGTTTCCAGCCCGAACACGCAGCGGTTCCGCAACACGCGCACCTATGTGCGGCTGGACCGAATGTGGAACGGCGCCGGCAAGGTGGTCGGTTCCGGGGTGTCGGTGGATCAATCCTTCACGCTGCACAACTTCGCGCAGATGCGTTTCGAGGTGGGCTACAAGCCGCCGCGGTACGACGACCGCGGCAGCTTCGGCAACGGCGCCTACCGCTTGGGCGACACTTGGGATGCCGAGTTGCGCTATTCCTCGGATTCGTCGCGCCGGCTGGCGTTCGAGGTGCGGCAGCGCTGGCTGCAGGAGCCGTTGCACGGCCTTTACCAACGCACGCAGGGCAACGTGCGCTGGCGGCCCACGGACCGCCTCACGCTGGCGCTGGCGTTGCGCTACGCGGATCGGGATGGCTGGCTGCTGCATCAATCCCAAGGCACGTTCGCCACTTTCGCCGCCGAGCAGGTGGATTCCAGCTTGGACTTGAGCTACTTCTTCACCGCCCGCCAGCAGTTGACGATGGGCTTCCAATGGGTGGGCGTGAAAGCCACCGGGCGCGATTTCTACCGGCTGGCGGCCGCCTCCGGCGCATTGCGGCCCGAACCCGACCCGGCGAGCAAACGCGAGTTCACCATCTCGCGCATGAACATGCAGGTGCGCTACCACTGGGAGATCGCGCCGCTTTCGGACGTGTTTTTGGTGTACACCCGAGACGCCTCGTTACCGGACGCCGCGAACGGCGAGAGGACTTTCGTGGAGCTCTTCAGCGACACCCTCGGCGGCACGGTGGGCCAACATCTGGCGGTGAAGTTCCGCTACCGATTCGGCAGCTAGCGGCGGGGGCAGGGCGGCCGCCGAAAAAAGACTGGTCGGAGTGCCCGGACTTGAACCGGGGGCCCCCGCCTCCCGAAGACGGTGCTCTACCAGGCTGAGCTACACTCCGCTGACTGCCGATCTTACCTCAAACAGCGACAAACCCAAACGCAAGTTTCCTGCCGGGTGTACCGCAAAATTCGTCAGCAGGCGGGAATCAACCCCCAAACTCGCCAAGGGGGGCGTCGCATCTGGCTACACGCGCTTCAAGGCCCAAACAGCTGCGCCAAGCACACCGTCATCCCAAGGGGGGGTCCCGGGGGCGGAAGCCCCCGAAGCAGATCACTTCGCCAACGGGTGGGGCGCCACTGGCGGCCGCGGGATGTTGCCCGGAGGTCGCCGCACCGTCACGTCCTCGAACAAAAAGTCCGGCGTCACGATCGTCGTCAGCGCGCTGCCGCCGCCGACCCCGCCGCCCAACATCGCGCCGCCTACCGGCGCGACCGTCGTGTCGTAGCGGGTGTGTGCCGCGGAAGCCGCGATCACGTCCTTGAACTGGCCCTCGGTGAAGGTGGGCAGCATGGCCTTGCCGATGAGCTCCTCGCGGCCGTCGGCGAAGACCTTGTAGGCCAACGTCAGCGGCATCACCTTCGCGCCTTGCCCCATCGCCATCGCCATCATCATGAAGCCGTCGGCGCCGGCCATGCGCGGGCTGCCGATGCGGCGCACCAAGATGCCGTGCTCGGCGCCGCGCTCCGCCACCAAGGCCAGCAGTTCGGCGCGCAGTTCGTCGGCGGGGAGGCCGTTCTTGGCGGTGATCAGCAAGTTGCTCGGTAGCGGGGCGTCGCCGCGCCGGTTGCCGGTGCTCTTCGGCAGGTCCGGCACCGGATTGCGGCTGGTGAGCAGCGTCTTGAGAATGCCGTTTTGCACCAGCGGCGTTCGGGTGGCGGGAACGCCGTCGTCGTCCACGCTGTAGCTGCCCAGCATGGGCGGGCCGCCGTCCGGGGCGGCCGCGCCGGGGTCGTCCACCACGCTGAGCGAACGCGCCAGCACGCGTGCGCCGAGCTTGTCCAGAAACGGATTGCGCACCTGTTCCAAGGCGCGCTCGAACATCGGATTGTCCACCACCGGCATGCGCAGGCCCATGAACCGCGGCGCCAGCACTTGCGCCACCAGTTCGGCCGCCGCCTGCCCTTCGAACAACACCGGCCCGGTGTAGCGTTCCAGCGCCGGCGCGGTGCGCAGCTCCGCCAACGTGCCGATCATCCGCGTCGTGCGGGCGACGAGTTCCTCTTGGCTCGGCAAGTGCTCCCACGCCCGCGCCTCGGCGGCCACGAAGTCGCTGAGCTCGGTGCCGTCTTCGGCTTGGGTGCTGGCGGTGACGTGAACATACGCCAGCGGCTCGTCGCGCACGAACGAGGAGCCCTCGCTGTTGAGATAGGTGATGGTGCTTTGCCGCGCGCCGACGGCGACTTGCGAGCGGAAGACGTGTACCTGGCCTTGGAACGCCGCCGAGATGTCGTTCGCCAAGGCGACCACGCGGTCGGTCGCCAGCGCCAACTCCGGTTGCGGGGCCACGGTTTGGAACGGCTCTTCCGCGCTCAGGTCCGCCACTTCCTCCACCGAGGTTTTGTTCTGCAAGGCGGCTTTCTTGGCGGCCAGTTCGTCCAACGCGCTCTTGTAGGCGGCGTCCGTGGCGAGCCATATGCGCCGCCGCAGTTGCTCGTAGTCGTCCGTGAGCGGCAACGACGCGGGCGGTTGGAAGGACGGGCGGCCGCCGAAATAGTTGGTGTTGTCGAGAGCGTGGCTGCCGACGCGCAACTCCACCTGCAGGCGGCGGTTCTGGCCTTGCCACTGGTTGATGGCGCCGCCGCCGGTGGCGGTCGCGCTCGTCGAGGCGTTTTCGACCACGCGGTAGGCGACGAAATACGGCTTCTCCGCCTCGTCCAACTGCAACTCGGCCATGGTGCGCTTCATCTCGTCGCCCAGCGCCCGCATCAACGCGGATTCTTGGGCGCCGGCTTGCAAGGCGAGGCCAAGCACCACCGCAGCGGTTGCGGCGAAACGCATTGCCGGTTTGATCACGCGCGGGCTCGGCCGCGTCAGTTGTACGCGCATCATCGTCCCGCCTCCCATTGCGGCGCGAAGCCGTGCCGCCAGGCTGCGCCGTCTATCGACGATGCGCCGTCCGCCGGCCCGTCGCCCGGCTTGCCAACGCCCGGCGGCGCGAGAATGGGGATGCGGTCTTGCGATTTGTCCTTCTTCTGCACTTCGATCTGTGTCACCAGAATGGCCGGCGAGACGGCGGAGACCGGCACCGGCCCGGATTCCGCCCCGCAAATGCCGTTGAACACCGTGTTCCGATCCGCCCCGGCGGTGATCTTGCTGAACGACGTGAGCGGCGTGCCGATGAGATCCACGCCGCGCACCAGCTCCTCGCGTCCGTCACGATGCAAGCGGTACACCATGATCGGGGTGACGTTGAAAGCGTTGGGAATGAACCTGCCGGTGAGCGTGAAGCCGCCTTGGATGTCGTCGAAGTAGAGGCCGAACGGCTTGTCCTGCGCTTCGAGCAGTTCGATCAGCTGCTGTTTCAACGCCTCCTCGGAGACGGCGTCCTCCACTTCCACCAAGAGGTTGGACTGGCGCGCCACCGGGTGGTTGCCGACGTTCTTGCGCCCGTGGCCGTTGGAGCGGGCGAAGCCTTCGATGGGTTCGCGCGACATGAGGAAGTTGGTGAGCACGCCCTTTTCGATCACCGGCACGCGCCGCGCCTTCACGCCTTGGTTGTCGTAGCGGTAGGTGCCCATCAGGTCGGTGCCGCCGGCGGTGGTCACGGTGGGGTCGAAGATCACCGAGAAGCTCGTCGGCAACACCCGCTCGCCCACCATCTTCTTGAAGGTCTGCCCTTCGTCCGCCCGCTTCTGCCGATGGCCTTCCAGCCGATGGCCGAGAATCTCGTGGAAGAAAACGCCGCTCGCCCGCCCGGACAAGATCGCCGGGCCGGTGTACGGCTCCACCAGCGGCGCTTCGCGCAACGCCTGCAGATCCGCCACCATCTTTTCCGCCGCGGCCACCACCGTGGCGTCGTCCGGCAGGTCGCCGGGCGTGAAGGCGAAGAAGGTCTCGTAGCGGGGCAGTTCCATGCCGTCCTCGGCCTTCGTCGAGGCCGAAACGAACAAGCGGTAGAACGGCTGCGACACTTTGATGCGCGAACCGTCGCTGTTCACATACCAGCGCGTTTCCACGTCCCCGGAAAACGACGCGCTGGAACGGTAGATGTGCGGCGACTGCGTGAACGGCTCGGTGTACTTGCGCAGTTTCGCCTCCCAAGCGGCGCGATCCACCTCCAGCGGCACCGCCTTCTCAGTGGCCTTCTCGGCCTTGGCGGGGGAGAAGTCGCCGGTGGTGTCCTCTTCCTCCACCTTCACCTGCACGTTGGTCTGCACCATCGTGAACTGCTCGATGGCCTGCTTGTAGCGCCTATCCGTCCAATACCAAAGCTGGCTGCGCAGCGCGTCGGCGTCGGCCACCGGCACCTGCGCGTAGCTCGAAGGCGTGAACGAGCGCATGCCGCCGCCGCGAATCGGATGCGTATTGTCGAGTTCGTAGCCGCCCACGCGGAGATCGATGTCCAACACCCGGTTCACGGATTCCGACCAGCCGGTCACCGAGCCGAACGAGGCGCCGGCCGAAACCGAGCGATCTTCGGTGATCTCGTAGCTGAGGTAGTACGCCGGCACCGGCTGCTTCCCGAGCACCTCCATGGAACGCTGGAGTTCCTTGGCCATGGTCTTCAGCGTGTCGTCGCCGTGGAGCGGCGTTGCCGCGCCGAGGGCTGCGACGAGGAGGGTGGCAACGCATTTGCTGCGCAGGGGTCTCATAGGCTGTGCCTCGCGGTGGAACCGAACGACTTGCCGTTGACTATACGGCCAGCGCCCGCGACTCGCAACGCATATTTCGGCGCGGGGCGGCGACTACAATGGCGACGATCTTGCGGCAAAAGTCCCAATCCATGCTGACCGAGGCGGTTGCAGCCTACTTCTCCGAGCTGAAGCGCGTGGCCGCCAGCGGCGGCGCCACCGCCGAAGGTTCCGCCCATGCGCCGCTGGCAAGGCTGCTCAACGCCATCGGCGCGACGCTGAAACCCAAGGTGTTCTGCGTTGGCGAGCTGGCGGATCAAGGCGCGGGACGCCCGGATTTCGGCCTCTACACGGCGCCGCAGGTGCGCGCCACGGTGCCGGCCGACGGGCAGTTGCCGGAACGCGGCGTGGTGGAGGCCAAGCCAGTGGCGAACGATGCTTGGCTGACGGCGGCGAGCGACCAGGTGAGCCGCTACTGGGCCGCCTATCGGCTGGTGCTGGTTACCAATTTTCGGGATTTCGTGCTGCTGGGCGAGGACGCCCAAGGCCGGGCGTGCAAGCTGGAGACGTTCCGCCTAGCCGAGAGCGCCGAGGATTTCGCCCATCGGCTGCAACACCCGCGCGCCTTCGCCGGCCGCCGCGGCACGGCGCTTGGGGAATATCTCCGCCGCGCGTTGGCGCATCGCGCCGTCATCGCGGAACCGCGGGACTTGGCGCAGTTGCTCGCGTCCTACGCCCGCGACGGCCTGGCGCGGGTGGAAGCCGCCGGCGACGCGCCATCCTTGGCGGCGGTGCGTTCCGCGTTGGAGGAAGCGCTGGGCGTCAGCTTCGATGGCGAGAAGGGCGTGCGCTTCTTCCACTCGACGCTGGTGCAGACGCTGTTCTACGGCGTCTTTTCCGCGTGGGTGCTGTGGTCGCGGGAGGCGCAGATCACCGCGCCGACCGTGTTCAATTGGCGCGAGGCGGTGTGGCACCTGCGCGCCCCGGTGCTGCGAGCGCTGTTCCAACAGATTTCCGACCCCGGCCGCTTGCAGCCGCTCGGCTTGGTGGAGGTGTTGGATTGGACCGCCGCCGCCCTTGACCGCGTGGACCGAGCCGCGTTTTTCGCCCGCTTCAACGAAGGCGAGGCGGTGCCGTACTTCTACGAACCGTTTCTGCAGGCGTTCGATCCCGATCTGCGCAAACAGCTGGGCGTTTGGTACACGCCCACCGAGGTGGTGCGCTACATGGTGGCCCGCGTGGATCGGGCGTTGCGGGACGACCTCGGCATCCCGGAGGGGCTGGCCGCGGAGAACGTCTATGTGCTCGATCCCTGCTGCGGCACCGGCGCGTACCTGGCCGAGGTGCTGCGCCGCATCGCCGCCAACGTGCAAGACGCCGGCCTCGGCGCACTCGTGGGCGCGCGCCTGCGGCAGGCGGCCACGAACCGCGTGTTCGGCTTCGAGATCATGCCGGCGCCGTTCGTGGTGGCGCATCTGCAGGTGGGGTTGACGCTGCAGGCCCTCGACGCGCCGTTGGCGGACGACGGCAACGAACGCGCCGGAATCTTCCTCACGAACGCGCTCACCGGCTGGGAACCCGAGGAGCAAAGCCCGCTGCCGTTTCCCGAACTCGAGGAAGAGCGCGACCGCGCCCGCCAAGTGAAGCAGGACGCGCCGATTCTGGTGATCCTCGGCAATCCGCCGTACAACGGCTTCGCCGGCGTGGCCGTGGACGAGGAGCGGGAACTCTCGAACGCCTACCGCACGACCAGACGGGTGCGACGGCCGGAAGGGCAGGGCTTGAACGACCTCTACGTTCGCTTCTTCCGCATGGCCGAACGGCGCATCGCGGAGGGAACGGGCCAAGGCGTGGTCTGCTTCATCTCCAACTATTCGTGGCTGGATGGCCAATCGTTCACCGGCATGCGCGAGCGCTACTTGGAGGCGTTCGACGTGGTGCGCGTCGATTGCCTCAACGGCGACAAGTACAAGACCGGCAAGGTGGCCCCGGACGGCTCGCCGGACCCGAGCATCTTCTCCACCGAAAACGATCCGTTGGGCATCCAAGTCGGCACCGCCATCGCCACCCTGGTGCGCAAGGCCGAGCACCAACCCGCGCACGGCATCGGCTTCCGCCATCTGTGGGGACTGGCGAAGCGCGAGACGCTGCTGGCCACGGCGGAGGCGGAACCCGACGCGCTTTCGGCCCGCTTGTCGCCGCTGCTGCCCCTCGGCTTGCCTTTCGTGCCAACCGCCGTGAGCGACGAGTGGTTCGACTGGCCGGCGCTGCCGGAGCTGTTTCCGGCATCGTTTCCGGGCGTCAAAACCAGTCGCGACAGCTTCTTGGTGGACATCGACCGTGACCGGCTGAACGCTCGTATCGTCGATTATTTCAACCCGGCGCTGAGCCACGAAGAGATCCGCCGACGTTATCCAGCGGCGATGCGAACGACCGCGCGATTCGATGCGCGAGCGGTGCGTGAGGAGCTGCTTGCCCGCGGCGGCCCGACCGACCACGGCTTTGTTCGCTACGCCTATCGGCCGTTGGACAATCGGTGGCTGTATTGGGAAGCGGATACAAAGTTGCTTGACGAAAAGCGCGCGGACTACCGGCCACAGGTGTTCGGCGGGAACATGTGGTTGTCGGCGGCCCGGCAACTACGGAGGGACGCGACCGAACCGCAGGTCTTGTTTTTTGAGCACATCGGTTCGTTGCACCTGATAGAGAGCACGGCACTTATGTTCCCGCTCCGCCTTCGCAACGAGCACATCGCCGACGAGAGCGACGCGACGCAAGACCGCCCCAATCTATCGACCGCCGCCCAGCGCTACGTGGAACGGCTCGGCCTGAGCGCTTCGGACCTGTTCCACCATGTGCTCGCCGTCCTGCACGACCCTCGCTACCGTCGCGCCAACGCCGGAGCGCTGCACATGGAGTGGCCGCGCATCCCGCTCCCGGGCTGGCCGGACGGCGCGAGCGATCAAGCCGCCGCAACGATTCTGGCGTCGGCCAGCCGCGGCCGCGAGTTGGCACGCCTGCTCGACCCGGACACGCCGGTCGCCGGCGTCACCGAAGGCGTCTTGCGCCCGGAAATCGCCAACATCGCCGTGCCCAGCACTGTGGCCGGCCGCAACATGGCCGGCGACGACTTCGCCGTAACCGCCGGCTGGGGACGCAAAGGCGCCGGCGATGCCGTGATGCCGGGGCCCGGGCGCCACCACGAACGCACCTACGTGGCCACCGAGACGCCGCCGCCCGCCGCCGCGCCTCTCGGCGCGACCACTTTCGACATCCACCTCAACGACCGCGCCTATTGGCGCAACGTGCCGGCGAACGTGTGGAACTACAAGCTCGGCGGCTACCAAGTGCTCAAGAAGTGGCTTTCGTACCGGGAGCGCACCGTGCTGGGCCGCCCGCTCCACGCGGAGGAAGTGCAGTACTTCGCCGACGCCGCCCGCAGAATCGCCGCCATTGCTGACGACCCCGCCGACGAAAGGCGCTAGCTGCTGCTGGGCGATCGTGGGGGCTGCGCTTTCCTAGCTCTCCTGCGCTGCTTCCAGCACGGCCACGCGCTCGCTCAAGGAGACAACGCTGTTCTTCACTTTGGATATTTCGTCGCGAATCTGCCGCCGGCCATCGCGCGAATCGGTAGACAAGGTTTCCAAGCGCGTTTCCCAACGCTCGTCCAAGTACCTTCCCAAGCGCAATTCCAAGCCGTTCAAGCCGGCTAGTTCCGCCTTCACGTCGGCGAATTCCGCCTTCATGTCGGCTAGTTCCGCCTTCACGTCGGCGAGTTCCGCCTTCATGTCGGCTAATCCCGCCTTCACGTCGGCTAGTTCCGCCTTCACGTCGGCCAAGCCTTGATCCAAGCGGGCGAGTTCGTTGACGACATAGAAAGTGGCGCCAACCACGGCGACCAGCACGGCCACCACCACTGCCAACAGCTGCGCCCACTGCGTCAACCAGTGTCCAACGCGCTTCTCGTCGTTTACAGACATGATCTGCTCCTCTCTGTTTTTTTTCGCTTTTTTGATCGCAGGTGGGGCCATGCATCCGTTTGCCGACGCAAAGCCACACCAGCGGCACGAGCGACCATGATACAGCACCCGCTCATTGTCAAACAGTTTTTGGCGTTTTTCACGTCGTCGCCAAGGCCGCGACATGTGCCGCGGCGCTGTGTGCTAGGGCGTCCAGGTCGTAGCCGCCCTCGAGCACGGAAACCATGCGCCCGTGGGCGTAGCGGTTCGCCGTGTCGGTGAGGAAGCGGGTTATCCAAGCGAAGTCGTCCTCGGCTAGGAGCAGGTCGCCCAGCGGATCGGCGGCGTGGGCGTCGAAGCCGGCCGAGACGAGGAGCAGGGCGGGCTGGAACGCCTCCAAAGCCGGTTGCCAATCGCGTTCCACTGCGCGGCGAAAGTCCGCCCCGGAGGTGCCGGCGGGCAGCGGTGTGTTGACGATGTTCGGCCGGCGAACCTGCTGCAGGCGGTAGGGGTAGTGGGGGAACTGGAAGCTGGAACACACCAACACCCGCGGCTCGTCCGCGAACGCGGCCACGGTGCCGTTGCCGTGGTGGACGTCGAAATCGAGGATGGCCACGCGCTCCACTTGGCGCCGCGCCAGCGCATGGGCCGCGGCCACCGCCACGCCGTTCAGCAGGCAGAAGCCCATCGCCGTGGACTCCTCCGCGTGGTGGCCGGGCGGCCGCACCGCGCAGAAGACGCGCCGTTCGTCCGTGTCGAATACGCAGTCCACGCCGGCCACCGCCGCGCCGGTGGAAGCAAGGGCCGCGTGCAGCGATTGCGGGCACAAGGCGGTGTCCGCGTCGAGGCGCGTCAAACCCGCGGCCGGCGTCAGCCGCGCCAAGTCGTCCAAATAGGTTTCGCCGTGGATGCGGCGCACAGCGGCGCGGGTTGCCGCCGGCGCTTCTTGCACCGTCATGTCGTCCACGAGGCCGGTCTCGCGCAGGTGCTGCAACACGGCGGCCAAGCGTTCCGGGCGTTCCGGGTGGCCGGGCGTCATTTCGTGTTCCAAGCACGCTTGGTGGGTGATGAGAACGGTCACGCGGCGGCCAACATGCGGCGGATATCCTTGTTGCGCGCCTTGGCGAGCGGCGCATCGCCGGCCCGATCCAACCGCGACGGATCCGCGCCCGCCGCTAACAACAGCGGCACGATGCGGCGTTTGCCGCGCAGGGCCGCACGGTGCAAGGGCGTCTCGCCGCGGCGGTTGTGGAAGTTCGGATCGGCGCCACCGGCCAGCAGCACGCGCACACATTCCTCGTAGCCCAGATTCACCGCCCGGTAGAGGGGCGTCTCCCGCGCTTCGTCGTAAGCGTCCACTTCGGCGCCCAGCCGCAGCAGACAATCGGCTACGCGGGGCATATCGAATCGGCAGGCCAAGTGCAGCGGCGTCACCTTGCGGTTGTTGCGCGAGGTCGGCGACGCGCCGTGGCGGACGAACAGATCGACGATGGCCATGCGCTCCGGCTCGCGCTTGTCCGCCTCGGCGATCGCGCCGCCGTGGCCTTCGTAGCCCGGCACGCGGCACGCCAAGTGGAAAAGGTGGGCGGCGGAACCCCAGCGCGAGTCGTCCGCCAGAAAGCCGGCAACCACCGTCGGTTGCGCTTGGCGCACGGCGTCCACCAGCGCCGGCGGCGGCGTCAAGTCCGCGCGGGCGTGGACGAGCTTTTGCCTCGCCACCGTCGTTAGTTCACGCCCACCGCGAAGCCCATCGTCGGGCCGATTTCCTCGTGCAGCACCAAGTCCGCCAAGCCGTCGAGAGGCGTGGGTTCGCGGTTCAAGATCACCAGTTTGGCGCCAAGTCGCTTGGCATATTCGGGAAATCCGGCGGCTGGATGTACCACCAGCGACGAGCCGATCACGAGGAACAGGTCGCAAGCGTTGGTGGCGGTCTGGGCGCGCTGCATGGCGTCCTCGGGCATCGGCTGGCCGAAGGAGATGGTGGCCGTCTTGACGATGCCGCCGCAGCGGGAACAGGGCTGGACGTTGCCGAGTTCCTGGAACTGCCGCTTCAGATCCGCCAGTTCGTAGCGCGTACCGCAGCCGAGGCACTTGGCGTAGCGGTTGTTGCCGTGCAGCTCGATCACGGCCTCGTCCGGCACCCCGGACGCCTGATGCAGGTTGTCCACGTTCTGCGTGATCACCGCGATGGCGATGCCTTCGCGCACTAGCTTGGCGACGGCGAAATGCCCGCGGTTGGGCTTGGCGCTATCCCAGCCCTCGGCCGAGGAGGCGAAACGCCGCCGCCACGACTCGCGCCGCACCTCCTCGGAACCGACGAAATCCTGAAACTCGATGGGCTTGATCTTGTTCCACAAGCCGGTGCCGGCGCTACGGTAGTCCGGAATGCCGGACTCGGTGCTGATGCCGGCACCGGTGAACACCACCACGCGCCGCGCCGCCCCTAGGAGCTCGCGGAAGGCGTCCAACTCGCCAGCATCGGCAGGCATTGTTATTCCGACCTTCTCACGGCAGCTTCATGCGACGATCTCGTCCGCCCAGAGCCGCTCGAGGAACCGCTGCCAAGGCAGGATGTCAATGCCATTGGCGGTTCTTCGGGGCGCGTCTTCGTTGCAGACGACGATGGCCCGGCGCGGGTTGTGTTCCTCTTGGTACGCCCGCAGGCCCTTGAGGTCGCCTTCGCGCACGCGGCCCTTCACTTCAATGGCGATCGCACCCTCCCGGCCAAGCACGAAGTCACATTCTAGGCCGCTTTTCGTGCGCCAGAGACGCACCGGCCAATCGCGTTCCCGGTAGCTGCGGTAGGCGAGCAGCTCCATCAGCACGAAGTGCTCCAAGGCGCGTCCGAACTCCGGCCCGGCGGCTTGTTGAACGCGGCGGCCGCACAGATGGCCGGCGACACCGACGTCGAACAGATAGAACCTCGGCGCACGGCTGATGATGGCTCGGGAACGCCGCGAAGCGAACGGTTCCACGAACACGCCCGCCAGCGTGTCCACGAGGATTTGGAAGTACTCGCGCACGGTCTTGGAGTCCACGCCGCAATCGCGGGCGATGGCGCTGAAGTTCAGCAACTCGCCGTGACAGAAGGCCATGGCGTCGAAAAACCGCGCGAACGCTTGGACGTTGCGCGTCAGCCCTTCGTCGAAGATCTCCTCCTTCAAGTAGTCGTCCACGTAGCCGCGCAGCGTGCGCGCCGGACGCGCCGCGTCGTAGTGCGCGGGGATCAGGCCGTGGTTGAGGGCGCGCAGGAGGTCGAAGTTGGGTATTTCCGACCACGTCAGCGGATGCAGCACCGTTCGCCACGCCCGGCCGCCGAGCAGATTCGCCCGCCCGCGCTTCAGCTTGCGCGGGCTGGAACCGCAGAGCACGAAGCTCATACCCTTGTTCTCGATGAGCCAATGCACCTCGTCCAGCAGCGCCGGCACCTTCTGCACTTCGTCAATGACGACGGGCTGCGCCCGGCGGGCGTCGTCCAACGCGAGCACCCGCTCGCGCAGCGTCCACGGCGCCCGCGTGAACTCCAGCTGCAGGCGCGTGTCGAGCAGATCGAAGTGCGCGGCTTGCGGGAACAACTGCCGAAGCAACGTCGATTTGCCCGTCTTGCGCGGCCCCCAGAGGAACGCCGACTGACCCGCGGGAATGTCGATGGTCAGGCTTCTTCGGTACTGATCCAATTCGGGAATGTACTCCGAGTTAGTTAGACCAATTCGGAATATGCTCCAAAATGGTCCTCAGCGCAAGGGAGGGATTCGCGGCGGCGGGCCGTCCCTCGCCGCCCTCATGCGCTCGAACGCCGTGGGTTGCGGTGGTTCCGCCGCGGCAGCCAAGACGCGGGCGGCACATTCGCGGGGGAAGTGGGCCGCGGTGTCCACCTCCACGTCGTATAAGCAGTGCTCGTGCAGCTGGGCGAAATGCGCCGCGGCGGTGCCGGGGAAGCGCCCCGGGCGGGCCGCCTCGCGCTTGTTGAGGGTGGCGAGATCGCACTTCACGCCAACAAAGGTCACGGCGAGTCCGTCCAGCGCGTCGAGGTAGTCGTGCAGAAAACCGGGTTCGAGCAGGAGGTCGTCCAACACCACATCAATGCCGCTGGCGGCGAACGCGGCGGCGGCGCGGTGCATGGCGTTGAGCATCCGGCGGCCCACGTCGCCGAAGCGGAGCTCCGTCACCACGCCATTGGGCGTTTGCACCGGCACGACGTTCAAGCCCCGCGCGCCGGGTTCGCCGGTTTGGGAGTTCATGCCCCGGTACTGCCCGGCCATGCCGTCGCGGAACTGATCGAGGGCGATGTGCTGCAACGGCCCGGGCCAGATCCGCTGCAACTCCCGGGCCAACGTGGTCTTGCCGGCGCTGGACGCGCCGTTCAGCAGCACGACTTTGCCCGGCGTTGCGTCCAAGCTACGTTTGGCCACCGGCGAAGTCTTGGCCCCACGCCGCACGATAGCGGGTGGCGAAGTCGTCGCAATGGTGGAGCTGGGTGCCGACCACCTCCAGCGCCATCGCCGCGGTCACCGCTCCGGCGCGCGCCGCCACGCGCAGCGACGCTCCCTGCAAGCGCGCGTGCAGAAAGCCGCCGCGGAAGGCGTCGCCGCCGCCGGTGGGGTCCGCCACCGTCGCCGGCACAGCGCGCTCCTCGCCATCGCCCTCGGAGCCGGAGCGCCAGAACACGCCGCGCGCGCCCCGGGTCACCACCAGCGTGTCCAATTCGTCCAAGGCGTCGCTCGCCATGTCGCGCAGCGTCTCGTGCTCGAACTCGTTGACGAACACGGTGGTGGAAAGGCGGACCAAGCGCTGGGCGTCCGCCGCTTCGAAGTCGGTGATGTTCTGGCCGGGGTCGGTTAGGAACGGAACGCCGCACGCCGTCAAGACCTCCGCCGCGGTGATCATGTTCGCCGGCAAGTCGGGCGCCAGCAGCGCTTGCCCGAAACGACCGCGCTCCACGAACCGCGCCAAACGATCGGCCCAATCCGCCACTCTCGAAGGCCCGCCGTAGAAGGCGGTGAACTGGTTGTCTTCGCGATCGGTGAACACGAACGCATGGGCGGAGTAGGGCGCCTCGGTGTGATTTATGCCGCCGGTGTCCATGCCCAGCGCCTCCAGATGCGCCGCGTAGTCGGCGTCGTAGTCTTGGCCGACGAACACGAACGGCGCCGGGTCGTGGCCCAGCCGCCGCAGCGTGTAGGCGATGTTCATGGCGCACCCGCCAAAGCGCCGCTCGATGCGGCCTAGCTGCACCGAGAGGTTGATGCCGCGGTGCCGCGGCAGCGCCGAGAACGCGCCCGGATAACGGCCGATGTGATCGATGGCCAGCGTGCCGGTGACCAACACGCGGGCGGAGCTTTGCGGCATAGGCGGTCGAACGCCGTGTGGTTTGCGGAGTGTATAGCGGTGTGGGTGGCAAGCCCTGGGAGCGCAGGCGTCTCGCCTGCATGCGGGCGGGACGCCCGCGTTCCCGGCACACGGACCGTGTGCCGCCACGCGGTCGGTTAGACTGATTGGCGAAACTATCCACCGAGGCGTTTCATGCAAGCGTTCTTAGGCATCGCCGCCCTCGTGCTCATCGCTTGGCTGCTGGGCGAGCGGCGGCGGCAAGTGCGTTGGGCGCAAGTGGCGGCGGGGCTGGCGCTGCAGGCCGTGCTGGCGTTGCTGCTGTTGAACGTGCGCGCCGTGAGCGAGGCGCTGCTCCTGCTACGCCATGTGGTGGACGCGATGGGCGCCGCCACCACCGCCGGCACGTCGCTGGTGCTGGGTTTCCTCGGCGGTGCGCCGCTGCCGTTCACGCTCGCCGAGGGGCAGTCGTTCGACCCCATCTTCGGCTTTCGCATCCTGCCGCAGATCATGGTGTTCAGCGTGGTGTTCGCGCTGCTGTGGCACTGGCGGGTGCTGCAAGTGGTGATCCGCGGCTTCGCGTGGGCGCTGCGCAAGACGCTCGGTTTGGGCGGCGCCGCCGGCACCGCGGCGGCGTCCAGCGTTTTTCTCGGCTTGGCGGAAGCGCCGCTGCTCATTCGCGCCTACTTGAAGAGCCTGTCGCGCTCGGAGTTCTTCGTGGTCATCACCTGCTGCATGTCCACGGTGGCGGGTTCCATCATGACCGCCTACGCGGCGATCCTCTCGCCGGTGGTTCCGGGCGCTTTGGGGCATGTGTTGGTGGCGTCCATGATCAACGTCGTCGGGGCGGTGACCATCGCCCGCATCATGGTGCCGGAAGAGGCCGCCGCCACCGCCGGCGACCTCGCCGAAGCGCTCAAGTACGACAGCGCGATGGACGCCATCAGCCGCGGCACCCTCGACGGCTTGCGCTTGGTGGCGAACGTGGCGGCGATGGTGATCGTACTGGTGTCGCTGGTGGCGCTGGTGAACTACGTGCTCGGCAAGTTCGACGTGTTCGGCGCGCCGCTGGCGCTGGAGCGCATCACCGGCTGGGCGTTCGCGCCCATCGCGTGGTTGATGGGGGTGCCGTGGGCGGAAGCCACGCAAGCCGGGTCCTTTCTCGGCACCAAGGTGATCTTGAACGAGTTCATCGCCTACCTGCAGTTCGCCGCCGCCGGCGATGCGCTTTCAGCGCAGACGCGGGTGATTCTCACTTACGCCCTGTGCGGCTTCGCCAACTTCGGCAGCTTGGGCATTCTCATCGGCGGCATGGGCACGCTGGTGCCGGAGCGGCGCCCCGAGCTGCTCAGACTCGGCCCCCGGGCGCTGCTGGCGGGCACTTTGGTGTCCTGTTTGACCGGCGCTGTGGCCGGCTTGGCTACGCGGATCTAGCCCACGCCCAAGCCTTTTGCCGCATGCAGAACGCGGTCAATGCCGGCGTCGTCCACGTCCAAGTGGACGACCCAACGCGGCCCGGCCACCAAGACGCCGCCGCGCGCCATGTGCGTGGTCATTCGTTCCGCATCCAGCCCAGTGACGAACACCATGTTAGTGTGGTTGGTGGCCGCCAAGCCGAGTTTCCGCAGCCGGGCTGCCAACCTCGCGGCGCGTTCGTGATCCGCCGCCAACCGCGCCACGTTGTTCTCCAAGGCGAATAGCCCGGCTGCGGCGATCACGCCCGCCTGCCGCATTCCGCCGCCCAGCATCTTGCGCCAGCGTCGTGCCGCGGCAATGAAGCCATCGTCGCCGCACAGCAGTGAACCCACCGGCGCGCCCAGCCCCTTCGAGAGGCACACCGACACCGAATGGCAATGCGTGGCGATGTCCGCCGCGTCCACGCCGAGCGCCACCGCGGCGTTGAACAGCCGCGCGCCGTCCAAGTGCAGGCGCAAACCGTGTCGGTCAGCCAAGGCGCACGCCTCGGCGAAGTAGCCTGGGGCGATGGGCTTGCCGCCTTGGGTGTTCTCCAAGCACACCAACCGCGTCTTGGCGAAATGCGAATCGTCCGGCTTGATGGCCGCCTCGACGTCGGCAAGGGCAAGTGATCCGTCGGCTTGAAAGGGCAGGGGATTCGGCTGGATGCCACCAAGAACAGCGGCGCCACCGGCTTCGTAGCGATAGGTGTGGGCGTCTTGCCCGGCGATGTACTCGTCGCCGCGTTGGCAATGCGTCAGCAGGGCGGCGAGGTTGGATTGCGTGCCGCTCGGCACGAACATGGCGGCGTCAAACCCCAAGCGCTCCGCGCAAACGGCTTCCAAACGATTGACGGTGGGGTCTTCGCCATACACGTCGTCGCCCACCGCCGCGCCGGCCATCGCCCGGCGCATGGCGGCGCACGGCTGGGTAACGGTGTCCGAGCGCAGATCGACGCTCGCACACGCGGGCGGAGGGCTCCGCAGCGTTGCGGCCCCGCCGGCGGAAGCGCGGCTAGTGGCCTGTGGCGAAGGAAATGTTGTACACGCCCGCTTGCCGAGCCGAATCCATCACGTGGATCATCGCGTCCGTGGTGGAATCCGGATGCGGCTGGATGATCACTGGCGCTTCGGGGTTCTCCGCGCTCAAGCGTTCGATGTTGGCGCGCACGGCGCGGAGGTCCACGGTGCGCTGGGCGATGATGATGCGGTCGTGGTTCGTGATGCGCACGACGATGCTGCGCTTTTCCGGGTCCGGTTCCTGCACCTCGTCGTCTTCGGGTTGGTTCACGTCCAAGCCCGTTTCCTTGACGAAGGTGGCCGTGACGATGAAGAAGATCAACATGATGAACACCACGTCCAGCATGGGCGTGAGATTGATCTTGTTGCCACCCTCGTCGTCGGGTGCTCGCAGTCTGCGCATGGTTCCCTCCTTGGGCTTTCAGCCCTCAACCGGCAGTGTTCCACCACCGATGCGTGAAGCGTACAGCAACGCCAGTGTACCCGCCACACCAACCGATGCAACTGTCCTATCGTATGCGAGCAACGCTCACACCACGCGGTCCGCGCGTAGCTGGGCGATCGCGGCCGCGTCGTAGCCCAGCTCCGCCAAGATGGCGTCGGTGTGTTCGCCCAGCGTCGGGGCGCGGCGGCGGATGCCCACGTTCGCCTTGGAGAAGTCCAGCGGCATGCGCGCCACCGGCGCCGGCTGGGGCAGTCCGGGGTATTCGGTGGGAACGAAGAAGCCGCGATCCACCACCTGTTCGTTGACGAGCGTCCGCGCCGGGGTCAGCACTTCGCCGCAGGGCACGCGGGCGGCTTCGAGTTGCGCCATCGCCTCCGCGGTGGTGCGTTCGGCGCACCATGTGGCCATGCGCTCGCTGATGTCCCCGGCGTTGTCGCCGCGCGCCTCGTCGCTGGTGTAACGCGGGTCGGAGAGCCAATGCGGCTCGCCCATCAGCTTCGCCCAGCGCTCGAACAACGGATTGCCCACCACCTGCACCAGCAGCCAGCTGTCTTGGGTGCGGAACACGTCCACCGGCGCGGCGGTTTGGCCGCGGTTGCCGGTGGCCACGCGATCCTTATTGGCGATGGCTTGTTCGATGAGCGGGCCGTTGGCCACGGTGAGCGCGGAAGCGAGCAGGCAGCCTTCCACATGCTGCCCTTCGCCGGTGGCCATGCGTTGGATGATGGCCGCCAGCGTGGCCAGGGCGTTCAAGGTGGCGGTGGTGTAGTCCACGTACGGCAGGTAGTTCTTCATCGGCTCGTCGGCGTAGCCGGTGAGGTGCATGTTGCCGGACATCGCCTGCGCCACGCCGTCGAAGCCCACCCGCTTCCCGTACGGGCCGCCGGCGCCGAACGCCGTGCTGCTGGTGAGGATGATGTCCGGCTTGATGGCGGCCACGCTGTCGTAGTCCAAGCCCATGCTGGCCAAGGTGTCCGCCGGAAGATTGGCGACCACAACATCGGCGGTGGCCACCAGCTTGCGCAACACCTCTTGGCCTTGCTGCTTGCGCGGATTGAGCGTGAAGCCCCGCTTGTTGCGGTTCAGCGTCAAATACGCGCTGCCCTCGCCGTCATCGGTGACCGGCGCGGTGAACCGATCCTCGCTGCCATCGACCTTCTCCACGCGAATCACATCCGCGCCCAAATCGCCCAGCAGCGCGCCGCAGAACGGCCCGGCGATGTAGCGCCCGAAATCCAAGACGCGAATGTTCTGCAGGATGTCCAAACCGCCGCCCTTGAGCCCCGGCCGCTTCGTGTAGGCGCAATGCTGACCCGCGCAAGTTGCTGCGTCAACCAAGTCTTGTGCGCCGAGGCGCTGCTATGGCTTGCGCTGCCTCGCCAGCACCGCCCGACCGGCGTCCGTAAGGCGATACTTCTGCAAGGGGCTGCGCGGCTTGTCAGGCACGGTCCTCTGCAACCAGCCTAGGTCGAGGAGTTTCTCGAGGCGTCTCGAGAAGTCCCCGCTCCGCCCCCGGTAGCCCGCCGCATTTCGCAGTTGGGCACCCGGCAACGGTTGCGCCGCGCATGCTTGGAGCATCGCGGCGTCTTTGCCGCTCGCGGCGGCCGCGTCTGGGCTTGTCCCCGGCTTGTCCCTAGCTTGTCCCTCGGTGCGCGGCCCTATGGGACCAATGCTGGCGAGCGGTTGGACTGCCTCATGAGTCTGGCTTGTCCCTAGCTTGTCCCTAGCTTGTCCCTGCTGCGTGAAACGCCGCTCCAACTCCTCCGGGCTGCAAGCATGGCCAGCCGCCACCGGCCGGCGGATCGTGGTCACGAACCCCCCGTCGTCGGCGAACTCCGGCGCCGGCACTCCGGCCTGTAGACACCGCGCGATCATGTCCAACGTGCCTGTTCCCATGCGTTCGACGTACTCCGCCAGATACATGGCCTCGGCCAAGCGCGGATTGGCCGGCACGGAGTCGTGCGGCACGCGCAGCTTCTCCAAGGTCATTGGCGGCTGCAGGCCGCCGGGGTTGCGCACTTCAAGGCGATCGGAAAACAGCATCACTTGCACGCTGCCGTTGCTCGCGTAGTCGCGGTGCGCGACGGCGTTGACGATCGCTTCCGTGACAACCTCCTTGGGAATCTCGTACGCGATGGGTACGCGCACGCTTTCCGCCCGTGTGCCCACCGACAAGGCGAGCTTGCTCAAAACGAAGTCCACGGCCTGATCGACTAGCCGGAACACCGTGCCCTTGTAAACCTGATAGGACGGGATCGGCTTCCTGACATCGACGCTGTGGAAGTGCGCGCAGCGAATCTCCGAGGTCGCCAAGTAGCGCTGGGGTTGTTTGGCGAACAGCATCAGCGCGGCGTTGGTGAGCCGGCCATCGTTGAGGACGCCGAGATGCGCGAGCAACGCTTCCGGCGCCACATCGGCGGCCAGAGGAAAGCCGCGGGCGCGGCGGGCGATGCGCACGAAAAGCGTCATCCACTCGGCATCCAAGTCGTCCAGCGTTGCGCCTTGGTGCGCTGCTTCTTCGAACGGCCCCACACGAAGCAGTTCCTTTTGCTCCATGAACTCCACCAGCGCCGCGTACAGCGCCGCTTTCAGATCCGTCACGGAGTCGAACCGCTTGCGCACCAGCCCAGCTTGCGCTTTGCCAATTAGCGCGAGCATTTTGGGGTGCCGTTTCTCGTTGGCGACGGCCTTCACGAACACAAGGCGGTGCGCTCTGCCAACGCCGGCGGCGTCAAACTCACGCTCGGTCGGCGAGATACCCTCGTCGTCTTCGTTGCCGTATTCGCGACCAAACAGGCCGACGTAGATGTCGCAACGGCTCACTTCATCCAGATACAGGGTGTCCGGCCGCCGATCGACCGCCGGCACGTCTTCGAACAAGAACACGTCGAAGAAGCGCCGCAGCATGGGATCTTCGCCGATGTAGTCGCGCAGCACAGCCCGCTCATGCGCGAACTCGCTTTGGACGCTGCTGATGAAGACGCGTAACGGCCGCATCACGCAATGGTAACGAATCGCCACGGTGGGCACATGCCTACGCGCCTACGCGTAGCTTGACGGGACACCATGCGTGTATGCGGAACACGTTTCGCCGCTTCGCCGAAGAGCGGGTGCTGCGTTTCGCGACGCGAAGCGGTATGTTGTGGCGCTGTCTTGGCTTCTTGCGGTCAAAAACATGGAATCGCCCACAGCTATTTTCCGTGCCGCGCGGGTGGCAGCGGTGGCAGTCTCGGTTTTGATTCTGACGCTGCCTGTTCTGGCGCAGCGCCAGGCCCGATGTGATTTGCAGGAGACCGGGTTGCCCGAGCTGGAGAAGGCGGAACGCCTCTGCCAAGCCGTCATGCCGGACTCGCGCGCCCGGTGTGGCGACTTCCTGAGCGACTTGGCAGCTATTGAAAATCCCTCGTTGGATCAAGCGCTTGCACTCGCTTTCGGACAGGTTGCCGCAGCGCGGGTAGGGGCGGTCGAAGGCGCGATCGCCGAGGCAGACATGTCCGGCCGGGCTGTGCTGAAGCCGTTCGTCAACGCGGCGCCCGACGATCCGATGCTGCTCAGCACATACGCCTCCTTCCACAGCCACGACGTCGACACGTACACGGAGTTGCTGCGCAGAGTCCTGACACTGGATCCGACCTGCCGACCCGCCGCGTTCTGGCTGGCCGTGTACGCAGGCGACGAGGACCACAATCGGCAAGGTCTAGAGTACCTGACGCACGGCTATGAGCACTCCGAGGGCATGTGGAAGCTGCTGTTCGCCTTTATGAAGTACCAATTTCTCCACTTCAGCCCGGCAGAGGCCGAGGCGTTCCGCGCCCAAGTGGCGGCGGATGTGGGATCGCGTCACATACTCGCCGAAGGCGACGAAGCGCCCGAACTGTATTCGGCGTTGATGCGTCAAATACAAGCGCTGGATCGGGTCAGTCGCCTAAGGTTTGAGCTGGGAGAATTCCGGGGCGACGACGAGCACAATGGGCGGTCGGACGAGCACTTGACCGTCGAATACGAGCATTCCGAGGGTACATGGGAACTGCTGGTCGCCTTTTGGAACTACGAGTCGCTCCGCCATTCCGATCAACCGGCAGACGCCGAGGCGTTCCGCGCCCAAGTAGCGGCGGACCTGGCGTCGCGCCACCTGCCGCTGGACATGGAGAACCGGGCGGAGAGCCTGAACCTGCTGTGCAATGGCCACGCGCTGAAGCTGCGTTTGGAGGTTCGCTGCCACGCGGCCATAGAAGAACTGGTCGCTAGGGACCGGCTAGCGGACGTGCCGCTCGGCGCCGATTTACTCGAAGCCATCGACTCCCTCAACAGCGCGGCAGAGGACGGCGATTTCGGCGACGATGGCGGCAGTTACCACGAGCGCTTGCGGGAGCTGCTCGAAGCCGAGCCGGAGCAGCATCGTTCGGCGGAGTTCTACGTCGTCTACTCGCGGGTGCTGCGCCCAACCGCCGGGGTCGAGGCGGAAGCAGAGGCCCTGCGCCACGCCTTGGATTTGGATCCACGCAGCGGTGAGATCGGGCTGTACCTCGCCGGAGCGGGCAAGCGCGCCGGATGGCCAACCCGGCAGATCAACGACCTTTACCATCACGTCATTGCCAACGCCGACGACCGATCGTTCAAGGAAGGAATGCCGGCCGACCACTATGCAGCGCGAGCAACGCGGCTTATGAATGAACTGGAGGGCGTGGAGGGCGAAGGCAATCCGCGAACAGGCGAAGTGGAAGAGAAAGCAAAGCCGTAGGCATTGGACGCAGCGCTCGCCCGCGCAAACGGGCGCGTCAATCGAGCCGCCATCCCGCTCGCGGCAGTGGCGTAGAATCGCGTCATGCAGCTTGCCCGCCAGGCCGTTGATGCGGCGGCTTCCCTAGTCGAACAGGCTCGGCGGCATCTCGCCGGGCGTGATGTGGACGAGGCGCAGATCGAGGTTTTCGATTTGGCGCTTTGCTGGGCGGAGATCGAGGCGGCGCGGGCGGCCTTGGAGGCGGCCGAGCGGGGCGTCGGTGGGGCGGATGGGCTCGGCGGGGCTTTGACGCGGCACTTTTGCGCGGATGTGGTGGCGACGCTTATCGGCCGGCTGCGCAGCCGGCCGGGGGCGTTCGGCATCTCCAAACAGTCCATTGACGGCGACAGTGCTCGGTTTGTGGACGCGACGCTTGCGCCCGCCGCCATCGTTGAACTGGGCCGGGCTCTCTGCCGCGAGGGCGGGCAGGTCGATGATGGACTGACGGGGCACCATGCGCTTATGCGGGACACGTTTCGCCGCTTCGCCGAGGAGCGGGTGCGGCCGGTGGCGGAGCGCATTCACCGCGACGACGCGATGATCCCGGACGACATCATCGACGGCTTGCGCGAACTCGGTTGCTTCGGGCTCTCGGTGCCGGAGCGGTACGGCGGCCTGAAGCCGGACGATGGCGACGACAGCCTCGGCATGGTGGTCGCCACCGAGGAGCTCTCGCGCGGTTCGCTCGGAGCGGCCGGCAGCTTGATCACGCGGCCGGAAATCATGGCGCGGGCGGTGCTCGAAGGCGGCACGGAGGCGCAGAAGCAGCGATGGCTGCCGCGCGTCGCCGCCGGCGATCCGTTGGTGGCGGTGGCCGTAACTGAACCGCAGGCGGGATCGGACGTGGCGGCGGTGGCGCTGCGGGCGACGCCGGCATTGCGGCAGGGGGAATCCGGCTGGGTGCTGAACGGCGCGAAGACGTGGTGTACGTTCGCCGGCAAGGCCGGCTACCTGCTGGTGCTGGCGCGCACGGACGCCGATGCTCAGCCGCCGCACCGGGGGCTTTCGCTGTTCGTGGTGGAGAAGCCAAGCACCAGCGGGCGCGAGTTTCGCCACGACGGGCCGCATGGCGGCGTCTGCTCGGGGCGCGCCATCGCCACCATCGGCTATCGCGGCATGCACTCGTTCGAGTTGTTCTTCGACGATTACTTCGTGCCGGGCACCGCATTGGTGGGCGAGGACGGCGGCCGCAACCGCGGCTTCTACCACACCATGCGCGGCTTCGCCGGCGGTCGGCTGCAAACCGCGGCGCGCGCCTGCGGCCTGATGCGCGCCGCCTACGAGCGCTCGCTGGCGCACGCCGAACAGCGCCCCGTGTTCGAGCGGCCCTTGGCGAGCTACCCGCTGACGCTGCAAAAGCTGGTGCGCATGGCCGCGGCGATCCACGTTTGCCAGCGGTTCAGCCGCGCCGTGGCCGGGTTGATGGATCGCGGCGAAGGCCAATTGCAGGCCAGCCTGGTGAAATTGCTCGCCTGCCGCGCCGCCGAATGGGTGACACGGGAGGCGGTGCAGATCCACGGCGGCATGGGCTACGCCGAGGAAACCGACGTGAGCCGCTATTTCGTGGACGCCCGGGTGCTCTCCATCTTCGAAGGCGCGGAGGAGACGTTGGCGCTGAAGGTGGTGGGCAAGGCGTTGTTGGAGTAGGGGCGAGGAACAAGGGAGAGAGGGTGGCAGCACACAAGAAGGTATTCATCAGCAATCGCGGCGAGATCGCCATTCGCATCGCCAAGGCGGCGGCCGGATTGGAGATGGAGTCGGTCGCGGTGTACGCGGCGGCGGATGCGCTGTCGCTGCACACGCGCGCCGCCACGGAAGCGCGGCCGATCGGCGACGGCGCGGCGGCGGATCCCGTCGCCGCGTATTTGGACGCCGAGAGCATCGTGGACGTCGCCCGGGAGACCGGCTGCGATTGCGTCCATCCGGGCTACGGGTTTCTCGCCGAAAACGCCGCTTTCGCGGAGCGTTGCGAAGCGGCCGGTATCGCCTTCGTCGGGCCGCGGCCCGCGGCGCTCTCGCTGTTCGGCGACAAGACGCGCGCCCGTGCTCTGGCGCAAGCCCAAGACATTCCGGTGGTGCCCGGCAGCGACGGCGCGGTGCGGTCCGCGGCGGATGCGGAAGCCGCGGCGGCAAACCTCGGCTACCCGGTGATGTTGAAGGCCGCCGCCGGCGGTGGCGGACGGGGCATGAGGCGGGTGGATTCGGCAACCGCGATGGCCGACGCCTTCACCCGCTGTCGCAGCGAAGCAGAAGCCGCGTTCGGCGACGGCGCATTGTTCGTCGAGAAGCTCATCGTGCGGCCGCGCCACATCGAGGTGCAGATTCTGGCCGACGCGCACGGCAACACCGTCCACCTTCACGAACGCGACTGTTCAGTGCAGCTCCGTAATCAGAAGGTGGTGGAGACCGCGCCGGCGCCCGGTCTTGACGACGCGCTGCGCCAGCGCATCCTGGACGACGCCGTGAAGCTGGCCAGCGCCGCCGGTTACGTCAACGCCGGCACCGTGGAGTTTCTGGTGGTGCCAGAGGAAGACGCCTACTACTTCATCGAGTGCAATCCGCGCATCCAAGTGGAGCACACCGTCACCGAGCAGGTGACCGGCGTTGATCTGGTCGAGGCGCAGTTCCGCATCGCCGCCGGCGCCAGCTTGGCGGAGCTGGGCCTGGCCGATCAACGCGCCGTTGGCGCGGCGCGCGGTTTCGCCGTGCAAGCCCGCGTGACTGTTCGCGGCGGCGGTTGCTTGACGGCCTACAAGGAACCCGCCGGCGCCGGCGTGCGCGTGGACGCCTGCGGCTACGTCGGCTACGCGCCGCCGCCGGCGTTCGACCCGCTGCTCGCCAAGGTGGTGGCCACGTCGAGTTCGGCGGCGTCTTTCGCCTCCGCGGTGGATCGCGCCGCACGGGCGCTCGGCGAGTTCCACATCGCCGGCGTCGCCACCAATCTGGCGCAACTCAAGGCCATCCTCAGCCACCCGACGGTGCGCACCGGCGATGCCCGCACCACGCTGCTGGCGGAGAACGCGGACTTGCTGGCGGCGTCCGCGCAAACCGAACGCGTCGACAGCAACAGCACCTTGGCACTGTTGCGCCAGCAAGCCACGGTGCTGGGTTTCGCCGGCGCCACCGGCACTCCCAGCGCGCCGGCGGCAAGCGCGGCGGACGCGCTCGAAGCGCAGCCGGGCCAGGAAGCCATGGCCTGCCCGATGGCGGGATCGGTGGTCGACTTCGCCGTGCGCGAAGGCGATAGCGTCCACGCCGGGCAAACCCTGCTGGTGGTTAGCGCGATGAAGATGGAATCCCAAGTGCCGGCGCCTTGCGACGGCGTCGTCGCCGCCACGCAGCCGCTGCGGGCCGGCGACAGCGTGGCGGCGGGGCAGGTGTTCGCTCTGCTAACGCCCGCGGCCGGCGGCCGGCGCGCGGCTGCCAGCGAAGACGAATCCTGGGCGCCGCTGTTGCGTGATGTCGCCACCATGCGCCAGCTGGCACTGGATCGGTTGGCGCCGGATTCCAAAGACCCAGGCGTCGAGCGGCAGCGCAGCCGCGGCAAGCTCACCTGCCGCGAACGCATCGATCTGCTGCTCGACGCGGGCAGCTTCCGCGAAGTCGGCAGCGTCGCCGGCTTCGCCTCCTACGACGAAGACGGCAACGTGGCGGCGTTCACGCCGGCGAACCACGTCGGCGGCTGGGGCAGGATCGAACGCCGCCCGGCCATCGTTTGCGCGGACGATTTCACCTCCCGCGGCGGCCATGCCGACGGCGCCATCGGCGCCAAAAGCGGCTACTTGGACCGTCTCGCCTTGGAACTGCGCATCCCCTCCATCCGCCTGCTCGACGGTTCCTCCGGCGGCGGCAGCGTTGCCGCGATGGTGCCGGCGCAGAAGAAGGAGGGCGAAAGCCGCGCCAAGGAGAGCCGCGGCGCCATCAAAGCCGGTCGGCCGCGCGTAGCCGGCGGCGGCGGTTCCTATCTGCCCGGGCACTTGGGCAGCGCCATGTACACCGAGCAGCTCTCCACCGTGCCAGTGGTGAACCTGCTGCTTGGCAGCGTCGTCGGCATCGGCGCGGCGAAAGCGGTGCTGGGGCACTTCTCGGTGATGGTGAAGGACATCGCGCAACTGTTCGTGGCCGGCCCGCCGGTGGTGCAGCACGCGATGGGCTACGACATCACCAAAGAGGACCTCGGCGGCTGGCACATCCACTGCCGCAACGGCTCCGTGGACAACCTCGCCGAGAGCGAAGAAGAAGCGGCGCTCCTGACGCGGCGCTTTCTCTCCTACCTGCCCGGCAGCGTCTACGAAACACCGCCGGTGCTGCCCCCGCGCAGCGACGACCCGCCGGAACGCCGCGACGAGGAGCTGCTCGGCCTGATTCCGCGCAAGCGCACCAACACCTTCGACGCCCGCAAGGCCATTCGCCTGATGGCGGACAAGGGCTCCTTCTTCGAGATCGGCCCGCTCTGGGCGACGGACCAGATCACCGGTTTCGTCCGCTTCAACGGGCATCCGCTGGGCGTCATCGCCTCGGACAGCCAGCACGCCAACGGCGGCGCACTCACCGCCGACGGCTGCCGCAAGCTCACGCGGCACTTGGACCTGTGCGATCTCTTCCACCTGCCGATCCTCAACCTGGTGGACAATCCGGGCTTCGCCGTCGGCTTGGAGCACGAGATCACCGGCGCGATCCGGCGTGGCGGCGAGTGGATGGTGGCCTTCTCGCAAGTCACCGTACCGATCTTCACCGTCCTGATGCGCCGCAGCTTCGGCGTCGCCGGCAACAACTACGCCACGCCCCGCTCCCGGCCTTCCGTGCGCGTGGCCTGGCCGGCCGCGGACGTCGGCGGCATTCCCCCGGAGGGCGGCATCGAAGCCGCCTACAAGCGCCAACTGGCGGAAGCGGCAGACCCCCGCGCGCTGCGCGACGAGCTGATGGCCCGCATCGAAAGCGCCCGCGGCCCGGTGGGGCCACTGTCGAGGTTCCAAATCGAAGAACTGATCGACCCCCGCGACACCCGCCGCCTCATCTGCGAATGGCTTGAGACCGCATGGCGGCTAGTGGCGCAACCGGCGCGGCTGGCACCGAGGAAGCTGCAGTTCCGGCCTTGAAACGCCGCCGGACGAATGGTCCAAACGGTGGTCGCCCGGGTGATTGGGCGGTCAAATGGAAAGGGAGACCGTGCCATCCGTCCCGTTGTAGACGAGAACCGCGGCTTGAAGGACATCTCGTCCAATGAGCGCGATCAAGTTCTGGCCACCGAGATTGGCGCCCATGGCGGACTCCAATTCCACGTCGCCGAAGCTGGGAATTGAGAGTTTGCCGCTGTAGACAGGCACCTCGTGTTCGGCGTGGGACGCGGTGTGCATCATCGCTTTGCCTATCACCGGAAGCCCGGCGCCATCGGCGGTCGCCTGATCGACGCAGGTGGCGCCAGCGCCGGTGTCGATCAACGCGAAGCCGTTGGTGGCAGTGGGCGCCGGCTCTCCCCGTTGGGCGAGCGTTTGCCGGTGGGAATCCGACGCCATCAGCGTCACGGGCAGGAGCGGGCCGCTCCCCACCAAGCCAGCGGGAGCGGGAGTCCTTTTGCCGTCTTGGTCCGTTGTTTCCGCCCGGAAATTCAGCGTCGGCACTGCAAGATCCCCAAAGACAAGGCGGGAGCGGCGAACTCCGGTGCTGTGTCCCCCGTGCGACGGACTAGGAACGGGCCTCGGCCAAACCGGCGCACACCTTCTCCGACGGCTTCCGAGTGGCGCTCGAAATCTCCTATGACTTCCTCGCCGTGGATCAGCAGAAAGCGATTGGGGTAGGCCAAAAGGAGCTGCTCGGCATTGGCGTCGAAATAGGCCGTTTCCGCGCCCAGCAACGTGTTTGACATGGTCGTATCTCCTCAACGTGCCTTGACGGCGGGCAAACCGCCGCCGGCTCGGTGCCAACGCCACTCACCATACCATCAACGCCGCGGCTTGCTGTTGGTGTTGGGTGTAGGTGGTCGCCTACTGCGACTTGGCTTCGTTTACCCAGAACGGCAGGTTGGCGTGGGCGGCGTGGCCGCGGCCGTCGTAGGCGGTGATGAACAGGCGGTAGGGGCCCGGCGTGGAAGGGGCGCGCAAGGTGGTTTTGGGCGAGGTGGCGTCGGCGAACAAGCCGTACACATCCGGGATGGGGCGCTCGCGATCGCCTCCCACGGCTTGTGTGCGGCTTTCGGGTTTCACGCTCCAAGCGTAGGTGAGAGGGTCGCCCTCGGGGTCCGTCACCTTCACTTCGGCGGCGTAGTGCGAGCGCGCGGTGAGGGAGACGTTGCGGGCGCGGCCGTCCAGCCGCAGCGTTTCAAGGGCAGGGGCGCGGTTTGCCGGCCAGCGGCCGGTCCACGCGAACTGCATGGCGTCCACGGTGGCGGTGCTTTCGCCGGTTTCGGCGAACATGCTGAACCAGGTGGGGGTGCGTTCCTGCTTCTGGCCCCACAGGAAGACGTAGGAGCCGAGCACGCGGCGGCCCAGCAGCGGGGCGATGAAGCGCTCGTACCAGTCTTGGTAGTGGCGGGCTTTTTCGGCGCTGTTCTGCTCCAAGGGCGCGCCCCAGGGCGTTTTGCCCACTTCCCAGAAGCCGAGCGGGCCCCACTCGCTCACCAGGATGGGCGTGTCCGGCAGCAGACGTCCGGCGTAGCGGGGCAGGGCGGCCAAGGCGCCGTACAGCTGCAGGCTTAGGAAGTCCAAGTCCGGGGCGCGGGCGCGGATGGAGCGGACCAGGTCCGGGTTGACGCGCGAGATCGTCGTGGTGGTGGGGTGGTTGGGGTCCAACTCGTGGATGCGGCGCGAGATCGCGTCCACGGCGTTGAAGACGCGGGGATTGGTGTGGTTGAAGTCCAACTCGTTGCCGATGATCCACGCCAGCAACGCGGGATGGTCGCGGTAGCGCCGCACGATGGCCTCGATGCGCTGGAGTTGCGCCGCCACCTCGGCGGCGTTGTCGTAGTCGAAGCCGAAACGCTCGGCCACCACCGGCAGCGTCAAGGACACCGTGAGACCGTGGTGCTGCGCCGCATCGAGCGTCGCTTGCGCCGCTTCCACGCCCCACGTTCGCACCGAGTTGCCCCCGCGGGCGGCCACGGTGATCAGGGCCATGCCGGACGCGCCGGCGCCTTTCACCACATAGGGTTCGCCGCCGCGCAGCAGTTGGAAGGCGCCTTTCTTGCCGACCACCTCCACCTTAATGGCCTGCGCGAGCGCGGGTGGCGCGGTTGCACACACCAGCGCGGCGGCCAAAGCGGTGGCCGTGCGCCAACCGGCGCGGTTCACGATCCCGAACCTTGCGAGCGGGGATGGCGGCGGACGTCTCGCACCGGCGCCGAAGGGCGTTCCGGCAGCTTGGGCGTGTTCACAACGCCGTCGGCGTAGCGCAGGCCGAAGCCGTAGGGAAAGAGCGGGTCGTAAGGGTCGTCGCCCCGGTTGATAGCGGTTTGCCACGGATCCCGCGGCCACGAGAACGAGAGCCGGCCCCGAAAATCGTGCTGCGTCGCGCCGGCCGGGGCGCGGAACAACACGTCCGCCACACCGCCGCCCTCGCTTCCGGGCAGCCACGCCACCACAAACGCATCGGAGGCGTTCAGCTCCGGGGTGATCCACAACGGCCGGCCGGTGACGAACACGGCCACCACCGGCACGCCGCGCGCTTGGAGCGAGCGCAACACGGCAAGCGGTTCCGGGCGCTCCGCCGAGAACGCCAAGTGGGGGACATCGCCTTCGCCCTCGGCGTAGGGGTCTTCGCCGAACACCACCAGCGCCACGTCCGGCGGTTCTTCAAATTCGCCGGAAGGCGAGACCGCAACCGTGCCGCCGCCGGCCGCCACCGCCGCGCGCACCCCGGCCAAGATGGATTCGCCGTTCGGGAAATCGTCGTTGCCGTTGCCGTCGCCTTGCCAGGTGAGCGTCCAGCCGCCGCATTGTTTGCCGATGTCGTCCGCGTGGGCCCCTGCCACCAGCACGTTCAGATTGCGCTTGAGTGGCAGCAGGGCGTTGTTGTTCTTCAGCAGCACCAAGGACTCGCGCACGGCCCGCCGCGCCAGCGCGCGGTGTTGCGGCGGGGCCAAAGCGCCGCCGGCGCCCATGCGGGAGGAGGGGGGCGTCTTGCCCAACAACCCGGCGCGCGCTTTCACCCGCAGGATGCGCCGTACGGCGTCGTCAATGCGTTCCCCGGCCACCTCGCCGGCGGCCACCGAAGCGATCATGTCGGCAAGCGTGCGCCGCCAGTCCGCATCCACCATCAGCATGTCCACGCCGGCGTTCACGGCTTGCGCACAGGCGTGGCGGGGGTCTTCGGCCAGTTGCTGGCAGCCGTTCCAGTCGCTGACCACGAACCCGTCGAACCCCATGCGCTCTTTCAGCACCTCGGTGAGCAAGTAGCGGTGGCCGTGCAGCTTGGCGCCGTTCCAACTGTTGAACGCCGCCATCACCACCTGCGCGCCCGCCGCCAGCGCCCGCACGTAGCCTTCGCCGTGCAGATGGCGCAAGGTGGTTTCCGAGCACGCGGTGTCGCCTTGGTCGACGCCGCCGGTGCCGCCGTCGCCGATGAAGTGCTTGGCGGTGGCCAGCACCTTGTTGGCCGCCAGAAAACCCTCGCTGCCGGCATGGCCCTGCAAGCCGGCGAACATGCGTTCGGCGAAGGCGCAGACGATGGCCGGGTCTTCCGAGTAGCTCTCGTAGGTGCGGCCCCAGCGATCATCGCGCACCACCGCCAGGGTCGGCGCGAAGGTCCAGTTGATGCCGGTGGCCGCCACCTCGGCCGCGGTGGCCGCGCCGATGCGTTCCAGCAAGGCGGGGTCGCCGGTGGCGCCGAGGCCGATGTTGTGCGGGAAGATGGTGGCGCCGAAGACGTTGTTGTGGCCATGCACGGCGTCCGTGCCCCACAGGAGGGGCACGCCCGATGCGGACGCCAGGGACGCCTCGTAGTGGGCGTCCGCCAGGCCTAGCCAATCGCGCACGCCGGCGCGCTTGTCGCCGTTCGGCCACGAACCACCGCCGTTCAACACCGAGCCCAGCGCGTACTCGCGGGTGTCCTCGGGGGTGAGATTGGCGATCTCCCCTTGCATCATCTGGCCCACTTTCGCCGGCAACGACATGCTGGCCAGCAGGCGGCAGACCTCGGCCTCCACACGGCAAGCGGATGCGCTGTTTGGGTGGACCGGACTGGTCGCGGGAGGCCAATCAACTTGCGGCATGACGCTTAAGCTCCTTGTGGTTGGCAAGCGGGTAGGGAAGACGCGGGGGCCGCCACCGAATCGCGCAACACCAACGGGCAATCGAACACGCGATGGCGAGGTGCGTCGCTCTCGCCGCGCAACTGCGCGATGAGGTCGCCGGTTACCGCGGCGGCCATCTCGAACACCGGCTGGCGCGCGGTGCAAAGCGGCGGCCAGGTGCGCGCGGCGATGGGCGAATCGTCGAAGCCGGCCACCGAAACGGCGGTTGGCACGGCCAAACCCAAGGCGTGGGCGGCGGCGATCGCGCCGGCGGCCATGTCGTCGTTGGCGGCGAAGATGGCGGTGGGGCGGCGCGGCAGGGTCAACAGCGCCAACGCAGCGCGGCGGCCGGAATCGAAGTCGAACAACCCCTCGGCGATCAACGTGGCGTCCAGCGCCGTGCCGTTCGCTTGCAACGCTTCTCGATAGCCGGCGAACCGCGCCGCGCTGGCGCCGTGGCGCGGATCGCCTTTGACGAACGCGATGCGTCGATGGCCGAGCTCGAGCAGGTGATCGGTGACGGCGCGGGCGGCCTCGCGGTCGCCAGCCCGAACCGTGCAGGAGAGGCCGTTGATGGTGCCGGGCGCGATGCGCGCCGTCGGCGTGTCGCGCTCGCGCAGCACCGCCAGCACACGGTCGTCGTCACAAAGCGGCGCGGTGAGGATCACGCCGTCCACGCGGGTGTGGGTGACCAAATGCAGCGCCGAATCGGCCGCGCTCGCCCCGCCGCCGTCCGCGCCGCAAGGCAGCAGCAGCAACGTGTAGCCGGCGCTCGCGCAGTTGGCGAAGACGCCCTCGAAGGCGCGTTGCGTATAGCCGAACTCGTGCGGATTCTCGTAGAGCAAACCGAGCGAAAACGTGCGCCGGCTGGCCAATCCCCGCGCCGCCGGATTCGGCTCGTAACCGAGCGCCGTCGCCGCTTCCCGCACCCGCTCGCGCGTCCCGGCGCGCACGTTCGGCTCGCGGTTCATCACCCGCGAGACCGTCTTGATGGAAACGCCGGCGCGCGCCGCGACGTCCGTGATGGTGGCTTTGCCCGATGCCATGCCGTGTGCGAGGTTTGCCGTGTCCTTGGATGTAGTTGAACGGCAAGTTAGCTTGGAATGACAGCGTTATCAACCGCCGCGTTGCAAATTGCCGACGCAGTGGCCGCGGTTGGGGCGGATTTTCGCCCTCTGGGTACGCTTGAAGGGCTAAGCTGGCTTGAAATGACAGCGTTATCAACACGTTACCGTTTGGCGCAAAAAATTGCGCTTTCGTTACAGCGGGCGTAGGGTTGTGCGGTAGGCGGCTATGCAAACGCCCCGTCCGCCAAGAGGCGGGAGAGGCTGCCCAAAAAGCGTCGGCATGGCGTGGTTGGGCGAGGGGCGGCGGCCGCGGCAGGTACGGGACCGCATTGGGGAGAGCGAACAGTGTCGAAAGCAGGAGCCAAGGGCCGCAAAGGCGGCAAGCCGAATCAGGGCGTGCGGCGCAATCGGCTTGCGCTGGCGGTGTCGCTGGCCGTTGGCGGCGGCGTCGCGGCGAGCGCGGTGGCGGAGGAAGCCGCCGAGGGGGACATCGAGGAGGTGTTGGTGGTGGGCATCCGCCAGAGCCTCAAGGAGTCGATGGACTTGAAGCGGACGCGCGACGGCGTGGTGGACGCCATCACCGCCGAGGACATCGGCGACTTCCCAGACAGCAACCTTGCCGAATCGCTGCAGCGCATCACTGGGGTTTCCATAGACCGCGAGCGCGGCGAGGGGGCGCGGGTGACGGTGCGCGGCTTCGGGCCGGACTTCAACCTGGTGCTGCTGAACGGGCGGCAAATGCCCACTTCCAGCGGACTTGGCCGCTCCTTCGACTTCGGCAACCTCGCCTCGGAAGGCATCAGCGCCGTCGAGGTGTACAAGACCGGCCAGGCCGACGTGCCCACCGGCGGCATCGGCTCCACCCTCAACATCCGCACCACGCGCCCGCTCGACAATCCGGGCATGCAGTTCACCGCCGCCGCCAGCGGCCTGAACGACCAATCCACGTCTTCCGGCAGCAGCTTCACGCCGGAGATCTCCGCGCTCTTCTCCAACACCTTCATGGACGACACCGTGGGCATCGCGCTGAGCGCCGTGCGGCAGGACCGCAACAACGGTGCCAACACGGCCAGCGTCGGCGGCTGGCGCACCTTCCCGGGCGAAGTCAACAACTGCTGGTGCGGCGTGGGCCGCAGCGAATGGGGCGGCATCCCAATCAATCCCGCCGACGGCCCGCCCACGCAGGTGAACCGCCCGGAAGAGGGCGACCTGTATTCCGTGCCGCAGAACATCGGCTACGAATTGGCCGAGTACGAACGGCTGCGCAACAACGGCCAGCTCACGTTGCAATGGCAGCCGAGCGACCGCGTCGAGGCCACGCTGGACTACACCTACTCGGAGGTGGAGCTGGCGCGCACCTACAACAACCTCTCGGCGTGGTTCAACTTCGGCGCCCAAGAGACCGTTTGGACGGATGGCCCGCAAGCCACGCCGCTCACGTACCGGGAGCGTCTGCCGAACAGCGACTACGCGATGGGCGGCGGGCGGGACGCTTGGCTGGCGCAGAACGGCGCGATCGGGCTGAACCTGCTTTGGGACGTGTCCGACCGGATGGCGCTGGAGTTCGACTACCACGATTCGGACGCCGAGCGGCGTCCCAACAGTCCCTTCGGCGACTCCGCGCTGCTCACCACCGCCGCGTTCACGCGCAACGTGACCACCGGCTACTTCGGCCAGGACCTGCCCATCTTGGAACTGACGCTTGGCAATCCGTTGAGTCCGGATGACATGATCGTCACCGGCAGCGTGTTCACGAACAACTTCGCCAAGATGAACATCACGCAGTCCACGGTGGGCGGTGATTACGAGTTCGACGCCGGCTTCGTGGAAGGCATCGACTTCGGCGTTCAGCTAACGGAAGTGAACAACCGCGCCGCCGGATCCGTCGTGCAGCGCGACGCCTGGGGGGGGGTCACGCAGCGGGGCGCCATCGCCGACATTCTCACGCCGGCGGACGCCGGTTCGGCGTTCGACAAGCTCTCCGGCGGCAACGACGGTCGCCGCCAAACAGCTTTCTTCACGTTCGACATGGGCGAACTGGTGGCGCGAACCGAGGCGCTCATGGCGTCCGGCGACGCCACCACCTTCACGCTGCCGGACATGGGCGATTGCGGCACCGGGCTGTGTACCTCCAGCAACTTCACGTCCGATCGCCGCACCACCGAGGAAACCACCGCGGCGTATGTGCAAGTGAGCTTCGGCACGACGCTGGACCACCGCCCGGTGGACATGCGCCTCGGGCTGCGCTACGAGAAGACGGACATCTCCTCCCAAGCGCTGTCGCCGGCGTACGTGCGCATCAATTGGGTGGCCGGCAACGAGTTGAACGCGGTGCAAGGGCCGCCGGATTTCACGTCGCTGCAGGGCAGCTACGACGTGGTGCTGCCCAACTTCGATCTGCGCGTGGACGCTACGGACGACATCGTCGCCCGCCTCTCCTACAGCGAGACCATCACGCGCCCGAACTACGGCGACATCCAAGGCGGCCAGACCATCAACTCGCTGGTGCGCGTGGACGGCGGCACCGGCAACCGCGGCAATCCTGGCTTGTTGCCGTTCGAGTCGCAGAACGTGGACCTCTCCTTCGAGTACTACTACGGCGACGACAGCTACGCCGCCATCGGCTACTTCCTGAAGAACGTGGACAACTTCATCGGCACCTCCTCGGTGATCGAGACGACGTTCAATCTGCCGCACCCGGCGTTGGGGCCGCTCGGCGACGAAGCCCGCGCCGCCACCGGCAGCAGCGACGGCGGGGCTCTCTACAGCTGGATTCTGGAGAATCGCGCCGATGCCGAAGGGGTGGACGCGGCCAACGGCGTGATCACCGGCGTGGCCGGCCGCGACCCGGCGTCGCCGTTCAACCTGACGTTGCCAATCAACATCGAGAAGGCCCAGATGAAAGGCTGGGAGGTGGTGGTCCAGCACAACTTTGGCGACACCGGCTTCGGCGCCATCGTCAACGCCACCATCGTCGAGGCGGATGTCGGCTACGACAACTTCAGTCTGGCGCAGCAGTTCGTGCTCACCGGATTGTCGGACTCCGCCAACGTGATCGCCTTCTACGACAAGGACGGCATCAGCGTTCGCCTGGCCTACAACTGGCGCGACAACTTCCTCGCCGGCACCGGGCAGAACAACGTGGGCGCGGGGCCGCCGACCTATGTGGACGCCTATCAGCAACTGGACGTCAGCGCCAGCTACTGGTTCGACGACCGCATACAGGTGTACGTCGATGCGCTCAACATCACCGACGAGACCACCTATGTGCATGGCCGGCACCAGCACCAGATTCTGTTCGCCGGGCAGGCCGGGCCGCGCTACAACGTGGGCGTGCGGTACAAGTTCTAGCGCGCCCCTGTCGGGGCGCGTTGGAGTTTGCTTACGCAAACTCTGGCGCGCATCCTATTTGGGCGCACTGAGCGTCGCCAAAGGCGTACGCGATGCAACGTGTAGTTGTGGTCGGTGGCGGCAGCGCTGGTTGGATCACGGCTTGCGTCGTGGCTGCGGAACACCGCGGGACGGGGCGGGTTTCCGTGGTGCTGGTGGAATCCCCGGATGTGCCCACGATTGGGGTGGGGGAGGGCACTTGGCCGTCGATGCGCGGGACGCTGCAGCGCATTGGCGTGGGCGAAGGCGAATTCGTGCGCGAATGCGACGCCAGTTTCAAGCAGGGCACGCGCTTTGTTGGCTGGCGCGGTGCGCCGAACACGGACGTCTATCTGCATCCCTTTAGCTGGCCGCTGGACTACGCGAACGGCAATCCGGCCCGCCATTGGCTGGCCGGCGGGCGGGCGATGCCGTTCGCGGACATGGTTACGCCGCAGGCCGAGGTGATTCGCCGTGGCCTCGGGCCGAAACAGGCGGCCATGCCGGGCTACGCCTTCGCCGTGAATTACGGCTACCACTTGGACGCCGGCAAGTTCGCCACGCTGCTGCGCAGGCACGCCGTGGAGCGCTTGGGCGTGTCCCACGTTCGCGCCAACGTCAACGGCATCGACGCGCGGGAGAACGGCGACATCGCCGCGCTGACGCTCGACGACGGCGGCCGCGTGGCCGGCGATTTGTTCGTGGATTGCACCGGCTACAAGGCGCTGCTCATCGGCGATCACTTCGGGCAGCGCCTCGTGTCCGCCGCCGAGGTGTTGTTCAACGACCGCGCCATAGTCGCGCAAGCGCCTTATGTCGATGCGGAGGCGGACCCCATCGCGCCGGTGACGCAGGCCACCGCGCAAGATGGCGGCTGGATTTGGGACATCGGGCTGCCAACCCGCCGCGGCTTGGGGTACGTTCATTCGAGCGCCCACACCGGGGAGGATGCCGCGCGGCACGTGCTATCCCGCTACATCGCCGAGACGGCACCGCACATCGCGCGGGAACAGGTTAGCTACCGCACAATCTCTTTCGCGCCGGGCCATCGCGAGGCGTTTTGGGTGCGGAACTGCGTGGCCGTGGGGCTGTCGGCCGGCTTCATCGAGCCGCTGGAGGCGTCCGCGCTCGCGCTCGTCGAGCAAGCCGCCGCCGCCATCGCCGAGCAACTGCCCCGGGACCGCGAGATAATGGCCGTCGTGGCCAAGCGCTTCAACAGCAAAATGCACCATCACTGGCAACGCATCGTCGAGTTTCTCAAACTGCACTACGCGGCGAGCGACCGTGCGGACAGCGCGTACTGGCGCGACCACGTGAACCCGCGCTCGTGGCCGGAGAGCTTGGGCGAGAAGATGACGCTGTGGCAACAACAACCGCCTTGGCACGACGACGCGCCGCTGCTCAGCGAGCTGTTCCCCTCGGCGAGCTATCAATACGTGCTGTATGGCCTCGGCTTCACGCCGCGGTACGGCCAAGCGGACGTCGCCGGTGCCGACAAAGGCGCGGCGGAGGCCATCATCGGGCGCACCCGCGAGCAAGCGCAACGCATGGTGGGCCAGCTACCGACAACGCGAGCGCTGGTGCGCACCATCGCGCAGGGCGCGCCGGCGTAGCGGGGCAGCGAAAATGCCGAAATTCGCGTTGCTGAACAACGTCGACCACCAAGACGTGAAGATCATCACCACCCGCGCCGCGCGCTACGGCGACGACGTGATGAAAGCGCCGGTGTTTCCCTTCGAGTTCCGCAACGTGCAGGCGTTCTACCCCATCCTGTTGCAGCAGGACGGGCAGGGCGGCCACACGCCGGTGGCGTTGTTCGGGTTCCAAGAGCGCGAAAACCTGTTCTTGAGCGAAACCGGCTGGGACGCCGCCTATGTGCCCGCCATCGTGCGCCGGCAACCGTTCCTCATCGGCTTTCAAGACACGCGCAGGGACGGCAAGCCGGAGCGCGTGCGGGTTCTTTCCTTGGACGAGAACCATCCGCGCGTGAACAAGGAAAGCGGCGAGGCGTTGTTCACGCCGCTCGGCGGCCGCACACCGTTTCTCCAAGAAGCGGCCAATCTTCTGGAAACCATCCACGAAGGGCTGGATCAATGCCGCGCGTTCGCGAACGCCCTGCGCGAGCGCGATTTGATCGAGGCGGTGACGTTCGACATCACTTTGGACGACGGCACGCAAAACCAGCTGCTGGGCTTCGAGTGCGTCAACGAGGAGAAGGTGCGGCAACTCCCCGGCAAAGCGCTCGGTGAGTTGAACGAGGCTGGCTTCCTGATGCCGCTGTTCATGATGCTGGCCTCGCTCGCCAACGTGGCGCGTTTGATAGAGCGCAAGAACAAGCGGGTGCAGGCGCAGGCCGACGAAGCCGCGGCGTTGCTTGGGAACGCGCAATGACCTGGCTGGCGGACTTGCCGCCGGTGGCCGTCTTGGAGTGCGCCGACGCCACGGTGCCCGAACAGGTTTACGACAGCGCCGAGCCGGTGCTGCTGCGAGGTTTGGTGGCGGATTGGCCGGCCTTGGAATGCGACCGTTCCATCGAGGCGGCCGGCCGCTATCTCGGCCGCTTCGCCGCGAACGCGCCGGTGACGGTGTTTGTGGGCGATGCGTCGATAGACGGGCGCTTCTTCTACAATGACGATTGCACGGCGTTCAACTTCCGCAGCGGCAAAGCGCCGCTGCCGCAGGTGCTGGAGCGGCTTGCCGCGCCCGATCGAGATGACGCCTTCGCCACCATTTACGTCGGCTCCACGCCGGTGGATCAGTGGCTGCCGGGCTTCCGCGAGCGCAACGATCTGCGCTGGTCCGTGCCGGACGCGCTGGCGAGCTTCTGGCTGGGCAACGAGACGCGCATCTCCGCCCACTACGATTTCCCCAACAACGTGGCGTGCGTTGTCTCCGGCAGGCGCCGCTTCACGCTGTTGCCGCCGGATCAACTCGCCAACCTCTACGTCGGCCCGGTGGAAAACACGCCGGCCGGCCAGCCGATCAGCTTGGTGGACTTCCGCGCCCCGGACTTCGCCCGCCATCCGCGCTTCGCCGAAGCCGCCAAACACGCGCGCACCGCGCTGCTGGCGCCCGGGGACGCCCTCTACATTCCCAGCATGTGGTGGCATCACGTCGAATCGCTGGCGGCGTTCAATCTGCTCGTCAACTACTGGTGGTGCGACACGCCCGATTACCTGGGCTCGCCGTCGCCGGCGCTGTTGCACGCCATGCTGTCGCTGCGCGCCCTGCCGGCCCGTCAGAAAGAGGTGTGGCGCAGGCTTTATGATCACTATGTGTTCGATGCGGACGAGGCCACCTTTCAACACATACCGGAGCAGGGCCGGGGGCACCTCGCGCCGTTCAATGAAAAAAGCGCAAAGCAACTTCGCGCCCACATCCTGAACAAGCTGAATCTATAGCCGGCAAGACGAAAAGACCGAGACACGACACGAGGAACAGGCAAATGTTGCAGGGGAAGCGGGGGAACGACAGCGGCGCACAGCCGCCGGGCAAAATCCACAAGGTGGTGGTGGCCGGCGGCGGCACCGCCGGTTGGATGGCCGCCGCCGGCTTGGCGAAACTGCTCGGCAAAACCATCGACATCACCTTGGTGGAATCCGACGAGATCGGCACCGTCGGCGTCGGCGAGGCGACCATTCCCACCTTGCTCACCCTGCACCAACTGCTGCAAGTGAAAGAGCAGGATTTCGTCAAGGAGGTGCAAGGCACGTTCAAGCTGGGCATCTCCTTCGAGAATTGGCGCAACGTCGGCGAGAGCTACATCCACTCGTTCGGCTGGACCGGCAAGGACAGCTGGGCCGCCGGCTTTCAGCACTTCTGGCTGAAAGGCAAGAAGATGGGCATCAGCGAGCAGTTCGGCGAGTACTGCAAGGAGTGGGCGGCGGCGCGGCAAAACCGGTTCGCCGTGTTGCCGAACCAAGGGCTGAACTACGCCTACCACTTCGACGCCTCCCGCTACGCGAAGTACCTGCGCGGCATGGCCGAGGAACACGGCGCGAAACGGGTGGAAGGCAAGATCGAGAGCGTTCGGCAAGACCCGGAGAGCGGCTTCATAACCAGCCTGCAACTGCAATCCGGCGAAGTGTTGGAAGGCGACTTGTTCGTGGACTGCACCGGCTTTCGCGGCCTGCTGATCGAAAAGACGTTAGGCGTCGGCTACGACGACTTCGGCCAATGGCTGCCGTGCGACCGCGCCGTGGCGGTGCAAACCGAATCGGTGGACACGCCCATACCCTACACGCGCTCCATCGCCCGCGACGCCGGTTGGCAGTGGCGCATTCCGTTGCAGCACCGGGTGGGCAACGGCATCGTCTTCAGCAGCAAGCACTGGACCGACGACGAGGCCATCGCCTGTTTGCTAAGCAACATCCAAGGCGCGCGCATCACCGAGCCGCGCGTGATTCGTTTTCGCGCCGGGCAACGCCGCCAACATTGGCACAAGAACTGCGTGGCGATGGGGCTTTCGTCCGGCTTCATCGAACCGCTGGAATCCACCAGCATCCATCTGATTCAACGCAGCCTCATCCGGTTGATGCAGATGTTCCCCTACGACGGCGTGCGGCAGCCGGACGTGGACGAGTTCAACAATCAGATGCGCTTCGAGATCGACAACGTGCGCGACTTCATCATCCTCCACTACCATGTGACGGAGCGCGTGGACACGCCGTTCTGGCGGCAATGCAAGGAGATGGACATACCGGATTCGCTGAAGCACCGCATCGAACTGTTTCGGCAGGCGGGCAGGGTGTTCAAGCTGCCGACCGAGCTATTCGGCGAGAACTCGTGGATTCAAGTGATGCTGGGGCAGGGCATCACGCCGGAGCAGTACCACCCCATCGTCAACATGATGAGCGACGAGGAGCTGACGCGGTTCCTCACCGGCATCCGCGGATCGGTGCGGCAGTTGGTGGGCCAACTGCCGGAGCATCAGCGCTTCATCGACTACTACTGCAAAGCGGCGGCCGCCTGAACCGCACGGCCGCCGCGATTCTGCCGAGCTACCCGTCGCGCCGCCAGATCATCCGCAGATACCAGCTACCCCCATTGAAGCCGACGGGCGAATTCTCGGGGTAGGGCAGGCCGTTGAAGGCGGGCACGCCTTCGTTGGGGTTCTTCTGCGGAAACGCGTCGAACAGATTCTGGCCGCCGAGCACCAGCGCCATCTGTTCGGTGACGTTCAACTCCACCTCGGCGTCGAACACCGTCATCGCCTCTGGGCGGTACGCGCCCCAGCCGCCGCCACCGGTGGGGGCGTCGTAGTACTCGCCGTAGTGGCGCGCCCGGGTGACGATGCGCCAACGGCCCTTGTCGTAAGTCCAAGTCGCGGTCAAACGCGATTCGGGACGCCCCTGTTCGATTTCCAAACGGCGGTTCTCGGAGGTGAAGTCCGGGTTGTAGCGCGTCAAGCTCACGTCCGAGAAGTTGGCCGCCAGCGTCAACGTCGATTGCCCGTCGGCGATCTCGAAAGGCCAGGTGGCCACCAAGTCCACGCCGGAAATCTCCACCTCCTGCTGGTTGGAGAAGAACCGCACTTCCCCGAAACTGGAAGCGTCGCGCACGCCGGCGGCCAGCAGCGCGTCGATGTCCCCCGGGGTCAGCGCGAACGGGCTGGTGAACGAAAGCCGATCGTCGATGGTGATGGCGTAGTAGTCGAGCGTGACATCCAAGGCGCCGGCGTTGAACACCAAGCCGAACGTGAGGTTCGTGGACTGCTCCGGGCGCAGCGGCTTGGCGCCTTTGCGGGCGGCCACCGGATGCGTTGGCGGCAAGATGGCGATGTCCACCAGGCGGCCTTGACCCTCCACGGTGCGGAACGACGTTGCGACGTTGCGCAGATTGGCTTGGCCGGCGGTGGGAACGCGGAAGCCGGTGCTGCCGGCGCCCCGCACGGCGAAGTTGTCCGCGATCTCCCAGCGCGCCGTCAGCTTGCCGTCGAAGGTGTCGCCGAACTGGTCGTAGTTCTCGTAGCGCGCCGCCGCGCCGACGGTGAGGCGGGCGAACAAATCCGCCTCCAAATCCACATACGCCGCGAACGCCTGCACCGTGTTCTCGCCGGCGTCGCGCGGCGGAAAGCCGGGAAAGCCGTTGGAGCCGATGCCGAAACCCTGCGCCGCCAAGCCGTGCTGGACGTTCGGATCGATGTACCAGGAGTCCTCCTCGCCGGCGGCGATGGCGAACGTCTCGTCGCGGTATTCAAAGCCAAACGCGACGTTCAGGAGGTTCTGAAGGGCACCCCCCCCCCCCCCCCCCCGCGTGAACGGCTTGACAAAGTCAACATTCACCACGCGGTCGGTTTCCGTGTAGGCGCCCACCTCGTAGTGCGTGGGGATGTTGTTGCCGGCGGCGAGAAGCTGCGGATTCACCGTGTTGTAGATGTAGAAGTTCGCCTCGCTCTGGCCTTGCGACACGCTCGCGTCCCAGCGCCAGCCGCCGGCGGTGGTGCCTTTGACGCCGCCGCTCAAGCTCTGGTCGGTGACCACGGCGCCGAACTGCGGCGTGAAGCCGCCCGGGAACCGCTCGATGAGCGAGTAGCAGGAGGCGTTGGCGTTCACCGCCGCAAGCGCGCCGGCGGCGACCCGGTTGTCCACCACCGGCAGCGGCGGGCAGTTGCCGGAACCGTCGCCGGTGAGATCCGCCACCTTGACGGTGGGCGTGCCGTCGGCCATTGGCGCGCCGCGGAAGACGCCGTCGCGCGTATGCGGATTGCGGTAGTAGAAGCCGCCTTCCAATTGCCGTTCGCCCCAGTTGCCGAAGGCGTAGGCCTCCACGTTGTCCGCCAGGCGCGCGCCGAGGTTGGCGAACACCTTGACGTCGTCGGAAAGGGCAGGGAGGCCCCACTTCTGCGCCACCGGCTGCGCCACGGCGTTGTTGCCGGCGGCGATGAGCGCCTGCGCGTCCGCCCGTTGCACGCTGCGCACGGTGGGATCGCCTTCGCGCCACTCGACGCTGATGTTGGCGAAGCCGTCCTCGAACAGCGGCAGGCCGAGGTTGCCGGCCACGGTCAAGGCGTCGCCATCGCCTTCGAAGAAGGAGCCGTGCTTGATCTCCAACTGGCTGCCGATGTCCTTGCGCAGCGCGATGTTCATGGCGCCGGCGATGGCGTCCGAGCCGTACTGCGCCGAAGCGCCGTCGCGCAGCACTTCCACGCGCTCCACGGCGATGGCCGGAATCGCCGCCAAGTCCTGCCCTTGGGCGCCGAGCGAGATGCCGTAGCCGAGCAGGGCGATGACCGCGCCGCGGTGTCGCCGCTTGCCGTTCAACAGCACCAGCGTGGCGTCCGGCGCCAGCCCGCGCAGCGTCGCCGGACGTATGAACATCGCCGCGTCCGCGCCTTGGCTGACGTTGAACGACGGCACCACGGACGCCAGCAGCCGATCCAAGCTGGCCTCGCCGTAGGCGCGCAGGTCCGCGCCAAGAATGATGTCCACCGGCACCACCGACTGCGCCGCCGACCGCCCGCCCCGGCGCGAACCGATGAGCTCGCAGCCCTGGTCCTCGCTGGGACTGTACATCTCCCACGTGTTGGCCTGGTCGTCCCAACGGGCGCAAACCTCAACCAATTCAACGGCTTGGTCGACGACGTTCCCGCCATCGCCCGGTTCGTTTTCCTCTTGCGCCCACGCCGGCAGGCCGAGGCACATCCCCAGCCCACCCAACAAGACGCCCGCGGATCGCGCAAACATGAACTACCCCCCATATCCCGTGTTGGCCTGTGAGCGTAGCACACCAATCCAAGCCGCAACCGGCCAGCGGGTTGGTAGCTGCAAGCCCACGCGAAGCAGCACGGCGCGCTTGAGTTCCTTGCGCCTCGGCGGGCCTAGCTTTTTTGGACTCCAAAGCGCCGGCACTCTATCGCGCGCATACTTCCGGATGTTCTTGGATGTATTGAAGTAGCGCTTCCGCAGCCCATTGGTGACCGGCGAGATTCCAGTGGCCATCGTGCTCCCAATGCGTGTCCTTGATGGTCTTGCCCAAGCCCGTCACATAGTCGTAGAGGCTGATGATGGGGATGTTCAGCGGCTCCGCCATCGCGCGCATGCGATCGAAATGGCGGTGGCCTGTGTCGCCCATTCGATACTCCGAAAGGATCAGTAACGCGACGTTGTCGCGCTCCGCGCGTTCCTTGAATTGCCGCAAGGCGAAGGCGGAGTCGGCCGTGGCCTCTTTGGAGTCTGCCAGGTCGCCGAGTGCGCTGGAAGCAGACAAACGCGGCTCATAGCGCGGGCGCCGGCGCAATTCTTCCCTCCATGCAAGCGACGTGGGCTGGTCCCGTGTAAGCAAAGAACGGGTCTTGTAGCACAACCAACTTCCAACGAACAAGGTGTTCGTGTTCCACAAACAGGTGCGACGCAACCAAGATTTCGACCGCAGGTCAACTTGCCGGTATTCCGCTGATGGCACACGCAACTCGAGCGTTCCATCTATAGTCCGCCGCGGATACGCAAACGGGGCCAAATCCGGATCCCATCCCTTTCGCAACGCCATTGTCAGCGCGGAGTTGCCTCCGAAGTCGTTACCCACGAACACGAGAACTAGGATTTTCGGTTCAAGGCGTCGGGCATACTCATCGTAGAACAGCAGTTGGTTGGCCTGTGCAGTGTTATTGCAACCAAACGCTGATGTGGTGATGTGCAATGCAGGTGCCTTCCGGGCGGCAAGGCGTTCTAGCAGAACATGAAACTTGCTGGGAATGGGAACTTGCTCCGCCGCCACAAAGGAGTCGCCGAGCACGGAAACATGGCAGGTCTCCGTCGCCTGCTGCGGCGAGAGGGGCTCACGATCGAGAAAGCCCAAACTGTTGGTTTGAGCGACCGCCCAAAAGTCAAGACCATTCGTGACACGCACTTCCGCATTGGGCTCATACAAAAGACCTACACCGGGGACAAAGGCTCGTGGTGCCACGTTGTCCATAAACGGCGTGGTCCAGCGAAGGTAAGTCTCCGCGACCCCCGCAACTACAGACAAACTTGCGAGCGTCAACGCCAGATTTGCAGCGACTAGGCGCACAATCCGCCGATGGGGCCGAAGCTCTCGACGGGAGGCGTGGTCGTGCTTTTGTGTGGGCGGCGTAGCGGACGATTTCACCTGCTTGTGTCCATTAAATGACCTTTGGCGCATGATACCTGCAAAACAAGTCTATACTTCGCATAATGTATATTATGTTAAATTAAATCCAACAGCCACCTAAGAGCGTGGACGGCCCGCCCGCTCCCCGGTCAGTTCGGCAAGGAGTCGTGGAACGCGAAAAGCGTGTCGAGCGCGAACTGCGGATGTTCCAAGATGGCGTTGTGCCCCACGTTGTCCAGCACGCGCAGTGTGGCGTACGGCGCCTCCGCGGCGACGACGCGGCTCGATACCAGGTTGGGGTCGTGGCTGCCGGTGGCGATGAGCACCGGCATGGAGAGGCGCGGCACCATTGCCGCCAAGTCGTATGGGGCTGCCTGGGTGGCGCGCCGGGCCGTTTCGGCGTCCGCGTGTTCCATGATGCCGTTTGGCATGGGCATCGGGATGATGCCGGCTTCGCGCCGCAGCTCGGCCGAGCGCTTGGTGCCTTCGCGTTGCGCCGCCACGTCCGCCGGGCCAATGTTGGCCGCGTACAGCGCGGCGGAGCGCACGCGGTGCGCGGTGAGCGCGCAGAACACGATTGCCGGCCGCGTGCCCCAAGATTGCGACCACACGTGGCAGCTTTCGATGTCCAAGTGATCAAGTACGGCGCGAGCGTCGTCCGTGTACTGCTCGAAGTTGTACTGCGCTTCGCCGGTGGCGGCGTCCGGGGCGCTTTCGCCGAAGCCGCGCACGTCCACGCGCACCACGCGGAAGCGCTCCGCCAGAAGCGGCACCAAGTGATCCCACACGCGCAAGGTGCAGCGCCCGGGCTGCCAAAGCAGCAGCGCCGGCTGCTGCGGCGAACCGTCCACCTCCACGCGCAAGTTCGCGCCGTTCACGTCCAGTTGCATGTGCCATTGCCTCCTTTTCAGTTCGTTTTGCGCTGTCCTGCGAGGCGCGCGTCGTGTAAGCGAGAACTTACGTAAAATCGCGCAAATTTCCTACATCCGGCGCGATCCGCATTGTTTATCTTGCGCCGTCATGGAAAACGATGGCGCCCACAAATTCGCCTTCCACCTGCGGGAACTGGTGCGCGACCTGCTGCGCTTGGTGGTGCCTTGGGTGGACGAGCTCGACTTCGACGAGGCCGAGGAGCTTTCGGCCGCCCACGTGGCGGCGTCCGACGGCCGCTTCACGCAACGCTACGGCGATTCCGTCTGGCGCGTGCCGTTCCGCCGCGGGCGCCTCTTGGACGGCTCGCGGCCGTACCTGCTGGTGCTGATCGAGTTCCAAGCCACGGTGGATCGAACCATGGCGCGGCGGATGCGCGACTACGCGGACATGCTGCGCGCCCGGCTGACGCTCGCGACGGCCGCGCGGGAAGGCGGGTTGCCGTGGATTCTCCCCGTCGTGGTCTACAATGGCGCCGAACGCTGGACGGTGCCCGGCGAGAGGTCGGAGTTGGTCGCCTTGCCGTCGGCGCGGGCGCGGCGGGCGTTGGCGGTGTTCCAAGGCCGCGCCTACGAGCTGGTGTCGCTGGAGCGGATGCTGGCCGGGGCGGAGCGCGGTTTGGCCGATTGGCCGTTGGACAACCGGCTGATCGCCACGTTCCGGCTGCAGACGGCGACCACGCCGGCGGACTTGCTGCGGCGGCTGGAGGGCGAGTACGCGATCTTTGCCGGGCCGGGCAACGCCGGCACGCGCCGGGTGCTGCACGCTTGGACCGGCGCGCTGCTGGCGGACATGGCCGGCGGCGAGGCGCCGCTGCCGGCGTTCGAGGAAATGGAACGGTTGGAAGGAGCGAACATGACGACCATCTCACAAGCGCGGCTCGGCAAGTGGTTTGAGGACTTCCAAGCCAGGAACGTGGCGGAAGGCGTGGCGCTGGCCAACGAGCAAAGCGCAGCGCGCTTGCGTCGGCAAGCGGAGATCAAGTTCGGCGACGGCGTGGCGCAGCGGATGGCCGAGTTGCTCGGCGGCGAACCCGCCGCGGCCGATCTCGATCGCGTTGGCGAATGGCTCATCGAGTGCGCGAGCGGCGAGGAGTTGCTTGCCCGCGCTGCGACCTTGCGCACCATTTAGCAGACTTCACGCGGTAAGCCTGGAGCGCGGGCGTTCGCCTGCTTGCGGGCGAGACGCCCGCGCTCCCAGCGCCAGTCACCAAAGATCTGGTGTGCCCAATCGGCGGTTATTGCCCCGGCGCCGCCTTTGCCTCGCCCTGCCACGTTTGCTCAACGGTCACGCGCCAGCCCGGCCCCGACGCCACGCCGAACCGCTTGGCGAAATCTCCCTGGTTGAGGGCCAGCGCCAAGTTGCCGAGGCTGTTGACGTACAAGAGCGGCTCGCCCGGCGGGGACTCGCCGAAGGTGCGGCGGAACGGCACCGTTTGCGCGAAGCGCGCCTCGCCGCCGGGCGCGGCGATCGTCACTCGATACGCGGTGCCGGGCGCCAGCGCCAACTCCTTGCTGGGCAAATCCGTCCACACGTTGCCGAAGCGCACGTCCAGCACCGGAATGCCGCCAACGCTGCGTTCGCGGCCAAGCTGCGGCGGCTGGTAGGGCAAACGCACGGCTTCGGTTTCCGCACCTAGCGCGGCGAAGGCCAGTCGGCCGCTTGCCAGCAACGCGCCAACGTGGGCGTAGAGGTCGCGTCCGTGGAACGTGTGCGAATCCTCCGATCCGGGCAGGCGGTGGGCGTTCTCGTCGATGCGCCGCACCGCGGCGATGCGGCCGGCGGCGGCGACCAGCGTCAGGGTGCCGTTGTTCGGCGTCACCACCAATTGGCCGCTGGCGAGCTTCGCCACCACGGATCCGCGCCCGGTGCCCACGCCCGGGTCCACCACGGAAACGAACACCGTCCGCGCCGGCCAATAGTCCACCACCGCATGCAACCGGTAGGCGGCTTGCCAGATGTCGAACGGCGGAATCTCGTGCGTGAGATCCTCCACGATCAAACGCGGCGCCACCAGCCGCGCCACGCCGCGCATGGCGGCCACGGCGTGGTCCTGCAAGCCGAAATCCGTTTGCAGCACCAACGTGTGCGTTGGCTCGCGTTGCTCGGCGCACAGCGGCGGCCACGCAGCCGCCAACGCGGCAACCAACGCAAAACGCAGCCGTGCGCCCACCATCGTCAGCGAATGCGGAAGCGCGCGTTCACGACGCCCGGATCGTAGGCGTCGATGGTCGCGTTGGTGATGGTCATGCCGTGGCGGGTCTCCAAGGCGTGGCTCCACAGCAGCACCTTCTCAAAGGGCTTGGCTTCGATCTGCACGCGAAACCCCTCGCCTTCCGGGTCGATGCGCAGCAAGGCCAGGTCGAAGTCCTTGGCGGTGGCGTTCACCGTGGACATCGACGCCGCCCCCGCAACCGGCCCGTCGCGCAACCCGGCGGCGCCGCGGTTGGCGCGCATCCACTGCAAATCCGCGTGTTCGCGGGCGTAACGGCTCACGGCGTCCGTGCGGAAGCCGCGCAGCGAGTTGGCAATGCTGGCGGCCAGCGCGAGCGCCAGCACCGCGATCAACACGGTCACCAACAGGCGCTCGCGGGGCGCCAAGGCGTAGTAGCGCCGGCGCAGCGGCGAACGCTGCCAAGCATCTGCGATTGCGGCGAACACCAAGCCCCCCCTACCCGCTTGGCGCGCCGCCGGCAAGGCGGATGCTGGTGCGCACGCGGCCCTGCTGCTGCTCCGAGGAACCCACCTCGACGGTGAGACCGCGTTCGCGCAGCGCCTGTTGCAGTGTTTCCACGGCGTCGTAGTCCGACACCAGCACTTCCGCCACCAAGCCGTTGCGTTCGGCGAAGGACATGCTGCGCAGTTCGTATTGGCCGGTGGCGCCCAAGGCGGTGCCCAGTTCGCCCAGCAGGTGATGGAAGCCGGCCGGGGTGGCGACCGCTTGGCCGAGGCGCCGCCGCATGATCATCGCCGGACTGCCCGGGGCGCGGTCGGTTTCGAAGATCTCCCGGTACAGCGTCCGCGCCTCCTCGCGCTTGGCGTCGGCGCGCAGACCGGCCCAAACGCCTTCGGCGGTCCACAGCGCGAGCACGATAGCCAAACCCACGCCCGCCAACGCCGCAGCCGGCCGCCAATGCGCCCATGCGCCGCCGGATTTGCGGCGCACGGCGAAGTCCTCCTGCAGCAGATTCACCGGCGCCGCGGCCGCGGCGTGTGCCGGGTCGGCCAGCAGGCCCAGGACGCCGCTTTCGCCCAGCGTCACCGGCATCTCTTGCGCCGCTTCCGGCGAGAATCCCGCCGCTTCCAGCTCGGCCGCCGACAACGCGCAGTTGAACTGGCGCAAGCTGGGCGATTCCTCGGCGTCCAAACCGGCGCGCAGAGAGGCGAGCGCGGCGACCAGGTTGTCCGCGTCCACGCTGGCCACTTGGTCGGCGGAACGCACCAGCGCTTCGTCGCCTTCCAACAGCACCGATACGCCGGCGGGGTCGGACGGCAGCAGCATGGCGTCCGCGGTCATCAGCCCCGGTTCGATGTTCGCCGGCGCGAGCGCGGCGAGCCAGGTCGCCATGCGTTCGCGCGGCGTCGCCAAGCAGCGCACCGGCTGCCCGCGCGCCAACGTGCCGCAGGCGACGTGCATGGCGTCGATGTCCTCGGTGAGAAACTCCTCCACGGCGTAGCGCGCGGCGCTGCGCAGCGCCGCGGCGTTGCGGCCGGGCACGTCGCAGGTGACGGCCAGCGTTTCCGCCACGGGCACGAGCACGGTGACGTTCGCCGGGTCCGCGACCCAGTCCGCGTCGGCGAGCAGTTCCGGCAAGGCGCTCGCGGTGGTGCGGCCTTCGCGGCGGCTCCCGTCGTTCTCGCGCACATGCCACTCCAAGTCGGCATCGACGGCGTCGTCTTGGGCGTGGGCGCGGCCGCGGAAACGCAGGTGCAGATGCGGCATCAGGCAGCCTCGTCGATGACTTCGGGCGTCACCGCGTTCCAGTCGAACACGTCGCCAAAGCTGCGCGCGAAGACGCGGATGCGGCCGGACGCCGGGTCGCGGTGCAGGCGGGAGGTGAGTTCGACCACCACGTCGCCCACTTGGGCGCGCGCCCGCACGAGGAAGAACTCGCTGCGCACGCCTAGCTGCGCCTCGGCCTCGCCCAGTTTGGCGTGGGCGACGATGGCGTCGCGCACGGTGTCGAAGTCGCGCGCCTCCAAGCTCAGCTGCTCGGCGTCCGCCACGGAGAGCTTCTCGGAAAGCGCGGCGAGCACGGGCGCGGTAGCGGTGTTCACGTTCACCAGCAGATCGGGTTGTGGCAAGGCCGCGACGTGGGGCAAGAGGCGCAGGAACTCTTCCCGCGACAGCGGCGCGACAGCGCGCAGCTCGGAAACATGCGCCGCCGGCTGGTTGGCGGCGCGGCGGGCCGGCGCGCGCATCAGATAATCCAAGTCTTCGGCGCCGTGCCCGGTTACGGCTTCGTCCGCATCGATCCAGTCCTGCCAAGCGTCCGCGAGCTCGGGCGTCAGCTCCAAGTGCTCCAGCAGGCGCTGGAAGCGTTCCTTGTTTTCCGCGGCTTTTTCGCCGACGAGCGCGTTCAGGTTGAAGCGCGAACGCAGATCCTCAATGCGCACGGTGAGCGTGCCATGCTCGATCTCGAAGGCGCGGGCACCGCTCTCCTCGCGGCCCTTTCGCCCTTCTCGGCGTCTTTCAAAGCCACCAATCGCCCCTACCCCGCCGGCCGCGTCGGCATCTTCGTTAGGGTCGGTCAACGCCCAATCCTCGATGAGCGTGTCTTTGGCGCGGCCGTCCGTGTCTTCCCAATCCGCGTAGAGCAGTTGGCGCGCCCAGGCTTCGCCGCCGAAGGCGTACTGCCGCGCCTGCGAGGTGTCGAACAGCAGGCGGCTGCGCACCACGTCCAGCGTGTGGCGGCTGACCATCTCGTACGCCAGCGCGGTGGCGACGGAGACGATGAGCAGCACGCTCACCAAGGCCACGCCGCGGGCGCTGTTGCGGCGGGAACTCATGCCGGCGCCTTCGGCGCGTCCGGGTCGCCGTCGGGCGGCTGCTCGGCCTCCCGCGGCGCGAAATCCAATGTCGCCGGCGTAAGCCAAAGGCGCTTCAGATGACCTTGGTCTTCCAAGCGAAGGCGCAGCTCCAGCGCCGCCGGCTGGGCTTCGCCGCCCTCGCTAGGCGATGGCCAATACGCATGTTCCTGGCCTTCGGCGTCGTGCAGCACGAACGAGGCGTTCTCCACTTCGGTGAGCAGCGTTTGCGCCACCGGCCGGGTGTCGTCCGCTCGATCCAGCACCGGCCAGAACAAGCGCAACAGCGCGTCGTCGCGCAACACGTACGCCACGCGCTGCAGTTGCGCCCGCGGCTCGCCGAGCGGATTGCGCCGCCCGGCGCGGGTGAACTCCGCCAGCGTTTCGCCCCCCACCGTCAGCGCCGGCACCGACGCGCCGAACTCGTTGCGCACGGTGCGGCCGGCTAGCTGCAGCACATCGCGTTCGATCACCGAAAGCGCCCGCTGCGTTTGCTGCAGCGCGTTTCCGCGCTGGTGGGTGAACTCGCTCATCTCCACCATGCCGGAGAGAATCCCCCCGGCCATCACGCCGATGACGGCGAACACGGCGAGCGCCACGAGCATTTCCAGCAGGGTGAAACCGCGACGCGGCTTGGCGGCTTGCGGGCTCGGGGTTGCGGGGCGTCGGCGAGGCATCAATGCAGCCCCACGAACGCGGTGAGCGTGTCGAGCGGGCCGAGGTCGCGGCCGTTGGCAATGGCGTACACGGAGACTTCCACCCGCAGCAGTGTGGGATGCGAGGTTTCGGTGGTTTCCGTGACCACGCGCCAATCGCGGTCGTTGCGGGTGATGCGGCGGCGTTTCGTGCCCTCGCGCAACGGCTCGGCGCCGGGGATACGCGCCAAGCGCAATTCCGTCACCGCGTCCTCGGCCAGCCAGCGGGCGTGGGTTTTCTCTTCCAAACTGCCGAGTTGCCGCACCGTGTCGCCGCCGCGGCCGAAGACGGCGACGGAGACGATGGCGAGCACGGCCAACGCGATGAGGAGTTCGAGCAGGGTGAATGCGCGCCCTGACGGGCGCGTTGGAGTTTGCTTGCGCAAACTCTTGGCGCGTTCTGGCGAGGGCGTGGGGGTTCGCTGGCGCAAACGCGCGCCCTGACGGGCGCGTTGGAGTTTGCTGCGCAAACTCTCGGTCCGTTCTGGCGGGGGCGTGGACACGAGGGTTCTTTTACTGCCAATCCAGGTTGGCGACGGTGCGGCGTTGCTCGTCGGTGGCGGCGTCTTCTACGGAGAGGGCGCGGACGCGGGCGATGCCGTCGGTGAAGACCAGCCACGCATGGTCGTCCTCGTCGGCGCGTTTGGTGCCCTCCAAGAACACGGTGACCTCGAACGGCGTCACTTCGCCGTCGGGGAAGACGGCCACGTTGGGGGCATCCGCATCGTCCGATTTGCCTACCTCGTCTTCAAGGGCGGCAAACCGTTCCTCCAGCCGGTCCTCGTCGGCGGCGCTGGTGGCGATGCGAAACGTCACGGCCACCTCGCTCGGGGCGGCGCGGAACAGCGGGCGATCCACTGGGCTCCAATGGCCGCTTGCCAGGTCGTAGCGTTGGAAGCCGTAGCGCCCCTCGTCCACCGCCAAGCCCCAGATTTCGTTGCCGCGCAATGCTTCGTCGCGTGCGAGCTCGACCAAACGCGCCAACCGTTCGGCCTCGGCGCGCACGTGGCGATGCCGGCCCGAGTCCGTGAAGCCCACCGCCACAACCGCCGCCAAAATCGCCACGATGGTCACCACCAGCAGCATCTCGAGCAGGGTGAAGCCGCGCCGGGACGCGCTCCCGCGGCCGCGCATGTCGATGTCCGCCGTCCGGCCGCGCCTATATCTGCGAGTAGCGGATGTCGGCGGCCAAGTCTTCACCGCCTTCCGCGCCGTCCTGACCCAGCGAGACGATCTCGAAGGAACGCCCCTCGAGCATGTACACGAACTCGTTTTCCCAAGGATCGAGCGGCAGCTTGCGCATGTACGGCTCCGGCCCCCAGCTTTTCGGTTCCGGGAAACCGCTCGGCCGGCTCACCAGCGCCTGCAAGCCCTGCTCCGTGGAGGGATAGTGGCCGTTGTCGATGCGGTACATGTCGAGGGCGCTGGCGATGTTGCGGATGCCGCTCTTGGCCGCCGCCTGGCGCGCCTTCTCGCCCTGCCCCCACATGTTCGGCACCACGATGGCCAGCAGCAGGCCCATGATCAGCACCACCATCATCACCTCGATGAGGGTGAAGCCGCTCTTACGCGCCCACCGGCGCGTTGCCCCGCTAACACGCGCCTGCTTGTTGTGGAAACCGCTGTTCACGTCAACTCCTTGTCGTCCGTTCGTCCAGTTTGCCATAGCCGCGCCCCAACGGGCACACCCTAGGCCACCAGCTGGTTCATGCCCAAGATGGGCACGAGGATGGCGAGCACTATCGTGAGCACCAAGCCGGCCATCACCAGCAGCATGATCGGCTGGAAAAGCTGCACCAAGGTGGTCACCAGCCGCGTCAACTCCTGCTGCTGATAATGCGCCACCTTGCCGAGCATGGCGTCCAACTCGCCGCTCGCCTCGCCGCTGCCGACCATGTGCAGCACCATCGGCGGAAAATGCCCCACCGTCTCCAACGCCACGCGCAGGCTCGAACCCTCGCTTACCCTTTCGACAGCGGCCGCCAGCCGTTGTTTCAACCAAGTGTTGGTGACCACCTCGGTGGCGATGCGCATGGCGTCCACCAACGGCACGCCGCTGCTGGTGAGAATCGCCAGCGTACCGGCGTAGCGGCTGGCGTTGCCGCCGCGGGCGATGCGCGCCGCCACCGGCAGCGACAGCTTGCGCCGATCCCACGCCAAACGCACGTTGGGCCGGCGGAGCAGCCAGCGCGTCAGCACCACCGCCGCGACCGCGCCGAGCAGCAGCGCCCACCAGTGCGTGTTCAGAAAGCCGCTGACGTCGATGAGCACCGTGGTCAGGAGCGGCAGTTCCTGCCCGGTGTCCTCAAAGATCTGCACGATGTTCGGCACCACGTAGATCATCAGGCCGCCGATGATGAGCACCGACACGATGAACAGGATCACCGGGTAGAACAGCGCCATCTGCACGCCCCGCGACGCCTCGTAGCCCTGTTCGGTGTGATCCGCGAGGTTGTCGAGCACGACGTGCAAATAGCCGGATTGCTCGCCGGCCGCCACCGTGGAGCGGTACATCTGGCCGAAAGCCGCTGGATATTCGCCGAGGGAATGGGCCAGCGAATGGCCTTCGAGCACACGCCCGCGCACGTTCATCATCAAGGCGGAAACGCGGCGCTGCCCGGATTGTTCGGCGATGGTGCGCAGGGATTCCTCCACCGGCAACGCCGCGGCGATGAGCGTGGCGAGCTGCCGGGTGACCAGCGCTAGATCCATCGGCGAGATGCCCCGGCCCCAGCGCATCTTCCAGCGCCGGCGCGGCGTCGTGGCGGTCGCCGCGCCGTTGCTGCGGCTGCCCTCCGTGGCCACCACGGACGTTGGCGACAGCCCTTGGTCGCGCAATGTTTGGCGCACTTGGCGGCCGCTGTCGCCTTCCACGACGCCTTTGCGCCGACGCCCGCCCGCGTCCAGCGCGACGTATTCGAAAACCGCCACCGCCCTACTCCGCCAACTGGCCCAACTCGCCCGCCAACTCGGCGCCAGCGCCCTCGCGCTCGCCCGCCAAGCTCACGCGCAGCACCTCGTTGGCCGAAGTCACCCCGGCGAGCACCTTGCGCCGCCCGTCGTCGGCGATGTCCGGGCAGGTGCGGCGCACGTACTCGGCCAGGGCTTGCTCGGACGCCCGATCGTGGATGCGTTCCCGCAGCCCGTCGTCCACCGTGGCCAGCTCGTAGATGCCGGTGCGCCCCTTGAAGCCGGAATGCCCGCACGCTTCGCAGCCGGCCGGATGGAAAACCGTCGCCGCGGCCGCCGCCTCCCCCAAGAGCCGCTGCTCCATCGCGTTCGGCGTCGCCGGAACCTTGCACGCCGGGCACAGCACGCGCACCAGCCGCTGCGCCAACATGCCCACCACGCTGGAGGCGATGAGAAACGGCTCCACGCCCATGTCCACCAAGCGCGTGACCGAGCCGATGGCGGTGTTGGTGTGAACCGTGGACATCACCAAGTGCCCGGTAAGGCTGGCCTGCACGGCCGTTTCCGCGGTTTCCAAGTCGCGGATTTCGCCCACCATCACCACGTCCGGGTCTTGCCGCAGGATGGCGCGCAGGCCGCGGGCGAAGGTCATGCCGGCCTTCTCGTTCACCTGGGTTTGGCCGATGCCGGCGATCATGTATTCGATGGGGTTCTCGATGGTGAGGATGTTCACCGAATCCCGATTCAACTCGCCCATCGCCGCGTACAGCGTGGTGGTTTTGCCGGAGCCGGTGGGCCCGGTGACCAGAAAGATGCCGTGCGGCTTGGCGATGACGTCGCGCACCCGCGCCAGCGTGCCCGCGTCCATGCCGAGGTTGGGCAGTTCGAGCGCCCCCACCTGCTTGTCCAGCAGCCGCAGCACCACCCGCTCGCCGTTGCCGGTGGGCAGCGTGGAGACGCGCACGTCCACCTCGCGCCCGCCGATGCGCAGCGGAATGCGCCCGTCCTGCGGCACGCGCTTCTCGGCGATGTCCAGCTTGGCCATCACTTTGATGCGCGAAACCAGCAGCGGCGCCAGCGCCCGCTTGGGATTGACCGCCTCGCGCATCACCCCGTCCACGCGGAAGCGCACCTGCAGGAACTTCTCGAAGGTCTCGATATGCACATCCGACGCGCCGGCGCGAATGGCCTCCGCCAGCACCGCGTTGATGAGGCTGACGATGGGCGCGTCCTCCTCCTGATCGAGCAGATCCTCGGTTTCCGGAACCGAGTCCGCGAGGCTGGCGAGATCCAAGTGATCGCCGATGTCCGCGACCATCTGTTTCGCCTCGGAGGCGTCGCGCACATAGGCGGCGGTGAGCAGCTCCTCGAACTCGCCCTCGTCCACCGCCCGCACCCGCAGCCGCCCGCCGGTGACGCGCTTGACTTCGGCCAACGTCGCCAGCGTGGGCGGCGTGCGGCAGGCCACATCGAGGCAGCCGCCCTCCCCCTCCCCCGCCACCACGACGCCAAAGCGCCGCGCGAACGCGAACGGCAACAACGGCCCGGCCGCCGGCGCCGCCTCGCCACCGTTGCGCAGGGCCGGTTCCGCACCGTTTTCCAAGGGCTCAACCGCCACGGTTTCGTCTCGCCATCACCACCGGGCGAAGAATAGCACTTTGCGGGCGCTCCCATTGGCCGTGGAGTCGCCGCCGCCAGTGCTGCGTCGGCCTAGTGGAAGGAAGCCAGATTCACATGCCCCAAACGTGGATGGCCACCCCCTCGGCATCCTCCACCCGATGGAAGATCTTCTCGCTCCACGGCCTGCCCTCGTCGCGGTCGAACACCACCAGATGGCCGCTGTCGGCGGCGGATTTGTCCATGTAGTTGGCTGTCTGTTGCAGCCCTTCGGCCACCGTTTCCGACAAGCTTCGGCGCAGCACTTTGCACTCGACGACGTGGCGGGTGGTGCCTTCTCGCTGCGGCCACACGATCAGCAGGTCCGTGCGGCCGCGCCCTAGGCCGTATTCGCGCTCCACCCGGCCGCCGCCGTTCACCACGCGCTGCAGAAACGCTTGCAGGAGTAGCTGCGGCCACGCCTCTTGGTACAGGAAGCGCTGCCGCCAGTGTTGCGAGTGTTCGCGGAAGAACGCTTGGAACGACTCCATCAACGCCACCACGTCCAGCGCGCCGGCGGCATCGGTGTACCACGCGGCCTCCTGCGCCAGTTCCTCTTGGGCCACCCAAGTGAGCTCCCGCGGCACCACCTCGGCGTAGATCGGGTTGGCGATGCGCAGCGGCGGCGCGAGCGCGAGCAAGCCGAGATCGCGGGCGTACTCCACGTCGCGATCGGTGAAGGTGCGCGTTTCGCCGCCGCTGAGCAGGGGTTCCACCACGCGCCGGACGCGCTCTTCGCGCAGCTTGTCCGCCAGCTGGTCGAGATGCGTTTCGCGGCGCACGACGATGCGTTCCTGCGCGTCGCGAACGTCCTCTTCTTCCACATCGCGGTCGGGCACGGCCGCGCAGCACTCGTCCGCCAGCGCGTTCACGAGCCACGGCTGCCCTTGGGTCTGCTGCCAAATGGTTTCTTGGGCAGCGGCGGTGAATTGCTGGCCGGTTTCCTTCTTGTGCTGTTCCAGCAGGCTGCCGACCTCGTCGCAATTGAAGTCGCCCAGCCGCAGCGACTTGGCCTTGACGTTGAAGGCGCTGCCGCCGGTTACGACCTCGTTCGTCGAGCCCGAGCGAATGCGGTAGTCGCGCACATCGCGCACACCGCACAGCACCACGCTCTGCGGAAACTCGCGCGGGCGGCGGTCGTAGCGCGAGCGGAGTTGGCGCAGCACGGTAAGCAGCGTGTCGCCGATCAACGCGTCGATTTCGTCGATGAGCAACACCACGGGCTTGGCGACCGCTCGCGACCAGACGGTGAGCACCTCGCTCAGCACACCAAAGGTGCCGGCTTCGGCCAGGATGCGCGGCCACTCGCCGTGCGGAAACGCGGAACCTTCCGCCTGCGCCCGCGACGCCAGCTCGCTCAGCATCGCCCGCATGGCCGGCTCGGTTTGCTCCCGCGCCGCTTGCCCCGCCTCGAAGTTGGCGTACACGCACTCGCACTCGCCCTGATCGTTCAGCCACTCCTTGAGCGCCAGCAACATGGAGGTCTTGCCCGTCTGCCGCGGCGCGCGCAGCACGAAGTACCGCTGCTGCCGCACCAGCTTGTGAATCTCGCGCAGATTCACGCGCTTGAGCGGCGGCACGCAGTAGTGCCGATCCGGTTCGATCGGCCCGGTGGTGTTGAAGAAACGCATGGCGTTAGTATGGCGGACGAGGGCCGTGCGGTTTGCGGGCGATGCGCTAGCCGCCGTTCGATTGGAATACCGCTGGCTGTGGTGCTACTGTGACGCGCATGATGTTTCCCCCCAACCTCTTCCGCCCCGGCAGCGGCGACCGTCCGCCACATCTGGCGGGGCGGGAACGCGAGATCATGGCCGTCGCGCCGATGGAGGCGGACCTCCGCGACAAGCGCGCACCCAGCGCTGACATCGTTCTGCACGGACCGCGCGGCAACGGCAAGACGGTGTTGCTCGACGAGATCGGCGGACGATTGCGCCAAGCCGGCGCCGACGTCGTGAACGCCACGCCCACTGACAAGCTCGCTTCCGTGGATGCCTTGGCGAACGCCTTGGCACCGGAGGACGGCTGGCGAGCCGCGTTGCGCCGGTTGGCCGGCGGTACCACCGCAAGCCGGAGTTCGTTGTGCTTGAACCAAGCGGGCAATCCACCCCTCGAACAAATGCTCGCCACGCAGTGCGCGGCCCGCCCATTGGCGCTGCTGGTGGACGAGGCGCATCTGCTTTCCGCCGAAGTGGGACGGGCGTTGCTGAACGCTTCGCAGAACATCCGCCGGATGGGGGCGCCCTTTCTGCTGGTGCTAGCCGGCACACCTGGGATCGCCGCCACGCTCCAGAAGATGCAAGCATCCTTCTGGGAACGCTCGCGCCGCATCGCGGTAGGGCGGCTGCTGCCCGGCGAGGACGAAGACGCGCTCATGGCGCCTTTGACAGCGTTGGCCGTCTCTGCGGCCGATAAACCCCTAGCGCTGCTCTTGGAGGCAGCGAACCGCTACCCCTACTTCATCCAAGAGATTGGCAACGCGCTGGTAACCGCGTTGAACCAAGCGGCCACCAAGCGCATCGACGCGGCTATGGCGAAGCAGGCACTCGCGTTGTTCCTACCCATACGATGCGACTTCTACGACAACCGGCGCATGGAGCTCCTGCAATCCGGTTTCCTTCCCCACGCGGAAGCGCTTGCGCCGATCTTCGCCGATGGCAAGGAGCGTCTGCCCTTCAAGACGGTGGAGGAAGCCCTGGAACGGCATTGCGCCCAGCGCGACGACCAACAGGATCCGGCGATCGTGCTCCAAGCGCTGATCGATCTCGGCTTGATCTGGGCACACGCAGGCAAGTACGAGGCGGGCTTACCCTCGCTACTCGGGCATCTGGGCACATGCGCAACCGGCAACCGCCCCGCACCTTGGGCCCACACGCCGTTTGATTGCGACTTCGAGCTCGGCCAAGCGGCCAGCGCGGCTTGCTTGGAGAGCCGCTAAACACGCGATGCCGGCGCGGATGTACGCCCGCGAAATCGTGCTACACTACGCGGCAACGCTCCGATGGCCAAACTGGATAAGGCACCAGCCTACGAAGCTGGGGACTGCAGGTTCGAATCCTGCTCGGAGCGCCACACATCCGCCAACCGGCGGTGCCCCGGAGAGGTGGCCGAGCGGCTGAAGGCGCTCCCCTGCTAAGGGAGTATGGGTTAAACTCCATCGAGGGTTCGAATCCCTCCCTCTCCGCCAATTTTCAGCCCGCAAGCCGGCACCTCCTAACGCACCTTCTCGCACTCGTTGAAGCGCTGATCGGTCTTGAGTCACGCGAAGCGGCCAATCCCGCTTGCCGCCCTCACATGCCGCTCCGAGACGATCGCCGGCCTGCCGTGCTCGTTCCGTCGCTGGCGGGAAGGCCCAAACTCGGCCACTACAGAGACCACGCTCCCGGTCAGCCAACATGGCCACCTGTATAGTGGGCAGTCCCAAATCAACTCGGCCCGGAGCATTGCGCCGTGAACTGGCATGACCTGATGCAAGTTGCCCGCACCCTCGCGGAATCCGGCCACACGCAGGCCATGCAGGCAAGGTTGCGCCGCGCCATCAGCACCGCGTACTACGCGATGTTCCACTGCTTGTCGATGTCGACGGCCGACCTGTTCATCGGCACCGTGCGCAACGCAGCTTGGCACCGGATCTACCGTGCGCTGGAGCACGGCAGAGCTAGGAGCGCGTGTCGGCAGGCGCAGACGATGCCGGAGTTTCCCGCGGAACTCCGCGACTTCGCCGATGCTTTCGTCGTGTTGCAGATCGAGCGGCAGCAGGCGGATTACGCGCTGGACGTGGATGCTTACAGGCAATCCGACGTTCTGGGTTACATCGTTTCCGCAGAGCGGGCCATCAGCCGGTTCGAGCAGGCGGATGTCGAAGCCAAACGCGCCTTTGCGGCCCATGTGCTGTTCAGGCAACGGTCACCATAGGAGGGTCCCGATATGAACAATCAGCAGGTTCGCGCCATCGCCGAGGCGGCCTTCAAGGCGCGCTTCGGCGACATCGGTATCGTCAGCATCAACATCAAGCCGGGCTTCGATCACTACGACGATCCCTTGGTGAACGTGAAGATCATCTACGATGGCGAGGTCGAGCGGTTGATCGCTCCGGACAGGGTGCCGGCGATGATGGAGGTGCGATCGGAGATCATCGACAAGGTGTGGAGGGACGCGGAGGACTCCCCCGGCTGGCCGCAAGTCCACTTCATCGCCAAGTCCGACCTCGATGAGGAGGAGGATCCAGCCACGGTGTAGCGGAGAGTCCCTGCATCGTCGCTAGCAGTCCGGCGGTGGCTGTCCCGGCGCCGGCAGTCGGGCTCGCAGGAAGCGGTAATCGACTTCAAGGCGGTTTCGTGGTCTAACCCCAAATCCGCCGGCCAGTGGCGCGCGTCGTTGGCACCTACGCCTACCCGGTGCTTGGCAAGCTCGGCGTGGACGCCGTCACCACCGCGGACGTTTTGGCGTTACTCGAACCGATTTCGACTGCCAAGCGGGAAACCGCCGGCCGGGTTCGCCAACGGATTAGCGCGGTCATGCGCTGGGCCAAAGCCAAGGGCCACCGCGCGGATGACCCGGCCGGCGACGAAGTGTTGCTGGTACTCGGCGCGAAGCGCGCCGCTCCCAAGCACCACCGCGCCATCCACTACTCGCTTGCCGGCGACGCGGTGCGGAAGGTGCGGGAGAGCAACGCATGGTCTGCCACGAAGATGCTGTTCGAGTTCATGGTGCTGACGTGCGCCCGAATCGGCGAAGCTCGTTCGGCTACTTGGAACGAAGTGGACTTGGAAGCGGCGACGTGGACGGTTCCCGCGGAGCGCATGAAAGCCGGCAAGGAACACCGCGTGCCGCTGTCGCCAAGGTGCGTCGCCATCCTGCGCGAAGCCCAAGCCATGCCGCGCACCTCGCGCACCGCGGACTCGCCGTTGCTGTTCCCTTCCATGAACGGCAAGGCGATTAGCGACGCCACGGTGGGCAAGCTACTCCCCGAGCAAGGCGTTGACGCCACCGCGCACGGGTTCCGTTCCACGTTCCGCGATTGGGCTAGCGAGCAAACCGATGCGCCGCACGCGGTCATGGAAGCCGCGCTCGCGCACACCATCAAAGACAAGGCGGAAGCCGCCTACGCCCGTAGCGGCTTGTTCGACAAGCGGCGCAAGCTCATGGCGGATTGGGCCGCCTTCGTAGCCGCCTAGCCGTCTGCGGCGTAGGGAACGCCACAGACGCGCTCCCTACGCCGCGTTCCGGTCAACCCTATCCGGTAGCATACCTTCGCGCTTCGCGCCCCAAATCGCCTTCTACGAAGGCTGCTGCCATCGTTCGAGTCTTAGTCGTCAAACAACTCGACTTCGCATCCGGGACTGTAAATGCCACGCGCGACAATCGTAGCGTCGTCAGTTTCGGGCCAAAAGCCGGCCTGAAAATACGCATCTCCGTTGTCCGCCATTTGCCACCTCAAATGATACGTCGTTGGCGCATTGGTGGTCTCTCGTATGGCCGCGTCTATGGCGGGCGCAAAGCAACCGCGACATTCGATTAGGTTGTTAGCGCCTGTGACATATTCAAGGCTGCCGAGTTTCTGTATGCATTGAAGCCCGTACCATCGCATGGCCGCACGTTCAACGGCTTCTTCTGCGGCGTCAAAGTCTTTCTCTCCGTGCGGGCATCGCATTACCTTGACGTCAAACACCTCGGATGTTGTCCACGATCGGATTTTCGACTCGGCAACAATCCTATCGGCTTCTTCCAAAGCGGCGCGTTCTGTCGCCAAGGTTGAACATTCGTTTGTGTCTCCGTAGCCTGCGTCGCGGCAATCATGCTCGGTTTCGACAAGATGGCTAAAGATGCTGTGATTGTACCAGTCTAAGTCACTACCGTAGTGGTCTTCCATGATGGCGGGCAATTCGCGGGAAGGAACTCGTTTACCGAAGACGGCTACATATCCCGTCGTCGGCGGATCGTTTTGCCGCGCAGGGGCGCACAGTCCGCTACAAACAACGTATCCGCCTTCCACTGGCGGCCGCGCCTCGTCTACTGGCGCAGGGCCGGGGTCGGCTTCGGCTTGGTCGGGGTCATCCTGCGCCTTGACGTCGCCGATGGCGGCATGGGCGCACAGCAAGACGGCGACGGCCAGCAAGAAAGTTGAAATACGCACTTGCGCCTACCTTACTTCTTCACTCAACGAAAAAACGACGGGATGGTGTCCCGGTAATGAAAATCACTAAGTTCTGTCCAAATCAGTGCGGCCTTTACGTTGGATTGTAGACCCAAGGGGTTGTTGTCACTGTACTCTCCCGATTTGGCCTCTGCCGCATAATGTTTGAGCCACGAAAACCTTTTGCTATATTCCTCATCATTTTGGTAGAAGGATATGCACAAAAAAGTGCCCTTCGTGGGCACCTTGTAGGTGAACAAGCTGACTTGCGCGTATGTGTAGTCCATGTTCACCTGTGAGGAGGATATCTGCTTGAACATACGCAAACTAAATCGACGGCCACCGTCACTTGTCTTCGCCCCCGGGATCGCAGGGCCGTTCTCGTTCTCTCCGCTTACCACATAGGAAGAAAACCCTCGCTTTCCAAGACAGGATACGACACCGCCACCCATCGAAACAAAAGTGCTACGGGGTTTTTTGGTCATCCATTGGCATGTGTAAACGATAGTGTACCAACCGAGCATCATCGCAACGCAAGAGGTAGCCCCGGGCAACTTTATAGGGTCACTATCTTGGATGACAGAGAAACGGTTATCATCCCCCATTATCTCGTGTTTGCTCACCAACTCGCCGTTGATTACAACCGTGTAGTAAGAGTAATCACCGACCTCGGACATAATACCGTCTAGAGTGTCGCAAAACGCGGGGTCGGCATCTTGGCCGACAGCGAAGTAAGCGCACAGACAAACGATGGCGAGCATGATTGCTCGCATGGTCTTCTCTCCCAAGTGTGTTGACGCTACCTGCACGACACGCCGTATACAGTGCGTACCATGCCAAAAGGATTCTGTTGAATGCAGTGGCAGTCCACACCTACGGGTCCTACGGGCGGTAGGGCGCACATCGGTATTATCTGCCTTGTCATAACATTAACAGTGCAGCAAGCCGTAGCGACTTGTGGCGGATTTGGACGCGGAAACCGCGAAGGATCTGGATGCGGAGACGGCGAAGGATCTGGACGCGGAGACGGCGAAGGCTGCGTATTCGGTTGGCTTGGTTGGCCTGTTCCCGTACTCCTTGCTCCCGCTTGACGCCATCCGTCCGCAATGGCGTTCAAGCGGCGGTCTCGTCCGGGGTGCGTGTGGCTGTCGCGCGGCGGCGCAAGGGTTCTCATGGCCACCTGCGCGTCGTCTAACGACCCGTTCAACCAACGGACAATATGGCCCGAGTAGTTGTCCGCTTCCAACTCGATTGGTGGTCGGCTTCCGCCGCGTTGCAGGGTATGCCCTTGCAGATGATGGCCCACCTCATGGGCCATGATGCTCTTGACGGCCCAATCAGTACCCGTTCGGCTAACGATGTCGTCTAGAAAGCGGGGGTTGTAGCCGATCATCCGCCTATCGCCTTCAACCCACGCGGCCGCGTTCGAGACGTCTGGCGAAGACACAACCTCAAAGTTCCTCTTAAGTCCGGAAGCCTTGACGATGTCATCAATCATCCGCTCTATGCGGGAGTCAGATTGTCCGTACCTGAGTTCGCCTTGAAACGCAAAATCGCCGAACACGCTGCAACGGAAGCTCGCGCCCGTTGCGCCCGCGTCGGCGGGCACGGTACTCACCGGCCAACCGGACTCGCTCGTTTCGTCGGCAGTCGCCTCGTCGTCTACGCCCGGCCATTGCGCCCCTGCGGTCACTGCGGCCAGTGCCGCGACCAAGACCAAGACCGGGGTTCTCAACCTCATCCTCATGGCCGTTAACCATGCGGCCGTTGTAGCGCCGAGTCAATCGGCTTTTTCGCCCGTCAAATCAATTGCTTATGGACGAAAGGCGGCTGCCGAAGGGCTTTCGGCGTCGGTTTGGCGTACACCTTCGCCCACTGCGGCGTAGGAAACCGCCCCAAACGCTCCCTACGCCCGTTCCGCCCAAGCCTAGCCCCGAGCAAGTCTCCGGCGCATCGCGCCACGTCGCGTTCCGTAGGCGGCTTTCCGGCTACCCTTGCTTGGCGTTCCGCCAGTTCGACGGCGCAAGCCGCCGGCGACGACGCCGAGGAGTGCGGCAAGGCGGTCGCGTACCTCGACGCCCAGCGCGACGGATGCACTACGACGAGGACCGTGCCGACAGCGTTCCGATCCGTTTGGGACGTCATTGAGGCGGGCTGAAAGAATGTCTTGGGACAGCGGATGATGCACGGGCAGCGACCAATTCACATTCGGAGCATCAGTGTCGGCGAAGTTGCTCACAAGCATCCTTGCAGTTTTGCTTCACCTCATTGATGAGGCGGGAAGTGTTGTTCACATCTTTGTTCGCCTGCCGGTACGCCCTATCCGCCGCGTCTCTTGGCAGCGCGATTGCGTCATCTAGCCGACGTGCTTTGGTGGCTTCTTGTACGGCATGCCAACGGCAACTCGCTTCCTTGTATGCCGTCTCCGCTTCCACCACTACCTGTTCTGCCCTTTCGCAAAATCGCTTTGCCTTCTCATATATCCCCCAATCGTCATCTGCCGTGATCTGCATGGTCTCGTCCTTGAGTGCCTTTGCTTTCTTTAGTGCGACTGCAACACGAGTAGCAGCGCATCTCGCAGCAACAACATCCTCGTCAATGTCCATGGCCTTGCTTGCCCCCCTTTTCGGCCTGTGAAGTTACGACACTCACAGTACGCTACTCGAGATTCGGGGTAGGTGCAAGCGAAATTTCAGGACCTCAGCAAGTTCCAGCATCACCGTCAGCAGCCGGCGGTGGCCAGGTGGTGGGGCTCGCAGAAATGCTCCGGTCTCGCTACGGCGGTGGATGCAGGCGCGTGGCCACGCCAACGCTCTCTCGCATTGCGCCGCAGGCTTCGCGGGCTTGGGTCACCGCGTACTCGAAACGGGCCGATAGTTCGTTCGCCTGTTGAACCATCGCCTTTGGAACGCGCAGGGTTATTAGGGTGCGTTCGTTGAAGCGGGGATGGTGGCCGCCTTCTTGGGCTGCCGCGAGAACCGCTTGAACTTGGGTGCTCAGCAGAAACGGCGCTAGGAAAGCGATGCTGGCGTCGGTCGCGGATTCGAGCACGAAGAACTCGGTGCTGCATAGCAGCTGCACGTCCGGCCCCTGCTCGGTGAGCAAGCCGGGATCGATCCACGCCACTTGGCGCAGGTAGGGGCGCAGGCGCGAGACGATCACTTGCTGCGGGCGAACGAGTTTCTTGGCGCTGCGGAGGTCGGCGGCGGCGCAGGGTTGCTTGTGGGCGACGACGATGCCATCGCGGGCGTCGCCGGTATCGAACACCACGAATCGTCCGTTGCCGGTGGTGGTGGCATTTGCCTGATCGCGGCGAACGCGGACGAAGTCGCCTAGGCATGGGCCGGCGGACTTCCCGCCTCGCCGGGGGTCGTAGCGTTCCGGCGCCAGAATCCAGCCGTCGTCGAGGCGGCTGATGTCGACTACGGCGGCGGTCGCCATTCACGCGCTCCATGCCACGTTGTGTGTTCGCGTGAACTCGCCTACGCGCTCGATAACGCTGTCGAAGTCGTGATCCGCGCGCTGCCAAGCCGGGTGGTCTGGCGATGCGCCGGGGCGCTTGCGGGTCTTGCCCGTGGAATCCTTGCCGGACGACCGGCTGAGGACGAACAGCACCGGCTCGTCAACCGGCCGGCGCACCGGCTTGGGGCGCTTGACGCCGAAGAGCACGCTGGCCTTCTGGTGCGTGTGGGGCAGGAAGGCGGTGCGGTCCAATCCGAGCACGGCGACCACGCGCACTTGCCGGATCAGCCAGTCGCGCAGGTAGGCCCAACTCGCGCCGCCGAGCTTGTTGTGCGGCAGGACGATACCCAGCCGCCCGCCCGGGCGAAGCAGCTGCACGCAGCGTTCGAGAAAGAGCGCGTCACGCTCGATGCGGCGGTTGCGTCGGGCGACTTCGTAGCACTTGAGCAGCGCCGGCTCGCGGATCTCCCCCGCGAAGGGCGGATTGGTGAGGATGACGTCGAAGCCGCGGAACTTGCGCGTCTTGGAGCGCGTCAGGTCTTCAATGGTGAGGCGCGGCGCAGTGGTGTTGGCAATGTCCATGAGATCGCCGGCGTCCGCCATCGTCAAGCTGTTCAGCTGGTGCAGGTTGGTGTGGTCGTCGCCGGCGACCAACATGAGCGCCTTGGCCACCTGCACGGCTCGGCGGTCGAAGTCGCAGCCCCAGAGCTTCGTGGCGCAGTACCGCCGGGCCGAGGTCTCTAGCCGGGCGGCATTGTGGTTCAGGACATGCACCAAGAAGCCCGCCGAGCCGCATGCTGGGTCGAGCACGGTTTCCGTTGGGGCCGGATCGACGATGCGAACGCAGCACTCCACGACCTGCCGCGGCGTGAAATACTGGCCCTTCGCGCCTTTGGCGGCGCGGCCCACCAAGAACTCGAAGAAGCCATCCAAAACCTCGAAGTTGGAGTCGCAGATCGAATAGTCCGCCAGCGCCTGCACGCAGATGGCCAGATGGTCGTCGGTAAGGCGAGAGCGGGCGTCGTCGACGATGCCGGGCCACTGCGCCGCGGCTCTCGCCAACAGGTCGTTCAGGCAGGCAGCGGTTTCCGCTGGCGACCGTCGGGGGTGGAAACGGACGCCTCGTGCGGCGAATTTCTCGGCGTATAGCTTGGCGACGAGGATCTTGAAGATCTCTTGGAACTCGTCCTCACCCGAGTTGGCGAGCACGAGCTCTTGGAGACGCCCTACGATGCTCTCCCAGTCGCCTGCTTTGATCTGATGTCGTTTGGCCATTTGGCCTTTGTAGCGTGGTTGGGGAGTCGCCGTCAAGTCTGCCGTCAGAGATGCGAGAAATATGCTGTCTTGGGTTACTTGGGGCTTGCGTGGGCATCATGCCACAGGTGGGGGACTTGCGTGAAGACGATCCACGATCATCGGTACATTGAGGCGGTAGCTCTGCTCCGCAAGGCGCGTGAGGGTGCAGGACTAACGCAACAAGATGTAGCGCGGCTGCTCGGTCGTCCCCAGTCCTACGTCTCCAAAGTGGAGACCTGCGAGCGTCGCGTCGACTATGTGGAGTTGCTGCAGTTGTGCAGAGCGATCGGCGTTGGGCTCGACGCGGTCACCCCGGCTGACTTTCGCGATCTCTTGGAACCCACGCATGGCCGATGATCGAATCCGGGACACCGAGATCGCTGACTTGGCGCGTCGGCTCGCGACGTTGGTTGGTGTGCGGCTGGACCTGTTGCGTCTGCCGAGGGCCGTGTTGGGGGCAATTGAACCGTCACAGATTGGCACGATCGTGGGGACGCTCATGGATGCCTGCATTCCCGAACTGCCTACCCTCCTGCGCGGCCAAGGGCCGGCGGATGCCGGCGGCATCACGAGGCATCAGGGGGTCGTTGGCGAGCGGGAAGGCTATCCCGACTACCAGCATGACAGCGGCAAACGGCTGGAACTGAAGCTGCTCTACAAAGACCCCGTGGGCGTGGCAATGAAGTCGCCGCCGACGCCCCGCGAAGCATCCGCACGTTTGACGCAGAAAGTGACGGTGAAGAACGTGGTTCCGAGCACGGACGTCTTGATGGTCGTTGTTTATCAGCTTCAAGCGCACGAGAAGGATGGCGACCTGTTCAACCCAACAATCGTCGACATTGGGCTGTTCCCGATGATCGATTGCATCCTGGCACGGGATGACCGCCTCGAACGCCGCGGCGGCCGGTGGTTCGGCGACTACGAGACGCCGTGTGTGCTGAGCAAGGTAGGCAGACGCAAACGCAAGCGAGGCGAACCGCTCGACGAGTCGGCCTATGGACGCAAGGAAAGCGAAGGCCGGGACTTCAACGAAGACACCAACTTCGGCAAGCTGAAGCGTGTGCCGTACCGACCGTTGCAGCTATTCTTGCGGCAACACGGCGCGAGCTTTGCCGCGAGAGGCTATTGGCCGCAGCCGTGGACCATTCCCTAAAGAGCGCGTGTCGCTCAATGTGGCGGTTGCGCTGGGCGACTTCGTAGCATTTGAGCAGCGCCGGCTCGCGGATCTCCCCCGCGAAAGGTGGATTGGTGAGGATGATGTCGAAGCCGCGGAACTTGCGCGTCTTGGAGCGCGTCAGGTCTTCGATGGTGAGGCGCGGCGCCGTGGTGTTGGCTGTGTTCATGAGATCGGTGGCGTCCGCCATCGCCAAGCTGTTTAGCTGGTGCAGGTTCGTGTGGTCGTCGCCGGCGACCAGCATGGGCGCCTTGGCCACCCGCACGGCTCGCCGGTCGAAATCGCAGCCGCAGAAGAAGCCATCCAAGACCTCGAAGTTGGAGTCGCAGATGGAGTAGTCGGCCAGCGCTGGAATGTAGATGGCCAGTGGTCGTCGCTGGGCCGAAAGTAGCATCGCTAGCGATGTCGGGCCGCTGCGTGCGCTCGCGGGCGTTCCCGCGTGGCCAGGGGCCTCTGCCACCCGTAGTATGATCCGGCGCAAACGCAAATTGGTGACGAAGGACTTGCGCCATGAACCCCTATGACTTGATTGAAGTTGCCCGCGCCCTCGCGGAATCCGGCGACGCGCCACAGGCGCGGTTGCGCCGCGCCGTAAGCACGGCATACTACGCGATGTTCCACTGTCTAGCGGCATCGGCGGCCGACTTGTTCATCGGCACGGAGCGCGGCCCGGCATGGCACAGGACCTACCGTGCGCTGGAGCACGGGAGGGCTAGGAGCGCGTGTCGTCAGGCCCAAGCTATGCCGGAGTTTCCGGTGGAAGTCCGCGACTTCGCGGAGGCGTTCGTCGTGTTGCAGATCGAGCGGCAGGGGGCGGACTACGCGCTGGATAGGCCCACCTACCAGAAATCCGACGTTCGGGACCACATCGCTTCCGCGGAGCTCGCCATTGGACTGTTCGAGCAGGCGGCCGTGGATGCCAGGCGAGGCTTCGTCGCCCATGTGCTGTTCCGCCAACGGTCACCCTAAAGGAGATTCCCCATGAACAACCAACAGGTACGCGAGATCGCGGAGGCGGCCTTCAAGGCGCGCTTTGGCGACATCGGCATCGTCGGCATCAACATCGAGCCCGGTTTCGACCACTACGACGATCCCTTGGTGGACGTGCGGATCATCTACGACGCGGCGTTTGAGGACTTGCGTACCGAAGCCACGATGAAGGTGCGCTCGGAGATCATCGACAAGGTGTGGAGGGATGCCGAGGACTCCCCCGGCTGGCCCCAAGTCCACTTCATCGCCAAGTCCGACCTTGAGGAGGAGGACCCGGCCACGGTGTAGCGGAGAGTTGAAGCGTGTATGGGGTATACGACCTTGGCGGCGGCGACAAGAGCAGCCAAACGAAGGATATGCGACGTGCGCGATGACGGTTACGAAGGCTGCGGCACCGAGAGGGTCGACATGCGCGAGCGGATCATCGCCCGAATGGTCGGCAGTGCTAGCTACGCGGCGGCCATTTCGGGCACGGTGGCCGACCTTCGGGCCGAAGGCGACCACGAAGGCGCTGACGAACTGGAGCGTTTGGCTTCGGATGCACGGCGCCGGATCGACGGCATGGAGCACCAATTGCCCGAGCTCTCGACCATCGGCAAGGGTGGTCGGAGAGCAGCGCTTTGACCGCTCCGAGAGCGACCACTCCCCCTACTGCCTGCTCAGTCGCAAGAATCCAATGAGCTTGGCGGACGGTACGATGGCGCACCAGCAGCAGGAGAGCAACCGCGATGAGCGCACCGCGCCGCGTGGTGGCGGTTCGCTAGGGTTCGCGCGCCCGCGTTTCGGCTTCGCCACGCAAGCTCCGCCGAACGTGGCGAGGGCGTTGTTTCGGGCGCACAAGGTGTTGGCTGGCATTGTCCACGACACGGTGGCGCTCGAGGGCAATCCGTTCACGTTCCCGGAGGTGAAGACGCTGCTTGAGGGCGTCACGGTCGGTGGGCACAAGGTGGAGGACGCGGATCAGGTCGTTAATCAAGCGGCGAGTTGGCGGTTGTTGTTCGAGCTGGTGCGGGGCGGGCGGTTCCGAATCGACCGGGCTACGGCGGAGGCCTTGAATGGGCTGGTGGCCAAAGGCGAGGCCATCGAGAGCGGGGTGTTTCGGGATGGGCAAGTGACGATCGGCGGTACCGACTACATGCCGCCTTCAAGCGGCGAACTCCCCGGGCTGTTCGAGGCGGGTGTTGCCGAGCTCGATGGCTGCCAGAACGTCCACGAGAAGGCGATCTGCGCCTATTTGTTCATGGCGCTGCACCAGTTTCACTGGGACGGCAACAAGCGCACGGGCCGGCTGCTGATGAACGGGGTGCTGCTTGCGAGCGGCTACGACCCTATTCTGGTGCCCGTGGCGAAGCGGTTGGAGTTCAACACGCGGATGATCGAGTTCTACGACAGCAAGGACGCCGACGGCATGGCCGAGTTCCTCGTGGGGTGTTCGTTGGACGAGACGTTGGCCGTGGTGCGATAGGCGACGGGGGGGTTATGAAGAAGGCGCCCACCACGAAGGCTAGGCAACTGACGGACAAGCAGAAGGCGGAACTCCGCGCTCTTGAAGCGTTGCCTGACGATCAAATCGACACCAGCGACATTCCGGAGATCCGCGACTGGTCGGATGCTCGGCGTGGCTTGTGGCGGGCGGGGACGCCCGCGCTCGCAGATGCGCCGACCCGAAAGCGTTGCTAGCCCGCGGCTTTGGAGATGGGGCGGTCTTCCTCGCCGTTGTCCTCGTCGCGGATGCGGTCGTAGATCTCCTCGCGGTGGACGATCACGTCGCGGGGGGCGTTCACGCCCACGCGCACCTGGCCGCCTTTGACGCCCAACACCGTCACCGAGATGTCGTCGCCGATCATCAGGGTCTCGCCCACGCGCCTTGTCAGAATCAACATCGTCGCAGCTCCCTAGTGTCCAACTTGGCCTCCCCGCCAAATGCCGCCGCGTAAGCGGCGTCGCCACTTGGTGGCAGCCTTGGCGAGTTCTTCCCCTCGTGCGACCGCCATTCCGTGGCTTCGCTGGGCTGGCGCGGCGGCTGTTGTCCGGGTACCGCTTCGCGCTCGCTCAACGGGGCTATTGTGCCGCACTTCGGGGCTTCGCGCCACCGTGCGGCGCGTCCTCGTCTCGGGGTTGCGCGTCGCCTAGGGCGAAGGCGTCGTGGAGGGCGCGCACGGCCAGTTCCAAGTAGCGTTCGGCCACCACCACGGAGATCTTGATCTCGGAGGTGGAGATCATCTGGATGTTGATGTTCTCGGCGGCCAAGGCATCGAACATGATCTTGGCGACGCCGGCGTGCGAGCGCATGCCCACGCCCACGGCGGACACCTTGACGATGGTGTCGTCGCCGGCCAAGCCGCGGGCGCCCAACGACGGCACCGCGGCCGCTAGCAGTTCGCGGGCGCGCTGGTAGTCGGCGCGGCGCACGGTGAAGGTGAGGTCGGCGCAGCCGTCGGCGGCGGTGTTCTGCACGATCATGTCCACTTCGATGGCGGCGTCGCCGATGGGGCCGAGGGTGCGCGAGGCCACGCCGGGCAGGTCCGGCACGCCGAGCAGGGTGAGTTTGGCGGCGTCGCGGGTGTAGGTGAGGCCCGAAACAAAGGGTTGTTCCACTGCTTGCTCCTCCGTGGTGATCAGGGTGCCGCGGCCGCCGTTCGGCAAATCGGTGGGGAAACTGGAGAGCACGCGCAGCGGCACGTTGTACTTGCCCACCAATTCCACGCAGCGCGAGTGCAGCACCTTCGCGCCGAGGCTGGCGAGCTCCAGCATTTCCTCGAAGGTTATGGACGGCAGCAGGCGGGCGTTCTTGACGATGCGCGGATCGGCGGTGTAGACGCCGGCGACGTCCGTGTAGATCTGGCACTCGTCCGCGCCGAGGGCGGCGGCCACGGCTACGGCGGTGGTATCCGAGCCGCCGCGGCCGAAGGTGGTGATCTGGTTGTGCTCGGTTACGCCTTGGAAGCCGGCGATGACGGGGGTGACGCCTTCGGCCAAGTCGGCGCGGAGGCCGGCGACGTCCACGTCTTCGATGCGCGCTTTGGTGTGGTTGCCGTCCGTGCGGATACGCACCTGCGAGCCGAGCCAGGAGCGGGCTGGGTGGCCGCGTTCCATTAGCGCCATCGCTATTAGGGCTATGGAGGCTTGCTCGCCGGCGGAGAGGAGCATGTCCATCTCGCGGCCGGGTGGGCGTGGGGCGATGTTGAAGCCGAGGGCTTCCAAGCGGTCGGTTTCGCCGGCCATTGCGGATGCGACGACGACCACCTGATCGCCGGCCGCCAGCGCCGCGGCAACACGCCCGGCGGCGGCGTTGATGCGCTCCACGTCGGCGACCGACGTGCCGCCGAACTTTTGCACCAAGAGGGCCATGGCGGGAGCAGCGCCCTAAGAGGCTTCCGTGCGCTCGCGCACCCAATCGGCGACGGCTGCCAGAGCTTCCGACACATTCTCCGGGCGGTCGCCGCCGCCGGCTTGCGCCATGTCCGGTCGGCCGCCGCCTTTGGCGCCGACTTGGGGGGCGACGAAGCGCACCACGTCGCCGGCGCGGATGCGGCCGGTGACGTTCTTGCTGACGCCGCAGACCAGACGCACCGGCGGACCGAGGTGTGCGAGCACGACCACGGCGTCGCCGAGGCGGGCGCGGAGGCTGTCCATGGTGGGGAGCAGCGAGTCCGCGCCGCCATCCACCGTCGCGGCGAGCACCTTGATGTCGCCGACGGTTTGAGCGGTGGAGGCCAAGTCCGCGCCTTGGCTGGCGGCGAGCGTGGCGCGTAGCGCGTCCATCTCGCGGCGTTGGGCTTTGGTTTGCTCGGATAGCTGGCGGACCTTTTCCGGCAGTTCGCCGCGGCGGCCGCGCACGAGATCGGCGATGGCGGCGAGTTCGTCCTCCCCCTCGTTCAGCCACGCGAGCGCGCGCTCGCCGGTGACGGCTTCGACGCGTCGCACCCCAGCGGCCACGCCCTCTTCCGCGACGATGCGGAAGATGCCTATGTCGCCGGTGCGGGCAACGTGGGTGCCGCCGCAAAGTTCCACGGAGAAGCCGTTGCCCATGGTTAAGACGCGCACCTGGTCACCGTATTTTTCGCCGAACAAGGCAACGGCGCCGCGCTTGGTCGCTTCGGCAAAGGGCATTTCGGTTGTGGCGACATCGGTGTTTTCGAGGATGCGGGCGTTCACGACCGTCTCGATTTCGCGCAGTTGCTCCGCGGTGAGCGGCTGCGGATGGCTGAAGTCGAAGCGCAGGCGCTCCGGTGCGACCAGCGATCCTCGCTGCTGCACATGGGAACCGAGCGTTTGCTTCAACGCGGCGTGGAGCAAGTGCGTGGCCGAGTGGTTACGCTTGATTTCCGTTCGGCGGGCGGCGTCGATGCGGGCTTGAACCTTCTCGCCTTTGCGCAAGGCGCCGGTGGCCACGGTGCCGTGGTGCAGGTGCTGGTTGCCCGCTTTGGTGGTGTCGGCAACATGGAAGGAAGCGCCGTCTGGGATTTCTATGGAACCCACATCGCCCACTTGCCCGCCGGCTTCGGCGTAGAACGGGGTCGCATCGAGCACGACGGTGCCGCGTTCGCCCGGTGCCAGAGCATCCACCTCGGCCGCGCCGTCCGGCCGCATCTGGAACAGCGCCACGACCTTGGCCGCGCACTCGGTGTCGTGGTAGCCCATGAAGCCGATGCCCGTGCGTTCGATCCGCGCGATCTCGTCATAGGCGTGGAGGCCATCGGCGAAGTGTGCCTTCGCGCTGGAACGCCCGCGTTCGCGTTGCTGCGCCATCAAAGCGTCGAACCCCGCTTGGTCGATGCGTACGCCGCGTTCGCGGGCCACGTCGGCGGTCATGTCGGCGGGGAATCCGTGCGTGTCGTAGAGTTTGAAGACCAACTCTCCCGGCAACACCGCCTCGCCATCGAGCGTGGCCAGCTCTTGGTCCAAAAGCGCCATGCCCGTCTTCAACGTCTCGCCGAAGCGCTCCTCCTCCAAGGTCAAGGCAGCGGCGATGTCGTCGGCGCGGTCGCGGATTTCCGGGTAGGCGCCGCCCATGATGTCCACCACCGGCGCGACCAAACGCGAAAACAGGGGGCCTTGGATGTCGAGCTTGTGGCCGTGCCGCAGGCCGCGGCGGATGATGCGGCGCAGGACGTAGCCGCGATCCTCGTTGCTGGGGAGAATGCCGTCGGCAATGAGGAACACGGCGGCGCGGGCGTGATCCGTGATCACGCGCAGGGAACTGTCGCGCGAGCCGTTTCCGACAGCCGCGCCGGCGAGGCCCGCGACGGCGCCGAGCAGCTGGCGCAGCAGGTCGTTGTCGTAGTTGCTGTGGCCGCCTTGCAGCACCGTGGCCGTGCGTTCCAGCCCCATGCCGGTGTCCACGCCCGGGGTGTCCAGCGGCGTGAGGGTGCCGTCTTTGGAGCGGTCGAACTCGGGGAACACGAGGTTCCAGATTTCGGTGTAGCGGTCGCCCTCCTCTTCCGGCGAGCCCGGCGGGCCGCCCGGTACTTCGGGGCCAAGGTCGTAGAAGATCTCGGAGTTGGGGCCGCAAGGGCCCGTGTCGCCCATCGCCCAGAAGTTGCTCTCGTGCGGCACCACGCGGGCGGCCTCGATGCCGATCTTGTTTATCCAGATGGCGCGGGAGTCGGCGTCGTCCGGGTGGACGGTGATCCAAATGCGCTCCTTGGGCAGCCGGAGAACGTCGGTGACGAACTCCCAAGCCCAAGCGATGGTTTCTTCCTTGAAGTAGTCGCCGAAGCTGAAGTTGCCGAGCATCTCGAACAAGGTGTGGTGGCGGCCGGTGTAGCCGACGTTTTCCAAGTCGTTGTGCTTGCCGCCGGCGCGCATGCAGCGCTGGCAGCTAACGGCGCGGGCGTAGTCCGGCCGTTCGCGCCCGGTGAGGGCGTCCTTGAACTGCACCATGCCGGAGTTGGTGAACAGCAAGGTGGCGTCGTTCGCCGGCACGAGCGAGCTGGACGGCACCACGCGATGACCGCGCGCGGCGAAAAAGTCCAAATAGGCGGCGCGGATCTCGTGCGTTCGCATGGCGGAGGGAGTGCTGCTTGGAAGCGTTGGTTGAACGGCGATTATACGGCGTTGCGGTTTTGCGCGTGATTGGCTGTCCTGGGAGCGCGGGCGTCTCGCCCGCAGGACCGCGACACCTGCTCCACAACCCGCGGGCGCCACGCTCGGCGATCTCGCCTTGCATGCGGGCGAGACGCCCGCGCTCCCAGGACGGCATCACTCACCGTTGAGGTCGCAGCCGCGGCCAATCGCGCTTGCCACGACGTCCGCCGGATAGCCCCGCCCTGCCAAGAAGCGGGCTTGGCGTGCCCACTCTTTCCGATCGGTTGGCGGCTGTGCCCGAAAACGCTTGGCGAGCGCCGTGCGGGCGAGGCGCAGCCAATCGGCGTCCGTGTCCAGCGCTTTGGCCGCGCCCTCGGCGTCAATGCCGCGGGCGCGGAGGTCGGCGCGGATCTTCACCGGGCCGTGGCCGCGCCCGATGGCGGAGCGCACATAGCCCTCCGCGAAACGTGCGTCCGATTGCACCCCGTCCCGCGCTAGTTCGGCGACGGCCTCCTCCACCACGTCCGCATCGTGGCCGCGGCTCGCCAGCTTGCGGCGAAGCTCCCGGCGCGAGTGCTCGCGTCGCGCCAAGAGGCGGATGGCGTGTTCCCGCGCCATCCGCATGGCCTCGGCGGGTGTTGAATCGGTCGTCTGCACCTGCCCGCGCCTCGTCAAACGCCGGGTTGGCCGCCACGTAACGCGGCGGCCAAGCCCGTTAACCGCGGCTGGAGATCGTGCGCAGCGTCGGCGGGCCGCCCTTCGCCGCGTCCGCTTTGTTTCCCTCCGCCGCGCTCTCTGCCACACCATCCGCCGCCGCGGCTTCCGGGCCGCCCGGCAGCAAACGCGCGCGGATCGCCCGCTCGATGGCGTCCCGGGTGTCGGCGTTCTCGTCCAGCCAAGCGGCGGCGTTCTTCTTGCCTTGACCGATGCGCTCGCCGGCGTAGCTGTACCAAGCGCCGGATTTCTCCACCACGCCTTCGGCCACGCCGAGGTCGATCACTTCGGCGTTGCGGTAGATGCCCTTGCCGTAGAGGATTTGGAACTCGGTTTGGCGGAATGGCGGCGCCACCTTGTTCTTCACCACCTTGACGCGGGTTTCGTTGCCGATCACCTCGTCGCGATCCTTCACCGCGCCGATGCGCCGGATGTCCAGCCGCACGGAGGCGTAGAACTTGAGCGCGTTGCCGCCGGTGGTGGTTTCGGGCGAGCCGAACATCACGCCGATCTTCATGCGGATCTGGTTGGTGAAGATCACCAGCGCGTTGGAGTTCTTGATGTTGGCCGTCATCTTGCGCAGCGCCTGGCTCATCAGCCGCGCCTGCAGGCCGACGTGGGCGTCGCCCATGTCGCCTTCGATCTCCGCCTTGGGCGTGAGCGCGGCGACGGAATCCACCACCACCACGTCCACCGCGCCAGAGCGCACGATCATGTCGCAGATTTCCAGCCCCTGCTCGCCGGTGTCCGGCTGCGAGACCAAAAGGTCGTCCGTGTTCACGCCGAGGGATTCGGCGTAGATGGGGTCGAGCGCGTGTTCGGCGTCGATGAAGGCGCAGGTGCCGCCGGTCTTCTGCGCTTCGGCGATGACTTGCAGGGTGAGCGTGGTCTTGCCGGAGGATTCCGGGCCGTAGATCTCCACCACCCGCCCTCGCGGCAGGCCGCCGATGCCGAGGGCGACGTCCAGCCCCAGCGAGCCGGTGGAAATGGAGGGAACGACGACGTGTTCGCGGTCTCCCAGCCGCATCATCGAGCCCTTGCCGAACTGCCGCTCGATCTGCGAGATGGCCGACGCCAAGGCGCGGTTCTTTTCGGCGTTGCCGCCGGACGAGGCGCCCTCCCCGCGCACGGCGGCGGGGCGGTTTGCCGTGGGCTGAATGCCCGTGTGGATGGTTGCCATGTGCATCTCCATATGCGTGTTTCAGGCGAACTGTATGTTTGCTCAGTTCACATGTCAACCCCCAAATGGCGAAAAATCGAAAAAAATGCACGAAACGGCGATCGCGCACACCGGACATGGCGATTTTCCTACGCAGCGGCCGCGAACGCGCATTCCGGCGTCCCGAAACGGCCCGCCGAAACCGCGCCGGCAGTCCCTAAAGTTGCGGTACGCTCGCGGCTGATGACTACCGTAGCGCATACGCCGGTCATGCGGCAATACCTGCGCATCAAGGCCCGGCACCCGCACGCCCTGCTGTTCTACCGCATGGGCGACTTCTATGAGTTGTTCTACGACGACGCCAAGGAGGCGGCGCGGCTGCTGGACATCACGCTGACGGCGCGCGGCAAGTCCGCCGGCGAGCCCATTCCCATGGCCGGCGTGCCGTTTCACGCGGTGGAAGGCTATTTGGCGAAGTTGGTGGAGCACGGCCGCACGGTGGCCATTTGCGAGCAGGTGGGCGACCCCACGGCGCGCAAAGGCCCGGTGGAACGGCGCGTCGAGCGCGTGGTCACGCCCGGCACGCTGGTGGAGGACGGTTTGCTGGCGCCGGATCAGGAAAGCGTGCTGGCCGGCGTGAACCCCTCGCCCGACGGCTGGGGCGTTGCCTGGCTGAACCTCGGCGCCGGCAAGTTCGCGGTGGGCCGTGCTGGCGACGCCGGCGCGTTGGCGGCGCTCATTGCCCGCACACGCCCGGGTGAAGTGCTGGTGCCCGAAGACACGCAACTGCCATTCGACGCGCCAACCTCGGCGCGGGATCCGCTGGAGTTCGAGGCGGTTTCCGCGATGCAGCACTTGACCGCGCACTTCGGCGTGGCGGATCTCTCCGCGTTCGACCTCGCGGCCGACAGCCCGGAGGTGGGCGCGGCGTCCGCGGTGCTGCGCTACGCGCAGGCCGCTCGCTGTCAGGACCTCGCGTTCGTGGACCGGCTGGTCAGAATCTCGGAAAGCGACGTGGTGGTGATGGACGCCCGCACCCGCCGCAACTTGGAAATCGATCAACGCGCCGACGGCACGCCCGGCGGCACGCTGTTCTCGGTGTTGAACCGCGCCGCCACGGCGATGGGCGCGCGCATGCTGCGCGGTTGGTTGAACGCGCCAAGCCGCCGGCGGGACGTGATCACGCGCCGCCAAGACGCCGTTGCCGCCTTGCGCGAGAGCCGCGCCGCCCAGCGGCTGCTGCCCCTCTTGCGCACGGTGGGCGATTTGGAGCGCATCGCCGGCCGCGTGGGGCTCGGCAACGCCACGCCGCGCGACCTCGGCAAACTGCGCGACGCGTTGGGGGCCCTGCCCGCTTTGCGCGACGAAGTAGCCGAGTTGGACGAAGCGGACTTGCGCCAACGCTTCGCGCAGCTGCCCGCGTTCGACGCCGAGCACAGCGTACTCGCCAAGGCGTTGGTGGAAGCGCCCCCGGGCATCGTGCGCGACGGCGGCATCTTCGCCCGCGGCTACGACGCCGAGCTCGATCGATTGAGAGGCATCACCGAGAACGCCTCGGGCTTCCTCTCCGATTTGGAAGCCCGCGAGCGCATCCGCAGCAGCATCGCCAATCTGCGCGTGGGCTACAACCGCATCCACGGCTACCACATCGAGGTGGCGCGCGCCGCGGCCGGCCGCGTGCCGGCGGACTACATCCGCCGCCAAACCCTCAAGAACGTGGAACGCTACATCACGCCCGAGCTGAAACGCTTCGAAGACGACGCCCTCACCAGCCACGCCCAAGCGCTGCGCCGCGAGCGCGCCCTGTTCGACGCGCTGCAAACGCAATTGCGGCAACGCCTTGGCGCGTTGCGCGACGCCGCCGGCAAGCTGGCCCGCTTGGACGCGCTGACGGCCTTGGCGGTGGCCGCCGAACGCCATCGTTTGGCGCGGCCGACGCTCACCGACGCGCCCATGCTGTCCATTAAGGAAGGCCGGCACCTAGTGGTGGAATCCGAATCCGATGCCCCGTTCGTGCCGAACGACCTCTCGCTAACCGAAGAGACGCGGATGCTCATCGTCACCGGCCCGAACATGGGCGGCAAATCCACCTACATGCGGCAAGCGGCGCTCATCGCCCTGCTCGCCCACACCGGCGCGTTCGTGCCGGCGGCTGCGGCCACGGTGGGGCCCATCGACCGCATCTTCACCCGCATCGGCGCCTCGGACGACTTGGCGCACGGCCGCTCCACCTTCATGGTGGAAATGAGCGAAACCGCCCACATCCTGCGCAACGCCACCGCCCAAAGCCTGGTGCTGCTCGACGAAATCGGGCGCGGCACCAGCACCTACGACGGCTTGGCGCTGGCGTGGGCCACCGCCCAGCACATCGCCAAGAACATCGGCGCGTTCACGCTGTTCGCCACGCACTACTTCGAGCTCACCGCGCTGCCGGAGGAGGTGGAAACAGCCGCCAACGTCCACCTGGAGGCGGCGCGGCACGGCGGCGAGGTGGTGTTCCTCCACAGCGTGCGCGACGGCCCCGCCAGCCAGAGCTACGGCGTGGAGGTGGCCAAACTCGCCGGCGTACCGCCGCCGGTGCTCGCCGACGCCCGCCGCCGCCTCGCCGTGCTGGAGCGCCGCCACGCCGAAGCCCAAGCCCACCTGCAACGCGATCTGTTCCAGGATTTCACCGGCGAGACGCCGGAACCGCCAACGGAGCATCCAGCGCTGGAAACGCTGCGCACGCTCGACCCGGACAGCCTCTCGCCGAAAGACGCGCTGGCGACGGTGTACGAATTGCACAAGCTCGCGGAAGGATAGCCGCGGGCAGGGTGTGAAGGAGCCGGCCTAGCGGCGCCGTCCGAACAGCAGGCAGATGACCAGCATGGCACCGACCGCCAAGACGGGGCCGAACCAGTTGCCGTGCTGGTCGAGCCACTGCACCGCCCACGGAGACTTGGTGGCCGTCAGGAAGAGGCCGGCGACCGCCACGAAGAGGCCCGCGGCGCCGCCGAGCCACCGGTGCTGCTCGTCTTTGACGATTCCACGCACTTTATCCGGCATTTGGGCGAGTTCTTCGCGGATGTCGCGCATGTCCTGTTGGAGCACGCGCACGTCCTCTTGAAGCCCGCGGACGGACTCCCGAATGTCCGCGTACTCGTTCGTCACGGTCTGGAACTGGTCGTCTATCGCCTTCAGGCGCGTACCCAGCAGGTTCCACGGAAACCCTATTGTTGCAGCTTGAAGTCGTTCGCGGTTTGAGAAAACGCGGCGATTGCGTAGGGAGCGTCGCCGGCGGCGCCGTGCCGGTCAAGGCCACTGGAAGTGAGGTTGTCCGGGGCCGCGTTTGGGCGCCTCCGCGGGATTCCGAAAACGGTTGTTCATTGATTCCGGGAACGAAAATGGCGGTCTCCTTTGGTACGATGGTGCGTATCGAAAACAGCATCGAAGGAGACCGCCGAAGTGAATCGTATCAGGAAAGAGGTCAGCGGCAAAACCGGAAGCGGGCCGGAGGTCCGGTTCGAGTCCCAGAGCCTCACCTCGCACGCCGGGCTGGTGGTGTTCCAGCGCCTGTTCTCGCGCCTCGGGCTGAAGGAGCGGCTGCGCGGCTGCTTCCGCGGGCCGGGACGGCGCGCCTACGCGCCGCACGTGGTGGCGCTGCTGCTGGTGGTGCATCTGCTGCTCGGCTGCCGCCAGCTGCGCGACATGGCGCGCTACCGGAACGACGAGGCGGTGCGCCGGGCGGTGGGGCTGCGGCGGCTGCCGGACGTGTCCACGGTGTCGCGGTCGTTGTCGGACGTGGGCGCGCGGGACGCGGACCGGGTGCGGGCGCTGTCGCGGGACATGGCGCTGGAGCGGCTGCGCGAACTGGCGCCGCGGCGGGTGACGGTGGACTTCGACGGCACGGTGCTGGCGACGCGGCGGCTGGCCGAGGGCACGGCGGTGGGCTACAACCCGGCGCGCAAGGGCGAGCGGAGCTACTGGCCGCTGTTCGCCACGGTGGCGCAGACCGGCCAGGTGCTCGACCTGCTGCACCGTCCGGGCAACGTGGCGGACTCGACGGGAGCCTTCGACTTCATTGGCGAACAGACGACGCGGCTGGCCGCCGAACTGCCCGGCGCGCGCCTGGAGACGCGCATGGACGCGGCGTTCTTCGACGGCCGGCTGCTCGGCGAGCTGGAGCGGCGCGGCGTCGAATACTCGATGTCGGTGCCGTTCGCCCGCTTCGCCGAACTCCGCGCGATGGTGAACGACCGCCGCGTCTGGCACCGCGCCGGAACCGGCCTGACGTGCTTCGAGCCGCGCTGGAAACCCGCCGGCTGGGATCGCCGCCGCCGCGTGGTCATCCTCCGCCGGCGCGTCCCCGTCCGCCGCAAGGGGCCTCTCCAACTCGACCTGTTCGAGCCCCGGGAGCACGGCTTCGAGTTCAAGGCCGTCGTGACCAACAAGCGCGTCCGCGCCCGCAGCGTGGCGCTGTTCCACGAGGGCCGCGGCGCCCAGGAGGGGATGTTCGCCGAACTCAAGTCGCAGTGCGGCCTCGGCTACGCGCCCAGCCGCAGGGAGGCCGCCAACCGCCTCTTCTCCCTCGCCGCCGTGCTCGCCCACAACCTGGGCCGCGAACTGCAGATGGCGACGCGCGCCCCGTCCCGGCGCACCACCGCCAAGCGCTCGCCGCTCTGGTCGTTCTCTCAACCGCGCACGATGCGCAACGACTTCCTGCTTCGCGCCGGCCGGTTCCTGAACCGCGCCGGAAAACCCGTTCTTTCCATCATGCGCGACGACAAAACGGAAGAAGCCATGTCCGAATACCTCGCCGCCCTTGCCACATAGTTCGGCAAAAACCTGCAACAATAGGGGAAAGCCGGACTGGATGAGCCGCTCCAGCAGGGCTGCGGGGCCCTCTTTCGTCGTGGAGTCCTCCCAGTCTTGGGGCCGCATGCCGGCCGGCGCACCGGACCGCTCGGAGCGCACATAGCCCGTCCTGCCTTGGTAGGCGCCCTTGTAGAGATCGTCTGGGCGCTCGCCATCGGCGAGTTTGAGAATGGTCAGCCGAAACAGCCTTTCCCGGTAGATGAAGCGGCGTTCTTCACTCGACGAGTTGATCAGCGTCCAGTTGAGAGTCCCTTGGTAGCCGGCGTCCACCTGCGTGGTCGGGGCGGCCACGCCCTCGCGCTGGAGATCGGTCGTGGGGCTGATGAGCGCGTGCAAGTCGCGGCCGGGAAAGTGCTCTTCGACGGTTTCGCGCCGGAAGTCGATGGTTTCCACCGCCGTCAAGGCGACGGATTGCCCCGGCGGGACGATGATGCCCTTCTTGTCCTTGGCGCCGTCGCCAAGGCGGAACTCCTTGCCGGTGGTGAGGTACTCGCCAGCTGGCCCCAGCCTGAGGATGTACGAGTTGGGGCGCACGCTGCCGGCGTCGCCATCCTTGATGACGCTGCCGAGGACGTTGCGGATTTCCCGGTCGCTGAGCACTTGGGCCATGTCTTTCCCCTTGCCGGTTTGGGGAAGCGTGGCAGGCCGGCCGGCGGCTTGTCAATGCCCGTCGGGGGGATCCCACTCTAGGCGAGGTAGCGTGGCGGCGGCTTGCATATACAATCGCGAGCAGACACCACGACGGGGAGTGGCATATGCGATTCGGCGAATTCAAGAACACGGCCGCGTTCAACGGCACGTTCAAGCGCATCCGCGAGCTGGGTTTGGAGAAGCACGTCTTCGAGCTGGATTCCTACGGCTTCACCGTGGTGCCGCCGCAGCAGGTGGCCGACCGCGCCTTCTTCGAGCGGCTGCGCGAAACGGTGCTGCGCATCTGCCACGAGCGCACCGGCGTGGAGTTCGCCTTGGAGCGCAACGGCGCCTTCGGCCACTACAAGGCGCAGCCCCAGACCGAGGGGCAATTCCTCCTCTTCTACCTGCTGATGGCCGATCGCGTCTTCGAGGAATGGGTGCTGAACCCCACCCTCTACACGCTCATCGACTACCTGCTGCGCGGCCAGCAGCAGGTGTCCAGCCTGACGTCGTTCGTGAAGTGGAAAGGCAAGCGCGAGACGCTGGGCCTGCACAGCGACTGCCCGCCGGACCGCGACGGCCGCCTGCCGCCCTGCTCGGACGTGGCCAACGCCACATACTGCCTCACAGACTACACCCTCGACGACGGCGCCATCGCCATGGTGCCCGGCAGCCACACTTGGTGCCGCCAACCGCGGCCGCGCGAAGGCGAGGACGCGGCCGTGCCGGTGGAAGCCGAGGCCGGCTCGCTGATCGTCTGGCACGGCAACACTTGGCACGGCGCGTTCGAGAAGAAAACCGACGGCCTGCGCCTGAACGTCACCAGCTACCACTGCCACCGCCGCCTGAAGAACCAGGAAAACTACCAGTGGCGCGTGACCCAGGAGATGCTGGACCGCAACCCGCCCGAATTCGCCAGATTGGTCGGCGCGGACGACCAGATGGGCTGGGACGAGAACGGCCCGGACTACTCGCGCATGGCCAAATACGGCAGCCCGGAGTTGAGGAAGCGGATGGCGGCGGCCCGCCCGAAGGCGCAGGAGAAGCCGGCGGAGGCGGCGTAACCTGCCTCGGGCACCCCAACTTACGGCAAAACAGGCTGTCCTTCTGACGGAATCAACGTAAATTGGATCATCAACGCTCCAGATAGCGTCGCTTGTTCGGCACCTCGCGCCACTGCGCCTCGTCTTCGGGCGCCGGCTGCTTCTCCGTGATGTTCGGCCAAACCTCGGCCAACTCCGCGTTGATCTCCAAGAACTCCTCTTGACCTTCCGGTATCTCGTCTTCGCTGAAGATGGCGTCTACCGGGCATTCCGGCTCGCACAAGGCGCAGTCGATGCACTCGTCCGGGTGAATGACGAGCATGTTCGGGCCTTCGTAGAAGCAGTCCACCGGGCAAACCTCCACGCAATCCGTGAGCTTGCACTTGATGCAATTCTCGCCGACAAGAAACGTCATGGGGCTGCCAAGTTCGTGGTGGTCGTTTGGGCGTCTAGGCCGAGCAACCGTTCCCGCTGCCCGACCAAGGGGATGCCTACCCGTTATCTTAGTCCTCCGAACAGACTTGCGGTAGTGCAGCCTCGATGGCTAGGAGTTCGCCCTTCGCACGTCCGAGCGCTTCGGCGCGGTCCTTCGTCAACGCGCCACTGCCCACCACCAGCAGCCAGTTGTAGGCGATGCTTCGCCGGCGTGCGCTCGTTTGCTTCTCGCTGAGCGTGGCGACCGCCGCCGTCCCTTCGGTCTGCAGCTTGCGCAGCTCCTTACACGAGTGCGACAGGTAAGCGCGTTGATCAACGAACGTCGGAGGCACTTCGTCCGGTGGCGTGATGCACCCCGCGACTACGCAGGAGACGCCTGCCGCCAAGGCCGCGAGCAAGGTTCTGTTTAGCATGAGGTGGTTCCTTTCCCAATCAAGAATGCGCTGCCACATAGCGTAGCACGGCACGAAGGCACCTGTGCAATGCGAAGGCCGCACGCTGCGCTATCGTTGACCTTGGGGCTCCGGCATGGCAAGCGCCGGCGCGCCGGTGGTCGGCACCCCGGCTTCATCGCTTCGCACAAACACGAGGGTCTCCGCATTCAAGTCGACGGCGCTGGTTCGCCAACCCGCGGCCTGCCACGCTACGGCATGGCTGTGACCGCGGCTAGCCTGATTCGACCACCAAGGACGGTGAACGCGCGCTGAGTTCGGCAGGGAGAAGCCCAAGACAGATTCGACATCCCGAAACGTCGCTGGCCATTGACGCGCATCGAGCACGTCGAGATGATGGAACAAGGGCGCGTATTTGCCTCGCGCCGCGACCCGCCGGTTGATGAACTCCGGTACAACGTCAACTTCACCGGCAATCAACTGGATGATGCTGTCCGTGTCCCGCAGGAAATCTTGCGTGGCTACAGTCCGGTAACACCAGCAACTGAAGGTGGGACGCAAAGGGGGGGGGGGGGTCAAAGCTGCTCTCTGCCTCGTCGATGTAATGAAGTGCGCCATCATCCTCGACATTGCCTCTGACGACCAAGTCCACTACCCCACGGTACTCTTTGGCGAGACGGCTCTTGGGACGATCCCGCGTAACCCTATTGTTGCAGGTTTTCGCCGAACTATGTGGCGAGAGCGGCGAGGTATTCGGACATGGCTTCTTCCGTTTTGTCGTCGCGCATGATGGAAAGAACGGGTTTTCCGGCGCGGTTCAGGAAGCGGCCGGCGCGGAGCAGGAAGTCGTTGCGCATCGTCCGCGGTTGAGCGAACGACCAGAGCGGGGAGCGCTTGGCGGTGGTGCGCCGGGACGGGGCGCGCGTCGCCATCTGCAGTTCGCGTCCCGACAACGACCGCGACACCGTGGACACGTCCGGCAGCCGCCGCAGCCCCACCGCCCGGCGCACCGCCTCGTCGTTCCGGTAGCGCGCCATGTCGCGCAGCTGGCGGCAGCCGAGCAGCAGATGCACCACCAGCAGCAGCGCCACCACGTGCGGCGCGTAAGCGCGCCGTCCGGCTCGCGGAAAGCAGCCGCGCAGCCGCTCCTTCAGCCCGAGGCGCGAGAACAGGCGCTGGAACACCACCAGCCCGGCGTGCGAGGTGAGGCTCTGGGACTCGAACCGGACCTCCGGCCCGCTTCCGGTTTTGCCGCTGACCTCTTTCCTGATACGATTCACTTCGGCGGTCTCCTTCGATGCTGTTTTCGATACGCACCATCGTACCAAAGGAGACCGCCATTTTCGTTCCCGGAATCAATGAACAACCGTTTTCGGAATCCCGCCGAGGCGCGCAAACGCGGCCCCGGACAACCTCACTTCCAGTGGCATTGGCCGGCAACGGCGCCGCCGGCGACGCTTCCTAAGCAATCGCCGCGTTTTCTCGAACCTCGAACGACTTCAAGCTGCAACAATAGGGTAAAGACAACCTGGTTCACCAGCGAGAGACTGTCATAGCGATGGATGACCTGCGGTTCGCCTTCCATGCCGAGCTCTGCGGTAAAACCGCATGAGCATGCGCTGCAGTATGTCATCCTCGTCATCAAGGTCCGGCACGTTGGACATCACGAAGTGCGTGTCGATGGGCCGCCCTTGCGGGACGGCCTCGGCTCGGGATGTCGCGGACAATCTTGGCAAGGCCACGGAGGTTCTGTTCGTTGGGAAAGAACAGGAGGGTCACGGCATCCGGCAATTGGCGCGTGCAAATGCCGCAGGTGTCCGGGTGGCCAGTACGGGAGTCGATCAGCACATAGTCTGGCTGGACGACTTTCCGCCACTGTTCCTTCAGATCTTCAAAGAGCAGGTAGCCGCTGTGCTGCTCGTAGAGGCCGTTCCAGTCGATTCCATCGAAGACGGCAGCATAGCCTTGCTCCGAGCCGGATGGCATGATCCAGAGGCCATCCGCGGTGGTCGACGGGATCACGAAACGTCTCGGCATTGATGCTCATTGCGCCACCGTGGGCGGTACGGGGATGTCGTCGTCCATTTCATAGGTAGGTATCGTATGAGTTCCTTGGCCTTGTTGCAACGAGACGCAGCATACCATTTGGTGCGTCGCACACTGCCGGATCGTGGCTTGTTTTCCTACGCAAGGTCGAGCGTGTCTTCCGGATAAAGAGGCTTCGCGAACCCCCGCACTCGGCCGAATGCCGGGGCCCGGCGGCAGGGAGGTGCGGGGCTTGGACGTGCGTAGGGAGGGCGCGTTTGCTTCGCTGCCACGACCCGACCACGGGCAGGGACATCCGACCTCCGCCCGATGCCGAGGCGGCTGCCGAACGGACGAAGCTCGCGCCGAACGCGCGGCGGCAGCCCGCTATGCCCGCCGAGGCCCGCATTGTGGAGTAGGAGGCTGCTCTGCGGCGTTCACGGTAACTATCGGGCGCATGTGCCATCCACAGGGGCAACCCAATGCCACAACCTTCAACGCGTAACGTCTTGGGCATCGCCGTCGCATGCCGGCAATGCCGCGCGCACCGCCCGAATCACCCGGTTGTCCGGCGAGACGTTCTGCCGCACGGCTTCAAAGTGTGCCGACAGAGAAGGCAAGAGGGGGCGAAACGCACCTACGCCCTGCTCCACGAAACCAGTGGCGCACAAGCCATCGACCACTGCCAGAGCAGCTTCCTCGTCAACTGATCTGCCGCGGTTGTCCGCGGCCCTCAGCGCGGCCACGACATCGTCCAATGGCGTCCAACGCGTACGCCAAGGCTATCGTGTGATACGACGATACGACCATGGCTGCAGTCGCGCCGCGTAGTATTCGCGCTTGTGCTCGCGGCACCGGTCGCGCAGTTTCCCTGCCGGTGGCCTATCGGCAATTCCCTCCTTCAGCACCAGTTCGGCCAACGCGCAGCAGCCGTTCGTCAAATGATGCGGGAAGTTGCCGCTCTCCGCGAGAATCGCCGTCGCCGCCGCGCCGATCCACGTTGCTAGCTGAGCATCCGCTAGCGAACCGCCACCAAAGGCGTAGTTCGCCAACGCCACTTGCAACGTGCCGGTAACGACCTGTTGCGCGTCTTCATCCCGAAAGCACACCGAGTGACCGCGCATGGCCCCTCGCAAGGCGCCACAGTCCAAGTTCGGCGAGGCGGGTAGTGGTGTTTGCCAACCCGAAGCACGCCAGAAGCACCTGCGTGTGCCCGGTGATACCGCCGTGCAGCACCTCTAGCTGTTTCGGCGTCGCAAATGCCGGCGCGGACGAAGGCGGCTCGGTCTACACCTTGGCGAGGAGACCCGCGGTTGAACATCCAAGACGACAACGGAATGGCCAAGGTGTACCAAGTCCGGCAGGCGATCCAGGCTCTAGAGCGGCTTGGCGAACAACGGCAAACAGACACAGGGAGGAGCACCGAACCGCTACTCCCGTAGCCCTTGACCACAGAGGAGGAAGGCAATGCTCGACCACTACACCTACCGCGTCACTTGGTCCGCCGAGGATCAAGAGCATGTGGGCCTGTGCGCCGAGTTCCCCTCGCTGAGTTGCCTGGCCGCCTCCCCGGCCGGGGCGCTGGCCGACATTCGCGCTTTGGTGCGCGAGGTCCTTGAAGACATGGCGATTGGCGGCGAGCAGGCGCCGGCCCCGTTCGCCGACCGCAAATACAGCGGCAGGTTCGTGGTGCGGGTGCCGCCAGAAGTGCATCGCTCGCTGGCGATAGCGGCCGCCGAAGAAGGCGTCAGCTTGAACCGGCTCGTGAACGCCCGGCTGGGCTGAGGGTATCCGGCCAACGACGCCCGCGCTCCCAAATGCATGGGCTTCGCCCACCGCCGAAAGGCGTACAATGCGTGTTCCAAGGGCGCTGTTTCGGTTGGCGCGCTGCTCGCTAGGGTGGGAAGGAGCAACCTTGGATTTCGTTGGCAGCCACATCTTGTCGGTGGATCAGTTCCAGCGCGAGGACATCGATCGGGTGTTCGCGGTGGCCGATCAGATGCTCCCGTACGCGCATCGGCGGCGCATCACGCGTGTGCTGGAAGGGGCGATTCTCACCAACATGTTCTTCGAGCCGAGCACGCGCACGCGGGTGTCGTTCGGTTCCGCGTTCAACCTGCTCGGCGGCGATGTGCGCGAGACCACCGGCATCAGCGCTTCGTCCCTGACCAAGGGTGAATCGCTGCACGACACGGCGCGGGTGCTGTCCGGCTACAGCGACGCGATTGTGATGCGCCACCCGGCCGAGGGCGCGGTGGCCGAATTCGCCCGGGCGTCGCGGGTGCCGGTGATGAACGGCGGCGACGGCGCCAACGAGCATCCCAGCCAGGCGCTGCTGGATCTGTACACCGTGCGCAGCGAGCTGGCCGGGCGCGGGCGCGGCATCGACGGGCTGCGCATCGCCGTCATCGGCGACCTTCGGTATGGGCGCGCCGTACATTCGCTGCTGAAGCTGCTGGCGCTGTTCGACGACGTTTCGGCGCACTTGGTGTCGCCGCCCGGGTTGGAGGCCCCGCCGGAGATCACCGACGCGCTGCGGCGGCGCGGCCACAAGGTGGAGGTGTTCCACGCCTTGGAGGACGGCATCCACCATGTGGACATCCTGTACGTCACGCGCACGCAAGAGGAGCGCTTCGCCACGCAGGAGGAGGCGGATCGCTACCGCGGCCTGTTTCGGGTGAACCAGGCCATCTACACCGAGCACTGCGAGCCGAACACGGTGATCATGCATCCCCTGCCCCGCGACTCGCGCAGCCAAGCGCAGGAGCTGGACGACGACCTCATCGCCAACCCGAATCTGGCGATCTTCCGGCAAACGGACAACGGCGTGGTGGTGCGCATGGCGTTGTTCGCGATGGTGCTGGATGTGAGCGAGCAGGTACACCGGCACGCGCAGCCGGTGCGGTGGTACACGGCCAAGCGCCGGCCGGGGGCACGGGAGGGCGCTGGGTGTGCGACAGTCTCGGGTGACTGACGCTGCTGGGAACGCAATGCAGGCGAGACGCCTGCGCTCCCAGGGTCACCCCAGCGCTGCTTCCAACTCCGGCACCGCTTGGAACAGATCCGCCACCAAGCCGTAGTCGGCCACTTGGAAGATGGGCGCGTCCGCGTCCTTGTTGATGGCCACGATCACCTTGGAGTCCTTCATGCCGGCCAAGTGCTGGATGGCGCCGGAGATGCCCACGGCGATGTAGAGGTCCGGGGCGACGATCTTGCCGGTTTGCCCCACCTGCATGTCGTTGGGGACGAATCCCGCGTCCACCGCGGCGCGGGAGGCGCCGATGGCGGCGCCGAGCTTGTCGGCGATGCCCTCGAGCAGCGCGAAATTGTCGCCGCTTTGCATGCCGCGGCCGCCGGAGATGACGATGGACGCGGCGGTGAGTTCCGGGCGCTCGGATTTGGCGATCTCCTCGCTGACGAACTGCGAAAACGCGGCGTCGTGAACGGCGTCCACGGCTTCCACCGCCAACGTGCCGCCTTCCGCCGGCGCCGGATCGAAGCCGGTGCCGCGCACGGATACCACCTTCTTGGCGTCCCCCGAGCGCACCGTGGCGATGGCGTTGCCGGCGTAGATGGGGCGGCGGAAGGTGTCCGGCGCGTCCACGCCCACGATGTCGGACACCATCTGCACATCGAGCAGCGCCGCCACCCGCGGCAGGAAGTTCTTGCCGGTGGTGGTGTGCGCCGCCAGCACATGCTCGTAGCCGGCGGCCAGATCCGCCACCAATGCGGCCAGATTCTCGGCCAAGGCGTGTTCGTAGGCGGCGTTGTCCGCCAGCAGCACCTTGCGTGCGCCGCCGATGCGCGCCGCTTCCTCCGCCGCCGACGCGCAGCCGGCGCCGGCCACCAGCACGTCGAACTCGCCGCCGATGGCTTGCGCCGCCGCCACCACGCTCAGCGTTACCGGGCGCAGCGCCGCGTTGTCGTGTTCCGCCACTACCAGAATGCTCATGCTCTTGATTTCCTTTGCTTTGTTCGGGGGGCTGTTACGCCGCGTCAATGACCTTGGCTTCGTTGCGGAGTTTGTCGACGAGCTCGTCGACGCTTTCCACCTTCACGCCGGCTTGCCGCCCCGGCGGTGGCGCCACGTTCAGCACCTCCGTGCGCCGCGCCGCGTCCACGCCCAGCGCTTCCAGCGTGGTGGTGTCGAGGGGCTTGCGCTTCGCCTTCATGATGTTCGGCAGCGTGGCGTAGCGCGGCTCGTTCAAGCGCAGGTCGGTGGTGACCACCAGCGGCAGCTTGAGCGAGACCGTTTGCAGGCCGCCGTCCACCTCGCGCATAACCTCGGCGCTGTCGCCGTTCACGGTGAGCTTGGACGCGAACGTGCCTTGCGGCAGCCCGGCGAGGGCGGCGAACATCGGGCCGGTTTGGCTGTTGTCGCCGTCGATGCTCTGTTTGCCGAGAAGGACGATGCGCGGCTGCTCTTGATCGTAGATGGCCTTCAGCACCTTGGCGACGGCCAAGGGTTCGAGATCCGCCGGCGCTTCCACCAAGATGGCGCGGTCGGCCCCAAGCGCGAGGCAGGTGCGCAGTTGTTCCTGGCAGGAGGTTTCGCCCACGGCCACTGCGATCACCTCGCTGGCGGTGCCCGCCTCTTTGAGGCGCACGGCCTCCTCGATGGCGATTTCGCAAAACGGATTCACCGCCATCTTCACGTTGGCGAGATCGATGCCGGTGCCGTCGGGCTTCACCCGCACGTTCACGTTCGCGTCCACGACGCGCTTGACCGGAACCAGTACTTTCATGTGGCTCTTGTTCCTTTGCCTTGACGGCCTTGACGAGCGGGCAGGATGCCCGCGCCCTGCCCCGCCATTTTCCTACATCCGCCGGCAATCTTGAAGCGGCTTCGTGCTATGTTCCCTGTCAACCGCAACGCGGCGCCGGGTCGCAACGTCAAATGGGGAAGCGGATGAGGGCAATTGTCGCGCTTGCGGGTGCCGCAGCGGTGTTTTTCCTTGCCGGCTGCGGCGGCGGCAACGAGAACTCGGCCATCGGCGGCAACGAGCCGGCCAATCCGGTGACGCCGCGGGGGTGGGAGCTGGTGTGGTCGGACGAGTTCAGCGGCAATGCCCTCGACGGCGGCAAGTGGAACATCCAACTCGGCGACGGCACCGCCGAGGGCATTCCCGGCTGGGGCAACAACGAGCTGCAAACCTACCAAGCCGCCAACGTGGAAGTCTCCGGCGGCAACCTGGTGATCACCGCCCGCGAGGAGGCGGTTGACGGGCGCGCCTATGCCTCCGGGCGCATCAACACCGCCGGCAAGATGGACATGCGCTACGGGCGCGTGGAAGCGAGCATCCGCGCGCCGAGCGGCCAAGGCATGTGGGCGGCGTTCTGGATGCTGCCAACCGATTCGCCCTACGGCGGCTGGGCGGCCGGCGGCGAGATCGACATCTTGGAAGTGTTCCGCCGGGATCCGCGCCCGTTCACCCAAGGCACCGTGCATTTCGGCATGGCTTGGCCGCTCACCGCCTACAGCTTCACGCGCTATTCCGATGTGGACCCGGCGGACGGTTTCCACACTTACGCCTTGGAGTGGGACGAGGACGAACTGCGCTGGTTCGTCGACGGCGTCCATTTCAAGACCGTCACCAGCGCCACTTACTGGACCTACTACCGGGATCGGCAAACGAACGCCTACACCGTGGGCGAAGGTGGCGCGCCGTTCGATCAGCCGTTCCATCTGCTGCTCAACTTGGCTGTCGGCGGCAATTTGCCCGGGGATCCCGCGCCGACGGCGTTCCCGGGCCGGTTGCTGGTGGACTATGTGCGGGTGTACCGCTGCAACCTGCCGGACGGGGCCGATTGCGCCGGGTTCGCCGATTTGGTGGATCCGGCGGTTGTGGCGGCGCCGGCCGAGCAGGTGTTTCGCGCCGCCTACGACATCTACGGCGACACGCTCGGCCCGCTGGTGTTTCCCAACTCGGAAACGACGGTGGCGCTCGACTTCGGCGTGTACGACAACGACGGGGCGTTGGCGCTTTCCGAGGTGGATCTGGGCGGCGAGCGCGGCACGGTCATCGACGTGGAGACCAGCGGCGGCGGCAACTTTTCCATCCACGCCGCGGATCTCTCGCGGCTGAGCTTGTTCGGCATGGGGAGCGCCAGCGAGCCGGGCCAGTACGCCGGCGAGCTGCAGTTCGACCTGTACGTCTTCGCCGACGGCACCGATGCCGAGAGCGGCCTGCAGGTGAAGGTGGACAGCGGTTTTCCGGACCTCGGTTTCGTCGAACTGGCCGTTGCCGACCTGCCGAAGGACGAGTGGAGCACGGTGTCGGTGTCGATCACGGACATCATCCGCAACCTGGGCGACTTCGGCGGCGGCCCGCTCGACGTGGAGCGGGTGCTCAGCCTGTTTGTCTTCGAGCCCACCGGCGCGGCGCACATGCAGGTGGACAACATCCGCCTGCGCTGCGGGCACACGGCGCACCGCGGCTGCGGCATCCGGGCACCGACCGGCGCGGCGGGCCCGCGGCCGGTGTTCATCGACGAAGTGCATCCGATATGGGACAACGGCATCGTCGGCGCGGACTCCGGCAGCGGCTGGGCCAACTACACGGAAAACGACAACCCGCGCAACAAATCCCAGTGGCGCATCGTCAACTCGGCGGATCCGGCGCGTGGCAACATCATCGAGGTCACCTTCACCGACAGCGACGCGTTCGGCGTGTGGTTCATCCAAGCCAGCACCGGCGTGGACATGAACGACTACGCGGCGGGTTTCGTGAGCTTCGACATCAAGGTGGACAGCTACGGCGCCAACGCCGAGGGCATGACCATGAAGATCGACTGCATCTTCCCCTGCACCAGCGGCGATCAGCTCATCGGCAAGGTCGGCGACGGCGACTGGGAGACGGTGCGGGTGCCGGTCACGCGGCTCCTGAGCGGGGGCCTGAATCTTGCCACCGTGAACACCGGCATCGTGGTGTTTCCAACGGATCAAACCGTGCCGCTGACGTTTCAACTGGACAACATCGAGTGGTTGGCGGGGGAAGGCGCAGACACGCCGGCGAGGCCGTTGCCGTTGTACTTGGACGCGCCGGCGGAAGGTTGGGGGCTGTGGGATTGCTGCGGCGGCGCGACGTTGGCGGAGGTGCGGGAGAACGAGGTGCGCGGCAGCGTGATCGAGCTCTCTTTCGGCACGGTGCCCACCGTGACCGGGTTGCAAGCCGCCGCCAGCATCGATGCAAGCGCCTACCGCGAAGGCACCTTGGAGTTCGCCTTCCGCGAGGTCGCTCCGCCGCCGGCGGGCGCCGTGTGGCGGCTCAAGGTGGAGAGCGAGAACACCGCCACCGCAGTGGACATTCCCATGACCAGCGGCGGGAATCCAGCGCCGAGCGAGGATTGGCAAACCTATCGCTTCGGCCTGAACGCCGAACTCGCCGGGGTGGATCTGTCGCGGTTGAAGCTGGTGTTGTTCTTCCCGGATTGGGGTCAGGCCGATGGCGCGGTGGCGCGCATCGACAACGTGTACCTGATGCCGCCGCGACCAACGGAAATCACCTTGTACGACAACGCTCTTTCGTCGAACTGGTATCTGTGGGATTGTTGCGATGGTGCCACCTTCGCCGAAGTCGAAGATGACGAAGACCACGGCGACGTGGTGGAGCTCAACTTCCACGGCGGCGCCACCGTAACCGGCTTCCAAGCCGTTGAGGGCGTGGACGCGACCGTTCTTGGCAATCCGATGCTGGAGTTCGAGTTCAAGGAGGTGTCGCCGCCGCCCACCGGTTCGCAGTGGCGGGTGAAGCTGGAGAGCTCCGGCGCCGCCACCGCGGCGGAGGTGTTGCTGGCCTCGGCCGGCAATCCAGCGCCGGCGGCCGTGTGGCAGCGCTTTGGTTTCGATCTGGCCGAGGATTTCGCGGGTTTGGATGCCACCGACCTCAACTTGGTGTTGATCTTCCCGGACTGGGGCAACGCGGCCGGCGCGGTGGCGCGCATCGACAACGTGCGGCTGGCGCCCGGGCCGTGACGGCGATGGCAGCGAAAGGGGCAACCAAGATGCAAATGCTCCCAGCGGGGCTTGCCGCCGCGTTGTTGCTCGCCGCGGCGCCGGCTGTAGCGCAAGAAACCAACGACACCGAGAGCGCGGACGACGCCTACGTCGAAGAGATGACCGTCTGCGCCCGGTGGGATGAGAACCGGAGCGCTTGGGATCGCTACACCCGCGACCAAGCGGACGCCGACGATGACCCGAACTGCGTGACCGTGGAGCGGCGCGGTCAAGCGTTGCAGGACCTCGGCGCCACCGCCTACAGCTTCGACGGTGAAAGCCTGAAGGCGCAGGGCGTGCAAACCCTGACGGATCTGAGCGATCTGGCGCCCGGCTTGGAGATCGGCCAAAAGCAGGGCAACGTGGAAGTGTGGATTCGCGGCGTGGGTTCCTCCAACAACACCGAGTTGGGCGACCCCGCCGCCGCGCCGCACATGGATGGCGTGTACGTGCCCCGCCCGGCCGGCATCGGCTCGGCGTTCTTCGACATCGCCCGGGTGGAGGTGAACGTGGGCCCGCAAGGCACTTTGCGCGGACGCAATGCGATGGCCGGCTCGGTGAACATCATTCCTTGGCGGCCGGGCATCGGCGTTTGGGACGCCGCGGTGGAAATCGAATTGGGCGACTACAACCAGCGCGTCTTTCGCGGCATCGTCAACGTCCCGTTGGGCGAAAAGGCGGCAACGCGCTTGGCCGTGTACTCGCTGGCGCACGATTCGTACTACAACGACGTGGGGCCCGCGGGGGTGGGCACGGCGGAGCAGGAGGACAACCGCGGTTATCGATGGCAATTGGTGTACAACACCAGCGACGCCTTGACGTTGCTGCTAGCCGCCGACTATGTGCGCGAACGCGGCACCGGCTACACCGGCACCAACTACGCCAATCCCCTCGGCAACGGCGTACGTCCGGAAGCCATCAAAGACCCCCGCGACGTGTACGCGCGCGCCTTCACCCCGGATCTGGACACGCAGCATTGGGGCGTGAAGCTGGAAGCCACTTACGACTTTCCTTGGGCGACGCTGCAATACATCGCCTCGCGCCGAGATCTTGTGTACGACTACGACGCCGTCACGCCCCTTTCGCCGGACTGGCCCGGCGTCGCCGACACGCTGCAACCGGTGGATGAGGTGTTCGACAACTGGTCGCGATTTCAATTCGTCACCGACAGCGTCTCGGACATTCACGAACTACGATTGTTCGCCGACAGCGCGAAGTGGACGTGGGCGGTAGGTTACTTCCAGTTCAAGGAAAACCAATACACCTTCTTGGGTTCCGTTGGCGACCGGGGCAAGTTCTTCCAAGGCATCGAGTTCAACCAGCCGGACACCGATGGCGCCTCCGCCTCGTTCTACGCGGACGCCACCTACCACTTCTCCGAGCGAACGCGCTTCACGCTGGGCTTGCGCCGCACGGACGAGGAGAAGACCCGCAAAGGCGTGAACGCCCGCTACGCTTTCGCTTTGGGTGGACGCGGTTTCTCTTGTTGCGGAGGCGTTCGCCTCGGCACGGAAGGTTTCCGTTTCGCAGCCCGCGCCCGCACCATCTTCGAGCCGGACGCGGATGGCGACGGCAACGTGTCCGACGCGGAATATCTCGCCTTCTACTACGACGGCATCGCCGAGTTCGGCGCCCGCGACACGGTGGAGGCCGTGTTCGCCAACGGCACCTACGGCGGCGGGGCGGCGCAAGCCGACAAGGTGCGCTGCGAAGACACATTGAACTTGGACGACTTCTACTGCCCCGAGGACGGCTATTTCAGTTTCGTGCAGATCATCAATCCGAACACTTCCATCACGCCGCAATATGGCGAAATGACCAACGACTACCTCGATTGGCGCCTGCGCCTAGAGCGGAATACTCTGGCGGATCACCTGATGTATCTGTTGGTGGCGACCGGCCACAAATCCGGCGGATTCAATGACACGTTCACCGGCGAAACCGGCCTGCCGGTAGCCCCCACCTACGACGAAGAGCGCGTGATCTACTACGAACTCGGCTGGAAAAGCGAATTCGACATGGGCGGGCGGCCAGCGCGCTTCAACGCCGCCGCGTTCTACTACGACTACACTGACCAAGTGTTCACCTCCCTGCTTTCCGTGGAACAGGCGTTGGACTTCTCCATCGGCGGCGTGACGCTGGTGGATCCGGGCGACACCGGCACCGGCTCGCTGGTGGTTTCCTTCAGCTACAACGCCGCGAACTCCCACCTCTACGGCATGCAATTCGACGGCGGCTTCGCGCTGCCGCACGGCTTCACCGTGAACTGGACCGCGCTGTGGTTGGAAGCCCGCATCGAAGAAGCGTTGCCGATTCAGGACTTCCGCTTCCAAGCGGACGTAGCCCCGGACGAGGCCGTGTTTCGCCCGATTGCCGACCGGCGCCTGCCGCACACGCCGCGCTTTCAGTTCAACGCTTCGATTTCGCAGTTCTTCGGCGTGCCTTGGGGCACGGTGGATTTCGTGCTTTCCCTCGGCTGGCGCGACGATCAATTCCGCACGATCTTCAACGGCGTGGACTTCCGCCAGCCGGACAACCCGCGCCTGCGCCTAGACGATCGCGTGCGCGCGTTCTGGAGCGTGGACGGCGGCGCCGGCTTCACCCACCGCAACGGCAAACTGCGCGTGGAAGCCTTCGTGAGCAATCTCACCGGAGATGTCCACGAAGCCGCGCAGATCATCACCCAATTCGACAACACCCGCTTCTTCACCCGCCCCCGCCTCGGCGGCCTGCGCTTCCGCTACCGCTTCGGCGACGCGTGAGGAAAGCGCCGCACTAGCAACACCATCTACTACGACGGGTCGGTGTGGGCTTCGACTCGGGTAAGCAACTCGTCGCCGCTCGTGCATTCCATGAGCCAAACTCCTACGCGGTCGAGATCGGCCGCGGCGGGCTTGTCGCCAAGCAACTCGGCCAAGCGCTTCGCCACGGCGTCGCCGAACTTGACCTCCGCTTGGCGGCACAGACGCGCCGCGCTTTCCCCGTTGGCCAGCGTTCGGCCCTGCGCCACGCCTTGCACCACGCCCTGACGGAGGCCCTGCTCAACGCCTACCGCCACGTTCTTGGCTTGGAAGTCCTCAAACCACTTGCCGAGCCGCGCTTGTGAGATGGTCGTCATGTTCGCTCCTTCCAACCGGCTGCCCTGGCGGGTCGGTGGCGGCCTGAGCCGGCTCTTACAGGTTCACCACCATTTTTCCCGTGTTCGCGCCAGTGAAGAGGCCGATGAACGCTTCCGCCATGCCGTCCAAACCGTTGTACACCGTCTCGTCGTACTTGAGCCGTCCGCTGGTCACCCAAGCCGCCATGTCGCGCTCGAAGTCGGCGCGCCGGTCGGGGAAGTTGGACACGATGAAGCCCTTGAGCGTGAGGCCCATGCCGATGGCGATGGCGAGGTTGTTGGGCCCGGGCGCCGGCGCGGTGGCGTTGTACTGCGAGATCGCGCCGCACAGGGCGAGGCGCCCGCCGGGCCTCATGCAGTTGAGCGCCGCCTGCAAATGGTCGCCGCCCACGTTGTCGAAATAGACGTCCACGCCGTCGGCGCTGCCGGCGAAAATCTGCCGCTCCAAGTGGCCGTCGTGGTAGTCGAAGGCATGGTCGAAACCGAGGTCGTCCACCAAGTGGCGCACCTTCGCGGCGCTGCCGGCGCTGCCCACCACGGTACACCCCTTGATCTTGGCGATTTGCCCCACCGCGCTGCCCACCGCGCCGGCGGCGCCGGAGACGAACACCCGCTCGCCCTCCGCCACCGCGCCGACATCTAGCAAACCCACATACGCCGTCATGCCCGGCATCCCCAGCACACCGAGGTAGGCCGAAGCCGGCGCCTGCACCGCACCGAGCTTCCGCAAACCGCGCGGCTTCGCCACGAACGCCTCGCGCCAGCCGAAGTGCGACTCCACATGGTCGCCCTCTTGGAAGTCCTCATGGTTCGACGCCACCACGCGCCCGATGGCGCCGCCGGTGAGCGCCTCGCCCACTTGGAACGGCGGCACGTACGAGCGGCGATCCACCATCCGCCCGCGCATGTACGGGTCCACCGAAAGGCTGACGTTCTCCACATGCACCTCGCCATCGCCCAAGGCGGGCAATTCCGCCTCGCGCACGGCGAAGTCCTCGACTTTGGGCATGCCCACGGGACGGCGGGCAAGCACGACTTCACGGGTTTTCACAGGGCTCTCCAGCAACGGCAACACAGCGCAAGAAAGCGTCATCATACCCGCTATTTGGCCTCCGAGCATCCAGCCTTGTCGCTTCGGTGTGCGACGTATTTGTGCGGACGCTTTGAGGCAAGCGCCTCATCCGGCACTTTGCGGACAGCCACACGCCGAGATCTCAGGCCCGACTGTCGGCCCGGCCGGGCCGACTGCCTTCTGCTCCAGCCGGCCTTCACCGCAGTAGATCACGTCGACTCGCCGACTCTGGGCGCTCGCGCCCGCGGGATCACTCGCGTCCAGAGCTTCTCCTTCCGCGATCTCTCTAAACTCGAATTTGTCGTGCCCTAGACGTTCACCGAGGCACAAAGAGACGCAAGCCGCTCGTTGGTCAGACAAGTGGGCGTTGTGCCTTGCGAAGCCAACCGATGTCGTGCGGCCCACTGATAGAACCAATCCGCCTTCCTTCCCATCCAACTCCTTGACGATCTCATTGAATACTCTCTCGTTAGAGATCCCCAGCCAATGGGAGTCATGCTCGAACTCAAGCCCCCCTAACGGCGGACTGTTGCATGGAAGGACTTTCCCGGGGTCGGCGGGCTTTCCCGGTTCGCCGCGTGGGCCCCGCGCACCGCGTGGGCCGGGTTCGCCGTCCTTGCCGGGTTCGCCGTCCTTGCCGGGTTCGCCGTCCTTGCCGGGTTCGCCGTCCTTGCCGGGCTCGCCGTCCTTGCCGGGCTCGCCGTCCTTGCCGGGCTCGCCGTCCTTGCCGGGCTCGCCGTCCTTGCCCGGCTCGCCGTCCTTGCCCGGCTCGCCGTCCTTGCCGGGCTTCCCGTCCTTGCCGGGCTTCCCGTCCTTGCCGGGCTCGCCATCCTTGCCCGGCTTCCCGTCCTTGCCAGGTCGGCCCGGCGCGCAGGTCTCGCCGTCTTGGCCGCGCCCGCAGGGATTGCCGTTGGCACGCAAGATCTCGACCACCTTGGCGATGTGTTTAGCAACTCCTTCTTGTTGCTTCTCCATCCTCTTTAGCGCGTCACCTAGATGCCCAGGCAAGGCGAACACTACGTCGCTCCAACAACCTAAACGGCCCGACTGGGAGACGGCGCGAACGCGAAACACGTAGGTGACACCGTTCGCCAAGCCCTGCGCAACATGAAAGGTTGCCGCGGACCCAGTGTTTTGCTCATGCGCCTCGCTTGCTCCCTGGACAGACTGCTCGTATTTCCATTCCCTGATGGCTGGCTGCCGGTCACCGTGCAGCCGCCAACTCAAGGTCACCTGACGGTCGCCTGCCGACACCGTCATTTCCGGCTTCGGCGGGAAGCACACCGGCGGAGAAAGTCGACTATGGATGCCAAACAGGATCAACGTCACCACAAACGGCGACCCTATCGCGGCCGCGGCCCCAACGCCACGCCTCCCAATCTGCAGTTTCATTTTCAGGACGCTATCCATCCGTAGGCGAACGTCCCCAACGGCCAAAGAACCGCCACATTCCTGCTAGCCAACCGGTACGCTCCTTGCTTTCAACGCACCGCGCCCAAGAGTCGGCAGCTTCCTTCAGGAGCTTGCTGATCCGTAGGACGGTCTTCCAATCGAGCTTCTTCGCATGCTCTTTCGCGTAAGCAGTGATCGTTTGGGCGTTGGCGTCCATCACCAACACCGCTTCGACATGCTTCTGCAGCTCTTTTTCCGTAATGCGTTCCTCAACTTCCTGCCGGATTTTCTCTGGCGTGGCTACTGCGTCGAGTCTCCCCTTGACCGCCGTGTCAACTCGCTTTACCGATTCACGAACGACATCCGCCAGCGCCCTACCCGCGGCCGCCTCCGCGTTCTCGAGCGTGTCCGCCGCCGCTTCCTTTACGCCCGCTAGCGCCTTCTTCGCGGCGTTCTTCGCGACGCGTTTTGCCTTTCTCCGCGTTCCTCGGTCAATCCGAAAGGTCATGAACAGGAAGATGCCGGCGATCGTGGCGGTGGTCATCGCGACCAGCACCGCCAACACGGGTTGATAGTCCACAACCCCACCCGCCTGAACAGTGCGGGCCGAAAGGCTCCAAGCGGCAACCACGGGCACTCCGATCCAAATGGCGGCCATCGCCAAAACGAACATCGGCTTGGCCCAATCCGGCCACTTGTCGAAGAGACCGCTCATCGCAGATCGCTTTGCCATAGCCGCTACCGTGGCGTGGTGGAAAGATTGGTCAGGTGGCCAGTGGGCAGGCTCAGGAGGCTCATGGCATCCACATCCCTGCTGGTCGCAACATGCAGCCGCCACTTCCCTTGCCCGTCGCCGAGGGCGCCCGAAAGCCCCTCGGCGTTGCCCGTCTCCAGCGCCGCCGCTGTGAACTGCCGCGTCGCGCCGGCGGCAATGACCACGCTAACGGAGCCGGGCCATCGTGTGGACTGCAGCGGTTCGCCGGGGGTCTGCCCGGCGTCGTCGATCCCGGTGATCGTCGCCTCGACCGGCGCGTCGCTCCGGTTCGCCAAGCGCAAGTGGCTTACTTGGTTCGGATTGTCACCCGGGTTGAAGAACGGGATCCACAAGCGAACGCCATCCGTAAGCGGATCGCGCACGCCATCGTCCATGCGCGGCGCCACGTCGTGCATGCTCGTGAGGAAGCCGTCCGACGTGCGGATGTAGGACAGCACCTGCAGATCCAGCGTGGATGTGAGCTCCAAGCGCCAATCTCCGCTGCCTGCGCCCACCCCGCCGGAAAGTCCTTTGGCGGCGTTGCCGGCTTCCAAGTCGTTGGAATTGAAATGCACCGTTTGCCGCCCCTCAAGCGCCAACTCCACGGGCCCGAAACGGTTGCCCTCGTCATCCACGGCTTCAATGGCCACCTCGCCCTTGGAACGGGAACGGTTGACCACCCGGGCGAATCCTTCCCGGGAACCGCCGGCTGCTGGGAACAGCGGCAGCCGGTGTAGGGTGCGGCCGTCCGCCAACACCGTCGCGTTGTCCGGCGCCGTCGATAGGTTCGTCAAGTGCCCGGTGGGGCTCTCCAAGAGGCTCATCGCGTACCACGGGAAGCCGCGTACGCGCAGCCGCCATTTGCCGTGACCGTCACCCATGCCGTGTTCGCTTTCGAGCGCCTGCGCGGTGAGCATGAGCGTGTGCTGCGGCCGCACCAGCATGGAACCCACCATCGGGCGCCACCTGCCGCGGTCGTCGTAGCCGCCGGTGGTCCACTTGGCCGGCTCCGCCTCCGCGTTGACCACGCGCAGGATGCTCCGTTGGTTCCGGTTGCTGCCGGGGTTGAAGAACGGCACCATCGCATCCGCCGCCACGTCGTGCATGGCCGTGACGAAGCCGTCCTCGGTCCGGACATAGGACAACACCTCCACGTCCAGCGGCGAAACAACCGAAAGCCGCCAGTCGCCGATCGTCGGGGCGCCGATCCCCTCGATCCCCTTCTCCGCGTTGCCGTATTCCAAGTCCTCCGAGTTGAAGTGAACGGCCTCGTGGGCACCTAGGTCCAACCGCACAGGCCCCACACGAATGCCGGCGTCGTCCACCGCGTCAATGAACACATGGCCCTCGTCGCCCCGATTCACGATACGCACGAAACCTTGGCGGCCGTAGCCGGCTGCGGGGAAGTACGGCACCGTCTCCCCCGCGAGCACGGTCGTCTCCCGGTCGCGCAACTCGTCCAGCACGCCCATCGCGTCCTCGGACAGCGGGTTGCCCCGCACATCCACCACCCGCAACTCTTTGCCGTTCAGCAGCGGCGAAATATCCCGCAGCTCGTTGTCCTCCGCATGGAGTTCCACGAGAGCGTTAACATTCAGCGGCGCAAGGTCCGCCACTTGATTGCGTTTCATGTGCAGGTAGCGCAAACGCTGCCCGGCGATCGGTGCAAGCGACGAGATCGCGTTGCCATCTAGACTAAGCTCGTACAGGGATATATCCGCCAGCGCAGCAATGTTAGAGATCTCATTGTCGGCCAAATGGAGATGGCGCAAATTCTGTGGCAGCGGCGAAACATCGCGTATCGAGTTGCCATCCAAGGCTAAGTAATTCAGCGTGTCCAACGTGGCAAGTGGTGTCACGTCCTCTATCGAGTTGTCGGTCAACGTCAGCGCACGCAAAGCCGACAAATCCGCTAAAGCACCCACGTTCTCCACATCGTTGCCGTCAAGAAAGTAGAACCGCGCCGCCCGCGAGTCATGTAACGGCCCGAGATCTACCACATTGTTGCCGACGAGGTCGAGTCGGGACATTTCCGTTGCCACCTCCAATCCAGACAAATCCTCAATGGCGTAATTGTTCGCAACCAAACCGCTAAGCTCTGCAATTTCACCCTTACCTATCCATGACGAATACGCCTTGCGTAACCGACGCAGCAACGCATCACGAAGTCCCGCATCGGCAATTTCCATCACCTCCGTTCCTTCTGGCACCGGGGGTATGTGTATGTGGTAATGCACCAACACCCCCCTATCGCGAAGTGTTGGAATAACTGTTTCGACGGAACGCCTGTTCAGTGGATTTTGGTCCAGCCCTATCTCATCTCCCCACCCCAGCCCCGTGTTCTGCAGGAGCGGGGATATGTCCGATATGTTGTTTAGACCAAGATAAAGAAACCTAAGCGAAGGGAGCTTGGCGAATGGCGACGGATCGACTATGCCATTACCGGGGAGAGAAAGAGATTCCAATGACGTTAGGCCCGCAAGTGGCGACACATCTCTTAGCTGCGTACCGCAATCCCCGACAAACAACCTCTTGAGTGAAGTGAGTCCTTCGAGCGGAGACAAGTCCGACAATGGATCATTACCGTAAAGATCCAAGAGTGTTAACGACGTAAGACCGGAGAGCGGCGAGAGATCGTTTACGTTGTTGCCTTGGAGGCGCAATTCCTTCAGTGATGTTAGGTTGGCTAACGGCGAGAGGTCGGATATCCAGTTCGCGTTGGCCCGCAAATACTCCAGCGACCTGATCTGTGCCAATGGTGACAGATCCAGCGGCAGATCAAGCGAGTTTGAGAGCTTGGCCCGTATGCCATGTATATCTAGGCGGGTCAGTGATGTGAGCCCGGCTAGCGGCCAAAGATCCGTTATACTGTTGTGCCATATAACCAAGGATTTTAGCGACCCGAGTTGGGCCAACGGCGAAATGTCTGAAATATAGTTGTCGCCTAAGTCTAGGTCTTGCAGCGATCTAAGGCCTGCTATGGGTGTGATATCCACGATCTCGTTTGACTCGATGTTCAGAGATCTTAGCGACACTAGGTCCGCCAACGGCGTAAGGTCAGATATTGTTTTCTTGGTCACGCACGACTCATCGAATGACCTGCACTCTCCCTTGAGCAGCAGTTCAACCAAGTTGATCGCCCACTCGATGCCGGTAAGGTCCTTTACACCCTCGGTAGACAACCGCACGACGCTAGCCATGTCGCCACGAGTGATTTCCTCGCCAGAGGACTTCCCTAGCTGAGTCTCCAACGCACGGCGCAAGGCGTGGTCGGGAATGTCGACCACCGTGGTAGCGTCGGTGGAGAGGGTTTCCCCCGTCGCTGGCCCTCTGCCATAGCCACGGGCCGCCAAGCGATTCACCTCGGATGCGCTCAACCTCGCGCTTCCGCTGGGCCGAAAATTCGCGACTGTTTGACGGTTGCGATTGATCGCCAACACTGCGTCCGCCGGCCCCTGCGGCCCTCGCACAATGCCTAGCCGTGGAACCCCGAGCGCTGTACCTGTGCCAGGCGCATAGCGCCACGGCGAAGAGTAGAACGGCATTTGTCCGATTGACCGCCCCAGTCCTTGGTCCTGGCACCTATCGGGATACGCCATGATCGTTCCTTTGCACTGATCAAGGACGAACCCATGCTCAAACGTGATCGGTCCGGCCTGGTAGCGGTCGTGCTCTAGGCCCATGTTGTGGCCGACTTCGTGGGCAAAGACCCTTGTGTCACCGCTGCCAACACCGAAGGGGCCCAGTATTTGGGCTTGGCCACCATTGTGCCAGCGCCAGTTGGCCAACAAATAGACCAAGTCGGCACCCAAGACATCCCGGCGGTCGTGTACGCCGTACATAGGGCCGTCTGCGTCGCTGAGTAGGTGCAAGTCGTAATATGGGTACGACTCTAGATAGTCCACCTCCTCCGCGCCTACGAGGTTCAACGCGACAAACGCGCCACTGCGCTCAAAGGCGTCGTTCGCGTAGGCGACGAGGTGGTCGATTTTGGACAACACTTGGGGTTCGCCACCAGCAAACTCCGCCGCCGCCGGGGTGTAGACCACCAGGATGTCCACTACGGAGCCATCATCGCCGCGGTCTTGGCCCGTTGCGTCGGCGGACGACAACTCCGACTGCAACCCTACACCGCAATCGACGGGCGGAGCGTTCGTGACATCCCGCAAGGCATGGACACCGCCGCCCAGATAGCGCAATTCGTACGCCGCGTCGGGCGTCCAGATGCTGCCGGCCACGGCGTCCTCATGCACCACCAGCGTAGTGAACCCGACCGCGCCGCCTTCGATGCGCCCAGAGAGGGTGTAACCCCGCTCGATTCTCTCTGTGCGTTCCACCACGACATCGAACGAGGCATCGGTCCCCACGTTGAAATACAGCCGCCCAGTTTCTCCGCGCCGCACATCCTCGCGGGCGCTCTCCAGATATTGGCGGGCTACGCGCACCCGCCGCTCCGAGAGCTCGTCGGGATCCGAATCGCGGCTCTCGACGCCGAAGCCCGAACTTGCCGCAGGCACCACCGGCGCTTCCTGCGGCGTCAAATGCAGGAAGAGCCCATCCGCATGAGCGCAACTCGCCGACGTCAGGAACAACGCCAGGAGGCCCGCCCGCAGTCGTTGGGCAACGTGTACGGGGCCGGCGCGCCGCCACCGGGCAACGAGCGTCTGGTCGGGTTGTTGGACGAGCGCCGGGTTGGCACTCGGCCGATTCAGGAGAAGCGAGGCTCCGCGGACGACCCGGCGCGGGTCAATGTAATGGCCGGCATGCGGGGGGGGGGGGGTAGCAAGATCCGTGCCAACTTCGGCCTTTTTGGCGCGTCGGCAGCAACTTTTTTTCGTCGGGCAAGCGTTTCCGCGCCCACCACAGCGCGGCAACCCCGTTTCGCTCCGCTCATCGTTCTGCCACCCTCCCGCGGCCGACCTCAACAGCTAGGCGCAGATCAAACCCTACCCCGACGCGGCAGTCAAGACTTTTTTCGTCGCGATTGCGGACCCCTTCCCCGTGACCCGCCCACCTTTCGTCCGACTCGGGACTTCAATAGGCGGTTTCAACCACGCGAAACGCTAGCTGTGGTAGCGTGGCCGCCGCGGCCAACACGTCGTCGGCTTGGATGGGAATGTGCGTTGCGTCCAAGCGCGTCTGGCCCCAAGTGGGATCCACGCCGCGCCACTGGCCGCCGACCGCCACCTCGTTCCACGCATGAAGGGCGAACTCGCCGGCATCGCCGGCGGTGGCGCTCGGTCGATAGGCCAAGCCGACGACGGTGTACGCCGGCAGGCCGGCGGCGCGCGCCAAGGTGGTGTAGAGGTCCGCGAACTCCGTGCAATCGCCGCGCCGGACGCGCATTGTCTCGAACACGCTGCGCGGCGTGGCGCTGTCTTCGTAGCGCAAGAATCCGTGGACGAAGCGCACCAGCGCGTCCACCTTCGAGTCCTCGCGCGTCGCGTTGCCGACCGCTCGCGCCGAGAGGTCCCGCAACTCGGGATCGCGCACCGGAAAGCTCGATGTCGCGGCCTTTGCGCTCGCCGCCTCCGCTGGGTTGGCGGGACGGCGCGGGTCCGCCAACACGGTCAGCATCAAGGGCGCGTCAGCCGCCGGGGATTCCGCTTCGAGTCGGCGCAACCACTCGGTGTTGTCCGGAACGTCGCCTTCCACCGCCACGACCAAGCGGCGCAGCGCTGCCGGGTCGCGGATCGGTCGGTCCAGCGGCGCGCCCGGCGTGTGGTCGGCGAACAGCGGCGCGCCGCGTTGCCAGAGCCGTGCGAGCGCTTCGTCCGCAACGCGCTGCAACACGAACAATCCGCCGACATCCATCCGCACCGGCACAAAGCGGGCGTCGAGGACGATGTGCGTCGTTGGGTCGTTGCCCAAGACGTCCTGCGGGATTGCGCGGCCGCGGCCCGGCGTCCCCGACGCATTGGCTTTGGCCAGTTCCACGCCCTGCTCGCCCACATCGACCACCCGCCAATGCTGCGCGACCACGGCCAAGTGGTCGAAGTCCACTGCGCGCGCTCGGCGTCCGGCGCCGGGCACGGCGACTCCTGCCGCCAACCACGTCTCCACCGCCAAGTATTGGGCCAGCGTGAATTCGCGGGCGGTGGGGCAAGCCGCCTCGCCCTGCCCCGCCGCCTCCGTCGCCGGACGCGCACATGCGCCGGGCACTGCCATGTCGCGCAGTTGCGTTTGCCATTGCGCGCCCGCCTCGTCCACTGTTGCCGTGCCGTCTTCGATCACCACCTCGCGGCGCACACCACCCGGGCCATCCACCAAATGCGAGGCGCGCAACAGCTCGTGCGGCGGATGGCGACGAAACAAAAAGCGGTCCTCCATGCGCGTCTCGCCTCCGTCGCGCAGTCGGAAGCGCAAGGTGGTGTGGAACTCGAAGTCGCCCGCAGCCGTGCGGCCGCTGCGAGCGCGGTAGTGGCCGATGGGGGTGCGCTGAAAGACCACCGCGTACCAGCGCTCGCCGAACAGTCGCTCCGCCGCGGCCACCGCCGGATGGCGCGGCCACCAGTGGCGGCTTGCGAGCAGGCCGACGACGACAATCGCCAACCCGGCCAAGCACAGCGCGGCGGCCCGGCCTGTGGGTTTACGCACTGGTCACGCGGTGCCGGCGACGGAGGACGCGAACGCCGCCGCGTCCTTGTCCTTGTATTCGCACAGATCCTCGATCGGGCAGGCACCGCAACGCGGACGCCGCGCTTGGCAAACGTAGCGTCCGTGCAGGATGAGCCAATGATGGGCGCCGCGCTGGAACTCGGCCGGCACCCAGCGCAGCAGCTTGTCCTCCACTTCCCGGGGCGTCTTGCCGGGCGCCAGCTTCGTGCGGTTGCAGACGCGGAAGATGTGCGTGTCCACGGCGATGGTGGGCTCGCCGAAGGCCGTGTTCAGCACCACGTTCGCGGTCTTGCGGCCGACGCCCGGCAGCGCTTGCAGCGCCTCGCGCTGGCGCGGCACCGCTCCGCCATGCTCGGCGATGAGGATGCCGCAGGTCTTGATGACGTTGGCTGCTTTGGTGTTGAACAAACCGATGGACTTGATGAAGCCTTTGACGCCGTCAACGCCGAGGCGCAGCATCGCTTCCGGCGTGTTGGCCGCCGCGAACAAACCCTTGGTGGCTTGATTGACGCTGACGTCCGTCGCCTGCGCGGACAGCATCACGGCGATGAGCAGCTCGAACGGCGTACCGTACGTCAGTTCGGTGGTGGGCTGCGGATTGTCGCCCGCCAGCCGGGCGAATATCGCGGCGCGTTTGGCTTTGTTCATCGTGGGCTGCCTGGATTGCCTGAGCGGTGCCGGGCCGCATGTTCCTCAACCGCGCGCACCAAGGCGAGAAGCATACCCGCCACCAGAAACGCGCCGGCCGGCATGGCGGCGAGGGGAAAGCCGATGGCGAGGAGTTCCCGCGTCGCGCCCAAGACCAGAATGGCGGCGGCGAAGCCGGCCGAGGTTCCGAGCGCGTCGAGCAGCGTCCGCCCTACCCGCTCTTGGGACGCCACGCGCTCGATCTGGCCGAGGATCATGCAGTTGGTGACGATGATCTGCACGAACAGGGCGATGCGCTGATGCAGCGCGAAGGCGTAGGCTTCCATCGCCAACCCCACGACCGTGGTGAAGGTGGCGATGATCAGCACAAAGCACGGCAGGCGCACATCCTTGGGAATGAGCTTGCGCACCAACGCCACCACGGTCGCCGAGCCGGTGAGCACCACGGCGCTGGCGACGGCGAGGCCCGCGGCGTTGGCCACCGTGTTCGACACCGCCAGCAGCGGACACAGCCCCAACAGCTGCGCCCACACCGGATTGCGGCGCAAGGCCGCGGCGGCGAACACGCTCATCGCAGGCAAGCCTCTTGGCGGCCGCGGGCGGCCAGGCGTTCGACCGTCGCGATCACCGCCGTGGAGGTGACGGTGGCACCGGTGACGGCGTGTACTTTGCCAGTGCGGAACGAATCGAGCCAAGCCGTGCCGGTTTTCAGAATGTCGCCGAACCCGGGCGTCTCCCGGTGTTCGATAACGCGCACGCCCGCAACCGCGCCATCGCCGCGCACGGCCACCACCAATCGGAAGGCACCGCCGTAGCCGCGGCCGCTGCCGCGGAGCACCACCAGCCCGGGCTTGCAGAAAAGCACATCGTCTTCGCCAGTGACGCCGCCGACTTCCACATCGGCACCGGCCAGCTCGCGCACAACGCGGGCTTCGGCGGCTTGCCGGTTGCCGTGAACGGCATCCTCCGTGATCTGCGAAAACCATGCGAGCACACCGCCGGCCAACACCGCGAGCGCACCCAGCACGGCAATGCCTTGCAGCGCCTTCACGCGCCGCCCCCGCGCCATCGATCCAACACCGGCGTCAACAGATTGCCCAGCAACACCGCGAACGCGATGCCGTCTGGATGACTGCCGAAGGCGCGAATGGCGAACACCACCGCACCCACGCTCAAGCCGAACACCCATTGGCCGCCAGCCCGGCGCGGCGCGGTTACCGGATCCGTGGCGATGAAAAACGCCGCCAGCATGGTGGCGCCGGCGAACCAGTGGAACAACGGCGAGCCCAAACTGACTGAACTCCCGCCATCGTAGAACACCGCCGCCGGCAAGCCGACGCCGGCCAACACCGCCGTGGGAATGCGCCAATGCACCACGCGGCAGGCCATCAGGTAGAGGCCGCCGAGCAAAGCGGCGCCGTTCACCCATTCGAAGCCGGCGCCGCCCAGCACGCCGAACGCCGCGCCGCCGCTCACTTCGTCGATGGTCAGCGCCTCGCGGAAACGCAAGGCGTCCAAGGCGGTGGCGCCGGTGGTTCCATGCACATGGGTCAGCGCTTGCGGATAGGCCGCCAGCACCGCCGCGTAGCCCGCCATCGCCGGATTGAAGACGTTTCGGCCGAGGCCGCCGTAGAGCTCCTTGGCGAGCACCACCGCGATGGCCACCGCCACCACCGGCACCCACAGCGGCGCCGTCGGCGGCATGGCGACGGCGATCAACAACGCCGTAACGGGCACACTGCGATCCGCGCATGGGCGGAGTACACGCCGCCGCGCCCATTGGCACGCGCCATCGCAAGCGGCGCCGGCCAAGAGCGCCACGCTGCAATGCGCCAGCACGAACGGGCCGAACACCCAAGTGGCCACGGCCACCGCGGGCACCAAGGCGACGAGCACCCGGTCCATGGTGGCCGGGGTCGAACTCGGCTGCGCCAGCCACGCGCGCGGCTGCCATCGAACGCGCTCCGCTACCACTGCCGAGGCGCGCGCATCCGTTCGGCGCGCCGCACGTCCGCGGCCGTCGCCTCTCGCGCCAGGCGTTGTTCCCGCGCTGTCCAGCGTTGCCGCGCCGCCGTGGCGCGGGTTTGCGCCTGCTCTTGCGAACGCGCATGGCGTTTCAGATCGCGGAACTCTCCCACCAAGTCGATGCCGCTGGGACAGGCCGCCGCGCAAGCGCCACATTCGATGCAGGCTTCGGCGTCCGGTGCCGCTTCTTCCCAACCGGATGCATCCGCGGTGAAGACGCGGTGCAGCCGATCCGGCGCCAGACCTTCCGGGCACGCCGGCACGCACCAGCCGCATCCGATGCAGGCCAGCGCCGTCGGCCGGGGCGCGTCAACTGCGAACATGGTTGCCGTAACGGTGGCGTCCGGCGGCGCGTCGTAGCCGGTCAGGGCACCGTTCACGCGCCAGCCGGCGGCGCTCTTGGCGACAAGCGGCAACTCGCCAAGCGTTGTGCCGAACGGCTGCCAACTGTCGGTGCCGCCAACGGTGACCAAGCGCTTTGCCGGGACGCGGCCCAGCACGACCGCCTCGTACACGGCGAACAAGGTGGCGACGTTCAACACCAACACGCCAACGTCCGTCGGATAGCCGTCGCGCGGCACCGTGCGGCCAGCCACGGCCGCCACCAACCGCCGTTCGTCGCCGGCCGGGAACGGCAAAACCACCTCTTGGACGAAGCGTGCGGCCAAGCCGCTGTTCGGGGGCACCGCCAGCACCAAGCGGATGGGGTTGCTCCCCTGCCCTGCCCCGCGGCTTGTGACCGCGGTTTGGGCCGCCAAACCTTCCAGCGCCCGGCCAACCAGCGCCAAGCCGGCGGCCACTTCCGCGCCGTGTTCGCGCAGCAGTGTTCGGTCGGCGGTCGCGCCGGGCTCGCTCGCCATGCCGTTGCCGATCACGCAGTCGGCGCCGGCGGCGTCGCGGATCTTGCGCGCCGTGGGATAGCCGCCACCGCCCATGCCGACGATGCCCGCCGCTTCGATGCGGGCGATCACCGCCTCGGCGTCCGCATCCGGCGGCACCGGCGGGAAGGACGCAGCGGCCGGGCGCGTGGCGGGCGTGGCGGGTTCGACCATTTCGATGCAATCGACCGGACACGCCGGCACGCACAACTCGCACCCGGTGCAGTGCTCCGCGACGACGCCGTGCAGGAACTGCGGAGCGCCGGCGATGGCGTCCACCGGACACGCCGCGATGCACAGGGCGCAGCCAACGCAGTCCTCGGCATCAATATGCGCCACGCGATCCACCGGCACCGGCATCGCGCTCGGTTTGTCCTCGGTTCGGCCCAGCAACTCTTTGATCTTCGCGGCGGTTTCCGGCCCGCCCGGAGCGCAAAGATCGGCGCTCGCGCCGGCGGCCACGGCGCGGGCGTAGGGAAGGCAGCCCGGATAGCCGCATTGCACGCATTGCGACTGCGGCAACAGCTCGTCGATGGCGTCCACCAGCGCGTTCGCGTTGCCTTTTTCCTTGCCGGCGAGGGCCAGCCGCGCCAGACCCAGCAGGCACGCCAGCGCGACGCCGATGCCGCCGAGCGCCAGCGCCGCGGTCACGCGCCGATGCCGCGCAAGCCGTGGAACGCCAGCGCCATGAAGCCCACCGTGACCAGCGCCAGCGGAGCGCCGCGGAAAGCCGCCGGCACCGCGGCGTCCTCAATGCGCGTCCGCAACGCCGCGAAGGCGATGATGGCGACGCCGAAGCCGGCGCCGGCGCCAATGGCGAGCACCAGCGTATGCGCCAGCGACAATCCCTCGTCCACGGCGATCAACACGACGCCCAGCACGGCGCAATTCGTCGTGATGAGCGGCAGGTATATCCCCAGCATGGCGTGCAGCAGCGGGCTGGCGGCGCGCACGAACAGCTCGGTGAATTGCACGCTGCCGGCGATCAACACGATGAAGACGATGGTGCGCAGGTACTCCAAACCGAAAGGCACCAGCAGATAGCTGTGTGCGACGTGGGTGGCCGCGCCAGCCACCGCCAATACAAACATCGTGGCCAGCGACATCGGCAGCGCGGTCTCGAAGCGGGACGAGCTGCCGACAAAAGGGCACAGGCCCAGAAACTGCACCAGCACGAAGTTGTTGACCAGCGCCGCCGACAGCAGGATGAGCAGCAGGTCGGCCATGTGCTACGTCACCCGCATACCCGGCTTCGCGCCGCTGTCGGCACCGAGCAGGAAAACACCGCTGTCGTCCTCGCCCGAGGCGGCAAGCACCATGCCTTCGGAGACCCCGAAGCGCATCTTGCGCGGCGCGAGGTTGGCGATCAAAACCACTAGTCGCCCGACCAGATCCTCCGGCGCGTAGGCGTTGCGGATGCCGGAGAACACGCGTCGTTGACTTCCACCCACATCCAACGTCAGTTCGAGCAGTTTGTCCGCGCCCGCCACGACTTCCGCGGCAACCACTTTCGCCACGCGCAGATCCAGTTTGGCGAAGTCGTCAATGCCGACAATGGGCGCGTCCGCGCCCTTGTTGATCTTCGCGCTTTCGGCTGAATCGGGCTCGGGCGCCGCCTCGGCGCGGGTGGCTTCCACAACCCGATCCAGCGCTTTGCGATCCAGCCGCGTCACCAGCGGTTCGTAGGGCTTTATGCGGTGGTACCTCAAAACCTTGACAGCGTCTTCCCACAGCAACGAGGACACTTGCAGGAACGCCTCCGCCTTCTCCGCCATCGCCGGCAAAATCGGTTTCAGGTAGATCACCAAAGCGCGAAAGATGTTGACGCCGAGGGAGCAAACCCCATGCACTTCCGCCTTGCGCGCCGGATCGTTCACATGCTTCCACGGCTCGTGTTCGGCGATGTAGCGGTTGGCGCGATCGGCGAGCGCGGTGATCTCGCGCACGGCGCGGCCGACATCGCCCCGCTCGTACAGCTCCGCCAGTTCCACATGCGCCCCGGCCACCACGTTCCACAGGCGTCCGTCGTGTACTTCCCCCGCCAACATGCCGTCGAAGTGCTTAGTGATGAAGTTCGCCGAACGCGCCGCGATGTTCACCACCTTGCCCACCAGATCGGCGTTCACGCGCTGCACGAAATCCGCCAAATTGATGTCCATGTCGTCCACTCGCGCCGAGATTTTGGTGGCGAAGTAGTAGCGCAGGTATTCCGGATCCAAGTGTTCCAAGTAGGTGGCGGCGTTGATGAACGTGCCGCGCGTTTTGGACATCTTCTTGCCATCCACCGTGATGTGGCCGTGCGTATGAATGCGCGTGGGGGTGCGAAACCCGCTGTGCGCGAGCACCGCCGGCCAGAACAGGCAATGGAAGTTCACGATGTCCTTGCCGATGAAGTGATGCACTTCCGCTTCGCTTTCGGGACACCAGTAGTCCTCGAACTCAGGCCATTCCCGGCGCTCGCACAGATGCCGAAAGCTCGCCATGTAGCCGATGGGCGCGTCCATCCAAACGTAGAAGAACTTGCCCGGCGCGTCGGGAATGGGGAAGCCGAAATACGGCGCGTCGCGGCTGATGTCCCAAGGCTTGAGGCCGCCTTCCAACCACTCGGCGACTTTGTTGGCCACTTCCGGCTGCACCGGCCCGCTGGCCGTCCAATCTTTGAGGAAGTCGGCGAAGCGCGGCAAGTCCACGAAGTAGTGCTCGGAGGTTCGCACCTCCGGCGTCGCATCCGACAGCACCGAGCGCGGGTCGATTAGTTCCACCGCATCGTAGGTGGCGCCACATTCGTCGCAGTTGTCGCCCGGCTGATCTTCCGCGCCGCAGCGCGGACATTTGCCGCGCACTTGGCGATCGGCAAGAAAGAGACCGCGGCTCGGATCGTAGAGCTGCTCCACATTCGCGGTGAACGTGTAGCCGCCTTCCTGCAGCCGGCGGTAGATGAGACAGGAATAGTGCTCGTTCTCCGGCGAGTGCGTGGAGTGGTAGTTGTCGTGGCTGATGTGGAAGCGGGCGAAGTCGGCCGCGTGTTCGCGCCGCAGTCTGTCGATCAGGACATCTGGCGCGACGCCTTCGCGCTCGGCAAGCAGCATCGTCGCCGTGCCGTGCGCGTCGTCGGCGCAAACGTAGAAGCACCGATTGCCCGCCATGCGTTGAAAGCGCACGAAAATGTCCGTTTGGATGTGCTCGAACAAATGCCCGAGGTGGATGGCCCCGTTGGCATACGGCAACGCGCTGGTGACGAGGATGTCGCGCATGATCGAGGTGTCCGTGCGACGGCCGCAGGCGGGGCAAAGGGGCATTGTAGCACCGCATCCGAGTGAATCGCCCTGCTTTCCGATGCATCCCACAGCCGTTACAACGGCTGCACCACTACCAACAGCTCGCTGCTGCTGTCGTGCTACATTGGCCTCACATGCGGATGGTGTGCGATTGAACGGTGCCAAGATGCCCGCAGAGCGGGGCCCATGCCTGTCCTAGAGAAAAAAGCCGGAGACGTGACGGAATGGCTGGATGCCCTGCGCGATTTCCATGCCGCGGGGGATCGGTCCCATCCCTTCAAGTTCGTGGGGCGCGGCACGGAAATGGCCATTCTGCTGCGCCGTGCGCAACTCTTGCGTCCGGGCGCGTCGGGCCACGGGCCGCCCAAGGGGGCGTCGCCACGCTTCGCCGGGCCGCCCGGCATGGGCAAGACGGCGTTGGCCGAGGAGTTTGTGTACCAGCAGCAGCAAGCGGGGGCGAAGCCCGGCGCAACCACCGCCACCGCCGTGCTGGCCACCTTGGATGTGCTGGACGGCCCACCCGCCCACGCCGCTTGCCGGCTAGCGTCCCGGGCCCCCTTGCCCCCGCCAAGCTGGAGCGGCTTCTGCCCGACGCGGATGCCCGCCTGCTGCGGAGTGCCGCCAAGGGGGGCGGTTTGGCGTCTTTCGCCGCCGCAGCGGCGCAGCTCATGCGCGGAGGCGACCCGGCGGCTGTCCTGATGCGGCAAATGGGGCTGTCCGAGCACTCCGACGCCATAACCTCCTTGTTGGCGCTGCACCCCACCTTTTGGCCGAACGGACTGGTCATCTGTGTGGACGAGGCGCAGAACCTGCAGCCGAATTCCGCGCCGGCGGCGTTTCTGGACGCCGTGCATCAGAACGTCCGGCAGGCCCCGGTGTGCTTCGCGGCCTTTGGCCTGCCCGGACTGAAAGAGGCGTTCGACGCCGCCGGCATTTCCCGCTTCACGCCCAACATGCCCCACGTCTTGGGCTTGCTGACCGAGGATGAGCCGTCGCAGCTCGTCACTTTCAACCTGGACGCGCTGGGGCTGGCGGCGCGGCCCGAGGACGGGGCGCCAATGGCGGTTCTGGCGCAGCGCAACGGCTTCCGCACCGAGCAATGGGCAGCATGGCGGGAGGAGGCGGTGCGGCGCATCCTCGCGGCGTCGGGCGGGTTCCCGCACCATCTTCGCAACGGCGTGGCGGGCGTGGCCAAGCTGGTTGCGGATGCGGGTTTGGACTTTCACCCGCGCAAGGTCGGGCATGACGCGCTCGAGCGCGAGCACGAAGCCACGAAGCAGGATTACTACGAGGCTAGGATGAGCGTCATCGAGCCCCACACGCTGGCTTTCGGAGCGGCATTTGCCGCCTGCGGGGCTGGATGCCCCAGTGGCGGCGACGTACTGCGGGCGGTGCAAACGAGCACGGACAGGGGTGTGCCCACGGATGGGCGGGCAGCGGAAGGCGTCCTCAACGTCGCCTTGGCCAAAGGCATTTTGCAGACCGTGGACCGGGATGGAGATCTCATGGATGTGCCCATTCCCAGTTTCCGCGATCACCTTACGCAGCGGTTTCGAGCTGCCTTGGCCGCGGGCAGAGGCGCGGCGGCGCTGCTGGCCGACACTCTCGGCATGGACGCGGACGGCAATCCTCCGCCCAAGCCCGACCAATAGCAGCAACGCGCCCTCAGTCGAACCGCGCGCCCACCTGCAGGTAGTACAGCGCGCCTTGCCACGGCACGATGGAGTCGCGGCGATAGACCATGCCGCAGCAGGTTTCATACGCCGCCGGGTCCGGATAGTTGTCGAAGGCGTTCTCCACGCCCAGCTTCATGCGGTAGCGGACGCCCAGCGGCCAGGCCGCCTCCACGTCCACCAGCGCTTCCGGGCCGAACTCCTGAATGTCCTCCAACAGCGCGGTTTTGGCGTTGCGGTATGCGCCGAACCAGCGCAGCCGCACCATCAAGTCGAAGCGGTCCCACACATGCCGCGCCGTGACCACGCCGCGCGCCGCCGGCAAGCCGTTCTCGATGTCGTGCTTGGACTCGGCGAAGAGGAACCGCCCCTGGTCGCGCATCTCCGTGCGATTGAAGTTCACCGCCGCGGCCAAGGTCGCGCGCCGCCACGCGCCGCGAAAGCGCCAATTGGCCACCACGTCCACGCCTTGGGTGCGCGTGCGCACGTCGTTGACGAAGAAGCGTACGCGGGCGATGTCGCTGGCGCCGGGCAGGCCCAAGGCCAAGAGGTTCGCCCGCTCCGCCGCGCCCACCAGGAACGGCGACGACAACGTGATGCGGTCGTCCAAGTCGATGCAGTAGTGGTCCACCGTCAGCGCGAGGCGATCCCACTGCGCGGCGACGCCGATGGAGAACGAACGCGAAGTCTCCGCGTCCAACGGCTGGGCGCCGAACAGCGCGGACGCCGGATGGGTGGCCGGAAACAAGCCTTCGGCCAATGGTGCGCCGTCCGCTCCGATGCGTGTAGACACGTTGGTGGTGGAGATCTGGCCCGGCGTAGGCGCGCGGAAGCCGGTGCCGAAGGCGCCGCGCAGATTCACGGTGTCCGTTAGGCGGAAGCGCGAGGCCAGCTTGCCGATCAGCACCCGCCCGAAGTCCTCGAACCGCTCGTAGCGCAAGGCGAAGTTGGCGAGCCATCTGGCCGACGCCTCCAGTTCCAAGTCCACATACGCCGCGTGGCTGCGCCGATTGACGTCCGAAGCAAACGCCGGCGGGTAGCCCGGAAAGCCGTTGGAACCGATCGGCACCACGTTGTTGATCGGGTCTCCTTCTGGACACAACGCCCCCAACGCCTCGAACCCCGGCACGCGACATTCCAGCATCGTCAAGTCGTCGGCCGGATCGGCATCCACTTCCGCCTGCGTTGTTTCCAAGTCGAACGGATCCGGCCGGGCGAACGGCCCGATGGCGTAGGACGAGGGCTCGCCCTCCACCACACGGTACCCCTCGTCGCGGTATTCCAAACCGAACGCGAGATGCCCCTGCCGCTGCCCCGGCGCAAGGCCCGGCCAAGCGAAGTCGGCGTTCAGGGCGAACTCGTCGTTGGCCAAGTCGCCCGGCCGAAAACTGGTGGGCGTATCCGGCCCCAGCGACGGGTTCAGCGTGTTCTCGATGCGGTAGCGGATGGTGCTTTCGCCGTAGGTGGCGGAAACATCGTAGGCGAGGCCGGCAGCCACTTCGCCGCGCACCCCACCATGCACCGCGTAGTCGCGCACCGCGCCGTGGAACTGCGGCGTGAAGCCGGAGGGAAACAGCCGCTCGCGCGGGTCGTAGATGCCGCCGTCGGCCAAGCGCAGCGGCAGCAGTTGCCGAACGCCGGCCCGCCGGTAGAAGAAGCCGCTGCTTTGATCCCTCGCCGCGAAGGTGGCGAAGCCGTAGAGCGTGGCCCGCGCCAGCGGCAGCGCCGCGTTCGCCACCAGCAGCGCTTGCTCGCGCGCCGGCGCGCCCCAGATCTGCGCCGGGCCGGCGAACGGACGATCGCCGCCGATGCGGTGGTAGTTGTCGGCGTAGCGAGTGTCGCGGTCGTCCGGCACGCCGTCGCTACCCGGAAGCACTTGCAAAACGCTGCCGTCGGGCGCGTAGGTGTAGGTGAAGGCGTCCGGCCCGTAGTAGGCAACGCCATCGATCTCGCGCCGATTGCGCGTCGCTTCCAGCGGCGTTTGGCCGGAACCAGCGACGGGCAGATCGTAGGGTTCGGAGCGGCTGGTGGCGGCGGCGTCCGAAATCTGCGCGCTGAGGTTCAGGAAGCCGCCGTTGCCAAGCGCGAATCCGGCGTTCGCCTCCACCGTGGCCTCCTCACCATCGCCTTGGCCGTAGCCGCCAAGACGCACCCGCACCTGCACACCGTCGCTCGCCGACCGCAGACGGAAGTTCATCACGCCGGCGATGGCGTCGGAGCCGTATTGCGCCGCCGCGCCGTCGCGCAACACCTCCACCGACTCGATGGCGATGGCCGGCAGGCCGCCGATGTCCACGCCGTGCGGGCCGAAGGAGCCGAGCCGCAACACCGCGCCGCGGTGGCGGCGTTTGCCGTCCACCAACACCAGCGCGTGGTGGGAATCCAGCCCGCGCAGTTTCGTGGGGCGGATGAAGGACGCGCCATCCGCCGCCGGCGCCCGGTCCACGTAGAAGGACGGGACGATGGTTTTCACCACCTCCAGCAGATCCGAGGAGTTGACGCTGGCGATGTCCTCGGCGTCGAACACGTCCACCGGCACCGCCGATTCGACCGCCGTGCGCGGCGCGGCGCGGGTGCCGACGACCACCACTTCCTCCACGCGCGGTTCGCCGCCGCCATCCGCTGGGCTCTCCGCATGCGCCGCAAGCACTGCCAGCGCAGCCAGCGCTCCAGCGGCCAAGCGGCGCTGATCTGCTTCGGGGGCTCCGGCCAACGCTACGGCAACAGCCCCAGCGCGTAGTACGAGTCCACGGTGGCACGCAGGGTCTCGTCGATGGGATAGGTTTCGAGCCCCAGTTCCTGCTTGGCGAGCAGGCAGTAGGAGCGCGGCGAATCGTAGGTGTGCTGCGCCGGCGCATCGCCTTCCATCTCCTCGCCGCCGATGTGCGCCACCGCCGGATACAACGCCTTGAGCCTCTCCTGCAGTTGCCAAGTGAACAGCTCGCCGCTGCGGTCGGCGGCGGAGAGGATGTAGCGCGAGCCGTTCTTGGCCACCGCGCTTTCGGCGCAAAGCCGATGCGCCCGCGCCACGTCGCGCACGTCCACGTTGTTCCACAGCATGCGGCCGCCGCGGGACTTCTTGTAGTCCTTGCCGGCCACCATGTAGCGGATGCAGTTCTGCCAACTCCAGCCTTGATCGTGGTTGGTACACATGAGCGGGCCAATCACATGCAACGGCAAGATGGACATGGCGTCGAACTCGCCGTCGTCGGCCGCCTCCTTGTAGAGCATCCGCTCGGCTTCCGCCTTCGCCATCGCGTAGGCGAGGTCGCGGTTTTCCGGGATGCGCTCGCGCGTCCAGCGGCCGCGGTACGCCTCCACGTTGTCGCCGCACCAATCCTTCTCCGTGAAGACGTAGCCCTCCGGCCGCGGATGCCCCACCGCGGCGAAGGAGCTGGTGAACACGAACCGCCGCACGCCCGCCTTCACCGCCGAGTCCAGCACATGGCGCACCTCGGTGAAGCAGCCGTCGTACACCTGCTGCGGCGTCTCGCGGTTGTAGCCCACCGCCGCGCCGGCGTGCAGCACCGCGCTGCAGCCGGAAAAGGCGTCGTCGTAGCTGCCGGGTTCGAAGAGGTCGCCCTCCGCCAACGTCACGCTGCCGCGCAAGCCGGCGTCGTTCAACGCCCGCAAGTGATCGGTTTTCGCGGCCACGCTCGCATCGCGCACACAGGCGCGCACCTCGTAGCCCTGCTCCGCGCAATCGCGCACGATCCACGAACCGATGTAGCCACTCGCGCCGGTAACGGCGATGGGCCCATCGGCCGGCGATACGGGTTTCGCCACCTTCAATCTCCTTTGTTGCTGACTTGCGTTGCTGATTTGCGCCGCCACAGCTTCGCGTAGCTGTCGAGGCTGGTAGGCGCGATTGGATTCGAACCAACGACCCCCACCATGTCAAGGTGGTGCTCTAACCAACTGAGCTACGCGCCTAGCGCCACGCGACCGCGGCAAGACTGTAGCACAGGATGCCGAAGGCTCTTGTTCAAGGCGCGGCGGCCGGCTCCGCCTGCTTGCATACGAGCAGCATCTCCCACCGCTCGCAGTCGAGTTCCACCGGCACCGGCGGCAGCCGTGTAGGCAAATGGCCATCGGCAGGGGCCGGGGCCACATAGCGCACGCCGGGCGCTGGAACGCGGCGTAGATTGTGCTCGCGGGCCGCGTGGTCGGCGCGGGGCGGGCGCGCGAACGGGCCGCCGTCCACCGGAGCGCCCGTTTCCAGCGCTAGATGCAAGGCGTAGCGCCAATGGGTGCGCCACATGCGCTCGCCATCGACGTCCGCGACAGCGAGCAACCGCGTGGCGCCGGCGGCGATAGGCGGCAGCGGCGCCGGGCGTTGATAGGGGAGCCGCGCTTCTTCGGCTTCCGCCAGCCAGTAGGGGTAGGCGGCGAACGTTTGCAGGGGCAGCGCCAAACCAATCACCAGAGCGGCGCGGCGGCGCGGCCAGGTGCGCCAGATGTGCGCCAGGGGCAGCAGGGTCAGGCAGATCACCAGCGGCCACGCCAAGCGCACTGTGGCGCGATGCACCGCGTAGAGGTCCAACACGAAGTGCGGTAGCAGCCAGGAAAAGTCGGCGTAGCGCAACCCGTGGCGCCACCACGGCGACACGGCCACCAGCGCCAACACCAACACCACCCACGCGAGCGCCGTGTCGGGAACGCGGGGCCGGGGGCGGAACAACAGCGCGGCGAAGAGCAGCAGCACGCAGCCCCAGCCAAGCCACGCATCCTGCTCCACGCCTTGCGAGCGGTACATCTCGCGCACATAGTCCGGTTCGCCGAAGATCATCGCCCAAGGCGAGAAGCCGAACGCGCCCAGCGCCACATGGTTGCCGAAACTCTCCACCTCGAAGAGCCCGAGCCATGCACAAACACCAGCGAACAAGGCACACAGCAGCGCCCCGGCGCCAACCCGCGAGGGCCAAGCGCCGCGCGCCAGCCACAACGCCGTCAACGCGAACAGCAACACCTGCAAGCCGAGCAATGGATGTACCGCCACCGCGCCGAGCGCCAGCGGCGCGCCGGCCAGGAACGCCCGCCGCAGCGCCACGGGCTGGCGCGTCGCCAACACGCACAACGCGATGACCAGCAGCAACAGCCACTGCGTGCAAAGCGCCACATGCGACTGGTGCAGCCGGCCGACGAAGATGGGCATGGCCAGCGCGAAAACGGCAGCGCACAACCCGGCTGCCAAGCCACGCACCCCGGCGGCGCGCAGCAACACGACGCCGCCAACGCCTTGCAGCACCACCGCGAGCACCGTCCACCAGCCGAAATAGTGGAAGCCCTCCGGCAGCAACCCCAACAGCGGACGGAACACGGTGGCCGCCAGCGGCAAACCGTCGAGCAAGGCGATGGATGCACCTTCCGGATGGTTGAACAGCGTGCTCTTTAGCGATGGCCAAGGTTCGCCGTAGTCCGCAAGCGCGCGCCACGCCATCCTGTACTCCACGGCGTCGTTGCTCGCCAGCGCGAGCGAGTGGAATCGCGCCGCATCGCCGCCGATGAACGCCGGCGGGTACACCAAAAGCGCCAAGCCAAGGCCGAGCAACGCCGCGAGCGAGCACGGCAGCGCCCTGCCTTGCCGCCACTGGCGGATCGCCAAGCGAGACGCCACAGCGCCGGCGCGGTGCAACGACGAGGCAACGTGCCGGCCGGCGTCGCCAACCGCTCGCCGAGGTCGCCCCGGACGGACGGCCGGATCCGGGCGTACGCCATGGTTGTTCGCAGCAGCCCACGCGACGCTGGTCTGTTTCGGGGATTTTGCCCCCGGGACCCCCTTTGGGATCACGGTGTGCTTGTCGTGGCTGTTTGAGCCTTGAACCGCCTGTTGCCAGATGCGACGCCCCCGTCGGCGGGTTTGAGCGTTGACTTGCAATTGCCGAACGAATATGTCGTTCACTCGCCAAAATCGCTTGCCCCGACTCGCGGCCGGCAAGGCCGGTGACAATGCGCCACCGCTAGGCGCGAACAGCCACTCTGGCACGGTATTCATGCGGGCAGTTTAGGGTTGCTGCCAGCCATCGACAAGGCGGGCGGCATCCGGACATCCGCGCCGCGAAGCGGGTGGTACGGTGGTGGTGGTGCCCCGCCAACTCCGGCAGAGCCCCCGTGTCCTTCGCTGTGCAATTTGCGATTGTCAGCAACATCGCAATTGGGAATCGTGTGCAGCGTGTTGCAGGTCGTACTCCAAGATGGGACAAAGTGGAGAAGCAATGGGGTCGCCGCGTAGCGGATGTCCTAGCGTCGCATGTCCCAAATGCTGGACAACGGGACACCAAGGCGGGTTCGAGCACCGTTCTACACGCGCCCGCCTCCGCACCCAACCTGGTCAACAGGCTGCGCCGTCGGGCCCGCGTCGCACTTCGGCTGGCCGAGATGCCGCTGACACCAGCGGCAGGTACACCGCGGCCAGCAGGAGGTTGCGCACCGAGACGCGGCACATGGTGCGCGTGAGCTGACCGAAATCGCGCACGGGCACCTGCCCGTTCAGGCTCACTTCGGTATTGGAAACGACAGCGATCGAGTCAGCGGCTGATTGAACGCACGCAAACAGGTTTGCAATTGCCAACTGTTCACATTTTCATTACTCTTTGCGCGTTTTTCTGGACTGCCGAGGACACGACCCATGCCGCGCCACCCCTTGCCGTGCCTTGCTACGGCTTTCGCCTTGTGCGTCGCCGGCGCCGAATACGACGACGAGGACGAGCACGTCATGCAGATCACCATCGTCGGCGTGGCGGAGGATCTGCATCGGGTTGAAGGCGCCGTCCACATCTTGGACGCCGAGGCGCTCGCCCGGCTCGCGTACACCGACGTGCAGCGCATCCTGCGCAGTGTGCCCGGCGTGTCCATCCAAGTGGAGGACGGCTTCGGGCTGCGGCCGAACATCGGCATCCGCGGCACCGCTACCGAGCGCAGCGGGCGCATCACCCTGCTGGAGGATGGCGTGTTGATCGCCCCGGCGCCCTACTCCGCACCGGCCGCCTACTACTTCCCCACGGCGGGCCGGATGGCGGGATTCGAGGTGTTGAAAGGCCCGTCCGCCATCACGCAAGGGCCGTACACCGTCGGCGGCGCGCTCAACATGATCTCCACGCCGATTCCGGCGGAGCGGGCCGGGCGGTTGTTCGTCGAGATGGGCACACACGCCACGCACCGCCTGCACGCCACCCACGGCGGCACCAGCGGCGGCTTCGGCTATCTGTTGGAGACGCACCAGTGGTTTTCGGACGGCTACCAGTCCGTGGACCGGGGCGGTGCGTCCGGGCTCGACGTGCGCGACTACACGCTGAAGCTGGCGTACGAAAAGGCCATGCACCAAGTGGAATTGAAGCTGCAACTCGCGGAACAGACATCCAACCAAAGCTACCTCGGGCTCACGGACGTCGACTTCCGCGCCGATCCGGACCGGCGCTACGGCCTCTCGGCCCTGGATCAAATCGACACCCACCACGAGCAAGCCATCTTCGCGACGGCGATCCGCGACTGACGGAAGAGTTGACCGACGAGGCCCGCTACGTCGCGCTTTCCCCTGACCACCACGCGTACTGGGATCTGATCGCAGCCGAGTTCGTAGAGTTCGGCAGCCACACGTTCGGCTCGCGCAAGAGCTACCGCGAGATTCTCTGCAACGTCTGCGACAAACTGAAGGTCAATTACAACCACAGCGCCCCATCGAACTCATTGAAGAAGGTCTGCTGTGGCGAATATTGACCGCCAGGGTTGAAAACATGACGGACGAGGAGCTACGTAGTTTGATCGAAGAGCTTCGTCTTCCAGTCCCACCGGGCGCTACCGCAACGGCAGTGGTAGCCGCGTTGCAGACCTTGATCAGGACGGGCGGATTCCAAATCTACAAGATTGCCGTCATCTTGCTTTTTTCCATAGCCAAGGCTTTTGGTCTCATACTTCCCTTTGTCGCTTACACGACGTTGACGCGAACGATGGGCATATTCGCTGGGCCGGTTGGATGGATCGCTACGACATTGTTGACGGCTGTACAACTGGCCGGGCCAGCGTATCGCGTGGCTGTTCCCGCAACCCTAACGATCGCCTGCCTCCGGGCGAAGCACAGGCACGAGCGAGACGACGCGCCAGACGACGGGCCAGACGATCCAGACGACGACCATCCGGAAGTGGAGGAGGTTAGCTGCCTGCCTGCCGCCAGCGCGCTCCCGACTGCCACCGAGCGAAACGAACGCTAGCGCACCGTCAGCCAATGTCGCCGCCGTGCGGTGCCTCCGCCGGCCACCCCTTGGTCGCCTCGTTCAAGCTCTGCTGGCGGTGCAGGGTGGCGTAGTGGCCGTCCGCCGCCAGCAAGGTGGCGTGGTCGCCGGTCTCCACGATGCGGCCGCCATCGACCACGATGATGCGCGTGGCGTTGCGGATGGTGGATAGGCGGTGGGCGATGACGAAGCTGATGCGGCCTTGCAGCACGAACTTGAGGCCCTGCTGGATCTTCCGCTCGGTCTCGGTGTCCACCGATGAGGTGGCTTCGTCCATGACGAGGATCTGCGGCTCGGCCAGGATGGCGCGGGCGAAGGAGACCAGCTGCTTCTGTCCGGCGGAAAGGCGGCCGCCGCCCTCGCCCACCTCGGTGTCGTAGCCGCGCTCCATCTCCATTATGAAGTCGTGGGCGCCGGCCAGCTTGGCGCACCACTCCACCTCTTCGTCGCTGGCCTCCAAGCGCCCGTAGCGGATGTTCTCGCGCACCGAGCCGCTGAACACGTGCGCGTTCTGCAGCACCATGCCGAGGTTCGATTGCAGCCAGTGCAGGCTGCGCGAGCGGTAGTCCACGCCGTCGATCAGCACCTGCCCGGCGGTAGGTTCGTAGAACCGGCAGATGATGTTCACCAGCGTGCTCTTGCCGCCGCCGGTGGGGCCGACGATGGCGATGGTCTCGTCCATGCCCACGCGCAGGTTGATGTCGCGCAGCACCGGGTTCGCGTTTTGGTAGGCGAAGCCCACGCCGCGCAGTTCGATTTCGGTGATGCGCTCCGGGCCGCCGTCGATGGCCGTCCGCGCACCCGACGGGCGCTCCTGCTCGGTGGCGATGGCGGCCAGCACGGCATCCGAATCGCCGATCTCCGGCGTCGCGTCGATCAGCGACAACACCCGCTCGGCAGCCGCCTGCGCCATCTGCATCTCGGCGAACCATTGGCCGATGGTCTCCACCGGCTCGAAGAAGTGCCGCACGAACATCATGAAGGCGATCAGGGTGCCTACGCCCACCGTGCCCACGAGCAGCATCGAACCGCCCGCCGCCAGCGCCATGTTCGTGGCCAAGGCGGCGAGCAGCAGCACCAGCGGCAGGTACACCGCGGCCAGCAGGAGGTTGCGCACGGAGACGCGGTACATGGTGCGCGTGAGCTGGCCGAAGTCCCGCGCGTTCGCCTGTTCGCGCACGAACGCCTTGCTGGTGAGCACACCCATGATGGATTCGTTGTAGGCGCCGGTGATGCGCGAGTTCGTGCTGCGCACGAGACGCGCCGTGGTCAGGATGCGCTTGCGGAACTTGGCGGACACCCAAGCCACTATCGGCATGACGATCAGCGCCACCAGCGCCAGCCGCCAGTTCATCACGAACATCGCCACCGCGAAGCCGAGCATGGTCGTGGCGCTCCACACCACGTCCAACAGCGCCCACGCGAGAATGTCCGTGAGGCGGTTGCAGTCCGCGGTCAGGCGCGCCAGCAGCCAGCCGCTGGAGCGTTGGTCGTAGTAGGAGAACGACAGGCGCTGCAAGTTGGCGAACGCCTGCCGGCGGATGTCGTGGCTGGTGAACGCCTGGATCTTGCCGGAGAACGCGATCAAGCCCACCACCGCCGTCGCCATGACGAGGTTGCAGACGAGGTAGAGGCCGCCCCACCACGCGAAGGACGCGCCCATGCCGTTCGCCTCCACGTCGTCCACCACCCACTTGGCGATCAACGGGTACACGGGTTCCAAGAGCGCGGTGGCGAACGCCACGCCCAGCAGCGCCGCCAGCTCCTTCTTGTACACGAAGGCGTAGCCGAGCAGCCGCTTCCACAGATCGAGCTGCAGGCCGTCGGCCGCGGCGGCGTCGTCGAAGCCGTCGCCGGTGTCCACGTCCGCGCCCAGCACTTCCGCTTCCGCTTCCGCCACCTTTACATACCTCCGCTGGTTGCCGGGACGTGGCGCGGCGCATCCGGCGCGTCCACCAGCCCCTGTATTTCGCACAATCGGCGGTACGGGCCCGGCGCCGCCGCGAGTTCCTCGTGAACGCCGTCCTGCACCAGCCGCCCGCGCTCCATCACCAGAATGCGGTCCGCGTGTTGCACGGAAGAAAGGCGATGCGCGATCACCAGCGTGGTTTGGCGCCCGCGCCGGCGCGCCAAAGCGTCCAAGATGCGCCGCTCGGTCACCGTGTCCACGGCGGAGAGCGAATCATCCAAAACCAGGATCGGCGGATTCTTCAGCAGCGCCCGCGCCAGCGCCAACCGCTGCCGCTGGCCGCCCGACAGCGTCACCCCGCGTTCGCCCACGCGGGTCTGGTAGCCGCTGGGGAACCCGCCAATGGCCTCGGCGATGTCCGCTTCCCGCGCCGCGGCGACGATCTCCTCGTCCGGCGCGTCCGGCCGCGCCACGCGCAGATTGTCCGCGATGGTGCGTGAATACAGGAACGGATCCTGCATCACCACGCCCATCTGATCGCGCAGCCAGCGCCGATCCACCTCGCGCGCATCCAAGCCGTCCACCAGAATGCGGCCTTGGTGGATCGGGTACAGGCGCATGAGCAGCCGCACCAGCGTGGACTTGCCCGAACCCGGTGGCCCGACGATGCCCACGGTTTGCCCGGCCGGAATGTGTACCGAGAAATCCACCACCGCGGCCCGATCCGGCTTGTAGCCGGCGCGCACCGCGTCGAAGGCGATGGCGCCGCTGGCGCGGGCGATGGGCGGCGCGGGTTCGCGGCTCTCCTCCTCGGCTTCCAGAATGTGGCGGATGCGCCCCAGCGCCACCACCGCCTTGCCGGAATCCGTGAGCACCTCGCCGAGCCGCCGCACCGGCCAGATCACCTGCGAGACCAAGCTGACGAACACGAACAACTCGCCAACGGTGATGCCGCCCCGGGCCATGAACGCGCTGCCGACGATCAGCACCAGCCCGATCTGCGAGAGGCAGAACAAATCGCTCAAGCCCCAGTAGGCGGCTTCCAGCCGATTGACGCCGTAGAGCTTGTCGCGATAGGCGATGCTGCGCGCCCCGAACCGCTCTTGCTCGTGCTCTTGGCGAGCGAAGGCGCGTACCACGCGAATGCCGGTGAGGTTTTCCTGCAACACCGCGGTCATCGCGCCCTCGGCCTCGTCCGCGGCTTGGAAGCGCCGCCGCACCCGCGAGAAGAACAGGAAAGCGCCGAGCGCCAGGAACGGCATCAGACACACCCCAACCGACGCCAAGAACACATCGCGCGCGAACAGCAACGGCGCCATCACCGCCAAGAGCAACACGGTGCGTCCGATCTCCACCACCTGCGAAGAAAGAAACATGCGCACCGTCTCCACATCCGAACTGCACCGCTGCACCAAGTCGCCCGTGTCCGCGTTGTCGAAAAACGCCGCCGGCAGGTTGTGCAGCCGCAAATACAGCGCATCCCGCACCCGCCGCGCCAAGGATTCGGACGCCACCGCCGCCCAACGCCCGCGCAAGTACAGAAACACGGCTCCGACGCCGGTAACCAGCACCGCGGCCACAGCGGAAACCGCCAAGTAGGCGAGGAACCGATCCGCCTCGTCGAAGCCGTCGACCAGCCAAGCCAACGGCGCGATGGCGAACGTGAGGTCGCGCCGCGTCACCACGTCCAAGGCGTGCCCGGCAATCACCGGCGCGCCCAACATGCACACGTTGGCCAGCGCGATGGCCACCACCGCGGCGCCGTAGCGCAGGCGCTGCCCGCGGGTGAGGCGCCAAAGACCGTGCGATTTGGAGCGATGGGTGGTTGGCTGCATGGCCTCTCAAGTTCCTATGCGGCGTCTCGCGATCAAGCGTCTTGCCGCGGCGAGTGCGGCGTCTTTTCGTCGGCGGGGACTACCCCGCTCGGCAAACGAAGCAACGCCAAGCCGCAACGCCTTCGCCGGCGCGGCTCCGTCAACTTCGCAATTGGGTGTGCGACCCGGAAGGGCCGCGGCTAAGCCGCGAAAAAACCCGTCCAAGCCGCCGCAACCGGCGCTCTTTTGGCGTCGAAACGCATGGGAATCTCCGTTGGCGCAAACGCTTGCGACGACGCACCATGCGCCGCCACAACCGTGGCAAGGCGGCGCATCATACGCCAGCGCAGCCCAATTGCAACTCGATTTGCAGCAAGCGACGCCAACACCACCACCGCATCGTCGCCACCATGGCGGATTGCATCCCGCTGCGATACCGGTATCATGCGCGGGTGTTGCCAACTTGCGGGAGACCTTTGTGCCGAGCCTGCTATTGCGGGCATTGCCGCCCGACATCCACCGTGCGCTGAAACGACGAGCGTCGTTGAATGGCCGCTCGCTTCAGCGCGAGGTGCATTCCATCCTCCGCGATGCGGTAGGCGACGCGTCGGACTCGCGCCTGGACGCTCCCGCCTTGCACGTCTCCAACGCTCCGATGGTTGGCAAAGTCGGGCGGGAGGAGATCTACCGCGATGGCCGATGACGCACTGCCAGAAGGCGGCGAGGCCGTTGGCACCAGCCCGTCGGCAGGCGCCGAAGCTCCTTTGTCCTCTATTCTGGACACCAACATTCTCGTGTCGGCCACGGCTTCCCAACGCCGGCTGCATTTGGCCGCGCAAAATGTAGTCCAGTGGCCCACCTTGGGCCGGCAGACCTACGTGAGCGGCCAGATACTTCGCGAGTACTTGGTGGTGGCAACACGCCCGTTGGAGTCGAACGGCTTGGCTCTTGCGTGTGCGGACGCCGTCGCGAACGTCTCGGTGTTTCGCTCGCTGCTGCACTGCCTTGAAGAAAACGATCAAGTGCAAGAGAAGCTCGCCGAATTGGTGCGAACGCATGAATGCAGGGGCGTCCTCATTCACGATGCGAACATCGTGGCAACGGCGCTGACGCATCACATTCCGGCGATTGTCACGGAGAATCCAGGGGACTTTCGCAGGTTCGCCGACCTCGTTGAGGTAGTGCCCCTCGTTTCAGTCGCCCACTGACGGCGTGTTGCGGCGTTTGCGGAAGCGCACCCGGTGGCGGCATGGCGAACGCCGACGACGTCAAAAAAGTGACCGCAAGGAAATGCGCAGCCGCCACTTGCCCCTGCCAACGCCCAACGCGCCGGCAAGGCCGACGCCCTGCCCCGTCTCCAGTCCCCGCGCCGCGTAGTCTCTCGCCGACCGCGCCGGCACCGTCACCCGCTTGCCGCCTTCCAAGCCACCCTGCGCGAGGTCGCTTACGATCCTTCTGGCACACGGAAAGTGGCAATCGGCACCTTTCGACCGAGTTTCCGGGTGATGCTCTCCAACGTGGGGATGTGGGGCGTGCCGAGCAACTCCAACCAGCAGGCCCGTGCGCCGCTAGCGGCTCGGATGGGGCCGGAGTAAAGGGCAACCGGCCGCGCCAAGTTCGAGACCAACATGTTGACCTCGCCCGGCGTCCAGTCCGGTGCGCTTAGCGCGTCCAGCGGTAGCGCGGTGTTGGTGCGGATGTAATCCACCAAGCGATCCTGAACTACCCAGATCGTTCGCCCGCCCCAACTGTTGGCCGCTTCGGATTTCGCGATCATCTGCGAAGCCATCCTCGCCCATACCTGCCGCACGTTGACGCCCGGCGCTTCCACGGGATCTGTAACGGGCGTGTGGGCGAATACGACGGCGCGGCGGAAAGCGCCTTGAATGTCCGTGCCTCGGGATCGGTTTCCGCCGGAGGTCGAGCAGGTCATCACCTCTACGACTATCGGAGCGGCGCCGGGTCTGGTGCCGCGCAGCACATAGTCCAACCGATAGTTGAAACGGCCGCCATCGGCGCCGGTCTCCATCAACGACACTTCCGTCCAAACGGAGATCTCCTCGTCGGGTTCAAAGCCTGCGATTGCGAATACTCTGGCCGCGAGTTCGGCTTGGTTTTCGGCCACGCCGCCCGCTCCGAAAGCCAAAAGGCGTCGCGGGCAGATGGCCCACACGACGTTCTCCCTCGGCAAGCGCACCGAGCAAACACCGCACGGCAGATAGCCTCCTGTCGTCTGGCCGACATCCCGGTTAAAGAACGGCCCAAGGGCAGCATCGGCCGCCGGAACGCGCGCCATGTCGCGGTTGCCGCCACCATCACAGGTTGTTCGCGTGAAGGGGCACAGGGCGGTTCTGCAAGCCGCTTGGTCGAAGTTCTCGGCGGCAAGACGTTGGCCATAGAGTTCCTCGACTACAGACACAGCGCCTCGCGCACTTGCGTTGCCATCGCTCGCGCCAACGGCGGCGGCACCGCGTTGGCCACTTGGCGGTGCTGGTCCAGATTCGGCACTCGGCCAGTGCGGCGTCGGATAGGGCCTTCGAACACATGCCGATCCGGAAAGCCCTGCAGGCGGGCCGCCTCGCGAGGAGTGATGTAGCGGTTTTCCACGGGGTGGTACAGCGCTTCGCCGCAGCGCAGCGTTGGCGCAATGTCCTCGCGGTGCAGACGGCGGTACTTGGTGGTGTCCTTGCGGCTGAGGTTGCGCAGTATGTTCGGCGGCACGTTCGGCGCCTTCGACAGCCACAACCCCTCTGGCACAAAGGCTATTCGCTCTTGGTCGCGTTGGGGGGTCACGTCCACATGGTTCGCCACGGTTGTTGGTTCGTCTGCGCTCGACGGCTTCGGCAAACCCCGCAAAGCCTTACCCACCGTTACCGCCCCTGCCGCTGCCAGTGGGAAGTCAAACGGTGTGCCGCTTGGCAGGCACGCGAACAAAGCTCGCCGGCGTCGTTGCGCCACGCCGTGCGCTTGCGCATCCAGCACGTCCAGATGCATGTCGTAGCCCAACGTGTGGAACTCGTCGCGCAGCTCCTCCACCAGATGCCGCCCGGTTAAGGTATGCGCACGGAGAAAGTTCGGAACTTGCTCGATCAACACGGCGGCCGGGCGAATGGCCCGCACGAAGCGCAACACCTCGAAGATCAACCCGCCACGCGGATCGTCCAAGCCTGCTTGCTTGCCGATCTGGCTGAACGGCTGGCACGGCGGGCCACCGTGCAGCAGCCCGATTTCGCCAGCCTTGAACCCCAGCACATCCAACAGCCGCTGGGGATCGACCACGCGCACATCCGCCTGCCAAACCACCTTGCGAGCGCTGTTCCGCCGCAGCGTTGCGGCGCAATGTGGATCGCTTTCGATCGCACAGACGGTCTTGAACCCAGCTTGGTGCGCGCCGATGTCCATGCCGCCGGCACCGGCGAACAGGCTGATCGCGGAAGAAGCCATTGATTTTTTAACGCCACACCTCACGAACCCGCGTTGATCCGCGGGTGCCGAGCAAGAAGATTACACCAATCGAAAAGCGCATCCGCCACACGCACGTTACCAACCAACCATCACACCAGCGGGAGACGCAGATCCGGCCGAAAGCTCGGCACGGCAACTGGATCCCGTCGCTATAATCGGCCAAGCAGGCTGAAACGAGGGAGGTGCGCGTGGCAGAACAAGCCCGCGAGTCCATGGCGTTCGACGTGGTGATCGTCGGTGGCGGGCCATCCGGCCTCGCCGCGGCGTGTCGCCTCATGCAGCTTGGGGAAGCGGCCGGACGCGAACTCAACGTCTGCTTGGTGGAGAAAGGCTCGGAGATCGGCGCGCACATCCTCTCCGGCGCGGTATTGGCGCCGCGGGCGCTGAACGAGCTCTTCCCCGACGCCGCGGCGCAGGGCGCACCGCTGGGCGTGCCGGTGGTGGACGACCGGTTTCACTTTCTGGTGAACGCCACCAACCACATCCTGCTGCCCTCTTGGACGGTGCCGGCCGAATCGCGCAACGCCGGCAACCACACGCTTTCCCTGGGCAACCTCTGCCGGTGGCTGGGGGAGCAGGCGGAGAACGCCGGGGTGAACGTGTTTCCCGGATTCGCGGCTTCGGAGGTGCTTTACGACGACGATGGCGGTGTCGCCGGCGTCGCCACCGCGGATATGGGCATTGGCGCGAACGGGCAGCCGAAGGCGAACTTCGAGCGCGGCTACGAGCTGCGCGCCGCCTACACCGTGTTTGCGGAGGGGTGTCGCGGGCACCTCGGCAAACAGTTGTTGGCGCGGTTCCACTTGGACGCCGACGTCGCCCCGCAGCACTACGCCATCGGCTTGAAAGAACTGTGGGATGTCGCGCCGGAACGCCATCATGCGGGGCGGGTGCTACACAACATCGGCTGGCCGCTTGGGCTCCTTGGCGGGCCGGGCATGGGTTCCTTCCTCTACCACCAAGAGAACCACCAAGTCGCGCTGGGCATCATCATCGATCTGGCCTACAAGAATCCGCATCTTTCGCCCTTCGACGAGTTGCAGCGCCTCAAGCACCATCCGCTGTTCGCCGACACGCTGCGTGGCGGCACGCGGGTGTCCTACGGCGCGCGCGCCATCGTCAAAGGCGGGCTGCCGGCGTTGCCGAAGTTGTCGATGCCCGGCGCGTTGCTTGTGGGCGACGACGCCGGCTTTCTCAACATGTTGAAAATCAAGGGCACGCACACGGCCATGAAGTCCGGCATGATCGCCGCCGAGACGGTGTTCGACGCCTTGCAGCGGGGCGACGCCGGCACGGCGCTGGACGATTACCGCGCCCGGGTGGACGACTCTTGGCTGGGAGCGGAATTGCGGCGGGCGCGCAACGTCGGGCCGGCGCTGCACAAGTTCGGCCCGCTGCTCGGCGCCAAGTACGCTTGGGTGGACCAGACCATCGCCCGTGGGCGGATGCCGTTCACGTTGCGCGACAACGTCGAAGATCACGACCGCGTGGTGCCGGCCGAGAAAGCGCGGCGGATCGACTATCCGCAGCCGGACGGCGTGCTTTCGTTCGACAAGCTCTCCTCGGTGTTCCTCTCCAACACCAACCACGAGGAGGATCAACCCTGCCACCTTGCGCTGGCCGACGCGGAAACGCCCATCCGCGACAACCTGCCGCTCTACGACGAACCGGCGCAGCGCTACTGCCCGGCCGGCGTGTACGAGGTGGTGGCCGATGCGGAGGGCCAGCCGCGGTTCCAAATCAACGCGCAGAACTGTGTGCATTGCAAAACCTGCGACATCAAGGACCCGGCGCAGAACATCACCTGGGTGGCGCCCGAGGGCGGCGGCGGGCCGAACTACGGGAACATGTAACGCCCGCCGAGCCGGGGCTACTCGGCGCGGCCAAGCGCGAAGCGGGCGCCGGCGCTCCAAACGCACACCTCGCCGCCCGCATCCACCGCGGCCAACTCCACCAAGCGGTAGAACACCGGCCGCGCGATGAGCGCCCGCAGACCGCGGCGCACTTCCACATATGGGCGCGGCTGCCCTGCCCTTTGCTCCACGATGATGGGATGCCGTGCGTCGGCCAGCACCGTGTCGCCGACGTTGGTGGTGAACAACACCCGCGCCGCTTCACCCGCGCCATCGGCTTCCATGCCGGTGGCCACGAACGGCGCGTCGTCCACTTGGATGCGCAGCTTCTCGGCCGGCGTCACGAGGTAGAACACGTCGTCGTCCAAGCGCAGGATGCCCGCGAACAGCTTGGCGATGGCGAAGCGCTTTATCAGCGCGCCTTCGTGGTACCAGTCGCCGTTCGCGGCGATGCGAATGTCGATGCTGCCGCTGCGCTGGGGGTGCCACTCATCCACTGGCGGCAGCTTGCGATTCTTGGCGACGGCAAGCAGCTCGTCGAACGAGCCCACGGCTGCGCCACTGGATTCGTTGAGCATCTTAGCCCCTCGCACACCGCCGCCTAGACCCAGAGTTTGCGTCAGCAAAACTCCAACGCGCCCGACAGGGCGCGCATCAGCCGCCGATGAACTTCATCACCGTCACTTCGCCCTTGAAATGCACCGGCTGCTTGTCCGCCAACGCATTTACCAGCAACCCTTGCAGCGCCGTGCGGGCTTGGTCGTCCGGCAGCGCCAGCACGTCGGCGATGGCGTGGCGTTTGCTGTTCGAGAGGCAGCCGTAGAGATAGCCGTTGGAGGAGAGGCGCAGGCGGGTGCAGGAGGCGCAGAACGGTTCGGATTCGTTGGCGATGACGCCGAAGGTGCCTTTGCCCGGTATCTCGTAGCGCACCGAGGTGGAGTCGTAGGCGGCGTCGGTGCGGGCGAACTCGTGGCGCGTGGCGATGAGCGCGAGGATGTCGTCCATGCCGAAGAAATCCCGCCCGTAGGCGGCGCCGCGCTTCAGATGGCCCATGTTCATCAGTTCGATGAAGCGCAGCTCCACGCCGCGCTCCAAGCAGTAGTCGAGCATGGGCAGGATCTGATCCACGTTGGCGGACTTCAGCGGCACCATGTTCACCTTCACCTTCAGGCCGCCTTCGAGCATCAGGTCGATGCCGCGCAGCACCGTGGTGAGGTCGCCGCTTTTGGCGATGGCGCGGAAGGCGAGCGGGTTCAAGGTGTCCAAGCTGATGTTGATGCGCCGGAGGCCGGATTTCACGATCAGCCCGGCCTTGCGCGGCAGCAGTTGGCCGTTGGTGGTTAGCGAGACGTCCTTGAGCGGCAGCGCCATCACCGCCGGCAGAAACTCGTCGAACTTGGCCGAGAGCAGCGGCTCGCCGCCGGTGATGCGCAGCTTGTCGATGCCGGCGGATTCGATCAGCAAGCGCACCGCGCGCAGCAGCTGCTCGCCGCCGAGTTCCGCCACGGCCGCCTGCAGGCGCTTGCCGTTCGGCACACAGTAGGTGCAGGCGTAGTTGCACGCGGCGGTGAGGCTAACGCGCAGGTTGCGGAAACGGCGGCCTTGGGCGTCGACGATCATTGCCGTGCCGTCTCGCCCAACAGGAACTGCCGGATTTGCTCCGATTTCGGTGGCGAAGTCGATGTTCGCGACATCCGCGAGGGGAATCGTGGAGATCCCGTCGTCCTCCCCGTACTCGTTCACCAAACGAAAAGACACGCAATCCTCCGCGAGTGTCCGCACTACGCCGACCACGGGGTCATCTGGATCGTTGCCCCACACCGTCACGACGACGCCATCGAGCAACGCTTGGCGCAAGGTGTCGGTAACCAAGTCGCCCGTGGACGCCCAATCCGGCTGACCTTCCGTGAAGACAGCGCCGCGACCCCGCGCCAGCCGCCCCACCTTCGCCAGGTACTTGTCCCCGGACTCGACCTTCACGACATCGCGCAACCGCCGAATCTCGAAACCGCGCGCCTCGCCGCGGGGCGTCAGCGAACGCAGCCGCACATGCTTCTCGGTGAGGAGATCAACGTACCCCACCGAACACTGGCACCAATCCTCCGGGTCGGAGTGCAAGGACACCAAGGAGGAGTCCGCCTGTGCTTCCTCCAGAGCCCGCCGCACCGACACGTCGCGTTCCAACTGGCTCAGGACGTGGGAGACCGGCGTTGGCAGGCGCCCCCGCTACGCGGCGCCGAAGCGGCCCTTCCAATCCGTCAGCGGCACGAAGCGGCCGTCGTCCACCACCGTGTAGTACACGCGCAGCAGGCCTTGGCGGCGGTCCGGCGAGAACGAAACCCGCTCGCCGATGCCGAGATCGTGGTCCTGCACCGTGAACACCGCCCGCTCCAAGCCTTCGCGCCCGGCGCTGTCGTCCGCGCGGCGGAGAAGCTCCACCATCAGCTTGGCGTTGAGGAACCCCTCCAAGCTGGCGAAGCTGTGCGGAAAACGCTGGTAGTGGTCGGTGTTCAAGTCCGCCGGCGGTTGCGGATTGTGCCGCTGCATGAGCTCGCGGTATTCGGCCACCGCCGGGATGCTGGTGTCCTCGTAGCTCGGCACCACTTGCGAATGCACCAGCAGATCCGTGTAGCGGCGGCTGTCCGCGTGTTCGGCGGTGATCAGCTTCAGCAGACTCTCGCTGCCGACGAAGGAAAGGTTGGCGATGGGCACGCGCAGGTCGCCATCCACGGCGTCGCGCAGGAACGCTGCGCAGGCCGCGTAGGCGCCAACGCAAATCACCGCGTCCGGGTCCGCCGCCTTCAGCGTCTCCACTTGCGGCTTCATGCTGTGGCGGTACGCCTCGCCGCGGCGGTAGGTCGCCTCGCCGGCGAGCTGTTCGCCACGCCGCCGCAGCGCCTCGCGCACACCGGCCGAGCCGCTGCGTCCGTAGTCGTCGTCCTGGTAGAAGACGGCGATGCGTTGCCGGCCGGCGTCGAGCAGGTTGTCCACCAGCCCGGCCGTTTCGGCGCGGTAGGAGGGGCGCAGATTGAAGACGAACTCGCCGTGCGGCGGCTCGCGCTGCGGCTGCGCGCCGGTGAAGGGGAAGAACAGGTAGATGTGCTCGTCCTGGTGCGCCTCCAACAGCGGCAGGACGCGCGCCACCGTGGGCGTGCCGACGTAGCCGAACAGCGCGAACACGTCGTCGCGGCGCATGAGCGCGGTGGTGTTCGCCACGCAATTGCCGGGCTGGTAGCCGTCGTCGCAGGCGTGCAGCACGACCGGACGCCCGCCCACGCCGCCGTTCGCGTTGGTTTCCTCAAAGCACGCCCGCGCGCCGCAGTAGAGCTCGTTGCCAAGCCCCCCGGACTGCCCGGAAAACGCGGCGGACATGCCGAGGACGATGCCGTTTTCGGCAGGTTTCATGTGCAAACTCCTTCTTTAGTAGATGCAAACCCTAACGCGACAAGCGCCCCGCGCCGCCACGCCATGCGAAGTGTGCCACGAACGGCGTTAGGATTGCGACATTGATTTAGCGCGTGCGCAGGGCGGCGGCGAGCCGATCCACGAATCCCGCAGCCCACAAGACGCCGTTGGACGCCTTCACCAGCACCCGATCGCCGGGCGCAAGCGCTTGCGCGCAGCGGGTGACGAACCCGTCGTCCGCATGCTCGGCGCAACCGAGGCGCTTGGCGGCGGGCATCGCGTCGTACGCAAGCCGCATGTGCGCACCCACGCAGAGCACACCGTCCAAGTCGGCGCAAAGCGGCGCCAGATCGGCGTGATAGCGCGGCGCTTCGTCGCCGAGCTCGCGCATGTCGCCAAGCACAGCGACGCGCCGTCCGCCGGGTTCTTGGCCGAATGCCTTGAGCGTGGCCGCCATGCTGGCGGGATTGGCGTTGTAGCTTTCGTCGATGACGGTGACGCCGCCAACCACGAGCCGATTGCCGCGGCCCCGCGGCACCGACAGTTCCGCAAGCCGTTTGAGTGCCCCCAATGGACGCCCCAGCGCCCGCAACACCGCGCCGAGGGCGCAAACGGACATGGCGCGATGTTCGCCACCGCCTGGCACGGGGAACTCCGCGCGCTCATCCCCAACCTGCAAAGCCACCGCGCGGCCTTCGTCGCGCAGGCCAAGGCTACGCACATCGGCGTCCGGCGAATCGTCGAACGTCACGGCGCGGCCGGCGAAGTCCGCGGCGATGCGCGTCGGGCGCACGAACACCCCCGGCGCGGTCAAACCCTTGGCGATGGACACCTTCTCGCGCCGTATGGCCTCGACCGATCCAAAGTGCTCGATGTGCGCCGGGTGTACGTTCAGTACCACCGCCACCTCGGGCGCCACAAGCCGCGACAGAGGTTCGATCTCGCCCGGATGGTTGGTGCCGATCTCGCACACCGCGGCGCGGGCGTCCGCCGGCGTGAGCGCCAGCGACAACGGCACACCGATGTGGTTGTTCAGGCTGCCGTCCGCGGCGAAGCCATCCAGCACCCGGGCGGCGAAGGACTTGAACGTCGTCTTGCCGCTGCTGCCGGTCACCGCCACCACCGGGCAGCGCAAACGGCTTCGGGCAGCGCGGCCCAACGCCCACAGCGCATCCAAGGTGTCTTCCACCAGCAACGCCGGCGCACCGTACTCGCCCGGCCGGTGTACGAGCACCGCCGCCGCGCCCCGCCGCACGGCGTCCGCCACGAAGTCATGCCCATCGCGCTCCGAGCGGGAGGTCGCTTGGAAGCGCGGTCCGGGATCGCCCGGCAGTGCCACGAATAGATCCCCGGGCGCGATGCGCCGCGAATCGATGCACACGCCGGTGACGTCCGGGCCGTCCGCCGCCGGCAAACCGAGGGCGTCGGTCAACTCGCGGTAGGACCAAAGGGCGCTCACGCGAGCCACTTGACCACAGCCGCCGCCCATTGGCAACCCAAGGCCGCGACGGGGACACTTGAAACTGATTCTACATACAGTATAATCACACCGCATCGACAAAGCGGGGTCGCAGCCGCGCCAACTGGGAGAGGCAGTAGAATGCAACAACTCCTTCCGATCAAAGAGGCATTCGTTGCCAATGGCAGCAAGTGGCAGCGTGGCAGCGGCGTGCAACGTAGTGCGCTAGCGCTTGGCGGCAAGCGTGCGCCAAGGGCCGGCGTCGACGCGCCAGCCCGCGCCGCTCTGCACCAGCGCTTTGCGAGCCGCTTGGTGGTTCGCCACGACCTCAACCGCCGCCTCGTCTCCTACCAAGCGAACAAGGCCCAACCGGGTTTGCGTTGGTTCAAGTACAAAGAGGGCTTTTCCGCGGCCTTGGCGCGGGACGCCCTGCGCTTGGGCGAAGGCCCGGTGTTGGATCCCTTCGCCGGCCTCGGCACCTCGGTGCTGGTGGCCGGCGGTAGCGGGCGCGAGGCCATCGGCATCGAGATCATGGCCGTGGGCACCCGCGCCGCTGAAGCCATCGCCGCGATGGGCAACGGCGTCGACGTGGACGCCTTCCGCCGCGCCGGCGCCCGCCTGCTCAAGGCGTTGGGCGGCAAGAAAGGGGGCGCCGAATGCCGCTTTCGGCATGTGCGCATCACCGAGTTGGCCTTCTCCTCCGAAACCGAGGACGCCATTGCCAAGGCGCGCGCCCACCTTGCGCGGATGCGCGACGAGCAGCTGCGCGCACTTCTGGATTTCGCCTGCATGAGCGTACTGGAGGACGTGAGCTACACGCGCAAGGACGGCCAGTACCTACGTTGGGATGGGCGCTGCGGCCGGACGCTGCGCGGCGCCATGCACAAGGGCGAAATCCCATCTTTCGGGGCCGCGCTGGCCAGCCGCATCATGCAGATGACGCAGGACGCCGCGGCGTTGCGGCGCGACTACGGCGGCCGCCCGCCACGCATCGTCCACGGCTCCGCCCTCACCGAGTTGCCGAGGCTCGCGGACGCCTCGGTGGGGCTGACGATCACGTCCCCGCCCTACGCCAACCGCTACGACTACACCCGCACCTACGCCTTGGAACTGGCGTGGCTCGGCCACGACCAAGCCGCCTTCGCGTCGCTGCGCCAAGCGCTGATCAGCGCCACGGTGGAGAACCGCTCGAAAGAGGACTGGCTCGCCCGCGATTACGCCCGCCCCGCCGTGGTGGCGCAAGCGAAGTCCGCCGTGGCCCGCCAAGCGGCGTTGCAGGAGGTGTTGACGGCGCTGCGTTCGCGGCGGTCGGAGCTAAGCAACCCCCACGTCATCCGCTTGGTGGAAAACTACGTTGCCGAGATGGCCGTGGTGATCGCCGAGTTGGCCCGCGTGACGCGCCCGGGCGGTCGCGTGGTGATGGTGAACGACAACGTGCAGTACCACGGCGAGGAAGTGCCGCTGGACTTGATACTCTCGGACATCGCCGAATCCTGCGGCTTCGTATGCGAGGAGATCGGCGTACTGCCCCGCGGCAAAGGCAACGCCAGCCAGCAAATGGGCCGCTTCGGCCGGCGCGAACTACGCAAATGCGTGTACCGCTGGCGACGGCGAGACGACGATGTCTGAAGGCAGCCGGCAACAAGACGCGATCGCTCGCGCTTTGACGATGGCGCGGCACATCGCCCGGCGCGAAGACTTGGCGATCCGAGACCGGATCGCGCATTTCAAGCCAAAGCCCCGCTACGCCAAACGCAAACTCTGCATCGCCAAGGACGCATGGCGAAAGGTCGTTGATGCCGGGGTCAAACCGCGTTTGGTGTTCGCGCATCCCCATTTGCTGAAGGCCATTCCCGACGCCTCGCTGCACTACCGGGGCATCGCGCTCCTGTCCCGCAAACGGGTGCAGGAGATCGCCGGGTCGGTGGACACTTGGGAACGGCGTCCCAAAAGAGCGAGGGTGAGCAAAGAGAAGGCGTTGAAAGTGAGCCGGCTCTACAACGCCGTCATTTCGGCGATCCTCTTGGACAGCACGGACTGGACGCTTGAAGATGGCTACCGAAACATCTTGGCCACCGTTGGCATCACCGAGGACGGGGCGATGCGCAACATCATCGGTCAAGAGGCGGAGCAGGCGATTAAAGAGCGGCTTATCGACTGGCTGCGAGACCGTGAGCTAGTGGTCGACCCTGCCGAACCTTCCCCATCAACTTCGGAGTGGGTGTTGGAGGGCGGCGTGCGTATGAGTTTCGGTTCGGAACCGGACATCGCGTTTCACAAGGCAGGAAAGCTGGCAGTGCTGATCGAGATCAAAGGCGGGAAAGACCCCGCCGGCGCACTCGAACGCCTCGGTGCGGTGAAGAAGACGTTCGATGAAACGCCAGCGGACTGCAAGAACTTCCTTGTTGCCGGAGTCGTCACGCCGACGATGCGCGAGAGGCTTGAAGAAATGCGCTTCGAGGGCGACTTCGACATTGAACAGCTGTTGCGCGACGATCTCGCGTGGACGCGGTTCTTGAACGAGGTATTCCATCACGCTTTGCGCCTCACGGCGGAGGTCGCAGCGCCAGCGTAACGGTGTCCGCAGGAGAACGCCGTGAGCGTGGCCGCCATTGCTGGTCGGATTGGCGTTGTAGCTCTCGCCGATGGCCGCGTGGTGGCGCTCAAACCGCCCCGCGCTAGGCGTTCTGGTGGTATTCTGCTGATGTGGGTAGCAAGGTGCAGCCATGACCGCCGAAACGAGAGAGCCGCTCATCGACGCGATCCCGGGGCGTCACAGCGGCGATCTTTGCTTCGCGGGGACGCGGGTTCCGGTGAGCACCATGTTCGAGTGTCTTGCGGGGGGCGACTCTTTGGGTGCCTTTCTCGCGGCCTTTCCGTCCGTGCTCACCGAACAGGCGCGGTTCGCGCTCGGCGAGGCGATCACTGGCGTGGAGTTGGGCGAGCAGGTTGTCGGCGCTGAAACCAAGCCGTCGCTCATTTGCGCCATCCCCGGCCCGCGGGGTGGCGAGGTGTGCTTCACCGGCACCAACGTCCCAGTCCGGGACCTGTTTGTGCATCTTCGCGAGGGACATTCGCTGGACGCATTCGTCGCGCAACGTCCGGGCGTCACATGCGAGCAAACCGAATTCGCCCTGCGCGAGGCGACCGCCGGAATCGAGCAACGCCACGGCCTCCCCCGCCAACCGATGCCAGAGCACCGAGCAGTGGCGCCTGAGCGTTGAATGTTCTCATTGATGAGGGGTTGTCGGTCGCTTTCTCGAAAGCGGTGGAATTGCGGCTCCCCGAAGGTTGGGAGTGCCGCACCGTGTCCTCTGTGGGGTGGGCGGGCTTCGCCAACGGCGACCTGCATCAAGCCGCCGCGGAAGCCGGCTATGTCGCTTTGGTGACGCGGGACTTGAACATGGCTTACCAGACGCCCGCGCGCCTGCCTGTCGTGGTCGTGCCCACCACGGGGAGATTGAAGATGGCGGAGCGGTACGCGGACATCGTGGCCGAACAGTTGCGCCGGCCGCGCCTGGCCATCAAGTACCACGTCTTGGATCCGTTGGCTGGCGAGGACATGTTCGAGCGTCGCCAAAGGCAGGTCGCTGCCATCAAGCGTCACCAGCAAAGACAGCGGTAGCTGCGCAGGCTTGCGGCCTTGAGCGCCCGACAGATGCGCACCCGCTTTACAATGCCCACTGTCGCGGTTTGAGTTCTGCCCATGTTCATCGTCAATCTGTTGCGTCGCCTGTACCGGGGCGTGGCGCGGTTCTTGGCGTTCTTGCGCGCCGCCATTGCGAACCTCATCGTGCTGGGGATCATCGCCGTGGTGGTGCTGGCGCTGATCGCCTTGCCGGACCGCGACGTGCCGGAGGGCGCGGCGTTGCTGCTCAAGCCGAACGGCGCGGTGGTGGAGCAGGAAGGCGGCAGCGACCCGCTGACGCTGCTGGGCGCCGGGTCGTTGGCGGAGACGCGCCTTAGCGACATCCTTCGCGCCATCGAAACCGCCGGCGAGGACGAGCGCATCGGCGCGCTGGTGCTGGATACCTCGTCCATGGCCGCGGTGGCGTCGGCGGATCTGGAGGTGATCGGCAACGCGCTCGTGGCGTTCCGCGACAGCGGCAAGCGCATCGTCGCCACGAGCCGCTACTACGGGCGCGACCAATACTATCTGGCGAGCTTCGCCGACGACATCTACCTGCATCCGCTCGGCGAGGTGATGCTCGGCGGCTACGGCATGTTCAACAACTACTACCGCGGCCTCTTCGACAAGCTCAAGGTGAAGTTGCACGTGTTTCGCGTCGGCACCTACAAGGCGTTCGTGGAGCCCTACACCTTGGGCGGCATGTCCGACGCCGCGAAGGCCGCCAATCAGCAAACCGTGGACGCGCTGTGGCAACGCTTCGTCGCGCGCGTCGCCGAGAACCGCGGCCTAGTGCCCGAGGCCGTTTACGCCTACGCCAATCAGTACGACGATCATGTGGTCGCCGCCGGCGGCGACACCGCACGCGCGGCCTTCAACAACTCCTTGGTGGACGCGCTCTTGACCGATAGGGAGGTGAACGAACGGCTGCGCGATCTGGTGGGCTCGGGCGACAAGGAAACCTATCGCCGGGTGACGTTCGGCGACTACCTCACGCCGCGCATCAACGCGCTGTTCGGCGACGCCGTGGCCGTGGTGACGGCCAGCGGCACGATCGTCACCGGCTCGCAGCCGCGGGGAGTCGTGGCCACGAAGAACATGGCCAAGCTGTTGGGCGAGGCGCGCGAGGACGACGCCGTCAAGGCCGTGGTGCTGCGGGTGGATTCCGGCGGCGGCAGCGTGCTGGCCTCCGAGTTGATCCGCCAAGAGGTCGTCCGCGTGCAGGAGGCCGGCAAACCGGTGGTGGTGTCGATGGGCGCCGTCGCCGCTTCCGGCGGCTACTGGATCGGCGCCAACGCGGACGAGATCTGGGCCGCGCCGACCACCCTCACGGGCTCCATCGGCATCTTCGCCATCGTGCCCACCTTTGAGGACAGCCTCGGCGAAATCGGCGTCACCTGGGACGGCGTGGGCACCGGGCCGTTCGTGGGCGCGTTGGATCCCACCGGCGGCTTGGGCGGCGCCGTGGCGCGCGCCTTGCAGGCGAGCATCGACCACGGCTACAGCCAATTCGTCGAGCTGGTGGCCGAAGGGCGCGGCATGACGCCCGAGCAAGTGGACGCCATCGGCCAGGGGCGCGTGTGGACCGGCGAACAAGCCCTCGAACGCGGCTTGGTGGACAACCTCGGCCACTTGCAGGACGCCATCGACAGCGCCGCGGCGCTAGCCGATTTGGAGAGTTTCGGTGTGCGCTATCTGGAGGCGCCAGCCTCGCCGCGGGATGTCCTGCTGCGCACGCTGTTCGACGACCTCGCGCCCGACCTGCCCGGCGTGCTGCTGCGCGGCGCGGTTGCCGACCGCTTCGCGCGCGATCTCAGGCTGTTGGACGCGCTAGCAGACCCGCGGCACATCTACGCGTTGTGCGAACTGTGCGGGGGCGTTCGCTGACGGCGCGCCCTGTCGGGCGCGTGCGAGTTTGCTTCGCAAACTCAATGGCGTGGATTCGACTTTCCGCCGCGCCTTGGCAACCAGCGTTTCGCCTTGGCCATCACATGGCTTTCGGCTCTGGCCAGCGCTTTCTCAGTGAGCGTCTCGCGGTCGCGGGAGAAGTTCGCGGACGCCGCTTGCAGGTACGGCTTGCCCATCGCCGCCAAGCTCGGATAGAAGCCCGCCTCGTTGATCTCCGCCAGCGCGGCGCGGTAGTGATCGAGCACATGGCGATCCAACAGCGCGCCGGCCGCCTGCACCGTTGACAGCGCCCCGCCGCCGAGTTTGCCCAGTTTGTCGAGGCCGCCGAGCGCCATGACGCCGGAGACGCGAAACGGGCTCACGCCATCGCGCTTCGCCGTGGCGCGCATGGACTCCCAAAGCGCGGCGAGCTCGGCTTTGTCCACCACCTTCTCCACTTCAATGCTGGCCACCGATGCGCGTACCTGCGCCACCGTTTCGCGCAAGCCCTCCACGGAGAGCGGCGGCAGGTCGAAGGCGCCGGCGGCATCGCCGCTGGCGGCCGCGACTTGGTCGAGCAGATCGTCCACGTCGCGCACTTTGGCGGCGTCCGCCAAGACGCCTTGGCGTTCCAGCTCGTCCGCAAGCTCGCCGAGGTACACCTTGGAGCCGTAGGCCACGTCGCTGACCACGGCGAGCAACAGCATCGGCGAGAGATGCAAGGTGGCGAGGCTCGCCACGTCGATGAAGTTGCCCACGGTCTTGCGGGCGACGAAGCCGTCCCGGCCGTCCGTTCGCGCCGGCTTGTTGCCTACGCGGCCGACATCCTCGGCCACGAAGTCCAGCATCTGTCCGACGAACGCCTGATAGGTCTTGGCGTTGCGCACGGCGTCCGGCAGCAGCAGCGCGGCGGAGTCGCGCAAGGTGCCGCCGACAACCCCGGCGGCGCTGCGCACCGCTCGCTCCGGCAGCGAAAGGCCGTACAGGACCCGCCCTCGCGCCGTCTTGCCCGGTGCGGTGGGCGGTTCACCCGTCGCCGGGCGCTTTGGCGAATCGTCCGACATCGGTGCCGTTGGCCGCCAAGAGTGGCTACTACGGTCACGCTACCGAGTTTCTCATCTCGCTGTCAATCAGCGTGCGCTGAAGCTGAAGGGTGTACGATTCGCAGCCATGACCGTACGCCACATCGCGCTCTTGCTGCCGCTGACGGTTGCGGCCTTGGCGCCGCCCGCCGCCGAGGTGGAGGGGCCGCGTCTCGATTGGGATGTCTCGCTGTGGGGCAAGCCGCGCGCCGGCACCATGATGGCGGACGCGCTCGCCGCCGCGGTGCGGGAGAAGACCGGCGGCCAGTGGCGGCTGGCGCTGCACTACGGCGAGGCGCTCTCCAAGGCGCGCGAGAATCTGGACGGCATCGCCATCGGCGCGTTCCAAGCCGCGATGGTGTGCAACTTCTACCATCCGCGCAAGAATCCCGCGCTGATGGCGCTCACCCTGCCCTTCCTGCCGATGAACAGCTGGGAGAACAACCGCAGCGTGCGCGAGGCGGTGTACGCGCATCCGGCGGTGGTGGCGGAGCTCAAGCGGTGGAACGCGATGGCCTACACGTCTTCGTTCCTGCCCCAGTACGAGTTCCTCGGCCGCGGCGACGCGCCGCTTGATCTGGCGGCCTGGCGCGGGATGACGGTGCGCGCCGGCGGCGGTTTGGGCCAGGCGATGCAGCGGCTTGGCGCCTCGCCCACCAGCTCCACCGCCACCGAGGTGTACACCGGCGTGCAGCAGGGCACCATGGACGCGGCCTCGTTCCCGTTCACCTACAGCCATGTGGCCTATCGCATCCACGAAGTGGCGGACTGGTTCACCGGCAACCTCTCGCCCGGCACGGCGGATTGCCCGCTGGTGTTCGCCATCGATGCTTACGCCGCGCTGCCGGCGCAATACAAGCGGTTGCTGGCGGACGTGAAGGAGGACGTGGTCGCCGCGCAGATCCAAGCCTATGTGGACGTGGACGCGGCGAATCTGCCCATGCTGCGCGAATCCCTGCGGGAAGTGCGCTACACCGATGCCCAGCTAGCCGAGTTCCGCGCCAAGGCGGGCAAGCCGGTGATCGAGGATTGGATCGAGCGGAACCAGCCTCGTTTCGACGCCCGCGGCTTGGTGGAGACGATGTTCGCCGCGGTCGGTCAGCGCTACGAATAGACGCCGGCGGGCGTCAACTTCGCCGTGATCCGAGACGCTTTCGGCCGCGGCCTTGACCGCATCGACCGCGCTTTGGGCGTTGTGGAAAACGCCTTCAATCTGCTCGCCGGGGCGTTGATTTTCGCGCTGATGCTGCTGGGCGTGGCGCAGATCGTGCTGCGGGTGGTGTTCGGCGCACCGATTCTCGGCCACAACGACATCGTGGAGGTGTCGATGGTGGGCTTCGCCGTGCTCTCCATCGCCTTCGTGCAGCGTGTCGGCGGCCACGTGCGCATGGAGCTGGTGCTGTCGCGCTTGCGCGGGCGTCCTCTGTGGCTGGTGGAAGCCGGCGGCGTCTTGCTGGCCGCCTTCATCGTGGCGGTGCTCATTCCCTATTCCTACGCCCACTTCGAGCGCGCCTATCTGTTCGGCGACAGCACCGGCACCATCGAACTGCCCACTTGGCCGGCCAAGCTGGTGGTGCCGCTGGCGCTTGGGATGTTGCTGCTGCGCCTGCTGCTGCAATGCGCCGGATACCTGCGGCTCGCACGCCACCCGCACTACGCGCCGGTGGCCGTGCCGGTGCTGCAGGACGCCGCCACGCAAGCGCAACGCGAGATCGCGCTGGCCGGCGGCGAGGGGGAGCGAGCATCGTGACCGGCTTGGACCCGTTCTGGGTGGGCATCGGCGGCGTGGCGCTGTTGATAGCGCTTGTCGCGCTGGGGGTGCGCGTGTTCGTGGCCGCGGCGCTGGCCGGTTTCGTCGGATTGCTGTGCCTGAAGGGCTGGGATGTCGCCGCCGCGGTGGCCGGGACGATTCCGCACTCGAAGACCGTCACCTACACGCTGTCGGTGCTGCCGCTGTTCATCCTCATCGGCTTCCTCGCCTTCCACGCCGGTTTGACCGGACGCTTGTTCGAGGCGGCGCGGCGGTGGGTGGGCTGGGTGCCCGGCGGCCTGGCGGTTTCCACCGTGCTCGCCAGCGCCGGGTTCGCGGCGGTGTCCGGCGCTTCCACCGCCACCGCCGCGGTGTTCTCGCGGGTGGCCATCCCGGACATGCTCGGCAACCGCTACGGCAAACGCCTCACCGCCGGCGTGGTGGCCGCCGGCGGCACGTTGGCGTCGCTCATTCCGCCATCGGCCATCCTCGTCATCTACGCCATCATCGTGGAGGAGTCCGTGGGCAAGCTGCTGCTCGCGGGCTTGCTGCCGGGGCTGGTCTCGGTGCTCATCTACGCCGCCATCATCGTCGGCCTGTGCGTGGTGAAGCCGGAACTCGGCCGGCCCATCGGCGGCTTCACCTGGCGGCAGCGCTTCGCCAGCCTGCCCGGCGCGCTGCCCATCTTCCTCGTGGTGGCGGTGATCTTCGGCGCACTCTACACCGGCGCGGCCACGGCCACCGAGGCCGGGGCGCTGGGCGCGCTGATCGTCTTCCTGCTCTACCTCGGCCGGGCTTGGCGGCAGCGCTCCCTGACGCAGATGGGCGGGTGCCTGCGCGAAGCCCTGATGGAAACCGCCAAGCTCACGGTGATGATCTTCACGCTGATCTGGGGCGTCTTCCTGTTCGTGCGCTTCCTCGGCTTCGCCGGGCTGCCGGCGGCGTTCGCGGACTGGGTGGTGGCGCTGGACATGCCGCCGCTGCTCATCATCGTCTGCATCCTGCTGGCCTACGCCGTGCTGGGCATGTTCATGGACGCCATCGGCATGCTGGTGCTGACGCTGCCGGTGGTGTACCCGGCGGTGGTCGCCCTCGGCTACGACCCTATCTGGTTCGGCATCGTGGTGGTGAAGATGGCGGAAATCTGCCTCATCACCCCGCCCATCGGCCTGAACTGCTTCGTGGTGGCCGGCGTGGCCCGCGAACTACGCGGGCCGGGTGGCGAATCGCTGGCCATCCCGCTGCAGGACGTCTTCCGCGGCATCGGCCCGTTCTTCGCCGCCGACGTGCTGACGGTGGCGGTGCTGCTGGCGCTGCCGGAGGTGGTGCTCTGGCTGCCGCGGACGATGGGCTGAAGGCGCGACCGCGCGGACGTGTGCGAGTCTACTCTGCAAACTCAGCGCCTTAGTGTCGCTCGCTGAGGTGATGCTGCACACAATGGTCAGCAGCTGAGCGAACGCCGGTGTCCGCAGGCGGCCAGTTGCTCCAGCCAATCCACCACCGGCAGGCCGTTGCCTTTAGAGGAAGGCGACGTAGCTGGCGCAGAGCTGTTGGCGGTTGCGGTCGAATTCGCCGGCATCGAAGTTCAGCAGCCCCACGAGCTCCTCGCGCGAGACGCCTTCAGCGACATCCTCCGCCCGCACATGCGGCACTTTCAAGGTTTGGCACAGCTCCAACATGCGCATGTCGTGAACGACGCAGAGGCTCGGCACTCCCGCTTGCAATCCCAGGATCGTGCCGTGGATGCGCGTGCCGACCACGAAGTCGAATTGCCGGTAGTGGGCGAGCCAGCTAGGGACATCGTAGAACGCGCTGCCGTGGCGTTGCATCCAACGGACGAACTCGGCCACCGTCAGGTCCGGCCCAACATAGTCGCGGCACTTGGCGAGATTGTCCTTGGGGATGCGCTCGGCCTCGCCGCTCGCCAGCCGCACCAGCGCCAGCGGGCTTTGCACGACGTAGCCGCCCGGGTGGGTCACCAGGTTGGCCAGCGATGCCTCAAGCCGGCGTAGGTGCCGCCAGCCGTGGTGGCCCGCTGCCACCGCCACCCGCTCCGGCGGGCGGATGTTGGCGGCGATGCGCTCCCCCAAGCGCGGGTCGGGATTGAGGAACAGCGATGGACAACCAATCACCTCGGCGTGGTCGGCCAGCCCGTGCCGATCCAGCACATAGCGGGTGAAAGACCCGCGCACGCCGATGTTCGGCCGCGGCGTGGGCGCGTGGTCGACGATTTGCCGCACCCAATCCACCGTGCCGGCGTGCAACTTCGGCATCTGCACGCGCATAGGCCCGCTTTGGGCGCCGAGGCCAATCAGCACCATGGGCGCGGAAATGTCGCAAAACGCCTGCGCCGAGACGTGGTAATCGGTGTGGCTGCCAAGCTGGTTCGCCGCCGGCAGCACGGCGATGCCCTCCATCCGGTTGGCCTGCGCCCACTGCCCATACTCCACCGCCCGCAACCCGCCGCCCAAGTGCGCGTCGATGGCGTGCGCGAAGGCAATGTTGCCGGTGTTCAAGCCAACCGCCTCGTACCGGGCCGTCGCGTCGCTGGGTGCCTGCGCCGCCGCTCCCGGGCTCAGCCCGAAGAGGAAAGGCGGCTTGGCGACCGCGCTTTCCGGCGACGCCCGCAGCGGCGCACCGCCAAACCAATGGCTGGCCTTGCGCGGCGTTCCGCGCAAGTGGCCCTTCGCCGCCAGGTAGGCGTCGACCGCCTCGGGCCACGGCGGCAACGTGCCGAACAGCGCGCTGGCCTTGAGGTTGTCCAACACGCTGTAACGGGGACGTTTGGCGATTACCGGGGATTCGTGGTCGCGCACCCGCACTTCGGCGGCAAGCCCCAAGCGCTTCACGATGACGGTCGCGAGCGCGAAGCGGCTGGTCGCGCCGCCGTTCGCCACATGGTACTTGCCCGCCTCGGCGCCGTCCTTCAGCAGCCGCAGGAGGAAGCGCGCCACGTCCGCCGTCGCGGTCGGCGAGACGTACTGCGAGCGCTCGAACACCTCGCCTTGCCGTGCCGCACGGATGATCGACTCCACGAAGTTGCCGCGCCCTTGGCCGAACAGCGGCCCGGTGCGCACGATCGTCACGTCGCCGCCTTCGCCAGCGATCTGTTCCGCCAACGTCTCGCCAAGCGCCATGGACGCGCCGAGCACGTTGATGGGCCCGGTCGCGTCGTCCTCCAGCCACGGCCGGCTGCGGCGCGGGTCCCTACCGAACACGAAGTCGCTGCTGATGTGGATGAAGCGCGCCTTCCGTCCGGCGCAATAGAAGGCCAAGTTGCCCACGTTGCGTCCGTTGCGGAGGAACGCAAGCGCAGGATCCCGCTCCGCCGCGTCCGGGTCGCGCAAGCCGGAGCAGTTGACCAGCGCGTCGAAGCGCAAACTATCAAGGGCGTCAGCGATGGCCCCCCGCCGAGACAAGTCCAAGCGCTCGCGCCCAACGCAGATCAGATCGACGAGATGGGGCGCGCCGGCGTTCGCCCGCCGCAGTTCCGTGCCGAGCAGACCGGAGGGGCCAAGCAGCACCGCTTTCAGGAGCTTCGTCCTTGTCCAATCAGCGCGGGTTGGCAGCAGTCGCCGGCGCGGATTCACGCACGCGAGCGAGCAACACCGCGCCGATCACCAACACCACCGCAATCGACAGAACGCCCAGCCGGGAGCTGCCGGTGGCAAGCCCCGTCACCGCCACTAGCGATGGCCCGATGACGGCGGCGAAGCGCCCCAGCATGTTGAAGAAGCCGAAGAACTCGCCGCTCCTTTCCGCCGGCACGAAACGGGCGTACAGCGAGCGCGAGAGCGCTTGCACCCCGCCCTGCACCAAGCCGATCACGGCGGCCAGCACATAGAACTCCACCACGTTCGTGAGGAAATAGGCGTACACCGTCACCCCCACGTACACCGCCACGCCGAAGTACAGCGGCGGTTTTGGCCCCACCCGCGCCGCCACCAAGCCGAACACCAGCGCAGCGGGAAAGCCGACAAACTGGGTGATCAACAATGCGACGATGAGGCTCGTGGACGGAAAGCCCAGCGACAGCCCGTAGTCCACCGCCATGCGGATGATGGTGTGGACGCCGTCGATGTAGAAGAAGTACGCCAGCAGAAACAGCCACGCCATGCGGTGGGCGCGGAAGTCGCGGAACGTCTGCGCCAAGGTGCGGAACGCCGTTGCCGACATGCGTAGGAGACCTGCGGACGCGCGCCCCGCGAGCTCCGCCACACGCGCTTCCGGCACGGCGCGGAACAGCGGAATCGAGAACGCCAGCCACCACACCGCCACGGTGACGAACGACAAGCGCACCGCGTCCGCTTGGCCGCTTAAGCCGAACGCCTCCGGCCACTGCGTCATCGCCACGTTGGCGGCGAACAGCAAGCCGCCGCCGATGTAGCCGAGCGAGAAGCCGAACGCGGACACCTCGTCGTAACGGCGCGCCGGGCTCACTTGGACGATCAGCGCGTCGTAGAACACGATCGCCCCGGAAAAGCCCACCGAAGCAAGCACATAGATCGCGGCCGCCCACAACCAAGCGCCCTGTGGCACCAGCCAAAGCGCCCCGCACATCACCACGCCCAAGCCGGTGAAGACGCCGAGGAAGCGCTTGCGGGCGTCGCCGGCGTCCGCCAGCGCCCCCAGCAGCGGCGCGCCGAGCAGCAGGAAAACGCTGGCGATGGAACTGGCGAAGCCGAGGCGCGCGGTGCTCACCACCTCCTCCACGCCGTCGTTCCAGTACTGCTTGAAGAAGATGGGAAAGAAGCCGGCGATCACCGTGGTGGCGAAGGCCGAGTTGCCCCAGTCGTACAGCGCCCACGCGAAGATGCGCCGGTCTTGGAACAGTTCCCGCACGCGGCGCATCGGCGTCCTCGCCACCTTCAAGCCGCCGGCGGAACGCCGGCGTCGCCGGAATCCTCGCGCGTTGCGGCGCGACGACTCCAAGCGTAGGCGGCGCGCGCCAGAAAGCCGCCGGCGAGCAGGCCGACTAGATGCGCTTCCCAAGAGATGTGGTCGTCGCGGGGCAGCACGCCGAAGATCATCCCGCCGTAGAGCACGATGACGAACAGCGCCGCGCCGAGCGAGGAAAGCCGGCGCTCGTAGAGGCCGCGCACCACCAGAAAGCCGAAGTAGCCGAACACCACGCCGCTCGCGCCGATGTGCGCCGATTCGCGCCCGAACAACCACAGCGCCACGCCGCCGAACACCGTTATCGCCAAGGACACCTTGAAGAAGTAGCCGGGGCCGCGGCTGATGAGGATGCCGCCGAAGATCAGCAGCGGCGCCGTGTTGGCGAGAAGGTGCGTCACCGAGCCGTGGACGAACGGCATGCCGAGGATGCCGGCCAAGCCATCCATCCGTCGCGGCAGCACGGCCAAGGTGAACTGGACGCCTTCGTTCACAAACAGCCCGTACAGCGAGACGACCCAGATAACGCCCACCGTCGCCAGCAGCACGGCGCCGCGGCGGCGCACGAGTTCGGTATCGATCACGGCGGGCCGCTCAAGGCGGCACCGCGTCGGCGCCGAGGCGTTCCACCAGCCAGCCCTTGAGCGGCACATCCTCGTCCGCCGGCGAGGTGTAGCCGAAGCCGCCGCCGGGCGAGGCGCCGAGCAACTGCCGGCGCACCGGGTCCGCGTCGGTCAGATAGTGTTCCACGGTCATGTCGTCCCGCGGCCGCAGCCAACGGTAGCTGTAGCCGAGAAACAACACCTTGCGCGTCACCGTGGAGCTGTTGCGGCCGGCGGCGTGCCACAGGCGGCGGTCGAAGAACACCGCATCGCCGGCCGCGGCACACACCGGCACGGCGCCCGGGTGTTCGGCGTTGGCGTCCGCCGGCAAGTCCAAGCGGTTGCGCCGGTGGCTGCCGGGCACGACATGCAGATTGCCTCGGTCGGCGGGCCGGGTGTCCGTGAAGAAGAACCCCACCTTCAACGAAACCCGCGGCCGCGGCTCGCCTTCCAGTTCCAGATTCAAGCGGCCGCTGTCTTGATGCCAGCCCAAGCGGGCGTGTTTCGGCCGGTGGCCGACCGGCAGCGGCGGCGTGACGATCAGGTGCGAATGGTAGAGCTGGATGTGCCAGCCGAGGATGTCCACCACCTTCATGAACGTGTGCGGCAGGTCGAGCAACGGCAGGAAACCGGCGTCCTTGCCGATGGCGTCGAGCAGATTCAACGGCTCGTGCGGTTGCAACTGGCGCTTGGCCCGCCACTCGCCGTCCAAGCGCGTCGCCGCCGCGGCGAGCGCCGCCACCTGTTGCGGCGGCAGCGCGCCCGGCACCAGCAAGTAGCCCTCTTCCTCGAACCGGCGTCGCTCGTCCTCGCTGAGCCGGTGCCGCAGGCACGCCTCGTCCATGCCGCGCGCCTTTGGGCGGCTAATCCACGAGGGCTTGGTTGGCGGCCACTTTCAGGTCGTGGCGCAGATTCCACGGCGAGCCCATGAGCTGGATCATGCCGATGACCACCATCTCCTCCACCGGATCCACCCAGAACACGGTTCCGGCGGCGCCGCCCCAGCTGTACTCGCCCACCGAGCCGGGCACGCCGGAGGCCACCACATCCATGTTGATGCCCCAACCGAGGCCGAAACCGAAGCGGCTTTCTTCCAGTTGCGCCGGATCTTCACCCCGCCCAGCGCCTTCAATGGCCGCCGGCAGGTGGTTGGCCGTCATGAACGCCACGGTTTTCGGGCTGAGCAGGCGCACACCGTCGAGTTCGCCGCCGCGCCGCACCATCTCGGCGAAGCGGGCGTAGTCGATGGTGGTGGAAACCAAGCCGCCGCCGCCAGAGAAGAGGCGCGTGTTTTGGTAGCGGGCGAAGGCGTCCGGGTCGTCATTTTCCGCCACGGGAATCTGCACCAGTTTCTCGTCGCCGCGGTTCCAATTGTGGTTGGGCAGGAAGCGGTCGCGCTTTTCCTCCGGCACGTTGAAGAACGTGTCCTCCATGCCGAGCGGGTCGAAGATGCGCTCCTTCAGGAACACGTCGAAGGACATGCCGCTCAAACGCTGCACCACCAGGCCGGTCACGTCCACCGCCACGCTGTAGTGCCAGCGCTCGCCCGGCTCGAAGGCCAGCGGCAGCGCGCCGAGGCGTTCGGCGAAGCCGTCCAGGTCCTCGGCGGCGAACAGCTGCGCCTCGCGGTAGCGCCGGTCCAACGGATCGGCGGGGTTGAAGCCGTAGGAGAGGCCGGCGGTGTGCGTGAGCAGATGGCGCATGGTCATGGTGTTCTCGGCCGGCACCAACTCGCCGTCCACCAGCACGTTCGGCGAGGCCAGCTCCGGCACGAAATCCGCCACCGGATCCGAGAGGCGGAACTGGCCTTCCTCGTAGAGCATCATCGCCGCCACCGCGGTGATGGGCTTGGACATGGAGAAGATGCGGAACAGCGCGTCTTTCGCAAGCGGCCGCTCGTCCGCCGCGCCGCGCTGCCCCACCGCCTCGAAGTGGACGATCTTGCCCTTGCGCGCCACCAAGGTGACCACGCCGGCGAGCTTGCCCTCGTCCACATAGCCTTGGCTCATCGCGGTAACGCGGCGCAAGCGCTCGCTCGACATGCCGACGCTCTCCGCCGCGCCTTCGACCAGATCGCCGGCCGGTTTCTGGATCTTCGCGGCCGGCTGCGATTCGGCCGCGCCGATGTTCGCGGAAGCCGCCAACAACGCGGCGACAAGCAATGCCGCGACAGTGTGTTTTTGGTGCCCTTGGCCCATGTGGAGTCCCCCCTCCGTTGCCCCAACAAGACGCATGGGCCGCGACAGCGCCTAAACAGCTAGCCGCACCCATGCACGCGCACAGTCTAACCCGCGGCCCGCTCCACCTCGAACGTGGCGATGTTGCGGGCTTCGCGGCTGAACTCCACGCCGATCAGGTGGACCGGGCGGCCCGGTTGCCGGTACTTGTCGGCGTATCCGCGGGCCTTGATTTGCGCCAGCGCCTCTCCACGCGGTGCTTGCGACCGCGGCGCGTCCTCCACAAGTTTGAACTCGAAGATGTGGACGCGCTCGTCGCCGCGCACCACCAGGTCCGCGCGGCCGCCGGCGGAACTGTCCTCCGCCACCACGTCCAAGCCCTTCGCGGCGAAGTAGGAGTAGACCACGCTCGCGTAGTAGCCCTCGTAATCCCGAATGACGTTGCGCGTGTGCCACTCATGCGAGGGGCAGGCCCCTCGCGCTCCCCGGCTGAAGGCTCCTTGGTGCGGAATGGCTGCGAACACGGCCCGCAGGAGCGCTTCCAGCCCCTCGAAGTCGTTGGCGGCTAGCAGCTTGCGCGGCGACGCCTTCCGCGCCAGCCGCCGCGGTGCGTCCGGCAGCAGCGCCGTCAGCAGGCGATCGTTCAGGCTTTGGCGCACCTCTTGGTTGGGGTAGCCCAGCCGGTACTCCACCAGGCCGTTGCTGGCGTCCTCTTCCGCGATGGTGAGGTAGCCGGTCTGGAACAGCAGCGCCTCGACGGACATCTCGTCCACGTCGAAGGCGGAGAGCAGCGCCTCGGAACCCACCATGCTTTCCAAATCCAACGTGGGCACCCCGCGCCGCAGCAGCGTGTCGATGAGGAACCTCGGCGAGCCGGTCTCGAACCAATGCGCCTTGAACCGGCGCTGCCGGAACAGCAGCAGGATGTCGAACGGGTTGTACACCTTCTCCTCTTCCCCGCCCAGCCAGTTGTAGCCGTTGTACCAGCGGCGCACTTCCTTCCGGTCCAAACCAGGCAGTTCCGGCGCGAACACGTCGTCCAAGTCCCGCTCCGTGTAGCCGCAGATGGCGGCGTAGCACGGGTCCAGGGTGATGTCCATCAGGTTGTTCAGCCCCGAGAAAATGCTGACTTTCTCATGCGAGGGGTTTCCCCCTCGCGCTCCCCGGCTGAAGGCTCTCGAGAACTTGCTAACCCCGGTGAGCAGCGTGAACTTGATGTCCGCGTCGCAGGACTTGACGACGGAGTAGAGGCCGCGCAGGAAATTGCGGTTGGCGCGCGCCACCTCCGGCGCGTCCAGCGCGTCCAGAATCGGCTTGTCGTACTCGTCGACCAGGATCACCACCCGCTGGTCGCTGCTCTCGTGCAGCGACTTGATAAGACGCCTAAAGCGAATGGAAGCGCTTGCGTTGCCGATGCCAATGTTGGCTTGCGCTTCAAGATCCGCCAACTGCGCCGCCGTTTCCTCCGGCAGGAAGTCGGGGTTTGCGAAATCGCCGCTGCCGAAATCCAGCCGCAGCACGGGGTGCGTCCGGCCCCAGTCCCACCGCTCGTGGATGGCCAGCCCGCGGAACAGCGCCTCGCTGCCCTCGAACAACTCCTTGATGGTGTCCAGCAGGAGGCTCTTGCCGAAGCGCCGCGGGCGGGAGAGGAAGTAGTGCTGGCCGCCGTCCACGAGCCGGCGAACGAAGTCTGTCTTGTCCACGTAGTAGCAGCCATCCTCTCGAATCTTGCGAAAGGTCTGAATGCCGATGGGCAGCTTGCGTCGAGCGACGCTCTCGCCGGGTGCGGTCATGGTCAACACAGTCTAACCCGCCCGGCGAAACTTGCGGACGCCTCGCCTTCGCGCGCGGATCTCACCATGCCCATCGGCCGGTGCGCCACGCCGCCCGCGCCAAGAAGCCGTAGAACAACAGAAGCAGGCAAGTCAAGAGTGTTCGTCAGGCGCAAAGAGCTTGCTGTTCGCATCCCGCAGCGCGTTCTTGTTCACTTTGCCCATGGCGTTGCGCGGCAGTTCGGCAACGCGCACGACCCGTTTCGGCTGCTTGTAGCGGGCCAGTTTCGGGCGCAGGAACGCATCGACGCGCGCTTGCGTCACGCTGTCGTCCGCGACCACCACGGCGATCACGGCCTCGCCGAAGTCTTGGTGCGGCACGCCAACCACGGCGCAATCCGCCACGCCCGGGATCTCGGCAAGGGCCGTTTCCACTTCCTTCGGGTAGACGTTGTAGCCGCCGGAGATGATCACGTCCTTGGCGCGCCCGACGATGGTGAGGCGGCCTTCGGCGTCCAACGTGCCGAGGTCTCCGGTGACGAAGAAACCGTCGGCGCGAAGCTCCTCGCGGGTTTTTTCCGGCCGACGCCAATAGCCTTGGAATACGTTGGCGCCGCGCACGTGAATGTCGCCCACCTCCCCGTTTGGCAGCGGCGCGCCGGATTCGTCGGCAACGCGCACCTCCACGCCCGCCAACGGGAAACCCACAGTGCCCGCAACCCGCTCGCCGGTCAACGGGTTGGAGGTGTTCATCAACGTCTCGCTCATGCCGTAGCGCTCCAGGATGCGAAAGCCGGTGCGCCGCTCGAACGCCGCAAAGGTCTGCTCGGCTAGCGGCGCGGAGCCGGAGATGAACAAGCGCATGTTGCGGCACAACGCCGCGTCAAAGGTCTTCTCGCCCAATAGGCGCGTGTAGAACGTGGGCACACCCATCAGCACCGTCGCTTGCGGCAGCAGGCGCAGCACCTGCGAGAGGTCGAACTTCGGCAGAAACAGCATCGGCGTGCCGGCAAGCAGCGCGCAATGCAGCGCGACGAACAGGCCGTGGACATGGAACAGCGGCAGCGCGTGCAACAGCACGTCGTCGGGCCGCCAACCCCAGTAGCCGAGCAGCGCATCGGCGTTGCTGGCGAGGTTGCCGTGCGTGAGCATCGCGCCTTTGGAGCGCCCGGTGGTACCGGAGGTGTAGATGATCGATGCGATGTCGTTCGCGGTGCGATCCACGGTGCGCTCGACCGGCGCGCAACGCGCCGCCAAGGCGGCCAGCGAACCCAAAGTCTCCACGCGAACGCCGCCGGAGGCGACCCCCGCCCCGTCCGAAACGAACAAGGAAGGCTCCAGATCCGCGAGGAAGTACGCCACCTCGGCGTTGGTGTAGGCGGTGTTGATCGGCGCGTACACGGCGCCGATTTTCAAGCACGCGAGATACAACGCTACGGCCTGCGGCGTCTTTTCCACTTGCACCAGCACCCTTTCGCCAACACCGACGCCAAGGTTAGCCAGCGCTCCGGCCATGCGCTCGGTTGCGCCGAGCAGGCGCTCGTAGCTCCAGTCCTCGTTCGCCGGGCAGCACAGCGCTGGCGAATCGCCGGCCGCGTGGAACACCGACTCCATGCGCCGGTACAGGTTCAAGGCCGCTCCTCGGCGAGAATGCCCTCAAGGCTGAGCAGGAGGCCCAACACGAAGTAGTGGCCCCAGTCCTGCAGGAACGGGCCGGTGGGAAACAACATGCTGTTCACCGAATACGCCGCCCACGCCGCGATCACGGCGACCACGAGGAAACGCACCTCCGCGCGCGGCTCGCGCCAAGCCATCTTGCCGGCGCGCCACGCCGCCCGCACCAGGAAGCCGTAGAACAGCAAGTGCAAGCACAGCCCGGGAAACCCGTACAGCACCAGCACATGGAGAAACTGATTGTGCGGCCACAACCGCAAGATCTCTTCCAGCATCTTGTCCGACAGGTGTTCCCCGGCGTGAACACGCGCCGGCCGGTACACGCCGGCGCCGAAGGGATGGTCCACCGCGTAGCGCACCGCCGTAATGGTTTGCGGGATGCGGCTGCGCGCCGAGAGATCGCCCGTTCCGACAAGACGCGGCTGCACCCGCAACGCGCCGCCAATACGCTGCGTGGCATGGGCGGTGGTCGCCGCCTCGTAGCCAGCGCGTCCGGAAGCGTCCAAGTCGACGGCGGTGCGGCCGCCATCCATTGGTGTCGCCAAGTCCTGCCATAGCTGCCACCGCTCCTCCACCAAGGACCGTCGCCGAAACTGCACCGCCTCGACTTGCGCCTCCGGCGGCATCCGCCACGCCAAGACGAAGCGGCCGTCTTCGCCAACCACCCCTTCCACCGGGATGCTCTCACGGCTGTAGCCCCGCGCGGCGCGGACGCGCAACTGCACCGACTCCTCGGCGCCGGGAGGCAGGCCCAACAACAGGTGCCGAATCAACGCGTCGTCGCGGACAACCGACCATCCAACCTCCAGCGTGGCCGGCGTGGGAGATTCGCTGCTCAACGAAGGCGTGAAGGCCCGCCACGGCAACCACTCGGACTCGACCTCGCAGGTGCGAAACCGGTAGCCCGCGACGCCTTCCGGTACCACCGACGCCGGCCAAGTGACCACGATGTAGTTGGCGCGGCGAGGCGAAAACACGACCTCTCCGTGTCGCGGCGCCCGCGCCACGCCGTCGGCCAACGTCTCTTGCACTTGCACTCGGTACCATTTCCACGGTCGAAAGCCGACAAACTCATGCCCTATGCGTTCGGTGCCGTCCCCGGGCAGGTTCAACGTCTCGCTGCCGTCGCGCAGGCCCGGCCACACGGGTGGGCCCGGCAAGTTTGGTACGCAATTTCCCCAACGAGACCATGGCCCCTCCGGCGAACGCCTAGTGCGGCAGTGGTAATTGCGACCGGGCAACACGGCCCGGCGCCAAGAGAGCACTAGGCGACCGTCCTTGTCGGCACGGCCGTGCGCCTGCGACATCGGACCGTCGATCACAGTGCGCAATTGCAGATCGTACGCTTGCCCCGGCGCGAGACCGGTCAGGGCCGTGCCGATGATGTCCGGGTCGCCTCGCGCCAACGCCTCGCCGCCAATAGTCAACTCCGCCACCGCGAGCTTGACGCCTTGCGAGCGCAACGCCGGCGCGAACGCCTTCCACTGGGCCATGGGCTCGGGATCCGTCCCCTCCCGTATGCGGGACTGGTAGGCGAGGACGGTTCGTTCGGGATCCGCCCGCCAAGTGACTACGATGCCACCGTCCGCGTCCGCCGTTGCCTTGATGATGCCACGCGAGCTAAATCCCTTTGTGTAACGCGCGCGTAGGCGGACTTCGTAGTCCCCGCCGGGTTGGAAACCATCGAAGCGGTGGCCGAGCACATGCGAGTCGCCCGAAGTGAGCGCTTCGCTGCCCACCGCAAGGTCGACGATGTCTCCTTCTTCGAGCCGCTCCGGGCGAAGTTCCTCGACGATGTTGCCGATATTGAACCAAGGGTTGAACAACGCCAGCAGCACCAACAGCGTCGACGGCCCCACCACCAACAAGCGGATGACGCTCCTGCGCCGAAAGGGCCCTGTCGCTACCCCGACCACGCACAACGCCAAGCCTACGGTCACGCCCAGCACCGTCGAGCGGCTGGCGTTGACCGTCAAGGCGGTCAGCATGAACGTCAACAGCAGGAAAAACGCCGCATCGAGCGCCCGCTGCCATCGTCCCGCGCTTGCCGACGCACCGAGAACCAACAAGGCGAAACCCAGCACAATCGCCACCGCCAGTTGATAGCCGAGCGTGGCGGGATGCACCGCAGCGCCGGCGGTTCTGCCGTACAGGAGAATGGTCTCCAAGTCGCTCTCGGTGACGCTGGCGATGTGCAACCACACATCGACGAACGGCTTTCCCACCACGAGCACGCCGACGCCGAACAAGGCCGAGAGCGACGTGGCGATCACGATCGCCACGATCAACCGTCGCGCGCGACGCGCCGAGAGCACACACAGGGAAGCGAACAACACGCCGATGCCCACCGTGAACTGCCCCATGCGCATCGTGTCGAACGTGCCCGTGCGCAAGTACACGCCGAGCACCCACGCCCACATGACGAGCGCGGTCAACAGCGCCGGCAGGGCCGGGCGAAAACGCGCCGGAAAAGCCGCCTCTAGCGCGTGCCGCACTCCTGCGATCTTCCGCCGTGAGCCAAGCCCTTGCCGGAAGAGAGCTTCGCGCAGTTGCGGAGCGTTTCGCGACAGCCAGAGAGCCAGCGCAGCCAGCGTCGCCGCGATTGCCAAGAGGATGTTGGGCCCGCCGAACGGCAACGGCGTGCTGGCGAACCAGATCTGCCCGAAGACAGCCAACACCAGCAACGCGAAGGTCAAACTGGCGAGGGCGTCTTGCCCGTTGTCCACCCATCGTCGCACTTCTTGCGTCAGCCCTTCCCTGTCAACGTCGGTCGCTCGGCGCTTGTGGCGGCGTATTCTAAGCGGCTTCGTCAAGCTCAATGGACTCGCATGAAACCCGCGCCGACCCTCCGCGACGGCTTCGCCATCCTCGTTCACACGTTGGTCTTTCGGGCCGGCAAAGTGCTGTTGCTGCGCCGCGCCAAAACCGGGGTGATGGACGGGCGCTACACCCTGCCCGGCGGCCACCGGCAACAAGGCGAGACGGTGGCGGGCGCCGCGGCGCGCGAATGCACAGAGGAAACCGCCGTGGAAGTGCTGCGAATCCGCGCCGTGGCGGCGCTGCCGTACCTCGACGGCGTGAACTTCGTCTTCGAGGCGGTGGAGTGGCGCGGCACTCCGGCCATCGCCGAGCCGGACAAGTGCGATGCCCTCGCCTTCGCGCCGCCGGACGCCCTGCCTGCGCCAACCGCACCCTTCGTCGCCACGGCGTTGCGCTGCCGCGCCGAGGGGCTGTGGTACCGGGAAGGCAAGGCCGAGGCGGCGCTGGCGCCCACGCTGTTGCCCGGCGCGGGTTGCAGTACCATCCACGCCACACGCCGAACGGAGGCCAAATGACCGCGCCCATTCGCATCACCGTCACCGGCGCCGCCGGTCAACTCGGCTACGCCCTCGTCTTTCGCATCGCCTCCGGCGCCATGCTCGGGCGCGATCAGCCGGTGATTCTGCACCTGCTGGAAATCCCGCCGGCCATGGACGCCCTGTACGGCGTGCTGATGGAACTCGACGATTGCGCTTTTCCGTTGCTGCGGCGCGTGATCGCCACCGACGACGTCGAAGTCGCCTTCCAAGACGCGGACATCGCGCTCTTGGTCGGGGCGCGGCCGCGCGGCCCGGGCATGGAGCGCGGCGACCTGCTGGCCGCCAACGCGGCGATCTTCTCCGCCCAAGGCAAGGCGCTGGAGGCCCGCGCCGCCCGCGATGTGAAGGTGCTGGTGGTGGGCAATCCGGCGAACACCAACTGCCTCATCGCCCAGCGCAACGCGCCGAGCCTGAATCCGCGCAACTTCACCGCCATGACGCGCCTAGATCACAACCGCGCCCTCGCACAGCTGGCGGCGAAGACCGGTGTGCCGGTGAGCGAAATCGAGGGCCTCGCCATCTGGGGCAACCATTCGCCCACCATGTATCCCGATCTGCACCACGCCACCGTGGGCGGCCGCGCCGCGCTGGAGCGCGTGGACATGGCTTGGGTGGAGGGCGAGTTCCTGCCCACGGTGCAGAAGCGCGGCGCCGCCATCATCGAGGCGCGCGGCGCCTCCAGCGCCGCATCGGCGGCCAACGCGGTGATCGATCACATGCGCGACTGGGTGCGCGGTGCTATGGGCGTGGTGAGCATGGGCGTGCTCTCGGACGGCGCCTACGACATCGCCGAAGGGTTGATCTTCTCCTACCCGGTGGTGTGCGCGGACAGCGATTGGCGCATCGTGCGCGGTCTTGGCGTGAACGAGTTCAGCCGCGGCAAGCTGGCGGTGACCGAGGCGGAGTTGAAAGAGGAGCGCGACGAAGTGGCGGGGTTGTTGCCGTAGCTGCTCCCTCCAGAAGGGACCACCCGGGTGGACGAAAGATCTTTGGTGACGGGTGCTGGGAGCGCGGGCGTCTCGCCCGCATGCAGGCGGAACGCCTGCGTTTCCCGGCTTGCCGCCGAAACCCTTACCAAAGATCTGTCGTACACCCGGACCACCCCTCACCCCATCACCTGCCGCCAAGTGGTCAAGTCCTGCACCGTCAGATAGGCGTTCGACTTCTTCGTCTCGCCCAGCGTCGCGTTCGGCACGGCGCTGTAGTTGTGGCCGGGCAGCAGCAGCGTGTCGTCCGGCAACGCCTTGAGCCGTTGCAGGCTGTGGTACATCTGCTCCGGATCCGAGCCCGGTAGATCCACGCGCCCGCAGCCGTCGATGAACAGCGTGTCGCCGGAGACCAGCGTGTTCTTCACGCGGAAGCACTGGGAGCCGGGAGTGTGGCCGGGCGTGTGCAGGAACTCTATCTCCACCGGCCCGATGGCCAGCTTGTCGCCGGAATCCACCTGCTGGAGGTCCGACGTGGAGAGGCCCGTCACCTTCCGCACACCGTCCGCTTCGGCGCGGTGAACGTACACCTTCACGGGATTCTTGCCCAGCAGTTCGGCGACGCCGGCGATGTTGTGGCCGCGCATGCCGCCGCCGATGTGATCCGGGTGGTAGTGCGTGGCAAGGGCCGCGGTGAGCGTGTAGCCGCGCTTGCCGATGTGGTCCAGCAGCCCGTCGATGTCCCAAGCCGGATCCACCACCGCCACTTCCCGCGTGGAGCGCGAGCCGACCAGGTAGGTGAAGTTGGCCATGGGGCCGATTTGGATCTGCTCCACCACGAGTTCGTCTTCGGTCAAGTTCACGTTCCCTCCATGCGCCGCTGACCTGCGAATTGTCGCACGCCCGTTCTTTCACCACTGCTCGACGGCCACGAAAACCACCGTTCCGGCAGCACATCGCAACAGCGCGGATTTGGCAGTTACGAAAGCCGTGCGGGCCTCGAATCGGTGCTGGCCGATTTGCGCCGCGCCGGCGGCCACCCACCCGACCGACCACGGCGGCACAGTTTGGCAAGCGCCCTCGGCCAAGCGAACGACCGCGAAGTCCGTTGTCTCGGCCACGACTGCGGAGCCGCCGCCGCGCGCGACCGCGGGCGCCGCGTCCAAGTTCATCGCCGCCACGGCTGCCTCTACATCCCAGCCGGCTTGCGTTGTCACCGGCCCGGTGGCGGCGAGTATGCGCCGCTCGAACACCGGCGTTTGGAACTCCACCACCGTCACGCCGCGGAGCAGCGAATGTGGGGTGCCGGGCGGAATCACCACCACGTCGCCGGCGCGGAGATCCGTGGACGCGAGCAAATCTGCCACATCTTCCGTGCCGCCACACCCGGCTTCCGCCGCTTCGGCGCGGCCGCGCAGCGCGTCGCGGAAGGCGTCATCGCCTAGCTCCGCACGAACGGACTGATTCGCGCCCAGCAGCATCGCGCCGCCGGCCGGCCAACGCGAGGGGTCCACCGCGTCCACGATATACACCTCGTGCTTGGTTTCGTGAACCTCCATGTAGAGGTTGCCGCTGGTGGGGCGCAACACCTTCAACAACACGATGGGCGCCGTCCGCCCGTGCGCCGCCAAGTAATCGGAAAGCGGCACCGAGGCGTCGCCCGCCCGCACCCGGCTCTCGCCGCGGGCCTCCACGCCGCTGAACCAATCCTCCCGGCCCCACGGCTTGGGTACCAGCGCCGGTTCCAAGGCGGCGATTTTCGCAAGCACTGTTGGAAAATCCATATTGACGTCCGTAGCGGATTATAATGATGCGCTTCGCTGCTCACCGGAGGTTCCCGCATGTTCTATTCGTTCGCCGCCAGTCCGCTGGGCGAGCTGCTGCTAGCGGGCTGCGAAACCAACCTGCGCGTTATTCGATTCCCCGACGCCACGGGAACCGCAGCCGAGCCGGAACCCGAGTGGCAGCGGCGCGACGATGTGTTCGCCACGGCCAAGGCGCAACTCGCCGAGTACTTCGCCGGCGAGCGCCGCAGCTTCTCGCTGCCGTTGGCGCCCAAGGCGACGCCTTTCCAAGCCTCCGTCTTGCAGGCGTTGCAGGCCATTCCCTACGGCGAGACGCGCAGCTACGGCGACGTGGCGCGCAGCCTTGGCCGCCCGCGCGCGGTGCGCGCCGTGGGTGGCGCCAACGCCCGCAACCCGTTGCCGATCGTGATTCCCTGCCACCGAGTGGTGGGCGCCGATGGGCGACTGACCGGCTTCGGCGGCGGCCTGCCGGCCAAACGCTACTTGCTGGGGTTGGAGCAACCCGATCGGGCCAACGCGGCAGGCTAGCCGCAACCGCATCAGTCGCCGGGGCGATGCCGGGGCGGGCGGTTTTTGCCGCGCCGCTTGGCCTTCATGCTCGCCACGAAGCGGCGGCGCTCCTCGGCGGTGAGGCGTTCGGCGACGGCGACGAACGCCCGGTGGCTGCGGTCTTGGCTGGCGGCGAAGTGCTCGTGGAAGTCCGCCAAGGCGCGCGCCAACGCTTCGGCGTCGAACGGTTCGGCCACCAACGCTTCGTGCAAGGCCCGTTGGGCGCGGCGCATTTGCCGCAGCGAACCGCGCACGCCGCGGCGCAACTCGCGGCCGCCGGCGCCTTCCAACACCGCTTCGCGCCGCTCGGCCGGCAGGAAGCGCAGCAACTGCGGCAGGCCGACGGCCGGGTCCACATGTCCGCGCGGGAGCAGCGCTGGACGGCTCGCGGCACCCGCCAAGAAGCCGACCAAGCCGATGTTCACTAGGAGCGAGGCCACCAAGCCGCCAATCAGCCACTTGCGTTTCACGGGGCGGTCTCCGGCAATTCCAGATCCGCGAAGTCCGAAGCGGAGAACGCCAGCAGCACCCGCGCCTCCAGATCCGCCGCGTCTTCCAAACCGTCTAAGCCGAACACGACGCCGAGGCCGAAACCGAGCAGCAGCGGCGCGCAGGCCACGCCCAGCGGTCGCCACGCGGCGCTCCACCAGCGGAACCGCGTCTCCGTGCGTTTCGCTCGAGCGACGATGCGCGTCCGCAAGCCGAGCGGCGTCGGCACCGGCGCAAGCGCCGCATCAAGCGCGGCATCCAGCAAGCGTGCGCCGTCGAGATTCGCCCGCGCCGTAGCCGATGCCGCCAACAACGCCGCCGCCGGGCGCTGCGCCGCGGCCGGCCACATGGACGAATCCGCACCGTGACGGTCGAGCAAGTACTCGAACTCCTGCTCGCTAAACGGTTGCTCTACCACCTTCTCATTCCTCTTGTGCGTCGTTTCAACGGAACGCCTGTAGTTCCACCCGCAGCGTCCTTCGCGCTCGCGCCAGCAGCGACTCCAAGGCATCAACGCTGATCTGCAACACCGCCGCCGCGTCGCGGTTGCTCATGCCGCGGTGGCACAGCAGCAACGCCGTGCGCTGGCGTTCCGGCAAACCGGCCAAACCGCGCTCCAGAGCACGGCGCAGTTCGGCGTTGGCCGGCGCTTCCTCCGGGCCGGGGGCGTCGCTGGGCAACGTATCCGGTTCCACGTCCCCCACCTCGCGCCGCCGCCGATGCGCGTCCACGGAGAGGTTGCGCGCGATGCGGTGCAGCCAGGTGCTGAAGCGGGCGCGTTCCGGCCGCCAACTGCGGGCGTTCTTCCACACGCGCAGAAAGGTCTCCTGGGTGAGGTCGGCGGCGTCGTCCGCATTGCGCGTCAGGCGGTGGGTGAAGGCGTGAATCGCGTCGAGGTGCCGCTCCACCAAGACCGCGAACGCTTCGCGGTCTTGGTGTTGCACCCGCGCCATCAACGTCTCGTCCGCTGGCTCAGGCGCGGTCGGCACGGCGCGGCGGCAAGCCGAGCCTCGTCAGCGCTGGCGCCGCTTCGGCATCTCGTCGCGGGTGATCTGGCCATCGCCGTTGGCGTCCAACCGCGCCAAGCGGGTTGCCGGCGAGGGGATCTCGCTCGCCGTCAGCTTGCCGTCGCCATCGGCATCGAGCCGTGTGAACAGCCGCCGCTGGCGCTCGGCGCGGCGCGCCGCCGGCGCGGCGTGGAACTCCTCTTGCGAGAGGCGGCCATCGCCGTCCGCGTCCGCCGCGGCGAACTCGCCGGCGCGGCGTTCACGTTGCGCTTCGGCGCGTTGGCGCTCGCGGTCGGCGCGCACAGCCGCCGGCAAACCGCGGTATTCCTCTTGCGAAAGCTGGCCGTCGCCATCGGCGTCCGCAACGGAGAAATCGCCATCCCGCTTGGCCGCTTTCGCCTTGGCACGTCGCGGCGTGTCCGCCGCCGGCCCGCGCTCGCGCAGCCGCCGGTCGTCCATGAGCTGCCGCGGGTCCACGTTGGCGAATTCGTCCGCGCTGATCAGATTGTCGCCATCGACGTCCGCGGCGCTGAAGCGCTCGGCGGCTTCGGCACGCAGCGCGTCGAGGTCGATGGGGAAGCGCTCGTCCGGGCCGCCGGAGGCGGTGACGGCGCACGCCGCGCCCAAGGCGACGGCGAGTTTCCAGAGCATGGTTCGCATTGCTTACTCTCCTGTGGTTCGGTTGGTTCCGGCAACAATCACGCTGCCGGTCACTCGCTTTATACGCCTCGCCGCGCGGTTTCCGTCGCTCAGCGCAGCGGCTCGAAGTACACCCCTTTGTGATCGGACACCGCCTTGAGGTGTCGCGCCAAGGCCGGCAAGTAAGGGCTGCGGTTCGCGGCTTCGCCATTGATGGTGGCGGTGTCCAAGCGCCGCCGCTGACGGCAAAGCGCCGCCAGATGGGGAAGCAGCGCGTCCAAGCCCGGGTCGTCCGGCGGCAACGCGATGTGCAGCCGCTTGGCGAAATGCTCGGAGACGATGGCGAGCGCCCCCTCGAACCAGCCCAGATGATTGGCCAGCAGGCGTTGTGGAAGCGGCAACGCGTCAGCGCCATCCTCGCCTGCCAAGCCCAAACCGCAAGGCGCGATTGGATCAAGCGCGTTGATCCAAAACGTGTCTCCCGGCCGTGCCAGCCGCTCGAATGTCCGCACGGCTTCCGGCGACGCGAATTGCGGGCCGGACAAGCCTTCGAAGAAGAGCCCGCTCACCACTTCCCCGCCGAGTTCCATCAGACGCAGGGCCGGAAAAACGGCTGCCCAGCGCAACGCGCCGCCTTCCCGATTGGCCAGCTCCCGGCTGAGGACGCCGTAGCGGTCGAGCAGCGCCCGGCAGCGTTCCTTGCCCTCCTCCAGTCGCGCCACGGCATCCTCCGGGGCGGCGACCGACTCGGTGCGGTACCACGTTCCGGGCCAACCGAGCGCCGCGCCGCGGGCTTTCTCCCGCGCGCGTCGCCGCAGCCCCATCGCGCCGCCTTGCACGGCACCACGGTGCAAGCGGTATTGCCGCTCGGCACCGCTTTGCAGTGCGCGGAAACCGTCCGCGGACACCTCGCCAGCCCACACGGCCTGCCAGAACAAATCGTTGAAGGCATCCGCCTCGCCGCCGTGGGCGTCGCGCAACTGGCCGAACGTGTAGCGGGCGCGCGGGTCTCGAAACAAATCCGAGACCACGTTCCCCCCCTCGCTTTCGCCATCCGTCTCACCGGCGCGCAACCGATCGATCTCGTCCACCAAGCCCACGGTGATGGCCTCCCGCCCTGCCCCTCGCCAAGCCAAACCCAGCTCCGCCGCCTCCTCCAACGCGCCGATTCCCGAATCGCCTGCCATCCTCGGCGCGAACGCCTCGCGCAGCCAAAAGCCCACCGGCGCCGCATAGCCGCGCAGACGGTCGGCGGCGTGGAGGATTCCCTGATCGGTGCCTACGCCGTGCCAACGCGCCAAGAACGGCGCCAAGTCGCTGGCGGGGCGCGATTCGAGGCGCGGACGGGCGGCGGCGCGTTGGAAGCGGATGAGCGCTTCCAGATTCTCGGCATCGCAGTAGTGCTCGGCGTCCGACCCGGCCACCAGCCGGCCTTGCACCAGCGTGCCGGCTTCCACCAACTCGGCGAGAATCGCGGCCAAATCGTCGAACGGCAGCAGCCGAGCGAGTTCAGCACCGGCGCGCGGCCCGTAGAACTGCAGCATCTGCGCCGCTTGGCGCTGCGGCGCCTCGCCGATTGCGACCTGTGGATGTACCAGATAGGTGTGATCGCCCCGTTGCCAGCGCCGCAGCGTATTGGGAATCGGCACCTCCGCGAACCACTCGGTGAGCGGTAGTGCCAGCCGTTCGCGCACCCATTCGCTGAGTTCCAGCTCGCCCTCTGGCCGGTAGCCCGGCCGTGTGCGCTGCGCCCGCGCCTCGAACTCGGCGATCACCGCAACATCGATGGCCGGCCGCAACCGTTCGTCGGACACCGCTTGGCGGATGAGGTCGTCGGCCAACGCGGATGCCTCGCCAACGCCGGCCGGCGAATCGTCCGCGTACATGAAGCGGCCGATCTGCTCGAACGCGACGCCGGCCGCGAACGGGCTCGGCACGGAGGTGGAAACCACCGACCACGGCAAGTCGCCAACCGCGATGCGTTCCAGCATCCGGCCTGCGGCGGGAAGGTCGAACTCGTCCACGAGACAGCTGCGCCAGGTTTCCAGCAACATCGGGAAATCGGCAAGCGGCTTGGTCGCCGCCAGCAGCTTTTTCGCCTGCAGGCGCGTCATCCACAGCGGCCGGCGCTCTTGGAAGCGGCGCTTGGTGATGAGCAGCGCCCGGCCGGCACATTCGCGGAAGCGGGCGCCGAAGAACGCCGACGACTCCAACTCCCCGCGCAGCAACGTCTCGAAGTTGGCCGGCGTCACCAAATCCAAGAGCAGCGCCGGGTCGAATGCCTCCGGCACCTGCACGACGATGGCGTTGTTGTCCGCGTGAACATCCGTTTCCGCCCCGAAGCGCTCGCGCCAAGCGGCGCGCAGCGCCAATGCCAGCGGCTGGTTCACGCGCCGCCCCCAGAACGTGTGCAACACCACCTGCCGCTGCCGGCCCGGGGCGACGTGGCCGCCCGGCCCGGAGCGCATGTGTTCGAGCAACAGATGGTTCGCGTGCGGCAGGTCGCACCGCGTGGCGTCGCGCTGACGCGCCAGAAAGTCCACCAGCTCGCGCGCGGCCGACGGCTCGAACCCCAGCCCGGCCAGTTCCCCGCGCAAGCCGTCGGCATCGCGGCGCTGCAACATTCCGTTGGCGGCTTCCAAGAACGCCCCGATGCGCTCTGAGAAATGGAAGCTGCGCGCCATATCCTCGGCGCGCCAGAACGGTGGCGCGGTGGCTTTCGGCGGCGCGTTGCCCACCAGCACTTCGCTGGGGGTGATGCGGCGGATGCGCCACGTTTGGCTGCCGAGGCTGAAGGTCTGCCCGATGCTGGCCTCCCACACGAACTCCTCGTCCAGTTCGCCTATGGCGGCGCCGCTGTCGGCGTGGCGCAAGGTGAAGTAGCCGCGGTCCGGGATGGTGCCGCCGGAGGAGTACAAGGCGAGCAAAGCGCCCTGCCGTGCCCGCAGCGTCTGCCGTTGGCGGTCGAACACCAGCCGCGGGCGCAAGTCGCGGATGCGGGTGCCGGCGTAGCGCCCGGCCAGCATCTCCACCACCAAATCGAAGTGCTCGCGGGGCAGCGTCGCGTAGGCGGTTGCGCGGGTGACCATCGCGTACAGCGCATCCGTCTCCCATTCCTCCGTTCCCACGCAGGAGACCAACATCTGCGCCAACACGTCGAGCGGATTCGCCAACGGCTTGAGCGGCTCGATGTCGCGCTCGCGCACCGCCTTGGCGATGACGGCGGCTTCGAGAAAATCCTGCGCGAACGTGGGGAACAGGCTGCCGCGGCTGGTTTCGCCCACGCGGTGCCCGGCGCGGCCCACGCGCTGCAGCGCCGCGGCGATGGAGGGCGGCGACTGCACCAGCACCACTTCGTCCAGCGCCCCGATGTCGATGCCCATCTCCAAGGAACTGGTGGCGACGATGGCCCGCAACGCGCCATTCTTGAGCCGCGTCTCCACCTCGCGCCGCACATCCCGGGCGAGGGAACCGTGATGCGCGTAGGCGATGGGCGATTCGCCTCCGGCGTTGACGTGCAGTGCGATCTTCTCCGCCAAGCGGCGGCTGTTGGTGAAGAACAACGTGGAGCGGTTGGCGTCGATGCGCTCGCGGAAGCTGTCGGCCAGCGGCACCCAGATCTTCTCGCCGTTCTCGGCGGCGGCGCGGGCCGCCTCCGGGAAGCGAACCGCCAGGTCGATGCGCTTGGCGGCGTCCGAACGCACGATGCCCACCGGCCGCGGCTTCCCGTCGCGATCCCTGCCGCCCACCCACGCCGCCACAGCTTCCAACGGCCGCACAGTGGCGGAAAGCGCCACGCGCTGGAACTCCCCGGCCAACTCCACCAAGCGCTCCAACCCCACCATCAACTGCACCCCGCGCCGGTTCTCCGCCAAGGCGTGGATTTCATCCACCACGACGGTGCGGATGGTGCTGAGCGCTTGCCGGCCGCGCACCGTGGAAAGCAGCAAATCCAAGCTCTCCGGTGTGGTGATGAACAGCTCCGGCGGATGGCGCAGCATCCGCCGTCGCTCGCCGGCTTCGGTGTCGCCAGTGCGCACCCCTACCCCGACCTCCGGGAACTCCGCCCCGGCAGCCGCGAACCGGGTGCGGATTTCGCCGATGGGCGCAAGCAGATTGGCGCGGATGTCGTTGCCAAGCGCCTTCAGCGGCGACACATACAGCACCCGCGTGGCGCCGGCGCGGGAAGCGCCGGTGGCAAAGGCGTTCACCGCCCACAAAAACGCCGTCAACGTCTTGCCGCTGCCGGTGGGCGCCGTGACCAGCAGATGCTCGCCAGCGGCAATGCGCGGCCACGCCTGCTCTTGCACATCCGTGGGCGCACCGAAGGCATCCGCGAACCAGCCGCGAATCTGCGGATGAAACCGCTCCAGCGCGCTGCCGGTAGGTGGGCCGGTGGGTGAAAGAGCGCTTGTTTGCATTTTCTCGCCGTTCCCGCCCGATGGCGTGATGACCATAACCGCCAGCAATTCGCTATTCTTGCACGGAACCGCACTAACCCCCTCGCGGCGCCACGCGACATTTCGCAGCCGATTTTCGCAATCTCGACGGGATAGAAACCCCGGCGATTGGTATGATCCGCGCATGATGCGAGGCAGTTTCTGATGCAAGACTTGGCGGACCGCGACGGTTGGATTTGGATCAACGGCGAGCTGGTGCCGTGGCGCGAGGCGCGGATGCACGTGCTCACGCACACGCTGCACTACGGCCTCGGCGTGTTCGAGGGTGTGCGCGCCTACGAGACGGCGGCCGGGCCGCGGCTGTTCCGCTTGGCGGAGCACACCGAGCGGCTGTTCAACTCGGCGCACATTCTGCAAATCGACATCCCGTTCGAGCAGGACGAGCTGCTCGCCGCGCAGTGCCGCGTGTTCGCGGCCAACAAGCTGGCGGAGGGCTATCTGCGCCCGGTGGTGTATCTCGGCTCGGAGAGCATGGGCTTGCGCGCCGCGGACCTGAGCGTTCACGTCGCCATCGCCTGCTGGCCGTGGCCGGACTACATGGGCGCCGAATCCCGCGAGCGCGGCATGAAGGTGCGCACGTCCTCCTACACGCGCCACCACGTCAACATCACCATGTGCAAGGCGAAGGCCACCGGCAACTACATCAACTCCATCCTCGCGCTGCGCGAAGCGCAGGAGGCCGGTTGCGACGAGGCGCTGCTGCTGGACAACGAAGGCTACGTGGCCGAAGGCAGCGGCGAGAACATCTTCGTGGTGAAGGACGGTGTCATCCACACGCCGGAACTCACCTCCTGCCTGGCCGGCATCACCCGCGACACCATAATGACCTTTGCCCGCGAGGAGGGCCACCGGGTGGTGGAACGGCGCATCACCCGCGACGAGATCTACATCGCCGACGAAGCGTTCCTCACCGGCACCGCGGCCGAGGTGCTGCCCATCCGCGAGCTCGACGGCCGCGTCATCGCCGACGGCAAGCGCGGGCCGTTGACGGAACAGTTCCAAGCGTTGTACTTCGATCAGGTGCGCGGCCGGCGCAACGCCCACCCGGAGTGGCTCACCGCGGTGGCGGTGGACGGCGCCGTGTAGCCACCACACGCCGCCACCCCGCGCATGAGCAAAGTTCTGGTGGTGGCGCCGGCGTGGGTGGGCGACATGGTGATGGCGCACGCCATCGTGCCGGGCCTCGCGGCGCGAGGGGCCGAAGTGCATTTCCTCGCGCCGGCAAGCACGGCGCCGCTGCCCACGCGGATGCCCGGCGTCGCCGCAACGCATCGCCATTCGGCGCGACGCGGGCGATTGGATTGGCGGCGGCGGCGGCAAGCGGCGCAACAGCTACGCGACGGCGGCTTCGATCAAGCCATCGTGCTGCCCGGCTCGTTCAAGTCCGCGTTGGCGCCAGCGCTGGCGGGGGTGCCCAAGCGCACCGGCTTTCGCGGCGAAGCCCGGTTCGGCTTGATCAACGACATGAGGCCGTTGGACAAGAATGCCATGCCGCGGTTGGTGGATCGCTTCGCGGCTCTTGCCGACACCACGCCCGCGACGCCACGTTTGCGCGCCGACGAAACCGCGCGCCCACGCCTGTTCGCCAGACTCGGCATCACGCTTGACCGGCCGGCGGTGGCGTTCTGCCCGGGCGCCGAATATGGCGCGGCGAAGCGGTGGCCGGCGGAGCACTTCGCCGGATTGGCCGAGCTTTGCGCGGACGCGGGCGCGGCGGTGTGGGTGCTCGGCAGCACCGCCGACCGCGAGGCCGCGGCGGCAATCGCCAAGCGCGCGGCAGTGGTGGATCTCACTGGTCGCACCAGTCTTGTGGAAGCGGTGGACGTGTTGGCGGCGGCCAGCGGCGCGGTGACCAACGATTCCGGCTTGATGCATGTGGCCGGAGCGCTCGGCGTACCCGTGGTGGCGGTGTTCGGTTCCACGTCGCCCGTGTTCACGCCGCCGCTCGGCGACCGTTCCGCGGTGGTTGAACGGCAACTGGCCTGTCGCCCTTGCTTCGCGCGCGAGTGCCGGCTGGGGCATCTCGATTGTCTGCGCGGCTTGCCGCCGGCGCGGGTGTTCGCCGAGTTGCGCGGGCTTGGCGTCTTCCCCGCAGCCCAACATGCCGCGCAAGCCGACGCGTGAACGTGCTGCTGGTCAAGCTGTCGTCCCTGGGCGACATCGTCCACACGCTGCCGGCCGTGCAGGACGCGGCGCGGCTTGGCGCGCGCTTCGACTGGGTGGTGGAGGAGAACTTTCGCGCCGTGCCGGCGCTGGCGGAAGGCGTGGACAACGTGGTGCCCGTGGCGCTGCGCCGCTGGCGGCGGGCGCCGCTCCGGTATGCGCGCGAACTCTGCGCGTTTCACCGCCGCCTGCGCCAGCGCCGCTACGACTTGGTGTTGGACGCCCAGGGCCTGCTGAAGAGCGCCGTCGTCACGCGCTGGGCGAGCGGGCGCGACCGCGCCGGCTTCGACGCCGCCGGCGCCCGCGAACGGCTGGCCAGCCTCGGCTATCGCCGACGTTTGCGTGTGCCGCGCCGCGAACACGCCATCGCCCGCGTCCGGCGATTGTTCGCCGGCGCACTCGAATACGAGCGGCCAAGCACCGGGCCGAACTTCGGCCTGCGCGCGCCAGCGGCGGCGCGAAGCGACGATCTGGTGCTGGCGCACGGCGCCACTTGGCGCACAAAACTGTGGCCGGAGGCGTTCTGGGTGGAATTGGCGCGTCTCGCGGCGGCGGCCGGTCTGCGTCCGCTGCTGCCGTGGCTGGGCGACGAGCGCGAGCGAGCGCAGCGCATCGCCGCGGCGGTGCCGGAAGCGGCCGTTTGCCCACCAGCGGATCTCGCCGGCGCGCTGCGAACCGTGGCGCAGGCGCGTGGCGTCGTGGGCGTGGACAGCGGCCTTACGCACTTCTCCGCCGCCTTGGGGCGTCCCACCGTGATGGTGTTCGGCGCCACCGATCCGGCGCTCACGGGTTGCCAAGGCCCACTGGCCCGCAACGTCGCCGGGGTGGAACCGTGCGCCCCGTGCTTGTCGCGCCGCTGCCGGTATATGCCGCTCGGCAGCGCGAACCGCTCGCCGGCGTGCCTAGCGGCGGTTTCGCCGCAGCGCGTCTGGAACACACTCGCGCCGCTGCTGCGCCGGGAACAGGCGCGCAACGCGCTCTGACGTTTCGCCGGTGCGCGTCGCCTTCGCGATCTTCAAGTGCTTCCCGCACGGTGGCGTGGCGCGGGACTTGCGGAAAATCGCCGCGGAGTGCTTGGCGCGCGGTCACGCCGTGCGCATCTACGCGATGACTTGGCAGGGCCAGCCGTGGGAAGGCGTGGAGCTGGTCAACTTGCCCATGCGCGGGTTGCGCGGCCACGTTCGCCAGCGGCGTTTCGCTGACGCGTTCACCCGCCACCTGGAAAGCAACCCGGTGGACTTGGTGGTGGGGATGAACAAGATGCCCGGCATCGATGTGTACTACGCGGGCGACTCCTGCTTTCTGGCCAAAGCGCATACGCAGCGTCCTTGGGCCTACCGCATGACTTCGCGCTACCGTCACTTTTCGGCTTTCGAACGGGCTGTCTTCGCCGCCGACGGCAAGACCCGCATCCTCTCGATCTCGCCTCGCGAGCGGGACATCTACGCCTCCATGCACGGCACTCCCTTGCACCGTTTCCACCCCTTGCCGCCGGGTTTGGAACCGGACCGTGCCGAGGCCGACGACGACGCGGCGAGCGCTGTCCGCCGCGAACTCGGAGTTGCCGCGCACGAGCTACTGTTGCTGTTCGTCGGCTCCGGTTTCGTGAAGAAGGGCCTCGACCGCGCCTTGCGCGGCCTTGCGGCGTTGCCGGAGAGCCTGCGCACACGCACCCTCTTCTGCATCGCCGGCACCGACCGGGCAAAGCGTTTCCGCCGCCTCGCCCGTCGTTTGGGGATTGCCCACCAAGCGCGTTTTCTCGGCGGGCGCGACGACATTCCGGCGCTGTTGCAGGCGGCGGATGGGCTCGTGTTGCCGGCCTACGACGAAAACACCGGCACGGTCATCTTGGAGAGCGCGGTCGCGGGTCTGCCGGCGCTGGTCACCGCGAACTGTGGCTACGCCGCGTATGTCGCGGAGCACAACACCGGCATCGTCACGCCGACGCCGTTCGACCAAGCGCGCTTCAACGCCGATCTCGAACGCTTGCTGACGTCGACGGAACGCGAGACTTGGGCGGAAAACGGCCGCGCCCTCGCCCGCCAAGAATCGCTCACCGCCATGCCCGCCGTCGCCGTTGACCTACTGGAACGCTTCGCCGAAGAGCCCCAGCGCCCGCTGGTTGCGCTTTGCGCCTTCGACTACGCGCCAACGGCGCCGCAATACCGCGCCTTGCCGGCCGTCGCCGCCGCCTGCCAAGAACGCGGCATGGATGTACACGTTTACGCCTGCACGGTTGCCGGAGTGCCGCCAGCGGGAGTTTCGCTCGTGCGGCTGCCGGTGAGCAAGCGCTCCGCCGCTAGCCGCTTGGCGGCCTACCAACATCGGCTGGCGAGTTGTTTGGAACGCCACCAGCCGCGTTGCGTGGTGGGCTTCGATGCCGCGCTGAAGACCGTGGACATCCGTTGCGAGGAACCGTTGCCACCCGGGATACAGGAAGCGCCGCCGCGACCAGCCCACGAGCGCGGACCGGACGGCAACACGGTGGTTTTGGCGATGGTGGGCGGCGATTTGGTGGCGCACGGCATCCATCGGCTGTTCGCGGCGTTGGGCCGGTTGCCGGCACCCATCCGCGCCCGCTGCCGCGTGGTCGCCGCGGGAAGGCTCGCCGCCGAGCATCTGGCTGCCGCCCGTGCATTCGGCATGGGCGAGCGCGTGACCATTCGCGCCGATGCCGACCCGCGCCACACCGTGGCCGCCGCGGACGTGTTCGTCGACCTCGCCTTCCGACCAAGCGCCAACGGCTGGATCTTCGACGCGATGGCCGCCGGCGCCGCGGTGCTCACGCACGCGCAGATCGCCGAAGCGTCTTTGGTGCGGGAAGCGGACGCCGGCGTGGTGCTGCCGGCGCCCTTCCGCCAAGCTGACTGCGACCGGGCGCTGGCGCGGATGGTGGATGCCCCGGAATGCCGCTGCCAATGGCGCGGCAACGCCATCCGTTTCGCCACGCGACCGGAACGCTACGGCCAAGCCGCTTGCGTGGCCGAACGAATCGCGGCGTGGATCGCCCATCCGCAACGGAGCGTGGATGCCTCTCTATCTGCGTGAGGACTGCAAGGCGGACCTAGCCACCGTGGCGCCAGAGCTTGCACATGCGCTCAGCGGAGACGCAGCCGAAGGTGAATCTGCCCGTACGCGGGCCCTTTACGACGCGCTCGAGCAAGCGAACGGCGTCGTGTATCGCCAAGCCGCGGGCCGCCGCACCGTGCGCCTCGATGCCACCGGCGGCAGCTACTTCGCCAAGTTGCACACCGGCGTGGGCTGGCGCGAAATCGCCAAGAACCTATTGGTCGGCAAGCGTCCGGTGCTGGGCGCCGGCAACGAATTCGCGGCTTGTCGGCAGCTCGCCGCGCATGGCGTTCACGCCCCTCGCGTCGCCGCCTTCGGCGCGTGCGCGGGCAATCCAGCGCGACGGCGTTCGTTCTTGGTCAGCCCTGCCCTCACCGGCATGGCCAGCCTAGAAGAGCTGACGGCCGGCGGCAACCTCCCCCCGCTCTTGCGCCGCCACCTAATCGTGGCCGCCGGCGACTTGCTACGCACCATGCACGACGCCGGGGTGCATCACCGCGACTGCTACCTCGCGCACATTTTCGCCGACACCGCGCAATGGAAGGAAGGCCGCCCTGCCCTCGCCGTTATCGACCTGCATCGCGCTTGGGTTCGCGGGCGCCTGCCGCGCCGCTGGCGACGCCGCGATCTGGCGGCGCTGCTGGTTTCCGCCGCGCCGCTGCGCTTGACCGGGCGGGAGCTGTTGCGATTCGCCGCGGCGTATGCGGGCGACGTGGCGACTTGGCGACGCGACCGGCGTTTCTGGCGCGGCGTCCTGCGCCGCGTGGAGCGGTTGCGACGCCGCGGCGCACGACGCGGCCGGCCGGCCGTCGGCTTGCCCGGTGAAACGGCGGCCAGCGTGACGGACTTCCACGCGCTGGAGGAGCCGCCCACCCTGCCCTTCCGCTTCGATGTGGACTTGCCCTCCGGCCCGGCGCGCGCACATTGCACGGCGTTGCGTTGCTGGCGCCCGCAGCGCGAGTTCACGGCGCGGGCGACCATCAACGGTGAGGAGCGCTTGCTGCGCGTATTCTTCGGCTTTGGGCGCACCCGCCGTTTCCGCCGCGCTGGGCATGTGGCCCGCCGCTTGGCGGCAGCCGGTGCCGGCCCGCCAGTGCTGGAGACCGGACGCTGCAACGGAGCGCGTTTGCTGGTGCATCCCGGTGACCGGCCGGCGTGCCGAAGCCGGCGACTTGCTGATGCTGACTGCCGCATTGGCGCTCGTCCATGACCGTGCTGCCACGCGATTCCGCCCGCCTCGCCGACTTCTGCATCCTGTTGGCGTTCGTCGCCGTGTTGGTGTCGCCATTGCATTCCGTACCGCGCTTTTGCACCTATGTGCTCGCGCTTGCGACCCTGTGCCGGCCGCGTGTTTGGCGCGTCGCATTGCAAGCGCCCGTCGCGTGGTTGGCGGCGCTGCTGATCGGCTACCTGCTGCTCACCAATGCTTGGGCCGAAGCCGTGGAGCCAGCGCTTGCCGCGCGCTTCGGCATACGCGGCTTGGTGCTTGCGTGCTTCGTCGCCGCCTTCGCGGACTGCGTGTACCGCGGCGACGCGGCTCAACGCATCGGCCGCTGGTTCGCCGTGGCGGCCGGTGGCGCGGCGTGTCTCGCCATCGCGGGTTTTTACCTGCAACCACCGGAAATGGGCCGGCTGCTAGGGCCTGGCCAGATCCAAAACGAGCTCATTGCGTCCCAAGCGTTCACCGTTGGCGCACTGTTCGCCATCCACGCCCTGCTGCGCCGACAGGTCGTGGCGGCGCGTGTGTGGCCGTGGCTGTTCGCCGCAAGTGCTACGGCCATGATCTTGGCCGTCGCGTTGACCGGCGCGCGCACCGGCTGGCTGGCCTTGGCGGTGGGCTGCGGCGTCCTCGTGCTGGCGCACCGCACGCCCACCCGTTTCTGGGTTTGGGCAGCGCTGTGGGTGGCTGCCATCTTCGCGTTGCTCGCCGTATTGGTCTGGCACGAGGGCGCGCGGAAGTGGTTGCTGCCACGGGGCGCAAGCTATCGGCTGCTGATTTGGGAGCAGGTTCTGGCGCGGGCGATCGAAGCGCCGTGGTTCGGCAACGGCTTGCTTGCCGACGACAACCTAGCCACGCCGGATCGGGTGTTCCTACACCCGCACAGCGTGTACCTCTCGGTGTTCCACCAAGGCGGCGTGGTTGGTTTCGCGCTGTTCGCCGCGCTCATCGGCGCCACCGCGGTTGCCCTTTCCCGCAACCTGCGCCGCCCAGATGCTTGCTTGGCCCTCGCCCTGCTCGCCGCCGGCGCGGCGGTGGCGCTGTTCGACGGTCACCAACTGATCCACAAGGTGGGCGTGGTGTGGTGGCTGTTTTGGCTGCCGGTGGCCACGGCGATTGGCTTGGCTACGCGAAAGCCAACCGCGCCACCTCGAGCCAACGGCGGCACCGAGTGACGGCTCGTTTCCTTGATGGCCTCGGTGCCCTCGACTGGCCGTTCGGCGACGACCAACCCCTTGCCGCCGTTTTCGCGCGCGTGGCAGATCACTCGACATCGTTGCATCCCGCCGAACGCGAGCTGGTTGCCACCGCCGGACGCGCTCGCGCGATGGCGTTCTCCTCCGGCCGCCGGGCCGCCAGATGCGCGCTCGGCGAACTGGGCGTCCACGATCAACCCGTGCTGGCGCAAGGCCGCGCCCCGCTGTGGCCGGCCGGGGCGGTCGGCTCGATCACCCACAGCGCCGCGCTCGCCGCCGCGGTGGTGGGTCACACCGCGCACTGGGCCGGCGTCGGCGCGGACCTAACCACGCAAAGCCGCGTGACCGCTCGCGTCGCCAAGCGCTTGCTCTTGCCGGCGGAGCGGGCGGCGCTGCCAAGTGACGATTGGCGCACCGCCATCTTCAGCGCGAAAGAGTCCGTGTACAAGGCCGTGAACCCGTTGTGCGGCGAGTTCCTAGCGTTCCAAGACGTGCGAATCACGGTGGTCAACGACAGCGCTTTCACCGCCACCACCACCCGCCCATGCGCGTCCAGCGCCGCCGTGGCCATCGGCGCGGGCCGCTTCTTCCGTTACGCCGACCATTGGCTCACGGTGTTCACCGTCGCCGCTTAGTTTTGCCCACGGTCTAACGGATTTGACGGACTTTCGTCCCGTCGCCGTCGGCCCGCTTCCGCCGCGGCATAGTTCAATCGGAACTCCTCCAAGAACTGCACGATGTCCTGTGGCGACAGCTTCCGGCAGCGCTGCAAGTACTCGTCGGAGAAGTACTGCACGGCTCGCGGGCGTTCCTTCGGGCGCAGTTCGTCATCGGGAATCGAAGCCAGCGGATCGGATTTCTTCACTCGAGGTTCTCCAAGGCTTGCGCGTCTTCAATGTCTTGGCGACGACCACTCGCACGCTTCATCTCGATCAATGCCGGCACCGGGAGCACCGCCACGGTGCTTTCGGACAACGCGACGCGGTCCACCTGCTTGTCCGCCAAGTCGTAGGTGATGATGATGTCCACTTGTTCCATGGGCGCGTTTGGATTGTAGAAGTTCCAAGCGACGAGATTGCGCTTGTGGATGTACTCCTCCCGGTTCGCCACCACCTCCGCGGCGGTGATCGGCAGTTGCGACACCAAGCCGAGCTTCCGCAACGCCGCCTCCGCTGACTCCACAATTTGCCGTTGCCAGCGTAGCACCACGTCCACATCCACCGTGGCGCGAACGACACCTTGCAACGCCACCGCCTGTCCACCGACCAGCGCGTAGGGTACGCCCGCGTCATCAAGCACGGTGCAGACTCGCTGCAGGAACGTCATGTTGCCCTCGGCATCGCGCAAGCCTTGCCGTTTGCGTTGTCGCGTGGCGCGTATCCTAGCATCGTTCGTTCCTCGCTCCCCCACCATTACCTATCTCAATTGACACTCTCTACATCGCCACCCGCAAAGGGCGTAGGTTCGCCAGCCTGCCGGAACTGGACTTGGACGAAGTCGATGCTAAGGAACTGGAGCGGCTGCTCCGACTGCAAGTGCGCTCCAAGGCGATCCGCTGTGCGCTGGACGCTCGCTTGGCAGCGCTCCGCGGAACATGACGTGCCCTCGCAGCGCAATCGGTTAGACTCAGGCAAGTTCCATCGGAGTACCCACATGGTCAGCGACGACCCTCCTCGCTTCGCTCCGCACATCGTCCTGCTTGGCGAGGCTCTGCGTCCCCTGCTGCGAAAAGTCGAGGCGGAGCTGATCAAAACGAAACGGCCGAGCGGCAGAGGCGAGATGGTCTTTCAGATCACTCTCCCGGCATTCGGCAGATGCGCGACTTTCCTAGGCGCCGCCCAACACGCGCTAGGCCACTTGGACGATGCCTTGGGACGGCTGGACGACGAGATGAAGCGCCTGTTCGGTGGCGTCGCAAATGCCGCGGACGTTCCAGAGGCGCGAGTTCACGACGCGGTTGCTCGTTTCGAGGCAGTTGTCGATGACCTGTCGGAGCGTTACGCCGAGTTGCGCCAAGCACGTTCTCGGCCGGCGCACGCGCAAGGCCATGAGCTTCTGGTGGCCGCGCTCCGTGAGATATTGACGCAGATTCAAGTCTGGCTGCGCGAAGTGGTGGATGCGACCGAGGATCCGATGGGGGTCTTGAAGAGGAAGGGCCTCCCCACCAGCGGCAGCGTGGAATTGGTTTTGGACTTCACCCCCGAGCGAAACGCACACTTCGCCGCGGCCGGGGAAAAACTGGCTGAGTTCCGAAAGTGGGCGGCCGCGCAAGAGCCTAGGTTGGCCTTGGAGCGTGCCCTATGGTACGGCTTGGCTGCCATTCTCGGCTTTTCCCTTGGCTAAGGCGCAGAACCATTACAGTTTGAGATTCCGCGCCACCGCCGCCGTCGGGGCCGCCTTGTTCAACGTGTAGAAGTGCAAGCCGGGGGCTTCTCCGGCCAGCAAGCGTTCGCATAGCGTCGTCACCACGTCCGTGCCGAAGGCGGCGAGGGCGGCATTGTCGCCATCGAGTTCGTCCAGGCGCATGCGGATCCACCGGGGCACGTCGGCGCCGGCTCTTTGCGAGAAGCGCAGCAGGTTACCGCGATTGCTAATCGGCATCACGCCCGGCACGATGGGCACGTCAATGCCGCGGGCGACGCAGCGCTCGCGGAAGTCGAAGTACGCCTCGGCGTTGTAGAAGTACTGGGTGATGCAGCCGTCCGCGCCGGCGGCTACTTTGCGCTTGAGGAAGTCCACGTCCGCGCTCGCCGAGGGCGCTTGCGGGTGTACTTCCGGGTAGGCGGCGACATGCAGGGTCAGCGGGCTCGGGGCGCGGGCGCGGAGCAGGCGAACCAGCGCCTCGGCATGGCGCGAAGCTGTTCCCGGCCCCGCGCCGGACGGCGCGTCGCCGCGCAACACCACCAGTCGGGTCACGCCCAGGGCGCGGTAGGCGGCGACGGTCGCCAGCACCTCGTCCTCGTTGGCGTCGCTCCACGAAAGGTGCGGCGCGGCGTTGAAGCCCTCCCCCCGCAACTGCCGCACGGCGGCGAACGTGCCCTCGCGGGTGGAGCCGCCGGCGCCGTAGGTCACGGAGTAGAAGGCGGGATGGAACGCGCGTAGTTCGGTGGCGGTGCGGACGAGATTGGCGCGTCCGCGCTCGGTGCGCGGGGGAAAGAACTCGAAGCTGATCTCCGCGCTCACCGGGCGGCGGCCAACAGCGCCTCCACGCGATCCGTTCGCTCCCAAGTGAAGGTCTCCTCTTGGCGGCCGAAGTGCCCGTAGGCGGCCGTGGCGCGGAAGATCGGGCGCTTGAGGTCGAGCATGTCGATGATGCCGCGCGGCTTCAGGTCGAAACACTCGCGGATCAGCCCGGTGATGGCCGCGTCGTCGATGGTGCCGGTGCCGAAGGTGTTGACGGAAATGGAGGTGGGCGCCGCCTCGCCGATGGCGTAGCTCACTTGGATCTCGCAGCGTTTGGCCAGCCCCGCGGCCACCACGTTCTTCGCCACGTAGCGCCCGGCGTACGCGGCGGAACGATCCACCTTGGACGGATCCTTGCCGGAGAAAGCGCCGCCGCCGTGCCGCGCCATGCCGCCGTAGGTGTCGGCGATGATCTTCCTGCCGGTGAGGCCGCAATCCGCCACCGGGCCGCCGATCTCGAAGGCGCCGGCCGGATTGATGTGCATCCGCGTGTCGGCCGTCATCCAATTGCCCGGGATCACCGGCTTGATGATCTCCTCCACCACGGCCTCGCGCAGCGTCTGCAAGTTCACGCCCTGTTCGTGGTGGGTGGATAGCACGATGGCGTCCACCGCCACCGGCGCGCCGGCGGCGTCGTAGCGAACCGAGAGCTGGCTCTTGGCGTCGGCGCGGAGGAAATCCAGCCGGGAACGGCGCACTTCGGCGTGTTTCAGCATCAGCCGATGGGCGTAGGCGATGGGCGCCGGCATGAGCGCGTCGGTCTCGTCCGTGGCGTAGCCGAACATGAGGCCCTGATCGCCGGCGCCCTGTTCGTGGTCTTCGGTTTCGTCCACGCCGCTGCCAATCTCCGGCGACTGGCGGCCCAGCGCGTTCACCACGGCGGCGGAATCGATGTCGTAGCCGGAAGCGGCGTCGCTGTAGCCCACGTCGTGGACCACCTCGCGCACGAGCTTCTCCACATCCACCTGCGCCGCCGACCGCACCTCGCCGGCCACGACGACCAAGGCGCCCTTGAGCAAGGTCTCGCAAGCCACCCGCGAATCCGGGTCCTGCTCCAGCATGGCGTCCAAGACGGCATCGGAAATCTGGTCGGCCATCTTGTCGGGATGTCCCTCCGACACGGACTCCGAAGTGAACACCGAATAATCGGACATAAGCCCCAACCCTCCTGCGAAGCGCGAGATTATAAGGCGTACCGGCTGGCTACCCGCTCCGCGCTCGCAGCCGCGCCCGCATTCCGAGAACAAGCACGGCCAGCGGCCACGCGATCAGCACGGGCAGCAGCGGCGAGAACGGCGCGCGGGTGAACGGCGTGGTGCCGGTGGTGGCGTGGATATCGCCCTTCAGCACGCCGGCCTCGAATTGCGGCAGGCGGGCGGTCACCCCACCGCGTTCGTCGACGATGGCGGTGATGCCGTTGTTGGTGGCGCGCACGAGGAAGCGGCCGGTTTCCAGCGCCCTCATGCGGGCGATTTGCAAGTGCTGCGGCGGGCCGATGGACGCGCCGAACCACGTGTCGTTGCTCACCGTGGCGAGCAGCGCCGCCGACCGCGCCTGCTCGGCCACGGGGCGCGGATACGCCACCTCGTAGCAAATGGCCATGCCGATGGGCAAGCCCGCCGCCTGCAACAGCGGCTGGCGCTCCTCGCCGGCGGTCATGTGCGACATGGGCAGGTCGAAGAACGCGATCACGCCGCGCAGCAACCCGGCGAGCGGCACATATTCGCCGAACGGCACGAGGCGGCGTTTGCGGTACACGCCGCCGCCGGTGGAGAGGGCCGCGTTGTGGTGCGACGCCGCGCCGCTGGCGGGGTCGGTGGTGGCGGTGGTTGCGCCCAGCACCAAGTCGGCGCGGGCGCCAACGCGCATGGCGGCAATGCGTTCGGCGTTGTGGTGGTGCGGCGCGGGAATGGCGGCCTCCGGCCAAAACACGATGTCGCGGTTCCACACCGGCGCGGAAAGCGCCTCGTAGCGGGCAAGGGCCGCCCGCCAGCCTTCCGGCGTCCACTTCATCTCCTGCGGCAGATTGCCCTGCACCAAAGCCACCGTGTGCTTCTCGCCGCGCTCGGTCCAAGAAACCGTGCCGAGCAGCCAGCCGCCCGCCCAGATCGCCGCGATGCCCGCCAACGCGCCAAACCAACGCTTCGACCACGCCGCCGCCAGCGCCAAGGCCGCAGTCGATACCGCCGCCAGCGACACCAAGAGCACCCCGCCAACCGGCGCGTAACCGGCGAGCGGCGTGTCGAGGAAGCCGTAGCCGGCGAACAGCCACGGGAAGCCGGTGAGCAGCCAGGTGAACGTCCACTCCGTCACCAGCCACATCCACGCGAAATGCGCGGCTTGCAGCCAAACGCTGCCCTCCCTCCCCGCGCGCAGCCGATGGAACAACCAGCCGCCAACGCCGACGACGATCGCCAATCCGGCCACGAACAACGCCACCAACGCCGCCGCCAGCGGCGCTGGCGTCGGCCCGTAAACGTGAATGGAAACGTAGATCCACGATGCGCCGACGCCGTACTTGCCAATCCCGAAGCACCAGCCGCCGAGGAACGCCTGTCGGCCCGTGCCGGCATTCCACAACACCCAGAACAGCCCGCCGGCCGAGACCAACACCAGCGGCCAAAGGTGAAACGGCGCGAGGCCGAGCGGCAGCAGCCCGCCGGCGAGAGCCGCAACCAGGCAAGCGCCCCAACGCGAATGGGTGTAGAACATTTGGTGGATCCTGGGAGCGCGGGCGTCTCGCCCGCACTTTCGTTCAGGGGTGTTCACCTTTTGCGGGCGAGACGCCCGCGCTCCCAGGGCCCGAACCACCGAGGCGTTTCACTCGGCGAAGCGGGCGATGCGGAAACCGACGTCCGGCCGCGCCTCGGTGTCGTAGTCTCGGTACGCCAAGCGCAGGTCCGTCACCGTGCCGCGCATCCAGCTAGCCCCGCGGATGACGTGGTATTGGCCCACCTCCGGCCCCAGTGGATCCACGGTCTCGCCGCTTTCGCCCGGCGCGTAGAAGTCGTGGATCCACTCCGCCACGTTGCCGTCCAAGTCATGTACGCCCTTGTCGTTGGCGGCGAAGGTGCCCACCGGGGCGCTGACGATGTGGTTGTCGTTGTAGCCGAACACGATCCGCCCCACCACATGCGCCGCGGACTGGTCGGCGTAGTTGCCGAAGCGCTCCGGCGGCGGCAGCTTCGCGCCCCAGGCGAACCGGCGCGGCTCGTCGGTTTCCGGTTGGCTGCGCGCCGTCCACGCCCACTCCGCCTCGGTCGGCAGGCGATAGCCCAGCGCCTTGGCGTTGATGCCGGTGACGCGGCCATCGCTTTCGACGTAGAACGGCGCGAGGCCGTCCTGCTGGGAGAGCCAATTGCAGTAGCGCGCGGCGTCGTTCCACGCCACGTTCACCACCGGCTGATCGCCGCCGCTCAAGTCGAAGCTCTGGAAGCTGCCGGAGGCATGGTCGGCGGCGAAGGCCAGAAACTCCTTGTTGCTCACCTCGCGGCGGCCGAGATAGAACAGCCGCGTGAGTTTCGCGGTCCGCAGCACCTCGTTGGCGCGCCGCCCGGGTTCCCGCCGCGACGCTCCCATGCGGATGGTTCCGGGCTCCAAGAGCACCAGCTCCTGACCTTGCGAAGTCGTGCGCACCTTTCGCAGCGCCGCAAGCCGCGCCTCGGCCAGCGTGAGCAGGCGCACCTTGAGCTCCTGGGTGAAACCGGGCTGCGGCGTCACCGTCTTGCGAAAGCTCGCGTAGCCGGTCTTTTTGATCTCCACTTCGTGCGGCACGGCCGGCAGGTTCAGGGTGCCGCCGGCGGTGCCTTGGGGCTTGCCGTCGAGCACCAGTTCCGCATCCTCCGGTTGCACGACGATGGCCAGCTCGCCGTGCAGCCGGCGCAGGGTGAACGCGAATTCGCGCTCTTGACCCGGTTGGGTCTCGAACGACTTGCTCTGCGGCGCGTGGCCCACCTTGAACACGCGCAGCCGGTGGCGCTCGGCCGGGCGGGCGGCGAACTCCAACGGCGTCTCGCCCACATACGCGCCATCGAAGGTGACCCCCGCGCCGGACGGCTTCGAGCTCACGCGCACCAACCCATCGGCCCGCTGCAACGCGACCGGCGGCAGCGTGCGCTGCTCCCCGGCGCGAACGCGCAGGATGTCCTGCCACGTCTTGTGGCCCGCCAGGCGCACCGCAATGCGCCGCTCGCCGGCCAACACCGGCACCGGGCCCGGGGTCAAGGCGTCCACTGGCTCGTCGTCCACCGAGACCGAAGCGCCGGGCGGCGTGGTGGGAATGGTGACATCGGCCCAGTTCGGCGCCAAGGTGACGGAAACCGTCTGCTCGCGTTCCATGCCGACGACATCAAACTCCACGGTGGCCGGTTGGTAGCGGCTGCTGGCGATGGTGGCAACTTGCCGCCCGGCCGGCAGGCGCGTGGTGAACGGCGCCGCGCCGCTCTCCTCCACGCCCCAAACCTCCACCAACGCTTCCGCCGGATCCACCTCGAAGGTCACGATTCCGGGCAGCCGCGTGAGCTGAAACGCAACGGTTTGGTTGCTCGCCGCGCCCACGGTGATGCGCTGTTCCAGCGGGTGGTGGCCCGGCGCCGTCGCCCGCACCGAGTAGCGCCCGGCGCGCAGCAGGTGCGTCTGCGCGAACCAGACCGCGAAGCCGCCGTCCACGGCCACCTCCGCCGCTGGCGGATCGGTCTCGAAGCGAACGGACTTGGCGGTGAACAGGAACCACAGGAACCAAGCCACCACCAAGGCGACGCTCACGCCAACCGCGGCGGCGATGCGGCGCGGGGAAAGAAAACCCCAGCGCTTGCGGCCCTTGGCGGCGGTGGGCTCGAAGCGCACCGCTTGAATAGTCTCGCCGCCCGGCGGTGCCGTCTCGCTCATCTCCGTGGACGCGCCGCGCGCAGTGGCCAAGCGCGGGTCAAATGCGTTCCGTGCAGCGGATGTCCACCGGGCCCATGTCCGCCGCCAGCGTGATCTCCTTGCGCACGTCGCGGCAACCGTCGCGGCTGCCGACGATCACGTAGCGCCCCGGGCGCAGCGTCAACTCGACGCGGGCGAACACGCCCATGGCGCGCACCTTGTGGATGACGATGTCCGTCGCGCCATCGGAGGTGAGCACCAAGGGCACCGGCGTTGCGGCCCACTCCAGCACCGCCTGCAACTCCTCGACGCGGGCGCTCAACTGAGCGCTCGATTCCGCCTCGGCGGTGACGCGGGCGCGGGCCAGCAAATCGTGCGCGGCGGCGAACTCCTCGTTGGAGGAAAGCAGCGGCGGATCGTCGATGACGCGATCCATGGCGCGCGCCAGCGCCATCCTTGTACGCAGGCTGGCGCGGCCCTCGCGGGCGAAGCGCAGCGACGAGTCGATGGCCAGCGCCTCGTTGTAGCTGGCCAGCGCCGCCGGCCAATCCTCCGCTTCCGCCTGCGCCAACGCCGCGGTGCGCAAGGCGTCTATCCGCGCCACGATGCGCAGCTGTTCGGTTTCCTGCAAGCCGGCTTGGGCCGCGGCGTCGGCCGGGTGCTGGGCGAGAACGCGGTTGAATTCGCGCTGCGCCGCCTCGTGATCGCCCCGCTCCAACGCGCCGAAGGCGGCGGAAAGCACCCGCTTGCGCCACGCCTCCGAACGCGCCGCGGCGATGCTGCGGAAGCGGGCGTCCAGCCCGGGCGTCGCCGCATCCACCGCTCGCGCCTTCTCCAGCAGCTCCTGCGCTTGGTCGTGGTCGCCGCGCAAGGCGGCGCGATCGGCGTCGAGCACCAGCGTTGCGATTTCCGGCACGCGGGCGGCGCGGGCCTTGCCTTGGGTTACGCGGGCGTCGTCGGGGCGCAGTCGGGCGGCGCGTTCGAACGCTTCGACGGCACCCTCCTCGTCCAACGCCGCGAGCGCCGCGGCGCCATCCTTGAGCGCGGTGTCGAAGCGCCGGTTCGCGTCAGCCAGCAAAGCGCGCAGCGCCGCCACCGCCGCGGCGTACTCGCGGCCGGCGGCGGCGTAGTCCTCGTCGCGGAACAGCGCATCCCCGGCCAGGGCGCGATCCTTGGCGGCGTCCAGTTCTGGCCCGCCCCAAACCCGTGCGTTGCGCTCGTCCTCCAAGAGCACTTGCAGGTCGAGAAAGCCGGTCAGCTCGTCTTGCGCGGCCTTTCGCTCCTGCGCCAAGGACATGGCCGCGAACGGCGGCGGCTCGTCGGCACGGGACGCCTTCGCGCGCGTTGGCACCGCCGAAGACGGCGGGGTTTGTTCCCCAGCTTGCGGCAGAAAAGTGCTCGGCAACGCGGCGCGGGTGTGTTCGACCACGCGCTGCGGCAGCAACAGCACGAACGCCGCCACCACCAGCAGCAGCGCCAACAATCCGCCGGCAAGCGGCGCGCGCAAACGTAGCCAACGACGGCTTTGCCGCTGCGCATCCCCGGTTGTTTGGGCACCGCTGGCGGACAGCGGCGCGGAGACCGGCTCGATGAGCGGGTCGTCGCCGAATCCCTGCGCCGCCGACGGCACCTCGGAACTGTCAGTTGGGGCCATCGCCTCGGTCCGCCAAGGATTCGTCCGGCGCCGCGGCCGGAGGTTCGTCCACCGCTACACCGATTTCGGCCCCGAGTTCCTCGAAGTACACCTGCTGCAGGATGCGCCGCAACTCCTCGTATTGATCGTCCACCGTGCCTTGCAGCCGCAAGGTGCGATTTTCCAGTTCGATGGTGTGCGGCGCGATTTCCGCTTCCGCGGAGACGCCGAGTTCGCGCAGCGCTTCGGCGTGTACCCCGGCGCGGGCGTGTCCCGTCACCGCTTTGCGCACCAGCTGGGCGCCGCCGATGACGCTCACCGCGCCGCCCCAGCGGGTGCGCTTGTGGCCGCTGGTTTGCGCCAGCGCCCCGGCGGCGATGCCGGCGGCGCCGGCCCAGGCTTGCCGCCGCGCTTTGTCCCGCTCCTTGCGATAGGCGATGGCCTCGGTGTAGGTGGCTTGGCGCCAGCTTTGGTAGGTGGGGCGCATGCGCGTGTGGAACTGCTCGAAGTAGCCGTCCAGCGTGTCGATGAACAGGTATTCGCGCTCGCGCACCTTGCGCACGCGGCCGAGCATGGGGTCGTCCTCCGCCGGCAGCCGATTCAGCGCGAAGACGCCCGGTTCCGGTTCGGAAAGGTGCGTGGCGAAGGCGTCCGGCGCGAAGTCGCGGGCGAACTTCATTTCCGCGGTGGCGCGGATGGAGCGCACCTCGTCGTCGGACAAGCCCCGCCGATAGGCGAGCATGTCGTCCGCGACGCGGCGGTACACGGCTTGGAACGGGTCGATGTTGGGCGCGACGTCGTCGCGGTAGGCGAACTTGCTCGCCAGCGCCTCGTAGGTGTTGTCGAACCAGACCGTGCCGCGGGCGTCGCGCGCCTGCGCCCGCAGCACCAGCCGCTCGCCGTCCGAGTGTTCGATGACGCCGGAGAGCGTCACCTCCACGGCGTGCGTGGCGCGCGGCACCACGCGCACAGCGCCCCAGTTGCCGGTGGACTGGAGCATGTCCTTGGCGACGAAGGCCATGTAGTTGGCCTCGGCGCGGCGCACCTCGCGGGTGATGTTGCGTTCCGCTTGCTCCTCGTAGGCGTCCGGCACGTTGGCGTCGAACACCGCCACGCCCACGTCGAGCAGCAGATCCTCGTCCAATTCGGCGGATTGCTGCGGCGCGGTGAGGTCCACGGTGCGCACGGTGTGCGACGCGCAGCCGAGCAGCGCCATGCCCAGGGCAGCGCTCGCCAACCCGCGCAATGCCGAGCGGCGCAACCGGCTTGGCGCGTGGAGTTTGCGACCGGGCATGTGACGAGAAAGCACGAACGCCGCTAGCGGCGGGACTTGTAGCGTTCGTATTCCTTCCACAACTGTTCCTTGAGTTCGGGATCGGTTTCTTTCTCCGCGGCCTCGCGGATTTGCCGCGCCACCACGTCGTCGTCGCGGGCGTCCGGCGTGTCCGGCGGCGGCGGCGTGGGCGGCTTCGGCGCACTAACCGGCGCTTTCGGAGCCACCGAGCGTTGGCCGGTGCCGGACCCGGGTTCGCCTTCGCTTTCGCTAGCGCCCGTGCCCAACGGATCGCGGTTCGCCGCGGCCGCCCGTCGCTCGGCGGCGAGACGTTCGCGCAGAATCTCGCCATCGAAATCGCCCAAGGCTTCCGCCAAGGCGTCGCCTGCCGCATCGGGTGACTGGCCATTGCCATCGGCGGCGTTCGCCGCCGCGCCTTCCCCTTCGCCACCCCCTTCTTCAGCGCCGCCGTCGCCGCTGCCGGGCACTTCCGGCAGATCTTGGCTCACTTCCCAATCGCCGTCCTCGGTACCATCGCTGCCATCGCCGGCGTCCGCCGCGCCCGCGGCATCGCCATCGCCGCCGTTCGCATCCGCCGTCGCACCGCCCGACGTGCCATCGTCGCCGGCGGCCGAACCGCTCACAACGCCGGATGCGCCCCCGCCACCGCCGCCAGAAGAACCTTGCGCGGAACTAGGCGACGCACCCTGGTCGCCGCTTTGACCAGACGAGTCGCCACCGGACGAGTCGCCACCAGGCGAACCTGGCGAAGGCAACCCCGGAGAGGGCAGCCCGGGGGACGGAAGCCCCGGCAGCCCAGGAGAAGGCAGCCCCGGAGAAGGCAAGCCGCCCGGGGAAGGCAAACCGGGCGAGGGCAAGCCGCTACTCGGCCCGGGCAATCCGGGCATGCCGCCGGACGGCGCACCGGACGGGCCGGGCAGGGACGGCACCGGCAAGCCGCCAACGGATGGCACACCGGGCCGTTTCGGTTGCGGCAGCGTGCCCTTCGCGCACCCGCTGATCCAAACCAAGCCGCCAAGCGCTAGCGACAACGCCAACAACTTGCTAAACAACCCGCCCCAACGGGGGTTCCTACTCGATCGCATCATGCTTACGCCTCCTCTAAGGTGCCGCTTGCGCGAGCGTGTTCGTTGGACGCAGGCCGGTCGCGGATGTTTCCGCGCCAGCGCGCGCCGAGGGATAGTAGATGAAATTGTGTACCACCCGCAGCGCCGTGGTGGCAAGCGGCGCCTTGCCGTCGAAAGCCGGGCGGTAGCGCGCGTGGCGCATGGCGCGGCGCACCTTGGTCTCCATCATGTTGCCGGGTTCCGAGCGCAAGGTCTCCACGTTGGCGACCAAGCCTTCCGCGTCCACATCGATGGAAAGCTCCACCAGGCCGTCGCGGGCGTCGCCCAGCCGTGCGTGGCTCGGCACCGGCGGATCCTTCGGCATCGGCAGATAAAGCGGCGCCGGCGCGTCGAACGTGCTCGCCAGCAAGCCGCGGTTCGCCTCGAGCATTTCCCACACCTTGCGGTACAGCGTGAACGCCCGCGGCTTCTTCTCGAACAACAGGAACCAGTCGCCAAGTTCCAACATGGCATGCGCGACGTCCGCGGGTTTCGCATCGTCGCGCCGTTGCAGCCGGTTCACCACCTCGATGAGCGCGCCTTCGCCGCGCGAGAAGCGGTTGATCGACGTCGCCCGCCCGCTGCGATAGGTCGCGTCCGCGTAGGCGATGCGGCTGCCCGCCGCCGACCGCCCGCCGCGGCGGCGTCTCTCCAGCGCTTGGTACGGCGGGAAGCGCTCGGCGCGGTAGGTGGCGGCAACCCAACGCAACGCCCGCACATGCGCCGGATGTTCCGGCGGCAATTCCTTCGCCGCCACCGCGGCGGCGTGCTCGTACAGACCCCGGGCGGAGAAGATGTTGTACGACGACAAGTACCAATCCGCGAGCACGAACAACCCGGGCAACAGCGCCGGATCATCGGCGCCATAGTTGCGCAACAGCGTCCTGTAGGCGTATTCGTGCCGCTTGTTCGCCTCGCCCCGGCGACCGCGCTCGGCCAGCAGCGCCGCTTGGCGGTACACCGCGGTGACTTGGCTCGGATGGTGCAGCCCGCGCCCGATGCGGTTGATGTGCAAAGCACGGTCGTAGGCGCCGAACGCGCCATCGTCGTCGCCAACGCCGGCAAGCGCGTCGCCCAGCACCAGCAACGGTTCCACCAGCGCCAAGTCGTAACGGTTGGAACGCCGCTCGATGCGATCGATCACCGCTTCCACGGTGTTGATGGCGGCGACATGCTCGCCGGCCGCGGTCTGCCCGGCGGCCTCCTGTACCGCGGCCTCCTCATGCGCACGGTCTTCGGCAGCCGCGCCAAGCGCGACCGACCATCCGACCAGCGCGGCGACGAGCGGCCGCCACAGGCTGTTGGATTTTCGATTCAACAACGCCTCACGCTCCAAGAGTTCCTTGCGCACGGTGGCAGCTTGAGTGTCCACCCGCGCACAATCGCAGTCAAGCGTTTGCATGGATTATTGGCGGAGAGGCAGGGATTCGAACCCTGGGTGACCGCAAGGACACACCTGATTTCGAGTCAGGCCCATTCGACCGCTCTGGCACCTCTCCGAGTCCGGCCGCGTCGGTGGACACGTCCGTGGGTTGCGTATTGTGGCCAAAGCCAAGGCAAAACGCCAGCGATCGAGTCGGAAGCTGGTGGTGCGCCGGTTGTGTGTCACCATTGCGGCGGCGGTGGCCAAACGAGGCAAACGAGGTGTGCGGAGTGCCAGACAAACAGGCCGAACAAGAAGCGCTGGCGGCGCTCAAGGCGTATGGCGAGGCGATGCGCGACGGGGATGTGGCCGCGCAGGTGGCGTTTTTCGCGGACGAGTGGCACAGCGAGGCCGGCAGCACGAAGGCGGAGGTGCGGGCGTCGTTGCGGCAGGAGGCGGAACGCGCCGGCAACGCGCGCAAGCGCTTGCTGCTCGACAACGCCAAGGTGGTGGTGGAAGGCGACACGGCCATCATCGACCCGGTGACGCTGCGCTCGCCCAAAGGCGGCGGCGTGCTGCGTTTCGTGCTGAAGTGGGAGGATGGCGCTTGGCGCTGCGTCAGCATGGGCGGCACTCGCGTGGGCGATGCGGCGGCGGAAACGGTGCGCCGGGTGCGCGAGCGCGTGGTGGCGGATGCCGAGCGGCCGGGCTACCACTTCGTTGTGCCGGAAGGCGTCGCCATGCCGTTCGATCCCAACGGGGCCATCTATTGGCGCGGGCGCTACCACCTGTTCTACATCTTCCAAGACACGCGCCTTGGCCGCAAAGCCGATCACTGGGGACATGTTTCCAGCACGGATTTGTTCCACTGGCGGCACCATCCCACCGGCCTCATCGACGGCATGTACAGCGGCAACTGCTTCCTGAACAAGGACGGCGTGCCGACGATGTGCTACCACCAAGTGAAGCAGGGCAACGCCTTGGCCGTGGCGCTGGACGAGGACTTGAACGAGTGGCGGAGACTGCCCGCCATCACGCCGAAGACCCGGCCGGGGGACGAGCATCATGGCAAGTACCGTTCCTGGGATCCGTTCGGCTGGTGGGATGGCCATGCGTACTACGCGATCTTCGGCGGCACGCGGCCGGCCATCGCCAAGGCGCCCGCGCTGGAAGGGCCTTGGCGGTTTGTGGGGGATCTGTTCGCCCACGGCGTGGAAGGCGTGTCTTTGGACGAGGATGTCTCGTGCCCGGATCTCTTTCGGCTGGGCGGCGCGGGGGGTGTTGGCGTTCCGGGCGGGTCGGGAAGCGGCAAAGACGTGCTGCTGTGCATCAGCCACCGTTTGGGCTGCCGCTACTACGTCGGCGAGTGGCGCGACGAGCGGTTCCATCCAGAACACCACGCGCAGATGAGCTGGGTGGACAACGGCTTCTTCGCCCCGGAGAGCCTGCTGGACGACAAGGGGCGGCGCATCATGTGGGCGTGGCTGATGGACGAGCCGGAGTTCGGCGCCCGTTCCGCCCACGGCTGGTCGGGCACGCTGAGCTTGCCGCGGGTGTTGTCGCTGGGCGGCGACGGGCGCTTGCGCATCAACGTGCCGGAGGAAATCGAGCGCTTGCGCTACGCCGCGGTGCGGCGCGGCGGGTTCAACCTTGCCGCGGACGCCTCGCTCGCACTCGATGAGGTTGCCGGCGACAGCATCGAGTTGTCCGCGGAAATGGAGAGCGCCGCAGCGTCCGCGTACGGAGTGAAGGTGCGCGTTTCCCCGGACGGAGCCGAGCAAACATCGATCTTCTACGACGCCGCCGAGAAACGCCTGAAGGTCGATACCCGCCACGCCGGCCCGAAGGACGCGCCCGGCGTCCTCGAAGCGGCCCCGTTTGAGTTGGCGAGCGGCGAACGGCTGCGGCTACGCGTCTTCGTGGACCGCTCCGTCGTGGAAGTGTTCGCCAACGGCCGCCAAGCCATCGCCCGCCGCATCTATCCCTCGCGCTCGGACAGCGTCGGCGTGCGCATCTTCGCCCAAGGCGGCGGTGCGCGGGTACATTCACTGAACGCATGGCGAATCGCACCATCGAACGCCTTCTGACGCGCCTATGGTGCAACCCGTGGTCGCCCATTACTGGGAGAGAAAGCAAGGCCCGCTGCTCGTGGCGGCTCTGTTCACATTCCTATCCACCTGCGCATGGGCCGAGAGCCGCGGCGTTGTCGCGGACATCCTGCTGACGCAGACGACGTCAATCAGCCCTGTCGCCAACGACCACCCCGTGGAACTCCACACCGCAGGAGAGTTCGCGCAGGATGTTATGGGGCGAACGCGCGTGGAGTGGGATGGCCAGATCAACATTTCCGACCCCGTCGATGGCGTCGCCTGGCATGTGGACGTGGCGAAAGGCGTGGCGTTCCGCAGCGAACTCGAGCCTGCCCGGCCCGCCCGCCCAGTCGGAACAAACCAGCCAACTAGCGAACCGCTGGAGCCGCGCGTCATCAACGGTCTCCAATGCGAAGGGCTGCGTTGGACACATGAGGTTCCCACCACCACGAAGGGCATCGTCACCGAGACGTGGACAACCCACGCTTTTGGAATGTTGCTTGAGGTCCTGACGGTGACACGCGACCCGCACAACGGCGTCCACACGCGGGAACTGCGGAACGTCCGCGAAGCCGAATTCCCCGACAACACCTTCCGCCCCAACCCGCGCTTTCGCATCGTCGAAAACCGCAAGTGAGAACGAAGCGGATGGGCCGCGCTAAACGTCCGCCGCCACGGCTTCGAGTATCTCCGGCAGCCGCTCCACGAAATAAAGGGGCAGCGACAACAGACGGTAGCGAACGCGCTCGATGCCGTCGCCGCGGCGAATGTTCGCCTGCACGGTTTGCAGGGTTGGCGGCTGGGTGTCGAACCGCACCGCGAGGGGCACTTGCCGCTCGGCCACGAACTGGTGCAGCGACCGCATGGCGCCGGCGCGGCCGGCCTTCACCTCGATGGGCACGATGCGGCCGCCGAACTCCGCGACGTAATCCACCTCCGCGTTGTTGGCCCGGCCTGCGCGCAGCCAGTAGGTGAGTTCGCGGTTCGGGCGTGGGGCCAGCAGGTGTTGCAGGTGTTGGCCGACGAACTGCTCGGCAACCGCCCCGGCGTTGACGAGCTCGGTTGCGCGGCTGGCCGCCAGCGCGTCCCAGCCGAGACCGCAGATGGCGTTCATCAGGCCCACGTCCAAGAAGATCAGCTTGAACGCACGTTCCCGCAGATGCGCTTGCAGCGGCAGGCCGGCGCAGTGGCTGTGGGTGACCTTGGCGATCACCCGCGCCATCGCCAAGAGATCGACGTCGCGGCGGATGGTGGCGCTTTGTTCGCCTTCGGAGACGTTGCTGTACTTCGCCTTGCGCCCAACGTGCCTGGCGGCGAAGTTGAACACCCGCAGCATCCGCGTGAGGTCTCGACGGGCGGCGTACTTGCGGAAGTCGTCGCGGTACGTTTCCACGATGTCGGCATGGATGGCGCCCACGGCGCGCAAGTTGGCGGATTCCGCGTACTCCCGCACCGCCTCCGGCATGCCGCCGACGAAGAGGTACACGCGCAAAGCGTCCAGAGCGCGGGCGTGTATCAGCGGGTCGATCGCCGGTTCGTTCGGGCGCGGCCACTCGAACGCTTCGATCTGCCGGGCGAGGCCATCTTGGCCGGTGCCGCGCAGGAACTCGGTGAACGTCATCGGCCCCATGTGCAGATGCGTCAGGCGGCCCACGGGCATTGGGAAACCCGTTTCGGCCAGCGCGAACTCCAGCAGCGACCCCGCCGCCACCACCGGTTGTTCCGGCATGTCCTCCAAGAAATAGCGCAGCGTGGCCAAGGCCGCCGGCGCGGCCTGTACCTCGTCGAGGAAGAGCACGGTGCTTGGCGTCACGGCCTTGCCGGTGGCCGCGTCGATGAGGTTCAGCAGGCTGCGCGGCTCCTTCAGCCGGGCGAAGGCCGCCGCCAAATCCGGCTGCCGCTCCAGATCCACCGTTGCGAGCGGCAGGCCGGCATCTTCGCAAAACAACCGCACGAGGGTGGATTTGCCCACCTGCCGAGCGCCGCGGATCAGCAGCGGCTTGCGCCGGGGCGCACGCAGCCAAGCGTGCAAAGCGTGTAGCTGATGGCGTTGCATGGGCGCAACATAACGGAAACATACCCATAAAATCAATTTTTGGTTATCGTTTTATGGGTATATTTATGGTTGGCTCTTTCCTACGAGGGGGAAGCCCTCACGCCGAAAAAACGCTTGACTGCCGCGCCGGAGTGCGGTTTGATCGGCGTCCAAGCTATCGAGATCGGCCGCGGGAGGGTGGCAGAACGATGAGCGGAGCGAAACGGGGTTGCGGCGCTGTCACCGGCGCGAAAACGCTTGCCCGACGAAAAAAAAGTTGCCGCCAACGGCCAAAAAACGCCGAAGTTGGCACGGTTTTTGAACCCCCCCCCCCCCCCCCCCGCATGCCGGCCACTGCATTGACCCGCGTCGGGTCGTCCGCGGAGCTGCGTCCCGCCTGAATCGGCCGGTCCCCAACCGACCGCCCGCCCAACAAGCCGACCACGCCGCCACCGCCCTGCGCCGTGGCGTTGCGCCCGTATGCCTTGTCCGACGGGTGCTGGCGGGCCTGAGCGCGCTTTTCCTCGCGTCAGTGGCCAGTTGCGCTCACGCGGACGCGCTCTTTCTGCCGGTGGTGGCGCAAGACCGGCCGGCGGCGCCAGCGGCAGGCTTGGGCTCGGATGGCAACGCCCCGAGTTCCGCCAGCGGAGGCGCTTGGGAGCGGCGCGTGCGGGTCGCGCGGCATGAGCTGGCCGCAGCGCGGGAGGACGTCGAGAACGCCGGCGCGGGACGTTTGCTGCTCAACGTCAAGGACGGCGTCCGCCTCAATGTGGTCGTGGAACGAACGGCGCCAACCAAGTGGGGCTTTTCGCTGTCCGGCCGCGTTGCGGGTGGCGGTGTGGGCTTCGTAACGATGGTGGTGCACGAGGACGCCGTCGCGGGTTCCTTCTGGACGCCGAGCGGCTCGTGGGAGCTGCTGCCGGTGGGCGGAGGCGTTCACGCGTTGCGGGACGTATCGAAGCTGCCGCCGATGGAGTGCGGTGGCATGTTGCAGAAGGAGGTAGATGCCCCCGGTAGCAAGGCGTCGGGCGCGGACGACGTTGCGGTGGTGGACATTCTGATCGTGTACACGCCGGCGGCCCAGGAAAGAGTCGAGGGCTGGACGGACTCCCCGGCCGCGGCCCGGTCTTGGATCAAGGCTCGCAACGACTTGGGCATCGCCTTGGCGAACGACGCCTTTGAACGCAGCGGCGCTTTCATCTCCTTGAACCTCGTGGGCTTCGAGAAGGTGGACTACGAGACGGAGACGCATGAGACGGAATACTTGGTCCTGGAGAGTGACGATGTGAAGGCCCTCCGTGATCGCCTCGGTGCTGATCTTGTTCACGCGACTGTCGCCTGTTGCTTCGGAGCGGGAGGCACAGACGGCCTTAGCTGGCTCACCGCTGGTTCCGGCGTCAATTTCATTGCACATGAGGTGGGCCACAACTTTGGAATCCTCCACGAACGCCACGAATTTTCCGGATCCGTCGGAACTCAGGGATACGTCCACGGTTTCACGACAGAGGGCTGCGAAAAGACCATCATGTCGTACGGCAGGGAATGGGATTGCGATGGCCGTGGCTACGGCGACACGCATCCGCCGTTCTTTGCTTCGCCGTGGCGCTACGCCCCAGGCAGTGGTCGCCCGCTGGGGATGGCGAGATTCTCCAAGGACCGGGGAGCCCGCGGCCCGGCGGACGCAGTCTTGACGCTAAATCGAGACCGCCACCGCGTCGCCAACCTCCGACCGAGCCGCAACGGGGAGTGACGATGGCGATCGAGTCGGACAGGTTGGCACACGGCAAGCCGTGGTGCGTCCTCGCGCTGCTGGCCGCCTTGGCCAGCACCCCCGTGGCAGCGGGATCGCTGCCGGCACCAAGCGCCAGCGAAACGGTCGACTCCGAGACGCCAGTCGATATACCGGACGCAGCCCTTCGCAACGCCGTGGAAGCGGCGCTGGGCAAGGTGGCGGGCGATCCGATCACCCGCGGCGAGATGGCGAGTCTTCAAGGAGAATTGCACACGAGCGGCGTCCGGCAACTAACGGGCATGGAATACGCTGTCAACCTGCGTCAGCTCTCTTTGTACGATGGCGCAATCTCGGATTTGACGCCACTGACGGGCTTGACTTCGTTGACGGACCTCGAGTTGGGCGGCAACTCGATCGATGACGTGTCGCCCTTGGCGGGCTTGACGTCGCTGACGTTCCTTTTGCTGTCCGAGAACGCGGTCTCGGACGTATCGCCGCTCGCGGGGCTGTCGGCGTTGACGGGGCTCCATCTACGCGGCAACGCGCTCGTGGACGTGTCGCCGTTGGCGGCACTGACGACGTTGAGGGACCTTATGCTGGGCCACAACTCGATCGATGACGTGTCGCCGCTGGCGGGACTGACGGCGTTGACGAGGCTTTCTCTAGGCGGAAACGTGGTCTCAGACGTGTCGCCGCTGGCGGGAATGACAGCGCTGCGAACCCTCTATCTGAACACCAACGAAATCGCGGACCTCTCGCCGCTGACGGGAATGACAGCGCTGGAGAAACTCTATATGTGGTCCAGCGGCGTTTCGGACGTGTCGCCGCTCGCGGGACTGACGGCCCTGCGAAACCTCCATCTGGGCTCCAACGGAATTGTGGACGTGTCGCCGCTGGCGGGACTGACGGCGCTGGAGCGACTCGATCTGTGGCAAAACGATATTGTGGATGTCTCGCCGCTCGCAGGGCTGACCTCTCTGACGGATCTCGATCTGTGGTCCAACGGAATCGCTGACGTGTTGCCGCTGGCGGGGCTGACGGCGCTGCAGCGACTCGATCTGGGGTTCAACGACATTGTGGATGTCTCGCCGCTCGCGGGGCTGACCTCTCTGACGGATCTCGATCTGCGGTCCAACGGAATCGCGGACGTGTCGCCGCTGGCGGGACTGACGGCGCTGGAGAGAATCGAGCTGCGGTTCAACGATATTGTGGATGTCTCGCCGCTCGCGGGCCTCACCTCTCTGACGAATTTGGATCTGGCGAGCAACGCGATCTCGGACATCGCACCGCTCGTGGAGAACGACGGTTTGGATGCCGGTGATTCCGTCGACCTGAGGGGCAATCTTCTTGGGCGGATGTCCCGCGAAACGCACGTTCCGGCGCTCCTCCAACGAGGAGTGGAAGTGCAGTTCACGGAATTCGTCGACGTCGAACTTCCAGAGATACCGGACGCGGCGCTTCGACGGGCTGCCGTGTGGGCGCTCCACGCCGACTTTTCAACCGACAACCTCGCCAGTCTCCTGAGTCTCGATGCGTCCAATCGTGGAATCGAGGATCTGACGGGACTCGAAGTGGCGGTTCGCCTCGAGGGCCTCTTCTTGGACCGAAACGAGATCACGGACATCTCGCCTCTGGCCGGGCACGACTTCTTGCGCGTGCTGACGTTGGCCCGCAACAGGGTGCGGGACTGGTCGCCGCTGGCCAGCATGAACTGGCTGGAACTTCTCGCGGTGGACGGCAATTCCCTGTGTGAGTTGCCGCCGCTTCCTTCAAGTCTGTTGCGTCTGTACATAGCCGACAATTGTCTGTCGGACATTGGCTCCTTGGCGAACTTGCGGTTGTTCGAGCTGGACGTAAGCGGCAACTCGATCACGTCTCTCGAACCTCTGGCTGGACAACAGTTGCGATACCTGCACGTCAACGACAACGAAGTTGCCGACATTTCCCCCTTGAGCTTCGGGTTCTTCCGGGAACTCCACATGCGGAACAACGCTGTGCGGGATATCTCGCCGCTGCTGGGCGGCGAGGAGCTGCTGATGGTGGACGTGCGGCGCAACCCGCTTGCGGATGACGCCCTAGGCGTGTTGGAGACATTGCGCGAACGCCGCGTCACGGTGCTGGCGGGCGAGGCGGTGCCGTACTTCCCGGCGGCCGGGGATGTCCGCCAAGGCTTCGTGCGCATCATCAACCGCAGCGACGAAGCTGGCCATGTGTTCATCGAGGCGGTGGACGACGCCGGCGTTCGCGCCGGGCCGGTGCGCATGGAAATCGGGGCCCGTCGGGCGGTTCACTTCAACTCGAGGGACTTGGAGAACGGCAACGCGGTCAAGAGTCTCCGCGGCATCGGGGCCCCGACCGTCGGTGCTTGGCGGCTTTCGGTGATCTCCGCGTTGGACGTCGAGGTGCTCTCCTACATACGCACCGAGGACGGCTTCGTCACCGCCATGCACGACGTGGCGGCTGATGCGATGGCGCCGTTCTTCAACCCCGGGGACAACCGAAACCAGCGCAGCATCCTACGGGTGGTGAACACGGAGGCGGAGCCGTCGAAGTGGACCACCGGCGGCTACGACGACCGCGGTAGCTGGCGCCCGATGGCGGGCTCGCTGCTGGTGCGGCCGCAGCACGCGCTCACGCTCGCGGCGCAGGCGCTTGAGGAGGAGCACGGCCTTGGCGACGGGCACGGCAAGTGGCGGCTGCGGACGCGCGGCTTCCCGTGGTACGCCATGAGCCTCTTGGAGAGCCCCACCGGGCACCTGACGAACCTCTCCACGACGCCGGACAACGCGATGGCGTTGGCGGATGGCCGCACCCTGCACCGGCTGCCGCTGTTTCCCGCGGCGGGCGGTTCGCGACAAGGGTTTGTGCGGGTGATCAACCGCTCGTATTCCCCGGGCGAGGTGGTGATCGAGGCGGTGGACGATGCCGGCACACGTTCCCCGCCGGTGCGATTGACGATGCGGCCGCGGCGGGCGGCGCACTTCAACTCCATGGACTTGGAGGCCGGCAACGATGCCAAAGGTCTCTCCACCGGGATGGGCGCCGGCAGCGGCGATTGGCGTTTGGAGCTCACGTCCACGCTGGATCTGCAGGTGCTGTCCTACGTCCGCACGTCGGACGGCTTTCTCACGAGCATGCACGATTTGGCGCCGCGCTCCGAGGACGGCGACTTGTGGATACCATTCTTCAACCCCGGCGCCAACCGAAACCAAGTAAGCCACCTGCGCTTGGCGAACTCCGGCGATGCGCCCGCCGACGCGACGATCACCGGAGTCGACGATGGCGGGCAGACGAGCGACGCCGTTCGCGTGACGATTCCCGCGCAAGCGGCTCGGACGTTCACGGCGGCGGCGCTGGAGACGGGGCACGCCGACGACCTCTCCGGCGCTCTCGGCGACGGCAAAGGCAAGTGGCGACTGCGCGTTGCCGCGGACGACGACGTAGACGCCATGAGTCTCCTGAGCCTACCCACAGGCCACCTGACCAACCTTTCCACCACGCCGCGCTACCCGGCGCGGCCCGGCCAATACTGAAGGAGCCGTTCCCATGGTGCGCAAGTTTCTCTCCAGCATCGTAGCCGTTCTAGCTTTCGTCGGGGCGGGCACGGTCGTGATGCTCCTCACCCAAGAAATTCCATCCAACCTCCTTGACAAGCCCAACGGCCGGCTATTAGCCGCGGCGCTGCTTATCGCCGGGGGTTTCGGATTGGCGCATGCCTATCGTGCTCTTCGGCCAACGTGGTTCGCTCCTATCGGCGTACCTATTCTAGGGTTCGTTGGGGCGTTTGCACTGGCAATCATCATGATTGAGGCTCTAGATGAATCAGAGCCTTCAACCAAGACCTATGTGGAAATCGCGACAGTACTAGCCGTCGCCTGTCTAGGAATGTGGCTTTCCTACCGCACGGTTCGGTCGCGTACCGAGCCAACACGCACTGCCCCAAAGACATTCATGGCAGGTACGGCGGAGCCGCCATTGCTCGCTGGGCGAGAGCAGGAACAGGATTTACTTACTAGATTTCTCTCAGCTCTCTTGTCGGGATCCGCGCCGGCGACCGATGTGCTGCTAATCGGGCCGCGCGGCAGCGGCAAGACCGCCCTGCTCCGTTGGTTCGAAAGAGCTTGCGGCGACGCTGGTGTGGAGGTCGTGAACGCCTCTCCAACTCGCGTAGAGAACGCACAAGATTTGTGCAATGTCATGTTACCCGCCGATGGTCTGAGAGGCTTGGTGCCGACGAGGCTGCGTCTCCTGAGCGGGATAGGTAGCGCCGAGTGGGAACGGACACCGAAATCTATGAAGGGTGCCTTTATCAGTAACCTTGCTGCCCGATGTCGCAAGAAACCGAGGGTCGTCTTGGTGGACGAAGCTCATACGTTGAAAGCCGATGTTGGCAGGTGGCTGCTGAATGTTAGCCAAGATGTTCGGTCCGAGGCGCCGTTCCTGCTCGTGCTGGCAGGTACGCCGGGGCTGCCAGCCCATCTGAGCACCATGGACGTGTCTTTCTGGAGTCGCTATGAACGACTGGGCATTGGCTGCCTAAGCCTTTCTGCGACCAAGGAAGCGCTACAAGAGCCGCTTCGCGTATTGGGGAAGACCATCAGTGTCGATGCGCTCGATTTGGTCGCGAAGTACAGCCAGCGCTTTCCCTACTTCATTCAGATTTGGGGTGAAGAGCTGTTGAGAGGATGTTCAGACTCAGAGAAAACGCTGACCAGCGACCTTGTGGCTGAAGTACTGGAAGAGGTGGAGATACGACTAACCAACTACTATACCGTGTATTATCAGGATCTGCAGAAACGGGGACTGGAACAGGCAGCGCTTGCTGTCGGCTCAGCGTTCCAAAGCGACATGGATTTCACCGCGACAGAGCAGGACATTGACGACGCACTGGCCGACGTGTACAAGGAAGAGTCGGATCGACGTGAGGCCCGCGAGAAACTGAACGAGATTGGCTACATCTGGTGCCCGCCCGGTCAAAGGCCCCCTGTCGTCTGGTTCGAGGGTATCCCATCGTTGATGCAGTATGTGCTGACCACTGCCCCACGTCACGGAGCGAGACGCCGTTCGTCGCCAAACGTAGCAGCCTGACCGTAGCGCTTGGCCACGTCTCGTGGCAAGGCCGACGACCTTCGGCACCTACAAGTGTCCCCGCAGAAACCGCCCCGTGTGCGAACGCGAATTGGCCGCGATGGCCTCCGGCGGACCCACCGCCACCACCTTCCCGCCACCCCTGCCGCCATCCGGCCCCAAATCGATCACATGATCCGCGGTCTTGATCACATCCAGATGGTGCTCTATCACCAGCACCGTGTGCCCGGCGTCCACCAAGCGGTGCAGGCAGTCCAGCAAGCGCGAGATGTCCGCCAGGTGCAGGCCTGTGGTAGGTTCGTCCAGAATGTAGAGCATGTGCCCTCGCCGTTGCAGCTTGGCGAGTTCGCTGGCCAGCTTCACGCGCTGCGCCTCGCCGCCGGATAGGGTGGTGGCGGATTGGCCGAGGGTTAGGTAGCCGAGGCCCAGCTCGTTCAGCACCGCGACCTTGCGGCCGATGGCGGGCAGGTCCGCGAAGAACGCCTCGCCTTCCTCTATGGAGAGGCCCAGCACGTCGGCGATGTTCTTGTCCTTGTGCGTCACCTGCAGCGTTTCGGCGTTGAAACGCTGGCCTTTGCAGGCGCCGCACACCACTTCCACGTCCGGCATGAAGTAGAGCTTGGTGGCGATCACGCCTTCGCCCTGACATTCCTCGCAACGCCCGCCCTTCACGTTGAAGCTGAAACGGCCGGGCTTGTAGCCGCGCTGCTTGGCGAAGTCCGTGCCGGCGAACAGGTTGCGTATCTGGTCGTAGAAGCCGACGTAGGTGGAGGGGTTGGAGCGGCTGTTGCGGCCGATGGGGGTCTGGTCGATGTTGATGACGCGGGTGAGATGCTCCACGCCCTCCACGGCGTCGTGGTCGCCGGAGAGCGAGCGCGGCTCCACCAGGCGCTTCCACAGCTCCTTGTAGAGAATCTCGTTCACCAGCGTGGACTTGCCGGAGCCGGAGGCGCCGCTCACGCACACGAACTGGCCGAGGGGGATCTCCACGTCGATGTTCTTGAGGTTGTTGGCGCGGGCGCCGCGAATCGCCAGCGCTTGGCCGTTGGTGGCGCGGCGCTTGGCCGGCGTGTCGATGCGCTTGGCGCCGGAGAGGTACTGGCCGGTGGGCGAGCGGGCGCAGGCGAGCACGTCGTCCAAGCGGCCGGAAACCACCACCTCGCCGCCGTGGATGCCCGGCCCCGGGCCGAGCTCCAGCACGTGGTCGGCGGCGCGGATGGTCTCCTCGTCGTGCTCCACCACGATCACCGTGTTGCCGAGGTCGCGCAGCGAGCGCAACGTGCCGATCATCTTCACGTTGTCCTTGGGGTGCAGGCCGATGGAGGGTTCGTCGAGCACGTACAACATGCCCATGAGCCCGGAGCCGATCTGCGTGGAAAGGCGGATGCGCTGCGCCTCGCCGCCGGAAAGCGTGCCGGAGGCGCGGTTGAAGTTGAGGTAGTCGAGGCCGATGCCGAGCAGCAGGTCGATGCGGCGGGCGATCTCGCGCAGGATCTGGGCGCCGGCCTCGGCGTGGGCGCCGGACGGTTCGATGGTGTCCAGAAACGGGCGCAGCTCGTCGAAGTTCATGGCGCCGAAGTCGTCGATGGTGCGGCCGGCGATGCGGAACTTCAGGCGCGTGGCGCGCAGCCGGGAACCGTGGCAGTCCGGGCAGACGTGCTCCACCATCACGCGATCCAGCCAAGCCTCCATGCCGGAGTTGGGCACGTCGCGCTGCCGATACCAGCGGTAGTGGCGCTCGATGCCGCCGGCGACGCCCGGGAACGGATAGGAGTGGCGCAGCCAGTTCTCGCGGCGCACCTTGGCGTCCGGCGGAATGCGCAGCTTCAGCGCTTCGCCGCGGGTGCCGTAGAGCACGAGATCCCGCGCCTCGTCGGTGAGTTCCCGCCACGGCGTGTCCAGCGAGAAGCCATGCTCGTCGGCTAGCGAATAAAGGGTGTAGCCGCGATGGGTGTCCGGCTTGAAACCGCCCACGTCGCGCAGGAAACAGCCTTGGCGGATGCTGCGTTCGGGGTTGGTGACCAGCAGGTCCGGGTGGGTGCGCTTGTCCGTGCCGATGCCGCCGCAGGTGCGGCAGGCGCTCTCCGGGTTGTTGAACATGAAGAAATCCGGCACCACGTCGCCGTACACCAGCGCGTGCGTGCGGCTGCCGAAGGAGCGGGCGAAGGCGCGCGCTTTGGCCTTGGCCACGCCGCCCACCACCGCCGCGGACATCAGCGAGTCGCCCACCCGCAGGGTGTGTTCGATGGCGGCCTTGAGTTGCTTCTCCACCTCCGGGCCGATGGTGAGGCGATCCACCACCGCGGTGAGTTTGGGGTCGCCGGGCAGCGCTTCCGGCACCTGCTCGGTGAGGTCCACCCGTTCACCGTCCACGTCCACGAAGCGGCAGCCGAGTTTGCGCACCTCGTTGAAGATGAACTCTGGGTTCTCGCCGTACACCTGAAACACCGGCGCCAACAGCTCGACTTCGGCGCCGGCCGGCAAAGCCAGCAGGGATTCCAGGATTTGCCCGCCGGTCTTGCTCGGCACGGGTTCGTCCGTGTACGGACAATGCCCCTCGGCGATGGTGGCGAACAGGAGATTCAGGTAGCTCGATATGTCCGTAAGCGTACCCACCGTGGAGCGCGGGTTGCGGGCAATCGTCTTCTGCTCGATGGAAACCACCGGCGAGAGGCCATACACGAAGTCCACATCCGGCTTCTCCACCTGCGCGATGAAGCGCTTCGCGTAGGTGGAAAGCGACTCCATGTACCGCCGCTGCCCTTCCGCATACACCGTGTCGAACGCCAGCGAGGACTTGCCGGAGCCGGAGAGCCCGGTAACCACCGTGAGCCGGTCCCGAGGAATCTCCACGGAGACGTTCTTCAGGTTGTGAACCCGCGCCCCCTGCACCGCGATGGACGTGCGCGGCGGCGCGGGTGCGCCGGCCGGTGGGCGCGAGGGCCGTGCGGTGGCCCGGCGTGGCCGCGGCCGCGCCTTCACCGCTCCTTTCGCAGGCATTTCGCTGGCTTTTGCTTGCCGCATCCCCTCGCTCCGGCCACCCAACGGAACGCGTGGCTTGTGCGCTTGATCCGAGCGGCAGCCTACCACGCCCCTGGCAACTGGCACCGGGGAACGCCGGCGGGGGGTGTACGACAGATCTTTGGTGACGGGTGCTGGGAGCGCGGGCGTCTCGCCCGCATGCAGGCGGAACGCCTGCGTTTCCCGGCTTGGCGCCGACATCCTTACCAAAGATCTGTCGTACACCCGCCGGCGGGTCACTACCGCGAGGCGCTCGTCCGCCGACGCGGAATTGCCGGCAAATGTCCTACAGCCCAATAGGGCGACAGCGGACATGACAAAGCGTGGATCTCTCACAAATGGCCGGGGTGATCTCACGCAGGTTCGCCTCCCGATAGCGGCTACTGTAGCCGTATGAAAAAGAACACCCCCACCAGCGACCCCATCTACAAGCGCCTCTACGCCTTCACGGAGATGGTGGCCGACCTGCTGCGCAGCGTCGTGCCCGCGGCCACGCTCGAAGCGTTGGACCTGCGCTCCTTGGAGAAGGTGCCGGCTGACTACGTTGGCGACGACTTCCACCAGCGCCACGGCGACACCGTGTGGCGCGTCCGCACCGAGGGTGTCGACAGCGGCTGGGCATATGTGCTGGTGCTGCTGGAGTTCCAATCCAGCAGCGACGCGGCGATGGCGCTGCGGGTGAACGAGTACACCGTGATGCTGTACCGCGAACTGCTGCGCGCCAAGGTGGTGGCGCCTGGCCAGCTGCCGTTGGTGCTGCCGGTGGTGCTGTACAACGGCGAGTCCCGCTGGACGGCGGTGGACAATGTGCGCGATCTGATCGTCTCGACGGGGCCGGCCGGCTCGGTGCTGGACGTCTTCCAGCCATCGCAGCGCTACCTGCTGCTTGACCTGCGCCACGCCAAGGCGGACTATGAGGGCGAGTTGACGACCGCGGTGGCGCGGCTGGAACAGATCAGCGAGCCGGACGATCTGGAGCAGGTGGCGGGGCTCTTGGCGGCCATACTCGGCGGCCCCGAGCACGGAGAGCCCTCATCCCGGGAGCGCGAGGGGCTTGTCCCTCGCATGGAAGAGCTGCGCCGCGCTTTCAGGGACTGGGTGTTTGTGCTGTACAAACGCATGAAGGGCGTGGACGATCCGGGGCCGCCGCCGCCGGGACTGACGTTGGAGGACATTAGGACTATGACGCTAGAAGAACGCGTGGCCGAATGGCCGGCACAGTGGAAGCGCGAAGGGATCGAGATGGGCGAGCGCCGGGGCAGGCGGGAGCAGCTGCGGTATTTGGCCGAAATCCGGTTCGGCGCACCGACGGCGGAGCGTCTGTCCGCTCTGCTGCGGCGCGAGGACGACCTGCGACGGCTCGACGCGATCGGCGAGGCGGTGGTGCGTTGCGAAACGGGCGACGAGCTGCTCCGCCGGGCCAGCCAAGCGGGGCACGGGGCCAGCCCCAAGGCCTAGGCGTCGGGCACCGCTCGCGGAAAGCCCGAAACGTGCGGCTGGGGACGCCCGCACCAAACGGCCCACACCGTTTCGCCCGTCTCTATGGGGTAAACTCTGGCGCCGGAAACGTCGAGCAGGAGCGGACGCGATGAAACAGCAGATTCTGGAACAGGCGCGGAGCACGGTGGAAGGCTTCTTGCACCACCAGTGCGCGGACACCACGCTCGGTGTGCTGTCGGTGAACCCGGAAGTGGACGGCTACGGCGACGAGTTCCTCTTGATACGCTTCACCTACGACGACAGCAACGGTACCAAGGGCCTTCCCGACTCCCTGGCGCGCATTCAACTCAAGGACCGCTTGCGCAATGAACTGCAAAGCGCGGAGGTCGAGGCGTTTCCCGTCGTCTCGTTCATCGCCGAATCGGAAGTCGGGAAAGAGCCGGAGTAGCACACCGTGGATCCAGATCACCTCATGCAGCTCGCCACCGATCTTGCGGAGATCAACCCCCATCGGCCACGGCGAGCGGATTTGTGCCGGGCCGTCAGCACCACGTACTACGCCATGTTCCACTGTCTGGCGCATACCTGCGCAGACCGTTTGGCAGGCCGCGCCGGTACGGTTGGCAACCGACCGATGTGGCGACGGGTGTACCGTGCGCCGGATCACGGGCAGGCCCGGGCACGTTGCGAGAACGCGCCATCTTGGTTTGGCGACGGAGTGCGGCAATTCGGGCGGACGTTGGGTGTACGACATATTTGTTCCGCAAGGGCCGACGGGCTCAGGCGGCGAGCGCCAACGGCGGCGGTCTGGCGCGCGCCTTGAAGAACTCGTCGTGGCGGCCGTCCAGCCACCGGCAGCGCAGCGCCAGCATCGGGTTCGCGCCGCTTTCGACGCTCCAGCGCATGCCGCCGCGCTTCAGGCGTCCGGCCACCGCGCCGCAGGCGCTCTCCACGACCCCCGAACCCACCGGCAGACCGGCGGCGCGGAACTCGGGGTAGCGCATTCGGGCGCGGTTGGCCTCGACGTACCCGGCGCAGCGCCGCGCCTCGTCGTTGTCCGCGTGCCGCCGCAGCGCCGCCAGCACGTCGTCCAGGCGTCCCTCCGACAACGCCGCGCAGGTCCTCTCCGACCACGCCTCGCACAACGCCGTCCCGGCGCCGTACACCGACCGGCCGACTTCCCACACGTGCTCCTTCGCGTGCCACAGGTCGACGATCTCCACCGCGCCGGGGAACAACTCCGACACGACGCCCCAGATCCACCTCGCCCCGTCCCCCAGCACCGCCTTGACCCGCGCCGCCGCGAACCCCGAACGCCGCGCCTCCCGCCACAGCCGCGCCGCGAACGCCGACGGCTCCGCGTCCGTGTCCCGCGACGCCGCGCTGTCGACGGCCGCCGAGCGCCGCGTCGCGCCATCCGCCGAACCGAACGCCGCGACCTTCGCCTCGCGCGTGCGCGCCTTCCCGCCGTCCTTCCCCGGGCTTCCCGACAACTCCCCGGGGCGAACCGGAACGCCCGTGCCGTCGATCCCGCAGCACATCGTCTCCGATGGCGCCGGCGCCGTCTCCACGCCCTCCTCCGATGCGTCCTCCGCCGCCATCTCCGAACCCAGGCGCTTCGCCATCCGCTCCATCCACTTCGCGTTCACGGCGAACCCCAGCAGCCGGCTCGCCAGCGCCGCCGCCAGCGCGAACGCCGTCTCCGCCGCCAGCGGCGCGGCCGCCTTCACGAGCCCCGGCGTCGCCCGCGTCCCGTCCCGGCCCTTCACGCCCAACTCCTCGTCCAGCGGACACCGCCCGCCCTTCGCGCAGCCGCACGTCCAGTACCCGCGAACCACCCGCAGCCGACCCAGCAGCCACAGCGCCGACAGCGGCCGCGAACGCCGAACCATCGTCCGCCGGCAGTCGCCGCAACGCAACGGCTCCCGCTCCGCGTCCGCCTCCGTCAGCAGCTTCGACGTCCCCGCCGAGGCCCCCTCCCGCAGCGCCTCCCGCGTTCCCTTCTCGAACTCCATGAAGCTGTCGCACTTCGCCAGCGCCTCCCGCGCCTCCGGCGACGACATCGCATTCGCCACCGCGTCCCGCAGGAAGCCGTAGGCGTCCTTGCCAACCTCCCCGCCCGAAGCCACAATCCCTTCCGTCACCGCGATTCCCTTCGCTCGGTTGTACACGATCCAAGCGTATCCCGGGTTTCGCGGTGACTCTCAACCCGGAACAAATGTGTCGTACACCCGCGGACGTTCGCAGAGTTGCAGCGCAGGCGTCATTTGGCTGACTATGACCCGGATTTCCGGATCGGCAAATCCGAAGTGATCGCGGACATCAACGATGCCCGAACGGCGATCGACCGCTTCCGGGCGACGCCGGCCAGCGTTCAGCGCGACTTTGCCATCCATGTGTTGATGAAGGTGAGGCCGGATGCCTGAACCGGCGGCGATGGCGCCGGCAAGTGGTGCCTCGCCGTAACCTTCGACAACGCGCTGGCGGCCGGGGCGTTCGTTGCTACTGTCCGAGCGGCACCCAGCGGATGGCGTCGGCCAACACCGTTTTGCCGCTGGTGTCGTTGGATACGGTGAGGCGCACCTCTCCGGCCGGCAGATCGTAGTCGCCGATGCGGTTCCAGCCGGGCGAGCCGGCGCTGGCGTCGAACTCCAGCTCGCGCTCCTCGCCGGCGGCGAGCAGGCGCAGGTCGTAGGTGCCTTGTCCGGCCAGGGGCTGGTAGCTGCCCCTGGAGCGGACGCCACCCGGCCCGATTTGCACGGATGTCGCGCGCAAGGCCGGAATGTGGTACTCCAAGCGCCAGCGTCCGGCGGTCGGCAGCGCCGCGGTGAACACGGCTTTGGCGCGGCCGTCGCCTTTGGCCACGCGCGCCAGCGTTCGGCGGTATTTGCCCCAGCCGTTCTCGGCCTCCTGCCGACTCCAGCGGAAGCCGGGGGCGAAGGGGCCGTACACGGGCAGCCCCTGGTCGATGTCCGCATCCGGCGTGCCCCAGGGCATGCCGCCGACGAGACCGCCATCCTCGGTGTTGTCCTGAACGGAGAAGCCGGGGTCCAAGTCGTCCACGACGATGGCCGGGTCTTCCGGCGGGCGCCAATCGCTTGGCCTGGCGCCGGTGAAAGGCTCCGCGTCCACTGGTTCGGGCTTCACCTCGGGCAGCGGCAGCTGCAGCGGCCGCCGGTTCAACGAAAGATAAGAGGCGAGGGACAGCCGCTCCGGCAACGCCTTCGCCACCATGCCCAGCTCCACGGCGCTGTTGGCGGGAACGCGGGTCGGCTCGCTGGAGTCGAGCAGGAAGCCGGCTTCGGTCTCTTGCGCATAGCTCAAGCGCAACAGGCCGGGCACGGGCTCGTCATTGCGCACATCCACCGCGATTTGATAGCGGGGCGAGCCGACGTCGTCGTCCGGCAGCCGCGCCACGCGCACCGGCGAGACCAGATAGCCCGGCAACGCCGCGTCGTGCAGCCAATCGCCCAGCAGGGCATTCAGGTCCGCACCGACGGCTTCGGCGGCGGCGTGGAAGTCCGCCAGCGTGTAGTTGCCACCGCGGTGCCGGCGGCGCAACTCCGCCAGCAGCGCGCCGGCGCGCTCGCGGCCGATTCCGTCCAGGATGGCTTGGGCGATTTCCGGGCCCTTTAGCCACAACACTTCCAAGGCTCTCTTGGCGTCGGCGCGCGGCTGCAGATCCGCCAGCGAGGCGGCGAGCGCGGTGTCCCAAACGGACGGCTTGCGCGTGGCGGCCATGTACGCGCTGCCGCCGATGGAGGCGGACTGATTGTTGGCGAACGAGAAGATGGCGCCCATGATCACCGACTGCAGTTCCTGCTGCGAGCCCAGCATGTGCGCCGAGAAGAAGCCGCGGCGGGCGCCGGTGAGCAACTGCACCGTGAGGTCGTGAACGACGAAGTCCAACGCCACGGCGCCGGCGCCGCTGGCGCTGGTCTGGAAGCCCACGAAGTTGCGCGCCGCCCCGTGCAGCGGGTCGCCGCCGGTGATGTCGTTGTGGAAGAAGCTCTGCAACGTCCACACCCGCGCCCGGTCTTGCTGTTCGCCGTCCTCCATGTCGTCGAGTCGCTCGAAGGCCAACTCGAACCGCGACGTGGGAAACCCGTACTCGCGCAGCAGCACCATGCCCGGCAGCGCCTGCACCGAGTCCATCCGCCAATCGCCGCCGAAGACGCGCAGGCGCGCCGGAATCTCCACGGCGGTCAACGTCTTGTACGGGTAGGCGAATTCGTGCTCGGCGGCGTAGGCGAGCATCTCCCGCAGGCGCTCCGCGAGCGGCGCCGCCAAGTCCTCGAACAGCGCGACGTTGCGCATGTGCTGCGGCGACATCAAGAGTTCCAACTCCACGTCGGCCACCTCGGTGGCGCGGCGCTCGAAGCGGGACGCCAGGATGCCCACCGCTGGCACCGGGGCGTCGGGGCGGAAACGGTATTCGCCGTTCGCGCCTTCGCGGCGGCCGGGGCCGACCGCCAGCCATTCCTCGGGCGTCCGCACCTGCAAGTCCACCGTGAAGAAGTCGCTGCCGCGGCGATCCTCCTGCTCGCCACCCACCGCGACTCCCGGCAATGGCATCCAATACGCGGCCGGCATCAGCGCGACGTAGCGGGCGTCGAACACCGAGGCGTCGATGCCGAGCAAACTCAAGGCGTTGCCTTCGCTGGCGTTCGCGCTGGCGAGATCGATGGCGCTGTCGAGGTAGGCGAAGGTCGGATCGGGCACGCCGCTCGCCGCCACCGATAGCTGCAACTTCGTCTTGCCGCCGGCGGCGGGCGGAATCTCCACTTGCAGCAGCCCGTGGACGTGCTCGAAAGACGCCCCTTCGCCGGCAACGCGCAGTTCGCGCACGGCCATGCCCGGATTGAAGGCGAAGTGGAGCGTGCTCGCGCCCGGCGGCGGCGCGACGGTGTAGTCAAGGGCCAGCTCGAGGCTGGCGCCGGCATCGATCGTCACTTCGCCGGCCACATGGTCGAGAGTGGCCACCGGCGCCTCCAGATGCGCCTCGTGGTGCGCCACCCACGCGGCGCGCAGCGCCATCGCGGCGTCCGCCCGCCACACCAGCGCGACGACGCCGCCAATAGCCAAGGCCAGCAGGCCGGCGCCCATGCCGAGCCGCAGCGCGCGATCGCTGCGGTCCGGGCGCGGGTGCAACGCCGCCGCCAAGACGATCAAACCCGCGGCCGCCAACAATAGGCAGCCGCGCTGGACGAGATCCACCGCCGAGGCGAAGTGCGGCAGCACATCCGAGGCGAGGTGCGAGAACGCGGCGAAGCCGGCCAGCGCCGGCGCCAGGTACGCCGGTGTCTGGTACAGGCCGTACAGCTGCAGCCCGCACAGCGCCAAGGCCGCCAGCACCACCGCCAGGCGGTTGCGCAGCACCACGGCGAGCAGCGCCACCAAGGCGGCCCACAGCGCCAGGTTGACCGGCGCGTCCACCAACAGGAACGCCAGCAAGGAACGCGGCTCGATCATCTCGCCCATGGGCAATTCCAACGCCCCCGCCAAACCGCCCAACCCCTGCATCGCCAACGCCATCAGCAGCAACGGCACCCAGACGACGACCACGAGGCCGAGCACGCGGCCGGTCAGCATGGTGAGGTTGTCCACCGGCCGTGCGTCCAACACCTCGGCCATGCGTTCGCGCGTGTCCCGGGCGCGCACGTCGAACGCGAGAAAGATCATCGCCACGAGGAACAGCCAAATCAGGAAAGCGCCGATGGCGGACATGAGAAAGCGCGGATTCATCAGGCCAAGGCTGCCCGAAAACCCGGAGCCGATGCCGTGCAGCACCGAGTAGTACACATACGAAAGCAGGCCCAGGATGAGCGCCAGCGCCCCGAACAGCCAAGTGCGCGCCAGCCGCCGCGCCGAACGCATTTCCGCCAGCGCCACCGCCGCCAATTCGCGCAGGCGGCTGGCGCCCGCTTGTTCTTGCTTCACTTGTGCCATTGCTCTTTACCTTGGCTCCTCGGCCTTTTCGTCTCTTGGTTTGGGGGTCACTTCGCTGCCGTCGCGTTTGCCGGCTGGTTGCCGTTTGCCGGGCCGTTTCGCGTCCGCGCCGAGCGCCAACGTATCGCGTCCGCCACCACGAACGTGCCTTCCGTGCGGTTCGAGACCACGACGCGAACGGCGCCGGCCGGCAAGTGGAACTCGCCGAGATCGTTCCAACCGGCTTCGGCGGCTTGCGCGTCGAACTCCACGGCACGGCGCTCGTCACCGTATTCCAACGCGATGTCGTAGCTGCCTTGGCTCTCGAACAGCGACGCGCCGCGGCGTTTCTTCGCCCACCACGGCGGGCGCGGCACGGCCATGTGGTAGCCGAGCCGCCACTTGCCGGCGCTCGGCAGATCCGCCGTGAACACCGCGCTCTTCCCGCCATCGCCCGGCACCGTGCGCGCCAGGGTGCGGCGGTATTTTCCCCAACTGGTGCCCAGCTCCTGCCGCTGCCAAAGCGCACTCTGCTGGAAGGGTTGGTATTCGGGCAAACCTTGGTCCATGTCGCCTTGCGGCTCGAACGAGGCGGCCGCGATGGCGGCCAAGCGGAAGCCCGACGCCTCCGTTTCGCTTTGTTCAATGGCGAAACCGGCATCGAGATCGTCCACCACAATGCCCGGGATCGGCTCGGGCCGCCAATCGCTTGGCCGTTGGCCCACGAACGGCTCGGCGGCGGCATCCATCGGCCCGCGCTGAACCTTGGGCAGCGGCAATTCCAGCGGTCGGCGGTTCAGCGCCATGTACGGCGCCGCCCGCAGTTCGAAAGGCGCGCTGCGGGTGACGAGACCAACCTCCACCGAGGTGTTGCCGGGAACGCGCACCGGCCGCGTGCCGCGCCAAGCGTCGCCACCCCATTCGCGTTTGCCGGCCATGTAGCGGAGCCGCAGCACGCCCGGAGCGGGTTCGTCGTTGCGGATGTGCAGGCGCGTTTGGTAGCGCGGTCGGCCGCGCTCGTCGTCGGCGATGCGCGTCACCGCAACCGGCGAGGCGAGAAAGCCCGGCAGCTGGGCGTCGTGCAGCCAGTCGCCGAGCAAGACGTCGAGGTCGACGCCGATGGCGCGCCCGGCGGCGTTGAAGTCCTCGTGGTCGAACAGGCCGCCGCGGTGCCGCTCGCGCAACTGCGCCAGCAACGCCGCCGCCCCCTGCCTACCCAAACCGTCGAGCAAGGCTTGCGCCACGGCGCGCCCCTTGAACGCCAACACATTCAACGCGATACCCGGGTCGTCGTGCGGATCGAGCGCCGCCAGCGGCGCACCGAGCGCTCGGGCCCACACCGCCGGCCGATTCGCCGCACGTTGCAACGGCGAAAAGCCGCCGCCGGTGTCGAAGCTCGCATCGAAGGACAGCACCCGGCCGAAGGCGTTTGCATCGGTGAACAGGTACGCGGAGAAGTAGCCCGGGCGCTCGGCCAGCAGCAGCGTGGCGAGCTCATGCACCACAACCTCCAAGGCCGCCGCCGCCACGCCCCGGCTTGCGCCGGCGCCCGCCGCGGACTCGGCGCCGGTCTGGAACAGGACGAAGTTGCGCGCCGCTGCGGAGAAGAGTGCGCCCCCGGTCAGATCGTTGTTCAAGTAGTCTTCCACCACCGCCACTTTGAAGCTGGCGACGTCGCGCCCGTCATGAGACCGCTCGCCGTCGGCAACCTTGGAGTCGAACACCGCGGTGGGGAACCCCTGCTCCCGCAACAGCAACATTCCCGGCAGGGAACGCGCGGTGTCCAAGCGCCAGCCGCCGCCGTAGCCGCGCAGCATCGTCGGCACCTCCACCAACGAGAAGGCGCGGTACGGATAGGCCAGCCCTGCCCTCTCCGCGCCGCCGAGCAACTCCTCGGCGCGCTCCACCACTTGGCTCGCCGCGTCCGCCATGAACGCGAAGTTGTGCGTGTGTTTGGGGCTCAGCAACACCTCCAGCTCCACGCCCGCCACCTGCGCGGCGCGGCGTCCAAAGCGCGACGCAAGCAATGCGAAAGCGGGTACCGGGGCGGCCGGTTGGAAGCGGAACCTCGCCTCGTCCGTGGCGCCGGCCACGGCCTGGCGCAACCCGGGGCCGGCGACCAGCCACCCCGGCGGCGCGGAAACTTCGATGTCCGCCGTGAAGAAATCTCTCGGCGCAACGTCCGGGTCGTCGCCGCCGACATTCGCGCCCGGCGCCGGCAGCCAGCGAATCGCCGGCATCAGCGCGACGTAGCGGGACTCGAATATGGCGGCCTCCAACCCCAGCGCGTTGAACTGGTCCAAGACCACCCGGTCGAGCGGGCGTTGGTTGGCGTCCAAGTAGGCGAAGCGGACGAGCGGAGCGCCGTGCGCCCGCAGCGACATGCTTACGCTCTCCCCGGTTTGCGCCGGCAAGGCAACCTCGAGCAAGCCATCTTCATGCTGGAAGGAAGCCGGGCGCCCGTCCAGCAGCAGTTCGTCTATGGCGAGACCCGGATTGAACGAGAACAACAGCGAATCGCCGCCCGCGGGACGCACGCGCAAGGTGATGTCCAACGCCAAGTCGTCGCCCGGGGCGATGTCGATCGCGCCCGCCACATGCTCGATGTCCGGCCGCTTGCCGCCGTTGCGCGCCTGCGCGGCCGTGTGGCTCGCCCGCCAGCGTTCGAGCTGGTCGTCATCGGCCACGGCTTGCCACGCCAAGGCGCCAATACCGGCCGCCCCGGCGGCCAACAACGCCGCTCCTAGGGCCGCCGTGCGTCCCCGGCGCTGGTCCGGGCGCGGATGCAGCGCCGCGGCCAGCGCGATCAAACCGACCGCGGCAAGCAGCAGCGACGCCCGGTGAGCGAGCGCCGGCAGGTCGGCCAAACGGGGCAGGATGTCCGAGATGTAGCTCAGATCGGCGTGGCCGACGAGCGGGCGGGCGAAGCGCAGCGGGACAGTGCCGAGCGCCCACACCCACGCGGCGAGAAGCGCCAGCGCGGTCACCGCCGTCAGCCAGCGGTTGCCGAGCGCGGTCGCCAACAACACGGTCAGCGCCCCGAAGAACACGAACAACGGCAACGTGTCCACGAACAGGAACGCCAGCACCGACAAGGGCTCGACCGGCGCCATCGACGCGAAGAGGGTCACGGCCTGCATCAACAGGACGAGCAGCAGCGTGGGCAGCCACACCGTGGCGACCACGCCGGCGACGCGCGCCGCCAGCAGCGTGAAGTTGGAGGCGGGGCGCGCGTCCAACACGTCCACCATCCGCTCGCGCCGGTCGCGCCCGCGCATGTCGAAGGCGAGGAACAGCGTACAGGCCAAGAAGGCGAGCAGCGCGAGGAAGCCGATGGTCGGCATGGCGTAGCGCGGCGCCGTGGCGGTGCTCAGCGGGTCGGCGCCGAAAATGGCGGCGTATTCGATAGTGCTGCCGAGGAAGTAGGCGAACGGCAATCCCACCGCGATCGCCGTGAACAACCAAGTGCGCGCCAGCCGCCGCGCCGTGCGCATCTCGGCCAGCGCCGCGGCGAGCGCCAGTGCGGCGGCGCGTTTGGTGGGAGCGCTTATCACCGCGCGCCCTGATGGGCGGCGCACCTTGCGGTGCGACCGAGTTTGCTCCGCAAACTTCCTAGCATTGGCAAACTCGGATCTAGGGCCTTGGGCCGTGGGGGTTTTAGGCGTCGTCCTCGCCCGCGACGGCCGCGTCGCCGCCTTGCTCCTGGCCTTCGCGCGCCGCCTCGGTGCGTCCGCGCACAGCCATGAAGGCGAGATAGCCCTCCTCCAAGGTGGGCGCGTCAACCGGCGTGGCGCCCTCCGGCAAGCCGTTGCCGGTGACGCCGCGCAACGTGACGCCCGCGCTCGAAGCGTTGCGCGAGACGATCTCGTATTCGCCCTCCAGCCGCTCCGCCGCTTGCGCGTCCGCGGTGATCTCGAAAACGCGCCCGACGGCGTTTTGCAGCAGCACGTCCGGGGATCCTTGGAACTCGATGCGGCCGTCGTCGAGCAGGGCGATTTCGCTGCAACCGCCGCCGAGGTCGGCGACAATGTGCGTGGAAAGCAGGATGGTGCGGTCGCGGCCTAGGCGCCCCATCACCTGGCGAAAGCGCATGCGTTCTTCCGGGTCGAGGCCGACGGTGGGTTCGTCCACGATCAACACGCGCGGTTCGTGAACCATCGCCTGCGCGACGCCGAGACGCCGCACCATGCCGCCGGAGAGCTTCTTCACCTTGCGGTCGGCCACCGAGTCCAACCCGACCAGCTCCAAGGTTTCCGCCACCCGCCGCCGGCGCTCGCCCTTGTTCGCAAGGCCCGAAAGCCGCGCCAGCGTATCCAGCACTTCCTCGGCGCGGTGGTTGCGCCACGCGCCGAACTCCTGCGGCAAATAGCCGATCTGCTCGCGCACTTCGCGCCGCTCGCGGGTGACGTCGTGCCCGCACACCCGCGCCGTGCCGCTGCTCGGCACCAGCAAGGTGCAGATAATCCGCATCAGCGTGCTCTTGCCGGCGCCGTTCGGCCCCAGCAGCCCGTACAGGCCGGTGCCCAGCGTCAGATCCACACCTTCCAAGGCCACATGACCGCCTTTGTAGGTGTGGCCGAGGCCTTGGGTTTCGATCATGGCGGCGCCCGCCGCCGCGGAACTCTCCATTGGCTATTCCTCGATTGCCGGAATGTCGGCCGAACTGGCTGCCGGAAATTGGCGTCCCCTAGGGGAATCGAACCCCTGTTGCCGGGATGAAAACCCGAAGTCCTGGTCCACTAGACGAAGGGGACATACGCGAATGGGCGCGCACTGTAGCCAGTGGGCTTGCGGATGTCAAATCGAAAATGCAAAAAGACTGCGACATTTTCCTGGGAGCGCGGGCGTCTCGCCCGCACGGGTTGAAACACGGGCAAACGAAATGCGGGCGAGACGCCCGCGCTCCCAAGGCCGCCGCGGCCATCAATGCTATTGTTACCCGCCCGTTGCACATTACCCACACCCCACCCCGGTTTTTGATCGCTGGCCATGTCGCCTTCGTCTTCGCAGGACGCTTCCCGCCACCGCCTGGTTCTCTCCAAGGCGCGGGCGACTGCCGGCTGGCCCATCATGGCGAGCATGGCGGTGGGCCTCGGGCTCGGGGTGTTCGCCTACTGGACGACCAGTTCCGAGCGGGAGCTGGAAGACGCGCTGCTGCGCGCGGTGGTGCGCGAAGTGGAGAAAAACTACGTCGAGGAGGTGCCGCGGGCCCGTTTGGTGGACGAGGCCATCGGCGGCATGTTGGCGAGCTTGGACGGTCACTCCGGCTTGCTCGACGAGCGGGCGCTCACCATCCTGCAAGACGAAGCGGATGGCGGCTTTGGCGGCATTGGCGTGCGGCTTGGCATGGTGGACGGTCAATTGACGGTGGTTGAAACGCTGCCGGATACGCCGGCGGAACGCGCCGGCATCTTGGCGGACGACCAGCTGCTGCAGGTGGACCACCAACCGGTGCGGCAGGTCAGCGACGCGGCCCGAGTGCTGCGCGGCAGGCGGGACACCCCGGTGCATGTGCGCGTGCGCCGCGACGCGCCGGCGGCCGCGGCCACCTCCACCGCGTCCCATCCCGCCTCCGCCGGTGCCGGGCAATTCGATTTCGACCTTACCCGCGCCCTCATCCCGTTGCCCACCGTGTACGAGTTGCCGATGGTGCCCGGCTACGGCTATGTGCGCATCGCCCAGTTCCAAGAGCAAACCGTCGAGGAACTTGCCGAGGCGTTGGTGACCCTCGCGGCCGAGCGCCCGCTTGAAGGTCTGGTCATGGATCTGCGCGACAACCCGGGCGGGCTTCTTGGCACATCCATCGATGTCGCGGACGCCTTCTTGGCAAGCGGCGTCATCGTGTCCGTCGCCGGGCGCGGCGAGGGCGAAACGCGGGAGTTCACCGCCGACGCCGACGTGTTGGCCGAAGACGTGGCCCTGGCGGTGCTGGTCAACCAAACGTCCGCCTCCGGCGCGGAGATCGTCGCCGCCGCGTTGCAGCATCATGGCCGCGCCGTGGTGCTGGGCACCAAAACCTACGGCAAGGCGTCCGTGCAAACCATCACGCACTTCCCGGGCGTCTCGCGCATTGCCAGGCGGGCGTTGAAACTCACCACGGCGCGGTACCTCACGCCCGCCGGACGCTCACTCGACAAGGTGGGCGTGGTGCCGGACATCACCGTGCCCCCGGACGACGACGAACCCGACGTGGACTACGACGAACGCCTGATCCGCGAGGCGTTGGTGCATTTTGGGGTGATGCCCAAATCCGGTTGAGGCACCGCGTTCTCGGCGCGAATGGCCGGCGGAAGTTGCCGCTGAACACGCCGGTCAGCTATCCAACAGCCGTTGCCCGGCGGCGAAGTCCAGCTCGCCTTGGTACAGGGCCGCGCCGCTGATCGCGCCGAGCAGCTTCTCGTCGGGCAAGGCGAGCGCTTTCAGCGCTTGCAGATCGGCCAAGTTCTTGACGCCGCCGGAGGCGATCACCGGCACTGGCGACAGCGCGGCCAAGCGGCGCGTTGCCGCGACGTTGACGCCGCGCAACATGCCGTCGCGGGCGATGTCCGTGTACACGATGGCGAAGATCTCGGCGGTGAGATCGGCGGCGAAGTCGGCGGCGTCCACCGTGCTGGTGGCGGTCCAGCCGTGCGTGGCGAGGCGGCCGTCGCGGGCGTCGAGGCCGAGGATGACGCGGCGCGGCCATTTGGCGGCCAACGCGCCGAGAAACGAAGGTTCCTCCACGGCGCGCGTGCCGACGATGATTTGGCTTGCCCCGGCGTCCACATAGGCTTGCGCCGCGGCGGTGTCGCGCACGCCGCCGCCCACTTGCACGGGAACGTCTCCGGCGGCCAACACGATGGCTTCCACCAGTTCGTGGTGTACCGGCCGGCCGGCGAACGCGCCGTCCAAATCCACCACGTGCAGGCGGCGGGCGCCGGCGTCCACCCAGCGCTTGGCCATCGCCGCCGGGTCGTCCGAGTACACGGAAGTCGAATCCGCCGCGCCTTGGCGCAAGCGCACGCAGCGGCCGTGCTGGATGTCTATGGCGGGGATGAGCAGCAAGCGGGTGCTGGGCTCTAGAGCGCGCCTTTCGTGGAAGGCGCGTCCGGCGTGCGCGGATCGCGCTGCAAGGCCATGCGCAGGGCGCGGCCGAACGCCTTGAACAAGGTCTCCGCCTGGTGGTGCGCGTTGCCGCCTTTGAGGTTGTCCAAGTGCAGTGTCACCTGCGCGTGGTTGGCGAAGCCTTGGAAGAACTCGCGCAGCAGATCCACGTCGAAGTCGCCCACGCGGGCGCGGCGGAAGGACACGTCGTAGGCGAGGCCGGGCCGCCCGGAGAAGTCCACCACGGCGCGCGAGAGCGCTTCGTCCAGCGGCACGTAGGCATGGCCGTAGCGCTGGATGCCTTTCTTCTCGCCCACCGCGGCAGCCACGGCTTGGCCGAAGACGATGCCCACGTCCTCCACCGTGTGGTGCGCGTCCACGGCCAAATCGCCGTCGGCGTGGACGCGCAAGTCCATGCGTCCGTGGCGGGCCACTTGGTGCAACATGTGCTCGAAGAACGGGATGCCGGTGCGCAGATCTGCGTCGCCGCCGCCATCCAAGTCCACTTCCACCCGGATGCGCGTTTCCAGCGTCTCCCGGCTGCGCGAGGCGGTGCGGTGCTTCATTCGCGCAGTATAGCCCGGCGCGTCACTTCAGCCGCGACTTCAAGCTGCCGTAGGGCAGAAAGCGGTTGGTGCTCACGGAACGGATCCACGGCGTCAGCGCGGGCGGGTAGTCGCCCCGTTCGCGCAAGATGCCCGCCAACGCGATCACCGGAGAGCGAGCCCCGACCTCGCAGCCGGGCAACTGCATCTCCGCCAGCGTGAGCACCCGCAGCCAGGCGCACAACGTGGCGGAATCGCGGCCGGCGAACAGCTTGGCGCAGGTCTGCCCGTCCGCGTTCATCACTTGGCGCACATGCGCCGCGGCCGCGGCACCGAGCGCCAAGGTGTCGCTTGCCGAATCGGCCGCGCTCAGCGTTCGGGCGTGGTCTTCGCCGAGAGCCGCGGGCGGTTCCCAAGCACCGACGGATCCGTCCATACTGCGTCCTTACCTGTTTGCGCGAAGTCTACCCGTTGCCAACCAAGACGCCCGCGCCAGCGCAACCGCCAAACCCGGCTTCGGCGCACGCCGCGACGGCGGCTTCCCGGCGCCGGTTCGCGGCGCGGCTGCTTTCTTGGTGGGACGCCAACGGGCGCAAGGACCTGCCTTGGCAGCGGCAGCGCACCCCCTACCGGGTTTGGGTTTCCGAGGTGATGCTGCAGCAGACGCGGGCCGCTTCCGTGATTCCCTATTTCGAGCGTTTCATGGCGCACTTCCCGGATTTGCCGGCGTTGGCGCAGGCGGACTTGGACGATGTGCTGCACCTGTGGAGCGGCCTCGGCTACTACGCCCGGGCGCGCAATCTGCACCGCGCCGCCGGCGTCGTGCTGCGCGAACACGGCGGCGCCCTGCCCCGCGACCCGGCCGTGCTCGCCATGTTGCCCGGCATCGGCCGCTCCACCGCCGGCGCCATCGCGGCGCAGGCGCACGGCTTGCGTGCCGCCATTCTGGACGCCAACGCCAAACGCCTGCTGGCGCGGCACTTTCGCGTTGCCGGCCCGCCTTCCAACTCGGCAACGGCGGCGACGCTGTGGCGGTTGGCGGAAGCCCTGACGCCGCCAAAGCGCGTGGCCGACTACACCCAAGCCGTGATGGATGTGGGCGCCAGCGTTTGCCAAAGCCGCCAGCCGCAATGCGCCGCATGTCCTGTGCGCACTAGCTGCGCGGCGCTGGCCGCGGGCGACGTGTACCGCTTCCCCGAACGCAGGGAGTCAAGCCCGCGCCCGCTGGCGCAGCGGCGTTTTTTCGTGGTCTCGGACCCGCAAGGCGCTTGCTATGTGGAGCAGCGGCCGCCGGAAGGCGTTTGGGGCGGCTTGTGGTCGCCGCCGGAGCGGGATGGCGACGAATCCGCGCAGGCGTTTCTGGCGGCGGCCGGCATGGACGCGAAGCTGGTGCGGGCGATGCATTTCGCGCCAACGCTGCGGCACGGTTTCAGCCACTTCGATCTGCACGCCGAACCGGTATATGTGCAGCTCAAGGCGCGACCGGCCACCACCACCGGCCGTTGGATCGACCCGCGGAGTCACCGTCTTGGCCTTTCCGCTTTGGCGGCGAAGCTGCTGGCGGCCGCGGCACCGCTGCCGTTGGGAGGCAAGTAGCTGTCTTTTCGCGCGGCCGGGGCGGCCCTCGCTGGCCACATCCCCAGCTTTGTGTGGCACGATACACCCCCAATTGCGCCAAAACACGCCGGCCTAGTCCCGCAACCGCAACGGCCGAGCGAGCGCCCCCGCAAGCGCCGAGCAAGTCCATGCCCCAGAACAGCGAAGCCACCATCAACGTCGTCCTCGCGGAGGCGTTGCGTGGCAAGCATCCGTTGTGGCGGGAGACCGTGCATGCCGAGCAGAGCGGCGTTTTCGTGGAGAACCGCTCGTTGCGGCCGGACATCGTGGCGCGCCCGAAGAACGCGCAGCCGGTCGTGGTGGAGACCGAGTTCGCGCCGGCCGCAACCGTGGAACAGGATGCCGTCGGCCGGTTGGGCTTGACGCCGATCGACGGTGAGCGGATTGAACAAGTGGTCGCGGTTCGTCTGCCGGCGGAACTGCGCGACGGACAGGCCGATCTGCCGGCGCGCATCGCGACCAGCGAATTCGGCTATTGCGTATTGTCCGGCGAACCGTCGGTACCGAGCCGCTGGCCGGCCGAAGGATGGCTAACCGGCGGCTTGAACGACATTGCCCGCTGCATGGAGCATGCCCTCGCGTCCGCGCGTTTGGTCGAACAGGGCATGACCACTCTGGAACACGGCGTGCGCGCGGCAACCGCCGCGGTGGAAGACCACGCGAGAGATGGCGGCATCCACCTGCCGATTCGCCTTGGTGAAGTGCTCAACCAACAGCCCGGGACGCAGACCACGCGCATGGCGATGACCATCATCGGCAACGCGCTGCTGTTCCAGGACACCATCTCGGCGCGCCACCAGCTGCCGTCGATGTCCGAGCTGGCGCAGCTACCCGACTGGCAACGGTGCGTGGCCATACTGGACACTTGGAAACGCATCCTCGCCGAGATCAACTATTGGCCGATCTTCCGTTTGGCCATGGACCTGTTGCTGCCGTTCCCCGGCGCACCGGCGAACGACGCGCTCCGCCCGCTGGTGCGCATGGCCAATGAACTCTCCGGGCGCGGCATCACGACGCAACAGGATCTTTCGGGACGCATGTTCCAGCGGCTCATCGCGGATCGGAAGTTCCTCGCCACGTTCTACACGCGGCCCGAATCCGCCCAGCTGCTGGCCGAACTGGCCGTGGCCAGAATGAGCGTGGATTGGAATGACTTGGACGCCTATCCCAATCTGCGCATCGCCGACCTCTCGTGCGGCACCGGCACGCTGCTGGTGGCGGGTTACCGAGCACTGCTCGCACGATACCGGCACAGCGGCGGCGACGATCGCGAAGTACATCCCGCCATGCTGGAGCGCGCCGTGGTCGCCGCCGACATCATGCCGGCCGCCACGCACTTGTGCGCCGCGCAACTGTCGAGCACACATCCGGGGGAGGTTTTCGAGAACACGCGCGTTTACACCATGCCCTACGGCGTCGGCAGCGGCGCGGAGCGGGCGCGGGGGGTCGCCATCGGCTCGCTCGACCTCACCGCCGCCGGCCAGTCGCGCTCCCTCTTTCCCACCGGGCAGCGGCAAGCGCAGGGCCGCGGTGATGTGGAGGTGGAGGATCTCGACCTGCCGCATGCATCGGTGGATCTGATCATCATGAATCCGCCCTTCACCCGGCCCACGAACCACGCGGCGACCGACGTTCCGGTGCCGTCGTTCGCCGGCTTCAGCACGTCCATCGAGGAACAACGGCTGATGTCGGAGAGGCTGGCGGAAGTTCGTCGTCGGCTCGACGTTCCGGTCGGGCACGGCAACGCCGGCTTGGCGTCGAACTTCATCGACCTCGCCCATGCCAAGGCAAAACCGGGCAGCGTTGTGGCGCTGGTGCTGCCGCTCGTTTTTGTCCAAGGCGCATCTTGGCGAGCGGCTCGGGAATTGCTTGCTCGCGACTACCGGGAGATCGTAGTCGTCGCCGTGGCGACAACGGGCAGCACCGACCGGGCATTCTCCGCGGACACGGGGATGGCGGAGGTGCTAGTGATCGCCACCAAAGCGCGCGACGACACGCCTAGCGGCCAAGGCAGCCAAGCAACATTCGTCAACCTGTTCCAACGCCCTCGCAGCGCGGTGGAGGCATCGGATGTCGCCAAGCTGATCGCGGAGTTGCCGGCGCTTCAAGTCGGCCAACTGTTCGCCGGCGAGCGGCGCGTGGGCACCTACATACGCGCGCGGCTGGAAGACGGCGGCTGCACGGCGCTGCGCGAATCCACCTTGGCGGAGACCATGATGGCGCTCGGCAACGGCGAGCTGCGGATGCCGCGCCGCGAGCCGCTAGCGTTGCCGATCGCCTCTCTCGGCGCACTGGGCCAACGCGGCCCGCTGCACCGCGACATCGGCAACAGCAAGGACGGCGAGCCGCCGTTTCGCGGGCCGTTCAAGATCGTTCCCGCGCACGGCGTGCCGAACTATTCCGTGTTGTGGGCGCACAGCGCCGAACGCGAACGGCGGCTGGTGGTGGCGCCCGACAGCGAGGGCGTCGTTCGCCCGGGCTGCGAAGAACACGCCCGGCGCGTCTGGCAAACCGCCACCACGCTGCACTTCACGCTGGACTTCGGGATGAGCTCGCAAAGCCTGACGGCTTGCCGCACGCCAGCGCCATGCCTCGGCGGGCGGGCATGGCCGGGCTTCCAGCCGCAGCGCGAGGAATGGACGAGCGCCATCGCGCTGTGGGCGAACTCCACCCTGGGCTTGATGGCGTTCTGGTGGCTGGGTTCGCGCCAACACCAAGGGCGCGCCATCACCACCATCACCGCGTTGCCGGAACTGCCGGTGCTGGACGCGCGCACCCTCGCGCCGGAGCAGCTAGAGCGGGCAAACGCCATCTTCGAGCGCTTCCGCGCGCAAACGCTGCTGCCCGCCAACGAAGCGTACCGCGACGACACCCGCAAGGCGCTGGACCGGGCCGTGTTGGTGGAGTTGCTCGGCCTGCCGGAGGCCCTCTTGCCGCCCCTCGACAATCTGCGCCGGCAATGGTGCGCCGAACCGTCCGTCCACGGCGGCAAGGAGACCGCGCCAGACGTTGAACAACCGGGGGCTCCGGGATGAACATCAAGAAATCAGGAGAGGCGGCGCACACGGTCGCCCGGCCCTAAAAGCGCAGAGCAAGCCCATGCCGCAAAACAGCGAAGCCACCGTCAACGCCGCGCTCGCCGAGGCGTTGCGCCACAAGCATCCGTTGTGGCGGGAGACCGTGGACGCCGAGCAGAGCGGCGTCTTCGCGGAGAACCGCTCGTTGCGGCCGGACATCGTGGCGCGCCCGAAGGGCGTGCAGCCCGTTGTCGTGGAAACCGAGTTCGCGCCGGCCGCAACCGTGGAACGGGACGCCGCGGCGCGCTTGGGCTTGACGCCGATCGATGGCGAGCGGATCGAACAGGTGGTGGCGGTTCGTCTGCCGGCGGAACTGCGCCGCGGGCAAGCGGACCTGCCGGCGCGCATTGCGAACAGCGAGTTCGGCTATTGCGTATTGTCGGGGGAGCCATCAGCGCCGAGCCGCTGGCCGGCCGAAGGGTGGTTGCGCGGCGGTCTGAACGACATCGCCCGTTGCATGGAGCATGCCTTGGCGTCCACGCGCCTGATCGAGCAGGGCATGACGATTCTCGAACTCGGCGTGCGGGCGGCGACCGCGGTGGTGGAAGGCCACGCGAGAGACGGCGGCGTCCACCTGCCGATTCGGCTCGGCGAAGCGCTCAATCAACAACCGGGGACGCAAACCACGCGCATGGCGATGACCATCATCGGCAACGCGCTGCTGTTCCAAGACGCCATCTCGACGCGCCACCAGCTACCGTCCATGTCCGAATTGGCCCAGCTACCCGACTGGCGGCGGTGCGTGACCATATTGGACACTTGGACGCGCATCCTCACCGAGATCAACTATTGGCCGATCTTCCGCTTGGCCACGGACCTGTTGCTGCCGTTCCCCGGCACAGCTGCGAACGACGCCCTGCGCCCGCTGGTGCGCATGGCCAACGAACTCTCCGGGCGCGGCATCACCACCCAGCAGGATCTCTCCGGGCGCATGTTCCAGCGGCTCATCGCCGACCGGAAGTTCCTCGCCACGTTCTACACGCGGCCCGAATCCGCACAGCTGCTTGGCGAACTGGCCGTGGCAAGGATGAACGCGGACTGGAACGACTTGGACGCCTATCCCAACCTGCGCATCGCCGACCTTTCCTGCGGCACCGGCACTTTGCTGGTGGCGGCCTACCAAGCGGTGTTGGCGCGCCACCGGCACAGCGGCGGCGACGATCGCGAAGTACACCCGGCCATGTTGGAGCGCGCCGTGGTCGCCGCCGACATCATGCCGGCCGCCGCGCACCTGTGCGCCGCGCAGTTGTCGAGCGTTCATCCGGGGGAGGTGTTCGAGAACACGCGCGTCTACACGATGCCCTACGGGGTCGGCGGCGGCGCGGAGCGCGCGCACGGCGTCGCCATCGGCTCGCTGGACCTCATCGCCGCCGGGCAGTCGCGCTCGCTCTTTCCCACCGGACAGCGGCAGGCGCAGGGCCGCGGGGACGTGGAGGTGGAGGATCTGGATCTGCCGCACGCATCGGTGGACCTGGTCGTCATGAATCCGCCGTTCACGCGCCCCACGAACCACGAGGTGGCGGACGTGCCGGTGCCGTCCTTCGGCGGCTTCAGCAACTCCGCGGAGGAGCAGCGGCTGATGTCGGAGCGGTTGGCGGAAATCCGCCGCCGGCTCGATGTTCCGGTGGGGCACGGCAACGCCGGCCTGGCGTCGAACTTCATCGACCTCGCCCACGCCAAGGCGAAACCGGGCGGCGTGGTGGCGCTGGTGCTGCCGATGACGTTCGTTCAGGGTGTTTCCTGGCAGGCGGTGCGGGCGCTGTTCGCCAGCGAGTACGCGGACATCGTCGTGGTGTCCGTGGCCGCCACCGGCAACACGCAGCGCGCCTTCTCGGCGGACACCGGCATGGCGGAGGTGCTGCTCGTCGCCACCAAGCGCGACGAAACGCACGCGCCCTCGGGCGATGCGTTGTTCGTCAACCTGTTTCGGCGGCCGCAGGGCATGGTGGAAGCCTCCGACGTGGCCAAGCTGATCGACGGCTTGCCGGCGGCCCGGGTGGGCCACCTGCGCGCCGGCGGCCAGCGCCTCGGCACCTACATTCGCGCCCGCCTGGAGGATGGCGGCTGCGCCGCGCTGCGCGAATCGGCGTTGGCGGAGGCGATGATGGCGCTCGGCAACGGCGCGTTGCGGATGCCGCGCCACGCCGAACAGACGGCGTTGCCGATTACGACTCTGGGCGCGCTGGGGCAGCGCGGCCCGCTGGACCGCGACATCGGCAACAGCAAGGACGGCGAGCCGCCGTTCCGCGGGCCGTTCAAGATCGTTCCCGCGAGCGGCGTACCCAGCTATCCCGTGTTGTGGGCGCACAGCGCGGAACGCGAGCGGCGACTGGTGGTGGCGCCCGACAGCGAAGGCGTCGTTCGCCCCGGGTGCGAAGAACACGCCATGCGCGTCTGGCAAACCGCCGCCACGCTGCACTTCACGTTGGACTTTACGATGAACTCGCAAAGCCTGATGGCTTGCCTCACGCCGGCGCCGTGTCTTGGCGGGCGGGCGTGGCCCAGCTTCCAGCCGCATCAAGAGGAGTGGACGCGCGCCATCGCGCTGTGGGCGAATTGCACACTTGGCCTGATGGCGTTCTGGTGGATGGGTTCGCGCCAGCAGCAGGGGCGCGCCATCACCACCATCACGGCGTTGCCGGAGCTGCCGGTGCTCGACCCGCGTACACTCGGGCCGGAACAGCTGGAGCGGGCGAACGCCACCTTCGAGCGCTTCAGCACGCAAACGCTGCTGCCCGCCAACGAAGCCTACCGCGACGACACCCGCAAGGCGCTGGACCGGGCTGTGCTGGTGGAGTTGCTCGAGCTGCCGGAGGCCATCTTGCCGCCGCTCGACAATCTGCGCCGGCAATGGTGCGCCGAACCGTCCGTCCACGGCGGCAAGGAGACCGCGCCTGACTTGGAACAACCGGAGAACTCGCCATGACGATCGAGGATTCGCCAGCCAGTGAAAGCGAGCGCCCAACGCCCGCTTCCCGCTTGGTTTTCTGCCGCCGCCACCGCCGGGAACTCCCCGGCTTGGACGCCCCGCCCCTGCCCGGCCCGGCCGGCCAAGACATCTTCGACAACGTCTCCGCCACGGCGTGGCGCGAGTGGCAGCAACTGCAAACGATGCTCATCAACGAGCACCACCTGTCGCTTGTGGATCGCGAGGCGCGGGCCTACCTGAGCGAGCAAATGCGACGGTTCCTCGCCGGCGAAGAGACGGACCGACCCGCCGGCTACACCCCGCCGCCGGCCCCCGAACCGGCGGCTTAGCGATCGCCTAGGCGGCCGCGCTCGGTCGGGCCTTCACCTGCGCGAACCAGCGTTGGATGTGCGGGTGCTCGTCACCGGCGCGGATTTGGATCCACTTGGCGAAGTCCACGGTGCAGAAGGCGGTGATGTCGGCGATGGTGAAGGCGTCGCCGGCGACGAATTCGGATCCGCCGAGAGTGTCGTTCAGCGCCGTGAAGAAGCGGCCCACGGAGGCGCGTCCGCGTTCCACCAGCCCCGGCACCGCCGGCACGCCCTCGGTGCCGGAAATGGAGCGGTCGGCGAAGGCCGGGTTGCCGTTGCGGAAGGCTTCCGCCACGGCCATGAGGCCGTCCCACTCCATGTGCCGCTGCGCGGACTCGATGACCGCCTTGGATTGCGCGTCCGTGCCCATCAGGTTGGGCTCCGGGTGGCGTTCCTCGAAGTAGCGGCAGATGGCCACGGATTCGTCGACCACCGTGCCGTCGTCCAGCACCAGCGTGGGCAGCACACTGCGCGGATTGATGGCGCGGAACTCCGGGCGGAGGTTCTCGCCGGAGGGGATGTCCACTTGCACGGTTTCGACCTCGACGCCCTTCTCGGCAAGGAAAATGCGCACCCGGCGCGGGTTCGGCGCCATCTTGAAGTCGTAGAGTTTCATCGCTGCTTCCCGCGTGTTCCTGAAGTTGACGCACACAATAGGCGCAAACGCCGCCGGGCGCTAGCCCCATGTTCGTTTACCATGCCTTGAGTACTCGCGGCTGGGGTGGACATGAAGGTCACAAGCGTGAACGTCGGCGCGGCGCGGCGCATGGACATGGGCGGGCGCAGCATCCGCACGGGCATCTTCAAGGCCGCGGTGCCGGCGGCGCGGATCGACGCGGACGGCCTCGCCGGCGATGCGGTGTGCGACGCCCGCCACCACGGCGGCCCCGATCAAGCCGTGTACGTGTACACCACCGACGACTACGCTTGGTTCGGGCGCGAGCTCGGCTTGGATTTCGCCGCCGGCGCGTTCGGCGAGAACCTCACCGTGGAGGGCTGCGAAAGCGCCACCGTGGCGGTGGGCGACCGTTTCGCGTTCGCCGACGTGGTGCTGGAAGCCACGGCGCCGCGCATTCCCTGCAACACCCTCGCCACCAGCCTCGGCAACCGCGCCCTCCCGCGCCATTTTCGGGCCGCCGAACGCCCGGGTTTCTACTGCCGCGTGGTGCGCGGCGGCGAGGCGCGGGCCGGGGCGTCGGTGGTTTGCACTCCGTACGCGGGAGAGCGTGTGACCATCGCCGAGTTGTTTCGCTCGGCTTACGAGGCGGCGCCTTCGGCGGCGAGTTTGCGCCGTCACTTGGGTGTGCGTCTTTCCGTGCGCGAGCGGGAACGCAAGGAGGGGCAGCTAGCCGAAATCATGGGCCAAGCGCCGCCATGAACACCGGCGCCGCCGTCGTCGCGCTGCTGGGGCTGAGCGTGGGCTGCGCCGGCATGTGGTTGGCGTGGCGGCTGGTGCGTGCCGCGGGGGGCGAAGGCCGGGATCCCGCCAAGGCCAACATCGAGAGGCAAAGCGGCTCCGCCGCAGACGAGGAACAAGAGCAACCCGCACCGGAGGAGCCCAGCTTGGAGGATTCACCCGCTGGCGTTTTCTCGTCCACGGGAGCTTTGGCGCAAATTGGCGCGGTGTTGGCGCTCGGCGGCTTCTGTTTGCTGATTCCGGCGTTGTTCAACCTCGCCAGCACATGGCCGCTGGCGGTCGGCGGTCTAGTGGCAATCGCGGTGGGGCTGGCGCTGCTCTGGCTGCTGCACAACCGCAAGCGGAACCCGACAGCCGAGCACGACAGCGCATCGGAAGCGGCCGAACCCCGTTGAGCGCCGAAGACCGGCGCAAGTGGGACGCCCGCTACCGCGAAGGTGCCTACGAGACGCGCAGCCACCCCAGCGCGTTTTTGGAGCAATCCGCCGAGCGGCTGCCGCGCCGCGGACGCGCCTTGGATCTGGCCTGCGGCGCCGGCCGCAACGCCATCTTCCTGGCCCGGCGCGGCCTCGAGGTGGACGCGGTGGACATCTCCTCCGTCGCGTTGCAGCGCGCCCGACAAAGCGCCGGCGATCTCGCGGTCAACTGGCGGGAAGCGGATCTCGAAGACGGCTTCGCGCTCACCCGCGGCTACGACGTGATCGTCAACATCCGCTACGTCCAATTGGAGCTTGTGCGCACGCTGGTGCCGGCTCTACGCCCGGGCGGCGTGTTGGTGGTGGAGCAACATCTGCTCTCTGACGAGGCCGTCACCGGCCCGAAGAACCCGGCGTTCCGCGTCACCCCGGGCGCTTTGTCGCGCCTTGCCGCGGGCCTCGACATCGAGCAACAGCAGGAAGGCGTTTTCGTGGAACCGGACGGCACCACGGCCGCTTTGGCACGACTGTTCGCACGGCAACCGGGCGACGTTGAGCGCTGACCGTCGGCGCGAGGATGGCGCGTCAAACCCCTAGCCGCTGGTGCATGATCGGGCTGGTGGTGGTGTACTGCAAATGCACCTTCTCGTCCGGATGCAGCCGCGCCTTGATGGCGAACGCCGCCAGCGCCGCCTCGTGGAAGCCGGAGAGGATGAGCTTCTTCTTGCCCGGGTAGATGGCGATGTCGCCCACCGCGTGGATGCCTGGGATGTTCGTCTCGAAGCGCTCGGTGTCCGTGGCGATCTGGTTCTTTTCTAGACCGATGCCCCACTCGGCGATGGGCCCCAGCTTCGGCGAGAGGCCGAAGAACACCAGCGCGTGGTCGATGGCCAGCGGCGTCACGGCCTGATCCGGGTGGCGAATGTGCAGTTCCCGCAAGGTCTCGCCGTCGGCCTTCATGTCCACGCAGTTGCCCACCAGAAACCGCACCTTGCCGGCCGCTTCGAGTTCGCGCATGCGCGCCACGGTGGCCGGCGCGGCGCGGAACTTGTCGCTGCGATGCACCAAAGTGAGCGACTTGGCCTTGCCGGCAAGCTCCACTGTCCAATCCAAGGCGGAATCCCCGCCGCCAAGCACCAACAGATTCTTGCCGGCGTGTTCCGCGCCATCCCGCACACGGTAGAACACCTGCCGATCCACGAACCGCTCCACGCCCGGCACACGCAGCGGCATGGGCTGGAACGAGCCCACGCCCCCGGCGATGACGATGGCGCGGGCGATGAACGTCTCGCCACGGCCGGTGGCAACATGAAACGTCGCCTCGTCAATGCGCCGCACTTCGGTTACTTGGCTCGACAAGTGGAACTCAGCGTCGAACGGCTTGATCTGTTCGAGCAGCCGCGCCACCAGATCCTGCGCGTCGCACACCGGAATCGCCGGAATGTCGTAGATGGGCTTGTCCGGGTAAAGCTCCGCGCACTGGCCGCCCGGCGCCGGCAGCGCGTCCACCACATGCGCCTTGATGCCAAGCAGCCCCAGCTCGAACACCTGAAAAAGGCCGCAGGGCCCTGCGCCGACGATCACCACGTCCGCCCGAATGCTCACGTCGTCCTCCCGCAGGCGTCGACGACCGACCAATCCGAGGGCGGCGCGGCCGGCGAAAACGGTGCGTCGTAGCCCAACACCGTACCCGGCATCATGCCGACGAACGGCCGCGCAGCCTCCCTCGGCGGCAGGGGCGACAACAACGCCACCGGCCGCCCCCGCCGGGTGATGGTCACCGGGCGACCGTCTCGGCCCATCTGCTGGATGATGCGCAAACATTTGGCCTTGAATTCCGTTGCCGAGACTTGCGATGTGCCCATGCGCCTCCCACGCCAAGCAGCTAATGTGTAGTAGCCAAGGATATAGTGCCCACTGGCAGCAGGGAGGCACTGGCGTACAGGACAAGATTGATCAAGATGTCCACGAACCCCCGACAACTGCCCGATCACCCGAAAGGTGCCCCACCCCACCGGCCAACCCCTGTCAGCGGCGAGTCGCCGACGGCGTATGCCGATCGCGTCGGCACTTGGTACGTCGCCAAGCAATCTGCGCGGCACCGCAAACAGCACGGCCTCTATCTCACGCCGGTGACCGTAGCAGAATACATGGCCCAACGCATTGACGCCCAAGGCCGGCGCTTGCGCGTCCTCGATCCCGCGGCCGGCGCCGGCGTTTTGTGTTGCGCTGTAGTCGAACGGCTCGCAAGCCTGCCGAGCAAGCCCGCGCATGTCGAAATCGTCGCCCACGAGGTGGATGGCGGCTTGGTCGAGCCGTTGCGCGCCGTCTTCTCACACCTCAGCACTTGGGCGCGTGAACGCGGATTGACGGTTGCGGCGTGCGTTCAAGCAAACGACTTCGTAGCCGCCCACGCCGCCCGGTTGCCAGCGAACGGCGAGTTGTTCGCCGGCCACGCCGCCAGCGCCCCATTCGATGTGGTCATCGCCAATCCGCCCTATTTCAAAATCGCCAAAGCGGACCCGCGCGCCTTTGCTCTCGCTGAGGTCGTGCATGGCCAGCCCAACATCTACGCGCTTTTCATGGCCGTGGCCGCCACGCTGCTTCGACAAGAGGGCCAGTTCGTGTTCATCACGCCGCGCAGCTTCGCCTCCGGCCCCTACTTCCGCAAGTTCCGAGACGTGTTCTTTCGCCTGATCGAGCCGACATGTGTGCATGTGTTCCGCTCCCGGCGCAACGCCTTCCGGCGCGACGACGTCTTGCAGGAGAACGTGATTCTCACCGGCGTTCGCCGTGACCGTTGGCAGCAATCGGCGGGGCAGGCGCGGCTTCGCGTCTCTTCGAGCGAAGGCCAGGACGACATTGGGAAGGCGACTGACCGCACGGTTCCGATGACCGCCGCCATCGACCTGCGATCCGCGGACAAGGTGTTGCGCCTGCCGCTGTGCGCCGATGACGAGGACGTCGTGAAACTGGTGGACGCATGGCCGACGAGCCTGCACGCCTTGGGGCTGAACATCTCCACCGGGCCGGTGGTCGCGTTTCGCGCCGCCAAGCACATCGTCCACGACGGCAACGTGCCGCGCACGCATGCGCCCCTCTTGTGGATGAACCACGTGCGCCCTTTGCGCACCACCTGGCCATTGGCGAAACACAAACCCGAGTACATCGCACACGCCAGCGCCGCCGCGCTGCTGGTGCCAAACAAGAACTATGTGCTGCTCCGCCGCTTCAGCGCAAAGGAGGAGACGCGCCGCCTCACCGCCGCGCCGTGCCTCAAAGCCGCGCTCCCGGCACCGCTGGTTGGCTTCGAGAACCACCTGAACTACGTCCACCGGCCCAGCGGCGAACTTGGTGAGGACGAAACCTGGGGGCTTGCGGCGCTCTACAGCAGCCGCTTGCTGGACGCCTATTTCCGCATCATGAACGGCAATACCCAGGTGAGCGCCACGGAGATCCGCGCCATGCCGCTGCCCGCCCACGAGGCGATCGTCGCCTTGGGCAGGAACATGAAAAAAGCGGCGGATCCCATGTCGGCCGTGGACCGCTGCGTCTTGCGCTTGTTGGCGCCCGAGTGGGTGGGAAGGGGCCGCGCCAAGGCAGGCCATCGCTGCCCCGCGGCTCGCCTACTTGATGAACCCGCGGCTGCGCAACAGCGCCACGATGCGTTTGGCGCAGGTGTCAACGTCCAGCTTGTCGGTCGCCAGCACCAGATCCGGCGCGGCGGGTGGCTCGAAAGCAACGCTTACGCCCGGCAGGTGGGCGCCGCCGCGGTCGGCGGCGGCGTAGATGCCGGCGTCGTCGCGGTTGCGCAGCACTTCGATCGGCGCGGTTAGGAACACTTCGACGAAGCGCTCCTCGCCTATCGTGTGGCGGGCGCGGGTGCGCACGGCGTCTTCCGGGGCTACGAAGGCGGTGAGGCAGATGAGGCCGGCGTCGTTCATCAGGCGGGCGGTTTCGGCGGCGCGGCGCAGGTTTTCGGAGCGTTCGCCGGCGGAGAAGCCGAGGTCGCGGCTCATGCCGAGGCGGAAGCTCTGGCCGTCCAGCACCTTGGTGAGGCAGCCGGCGTCGAACAGCAGGCGTTCCACGGCGTGGGCGATGGTGGTTTTGCCGGATTTGGCGAGGCCGGTGAGCAGCACTGTGGCTGGGCGTTGGCCAAGCCTCGCTTCGCGCTCGGCGGCGGTGACCGCGCTGGCGATGGCGCGTAGTTCGCCGTGCGGCGTTTCGTCCCACTTGGCGCCGGGCGAGCCGCCGGGGGCCAGCGCCATGCCGGCGGCGACGGTGCCGTTGCTTTGGCGGTCGATGAGAATGAAGCCGCCGAGGGCGCGGTTCACGGCGTAGGGGTCGAACACGATGGGCTCGGTGAGGGAGACCTCCACGCGGGCGATCTCGTTCAGCGCCAAGCCGGCGGCGGGCTCTTGGGCGAGCGTGTTGACGTCGACGCGGTGGCGGATGTGGGCGACGCGGCCCACCACTTGGCGCGTTCCCTGCTTCACCAGGTATTCGCGGCCCACCGCGAGCGGCGCTTCGCTCATCCAGACGAGCATGGCGTCCAGCCGATCGGCGATGTGGGGGAGCGCTGTGGTCGCCGCCAGCACGTCGCCGCGGCTCACGTCCAGTTCGTCGGCCAAGGTGAGCGTGACGGCTTGCGGGGCGAACGCCTCGGCCAAGTCGCCGTCGGCGGTGACGATGCGTTGCACGGTGGTGGTTTTGCCGGAAGGCAGCACGGCCACCTCGTCGCCCGGGCGCACGGCGCCGCCGGCCACCGAGCCGCTGTAGCCGCGAAAATCCGCATCCGGGCGGCTCACTAGCTGCACCGGCAGGCGAAAGTGCTCGGCGTTCTTGCCGCTGCCGAGGTGAATGTTCTCCAAGAGGTGCAGCAGCGTCGCGCCTTGGTACCACGGCATGTTGGCGGACTGCGCCACCACGTTGTCGCCGACGAGGGCGGAGAGCGGAATGAAGTGCAGGTCGTCCAGCGCGAGCTGGGAGGCGAAGGCGTGGTAGTCCGCGCGGATGGCGTCGAAAACCGGCTCGGCGAAGGCGGCCGCGTCCATTTTGTTCACCGCCACGATGAGGTGGCGGATGCCGAGCAGGTGGGCGATGTAGGTGTGGCGGCGCGTTTGCGGCAGCACGCCCTTCGTGGCGTCGATGAGGATCACGGCGACGTCGCAGTTGGACGCGCCGGTGGCCATGTTGCGCGTGTACTGCTCGTGGCCGGGCGTGTCGGCGATGACGAACTTGCGCTTGGCGGTGGCGAAGTAGCGGTAGGCCACGTCGATGGTGATGCCCTGTTCGCGCTCGGCCTGCAGGCCGTCCACCAAGAGCGCCAAGTCCACGCCGTCGCGCTGGGTGCCGCTGGTTTTGCTGTCGCGGCGGAGGGCTTCGAGCTGGTCCTCGTAGATGAGCTGGGTGTCGTGCAGCAGGCGGCCGATCAGCGTGCTCTTGCCGTCGTCGACGCTGCCGCAAGTGAGGAACTTCAGGAGCTCCTTGTTGTGCTCGCCGGCCGAGCCGCTGGTGGCTGCGCCGGCCATCAGAAGTAGCCTTCCCGCTTCTTGCGCTCCATCGAGCCGCTCGCGTCGCGATCGATCAGGCGGCCTTGGCGCTCGGAGAACTTGGCCAGACGCATCTCCTCGATGATCTCCGGCACCGTGGCGGCGGTGGATTCGATGGCGCCGGAGAGCGGGTAGCAGCCCAGCGTGCGAAAGCGCACCGAGCGCATCTCCGGCGTCTCGCCCTCGGCAAGTTCCATGCGCTCGTCGTCCACCATGATGAGCATGCCGTCGCGCTCCACCACCGGGCGCATGGCGGCGAAGTACAGCGGCACGATGTCGATGTTCTCGGCGTGGACGTATTGCCAGACGTCCAGCTCGGTCCAGTTGGAGAGCGGGAACACGCGCACTTCCTCGCCCGGTTTGACATGGCCGTTGTAGAGGTTCCACAGCTCCGGGCGCTGGTTTTTCGGGTCCCAGCGGTGGTTGGCGTCGCGCACGGAGAACACGCGCTCCTTGGCGCGCGACGCCTCCTCGTCGCGGCGGGCGCCGCCGAAGCAGGCGTCGAAGCGGTGCTTATCCAAAGCGGTTTTCAGCGCTTCGGTTTTCATGATGTCCGTGTAGCGGCGGCTGCCGTGCGTGAACGGGCTGACGCCGGCGGCGCGGCCCTCCTCATTGGTGTGGACGATGAGATCCAGCTTCAGTTCGCGGGCGATGCGGTCGCGGAAGGCGATCATGGCGCCGAACTTCCACGTCGTGTCCACGTGCAGCAGCGGAAACGGCAGCGGGCCCGGATGGAACGCCTTGCGCGCCAAGTGCAGCAGCACCGAGGAATCCTTGCCGATGGAGTAGAGCAGCACCGGCCGCTCGAACTCCGCCGCCACCTCGCGGATGATGTGGATGCTCTCGGCCTCCAGCTCGCCGAGGTGCGTGAGCGCTGCCGACATGGAACGTGTGGCGTTGGCCTTCAAGCCGACATTCTACCCAAGGGCGGACCGCGCCTTGAATCCTCGGACCCCGCGGCGCTTCAGCCGCTGAGCGCCTCGCGCAGCAGAGTGTTCACTTCGCGCGGATTGGCTTTGCCTTCGGTCGCCTTCATCACCTGGCCGACGAAGTAGCCGAGCAGTTTTTCGCGGCCGGCGCGGTACTGTGCCACCTGCGCGGGGTTGGCGGCGAGCACGTCGCTGACGATGGCCTCGATGGCGGCGCTGTCGCTCACTTGCGCGAGGCCGCCTTGGGCGATGCGCCGGTCCACTTCTTCGGGGCCGCCCTTCCCTTCCGCCCCGCCACCTCCCTGCCAGAGCGTCTCGAACAACGCTTTGGCGGTGCTGCCGGAGATCGTCTCGTCGGCCACGCGCTCGATGAGGCGCGCCAACTGCGGCGGGGGAATGGGAATGTGTCGCGCCGCGGTTTCGTCGCGGCGTTGCGCGGCGGCCACGGCGCCCATCACCCAGTTCGCCGCCATCTTGGGTTCGCCACACGCCGCCGCCACGGCCTCGAAATACGCTGCCGTGCCCGGGTCTTCCACCAACCAGCCGGCGTTGTAGGCGCTAAGCCCCATCTCCCGCTCGAACCGCTCGCGCTTCGCCTTGGGCAGTTCCGGCAGCGCCGACCGGGTGGTGTCGATCATGTCCGCGGTGACAGCCACCGGCAGCAGATCCGGGTCCGGAAAGTAGCGGTAGTCGTCCGATTGTTCCTTGCCGCGCATGGGGCGCGTCTCGTCGCGGTCGGCGTCGTAGAGCAGCGTCTCCCGCGCCACCGCCCCGCCGGCTTCCAGCAGCGCCGTTTGCCGGTCGATCTCGTGGCGAAGGGCCTTTTCCACGAAGCGGTAGGAGTTGAGGTTTTTGATCTCGGTGCGCTCGCCGAGGGGCGCACCCGGGCGGCGCACGGATACGTTGGCGTCGCAGCGCAAGGAGCCCTCCTGCAGGTTGCCGTCGGAGATGCCCAGATAGCGCACAAGCGTTTGCAGGGCGCGAAAGTACGCCGCGGCGTCGGCCGGCGCGCGCAGTTCGGGTTCGCTGACCACCTCCAAGAGCGGCACGCCGGCGCGATTGAGATCGATGCCGGTTTGCCTGGCGTAGTCTTCGTGCAGGGATTTGCCGGCGTCCTCCTCCAGGTGGGCGCGGGTGAGCGGAATGCGTAGCGGGCCACTGTCGGCGTCCACATCCAGATACCCGCCCGAGACGATGGGTTCGTCCAGTTGGCTGATCTGATAGCCCTTGGGCAGGTCCGGGTAGAAGTAGCTCTTGCGGTCGAAACGGCAGCGCTCGGCGATTTCGCCTTTCACGGCAAGGCCGAACAGCACCGCCATGTACACCGCCTCGGCGTTCAGCACCGGCAGCACGCCCGGCAAGGCCAGATCCACCTCGCACGCCTGGGTGTTGGGTGCCGCGCCGAACGCCGTCGGCGCGCCGGAAAACAGCTTGGAGCGGGTGCGCAACTGCACATGCACCTCCAAGCCGATGACGCTTTCCCAGCTCAAATCCCGCCGCCTGCCCGCTCAACCCGTGCCGCGAGTCTATACTGTGCGGCGTCAGCTATTCGTCCAAGGAGCACATCATGTCCAGTGCCGACAACCGTCGCATGCAGCCGATGGTGGCGTGGCGGGCGTTGCGGGCGCTCATCGCCAACCCGGAGGACACGCCGCGGGTGTTCGAGATCATTCGCGCGCTGGCTGGGCCGTCGCTGGTGCGGGGGTTGCGCCGGTTCCGCGGCACCGCGGTGGGCCAGCGCGTAATGGCGGAGGAAATCGATTTGTTGGACACGCTGCGCGATCGCGAGGCGTTGGCGGCGCTCCCGAAGGGCTCGCTGGGCCGCGCCTACCACGACTTCATCTACGGCGAGTCGCTTTCCGCCGAAGGCTTGGTGGCCGCCAGCGACGAGGGCCACGGCTACGACTTCGACGATCCGCACCTGCGCCGCTTCGGCCATCGCATGCGCGATCAGCACGATTTGTGGCACACGGTGACCGCCTACGGCCGCAACCCGTTCGGCGAAGCCTGCCTGTTGGCCTTCAGCTACGCCCAAACGCGCAACCGCGGCGTGGGCGTCATCGCGTTGACTGCGGCGTGGCGGCTTAGTCGCGAGTTCCCCCGCCGTGGCGTCGTCAAGGCCATGTGGCGCGCCTATCGGGACGGCCGCCACGCGAGCTGGCTGCCGGCGCAGGATTGGGAGGCGCTGCTGGCGCTGCCGCTTAAGGATGTGCGCCGGCAGTTGGCCGTGAAACCGGCGGCCGCCTACCAGACCACGCTCGCCAGAATGCAGGCGCAACCGGCTTAAGGGGCCACGGGCGGCGCACGCAGGTGCCAATCCGTTTCGCGCTGGAACGCCTCGCCGAGCGCCAGCAACCGATCCTCGCCGAAGTGCGGGCCGATGAGCTGCATGCCGATGGGCAGCGGATCCGCGGTGAAGCCGCAGGGAATGCTCAGCGCCGGCAAGCCGGCCAAGCTGGCCGGCGTGGTGAACGCATCTTGGCGGTACATCACCGTGGGATCGTCCTCTGCGCCTTCCATCCGCAAGGGAAACGCGACGGATGGGGTCGCGGGGGTCAGGATAGCGTCCACTTCGCCGAAGGCGTCCAGAAAGTCTTGCCGGATTAGCCGCCGCACGCGCTGCGCTTGGCGGTAGTAGGCGTCGTAGTAGCCCACCGACAGCGCGTAGGTGCCGACGAGAATGCGGCGTTTCACCTCCGCGCCGAACCCCTCGCTGCGCGAACGGGTGTAGAGCTCGGCCAAGGTCTTCGCGCCAGCGGCCCGATGACCGTAGCGCACACCATCGTAGCGCGCCAAGTTGGTGGACGCCTCCGCGCTGGCGACAACGTAGTACGTGGGCACGGCGAACGCCGTGTGCGGCAGCGAGATAGCGCGTCGTCGATGCCCCAAGCGCTCCAACGTCGCGGCTGCGGCGTCGAGCGCCTTCGCCATGTCGCCCGGCAAACCGTCCACGGCGCTGTCCCAGTACTCGCTCGGCACCCCGATGGTGAAACGCTCCGACGCGCTCGCGTTCGCGGTGCTTGCGGCGTTGGCGCTGGTGGAGTCGCGGGCGTCCGCGCCTTCCATGTGGCCGAGCAGCAGGCGCAGGTCGGCAGCAGAACGCGCCAGCGGGCCGCCTTGGTCTAGGCTGGAGGCGAAGGCGATCATGCCGTAGCGCGAGACGCGGCCGTAGGTGGGCTTGAGTCCGCTGATGCCGCAGAACGCCGCCGGTTGGCGGATCGAACCGCCGGTGTCCGTGCCGGTGGCGGCGACCGCGAGGCCCGCCGCCACGGCCGCGGCGGAGCCGCCCGAAGAGCCCCCCGGGGTTCGCCCCGGGTGCCAAGGATTGCGCGTGGGGCCGAAGTGGCTGGTCTGCGTGGAAGCGCCCATCGCGAACTCGTCCATGTTGGTTTTCCCCAGCAGCACGACACCGGCCGCCTTCAGTTTGGCGACCACGGTGGCGTCGTAGGGCGGCACGAAGTCCGCGAGCATCCGCGACGCGCAGGTTGTGCGCAGGCCGGCGGTGCAGAAGATGTCCTTGTGGGCGATGGGCAGACCGAGCAGCCCGCGCTGGCCGTGCCGGGCGATGGCGGCGTCGGCCTGTTCGGCGGCGGCGAGGGCGTCCTCCTCGCACACGGTGATGAAGCTGCCGGTGCGATCCGCGGCGATGCGGCGCAAATTCTCCTGGGCAAGCTCCACCGCGCTGACGGCCTTCGCCGCCAAGGCGTCCCGGGTTTGCACCAAGGTGGCGCAATCGTTCGCCCCCACGGCGCTCTATTCCACCACCCGCGGCACCAAGTAGAGCCCGTCGCGCACCGCCGGGGCGCCTTGCTGCAAGCGTTCCCGATCCACCGCTTCCGTGACCTCATCCTCGCGCAGCGGCTGCGGCGCATCTGGCAGATGCGGCGCGTCCGCAAGCTGCGGCGCTTCCAGCGGATGCGCGAGCGGCGCGACGCCGTCCGTGTCCACGCCGCGCAACACGTCGACCAGCTCGATGATCCGCCCGAGCTCCCGCTCCAAGCGCGGCTTCTCCTCCGTGCCGATGCCCAACGCGGCGAGGCGCAGCAGGTTGTCCACCGTGCCCGCGGCAAGCGGCGGCGGGTCTTCGCGTTCAGCCAAGATAAACACTCCCAAGGTTGTGCAAGGGCACTCGGCGATCCTACTACTTGCCTGGGCAGGCACCATGCGCCGCGCCGGGAACGGCCGCGACAGCGCCACGCCTAGCCGCTGATGGAGAGCCTTCATCACGCCGCGGAATACCGCGTCAGCGCGTGTGGTAGAGTGCGCCAACCAACTTGTGCGCTTAAGCTGCCATGTTCAAGCAATTTCGCGGAATGTTCTCGCGGGACCTGTCCATCGATCTGGGCACGGCGAACACGCTCGTGTACGCGCAACGGCAGGGCATCATCCTCGACGAACCGTCCGTGGTCGCCTACCGTGTGCAGAAGGGCCAGAACCACCGCGTCATCGCGGTCGGCCTGGAGGCGAAGCGCATGCTCGGCCGCACCCCGGCGAACATCAGCGCCATCCGCCCGTTGAAGGACGGCGTCATCGCCGAGTTCGACGTCACCAAGCAGATGCTCCAGCACTTCATCGGCAAGGTGCATGAGAAGACCCTGCTGCGCCCGAGCCCTTTGGTGATCATCAGCGTGCCGTGCCGCTCCACGGCGGTGGAGCGCAAGGCGATCCTGCAAAGCGCCCAAGAGTGCGGCGCCCGCGACGTGCGCTTGATCGAAGAGCCCATGGCCGCCGCGCTGGGCGCTGGCTTGCCGGTTCACGAGGCGGTCGGCACCTTGGTGGTGGACATCGGCGGCGGCACCACCGAGGTGGCCGTGTTGTCCTTGAGCGGCGTGGTCTATGCGGACACGGTGCGCGTCGGCGGCGATCGCTTCGACGAATCCATCGTCAACTATGTGCGCCGCACCCAAGGCACGCTCATCGGCGAAGCCATCGCCGAGCGCATCAAGCAGGAGATCGGCGCCGCCTACAAGCAGGAGGAACCGCGCGAGTTGAAGGTGCGCGGCCACAACCTGCAGCTCGGCGTGCCGCGGGTGTTCACCTTGAACAGCAACGACATCCTGGAGGCGCTCAGCGACCCGCTCACGATGATCGTCCAATCCGTGAAGAACGCCTTGGAAGCCACGCCGCCGGAACTTTCCGCCGACATCGCCGAAACCGGCATGGTGCTCACCGGCGGCGGTGCGCTGCTCAAGGACTTGGACGTGCTGCTCGCGGAGGAGACCGGCTTGCCGGTGATCGTCGCCGAGGATCCCCTCACTTGCGTCGCCCGGGGCGGCGGCAAGGTGCTCGATGCGTTCGACGCCTACGCGGACATTCTCTGGACGGAGTGAACGCCGTGACGGCAAGCGCTGGCACCGCTCGGGTGTGGGCTCAACCGGCCGCCGGATAGGCCGTCAAACCGTTGTTCGCCTCCGCGACGGGCACCGGACGCGCCTTGACCGCGGTGTTGCTCGCATCGTGCCTCGCCATGCTGATCGGCCGTCAGAGTTCGCTGCTGGAACACCCCCGCCAGGTTCTTTGGACCATTGCGGCGCCGCTGCATTCCGTTGCGCAATTGCCGAACGAGGCGGCGGAAATCGCGCGGCGGGCGTTCGCCAAACACGCCGACGTGCGGCGCGAGAACGCGGCGCTGCGCCGCGAGTTGGTGGAGTTGCGCGGCATGTTGACGCGCCACGACGCGGTGCTGCGCGAGAACGCCCGCTTGCGCGAACTGTACGAGTCGCGGGCGCGGGCGCGGGAGGACATGCTGGTCGCCGAACTCGTCGGCATGTCCGAAAACCCCGTCCGCATCACCATCAACAAAGGGCTGCTGCGCGAGGTCCGCGTGGGTCACGCGGTCACCGACTCGCAGGGGCTGCTCGGACAAGTGGTGGAAACCTCCGCGCTTACCAGCCGCGTGTTGTTGATCACGGATTCCAGCCACTCCGTGCCGGTGCGCGTCTTGCGCAACGACGTGTACGCCATCGCCGCCGGCGACGGCAAAGACGGCTTGCTGTTGAAGAACATCCCTTCCACTCTCGATGTGCGCCAAGGCGACCGCCTAGTCACCTCGGGTCTCGGCGGCCGGTTTCCCCCGGGCTACCCGGTGGGCGAGGTCACCGCCTTCGTGCAAGCGCCCGGCGAGCTGTTCGCCACCGCCACGGCGCGTCCAACCGCCGCCATCGACCGCCTGCGGCAAGTGCTGGTGGTGTTGACGCCGCAGGGCGAGGAGTTGGTCGAGACGGCACCTGGCGACGCGGGGCCGGGCACTTGAATCCAAGGCGAGGCGGTTGGTTGATTGGCTTGTCGGTGATCGCCGCCATGCTGCTGGCGTTGATGCGCCTGCCCGCGGCGCCCGAGTGGCTCGGTTGGCTGTGCCCGGACTGGGGCATCGTGGTCTTTTTCTTCTGGACGATAACGGCGCCGACCCGCACCGGCGTGGTGTCGGCTTGGCTTGCGGGCTTCTTCTTCGATGTGCTGCTCGCCCACCCGCTGGGGTTGCACGGCGTAGGTTTCGCCATCGTCACCTACTTGGCGGGGCGTTTCCAACCGCGCTTGGCAATGTACACGCTACCCGGACAAGCGGCATTGTTGGGCGTGGTCGCCGCGGCGCTGGCGTTGCTGAAGACGGGCCTGCACTTCGTTGTTGTTGCGGAGGCGGACTTCGCATGGACGGCGCCGCTGGCCGGCGTGGGCGCCATGCTGACGTATCCGCTGCTGCGCTTGCTCTTGCACGCGCCGGCGGCGCGGTACGTGCGCCCGTGAGCGACGCTCCGGCGATCGTGCTGGCGTCCGCCTCGCCCCGACGCGCTGCGTTGCTGCGGCAGATCGGCATTCCGTTCGTAGTCGAGCCAGCCGCCATCGACGAAGCGCCCGCGCCGGGCGAGGCGCCAGCCGCGTTGACGCGCCGACTTGCCTTGGCGAAAGCTGGCGCCATCCGTTCGCCACTGCCGGTGCTGGCCGCGGACACCGTGGTGGCGATTGGCGCCGGCGCGACGCGACGCATCTTCGGCAAGCCGCGCCACCGCGCCGCTTTCGAGGACATGGCCAAGGCGTTGTCCGGCAAAACGCACACGGTGTGTACCGCCATCGCGGTGCGCGCCGAGGGCCGCGCCGAAGCGCAAGTGGTGGAAGCGCGGGTGACGTTGCGCGTGATCGAAGAGCGCGAAGCCGCGGCGTACTGGGCCACCGGCGAGCCGCGCGACAAAGCCGGCGGTTACGCGATTCAAGGCATTGGCGGTATATTCGTGCGTTGCGTCCACGGCAGTCCGAGCGCCGTCGTGGGGCTGCCGCTCGCCGAAACGGAACTGCTCTTGCGGCGATTCGGTATCGACCCGTGGCGCTGTCGGCGGCGCACCCTGTCGGGTGCGGGCGAGTTTGCTGCGCAAACTCGGGGCGCTTGACCTTTACGTGAAGGACTTTGGGGAGCGGGGGCATTGCGGAAGCTGGCGACCACGGCAGCCACGTTGGCGACCATCGTCGCCGTGTGTTTCGCCACCTTGCAACTGGCGGGCCGGGCATTGTGTTGGCAGCTTCCCGCGTTGGAAGGCACCGTCAACCGGCTGCTGGCGTCGCGCGGCGTGGCGGTGTACGGCATCGAAGGGCGCTGGCACGGCCTTGACGCGGGCTTCTTCGCCGAGCGGGTGTACCTGCCGGCCGGCGAACTGCATGGGCTCGATTTCGAACTCGACCTGGTGGAGAGCTTGGCGCGCAATCGCGTGGTCGCGCGCCGCCTCACCGTGGCCGACGGCCACTTGGCGTTCGAGAAGACAGCAGACGGCTGGCGACTGCGCGGCAGCACCGGGCCCAACACCGGCGACGCCGCCGCGCTGTTCCTCCACAGCGACGAAGTCTGGCTGCGCGGGCGCCTGCTGGCCCGCGACGGCGGCCATCAAGCCGCCATGCATGTGGAAGCGATGCTGATCAACCGCGACGACGAGCACCAGTTCCACGTCGCCATACAGGCCGAGCCGAACTGCCAAGATTGCGCTTTGACCGTGGACGGGCGCGTCCACGAAGACGGCCCGGGCATGGCGCACGCCACCGCCACACGGTTTGCTTTGGGCCGCGAGTTGGCAACCATCCTCGGCGTGCCGGTCGCCGCGCCGGACGCGCCCGGCGCGACGGCGCCGATGTTGTTCGCAGTGCGCGGCGATTGGCGACGCGACCTGTCCGGGCAGGCGAAAGCGAAGCTGGACATCGCCGCGGACATTCCGGCGCTGCCGAGGGGCGAACCGGCGCGTCTTTCCGCCACGCTTGCCGCATGGAGCGAAGCCGACGGCTACCGCGGCCGCATCGTCGAGCTCGCCGCGGCAAGTGGCGACGCCGAGGCGCGGCTCACCGATGGCGGGTTCCGCTTCGCCACCGTCGCTGGCAACGGCGCGAACGCGGAGTTGTGGCTGCCCACGGCGGACATCGCGTCTTGGGCCGCCCCGGTGGCGGAGTTCCTCGGCGACGAGCGCGAAAGCGGCAAGTGGCTGCGCCGTCTCGCGCCGGGCGGTCGGATCCGCGACTTCGTGCTGCGCGCCGACGCCGCCGGCCTCGCCTTTCGCGGCAACGGCGCGAACGGCAGCTTGGCCGGCTACAAAGGCGTGCCCAAGCTCGCCGACGCGCGGTTCGCGTTCGGCGGCCACAGCCGGGCGTTGCGCATTCGCGTGGAAGGCGAACCGTTGCTCCTGACATTCCCCAACTTCTTCCCCAACCAAGAGCCGTTCGAGCGCGCCGGAGGGGTGCTTACCTACGCGTTCTCGCCCGGCCATCTGGGATTGCGCTGCACCGGGGCATGGGGCGAGCAAGGCGGCGCGCGGGTCAGCGGCGGCTTCGCTTGGTCGCGGCCGCGGGATCCGCTGGAGGCGCGCGTGACCGCCGACTTCGCGTTCGACCAAGCACACCTTGCCTTGGCGCGCGCCTACCTGCCGCTGACGCTGCGCCCCAAGCTGCGCCGCTGGCTGCTAGACGGCGTTCGCGCCGGGCGATTCCAAGACGGGCGGCTGGTGTATCACGGCCTGGTGAAAACGGCCCCGGGCGACCGCGGCGCCGCCGGCCCGCGCAGCGCCGAAAACCGCGCTCTGCGGCGCACCGAGTTGGCGGCGCGGGTGCTTGGCGGCACGCTGGACTATCACGCCGATTGGCCGCTGGCGAGCGACATCGACGGCCGATTGGTGTTGGCGCACGATTCGATACGGCTGCGCGGCCGCGCCCGCGCCTTCGACACGGCGCTTGCGGACGTGCGAATGTACACGCCGAGGACCGGCGACTACACGCATGTGCGATTCACCGCTAGCGCCCCGGCGCCGCGAGTGCTGCGTTTCGCCCGCACCACGCCAACCCGCGACGCCCTGCCCTTTCTGGCGGACGAATGGAGCGCCGAGGGGCAAGTGGACTTCCGCGCCGACCTCACGGTGCCGCTGCGCGGGCAAGCGCCGCGCCCGGGCGACATTCGCTTGGACATGCAGTTGCGCGATGCAGTCGTGGATCTCGCGGATCTCGGCTTGCGTTTCGAGGAGTTGCAAGGCCGCGCCTCCTTCGCATCGCCGTACACGCTCACGACGCCCGATGGCGCGTTGCGCGGCTCGCTGTTCGGCGCGCCGGCGCAAGTGGCGTTCGCCGCGGAAGACGACGTCGTGCGTGTGCGGACGACGGGAACCGCCACCACCGCGAACGCCTTGGGCCTGCTGAACGCCGGCAATCTGGATTTGATCGTCGGCAAGGCGCCCTTCGACGCCACGCTGGCCGTGTTCCCAAACACCACGCGCGCCCCGGAACTCACGATCGAAAGCGACTTGCAAGGCGTCGCCGTGACGCTGCCGCCCCCGCTCGGCAAGACGTCGGACCAGACGCTGCCGGCGCGCGTGGTGATGCACTTCCTGGACGATCACATCGCGGCGTCGGTGGGCTACGGCGCGGCCGACGGCTGGCTGCAGGTGCGCGACGGCGAGGTGGCGGCGGGCGCGGTGGGCATCGGCGCGCCGATTCCGATGGTGGACGCGGCGCGCGGGCGCGTCGTCATCGCCGGCGAACTCAAGGACTTGGACGCCCACACGGTGGCGGCGTTGATGGCCGCGCCGGCGGCCGAGGGCTCGGGATTCGCTTGGGAACTGCGCAAGTTCCACGTCGGCGAACTCGCCTTGGAGTCCGCGCGCCTGCACAACGTGGTGCTGGACGGCTACGCCGACGACGGCGACCTGCGCTTCGACGTGCTGGGGCAGGAGGTCGAGGGCGTGGCCACCAAGACCGCCGACGCGCCTTGGCAGTTGCGCTTCAACGTGCTGCGGCTGCCCGCGCTCAACGACGACGGCCACCGGCTTTCGCCCGAGGTCATCGACCGATTGGTGGACGCCGACGTGACGATCGACGAAGTCCGCATCGGCGACGTGAGCTACGGCAAGTGGCGTTTCGGCCTGCGCCGCCAGCCGGACGGCGTCCTACTCACCGGCATCGACGCGGCGAATGTGCGCGGTTTGGACATCGTCGGCAGCGCCCCGGCGTTTTGGTCGCGGAACGGTGAGACAAGCTTCGCCGGCACCGTCTCCAGCGGCGACGTCCGCGCCGCGCTGGCGGCCTGGGACTTCGCGCCAAGTGTGCAGGCGGAACGGTTCGAGGCCACCGGCGAGTTGCGCTGGCCCGGCTCCCCTTTCGACTTCGCCCTCGCGCACGTGAGCGGCAACGCGGCGCTGCGCCTCGACAACGGCCGGTTCCTCGAGGTGGAACCCGGCGGCGGGCGCATCATGAGCCTCATCAACTTCTCCGAGATCCTGCGCCGCATGCGCCTCGACTTCTCCGACGTGTTCGGCCGCGGCTCGGACTTCGACCGGGTGCGCGCCGAACTGGTGGCCGACGACGGCCTCGCCCACTTCGCGCAGCCCGCCCGCATCACCGGCAGCGCCGCCAGCTTCCGCATCGGCGGCACGGTGAATCTGGACACCGGCGCGTTGGACAACGAGATGATCGTCACCGTGACCCTGCTGCACCGCAACCTCCCTTGGTACGCAGCGTTTCTGGCGTTCTCCAACCCCGCGAGCGCCGCCGGCGTGCTCCTCGGCAGCCAAGTGCTGTTCAAAGATCAGATCAAGCAGTTCTCCAGCGGCAAATACACCATCGGCGGCACCTACGAAGACCCCGACGTGCGCTTCGTCGGCATCTGGCGCGACGACATCGCCACCCCCACCCTCCCGGGCGCCGACGCCAATCCCCCACCACCTGCCTTGGCCCGCCGCGAAGGCGGCGACTGAAGCCGCCACAACGTCCGAGCCCGACGATCTGGGGGCCGAACCTCTGTGACAAACTCCCGCACGATATGGGCGGTCCTTCTCGCGACGATAGCTCTCGTGGCGGCTATTTCGTGGTGGCCGAACAACGCCGAAGATGTGCCCGTTCCGACGGTCGAGCGGGCTGCGGAGAAAAGGCCGGTACGCGGCGCGAGTTCCGCAGCCGATACGCTGGCTAGTGCGCGATTGATCGATGAGGAACTTGCCGGCGCGGCGTCCGATGCCATTGAGGCGGCGCCCGCGGTTTCGGCGACCCTACCGGCTGAAACGAGCGAACCCGCGGACGACGAGGCCCAGTGGTGTCGTGCGCTGGCCCGTTGCGGTGCCAACGCCGGCAATCGCGAGTGGACTTGGGGTGTACGCTACAAGGTGGATCGATGGCGGTACAGCGACGAAGCGCGCCCGGACTTGGGCGGGCACAACTTCCGGGATGCAGATCTCCAAGAGGTCGATCTGGCGAACGCTGACCTGCGCGGTGCTGACCTAGCGGGGGCGGCGCTCAACAAAGCGGATCTGCGCGGTGCCGATCTGCGCGATGCTGATTTCCATTTGACGGACCTGAGTTCGGCGGACCTTCGCGGCGCCCGGTTGCGCGGGGCGGATTTGCGCTTCGCGTTGATTTTGGGAACGGATTTACGCGGCGCGGATCTGCGCGATGCGCGTATCGCCTGTCGTGATTGCGGTACGCACACTGGGATGTTCTCCAATTTGTTCCGTGCTGACTTGCGCGGGGCGGACTTCGGGCGGTCTCGCATCGACGATTCGATTTTCGAGGACGCCGACCTGCGCGGAGCGAATTTCGCGGACACAAGAGGACTGCCGCTATCCATGCGGGGCGCGATTTACAACGACGACACCGTACTGCCGGTAGGAATCGACCCTGACGTTTGGGAAATGGTGTACCGACCCTAGACCACCATCGTTGCGAGAAACGGAATACACTCACGAAACCACAGCGACGGGAAGGCGGAGAAAAGAGAAGTGGCGGGGAACGATCCGGTGGCGACGGCGCGCGCCGCCTTGTGGGACGCGGGCGATCTTGGCGAGCGCGACGTGGACGGTCTGCTCGGGCGGCTTGCGCGGCGGGGCATCGATGTTGGCGAGCTGTTCTTTCAACTGGCGCGGCACGAATCGTGGGGGTTGGAAGATGGCGTGGTGCGGAACGGCGCTTTCGGCGTCGACCGCGGCGTAGGCGTGCGCGCCCTAAGCGGCGACAAGACCGGCTTCGCCTATGTGGACGACATCGCCTTGCCGGCGCTGGCCGACGCCACCGATGCCGCCCGCGGCATCGCCCAGAGCGGACGCGGCAGTCGTGCGGCGTTGACGCAAGGCCGCTCTCCCGCTCGCTATTTGGACGCGGACCCCATCGCTTCCGCCGATGGGCCAGCGAAGGTGGCGCTGCTGCGCCGCATCAACGATTTCGCCCGCTCGCTGGATCCGCGGGTGCGCGAGGTCAGCGTGCGCATCTCGCTCAATCACGAAACCAATCTGGTGGTCGCCACGGACGGCACGCTGAGCGCGGATGTGCGCCCGCTCACCCGCTTCGACGTCACCGTGCTCGCCGAGGAGAACGGCCGCCGCGAACGCGGCTTCAGCGGTGGCGGTGGTCGCTTCGACCCGGATTGGCTGTTGGCGGCGGACCAGCGCGAGGCGGAAGGCCCGCGCGCGCTGTCCGCCGAGGATCACGCCCGCGAGGCGGTGCGCGTGGCGCTGGTGAATCTGGAAGCGGTGGACGCGCCGGCCGGCACCATGCCGGTGGTGCTGGGCCCCGGCTGGCCCGGCGTGCTGCTGCACGAAGCGGTGGGGCATGGCTTGGAAGGCGATTTCAACCGCAAGGGAACCTCGGCCTTCGCCGGCCGCATGGGCGAGAAAGTGGCCTCCGAGCTCTGCACGGTGGTGGACGACGCCACCTTGGACGGCCGGCGCGGTTCCCTCACCGTGGACGACGAGGGCACGCCCGGCCAACGCACTGTGCTCATCGAAAACGGCGTGCTCGCGGGCTACATGCAGGACAAGCACAACGCCGGCTTGATGGGCGTGGCCACAACCGGCAACGGCCGCCGCGAATCGTACGCGCACCTGCCCATGCCGCGCATGACCAACACCTTCCTGTTGCCGGGCGCCAGCGACCCGGAGGAGATCATCGCCAGCGTGGCCAAAGGCGTGTACGCGGTGAGTTTCGGCGGCGGCCAGGTGGACATCACATCCGGCCAGTTCGTGTTCTCGGCCACGGAGGCGTATCTCATCGAAGATGGCAAGGTTGGCCCGCCGATTCGCGGCGCCACCTTGATCGGCAACGGCCCCGAGGTGATGGGCCGGGTGTCGATGGTGGGCAACGACCTCCAGCTGGACGAAGGCGTCGGCGTGTGCGGCAAGAACGGCCAAGGCGTGCCCGTGGGCGTCGGCCAACCCACCTTGAAGATCGACGAGATCACCGTCGGCGGAACGCAGGCGTGATGGGCAAGATGGCAAGCAAAGACCAGCGCGAGGTGGCGTTGGCGGAAGACCCCGAACAAGCCGCCGCCGCCCTGAAGGACTTGGTGCAACACATTCTGCAAGAGGCGAAGCGCCAAGGCGCGTCCGCTGCGGAAGTGGACGCCGCCACGGGCACCGGCCTCGGCGTGACGGTGCGCAAGGGCGAGCTGGAAACGGTGGAGTTCCAAAACGACCAGGGGTTCGCCATCACCGTGTACGTCGGCGCCCGCAAAGGCAGCGCCAACACGTCCGACCCGGGCGCGGACGCCGTGCGCGACACGGTGCGCGCCGCGCTGGACATCGCCAAGCACACCGAGGAGGACGCCTGCAACGGCTTGGCGGACGCCGCGCTGATGGCCACCGCCGCACCGCCGTTGGATTTGCACCATCCCTGGCAACTGGACGTCGCCACCGCCGCCGCGCTCGCCGAGCAGACGGAAGCGGCGGCGCTGGAGTTCGACAAGCGCATCGTCAACACCGAAGGCGCGGAAGTGAACACCCGGCGCGGCTGCCACGCCTACGGCAATTCGCACGGGTTCCTTGAAGCATCTTGGGGCACCCGCCACGGCACCAGTTGCGCGGTGATCGCCGGCGAGAAGGACGTCATGCAAACCGATCACTGGTACACCGTGGGCCGCGACGCCGACGATCTACAAGCGCCAGCGGAAGTGGGCCGCGAGGCCGCCCGCCGCGCCGTCGCCCGCCTCGGCACCCGCCCGATAGCCACCGGCGATTATCCGGTGTTGTTCGCCGCGCCGATGGCGGTGGGCATGGTGGGCCACCTGCTAAGCGCCATCAGCGGCCGCGCCTTGTACCGCAAGGAGTCCTACCTGGTCGATTCGCTGGGCGAACGGGCGCTGGCACCCGGCATCACCCTGCGCGAACACCCGCACCGCCGCAAAGGCTTCGCCAGCGCCGCGTTCGACGGCGACGGCGTGGCCACCCGCGCCAAGGCGTTCGTGGAGGACGGCGTGGTGGCGAGCTACGTCCTCGGCAGCTACTCCGCGCGGCGCTTGGGCCTCGCCACCACCGGCAACGCCGGCGGCGTGTTCAACCTAGACCTAGTGGCGAAGACGCGCCCGGTCGAGACGCTGATGCGCGACATGGACACCGGCCTAGTGGTCACCCGATTGATGGGCCAAGGCGTGAACTTGGTCACCGGCGACTACTCCCGCGGTGCCGCCGGCGTGTGGGTGGAGCGCGGCGAGCCCCAGCACCCGGTGGACAACGTCACCATCGCCGGCAAACTCGACGCCATCTACAAGGGCATCGCCGCCTGCGGCGACGACGTGGACCGCCGCGGCAACATCCAATCCGGCTCCCTGCTGGTGGAACGCATGACCGTCGCGGCGTAGCCGCAAAGCCCTTGCGCCCCGCCGGGCGTATGATGACGGCATGGAACACGTCGATCTCCTTGCGTTGAACGCCAACGGCCCGCCGGTGCCGTTGCCGCCGCGTCCGACCAACCGGTTCGAGTTCGCTAGGAACTTGGCCGCGCTCGCGTGGGACATGCGCCCGTTGCCGTTGCCGAGCGAGCACAGGAGTTCGTTCCGCTCTGTTCCCGATCTCCGCGATGTGAAGGAGCGGGTGCTGGCCATCGAACCCGAACTCCGGTCGTTCGGCGTGCAGGAGTTGCACTTGTTCGGCTCGGTGGCCCGCGGCGACGCCGACTTCGACAGCGACATCGACGTCGCGCTGTTGATGGACATGGGGGCGGGGCACGATGGCGACTACTACGACGCCGGCGCGTTGTTGACGCAAACAATGCGCCGGCACATCGACCTGACTCGACTGCCTTTCGAGGGGGTGTTTGCCCGCTGCGTGAGCGGCGATCTTGTGCAGGTGTTTTGATGCCACCGAGGACAGTTGGCTGCTACGGTAGTCGTTCCACACACTGGGGGTAGGGAACATGGCGGAAAAAAAGGGCAATAGCGGTTGTCTTGGGATAGTGTTGTTCGCGGTGGCTTTGGCTATCGGATTGGGATTGATGTTTGGGGGAGGTGACGATGTGCCAGCTACGCCGGCCACGGTCAGGATGATTGACCTTGAAGGCGTCCAGTTCAAGATTGTTGCCGAACAACGCGGCGACATACAGATGACCGATAGGCTTCTTGCTCTATCGGTAGGTGCGATCAGGCAACGTGGATACCGATGCGACACTGTGAACGCGGCTAGGCCGCTTGGGGCGTTTGCCGATCATGCGGGCTTCAAGTTCCATTGCAACGGCTACCGCTATAAGTACCTGATCGAGGATCGCGGTGGCAATTGGACGGTCAGGTTGGACTAGAAGCGCAACCTCGCACTTTGCTGGTGGCGATCCTGTTGGAGGCGGTGTGGCGGCTGCCGGACGCGATTTCGTGATAGAACGCTACGTCGCCGATACCGCTTTGCGGCTGCCCCGCGACCTGCCGCCGCGGAAAGACTGACTGCTGAGTCGAGCGAGCCCGGCAAGTCGGTGCTGCGGTACGCCAGTGGCGAGCGTATTGAAGTCGGCGACGTTGTGGCGGAGCCGATCAACGGCGGTGAGGAGTACGGAGTGGTCAAGGAGGTGGTTCAGCCGGGGACAGCCCACTGGGCGTCCGCCGAATACCCGGAGGGGGTCATCATAGTAGAGTGGCGTAACGACGGTGAAATGTGGATTGGCAACGACATCATCTTGGGAGAGGACTACATCTACTTCATCCGCAGGAAGTGAACGCCATCGGCTAGTTGTCGGCGTCCGGGGCGGCGGCGAGGCCCTTGTCCACCACTTCGCGCACGTCGCCGGAGAGCTTCTGTTCGCCGATGAAGCGCAAGGCGTCGCGCTGCTGGCGGGCGCGCGCGGGATCGAAACGCGGCCATTCGGTGAGCCTCTTTGCCAACGCCGAGGCGATTTGCGGATTTTGCGCGTCCAGCAACCGCACCTTCTCCGCCAGCCAGCGGTAGCCGGCGCCGTCGGCGGCGTGGTAGTTGCGGGTGTTGCGCGTGAACGCGCCGTACACGCTGCGCACCTTGTCCGGGTTCTTGCGGTCGAACGCGGCGTGGGCCTCCAGCGCTTGCACTCTTTCCAACCCTCCCGGCAGCGGGCAGCGCGCCTGCGCCGTGAACCAGGCGTTCACCACCAGCGCTTCGGACGCCCAACGCTGGTGGAACGCCGCGATATGCCGGTCTTTGGCGTCGGCGCTTAGGGATTCGAGGCTCAACAGGCCGGTGAATGCGGCCAAACGGTCGGTGAGGTTGTCGGCTTCCGCCAGCGTCTTGGCGAGCATCGTTTCGGCGCGTTCGGGATCGCGCTTGTCCAAATCGCGCAGGGCGTACCAGAGCGCGCGATGGCGCAGGCGCCGGCGCGCCATGGCGATGGCTTCGGGGCGATAGGGGCCGGGTGTGGCGTTCGCGGCCACCACCGCCAGCCAGTCCACTTCGGCGGCGAGGCGGTTGGCCAGCGCGTCCCAAGCTCCCGTGATGGCAAGGATGTCCGCGCCGCGTGCCCGCTCCAACAGCGCGGTTTCCTCCGGCAGCGTGAGCAGCAGCGCCAAGAGCGCTTTGGCTTCGCCATCGTCCGGCGCGGCCGTGGTGGCGCCGGCAAGGTCTTGGAACAAGCCGGCCACTGCGTCCGCAAGCGCTTCGGCATCCGTCCGTCCGGTGTCCGCGGCGCGCGCCAGCACCGCCTCCGCGATCAGTTCCTGCGCGGCGTCCCAGCGGGCGAAGCCGTCGCTGTCGCGCAGCGTCAATTGCCGCAGCGCCGCCGGAGGGCGTTGATAGCGCGTCCGCACCGGTGCTGAGAAGCCGCGCAGGAAGCTCACTTGCGCGTCTGGCGGCACAGCTTGGAACAAAAGCTCGGTGTTCGGTTCCGTGAGATGGACGACGAGGGTGCCGTCGCCGCCCGGGTTCTCCACCTTGGCGGCAGATTCCACCGCCACCTTGGCGCCGTTCGCCTCGCCGGCGGCGCCGAGCAGCTCGCGCCCGTCGGCGTCCAGCAAACCGAGCGCGAGCGGGATGTGGAACGGCAGCTTGCGCGGCTGCCCGGGCGAGGGATCGCAGGATTGTGCGATGGCGAGGCGCAACGTGCCGTTTTGCCGTTCCTCCTCCACCGTGAGCAGCGGCGTGCCGGCCTGCTCGTACCAGCGCCGAAACTGCGGCAGCGGCGTGTTCGCGGCGTCCTCCAAGGCGCGGACGAAGTCCTCGGTGGTCACCGCGCAGCCGTCGTGCCGCTCGAAGTACAAATCCGTGCCGGCGCGGAAGGCGCGCGGGCCGAGGATGGTGTGCAACATGCGCACCACTTCGGCACCCTTCTCGTACACCGTGGTGGTGTAGAAGTTGCTGATCTCCTGATAGCTGGCCGGGCGCACCGGATGCGCGAGCGGGCCGGCGTCCTCGGCGAACTGCACCGCGCGCAGCAGATCCACGTCGTCCACGCGCTTGACGCTGCGCGAGTTCATGTCCGCGGAGAACTCGGCGTCGCGGTACACCGTGAAGCCCTCCTTCAAGCTGAGCTGAAACCAGTCGCGGCAGGTGACGCGGTTGCCGGACCAGTTGTGGAAGTACTCGTGCGCCACCACCGCTTCCACCCGCTCGTAGGCGGCGTCCGTGGCGGTGTCGGGGCTGGCCAGCACGCAGGAGGTGTTGAAGATGTTGAGGCCCTTGTTCTCCATCGCCCCCATGTTGAAGTCCTCGACGGCGACGATCATGAAGATGTCCAAGTCGTACTCGCGGCCGAACCGCTCCTCGTCCCAGCGCATGGCGCGCTTGAGCGCCTCCATCGCGTAGCCGCACTGGCCGATGTTGTGTGGTTCGGAGAAGATGCGCAGCGTCACGCGGCGGCCCGAGCGGGTGACGAACTCGTCCTCGCGCACCGCCAAATCCCCCGCCACCAGGGCGAACAGGTAGCTGGGTTTGGGGAACGGGTCCTCCCAAGTGACGGTGCGGCGGCCTCCCTCCGTGCTCTCGGCGATCAGATTGCCATTGGAGAGCAGCACCGGATAGCGCTCGGCGTCCGCGGTGATGGTGGTGGTGTAGCGCGAGAGCACGTCCGGGCGGTCCGGGTGGTAGGTGATCTTGCGAAACCCCTCCGCCTCGCACTGCGTGCAGTACATGCTGCGCGACTTGTAGAGCCCCTCCAAGGCGGTGTTCTTCTCCGGGGCGATGCACACCTCGGTGCGAACTTGGCAGTTGTGGGGGATGTCGAACAGCGTCAGGGTCTTGTCGTCCTGGGCGTACTCGTTGCCGGCCAGCGCCCGTCCGTCCACCCAAACGCCCCGCAGATCGAGCCCTTCGCCGCGCAGCACCAGCGGCCCATCGCCATCGCGGCGCACCGCGAGTTCGCAGCCGACGGTGGTTTTGCCGTCGCGGATGTCGAAGGCGAGCCGCGTTTCGTCGATTGCGAACGGATACGCTTGGTAATCGCGCAGATACACCGTGCTTGGGGAGTCCGCCATGCGCTGCTCTTTGTGCTGACAAGCCGCGAGCGTACGCGGTGCTAAGATCGGTAGTCAACCTTCGCGTTCCCCGAACGACGCCACGCAACATGCCCGAACCCGCACGCATCGTGCCCTGCCCCAACTGCCGCAAGCCGGTGCGTTGGGACGCGGAGAACCGCTTCCGCCCGTTCTGCTCGGAGCGCTGCCGCCTGATCGACTTCGGCGAATGGGCCGAGGAGCGCTACCGCATCGCCGGCGACGAGGTGCCGCGAACCGTGGAAGAGCCGGAATAGGAGGCCAGCGAATGGCGGATGCCAAACACCGTTCCCCCCGCCCCACCGGCTTCGACACGCTGGCGCTGCATGCCGGGCAGCGTCCGGACCCGGCCACCGGCGCCCGCGCCACGCCCATCTATCAATCCGCCTCCTTCGCGTTCCCGGACACGGATTTCGCCGCCGGCCTGTTCAACATCGAACGCGCCGGGCATGTGTATTCGCGGCTATCCAATCCCACCAACGCGGTGCTGGAGGAGCGCATCAGCGCCTTGGAGCAAGGCGTGGGCGCCATCGCCACGGCCAGCGGCCAGGCGGCGATGCATCTGACGGTGGCCACGCTGCTGGGCGCCGGCGAGCACATCGTCGCCTCGCGCTCGCTGTACGGCGGCACGCACAATCTGCTCGAATACACGTTGCCGCGCTTCGGCATCGAGACCACCTTCGTGGATCCGCGCTCGCCGGACGCCTTTGCGGCCGCCATTCGCCCGAACACGCGGCTGGTGTTCGGCGAGATTCTCGGCAATCCCGGCTTGGAGGTGCTGGACGTGCCGAAGGTGGCCGAGGTGGCGCACGCCGCCGGCCTGCCGCTGGCGGTGGATTCCACGTTCGCCACGCCGTACCTGTGCAAGCCGATCGCGCTCGGCGCGGACATCGTGATCCACTCCGCCACCAAGTTCCTCTCCGGCCACGGCATCGTCATCGGCGGCTTGGTAGTGGATGGCGGGGCCTTCGACTGGGAGGCGTCCGGCAAATTCGCCACCTTGAGCGAGCCCTACGACGGCTTTCACGGCTTGGTGTTCGCCGAGGAGTTCGGCCCGCTCGCGTTCGTCACCCGCGCCCGCAAGGAGGGCATCCGCGACTTCGGCGCCTGCATGGCGCCCACCACCGCGTTCCACATCCTGCAAGGCTTGGAGACGCTGCCCATCCGCATGGCGCGGCATGTCGAGAACACCCGCGCCATCGTGCGCCACTTGGCGGAGCACGAGGCGGTGGCCAGCGTGAGCTATCCCGAGCTCGAAGATCATCCGGACCGGGAGCTGGCCAAGCGCTTGTTGCCGCACGGCGCCGGCGCGGTGTTCAGCTTCGAGTTGAAAGGCGGGCGGGAAGCCGGCCGCGCCTTCATCGAGAGCCTCGCGCTGTTCTCGCATCTCGCCAACGTCGGCGATGCGAAGTCCCTGGTGATCCATCCGGCTAGCACCACGCACCACCGCATGGACGCCGCGGCCTTGGCGGCCGCGGGCATCGGCGAAGGCATGGTGCGGCTTTCCATCGGCTTGGAGGACGCGCGGGATCTCATTGACGATCTGGATCGCGCCCTACGCCGCGCCGAGCGTGCGGCCAAGGGAAGCAAGGCGTGAGCGGCGTTCGCGTCACCGTCGAAGGCGAAACGGTCTACGTCGGCACCGGCAGCGGCGCCGGCGCGGGGGACGCCGGCAATGTCGCGTTCGTCCACGGCGCCGGCATGGATCACACCGTCTGGACGCTGCCGGCGCGCCACTTCGCGCGCAAAGGCTTCCGCGTCTTGGCGGTGGATTTGCCCGGCCACGGGCGCTCCACCGGCGCGCCGAAAACCTCGGTGCGGGAGATGTGCGATTGGCTGGCGCTGATGCTGGACGCCTGCGAAGTGGAAACGGCGTGCGTGGCCGGCCACAGCATGGGTTCGCTGGTGGCTTGGGAGTTCGCCCAGCGCCACGCGAACCGCTGCGCGACGTTGGCGCTGCTGGGCACTTCCGCGCCGATGCCGGTGACGCCGCTGCTGCTCAACGCCGCCGCCGAAAACCACCACGCCGCCATCGACATGGCCAACACTTGGAGCCACAGCGCCGCCGGCCGCAACGGCGCCAACGCCACCCCGGGCGTGTGGATGCTCGGCAGCGCCGAACGCTTGCTGGAACGCGCCGCCCCGGGCGTCTTCCACGCGGACCTAGCGGCCTGCAACGAATACCAGTCTGCATCCGGGGAGGTGACCTGCCCAGTGCTGGTGGTGGTGGGCGATGCGGATCAAATGACGCCGCCGGTCGCCGGCCTCAACGCCGCGGCGGCGTTGCCAGCCGCCCGCGTGGTGCGCCTGCCGGGCTGCGGCCATTCCATGCTGAGCGAACGCCCGAACGAGGTGCTGGACGCTTTGGTGGAAACCTTCGAAGGCGGATAGGTTCACCGCGCTAGGCGTGGCGCGTCCATGGCCAGCAGCCGATGAGCAACACAGCGGCTAACGCATCCCGCCCCCCGGGAGCGCGGGCGTCTCGCCCGCATTTCGTTCACGGGTGTTCACCTTGTGCGGGCGAGACGCCCGCGCTCCCAGGTGCCGTCGCGGCCAGTGCGCTAGCTAGCTAGCCGCCGGCCGGCGCGATCTCCATGCACGTCCAGCCATTGGCCTTGAAGCTCTTGACGTCCCCAGCATGAGCCCACTCCACCATCTCCGCCATGTCTTCCGTGGTCTCAACCGGAGTCTCGCATTTGCTGTCCGCGTATCCGACGAACTCTGTCGGTTCGAGAGCGGCGCGCACCGTGCCGGGTTCAGCAGCGCGTCCGTCGGCGGCGGCGCGCAACGCATCCCGAAGTTCGGCGGCACGCGCGGCAAGGGCCGCAAGCGCCTCCTCATCCAAGCGTTCAAGATGCGCCAAAGCGGCAGCGTGCGCCGCAGCGATCTCGGCCGGCAGGTTTGCCGGCGCTCCGCTCGGGGCCGGCATGAGCGGCGAATTCTCACACGGCCCCGGGTTCGGCACCGGGCGCTCGCCACGAAGGATCTCGCCCATCTCCACGCCACCGTGGCGCCCAGCGTGTTGGCTGCGCAACGCCCCCCGCGTCGCCTCCCGGCGAATCGTCCCCAAATTGGAAGTGGCCAGGTACGGAGCGCCTTCACATTCGACTTGCTTGTAGCCGAAGTACCACGTTGCATCGTCCGCCTCCTCGGCGAACGCCTTGGCCCCGAGCAGCGCGATTAGCACACACGCCACCGCCACCACCACACGCGCATCTTTGCGCACACCGTTTCTGTTCCGCATTTCACCTCCAAGCGCGAACCGCCCAACGTACTCCTAGTCATTATGAAAGTGCGGAGGCGACAAAGTTCCCTCGCACCGCGTTCAATCGGCCGTCAAGGCGGCGACCGGATTCGTGGCGGCGGCGCGGCGGGCGGGGAGGATGCCGAACACCAGGCCGACGACCACGGCGCACCCCACCGCCGCGGGCAGGAACCAAGCGTCGTACGCGACTGGCGCGTCTGCCACCTTCGACACCAACGCGCCAGTGGCGAGGCCGAGCAATGCCCCGCCGACGCCGCCGACGCAGGCCAACACAGCGGCTTCGCCGACGAACTGCCAGTGGATGTCCCGGGGCCGGGCACCCACCGCCAAGCGCAGGCCGATCTCCCGGGTGCGCTGGCTTACCGAGGCCAGCATCACCGCCATCACGCCGAAGCCGGCCGCCAAGAATGTGACAGCGGCCAAACTGCCGACCACCGTCACGCGTGCCCGCACCATATCTTGGTATGCGTCCGCCAACGTAACTTGCGTGAGCACAATGTGCTCCGCGAGTCCGGCAGGCACATCGTATCGGGGGAGCAGCGTATCGCGGATGGCCTCGGCAGTCTCCTGTACCCGGTCCGGATCCGCCACCCACACAGCGGCCGAAGCGCCAGATGGCACCCTACGACCAGACCGTTCTTTTGGGAAGAGCGCACGCATTACATGGAAAGGTATCCACGCGGACGGATCGTTGCCTTCCTCGCCGACGATCATGAACTTGTGCTCGGCCAGCACGCCGTTGACGGTGAAAGGCAAGCCGTCCACAAGCACGTCCTCGCCCACCACATCCGCTTCGTCCCCAAACAGACTCCTGCGCAGCGCGGCGTTCAGCACGATCACACGGGCACCCCCGATGTCATCCGCAGGCGTGAGAAACGCCCCTTGTTCAATGGTGAACTTCACATGAGTGTAATGGGGCAGTCCGGCGCCTTGCGTGCCGTTTACGCCGACTGCCGCGACCGTCTTGTCCCCTCGGGACACATTTAGAAAGCGAGTGCTCTGTAGATCCACGGCACGCACGTTTGGGAGTTCGCGCAAGGCTTCTAGGTCGGCCTGTTTGAACGGCGCGATCTGAGCACCGCTCACACGGATCTTGTCTGCACCCATACGCACGATTGTGGTCGCGCTGGAATCAAAGGCGCCGGCCGCCAGACCCAACGTCGAGACGATGGCCCATGCGCCGAGCCCCATACCGAGCAGTATCGCGCCAGTGAGAAATGGGCGCAGCCGCAACGCTGTGAACGTTGAGATCGCCGCGAGGCGGCAGGCCGCCCACGTCAGCTGGTCGGCGGTGGCGGAAGACGCCTGCGGCGCAGTGGCGGCGGGTGATGTTCCCGCGACAGCCACGGAGTCTTCCACCAAGCGCCCGTCCTCGAGCTCGATACGTCTCGGCGCCGCGTCCGCAATAGCGCGGTCGTGGGTGGCCACCACCACCGCGTGGCCTTGCGCCGCCAATTCGCGCAGCGTCGCCAGCACCGCCTCGCCTTGGGCCGAGTCGATGGCCCCGGTGGGCTCGTCGGCAAGCACCACCCGGGGATGGTTCATCAGCGCCCGGGTGATGGCCACCCGCTGCCGCTCGCCGCCGGACAAATCCTCCGCCCGATGATCGGCCCGCTGACCGAGGCCGACGGACTCCAAGAGCTCGTCCGCCCGCCGGTCGGCTTCCGCCGGCGGAACACCGGCGTACAGCGCCGCCAGCCGCGCGTTCGCTCTCGCCGAGAGGCCGCGAAGCAAATGCCCCGCTTGAAACACGAAGCCGAACATCGTGCGCCGCAGCCGCGCCAGCCCGTCCGCGTCCAAGCCGCCCACATCTTCACCGGCAACCCGGTACACGCCTTCGGTGGGCCGGTCCAAGCAGCCGAGGATGTGCAGCAGCGTGGACTTGCCGCTGCCGGATGGGCCCGTGACGCAGACGAACTCGCCGGCCTCGATGGTGAGCGACACGTCCGTCAGCGCACGCACTGGCGCATCGTTCTCACCGGCGTGGGTTCGGCCGACGCCGGCGAGTTCGATGAGCGGCGCCGCCGCGCCCGTGGCCGAATCGTTGCTCACATCTACCTCGTCAGACGCCGGATGGCCCAAAGCGCCCAAAGCCAAGGACGTCGCCAACCGTACCACGTTTACTCCGCCGCGAGCTCACCCACACGGCATCCCAACCCCTCACCGCGCCAACGCCCGCACCGGGTCCAACATCGCCGCTCGGCGGGCCGGCGCGAAGCCGGCGGCGACGCCGGTGCCGATGGAGCACGCCAAGGCGGCGGCCACGAACCACGGCGAGAACGCCACCGGCAGGCCGGCGGCTTCCAAGGCCGGGCCGGTTACGGTGCCGAACGCGGTGCCGAGGAGGCCGCCGGCGCACGTCACCACCGCGGCTTCCAGCAGGAACTGCCGGGCGATGTCGCGGCGGCGCGCGCCGGTGGCCATGCGGATGCCGATCTCGCGGCGCCGTTCCGTCACCGCGATGAGCATCACGGACATCACGCCGAGGCCGCCGACCACCAGCGACACGCCGCCCACCGTGCCGATCAGCGTGGAAAGCAGCTTTTCGATGGTGGAGAGGCCCGCGTGCAATCCCGCATAGTTGGTCAACTGGATGCCGGCGTCGCCGTGGCGGCGGGTCAGCGCGTCGAACACCGCCCGGCCGGTCTCCTGCACGCGCAGCGGATCCGCCGCGGCCACGTCGATGCTGTCCAGCCCGCGGTCTTGAAACCACAGCGCCAAAGCCGTTTGCAGCGGCACGAACACATACTTGTCGCTGTCCAGAACGATGCGTCCCGGCAGGCTCTCCCGGGCAAGCACGCCTTTCACCAAGAACGGCACGTCGGCCACCAGAATGTACTCGCCCACCGCCGGCAACGGGGCGGGCAGCAGTTTGTCGCTGGCGTACGCCCCGATCACGGCCACCGCGGCGAGGCGATCCGCCTCGGCCTCGGTCCACATGGCGCCGCGCGCGAGCGGCCGATTCGTGCCACGCATCCCGTCCACCGTGATCGCGTGGAGGAACACCTCCAAGTCGCGGTCCTCGCGCCGGATCGTCATCCGCCGCCTTACCACGGGCAACGCCGTGTACACGCTCGGCAACTCCTTGACCGCTTCGACATCGGCGAGCGTGAGGCGCGCCGGCGTCACCGGCCGGTTGCGGATGCGATCGGCGGAGCTGACGTAGATGGTGTCCGCGCCGGTGCTCGCGGCGGCCCGCACGCCCTGCTGGTACGCGCCTTGCACCACGCTGAGCAGCGCCACCACGGACCACACGCCCACCGTGACGCTGAGCATCGTCAGCACGGTGCGCAGCCGACTGGCGCGGAGGAGGTTGGCGCGCAGCCCCCGAACGCCGGTGCCGATTTCCTCGCCGATCGTCGCGAGCCGGCTGCGCCAGTCGATGGTGGGTGGCCTCTCCGTAGCGGGGTGATCGGCGTGCGTGGATGCACCTGCCCCCGCGGGCGCTCGGCCGGGGGAGGATGGGGATGGCGAATCGTCCGCGGCCGGGGGCGCGAACGCCGGGCCGCTGTCCGCCACCACGCGCCCGTCGCGCAGTTCGATGCGCCGCCACGCCCACGCCGCCACGTCCGGGTCGTGGGTTATGACCACCACGGTGTGGCCGCGCTCCGCCAAACCGCGCAACGTGCCCATCACCTCGGTGCCGCTGGCGGCGTCGAGCGCGCCGGTGGGCTCGTCGGCGAGCAGCACCTGGCCGCCGTTCATCAACGCGCGGGCGATGGCCACCCGCTGTTGCTCGCCGCCGGACAACGCGCCCGGCCGGTGCCGCAAGCGGTGGCCGAGGCCCAGCGAGCGCAACAAGCGCCGCGCCCGCTGCAAGCGTTCGGCGCGGCGCAGCCCGGCGTAGGTGGCCGGCAGCTCCACGTTCTCCTCGGCGTTGGCTGAGCCGATCAGGTTGTAGGACTGGAACACGAAGCCGAACACGTCGCGGCGCAGCGCCGCCAGTTCGTCCGGGCGCAAAGCCTCCACCGCCCTGCCCCGCAGCACATAGCGCCCGCTCGTCGCCCGATCCAAGCAGCCGAGGATGTTCATCAACGTGGATTTGCCGGAACCGGACGGCCCCATCACGCACACGAACTCGCCGCGCCCGATGCCCAGCGTCACGTCCGCCAAGGCATGCACGCCACCGGCGGCCGGGAAGAAGCGGCCGACGCCGGCGAGCTCGATCAGGGGTTCGCCAGCTGCAAGCGGCGCGGTGCCATGCGCCTTCCGCGTGGATGCCCCGGCGGCCATGCGTCACCTCACCGCGCGTCCGCACGCCAGCCGCCGCCGAGGGCTTGGTAGAGCGCCACGACTGCCTGCAGGACGCGCAGCTTGTTGTTGAGCACGGCTTCGCGGGCGGCGTACAGCGTCGTTTGGGCACCGAGCAAAGCCTCGAACTCGCCGGCGCCTTCGCGGTAGCGGGCCTCGGCGATGCGGAGGGATTCTTCGGCCAGCCGCACATCGTCCGCCAAGAGGTCGGCGAAGGAGCGCAGGAGGGCGAGGTTCGCCAAGGCCACTTCCACTTCGTTGAAGGCGGCGATGACGGCGCGGCGATAGTCCGCCAGCAGGGATTCCAAGCGTAGGCGCGACGCCTCCAAGTCGCGTCCGCGCCGGCCCAAGTCGAACAGCGTGAGCACCAGATCCGCCGAGACCGCGAGCGCAGTCGCGCCTTGCGCCACCACGTTGCCGAGGGAGGCGCTGGTGGCGCCGGCGTCGGCGGTCAGGTCGATGCGCGGCAGGAACGCCAGGCGCGCCAAGTCCACGTTGGCGCGGGCGTCGCGCAGGGCGGCTTCGGCCTGCACCAGATCCGGGCGGCGCGCCAACAACGCCGAAGGCAGCCCGGGCGCCACCGCCGGCACCTGCACATCGGCCAGCGTGGTGGCGTCCACATCGAATGTCCACACCGAGGCGCCCACCAGCAGCGCGAGGGCGGCGCGGCTGCGCAGCAGGTCCAGCTCCAGCCTGCGCAGGGCGTTGCGTTCGCGGCGGGCAACGATGCGCTGGCGCAGGGCGTCGCTGGCGAGGGCGACGCCGGCTTCCACGCGGGCTTCCACTATCGCGGCGATGGCGTCGGCGTTGTCGATGTTGGCGCGGGCGGCTTCCATGCGGTCGCGCAGCAGCAGGATCTCGAAGTAGGTGTTGGCGGTCGTGGCGAAAACGCGCAAGCGCACATCGGCGGCTTGCGCCACGGCGGAATCGTAGGTGGCTTGCGCCGCCTGGTGGCGCGGGCGTATGCCGAGCACGTCGGTGGAAGGCGCGCGCAGGTTCAGGCCCAAGGATTCGGCGCCGCCGTCGGCGAAATCGCCCCGCGCGCCGGCGCCGGAGTACCGCTGGCCGGTGCTGGTGGTGAGCGCGACGCGAGGCCAACGCGCCAAGCCGGCACCTTCCAGCGCGAGTTCGGCGGCGCGCAGCGCCCGGGCGCTGTTGCCCAGCTCGAAGTTGCGCTCGCGCACTTGGCCGACGAGGTCGGTCAATTCGTCGCTGCCAAACGCCCGCCACCAGTCGAGGGGCGGCCACTCGGCGGCGGCGTCGCTGCCCTGCCACTCCTCGGGCACGTCGGAAGGCGGCAGCGCCGGCAGCAACCGCCAACGCGCCTGCCTCAGGCTGCGGGCTTGCGTTGCCACGGTGTGCGCCATCGCGGCCTAGGACGCGACCACGCGGTCGCCCTCCACCAAGCCCTCCAGCACTTGGCAATGCGACGCGCGGGCCGGAGGGGCGCGAAAGCAGGACGCGCGTACTACGAATACCCGGATGCCGCCGAAACGCTGGTGGCGGACGGTCGCCGGCCGCGCTGTCAACGCGCCAGCGCCAACAAGCGCCCGCTCCGCCACTTCCGACCGCGAGTGTCCAGTTGGGCCCGACTCATTTTTCCCTTTCCAATCAATGACTTGACACTGACTTTGGGATCGCCTTGCCCTCAGGGACCCTCGGGGATTAAGGGGATGTCTTAGCCACCAAACCATGTTACTGTTCACGCATCTCAACTAACTCAGGAGACCGACCATGAGGCTTTTCCACAAGCGCATTGTCGCATTCTTGGCAGCCCTCGTCGTGTTGGGTGCCGGTGTCGTGTTCGCCCACAGCGGGGAATACAGCTACTCTGGCTTTGACGACCGGATCTGCACCGGCCCTACCTCCGTTGGTGCGAACTCCGTCGAGAGGCTTAAGCAAGCGGGGGCATTGTCGTATATCGACAACCAAAGCCCCGGCGCAGGATGCAAACAGATCTGGTGACCGTGATCTGACCATCGGGGCACGGACCTCATGTGTTGAAAGAGGCCACTCTTGATCGACCTCCGAGGGATTTCTCGGGTCTACGATGGTGAGGGTGGCGAACGCGTTTGTGCGCTGGCGAACGTGACGCTGCATGTCGCGCAAGGTGAATTCGTCTGTCTCACCGGGCCGTCGGGATCCGGCAAGTCTACGCTCCTGAACATCATTGGTTGTCTGGATCGTCAGAACGCCGGCGAATACCGCTTCGCAGGGACAGACACCGCAGAGTTGGACGCGGAAGACCGGGCAACGTTGCGACGGGACGCCATAGGGTTTGTGTTCCAAGGCGTGTACTTGCTGGACGCCGAGACCGCACATGCCAACGTGGCGCTGCCGGCTACATTCCGGGGGACACCCGCTCGCGCCGCATGCCAGCGTGCGGACGACCTGTTACGGGAGCTTGGCCTCAGCGACAAGGCTAACGCTCGTGGGGGTGACCTTTCCGGCGGCGAGCGTCAGCGAGTCGCCATCGCACGGGCACTAATGAACGGTGCCGATCTCATCCTAGCCGACGAACCGACCAGCGCCTTGGATTCAGCGCGATCCGAAGACGTCCTCAAACTGCTTGCGGCCTTGCCTAAGCGCGGGCACACTGTAGTGGTTGCCTCGCACGATGGCGCTGTGCGCACGCAAGCAGTGCGAACCGTGGAGTTGCGGGAAGGACGTATCGTCGCGGACTCCGGGGCTGTCAACGAAGCGAGCGTGGCGGTTGCGGCCGCGCCGCCTTCGATTGGTGGCCGCTTGCGGAGTGTTTTGCGAAGGGCTAGGCAGAGTGCGCGGTCGCTGCTTAAGCGTCCGGTCGCCACCACCTTGGCGATCCTAAGCGTCGCGCTTGGCGCATGGTGCGTCATCGCCACGTTGGGATTGGCCGCAGGTGCTTACGACGGAACCACTGCGGCGATGGGCCGGATGGGTGCCGATGAGATCTATGCTAGCGGCAGTTTCGGAACGCCGAGCATCCGTGTGACGCCAGAGGACTCCCAAGCCATTGAGGCGCTTCCCGGCATACGAAGGGCTGCGATCGGCGCGTCTTGGACAGCGACGTTACGCCGCGGGAATAGGCAATTGGAGGTGACGCTACGAGGCAACGGTGGCGGCTTCACTAGGCAGTTCATGTGGATGGAGTACACATTGGCGAGTGGCGCTCCGCTGAGCCCCGGCGACCACGCAGCTCGGACGCGCACCCTAGTAATCAGCACACCGGTGAGCGACGCGCTTTTCGGGCACGGAGTCGACGCCATCGGCAAGAAGGTGTGGCTCGCGGATCAATTGTTCACGGTAAAAGGCGTTCTCGCGCCACATCCGATCTTCAGCCAAGCCACATACCGCGAACGAGGTCAATTCGATCACACGGCAGAAGCGCCGTTCAGCACTGTTCGGGAACTCCTTGGTGACCAGCACATACGAAACACCGGGCTGTCGATTAAGGCACAAGTCCATGATCCCTTGCAGGTCGAGGCAGTGGCGGCCGAGATACGCGACGTGCTCATTCGCCGCCACGGGGCCCAGCCAGAAGCCGTGAACGTGCAAATCAACGACTACATTACCGGGCCGTACTGGAAGATGGTCCACAACCGGATCGCACTGCTTGGCACCTTGGGCACCGTCACCTTGCTGGTTGGCGGTTGCGGTATCACAGTAATGATGTTGACAGCCATGCGTGGCCGAAGGCATGAGATCGCCCTCCAGTTGGCACTCGGCGCACGCCGGCACGACATCGTTTGGGACTCCTTGTTCGAAGCGTTGTATATCACCTTGACGGGCGGCGCGGCCGGCGCGGCGCTTGGTCTCGGCACCGGGGCGATCTTGGCCGAGGCATTGCACACACCGGTTTCCTACGACGCGTGGTTCGTGCCGGTTGCGGTCGGATGCGCCGTGGCTGTCGGGTTCGCCGCCAGTGTCGTCCCAGCGCACCGGGCCTCAAAACTGGACCCCGCGGCCGTGTTGGCAGACAAGTAGAGCAAGATGAACTATGACGCCGGCGGTAAGGAAGAAGCGGCCGACGCCAGCGATATCGATCAGGCGTTTGCATGGACGTCACGCCGGCCTACATCAGCTCGCGGCGTCCGCACGCCAGCCGCCGCCGAGGACCCGATAAAGCGCCACAACCGCTTGCAAGACGCGCAGCTTGTTGTTAAGTGCGGCTTCGCGGACGCCGTACAGCGTCGTTTGGGCGCCGAGCAACGCCTCGAACTCGCCGGCGCCTTCGCGGTAGCGGGCTTCGGCGATGCGCAGGGATTCCTCGGCCAGCCGCACGTCGTCCGCCAGCAGCTCGGCGAAGGAGCGCAGCAGGGCGAGGTTCGCCAAGGCCACTTCCACTTCATTGAAAGCGGCGATCACCGCGCGGCGATAGTCCGCCAGCAGGGACTCCAAGCGCAATCTGGACGCCTCCAAGTCGCGTCCGCGCCGGCCCAAGTCGAACAGCGTGAGCACCAGATCCGCCGAGACCGCGAGCGCCGTCGCGCCCTGCGCCACCACGTTGCCGAGGGAGGCGCTGGTGGCGCCGGCGTCGGCGGTCAGGTCGATGCGCGGCAGGAACGCCAGCCGCGCCAAGTCCACGTTGGCGCGGGCGTCGCGCAGGGCGGCTTCGGCCTGCACCAAGTCCGGGCGGCGCGCCAACAACGCCGAAGGCAGGCCGGGCGCCACCGCCGGCACCTGCACATCGGCCAACGTGGTCGCGTCCACATCGAACGCCCACACCGAGGCGCCCACCAGCAGCGCGAGGGCGGCGCGGCTGCGCAGCAGGTCCAGCTCCAGCCTGCGCAGGGCGTTGCGTTCGCGGCGGGCAACGATGCGCTGGCGCAGGGCGTCGCTGGCGAGGGCGACGCCGGCTTCCACGCGGGCGTCCACTATCGCGGCGATGGCGTCCGCGTTGTCGATGTTGGCCCGGGCGGCTGCCATGCGGTCGCGCAGCAGCAGGATCTCGAAGTAGGTGTTGGCGGTGGTGGCGAAGACGCGCAAGCGCGCGTCGGCGGCTTGCGCCACGGCGGAATCGTAGGTGGCTTGCGCCGCTTGGTGGCGCGGGCGTATGCCGAGCACGTCGGTGGAAGGCGCACGCAGGTTCAGGCCCAAGGATTCGGCGCCGCCGTCGGCGAAATCGCCCCGGGCGCCGGCGCCGGAGTAGCGCTGGCCGGTGCTGGTGGTGAGCGCGACGCGGGGCCAACGCGCCAAGCCAGCGCCTTCAAGCGCGAGTTCGGCGGCGCGCAGCGCCCGGGCGCTGTTGCCGAGCTCGAAGTTGCGCTCGCGCACTTGGCCGACGAGGGCGGTCAATTCGTCGCTGCCAAACGCCCGCCACCAGTCGAGGGGCGGCCACTCGGCGGCGGCGTCGCTGCCCTGCCACTCCTCGGGCACGTCGGAAGGAGGCAGCGCCGGCAGCGGCGTGGCGGCGCAGGCGGAGAGCAACACCGCCGCGCCGCCGGCGGCGAAGGCCGGCAGCAAGCGCCAACGCGCCAGCCGCCGGTTGCGGGCTTCCGTTGCCACGGCGCGCCCCATCGCCGCCGTTAGAGCGCCACCACGCGGTCGCCCTCCACCAAGCCCTCCAGCACTTCGGCGTGGGTGTGGCTGGTCTCGCCGATGGTGATGCGGCGGGGCGCGGCAACGCCGTCCGCGCCCAGCAAGTTCACTTCGCCGGTCATCCGCCCGGCGTCGTTGCGCGCGAAGTCGCTCACCATGTCCAGCGGCACGGCGAGGATGCGGCGCGGCTCGGAAATCTCGAAGAACACTTGGGCGCTCATGTCCGCCAAGAGCGCGCCGTCGGCGTTGTCCACGTCGAAAAGCGCCGTGTAGGTGGCGACGTTGGCTTCCACCACCGCGCGCGGCATCACTTGGCGCAAGGTGCCGCGCCAGCGCCGGTCGCGGCCGCCCAAGGTGGTGAAGTAGGCGCCCATCCCCACCGTGAGCTTGCCGATGTTGGCTTCGGCCACCTTGGCTTCGACGGTCATGGTGGAGAGATCGGCCAAGTGCAGAATCACCGGCGTTACATAGGTGGCCGTGAGGGTTTGGCCTTCGGCGGCGATGAGTTGCAGCACGGTGCCGTCGGCGGGCGCGTAGATGTTGGCGTAGCCCAGCTTGGCCTCCTCGCTGGTGAGGTTGGCGCGGCTGGACTCGGTGCGCGCCTGGGCGCCGGCCAAATTGCTGCGCGCCCGCACCAAGGCGTCCTCGGCGCGCTCCAGCGCCACTGCGGTGGTGGCGTTCTCGGCCATCAACCGCCGCTGCCGTTCCGCCTCCGCTTCCGCCAGCCGCAACGCCGATTGGCTGGCGCTCAAGGCGGCCTCTTGCGACTCCACGCTCGCCCGGCTGGCCTTCACCAGATTGCGCTGAATGGTGGCGTCGATCTCCGCGAGCAGATCGCCGGCCGCGACCCGATCGCCAACCTGCACGTGCAGGCGGTGCAACTGGCCGGACACCTGCGCGCCCACCTCGACGATGGCGCTGGGCTTCAGCTTGCCGGCAGCCGTGACTAGATCACCCAGCTGGCGATAGCCGACGGTGGCCGTGCGCGTCGCCGGCTCGTCTTCGCCATCGTCGTCGCCGCCAAGCCACCAGTAGCCGCCGCCGAGAACGACCACCGCAAAGGCGGCAATCCACGGCCAGACGCGGCGCTTGGCCGGCGGCGGCGCGGCGTCGCTCGAATCGCTCATGGCGCAAGCCTTGGCGGATCAGGGATGGTGGATTCTACGCTACGCAGCGACAGCGGTGCGCGGCGGCCGAGTGTAGGACAGATATGTCGTACACTCTGGCGACCGTGCTCTCCGCACTGCTCGATGGCCAGATCGTGTTTCTCTTCCCGTCGTTCCAAAGACTATGCTCGGAATCTGGCTAGGAGCGGGACATGAATTCGGATGCAGGTGAACAGCGTGTGTTGATCGATCTGCATGGCGTCTCGCGCGCCTACGATGGCGATGGTGGCGAGCGGGTGTTGGCGCTCCGCGATGCGACGCTGCGCATCGGCCAAGGCGAGTTCGTTTGTCTCGCCGGGCCCTCCGGATCGGGCAAGTCCACGCTGCTGAATATCATCGGCTGTTTGGATCGCCCGAGCGCCGGCGCCTACCGCTTCGCGGGCGCCGACACCGCGGGCTTGGACGCCGACGGGCGGGCGGCGCTGCGCCGGGACTCCATCGGGTTCGTGTTCCAAGGCGCTCACCTGCTGGACGCGGAGACGGCGCGCGCCAACGTGGCGCTGCCGGCCGCGTACCGGGGCCTTGGTCGCGACGCGGCCGACCAGCGCGCCGACGAGTTGCTGCGGGAACTCGACCTCGGCGACAAAGCCGACGCCCGCGCCGGCGACCTCTCCGGCGGCGAGCGCCAGCGGGTCGCCATCGCCCGGGCGTTGATGAACGGGCCTCGCGTCGTTCTCGCGGACGAGCCGACCAGCGCCTTGGACGCGGCCCACAGCGACGAGGTGCTCGACGCGCTCGCCGCCCTGCCGCAGCGCGGGCACACCGTGGTGGTCGCGTCGCACGACGCCGCCGTGCGCGCCCGGGCGGAAAGGACTGTGGAGTTGCAGGACGGCCGGGTGGTGACGGATTCCGGCCCAGTTGACCGTAGCGAACAAGCACCGCCGTCCGCGCCGCCAGCGGCCGGCGTCTCCTCGCTGCGGCGCGTGGCGCAAGCGGCGCACGAAGGCGCACGGGCGCTGTTGCGGCGGCCGCTTCCCAGCGGCCTGGCGACCTTGAGCGTGGCGCTGGGCGCGGCGTGTGTCATCGCCACGCTCGGCATGGCCATCGGCGCCTACGACGGCAGCACCGCCGTGATGGGGCGGATGGGCGTGGACGAGATCTTTGCCGGTGGGAGCTGGCCATCGCCGAGCATCCGCGTGACGCCGGAGGACGCCCAAGCGATTGCGGCGCTTCCCACCGTCCGCCGCGCCGAGATGCAGTCATACCGGACTGTCACGCTGCGCCGGGGCGACAAGCAGCTAGAGACCCCGTTGTGGGGCGTTGGCGGCGTGTTCCCGCCGCAGTTCATGTGGATGGACTACACCATAGCGAACGGTGCCCCGCTGCGCCCGGAAGACGATGCCCTCCGCTCCCGCGTCGTCGTGATCAGCGCGCCGGTGCGCGACGCGTTGTTCGGCGAGGACGCATCGGCGGTGGGAGAGACCCTGTGGATAAACGATCACGCCTTCACGGTGAAGGGCGTGTACGCGCCACACCCCATCTACAGTCAGGCCATGTATCGCGAGCGGGGACAGATCGACTACAACGCCCGGGCACCGTTCAGCGCCCTGCGGGATCTGTTCGGCGGCCGCGACATCGAGGACCACGCATTGGACGTCAAAGCGCAAGCCGCGGATCCATCCCAGGCCCAAGCGGCCGCGGCCGCGATCCGCGACTTGCTGATTCGGCGCCACGGGTTGAGCGACCCGGAGAAAGTGCGGGTGGAAGTGCAGGATCACATCACCGGCCCGTATTGGGCGACCGTACACAACCGCCTCGCGCTGGTCGGCACGCTGGCCGCGGTGGCCTTCCTAACCGGCGGCTGCGTCACCACGGGGGTGATGCTGGCGGCGGCGCGCGGCCGCAGCGCGGAGATCGCCCTGCGCATGGCGCTCGGCGCCCAACGCCGCGACGTGGGGTGGCAGTTTCTCGCGGAGTCCTCCCTGATGGCCGCGGTCGGCGGCTTGGCCGGCGCGGCCCTCGGCCTCGCCACGGTGTGGGTGGTGGGGACATGGTTCGATTTTCGCCAAATCACCTACGAGGCGTGGTTCGTGCCGGCGGCGATCGGCTGCGCGGTGGCCGCGGGGCTGGCGGCCGGCATCGTTCCCGCCCGCCGGGCTTCGGGTTTGGATCCGGCGGCCGTGCTGGCGGAGGAGTAAGCGAGGGAGCGGGCACTCGTCCGGCCGCTGTCGGCGGTGGCAAGGGCGTCGTGTGGCGGAGCGCCGCAAGCGCCGGACGGACAGTTCGAGCAATGTTCAATCGTCGGCGAACGACGCTTGGCAAAACTGGCCGCCATAGGCAACCGATGTGACGCCGCTCCGCTCCGAACGCAACGCACCGCGCTACTTCGCCGGCCGGCGGAAGGAGTTGGATGCGCTGCGGCGGCGGGTGGAGTATCTGCTGCGCCATCCCGACGACACCGTGGGCGGAATGGCGCTCGTCGACGGTGTGCAGGGCATCGGCAAGACGCAACTGGCGTTGGAGTTCGCGCGTCAAGCGTGCAAGGCGCCCGGCGTGTCCCACTTGGCCATCACCACTCGGGATCTGCTGGTGGGCGCCGATCAACTCGTGGCCGATCTCACCGGCCAGCTGCCGGCGCGCAAAGGCAGCGCGGCGCACTGGTTCGACGAAGCCAGACGGCGCTGCAAGCAGTTGCCACTGCGCGTTCAGCCGCGAGACAGCGCCGCCAGCGTGCGCTCCATGCTGGCCAGAACGCAAACGCGCGGGTGGTGGCGGGATCAGGTTCTGATCCTCACCATCGACGAAATCCAATCCGTCACGGCGGAAGCCCGATCGGTGCTCAACGTGCTGCACGAGAGTTCCCACGGCTGCCCGATTCTGGTGGTTGGCATGGGCCTGCAACATGCTTCGAGCGTATTGGCGTCGGCCATGGTCAACGCCGACGGAACCGCCAACGCGGACGCGATCTCGAGGTTCGGCACGCGGCTTTCGTTGCCGATGCTGAGCGCGGACGAATCCATAGAAGCCATCCAGCTAGGCGTTGCGGCGACGGGTTTAGGGGAGGTGCCCGTTGACTTCGCGCAGCGGATCGCCGCGGAATCAAGCGGTTTTCCGCAGCACATTCACGGCTATGTGGAGGGCTGTGTTCTTGCCTTGGAGAAGCACGGAACATTGGCAACGGAACAAGCGCAATCCGGTGCGCTGGCGGAGGGGCGCGAGAGCAAGACGCGGTACTACGAGTCTCGGCTGGCTTCCATGCGGCGTGAATACCGACCTGCGGTTCTTGCCCTCGCGGTACACGCCGATGCCGAAGCGCCCGTGGCGGACGCTGTCGCGGAGCGAATCATGGGCGATGCGGTCGCCGGCAACGGCGCGCAAGCGTTGCAGGAGGCCATCGAGAAAGGCGTGCTCTCCGCGCTGCTCGATGGCCAGGTCGTCGCTTCGACGGCACCGATGTGGGCGCGTTGGACGCGGATGGACGCGCCCGGCTGCGTCGGGATGCGTTCGGCTTCGTCTTCCAAGACTACAGCCTGCTGGACGCGCTGACGGCGCAGGAGAATGTCGAATTGCCGGCCATGTACGCCGGCGTTGGTCGCGCGCCCCGCGGCGAACGAGCGATGGCGCTGCTCACGTCCCTTGGCTTGGCCGCGCGCACTCGGCACCGGCCGCCGGAATTGTCCGGCGGCGAGCAGCAACGGGTCGCGGTGGCCCGGGCGCTGATGAACGGCGGGCGAGTGATCCTGGCCGACGAGCCGACCGGGGCGCTGGACGTGGCGGCCGGCGAGGACTTGGTGGAACGCCTTGCCGCCTTGGCGCGGGATGGCCACACCGTCGTGGTGGCGACGCACGACGCCAACGTGGCGGCGAAGGCCGCGCGCCGAATCGCGCTGCGCGACGGCCGGGTTGTGGAGGACGCCGCGCCTGCCGCCTCGGCCTCGGCCCCTCCCGCCACGCCGGCGCTGCCCGCCCGGAGCGGCTGGGAACGGACTTTGGACGCGGCGCGGGACGCCGTCGGCGCGTTGGCCTCGGCGTGGCGCCATCGGCGTCTCGGCACGACCCTCAGCGCCACCAGCGTGGCGGTGGGCGTTTGGTGCCTTTTGGTCCTCGCTGGCGTGCTCGGCGGCGCGGCGCGGGAGGGGTTGCAAGCGTCCATCCTGCACATGGGCGCGGACACCATTCATGTGATGCGCGGCGGGTTGGCGGGCGTCGACTTTGAACCCGCGCGATTCGATATGGCGGACGCCACGGCTATCGCCAGCGCCGAGAACGTCGCGGCGGTGGAGCTTTCCACCGGCGGGCGCGTGTCCGTGCAGGCCGTGGGCGGCGCGTCGACGGAGACATTGGAGACCTATGTGAACGCGGAGGATGCCGACTTCGCTGCCAGAGCCGAACGGCCGCTGGCGGCCGGCGTCTTCTTCACCGCCAAGGACAGCGCGGACCGCGCGCCGGTCGCCCTGCTTGGCAGCGGCATGGCCAATACGCTGTTCGGGGCAGGCAACAGCGCCGTCGGTCGGCAAGTTCTGCTCGCTGGGCACCCTTTCGTGGTCAAAGGCGTGTTCGTGCCGTACGAGGCGGGGTTCCTGGACCCGGGCGTATCGGCCCCGCTTTACAACGACGACATTCTTATACCGCTCGAGACCGGGATCGCCCTGTTGTTCGGCGACCGCAACATCAGTATCACCGTCCGCGTGGCGGCACCAGCGCGTTTGGAGGACACGGCGCGGCGACTGCGCGACATGCTGGCGGCCCGGCACGACGTGGACGGTTTCTACCTGCACACCAGTTCCGGCAGCATGCACGAGTGGGAACGCGTGCAGCGCACGATGGAGGCGGTATGGGCGACCGTCGGGGCGATCGCCCTGCTGCTCGGCGGCTTCGGGATGTTCGCCGTGACCACCATGTCCGCGCGTTCGCGGCGCCGCGAGATCGGCATTCGCTTGGCCGCCGGCGCCGGGCCCAGGAACATCCTGCGGCAGTTCCTCCGCGAAACCGCGGCCACCAGCCTGGCCGGCGCCGTTGTCGGCGCGGTGGCGAGCGCGGCCACGCTGCTCGCGCTCGCACGCGCTTCCGTGGTGGTCGAGATCTCCGCCCTGCACATGCTGTTGGCCATCGCCGGAGCGATCGCCGTCGGGATGCTGTTCGGCTTGCTGCCGGCCCGCCGCGCCGCCAAGCTGGATCCGGCGACGCTAGCCGACGCGCCCTAAACACGCGCCGCGGCGGAATGCCCGGCGCTGTTTGGCCGTCCGTGGCGCAAAAAAGTTGCGAATAGCCGGTGTTGACTCGCGCAGACAGGCGGGTAGCATTGGCCGTCGACAGTGCTCCCCCGTCCTTCCTCATATTTGCGGGATGGGGGTGCCTTGCTTTTGCCTGTTGAAGAACTTGGGGGGATTCACAATGGCACAGCACATTCGGGCTCCGCGCATGCGCCAAGCGTTCCACGTCGCCTTGGCGGTGAGCTTGCTGGCACCGGCCAGCGCGCTCGGGGAAGAAGACGCCGAGGCGGACGCCGTCGACGACGCCGAGAGGAACGTCGAGGAGCTGATCGTCACCGGCAGCCGGCTGGTGACGGACCCGACCAGCCGCGTGCTGGTGATCACGGCGGAAGACATCGCAAGCAGGGGCCTCTCCTCCGCCGAGGAGGTGATTCGCGCTTTGCCGCACAACTTCTCCACCATCAACAGCTTCACCAACCTCAACTTCGGCAGCGAGGTGCTCGACACGAACCTCGGCGCCTTGGGGCTTGGCACCTCCACGGCGAATCTGCGCGGCCTCGGCTCGCGCAACACGCTCGTGCTGGTGAACGGGCGCCGCATCGCCGGCGCCGCCGGCAACCAAGATTTCTTCGCCAACGTCCGCCACATTCCCGCGGCCGCCATCGACCGCGTGGAGGTGCTCTTGGACGGGGGGGGGTCCATCTACGGCTCGGATGCCATTGGCGGCGTCATCAACATCGTGTTGAAGCAGGACTTCACCGGCGGGAACGTGACCGCGCGCAACGAGAACAGCTCCACCGAAGGCGATCGCAACCGCTATTCGGCGTCATTCGGTTTTTCGTGGGACAAGGGAAACATAACCACGACGCTCTCCCGCACCGAAAGCGATTCCGTGGACACGAACGCCACCGGCTACACCACGCGTGATCACTCGCCGCGCTTCGGCGGCGACGAGCGCTACAACTTCATCGGCACCAGGCAGCCACGTTCCGCGGTCGTCGGGTTGTCGCGCTGGGGGCCTTTCAACATGATTCTACCGCCCGGCAACGACGGGCGCAACGCGCAACCCGCGGACTTCGTCGCGGTTACTCCGGCCGACTATCTCGACTGGGTGCCGGACGAGGCCGGCGGCGGCAACGAGGACACGTCCATCCACCTGAGCATCCGCCACGAGTTCTTTGACAGCGTGACGTTGCAAGCGGAGATGCTGCGCACCCGCGCAGAGTCCTTCCGCGGCATCAGCACCTTCGGCTTCAGCTCCCTGCTCGTACCGGCGAGTAACGCTTTCAACAACTTCGGCCGAGACGTCTATGTTCAGTACGATGCCTCCACCGAGATCGAACTAGGCTTGCTTCCGCCTTCCGAGCAAACGGACGTCAGCGAACAGGAGCGGTTGGTGCTGGGCGTGGAACACGTCATCAGCCCGCGGCTGGGGTGGCATGTGGACTATGTGCAATCCACCAGCGAGGGCGCCGGCGTGCAGTACATGTTCGGGCCGGATTCCGGCACGCTGGACGACCCCGCGATAGATGCCCGCCTTGCGGAACTGCTTGCCAGCGCCGACCCATCCATGGCGGTGAATTTCTTTGGCGACGGCACCGGGCAGAATCCCACCATCGCGGAGTTCCACGTCGGCTTCGCCGCGGATCGCGATCGGTCTTCCACCACTTCCCTCGAGTTCCAATCCCGCGCCAAGCTGTACGAGTTGCCCGGCGGTTGGATCAACATGGTCGCCGGCGGCGAGATGCGCGAGGAAGCCGTTGAGGATTTGGCCGACGACTTTCAAGAGGAGCGGGGCGTTGGCGTGAAGCGACCAACGCGAGACCTGACCGCGTTTTTCGTCGAGACGCTGGTGCCGATCTTCGGCAAAGACAACGGGCGGGCGGGCATGCGCGAGCTGAACGTGAAAATCGCCGCGCGCCGTGACAGCTACGAGACCGAAGGAGCGGTTGGCGACTTGCCAGTAACGGAACCGGGCGCGACAGCCTTGCCGAACCTCATGAAAGCGGAGTTCAGCAGCACCACGATGGAATATGGCGTGAACTGGCGCCCGATCAGCGAACTCGAGTTGACCCTCAAGCACTCCGAAGGCTTCCGCGCGCCGAGGTTTTCGCAGCTATTCAGTCGCTTCAGGTTGGATCGGCAGGGCCCCACGTGGGACCCGCTAACCCGTACTTTCCCTTTCGCGCGGCAACAGTTCGGCTCCAACCCGGACTTGAAGCCGGAAGTTTCGGACACGCTCAACGCCGGCATTAGTTGGACGCCTGGTTGGGGCCGCGGCTTGTTGATGACCGTGGACTACTCGGACGTGGACATCCGCGATCGATTGGCCTCAAGCGGCGAGCTAAGCCAATTGCTGCCGGTGGAGGAGTACGCCTGGCTGCCGCAGTTCTTCGAACGCGCCGAAGACGGCACGCTGATCTCGTCCACCAGCACGACGATCAACATCGCGCGCCGCGTCAGCCGGAGCGTGGACCTCCACATTTCCAAGCCGTTCGACACCGACATCGGCCGTTTCGCAACCGAATTGGAGTACTCGCGCGTTCTCGAGCAATACGACCAAGCGATTCCCGGCAGCACCAAAGCCGGCTTCGTGGGCGAGTCCGTTGGCGTGGATCGGTACAAACTGAAAGGCGCTGTCACTTGGTACGCCGACCCCACCAGCGTGACGGTGACCATCAATCACCGGCCCGGGTACTTGAACAACGACTTCGAGAACTCGTTTTTCCGCAACCTCCCCAACATGCCGGTGGCGTCCTACACGACGGTGGACATCACGGCGAAGCACCGCTTCGAGATGGGGCTGACCATCCGTGCCGGTGGACGCAACGTGTTCGACAAAAAGCCGCCCTTCATGCTCTCGTCGACTGGCTCGCCTTATGACGCGAGACGAGTGGACTTGAGACGCCGAGTGCTCTTTTTCGAACTCGCATACGATTTCGACTTCGAAAAGTAGCGCCCGCGAACGCCTATCCGTGACGCGGTGCGTCGGCGACCGCTCCGAGGCCGTCTCGAACGACCGCCGCAGCGCCTTGCCGTCCACCGCCACCACGTCGCCGAGCTCGTCCGCCCAGTCCTGCGCCAGGCGCAGCAGCGCCTTCTGCAGACCCGCCGGATCCAGATTCCGGAACAGCCGCGAGAAGGTGTCGTGGCTCGGAACGCCGTGCGCGAGCGTCAGGAACCGCCGCAGCCACTCCTCCCGCTCGCGCCCGAAGTCCTCCATGTCGACGCAGGCGCGTCCGCCGACGAGCATCGCCAGCAGGGCGAGCGCCAGCGTCTCGTGCAGGTCGTGGCGCTTGGCGTTGCCCCTCCTCGGGTCCTCAACGTCTTGAAAAACAACGAGAAGTTCCCGCATGCCGTCTCTCCTTCCTTGGATCGAGACGTCAATTCTGCACCATCCCCCCGTCGTCGCGCCACGCCGCAATCCATATGCGATTGCCCTGGCTTGCACCCAAGATTCTCTCGACAGATAATGGATGCACAACTTAAGCTCCCAAGGAGACTGGCGATGAGGTTTCTCAAAAGGCGAATTGCCACCCTCACGGCGATTTTCGTAATCCTGTTGGGCGTCAACATGGCGACCGGGCACGAAAGGTTCCATTACTCTGGGTACTCGGGCACGCAATGCGCCCACTCCCCCTTCGTTGCCGCGGACAGCTTGGTAGTACTGTGGTTCGCCGGCGCGGTCGCGTACATCGACAACCTAGACCCTAGTGGGACGTGCCTTCAGGTCCCTCCTCCGCCATCGCCATCGCCACCTTGATGTGGTTGCTGCGGAAGATGCGACGGTGGCGGTGAGTCTCGGATAGGCTTCGCTTCTGTGATCGAACTGCAAGGCGTTTCCCGCGACTACGGTGGCGGGGACAATGAGCGGTTGTGGGCAGTGCGCGATGTGACTTTGCGGATCGCGGAAGGCGAGTTCGTCTGTCTCGCGGGGCCGTCCGGGTCCGGCAAGTCCACCTTGCTGAACATCATCGGCGGCTTGGATATGCCGACCGCCGGCGCGTATCGCTTCTCCGGCACCAACACCGCGAAGTTGGACGCCGATGCGTGGGCTGCACTGCGCCGGGACGCCATCGGGTTCGTGTTCCAAGGTGTTCACCTCATGGACGCCGAGACGGCGCGCGTCAACGTGGCACTGCCGGCGACATACCGGGGCCTTCGCCGCGACGCGGCCAACCGGCGCGCCGAGGAGTTGCTGCGGGAGCTTGATCTCGGCGACAAAGCCGACGCCCGCGCCGGCGACCTTTCCGGCGGCGAGCGCCAGCGGGTCGCCATCGCCCGGGCGTTGATGAACGGCCCTCGCGTCATCCTCGCGGACGAGCCGACCAGCGCCTTGGACGCCGCCCACAGCGACGAGGTGCTCGACGCCCTCGCCGCCTTGCCGAAGCGCGGGCACACCGTGGTGGTCGCCTCGCACGACGCGGCCGTGCGAGCCCGCACGGAAAGGACGGTGGAACTGCGCGACGGCCACGTAGTGGCGGCTCCGGAAGCTGCCGCCGCACCGACCGGGCAGTTTGCGCCCGCGCCGCCCCCGGCCAGCGGTTCCTCGCCCCAGCGCACGGCGCAAGCGGCCCGCGAAGGGGCGCATGCGCTGCTCAAGCGCCCGCTCGCGGCCACTTTGGCGGCCTTGAGCGTCGCGATTGGCGCGTGGTGCGTGATCACCACGCTAGGTTTGGCCGCCGGCGCTTACGACGAGGGCACTGCCGTGTTTGGGTGGATGGGCGGGGACGAGATCCACGCCCGCGGGCACTATAGCCGGCCGAACATCCGTGTGACGCCGGAGGACGCCGCGGCCGTCGAGACGCTCGCCGCCATCCGCCGCACTGAGATATCGGCCTTTTGGGTTGTGAATTTGCGCCGCGGGGACAAGCAACTGGAGGTGTGGCTGAACGGCACCAGCGGCGAGTTCATGCTGCAACGTCTGTGGATGGACTACACCATCGCGAGCGGCGCGGCCCTGCGCCCCGCCGACGACGCCGTCCGGGCACGGGTCGTGGTGATCAGCACGCCGGTACGCGACGCGCTGTTCGGGCCTGGCGCGGATCCCGTCGGCGAGGCGGTGTGGGTGGCAGATCAGATGTTCACGGTGAAGGGCGTTCTTGCGCCACATCCGATTATCAGTCGCGCCATTTACCGCGAACGGGGCCAATTCGATCACTCCGCTGTAGCGCCGTTCAGCACCCTTCGGGACCTTCTCGGCGACCAACATTTGAGGGCCAACACATTGTTGTTGAGGGCGCAAGTGGAGAATCTATCTCAGCTCGAGGCGGCGGCAGCGGAGATCCTCGACTTGCTCGTTCGCCGCCACGGGGTCGTGCAGGAGGCCATACAAGTGCAGCTCAATAACCAAATCCCCGGGCGCTACTGGACTGAGATCCACAACCGGATTGCCCTGTTGGGTTCCCTGGGCGCCGCGACTTTGCTGGCCGGCGGCTGCGGCATCACGGTGATGATGTTGACGGCGGCACGCGGCCGGGCGCGGGAGATCGCGTTGCGCATGGCGCTCGGCGCACGTCGACGCGACATCGCGCGGCAGTTCCTAGTGGAGGCTTGCTTGACGGCGGTGGTCGGGGGCGTGGTCGGCGCGGTCCTCGGCCTCGCCACCGGAGCCATCTTGGCGACAGCGTTCAAGATGCCGATTTCATACGAGGCGTGGTTCCTACCTGCCGCGTTCGCCGCCGCCGTAACCGTGGGGCTTGCGGCCGGCATCGTCCCGGCGCGACGGGCCTCGGGCTTGGACCCGGCGGCCGTGTTGGCCGAGGAGTAATGTCCGGCTTCCGGGGCCGTTAGTTTCCTTGAAAGTCGTAGCTCAGTTCCAAATAGAGCACCCGGCCGCGCAAATCCACGCGCTTCGTGTCGTAAGGCAACCCCCGGTCGGACAGCATGAACGGGAAACTCTTGTCGAACACGTTGCGGCCTCGGCACCCGCGCTTTAATTGAACAGCTCGGCGAGTTTCTCGTCGAGCTTGTGGCCGCGCAGATCACGCGCCAAGATGTCGCCGCTTGCGGCATCCACCAAGTAGTTCTTGGGCACGCCGGTCACTTGGTAGGCGAGCGGGGCGTCGGCTTCTTCGCCCATGCCGAGGTTGTGCCACGGCAGTTGCTCCTCCTCGGAGGCGATTTCCCAGTCGTCGCGGTCGTTGTCGATGGTGAAGGAGACGATCTCGAAGCCCTTGCTCTTGTAGCGCTCGTAGGCCTCCTTCATGTGCGGAATCTCCACCCGGCAGGGGCCGCACCAAGACGCCCAGAACTCCACCAGCACCACCTTGCTGTTCGCGCGCACGTCCGCCAAGCGCACGGATTCGCCGTCCAGCGTCTCGGCCTCGAAGTCGCGGATGTCCTCGCCCACCGCGAACTGCTTGCGCTCCTTGGCGCGTTTGGCGGCGCTCTCCTCGGCGCGGGCGAGTTGCTCGGCCACCCAAAGGTCGTCCGGGGTGAGCTTGGCGAGATCGCGCAGAGCGTCGAGAATCCACGGGCCGCCAAGCCAAGTGGATTCGATGACCAAGCGGCGCACCAGCGGATCCGGGTGCGTGGTGGAAATGCGCTTGCGGCCTTCGGTTTCCAAATCCAACGTGCGCTGGAACACCTCTTGGTAGCGGTCGATGCGGCGGCGCTTCTCCGCCTCGGTTTCGCCGTCCACGGCCGGCAGCAGGCGCTCGTATTCGGCCATCGCTTCCAGGTACTCCGGGGAACGCGACCAAGCGTTGTACACCGCGTCGTTGTACTTGCCGCCTTCGATGTGGAAGCGGCCGCGGCGGCGCATCACCAGGCGCAGCTCGCCCGGCTCCAGGATGAAGGCGTTGCCCTTCACCGGCGCGAAGCGCTGGCCCTCGTGGCCTTGGGCGTTCAAGACGTAGAAGAACACGCGCTGCGGCGCATCGACCTCGCCCTTGAGTTGGAAGGTGCCGTCCTCGCGCAGGGCGGCTTTCGCCACCACGTCCAGCGTGTCCTCCACGGAGCGCTGCTCGCCGCCGGACGCCGCCGCCATGCTGGCCCCCGACATTCTCGCCCCGCCCGCGCTCTTGGGCCGCCAAACGACGAAATCGCCACTGGCGTAGAGCACCGAAAGGTCTCCTTCGAGCACGAATTCGCGTTCCGCCGGCGCGTCGGCGGCGAACGCCGCTGCGCCGGCCAGCAGAGCAAGCGCGGCAAACCGCGCCAAAGCCGTTCTCATGTATCTCGCCTCCCGTTTGGCCTTTGGTGTCCGGCTGTTGAGACAGCCCGCGCCGGTGACGGTTCCGCCCGAAGCCGGGCGAACCAACGGCGGTAGTATAAGGACTAACGACGCGGTGCGTCTTCGTCCGTTGGAGGATCGAAACGTGAAACACACCCGCCGAATGGCAACCCTCGCGGCGCTAGCGGCGGTTTCCGCCTTGGCTTCCGTCCACGCGGCGGCGGCCGCGGCCGTGGAAACGCGACATTCGGCGGTGGCGCTGTTGGCCGAGCACGCCAGCCTGCCCGGCGATGGCGGCGCCGTCACCGTCGGCTTGCACTTGGAACCCGACCGGGGCTGGCATGCCTACTGGATCAACCCGGGGGACGCCGGCTTGCCGGTGACGTTGCGCTGGACGCTGCCAGACGGTTTCGCAGCCGCCGAGCCGCGCTATCCCACGCCGCATGTGATTCCGTTCGGCGACCTGGTCACCTACGGCTTCAACGAGGCGATCTTGCTGTTGACCGAGCTGACGGTGCCGGCGGGCTTGCGCGAGGGCGACGTGGAGCTCGCGGTGAAGGTGCGCTGGGTGGTGTGCGACGACGAGCTGTGCGTACCGGAGCAGGCGAATCTCTCGCTCACCTTGCCGGTGGGCGACGGCGCGCCCGACGCCGCGCAAACCTCGCGGTTCGCCAGCGCCCGCTCGAAGCTGCCGCGGCCGGTGGATTGGCCGGCGCGGTTCGAGCACGACGGCGACGAGGTGCGCGTGGCCGTGCAAACCCCGGCAGGAGCAGGGGGAATGAGCGACCCGTACCTGTTCGTCGCCCGCAAGCACACGGTCCGCTACGAGCGGCAGGAGGCGTCGTTCGCGCCGCGCGGCGTGGTGTTTTCGATGGCGGCGGGCATTCGCGCCGACAAGGCGGATGCGTTTGACGCCGTGCTGGCGTTCACGGACGACGACGGCGCGGCGCAGGCGGTTTGGCTGGACGTCGCCGCCGGCGAAGGGTTGTCGGCATTGGTGGCCGGCGGTGGCACCACGGCGGGCGCGGGCACGATCGCGGCCGGCGATGGCGGTGGCGCTGCGGTTTCGGCATCAACTACGGCCGGCACCCTTTCGCTGGGCCTCGCGCTCCTGTTCGCGTTCCTCGGCGGCGTCATCCTGAACCTGATGCCCTGCGTCTTCCCCATTCTCAGCATGAAGGCGCTGAGCTTGGCGAACACCGGCGGCGACCGGCGCACGGCGCGCGAGGGCGGGTTGCTCTACACCGCCGGCATCCTCGTCGCGTTCGCCGCCGTGGGCGCGCTGCTGCTGGGCCTGCGCGCCGCCGGCAGCCAAGTGGGATGGGGTTTTCAGTTGCAGTCGCCCACGGTGAACCTGGTGCTGGCGCTGTTGCTGCTGGCCATCGCCTTGAACCTCGCCGGGGTGTTCGAGATCGGCGCGCGGCTGGCCGGCGTTGGCGGCGGCTTGGCCAGCGGCAGCGAGCGGCGGGCGGCGTTCTTCACGGGCCTGTTGGCGGTGGTGGTCGCCACGCCGTGTACGGCGCCGTTCATGGCCGGCGCCCTCGGCTACGCGCTGACGCAACCGCCCGCCGTGGCGCTGGCGGTGTTCCTGCTGCTGGGGCTGGGGCTGGCCTTCCCGTATCTGGTGTTGAGCTGGGTGCCGGCGGTGGCGCGCGCCCTGCCCCGCCCCGGCCCGTGGATGGCCACCTTCCGCAACATTCTGGCGTTTCCGATGTTCGCCACGGCGGTGTGGCTGTTCTGGGTGATCGGCAATCAGCTGGGCGTGGACGCGATGGCGGTGGGCCTGCTGGCGGCGCTGGCGTTCGGCTTCGCGCTGTGGGCCTTCGGGCGCGTCTTCGGCAACGCCCGGCCGTGGGTGTGGCGCGGGGCCGCGGCCGCGGGACTGGTGTTGGCGGTGGCGACCGGTTGGAAGATGCACGACTTCCAGCCCAGCGCGGCCGGCGACCACGCGGGCCGCTTGGGGCAGCTGGAGTTGGAGCCGTTCACGCCGGCGCGGGTGACCGGCTACTTGGCGCAAGGGCAGCCGCTTTTTCTCTATTTCACCGCCGACTGGTGCGTGAGCTGCAAGGTGAACGAGCGCGTGGCGCTGGCATCGGACGCGGTGGGCGAGGCGTTCCGCGAACGCGGCGTGAAGGTGGTGGAAGGCGATTGGACGAACGAGGACGCCGTGATCACCGAATGGCTGCACCGCTACGGGCGCGTGGGCGTGCCGCTGTACCTGTACTTCCCGCGCGGCTCGTCGCTGGACACGGCAACGGTGCTGCCGCAGATTCTGGTGCCGGATGTGGTCATCGACGCGGTGGATGCGGCCGACGCCCATGCCGTGGCCGCAGCGTAAGACCGCGCGGGACGCCGGCGCTACAACGTCCAGACGGTGACTGGGCCGTCGTCTTGCGGCTCGCTCTGGCCGTGCGCCTGCGCATCCGCTTCCTCGCGACGGTCGAACAGCACCAGATGGCCCTCGGCCGCATGGCACTTCTCCATGTAGCCGAGAGTTTGCTCCACGCCGCGCTCGATGGTTCCCTCCAGGCTCTTGCGGTCCGAACCGCGCAGCACCTTGCACTCGATCACGATGCGCTGCCACAGGTCCGAAGGCTGCCCGGCCTCCCGCGGCCACAGCACCAGCAGGTCGGTTCGCCCGCGCCCCAGGCCGTACTCCCGTTCGATGCGGCCGCCGCTGTTCACGACGCGTTGCAGGTACGCCTGCAGGATGAGTTGCGGCGCGGCTTCGCGGTAGTTCTCGAAGCGCGCCAGCCAATGCTCCGCGTGTTCGCCGAAGAACGTGGCGAAGGCCGTCAGCAGCTTGTGCATGTCGAGTGCGCCGGCGTCGTCCACATACCACGCGGTCTGCTGGTACAAGCCGCTCTGCAGGATGTAGCCGAGCTCGCGGGGAACCACCTCCGCGTAGATGGGGTTCGCAATTCGCGGCGGATGGCCGGCGTCGATCAGGCCCAAGTCGCGCAAATACTCCAAGTCTCGAACTTCGTGGTGCGCCTCGCCGCCGCTCAGAATCGGTTCGACAACCCGCCGCACGCGCTCCTCCTCCAGCTTGTGCGCCAACTGGTCCAGATGCGTCCGCCGCGAGAGGATGAGTTCCTCCCGGGCGGCGAAAATGGCATCCTTGTCAATGGTGCGCGACCGATCCCGCCCCGCCTCGTTGTCGAAGCAGGCGCCGGCGCAGAGCGCGTTCACCAGCCACGGCTGGCCTCGCGTTTGCTTCCAAACCGCCTTGCGCGCCGCCGACGTGAAGGGCTGCTCGGTTTCGTCCGTGTGCTGCTGCATCAGCGCGTAGGTCTCGGCTTTGCCGAAGTCGCCCAAGCGCAGCGATTTGGCGGCGACGTTGAAGGGGCTGCCGCCGGCGATCACCTCGCCGGTGCTGGAGCGGATGCGGTAGTCGCGGATGTCTCTTACGCCGCAGAGCACGATGCTGTGGGGGAAGCCTGTCGGTCGCTGTTCGTAGCCGGCGCGCATCTGGCGCAGCACGGAGAGCAAGGTGTCGCCAACGAGCGAGTCGATCTCGTCCACGAGCAGCACCAGCGGCACGGGGTTCGCCATGCACCACTCGAATAGCAGGTCCTTCAACGCATCGTCGGGGCCGGACTGCTCGAAAATGCCCGGCCAAGCCTGCTTCGGGAACTCGTCGCCGAGGAACCGCGCGCTGGCGGCCAGACTGCTCAGGATGGAGCGCAGCCCGCGGGCGGTGTCGTCCCGTGCCACTTGGCCCACTTCCACGTTCACGTTCACGCAGCGGAACTCGCCGACCTCGCCGCTGTTCAGCAGATCGCGCAGCGCGATGAGGGCGGAGGTTTTGCCCGTCTGCCGCGGCGCGTGCAAAACGAAGTAGCGCTTGGCTTGAATCAGGCGGAGGATCTCGTCCGTGTCGCCGCGCGCCAAGGGCGGGATGGCGTAGTGGTCTTCCGGGCGAACCGGGCCCTCGGTGTTGAAGAAGCGCATAGGCGTATTGTGGCACGTTCCGCGCGGGAACACGGCGTAGACCGCGCGGTTGCGCGTGGTTCGCGGTGCGGGCAAGACGCCTGCGCTACAACGTCCAGACGGTGACTTGGCCTTCGTTCTGCGGCTCGCTTTGGCCGTGCGCCTGCGCATCCGCTTCGTCGCGGCGGTCGAACAGCACCAGATGGCCCTCGGCCGCATGGCACTTCGTCATATAGCCGAGCGTTTGCTCCACGCCGCGCTCGATGGTTCCCTCCAAGCTCTTGCGGTCCGAATCGCGCAACACCTTGCACTCGATCACGATGCGCTGCCAAAGGTCCGAAGGCTGCCCGGCCTCCCGCGGCCACAGCACCAGCAGGTCGGTTCGCCCGCGCCCCAGGCCGTACTCCCGTTCGATGCGGCCGCCGCTGTTCACGACGCGTTGCAGATACGCCTGCAGGATGAGTTGCGGCGCGGCTTCGCGGTAGTTCTCGAAGCGCGCCAGCCAGTGCTCCGCGTGTTCGCCGAAGAACGTGGCGAACGCCGTCAGCAGCTTGCGCATGTCGAGTGCGCCAGCGGCGTCCACATACCACGCGGTCTGCTGGTACAAGCCGCTCTGCAGGATGTAGCCGAGCTCGCGCGGCACGACCTCCGCGTAGATGGGATTCGCAATTCGCGGCGGATGGCCGGCGTCGATCAGGCCCAAATCGCGCAAATACTCCAAGTCTCGAACTTCGTGGTGCGCCTCGCCGCCGCTCAGAATCGGTTCGACGACCCGCCGCACACGCTCCTCCTCCAGCTTGTGCGCCAACTGATCTAGGTGCGTGCGGCGCGAAAGGATGAGTTCCTCGCGCGAGGCAAAGATGTCGTCCTTCGTGATGGCGCGCGACCGGTCCCGCCCCGCTTTGTTGTCGAAACACGCGCCGGCGCAGAGCGCGTTCACCAGCCACGGCTGGCCTCGCGTTTGCCTCCAAACCGCCTTGCGCGCCGCCGATGTGAAAGGCTGTTCGGTTTCGTCCGTGTGCTGCTGCATCAGCGCGTAGGTCTCGGCCTTGCCGAAGTCGCCCAAGCGCAGCGATTTGGCGGCGACGTTGAAGGGGCTGCCGCCGGCGATCACCTCGCCGGTGCTGGAGCGGATGCGGTAGTCCCTGATATCCCGAACACCGCAGAGCACGATGCTGTGGGGGAAACCTCTCGGACGGTTGGCGTAGCCTGCTCGAAGCTGGCGCAGCACCGAGAGCAGCGTGTCGCCCACCAACGAATCGATCTCGTCCACGAGCAGCACCAGCGGCACGGGGTTCGCCATGCACCAGCGGATGAGCAAGCCTTTAAGCGCGTTTTCCGGCCCCATGTTCGCCATCACTTCGAGCCAAGCGCCGGCCGGATAGTCGTCGCCCAGCAGCAGCGCACTGTCGGCCAAGCTGCCGAGAATGGCCCGCATCCCGCGGGCCGTGTCGTCACGCGCCACTTGGCCCACCTCCACGTTCACGTCAACACAGCGGAACTCGCCCACCTCGCCGCTGTTCAGCAGATCGCGCAGCGCGATGAGTGCGGAGGTCTTGCCCGTCTGCCGCGGCGCATGCAGCACGAAGTAGCGCTTGGCTTGAATCAGCTTGAGGATCTCTTCCTTGTCGCCGCGCGCCAGGGGCGGGATGGCGTAGTGGTCTTCCGGGCGAACCGGGCCTTCGGTATTGAAGAAGCGCATAGGGGCATTGTGGCACGTTCCGCGCGGGATTGCGGTTTCCAACCGGGGACGGGTTGTACCATTGGCCCATCGCCCATCGACAACAAGAGTTTGGAACATGAACCACATTGCCGAGCGCGGCTGCCGCGGCGTGAGGCGCCGTTGCGCGTCGCTGGCGGCGCTGGCCGCTTGTTCCGCCCTGCAAGCCGCGGCGACCGACTCGGAAGAAGAGATCAACGCGGAGGCGGAAGAACGCATCGCGGAAGTGATCGTCAGCGCCAGCCGCATCGGCGCGGTGGATCAGCTTGCCGCGGTGCTGGAGGAGGAAGATCTGCTCGGCGCCGGCTTTCACGGCGCCGACGCCCTGCGCGGGTTGCCCGGGCTCGCACTCGCCACCGCCGGCAACCGCGGCGGCCAAACCCAAGCGCGTTTGCGCGGCGCCGAGGCGAACCACCTGCTGGTGCTGTTCGACGGCGTGTCGGTGAACGACCCCGCCACCGGCTCGGAGTTCCCATTCGGCGCGTTGGACTTGACCGGCGTGCGCCGCGTGGAACTCTTGGCCGGCCCGCAAAGCGCGATCTGGGGCAGCGACGCGCTGGCCGGCGTGCTGCACTTCGATACCACGCCGACGCGCAACGAGCGCCGCTTGTCGCTGGGCTTCGGCACGCACGGCACCCGGGACGCGGATGCCGCCTTCGCCCACATCGGCGAGCGCGGCCATGCCGCCTTGAGCCTTGGCAGCGCCCGCAGCAACGGCACCAACGCGGCGCGGCAAGGCACCGAACGCGACGGCTTCGCCAACGACACCGCGCATCTTCGCCTCGGCGCCGAGCGCGGCGCGTGGGAACTCTCCTCCACCATGCGCTGGTCGGCGGCGGAGGCGGACTACGACCCCACGCCCCCACCCCGCTTCCTGCCGCAAGACGGCGACCGGCGCACTGAAACGAACGCCAAGCTGCTGCAGGCAAGCGCGCGCTTCGTCGGCTTCGAGCGCTTCGAACCGTGGCTGACCATCGCCACCCTGCGCACCGGCCTGCGCAACTTCGCCGACGGCGCGGAAACCAACAGCTTCGCCGGCCGCCGCGACAGCGCCACGCTAGCGGCCAACTTCCACCACCGCCGCCACCGCTTCAACCTCACCGCGCAAGCGCAAACCGAACGCTTCGTCCAACGCGCCGACGCCGCGCCCTTCGGCGACCCGAACCAGCGCCAACGCGCCAGCACCGCAAGCATCGCCACCGAATACCAAACGCGGCTGCCGCGTTTCGCGTTCACGGTCTCCGCGCGCCGCGACTTCAACGACGAGTTCGCCCACGCTTTCGCCTACCGCCTGGGCGCCACCACCACCGGCAACCCGCGCTGGTTCGCCAACGTCGGGCGCGGCGTGAAGAACCCCACCTTCCTCGAACGCTTCGGCTACGCGCCGGACGCCTTCATCGGCAACCCCAAGCTGCTACCGGAACGCTCCCGCGGCGTGGAAGCGGGCCTGGCGTGGCAGTGGGACCGCGGCGACCTCTCCCTGACCATCTTCGACAACGCCTTGCGCCAAGAGATCGACGGCTTCTTCTTCTCCCCCGAGCACGGCGGCTTCACCGCCCGCAACCTGCCAGGCAAAAGCCGCCGCGGCGCGGACTTGCGCTTCACCGCGCATTGGAACCGCCTGCACTTACAGGGCAACTACACCTACACGGACGCGGCGGAGAGCGACTCCCGCCCGGAGGTGCGCCGCCCACGCCACCTAGCCCGATTGAACGCGCGTTGGGCGCTCACGCCACGCCTTTCCGCCACCGTGGACGTGGCCCACGCGGGCGCCGCGACGGACTTGGATTTCTCCACCTTCCCCGCCGCCGCCGTGACCCTCCCCGCCTTCCGCCTGCTGCGTGTGGATGTCGCCTTCGCCGCCACACCCCGCTGGCGCTGGCGCCTCGCGGTGGACAACGCCTTGGACGCCCGGCACGAGACGGTCTACGGCTACCGGGGGCCGGGGAGAACAGTGCTGCTGAAAGCGGAAGCCGAGCTGTAGCGCCAGACCCGTGCAGAGCCGGCCGGGGACGTTCCGTACCGCCGCCGTAGTATGATCCGGCGCAAAATCCAAGTGGAAATCCGCGACTTCGCCGACGCGTTCGTGGAACTGCAAATCGAGCGGCAAAAGGCGGACTACGCGCTGGACACGGCTGCGTACCCAAAGTCCGACGTTCTGGACTACATTGTGTCCGCGGAACTGGCCATCAACCGATTCGGCCGTGGACGCCAGACGCGCCTTTGCGGCCCATGTGCTGTTCCGGCAACGGTCACCATAGGAGGTACAACATGAACAATGAGCAGGTACGCGAGATCGCCGAGGCGGCCTTCAAGGCGCGCTTCGACGACATCGGCATCGTCGGCATCGACATCAAGCCGGGCTTCGACCACTACGACGATCCGTTGGTGGAAGTGAAGATCATTTACGACGCCGCCTTTGAGGACTTGCATTCCGGGGGCACGATGAGGGTACGCTCGGAAATCATCGACAAGGTGTGGAGGGATGCGGAGGACTCGCCCGGCTGGCCGCATGTCCACTTCATCGCCAAGTCCGACCTCGAGGAGGAGCCGGTCGCCGCATAGCGGACTCCATCCTTCCCGCTGCCTCCGTGAGACCCTGCCCGCCTTCCGCCTACCCGGTGCCGGGGCGAACGGTGCTGCTGAAAGCGGAAGCCGAGCTGTAGTCGGGCTATGGAACGAACAGTCGCAAGCTAATCGAAATGCTGGAGCGGGATGGCTGGATACGCATCCGTGCCCGAGGTAGCCACTGGCAATTGAAGCACCGCGACAGGCGGGACGTGTTACTGTGCCGCACCCAGTTAAGGACATCCCGGCGGCTACGGTTGCCTCGAGCTACCGGCAGGCTGGTTGGAAATAGTGGGTGGAAGCATGAAATACGTAGCGTTCATTCACAGCGACGGTGCGAACTATGGCATCAGCTTCCCGGATTTCCCCGGTTGCATTTCCGTCGGCGCCACCAAAGAAGACACTGTCCGCCACGGCGCGGAGGCGCTTGCCTTTCACATTGAAGGCTTGGTTGAGGACGGCTTGCCGATTCCCCGCCCGAGGTCGGTCAGCGACATCGAAGCCGATCCCGGTTTGACGGAGTGGCGGCAGGGCGCGGCCTTGACGTTGGTGCATGTGGAGCCCAACCACGCCACGACCGTGGCGAGCCGCGCGGCCAGCTAGGCGCGGCCGCGCACAGGCTCTCTGCGCCGCACAGGGAAGCTCACTCCAACCGCAATGCCGCCACCGGGTCCAAACCGGCGGCACGGCGGGCCGGCAGGATGCCGAACGCCATGCCAAGGCCCGCGGTACACGCCAAGGCCGCGAGCACGGCCCACGGCGAGAAAACCACGGGGGCTGGTATCCGCGCCAAAGCCAGCAAGGTGGCGAGGCTTGCTCCGATGCCGAGCACGCCGCCGGCAACGCTCACCGCGGCGGCCTCGCCGAGGAATTGGCGCAAAACGTCACGCCGACGGGCGCCGGCGGCCATGCGGATGGCAACTTCGCGGCGTCGCGAGCGTGCGGTCATCCAACTGGTCGCCATGACGCCGAAACCGCTGAGCAGCACGAAGATGCCGCCGGCGACCATCCAAGCGCGCTCCAAGACGGCTTGCACTCGGGTCCACTCCGCCACGCTGCCGGAGCTGGTTCGCACATAGAAGCCATCCAGTCCTCCGTGCCGGGCGACGAGCAGGTCTTGAACCGCCAGCGCCGTTTTCTCCAGGTGCTGGGGCGGCACCCGCGCCCAAATGTGCGGTCGGTTGTCGGCAAACAGCAAGGCGATCCCGGTGGCAAACGGCACGAAAGCACGGTTGTTGGAGAGGTCCGCCATCCACTGGGATTCCAAGAACGACGCTTCCCGTGGCGCCAGCACGCCCACGACCTCGAACGGGTGGCCGCCGAGCAGCACATGCTCGCCGACCGGGTTCACCTCCGCGGGAAACAACGCCGCCGCCACGGCGCTGCCGATGACGGTTACCGGCGCGAGGGAGACGCCATCCCGCGCCGTGTAGTACACGCCACGCCGCAACGGCCACCCAAGTTGCTCCGACTGGTTCGCATCCGTCGCCTCGACGATCGCGTCGAACGATCGATCTTGGAATTGCGCGGTTCGTTTACCCCAGGCGCTCGCTTCCACTGCCCGCACATTCGGCAACGCCCGGATGGCGGCCGCATCCTTCAGGTCGATCGCCGCGGGAGGACGATCGTTCCGCGTGCCGGTGAGCATCACATCAATGCGATCCGCGCCGAGATGCGCGATCACCGACGCCACGCCGTGGACGCGCGCGCCGGCAAGAAGCGACGTCAAGACCAGCAGGGCCCAAACGCCCAGCGCCATGCTTGACGCCGTTAGCGCGGTGGCAAGCCGGCGGTGCCGCCACAGGAGCGCCAACGCCCGCCAACCAGCGCGCGGGGCGTTCCGCCAGTATTCGGCACGGCCGCGTCGCGGCAGCGCCGCGGGGGGCGGCGCGGCGAGCCCCTTTGCCGGCGCGGGCTTGGCGCCGGAGTCCGACACGATGCGGCCGTCGCGCAGCCCCACGCGCCTCCCGGCGCGCGCGGCCACTTTGGCGTCGTGCGTCACCACCACGACCGTGTGCCCGGCCGCCGCCAAAGCCGCGAGCCGATCCATCACCTCCGCGCCGGCCGCCGTGTCCAAAGCGCCAGTGGGCTCGTCGGCCAAGATCACGCGGCCGCCGTTCGCCAGCGCCCGGGCGATGGCCACCCGCTGCTGCTCGCCACCGGAAAGCTCCGGCGGGCGATGTTGGGCGCGTCCGGCCATCCCCAAGGAGTCCAGCAGCGCGTGGGCGCGTTGGCGGCGCGCGGCCGCGGCGATGTTCGCGTACTGCAACGGCAACGCCGCGTTCTCCTCGGCGTTGAGCGCATCGAGCAGGTTGTAGCTCTGGAACACGAAGCCAAACACCTCGCGCCGCAGCGCCGCAAGCGCGTCCGGGTGCAACGCGCCCACCTCGCGCCCGGCAACCCGATAGCTGCCTTCGGAGGGCCGGTCGAGACATCCCAAGATGTGCAGCAACGTGGACTTGCCGCTGCCCGACGGCCCGTGGATGCACACGAATTCGCCGGCGTCGATGCGCAAAGAGATGTCCGCCAGAACACGCAACGGGCCATCGCCCCCCACGAACGTGCGGGACACGCCTTGCAGGTCGATCAACGCGGGCGCGTCGCCAGTCCGTTGGCCGCTCATCGCTTACGGCCGCCCGCGACTCCGCCAGACCGCCGCGTGTCCGCCGCCCGTTCGGGGAGCGCTTCCTCCTCGCCGTGAATGACCTCAAGCCACTCGTCCACGATCCCGCACAGATCCCGGTACACGGCCACTTCGTCGTCGCCGTGACAGCACGGGCCGATGACCCCAAGACAGGAACCGACGAAACACCGGTCCTCGTCCGACCACTCCACCCGCTTCACGTACCTTGCGCTGTCCTTCATCACTGCGTTGCCTGTTTGATGATTGGACGCTTGGAGTTTAGCCCATCCCCATCCGTGCGATCATCGGCGGGTTATGCCGAAAGCCGCCGACAAAGCGACGCTGGACGCCTATCGGCGCAAGCGCGACGCCTCGGCCACGCCGGAGCCGTTCGGCGGGGGCGCGGTGGCGGGCGGGCCGCGGCGGTTGTTCGTGGTGCAGCAGCACGCCGCCACCCGGTTGCACTGGGACTTCCGCCTGGAGGTGGACAACGCGCTGAAGTCCTGGGCGGTGCCGAAAGGGCCGTCCATGCAGCCCCGCGACAAGCGCTTCGCCGTGCAGGTGGAGGATCATCCGGTGGAGTACGCGGACTTCGAGGGCACCATCCCGCACGGCAACTACGGCGCCGGGCAGGTCATCGTGTGGGATCAGGGCACCTACACGCCGCTGGAGGATTTCGACGCCGGCTTCCAAGAGGGCAAGCTGCTGTTCGATCTGCACGGCCACAAGCTGCGCGGGCGCTTCACCCTGGTGGCGCTCAAGGGCCGCGACAACACCGGCAAGGAGTGGCTGCTCATCAAGGAGAGCGACGACTGGGTTTCCGACGCGCCGCTGCCGGAGGAGTCCGTGTTTTCCGGGCTGTCCGTGCGCAGATGGCCGATGTCGCCGCGGCGGAGAGCGCTTTCGAGGGGCGCATCGCGAAGCGCAAGCCGCGTCCGCCCAAAAGCGGCTCGTTCGACGAAAAGCCCATGCTGGCCAAGGCTTCGGAGCCCTTCAACCGCGCCGACTGGGTGTTCGAGATCAAGTACGACGGCTATAGGCTGCTCATCGCCAAAACCGGTGACGAGGTGTCGCTGCGCTCGCGCAACGGCTTGGATTTGACGCCGCGCTTCCCGGAGATCGTCAAATGCGCCCGCCGGCTGCCCTGCCGCGAGTTCGTCATCGACAGCGAAGTGGTGGTACACGACGCCCGCGGCGTGCCCAGCTTTCCGCTGCTGCAGGAACGCGCCGCGGTGCGCGGCGAATGGGCGACGGCGCGGGCCGCCCGGCACGATCCGGTCACCTGCTACGCCTTCGATCTGCTGCACGCCGCCGGCTACGACTTGAAGCGCCTGCCGCTGCTGCAACGCAAAAGCCTGCTGGAGGAGCTGCTGCCGCCGGTGGGCCCGCTGCGCTATTCCACGCATGTGGAAGCGGACGGCGTGGAGACCTTCGAGGCGGTTTCGCGGCTGGGCTTGGAGGGCGTGGTCGGCAAGAGGGCGGACTCGCCGTACGAAGCCGGACGCAGCGACTACTGGCGCAAAGTGCGGGCCAACCGCACCGGCGATTTCGTCATCGCCGGCTGGACGCCCGGCAAAAGCGACGCCGCGGATCTGGGCGCGCTGGCGCTGGCCGAGTATCGTGGCGGCGCGTTGGCGTATTGCGGGCGCGTGGGCTCCGGCCTCGGCAGCGCGAAACGCCGCGACGCGCAGGCGCAAGTACTTGCCTTGCCGGCCGGGGAGGTGCTGGACGCGGACCCGAACGTGCGCTGGGTGCAGCCGAAACTGGTCTGCGAAGTGCAGTACCGCGAATACTCCTTGGAGGGGCACCTGCGCCTGCCGGTGTTTCTACGCCTGCGCGACGACAAGGATCCCGCCGAGTGCGTGGGCGCGTTCGACGCGCCGGCCGAACTCGCGCCGGAACCGGCACCAGCGCGCGTGGTGCCCTTCACCAACCGCGACAAGGTGTTTTTCCCGGAGAAGGCGCTCACCAAAGGCGACTTGCTGGATTACTACGAGAAGATCGCCCCGTGGATGCTGCCCTATCTGGCCGACCGGCCGCTGGTGCTGACGCGCTTCCCGGACGGCATTCACGGCAAGTCCTTCTATCAACGCGACGCGCCGGCGTTCGTTCCCGATTGGGTGGAGCGCAAAATGCTCTGGAGCGAAAGCGCCGAGCGGGAAGTGCATTACTTCGTGGTGCAGAACTCGGAATCGCTGTTGTATCTGGCCAACATGGGCACCATTCCCATCCACGCTTGGCACAGCCGCATCACCGATCTGGAACACCCGGACTGGTGCGTGCTGGATCTGGATCCGAAAGACGCGCCGTTCGAGCACGTCGTCGCCACCGCCAAGGCCATCGAGGAACTGCTGGGCGAAATCGACTTGCCGGGCTTCCTGAAAACCAGCGGCGCGAGCGGCTTGCACGTGTTGCTGCCGCTCGCCCGCCAGCTCACCCACGCGCTGGCCACCACGCTGGGCGAACTGCTGGCGCGCATCGTTTTGCGCCGCCAGCCGGAAATCTGCACCCTCGCCCGCATGGTGCGCCAACGCGAGCGGAAGGTGTACATCGACTACCTGCAAAACGGCCACGGCCAACTGCTCGTCGCGCCTTTCTCGGCAAGGGCGGAACCGGCGGCATCGGTTTCCATGCCGGTGAAGTGGTCGGAGTTGAACGCCCGGTTGAAGAACGCCAACTACCATCTGAAGAACGCCCCGGCGCGGCTGAAACGCATGGGGGATCCCATGGCGCCGGTGCTCACGGTGGAACCGGACTTGGAACGGGCGCTGGCGCGGCTCGGAGAATTGTTGCGGGAGGAATCCTGATGGCGCGGCGGGGCTTGGGAACGCCGGTGTTCCACCGGCATGCGGGCGAGACGCCCGCGCTCCCAGATGCGCTAGCATGGTTTGCGCTGGCGCCAGCACATGATGCGTTGATCAGGAGGAACTTCATGCGCATAACCGATGTCACCGTTACGTTGTGGACGTGGGACGGCATTCCGCCGACCCGCTACACCAAGACCATCGCCAGCTCCGAGCAGCGCAGCACGCGCATGGGGCTGGTGCGCATCGACACCGACGACGGCGTCTGCGGCCACGCCTTCATCGGCTCGGCGCTCGGTTCCGCGGAGCGCGACGCGGCGACGGTGATCGCCAGCTTCAAGCCGATGCTGGTGGGCGAAGACCCGCTCGCCCGCGAACGCATCTGGCAAGCGATGATGCGCCGCACCCGCGGCCAAGCGCTGCGCGCCGTCGGCGCGGTGGACGTCGCGCTTTGGGATCTGGCCGGACGCGCCGCCGGGGTGCCCATCCACGCGCTCATGGGCACGTTCCGGCAAAGCGTGCCGGCGTACGCGAGCTCGGCGGTGCTGCCCTCGCCGGCGGCGTACGCTGAGGAAGCCGTGCGGCTGAAGGAGGCCGGCTGGTCGGCCTACAAGATCCATCCGCCGGCGGTGCCGGACTTGGACATCGAGGTTTGCACCGCGGTGCGCAAGGCCGTGGGCGACGGCTACCGGCTAATGTTGGATTCCACTTGGTCCTACGACTATCCGCAGGCGTTGCGCGTGGGGCAGGCGGCGCAGGAGCTCGGCTTCTACTGGTACGAGGATCCGCTCATGGAGGACGACATCTACCACTACGTGAAGCTGAAACAGCACCTCGCCATTCCCATCATGGCCACCGAGCTGCCGGCGGCCGGCCCCACGTCCTACGCGCCGTGGGTGCTGGCCCGCGCCACGGACTTCCTGCGCGGCGACGTGGCGATCAAAGGCGGCCTCACCTCGTGCCTGAAAACCGCGCACTTGGCCGAGGGCTTCCGCATGAACTACGAAGTCCACCACGGCGGCAATTCGCTGAACAACGTCGCCAATCTGCACTTGCTGATGGCGATTCCCAACTGCGAGTATTTCGAGGTGCTGCTGCCGGACGCGGCGCAGAAGCACGGCCTCATCGAAGACATCGAAATAGACGCCGACGGCTTGGCACACGCCTTCAACGAACCGGGCCTCGGCGCCCGCATCGACTTCGAGCGCATCGAACGGAACAAAGTCGAGACGTTGTCCTGAGATAGCGCCCCAAACGGCGCCGTCCTACCGCAACCGCACGGTCTGCCCGCTGGCCGCGGAGCGGTACGCCGCATCGGTGAGCCGCGCCACCTGCACGGCGAACTCCGGCGCCTCGAAGATGCGGCGGCGCTGGCGCATGGCGCGGAAGAAGGCCGCGTCCGGGGTGGACGGTTGCACCCGCTTCGACGGTTCGACGGGTTCGTCATTCAGCAGCATGGAGCGCAGGCGCCAGCCGTGCATGCGGAGCACCAGCGAGCCACGGCTGCCGGCGATGGCGATGCGCTCGTCGTGCCGCGAGGCGTTGCCCAAGGTGGCGAACGTGCCGACGGCGCCGCCGGCGAAACCCACCACCGCGCCGCTGTTCACGTCCACTTCGCGCCCGGCGTTGTCGAAGGTGGCCAGCACCGAACGCGGGCGCAGGCCGGTGAGCCAAAGCACGGCGCCCACCACATGGCTGCCGGTGTCCGCGAACATGCCGCCGCCGGACGCGCTCGGCCGCAACCGCCAGCCGCCCATGCCGAGCCAGTCCTGCGTGACGTAGGCCACCACGCCGCGAATCTCGCCCAGCTCGCCCTTGTCGATCAACTCGCGGGCGTAGGCGAAGTGCGGCATCCAGTGGCGCTGATAGGCCACCACCAGCGCCCGCTGGCGCTGGTCGGCCAGGGCCAGCAGGCGTTTGGCGTGCAAGGGCCGGATGACCAGCGGCTTCTCCACCAACACGTGCATGTCGTTTTCCAGGCACGCCCGCGCTTGGGCGTAGTGCTGATCGTGCGGGGTGCTGATGAGGGCGCCGTCGGCTTTCACGGCATCCAGCATCGTGCGCCAATCGTGGAAGTGCGGGATGCCCCGGCCCGCCTTTTCCTCCAACAGCCGCGCCTGCGATTCGACCGGATCCGCCACGGCGGCGATGCGCACGGCGCCGTCCGCTTGGATGCGCGGCACGTGGGCGAAGCGCATGTTGCTGCCGCAGCCGATGAGCACCACCGAGAGCTGTCTGGCCATGTTTGCGAGTCCTCGAACAATCCGTAGGGCGTGACGGTATAGAATTACGCGCATTCGCCCCCACCGCAACCGCGAGGATTCGCCACATGGCCCCGACCAAACCGATCGCCGCCGCCACCGCCTTGGCCTTGGTGTGCGCCTGTCAGCAAACGCCTTCCGGCCCGGAACTGCCCGCCGGCGTCACCTTGGTGGAAACCGTGGCGGCGAAGCCGGGCGACAGGGTGGTCATCCCCTACAGCAAGTACCTGCTCGACAACGGCCTCACCGTCATCCTGCACGAGGATGGCTCCGACCCGCTGGTGCATGTGGACGTCACCTACCACGTCGGTTCGGCGCGCGAGGAGGTGGGCAAGTCCGGCTTCGCGCACTTCTTCGAGCACATGATGTTCCAAGGTTCCACCAACGTCGGCGACGAGCAGCACTTCAAGATCGTCTCCGAGGCCGGCGGCACCTTGAACGGCACCACCAACTCGGACCGCACCAACTACTTCCAAACCGTGCCGGCGAACCAGTTGGAGAAGATGCTCTGGCTGGAGGCCGACCGCATGGGCTTTCTGCTCGCCGCCGTAACGCAGAAGAAATTCGAGGTGCAGCGCGACACGGTGAAGAACGAACGCGCGCAAAACTACGACAACCGCCCCTACGGGCTGGTAAGCGAGCGCGTGGGCGAAGCGCTCTACCCCGCCGGCCACCCGTACTCCTGGTCCACCATCGGCTACGTGGAGGATCTGGATCGTGTGGATGTGAACGATTTGAAGAAGTTCTTCCTGCGCTGGTACGGCCCCAACAACGCCGCGCTCACCATCGGCGGCGATTTCGATGCCGCGCAAACGCTAACTTGGGTGGTGAAGTACTTCGGCAGCATTCCGCGCGGGCCGGAAGTGGAGAACGCGCCGAAGCAGCCGGCGACGCTGGACGCCACGCGCTACATTTCCATGGAAGACAACGTGGCGTTGCCGATGATCTCCATGAACTATCCCACCGTGCATCGCTTCCACGCCGACGAAGCGCCGCTGGACGTGTTGATGTCCATCCTCGGCGCCGGTCGCACTTCGCTCTTCTACAAGAACCTGTTGAAGCCCGAGTTCGCGGTGCAGGCGAACGCCAACCATCCGTGTCGGGAACTGGCCTGCTCGTTCAGCGTAACCGCGCTGCCCAATCCGCGCGCCGGCAAGAGCCTGGCGGACTTGGAACGCATCGTGCGCGAGACCTTCGTTGAGTTCGAGGAGCGCGGCGTCACCGACGACGATCTCGAACGCACCAAGGCCGGCATCGTCTCCGGCATGATCTACAACTTGGAGCGAGTGGCCGGCAAGGTTTCCAGCCTCGCGTCCTATCAGACGATCGCCGGCGACCCTTCCTACACCGCGGCCGACATCGCCCGCTACGAAAGCGTCACCAAGGACGACGTAATGCGCGTGTACCGCGAATACGTCAAGGACAAACCCGCGGTGGTGCTGAGCGTGGTTCCGCAAGGAAAACTGGATCAACGCGCCGCCGAAGACACATGGCAGCGCCCGGAACGGGAACTCCCGGACTATGTGGCCTTGACGGCGGAGGATCTGCAATACCGCCCGGCTTCCGACACCTTCGATCGCACCCTCATGCCAACCGCCGGCCCCAATCCGGCAGTGAAGTTGCCGGCGATTTGGCAAGACGAATTGGAAAACGGCATGCGCGTGCTGGTGGCGCGCAACGTCGAGACGCCCACCACGACCATTCGCTTGCGCGTCGGCGCCGGGCAGCGCGACGAGAGCTTGGAGAAACTCGGTTTGGCCGCCATGACCGCGCGCATGTTGAACGAAGCCACGGAAACCTCCACCAACGAGGAGCTGAGCGACCGTTTGCAGAAACTCGGTTCCACCATCGCGTTCTCCGCCGGCGACATTTACACCGACGCCAACGCGCGCACGCTTACCGAGAACTTGGACGCCACCCTCGCCATCCTCAAGGAAAAACTGTTAACGCCGAAGTTCGACCCCGCGGACTTCGCGCGCCGGCAAGCGCAAACCATCCAGAACATCGAACGCAGCAAAAAGCAGGCGCGCACCACGGCGCGCAACGTGAGCCAGCTGTTGTTGTTCGGCAAGGACAACCCGATGGCGCACTACAACTCCGGCACCACCGCGAGCGTGGGCGACTTGACGCTGGAAGACGTGCGCGGGTTCTACCAAGCGCGCTACACCCCGGCCAACGCCAGCATCGTGGTGGTGAGCGATCTGCACAAGGACGACGTGATGGCGAAACTCGCCCTGTTCGAATCCTGGGAAGGCGAAGCGGTGGCCGCAACGCCGCTCAAGCCGTTCCCGGAAATGGGCAAAACGAAGATCTACTTGGTGGACAAACCACGCGCGGCGCAATCCGAAATCCAAATCGCCCGACGCGCCCTGCCCTACGACGCGCTCGGCGAATACCACCGCGCCAACCTCGCCAACTTCGCCCTCGGCGGCGCCTTCAACAGCCGCATCAACCTCAATCTGCGCGAAGAAAAGGGCTACACCTACGGCGCGCGCACCGGTTTCGCCGGCTATGTGGACTACGGCCAATTCACCGCCGCCGCCGGGGTGCGCACCGACACCACGGCCGCGGCCTTGACCGAGTTCGACAAGGAAATCCGCGCCTACGCGAAGGACGGCGTGACCGCCGAAGAACTCGCGTTCACCAAGAGCGCCATCGGCCAGCGCGACGCCCGCGCCTACGAGACGCCGGCGCAGAAAGTCGCCTACCTGTCGCGCATCCTCACCTACGATCTGTCGGTTGATTTCGTGGATCGGCAGAACGAGATCCTGACCAACATCCAAGCCGAGGAATTGAACGCCATCGCCGCCCGGCACATGAAGATGGACGAAATGGCCATCGTGGTGGTGGGCGACGAGAAGGTGATTCGCGCGGAACTGGAGAAACTCGGCTACGAAATCGTGCGCATGGACGCGGACGGCAATCTACTCACGGAGGCGTGACGGGTCATCGCGAACGCGGGCTTGCCTATGGCGGCGGCTCGCGCAACAGGTCGCCGTGCCCGCGCAGGGCGCGGCGGCGTTCCCGCCAATCCGGCACCGATTCACCCAGCAACGCTTGGAACTCCGGCCCGTGGTTCAGATGGCGCAGGTGGCACAGCTCGTGGATGGCGACGTACTCGATGAGACCATCGGCGAGCTTGACCAGATGCGTGTTCAAGGCAACGCGCCCGTTGGCCGAGCAGCTTCCCCAGCGGCTGCTCATGTAGCGGTGACGCCAAGGCGGCGGCGCGTCCAGCCATTCCAGCCGCGCCACCGAGGCGACAAGCGCCCCACCCAGCACCGCGTCCGCTTGGCGCGCGTACCAGGCCCACACCGCGCCCTTGGGGTTTTCGCGCGGCACGGTGAGGCAACCGTCGCCCAGCCACACGTCCGCGCCATCGCCCAAGCGCAGCGCCAACGTCTTGCCCCGGTAAAGCAGTTGCACGCCATCCGCGTACTCCGCGGGAAATCCCGCGCCACCTTGTTCGCGCGCGGCGCGGCTCTGCCGGCCGATCCAGCCCGCGTGGCGTCGCAGGACGCCTTGCACATCCGCCACCGTGGTGCCCAGCGGCGCGTCCACCAACAACCCGCCGCCGGCGTCGAACCAAATGCCGATGCGGCTGCGACGACGCGGATTCCAACGCACATCCACCGCCACCGCCCGCCCGTCCGGCGCATCTTCGAGCGGCCAATGAAACCGCCGCGGCCGATTCCTGTTGCTTTTCATCCGTCCTTCCGGCGACAATGGATGGCGACAGCTAGAAGTGAGACACTACACCAAACAGCTAGGAACGCAGCCATGAACTCGACGCGCGAATCACCGACAGTTGACGCCCGCCCAGACCGTTGCGGCGGCGAGGTTTGCTTCGCCGGCACGCGAGTGCCGGTCAGCTTCTTGTTCCGCTCTATCGAGGCGGGCACGACATTTGAGGAGTTCCTTTACGATTACCCCGGCGTAAGCCAAGAGCAAGCCCGCACGGTACTCAAGGAAGCCTGCACCTACTTCGAGCGCAAGTATGGGCTCGCACACCGACGCCCGCAGATGCAGGACGCAATGTAAGCCCCGTAATGCACCACCGTTGGGCCCGTGTACCAACAGGGGAACTCCCGCTCACCAAACATGGCTATTGGGGGCGCGGTTATGGCGGATCATGGCGGCATTGCAAGCGGCGGCCCATCGCCAGTGAGGGTGCTTGTCGACGAGCACTTGCCCGTGCGGTTCGCGCAAGAACTGCACCGTCGGTTGGCCGCGCCAAGCGTCTGCGTTCACGCAGTCCGCGCGGGCTTCGGTGGTCTTGCCAATGGAGAGCTACAGGACTCGGCAATCGCCGCAAACTACGATGCCTTGGTGACTTCGGACATGAACATGCCTTTCCAGACGCCTCCTCGGTTGCCAGTCTTGGTCATCGCCGCTACGAACGATATTCAAGTCACCCTTGCACATGTGAGTGGCGTCGTCGAGCTACTAGGCGCACGCCCTCTCGCGATCCGCTATCACACAATTCGAGCGCAAGACGTGGCGCTTGGCGCGAACGCCTTAAAGCGTTTGGCTCGAATTGACGCCGACCAACTGGATCCTACCGCTGCACACGGCGGCGGTCGCTAACGGGGTCTTGCGAAACATGGCGCAACAAAACGTCTTTCTCATCGGCATGATGGCGGTCGGCAAAACCACCGTCGGCCGGCATCTGGCGGGCTTGCTTGGCTACGAGTTCGTCGATAGCGATCAGGAGGTGGAGCGGCGATGCGGCACCGACATCTCGTGGATCTTCGACATGGAAGGCGAGGACGGTTTCCGCGACCGCGAACAGAAAGTGCTGGAAGAGTTGACGGCGCGCAGCGGCGTGGTGCTGGCCACGGGGGGCGGCGCCGTGCTGCGCGAAGACAACCGCGCCAATCTGCGCGATCGGGGCACGGTGGTTTATCTGCGCGCCAGCGTCAAGCAAATCGTCGAACGCACCCGCCGCGACCGGAAAAGGCCGCTGCTGCAAGGCGACGGCGACCTGAGCGCCCGCATCACCGCGCTGGTGGACGAACGGGAGGATCTATATCGCGCCACGGCGCACATCGTCTGCCACACGAAAGAGCGACCGTCGAAGATCCTGGCCGAAGAGATCGTGGCCGGATTGAAGGCGAGCGCGTCGGATCGGGCAACCGCCTAGGTTTCGCAGCGACTTGGCGATGGAGGAACAACTGGACGTGCGGCTGGCCGATGGCCGCGCCTATCCCATCCTGTTCGGCAGCGGAATCCTCGGCAAACCCGCCCTGCTCGCTCCGTACACCGGCAACCAAGTGCTCATCGTCACCAACGCGCCGGTGACCGAGTTGTATCTCGACGCTCTGCGCCGCAGCTTGGCAGCCAAGCAAATGGACGTGTTCGAGGTGGGCGACGGCGAACAGTTCAAGACCTTGGCCACCTTTGAGCGCATCATGGACGCGCTCGTGACGAAGCGGCACAGCCGCGCCACCACCGTGGTGGCCCTGGGCGGCGGCGTGGTGGGCGACATCGCCGGCTTCGTCGCCGCCACCTATCAACGCGGCGTGGATCTAGTGCAAATCCCCACCACGCTGCTCGCCCAAGTGGATTCGTCCGTGGGCGGCAAAACCGCCGTGAACCATCCGGCCGGCAAAAACCTCATCGGCGCGTTCCACCAACCCCGCGCCGTGATCGCGGACGTTGCCACCCTGCGCACCCTGCCAAAGCGCGAACTCGCCGCCGGCCTAGCGGAAGTGATCAAGTACGGCGTCATCGCCGACGCCGCCTTCTTCGCCTGGCTGGAAGACCACATGGACAAGCTGACCGAGCGCGATCCCGATGCACTGCGCCAAGCCGTGCGCCGCTGCTGCGAAATCAAGGCGGAAGTAGTCGCCGGCGACGAACGCGAGCAGGGCCGCCGCGCCATCCTCAACTTCGGCCACACCTTCGGCCACGCCATCGAAACCCTCACCCGCTACCAGCGCTACCTCCACGGCGAAGCCGTCGCCATCGGCATGGCAATGGCAATGGAACTATCGGCCCGGCTAGGTTTGGCGACGAACGCCGAAGGCGAAAGGGTACGCACGCTGCTGGCCCGCGCCGATTTGCCGCTAACTGCCGCCGATGTCTCCCCGAACGCCATACTGGAGGCCATGACCATGGACAAGAAAGCCAAAGACGGGCACATCCGCTTCGTCGTTTGCGAAGGCATCGGCCGCGTATCCATCACCGCCGATGCACCGCGCCAAGCAACCGTGGCGGCGATGGCCGCCTGCATCGCCTGATGACCTGATCAATGATATCTGCGGCAGCGCCAAGTGCCCAAGCATGATCGGGCACTGGGCCTCCGGCATGTTCAATCCCAACGCGAGAGTCGGCGGGCGCGGTCCCAGCGTTCCAAGGCATCTTCGCACTGCAACAGCAGCTTGCGCTGTTCGCCGGTAACGTCCTGCTCGAGCACACGCACCCGGCTGACACCCAGTAGGGGTTCGCTTTCTCCGTTGGCCGAAATTTGCCCTTCAACGCTCACCAAGTCGCAGGGCAGACACTCCGAACCGGGCCAGTCATACCAGACCGGCAGGTTCCAAGGCGGCCAGTCCACAGGCTTGCCGTCCTCGTCAATCAGCGGCACCCTGAGAAGAGCCTCGTGCTCCATGCCGAAAGGGAAGCACACCAAGTTCCCCACCAGGCGCATCTTGACGGCGTTGGCCGTGCCGACGCACACCCCGACTACGCCGCTGCGCCGTGCCATTTCCTCGGCGAGCGTTGGCGCGTCCGCCTTTACGCCTCCGAGAGGCGCCTCGTCCTGGCAGGTTCTGCAATAGAAGCCCGGCCGCCAAGCGGTGCCGTGGCCATCATCGCCTCCCGGCGACCAACGAAGCTCTTCGGCCGGCCAAGTGCTCCGCCGGATGCAGGCTTGGTTCCCGCACGAGTAGCGGGCTCTGGGCATCTTCTCTGGTGGGCACTCGCTTGCTTTCACTTCCCCCTCCTCAAACGGCTCTCGCCGAGCGGCGCTGCCATCAGTGGCCACGGTGACGAGAGCATATACCAAGAGTCTCCGCAGTCTTCGTATTCCTTGCCGATGTTGCGATCCGAGCGGGACCAGCCGTTGATCGGCTTGCCCCGTCGCTTGAACGCCGGCCTGCCCTGTTGCGCCGGGGATTCGCCCAGCGAAGCCGCCAACGCCCGCACGGCGCTGGAACTCGTGGAGGTCTCGCTGTGGCTGAACGGCATCCACCGCGACGGCCAGATGCCGTGGTTCGGCTTCCAGCTCGTGTGCGGCAACTCGCCGCCGGGCGCCCGCCGCCAAGGGTTACAGCGAAGGCACCCGCCCGGCTAGCCCTTGCCGCCTGAAGCCGATGATCGACTGCGCACGCTGGCGGCCCAAAGCCGCAAAGTACGCCACCGTTGACGTAAGTTATAATTGGCGTATGATGGCGCACATCTAAGGTAGGCAAGGAGCCACATATATGGCAGAAGCGCCAACACTGCACACGGTGCTCAATCTGTTTGAGACTCAGGTGTCGGAAGACGCGAAGTCGTGGATCGATAGCGCCTGCACCAGCAAGAAGCTGACGCGAGACGCATTCTTTGAAGCAGCCTACTGGGCAATCTTGGTTGCCAACATGAACGTGGATACCGCGCAGTCGTGGGTGGACAAAGCAAGTGCCTGTGGCTTCCCCTTCGACTGGCGGGAACTCGGCCGTTGGAACGACGATGACGGCAAGTTCGATGCGTGGTGCAAGAAGATGGCTAGACAGCTTGAGACCCCAAAGGAAGACTTGGAGGGCGTTTTCAGAGAGCGATGGTGAGCCATTTGGGACGCAGGATGGCGCCTAGCCCAGTTCGAGAGCGGTGCCACGTTTCGGAGACACTACTTCAATGGCAAGAAGCACGGTGGCGATTTGACCGACGAGGATGTCCACAGGCTGCTGAAAATAAAGCGCAGCGATGGCGTTCTGTATCGAATTGGTGAAGTGAGCGTCTATTTCATCCTCCGGAACCTCGGCGGCAATTTCTTGAAGCCGGACACATGGATCAAGGCCTTCGCCGAATGGTTTGGCTATGCAGATGTGTCGCAGCTCGCTTCGGCGCTCGCATCTGCAGGCATTCACTGCGGCAAGTTCGATGCCTACTGTTAGGAGTATTGCAGCAGTCAGCTTAGTCGCGCCGCTGACTTGCCGGGGCACTTCGACCAATTGTTTGCTAATCGAGATTCGAAGGCGCCAGATGGGATGCGGCTCACATCAGGGACCCCTGCGAAGGCGCCACACCCGGCCTAAACTGCCTCGTCAAGCAGTCGTTGACGAGCGGCTTCGTGAAAAGCCGCCACCGCTTCAAAGCCAATAAATCGTCGGTTGAGGCTTCGCGCTGCCACCGCTGTGGTGCCGCTGCCGATGAAGGGGTCGAGCACCTTTGCCCCTCGCGGGTGGTCAACTCGATCAGAATGGAGACTAGGCCGATCGGCTTTTGCGCTTCGTGGATACGCTTCTCGTCCTTCCCGAAGCCGAATTCGAGGATGTTCGTGGCACCGATGCCGTGATGCTGGCAGGCTTCCGTGTTCATCGCACCTACGCCGTGTTCGAGCACGTTGTCGGCAATGGTGCCGCCGATGCAGTAGGGCTTCGTCAGCCATGCGATTGGCTCGAACATCGGTGCCAGATTGCCCAAGCGCCAGCCTTTCCACTGTTCGGCCTCCGTTGCCAAGCCGCGCCGCTGGAAGACGACACTTACGCGCTGCGCTCGGTGGTAGGCGGATTTCTTCTTCCACGCGAGCATGTCCTTCAACAGGAAGCCGCTGTCCTCGAACGCATTGACGACGCGATGAATCGTTCGGCGGGCGCCGAACAGGAGCACGGAACCGCCGCTCTTGAGCTTCGGGAATACCATGTGCGCCCAAGTGCGGCACCAGTCTTCATACTCCTTGCCGATGTTGCGATCAGAGCGCGACCAGCCGTTGATCGGTTTGCCTCGTCGCTTGAAAGCGGGCTTGCCTTGTTGCGCCGGGGATTCGCCAAGCAGAGCGGAGTTCTGGTTGCTGTGGAGGACGTCCCAATCGTCCATGGCTATGCCGTAGGGGATGTCCGAGAGCAGTAGCTCGATGCTGTCGTCTTCGAGTTTCGGCAGATGTTCCCGGCAATCCGCGAGCGTGATCTTGTCCAGATAGCGGCCGTTCATTCCGACTCTCCGATGTCCAGAATGCCGTTCTCCGATACGGATTCCACGGCGCGGGTCCGCGTGTCCAGCCTCAACGCCCCTCTTTCAGTCTTGCGTCAAGAGCAGCAACACCTTCTCCAACACCTCCTCCACAGTGTCCGCAGGCAGCGTGGCGATGAAGGCTGCTTTGCGCGTCCGCCAGTCCAGACTTTTGAGCTGATCCGCCAGAACCACGCCGGTCATCTTCAGGCCATCTGGGATCGCGACCTCAAATGGGTAGCCCTTTGCACGGTTGGTGATGGGGCAAAGCAGCGCCAAGCCAACTTTGCCGTTGTAGGTTCTAGGCGAGACGACGAGCGCAGGGCGCCTCCCGGCCTGCTCGCTGCCCGTCTGCGGATTCAGATCGATCCACACTGCGTCGCCTCGCTTGGGCGTCCATCGGGCGGGACTCACCACGCCTCCTCGCCAACCGGTGCGCCGGTCTGCACCTCGCCGTGCCGATTGGTCTCGGAAACCTGCTCAAGCAGGTCGCCGAGGCGCAGCTGGCGCTTGAGTGGGCGGATCGTCAGCACCGCCCCCTCGCATGTGAGCCCTACCGGGCAGTCCACATCCAAGGCCAACTGCCGTGCGACGGACTTTGGAATGCGGAGGGCCAAGCTGTTGCCCCACTTCTTGATCTGTGCCTCCATTGGGTCTGGGCCTTTAGTGATACGACGTAGATACACTAGCAGCTCCGCCCACACTGTCAACCGGCCGTCCAACTGGCGCTGAGGGGGCACTCTCACGGAGACCGAGATGGCAGCCCGGCCACCGGCGCCCTGCGGTAGCATCGCTGCCACAGCCCAAGTCGCCATGCCCCATGCCCACCCTGACCGGCATCCACAACGAGAACGAGTTCTACAGCCACCACTATTTGGCCGAGATCTTCGCCGGCGACATCCAAGCCACCCTCGAACGCTAGCGCAAGGAGGCCGAGGCCGCCAACGCCCGCACGACATACGCCGAACTCCGGGCCCTCGCCCCGGAGCACCAGCGCTTCCGCCGCGAGTTCGCGCACGAGCGACGCACGGGGCAGCGCATCCTCAAGCAGCGCGAGTGGTTCGCGCGGCTGCTGCCGGCGCTCGGCTACGGCTGCCAGCCCGCGAACCATCTGCTGGAGGACGGCAGCGAAGTGCCGATCCTCTGCGCGGTCGGCGGCACCGGCAGCAGCGCGAACTGAACCGCCCCATCGAGCACGCCGACTACGCCGACGAACTGCAACGCGCCCGCCACCGCATCGCGGACCGCAGCGTGTTCGGCGTGGACCTGAACCCGGTGGCGCTGGAACTCGCGGAGGTCTCGCTGTGGCTGAACGGCATCCACCGCGACGGCCATGTGCCGTGGTTCGGCTTCCAGCTCATGTGCCGCAACTCGCTGGTGGGCGCCCGCCGGCAGACGTATCCGCGGCAAAATGTCGACCAACCTAAAACCAACCCCTCTCGACAGCGCCCTCGCCATCTTCCACGTCGCTACCCAACGCACGTTCTACATGGGATAAGAAACGCCGAAACATGCTTGGGTCCAGCGGGTGTTCAACTATGTGTCGCTCGAAAGCAACTCGGTTGTCCTTTCTCCCCGCCGCAGAGGAAAACTGGCCGCGCAGTTCGGCACCAAGGCGTCTCGCTCTGCGGAGCACGATCACTTCCTCAATCGCCGTCAGGTCGGTGCTGATCGGCGTCATGTCCAGCCATTCGCAAAGCAGGAGATAGCGCGAGCTCGGGATAGCGGCCTTCAAGTCCTGCGCTGTCGCGCTGGCCTCTTGGAACATCGTCTTGTCGAGGTTGGTCTTGATTTCCGCGGCAATATACGCGAGCTCAGTGCGCTCACTGTGTGCATTGCTGAAGTCCTCATCATGGGACGCCTGAACGAACAAAGGACGCACTACCGCGAAGTCTTGGTCCTTCGCTCGAACCTCCATGCCGCCACCGACCGAGTCCGAGCGGAGATCCGAATCGAAACGGATTTAGGCAAGTGCCCTGGACGGTCCGATCATCAATCCGCGTCCTTCCATGCGTTCGGCAAACTGATTGCCGACGAGCCTCGGCAGGAACTCCTCAAGCACCGTGTTGTCGAGTTTGAGCTGCCCCTTCTGGCGATAAAGAAAGTCCTCGTCGCTATCGTAGATTAGATTGAGATCGATGAACTTCTTGTAGCCATTGAGGCTCGCCACCAAGGACTCCACCGGTTGTCGGCCTCGCAAGCCGTCCAAACCTGCGATCCACGCATCGTATCTTTCGATGGCGCTGCGAACTCTTGGCAGATCGTCCGCCGGCAACTTGCCGTTGTCAAGCAACGCCTTCAGCTTGTCTCCATGCGGGGTCTTGTAATCCATCTTCTCAGGCAGAAAGCTGCGCTAGCGTACTAGGGATCGGCATTGGGGATGGTGAGGACTCGTCTATTCTAGCCAGAGCTTCCTCCAGTCCTAGACTCTCCTCTGGCGGCGCGAGCGAGCGCGAGGCCGCGAGCACCTTCTTCGCGGTTGCGCGCGCGGCGGTCAAAGCACTCCCTTGGTCCACGAGGTCGGGCGTGTTGCGAAAGTGCAGGATGTCTTCGTAGATGTTCTTCCCGAAGCGATTACGGAACACCCGCTCCTGCCGCTGTTCAATCACAAGCCCTACGCCGGCCACCGCTAGCTCCGCCACTAGTTCGCCGTTGAAGAAGCGTGTGCCACGGACCGATGACTCGCGTCCAAGCACAAGGATCAGACGAGCCCCGGTCTTCGCGGTGCGCGCCATCTCGCGCAGGGCGAGAACCATGTCCAAGGCATACTGCGCGACGGTGCGGAAGCGGTTGCCCCTGTTCTGACGATTCGACCCGATTTCGGAATGGGCGATGGGCAAGATGTCGCACTCAAGCGCTTCGACGGATCGGCGGAACTGTTGATGATAGTTGTGAACATTAATGTAGGGCGGTGATGTAATCACCAAATCTATCGTGCCGGATTCTATCGCGAGGGCCCTAGCGTCCGCGTGATTTACCGAAACAGATGTGGCGTTAGGGGGTAGGTCGTGGACCAAACGCTCTAGGCGTTGCCAATTTCTATAGACGGTTTCCGCGTCCAAGCGCTTTTGAAAGAAGTCGCACAGAATAACAAGCGCTGCTGCAAGGTCTTTGGTCGGCCCGACGCTACATTCGCGCCACAATTGAACAAGCGTGGCTTCCAGCTCGTCTCTCGCTTTCAAGCCAGTGTTGTCGCAGAAAAGGGGGCCGTAAGGCGCCCCAACTGCTTCATCGATCCGTTGGCGCAGAAGGTTGACGGCGTCCAACCGTGCCGACGTGTCCAAGTTGATGAGTCGGTAAACTCGCGCTAGGGCGACGGCGGCGGGATTGAGATCGCTTCCGCAGGATGCGAGCCGCAGCCTGGCCGCTTCAACGAGGGCGGTGCCGCTGCCGACGAAGGGATCGAGCACCGTCCCGCCCCGGCGTGCGTAGGCACTGAGCAACCCCTCCACAAGCTGCGGGGAGAATTGGCCGTGCCAGGGCAATAGGTTGGTCCGCACCCGCTGGGCAATGTCGAGACGGCCTTGAGGGACAGAGTCCCGATCTATCGGGGTGGTGGCGAGCGCCTTGAGCGGCGACGAGCGAGGTGGCGGTTGTGGCGGGGCGGGCTCAGCCACCAACAGCGGGAGGTCGGCCGTCCGGTCGTCTTGTTTGTGAATGCGCCCCCGGCCGCGGCAGATGTCCGCGATGGCGCGCGTGGGCGGGACGTGCCTGTGAAGGGTTGCATGAGGGACATTCTATGACGAGCGCATAACTAAGTCCATTTGGCAAGGCCGTGTTGCGGTAGTGTCGCCCGCCACAGCCCGCACGCGCCCACGCCCCCATGCCCACGCTCACCGGCATCCACAACGAGAACGAGTTCTACAGCCACCACTACTTGGCCGAGATCTTCGCCGGCGACATTCAGGCCACCCTCGAACGCTGGCGCAAGGAGGCCGAAGCCGCCAGCGTCCGCACGCCCTACGCCGAACTTCGGGCCCTCGCGCCCGAGTACCAGCGCTTTCGCCGGGAGTTCGCGCACGAGCGGCGCACCGGGGAGCGCATCCTCAGGCAGCGGGAGTGGTTTCGGCGGTTGCTGCCGGCGCTTGGCTATGGCTGCCAGCCCGCGAACCATCTGCTGGAGGACGGCAGCGAGGTGCCGATTCTCTGCGCCGTGGGTGGCACCGGGGGCAACGCGAACGCGCCCCGGCTGCTCGTGCTCGGCACCTGCGATCCGCACGGCGAAGGGGAGGATCCGCTCACCCTCAAGCCGCATCGCTTGCAGTTCCACGGGGAAGCGCCGCCGGCGGAGGCCATCCTCGCCGAGACTTGGAACGCCATCGTCACGCGGCGCGTCTTCGGCCAGAGCCGGCCGCCGCGGTGGCTCATCGTCCTCTCTCCCAACGGCGCGCTCCTGCTCGAACGGGGGAAGTGGGCGCACAATCGGGCGCTGCGGTTCGATCTCGACGAGATCTTCACGCGCCGCGACGACGCCACGCTCAAGGCCACCGCCGCGCTGCTGCACCGCGAGAGCCTGCTGCCCGCCAGCGGGCAGAGTCTGCTCGACGGGCTGGACGAGAACAGCCACAGGCACGCCTTCGGGGTGTCCGAGGACTTGAAGCACGCGCTGCGGGAGAGCATCGAGCTCATCGGCAACGAGGCCATCCGGCATCTGCGCGAAGTCTCGAAGGAGCGCATCTACGACCTCCCGGACGCCGCGCTCGCCCACACGCTCGGGCTCGAAGCGCTGCGGTACATGTACCGGCTGCTGTTCCTGTTCTACATCGAGGCGCGGCCCATGCTGGACTACGCGCCGCTGAACGCCGAGGCGTACCGGCGCGGCTACGGGCTGGAGCGGCTGCGCGATCTGGAGATGGCGCGGCTGACCACCGAGGAATCCCGCAACGGGTACCACCTGCACCTCAGCATCGAGCAGCTGTTCCGCCTCGTCCGCCACGGCTTCCACGCGGAGGAAGACCTGCTCAGCGGCAACGGCGCAACGCCGCAAGCCCCGCGCAAGCCGCAGAGCCACGGCTTCTCGATGCGCCCGCTGGACAGCCGGCTGTTCCGCGAGGACGCCACGCCGCTGCTGAACCAAGTGAAGCTGCGCAACCATGTGCTGCAGCGGGTGCTGCGGCTGATGTCCCTCAGCCGCCCCGGCACCCGCCGCGGCCAAAGACGCGGCACCGCAAGCACAAGGCGCGGCCGCATCTCCTACGCCCAGCTCGGCATCAACCAGCTGGGCGCCGTGTACGAGGCGCTGCTGGCCTACCGCGGCTTCTTCGCCGAAGAGGACCTCTACGAGGTGAAGCCGGCCGGCAAGGCCCACGACGCCCTCGCCACCGCCTACTTCGTCCCGCAGCGCGACCTGGCGCAATACGACGAACAAGAGAAGGTGCAGGACCGCGACGAGAACGGCCGCCTCAAACTCCGCGTCCACAAACGCGGCACCTTCGTCTACCGCCTGGCCGGCCGCGACAGGCAGAAGTCCGCCAGCTACTACACCCCCGAGTCCCTCACCCGCACCGTGGTGAAGCACGCCCTGCGCGAACTGGTCGCCGACGCCACGCCCGCCGACGACATCCTGAACGTCACCGTGTGCGAACCGGCGATGGGTTCCGCCGCCTTCCTGAACGAGGCCGTGAACCAGCTGGCGGAGCGCTACCTGGAACGCAAGCAGCGCGAACTGAACCGCCGCATCGAGCACGCCGACTACGCCGACGAACTGCAGCGCGCCCGCCACCGCATCGCGGACCGCAGCGTGTTCGGCGTGGACCTGAACCCGGTGGCGCTGGAACTCGCCGAGGTCTCGCTGTGGCTGAACGGCATCCACCGCGACGGCCACGTGCCGTGGTTCGGCTTCCAGCTCATGTGCGGCAACTCGCTGGTCGGCGCCCGCCGGCAGGGCGTACACAGCGAAGGCGCCCGCCCGGCTAGCCCTTGCCGCGTGAAGCCGATGATGGACTGCGCACACTGGCAAGCCCACAGCCGCAAAATACAAAATACGCCATCGTTGACGTAAGTTATAATTGGCGTATGATGGCGCACATCTAAGGCGGGCAAGTGCGATGCAGATCAACCCCGGCGGGCAGTTGGACATCAAAGACGTGATTGGGCGGGACGACGAGATCGGCCGTTACTGGCGCGTCATCGGGCGCCAAGGGCTCGTCATCTCGGCGGAGCGGCGCATCGGCAAGACCCACATCGTCCGCAAGATGCGGGACGAGTGCCGAGGCGGATATTTGCCCTTCTATCAAGACCTTGAAGCCGTCCACACCACCCCCGAGCTCATCCGCTCGATCTACGACACCGTTCACCAGGCCTTGGACACCGTGCCTCGCCTCAAGGCCTACGTCGCCAAGTGGACGCCCCTGCTCCCAAGCAGGATCGCCGGAGTCGACTTGCCGACTGGTGCGGCCACGTCGCAAGCCCTCCTCTCCCAGGCACTCGACGACCTGGCCGGCATTGCCGACGACAAGCTCGTCCTGATGCTGTGGGACGAGTTCCCCCTCATGGTGGACAACATTCGACGCAGGGAAGGCCCGGACTCGGCCATTCAGCTACTCGACTGCCTGCGTGCGCTGCGCCTTCGGCACTCGGACCGCCTGCGCCTCCTGTTCACAGGCTCGATCGGCCTGCATCTGGTGCTCCGATCCCTGCGCAAGGCGGGGAACACCAACGACCCGGTCAACGACATGCTGTCGCTCACCGTGCCACCCTTGGCCGACGAAGACGCCACCCGCCTCGCCACCGCGCTGCTCAAGGAGACTTGCGCTGTCCCGGCGCAGATTCCAGCGCCGGCCGCGCACATAGCCAGCGAGGTCGGCGGGTTTCCTTACCACATCCACCATGTGGTCGACCAACTCGACCAAGTGAGGCGCCCGCTCACCATCGAGGACGTGTCTTCGGCCGTAGGCGCTCTGGTCCTCGACCCCGGTGATCCCGCGCACTTCAACCACTACGTCAACCGCCTGTCGTCGTACTACACCGACGACGAGCGGACGCTCGCTCTGCTCGTGCTCCGAGTCATGGCCGGCCAACCGTCGCCCTCGCCTATCCACGAGCTTCTCAACCTTTGCCGGCATGCGGCCCCGTCGCTGGCGGATGAGCAGATGCACGAGATCCTCACCGTCCTAGCCCAAGACCACTACATAGAGCCTCGGAAGTCTGCAGAAGGAGTGGCGTACGATTTCCGCTGGCGGCTCGTCAAGAGATGGTGGCGGGAGAGACGGCCATGAGAACCGGCTTCCTGCGCAGCTCGCGCTACAGCCCAGGGAATATGGACCGCCAATCCTTGGAGGCGCTTTTCGTCGGACGTGGCGACTTGATGGAGGACGTACTGTCTCGCATTACCAAGTCCGTACTGGGCACCGGCAAGCACTACGTTCTCCTAGTCGGACCGAGGGGATCGGGGAAGACCCACTTCCTCACCTTGGCGTACCACCGGTTGGTGGATCGGTTGTGCGCTGCCAACGCACAGCGCCGTATCGCCGTCGCTCTGCTCAAGGAGGAGGAATGGGGAGTGGCATCGTTTTTGGACTTCGTTGTCCGCATCCTGCGAGCCCTAGCCGATCAAGCACCCGAATTGGAAGCCGAGATCGCCGCCGTATACGATAGGTTCTCGAAAGATCCGGCCGACGCAGAGGCGCTCGCCCTTGCGCGGCTTCGACGGCATATACGAGGCAAGACGCTGCTGCTGCTCTGCGAGAACCTCGTGGACCTTTTCGACGGTCTGGGCGACGAAGGGCAGAAGCGGTGGCGAGCCACCATCCAAGAAGACGGCAACTGGACCGTCGTGGCGTCCACGCCGTCTCTTTTTTCGGCCGTCACGCTGCAGGACAACCCCTTCTACGGCTTCTTTACCGTCCGCGCACTGCAGAAGATCGATTTCGAAACCGGCCTCGATCTGCTCGTCAAGAAGGCAGTCCACGAGCAAAAGACCGAACTGGCGGATTTCCTTCGCACGCCTCTCGGTCGCACCCGTGTGCGGGCAATCCATCATCTGGCAGCCGGCAACCATCGCGCCTACGTCGTTCTGTTCGACTTCCTCAACAAGGAGACTCTCAATGATCTCGTTCTGCCATTCATGCACATGATCGATGATCTAACGCCCTACTACCAAGACCGGATACGTCAACTTGCGCCGGCCCAACGGAAAATCGTCGAATTCCTATGCCTCGAAGGCAGGCCTAGGACTATCAAGGAAATTTCGACGCCTTGCCTGATGTCGCAGCAGACGACTGCCAAGCAGATTGGCGAACTCGACGCAACCGGATTCGTCAACCGTAGACGCGTTGGGCGCAACACCTACTGCGAGCTCTCGGAGCCCTTGATGCGGATCTGCATTGAGGTCAAGGACCACAGGATTCAGCACTTCCGCCTGTTCGTGGAGCTCCTCCGTCACTGGTTCACCAACCGCGAACTTGAGCGTCGGCGGGCGGCCTTGCAGCAAAGCGACCACAGCGCTCAGCTAGATCGTACTCACGTTGAGGAGGCGGTTAAGTGCTTTCTTGCCGATGAGAACGAGCCGTACGCGGACGCATTGGAGGTCGAAGCGCAGCGATGTCTGGATGCGGGCAACTACGATGGGTTGGCGGCGATTCAGAAGATCTTGGCCCAGGATCGAGGACGTGCGGAGGACTACCGCGTATGGGTTTCGGCCCTCCTACGGGCGGGCGAAGCGGAACGAGCGATTGCCGCGGGACGTGAGGGTGCTGGAAAACATCCTGACGACGCGGGCATCCAGTTGTGGCTCACCCGCGGTTTCTGCGAGCGTGAGCGGTTCACCGAAGCGCTAGGCGCTCTCGACCGCGCTATTGCCATCGACAACACAAAACCTGCCCACCACTGCCTCCGGGCCGATGTCCTACTGCGGCTTGGCCGACTCAAGGAAGCGGTACAAGAGGCCCAAGCTGTCCTCGATCTCGAGCCCAACCACTGGCACAGTTTCCAACAGATGATCCGTGCGGCGATCGGCATGGGGCGTGTTCAGGATGCGGAAGCCTATGTGAAGAAACTCATTCGACTCGCGCCTGCCGAGCCAGATGCCTTGCGCATCGCATCAAGCTTCTATGCCGGCCACGACCGGCTAGACCAAGCCCTTGAGCTTGTCGACAGAGCGCTGGACATCGATGCTGCCAATAAAAAGGCGCATGAACTACGTGGCTTCGTGCTCTTCAAGATGGAGAAATACGACCTAGCGAGCGAAGAGTTGAGACTGTCCGCGTCCCATCGCACGAAGTCCGTGCCGACACACTGCCGATTGGCAGATTCGTTGCTTCTTTCCGGCGAGTGGGAGGAAGCTATCCAAGTTGCTGAGCGGCTCATCGAGATAGATCCGGCGCACAGCCACGCGCACTATGTGCAAGGGGAGGCATTGATTGAACTTGGTCGTGCCACGGATGCGGTCTCGGCATTCGATGAACTGCTGCCAACAAGCGACTGCCACTCACTGCTGCTCGCTGCAACGAGCACTAGAGAGACCGGCGACTACGCGTCAGCGGGTAGGTATCTCGATCGGTTGGCCGAGCTAGACCCTCGCAATCGAGAACTCTGGATAGAACGTACCCGGCTTTGTATGGATGAATGCGCCTTCGACAGAGCAGCGGAAAGTGCCGCCGTGCTTGGGACTCTGCCGAGCAGTGCGCTCTTGGGTCGCCTGCTTGGTGCGCAAGCGGCCGCTGCCGCCAAGCCGCTGCCGGACGCGCTGGCAACCCTCGGAACCAAGCTCGATCTCGAAGACTTCGAGCGCGATGCAGAACGGCATCTGGCCGCCACTGTAGGCATCCTGACCATATCCGTGCGCAATTTCGGCCCTCGTCATCTTGCCAAAGGGTTGGCAGCACTCAAGGAGATAATGGCGGATCGCCTTGATGAGGGCATCATCGGTTGCATCCTTGTCGACTTCCTGAAGGCGAACGGCGGCGATGGCTTCGCCGGTGATCTAGTGGAGTGGGAGCAAGCTCTGGAGGATGTCGCGGCCTCGTTGCTCGACCTCGATGATTGCCGCATCCCTATCGAGATGCTTCGCGCAACGGTGAGATACGCCAAGACGGGCGACGAAAGGCACCTGCTGAGCTTGCCGCTCGAACAACGCGAATTGCTGGAAGAGGTATGTGTTGTCGTATAGGCCAAGGTCGCGCCGGACGAGAGCAGGTAGGAGGCAAAGCCCGCGGATGGCGTCCTTGCAGTCTCTCAGCCAGTGCCTAGCCGCCGCCGTTGGCGTTTATCCGCCCACAGCGCACCGTCGCAGCGATCCGCCATTTCGCCACTCCTGCGAAGCGCCACTGCGGTAGTATCGCCCGCCACAGCCCGCACGCCCACGCCCCCATGCCCACCCTGACCGGCATCCACAACGAGAACGAGTTCTACAGCCACCACTATCTGGCCGAGATCTTCGCCGGCGACATTCAGGCCACGCTCGAACGCTGGCGCAAGGAGGCTGAGGCCGCCAAGGCCCGCACGCCCCACGCCGAACTTCGGGCCCTCGCGCCGGAGTACCAGCGCTTCCGCCGGGAGTTCGCGCACGAGCGGCGCACCGGGCAGCGCATCCTTAAGCAGCGGGAGTGGTTTCGGCGGTTGTTGCCGGCGCTTGGCTATGGCTGCCAGCCCGCGAACCATCTGCTCGAAGATGGCAGCGAGGTGCCGATTCTTTGCGCCGTGGGTGGCACCGGGGGCAACGCGAACGCGCCCCGGCTGCTCGTGCTCGGGGCCTTCGATCCGCACGGCGAAGGGGAGGATCCGCTCACCCTCAAGCCGCATCGCTTGCAGTTCCAGGGGGAAGCGCCGCCGGCGGAGGCCATCCTCGCCGAGACTTGGAACGCCATCGTCACGCGGCGCGTCTTCGGCCAGAGCCGGCCGCCGCGGTGGCTCATCGTCCTCTCTCCCAACGGCGCGCTCCTGCTCGAACGCGGGAAGTGGGCGCACAATCGGGCGCTGCGGTTCGATCTCGACGAGATCTTCACTCGCCGCGACGACCCCACGCTCAAGGCCACCGCCGCGCTGCTCCACCGCGAGAGCCTGCTTCCCGCCAGCGGGCAGAGCCTGCTCGACGGGCTGGACGAGAACAGCCACAGGCACGCCTTCGGGGTCTCCGAGGACTTGAAGCACGCGCTGCGGGAGAGCATCGAGCTCATCGGCAACGAGGCGATTCGGCATCTGCGCGAAGTCTCCAAGCGCGGGCTTTACGACCTCCCGGATGCGGCGCTCGCCCACACGCTCGGGCTCGAAGCGCTGCGGTACATGTACCGGCTGCTGTTCCTGTTCTACATCGAGGCGCGGCCCATGCTGGACTACGCGCCGCTGAACGCCGAGGCGTACCGGCGCGGCTACGGGCTGGAGCGGCTGCGCGACCTGGAGATGGCGCGGCTGACCACCGAGGAATCCCGCAACGGCCACCACCTGCACCTCAGCATCGAGCAGCTGTTCCGCCTCGTCCGCCACGGCTTCCACGCGGAGGAAGATCTGCTGAGCAGCGAAGGCGCCAAGCCAGCCGCCAGCCAAGCCCCGCAGAGCCACGGCTTCTCCATGCGCCCGCTGGACAGCCGGCTGTTCCGCGAAGAGGCCACGCCGCTGCTGAACCAGGTGAAGCTGCGCAACCATGTGCTGCAGCGCGTGCTGCGGCTGATGTCCCTGAGCCGCCCCGGCACCCGCGGCGGCCAAGGCCGAAGACGCGGCACCGCAAGCACCCGGCGAGGCCGCATCTCCTACGCCCAGCTCGGCATCAACCAGCTGGGCGCGGTGTACGAGGCGCTGTTGGCCTACCGCGGCTTCTTCGCCGAAGAGGACCTCTACGAGGTGAAGCCGGCCGGCAAGGCCCACGACGCCCTCGCCACCGCCTACTTCGTCCCGCAGCGCGATCTGGCGCAGTACGACGATGAAGAAAAGGTGCAGGACCGCGACGAGAACGGCCGCCTCAAACTCCGCGTCCACAAGCGCGGCACCTTCATCTACCGCCTGGCGGGGCGCGACAGGCAGAAGTCCGCCAGCTACTACACCCCCGAGTCCCTCACCCGCACCGTGGTGAAGCACGCCCTGCGCGAACTGGTCACCGACGCCACGCCCGCCGACGACATCCTGAACGTCACCGTGTGCGAACCGGCGATGGGTTCCGCCGCCTTCCTGAACGAGGCCGTGAACCAGCTGGCGGAACGCTACCTGGAACGCAAACAGCGCGAACTGAACCGCCGCATCGAGCACGCCGACTACGCCGACGAACTGCAACGCGCCCGCCACCGCATCGCGGACCGCAGCGTGTTCGGCGTGGACCTGAACCCCGTGGCGCTGGAACTCGCGGAGGTCTCGCTGTGGCTGAACGGCATCCACCGCGACGGCCACGTGCCGTGGTTCGGCTTCCAGCTCATGTGCGGCAACTCGCTGGTGGGCGCCCGCCGGCAGACGTATCCGCGCGCCAGGCTCACCAAGCAGAGGAAGGCCAACCTGTGGTTCAACAGCCCCCCGCAGCGCGTGCCGTGGCGTTCGGCGAACGGCGAAGCCCCGACGCGCCCGCCCGGCGCCGTCTACCACTTCCTGCTGCCGGACCCCGGCATGGCCAGCTACCGCGACAAGGCCGCGAAGACGCTGGAACCCGCCAACTTCGAGACCATCAAGGCATGGCGCAGCGCCTTCTTCCAGCCGTTCACGGAAGAGGAAGTGGAAGTACTGGAAGCCCTCTCGACCAGCGTGGACGAGCACTGGGCCGAACACGTGAAGCAGCAGGCCGCGGACCGCGCCGCCACCGAGGACGCCCTGCCGGTGTGGGGCCAGCCGGAACCGAAGCGCCCGCGCACGGCCAACGAGTGGAAGGACGCCATCCGCCGCCAGGGCGTACACAGCGAAGGCACGCGCACAGCCGGCCCGTACCGCCGCCTGAAGCTGGTGATGGACTACTGGTGCGCCCTGTGGTTCTGGCCCATCGCCGAGGCGCACCGGCTGCCGAGCCGCGACGAGTTCCTGAACGAAGTGATGCTGGTGCTGACGACGTCCCTCTACCAGCCGGACATCGGCCCCAGCCAGACCGCCGACCTCTTCGGCGAGGAATACGCCGACCACGCCCCGGACACCGCCCGCCGCATCACCGACAAGCTGGGCATGCTGGATTTCGAGAGGCTGTTCGCGGAGTTCCCCAGGCTTGCGTTCGTGAACAAACTGGCCGAGCGCCACCGCTTCCACCACTGGGAACTGGCATTCGCGGACGTGTTCGCGCAGCGCGGCGGCTTCGACCTGGTGCTGGGCAACCCGCCGTGGGTGAAGGTGGAGTGGGAGGAAGGCGGCGTGCTGGGCGACCGCAACCCGCTGTTCGTGCTGCGCAAGCGCTCCGCCACGGAGATGACGGCCTTGCGCGGCGAGATGTTCGAGCGCTACGCGGGCCTGCGCGAGGCGTGGCTGGCGGAGTTGGAGGGGGCGGAGGCGACGCAGGCGTTCCTCAACGCGCGGCAGAACTATCCGCTGCTGGCCGGGCAGCAGACGAACCTCTACAAGTGCTTCCTGCCGCAGGCGTGGATGATCGGGCGGGAGGGCGGAGTCGCCGGGTTTCTGCATCCCGAAGGGGTGTACGACGACCCGAAGGGCGGGACGTTCCGGGAGGCCCTGTATTCCCGGCTGCGGGCGCACTTCCAGTTTCAGAACGAGAAGAAGCTGTTCTCCGAGGTTGACCATCACGCGTCGTTCAGCGTCAACGTGTATGCCAACACCCGGGATGAGCCCGCGTTCAAGCACATCGCCAACCTGTATGCACCAGCGACGGTGGACGCCTGCCTGGAGCACGACGGGCGCGGGGAGGTGCCGGGCATCAAGGACGATGGCGCGTGGACGACGGCTGGCCACGCGGACCGGGTCGTGGACGTGGACACGGCGGCGCTGGCGAACTTCGCCACGCTGTACGACGCCGCGGGAACGCCGCCGCGCCGGGCGAGACTGCCAGCGCTGCACGCGAAGACGCTGCTGGGCGTGCTGGAGAAGCTGGCGGCGCATCCGCGGCGGGTGGGGGATCTGGGCGACGACTTCCACGTGACCGGCCATTGGCACGAGACGATGGCCCAGCGCCAAGGCACCATCCGCCGCGAGACCCGCTTCCCGAAGGACGCCTCGGAGCTGATCCTCTCCGGCCCGCACTTCTTCGTCGGCAACCCGTTCAACAAGACGCCACGGGAGGTATGCACGCAGAACAGCCACTACGACGTGCTGGACCTGACGACCCTGCCGGAGGACTACCTGCCGCGCACGAACTACGTGCCGGCTTGCGGCGCGGAGGAGTACGAGGCTCGGATTCCCAATGTGCCTTGGTGTGACGAAGGACACGCAGTGCCGCGCAAGATCACGGGTTACTACCGTTTGGCAACTCGACGGATGAGCAGCCCGGGCCTCGAACGCACCTTGGTATCGGCCTTGGTGCCCAAGCACGTAGGGACACTTGAGACCGTCTACACCAGAGCGTTCCGTGACGTCGGGCAGCTCCTTGAAGTGGCCGCGCTCACGGCATCCATCGTCTTGGATTTCTTCGTCAAGACCACCGGCACTGGCGACCTGCACCCAACTTGCATCAACCGCCTTCCGATTCTCGCGGACGATTGCGATCCCCAAATCCGATCTGCCTTAAGAATCAGAGCCTTACGCTTGTGCTGCCTAACCACCCACTACGCCGACCTCTGGCATGCTGCCTGCACAGCAGAATTGCCAACGGCCAAGGACGCGCAGCCCATGACCGCCATTGGTGCCTTCCGCCGCGACGCTTGGACGTGCCAAGACCCGCGCCTCCCCAGCGACTGGGCCGACCTCACCCCGCAATGGCACCGCGACTACACCTTCCGCACCGACTACGCCCGCCGCCAAGCCTTGGTCGAGATCGACGTGCTGGCGGCCAAGGCCCTCGGCCTCACGCTGGACGAACTCCGCACCATCTACCGCGTCCAGTTCCCGGTCATGCGCCAGTACGAAGCCCAGACGTACTACGACGCCAACGGCCGCATCGTGTTCACCCCGTCGAAGGGCTTGCCGGGCGTGGGCTTGCCGAGGAAAGCGCTCAAAGGCGACACCAACTACACCCAAACCACCCCGGAAGGCACGAAGGATGGCATCTCGCTAGGCTGGGAAGACATCCGTGGCCGCAGCGCTGGTTTCGTCACAACCGCCACCGACCTCTACCACGCCCCGTTCTCGGCGTACCGACGAGAGGCGGATTACAGCACCGCTTGGTAGACGAACAAGGACACGTTGCTTAAATGTAATACGGGTAGCTCGACGTTGGGACTTGGCCCATCGGCACATGCCTTAGCACTTTGCCGACCTGCTTCGCAGCCCGAATTGGAATGGGTAGAGCACCGTCGAACTGCGTCGAGTTCCAGTTCATCTTTGTTAGCGCTAGTACCTCGTCGGCGATCTCCATAATCGGTGTATCGATCCTGTGCGGTTGGAGCATCAGGGGCGTAGGTACACGCATGCCAGGATAGGTACCGTAGAAGGGAACACTACCACGCGTAAAGAGTATCGCGTCCCGGCCGAGTTTGACGGTCGTGCCCCTGAATGGCGGGTAGGAACCTTCCCGATAGAGCGTAATGGGAGACCCCTCAGAGATCCAAACGAAGTCGCGGTGCCCAACACTCGCTTCATCGAGAGCCTGGGCGAACCCGTCGATCTCTTCGTCTCTGAATCTCGCGGTTTTCATGACTACGATCCGCGCGGGATAGTGAAGGTGCTGTCCAAAGAACGCCTTTAGGGACCTTTGCAAAAGGTCGTAGGCGTCCTCACGACTCAGGTATGGGTTACGGCCATGCTTTTTCGTCCGCGCCCGCCCGCCTCGGAGAATCAGACCCTTGCCGCGTTCGTCGAACATCTGGGCTGTCGATGTCAGCAACCTTTGTCCAGTCAGATCCCGATAGAAGCCGACCCCGACGTAGCTCGTGCTAAGGCGGCCTTCGGGGCGAGGCAACCGCCATGGGGTTCGGCCAGCCTTGTAGAACATCGCGTTGAGCAAGTTCCATGCCCGTGTAGCGGGATCCTGCACAGTTCGTGTCGTCGCCTTTAGCTTCCTAGGTATCTTCGCGTGGTCGTCCCAGAGCGTCGGCCAAGCCAACTGCGTCGGGCTTCGGAGGTTCAAGGTCTTGGCCTTGAAGAGATCCCTGAAATCAGTCGGGAGTTGTCCGTCGTCGTCGACCTTTTCGTTCTCCGCGAGTTCTGTCACGTCGTTGACGACCCGCATTATGAGATCAAACGGCAGTGCAGCGACGATCACATGCGGCGGATCGGAGCCTTCAAGCATCGCTTGTGCTTGGTCAAAGAACACCTCCGCCGCCTCGGTAACGGCCTCACTGTGATTGCGGATGCAGGCGATGTTGCCTATGTCCTTGAGCGGCAAGATGCGGCGGGCCGCGGAGTTCACCTCAAAACGACAGCGAAACGGGTTCTGGTTGCCCAGCCCGGGGAACGGCGGGAACAAGTTGGGCAGCTTGGCCGATTTCGCCGGAATGGACGACGTGAGCCGCTCCATCCACGCCGCGAACCCCTCATAGGTCTCCGCGGTGCCGATGACACCGATGCTAACCCGGTCGCCGGGCATGGGTTGCAGCGGGCCATGCTGACAGAGGCCGTAGCGGGGATCGACATGGAAGCCGCGGTCACCGAACTCAAGCTCAGGCTCTGGCAAAACTGCTGTTCTGAATGTCATCGTAGTTCCCCTGCAAACAAGCCACGGTCGACTGGATGATCCGGCGCGGATCGTCGCCAAGTTTCCTCCGGAACAGCCTTCTGGAGCTTCAGTGGGTCTAGCGCCTCGAAGGTAATGGGGCGGTGGGTACTCTGTCCACACTCCGGCGGAAACAGGTCTGCGGCACCCTGATGAACGCCGTCGATCAACAAGTGCTTCCACATCGCTAACTGCCCGCTGAGCGACGAGTTGAGCTCAAGCTTCTTCTTGCCCGCCAACCGACCGCCCGCAAACTTGTCTGGTCGAACGCCGTCCCATGTGAAATGGTATGTTGGCGTCACGGACATGAGCCATTCGTCTTCGACTCTCCAGAACCTCGGCTTGAACGCGTGATGGCGGACGAATTTGACGACGCGACCGTCCTTCCGGTAGACCTTAACCACCTGCGCTGAAGCGTGTATTTTGAGCGACCGGTAGGAATACGCTCGGCTGATCTCTGGTGGCTGGGCGGGGAAGTAGAAGGTACGGTGCTGCTTCTCGAACGCCAACGTGCCTTCAAGCTGCGTTGCTAGAGTTCGACGCAGCAGTTCAATGAACGCATGCTCGTCTGCCTCGTCGTCAGGAAACGCTACTTCTGAGCAATCCAGTCGCTCCACCGTGCCGCTGTCGACGACTTCCGAGAGCGGCCAGACCGTGGGGTCGCGGAATGACATGAACTGACGAGCCCGTATCACCCAATCGTCCGGTGGTCGATCTTCGTGCTTGAGCAGCTCAAATAGGGCATCTCGCCCGGTCGTATGTGGCGAGAAGCCGATGTAAACGCTGGTTGGAAGGCGCACTCTGAGCAGATTCAGATGAGCTTCCTCACCGTGATTCAAAGCCGGGAAGTAGACGCCGAACTGACCCCGATCGACGCACAGGCTCGCAATGGCGTCACCAGCATCCTTGTCGAAAGCGTCCCGACGCTTGTCAAACTGCAGCTGCCGGTGCCCGTCCCCTTGCCCAGCTTCAACGCTCTTCCAATAGGCTACTTGCTTCTTCAAGTGAACCAACACGATGATGACCGGGATGTTGGCCCCCCTCCAATACGCCAAGTCTTCCTCGCGCATCGTGTAGGTGAATCCGGTATCGGTCTCTCTCGCGTAAGTGCCTTCCTTGATGGTCTTCACTTGAACCGCAACGAACTGGCCGGTTGCGCGCCCACTGCTAGGGTCGCGAATCTCAAGAAAGCCGTCCATGCCAGCTTCGAGCGGGCCGTGAGGCGTGAAAACGAAGCCCATCTCATAGGCTCGGTAGCTCACAAACTGCTCGCCCCGCTGACCGATGATCGGCGCCTCCGTGATGGTCTTCGACATGCTTCGTACCTCAATCAACCCACGGGTTGGCCATCCAAGCCTCCCGCGAGCCGGTAGCGTGTTCGTCCGCGCCGACCGTCTAGGCCATGGGGGTGGATGGCAATCCAGTATTGTTGGGGCGTTGCCGGCGAATGTCAACCCCTCAGCCTCCAAAAAAAGCAGAGGACGTGCCCGGAAAAATTTTCCCTTTGTTTTTCAACATGTTGAGGACTCGAGGTGGGCAAGGCTAAGCGCCCGGCGTATGCTCCAGCCTCGCCGGGCGACGCGGATCGACAGTCTCGTGGCGGCACTCGAAGCCTTGGGCACCACCTTGCAGGTGAGCGTGGCAACGGAGCGGCGCGTGGCGCAGGTAGGTTCGCATGCGCTCCCAAGCCTGAGAGCGTTGTCCTCCCCGCCTCAAGAGAGTGTGCGCCCCGCCTTAAGACCGGGCTTCGCCCTTCTCCTCCTCAACAACAGTGGGCGTGACTGCGAGTGTCCGCATCCACCATCCGATGATGGCAAGCATGGCGGCTATGAGAGGCGTCGCGTGAACGAGCTGATGCCACACGGTCGCACTCGAATGCACGACGAGCACATAGAGCACATGCACGATGGGCAGCGTCAGGATGGTGCAGACAACGGCGGTCGCGACCGGGCGGCGAGCCCGCAGGTACTCGCTGGCCTGCGCATCATCCTTCAATCGGTTGAGCCATAGCGTAGCCACGGATAGAACGAACGCCAAGGAAGCGTAGAGCTGCGTCGGCGGGAAGTCGCTCATGTTCATGGTGTCGCGTCTTGGAATTGCCGCTCGAAGTCAGCGATGTAGCGCCGGAACACGAACTGGCGTCCCAACCAGGATTGGGAGCAATCGAATTTCTCGACGTCGCGCTCCTGCGCATCCCTCTCGTGGGCCGAAAGGCACCCGCGCTTGCCGTTGTCGGCGATCTTCCCGTGGACTTCCTTGAACGGGCGCTGCTCGGGCAGCAGGTAGCGTATGTCGAGCCGATCACGGCCTTGGAACTCCGCCTCGGCCTGCAGCGCCGCCAGCCTGTTCCCGTCTTCGCGGTAGTTGAAAAGCATGCGTATGGCAAGTTTCTTGTTGTGTCGCAGGCGCGACCGCACTTGCTCCGCCATGTCGTCGTCGCGGTAGAGCGATGACGAGCCATCGCCGTCGTCGCGCACGATCAACTGCTTCTCCGCGCTGTTCAGAACCTCCAGGAACGTGGCCTTCGCCACGTCGTCGTCGTTCTTGATGCGGAGTTTCCGCACCGTCACCAAGCTGCACGTCATCCAAATGAGGACGTAGAACACGCAGCCAACCGCTGCCACTATCGCAATTGCCATTCGATGCTCCTCGCCGGGCGGCTCACCTCGCGCAGCCATCTGCCAAAGCAGCGTGGGTAGCCGCCGGAGCCGTAGTGTACTTCCGCCGAGGCCGTAGTGTACCCCCTCCCGCCAGAGCCCTTGTGGCCGTTGCAAAGCGTAGCGTCGCGTCGCAAAGGACTTGCGCTTCGGACGGTTCCGTCCGACAGTGACAACCGTGCGAAAGCGAGGAGCTGATCCGCATGTTGCGCAGAAGGAGGCCCCGATGCACCGTCCGCAAAGCCCCGAACCGTATCTCTACCCGGCGACGCACACGCCGGAGCCCGAAGGCGGCGCTACCGTCGTGTTCCGCGATCTGCCGGAGGCCATCACCTTTGGCGACAACGATGCGGAAGCGAAGGCGATGGCCAGCGAGGTGCTGGAGCTGGCCGTGGCGGCGCGGATGGATCGGGGAGAGGACATCCCGGCCGCCAGCGCCGTGCAATCCGGCGACATTCTGGTTCGGCTGCGTCCTCTGCTGGCCGCGAAGGCGGCGCTGCACAACGCGCTCAAGCACAGCCAAACCACCAAGTCGGACTTGGCCCGGCGGCTGGAAGTGGACGAGGCCGTTGTCCGGCGTATGCTGCAGCCGTGGCGGGCGACGCGGATCGACAGTCTCGCGGCGGCGCTCGATCCTTGGGCACCACGTTGCGGGTGAGCGTGGCAACGGAACGGCGCGGGGTGTAGGTGGGTTCGCCATGCGCTCCCAAGCGTGAGAGCGTTCTTCAATCTGCGTTCCGTGAGCCGCGACCTGCGCACCATCTTTATATGTGAATTCAATGCGTTATGCCACGCCGCGTCCTGTTCAGCCCGGTCAGCACCAGCGTGATGGCGTGATCAACGTGGGGCGTTGACGCGAGATCACGGTTCTCCGCAAGCGTCAGGCCGTTGTTCAAGTCCGTCTCGGCGCGGCGTTCGAATTGCTCGCGACCCGGCCATGTGTTGTGGGATCCAGCCCAGCGGTCGGCCAGCCCAAGCGTCTCGGCAATGGCCCTCGCGCAGCCGCCGAAGCCGCCCACCAAGAAGACGGGCTGCTTGGCCGCTAGGGAATCTCTGATCTATTCCGCCGAACCTGCGACAACTTGACGCAATTGGAGGCATGGAGCGCTACGGCGATGGCGGCAGCGGCACAGGCGAGTTTCGCGGAGCTGGAGTACGGGGGGAAGAAGCGTAAGACGCGGCGGGAGAAGTTCCTGGAGCGGATGGAGCGGCTGGTTCCGTGGAAGGAGCTGGAGGACGCGGTCCGGCCGCACTATCCGAAGACGCCGACGGGCCGGGCCGGCGGCCGTATCCGCTGTCGGCGATGCTGCGGGTGCATTGCGTACAGCTGTTCCACAACGTGAGCGATCGGGGGATGGAGGACATGCTCTACGAGGTGGAGCCGGTGCGGCGTTTCGCGGGTCTGAAGCTGGAGGCGCTGCCGGACGAGACGACGATCCTGAAGTTCCGGCATCTGCTGGAGAAGCACGACCTCGGGGAGAAGCTGATGGACGTGGTCAACGCGAGCCTTGCGGCGCGGGGCCTGACGCTGCGGGAGGGGACGGTGGTGGACGCAAGCATCGTGGCGGCGCCGACGTCGACGAAGAACCGTTCGGGAGAGCGGGATCCGGAGATGCATCAGACGAGGAAGGGGAACCAGTGGCACTTGGGGATGAAGATGCAGGTCGGGGCGGACGCGGAGACGGGGGTGGCGCACAGCCTGGCGACGACGGCGGCGAACGAGTCGGACGTGGCGCACGCGCACCGGCTGCTGCACGGCAAGGAGAAGCGGGCGTGGGGCGACGCCGGCCAAGGCGTGGAGAAGCGCCCGGAGAACCGCGACCGGGGCGTCGAGTGGCGGGTGGCGATGCGGCCGGGCCGGCGGCGGCAGCTGGACGCCGACGGCGAGGAGGCGCGGCGGGAGAAGGAGAAGGCGTCGGTGCGGGCGAAGGCGGAGCACCCGTTCTTCCACGTGAAGCGGATGTTCGGGTACGGCAAGGTGCGCTACCGGGGCCTGCGCAAGAACACGCAGCGGATCGCGCTGCTGCTGGGGTTCGCCAACCTGCTGATCGCCGAGCGGAGCCTAGCGGCGTGACCGCGGCGCCCGTGCGCCTCGACGGCGGGGAAGCCGCCGCGGCCGGCGTGGAGACGCCGCGAATTTGGGTGATCCGAACGCGGTCGAGCGGCGAAATCGGCGCCGAAACCCGCGACGGCAGGCCTCCGCGCCAAATTGCCGTTAGATCAGACCTTCCCTAGTTAGTTGTTTGCTCGAATGCCTATCGCCTTCTCCACGGCGTTCGCTAGGTGCTTGGCGATCCACTGGTACCTCTCCTTGCTGTTCCCCCCGGCAGGGTTGTAGCACTTAACCACCGAAGACAACGTCTTGTTCCCGCTGTGGACGTAGTCGAAAGGGTTTTTGCCCATCGAGCAGGTAACGCCATCCTTGTCCTCGAGCCCGTGAATGTAAATGCCAACAACACCCATGCCGTCGTTCCAGGACTTCACGATCTCGTGGTTGATCCACTTCCGCTTGGCCGTGTTCGTCCCGACCAAGACAACCGTGCAGGTTCGGCCTTTCATTTCGCCTGCGATCCAGTGCTTGATGCTCGAGTCGCCACCGCGCTTGACCTTCTCCCAGTCGTTGTCTGTCACCGGCGCGTTACCCTCTATGGCACCGATGTTGCGGACTTGACCCGCACGCCAGCTATCGGGCTCATAGTGGAAGCTGTAGAACACTCGTCGAGCCATTTGCGTCTCCTTGGTTGAGGCGAGTTAGTGCGACAGTAGCGCAAAAAATCGTGGTGGTCAACCCCGCGTAGAAGAAAAGTAACGTCCTCGATAGCGTCGCTCCAAGCCAACTGCGCTTGTAGCCCACGCGGAACCGACTGACGTTCATGGAGAAGTCAATCTGGGTGCAGTCGTGAGCTCGCACGTCATCGTAGAGGGCGCGGTAGAGGCGTTCTTGCGAGAGGAAGTAGCCGTCCAAACCCCAGAACACCAACACCGGCAACAAGGCTATGTACGCGGCGTCTAGGCGGCACGCGCGGGCTAGAAGGACGAGGCTGGCGGCGACTAGGACGACGGCCCAGCCCTTCATTTGGAAGGAGTTGGCAGCTAGGCGGTTTATGACGCCTTGGATGAACTCCAAGTGCTTGAGCTTCTTCTCCATCAGGTTGCCTCTTGGGCGGCGCGTTCGGCGGTAGCGGTAGCTTCTTCTTGCCCCACTTGGCTACGTCGACTTCGTGGTCAAGTCTAGCAGGAGATGGTAGTCGGCGGGAAGGTCTATCTTGTCGTTGTTGCGGGCGGCTCCAAATCTGCGTCAAGTCGTTGAGAGGAAAGGGAAAAATAGACCCAACATCTCTCGGTAGTGAAAGTGCAGGATGGCAGGTCGTTGGATGTGGCGGAGGGGCGATGCGTGCGAGGGCGGGCGTCCTGCTGGGCGTGACCACTGTCGTCAAGGCGGAGATCGCCTCGGAAGGCGGCCTGCGTTGCGCGACGAGCGATGACGTCTTCGGCCTCAATCTCGCCGGCCGCGACCGGGAGGCCTGTTGCGGGACGTGCTGACGACCATCGAGCTGCTCTACGAAAAGAACCTCGGCGGGCGGGCGGTGGCCAAGCCCGTCGCGGAGCCGGCGGCGCTCCCTAGGCCGGTTCTGCGCGACAGTGCGTTCGTGGTCGAGACTGCCTCAGCATGACCCCGTATCTGATGCCACGAGCGGACTGGTCGGCCGTGCTCGAGAACGGCGGCTGCCAGTTCGTAGGGGACGCGGATAGATTCTAGAGCCACGCGGAGCTCTGGAGATCACCTAGGGAAGGTCTGATCTAACGGCAGTTTGGCGTACGGGCCTGCTGTCGCGGGTTTCGGCGCCGATTTCGCCGCCCGACCGCACGCGCGGATCACCCAAATCGTCGGCGTCTCCACGCCGGTTGCGGCGGCTTCCCCGCCGTCCTGGCGCACGGGCGCCGCGGTCACGCCGCCAGGCTCCGCTCGGCGATCAGCAGATTGGCGAACCCCAGCAGGAGTGCGATCCGCTGCGTGTTCTTGTGCAGGCCCCGGTAGCGCGCCGATGATCGCGCCTTTAGATCAGACCTTCCCTAGCGCTAGGAGCGTCTCCTCGGCGACTGCGGGCATGGCGCCTTTGTAGCCGTCCAGTTTGCCGCCCAGCACGATGCGGGCGTCGGTGTGGGTACACATGAGCTCGCGCATGGCGGTCAAGCCGCCGCGCCACGCCTTGTCGTCCACGGCTCTCGGCGGCACGGTGCGGTGCTCTCCGCAGGGCATCGGGTGGCCATCGGGCGTCACCAAGATGAGGCGGGCGAATCCTTGCAGCGCCTCGTCCAACTCGCGGATTTCATTGGCGTTCATCGTCGCATGCACGGGCCACGCCAGGTAGTTGCGCACCGCTTCCTGGCCCGGCCGGTAGCGTAGAGCGAGATCGAACATCAGGCGGGTGAAGCTCCGGTCGCGCAGGTCGCCGGCATAGGCCAAGGTCGCGCCGGACGACAGCAGGTGGATGGCGTAGGCTGCCATGGCGTCCTTGAGGTGGCCATCGGTGAGGCCGAAGAACCGCATGTCCGGGCTCTCGGAGATCGAGACGGCGATGTTCCTTGGGGATTGTGGCGCTGCGCGCATTGTTGCGCTTTCGCAAGCTATTCGTTCAGGGTGGATACTCGCACAATCGGCGGGAGGTCGGGCTGGCGGGCCTGCTGGAGAAGCTCGTCGCCCGTTTCGCAGCGCACGATCGCCTCGCCGATCGCGTCCAGCCGTTGCGGGTCGTCCTCCCGCGCCAACAGTGCGAACAGGCGCTCCGCCGTGGGCGCGTCGAACAGCGTCTCCGCCAAGCGGCGCAGCAACACGCGCTCCCGCTCGATGCTTTGCTGTCGGCCCTGCTCCACGCCTTGCCGCAGGCCCTGCTCGAAGCCTTCCTGAACCGCTGCCTCCCGCCAGCTAATCACGCGCTCTTCCAATGTCATCGCCACATCCTCCAATGTCAGGCGGCCCGTCCCTGCCGCGCTCCAGGCGCCGCCACAGCACCCACAGCCAGTTGCGGGTCGGCGACGGAGAGTAGGTCAGTGGTCGTTCAGTCCGTCGGTTCCGTGTGCGTTCAGGGTAGGTCGCCGGGCCCGCCGAAGGAGATCATCGCCCGTTTCGCAACGCATGATCGCATCGCTGATCGCGGCGAGCCGTTGCGGGTCGTTCTCCCGCTGCAACATCGCGAACAGGCGCTCCGCCGTGGGCGCGTCGAACCGCGTCTCCGCCAAGCGGCGGAGCAGCACGCGCTCCCGCTCGATGCCTTGCTGTCGGCCCTGCTCAACCGCCGCCTCCCGCCAGCCGATCACGCGCTCTTCCAATGTCATCGCCACATCCTCCAATGTCAGTTCCGCCGGCGGCGCGCCGGCTCGTCCAGCTGCTCTCCAAGCGCCGCCACAGCACCCACAGCCAGTTGCGGGTGTGCGACGAAGAGCAGGTCAGTGGTCGTTCAGTCTGGCGGTTCCGTGTGCGTTCGGGAAGGCCCGGCGGGCCTGCTGGAGAAGCTCGTCGCCCGTTTCGCAACGCACGATCTCCACGCCGATCGCATCCAGCCGTTGCGGGTTGTCCTCCCGCGCCAACAATGCGAACAGGCGCTCCGCCGTATCCGCGCCGAACCGCACTTCCGCCAAACTGCGCAGCAACACGCGTTCCCGCTCGATGCCTTGCTCCACGCCTTGCCGCCGGCCCTGCTCCATGCCCTGCCGCAGGCCCTGCTCCACGCCTTGCTGAACCGCCGCCTCCCGCCAGCCGATCACGCGCTCTTCCAATGTCATCGCCACATCCTCCAATGTCAGTTCCGCCGGCGGCGCCGTCGGCTCTTCCCGGTTGTGCTCCAAGCGCCGCCACAGCACCCACAGCCAGTCCGCGAACGCCCGCTTGAGCTCGTCGCGGCCAGAGGCCAGCCACTCCCGCAGCAGCCGCACGACCTCCGCCAAGTCGTCGGGCGAACGGCTTTGCTCCAGCAGCACGACGGCCCGCGTCAAACGCCGCAGGTGCCTATCGTCCGCCGACGCGCGCCGCTGGTCAAGCACGATGTGGTGCTGCGACGGCTGGTACAGAGCAAGGCTCGGGCCCACATCGGCGATCAGCTCGCGCACATCCCTCGCCGCGCGCCACTCCGTGTCGCCGTTGTAAAGCACCACCGGCAGCACCGGCGGCAGCTCCCCCGCTTTCACCATGCCGGCGCGCAGCAGTTCGTGGTACAGCATCGCCGTGTACTGCAGCACGCGCAGCGCCATGATCTCGTCGGTGGTGGACTGGAATTCAAGCAGCACCAGCACATAGAGCCATTCCTCGCGCCCGTCCTCCGGGCGCACCCGCACCCGCCACACGGCGTCGCCGTGCCGTTGTCGGAAGTCGTCGCTGACGTACGAGGCGGGCAGCCGGCCGAGCGAGGGCCAATCCACCGCGCCGAGCATTTCGGGCGGGCAGACGCTGCGCAGCAGGTCCTCCACCATCTCGGCGAAGGCGTAGAGGCGTTTGTAGATCGGGTCGCTGCCGGGGATCGTTTGGCTCATGGGGGGTCACGATACCCACTCCGCAGTGACCGATTTGTAAGATATTTGCGCTTTTTTGAATAAGAGATCGCCCCGGTCGCTCTGTAGGACATTCGCCATTCGGCGGGAGTGGCGGCCTCCCAGAGCGCGCAGTTAACGATGTGGGCCGTGGTGTTCCGTCGCGGCATGCCAGCGACTTCCAAACGGCTACGCGGATGGAACCCCGGCTGCCGGGCTCGGCGGTACGCCCGCTTCACGGCGCAGCATCGACGCGTCAACCCGCCGCCGCCGCACCCACTCGGCCCGTACGCGCTCGTGAAAGAGCGCGTTGGAAGCGGTCGATACGTTGCGGGCCTCTTGGAGCACCGAATCCAAGTCGCCATCGGTGGCGAATCGGTTGCGCAGCCGGATGGCGGTTTGCGGCATGGTCGCGCCGTCCAGCCTTTCGCAGAGGCTGGCGAGCAGGCGCTCGGTTTCGCCAGTGTTCAGTTCCCGGCCATCGTCCGGCCAAGCGGACGCCAAAGCCATCACCAAGAGCGCTCGGGAACCCTCGCCGCAAGCGTGCGCCGCAAGCAAGGCGTCGTCCGCCACCAGCAGCAAGCCGGCGTTGCGCCCGAAGACCTCGCGCACCAAGCCGTTGATCTCGATGTGATCCACGCTGCGCATGTTGTTGCTGACGATCACGTCCATGCCGGCGGCCAGCCCTTGCGCCAACACGATGGCGTCCGAGTGCGCCGTGATCTCGTCCACGTTGTTGAGCAGGGGGAAGCACGGCAGCGTGAACTGGAGGATGATCTCGCCGACACGCTCGCGGGCGTCTTTGTTGAGAAGCACCTTCTCGAAAGGCGACTGCGGTGCCCGAACGATCGCCGCCCACGCCTCGCACTGCGCGCGGGCACTCGGCAGCGTCTTCGGCGCTTCGAACTCGGGCGTTGCCGTCAACTCGGCGAACACTTGCGGCAGCAAGGCTGTGCGCTGGCCGGAGAGCTCCGTCCACAGCGTCATCAAACGGCGCTGCGTGGGCCGGGTGAGCATGTTGGTGTCGAAGGCGATACCTCGGCCGCTAGGCACGCGTACGCTGGGTTGTGTGCTGGCGGGCATGGTATTGCCGTTGCGACGCTCCGCTGCCGGGCGGCTAGTTCAACTTCCGAGCAGGCGCTTGGGGTCTGCCATCGGCAGCACCAGCCGCCGCGCCGCGTCTGCGTCTCGGCCTCGGCCGGTGGCGGCGAGGTATCGCTGCCAAGAGCTTGCCGGCGGCGGATCTTCGCCACGCGGCACCGCCCGGTGGTCCAACTGCCCATGCGGGATGGTGTTGATGTAGCACATGGCCGCAAAGCCCTTGCGACCATCCTTCGGATAGCCCATGTCACGTTCCCTCACACCTTTGGCTGGCAGCAAGAGGCGCAGCCCTTCGCTCTCGAACGATTCGTGCGCTATCGTAGCACCGTGGCACCTAGCGAGCGGAGAGATGGCGTCCGAAATAGCGAGAGAGCGGATGCTCTACGGCGAGCCGTCCAGCGAGTTGACCGCAGCCGAGCGCGAGGTGCTCATCAAGGGCGGCGTACGTTTGAACGCGGAACCAGCGGGCGAGCCCTTGGCGGCAACAACGGCCCAGTTCGCCGCTCTAGTGAGCACCAGCCTCACCACGAAGGATGCGGCTGCGCACTTGGGCATGCGGGAGAGCCGCATCCGGCGGATGATCGCCCGGCGCACGTTGTACAGCGTGCTGCTCGACAATCGCCGGCACATCCCCGCATTCCAGTTCCCCCAACAGGGCGGTTCCATGCGAGGAACGGGCCCTTCGCGCTCCCTCGGTGGGGGCGCTTTGATACCGAACATCGGCAAAGTGAATGCCGCTCTGCCCGAAGACCTGCATCCCGTCGAGGTGCTGGCGTGGTACACGCAGCCACACGCGGACCTCTTCATAGGCGACGATGTGGACGCCCGCGTCAACCCTTTGGTTTGGCTGCGCAGCGGCGGGGATGTGGACAGGGTGGCGCGGCTGGCGCGGAGGCTCTAGGTTCGTTGGGTGGCGACACCGCGATCCGCTCGGACACTGGAAGAACGGCATGACGCATCGCATCAACGTCCTCGTTGAAGACGACATCTGGAGCTTGTTGCAGCGCATGCCGCAAGGCGACCGCAGCCGCACCATCAACGTGGCGTTGCGGGAATGGGCGCAAAAGCGCCGCCGGCTGGACGCCGCGGCCGAAATGGATCGCCTGCGGAGGGATCCCGCGCTGCCCGCCATCTCCACGGCGGAAATCGTCCGCTGGATTCGAGAGGATCGGGAAGGGTCCCTTGATGGCCAACGCTTTGGTCGTCCCCGACGCTTCGGTGACTCTGAAGGGTAGTCAGACACCATCAGCGAGTTCCTCGGTAAGCACGAGGATAGCCGGCGCGTCCGCGCCATCACCACAAGCGTGAAGCACTACGCCAACTGCGTCTTGAAGGCCGTGGGCGTCAAGATGGGAATGTTGAGCCTTGGCGCGAGATCGAGTAGGTCGCCATCGCCAGTCACGAGGGCATCGGCACCTGCTGAGACGGCCAACTCGAGGAACATGCGGTCGTCGGGATCGCGGCAGTCGGGGATGTCAACCGCACGGTCAAGTACTCCCCCAGCACCCTCTCGCGTTCGGGTTCGCTGAGCCGGAATTTGGGATAGCCGAGCACGCGGATAAGCTCCGTTGCGGTTTGAGCGCTCGCCAGTGGTGTGGTGCGCCTGAACTGCCACGCCTCAACGAGCCAAGCCAGCGAACGGCCGCCGAACAGCAGCGTGGAGACAAGCACGTTGGTGTCCAGCACGATGCGCGGCTGGATCAGTCGCGTCGCCTCGCCCACGCCACCGCATCCCGCACATCCTCCTCCGTGATGCCCAGCTCCGCCAGCTTTTGGCGCACCGCATCCAATCGGCCGCTACGCACGGGCGTGAGGATGATCCTACCGCCCTCCTCGCTCACGTTGAAGCTGTCCACGCCCGGGAACGAGGTCAATAGCTCGTCGGGCAGCGTGAGTTGCTTCGCTCCGATCAGTTTCGCTAGCACGGGATTGGTCCAACTGGCCAAGTCTAGGGCTGCATTCTACGCTATGTTGGCGGCGTGACCACCCCGATCTCCCCCATTGGCGGCGAAGATCCCGACAGCCGCATCACCACCAACCCCGCGCAGTGTGGCGGCCGGCCATGCGTTCGCGGCATGCGAATCCGTGTGACGGATGTGCTTGATTTGCTTGGAGAAGGGCTCTCTGCAAAGGAGATTCTGGCAGAGCTGCCGGACTTGGAGGCCGACGACGTGCGCGCTTGCGTCCAGTTCGCACGTCGTCGCGTTTGATCGCACGGTCTTGGCAGATCAACGTGGGAGGTTCCTCAACAGTGCTCCCACTCTCGGCCCCAGTATCCCTTCACGCAGATGTCTCTCACATCGCCACCCTTGGTCGCCAGGAGGACACCTTCAAGCGGGTGCCTCGCCTGTAGAGAGTAGGGATAGTACGCAATACCAGAAGCGTATTGGCCATCGAATCCTAGGAGCCGCCGCAGCCCACTCCAACCTTGCCGCCAAGTGTCTGGCAAATCGGTTTGGTGCGGATGGTGCAAGACCATGGTGGGGTTGAAGCGACGCGCAAGGTTGTCCATGTCCTGCCAACGCCGCCGTCTTTTGTTCTTCGCGTGATATCGACCCCGCCCGTTGAACACGTTGAGGTCATGGCACCCCATCAGCAAAACGCGGTGTCCCGCCGCACAGAGCAAGTGAGATTCAAGGCATGGCTCTTGAACCAAGACGCGCTCTTCTTGACCAGGCCGAGGGTAGGACTTGCCGGTCCAACGGACGATCGCGCCTTTGTCGAGATCCACTACGGCCACCAGTTCGGCCCTCGTATCGGAGCCGCCAGCCATCTTCGATTGGCCCTTTGGAACAAGATCAACACCAACGGTCAGAAAGCGTGCTCGGGCATTCGCGCTTGGATGAAGCCGCCTGGCGTGACAGCGAACAGGACTCGCGAAGCGGGCCAGCGATGGTTCGCCGCTTGATTCAGCATCTTGCTGGCCAAGTCGTAATTCGGGCTGATCGGCAGATCGCCGCGCCACTTCTGAGGGCTGCCGACGACGACAATACGAACGATGATCTCTAACATCAATGAACCTCGCTAAGCGATGGGGCACCGGCCCCGACGGCGTCCGAGCATAGCACCAGCGGGGATCGCGCACCGCATGGCCGAACCTGCCGTGATCCTCAGCTCGCATCAAACTGTGCGACCATCCACGCACCGCCGTAAGAAACCGCGAAGCCCACCCCACCATGATCCCCTCCACCGTAGCCCACGAGGTCGCCCGTGCTCTGCGCGATTTCCTCGCCACGGGCTTCGGCCCCTCGAACCCGCCCCTCGCCACCGTCCTCGACGATTTCCTCGCCGAGCCGGAGAACCTCGTCAAGGGCCCCTACCTCTCCATCGCCCTCCCGCCCAAGCTCGCTCCGGAAGGCGGCAAGCCGTTCCCCGAGATCCCGCTCGGCTTCACCCCCTACCGCCACCAGCGCATCGCCCACCAACGCCTCGATTCCGCTGCGCCCCACGGCGGGCGCTCCACCGTCGTGGCCACCGGCACGGGTTCCGGGAAGACGGAGTGCTTTCTTTGGCCGATTCTGGATCACTGTCGGCGGCACGCTGGCGAAGAGGGGGTGAAGGCCATCCTCGTCTATCCCATGAACGCGCTCGCGTTCGACCAGGCGCGGCGCATCGCCAAGGTCGTCCACGGCAATCCGGCGTTGCGCGGCAAGGTGAGCGCGGGTCTCTACATGGGCGAGCGGGAGCGGCTGCCGCACACCACGATGGGGCCGGAGCATCTGATCACGGATCGGGAGACGCTGCGGGAACGCCCGCCGCACATCCTGCTCACCAACTACAAGATGCTGGATTTCCTGATGATCCGCCCGCCGGATGCGCGTCTGTGGCGGCACAACCAAGCTGGTGCGCTGCGCTATCTGGTGGTGGACGAACTGCACACCTTCGACGGGCCGCAAGGCACCGATCTCGCCTGCCTGATCCGCCGCTTGAAGGATCGGCTGCAAGTGCCGCGGCAGGGCCTCGTCTGCGTTGGCACCTCCGCCACTGTGGGCGGCGACGAGAACCGCGCCGAGCTTCGCAAGTACGTAGCCGATCTGTTCGGCCAGCCCTTCGACGACAGCGCCATCCTCACCGAAGAACGCCAGAGCATCGACGACGTGCTCGGCAGCGCCATCATCCAACGCCACCTTTCGCCGCGGCCAAACCTCGCCGAAATCACCGATCCCGCCGGCTACTCGAACGCCGAAACCTACCTCAAGGCGCAGCACGAGCTGTTCTTCGGCACAGCCATCGAAGGCGATTACCAAGCGAACGATTGGCGCATCGCGCTGGCCGCCAAGCTGCGCGAGCATCTGATGTTCGTGAACCTGCTGCGCACCGTGGCGGAAGGCCCGCTGCCGTTCGTCGATGTGGTGGCGCGGATGCGGGCGAGCCTGCCGCTCTCGGCGGAACCCGCGCAAGCCCAGCGCGAAGCGGTCGGTCTGCTGAACGCCCTGTGCGCTCTGATTGCCGCTGCCAGAGAGGACGACGGCGCCGGCGGCGCGAAGCCGTTTCTGCGCGTGGGGCTGCATCTGTGGGTGCGCGAGTTGCGCCGCATGGTGTGCCGCGTGGCGCTGCCGGATGCCAACGAATCCCCGCCCGAGGCTGATGCCGAACAACCTGCCGAAGGCCAGGAACGCAACCCCACCCCCGCGCCGATGCTCCGCCATTCGGACGACTTGGACCCCGAAGATTCGCCCCTGCATCTGCCGCTGGTGCAGTGCCGCGAATGTCGCGTCACCGGCTGGGGCGCGGTGCAGCGCTCGGCCACATCGAAGGCCAGCCGCGATCTGCGCGAGTTCTACAACCGCTTCTTCTCGCGGGACATGGACGTGCGTTTCTACTTCCCCACGCAAAGCGCCGAAGTGCCGCCGGGCATCGCCGGCGCCGCCCAATCCCTCTGCGGCGCCTGCGGGCATCTTCACGCCGGGCACAACGTCTCCGAATGTACCGATTGCGGCGCAACGGCCATCGTCCCTGTGTTCGTGCCGGAATCCACCACCAGCCGCGGCAACCGCACGGTGTTGAGCCGCAACTGCCCCTTCTGCCACGCCAGCGAAGCGCTCATCATCGTCGGCGCACGGGCGTCCAGCCTGCTCAGCGTGGTGCTCGGCCAAGCCTTCGCCTCCAAGCACAACGACGATGCTGGCGGCAGGAATCTCGGCACACCCGAAGATGCCGGTGCCCAGAAAGTGATCGCCTTCTCGGACAACGTGCAGGACGCCGCCCATCGCGCTGGCTTCTTCTCCGCCCGCACTTGGCAGAACAGCGTTCGCACTGCAATCGCCCAAGTGATAGCGCAGAACGACGGCATCGCCTTGAGCGATTTGCAGCAGGAAGTGCCGCGTTGGTGGCGCAGCGAACACGGCGGCGGTTTCAGCCCAGAGCGATTCATCGCCGAGTTCATCGCGCCGGATCGCCAGTGGTTCGCCGAGTTTCGGGAGTTGCAGGAACGTGGCCGCCTCGCCACCGACGTGCTGGCGCGGTTGGAAGGTTTGGTCGCCACTCGCCTCGAGTGGGAAACGCTGGCGGAACTCGGCTACCGCTCCACCATCGGGCGCACGTTGGAACGCACGCGCACGGCTGCCGTCGGCATGGATCGCGCCGTCTTCCTGCAAGCCAGCGAAGCGGCAACCGGGCGGCTGCGCGAACACTTCGAGCCATTCCGCGAACTCACCGCGAACACGGCGCAAGCGCTGTTGCTGGGCGTTCTGCGTCGCATGAAGGATCGCGGCGCGTTCGATAGCCCGCTCACTACCGGCTACGTCGCCCAGGGTGGCAACCCCTATAGCACGTTGAGCCGCGACCGCGCCTTGCAGGATTTCGGGCGGCGTTCCGCGCTGCCCGTGTTCCCCGCGCTCCGGCCGGGGCGCGAATCCGGTTTGGAAGCGCTGGCCGGTCGCAGCCGGGGCGCGAAGTCCTGGTATCAGAAGTGGGTGGAGAAGGTGCTCTCGCCATTGAATCCCCTCGCGGCCACGGAATACGCGCCGGACCTTCTGGAGACCTTGTTCGCCGCGCTGGTGGATTCCGGCTTGGTCGCCGAACTGGATGCGGGAAACACCACCGCCTACGGCCTGAACCCAGCGCGCTTCCACGCCACCATCCGCACCGCCGAACTGTGTGGCGCCAGCACCGCCCGGCCGCTGGTGGTGGCGGAGGACGAAGCCGATCTGTGGCAAGGCGTGCCATGCCTCGATCTCGCCACGCAGGACGTCTACCAAGCGCCAACGCCCACCGCTTCCACTTGGTTCGGCCAGCTGTACCGGCAGGCGGCCATTCGCCGCATCGTCGCCGCCGAACACACGGCGCTGGTTGGCCGTGACGAACGCGCCGCGTTGCAGGAACGCTTCGCCGCGCCGCAACCGCAACCGTGGGAGCCGAACGTGCTCTCCGCCACGCCAACGCTGGAACTCGGCGTGGACATCGGCGAACTCTCGGCGGTGGTGCTGTGTCAAGTGCCGCCCGCACCGGAGAACTACGTGCAGCGCATCGGGCGGGCTGGGCGCAAGCACGGCAATGCGCTCACGGTGACTGTGGCCACAGGCCAGCCGCACGACCTCTACTACTACGCCGAACCGCTGGACATGCTGGCGCGGGGCGTGGAACCGCCGGGCATCTTCCTGAACGCTTCTGCGGTACTGGAACGCCAACTCACCGCGTTCTGTCTGGATAGCTGGGTGGCCAGCGGCATCGACGAAGGCGCGGTGCCGGAGAAGATGCGCACGGTGTACGAGAATGTTGCCGTCGCCAAGCTCAAGGGCTTCCCGTATCCGTTCTTCGATTTCGTTCAGCGGCACTCGGAGGATCTGCTGGAGCGGTTTCTGCAAGCGTTCGAGGAACTGAGCGAATCCTCCCGCGACTATCTCGCCACCTTCCTGCAAGGCGACGAAGGCGGTCGTCCGCCGTTGGTGGCGCGGCTGCTCAACCGGCTGACGGAAGTGAATAAGGAGCGCAGATCGCTCCGCACCGAAGCGCAAACCTTGCGCCGCCGCATCGCCGCTTTGGAAAAGGGACCGCAGGACGAGGCCACCAAGGGCGAAATCGAGGAACTGAGTGCCGAACGGCAGGCGCTGGACGCCATCCGCCGCCACATCAACAACCGCGACGTGTTCGCCTTTCTCACTGACGAAGGGCTGATTCCCAACTACGCCTTCCCGCAGCAGGGCGTGACGCTGCGCTCCATCATCTACCGACAGCCGCGGGAGGAAGAGCGCGACGAACGGCAACCGTTGTACGAATACGAACGCCCGGCGGAGGCCGCCCTCGGCGAACTGGCGCCGGAGAACGAGTTCTACGCCAGCGGTCGGCACGTTCGCATCAGCCGCGTGGACACCCGCGTTTCGCCGGTGGAAACGTGGCGCTTGTGCCCCAGCTGCGCGTACTGCGAAAACGTAGAGGAAACCGGCGACGCCCACACTCTGTGCCCGCGCTGCGGCGACCCGATGTGGGGCGACGAAGGCCAACGCCGCCACATGCTGCCGCTGCGTTTGGTTCATGCGAACACGGCGGATCGCCGCAGCCGCATCCTAGACGACAAAGACGACCGCGAACCCCTGTTCTACACCCGCCATCTGGTGGTGGATTTCCAACCGAGCGCCATCGAATCCGCCTACGCCATCAACAAGCCGGAAGCCCCGTTCGGCTTCGAGTACATCGCCAACGCCACCTTCCGCGAGATGAACTTCGGTCGCGTAGACGACCTGGGCCGCCCCACCCGCTTCGCCAACCGCGAAACCCCGCGCAGCGGCTTCCGCGTCTGCCGCGAATGTGGAACGGTGCAGCCGAGGGGCGCCGGCGAAGACCCGGAGAAGGCGGAACACACGCGCTTCTGCAGGTCCGCGCGGGCCAAGGATCCGAGCGAGAGCATCGTGGAATGTCTGTACCTCTACCGCGAGTTCACCTCCGAAGCGCTGCGCCTGCTGCTGCCCATCACCCACATGGCCTCCGAACGCCACGTCGCCTCCTTCGTGGCCGCGCTTGAACTCGGCCTGCGCCAACGCTTCGGCGGCCGCCTCCCCCACCTGCGCGCAATGACCGGCGACAACGCCCTCCCCGGCAACAACGATGGCCGCCGCTACCTCATCCTCTACGACACAGTGCCCGGCGGCACCGGCTACTTGAAGGACCTGCTGGCCAAACCACAGAACCTGCTGAACGTGTTGCAGGCTTCCTACACGGCCCTCCAAAACTGCGAATGTGGGCGCGGGTCTGGCGCGGATCCCGAGCAGGATGGCTGCTACCGCTGCGTCTACGCCTACCGCCGCAGCCGCGACATGGAACACACCTCGCGCAGCACCGCAATGGCGCTCTTGGCGAAGATTCTGGAACACGCGGAAGACTTGGAAGCGGTGGATGGCTTGGCCAAGGTGGACGTAAACGCCTTGGTGGAAAGCGAACTGGAAGCAAGGTTCCTGGAAGCGCTGCGCCGCGTGGAGGTGGATGGCGAAAAGCCTCGCATACGCCAAGACTTGGTGGCCGGCAAACCCGGCTACATCCTGAAGATCGGCAACGCCAGCTGGCTCGTGGAACCCCAAGCGGACGTGACGCAAGCCGATGGCGTAGCAATCCCCAGCCGCCCAGACTTCCTACTCCGCCCGGTCCGCGGCGAAGCTGCGCCGGTGGCGATCTTCATGGACGGCTTCGAGTACCACCGCGACACAACTGCGGAGGACTCGCGCAAACGCATCGCGCTGGCGAGGGCTGGTTTCCAAGTGTGGTCGCTCACGTGGCAGGACCTGGAGGTGGCCTTCGGCGGCCCGGCCGAGGCCGGAATGCTCTCGAACGCCCAGAATCCCCAGATGGCGGCAGTGCAACGCGCCCTAGACGAACGCTGGAACACCGCCAGTTTGCGCCGCCAACTCCGCGACCCGGCGCTACTCCTGCTTCTCCGCTGGCTCCACGAAAGCGGTGACCCAAGCGCGGCGTCAACCAGCGCCGATCGCTGGCGCAACGCCATCTTCACCACCCTACTCGGCCTGTTCGACAGCCGCCGCATGAAGGATCCCGCACTGTTGGAGCGCTTCCAAGACACGGCCGGCCCGCTCCCCGGCCAACTCACCGAAGCCTTGACCGACATGGACGCCCCCGCCTACGGCGGCACTGGCCCTTGGCTGGCCGATGCTGTCGGCTTCGCAGACGTGTTCCTAGCACTGCCACTGACCGCCATCGAACCGCCAGACCCCACCCAACTGATCGCCATCGCCCACCTCCACGACACCGAGCCGAACCGCCGCAACCCCAACTACCGCCACGCTTGGAACGCCGTATTGCGCGTCTTCAACCTCCTGCAATTCCTGCCAAACGGCTGGTGGATCACCCACGAAGGCGTGACGTCCAACCGCTACCCGGACTACGCGCCAGCGGACGACACACCGCCCCAAGCCGCGGCTTCCATAGCTTCCGCCGAGTGGGAAGCCGCAATGGAACTGGCGGCGGCGGAACTGCACACCGCAATGAAACAGTGGGCCGCCGATGGCCTGCCCGTGCCCGAGGTCGGTTACGAGATCACAGACAGCGCGGGCAAAGTGCTAGCGGAGGCCGAGCTCGCGTGGCCAACGCACAAGGTGGCCGTGCTGCAGGACGGCCAAACGGACGCCGGTGCATTCAAAGAGGCGGGCTGGCGAGCGTACGCTGCGAGCGAGGCTGGCGAGTTGGTCAAGCGGGACCTTGAAGGCGCGGCAAGTTCGCTTTAGCGTCGCCCGCCCAGCACATCACCAGAGGCAACGTCATGGTCATCGCACTCATCCATTGGAAGATCAAGCCCGATTCGGTTGCCGAGTTCCTCCACTACTGGCAAGAGGAAGCTATCGTCCAAGACAGAAGCGGCTTGATCGGAGAGTTCCTCTCAGAAGCGTGCGACGCTAGGGAGATCCCTTGGATTACTTGGGATCTCACCGGATGCGAAGGCGTGTATCGCTCGTTCATCAATGTCGGACTGTGGGACAACGCAGACGACTTCCATGACCAGATCGCCAAGTACTTCGTCGCGTCGGGAGAACCGAAGAGTTTCGAGCACGAAGTAAGGACACGCACAATCCTCCGCCCAACTTGCTGGCGAATCGGGGACTCCAAACTCCCACTGCATGACAGTGGGAGCACGGTCTAGGGGCCGCTGCCGCCCCCATTTCCAGCTATAGAGCACGCCGATGTACCGTCCGGCTCCAATCCCTATGCGCGCCGCTTCTTCCTATCCGTTTCAGTCGCGCATCCGCCTACCGCGACACCTTGACGGCCACGGGCAGTTTTGCGCTCTCTCATCAACGCGCCCGCCGCCATTCCCAAAGCACCGCGTCCACCTTGTGTTCCGTCATCTTGTACTTCCTTGCCAAATGGGCGACAAGCTCATCGACGGACTTTGCTGCACAGCGCTCGGCACACCACTTGAGGTGAACATCGGGTTTGGCGACATCGGCCAAGCCTATGTTCTTGGCAAGGTGGTACTTCGTGACATCCTTGATCCAAGGCAGCACCTTCAATGCATCTATTCCCTCTTCTTCCAGACGTGCCTTGAAGTCACTCCAACCCGCCTTGTGGACGAGCTTCGCACCCTTCAAGAACCCATTTGCCTTATTCTCATGGCGAATAGGGAGCTTCTCGACCCGCACACGACGCATGCGGGCAACGGCATCCGGTTCAAACTCCTTAAAGGTCTTTCGCAGTTCTCCGAAATGTCCTTCCAAGATCGAGACCTTGAAACCGGCTGCGAATACGACCCAACAGTACTCAGCCAAGAACGTCTGTGCGTCGAGATCCCGCCACGTCTGAGCTCGATCGATGTCGGCCCAATCCGCTCCGTCACCCACTGCCGCGAGCGCTTCCTCGAACATCTCGTTAGCCACCTTCTTCTTCATCCGATCTCCCCTCTACCCTTTATGGTTGCACCAGCAAAGTCCGGCAAGCCTGCCACCGCGATGCGTCGCAGTCAACAGCCTTCGTGCCTTCGCCGGCGCGTTCATCCGCCACGCAAGGAGGCTGGAGACCCCGCTTCGCCGGGCGGCCTGATCTCTGGCGCTACCCGCTACCCATCACGCGTCCCGGGTCGGTGCCGTTCTTACCGCTTGGATCTCGTCGTTGACCTCATCCAAGGCCAGCCGGTCGAGACCACGCTGCTCGGCTTCCCGCTGGAGGCCGCTCAGCGCATCTGCGGCACCGGGGCGTCTACGAAGCTCCGCCGCGGAAACAACGCGCCCTTCCTCAACGTCGCGCTCGCCTTCCTTGATCGCCTCTCCGTAGGCAGGGGTGACCGGCTCATCGTCCATCGGTGCCTCGGCAAGCGCCGACGTTACCGGGTCAGCGAGCGAGTTGGACAAGTCGGCCAGTACACCCCGTGCGTCGTCCAGCAGGTGGTCCGGCAACGCATCCAGCAAGCGGTGCAAGTGCTCCCTGCCACCGCCCTTGAGCGCTTCTTCCAGCGTACCCCGCTCGCAGTAGGACTCGACGAAGAGCCGCAACGCCTCCGCAAGGTTGGCAAGGGCGGTCTCCTCGGTCTCACCTTGGCTGAAGATGCCCAAGGGAGGGCAACCAGCGACGAAGTACGCGCCTTCCTCGCGCACCGCGGCAGGAATTGTGAACTCCACTCGCACCTCAGCGGTCATTCGGCACACTCCTCCGTCGCGGTAGGCCGTCCGAGCCCAAGCCGGCGATCCTGCCACATCGATGGGCGTCTTGGCGGCCGGCCCGCACCGATGCGCCGATTTGAGCGCCCAAGTACCTGCCGACGGTAGCTCGGAACGTGGTAGGCTGCACCGTCGCAAGCGGTCTTTATGCACGGATGAGGAAGGAGCAAACGTGCAACTCACGGCAATCATCGAACGGGAGGGTAGCGGGTACGTCGCCCTATGCCCTCAACTGGACATAGCCAGCCAAGGCGAGAGCGTGACCGAAGCGCGCGAGAACCTAACGGAAGCCTTGGAGTTGTTCGTTGAGGCGGCCGCACCAAGCGAGGTCGAGCGGCGGCTGCACGGGAAAGTCGAGACGGGCCGCTAGACCACCCATGCCCAACAACATGGCCATGCATGTGGAGTTTCTCTCCGCGTTCGGGCGGCTGCCTAACGCGCAGCAGCGGGGGGTGCGCAACCTCATCAGCCGCTTCAACGCCGATCCCACCGCGAGCGGCCTGAACTACGAGCGCATCCAAGGGGCGGCGGATCCCAACATGCGCTCGCTGCGCATCGATGGGGGCTACCGGGCCATCGTGGCCAAGCCGGAGCGGGGCAACATCCACATGCTGCTGTGGGCGGACAAGCACGACGATGCGTACAGCTGGGCGACGCGGCGACGGTGCGACATCAATCCGGCCACGGGCGCCGTGCAGGTGTATCTGCCGCAGGAGGGTGCGCCAGCCGCAGCGCCGAGTTCCGCCACCCAGCCGCCCGGTGCGTTCGCTGCGTTGAAGGATCGGGAGTTGATGCGTCTCGGCGTGCCGGAGGCGATGCTGGCGGAAGTGCGCGGGGTGGCGGACGAAGACGCGCTCGATGCGATTCAAGAGCGTCTTCCCACCGAAGCCTACGATGCGCTGTTCCTGTATCTGGCGGGCGAGACCTACGAGCAACTGGTGCGCGAGCGAGAAGCGCCGGATGCCGTGGACACCGGCGATTTCGACGCCGCGCTCAAGCGCCCCGAATCGCGGATGCGATTCGCCGTTGCAGCGTCCGAGATGGAACTCGAAGCCATGCTGAACGCGCCGTTGGAGCGTTGGCGCGTGTTTCTGCACCCGTCCCAGCGGCGCGTGGTGGAGCGCGATTGGAACGGGCCGGTGCGTCTGCTCGGCGGCGCGGGCACGGGCAAGACGGTGGTGGCGATGCATCGCGCCCGGTGGCTGGTTCGGAACCTCCCCGAAAGCCGCGTTCTGTTCACCACGTTCACGCGCAACCTGGCCGCGGACATCGAACACAACCTGGGCGCCATCTGCGCGCCGGACGAAATGAAGCGCATCGACGTGACCAATCTGGATCGCTGGGTGGTGCGCTTTCTGAAGATGCGTCGCTACGAGTTCCGCCCGCAATTCGGTCGCCACGCGGACGCTTGGCAAATCGCCTTGGACGCGAAGCCGCCAGAGTTGGACTTGCCGGACGCCTTCTTCGAGGACGAATGGGAGCAAGTGATCCAAGCCGCCGACGTGCCGGACAAGCAAGCGTATCTGCGCGTCTCCCGAACGGGCCGCGGCACACGCCTTGCCCGCTCCGAACGGGCGCAGATTTGGCCGGTGTTCGCCGAGTACCGGGCGCAACTGGCCGAGCGCGGCGTGAAGGAGTTGGACGATGCCTACCGCGATGCCGCGGCGCTGCTCGCCGCCGAACCGCCAACGGCTGGCGACTTCGGCAACTACGACGCGGTGATCGTGGACGAAGCCCAGGACATGGGCGCGGCAGCGTTCCGCCTGCTTCGCGCCATCGCGCCGCCCGGCAGGAACAGCCTCTTCATCACCGGCGACGGCCACCAGCGCATCTACAGCGGCCGGCGTGTGGTGCTGGGCCGCTGCGGCATCGACATCCGCGGCCGTTCGCGCAAGCTGCGGCTGAACTACCGCACCACGGAGCAAACGCGCCGCTGGGCCGCCGGCCTGCTCGCCGGCCGCGACATCGACGATCTCGATGGCGGCGCGGACGACAACCGCGGCATCAAGTCCCTAACGCGCGGCCCGGAACCGCAACTGGCGCACTTCGCCACCCGCGAAGAACACAACGCCCACCTGCTCGCCCACATCCGCGATTTGCAGGCGCAAGGCCAACCGCTACGCGGCATCTGCGTGGCCACCCGCACCACCGCCGAACGCGATGCCGCCGCAAGAGCAATGGAAGGCGAAGTCGAACACTTGGTGGTAGGCCGCGGCGCAGACGACAGCGGCAAAGAAGGCGCGCGCGTGGCCACCATGCACCGCGTGAAGGGCCTGGAGTTCGACCATGTGGTGCTGGCGAGCGTCAACTCCGGACTGGTGCCGCTCCGCCAGCGCGGCAAGGCCGCGGACGCGGTAGCCGATGCCAGCATGGAAACCGAAGAACGCTCGCTGCTGTACGTTGCAGCCACGCGGGCAAAGAAGAGCCTGATGTGCTTGAGCTTCGGCAGGCCCAGTCGGTTCCTCGGCGGTGGCGAGGCGGCCTAGCCGACGCGGGCAAGCCGTGTAGAATGGCCATCCTCTGATTTCCAAAGGAGCTAGGTGCATGGCGAGCGTTGCAGTGGATGGTCGTCGGTGGACGGTGCATATGGGGAGCGAGGCCAACTCCCAAGTGGTCGTGGAAGTCCACATGAGCGAAGAAATGGCCGAGCAGATCCGCTCGCGGGAGACCGATAGGCTCAAGGCGATCAACCCCCAGCGAGACGACATCCCGCCTGAGAGCGTGGGCTCCGCGGTGATGAACGTGATCGGTTTGTACGCGACGATGGGGCGGATCGGACAGTGAACGGAGCAGTGGATCGTTTCGACTTCCGGCCTCCGCAGGGACAAGAGACGGACGAGTTCTTTCCGTGGCAGCGCTGTTCGCCCCGGACAGGCAGCGTAGCGCTCGTTGCCCCCCAAGAGGTTGAATCCATACTCGACGAACTGGACGAGTATCGTTGGGATATGCTGCTTGCGAAGTCGCCCGAGGTGTTGAGAGAGCTCGCGGCAGAGGCGGAACGCGAGGATCAGGCTAGGCTGAAGACGCCGAACCAAAGGCGCATGCCGACGGCCCCCGTACGCCTCTTCGATAGGATCCTCAGGACTTGGCAACTGCGCGAATCGGACGCTATTCCCTTGCTTGGCTTGGAGCCTTCCGACAACGATTACGTCGCGGAGGTGCTGGCCGGTCGCCGCGTACTCAGAGGGCGCGACGCCAACGACCGCATCGCCTACCTCATTCAGATTCGGATGGCCCTGTTCGCATGGCTCAAGAATGAAGCGGAGGAGAGGGATTGGCTCAGGGAGCCGCAGGCGACGTTGGATGGGCAAGTACCGATGGAACTCCTGTTGGAGGGTTCCATGGAGAATCTGCTGCTCGTAAAGGAATACGTCGACGCGGCAACGGGCTGGTAGCCGTGCTCGAGGAACTCCCCATCGAAAACGTGAGTGCGGACGTGGTCCGGTTGGCGAGCTATCGAGATGCGGACCAGTTTCTCGAGGATCAGGAGTTCGACGAATCGAGTGTCGACGAGGTCACGCGATTCTTGGAATCTCGCGGCATAGCAACGAAGCCACGCGATCTCGTTGACCAGGTATTCAAGCGAAAGCACCAGTTGGAAAGGACGATACACAGCACTCGGTTTTCGGACGGTTCCTTCCCAGTGCTCTATGGCGCGATTGAAGTGCAAACTGCGGAGACGGAAGTGAAGCACTGGTTCGGCAAGTACGGCGGCGCACCCGCCGGCGCCCGGACAGCTTCCTACATGCGCTTCACTTTTCGTTTCAACGGAGGCGTGAAAGACCTACGGCGCAAGCAAGCCGACTGGCCGGAACTCACTCACGACACAGACTATGGATTCTGCAACAAGCTGGGAGCGGAAGCCGCCGCAACCGGCCTTGACGGCCTTCTGGCACCTTCGGCAAGGAATGAAGGCGGCACGAACCTGCCCGCCTTTGCTAGACAGGCGGTCGGCGACTTCAGCGAAGGCGAACTCGTAGCGGTGACCTACGATCCTCGAACGGGCGAAACTTCCGTGCGCGAGGTTTGAGTCTTGCTGGCGCGTTGCTTCGCCCCTCGCTACCGGATCGCCGGTCCGGCTGGCTGCGGCCCGTAGGCACTCTCGTTGCCCGCTCGCAACCCCGCATCCATCGCGCCTGCGCCCGGTGCTCGCGTGGTCGTGCGCGATGCCGAGTGGGTGGTGCGGCGGGTGGATATGACCGCTGGTGGCCACTATCAGATGCTGTGCGTGGGCGTTTCGGAGGTCGTGCGCGATCGGGAAGCGGTGTTCTTGAGCGAACTCGACCGTGCCGTGGAACTGGATCCGGCCCGAACCACGCTCGTTTCAGACGCTTCGCCCGGGTTCGCGGACAGCCTGCTGCATATGGAAAGCCGGCTGCGCACGGCGGTGGTGAACGATCGGCAAATCCACGTTGGCCACGCGGCGGCGATGGATTTGGTGCCGTACCAACTCGAACCGGCGCGGCAAGCGCTGCGGCAGCCGCGGCAGCGCATTCTCATCGCCGATGCGGTGGGGCTGGGCAAGACGCTGGAAGCTGGCATTCTGGTGAGCGAACTGCTGGCTCGCGGCCGTGCTCGGCGCATTCTGGTGCTGGCGCTGAAAAGCATGCTCACGCAGTTCCAGAAGGAGTTCTGGAATCGCTTCACCATTCCGCTCACGCGGCTCGATTCGGCGGGCATCCAGCGGGTGCGGCGCAACATCCCCGGCAACCACAACCCGTTCCACTATTACGACAAGTCCATCATCTCCATCGACACGTTGAAGCAGGATGCCGAATACCGCACCTACTTGGAGAATGCGTATTGGGACGTGATCGTCATCGACGAGGCGCACAACGTGGCGGACCGCGGCACGGGCTCGCTGCGGTCGCGTCTCGCCAAGCTGCTCTCGCGCCGTTCGGATACGCTCATCATGCTCTCCGCCACGCCGCACGATGGCCGCGCCCGCAGTTTCGCCAGCCTGATGAACATGTTGGACGCCACCGCCATCGCGGACCCTGACGACTACGAAGCCGAGGACTTTCGAGACAAAGGGCTGGTGATCCGCCGCTTCAAGAAGGACATCGCCCACGAAGTGGAGAGCGCCTTTCAGGATCGGCGCACATCCAGCTGCGAGTTCAGCGCTTCCGCCGAAGAAGAAGCCGCGTTCGAGGCGCTGTTGGCCGTGGAAGTGGCGCAGGGGGATTCCGCTCGGATGAACAACGCTGAGGACCGCCGCGATCTGTTCGCCGTTACGTTGGAGAAGGCGCTGTTCTCCTCTCCCGCAGCCTGCATCGCCACGGTCGATCAGCGTCTGAATCGGAGGGAACGCGAGCTGGCCGGAGACGTCAGCGAAGCAACCGCCACGGCGATTGCGAAAGAGACCGAGACGCTGCGTGCATTACGCGCCAAGCTCGAAGACATCGCGCCGGCGAACTTCGCCAAGTACCAGGGCTTGCTTGCCGCCATCACCTGCGGCGAGCCGTTTCGCTGGCGCCCCAACAACGCCGAAGATCGGCTGGTGATCTTCACCGAACGCATCGAGACGCTGAACTGGCTGGCCAAACGCTTGGCGCAAGACTTGAAACTCCGCGAGAACCAGATCGAGACGCTGCACGGCGGCATGTCGGACTTGGAGCAGCAGCGGGTGGTGGAGGATTTCGGCAACGCCGCCAAGCCGGTGCGCCTGGCCATCTGTTCGGACGTGGCCGCCGAAGGCATCAACCTGCACTACCACTGCCACCGCCTGATCCACTTCGACATGCCGTGGTCGCTCATGGTGTTCGCGCAGCGCAACGGCCGCGTGGATCGCTACGGCCAAACGCGCACGCCACAAATCGTCTATCTCACCACCGCCAGCGGCAACGACGTGATTCGCGGCGACAGCCGGGTGCTGGAAGTGCTCAAAGCCAAGGACGAACAGGCGTACCGCAACATCGGCGATCCATCGGCGTTCATGAACGTCCACGACATCGTGGAAGAAGAAGAACTGACCGCGCGAACCATCGCCAACGGCACCACCGCCGAATCCTTCGACGCCGCCCTGACGCCAGCCGAAAGCAACGGCGACAGCCTGCTCAAACTGTTCACGTCCGCGCCACCAGCGAACGGTGCGCCGGCCAATGCAGAGCCGCAACCCCCACCATCGCTCTACGCAAACGATCTCGCCTACTGCGAAGCCGCCCTGCGCCGCTTGCGCGAGAAAGATCGTTCCTTGCACTTCGAGATCGGCGAAGACGGCGAAACCCTCACCTTGGACGCCCCCGAAGACCTACGCGACCGCTTCGCCCACATGCCCCCAGAAATCGCCCCGGACAACTGGCGCTTCACGCTCACCACCGCGCACCGCCGCATGGCCGAGGCGGTCGCCGCCAGCCGCCGCGACGAACGCACCTGGCCCCAGGAACACTATCTGTGGCGCCTGCATCCGGTCGTGAACTGGCTCACCGACCGCATGGCCGCCACGTTCGGCCGCCACGAAGCCCCAGTGCTGGCCGGCATCCCCGGCCTCGCCCCCGACGAGACCGCCTTCGTTTTCGCCGGCCTGGTGCCGAACCGCCGCGGCCACCCGCTGATTCACGAGTGGCTGGCCGTGTGCCACGGCCCAGACGGCTTCGCCCCACCGGAACCGTTCGACGACTTCCGCCGCCAAATCCACCTAGGCACCCGCGACCTCCCCAATCGCCTGGTACCAGTGGACATACCCGCCCTACAAGGGCTGCTGCCGGGCGCGGTGAAGGCGGCCAGCACATGGTTCGCCAACCGCCGCAACGAGTTCGAGGACGCCATCAACGCGCAACTCAACGAAGCCGTCGCCGCCTTGGACGCGCTCAAAGCCAACAAGCAACGCCAACTGGAATCGCGCCTCGCAGACTCGGCGATGGCCGAACCCCTCAAACGCGCCCGCCACGCCGCCGCCCTGCAGGACATCGACGACATCTTCGACGACTACCTGCGCTGGATCGAAGACGCCATGACCACCGAGGAACGCCCTTGGGTATCGGTGGTGTGCGCAATCGTTGCCTAGGCGCGGGATCTCTCCGCCCGAACCGTCTCAATCCCCGCATTGACGGCGGCCACCGCACTGGCGACTTCCGCTGGCAGCGGCTCGATTTGCTCACCCAACTCGGCGCATGTCGCGTGCCATAGCGGCTCCATTGATTCCGCAAGGGTTGTGCCGGCCATGATCTCCTTGACCCGGTTTGCGCGGCCAGCGGCCAAGCCTACGATGAACGATTTCGCAAGGTCATGGACTGCCACAACGGGTTCCGTTCCAGACCAATTGGCCGCCTCCACCAACGGCGTCAGAGACTCTTTCCATCGCTCCTGCCTCGCGAGGGTGCCAAAGAGAGCCTGTAGGAACTGGATCAGTCGCTCAAGCCGGCCGCTGCCTTGATGGGAGAGTCGCAATAGGTAGTAGATGTTGTAGAACCTGTCCACGACCTCGTAGTACACACGCTTGTTGTTCGGTATTTGGTGCTCTTTGGCGTAACCTTTCTCAACAAGCTGCCGCAGTTGTGCGCTGGCGTGGGACGAGCTTAGTTTGGACGCCGCGGCCACTTCCTTTGCCAGCAGCGGCCGCCACCCTTCGGCGAGGCAATGGAACACGCGCCGCGATTGCGGTGGCAGTTCCTCGATCCGGCCTTTGAAGTAAGGCGTCTGCTCGTCGATGAGCCGTTCGAGATCCTCAAAGGCGGTGCCAAGCGGCGACTCCACCATCATCCGGCATGCCAACTTCAACAGCCGCAGGTTGCCGCCCGTCAGACGCCGTGTAGTCTCCAAGCGTCCGGTTTTCTCCACTATCGAGTCTTGACAACCTTCGCGCGGCCGGTCGCCTGCAACGGCGTCAAACAGAGTGCGGGTCTCGTCTGCATCAAGCCCGCGCAGGAAAACCAGACGAAAAAACTCGTAGAACGGCTGGCTGTGGCTGCGTATGGCCTTGAAAACGGTGTTGGCAGAACCGAGCAACATCAGTTCTGGATGCTGTGTCAACGCCGCCCTGAGTTCGTGGATCTGGCGTTCATCGCCAATCTGCGCCAGCACCTGATCCAGATTTTCGATGAAGAGAAGCAAGCGCTTGCCACTCTCCTGGTGGAAGTCCAGAAGCGCGGCCAAGGCATAGGCGGCTTGGCGGTTCGCATCTCGTTCGCTTGCTGCAAGAGCATCGGCCTTTTCCGCCCATTGGCTGTCGCCGGTGGCGTATGCCAGATGACGCAATGCGGTGAGCCACAGGTCGGCAAGGTCGCCGATGCCGTAGCTCTCCTCGTGAAACCGCACCGGCTGCCAGAGCGCAGCGAGCGCGGAATCTTGCTCAATCCGGCGCAGGCACATCAATCCCATCGTCGTCTTGCCCATGCCCCGCGGGCCAATCAACACGGTATGTTGGCAAGGGCTATCCGGCCGCTGCTCGCGAATTGTCCCCAAAAGGGTCGCAAGGGTTTCCCGCCGCGCAACGAAGGACTGCTCCAGCGCATCGCCCGGCAAGTGTGCGGGGTTGTAAATGCGCGTGGCGCTCACGACGCGTCCTCGGCATGGTGCTTTCGCCACCATAGACGCAGCAGGTTGGAGCGGAAAGAAACGCGATCGCCGTCTCGGCGTATGTAGCCATCGGCCTCGAGCACGCGCATGGCGGAGCGAAAAGCACCCTCGCTTCCCGCCATCAATTGCCGGAGTTCTTTCACGGGTGCCGACTCCGTCGGCGACGCTAGCCGCGACAGGTCCGACAAGATGGCCCGCGCAGCGCCCCGTTCCGGCTCGTCCAAGGCGATCTCCAATCGGGTCGCGTAGTGATCCAAATGCGCCGTACCGCTGGCTCCGGCAAGCCGCTGTTCGAAGCAGATCTTCACGACACCGCGGGTGAGCGAGACGGGGTTGCCGCGACACTGCTCGCAAAGCGCTTGGAAGAAGAGCTGGAGATGGTAGGGGACGGGATCGTAGAGCAGGTCTAGAATTTGCTTAACGGTCGATTCGCCGAGGGGGAACCCGCTGCTGCGACCTATCTCGGCAAGGAATTGCCGAGCCGTCGCACGGCTCCAAGACTCCAAATGGAACGGCACGAGGTCGTTGATTAAGCCGGAGAGTCGGGCGCGTTGGACGACGCCCTCCAAGCCAATGGAACCACCCGCCAGCATGGCTACTTTGTTCCTCAAGTCCGGTGCTTGACGCCACTCCCTCAGCTTGGAAAGAAGCAACTCCGCGTCCTGCCGTGAACCGCTTGCCACCAGCCTAGACACCAGCAATGGCAGTTCGTCAATGACGATCAACAACCGCCCCTCGGCTTCCGTCGCCGCCAGACGAGCGTGAATCTGATCTGCACGGCGGTGCCAGTCCGCACGCATGGTGCTGGCGAGCTCTACCTTCATATCGCCCACACGAGCCTTGGCGCTGAAGTCGGCCGCGCTGAGGATGTTCTTAGCGGCCTGCCAGCCGGGGATGTTCTCGATGCCGCGCCGGTACGTCGCATGGCTAGCCAGCTGGGCGAGGATGTCCGCAAACAGATCAGCGGCATCCGCCGCGCCCTCGACGTCAACATAGATCACATGCCAATTCGGACGCGGCTGACGCCGCAGTTCCAGCATCAAGCTGGTCTTGCCCACTCGCCGTGGCGCGAGCAGCAGGACGTGCTCGCCACGTTCCAAACGCTCCCAGAGGGTGCCCATCTCGTAGTCACGCCCGTAGAGATTGTCGCCGACCACCGGCTGGCCGGTGATGTTCTGCATTTTGCCCGCCTCGATTGAACAGGGTGGAATGCACCCTACACTACAAAAAAACTATTGGCAACAGATTTTTTGCCAAAAAATTGGTTGCAGCGCGGATCTGTTGCCCTGCTTGACTTTCCGCGCCCTCCGAAGTCCCCGATGCGTCCGAGCGACGGTCGCCATCAGCCCTGTGGCGGCCGGATGCCGGCGCGGCGATCGCGTTCTCCGATCTGCTCGTGCATGTAGTCGAAAAATGAAGGTATGCCGAAGCCGACGGTGCCGTCTTCGCCTTCGGCGAGGACGCCGCGCTCCACTGCGGCCTCGACGATGGATTCCGGGTTCGGGCGCTTTGCCGCGGCCGCTGCTACGGCTTCGTCCCAATCGAGATGATCGACGCCTTTGCTGATCATCGTTGCCGCGACATTCAGCATCGCGCTGCGGTTGGCGGCGCCCATCGCGGCCAGTCTGCTTTGGTAGTGGTCGCGGCGAAAACGATGCCCGTAGTCCGCGGCTTCGTTGATGGCGGTGCGGCTATCCAAGCCGCCGTGTTGGTCGTGGGCGAGGCAGGCGCCTTCGATGTAGCCGTGGACGTGTTGCGGGAAGCCTTGGGACATCCGCGCCAAAGCGGCGGCAACCGACTTCGGGATGTCGCCGCCGAGTGTCTGCAACGCGCCGGTTATGGCTTCCTCGGCCTCGTCGGTGGTCATCGTGCCGAGGCGCAGGTGCGTGGCCGGCCGCGAGAGGCCCGTGCGGCTGTCGCCGGACTCCAGAACCCGCAGCGTGTGTTGCAGGCCGATCCCGATGAGCAGGATGGGGCAACGATGCAGCCCCAAGTGCAGCTCCTCCAAGATCGGCCTGCCCTCCGGCTTCAAGCCTTGCAGCTCATCCACGGTCAAAACCAGGGCTTTGCCCCGCCACGCTGCCGATGCGCTGGTCGCGAGCAGCAGCGAACCGAACGAGCCGGTGTGGCGCAGATGCTCTTTCGTCACGTTGGCCTTCACGATGCCCACGCCGCCGCCAGCCGCTGTCGTGCGCGTGTCGGTTTCGGCGGCTCGCCGGAACTCGTCCTCGGCATCCAGTTCGCGGCCGATGGCCATGAACAGGCTCAGATCGTCGCGCAACATGCCGGCGCTGATGGCCAAGTGCTTCACCGTCGCGCCTTCGCGCAACTGGGCTTCCTTGCCGAAGCGGCGGCCTAGCTGCGTCTTGCCGATGCCGGGCACACCCGTCACCAAAGCCACGCCGCCCACGGATTCGCCGGTTTCGAGCACTTCGTCGAGACGGCTGTGCAGCACGGCCAGTTCCTCGCGGCGGCCGGCGAAGTGGTAGGGCTCGTCGCGGGAGGTGCGGTTGTGTGCTGCCAAGCGTGCCATTGGCGGGATTGTACGCTCAGCGGGCGTCCCGCCCGCCTGCAGGCGAGACGCCCGCGCTCCCAGGCTTTCTCATCGTCTGCGGCATTGCGTATGATTGGCGCCGTGGCATCCCTAACCAACCTGCGGCGCTTGAGGAGATCCATGGCCGTCAAGAGCATCTTCGGCCTCGTCAACGAGGCGAAAGGCGTGGTCGAGAACCTGTCGGTGGCGGCGGTGAAGGCCGCTTTGCAGGACGAGCCGGATTTGCTGCTGGTGGACATCCGCGAGCTGCAGGAGCGGGTGGATCTCGGCACCATTCCGGGCGCCAAGCACGCGCCGCGGGGCATGTTGGAGTTCTGGGCGGATCCGGGCAGTCCGTACTACCGCGATTGGTTTCGGCCGGAGCGGCGCATCGTGTTGTTCTGCGCCGGCGGCGCGCGTTCGGCGTTGGCCGCCAAGGCGCTGGGCGACATGGGCTTCACCAACGTCGCGCACTTGGAGCCGGGCTTCCAAGGTTGGCGGAAGGCCGGCGAAGCCGTGGAGGACGTGGCGGCGACAAGCCGCTGGGTGCGGCGGTGAGCGCGCCATGCCGGTGAAGGAAGGCAGCCTCGAGGCGCCCAAGCGCCAGCCCATCGATTGGCAGGCGCCGGAGTACCACGATCGCGCGGCGGTGGACGCCGAGCTGGAGCGGGTGTTCGACATCTGCCACGGCTGCCGCCGCTGCGTCAACTTGTGCGCGGCGTTCCCCACGCTGTTCGATCTGATCGATGAATCCCCCACCATGGAGATGGACGGCGTGGCCAAGGACGACTACGGCAAGGTGGTGGAGCAGTGCTACCTGTGCGACCTGTGCGCCGAGACCAAGTGCCCGTACCTGCCGCCGCACGAGTGGAACGTGGATTTTCCGCACCTGATGCTGCGCGCCAAGGCCGCCCGCTTCCAAGAGCGCAAACCGCGCTGGCGCGACCGCCTGATCACCAGCACCAGCGGCGTGTTCAAGGTGGCGTCCATGCCCGGCATCGCGCAAACCGCCAACGCCGCGGCCAAGGTTCCGTTGCTGCGCGGCATCGGCCAGAGCATGTTCGGCATCCACAAGGAGGCGCCCCTGCCGCGTTTCCAAACGCGCACGGCCAGCAAGCGCATCGCCGCGGAGGATGGCGAGCGGAAGGCGATGTCGGGCTCTTCCTTGCGAGGGGCAAGCCCCTCGCGCTCCCCGGCTGAGGGCTCCACCACCGGCAAGGTGGCCGTGTACGTCACCTGCTACGGCGAGCACAACGAGCCGGAGGTGGTGGAGGATCTGGTGCGGGTGTTGCGGCACAACGGTATTCCGGTGCGGCTGCTACGCGACGCGGCTTGCTGCGGCATGCCCAAGCTCGAACTGGGCGACTTGGACGCGGTGGCGGCGAAGAAGGACGCCAATCTGCCGCTGTTCTTGGAGGCCATCGACGACGGCTGCGATCTCCTGTCCATCGTGCCTTCCTGCACGCTGATGTACCGGCAGGAAATACCCCTGCTGTTTCCGCAGGACGAGCAGGTCGCCAAAGTGCGCGCCGCCTTCTTCGACCCGTTCGAGTACCTGCTGCTGCGCCACCGCGACGGCCTCGCCGTCACGGACTTCCCCAATCCCCTGGGCAAGGTGGCCTACCACGCCGCCTGCCACCAGCGCGTACAGGCCATCGGCCAACGCACGCGGGAGTTTCTTTCGCTCATTCCGAACACGGAGGTGACGATGATCGAACGCTGCTCCGGGCACGACGGCACCTACGCAGTGAAGGCGGAGACGCACGAAGCGGCCATGAAAATCGCGCGGCCGGTGGTGCACATGGTGCGCGACGCTAAAGCGGACGCCTACGGTTCGGATTGCCCGATGGCCGGCCGCATGATCGAACACGGTTTGGCGGACGGCACGCAGGCCACGCATCCGCTGACCATGCTGCGGCGGGCGTACGGGATCGATGCCGGGGCGGCGAGCGAGGAGTCCACCGAATGAACAAGCTCAAGCGCGAAGATCTTTGGAGCCTGGAGCAGTACGCCACCCAACGCGAGGCGTTCCGCAAGCAGGTGATGGCGCACAAGCAGCCGCGCCGCGTCGCGTTGGGGCCGCACGCCACGCTGCTGTTCGAGGACGCCCTTACGATCCGCTACCAAGTGCAGGAGATGTTGCGCGTGGAGCGCATCTTCGAGCCCGCCGCGATCGCCGAGGAGCTGGCCGCCTACAATCCGCTCATCCCGGACGGGCGCAACTGGAAGGCCACCTTCCTCATCGAATACGCGGATGCGGGCGAACGGGCGGAGGCGTTGGCGCGAATGCCCGGCGTGGAGCACCATGTGTGGTTGGAAGTCGGCGATCTGCCGCGCACCTTCGCCAATGCCAACGACGATTTGGAGCGCACCCGGGACGACAAGACCGCCGCCGTACACTTCCTGCGCTTCGAGCTGACCGGCGCGCAAATCGCCGCCGTACACGCCGGCAAGGCCGTGACCTTTGGCATCGACCATGACGAACTGCGCTGCCAAGCCACGTTGTCTGCCGAGAGCGCGGCCTCCTTGGCGGCGGATTTGGAAACCGAGGCGCAAGGCGGCGGATAGTGACAGCGCTCTCCGTCAACGTGAACAAGATCGCGTGGCTGCGCAACGCCCGGGAAGGCGGGCGTCCAGACGTGGTGGCTTGCGCCCGCATCGCCTTGGACGCCGGCGCCGGGGGCATCACCGTGCATCCGCGGCCGGATGGCCGCCACATCCGCGCCGACGACGTGTACGCGCTGAAGAGCCTCGTTGATGAGTTCCCCGGCGCCGAGTTCAACATCGAGGGCAACCCGAACGCGCCGCCGCGCCCGGGCTACCCGGGCTTCGACCAGATGATCGAAACCGCCCGCCCGCAGCAATGCACCTTGGTGCCGGACGAGGACGCGCAGCTCACTTCCGATCACGGCTGGGATCTGTCCTCGCCGAACACCTGCGCCGAAGTGCGGGCCGCGGCAGCGCGTTTCCAAGCGTGGGGGGCGCGGGTGAGCTTGTTCATGGATCCCGTGCCGGCGCAAATCGCCCGCGCCAAAGAAGCCGGCGCCGATCGCATCGAGCTCTACACCGGGCCCTACGCCGCGCTGGTGGAAACCCACGGCTTGGAGCACAAACAAACCACCGCCAGTTGGCGCGCCTACCACGCCGCCGCCCGCCACGCCGCCGAACTCGGCTTGGGGGTGAACGCCGGGCACGACCTCGACTTGACCAACCTGCGCCGCTTCGTTTCGATGGGCGGCATCGCCGAGGTCTCCATCGGCCAAGCGCTCATCGCCGATGCGCTGCGGTTCGGCCTAGCGGACACGGTAAAGCGGTATCTCGAAGCCTTGGAGTTCTAAACCATGCGAAAACGCCTCTTTCGGTTCCCCAACCTGCTCGCCCGCCTCCTCCCCGGCGCGGCCTTGGCCGCGGCCTCGGTGGTTGCGGGAGAGGAACAAGACGCGCAAGCGCCGCAGCCGCCGCGCCCGGTGGTGGAAATCGTCACCGACCACGGCCCCATCACCGTGGAACTGCGCCCGGACCGCGCCCCGCAAACCGTCGCCAACTTCCTCGCCTTGGTGGACGACAGGTTCTACGACGGCTTGGTGTTCCACCGCGTCATCGCCGGCTTCATGGTGCAGGCCGGGGGCTTCGATACGGACATGAACCGCCGGCCGGCGCCGCGCACGGTGCCGAACGAATCCGTGGGCGGATTGGCCAACGAACGCGGCACCATCGCCATGGCGCGCACCAACCATCCGGATTCCGCCGGCGCCCAGTTCTACATCAACATGGCGGACAAACCGCACCTGAATGCGCAGGGCGGCAAGCCCGGTTACACGGTGTTCGGGCGCGTCACCGCCGGGTTGGAGGTTGCCGAGCGGATCGAGGCGGCGCCAACCGACACCATCGATGGCCGGCACGATGTGCCGGTGGAACCTGTGACCATCGTTACGGTGCGCCAGGTGGTGGCGCAAGAGCAATAGCCATCACTTTGCGGGCGAGACGCCCGCGCTCCCAGGGGGCCGGACTTGGTATGATGTGGCAACCCCGCCGCCACAGGGCAGGAGAATTGTGAAAACCCACCTCGCCGCCATTGCCTTCGCCGCGCTGTTTTCCACCGTGGCGACGCAGATCTACGCCTTCATCGTGCCCACGCGCAGCGCCTTGTGGCTGCTGCTGCTGTTCTTCATGGTGGGTTTGGGCGTGGCTTGGTTGACCATGCGCATCGACGCGCGCGACAAGAAGGCGGAACCCGCCGCGGAAGAAACCGAAGCGAACGACCCGCCGACGTAAACGTGGCGCCGCGGCGCACGCTCCACCATGAACCTAGCGCAGCTTCTTTCCGCCCGGCTGGACGCCGCGTTCGCCGTCGCGGGAGCGCCGGGAGCACCCGCGATCGTCGGCCCGGCGACGCGCCCGGAGTTCGGCGATTACCAAGCCAACGGCGCCATGGCCGCCGCCAAACGCTTGCGGATGCCGCCGCGGGAGCTGGCGGCGCAGGTGATCGAAGCAGCGCAGTTGCAAGGCATCGCCAGCGCGGAGGTCACCGGCCCCGGCTTCATCAGCCTCGCCATTGACGACGCGTGGCTCGCCAACGCCATCGCCGCCGAGCCGATCCTGCGGCCATTGGCTACTGCGGAACGGGTGGTCGTGGACTATTCGCACCCCAATCTCGCCAAGGAGATGCAGGTTCACCACCTGCGCAGCACCATCATCGGCGACGCGGTGGCGCGGGTGCTGGAAGCGCTCGGTTGCGAGGTGCTGCGGCAGAACCACGTGGGCGACTGGGGCACGGGTTTCGGGCGCTTGGTGGCGCACTTGGACGACTGCGGCGAGGACTCCGGGCAGCTAGCGGACCTGGAGCGCTTCTACACCGCCGCCTCCGCCCGCTTCGAAAGCGATCCGGCGTTCGCCGAGCGGGCGCGCGCCGTGGTCGTGCAGTTGCAGCGCGGCGACGCGGACACCCGCCGCCGCTGGAAGCGCTACATCGATCTCTCGATGTCGCACTGCCAAGCCGTGTACGACGCTTTGGGCGTAAGCCTGCGCCCCGAGCATGTGCGCGGCGAAAGCGCCTACAACGACGCCTTGGACGGCATCGTGGCGGATTTGGCCGCCAAGGGCCTCGTCACCGAGTCCGATGGCGCGTTGTGCGTCTTCTTGGCGGAGTTCAAGGGCAAGGACGGCAGCCCCACGCCGATCATCGTGCGCAAGTCCGATGGCGGCTACCTGTACCACTCCACCGATCTCGCGGCGCTGCGCCACCGCGCCGAAACCCTCGCCGCCAAGCGCGTGCTGTACATCGTCGATGCCCGCCAAGCGCTGCACTTCCGCCAACTTTTCGCCTTGGCGAAGGCCGCCGGCTACGGCGACGGGGTGTCGTTCGAGCACCACCCCTTCGGCGCCATGCTCGGCGCGGACAAGCGCCCGTTCAAGACGCGCCAAGGCGGCGGCGCCCGGCTGCTCGACTTGCTAAGCGAAGCGCAGACGCGGGCGCGGCAGCTGGTCGCGCAAAAGAACCCGGACCTCAGCGCCGACGAGATGGCCAGCGTCGCGCGGGCGGTGGGCGTGGGCGCGGTGAAGTACGCGGACCTGTCCAAGAACCGCACCGGCGACTACGTGTTCGACTGGAACGCCATGCTCTCCTTCGACAGCAACACCGGCCCGTACCTGCAATACGCCTACGCCCGCATCCAGAGCATCTTCGAGAAAGGCGGCGTGGCCCCGGGCGATGCGTTCGCCGGCGAGCCGCGCATCGCCACGCCGGAGGAACACGCGCTGGCGCTAAGGCTGGCGCGCTTGCAGGAAGTGGTGGAGCAGGTCGGCGCCACCGCCATGCCGCACCACCTGTGCTCCTACCTGCACGAGCTGGCCACCGCGTTCACGCGCTTCTACGAAAACTGCCCGGTGCTGGCGAGCGACGCCCGCGAAAGCCGCCTGCTCCTCTGCCGCCGCACCGCCGAAACGCTGCACACCGGCCTCGGCCTGCTGGGCATCGTCACCGTGCCGCGCATGTAGGCGCCACGTCCAATTCGCGTCCAATTACGTCCAATTGACGTCTAATTGCGTCCAATTAACGTCCAATTCGTGCTCATAAAAATACGTTTGCTTTTCAATGCCTTACAGACACTCCAACAGAATCAACCACGTTTGGACGCCATCCGAAACGGCACTATCGCCGCCGTGGGGCGGCCATTAGGCCGTGCGGGCGGCCAATTAGGCCGTGGCCGGCCGCAACGGCATCGTGTAGGACTTGAGGTAGCTCACGAATTCGCCGAGGGCGTGGATGCCGGTGTTTTCGGCTTCCGCGCACCACTCCTTGAAGGCGCGCAGCAGGTCGTCGCCGTTGCCGCCGCGCTTGGCCCAAACGGCGGTCAGTTCCAAGCGCTTCTCGTAGATGGTCTTCAGCACCGGGCTCGATTCCACGATCGCGTGGATGTCGCGGCGGTCGCAATCGCGCACCATCGCGTCCTCGCGGCACAGCACGCTCTTGGCGCGCCGCAGCAGCCGCCGGCCGGCCGAGTTCGCGCCGCGGCGCTCCTGCTTGGCCAAGGGCGCCACCACCCGCTCGGCGTAGTGCGCCATGACGCGGAAACGGTCGTTGAGCACCGCCCAGACGGTGTCCATGTCCACATGCGCCTTGCCATGCACCCGCGTCAACACCGGGCCGGTGGAGCGCGGCTTGGCCCAGCCGGCGAAGGCGAAGAGGCGGATCCAGAACCAGCCGATGTCGAACTCCCACGGCTTCACGGACAGCTTGGCGGAGTTGGGATAGGTGTGGTGGTTGTTGTGCAACTCCTCGCCGCCAATGAGGATGCCCCAAGGCACGACGTTCTTCGAGGCGTCCGCGGTCTCGAAATTGCGATAGCCGGTGTGGTGGCAGACGCCGTTGATGACGCCGGCGGCCAGCACCGGAATCCACAGCATCTGCACAGCCCAAACGACGATGCCGACGCTGCCGAAGAGCGCGACGCCAAGCGCCAACATGACGCCGATGCCGAGATAGTGGCGGCGGCCGAACACCTGCCGCTCCCACCAATCGTCCGGCGTGCCTTTGCCGTACTTCTCCAGCGTCTCGGGCGTGCTGCCGGCGCGGTAGTACTCGGTGCCTCTCCAGAAGATCGCCTTCAGGCCGTGGACTTGCGGGCTGTGCGGGTCGGCCTCCGTCTCGGTGGTGGCGTGGTGCTTGCGATGCACCGCCGTCCACTCCTTCGTCACCATGCCGGTGGTGAGCCACAGCCACAGGCGGAAGAAGAAGCTCAAGCCCGGCGCCAAGTCCAGCGCCCGGTGCGCGGAGTGCCGGTGCAGGTACACCGTCACGGCCACGATGGTCGTGTGGGTTACGACGAGCGTGTACAACAGCGGCGCCCATATCGACGGCCCCACCACGCCGTACCACCAGTCAACCAAGTTCAACACCGTTTTCGTTGCCTCCGTGCCGTTTGTTCATGGCCGCTGCACGCCGGCGCGCGGCGCAGCGAATCCACGCGAGGAACGATAGCGCACTTTGCGCCGCCTCGCCATCACCAAAATCACCAACCATCTGCTCGGCACGTCCTGGGAGCGCGGGCGTCTCGCCCGCACATTTCGTCAGGGGTGTTCACCTTCTGCGGGCGAGACGCCCGCGCTCCCAGGGCCGCCTCGCCATCACCAATTCACCGTCACCGGGAGGGGAAACCGCCCACCCAGACCGGGCTGGCCCAGGCGATGGCGTCGTTGGCCTGCTTGACGCGCACATAGTAGTGGTCGCCTTGCCGGTCGCCGTGGTCGGTGAGCGCGAAGGAGACGTCCATCTCGCCGGCGGCGATCACACGCCGCAGCGTCACCCGGTCCACATAGCCGCCGAACGGCACCTCGCGGCGCAGCATGCCGGCTTCCAGCAGGCGCAACTCCAGCGTCAGCTCGGCCGCGGGAACCACCTGATGCGGGCGGAAACGCGGCGGGCCGCCGCCGAATTCGCGCCCCTCGCGCAGTTTCAGCGTGAACGTGGTCGTGCGGCGCACATCGCTGAGCGCGAGCTTGATGCCGCTGGTGCCGCCGCGGGTGTAGGTGCGGAACGCCACGGCGGAACCGTCGGTCACGTCCAGCGAGTGGATGTGGTCCGTGTGGAAGTCCATGCCCTGGGCAACGCGAACCACGGCGTCTTGCACGGTCAGCTCGCCCCACCACCAGCGCCAACCGCGCGGATTGTCGCCCGGATGGTAGGGCGTGGAGTCGGACTCGAACACGAGCAGGTACTCGCCATCGCCGACGCCTTGCGTCTCGGCATCGGTCAGATAGTCCTCGCGCCAGATTTCCTCGCCGTTCCTCACCACCACGATGTGGTCGATGGGCGCGGTGCCGATCACCCGCCCGGCCAGCCGCCGCTCCTCGGCGAACTCCGCGCGCGTCCCCATCGGCGCGTCGTTGACGGTGAAGTCCAGAATCATGCGCTCGCCGGTGGTGGCGTAGGCGGCGCGGTCGCGCAAGGCGTCGAACAGCACATCCCGGGTGCGCGACTGCGCCCGCACGGCCGCGAGGCCACCGCGTTGCGAAAGCGAACCACCTTGCGGAGCGCTGTAGCCCGGCTGGCTCAGGTGGTTGTCGCTGGCGGCGACGAAGCCCACTTGGTGGCCTTGGCGCAGGTAGTTGCGGGCGAACCACTCGAAGGTGCCGTGTTGCGACATGATCTCCACCACCGGCGCGAGTTGCGGGTCGCTGAGCCGGTAGTCGCCGGCTTGGTGGGCGTGGGGAATCACCACCACGTCGGCCGGATCGTGGTGCGTGCGCAGCCCCTGAAAGAGCCGCGAGAGCGTGCCGTACTCCTGCGCCGGAATGCGCCGCCGGTTGTCCGGGGTGCGCAGCAGCACGTTGTGGTGGCCGCCCTGGGTGTTTTGCACGGTCCACTCGTAGCCGAGAAACGCGACGAACTCGCCTTCCGTGGAGAAGCGGCGCACATTCGCGGCCAGCATCTGCCACTCCAGGTCGTCCATCCATATGTCGTGTTCGGAATGCGCCACGAAGTCCAGCCGCGCGTCGGCGCGCGCCCACGTCATCAGCCGCTCGGCGGTGCCGACGCCTTCGGCGAAACCCGAGTGAACGTGGGTTTCGCCCCAATAGACGCGCCGCGACGGCGCTTCCTCCACGAGAATGGGGTTCACGGTGCCGGCGATGGCGCCGTCCGTGGAGCGAATGGCGAGTCGATAGACGCCCGGCGCGTCGAAACGAACATTCGCCAATGCGGACAGCGCTCCGCCGGCGGGGATCGCGCCGACCCGCTCGCCGTTCGCCCACACCTCCCACGCCGGCACCGGCCCGGTGGCGCGGTTGCAGAACCGATCCCGGGCGCGCACGGCGATGGTGAACGCCTCGCCGGCGGCCACTATCGACGGCGCCACGCCATCGACGCCGGCCACGCCGCCGCCGATGACCGCGATCGGCTGGATGGGCAGGCTGACGAGCAGGCCGGAACCATCGAAATCGACGTAGAGCGGCAGCGGCATGCGGTCGCTGGCGAAGCTCGGCAGCAACAACCCGCGCCCGCCACCGCTGGTGTCGCCGTAGGTGATGGTCACGGTGTCGCCGGCGGTGAGGTGGCCGGCGGTGACGCGGAACATCAAGGTGTCGGCGGCGCGGCGAAAGCCGCCGTGCATCCCGCCCATCGGCAGCGCGGACTTGGAGAAGTACACGTTCGGATTGGACGAGGCGATGGCGACGTGGTTGTCGCCGCCGGCGTCGTCCGTCTGGTAGGCCATGCCGGTCATGAAGTGGCGCGCCACGACGAAGCCGCCGCCCGGTTCGATGCCTTTGGCGCCCACGGTGTAGATCTGGCGGATGGTGGCGTGGGTGCGGACTTGGAACGGCCCGGCGTCCGCCGTCAAAGCGCCCACGGCGTCCGGCTGCTCGTCGAGCAAGGCGAGTTCGCGCACCGCCGGATCCAGCGCCCAGATGCGCCCGGCGCGGCCCGGATAGGCGAGCACGCCGGAGGCGACCGAGGTGGCGTTCACCGGCACGTAGCGTCCGGCCAGCGCGTAGGCGTTGACCCAATCGAGCAGCGTTCGGGCGCGGGCGCGGGCGTTGGCGCGGTTGCTGGGCGTGCGTTCCACATCCGCCTTGAGCGCCTCCACGCGGGCGCGCAGTTCCGGCGCCAGGTAATCCGGTGCATCCTGCGCCGTGGCGACGGCGCCGCAAGCGGCGATGCCGAGCAGCGCGGCGGCGAAGGCCGGTTTCATTCGGGCGCCGCGCCGGCGGTCGTCTCGATCAACCGCTCGAACTCGTCCACCCGCGCGGCGAGACCGCCCAAGGTGCCGCGCCAGAAGTCCGGCTTCGTCAGATCGACATCCAAGTGCTTGGCCGCCAACTCCTCGGCGGTCATCCGCCCAGTGTCGCGCAACAGCGCTTCGTAGCGGGCGAAGAACGCATCCCCGAAGGCGTCGCGCTGGGCGTACACGCCCAGGCTGAACAGGTAGCCGAAGAGGTAGGGGAAGTTGTAGAAGCTGAGGTCGGAGATGTAGAAGTGCAGCTTGCTGGCCCAGAACAGCGGATCCGGTTCGGCGAGGCAGTCGCCGTACCACTTCTCCCACGCCGCGCTCATCATGGCTTTGAGTTCGGCCGGGCGTTGCGGGCGCACGGCGCGGGCCTCGTAGAAGCTGCGCTCGAACTCGAAGCGGGTGGGTATGTTGAGCACGAACGAGGTGAGCGCCGCGGCTTCCTCCCAAACGATGGCGAGCTGCTCGGCCGGCGTCTTGGCGCGGCGCAGCAGCGCGTCGCGCACGGTGGCTTCGCCGAAGGTGCTCGCCGTCTCGGCTATCGCCATGCCGTAGCTGCGCTGACACTCGGGCAGGTCGCGCATGGCCCAGGAGTGGAAGGCGTGGCCCAGCTCGTGGGCGAGGATGATCACGTCCGAAGTGCCGCCGCTGTACGTCATGTACACGCGGGGCGTGCGCGATTTGCGGAAACCCGTGCAGTACGCGCCCGGGCTTTTGCGGTCGCCCACCGTGCCTTCGATCCAACGCTGGCGCGCCATCATGCGGACGAACTCGCCCATGCGCGGATCGACGCGCCCATAGGCTTCGGCGATGAGATCGATGGCTTGCGCGTAGGGGATCTCATCGCCGCCCTCGCTGCCTTGGGGCGCCGGGGCGCGTAGATCCCATGCGCAGTAGCGGGGCTTGCCGTACGCCTTCGCCTGCAACAGCGCCGCCCGCCGCGCCAGCGCCCGGCCCTCCTCGGCAACGCCGAGCACCGTCTCCAGCGTGGCGCGTTCGATGCGGTTGGCATGCACCGGCGCATCGAGGAAATGCACTTCGCCCGAGCCCGCGGCCGGCGCGGAACGCCGCCGGCACATCTCCAAGCGCCAGCCGGCGATGGCGTTGACGGCCGCCGCGCACGACTCCTCGTGTTCTTCCCAAGCGCCGTTGATCGCCCGCCACGCCCGCTCGCGCAGCGCGTCGTCCGGGCGCAGCAGCAGGGCGCTCGCCGCCGCCAAGCCGAGTTTCCGCTCTTGGCCATCGACCTCCACGCGGCAGGTGAGCGTGCCGGCGAGCTGGTCGTAGAGCCCGCCCCAAGCGTGGATGCCGTCTTGGGCGAGCGCGCTCGCCAAGGTCTCCTCCGCCAGCGGCAGCAACTCGTGCCGCCGTTTGCGCGCGTGCAGCACTTGGAAGCGCGCCGGCGCGACGGCTTCGGCGTCAAGGAACCGCTCCACCACCTCGTCCGGCGCCAGCTCCAGGAACTGTTGCAACGGCGCCTCGGCCTGCGCGAAGCGCTTCCGCACCCCTTGCAAGCGCCCGTGCAACGCCTGCGCCGCCTCGTCCTGGCTGTCCACGCTGAGGAGGCAATCGGCGTAGGCGTCCAAGTCGTGGAGCAGCCGCTGCGCGTCTTCGAGCAGGGCGAAGACGGCGCGAGCCGCGTCCGGCGTGGGCGTATCCGGCGCAAGCGCCCCGCCTTGTTCTTCGACTTGGGCAAGAAGATCGCCCACGGCCGCCAAGTCGCGCTCCACTTCGGGCGACTCCGGCGCCGGGTATTCGCTGGCGAGGTCCCACGCCTCGCCGTGGAGTTGGGTCATAGGCGTGACACCTGCAAATCCCAAGAGCGGCGAACCTACCACAGTTGGCCGGCTCAACAACGTCTATAACGGGGTGTACGACAGATCTTCGTTCAGCGGCCAACCTAGGAGCGCAGGCGTCTCGCCTGCATTGCGGGCGGAACGCCCGCGTTCCCAGCACCAGCGGCTAGGCGGCCATGCGCGGCGTCACTCGGACCCGCCCGGCACCGAGGAGAGATTCGTCAACCGCCCGGTGGCGCTTTCGAGGAGGTTCATCACCCAAAGCGGGCCGCTGGACGCAACATCAAGCCGCCACTTCCCGGCGCCGTCGCCCAGCCGCCCGTCGAAGCCCTCGCCCCCGGATTCCAGATCGGCCGCCGACAACGTGACCGCGCGCCCGCCCGGAACCACCACGTCGATTCGGCCTTGGGCGAGGCCGCGGTCGTCCACGCCGGCGATGGTCACCGTGGCCGCCGTCTCCGCCGAGTTGGCCAGCAGCAGGCTGCTCGCCTGGTTGCGGTTGCTGCCCGGGTTGAACGTCGCCACGGCGTAGCGGTGCGCGCCGTCCCCGGCGGCCGCCGTTGGCGCCACCAGGTCGTGCATGTTCGTCAGGAAGCCGTCCTCGTGGCGGACGTAGGCCAGAACGTCCACGTCCGCATCGGTCGCCAGTTCCAACCGCCAGTCTCCGCTGCCCGAACCCACGCCCTCGATGCCCTTGTCGGCGCTGCCCATCTCGAGATCGTGCGAGTTGAAATGCGCCACGCCGTTGCCGGGCACGCGCAGGCTGGTCGGGTACTCGCCGCCGCCGTCGTGGGCGCGGACGCGCACGGATGCGGTCTCCGCGCCCTTGTTGACCACCCGCACGAAGCCCTGCCGGCCGGCGGCGTCCGCCGCCGAGAGGAACAGCGGGACGTGGTGGACGGTCTCCCCGTCGCCGCGCTCCTTGTTCGCCGGCACTGTCGAGAGGTTCGTCAGATGCCCGCTTTCGCTCGCCATCAGGCTGACGACGAACACCGGCTGATCCGAACCCACCACCAGACGCCACTTCCCGCCGCCCTCGCCCAACGCGCCGTCGAGCCCCTCGCCGGACTCCAGTTGCCGCGCCGTCAACGTCCGCGACATCCCGCCTTCGAGTTGCAGGCGAACCGGCCCCGCCCGCGCGCCGGCGTCGTCCACGCCGAAGATCTCGATCGCCGCCATCTCCCCGCCGGCGTTGGCGAGCCGCAGCCGACTCTCCTGCCGCCAGTTGCTGGCGGGATTGAACGTCGGCACCCGGTATCGCCCGTCCGCGCCCCTCGGCACCACGTCGTGCATGCTGGTGAGGAACCCGTCGGCGGTGCGGATGTAGCTCAGCACCTGGAGGTCGTTGCCCCAAAGCCGAAGCCGCCAGTCGCCCTGGCCGGGCCCGATGCCGCGGCCCAACCCCTTGTCCCAGTTGCCGTCCTCCAGATCGCCGGAGTTGAAATGCGCCGCGCCGCCCGACTGCAGCGCCAGCGTGGCGGGCGACGCCTCGGCGCCATCCTCCGCGAACGCCTCGACATGCGCCGCGCTGCGCCTGCCGCCGTTCACCACCCGCACGAACGCCTGCCGCTGCCCGCCGGCGCTGGGGAACAGCGGCACGTCGTGGAAGGGGCCTTCCGGGTCGACGATCAGGCCGACCGACTGCGAAATCCTGGTGTTTATCCAGCCGGCGCGAGGCAGCGGTAAGTTGACGCCAACGGGCAACTCGTAGGCGACACCCTCCAGTTCCAAGACCAGCACCTCATGAGGCTCCTTGCGCATGTCGTCCAACGGCTGCACTATGGTTGTGGTCGCCTCAGTGGATCCCGCCGGAACAACCGTATCGTCGTAACCATACGGGGAACTCCACGGATCATCCAAATCATCCGCCGCCACGTTTGGTTCCATGTCCAGTTCAATGCGAGCCACCCGCCCCTCTCTGCTGAGCCGATCTTCCGCCCTGAGCCCCAGTAGCCAGAGCATCTTGACGTCTTCGGCGGCCACGCCGGTCAGACGAGCGGTGACTGCCAGCCCTTCGCCCTCCTTCGCCGAGGCATCCGTCGCCAACGCAATCACACGATGGACGACGACGTGCCTTTCCCGAAGTCGGGCCAACTGCTCCCGCAAGTAAGCCTCGATCAAAGGATTGCCATGCAGGTACACCTCGTACAGCTCCGGAAGCGAGTGCAACGCGGCGACGTCGACGATGGAGTTGTCGCTGATGTCCAGCGAAGTCAGCCGAACGAGAGGCGCCAACGGCGCGATGTCCGTTATGCGGTTGCCCGCCAACTGCAGACGCGTGAGGAATGTCAATCCAGTCAAAGCGGAGATGTCGGTGATTCCATTGCCATCGAGGAACAGATGCCGCAAGCTGCTCAATCCGCTCAACGCTCCGATGTCGACAATCCCGGTTCCCCTCAACGACAACACCCGCAGCGACTTCATCTCGGCAAGCGCGGAAATGTCGCGGATCGGGTTGAAGTCGAGATAAAGCCCTCGCAGGGCTGTGCCCGCCAGCGGTGTCACATCAGTAATCTGATTGCGGTTCAAGTCCAAGCTCCGGAGCCGCGGCATGCGAGCGAACGGCGAAACATCCGAAATCGCATTGCCGCGTAGGCGGAGAACGCCGCATAGCGGCCACCCCTCGGCCGCCGAAACATCGCGCAAGCGAGCATTGGCAGCCTCGAACACCTGCAACGTGTGAGTGTTTTGCAAAGGGGAAAGGTCGGCGACATTCGTGCCGTCCATAAACAACCAAATCAGCGGCAGGCCCGCGATCGGCGTCACATCGGAGATCGGATTGCTTTCCAGCCTCAGCCACTCAATGCTCGTGTTCTCCAAACCGGACATTGTCGATATGTCGTTTCGTTCGGCGTCCAGTTGCCTGAGCTTTGTCATCGCCGAGAGAGGCGTCAAATCCGACACTCGGTTGTCGTTGATGACCAGTTCGCGCAGATCGACGAGTTCGGAAAGCGGCCCTAGATCATCGACTTGGTTCCTGGCCAAGTCCAAACGGCGCAGATTCGTTGAATGTCGCAACGGACGAATGTCGCGCACGCCCGCCGACCAAATTGTAAGCGAGACCAATTTCGGAAGGTGGGCTAGTGGCGATAGGTCCAGACTGTCGTTCGACGTGCCATTGATATGGAGCTCCCGCAAACCAGTAGCAAATTGGATTCCTGTCAAGTCTCGGAAGCTGCTGAGTTTTATCTCCGACAAGGTGGCCATCTCCTCGGCGGTGATGGCTTCATCCGGTGCCTTGCCGAGCGCCGCGGCGAGCCGCCGGCGCAACGCCGGGTCCGGAAAGTTCAAGCCGCCGTCGTCGTCTTGGATGCTCCCGACCGCAACTTGGGAAGTGACGCTTAGCACCGCGCCATCCGGTGCCGCCGGGGTGGCGCCGGCCAGCACGACCCTGACGGTGTCGCTGGGCTCGGCCACCTCGTCGTCGATCGTGTCCACGTTGATCGTCGCCCGCGTCGCGCCAGCGGGAATCGTCAACTCTCCATGAAGGGGAGCGCGGTAATCCACTTCCCGCGCCGCGGTGTCGCCTTCGATCGAATATGTTACGACCATATCCGTCGGCAAGCTGGCCGACAACTCCACGGGGAAAGCAAGGGCCTGCCCTTCCAACGCGGTGACGCCGCCGACGGACACCGTTGGGCCAACGGTCGCGGGCAAGACGGAACAGGGAACGGCGGCCAAGGCGTCGTCCACGCACGCGATGTAGTGGTACGTTCCGCGCTCGGCGGGCGCGTCCGACTCGACCTCGATGGTAGGCGCTTGTTCGGCGGCGCCGAGGGGCGCCAGCGCTACGGTTCGGACCAAACTGTCGTCTTCGGATGCCGTGGAATCCACCGACCGGTACACGCGAAGCGAAATGTCGCCGGAGTCGACCCGGCCGAGATTCCGCAAGCGAATCCGCAGCGGGACGCTCTGCCCTTCCGCCAACGCCTGATTGGCAAGGGACGCGGTGACCGCAAGGTTCGCTTTGGGGGCTCTGTGGCCCGCGACAACATTGCGCATCTCGTTGATTGCTCGGCGCGCATCCGCAGGGCCTTGGACGGTGCGCGTTTCAACCTCGCCTGCGGCCCCGAGTGGGTCGCCCAAGTGAGTCTGCGTCGGGTTGGAAAGTCGCGCCAACCACATACAGTTGCGGCCCTCGAAACGTTGGCTGCATTGGTCGCTGTAGGCCATGACGGTCAGCCACGCGGCCGACGCTGGCGCGTCCGGCAGGAACATCGCTTGGTTCACATAGCCGTGGCCGTAGGGGCGCGGCTTCGGGGGCCAGTTTTCTTCCCGGTTCACAAACCGGTCATGGTGAACGCCGAAGTTGTGGCCCAGTTCGTGGGCGAAGACTTGGTCGTAGCCATTGATCACACACGCCTGTTTGGAAACCCCGATGAAGGCCTCGTGCGCATGATCCTGTGACGTCGGCGTCATGGCTATACCCCCACATCCCGCACCACTTCCGAGAAAGTGAATCAGGTCGGCCCCTACGGCGTCTCGCATTCTCAAGGCGGTCTGCCGGATGTCTCGGTGGTCGAGAAGAGGATGATGCCGGCCCACGAGCGGGTAGAAAAGATTGAGCCGGCCATCGTCTTCAACGTCGACCTCCTGCATGTGTGCAACATTGAAGCGGACATGCGCGCCGCTGTCGGCGTAAGCTCGATTCGCCACCGCGACAAGATGGTCAACGATCGTCTCGATCTCTTGCCGCCCGCCCGCTTCCTCCCTGGCCTCGGGCGACCACAGAATCAGCAGATCGACGACCGCGTCGCCCTCGTCCTCCACCGCTGCTTCCTTGTGCGCAAAACCCGTGCGCGGAGGCCCCGCTGTCAACAAAGGCGGCTCGGGCGGCGCAAGGTCGGGCGGCGGCGGCCTCACGTGACGGATCTCGACGCGCCCGCCGCCGACCGGTCGAATCGTGTAGATCCCCCGCTGCACGCGCACCAGCCCGCTCACGACATCCCCGTTCACGGCCAGCGTTGCCGTGCCGAACAGCGAGCCCTTGACCGCGGCGGAAAGCGTGAAGCCTCGCGGTGTTGCCGAGATGTCGAGATCCATCAGATCGAACGCGGCATCGTCAAAGAGGTTCAGCCTGAGGCCCGAGCTCTTCTCGGGCTCTGCCATGCGAGGGGCAATCCCCTCGCGCTCCCCGGCTGAGGGCTCCCCGCTGAGGGTTCCGCGCAGCGCGTCCAGATGCGCTAAGTCGATCTTGGCTATTCGATGCCTGATGACCTCAGCTGGTTCGGGTTCGACGGTCTGCCCCGCCTCCTTCAACAGCTCCCGCTCCGCGGCATCGAGCGGATCTTCCGATCGAATCGCCGGCTCGCGCACTTCCTGCGACAAAGAGAACAGCGGGTGCGCTTGCGCGAAGGCGTTGCCAGTGCAGATCGCCCCGGCGATAGCCAACCTTACGCGGATCCTGAATTTCTGCCTCGTGTTGCGCTGCATTGCTTCCTCTCTTCTCCCTGTTGCGTTGGGTGTTCGACGACTCCGCTAGGGGCCTCTCGGGGGTGTGCCCCAGACGGTCGAAGTAGAGACCGACAAGCCGCTGGAGTGTCCTACGACAACGCTGATGTCGACCACCTCCGACGCAGGGCCGCTGCGGTACGAGAAGTTGACGCTCGCGCCGTTCGATGCCCCTTGTATCGAACCTGCGCCCGACACCGTCCACCGGTAGGTGTAGGGCCCCCCGGAGCCACCCGAGACATTGGCCGTCGCGGTCCCTTGGCCCCTGCCTGACGACGAGACCGAGATCGACACGTTTGGGAGCTTGGATTTGGAACACGGATCCGTCGTGCCGCCGCAGGTGCCTAGGCAGTTCCACTTCCACTGGAACGAGTTGTCGGCGACGTCTTCAAGCGTGCCCCCGGAGCAGCCGTTCTCGACCGCGTTGTTGCAGCTGCCGTTCGTCGCCGCCGTGACGGTACATGCGGCGCTGGTCGCGCTGCCCCATGTGCCCGCGCTGCACGCGAACGTCGCGGATCCGCTGCGGCAGGAAGCGGTGTTCGGCAAGGTCACGCTGGAACCGGACTGGGTCTCGCTGGCGGTGTTCGAGCAATTGCTGCCCCACGACAGCGTTGTGCCGGAGCACCGCGGCTTCTCCTTTTGACATTGGGCGGTGGTGCCGCCGCACTCGCCGTCGCACCGCCACTTCACGTACGGCTCTTCATCGTCCACGTCGGCGTAGTTCCCGGCTGAGCAGGTGTCGACCGCGGTGCCGCACTGGCCGTTCGTCGCCGGCGTCACGGTGCAAGCGGCGCTGGTGGCGCTGCCCCATGTGCCCGCGGCGCATGCGAACGTCGCGGATCCGGTGCGGCAGGAAGCGGTGTTCGTCAAGGTCACGCTGGAGCCGGACTGGGTCGCGCTGGCGGTGTTCGAGCAACCGCTGCCCCACGACAGCGTTGTGCCGGAGCATTGCGGCTTCGCCTTTTGACATTGGTCGGTGGTGCCGCCGCATTGTCCCGCGCAATTCCACTTCCAATGGGACAGCGTGTCGGCGACGTCTGCAAGCGTACCCGCGGAGCACCCGTTCTCGACCGCGTTGTTGCAGCTGCCGTTCGTCGCCGGCGTCGCGGTGCATGCGGCGTTGGTCGCGCTGCCCCATGTGCCCGCGGCGCATGCGAACGTCGCGGATCCGGTGCGGCAGGAAGCGGTGTTCCCCAAGGTCACGCTGGAGCCGGACTGGGTCGCGCTGGCGGTTTCCGAGCAACCGCTGCCCCACGACAGCGTTGTGCCGGAGCATTGCGGCTTCGCCTTTTCACATTGGGCTGTGGTGCCGCCGCACTGTCCCGCGCAATTCCACTTCCAATGGGACAGCGTGTCGGCGACGTCTGCAAGCGTACCCGCGGAGCAGCCGTTCTCGACCGCGTTGTTGCAGCTGCCGTTCGTCGCCGGCGTGACGGTGCATGAGGCGCCGGTCGCGCTGCCCCATGTGCCCGCGGCGCATGCGAATGTCGCGGATCCGGTGCGGCAGGAAGCGGTGTTCCCCAAGGTCACGCTGGAACCGGACTGGGTCTCGCTGGCGGTGTTCGAGCAACCGCTGCCCCACGACAGCGCTGTGCCTGAGCACCGCGGCTTCTCGGGTTGACATTGCGCGGTGGTGCCGCCGCACTTGCCTGTGCACTGCCACTTCGCGTACGGCTCCACATCGGGCAGGTCGGTGAAGGTCCCCGTTGAGCAAGCGTTGACGGTGGTGCCGCACTGGCCGTTTTCCGGATCGTTGCCAGTGCAGGGTTGTGTTTCCTGCGAAGGTGGCTCGTCCTCATCGGGGCAGGCGGTGCTGTCGCATTCGCAACTGACGGTCCGGGTCCGGAAAATTTGACCTTTGTCACCGCAGGCGCTCTTGTTGCAAGCGCTCCATGGACTCCAACGCGTTTTTATGACCCACCGAGGATTTCGCGGATTCGAGCAATCCTCAGTCTCCCTCTCAGCCGGCTTAGCGTCCTGGTTGCATGCCTTCCCGCCACAGCCGGGAGATGCACACGTGACAGATCGTGACCTGCTCGTCTTGCATGTGGACCGACTGCAAGCGGTCCACGGGCCCCAATCGCCAGTCCGCCACACGCCATCCCTCGGATTGCTTCCCGTGCAGTCTTGGGTTTCCGACGTGGCCGGCTTGGGTGTGGGGCAAGTGTTGCCGCATGGGCAAGTGACCGTCCGGGTCCGGGTCTGCCGGCCTTCCGCGCCGCACGCGGTCGCGTTGCAAACGCTCCAGTCGCTCCACTCTCCCACATCCCAAGCAGGATTTGGGCACGCCTCCGTCTGCGTTTGCGCCGGCTTGGTGTCGTCGTCGCAAGAGGCCGTGCCGCCGCAAGCGCCCGGTGTGCAGGTGACGGAGCGGCTTCTGCTCTTGTTGCAGGTTGAGCCAGTGCAGTCGCTCCACGCGCCCCACGCGCCGGTCGCCCAAACGCCATCCCTCGCGTTGCCGCCCGTGCAGGAGCGCGACGTCGCGCCAGCGCATGCGCTGCCGCCGCACGCCGGCGTCGGGTTGTTGCAGGCCCGCGTCTGCGTGCCGCTGGTTCAGACACGCTTGGCCGGCGTGTTCGGGGGCGGGGTTGTCGCAGGTGCGGGTCTGCGTGCCGGCCTCGCCGCAGGCGGACGCCGAGCAGGCGCTCCAATCCGACCAGCCGCCATCCACGGCGGTGTACTTGACGCACTTCTCGGAGTTCGAGCCGCCGTGCTGGCCATCGCACCGCCACACGTAGATGGTCGAGTAGTCCGGGAACACCTCGTCGTTCGGCGTACCCGCCGCGCAGCCGTTGCGCACGGTCTCGTCGCAGACGCCATCCACCGGCACCTCCGAGACGCGCAGGGCGCACTTGCTGGAGTTCGCGCCGCCGTTCAGGCCGTCGCAGCGCCACACGTAGACCGGGGGAAAGTTCGGGAACGCCGCATCGTTCGGTATGCCCGCCGAACAGCCGTTGCGGACGCTTTCGTCGCAGACGCCATCAACCTCGTCGACCTGCTCTTGCCCTGCCGCGGGTTGGACAGCCGATAGCGCCCAACCCAACAGCACGGCCGCGGCACAGTATTGCCACCTCACAACCGCTCCTTCCCACCTTGCCATCATTGGCAACCCCCACGGCGACCCGCAAGTTGTTGAGCCTTGGAACATAGCACACGATGGACTTCTGCGATCACTTGAAAGTGGGAAGCTTGGCCATCGTTAAGTCATTGATTAACTTGCATAAATACGATCCAAACTCGGTGCGGCATGGCATTGGTTGCGTTTCGGAGCCGGCAAACGGGCGTCTTGGCGGACACCAACTCGCAGTTCGCAAACGAGGCAATTGCTTGGATTCCCCCTACTCGCTCCTGCGGATGCCGCGGGTCATGGTGAGCAGGACGTCGTCGTTGCGCTGGGCGCGGGCGAACTTGCGCTGGACGGACCGCTGTCGGGTGGCATCTAGGCGATGTTCAGCGCCAGCCGGCGGAACGCCGAGGCAGGCAGCGGCGTTGCCCTTGCGGTTGCACGCCTGATGTTCGTCCATCGACACGTCGAGCACTCCACCACATCCTCGTGCATTGTGTATTTTCGCCACACCACCACGGGTGTGCGACAAATCATTGGTCAGCGGCGTCGGCGGCAAACGGGGAACGCAGGCGTTCCGCCTGCATGCGGGCGAGACGCCCGCGCTCCCAGCGACCGTCACCATAGATCTGTCGCACACCCACCTTCCTTAACGGCTGTACGGCTGTAGGGCTATCATGCCCGCCGCAATGCTGGATCTCGCCTCCATTGGCCGGCGTCTTGCCACAACCGCGCCGCCGAACTCTCCCGCAAACAGCGGCGGCCGCGAGGCCGCGGTGGCGGTGATGTTGCGCGAGCGCGGCGGGAGCACCGAGATGCTGTTCATCGAGCGCGCCAAGCGGCGTGGCGATCCGTGGTCCGGCCACATGGCGTTTCCGGGCGGCCATCGCGATCCGCAAGATGCGGATCTGCGGGCCGCGGCGGTGCGCGAAACGTGGGAGGAGGTGGGGCTCGACATCTCCGCCGCGCCGATGCTCGGCGCGCTTCCCCGGCAACGGCCCATGAGTGGGCGCCTGTTGACGGTGGCGCCGTTCGTGTTCGCCACCTGCGGCGAGCCCGAGCTGTCCTTCAATCACGAGGTGGCGGACGCGGTATGGGCGCCGCTCGCGCCCATGCATCGGGGCGAGAACGCGGCGCGTTCGCGGCTGCCGTTCGACGACCTCAGCCCAGTGGACGATCCGCGGGCATTCCCGGGTTTCCGTTTGGCGGGTGGACACTTCGTGTGGGGATTGACCTACCGCATGGTGCAGACGTTCTTCGAGACCATCGATCCGCACTACCGGCGGTTGGCGGATTAGGCCGGGGCGGCGGCATGAATCGCCATTTCGCCGACGTGGCGCTGCACGTTCCCAACTTGCTGCTGCCGAAGGCGGGCGTGTCGTTGCCGGAGTGGAGCGTCATCGCCTGCGATCAGCACACGTCGTCGCCGGAATACTGGGACGAAACGGCGCGTTTGGTGGGCGACAAGCCATCGACGCTGCGCTTGGTGTTGCCGGAGGCGTTGCTGGCCGGCGGCGATCGGGAGGCGGCCATCGCCGCGATCCACCAGAGCATGGCCGACTACGTCAACAGCGGTGTGCTCGTCGAACAAGCCCCGGGCTTCATGCTCGTGGAACGCGATGTCGGCCGGGACGAGAACCGGCGGGGCCTGCTGGTGGCGCTGGATTTGGAGGCGTTCGACTACCAACCCGGTTCGCGCACCTTGATTCGCAGCACCGAAGGCACCGACGTCCAGCGGCTGCCGGCGCGCACCGCCGTGCGTCGGAACGCGCCGTTGGAGACGCCGCATGTGCTGGTGCTCATCGACGATCCTGAGCGCACGGTGATCGAGCCGCTGTTCCAGCTAGATCTGCCACCCGCCTACGGCTTCGAGTTGCTGCAAGGCGGCGGTCGGGTGCGCGGCCGGCCGGTGATGGACGCCGCAGCGATCAACAGCGTGGCGCAAGCCCTCGCCGCCTTGCGCCGGGGCGATCCTCCCCTGCTCTACGCCATGGGCGACGGCAACCACTCCTTCGCCGCGGCGCGGCTGGTTTGGGAGGAGCTCAAGGCCGGGGGAGCGCAACCGGAGCATCCCGCCCGCTACGCCCTAGCCGAGTTGGTGAACATCCACGACGCGAGCCTCGAGTTCACCGCCATCCATCGCCTGCTCGACGTGGGCGACGAAGCAACGACCGCGGTGGTGTTCGACGCCTTGGCGAAGCGTTTCGCCAGCGCCCGGTTCGCGCGCCGCCCCATCGCGGATGCGGATCGATGGCAGCGCATGCGCGCCGTGGCGGCGGCCGAACCCGGCCACCACGTCGCCTACCGCACGGCGCGCGGGCAAGGGCTCATCACCGTTGCCGATCCGCCGCAGCCGTTGGCCATCGGCTGGCTGCAGGCGTTCTTGGACGACCACATCGCGGCGCACCCAAGCGCCAAGTTGGACTACATCCACGGCGACGAGGCGCTCATCGCCTTGGCCAAGCGGCCCGGACGCATCGGCTTTCTGCTGCCGGCAATCCACAAGATCGACCTCTTGCCGGCGGTGTTGCGCGCCGGCCCCACGCCACGCAAGACGTTCTCGCTGGGCGAAGCGCACGAGAAGCGCTACTACTTGGAGTGTCGCCGCATCCTCCCTTGACGCGCCGCCGACTACCCCGCCGATTCGCCCAGCACCAGCGCTTCCACCTCCGCGACCGTCATCGCCCCGGCGCCCGCTCCCTCGCGCACCAAGCGATTGCCGAGCGCCTGCACCGCCGCGTTCGCCGGCGTCGGCACGCCGTGCAAACGCCCGAGCAGCACGATTTCCCCGTTCAGGAAGTCCGTCTCGATGTCGCCGGTGCCGCGCAACAGGCTTTGCAGCGACGAGCCGCCATGCCGTTGGTGGCCGGGCACGGCGCCGCCCCGAATCCCGGCGCGGCCGGCGCGCACCTCCTCCGCGCTGGCGCAGTGGATGCCGGCGGCGCGGTAGCAGGCCAGCGCTTCCTCGCGCAGTTTGGCGTGGATGGCGCGAGAGCGCCCGCCAGTGGCCGCGTTCACGGCGTTGGAGAGATTGGCCAGCAGCTTCTCGTACTTGCGGCCCATGATGCGCGGATGCGGCGCCGCGCTGAACCCGGCGGTCTGCAACGCCGCGGTCACCTCTTCAATGAACGAGTCAACACCGGCGGGATAACAGCCGGCGTCCAAGCCGCCGGCGGTGTTCTCGGCGAAGTTCACCACCACGCCCGGCGCCAAGTGCTCGGCCGGCAGCCACACCACCATGCCGTACACGCGGGCGAAGCGGCGCAGCGCCAAACGCTCGTTCTCCACGCCGTTCTGGCAGCAGATCACATGCGCCTCGCCTCCGGTGGCCGCATGGATGTCGCGCAGCGCCAACTCCGTGTGTTGGCTCTTGGTGCAGAGGATGACGGCATCGGCCGGGCCGATCCCCGCCGCCGCGCCATCGCCGGCGCAGGGAATCCGCAACCGCGTGTCCATGCTCGGCGACACGAACCGCAGCCCGTCTTGCGCCAGGGTTTCAAGGTGCGCCCCGCGGGCGACGAGCAGAACATCGAAGCCGGCCAAATGCAGCCGCGCGCCGATGCTGCCGCCGACGCCGCCGGCGCCGTAGACGACGAAGCGCACCGGCTACGACGCGGCTTGCACGGCCCGCAACTCCTCCACCGAGCGGGTGCGCAGCCGCGCCGCGCCATCGCCGGCGGAGTTGCGCGGCAACTCGGGCGCCCCGGCCAGGCGCTCGCGGGCCGGCGCTATGGCCGCGCCGTATTGCGGCAGCCACTGTTCCCCGGCGACCAGCATCTCGTCCACCATGCGCCACACCTCCGGCGGGTCGCACACGGCGCCCACCAGCGGGTCCAGCAGCACCGCCTGCTTCAACAGCTCGGCGTCGCCCCGCACCGCCGCTTGCGTGGCCATGCGCTGCACTTGGATGGAGTTGTTGCAGATGGCCGCGCAGCCGAGGGGCAGGTCGCCCACCGCGGGGATGGAGACGCCGTTCTTGTCCACATAGCCCGGCACCTCAACCACCGCGTCCGGCGGCAGATTGCCGATGGTCGCGCCGTTGCGGACGTTGAAGTGGCCGCGGTAGATGCGCCCGGTCTCGATGCCTTCGATGATGTAGGAACCGTGCTCGTCGCTGCGTTCTTCCGGCGCGAAATCCCACGGCGGCGCCTCCAGCCACTTGGGGAAGTCCGTCTCGAACCAGTTGCGGTTCTCCGTGCAGACGCGCAGATAGCCGCCGGTTTCGCCCAGGATCCACCGATCCGTGGAAATCCAACGCCGCACTTCGTCCGGGCGCTTGCGGTACCACGGCAGGTATTCGGAAAGGTGGCCGTTGGACTCGGTGCTGAAATACCCGAAGCGGCGCATGACGTCCATGCGGACTTTTTCGTGCTCGCGGAGCGTGGGATGCGCTTCGAAGAGCGGCAGCAGGCGCCGCGCCCAATCCTCGCCATCAAAGAGCACTTTCAAGTACCAGGTTTGGTGGTTGATGCCGGCGGCCACGATGTCCACGTCCGCCTTGCGAACTGGGCGGAAGCTGGGCGCGTCTTCGGCGACGCCCTCGTTCACGTGGCGCTCGATGAGGTGCGCCAGCAGATGGTGGCCGGCCTGCACACCGTGGCACAAGCCCACCGTCGGCACGGCGGAGTGGTCGAGCGCCGCCCAGGTGTTCATCGCCATCGGGTTGGCGTAGTTGAGCAGCATGGCCCGCGGCGCGTGGCGTTCGATTTGTTCGCACAGCTCCAGCACCATCGGCACCGTGCGCTGACCGTAGAGCAGCCCGCCGGCGCAGATGGTGTCGCCGACGCACTGATCCACGCCGTACTTGAGCGGAATCTCCACGTCGGCGCGAAAGCCCTCCAAGCCGCCGACCCGGGCGGTGTTGATCACGTAGTCCGCGCCGTCCAGCACCGGCCGGCGCTCCGTGTCCGCGCAAAGGGTCGCGGCCGCGCCGTTGTGCGCGATGTCGCGGCGGCACAGGGCCGCCACCTTGTCGAGATTGTCCTGGCTGATGTCTTGGAACGCGAAGGCCGTATCCGCAAGTTCCGGCACCGAGAGGATGTCGCGCACCAGCCGGCGCGTGAAGCCGATGCTGCCGGCGCCGACGATGGCCACCTTCACGCTCATGGCAGGGTTTGCTCCATACGCCGATCATACGCCACCGTCGTACCCCGCACAGGCGCAAACCGGATGCTGAGAGCGTCAATAATGAAGGAATAATGGAACCTTGCGACTTAAGCGATTGAAGCCATTAGGCAATCGCGGATCTTGGCCGCGAACGGGCCGTTTCGGGGCGAATTCGGCCGCTCCTTTGGCATAATTCCATGCCTCACTAGCCGGGTGCGCGGCGACTGCCACAATCCTCGAAGACGCAGTGCTTTGCGGGTGCGTGAAGGGCGCGAAATGGGGTTGTTCTCCTCGGCAGGGCGATCAAGCCTTCGGCGCCCCGGCTGGTGAGGCCACCACCCTCGTTCGAGGCCCGCCTACCCTGCCGCGCTACGGCGCGACGTTGCCCATCACCACGCAGCCGCTGGCGGCGAACATGCCGCCAACGCCCAAGCAGAGCGAGATCTCCGCCCCCGGCACCTGCGCCGGCGCCGTGCCGCGCAACTGCCGCACACTCTCCTGCAGGGCGTACATGCCGTACATGCCGGAGTGCATGTAGGAGAGGCCGCCGCCGTTGGTGTTCAGCGGCAGCGAACCGCCCGGGCGGGTGTTGCCGTCGACGATGTACGCCGGCGCGGCGCCGCGCTCGCAGAAGCCGAGATCCTCCAAGCCCCAAATCGGCAGATGCGCGAAGGCGTCGTACACCATGAGGTGATCGACGTCGCCGTGGGTGATTCCGGCGGAGCGCATGGCGTCGGCGCCGGCGATGCGGAACGCTTGGCTGCTGGTGAGGTCGCGCATCTGGCTCACCATCGGCGTCTCCACGCTCTCGCCGCTGCCGAGGACGTACACCGGCTTGTGCGGAAAGTCGCAGGCGCGGTCGGCGGCGGTGAGGATCAACGCGCCGCCGCCATCGGTCACCAGGCAACATTCCAGCAGGTGGAACGGGTAGGCGATCAGGCGCGAGTTCAGCACGTCGTCCACGGTGATCGGGTCGCGGTAGCTGGCGCGGGGGTTCCGCCCGGCCCATTCGCGCTGCACCACCGCCACCATCGCCAATTGCTCGTGCGTCATGCCATAGCGCTTCATGTAGCGCAGCACGCCGATGGTGAACATGGTGGTTGGCCCCATGGGCCCGTAGGGCATCTCGAACTGCGCCGGCAGGGACGCCCGCCCTCCCCCGCCGCCGCCGCGCCCAACCCCGGAGCGCCCGCTTTCGCCGTGGGTGATCAGCACCGTGTTCGCGTAACCGGCCTCAATCGCGGCCACGGCGTGGCGCACATGCAGCATGAACGAGCAGCCGCCCACCGAGCTGCCGTCCACCCAATGCGGCGCGATGCCGAGGTAGTGGGCGATGGCGACCGGCGATTCACCGGCGGTGGCGACGCCGTCGATGTCCTTGGCGGCGAGGCCGGCATCCGCAAGCGCGTTCAAGGCCGCGTCCGCGTGCAGTTGGATCTGGCTTGCGCCCGGAATCTTGCCGAGCTCGGTGGTCTCGGCGGCGCCGACGATGGCGACGGTCATGGCTGGGGCTCCTAGATTGGACGGGCGCTGAGGGGCTAGCGATCAGGCCGGAACAGCGGGATGGCCAACTCGTCGTGCTCCTCGAAGGTGACGACCAGCGGCATGTCCAGCACCAGCGCCTCGGGCGTCTGCTCGCAATCGACGATGTTGCTCATCATGGTGGGCCCTTCTTCGAGTTCCACCAGCGCGATGGCGTAGGGCGAATCGAACGACGGATGCGGGCGGTGGTTGATCACGTAGCTCAAGAGCTTGCCGCGCCCGCTGGCGGCGAACACGCCCACCTCCCGCGAGCTGCACTCCGGGCAAAGCGGCCGCGGCGGAAAGTACACATGGCCGCAATCCGCGCAGCGTTGCAGGCGCAGTTCTCCGACTTTGGTGCCGTCCCAGAAATGCTGGGTCTCCGGCGTGGGCTGCGGCAACGGCCGCGCCCGTTTGACATCCGCCACTGGCATTCCTCGGTGCAAGCGAAGGAGACGCCAGTATACAGAGGTGCGCCCGGTGTTGAGGCCGGTCTCACAAGACAACAAGACAACAAGGCATCTATTGCCCGTTCGACGGTCATCACACCGTACCACTTGCACGGGGCTATCAATATGATAGTGTTAGCCCATGGACACCAACGGAAACGTCGTTGCGCTGATAGGCAGTCGGCCTTGGTTCCAGCGAACCGTGCAGCAGCTTGCCGGCGACTCTGGCAACGTGGTCGTAACCGATCATGCTCGGCAGCGAATGGCTGTGCGCGACATCGCGCTGGACGAGGTGCTTCGTGTCCTGCGGTGTGGAACATGCGACGAGGAACCCCGGCCGGGGCATGGCAGCGACTTGCGGGCAAGGATGGTCGGTAGCGCCACGGGCCGCGAGATCGTGGTCTCGGCTGCGGTAACGGAGCAAGGCGAGCTGGTGGTGGTTACCGCTTGGCTTGCCGCCGAGGGCGACCTCGGCAACGAAGGCGAAGGAGGAGCGTAGGATGACACTCAATTGGGTTGTTCAACCGCTGGCTGGCGCCGAAGAAGCAATCGACGCCGGCTGGCACCATTACACCGAGTCCGGGCTCGACAACGTGTGGCTGAGCGGAGGCGTGGCCAGGCACGAGACCCGTTACGGCCCGGGCGTGTCGATCGAAAACGTGGACGGGCTCAACGCGGCGATCGCGGCTTGGATTGTGGAACGCAAGAGCTACTGGCACGGGCGCGAGCTCAAGTTCCTGCGCAAGCGCCTGGACCTTTCCCAAAAGGCGTTGGCCGATCTGTTGGGCTACTCGGACCAACAAGTGCGGCGCTGGGAGAACGACGTGGCGGAGATGCCAAGCCCCGCATCTCGGCTGCTGCGGCTGCTGGTGCGCGAGTGGGAGACGAAGGCTGACGACCGGGCGCCGGAGTTCATGCGGACGCTGCTTGAACACGCCGTTGAAGCGGACGGCATGAAGGTGAGTGTGGCGGCGGCAGCACGCTAGTCGGGCGGGCGAACATGCTGCCGCAAGACGACACCTACCTCAGCGCCTACTCCCAGCTGCCCGCCCGGCGCTGCTCGCGGCGTGGCTCGCACAGAAGATCGAGGCGCGGAAACGCCGCTGACTCACCTTCGCCACTTCGCCACCTTCGCGCGCTCGCAACCCCGCCAACCGGCGTACAATGTTCGGAGGCGAAAGGGAGTTCGCCACGCCATTCGCGGTGCTGGGCGGCAAGCGAATCGGCGTCACGCAAGCGCGGGACGGAGGATCCATGCAAGGCGCGGCAGGGAAGCCGAATCATATTGGCGAGCTGAACGAACGCTCGCTGCACCGGGCGCTCAAGGAGCGCTACGCCGTTCCGGGCAGCGTCACCGAGCAGGCGGTGGACGGCTTCGTGGCCGACGTGCTCATCGGCGACCACATCGTGGAAGTGCATACCGGCGTCTTCTGGAACCTGAAGAAGAAGCTGCCGCGGCTGTTGGAGCGTTTTCGCGTCACCTTGGTGTACCCCATCGCGCGCGACCGCTACATCGTCAAGCCGGCGGATGGCGACGCCATCGCCAGCCGGCGTCGTTCGCCGCGGCACGACTCGGTGTTCTTCGTCTTCAACGCCTTGGCGAGCATTCCGGCGTTGCTGGAACACCCCAACCTGACGCTGGACATCGTGATGGTGGTGGTGGAGGAGATCCGCGTGCCGGCGCGGGGCCGGCGACGGGGCTGGAGCACCGCGGACCGCCGCTTGGTGAAGGTGCTGGAGACGATCCGCGTCACCACGATGGCGGATTTGTTCGCGCCCCTCGACGCGGCGCTGCCGGCCGAATTCACCAGCCGGCAGTTGGCGGCGGCGATGGGTTCGTCGCGACGGTTAGCGCAGCAAGCGGCGTTCTGCCTGCGTCACGCCGGCGTTACCGAGTTGTGCGGCAAGGCGGGCAACGCGCTGGTGTACCGCAGACGCGAACGCGGCTAGCCGCGCCGCCGTTAGCCGTCGGCGCCCACCACCTCGCCGTGCTGGGTGTAGTCGAGGCCCTCCATCTCCTCTTCCTCGGTTACGCGCAACTGGGTGAACAGGCGGATGAGGCCAAGGATCAACGCGGTGCCGCCAGCGCTCCACAGCACAACCCACCCGACGCCAGTGATTTGCGTCCACACGCGCCCGATGTTGCCGTCCACCCAGCCGTCCGCGCCGCCGATGGCCTCCTGCGCCAACACGCCGGTCGCCACGGCGCCGACCAATCCGCCGATGCCGTGGATGCCGAAAACATCCAAGGAGTCGTCGTACTTCAGCAGGTACTTCAAGTAGGCGCATGCCCAACAGCAGGTGGCTCCGGCGGCAAGGCCGATGCCAATCGCTCCGCCCGGCGACACATAACCGGCCGCCGGCGTAATCGCCACCAATCCCGCGACCGCACCCGAGACCAAACCCAGGACACTCGGTTTCCGGTTCGTCCACCACTCCACAAACATCCACGTGAGCGCACCGGCCGCGGCGGACGTTTGGCTGAGGAGCATGGCGGTGGCGGCTTGCGTACCCGCGGAAAGCGCCGAACCGGCGCTGAAGCCGAACCAGCCGATCCACAGCAGGGACACGCCGATGACGCTGAACAGCGGGTTGTGCGGAGACATGTCCTCGGCGCCGTAGCCGCTGCGTTTGCCCACCATCAAACACGCCACCAGACCCGCGACCCCCGCGTTGATGTGGACGATGGTGCCGCCGGCGAAGTCCAGCACGCCGTCGTCCTTCAGAAAACCGCCGCCCCAAATCCAATGCACCACCGGGGCGTACACGATCAGCGACCAGAGGCCGATGAACACCAAGAGGACGGAAAACCTCATGCGGTCCGCCACCGCGCCAGTGATCAACGCGCCGGCAACTACGGCGAAGCCAAGTTGAAACACGATGTAGATGGTCTCCGGGAAGTCCTTCTTCATCGCTTGGTGGTCCAAATTGGCGAGCAACATCAAGTCGAAGTTGCCGATGTAGTCGCCATCGCCGGAAAACGCCAGGCTGTAGCCGAAGAAAATCCACACCACGGAGATGACGCAACAGATGGCGAAGCACTGCCCCGCCAGCGAGAGCATGTTCTTGCGGCGCACCATGCCGCTGTAGAACATCGCCACGCCCGGCACGGTCATCATCAATCCCAGCACGGACGCCGTTAGCATCCACGCGGTGCTGCCGGTATCCAAACCAGCCGGCGATTCGGCGGCGAGGGCAGCCGAGGTCGCCGCCAACGCGGCTAGCACGGCCAAGGACTTCGCGATGATCTGCATGAGCTTTCGTTCTCCTCTACAGGGGGCACACAAGAGGCGGTTTGCGGTTGCCAAAGCGTTCGTCACTTGCGGCGATACATGGACATGCGCGGCCCCATGACCACCTTCGGTTTCTTCTTCTCTTCCGCGTCCGCGGCCGAGGGCTCCGGTTGCACGCGCGCGCCGCGGTAGCGCCGCGTCGGCGCCTGCGGCTCGGTTTCCATTTCGGCGTTCGCGCCGGGCGACGGCTCCGACGGCAGGACCGCGCCCCGGTAGCGGCGCGTGGGCGCTTGTGGCGCTGCGCCGACGGGCGGCGGCGCGTAGCGGTTGGCGTCCGGGAACGGCTCGTGGCGTGGCGACGCGGGGGTTGCCGGATGCGCCATCGGCGGCTGGTTGAACGGCGCGGTCGCCAATGGCGGCGCCGCGGTTGGCGCCACCCCTTCGCCGAGGCGGCCCAGCAACCGATGCACCGCCATCCAGCCCAAACCCACGCTTACCGTCTTGTCCGTCACCAGCACCAGCAGCATCTGGTTCCAGCCCGGCACCACGGCCATGAACTGGTTGGTGTGCTCGGTGGTCATCTGCACCTCGCGCACGAATTCCTGCGCGGCGGGGTTGGGCCGCGCCAACGCGCCCTCGAACTGGCGGATGAGCTTGCCTTGGAACATGTTGGTGCTCAGCACCGACACCAAGTTGATCGTGGCCGGGTTGATCAGCGACCCCTGCTGATACTCCGCGGCGACCGTCAAGCCGGTGCGCATGTCTATGACGATGCACCCCAGCGAACCGTCCACCTCGGCGAGAACCTCCGCGCAGGCGTGTTGCATGTCCATGTCGTCCTCCTCCCCCGACGACGCGCCCCTCGCCGTTCGCGTTTGCCTTGGGCAACGGCGCTTGGCGGCGTAAGCCGAATGGCGCGATCATGCAACTTTCCAGCGCCTCCGGTCAAGACGCCCGGCGCACCCCGATTTTTTGCGCCCCAAAGCGTGCGACAATGCGAGCCAGACCCTGTTTTGAGAAACGGCCATTCTCACCGCAGCGCAGATCGCCCAATACCGCGAGGATGGCTATGTGCTGGTGCGTGGTGTGCTTTCGCAGGAGACGCTGGCGCGGCTGCGCGGCGTCACCGACACGGTGGTGGCCGGCGCCGCCGGCCTGCGCGAACACACCCCTATTCTCGACTTGGAGGCGTCGCATCGGCCGGACGCGCCGCGTGTGCGCCGGGTGAAGCGACCGCATCTGGCGCACCCGTTCTACCGCGAGCTGGCGGCGCACGACGGCGTCATGGCGGCGCTGACGCCGCTGCTCGGCGAGAACATCCGCCTGCGCGCCGGCGGCAAGATCAACTTGAAGGACGCCGGCTACGGCGCGCCGGTGGAGTGGCATCAGGACTGGGCCTTCTATCCGCACACCAACCAGGACGTGTTGGCGGTGGGCATCCTGCTCGACGACATGGACGCCGACAACGGCCCGCTGCGCGTGCTGCCGGGCTCGCACTTGGGCCCGGTGTACGACCATCACAGCCAAGGCGCTTTCTGCGGCGCCATCGACGTGCGGGCGGCGGGGCTGGACGTTTCCGGCGCGCGCGAAATCCACGCCCGCGCCGGCGACATCACCATCCATCACGCCCGCTTGGTGCATGGCTCGGAGCTGAACGCCTCGCGCCGGCCGCGGCGCGTGCTGTTCTTCGAGTACGCGGCGGCGGACGCCTGGCCGTTGGCCGGCATCGAGCACTTGGCCAACCTGGACGACTTCAACGGGCGCATGGTGCAAGGCCAACCAACCCTGCGCCCGCGGCTGGAGGACGTGCCGGTGCGCATGCCGCTGCCGGCGGCGCCGTTCCAAGGCTCGATCTACGAGAACCAGCGCACCTTGACCGGCCGCTTCTTCGAGCACGAGGCGCAAGACGCGCCGGCGGACTTGGCGCGGGCGTGAGGTCGGGCCAGCCGCAGCGGAGGGGCGCACGGCAAAATCCTGGGAGCGCGGGCGTCTCGCCCGCACTTTCGTTCACGAGTATTTCATCGAATGCGGGCGAGACGCCCGCGCTCCCAGGGTCGCCGCTGCCAGGCCGTTACGCCGCGCTTTGCCCCGCGTTGCGCGAGGGCAACGCCACGGTGGCCGTGCCGAGCGCCGTGGCGAGGCCGGATTGGTTGACGTTGCGCACCTGCACCTCTACCAAATGCTCGTCGCCGGCCACGGACTTGGCGGTTACTTCGCCCTCCACGGTGTTGGTGTCGCCCACCACGTTGGGATGGCGGATGGATGCTTGCAGCTTCTTCAGCGCACCATCGTCGCCCATCCAATCCGTGAGGATCTGGCAGAGCCAGCACACGCGCTGCGGCCCGTAGTCGAACTGGCCGGGCATGTTGCGGCGCTTCTGCGCATGCTCGGCGTCGAAGCGGCCGCCGCCGCCGAGGTCGGCCGAGCCTTCCGCCGCCAGCGCGGCGCGCGAACTGCGCCCGGTGCCCAGCACACCGTGCGTGAACAGGAACAGTTCGGTAACGGAGTATGTGCCTTTGGGCAGCGACGGCAAGGCGTCTCCCACCGCCACATCCTCGAAGTAGAGCGTGTCGGCGCCGCGCCGCTGGCGTTCCCAAACCAGAGGGTCGGCGGGTTCCACGACCGGCGCGCGGGTTTCGCCGCTTGCGGTCTTGGCGGTGCGGTCGTACTCCAAGGTGTGGCCGGTGTTTTGGTAGCGCGCCATGGTGGTCTTGATCGTCGCCACGGTTTCCCGGCGTTGATTGGTGAACGTCACAAGACCGGTGTTGAAGTTGATCGGGCCGATGCGACGGCTGCGTTTGCGCACCGTCTCGCCCACCTGCTCCCGCGCCGTGATCCAGTCGCCATGCCAGATGGGGCGCAGGAAATCGATCTCCGCGCCGGCGTAGTTCACCGGCAGGTATTCGGTGGACACGCGGCACCGGTCGATGGCGCCGGTTTCGCCGGCCACCACGCCGAGCGTCACCGCGTACAGGAACGGCGGCGGCGCGGTGATGCCGCCGAAGCGGCTGCCCGCGGCGTGGGCCGCGTCCCGCCACAGCGGGTTGTAGTCGCCCACGCCGTCACCGAAGCGGCGGATGTTGTCGAGACTCGCGAGCTTGCTCGGCCGGTGCGGCAACACCGCCCCGATGCCTTTGCGGTACTCGGCCTCGAACTCGTCGATGGTGCGGATGAGGTCTGCTTGGGCCACGGCGTTCTCCTACACAACAGGCCTTTTTCGGCCCTTTTACAACCTTGACAATACACCGTAAGTTGTTGGATAGTCGCTTTCGTTGGTGTGGCGAGCCACGGAGCACTGAACTACCGTAAAGTACCGTGGCCGAGGCCGCACTGCAACAAGCCGATTGGAGGAGCCGTGGCGGAACACGCTGGGATGGACGAGACGAAGCCCGAAGCCATCGTCTTCAAGACGTACTTGGAAGCGCGCGAAGCAGCCGGCCGCCGCGGCGCGAGCGACGCGGCTAGGGGTTTGGTGTCCAAGGTTGTGAAATCCCCCTACGGCGGCTACGTCATCCGCTCTTGGCCGGTGGAGCTGCTGGCCGATCCCGAGTTGTGGCCGGCGATGGCACAGAACAATCGGCCGGCGTACGCGGATTTGTGAAGTGTCAACGGAAGATTCGCCGGAGTCGGGCGACAGCACCGAGCCTAGCCAGCAACTCCCAGCGCCGATCAGGCAGGTGCTTGAGGTCGAGAGGTTGCGCCTCGAGCGGGACAACCGTCGAACTGGCGTGGCGGAGAAAGCCATCGAGTTGGCAGACACGCAAGATCGCCGCCAACATGAGTACGCCACCGCGGCGCTCGAAGCGAACGTGAAGATCGAAGTGGATCGGATGGCGTTCCAACGTCGTCTTGCTTGGGTCGGTGTGGCGTTCTTCGCGATCCTTGTGTTCGGGCTGTTGGGTTTTGCACTCTACGGCGACGACGAGCAACGCGCCGTCGCCGAGCGCTTCGGCGGCTTCGGGTTGATCGGTCTCGCGGGTTACGGCATCTTCACCACGCTTGCCAAGGTGGTCAAGTCGCTCGCCAAACCCTAACCCGCCTCGGCGTAGTGCTTCACGTCCTTCATGGAGAGTTTGATGCGGCCGCGTTGGTCCGTGTCCAGGCACACCACTTCCACTTCCTGGCCTTGGGATAGGTAGTCGGTCACCTTTTCCACGCGCTCCTCGGCGATTTGCGAGATGTGCAGCAGGCCGTCCTTGCCCGGGAGGATGTTGACGAACGCGCCGTAGGGTTCGATGCGCTCCACCCGGCCGCGGTAGATCTTGCCCACTTCGGCCTCGGCGGTGATGGCTTGGATGCGCTCCACCGCGGCGTCCTTGCCGGCGCCGTCCTCGGCGTAGATGCGCACGCTGCCGTCGTCCTCCACGTCCACCTCGGCGCCGGTTTCCTCGACGATGGAGCGGATGGTGGCGCCGCCCTTGCCGATGATGTCGCGGATCTTGGCCGGATCCACTTTCAGCACCACCATCGTGGGGGCGTTCTCGGACACCGTGGCGCGGGACGCCGAAAGCACCTTGTTCATCTCGCCGAGGATGTGCAGCCGCGCCCCGCGCGCCTGCTCCAAGGCGGTTTCCATGATCTCCTCGGTGATGCCGTCGATCTTGATGTCCATCTGCAGCGCGGTGACGCCGTTCTCGGTGCCGGCCACCTTGAAGTCCATGTCGCCCAAGTGGTCCTCGTCGCCGAGGATGTCCGTCAGCACGGCGAAGCGCTCGCCTTCCTTCACCAGGCCCATGGCGACGCCGGCCACCGGCGCGCGCATGGGCACGCCGGCGTCCATCAGGGCGAGCGAACTGCCGCACACCGTGGCCATGGAACTCGAACCGTTGCTCTCGGTGATTTCGGACACCACGCGCACCGTGTAGGGGAAGTCCTCCTCGTTCGGCAGGCACGCCTTGATGCCGCGGCGCGCCAGATTGCCGTGGCCGATCTCGCGCCGGCGCGGGCCGCCGAGCCGCCCTTCCTCGCCAACGCTGTACGGCGGGAAGTTGTAGTGCAGCATGAAGGCGTCCTTGGAGGTTTTCTCCAAGGCCTCCACCAGCTTGGCGTCGCGCAGCGTGCCCAGCGTAGCCACCACGATGGCCTGGGTCTCGCCGCGTTGGAAGAGCGCGGAGCCGTGGGTTTTCGGCAGCATGCCCACTTCCACGTCGATGGGGCGCACGGTGGTGGTGTCGCGTCCGTCGATGCGCGGTTCGCCGGCGAGCACGCTCTCCCGCACCACCTGCTTCTCCAGCTTGTGGAACGCTTCCGCCACGTCGTCTTCGGCGAACTCGCCCGCCGCGCCTTCGCCGTCGCCGGCGAGCTGCGCGGTCAACTCCGCACGCGCCGTGTACACGGCGTCTTGGCGTTGCTTCTTCTCGCGCACGCGGTACGCCTCTTGAATGGCACCCCGCGCCGCTTCGTCCACGCGGGCGGCGAGTCCCTCCGGCAACGCCGCCGGCGCGTAGTTCCATTTCGGCTTGCCGGCCTCAGCGGCCAGTTCGCCGATGGCGGCGATGACCGGCTGCATCTCCTGATGGCCGTACAAGACGCCGCCGAGCATCTGATCCTCGGACAGCTCGGTGGCTTCGGATTCCACCATGAGCACCGCCGAACGGGTGCCCGCCACCACCATGTTGAGCGCGGAGGTGGCCAGCGTTTCGTGGCCCGGGTTGAGCAGGTAGCGCCCGTCCGCGTAGCCCACGCGCGCCGCGCCGATGGGCCCGTCGAACGGAATGCCGGAGACAGCGAGCGCGGCCGAGCAGCCGATCATGGCGAGGACGTCCGGGTCCTTGTCGCGCTCCGCCGACATCACCGTGGCGATCACCTGCACGGCGTTGCGGAAGCCGTCCGGGAACAGCGGCCGGATGGGCCGGTCGATGAGGCGCGAGGTGAGCGTCTCCTTGTCGCTGGGCCGGCCCTCGCGGCGCAGGAAGCCGCCCGGGATCTTGCCCACGGCGTAGAACTTCTCTTGGTAGTCCACCGTGAGCGGGAAGAAATCCTGCCCCGGATTGGGTTCCTTGTTGGCGACCACGGTGCAGAGCACCACGGCGTCACCCATCGTCGCCATGACGGCGCCGGTGGCCTGGCGGGCGATCTTGTTCGCCTCCAGCACCACCTGTTGGTCGCCGAACGGCACTTCCTTTTTCGTTGGCTTCAAAACACTTCTCCTAGTTGGGGTTCGCTACGCGCTTTTGGTTTCCAAGTGCGGCTGGGTTCGCGGCGGTCAGCGCCGCAAGCCCAAGCGAGCGATCAGCGACGCGTAGCGCTGGCCGTCCTTGCCTTTCAGGTAATCGAGCAGTTTGCGGCGGCTGTTGATCATGCGGATCAGGCCGCGCCGCGAGTGGTGATCCTTGCCGTGGGCGCGGAAGTGATCCTGCAGCGAGTTGATGTTGTAGGTGAGGATCGCCACCTGCACCTCCGGCGAGCCGGTGTCGTTCTCCGCTCTACGGTAGTCGTTGACGATCTTGCGTTTCGTTTCGGCGTTAAGTGCCATGTGTTGTCTCCCTTCGTTTTTCCGGGCCGTTCCGGCGCGTCGTTACTTGTGTACCACAAGGCGCCGCGGCGCCACGCGTCCGTCCTGCAGAATCTCGCCCACGCCGAGGAAGACGCCGTCGGTTTCTTCGGGCAACCGCGGCGTCGCCGGCTTGCGCGCGCCACGCTCGTAGAGCCGCACCCAGCCGCCTGTGGGCGCGTGCGGCACGAACACCGGCTGGCCTTGCTTCAGGTAGAACGCCGGCGCGTCGGCCAGTTCCACCGGCGGCCATTGGCCGACGGCGGTGGCCACCGGGCGCAGCAGCTCGTCGAGGCTGAGACCCTCGGCGCGGCGGGATTCCAGCTGCTCCATGGACACCAGATCCGCCTCCGTGTACGGGCCCGCCTGGGTTCGCCGCAGTTCGCACACGTGGGCGCCGCAGCCGAGCGCCTCGCCCAAGTCGTGGGCGATGTTGCGCACGTAAGTGCCTTTGCTGCAGTGGATGTTCAAGACGACATCGGCGCCGTCGAGCGCCACGACGTCGTTGGCGTACACGGTGACCGGGCGCGCCTGGCGTTCCACTTCGATGCCTTGGCGGGCGAGCTTGTACAGCGGCTTGCCCTGGTGCTTCACCGCCGAGAACATCGACGGCACCTGCTCGAACTCGCCGCGGAAGGAATCCAACGCCGCGTCCAAGGCCGAGGGCGTGAGTTCCGGCACCGGCCGCTCGGCGATCACCTTGCCGTCGGCGTCGCCGCTGTCGGTGGCGACGCCGAGGCGCAGCTTGGTCAAGTAGCGTTTGTCCGAATCCAGCAGGTACTGGGAGAACTTGGTGGCCTCGCCGAAGCACAGCGGCAGCACGCCGGTGGCGAGCGGATCCAAGCTGCCGGTGTGCCCGACCTTGTTCGCCGCGAACAGCCGCTTGACGCGCTGCACGGCGTCGCCGGAACTGATGCCGGCCGGTTTGTCCAGCACGATCACGCCGTGTACGCTCCGGCCGCGCCGCTTACGGCCCATGCGCGGCTTCAGCGGCGACCGCAGCGCCGCCGCCCTTGCCGACGGCCGCGTCGATGAGCGTGAGCAGGTGCGAGCCGCGCTCGACCATGTCGTCGTAGTGGAAGCGGAACCGCGGCGTGGCGCGCAGCCCCTTGCGCGCCGCCACGCAACGGCGCAGGAAACCCGCCGCCCGGTTCAACGCCCGCACTATCTCCTCGCGCGCGTCGGCGTCGGCCGCCGCCAACGAGGAGACGTAGACGTCCGCCTGGCTCAAATCGCGGCGCACGCGCACATCCGTGACGCACAGCAAGGCCACACGCGGATCCTGCATCTCTTTGTGAACGATCGCAGCCAGCTCGGCGCGCAGAAAGTCGCCCACGCGGGCCGCGCGATCCGGCGTCATGCCACACCTTCCGGGGCGAGTTCCCGCGCCTCGCGGGCGGCGCCCGCCGCGGCTGCCCGCACGCCCGAAGCGTCGTTGTCGTTGGCCGCCGGCGCCAGCGCCCGCGCCACCTCGCGCGATTCGAACACCTCGATGAGGTCGCCGGCACGCACGTCGTTGTAGTTGCGCACGCCGATGCCACATTCCAAGCCGTTGCGCACGTCCGTCACGTCCTCTTTGAAGCGGCGCAGGGATTCCAATTCGCCCTCGAAGATCACCACGTTGTCGCGCAACACGCGGATGGCTTTGTTGCGCGCCACCGCGCCCTCCACCACCATGCAGCCGGCGATCTGCCCGTAGCGCGGCGAGCGGTACACCTCGCGCACCTCGGCGACGCCGACGATCTCTTCGCGCACCTCCGGCGCGAGCATGCCTTCGAGCACGGCGCGCACGTCGTCGAGCAGCTCGTAGATGACGCTGTAGTAGCGCAGGTCGATGCCTTCGCGTTCGATGATCGCCTTGGCCGCGGCATCGGCGCGGGTGTTGAAGCCGAACACCGCGGCGCCGTAGGTGAGCGCCATGTTGGCGTCGGACTCGGTGATGCCGCCGACGCCGGCGCCGAGCACGTTCACGGAAACCTCGTCGTTGCCGATTTCCGAGCAGGCTTGCACGATGGCCTCCAGCGAGCCGCGCACATCCGCCTTCACCACCAGCTTCAGCACCCGTTTCTCGGCGGCGGCGCTCTGGCCGAGGGTGGCCAACATGCTCTCCAGGGAAACGGCCTTCTGGCTGGCCTGGCGCTGCGCTTGGCTGCGGTCGGCGCGGAAGCTCGCCACCTCGCGCGCTTGCCGCTCATCCACCACCGCCGAGAACTGATCGCCGGCGTCCGGCGTGCCGCCGAGGCCGAGCATCTCCACGGGAATGGAAGGCGCCGCCGCCGCCACCGCTTCGCCGCGCTCGTTGGCGAGCGCCCGGGCGCGGCCGTAGAACTGTCCGGCGATGACCATGTCGCCGCGCTTCAACGTGCCGTTCTGCACGAGCAGCGTGGCCACCGGGCCGCGTCCGCGCTCCAGCCGCGACTCGATCACGACGCCTTGCGCCGGCGCCGTGGGCGCGGCGTTCAGCTCCAAGAGTTCGGCCTGCAGCACCACCGCTTCGAGCAGCGCGTCCACGCCTTCGCCAGTTTCGGCGGAGACGTTGACGAACTGCACATCGCCGCCCCACTCCTCGGGAATCACTTCGAGGGCGGCGAGATCATTGCGCGCGCGTTCCGGGTCCGCGCCTTCCAGATCGATCTTGTTCACCGCCACCACGATGGGCACCTGCGCGGCGCGGGCGTGGCGGACGGCTTCTTCGGTCTGCGGCATGGCGCCGTCGTCCGCGGCGACGACGAGGATCACCACGTCCGTGGATTTGGCGCCGCGGGCGCGCATGGCGGTGAAGGCGGCGTGGCCCGGGGTGTCGATGAAGGTGAGCGCGCCGTGTTCGGTTCGCACATGGTAGGCGCCGATGTGCTGGGTGATGCCGCCGGCCTCGCCGGCCACCACGCGGGTGTTGCGGATGTGATCCAGCAAGGAGGTTTTGCCGTGGTCCACATGCCCCATGACGGTGACCACCGCCGGCCGCGGCTGGCGCTCGCCATCCACTTGCAGGGACTTCTCCAGCACCTGCTCCACTTCGTCTTCCGCGACCAGCTTCACGTTGTGGCCGTGCTCCTCCACCACCAGCACGGCGGTGTCCTGGTCGAGGCTCTGGTTGATGGTGGCCATCACGCCCATGCCCATCAACGTCTTGATGACCTCGCCGGCCTTCACGCTCATGCGCTGCGCCAACTCGCCCACGGTGACCATCGCGCCGATCTCCACCTCGCGCACGACCACCTCTTGCGGCTTCTCGAACTCCCCGCCGTGTTTTTCGACGGTGAGATGCCGGCGCTTGGCGCGCCGGGATTCGTTTTTCAGGGAGACTTCGCGGCGGCGATCGTCGCGGCCGGAGCGGAACTCGTCGCGGCCGCCGCGGTCGCGGGCGCCGGACCTGCCGGCGGCCCCGGCGCGCGCCGGGGCGCGGCGGTTGCTGGTGCTGGCGGCGGCGCGGGCGGCCTCTTGCGCCTTGGCGGCCGCTTCGGCCGTGGCGCGGGCGACTTCCTCCGGCGTGGGGGCCCGCTTTTTGGGCTTCGACCCGGCGGAAACCTTGGTGACGGCCGGGCGCGGTGGGCGCTTCGGGGCGGTTCGCGGCGGCGTTTCTTTGGCGCGCGCCGGGCCTCGGGCCTTGGGCACCTCCGGCGCGACGGGGGCGGCGGTGCTCTTTTCGCTGGCTTCCGCGGCTGCGGTGGCTTCGGGGGTTTCGACGGCCTCGGTCGTGTCAACGGCCTTCGGCGTTTCGGGTGCTGGCGGTGCCGGTTCGGGCGGCGCGGTTGGCGCCGGCTCGGCGGCGGAAGTCGGCGTTGGTGCCGCCACCGGTTGTTCGCTGGCGGGCGCGGTTGGCGTCGGCTGCGCGCGCGGCTCGACGGCGGGCTGCTGCTCACTCGCTTGCGCTGGCATCGGCCCGGGAGCAGCGGGTTTCTGCGCGGTGCGCACCACCACTTTGGCGCGGCGCCGGGTTTGCACCGTGACGGCGCTGCCGCGGCCGCCCTTGCCGGCGCGCAGCGTGGTCAACTTGGTGTCGCGCCGGCGCGCGACAGCGATTCGGGTTCGCGGCGACGCCTCCGCTTCGGCGTCCGCCTGGCGCTGTTCGCGTTGCTTCTGCACGAACGTCAGGAGTTGCGTCTTCTGCTCGTTGGAGACGACGTCGTCGTCCGCTTCGTGCGGCAGCCCGGCGGAGCGCAGCAGCTCCAGCATTTCCTCCGAAGACCGCTTGAGCGTCTCCGCGAGTTGCGCGACGGTGGGGTCATCCATTGTCGCCACCGGTGGCAGCGGGCGCGGATTCCTCGTCCGCGTCCTCGGCGAACCAGGGAGCGCGCGCCGTCATGATGAGTTCGGCGGCGCGTTCCTCGCCGATGTTCTCGTTGATGTCGAGCAGATCGGCAACGCACAGATCGGCCAAGTCTTCCATCGTCGCCACGCCGGCGCCCGCCAGCTCCCCGGCCAAGGCGCGATCCATTCCGTCCATCTGCAGCAGATCGTCGGCCGGCGTGGCGCCGCCCAATTCGCGGGCCAGCAGCGCTTCCTTGGCGCGATTGCGCAGCTCCTCGACGATTTCCTCGTCGAAGTCCTCCACCAGTTCCTCGGCGGCGACGTAGGCGATCTCGTCGATGCCGGTGAAGCCCTTCTCCACCAGGGCGATGGCCACCTCCTCGTCCACTTCCAAGAGCTCCATGAACTCCTTGACGTAGGCGAGGGCTTCCTCCTCCTGCTTGCGCGCCGCGTCCTCCTCGTTCATCACCTGCAGGTTCCAGCCGGTGAGCTCGGTGGCGAGGCGCACGTTCTGACCACCGCGGCCGATGGCCTGCGCCAGGTTGTCCTCCGGCACGGCGATGTCCATGGTGTGGGTGTCCTCGTCCTTGACGATGGAGCGCACCTCGGCCGGCGACATGGCGTTGATGGCCAGCTGGGCGGGGTCGTCGTCCCACAGCACCACGTCGATCTTCTCGCCGGCCAATTCGCCGGACACCGCTTGCACCCGCGAGCCGCGCATGCCCACGCAGGCGCCCACGGCGTCGATGCGCCCGTCGTTGGTGCGCACGGCGATCTTCGCCCGCGAGCCGGGATCCCGCGCCGCGGCGCGGATCTCGATGACGTCCTCGGCCACTTCGGGCACTTCGATCTTGAACAGCTCGATCAGCACCCGCGGCGTGGTGCGGGTGAGGATCAGCTGCGGGCCGCGCGCTTCGGGGCGCACCTCGGTGAGCAGGGCGCGCACCCGGTCGCCGGTGCGGAAGCTGTCGCGGGGGATGAGATTCTCGCGGGTGAGGATGGCCTCGGCGTTGTTGCCGAGGTCCACGATGACGCTCTCGCGGGTGGTTTTCTTGACCGTGCCGCTCACCAAATCGCCCACCCGCGGCTGGTACATCTCCAGCACTTGGGCGCGTTCGGCGTCGCGCACCTTCTGCACGATGACCTGCTTGGCGGTTTGCGCCGCGATGCGGCCGAAGGCCACGGACTCCACCGGCACCTCGTGGAAGTCGCCGATGCCGAGCGCCGGGTTCTTCTCCAAGGCTTCGGCCGGGGTGAGCTCGGCGTCCGGGTTGGGTTCCTCCTCCTCGTCGAGCTCGCGCTCCGGATCGATGACTTCCCAACAACGGAACGTCTCGTAGTTGCCCGATTCGCGGTCGATATGTACGCGGAACTCGGCGTTGACCTCGCGGCGGCGGCCGTCCGCATCCTCCACGAAGTCGCGGTGCTTTTTCTTGGTGGCCATGGCGAGGGCCGCCTCGATGGCCTCGAAGATGACGTCTTCGGAGACGCCCTTTTCATTGGAAACGGACTCCACGACTTGGAGCACTTCCCGGTTCATCTCGGCCATCGACCCCGTCCTTCTACTCGACAGCCTCGCCGGCCTCGACAGCCTCGACGGTCTCAATGGCTTCGTCGTCGCTGAAGTCCGGGACGATGCGCGTGCGCTGGATTTGATCGAACGGCAACAGGCGTTCCTCGTCTTCTTCCCCCGGTTCCGCCTCCTCGCGCAGCGCGATGCCGTCCTCCGTGACGCCGGCCAACATCCCCTCGAAGCGGCGGCGGCCGCCGAACGGGGCGGTGAGGCGCACGTTGACGCGGCGGCCCACGCTGGCCTCGTACTGCTCGCGCCGAAACAGCGTGCGGTCAAGCCCGGGCGAGGAGACTTCGAGCCGGTAGGAGTCCACGATGGGGTTCTCGACATCCAGCAGGGCGCTCACCTGCGTACTGACGCGCTGGCAATCGTCGATGGTGACGCCGCGCTCGGAATCGATGAACACGCGCAGCAGGGAACGGCCGCGACCCCAAGGCCGGTACTCCAAGCCCCACAGCTCGCACCCGAAAGCGCGCGCCGTGGGCGCCAAGAGCGCCTCCAGTTCCCGTTCCTTCTTCGTCATGCCTCTCGACGCTTTCCGTCCCGTCTGCGCCGCCGAATCCGCCGTCCGCAAACAAAAAAAGGGCATAGATGCCCATCGCTCGCCGCTGGCGGAACCCCTAGATTCCGCCCCGCGGCGTGGTGCCTACCTCGGCCGGGCGGCGCAAAACCTCTTGCGGCCGCCTGTACTTGGTAGCGGGGGCAGGATTTGAACCTGCGGCCTTTGGGTTATGAGCCCAACGAGCTACCAGACTGCTCCACCCCGCATCACGGGCGCGGATTATAGCGGCTTTGCGGGCAATGGCAAGCGTTTGATCTGCTTCGCGTCGCTGGGAGCGCGGGCGTCTCGCCCGCACAAGGTGAACACCCCTGAACGAAAATGCGGGCGAGACGCCCGCGCTCCCAGGACGTGCTGAGCAGACGCCAACAAATGTCGCACACCCGTCGGCTTCTGGGGACCTTCAGGCGTGTTATTGGCCGCGCAGGAAGAGGCCGTCGAGCGCGGACATGGGCAGGGCCACGAAGGTGGGGCGGCCGTGGTTGCATTGGCCGGCGTTTTCGGTGTTTTCCATGTCGCGCAGGAGGGCGTCCATTTCGGGCAGGGTGAGGCGGCGGCCGGCGCGGGCGGAGGCGTGGCAGGCGGCGCCGGCCAGCAAGCGTTCTTGGCGTTCGCGGACGATGTCCGAGGCGCCGAACTCCACGCAGTCGGCGATGAGGTCGCGCGTCAGGGCTTCGATGTCCGCGCCGCCGAGCAAGGCCGGGGCCTCGCGCACGGCGACGCTGGTCGCGCCGTTGCGCTCGATGATGACGCCGAGGGACTGCAGTTCGGCGCCGCGGGCCTCCACGAAGTCGGCCTCGGCTTGGGCGACGTCGAGCCCCACCGGCACCAGGAGGCGCTGGCGGCGGACGCTGCCGGCGAGCAGTTGGGTCTTCATGCGCTCGTAGGTGATGCGCTCGTGGGCGGCGTGCATGTCGACGATCACCAAACCGTCCGCGTTCTGGGCGAGAACATAGACGCCGTGGAGTTGCGCCAAGGCGTGGCCGAGCGGCGGCACCGCTGGGGCGTCGCGGGGCGTCAACGCGGCGCCCGGCGCGTGGGCGCCGGCTGCGTGCGGATCTGGCGCGTAAGGGGCGGCGCGCTCGTCGCGCACCTCGTCGAACATTCGCGCCAAATTGGCCGGGCGCACCGGGCGCTCGAACGCCAACCGATCGGGCCGTGGCGACGGCCCGGCGGCACCACCGGCGGTTTCCCCACCCGGTGCCGGGCGCAGGTCGCGCAGCGCCCTGGCCAGCTTGCCGAACAGGAAGTCGTGGACGTCGCGGGAGCGGCGGAAACGCACCTCGTCCTTGGTGGGGTGTACGTTCACGTCCACGAACTCCGGCGCCAGTTCCAGAAACAGCGCGAACGCCGGATGGCGGCCGTGGAACAACACGTCGCGGTAGGCTTGCCGCACCGCGTGGGCGGCCAGCGGGTCGCGCACCGGGCGGCCGTTGACGAACAGGTACTGGCGCGTGGGGCGGCTGTCCGAGTAGGTGGGCACCGCCACCCTGCCCCACAAGCGCAGATCCGCGCCGGTCTCGTCCACCGCCACCGAGCGCTCCACGAACGCCGCGCCCAGCACCGCCGCCATGCGCTCGTCCACATCGGCCGGCGCTAGGCCGTCCAGCGAGCGCGAACCGGCGCGCAGGGAGAAGCCCACCGCCGGGTGCGCCAGCGCCACCCGCCGCACCACTTGCTCGATATGCACCAGTTCGGTGCGTTCGGTTTTCAGGAACTTGCGCCGCGCCGGGGTGTTGTAGAACAGATCCGCCACCTCCACGGTGGTGCCTTGCGGGTGCGCGGCCGGACGACAGGCGCGTTCTTCGCCGCCTTCCACCTCCAGCCGCCAGGCGTGGTCGGCGGCGCGGTGCCGCGAGGTGATGCTCAGCCGCGAGACGGACGCCGCGCTGGCCAGCGCTTCGCCGCGAAAACCCAGGGTGGCCACCGCCGCCAAGTCGCCCGGTGAGACGATCTTGCTGGTGGCGTGGCGTGCCACGGCGAGGCGCAGGTCGTCCGGCAGGATGCCGTCGCCGTCGTCCGCCACGCGCACACGCCGCACGCCGGCCTGCTCCACGTCCACGCGGATGTCGCCGGCGCCGGCGTCCAAGCTGTTCTCCACCAACTCCTTGACGATGGAGGCCGGCCGCTCCACCACCTCGCCGGCGGCGATTTGGTTGGCGACGAACGCGCCAAGCGGCCGGATGCGGCGCGGCGCCGGCGCCTCGGCGGAAGTCACCCGCCGGCTCCGGCGGCGGGAATGAGCAGGATCTGGCCGATGCGGATGCGCGAGCCGACGATGCCGTTCAACCCCTTGAGGCCGCCGAGGGAGACGCGGTGGCGCTGCGCGATCTCGGAAAGCGTGTCGCCGCGCTTCACCACGTACTTCAACGTGCCGCCGCCCTCCATCGACGCCAGCAGAGTGCCCGGCGGCGGGTTGCGCAGCAGGTACGCCTGAATGCCGGCGGCGATGGCGCCGGCGACGCGCCGCTGGTAGCCCTTGGTGGCGAGGTCGCGCGCTTCCCGCGGATTGGAAAGGTAGCCGGTTTCGATGAGGATCGCCGGCATGTCCGGCGACTTCAGCACCACGAACCCCGCCTGCCCCACGCTCTTCTTGCGCAGCTTGACCACGCTGCCCAAGGCACCGAGCACGGCCTCGCCGAGCGCCAAACTGTCCGCCATCTTGGCGTTCATGGCCATGTCCACCAGCACGCCGGCCAGCACCTTGTCCTTGTCGCCCAGCGAGACGGATTCGCCGGCGACGCCGCCCATCAGGTCCGCGCGGTTCGCGCCGGCGGCCAGCCAACGCGCCTCCTCGCTGGTCGCGCCGCGCTCGGAGAGGGCGTACACGGAGGCACCGCGCACGCTGTCCAGCCGGAAGGCGTCGGCGTGGATGGAGACGAACATGTCGGCGCGCAGCTGTTCGCGGGCCTTGCGCGTGCGGCCGCGCAGGGAGATGTAATAGTCGCCGGTGCGCACCAGCGCGGCGGAAATGCCCGGCATGGCGTCCAAGTTCCGCTTCACTTGCTGGGCGATGGCGAGCACCACCTTTTTCTCGTACACCCGGCCGACGCCGATCGCGCCCGGGTCCTCGCCGCCGTGGCCGGCGTCCACGGCCACAACGACGGTGCGCTTGCCGTCCGGCGCCCGCGTCACCGGCGCCGGTGCCGGCGCCTCCGTCCCGCGCGGATACAGATCGATCACCAGCCGGTGGCCGTAGGGGGCAATGGGCTTGAGCACCAGCTCCCTCGGCGTCGCGGCTCGGCGCAGGTCCAACACCACCCGGTAATTGCCCTTGCCGCGCGCCGCGGCGCGAATGTTGCGGACGACTTTGCTGTCCACCTTCGGCGGCGCGAAGCCGCGGGCCGGCCGAGTGCTTTGCAGATCCACCACCACGCGCTGCGGATTCGCCATCGTGAAGATCTTGTAGGCCGCGGCGGCGCGCGTGTCCAGCACCACCCGGGTGGAGCCGGGCGCGTCGTGCAGGCGGATGCCGTTGAGCTGGTTGGCGGCGGCCGCGGTTGCCAATAGCAGCGGCAGCGCCCGCAGCACGACGCGGCTGATCGTCTTCACGCGCCCTGCTCCGCTGGTTGGCGATGATCGACAAGCTCCACGCGGCGGCCTTCACCGGCGGCCTCAAGCCACACGTCGACGTCCGCCGGCGGCAGGTGGCCGCACGCCCGTTCCGGCCACTCGACGAGCTTCACCGCGGCTTCGGCGAGCAACTCCTCCATGCCGATGTAGCCGAGCTCGCGGCCGTCGGCGATGCGATAGAAGTCGAAGTGCAGCACCCGGACCGCGCCGAGCGCATAGCTCTCCAGCAAGGTGTAGGTGGGGCTTTTCACCGTGCCGCGGTGGCCGAGCGCGCGCAGATAGCCGCGCGCCAGCGTGGTCTTGCCGGCGCCCAGACCGCCGTGCAGAAACACCAGTTCCGAGGCGAGATCCATGGCGGCGAGCTCAGCGCCGAACGCCAACGTGGCCGCCTCCGTGGGGAGATCCCGAACTTGGCGCGGCGCGTTCATGGATTCAGCCGCAAGGCGGTGATCATCTCGCCGGCCAAGAGCGCGGCGGCTGCCTTCGCCGCGGCCTCGTCGCCGGCGCGGGCATGCAGCCAGACGCCGAGCTCCGCGGCTGCCAGCGGCGCCAAGCCGCGCGCCAGAAGCCCGCCGACGACGCCGGTGAGCACGTCGCCGCTGCCGGCGGTGGCCATGGCCGGATTGCCGAGCAGACAGATGGAGCGCGTTGCGCCGGACTGCGCGAGCAAGGTTCCCGCGCCCTTCAACACCGCCACCGCGCCGTGTTTCGAGAGCTCGGCGGCGGCTTGTACGCGGTTGTGTTGCACCCAGCCGCCGTCGTGGCCAAGGAGTCGCCCCGCCTCGCCCGGGTGCGGCGTGATCACCGCGTTGGCCGGCGGCAAGTCCGCCAAACCCAAGCCGCCTTGCGCGGCGAGGATGTTGAGGCCGTCCGCGTCCACGACGAGCGGCTTGCCGGCGGCCAGGCACTTGGCGAGCAACGATTCTCCCCATTCGCCACGCCCCAAGCCCGGGCCCACGGCGACGGCGGTGGCCGCGGCGAGCGCGTCGTCCAACGCATCGGCGGTGTCGGCGGCGCATACCATCAGCTCGGGACGCCGCGCCAGAATCGCGGCACGGTTGACGGAACGGGTGGCCACTGTGATCGCGCCGGCGCCGACCCGCAGCGCGGCCTCGCCGGCGAGCGCCACCGCGCCGCCCATGTCGGCGTCGCCGCCGACGATCAGCAGCCGCCCGAAATCGCCTTTGTGGGCGTTCGGTTGCCGCGCCAGTTCGGCCAAGCCGGCGCCTTGCAGCACCGCAACGCCCGGTTCGGCGCGAGCGGCCTCCGGGACGCCAATGTCGTCCACGATCAGATCGCCCACGAAATCCACGGCGGCGCCGGTGACGAGGCCGATCTTGGCCGCAACGAAGGTCACCGTAAGCGCCGCGTACACTGGCGCGGGCGTGTGCAAGCCGCCGGTGTCCGCATCCACGCCGGAGGGCACGTCCACCGCCAACACCGGCTTGGCGGCGGCGTTGATGCGATCGATGGCCTCTTGATACGCCGCCCGCACGCCGCCTCGAACGCCGGTGCCCAGCAGCGCGTCCACGATCACGTCGCCGCGCGCGGGCCAGTCCTCGCCGCCGCTCTCGCCCAAGCGTTCCAGCGCGAACCGCCGCGCCGTCAGCGCGTCGCCTTTCAGCTTGGCGGGGTCGCCCACCTCAATGAGTTGCACGTCGAGGCCGGCATCCTTGGCGAGGCCGGCGATCACATAGCCGTCGCCGCCGTTGTTGCCGCCGCCGCAAACCACCGTGACGCTCCCGGCGGCCGGCCAGCGCGCGCGCAGCGCGTCAAACGCCACGCGCCCGGCGCGCAGCATCAAGCGGATGCCGGGAATGGCGAACTCGTCCGTGGCGCGCCGATCGAAGGTGCGGGTTTCGCTGCCCGTATGCACCCGCGCGACAATCCCTGTCAAATCGCGCATGGCCGGATTATAGGATGATCCGGCCATGAACGGTTGCAAGCCGCAGAGCGCGGATGAGGGCATCGACTACGCCGCCCTCCGCGGCGACATCGAGCGCTGGGCGCGGGAGCTGGGTTTCGCCGGCATCGGCGTGGCGGACACCAACCTCGCCGACTACGCCCCCGCCTATCGCCGCTGGCTGGCGGAGCGGCTGCACGGCGACATGGGCTATCTGGAGCGCAACGTGGCGAAGCGCCTCGCCCCGGAAAAGCTGCGCCCGGGCACGGTGCGCGTCATCTCGGCGCGCATGGACTACCTCGGCACGCCGCCGCCGGCGCAAAACGCCCTGCCAGTGAACGACGGTTCCGCGTACGTCGCCCGCTACGCGCTGGGGCGCGACTACCACAAGACCGTGCGCCGCCGCCTGGCGCGGCTCGCCAAGCGCATCGAGCAACGCGCCGGCGGCGAATTCCGCGCCTTCACGGATTCCGCGCCAGTGCTGGAAAAGCCGCTGGGCGAGAAAGCCGGCGTCGGCTGGATCGGCAAGAACACGCTGCTGCTCAGCGAGGAGGGCTCGTGGTTCTTCCTCGGCGAGATCTTCACCAATCTGCCGCTGCCGGTGACGCCGAAGCGACCGCCGGACGCGCCCGGCTGCGGCAACTGCCGCGCCTGCATGAGCGTCTGCCCGACCGGCGCCATCGTCGCGCCGGGCAAGCTGGACGCCACGCGCTGCATCGCCTACCTCACCATCGAACACAAGGGCGCGATACCGCTGGCCCTGCGGGATGCCGTGGGCAACCGCGTGTTCGGCTGCGACGATTGCCAGATCGTCTGCCCGTGGAACCGCTTCGCCCGCCGCTCGGCGGAAGCCGACTTCGCGCCCCGCCACGGCCTCGACAACACCACGCTGGCGGAACTGCTGGCGTGGGAGGAGGCCACCTTCCTCGCCCGCACCGAAGGCATGGCCATTCGCCGCGTGAATTACGCGCAGTGGGTGCGCAACTTGGCGGTGGCCGCCGGCAACGCGCCGCCGGACGCGGCGGTGGTCGCCGGGTTAAAGACGCGGCGAAGCGAGGCGTCGGCGATGGTGCGCGAACACATCGACTGGGCGCTGGCGCGGCAGGCCCAGGCGCACCAAAACCGGAGTCCTCAGAGCCGGAAGAAGTGCTCCCGGTAGTGGCGCAACTCCGCGATGGATTCGCGGATGTCGTCCAAGGCGCGGTGCGTGTTCTTCTTCTCGAACCCGTCCACCAGCGCCGGACGCCAGCGCGCCGCCAGCTCCTTCACCGTCGAGACATCCACGATGCGGTAGTGCAGGTATTCGTTCAGCACCGGCATGTGGCGGGCGAGAAAGCGCCGGTCCTGCCACACCGAGTTGCCGCACAGCGGCGCGCTCTGCGGGGCGCAGTGGCGTTCCACGAACGCCAGCGTCACCGCCTCGGCTTCAACGAGGCTCACCTGCGAGCGGCGCACCCGCTCCGTCAAACCCGACGCGGTGTGATGTCGGGTGTTCCACTCGTCCATCGCCGCCAACACCGCTTCCTCTTGGTGGATGGCCAACGCCGGGCCTTCGGCGACGATCTCCAGATCGGCATTGGTTATCAACGTGGCCACTTCCAAGACGACGTCGCGCTCCGGGTCGAGCCCGGTCATCTCCATGTCCATCCACACCAGATGGTTCGCCGGTCGTTCGTCCGCGGCCATGCCGGTATTATCGCCGCGTTGTGACGCCGCCCAAACCTTCGCTGATCAGCGCCGACGAGCTGGCCGAGCTCAGCCCGCCACCCCTGTTGGTGCAAGTGACCTCCCGTGAAGCGTACGCCGCCGGACATCCGCCCGGATCGATGCTGGTGACACCGGGGGAGCTCGTGTCCGGCATTCCCCCGGTCACCGGCGCCCTGCCCAGCGTGGAACGGTTGACGCGCCTGTTTCGCCGCATCGGCCTCGCGCCCGAGCGGGAGGTGGTGCTGTTCGACGACGAAGGCGGCGGTTGGGCCGGCCGGCTGGCGTGGACGCTGGACGTGGTCGGCCATCCGCGCTGGCGCTATCTGGACGGCGGCTTGCGCGCCTGGCGGGCCGCGGGGTTGCCGCTGACGACCGCGCCGGAGTCCAACGCGCCCTCGAACATGCATATCGCAATCGATCCCGCGCCGATAGCCGAAACCGAAGAGCTGTTGGCGCGGCTCTCTGACCCGGATCTGTTGGTGTGGGACTGTCGCTCCGCCGAGGAGTACGCCGGCCGCCGGGTGGCGGCGCGACGCGCCGGACACATCCCGGGCGCGATCAATCTGGACTGGCTGGAGCTGATGGATGCGAAACGCGATCTGCGCCTGATCCAACACTTGCCGGAGCGCCTCGCCGAGCGCGGCATCGTGCCCGAACGCGACGTCGTGGTGCATTGCCAAACCCACCACCGCTCCGGTTTGGCGTACATGGCGGCGCGCCTGTGCGCCTTCCCGCGCATCCGCGCCTATCCCGGGTCTTGGGCGGAGTGGGGCAACCGCGACGACACCCCTATCGCGGCGCACCCTAGCGGGCGCGCCCGTCACAATTTGACTCCGTGATGCACCCGTACGTGCTCCTCCAAGCCGCCCTGCCGCAGCACGCGCTGTCGCGCCTGCTCGGCGCGTTCGCCGCCAGTCGCCAGCGCCACTTGAAGCGCTTGCTCATCAACGCCTTCGCCGCCGCCTACCGCGTCGATCTGGCGGAATGTGAAGGCGACGGCGCGGACGACTTCGAGAGCTTCAACCAGTTCTTCACCCGTACCCTGCGCCCGGGCGTACGCCCGCTGCCGGCCGATCCGCACGCGCTGGTCAGCCCGGCCGACGGCACTGTCAGCCAAGCCGGCCGGGTGGAGGACGGCCTCCTGCTGCAGGCCAAGGGGCGACGCTACGCGCTGGCCGACTTGCTCGGCGACCCCCAGTTCGCGGGAACCCTGCGCGAAGGCGTCTTCGTCACCATCTACCTAGCGCCGCGGGACTACCACCGCGTCCACGCGCCCTGCGCGGCGGAGCTTCGCGCGAGCTTGGAGATCCCGGGGCGGCTGTTCTCCGTCAACGGCCTGACGGAACGGCATGTGCCGCGCCTCTTCGCGCGCAACGAGCGCCTGGTGTTGCGTCTGCAAAGCGAAATCGGCGAGTTCGCCCTGGTGCTCATCGGCGCGATGATCGTCGCCAGCATCGAGGTCGCTTGGGCGGACGGCCCGACCTCGCCCTATCGTCACCTGCGCGCTCGCCCCGCCGCAGACGTGCGTTTCGCCCGCGGCGACCAAGTGGGCGCGTTCCTGCTCGGCTCCACGGTGATCGCCGTCTTTCCGCCCGGGGCGACGTTGGACGACAACATTCGGCGCGGCGCCAAGATGCGCATGGGCGAACGCATCGGCATCAACCAGCGCACAGAGTTGACCGAAAAAAGTGTAATATGCCGTACAAGGTGCGGAGCCCGTTGATGGAGGAGAAAACCGTATGCACATGACCCTGCACATGACCCCCCCCCCCGCGTGCGCGGCGCTCGGTGCTTGCCATGTTGCTGACCTGCGCCGCGGGCGCCATCCGCGGGCGCCGCGATGGCGCGGTTCCGCGTCTCGCCGCCTTGCTCTTGGCCGCGCTTGCGGCGCTCGGCGCCGGGCAAGCCGCGGCCCACCACGGGGGCAACCCCCGCATAACCACCATGACGGTGAGCGACCCCGCGAACGGCGACACCTTCGTGCAGGGCGAGACCATCACGGTTACCCTGACTTTCAGCATAGTTGTCAGCGACAACCGAAGCTGTTCAGCCACCATCTGGCCTGGCAATACTCTTAGGCTGACGGTTCGAATTGGCGGGGCCACCAGGCAGATGAGCTGCCCGGACAACAACAATGTCCTCCGCAGCGCCATACCCTTCACCTATACCGTTGGGCGGGATGACGTCGACGCCGACGGGGTGAGCATCGGGCGGTTGCATGGTGGGCAGATTCAAAACCCCAATCTCCCCAATGCCGGCGACCACCACGCGATCCGAGACCTGCCCACGGACTACCCGCGCCACAGGGTTCTGGGCAGCGGCGTGGCCATCTCGTCCGTGAATCCCTCTTCCCTCACCGAGCGGAACCTGGACGGCGCGACGATCGCCGTCTCGTTGACCGGAACCACCTTCGCGAGCGGCGTCGCCGCGGACAGCTTCGCGCTGGTGCCGGCGACGCCGGGCCTGTCCGTCGCCAACGTGGCGGGCGCCGCCGCCGGCGGCACGACGGCCACCCTGACGATCGCCTTGTCCGGGGGCGAACTGCCCGCCACCCAAGACTATGCGGTGCGGGTGCTGACCGCCGCGCACGCCGGCGGCATCGACCTGACGACACGGACGACCATACCGGTGGTTGGCGGGCTGTTCTCGCTGCCCGACCCGGCGCTGACGGCCGCCGTGGAGCGGGCGCTGGGCAAGCGGCCGGGAACGCTGAGGATATTGGACATTCAGGCGGCGCGGACGCTGAACCTGGACGGTGCGGGGATCTCGTCGCTGGCGGGTCTGGAGCAGGCGGTGTCGCTGGAGTCGCTGTCCTTGGGCGGCAACACGGCGGCCGGAGGCGCGCCGCTGGACCTCTCGCCGCTGTCGGGGCTGACCCGCCTGCGGACGCTGCTGCTGAGCGGCACGGCGGTGCGCGACCTGTCGCCGCTGTCGGGCCTGTCGTCCTTGGAACAGTTGTGGCTGGACGGCAACGACCTGGCGGACATCTCGGCGCTGTCGGCGCTTGGCTCGCTGATCTACCTGCATCTGGGCGACAACCGCATCGCGGACCTCTCGCCGCTGGCGGGGCTCTCGAAGCTGCGGCGGCTGTGGTTGCCGAACAACATGGTGGCGGACGTCTCGGCGCTGGCGGGATTGCGGACGCTGACGCGGCTGGACCTGTCGCGCAACCGGGTGCCCGACGCCTCGCCGCTGCGCGGGCTGACGCGGCTGGCGTGGCTGCGTTTGGGTTGGAACCGGCTGGCGGACGTGTCGGGGCTGGCCGGACACCCGGGGCTGGCGGATGGCGGCGCGCTGGGCCTGCGCGGCAATCCGCTGGGCGCGGCGGCGCTGGACACGCACATTCCGGCGCTGCGCGATGCCGGCGCCACGGTGGTGTTCGGCTGGGCCGTGCCGCTGTTTCCAGCGGCGGCGGACGCGGCGGGGCGGAGCGGCGTGGTGCGCGTGTTGAACCGCTCGGACATGGACGGCGTGGTGCTGGTGGAGGCCGTGGACGAGGCCGGGCAGACGTTCGGCCCGGTGGCGCTTTCGCTGGCCGCCGGCGCGGCGGCGCAATTCGACTCGACGGACTTGGAGAACGGCAACGCCGAGATGGGGTTGGCCGAAGGCTTGGGCCCGCCGATGGCGGGCAGTTGGCGGCTGCATCTGTGGTCCCCGCTCGACATCGAGGTTCTGGCCTACGTCCGCACCCCGGACGGATTCCTGACCCCGTTGCACGGCGAGTTGCCGCGCGCGGGCGACTCGCTTTCCGCGTTCCTCTTCAACCCGGCGAGCAACCGCGCCCAACGCAGTTCGCTGCGCGTCTTCAACCCGGTCCCCGCTGCCGCGAGGATGTCCGTGTGGGGCGTGGACGACGCCGGACGTGGCCGCTTCGCGCCCGGCTTCGAGGCGCCGGCGGGCGCGACGCTGGCATTGACGGCGGGGCAGTTGGAGCGGTCGCGGGGCGCCGCCGGCGCGGGTCTCGGCAACGGCGCCGGCAAGTGGCGCTTGCGCGTACACGCGCCGTGGCCGCTGTCGGCGTCCTCGTGGCTGGCGAGCCCGAGCGGCCACCTCTCGAACCTGTCGTCGCCGCCGCTGCGCGCGGCCGCGGACGAAATGCTGCGCCTGCCGCTGTTCCCGTCGGCGATGAACCCGGCCGGCCGCGAGGGCTTCGCCCGCGTGGCCAACATGACCGCGGCGGAAGGCATGGTGGAGATTTCGGCGGTGGACGACGCCGGTGTCCGCGCCGGCCCGGTCCAGCTACCGCTTGCGGCGCGGGCGACGATGCATTTCAACTCGGACGACTTGGAAAGCGGTAACGCCGCCAAGGGCTTGGCGTCCGGCGTCGGCGCGCCGACGAAGGGCGCGTGGCGGCTGGAACTGCAAAGCGGCACCCTCTCACTCGCCGCCGCAACCTACGCCCGCCACGCCGACGGCTTCGTGACCAGCCTGCACGAGACGGCCCCGGCGGCCGACAGCGCCGCGCGCGTGGCGGTGTTCCACCCGGCGTCCAGCGACGAACAGCGCAGCCTCCTGCGCCTAGCGAACAACAGCGAGGATGCGGCGACAGCAACGATCAACGGCGTGGACGACGCCGGCGTGGAGGCGGGGCCGCTAACCGTCATGGTGCCGGCCGGCGAGGCGCTGACGCTCACCGCGGCGCAGCTAGAAGCCGGCGGCGAAGGCCTCGAAGGCGCACTGGGCGATGGCGAGGGCCAGTGGCGGTTGACCGTCTCCTTCGACAACCCGCTCACCGTAATGAGCTTGATGGAAAGCCCCGCCGGGCACATCTCCAACCTCTCCGCCACCGCAAGGCCGTAAGCGACGATTGCGTCCGCGGCGCCCTTGCGAGCGCGGGCGTCGCGCCCGCATGCAGGCGGCACACCTGCGTTCCCGGGGGCAACGCCGGAGCCTCAGGTGCGGATCAGGGCGATTCCGGATCGTCGTCGGCGTTGATGAGGCGCACGAACTTGCGCGCGATGGCGGCGTCGAAGTGCCGCTCGGCCAACCTGCGCATCCGCTCGCGTTCTTCCTGGCGCTCGGCCAAGCGGCCTTCGTTGATCTTCTGCTCGTCCCACTCCTGAAGCGTTTCCGCAAGCATCGTCCGTTTCTCCATGATGTCTGTCAAAGACGGCAGCCGGTCGCCGAAGCGATGGCGCAGCACACCATAGCACCACCGCTCAAGGCCGTGCGACAAGGCCGCGTCGCCGACCCGGGCGAAGGTTGCCGCCGTGTGCTCCAGCGCCGTCGCGAGACCGGCGGCGTCCGCCGCCTCCAGCGCCAGCCATGCCCGCGCCACGTTGCCGTCCGACAAGTGGTCGCCCCGATAGGTCTTGGCGTCAACAAAGCGGAACGCCATGCGCGGCTGAAACTCCGTCAGCGCGTCGGGAACCCACGCGGTGCGCTCCGCCACTTGCAGCGGCGGCGACCACCGCGCCCGGCCGCTGTACACCACCAAGGGCACATGCGCGGGAACCGTCGCCGTCGCGCCGACGCGAAGCAGGTCGCGGCGCAGCAGCGCCGCGTACTCGAGCAGCCGCTCCGCCATGTGGGGATGCGAGCCGCTCTGGAACTCCACATGCACCACCACGGCGGCTTCCGGCGGTTGGCCGGCGCCGGGCTTGAACGGCGCGCGCCACGGCATGTCCTCGGCGCGGACGCGGTGGTTGTCGGCGACGTGCTCGGCCGGCAGCCGCGCCAAGCGGTCGAGATCCAAGTCGTCCACCCAGGGTTCGCCGAGCAGGCGCAGGAGGTCCGCCACCATGCGCGGGTGGGAGAACAGGTGCTTGTTCGCCGGGTCGCTTGGCGCGGCCGGGCGGCGCTGTTGGTTCGGGGGTGCCATGCGCGCCAGTTTGGACAACGCGCAAGGCGCTTGGATACGGGATTTGGCTGAAAACCGTGTAGGAAATCGTCACTTCGCGAAGGCAGTAAAACGCCATAAATGCCGGCGATCGCGCCAGCGAAGGGCATCGCTCCGCTCCAAGCGACCGACGCCCGGCGCACGGTTGACCCGAAAAAGGGTAATATGTCGGTAGGACTTGCGCTCAGCCACGCGCTGAGCGCGTTGCTGGGCATGATGGAGGAGAAAGCGTATGGACGATTCCACCCCCCCCCCCCCCCCCCCCGCGTGCGCGGCGCTCGGTGCTTGCCATGTTGCTGACCTGCGCTGCGGGCGCCATCCGCGGGCGCCGCGATGGCGCGGTTCCGCGTCTCGCCGCCTTGCTCTTGGCCGCGCTGGCGGCGCTCGGCGCGGGGCAGGCCGCGGCCCACCACGGAGGCAACCCCCGCATCGCCACCATGACGGTGAGCGACCCTGCGAACGGCGACACCTTCGTGCAGGGCGAGACCATCACGGTCACCCTGACTTTCAGCATACGTGTCATCGACAACCGAACCTGTTCAACCACCCATTGGCCTACCAACACTCTTAGGCTGGAGTTGCTGATTGGCGGGGTCACCAGGCAGATGAGCTGCCCGGACAACTTCAATGCCTACCGCTGGACCATACCCTTCACCTATACGGTTGGGCAGGACGACGCCGACGCCGACGGGTTGAGCATCGGCAGGTTGCACGGTGGACAGCTTCAAGACCCCAATCTCCCCCATGTCGACGACCACCACGCGATCCGAGACCTGCCCACGGACTACCCGCGCCACAGGGTTCTGGGCAGCGGCGTGGCCATCTCGTCCGTGAATCCCTCTTCCCTCACCGAGCGGAACCTGGACGGCGCGACGATCGCCGTCTCGTTGACCGGAACCACGTTCGCAAGCGGCGTCGCCGCGGACAGCTTCGCGCTGGTGCCGGCGACGCCGGGCCTGTCCGTCGCCAACGTGGCGGGCGCCGCCGCCGGCGGCACTACGGCCACCCTGACGATCGCCTTGTCCGGGGGCGAACTGCCCGCCACCCAAGACTATGCGGTGCGGGTGCTGACCGCCGCGCACGCCGGCGGCATCGACCTGACGACATGGACAACCATACCGGTGGTTGGCGGGCTGTTCTCGCTGCCGGACCCGGCGCTGACGGCCGCCGTGGAGCGGGCGCTGGGCAAGCAGCCGGGAACGCTGAGGATATTGGACATTCAGGCGGCGCGGACGCTGAACCTGGACGGTGCCGGGATCTCGTCGCTGGCGGGTCTGGAGGAGGCGGTGTCGCTGGAATCGCTGTCCCTGGGCGGCAACGCGCCGGCGGCCGGGGGCGCGCCGCTGGACCTCTCGCCGCTGGCGGGGCTGACCAGCCTGCGGACGCTGCTGCTGAGCGGCACGGCGGTGCGCGACCTGTCGCCGCTGTCGGGCCTGTCGTCCTTGGAGCAACTGTGGCTGGACGGCAACGACATGTCGGACATCTCGGCGCTGGCGGGGCTTGGCTCGCTGATCTACCTGCATCTGGGGGACAACCAGATCGCGGACATCTCGGCGCTGGCGGGGCTCTCGAAGCTGCGGCGGCTGTGGCTGCCGAACAACATGGTGGCCGACGTCTCGGCGCTGGCGGGATTGCGGGCGCTGACGCGGCTGGACCTGTCGCGCAACCGCATCGCGGACGCTTCGCCGCTGCGCGGGCTGACGCGGCTGTCGTGGCTGCGCTTGGGCTGGAACCGGCTGGCGGACGTGTCGGGGCTGGCCGGGCACCCGGGGCTTGCGGATGGCGGCGCGCTGGGCCTGCGCGGCAATCCGCTGGGCGCGGCGGCGCTGGACACGCACATTCCGGCGCTGCGCGATGCCGGCGCCACGGTGGTGTTCGGCTGGGCCGTGCCGTTGTTTCCCTCCGCGGCGGACGCTTCCGGGCGGAGCGGCGTCGTGCGCGTGCTGAACCGCTCGGACATGGACGGCGCGGCGCTGGTGGAGGCCGTGGACGAGGCCGGCGAGAGATTCGGCCCGGTGTCGCTTCCGCTGGCCGCCGGGGCGGCGGTGCAGTTCGACTCGGCGGACTTGGAGAACGGCAACGCCGAGATGGGGTTGGCCGAAGGCTTGGGCCCGCCGATGGCGGGCAGTTGGCGGCTGCATCTGTGGTCCCCGCTCGACATCGAGGTTCTGGCCTACGTCCGCACCCCGGACGGATTCCTGACCCCGTTGCACGGCGAGTTGCCGCGCGCGGGCGACTCGCTTTCCGCGTTCCTCTTCAACCCGGCGAGCAACCGCGCCCAACGCAGTTCGCTGCGCGTCTTCAACCCGGTCCCCGCTGCCGCGAGGATGTCCGTGTGGGGCGTGGACGACGCCGGGCGGGGCCGCTTCGCGCCCGGCTTCGATGCGCCGGCGGGCGCCCCGCTGGCGTTGACGGCGGGGCAGTTGGAGCGTTCCCGTGGCGCCGCCGGCGCGGGTCTCGGCAACGGCGCCGGCAAGTGGCGCCTGCGCGTACACGCGCCGTGGCCGCTGTCGGCGTCCACATGGCTGGAGAGCCCGAGCGGACACCTCTCGAACCTGTCGTCGCCGCCGCTGCGCGCGGCCGCGGACGAAACGCTGCGCCTGCCACTGTTCCCGTCGGCGTTGAACCCGGCCGGCCGCGAGGGCTTCGCCCGCGTGGCGAACATGGCCGCGGCGGAAGGTGTGGTGGAGATCTCGGCGGTGGACGACGCCGGCGTCCGCGCCGGCCCGGTCCGGCTACAGCTTGCGGCGCGGGCGACAATGCACTTCAACTCGGACGACTTGGAGAACGGCAACGCGAAGAAGGGCTTGGCGTCCGGCGTCGGCGCACCCACGAAGGGCGCGTGGCGCTTGGAACTGCAAAGCGGCACCCTCGCGCTCGCCGCGGCAAGCTACGCACGCCACACCGACGGCTTCGTGACCAGCCTGCACGAGACGGCCCCGGCGGCCGACAGCGCCGCGCGCGTGGCGGTGTTCCACCCGGCGTCCAGCGACGAACAGCGGAGCCTCCTGCGCCTGGCGAACAACGGCGACGAACCGGCGATGGCGACCATCACCGGCGTGGACGACGCCGGCGCGGCGTCGGAACCGCTAACCGCCACCGTGCCGGCGGGCGAGGCGCTGACGCTCACCGCCGCGCAACTCGAAGACGGCAGCGAGGGCTTGGAAGGCGCGCTGGGCGACGGCGAGGGCAAGTGGCGCCTGACGGTGGCGTTCGACAACCCGCTCACGGTCATGAGCCTGCTGGAAAGCCCCGCTGGACACCTCTCCAACCTCTCCGCCGCCGCAAGGCCGTAAGCCGTCCTGGGAGCGCGGGCGTCTCGCCCGCACTCTCGTTCACATGTATTTCACCCTGTGCGGGCGAGACGCCCGCGCTCCCAGGGCCGTTGCTGCCGCATGGTTGACCGAAAAGGGGCAATCGAGGAGGCGCTAGCGGCTATACAATCCTCATCATCAACATGAGAGCGTTGGGCGCGATCTGCGCCGACCATTACCGAACTGGCCGAAACCAGCCCGAGAAACCGCCCATGTCCGCAGATCTCCGAGACTTCATACGCAATCGCGTGCGGCGCGACATGGCCGCCGGGCTGGAAGGCGTGGTGACGCGGTTTCCGCCGGAACCCAACGGCTATCTGCACATCGGCCACGCCAAGTCCATTTGCCTGAATTTCGGCGTGGCCGAGGAGTTCGGCGGCAAGACCTACCTGCGCTTCGACGACACGAATCCGCTCAAGGAGAGCGACGAGTTCGTGGACGCCATAGTGCGGGACGTGCGGTGGCTCGGCTACGACTTCGCCGGGCCCACGTTCGCGTCCGACTACTTCGACCAGCTCTATGCGTTCGCCGAACAGCTGATCGAACGCGGCAAGGCGTTCGTTTGCGATCTTTCCGCCGAGGAAATCCGCGCCACCCGCGGCACCTTGGTGGAACCCGGCACACCAAGCCCCGGCCGCGACCGCTCCGTCGCGGAAAACTTGGATCTGTTCCGTCGCATGAAGGCCGGCGAGTTCGCCGACGGCGCTCGCGTGCTGCGCGCTAAGATCGACATGGCTTCGCCGAACGTGAATCTGCGCGATCCGGTGCTGTACCGCATCCGCCACGCCGCGCACCATCGCACCGGCGAGCGCTGGCGCATCTACCCCATGTACGACTTCACGCACTGCATCTGCGATGCGTTGGAAGGCGTTTCACATTCGCTGTGTACGCTGGAATTCGAGGATCACCGGCCGCTGTACGACTGGGTGCTGGACAACATCGCCGTGAACTACCACCCGCCGCAAATCGAGTTCTCGCGGCTCGCCTTGGAACACACGGTGATGTCCAAGCGCTTGTTCTCGGAACTGGTGGATGGCGGACACGTGGCCGGTTGGGACGATCCCCGCATGCCGACCCTGGCCGGTTTGCGGCGGCGCGGCTTTCGCCCCGAGGCGATCCGCGATTTCTGCGCCCGCATCGGGGTGACGAAAAGCGAAGGCCGGGTGGAGCTGGAGCTGTTGGAGTTCTGCGCCCGCCGGGACTTGGAGCAAGCCGCGCCGCGGGCGATGGCGGTGCTCGAGCCGCTGCGCCTGGTGATCACCAACTACGCCGGCGACGGCGAGACGCTCAACGCCCCGTGGCATCCGCAACAGCCGGAGCGCGGCGCGCGCGAGCTCTCCTTCTCCCAGACGCTGTACATCGAACGCGAGGACTTCGCCGAACAGCCGCCGCGCAAGTGGCGGCGGTTGACGCCCGGCGGCATGGTGCGCCTGCGGAACGCCTACATCGTCGTTTGCGAGGAGGTGGTGCGCAACGCGGCCGGCGAAATCGCCGAGTTGCGCTGCCGCTATGTGCCCGAATCCAAGAGCGGCGCGGACACCAGCGGCCTGAAGCCGAAGGGCGTGATCCACTGGGTGGACGCCGCCACTGCCGTGCCGGCCGCGGTGCGCTTGTTCGAGCGCCTGTTCGTGGACGCCAACCCCACCGCCAAAAACTTCGCCCGCGCCCTGCACCCGCGCTCGCTGCACACCGCCGAGGCGTTCGTCGAACCGGCCATAGCGCAGTCGGAGGAGCGGCACTTTCAGTTCGAACGCAAAGGCTACTTCGTCAAGGACAGCGAGACGCACACGGCCGACGCGCCCGTGTTCAATCTCACCGTTGCTTTGCGCGACTCCTACCGCCCGGCGCCCGCCGCGGACGCCCAGCCGCCGCGGTGAACCCCACACGCGCGGACGTGGTGGCCGCGGCGCATGTTCTGCGCGGGCGCGTACACCAAACGCCGGTGCTGACCAGCGCAACCTTGAACGCGCTGTTGGGCGTCGACCTGTTCTTCAAGTGCGAGAACCTCCAGCGCAGCGGCGCGTTCAAGATGCGCGGCGCCACCAACGCCGTGCGGGCGCTGCCGAACGACGTGCGCGTGGTGGCCACGCACTCCTCCGGCAACCACGGCGCGGCGCTGGCGCTGGCGGCGCGGGAGGCCGGGCGCAAGGCCGTGGTGGTGCTGCCCCGCGACGCCCATGCCGCCAAACGCAACGCCGTCGCCCGGTACGGCGCGGAGATCGTCCCCTGCGAACCGACGCTGGCGGCGCGGGAGGAAACCTTGGCGGCGGTGCTGGCGAACAGCGCCGCCACCTTCGTACACCCCTACGACAACGCCCACATCATCGCCGGCGCCGGCACCGCGGCGCTGGAGTTGCTGGAGCAACAACCGGCGCTGGATCAGATCTGGGTGCCCGTGGGCGGCGGCGGCTTGGCCGCCGGCACGGTGCTGGCGGCCGGCGAGGCGGCGCAGGTGGTGTTGGCCGAACCGGCATTGGCGCGCGACGCCAAGGACGCCTTGGAATCCGGCGAACCACAGCCGCCGCTGCCGCCGAAGACCATCGCCGACGGCTTGCGCACGGCCTTGGGCCAGCGCAACTTCGCCATCCTGCGCCAGGCGCGCCCGCCGGTCTGGCTGGCTTCCGAGGCCGGCATCCGCTACTGGACAACGCTGCTGCAAGCCATCCTCAAGGTGGTGGTGGAACCTTCCGCCGCGGTCACCATAGCGGCGATGGCGGAGAACCCGGAAGCCACGTCCATCAACAACGGGGAGATTCCCAAGGTGGGCATCATCCTCAGCGGCGGCAACGTCACCGCTTAAAGGTGGCCGCGCCGCTTTGGTCTTCAGAGCAGGAACGCGAACAACACCAAACCGAGCACGAGGCGGTAGATCACATACGGCGTCATGCCGGTGTGTTCCACAAAGCGCACGAACGCGGTCATGCAGCACAGTGCGCTCACCGCCGCCAGCGCGAAGCCAACCGCCAGTTTCGGCCACGGCACGGCGCTTCCCGCGCTTTGCCCGGCCATCAAGATCGCCGCGCCGGCGATGGCCGGGATGGCCAGCAGGAAAGCGAAGCGGGCCGCCGCCACCCGGCACAGCCCAAGCGCCAAGGCCGCGGCGATGGTGACGCCGGAGCGCGACGCGCCCGGCACGATGGCCGCGGCCTGCGCCACGCCGATGAGCAACGCTTGCAGGTAGGTGGGCGCGCTGGGAGTGGATTCGCCACCGCGCCGCCGATCCGCCCACCAGAGCGCCAACCCAAACGCGATAGTGCTCCCCGCAATCACCGCCACGCCACGCAACCGCCCTTCCACCAACGGCGCGAACGCCACCCCCGCCAGCGCCACCGGCAGCGACGCGAGCGCGAGCTTCGCCAACAGATGCGCGTTCGCATCCCACTCGCGCCGCGCCAACAAGCCCCAACCGCTCGCCGCGAAACCGCGCAAATCCCTTTGGAAGTAGCACAACACCGCGACCAAGGTGCCGCAGTGGACCGCCACATCGAACGCCAACCCTTGGTCGGGCCAATCCGTCAGCGCGGACGGCAGCACCAGATGCGCGGAACTCGACACCGGCAGAAACTCGGTGACGCCCTGGATGAGCGCCAACACCACCACCTGCGCCCAACTGACTTCCGGGGATTCCACTAAGCCAGTGTAGCAACCGGCTGGAGGTGCTATCGTTCCGGCATGGCTGGTCAGCGCAAGGAAATACCCCTCTTTCCACTCGGCACGGTGTTGCTCTGCGGCGGCCGGCTGCCGTTGCAGATCTTCGAGCCGCGCTACCTGGATCTGGTGGGGCGCTGCATGAAGACGGACACGGGGTTCGGCGTTGTGCTGATTCGCGAAGGCCGCGAGGCGCGGCTGCCCGGGGACGCCGGGCCGCCGGCGGTGTTCGACATCGGCACCTACGCGAACATCGTGGACTTCAATCCGCTCGCCAACGGGCGCCTGGGCATCCTCTGCGCCGGCGCCGGGAAGTTCCGCATCCACCGCTCGTGGGAAGCGCCGGATAAGCTGATGATGGCGGAGGTGGAGTTTCTACCGGAGGAAAGAGCCGCCGCCGTGGGCGACGAGTTCCGCGCCTTGGTGGAGACGTTGCGCGTGCTGGTGAAGCACCCGATGATCCAACAGTTGGCGCTGGAGGTGGACTACGACGACGCCCGCTCGGTGAGTTGGCGGCTGGCGGAACTGCTGCCGCTGGAGGCGGAAACCAAGCAGAGCCTGCTGCAAATGCAGTTGCCCCGCGAACGCCTGGTGGAAATACGCCGCCTCATCGCCCAGTTGCGGGGTTGAGGTGCGGGCGATTCTCGGCGGCACGTTCGACCCCGTTCACTTAGGCCATCTGCGCGCGGCGCTTGCCGCCGGCGCCGCGTTGGGCGCGAGACAGGTGACGTTGCAGTTGGCGGCGCGGCCTTGGCACCGCAAAGAGCCATGTGCGGGCGTGGCGGATCGGTGGGCCATGCTGCGGCTGGCGGTGGCGGACGCGAACGCAGGGCGGCTGGGTGCGCTCGGCGACGGATTGCCGGACGGCCGAACGATCGCGCAACGAACCGAGCTGCCTGCCTTGGCGGCCGCGTCCGATCACGAAAGCGCCCGCGCCGGCCCGTCGTACACCGTCGCCACGCTCGCGGCAATGGCCGGCGAGGCGCCGTTGGTCTGGTTGCTGGGCGACGACGCCCTCGCCAGCGTTGACACTTGGCATCGCGCCGACGAGCTGGCGGCGCTCTGCCATCTGGTGGTGTTCGCCCGCTCCGCGCCCGGCGGGCCTCGGCCAGCGCCGCCGCCCGGCTTCCACCACGTTGCCTGCGCCAGCGAGCTCGGTCGGCAACGCTGCGGCGGCATCCACTACCTGGGCGCGGCGATGGCGGACATCTCGGCCACCGAGGTGCGCGCCCGCATCGCCCGCCAAGCCGACGCGAGTGCGTTGCTGTCGCCGCAAGTATGGGCTTATATTAGGCGCAATGGCCTTTACGGCGCGGTGGGGGAACATTCCGCCGGCCGGCGGGGCGGCGAAGCAGGAGGAGCGAAGTCGAAGCGGAAGATCTGAAGGCGCTGGTCTTGGCGGCCGTGCGCGACATCAAAGGTCGGCGCGTGGTGGCGCTGGACGTGTCCGCGCAAACCGACGTGACGGACCACATGGTCATCGTCAGCGGCTCGTCCGGGCGGCATGTGCGCGCTATCGTGGATCACGTTCTCGAGGCCGTCAAAAGGCGCGGCGTCCAGCCGCTCGGCGTGGAGGGGCGCGAGCCGGGCGATTGGGTGCTGCTGGATCTCGCCGACGTGGTGGTGCATGTGATGCGCGAGGAAAGCCGCGCCTTCTACGATCTCGAAGGCTTGTGGGAGGCCGGCGACATGGACGCCGCGGCGATGCTGCCGTCGCCGCGCGATGTCGCCGTCGGCCCTTGAAGCTGCGGCTGATAACCGTTGGCAAGGCGCCGCCATGGCTAGCGGACGGCTTCGACGAGTACGCCCGGCGCCTGCCGGCGAACGCCTTGCGCTTGGAAGTGGTCGCGCCGCGCCGCGGGCAAACCGACGAGGCGCGGTTGTTGGCCGCGTTGCGCGAGCAAGAATTGTTGGTGGTTTGGGACCGCTGCGGGGAGCGCGTAAGCAGCGCAGGTTTGGCCAAGCTGCTGCGTCGCTGGCGCATGGACGGGCGCGATGTCGCCATGCTCATCGGCGGCGTGGAGGGTCTCGGCCCGGCCGCGAAGGAGCGCGCCGCGCATGTGCTGTCGCTTTCCGACATGACGTTTCCGCACCAGCTAGCGCGGGTGTTGGTGGCGGAACAGCTCTACCGGGCGTGGGCCATCGACAACGGGCACCCGTACCACCGCGAGGCGCAGCCATGAAACCCGTACACGGCAGTTGGGTTCGATGTTGAGCAAAGCCCCGAAAGCAGATAGGCCCGCTTGACCGTGTTTCGCCGCCGCTCCGCCCCCGCCGTCGACGTCGCGCCACGCGCCATGAAGGTGCGCTGGAAGGATTCGACCGCCGAACGCGCCGCGTTCGCCACGCGCAGTCTGGTGGTGTTCGTACTCATCGTCTCGCTGTTCGCGCTGTTGGTGGGGCGCATGGTTTGGCTGATGGCGTTCCAGCGCGGCGAACATGTGGCGCACTCGAAAGACAACAGCGTGCAGTTCGCGCCGCTGCCGCCGCCGCGCGGCCTGATATACGACCGCCACGGCGAAATCGTCGCGGACAATCAGCCAGTGTTCTCCCTCGCCATCGTGCCCGAAAGCGTCGCCGACATGGACGCGACGCTGGCGCACTTGAGCCGCTTGGTGGCCATCTCCGAAGAGGAGTTCGCCGCCTTTCGCCGCAAGTTGGCGCAGCGGCGGCGCCCCTTGGAGTCCATCGCGTTGAAGTTCAACATCTCCGAGGCGGAACGGGCGGCGGTGGAAGTGGATCGGCATCGGCTCGGCGGGGTGCGCGTGCAGCCGGAGATTCTGCGCCACTATCCCTACGGCGCGTTGATGGCGCACGCCGTGGGTTCCGTGCGCCGCATCAACGTGGAGGACAAGAAGCGGCTCGACGCCAATCGCTATCTCGCCACCCGTTTTCTGGGCAAACGCGGCGTGGAGGCTTTCTACGAGGACATCCTGCATGGCGAACCGGGTTTTCGCACCATCGAGGTGGACGTGCGCGGCCGCGAGCGCCGCGAACTCTCGCGGACGCCGGCGACGCCCGGCCGCAGCCTGGTGCTGCAGTTGGACGCGCGCCTGCAAATCGCCGCCGTGGCCGCGCTGGGCCAGCGCCGCGGAGCGGTGGTGGCGATGGAGCCGAGCGGCGGCATCTTGGCGATGGTCAGCCACCCGGCCTACGAACCCAATCTGTTCGTCACCGGCATGGACGCCGACCACTACCAGGAGCTGGCGTCCTCCCGCGACACGCCTTTGCTCAACCGCGCCACGCAGGGGCGCTACGCGCCGGGATCGACCTTCAAGCCGGTGGTGGCGCTGGCCGGTTTGGCGATGGGTTTGACGGATTGGGAGCGCATCATCGACGACCGCGGCGAGTTCCGCTTCGGCGGCCGGGTGCTGCGCGACTGGAATTGGCGGCCGGGCCACTCCGGCGGCCAAGGGTTGGTGGATCTGCGGCGCGCCATCTATCGCTCCTCGAACATCTACTTCTACGATCTCGGCGCGAGGATGCCGGTGGACGCCCTGCCCTCTTTCGCCGCGCAGTTCGGCTACGGTCGAGTGGCCGCGTTGGACGTGGCGGACGCCGACCCGGGCATCCTGCCGGACAACGACTGGAAAATGGGCGCCAAAGGCGAGATCTGGTACCCGGGCGACACCGTGAACATGGCCATCGGCCAAGGCGACATGCTGGTGACGCCGCTGCAGCTGGCCGCGGTGGCGGCCACCATAGCCAACCGCGGCCTGTTCGCGCCGCCGCGGATGCTGCGCGCCCACGACGCCGCGGCAACGGGCGCGGAACGCGAGGCCGACAGCCTGCGCCTGCCTGACCACACGCCGCAGCGCGTGGAAGGTCTCGCCGCCGAGGATTGGGAGCGGATGGTGGACGCCATGGAAGACGTGGTGCATCGCGGCAACAAAGGCTACGGCAACAACGGCACTGCCTGGGCGCACATCGGCCGCGGCATCCCCTACCGCATGGCCGGCAAATCCGGCACGGCGCAGGTGGTGGAGGTGCCGCAAGGCCAGGTGTACGACGAGGAGGAACTGGACGAGTACCACCGCAAACACGCTTGGTTCATCGCCTTCGCGCCGGCCGACGCGCCGCGGATCGCCGTGGCGGTGCTGGTGGAAAACGGCGGCGGCGGGAGCTCGGTGGCCGGGCCGGTGGTGCGGGAGGTGATCGACGCGTATCTGCTGCCGCAAAGCGAGGCGCCGCCACTGGCGGGGAATGCGTCCGGCAGGCCGGGGCGATCTTGACGCGGTCACAGCCGCTCAAACCAGACGGAAACCGACGCCGTGGCGAAAGACTATACGCGCTCCGCGCCGTGGCGCGAGCGCGCCACGCGGGGGTTTCGGCCGAATGTGGATCCGTGGTTGTTGCTGGCGCTGGCGGGGTTGGTGGGGTTCGGCTTGTTGGTGTTGACCAGCGCGGCGCGGGGCGATTTCGCCGTGCTGGAAAGGCAAAGCGTGCGCTTGGCGGTGGGGTTGGTGGCGATGTTGTGCGTGGCGCAATTCGCTCCGCGCTTGTACCGGGGCTGGATGCCGCTGTTGTACCTCGTCGGCATCGTGCTGTTGGCGGTGGTGCTGTTCGGCGGCACGATTGCACACGGTTCGCGGCGCTGGCTGGATTTGCCCGGCCTGCCGCGGTTTCAGCCTTCGGAGGTGGTCAAGTTGGCGGTGCCGTTGGCGGTGGCGTGGTATCTGCACGACCGGCCGCATCCGCCCAATCTGCGCGATGTGGCCGTGGTGGTGGCGCTGGTGGGGTTGCCGGCCGGCCTCATCTTCATGCAGCCGGACCTGGGCACGGCGTTGATGGTGTGCGCCGGGGGGTTCGGCGTGCTGCTGCTGGCCGGGATTCGCTGGCTTTGGGTGCTTGGCGCCGGCGCCGCCGCCGCCGCGGTGGCACCGCTGTTTTGGGTGTTCGCCATGCCGAGATACCAAAAGCAGCGGGTGTTGACGCTTTTCGATCCGGCAAGCGATCCGCAGGGCGCGGGCTGGAACATCCTGCAGTCGAAGACGGCGCTGGGCTCCGGCGGCTTCAGCGGCAAGGGCCTGTTCGAGGGCACCCAGAGCCAACTCGGCTTTCTGCCGGCCAGCCGCACGGACTTCATCATCGCCGTGATCGGCGAGGAACTCGGCCTCATCGGCGTGACCTTGACGCTGGCGCTGTACATCGTGGTCATTGCCCGCAGCCTGTTCATCGCCACGCAAGCCGAGGACACCTTCGGGCGTTTGGCGGCCGGCGGCCTCACCCTGGTTTTCTTCGCCTATGTTTTTGTTAACATCGCGATGGTGTCCGGGCTGCTGCCCGTGGTGGGTGTGCCGTTGCCGCTGGTGAGTTACGGCGGCACGGCGGCGATCACCGCGCTGCTCGGCTTCGGCATCGTGATGTCCGTGTACTCGCGACGGAGTGGACGGTAGGAGACGGTGGGAAGGAAGGGCCGAAAAGGCCCGAGAACATAGGCAAGGATTGCTGCGCGAATCGGCGAAAACGCGCCGTTCGCGACCGAAAGGAGCCCGGTATGAGCAAGTCGGCAAATGTTGTGCGGATGCTTTGCGCCGTGGCGGCGCTGGGCGCCGCCGGCGACTACGCGGGGCGGCCCGAAGTGCTCGAATACGTCGACGAGCTGGTGGAGGCGCACGGCTTCGACCGCTATTGGCTGCGCGGCGTGTTCTCCACGGCGAGCAGGAACGACGACGTGATCGCGCGCATCTCCAAACCGGCGGAGAAGGCGCTGAAGTGGCACGAGTACCGGCGCATCTTCCTCACCGAAAAACGCATCCAAGGCGGCGCGCATTTCTGGCGCGAACACGCGGATGTGCTGGAGCAGGCCGCCGCCAAGTTCGGCGTGCGCGTCGAGATCATCGTCGCCATCATCGGCGTCGAAACCTTCTACGGGCGCATCAAAGGCTCCTTTCCGGTGATGGACGCGCTGGCGACGCTGGCGTTCGACTATCCGCGCCGGGCGAAGTTCTTCAAGGGCCAGCTCACCGAGTTCCTGCTGCTGGTGCGCGAGGAGGCGGCCGACCCGTTCGCCTTCAACGGCTCCTACGCCGGGGCGATGGGCTACGGGCAGTTCATCCCGTCCAGCTACCGCTCCTTCGCCGTGGACTTCGACGGCGACGGCAAGCGCGACATCTGGCGCAACATTCCCGACGCCGTGGGCAGCGTGGCCAACTACTTCGCCCGCCACCATTGGCGCAACGACGCCGCGGTGGCGGTGCGCGTGGAACTGGACGACCCGGCCCTCGATGCGCTTGCCAACAAGGGGCTTGATCTGGAGCACACCGTGGGCGAGTTGCGGCGGCGCGGCGTGAGCGGGGCGGACGACCTTGCCGCCAACGCCAAAGCCGCGCTGTACCGCATGGAACAGGAAGACGGCGTCGAATACTGGTTGGCACTGCACGACTTCCACGTGATCACCCGCTACAACCGCAGCGCCATGTACGCGCTGGCGGTGTTGCAACTCAGCGAAGCAATCCAGCGCGCGCACGAAGCCGCGGGCTCGAAGCGATGAACGGGCGGCTGTTGCGCCGCGTGTTGTCGCGCGCGATCTGCCTAGCGCTGGTTGGTGCGCTCGCGGCGTGCGCCGGCGCCCCGCCGCCGCCGAAACCGCGACCGGGCCCTGCGCCGGCCGCCGAACGCGATTCGGCCCCGCCCAAGCCGCCGCCGCGGCTGGCGCAACTGCCCGACCCGCCGGTGTCCCCGGTGCCGAAAAGCAAGCGCGGCAACAGCTCCTACGTCGTGTTCGGCAAACGCTACGAGGTGCTGCCCAGCGCCGCCGGCTATCGGCGCGACGGCAAGGCGTCCTGGTACGGGGCGAAGTTCCACGGCCGCACCACGTCGAGCGGCGAGATCTACGACATGTACCAGCTCACCGCCGCGCACCGCTCGCTGCCCATTCCCACCTTCGCGCGCGTGACGAATCTCGACAACGGCCGGCAAACCATCGTGCGCGTGAACGACCGCGGGCCCTTCCACGCCGAACGCATCATCGACCTCTCCTACGCCGCGGCGGTGAAACTCGGCTTCCACGACAAGGGCGTGGCGAACGTGCGCGTGGAGACGGTGGCGCCGGCGGCGGCCGCTTCCAAGGGCAGCGGACGCTTCTACGTGTACGCCGGCCCGTTTCGGGATTTGCGCAGCGCCCACACCACGCACTCGGAAGTGCGCGCGGCGGTGGCCGCGCCGACCCAGCTGGTGCGCTTGGAGGGAACCTTGCGCGTGCGCGTGGGGCCGGTGACCAGCCGACGCGAGGCCGAGCGTCTGCGCACCCTGCTGGGGTTCCAGGAGGCGCCCATCAAACAACCCGTCATCATCGAGGAGTGAGCTGTGAGGAGAAAACTGTAGTGAGCGCGTTGCGGATCGGTTTTGCCACAACATTCATTCTGGGCTTGCAGAGCTTCCTGGGTTTCGGGGCGCTCCACGCGGCGGCGGCGACCCTCATCCCGGACGCGCCGCCCATCTCGTCCAAGAGCTTCATCCTCATCGACGCCGACACCCGGCACGTGATCGCCGAGCGGGACAGCGATGCGCCGCTGCCGCCGGCCAGCCTGACGAAGATCATGACCAGCTACGTGGCCGCCGGCGAGCTGGCCGCCGGCCGCGTGGGGCTGGACGACGAAGTGCCCATCAGCGTCAAGGCATGGCGCACCGGCGGCTCCAAGACGTTCGTGCGCGAAGGCACCAAGGTGCGCTTGGCGGACCTGCTGCGCGGCATCGTGATCCAATCCGGCAACGACGCCAGCATTGCGGTGGCGGAGTATCTCGGCGGCGACGAGGACGGCTTCGCCAACATGATGAACACGCACGCGCGGGAGATCGGCCTCACCGCCTCGCACTTCGTGAACGCCACCGGCCTGCCGGACGAGGAGCACTACTCTTCGGCGCGGGATTTGGCGGTGTTGGCCATCGAGTTGATCCGCCGCCACCCGGGGCACTACGCCATGTACTCGGAGCGATCCTTCGAGTACGGCGGCATCAAACAGCCGAACCGCAACCGCCTGCTTTGGCGGGACAAGACCGTGGACGGCGTGAAGACCGGCCTCACCGACGCCGCCGGCTACTGCCTGGTGGCCTCGGCGCTGCGCGACGGCACCCGCTTCGTCGCCGTGACCATGGGCGCGGACACGGACAACGAGCGCTTTCAGGACGCGCAGAAACTGCTCGCCTACGGCTTTCGGTATTTCGAGAGCCAGGAGTTGTACGCCGCCGGGGAGGTGCTGACCACGAGGCCGGTGTGGTACGGCAAGACGGAATCCGTTTCGGCCACCGTCACCGAGGCGGTGCGCATAACCATGCCGCGGGGGCGGCACGATGATTTGGAGGCCGAAGTGGATCTGCCGGCGGACTTGGAAGCGCCCATCGCCGCCGGCGACCAAATCGGCCTAGTGCGCGTGAGCTTGGACGGCGAAGCCTTGGTGGAGGTTCCGTTACTAGCGGATGTGGGCGTGGAGGAAGCCGGCGCGTTCGCCAAGATGGGCGACTGGTTCTACCTGCTGTTTCGGGATCTACTCGGACTTTCGGAAGATGACGAGGCCGAGGCGCCAACCGAAGACGACGACGTTGCGGAAGCAAGTTGACGCGGGCGACCGACCGCGCCACTTCATCGTCCGCGACCTCGGCGCCGGCACGCGCTACGAGGATGTCTTCCGCGCCATGCGCGCGTTCACCGATGCCCGCGACGCCGCCACCGCCGACGAGATCTGGCTAACCGAGCACCTGCCGGTCTTCACCCAGGGACAGGCCGGCAAGGCCGAGTTCCTGCTCGCCCCGGGCGACATCCCGGTGGTGCAAAGCGACCGCGGCGGCCAGATCACCTACCACGGCCCCGGCCAGCTGGTGGCGTATCTGCTGTTCGACCTGCCCCGGCGAGCCCTCACCGCCCGCGCCTTGGTGTGCGGCATCGAAAAAGCCCTCATCCGCGTACTCGCCGCCTACGGCGTGACCGGCAACACCCGCGCCGACGCCCCCGGCGTGTACGTCGGCCGCGACAAGATCGCCGCCTTGGGCCTGCGCGTACGCCGCGGCCGCAGCTACCACGGCCTCAGCCTCAACGTGGACATGGATTTGGCACCCTACGCCGGCATCGTCCCCTGCGGCTTGGCGGGCGTGGGCGTAACCACGTTGGCGGCCCTCGCCGGCCCTTGCACGGTGGCGGAAGTCGCCCCACAAGTGGTGGCAGCGCTGGCCGAGGAATACGGCGGCGGCGTTGTGGAGGCCGGCGCTCCGGTCACCAAGGGCTAACGGCGCAAGCCTGGGAGCGCGGGCGACAAATTACGCCTCGCCTTTCGCCTCCACCACGATCAGATCGAGAACGTCGAGGCTGGTCACCACGCCGACCAGCTCGTGGGTGTCCTCGGTGACCACCGGCATGGCGGTGACGGCGTTGTCCGTCATGCGCTGCAGGGCGTCCTCCACCGGTTCGGCCGGCCAGGCGTGGGGCGTGTCGCGGCGCAGAACGTCGCCGAGCGGCGTGTCCGCCCAGCGCGGTTTCGGTAGATAGCGGAGCAGGCGCAAGGAGACGATGCCGGCCAATTCGCCATCGGCGGTGACAACGTAGTCCTCTTGATCCGCAACGACCCAGCGATCGGCGAAATCGCGCACCGACAGCGTGGCGTCCGGGAACCGCCGCGTGCGGTCCACGATGCTCTCCACCGTCACGCCGTCCAGCGCGAACCGCGCCAAGGACGGGGTGACGGCCAAATCGCGCGCATCCTCCGCCGCCGGCTTCTTGGCGTGTTTCCCCGCCCGGCGCACGGCGAAGCCCAAGGCATACGGCGTCACCAGAATGTAGCCGAACATGATCAGCACCAGCAGCGAGAACACGTCCTCGCCGATGACGCCGCTTTCCAGCAGGATCAGCAGCAGCGCGATTTCCGCCACGCCTTTGGCCATCAGGCCAGTGGCCAGCGCGAAACGGCCTTCGAGCCGCGCCAATCCCGCCCCCAGCGCGGCGCCGATGAACTTGCCGAGGAGCGGCACCACCGCCACCGCGGCGATGGTCCACAGCGGCAGATCGAGAAACGACCAGTTGAAGTGCAAGCCGGCGGAAGCGAAGAACAGCGGCACGAAGAGCCCTTCCCCCACGCTCTGCAGGCCCGGCACGATCTCGCGCCGCACTTGGTGCGGCAGGCCGGAAAGCGCGGCGCCGAACAACAGCGCGCCGAGGGTGCCGTGCAGCCCGATGTGCTCGGCCGCTATGACCATGAGAAACAAGCCGCCGAGCACCAACCCCAAAGACAGTTGCGACACCGGCAGGAAGCGCTGGGTGAACACCATCAAGTGCGGCACGACGCGTTTGGAGAGCACCCAAGTGATCACCGTGAACCCGGTGATTTGCAGCACCAAGACGCCGACCTCGAGGGCGAAGGATCGTTGGAACGGCTCGCCGATGGTGAACCCCACGATCAGCAGCACGATCAGTTCGGCGATCAGCACCGTGGCGAAGATCTCCATGCCCAGCCGCTGCCGCAACTGCCCGTTGTCGGACAGCACCTTGGCCACCATGCCAAGGCTGGACAGCGCGAACACGCCCGCCAAGCCCAGCGAGCCGCCCAGATCCTTGGGCCCAAGGTTGAAGTCGTAGAACACGTCCGTGGTGACCACCAGCGCCGACAGCATCGACACCACCACGCAGACCACCGCGGCGAGGAAAAAACGCCCGCGTATGGTGGCGACGAAGCCGGAGATGTCCACCTCGTCCAAGCCGATGAGGAAGAAGAACAGGAAGATGCCGATGCCGAGCAGCGTGTCCAAGTCGCCGCCGGCCTCCACCAAGCCGGTGACCGGCCCGAGAATCACGCCGGTGAGCGTGTAGGCGATGATGGCGTTCACGCGCACCCGGCTGAGCAGCGCCTCGGCGAGCTTGGCCACAAGGATGAGCAGCCCGATCTGGAAGACCGCTTGTTCGAATGTCACGCTGAAGAACCCCGTCCTGCCCGGCGATACAGGCAAGCCGCGAGCTAGCGCTTGCCCAGCATTCGCCGGCTGGGCGGCATTTTAGGCCGATCGAAGGCCCACACGCCAATGATCTGCTTCGCCTCGGCCGGCCGGTTGCAACGCGAAGTGGACGTTACTACCATGCCTTCCCGCTTCGACCGTGGTCTTTATCGACAGGTGTACGCACCGTACGGACGAGCAACTGGCCGGCAAGAGCCAAACCCGGGGCGTTGTGGCGCCGGGATGGGATTATCAGGGGGGAGTCACCGATGACCGGAAGAAACGCCGCCATCGCCGGGGCGATGGCGTTGACTTTGGGGGTGCTTGGCGGCAACGCCCAAGCGCAGGAGCAGGACGCGGACGATCGGCGGTCGATCATCGAGGAGGTGATCGTCACCGCTGAGAAGCGCGAAGAGTCGGAGATGACGGTGCCGCTCGCCATCACCGCCTTCGACGCGCTGAAGATCGAGAAGCTGAAGATCGAGAACGTCAACGACCTCGCGTTGATGACGCCCGGCTTGGAGGTGAGCACGCACGCCCACAACAACAGCTTCACCATGCGCGGCGTGGGCACCACGTTCAGCAGCGCCCATCTGAGCGAATCCTCGGTGGCGGTGTACCAATCCGGCATGGCGGCGCTGGCCGGGCGCACCGCCGGCATCGACACCGACGGCTTCGACATCGAACGCATCGAGGTGTTGCGCGGCCCGCAGAACACCATCTACGGGCGCAACGGCGTCGGCGGCACCATCAACTACGTGCGCAAACGGCCGCAGTGGGAGCGCGGCGGCGAGTTCCTGGCGGAACTCGGCACCAGCGCCAACCGGCGATTCGGCTTCGCTTACACCGGGCCGGTAGATGTGGCCGGGCTCGGCGACCGCCTCGCCTTTCGCGTTACCGCGCACGTCAACCAGCGCGACGGGCAGCAACGCAACCTCGGCCGAACCGACCGCACCATCTGCGACGTGGGCGCCTGCACCGGCGATGACTTGGACAGCGTGGACAACTGGACCATTTCGCCGCAGCTGGAATGGCGCAGCGAGCGCTGGAGCGTGAATCTGCTCGCCGGCTGGTACGAGTCGAACCGGCTCATGGGCCGCAATTTGCCCGGCGAGTTTCCGCCGGGGGTGTTGCCGGCGGGCCTGCGCTTCCCCACGCACCTCAACGACGGCGTGAGTTTCGGCGGCGTTCGGCGCATGGCGTCGTTCTACGGCTGGGAGGCGCGCATTCCCACCAGCGACGGCGCCGTGCAGTTCAACCGCGACATGACGCATTGGGTGGAAGCCAACAACGTGGTCGCGACGGTGGATTGGGACGTGACGGACAACGTCTCGCTGCGCTATCAAACCGGCGTTTCGAACTACGAGGACATGCGCTTCCGCGACGGCGACGGCACCGACCGCACCGGCACGCCCGGGGAGATGAATCCCTTTGACCCCAGCGTTTGGCCGAAGGCCGACGACAACGGCGGCCCGTACCGCGACCGGCTGCGGATCGAAAGCAACAACTACGACGTGGAGCAGCACGAACTGCAGCTCACCGGCACCGTCGGCGATGCCGTGGAACTGCGTCTCGGCCTGTTCACCTTGCAGGCGGAAAGCCTGGGCGTCTTCGACCAGAAGCACTACGAGAACGCGGCGTTCTACACCTCCACGCTCGACGAGCTGCGCGCCCTGCACGCCGTTGGCGGCGCACCCGACCTCGGCGCCTCGTTCCCGTCCGGCAGTTGCGAGGACATCTTGATGGAGCGCTTCGGGCAAACCTACATGGACGCCGCGCAAGGCGCCCCGGTGGCGCCGTTCAGCCCCGCCGAACCCGGCTCCCCGGGCAACCTCATCGGCTGGATTCCGGGTTTTCTCACCTGCTACGACAAGGACGGCATCGGCGACGGCGTCGGCGGCCTCAACAGCCCCACTTGGGCGGGACGGCAATACATCGCCCAAGATCAATGGTCCGTGTTCGGCGAGGCCAATTGGCAGATCAATCCCGAGTGGAACGTGTCACTGGGCTTGCGCAGCATCAACGACGAGAAGCCCAGCTACGAGTTCCGCCGCCTGAGCAACGCGCAAGTGGTCGGCACGCGATTCAATCCGTTCGCCACGACCGCGGACATATCGGCGCTGGTGACCGGCGCGGATCGCGGCGATTGCAACGATCCGGCGTTCCTCGAAGACGAGGAAGTCAGCATGGAGGAGTGCCTTTGGGATCAGTTCTACGAGCTGAACGACGTGGCAGCGCCGCGTTGGTTGGACGTGCGCCGCAACCAGCCCACGGTGCTGGAGTTCGACGCCGTGGTGTTCAACCTGGACGTGGAGTACACGCCCAGCGACAACGTGTTCCTGTTCGGGCGGGTGGCGTCCGGCTACCGCTCCGGCGGCACCAACGCCATTCCCACGGTCGCGGACGACTTCGCGCCGTTTCTGTTCTTCGATGCGGAACAACTGCTCACTTGGGAAGCCGGCGTGAAGGCGCGCTTGCCGGAACTGGGTTTGCGCGTCATGGCTTCCGCGTACTTCTACACCTACGACGACTACATCGCCAACGTCGCCATCACGTTGTGCCCCGACGAACCTTGGGAGTGCGCGGCGGAGCCCAACATCAACTACGGCGAGGTGCGCATCAGCGGCGTGGACTTGGAGTTCGCCTGGGACGTGCCGGCCATCGAAAACCTCACCGTGTTCGGTTTCGTCGCCTACAACGCCGGCGAAGTGCGCGAACCGTACACGCTGCCGCAATACGTCTGGACCGGCAACGAGGACATCTCCGAGGACGCGCAGTACGAGTATTTTCTCGGCAGCTTGACCGGCAACAATCTGCCGAACAATCCGCGAACGAAGTTCAATGTTTCCGCCGAGTACGCCCTGCCCTTGGCGAACGGCGCCGACCTCGCCATCCTCGGCGTGTACTCTTGGCGTGGCGGCTTCGACGCGTACGTGTCCAACAACGCCGCCGAAAAGTCGGATTCCTACGACCGTTTCGATCTGAACATCACCTACACGCCGCCCGGACAGGAGTGGTCGGTTTCGGTGTTCGGCCACAACGTGTTCAACGAACAAGAGGTGGAGTTGTTCGAGTTCGAGGAGTTCGAGTGGGAAGACCCGGAAACCGGCGCGGAAGTGTTCGTGTTGGTGGACAATCCGTTCGTTTCCGGCTGGCGCTACTGGGGGGCGGAGGCGCGTTATCGGTTCTAGCGCGCCCTTGCGGGCGCGTTGGAGTTTGCTGCGCAAACTCTGCGCGGCGAAGGACAACCTAACCGGCGAGTTCCAGAAAGCGGCGGTATCTGCCGCCCGGGCGTTCGCTTAGATCGCCCGGGCTGCCGCTTTCCACCACGCGGCCTTGGTCGAGGAACAGCAGCCGGTCGGCGCGTTCGATGGTGGAGACGCGGTGCGCCACCACGATGGTGAGCGTTCGGTTCGCGGTTGCGAGCGCGTCCATCAGCGCCCGTTCGGTTGGCGCGTCCAAGGCCGCGGTGGGTTCGTCCAGAATCAGTATCGGCGCGTCGCGCAAGAGGCCGCGGGCGATGGAGAGGCGTTGCTTCTGGCCGGTGGACAACGTGCCGCCGCCGCGTCCGATGGGCGAATCGAAGCCTTGCGGCAGAGCGCGCACGAAAGCCAAGGCGCCGGCGAGGCGGCATGCGTTCTCCAACTCGTCCCGCGTGGCGTCCGGCTTGGCGATGCGGAGATTCGCCGCCACGGTGTCCGTGAGCAGTTGATGTTCTTGGAAGACGTAGGCGACGCGCCGGCGCAGCGCGGCGGTGTCCAAGTCCGCGATGTCCACTCCCGCCAAGGTCACGCGGCCGGCGGTGGGGCGAAGGAACTTCGGCACCATGTAGGCCAGCGTGGTCTTCCCCGCGCCGCTCGGCCCGACCAGCGCGACGACCTCTCCGGCGCGCGCCTCGAAGCTCACGTCGGCAAGCGCTTGGCGGCCGTCCGGGTAGCGAAAGCCCACTTCCGCGAAGCGCAACGCGGGCTCGCTCGGCCGCGGCGCGGCGGGCGCGGCGGCAACCGGCCGCGCGGGTTCCTCCGCTTCCTGATCCATGGCGAAGAACACCCGCCGCGCCGCCGCGGCGTTGTCCTGCTGGTCGATCCAAATGCGCCCGAACTGCATCGCCGTTTCGTAGAGCAGGCTGTACATGCGGATCACCACCGGCGCGTCGCCCAAGGTGAGTTCGCCGCGCACGATGCCGGTGAAGATCACCCAGAAGCCGACGGTGGCGAACACCAGATGGACGTTCTCGGCGATCCACTCCACCGCGTTCGCCACCCACACCAGCAGCAGGCTCTGGCGAAAGGACTCGCGGCTCGCGCGGGCGAAGTCGCGGCGCTGGCGTTCGCCGCCGCCAAGACTCTGCACGGCGGCGACGTTCTTCAGCCCTTCCTCCACCTCGTTCGTGGTGGCGCTGCCGGAGGCGCGGCTCGCTTGGCTGACGCGGCGCGCCCAGCCGGCCAGCGGCGAAGTCGCCAGCAGCGTCAGTCCCACCGCGGAAGCGCCGATCCACACCAGCTCCGGCGCCACGCGGCCGTACACCGCGGTGAGCACCCAGAGATTGGCGCCGACGCTCACCACCATCGCCAGCGGGTTCAAGGTGAGCGCATGGCAAATGGCGGCCACCGATGGCGAATCGTGCAGCACGCGGAACAGCGCATCGCCCGAGCGCTGCACATGCAGGCGCGTTATCGGCTGCCGCGCCAAACGCGCGAACAACCTGCCGCGCACCTGCGCGGTGATGCGTTGCGAAAGGCGAATGGCGAGGCAGAGGTCGAGCAGGCCGACAAGCCCGTGGGCGGCGCTGGAGCCGGCGCTGATCTTGTTCTCCGAGCGCGTCGCCACGTCCACGCCTTCGGCAAGATTGGCTTCCAGCAGCGTGTTGCCGGAGTAACCGACGAACAGGAACACCACCGCCAGCAGGATCAGCGCGTACAGGGTGATCGAGAGCGGATCGCGGCCGGCGGCGAACTCCAGGAACGGCGCGAGGAAGAACGGGTACAAGCCCTCTTCCGCGGCGACAACCGGCTGCTGCATCACGCCGTGGTCCACCAGGATCTTGAGGAACCACGGCAGCGGCAAGCCCAAGCCGTAGATGAGCAGCAACAGCCCGGCGCGCGCCGCGAACAGGCGCCGCTGCGGCCACAGATAGCCCAGCGAACGCCGGAACAGCGCGAAGACGCCCCGCGCCGCCAACGTCGGACGGGTGTCGAGGCGATCGTGGTAGGTCGCTTCAGCCACCGCCGGATTCCTTCGCCGTCGCGAAGGCGTGATAGCGCCCGCGCCGCCGCAGCAACTCGTCGTGGGTGCCGGATTCGACCACCTTGCCATCGGCGAGAAACGCGATCCGGTCGGCGTCGCGGAGCGTGGAGAGGCGATGGGTGACCAGAACGACAACGCGGCCGGCGGCCCAATCCTTGAGATTGGCCAGTACGCGGCGTTCGGTGTCGGCGTCCAGCGACGCCGTGGGTTCGTCCAAGAGCAGGATGGGGGCGTTCTTCACCAAAGCCCGGGCGATGGAAAGCCGCTGCTTCTGGCCGGTGGAGATCAGCGCCCCGCCAACGCCGAGCTCGGTTGCGTAGCCGGCCGGCAAGGCGTCGATGAACTCCGCCGCGCAGGCGATTTCCGCGGCCTTGCGGAGCTCCGCATCCGACGCCGCCGGCGTGGCGTAGCGCAGGTTGTCGGCGATGGACACCGGAAAAAGCACGTTTTCCTGCAACGCGATGGAAACCCGGGCGCGCAGCTCGGCAACGCGCAAGCGCTTCACGTCCACGCCGCTGATGGCCACCTCGCCCGCATCCGCGTCGAACAGCCGCAGCAGCAAACCCAGCACCGTGGACTTGCCGGCGCCGGACGCGCCCACCAGCGCGGTCACTTCGCCGCTGCGGGCGGTGAAATCCAAGCCGTCCAGGACCCGGCTCGCCGGCGCGTAGCCGAACCGCACGCCGCGCATTCGAACGCCTTGACCCAGCGCCGGAAACGGCAGCGGATCGACCGGATCCCGCACCTCCGGTTGCTGCGCCAACAGCCAGAAGGCGCGGCCTAGGCCCACCGCCATGTCCTGGGCGAAGCACCAAGCGCGCACCAAGCTCTCGAAGTGGAACGAGAACCCCTCCACCGTGCCCCGCCGCGCCTGATGCGCCGCCACCGTCCAGCGCGTCACGGACATGCCGAGCAGCACCAACAGCGATGCGCCGAACACCGCGCCTTCCGCCAGCACGAAGCGCGTGGCGAGGTAGTCGGTGGCGAACAGCAGCAACGCCAGCAAATACGACACCGCCACCTTCAACACCGCGAAATCGCGCCGCAAGGCGAAGGCCGTATCCAACGCCATGTTGGACTCGTCGCGGAAGCGCGCCAGGTTGGCGTTCTCGAAACCGTACGCCTTGATCGCCTGGATGGCCTGAAAAGTCTCCTGCACCCGGGTGAAGAGCGCCGCGTTCGCCCGCCGCGCCGCTTGGCTCCAGGTGCGCAACCGCGGCGTGTAGCCGGCGGCGAGACCCACGATGGCGACGCTCGCCAGCAACAGCAGCAACGCGAACCACGGGCTGAACAGCGTGGCGACGGCGAGCTGGATCGCCAACGTGGCGATGGCGATGATCGGCTGCACCACCACGTTGTCCACCACCGCGGTGACCATCGCGCTGTCTTGAAAAACCCGGTAGATGCCATCGCCGGCCGGCGCCCGGGCGTGAAAGCGCAAGCTCAGATCCTCGGCGTTGCGCACCATCGCCACGCGCAGCTCCTGGTTGACGCGCTGCAGAATCCACACCTTGTACATCGCCACCAGCGTGAACGCCGTGGTGGTGGCAATGATGACTACCGCCGAGACGATGAGAAAACGAAACACCACTTCCAAGCGCGCCGTTTCGGTCAACGCCTCCACCGCCACGTAATCCGCATCCGGCAGCCACATCAAGCCCGCCTGCGCCGCCGACAGCGGCTCGCCCCGCCCCACCGAATCCCACAGCACGTCAACGCCGAAGAAGCCCACCGCGGTGCCGAAACCAACCAGTCCCAAATGCAACGCCAGCAACGCGAGAAAGTGCCGCAACTGCGCGAAGATGTAGGGCCAACAGGCAAGGAAGATGCGCCCGAGACCTTTGAAGTCGAGCCGCACCGCGTCCAACTCGGACGGCGGTGCGTTGGACACGGATTGCGCTACGGCCACGACGGCGGCTTGCCGAAGTTCCTCGGCGTCTCCTCGATGACCGCACTGTACATCATGTGCCCTTCGGACTATCCGGCGGCACGAAGCCCGGTGGCCCAAGCCCAGCGCCGCTAGATTCGCGATTTGCCGGTCCAGCCGTGGGTCTCCTTCTACTGCTCGCGCCACTCGGCGGCGAGGCGCGTCACTTGCGCATGGATCGACTCATCGTCCGCGGGTGGCGGCGCATGCCGACGGTGCTGTTAAACTCCCATGCGTCGCAGCGAGGCTGCGCACGACAGGAAACACGGTCGTAGGTTGGTGCGGCTGCAGCGCACCACGGCCGTCAAGGTTGAACGAGACATGGCGACAACCAAGCGGCACAAGGCACGTCCACCGAAAGCGCGGGGTGCCAACGCACCGTGCGAGCCTGGCCCCGGCAACTACCGCCTAGAAGTCACGGACTTCGGGCCGATCGCCAAGGCCAGTGTGGAGTTTCGGCCGCTCACGGTGTTCGTGGGGCCGAGCAACACCGGCAAGTCCTACCTAGCCATGCTTGTCTACGCGATACACCAATGCTTGGCCGCTTCGCGCTTGGCGTTTGATGACGCGCTCCGTGCTTCGCCAACGTGGACGTCCGCTTTGGAGAAGGAACCGAGCGGCGCCCTCGGGGCCAAGCTCAGAGCGGGGCTCCCGTCGCCAAGCGATGCGCCGGCGAACTTGGCCGAGTTGTACCGTCGGTTGCTGCAACAGCCGCTTGGTCTCCAAGACGCATTGGTTTACGAGATACGGCGTTGTTTCGGCATTGACGACTTGAGCGCGCTACGGCGGCGAGGCAAAGCCGACGCGCACCCTGCCGTGTGTTTGCGCAGCCCGCGCGAGTTCATGCACGAGGTTGGCTACACCTTGACGTTTGGCGCACGCGAACCGGAACTGGCGGGCGTTGGGTACGAATCCGATGCGGACCTGCTTGCTGCTCCACCCATTAGCGGCATCATCAAACTCCACGAACGGGATCCAGAGGTGGGCTTGGTGTTCCATCACTTGGTCGCCGAGGCCGTCCAACAGGAAATACGGAGGCGTTTGGGCGCGGCCAGTCGGCGCGCCTATTATCTGCCTGCCGACCGAACCGGCGTGATGCACAGCCACCAGGTGGTGGTCGGCGCCTTGGTGCAGAGCGCCACCACCGCGGGTTTGCGACCCTCGACGAACATTCCCATGCTTTCGGGGGTGTTGGCGGACTTCCTCCACCAGCTAATCAGCCTCGGCGGCACACCTTCGACACGGCGAGAGAGCAGCGGCATCGCCAAGCCGTTCGAGGACAACCTCCTGCAAGGCGCGGTGCGGTTGCATCGGGAAACGAACTATCCGGCTTTCACCTACCGGCCTGCGGATTGGGACGAGGATCTGCCGCTTATGCGCACCTCGTCGATGGTTTCGGAGCTCGCGCCGGTGGTGCTCTATCTGCAACATCTGATCGAGACCGGCGACACGCTCATCATCGAGGAACCCGAAGCCCACCTGCATCCCGCCATGCAGACCAAGCTCGCCCGCGAGTTGGCGCGCCTGGTGCGCGCTGGCGTGCGCATCGTGCTAACCACCCACAGCGAGTGGTTGCTCGAGCAGATCGCCAACCTCGTTGCGCTGTCGCAGCTTCCGCCGAAGGAGCGGCAGGGCCTGGACGGCGCGGACGTGGCGCTTTCCACAGACGAAGTCGGCGCGTGGTTCTTCAAGCCCTGCAAACGCCCAAAGGGATCGGTCGTGGAAGAAGTGGCACTAGACCCCGAGACGGGCACCTTTCCGACGGACTACGACGAAGTCTCGCGGGCGCTGTACAACGAGGGCGCGGGGATACTCAACCGCATCCAAGCGATGCGGGAAGCGGCGAAGTGACGGACTTGGTGCGTATATTCCGCCGCCAAGTGCCCGACGAGTGTTTGGCGCGAACGTACGCCAAAGACGGTTGCTCGATCAGCTTGGCCGGAATGTCCGCGCACCATGTGATGGTGGATGTGGACTGTTCCGCGTTGCCCTTGCCAACGGACGCCAAGCGGTGCGACTTCTTGTTCGTGGGCGAACACAACGACGGAACTTGGATCGCGCCAATCGAATTGAAGCGCGGCACCTTCAGCGCCGGCACGGTGGCGGCGCAGCTGCAAGGCGGCGCGGCCTTGGCCGACCGCTGGTTGCCGGAGGAGTCGCGGTTCGAGTTCGCACCGGTGGTGGCCCACGGGCGGGGAATTCGCCAAGAAACGCTGAAAGCGCTACGGAAGGTGGCCGTTAGGTTGCGCGGGATAACACGGCGCCCAAAGTTGATCCGCTGCGGCGCACCGCTGCGCGAAGCACTGGTTTAGCCGATTTTGGGAAGTCATGGGCCTTTATGCCCGTTACGTTTTGCCGAAGTTGATCGACGCCGCCTGCGCGCAGAAGCCGATGGCGGAGTTGCGCTCGCGCTATGTGCCGCGGGCGAGTGGGCGCGTGTTGGAGATCGGTTTCGGCACCGGCTTGAATCTGGCGCACTACGCCACTGGTGCGGAGGCGCCCACGGGGTTGGTGGCGCTGGAGCCGGCGCCGGCCATCGCCGCCCTCGCCGCGGCGCGGTTGGCGAAAACGCCGTTGGCGGTGGAGGTGCTGAGCGCTTCGGCGGAGGAGATTCCCGCGCCGGACGCCACTTTCGACACCGTGCTCTCCACTTGGACGTTGTGCTCGGTGCCCAACGTCTATCAAGCCCTGCGGGAGTTGCGACGGGTGTTGCGGCTCGGCGGGCAACTCGTGTTCGTCGAGCACGGCGCCAGTCCCGAGGCGCGGGTGTTGGCTTGGCAGCGGCGCTTGCAACCAGCTTGGAAGCTGATCGGCGGCGGCTGCCATCTGGCGCGGCGAGCGGATCAACTCATTCGGGATGCGGGCTTTCTGGTCCAAGAGCTGGAAACCGGCTATCTGCCCGGCCCCAAAGTGGCCACCTTCACCTATCGCGGGGTCGCCACCCGGCGCTGAGCTGTCGGGTTCCCGCTCGGCCGGGCGAACGCGCCGAGTGCTATGCTCGCGTACATCCAAGCCCCGCGGCCCATCCCCATCTCGTGACTACTTCCAAGCGCCGGCTGCTGTGGTTGGCGGTCGGGCTGCTGTTGATCGCGACGCCCCTGGTGCTCGGTGGTTCGATGATCTGGCACGTCGGCGGTGCTCACCGGCTGGACGTTGACGGGGTCGCCGCGCTGACCAGCCGCCCCGCGCACACGTTCGAAGTGGGTGACGGGTGGGCACACTATGGCGGTGACGCCGGCGGCCACCGGTACAGCCACGCCAACGAGTTGACGCCGCAAAACGTCCGAGCGCTTGCGCCGGCGTGGCGCTTTTCCACTGGCGACCTCGTCCGTCGCGCCCCGCATGTGGAGTTCGCCGCTGCGGAGGCCACGCCCATTCTGGTCGAGGACGCCTTGATCTTCTGCACACCTTTCAACGAAGTGATCGCGCTGCACCCCGGCAGCGGCGACGAGCGCTGGCGTTTCGATCCCGAAATCGACTTGAACCAAAGGCCGCCGAAGTTCACCTGCCGGGGGGTGACGTATTGGCACGACCCAGAGGCAGCGACGGAAACGTGCAGCCGGCGAATCTTCATTGGCACCAACGATGCGCGGTTGATCGCCATCGACGCCACCACCGGTCGCCGTTGCGCCGGGTTCGGCACCAACGGCGAAGTGCGGATCGATCCGGGCATGCCGCTGGAGTGGCCCGGCGAGTTTCAGATCACCTCGCCCCCAGTGGTTCTGGGGGGCGTGCTGGTGGTGGGTTCCTCCATCCGCGACGGGCCGCGGCGGGTGGCGCCGGCCGGCTCGGTGCGCGCCTTCGACAGCCGCACCGGGGCGCCGCGCTGGACTTGGGATCCGATTCCGCGGTCGGCGGACGATCCAGCCTTTTCCAGCTGGCAGGGCGAGCAGCCCCCGGCCGAAGGCCACGCCAATGCGTGGGCGCCGATGGCGGTGGACGAGCGGCGTGGGCTGATCTTCGTGCTCACCTCCAGCGCCAGCCCCGATTTCTACGGCGGCCTGCGCCCGGGCGACAATCGCCACGCCAACTCCGTGGTGGCCCTTGAGGCGGCGACTGGCGCGGTGCGGTGGAGCTACCAGACGGTGCATCACGACCTCTGGAACTACGATGTGCCGGCGCAGCCCGGGCTCTATTCCGTGTGGCGCGCCGGCCGCACACGCGACGTGGTGGCGCAGGTGAGCAAGACCGGCTTGGTGTTCGTGCTGGATCGCGAAACCGGCGAGCCGTTTCTGCCGGTGCGCGAGCGGCCGGTGCCGCAAGCCGGTGCCGCGGGCGAGGCGCTTGCGCCCACGCAGCCGTTCCCGGCAACGCCGGCGCTGGTGCCGAACGAACTCTCGCCAGCAGACGCCTTCGGCCTGACCTGGCTGGACCGGCAAGCCTGCCGCAACCGCATCGAGACCGCGCGCGCCGAGGGGTTGTTCACGCCGCCGTCGCGGCAGGGCACGGTGCTCTATCCGTCCACGGTCGGCGGCGGGAACTGGGGCTGCGCGGCGTTCGATCCGCGCCGCAATCTGCTCATCGTGAACCTGTCCAACATCGCGGATCACTTGCAGCTCATTCCCGCGGCCGAGGTCGACGCGGTTCGGAAAGCGCGGCAAGACCACGAAAGCCACAGCGTGTGGACGCAGGCGGGCACCCCGTTCGGCGTCAAGAACGAGCGGATGGTGTCGGTGTTTGGCGTTCCGTGTTCGCCGCCGCCTTGGGGCGTGCTGGCCGCGGTTGATCTCGACAACGGCGGGATCGTGTGGCGCAAACCGCTGGGCACGGTGTGGCCCTTCCCGTCCCTTGGCGTTCCGAACGTGGGCGGGCCGATCGTCACCGCCGGCGGTCTGGTGTTCATCGGCGCGACGGTGGACGGGTTCTTCCGCGCTTTCGACGTGGTGACCGGTGCCGAGTTGTGGCGCGCGCACTTGCCCGCGCCCGGCATGGCCACGCCCATGACCTACATGTGGGAAGGACGCCAACATGTGGTGATCTACGCGGGCGGCCACTCCCGCGCCGGCACCGAAATTGGGGACGAGATCATCGCCTTCGCCTTGCCGCGATCGTGATGGAGGCCGCGGCGCGGTTGCTACAATGCCCGCATGGAGCAAGGCACCGAACGCGCCAACCCGCCGAGAGGCCGCTGACAGGTGCCGCGAATCGCCTTCCTGCACGCCTGCGCCGCATCCGGCGCTGGGCGGAACGACAACCACCAACGCCTGCCCCGCGCCTTTGCCGAGGCCGGTTGGGCGGTGGTCAACTGCTGCCACGAGTCGCTCGCTTTGGCCGACCGCAGAGTAGTCGCCCGCACCGCCGCCGGCGCGGTGACGGATCTCACCGGGTACGACGCCTACTTCGTTCTCGGTTTCGGGGCGCAGGCCACGTTCCTCGACCGGATGCAAATGCTGCGCGGCCTGCCACAGCGGCGATTTGTGAACACCGTGGACGCGCTCATTCACCAACACGGCAAGGCGTCGCTGCAATTGGCCTGCCCCGACGTGCCGCAGCCGACCACGCACTTGAGCAACGACGCGGCCAAGCTGGCGGCGGTGGTTGCCCAAGGCGGCGAGTGGATCGCCAAGCCGCCGGCCGGCAGCTTCGGGCGCGACGTGTTCCACCTGCGCGCCGGCGGGGCCAACGTGGCCGCGATTCTGCGGCATCTCACCCGCGGCGGACGTTACGCGTTGCTGCAAGAGCGGCTGGACACCGCCGGCCAAGGCGAGAAGCGCGTCTTGCTGGCGGCCGGGCGGATCGTCGGCGCATACGGCAAGCGCCCGGCCGACCACCGCGCCAATCTCGATGTGGGCGCCGAAGCCTACGCCACCGCGCTGACTTTGCCGGAACAAGCCACGGTGGCGCGGTTGGCCGCGCGGTTGAACGCGCTCGGCGTGCGCTTCGCGGCGGTGGACCTCGCGGCCGCGCAAGTGTTGGAGATCAATCTGGCCAATCCGGGCGGCCTCGCCACCTGCGAAGCCTTGACGGGCGTTGATCCCGCGCCGAAAGTGGCAGCCGCGCTGTCGCGTTGGTTGGGCAGCACCTCGGCGCAAGACCCGCCGCACGTCGAGCCGCTCGCGGCGGGCGGAGCGGCGTAGATTCGCCACGGCCGGTTGGCCTCCCATGTTTCGCCCTCTCGCTTGCAACATTGGCCTGCGCTACGCGAGGGCGCGGCGCAGTTTCATCGCGTTCGTCAGCACGCTGGCGCTGCTGGGGCTCGCCCTTTCCGTGGCCACGCTGCTGTTCGTGCAAGCCGTGGTGGCCGGTTTCGAGCACGAGTTGAAGGAGCGGATTCTCGGAGTCGTGCCGCACTTGACGGGCACCGCGCCTTCGCCAGTGGCGAACCACGCCGAGGTGATGGATCTTGTGCGCGGCGTGCCGGGCGTCGAGGCGGCGAGCGCAGTGGTGGAAGGCGCGGGTTTGCTGGCGAGTCCAAAGGCCGTGGTCGGCACGAGTCTGGTTGGCGTGGAACCGGCCGAATACCAGCAGGTCTCGCGGCTGTTCGAGTTCATTAAGGGCGAGCCGCTGGTGGCTGGCGCGTTTCGCGTCGCGCTTGGCCGGCGCGCCGCCGAAAAGTTGGGCGTGGATGTGGGCGATGACGTCTTCGCGGTGCTGCCGGAGGCCACCGTAACGCCGTTGGGCGTGTTCCCGCGGCAAAAGCGCCTGCGCGTCGGCGCGCTGGTGGACACCGGTTCGCAACTGGACCACCACTTCGCCTATCTGCATCGGCAGGACGCCGCCAAGTTGTTTCGCTTGGGCGCGGCGGCGCATGGCTTCCACGCCCGCGCCGCGGATCCGCTGCGCATTGGCGAGCCGCGGCGGGAAGTGCGGCGTGCGCTCGGCGACCATGGGTTCCGCGTCCACAGCTGGTTCGAGGTGCTCGGCGATCTGCCCAACGCCATCGGCGTCACGCGCAACATGTTGTTTTTGCTGCTCTCCCTGTTGGTGGCCGTGGCGGCGTTCAATCTGGTTTCGGGCTTGGTGATGGTGGTCACCGAGCGCCAGGGCGACGTGGCGATGCTGCGCACCATCGGCGCGAAGACCGGCTTGATCGTCGGCGCGTTCGTGGTGCTCGGCACGGTGATCGCCGCGCTGGGCATCGGCTTGGGCGTCGCCGGCGGCTACGGCTTGGGCGCGTTGGCGGAAGTGGGCTTCCCGTGGCTTGAGCGCGTGCTGGACACGCCGCTCATGGGCGAATACCTGGTCGATGCCCTGCCGGTGCGTTTCGCCGGCGACGACCTCGCCCGCGTGGTCGCCACGGCGTTGGCGCTGTGCTTGGCGGCGACGATCTTCCCGGCGTGGCGGGCGGCGCGGCTGCGGCCGGCCGAGGTGTTGGCGCATGAATGACAGCACCGGCGGGCAACCCCCGCCGGCGGCGCCCCTGCCGCTGGAAGCGCGCGGTGTGACGAAAGCGTATGCGCAAGCCGGTCGCAGCCTGCCGGTGTTGCGCCGCGTGGACTTGACGGTGGCGCCCGGCGAGCGGGTGGGCGTCGTCGGGCGCTCCGGCGCCGGCAAGAGCACGCTGCTGCACATCCTGGCCGGTTTGAGCGACCCGGACAGCGGCGCCGTCACGGTGATGGGGCAGCCGCTGTCGGACGCCGGCCCGGCCGGCCGTGCGCGGCTGCGCAATCAGCGCATGGGTTTCGTGTACCAGTTCCACCACCTGCTGCCGGAGTTCTCCGCGCTGGAGAACATCGCCATGCCGCTGTTGGTGGGCGGAACGCGCTTCGCCGCCGCGGCAGAGCGGGCGCGGGAGCTGCTCGCGCGCGTCCACCTGGCCGACCGCGCCAGCCATCGGCCGCACCAGCTCTCCGGCGGCGAACGGCAGCGCGTGGCGGTGGCGCGGGCGCTGGCGACGGCGCCGGCCATTGTGCTGGCGGACGAGCCCACCGGCAATCTCGACCGGGAGAGCGCGGACGGCGTGTTGGCGTTGCTCGCGGAACTTGGCGACACCACCGGCGCGTCGTTCGTGGTGGTGACGCACGACAGCGACGTGGCCGCGCACATGCATCGAACGGTCGCGCTGGTGGACGGCGTGTTGACGCCGCTGCCAGCCGCAACTTCGGGCGGTGCGCTTTGAGCCGACGTTGGCGCGCGCCGGGGCGCACGCGCACGGCGTTGTGGATCGCCCGCCGCTATCTGCTCGCCAAAGGGCACGGCTACGCGACGTTCATCAACTGGGTGTCCTTCGTCGGCTTGGCGCTTGGCGTGATGATCCTCACCGTGGTGCTGAGCGTGATGAACGGCTTCGACCGCGAGATCACCGGGCGATTGCTCACCGCCATGCCGCACGCGCTGGTGACGGCGCGGGATGGCGGCGCACCGGATCTCGACCGGCTGCGTTCGTTGCCCGGCGTCGTCCAAGTGGAACGCCACTTTCAAGCCCAAGCCATGCTCACCCGCGGCGGCGCGGTGAACTTCCTCGCCCTTGCCGCGTTCGACGCGGCGAACGCGCCGGCGATGTCGCGGCTGCTGCCGCAGGAAGCGCTGGACGGGCTGTTGGCCGGGCCGGGCGGCATCGTGTTGGGCGCGAACCTGGCCGACGCGGTGGGATTGCGCGTGGGCGACCCGGTAGTGCTGGTGCTCTCCAAGCCACAGCGCGCCGGCGTGCGGCCGCTGGTGGCGCGGCTGAATTTGGCGGGTACGTTCGCCATCGGCGCCACCCCGGACGCCACTTTGGGCGTGATGTTGCGCGACGACATTCTGCCGCGCGGTCTCGCGGACGCCGGCGTGGATGGCTGGCGGCTGCGCTTGCGCGATCCGTTCGCCGCGCCGGCCATGGTGGCGGCGGTGCGCGAGGCCGCCGGGCCCGGCGCCGACGTGCGCTTCTGGATGGAGGACTACGGGGCCCTGTTCCGCGCCGTGAAGATCGAGAAGGCCATGATGTTCGCGCTGCTCGGCCTCATCGTCGCCATCGCCGCGTTCAACATCGTTTCCGGGCAAGCCATGCTGGTGAACGACAAACGCGGCGACACGGCCTTGTTGACCACGCTGGGCGCACCGCGCGGCTTTTTGGTGGGGGTGTTCTTCCTGCAAGGGTTCGGGGTGGCGTTCCTCGGCGTGGCCGTTGGGCTCGCCGCCGGCGTATTGGTGGCGCACAACGCCAACGCGGTGCTGGGGCTGCTGCAAGGAGTGCTGGGCGCGAACATCATTGACGGCACTTGGTTTGCGGAGGTGCCGTCGCGGGTGCAAGGGGCGGACTTGGCGGCCATCGCCGGCCTTGGCTTGGGGCTTTCGGCTTTGGCGGTGGCGTGGCCGGCGCTCAAGGCGACTCGGGAGAATCCGGCGGACGCGCTACATTCCGCTTGAGACTCCAGCGGGAGCTCTTGCCCGCACGTCTTGCCCGCCGCGCCTCGCGCCGCTCCTGCAGGCGGCGGTACAGGTGCATTCGCCAAAGCTGGCGGGCGGCGATCAAGCCTACTAGGCCGGTGACGCAGCCGCACAGCAGGCTGCCAAGCAACAGCGGCCACCACACCTGGCCGAACCGCTCGCCCAGCCATTCCCAAGTGAGCGCGAAGGGCTCGCCCTGGGCTTCCAAGCCGAGTATCGAGGCGCCGACCTTGTAGGCCAAGAGGAACGCCGGCCCGAAGGTGAGCGGATTGGTGATCCAAGTGAGGCCGAGCGCCACCGGCACGTTGCAGCGGGCGGCCACCGCGAGCAGGCCGGCGATGGGCATTTGCAGCCCGGGCAAGGGCAGAAAGGCGCAGAACAGGCCAATGAAGGCGGCGCCGCTCACCGATCGCTTGTGCAACCGCCAAAGCGCCGGATCCAATAGCCAATGTCGCAACGGGCCTAGGGAACTTTGCCGGCGAATTTGCTCCGGCGTTGGCAGATACTTTTTGAGCCAGTCGGGCACCATCGTTGCGGCAGTTGGTAGCGGTGTACGCGGCCATTATGCCTACTGTGCGCCCTCGCGGACGCGCACCAACGAAGTTTCGGCGCGCCGGCAATCACGCCCCAACGCCCTCGCCAAGGCGCACAGACATTGCTACCGATGAATCAAGTTCCCAACGCGCACAGAGTTTGCGCAGCAAACTCCAACGCGCCCGCAAGGGCGCGCCTGCGGGACTTCGCCTTGGCGTTTTCCTTCGCCGCGGTGGTCGTCCATTGGCTGCCGGAGGCGCCGGCACTGTGGCCGTGGTGGGCGCTCGGCGGCGCGTTGCTGTTGCCGCTCGTCTTTGTTGGCGGTTGGGGGTGGTGCGCCGCGTCCGTGCTGCTGGGTTTGGCTTGGGGCGGCTGGCACGCGCAAGAAGCGATGGGGCAACGCATCGACGCCGCGTGCGCCACGGCGCTCACCGGGCGCGTGGCGGGTTTGCCCTCGCGCATTGAGGACGCGCGCCAAGCGGCCAGCCTGCAGCGTTTCGACTTTGTCCCAGACCGTTCCGCGACGGCGGCCGCCCATTGCCACGTCGCCGGTCGCGTGCGGCTTTCCTGGGTTGGCGGCCCGCGGCTTCGCGGCGGCGAACGCTGGGCGATGGACGTGCGCTTGCGGGCGCCGTACGGCACCGCCAACGCGCACGGCTTCGACCAGAGCCGCTTCTACGTGCGCGAGCGCATCGTCGCCACCGGCTATGTGGTGCGCGGCGAACGCCTGCCGCGTCAAGGCGGGGCGGCGCTGGTGGATCAAGCCCGGGAAGCGCTGCGCGATCGCTTGCGCGGATTGGATCTGGTGAATGGCGGCGTCTTGGCGGCGCTCACGCTGGGCGACTCGACGGCCATTCCTCGGCAGCAGCTAGCGCGGTATCGGCGCACCGCCACCATGCATCTGTTGGTGATCTCGGGCCTGCACATTGGCGTGGTGACGGCGTTCGCGTTCTTCATCGGGCGCACCGGCGGCTTGCTCTTGCGGCTGCCGGGCAAGAGCAGCGGCGTGGTGTTGGCGCTGGTGGCGGCGGGGGCCTATGTGCTGCTCGCCGGCGCCGGGCTGTCGCTGCTGCGCGCCTTCACCATGGCGGCGACGGGCATGGCGGCGCTGCTGGCCGGGCGCATGGTGGCGCCGTCGGCGGCATTCGCGTACGCGCTGGCGGTGGTGCTGCTGGTGGACCCTCTGGCGCCGCTGGCGACCGGCTTTTGGCTCTCGTTCGGCGCCGTGGCCGTGCTGCTCGGCTTCTTCGCGCCGCGGCGGCTGCCGCGCTCGTGGATTGGCTCGGCGCTGCTGGCGCAGTTGGCCATCGCGCTGGTGTTCACGCCGGCCACGGTGTCGCTTACCGGCTTGTTGCATCCGCTCGGCATCGCCGTCAATTTGATCGCGGTGCCGTTGGTAACGCTGTTCGTGGTGCCGCTGGCGCTTGCGGGGATGGCGCTCATCGGCACCTTCGCCGGGGCATGGCTGCTGTTCGCCGCCGATTATGGCGTGACCTTGCTCGGCCAGGTGTTGGCGCTCGCGGACGAAGTGGAACCGTGGTATGTCGCGCATCCTGGCGTGTGGCTGCCCTGGAGCGTCGCAGTCGCCGCCGCTTGTTTGCTGCCGGTGTCGCGTTTGGCGGCCGCGGCATTGATGTCTGCGCTGGTGGCGGTGTTGTTCGGGCCGGTGTGGCGGCAAGGCGCGCCGGTGGCTGCTGGCGAAGCGGAGGTGACCGCTTTCGACGTGGGGCAAGGCACCGCGGTGCTGGTGCGCACGGCGCGGCACACGCTGCTGTACGACGCCGGCCCAGGGTTCCTGTCCGGCGCGAACGCCGGCGACAGTATTGTGCTGCCGGCGCTGCGCGGCTTGGGCATCGGCAGTTTGGACGCGCTGGTGCTCAGCCACGGCGACATCGATCACGTTGGCGGGGCAGCGGCGGTGCTGGAAGGGATGCGCGTGGGCGTGGTGCTGGCCGGCGAACCGGTGCCGGGCATCGCCGCCACGCCCTGCCGCGCCGGCGACCAGTGGCGTTGGGACGGCGTGGATTTCGCCTTGCTGCATCCGCCGCGCGGCCATATGCACCGCCGCAACAACGCCTCGTGCGTCCTGCTGGTGACTACGGCCGGGGCGAAAGCGCTGCTGCCCGGCGACATCGAGCGGTGGGTGGAGCATGGGCTCGACGCGCCGCAGGTGGATTGGCTGCTGGTGCCGCACCACGGCAGCGCCACTTCCTCCACCGCCGCTTTCGTCGCGGCCACGCGCCCGCGATTCGCCGTGGTCGGCGCACGCTGGGACAATCGTTTCGGCCATCCGCACCGAGATGTTGTGGCGCGCTACCGCGCCGCCGGCGCACACGTCGTCTCCACCGCAGTGGCCGGGGCGTTGCGCTGGCATAGCGCCCGGCCGGCGGAGATCGAGGCCGAAAGGTGCCTTGGTTCGCCCTATTGGCGCCGACAAGCCGGCACGGAACGCCGGCAAGTTTTGCATGCCGCGCCGCCGGCTTGCGGGCCGGTCGGCACCTTCCACCGTGCGGTTGAGGCACCGTGAGCGCGGCAACCGCCCTGCCCTTGCGCTGCCGTCACGATGGCCACCGCTCCGCAAGCCGCAAGCGGCGCTGCCATTCGTCGGCGTCGAAGCGCCAGCCGGCCGGCACCCGGTACACGCCGCCATCCGCCAGCCGCGCCACCGTCTCCCAGCCCGGCATCAAGTGGACGAAGCGGTTGTAGGGCGCGTTGGCACCGTGCGGCGTGTTCAGCCACACGAAATACGCCGGCCCCGGCCGGCCTTGCAGTTTGCCCACCAGCCCGGCCAACCCGGGCGGCAGCCACTGATGCCGCGCCGCCGCCGCAGGTAGGCCGCTGTGCCACCACAACAGCGCGTGATCCGTGCTGAACACCGGGCCCGGCGGTGGTTGCGCGCGCAGGTGCTGCAACGTCGGCGAGCCATCCCAATACGCGGCGTTGTAGCTGGTGCCGGTGTAGCCGTGGCGCAGCGCCAAAGCGGTGGTTTGCGTGTTGGCGCTTACGGCCACGCCAATGTGGCCTAGAAACGCCAGCGCGACTGCCGACCGCAATACGCGCACCGCCCTGTTTCCGCGGCCGTCCAGCAAGCGCTCGCCCAGCAAAGCCGCCAGACACACCAGCGGCGCGTAGATGGCCGCCAGAAAGCGCTTTATCTCCCAATACGAGGAACCGGCCGGCCCGGCCCACGCCGCGGCGCAATGGAAAGCCAGATACGCGACCACGAACATGGCGAAAACGCTGGTGGGTTGGAACAGGAACAAAAGAAAGCCACGCCGGTCTGTGGCGGTTTGTTCAACCCGCGTCCGCCCACGCGAGCACAAGGCCGCCAAACCCAACGCGGCCACTCCCAGCCAACCCCAAAAAACCGCCTGCGCCCACGCCGGCACGGCCGCCGGCAGGCCCCAGAACAAGAATACGTCCACCATGTGCCGAAGCAAGTAGCCAACGGAAACCACACCGCCTTCCAACCGCCCGCCGGTTTCGTTGCCAATGGCCACGAAAGCCGCCGGCGCACCGGCGAGCGCAGCGAACACGAACGCCTGTGCCAGTCGGGCAAGCGAAGGGCCCGGGCGCATCAGCAAGAGCGGCAGAGCCACCAGCACCAACACCATTCCGGCGTACCGTGTGAGCGCCGCGAAAGAAGCGAAAACCGCAGCGCCGAGCAGCAGCGCCCAGCCGCGCCGGCCCGCGGGCCGCCGCAAGAACGCCGCCAGCAACGCCAGCGCCACGAACGTGAGCAAGGCGAACAGCATCCCGCTGCGCAGATTCGCCGCAAGCCCGTTCAGGTCCGGCGACACCGCCACCGCCGCCGCGGCACCCGCAATCAACAGTGGCGAGCGAACCCGCCGGCGCAGCCACAAGCCGACCACGCAAACCAGAACGCCAAACGCCAGCGCGTTCAGCCACCGGCCCACTTCGGCCGGCTCCCCACCGAGCCAGATGGGCCCCGCCATCGCCACGGGATAGAACGGCGGCCAAACCCACAACCGCCGGCCGTTGAACATCACCAATCCATTGCCGGCGGCGAGGTTCTCCGCCGCGGACAGGTACGCCACCTGATCGTGGCCCACCGCCGCACCGTGGCTCGCGGTGCGCACCAGCGCATGGGTCGCAGCCGCCGCCGCCAGCGCGACCACCAGCACGGCGACGAGGCGTTGACGGTTCGGCGCGTGTAGGTTCGCGGGCAAGCGGATGGCGGAACACCGGATCTGCGCGTTCCGCGGATTCTCGCACGGTCTGCCGCCGGACTTCCGCAGGAACGGCGAATGCGCCACAATGCACCGGGTCAAACAGAGAGGAGGCGCGGAGGAACCCCATGCCGAAACCGCAAACGCCCGAGTGGTATCAGGCCGTGCAAGAGGAAATCATCGATCCGCAGCGGCCGATCGTGGACCCGCACCACCACCTTTGGGAGACGCCCACCAACTGGGGGCGCTATGTGCTCGAAGACCTCTGGGCGGACACCGAATCCGGCCACAACATCGAGAAAACGGTGTTCATCGACTGCCGCTCGAGCTACCGCAAGGACGGCCCGGAGCACATGAAGCCCATCGGCGAGACCGAGTTCGTGGCCGCGGTGGCCGCCGAGAGCGCCAAACGCACGGGCGCGGCCACCATCGCCGCCATCGTCAGCCACGCCGACATGCGCCTTGGCGAGGCGGTGGAGGAAGTGCTCGCCGCCCACGAGGAAGCCGGCCGGGGCCTCTTCCGCGGCATTCGCCACGCCGGCCCGCGCGACGGCACCGGCACGCTCACCAACGCCGGCCGCAACCGCCCCTGCCCCTACGGGCAAGAGGACTTCCGCAGCGGCGTCCGCACGCTCGGCAAACTCGGCTACACCTACGACACCTGGCACTTCTTCCACCAGAACCGCGACTATCTGGCGCTCGCCAAGGCGGTGCCGGAAACCACCATGATCCTCGACCATTTCGGCACCCCGCTGGGCGTCGGTGCCTACGCCGGCAAGCAGGAGGAGATCTTCGCGCAGTGGCAGGACGACATCGCCGCCATCGCCAAGTGCCCGAACGTGGTCGCCAAGCTCGGCGGCCTCGCCATGCCGGACAACGGCTTCGGCTGGGACAAGCGCGAAACGCCGCCGACATCCGACGAGTTCGTGGCCGCGCAGCGACGCTACTACCTGCACGCCATCGACTGCTTCGGCCCCGACCGCTGCATGTTCGAGAGCAACTTCCCGGTGGACAAGCTCTCCATCTCCTACCCTGTGCTGTGGAACGCGCTGAAGAAGATCGCCAAGGACTTCAGCGAGGACGAGCAGCACGCCATGTTCTACGGCACCGCGGCGCGGGTGTATCGGCTGTAAGCCCTCGCTGGGTGTAGACTGCGCCGGTCTTTTCGTTGCGGAGCGCTAAGCGGTGGCTCAGGAAATCCTCACGGAAGTCGACGGTCGCGTAGGCGTTATTCGCCTCAACCGGCCGCGCAAGCTGAATGCGTGGACGGACACCATGTCCGGCGAAATCGCCGCGCAGATGCGGGCGTGGAACGAGGACGACGGCATCGGCGCGATTCTGCTCACCGGGGAAGGCCGGGCGTTCTGCGCCGGAGCGGACGTCGGCAACTTCGCCAAGCGCGTGGAAACCAACCGCCAGGGGCAAGGCGAAACGCTGCACCGCGGCGGCCACAACTTCACCTCGCTCGTCCGCGAATCCAAGCCCACGGTGGCGGCCGTCAACGGCTACGCGGTGGGCGTGGGCTTGACGATGATCCTGCCGTGCGACGTGCGCATCGCCTCCACCGCCGCCAACCTCAGCATCCGCTTCATCAAGATGGGGCTGATGCCGGAACTCGGCTCCACCCGTCTGCTCGCGCAGCTCGTCGGCCTCGGCAACGCCACCGAGATGTGCCTCACCGGCCGCATGGTGGGCGCCGAGGAGGCGCTGCGCATGGGTTTGGTCACCGCGGTGACCGAACCGGAGGATCTCCTGCCCACGGCCCTCGCCAAGGCGCGCGAAATCGCCGACAACCCCACCCGTGCGGTGATGATGATCAAGGAGCTGCTGCGCAAGAACCCCATGGACGCGGACTTGGAAGCGGTGATGGAGCGCGAAGGGCTGCGCGATCAGATCGCCCGGCGACTACCCGATCACGCGGAAGCGGTGTCCGCGTTCCTGGCCAAGCGCGAAGCCCGCTTCAACCAGGAAGCCCGCTTCAACCAGTAGGAAGCGGTCTAGCCAGCCTCGAACAGCGGCAGCACGCGCAGCCACAGGTAGGCGGCGCAGAGGGCCGCCATCGCGGCGAACACCGCGCACAGGCACACGGTCGCCCACGGTGCCGGGCGCACACGCGGGTCCATGCGCTTGCGCTGCAGGTGGATGGTGGCGAACGCCTGCACCGGCAGCATGAACGCGCCGAAGGTGGCGCCGAAGATGATCAAATAGATGGGCGCCTCGAACGCCATGTAGATCAACGCGCTGATCACCGGCAAGGCGATGACGTAGCCGCGCGTCCAAGCGCGCCGCAGGCGCAGGTTCGGGCGCGGGATCCAGCCGAAGGTGACCAGCAGATCGGGAAACGTGCGCGAGCCGGCGGCCAAGCCGGAGAGCACGGTGGAGAACAGGATGAAGAACGCGCCCAGCACGAACAGCGCGAACGCCCAGTCGCCCAGCGTGGAGGTGTACATGTTCGCCAGCACCTCCACCGTCTGCGCCCCTTCCGGCTGCAGGCCGAGGCGGTGCAGTACGCCGGCGCCGAGAAAGTAGAACGCCAGCGTGGCGCAGGTGAGCACCGCCAACGTCACCCACACGTCCATCTGCACCACGCGGATCCAGCCTTTGGCGCGTTGCACCCAGCCCGGGTCGCCGCGGTCGCTGCCGACGTAGCTGGGGTAGCCCTTCTCCACGCACCAGTAGGTGTACGCGGCGATCTCGCCGGACGCCACGCCGGTGACGCCGTACATCCCGATGGCCAGCACCAGGTGTTCCAGCGGAAAATCAAACGTCAGGCCGGAGGCGATGTCCGCCAAGGTGGCGCGGTATTCGGTGGTTTGCATCAGCACCGCGCAGACCACGGTGGCGACGCTGAACGAGGCCACCATCACCAGCAGGATCTTCTCGATGCGCCCGTAGGCGCCGGTCCACAACAGCAGCATCACCACCGCCGCGGCGACGCCGGTGGCCAGCGCGCCGCCGAAGTCCGGCGCCCACGGCGCGACGATCAACGCCAGCGCCTGTCCGGCGCCGCCGATGATGCCGCCGGACGTGAGGATGCCCGGGACGATGCCGAGCAAGCCCAGCCAAATCGGCCAGGCGATGGGGCCGTTGGGGCCGGGCAACGTGCCGGGCAGGCGATTGAGCGCCCGCAGGTAGGTGTCGCCAGTGGTGATGACGTAGCGTGCCAGTTCCGCCTGCACCAGCGATTTGATCCAGCAGGAGAACAACACCCACCACAGCAGCGTGAAGCCCGCCGCCGCGCCCAGCCCGGCGGTGAGCAGGATCTCGCCGGAACCGACGATGGAGCCGGAAACGACGATGCCCGGCCCGAGGAACTTCAAGCGCCCGGCGAGCGTGGTGGGCGCCGCTTGAACGCGGCCGGGCGAGATGGTGTACGGATCGTCGCTCACGGGCAATGCGCCGTGCGAGCCTGGGCGTCAGTCCCGGAAAGCGCCGAACTCACCAAACCAGCCAAGTTTTGCCAACGCGCGCAGAGTTTGCGCAGCAAACTCCAACGCGCCCGAAGGGCGCGCTAGATCTCGACCATCTCGAAGTCCGACTTCGGCGTGGCGCACTCGGGGCACACCCAGTCCTCGGGCACGTCCTCCCAGCGCGTGCCGGCGGCGATGCCGCCGTCCGGCAAGCCCTCCGCCTCGTCGTAGATGAAACCGCAGGTCATGCATTGCCACTTGCGCATCCTTCCCTCCTCTTTCCTTGCGGCCCGCAGGCCTTGCACGCGACTATACCGCGCTTCTCGCGCTCGGACCCGTACCCCTCAACTCTCGCCGCGTTCGGGCGGCGGCGCGGCGGGCATCTGTCCGCTCGCGGCCAAGTAGCCGAAACTGGCGACGGTGAGCAGAATGGGAATGGCGAACGCCGAAGCGAACTTGTAGGCCACCCAGGTCGGCTCGCTGAACTGGTAGGCCACCCACAGGTTGGCGACGCCGGCCAACGCCATCGCCGCGGCCCACGCCCAACACAGCACCCGCCAGGCTTGGTCCGGCAGCGCCAACACTTTGCCGAGCGCCCGTTGCACCAAGTCGCCCTTGCCGACGAAGCGGCTGCCGCCGATGGCGAGCGCCATGATCCAGTACACGATGGTGGGCTTCCACTGGATGAACAGCGGGTCGCGCAACGCCAGCGTCAACCCGCCGAACGCGAGGGCGCCGCCAAACACCACCCACATCTGCCCGGTCACGCGCCAGCCTTTGAGCTTGAAGAAGCCCACCTGCAACACCGCCGCCACCATCAAGGCGACGGTGGCGAGGTAGATGTCGGTTACCAAGTAGACGCCGAAAAAGGCCACTACCGGAAGAAAATCAATCAGTTGTTTCATTGCTGCCAAGCGAATGTCACTGCAGCGGCCGCGGCGACGCTTCGCCCCGGCGCCTCAATCGATGAAGCGCAAATTGCGTTCGACGCGAAAGATGTCGTCGAACGCCTCCTTCAGTTCCTGCTGGGTTGGCGTGGAGTACACCTCGTTCACGTCGGCCTCGCCGCCGGCCTTGTCGATGCACTCCTCCAGCTTGTTGAACCGGGTGCTGCTGCCCGGCCGGTCGTTCAGGAAGATCACGCGGACGCGCACGTCGCGATCGCCGGCGATTTGGCAGGCGTCGAGCAGCCAATCGTCGAGGATCGCCTGTTGCTTGCTTTGGCTGCCGGCCGGCGTGTCCGTCCAGCTGGAGTCGCGGGTGAAGGGCGCAACGCCGGCCACCGGCGTACCGCCCACTTGCACCAGATCGTCCGGCCCGCCGTAGGGAGAAAACGCCGCCCCGCGACGGCAGACGTGGTCGTTGTGCATGGGCCGGCCGGTGAGGCCGATCTTGTTGGATGTCTTCTCCAAGGACATGAGCGAGTCCACGATGTTGGTGGAGCCGCGCAAGCCGTGACCGCGGAACAGTTGCCAGGGAGTGGCGCCGGTCAACGTGGTCTTCCAAGCCGCCTTCGCGGTGGCGCTGGCCGTGCCGTCGTGGACGAGGAGATCGATCGTGTCCGCCACATGGTCCAGCCCGGCGGCGGTGAAGGTGCCGGCGCTGCTGTCCACATAGGCCGAGAAGCGGGCGTTGAACGTGGCTTCGGCGGTGTCGCCCATGGCGGTGCCGTACTTGCTGGTGTAGCTGTTGAAGGCGTGGCAGGCGGAGGCCGTGGTGTAGTTCAGCCCGGCGCGCATGTCCCCGTTCGCACGGCCGTACTTGCGCGCGATGCGGCCCCGTCGCGAGCGCACCGCGTAGTTGTAGCCATCCGTGATCAGCACGATGGTCTTCTTCAAGTTCGGGTCGCAGTGGGTGCCGGTTTCGCCGCTCGCGCACGCGGCGAGCGGGCGCCCCTGGTTGTTGGCGTCCGTGGTCATCCACGCATCCTCCCAGAGCGGCGACAGGGCACGCAGTCCCCACACCACGCCCAAGTGCAGGTAGGTCTCGCCCAAGCGGCCGGCGTGCCGCGGGACGGTGTCCAGCGCGTCGAAGGCGGCGGCCAACGCGGTGGAATCGTCCGTCAACGGGGTGATCGCCTGGCCCGGGCAGAGGGATGCGCCGTCGCCACCGCCGGTCTCGCCGCGCGCCGACCAGTCGTTGTAGCCACCGTAGGTCTCCAGCGTGGCGATTTTGGCGCTGTCGAAGGTGTGTACGGTGGCCGCGGTGGTGGCGCGGGCGGAATCCTCCAAGAGTTCCGTCATCACCGCGTGGAGTTGCGCGTCGCCGCTGCGGAAAATGCGCGAATCCGGCCAGGAGTACGCGGTGAAGCGGGTGTTCGGATCGGCGCTGCTCGGCGGCGCGTCGGAGAGGTGCAGCGGTTGGCTGGTGAGCGCGCTGCGCGCCGGCGTCCAGCGCGCCACGTCGGCGCGCGCCGGCCAGTTGCTGGTGGCGGGGTTGTTGGCGTCCCAGTCCGAGGGTCGCGCGTCCGCGTGCCAATAGGCGCCCCAGCGCGCCATCACGCAGCCGTTCCACATGTCCTCGCCTTCCACCTGCCACTTGCCGAAGTCGTTGTCCGAGTCAGAGTCGGAGTCGTCGCAGTCGGTCGGATCCCGCTCCGAGCACAGCATGGGGACGAGTTCCTCGATGTCGATGACGTCCGAGCGGTCGCGCAGCGACCAATCGGCGGTGGTGGTCCAATTGGAGCGCGCGTTGCCGTCGGCGTCCTCGCCGCCGAGGATGAAGTCCGGCAAGGTGCGCGACTGCAGCTCGCCCATGGCGTTGCCGGTGCCGTAGTAGTGGAAGGTGTCCACCCAGTGGTGCGTGCTGGCGCGGGCGGTGTCGGTGTCGATGGACGCGCCCATGAGCATGTGCGCGTAGCGGCGCTTGCCGGTCGTGTCGCCGCTGCCCGAGGTGTCGGCGACGTTGACCGCCGAGCCGAACGGCACGATGGCGACGGCCATGGATCCGGGGTCGGTGCCGGCGCGGTCGGCGAGCACATCTTCGATCACCTCGGCCGCGGTCTTCAGCGCGTCGATGCGCCGCGGCCCGGTGAACCCGCCGTCGGCATCCTCCATCCGCGCGGTCATCGACGCCGTGAGGTCCGCCGCGACGGCGATCTCGTAGCGATCGGTGAGCAGCTGCACGGCCACGGTTTGCGTCGGCAGGTTGGCGGTGCCGCGTTCGTTGCTGGCGGTGCCGAACAGGCGGTTGAAGACGAACTGCGCTTGGCCGCCAATGGAGATGCGCGTGATGCGCGAGGTGGCCTCGTGGCTCACCGTCACGTCGTCGTCGTCGATGTCGATCTGCGGCAGCAGGCCGTCCAGGAACTTCGCCACGCGGTCCTTGATGGTGGCTTCGGTGGCGGCTTTCGTGGTGGGATTGTTGAGGCGGTCCAACAGCGGCCCGACGGACGACACGGCGGCGCGCAAAGCCGCCTGGATCTCCTCCATCTGCGCTTCGCGCCAAGCGAAGTTGGTCATCATGCCGCCCACGCTGGTCAGCAGCGTCAACGCGCCGACGCCCACGTAGAGCACGGCGCCACCGCGCCGGCAGGCGAAAAACGCCCGCCAAGCCGCGAGCACGGAGCGAATTCGAGCTCGCATCGTCGCGCACCACTTCATGGCGTGGGCGTCGGCGTCGGGGTGGGCGTCGGCGTGGCGGGCGCCGGAGGCACGCACCATCCGCAGTCTGTCAGCGGTTCCAACGCGCCCCACGCCACGCGGCGGCGCAAGGTGGTGGGCATGCCGAGCGTACGCAGACCGAGGTTGACCAAGGCGCCGCCGCTGAAGCCCGTTTCCGTGCCGCCGCCGAAGTGGGCGCAGATCTCCACCACCACCCACCACTCGCCCGGCGCCAAAGTGCGGCTCACCCAAGTCGACGCCGGCGGGATGGTGCCGCCCACCTCGGTGCCTTCCTGCGGCAGCACCGGATCGCTCGCGCCGAAACTGTCGCCCTCGTTGGTGGGCAGTTGCGAAGACACCGCCGCGCAATCGCCGCCGCCGTTCCAAGTGGGAATGGCGGCGGTCGGCGCCGGGTCCGGATTCGGGCGTATCTCGTTCAGCAGCATCGGCTCGCACCACGGCAACTGGTCAGGCGTGGCCGCGTCGCTGTCGTGGTCCCACGCCGTGTCGCAGTCGCGGCCGGCGGAGTTGGTCGCTTCCACCGCCGGCGGCCCGGCGCGGTCGCGCAGCCGCGTGACCACGGATACGCGCATCGTCCCGGCGCTGCGGCGCGCCAAGCGGTCCATCGCCGCCCGCATCGCGCTGCCCACCGCCTGTTCGTCGGCCCAGTCTTCGCCGCCGGCGATCAACTCCGCCACCGCGTACTGCTCGCGCGCGATGTCCGTGCGGAAAGCGGTGAAGGCGCGCAGGTCCCAAAGCGCCGCCATCAACAGCACCACGAACGGGGTGATGGCCACCAACTCCACCGCCGCCGAACCGTCGTGGCGCGGTGGGCGCCGAAACGAGCTTGGCATGAAAGCCGCGCTTCTCGTCACGAGCTGCGCGCGTTGCGCGCCCAGCTTTCGTGGCGCAACGGCCAGCCGTTCGGCGCGAGCGGGCGGAACAACGCGAACCACGGGCGCACGGAAACCTGGGCGCGCAGCCGCAGCCAACTGCCGGTGTCGCCGCAGTCGCCCGCCACGCCGTCGCTCCAGTCCACGCCGCCGTCCGGGTCGTCGTCCCAGCCGATGACCACTTCCACGTCGCTGGTGCTGGCGGTGGCGTCCGGCCAGCTGTTCGTGGCGGCGGTGGTGACGTTCACCGTAAGCGTGCCGTCGTTGTTCAAGTCCAACAGCCAGCGGGCGTTGCCATCCGCTTGGAACGCCGTGGTGATGGCGTTTTGGCAGTTGTTGCCGGCCGTGCTGACCAGCGCGGCGACGCGGTTGGCGGCGGATTTGGTGGCGGTGGCCAGCATCTGGTTGACGAGGGAGATGCGCAGAAACTCGCCGACCACGGCGAACAACGTGACGGTTGCGAAAAGAACCAAGGTGAACTCCACGGTGAAGGCGCCGCTCGCTCCGGCCCGGCGTCGCAATCGGCCCCGGCGCTTGTCGGGGTACACGCCCGCCGCCCGCTCGACACGCTCAACACCCTTCGCACGCATGGCCACCACATGCCCGCGCGGCTCGCCGCAGCGCGGGAGAAACTATTTTGTTGATTCGACTATACTCCGGCGAACTCGAACATGGAAGTTGAGGGGGACACCGACTCGTCCGAGCCGGCGCTCTACTGTGTCTCGCGCTCTCGCAGCCACCGCGTGTGCCGCTCTTTGCGCACTGTGCGCGGCTTGTTCCCTGCTGCCGCAGGCGAATCAGCTCTCGGCGACCGCGCCGGTGGTGGGCGCGGTGCTGCCCGTTGCCCGGACGGCGCTGGACGCCGGGCAGCTGGAAACGGCCAGGCGCCTCTACCGGCGTTTGCTGGACGTGGATCCGCAGTCCTTCGAGGCGCGCATGGGCCTCGGCGAAGTCGCCCACCAGCGCCGCGACGGGGCGGAGGCCATGCGCTGGTTCCTCGGCGCGCTGGCCAACGCCGCCACCGTGACGCAGCGCCACGACGCTCTGCTGCACCACGGCCGGGCGGCTTTGGACGCCGGCCAGATGGAGCACGCGCAAGCCAGTTTCGCCCGCCTGACGGATCCGCAGGAAGCCGCGAGCAACGAGTACGTCGCCTACGGGCTCAACGGCGTCGGGCTGACGCTGCTGCTCAGCGGCGATCTGCGCTCCTCCGTGACGCTGCTGGAGCAAGCCGTGGATCGGCTTCCGGGCGACAAGAAACTGCGCGACAACCTGGCGCGGGCGCTGCAACTGCTCGCCGAGGAGGTGGCCAGCACCCCGGATGACGCGCCAAATGCGGAAACCACGGCGCGGGCCACGCCATACTCCGGCGCCGCGTCGCGACCGGAACTGCAGGCGGCCGCGGATCGGATAGAACAAGCCGTGGCCCGCTTCGAGGAGGCCGCCGACCGTCTCGCCGACACGTCGCGGCGAAGCGATTCGGCAAGTTCGACGCCAACGCCCACGGGCGCTGCCGCAACGCCTGCGCCGCCGCCACGAACGCCCGCCCCAGCACAAGCGCCCGCGCCCGAAACGCCCCCGCCCCGCGCACCGGTCGCGCGAACGCCGGAGCCGCCGCCCGCACGACCCGAACTGCCGCCGGCGTCGTCGCCAAAGCCGCCAGCGCCCGTACCACGCGGTTCGCCCGGCTTTTTGGTGGTCGAAGGCGGCCGCCGGTTCGTGCAGATGGGCGCGTACGGCACGGCCGCCAAGGCGAACGAGCTGGCGGAACGCTTGCAGCGAGTAACCGAGCAGTCGGTGACTGTCACCGAACGCGGCGGCCTGCACCGGGTGCGCATCGGCCCGCTGCGCACGGAAGACGCGCTACGCGCCTTGACGGGGGCGCTGCAAGAAGCCGGCTACGGGGACGTGCGGATGCCTAGCCGGGCCGCGCCGAAGGCAACCGAGGCGGAAAAAGCGGAGCGGGCAGCACCGAAAACCACGACGTGGCAAGCGTTTGCCGTGCGCGTGGGCGGCGAAACCTTCCTGCAAGTCGGCGCGTTCGCGGCGCGCGCCACGGCGGAGGCGCGGGAAACCGAGTTGCGCGAGCTGCTCGCAACGTCGGCCATGCCGGTTCGCGTCGTGGCGGGAACGCTGCCGAGTGGCAAAGCCGCGCACCGCGTGCGCGTCGGCCCGCTCCGCTCGGATGCGGACTTGGCGACGGTGGTCGACGCGCTGGCCGCGGCCGGCCGCCGCCTCGCCATGCCCAAAGGCACCAAGGTCGCAACCACCACGGGCACACATAGGCGGGATGCCCCTTCCCGTGCTGGCCCCGCTGGCCAACAACAGGATCCCCGTGTTCCCGCGGCACCCGAGAAAGAGCAGCCGCCAATGCCAGAGCCAGCGGTGCCAGAAATGCCACCAGCACCTGCGCCACAACAAACGCCGCCGGCAAACAACGGCGCCGCGGCGGCGGCCGCCGAAGTGGTCGAAGCGGCGCTGGCGGCGGCGGAGCAAATCGCCGCAACCCAATCCCAGCAGGGCGAACCCGGTCGGCCGCCTCCTCCGACAGCCGAGCCGCCGGGCGAACCTCCGGCGTTCGAGGAAACCTTGCTCGCGCGCGGCGTTCGCGCCACGGTGATCACCCAGGACGAGGGCGTCTTCTTCCAAATCGGCGACTACGACGCCCGCCCCGACGCCGGCGAGCTCGCGTCGCGCCTGCGCGCCCTCACCACCGAGGCGGTGCAAGTGGTGGAGGCCGTGGTCGCCAACGCGCCGCTTTACCGCGTACACATCGGCCCGGTGGAAACCGACGCGGACTACGAGGCGCTGGCGGCCGCCGTGGCAAGTCTCGGCTTCGTCGTGCCGTAAAGGCAAGCACGAGTTTGCGTAGCAAACTCGCACGCGCCCGCAAGGGCGCGCCCTACCCGGCTTCCTCCAGCGCGCCCACGCCCAAGATCAACTGCAGGAACTTGGCCAGCAGCGCGCGTTCGCGCCGCCCCACGGCGAGTTGCGGCTCGCCGAGCGCCATCGAGCGCGCCATGCCTTTGATGTAGGGCAACTCCAGATCCGGCGCCCGGCCGCCGAAGCCGTCGCGCAGTTGCTCGTCGCTCAGCAGTTTCGGCAACGGGCGCGTGTGGTTCACCACCAAGGTGGAAGTGGCGCCGTCCAAGATGCGCAGCCAGCGCACCGCCACGGAGACGCCGGCCGGGGTGGGCTCGAACACCACCAAGTGGTTCGTCGCCAAGTGCCGCAGCGTTTCGACGTGGCGCGGCTTGAGGCCGCAGGCGAGGATCATGTGCGCTTGGACGGACAACGCGTCGATGAGGCTCTGCAAGCCCGGGTCCGGTGGCTCCTCCTGGCCGGCTTGGTCCATCGGGTGCGCCACCAAGCCGATGCGCGGCGTCACCTGCGCTTGCAGACGTTCCAGCGACGCGCCCATTTCGTCGCCGTCCGCCGCCTGCAGGGCCTGCGCCAAGCCGCGCCGGGGTTCCGTGTCCAACGCCAGCGCCAAGGCGCCGAAGTTGGGGTCCACATCCAAGCAGGTGACGTAGCGCCCGGCGTCCGCGGCCATGTGCGCGAGCAGCGCGGTGATGGTGCTGGTGCCCATGCCCTTGCCGAGCACCAGCATCAGGCGGCTGGCTTGGATTTCCGGGCGCGTGCCTTCGCCGTTGACGGCGGCGACTTCGCGCAGCGCCTGTTGCAGATTGTTCGCGTCCAGCGGCTTCGGCAAATACAGGAACACGCCGCTGCGATACAGCTCGTTCGCCAGCGTGACGTTGTTTTCCGAGCCGGTGACCAGGATCATCGTCTCCGGGCGGCACACGTGCATGATCGCCGGAACATAGACGATGGGGTTCTGCTCGCCGTCCAAGTCCACCAGCAGCACTTCCGGCGAGCGCCGGGTGCGGAACGTCCACGCGGCGTTGCGCACCGTGCCGCGCTGCACCTTGGCCTCGCGCAGCGCCTGCTGCACCACGCGCCGGCTGTCGCCGTCGTTCAGGAAGGCAGTGAAATCGGTTTCCGCCATCGTCCGGGTGTCTCAACCACGCCAAAGCAACGCGACGGGTGCGCCGCTGTTGAGGAAACTCGGACTCGGCGCGACGCTGTTCAAGGAGTCTAGTCCTCCGAATCCTCTTTGCCGCCCCACTCGCGCACGGCTTCCACCGCCTTCTCGGTGCGCGCCGGGCCTTTCGACATCTTCGCCTTCTCGATCATCATGTCGCGCACGAAGGCGACCTGATCGCCGGCCGCCGGCGGCGCGGCTTCCATTTCGGGCGCTTCGGGCTGCGGCGTGCGGCAACCGCCCAGCAACGCGCCGGCGACCACCGCCGCGACGGCCCAAACGCGGGCGCCACGCGCCGTTCGCTGCATCCCCCGCTTCCGTTGTTCCGTCGCGTCCTTTCGCACCCGCACCACAGCGACTCCTTCCGTTGCACCGGATGGCGACTCTACCACACCGGCGGTGGCCCACCGTTACACTTGGCGCACTCGGATGCGTGAAGGAGCGCCGACACGATGAAGCCCGTCTGTCTCGTCATAGGCGCCGGCGCCGGCATCGGGGGCACGGTGGGCAAGAGGTTCGCCCGGGAGGGCTACCACGCCGTGCTTTGCCGCCGCTCGGACGCGGCCGGTCTCGCGGCGCTGGTGGAGGACATCGAACGCGCCGGCGGCACCGCTTCGGGCTTCTTGATGAACGCCGTCGCCGAAAACGCCATCGAGGAGCGGGTGGCGCAGGTGGAGGCCCACATCGGCCCCATCGACGTCGCCATCTACAACCTCGGCGCGCAGATCGGCAACCGCGCTTTGGGCGACACCAGCGCCAAGGCGTTCGAGATGGGCTGGCGGCTCGGCACGTTCGGCCTGTTCCGGTTGGCGAAAAGCGTCTGCCCGCCAATGCTGGAGCGCGGCCGCGGCACCCTCATCGTCACCTCGGCCACGGCAGCCATGCGCGGCAACGCCGGCCAACACTCCCACGCCGCCGCCATGGGCGGCCGCCGCCTGCTCTGCCAAACCTTGAACGCCGAACTCGCCCCGCGCAACATCCACATCGCCCATGTGCTCATCGACGGCGCCGTGGACGCGCCGGACACCCTCGGCAAGATGCTCGGCGCGGAACGATTCCAGACGCTGCGCGAGACGAAAGGCGCGGACGGCCTCATGCTGCCGGAACACATCGCCGAAACCTACTGGCACATAGCCCAGCAACACCGCTCGGCGTGGACGCACGAGCTGGACCTCCGAGCGTTCTCGGACCTGCCGTGGTGGAACCACTGACGACCATGGCCCCAACGAGTCTCTCGCGGAAACAGTCGCTCACTTGTTTGCCGCCGCCACATCGCGCACGAATTGCCGCAGGTACTTGCCAAACACGATTCGTCTGGTCCTTGCCTTGGCGGCCGAGCAATCGAACAGCTTGAAGCTCCGGGCACGGTGCCCATGCGCCGAAAGATGCCCGATCAGCCCGCCATCAGCGATCATGTAGTGGATGTCGCCAGCCGGCCTAGCGCCGCGGCGATACCGCGCTTGGAATCGTCCCGGAAATTCCTCGCCCATGCGCCGCACCAACGCGAGGTCTTCCCGGTCGTTGAACAGGCATTGGATTTTGAGCGCGTTGTGGCGCTGCAGCTGGCGCCGCACGGCGTCGATTACGCGCTCGTCCTCATAAACCGTTCCTTTCGTTTGGTCGCCATCGTCATGAATGACCAAACTCTCCTTCGCGGCATTGAGCACGCGAACGAACATCTCCGCCGCCGCGGCGCCGTCATTCACGCGACTGTACGTCCTGATGCGTACGCGGTCGCAATGCCACCACCACAGGATGATGGCAGGCAGAACGGCACCAATTAGCAGAAAGGCAATGACAATCGTTTCCAACATGGCCTAGGCACCTTGTCGTTGGTGGTCGGTACGCGGTGACGCATGCGTCGTGTCCGCCGTCAAAAGGTCTAGCAAATAGGGCTTGTGCTGGGCGATTTCGGCGTGGGTGATGCCTTGCAGTTCGTGGGGGAGCACCAGCCATTTGTCGGTTTCGCGGAGGTGGAAGTGCGGCGGTGCGGCGCGGCCGGCCGCGGTGGGGCGGAACCAGAGGGCGGCGACGCGCACGTCGGCGGGCATGTTGCGTTTGGTGCCAGCGCGGAGGGCGTCGATCACGGCGTGGACGTGGCGGCCGCTGCTGTAGACGTCGTCCACGATCAGCAGGCGGTCCTCGCGGCGCAGGGTGTCGAGGAGGTATTGCTTGCCATGCACTCGAATCGGCGCGTTGCGGCGCGCGGTGGCGGCGTACTCGTCCATGCCCGCGTAGGACGTGCGCAGCGCGATGTGATCCGTCTCCACGCCGAGGACGGCCAGGCATTCCTGCACGACGATGCCCACCGCGCTGCCGCCACGCCACAGGCCGACGATGAAGGACGGCCGGAAGCCGCTCTCGTAGATCAGCCTGCCCAAGCGAAAGCCGTCGAGCAGCCGTTCTTCCTCCGCAACGAAGAGCTTGTCCACGCCTGCCCGCCAACGCCAGCTATCGCACACAAACCGCTATGATACGGGCAGTCTCCAGCGGTGGTTCCTAGTGCGCGAAAGCGGCGAGGCGAAGAACAGCGGGCGGGAGTGCGAATATCTCGATGCGCAAACGCTGCTCGAGGATTCGTTCCGGCTCGGCGCGAAGATACACGGCAGCGGCTTTCGGCCCACCTTCATCGTCGCCGTGTGGCGCGGCGGCGCGCCGGTGGGCCTCGCGGTGCAGGAGTTTCTGGCCTACCACGGCGTGCGGACCAACCACATCGCCATCCGCACCAGCGCCTACTCCGGCGTGGACGAACGGCATCGGCGAGTCGCCGTGTACGGCCTCAGCCATCTGGTGAAGAACCTCGCCTTCGAGGACCGCCTGCTGATCGTGGACGACGTGTTCGACACCGGCCGCACCATCCAAGCGATCGTCGATCAGCTAGCCGCCAAGCTGCGCCGCAACATGCCGCAGGACGTGCGCATCGCCGTGCCCTACTTCAAGCCGTCGCGCAACGAGACGCCCCTCGCGCCGGATTACTACCTACGCGAAACCGAGCGCTGGCTGCGCTATCCGCACGAGCTGGACGGGATGACGGCAGCCGAAATCCGCCAACATCGACCCGCCATCCACGCCATCATCGGCGACCTGCTGTAACGCGAGCGTCAACGCTCGGTGCCAAACAAGGGAGATCTCCCAGCTACAGCAGCGGGTTTCGCACCGAGAGCGATGGAAAACGGCTGAAATCCCGGTCCGCGGTCCAGAACTCGGTAACCCCGTGGGCAAGGCACAAAGCCGCAATCCTCCCGTCATGCACCATCGGCCCGACGACCCGCCCGGCAAGCAGTTGGCGCTTCAAAGTCCCCCAGTGCGAGTTCGACTCGGCCAACAAGGCGATCACCGGGGATTCCAGCCAAGCGTCGACTTGCGCTATGGCCTGCTCGGTGGTCGACGGCGGCCCGTATATCCGCGGGTGCGTGACGATCGCCAAGAACTCGTGCACGCAAGGCCAAGGAAGACCCCAAAGCACACGGCCGGTAGCAAGAGCCTCGATCTTGGCGCGAGCTCGGGAGTGCCACTCGGAATCGCTTCGGTGGGCATAGACCAAGATGTTCGTATCGGTGGCGATCAACCGCCTCGCCCTTCGTAAGCCGCTTCTCTGATGCGCTGCCAGCCCGCTCCGCGGAACTCCGCACAAAGTCCAGTTCCGCCAACGCTTGCATCCCGCAATCGAAACGCGGCAAGGCGCGCGTCGGCGTCCAAGACGCTAAGCAATCCTCGTTCAACGAGGGCGCGCAAGGTCGTCTGCTCCTTTGCCGCGTGGGTCTTTGCCCGGTTGACGAGATCGTCGGCAAGCTCGATGGTGGTCTTCACTACAGGCACCCGTATGCTGATTGATGTGTACCCACCTTACGGTAGCTGGAAAGCAAGGTCAACAGGTTTTTCGGTGGTGCCGAGGTCCACGCGCTCGGCTATCATGCTGGCGAACACACTCGGGGATTGAAGGCATGGGTATTCAAGTGCGCGATGGGCGTTTGCGCGAGGTGATCGACGAGAACGAAGCCCTTGAGCAACTGGCTGGGGATTTTCGCTTCACCGAAGGGCCGATTTGGCATCCGGGGGAGGAGCACCTCACCTTCAGCGACATTCCCGGCAACCGCATTTACCGCTGGAGCGAAGGCGGCGGCGTCACGGTGCTGCGGGAGCCGAGCAACATGGCGAACGGCAACACCTACGATGCCGAAGGTCGGATGCTCACCTGCGAGCACGCCACCAGCCGCGTCACGCGCACCGAGGCGGACGGCAGCGTGGTGGTGCTGGCGAGCCACTACCAAGGCAAGGAGCTCAACAGCCCGAACGACATCGTGGTGCGCAGCGACGGCACCATCTGGTTCACCGATCCCACCTTCGGGCGCTCGGACAGCGTGGGCCGCGCCCGGCCGCTGCAGCTGGATTTCCGCGGCGTCTTCCGCATGGACGCGAACGGCGAGAATCTGCGGGTGGCCAGCGCGGATTTCGACATGCCGAACGGCCTCGCCTTCACGCCGGACGAGCAACACCTCTACGTCGCCGACACCCCGCGCAAGCACATACGCCGGTTCGCGGTGGGCGCGGATGGCGAACTGAGCGGCGGCGAGGTGTTCGCCGAATCCACCGGCGACGGGTCGGGAGCGCCCGATGGCCTCAAAACGGACGCCGCCGGGCACGTCTTCTGCGCCGGGCCGGGCGGCGTTCACATCTACGACCCCGCCGATGGCGACTGCTTGGGCGTGATCGAAACCCCGGCGTTCTGCGCCAACTTCACCTGGGGCGGCGCCGACATGCGCACGTTCTTCCTCACGGCCTCCACCGGCCTGTACCGGCTGCGGGTGAAAGTGCCGGGCATACCGCTGTTCCAAGCATAGGAGCTACCCACCATGCACAACGCCCACCTTCTCCCCGTCACCGTCGCGTTCCTCGCCAGCGCCATCCCGCTGCCGGCCGCGGCGGAGGATTCCGCCCCCGCCGAAGACTCCGCCCCGGTGGAAGAAGTCGTCGTCACCGGCACCCGCCTCAAAACCGGCGACCCCACCGCGCGCCTCGACGTCATCACCTCCGCCGACATCGCCGCCCGCGGCGTCGCCTCCACCGAGGAGCTGATCCGCTCCATCCCGCAGAACTTCTCCACCATCAACAGCGGCAACAACCTCGCCATCGACTTCGCCCTCGACACCAACCTCGGCCCGGAAGGACACGGCGTCGCCACCGCGAATCTGCGCGGTTTGGGCTCCGGCAACACGCTGGTGCTGGTGAACGGCCGCCGCCTCGCCGGCGCGGCCGGCGCCTCGGAGTTCTTCGCCAACATCCGCGACATCCCCTTGGGCGCCATCGAGCGCGTGGAGGTGTATCTGGACGGCGGCTCCTCCGTGTACGGCTCGGACGCCATCGCCGGCGTGGTCAACGTGGTGCTGAAGAGCGAGTACCGCGGCGTGCAGGCCACTGCCCGCGTGGAACAAAGCAACAACGGCGGCGACCAGCGCTACTTCACCGCCTACGCCGGGCAGCGTTGGGGCAGCGGCAACGTCTCCGGCACCATCTCCCTCACCGAGAGCGATCCGGTGACCAACGCGCTGACCGGCTTCACCACCCGCGACTGGCGCGGGCGTTTCGGCGGCGATGCGGCCTACGATTTCCGCAGCAGCCTCTCCGCCCGCGCCGGCCTGGTGGGCCGGAGCCGGTGGGGGCCGTTCAACCTCATCCTGCCGCCCGGTCACGACGGCCGGAACACCACGCCCGAGGATTTCTCCCCGGCCATGCCGGACGACTACTTGGATTACGTGCCCACGGACGCCGGCGGCGCCACCGAGGACGTTTCCGTGACCTTGCGCTTCGCCCAAGACCTGTTCGCCAAGCTGCGCGCACACGGCGAGGTGCTGTGGACGGACGCCGACACGACCACCCGCGGCGGCTCCCTGAGCAAGGTCATCCCCGTGCCCGCCAGCAACGCCTTCAACCCCTTCGGGCAGACGGTGTACGTCTCCTACTCGCCGCTCGCGGAAATCCGCAGCGGCCTCCTGCCGGACATCTACCGCGCCGGCCGCACCGAACAGCTGCGCTACATCGTCGGCTTGGAATACGCCGTGACGGACGCGGTGGAACTGGTGGCCGAGTACAGCCGCTCCCGCGAGGAGGGCAGCGGCCTGCTGTTCAACTTCGGCACCCAAGCCGACCCCTTCAACGCCGACCCGGCCCGGGCCGCCCGCATCAGCGCCCTGCTCGCCAGCGACGACCCGGACGAAGCGGTGAATCTGTTCGGCGACGGCAGCGGGCAGAACCCCACCATCGCCGACCTGCTCCTGCCGGTGAACTCCTACGACGACGCCACGGCCAACGATTCGCTCACGCTGTTCGCCCGCGGCGACGCTTGGCGGCTGCCCGGCGGCGCCATCGGCTTCGCCATCGGCGGCGAGCAGCGGCGCGAGTGGCTGGAGGATCAAGGCGACAACCTGCGCTTCCTCGGCGTGGCCAAGCCGACGCGCAAGCTCACCGCCGCCTATGTGGAGGTGCTGCTGCCGATCATCGGCGAGGCGAATCGCCGCACCTTGGCGGACGCCCTCGCCTTCACCCTGCAAGCCCGCTACGACCGCTACCGCGTCGCCGGCGCGGAAGGCAACGAAACGCCCGGCGATCCGAACTCCCCGCCACGCCTAGTGCAGGCGCGGTTCTCCAATCTCTCGCCGCGGTTCGGCGTTTCGTGGCGACCCTCGGCGGAGGTGCAGGTGCGGGCTTCGTGGTCGGAATCCTTCCGCGCGCCCACGTTCGGCGACCTGTTCGGCACCTTCTTCATCAACCGCGCCCCCTCCAACTTCATCATCGACCCGCTGGCGGACACCCGCTTCGTCACCGCCCTCAGCACCTTCGGCTCGAACCCCATGCTCGGCCCGGAGCGCTCCACCAACACCAACTTGAACGTGGAGTACACCCCCGTGTGGGGCCAAGGCCTGCGCCTGAACGTGGGCCTTTCCCACATCGACTACCGCGACCGCATCGCCACCAGCTCCGAACTCGGCCGCCTGCTGCCGCCGGAGGTGTACGGCAACCTGCCGGAGATCTTCGTCCGCGACGAAACCGGCAAGCTGCTGGAGAAGATCAGCCGCCCGGTGAACATCTCCCGCCGGGTAAGCCGCACGCTGGACGTGACGGCGCTGCTGCCAATGGAAACCGCCATCGGCACGCTGACGCCGCAGCTCGTCTATCACCGCGTCTTGGCGCAATACGACCAAGCCATCGCCGGCACCGCCAAAGCGGACTTCGTGGGCGAACAAGTAGGCGTGGACCGCTACCGCCTACGCGCCGAGTTGCGCTGGGAGCGAGACCCGTTCGGCGCCAACTTCATCGCCCACTACACGCCGGGCTACCTCGGCAACTTCTACCAAGCCACCACCTTCGACGTGCCCAACAGCGATGTCGGCTCATACATCACCGTCGACGCCACCGCCAACTACCGCTTCGACAACGGCCTGGTGGTGCGCGGCGGCGGCCGCAACGTGTTCGACCGCACGTTTCCGTTCGTGCTCTCGGGCGCCGGCACCCCCTTCGACGCCAAGCGCGTGGACGTGCGGGGGCGCGTGTTGTTCCTAGAGATGACTTGGGAGCGATCGCTTTGAGGCAAGCCCGGGGCGTGGCAAACCTGGGAGCACAGGCGTCTCGCCTGCATGTCGGCGGAACGCCCGCCTTCCCAGCACAGCCACCAAAGACCCGTCGTACACCCGGGCTGGCGGCGTAGGAAAAGCCGCATGAGCAAGCCCGCCCCGCCACCGCCGGCGCTGCCCTACCCGGCCATCCCCTACGGCCAAGCACACTTCAAGGGCATCCGCCTCGAAGGCGCGCTGTACGTGGACAAGACGCGCTTTCTGCATCCCCTCGAAAACCACCGTTACGCCTTCTTCGTCCGCCCGCGACGTTTCGGCAAAACCTGCTGGCTCTCGCTGCTGGAGAGCTACTACGGACGCCACGAGGCCGCCGACTTCGATGCCGTGTTCCGCGGCACCGCCATCGGCCGCGACGCCACGGCGAACCGCAGCCGCCATGTGGTGCTGCGCTTCAACTTCTCCGCCTTCAACAATGCTCTGGAGACGCTGGAGCGCAACTTCGAGAGCTACTGCGGCATCGTGTTCGCCGGCGCCCTCAAGCGCCACCCAGACCTTTTTTCCAGCGCCGCCATTGAGCGAATGTGCGCCGAGCGCACCATCAACGACAAGCTGGTGGCGTTGTTCGAGCACTGCAAGCAAGAAGGCGTGCCCCTGTATGTGCTGATCGACGAATACGACAATTTCGCCAACACCATCCTCGCCGAGCGCGGCGCGGACGCCTACCACTCCTTCACCCACGGCGGCGGCTTCTACCGCAGCTTCTTCGCCACGCTGAAGGCCGGCACGGACACCGGCACCGTCGACCGGCTGTTCGTCACCGGCGTTTCCCCGGTGACGATGGACGACGTGACCAGCGGCTTCAACATCGGCACCAACATCAGCCAGTTGCCGGAGTTCAACGAACTGCTGGGCTTCACCGGGGCGGAGGTGCGCGACTTGTTGGAGAAATACCGCGATCTCGACGTGTTCGACCAGAACATGGAGGACGCGCTCGGTTTGCTGCACGAATGGTACAACGGCTACCGCTTCGCCGAGGACGCGAAGAACGACGTGTACAACACCGACATGGTGCTCTACTACCTCAACCACTCCGTGCCGAACAAACCCGGCCCGCGCCGCCTGATCGACCCCAACGTGCGTATCGACTACGACAAACTGCGCCACCTTTTGCTCACTGAACGGCGCCTCAACGGCAATTTCGATCTGCTCGGCGAAGCCGCCGGCGGCGGGCGAATCGACTGCGAAATCGCCGAGAGCTTCCCGCTGGCCGCACTCGCCCGCCGCGAGAACTTTCTAACCCTGTTGCACTGCTTCGGCCTTTTGAGCATCCGCGACGTGACCGCCGGCGTCGCCCATCTCGGCACGCCGAACCAGACGGTTCGCCAACTCCTGTACGGCCAACTGCGCGACGCCTACGAAGACGTGGCAGCGTTCCATCCGGACTTCCTAGAGCTCGACCGCCTCACGCGAAGGATGGCCGTGCGCGGCGAGTGGCGCCCGTTCTTGGAAGCCCTTGCGCGGGCCGTGCGCGAACAAACCGGCATCCGCGACTACCTGCACGGCGAGAAAGTGGTGCAGACCTTCCTAGCGGCGTATCTGAGCATCGCCGGCTATTTTGCCGTACACACGGAAGCCGAGCTGGGCAAGGGCTACGCGGACTTGGTGGCCGTCCCGCTCACGGCGCGGATTCCGGCCACGCGGCATGGGTTCGTGATCGAGCTCAAGTATCTGGGCAGGAGCGCGCAGGAACAATCTCGCATACCGGCGTTGGCAGAGCAGGCGGAAAATCAGCTACGCCGCTACTTGGCGGATCGGCGGTGGCGGGAGCAGCACGGCGACATCCCGTACACCGGCTTGGCGCTGGTATTCCGCGGCTGGGAATTGGTGCATGCTACGGAGGTGACGATCGAATCCACATGAGCGTGGCAAGCAGAACTCTGCAACCCCATGCGTAAGGCGCAAACACTAGCTCGCCACGTTACTCCACGACTATCTCGGCGCGACGGTTCAACATCCCCTTGAAGCCATCGTACGGGCCGTCCTCGTTGTCGATGACTTTTCGAGCGCTTTCCATGTCTGCATAACTGCACCACACCACGGGCTCGACATTGACCGCCACGCGATTGCCAGCCACCGACGACAACACATTTGCCACGTTGCGGGCACGGGCTTCCGCCATGAGAAGATTGAACTTCTGCGAATGGCTCGGTGCATTCCTTGGTTCAGAGTCTGCCACTCCCTCGCATGCCGATAGGTCGCGCTCAGTGAACGCTTTGTCCAACCGCCGCAGATCGTCTTCGTCACGCCGTTCCCGCAACCCCGATGAGCTCGCGAACCCCCGCACTCTCAGAGTCTTCACCGCGCTTTCGCAATTCGCCAAGGAAGTTAGGAATCCCTCGATGACGTACTCGTCGTACAAGGCCCGATTAGGACAAACCGCGGCGGCGCTGTCTTGGCACTTGTCCTCTAGGTCAGTCTCCGCCGAGCAATCAGCCTTGGCTTGACAATCGCCGTAATCGCCACGGATCCACGCCTTGAACTCCGCCTCCGGCGGGAAGAAAACGAACACCGGCAGCGCTACGGGGCACAGCTTGACGGGCGGCGATCCGTTTTCTTGCGGTCTCCAGATCCAGTAATTGTAGGTCGCCGGCGGTTGCCGGCCCGCCAACATCGTGTTGAGCCAATGCACCAGAGCGTAGTGTTCTGCTTGGGTGGCGTTCGCCGTCACGATCTGCTGCAATTCTCCCGTCAGCCCGTCCCAATTGGCGATCTTAACCTTCCATGCGTCCTTGCCGGGCTTCAACACAACCTCCCCCGGTTCCACTACGACGGTCACGTCAACATCAAAGTCCACCTTTTTGATCTCCTCGGAGATTCCGGTCCAGTCGATCTTCGTAATCTTCGTAGGTTCCGGGTTCGGAGAAGATTCCGATGGACACTGCTCGCAGGGCTGCGTTCGCTGGCACTGCGAGCAAAATGGGCTCGGCCCGCACCCGCCCACAAGTGCGCCAAGGCCCAGCGGCAGAAACAGCCTACACCAACGCATCCTTCCCCCCGAACATCGGCCTAAAGCGTGTGGCTCAGTCTCGGGAGTCGCTAGGCGGTGGGTCGTCCAGTCGGGCCTGCGAGCTCGCCTTGGCCTCCGCAGCGACGCGCTCAACCTCCGCTACCTCCGCGTTGATTCCGTCGATGGCGGCAGCCGCTCGTCCATCGACATCGCCGGCTGCTTTCTCGATGGTCGCCGTTGCCTGCTCGCCACTGCGTACCACGTTGTCGCGCACCCCTGCGATGTCGGTGACGGCGGTTTCGCTTGCCGATTCCGCACCGGCTCTCGCATCATCAATGCTCCCAATGGCGTCGTCCTTGCGCGACTGCACTGCCGTTTCCGCATCATCAATGCTCTTGATCGTTTTGTCCTTCTTCGACTCCACCGCGTTCGCCCAATCGTCGACCTTCTTCAGCAACTCATGCCTGTGCTCAAGGATGAAGTCGCCAACGGCGTCCTCGGCCGCCATCCGGGCTTCGGCCTTCGCGCTCTTGTCAATGCGGAACGCCGAGATAACGAATACCGCCGCGATCAAGGTCCCGAACAAAGCCAACATTCCGGCAAACAAGCCGCCCCAGAAGGTGAGGAAAGTCGTCATCGACTGATTCGTGCAGCATTCGGAGAGATGCACGATCGCCAACGCCGCCGACGGCAGAGCGACAAGCATGATGGGCGCTGCGATCACAAAGCCAACGAAGATGAGCTTGAAGGGAAACTCGCCAATCGCTTCTTTGCGCCAAGGCTGGTACAGACGGCCGAGTAGCGCGCGACCGAGCGCCGTGGGCGTAGCCGAGTCTTGATTGTCGTGGGTGGTCATGGAACGCTCCTTCAGCGGTGTTCTCTCCGCGGATACCGCGGTGTGGTGGATAGATTCGTGATGTGCCCGGTGGGCAGGCTCAACAGACTCATGGCGTCCACCTCTTCGCTCGTCGCCACGCGCAGCCGCCACTTGCCCGCGCCATCGCCGAGGGCACCGGACAACCCATCGGCGTTGCCGGTCTCCAGCTGCGCCGCCGTGAACTGGCGGGCGGCCCCCGCGGGAATCGTCACGCGAACGGCACCACCGGGCGACCGCCCCCGGTCGTCGGTGCCAGTGATCGTCACCCTGGCGGCGGCCTCGCCCCAGTTCGCTAGGCGCAGATGGCTCACTTGATTTCGATTGGCGCCCGGATTGAAGAAGGGAATCCACAAGTGGCCGTCGTCCGAGCGCGGTGCCAAGTCGTGCATGCTTGTGACGAAACCGTCCCCCGTCCGAATGTAGGAAAGCACCATCAGATCCAGCGTCGAGGAAAGCTCCAAGCGCCAATCGCCATGGCCGCCGCCAACCCCGCTGGACAGTCCTTTGGCGGCACTACCGGTCTCAAGGTCCTCGGAGTTGAAGTGCGCCGTGCGCCCAGGGCGAAGCGTCAACTCCACGGGCCCAACACGGTCGCCATGGTCGTCCACGGCCACAATGGCCACCTTGCCCGGCGACTGCGACTGATTGATCACGCGCACGAAGCCGGCAGCGTCACCACCGGCGGCAGGGAACAGCGGCACACGGTGCCGGTGCCCGCCTTGCTCCAGTCGCACCGAGTTGGCCGGCGTCGTGGACAGGTTGGTCAAATGCCCGGTCGGGCTCTCCAGCAGGCTCATCGCGAACCACGGGAAGCCGCGCACGCGCAAGCGCCATTTCCCCTGGCTGTCGCCAAGACGGGTCCACTCGCCGTAGCCGCCAAGACGGGTCCACTCGCCGTAGCCAAGACGGTGCCGGGTCTCCAGCGCGGCTGCGGTCCGCGTGAGCGCCCTGCCCGGCCGCACCGTTATGGATCCCCACATTGGATACCACTTGCCGGAGTCGTCGTAGCCGCCGGTCACCCACTTCGCCCGTTCCGCTTCGGTGTTCACGGTCCGTAGGATGCTGCGCTGCCGCTGATTGCTGCCCGGATTGAAGAACGGGAGCACATCGCCCGAGGCCACGTCGTGCATCGCCGTGACAAACCCGTCCTCCGTGCGAATGTACGACAGCACCTCGACGTCCAACGGCGATACAAGCTCCAGTCGCCAGTCGCCAACCCTTGGCCGACCGATGCCGTGGCTCAACCCCTTTGCGGCGTTCCCGCCTTCCAAGTCCCCCGAGCTGAAGTGAACCGCCCGGCGAGCACCCACCGCCAACCGCACCGGCGCCACGCGAACGCCGGCATCGTCCACCGCTTCAATGAACACGTCCCCAGCTCGCGGGCTCCTGTTGATCACGCGCACAAACCCCTCGCGGCTTCCGCCCATTGTCGGAAAGTACGGCACCGTTTCTCCGGCCAACACCGTGACCCCGCGGTCACGCAGCGTCGACGCCACGTCAAGCCCTTCGCGGCCCAGCGGATTTCGGCGCATGTCCACCATCAGCAGCTTGTCGCCGCTCAACAACGGCGAAACGTCCTTTACCGCGTTGTTGCGAAAGTGAACCTCCCTCAGGGATTTGAAGTTCAGCGGCGACAGGTCCGAAACCTCATTGTCGTCGAGGTGCAAATACATCAAACGATCGGCCTGGGCCAGCGAGTCAACAGACGCAACGGAGTTGCCGCTGATCCTAAGCTCCCGCAAGTACCTCAAGTCTTCCAAGGCGCGGATGTCCGTCAGCGCGTTGTCCGTTAGATACAACTGCTCAAGAAACATCGGCATCGTACCAAGCTCGCGTACTCGGTTCCTATCTAGATTCAATTCGTTGAGATCTCGCAAGTGGGCAAGCGGCGCAATGTCCTCTATCCGATTATCCTCCAATGCCAGCCGACTCAACCATTTTTGATTCCCTAACGGCCCGACATCAACAATGTCATTACCACCCAAAAAAAGGACACGCAAACTCACTTCCGAGGAAACGCGAGGGTGATCAAGACCGACAAGGTCCGCCACACCACGGTCGGACGCATCCAAATGGAGCAAATATCCGTCTGGGTCCATTTGCTTTGCTTCGACGACCACGTTGGCTAGTGCCGGATCATGAATTATCGATCGTAGTCTATTTGGATGTACGTCATGCCGTCGGGAATAGTGAACTTCAACACCCCTATCTCGTAACTTTGGAATGTCCGTCTCGATGGCCTCCCTCCCCAACGGATTCTTGTTGAGATAAACGACGTCAAGCCGTTTGTTGAGCAAGAGCGGCGAAATGTCCTCAATCCAGCTTTTAGTTAGCTGGAGGCTCCGCAATGAAGTCAACTGGGAAAGTGGAGCGATATCGGACGTCATGCTCGATCCTAGCCCAAGGGACTCAAGCGACGTAAGGCCGGCAAGCGGTGATATGTCGGTGACGAAGCTACGGCTTACACTAATTGTCTTCAAGCTAGTTAGACCGGCCAGCGGAGCCAGATCAGAGATTGTGCTTATACCGTGTACAGCTAGGTACGACAGACTCGTCGCACACTCCATCCCTATTAGGTTCCGCACGTTAGACACGGTTACACTATTCAGCCGGGCCATTTCCATGCAGGTAATGGGCTCCCCGGGTGCTTTGTGAAGCCACCTTTCCACGTAGGCGCGAAGTGCGCCATCCGGAATATTAACCAGCGCTTGGCCGTCGTTCGTACCGCTATTGCTTTGCGCCGGGTCTGCAACGCCGACGATCGCCAGCACGGTGGTCAGGAGAGCGACGATGATCTGCCCAGCTCTTGCCCGTTTTGAGTCATCAATCACTGTTCAATCCTCCTTGCGGCTTGGACGAAGGTTAGCCACGGTGCGGCTATGGCGATTCAGCAGCAGCACGGCATCAGACGCTTGCCGCCTGTCAAAGCGGGATGCGCCAAGGGGAACGCCATCACTCGGGTGGTAGCGCGCCGGTGACGAATAGAATGGCACCCATGTCCGCACCCACCAAGTGGATGTTGGCGAGAAAAAACGGCACGCTAATCCGTAGGACATGATTGTGGAACTGCATGTGCTTCCCCCTTCGGCGGTGTAGCCAAAGCCAAACGAAAGCGTATGGGGTGATCTGTCTCGAAATTCAGGGCCAAGAATGCTATCAGGTCCAGTGCCCGTCGATTGGTCCTCTAGCGGCTCGTGCGCCAGCCCTAGATTGTGTCCGATTTCATGGGCGAACGAAAATGGTGTTGTCGCGATACTGAACGCACCGCCTTGCCGTGCCACACCACCAACATGAATACCGGGCTTCAGGTTGACCAGATCGGCACCCAAAGCATCCCGAAGTTCATGAACGTCGTCCAAATGGCCATCGGCCGGATCGACGAGTCGGCTCAAGGGGGTGTCGCTGTTCCAGACATACTCAACCCGTTCGGCACCGACGAGGTTCAACGCCACGAAAGCGCCGCTACGCTCCAAGGCGTCGTTCGTGTAGGCGATGTTGCGGGCGATTGAAAGCTTGACGGCATCCTCGCCACCCGCGTCTTCCTCGGCCTTTGGCGTGTAGACGACCAAGATGTCCACGACGGTTCCGTCGTCCGCCCTTCCGGTCGACTGATTGGCGGTATTGGCGGTCAACTGCGGTACCTCCGCGCCGGCGCACCGAATAGGTTGTGGATTCACCTCGCGCAAGAGGTGAGTGGCGCCGGCCGCAGGAAAGACCTCGTACTCTGCCGCCGGTGTCCAGATGCTGCCCGCCACGAGATCGCCATAGACCACGAGCGTCACGAAACCGGTAGATCCTCTCTCCACATGCCCAGACAGCGAGTAGCCCCAGCGGGTTGATGCCGTTCGTTCGACCACGACTTCAAGTTCAAGCCCGGGCCTCATGTTGAGTAGCAACCGGCCCCGGCCGCCGTTCCGCGCTTGTTCATGGGCCATCGACAAGTGTTGGCCGGCGATGCGCACGCGCCGTTCCCAAGTGGTACCGGGATTCAAGAGCCCCGCTCTCGCCGCCGAATTTGCCGGCGGCACCGTAAGGGCGTCTTGCGCGGTCACTGGCAGGAAAAGCCCATCGGCATGAGCGAGACCGGCCACCACCGCCAGAACCAACGCGATCGAACCTGCGAGCATCCGGTGGGCAAAGCCCAAGGGCCGGACGCCATAGAGTTGGGCGGTGGCGGCGTGTTTGGACGAGCGCCGGTTGGCACCCGGCGGATTCAAGCGAAGCGAAGCTCCGCGACTGACCGGAAGTGGGTCAATGAAGGTCCATGCGGGGGGGGGGGGGGGGGGGGGGGGGGGGGGGTAGCAAGATCCGTGCCAACTTTGCTATTTCTAGCATGTTGGCGGCAATTTTTTTGCATCGGGCAAGCGTTTCCGCGCCCGCGACAGCGCCGCAACCCCGTTTCGCTCCGACCATCGTTCTGCCACCCTCCCGCGGCCTACCTCAACAGCTTGGGTGCGGATCAAAACCTACTCCGGCGCGACAGTCAAGACTTTTTTCGGCACGATTGCAGACCCTTCCCGTGACGCGCCACCGTTCACCCGAATCCACCTGCAAGACATCTGGCCCCGGCTAGCGTGGTGGAAGCCAGTGCGGTCAGTCGGACTGGCCAAGCGCTCGCAGTTGCGCCTGAAGCTCGGCGATGCGCAGGTTGGCGGCCTCCCGCTCCGCTTGCCGCTCGGTTTGCTCGCGGTCCGCACGCTGTTCCGCGGCTTCGCGGGCTGCCTGCTCGCGGTCCGCACGCTGCTGCTGCTCGTCGGCCCGCTGCCGCTCCACCTTCGCTTGGCGGGCGCCGCGGTGCGGACTCGGGCGCCGTGAACAGGAACTCCCCCGACACCGGATCGTAGAAACGCAGCTCGTCCTCCCGCACGCACAACTCAAGCCGCAGCACCTCGCTCTTCCGCCGTCCCCAGCGGTTCTCGGGCACCAGCCGGTATGTGGTGAGGTGCGCGCGGGATCCGGTGCCGGGCCGCAGCCGGTAGCCGCGCCGCCGCTCCTTGATGCGCTTGCCGGCGGCGTCGAACAGCCAGTACTCGCGCACACCGAGGCGTCGGTACAGCCGCTTCTTCTCCCCCACGTCCCCACGCCAAGTGCTGTTGGACAGCGACTCCAGCGCGAACTCCGGCGTTGGCTGCTCCCACAGCTTGTACGACGACCGTTCCCGCCGGCGCTCCGCCCGCAGCGCCACCATCAGATCCGGGCACACCACCTTGTGCCGCTGGTCCCGCTCGTAGGGCACCACCAAATCCGCGAACACCTCGCCGAGGCCTTGGTGCCGACACCAGTCGGCCAGAGCCCCGTGCCAGTCTCTGGACTGCTCCCCGTGTCTTTGGCTCTGACCCACGCTGTCCTCTACCGGATAGCCTTCGTCGTCATAGCCGATGGGCGGAACGGGGATGTAGTCGCAACGCTCGTCCGCCGGCTTCTGCGCCGGGGCGGGCGCCGGGGTCGCTCGCCGGCGCACGATCGCCGCCGCGCTTGGCGGGGGCGGTTGGCGGTGGAGGGAGGATTTCATTGACATTGCCTAGTGCGTCTTGCGTTGCAGCCGGTCTACCAAGCGCCACACACCGCTACTCGGGTTGGATCCCTCGGGCGAGCCATTGTGTTCATGCATTCGGTCAAGAGATACGGCTCGTTGCTTCGCAACTTCGTAGCCTTCTCTCAGTCGAGAAATCTCGCTAGCCGCTATCTTCTTACCGTCGATCAAGCGGAGTTCACGGCACCGCCGTTGTACAGCGTGGCGATGAATGTGTGCCCGTTGTTCTTCGACGTGCAGAACGAGCCACAGCTCGAAGCAGGGGTTGGACATTGCCGTGAAGATGCCGCTCTGGCGAGCTTCGTGGATGGCTCGGGCTAGCTCGGGATGTTCGTCGCAATCGAAAACGCACCAGATCTCATCAAAGTCGTCTGCGCGACGATTGACCTTTAAGTCGAGCCGGGCTCGTTTGACCAGAGCCATCGGCGTGAAGCCGACGACGCCACCAAAGTCGATGCTCACGTCGGCCCCCGTGAAAGCGCGGAGATATTGCGGTTCTGTGACCTCGCCCTCAGCGAGTACCCGGACGACCTTGCGCTGTTCTTTGGAACTAGGAGCTGGTCGCCGGTGCTTCTTGGGACGCATTGCCACCTCGAATACGTTAAAGCGAGACGTGCCGGCTAAACCCGCGCCCCTGCGGCTCCTACGGCGTGCTTGAACTCCGCTGGATCCAACGTCGGGATGCCGCCGTACCGGCCGCTAAGGTAGCGCCGGCGAACGGACTCGTCGCGCCGCGCCTTGAAATCGGCTAGCGGCACCAGGTGGCTGGCGCCACCGTCGTCCCGCTCTGCGAACCAAATTTGATCGCGTCCAAGGGCAAGGGGTTGTTTGCCGTCCAGCTGCGTCGTTTCGTGGGCATTGAACACCAGTTGAGCGCACCGCGGGTTCGTGTCCGGGCTCTGGAAGAGTTCGATCAGCCTGTTGACGAGCAGCGGATGAAGGCTGGCGTCGATCTCGTCCACCAACAGCAGGTGCCCGTGCTCGAGCGCGTGAAGCACTGGGCCGACCAGCCCAACCCACACCTGTGTGCCCATCGACTCGTCGGCCGGGTCGAACGCCACACCGTCTCCACCGCCGTGGACTAGCTGCACCATGTCGGCCGCGTCGAGAACGATATCCACATCACCTGGCTCGTCGTCCCGGAGCGCGCGCATCACCCGCTGCAGCAACTCGAGCGTGTCCGCATCCGGTTTCACGACATTGACGTCGGTCAAGCCCAGATCCGCGGCATGGAGCAGTTGCAGAACGCGGTGTCGCGTACTGTCCGCCTTCGCCAGCTCCGCTGTGAACGCGCTGCGCAACGGCCGATTGGCGGAAGTAGCCAAGCACATGTTGGATTGCCACCAGTCGAAGAGCGGGCTGATCGCACTCTCGGCGGCAGCGCCGATGATGGAGAGCAACAGCGCGTTCTCCCGCAAGAGCGGGCGCAAGCTGCTACCAAAGGCTCGAAACGCTGGGCCGAAGGCCAAGGTGTGCCGCTCCCGCTCGAAGACGAGCGCCTGCCGCCCGCGTGGGTAGTGGTACGCGAACTCGCGCGCAATCCGCTGATCGTCGAACTCGAAACCGTACTGCCACCACACGCCATCGAGGATCAGATCCACCATGAACTCGGAAGATGCCTCGCGCCCATTGGGGGCCAGCAGGAAGGGCCGGCGGTGAACACGGGCGCCGGGGTCTCTGAACGAGCTGAGCACGACAGCCCGCATGTCCGCCATCGCCCGCAAGAGCGTGGACTTCCCCGCCGCGTTGGCGCCGAGCACGCCAGCCACCGGCAGCAGCCGCTCCGGGGCGACGGAGGCGGTTTGCAGAACGCGGACCACATCCGCATTGGCCACGCGCGTCGCCTGCAAAGAGAGCGTCGTTTCGTTTAGGTACGAGCGGATGTTGCGCACCTTGAACGCCACCAGCGCATCCGCTCGGATCGGTTTGGTCGATGCCATTTCGCCTAGCCCTCCCCTCAAGGTCATCGCCCTGCTTACCAGCCGACGATGGCCAACCACCTTCGGCACCGCCCCCGTCGACTGGCAAGGTGCCGCCGTCACTTCGGCCCAGAGCTGTATAGCACGGGTTATACGGTTGTCACAAGCTATTTTTCGAGGAAAAACCGTGTAATATGGGGTTATAACATCGCAAGGTGCGGTTCAGAAGCGATCAAATGCCCATGTTGACGTTTTGGCGGTGGCCAGAAGAACGTCGTGCAGCAGGAATCGGTTGTGGGCGATCTGCCACAAGGCGCAGGCAACGGCGACTCACCAGATCCCCGCCAAGCTCGACGGAGAATGCGCCGCCACGCTTGCTTGCTCCTGCCCCTCGTTGTTCGCCAGCAAAGTGGCGATTGCCAAAGAATACACGTTGAAGTGCGTCGCCGCTTCGTTGCAACGATCTTCGGAACGGTCCGCGCCAAGGAAGTCAACCACCGCGTGATAGGGGCAGAGCAACTCCGCGGCGAACGCCCGCTGCACCTTTTGCCGATATGTGTGCGCACCGGTCGCCGGTAATAGCGGTTCCCCCGCCGCCAGCAGGTGGTCGCCAAGCAGCCGCGCGAGAGCGAAACGCCGCCCTACTTCCCACTTGGAACGCAGCACGAGCCGCGAGCGGCCGCGGTCGGTGAGCAGGAAGGACAGCGTTTGCGCATGGGTGGCCGTTTGCTCCAGAGCGGTCTTCCTCGTGCCGAAGAGCTCGGACAAGCGCCCGTTGTCGATGGGTTCGCCATCCAACGCTTCCTGCTCCCGCAGCGATCGCGCCGCGGCGATGCCGACGCGCCAAGCCGCGACGCTGCCCCAGGTGGGGAGGCCATCGCGCTGCCGGAGCTCGGCGGCGTCTCGGGGTTGCGCATCGAAGCCGCACTCCCTAGCCGACTGCCCCACCGTCTTCATGGTGGGCAGCGTTGTCGGAGAATCCGCGGCCGGGTCGGCGGCCAGTTCCTCCAAGGCGTTGGCACCCAAGCTCTCCGCCGCGGCGCACGACGCTTGGATGACGGCCTCGTCCACTTCGTTCGGATCAAGGCCCAAGCGCGCTTCAACCCGGCGCAGTCGAGCCGTCCGCTCGTCCTTGCTTGCCAATTCGACATCGCGCCACAGGCGGTGGAGGTTGGTGTCCGCAAGTTGCGCGTTGTCGAGACGTTGGAGTACGGAGCGCACCAAGCCCCGCATCCCCATGCGCAGCTGTTCCGTCGAGATTATTTGCCAGTCGGGCGCGCCGACGTAGCGATAGAGACCCGGCGCGGCGTCCGAAGTGCGCGAGGAAACCGTGACCGCGCGGCACCCGTCCGATGAGATGACCACGTTCGGCCAGACGTAGCCCTCGCCAATGGAGGAAAGGCAATGCGAAAATGCCCACTCGCGATTCAGCCCACCGCGTGGTGGCGACTCCCAGAGCAGGCGCCACCAATTCCACATCAACCACTCCGCCAAGTGGTAGCCGGAGACATAGGGGCCGAACAGCAACTCGTTGGATTCGTGGGGCGCCACGCCTTCCGTCAGGCAACGGTCGTTGACCCGCATCTGGAGCCTGCCAAACGTAGCCATCTCCTCCGCCGCGCCCACATCCAAGGAGCGCGGATCCAGCGTGAAGCTCAAACCTGCCGCTTGTGCCATTCCTCTGCCACCCATTCGCGCATGGCGCATTCGTCTTCCCGGAGTCGATAGCCGTGGTAGCTCCGCATGTCGCCGCCGAGCTTGGCCTCGTACACCTCTCCACGTTCATCCAAAGCCCAAGTGTACTTCGGCAGGTCGCCCACCATATAGGTGCTGACCATGCCACGGCGAACCCCGCCTTGAAACAGTTGGACGGCTTCAGCCTTGCCAACCATGCGCTTGTCGTCGCAGACCGACTTCGAGGGCCGCGGGGCCGCCGGCGGATTGAAGCCATAGTCCGCGGGCTTGGTCTTGTGGTGGCCGATGCCGAGGTAAGGTGCCGTCGCGAACACAGCAAGCTGCTGCTCCGTGTAATGGCCCAGTTTGGCGATCCGTCGCTTCGGGTTGTTCCCTTGGTACTTCATGCGAGAACCGTCTAGGGTCGATGAATCCGATGCCGTTCGTGCTGCCGACTGGGCTGGTGCGAGCAGACGGACTCGCCAAGCGCCCGTAGTTGCGCTTCCAGCTCGGCGATGCGCTTTTCGGCGGCTTCCCGCTGCGCTTGCTCGAGTTCCACACGCTGTTCGGCCGCTTGGTCTGCCCGCCGTCGGTGCTCGTCCGCTTCGCGGGCGCGGTTCATTGCCTCCTCCACGGTGAGCAGGAACTCCCCCGGCGACGGATCGTAGAAGCGCAACTCGTCCTCCCGCATGTACAACTCAAGCCGCAGCACATGGCTCTCGCGCCGGCCCCAGCGGTTCTTGGGCACCACCCGGTAGGTGGCGCGTCCGCCGGACGCCGATCTGTCCGAGAGCCGGTAGCCGCGTAGCCGCTCCTTGACCTGTTTGCCGGCGGCATCGAGCAGCCAATACTCGTACACGCCGATGCTCTGGTACAGCCGCTCCTTCGCCCCCACGTCGCCACACCAAGTGGTGTTCAACAGCGACTCCAGCGCGAACTCCGGCGTCGGCTCCTCCCACAGCTTGTACCCGTACCGATCCTCCAAGCGCTCCGCCCGCAGGGCCACCATCAAGTCCGGGCACACCAGCTTGTTCCGTTGGCCCCGCCGATAGAACATGGGCAAGTCCGCGAACACCTCGCCGAGGCCCTTGCGTCGGCACCAGTGGCGCAGCGCGAAGTACCAATCCGACCTCTGCTCGGTGTGCATCTGGATCTGGCCCGCACTGTCCTCGACCGGATAGCCTTCGTGGTCATAGCCGATCGGCGGGACAGAGATGTAGTCGCAACGCTCGTCCGCCGGCTCTTGCTCCACCTCGGAATCGGCGATGAACATGACCACGGGCCGGGCCTCAATGCCCGCCCGTTTGAGCGCGGGACGCAAGCGATCCTCCAGCCGTTCCCGCGCCAAGGAGTCAGGGACGACCTCGGCGTCTTTGCCATCGTCGTAGCTGCAACGCACCAAGAGACGCTCACCGCCGAGGCCGTCCATTTCCGTGTCCACCGACAGCACCGCAAGCGCCATGTCCGCGCACTGTTGGCGCAAGAAGGCTTCCACGGTGCTCCGCGCACGTTCCTGAATCTGTCGTTTCATCGCTGGTCACTGCTCGGTGGTGGTTGCACAACGGGGAGCTTACCTTGTGCGTTCGTACGGGCCTGCCGAATTTCGGTGCTTTGCAGCACGCCGGGCGGATTTCCTACGCGAAAATGCAGCCAATTCGCACAAATCGGGCTGCGGGCCGGGTGGGCGACGCGGGCTACAAGGAAAAGCGGCGCACGTCGCCTAGCAGTTGGCGCAGATCCGCTACGAAGCGGCCGGCTTCGGCGCCGTTGATGGCGCGGTGGTCGTAGGAGAGCGAGAGCGGCAGGATTTGGCGCGGGACGAACCCGGTACCGTCCCACTGCGGGCGGGTTTGCAGGCGGCCGACGCCGAGGATGGCTACTTCCGGGGCGTTGACCACGGGGGTGAAGCCGGTGCCGCCGAGGGCCCCGAGGCTGGAGACGGTGAAGCTGGCGCCTTGCAGTTGGTCGGGTTTGAGGCGGCGTTCGCGGGCGGCGGCGGCCAGGCGGTCGATTTCTTCGGCTAGGGCGAAGACGCCTTTGGCGCCGGCGTCGCGCACCACGGGCACGACCAGGCCCTCGTCGGTGTCCACGGCGATGCCGATGTGGTGGTAGCGCTTGTAGATGATGGACGTGGCGGCGGTGTTGAGGGAGGCGTTCAGGCGCGGGTGCTTGGTCAGCGCCAGCACACACGCTTTGACGATGAAAGGCAGCGGCGAGACTTTCACGCCGCGCAGCGTTGCTTCGTCGCGGAGGGTGGCGCGAAACGCCTCCAGATCGGTAACGTCGGCGTCGTCGTGTTGGGTGACGTGGACGACGTGCTGCCAGGCGCGGTGCAGATTGGCGGCGCCGCGGGCGCGGATGCGCGAGAGGGGTTCCTCTTGCACTTCGCCGAAGCGGGAGAAATCCACTTCGGGCAGGGGCGGCAACATGGCTGCCGCCGCGGCCCGCGGGTTCGCAAGTGCGCGTTTGACGTGTGCTTTCACGTCGTCCTTGACGATGCGGCCGCGGGCGCCGGTGGCGGTTACCGCGGCGAGATCCACGCCGAGCTCGCGCGCTAGGCGGCGCACGGCCGGACCCGCGTACACCTTTGCGGCGGTGCCCGGCTCGCTACGCACCGCAGGCGGCTCGGCTTGAGGCGCGGGGGTGGGTTCGGGCGCTGCGGCGGGGGTTGGCGCGGCTTCGGCGGCCGGCTCCGCCGCCACTGGTTCGGCCGCTGTTGACGCTTCCTCACTCCCAGCCTGCCCGGCAACACGCACGATGGGATCCCCGGCGTTCACCCGGTCCCCCACCGCCACCAGCACCTCCTCCACCGCGCCGGCGAAGGGCGCCGGCACTTCCATCGACGCCTTGTCCGATTCAATGACGATCAACGCGTCGTCCGCCGCCACCTCGTCCCCGGCGGCAACGCAGATCTCGATCACCTCAACATCCTCGGCATCGCCGATGTCGGGAATCGCCACTTCGCTCATGTCAGCCTCGGGTTCGGCTTGTCCGGCGCGATGTCCAGCGTCTGCAACGCCGCCGCCACTTCCGCCGCCGACACTTGCTGCGCCTCCTGCAACTCGCGCAGCGCCGCCAGCGTGACGAAGCGCTCGTCCACCTCGAAGAAATCGCGCAGCTTCTCGCGGGTGTCGCTGCGCCCGAAGCCGTCCGTGCCCAGCACGCGGTAGGGGGCGTGGAAGCAGCCGCGGATGGATTCCGCGCAGGCGCGCACGTAGTCCGTGGCCGCAATAACCGGCGCGTCCCCGCTCAGACATTCGCCGGCGTGGGATTGCCGCGGCGCTTCCGCCGGATGCAACAGGTTCCAGCGCGCCACGTCCGCGCCCTCGCGCGCCAGCTCGGTGAAGCTGGTGACGCTGAACACCTCGCTCGCCACGCCGTGCTCCTCCCAGAGCCGCGTCGCCGCCTTGCGCACTTCGCGCAGAATCGCGCCGCTGCCGAGCAGCCGCACCTTCTTCGGCGTCTCGCCGCCCACGGTTTCCAAGCGGTACATGCCCTTCAGGATGCCCTCGGCGGCGTCCTCCGGCATCGGCGGCTGGGGGTAGTTCTCGTTCATCACCGTAACGTAGTAGAACACCCGCTCGCGCCGCTCGAACATACGTTGCAGGCCCGCGTGGACGATCACCGCCAGCTCGTAGGCGTAGCAGGGGTCGTAGGCCACGCAGTTGGGGATGGCGGAAGCCAGCAGGTGGCTGTGGCCGTCCTGGTGCTGCAGGCCCTCGCCGTTCAAGGTGGTGCGCCCGGCGGTGGCGCCGATGAGGAAGCCCCGCGCCTGCATGTCGCCCGCCGCCCACGCCAAGTCGCCCACGCGCTGGAAGCCGAACATGGAGTAGAAGATGTAGAACGGGATGAGCGTGTAGCGGTGCGTGCTGTAGGAGGTGGCCGCCGCCAGCCACGCCGCGAAGGCGCCGGCCTCGTTGATGCCCTCCTCCAGCACCTGGCCGTCCTTGGATTCGCGGTAGGAGGCGATGGCGCCGAAATCCTCCGGCTCGTACAGCTGGCCTTCCGAGGAGTAGATGCCGAGTTGCCGGAACATGCCCTCCATGCCGAACGTGCGCGCCTCGTCGGGAATGATGGGCACCACGCGCGCGCCGATGGGCTTCTGCCGCGCCAAGGTGGAGAGGATGCGCACGAACGCCATCGTCGTGGAAATCGCCCGTTCGCCGGTGCCTTCCAGTTGCGGCGCGAAGGTCTTGAGCGGCGGCACCGAAACGTCGGCTTTGGATTCCACGCGCTTGGGAATCGGCCCGCCGAGCGAGGCCCGCGCGCGTTGCATGTACACCGCTTCCGGGGAGTTCGGCGGCGGGCGGTAGTAGGGCACGTCGGCCAGCGCGTCGTCGCTCAGCGGAACGTCGAAGCGGTCGCGGAAGTGCTTGAGGCCCTCCAAGTCCAGCTTCTTCACCTGGTGCGTGGTGTTTTCCGCTTCGCCGGCGTCGCCCATGCCGTAGCCCTTCACCGTCTTCGCCAGAATCACGGTGGGTTCGCCCTGGTGGTGCGTGGCGGCGTGGTAGGCGGCGTACACCTTGAACGGATCGTGGCCGCCGCGGTTCAGGCGCATGATGTCGTCGTCGGAGAGCTTGGCCACCAGCTTCGCCAAATCCGGGTGCTTGCCGAAGAAGTGCTCCCGGGTGTAGCCGCCGCCCTTGGCCTTGTAGTTCTGGTATTCGCCGTCCACCGCTTCGTCCATGCGCTGCTGCAGCAGGCCGTCGCCGTCGTTGGCGAACAGCGGATCCCAAAGCCGCCCCCACACCACCTTGATCACGTGCCAGCCGGCGCCGCGGAAGGCGGCCTCCAGCTCGTCGATGATCTTGCCGTTGCCGCGCACCGGCCCGTCCAGCCGCTGCAGATTGCAGTTCACCACGAAGATGAGGTTGTCCAGCTTCTCGCGGCCGGCGAGGCCCAGCGCGCCGAGGGACTCCGGCTCGTCGCACTCGCCGTCGCCGAGGAACGCCCACACCTTGCGGTCGCCCATGGGAATGAGGCCGCGGCTGTCCAAGTACTTCATGATGTGCGCTTGGTAGATGGCCTGAATCGGCCCGAGCCCCATCGACACGGTGGGGAACTGCCAATAGTCCGGCATCAGCCACGGGTGCGGATAGGAGGAGAGGCCGCCGTCCACCTCGCGGCGAAAAGCGTCCAAGTCCTTCTCCTCCAAGCGGCCTTCGACGAACGAGCGCGCGTAGATGCCCGGTGCGCTGTGGCCTTGGAAATAGATGAGGTCGCCGGCCGCTTCCCCGCTGGGCGCGCGGAAGAAGTAGTTGAAGCCCACGTCGTACAGCGTCGCCGCCGACGCGAACGTGGAGATGTGCCCGCCCACGTCGCCCTCGCGCCGGTTGGCGCGCACCACCATCGCCAGCGCGTTCCAGCGCACCAGCGAGCGGATGCGGCGCTCCATGAACAGATCGCCCGGCATGAACGCCTCCTGGCTGGCCGGGATGGTGTTGCGGTACGGCGTGTTGATGGTGTACGGCAGGCGCGCGCCGGTCTCGGTGAGGCGCGAGGAAAGCCGCCGCAGCAGGAAGTTGGCGCGCTCGATGCCGTCCTGCGCCAGCACGTACTCCAGGGAGTCCAGCCACTCGCGGGTTTCCGTGGGATTGGGATCCGCGCCGTTCGCCCGCGCCCCCACGCCATCGCCATCGCGCCGCGCTTGGGCGCCGCCTGCGCTTGCCTGCACGTTGTTGCTTGCCATCGGCGCCCCTGCTGCGGACGGGCATTATAGCCTTGGCGGGCGGCGGGGCTTCGGCCGGTGAGTACGGTGGCCCCGTCCGCGCGTGGCGCCCTACTATGGTTGCGCGGGCGGGACCCCGCTTCTACGGTCGGCGATTGCGCTGGCGGCCATATCTTGGGCGACGGTGCGCAGGTGTTCGACCTCGGCGCTGTCCAAGTACAGCGGCACTTCGGGATTCGCGAGCACCCGCCGCAACATCGCCACGTCCAGCGGAACCCCGCGCTCCGCCGCCAGCGCTTCCACCGCCAACGCGAAGCGCATGCGCAACGCCTCGACGCGGCGGCCGTAACGCACGTTCCTCCTGCTGTCCGCCCCCTCCACGTGTTCCGCTCGCGCCAATTGCCAGCGCACCTCGCGCAGTGCATCGGAGTGCTCGCAGTTCTCATCGCGCCGGCAAGCGTTTTCCGCCTCCGCACGGAACATGGTGAGCTCGCGCTCGAACCGCTTCTCGGTGGCTGTGATCTGCTCCGCTGCACACGGCGAGGGGCAGTCGATGCCGGCCAGCGCCAGCACCCGCAGCCGGGCATCGAAATAGCGCCCCTCCTCCCACCCATCGACAGCCCGCCGAGTCTCGTCGCGCCACTCGGCCTGCACCGCGGCCGCATGCGAATGGGCGAGGTGTACCCAACCGAGCAGGAGGTTGGATTGCTGCAGCTCCATCGCCCGCCATCGGCCTTGCCAGCTGTGCGAGAGCGCGAACTCGTCGCCGAATCCGGCGGCGCGGTGCATCAGGCCGTCCAACTCCTCGGCATGCGGCAGCATGGCGGCAAGCGTCTCGCGCTGATCCTCGCAGCGGGAGCGCAGCCACGCGGTGCGGAAATACACCTCGTCGATGCGTTCGCGCTGGCGCGAGTACTCGCCCAAGTCCACCAACGGCGCGTTCAGCGCCTCGCGCACGCGGTCGGGTTGTAGGTACTCGATGTTGCCGGTGAAACGCTGGCCGGCGTCCAATCGGGCGACGGCCCGGTCGCGCGCATCGGCGTCCAAGGTGGTGAGGTATCTTTCGGGGTCGATTCCGCTACGGTGGTACAAGTTAGCGAACCCGTCCAGCAGCCTGCCGCAGACCTCGCCCAGCACGGCGAGTTCCGCCATGTCGCGGGCGGCGCAGCGTTCCGCCAGATCCGGCAGCAGGTCGTCGGCGGTCACTTGGCAGACGGGATCGCGAAGGGCCGTGGTCACCGCCGCGAAGCCCGCCGCCACTTCCTCGAACACGTCGCTCCACGTCATGGGTTGGGCGAGCGGCAACAAACCGGCGGCGCTGCGCGCTGGCGAGAACCGTGCCTGAAGCGCATTCTGGCAATCTTGCGAGGCGTCGTCCGCGTTCGGATACCCGCGGTCCACGGGGTCGAGCAGATCGCCACAGCGAAACGCCAGATCGGCCACGGTGGGAACCAGCGGCGGCGCGTCTTCCACAACGGGCGGCGGGGGATCGTCTTGCGCAACGGCGGGTGGCGGCGCAGGTAGAGCCTGGATCGGCGGCGGCGTGGAAGCCGCTGGCGGCGCGGGATCGAACAGCAAATGAAACAGCGCGAAGGAAACGACCAGCAACAAGCCGCCAACGATAGCCAGCCGCACCGGCCAACGACGCATCATCGGTTCGCGCGTGGGCATCGTTCTGTCAAGCCGTCTGTCCAACTCCTGCGGCTGCCAGCTGCTCGCGCACGGCGGCTAGGCGACGGTCTTCGCTGGCGCGGGTGTGTTCGGCAGCGCCCCCTCACGCCGCAAGAGGGTCTTGACGTCGGCTCTGATTTCCTTGAGGTCAGCCTTGATCTCAACAAGAAACTCTTCGAGCTGCGTGTGCTTATGAGAGTGACTGAAACACCAGGCAACACCCGCTACCACGACAGCAAAAAGGCCAAGCCCGATCATGCCCAGCAACGTCGGGTCTTGCAGCCACTCTTTCATGGGTCCTCCAACACGGCGAAGCTGAGCGCAAGAACATAACACTTGATTGCCCAATGGCGCCAGCGTGCTCGTGGCCGCGACTGGATCGGTGCCCGGCGCGCGCTGCTTTGGACGAAGCGACGGCGGAGGTGCTCGGCCTTGACGTGACGGAAATCGCCGATTGGCGCGAGCGGCTTGTGCGCGAGCCGACGACTTAGAACAAGCCGGCAGGCCTTTGACACCCACCTCACCGGTGCCCGGATGTTGCCGTGCGCATTGGCGTACCTCAACTTCTCAGGGATCTTGCATCGGGTGTCTCGATGCTAGGCGATGCTCGTCGTCAATCAGCAAGATGCGGCTTGGCAATTCGTTGCCCCAGCGCCATAGCACTAGGTTCAAATCACCCGCTTCCCCGCCTTGTGCAAAGCTCGGCGTACGCAGCCCCACATATCCCGCTACGGCTAGCCGGTCCGCCAGTTTCTGCGACGCGGGAACGGCACGCGCCAGCATGTCCATTTCCCAACTCGGACACCGCAAATCCGCCTCGGCCACGCCGAAGTCGCGCATCTGGGAAACGTCCAGCGCGTCGAAAACCGGTTCCGCGTCGACCTCGTAGGCGCACAGCAGCGTGGGTTGTGGCGATTGCTCCAGAAAGCCGGCTTCCCGCAAGGCGACGGCGGGCGACAGAGACGTGTAGAGCGCCGGCTCCGATTCTGTTGAACCGGCCGCCGTGCAAACGGGCACCTTCGCCAGATGTGGGCGACCACGACCAACGGGGGTCGTGGGCCCGATAGACGACCCCCTGGAATCTCATTGCTTGCTCCATGTGAATGCAAACCGAAGTGAACTATTGACATGTTGCTAGCATTCGCCGAAGCACCGCCTTTTTGCGGTGCGGAAACGCCAATCCCCGTTGGATTGGCCGCCTGAACGCGGCATTTTCGGGAATTCGACACGAAGACTACGCGGACACCGCGGCGTCGCATCTCCGCTCCGCATGGTCAGGCGTATCCGCCAGCCATGATTCGGTCTAGATGGGCGTGGACGTACTGCGCGTTGCCTTCCCGCACGAGTTGGTGGGGGGTCTTGCCGGCGAAACCGGGGAGCGTTTCCGAACGAAACCAAGCGTAGGCCACCAGAGGCGGAACGCCGCTGTAAGACCCCACGCGGTGGAGGATTTCGACCATTTCTCGAAGCCGGGTCTGGGTTTTCCGACCTTGGATGCGAGAGGTTCGCGTCAGGGCCTCTCGACCGAGGCCCAAAGTACTGGCGATCTCCGCCTTGGTGGTTCGCAGCTCGCCGGCGATGAGGCTGGGCGAAAACGCTTGGCCGCCTTGGTCGACGAGTTCTTGAAGTTGCATCAGGGCGCCTCGGCTCTGCGACATGGTTTCCTTATTATTGCTAGCTCGCCGATGCAACCGCAAGGGCTTCGTTCGCGGTCATCGAGCCAAAGCTCCCCGGCGCTCCCTGTGGGATTTTCGGCTACAACGTCACCGCCCGAAACGCGGCCGGGTCGTCCAGCAGGCGGCGCACCAGGCCGTTGTTGGTGGCGTGGCCGGTGCGGTAGCCCTCGAAGGCGCCGAGGATGGGGTGGCCGCAGAGATAGAGGTCGCCCACGGCGTCAAGGATTTTGTGCTTCACGAACTCGTCGTGGTAGCGCAGGCCATCGTCGTTGAGGATGCCGTCCTCGTCCACCACGATGGCGTTGTCCAGGCTGCCGCCGAGGGCCATGCGCATGGTGCGCAGTTGTTCCATGTCCGCGAGGAAGCCGAAGGTGCGGGCGCGGCTCACTTCGCGCTCGAAGGTGCCGTTGGCGAACTCCACCGCGGCGTGCTGGCACTGGTCGGCGAAGAACGGGTGGTCGTAGTCCATGGTGTATTCGACGCGGAAACCGTCGTGCGGGCGCAGGTGGGCGACGGCCTCGCCTTCCTCGTAGGAGACTTCGCGCACCACTTGCAGGTACTGTCGCGCGGCGTCCTGCTCGACCACGCCGGCGTCGCGGATGAGATCGAGGAACGGCGCGGCGCTGCCATCCAAGATGGGGAGTTCGGTGGCGTTGATGTCCACCTCGGCGTTGTCCACGCCGAGGCCGGCGAAGGCTGCCATGAGGTGTTCCACGGTGGATACGCGGGCGCCGTTCTCCGCCAAGGTGGTGGCGAATCGGGTTTCCACCACGTTGGCGACGTTGGCATGCACGGTTTCGCCGCGCAGATCCACGCGCCGGAACACGATGCCGGCGTCCGGCGCGGCGGGGTGGAGGGTGATTTCCACCTCTTTGCCCGAGTGCAAGGCGATGCCTTGCGCGTGTGCCGACCGCGCCAACGTGCGCTGGCCGATCATGCGTTGCTCGCCACTGTGCGTCTCCCGCTCGCTCCCGGAATTGGAACGCCCTCAAGCGGTCGCGGCTTGTGCCGTGCGGCTAAACCCGCGAACCCCCACGCGCCACCATAGCAACATTGCCGCCATCTGTTTGTAACAATTTGTTTCGCTTTGGCTTTCCTCCTGTTTCCCAATGATCCCGCGGAAGGCGAACGCGCTAGTCGGCTTGCCGCCGCAGGAACGAGGGAATGTCGAGCTCCTCCAGATCCGCCGCCTCCGCCGGCCCGGCCGCTTGGGCGCGCAGGGATTGCGCCACGCCCAAGCCGCGCGGTTCCGGTTGCACCGCCATGCCGCGCCGCGTTGGGGCGCCGCGTTCGCCTTCGCCGCGTTCCACGCGCGCGGGCCCAGCCGGCGGGCGCGGTTCCTGGGCACCGGTGAGCACCGGCGGCGGGGGTGCGGCGGGCATGTCGGCTTCGGCACCTAGGCCGGTGGCCACGACGGTCACGCGCATCCGTTCGCCCATGCTTTCCTCCATCACCGTGCCGAGCACCACGGTGGCGTCGTGGGCGGTGAATTCGCGCACGATCTGCCCCACTTCGCGGAACTCCATGATGCCCATGCCCGGCGCCGTGGTGACGTTCACCACCACGCCGCGCGCCCCGCGCAGGTCCACGTCGTCCAACAGCGGGCTGTGAATGGCGCGGTCCGCGGCGTCGGCGGCGCGGCCTTCGCCCTCGCCCTCGCCGGTGCCCATGATGGCGAGACCGCGTTCGGACATCACCGTTTTCACGTCCGCGAAGTCCACGTTGACGAGGCCCGGACGGATGATGATGTCCGCGATGCCCTGCACCGCGCCGAGCAGCACGTCGTTGGCGGCGGCGAACGCCTCCTCCAGCCTAGCGTTGTCGCCAAGCACCGTGAGCAGCTTCTCGTTGGGCACGGCGATGAGCGAATCCACGTGTTGGCCGAGGTCGCGGATGCCCTGATCGGCCACCTTCATGCGGTTCTCGAACTCGAACGGCTTGGTCACCACGGCCACCGTGAGCACGTCCATCTCCTTGGCCACCTCGGCGACAACCGGCGCGGCGCCGGTGCCGGTGCCGCCGCCCATGCCGGCGGTGATGAACACCATGTCCGTGCCTTTGAGGATCTCCTGCAGCTTCTCGCGGTCGTACAGCGCGGCGGCGCGGCCCACTTCCGGGTTCGCGCCGGCGCCGAGGCCTTTGTTGTCGGCGGCGCCGAGTTGCACCTTGGTCGCCGCGCTCAAGCAGTTGAGCGCTTGCGCGTCCGTGTTGGCGACGATGAACTCCACGCCTTCCACGTTGTTGACGACCATGTGCTCCACGGCGTTGCCGCCGCCGCCGCCCACGCCGATCACCTTGATCACGGCCGCCTGCAGCGGGTGTTCCACCAGTTCAAATGCCATCTCTCTCTCCTTGGGTCCTTGCTCGAACTCCGTTTCCTTCGCCGCCGGCGGTGGCCGGCGACGTCCCTACATTCGTTCCTGAAACCATCCCTTCACGGTCTCGGCCGCTTTCTCGGCGAACTCGGCGACGCCGCCGCCGAAGCCGCGCCGGCGGCCCACATCGTTCATTTCCTGATCGCGCCCGTAGAGCAGCAGCCCCACCGCGGTGGCGTACACCGGGTCACCCACGATGTCCGCCAAGCCCGAAACCGAGCGCGGCGCCGCCAAGCACACCGGCATGTGGAAGATCTCCTCGGCCAGTTCCACCAGCCCCTCCATCTTCGCGCCGCCGCCGGTGAGCACCATGCCGGAGGCGATGGTCTCCTCGAAGCCGCTGCGCCGCAGCTCCGCTTGGATGAGCGTGAACAGTTCCTCGTAGCGGGGCTCCACCACCTCGGCCAGCGTTTGCCGCGACAGGTCGCGGGAAGGCCGGTCGCCCACGCCGGGCACTTGGATGTGGTCTTCCGCCGACGCCAATTGGGTTAGCGCGCAGGCGTACTTCACCTTGATCTCCTCGGCGTTCGCCGTGGGAGTGCGCAGCGCCATGGCGATGTCGTTGGTCACCTGTTCGCCGGCGATGGGAATCACCGCGGTGTGGCGGATGGCGCCCTCGGTGAACACGGCGATGTCCGTGGTGCCGCCGCCGATGTCCACCAGGCAGACGCCGAGGTTGCGCTCGTCCTCGCTGAGCGTGGCGTGGCTGGACGCCAATTGCTCCAAGATGATGTCGTTGACGGCCAAGTCGCAGCGGCGCACGCACTTCTCGATGTTCTGCGCCGCGTTCACCGCGCAGGTGACCAGATGCACCTTGGCTTCCAAACGCACGCCGGACATGCCGAGGGGGTCTTTCACGCCCTCCTCGTTGTCGATGAGGTACTCCTGCGCCAGCACGTGCAGCACCTGCTGATCCGCCGGCACCGGCATGGCCTTCGCGGAGTCGATCACGCGGTCGATGTCCTGCGGCGAAACCTCGCGGTCGCGCACCGGCGTGACGCCTTTGGAGTTGAGGCTGCGGATGTGGCTGCCGGCGATGCCGACGTAGGCGGAGTCGATCTCGCAGCCGGCCATCAGCTCCGCCTCCTCCACGGCGCGCTGGATGGACTGCACGGTGGACTCGATGTTCACCACCACGCCCTTCTTCAGGCCGCGCGACGGATGCGTGCCGAGGCCGACCACTTCCAACGCGCCGTCCGGCGCGAGCTCGCCCACCAGCGCCGCCACCTTGCAGGTGCCGATGTCCAAGGCGACGACGTGATGCGCGGAGTCATTCGCCATCGGCGAACCCCAATTCAACAAGGCGAGCGCGTGACGAAGGCGGCGCAACGCTGGCCACGGCAAGCGTGGTTGGCGCGGCCGGCGGGGTTTCGTCTACTTCCGCGGGATCAACTTGCGCCACCCAGCGCACCGCGACGCCGTTCGCGTAGCGGGCGTCCGCCCGAGCCAGTGCGCCTTCCGGCGTGGCGTTGCGACGGGTCTGCGCTTCGGCCCGCAAATGCGCCCGGTACACGGCGGCGAACCGCGCCGTGCGCTCGCGCAGCGCGGTGCGGCCGAGCATCACCTGCACGCCGTCGGCGAAGGTGGCGCTCCAGTCGCCGGCGTTGTTCTCGGTCAAGGCGACCAGACGCAGCCCTTCCGCGGCGGTGGCGCTGCTGATGCGGTTGAAGATGTCCATCGCCTGCGGGCCATCGGCGCGGAGAGCGGCGATGGTGGGCAGCGCCGCCAAGGTTGGCGCTTCGCCGAGTTGATCGCTGGAAACGACAGCGCCGCTGGTGCTGAGCCAAGCGTCCTTGCCCCAGCGCGCCACCGGGGTTTCGCGGCGCACCATGACGTGCAGCGCGTCCGGCCAATGCCGCCGGGCGCGCACTTCGCGCACCCAACCGAGGCCCTCCACCACGTCCACCACGTCGGCCACCGAGCCGCCGCCCGGGCGTTCCAAGCCGGCGGCCACCGCGGCGCGCACTTCGTCGCGCTCGCGCGGCGTCAACTCGCCTTCCACGCGCACGACGCGGAAGTCCGTCGCGGCGATGCCGGCGAGCAGCCGCAAACCGCCCACGAGTGCCACCGCGGCCAGCAGCGCAAGCGCGACGGAGCGGATCACGCGACACGCTCCAACAAGGCAGGCAAGCGGTCGATGTCGCCGGCGCCTTGGACGACGACCACATCGCCATCAAGCACGATTTGCGCGAGATGATCCGCGGCGTCCTCCGGCGTGGCGAACAGCGGCGGCGACGGCGAACCGCGCTGGGCGATGGCTGCACCCAGCGACTCGCCATCCACACCTTCAATGGCAGCTTCGCCGGCGGCGTACACCTCCACCAGCAGCAGCGCATCCACCGCGGCGAGTTCGCGGGCGAACTCGTCGCGCAGATCGCGCAGGCGGGTGTAGCGGTGGGGTTGGTACACCATCACCAAGCGGCGTCCGCGCCATTTGCGGCGCGCGGTGCCGACGACGCCGGCGATCTCGGTGGGATGGTGGCCGTAGTCGTCCACCAGCGTGAAGCGCTTGCCGGCCAGCATCCGCCCGGTGATCTCGAAGCGCCGCCGCACGCCGGCGAAGCTCTCGATGCCTTGCGCGATGGCGTCGTCGGCAACGCCTTCCGAGGTGGCCACCGCCACCGCCGCCAAGACGTTGCGGGCGTTGTGGCAGCCCGGCAGCGGCGGCGTCACGGACAGCGTGGCGGCGTCGCGTCTGGCGATGGACAACCCGCCCTTGCCCTGCCCTCGCACGGCGCGAACATCCGCATCCGGCGCGAAACCGTAGGTCAACGCCCGTCCGCCCATGCCGTGCGCCAACAGCCGCGCCTCCCGATCATCGGCGCAAAGCACCGCCTTGCCAGCGCTTGGCAACGCGCCTAGGAACTCCGCGAACGCGCCGCGCAAGCGGTCGAGATCCTGGCCGTAGGTGTCCATGTGATCGCTGTCGATGTTGGTCACCACCGCGACATCCGGCCGCAAGCGCAGAAACGACGCGTCGCTCTCGTCGGCCTCGGCGACGAAGCGGCAACCGGCGCCGCGATGCCCGTTGCCGCCGGTGGCGTTCACCACGCCGCCGATGGCGAAGCTGGGATCCAAGCCGCCGGCGCGCAGCACGCCCGCCAGCAGCGCCGCGGTGGTGGTCTTGCCGTGGCTGCCGGCCACGGCGATGCCGCGCCGCCCGCGCAGCAGCCGGGCGAGCAGTTCGCCGCGCGCCAACACCGGCAGCCGCAGTTCCCGGGCGCGGCGCAACTCCGGGTTCGCCTCGCCAATCGCCGTGGACACCACCACCGCGTCCGCGTTCGCCACCGCCGCGTCGTCGTGGCGCAAACGCACGCTGGCGCCCAGCGCTTCCAACCGCCGCGTGGCCGGCGAGGCGATCAGATCCGAACCGCTCACCGTGTGCCCGCCGGCCAGCAGCAACTCGGCCAGCGCACACATGCCGGCGCCGCCGATGCCGACGAAATGCACCCTGCGCCACGGCACGGCGGCTTGACCGCGCTCATCCGCCATCGCCGCCGCCTCCCACATCCCGCGCGCCTTCGTATTGGGCGCGCAACGCCAACGCCACCAGCGCCGAGCAGACCAGCAGGCTGTTGCCGCCGAAGCTGATGAACGGCAGCGTGAGACCTTTGGTGGGCAGCACGCCGGTGTTGACGCCGGCGTTGATCAACGCTTGGCCGCCGATCAGCAGCGCCGCCGCGTAGGCGAGCAGCGCCGCGAACACGCGCCGCCCGGCGGACGCGGCGCGGGCGATGCGCAACAGCCGCCAAACCAGCACCGCGAACAACGCCAGCACGCCCAGAGCGCCCAGCAGGCCGAGTTCCTCGGCGATGACGGCGTAGATGAAGTCGTTGTGCGCCTCCGGCAGGTAGAAGAGCTTCTGCACCCCCTCGCCGAGGCCTAGACCGGTGTAGCCGCCGCGCCCGAACGCGATCAACGCCTGGGTCAGCTGGTAGCCGCCGTCGAACTGCGTCGCCCACGGGTCGAGAAAGGTCACCATACGCTCCACCCGGTACGGCTGCACCACCGCCGCCGCGGCCAACGCCAAGCCGCCAAGCAGCGCCAGCAGGGCGAAGTCCCGCAGCCGCGCACCGCCGAGGAACAACAGGCCGCCGGTCAACGCCGCCAGCACCACCACACTGCCGAAGTCCGGTTGACACAGCACCAGCACCAGCACCGCGCCCACCCAGGCGAGCGGCAGGAACCACGCCGACCACTCCGTGCCCAAACGGTCGCCGGCGCGGGCGACATGGCCGGCGAGATAGACCGCCACCAGCAATTTCGCGGCTTCCGCCGGCTGGAACCGCGCCACGCCGAGGTCGAGCCAGCGGCGCGCGCCGTTCACTTCCACGGACAGGAACGGCAGCAAGACCAAAGCGCAGAGGGCAAGCGCCAAGAGCAGGCAGGGCTTGTGGACGGCCTGCCAAGCGCGCAGGGGAATCGCCACGCAAACGGCGAACACCACCACCGAGCCGAGCACCATGACGATGTGCTTCTGCAGGTGGTGGTCCGCCCCCCCGCGCTGTCCGGCGGAGGCCGAAGCCACCATCACCACGCCCACTACGAGCAGCGCGAGCCACGCCATCAGCAGGGTCGTGTCCCAGCGGCCGCCCGGGTGCTTGGCGACCGCCGGCGCCCGGCGCGACGGCGTGGCTTCGCCCGCATCGAGCAACAGGCCGATGTCGCCAGTGGCCGCGCGCGCAGCCATCAGCGCGCCTCCTCCCCGGCGAGCTGGCGCACCGCCGCCGCAAACGCTTCGCCGCGCGCCTCAAAACCGGCGTACATGTCGAAACTGGCGCAAGCTGGAGAGAGCAGCACGGTGCCGCCTCGCCGGGCCTCGCGCCACGCGAGGCGCACCGCCTCGGCCATGTCCGCCGCGTACACCGTGGGCGTCCGCCCAAGCAGCGCTTGCTCGATCCGCGGCGCGTCGCGGCCGAGCAACACGGCGCACGACACATGGCGACGAACGGCCGGCGTCAAGTCCGCGAAGGAGGCGCCTTTGCCGTCGCCGCCGGCGATGAGCACGATGTCGCGTTGGCCGTTGCCGAGACCTTCCAGCGCGGCCACGCAAGCGCCCACGTTGGTGGCTTTGGAATCGTTGACGAACGTGACGCCATTCAACGTCGCCACGCGCTGGGCGCGATGCGCTAGGCCGGCGAAACCCGTCAGCACGGAATGGTGCCGGTCGATGTCCACCCCCGCCAAGTGCGCGGCGGCGGCAGCGGCGAGGACGTTGAACTGGTTGTGGTGTCCGGCAAGCGCCAGCGAGCGTGCGGGAAGCCGGGCGCCGTTCAACACTAAGGCGTCGTCTTCCAAACACCAGCCTGCGTCCCCGTTCAAGGCGATCGCCTCTCCTGAACCACCGCAACCCCCGCGCCAATCGTCGCCCGGGTGGGTGGCGGCGTCGTCGGCGTTGAAGACCACCTTCGCGGCACCAGCGAAGATGCGCCGTTTGGCCGCGGCGTAGGCGTCCAAGTTCGGGTAGCGGTCGCCGTGGTCGGCGCTGATGTTGAGCAGCACGGCCACCGTCAGGCCCGGCCGGCGCAGCCGTTCCAGTTGAAAGCTGGAGAGCTCCAAAGCGTAGATGTCGCGCTCCTCGGCAAGCAGATCCAGCGCCGGGGTGCCGAGGTTGCCGCCCACTCCGGCGCGCATCCCGGCCGCCGTCAGCAATTCGCCGAGCAGCGAGACAACGGTGCTCTTGCCGTTGGTGCCGGTGACGCCGATCACCGGCTTGGTGCCAACCGCGTCCAAAAACAGCCCGATGTCGCTCGCGAGCGGCACACCCGCGGCAACGGCGCCGCGCACCCAGCAGTGATTCAGCGGCACACCCGGGCTCACCACCACCCGATCCACCTCGGCCAATGCCCGCGGCCAATCGCCCGGCCGCAGCACCTCAACATCCGGGTGTTCCGCCCGAACCGCGTCCAACTGCGGCGGTTCGGCGCGGGTGTCGATGGCGCGCAGCCGCGCCCGCCCGTCGAGGTGGCGAATCACCGAGCGCCCGGTGGCGCCCAAGCCGATGACCAGCGTGGTGTCCATGTTCAACGCAGCTTCAACGTCGACAAGCCCACCAGCACCAGCACCAGCGTGACGATCCACATGCGCACGATGACGCGGGGTTCCGGCCAGCCCAGCAGCTCGAAGTGGTGGTGGATGGGCGCCATGCGGAACACGCGCTTGCCGGTGAGGCGGAAGGAAGTCACCTGCACGATGACGGAAACGGCCTCCACCACGAACAGCCCGCCCATGATGAGCAGCACGATCTCGTGCCGCACCACCACCGCCACCAGCCCCAGCGCCGCGCCCAGCGCCAACGCGCCCACGTCGCCCATGAACACCTGCGCCGGGTAGGCGTTGAACCACAGGAAGCCGAGGCCGGCGCCGATCAACGCGCCGCAGAACACCGCCAATTCGCCGGCGCCGGCGACGTAGGGGATTTGCAGGTAATCCGCGAACTCCACATGGCCGGCCAGGTAGGCGATGAGGCCCAGCGCCGCCGCCACCATCACCGTGGGGAGGATCGCCAAACCGTCCAGCCCATCGGTGAGGTTCACCGCGTTGCTCATGAACACGATCATCAGATAGGCGAGGAACACGAAGCCGACGCCGAGGGGGATGGCGATGTCCTTGAAGAACGGCAGGTAGAGGTTGGTTTCCACCGAGGTGTCCGCGCTGGTGAACAGCGCCACCGCCACCAGAAAGCCGAACACGGACTGCCAGAGGTACTTCCAACCGGCGGAGAGGCCGCGCGAGCTCTTCTGGCTGATCTTCATGTAGTCGTCGATCCAACCCACCGCGCCGAAGGTGACGACCACGCCCACGGCGATCCAGATGTAGCGGTTGAAGAGGTCGCCCCAGAGCACGGTGGCGGCGATGATGGAGACGAGAATCAAGGCGCCGCCCATGGTGGGCGTGCCGGCTTTCTCCAAGTGCGACTCGGGCCCCAGATCGCGCACGACTTGGCCGATCTGGTGGTGCGAGAGCTTGCGGATCATCGTCGGGCCGATGACCAGCGACATGGCCAGCGCCGTCAGGGCGCTGACCACGGTGCGCAGCGTGAGGTACTGGAACACGCCGAAGAAGCTGAGGTGGCCGGCGAGGTATTCGGTGAACCAGAGGAGCATCAGCCTCGCCCTCCGTAGCACCGCGCGGCAAGGATTTCGCGCACCATTTCGGCGTCGTCGAAGGGCAGCCTCTCGCCGGCGATCTCTTGGTGCGTTTCGTGGCCCTTGCCGGCGATGAGCACGGCGTCGCACGCCCCGGCGCGTTCCAAAGCGGCGGCGATGGCCTCGCGCCGGTCGGCGATGCACAGCACCTCGCACGGCGCTTCGAAGCCGGCCATCACATCGTCCAAGATGCGTTCGGGATCCTCGCCGCGCGGATTGTCGGAAGTCGCCACCACCAAGTCCGCGCCCGCTTCCGCCTGCCGCGCCATCTGCGCCCGCTTGCCGCGATCGCGCTCGCCGCCGCAGCCGAACACCACCAGCAAGCGCCCGTCCGCCGGCAGATGGGCGCGCGCCGCCGCCAACGCGGAACGCAAGCCATCCGGGGTGTGCGCGTAGTCCACGATAGCGATGGGGTCGGCGCTGACCCGTTGCATGCGGCCGGGCACCGGCGGCAGCCGCGCCATGCCGGCTACCGCATCCGCAAGCGGCGTGCCCAAAGCGCAGACCGCGGCCAGCGCGCAGGCGGCGTTGTACACGGAGAACTCGCCGTAGTGGGCAGGAAGATGAAAGTCGGCCTCGCCCCACGGCGTTTTCCAAGCGCCGCGAATGCCGTCGCTCGCGAACCGCACATCGCGCCAACGAACGGCGGCCTCGCGGCCCACCGAGAGGAGTTTCACGCCCGGGCGCAGATCGAGCGCGATCGCGCTGCCCACCTCGTCGTCCACGTTGACCACCGCGAGAGCCAACGGGCGCTGGAAGAGCCGCCGCTTGGCGTCGGCGTAGTCGCGCATGGTGCCGTGGTAGTCCAAGTGGTCGCGGCTGAGATTGGTGAAGACGCCCGCATCGAAATCCACGGCGTCCACGCGGCCTTGGTGCAGCGCGTGCGAACTCGCTTCCAACGCCACTATCTCCACACCGCTGTCTCGCAGCGCGCGCAAGCGGGCTTGCAAGGAAATGGGATCGAAGGTGGTCAGTTCGGCGCGGCAAAGGCGCGGCGGCACGCCCCAGCCCAGCGTGCCCATGTAGCCGGCGCGCGGCGCCAGCCGGGCGATGTGGTGCGCCACCGTGGTCTTGCCGTTGGTGCCGGTGACGCCCACCACCGAGAGCTCGGCGCTCGGCGCGCCGTGGAAGCGCCGCCCGAACTCGCCCAAGCGCTTGCCGGCGTCCGCCACCACCACATTCGGCACGTCCACATCGACCGCCCGCTCGGAAACCACCGCGGCCGCCCCCGCGGCCACCGCGGCCGCCGCGAAGTCGTGGCCGTCGAACGCGGCGCCGCGGCAGGCGAGGAAGAGATCCCCCGGCCGCACCCGCCGCGAATCGCTGGTGAGCGAACGCAGCGGCACCGCCGGCGCCGCCGGATCCCGCAGCAATTCGCGCAACGTCATGCCGCCGCCCTCGCTCACGCCGGCACTCCTTTTCCCGGCGCATCCGCCGCCGGCGGGTCGGCGTTCGGCGGCACGCCCAGAATGCGCAAGGCGCGCTCCACCACGCGGGCGAACACCGGCGCGGCCACTTCGCCGCCGCCGATGGGCCCGCGGCGCGGCTGGTTGATCACCACCACCAGCACGATGCGCGGGCGCACCGCCGGCGCGAAGCCGGCGAAGAACGCCACATGCGCGGTGTCGTCGTAGCCGGCGGCGCCCACCTTGCGCACGGTGCCGGTCTTGCCGGCGGCGCTGTAGCCCTCCGGCTTGCCCTTCGGCGCGGTGCCGGTGGGCTCCAGCACGCCGCGCATCATCGTCGTCACCGCCTGCACATGGTGCGCCGCGAAGACGCGCTCGCCCGTTTCTTCCCCGCCGCGCAGCACGGCGATGTCCTTGCGCTCGCCGGCGTTCGCGAGCAGCAGATAGGCGCGCGCCAACTGCACCGGCGAGGCGGTAAGGCCGTAGCCGTAGGCCAGCACGGCGCGGCCGATGGGCTTGTCGAGGTCGGCGGCGTTGAGCGCGCCGATGGCCTCGCCGGGGAGGCCGCAGCCGGTGTAGTCGCCCAGCCCGGCGCGTTGGAAGACGTTGAACACCGCGTCCGGCGCCATCTCCAGCGCCATCTTGGCGATGCCCACCTGGGACGACTTGGCAAGCACCTGCGCCACCGTCAACGGGCCGCGGTCGCGGGGATCCTCGATGGTCTTGCGGCCCACGCGGAAGTAGCCCGGCGAGGTGTCGATCACCGTGTCCACGTCGTGGGTGCCGGCCTCCAGCGCCGCCAGCACGGTGAACGGCTTGACGGTGGAGCCGGGTTCGTACAGATCCGCCACGGCGCGGTTGCGCACGCCGGCGACGCCGCGGTTCGACCAGTCGTTCGGGTTGAAGGAAGGCAGATTGGCGAGCGCCAGCACCTCGCCGGTGGCGACGCTGAGCAGCACCAGCGAGCCGGCCATTGCGCCGTGGTGCTCCACCGCCGCCTTCAACTCGCGGTAGGCGAGAAACTGCAGGCGCAAATCCAGCGCCAGATGGACGTCCTCGGTCGGCCGGCGACGGTATTCCAGCACCTTCACCACCTGCCCCTTGTTGTCGCGCAGCACGCGCTTGGAGCCCGGCGTGCCGGTGAGCGGGCCGTTGAGCGCCAGCTCGATGCCTTCCTGACCCACGTCGTCGATGTCGGTACGGCCGACGACGTGGGCCGCGGTCTCCCCGGCAGGGTAGAAACGGTGGTAGGCGCGCGCCACCTGCACGCCGTCGATGTCCAGTTCGCGCACCCGCGCCGCGGTCGCCGGCGGCAGGCGACGGGCCAGATAGGCGAACCGCCGGCGCGGGGGCTCCTCGCCATCGGCCCCGGCGCGCCGCGCCAGCAACTCCGGCGCCAGGCCGAGGGCGTTGCCGAGGCGCTGGAAGTCCTCCTCCTGCAGCCGCGCCAAGTGCGGATCCAGCCACACGTAGTGCATCGGGGCGCTGACGGCCAACGGCTCGCCGTTGCGGTCGAAAATCATGCCGCGATGCACTGGAATGGCGATGTCGCGCACGGCGCGCGCCTCGCCTTGATCCTGCAAAAACTCGCGTTCGGTGGCGACCAGGTAGCCGGCGCGGGCGGCCAAGCCGGCCAGCGCGAACGCGAGCAGCGCCAGCACCACGTAGTGGCGCCACGCGGCCAGCGGCTTGGCCGCGGCCGGGGGCGGCGGCTCGCGCAGCGGCCCGGCGCGGCGTTCGTGCCGGCGCCCGCTTTTGCGGCCGCGATTCACGGCCACACCGGCACCACTTGTTCGGGGAAGCGCATGCCCAGTTGCTCGGCGGCCACCGGCTCGACGCTTTGCGTGCCGGCGAAAGTGGCGCGTTCCAAGAGCAGCAGGCGGTATTCGCGCAGATGGTCGTCCTCCACCCGGCGGTTGTCCGACAACTGCTGGTAGAGCGCCCGCACTTGATCCGCTTGGCGAGCGGTTTGCACGCCCGCCACGGCGACGCCGAGGTAGGCGGCAAGGCCCACGGCGGTCCAGAGTTGGCGGCGCGAGAGGCGTTTCACTACGCCACCCGGGCCGCGGCCGGGATGGGGCTGACGCTGGCCATCCACGCGCTTTGGCGTTCCGGCCAAATCGGCCCGGACAGGCTTAGCTGCGGCGCTCGCCGGTTGGCGGCCACCTTCTCCACCGCCTGCAGCAGCGCGCTCCGGGCGCGGGGATTGGCGGCGATCTCTTGCGGCGAGGCGCGCAATCCCTTCGCCACGGACGGCAGCCGTTTCGCCACCGGCACCTCGAGCATGGGCAAGCGCCGGGAAACCTGGGGCCGCTGCGTCCAGCCACGGAAGCACCGCCGCACCAGCCGATGTTCCAAGCCGTGGAAGGTGACGACGGCAAGGCGCCCGCCCACGGGGAGCGCTTGGAAAGCGGCGGCCAGGCCGCGCTCCAGCTCGGCCAGCTCGTCGTTGATGTGGATGCGCACGGCTTGAAAGACGCGCGCCAACGCCGGTTTGCCGCCGCCGGACACCGCCTCGCCCACCGCATTCGCCAACTGCGCGGTGGTGGCGAGCGGCCGCGCCGCCACGATGCGCCGCGCCACGCGACCGGCGTGATGCTCCTCGCCATAGCGGCGTATGACCGTGGCGATCTCGGCCTCGCTGGCGTCGTTCAACCAAGCGGCGGCGGTGAGCGGGTCGCGCTGATCGAAACGCATGTCGAGCGGGCCGTTCCCGGAAAAGCTGAAACCACGCGCCGCCTCGTCGAGTTGCGGCGACGAGGCGCCCACATCGAACAGAACGCCGGCCGGGGCGCCAATCTCGTTTTCCTGCAAATGCCGGGCCAAATCGCCAAACCGGCCGTGGCAAACCACCACGCGGGAATCCGCCCGCGCCAACATGCGCCCGGCAGCCGCCGCGTCGGCGTCCCGATCCAGCACCAACAGCCGCGCTTCCGGCGACAACGCCGCGAGCAACCGCTTCGCGTGGCCGCCGCGGCCGAAGGTGGCGTCCACATAAACGCCGCGCGGATCGCCCAACACGGCGGCAACCGCCTCGTCCGCCAGCACCGGCGCGTGGCCGCCGCCGCCGGAAGAGCTAGTAGCGGAAGCCCAAGTCCGCGCCTGCATGTTCCAGATCTCCCTCAATCATCGCCTCGTTCCAAGCCGCTTCCGCCCAGAGTTCGAAACAGTCGCCGACGCCGGCAAGCACCACCTTCTTTTCGAGACCGGCGTAGTCGCGCAGCACCTGCGGAATGAGCACGCGCCCGTTGCGGTCGAGTTCGACCTCGGCGGCATGCCCTATCATTCGCCGGCGCGCGTGACGGACATAGCCTTTGCTGTTGTTTTGGCGATGCACCCGCGCCGCGACTTTCTCCCAAGCGGGCCCGGAGTAGATGAGCAGCCTTTTCTCGCTCGGTTCCGGCGGGATGGTCACCCAGACCTTGCCCTCCGAGCTGACGCGCAACTCCTCCCGGTAGCGCGTGGGCACGCCGATGCGCCCGCGCTCATCCAAGTTGAGGTTGGTCTTTCCCGTGAAGCTAATGGCCATAGCCATGCGCACCCGCCAAGCGGCAAGGAACGGGTTGTGGACGCCGCGCTGCGAAGTAGGGGGCGTCCCTGCCCCCACTGCACTTCAACGGGTGGTGGGGCCTCCCTGCCCCGTCCACATCCATGTGCGGGGTTTCCATTCCCGCCCCATTTCCTTGCTCGTTTACCCCATTTACTCCCACTATGGGCAACATACGCCACCCGATCGGCGTTCGTCAACCATTCCGGTCGAAAAAAATGCTGCGGCCGAAGTTGGCGGTTAACCTATCTAAAAACAATCACTTAGATTACGATCACTCGATTAGGAGACGGCCAGAGGCGATGTTTCGAGCACTTTTTCTCGTGCGAACGCGTACGACAGCGGGCACCCATCGCGGGAATCCGTTCCCCGGCACGCCTTTCGCCGACGCCAGTTGCCGGCCTCGCCGAGGTAGCTGGAGGCACCTTGCGTGGGCGGCGGCCCTGCTCCTGCTCGCGCCCGGCTGCGGCTACGAACACATGCAGGGGCGTTCGATGGGCACCACCTACGCCGTGCAGGCGAACTGCGCCCTGCCCCAACAGCACATTCGCCGCGTGCTGGCGCGGGTGAACCGCCAAATGTCCACCTACGACGCGGACTCGGAGCTTTCCACCTTCAACCGCGCCGCCGTTGGCGAACCCGTCGCGGTTTCCCCGGAGCTCGTAGAGGTGGTGGCGGCGGCGCAAGCGCTCTCGGAACGCACCAGCGGCGCCTTCGACGCCACCGTCGCGCCACTGGTCGCGCTGTGGGGTTTCGGCGCGCAAGCGGCCACGACACCGCCCACCGCCGCGCAAGTGCAGGCGGCGCGGGCAAACGTCGGCTATTACAAGGTGTCCTTCGCAACGCAACCGCCGCAACTGACAAAACGCGCCCCGGTCACTCTGGACCTCTCCGCCATCGCCAAAGGCCACGCCGTGGACGCCCTCGCGCAGCTACTGCAGGCCGAGGGCTGCAATGCGTTCCTGATCGAACTCGGCGGCGAGATCCGCACCGCCGGCCCAGCCCCCGGCGGTGGCCGCTGGCGCATCGCCATCGAGTCGCCAGACGGCGAGCGCCCGCTGACCACGTTGCTGCTACGCGAAGCCGCGGTCGCCACCTCCGGCGACTACCGGCAACGCCACATCGTGGACGGCGTCGCCGTTTCGCACATCATCGACCCGCGCACCGGCCACCCGCTACGCCACCAAACCCGCTCGGTTACAGTCGTCGCTGCCACCGCCCGGGAGGCCGACGTCCTCGCCACCGCCCTGCTGGTGATGGGCACCGGGGAAGGCGCACCCTTCGCCGAGCACCACGGCGTTGCCGCGTTGTTTGTCGTGCAGCAAGGAGGCGACTTCGCGCTGCGCGAATCGCCGGCAATGGGCAGCTACCGCTAGCCGACCTCCGCAACTTCGCGCCGCCACGGGAAGCGGCGTTTCCGGGCGCTTAAAACGGCGCTTCCTTCCTAGGCAGTAGGTATTACAATCCCGCCCAACGCACTAGCAGTACTAGCGATCGATCAACTCATCGACGGGCGCCTACGATGCTAGACTCCATCAAAATACAGAACTTCAAGTGCTTCGAACACTTGGCGCTCCGTTGCGCCCCTCTGACCGTGTTGTGCGGTCTGAACGGCATGGGCAAGAGCAGCGTCATTCAGGCGCTTCTCTGCTTGCGGGACCAAGGGTCACTCTCGACCTTGGGAACGCCAGAGGATGTTCTGTACGAAGGGGCTTCGGTCGACAGGCTCTCCTTCGAGCTGTGCTGGACGGGCGGCGGTTCCTTCCGTGGCGCTTACCGACCCTCCGCCAACGGCAGTTGGTGGGAGGAGGAGGACTACGGGAGTGCTATAGCACAGAGCGATCTGCCGCTAGACGACTACAACAACGCCATGCAGCCGGAAGAACTCAGGCGTCTCATCCATGTAGGGGCCGAAAGAACAGGCCCGCGCAGAACCTACGACTATCGAACATCCTCGCCAGAGACGACGAATGCGCCGGAAAAGACCTCTGCACCCTTTCACAGCGTTGAAGGCAACGGCGAGCTCACGTTGAACTATCTCCGAGCCCACCGCTCTGATCTCCTGGACGACACGGACGCCCGTTGCCCAACAAGCGGCAGCCGTCGCCTGCACGACGTCTTGGAACACTGGCTGCAGCAAGTCACGCCCGGCGCACATTTGGACTTCGACGTCGTGCAAGACGCTGATGCGCCGATCGCCGGGTTCTTGTTCGATCGTCAAGGAGACGTACGGACACGCCGATATCGGATGACAAATGTAGGGTTCGGTCTAGTTTACGTCCTGCCTGTTCTGGCTGCTCTCCTAGTGCCCAAAGGGCACCTTTGCCTGATCGAGAGTCCTGAAGCGCACCTTCACCCTCGCGGGCAGACGAAATTGGCCGAGCTTGCCGTTCGCGCGGCTGTTGCCGGCGTTCAGATCATGGTGGAGACCCACAGCGATCACTTCCTCGACGGCGTCCGCATTGCCGTACGCGAACAGCTCATTCGTCCACAAGACACGGCGATCCATTATTTCGAGCGCGATGGCGACAAATCCGTTGTCGTGACGCCCGAGATAGACGAGGACGGGCGCCTGTCACAATGGCCAGCCGGGTTCTTCGATCAACACGACGACAACCTAGCCCGGCTGCTCGCGCCCAAATAAGACGCGAAATGGTGCTCAATCACACCAGCCTTTGCAACGGGGCATGGCCGAAGCAACATCTCCTGCTGGCTAGCCGATCTCGCGCTGGGCATTGGCAGTCTCTCGTTGACGCGGGCGTTGTCAAAGGCGAGGCTCGGGGATGTCAAGCAGTTTCTTCAAGTTTCTTCGCGCCCTCTCGTTCTAAGCCGCCGTGCCGCCATCGGAATCCAAGCCTTGCGCCATTTCCCTCTTTGCCGACGCGCTCAAACTGTGGGGGATTCGCAAGTAGTCCATAGCCTTCACGTCACTCGCTAGTCCAAGCCGGCCATCTGTGTGCTGCACCTCCACGCTGCCGTCCTTAACTCCAACGGGCTTCAAGCCGTGGACGTTGTTCTCTTTCAGGAAACGTCGCGCCCGTCCAGTTCCGTCAGACGCGAGCGATCGGGCCACTCGCGCCACGGCCAGATGTCGGCCACTTGGAAGTCCGGCACCTCCCGTGCGACCGCCATGAACAGGTGCTCGAACCAACGACCCTTCTCAACCGCCGTCTTGGCTTTCTCGAAGATGCGCTCGAAAGGGACGCGGATCGGCTGATCGGGGCGCACGTCCAAGCCCGGCTGAGACGAGGCGGACTCGGTGTCGCCCGTCAACTTGCCCCGCTGGCTGGTGTGTCGCCGGCGCTTTACCACCGTGGGCACGGCCCGCTGCCGCTTCGACCTTCCCTCTCCATACAGGCGATTGTACGCGCCCGCGTGGGCTTTCGTGCGACCGCGCGATGTATGGGGTAAGTTCCATGCCACACTCACTGGCTAGCAGGCTTGTTCCATGCCCCTTGCGTACCCGGTCCGCCTTGAGAAGCACCCTGACACGGTCGTTGCGACGTTTCCCGACATCCCCGAAGCGTTGACCGAGGGGGCGACGGAGGACGAGGCCCTTGCGGCAGCGAGGGACTGTCTGGTTGCCGCGCTCGGCGGCTATGTCCAAGACGGGCGGGCGATTCCGACGCCATCGCCGGACATTGGCATGGCTGAGATTCCGTTGCCGGAACTCGCGGCGGCGAAGGTGGCCCTGTACGAAGCCGCCCGGGCAAGGCAGTTGGACACGCCCGCGCTGGCGCTGCGGCTAGGGTGTTCCCGGCGCACCGCACGACGCCTTCTGGATGTGGATGCTCGGTCGCACCTACACGAGGTCGAGGCGGCTTTGCGCCATCTAGGCGAGGACATTCCCCTAGCTGTCAGCCCGGTCTGAGTCCGGAAGCCGAGCGCCTTTCCCCTGCACAGCCTGCACGGCGCGGCCGGCCAACGGTTCGCGCAGATGCACGCGTCGCCGGGCGTCATGGCGCACATGCCGCCGGCGCGGCCATGCCGCACTGCGACGCCGTCGTCCGACCGCGCTGGCCGGACTTGACGAGGAGGTGGACCAACGGATAGCCGAGGTTCTCCTCCCCCTCGTACCACGTCTTGTCGAGTATTTCCGACAGGACACCCAAGTATCCACAGCGGGCCACCTGCCCATCCTCGTCGTCGTAGATGATGTCCACATGGACGACCGGCGAATCGTCCTCAAAGCCGAGCCCCCGCCGGATGTTGACCCCAACGACTTCAATGTCGCCGAACTGCCGCTTGAAGGCCGCCTCGGCGATCTCGCGCAACTGTTGTTCGTTCATCTCGAACCCTCCCATCTTTGCTCGGTGCCCGCCGCCAATTAGGGTTCGTTCGTGTCGTCCGGGAAGCCGAGCCGTTCCTTTACCAAGAACAGCGGTCGCCGCTTCACCTCGCCGTACACGCGGCCGAGGTATTCGCCCAAGATGCCGAGGAACACCAGCTGGGTGCCGGCCAAGAACACCGTCGCGGCGAACGCCAACTTCCAACCCGCCATCGGGTCGGCAGCGAACAGGCGCGAGACCAAGCCGTAGGCGGCAACCCCCAAGGCGGTTGCCGACACGGCGCAACCCGTCCACAGGGCCAGGCGCAGCGGCATGCGGGAGAACGACAGCACCGCGTTCAAGGCCAGACGCCACAGCATGGCGTTGGTGTACTTGGTTTCGCCGGCGGCGCGCGCCCGCCGGTGGAAAGGCACCGCCTCTTGGCGGAAGCCGGCCCAGGCGATCATGCCGCGGTGGAAGCGGTCGCGTTCCGGCATGGCGAGGAAAGCGTCCACCACTTTGCGATCCAAAAGGCAGAAATCGCCCACATCCAACGGCACGGAAACCTCGGAAATGCGGTTGATGAGGCGGGAGAACACCTTGGCGGGCCAGCGCTTGGAGGCTTTCTCGCCATCGCGCTCCGTGCGCACGCCGTACGCCACCTCCACGCCATCGCGCCAACGGGCCAGCATTTGCAGGATGACTTCCGGCGGGTCCTGCATGTCCGCGTCGATGATGGCGACGGCGTCTCCGGTCGCCTCGCTCAAGCCGGCGGTGGTGGCGGCGAGCTGGCCGAAGTTCCGCGACAGCGACAGCACCCGCACACGCGGATCGTCGCGCTGCATGTCGCGCAGGAGCGCCAACGTGCCGTCGCGGGAACCGTCGTCCACGCAGATCAGCTCCAACTCCACCTCGGGCGCTGCTTGGAAGACGGCCGCAAGCCGCTGGTGCAGCGCCGGCAACACGCTTTCCTCGTTGAAGCAGGGCACCACGACCGAGAGCCGCGTGGTGGTGTTGGGAGAAGCGCTTTGGGCGGGTTCGGACATGGGGCCGGTTAGCTTGCCGGGCTACGACGCCCCTCTCCCGCGACTCGACCACCCGCCGGTTCAGACATCGGGCCGCACCTTCGTCAGCACATGGACGGCGAAATCGCGGCGGATGGCGGCAGGCGTTGCGAGAAAGCGGTCAATCGCCGTTCGGGCATCGTTGATGGCTGCCGTCACTTCGGACTTGCCGACCCGATAGTCCGGGTCGTAGTCCGCCAGATGGCGTCGGTTTTGCAGCACGGAAAACACTTGCCCGAATTCCCTCACTTCGTCGGGAAACCACGGCGGCACATTCTCGCAACGCGCCCTAGCCTGCCCGTGCTCCGGCGCACGGTACATCCGCCGCCACATCGGCCGGTTGCCGACTGCGCCGCCGCGGCCTGCCAAACGGTCCGCGCAGGTGCGCGCCAGACAGTGGAACATGGCGTAGTACGCGGTGCTGAGTGCGCGGCACAGATCCATCCGCCTAGGCCGGCGGGGGTTGATCTCGGCAAGGTCGCTGGCTATTTGCAAGAGCTGTTCCGCCTCTCTCATGCGAGGCGCACGCCCCTCGCCAACTGCGGGTGCCACGACGCGCTACGCCGGCTCTTGGCCGACCTCCGACTCGGCGATGAACGAGACGACGGGAAACGCCTCGATGTCCTCGCTCTGGAGTTCGGTCCGCAAGCGGCCTAGCAGCTTGATCCGCGCCAAGGAGTCCGGGAGGCCCTTGACGTTGCCGTCGTCGTAAGTGAAGCGTACCAAGAGGAACTCGTCGCCATCGCCGTCCACTTCCGGGTTCACGGATAGCACCGCGAGCGTGGTGTCCGCGCACTGCTGGCGCAGGAAGCCTTCCACGGTGCTCCGCGCACGTTCCAGAATCCGCTGTTTCATCGCGCCGTTACCTGCCCGGTGACTGAACAACGGCGGGATTCTACCCTGTCGCTGCAACATGCGGATCCGTTGGGCAAGCAAGTAGCTTACAATCGCACCCGTCACACGTTGGGTGGAGCTATGAACATCACCGCCAAGCCAATCGACCGTGGCCGCAGCCAAGCCGTGCGGATTCCCAAAGCACCGCAGCTCCGTGGCGTAACCCTCTAATGAACTCCCCACTCGACGAACAACGCGCCGAGTCGCACCTTTCGGCGGGGAACGCCTATGTGGAGGCGCTGTACGAGGCGTTTCTGGATGACCCGGGCGAGGTGGGCGAGGAGTGGCGGCGGTATTTCGAGCGGTTGCCGATGCGGGGCGGCGTGGCGGCGGATGTGCCGCACAGCGCTGTCGTTAGCCACTTCGAGCGGCTGGGGCGGAATCGGCTGAAGGCGCGGCCGGAGCGGGTGAGCGCCGCGGTTTCCTCGGATCACGAGCGGCTGCAAATCCGCGTGCTGGAGCTGATCGGCGCGTATCGGCGCAGCGGCCACCGCAAAGCGAAGCTGGACCCGCTCGGGCTGTGGCGTCGGGCGCCGGCGCCGGACTTGGACTTGGCCTACCACGGCCTCTCCGAAGCCGACCTGAACACCGTGTTCGACACCGGCTCGGCGCACTTCTTCGAGCACGGATCGGCGACGCTGCGCGACATCGTCGCGGCGTTGGAGGGCACCTACTGCGGCACCCTCGGTGCCGAGTACATGCACATCACCGAAACCGCCGAGCAGGAGTGGCTGCGGCAGCGGCTGGAATCCGCCCGCGCCGCGCCCACCTTGGCGGAGGAATCCCGCTTCACCATCCTCGATCGGCTCAGCGCCGCCGAGGGCTTGGAGAAGCACCTGCACGCGAAGTACCCCGGCACCAAGCGCTTCGGCCTGGAGGGCGGCGAGAGCCTCATCTGCATGTTGCACGAGGCGCTGCAGCGGTTCGGTTCGCACGGCATCGTCGAGGCGGTGATCGGCATGGCGCACCGCGGCCGGCTGAACGTGCTGGTGAACATCCTCGGGAAAGACCCCAGCGATCTGTTCGACGAGTTCGACGGCGTGATGCCGCAGTCGGACCGCAGCGGCGACGTGAAGTACCACCAGGGCTTCTCCTCGAACGTGATGACGCCCGGCGGCGAGATGCACCTGGCGCTGGCGTTCAACCCCTCGCACTTGGAGATCGTCGGCCCGGTGGTGGCCGGCTCCGTGCGCGCCCGGCAAGACCGCCGCCGCGACTACGCCGGCGACAAGGTGGTGCCGCTGCTGATCCACGGCGACGCCGCCTTCGCCGGGCAGGGCGTGGTGATGGAGACGTTTCAGATGTCGCAGACGCGCGGCTTCGGCATTGGCGGCAGCGTCCACGTCATCGTCAACAACCAGATCGGCTTCACCACCCATCGCGTGGACGACGCCCGCTCCACCGAGTACTGCTCGGAGATCGCCAAGATGGTGCAGGCGCCCGTCCTGCACGTGAACGGCGACGACCCGGAGGCGTGCGTCTTCGCCATGCAGCTGGCGGTGGACTACCGCATGCAGTTCCGCAAGGACGTGGTGGTGGACCTGGTGTGCTACCGCCGGCGCGGCCACAACGAGGCCGAGGAGCCGATGAAGACGCAGCCGCTGATGTACCAGGCCATCCGCCGCCACCCCACCACGCGGGCGCTGTACGCCGAACGGCTGGTGGCGCAGGGCGACACCAGCGCGGAGCAGGCCGAGGCGCTGGTGGGCATGTACCGCTACGCCCTCGACAGCGGCGACCGCATGGCGCTCTCCTTGGTACACGAGCCGGACAGCTCGCTGTTCGTGGATTGGCAGCCGCACCTCGGCCACGACTGGGACGCCCCCGGCGACACGCGGGTGGAACTCGCCCAGCTGCGCGAGCTGGCGGCGCGTTTGGAGGAGCTGCCGGCGGGCTTCGTGGTCCACCGCCAAGTGCGGAAGATCCTCGACGATCGGCACCGCATGAGCGCCGGCGCCATGCCGCTGAACTGGGGCTGCGCCGAAACGCTGGCGTACGCCACCCTGCTCCGCGAAGGCTACGACGTGCGCCTCACCGGGCAGGACGTCGGCGTGGGCACGTTCTCCCATCGCCACGCCTGCCTGCACAACCAGAAGGACGGCAAGCGCATCGTGCCGCTGAACCTGCTCAGCGAAACCAACACCTTCGACATCTACGATTCGCTGCTCTCCGAGGAGGCGGTGCTGGCGTTCGAGTACGGCTACGGTTCCACGTCGCCGAACACGCTGGTGATCTGGGAGGCGCAGTTCGGCGACTTCGCCAACGGCGCGCAGGTGGCCATCGACCAGTTCGTGGTGAGCGGCGAGACCAAATGGGGGCGGCTGTGCGGCTTGGTGATGCTGCTGCCGCACGGCTACGAAGGCCAAGGGCCGGAGCACTCCTCGGCGCGGCTGGAGCGCTATCTGCAACTGTGCGCCGAGCACAACATTCAGGTGTGCGTGCCCACCACGCCGGCGCAGATCTTCCACATGTTGCGGCGGCAGATGATCCGCCCGCTGCGCAAGCCGCTGGTGGCGCTGACGCCGAAGAGCCTGCTGCGCCACAAGCTGGCCGTTTCCACCTTGGAGGATTTGACCGACGGCGCGTTCCATCCGGTGCTGGGCGAGGTGGAGGAGCTGCCCGCCGACGGCGTGGATCGGCTGGTGCTGTGCAGCGGCAAGGTCTATTACGATCTGCTGGAAGCGCGGAGCGAGGCGGGGTTGGAAAACGTGGCGTTGGTGCGGCTGGAGCAGCTCTACCCTTTCCCCGAGGCCGAGTTGGCCGCCGTCATCGCGCCGTATCGCGGGTTGCGGCACGCGGTGTGGTGCCAGGAGGAGCCCATGAACCAAGGCGCGTGGTATTCCAGCGCCCACCACATGCACCGGGTGCTGGACGCCCACGATCCGTCGCTGGTGCTCACCTACGCCGGGCGCGAAGCGTTCGCGGCGCCGGCCGGCGGCTACGCGGCGCGGCATGTGGAGCGGCAGCGGGGTCTGGTGCGCGACGCGTTGCAGGGCAAGGAGCCGGCGCGGGCCGCAGAGGCCGCGGAAAGCGGCGGCAAGTGAACCAGGGAGAAAGCCGGTGAGCATCGAGATCAAGACGCCAACCTTCGCGGAGTCCATCTCCGAAGGCACCGTCGCGGTGTGGCACAAGGAAGTGGGCGACGCCGTGCAGCGCGACGAGGTGCTGCTGGACGTGGAAACGGACAAGGTGGTGATCGAGATCTTCGCCCCGGCGGACGGCGTGCTGGCGGCGATTCTCAAGGACGAAGGCGAGACGGTGGAATCCGAGGAGATCCTCGGGCGCTTGGACGAGGCGCAAGAGGCGACGGCGCCTGAACCAGCGCAGCCCGCCGACGCCGCCGCGACGACGGGCAGCGTTCCAGCAGAAGCGGCACCGAGCGAGGAAGAGCCCGAGGCGGGCACAGGCGTCGGCGTCTCCCCCTCCGCCCGCAAGCTGGCCGCCGAAGCCGGCGTGGACATCGCCAGCGTGGAAGGCACCGGCAAAGGCGGCCGCGTCACCAAGGAGGACGTGCGCCGCGCCGCCGAGGACGAGTCCCAAGAAGCCGCGCCGTCGCCCGAACAACCCGCGCCGGCGCCGCAACCGGCCGCCGACGAAGCCCGCGTGGAACGCCGCGTCCCCATGACCCGCCTCCGCGCCAGCATCGCCAAACGCTTGGTGGAGGCGCAGCGCACCGCCGCCATGCTCACCACCTTCAACGAGGTGGACATGCGCCCGGTGATGACCATGCGCCGCCAATACGGCGAGGAGTTCCAAACCCGCCACGGCGTCAAACTCGGCTTCATGGGCTTCTTCGTGCGCGCCGCGGTGGAGGCGTTGAAGCGCTTCCCGGCGGTGAACGCCAGCATCGACGGCGCGGACATCGTGTACCACGGCTACTACGACATCGGCGTGGCGGTGAGCACCGAGCGCGGCCTGGTGGTGCCGGTGGTGCGCGACGCCGACGCCCTGGGGCTGCACCAGATCGAGGAGGCCATCGCCGAATACGGCGTCCGCGCCCGGGACGGCAAGCTCACCTTGGAGGAAATGCAAGGCGGCACCTTCACCATCTCCAACGGCGGCGTGTTCGGCTCGCTGCTGTCCACGCCCATCCTCAATCCGCCGCAAACCGGCATTCTCGGCTTGCACAAGATTCAGGAACGCCCGGTGGCGGTGGACGGCGAAGTCGCCGTGCGGCCGATGATGTACCTGGCGCTTTCCTACGATCACCGGCTGATCGACGGGCGCGAGGCGGTGCGCTTTCTGGTCACCATCAAGGAACTCATCGAGGATCCGGCGCGGGTGCTGCTGGAACTGTAAGCGGACGACAACATGGACAACTACGACCTCATCGTCATCGGCGCCGGCCCGGCCGGCTACGCGGCCGCCATTCGCGGCGCCCAGCTGGGCATGAACACCGCCTGCATCGACCGCTCGCTGGGCAAGGACGGCAAGCCCACGCTGGGCGGCACCTGCCTGAACTGGGGCTGCATTCCGTCCAAGGCGCTGCTGGACGTCTCGCAGAAGTACGCCGAGGCGAAGCGGCACTTCGCGGATTTCGGCATCGACGTGGCCGAACCCACCGCCAACGTGCCGCGCATGATCGCCCGCAAGGACGCCATCGTCGCGCAGCTCACCGGCGGCATCGGCACGCTGTTCGACGGCAACGGCGTGACGGCGCTGGCCGGGCACGGCGAGCTGCTCGCCGGCAAGCAGGTGCGCTTCACGCCGCACGAGGGCGAAGCGGTGGTGCTGGGCGCGGGGAATGTGGTGCTGGCGCCCGGTTCGCTGCCGGTGGAGATTCCGCCGGCACCCCAAGACGGCGCGTTGATCGTGGATTCCTCCGGCGCGCTGGAGTTCAACGCCGCGCCGCCGCGGCTGGGCGTCATCGGCGCCGGCGTCATCGGGCTGGAACTGGGCAGCGTGTGGGGGCGGCTCGGTTCGGAGGTGGTGCTGCTCGAAGCGCTGGACGAGTTTCTGCCCATGACCGATACGCGCATCGCCCGCGACGCGCTGCGCGAATTCGGCCGGCAAGGCTTGGACATCCGCCTAGGCACCCGCGTCATGGGCGCGGAGGTGCGCGATGGCGCGGTGGAGGTTTCCTTTCAGGACGAAGACGGCGATCAAACGGTCACGGTGGACAAGCTCATCGTCGCCGTGGGCCGGCGGCCCTGCACCGACGGCCTGCTCGCGCCGGACGCCGGCGTGAATCTCGACGAGCGGGGCTTCGTCTACGTGAACGACCTGTGCGCCACGGACGCGCCGAACGTGTACGCCATCGGCGACGTGGTGCGCGGGCCGATGCTGGCGCACAAGGGCATGGAGGAAGGCGTCATGGTGGTCGAGCGCATCGCCGGCAACAAGCCGGTGGTGAACTACGACTGTGTGCCCTCGGTGATCTACACGCATCCGGAGATCGCCTGGGTGGGCAGAACCGAGCAGGAGATGAAGGCCGCCGGCGAGGCCGCGAACGTGGGCACCTTCCCCTACGCCGCCACCGGACGGGCGCTGGCCGCCGGCGAAACCGCCGGCCTCGTCAAAGTGGTTGCCGACGCGGCGACGGATCGCGTCCACGGCGTCCACATCTTCGGCGCGCAGGCGAGCGAGCTGGTGGCGCAGGCGGTGGTCGCGATGGAGTTCGGCGCCACCGCGGAGGATCTGGCGCTCACCATGTGCGCCCATCCCACGCTCTCCGAGGCGCTGCACGAAGCGGCGCTCGGCGTCGGCGGCCACGCCATCCACATGGTCAACCGAAGCAAGGCCAAGAAATGAACCTGCACGAATACCAAGCCAAGGCGCTGCTGCGCGAATACGGCCTGCCGGTTTCCGCCGGCGTCGCCGCGGACACCGCCGACGGGGCGGTGCAGGCGGCGCGGGAATTGGGCGGCGAGCGCTGGGTATGCAAGGTGCAGGTTCACGCCGGCGGCCGCGGGAAAGCCGGCGGCGTGTCCGTGGCGGACAGCTTGGAGGCGGTGCGCGCCTTCGCCGAGCGGTGGCTGGGGCAGCGTTTGGTCAGCGCGCAAACGGATGCGGCCGGGCAGCCGGTGGGTAAGATCTTCGTCGAGGAAGCGGCCGACATAGACCGCGAGCTCTATCTCGGCGCGGTGGTGGATCGGGCAAGCCGCCGCGTGGTGGTGATGGCGTCCACCGAAGGCGGCGTGGAGATCGAGCAGGTGGCGGCGGCAACGCCGGAGAAGATCCTGCGCTGCGTCATCGATCCGGCGCTGGGCGCGCAGCCGCATCAAGGCCGGGCGATGGCCTTCGCGCTGGGGCTCGGCGGCAAGCAAGTGGCGCAGTTCGCCAACATCGTGCTGAATCTGTCGCGTCTCTTTCACGAACGCGATTGCTCGCTGATGGAGGTCAACCCCTTGGTGGTGACCAGCGGCGGCGACGTGCTGTGCCTCGACGCCAAGATCAACCTGGACAACAACGCCCTGTTCCGGCAGCCGGCGCTTGCCGAGCAGCGCGACCTCACGCAGGAGGACGCGCGCGAGACCGAGGCGGATCAGTTCGGCCTGAACTACGTGGCCTTGGACGGCGACATCGGCTGCATGGTCAACGGCGCCGGGCTGGCGATGGGCACCATGGACCTGGTGCAACTGCAAGGCGGGCGTCCAGCCAACTTTCTGGACGTGGGCGGCGGCGCCACCGAGGAGGCGGTGGCGGAGGCGTTCAAGATCATCCTCGCGGACGCCAACGTGAAGGCCGTGCTCATCAACATCTTCGGCGGCATCGTCTCCTGCAAGATCATCGCCGAGGGCATCATCGCCGCCATCCGCCAAGTGTCGGTGGCCGTGCCGGTGGTGGTGCGCTTCGAGGGCAACAACGCGCTGGCCGGCCTGCGGGCGCTGCAAGCGAGCGGCCTCGCCGTCGACACCGCCACCTCCCTCAAGGACGCCGCCGACAAAGTGGTGGCCGCGGCCGGAGACGCCCGATGAGCATTCTGGTGGACAAGAACACGGTGGTGCTCTGCCAAGGCTTCACCGGCGCCCAAGGCACGCAGCACAGCGAGCAGGCCATCGCCTACGGCACACGCTTGGCCGGCGGCGTGACGCCGGGCAAGGGCGGCACTAGGCACTTGGATCGGCCGGTGTTCAACACGGTTGCCGAGGCGGTGGCGGAAACCGGCGCCACGGCCTCGGTGATCTACGTTCCTGCGCCCTTCTGCAAGGATTCCATCCTGGAGGCGGTGGCGGCCGGCTTGGAACTGGTGGTGTGCATCACCGAGGGCGTGCCCACGCTGGACATGCTGGCGGTGAAGCACCATGTGGACGGCACCGGCACCCGCTTGGTGGGGCCGAACTGCCCGGGCGTCATCACCCCCGGCGCCTGCAAGATCGGCATCATGCCGGGCGACATCCACCTGCCCGGCAAGGTGGGCGTGGTGTCGCGCTCCGGCACGCTAACCTACGAAGCCGTCAAGCAAACCACGGACAAGGGCTACGGCCAGTCCACCTGCGTCGGCATCGGCGGCGACCCCATCCCGGGCAGCAGCTTCATCGACATCCTGGCGCTGTTCGAGGCCGATCCGGCCACCGAGGCCATCGTCATGGTGGGCGAAATCGGCGGCACCGCCGAGGAGGAGGCCGCCGAGTTCATCGGCGCACATGTGACCAAGCCGGTGGTCGCCTACATCGCCGGCGCCACCGCCCCGCCGGGCAAGCGCATGGGCCACGCCGGCGCCATCATCGCCGGCGGCAAAGGCACCGCCGACGAGAAGTACGCCGCCTTGGAAGCCGCCGGCGCCCGCACCGTCCGCCGCCTGGTTGACATCGGCGACGCGCTGGGCGAGGCGACGGGCTGGTGAGGTTGTCCTGGGAGCGCGGGCGTCTCGCCCGCACTTTCGTTCACGGGCATTCACCTTATGCGGGCGAGACGCCCGCGCTCCCAGGGGTCCCGCGCTTGAAAAACGCGCCGTTTGTCCCCACCTTGCGGCCAGTTTCCGCCATCTGATCGAGCGCCATGACCGAGTCCGTCGCCGAAACGCGCGGCTTCCAGACCGAAGCCCGCAAGCTGCTCAAGCTGATGATCAACTCGCTGTACTCGAACCGCGAGATCTTCCTGCGCGAGCTCATCTCCAACGCCTCGGACGCCATCGACCGGTTGCGGTTCGAGGCGCTGGCGGACGCGTCGCTCACCGCCGAGGATGCCGAGCTGCGCATCGTCGTGGAGTTCGACAAGGACGCCGGCACGGTGTCGGTGATCGACAACGGCATCGGCATGAGCCGCGACGAAGCGGCGGAGCATCTGGGCACCATCGCCAAGTCAGGCACCGAGGAGTTCTTCGAGCAGCTCACCGGTGATCAAAAGAGCGACAGTGCGCTCATCGGGCAGTTCGGCGTGGGTTTCTACAGCGCCTTCATCGTCGCCAGGGAAGTGGAGGTGCTGACGCGCCGGGCGGGAACGTCCGAAGGCACGCGCTGGGTTTCCACCGGCGAGGACGAGTTCAGCATCGAAGCCGCCGCGGACCTGCCGCGCGGCACCCGCGTCACGCTCAAGCTGAAGCCGGACGCCACCGAGTTCGCGGACGGCTTCCGCCTGCGTTCGGTGGTGCGGCGCTACTCGGATCACGTCGGCGTGCCGGTGATGATGGCGAAGGAAACCTATGGCGAGGACGCCGAGAAGGAGAAGAAGAAGGACGCCGAGCCCGAACTCGAAGCCGTGAACGCCGCCAAGGCGCTGTGGACGCGGCCGCGCAACGACGTCTCCGAAGACGAGTACAAGGAGTTCCACAAGCACATCTCGCACGACTTCGAGGACCCGGCGCTGTGGCGGCACAACAAGGTGGAGGGCAAGCTCGAGTACACCAGCCTGCTCTACATCCCCAAGCGGGCGCCGTTCGATTTGTGGAACCGCGAACTGCCACGCGGCCTCAAGCTCTATGTGCAGCGCGTGTTCATCATGGACGACGCCGACCAGTTCCTGCCGCTGTACCTCCGCTTCGTGCGCGGCATCGTGGACAGCAGCGACCTGCCGCTCAACGTCTCGCGCGAAATCCTGCAAGAGGACGAGCGCGTTCGCACGATCAAGAACGCCCTCACCAAGCGCGTGCTGGACATGCTCGACAAGATGAAGGAGGAGGACTACGCCCCGATTTGGGACGAGTTCGGGCAAGTGCTCAAGGAAGGCGTGGGCGAGGACCACGGCAACAAGGACGCCCTGCTCGGCCTGCTGCGCTTCACCTCCACCTTTGACGATGCCCAGCAACAGCGCGTTTCGCTGAAGAGCTACATCGAACGCTTGGAGAAGGAACCTGCGACCGCCGAAGAACAAACGGACAGTGTGGATGAAGCTGCGGAAACACCCGCGGAAAAAGAGAACACGGATAGTGGCGGTGACAGTGGAAAACCCGGCAAAAGGAAAATCTACTATCTGATCGCCGAATCGGAAACCGCGGCGCGGCAGAGTCCGCACTTGGAAGTGTTCCGCAAACGCGGCATCGAAGTGTTGCTGCTGACGGATCGCATCGACGAGTGGTGGATGTCGTTCGCCGGCGAGTACGAAGGCTACGAGTTCCAGGACGTCGCCCGCGGCGAACTGGATTTCGATGGCGAAACGGACAAAGACGACGCCAAGAAGGACGACGAACCGCTGCTCAAGCGCTTGGCCGAGGTGCTCGACGGCAAAGTGGAAAGCGTACGCAAATCCGCACGATTGACGGATTCCCCGGCCTGCCTGGTGCTCGGCGACCAAGACCTCGGCGCGCAGATGCGGCGCATCATGGAACTCAGCGGCCAGCAAGCGCCGGAGACGAAACCCCATCTGGAAGTACACCTCGGCCATCCGCTCATCCAGCACTTGGACAAAGAGCCGGACGAGGACCGCTTCAAGGATCTGGCGCTCGTCATTTTCGACCAAGCGTCGCTCGCGGAAGGCACCGCGGTGGCGGAACCCGGCGCTTATGTGCAGCGTATCAACAAATTGCTCTTGGATTTGTTGTAGGAATACACTCCCCTCAACTTTCCAAAAGCCGGGGTGGGCGATGGTGCGCCGTTCCAGTGCGTCTGCCCCACATCAATGCAAATGGATGTTGTGCGCTGGTGCGCTCGCCAGTTCCTTCGATTTCGTACACGAACGTATGATGTCACGGTGATATTGCTTTTGGATTTCGTCCGCAATTTAAGGCAGAAAATCGCCCGCCTACCTTGCGCCCTTCCAATCGTCTTCTTATCTTACGCCGCCAATGGGGTAAATCATTCCAAGAAGATGATACGGACACTAGTGGCTGACAATCACCATCTGTTCCGCGCCGGAGTCATCCGATTGCTGCGCGACGTGAAGACGATTGATGTGGTTGGCGAGGCCGAGAACGGCGAGGAAGCCGTGGACATGGTGCGCAAGCTCAGTCCGCATGTCGCTTCCTTGGAGATAGCCATGCCCGGCATGGGCGGACTGGAAGCGACGCGCCGCATCCTGAAGGCCAAGACCGGCACGCAGGTGGTGATGCTGACGAGCGCTTGGGACGCGCCTTACCCGGCGCAGTCGCTGCGCGCCGGCGCGTGCGGCTTCCTCACCAAACGCTGCGCGCCGACGGAGGTGATCGCGGCGATCAAGCGCGCCTACGCCGGCAAGCGCTTCGTCAGCGCCGACATCGCCGAGCGGCTGGCGTTTCAGTCGTTCGACGAGGAGTGCATGTCGCCCTTCGATCAACTGTCGGGCCGGGAGATGCAGATCACGCTGATGGTGGTGAACTGCCAATGCGTGAACGACATCTCCACCAATCTGCACCTCTCGCCGAAGACGGTGAACAGCTACCGCTACCGGATCTTCGACAAGCTGCGCGTTTCTTCGGACGTGGAGCTCGCGATGCTGGCGGTGAAGCACGGCATGGTCAATCCCGCGCTGAGCGTGGGCGAAGCCTAGGGCGCGCCCTTTGGGCGCGTTCGAGTTTGCTTCGCAAACTCCCGCCCCTGCGAATCAGTGCTGTTTGCGCCGACGTTGCAGCAGCGCTTGCCCGCCGGAGGCGATGGCGATCGCGCCGCCGGCGGCGAGGAACGCCGGCAGCAGCTCGTAGAGCTCGAAGATGCCGCCCTCCGCGTGGTGCCACGCCACCGTGACCGCCGCCCCGGCCACCATGCCGGCCACCACGCCGGCCTCGGTGGCGCGCCGCCAGAACAAGCACGCCAGCACCGCCGGCCCGAAACTCGCGCCCAAGCCGGCCCAAGCGTAGGCGACCAATTCCAATACCGCATTGTCGGGGTTTGCGGCCAGAACACCGGCCGCCAAGGCGATGACCCCGACGGTGACGCGGCTCAGCAGCAAGGCGCGATCATCCCGCAGGCGCGGAAACCGGGGCCGCGCCACGTCCTCCACCAACGCCGTCGCGGCCACCAGCAACTGCGAATCCACCGTGCTCATCACCGCGGCGAGAATGCCGGCCACCACCACGCCGGCCAGCCACGGCGCCAGCAGGTCACTCGCCAACGCGATGAACACGGTCTCGGCATCCGCCAACCCCTCCGCACCGAAGTGCCCCCGCCCCGCCCAGCCAACAGCCACCGCAGCCGCCCCGGCCAGCGCCATCCAAGTCAAGTTGATGCGCCGCGCCCGCGGCACGGAATGAGCGCCGTCGATGGCCATGAAGCGGGCCAGAATGTGCGGCTGGCCAAAGTAGCCAAGCCCCCAAGCGAGAGCGCTGACGACGGCCAAGGCGCCCATGCCAGCGGCCGCGTCGGCGGCATCCACGGCACCCGCCGGCGGCGCGTGTGCAAAGGCAAGCACCGCCACCGTGGCGAGCGCCGCCAACATGAGCAAGGCTTGAAAGAAGTCCGTCCAGCAAACGGCCAGGAAGCCGCCCAGCAACGTGTACGCGAGCACGGCGCCCACGCCGATCCACAGCGCCGTTCGATAGTCCAAGCCCAACGTCGCCTCGAACAGCTTGGCGCCGGCGACGAAGCTCGCGGCGGTGTATATGGCGAAGAATCCCAACACCAGCGCCGTCGCCACCAGCGCCGGCAGCGGCGTCTTCGCCGCAACGCTGCGGGCGAGGAACTGCGGCAACGTCACCGCGCCCTGCAACCGTTCGCTGTCGGCGCGCAGCCGCGGCGCCACCAAACGCCAACTGCCCCACGCCCCGCACACCAAGCCGACGACGATCCACGCCTCGCCCAAGCCCAACGCGAACACCGCCCCGGGCAGCCCGAGCAGCAGCCAACCGCTCATGTCCGAAGCGCCGGCGGAGAGCGCCGCCACCGGCGCCGACAGCGCGCGCCCGCCGATCACGTAGTCCGCGTTCGAGCGCGTGCGTTGCAGCGCCCGCAGGGCAATCCCCGCCACCACCAGAAAGTAAAGGACGAACCCCGTCGTCATAACGTCAACCGCTACTCCTTCGACTCCGCCGGACGAAACGCCCGGGCTCAGCGCGCCAACGGCGTGGCAGTGCGCCCCGCAGCCTTCTCGTACTCTTCTGCCTTGTGCGCCATATAGGTGTGAAACGACGGCATGCCGAACGACAGCAGCCCGTGTTCGCCTTTGGCGAGCACGCCATGCCGGATCGCCCCGTCGGCCACGCCTTTGCCGATGATCGATTCCACTTCCGAGCGCGGCAGGTTCTCGATGGCCTGCTCGTCCATGTGCTTGACCAAAGGATAGAGCGTGTACGCCTCGCCGCCCATGGCGTCGATGCGGCCGTCGTAGTAGCGCTCACGCGCTTGCCGCCCGATGTCGAGTGCCTCCGCCAACGCTTGCGGGGAATCGACCGCGCCATGCCGCTCGTTGACGATGCAGGCGGCTTCGATATGGCCGCGGACATGCTGCGGAAACCGCATGGACGCATCCGCCAGCACCTTGGCGGTGGCCTCGGACACTTCCACGTTCAGGTTCGCCAAGCCGAGGTACACCGCTTCGATGGCCTCGTCCTGCGACAGGAGGCCCAGTTGCAGGTGCTCCATCCTCGAAACGCCGTGTTCGCTCAGGATGGACTTCGAGTGCTGCAACCCGGCGACGATGGTGAGAATGGGGCACTGGTGCCGTCCGGTGTGCAGCGACAGCAGCGCGTCGGCGGAGCGCGAGTCCATGCTCTGCGCCTCGTCCACCACCAACACCAAGGCGCGTCCTTGCCACGCGGAGAGGCCTTTCGTGGCGCGCAGCAAATGCGAGAAGGCGAGTTCAGGCCGATGCGCGTCCAACGTGACGCCGGCGGAAAGCACCCCGCCAACCCCGCCGCGAACGCCGGTCATCTTGTCGCCGATGCCGGCCGCCTTCGCGAACGAATCCTCCGCATCCATCGCCCGGCCGACGAGCCGGATCATTCCCTCCGGCGAAGTGAGATCGACCGGATCGACGGCAAGGGTTTTGACGTTGCGGGCCTCGGTGGCATGTTGCGCGAAGTGGTACGCCAAATGCGTTTTGCCAATGCCCGGGATGCCCGTTAGCAGCAGCGCTCCCTCCATCGCCGGCTCGTGTTCGCGCAGCACGATGTCCAGCCGCCTGCGCATCACGGCCAATTCGCGTTTCCGGCCCGCGAAGTGCGGCGGGGGCCCGCGTTCCCCCCGTAGAATGGGTTTGGCGTCCACGGTGTTCATCATACGCGACGCTGTTGCTATGCTCATTTCCATCGTCGCTGCCGACGCCGCACCGGGAAGACACTATGGAGAACAGCCCCACGGCGGCGCACTTCGTGTGGTGGCGCATCTTGCGTGGCAACGCTCGCACGCAAGCAGGCGGCCCGTCTCCGCGACGATGAGCGGCGGCGCAAACAATCTTGGCGGGTTGCTCGCCGACGGCCGCGAGCTGGTGCGGCGCTTGCTTGCGCTGATCCCGCGGGGCGGCGGCGTGGATTGGCGACGCCATCGCGCCGCGCGCTGGCGGCGAGGGGCGCTTGGGGCCGAGTTGACGCCGGTGGAGGGCGTGGACGGCATCGAGCTGGGCGATCTGCTGGGCATCGACGAGCAGAAACGGCGCTTGATGGCCAACACCGAGCAATTCGCGCGCGGGCTGCCGGCGAACAACGCGCTGCTCTGGGGCGCGCGCGGCACCGGCAAGTCCTCGCTTGTCCACGCCTTGCTGAACCGTTACGCGGAGGAGGGTTTGCGCCTAGTCGAGGTGGACAAGCACGCGCTGACGGATCTGGCCGCGGTGGCGGCGCAGCTTGGGCCGCAGCCTTATCGTTTCGTCGTGGTCTGCGACGATCTATCGTTCGAGGCGAACGACGCCTCGTACAAGGCGCTCAAGAGCGCGCTGGAAGGGAGCGTCTTCGCGCAGGCCGCCAACATGCTCATCTACGCCACGTCGAACCGCCGCCACCTGCTGCCGGAGCGCATGGCCGACAACGCCGCGGCGCGGCTGGTGGATGGCGAGCTGCACGAAGGGGATGCGGTGGAGGAGCAGATCTCGCTGTCGGATCGGTTCGGCTTGTGGCTGTCCTTCCATCCGTTCGGCCAGGACGCGTACCTGCGCGTGGCGCGGCATTGGGTGGAGCGCTTGGCCGAAGACCACGGCATCGACGCGGCCTGGGGCGAAGCCGAGCGCACTGCCGCCTTGCGCTGGGCCTTGGCGCGCGGCGGGCGCAGCGGGCGCACGGCGCTGCATTTCGCCAAGGATCTTGTTGGCGGGAAGCTGCTGGCGGCAGACCGGTCGCTCTAACTAATCGCCGGCGGCAGGCGGCTTGCGCGCGTGCAGCATGTAGTTCACGCCCACGTCGCGCACCAAGCGGCAGCGGCGCGAGAAGGGGTTGTAGGCGACGCCCACGATGTCCGCCACTTCGAGCCCGGCGCCGCGGCAGGCGCGGGCGAGCTCCGCCGGGCGAAGCAGATCCTCGTAGCGGTGGGTGCCTTTGGGCAGGATGCGCAGCAGGTGTTCCGCGCCGACGATGGCCAGCGCGAACGCCTTGGCGGTGCGGTTGATGGTGGCGAGGAACACATCGCCGCCCGGGGCCGTCAGAGCGGCCAAGGCGGAGACCGCGCTGGCCGGATCCGGCACATGCTCCAAGGTCTCCATGCAGGTCACCACGTTGAAAACGCCCGGCCCGTCCCCCGCATCCTTCCCCGTTGCGTCCCCGGCGAGGAACGACTCCGCGGTGCCCGCCACATAGTCGATCGCATCGTCCAAGCCGCGCTGCGCGGCGTGCGCCCGCGCCACCGCCAAAGGGGCTTCGCCCGGGTCCACGCCCGTCACCTTGGCGCCCAAGTCCGCCAGCGCTTCGGTGAGCAACCCGCCGCCGCAGCCCACGTCGAGCACCCGGCGTCCGGCCACGGCGCAGCGCGAGCGGATGTACTCCACGCGCGGGCCGTTGATGTCGTGCAGCGGCTTGAAGTCGCCGTTCGGATCCCACCACTTGTCGGCCAGCGCCTCGAACTTGGCGACCTCGTCCGGGTCCGCGTTGATCACGCTTTTACCTCCCGCCGCCACTGGTCGGCGCGCGCCAGCGTCGCCTCGATGTCGAGGGTGTGGTAGGCGCCGTTTTCGTACAACAGCCGGCCGCCCACGAAAGTGTGCGTCACGCGCCCTCCGGCTGCGCCGTGGACTAGCTGCGCCGGCGCGTCGTGCAACGGCTGCATGGAGGGATGGCGCAGGTCGATGGCGATCAAGTCCGCCCGCTTGCCCGGCGCCACGCTGCCCACCTTGTCGTCGATGCCAAGGGCGCGGGCGCTGCCGATGGTGGCCAAGGCGAGGGTGTCGGCGGCGGCGAGCGCGGTGGGGTCGGCGGCGGTGTGCTTGGCGAGCAACGCCGCCAGACGCGCTTCGGCGAACATGTCCAGCGTGTTGTTGGAGGCGGCGCCATCCGTGCCGAGGCCCACGCACGCGCCGGCGGCCAAGAACCGCGACACCGGGCAGATGCCGCTCGCCAGCTTCATGTTGGAATGTGGGCAATGCACCACGCGCACGCCGCGCTCGGCGACCAGCGCGATGTCGTCGTCCGAAACCGCGGTCATGTGAACGGCCTGCAGGCTCTCGTTGAAGAGGCCGATGCCGTCGAGCAGGCGCAGCCCGCTGACGCCGGTTTGCCGGCGCGCGTCCGCCACCTCCTCGGCGGTCTCGTGCAGATGCGTCTGCACGCCGATGTCCAACTCGTCCGCCAGCATCGCCACGCGCTCCAAGCTGCGCTTCTTTACGGCGTAGGCGGAATGCGGGCCGAAGCAGGTGGTCACCAAGTCCTCGGCGCGCACCTGGTCGTGCAAGGCGAGGCCATGGGCGAAACACTCGTGTACGCCGCTCGCGTAGGCGCTGCGCATCTCGACGATGGGAAACGCCGCCTGCAGGCGAAAGCCGGCGGCCAAGCAGACTTCGGCGGCCTCGGCTGGGAAGAAGTACATGTCCGCCGCCGCGGTGGTGCCGGAGGCGAGCATCTCCGCCACCGCCAAGCGCGTGCCGTCGCGCACGAAGGCGGGGCTCACCCATTGCGCCTCCAACGGCCAGATGGTTTCCTCCAGCCACGCCTTCAGCGGCTGCCCTTCGCCGAGGCCGCGCAGCAAGGTCATCGCCAGGTGGCCGTGCGCGTTGACGAGGCCGGGCATCAGCACATGGTCGTCCAACGGCAAGTGGCGGGCGCCCGGGTAGCGGGCGAGGAGTTCGGCGGGCGGGCCGAGGGCTAGGACGTCCGTTTCGCCCACGGCCACGGCGGTGTTTTCCAACGCGATGTTCTCCGGCGCGATGGGCAAGAGCAGCCGCGGCGCGAGAATCCAATCCGCGTTCGCCTCTTGCGCCGGGTCGAGGGAGGTTTCTGCCATGTGCCGCAGTATGCCAAGTGGCAGACCCGTGTTGAAGCTCTCTGCTCGTGCTTTGTTGGACAATGCGGGCGAGACGCCCGCGCTCCCAGGGGGACGGGCTACAATGCGGCGGAGCGTTGAGGGAACCCGGCATTGGAAGCGTCGAGCCCGGCCGCCAAGGCCCATGCCAATCAGTTTCGTCTTCTGGGCAGCAGGAGGCTGTTGCCGCTGTTCGTCACCCAGTTCTTGGGCGCGTTCAACGACAACGTGTTCAAGCAAGCGCTGGGAATGCTGTTCGCCTATGGCGGCCTGCTGGCCGCAGGAGCGGCGGAGGAGGAAAAGGAACTGTATGTGAACTTGGCGGCCGGGCTGTTCGTGCTGCCGTTCGTCCTGTTCTCCGCCACCGCCGGCACGCTGGCGGACACATTCGAAAAGTCGCGCCTCATCCGCCTCGTGAAACTCGGCGAGATCGGCGTCGTGGCATTGGCCGGCGTCGCGCTGTACCTGCAGAACATCTACCTCTTGCTGGGCGTGTTGTTCCTGTTCGGCGTGCAGTCGACCTTCTTCGGCCCGCTGAAGTACGCCGTGTTGCCGCAGCACCTGCGGCCATCGGAACTGGTGGGCGGGAACGGCATGATGCAAATGGGCACCATGGTGGCCATTCTTCTCGGCACGGGCGTCGGCGGCGCACTCGGCGCTTGGGACGATACGGCGGGCACCCTCGGGAAGTTCGCGCAGCATAGCGAGGAATGGTGGCGGGCCACGGCCGCCACCATAGCCGCCACCATTGCCGGGTTGGATTTGGTGGTGGTGCTGATGGCGGCCATGTTGCTCGTCGCCACCGGCGGCTACGCGGCTAGCTGGCGCATCCCCCCGGCACCGTCCACACACCAAGGGGAAGTTCGCTGGAACCCGTTCGTGGCAACGTGGGGGTTGATTCGCATTGCCCGCGAACGCAAGGCGGTGTTCCAGTCCATCCTCGGCATTTCGTGGTTCTGGCTACTCGGCTCGGTGAATCTGGCGCAGATCTTGGTGCTGGTGCCGGATTTTCTCGCCGGCGGGCCCACCGTGGTCACCTTCATCCTCTTCTGGTTCACCATCGCCATCGCCGGCGGCGCGTTGTTGTGCGAAGTGCTGTCCGGCAAGCGGGTGGAAATCGGCCTGGTGCCGCTGGGGGCGGTGGGCGTCAGCCTGTTCGGCATCGACTTGTACTTCGCCATCGGCGCGGTGTCCGGCGAGGGCGAGCGTTCCGTGATGGAGTTTCTGCGCGGCGACGGCACGGGGCGGGTGCTGCTGGATCTCGGCATGATGGGCGTGTTCGCCGGGCTGTTCGTGGTGCCGCTGCAGGCGAACATCCAAGCCCGGACGCCGGCGGACCGGCGCGCCCGGGTGATCGCCGCCAACAATGTGATGAACGCGGTGTTCATGGTGGCCGGCGCCGGCTTCGCCATCGCTTGGTTTTCGCTGGGCGGCGAAGTGCCAGGCGTGTTGCTGGCGCTGGCCATCGTCAACATCGGCGTGGCCGCGTACATCTTCGCGCAGGTGCCGGAGTTCTCCATGCGCTTCCTCGTGTGGCTGATCTCCCATTCGATCTACCGGGTGCGGCACCACAACCTGGACGCCATCCCGCAGCGGGGGGCGGCGATCATCGTGTGCAACCATGTGAGCTATGTCGATGCGCCGTTGTTGGCCGGGGCGGTGCGGCGGCCCATTCGCTTCGTAATGCACAAGGACATCCATCGCCTGCCGGTGCTGAACTTCATCTTTCGCACCAGCCGCACGATTCCCATCGCCGCGGAGAAAGAAGACCCGGCGATGTTCCGCGCCGCGTTCGACGCCATCGCCGAGGGTTTGGCGGCCGGCGACTTGCTGTGCGTCTTCCCGGAAGGGAAACTGACCAGCGATGGCGAGGTGGATGTGTTCCGCAAAGGCATCGAGCGCGTCGTGGCGGAAACGCCGGCGCCGGTGGTGCCGATGGCTTTGGACGGGCTGTGGGGGAGTTACTTCTCCCGCCAAGGCAAGGGCGCGTTTCGCAGAAAACGGGGGCGGTTCTGGAGCCGCGTGGACATCCGCGCCAGCGAGCCGGTGGCCGCCGCGGACGTGAGCGCGGACGATTTGCGCGACCGCGTGTTGGCGTTGCGTGGATGAACGCTCTGGCTGATTGGTCGGAATAATCTATGCAACAAGCCATTGCCGTTGACGCGCTGCCGATGGTGGAGGGCGCCGAAGTCGCCGTGCTCCGCTCCAAGTGGTACGCGGACATCGTGGAATCCATGTACTCGGCCTGCGCTCGGGTGTTGACGGCGAAGGGCGTCAGCTACCGCGAGCATGTGCTGCCCGGGTGTTTCGAGTTTCCCTTTGCGGCGGCCGAGTTGTGCCTTGCCAAAGAGCGCCTCGCCGCCATCGTGTGTCTCGGCGTGGTGCTGAAAGGCGAGACCTACCACTTCGAGATGATCCTGAACGAATGTGTGCGCGGCTTGGGCGAGGTCTCGCGCCGCCACCGCGTGCCGATCATCAACGAGATCCTGCCGGTGACGGATCTCACCCAGGCACGGGAGCGCGCCGCGGACGACCCCTTTAACAAAGGCATCGAAGCCGCCGCCGCGGCCATCGAGATCATCCATTGGCACCGCCACCTCGGCTGACCGGCGAGACGATGCCGCAGCCGCGGCAACTCCGCCCCGGGCCGTTCCGGCCAACATCGCGCGCGCCCAACGCCATCGTCCACGGCGGCACACCGCGCTTGGAGCAAGCGCTTCATCGTCTGCCAACCTGGGGCCTGCGTTGCGCTTTCGACATTCGCCAATCGGCGCGGCCGGTGCCGAGGTTGGCAGACGACTACAGCTATCGTTTGCATTTCGCGGACACCGTTCAGGTGACCGCCGAGACCGAGTGGGGGGCGCTCGCAGCGCTGGCCACGTTGGCGCAACTCGGTGCCGGCGGCGGTTTCGCCGTCGCCGAAGTGCGCGACGCGCCACGCTTCCCGTGGCGCGGCTTGATGGTGGATCCGGCGCGACGCTTTCTCTCGTTGGCCACCCTGAAGCAAACGCTGGACGCCATGTGGTTCTACAAACTGAACGTGCTGCACCTGCACTTGACGGATGACCAAGGTTTTCGTTTCCAATCCGATGCCTATCCAGAATTGGCGAGCGCGGCGGCCTATTCGCGGGAGGATTTGCGCGAGCTCGTCGCGTACGCGGCGGATCGGGGCGTTCGCGTGGTGCCGGAGTTGGACATGCCCGGGCACACGACCAGCTGGCTTGTCGCTTATCCGCAGTGGGCCTCGGAGCCCGTGGCCGGCAGCGCCCGCTTCGGCCTGCACAAGACACGCCTCGACCCCGCCAATCCCGCGTGGCTGGCTGCGGTGGACACGCTGCTTGGCGAGCTCGCGGAGGTGTTCCCGGACGACTTCGTCCACTTCGGCGGCGACGAGGCGGTGGGCGTGCCGGCCGCCGCGCAAGCGCGGTTCGCACGGCATGTGGTCGGGCGCTTGGCGGCGCTCGGCAAACGCGCGGTTGGCTGGGACGAGTGCCTGCACCCGGGCTTGCCGCACGAAACGCTGGTGCAGGCGTGGCGCGGCATGAACGCCCGCGACGCGGCGCTGGACGCCGGCTTCGATTGCTTGGTTTCGGCGCCCTACTACCTGGACCTGTTCTACCCCGCCGATGTGCATTACGCCTTCGATCCGGTGGATCCCCACGCCGCCGCCGAAGCCGCCATGCGGTGCAGCCCCCGCCTCGCGCATGTGCGCCAAGGGATCGAGTGGATGGCGGACTTCGCCAAGGTGCCGAAGCTGCCCCGACGCCCTCGCGGCACTGTGCTGGGGGGCGAAGCGTGCATGTGGGGCGAACTCGTTGCCGAGGACCTGCTCGCCACCCGCGTTTGGAGCCGGCTGCCGGCCATCGCCGAGCGCTTCTGGGGCACTGCCGACGCGGGAGACCCCCTGCCGCGCCTGACGGCCACCCGGCGCACACTGGCCGCTCTCGGCATCCTGCCCGACGATGACGCGGCCGCGGACGTGCCGGCGGCGCTGGCGCCGCTGGTGGAAATGCTGGAGCCGGTGAAGTGGTATCGGCGGCTGATGGGCGAGGCGAACTTCACCCGCCGCGTCAACGGTTTGGGCGGCGACGCCGAACCGCGCCCGTACAACGCGGAGACGCCTCTCGATCGCTTGGTAGACCGCTTGCCGCCGGAAAGCATGGCTTCGCGCCGCGCCGAAACGGACTTGGCCGCAGGGCGTTCCATGCGCCAGTGGATCTCCGGCTGGCGGGCGCAACGCGACGCGCTGGCGGCGCATCCCGCGTGGCGCGAAGAACTGGAACCCGTCTCGGCGGCGCTGGCGGCCATCGCCGAAATCGTCGCCGGCGAGTCGGACGCCTCGGCCACGCCGCTGGCCGGGCCGTTCGGCGAGTATCTCCTGCCGGTGGCGTACGCCGTCGATGCCGCCCGCTGAGGCTGTCCTAGCGCACTGGCCGGCACTCGGCCCTGGGAGCGCGGGCGTCTCGCCCGCACCGGGTGAAACACCTGTGAAACGGACTGCGGGCGAGACGCCCGCGCTCCCAGGGCATGGCACCAAATGTCGGGTTCGTCCGCTCGCGGCCGGGCACATCAACGACACCTACATTGTGGATGGCGCTGCCAAGGGCAGATTCCTGTTGCAGCGCCTGAATCGCGCCGTGTTCCCGCGCCCCGAGGCCGTGATGCGCAATCTCGCCAAGGCGTTGGCGCACGAAGGCGGCCGGTTCTTGGTGGGACCCGTGGCCACTGCCCAAGGCCGGCAGTTCGCAACCGATACGCGCGGCGATTGCTGGCGCGTCTTTCCCTTCGTGCCATCGCGGTCGTTTCAGCAACTGCCAGACGAGCTGGTGGCCGTCACCGGCGCCGCGTTCGGGCGATTCCTAACGGTCTTCGGCGATTTCTCGGAGCAGCTGGAGCCGGTGATCGACGGCTTTCACGACCTGAACGGCTACTTGGCGTTGTTGGACGCGGCGGCGAAGCAAGACGAGGCAACGGACGAGCTGCGCCTCGTCGAAGAACTGCGCGGCGCTTTCCACCCGGGCGGCGCGCGGCAAGTCATCCACGGCGACTGCAAGGTGAACAATCTGCTTTTCCATCCCCGCGAGCCAACCGTCGTCGCCGTGATCGACTTGGACACGATCATGCTCGGCGACCCGGCGTGGGATTTCGGCGACTTGGCGCGTTCCGTCTTCGCCGGCGCCGAAGAATCCGCCTCCGCCGGGGAGTTCTCCCTGCGCCGCTTCGAGCGCCTCTGCCGAGGCTTCGCCGCCGCCTTCCCCAGCATTGACGACTGCGCCCGCTACGCCGCCGCCCCCGGCTACATGAGCTTCATGCTCGGCGTGCGGTTTCTCGCCGACCACCTGCGCGGCGATGTGTACTTCAAGGTGGCCAGCCGCGGCCAGAACCTCCTGCGGGCGCGTTCCCAGATCCGCTTGGCGCAGCGCCTGCGCGCCGCCGCGCCGGCGATGGAGCGGGCGCTGGCGGCGGCGTTGGCCAAGGCCGGCGGCGCCTGACGCGGTACACTGCCGCAACGTCCTTGGCCCGCATGGAGGGAGAGAAATGAGCGATGCGGCGGAACCGTTCGTTGGCAAACCGTTGCGCGAGCGCAGCTACGCGATAACGGAAAACCTGCTGCGCGACTACCACAACGGCTTGCAACTCGGCGCCCACGCCGACGCGCTGGCGGACTTCGTGCCCACCTCGGTGGCGTGCGACGCCGAAGGCGGCTACTTCAACGAAATCGCCTTTCCCAACCACATCGGCCACCTGTGGATGAAGCAGGAGTGGGAGAGCCATCGCCCGGTGGCCCGCGGCGGCCGCTACACCGCCAGCGGCAGCATCCGCGACATCTATCCGCACCGCAACCGCATGGTGGTGGAGTACGAAGCGGATCTGCGCGACGACAGCGGCGAACTGATGGTGCGCACGCGGCATCACCAGAGCTTCCTGCGCGAAGCCCCGCCGGACGGCGAAGTGCGCTTCCGCGACGCCGCCAAGAAGCCCGGGGCGCGCAAATTCGACATCCCCGAAGGCGAGCCGTTCGGCGATCTCGAGCGCACCATCACCTTGGAGATGTGCGGCGAGTACTTCCACGGCGACGCCAACTACCACACCGACAAGGCCGCCTCCGCGGCGCTCGGCTTCCGCGACGTGGTGGTGGGCGGGCGCATGACGCTGGCCTACGCGGCGCACGTGCTGGAGGAGCGCTTCGGCTTCGCCTGGTGGCGTTCCGGGCGCCTAGCCGCCAAGTTCACCAATCCGGTGTGGCCGACGGACACCATCCGCGTGCGCGGCGTGGCGAAACCGGCCTCCGGCGAGCGCACCGAGGCGTTCGTGTGGATCACCAAGGCGGACGGCACCGTGGTGCTGGTGGCCGACGCCAGCGTGGACGCGCGCCAGCCCTACGCGCCAGCGGCTTAGTCGCTCGCCTGGGCGGCGCGGGATTGAACTCTCGCCGCCCGCCACCATCAAACAAGGCGCGGTCGCCTTGCCTGGCGGCCGGAAAGCGACAACAGGAGACGCACGAATGAACCAATCCCTGAGAACGATCGCCGCCTTCGCCGCCGTGGCGCTCGGCATCCTCGCCGGCGGCGCGGCCGCGCACGACGGCAAGCTCACCTTCGCGCCGGTGCTGGCGAAAGTCACCCCGGCGGTGGTCAACATCGAGGTGGGGATGCGCGTGCGCACGGACCCGCGCCTGCGCCAGTTCTTCCGCGACCTGCCGCGTTTCCGCCAGCGGCAAGGCGGCGGCGCCGGCGTCATCATCGACGCCGACGCAGGGCATGTGGTGACCAACCACCACGTCATCGACAACGCCCACGACATCCGCGTGACGCTGGAGGACGGGCGCGAGTTCGAGGCCGAGCTGGTGGGCAGCGATCCGGCCACGGACATCGCCTTGCTGAAAATCGACGGCGAGGACTTGCGCGAGCTGCCGCTGGGCGATTCCGACAAACTGGCGGTGGGCGATTTCGTGGTGGCCATCGGCAACCCCTACGACCTCGGCCACACGGTGACCTCCGGCATCGTCAGCGCCTTGGGCCGGCAGGGCTTCACCTCCTCGTACCAAGACTTCATCCAAACCGACGCCGCCATCAACCGCGGCAACTCCGGCGGCCCGCTGGTGGACTTGGACGGCCGGCTGGTGGGCATCAACAGCGCCATCACCTCGCCCACCGGCGTCAGCGGCGGTCTGGGCTTCGCCGTGCCGAGCAACACCGTCAAGTTCATCACCGACCAGCTCGCGGACACCGGCGCGGTGCGCCGCGGCCTGCTCGGCGTACATATCGACGACGTGCCGGCGAAGGACGCCGAACTGCTCGGCTTGAAGTCCGCCCGCGGCGTGGTGGTGGAACAGGTGATGCCGGACACCGCGGCCGACGCCGCCGGCATAGAAGCCGGCGACGTGATCGTGAGCTTGAACGAACGCGAAATCGCCAGCACGCGGGATCTGATGGCGCGGGTGGCCAATACGCCGGCCGGCACCGAGGTGGAAATCGGCATCGTCCGCGACGGCAAGCGGCGCAACTTGGACGCCGTCATCGGCAGTCAGGACGACTCGCCGTCCGTGCCCCGCCGCGCCACGCTGCGCACGCTCTCCGGCGCCGAAGTGCGCGATCTGCCGAGCGACCACGAACTGCACGGGAGTGGCGTGGAAGTGGTGGCCGTCGCGCCGGGCAGCCGGGCCGACGGCGCCGGCTTCGAGACCGGCGACATCATCCTAGGCGTGAATCGCAAGCCGGTGGGCAGCGTCGCCGAACTCGAAGAGGCGTTGGCCGACGCCGACTCGGTGTGGCTGACGCTGCAACGCGGCGACCGGCGGAGCTTCCGCCGTTTCCACTAGCGCGCGCCGCTTCGCGGCGCGTTGGGAGTTTGCTGCGCAAACTCTTGCGCGCTGGATTGGGCGCTCTGGGGCGCGTTGGAGTTGGCTGTGCGAAGGTGTCGTAGTGGGTTAACGGTGCACCACTTGGGTGTACGGCATGTTTGTTTCGCAGCAGCCCGCGCGGCGCTGATCTGCTTCGGGGGCTTTCGCCCCCGGGACCCCCTTTGGGATGACGGCGTGCGTGTCGTGGCTGTTTGGGCCTTGAAGCGCGTGTTGCCGGATGCGACGCCCCTTTTGGCGAGTTTGAGCGTTTAACGCCCGACTGCGGAACGAAATTTTCGTACACCCCACCACGCACCACTTTTCTTGCTTGCGATCCGGCGCGGATCGGCGTAGGGTACGCCGCCGTTTTACGCCACTACCGGATCGTCAATGGCCATCGCGGTCATGGGCGACGACGAGTTCGCCTCGTCGCTGATCCTTCGCCTCAGCAGGCTCGGATTCGACGCCATTCCCGCCCGGCGCGGGCAGCGGGCGTTCGCTCGCGTGCTGGAGGGGGCGGACGTGATTCTCGGCTCGGCGCTGGCCGATGCCAAGGACGGCGCTGCCAGCGTTGGTCGGGTGCCGGGGCCGTTCGTGTGGGTGTGCGCGGCACTGCCGGACGCGGACACCATGCTCGAGGCCATGCGCGTTGGCGTGGTGGACGTGGTGGACGTGCAAATCGCGGACGACGAGCTCGGCACGCGGGTGCGCACCGCGCAGGAGCGGGCGCGCCCCTCGGACATCCGCATCGCCGGCCAGCTCGCGTCGCTGGAACGCGATCAGCGCGCCGGGCGCTACATCCAGCAGCGCATCCTGCCGCGCTCGCCGCTCACCATCGGGCACTACCGTCTCACCCACCAAGTGCGGCCGTCGATGATCCTGTCCGGGGATTTCGTGGATTATTTCCGCATCGGCGACGGCCACTTCGTGTTCTACATCGCGGATGTTTCGGGCCACGGCGCGTCCAGCGCGCTCATCACCGTCATCCTGAAGAACTTCTCGCGCCGGTTGCGCCGCGAGTATCTGCCCAGCATGTTGAAACGGCCGGGGGAGATGCTCGCCACCCTGAACCGCGAACTGCTCGATCAGAACCTGGGCAAGCATGTGGCCATGTTCATCGGCGTGGTCGATCTGAAAGCCAACGCCGTCACCTACGCCAACGCCGGGCACTTTCCCCCCGCCATCCACGCCGGCGGCGGCCGAGCGCGGCGTTTGGAATGCCGCGGCAAACCGGTGGGCTTGTTCGACGGTGTGGAGTACGACGTGGGCGAGGCGCCGCTCGCGCCGGGCGAGAGCGTCGTGGCGTTCTCCGATGGCGTGCTGGAGGTGTTGCCGGAGCGGGATCTGCCCGCCAAGGAAGCGCGCCTGGTGGAATGCGCCGCTGCCTGCGCCCCCGATATCCCGGCGTTGTGGGACGCTGTCGGCGTGGTGCGCGGCGCCACCGGCAGCGACGACATGACCTGTCTGGTGGTGGCGCGCGCCGGCTGACGCCGCCAAACGAAACATGACCCCTGGCCGCATTCTCGTCGCCAACGGCGACGGCACCTACTTGCTCAAGTTCGTGGGCGATGTGCGGCTGGGCCTCGGCGCGGCGTTCGACGAGTTCCTGGACCGGCTGTTCAAGGATCAAAACCTCGCTTCCGTGTTGGTGGACCTCTCCGCCGCGGAGAACATCGACAGCACGTCCCTCGGCGTACTGGCGCGGCTCTCGGTTCACGCCAAGACGCGCTTGGGCTGCCGGCCGACGCTGGTCTCCACCCGGCCGGACATCACGCGCCTGCTGCTGACGATGGGCTTCGACGAGGCGTTCCACATCGTCGAGGAGCCGCTCACGGACGCGCGCCAGCTCGGCGAATTGCCGCCGACGAACCTGCCGGCGCACGAGATGCGTGTGCGCGTGCTGGCGGCGCACCGCAACCTCATGGCCATGAACGACCGCAATCGCGCCGCGTTCGAGGACTTGGTGGTGACGTTGGAATCCGCCGAGTAACGTCGCGCGGCGGGTGCGGCCGGCGCGGTTGTCCTACCCGCGCCGGCGCAGTTCGGCCCGGAACGCCTGCTCGCTGTCGCAGGTCATGGCGATGTCCAGCAAAGTGGCCATGGGCACATCGGCGAAGTTGGGCACGTCCATTGGAAATGTTGGCGACATGGCGACACCGCGGCGTTCGAGAATCCCACGCAACGTCATCGCTTGGCCTTCCATTCGGCCCTCCGCCCGGCCCTCCGACAGCCCCTCCACCCGCCCGGTTTCGTGGCTCTGCCGGCGCATCGACCGGAGCAGCGGGTGGTCGTCCGGGCCGGTGCCGGTGCGGGCGCCGAAGCGCCGGCCCAACTCCTCCAACGTCGCGCTGTGGCGTTCGGACAACGCGTCGAGGTTGTTGAGCGCGGCGTGGATCTCCTCCGCCTTCCAGCCGAGCAGCGCGCGGCTCGCCGGATGCCGCCGGTACCTGCCGCCTTCGAGCAGGTGGATGGTCAGTCCCGGCACCACGCCGCGCGGGCGCCGGGGCAGCGGCTGGCCCGGATACTCGCGCCAGAGCTCCGGCACCTCGATCCACAGCTCCGGCACGCCCATGTCCTCGTACAGCGCCAGCTTCCCCTTGCGCGTGTCGGTGGTGTTGTCCACCTCCATCACGATGTCGGGAAAGCCGCTGCGCTGCACCGGTATGTCGCCGTGGCCGTCGTAGTGCAGCGGCGGGCTGAAGTACACCGACTGGTCGGGGTGCAGCACGCGCAGCCGGTTGCCGTCGTCGTCCAGCAAGGCCAGGCCGCGGTTGCCGTAGCAGGGCATGGGAATGCCGCGCACGGCGCCCATGAGAACCGCCATCTCGTGCAACACCTGGATCGGCCACTCGTGCAACGCGGTGGGCCCGTCCCGCAGCTCCCAGGCCGTGCCGGCGGCCCGGTCCCAGAGTTCGAGACGCCGCTTGCTCTCGCGCAGCAAGACGTACTGTTGGTAGTTGACCGGCACCGGATCGCAGCCGATGAACTCCAGCTCGGAAACCAGCGACGGGGACGGGGCCGTCCGCTTCGGCGCCGCCCGAGCGGCCGCGGCCGTCCGCTCGGCGAGTTGCGGCGGCGCGTCGTCCCGCGTCTGCAACGCTACGCTGCCATCAGTCCTGTTCCGATTCGCTCTCATCATTTTGCTCTCCCTAGTGTGCGATTCCGCCTGAGCGGCGGCAGATGCAGAAACAGTACGCTGCCGCGGCGCACTTTGCAACGATCTTTGTTACCGTACATATGTGTACGAACGAAGTGATTACTAACATACGGTAGCCGGCCTCCCCGGCAAACTTAGCAGATCACCCGGCCGCGGCTTCGCCACCAACGCCCGAGCGGCGGACAGCACCTCCAGTCCGGCGTCCGCCACATGGTCGCGTTCCGCCAGCAGTTGCCGATAGCGGCGGGCGCCCCGGCGGCCGTTGAACAGGCCGTGCAGATGGCGGCTCATCGCATGCAGGCGTTCGCCGGCGTCGAGTTGCGCGGCGACGTAGGGCAGGTAGGCGGCGAACGCCTCGTCCGCAGCGCGCGCTTGGCCGCCAAGCAGCTCGGCGGCTAGGCGCGAAAGCCAGACCGGATTCCGATACGCGGCGCGGCCGATCATCACGCCATCGGCCCAGCGCAGGTGGTCACGCGCCGTCTCGGTGTCGCGCACACCGCCGTTGTAGATGATCGCCAGATGTGGGAATTCGCGTTTCAGGCGTTCCACCAAGGGCGGCCGCAGCGGCGGCACGTTGCGGTTTTGCGCCGGCGTCAGGCCGCGCAGCACCGCCTTGCGGGCATGCACGATGAAGACGCCCGCGCCGGCGGCCGCCACGCGGCCCACGAAATCGCGCAGCGGCGCGTAGTCGTCCGCCGGCGCGGCCGCCTCTTGCGCGGTTTCCGCCACGCCGAGCCGGCACTTGACGGTGATCGGCAGCGGCGCGGCGTCGCGCATGGCCGCCACGCAGTCGGCCACCCGGCGCGGTTCGCGCATCAAGCAGGCGCCGATGCCGCCGCTGCGCACGCGTTCCGAGGGGCAGCCGACGTTTAGGTTCACCTCGTCGAAACCAGCGGCGGCGGCCATCGCCACCGTCTGCGCCAAGTCGCGCGGGTCGCCGCCGCCCACCTGCAACGCCAGCGGATGCTCCGCCTCGTGGAAGCGCAAACGGCGAACGGCGTCGCCGTGCAGCAGCGTGTCGGTGGTGACCATTTCGGTGTACAGACGCGCTTTGGGCGCCAGCAGCCGGTGCAAATAGCGGCAATGGCGATCCGTGTACGCCATCATCGGCGCGACGCACAAGGTATGGGGTCCGCTGGTTTTCACGTCGATTTCGCTTCCTGAACGGCGCTCCGCACCCGCCAATTTGCGCTTTTTTTCCACTTTTTCCACTTTTTTCGTCGCTGCCTCCATTTTCTCTTCATTTTCTGTTTGCGTTGGGCTATAGTGCGCCCGATTTTGGGCACTGGACCGCGCCATGCTGCGTCAGCGAACCATAGACCGCCCCGCGCACGCCATCGGCGTGGGCGTCCACACCGGGCGGCCCGTGCGCATGACCCTGCGCCCCGCACCGCCGGAAACCGGCATCGAATTCGTCCGCCTGGACGCCGCGCCGCGGCAGCCGATCCGCGCCTTGGCGGACAACGTCTCGGACACCACGCTCTCCACCAGCATCGGCGAACACGGTGTGCAGATCGCCACCGTGGAGCACCTCATGTCGGCGTTCTGGGGCATGGCGATAGACAACGTGCGCGTGGAACTCACCGGCGAGGAAGTGCCCATTATGGACGGCAGCGCCCAGCCGTTCGTGCAACTGGTGCAAGGCGCCGGCGTGCGCGAACTCGACGCGCCGCGCCGGTTCATCAAGATCACGCGGGAGATCTCGGTGTCGCAAGGCGAGGCCCGCGCCACGCTCACACCGTACAACGGCTTCCGCGCCGGCTACACCTTCGTGGCGAATCATCCGGTGTTCAACCGCTATCCCAAGCGCGTGGAGGCGGATTTCGCCCGCACATCCTACGTGCGCGAAGTGTGCGGCGCGCGCTCCTTCGGGCTGATGAGCGAGTTGTCGCAGGCGCAGGCGATCAGCAAGTGCTTGGGTTCCAGCCTGCAGAACGCCGTCGGCGTGGGCGACAGCGAAATCCTCAATCCCGAAGGCTTGCGCTACGCGGACGAGTTCGTCAAGCACAAGCTGCTCGACGCCATTGGCGATCTGTACCTGCTCGGCTTGCCGGTGCTGGGCGCGTTCGACGGCTACATGTCCGGTCACGCGCTGAACAACAAGCTCGCTTGGGCGGTGCTGCGCAGCCGCGACGCGTGGACGCTGGTTGCCGCCGACGGCGACACCGTTGCCGGCCGGGGCGCCCAAGCGGCTATCGGACGGCGTACTGCGCGGCGCGACGTTTGAGCTGACGGCACCCGCGCCCGGCGCGTCCGCGGCGACGCGGTGGCGCCATACCCTCTATACTGTCCGCGTTTGGGACATTCGTCCGGAGTCCTTGGTGCGTGGCAAATGGGCGGCGCTGATGGCGCTTCGCGAGGACGCCGGAAGCGGGGAACGCTCCGGCGCAAGGGGCGAACGGCAACGCCGTCGCGGCGTGTACCTGTTGCCGAATCTCATCACCACGGCGGCGCTCTTCGCCGGCTTCTACGCCATCGTGGCGGCCGCCAACGGCGACTTCGTGAAGGCCGCGCTGGCCATCTACGCGGCGTTCATCCTCGACACCCTGGACGGCCGCGTGGCGCGCTGGACCCGCTCCGAAAGCGAATTCGGCGCCGAGTACGACAGCCTCTCGGACATGGTGGCGTTCGGCGTGGCGCCCGCGCTGGTGGCGTTCTTCTGGGCGCTCTCCAGCCTCGGCCGCTTCGGTTGGGTGTTCGCCTTCGTGTACATGGCGTGCGCCGGATTGCGTCTGGCGCGCTTCAACACCAAAGGCGACAACGCCACCTTCACCGGCCTCGCCAGCCCGTCGGCGGCGGCCATCATCGCCAGCAGCGTGTGGATCTGGAGCGAGTACGCCACCCGCGGCACGGGCTTCGCGGCCTACGCGATGGCCGGCCTCACCGGCGGCGTGGGGTTGTTGATGGTCTCGCAGTTCACCTACTTTTCGCCGAAGGAGCTGCACCTGAAGGGCCGCGTGCCGTTTCTCACGCTGGTGGCCGCGGTGCTGATCTTCGCCACCATCTTGATCGATCCGCCGCGCGTGCTGCTCGCCTGTTTCGTGGTGTACGCGCTGTCCGGGCCGGTCGCCTTCTTGTGGCGGTGGCGGCGACGAGGAACTTCGGCGCCGGTTGAACACGGTGCGCCGGCCGACGTCAAACCTGTTGACGAAGAAAACCCAGCGAGGAACGCCCATGTTGATCAAAACCCCTAGCGACATCCGCCCTTCCGAGATCACGCCGGAGCGCGTGTACCGCTCGCGGCGCGCCTTCCTCGGCCAGTCCTTGGCCGCGGCCGGGCTGGCCGCGGCGCCGGCGGCGGCGTTGCCGGCCGCTTGGCTCGACGCGCGCGAAGTGCGCGCCGGCCAACCCATCGGCGAGGACTTGACGCCGGAACGCGACGCCACCAGCTACAACAACTTCTACGAGTTCGGCACGGACAAGCGCGACCCCGCCGCCCACGCCCACGAGATGACGGTGGACCCGTGGACGGTGCAAGTGACCGGCGAGGTGGCCAAGCCCGGCAGCGTCGGCATCGAAGATCTGCTCGCCGGCATCGACTTGGAGGAGCGCATCTACCGGCTGCGCTGCGTGGAGGCGTGGTCCATGGTCATCCCGTGGATCGGCTTTCCGATGAAGAAGCTGCTCGCCAAGTTCGAGCCCACCGGCAACGCCAAGTACGTCGCGTTCAAGACCTTGCTGCGGCCTTCCGAAATGCGCGGGCAGCGCGCGTTCGGCTCCGGCATCGACTGGCCGTACGTGGAGGGCTTGCGGCTGGACGAGGCGAACCATCCGCTCGCCATCTTCGCCGTGGGCATGTACGGCAAGGTGCTGCCGAACCAGAACGGCGCCCCGCTGCGCATCGTGGTGCCGTGGAAGTACGGCTTCAAGAGCATCAAGTCCATCGTGGAGATCCGCCTCACGCGCAACCAGCCGCCCACGACTTGGAACCTGGCGCAGCCGCGCGAATACGGCTTCTACGCGAACGTGAACCCCGAAGTGGACCATCCGCGCTGGAGCCAAGCCACGGAGAAGCGCCTGCCGGCGGGCATCTTCGCTTCGCGCATCCCCACGCGGATGTTCAACGGCTACGACGAAGTGGCCGGGTTGTACGCCGGTTTGGATCTGCGCCGCCACTTCTAACGCCACGCAGTTCGCCGCAACCCCGAGCGCGGCGCCGCCATGACCGCCCTCAAGGCGTTGCTGTTCTTGCTGCTCGCCCTGCCCCTTGGGCTGCTCGGGGTGGACGTTTGGCGGGAAGTCGCCGCGCCGGGCAGCGCCCTCGGCCCGGACCCGCAGGAAGCCATGCTGCATCACCTGGGCATTTGGGGCTTGCGCTTCCTGCTGCTGACGTTGGCGGTCTCGCCGGCGGCGCGGCTGACCCGCCGGCCGGTGCTGGTGCGGTTTCGGCGCATGATCGGCTTATGGGCGTTCGCCTACGTTGCCCTGCACTTCCTCGTTTATCTGGCGCTTTTGGCGGGTTGGGATCCGTTGGTCATCGCCGAGGACATCTACAAGCGCCCCTACATCACCGTCGGCTTCGGCGCTCTGCTGGCACTGGCGCCGCTGGCGGTCACCTCGACGCGTGGTTGGCAGCGGCGGCTCGGCCGGCGCTGGAAAGCGTTGCACCGCTTGGTCTATCCAGCGGCGATCGCCGCGTGGACGCACCTGTGGTGGTTGTCCAAGGCGAGCTATCAGGACGCTGCCATCTACGGCGCGGTGCTGGCGCTGCTGCTCGGCGAGCGCCTGGCACGGCACGGGATCTCCAAGCGGCGTGGCGGGCGCTGATGTCCGAGTCCACCCTCCCCAATCTCCCCCGCAGTCTCATGCTCGGCCTGTCGTTCGGGCAGGGGCTGCTCTTGTTGTTTCTGTGGCGTGCCGTTGATGGCGAAACCTGGCCCAGCCAGACGCCGGCGTTGAACTTTCCTCTCTGGACTTTCGCCATCGTCTGGCCCGGCCTGTTGCTGCTCTGCTTGCAGGCCGGGAATGAGCTGCGGGCCCTGACGCTGGTGAGCCTTTGCACCGCCTTGCTGTTGCCGCCGGCCGCCTATGTGGGCTGGCAGGCATCCCCGGTCGGCGCTTTTCCGGTCAACTCGTTGGTGGCCGTGTTCGTTGCCACCATGACCATCGCCTGCTTCAAGGCGCTGCTGCACCTGCAGCCATGGACGACGCGAACGCCGCTGGGCTACGCCGCTCTGTTCACCGCCTCTTGGCGCAACTTTCTGGTGATGGCGCTGAGCGCGCTGCTGGTCGGCTTGGTGTTTGCGGTGCTGTTGGTTTGGGGCCTCTTGTTCGCCGCCATCGACATCGACTTCTTCCTGGACATCCTGCAGGAGGACTGGTTTCTGTTCCCGGTGCTGGCGGTGGCCTTCGGCGCGGGGGTGCTGATCTGCCGGCGTCTGATCCACTTCGTCGATGGCCTCACGCGCCTCTTGGAGGGGTTGATGCGCCTGCTGCTGCCGTTGACGGCGGCCATCGTGCTGCTCTTCTTGGCCGCCCTGCCCTTCGCCGGGTTGTCCGCCCTTTGGGCCACGGGCAGAGGCACGGCTTCGTTGATGTGGTTGAACGCCTTCCTGTTGTTCTTCCTGAACGCCGTCTATCAGACCGGCCGCACGGCGCCCTATCCGCGCTGGGCGCATCGGCTGCTGCAGCCGGCCATCGCGCTGCTGCCCATCCTTTCCGGCTTGGCGCTGTACGGCCTTTACCTGCGGGTGGATCAATACGGCTGGTCCTTGGGCCGCTGTTGGGGCTTCACCGTTTGCGTGCTGCTGGCTTTGTTTTCCCTCGGCTACGCTTGGATCATCATCCGCCGACACGATGCTTGGCCGCGGAGCTTGGGCGGCGTCAACATCCGCATGGGCTGGCTGGTGTTCGGCTTGATGATCTTGGTGAACACGCCCATTCTGGACTTTCGCGCCCTCTCTTTCGCCAGTCAGATGGGCCGCGTGGACGCCGGCGAACTGGACATACGGGATTTCGATTACCGCTACGCTTGGCGCCACCTCGCCCGGCCCGCGCACCTGAAAATGCAAGCGCTCATTGAGGAGAACACGGGCAAGCGCCCGGATTTGGTGCGCGCCATCAAGGCGGCGTACTCCTCCGGGGGAATACCGGCGCAAACCGCGGTGCCGTGGGATCGCGTCGTTCGGCGCCCCGAGCCCTTCGAGCTTCCGCCCGGCCTGCGCAGCGCCATTGACGACTACTACACCGACGTCCGGCCACGCCCCCGGTGGGGCGACCAGCTCGCCCCCGTCCTGCTCCGCTTGGACCTGAATGCGGACGACGCCGCCGAGTACATCTTTCTCGTTGTCGGACTCGGAAATCGGCGGGTCGCGGCCGAGTGCTTCTATCAACAGCGCGGGCGCTGGCGCCGGCATACGATGAGAATGGTCAGAGTTGATCCGTACGGTGCCGATCTGACGAAAGTCCTCAAGGAGGGCGAGGTCCGTTCGGTCCCCGCCGATTTCCACGATTTGCGGATAGGGGATTTGACTTTCCGAATGTAGTGTGAGGCGGCAATTCGATGGTTGGCGGCCCCGAGACCGGCGAACCTCGGCGGCCGCGGGGACCGCGTCATAACGCCCTAGGCGCCGTCCACACGGGCTCGGATCGCCCGCCGGGTGAGGTGACGGCGACGATCGGAAACTCCGTTGCCCACATGGTCCCGTCGCCCGCGACGAACTGGCCGGTGCGGGCGCGGCCGATGTCCCAGTACGGCAGCGCCCGCTCGGCCACGCACCGCCCGTCCATAACCACACCGTGCTCCAGAAATTCGAAGTCGAGATTGGTGAAGCGGCCGGTGTCTGCTCCGCCGATCTGTTGCGGGAAGGCGTGAAGGAAAAAGCGTGCCCGCACGTCCTCGATCGCGCAAGGTTCGCGCAGGTAGATCAGATCGTTGCCCACGAGGTGAATGTCGAAGGGGCCGCGCGCAAGAGGCGCCGTGGCGCGCGCCAAGCGCTCGGCGCGCCGAAAACGTTCGAGATCCAAAGGCGCGGACACATGCCAATGGTGCTCGCCCTCGTAGCAGCAGGCTCTTCCCGTCGTGATGGCCGCAACGGGATACCGTGGCAGATCCAAGACCAACGCACATCCCTCTTGTTCCAACGTGCCGAACGTAAACAGTCCTTGGCGAATGAAATGCACCGTGGTTTCTACATGGCCCTCAGCCTTGCGCTCGGCCGGCGGATCCGGCGAATGCTGCGGATACACGTCCAAGATGAACCGGCGTCTCACATCCAACTCCTCGCAGGGATCACGGTGGAGAATTAGTTGGCGGTCGTCTTTCAAATAGACATCGAAATGGTCGTCCGCGATTTGCCGGATGCGCGGATCCGCTGCGGAGTTCAATGCCGTCAACAAAGCCGTTGTGCTCGTGTGCTGCCAAACCAGCCAAATGCCAAAGGATGCGCCACCGAGCCCGAGGAAGGCGAGCGCGTACACGGGTCGCGGCAAGCACAAGACCACGGCGGCAAGGATGCTCCAGCAAAGTGCCAGCGGCAAGTACATGAGCCTCGCCGCGGCGTAGGGATTGTCGTTCGGCAGGAGAAAGTGGACAAGCGGCGCAAGCGCCAGCACGCCAATCCCAAGCGCTTCTTTACACGGGCCCCAATCGCGCCGCCACGCCCGATAGGCGACGACGAGCAGTGCCGTGCCGAGCGCGACCACGGTGCAGTCGATCAACAAAATCGTTTCTCGAACGCTGAGTTGCACGAGTTCCGCCCATGTAACAGGGTCCTTCCCCAGAACGTCGCGCTCTTCCGGCGCAAAGATGCGCCCGGTGTTTTTTGCTACGGCATCGAACCAAATAGGAGAGGTGGGGACGAGCCTTACGACAGGGCAGAGGCCGATGCTGAGGGCGAATCCGGTGGCGTGCGCGAACACGCAGGCCACCGACCGCGCCGCTCTTGTCCTTGGAGGCAGCGTCGCGTAACGCAGCCAAGCCACCAAACCGATCAACACCGCGGCGACGAAGTTCGCACCACCGAACAACCACAGATAGCCCGCAAACATGCCGGCGACAAAGCAGAACATTCGTGTGGCGGACGCGGGAACCGCCGGAAGTCGGAGCAGCAACGCGACCAGCGCTGCCGAAAAAATGGCCCAAGCGTAGGGCGTGCCTTTGGCGACATCGGACAAATACTCTACGCCAGACAGCGTGGCGCCAAAGATCAACAGCGGGCTCGCCACCGCCAATGCTCGCCAACCGAGGAACGCCACCGCTAGCGCAAGCATGGCGAAGGCGCAGTAGGTGGCCTTGCGGATGAGCTCGTGATATTCGTGTACCGTCAGGAAACGCAACGCGATCGCATACAGCGCTTTGCTTCCAACCCACTGGCTAACCGCCACGCGCGGGTCTAGCTCTGCGTTGGCGGTTGCGTTCACACCGGCAAGGGCGGCCGCGGACGACCGGCGCAGCTCGCGGCAGAAGTCTCCTCCGAGGCCCCTGTCCTGGGCCATGGCGCGCGGGAACACCGCGTCGTGAAGCGGCGTTGGCGAGCTTGCCGACCCCGCCAACACCGCACCGATAAGGTAGCAATACTCCCACGAGTTGTAGACGTGCTCGCGCCGCGTACCCCAAGCCACTGGCTCGGCCTCGATCTCGGCGGCGATCTTCTCCGCGACCACCGCGAACGGCGTTTGATTGCCAATGTGGTGCAAGAGGACGAAACAGGCTGTGGTGAGAACCGTGGCCGCGACGTAACTCGAGGCGGGCTTCAACAGCCGTTTCCAACGCGGCGCAATCGACGTCATCGCCACCAGAGGTGATTCAGCAGAAACGGTAGAAGACGTAGGCGCGTGTCATCCACGCCGACGTCTATTGTCCGCCAACGCTTCGTGACGCTCCCACGGTGACGAGTAGCCGCGCTGTCGTCACTGTGCCGTCCGCTGGCGACAGCAGTACCCCGTTCGTCGGACCGGACGCCCGATGGCGGGTGGCCGCCCCAACCATGGTGGTCCAAGGTCCGTAGCCAGCTTGGCCGGCCTTGAGCCGGTATTGGTAGCCGGTGGCGTCCGCCACCGGGTTCCAAAGGAAGGTCAGTTGCGCGTCTCCTACCTCGAAGCGCAAATTCGCTGGTGCGACGGTCGGTGCCGAGGCTAGACTTGGCAACGCGGCTGGTAGGCTGGCGAGGGCGAACGCGGCGAACAGCGCACGGGGGATTCGACAGCGCATCGTAACCACCAGAGTGTGAGCAGAACGAGAGAAGCGTAACACGCCGCCACAGCTACCGCGTGACGGAACCCAGACGGAGGTTCTGCAACGTCGCGGCAAGCTCCTCGATTGGCGTCGCGCCGCGCATGTCGAGCAGTAGCTGGCCGCCAGCGATGCGCCCAATCACCGCCGGGCGCAGCCGGCGCAAAGCCGCGGCACATTCGCGCAGGCGCACGTCGCTGGTGAACTCCAACGTCACGGCGCGGCTCTCCAAGGCGTCGCCGGGCATGGCGCCGCTGCCGATTTGCGCTTGGCTGGGCGACACGGCCACCTGCATTCCGGCGATCGCCGGCAGCGCGTCGACGACGATGGCGGCGCGGCGTTCGAGTTCGGTTAACGGCAGGGCGAGATCCCGCAGCAATGGAACACGCTCCGCCACGGTGTCGGCGTTCTCGTATGTCTTGAGCGTCTCGTCCAGCAACGCCAAGGCCAGCTTGTCCAACCGCAAAGCCCGCTTCATGGGATTGGCGTTGATGCGCTCGATGAGCGTCCGCCGCCCGACCAGAATGCCCGCTTGCGCACCGCCGAGCAGCTTGTCGCCGGAGAAGGTGACCAGATCCGCCCCGTCGGCGAGCAGTTCCCGCGGCGTCGCCTCGTGCGGCAGGCCGAAACGCCGGAGGTCCACCAGCGCACCGCTGCCGGCGTCCACCATCGCGGCGAGATCGTGGCGGCGGGCGATGGCCGCGAGTTCGCGCACCGACACCGCGCAGGTGAAGCCGCTCACCCGGTAGTTGCTCGGATGCGCCTTGAGCAACAACGCGGTGTGTTCGCCGATGGCGGCTTGGTAATCGCCCGGATGCGTGCGGTTGGTGGTGCCGACTTCGCGCAGCCGGCAGCCGGCGCGTTCCATCACCTCGGGCAGCCGGAACGAGCCACCGATCTCGATGAGCTCCCCGCGCGACACCGGCACCTCGCGGCCTAGCGCCAAGGTGTTCAACGCCAATAACACCGCGGCGGCGTTGTTGTTCACCACGCAGGCCGCCTCCGCGCCGGTGAGCAGGCGCAGGCGGTGGGCGACGATGCCTTCGCGGTCGCCACGCTGGCCGGTTTCGAGGTCGAACTCCAAGGTGACCGGCCGGGTGGCGGCGCGCAACGCCGCTTGGGCGATGTCCGGGGCAATGAGGCTGCGACCAAGGTTGCTATGCACCAGCACGCCGGTGAGGTTGAACACCGTCTGGTAGCCTTCACCGACATGTGTTCGCAACCACTCGTCGGCGGGCGCGGGGTAGCCGCGTTCGCACGCTGCCCAGTCGGGGGGGTTCTCCGCAGCGCGGGCAGCGGCTTGCAGCGCTCGCACGGCCTGTTTGACGGTGGCGGGTCCCCAGCGCCGCGCCAGCGCCGCCACCGCCGACTCGCGCAGCACGTTGTCGACACTCGGCAGTTGGCGGCGCGGCATGACGCCCTTAAGACTACCACTGGTCGTGCGCCGCCGGCCCGTGCTCTGATGGGTCGGGTGTACGACAGATCTTTGGTAAGGATGTCGGCGCCAAGCCGGGAAACGCAGGCGTTCCGCCTGCATGCGGGCGAGACGCCCGCGCTCCCAGCACCCGTCACCAAAGATCTGTCGTACACCCTGATGGGTCATCAACCAGGTTTTCCCAAGCCGCCAAAAAAAAACCGGCGGCCACACTGCGCGGCAGATGTCACTCCGCGAGGGTAACCGCGGCGGTTTGTCGCGCATGGCGAGTTCTCGCTGGCAGCGCTTGGCTGCGCCGGCAGGTTTGGTGATGCTGGCTCTGCTGGGCGCAAGCATCGTGCTTGCCCGACAAATCGAGTTCGGCGTGGGGTTGGGGTTCGACTCCGGGCACTACGTCTACGGAGCGCGGCAGCTGTTGGCCGGCGAGCCCTTGCTCCGCTTGGACGGGCGCGACTTCACCGATTGGCCGCCGTTTTTCCCGGTGATGCTGGCTGCTGCCAGCGTCGGCGTATTCGATCCTCTGGATGTCGCGGGGCCGTTGAACGCCATGTTGTTCGGGGTCATGGTGTTGCTCTGCGGCGTCTTCCTGCACAGGCGACTAGCGGCGAGGCCGCTGTTGGCCTGGTGCGGCTGCGCCGCCATCGCTGTCAGTCCGCCGCTCGTCCACCATGCCGCCACCGCACTGCCCACGCAGCTATTTTCGTTGCTTGTCGCGGGTGCGCTGATCTGCGTTGCCGAGCGGGACCCCGGTTGGCGCCACTTGCTGCTCGCCGCGGCGTGTACGGCGTTGGCTTGCTTGACGCGTTACAGCGGAGCCGCATTGCTGGCTGTGGTTTGCGCCATGCTCTTGGGATCGTCGGAGCTCCGCTGGCCTAGACGGGTACTGCGGGCCGCCACGTTCGCCATCATCGCCTTCGCGCCACTCGGCCTTTGGCTGCTGCGAAACCAGCTTCTTGAGGGCAGACTCGCCGGATACCGGACGCACGAGCCCACGGCTTTGCTCGACACGCTTCGCGTCATCGGCGACCAAACGGCCACATGGGTGTTCTTGGATCTGCCCTTCGAGGATTGGTTCGGCGCCGGTTGGCCCATGCTTCTGGCCGCCATGGCATTGTTCGCCTTGGGCGCTGCCGCACTGCGCAAACCGTTCGGTCGGGACGTTCGGCACGCGTTGCTGCTGTTCGGCGTTTTCGTCTTCGCGCACTTGGCGGTGCTCCTCGTCGCGACGCAACAAGGCACCGTCGTCCGCCTAGGGCCGAGGTATCTGCTGCCGCTGTATGTTCCATGCTTATTTGTGGTTTGGCTGGTGCTGGGCGAGATGCTTGGGCCACGGAACGCGACCGAAACGGAGCCTTGGTGGCGTCGAACTCCAACTCGGCGTAGGACGATTTTGGTTTCGGGAACGCTTGTCATGGGGCTTTGGCTCGCGTACCAATGCGTGATGCACCGCGCCGCCATCGTCGAAAGGAATCTGCACGGCTACCACTTCGACGCGCCGAGGTGGCGCGAGTCCGACGCGCTGCGTCATTTGCGGGAGGCGCGGGAGGCGCGCGAGGCAAACAACACCGGCGACCGCGTCTACTACGCATTGTTGGGCAGCATGCCCGCCATCTACTTTTTCGCGGGCATTGTGCCGAGCCGATACGACTGCGGGGATCGCGGTTTCGCACGCGATGGCGACCATCTGTTGTGGCTGCGGCAACTTCCCGATAGCTGCCTGCTGCAAGGCCAAGACGACGCCTTCGCAATGCGCGGCTGGGAGCTCGCGGCCGATTTCGCCGACGGCGTTCTCGTGCGGTTCAACGCCGCAGCGGGCACGACGTTGGCGGATGCAGTTTGGGCGCATTTGGTGCCGAGCAACCGGCCGGTGTTCGGCGCGTCTTGGGCGGTGCGCCTCAACGCCGAGCGCCGCGAGTTGGTTTTTTCCAGGGAGCCTTGTGCCACGCCCAATGCTACGAAGCGCTTCTTCGTACACGTTCAACCGCGCTCGAACAAAGCGTTGCCGCCGCATCGGCGGCGGTCCGGTTTCGACAACTTGGACTTCGACTTCCCGCAACGGGGCTTCATTCTGCCCGGAGCCGGGCGCGTGGGCGCGGGAGCGGGAGACGCTGGCGACCGCGCAAGCGAGAGAGCGCCACCACGCCGCTGCGTCGCGGTGGTCGAGTTGCCCCGTTACGGCATGGCAAGCCTCCGCGTGGGCCAATTCGCCGATCAGCAGCTTTGGGCCGTGGACATCGCTTTTCAATCGGACGACGGCACCTCCGCCCTGCGTTGGTCTTTGCGCTCGGACGGCCTTTGACTGGCGCGCGAGGGGCCGGGGCGGGGCCGTCCAGCTACGCGAAGGCGTTGCGCGTCGTCGCGTGGAACGTCGTGTTGGCCACGCTCGGGCTCGCGGCGCTGGCGTTGGCCAGTGAAGCGTGGCTGCGCTTGACCACACCGTTCCTGTTCAATTCGGCGCAGAAGCGGTTCGTGGCCGGCGTTGGGCCGATGTTCGTTCCCGGCACCGAGGTGCGGTTGACGGACGGCCGGTTCTTTTGGACGGTCTCTCGAGTGAACGCTTGGGGCTTCGTGGACCGGCCTCCATCCGGCCATCCGCCTCCCCGCGCCAACCGCAACTCCGGGCCCATTCGGCATGCGCCGCCCGGTTGTCATGTGACGTTGATCGGCGACTCGTTCGTGGTGGCGCGGCAGGTGTCCATCGCGAACAAGCTCCATGTTCGCTTGGAAGCCGAACTGGCGACTGCGCTGCCGCACCCGCGCGTCACCACTTCGGCCTTCGGTCTGCCGAGCACCGGCCAAGTCAACCAGTTGCCGCTTTACGACAACTACGCGCGGCGGCTGTCGCCAGACGCGATTGTGCTGGTGTTCGTCGGCAACGACTTCGCCGACAACTCGCCAACGCTCAAGGCGTTGTCGGCGCGCGGTGCCGCCGGCGCCGACCCCCGGCGGCAACCTTGGCTCACCGCCGTTCGAGATGCGCAAGGCGGCTTCGTGCTGCGTCCGCCGCACCCGGACTACGCGCTGCCGGGTGTTGGGGTTTTCCAATCCGAAACCGCCACGCTGCTGGGCGAACACCTTGCGTGGTTGCCGGAGGAAGTGGGCAAACCGCTGCTCCGCACCATTCGTCGAAGCTGGTTCGTCAAATGGCTGCGGGTGCGGCTGCGGCAAGAAACCGAGCACGAGCGCAGCGAGACGCGGGACCTTGTCGGTGCCCGCTCCGATCTGAACTCGTGGCCGGATTACGCGCAGTTGCTCGCGGTGCGCCCCATCACCGAAGCGGATCTGCTTGGGCGCGCCTTCGCCAATGACCCGCTCGAGCCGATCTACGAAGAAGCGCTGGCGCTCACGGGCTTCGGCCTCGATCAGTTCCAAGCCCGCGCCAACCGCGATGGCGCGAAGCTGTTGATCCTCGCCACCCACGACGCCAAACGCTACGGCGAGCGCGTATTCGGCCGGCTGGCCGCCTTGGCGGCAGCGCGGGACATTCCGGTGATCGACCAGTCCGACTACATCGCCCGCCAAGGCGCGTCCCCGACCGACGCCCACTGGCCCACCGACGCCCATTGGAACGCCGCAGGCCACCAGTGGGCCGCGCAAGCGCTTGTGGAACACCTCGCACAACACGAGCAGATTTGCGCTCCTCGGCAGGCATCGGCGAACGTGCCTCGAACTGGACGGCCTTCGTCAACATGATCGTGTTTCGGTCGCTCCAGCCCGGGCTACCGAACCCGCCTCAAGTAGCGGTGTCGGTGAACGAGAAGCGCTGAACCATGCTCCTGATAAGCTAGACCGCCTCGCTTCCGCCGCAGGCTGATGCCATGCCGCAGCAATCGCGGTCACCCACACGATGGATCTGCATGTTTCGCCGGCATGCGGGCGCGCTCGGCATCCTCGCCGCGGCCCTCGCCCTCGGCTTCGCGACGGCCGGCGACTACGGCCTTTCCACTGATCAGCCGACGCAGCAACGCATCGCGCAACTCACCGTCCGCTATGCGCTTGGCGAGGACATGCGCCTTCTGTCCGAGCATGACTACCGATATTACGGCGCGGCGTTCGAAGTCGGGCTGCTCGCTTTCCAGCGCCTTCTGGGACTGACCGATACGCGGCACGTTTTTCTTTCCCGATACCTCCTGACCCATGCTTTTTTCCTCGTCGGCGCGTTCGCCTGCTATCTCCTGGCCCATCGCCTGTTCAAGAGCCGCGCACTTGCGTTTTTCGCGATGCTGCTTCTCCTCTGCCATCCGCGGATGTACGGGCACTCTTTCTTCAACAGCAAGGACCTGCCGTTCCTGAGCATGTTCCTGATCGCGCTGCTGGTGGCGCACGGGGCGTTGCGGCAAACCGGAAGAGTCGGAGCGGCGGCGGACCTTGGCGCTTTCGCCGGGCTTGGCGCGTGGCTTGGCCTAGCCGGCACCATCCGCCCCATGGCGTTCCTGCTGGTCGCGCTTGTCGCCTTGGCCCGGTGCGCGGACTTCCCGCGCGCCGATTGGCGCGATCGCTTTCGCACGCTGCTTTGTTCGGGTGTACTTGGGTTGGCTTCCGTCGCGGCGTTTGTCGCGGGGCTTCCCTACTTGTGGGGCGATCCGCCGGCGCGGTTCGCCGAGTGGCTCGGGCTGCTGTCCGACCACCCAAAGCTAGTGAGGACCGTGCTTCTCGGAGAGTACTTCAATTCGGACCAGCGGCCGCTCGCGTATGTTCCAGCGTGGTTCACAGTCACCACGCCGCTCTTCGCGACGCTGCTCGCCCTACTCGGCGGCGTGGCGCTTTGCGCGCGGTTCGCGGCGCGTCCGCGCCAAACGCTGGCCGACCCTTCAATGCGGTTCGCGGTGTTGCTCGCCGCCTGCGTCCTAGCGACGGTGGCCGTTGTCACTTTGGGCGTGGGCAACATCTACAACGGTTGGCGCCACTTGTACTTTCTGTACGGGCCGATGTGCCTTGGCGCCGCGGGCGGATTGGCGTGGCTCTGCCAGAACGCCGGCCGGAGGTTGGCCGCGCTGGCCGGCGCGGTTGCGGCCCTTGGTCTGGCGTCCGTTGTGGCGTGGATGTTCCGGTTGCATCCCCACGAGCACGTCTATTTCAACTTCCTGGTTGATCGGAAGACGCCGGAACGGCTGCGCACCCAATTCCAATTGGACTATTGGGATGTGCAACACAAGGAGGCTTTGGAGTTCCTGCTCGATGCGTATCAGCGGGAAATCACGGTGGACAGATTCCTCTGGCAGCACGCGGCTCTGTTGCGCCCGGAACAGCGACGGCGCGTGGCTACCCGGCAATTCGCCGATTTCTTCGACATGGATCACTACTTTCGGGAAGATGAAGAGAGCTACGTCCGGCCGTTTCACGTGCGCAAGGTGTACTCGAACACGCTGTACGCCTTGGCCCGGGTGGAAGTGGACTTCGACGAGAACACCCGATATCCGGCGGACTACCGCGAAGCCCTGTCGACCCGCCCGGTGGCGGTTGGCCCGTTCAACGTGCATTGGCACCGAAACGCGATCACCTACCTGCGCGAGGACTGTGATCCGGCGCAGGGAGATGTGTTCAACGCCGATCCACGGCTCGAAGGGAGGTTTATCCTGCACGTCGTTGGCGACGACAAGAACGCCCCGGAGGCAGGCGAAGCATATTGGCGGCATTGGCACAACGAGGACTTTCAGTTTCACCACCGAGGCGTCGTGCTCCGCACGGGCGATTCGCGGATTTGCATGGCGCGCGTTGGTTTGCAGCAGTACGAAGTGGACGCCATCCACACCGGGCAGTGGGACGCCCAAGGGAACCTGCTGTGGCGCCGCGAGATTGGCCGGGCGGACTCGGCCTTCCTTCGCCGCGCGCTGGACCGGGTTCGCGACGCCGCGCCTACGGCGGTTGGCGGTTTCGACGTCCACCTGCGCGAGGGAGCGCTCGTGTACGTGAAGGAGGAATGCGCGGCGGCGGACCGAGCGCGGCCGTTCTTCCTGCACGTCGTGCCGTTCGACTTGGCCGCCATGCCGGCTTCGATGGCGCGGCGTGGTTTCGTGAACCGCGACTTCTCCTTCGCCACGCACGGCGCAGTGCTCGATGGCGTCTGCGTGGCGCGGGCGCGGCTGCCTCCGTTTCGGCTGCGTAGCATTGGCACTGGCCAATTTGAAGCCGACGAAGGGGAAATTTGGCGCGTTGACATCGTGTTGCCAAGCGGGGGCGAACAGCCCTTGCGCGGGCCGCAAGCGCAGAATGGCAACTGAACTGCGCAGCTTGGTTTCGCAGCAGCATGCAATCGCCCGGATGCGGCAGTCAAAGTTCCGATCCAGAAGACCAGCGCAAGGCGGAACTGCCGTCGTCGTCGTGGATGTCGATGCGCATCGCCCAAAGCACTTGTTCGGCGAACTGGCCGACGCGAAGACTCCGCAGCGGATAGCTGGGCAACTCGACAACGGCCACGCAGCGGCCGCTTCCTCCTCTTCCGCCATCGGTCCTGCCGGCCGGCAGCATCAAACCGCGTTGTGGGAAATCGAAGTCCAAATTGTCGAAGTCGAACTGCCGGCGCCACAGCGGCAGCGCGTCGTTGGAGTGCGCGTACACGTGTATGAGGAAACGCGCGCTCTCGCTCAAGGTGGCGCAAGGCACTTTGGTGAACACCAATTCGCGGCGTTCACCGTTGAGCCACAGGCCATAAGGCGCGCTGCGGATCGGCCGACCCTTCGGCAACAGGTGCGCCCAAATGGCATCCGCCAAGGTGGTGGTCGATGCCGGGTTGAAACGCAGAAGAGCGCCGTCGGCAAAGTCCTCCACCAGCTCCAAGCCGGAAATGGTGAACACGTCATCCTGGCCGGCGACGAGACATTCTTCATCCTGAATCCCCGAAAACCCCCGCAGCCAAACCAGATAGTCGCCGTTGCGCCCGAACCGGCGACTGCTGCAGTCGTATCTGAGAGGCGCAATGCCTGTGTGAAGGAACACCGCCGCGTCATGATCCAGTTGGACGTACACGCGGTGGTTGCCGGTGTCGCGATCGCGCAAACTATGCAGGGTTTGGGAGTCGCGCCACCTCGGCGCATCGTAAGCGAGCCCGCGCAAGTTCCTCTCGGCAATGTCGGCCTTGTTCATCGCGCCTTGCCAAACGAGCCACGGCGCAACCGCGAGCGTCACCAGACCGCTGAACGCCACTCGTCGCCACGTCGGCCTCGATCGAACCGCCGTAGCCCGGCCGCCGGCTTGGCGTTCTCGCCTAGTAAAGATGTCGCCCACCAACAGCCAAGCCACAAACAAACAAGGAACATACAACGCCGTAACGTATCTGGGATCAAAGCCGTGGACCATGCCCACCGCCACCCCGGTCACGACCAACGCCGCGTGTCCCAAGGCGAATCCACCGAAGAGCAGCACCGGGTGCCAGACATCCCGACTGATCCGTTTACGCAGCACGACGACGCCGAGCGCGAACAGGGCGACAAACGCCAACAGCGCAGGCCAACCGGCACCGAACCACTCCCAGAGTGGCAGTTCCAAGAACACCCAGGGTGCCATCGCGTCGCCCATGCCACGCAGCGCGACGAGCCAGCCGACCGGATCGAAGCGGGACCTGTCGCCGGTGAGGCTGCCCACCAGAAGCTGGTTGCGCAACAACCAAAGGCCGAGAGGTGCGAAGGAGATGACCACGTAGGCGGTGGTTCGCCACAGCCGCTTGGCCCAGTGGAGGTCCGAAAACAGCAGGAGCGATGCGGCCACCACCGCCGGCAACGCGAATCCGGTGTAACGGGTCATGCAGGCCATCGCTGTGCATGTGGCGGCAAACACCAAGCGGCACCATCCTGGGTCCCGCTTGGCGACGCCGATCAACGCCCCCGCAACGAACAACGCAAATGGCAACGTGGGCATCGCCTTGGCGGCCTCGCCGACGAGCTCGGGGCTAACCGCGATAGCGGCGCAGCCGCACCAAGCCCAGAGCGGCCGCGACGCCAATCGCCGGCGCAGGAAGGCGCCGCAGAGCAACACCATCGCGCCGAACAACGCCGCGTTCAGCGCGCCGGCAACGTCCAACGGGTCGAACACGCCGAGGCCGGCGGCCGCGAGCATGACGGAATAAAACGGCGGCCACTGGGCGATGATCTGCCCATCAAGGCCGAGAAACGGCTCGCCCAGCTCCAAGAGTCGGCGCGCCATGTGGACGTAGACGGCGGAGTCCCACCGCAACCCCACGCCAAAGTTGATCTGGCGCGCCAACACGAGCAACGCGCCTAGCAGGGCCAGCAGGGCCAAGCCGCCCAGCCCTGCGTAGCCGGCACGGCGACGCCAACGAGCTTCTCGAAAGACTCTAAAGCGAGACAATCTCACCGGCTTTGCTCAGCGGGCCGCTGCGCCATCAACCCTTTTCCATCGTCAGGCCGGCAAAACGCCGCCACGCTGACGAAGTATAGCTGACGGCTCCGACTGCTAAGGCGGCGTGTCCCCGCGGCCACTCATCCGCTACCATGCCTCGTACATGCTTGTACGTTTCGGCCTCCATCGGGATGGGCAACACCCGGCGCCTGCCGACACCGCCGTCGGTGCGATCACGGTGGGGCCGCGGGGGCTCTTGCGGCTGCTTGAAAGCGACCTCGGCGTTGCGCAGGCCGGGACTCATGCGGCGGAGGATGTCGCCCGCTACCGCTCCTGTTTGGAGGAAGCGAACGACCTGACGCGCTTCTACCACGCGTCGTTCGGCGTGGATCCGGTGGGGGTGGCGCACACGCTGCTCGATTGGCGGCGCGAATGGTATTTGCACGGGTGGGACGGCAAGTTCTCAAATCACGCGCCGGCGCGGCTCGGCGACATGGCGGCGGTGGAGAAGTTGGCGGCGCAGCGGGTGCCACCCGGTCTCGGCGAGCGAATTCAGCGCATTCTCGCGCTGCTCGACAGTTGGCGCACGCAGGTCGACGCCTTCGAGCTGCTTGACCCGCTGGAGGATTTGCCGCCGATGTGGCGGCGCTTGGCGCGGCGGCTGGAATGCCGCGAGCGGGGTTTGCCGGCCGGCGGTGCCGCTCCGCCGGCATCGGATCTAGGCAAGCTGCAGGCGCTGCTCTCTGGACATCCGCCCGCGGGGTTGAACGGCGACGGTTCGCTGCTTGTGGTGCGCGGCACCTGCCGCGATGTCACGGCGCAAGCGGTCGCGGAGACGCTGCGTGGCTTGGACGATCCGCAGCGCGCGGTGGTCATCGCCAGCCGCGACGGCATCGTGCTCGACAACGCCTTGGAGCGGGTGGGCTTGGCGCGCGCCGGCTTTCAACACTATTCGCCGTTCCGCGCCGCCAGTCAGGTGGTGAAGTTGGCCTTGGCGCTGGTGTGGGAACCGTTGGACCCGCATCGGCTGCTGCAATTCCTCATCCATCCGCTGTCGCCGCTGCCGTGGAAGGCGCGCACACGCCTCGCGCAGGCGGTGGCGGCGCAACCGGGCATCGGCGGCCCGGAGTGGCGCGCGGCCATGCAGGCGTTGGACGAGGACGCCGCCGAAACCGCGTTCTGGACCGCGCCCGAACGCTATCCGGTGGCCGAGGGAGCGCCGGTGGCGGTGCTCGTTGAACGGGTGCGGCGGTGCGCGGTTTGGCTGGGCGCTCGCTTGGCCGCCGGCGACGGCGAAGCCGACGAACAGCAAGCGGTCTTTCGCGCCGCGTACGGACAGGCCGCGGCGTTGGCGCGAACCCTGGAGCAACAGCGCGATGCGGGGGTGGCGTGCATCGCCAAGGTGGAGGTGGATCGGCTGGTGGACGAGGTGACGCGCCCGTTGCCGGACGAAACCACCGCCGCCGGCGCCGGCCATGTGCCCGCCACGCAGCACCCGGGCAACGTCTCGGAACCGGTGGATGAGGTGTATTGGTGGGATTTGGTCCCAGCGCGTCTCGATCTCACGCCCACGTTTTCGCGTCAAGAGCGTACGGCGTTGGCCGCGGCCGGCGTCGAGCTGCCCACCGCGGAGGAGAGAATCGCCACCGAGACGCGGGCTTGGCAGCGGGCGGTGCTGAACTGCCGGCGGCGCTTAGTGTTGGTGATTCACGACGACGAGGACGGTGCGCGGCATCCGCTCTGGGCGCGTTTGGCCGACCAGCTAAGCGGCTGGTCGGAAGCGCGGCTCGACGAAGCCTTGTTGCAAGGGCGTTCGGACGCAATGGGGCAATTGGCCATCCCCACGCTGCCGCTCGAGGCGCAACCGCTGCCGCCCAAGCGCCGCTGGTGGCGCATCGACGCGCCGCTGCTCCCGCCGGAGAAGGAGTCCTACAGCAGCCTCGCCAAGGCGTACTACCACCCGCACCAGTGGGTGCTGGACTACCACGCCCGGCTGCGCGGCAGCCGCATCACCGGCGTGGCGGACGGCCCGCTGTTGTACGGCAGCTTGGCGCACCGCTTGTTCGATCGGTTCTTCGCCGAAAACGAATCTTGGCGAACGCTGGGCCAAGAGGGTGTGCAGCGCTGGCTGGGCGCCACGCTGGACGACTTGATCGAGAAGGAGGGCGCGGTGCTGCTGGAGCACGGCCGCGGCGTGGATCGGCAGCAGGTCACCACCACCTTGGAGCGGTGCCTGTTCCGCTTGCTGGAGCATCTGCAACGGGGCGATGTCGCCCGCGCCACATCCGAGCAGGAGATGGAGAAGGCGTTCGCCGGCGGCGTCTTGCGCGGCTACGCGGATCTGGTCTTGGAACGGGACGACGGCGCCCGCGCGGTGTTGGACGCCAAATGGGGCAGCGAGCCGTTCCGCAGAACGGAAATCGAACAAGGCCAACACCTGCAGCTCGCGGTGTACGGGTTCCTGCTGCGGGAGGGCGAACGCTGGCCGGCGTCCGGCTACTACATCGTCACCACCGGCAACGTGCTCGCCGCCGAGCCGGGGTTCTTTCCCGAAGCGTGGTGCCCGGAGAAGGCGGAGAGCGCCCACGCCATCTGGCGGCGCAGCCTCGCCACGCGCAAGTGGCGGCTGGAACAGTTCGCCCGCGGCGAGATCGAAGTCAACGCCGGGGCGGAGCCGGACGCGGCCTCCACGCCGCCGCTCGATGGCCTGGACACGCGCGTTGCGGCCGACCGGTTCGACAACTTCACTTGGCTCACGGGCCTGACGCCTTCGCAATGAGCGCAGTGACCGCAAAAGGCAACTGGCGCAACGTCACCTTCATCGCCGCCGGCGCCGGCAGCGGCAAAACCTACCGCCTCACCGAGGAGTTGGAGAAGACGCTGCTTGCCGGCGAGGCGGCCCCGGCCGGCATCATCGGCACCACCTTCACCGTCAAGGCCGCGGCCGAACTGCGCGAGCGGGTGCGCGACCGCCTGCGCCAAAGCGGCCACACCGATTTGGCGGAACGCACCGCGGAATCCCTCATCGGCACCGTCCACAGCGTCTGCGAACGGCTGCTGCGGCGTTTCGCCTTCGACATCGGCGTGTCGCCGGAGCTCAGCGTCATGAGCATCGACGACGGCGAACGGTTCTTCCACCAAGCGCTGGACCAAACCTTGGAGCTCTCCCGCGTACGCGCCTTGAACGCCATCAGCCACCGCCTCGGCATCTACGATCGCGGCGTGCCGCGGTGGCAGCGGAAGGTGAAGGTCATCGCCGACAAGGCCCGCGAGAACGACATCGACGGGGATGCCCTCGCTGCCATGGGTGTGCGCAACGCCGAGACGCTGCTCGGATTCTTCGGCGAGGAATCCACCATGGACCCCACCGCCGACCTAGTGGCCGCGGTGGAACGCGGCCTGGCCATGGCCAGGGACGGCACCAAGACAACCGACGAGTACCGCGACATCCTGCTGGACGCCAAGGCGCAGCTAACGCGCGGCAACTGCCCGTGGAGCGTCTGGATGCGGCTCGCCGGAAGAAAAGCGGCAAGCCCCTCCCGCGCCTACTCCGACGCCATCCAGACGGCCGCCCTGCACTACGGCGGCCACCCCGCCTTCCACCGCGACCTGCGGGATTACCTGCAAGGCATCTACCAGATCGCCGGCGCCGCCATGGCGCGGTTCCAAGAACTCAAGACGGAACATGGCCTGATCGACTTCGCCGACATGGAGCAGCTGGTGCTGCACGCGCTGGATGTGCCGGCCGTGCAAGAGCGGCTGCGCGAGGAGCTGGATCTGCTCCTCGTGGACGAGTTCCAAGACACCAACCCCATGCAGCTGGCGCTCTTTCTCAAACTCGCCAAGCTCGCCAAGCGGGCGGTGTTCGTCGGCGACGCCAAGCAGGCCATCTACGAGTTTCGCGGCTGCGACCCGGCGCTGGTGTTCGACACCCTCGAATCACTGGCCGCCGGCAAGGCCGAAAAGACCATCCTCGCCAAGAGCTGGCGGGCGCAACCACCGTTGCTCCACTACTTGAACGAGGTGTTCGCCACCGCGTTCTCGCCGCAGGTGAGCGCCGTGGGCGCTTTGCCGCGCGAATCCGTCGTGCTCCGTGCCGAGCGGCCGTCGAGCGCCGGCCCGGCTGTGTCCGCCTGGCGCTTGCAAGGCAATCTCCGCGAACGCTGCCGCGCCGTGGCCGAGGGCGTGTTCCGCCTGGTGGAAAGCGGCGAGCGCGTCGCCGATCCAGTCAGCGGCGAGCAGCGCCCCATCCGCTACGGCGACATCGCCGTGCTGGCGCGCACCAACGCCCACGTGGAGGAAATCGCCGAGACCCTGCGCGAAATGCGCGTGCCGATGAAGATGACGTTGCAGGGCCTCTTGCAAACGCCCGAAGTGACGCTCGCCAAAAGCTGTCTGCGCCGCGTGGCCGATCAAGCCGACACCTTGGCCACGGCGGAGATCCTCGCCCTAGCGGACTGCGCCGAAGCCGAGGACTGGCTGCCGCACCGCCTCGCGTGGCTTGCCGCCGACGCCGAAAACGAGGACATCGCTTGGCGCGAGGACGACCACCCCATCGTACGCCGCTTGGCCGAGCTGCGCGCCGACAGCCCGCTGCGCTCGCCGGTGGAAATCGTCGCCCGCGTGTTGAACGAGGTGGACATCCGCCGCATCGTCGCCGCCTGGGGCCCGGACGACGTGCGCGCCGCGCAGCGGCAAAAGAACCTCGACGCGCTGCTGAACCTCGCCGTGGAATACGAGAAACACGCCGCCGCCCACCACGACCCGGGCACCCTGACTGGCTTTTTGTTGTGGCTGGAACACCCGAGTTCGCCGGACTTGGACCTGCAACCCGTCGTCACCACCGGCGATGCCGTGCATGTGCTCACCTACCATCGCGCCAAAGGTTTGGAGTGGCCGCTGGTGGTTTGCACGGACCTCAACTACGAGCCGCAACTGCGCACTTGGGACGTGCGCGTGGAACTCACCGGCGCGTTCGACATCGACGCCCCGCTGCAAGGCCGCGACGTGCGCTACTGGCCCGACATCTTCGGCCCGCGCAAGCACGGCGTGCCGGCGCGCGCCGCCATCGAACAGTCCGCGGAAGGCGTCCGTTGCCGCGAGCGAACCTTGGCGGAGGAACGGCGCCTCGCCTATGTGGGGTTGACGCGCGCCCGCGATCGCCTCGTGCTGGCGCTGCCGGAGAAGCCGCGCAAAGATGCGTGGCTGCACAGCTTCCTAGCGGACTTCGCCAAACCGCGCGGCGATTCCCTAACGCTGCCCAACAACGTGACCATCCCCACCCGCGCCGAGACCGTCCTGCCCGGCGACGGCGACCGCGAGCCGCTGCCCTACGCCCCGCGCTGGTTCCCCAAACGCGACCGCGTCGCGCATCCGCGCAAGTTCCTGCGGCCCTCGGACGCCCCGCCCGTGGCAGCGGCCACCATCGGCGAAGTGCTGGCCTTCGGCGAACGCATCCCCGTGCGCGGCGACGAGATGACGGACGTGGGCAGCGGCTTGCACGCCGTCATCGCCGCCGAACTGGTCAACTCCCTCAGCGAGGCCGAAGCGATAGCGCGCGCCGAAGAGATCCTCACCGCTTGGCACATAAACCGGCGCCTAGACGCGGCGGACGCCGTGGCCGCCACCCACCGCTTTCGCCGTTTCCTGCGCGAACGCTTCGCCCCCACCGCGCTGCAAGTGGAAGCCCCCGTCCTCCACCGCCTAGCGGACGGCCGCGTGGTGCGCGGCTTCGTGGATCTGCTGGCCGAAACCCCCGACGGCTGGCTGATCATCGACCACAAATCCTCCCCGCAAAGCAAAGCCACTTGGCGGAAGGAGGCCCTCGCCTACGCTGGCCAGCTCGCCGCCTACCACGACGCCTTGATCGCCGCAAACCACAAGGTGGCCGGCTGCTGGGTGCATTTCGCCGTCACCGGCGCACTGGTGGAAGTGAAGCTGTGACGTTGCCCAAACCCGCCGCAATCACGGGTCTTGCGATGGCCGCCGGCGTGACGATGGGCGTGGCCGCGCCAGTTCCAACCCCGCCGAATGATCGCTTGGAACAGCGACCGGCGGATGCGTATTTGGGCGACAAATGGTTGACCGCGAACGGCGATTTCGACGCCGACGACCACTTGGACGAGGCGTTCCTCGCCAGCGACAAAAACGCGGGAACGATCGCCCTCGTCGTGTCGTTCGGTTCGCCAACCAAACGCGATCGAATCGTCTTCACATTCGAGGAAACCGATGCCGCCATCCGCTACAGCGGCCTCAAAGTAGCCCGTGCGGGGCATTACACGGGCGCGTGCGCGAAAGGCTACGGTGGGCCCTGTGAGGAGGGTGAAGATGCCCTTGTTCTGCCGCACGACGGAATCTTCTACTTTTGGTACGAGTCCTCCTCAAGGCTCTACTATCTTCCTGAAGACGCGCTGGACGGCGATTTCAAGGTGTTCTACCTGTCGGCTTGAGTCGGCTCGCGACGCTGCGCGTTGCCGACGCGAGGAGGTTTGACGCCACGTTCACCTCGGCGTAGCTTCTGCGCCATGGAAGCGCGTCTTTCGCGGAGAATACCCTTTGCCGCCAAGCCCTTGGCCAGCTTGCGGATCGTGTCGATCGCCGCCGCCATCGCTGTCGGTGTTCCCATGCACACGGAGGCCGAGCCGCCGGCTGCCGAGGATCTGCGGCGCCAAGGCAACTATTCCAGCTACACCTACCACTCCGACGCCCAGCACCGCTTCGAGAAGGATAGCGACGCCCAGGTCGCGGACGCACCCCCGAGAAAACGGGTTCAATCGTACGATCGATGGGAGCAGCGACCGGCGGATGCGCGCTTGGGCAACCGGTTCTTGTCGGCGACCGCCGATTTCGACGCCGATGGACTACTGGACGAGGTGTTTTTCGCCGAATTTGGCCTTGTGCTCAGGCTGGTCGTTGCTTTTGGCTCGCCAACCAAACGTGATCGAGTCATCGGCAACATAAAGAAACGCGATTCTATATTCCGCCGAATCGGCGTCAAAGTCGCTCCGGCGGGGCAATACACGGACATATGTGCCTATGGACTAGGCGATCCTTGCGCCGAGGGCGAAGAATCTCTTGCCCTGCCGCACGACGGGTTCATCTACTTCTACTTCGAGGCCACCGCAACGCTCTTTTATCTTCCCGAAGATGCGCTGGACGGTGACTTCAAGACGCTCTCACTGGCGGATTGAGGGCCGCCGTACACCGACTTAGGCGTCTCGCAAAATTAAACGGTACAGTTCGTCGTTTTTCTGTTTGGGAGAATGACATAGTTCCAGTCGCCGTGGAAGGGCGAGCGGCGGATGCGGACGCGGGCCAGTTCCTCGTCGCTCACCTTGACGCCGGTGGGGTAGCTGCCCTCGTCCAGTTCGGCCTTTATCGAAAGTCCCTTCCCGGTGGTCGTGTTGGCGATCAGTTCCACCACCGCCTCGCGGCTGAGCAGCGGGCGCCCGCGCCAGTTCTCGGTGATCCAGCAGAACATGCGGTGCTCGATCTTGTTCCACTTGCTGGTTCCCGGCGGGAAGTGGCACACCCACACCTCCAGGCCGGCGTCGTCCGCGAAGCGCTGCGGCTCCACCTTCCACAGCCGGTTGCGGTGCCCGTTCGAGCCGCCGGCGTCGGCGGTGACCAGCAGGCGCCGGGCGTCGGGGTACGCCGCCCGCCCCATGCGCTCCCACCAGCGCCCCAGCGTCCGCGCGGCGAACGACGCCGTGTCGTGGTCCACGCCCACGCCCACCCAGCCGTTGTTCGCCGCCAGGTCGTGGACGCCGTACGGGATCGCCTTGCCCAGCTCCGCGTCCTTGAAGTCGTGGACGAGCACCCGCTCCGGGTCCCCCTTCGGCCGCCACTCCCGCCCGCCGTTGCGGAAGTTGCCCACCAGCTCCTTCTTCTTCGTGTCCACCGACACCACCGGGTCGCCGCGCCGCTGGAACTCCGCCGCCTTCCGGTTGACGTGCCGGAACTGCCGGTCCCGGTCCGGGTGCTGCCGGCCCTCCACCGTCTTGCGGTTCGACTGCAGGCTGTACCCCTGCTCGTGCAGCAGCCGGTTCACCGTCCGCTCGCTCGCCGCGCGCCCCTGCTCCGCCAGCGCCGCCGACAGACGCGCCGCGCTCAGCGTCGTCCACCGCAGCGGCCCCGTCGGGTCGCCCCGCGTCGTCGGCTCCACCAGCCGGTCCAGCGCCGCCTTCAGCCCCGGATCCTTCTCCTCCGCCCGCTTCCGGCCCGCGCCCGGCGTCCGCTGCCGGGCCGTCGCCTCGATCCCGCCCGGACCCGCCGACTCCAACTCCCGAAGCCCCGCGTGGATCCGGCTCCGCGACATCCCCGTCGCCTGCGAAACCCAAGTGACTCCCCCGCGTCCCAGCGACCGAGCCTCCACCGCCGCCCACAGCCGCATGTCGCGTTCGTTCAGTATCCGACCCAGAACCGAAAACTTCTCGGCTATCGTCTCCGTGACTCCGTCTTCCATGACGTGCCCGCCTTCCATGACTCGCGCCTTATCGTAGCATCAATTTCCGCGAGCGGCCTAAGCTGGCGTCTGCGGGTGATGAAGGGGCATGGATGGCGGTGGGCCTGTTGGACGTGGCTGGCGGCGGCCTTGGCGTTCGTTCCGGGGTGGTCAGCGAGTGGGGCTGGACCGGGGGATGGCGAGGGATGTCAGGGCACCGACGGTTGCCTGACCATGCCCTTCTACAAAGCGTATCTGTTGCTCGACGGCCCCGCCGTCCACCACATCGTGGCGGGGCGGGTGGTCGCCATCGAGGGGTTGCCCGAGGTGCTTCTCAACCCCAACCACCAATTCGAGAACTTGCCCGCCGGGATCGACAGCCACGATCGATCTATCGGCACGGGGGCGGGCAGGCTGGACTCGATTATTGACGCCACCGACGTCGAGGTGAACGCGACGCTGCGAGTGCGCAACGTGCTCAAGCCCTATCCGCTCTGCCCGCACCCGCCTCGCGTGGCGGAGGCGGCGCGATGCGAGCGCGCCGACGATCTTCCGGAGGAACTGACGTTGCGCATCCCAAGCGACTGGTTCCTTTGGCCGGCCACCGGCACGTCGCGGCGCGTGGCGCGGCGTGCGGGGAAGCACATTGAGGCGTTGCGCCAACTCGACCGCAAGCGCCACACCGGCGAGATCGCGGATGTCGAACACATGCGGGCCCGAAAGGAACTGCAAGCCCGGATCAGCGCCGCGTTGGCACAGGAGGTGATGATGACAGAGGGTCAACCGATGCGGTTGCTGGAGGATCGGCGCGGCCGCATAGAGGTTGGCGGCGAATACCTGTTTGCGCTGGGACAACGCGAGGAGGGCGTCGCGGGAACTTTCTACCGACCGCGCAAGCCGAGCTTCATGAGCGGCGAGTGGCACGTCTTCTGGGGCGACGAGGCGCGAGACGTCGAGCTCGCCATGATGTTGATCGCCAACTGTGTGCGCCGCGAGCCGCCGTTGTTCACGCCGGAGCGTTTGGTGCATGGGTGCATGTACTACGCTAGGGGCTTGGCGACTTTCTGGCTGTACCCGGACTTCAAAAGGCGGCTCTGAGGAAAGCCGCGTGCGGTCTTGGGCCGGATACAAGCTGGGTGGCGACACAATTCAACTGAAGGCTGCGAGTTCTCCAAGGGAAGCCAACAGCGCGTCGTTCTCGGCTGGTGTGCCGATGGTGATGCGCAGGCAGTCGCGCAGTCTGGGCGTGGCGAAGTAGCGCACGAGGATGCCGCGCTGGCGCAAGCTCTGCTGCAATTTGCTGGCGCAAACGCCTGTGGGAGCGTACGCCAGCAGGAAGTTGGTTTCCGAATCCGGCACGGCAAAGCCCAAGCGCCGCAGGCCGGCCGCCAGCCGTTGGCGCTCGGCGCGAACTTCCTGCCAGCGGGCGGCGGCGTATCCGCCATCCGCGAGCGCCGCCGAGGCTAGGGTTTGCGCGATGGCGTCCACGTTGAAGCTGTCGCGCGTTTTGGTGAGGACGGGGGCGATTAGGGCCCGCTGGCCGACCAAGAAGCCCACGCGCAGGCCGGCCAGCGCGTAGCCCTTGGAAAGCGTGCGCAGCAGGAGCAGATTGGGGCAGGCGCGCGTCACGCGGGCGAGATCGTGTTGGTGGGACGGGTTCACGAAATCCACATACGCCTCGTCCACTAGGAGGATGCCGTCGAGTTGGCTCGCCAAAGCCGCGATCGCTTCAGGCGGCAACAAGACGCCGGACGGGGCGTGCGGGTTCACGATGCAGACGAGTTTGGCGTTGGCGGCGTTCATCTTCGCGGCGAAATCCTGTGGCGGGTGCCAGTCGTCCGACAGGTCGATGGCGCAAACATGGCACTCGTGTGCGGCGGCGAGCACGGGCAGCAGCGAATAGGTCGGGTCGGTCACGCCCAGCATGGCGCCCGGATCCACGAAGGTTGTTAGCGCCAGCCGCAGCGCTTCGTCGCCGCCGTTGGTGGCCACTACCTCATCAACCTGCAAGCCCAGCTGCTTGGCGAACTGGCGGCGCAGTGGTTCGGCGGTGGCCGGCGGATAGCGGCGCAGGGTGGCGGCGTCGAAAGCGGCGAGGGCTTGGGCAACCGCCGGCGATGGCGGATACGGGTTTTCGTTGGTGTTGAGCTTTATGACGCTAGGGTCGTCCGGCTGTTCGCCGTACATGTAGCCGGTCATGCGGCGGATGTTGGCGCGTTCGTAGTTGGTCACGGGGGGTCTTCGGGCGGATCCGTGCTGGGTGGCGCGGCGCGTTCGGCCGGATCCAACAGGTGCGCGATCCACTCGGTGGACGGGTTGGCTTCGAGAGCGATTTTCGCCGTCATGGTGAGCGGCACCGAAAGCAACATTCCGACCGGCCCAAGCATCCAATTCCAGAACACCAGCGAGAGGAACACCGCCAACGTGGAGAGGCCGAGGCTGCGGCCCATGAAACGCGGCTCCACCACGTTGCCCATGACGACGTTCACCACCAGGAACACCGCGAAGGTCGCCGCCGCCCCGCCGACGCCGAGTTGCACCTGCGCCAGCAGCACCGGCGGCACCGCGGCGATGACGCTGCCGATGGTGGGAACGTAATTGAGCAGGAACGCCAACAGGCCCCAGAGAATCGGAAAGTCCACGCCGATGATCCACAGCGCCAAGCTGACGAAAACGCCGGTGGCGATGCTCACCGTGGTCTTGATGCCGATGTAGCGGTTCACGTTCTCCGCGAAACGCTGGAAGTGCGGAACATCCCGCTGCGGATTGGCGAGCACGGTCTGCAACTTGCGCGGAAACGACCACGCTTCCGCCAGAATGAACACCACGGTGAGCAGAATGACGAAGCCGTTGGAGAGAATGCTCACGAGGTTCTGCAAGGCGTCGCCAACGAAGCCGAGCGCCACGCCCGGATCGATGAAATCCCCCTTGGGTTCCACGCCGACACGCGCCAGCAGATTCAGCGCGCCTTCCTGCAGATCCGCGACGCCGGCCTGATACTCGGGCAGCTTCGCGCGAAAACCGGTCACGGATTGCGCGACCACCGTGCCCACCGCCACCAAGGCCACCACCAATCCCAGCATCACGATGGCGATGGCGAGACCCACCGGCACGCGAAAGCGGTGCAGCCAAAACACCGGCGTGGCGGCGATGGTGGCGATGAACGCGGAAAGCAGAAATGGCACCATCAACTGTTCCGCCGCCTTGATGCCGGCGGCGATGACAATCAACGCGGCCAGCGTGAGCAAGACGCCGCCGCGGCGGGGATGTTCCGGGTTGGCCATGCGGTGTTACTGAAAGGGCCGACGGTTGGCGACAGTGGTCTTGACGGCCACGTTTTACACCTCCGGCGGCTGCGTGTGAATGCGTTCGCCCAAGAGTTCCTCGATCGCCGGCAGATCGAAGGCGTCGTCTTCGGAAACGAAGCTGATGGCGATGCCGGTGGCGCCGGCGCGGCCGGTGCGGCCGATGCGGTGAACGTAATCTTCGGCGTCTTCGGGCAGGTCGTAGTTGATGACATGGCTGATGCCTTCCACGTGGATGCCGCGGCCGGCCACGTCCGTCGCCACCACCAGATTGGTTTTGCCGTCCTTGAAGCGCTGCATGGTTGCCAAGCGCTTGCGTTGCGGGATGTCGCCGGCCAACTCCTCACATTCCACGCCTTTGTCGCGCAGATAGCCCACCAAGCGGTGCGCTTGGTCGCGGCGATTGACGAACACCAGCGTGTGATCGGGATCGTGCCGGCGCACGAAAGCAAGCAGCGTGCTGCGTTTGCGATCCCGCGGCAGCGCCCAGAAACGCTGCTCCACCGTCTCCACCGCCGGCGATTCCGGCTTGATCGCCACGTGCAGCGGATCCAACGTCCATTGCCCCGCGAGATTCATCACGTCGTCGTTGAACGTGGCGCTGAAGAACATCGTCTGCCGCTGCCGTTTCCGCGGCGTTTGGTACACGATGCGGCGCACGTCCGGGATGAAACCCATGTCCAACATTCGATCCGCCTCGTCGATCACCAGCACGTCCACGTGGCGGAGACTGGCGAGGCGCTGGCCGCAAAAGTCGAGCAGGCGGCCCGGCGTCGCCACCAGAATGTCGATGGCGCCGGTGCGCAGCTCCTCGCGCTGCTTGGCGTAGTCGATGCCGCCAACCAAGCAAACGATGCGCGTGGCGGTGTGGCGGGAAAGATCGCGCGCGTCCTTTTCGATTTGCAGCGCCAGCTCGCGCGTCGGCGCCAACACCAAAGCGCGGGCGGCCCCCGGCGGCAACGTATGCGCCAACGGAAACTCCAACTGCCGGGCGAGAATGGTGATGAGAAACGCGGCGGTTTTACCCGTGCCCGTTTGCGCCTGGCCGGTGATGTCGTAGTCGGCGAGACTGTACGGCAGCACTTCGCCTTGAATGGGCGTACATTCCTCGAAGCCGAGATCGTCCACCGCCGCCAGCACCGGTGGCGGCAATGCGAGTTCGTGGAAACGAACCGCTTCCGCCGGCGTGTTGCCTTCTTCCATGCGTTCTATCCCTCCTTGGTTTTGTCTCAGTGCGACGAGCGGGCCGCCGCCAATTGCACGCAAAGCGCGAGCGCGTCGATACTCGCTTCCACCGCTTCCACGGTGGCGAACGTCGGCGCGATGCGAATGTTGCGATCGTCCGGGTCGCGGCCGTGGGGGAACGTGGCCCCGGCCGGCGTGAGCGCCACGCCCAGTTCCTTGGCCAGCGCCACGGATTTGCTGGCAAGGCCCGGGCGGGTGTTCAGGGAGACGAAATAGCCGCCGCGCGGTTGCGTCCAATCGGCGAGACCCGTGCCGCCGAGGCCCTTTTGCAAACCTTGCTGCACGGCTTGGAACTTCGGGCGGATGAGATCCGCATGAGCGCGCATGTGTTCTTCCAGCCGTTCGCCGAGAAAGCGGGCGTGGCGCAGCTGGTTCACTTTGTCCGCGCCGATCATCAACAGCGACAGGCGCTTCTCCATGTCCGCCAAGAGCCGATCCCCGCCGCCAAGGAAAGCGATGCCGCCGGTGGCAAAGGTCACCTTGGAGGTGGACGCGAACATGGCGATGCGGTTCTGCGTGCGGGCAGCCTGCGCCAGCGGCAGGATGGGTGTCAGCCGCGCCGCCGGGAACTCGAAATCATGCACCGCGTAGGCGTTGTCCCACAGCACCAGGAACGGCCCCTGCGCCTTGTTCGGCAGCGCCGCGAGACGGCGCACGGTTGCCTCGGAATACACGCAGCCGGTGGGATTCGAGTATTTCGGCACACACCAGATGCAACGCACATCCGGGTCCGTTGCGACGATTTCCTCCACGGCTTCCATATCCGGCCCGTCGTCGGTCATGGGCGCGGTGACGAGTTCCAAGCCCAAGCCGTCCGCCAGCGCGAAATGCCGGTCGTACCCCGGCACCGGACAGATGGCTTTCGCCGGCCCCAGTCCGCGCCAAGGCACGGTACACAATCCGGCGTTCAGGGCGGCGTCCAGCACCAAGAACATCAGCGTCAGGCTGGAATTGCCGGCGGCGATGACGTTTTCCGCCGGCATGTCCAGAAACCGCGCCCCCAAGGCGCGTGCTTCCGGGATGCCGCGCAATACGCCATAGTTGCGCAGATCCGTGCCGTCTGCGGCGCGATACTCGCCGCCAAGCAATCCGTCCAGCGCGTTGGACAGATCCAGCTGTTCCGCGGACGGCTTGCCGCGCGTCAAATCCAGCGCCAGATTCGCGCCCTTCAGCGCTTCAAAGCGGCGTTCGAGCTCGGCGCGATCGGTCAATGTCGGCATGTCACTTCCTCCAAGCCCATCGTTTCCGGCAGGCCCAGCATCAAGTTGAGGTTCTGCACCGCGGCACCGGCCGCGCCCTTGCCCAGATTGTCGTAGCGGCTGACGATGAGCGTCTGTTCGCTGTGGCCAAACACGAAAATGTCCAAGTGATTGGTGCCGTTGCGGCCGGTGGGCGAAAGAAAACCATCGTCCAGCGCGTCTTCCGCCGCGAACGGATGGACATGGACGAACGGTTCGCTCCGGTAACGCGCCGCCAACACCTGCCAAACGTGGCCCGCGCCGACGCCGCCGAGTTCGCTTGCGAACAAACCCACCTGCACCAACATGCCGCTGTGGTAGTGGCCGACGGCGGGCGAGAACAACGGCGCCGGCGCGGTGCCGGCGTAAACGCGCATTTCCGGCAGGTGCTTATGTTGCAAGCCGAGCGCGTACGCCCGCGTGCGCCACTCCGGGCGGTCGCAAGCGCCGTACTTCCCGATCAGCGCCTTGCCGCCGCCGGAATACCCCGACACCGCATGCAAACGCAGCGGCACGTCCGCAGCCAGCAAACCTTCGTCGATCAACGGCCGCACGCTCAACACAAAACCCGTGGGATAGCACCCGGGGTTCGCCACCTTCGCGGCATCGCGGATGGCCTCGCGCTGCGCTGGCGCAAGCTCCGGCAAACCGTACACCCAACCTTCCGCCACGCGATGGGCGGTGCTGGCGTCAAGAAACCGCGCATCGGGCGCCGCGCCAACGGCTTCCTTGGCCGCTTCGTCGGGCAGGCAGAGCACCACCGCGTCGGCCTCTTGCGCCAACGCTTGCCGCCGTGCCGGATCCTTGCGAAACCGCTCCTCCACGGCGAGCAGCCGAATGTGCGGGTGTTTCGCCAAGCGCCGCGCGAGTTGCAGGCCGGTCGTGCCCGCCTGTCCGTCGATGAATACCGCGTGCGTCAAAAAGAAGCTCGATGCGTTTGTTGAGCGGTCAATTATAAGGCCCACGCCTACCGCCGGGCGATTGCCGTGGGGTGTGCCACAGATCTTTGGTGACGGGCGCTATTGACCACCCCTCGCCAACCGCTGCGCAAAGGCGTTGGCGATGCGGCTCGGCCCCTCTAGCACCGGTGTCGCCCACTCCATACGCCGCTGGCGCACCAGCGCTACACCGTCAAACGCGGCACCTTGGTGTACGCGGCGACATCGGGTGACGGCGCGTTTGCCTTTCGCCACCGTTTGGCGCAAGGTTGGCGCATCGGGAAGCCGGGGAGGGAGGGGCCGATGGCGCGAATGTTTGACAGGCGGCCGCGGCGCGGATTCGTCGCCGTGGTCGCAGCCAGCGCCACGATCGCCTGGGGCCACGACGAACAAGCGTCGCCCCACGTCAGTTGCGCTTTGGATGGCGACGACACCTTGATTTGCCTCTACGAGCGGCATCCGACCGGCACGGCTAGGCAAAGCCGCACGGGCCATGCGGACAAGGGTCGCTATGCGCTCTCCTGTCCCGCACTAGCCCACGATTCGCCGGCGCGGTTGCCTTTTGCCGCCGTTTGGCGCACGGTTCGCGCATTGGCACAAGTGAGCACGCTACGGAGCACACCATGAACATGCGAAACAGGTTCGGCGGACGGGGCCGCGAACGGGGGTTGGCCACGGCGGGTTTGGCGCTGCTGCTGGTCGTGCCGGTCGTCCTGGGGGCTTGCGATGCGCAGACGCGCCAAGCCACCGCGCCGGCGGCCGAAACCGTTGCCGACGAACACTGGACGCTGGTGCAGGCGTACATCGACTCGGACACCGCGTGGCACCGGATCGACGACGAGATCAAGCAGTCCGAGGATTCGGCCGAGGAAAAGCAGCGCCGCCGCAAGCACGAACGCGGCGAACATCCGGTCATCACGCTGGCGCTGCGCGCCGCCGAGGCCATTCTGGCCGCGGAAGAACATCCCAAGCAGATCGCCGCGGCCGAGTTCCTGATGGAGCACCCGTCCGAGAGCGAGATGATGGACAAGGGCGCGGCGGCGCTGGCGAAGTTGGTGGGGCCGGACTGGCAGCAAGTGCAAGACTACCAAGCCGCGGCGATGGATTGGAACGGGCGCCAAGCCGCCATCGCCGAGGAGGCGGCCGACGAGGAGGAACAGCGAAGCCGCGAAGCCGAGCTGGGCGACCCCCCCAAGCCGCTGCGCGCCATCGCCGCCGCGCTGGCGATTCTGGACGCCGCCGACCACGCGGAACGGCGAGCCGCCGCCGAGTTTCTGGTCAACGACTTGGGCGCGGCGCGAAACGCCTCGGCGTACGCCTTTCGCGGCGCCGAAGCGCTGTGGAAGCAGTTCCGCGACTACGACGACTGGCCCACGCTGCTCGGCGCCTTGGATCGGCGGCGCTACAGCGTGGACGAAAAGGTCGACGCCTTCCTCGAGGAGGTGGGCAACGACGCCGCGGATCCGCTGGTGCGCGCCACCGCCCGCTACTATTTGACCAAAGGTCTCATGCGCGCCGCGGATCGATTCGACGCCACGCCGGAAGCGCGCGCCGCCTTCCGCGACCGGGCGCTCGCCGCCGCCACGGGGCTGGCCACCGGCGTCGAGGACGCGGAACTGCTCGACCCCCGCGTGTACGGCGACGACGGCGAGCCGGAAGCCCGCCCCATGGCGGAGGTGGAGGCGAGCCTAGTGCATCGCATCAACCACACCACGGTGGGCGGCACGTTGCCGGAGGTTGCCGCGCAAAACCTCGACGGCACGGAAGACACCTTGGCCGCCTACGCCGGCAAAGTCGTCCTGATCGACTTCTGGGCCACTTGGTGCGGCCCGTGCGTGGCGGCGCTGCCGGACCTGCGCGATCTGGTCCACAAGCTGCCGCCACAACGCTTCGCGCTGCTCTCCGTGAGCGTGGACGAGGAATTGGAGACCGTCACCGCGTTCCAAAAGGACGAACCCATGCCGTGGGTCAACTGGCATGTGGGCGAGAAGAGCGCCCTCGCCGAGCTTTGGGACGTGCGCGCCTTCCCCACCTATGTGTTGGTGGACGGCGAAGGCGTGATATTGGCGCGTTCCAACCACCTCGGCGACGGCTTCATGGCATTAATCGAGGAGCAAGCGGGCGAGGCGCAATCAGCCGGGGACAAACGAGGCGACGGCACCGAAGTTTGATCCGCCTCCGCGGGTGCCGGCCACGCCGATCTCCATAGCCACAACGCACCGCCCGCCGTGTCGCAGTGCAGGCGCGCCACACCCGGTTTGCCGGTGCGTTGGCAACCTGTGGATATTGTGCTTGAAATGTGGAATTGTTCGCACCGCGTGTGGCTTGTGGGCTTGCAGCGAGCCGACGGGGCGAACGGACGGGAATGGACAACACCGACGATTCGATGTGGGACGCCGCGGCCGCCGGCGCGTCTTCGGCAAGGCGTGGCGCGGGCGCGGCGGTGGTTGACGATGCCGAGGGCGATCGGCTCTTCCTAATCGCCGAGGAGCTGGCGCAGGATTCGTCGCTGCTGCCGGAGGAGGAAGGCGCGTTCGAGCCGCCGTTGCGTGGCATGGTGGGCGACGCCGAGGTGCTGCGCCAAGCGGAGAGCTTGGCCGGTCTCGACATCGACTCCTACATCGAAGCCGTGATGACCGGCGCGAACGATCCGAAGCGGCTGCCGGCGCCGGACGCGATCCACCGCCTCGGGCGCGTGGAGAAAGAGGAGGGCGACGGGCCGTTCTACGCCGCGGTGGTGGCGATGGACTTCGACGGCAGCGAACGGCGGGTGGGGTTCCTTGCGCAAAACCGCGCCGTGCGCAGTGGCGAGTGGATGCCCGAGCACCACCTGAAGGCCGCACGCAGCATCGAGGAGTTCTCAAATCGCTCCCTGCCCATCGTCAGTCTGATGGACACCCCGGGCGCCGCCGGCGATGAGGTTGCCAACAAGAACAACCAGTCGCACAGCATCTCGCGGCTGATCGCCGAGATGTCCAACACGGATGTGCCCAACCTCGGCATCGTGTACGGCCTCGGCTATTCCGGCGGCGCCATTCCGCTGGCGGCGAGCAACCTCATCCTGTCGGTGCGCGACGGCGTGTTCAGCACGATCCAGCCGAAGGGGCTCGCCAGCATCGCGCGGCGGCTGAATCTCTCCTGGCAGCAGTGCGCGAAGCAGGTTGGTCTTTCGCCGTTCGAGCTCAAGCGGCAGGGCAACATCGACGCCGTCATCGACTATGTGCCCGGCGAGGATGTGGAAAATCTGCGTCTCGCCATCGTCTCCGGCATCGTCCACGTTGAGGAGACCACCAAGCGTTTCGTCGCCGAGAACCCGTACATTCTCGATCACTACCGGCGCAGTTTGCAGCGCTATCTGCGGCCGTCGCAGCGGCTGCGCCAGGTGCAGGCCAGCGCGGCGCTGAAACTCACCAAGAACCCCACCGAATATCTCAACGTGTTCGGCGTGGCGTACCGCTATGTGCGTTATTTGCGCGTACGGCGGCGCATCAAGGCGACGAACACCCGCGCCATCGGCCGGCTCGCGGAGCAGGAGTTGCCGGCCGGCGAACTCAGCGCGCGGGCGGACCGGGAACGGCGCGAGACGTTTCTGCGCTGGTTGCAAGATGCGGATCGGGTCATCTACGACGACGCCTTGGCGCGCACTTGGAAGGCGTTTGTCGAGCGCAAGGCAACCTTGCACGACGCGCCGCGCGGGCGCATCGCCCAGTTCTTCTTTGGCGAACGGCAGAAGAACTACGAGGACGCACGTGCGAATCTGCTGTCCACCGTGGGCATGTATCTGTACAACCGCTGGAAGATCGACGCCGCCGGCAACTTCGCGGCCTTGCGGGCGTTCGCCAGCAATGTGCAGGAAACGCGCTCGCTGTTGCGCGTGGCGCAGATCCAAGCGCCACAGGCGTTGATCGAGGCCATCCGCGAAGACGACGTGCTCGGCCCGGTGTTGCGCACCCGCTTCACCCACGAAGGCATGAAGCTCTTCGCCGCCGGGTTGGAGCCCTCGGAAGCGTTCCTGCGCGAGCAATTGGCCGCCGAGCTCAACATGGCCATCACCGAGGCGCCGTTGGGGGAAGATCTGATGATCGAAGGTGCGTTGTCGCCGGACGCGCGCGCTTCGGTGAACGGCGAATCCTCCACCATCGTGGCCAACCGAATGGTGCTCGACGACCGCTTCGGCGCACACTTCGCGGGTGCGGAAACCGGCGCGGCGGAGGTCCCCGCTGAAAGCGGCGCGAACGACAGCGCCGAGGAAACGCCAGTGCTGGCGGACATGACCGTGATGGATGTGGTGTTGCGCGACGACCTGCGCGAGGACTTCGTGCAAGAGTGCGAAAACCTGTTGTTGTTCGACCATGTGTACGATCACATCGTCGCCAACCTCGGTTCCATCGCGCAGGAGGCCCAGTCCACCCGCGCCCTGTCCCGCGAATCGCTGCGCGAACTCATCGAAGCCACCTTGTCCGAAGCGGCGAAGAGCCTTGCCGGCGGCAACGGCAAGGACGGCGTCTCGCGGCTGCGCGCGCAGTTCTTCGACTGGCATCAGCGCATCGCCAAGACGCCGCGCGCCGGACGTTTCTTCCGCGACGTGGAGGAATGGAAGAAGAACGCCTCGCCGCACGTCTCGGACACGTTGTTCGTGGTCGTCACCTTCCTGTTCGAGCGGTTGCTCACTTCCTACCTGCAGGCCGAGTGGGATCAACGCCGCTACGACGGCCGCATCGCGCCGCGGCGCATCGGCCGGCGCAAGGACTTCTGGAACCGCCTGATGCAAGCCTACCGGGACTTGCTGATGCGCGACGTGCTCAATCAACAAAAACGCGCCAAAGCGCTCACTCCGGGGGTTTTCGTCGCGGAGTTTTTCGACGACTTCGAGGAACAAGGCGGGGATCTGGTGAGTTCCGATCCGCACCGTTTTCCCGGCTTGCGCGTGGCCATCGAGAGCGCCTTGCAGAAAGGCACCACGCCGTGCGGCGTGGTGACCGGCATCGGTCGTTTCAAGAACGGCGCCGACGGCGTACCCGTCGGCGCGGTGATCTCCAACACCGCCTTCAAGGCCGGCGCGTTCGACATGGCGAGCGCGGAAAAGTTCTGCAAGCTCCTGGTGCTGTGCGCCGAGCAGCGTCTGCCGGTGGTGTGTTTCATCTCCTCCGGCGGAATGCAAACCATGGAAGGCGCCGGCGCGTTGTTTTCCATGGCCGCGGTGAACGATCGCATCACCCGTTTCGTGCGCGATTTCGACTTGCCGGTGGTGGTGTTCGGTTTCGGCGACTGCACCGGCGGCGCGCAAGCGAGTTTCGTCACCCACCCGCTGGTGTACACCTGCTACTTCTCCGGCGCGAGCATTCCGTTCGCCGGACAGATCGTGGTTTCCAGCCATCTGCCGTCGGATTCGCACCTCGCCAACTATCTTTCGGAAGTGCCCGGGGCCATGGCGGCGCTCGTGCGGCATCCGTTTCAGCCGGATCTGGACGACGCGTTGCGGCGCATCGATCCCGCCATTCCCACGCCGCGGGAGACGGTGCGGGACGTCTTCGCCCGGGTGATGGCGGGAGCGTTCGATGACGAGCGGCCGGCGGTGGAATCACCAAGTCGCGCGGTTGCCGAAACGGCGTTGTACCGACCGGTGGAAAAGATGCTGGTGCATGCCCGCGGTTGCACCGCGGCGAAGCTGGTGCGGGTGGCGCGCCGACGCGGTGTGCGCGTGGTGCTGGTGCAATCGGACCCGGACATGGAATCCACCGCCGCGGACATGCTGGGCAAGACGGATTCGCTCGTCTGCATCGGCGGCAACACCCCGGACGAAAGCTACTTGAACGCGCGGTCCGTGGTGAGCATCGCCGAAGCGGAAGGCGTGGACTCGCTGCACCCGGGCATCGGCTTTCTTTCCGAGAACGCCCGCTTCGCCGAACTGGTGCGCTCGCGCGGCATCAACTTCGTCGGGCCGCCGGTGGCCAGCATGGAAACGATGGGCAACAAGTCCAACGCCATCGCCACCGCCATCGCGCACGGCGTGCCGGTGGTGCCCGGCAGCCACGGCGTGCTCACCGATGGCGACCGCGCCGCCGCCGCGGCCGCGGAAATCGGCTATCCGGTGCTGATCAAGGCGGTGCATGGCGGCGGCGGCAAAGGCATCGCCGTGGTGGAGTCCGCCAGCGATTTCCACGAGGCGTTCCTGCGCGTCTCCACCGAGGCGGCAGCCGCCTTCGGCAGCGGCGACGTGTACTTGGAGCGGTTCGTCACCTCGCTGCGCCACATCGAGGTGCAGGTGCTGCGCGACCGCCGCGGCGTCGCCAAAGTGCTCGGCTTGCGCGATTGCAGCGTCCAGCGCGAGAAGCAGAAAGTGCTCGAAGAGTCGGATTCCACCGCGCTGCCGCCCGAGTTGGAAAACCAAGTGTACGACCACGCGCAGAAGTTGATCGACGCCGTGAACTACGTCGGCGCCGGAACGGTGGAGTTCATCTACGACTTGAACGCCGGCGAGGTGTATTTCATGGAAATGAACACGCGCCTGCAGGTGGAGCATCCGGTGACCGAACTCGTCACCGGCGTGGACATCGTGGCCGAGCAACTGCGCATCGCCGCCGGCGAGAGCATCGCCGACTTGGCGGTTGCCGAAGACGGCCACGCCATTGAAGCGCGGGTGAACGCCGAACGCCTGGTGGCGACCGCGGACGGCGGCGCCGCGTTTCAACCGAGCCCGGGCGAAGTGCGCGAATGTGTCTTTCCGGAAGAAGACGGCGTGGAGGTGATCGCCGCCATCGCCGAAGGCAAGTCCGTCTCGCCGTATTACGACAGCATGGTGGCGCAAGTCATCGTACACGCCCCGAACCGGCGCGCCGCCGCGGCGAAACTGGCCGAATACTTGGGGCGCGTGCGCGTAAGCGGCATCGCCACCAACATCGCCTTGCTGAAGCGTGTGCTGCAGGACGACGTTTTTCTGCAAGGCGATTACGACACGGGGTATTTGCCGGAGTTCCTCGGCCGCGTGGATCGCGAGGCGTTGCTAGCGGAAATCGCCGAGAGCGCCGGCGGCGCGGATGCGGTCATCGGCCGCGACAGCATCGCCATTGAAGACAGCGACGAGCTCAAGGTGCTGGCGCCCTCCACCGGAATCTTCTATCTCACGCCGTCGCCGACGGAACCGCCGTTCGTGCGCGTGGGCGACAGCGTGAACACGGACGCCACCTTGTGTCAATTGGAGGCGTTCAAGATCTTCACCCCGCTGCACTTGGCGGACTTCAACGCCGCCGGGCAGCAGCCGCTCTACGACCCCGGCAAGCGCTTCACCGTGGTGCGCGTGAACGTGGCGAGCGGCCAGCAGGTGAACGTGGGCGATCTGTTGTTCGTCGTTCGCGCCGTGGATTGACGCGCCCGGCGGGGCTTTCACTCCGGCATCGTCCACGCCAGCGACGTGAAGAAGCGGCTGAAACGCGGGCGGTAGAAGCGGTTTTTGTCCACCGAGAAGGCGATGGCGTGGGCGCGGCCGTAGATGCGCTGGCGATCCACGAAGCCGATGACGCGGGAGTCGCTGGAGTTGTCGCGGTAGTCGCCCATCATCCAGTACTTGCCCGGCGGCACCTTGAAGCGCGGAAAGGTGGAGCAGGCGCTGGCGGTGCCGCAGCGGCAAATGGCGGCGGCCAAGGACGGCGTTGCGCTGGCGGCCACGATGTCGTAGTTCGGGCAGCGTCCCATGTCGCGCGAGAGGCCGGCGAGCGGATCACTGCGCGCGCCGTGCTGGCCCGGTTCGGCGTGCAGCATGACGACGCGGCTGCGCCCGAGAAGCGTCTCGCGGTAGAAGCGGTGCCGCGGCGAGCGCTGGATCGTCAACGCGGCAATCTCGCCCTCCGTCAGCGGCGTGTAGCTGGCGCGCTCGCCGTTGATGGTGAGTTCGCGGCGACGCCACTCCACCTCGTCGCCCGGCACCGCCACCACGCGCTTGACGAACAGGCGCCCGTCCACCGGGTTCTCGAACGTGACCACGTCGCCGCGCGCCGGATGCGCCCATTGCGTGAGGCGGGTGTCCGTGAACGGCACGCGCAAGCCCCACGCGAGCTTGTCCACCACGATGCGATCGCCGTCCAGAATGCCCGGCTTCATGCTGCCGGACGGCACTTGGTTCCAATCGGCCACCGCCGAGCGGAACACCAGCATGATGGCGATGAACAGGACGACGCCGCGCCAATCGCGCCAGAACTTGGCCAGTCGCTCGCTCACGGTTGGTTCGCCCCTTCCGCGCCCGCTTCGCCGCGGCCCGCGCCGCCCTCCGCGGGCAAGCGAATGTGCTCGCCGGTTTGGTGGCGCTGCTTCCACTCGCCGTACGGCATGCCGTACACCCGCTCACGCGCCGCCTCGTAGTCCACCGCCTCCTCCCGCTCCTCGGCGGCGGCGACGTACCACTTGGCGAGGCAGTTGCGGCAGAAGCCGGCCAATTCCATCAAGTCGATGTTCTGCACCTGCTTGTTGGCGTCCAGATGCCGCAGCAAGCGGCGGAACACGGCGGCCTCAATGGCTTGGCTGGATTCGTGTGGCGGGCTCATGGCGTTCTGGGTCGCTAGGGGAAGCGCGGATGATAGCCGATCGGCGAAGGTGGCAAACTTGACGCTTCGGCGAGGCCAATGCCGCGCAAGGATCGAGGAGACCCCATGTTGGTGGAAATGCTGACCAGCCCGGAGATCTGGGCCGCCTTCGCCATGCTCGCGGTGCTGGAAATCGTGCTCGGCATCGACAACATCATCTTCATCAGCGTGCTCACGGCGCGCTTGCCGAAGGAACAGCAGGCGCGGGCGCGGTTCATCGGCTTGTCGTTGGCGATGGGCTTGCGCATCGCCCTGCTGCTGTCGCTTTCGTGGATCATGGGCCTCACGGACGACCTGTTCAGCGTGTTCGGCTTCGGCATCTCCGGGCGGGACGTGATCCTGCTCGCCGGCGGCGCGTTCCTGATCGCCAAGGCCACGCGGGAGGTTCACAACTCGCTGGAAGTGGAGGACGCGGCGCGATCCGGCGCGGTGGCCGCCGGCTTCACCGCCGTGCTGGTGCAGATCGCGTTGGTGGACGTGGTGTTCTCGCTGGATTCGGTGATCACCGCGGTGGGTTTGGTTGATCATGTGCCGGTGATGATCGCCGCCATCGTGGTCGCCGTGGGGGTGATGATGGTGGCCGCGGGGCCGGTGAACTCGTTCTTGGAGAACAACCCCACCATCAAGATGCTCGCGCTCTCGTTCCTGGTGCTGATCGGTTTCGCGTTGGTGGCGGAAGGCTTGGATGTCGACGTGCCCAAGGCGTACATCTACACGGCGATGGCGTTCGCGTTCGGCGTGGAGATGCTCAACATGCGCGTCCGCCGCGACAAGGGTGATCCGCCCAAGCAGGTCAAGTTGCGCAAGGCGCAGTTCAACGACTTGTTCCCGAAGCAAGCGCCGCCGGGTTCCTGATTCCTCGCTGGGCGAACGCGGAAACCTGCCCGCAGCGTCCCCGCTACTCCTGGCGGGCGTCCCCTCGGCCCGTCGGCGGACGAACCGCGGACAGAACGCTGGTGGCGGCGCCGATCATGGAGGAAACATCGCTCAGATTGGCCGGCACGATCAACGTGTTCCCCTCCTTGGCGATGCTGCCGAACTGCCCCAGGTAGTTTTCCGCGACGCGCAGTTGCATGGCGCGATCGCCGCCCTCGGCGTTCAACGCCTCGGCCACCTTCTTCAGCCCCTCGGCGGTGGCTTCGGCTACGGAAAGAATGGCCGCCGCCTCGCCTTGCGCCTCGTTGATCTGCTGCTCCTTGGCCGCTTCGGATTCCTTGATGACGCGCTGCTTCTCGCCTTCCGCCTCGTTGATTTTGGCGTCGCGGTGGCCTTCGGAATCCAACACCGTGGCGCGTTTCTCGCGCTCGGCGCGCATTTGCTTTTCCATCGCGGAAACGACGTCCGCCGGCGGGTTGATGTTCTTGATCTCGTAGCGCAGCACCTTCACGCCCCACGGCTCGGATGCCTTGTCCAGTTCCGCGACCACGCGCAAATTGATGTGGTTGCGTTCCTCGAACGTCTTGTCGAGCTCGATCTTGCCGATTTCGCTGCGCAACGTGGTTTGCGCCAGTTGCGCGATGGCGAACAGGTATTCGCCGATGCCGTAGGAGGCAGAGCGCGCGTCCATCACCTGCAAATACAACACGCCGTCCACGCCCACCTGCACGTTGTCCGCGGTGATGCAGATCTGCTCCTCCACATCTATCGCCTGTTCCTTCAGCGTGTGCTTGTAGGCGATGCGTTCGATGAACGGGAACAGAATGTGGAACCCGGCAACCAGCGTGCGCGAGTATTTGCCGAGATTCTCGACCACATACGCGCTCTGCTGCGGCACCACCACCGCGGTCTTGATGATGACGATCAGCACCACCACCACGACCACGCCCACCGCGATCACGATTCCCAATTCCATTGTTGGTTTCTCCTCTCTTTGCTTGTTTGGCCGACGATCCCGCGCCGTTTCAATCCGCCTCGGCGTTCGCCGCGGCCGTGGCATCAGAATTCGTCAACGCCTCGATGGTCACATGCGTGCCTTGGGTTTCCACCACCCGCGCCTCCGCCCCGGCGGCGATGGCGGTGGCGCCCACGTTGGTGGCGGTCCAATGGCTGCCGCGCAGTTCCACCCGCGTGCGCCCGCCGGCGGCCACGTCTTCCAGCACTTCCACCACCGCGCCGGCGTTGGCGTTGTCGAACCCCGGCAAGCCGCCGCGCACCCGGTCGTAGAGCTTTTGGCGAAACAACACCATCGACACGATCGCCGTGGCCGCGAACAGCAGCCACTGCGCCCAAATCGGCAATCCCGCGCCGGCCAGTTGGAAAAGCCCCACCAAAACGGCCGCGGCGCCGAGAAAGATGAGATAGAAGGCCGCGTCCCCAAGCAACTCCAATGCCGCGAGGACACCGCCCACCACCAACCAAAGCCACCAAGCCACGTTCGCTCCAACCTCTTTCGACTATCGGCGACAATAACGCACTCGCCTTGCGATCGCCAATTCCATTGACATGCGGGGGTCGTCGTGCCAGACTCCGCGCCGATTTCGATGGTGGCGGGGGAAGCCGTTGGAACGCGGTTCCGCAACAAAAGCAACGCATCGACGGGTGCTGGCCGTTGGCTTGCCGCTGGTAGCCATCGCCTTGGTCGCCGTGGGCCTTTTCGCCTTCAACGGGCAGCCGGACGACTACGATGTGGAGCAGAGCCTGGACGCCGATCTCTGCCCTGCCGAACCGCAAGAGTTAACCGGCAGCGCCACGTATCTGCTGGACTTGCGCAAATCCATCGGCGACGCCACGGCACCCGGAGAATCACTGAACGACATTGGGCGACGCTTGCCAGCGGGAACGGAACTGCGCGTGTACGCGATCGCCGACAACGCCGTCGCGCCGCGGCGTCTGCTCGACAGATTCTGCAAGCCGTACGGCGAGCGGGAAGTCGTCGTCCGCGCCGCCAAAGACCAAGGCAAGGGCGAACGCGACTGCAACGAACTGCCGGCGCAGGTTTCGCAACGCGTGCGCGACCTCGCCGGCCGTTTTTGCGCCCGCCGCGACGCGTTGCGCGGGCGAATCGATCAATTGGCGGCGAAGGCGCCACGCGCGGTGGACAACGCCTATTTGGTCGAGGCGTTGGAAGAATCCGCGGCCGAGTTCGCCGACCGGCCCAAACCGCGGAGTCTCTTTGTTTTCTCGGACATGCTGCAACACGCGGATTGGTACTCGCACTTGGACTTGGGCTGGACCGGTTGGAGTTTCACCACTTTCGCCTCGCGCGCCGCCGAACGAGAAGCCTCCGCGCCGGCCGCGGTTGCGCTGCCGCCGGACGAACGCTTGCGCGTGACGGTGTTCTACCCGCCGCGCCGCCGCATCACCGAGTCGCTGCGCCCGCGCTACGCGCACCAGACGTTTTGGCGCCGCTACTTCGAGACGCAACAGGCGGATGTGGATTTCGTCGAGTTGTCCCGTGCGCCGGTGCTGGAGGCGCAGCGCTTGATGGTGACTCCGAAGGAGGAGATCGCCCGCGAAATCGCCGCCGTTCTGGAAGACACGAAAGAGCGGCGCGAGGCGGCCGCGCGCAGCGAATTGGCGTTGGCGGAGTTGGAGAGCCGCCAGCCACCGCCAACGCCGCCTTCGGCAGGCCCGGCACCTGTTGCCGCCGCCGTTCGGCCGACGGAAACGCCGGCTGAACCTGCTACCACAACCAGCACTCCAAGGGGCGAAGCGACACTTGGCCAGCGCAGCGAAGACACCGCGGAGGCGACGACGCCCGCCACGCCCCCAGCCGACGCCAGCGATGAACCCGCTGTACCCGCGCCGTTGCTCGCGGGCGCTGCGGATGCGCTTGCCCCGGCCGAGGCTTCGGACAGCGCGGTGGCTGCGGGCCCAACGCCGCCGGCCTGCGCTATTTCGCTCAAGCCGGAGTTCGCCCCGTCGCTGGCGGCGGGAGGCTACCCAGGCGACAGACGGGTCAACTATGGCGCGGCGGTGGTGCGGGTGCGCTACACAGTGGACGACCAAGGCCGCACCGTGGATGCCGCCGTGGTGCCGCAAGTCGCAACGGAGGGCACTGCACCCGACGATCTGGCCAATCTCGCCGAGGACACCGCCGCCGAAGTGCGCCGCTGGGAGTTCGCCCTGCCGGGCAATCGCGACGCTTGCGCTTTGCTGCCGCAAGTCGCCACCTTCACCTACGGGGAGCGGTGCCGCGGCTCGCCCGTGCCCACCTGCCGCACCATTCGCACGAACGTGTCCGTCTTTTAGGCCGTTCTCTCCCGCGCCGGACAACCGATGATTTGGCAGCGCGGTGCGGTGCCGTTGCGGCCAAAGGCGTCCGCTTCCTGGCTAACGCCGCTGGACGCCGCCGGCTTCGGCTGCTTGCTCGGCTACGCGATATTGGCCTGGCTGGCGCGGCAGCCGGGCGAACCGTCGCTGGCGGCGTTCTTCGCCATCGTCGCGTGGACGGCGCTGTTGACGTTCACGCTGTATTTCCATTGCCGCGGAAGACGCGGGCGCGAAGCGGCGGCGGCACACTTCCCGGTTCTGCGGATGGTGCTGTGGGCAGTGCTGTTCCGCGTCTGCGGGCTGCTTGGCGGGCCGCTGTTCGAGGACGACTTCCACCGCTACCTGTGGGACGGCTATCGCTTCGCCATCGACGGCACCCCCTACGGCAGCGCCCCGGAGCAATTCTTCGGCGACCCCGCGGTGCCGACGAGCTTTCGCCGCGTACTCGACCAGATCAACCACCCCGAACTGCCCACGATCTACGGCCCGCTGACGCAGTTGCTCTTCCTGTTCGGCTACGCCGCGCGCCCGGCCAGCGTCCTGCCGCTGCAAGCGGCGCTCATCGCCGTGGATGTCACCACCATCGCCTTGCTGCTGCGCTTGGCGCCAGCGCGTGCGGTTCTCCTCTACGCCTGGTGTCCGCTGGTGGTGAAGGAAGTCGCCTTCACCGCGCACCCGGACGGCTTGGGCGCGTGCCTATTGGTGGCGGCGGTGGTGCTGGCCCGCCAAGGCCGCCTGCACGCGACGGCGGTTCTGTTGGGGCTGGCGGCTTGCACCAAGGTGTTCGCGCTGCTGCTGGTGCCGTTCATCCTGGTGGCCGGCCGCTTGCCCCATTGGCTTTCCTTCGCCGGCGTGCTGGCGCTGCTGCGCCTGCCGTTCGTGCTTTGGGGCGGCACCGAGACGGGCACGCTCACGGTGTTCGCGCTGGAGTGGAAGTTCAACGCCGCGCTGTTCGACCTGTTCGCTCTCGCAACAGCGGACCTCCACGCCCGCGTTCTCGCCGGCGTCACATTCCTGGCGTTCTGGTGCTGGTGCCTCGCTCGCCATTGGCAAAACCACAAGGCAACAGGCGCAACGATGCCTCCGGTTCCCCGCGGCGACTGGATCATCGGCGCGTTGCTGCTGCTCGGGCCCGTCATCAACCCGTGGTATCTCCTTTGGCTGCTGCCGTTCGCCGTCGTCCACCGCAGCGCGTGGGCTTGGACCGCCTCCGTGGCCGTGCTGCTCTCCTACATCACCGGCTTGCACTTGGGCGACTTGGACTTGGCCCCGTACCAACAACCCGCTTGGGTGCGACCGGTGGAGTTCGGCACCATCCTGCTAGCCGCCGCGTGGGACGCCCACCGGCGACAAGCGCGGCGTTGAGCCTCGGTTGTTCAGCCATCGTCCGCGGGTACGCGCACACGCCAGAGAAGTTCGCCTTCGGCATCGAATTGTCCGGTGCGCAAGGCGCGCAGCGCATAATCCGGCAGCGGCCGTTCGACCAGACACTTGCCGTCGAACACCACGCCGCCGCGCGCATCGAAGTCGAAATCCAAGTTCTCGAAACCGGCATCTCGGCGATCCTCGCGCACGGCACCTTGAGGAAACGCATGCAGAAAAAAGCGCGGTTCGGCATCGGCCCAAACACATGGCGCCTTGGTGTAGGCGATCACGCCGTCTGCGATGTGGACGTTCCACCCCTGCCTTCCAGCGACCGCGGGCCGGCGCATCCACGCCGCGTACCTCGCCCGATAGGCAACGGCGGTGTCGTCGAACAGCGTGACCGTGGCCACGTGCCGGCCGGCCGCGAAACGGAACTCGGCCATCCAGCGCAACGTGCCATCAACGAGCTGGCCGGCCACTATCCGGTCGAACTCGAATGCGGTGCCGGTGCCCGCGGTGTCGAGACGCTGGGCGAAAGCGTGGGGTGGCAACGGCAACGCCCAAACACAGTTGTTGCAGCATTTGTGCTCGATGATGGAACGCGAAGCGAAGTCCAAGCGCTCTCCACGTGACGAACGACCGCCTGACGACCCACCGTACACGCGCACTAGGAAGCGCGTGACCTTCTCCCCTCGTCGGCAAAGCCGCCTCGTCACGAACAACAACCGGTTCTCCAGCAAATACGCTTCGTGAAACGGCTGAGCGGCGGATTGGAACAGCAGCTGGCCTTTGGCCGGGCCGTCGCTGTCGCGCAGCACCACCGCGAGCAAACCGGGGCCGCCACGTGCGAGACGCTGCACCCCCCAATCAAAAGGCAGGTCGATCAACGCCGAATAGCCGGTGCGCTCAAAGCGCAACAGGCCCGGCCACCGGAGCATGCCGGCGTGGAACGTCAACGCCGAGACGGCGCCAAGCGCCAGCACCGACACCATAGCGTGGATGGCGACACCACCGGCCCGGACGACGCGCCGCCGAACCCGCACCGCGTACACGGCAAGCACGCGAGCCGCGAGATGGCACAGCAGGAACAACGGCGGAATCGTGACTCGCACCAAGATCTCGTTGAACTGCTCGCTGAGGTACCACCACCAAGGTGCCACGACGAGGATGGCCAACGCACCGAGGAAGAACGGGTCGCGGCGAACCTTTGGTCTCAGCCGCCAAAGCACACCGACAAGGACCAGAAATTCGCAGACGTACACGATGGCGACATCGCCCACCGCCCGCCAACGGCTGTCGTAAAGCGTCCACAGCCATCCGGATGGCCAGTCCAACTTGCCAGACGTCAAATAGAGGGCAACGAGGCCAAACAACAACGGCGCAACCAAGAGATTCCGCCAAGTGAGGAAACGCCAAGGACTGTTGGCCAGCAGCAACACGCCGGCAAACGGCAACAACCCCACCGCGACCAGCGCGGACCAGAACGGACAGGCGACCAGCACCACGCCGCTGACAGCCAAGAAGCGCCGGCGATGACGTAGCTGCACGAGCAGCAGCGTGCCGAGGCCCGCGACGATGAAGTGATGCGGCGTGTGGCCGAACGTCTGTGCATGGGATTGATACTCCAGCTCCATGAGGCTGGCCGCCGTCGTCCAATCCCACATCCCCGCCTCCAAAGACATGTCGTCCCAACGGGGCGGCAAGCGCTGCCACGACAGCGCGAAGCGCACGGCGTACTCCACGATGTCCATGCCGCTGAAAAAGAACGCCACCGCAAGGGCCGCGGCAACAGCGCGCCCCCTCGAAAGGCCGCGCACGAGGAGCGCGAGCACCAGCGCAAGCCCCGTCCAAGTCCACACCGGCACCGTCCAGTTCAACGTCGCCACGCCGAACCACTTGGCAACGACGGCCGGCACCATGTGCCAGCCGAGGTGGTAGCGCAGCAGCGGCGTTCCGTTCCCGATGTGATCGACCAGGTAGGTCGGCCAAGGCCCCCGCTGCATGTCCAGGAAATTCGCGGCGTGACCCATCCAATCGCCCCGATGCGTACCGAAAATCGCCGCGGTCGCGGTCCACAGCGCCGCGAACAACAGCACGCCCCAAGGCCAGCGCGCCGGCGATGTGATCCAGCGACCGCGCAACGCGTCGAAGAGCGCCCAAACAAGCGCGGCGGCGCTGGGAACCCCGATCCACCACTCCAGCCAGCCAAGCAGCCAAATCAGCAACGGCAGCGTCAAGTAGGCGATGGCGAGGCGGTGCGGCAACGGCAACGCCGCTTCTTCGTGCGGAAATGGGCTCGCGGCGCGCAGGACGCCGCCTACGGTGCGCGACGCGATTTTGCCCGCCGATGCGTTCATCCGCCATCGCCGGCGGGTATGTACGCGCGCCACAGAATCTCGCCTTCGGGGCCGAATTGCCCGGTGCGCAAGGCGCGCAGCGCGTAGCTCGGCAGTGGCCTTTCGACTAGGCACTTGCCGTCGAACACCACCCCGCCTTCATCAAAGTCAAAATCCAGGTTCTCGAAGCCAGCGACTCGGCGTTCCTCGCGCAGAGTGCCTTGGGGAAACCCATGCAGCAAGAAACGCGGTTCGTCATCGGCCCAAACGCACGGCGCTTTGGTGTACGCGACCACGCCATCCGCGAGACGCACTTTCCAGCCCTCTCCGCCCTCCTCCGCTGCGACCGGCGGCCGGCGCATCCACGCCGCGTACTTCGCCCGATAGGCGGTCGCGCTGTCGTCGAACAACGTATCCGTGGCCACATGCCGGCCGGCCGCGAAGCGAAACTCCGCCATCCAGCGCAACGTGCCGTCGACGAGCTGGCCGGCCACGATCCGGTCGAACTCGAGCCGCGGCGCCAATGCCAGTGCTGGGGAGTCGTTGGCGGAAGCGTCGGCCGACAAAAGCAACGGCCAAACGCAGTTGTTGCAGCATTTGTGCTCCGTGCTGGAACGCGAATCAAAGTCCAGCCGCTGCTCCTTGGCGACTGACCGCGCACCGCGCACCGGGTCGCGGCCGGCGTCCGTATGCAGGCGCACTAGGAAGCGTGTGACCTTCTCCCCGCGTCGACACAGTCGCCTGGTCACGAACAGCAGCCGGTTCTCCAGCAACCACGCTTCGTGGAACGGCTGGGCGGCGGATTGGAACAGCAGCTGGCCTTTGTCCGGGCCGTCGTTGTCGCGCAGCACCGCCGCAAGCAAGCCGGAACGGTCGCGCACGAGGCGCTGTACCCCGGCCTCGTAATAGGAGTCGATGTACGACGAGTAGCCTGTGCGGTCGTAACGCAACAAGCCTGGCCAGCGGAGCATCTCGGCGTGGAACGCCAACGCCGAGGCGGCGCCCAGCGCCAGCACGCACACCAGCGCGCACGGTGCCGGGCTGCGAACTTCGCGCCGGGGGGCAGGCTCACCGCCCGCACGCCGCCGCGCCCGAACCACGTACGCCGCCAGCGTGCGGGCCGCGACATAGCTCAGCAGGAACAACGGTGGAATCGTTATCCGCACCAACAACTCGCTGAACACCTCGGAACCGTAGTACCACCAAGGGGCCACGACGAGGATGGCCAAAGCGCTCAGGAAGAACGGATCCCGCCCAATCTTGGGTTTCAGCCGCCAAAGGACGCCGGCGAGCAGCAGAAATTCACAGGCGTAGGCAATGGCCACATCGACAATGGCACGCCAGCCGTTGTCGTAGAGCGTCCACAACCATCCGGACGGGAAATCCAGTTTGCCAGCGGTGAGATACAGGCCAACGATCCCCAACAACAGCGGCCCGACCAAGAGGTTCTGCCAAGTAAGCCAACTGCGCCAATTGCGCCAGTTTGGGAAGCCCCGCGGGCCGTTGGCAAGCAGCAGCGCGCCAGCGAAGGGCAGCAACGCCGCCGAGACCAGCGTGGACCAGAACGCGCAGGCGACCAGCACCACGCCAACGACCCCGAGAAAGCGCCGCCGACGACGCAGCTGCACCAGGAGCAGCGTCCCCAAGCCGGCGGCGATGAAATGCTGCGGCGAATAGCCGAACGTCATCGCCTGGGATTGGTACTCCAGCTTCATGGGGCTTTCCACCGTCGTCCAGTCCCACATGTCGCCTTCCAAGACGTTCCAATCCCAAACTGGAGGCAGCCGCTGCCAAGACAGCGCGAAGCGCACCGCGTACTCCACGACGTCCACGCCGCTGAAGAAGAACGCCACGGCGACAGCCACCGCGACGGCGCGGGCGCGCGACAGACCGCGCGCGAAAAGCGCCAGCACCAGCGCGAGACCCGCCCAGGTCCACAGCGGCACGGTCCAGTTCAGCGTCGCCGCGCCGAACCACTTGGCAACCCCGGCCGGCACCATGTGCCAGCCGAGGTAGTAGCGCAGCAGCGGTGGATCGTCCGCGATGTGATCGACCACATAGGTTGGCCACGGCCCCCGTTGCAGGTCGAGCAACTCGGCGGCGTGGAAGGCCCAATCGCCCCGATGCGTGCCGAAGATCGCCGCGGTGGCGGTCCACAGCGCCGCGAACAGCAGCAGGCCCCAAGGCCAGCGCGCCGGCGATGTGATCCAGCGACCGCGCAGCGCGCGCTGGAGCGCCCAGGCAAGCGCGATAGCGCTGGGAACGCCGATCCACCACTCCAGCCAACCCGGCAGCCAGATCAGCAACGGCAGCGTCAGGTAGGCGATGGCGAGCCGGTGCGGCAACGGCAACGCCGCCTCTTCCGCACGCGCCGAACGCACCGCGGCGGGCAGTGTTGGCATCCGCTGAGCGTTGGCCTTCGGCGATGGTTGTTGACCGTGCAAGACGGTGAAGGGAAACATGACGAGCGCAATGGTAGTCACTTTCTCCTTCGGTGTGCCGCGACGATTGGCTGCGACGCTGTCGCGCAAGAACCTAAGAACGCGGACCCGGAGGCGGTGATGGAGCGCGCTGGGCCACGCGATCGATCACCGCCCTTGGGCGCGTGGTAGAGTTTCAGCGTCTTTCACTGGATTCTCCTGTGCGGCAGTGGACGAAACGGTCGCGCCAGCGGCGACGCGGTGCCCGCGCCCTCGCGGCGTGGGACCCGGCCGGCGAACCTACCCGCCGCGGCCAGTGGTTTCCCTTCGCCACTCTGTTGCTGGCGTTGTCGTCCGTGTTCCTGTTTGGCGGCGACCGCGGCTACTTCTACGGCTATTCGAATTATCCGATCGGCGATTGGAACTCCCTACGGTGGATGAGCCTGACGGCCAACTTCTCGTTCCAGCACGGCCTCCTGTACGAGCATGTGACGCGCAGAAGAGACGGGCGGCTGCGCTATCACCTCTACGGCAGGTTTCCGGCCGGCGGCGTGGCGCTGCTCAAGCTCGCCACGTCGCCGTTCGAAGGCGATCTCTCGCGGCAGCTATTCGCGGCGCGACTGACGATGCTCGCCTTTTTCTGCGGCGCGGCGATGCTGGCGTATTTGTCCGTGACGCGAATCTCCGGCGATCGGGCCATCGCGCTCGCAGCCACGAGCTTGACGTTTGGCACCTACCACATGCTGGGGTACATGGATGTCGTCTGGGGTGAGGCCAGCATGGGTCTGTTCGGCTTCCTGCTGGTGTTCCATGGAATCGTTCTCTATGCCCAAGAGGGGCGCATGGCGCAATTGCTCGCCCGCATCGCCATTGCGCTCCTGCTCGACTGGCATGTGTACGCGCTGCTTGCGCCGTTCATCGCCTGGGGATTGACGTACACATTGTGGCGGGCATGGAGGTGGGCCCGCGCCGGCCACAGTGGCGCGCCGCAATCGCGGCTCGCGACTGCTGCGGTTGCGGTTGCCGCGGCCGGGTTGCGGAGCCGGCATCTGGGCATTGGTTTGTTCGCGTTGCTGTTTGGCGCTGGTGTGCTTGGCTACAACGCGGCGCAGGAATACGCGGCTATCGATGGCGCCCGGCCGGTGGCCGAGTTGCCCGTGCTCAAGGCGATGTTGCGCCGCACGGGCGTGAGCGACCACTACGACCCCGCGTGGGGCCGAGAAGGGGCCGCGCGGCGCTTCCTGAAATGGCAGTTCCACCGCATCGGTCTGATGCTGGTGCCGCATGCCCTGTCCGGCCGCACTGAGCTGCTGCGGCTCCCCGAGCACGATTGGGACGCCTTGGGCGCAATCACCTTCGCGCCCTTGGGCGTGCTGGGACTCTGCGCCTGTTTGGTCGCGCTATGTCGCGGTCGGCGCGGCCGTGCGCCGCTGGCGATCTTGGCCGTGAGCGGCATCGTCTGGGCCCTCGCGATGCGCAACCACACCGTTATTTCCAACCACGATTTCCAGAGCGTGTACTACCTCGGGATTCCACTTGCGCTCGCGACGCTCGGCCTGACCGGTCTGCGCAAGATGATGGGCGAACGCGGCAGCTTCGCTGTCTACGGTGTTGCGGCGCTCGCTGTCGGGCTGTTCGTGTGGTCGACCCGGATGATGGCCGCGGCGCGCGCAGACCCTCACCAAGCAACCGTCCAGCCAGCGGCTTTTGCCGACTTCGACGCCATGCGGCGTCTCGCGCACGGCAAGGACGTGCTGAACATCGCGTACGCCGAATCCGTTTTCGAGGCTTTCCCCCAAGCCGAGGTGCATCTCGGCTACCACTTGGCAGGCGCCATCGTGCATGGAAGCAGCGACATGTCGGCGAACGCTCGCTTGGAGGCGGAAGGTTGTTGCGACCTTGTCCTCAGCCGTCGGCGCCTGCCGGGCCGCAGATTGCTCACGCCCGGCACAAGCATTTGGTTTCTTTACGCCGCCGGTGGCGTGACCGCCGCGGTGCAGCGAGCGCGGCAGCGCGACTTGCACGCGTTGCGCCTCGGCGAACGGCTGGCGGACGCGCACTACGATGTGTACCTGCAACCTCGCGGGCGCGTGGGCACCGCCGACCAGTTGTTCTACATCCGCGACCCGTGTCGGCAAGAAGACACCGGGGGAGTGTTCGCCGGACGCTTTCGACGCGAGGACGGCTCGCCGGACAGCCAGTGGCGTGACTCGTTCAATGGCGCGCGGGTCGGATCTGCCTGTGTTTTGAAGTTCGCGCCGCCGCTCGGCGTGGTGCAAGTGATCTTGCGCAACTCACCGTTTGGCCAAGCAGACCGGTGGCGCGTCGCCGTGCGGCTGGATTTCGAGCGCCTGCGGCAAGCGCGAGAGGCGGTGCGGGGCGTGGCGCCGCTGGCGCGCGGGGAGTTCGACTTGTACTGGCGCGGCGGCGCTCTCACCTACCTCCGCGCACCTTGCGCCCCCGAGGACGTGCGCGATCGCTTCTTCCTTCACGTCGTGCCGCAGCGCACCACCGCCGTGCCCGCGGCGCGGCGCGACACCGGCTTTGACAATCTCGATTTCGACTTCGGCGAACGCGGCGCGCGGGTCGACGGCGTATGCGTGGCGACCGTGCCCGTACCTTACGCCGCCGCTTGGGTCGATACGGGACAGTTCGCCTCCGGCGTGCGGTGGTCGGTGCGGTTCGAGGCGAGATGATGCAGGGGCCGCGGACGACGCACCCTACAAGATGGCGTTGGCCACCGGTTGTTCGACCGTCGCCCAGTGTAACGAGCGCAATGGTAGTCACCTGCCCACTCGGTGTGCCGCGGAAATTGTGACGATCCTGTTGCACGCGCCGCCCCAAGCATGATGCAATGCCGCCCGTCGTCGGGGGAACACAAGGAACGGCAAGCACCAATGGGTTCGAAAGTGGCTAGAACATGCGCTGCCGTGCTGCTCGGCGCGCTGGCGACGTTGCTGTCCGCCTGCGGCGGCGGCAGCGCCGGCGGCGATCAGTCGGCGTTGCCGATCTGCACGGGCAACGACATCGTGCTGGCGAACGGCGAGTGCGGGCCGCCGCCACCGCCGCAATGCACGCCGCCGGAAGTGGTGGTGGACGGGCGCTGCGTGGTGCCGGACAAGCCCACGCCCAAGTACACCCCCGGGCCGAACGAGGCCGTCATCTACTACAACCGGCGCGACAAGGCGTTCGACGGCTGGGTGCTGCACCTGTGGAACAACGGCTGCGAGGCCGGCAGCTGGGATCCCGAGCGCATCACCCTGCGCGGCAACGGCGGCGCGGTGGATTACAGCTACGAGGGCACCAGCACTAGCTGGCCGGACGGGCCGACGCCGAACTATCAGCACTACATGGACGGCGAGCCAGATCCCATCTACGGCGTCTACTGGGTGTTGCAGCTGCAAGACAGCGGCGTTTGCGGCAACTTCATCATCCACGCCCCCACCGGCGAACCGCAAACCGTCGACCTGCGCATCAACTTCTCCGAGGACACCAGCAATCCGTACCGCAACACCTATTGGGTGGTGGTGGACTCCACCTTGGCGGAGAACGAGCTGCGCGAGGCGCGGGCGGCGGCGGAACCGCTGTGCATCAACGACGTGTGCGAGGAGTTCGAGGCACCGCCGCTGGCCATCGAGGATCAAGCCGCGCACTGGCTGGACGCCGGCACCATCGTCTGGAACCGCGACCTTGTGGATGTCGCGCTGCACAGCTCGGAGAACGGCGAACTCGACGTCGTGGGCGAGGATCTGGCGGATGGCGGCAAGCGCGGCGTCGTCACCGGCGGCGCGGCGGCGGCCACGCTGACGGCCACGGAACTCAGCGACGAGCAGCGCGCGCGGGCGCCGCATCTGGCGGATTACGCGGCCTACGCGCTGGATTTGGACCTCGCCCGCGTCAAGGAGCTGCTCACCCACCAGCTGTGGATCGTCGGCGAGGACGCGGACGGCCAGCAGTACGGCACGCAACTGCAGCTCGCCCAAGTGCTGGACAGCGTGTACGCCGCCGGCGAGGACGACGCGGACGAAGCCGTGCTCGGTCCGGTGTACGACGGCGGCAACATCACCAGTTCCGTGTGGGCGCCCACCGCGCAGGACGTGAAGCTGCGCATCTACAACGAGCGCCCGGACGGGCGGCTCACCTTCGGCGCGGACGTGCCGATGAGCAAGAACGCGGACACGGGCATTTGGAACGCCACCGGCCCGGCGGCGGATTGGGATCGGCAGTTCTACCGCTTCGTCGTCACCGCCTACCACCCGAGCGAAGGGCGCGTGCTGGTGCGCGAGGCGCGAGACCCCTACTCCGTCGGCGCCTACACCAGCTCGCTGGCCTCGCAGTTCGTGAACCTGAACGACGCCGACACCAAACCGGCCGGGTGGGACGCGCACACCGTGCCGGCAGGCGGCGCGCCGGAAAGCGCCGTCATCTACGAAGGCCATGTGCGGGACTTCAGCGCCCGCGACGCGAGCACGCCGGAAGAACACCGCGGCAAGTACCTCGCCTTCACCGCCGCGGACTCCGCGCCGGTCACCCACCTCAAAGCGCTGGCGGAAGCCGGCCTCACGCACTTCCATGTGCTGCCGGCCTTCGACATCCGCTCCATCAACGAGGACCCGGCGCAGCAGGTGAACTTGGACGACGCCATCTACCAGCTATGCCGCTTGGACGACTCCAACAAGGATCTGTGCCCGGGCAACGTGCGCGACACCACCACCATCCTCGCCAAGCTGCAAGGGTTGGACGCCGCCACCGGCGCCGCCCGCGAAGTGATGGGCGTGCTGGCGGACATCGACGGCTTCAACTGGGGCTACGACCCGGTGCTCTACAACGTGCCGGAAGGCAGCTACGCCACGGATCCGGCTGGAATGACGCGCATCACCGAGATGCGCGCGATGTTCCAAGCGCTGCACGAGATGGGCCTGCGCGTGGTGCTGGACGTGGTGTTCAACCACACCTCGGACGAAGGCGCGGACGGCGCGTTCTCCGTGTTCGACCGCATCGTGCCGGGCTACTACTACCGCCGCAACGCCACCACCGGCGCCGTCGAACGCGCCAGTTGCTGCAGCGACACCGCCGCCGAGCACGCGATGATGGGCAAGTTCGTGAAGGATTCGGCGGTGTTCTGGGCCACCCACTACAAGGTGGACGGCTTCCGCTTCGACTGGATGAGCCTGCACCCCAAGGGGCTGATGGAGGCGGTGCGCGACGCGGTGCGGGCCGTGGACGAGGACACCTACATCTACGGCGAAGGCTGGGCGCCCGGCACCGGTTCCGCGCCGGATCGCATCGAGCTTTCCACGCAGACGAACATGGCCGGCACCGGCATCGGCACCTTCAACGACCGCATCCGCGACCGGCTGCGCGATCTCTCCCTCTCCAGCGGCGGCGATTTGACGCGCATCCGCGCGGGGCTCGCCGGCAATCTGGCGGATTTCCAGCTGGTGCTGGATTCCGGCGTCACCGTGCAGGCGTCCAGCGACGGCGGCTACGCGGCGGATCCGCAGGAGAGCGTGAACTACGCCTCGGTTCACGACGGCATGACGCTGTGGGACGAAGTGAACCGCGGCGGCGTGCTGCCGGGCGGCGCCGAAACCGCCACCGCGGATCGCGTGCGCATGGTGGCGCAGGCGCAGTCCCTGGTGTTGCTGGGCCAAGGCGTACCGTTCGTCCACATGGGCGCGGACTTGCTGCGCTCCAAATCGCTCAGCCACAACAGCTACAACGCCGGCGACTGGTTCAACCACGTGGACTTCACCGGCGCGAGCAACAACTGGAACGTGGGCTTGCCGCCGGAGGGCCCGGGCGACGAGCAGGTGCTGGCGGCCATTGCCGACGCCAACGCGCAACCCGCGGCGGCGGACATCGCCACCGCCTCGGCGCTGTTCCGCGAGTTCCTCGCCATCGCCCAAGGCAGCCCGCTGTTCAGCTTGGGCAGCGCCACAGAAGTGATGGACCGGGTGGGCTTCCACAACGTGGGCAAAGGCGCGATGCCGAACCTCGTCGCCATGAGCATCGACGACGGTGCCGGCACGGTGACCAACACCGAGGACGTCGCCCGGGAAGACTTGGATGCCGCCCACGACGCCATCGTGGTGATCGCCAACGGCGCCAGCGAAGCGCGTTCGATTCAGATCCGCACCGCCACCGGCTTCACCCTGCATCCGGCGCAGCAGGCGTCCGCGGACGAAATCGCGCGCGGCGCCGCGTTCGCCGAGGGCGAAAGCGCCGCGGCCGGCGGCACCTTCACCGTGCCGGCGCTCACCACCGCCGTGTTCGTGAAGGCGCAAGGCGAAGCCCAAGGCACGGGGCTTTCGGCCTTCGTCACCGCCGGTTTCGAGCCGCCGGTGCCCTACGGCGACACGCCCATCTTCCTGCGCGGCCAGTTCAACGGCTGGAGCACGGATCCGCTGCGCTACATGGGCGGCGGGTTGTACGAGGGCTACATGCAACTCGACCCGGGCGACTACCAATTCAAGATCGCCAGCGAAGACTGGAGCACGGTGGACATCAGCGCCCCGGAGGGCAGCACCGAGATCACGCTCGGCGTGCCGGCAACGCTCTCCTCCGCCGGCCGCCTGCCGAACCTGACGCTGAACATCCCCGCCGGCGGCGAATACCGCTTCGCGCTGGACGCCTTGGACAGCGCCGCTCCCGTCTTGACGGTGACCAACGCCCGCGCCTTGCCGGCGCAAACCTTCGTGCGCGGCGGCTTCAACGGCTGGAGCACGGACAATCCGGTGCGCTACGCCGGCGCCGGGATGTACCACGCCACCATCCGCGTCGAGGCCGGGGAGCACCAGTTCAAGATCGCCTCGGAAGATTGGAACACGGTGGATCTGGGCGGCGACGCCGCGCCGGGGGGCCTTGGCGCGAACGCGGTGCCGGTGGAACTGGGCGCCGCCGTGCGCTTGGCGGGGCCGCAACGCCCGAACCTAGTAGTGAACGTGGCCGAAACCGGCGACTACCTGTTCACGCTGGCCGCCGGCGCTTACTTCTCCGGCGACGAAGGCCAAGGCGGCGTGACGCTCTGGGTGACGCCGGCCGAACCGTTCGCCGGCACACCGGTGTTCCTGCGCGGCGCGTTCAACAGTTGGGGAACCGCCAACGAACTCGCCTTCCAAACGGCGGCGATGTACCGGACGGATCTGATGCTGGAACCGGGCGAGTACGAGTTCAAGATCGCCAGCGAGGACTGGGCGACGGTGAACATCGGCGCCGCGGACGATCCGGTGGTGGTGATCGGCGAGCCGCTCATTCTCGACGAGGGTTCCCCGGCGAATCTGCAAACCACCATCGCCGAGGCGGACTCCTACGCCTTCACGCTGGATCTCAGCCGCGGCGAGCCGGTGCTGCTGCTGCGCAAGAGCGCGGACGTGCCGGAGCTCGAACCGCCTCCGCCGCCACCGCCGCCGGTGCTGGTGGAGCCGCTCGGCTTCGACGACGGCGCGGAGCACGTGTTCGAGGACGACACCGGCGTTTCCACGATGGTGGTGGCGGATCCGCTGGACGCGGACAGCGTGAACATGGTGGCGGAAACCACCCGCGGGATGGACGCCGCCGCGGACGCCGGCACCACCTACGCCTTGGCCGGCTACATCGCCTTCAGCGACACCGAGACGCATCTGGCCGTGGACGTGGACAGCGCGGCCGCGGCGGGAACGATGGTGGCGGCCACGGTGTGGAACGCCGACGAGGCTGCCACGGCATTGACGGCCACGGCCGAGTTCGCCGCCGCGGAGGGCTGGGAGACGCTGTACTTCGACTTCTCCATGTTCAACGCGGACGTGGTGTACAACCGCTTCCAGCTGGTGTTCGACCACGGCGCGAGCGGCCAAAGCAGCGTTTGGCGCTGGGACAACGTGCGCGTCTCCGCGGCACCGCCAGGCACCGCGCCGCCTTACGGCAACACCACCGTGTTCGCGCGCGGCGGCTTCAACGGCTGGGGCACGGACAACGCGATGGCGTACGAAGGCAGCGGCGTGTACGAGGTGGACATCGCCTTGGAACCGGCCGCCGAGGGCGCGCACCAGTTCAAGGTGGCGTCTGAGGATTGGGCCGCCGTCAATCTCGGCACCGGCAACCCGGACAATGCCGCGGTGGTGGTTGACCAGATTCGCGACCTCGCCCCGGACGGCGACAACCTGATGTTGACCGTTGCCGAAGCCGGCACCTTCCACTTCCACTTGGACGCCAACGACACCGCCGCGCCGACGCTCATCGTCAGCGATCTAACCGCCGCGCCGTACGGCCACGGCACCGACCAATCGGACATCCATGTGCGCGGCACCTTCAACGGCTGGAGCACGGACAATCGGCTGCACTATCTGGGCGGCGGCAAGTACGAGGCCGTCGTGTCCATCGAGGAAACCGCCGGCGTGCTGTTCAAGGTGGCGTCCGAGGATTGGGCTACGGTGAACATCGGCGCCGCGGACGCCGGCGCCGCCGCGGTGACGCCGGGCACGCCATTCACGGGCTTGGCCGCCGGGGGCGACAACCTCGCGCTGAACGTGGAGGAACCCGGCGTATACCTGTTCACCGTCGATGCCAGCGCAAGCGCCGACGCGCCGACGCTGCATGTGACGCCGTTCCTGCCCCTCGGTCGCACACCGGTGTTCCTACGCGGCGCGATGAACGGCTGGGGCACGGACGACGCGCTGGTGTTCAAGGGCGCCGCGCACCATACGGCGATAGTGCAACTGGCCGCCGGCAGTTATGAGTTCAAGGTGGCGTCCGAGGACTGGGCGACGGTGAACATGGGCGTGGCGGAGGGCGAATCGAACGTGGTCTCGGTGGGGATGGCGTTCACCGGTCTCGCCCAAGACGGCGGCAACCTCACCATCGAGATCGCCGAAGAAGGAACCTACCGGTTCGAGTTGGACGGCCGCCAGACGATTCCGCCGACCTTGACGGTTCGGCTGGCGGATTAGCGGGTGGAGCCAGAGATGAAAGCAGCAATGAGGAACAAATCCGAAATGAACGAAAGCGCGCCCCGCAAGACGTTGGTTCTCGCCGCGCCCTTGCTGGTGGCGGCCTTGGTGTTGCCGTTCGGCGTTGCCCACGCGCAGGACGAAGACGACGCGGCCGACGCAGCGGCGGAGACGGTGGAGGCGGACGACGCCAACATCGAAGAAGTGGTGGTCACCGGCTATCGCACGTCGCTGTTGAGCTCCATCCGCAGCAAGCGTAGCGCGGACACCATCGTCGAGGTGATCACCGCCGAGGACATCGGCGGCCTGCCGGACTTCTCCATCGCCGACAGCCTCTCGCGCGTCGCCGGTCTCACCGCCACGCGCTCCGGCGGCCAGGCTTCGGACATTCAGATCCGCGGCCTCGGCGACGAGTTCGTGTTCGCCACCATGAAGGGACGCGAACAGGTCTCGCCGCATCTGCGCCGCACCATCGAGTTCAATCAGTACCCCTCCGAACTCATCAACCGCGTCACCATCAACAAGACGCCCAAAGCGTCGCTGATCGAAGGCGGCGTGGCCGGCACCATCGACCTGGACGTGGTGAATCCACTCGACATGCGTCAGCCGCGCAAGTTCGCCACCAACTTCCGCTACACCCACAACGACCGCGCCGGAGACGTGTACGGCGCCGACGACGCCGGCTATCGGGTGACGGTCTCCTATCAACAGAAGATGATGGAAGACACCGTCGGCTTTTCGCTGGGCTACAGTCGCCTCTCGCAGCCGAGCGCAACGGTGCAATACCACGGCGACTCGCCGCAGCGGGCGCGCGACATCTATCCCGCCACGGATGCGGAAGTGTTCGTGCCGACGACGATTCAGCTCTACCAGATCGGCGGCTTGGAGGTGCGCGACGCCTACCTCGCCTCCTTGCAGTTTCAACCGGCCGGCGAATTGGCCGTGCAAGCCGACTTGTTCTACACCGCGTTCGAGACGAACACCTCCCGCGACGGCATCTCGCTGCAAGGTTCGCACAACTTCGCCTTGGCGAATCCGGTGCTTTCCAACGGCAACTTCGCGGTGGGCGGACAGTTCTACGACAGCACCAACATCTATGTGGTGTCCGGCGACACCAGCGACGACGACCAGGTGTTCTCCGCCGGCCTCAACGTCGCGTGGGTGGAAAACCGCTGGAGTGTCGCTTTCGATCTGGCGCGTTCCACATCCTCCGGCTACGAGGCGGACGGCTACCACTACGCCAACGTGTACCGGCCTTGCACCGACGCCGACCCGGTGTGCAACCGCAGCGGTTTCACGCGGATGAACGGGCAAGTCAATTGGCGGAGCGCCGGCCTGAAGCTGCCGAACATGGCCTTCTCGGACCGCTTCGACGATTTCGCCACCTTGCGCATGACGCAGTACGGCAAGTACCCGCGCCTTTCCGACGACGCCGTCACCGCGGTGAAGGTCGACTTCGAGTACGACTTGGATTGGACCGTGTTCACCGTGCTGGAAGCCGGCGTGCGCCGCTCCACGCGCGACTACGAATACGGCCGCCAGGTGTTCCAGTACGGGCCCGGCTCCGGCTATGTTCACGACATCGACATGCCCATCAGCGACAGCACCGGCGACGTGACATGCTGGGGCGGCGACTATTCGCACTACCCCTGTTTCATCTCCTTCGACGCCGAAGCGATTCTGCGCGAAGCTCTGGAACAGAATCTGGTGCTGCAATGCGACCCCACCGCCGTGCATGATTGCGAGGCGGACCAACTCGGCGACGATGGCCAGCCGCTGCCGAGAAACACCGCCACGTTCGCGCGCTGGGGCGAGGGCGACCGCTCGCAGTGGTCCATCCGCCAACGCGGCGACGTGGACGAGGACGTGCTCGCGTACTATCTGCAAGCCAGCATCGACACCACCGTGTTCGGGCGCTCGCTGTCCGGCAACATCGGCGTGCGCGTGGTGCATACCGATCAATCCTCCATCGGCATCTACGACGTGTTCGGCGATGCAGACCTTGGCGCCACGGAAATCTGCGATCAGGATGGCGAATGTCGCACCAACTACGCGTTCGTAACGCAAGGCGTCGATTACCAAGACGTGCTGCCCTCCTTGAACTTGGCTTGGCGCCTCACGGACGACGACTATCTGCGCTTCGGCGTGGCGCGGGTGATGTCGCGCCCGCCCATCAACCGCCTTTCCAGCGACCAGCCGGTGGACGGCGGCGGCGGCAACTCCATCGACGAATCCACTGCCGAGCTCGGCTTCGTCACCTTCAACTACGCCAACACCAACTCGCCGTTCTTGCGTCCTTTCGAGGCGGTGCAGGTGGACTTCTCCTTCGAGCACTACTTCGGCGCCGGCCAGAACGGCCTGATCGCCGTCGCCCTCTACCACAAGGACGTGAAGACGTTCATCCAAGACCTCACCATCGACGAGTTCGACTTCCGCGCCAACGGCTTCGTCATACCGGAAACCTACGAGGCGGTGGTGACGGACGAAGCGAGCGGCGGCCAAGTGGTGTTGCCGGTGGAAGTGCGCAACGGCAGCTACACCTTCGCCATCAACAACAAGGAAGGCGGCTACATCCGCGGCATGGAACTCACTTGGACGCAGACGATGGACGGCTTGCTGCCGGGCATCTTCGGCGGTTTCGGCTTCAGCGCCAGCGTGGCCTTCGTGGACAGCGAAATCACCGTGGACAACCCGTTCACCTCCGGCCCCACCCCCACCCTGCCCTACCCGGGCATCGCCGAACGCTCCGGCAACCTCACCGTGTTCTACGAACAAGCCGGCTTCGAGGCGCGCGTGGGCGTGAACCACCAAAGCGACAAAGTGAGCAACTTCGGCGTGGCCTTCGCCAAGGACTCCCTGTTCGCCGAGGAAACCAAGGTGGACGCGCAGATCTCCTACGAGTTCGACATCGGCCTGCAAGCCCTCTTCCAAGCCTACAACCTAACCGACGAGCCCAACCGCAGCTACTGGGGCGCCGAATACCTCACCGGCTACATCCAGAACTTCGGCCGGGCGTACTACTTGGGCGTTAGCTATTCGTTTTGACGTGCGCTGACTCCAACCACATCTGCGCGCGATGACCGCCACCGCCCCGTTCCGCTCGTCCACTGCCGCCTTGTCGCATCGTGACCGATTCGACGTCTTGGTCAAGACGCTCGGCAAACCAGCTCTAGAGGAGGATGGTGTGGCGCTCTACGAAGGAGACGCGCAAGAGTTCCTAGGAAAACTCCCGCCATCATCGGTGGACCTGACGGTCACGTCGCCGCCCTACAACATCGGCAAGCCGTACGAGACCACGCTGGGGCTCGACGATTACGTTGCTTGGTGCGAGCGCTGGATTCGGGCAGTCCATGCGGTAACTGCGGCTGACGGCGCTTTCTGGCTCAACGTCGGCTACCTACCAGTACCCGGCAGAGCCAAAGCGCTGCCCATTCCGTACCTGCTGTGGAATCGGGTCGACTTCTTCCTCGTTCAAGAGGTCGTTTGGAACTATGGAGCGGGCGTAGCCAGCCGAAGGAGTTTTTCGCCCAGAAACGAAAAGTTCCTGTGGTACGTCAAGAACGAACAAGACTACACATTCCATTTGGATGCCGTTCGCGATCCCAACGTCAAGTATCCAAACCAGAAGAAGAACGGCAAGCTGAAGTGCAACCCTCTCGGCAAGAATCCAACCGACGTGTGGCAGTTCCCCAAGGTCACTTCCGGCGCGAACCGAAGCGCCGACGAACGCACACCGCATCCCGCGCAATTTCCGCTTGCGGTGATAGACCGCATCATCAAGGCGTGTAGCAATCCGGGTGACATCGTTCTGGACCCGTTTTTGGGATCGGGCACGACCGCCGAGGCCGCGCTGAACAGCGGGAGGCGTGTCATAGGCTTCGAGATACGACCCGACTATATCGAGATCGCCGCCCGAAGAACAAAAACGGCAATCCATACGTCGAGAAGTCGCGCCGATCAGCTCACCTTGTTTGCCGGCCCACAACAGCGCAGCCTTCAAGTGGGCCAGTGTGACCCGGTTCGATCGGTCGTGCGCGGTGGTCAGACCCCGGCACCGTGGTAGGCTTGCGTCAGAACCGGAAACAGGAGACACGCACATGCGCAACGGCAAACCCCACTTCGGCGTCACGCTGCCGCAGATCAAGCGTCCGTGGGTGGCGGCGGCCGAAGCGGCGCGCGGCTTCGAGGCGTTGGGTTTCGATTCGGTGTGGGTGTGCGACCACCTGTACGGGCCGCAGTCGCCGCAATTGCCGATTCTGGAGGCGTGGTCGATGGTGTCGGCGGTGGCGGCCATCACCGAGCGGGTGCAGATCGGCACCTTGGTGACGCCGGCGGGGATGCGCAACCCGGCGCAGCTCGGCAAGGTGATCGCCACCGCCGACAACATCGCCGGCGGGCGGGTGATCGCCGGGCTGGGCGGCGGTTGGATGGCGCGCGAGTTCACGGATTTCGGCATGCCGTTTCTGACCACCGGCGAGCGCCTGCGGCAACTGGCGGAGACCGTGGAGCTGTTGCGGCGCATGTGGGGCGACGAGGCCGAGGTGAGCTATAGCGGCGAGTTCGTGCAGGCGGACAACCTGGTCTGCCAACCCAAACCGCCGCGCCGCGTGCCGATTCTGATCGGCGGCGGCGGCGAGAAGGTGACGCTCAAGCTGGTCGCCAAGCAGGCGGACATCTGGAACAACCTGGCCGGCCAGCAACACGCGCTCGGCCGCAAGATGGACGTGCTGAAACGCCACTGCGAAGCCGCGGGGCGGGATGCGGACGAGATCGTCGCCAGCCAGCAGTGCCTGGTGACCATCGCGCCGGATGCCGAACGCGCCGGGCCGATGGCGGACCGCGCCGAGAAGATCTTCGGCGGCCACATGGGCGATCCCAAGGGCCCGCTCGCCATCACCGGCACGCCGGAGCGCTGCGCGGAGCAGATCCGCAAGCACATCGATCTCGGCTGCACCATGTTCGTGATGGAGTTCTTCGGCAAGGACACGCTGGAACCGGCACGGCTATTCGCCGAAGAAGTGTTGCCGAACTTCCGCTGAGCGACCCCGAGGGCACGGGTGTACGACAGATCTTTGGCAAAGGTGTCGGTGCCGAGCCGGGAAACGCAGGCGTTCCGCCTGCATGCGGGCGAGACGCCCGCGCTCCCAGCGCGCTTCGGCTAGACTGGCCGCACCTTCACTTGCGGACGATCCATGACCAGCGTCGTATATCCTGGCAGCTTCAACCCCATCACCTACGGCCACCGCGACATCATCGAACGGGCCTTGCGGCTGTTCGACAAGGTGATCGTGGCGGTGGGCACCGCCGCGGACAAAGACCCGGAGACCTACCTCGCCACGCGCATCGAGCTCTGCCGCCAGGCGCTCGCGGAGTTTGGCGCCAGCGTGGAGGTGGAGGGGTTCAACGTGCTCCTGGTGGAGTACGTGCGCCGCCGGAACACGCGCTTCATCGTGCGCGGGCTGCGCACCATGTCGGACTTCGACTACGAATACCAGATGATCGCCATGAACCAAACGCTGGATCCGGATTTGGAATACGTCCTGCTGCCCACGTCGCGGCAATGGTCGTTCTTGTCGTCATCGCGGGTGCGCGAGATCGCCGGCCTCGGCGGCGACATCTCCGAGTTCGTGCATCCGGCGGTGGCCGCCCACTACCGCGAACACGGCGGCTGACGTCCACGCGGATGCGGCCGCGGCGTACCCGAAGCGGGCGCGGCTAGCGGCCGCGAAAGAGCATCGGGCCAAACGCCGGAACACCCTCGGGCAACTCCTCAATGCCCGCCTCCTTGCGAAAGCGCTCGGCGCGGTCGCGGTCGATCTGCAGCAGCCCGTAGTACAGCGCCTGCGCCGCCTGGCGCTTTTGCTCCTCCCCGCGGATGCGGCCGTAGATGCGTTCGGCGAAATCGGCGTCGTCGAACGCGGCGGAGTTGACCAACCCCAACGCCGCCCAATCGCGTTCGTCCTGCCGTCGCAGTTGCCGCAACTCCGCCTCGGCCGCGTCGCGATCGTGGAATCCCCACGATTGGAAGACTTGGTGGTACAGCGTCGGACGCTGCTCGGCGTCGGCGCTGCGGGCCACCCACGCGGCGGCGTCCCGCGGGGCGCTTTGCGACCAGCCCATCACCAGCGTCATGGTCGCCTCGGTGCGCATTTCCGCGTCGCGGATGGTGCCGATCAGGCGCACGGCCTGCTCGGGCGAATGGGAGGCGGTGGCGGAAACCAAGCTGTGCAACGCCACCTGCTGCGACTCCTTGGGCAGCGTGGAAACCCACTCGAACGCCTCGCTGGGCGAGCGTTGCGCGAACGCGAACGCCACCGAGCTCACCGCTTGGGACACGTCGCCGGACGCCGATTCCAACCACGCCGCGGCGGCGTGGGGGTCGCGGTCCGCCCAAGTGCTGACGACGCTGGCGAGCGCCATTTGCTTTTGCATGCCGTCGAGTTCCTCCGCCAAGCGCAGCGCTTCGGCCGGGTCGTTCATGGCGAGTTGCTGCAGCGGGATCGCAGCGAGGTGCATGTTGTCCATGGACGACTTCTGCGTCAGCGCCCACTCGAACGCCGCCCGCGGGTCCGCTGCCGACCACTGCGCCAAGATGGAATACTTGGCGTCGTTGGCCAACCCCAAGTCGTCGAACTCCTCCAAGGCGTTCATGGCCGCTTGCGCGTCCGTCTGCGCCCAGGCTTGCAGCGCGGCTCGCGCCACCTCCCGGCGAGCGGCGCCGTCCAGCGTTTCCGCCAAGGCGAGCGCGTCGTGGGGCCGCGCCTGCGCGATGCTGCTGGCCAGCGCGCCCAGCATCTCCGCCCGAGCCCGGGATTCCGGCTGCGCCAAGACCCAAGCCAGCGCTTCATCGGAGTTCCGCTCCGCCCAGCGCTCGATGAGGAAGGGCACCACGCCGCCGAACATGCCGCCCGGCGGCAATTCCATGGCCGCTGCCAGCGCCGCCGCCGGGTCTTGTTCCACCCAGGCTCGGCCGATCTGGAATAGCTGTTGCGCACGCGCTTGCGCGGATTCGGTGGCGAGCGCGTTGCGCCACGCGACGGCCGGGTCGCCTTCGAGTTCCGCCATGTCCATCAAAGCGAAGGTGTCCTGCAGCGAGAACATCGCGGCGAGGGCTTGGCGGCGGGCGGGATCCACATGCTCGCTGACGGCTAGGGCAGCGCTTGCCGCGGCTCGGCGCAGCGGGCCTTGGATCGTCTGCGCGTGTGCGAGAGCGGCCTCCAAGTCGTGCTTGCCCCACGCCGTGAACACGCGATCCAGCATCTCGTGCTTGTCGCGCTCCTGCGCCAGCACCCGCTCCACGGCGGCGAGCGGGTCGAGTTCGGCGTAGCGGGCGTAGATGATGGACTTCGCCGCAATCCGCTCGCGGCGCGGGCGCAAACCGTCCGCCTCTTCGAGCAGGCGCTGCAAGGTGGCTTCGTCCGCGTTGCGCAGCATTGCGAAGAGCGCGGCGGTCTGCTCGAAGTCGCTGGGCATGGCGGTGATTTCGGCAAGCGTCGTGTATTGCGGCGACCGCTCGGGCGTTGCCGCTTGGAGATCGCCGGCCGACTGCGCGGCGGTGTTTGCGTCGCCACCCGCCACGGCGGCCGCCCCGTTTGGCGCGAAGGCGAACCAGGCGTAGGCGGTGGTCGCGCCGACGACGAACGCGACGACGATGGCGGCTATCCATTTGGCCATTGACGGCTCCTCCTTTGCCAACCGATGCGCGCAACGGTACTCCGTTTGACCGTCGCCACGCCCCGAAGTTGGCCAATGCGACCGGCCGTTTGGCGCCCCGGAATCCGCATCAAGCGTTGCCGGAAGCCAGCTGGTGCGTGGTGAGGTAGCGGTAGCTCTTCTCCACCGCGGTCATCATGTCCGTGTCGCAGGCGTCGAGTTCCACGATCACCCACTCCAACACGCCCGGATCCGCGGCGTCCAAGATGGCCGGGATGTCCATGCGCCCGTCGCCCACCGCCACATGGGCTTCGCCCTGCACCAGCGGCCCGTCTTTGATGTGCAGCAGCGGCGCGCGCCGCTTCACCCGCGCCACTTCGGCGGCGACGTCCACGGCGCCGAAGTTGGCGGCCCAGTAGGTGTCCACCTCGAACTGCAGCGCCGGGCACAGCTCGGCGATGTGCCGGTAGCCGAGCTTGCCTTCCACCGGCGCGAACTCCCACCAGTGGTTGTGCAGGAAGAGATCCATGGCGTGGGGGCGCAGCGCGTCGATCAAGCCGTTGATCGTGTCCGCGGTGCGCTGGATGGCGTCCATGTCGCGGAAGTCGTCGGCGCCGAAACCGGCGGCGGCGCGGCGCAGGCCAAGGCCGGCCACGTTGTCCACCACTTCGGCCACCGACGCGCGGTTCGCCCACGGATAGTGGCTCGAGGACACCTTCATGCCCAGCCCCTCCACCCGCGCCTTGAACGCCGGCGCCGTCCTGCCGTGCAGAGCGAACGGCTCGACGCCCTTGTAGCCGATGGCCGCCAAGCGTTCGAGCACGCCGTCCACGTCCCGCGCACACTCTTCGCGCAACGAGTAGAGTTGAACGGAGATCGGTTTCATCGCGCCTCCCTTGCGGTCTGCCGCGTCTGCTGCGTTTGCTTGCCTCCAAGCGTCGCGCACGATGGTAGCAGTGCGACGCACGGTGCCACAAATCTTGCAATCCGCCCGCCAAAGCGGTTGACTTCGCCGCTCGAACAGTAACGGACGAACCCTCAGCATGAAATTCGGCATCTTCTACGAGCACCAACTGCCGCGGCCGTGGAACGACGGGGACGAGCAGAAGCTCTTCAACGACGCCTTGGAGCAGGTGGAAGTGGCGGACCGGCTCGGCATCGACTTCGCGTGGGAGGTGGAGCACCACTTTCTGGAGGAGTACTCCCATTCCTCGGCGCCGGAGGTGTTCCTCGCGGCGTGCTCGCAACGCACCAAGAACATCCGTCTGGGGCATGGGATCCGGCAAGTGATTCCGGCGTACAACCACCCGGCGCGCACGGCCGAGGTGATCGCCACGCTGGATCTGGTGTCCAACGGGCGGGTCGAGTTCGGCACCGGCGAATCCTCGGCGGAACTGGAGCTCGGCGGCTTCCGCATTCCGGTGCAGCAGAAGCGCAAAATCTACATGGAGGCCGTGGAGCAGATCTGCAACATGCTGGCCATGGATCCGTACCCGGGCTACAAAGGCCAGCACTTCGAGATGCCCTGCCGGAACATCGTGCCGAAACCCGTGCAGCGCCCGCATCCGCCGCTTTGGGTGGCCTGCTCGCAGCGCGAGACGATCCGCATGGCGGCGCGGCTCGGCATCGGCGCCCTCACCTTCGCCTTCGTGGATCCGGCGGAAGCCACGGAATGGGTGGAGGAGTACTACGGCATCATCAAATCCGACGCCTGCGTGCCCATCGGCCACGCCATCAACCCCAACATCTGCATGGTGTCGAGCTTCTCGTGCCACCAGGACCGGGAAGAAGCCGTGCGACGCGGCTTGGCCGGCTTCGAATTCTTCGGCTTCGCGCTCGGCAGCCTCTACGCTTTCGGCGAACACACGCCCGGGCGCACGGACCTATGGCGGCAATTCGAGACCATGAAAGCGAAGGAACAGGAAACCAGAGACATCACGCAAGCGCTTTCCGGCAGCCGCGGCGGAATCGGCACGCCGGACGACCTGCGCGAGCACCTGCTCAAGTTCGAGGCCTGCGACGTCGATCAGGTCACGTTCATTCAGCAGGCCGGGCGCAACAAGCACGAACACATCTGCGAAGCGCTGGAACTGTTCGCCGCCGAAGTGTTGCCGGAGTTCAAGGAGCGCGAAGCGGCGCGGGAAGCCAAGAAGATGGCGGAACTCGCGCCGTATCTGGAAGCGGCGATGCAGCGCAAGATTGCCATGGCCGAGCTCGCCGACGAGGACATTCCCACGTTTGTTTCGCTGGGGCGGAAGATCTCCGAGGAATCCAAGAACGAGGAATCCATCTACGAGGAACGCGCCGCCGCGGGCTGACGGCGTTTTTGAGCAGCGACGCGGCCGCCCGGCGTCAGCCGTTGCGGCCGTATTGATTGCGTCGCACTTGCGCGAAGAACTCCTCCCACTGCGCCGGGGTGAGGCGCGACGGTTCGCCGAATTGCCGCGCCAAGAGGTACTGGCGGCACATGATCTCCAATCTTTGCGCTAGATTCACCGCCTGTTTGAGGTTGCGCCCGCGGGCGATCATGCCGTGGTTGGCCAAGAGGCAGGCGGTCCGATGTGTTAGGGCTTGCGCGGCGTCGTCGGCCAGTTGTTGGGTGCCGAAGGTGGAGTACGGGATGCAGGGCACGTCGCCGCCGCCGAAAGTGCCCACCAGATAGTGGAAGCCGGGCAGGGACATTCCGTTGCTTGCCAGCGCCACGCAGTGGTCCGAATGGGTGTGAACCACCGCCGCGGCTTCTTCGTGGCGTTGGTAAATGGCGGCGTGCATGCGCCATTCGGACGAAGGTTTGCCGCTGCCGCGCACATCGCCATCAAGGGAGACTTGGACGATGTTGTCCACCGTGATCGTCTCCGCCTTGGCGCCGTTTGGCGAAATCAGCATGGTGTCGCCGAAGCGAACGCTGAGGTTGCCCGACGACAGTTCGTTCAAGCCGAGACGGTCGGTGCGGCGGTATTGTTCGACCAGCTCTTTCCTCAGACCCCGCAGGCGGGTTTCGGCCAACTCGCTGCTCATGCCTCTACTGGCGGCCCGGCGGCCCCATCAAGCGCTGCACTTCGCGGCGCTCGCGCACGGTCAGCGTGGCGTAGAACGGCTGTTCGACGAAACGCGCGTATGCGTTCGACGTGTCGGTTTTTCGCTTGACGCTGCCGGCCAGCATCGCCTGCAACATCGCGGCGCGTCGGCGGTTGCTGCGATTGAAACCGGCGCGGTGCCATGTGCGAGCGTCGTAAAGGATGATGCTGCCGGCCGGCGCCTCGATCACGTCCGCTTCCGGCCCGGTGTACGGCAGGCCATGCCGCGCGCGATCGTACGCCTCACCATCGTGTTTGCGCGGGTTCCAGTGCTCCGGCGGGTACGCGTCGAAGGCGTGCGACCCCAGCTTGAACGCGGTCGCGCCGCGAGACTTGGTGAACTCCGAAATGCACACGTTGCGCTGCACGGCCATCGGCGCCGCCGTGCGCTTGTACTCGCGGTCGGTGTTGGCGATGTTGTAGGGGAAGTCCGCGTGCCAGCCTTGCACCGGTCGCTTGCCGTCGTCCGGCGCCAAAACGGCGAAACCGGGGGGATGCCCGACACGGACATCCTCCGTGCCCATGTAGCGCCGGATCAACGCTAGCGAAATCGGCTCGGCAACGGTTCGGGCCACGGCCGGATGCAGGGCGATGCGCGGGACGCTCTTGTCGAACTCTGGCGCTTCGTACGCGTCCGTGCAAGCGCCGCGTTGCAAATCGTCCACCGTGTCCGGGTCGATGATGCAGGCGAGGCAAACCCAACCTTCGCGACGCAAATGCGCCAAGTACTCCGAGGGCAGTTTCTCCGGCCCGTGGCAGACGCGCACACTGGGGGAATCAGCGCCCGCCAAACGCACATCGCCGTTTTCGCTGGCCGCGAACACCTTGCCCGTGGCGACGTGGCGAAAGCCACCGGGGGCGCGATCCCACACCACCCGATCGTCGGCATCGTCGGTCAGGAAAAGAGCGCCGGCGTCGTTCAGGCCCAGCAGCTCACCGTTCGCCGCGGCGAGCAGCCGGAAGTTGCGTTCCGGCCGCTCCACCTTGACCACGCGCTCTTCAAAGAGCGGGTGGTTGCTCACAACACCCAACCGAGCAGCCAACCATCCCCGCCGGCCCCGCCCGGCTACATCCGAAAGCGCACGCCGAACTGGTACCGGCGTCCGGCGTTGACGGCGCTGGAGAAGTGCTCCTGCTTGCCGGTGCCGAGCAGGTTGTAGTAGTACACGTTCTCGTCCGTGAGATTGATGCCCTCGAAGCTGAGCGAGACCTTCTCCGTCATCTCGAAGCCGAAGGAGACGTCGTACTGCTTGTAGGCGTCCACGAAGTACGGGTGCCCTTGGCCGTCGGCGATTTGATCGAGGAAGTCGTCCCGATAGTTGTAGGACAAGCGCCCGCGCCAGCGCTCCTTCTCGTAGAACACCGTGAAGTTGATGGTGTTCTCGGAAAGACCCGGCACACTGTACGCGGCGCGCGTCTTCTCGCTGCGGAAGTCCGAGCCGGAGTTGACGAGGGTGTAGTTGGCGATCACGCCAAGGCCGTCGAACGGCGCCGGCAGGGTGTCGAACGTGCTCTGGAACGAAAGCTCCAACCCCGTCACCCGGGAACTGCCGCTGTTGAGCGGCCGGCGCGCGGTCAACACAACCGGCTGATTGGTGTCCGGGTCGATCACGCCCGGGAAGGTGACGCTGTCGATGTCTAGCTGAATGAAGGCGTCGATGTCCTTGGCGAAGAAGCCCACCGAGGCTAGCGAGTAGTCCGCGAAGTACCACTCCGCCGCCAAGTCGAACTGCACCGCCGTGGTGGGATCCAGCTCGCCGTTGCCGGCGCGGATGGTGCGGCCGATGCCGCCCCCGGTGAAGCGGGGATTCAAGTCCCCGTAGGCGGGCCGGCTGAGCACCTTGGCCAGCGACGCGCGGATGACCAGATCGTCGCGCGGATCGAAGCGGACGTTCAGCGACGGCAGCACCGCCGAGTAATCGTGCGGCACGTTCACAAATTGCGGTGGCGAGAGCACAAGCACCGGCGACGACGGATCCGAAATGTCGAAGTCCACCGGCTCGGAGATCTGCCCCACGGACCCGGTGTCGTTCTGCACATAGCGCACACCGACATTGCCGGAGTACGGCGTCGCGCCGAACTCGCCGGCGAACGTGATCATGCCGTACACCGCGAGAGAATCGTCTTCGTGGTTGAGATCCTCGTTGAATTGGCCTTGCGTGTACCCGGTGAGGGATTTCTCCGTTCCGGTGGCGAAGCCGCGGCCGTTCAGGATCGCCTCCGGCATCGTCACAAACGTCTTCTGGATCTCGTCGAGGTTCGGATTGACGACGGGCGACGGGAACCGATTGCCGAGGCCGCTTAGGAAGTTGGACTCGGCCGGGAACTCCGTGCCGCTGCCGAACTCAGTGATTGGACGGTTGAGGAAGGCGCGGCTGTTCAGATAGCGATAGCGGTCGCCCCGCTCCTGACTCGCCGAGCGAAAGCCCACCTGTGCCGTGTTCAGCCAACCTTCCGGGTAATCGTAAGTGACGTCGATGCGGAACTGCGTGACCCGATCCGCCACCAAGTGCGAATGTATGGAGTGTTTGACGACGCTCCACCAGCCGATGTCGTGCAGCGGCGAGGCGGACGTCAGCGAAGGAATGCCACCGGGCCCGACCTTCTCGTAAGTCATTTGCGTGCCGGTGTTGCGCATCAGGTAGTCGCGGTACGCGCTCGGCGAATCGGTATCGGAAATCGTGAAGTCCACGTTGACGCCGAGGCGATCCGAGGCTTGGAACTGCAAGTTGGCGCCGAACGTGAACGCCGTCGTGTCCACCTGTTCGACGGCGTGCTGAATGAACGCGCCCGCGCCGGAGGTGGAAAGCGAGGTGAACACGCCGGTGCCGTTGTCGTCGACGAGCGTCGCTTGGGTGACGTTGGTGGCCAGCCGCTGTTGGATGCGGAAGTCCCTCCAGTAGTCGTTCTCGCTGGTTTGGATGTCCGTGTACAACAGGTCCAACGTCAAGTCCACGCGCTCGGACGGGCGCAATTGCAAGGACGAGGAGATGTTCAGGCGGTCGCGATCGGTGATGTGCAACTCGCCTAGGATCTGGCGCGGGTAGTAGCCGACCATCTGCTGGCCGCCCACCGTCAAGGTGCCGGGATTCGGCACGTAGGAGTAGTGATGCAGCGAGTCCGAGCGGATGCCTCGGGTGTCCCATTGCGCCGAAGCCATGAAGCCCACCGAGTCGCTCAGGATGTCGCTGTAAAGCAGGAAGACGCCCGGCGAGGTGTCGTCCGCCAGGGAGTTCACCGTGCCGTCCACGGAAATCGCCAAGTGGCGTTCGCCCAGGGAAAACGGCTTGCGCGCTTGGATGTCGACGAATCCGCCAAGGCCGCCCTCGACGTGATCGGCGCGCGGCGACTTGTGAACCTCCACCGCCTGCACGAGGCCGGATTGGAAGGAGTCGAAGCCGATCACCCGCGTGCCGCGGTTCAACTGGCCGCGGCCGGCGAGCTGGCCTGGATCCACGTTGGACGCCGGCACCCGCCCACCGATGGTGGTTTGCACGTACTGCGGCCCCAATCCGCGCACGCTCACGAACGCGCCCTCGCCCTCCTTGCGGTCGATGGCCACGCCGCTGATGCGTTGCAGCGATTCGGCGAGGTTCTGATCCGGAAAAGCGCCGATGTCCTCGGCGGTGATGGCGTCCACGAAGTGGTCGGCCATCCGCTTGCGGTTCAACGACTGTTGCAGGCTGCCGCGAATGCCGGTGACGACCACTTCTTCGACGCGCTGCTCGATGTCCTCGTCGTCCTCCTCGGCGAGTGCCGGAACGCCCGCCAAACCCACGCCAACGGCGGCGATGGCGATGACGAAGCCGCCCGCCAGCCTCTTGGCGACGGCGCGGTGGCACGGTTGGTTGTTTCCTCCGTTGCAGTGCATGGTCCCCCCCTTACTCGGCAATGCGATGCTGCTATGGCAACGCGCCGAGTGTACCAAAGCGGCGCACCCAGCTTGCAACGCCACCTCCGCTGGGGGTGTACAAAAAATCTCTGGTGACGGGCGCTGGGAGCGCGGGCGTCTCGCCCGCATGCAGGCGGAACGCCTGCGTTCCCGGGGTTGCGGAACGCCGACATTCGGCGCCGCGAAAATCCGCGCTCTCAAGCCGGTCGATGCGGCTTGCGGGCGTCCTCCTCCAGCACCAAGCGAACGCGGGCTTTGTCGCGAGCCTTCTCAAACGCCTTGCGCGAGATCAGCCCTTCGTCCGCCATCCGTTCAAGGGTGGCTAGGCGTTCCTCCACACGCCGTTCTTTTGTTTCCTGCAAGCGGGCGATGGACTCCGGCCCTTCAAATAGCCCGCGCTCGACGAAGCCGAAGCTGGCCTGCTCGAAGGCCACCGCGCGGTTCACTTTGCGGATGCGCGTGTGCAGGAACTCGATGGCGACAACGCCGATGGCGAGGGCGATGGCCCACCGCTCCCCACCCAGCCAATATCCGTGGGCCACCAGCGCCAGATTAGGCAACTGGGTGAGGCCGACCAGCAGGCGGTGCATGCGTTTTTGCCGGCGATTGGCTGCCTCGTCACCTTCGCGCCCCGGTTCGCCGGACTGGCGCGAGAGCTGCCAGCCGATGCGGTCCACGTCGTCGCCGATGTAGCGGAAGAACTGCGCGAGCACGATGAGAAATAGCGCCATGAGCGCCGCTTTCCAATCGCGGTGGATCAGCAGCAGCGTGAGGATGAGCAGGTAGCCGGCGGTGATCGCCACCACCAACGTGCCTTTCCAAAGGCGCTGCAGGCGGGTGTGCAGTTGGTTCGCGTTGTCGGCCATGCCGGGCTCCTTCTCTCGAACCTCTCTAACGCGAGGCGACCGTTGCTCGGCGGCGTTTTTTGCCCACGCTGTCGCTTTTGGCACCCGCGGCCACCGCCCGCCGCTTGGAGCGGAAGGCGGCGGGCTCCCACTCGCGCAGCGCCACCAACAGGCAGGTGCCGGCGGTGCGCGTCTCCTGCCGCGGGCGCACTTCGTCCTGGCGCGCCAGCTCGTGGAAGCTCTCCACCAAATCCGCCAATTTCGCGCGCATCACCGCGGCGGATTCGGCCGTCAACATTCCCCACGCGAAGCGGTGCATGTCGCGCTCCGGGTCGAACGCGCCGGAAACAAAATCGGTTTGCACGTGATTCACGAAGTAGCGGTGGATGGGGCCGTCCGGCAGCCACGCGAAATTCGGCGCCACCAGCAGCTTGATGCGGTTCTCCGGCAGCAACTCGATGAGGCCCAAGCGGTCGAGGCGCACCAGCAGCCCAACCAAATGCGGCTTGGTCATTTGGTAGCGGTCGAAAATGCGCTCGAAACTCCAGCGGCTCAAGGCGCAGACGGCCACCAGCAGCAACTCGGGATCCGCCACCAGCTCGCGCTCCTGCTCCGCCGTCAGCGATGTCACGCGCAGGCGCTCCGCTTCGGCGTCGTGCGCCAGCTCGAGCAAATCCACTTCCGCCAGTTCGCAAACCGCCTCCAGTCGCCGCAGGGTGAAGTCGCCGCTGGAGAACAGGCGCTTCACGCTGCTCAGGGAAATGCCCAGATGCCGGGCGATCCGCTCGTAGGAGATGCGTCGCGCCCGCAACTTGCGTTTGAGGACGTTCACCATGCTTTGCGACTGCGCCAGCGCCGCCATGTTTCGTCGGCCCAAGGGAAACGATGAGCCGCTGATGTTGGCACTTCCGGGAACGCCCATGCAACCGCGCCGACCGGCCGGCGATGGAAGTCGCAAGAGGGAACACCGGCTGAGACCACCTAGCGGCACCGCAGATCCGCACAGCCCCGACTGCCAGCCAAGGGTGTACGACAGATCTTTGGTAAGGGTTTCGGCGCCAAGCCGGGAAACGCAGGCGTTCCGCCTGCATGCGGGCGAGACGCCCGCGCTCCCAGCACCCGTCGCCAAAGATCTGTCGTACACCGGCCAGCCAAGAGGCCACACCGCGCTACCGGGCTTCATGGCAAAATGACGCGACCAACCCGCCAACAACGCAGTCCGTCCATGGCCAACCCGCCCATCACCCTCGGCATCGAGGAGGAGTTCTTCCTCGTCGACCCGGAAACCCGCGATCTCGTATCGGACCCGCCAATCGGCATCTTCGAGGCCTGCGAGCGCAACGCCGGGCCGCACAAAGTGGTGCGCGAGTTCCTGCGTTCGCAGATCGAAACCAACACCCGTGTTTGCCACAACGTGGCCGAACTGCGCCAAGCGCTGGTGGAGACCCGCCGCGTGGTGGTGGAGGCGGCGGAAACACACGGCCTGCGGGCCCTGGCCACCTCCACGCATCCGTTCGGCGCTTGGCAGGCGCAAACCACCACCCCGGGCGAGCGCTATCGCCGCTTCGCGGTGACGTTTCAGGAAAGTGTGCGGCGCTTTCTGGTGGCCGGCATTCACATTCACGCCGGTTTCGGCGATGCGGACAGCCGCCTGCGCGTGATGACGGCCATGCGCCGCTACCTGCCGCTGCTGCACGCGCTGTCGGCGTCGTCCCCGTTCAACATGGGGCGCGAGACGGGCTTCAAGTCCTACCGCTTGAACTTGATCGGCGCGTTGCCGCGCACCAGCCTGCCGCCGCCGCTGCACTCCCACGCCGATTACGACGCGCTGGTGCGGAACTACCAAGCGCTGGACTTCATCGGCGACGGCAGCGAGCTGTGGTGGGACATCCGGCCCTCGGCGCGCTTCCCCACCATCGAGATGCGCATTTGCGACATCTGCACCCGCTTCGAGGACGCCCTCTGCATCGCCGCGCTCTACGCTTCGCTCATCCGCAAGCTGCAGCGCGATCTGGCCGCGGACGGTTTGCCGGCCGAGCCGCCGACGGAACTCATCGCCGAGAACCGTTGGCTGGCGGCGCGTTACGGCGTGTTGGCGTTTCTGGCGGATAGCTCGTTCGGCGGGCGTTTGGACATCGACGAGATCACCGCCGCGCTGGTGGAGGATCTGGCGGCGGACGCGCAGGCGCTCGGCTGCGAGGCGGAACTGCGCCGCGCCACGGCCATCATCCGCGAAGGCACCGGCGCGGATCGGCAGATCGACCTGTACCGCCTGCGCCGCTTGGAGGGCGACGGCGAAACCGAGGCGTTGCGCGCGGTGGTGGACGCGGCGGTGGCGGAGACCCGCGACGGCCTCGGCCTGCGCCCGTTGTGAGGCGTTCGATGCCGCCGTGGATCGCGCCGTCGATTCTCGCCGCGGATTTCGCCGCGCTGGGCGAGGAAGTGGAAGACGTGATCGCCGCCGGGGCGGACGCCATCCACTTCGACGTGATGGACAACCACTACGTGCCGAATCTCAGCGTCGGCCCGGCGGTGCTGGCGGCGCTGCGTGGGCGTGAACCCAGCGTGCCGCTGGACGTGCATTTGATGGCGACCCCGGTGGATCGGCTGATTGAGGATTTCCTGCAAGCCGGGGCGGATGTCATCTCCATCCACCCGGAGGCGAGCGCGCATCCGCACCGCTCGCTCGGCCTCATCCGCGAGGGTGGCGCGAAAGCGGGGGTGGCGTTGAATCCGGGCACGCCGCTGGAACTGTTGACGCCGCTGCTCGACGCGGTGGATTGGGTGCTGGTGATGTCCGTGAATCCGGGTTTCGGCGGGCAGGCGTTTATTCCGTCGAGCGTGGCGCGGGTGCGGGCGGTGCGGGAGCGCATCGACGAAAGCGGCCGCTCGATTCGCTTGGCGGTGGATGGCGGCATCAACCGCGAGACCATCGGCGGCGTCGCCAACGCCGGCGCGGACACCTTCGTGGCGGGATCGGCCATCTTCGGCGTCGCTCGGGGGCCGGGCAAACGCGCCGACGACTACCGCGCCGCCATCGCCGCCTTGCGCGAGGGAATCGCCGCGTGAGCTACCGCGGCTACTTGTTTGATCTAGACGGCACCCTAGTGGACACCGCGCCGGATCTTCAACTTGCGTTGAACCACACGCTCGCCGCCGATGGGCTCGGCGCGGTTGACTTGGCGTTGACGCGGCATTGGGTTGGACACGGCGTCCGGGCGATGCTGCGGGCGGCGTTCGCGCATCATGGCCAAACGGCCGACGCCGCCCGCTTGGACGCCATGCAGGAGACGTGCGTGGACTACTACCGCGAGCACATCGCGGACTTCTCGCGGCCGTACGCCGGCGTGGTGGAGACGTTGGAGACGCTGGGCGCCCGCGCACCTTTGGCCGTAGTTACCAACAAGCTCGCTGGCTTGAGCGAGCGCCTGCTGGACGCGCTGGCGCTTTCGCCGTATTTCCGCGTGGTGGTGGGCCGCGACACCGCCGCCAAGCCCAAACCCGACCCCGCGCCGGCGCTGTTCGCGTGCGCACGAATCGGCTGCGCCCCCGGCGAGACGTTGTTCGTGGGCGATTCCCAAACGGACGTGGATTGCGCGCGGGCGGCTGGCTGCCCAGTGGTGGTGTATCGGCACGGCTACAACCACGGGCAGGCCCCGGAGGCGATGGGCGCGGACGCGGTGATCGACTCGTTCGCCGAGCTCGCCTGAAGCAATCGATCCGAGCGCCCCGGTGAATCAGCAGGAGTTCAACCACCTCGCCGCGCAAGGCCACAGCCACATCCCGGTGGTGCGCGAGGTGCTGGCGGACTTGGAAACGCCCCTCTCCACCTACCTGAAGCTCGCCGACGCGCCGCTCACATACCTGTTCGAGTCCGCGGCGCAAGGCGGCGAGAAGTGGGGCCGCTATTCGATCATCGGCCTGCCGGCGCGCACCGTGCTGCGCGTGCAAGGCAACCGCTTCACCGTGCAGGAAGGCGGCAACCTGGTGGAGGAACGCGAAACGGACGACCCGCTGGCCGCCATCGAATCCTTCCTCGGGCGCTTCAAGGTGCCGAACCTCCCCGGCCTGCCCCGCTTCTTCGGCGGCCTCGTCGGCTACCTGGGCTACGACACCATCCGCTACGTCGAGAAGCGCCTAGCGGATCGCGCCCCGCCGGACGACATGGGAACGCCGGACATCCTGCTCATGCTCTCCGAGGACGTGGTGGTGTTCGACAACCTCACCAGCCGCATGACCTTGGTGACGTTGGCGCCGGCGGCGCAACCCTCCGCCCTCGCCAACGCCCAGGCGCGCCTGGCCGCTTGGGCGGAACGGCTTGCCGCCGCCACGCCGGAGGTGGCCACAAGCGCAAGCGCCCAACCCCCCGAGGAGGACGACTTCGCCTCCGTGTTCGGCCAGGCGCAGTTCATGGACGCCGTGGAACGCATCCGCGAGTACATCCGCGCCGGCGACGTGATGCAGGTGGTGCTTTCCCAGCGCATGTCCACGCCCTTCGCCGGCCCGCCGATCAACCTGTACCGCGCACTGCGCAGCATCAACCCGTCGCCGTACATGGTGTTCATGCATCTGGGCGCCTTCCACATCGTGAGCTCCTCGCCGGAGATTCTCGCCCGCTTGGAAAACGGCGTCGTCGTCAACCGCCCGCTGGCCGGCACGCGCCGCCGCGGCCGCGACGAGCAGGACGACTTGGCGATGGAGCACGAGCTCCGAAACGACCCCAAGGAGCTCGCCGAGCACCTGATGCTCATCGACCTCGGCCGCAACGACGTCGGGCGCGTCGCCAAGATCGGCAGCGTGAAGGTGACCGAGCAGTTCACGGTGGAGCGCCTCTCCCACGTGATGCACCTCTCCTCCAACGTGGTGGGCGAACTGGCCCCCGGCAAAACCGCCATCGACGTGCTGCGCGCCACCCTGCCCGTGGGCACCCTCTCCGGCGCCCCGAAAATCCGCGCCATGGAGATCATTGACGAGCTGGAGCCGGTGAAACGCGGCATCTACGGCGGCGCCATCGGCTACCTGGCGTGGAACGGCAACATGGACACCGCCATCGCCATCCGCACCGCCATCGTCAAGGATGGCCAGCTACACATTCAAGCCGGCGGCGGCGTGGTGGCAGACTCCATACCGCGGCTGGAGTGGAAGGAGAGCATGAACAAGGGCCGCGCGATCTTCCGGGCTGCCCGGATGGCGGGAACGGGGCTCAAAGACCTCGGCTGAACGCGGAAGATTTTGGAACGGATCTTCCTTGTTGACAAGCACCGTGAAAGCCCTACCATAGGCCGTGCGAAACATCTTCGTCGGAACGCCCGCGAGCCGGGCCACCCGCCGAATACAACAGCCTTTGATGCGGCCTAGGGGTAGCTCCCCGACGCCCGGCGAACACGCGGGAACCATCCGTTCTTCCGACGGGATGTTTCGCAACGGCCCGGTGCCTGCGCCGGGAAAGCGAAACATCGGGAGCATCGGGAGGGAGAACCCATGTTTGTCCAGTACCTGAACGAGCGGCAGCAGGGCGCCCTGCTGCACTACGCCGATCGGATCATGCGCGTGGACGGCGTGATCGACGCGAAGGAGATGGTCCACATCGAAACGCTCCGCGACCAAGCCCCGGGGGTGAAGGCGGAGGACTTGGCCGTCGAAGACCTGCCGCGGGTGTTCGAGGACCGGTCCAGCCGCATCGCGTTCCTTCTCGAACTGGTGGCCATGGGCTATGTGAACGAGGCGTTCGACCCGAGCGAGTCCGAGTTGGTGGGCCGCGTCGCCGCCGCGTTCTCGCTTGGGAGCGACATGGACGACGTGGAATCCTGGGTGAGGCGCCAGCTGCTTCTCACCCGCGAAGCCCGCGAATTGATGGAGGGCTGAACGATGCCATTGCCGTTGTTGCTTGCGTTGCCCTTGCTCGGCGGAGCCGTTTGGGGCATCAAAAAAGTTGCCGACGCCGTAGGCGATCTCAGTGACGCCGAGGAAATCAACGAGGACGCCGAGTCGATCTACGCGGACGCGGAGAACTCTCTGGACAGCTGCCGGCGGAAGACGCAAAGCGATCTGGAAGCGTTGGGGCGGCGGAAGGAGAAGCTGTACAAAGACGGGGTAATTCCCTTCGTTCAGGAGTTCTCGCGCATCAAGAACGTCGACTTCCGCGAGATCGACACTTGGAACGACCTTTCGATGGGCGATTTCGCAAGCGAGATGCCGCCGCTGGAAGAGGCCGCCCTGAAGATGGAGGAGGCGCTTGGCGGTGGGGCGGCAGCACTCGGTTCGGGTGCCCTCGCTGGTTTGGCCGCCTACGGAAGCGTTGGCCTGCTCGGCACCGCTTCCACCGGAACGGCGATAGCCGGGTTGTCCGGCGCCGCAGCCAAGAGCGCGACGCTCGCATGGCTTGGCGGGGGAGCGTTGACTGCAGGTGGCCTCGGCATGGCGGGCGGAACCGCCGTGCTCGGGGGCATCGTCGCGGCTCCGGTGCTGCTTGTGGGCGGCCTCATGCTCGCTTCCAAGGCCGAGGAGGCGAAGGAAAACGCGCGTTCCAACCGCGCCAACGCTCGGGCGGCAGCCGAGGCAATGAAGACTGCGGAGGCTGTGGCCCGAGCCATCGGCGGCAAGGCCACGGAGGTCGACCAGACGCTGCGGAGATTGGGCGACCAATTTCTCGCCCCGGACCTGGAATATCTGCGCGCCCTCGTTCGGCGGGAGACCGACTATCGCCGCTATTCGCGCGCCGAACAGGAACGGGTTTGTCGCGTCGCGTCCATCGCCGTTACCGCCAAGAACCTCCTAGAAGCGCCGTTGCTCGATGAAGAAGGCGCGATAACGCGGGAGATTCGGGAGACTCTTCGCCGGACTAGGAAGGTCTTGGACGACCTCGTTGGGATGCAACCCGGGGCGGCTCGGTAGCGTGGCGCACGATGTGTCGAATCCGGGGAAGGTGGTAAGGAGGAGAACGTCTTTGAGCGACAAATCCGGCGGAGCATTCGCGGGGATCAGCCAAGAGCTCGGGGATATCGGTGCGCTGGCGGCCTCGACGCGCGGGTTGGCGGCTGACACGGGGCAAGTACCGCCGTCGGTCGCCGACGACGCGATCCGCGAGATCGGCCAACAAATTTCGCAGGCTCTCTTGCGGTTTGCGCCGTCCGGTACCGGAAAATTCGCACTAGACATTCACGGCGCCGTCCGCATGTACGGGAATCACCTGCAAACGCACCAGAGTCTCGGCGCAGCTCGAATCAACCAGGACGGGGGCAAGAGCCGCAACGTAAACGCGGTTCGAGGCAAGAGTCTTGAGGAGTTTTACAAATTCGACCAGAAAACGATGGGCCAAAGGTCGTATACGACGGACGAGCTGGCCATCATGAGGGACAACCAAGACCCGGAATATGACAGCTTGGTGAAGAAATACCCAAAGATCGCCGATCTAACGCAGAGGAATCACGAGCAAACGGATGTTGTCACGATAACCCCGCAGGGCCTAGTGACGGCGCAGGTCAAGAATCTAGAAAGTGCCTCCGACTACTTCGGGCACTTCAAAGAAGACGCCGACAACGATCGTTTTGTTGTCCCTACGGACAAATATGACTCCGTCAGGGCGGACCTCGAAAGACGTGCCAAAGCGGGCGGCGCGGACGGCCAACAGGCGCAGCAGTTTCTTCAGAAACTGGAACCGGCTTCGGCAAGTCGTTGGGCAACGCGACACCCCAATCTGGCACATGCCGGCAAAGTCGCACAAGACGCCGCCACCAGAGCCGGGCACCGTATCGCGGTGGGCGTAGCGACGGACATCGCACTGATCGCTGTTGGCGGCGTCGCGTGGGAGATTCGCGAGTACTATCGCGACCCCGGCACCATGACTCTCTGGCAACGGGTGGACCGCCTGCTCCGTGTCATCTGGAGCAAGATCAAGGCGGTGTTCAACGAAAGGGCGTTGCGCGAGGTCGGTTTCGAGGTGTTGTCCGCAGGCGTTTCGATGCTGGCCGCTCCCCTGAAGATGGCCAAGGCGGCCGTCGAGAAGATCTTTGGCGTCGTGAGTAGATTGTGGATGGAGTTCGTGGCGGGCAAGATCAAGAGCCTCGCCGATGTCGTATCCGCAATTCTCAAAGCGGTGTATTCCGTAGCCTGTATCGGGGTGGCGATAGCGGTCGAACGGTCGTTGGCCAACGTGCTTGGCGTCGTCCCCGGTGGAGAAATGCTCTCGGCGGTGTTGGCGGCTGCAGTGGCTGGGGTGATCATCGTCATCGGCAATCGCGGCATAGAGACCATTGTGCGGACGTTGGCGGCGTTGTCCTCGCGTGTGGAGCTCGCCCGCCGCAAACGCGAGGAGATAGAACGGTTTTGCGCGCAGGTGATTCCGCAGATGGTCGCGGATCGGGAACGGTTGGAGGGATTGGTCGATCGGCATCTGGCGGAGCGGGAGTTCGCGCTCGACAGTGCCTTCGCAGATATGGCTGCGGCGCGTGACGGCGAGGGCATTGGCAGATTCCTCAACGGCTTGCAGGAGGTGAACGCGGCCTACGGCAAGGTGCTGCCGTGGAGCAGTTTCATGGAGTTCAACACCCGTATGCACAGCGACGAACCCTTGCCTATGGGCGACCGCCGACGTGATTCGTAGGACAGCAGAACTTCCTTCGTTCGGGCAGCCTGCCGAAATGGAGGAAGGTCAAGGGTCACCGGACGTTGCCATCGATACTTCGTTTTCGCACCAGCTTTAGTTGCCACGCTAATGCTCGCTGTCGGCCAATTGCTCCCGCATGAAGGCGTGGAACGAAGGGATGCCGAAGCGGAAAGCGCCGGTGCGTTCCTTGGTCAACACGCCCTTGGCCAGAGCGTTGTTCAGGATGGCGTTGCCGTCTTCGCCTTTCGCCTTTTCGCTGGCGATGGCGGCGATGGCTTCGCGGTGGGTGAGGCTGGTGTCGTCCTTGGCGGCCATCGCGGCCGCGACTGCCAACATTGGCTGGAACGCGCCCGGCGTTGAGTGTTCCATGCTGCGCAGCCGATCCCAGTAGTAGCTGATTCGCCGCTTGTTTCCTTCGTTCAGCGCATGGCGAAAGGCATCTTCGGTTCGCAGTGCGCCGTGCTCTTGGATTGCGCTCTCGGCGCCCGCCATGTAGCACCAGATGTGGTGGGGAAAGCCCTGCGATTCAGCGGCCAGCATTGACACCACCTCGTCTTCAACGCGGTGGCCGAGGTTCTTCAGCCCGATGCCGATCGCCTCTTGCGCTTCCACCTCGGCCAACGGCCCCAAGGTGATGTGCATCGCCGGGCGCGAGATGTTCGGCTGGCTGTTGGCGAGCACCGACAACGCATGTTGCAAGCCCGCGCCCACCACCGCCACCGGGCAGCCATGCACCCCCTCGTGCAGCGGCGCGAGCGCGCTCATGCCGGCGTCGTCGATGTTCTGTATCTCGTCGACGATCACCAGAACGCCTTTCCCTCGCCATAGACGGTCGCCCTGTGTGTTGGCCAGCAGAGCGTTTATGTCGTGGCGGTCTTGGGCGGGAGATTCGAAGACGCGCGAGCCGTTGAGATTGGAGACTCCGTTTTTCATCGTCCTCGTTGTGCGGCGCAAACCGGCCAAGGTTCCCGCTTTGCCCCGCCTCATGCCGACACCCGTCATCATCCGCACGAACAACGCGGCTTGGTCGCCCAAACCTCCCGTTGGCACTCTCAAGACGGTGATCCCGTTGCCGGCGGCCTTGGCCGTCAATTCCTGCAAGAGCGCCGTCTTGCCAACGCCTTGGACGCCATCGATCAGCGCCATTCCCGCCTCCGCTTCGGCGGGGGTTTCCACAACCGCCTTCGCATGGGCGAGCAGCATTGCCATTTCGGCCTGCCGCCCGGCGAAATGTGGCGGATGGGAACGCTCGGTCTTGAGTCGCATGGCAGCGATTCGGCGGTGGCGAGAAGTCTGTTGATCTTACCGTAGGTAGGCGGGCGAAAAGGCAGGCTCGGATGTCGCGGTTTTCTGCTCCGCGAGCGCCTGTTGGACGCGCTGGCGCTCTCACCGTACTTCCGCGTGGTGGTGGGCCGCGACACCGCCGCCAAGCCCAAACCCGACCCCGCGCCGGCGCTGTTCGCGTGCGGCCGCATCGGCTGCGCCCCCGGCGAGGCGTTGTTCGTGGGCGACTCCCAAACCGACGTGGATTGCGCCCGGGCGGCGGGCTGCCCGGTGGTGGTGTATCGGCACGGCTACAACCACGGGCAGGCCCCGGAGGCGATGGGCGCGGACGCGGTGATCGACTCGTTCGCCGAACTCGCCTGAAGCAATCGATCCGAGCGCCCCCGGTGAATCAACAGCAGTTCAACCGCCTCGCCGCGCAAGGCCACAGCCACATCCCGGTGGTGCGCGAAGTGCTGGCGGACTTGGAGACGCCCCTTTCCACCTACCTGAAGCTCGCCAACGCCCCGCTCACATACCTGTTCGAGCCCGCGGCGCAGGGTGGCGAAAAATGGGGCCGCTATTCGATCATCGGCCTGCCGGCACACACCGTCCTGCGCGTGCAAGGCAACCGCTTCACCGTGCAAGAGGGCGGCAACCTGGTGGAGGAACGCGAAACCGACGATCCTCTGGCCGCCATCGAATCCTTCCTCGGGCGCTTCAAGGTGCCGAACCTCCCCGGCCTGCCGCGCTTCTTCGGCGGCCTCGTCGGGTATCTCGGTTACGACACCATCCGCTACGTCGAGCAGCGATTGGCGGATCGCGCGCCGCCGGACGACATGGGAACGCCGGACATCCTGCTCATGCTGTCCGAGGATGTGGTGGTGTTCGACAACCTCACCAGCCGCATGACGCTGGTGACGTTGGCGCCGGCGGCGCAGCCCTCCGCCCTCGCCAACGCCGAGACGCGCGTTTGGCCGCCTGGGCGGAACGGCTTGCCGCCGCCACGCCGGAGGTGGCCACAAGCGCAAGCGCCCAGCCCCCCGATGAGGACGACTTCGCATCCGTGTTCGGCCAGGCGCAGTTCATGACGGCGGCGTGTTCCTGCTCGGCCGCTACGAGGTGCAAGTGCTGGACGGCTAAGACAACCCCACCTACGCCGACAGCCTCACCGCCACCATCTACGGCTAACCCGCCCCCGCTGGTGAACGCCTGCGTGCCGCCGGGCGATTGGCGCGCCGATCTAAGTTTGGCAGCCGGCGTGGCGCTGTTCGTCATGCTGTGCTACCTGCTGCATCCGCGCATCTACGCGCACTCGTTCTTCAACAGCAAGGACACGCCGTTCCTCGGCATGTTCATGATCGCCGTGCGCTCGTACACACGGCGTTCCGCCAAAGCTGGGAATGGGCAGGGAGCGAGCGAAAGGGTGTTGGGAGGCGTACCCCTCTTTGGGCTCTTGGACGCGTGGCTCGGGTTGATCGCCACCGTTCGGCCTTGGGCGTTCGTCTTGGCGGGTCTTGGCATCCGCCATGGCGTTCGCGCTCGCAATGGCGGCGGCCTTAGTCGCCGGTCTGCCGTATTTCTGGGCCGGCGGGGATGTGGCGGGCTTGGCGGGACGTTTGGCGGAATGGTTCACGGCCATGGGCGAGCACGCGCACAGGAACGGCTCGGCACGCGGTTCGACTTGGACTACTGGAGCGCGTCGTTCAAGGAGATGCTGCGCTCCACGCCAGTGAAGACGTGCAGGAAAAAGTGCGCCGCCACGGCCCGCTCGGCACAACGCTCGCGCACATAGATGAGCTCGGCGCCGCGCCGGTGGATGTCGAATGCGTCGCGGGCGAGCGGCGCTTTGGATCGAACCGCCGCCCAAGCGCACCGGTGTCGCTCCACATCGAGGTGGAACGTCGTCTGCCACAGCACCGCTTCTTCATTCATCTGCCCCGCCGAAATGGTCGCCACCGCCCAATGCGGCAGCTTCGCCCTCAATAGGCACTTGCCATCGTCGTTCGTCACAAGCCACGAGTAGTTCCCCCCCCCCCCCCCCCCCCCCCCAAGAGGATCGTGCGTGTTGCCCGCTGCGCTTGCTTGGCCGCGGCGGCTGCGCCGCCGCGAATCTGGCGTATGATTAGGCGGTCTTTAACTCGGGGGAGAGCTTCGTGAACGAAATGGGAATTGGCCCGGAGGCGAGTTTCGTCCTCAACACCTTCGCGTTCCTGATCTGGGGCGCCTTGGTGATGTGGATGTGCGCCGGCTTCACCATGCTGGAGGCGGGCTCGGTGCGCACCAAGAACGCATCGGTGATCTGCCTGAAGAACATCGGCCTGTACTCCATCGCCGGCTTGGCGTTCTACGTCATCGGCTTCAACGTGATGTACACGGATGTCGGCAACCTGTTCGGCTCGTTCGAGCTCTTCGTGAGCTCCACCGCCGACGAGGTCGCGCTGCTGAACGCGGACGACGCCGGCAAAGCCGCCGCCACCAGCGCGGTGGTGGGCGACGGCTACTCGTCCATGTCCAACTGGTTCTTCCAGATGGTGTTCGTGGCGACGGCGGCGTCCATCGTCTCCGGCACGCTGGCGGAGCGCGTGAAACTGTGGACGTTCTTCGCGTTCACGGCGGTGCTCACCGGCTTCATCTACCCGATAGTCGGCGCGTGGACTTGGGGTGGGGGCTGGCTCGGCGGTGGCGAAGGCTGGCTTGCCAATCTCACCGGCGACGCCTTCAAGGACTTCGCCGGGTCCACCATCGTCCACTCCACCGGCGGCTGGGCGGCGCTGGCCGGCGCCATCATCGTCGGGCCGCGGCTGGGCAAGTTCCGCGCCGACGGCCAAGTGAAAGCCACGCCGCCTTCCAACGTGCCGGCGGTGACGCTTGGCGTGTTCATCCTCTGGCTCGGCTGGTTCGGCTTCAACGGCGGCTCCCAGCTCGCGCTGGCGAGTGCCTTGGACGCCGTGTGGATGAGCAACGTGCTGGTGAACACCAACTTGGCGGCGGCAGCCGGGGTGATCGCCGCGGTGAGCGTGTCGCGCTCCATTCTCGGCCGCGTGGACTTGCTGGCGGTGCTGAACGGCGCCATCGGCGGCCTCGTCTCCATCACCGCCGGGCCGGACTTCACCGAACACTACTACGCCATCTTCATCGGCGCGGTGGGCGGCGTCGTGGTCGTCGGCGGCATGAAGGTATTGGAGCTCTTGCGCTTGGACGACGTGGTGGGCGCCGTGCCCGCGCACTTGTTCGCCGGCGTTTGGGGCACCATCGCGGTGGTCTTCCAGTCCGGCGGCAACATCGTCTCGCAACTCATCGGCATCGTGGCGATTGGCGCGTTCGCGTTCTTCGCTTCCTTGGGGGTGTGGTTCGCGCTCGACAAGCTCATCGGCGCGCGCGTGAGCACGCGGGTGGAGGAACTTGGCCAGGACGCCTCCGAGCTCGGCATCGAGGCGTATCCGGAGTTCGTGGTGATGCCGGACCAGGACGACGAGGAGGAGTTCCGCCAAGCGCGCGAGGAGGCGGAAGGCAAGTAAGTCGGCGCGCCTTTGCGGGCGCGTTGGAGTTTGCTTGCGCAAACTCAGGTGGTGCAGTTGACGCCTTTGGACAGCCCGGGCTGATGGCGGCTGGCGAGGTGGAGGAGGCCGGCGAGCGCTTCTTGTTCTCCGGCCTCAAGGTGGTGGACGCCGCCACGGTCATCGCCGCCCCGGCGGCGGCGATGATGCTGGGCGACTTCGGCGCGGACGTGGTGAAGATCGAGCGCCCCGGCCGCGGCGACATGCTGCGCGGCCTCTCGCGCCGCCCGGGCACCCCCGAGGGGTCGGACTGGTTCTGGCAGATGGACGGGCGCAACAAGCGCAGTCTGACGCTGAACCTCAAGAGCGAGCGCGGCCTCGAGGTGATGCGCAGGCTGGTCGCCTGGTGCGACGTGTTCATCACCAACCAACCCTACGGCTCCCGCGAAGCGATGGGTCTCGCCTACGAGGACGTGCGCCCGCTCAATCCGCGCCTCATCTACGCGTCGCTCACCGCGTACGGCGAGCGCGGCGCCGAACGCTACCGCAAGAGCTTCGATCAACTCGGCTACTGGGCGCGCAGCGGCCTCATGGACTTGATGCGCGAACCGGGCACCCGCCCGGCGCAAGGCCTGCCCGGCATGGGCGACCACCCCACCGCGGTGGCGCTGTACGCCGGCATCGTCACCGCGCTCTTGCGACGCGAACGCACCGGCGAAGGCGGCATGGTGCACACCTCGCTGCTCGCCAACGGCTTGTGGTCGGTGTCCGGCGTGGCCGGCGCCGCCATGGCCGGCAGCGACATGGGCGCGTTCCGCGAGTGGATCGAGGTGCCCTCCTCCATGATGCGCGTCTATCAAGCCGCGGACGGGCGCTGGCTGCAGTTCAACATGGTGCGCAACGACGAGCTGCTGGCGCGCTTGTTCACCGGCTTGGAGGCCGTCCACCTGCTCGCCGACGAGCGCTTCGCCAAGCCGCCCGACATGTGGCGCAACCGCGCCGCGTTGGGCGACGCCATCGCCGCCATCGTAGCCACCAAAACCTCGGACGAGTGGCTGCGCGTTTTCGCGGAGCTGGACCTGCCGGTGAACCGCATCGCCACCGTGGAGGAGACGGTGACGGACGAGCAGGTGCTGGCCAACGAGATGGCCGTGGTGCCGCCGGAAGACGTTGGTGCGCCGCTCTTGGTGAACCACCCGCTGAAGGTTTCAAGCGTGCCGCAAGTGGGGCCGAAACGCGCGCCCAAGCTGGGCGAACACTCCGTGGAGATCCTCTCCGAACTCGGCTACAGCGCCGAGGCCATCGACTCCATGCGGGACGAAGGGGTTTTCTAAGCGCCATCGTGTAGGATCGCCCGTCCCGCCGTCCGCCAGACAATCCATGCCCGTGCCAAAGACCGTCGCCGAAGAGCCCGCGCCCGCCGTGCCGTTCGCGCGCCCGGCACCGGCGGTGATCCGCAAGTCCGCGAAACTGGCGGACGTGTGCTACGACATCCGCGGGCCGGTGCAGGCGGAAGCGCACCGGCTGGAGGAGGAAGGGCACCGCATCCTCAAGCTGCACCTCGGCAATCCGGCGCCGTTCGGCTTCGAGGCGCCGGAGGAGATCCTGCGCGACGTGATCCACAACCTGCCGAGTTCGCAAGGCTATTGCGATTCCAAGGGGCTCTACTCGGCGCGCAAGGCGGTGATGCAGGAGTGTCAGCGCCAAGGGGTGCGCGGCGTGGACATCGACGACATCATCATCGGCAACGGCGTGAGCGAGCTGATCGTCATGGCGATGCAGGCGCTCTTGAACGACGGCGACGAGGTGCTTTTGCCAGCGCCGGACTACCCGTTGTGGACCGCCGCGGTGCGCCTCGCCGGCGGTGTGCCGGTGCATTACCGCTGCGACGAGGACGCCGCTTGGCAGCCGGACTTGGACGACATTCGCGCCAAAACCGGCAAGCGCTGCCGCGGCATCGTGGTGATCAACCCGAACAATCCCACCGGCGCGGTGTACGGCGGGGAAACGCTGCGCGGCATCACGGATTGGGCGCGGCGGCGCGGTCTCGTGCAATTCGCCGACGAGATCTACGAGAAGATGCTCTACGACGACGCCAAGCACCTGCCCTTGGCGGCGCTTTCGGAGGATGTGCCCACGGTCACCTTCAACGGCCTCTCCAAGGCGTACCGCGTGGCTGGATTCCGCGTCGGCTGGATGGTGGTGAGCGGCGCCAAAGAACGCGCCGCGGACTACATCGAGGGGCTCAACATTCTGGCGTCCATGCGCTTGTGCGCCAACGTGCCGGCGCAACACGCTATCCAAACAGCCCTCGGCGGCTATCAGAGCATCCACGAATACACCCGGCCGGGCGGCATCCTGCACGAGCAGCGCCGCGTGGCGCACGCCATGCTCAACCAAATCGAGGGCGTGAGCTGCGTGCAACCGGCCGGCGCCTTGTACGCCTTCCCGAAACTCGACCCAGAACGCTTCCGCATCGAGGACGATGAGCAGTTCGTGCTGGATCTGCTGCGCAAGGAGAAGATCCTGGTGGTGCAGGGCAGCGCCTTCAATCTGCCGACGCCGGACCACTTTCGCTTGGTGTTCCTGCCGCGGGTGGAGGAACTCACCACCGCCATAGGGCGCATCGGCGAGTTTCTCGCCAGCTATAGACAGTGAGGGCGCGCCCTTCGGGCGCGTTGGAGTTTGCTACGCAAACTCTTGCGCCACGGTGGGAAGAAGCCTAGCCGATCAGCTCCACTACTCGTTCGGCTATGGCTAGGGATGCGGTTAGGCCGGGGGATTCGATGCCGAGCAGGTTCACCAAGCCGGGGACGCCGTTGTCCGGCGGGCCTTCGATCACAAAATCCGCCGCTGGAGTGCCCGCCGGGACCAGCTTCGGACGGATGCCCGTGTAGCCTTGGTGCAAGCGCTCCGGGGCCAACCCGGGGTAGTAGCGCCGGATGGCGGCCACGAAATCGTCGAAGTGGGCGTTGTCGAAGCCGTAGTCGTCGTCTTCCTGCCACACGACATCCGGCCCGAAGCGCGCTTGCCCGGCCAAGTCCAGCGTCACATGCACGCCGAGGCCGCTGGCCGTCGCCACTGGATAGACCAGCCGCGAAAACGGGGATGCGCCGGACAGCGTGTAGTAGTGCCCCTTCGCGTAGTAACCGCGCCAAGCGCCGCCGAGCCGCGCCGCCAGCGTCGGTGCATGCAAGCCGCCGGCGTTCACCACCGCTTTGGCGTCTAGGTCGAAGTCCCCGCAGGACACGCGCAAGCCTGTGTCCCGCGCCGCGAGGTCGGACACTGTCGTGCGATATGCCACAACGCCCCCGGCGGCTTCCAAGTCGCTAACGAGGCTCAGCATGAAGGCGTGGCTGTCGATGATGCCGGTGGATTCCGAATACACGCCGGCAAGGGCTTCGACCTCCGGTTCCAGCGATCGCAGATCCGCCCGCGTCAGCCACGGCAGTTCGCCGACGCCGTTGGCGACCGCCCGCTGCTGGTAGTCGTGCAAGGTGTCCAGCTGCGCTTCGGCGGTGGCGACGATGATCTTGCCGATGCGTTGGTGCGGCACGTTGTACTCGGCGCAATGCTGGTACAACAGCGCTTTGCCGCGCACGCACAGCGTCGCTTTGGCGGAGCCGGTGGGGTAGTAGATGCCGGCGTGGATGACCTCGGAGTTGCGCGAGGAGGTTTCCACGCCGACGAGTTCGTGGCGTTCCAGCACCAGCACTTCGCGCCCGGCTTGCGCCAACGCCCGGGCGGCGGCGAGGCCGACGACGCCGGCGCCGATGACAACGACGTCGCACTGTTCGGCCACGGCGCCGGCCGCGCCGCTCAGCCCTTGCGGATCACGAAGCGAAAGCGATCGCCCGAACGCTCGGATACCGTCAGCTCGTGGCCCATGAAGCGGCAGAAGTTGGTGAAGTCGCGCTCCGTGGAAGGATCGGTGGCGACGATGGCGACGGTCTCGCCGGCGTTCATCCTCCGCATCTTGTTGCGCACCAGCATCAGCGGTTCCGGGCAGCGCAAATCCACCGCGTCCACGGTGTGATTCGCTTGGTTGCAAAATGCGGCGTCTGCTGGGTCGGTCACGGAGCACCCGCCAGCGCACGGGTGAGTGCGAGCATGGCGGCATCATACCACCGGCGCGTAGCCGCAGGAGCCGCGGGCGATCGCCAACCACGCGGTAAACTCGCCCCATGCAGGCGGTGCAAGACTTCAAGGTGGTGGCGGACTACCGCCCGGCGGGCGACCAGCCCACCGCCATCGCCGGCTTGGTCGATGGCTTGGGCGCGGGGTTGGCGCACCAGACGCTGCTCGGCGTCACCGGCTCGGGCAAGACCTTCGCGGTGGCGAACGTCATCGCCAAGGTGCAGCGCCCGACGCTGGTGCTGGCGCCGAACAAGACCCTCGCGGCGCAACTTTACGGCGAGTTCCGCGAGTTCTTTCCGCGCAACGCCGTCGAGTATTTCGTCTCCTACTACGACTACTACCAGCCGGAGGCGTATGTGCCGGCCTCGGACACCTACATCGAGAAGGACGCCTCCATCAACGCGCACATCGAGCAGATGCGCCTTTCCGCCACCAAGGCGCTGCTGGAACGGCGCGACACCGTCATCGTGGCGTCCGTGTCCGCCATCTACGGCTTGGGCGACCCCACCTCGTACTTGCAGATGGTGCTGCACCTCGACCGCGGCGACCGGGTGGATCAACGCTACCTGCTGCGCCGCCTGGCGGAGTTGCAGTACACGCGCAACGACGCGGCGTTCCAGCGCGGCACTTACCGGGTGCGCGGCGACGTCATCGACATCTTCCCCGCCGAATCCGAGAAGGAGGCGGTGCGCGTGGAGTTGTTCGACGACGAGCTGGAGAACCTCGCCTTGTTCGACCCGCTCACCGGCGAAGTGCTGCGCCGCCTGCCCCGCTACACGGTGTTCCCCAAGACGCACTACGTCACGCCGAAGGAACGCATCCTCGCCGTCATCGACGACATCCGCGAGGAACTCGCCGAAAGGCTCGCGATCCTGCGGGACGACGGCCGCCTGGTGGAGGCGCAGCGCTTGGAGCAGCGCACGCGGTTCGACCTAGAGATGATCCAAGAGCTCGGCTATTGCAGCGGCATCGAGAACTACTCGCGCTATCTCTCCGGGCGGGCGCCGGGCGAACCGCCGCCGACGTTGTTCGACTATCTGCCGAAGGACGCCCTGCTGGTGGTGGACGAATCCCACGTCACCGTGCCGCAGCTGGGCGCCATGTACAAGGGCGACCGCTCGCGCAAGGAAACGCTGGTGGAGTACGGCTTCCGGCTGCCCTCGGCGCTGGACAACCGACCGCTGCGCTTCGACGAATGGGAGAACCTAGCGCCGCAGATGATCTTCGTATCCGCCACCCCCGGCCCCTACGAGGGCGACCGCGCCGGCGCCGTGGTGGAGCAGGTGGTGCGGCCCACCGGCTTGGTGGACCCGCAAGTGGACGTGCGCCCCGCCTCCACGCAGGTGGACGACCTGTTCGCCGAGATCCGCCGCACCACGGACGCCGAGGAACGGGTGCTGGTGACCACGCTCACCAAGCGCATGGCCGAAGATCTCACCGAGTATCTGGACGAACACGGCGTGCGCGTGCGCTACCTGCACTCGGACATCGACACGGTGGAGCGCACGGAGATCGTCCGCGATCTGCGCCTCGGCAAGTTCGACGTGCTGGTGGGCATCAACCTGCTGCGCGAAGGGCTGGACATGCCGGAGGTGTCCCTGGTGGCCATTCTGGACGCCGACAAGGAGGGCTTCCTGCGCGCCGAACGCTCGCTCATCCAGACCATCGGCCGTGCCGCCCGCAATCTGCACGGCCGCGCCATCCTCTACGCGGACGACGTCACCGGCTCCATGCGGCGCGCCATCGACGAAACCAACCGCCGCCGCGACAAGCAGCTAGCCTTCAACGCGAAGCACGGCATCGTGCCGCGCACGGTGTCCAAAGCCGTCGCCGACGTGATGGAGGGCGCCCGCGACGCCCCGGGCGCGACCCGCCCCAAACGCGGCCGCGGCAAGGTGGAACCCAAACCCACGCCGGCGACCCAGGCCGCGCGCGAGCGCAGCGGCGACGCCAAAGCCCTCGGCAAGCTGCTGGCCGAGCTGGAGGAGAAGATGATGGCCCACGCCAAGAACCTGGAGTTCGAGGAAGCCGCCGCGCTGCGCGACGAGGTGCGCGACATCCGTGCGACGTACTTGACGGCGTGACCCGACGCCGCGGCGGAGCTTCGCCAGCTCCGCCACCGCCGAGTTGCCGGCCACCAGTGTTGTACAATCGCGCATCGTATCCATTTTCGCGAGGGGCAAAAGCGGTTCGCATGGGCTACCAACACCTTGAAGTGCCGTCCAACGGCGAGAAGATCCAGGTCGGCGAAGACGGCTCGTTGCGGGTGCCCGATCATCCGATCATCCCCTTTATAGAAGGCGACGGCATCGGCGTGGACATCACGCCGGTGATGCGCGCGGTGGTGGACGCCGCGGTGGAGCAAGCCTACGGCGGGAAACGCGCCATCGCGTGGATGGAGATCTACTCTGGCGAGAAATCCCTGCGCGTGTACGGCGACGGCGAGTGGCTGCCGGAGGAGACGCTCGCCGCGCTGCGCGAGTTCTCGGTGGGCATCAAGGGCCCCATGACCACGCCGGTGGGCGGCGGCATCCGCTCGCTGAACGTGGCGCTGCGGCAGTTTCTGGATTTGTACGTCTGCCAACGCCCGGTGCGCTGGCTGCAAGGCGTGCCCAGCCCGGTGCGGGAGCCGCACAAGACGGACATGGTGATCTTCCGCGAGAACACCGAGGACATCTACGCCGGCGTGGAGTGGGAGGCCGGTTCCGTGGAGGCGGACAAGGTCATCGGCTTTCTGCGCGGCGAGATGGGCGTGCAGAAGATCCGCTTTCCGCGCAACTGCGGCATCGGCGTCAAGCCGGTGTCCGTGGAAGGCACCCAGCGCTTGGTGCGCAAAGCCATCGAATACGCCATCGCCGAGGATCGCCGCTCGGTGACCTTCGTCCACAAGGGCAACATCATGAAGTTCACCGAGGGCGCGTTCAAGGACTGGGGCTACGCGCTGGCCGCGGAGGAGTTCGGCGCCACGCCGCTGGATGGCGGGCCGTGGCACGAGCTGGAGAATCCGCGCACCGGCCGCACCATCGTCATCAAGGACATGATCGCGGACGCCATGCTGCAGCAGATCCTCACCCGCCCGGACGAGTACGACGTGATCGCCACCATGAACCTGAACGGCGACTACCTCTCGGACGCCTTGGCCGCCCAAGTCGGCGGCATCGGCATCGCCCCGGGCGCGAACATCGGCGACGCGGTGGCGCTGTTCGAGGCCACCCACGGCACGGCGCCCAAGTACACCGGCCAAGACAAGGTGAACCCGGGCTCGCTGATCCTCTCCGCCGAGATGATGCTGCGCCACCTGGGCTGGCGCGAGGCCGCGGACCTCATCATCCGCGGCATGGAGGGCGCCATCGCCCAGAAGACCGTCACCTACGACTTCGAGCGCCTGATGACCGGCGCCACGCGGGTCTCGTGTTCGGCGTTTGGCGACGCGGTGATCGCCAAGATGGGGGCGTAGCCTAGTGGGCGCTGATCTGCTTCGGGGGCTTCGCCCCCGGGACCCCCTTTGGGGTGACGGCGTGCTTGGCGTGGCTGTTTGGGCCTTGAAGCGCGTGTTGCCAGATGCGACGCCCTGGTCGGCGAGTTTGGGGGTTGATTCCAATTGGCGAACGAACATGCTGTCCACTCGCCCGTTCGGCAGGGGTTGATTATTCGTACTTTCGTGTTCGAGAATCCCCCTATGACGAGCGCGAGTGACTGGCCAAGCCGCTCTCGCCGCGTGAGCGGGAGCATGCCGCGGTGGCGGCCGCAACCGCCGCCGCCCGTTCGCGCCGCCACCGCGCCGCCGGACGACGACGCGCCGGGGGAGGATTGGGACACCGGCACGGTGGTGGAGGAGCGGCCGGCCGAGCCCAAGCTGCAGCCGCCGCCGATGTACAAGGTCATCCTGCTCAACGACGACTACACGCGCATGGAGTTCGTCGTCCATGTGCTCATGCGCTTCTTCGACATGGATCCCGAGAAAGCCACGCAGGTGATGTACGCCATCCACACCGGCGGCAGCGCGGTGGTGGGCATCTACACCCGCGACATCGCCGAGACCAAATCCGAGCAGGTGAACGCCTACGCCCAAGAGAACGAGTTCCCCCTGCGCTCCACCGTGGAAATGACGGACTGAGCCGGTGCCACGGCCATGCGCTTAGCAGCTAGCGTCCCGCGCGGCGGCAAGCGGAGCGAACTCCCCCGCGTCCGAGGGGCGCGCCTTCATTAGGAGAGAGAGTGTTCAGCGACGAGTTGAAAACGACACTGAACGAAGCCTTGAGCAACGCCAAGGCGAAGCGCCACGAGTTCTTAACGCCGGAGCACCTGCTGCTCGCGCTGCTCGACGAGGAGCAGGCCCGCAAAGTGCTCGACAACGTGGGCGCGGATGTCGACGCGCTGCGCGCCAAGCTCGGCAAGTTCGTGGAAACCCATGTGCCGCTCATCCCCGCCGGCGACGGGCGCGCCACCTCGCTGAGCCTCGGTTCCGAGCGCGTGGTGCGGCGCACGATGTTCCACGTGCAGTCGAGCGGCAAGAAACAGGCCACCGGCGCGGAAATGCTCATCGCGCTGTTCACCGAGCAGGAAAGCCACGCGGTGCGGTGCTTGAAGGAGCAGTCCATCGAGCGGCTGGACGTGGTCAACTACGTAACCCACGGCATCTCCAAGACCGCCACCGAAGGCGCCGGCGCCGCGGCGGAAGGCGGCGGCAAGGAGGGGGAAGCGCCGCAAGCCCTCGGCACCTTCGCCAGCGACCTCAACGAACTGGCCCGCGCCGGCAAGATCGACCCGCTGGTGGGGCGCGACGCCGAGCTGGAGCGCGTCATCCAAGTGCTTTGCCGGCGGCGCAAGAACAACCCGCTGCTGGTGGGCGAATCCGGCGTTGGCAAAACCGCCATCGCCGAAGGGCTCGCCAAGCGCATCGTGGATGAGGAAGTGCCGGAGGTGGTGTCGAAGAGCAGCGTCTTCGCCTTGGATTTGGGGGCGTTGTTGGCCGGCACCAAGTACCGCGGCGACTTCGAGAAGCGCTTCAAGGTGTTGTTGGCGGAGCTCAAGAAGAAGGAGGACTCCATCCTCTTCATCGACGAGATCCACACCATCATCGGCGCCGGGGCGGCGTCCGGCGGCGTGATGGACGCCTCGAATCTGCTCAAGCCGCTGCTCGCCTCCGGCGACATCCGCTGCATGGGTTCCACCACCTACGCGGAATACCGCGGCGTGTTCGACAAGGATCGCGCCCTTTCCCGCCGCTTCCAGAAGATCGACGTCACCGAGCCGGACGTGGAGGACACCTACCGCATCCTCAAGGGCCTCAAATCCCGCTTCGAGAGCCACTACCAGCTGCGCTACACGGACCGGGCGCTGCGCGTCGCCGCCGAACTGTCGGCGCGCTACATCACCGACCGCTTCATGCCGGACAAGGCCATCGACGTGATCGACGAGGCCGGCGCCGCGCAACTGCTGGTGAATCCGAATCGGCGGAAGAAGTCCGTGGGGGCCGGCGACGTGGAGCAGGTGGTGGCGAAGATCGCCCGCATCCCTTCCAACCAAGTGACGTCGTCGGACAAAGAGGCGCTGCGCGACTTGGACGCAAGGTTGAAGATGGTCGTGTTCGGCCAGGACGCCGCCATCGACATGCTCGCCGCGGCGATCAAGCTCTCCCGCGCCGGCCTCAAGACCGAGGGCAAGCCCATCGGCTCGTTCCTGTTCTCCGGGCCCACCGGCGTGGGCAAAACCGAGGTTTGCCGCCAGCTCGCCAGCATCATGGGCGTGGAGCTGTTGCGCTTCGACATGTCCGAGTACATGGAGCGGCACACGGTTTCGCGCCTAATCGGGGCGCCGCCGGGCTACGTCGGCTTCGATCAAGGCGGGCTGCTCACCGAGGCGGTGGTGAAGCATCCGCACAGCGTGGTGCTGCTGGACGAGGTGGAGAAGGCGCACCCGGAGGTGTTCAACCTGCTGCTGCAAGTGATGGACCACGGCACGCTGACGGACAACAACGGCCGCAAGGCGGACTTCCGCAACGTCGTGCTGGTGATGACCACCAACGCCGGCGCCCAGGAAGCCGCCCGCGCCTCCATCGGCTTCACCGAGCAGGATCACTCCTCGGACGCCATGGAGACGTTGAAGAAGATGTTCACGCCGGAGTTCCGCAACCGCTTGGACGCCATCATCCAGTTCAACGCCCTGCCGATGGAGATCGTGATCACGGTGGTGGACAAGTTCCTGGTGGAACTGCAGGCGCAGCTGGACGGCAAGAAGGTGGAGCTCGACGTGGACGAAAGCGCCCGCGAGTGGATCGCCAAGGAGGGCTACGACGAGAAGATGGGCGCCCGCCCCATGCAGCGGCTCATCCAGGAGAAGATCAAGCGCCGCCTAGCCGAGGACATCCTGTTCGGCGACTTGGCCGATGGCGGCGGCGTGGTGCATGTCACCGAGGAGGACGGCGATCTGGCGTTGGAGGTGGTGCCCCGGGGCGTGCCGGCGGCCGCCACCGCCGAGTAACCACGCCGCACGGCTTGTTGCGAACCCGCATCGGCGGGTTCACTTACCTCTCGCGGAAGGTGATGCGGCCCTTGGACAAGTCGTAGGGAGTGAGTTCCACCTTCACCCGATCGCCGGTGAGGATGCGGATGTAGTTCTTGCGCATCTTGCCGGAGATGTGCGCGATCAACTTGTGCCCGTTGTCCAGTTCCACGCGGAACATGGTGTTCGGCAAGGTGTCCACCACCTTGCCCTCCATTTCTATCTGCTCTTCTTTCGCCATCCAAGATTCCTTTGGCAGCCCCAGCCGGAGCCGCGTCGCTCGTCGCGCCTTGCGACAGCCCACAGGCGCATTCTACCGCCTTTGCGTGGCGCGTTGCCACCGATCTGCTTCGGTTGTTCGACGCTGTGTGGCGGCCGCTCGCCTGGAACGTACTTCCACCCGCGTGTCGTGAACGTCAAAGTCGATGCGGACGCTCGCGGAAAGGCGGAGATGCGTACCCGTTTCGTCGCCGCTCGCCGCCGCACGGAACGGTCGGTGCCGCGGCGTTCGTGCGCCGCACTTCAGGTGTCGCTCTACGCTGGCGTGGGGGATTTGGGGCTGGTGGGATTTTTGTTGCATGTCTGTGCTGGAACCGTTATAAAGTGCGCCCTGTCCGCGTTTGGTTGTTCCGGTGGCTCGGCGTTGGCCGGCTTGGTTGCTAGGAGCATGCGCGAACGCTTTAACGGCAACCGGTCAAACAGCACAGGACCTTCAACCATGAACAAATCGGAAGTGGTCGACGCAATCGTCGACGAAGCGGACATCTCCAAAGCCGCCGCGGGGCGCGCCCTCGACGCGGTGCTCGGCGCGATCCGCAGCTCGCTGCAGGAGGGCGAGTCGGTCTCCTTGGTGGGCTTTGGCACCTTCCTGGTGCGGAATCGCCCGGCGCGCAGCGGGCGCAACCCGCGCACCGGCGAGACCGTGCAGATCGCGGCCGCAAAGGTGCCGGCGTTCAAGCCGGGCAAAGCGCTGAAGGACGCGCTGAACAGCTAGCGCCGCGCCCTGACGGGCGTTCGCAGCGCCCCGCGGACGTCGGGGCGCTGCCGGGTTGAGCCATAGCCGGACGGTTTCGCCATGGTGATGCAAAAAATGCGCGCCGGCGCGCAGGGCCTTGCCGCCAAGGTGCTGATGGGCCTTGTCGTGTTCGTGCTGGCGGTTACGGGGTTCGGCGCGATCCAGCTGTTCTCCGCGTCCGAGCCGGTGGCGGCCACCGTCAACGGCGATGAAGTCACCGAACGCGATTTGGAGGCGGAAGTGCGCCGGCAGCGGGCGCAATACCGCAGCATCGCGGAGGACATCACCGAGGAGACGCTGAACAGCATCGTGCGGCGCGACGCGGTGCTGGACAACTTGGTGGACAGGACCCTGCTCCGCCAAACCGCCACGGAGCTGGGCCTCGCCATGTCCGACGAAGCCGTGCAGGAGCGGCTCAATCGGGAAATCGCCGCGGAGGGGGTCGACGAGGCCGTGTTCCGCAGCTTCTTGGCGTCCATGGGCCACACCCCGGCGTCCTTTCACGCGGCGCGGCTCGCCGAGGAGGTCACCGGCCAGTTGCAGCGCGCCGTGCATGACACGGCGTTCGTGACGGCGCGGGAACGTCAGCGATCCTCCCGCGTGGTCGCGCAGCGGCGGGACATCGCCTGGTTGACCTTCGACGTCGCGTCGCTAATGCCCGAAATCGCGGCCTCCGATCAGGAAATCGAAGAACACTACCGGCTCTACCAAAGCCAATACGTCACCAAGGAGCGGTTCGACTTCGACTTCGTGCGCTTGCCGCGCTCGGCCTTGGAGGCGGACGTGGAGGTGGCGGAAGCCGATGTGGTGGCCGCGTACGAGGCGGAAGTCGCCGGCGCCGAGCCGCTGCGCCGCGCCGCCCACATCCTGTTGGAGATCACCGACGACCGCTACGCCGACGAAGCCATCCGCCAGCTGGCCGAGGTGCGCGAGACGATCGACAGCGACGAGAGTTTCGCGGCCAAGGCGCGGGAGATTTCCGAAGACCCGGGCACAGCGCCCGAGGGTGGCGATCTCGGCGCGTCCGCCCGTGGCGTCTTCCCCGATCGCTTCGAAGAAGCGCTGTGGGCGCTCTCGCCCGGGGAGATGTCCGCGCCGGTCGAGACCGAGTTCGGCGTCCACCTCATCCGCTTGCTCGGCGTGGAAGCCCCGGAAATTCCACCGCTCGCCGAGCGACGGGAAGACATCGCGGCGCAGCTGCGGAGCGAGGAGGCTGAGCGGCGATTCCAAACCACGCTCGGCGAAATGGACGAGCTGGCGTTCGAGTCCGAAGACTCCTTGGACGAGTTGGCGAGCACCTACGACTTGACGGTGGAGCAACTCGACGGCGTTACGCGGGATGCGCAAGAAGGGCTGCTCGCCGAGGCCGCCGTGCGCGAGGCGTTCTTCTCCGACGAGGTGCTGGTGGACGGCTTCAACACCCGCGCCATCGCCACCGCCAATTCCGAGGCGGTGGTTGGGCGCTTGCGCGCTCGCCATCCGGCCACGCAACGCCCGCTGGCCGATGTGCGCGACGGGATCCAACTCACGCTGGCGCACGAAAGAGCGCGCATCCGTGCCGAAAACCGATCGCTCGCGGCGCTGGAAGCGCTGGCCGAAGGCACCACGCCGGCGGATATCGGCGCCGAACATGGCCTCTCTTGGGAGCGCGCCGACGGCATGGCGCAGGGCGACCCGGACGTGCCCGGCCCCATCGCGGACGCGGCCTTCAACATGCGTGCGCCGCCGGCCGGCGAGCGCGAGGCGGACATCGCGCTGCTGGAGGACGGCTCGCGCGCCTTGGTGTTGCTCAGCAACGTCGCGCTGGCGGACTACGGGGCGATGAGCGAGACGGAGTTGGAAAACCTCACGCGCGTCTTCGAGACCGCCAGCGCCCAGCGGGATTTCACCGCCGTGCTGGCCACGGTGCGCGGCGAAGCGTCCATCGAGACTATCGACCTAGAGACCGACGGATAGCCGCGGCCTGGGAGCGCAGGCGTCCCGCCTGCATGGCGGGCGGAACGCCCGAGTTCCCACAAACAAAAACAACGGGGGTGTGGGACATTGGTGCAAAAGCATCGGTGCCAGTCCGATCGAAGCTATGGCTGCGACGTCCTGGGAGCGCGGGCGTCTCGCCCGCACAAGGTCAACGCCCGTGAACGAAAGTGCGGGCGAGACGCCCGCGCTCCCAGGACGTGCTGACCAGATGCCACCAGATGTCGCACAAACAAACAACTGCAGGCACTTCGCAAGCCATCCCGGTGCCTTTACCATAGGGCTCGAGCGTTCCCGGTGAAGGAGGCCGTGTCCATGCGATCCGCCAATTCGCGCGCCTTGGCGGCCGGCGCGTTCGCGGCGTGGCTCCGCTCGCCGGCCGGCGCCCGTTTGCTCGCCACCGAACGCGCCCCGCTGCGCCGCGCCGCCCGCCGGTTCTACGGCGACGCCCTGCTGTGGGTCGGCGCGTCCCCGCAACTGCTCGACACCACCGCGCAGTGCATGGTGCGCTCCCGGGTGCTTGCGGCGGTTGATCCCAACGCGGTCTGCATCGCGGCGGCTTGTGAACAACAGGTGGCTGTCGCACACACGGCCGCCGGAGCGCTGCCATTCACCGCCGGCGCGTTCGACGGCGTGCTGCTGCACCACGCTTTGGAGGCCGCGCCGGACGCTCGGGCCGCGTTGCGCGAGGCGGCGCGGGTGCTGCGCGTGGGCGGCCGCCTAGTCGTGGCCGGCTTCAATCCGCTCAGTTCCTGGCTGTTCGCCAAGCCGCTACCGGCGTTTCGCGCCTTGAAGTCAGTGAGCGTGCCGCGGCTGCGCGACTGGCTGGCGCTGCTGGGTCTCGAAGTGGAAGACAAGCCGGCCTATGTGCATGTGCCGGTCTGGTCGTTGGCGCGCAAAGGCGGCGGCGACGGCGAGGAAGCGCAACCGCCACGCTCGCCGAATTGGTGGCGCCGCCTGCCCACCGGCGGCGTGTACCTCGTGCCCGCCACCAAGGTCGCACACGGATTTATCGCGCCGCCCCTTCGCCAGCGAACCGCCGACGAGCTCGCCGGCGCGGTGCCGCAACCCGTGGCCTGCGTCCGTCCGGCCGCATGACCAGCGTGCGCATCTACACGGATGGCGCGTGCCGAGGAAACCCCGGCCCGGGCGGCTGGGCCGCCATCTTGCAGTGGCTCGGCGACGCCAACGCCGAACAGGTGCTGGCGGAAAAGACGCTCACCGGCGCCGAGCGCCACACCACCAACAACCGCATGGAACTGATGGCCGCCATCCGCGCCCTCACCGCCTTGCGCCGCCCCAGCGCCGTGGACCTCACCACGGACTCCGAATACGTCCGCCAAGGCATCACGCGCTGGATCGCCGACTGGAAGCGGCGCGGCTGGACGCGCTCGAACCGCAAGCCGGTGCTCAATCAAGACTTGTGGCAGTGCTTGGACGCGCTCAACGCCCGCCACCGGGTGCGCTGGCACTGGGTGAAGGGGCATCAAGGCCACCCCGGCAACGAGGCCGCCGACCACGCCGCCAACGTGGCCATCGACGAAATGCTGCGCGACGCGGCGGAGTAACCGGCAGCCGGCGATGCGACAGGTGGTGTTGGATACGGAAACCACCGGCTTGGAGCCGGAGCGCGGTCACCGCGTGATCGAGATCGGCGCGGTGGAAATCGTCGACCGCAAAGCCACCGGCGAGCACTTGCAGCTCTACATGGACCCGGAGCGCGACATCGACGACGCGGCGTTCGAGGTGCATGGCTTGGACGCCGAGAAGCTCGCCGGCAAACCCAAGTTCGCCGACGTGGCCGAGCGTTTCCTCGCCTTCGTCGCCGACGCCGAGGTGATCATCCACAACGCGCCGTTCGACATCACGTTCCTCGACTACGAGCTGTCGCTGCTCGCCGCCGACGCGCCGAAGCGCATGGAGGATCTCTGCACCGTCACGGATTCGCTCGCGCTGGCGCGGCGCAAGCATCCGGGGCAGAAGAACAGCCTGGACGCGCTCTGCCGCCGCTACCGCGTGGACAACTCGGCGCGCGAGCTGCACGGCGCGCTGCTCGACGCCGAGATCCTGGCGGACGTCTATCTCGCCATGACCGGCGGCCAGATGTCGCTGTTCCTTGGCGCGGACGATCCGCTGGGAGCCGGCAAGGCGGAGGTCATCCGCTTGGACGACGATCGGGCGCCGGTGCCGGTGGTGCATGCCACCAGCGCCGAACTCGCCGCCCACGAGCAATACCTCGACAACTTGGACCAGGTGGCGGACGGCGGCGCGGTTTGGCGCCGTTTGGCAGCGGCCGCGGCTTGAGGCGTTGGTTTCCGCGCGGTTCCGATTCAGAGCAGCCAGACCACCGCCGCCCAGCCGGTGATGCCCATGGTCACCGTGTACGGCAGCGCCATCATCACCATGCGCCCGTAGGAAAGCTGGATCATCGGCGCCAGCGACGAGGTGAGCAGGAACAGGAACGCCGCCTGGCCGTTCGGCGTGCCCACGCTGGGAATGTTGGTGCCGGTGTTGATGGCCACCGCCAACAGCTCGTACTGGTGCCGGCTGATGGCCTTGCTCTCGAACGCGTCTTCCACCTGGCCTATGTACACCGTGGCCACGAACACGTTGTCGCTGATGACGGACAGGATGCCGTTGGCGATGTAGAAGAGCCCCGGCTGCTGATCAACGGGCATCTGCAGCACATAGTTGATCACGGGCTGGAACAATCCCTGGTCCGCAATCACCGCCACGATCACGAAGAAGACGCACAGCAGCGCCGTGAACGGCAGCGCCTCCTCGAACGCCGGCCCAATGCGATGCTCCTCCACGACCCCGTTGAACGCCGTTTGCACGACGATCAGCGCGAGACCGATCAGGCCAATCTCGGCGATGTGGAAGGCCAGCGCGAATATCAGCAGCACCGCCGAGACGGCTTGCACCAAAAGGCGCGCGTGCTCCCGTGTCGAGCGCTCCGCGGTCTCCTTGGCGTCGAAATCCGCCAACACCTTGCGCACCGGCGCCGGCATGTCAGTGCCGTACCCCAGCACCTTCAGGCGTTCCAAAACAACGCAGGTGATCAGGCCGACGACGAGAACCGGCAGCGTCACCGGCATCATGGCGACGAAGAATCCGAAGAACTCCCAGCCGAGCGTTTTGGCGATGAGCAGGTTCTGCGGCTCCCCGACGATGGTGGTGACGCCGCCAAGGGCTGTGCCCACCGCGGCGTGCATCACCAAGCCGCGCAGGAAGACGCGAAACCCCTCAAGTTCGGCGGCATCGACAAGCTCCGGCACCGGCGCGTCGTCGCCCTCCGCCGCGGCCTCCCCCAAGCGTTTCACGGCCGTATCGGAAAGGAACTTCCGATAGATGCCGTAGAAGCCCACCGCCACGCTGATCACCACCGCCATCACCGTGAGCGCGTCCAAGAACGCCGACAGCACCGCGGCGACGAAGCAGAACAGGAACGCCAGCAGCGTCTTGTTGCGAATGCCAAGGAGAATCTTGGTGAAGATGAACAGCAGGAGATCCCGCATGAAGAAGATGCCCGCCACCATGAACATCAAGAGCAGGATCACCGCGAGGTTGCCTTCCACCTCTTTGAAGACATGGTCGGGCGTGGTCATGCCGATCAGCAGCGCTTCCAGCGCCAGCAGCCCGCCGGATTGCAACGGGTAGCAGCGCAGCGCCATCGCCAGCGCGAAGATGAACTGCAACACCAGCACCCAGCCGGCGACGAAGCCGCCGAACAACGCGAACAGCACCGGGTTCATCACCAGGAAGGCGATGATGGTGAGCTTGTACCACTCGGGCGCGCTGCCGAGGAAATTGGGCCAAAACGACCGCCCCAAGGGTTCCCCCCGGGCGCTTTGGGTTGCCGCCATCGCTGCTCCCGCGTAGTCCTTCGTTGAATGTCGAGTCGAATGTGGGCCGAATGTGGGCCGAACGTGGGCCGAATGTTGGGATAGCGGACTTGCCGCGAAGTCCCTCGATCAGACACACTTGATGTTGCGTTGATCATAGCAAACAAGGCAGATCGTTTGTTCCCGAAAGAGCCCTCCCGATTCCTCTCCGAAACCACGCCCCCGGCCGGGGCGGTGACGGACGACGCCCTCTACTTCGCCTGCTTGGACGGGCGGATGCTGGCCGTCAACGAGCACGGCGTGCCGCGGCCGGTGACCGCCGACGAGTTCCGCTGGGTGGACGTGGAGGTCACCTATAAGCACTACCTCGGCCGCTGGGAGCAGCGCGCCTGCTACGCGCTGGCCGTGCGAGGCGACGTGCCGGAAGCCTTCGCGGCCACCGACCTGCGCGCCTGGCTTGGCCGCGTGGAGCCGGATTTCTTCTATCTGGCCGGCCGCGCCAAGCAGATCGTCGAGTGGCACCGGGACCACCGCTTCTGCGGCCGCTGCGGCACCGAGAACGAGGAGCACCCCACCGACCGCGCCAAGCGCTGCCCCTCCTGCGGCCTCACCATTTACCCGCGCCTGTCGCCCAGCATCATCGTGCTGGTGCGGCGCGGCGACGAGATGCTGCTCGCCCGCAACGCCGCGTGGCCAACCACCATGTTCTCCACCTTGGCCGGCTTCGTCGAGCCGGGCGAATCCATCGAACAAACCGTGCATCGCGAGGTGGCCGAAGAGGTGGGCATCGCCGTGACCAACCTGCGCTATCTCGGCAGCCAGTCCTGGCCGTTCCCCAACTCGCTCATGCTCGGCTTCCACGCCGACTACGCCGACGGCGAAATCGTCTTCCACGATGGCGAAATCGCCGAAGCCCGCTGGTTCCACTACCGCGACCTGCCGAATGTGCCCAACGCCACCGCCATCTCGCGGTGGCTCATCGACGCCTTCGTGCAGGAGCGGGCTGCGGTACGCTAACCCCCATGCCCCGAGGCCAACCATCCACCGGCAAGCCCTTCGGTTCCGCGAGGCAGCCGCCGCCGCATTTCGCCGGGCGGAAGGAGGAACTGGCGCTGCTGAACCAAGGGCTCGACCGCCTTCTTCGCACTGGCGACCCGACCGGCGGCATCGTCTTGGTGACGGGTGTGCCCGGCGTCGGCAAGACGCAACTGGCGCGCAAGTTCTCGGAGGACGCCGTGGCCCAACACAAGGGCGTCGTGAGTTGCGTGGTGGAAACGAGCGTCCTCGAGTCGCCGGTGAGCCTCGTCTTGGACATGGGCCGAGCGCTCGACGCAACGGACGCCGCCCGGCGGCCGGCCGACATGGATTCGCGCAAGACCGGCGCCGGTTTGGGCGTGGCGCGGTTCTTCACGCGGTCGCACACGAAGGAGCACGTCCGGCACACTCCGTCGCTGGCGACGATGCTGCGGGAAAGCAATGGCGTAGGGATGTGGAAGGGCTGCAACGCAATGGTGCTGGTGGTGGACGAGTTGCAGACCGTCACGCCAACCGGCATGGCGACCCTACGGGTTCTCCACGAGGGCAATCACCAGTGCCCGATCTATCTGCTCGGCGTTGGGCTGCAGCACACGCCGTTCGTCTTGGCGAATCCAGGCACCACCCGCGACGCCATATCCCGCCCCAACGAACCGATCCGCCTCGGCTCTCTAAACGACGCCGACGCATTGGAGGCCCTCACCGTGGGGCTTGCCAACGAAGGCCACGAGGTTCCCGAAGAAAGCGCCCTCGCGCTGGCCGCCGCCTCCCAGGGCTTCCCGCAACACATCCACGGCTACCTGGCTGGGGCGCTGTCCGCAATAGCCGAACACGGCCACTTGCAGCCCGGCGCGGCTTTGACTTCGGCCCTGCAAACCGGCCACAAGCACCGCGACGCCTACTACGACATGACCGCCGACAAGATGTCCCCGGATCGCAGCGTGATCTACCCGGTGGTGGCCCTAATGCAGCGCCGCGACACCACCGCACTACCGCGCCGAGACGCGGCGCAGGCCGTCACCGAAAGCGGCGACGACGGCGACGCCGTGGTGCGCCAAGCCATCGAACACGGCGTCCTGCAACTGGACAAGGGCGAAGTGTCCTTCGCCATACCATCCTTCCACGCCCACATGTGCGAATCCTTGACGCGCGGTTGCTCGTGAGCGCGGCGACACGGCCCTTGGCCATCGGTCGATCCACAACCGGCAGCCATACCCTCGGTTTGGGCGGCCTATTCCACGAGCTGACCCCGTGCCGTGTAGGCGAAGACCATTCGCGCATCGCCATCCGCCACATAGAACCTGCGGTTCGCGTACACGATGCCCTTCGGATCGCCGTTGTCCGCAGCCAGATCGAAATGGGCGTCTCCCACCGGATCGCCGGAGGGTTGATACGCGAATACGGCACCCCCGCCAAGGATGTAAAGCAGCCCGTTCGGGCCCGCGGCGATGTCTATCGGATCGCGCCCCACCGTCAGATCGAACCCGGCTTCCTCCACCAGTTCCCCATCCTCATAAACGTCAACGCCGTCGTCGAACGCCACATAGAACCGTCCGTTCGCGTACCCAATGCACCTTTCCACGCCCCTGCCGCGCAGCGTGAAGTCGTATTCGACCACCGGAGTGCGCCGCCCGCCCGTGGTGTATGCCAGCACCCTGTCGTTGGAAACATCCAAGAGATAGAGCCGTTCGTCATCGTCAGTGAAGCCGCCGAGGGTAAGCTCCACGGTGGGAAAGTCGCGTTCCGCCCACCGCTCGCCGTCCGCGGTGTAGGCGAAGACGCCGTCGTGGTGCAAGTCCCACACATAGAACACGCGATTCACGTTCGCGATTCCCCCCGGAAAGATCACGCCTATGCCGGCGTAGTCCAAGGCGAATTTCCCTGTCGCGTTTGCAGGCGGACTGGCGCTTGGTAGCACATAGTCCGTCGCGTCAACGCTTGTGGAGAGGTTGGTCAGATGGCCGGTTTCGCTCTCCAGCAGGCTCTGAACAAGAATGTGCTGGTCGGAACGTACGAATAGCTGCCACTTGCCGCTGCCATCGCCAAGCGCACCGGTCAATCCGCCCGTGCCCGCCTCTAGCTCCTGCGCGGTCAGGGTGAACGCTACGCCGGCGGTCAAGACGACGCCGATCTCTTCAGACTCCGCTCCGCGGTCGTCGACCCCGACGATCCCGACAGTCGCCTCCGCGGTTGCCGTGTTGACGATTCTGAGTTTGCTCACTTGATTGCGGTTGGAGCCGGGGTTGAACGTCGGCACCAAGTGCCACAGCCCCGGCTTGCGGGCCCTGTCGTGCATGCTGGTCAAGAACCCGTCGGAGGTGCGAACGTAGGCGAGCACTTCAAGCGACAGATCGCTTTCCACCGCAAGTCGCCAGTGGCCGTTGCCGGCACCAACGCCGACAAGGCCCTTCGCCGCGTTGCCGAGTTCAAGGTCGTTGGAGTTGAAGTGCCTGGTTTCCCACGCGGCGAGTACGAAGCGTTCGGTGCCCGCCACCCGCCCGGCGTCGTCCGTCGCAGACACGGCAACCTCGCCCGACAGGCCCGATCGGTTGATGATGCGCACAAAGCCCTGCTGCGACGGATGCGACGCGCTCATGAAGAGGGGAACGACCTCGGATGTTGCGGCCGTTGCCGTAGCGGCACCGAAGGCGGCCGTACCCAAAATCAAAGCGCCAAAAACGCATCCTGTAGTCGACGTAGTCGGCATGTTCTTGGCAGGCCCCGCCTTGCCCTCGCGTACGCCGATGACCAGCGCAATGACATTGAAGACCGTTGGCAGAAGCGGAAGAAAGCCCGTGCCGCGCCCGCCGGTCCACTCGATCGCGAGGTTCATCAAGACAGACGAAGCGAGGAGCATGTGCGTCGCGCCCGCGGCCAAGGGAAGCACAACTGCCCAGCTACGGCCCGTGGCCTTGCCCCGTAAGAGGGAGGCGACCGCCATCCAGAGGTACAGAAGCGTCTGCATGCTTGGGACAATCCAACCCCCTTCAACGGTAGCTAGCCCACCGAGAGACGATGCCCAGTGAATCCACTCCGGCGTATAGGTGAGTGCGCACGGAACCAGAAATATGATTACGAACATGCCTTGGGACATGCCCCGCGGCACCCCGGTCGCAGTTTGACTCCCGTTCTTCTTGGACAACAGCACCGGAGCATGCTTGTAACGCGGAAACAGTCGCCGTTTTATGCTTCCCTCACGCCACACTAGAAAAAAGTTGGGCCTAGGCCATGCATCTTGCGCCTCCTTAAGGGCCGCCAATGCTGCGTTTCGCTCGAACTTACCGCCGACGAGCATGTCCCTTCGGACATCGTCATCCTTCAAGTTAACGGACTTGAGCTGCTTGATGTTATCAACGCAACGGTTGAACTCCTCCAAGCCAGCTTGTTCGAACTGCGCAAGACGTGTGTCTCTGCGTTCTAGTCGTCGCTTAAGGCGTGACCGAAAACGAATGTCGGCAAGAAGGAGATAGCCGACAGTCAACGCCGCAATAGCGTTGGCGACAGGCCAAGCGGCTTGGGCCACCCATGATCCGATCGGATACCGTTGGAAGATCAGCCAAACGGCAACCAGAGGAGCTGCAATCAAACACAGCGAAAAAATAGCACGAATTAACTGCTCTTCGTCACTGACGACCCTGACTTCTTTGACCATGAGTTAATTGGAAGCGTCTGTCATTGCGAATGGATGTGCCAATAGCGGGTTGAGCAAGTGCTGCGTCTTCTCGTTTCCCTCCCAAGATTCAGCAGTTTTCCTCCATCGCCGCCAATGCCCGCCGGCAGCGCGAAGAGTTCTCGTCCCGTGCGCAGTTCCTGTCGCGGCTCTTCTTGGCGCGCCGGCACGCGCTTTCGCGTTTTGCCCGTGCCCGCTCGCGGTTGTCCAACATTCGCCGCACCGCCTTGCCTTCCGAGCGGGTGAGTTGCCGGGCCACGTCTCCCACCTCGAAGGGGCGGGTGGCGAAGACCACGTCGGCCACGGAGTATTTGGCGCGGGTGTCCGTTACCAGCACGAAGCCGGCGTCCTCCTCGTCGGCGCCCAGCACTTCGCCGGTGTCCGGGTCGACGAAGCCCTCGCCCAAGGTCACCACTTTCAGGTAGTTGCCTCTGGATAGGAAGGTGGAGCCGTAGTTCAGGTAGGCTTCGCCATCGGCCACGCGGACGATGCGGATGGGGAACAACACCATCGTCATCCGCTCCACCGCGGCCACGGCGACGGCTTGCGCCACGGTGCTCAGCGCGGCGGTGATTTGGCTGCGTTCCGCGTACTTGCAGGGGTCGCCGTAGTCGGCGTTGTCGGGATAGTCCACGCGGATGCCGTCGGAGCCGGAGACGCTCTCGCTGAAGCGAATCTCGCCCGTGGCCACGTCCACCACCCGCGTATCGAGACTCACGCCCGCTTCGCAGCCGCCGGCGAAGGCGCTGAGGATGGGAATGGAGGAGCCGGCCGCCGCCCCGGTGGTCGCCTCCATCACTCTGCCCGTGACGATGTAGTCAACGCCGCTGAAGCCGCCGTACGACGCGGTGCCGTCGGCGATCCCGGAAACCGACAAGCCCCTTTCCTCCAGCAGCATGGCCAGCCGCGCCCGTTCCATGATGCGGAACTTGCGCGTCTTGGTGAACGCGGATTCCATGGCGGTTTGGATCGTGTCGGCGTTGAGATGCTTGTACGGCGATTCGATGCCGCCGACGGCCACGACGGGCACGTTCTCCTGCGCCAGCGCGCCTGCCGCCACCAGCGCATGCGCGACGACGGCAATGGCCAACCCCGCGAGCGGGTGGATTCTCCTGCGATGCGAATTCACGTTGCTTCCCCCTGCTTTCCCCTGCTTGCCCCTGTCCCGTGTTGGCGACTGGCGCCGCTCGCGCGCGAACGCGACATCGGCCGCCGCTAAATCTCCCTTCCTATGCGCTGCCGCTGATCCTCCGGCCGCGACCGCCGCAACCCCGAAGACGGCAGAATGCGCGCGACCTGCCCCTTGCGCGGAATCGCCCCGGAGACGGACCTCGCCTTGGAGAACTTGCCGAGCACTTCGGTTACCTCGACGATGCCGATGGTCGTCTCCACCGCGCCGAGGTTCAGCCCGGTGGTCTCGTCCACCAGCGGCGCCGACTGTTCCACCACCTTCAGCCGGTCGCCCAGCGTCAGCACCGCCTCGCCGTAGTTCAGATACGCGCAGCACATGGGCGACGCGTCCTCCTGAAACGCGACCACCTCGATGGGAAAGATGCTCTCGGCGATGGCCGCGGCCACCTTCTTCGCGGCTTCGCGCTGCACGTCCGCGAGCGGGTCGGCGGCGCCCTTGCCCACCGACAGGCCGCGCGTCTCGGTGGCGTTGCCGGAGGTGATGCCCACCTCCACGTTTTCGGCCTTGCGCACTTCGCCGTTGCGGGCGTCCACCACCTTCAGGTCGATGCCGAACTCGGTGATGCGCGACGTGGTGGAGAACCTTCTCGTCGAGAGGGCTTTCTTCGTGCTGCCGAACTTGGTGACCGCGCCGTACACGATGTAGTCCACCGCGCCGACGTGGAGCGCGGTGTCGACACCGGAGAACTCGCCTTGCAGGGCTTGTTCGGAGAGCACCTCGTCCACGCGGTTGCGCTCGATGATCTTGAACCGGCCCACCTTGACCAGCTGCGTCTCCAGCATGTTCTGGAAGTTCGCCGCCTTGGAGTTCTTGTAATCCGCCCACCGCCCGCTATCGACGGTGGCTTGAATCTCCGTGATGGCGATGATCGGCAGATCGGGCGCCGCGAAGGATGTGGCGGCAGCCGCGAAGGACGCGCCCATTACCGCGCCGCGGCAAATCCGCGGGCGCCAACCGGGCGCGCGGAGACGCCCCGATACGCGGTTGGCGGCTTGGTTCATCGCCCCGCCGCCGGCGCGGAGAGGTTGGTGAGATGCCCGCTGACGCTTTCGAGCAGCGAGATCACTTGGATGGGCAGATCCGAGGAAACGAAAAGCTGCCACTTGCCGGCGCCGTCGCCGAGGCTGCCTTCCAGCCCTTCAGCGTTTTGCGCCAAGCCTTCGAGTTCCGCCGCGGTTACCTCGCGCACGGCGCCGGGCGGCACCGCGAGCCGCACATCCGGCGAGCGCTTGCCGGCGTCGTCCACGCCGTAGATGGTGACGTTGGCCGCTTCGCATCCTGATATGTCCGCCTGCGGACACCGGAGGTTGATCAGGCGCAGCCTGCTGGCTTGGTTCATGTTGCTGCCCGGATTGAACGTCACCACGCGGTGGGTGCGACCGTAGATCGGCGGTTGGGTGTGCATGCTGGTGAGGAAGCCGTCCTCGGTGCGGATGTAGGAAAGCACTTCCACTTCCGGTCGGGTCGGCGCGACCTCCAAGTACCAGTTGCCCATGCCGCTGCCGATGCCGCTTGCCATTCCCTTATTGGCGTTGCCCCGCTCCAAGTCTTGCGAGTTGAAATGCAGCGTCTGCCACGCTGCGAGTTGCAATGGGCTGGAAAGCTCTCGGCGCATGCCGGTGTCGTCGACGGCGGTGATCCAGACCTCGGCGCGTTGGTCGGAGCGGTTGATAATCCGCACGAACCCTTGCTGACCACGGACATTGTCGTCCGCAGGCACGAGCGGCACGGTGAGCACACCGGATGCGTCGCCGGACAGATGAAGGCTGTAGGGGCCGGTCGAGTGGCCAGAGTCAGTTACCCAGATGTAGTAGACTCCCGGATCCAGAGTTCGGCGAATGGAGAAGTTGTAGCCAGCTCCGCTGTCGTCATTTCTCGTGAGTTCGACTTCGAATGCATCATATAGGACTCCGTAGGTGTCGATGTTCCCGGTAGTCCAGATTTGCACGTTTCCGGGCGTCGAGACTTGAAACCAAAATCCGTCCCAATCGTTCCCGTAGTCGATCATCGCTTGGATCCCGCCGAGGTCGGTAGGCAACTGCGCCCGGGATTCGGTCCCCCAAGAGTTGCCATGGTCATCCCGCCCCGCCAAGTGCAAACGGTAGGGGCCCGTGGTGCTATGGGAACCACCATACACGCCAAGATAGTAGGTTCCCGGGTCAAGAGTTCGGTGAATGGAGAAGTTGTAGCCAGCTCCGTCGTCGTCGTCTGTCTCCAGACGAAAGTCGTTCTCGTCGTAGAGGAATGCGTAAGTGTCGGTGCCGCCAGACGACCACATCCGCACACTTATCGGTGGACCGTCCGGCACATCGAAGGTGAACCAATCCCTGTCGCGCTCGTAGTCGAGTCGCGCAGTCGTGGCCAGCGTGGTTTCTCCGTCCCACGGCTCGGCGTTGGATGGATCCATTTTGCAGCCCGGATTGTTGCTTGCGGGCCTGGGGCCGGCGCATGCCGTGATCGGCGCGGCCACTGGCCCAGGTTCGGCTGGTCCAAGATTGCCGATGTCGTCATGTCCTTTGCCGCCCCCCGTGACGTGAAGACGGTACACGTCGGAGCTCCTCGAGCTAGTGCGAATGTAGTGAGCGCCCGCATTGTCGAGCACGACATACCGTGCCGAGGTGCTCGCGCTAGTCATTGTCATTCCACTGCCATCGAAAATGACAATGTAGGGGGAGAAACCACCGCTCGTCCACACCCGCACCGGCCCAGCGACTTCCACCTCGAAACGAAAGTAGTTGTATCCCCAGCCATCCACATCGGGGATTTCCGCTTCCACGACCTTGCCGGAGGAGTCCCACTCCGTGACCTTCCCCAAGTCCGTCGCCCGGAGGTATTCGCCACCTAGCGTGATCGTGATGTGGGCAAATGCCGGGGCCGAAGCCAACAGCATCGTGGCGACCGCGGCCAGCCGGAGCACAGGCGCCCGCAAGTAGCTGAATTTAGCCATGTTTCCTCCCCATGTTCCCCAGACCGCCAGTGTCCCCCACACCGGCTAGGTGTCGATAACTCGGGTTATCGGCACCGTGCCTCGTCGTACTCTGCGGGCTGGATCGAACAGGGGATTGGGCATGACGTTGAACGTGGCGAGCGGGAGCGTGGGGTTGCCGGCGTCGGGCGCGGTGGCGGAGCGGCTGTGCGTTATTGCGGCGCTGCATCAGCGGCTCGCGGCGGAGCATGTGGCGCTCTTCTTCCTCTTGCGTACGGGCGATTCGGCGAACGCCCATATCGAATCCACCGACAGCGCTGGCGAACTCGGCACGGAGGAGCCGGGGGAACGCCCGGCGGCGATCGAGCCGGAGGCGTGTCGGTTCGCGGCCGTGACGGAAAAGAATGTCGCCGAGGGCAGGGAGCGCTTGGACGCCGCCGGGGATGTCGCCCCGAACACGCGGCGGGCGTATGTTTCCGCGTTGCGGGGCTTGGACGCTTGGCGGCGCGAGCGGCGGGCGGGGCAGCCGCTGGACGACGCCGCGCTGGCCGAATATCTTGCGGTGCTGGCGGCGCAGAGGCGGTGTGTTGCCAGCGCCGCGCAGGTGGTGGCCGCGGCGAAGTGGCGGGCGAAGCAGCGCGGCGAAGCGTCGCCGGTGGGAGAGAAGACCGCCGAGGCACTCAAGCGCTATCGCAAGTCGGCGCCCGCGGGGCCCGGGCAGGTGCGGGGCATCTCGTGGGAAGAGGCGGATCGCATGGGCGACTTGGCCGCCGGCGCAGGGGATGCGCGCGGCCGGCGCGACGCGGCGTTGATCGCCGTCGCCTCGGACGCGCTGCTGCGCGTCTCCGAGGTGTCGAACGTGCAAGTGAAGGACATCGCGTTCGAGGACGACGGCTCGGCGCGGCTGCTGGTGCGCCGCAGCAAGACCGACCGGCGAGGCCGCGGCGCTTTGCTGTTCCTCGGCCCGCGCACGGCGGAACTGATGCGGGAATGGATGGCGGCGGGCAACGTCGAGCAGGGGGCGTTGTTCCGCCGCATCGACCGCGCCGGCCGGGTTGCCGCGGAAGGGCTGGGCGCGGCGTCGGTGCGCCGGGTGATCGTCAAGCGCGCCAAGGCCGCCGGCTTGGGCGGGCGCGTCTCCGGCCACTCGCTGCGGGTGGGCGGAGCGCAGTCGCTGTCGAAGCGCGGCGCGGGGTTGGTGGCGATGCAGCAGGCCGGACGCTGGGCGTCGCCGGACATGCCGGCCGGCTACACGCGCTCGCAGGCGGCCGCGGAGGGCGCCGTGGCGCGCTTGCGGCACGGCCACGACAGTCGGGTTGCAACGAAGCGAAAAGAAGGCGAAAAAAACCTTGCGCAAGGCCGATCCGCTGTGCTACAAGGATGCCGATAACCCGAGTTATCAACACCTATTTCGCAGCCGCCGGCACCTGCCTGTCGCTCGTTCAGGTCGGACTGCAACCTCCCATCGGGGCCGGTCCCGAGAACACCGTGGCCGGGTCTCGCCGCCCGATCTCGGACTTCGGGATGAAGTGCATCATCGGGAAGCCGGGCGAGTCCGCCGCTTCACGCCACACCTTGTCGACGATCGCCGAGTGTACGTTCAAGAGACCGCCGCCGTTCAACTGCTCGTACTTGCCGTCGTAGATGATGTGTACTTCCACGACGGGCTCGTCCTCGTGGTCGAAGCCACGGCGGATGTTGACGCGAAGGACTTTGACATCGCCGAAATGGGCATGGAAGGCCGCTTCGGCGATTTTCTCTATCTGCTGATCGTTCATGTCGAACCTCCATCGCGAATGCGTTTGTGCGCCGAGGGCCGCCGCTTGAACAACACGTGCGCGGCGAAACGGCGTCGATGCCGGCGTCGGCGTCTTCCAGCCAGGAGATTGCCATCTCCGCCGCGGAGATCACCGCAAGCACATCCGGTTTGGTGTAGCGGCCATCGAGCGCGTAGTCGGCCTGATGCCGTGCGCCTTGCAAGTCCACAAACCTGTCGGCGAAACGCTGGATTTCCGGTGGGAAATGTTGCAACGCTTGCATGTTCCGGCAAGCTCGGGTTGCGCTTCCGTGCTCCAAAGCCCGATATGCTTGGTGCCAAGCCTCGCTGCGTCCCTTGCCCATGAGCGTATCGGCGACGGTGGCGGCCAAGCAGTGGAACACAGCGTAGTACGCCGTGCTGATCGCTCGGCGCAAGTTGGCTTGGCTGGGTCGACGGGGACTGAGCTCGGTCAGGCCGCGGGCGGTGTCTATCAGGTCACGCGAGTTCACGGTCGCAGACGCCTCTAGTGATGGTTGTGCGTACCGGACATCATACTACTGCCAATACCGTTTGATGCTTGGATTCTTCCAAAGCCGTGTGCGATTTCTCGCACGCGGACTGCCGGCGATTTCTTGTTCAAAGTCGAGAGAAATCCAGCATACAGCGCCGTCGCGAGTGGCTACCGTGGTGGGTATGGAACATGATGGCATTCACAAGTTCGGCTACCGGCACCGCGAGCTGTTCGCGGACCTTGTGTGGCTGGTTGCGCCGGCATTGGCGGCGGAACTGGACTTCGCGCGGGCGGAGGAGGTGCCCGTGGCTTACGTCCGGCGCGCCCACGACCGCTTCCCGCAGCGTTTCGGGGACATGGCGTGGCGCGTGCCGCACCGGAGCGGTGGCGGCGAACTGCTGGTGCTGTTGGAATTCCAAGCCACGGTGGACCGCGGCATGGCGCAGCGCATGCGCGACTACGCCCGGCTGGCGCGCGAGCGCTTGGCGGTGCGCGGGAACGGGCCGCCGCCGTTGCTGCCTATCGTGCTCTACAACGGCAGCGACCGCTGGACGGCGTCCGGGGCGGTGAGCGCACTGCCGGAGTTCTGGTCGATGGAATCGCAACTGGCGCTTGCGCCGTTCCAAGGGTGGGACTACATTCTGCTCTCTTTGGAGCGGCTGCTGTCGAGCGGCGGTTTGGGCGGCTTGCCGTTGGACAACCGGGCGGCGGCGACGCTGCGACTGCAGGCGGAGCGGATGCCGGCGGAACTGCTGGCGCGGTTTCGCTTGGAGTGGGCGCACTTCGCGGGCGACGCGAACGCGGGAACGCGGCGGGTGCTGCATGCTTGGACGGGGCGTTGCTGTCCCGCATGGGCGGCGCAAGGTCTAGGCTGCCGGCGTTGGCGGAGTTGGAAGGGCTGGAAGGGCTGAGAGGAGGAACGAACATGGCAACGGTAACGGAGGCGCTTTACGCCGAATGGTTGGCGGGCGTTCGCGCCGAGCACATGGCCGAAGGCATCGCGCAGGGCATTAGGCAGGAGCGCGCCCGCAGCCTGGCGTTGCAACGGGGCATCGAACGGGAGCGCGCCCGCGGCTTGGCGCGGCTGCGGCGGCAGGCGGCGATCAAGTTCGGCGAGCGGACCGCCGAGCGGCTGTCGGCGCTGCTGGGCGGCGTCGCCGACGACCGGATGCCGCGCTTGGGCGACCGGGTGAGCGATTGGATCGTCGAGTGCGAAAAGGGCGAGGATCTGCTCTCGCGGGTGTCGGCGTTGGTGGGGAACGGCGGCGCCGAGAGCTGAATCGGTGCCGCGCACCGGCCGCGGCGTCCTGGGAGCGCGGGCGTCTCGCCCGCACAGGATGAGACACTCGTGACGAAAGTGCGGGCGAGACGAGCCTACGGCGGTGGGCCGCCGCGGTATTCGGCGCGGAACAAGCCGAGCACCACGAACACCAGCGGCAGGTGGCCGTCTGTGCGGAAACGGCCAGCGAGGAAGGCGTCCAGAGGGTTTGCATCGCCTAGCAAGATGTTGCGGGCGGTGTTCCCGGTATCGAACGTGAACGTGACGTCCGTGGCTTCCGGCTTGGGGCTATCAACCACACATGCAACCCCGTCTTGCACCACCAAAGTGGCGAGGTGCCGCGGCTCACGTTCCGCGGTTCGCAGCGCCACCACCGCGTCGATCTCGGCGGGAACAGCCCCGCCTTGTTCTGCCAGCCGCTCGCGGATTGTCTCGGCGAAGTCCATGCGCTCGCCAAACGCCGCCTGCCGCGCCCGCGTTCAGCCGTCGGCGCGGGGTGCTTCCGCGCGCGGAATCGTCAGCGGCGGCGGCGCCTCGGGCCGGTCGAGCAGGCCGAAGCTCATCATGTTGATCCACGATCGTTCGCGTTGTTTGAGCACGTTGCGCAGCACCAGTTGCCCGTCGTCGTCGAAGGCGTGGTAGTCCGGGAAGTTGAGCGCCAACACCTTCAGCGCGTCTTCGGCGATGTCCGGCAGCCCCAGTTTCCAGTTGGTTTCGATGAGCACCGCGAGGGCGTCCGCCGCCGCCGGCGTGCGCGAGTAGTGCTCCACCACGTGGCGGGCGCGATTGGCGGCGGCGACGTAGGCGGCGCGTTCCAAGTAATACAGCGCGACGTTCACCTCCGCCTCGGCGAGCACGTTGCGCAGATGGATCATGCGCTGGCGGGCGTCCTTGGCGTATTCGCTGTTCGGAAAGCGCGTGGTGAGCTCGTTGAAGTCCAAGAACGCCCGCTTCACGTTGGACACGTCGCGTCGAGCGACGCTGTTGCCCTTGAAGCGGCTGAACGCGGCGCGGTCGCGCGCCAGCGACGTTAACCCCTTCATGTAGAAGGCGTAGTCCACGTTCTGGTGCTGGGGATGCAGGCGGATGAAGCGCTCGGCGGCGGTGGTGGCGGCGTCGTAATCGCGCGCCATGTGGTGGGCGTAGATGAGATCCAGCTGCGCCTGCTCGGCGTAGCGGCCGAAGGGAAAGCGCGCTTCGAGGCGCTCCAAGCGGGTGACGCTCTGGCTGTAGTTGCCGGAACGCAAACCCGACTGCGCCAAGCGGTAGAGCGCCTGCTCGGTGGTCTCGACGGCATCCTCGGCGTCGTCGCCGAACGGCATCCACGCGCAACCGGCGGCCAACAACAGCGGCAGGACGGGCCAAGCGCGGCGGAGCGATTGGGTCATCTGCATTGCACCCCCAGCGGTTCAACTGCGCGTATGCTAAGCCAAATGTCGCACTCGCGCATGGCTTGCTCCTCCCAAGACGAAGACGATGCCGCCCGTGTGCAACTGCAAGCGGTGGTGCCGGAGGATTTGCGCGGTGAACGCTTCGACCGCGCCGCGGCGCGGATGTTCCCGCAACTGTCCCGTTCCGAACTCGCCGGCTGGATTCGCAACGGCGCCGCCACGCTGGATGGGCGAACGGTCAAGCCGCGTTTCGCCGTGCGCGGCGGAGAGCGTGTACGCATCGACGCGGTCCGTGAAGCGCGGCTGGATTGGAGCAACGCGGACGAGGTCGCGTTCGCGGTCGTCCACGAGGATGCCGCCATCGTCGTGGTGGATAAACCCGCCGGGTTGGTCGTCCATCCTGGCGCCGGCAACCCTCGGCGCACCTTGGTGAACGGCTTGCTGGCGCTCTACCCGGAACTCGCGCATCTGCCCCGCGCCGGCCTCGTGCAGCGGCTGGACAAGAACACCAGCGGCCTCATGGTGGTGGCGCGCAACGCGGAGAGCCGGCACGCGCTCGGCAAAGCGATGCTCGCCCGCGGCATCGAACGGCGCTACTTGGCGGTTGCGGAAGGCCGCATGGTGGCGGGCGGGCGCGTGGACCTCGCGCTTGGCCGCGACCCGCGCAATCGCCTGCGCCAAGCCGTGCGCGCCGACGGCCGGCCGGCGCTAACGCACGTGCATGTGCGTAAGCGCTACGCTGTCCACACGCTGGTGGAGGCGCGTTTGGAGACCGGCCGCACGCATCAAATCCGCGTTCACATGGCCGCCATCGAGCACCCGCTGGTGGGCGACCGGCGCTATGGTGCCCGCGGCATCGTGCCGCCCGGGGTGGGCCCCGAACAAGCAGCGCAGGTGCGGGGTTTTCCTCGGCAAGCGCTGCACGCCTTTCGGCTTGGTTTCGCCCATCCGGCCAGCGGCAAGCAAATGCGCTTCTCCGCGCCGGTGCCGGCGGACATCGCGGGTTTGCTGGCTGCGCTGGGGCCGGCGCGCGAAGACGGCTTGTAGTCTCGCGTCCGGTCACGCCGCGCCAAGCAACCGTTCGAGGACGACTCGGGCGCAGCGCCGGTTCTCCGGCTCAAAGCGCTCGCCGGCGGATTCCGGCGGCGGCAAGCGCAAACCGTCCCGCGCCGCATGCACCCGTCCGGCCGCCAGCAGCGCGGCGACTCCCCAGCTGTGTTTGTTCGCCCGCCAGCGGCGTCTGCGCGGCACGTTGATGACGCCCACTCGCGCCTGCGCCGCCAGCGCCTCGTAGAGCATGGAAGCGCTGTCCTCGGTCACCCAAACATACGCCGCGCACCCCAATGCTTGCTCCAGAAAGTCGCTCGGCACTTCCGCCCACGCTTGGTAGCGCAGATTGCCCACCTCCGGCAGGCAAACGCGGAAACTTGACGGCGTACGGCGCGAATCGCACACCTGCCAAGCAACCTCCGGACATTCGTGCGCGATCGCTTGGATGGTCTCGGCGATGGCCCTGTCCGCCCAGCGGAAGTGCCGGCTTTCCCCGCCAACCAGAATGAGCCCGGCACCGGCATCCTTCCGGCCCTGCGCCGCGGGGCAGATGACGCCCTCCGTCGCCACAATGTTGCCCCGTGGCCGGTAGCGGTCGTGGCGCGGCACGAACACCAGATCGAACCAAGCGCTCGGCAAAGACGGCTTCATCAACGCCACGCACTGGCCGCCGCACACGCGCTTGGCGACGAGCATGGGCAGATGCGTGCGGTGCCCGCAGCCGAGAATCAACGCCGGCGCCGGCACATCGGGCGGAATGGCGGCCCGCTCCCCCAGCATGTACCCGCGCACCTGCCGCCAGAACAGCGCCTTGAAGCGCATGTCGAAGTCGTACACCGCGAGTTGGCGGAACTCGTCCAAGCCCTGCACCAGCGCGGCGGACTGCTTCTCGTGGCCCGGTTTGCCGTCGAGCAAGCGCCACACCACCAGCGGCGCCGCGTCATTCATCGTCGCCGCCTCAATCCAAGCGGTGATCCATGTCGAACGCCGGGTTCTCCTCCCGCGGCTTGCCCACAACGGCCGCCGGCACGCCGGTTACCGTGACATGCGGCGGCACGTCGGCCAGCACCACGCTGCCGGCGCCCACCTTCGCGCCCACGCCGATCTCGATGTTGCCGATCACCTTGCAGCCCGCCCCCAGAAGCACACCGCGCCGCACCTTCGGATGCCGATCGCCGGTGACCTTGCCGGAACCGCCCAGCGTAACGGCATGGAGTATCGACACGTCGTCCTCCACCACCGCCGTCTCGCCGATGACGATGCCGGTGGCGTGGTCGATCAGAATGCCCCGCCCCACCCGCGCCGCCGGGTGGATGTCCACCCCCAATCCCACGCTGATCTGGCTTTGGAAGAACAACGCCAGCGTATGCCGCCCCTGGCCCCACAGCCAATGCGCCACCCGGTGCGCCTGCAGCGCGTGGAAGCCTTTGAAGAAGAGGAACGGCGTGGAGATGTCCTCGCAGGCCGGATCGCGCCCGTAGGTGGCCACCACATCCACCAAGGCGCTGGCGAGGATGTCGCCGTCGCTCGCCATCGCCTCGGCGATCACGTCGCGGATCAGCATGGTGGGCAGCATCGGGTTGTCCAGTTTGCTGGCCAGCCGGAACGAAAGCGCGTCGCCGAAGCACTGGTGGTTCAGAATCGTGGCGTGGAAGTAGCTGCCGAGGATGGGTTCCTCCGCGCTCTTGGCGGTGGCCTCGGCGCACATGGCCTGCCAAACGGCGGCACCATCCACATCCCCGTTCTCACGGTAGCGCCGCAGCAACCCGTCCTTGCGTTCCGCACCCATGCGGCGGCATGGTAGTCGATGCCGCCGGGGAACGCCAAATCCACAACTCCTTCACTCGATTCGCCAACGCAGCCGGAGAAAGGCGTTGCGCCCCCGGCCCGGCGGGCGTTGGCCAAATTCTCCGGCGGCGCGGTTGCGGTTGAAGCCGGCGAGCGGGTCCAAATAGCGCTTGTCGAACAGATTCTCCACGCCCAGATCCAGCCGCAAGGCGCTATTTGGTTCGTAGCTGGCGTAGAGATGGGTGAGGGCGTAGCCGGAGGTTCCCTCGAAGCGGTTGGCGCGGCTTGCCGGGTCGTCCATGAGTTCGGCGGACAGCTTGTTCTGCTTAGCCACCAGCTCCTGTTCCAGCGCGACGCGCAAGGGTTCGCGCCGCCAGTTCAGCCCGAGGCGCACGTTCGGCGGCGCGATGCGGTACAGGTTGTCCGCCTGATCCCGTCGTTTGCCGCGCACATAGGCGGCGTTGCCGTCCAGAGACAGGGAGGGGGTGAGTTCCACGCCGAAGGTGAGGTCCACGCCGTAGAGCGCCGCTTCCACGTTGGCGAAGCGCATGGGGGTCGGGTCGCCGTTGGCGCGGCCGCTGACGGCGTTCACCAGCATGTTCGTGCTGCCGACGCCTTGGATGTAGTCATCCACGTTGCGGTAGTGAACGCGGGCGCTGAAATGGCCGCGGGCGCCGGCCCACTGGACGCCGGCCTCCACCTGATGCGAAACCTCCGCCTTGAGATCGACATCCCCAACATAGTTGTTGCCATCCCCCAAGCCGGCGTTGACTTCCAAGGGAATCCACAGGAACAGTTCCTGATACAAGGGCGCGCGGCTCTTGCGGGCCACCGCCAGTTCGTAAACCCACCTCGCGCCTTGCTCCCGCTGCAGGCGGATCACCCAGTCGACCATGTCATGCCCCGCCTCGCGGGGTGCCGCGTTGAACCGTTCGCGCAGCACCCAAACCGCCCGGGGCGGTGTGCCCATGGGCCAAGCGGCCGGATTTCCATCGACCAGACGCGCCGGAAACGCATCCACTTCGCCGGCGCTGGACTGGACGCCGCTCAGCCGCACCCCGGCTTCCAAAGTCGCGGCGTGAAAGATCTCCCCGGCCCACTGGCCGTACAGCGCCGCGTTCCGCTGCCGTGCGTCGGCGAAGTTGCGGGCGAAAAAGGGCGCGAAGTCCGGGTCCTGCACCACCGCTTCGTGATCTTCCTCCAGCCAGTCGAATCCCGTGGCCACGATGCCGCCAGCCAAGGGAAAACCGAAGCTCAGCCGCGCCTCGAACCCGTCCGATTCGGCCACCGCGCGCCGCCGATCCGTGCCGGCGAAGGGCGGCAGCGGCAAGGCGGAGAAATCCGGCGCCGGGCGCAGGCCGTGGTTGTTCATGGCGTGGTCGATGGCGCTGCCGCCCAAAGAGAGGTTGAAGGCGTAATCCCCGCTGCCGTACTGGTATTCGCCACGCCAGAGGTTCGAGTGGAAGAACTCGATGTCCATCGGCAGGCTGGGAGTGCCGGCGGCGCCCGTCTCGATGCGGTAGTAGCTGATGTCGAAGGCGTGGTCGCCCGCCGCGAACCCATAGCCGCCACCAAAGGCGTCGCGCTCGAATTCCGTGCCGCGCACAACGCTCTCGGCGGCGTCATAGTCGTCGCCGCTCTCCTTGCTGCCCGCGAGAAAGAACCGTTGCCGGTGGTTGGCGAGGCCCACAACAGCACCGGCGGAAACCCCCTCGTCCACCGCCCGCAAAGCCGAGTCGAAATCCAAGCTGGGACGCCACCCGCCATCGCCGTACGCCGGCCGCTTCCAACGCGCCTGGGCCTGCCCGCCGATGCCGCCGCTGGCCACCGAGGCGACGCCGCGCTTCAAGCGAACGCCATCCAACAAGGCCACGGGCGCATAGTGCAACGGCGGGTCCATCCAGTTGGGGCCGCCGGCGGGAATATGCATGCCGTCCACCCGCACATCCATGCGCGGCCCGCTCATGCCCCGATATTGCACCTGGCCGGACAGGGCACCGTTGTCGTTCAACGACGCCCCCGGCAACAGCGCCAGCAGCCTAGCCGCGTCGGCGTGACCGTGGCGGGGCTGCTCGGCCAGAACACTGTCCTCGTCAAAGGAAGCCTGCCGCTCCCCAAAGACGTACACCGTGTCGATGGCGGATTCGCCCTCTTCGGCGAACACCGCCCCCGCGCCCATGCACAGCGCGGCCACCGTCCAACATCTAGCACCGTTCATCGAAGCCCCTGCGCCAATTCCCACCGATAATCGGTGGCCTTTGAGCGGACGCGAAGCATAGCCCAAGTGTCTCCTGGCGCTCCGTTTTGCTATAGGATCCGCCGCGCCGCACTGCTCGATGGCCCCCCTCATGGAATTCCTCGTTGACTACCTTGGCTTTCTCGCCAAGACGGCCACGGTTGTCGTGGGCTTGCTCGTGGTTCTGTTCGCCGCGGTGGGGCTGGCCGCGCAGCGCGCCATGCGCCGGCCGCCGGTGGGCTACATCGAAGTGGAGCGGTTGAACGACCGCCTGCAGGACATGGGGCGGGCGGTGACCGAGGCGGGCATGGCGCCGGCCGCGGTGCGCCGGCAACGCAAGCGCGACGCCAAGACGCGCAAACGCCAGCGGCGCGAGGAGGCCAGCCGGCGCGTATTCGTGCTCAACTTCAACGGCGACATCGAGGCGAACGCGGTGGAGGCGCTGCGCCGCGAGGTTTCGGCGGTGCTCGCCGCCGCGAAGGAAGACGACGAAGTGGTCGTGCGCGTAGACAGCGCCGGCGGCATGGTGCACGGCTACGGCCTCGCCGCGTCGCAATTGGCGCGGGTGCGCGACCACGGCCATCAACTCACCGTGGCGGTGGACAAGGTGGCGGCCAGCGGCGGCTACATGATGGCGGCGGTGGCCAGTCACATTCTGGCGGCGCCGTTCGCCGTGGTCGGCTCGATCGGCGTGATGGCGCAGATTCCCAACGTCCACCGCCTGCTCAAGCGCCACGCCGTGGACGTGGAGGTTCACACCGCCGGCCGCTTCAAGCGCACGCTGGACGTGCTTGGCGAGAACACCGAGGAAGGCCGCGCCAAGCTGCGCGAGGAACTGCAGGACGTGCATGCCCTGTTTCAGGAGTTCGTCGGCACTTGGCGTCCGCAACTGGATCTGCCGGCCGTTTCCACCGGCGAGGCGTGGTACGGTCAACGCGCCTTGGATCGAGCGCTGGTGGACGAACTCGCCACCAGCGACGAATACCTCGCCCGCGCCTGCGAGAAGGCGGACGTGCTGGAGGTTACCTGGGTTACGCCGAAGCCGCCCATCGAGCGGCTGTTCGGCGAGATGTCGCGCGCCGCGGCGGCAGTGGTGGAGCGCGTGGTTGACCGCGCCTTGGGCGGAACGGCGAAAGGAGACATGCGATGACGTTTCGGGCTTACCAAGTGACCAAGACGCCACCCGCCGATGGCGGCCGGCCGACATTCGCCGGCGCGGTGGTGGAGCGCGACGTGGCGGATCTCCCGGCCGGCGAGCTGCTCTTGGACGTGGCGTATTCCTCGCTGAACTACAAGGACGCGCTCTCCGCCACCGGCAACCCGGGCGTCACCCGCAACTATCCGCACACGCCGGGCATCGACGCCGCCGGCGTGGTGGCGGAATCCGCCGCGGCCGAGTTCGCCGTCGGCGACGAGGTGATCGTCATCGGCTTCGACCTGGGCATGAACACGGCCGGCGGCTTCGCGCAGAAGGTGCGCGTGCCGGCGGCGTGGGCGGTGCCGATGCCGGCCGGCTTGGATGCGCGGTCCGCCATGATCCTCGGCACCGCTGGCTTCACCGCCGCGCTGTGCGTGGACAAGCTGCAAACCGTCGGCGGCATGACGCCGGAGGCGGGCCCGGTGCTGGTGACCGGCGCCACCGGCGGCGTCGGCTCGGTGGCCGTGGCATTGCTCGCCAAGCTCGGCTACGAGGTGCATGCGGCCACCGGCAAGGAGGCGCAGCACGGTTTCCTGCGCGAACTCGGCGCCCGCGCCGCGGTGCCCCGGGAGGAACTGCTTGCCGGCGCGGAGCGGCCGCTGGGGCGCGAACAGTGGGGCGGCGTGGTGGACACCGTGGGCGGCCAGCCGCTGGCGAACGCCGTCAAAGCGCTGAAATACGGCGCCAGCGCCGCGGCCTGCGGCTTGGCGGCCTCCGCGGATCTGCCGGCCACGGTGTTGCCGTTCATCCTGCGGCACGTAAACCTGCTCGGCGTGGACTCGGTGGAACTGCCGCTGCCGGGCAAGGCGGAGATTTGGCAAAAGCTCGCCGGGCCTTGGCGTCTCGACGGCTTGGAGCGGCTGGTGACGCCTTTGACGTTGGCCACGCTGGCCGCCGCCATCGACCGCATCCTGGCCGGCGGGATGGTGGGCCGGGGCTTGCTCGATCCGAACGCTTGAAATAGTCGGGAACCCTTGTTTGACTGTGCTTGTTGACCCACCGAGGACGCCGCCATGCAACTGACGATCACCGGACGCCACCTCGATGTGACCGACGCCCTGCGCAACTACGTCACCACCAAGATCGGCCGCCTGGAGCGCCACTACGACCACATCACCACCTTGCGCGTGGTGCTGGCGGTGGACCGCGTCGCGCAGCGCGCCGAAGCCATCGCGCACGTCGGCCACGGGCAGGAGATCTTCGCCGACGCCGAGGCCGCCGACATGTACATGGCCATCGACGCCTTGGCGGGCAAACTGGATCGGCAACTCATTCGCCACAAGGAGAAGCTCGCCGACCACCGCGTGCCGGCACGGTGATCGACTTCCACGAGATCCTGCCCTTGGCCTGTGTGCGCGCCGGCTCCTCGGCGCGTTCGATGAAGATGGCGTTGGAGGAGGCCACCGAGTGCCTGGCCGCCCGCCACGAGCGCATCGATGCGCGGCTGCTGCTCGAAGGTCTCTTGAACCGCGAACGCCTCGGCTCCACCGGCCTCGGCGACGGCGTGGCGATTCCGCACTGCCGATTCGGTGGCTGTTCCAAGCCGGTGGCCTGCCTGCTGCGCACGCGCATCGCGCTCGAGTTCGACGCCCCGGACGACGCCGGGGTGGACATCTTCTTCGTGCTTGCCGTGCCGCCGGGCGAGCAGAACGCCCACGTCGAGATTCTCGGTGCATTGGCGCGGGTATTCGACAACCCCGCCAATCTGGTCGCCCTGCGGGCGGCCGCGGGCGACCAAGCCCTGTTCGACGCGCTGCACCGCCAGCTCGATTCGGCGCAGCAGGAGTGAGGCGGTTTTGCGCGGCGGAGAAGTGCGAATCGTCAACCGGCTCGGGTTGCACGCCCGTGCCGCGGCGAAGCTGGTGAAGCTCACCAAGTCTTTCGCCTGCGCGATCGAACTGTGCCGCGCCGAGAGCGACGCCGCGCCGGTGGACGCCAAGAGCATCATGGCGGTGCTCATGCTGGAGGGCGTCTGCGGCACGCGGCTGACGCTCACCTGCGACGGCGCGGACGAGGACGACGCCTTCGCCGCGGTGGGCGAGCTGCTGGCGAGCCGATTCGGCGAGGAGGAGTAGCCGCCGGCGCTACCCCGCCGTGCGGATGCGTATATCGCGCACGCCGGAGAAATCCTCAAGCGCCGTGAGCGCCGGTTCCACGTTGGGCAGTTCCAGCCGCAAGCGCGTGGCCCAAGACGCCGCCGTGACGTGGATGATCAGCCGTCCGCCGCGCAAGTCGCCCACGCGGCAGTGCGGCGCCAAACGTGGCGGCAGCACCGCCCGCAGCTGATCCGTCAAAGCGCCGCGCTTTGATGCGCGTTTCACCAGCCGCTCCAGCGGATTGCGCGGACGCTCCCGCTCGGCCAACAGCTCCGCCACCTTGTGCTGCGTCATGCGCTCTCTCGCTTGCCTTCGCCGAAGGGCCCGCCGCCGCAAGTTCCGCCACGTCCAACGTAGTAGAATGCGCCAATCAACCCACCGCAAATCCGTTCCCGACATGATAGCGAGCATCGTCCGCCAGGTGTTCGGCACCCGCAACGCCCGCCACCTCCGCCGCATGAGGCGCATGGTGGCGCGCATCAACGCCTTGGAGGACGACATGAAGGCGCGGGACGACGCCGCTTTGGCCGCCGTCACCGCCGACTTGAAAGAGCGCTTGGCGGGCGGCCAAACGCTGCAGGCCGTGTTGCCCGAAGCCTTCGCCGCGGTGCGCGAGGCGTCGCGCCGCAGCCACGGCGAGCGCCCCTACGACGAGCAGCTCATCGGCGGCATCGCCCTGCACGAAGGCAAGATCGCCGAGATGCGCACCGGCGAAGGCAAGACGCTGGCCGCCACGCTGCCCGCGTATCTGAACGCGCTCACCGGCGACGCCGTCCACATCGTCACCGTGAACGACTACCTCGCCCGCCGCGACGCCGCGTGGATGGGCCCCATCTACACCGCCCTCGGCATGACCGTGGGCGTGGTGCAGTCGCAGCAGGACCGCGCCAGCAAACAGCAAGCCTACGCCGCCGACATCACCTACGGCACCAACAACGAGTTCGGCTTCGACTTCCTGCGCGACAACATGGCGTTCACCTTGGAAGATCGGGTGCAGCGCCCGCTCTGCTACGCCATCGTGGACGAGGTGGACTCCATCCTCATCGACGAGGCGCGCACGCCGCTCATCATCTCCGGGCCGGCCGACGAGAGCACCGACCTCTACCGCAAGATCGACAAACTCGCCCCCAAGCTCACCCGCCAGGAGAAGGTGGAGACGGGCTTGCCGGCGGTGCTGGCCGGCAAGGAAGAAGCGCCGGAAGACACCGGCGACTTCTTCGTGGACGAGAAGAACCGCCAAGTGGAGCTCACCGAGCGCGGCCACGAGTTCGTGGAACGCGAACTGAAACGCATCGGCCTGCTCGGCGAGGAGGACAGCCTGTACGCCGCGGTGAATCTGGCGCTCCTGCACCACGTCCAAGCGGCGCTGCGGGCGCACTACCTGTTCCAGCGCGACGTGGACTACATGGTGAGCAACGGCGAGATCGTAATCGTGGACGAGCACACCGGGCGCGCCATGCCGGGCCGCCGCTGGTCGGACGGCCTGCACCAGGCGGTGGAGGCCAAGGAAGGCGTGACCATCCGCAACGAGATGCAAACCCTCGCCTCCACCACCTTCCAAAACTACTTCCGCCTCTACGACAAGCTCGCCGGCATGACCGGCACGGCGGACACCGAGGCGGCCGAGTTCAAGCAGATCTACGGCCTGGAGGTGCTCATCGTGCCCACCCACAAGCCGATGATCCGCGACGACCGCGAGGATCTCGTGTACATGACGATGGACGAGAAGTTCAACGCCGTGGTGGCGGAGATCCAAGAGGCCACCGAGGCCGGCCAGCCGGTGCTGGTGGGCACCGCCTCCATCGAAACCTCCGAGCGCCTCTCCGCGGACTTGAACCGGCGCAAGATCAAGCACAGCGTGCTGAACGCCAAGCAGCACGAGCGCGAAGCCGAGATCGTCGCCCAAGCCGGTCGGCCGGGCGTGGTCACCATCGCCACCAACATGGCCGGGCGCGGCACGGACATCGTGCTGGGCGGCAACTGGGAGGCAGAGCTGGCCGCGCTGGACAAGGACGTGCCGAAAGAACGGGCGGAGGAGATCAAAGCGGCGTGGCAACAGCGCCACCAGGCCGTGCTGGACGCCGGCGGCCTGCACATCGTCGGCACCGAACGGCACGAGTCGCGGCGCATCGACAACCAGCTGCGCGGCCGCTCCGGGCGGCAGGGCGACCCGGGCTCCTCGCGCTTCTTCCTCTCCCTGGAGGACAACCTGATGCGCATCTTCGCCTCCGAGCGCATCCGCAACTTCATCCGCCACGGCGCCGAGGAAAACGAGGCCATCGAACACCGGATGCTGACGCGCGGCATCGAGCGCGCCCAGCGTCGCGTGGAAAGCCGCAACTTCGACGCGCGCAAGGACCTGCTGGAGTTCGACGACGTCGCCAACGATCAGCGCCGCTACATCTACCGCCAACGCAACGAGCTGATGGAGGTGGACGACATCTCTGGCGCCATCGAAGCGATGCGCGACGACGTGGTGGCGGAGTTGGTGGCGGAACACATGCCGCCGGAGAGCATCGACGATCAGTGGGACATCGACGGCCTGACGCAAGCGCTGCGCACCGAGTTCGACGTGGCGCTGCCGGTGCGCCAGTGGCTGGACGAGGACGACACCCTCGACGACGAAGGCGTGCGCGTTCGCGTCGCGGAGGCAATCGCCACCAGCTACCAAGAGAAGGAGACGACCTGGGCCGGCGTCGGCATCGACATGCGCCAGGTGGAGAAGCAGTTGATGCTGCAGGTGTTGGACAAGAAGTGGAAAGACCATCTGCGCGACATGGACCACCTGCGCCAAGGCATCCACCTGCGCGCCTACGCGCAGAAGCAGCCGAAGCAGGAGTACAAGCGCGAGTCCTTCGCCCTGTTCCAAACCTTGCAGGCGAACATCAGCCGCGAGGTGATCCAAGTGCTCTCGCGCCTGCAGCTCGCCGACGAATCGGAGTTGGCGCACGTGGAGCGGCAACGGCGCGAGGAGCGGGCGCGGCGCATGAACTACAGCCATGCCGACGGCGTGGCGCCGGACGCCGCGCAGCCGAACGGCGAGCCGGGCGCCGCCGCCGAACGCCCGGTCGAGACGTTCGTGCGCGGCGGGCGCAAGGTGGGGCGCAACGAACCCTGCCCGTGCGGCTCCGGCAAGAAGTACAAGCACTGCTGCGGCCGACCGAACGCCGCCTAGCAGCGGGCGCTACCAAATGGCGGTAAACCTGCCCCCGCTGGGCGAACTGTTGCCCATCGACGGCGTCCTCGTGGGCGCCGGCGCCACCGGCGAGAAGGACGGGCGGTTGAACGTGGCCGTGTTGCAGTTGGCCGAAGGCGCCGCCGCCGCCGGCGTGTTCACGCAGAACGCCTTCCGCGCGCCGCCGGTGGTGCTGGCGCAGCGGCGCATGGGAGGGCTGCGGGCGCTGGTGATCAACAGCGGCAACGCCAACGCCGCCACCGGCGAGCGCGGCATGGCCGACGCGAAAGCCACCTGCGCCCGCGTGGCGGCGCGTTTGGAGGTGCCGGAGACGTCCGTGGCGCCGTTCTCCACCGGCGTCATCGGCGAGTTCCTGAATCTGGACACCCTGGCCGTCGGCGTGGACGCCGCGCTCGCGGCCGCACGTCCCGAGGGCTGGGCGGACGCCGCCCGCGCCATCATGACCACGGACACCGCGCCGAAGGCCGCGTCGCTGCGCGCCGAAGTGGGCCGGGCGCCCATCCGCGCCACCGGCATGGTCAAAGGCGCCGGCATGATCGCGCCGAAAATGGGCACCATGCTGGCGTTCCTGGCCACCGACGCCGCCCTCGCGGTGCCGGCGGCGAAACGGCTGGCGTGGGATTTGGCGAACCGCAGCTTCAACAACGTGACGGTGGACGGCGACACCTCCACGAACGACTGCTTCGTGGTCATGGCCACCGGCACCTCGGCGGCGCCGTTCGTGACGGACGAGTACGCCTACCACTACTCGGATCTGCTCGACGCGCTAACCCCGCTGGCCGTCGACCTGGCCCAGCGCATCGTCCGCGACGCGGAAGGCGCCACCAAGTTCGTCACCATTCGCGTGCAGGGCCCCAACACCGAGGACTGCGAGCGGGTGGCGCGAACCATCGCCAACTCGCCGCTGGTGAAGACCGCGCTGTTCGCCTCCGACCCCAACTGGGGCCGCTTCTGCATGGCCATCGGCAACGCCGACGCGGGCGTGGACCCCGCCGCCGTCAGCCTCCACCTGGACGACGTGCTCGTGCTGGAGGGCGGCATGCGCGCCGCCGACTACACCGAGGCCGCGGGCGCCGAAGTGATGGCCCGCGACGAGTTCACGGTGCGCGTCCGAATCGCCCCCGGCAGCATCGAGCACACCATGTGGACCTCAGACTTCTCCCACGACTACGTCCGCATCAACGCCGACTACCGCACCTGAACCTCGCCTCCGTCGGATGCGGCGCCGGCGGCGAGGCGCAGGTAACGCTCGTGCAGCGCGTCCACGGCGGCGCGCAGCTCGGCTAGCGTCCCATCGTTGACGATCACGTCGTCCGCGAACGCGCGCCGCTGCCGGCGGTCGATCTGCGCGGCGAGCACAGCGCGGGCTTGCGCTTCGTCCACGCCGTCGCGGGCCATCGTGCGCCGCACTTGCAGCGCCTCCGGCACGTCGATCACCAGTATGCGGTTGGCGCGCGGGTCGCGGCCGCGCATCAGCGGATTGACCAGCACCGCGTAGGGCGAGGCCGCGTCGCGCAACTGCTCGGCCATGCGCCGATTGATGAGCGGGTGCAAGAGCTGTTCCAGCCAACGTCGCTGGTCGGCGTCTTGGAAGACGCGCTCGCGCAACCGCACGCGATTGAGGCGCCCGTCATGGTCGAGCACTTCGGTTCCGAAGCGCGTCGCGATCGCATCCAACGCCGCCTCACCCGGTTCCACCACGCGGCGCGACTCGACATCGGCGTCCACCACGGCGATGCCGAGCGCTCCAAACCGCTCCGCCGCCGAGCTCTTGCCGCTGCCAATGCCGCCGGTGAGGCCCACCACGTAGCTCGCCATCCCTTTTCTCGCCTACGGTGGCGCCGCGAACGGCTGCGCGAACGCCAAGTGCCGGGCGAAGAGCACGGTGACCGCGCCGCCAGCGCAGAGGAACGTGCCGAAGGGAATCGGCGTGGCGCGGGTGGCGGTGCCGCGCAGCATGGCGACGCACACGAACGCGACGCCAAGCACCGAGGCGACGAGCACCACCGGCAGGATGCCCTGCCAACCCAGCCACGCGCCCAGCGCGGCAAGCAGCTTGAAGTCCCCGCGCCCCATGCCTTCGCGCCGGGTGATCAGGCGGTGGCCCCAGTAGAACGCCCACAGCACCAGATAACCCGCCGCGCCGCCGATCACCGCCTCGGCGAGGGTCGGTCCCGTCTCCAACCAAATGGCCGCGGCAAGGCCCAGCCAAAGCAGCGGCAAGGTGATCTGATCCGGCAACAGCAGCGTGTCGAAGTCGATCAGCGCCAGCGCCAACAGCGCCAGCAAGAACGCGTAGTAGGCGATGGCGGTGGCCGAGTAGCCCCAGAACCCGATGGCCACCAGCAACAGCGCCGCGCCGGCTAGCTCCACGGCCGGATAGCGCAGCGAAATCCGCGTCGCGCAATGGCGGCACCGACCACGCAGCAACGCCCAGCTCAACACCGGCACGTTGTCCCGCGGCGCCACCGCCGCGCCGCACGCCGGACACTGCGAAAGCGGCAGCGCGAGGTTGAAGCGGGCCTGGCGCGGAGGCCGAACATCCAGCAACTCCAACGCTTCGCTCCGCCATTGCCGCAGCAGCATGATGGGCAAACGATGAACGACGACGTTCAGGAAGCTGCCAAAGGCCAAGCCAATCAGCGCGGCCAGCGGCAACGCGGCCCACCCGTGGCTTAGAAGTGCGCTGATGTCGATAGCTCCGGCCGCGTTGGCGAAACAACTCCGGGTCGCGTCGCGCCTAGCGGCGGATGTTTCCCGCGTTGGCCGTCGCTCACTCGGCGCGGTAGTTGTCGTGGCAGCCTTTGCAGGCTTGGCCGACGGCGCGCAGCGCTTGGTCAACGCCTTCCTGTGCTTCGGCTGCCGCCTTGAAGTTGGCGGTGGCTTCCTGGAAGGCGTCCACTTTGGCTTGGAAGTCCTCCGGCTGCTCCCACACCGCCGGCAGCGTGTCGCCGCCTTCGGAGCCTTCGGCGAACAGCGTCGGCACCACTTCCGCCAAATCCGCCAGCGCGTTGGCGTGCAGCGGCAGGTGGTCGGTGTGCGGCACTTCGCCGCGCAGGATGTCCACGATCGCGCTCATGTGGCCGCCGATGGCTTCCATCGTGTGGGCGCGGTACTTCGCCGCGCCTTCGGAAGCGCTCAAGGCCAGCGCCGTGGCGCCGGCCATCGCCAAGACGGCGATTTTCGCTTTGGTTCGCATGGATCTTCTCCCTCTCGGGTGCAAGGTGTTGAAGACGGTAGTGTAAAGCGTGGTTGAGGGGCCGCCACGCGAGCCGCTACGAGGCCGTTACGAGGAGGTCACCACCGCCGCGATGCGCCGGGCGCCGAAGTCCGCGCGGTCGATGGCGACCGGGTGTACGCGCAGCGTGACCTGCTCGGCGGCGCCGAGGGACATCGCGCCCGCGCACGGCGTCCGCCCTCTTTTGGGCAACACCTTTTCGATGAGTTCGCGCAGCCGCCGGTTTTCCACCGCCGCGGTCGCGCGCAACTCTCCTTCGCGCTCGCGCAACAGCCGTCCCCCGGCCAGCAATCGCCTGGCCTGCGCGTTGGTCTGCGCCACGCGGCCCTTGCTGTCGAGCAGGATCACGCTTTGCGGCGGCGCATCGAGCAGCGGTGCCAGCGCGGCGGCGCGGGCGTCGGCTTGCGCCAAGGCTTGGCGAAGGCGGACAACGCCGCCGATGTGCGGCAACAAACGCGCCAATACGCCGAGGTGCGACGAACGCCATTCGCCTTGCGCCCGCGAGCGGCTGACCGTCCAGAGGAGGTGCAAGCCATCCAACGCCGGCAACCGCACCGAGAGTTGGTTCTCGATGTCCCAACGCGGCAGGAAGTCGTTGTAGGTGGAAGATGTCGCCCGCTCGTTGTCCGCAAAGAGGTCGGCGTTGTGCAGGAAGCTGCCCGCCGGCATCAGCAAAAGCCGCGGCATGCGCTCGTCGGTGGCGAAGTAACGCTCGACATATTCGCCGGCGAGGGCGTCCAAAGAGGCGCCGTGGCCCCGCCAAATGCCGAACAGATACTCCGCGGCGCCGCTGTCAGCGGCCACCACCGCCAAGTGGCTGCTGTGCATGGCGCAGGCGTCGGCGATGAGCGCCAGCGCCCGCGGCCAAGCCGCATCGCGCAGCGCCGCGTCCTGCAGGGCTGCTACGATGCGCTCGAACTGCTGATCGTGCGCGAACGCCGCCGAGCCGGCGCGCGGCCGTGCCGGGGTATCCGGCCAAGGCGATGCGCCAACCGCAGCAGGCGCGGATTCCGGGATGGAGGTACACAAATGCACACGACCCCTTCGCGCCAAGCGCGTTCGACCAAGTGGATTTCCCGTTCCCGCGGAGTGTCCGCCCCGGGGCCGGGTGCTCGAAGCCATCACGCGGTACGCAATGAAGATTCCTGCCTATTCGCCGAGGCCAAGGAGCGACCTTGACCCGGACTAAACGCGGCTGTTGTATTCAGCAGGTGACCCGACATGCGGGACGCCCGCGAAAATGGCTTCGTGCAGTAATGTACGAAATTGAAGCGCCGTTGCCAACCGGTCGTAGGGCGAATTATCCAAGTGCGTCCAAGGTTTCTTACCTCTTCTTAACCGTGGCGCTCTGCTTTCCGAGTCTGGCAGAAGCAAACGCCGCGGCGCCGGATTCGGGCGGCGGCGCGGTGGTCGAACACCGCCTGCCGGCACTTTTGCGCGAGCGGCTGCCGCAGGCGGACGAGCAGCTTGCCGAGGCGCTCGCGGAAAAGCTGGCCAAGCGCGCCGCGCGTGGCCAACGGGCGGCGGTGTTCAACGCCGCGATGGCGTCGCCTTTGGATTTCGGCGCACCGCTCTCGGCGTTTGCCACGCGGGTTGTGACCCCCGATCCGGCGTTGACACGGCAGCCAATACGCCGCCTGTTGCGCGAGTGGCGCAGGCAATTTGGCGGCAACGCGGGCTGCAAGATTCCAGCGCTGCCGCCGCCGGTGGATTTGGAGCAAGCCGTGGCGCAGGTGAAAGAACTCGCCGCCGCCGCGGTCAACGCCCAGCGCGACGCGCTCTCGGCACGCGCCCGACGTGCCCTCGCCAGAGACCAAGCGGCCCTTGCGGCCCGCCTGCGGGACACCATCGCCGCGGCGATGCCGAGGCGCGAACGCCGCCGGCTGCGCCGATTCGTCGCCAAGCTAGAGGCCGGCGACATGGCGTCCGCCCTCTGCGCCGCGACTATCTGGGCCCAGCTCGCGGATCGGCAGTGGCTGGACTCGCTGCGGCAGTTGCTGGCCGCCCATCCCAAAGCGAACGCGGCGCGGATCCGCGACGAAACCACGCCGTGGGGAGAGATCGTGTTCGCCGGCCGGGCCGACGGCGTGTTGCGCTCGCGCAAGCTGCTCTTTCTCGCGGACCTTGGCGGCAACGACTTTCACGGCATCGATGGCGGCGTGCCTTTCCTTGGCCACCCGCAATTCGTGGTGGACTTCGCCGGCGACGACCGTTACGAATCCACCGCGCCCGGCGGCTACGGCGCCGGCGTTGGTCGAACGGCCATCGTCGTCGATTTCGCCGGCGACGACCGCTATCAAAGCGGCGGCCAAGGGCAAGGGCACGCCCTGTTCGGCGTTGGTGCGCTGCTGGATTGGGCGGGAGACGACCGCTACGACGCGCGCCACCACGCGCAAGGTTCGGCGTGGTTTGGCGCGGGTTTGCTGTTCGACGGCGGCGGCAACGACCGCTATCGCGTGGAGGCGCTGGGCCAAGGCGTCGGCTTGCCGCAAGGCATCGGCGTGTTGTGGGATGTGGGCGGCGACGATGGCTACACCGCACTGGGCGGTGCGCCGACGAACTACGCTACGCCCGGCCTAGCCGACGCTTGGGCGCAGGGCGTGGCGCGCGGGCTGCGTGGCGTCGCGCCGGGTGGCGTGGGGTTGCTTGCGGACTTCGCCGGCGACGATCGCTACGACGCCGGCAGCTTCGCCCAAGGAGGCGGCTACTATCGCGGCGTGGGCCAGCTTCTCGACTACGGCGACGGGCGCGACGTGTTGTTCGGCAGCCGCTACAACGCCGGTTGGGGCGCACACGGCGGCGTCGGCCGGTTCTTCAACGAGGCCGGCGACGATCGCTACGCCACGCGCCACATCGTCGCCGCCGGCGCGGCTTGGGATTACAGCTTGGCCGTCTTCCACGACGCCGCCGGCAACGACGAGTACAGCTTGCCCGGTTTCAGTTTCGGCGCCGCCGCGCATCGTTCCTTAGGAATGTTCGTGGATGGCGGCGGTAACGACCATTACGAAGGCGCGAAACCGGTACACGCGGAAACGGGTACACCGAACATCGCCGTGTTCTTCGATGGCGAAAGCGGCCAAGACGTGGCGACCGGCGCATGGCGCGGCGTTGCCGAAGCGCCATCGTGTTCCGTTCGCGACGAACATGCGTTGGTGCTGCTCGGCACGAACGGCAATCTGCCGCGGTGCTCCGTGGAAAAGGCGGAGAGCGCGAACCCGTGACGCCGAACCCGCGTGCGGCGTCCGCTTCGCTTTGGGCGGTGGCGCTTGGCGTCTGGTTCGCCACCGCCATCGCCCACCGCAAGGTGTCGGATGCCGTGGGCGAGGAATTCGCCACGCCGTGGGGCGCGTTCACGCCCATCGAATACACCACCGAGGCGATGGTGGCGACGGCGTTGGTGTTGGCCGCGATGCTGCTTCGCCGCGCAGTGCGGGGTGGAGCGGAGGCGGGGCTCGGGGCGCGAGCTCAGCTTGGCACATGGGGGCTTTGGGCGCTGCTGCTGGCGGCGATGGCGGTTTGCCACCAAACGCTGGTGACCATCAATATCGAGGTGATCCACTATCCGCAGTACGCGCTGGTGGCGGTGCTGCTGGCGCAGGCGCTGGACCCGCATCGGCAGCGCCGGGTGCTGCTTGACGTGGTGTTGATCAGCGCCGCGCTCAGCCTGCTGGACGAAGCCTTACAGTACTTCCACCTCATGGACAAAGCCCGCTACTTCGACTTCAACGATCTGGCGTTGAATCAGCTCGGAACCTTGGCCGGGCTGCTGTGGCGGTACGGTTTCCCCAGCGGTGCCGATGCCGCGACCCCGGGGCCCCAGCCGCTGCGCCGGGGTTTGCTTATGGCCACCGGCATCGCTGCCGCAGCCTGCGCCATCCTCGTCATCGCCGGCGTACTGGTGGTGAATCCGGCAACGCCCATCACCCAAGGCGGCACTGTGCGCTGGGCCGGAGGGTTGCGTGTGGTGCTGCAATGGACGCCCGATATCTACGACAACATGCGCCCCAGCCGCAGCGGCGGCACCTACTTTGTCATGGGCCCGCTGACGTGGTTGGCCACCTTCCTCGGCACCTTGTTGGCTGCTTGGGTGCCGGAGCGGCGGCTGCGAGCCGTGGGCAAGTGACGCGGGCGCGGGTGGCTATAATTCGCCGCATCGGTACGCGATTGGGGGCGATTGGGGGAAAGGTGGCAGCGGCAACGAAGGAAACCATCGCCATTCTTGGCGGCACCGGCGACTTGGGCACGGGCCTCGCCATCCGCTGGGCGAAGGCGGGACACCGCATCGTCATCGGTTCGCGCACCCTGCGCAAGGCGGAAAACGCCGTGGCCGAGTTGGAGCGGATTCGCCCGCGCTCGCAGCCGGATCAATACGCCGCGATGGAGAACCCCGCCGCGGCCGAGGCCGGCGAAATCGTCGTGCTCACCGTGCCCGCGGCGCACCAGTTGGCCACCCTCGAATCCGTGCGCACTGGCCTCGCCGGCAAGATCCTCATCGACGTAACCGTGCCGCTCAAACCGCCGCGGGTCGGCACCGTGCAACTGCCGGCCGAGGGCAGCGCCGGCAAACGCGCCCAAGACCTGCTCGGCCGCAACGTGCGCGTGGTGACGGCGTTTCAGAACGTCGCCGCGCATCTGCTGAAGGAGGACGTGGCCATCGAATGTGACGTGCTGGTGTGCGGCGACAAGCGCGCGGCGCGACAGCGCGTGATCGAGCTGGCCGAGGCGGCCGGCATGGCCGCTTGGCACGCCGGGCCCATCGAGAACTCGGCCGCGGCCGAGGCGCTCACCAGCGTACTGATTCAGATCAACCGCCGGCACGGCATTTCCCATTCCGGCATCAAGATCGTCGGGCAAGAGCATTAGCCGCGCGCACCCGCCAAGGACGGCGCGGTGACGCCGGCCGGCGGTTTCGCCGTCACGCCGTTGCCGGGCATCGGCATGGTGGCGGCGGGGGACGATCTGGCGGCGCTGCTGCTGGACGCGCTGGCGCGCGCCGGCCTCGTCTTGGCGGATGGCGACGTGCTCGCGGTGGCGCAGAAGATCATCTCCAAGGCCGAGGGGCGGCAAGTGGATCTGGCGGATGTGCAAGCGTCCGCGGAAGCCGAGACGTTGGCGGTGGCAACGGAGAAGGACCCGCGCCTCGTGCAGCTGATCTTGGACGAATCCACGGAGGTGGTGCGCCAGAAGCCCGGCGTACTCATCGTGCGCCACCGCTTGGGCTTGGTGGGCGCGCACGCCGGCGTCGATCAATCGAACATCGACCACGGCAACGGCCAAGCGGCGCTGCTGCTGCCAAAGGATCCGGACGCCAGCGCCGAGCGCTTGCGCGCCGCGCTCGGCAAAGCCACCGGCAAGGCGATCGGCGTACTCGTCACCGACAGCGCGAACCGGCCGTGGCGGCTCGGCACCGTGGGCATCGCCATCGGCGCGGCCGGGTTCGCGGTGCTGGACGATCGGCGCGGCGGCACTGATCTGTACGGGCGCGAGCTCAAAGTGACGCTCGCCAACCGCGCCGACAGCATCGCCGCGGCGGCGACGCTGGCGATGGGCGAAACCACCGAAGCCACCCCAGCAGCTCTGGTTCGCGGATTGCCGCCGGCGGGTGCGGCGGCCCCGGCTGCCAGCATCGTTCGCCCGCTGCAGGAGGACTTGTTCCGATGACGGTGCTGGCGCTCACCGGCGGCGTGGGCGGCGCGAAACTCGCGCTCGGCTTGGCGCGGGTGCTGTCGGCCGACGCAGTGGCGTTCGTCGTCAACACCGGCGACGATTTCGAACACTTCGGGCTGCCCATCTCGCCGGATGTGGACACCCTCATGTACACCTTGGCGGGGCTGGCCAACGCGACGGCCGGCTGGGGCCGCGAGGACGAAACCTGGCACTTCATGGCAACGCTGGAGCGGCTCGGCGGCGAGACTTGGTTCCGCCTCGGCGACCGCGACCTCGCCCTGCACGTTCGCCGCCGCGAACTGTTGGCCAGCGGCCTCTCCCTCACCGACGCCACGGCGCATCTCGCCCGCGGCCTGGGCGTGCAACACGCCATCCTGCCCATGAGCGACGATCCGGTGCGCACGCGGGTGCAAACGCCGGAAGGCGAGTTGGCGTTTCAACATTATTTCGTGCGCGACCGGTGCCGGCCGACGGCGGTGGGTTTCGAGTTCGCCGGCGCGGTGAAGGCGCGCTTGAACCCGCGCATTCCCTTTGGCGATCTGACCGCGGCGGTGATCTGCCCCTCCAATCCGTTCGTTTCCGTGGATCCCATTCTCGCGGTGCCGGGCATGACCGATGCGCTGCAAGCGGCGAACGTGCCGGTGGTGGCGGTCACCCCCATCGTCGGCGGCAAGGCGCTGAAAGGGCCCACGGCGAAGATGATGCGCGAACTCGGCGTGCCGACAACCACCGAGTCCGTGGCCCGGCACTACGCGGGTTTGGCGACGCACTTCGTCCTCGACGAGCAGGACGCGGCCTCGGAAGCCGCCGTGCGCGGCCTCGGCATGCACACCGCGGTGGCGCAAACCGTGATGTCGAGCCTCGAGGATCGCATCGCCTTGGCGCGCGTCGTGTTGGAGCTGGCGCAGTGAGCGTTTGGGCGCTGGTGCCGTTCAAGGGCGCCGCCGGCGCCAAGCGCCGCTTGGAGTCGTGGCTGAGCGCGGAGGAGCGCGAGGGCTTGGTGTACGCCATGCTGCGCGACGTGCTCGGCGCGCTGACGAAGTGCCCGGCGCTCGGCGGCGTGCTGCTGGTGTCCCGGGACCCGGCGGCGCGGCGATTCGCCCGCGAGTTCGGCGTGCGCCTGTTCGCGGATTCAGCGACGGACCTTTCCGGCGCGGTGGCGGAGGCGAGCGACTTCGTGGCCGCCGGATTCGCCGCCACCGGCACGCTGTTCGTGCCCGGCGACGTGCCCCTCGCGCAGCCGGAAGACATCGCCGCGGTATTGTGCGGGCACGAACAGGTGACGCTAGTGCCGGATGGCAACGACGTCGGCACCAACGCGGCCGCCTCCTCGCCGCCCAACGCCTTCGAGTACCTGTTCGACGGCAAGAGCTTCAAGCCACACTTGGCCAGCGCCGCGAAGGCGGGCATCACGGCGCGGGTCGTGCGCCGCCACGCCCTAGGGCTGGACGTGGATACGGTTGACGAACTCGCCGCGGTGGCGAAGCGAGCCGCCGGCACCCGTACGGGGGCGTTCTTGCAGGCGCGTGGAATTCACACCCGGCTGCCGCCGGTTGGCGAGTGACCGGAGTAGCCCGCGCCGAAGCGAGACTCACTCCAAGGCAACGAACCCAGCGAGCGTTCGCCCGCGCGGCAGGCGATCAACGCGCCAACGCCTTCGCGCCCAATCCAACATTCGCTCTGGGCTGGCGAGGCGCGGCGGTTCCAAGCCCAGCAAACACAACACCGCGGCGAGGTTCCGAGTGGCGGCGCGATCGTCGATGGCGGTGGCGTCGTTGTGCTTGGAGAGCTTCTCGCCGGCGGCGGTGACCAGCACGGGAATGTGCGCGTAGGCCGGTGCAACGCCGCCCAAGTGCTTCAGCACATGCAGCTGGCGCGGCGTGTTGTCGAGCAGGTCCGCGCCGCGCACGACGTGGGTTATGCCCATCGCTTGGTCGTCCACCACCACGGTGAGCGGATAGGCGGCCATGTCGTCGCGCCGCCACACGATGAAGTCGCCGGTTTCGCCGAAGCGGGTCAGGCGGCCCTGCACCCGGTCGCAAAAGGCCGGCGGCGGATCGTCCATGCGGATGCGCACGGCATTGCCGGCGACGGGCAAGCGCAAGTCGCGGCAGGTGCCCCCGCAGTTGTTGCTGCTGCCGCGCAGATCGCGCCGCGTGCAGCGGCAGGCGAACGTGTCGGCTTTGAGACGCGCCAAGGCGGGCCGGTGGTGCCGTTGCAGTTGGCTTTGGCGCACGATCGGGCCATCCCAATGCAGCCCATGCGCCACCAGCGTAGCCAAGATCGCAGCCTCGGCGCCGGGCACCACCCGCGGCGCATCCAAATCGTCTATGCGCAGCCTCCAGCGCCCGTCGTGAGCGCGGGCGTCCAGCCACGACGCCACCGCGGTGAGCAACGAGCCCAGATGCAACGGCCCGGAGGGAGTGGGCGCGAAACGCCCCACATAGGTTGTAGGCATAGCCAAGCCCGTGATCCGCCCGCGACGCACGTTCAAGGATCACCAAGTCTCGCGACCGGCACGGAGTTTGCGAAGCAAACTCAATCGCGCCCGCAGGGCGCGCCCTAGCCGCGCAGTTGCCGTTCGCGCAGCTCGTCCAACGCCTTGCAGTCCACGCATTGCGTGGCGGTGGGGCGCGCCTCCAGCCGGCGCAGGCCGATTTCCACGCCGCAGGTTTCGCAGTAGCCGTAATCCGAATCCGCCTGGTCGATGCGCTCCAACGTCTCGTTGATCTTGAGAATCAGCCGCCGCTCGCGGTCGCGGGTGCGCAGCTCGATGCCCAGCTCCTCCTCTTGAGTGGCCCGATCCAAGGGGTCCGGGAAGTTGGACGCCTCGTCCTGCAGGTGGTTCACGGTGAGGTCCACCTGCTCCATCAGCTCCCGTCGCCACCCGTCCAAGATGTGGCGGAAGTGATCGAGCTGCGCGGGGCTCATGTATTCCTCGCCTTTGGCCGGCTGATACTGCGGAATGCCGGATTTCGGCGACTCCGATGCCGTAGGCGGGGTTTGGAGGTTGGGGCGGTGCTCTGGCATTGGGCATCGACTCCGCTAGTGCGTATGCTAGAAAGCCGCCCGCAACGGGCGTATCAACTAAGGGTGCGTAATCTACCATGTAAACGCCCGGCGGGAATGTGCCTTTTCGCGCCCGCTCGCTGCAAACGAACGTGGCAATCAGGCGGTGGGATCTCGCCTTTCCCGGCCGATGATTCGCGCCGACTCGTGATTTTCCAGCCGCGCCTTGCGCGGGGCATTCTGTTGCGCCGCTACAAGCGCTTCCTGGCGGACGTCGAAACCGGCAGTGGGGCGCGCCGCAAGCGCACGACCATCCATTGCGCCAACACCGGCGCGATGACTGGCTGCGCCGAGCCGGGCAGCGCCGTGTGGTACTCCACCTCCGCGAACCCGCGCCGCAAGTACGCCTACACGCTGGAACTGGTGCGCGACGCCGACGGCGACTTGATCGGCGTCAACACGGGACGCGCCAACGGCCTAGTGGCCGAAGCTGTGGCGGCGGGCTTGCTGCCGGGCTTGCCGGCGGCGCCGCCGGAACCGGCACAGGCGATTGGTTCGGGACGAGCGTTCCTGCAACGCGAGGTGGACATCGGCGAGGCGGTGGCCGGCGAACGCGGGCGCTTCGACCTGCGCGTTGGCGATGTGTTCGTGGAAGTGAAAACGGTGACGTTGAAGGTGGCCAACGGTGCCGCCGGCGAAGGCGCGTTCCCGGACGCCGTGAGCGCCCGCGCCACGCGCCATGTGGCGGCGTTGACGGCGGTGGCGCGTGGTGGTGGGAGCGCGGCGCTGGTGTTTTGCGTCTTGCACGCCGGAATACGCTTCGTGCGGCCGGCGGACGAGATAGATCCGGCTTACGGAGCGGCGTTGCGCGCCGCCGCGGCGAGCGGCGTGAAGGTGTGGGCCTTGGGCTGCCGCATCTCGCCGCGTGGCATCGCGCCGTGCGGCCTTCTGCCGGTGGAGCTATAGCTGCGCGGGCGACAGTTCCCACGGCGCTCAAGGGCGGTAGCTTCCGCGCAGCTCCGCGTAGGCGGACGCGGTGGGCAGCCGGGCGCCGTGCTTGGCGACCAACGCCGCCGCGGCGTAATTGGCGAAGCGCGCCGCGTCGGCCGGTTCGGCGCCGGCCGTCAAAGCGTGCAGGCACGCGCCGGCGTAGATGTCGCCGGCGCCGGTGGTGTCCACCGCCGTGCTGGGAAAGCCGGGCACATGGGTTTCGCCATTCTTGGTGGCGGCCAAGCTGCCGGCGGCGCCCAGCGTGACGTTGACGTTCGGCGCGATGTCGCGCAGTTCGCGCAGGGCGATGTCCAGCCGCTCGGCCCCCGCCCAGGCGAGCGCCTCCTCTTCGTTGCAGAACAGCTGGTGGACGCCGTTGCCGAGCATCTCTTCAAGGCCGTCGCGGCAGCCCAGCACCATGGACGGATCCGAGAGCGACAAGCTCGTGCGGGCGCCGGCGTCCGCGGCGATCTGGCGCGCCAGCACGGCAGCGGAGCGGCCGCTCTTCGCGGCGGCTAGGTAGCCTTCGATATAGAGGAACTGGGATTCCGCCACCGCCGCCTCGTCCACATCCGGCGGGCCGAGATCGGCGGAGACGCCAAGGCAGGTGGTCATGGTGCGTTCCGCATCGGCGGTGACGAGCGTGAGGCAGCGTCCGGTGTCGCCGCCGCCCCGCCGGCCGGCGATGCCGACGCCGGCCGCGCGCAGATCCGCCGCGAACCGCCGCCCGGCATCGTCGTCTCCCAAGCGACAGATGTAGTGCCCGCGGCCGCCAAAACCTTGGACGGCGAACACCGTGTTGGCCGCGGAGCCACCGGACATGGACGAACGGAGCGAAACTTCCGCGGCGCGAAGTTCCGTTTCGGTCATTCCCATTCGCGCATCGTCCACCAGCGTCATGTGCCCCTTGGGGATGCCCTGAGCGCCGAGAAAACCGTCTTCGACCAAATACTCGAAATCCAACAGCGCGTTGCCGATGCCGCAGACGTCGTAGCGCGCGCCCCTCACGATGCCTCCCGTGTTGGCCGCACGATGGCGGCGTGGTGTTCCACTTGCCGCCGGGTGAGCACACCGATCGTCGCCCCGCTGCGCATCCGTCGGACGCAGAGCACATCAACGCCGGCGGCGTCCAAGGCATCGAGCGCCTGCAGCAGCGTGGCGTTGCAGTCCAGGAAGACGGCCCGCCGGATGCCGGGAATGCTCGCCGGCGCCACGCCGGCTTCGGGCAAGATGCCGGCGCTGGCGGTCAAAGCGCCGGCGCCGACGACCCACGCCTTCCCGGCCTCGTCCGTCATTGCGATCCATGCCGGCGCCGCCGCCAGCGCATCGCTGGCGTCGTTCCGCGTCGCCGGCAGCGCCAAAGTGGTCACGTTGCGGGCCATGAGCGCCAACGCGCCGGTGCGCGCCAGATGTTGCGCCACGGGGTCCGGCGGATAGCGGATGCCCCGCGCCTCGAGCGCGACGAGAAACACCGAGCGCTCCTTGAACACTTGGCTGACGGTCAAGGTGGCCACCACGATGATCAGCATGGCCGGCAGAATGATCACCGGATCCGAGGTGAGTTCCAACACCGCCACCAGAGCCGCCAGCGGCGCCTGCAACACCGCCGCCATCATCGCCCCCATGCCCAGCATGACATACAGCGCCGGCGCGGACGGGTCTCCAAGCCCCAGCGTATTGCCGACATAGCCCAGCAAGCCGCCCAGCATCGCGCCCATCACCAACGCCGGGCCGATCGTGCCCAGCGGCAGCCCCACGCCCACGCAAGCCGCGGAAGCCACCAGCTTGGCCGCCAGCACCAGCAGCAGCGTGGGCCAAAGCAGCTCCCCCGCCAAGGCTTCTTCGATGCTGTCGTAACCAACGCCGAGCACCGCCGGGACGACCACCGCCAACGCCCCGGTGATGCCGCCGGCGAGGCTGGCGCGCAGCCAGAACGGCCACTTGCCGAGCCCGGCGAACACCTTCACCAACGCGATGAATCCGGCCGCCACGGTGCCTATCACCAGTCCCGCCAACACGATGTAGGGCAGTTCGAGAAGCGACTGCAAACCGCTTTCGGCAACCACGAACACGGTGGCGTCGCCGTGGAATCCGCGATACACCACCGTGGCCGTGACGGCGCTCAGGATCACCGGAATGAAGCTCGCGATGGTGTATTCCACCATCACCACCTCCATGGCGAAGATAACGCCGGCCAAGGGCGTGTTGAAGGACGCCGCGATGGCGGCGGCGCTGCCGCAGGCCACCAGCGAGCGCACGCAGTTGTTGGGCACCGCCAACGCTTGGCCGAGCAGGCTGGAAGCCGCGGCGCCGAGATGCACGGCCGGGCCTTCCTTGCCACCGGAGAGGCCCGCGCCCAGCGCCAAGACGCCGCCGCAGAACTGCCGCGCGGCGCTCGGCCAAGTCATCCGCCCGTGGTGGCGCGCCAACCGCTCCATGACGTGCGACACGCCGGTGCGCTGCAAGTCCGGCGGCGAACGGCCCAGAACGAGACCGATGACCAAGGCGGCAAGCAGCGGCGCCAAGAACCGCTCGGCGGCGGTGACTTGGAAACTCTCCGAATGGTCGCCGCGCAGCAGCCAGGCAACCCCTTCGATGGCGTACTCGAACAGCAGCATCACGCCGGCGGTGGCGAGGCCGGCAAGCACGGCGAGCACGGCCAGCTGCGGCAGCGCGTCCACGCTGGCGAGGCGGTCCAGAAAGCGCTGCCACCAGCCGGGCTTGGCGTTTGCACCGCCGCTGGTTTTGTCACCCATGCGCTGCGCCCCTCGCTGGCGGCTGCCGGCTCAATAGCTCCACAACCACTGCGCTTGGTGTTCCAAGGGGGGGCGGGGTCGCCCGGCCAACGCGAGAAGCACGCTTTCCAGAGTTTGCCAAGGGTCGCCGCGCATCATGCCTTTGGCCTGCATGTCCAATAGCGCGCAGTCGCGCGCGAGTTCGTCGAGCTTGGCCGCGCCGACGCGGCGCACCGTCGCCGTCAACGCTTGCAGACGGTTGCGCGCCATGCGCGGCTTGCCGCCGCCGGCGAGCTCCTGAGCGCGCTGCAATTGGGCAACCAACGCGCCAAGAATGGCGAACACCGCCACGCCTTGGCCCTGCAACGCGGCGAGCATCTTCCGCACCCGCGTCGGCTGGCCGCCGAACGCGGCGTCGAGCAGCGCGAAGGTGTCGAAGTGGGAGGAATCGCCAACCGCCTCCAACACCTCTTCCGCGCCGAGTTCGCGCGCTCCCAAGAGCTTGAGTTTCTCGATCTCCTGACGCGCCGCCAGCAAATTGCCTTCCACGCGCTCCGCGAGCAGCTCCAACGCATCCGGGCGCAACTCCAAACCTTCGCCCCGACAACGCTCCTGCAACCAGCGCGGCAGCTCGCGGGCGGACACCGGGCGCAATCGCACCACCGCGCCGGCGGCTTCCAACGCTTTGCACCACGCGCTCGACTGCACACGCCACTCCAAGCCGACGGCGCGACACACCAGCATGGTATCCGGCAGTGGCGAAGCCAAATAGCCGCGCAAGGCGTCCGAACCAGCGCGGTCGAGGCCGCGCCCGGGCACACGCACGTCAAGCAGCCGCTTGGCACCGAACAGCGACAGATTGGCCGCTCCCTCGAACAGCTCGCGCCACTGCGCCCGCGGCAACGCCTCGAACATGGTGCGCTCGTCGAAGCCACGCTGCTTGGCGGTGGCGAACACCGCGTCGCACGCCTCGTCCACCAGCAGTTGCTCGTCGCCGAAGACCCAATAAACGGGGTGCAACTCGCCTTGCAAGTGCCGGCGCAGCTGCGCAGGTGGCACCTGCATCCCCAACCTCCTTGAACCACGCTGCCCTTCACAGACAAGCCAAGTTTGCCACAGGGCACACCAAAGCCATAGTGGCTTTGACCTCCGTGGTAGGCTACCCGACTCCACCGCTCGCCCGAGGAACGACTCGTGGACTTCATTCGGCAGCCCGCGGAATCCGCTCGGCTGGGAGATCGGCTCAAGGACAATTTCTCCAAGCGGCAGTGGACCAGCTTCCGCGCAGCAGTCGCCTTCGTCAAGCGTTCCGGAACGCGGCACCTCGCGTCGGCGCTGGCGGAGTTTTCCCGAACCGCCGACGTGGAGATCATCGCCGGCATCGATCATGGCGGCACGTCGGAAGAAGGGCTTCGGGATCTCTTGAACGCCGTTTCGCCCGAGGGGCGCGTGATCATCTTCCACAATCGCCTGCCGTCCACGTTCCACCCCAAGATCTACCTTTTCAAGAGTTCCTCGGCCGCCGATCTCATGATCGGTTCCGGCAACCTCACGGAAGGCGGGCTTTTCAGGAATTACGAAGCCGGGTTGCATATCGCTTTGGACTTGGCCGCGCCGAGCGACGCCGCACTACTCGCCTCCGTCGAACAGGCGCTGGACGCTTGGACTGATCTATCGTCCGGTAACGCGTTCGTGCTTGACGACGACTTTCTTGCTCGACTGCGCGAGCTCGGTCTCGCGCCATCCGAAGCACAATCGGCCACGAGCACGGAGGGTTCGCCGCAGCAGGACGATCCCGACCGTGCCAAAGCCTACGCTGACCCGTTTGCCGCCCGACCGGTGCCGCAGGCGCCCTCCATTCCGGGGCAAAGGCGATCTACGACCGAGGAGGCAGGTTTGCCAGCAAATGCAGTTGACCCTGCGATACAACCATCTACCAGCCATGAACGCATTGGTTTCGTTATGATCTTGCAACATGCAGATGTTGGCAAGCCCAAGGAAGGTAAATCGGCGAGTTCCCCGGAAGTGTTTATTCCACTCGCCGCCCGCAATGCACAACCTAGCTTCTGGGATTGGCCTGGTGCTTTCAAGTCAGATCCGGACAAACCCGGCAAGATGGATCGTCGCGGTGTGCGTCTTCTGCTGGATGGTGAGGTCGTGCTCGTGAACATGATGACTTGGCCCGATCGGCACGACTTTCGACTACGAAGCGCAGCACTACGCAATGCTGGGAATGTCGGAGACATTTTGCGCATGGAGAAGGCTGACCCATCCAGCGACTGCGACTACGAAGCCGAGATAATGCGGAAAGACACTCCCAGATACTCGATGTATGAGACTCATTGTAGGGAGTCCGTGCGCAATTCCGATAGGAAGTATGGCTACTATTCTATTGAGCCTTCTTGAGCTTCAATATCTGTTCCGAGCGCATCGCGTTCTTCCGGAAAACATCTCTCGAAACTAGCATGTCCATCGCGATGTCGTCCTCCAGTTGAAACCCAATGTCGATGGCTATGGCAGCCAGGTGCTCCGCGGTACGGATTTCCACTGGTCGTCCTCCGGCTGTTGTGCGATTGTTGCCGACGACGAGGAACATCGTGCCGCCGGGTTTCAACAGCAAGAACGCCTGCCGCATTGTCTCGCGCATGTCGAAGAAGTACTTGGCCAGCAGGGCCGAGAGGTTTTTTCTCCGGAAGCCGACAGCGCTGGTCTTGTTCAGCCGATCGATCCGCTGGATCAACATGCGTGTCTTGCGAGGCAGAAGGTTCTTTTGCGCCTCGAAGAGCGACCAGAGTTCCGTACGCCCGCCTGTTGTGATCTCGCGATTGCCAATCATTGACGCATCCCGCGACCGATGGCTTTCCCGTGGCAGAAGACCCAAGTAGATTAGGCTCAGCCGGTCCGTGTCGATATAAGGGAGCGCGGTGGCGTAGGGCGGGGAAGTGATGATCGCATCCACTTCGCCTACTAGATTGGAAAGAACCCCTGCCGCTTGGCGGGCGTCTGCTTCCCGCACGGCGTAGCGGCCAATCTTGCTATGCCGGCGTTCGTCCAGGAAAGCCGCCACGGTTCTCGTCGAGCGAGCCGCCTCCTTGAGGAATCGCGCAAGCGTCTCGCCGGTGGGAAGCTCCGTTGCCTCTCGGCGAACGCGCAAGTCGTCGTTCTTCTGCCAAGAAACGCCACGCACGATGTTGCTCAAGCAGACCCGATAGAACGCTCGCATCGTCTTGGTTGGCAATTGGCGTATGGCCGCTTCGATACGGTCTAGTTCCTTGATGGTTTGAGGCGCGAACCACCGCGCGAGATAGGTCTGATCGCTCTCCGCGAGTTCGGCGAAGCGTCGGATCGCTCCACCTTCGCGCCCTGGCTTGTTGAGCGTTCCTTGAAGGGTGCTGAAGGCGCTGTGCAGCGCGGCCGGCTTTAGCGACAGCGCCCGACACTTCACATCGGCAACGAAGACGGACAGCGGGTTCATGTCCAGACCGTAGCTTCTGCGTCCGGACAGTCGCGCCTCCACGAGCGTCGTGCCGCTGCCGCACATGGGATCAAGCACGACGGCGTCGCTCGGCAGCCGCGCAATGTTCATCAATGCGCCGACGAGCTGCGGAAAGAACTTGCCGCGGTATTCATGCAACCCGTGGGTGGCGTAGCGCAGGCAACGCCTGTTAGGGAGTTTCATGGGGGCGGGGTCAAGCAGCGGCGTCATGGCGTCTTGCGCCGTTGCTCCGTTGCCGCAGAGGGCCAAGGTCGCCTCGCCCCGCAATTGCGCGGTGAGGCCGCTTGCGGGGTCGCCGATCGACTGCCAATAGGCCAGCGCTTCCCGCAGGATTGGTGCGTCGTTTTCGCCGGCGATGGAGAAAACCCGCGCCGTCGCGGCGTCGCCATCGACGGGGACAACTGGGCCGCTTGCCAATGCCCGCAGTTCCTGCAGCGCGAGCTGCCGCTCGAAAGGCTGGATGTAGGGCTTCATGCTGCAGGTTAGCGCACTCATTTTGCCATGCCTTTTGCAGGATCAGGATCGGGGTCAAGCCGCAGGATCAAGATGTGCTCGGTTTTGATTCGCCCGATGCTGGGGTTGAACGCCTTTCGAGTGGGCGCGATATTGCGGACGAAGCGCGCTGCCTCGCGAAACCCGGCGGTCGCCCCCGCCTCCGCAAGCAGAGAGGCGTTGTCGACGCGTGCGCCGTTGATAGTGGAGTCCCCTATCACGAAGCAAGCGTATCGCTGGCGCCGCAGCCGCAGCCGCAGCCATTGGAAGATGGCTTCGAACTCCTTGCGGAAGGTCTCTGGAGTTGCCCGGTTTCGTCCCTTGGCGCTGTATTTCCGGTGGCTGCCGATTTCGATCTTCTTGAACTGCTCGGGATCCTGCCCCAGCCAGATCATCCGGGTTCGGTGGTACAGGTGGTAGCTGTACGCGTTGGGGTAAGGCGGGGATGTCACAACCAAATCCAACGGCGCCGTGTCTGGGGCTTCGAGAATGTCCGTGTTGAGCACATGGCAGGACGACCGCTCTTCCACGACGGCGCTCACCCGACGCACCGCCGAGGTTGCGGCATCGACTTGGCTGAGGTAGCGGCGCACCGCATCTCCGGGTTGAAAGGGCTTGTTGCGCCGGACGTAGCGGGTGTCCGAATCCTGCTTGGAAACCGTCACGATGATTGCGGATAGGCAAACGGCGCACAGAACCCTTGCTCGTTCGCTGGAGATTTGGTCGATCTGCTGCCGCAACTCGGCCAGCTCCTCCACCACCGGCGGGTCGAACCAGAACTCGCAGACATCCCGCGCTGGACGCCAGCCGGAGGAACGGAACGGCTCGCCGTTGGCAAACAGGTCCCCGGGGCACGACGTCGCCTTCCCCCGGGTTTGTTCGCAGGCGGCCCGATGCGCTGCCAGCTCTTGAAACTCCAAGTCCGTTAAGGAGGTCGTCTTGGCTCGGCTGATCAAGGCGGCAAGCGGGTTGGCGTCTATTCCGATGGCGTTGCGCTTGAGTTGCAGCGCTTCCAGCAATGTCGTGCCGCTGCCGCAGAAGATGTCGGCAACGGTCTCCCCAGGGGACGAAAGCTCTTGAATCAGGGCGTTCGGGATTTGCGGTATGAACTTCGCCGGGTAGGGATGCAAGGCGTGCGTCAAGTGCCCGGTCTGGGCACCGGGGAAGTCCCAATCCACCTCTTTCAGCCTTGCAAGCATGCTGCGTTACCCACTGCCTGAGTTGCGACCAGATTCCGGCTATGGCGAAAGGGCGCCAAGCCGGGCCAGCCGGTCAGAAGCCGTGCCGTGCGGCGGTTCCTCCCATCGCGTGTTGTGCCCTTCGCGGAGTACCTATGGGCATTTATACACCTACGATCCAGAATGTCAACGCCTTCGCGGAGGATGCGACGCTGCCACGCAGCCCCTTTACCGTCGCGCCGCCGCGGGTCATTGCGGTGCTGGGCTGCGGCGAGGGAGATGCGGTGGTGTGTACGGGCACCAGTCTGCCGACGACGACGACGGCCAGTGCGCCAAGTCAGCGGTGCGGGGTTGGCTGCGCCAGCGCGGCGAGCGAGCGGACGATGCGGCGGCTTATCTGACCGCGCATCTCCATGCCCAGAAGGGATTCCTCGTCGCTGCTGCCGAGCAGGTTGCCGCGCGCCAGCCTGGCGATGCGTTCGGTGTGCAGCATGTGCGCCGGGATCAACACCGTGCCGTCCCTCGCCGCGGCCGTGAACTCCACCTCGAACGCCAGCTCGTACTCGGCCAAACCGCCGTCGGCGGTGACGGACGCGGTGCGGCGCGTTTGCCGTTGCCGGGTCAGTTTCAGCACCACGTCCGCATCGTCTTCCACCACGTCCACGCCGGCGCGCCGCAGCGCCTCGCCGAGCTGTTCGGCGAAGTCCACGCTGGCGTCGGCTTCCACGCGGGCGGTTGCGAACGCCGCGGAGAGGTTCGACGTGCTCAGTTGGAAACCGCAGCCGGCGAGGGTGGCGGCCAACGCCAATATCGCTATCGCCGCCAACGAGGCACCGGGTCGCCGCCCAGCGCGATTGCGTTTGTTGATCATGCCGCTGCTGCCGTTGTTCATGCAGTCGAGTATATTCGCACTTTGAATGACGGCAGCGGGCAGCGCTGCCGCAGATGCGGCGACGGAGCAAATGGAACAAAGAGCAGCGTTCGACGCCGTGGAGGACGCCATCGCCGCGGTGGCCGCCGGCGAGTTGGTCGTGGTGGTGGACGACGACGACCGCGAGAACGAAGGCGACCTCATCATGGCGGCGTCCAAGGCCACGGTGGAGAAGGTGGCCTTCATGGTGCGCCACACCAGCGGCATTTTGTGTACGCCCATCCACGAGCAGCACGCCAAACGGCTGCGCTTGGAGCCGATGGTGGCGCGCAACGACGCGCCGTTGGCCACGGCGTTCACGGTGAGCATCGACTACCGCGAGGGCCTCACCACCGGCATCTCCGCCGAGGAGCGCGCCAACACCGCCGTGGCGCTCGCCAGCAACAACACCGGCGCGGACGACTTCGTGCGCCCCGGCCACATCTTCCCGCTGATCGCCCGGCAAGGCGGCGTGCTGGTGCGTTCCGGGCACACCGAGGCGGCCATCGATCTGGCCGTGGCGGCCGGGTGTCCGCCGGTGGGTCTGCTGGCGGAAATCGTCGACGACGACGGCGCCGTGCGGCGGCTGCCGGCGTTGCGTCGCTTCGCCGCCGAACACGGCTTGAAGATGATCGCCATCGGCGATCTGATCGGTTGGCGGCAACGGCGGGAACAGCTGGTGGTGCGCACCCGCGAATTCACGGCGCGCACCGCCATCGGCGAAGCCCGCGCCTACGCCTACCGCACGAAGTTCGAGGACGCCGAGCACCTGGCGCTGGTGTTCGGCGAACCGCAAGGCGAAATCGCCGTGCGCATCCACCGCGAGAAGCTGGTGGAGGATTTGTTCGGGCCGCAGGCGCGGCACGAAACCAGCCTGCTGCAGGCCGCGCTGGCGCGTTTGGGCGAAGTGGGCGGCGGCGTGCTGATCTATCTGCGCAGCGGCTTCGCCGGGGTGCCCCTCGACCACTTGGCGCAAGCCGCGGGCGATGGCGACCACAGCCGCGCCGACCGGCGCAACCGCGACTGGCTGGAGGTGGGCGTGGGGGCGCAGATCCTCCGCGATCTCGGCGTGTCCCGCATTCGCATTCTCGCTGGGCGCGAAGTGGATTTCGTGGGCTTGGACGGATTCGGCCTCACCGTGGCGGCGACGGAGCTCCTGTGACGCGCATTGGCGTGACGTTGGGCGACCCGGCCGGCATCGGCCCGGAGGTGGCGGTGAAGGCGCTGCACTCGCCGCAGTGCCCGGCGGCCGAGTTCGTGGTGTTCGCGCCGCAGTGGGCGTTGCAGCTGGGCGCCGAGCAAAGCGGCCTGCCGCTGCCGGATTGCGAGCTTGTGGAAGTGGCGGAGCCGCGCGCGGCGGATTTTCGCGTCGGTGCTGTTCACGCCGCCTGCGGCCGCGCCGGGGTGCGGGCGGTGGAGCGGTGCGCCGAAGCTGCCATGGCGGGCGAAGTCGCCGCCATGATGACCTGCCCGCTGCACAAGGAAGCGATTCACGCGGCCGGCTATGTGGACGACATCGGCCATCAGGAGATTCTCGCCCGCCTCACCGGAGCGGCTTCCACGGCCACCATGCTGATGACGCCCGGCCTGCGCGTGGTGCATCTTTCCACGCACAAGTCGCTCATTGAAGCGGCTCGCTTCGTCACCCGCGCCAACGTGCTGGACAAGCTGCGGCTATGCCACGACAGCTTGACGCGCTGGGGCTTGGCGGACGCGCGCATCGCCGTGGCGGCGCTGAATCCCCACGGCGGCGAAGGCGGCCTGCTCGGGCGCGAGGAGATCGACGGCATCGCGCCGGCGGTGGCGGCGGCGCGCGCCGACGGCATCGACGCGCGCGGGCCGTTTCCGGCGGATTCGGTGTTCAACCGCGCCATCGGCGGCGCGTTCGACGTGGTGCTGGCGATGTACCACGACCAAGGCCACATCGCCATCAAAGTCCACAACTTCCACGAAAGCGTGACGGCCACGCTGGGCATTCCGCTCATTCGCACATCGGTGGACCACGGCACCGCGTTCGACATCGCCGGCAAGGGGGTGGCGGATGCCAGCGGAGCGGTGGCGGCGCTGCGCGCGGCCGTGGCGTTGGCCGAAGGGCGGCTGGGGCAGTGAATCCGGTTGAACAGCCTTCGGAGGCGGCAGAAAGCCCTTCGGGGGCGGTCGCTGCCCCGCCACGCGCCATCGTGCCGACGGCAAGCGATCCGCTGGCCGCGCCCGCGCCGCAATCCACGCCCGAAAAGACACCGGGGCAGCCACACCGGCTGGTGCTGCGCAATCTCGCGCACGATGTCGGCGTGGCGCTGTGGCTCTTCCTCCCCGTCGCGGGCGCGGCGCAGCGGCGGCCGTTTCGCTGCGATCCGCGCGTCGTCGGCTTGGCGCTGGCGTTCGTGCTGGCGCTGTCGCTGCTCGGCGACTACGCGGAGGCGGCCGGCCGCGGCAGCCGCGAACCGTTGTTCAGCATCTGGGGCCTGCACGTTCTCGCCACGCGGCTCACGGCCACCGCGGTGGCGCTGTTTCTGGTCGCCATGGCGGCCAGACGGCCGGCGCTGTTGCTACCGCTGCTGTCCGGTTGGCTCGCGGTGGAGGTGATCGCCGCCGCGGTTACGCCGCTCTTGACAGCGGCGTATCCACTGGCCGGGCAACTGTTCGTCTCCGCCTGCATCTTGGTGGTCGGTCGCATCGTCTGGCGGGAACTCGACGTCGCCGCGCCGCGCCGCGCCATCGCCGCCGCGGCCGCTGTCGGCGCGGCTTGGGCGATTGTGGCGGCGCTGCCGGCGGTGGCTTTGTTTCGCAGCCCGCCGGATGGGGTGCGCTCGCCGCCATTGGACATCGAGAGCATCTATGTGCGGCAACCCGAGCTGGTGCGCGACGCGCTGGCGGCGGTGCGCGAGTCCGCGCCCGACGTGGAGGAAACCTATTTCGTGGGCTTCGCCTCCTACGCGCGGCAAAACGTGTTCGAGAACGAGGTGCGCCATGTGGAAGCCCTGTTCCGCGACAAATTCGACGCCGCGGGCCGCATCGCGCTGTTGATCAACAGCCGCGAGACGGTCGATACGCTGCCGCTCGCCAACGGCCACAATCTCGCCGCCGTGCTGCGCGGCGTGGGTGCGAAGATGGGGCCGGAGGATGTGCTGTTCCTGCACATGACTTCGCACGGCAGCCGCGACCACGAGTTCGCCGTGGACTTCGCCAATCTGCGCTTGCACGATCTTTCCGCCGAGGAGATCGGCGACATCGTGGCGGAGGCCGCGCTGCCCTGGCGCGTCATCGTGGTGGCGGCCTGCTTCTCCGGCGGCTACATCGAACCGCTCAAGTCGCCGCGTGCTTTGGTGCTGACGGCTTCGCGGGCGGATCGCCAGTCCTTCGGCTGCGAACACGGGCGCGAATACACGTACTTCGGCGAAGCCTTCTACCGCGACAGCGTGGTGGATGGCGACTTCGTGGCCGCCTTCGACAAAGCCCGCGGTATCGTCGCCGCGCGCGAGCAACGCGAGGAACACAAACCCTCCGAACCGCAGATCTGGATCGGCGAGGAGATGGCGCGCAAGCTGGGTGTGGAGGCGCCGGCCGGCGCTTTGGAGGCGCCGTGAGCGAAGTCTTGGAAGTACACCCCACCCACCCGCAGGAGCGTCTGCTACGCCGCGCCGCGGACATCGTTCACAACGGCGGCGTGGTGGTGTATCCCACGGATTCGACCTACGCCGTCGGCTGCCGCTTGGCGGACAAGGACGCCGGGGAACGCATCCGCTCGCTGCGCCGTTTGCAACGCGACCACCTGCTGACGCTGGTGTGCCGCGATCTCTCCGAGCTGGCAACCTACGCCCGCGTGGACAACACCAGCTACCGCGTGATCAAGCGGTATTTGCCCGGGCCGTACACCTTCGTGCTGCGCGCCAGCCGCGAAGCGCCGCGGCGCCTGCTGCAACGACAGCGCCGCACCATCGGCCTGCGTGTGCCCAGCCATCCGGTGGCGCAGGCGCTGCTGGCCGCCATCGACGAACCGCTGCTCTCCACCACCCTGCTGTTGCCCGGCGACGACTTGCCGGTGACCGATCCGCTCGCCCGCCGCGCCGACTTCGACCACGCGGTGGACGTGATCGTCGCCGCCGGCGCCGGCGGCTTGCGGCCAACCACGGTGGTGGATCTCACCGATGGCGAATTGACGGTCACCCGGCAGGGCGTGGGCGAACTCTCCGCCTCCGCCGAGGAACGGCGGCGGTGACCTGGCGGACCGGCAACAGCCGCATCGCCCGCGCTAGGCATCCGCTACAATCGAGCCTCCAAGCCACGCCGCGTTGCCGTGCGGCGTCGAAGCGCAAGGGGAAATCTAGGTGAGCGGTGTCGATTCCGATCGGCGCGTATTGTCGGGTATGCGGCCCACCGGCCGGATGCATCTGGGCCACTACCACGGGGCCTTGAAGAACTGGGTTCGGCTGCAGCACGAGTACGAGTGCTACTTCTTCGTGGCGGACTTCCACGCCCTCACCACCCACTACCAAAGCCGGGTGGACTTGGATCAATTCACCTTGGACATGGTGGTGGACTGGCTGGCCGTGGGCCTCAGCCCCTCGGCGGCCACGTTGTTCGTGCAAAGCAAGGTGCCGGAGCATGCCGAGCTCTATCTGCTGCTCGGCATGGTCACGCCGGTGAGCTGGCTGGAGCGCGTGCCGAGCTACAAGGAGCAGCAAGCGAATCTAGCCGACAAGGACCTGAGCACTTACGGCTTCCTCGGCTACCCGGTGCTGCAAACCGCGGACATCCTGATGTACCGCGCCGGCCATGTGCCGGTGGGCGGCGACCAGGTGGCGCACTTGGAACTCGCGCGCGAGATCGCCCGCCGCTTCAACCACGTCTTCGGGCGCGAACCGCAGTTCGAGGAGCACGCCAAAAAGGCGGTGAAGAAACTCGGCAAGAAAGCGGCGAAGTTGTACGGTCAAGCGCGCACGGACTACTTGGAGCGTGGCGACGAGGAAGCATTGGCGCGGGCGCGGGCGCTGCTGGCCGGCAACCAAAACCTCTCCATCGGCGACCGCGAGCGCTTGTTCGGCTACTTGGAAGGCGGTGGCCGGGTGATTCTGCCGGCGCCGAAGGAGCTCCTCACCAGCACGGCGACGCTGCCCGGTCTCGACGGACGCAAGATGTCCAAATCCTACGGCAACGCCATCCGCCTGCGCGAACGGCCGGAGGTGGTGGAACGGCAGGTGCGCACCATGATGACGGACCCGGCGCGCAAACGCCGTTCGGACCCGGGCGAACCGGGCAAGTGTCCGGTGTTCGCGTTGCATGAGATCTATTCGACGGACGACGTGAAATCCTGGGCCGCGGCCGGCTGCCGCAGCGCCGGCATCGGCTGCGTGGACTGCAAAGGGCCGCTGATCGACGCCATCAATCAAGAGCAAGCGGTGTTCGCAGAGCGCGCCGAGCAATTCGAGAACAACCCGGATCTGGTGCGCGCAATCTTGCTGGAAGGTTCCGAGAAGGCGCGCGACGAAGCCCGCGACACCCTCGATGAGGTGCGCGCCGCGGTGGGCATCGGCCACCGGTGACGGACGCGACCGCACAGCAATCCGCGGCCGCCCCGGGCCGCAACGCCGCCGAGGCGCCGGCGGTGGTGCGTGGCCAGGTGCTGCGGGATCTGCCGGCGGATTTGTACATCCCGCCGGAAGCGCTGCGCGTCATCCTGGATGCGTTCGAAGGGCCGCTGGATCTGCTGCTCTACCTCATCCGCCGCCAAAATCTCGACATCCTCGACATCGAGGTGGCCGAAATCACCGATCAGTACCTGCACTACATCGACTTGATGAAGACGCTGGAGCTGGACTTGGCCGCCGAATACCTGTTGATGGCGGCGACGCTGGCGGAGATCAAATCGCGGCTCATGCTGCCGCAGCCGCGCAGCGACGAAGAGGCCAGCGAAGACCCGCGCGCCGAACTGGTGCGCCGCCTGCAGGAGTACGAGCGCTTCAAGATCGCCGCCGAACGCCTCGACGCGCTGCCGCGCCTGGAGCGCGACCTGCACGTCGCCCACGCCGCCAAACCCGAACTCGCCCAGCGGCGCCTGCACCCGGAGGTGGATCGCCGCGAACTGCTCATGGCGTTCGCCGAAGTGATGCACCGCGCCGAGCTCGTGCAGAGCCACAGCGTGAGTTTCGAGGGGCTTTCGGTGCGCGAGCGGATGTCCGAGGTGTTGGCGCGGGTGGCCAAGTCTCCCGGTTTCGTGCCGTTCGCGTCCTTGTTCGACGTGACGGAGGGCCGCGCCGGCGTGGTGGTAACTTTCCTCGCGCTCATGGAACTGCTGCGCGAGTCGCTGTTGGAACTGGCGCAAACCGAGCCGTTCGCGCCCATCTACGTGCGCCCGGCGGCCGCCGCCACGCGCACCGGCACCGCCTGATGCACGGCGACCAAGTCAAACGCATCGTGGAGGCGGCGCTGCTGGTTGCGGACGAGCCGCTGAGCGTGGATCGGCTGCTGGGGCTGTTCACCGAGGCGGAACTCGCACCCGCCGCCGAGGAAGCCAGTGAGGCGGACGAGGCGGCAGATACGCCAGACGACCAGACCAGCCCGCGGGCCGTCGTGCGCACCGCCTTGGACGCCATCGAGCGCGACGCCGAGGGCCGCGGCTACGAACTGGCGCGCATCGCCAACGGCTATCGGCTGCAAGTGCGCCAAGAATTGAGCGCGTGGGTGAGCCGCCTATTCGACGAGCGGCCGCCGCGCTATTCGCGGGCGCTCTTGGAAACGCTGGCGCTCATCGTGTACCGGCAACCCATCACCCGCGGCGAAGTGGAGGACGTGCGCGGCGTCGCCGTGAGCGCATCGATCATGCGCACGCTGCTGGAGCGCGGCTGGATCCGCGCCGTGGGCCAGCGCGAAACGCCCGGCCGCCCCACCATGTACGGCACCACGCGGGCGTTCCTGAGCTACTTCAATCTGCGCAGCCTGAGCGAACTGCCGCCGCTCGACGAGATCAAGTCGCTCATCGAACCGGCGTTGGAGCAAGCCGATGCGGACAACGCCGGCGAGGAACCCGAGGCGCCGGAAGCGGCAGAGGACGCCACCAATTCCTCCAACGTGGTGCGCCTGCCCACCGCCGACGACGCCGGATAGCGTGTCCGCGAACCTCCGCTGGTTGTTTTTATGAGCGAGAAACTGCAAAAGGCCCTCGCTGGGCAAGGCCTCGGTTCCCGCCGCGAGATGGAGCGGTGGATCGCCGCCGGTCGCGTCGTGGTGAACGGCCAAGTGGCGGGGATCGGCACCCGGGTCAAGCGTCGAGACGACATCCGTGTCGATGGGCGCAGGCTTGCCCCGGTGCGCCCGGCCGCCATGCGCGTCTTGCTGCTGAACAAACGCGCCGGGGTGATCGTCTCCAGGCGGGATCCGCAGGGACGCGCGTCGGTGTTCGACGACTTGCCGCCCTTGCCCGCAAGCCGCTGGCTGTCGGTTGGACGCCTCGACATCAACACCACGGGTCTGCTGCTGCTCACCAACAGCGGCGATCTGGCGCACAAGCTGGCGCATCCGAGCACCGGCATCGACCGCGAGTACGCCGTGCGCGTCAACGGGCTGCTTGACGACGAGGCGTTGCGCTCGCTCAAGGCGGGCGTGGAGGTCGATGGGGCGGAACAGCGCTTCAGCGACGTTCGCTACTACAACGGCAAGGGCGCCAACCATTGGTATCATGTGGTGTTGCTTGAAGGTCGCAACCGCGAGGTGCGCCGCTTGTTCGCCGCGGTCGGTGTCGAAGCGACGCGCTTGAAGCGGGTGCGCTACGGGCCCGTGGTGTTGCCGCCGTGGTTGCCGCGGGGCACGCGGGTCGAACTCGGCGGGGACGATGTGGCGGCGCTCGCGGAGATGGTCGGCTTGACCGCGGGGAGGCGCCGGCGGCGCGGGTCGCAACAAGAAGAGCGGTCGGTGCTCATCCCGTACCCGTCGCTTCCCGGACCGACGGCGTAGCGGCAAGCGGCGTTCGCGATCATTCATCCACATCGAGGAGACAAACCGATGCCGAATCAACAAGCCGTCCGCGCCGTGCTCGACAAAGCGCGCGCCGAGAATCGCCCGGCGCTGAGCGCGGCCGAAGCCAAGATCGTCTGCGACGCCTACGGCATCGCCACGCCCGCCGAAGGCGTCGCCGGCTCGGCGGACGAAAGCGGCGAATTGGCGGATCGCGTCGGCTATCCGGTGGTGATGAAGATCGTCTCGCCGGACATCCTGCACAAGACGGACGCCGGCGGTGTGGTCGCGGGCGTGGCCGACCGAGCCGCGGCTCGGCGCGCCTACGACGACATCGTCGCCGCCGCCAAACACCACGACCCGAACGCGCGCATCGACGGCGTGTTGGTGCAGCGGCAGTTGGAAGCCGCGCAGGAAGTCATCGTCGGCGCCGCCACCGACCCCACCTTCGGCAAACTGGTCGCCTTCGGTTTGGGCGGCGTGCTGGTGGAGGTGCTGCGCGACGTGACGTTCCGCCTCGCCCCCACCACCCGCGAACACGCCGCGGCGATGCTGCGCGAGATCGCCGGCGCCGCCATTCTCGACGGCGTGCGCGGCCAGTCTGGCGTGGATAAAGACGCGCTGGCGAACTTGATCGTGCAGGTTGGCCAGTTGGTGGACGACTTCCCGGAGATCGCCGAACTGGATCTGAATCCGGTGTTCGCCACCGCGGACAGCGCCACGGCGGTGGACGTGCGCGTGCTGTTGTCATTCGATGCTGCCGCACCGCGCCCGCGGCCAAGCCGCGAGGAGATCCTCGCCGCCATGACGCGCATCATGCAGCCGAACGCGGTGGCCGTCATCGGCGCCTCGGCCGGCGAGGGCAAGATCGGCAACTCGGTGATGTGCAACCTCATCGACGGCGGTTTCGAGGGCGCCATCCACCCCATCCACCCGAAAGCCGACGAGATCCTCGGCCGCAAGTGCTACGCCAGCGTCGCCGACGTGCCCGGCGACGTGGACGTGGCGGTGTTCTGCATCCCGGCCGCGCTGGTGGCCGGCGCCTTGGCCGAATGTGGCGCCAAAGGCGTGCCGGGGGCGGTGCTCATTCCCTCCGGCTTCGCGGAAATCGGCGAGCACGAGCTGCAAGCGGAGGTGGTGCGCGTGGCGCGGGAGAACAACGTGCGCCTGATGGGGCCGAACATCTACGGCTTCTACTACACCCACAAGAACCTCTGCGCCACGTTCTGCACGCCGTACACCGAGCGCGGCCAGGTGGCGCTTTCGTCGCAATCCGGCGGCGTCGGCATGGCCATCGTGGGCTTCAGCCGCTCGGCCAAGATGGGAGTTTCCGCCATCGTCGGCTTGGGCAACAAGGCGGACATCGACGAGGACGACCTGCTGACGTTCTTCGAGCAGGACCCCAACACCAGCGTCGTCGCCATGCACGTGGAGGACTTGAAAGACGGCCGCGCCTTCGCCGAGGTGGCGGCGCGGGTGAGCAAGACCAAGCCGGTGGTGGTGTTGAAGGCCGGCCGCACCAGCATGGGCGCCCGCGCCGCCAACTCGCACACCGGCGCGCTGGCCGGCGACGACCGCGTGTACGACGCGGTGCTGCGGCAAAGCGGCGTCATCCGCGCCCGCAGCTTGAACGACATGCTGGAGTTCGCGCGCGGCCTGCAGGCGCTGCCCACGCCGAAGGGCGAGAACGTGTTGATTCTCACCGGCGCCGGCGGTTCCGGCGTGCTGCTTTCGGACGCCTGCGTGGACAACGACCTCGCGCTGATGCCCATGCCGGAGGACTTGGACGCCGCCTTCCGCGAGTTCATCCCGCCGTTCGGCGCGGCCGGCAATCCGGTGGACATCACCGGCGGCGAACCGCCGACCACCTACCGCGCCACCATCGACTTGGCGTTGCGCGAAAGCCGCGTTCACGCCTTGGTGCTGGGCTATTGGCACACCATCATCACGCCGCCGATGGTGTTCGCGGAGCTTCTGGGGGACGCGGTCGCGACGGCGCGGGAGGCCGGCAACGACAAGCCGGTGGTGGCGTCGCTGGTGGGCGACGTGGAGATCGAACAGGCCTGCGACTACCTGATGGAACGCAACATCCTCGCCTACCCGTACACCGCCGAAAAGCCGGTGGCGGTGCTCGGCGCGAAGTACCGCTGGGCGCGTGGCGCGGGGTTGATTCCGGGATAACGCGTCCTCGTCAGGCGGAGTCGGGGAGCGGTGCGCCGAAGGCCAAGCGGTGGCCTTGGGGCGTGGCGATGGTGAAGTCGCGCAAGCCGTAGGGCTCGTCTTGCGGCTCGCGCAGCACCGTGACGCCGCGGGCGGCGAACTCGGCGTGCAGCGCGTCGGCATCGCCGACGAACACGTAGCCATCGCCTTCGAAGCTCGGCCGTTCGCTTAAGAACACCGGCCGGCGGCGGATCTGCAAATGCACGCCCGCGCCTTCGCGGAAGACGATGGCGTACACGGCGTCGCCTTCCCCGGGCGGGCGCAGCACGCCGCCGGGACAGTCGAAACCGAGCGCGGTCGCGAACCAGTCGGCGGCGGCTTGGACATCGCGGCAGCCCAACACCGGGGCGGCCTCTCGCACCGGCGCGGCGTCGGATGTCCGGGCGTTATGGCCGCGCTCGGCGCCAAAAGCCAGCCGGTGCCCGTCGCCGTCGCGCACCACCAGCTCGCGCAGGCCGTAGGGCATGTCTTGCGGCGGCTGCAAGATCAAAGCGCCGGCGGCGCGGAACTCCTCGTGCAAGGCGTCCGCGTCCCGCACATAGAAGTACGCGCTGCGCTCGTAATCCCCGCGCGCCGCGGCCCACACGTTGCGGCGCCGGATCTGCAGGTGCAACTGCGCTTCGCCGCACCGCACCACCGCGTACACGCGGGCGTCTTCGGGCCCGTACACCCCCGTCGGGGCAAAGCCCAGCTTGCCGGTGTAGTAGTCGAGCGCGGCCGCCACGTCGCGCACACCGAGCGTCGGCGCGGTTTCCCAACCCATGTAGGCGTCTCCTAATCGTTCGCGGTTCGCGTTAGTGTAGCGTTCGTAGTCGGACGCCTCGGTCGGGCTTGGGCTTGGGGGCATTGGTTTGTTGGATTGCGTAGGAGGGGTTCGCGATGTCGCGCGTCAACTTCGTGCTTGGTTTGGCTCTGGGCGTGGTGGCGGGGCTCTTTGGCGGCTTCGCGGTGGGCATCGCGTTGTTTCCCTACCTGTTTCCGCCCCCGGAGGTAAACGAGGCGCTCGTGGGCAAAACCGAAACGGACGTGATCGGCCGCGCCACCTTCATTCACGCCAACCCGCGCGACCCCATCCACTACGGACGCGGCACGGCCACCGTGTATCGAGACGTGGTGCGCTTGGAGGCGGATTTCGAGGTGGGCCCGGGGCCGAAGTTCCACGTCTATCTGGTGCCGGAGGCCAACATCACGCCGGATACGGAGGTCGAGGACACGATGTTCGTGGATTTGGGCCGTCTCAAGGCGTTCTCCGGCAGCCAAAACTACGCCGTGCCCGCCGGCGTGGATCCGAGCGCTTACGACACGCTGGTGATTTGGTGCGAACAGTTCAACGTGCTCATCTCGCCGGCGCCCATCCGTCTGGCGAACATGTAACGCGCCTGCCGGGGCGCACCCAGCGGTGTGCGTGCCGGTGAAAAAAATGCGTCATCATCTTTGAGAGTTTGCCGCGGCTCGCAACTCGTTGTCCGCCAAGCAATTTGCGCCTCGGAAGTGTTCGGGTACTCGTACACATATGTACTATCTTATTGATTTGGAACAATTTTTTTCCACACCCCCAAGAAAAAGGGTGTAGGATGTTGTCGTTGACACACTGGCCTAGGAGAACCAACGATGCGCCAACAAACCCAACCCCGCAGCCGGGCACGCAAACCCGCGGAGCGCCGCGCCGCCGCGAACGGCGCTGCCGTCCCGGCCGCGCCGAAACCGACGCCCGGCCCGCCGCTGGCCGAGCTCCACTTCGACGGCGACTACCGGCGCATGACCATGTCCGCCCAAGAGCGGCGGGACTACGAAGGCCATCTGGAGTTCTGGGACCGCGCCACGCAAACGGCCTTGGAAGTGCGCGAAGTCAGCCTGCAGCACGAGTATCCGCCGCACAAGCTCGCGGGGCTGCTGGAGCGCATCGCGCTGGTGCGCGGGAAGCCCATCGTCTGCTTCGGCATGATGAGCCTGCACCTGCTCGGCGAGGACGGCGAGACCGAGCGCATGATGGAGCCGGACCAATCGTTGTACCTGCAGCCGGAGCGCGTCGCGCTGCGGGGATGGTCGCAGCGGATGACGGTGGGCAGCACCCCGTACCCGGATGTGGTGGTGGAGGTGGACAACACCACGGACATCCGCCGGAGCAAGCTGAAGCTGTACGAGGCGTGGCGCTTTCCCGAGCTGTGGGTGGAGGTGCCCGACGCCTCGCCGCGGCCGGCCAAGTGGCACGGCCTCACCATCCGCGTCTTGAAAGGCAAGGAGTACGAGGAGGTGGCCGAGAGCAAGGCGTTTCCGGGCTGGACCGCCGCGGACATCCACACCGCGTTGAACGAGGTGGGTACTTCGGAACGCACCAACGCCATTCTGATGCGCGTGGGCGCAGCGCTCGGCGAGTGCGAGGGCACCGGCCCGGATGACGACCCGCTGTTGCGCGAACTACGCCGCCAAGCGGCGTTTCAAGCCCGCGCCGCCGAGCTGGAACGGCGGGCGGCCATGGTGCGCACCATGATGGCGGCCCGGGGCTTGGCCGTGCCGGCGAGTTTCCCGCTCGGAGTGCCGGGGTTCGCCAAAGCGAGCGGCGAGCGCGTCGCCGAAGCGGCCATGCGCTGCGCCGACTCGGCGGACTTCGGGGCCCGTTTGGACCAATCCGGCCTCTAGACGGCCGCTCCGGAACGCGCAACCAACAAGCGAGGCGATAGCAATGCAACAACAACACGAAACCCGCGGCCGCGAACGCCAAGCGAGCCGCGCCGCCGCCAATGGTGCCGCGCTGCAGCGGGTCGCGCCAAAGCCGACGCCCGGCCCGCCGCTCGCCGAGCTCCACTTCGACGGCGACTACCGGCGCCTGGCCATGTCCGCGCAGCAACGGGAATGCTACGACGGCCATCTGGAGCTGTGGGACCGCGCCACGCAGACGGCATTGGAAGTGCGTGAAGTCACCTTGCAGCACGAGTATCCGCGGCACAAGCTCGCGGGGCTGCTGGAGCGCATCGCGCTGGTGCGCGGCAAGCCCATCGTCTGCTTCGGCATGATGAGCCTGCACCTGCTCGGCGAGGACGGCAACACCGAGCGCATGATGGAGGCCGATCAGTCGCTGTACCTGCATCCGGAGCACGCCGAACTGCGCGGATGGGCGAAGCGGATGGAGGTGGGCGGCACCGAGTACCCGGACGTGGTGCTGGAGGTGGACAACACCACGGACATCCGCCGCGGCAAGCTGAAGCTGTACGAGGCGTGGCGCTTCCCCGAGTTGTGGGTGGAGGTGCCGGACACGTCGCCGCGGGCGGCCAAGTGGCACGGCCTCACCATCCGCGTCTTGAAGGGCAAGAAGTACGAGGAGGCGGCCGAGAGCAAGGCGTTTCCGGGTTGGACCGCCGCGGACATCCACACCGCGTTGAACGAGATGGGTACTTCGGAACGCACCAACGCCATTCTGATGCGCGTCGGCGCGGCGCTCGGGAAGCGCACCGGCACCGGCCCGGAAGACGACCCGCTGCTGCGCGAGCAGCGCCGCGAGGCAGCGTCGCAGGCCTGTGCGGCCATGGCGCGCACCGTGATGGCGGCGCGGGGTTTGGCCGTGGCGGCGGATTTCCCCCGCGGGGTGCCGGGGTTCGCCGAAGCGAGCGAAGAGAGCATCGCCGAAGCGGCCATGCGCTGCACCGACGCGGCGGATTTCACGGCCCGCTTGCGCCACGCTGGTCTCTAGGCTGCCGAACATGTTCGCTACCACGAGGCGTTGGCCAGCCGCTGACACGGCGGGATCCGCTGCCGAGCCGAACGCATCGTCAGGTCGCCGCTTGGCGCGTGTTGCCGAAACGGAACGGCCAGCCGGTGTTGGCGGCTACGGACTCGGCGAGCAGGAGCAGCAGCGCGAGCAGGAGCAATGCGCCGGCGAGGGGCGTGGTGCTCGGCGGCGAGTCTTCGCCAGCTGGGGTGTTCGGTGCTGTGCGCGGGGCCAGCGCGGCCTGCCAGCGGGCTAGGAAATCCGCCGACACCGGGCGCGGATCGGATTCGCGGGCGTCCACGTTCACGGCGAGCAGGGTCTCGGTGCCGGGCGAACGGGCGGTGTACACGCCCGGTTGTTCGACGCGCAGCGCCCGGCCGGCGGCATTGATGCCCTGTTGAAGGCCCGGCACACGGGCGCCGGTTTGGTCGAACAGCTGCACCGCTACGCCGCCGATGGCGACCGGCTCGCCGACGGTGGCGAGGAGGGGTTTCTCGCGCGCCAAGTAGTCGATTGCGCCATGCACGAGCGTCACGAACGCCGGTCGCAGCACCAGATTGCTCCAGTCGCGGTTGAGGGCGGTGAGCAGCACCAACATTCGTCCCCGGCCAACGCGCTTTTCCACCAACAACGGTTCCCCGCTAACGTCGCCCGTCGCGGCCGCAGAAGGCACTAGGGAGAGGATCGTTTCCGCCGGCGTGGACGGCAAGGCGAGGGAGCGGGTTACCGTCACTTCGTCCCACGCGCCTTCCGCCAGCGGGTGGCCGGCGGCCACGGGCAAGACGCGGCGCGTGGTGGCGGCGGGATTCGCGTGCAACGCCGCACCCGTGAGGGGCAAAGCGCCATGTCGCTGGGTGGCTGGGCCGGTGAGAAGCAATACGCCACCTCCCTCGTCAACGTGCCGCCGCAGACGGCGTTGTTGGGCTGTGGATAGCTGGCCGGGATCCAAGGCGACGACGGCGGCCAGGCGTGACGGCCAGGAATCTTCTTGCAGCGCAACCGAGCGCGTGGCAGGGCTCGCCGCCAACGCCGCTTCCAAGAACTGCAAGGCGGCGCCACCGTGCGGCGCCAACACGCCGACCACCGCGGCCGCGGTGCCGGGGCGCACGAACAGCCGCGCATCGTCTTGGGCTAGGGCGTCGTCCGCGTCCGCAATGGAGACCTGCCAGGCTGTTGGCGCACGTTCCGGCGCTGGCAGGGGGAATTCCACTTGCCGATGGGTGCCGGCCGGCACGGCTATTCGTACGGTCTGCGAATCCGCCGCGTTGCCGCCGGCGGAAACTTCGCTCGCGTTCGCCAGCGTAACGGCCAGCTCGCGCTGTCGATCCGAGAAACTTGCCACCACCGCTTGCACACGCTCACCGACCACGCGCACGGATTCCACCGCCCAGCTCTCGCCCGCTTCGCCAGCCGCGTGCAAGCGAACGCCCTGCACGAACCCCTCCGCGCCGATGAGGGCATTGAAGCGTTCCGGCACTGCGCTTGCTTGGAAATCCGAGATCACATGCGCCCGCCAGCCGCCCGGCACCTCCGGCAGCGCCAACGCCAAGGCGTCCAGCGCCCCGGGCAGATCGGCAAAATCGAATCGCGCCCAGCCGGGCTGCAAATCCGCCAAGCCATCCACGAGCGTGAGCGTGTCGGTGGCCAAGGCGAAGCGCACCGGGCCGGCGCCTTCGTCGCGTAAGCGCCGCGCGGTCGCCATCGCCTGCGGCCAAACGCCGTTCCCGCGCATGGAGAGCGAGCCGTCAACCACGATGAGCCGCGCCGCCGCGCCGCCGTCTTCGTCGCTGCCCACCGCGGCCCTCTCCAACACCGGTTGCGCGAACGCGAACACCACCAGCGCCAGCAGCGCGAGGCGCAACGCCAGCAGGACCTTGTGCGCCAAAGCGCGGCGCTGGCGCACCGGCTCCTCCGCCTCGCGCATGAGCATCAAGGATGCAACGGTCGCCTCGGCCGGCGCCCGCTGGTTCGTTCGGTGCAGCCAAAGGGGCACCGCGAGCGCCGCCAAGCCGGCGAAGAACGCGGCGGCGAGGAAGGTCATCCGCCCCTGCCGCTTGTCCCGCTTGCGTCGGCCGTCACGGCCGACGGGCGCGGAAGCGCAGGTAGCCGGCCAGCGCCGGGGCGAGCTGCGCGTCCGTGTCCATGCAAACGTAGTCGGCCCCGGCCGCCGCGGCTTCGCGGCGCAGAGCGTCGGCGTGGGCTTGCAGCCGGCGCGGATAGGCGGTACGCATCTCGGCGGCGTCCACCTCCATCACAGCGCCGGATTCGGCATCGCGCAAGGTGGTGTTGCGGCCGGCGCGCAGCCTCGGCTCGCGCTCCGCCGGGTCGCGCAGATGGAACACCAGCACGTCGTGGCCGCGCACGCCGAGGGTGCGCAAGGCGCGGCCAAACGCCGCCGGTGGGCAGTAGAAATCCGAAATGGCGGCGAGGATGCCGCGCTTGGCGACGCGCCGGGCCGCGAAACCGAACGCCCGCTCCCAATCCGAGCCGCCCGCCGCCGTCATCGCCGCGAGGCGGTGGAACAGGGCTTGCTGTTGGGTACCGCCGCTGGCCGGGGGCAGAAACTCGCGCACATCGTCGGCGAAGGTGAGCAGTCCGGCGGCGTCGTGGGCGCGGCCGGCCAAGTACACCAGCGCCGCGGCCAGCCAGCCGGCGTAGCGCAGTTTGGCTATGCCCGTTTGTCTTTGCGTCTCGCCTACATCCATGGAGGCGCTCACGTCCACCAACACCAACAGGCGCGTATTCGTCTCCCCCTCGAAGCGTTTGAGGTACAACCGATCGGTGCGGGCGTAGGCGTTCCAGTCCACATAGCGCAGATCGTCGCCCGGGGCGTAGTCGCGGTATTCGGCGAACTCTTGGCTGAAACCCGGGCGGGTGCTGCGATGGGCGCCGTGCAGCATGCCCTCCACCGCGGCTTTCGCCACCAATTCCAAGTTGCCGAGGCCGGCGAGGACGGCCGGGGGAACGGCCTCCGCCCACCCGGACAGGGCGTTCACGCGGCGGCGCGACTGCGCGCTGGGGCGATGTGGTCGCGCACGGCGGCGATGACGCTCTCCACGCCCACGCCGTCGGACTCCGCCAAGTAGTTTGCCTGCAAGCGATGGCGCAGCACCGGCCCGGTGAGCGCGTCGATGTCGCTGGTGCTGACGTGGTAGCGCCCGTGCAACAGCGCCCGGGCGCGGGCGCCGAGGCACAGGTAGATGGCGGCGCGCACGCTCGCGCCGTAGCGCAGGTATTTGCGGGCGGATTCCGGCGCCTCGGCGGCGTCCGGGCGCGTGGCGCGCACCAGCCGCACGGCGTAGCCGGTCACGGCGTCTGAAACCGGCACCTCGCGCACCAGCCGCTGGAACGCGCCGATGGCGTTCGCGTCCGTGCTGGGCGGGGTGGTCTGGCGCACGATGTCGCGCACGTTGCGATCCACCACGAGGGCCTCCTGCTCGGCGTCCAAATAGTCGAGCACGACGTTGAACACGAACCGATCCAACTGCGCCTCCGGCAGCGGATAGGTGCCTTCGAGTTCGATGGGGTTCTGCGTGGCCAGCACCACGAACGGCGGCTTGAGGTCGTAGCTCTGGCCGCGCACGGTCACGCGCGTCTCCTGCATGGCCTCCAACAGCGCCGCCTGGGTTTTCGGCGGCGTACGGTTGATCTCGTCGGCCAAGAGCACTTGCGTGAAGATCGGCCCCGGCTCGAAGCGCCAGCGGCGGGTGCCGGTGGCGGGATCCTCGTCCAGAATGTCCGTGCCGGTCACGTCCGCCGGCATCAGATCAGGCGTGAATTGGATGCGCTTGAACTCAAGGCCCAGCGCTTGCGCCAGCGTATGCACCATGAGGGTTTTCGCGGTGCCCGGCAGCCCGGTGATGAGGCAGTGGCCGCCGACCAGCACGGCGATGAGCAGCTCCTCCACCACCGCCTCCTGCCCAACGACGATGCGGCCGAGGGCGGCTTTGATGGCCGTCATGGTGGCGTGGAAGTCCGCCACCAAGGCGTCGGTGTCCGCGCTCGGCGTGGCCGAGGGCTCGGTGTCGACCGTCACGGAACGGCGGCCTCGCTTGGCGGTGGGAAGCGCATTGTAGTGTACGGGCGGGCTACGGTTTCGACGCCGCGCCTTCGTTGAGGGCGAGCAGAAGCGCCAGCGCGTCGCTGAAGCGGGGAGCGATCTCCAAGGCGGAGAGCACATGGCGGCGGGCCGGGGCCGGTTGTTCGAGGGCGAAGTGCGCCTTGGCCAAGCGGAAGTGGGCGCCGGCGGCGTCGTGCGGGGCGAGGGATTGGTGGGCGGTGTATTCGGCCAGCGCGGCTTGCGGCTGACCGGCGGCGAGCAGGCGGTCGCCTAGGGTGGCCCGTATTGCCGCTTGCAGCGGTGCCACCAGCGCGAGCGAGCGGCGCACGGCGAGGGCGTCTTCCGCCGTTCCCGGTGCTGCCTCCCTACCCTCTTGCCCCTCCTCGGTTTCGCGGGCTTCCAGCCAATCCGCCAACCGCGTCAACACCGCCGGAGAACGGCCGCCGGCGCGCCAATACGTTGCCAACGCCGCCACGGCGCGTGGGCGGTCGCCTAGCTGTTCGTGCGCCTCCGCCAGCAGCGGGTACGGGCTGTGGCGATCCATCCGGTACGGGTGCGCGGCCGCGGCGGCCGTCGCGGCCTTCGCCGCCGTTTCCCAATCCTGCTCCTGCGCGGCGTCCCGGGCCGTTGCGAGCGCCTCGCGGTACGCCTCCGTGTCGATGCCGTGGAAGCGCTTGGCAAGATATTCGGCGAACTCGGCGTCCACCTGCTCGGGCGTGGCGTCCAGCGCCGTTCGCAGCGCTTGCGGGGTGTCCGCGCCTTGGCGGTACGCCCGCAGGATGGCGGCGAGCGCCTCGGTGCCGCGGCTGGCGGCGATGTGTTCGCACAGCAAACCCGCCTGCGTGTAGGAAACCGCCACCTGCCCGGCGTAGGTGGGGCGAATGAAGCCTTCGTCCAAGGTGGCCACCGGCAGCAGGCGGTCGGCGCGGAAGGCGTCGATGGTCTCGGCCGGCACCGCCGGCCACGCATCGCCTTCCGCCTCGATGCGAAACCGGCTGGGGCCGGTTTGCCACTCCTCAAGCACCGACACCCCTTCGCTGAACCAGCGCGACACCAAGTTGCCCGTGGCGCCCAGCGTGATCACGTGCGCGACTTCGTGCCACAGCACGCTCGCCCAATCGAAGCCTTCCTCCGCGCCGCGCGCCGAGGGGCTGTCCATCGCCACCACGTCGCCGAAGGTGGCGCCGAGAATGCCGATGCCGGGCAAGCCGGATGTGCGCACGGCGAAGTCCGCGTGGCGCGGGTACAGCTCGATCACCACCAGCCCCTTCGGCGTGTGGCCGTAGCGTGCGCCGACCACGCGCACGGCATCGGCCACCAAGCCGCGGGCGTAGGGGCCGATGGCGCCGGCCTCGTCGGGGTGCATCCGCACCAGCACGCCTTCCTCCGTCCGCTGCGGCCACTCGGCCATGCTGTCGAGCAGGCGCAGGGTGTTCACCACCTCCGGGTTGTAGGGGAAGCCGTTGTGGGCGCGCACCAGGGCGGCGCGGGCATCGGCGAAGCGGTTGACGCGCAAGAGGTTCATGCCGAGCGTGGCGTGGGCGCTCCACAATGCGGGATCGAGCGCCACGGCGCGTTCGAGCATGGCGATGGCTGGCCGGTAGCGGCGCGTGATGATGTAGAAGTGCGCCACCGTCTCGAACAGGGCGCCGTAGCCCTTGTGCAGCGCCAGCGCACGTTCTTCCCACGGGCTTGGCACGGTGCCGCCCAGATGATCGCGGGCCGCGGCGAGGGCCATGGCGCTTAGGCGCAGCGGCCAATCTTCGGCCAAGAGCGGCGTATGCAGCTCTTCTTCCGCACGCGCCAAGTCGCCAACTTCCAGCGCCAAGCGTGCGAGCAGTAGCCGCGCCTCTAGGTTGCCGGGGTCGTCTTCCAACACTTCGCGCGCCAGTTCCTCGGCGCGCTTCTCGAAGCGCCCTTGGGCGATGCGGGCCAGACCGAGCTTCGCCGCAACGTGGGTTGGATCGATGGCGAGCGCCCGGTAGTACGCCGCCTCGGCATCCGCGAACTGGTGCGCGGTTCGCAGCATGTCGCCGTAGCGTGAGTGTGCGGCAGGATCTTCCGGGGCTTGCGCGATGGCCGCCTTGAACGCCCGCGCGGCGGCGCGCATGTCGCCAAGCGCCCAAGCGGCTTCGGCACGAACGGCCGGCACCGCGGCGTTGCGCAACGCTGTGAAACAGCGAGCGGATTCCTCGCGGCTCTCGCGCTCCAACTCGCGACACTTGACCAGAGTCCCCGGTTCGGAGGAGGCGGTGGCGACCAGTGCCAACAGCACCGCTAGCAGCGCGACAGCGACCAACGCGGAACGGCGCGAGCTAGGGGAGCGTTTCGTTCCCAAGGTCTGCCTCCGCGTCGTTCGCCCGCTCGGCGTCGAGTTGGCGTTCCACCAACGCGAGTTCGAGCAGTAGTTCCTGCAACGCGGCGAAGTACTCGTGCGGTTCGTAGTCGCTGCGTTTCGTCTTCAGGTCGTTGACGCGACGGGTCAGGGTCTCGCTGCGTTCGAGCAGGTGCGCGGTGGCTTCGTCCACTTCCTGCTTCTCTTCCACACGGGCCACGTTGGCGAGGACGAACTGCGCCGCCGCGCCGGTGAGCAGCGGATGTTCCGTGGCGATGCGCCCTTCGCCTTCGTAGTGGGCGGCAATCGCGCTCTCGGCGTAGCGAAACGCCTCCGCCGCGGTGAGGCGCCCGTCTTTGTCCGTATCCGCGCCGGAGTCCGTCAACGCCGCGCTCCAGAAACGCGGGAACGCCACGGCGTTCACCTCGCGGCCGTCCCGCGTCGCCGAGATCACCGCCACGCTGTCCGCGAACAACGGCAACGCGCCGCCGGATGCGCTGGTGGCCAGGATCGCCAGCCGCCGCTGCGGCAACGGCGCCAGCCATTCGGCAAGGTCCTCGCCAGTGGGGTCCGGCCCCGGCACGTTGAAGCGGTAGTGCTCGCCGTCGTAGCTGCCGTGGCCGATGAAGTGCGCCACCACTGCATCGCCGTTCGCCGCCGCCGCGCCGATGTCCGCAAGCGCTTGCCGAATGGCCGCGCTGGTGGCGGCTTCGCCGGTGAGCAGCGTCACCGTCGCGCCTGCGGCGGTCGCACTGTCGGCGGCCGCCGCGGCATAAGTTTGGAACGCCTCCTCGTAGGCCGGCTCGCCACCCAACCCCGCCACCACCAGCACCCGCTGCGCGTCGGCGGCTGCGAGCGGAGTAGCAGCCAAGGCCAAGCACACGCACAACAACCAGCGGAGGACATTCACCAACGCCGGCGGCGTAACGCACGCATCCATCCGCGCATCATACGCGCAAACGCGCGTTCCGCTGCGAGAGTGTTGGCTATCTTGGCTATCCAAGGAGGAGCCGGGCAGTACTTCGCGGCTGTAGGTGTACACTGTCGGTTGCCACTCGCTGTTGGAGTCACTGATGGAGATGACCGCCAAGGCGCTGCGCAGCCGGATCGGCGCTGCGCTCGCCTGCGTTGATCGTGGCGAAACCGTGACAATCACCTATCGCGGCAAGCCCCGGGCGAAATTGGTGGATCAGCCGCCGAACGACGATGAAGATCGGATGCCCGCTTTCGGCATGTGGCGAGACCGGGACGACATCCCGGATGTCGACGCGTATGTTCGAGAGATGCGAGAGGGCCGTCCGCTTGTTGGTTGATGCCGATGTCTTGGTCTGGTTCTTGCGGGGCCGGCTCTCCGCGCGGCAGCGATCGAGTCGTGTGCCGCTGTCGAACTTTCCACGATCGTGTACATGGAGTTGGTTCAAGGTGTGCGGAACAAGGTAGAACTGGGGGCGCTGCGACGCACCGTGCGGGTGAACGGCTGGCGCATCCTGCCTCTGACCGAGGCCATCGGCCACCGAGCGACACTGTATTTGGAGGCGTTTGGGTTGTCGCACGGCCTTCGGCTTTGCCGACGCGCTGATTGCCGCGACCGCAGTGGAGGCCGGCAGCACGCTCCTCACCGCAAACGAAAAACACTATCGCTCCGTGCCGGAGCTGTCGCTCGCGATCTTCACGCCGTAGGCGACGCTCTTGTGGGCAGGCTCGTAGCTGCTATGCGCCCAAGCTGATCCCCTCCTTCCGGTGGCAGGCGATCTTCCGCCGGCATTTTCCTACGCATTCGTGCGCCCCCGCCTCCTGCAATTTCAGCGATTTCGCACACGCCGCCGGGCGAATGTCTCTAACGCCGGCGCCTGCGGGGGTGGCAGGATCCGCCCTTCAAGCGAGGGATGCGCCCTCGCGTTCCACCCCGATGCTTCGGCATCCGTGGTACGGTTCGGGCATGAGAGCGACGCTGCAATCCGAAATCAACGGCGACTGGGAACGCGCCCCGGCGCGGCCGCCCGTTGACGCCGACGACAGCTTCTACCGCTACGTGCCCGTGCCGCCGGTGGGCCGCGACGAGGACGGCTACCCCATCGAGGACGGCATGTCGCAGACCATCAACCATCAGGTGCAGACCGCGCGCTGGCAAACCGTGCTGCAGTTGCGCTACCCGGCGGCAACGGTGGCCTCGGACCTGACGATGCCCTACAGGCGCGGCGACACAACCAAGGTGCTGGTGCCGGACCTGCTCGTGGCGCTGCGTGCGGAGCGGCGCAAGGATCGGCGCTCGTACCGGCTGTGGGAGAACCCGTTGCCGGACTTGGTGATGGAAATGTTGTCGAAGTCCAACTCCGATGCGGACGTTGGATCGAAGTGGCGCACCTACGAGCACGTTGGCATACCCGAGTACTTCCTGTTCGACCCGGAGGGTTTCGAGCTTTCCACGCCTCTGGCCGGCTACCGGCTGCAGGGCAAGCGCTATCGGCCGGTTCGCGCCAACACCGCGGGCCGGCTGCCTAGCCGCGTGCTGGGCCTCGAGTTGCACGTCCAAGGCGACGAGTTGCGCTTCCGCGACCCGGTGACGGGCAAGGACCTCAGGACCCACGGCGAGGACAAGGCCAGGGGAGATGAGCAGGAGGCCAGGGCGAACGTCGAGAAGGCGAGAGCCGACGAGTCCGAGGAAGGGCGAGCCGCCGAGAAACGCAGGGCTGACGCGGCCGAGAGAGCGCGATTGGCCGAGAGGCGCAGGGCCGACGCAGCCGAGCGCGAGTTGGCGCGCCTCAAGGCCGCTCGTTCTTAGTCAGTGCGGGCGTGGGCGGCATGGCAGCCAAGGCCAGCACGCACGCGCAAGCTGGTCAGATGCCTCCCCAATAGCGGCGCAGCGACCACTCCGCGCATTTCAGCAACACCAGCAGCAGGAAGCAGAACGGCGCGTTCCACAGCGGCAGGCGTTGGCGTTCGCGGATGCCGGCCTCGCCGAACGCGATGGCGTCCGCCAAGCCTTCCAGCGCGTCGGGTCGCCACACGCGCCCGCCGGTCGCTTCGGCGATGCGGGCGAGCAAGGCTTCGTTCAACGCCGCGTCGAAGTGTTCGACTTTGTCGCCGCCCACGCGCACTAGGCGGGAAGCGTGGGCTTCGCCGGCAGTTTCCGTTGCACCTAGCTGCCCAGCGACCCGCGTCGAAACATCCACCCGGTAGGCCCCCGGCCCCGCCACCGCCACCGATTTGGCGAAAACGCCCGCAGCGTCCCCCGCCGGCAAGCGCGTCTCGAACGGCTCGCCGGTGGGCGGCGTGACGCGCGCCACCACCTCGGCATCGGCAATCGCCGCGAAGCGCTCGTCCTTCAACGCCACGCGCACATCCAGCGCATCGTCCCGCGCCACCACGGCGATGCTCTCCCGCGGCTGCGCCTGGGCGGCGAAGTGGCGCGCCAACTGCCGCCAGAAGCGAACGTGGCGCGCGTCCTCGGGCGGCGTGCGCATCCGCCAGCGCCAGGTGGTCGCGGTGGCGAGCACGGCGCATTGCCCGTGGCCGAAGGGTTGCGCCACCAACAGCGGCGCGGTGTTGGCGTTGCCGTCCACGCCCTCCAGCACCACCGTGGCGGCCGGTTTCACGGCGCCGAGCCGGTGGTGGTCGCCAAGCGGCGGCAGCGACGACCACTGCGCCAACCGCTCCGCCGGCGAATCGCCGCCCAGATTGACGATGGGCGAACGCCGGCCCGCGACGGTGGGCCGCGCGCGGTATTCGCCGGGCGCGTAGGCGGCGGGCGCGTCCGGCGAGCGGCGTTGCAGCGCCACCGGCAAAGCCCGCGCCAGCGGTTTCACATCCCACCCGCCTTCCGCTAGCGCGTTGCGCCCGCCGAGCGCCAGCACGCTGCCGCCGCGCTTGGCCACGAAATCCTCCAACCACTGGTGCTGCCGATCATCGAGTTCGGCGGCGGGCAAGCTGCCGAGCACGATGAGGTCGTACTCGTAGAGCGACTCCACCGTGGCCGGAAAGCCGTCCTCCAACTCGCCGCCATCGGCAACGCCTTGGCGGTAGGTCTTGCGCGGCGTGGTGCGCAGCCAAGTGACCAACTCCACGCCCTCGTCCGCATCCAATGCGCGGCGGATGAACTTGAACTCCCACCGCGGCTCGCCCTCAAGGTAAAGCACCCGATGGCGCTCGGCGGCCACGCGCACCAGCCGCGAACGACGATTGTTCGCCGGCAACGGATCTTCGCCTTCCGGCACCAGCTCCACGGTGATCGCCTTGGTGTCCGCCGCGCCGCTGTTGAAGCGGATGTCCTTGGTGACCAGCGGCGCGTTCGCGTCCATCTCGAACGTCTCGGCGGCCAGCACGGATTCCCCCGCCAGCACCCGCGCCCGCACGCTTCTCGGCAGCCCCGCTTCGCCCACCCGCGCAGCCTGCGAGACGACCAACCGCGCCGTCACCTGCGTATTCGGCGCCACCCGCTCCGGCAGCGAAAGCGTCTTGAGCTCGACATCGCCGGCCACGGCGCTGGGCCCGATCCCCACAACATGAGCGGGCACCCCGGCGGCGCTCAACGCCGTCAAATCGACACCATCGCCGCCGTTCTGCGCCCCGTCTGTCAACACCACGACGGCCGCCAGCGCCCCCTCGGCGTAGTGCGTCGCCAGCTCGGTAAGCGCATCCACCAACCGCGACCGCTGCCCAACCGCCTCCGGCGTTTCCCCATCCCCAAGCAGCCGCAACCGCTCGTCGAACGCGAACCGAACCACCTCCGCGTCGCCCGCCGCTGCGACAAGCCGTTCGTCAACCAACCGCGCCGCCACATCGAACCGCGACTCCCCCTCCCCCTCGCCGCTCGGCAACGCCATGCTCTCCGACGCATCGACCAGCACCGCCACCGTATTCGCCCCCGCCGCAAGCCGCAGCACCTCCAACGCCGGCTGCGCCAGCAACCCCAATACAAGCGCAACCGCCGCCAATTGCAAGCCGTGGATGGTCACCCGCCGCGACAACGACCAGCCACGCAAGCGCCGAGCGAAGAAGGTGCTCAAACCGAGCAACAGCGCTGCCGCTAGCCACCAAAGTACGCCGAATTCGCCAGCGAACACGAGCTCGCCTTGTTGGTAAAGAGCCTGGGGATACTTGAAAAGCCATGTGAACACGGTGGCTTGACCGTCAAAGCGCCGGGACTAGGTGAGCACGGGCGTCGTTCCTGCCCCGATCCGGGCAGCCGCGGATTAACGCACGGCGATAGGGCATTCGTTTACATTTCAAGCGGCGCACGCGGCGGCACCCAAACATCTCTGGTGGCCTACTCGGCAACGGAGCTGGCCGTCTCCTTGGCAACGGAAGTCGCCTCGTTACGCACCATCTTCCGTGCGACGGCGTTCGCCACCTCTTCGGCTTTGTCCTCGGCAGTGACGGTGGCCACCTCGTGCGCGATTCTCTTCGCACTCTCTCTAGCCTCCGCCGCGGCGTTGGCCCACGCTTCCTCCACCACTTGCCGCGCTTCCCTCCGCGCCCGGTCTAGCCTCACCGTCGCATACACGAAAACCCCCGTGACCAGCAAAGCCACGATGGCTATCAACACCACGAGAGAGACCTGCCACTTCCCGCTGCTACCACCTTCCACACCCGTCCACATGAGGAAGATCAGGGTGCCACAAGACACCAACGCGATCAGCGTCAGCACCGCGTTCAGGCTGATGCCTTCAAGGCGGGCGCGCAGCATGGCCGCACTGTGCAAGCTTCCTTCCGGGCGAATGTTGCCCGGAATGTCCGGCGCACGCTTCTGCTCTTCACATAGCAGCAGGTAGTCGTCCACCGCCTCTTGAAAGGCGCTCTTCAGGCCTACGGCGTCGTTTGCCTCGTAGGTCACAAGGTCGCGTATGAACTCCAGCCGCCCGTGGAACGTCTCGTCCTCGTCGCTGTAGAGAACCGACCCCAAGTAGCCGCGGTGCTCCAGCATGTTGCTCATATCAGACCTGCCTCCGTCAAGAGACTCAAAACGTCGTCAATGACGTACCGCTTCACAATGTTGCCCGGATGCGGCCTATGCAGGCTGATGGTTGGCGCATACGGGTGTGTAAAGCGACGACGGGAACCACCGGTTGCTCCAGCACGGACTTGCGAGTACCCCAAACCTTCCAACAAGCGAACCAACTCATGCCAAGTAAAGTCCTTCGGCCGACGCTGCAGGCGACGAATGAGCTTGGCCTTTCGCGCCATCAAGCCACATCCTGTTCCTGTTTGAGGTGCAAGCGTTACATAGCGGACGGCTCAATGCAAGCGAATTTTCGGTGGCGGCAGCGGTCTTGTCCAGCGTCATTCCCTGCAGGGGCCGAAGAGAACAAGACGAGGCGCACGGCCGCCACGCGCACCAGACGCGCCCGCCCGTGCCGCCTGCGACATGACCACCCGAGCCCTCACCTGCGTATTCGGAACCACCCGCGCCCGCAGCGTAAAGCGCCTTGAGCTCCACATCGCCAGCCACCGCGCTGGGCCCGACCCCCACAACATGAGCGGGCACCCCCGCGGCGCTCAACGCCGTCAAATCGACACCATCGTCGCCGTTCTGCGCCCCGTCCGTCAACACCACCACGGCCGCCAGCGCCCCCTCGGCGTAGTGCGTCGCCAACTCGGTAAGCGCATCCACCAACCGCGACCGCTGCCCAACCGCTTGCGGCACCTCCCCATCCCCAAGCAACCGCAGCCGCTCGTCAAACGCGAACCGAACCACCGCCGCGTCGCCCGCCGCCGCCACAAGCGGTTCGTCAACCAACCGCGCCGCCACCTCAAACCGCGACTCCCCCTCCCCTTCGCCACTCGGCAACGCCATGCTCTCCGACGCATCCACCAGCACCGCCACCGTATTCGCCCCCGCCGCAAGCCGCAGCACCTCCAACGCCGGCTGCGCCAGCAGCCCCAACACGAGCGCGACAGCCGCCAACTGCAAGCCGTGGATAGTGACCCGCCGCCACAACGACCAGCCACGCAACCGCCGAGCGAACAAGATGCTCAAGCCGAGCAACAGCGCTGCCGCTAGCCACCAGAGTACGCCGAACTCGCCGGCGAACACGAGCTCGCCCTGTTGGTACAGGGCCACGGGATGCTTGAACAGCCACGCAAACACGGTTTCTGCTCTCAACGGGCCAAAACGAAGCGGCTACGACCTTTCCGCGAGCAATTATCAGCCTTCAAAGTCCTTAGTCCTCGCCCATCGCATCAAGAAGCCCCTTGAATCTCCGCCTAACGTACCGTAGTGCCGCATCGTTCTCATTCAACAATTGACGTACGGCACTTTCACAGACTGATCTAGGAAACAATCCAAGCTCTCTAGCAATCCGATCCAACACGCCTGACTTTTTGATTGCGTACTCGCGAATTAAGCTATCCAAGTCTCGTTTTTGAACATATTCGTCGAACTTAACCTTCTCGCCCTCGACTATCTCCTTCCCGTTCAGTTCTAGAATTTCCTCATCCAAATCCATCTGGTCAATCTTGGCCAAAGCAATTCTGCGACGCTTGGCCTCGGCTTTTGATCGACACAGTCTATCTGCCGCAGACTCAAAAATTTTCAATGCGGCTTCCTCTACGCTTCTCAGACGTCTAGCTGCATCTTCCTTTCCCAAAGTGCGCTCCGCAACCATACGTTGTATCTGCATATCGTAGTAAATAGACTCCACAGCATAGCCGTCAACAACAAAGATCCCATCCCGCTTGAGCTCGTCCACTTCGTTCGCATCTCGATAGTCTCTATCTACCAGACCAAATGCAACGACACCATGAAAGTTCTCCAGCAAACGTGTCGTCCTGACGGCATTTACGACATTGACACTCGCACCGACCGGAACCACCGACACCTCGGGAAACACACGGGAGTATAGTAGATAGTCAAGACTGGTCTCTATACCTTCAATAAAAACAATCTTCGTCCTCGCACCTAGAATGAACGCACGAATATCCTCCGGGACGTGCTGTCTTGCACTAATCACATCCAATGCCCATCTCGCCGGCACATCATTGTGAAACGAGCATGATCTCGTCAAGATCAAGTCCGCTTTCGGGTTATCTTTCGGCAACGCCGTATCGTGTGTGGAGATCACGAAACCGCAGTCTGCTCTAGAGGCGAACAGTGTAGAAAGCAACGGCGAGATAATCGCCCGGTGAAGGTGTCTTTCTGGTTCATCCAAAAGAAACAGCGTCCCTCCATCAGCCGTCAAGACGTCAGCTGCTAACAGAATCACGCTTCTTTCCCCGTCCGACATTTCGTTCACGCCGTAGGTAGACCCGTTCTTTGTGGCGACGACATTCTCCTCATCACCAATACTCACGACTATTGGGATGTTCGACTTCCGAAGAGCTGAGTTCAACGTATGCAAAATGTCGCCTTCGTGCGCAAGACTCCTAGCCTCTTGATCTTGGCCGCCTCTTAGAAGGCTTTTGACCTTGCGAGCATCGGCATTGTGCCGCTGAATTAGGAACGCGATGGATGACTTCGAATCGAAACCATCATCTTGGGTAGAGTACCTAGCATCGGTCCTACGCAAGTACCCCGTATGGTACTCTTTTAAGTCCTTAAACTGCGAAGGAGTTATGTCAAGGAAGTTCGACTCGATCCACGATCGCCTATGTGCTCGAACCCATTTCACAACATCGAGGTTTGGAGCTTGTTTAGCGATGTACTGCAAGAGGGACGACTTGCCAGACCCATTTGGGCCGAGAATGAACACCGTTTTTCCGTCTTCCAACCTAAGTTGATGGTCCTCGCCATTGAGAGCCGGTATGGAAACCTCGAACATGGGTTACCCTCAACGCGACCGAATTTGAGAGACGAATGGTTCGACATCCATCAGCCGGCGTAGTCGGTCGACTTGCCGCAGCGAAAGGGCCGCAACCCTCGCGACGGCACGGTCCCATACTCGGCGCACTTCGACGTTGGATTCGCGATATTGCGGCACGACCATGTCCTTGGTGGCGCGGTAGGCGTCGAGCAGCGGTTCTCGCATCTGCTGCCAGCGTGAGCTAGCTGTGTCGGGCACCACTAGGTGCTTGATTGCCGCCGGTTGGTACATTGGCCAGTGGGTGCTCCTGCTTGCATACTTCCGTAGCAGGATGCGACCGACGGTGGAGTTGATCCAGACCGCAAGTGCTTGGGCGTCCGGGGCCGTGACATCCTGCACGGGCGTCCAAGCATAGCCGACGATGGGTTTGCGAAACGCAACAGCCGTCAAACGCCCCGAGGATGCGTTTTGCGTGTTGGCGACCAGCAGGCGGCCTGCCTTGCGGAGTAGGTTCTTGCGCTCCTTCTCTCGGGTGCGGTAGTTCGGTGTGCGCTTAGCCCAGCCATCCACGACACCTCGGACGCGCTGTTGGCCGGATTCCGATGCGGACTTGGCCACCGAGACTTCGGCTTCGCTCTCGTTGCACCATGTCCACTTCGACTGCCCTACCGTCTGCTTGGTGGTATTGACCTGGTACAAATCCCCAATGCGAGCGAAGCAGTCGGAATTGACCACTGGCCACTGGTCGATCTCATGGCACGCATCGGCCAGTGCGGGTTCGTAGAACACTGCCGGCGACCAGTCGCCTTCCTCAACGCGCTCCCGTGGCCACTCGCAGACACGGCCTAGGTCGCCCAAGTCGCCACCGCGCAACCCTTCGTAGACGCGCATCGCGTCCTCGGCGCTGGTTGGTTGCGCTAGGAGGGAAACGAACCGAACGAACGGCGACCGCTTGCCTTGCGGTGCGCGCCGCATGAGGAGCAGGCTTTCTTGCTGGCCCTGAACGCTCCAACAGAAGTTCTTGGGATCGTGCAATGTGACGACGCTGTCGATCTCGAATTGGGCGGCTAGGTAGCGGCGTTCGGCACGGCCGGCTGGCGAACTGTTGATGCAGACCGTCGTGGGCATGATCTTCCCGACCACGCCACGCTCACGGTGGATTCGTTCGGCCAAGATGAACGAGAACGGCGGTCGAATGGAATCCGCGGACATCGCATCCTTCCACTGCGGCCAGCGGCCACCCACACTCTCCCGCAGGTCGCCCATGCGGCGGGAAAGGGCGGCACGAGCATCCAATTCAACGTCGACGGCGAGGTTCTTCAAGCTGCTGAACGGCGGGTTGGTCAGGGCGATGGCGACCTTGCCGAGCCCTTGCATCATGGCGGGGTCCTTGCCGAGCGCATCGCCGTCCGAGTCCACGCCGCGGCCGTGCCGGTAGCGGTTCGATTGGGCGGATTCCGCCATGCCCTTCTCGAACTCGCTTGCCGGGGCTTGGTGTTCGTCGAACAGCAGTTCCAGCGAACCAAGCATCACGTCCTCTACCTTCGCCGCGTTTCGTTGATCCGACCAACCGTTGCGCCGACCTCTTGGCAGCGTCCATAACCCCATGTTGCGGAAATCCGCGGATAGGCCGCCCATTGCCAGTTGCGCGGCGGCGATTTGCACGGCGCGACGGTTGATGTCCAAGCCGATCATGCCATGTTCCACGAACGCCCGGTGGATTTTCTCCAGCTGCTTCTGCTTCGCGCCCTGCTCGGCGGCGCGGCGGCGCACGGCGGACGCGAAGGCCACGAGCAAGGTGCCGGAACCGCAGGCGGGATCCATCATGGCGATCTTCTTCCAAGTGCTTGGCTTGCGCCATAGCGGGTCGTCGGGCGGAGCGTAGAGATCGCAAGCGAGTTCCGCGAGCAGCATGGCGCCGGGCGTGAGGGTGTAGTACGCGCCGTCGGCTTGCGGATTGTCCATCGCGGCTTGGAACAGTTCGCCGGCGTGGTCCATGCCGGCGGCGGCGTACTTCTCGGCCACTTCCGAGGCGTGCTCGACGAGGCCGTAGAGGGCGTACTTCACGCCTTGCGGGGTGCGCTTCTGGCCCATGTCGGCGGTTTCGAGCACTTCCACCGCGGGTTGGAAGATGGGCTTGTAGTCGTGCGCGAGGATGCGCCGCCACGCCTTCGCCAGTTTGCGCGCCACGTTGCCCGCGCCGGCCAAGTCGTCGAGGTTTGGCAGGTCGATGCTGCTGGAGGTTTGCACCAGGCGTTCATGCACCAGGCAGGCGTTCATCAGAATCAGCGCCGCTTGGGTGCAGGCGCGAAGTTCGGTGTCGTCCTTGACGTCGGAGACGCCCACGACGGGCGCGAGCGCTCGGCCCATGCCGGTTTCGGCCACCAGCGCGTGGGCGGCCGCGGCCACCGCGGCTTTGATGAGGTTGGCGGTTTGCGCCCGCTGGTCGCCGATGATGCCGGACTCCGCCAGCACCGGCGCAAGCGCGTCGAAGTCACCGTTGGCGAGCTTTTGCCAGAAGTCCAAGGTCTCGCCGCCGGGTTTGCTTTTCGGCGGCGGGAGCGGGCCGCGAACTCGGAGGATGTCCGTGAGGTTGGTTTCGATGCGGTCGTCGTGCGCCTTCAACGCGCGCAGCACTTGGCCGACGACGCTCCAGTCGCCGCCGCCGGCCGAAAGGGATTCTTCCAAGTCCACCTGCGGCGACATCACCACGGGCACGACGATGTAGCCGTGCTTCTTGTGCCCGTTGGCGGGCCGGCGCATCACGCGGCCCACGGCTTGCACGATCTCCACTTCGCTCTTGCGCTCGTCGAGGAAGCAGATGGCGTCCAGCGCCGGCACGTCGATGCCTTCCGAGAGCACGTTCACGTTGGTGGTGACGTGCTTCTCGCCGTTGGCGTCGCGCAGCCGCTGCAGTTCGTCGCCGCGCCGCTTGGCGTTGTCGCGGGCGGAGAGGCTGCCGGCGTTGACGACGGCGGGCTTCGTGCCTGCGGCCACCTTCTTCTGCTTCAAGGCGCGGTCGTGCGCCCACTCGGAAAGGCGCTTGTCTCCGAGCAGGCGGGATGCTTTGCCGGCGAAGTCCACGCGGTTGCAGAAGGCGATGCAGGAGCGGATGTCCTCCATGTCATCCGTGCCGTACTGCATCGCTTGCGCCAGCGCGGCCACGCGGGTGTTCCGCGAGGTGTTGCCCACGTCGTCGTCGCGGTCGCGGACTTCGGGATCTCGCCTACCCCGCCCCATCGTATCCGCTTCGGTGGTGAGCCGTTCGGCGAGCACCACCACGCGGTAGTCGCACAGGCGCGGATTTTCCGCCTGCAAGGCCTCGCGGAAGCTCAGGCGGTGGAACATCGGCCCGTAGATCGACGTCTCGCTCATGTCCTTGATGGTGACGTTCGAGCCGCTCTCGCGGGCCGACTTCACCATCTTGCTGATTTTCACGCTTGCGCGCTTGGCGTAGATGCGCGGGGTTGCCGTCTGGTAGAGGCGCTTGGCGGCTTGCAGCCGGTGGTGTACCACTTGGAACGGGCCGGGGTTGTCGCGGTCGTACTTGCCCGCGGTGCGGTGGGCTTCGTCCGCGACCACGAAGTCCACCTCGGCAAGCGCGTGCTGCTCCTGCGCGGTGCAGACGCGGTGCAGCGATTGGTAGGTGGCGAAGATGGCCACCATGCCGTTCTTGACGCCGTTCAGACTGCGGGACAGTTCTTTGACTTTCTCGGCGATGACCGCGGGATCGGTGGAAACCGGCGCTTCGATTTCCGAAACGAAGCCGGTGAAGCTGGATGTGGCGCCGCCGGCGCCTTCGTCCTCGTCCGAGCACACCACCATCGTGCGCATGGGGCGCTTGGCGTTTTGCAACCAGGCGCGGCGGGATTGGCCGGTGAGGGCGATGCTTGGCGTGGCGTAGATGACGATGCCGCCGGCCGGGGCGACCTTCTCGGCGACGCGCAGGGAAACCAGCGTTTTGCCGGTGCCGCAGGCCATCACCAGCTTGCCCCGGTGCTCGTTGCGGAAGCGGTGTACGCACGCGCGCCACGCGGCCTTTTGGTTGTCGTCGAGTTGCAGCGGCTTGGCGCGGCCCAGATCGGCGGTGGGCAAATCGCCCCACTCGGCTTGCGCGTTGATGAGGGCGCCGTTGGCATCGTGGGCGTGGGCGGTTACCGTGCTGCCCCAGCCGCCGGTCGTCACCACCCAATTGGCGGCCAGCTTGCTGTTGCCTTTGGTCTTGAGCCAGAACTGCTTGAGGTCGTCCAGCACGAGGGTTCGGTCCGGGTGCAGGCACTTGGCTTGGATGGCGATCAGCCCGCCATCGTGCCGCTCGGCGAGGATGTCCACGCCGGTATCGGGCAGATCGGCCAGCGACTTTCGGAACGCCCGGCGTCGCAGCGCGGTTGGGCAATCCTGCCATCGCCAAGCGCGGGCGATCTCGGTGGAGGGAATCTGCGGAAGGGTTTCGACCAACCAGCGCTCGAACCGCTCGCCTTTGTTGGTGCCCTCGTGCAGCGCCAAGGCGAGGATGCGTTCGCGGAGCGTGTCGCCGGCGGCGAGGTGCGCTTCCAGACCAACGATGTCGTCTTGCGACTCGCTCATCCGCGCATTATACCCTCTGCGAATCGGCGCGGATCAGCGTGGACCGGCATTTTCCTACGCCTTCGTGCGCCTGGGCCTCCTGCAGTTTCAGCGATTTCGCACACGCGGCCGGGCGAATGTCTCTAACGCCGGCGCCGGCGGGGTGGCAGGATCTGTCCTTCACGCGAGGGATGCGCCCTCGCGGTCCACCCCGATGCTAGGGCATCCGTGGTACGGTTCGGCCATGAGAGCGACGCTGCAATCCGAAATCAACGGCGACTGGGAACGCGCCCCGGCGCGGCCGCCCGTTGACGCCGACGACGGCTTGTACCGCTACGTGCCCGTGCCGCCGGTGGGCCGCGACGAGGACGGCTACCCCATCGAGGACGGCATGTCGCAGACCATCAACCATCAGGTGCAGACCGCGCGCTGGCAAACCGTGCTGCAGTTGCGCTACCCGGCGGCAACGGTGGCCTCGGACCTGACGATGCCCTACAAGCGCGGCGACACAACCAAGGTGCTGGTGCCGGACCTGCTCGTGGCGCTGCGGGCGGAGCGGCGCAAGGACCGGCGCTCCTACCGGCTGTGGGAGAACCCGTTGCCGGACTTGGTGATGGAGATGTTGTCGAAGTCCAACTCCGATGCGGACGTTGGTTCGAAGTGGCGCACCTACGAGCACGTTGGCATACCCGAGTACTTCCTGTTCGACCCGGAGGGTTTCGAGCTGTCCACCCCTCTGGCCGGCTACCGGCTGCGCGGCGGGCGCTATCGGCCGGTTCGCGCCAACACCGCGGGCCGGCTGCCGAGCCGCGTGCTGGGCCTCGAATTGCACGTCCAAGGCGACGAGCTGCGCTTCCGCGACCCGGAGACGGGCGTGGACCTCAGGACCCACGACGAGGACAAGGCCAGAGGGGATGAGCAGGAGGCTAGGGCCGACGCGGCCGAGCACGAGGTGGCGCGCCTCAAGCAGCTCCTTGTTGACAAGGGCGGGGAAGGGGCAACCTAGGCCCGCATTACGCCAGTCATCGGTGCGGAACGCCACCTAAGTGGCGTGAGTCGGCGCGGATCGGCATTTTCCTACGCCTTTGTGCGCCCCCGCCTCGCGCAATTTCAGCGATTTCGCACACGCGGCCGGGCGAATGTCTCTAACGCCGGCGCCTGCGAGAGTGGCAAGATCGTCCCTTCAAGCGAGGGGTGCGCCCTCGCGGTCCACCCCGATGCTTCGGCATCCGTGGTACGGTTCGGGCATGAGAGCGACGCTGCAATCCGAAATCAACGGCGACTGGGAACGCGCCCCGGCGCGGCCGCCCGTTGACGCCGACGACGGCTTCTACCGCTACGTGCCCGTGCCGCCGGTGGGCCGCGACGAGGACGGCTACCCCATCGAGGACGGCATGTCGCAGACCATCAACCATCAGGTGCAGACCGCGCGCTGGCAAACCGTGCTGCAGTTGCGCTACCCGGCGGCAACGGTGGCCTCGGACCTGACGATGCCCTACAAGCGCGGCGACACAACCAAGGTGCTGGTGCCGGACCTGCTCGTGGCGCTGCGGGCGGAGCGGCGCAAGGATCGGCGCTCGTACCGGCTGTGGGAGAACCCGTTGCCGGACTTGGTGATGGAGATGCTGTCGAAGTCCAACTCCGATGCGGACGTTGGATCGAAGTGGCGCACCTACGAGCACGTTGGCATACCCGAGTACTTCCTGTTCGACCCGGAGGGTTTCGAGCTGTCCACGCCTCTGGCCGGCTACCGGCTGTGCGGCGGGCGCTATCGGCCGGTTCGCGCCAACACCGCGGGCCGGCTGCCGAGCCGCGTGCTGGGCCTCGAGTTGCACGTCCAAGGCGACGAGCTGCGCTTCCGCGACCCGGAGACGGGCGTGGACCTCAGGACCCACGACGAGGACAAGGCCAGAGGGGATGAGCAGGAGGCTAGGGCGGACGTCGAGAAGGCGAGAGCGGACGAGGCCGAAGGAGGGCGGGCGGCGGCCGAAGAAGGGCGAGCCGCCGAGAAACGCAGGGCGGACGAGGAGAAGGCCAGGGCCGATGCCGCCGAGCGCGAGTTGGTGCGCCTGAAGGCCCTCGTTTTTGACAAGGGCGGCGAACAGGCAGGCTAGGCCGGCGAGACATTCCTTTCACGCGAAGGATGATGCCCCCTCAGGAAGCGGCTTGGGCTTCCAACGCCGCCCCAAGGGGTGGCTGGCACCCCACCAACTTAGTACGCCACCAACTTAGCCAAGCTCACCCGAACCGCCTCGAGCGGTTCATCCCAACGCGCCTAGCTGTTCGCTCATGTAGCTGTGAAACGACGGGATGCCGAACCCCACCATGCCTTTCGGCAGCCGCGCCAGAACGCCGTGCGCTATCGCGTCGCCGACCACTTGCTCGCCGTCGAAATCGGAGTCCGCAAAGGCGGCTATGGCGGCGCGTTCCCGCATGGCGCTTGCGCCTTGGTCGTTCAGCGCGGCGACAATGGGAAAGATGGCGTCGTAGGGGGTGCGCGTTGCCATGCTGTTGAGCCGATCGTCGTAGTAGCGGTTGCGCACTGCATCGCCTTTCGTCAGCGCCTCCGCCAACGCCGCCTCCGCGTCCAAGCGCCCACGCTGCTGGATGACTTCCACCGCCGCGTTCAAGTAGGCGTGGATGTGCTGGGGGAATCCAAAGGAAGCCTTGGAGAGCGCCGCAATACACGCTTCGCCCACCGCGGCGTCGACGTCGCATCCCGCCGCGCGCAAGTTGCCGCGGATGGCGTCCACGGTTTCCTTATGCGAGAGACAGCCCAATGCGATGGGGTTGCTGATGCGAGAGATGCCGAGATTGCTCAGCACCTGCCCGGTGTGCTGCAGGCCGATGCCGAGGAGCAGGATCGGGCAACCGTGTTCGCCGAGGTGGAGCGTGTTCAGGCTGTCCATGGCCTTGGGCCTAGCGTTTTGCAGCTCGTCCACCACTAGAACAAGGGCGTCGATGCCCGTCCACATGCCCGCGGCTCTCGATTCCGCAAGCAGGTGGAGCAGGCTCTCCGGGGCATGTTTGACGCCCACAAGGCCGCCGCCATTCGCGATTCTTGTGTCGCGGCCGATGATGTCACCACCGGCGTTTGTCTTTCCCAACGCCGCGGCAATAGTGAGAAACAAATCCACATGCCCCTCCAGCATGTCGAAGGACACCTTGCCGTGCTTGACGTTGCCGCGATCCCCCAAGCGCTTGATGAACTGCCGCCCCAGTTCGCTCTTGCCCGCGCCGGGCATGCCGGTGATGAGCGCGATGCCGGCCGGCGTGCTGCCCACTTCCACCACGCGGTCCAGCTTGCCGCCAAGATCCTTGAGCTCCGCTTGCCGGCCGGCGAAGTACGGCAGCGAGTCGCGGTCGCCGGGAAGCGATTGAACTTTGGTCGCGGTCACGATGGCGCCCGCAGGATGCGATGGGGCGATGCTAACACCGCCTGCAAAGCAAGCCTCTTGCGCTTCTGCGGGCGAGACGCCCGCGCTCCCAGGAACGCTGCCGCACCAGCCGTTGCACATCGGCGCGGCATCGCCTACATTCTGTTGCCACTGCGACGCGCGTTGGGGCGCGTCCGTAGGCGAAGCCAAGGGGGTGTCGTGACAGGTGCGCCCACAGCGGCGTCCGCAACACGCGGCGGCAAGATAGGACGACGGGCCAGCGCTGACGGCCGTGCGTGGCGTTGTGCGCGGTGTTTCGTCGTCGCCATCGGCGGTGCGCTAGCGGCAAGCGGCTTCGCGCAGGAGAACCACTTCATCGGGTTGTTCCCGGCCTACGGTGGCGCGGACGAGGATTATGTGCGCGAAGGGTTCGTGCGCGTGATCAACCGCGGCGGCGACGATGGCGTGGTGAGCATCGAAGGGGTTGACGACGCCGGGCAGCGCGCCGGGCCGGTGACATTGCGGCTGGACGCCGGGCGAACCGTTCACTTCAACTCCAAGGACTTCGAGCAGGGCAACGCGAACAAGGGCTTGTCCGAGGGGGTTGGACCTCCCTCGCAAGGGGATTGGCGGTTGACGCTTACGTCCACGTGGACATTGAAGCGTTGCCGTATCTCCGCACCATCGAAGACGGTTTCCTCACGAGCATGCGCGACCTCGCGCCGGTGGCGGAGGGCAACCACCGGGTGGTTGTCTTCAACCCGGCGAGGAACGAAAACCAAGTGAGCCAACTGCGGTTGATCAATCCGGATGCACAAGCCGCGGATGTGGTCATTCGCGGCGTTGACGACAACGGGGAAGCCGGCGCCAGCGAGGTGCGGCTGTCGCTTCCGGGCCACGCCGCGCGCACTTACTCGGCGAAGCACTTGGAGGAAGGCCATGAGGATCTGCAAGGCGCGTTGGGCGCCGGCGCCGGCAAATGGCGCTTGACGGTGGAGTCCGAGGCTTCCATCCACGTCATGAGCCTGCTGCTTTCGCGGAATACCGGCCGGCTGGCGAATCTCTCCAGCGTGCCGGGCGAAGCGGACGTTTCCGGGGAAACCAAGACGCATCATGTGCCGCTGTTTCCTGCCAAGGACGACCCGGGTGGCAGGCAAGGTTTCCTGCGCGTGGTGAATCGCGCCGAGCAGGAAGTGGCCGTGCGCATCACCGCGTTCGACGATGCCGGCAACGAGCGGCCGGAAATCACTCTCCAGCTAGACGACGGCCGCACCGTCCACTTCAACTCCATCCACTTGGAAGACGGCAACGCCGCCAAGGGCCTTTCGGCCGGCGTTGGCGACGGCGAGGGCGACTGGCGTTTGCAACTCGCCACGGAGCAGGACATCGCCGTGTACGTGTACATCCGCACGGAAGACGGCTTCCTCACCAGCATGCACGACGTGGTTCCGGTCACCGAGCGGCGGCAACGGGTTGCGTTCTTCAACCCGGCAAGGAACGCGAACCAAAGGAGCAAGCTGCGCGTGGTGAACACCGGCGAGACGGAGGAAACCGTGACGGTGCGCGGCACCGACGACGCCGGCCAGGCAACCGATGATGTGTCTTTCACCCTTCCGGCGCGGGGCGCGCGCACGTTCTTTGCCACGGCGCTGGAGGAAGGCCATGCCGATCTCGCCGGCGCACTAGGCGTGGGAGCCGGCAAATGGCGGCTGGAGGTGGAAGCCAGCCCTGCGGTCCGCACGATGAGTCTGCTGCTAAGCCCCTCCGGCCACCTGACGAACCTCTCCACAGCCTTGCCGTTCCCACCGCCGCCACCTCCGCCTCCCACCGAGACATCCGCCGACGTGTTCGAGGAAAGCATCTCCGAACCCATCGTGCAGGGCCGCTGCGTGAACTGCCATGTGATCGACGGCCTCTCCGGCGGTACGCGCTTGGTGTTCGTGGGGGCGAGCGATGCGGATCACTTGGAGACGAACCGTCAAGCCTTCATCAACCTGCTCAGCCGCACCAACAGCGGCAAGGAACTCGTGCTGGACAAGGTGCGCGGCTTGCGCGGGCATGGGGGCGGGCTACAGATCGCCGAGGATTCCGAGGACTACGCGAATCTGGAGCGCTTCCTCACGCTGCTCGAGGCCGAGATGAACGCCGGCGGATCCAGGCAACCGCCAGCCCTCGCGACCACCGGCGTCGGCCGTCCGATGCTGGTGAGCCCACATTCCAAACCCATCGCCGCGAACGGCGGCTACGTCTATGTGGCGAACACCCCGGCGGACACCGTGGACGTTATCGACGCACACACGCGCCGGGTGGTGAAGCGCATCGACGTGGGCGTTGATCCGGTGAGCGTGGCGGTGCGGCCGGACGGCCGCGAGGTATGGGTGGCCAATCACGTTTCGGACACGGTGAGCGTGATCGACGCGGACGCCGCCAGCCGCTCCTTCCACGAAGTGATCGCCACCATCCAGGACATCGACGCGCAAACGCTCTCCACCCGCTTCGACGAACCCGTGGGCATCGCCTTCGCCAGCGCCAGCAAGGCGTATGTGGCGCTTTCCACGGCGAATGAGGTCGCCATCGTGGACGCGCGGGAACACGCCGTTACCGGCCGCCTGCCCATTCGCGCCCAAGACCCCCGGGCGCTGGTGGCGCGGGGCGACCGCCTCTACGTGATTCCGTTCGAGTCCAACAACCAAAGCCAGCTTTCGGGCTGCCGCGCCGAGGACATCGACGGCGACGTTTGCACCTTCGACGCGGTGCAGCACGTGTTCACCACCAACAACGTGCTGTCGCTCGGCTACGACGCGGACATCGTGAAGAATCCGCGCATTCCGGACCGCGACATCTTCGTTTTCGACACCCGCACCGATGAGCAAATCGACGTGGTGCACACCGCCGGCACCCTGCTCTACGGCATCGCCGTGGACGGCAACGGGCGCGTCTTCGTGGCGCAGACGGACGCCCGCAACGTGGAGAACGGCCGCGCCGGCACGCGCAAGCACGGCCTGGCGGAGATGGAGAACCGGGCGTTCCTCAACCAGATCACCCGGGTGAATTGCCGCGGCAGTTGCGGCCAACCGACGTTCTTCGACTTGGAGCCCCTGCCGCCGGAACATCCCGCGGCGGGCATGGCGCTGGCGACGCCGTTCGGCATTCAAGTGACCGAGGACGACGCCGCGCTGGTGGTCACCGCCGCTGGATCCGACAAGGTTTTTACCGTCGATGCGGATTCCGGCGAAGTGCTGGGCCGGGTGGCGGTGGAAGCGGCGCCGCGCGGCATCGCGCTGGTCTCGGACGCCGACGGCGCGGCGCGGCAGGCGTGGGTGCTGAACGCGGTGGCCAACAGCGTTTCCCTAGTGGATCTCTCCTCGCTCGCGAACCCCGCCGTGGTGGACACCATCGCGCTGGTCGATCCCACGGATCCAGTGGTGAAACAGGGGCGCATCGCCTTCAACGACGCCGATGCCTCCTCCACCGGTACGTTCTCATGCGAAAGCTGCCACCCGGACGGCCACACCGACCAGCTAATCTGGGTGCTGCAAACGCCGGTGTGCGATTCCGGCGATTACACCGACGCCAGGCTGCGGGAATCCGCCGAGCAGCTTGACGCCGGATGCACCCAAGTGCCGCCCCGCCTCACCATGCCGGTGCGCGGCCTGCGCGACACCCAGCCTTACCACTGGGACGGCATTCCCGGTGACCCGTACGGCGGCACCAACACCGCGTCCGTGTTCGCACCGGTCGAACCCAACTGCGATGTGCGCCGGCCGGAAACCTGCACCCGCCAGCTGGTGGACGGCAGCCTCGCCACCACCATGTGCGACTTGACCAACTGCCCCGACAACGAAGAAGGCAAGGCCGGATTGCTGGACGGCGCCGAACGCGACGCGCTGGCGGCGTTCATCCTCAACATCCCCTACCCGCCCGCGCAAACGCGCCCGTTCGACAACGCGCTCACCCCGCAGGCGCGCGACGGCTTCTTCGAGTTCAGCTACCTCAACGACTCCTCCGGCCGCACGACCGGCGCGCAAACCTGCGGCGCCTGCCACCGGCCGCCGTTTCTGGTGAGCACCAACACGCCGGGCACCGGCATGGACGCGCCCACCTGGCGCGGCGCCAACGACCGCTTCATCATCACGCCGCAGGCGCGCACGAACGTGATCGATCTCATGCGCATCGTGAACATGGACGACACCTTCCCCGAACGCAACATCTGGATTCTCGGCGGCGCCACGCCGGACATCTGGGAAATGGTGCTGGAAGGCAGCACCGGATTCGCCGGCGCCTTCGGCCGGCAGGTGACGCTGAACGCGCGCAGCGCCGGGCGCCCGCAAACGGGCCGTGTGCTGAACGCGCTCGAAACCGCCGCCGCCGAGGACGCCGTGGTGCTGCAGGCCGAGGGCGTTCGCCTGCAAGCCGATGGCGGCGTTCGGCGCTTGGCGCTGCAATTCGCCGACGGCCGCTACGTCGAGCGCGACAGCGAGGGCGCGTTCTCCCGCGCCGAACTGCGCCGCGCCGCCGAGCGGGGCGAGCTGTTCCTCACCATCACCGGCCGCGCCGGGCCGAACGTGGCACCGCACTTCCCGCAGCCGGGCCTGTGGCCAATCGGCGAGATCCACGCGCAAACCGTCAACTTGGACATGCCCATGCTGGGTGACGACGCGACGCTGCGGATCCACGGGCGGCACGTCCACCCGGGCGCGTCCGTGTTCTTGAACGGCCGGCGCGTGGCCGGCGCGGTGCGGTGCGAATCCGGCGCGTTGCCGCGTTGCGACGGCGAAACGGTGATCGTGGAGTTCTGGGACGCGCCGGAATCGGGCGGGCTGCACTTTCTGCAGGTGCAAAACCCGGGCGGCCTGTTCAGCAACGATCTCATGTTCTTCAACGAAACCGTGCCGCAACCGCCGCGGCCGGGAAATCTGATTTACAGCGGCGGCAATTTCGAGTGGCGCCACTGGGACAACCACCTAGGTCCGCTGTGGCGCGGCGAACCGCGCTCGCACTGGAACACCGTGGAACTGGACGGCAACACCGTGGACGTGCCGGACCGCGGCGCCGAAGTGCGCGCAAATGTGCGCGTGGCGAACCGGAGCCAGCCGTGGCGCGCCCAGCTAAGCCACGGCGTGCTGGTGACGCGCGGCCAGGAGTACACGCTCTGCTACGACGCGAAAGCCGCCGGCGAGCGGTTCATCACCGCGTACATGGACACGAATCTGAACCAGTGGCGCAACATCAGCGGCGGCCAGTTCCGCGCCGAACTATCCACCGAGTGGCAAACCTTCCAGCACACCTTCACGGTGCAAGAGACCGACATGACGGCCCGCGTGGCGTTCGACTTCGCGCAAAGCACCCTGCGCGTGGACATCGACAACGTGGGCTTGTACGAAGGCAGCGAGTGCGGCGTGCCGTAGTTCTGGGGAGCGCGGGCGTCTCGCCCGCAAAGGCGCGAAGCGCCCGATAGCCGCAAGCATCACGGCACGGCTTGGCAGCGAGCAAGTTCCCAGCCGTGGAAGACGACGGCAATGCCGGTGTAGGAGATTTCCGGGCCTTGTGACCGCAGATAGTCGTCCGCCAAGTAGCGCTCCAGCTGCGTGGTGGCTTGCACCAACGCCGCGTCCAGCTTCGCCTTGTCATCTTTGCGTTTGACGTATTTGAGCTCGATCAAGTAGCCGTGTCGCGCCAACCGATGCCGCGCCGTGAATGGCTCCAAGCAAAAGTCCACGAAACCCTTGCCGAACTCGCGCTCGGTGCTGAACAGGAAGTGGTCGGTCGCGCCCAGATACGCCGCCAAGAATGCCTGCACCATCTTCTCTTCGCGCAGGTAGTCGCGCACGCTAGACTGCGCCTCTATCGCTTCGGCCAGAAACTCCAACGCCGGTTTCCATTCGCCGTGTTGCGCCATGCGCCGCAGCAGGCGCTCCAAATCGTGCAGGTACACGGTGAACGCGCCCACGTCGCGGTAGGCGTCGCGCAGGAAGGCGTGCAGCAGGTGGCGGGCGGTTTGGTTCGGCACCACCAGCTGCGGCTCGCCGGAAGCGCCCGGGGCGTCAGGGCCGATGCTCAACAGGCCGAAGTAGTGCAGCAGCGACAGGAAGTTGCCGCGTTCCTCCAGCTCCCGCTGCGGGAAGCTCCGGCTCACTCGGCACACGGTGCGGCCATCCGTCATCGCCGTACGCAGCAGGTCGAAGTTGCCGTTGAGCTGGTTCCCGACGGTGAGTAGGTGGCGGAGCTTGCCGTAGTCCACGCGCACATTGTCGTCGATCAGTTCGAGCGGCGGCCCCGACCTGCCGAGCGACTCCGCCAAGTAGTAGAGCACCATGTCCGTGTTGTACACGTCCTCGTCGGCTTCGTCGGCGAAGCGGTAGCCGTTGTACCACTGGCGCATGGTCGCCAAGGCGTCGTCGGGGCGCTCGCCGATGGCGCCGGCGGCGTGATAGGTGTGCAGCACCCGGCGCACCTCGTCCTCGGTGAAGCCCAGCATGGCGTTCAGTTCCGCGCTCAGGCTCAGGTTGCGCCCGATGTTGAAGCCGCTGGTCACGTCGTCCATGGCCAACGGCGATACGCCGGTGACGAACAGGCGCTCCAGCGCGCCCGTGTCTGTGCCGTTTTTCAAGGTGGCGAAGAAGCTCCGGTAGAAGCCGTCGTCGTGCGTCAGCGCCTGGTAGGCGGCCTCGCCGTGGCGCGCCAGCACCGCGTTGGCCAGATTGTCGTATTCGTCGATGAGCATGTAGACCGGCACGCCGTGCTCGCGGGCGATCGCGAACGCGCTGCGCAGCTTGGTGTTGATCGACGACTGGGAGCGGATTTCTTGCAAGGTGCTAGCGTCGAAGACGTCCTCGTTTTGCCGCAAGCAGTCACGCAGATCGATGTCGCAACATTCCTCGAAGCGCTCTTCCATGCGCTCCGGCGCCGTGTCCATCCCCGAGAAATTGAAGCGCAACACCAGATACCGGCCGCGCGGCGCGGTGGGCGATGCGCCGATGTCCGTGCCGCCGAAGATGGCCTCGAACTCGTGGCGGTGCTGGCGGCCGTAGTAACATTCCAGCGTCCTCAGCCAGCAGGTCTTGCCGAACCGCCGGGGCCGGATGAACAGCACATAGCTGTGCCTTTCCAGCGGGCGAAGGAAGGCCGTCTTGTCCACGTAAAGGCTGCCGTCCAGGCGGATGCCGCGGAAGTCGGCGCGACCATAGGGAATGTTGGGCGCGGTGCCGGTGTTCCGCTCGTTTGCCACCGGTGCAACCTCTAGAGACGCCGAATCAGCCGCAGCGCCACTCCGTTCTCGCTGCCTTTCACGGTGGACGGAATGATGACGCCGCCTTCGAACAGCCTATCCCAGCTTTTGCGTTGATAGCTGATGCGGCGCACTTCCAACTGCAGCGCGTGGCGTTCTCCCAGTTGCCGCTCCAAGCCAACGCCGAACGTCCGGGCGCGGAATCTTCGATCCACCACGTCGGTGAAACTGGCCAGCGGCGTTGGCGGACACTCCAATTCCGGCCCGGGGCAGCCGGTTTCGGTGATGGAGAACTCGGTTGGGACACTGCGCAGCCCAGCCAAGGCGTACAGGCCGAAAGCCGAGTTTGGGAGCCGCCCGCCGAACTTCACCGCGACGCCGTAGCTGACGCCGGCCTTCAGCCACCAATCCTCCGGCCAAGTGTCCGTCCATGTGTAGCCGGTGCCTTCCAAGTGGCCTTTGAGCTTGCTCGGCTGCAACGCCGCATCCAATTCGACGTCGAGGTGCAAGCCGCTGCTGCCGGGCAAGGGCCAACGGTAGCCAGCCAGCCCCCCGAACGTGTACGCGGTGCGGTCGGCATCGCTGTCGGCGCTAGTGATCAAGCCCTGCGCCAACCCCTCTTCGGTGTAAACGGTCTTCCCGTAACCGAACTCCTGCCCATCCACAGCGGCGGCAACCCCAAGGTACCAACCACCCTCCTGTGCTGCCGCCGGCGCCGAGACACAGAGCGTCAACAGAACGCCCGCCATCCAGCCCAACCGAATCGGCAACAAACTCCACCTCATGCCCATAGCCAGCCCACGACCATCAGCCAAAACCGCCGGCACATTAGCATAGGCGGGCGATGCCTCGTGACCACTATCCGGCACGGCGGTTCACCAGCTTTTGCCCTTCAACTGCTTTGGGAACAGCTTGCGATCCGACGGACGGTCTTCGTCCAAGGCGCGGATGAGATGCTCAATCGTCTCGCGCTGCTCGCCAGCGTCCTTCTCCTTCATCCACGCCCGGATCATGGTGCCCAAACGCGCCTGCCGGTCTTCGCCAAACCCCGCGAGCTGTTCCCGCCATCGCGGGAGCGACAAGTCAAGGCGGGATTCGATGTTGTTCCAAAGAGTAGGCCTGTTCACTGCCGTGTCCAGAGCGTGGATGTTGGCGCCATCATACAACGCAGGAAGCGCATCGACCTGCAGCAGCGCAAACGCGCAGACGGGGGTGTACGATCTTTGGTGACGGGTGCTGGGAGCGCGGGCGTCTCGCCCGCATGCAGGCGGAACGCCTGCGTTTCCCGGCTTGGCGCCGAAACCCTTACCAAAGGTCTGTCGTACACCCCGCAGACGCCCGCAGACGGGGAAACGCGCCCGAAGGTGCCCCAGCGCGGTATGCTGCGTGGTTTCGCCTGGCGTCAACCCCAGCGGCCATGCCCGAACACCAGCCTCTCTTGTTCGAGGACGCGGATTCCGTCACCCGCCGTACCGCCCTCAACGTCGTTCACGCGAGCGCCACCTCCGTGGCGGCGTTTCAAGCGGACTACTTCGCTGGATTCGCGTCCATGCGGGCGCTCACCTACAGCACCAGCATTCCCATGATCGCCGGGCTTTTGGCCGAGCACGAGTTCGAGGACTTCGAATGCGTGTTCGGGCACGGCGGCATCCTTTCCCGCGAGGCCGAGGAGATTCTCGCCTTCCAATACGCCGTGCGCGAACAGCTCGCCAGCAGCATGCTCGCCCGGCACGGCAAAGACGCCAACGAGCAAGCGGGCGTGTGGCCGCGGGTCGCCCGCGACGAGGTGCGCTTCTTCGTGGTGAAGGACGTCATCGCGCACGCCAAGATCTATCTGCTCGAACGCCCGGGCAAGCGGCGCGTGATGGTGGGTTCGGCGAATCTCTCCGAGCGCGCCTTCTCCGGCCGCCAAGCGGAGACGCTCATCGTCTTCGACGATGACGAAGTGGCGTGGCGACACTACCTGCGCCAATACGAAGCCGTGCGCGACATCGCCACCTGCCGCCTGCCCCTGCCGCGCGAACCGCTGCCCAAGGAGCAGGTGCGCGTGGAGGAAACCCCGGCGCTGGTGGAAGCCGAAGTACACCCGGAAGGCGCGACGCTGTTCGTGCCGGCGCAAACCGCCGCGGAGGAGACGGTCTCCGTGCCGGCCGTGACGGCGCGCATCGAGCACATCAAGCCGGTGCTGCGCCGCGGCTTGGCCGGCCTGCGCCCGGGGCGCGACGGGCGCTTGCGGCTGGCGCCGAAGGTGGTGAAGGAGATCGTCCGCATCGCCCGGGCGCGCGACACGGAGGCCGCCCCGCCGACGTTCCTCTCCCGCGACGGCGAGCGGTTCTCCCTCTCCGGCCAGGACTTCGACTTGAACGCCAGCGCGGACGAGGCCCGCGCCGACGCGGCCGCGTGGCTGGAGTTCTTCGGCAACTACGAGAACGGCTTCGTCGGCGACGTGCCGCGCCTGCAGCGCGACTACTTCACCTTCATGTGCTGGTTCTACTTCGCGCCGCTGATGTGCGACCTGCGCAACATCGCCCTGCGCGGCGACGCCTTCAGCTTCGACCAGCCGCTGTTCGCCGTGCTCTACGGCTCCAGCAACTGCGGCAAGACCAGCCTCGTCGAAGCGCTGATGGCGTCCATGTTCGCGCATCCGCGCATCGTCGATTCGCAGGACTTCACGCCCGGCAAGCTGCGCGGCCTGCAGCAGGCGTACAAGCGCTTTCCGGTGGTGTTCGACGACATCACCCGCGACCGCTTCGGCCGCTACGCGGACGAGATCATCAAGGACGAGACCATCCCCTACCGCGAGTACCCCTGCTTCGCCCTCTCCATGAACGCCGACGCCCGCAGCTTCAAGCCGGAGATCGTCAAGCGCTGCCTGATGATCTACACGCGCACCTCCCTGCCCGGCGACAACACCCATGCCCGCCGCAAGCTGCAGCGCTCCGTGGCCGCCATCCGCGCCCGCATGAGCACCGCCCTGTTCCGCACCTTCCTGCGCGAAGCCGCCGCCGCGGTGGACGAGGCCGCCCAATCCGAAGACGACGCCGTGGACGCCCTCCGCCTGGCCTCCGGCGTGCTGTGCGAGCTGTTCCGGCAGCTGGTTCCACGCGGCGCACACCTGCCGGCGTGGTGCGCCCCGATGACGCTGGCCGAGTACCAGGAGCGCGCCTTCGAGCGCCCCCGCCTCTACCTGGGCACGCTGTTGGACCGCAGCCGCCACAGCAGCGCCCGCCGCCCGCCCGAGGGCTGCTGGAGCATCGTCGGCAACCAGATCATCGTCTCCGTCGCCTCCATCGAGTTCGCCCGCACCCGCGCCGACATCCCCGACTGGCTGCTGGACGACGCCGGCAGCGCGGCGGGGAAGATCGCGTTGAACCGGGAGCTTACGGAGGACTTTCTGGGGAGGAGCGTGCGGGGACGGTGGTTGTGGGGGCGGTGAGGTCGGTTTCCCAATCAAAGCCGGTGGGCGTCCTACTTGCGGCGCATCCGGGCTAGGTCTCGCCGCATCTTGTCGCTGATTCGATGGAAACGGACCCCTAGCTGCTTAGCCAGATCTAGGGTGGTTGACGGCAGATCATCCTCTACCACGAGAAACGACTCGACGCTTCGCTTCCCGTGCGGTGCCACGCGCTCCATGGCTTCGCCCACCGCCTTGTACTTCACACATTGATACAGCCCTCGCTCAATGTCCGCTGCACTCGAAATCTTCGATTTGACCTCAATGTGCCAGCAGGCCAGATCTTGATCCCAAGCGGAAACGTCCACACGATCGCCGCTGGGAAGATCGTACTCCATCTGGCGATCTGTGACACTCACCTTCCGCCCTCCGACGGCGCGTAGAATCTTGTCGCAATCTTTGTGGACAAGCTCCTTTAGCGTCTTGTGCTCCATCCCCTCGCCTTTGCCGCCGAATTCCGCGGGATTGACGGCTCGCTTCCGCCTTCTAAATTTAGTGGTCACAGGGAATTGATGTTCTTTAAGAAGCTCCCGACCGGCATTTGTCGGGCACATCAGGCCTTCTCTAAATTCCAACAGGCCCGCAGATTCCAACCACCCTCTTCGCCACCGAACCTCATTTACGTTTGGACCGAGTCCATACTTGCTCTTGCCGACCTCGTGAAGGTGCTCTTCGCTCGCACCTACGCTAGCTTCGTAAAGCATGTCGAGAACATACACGACGTTGTCGTCGATGATCTCGATAACCCTTTGAGCCTTGTTCCTTCGCCTTGGAAACGTGCATTCGATAGGCGCGTTGCCTGCGTTCTTGAGGAGCCCGCATCGGAAGAGCGAGTTGATGTAGGTGCTGGCGTTACTTTCCGGCGTTTCGAACACCCGAACGTACGAAGAGATCACGTCCGCCTTTGTGCGAAGTTGCGCCACCTCAATTTGGTCGCGCACTTTGTCCAGAGTCGCAATGTAGCCGCCGTATCCGCCATCGAGCGGTTTAATGGAAAGACTACGCTTGTCGCTCCTTGCCATCGCAAATGCCTTCCACTGGTGCAAGTCTTGGGGACTATCCTACTTCGTTGAGGCGTTGTCAAGCACGCGGTGCGGATTTGTCACTGGCGGGGGCCTCGATCCGCTACAGATCCACTGTAAGTGATTGATTCTCTTTGGGATTGTCCTACTTCGTTTGGGACGTGGTCAAGCAACCTGATGTGATGACAGCTAGATGATGGTCGCCCCGTAAACGACGGGGCCGGCCACGGTGTGCGTGTCGGCACGAAGGCGCAGATCACACCGGCCGAAGATCAAGGGCGAGATGCGGTTGGCTAGGGCGATCAGGGGGCCGGTGTCGACTACGACGACAGCCACGGAGAGGCATCCAGCGTCTCGCCGGCGGTCGTCTCGTCGAGCTGGGCCACTTCGACACCCAAGCTGCCGATGTGCTCCAAGAATGCGCTCGTGGACATGCCGCTGACCTCCACCGCCTTGCCCAGAGAGACGCATCGGTCGCGATAGAGGTCTGCTGCGAGCGCCTCGTGCGCACCAGCAGCGAGACTTTCGAGCGCCTCGAAATTCACCAGCAACGCATCCGGCTGGTCGTCCTTCAGCAGCACCACAGGGCCCTGCTTGGCGTGCTGCAAGGCCAATGCAGGGTCCTCGCGCAACTCTCGAACGCTGGTCGTGTGCATGTTTCGCTCCCGCGCAATCGGCCACCTTGAGTCGGACGGGTTTCGTCAACGGCGACCTTCGATCAAGCATCCCCCCACGATGCGCTGATGTCAAATCGAGCCGGTGGCCGCATCGCCGACGGTCCTCTCCCGCGACAGCGAGCGGCTCGCGCCGAGGCGCCGCCGGTAGCGCTCGCAACGACGGGGCCGCTCTCACGATTGGCGTGTACTCTCGACCTCGACCACGGGGATCAAAGCATGGATGTTCGAGCCATCAGACAACGCGGAGGAGCGTATCGACCATGAAGCTGCAAACCATCAACATCGGCGGTGCCGCCTGCGCCATCGTGCCGCTCAAGGATTACGACGCCTTGCAGGAAGCCCTTGAAGACGCGGCGGACGCCGAGGCGTTGCGACTTGGCCGCGCCGACGAGGCCATTCCCATGAGCATGGCCGACCGCCTGCATCGGGACAATCCGGTTCGCGTGTGGCGGGAGCATCGCGGCATGACCGCGCCCGAGCTGGCCGCGGCGGCCGAAGTCTCCAACTCGCAACTGTCGGCCATTGAGAACGGCGAGAGCAGTGGATCCGTGACCGCTTTTCAGCGAATGGCCAATGTCCTGCAAGTGACTGTGGACGATCTTCTGAGCTGAGCCCAAGGCGCACCCTGCGGGCGAGGTGAGGATGCGCTCGCGCAGCCTGCGCCTGGGTTCGACCGTTGCGTCGACCGGCAGCGCACCACTAGCGGCGACCCTCACGCACGGCAGCTAGGATTTCCTCGGTGGACATCTCGACGCGCCGCCACCGTCGACGGGCCTTGCGAAACCGATCAGCGGCTTCCTTCCGAAGCAACTCCGCGCAACGCACCTTGGCCTTGGTTGCATCAACTTCACGCATGGGATCCTTCCGCAAGTCCGCTCGGGTGGATTGGACGGATCGTACCAATGGCGTGCAAAAACAACACGACGATGCACACAGCCAGCCCGGTCAGTAGTGGAACCGAGCCGCCAAGAAGAACACCCGGTCGGCCTCAACGCGATAGACCAACCGATGCTCCTGATCGATGCGTCTCGACCAGTTGCCGCTGAGCTGGCCACGCAGTCGTTCCGGCTTGCCCGGGCCCTCGAACGGATCCCGCAGCACGGCTTCAACGAGGCGCAATGTTCGCAAGGCGCGTCGACGGTCGGTGCGCGTCCAGTGTTCGAGGTCCTGCAGGAAGTTCGCGTCCATGACGGCCTCCCGGTCTCCCGAACGAGGTTCGCCGCGGGTCTTCCTCACGCGCCGGCGAGTCCGAGCCTTTGACGAAGATCCTCCACCGTCACGGCCTCCCCGTCGCCAGCCTCCGCCCGCCCAGTGGCTTCAAGCAGCCGCCGCGCGTTTTTCGGCGAACGGAGCAGATGCGCCGTCTCAAGCCATCCGGCCAGCTCGTCCGCGGCGATCAGCGCCACCGACTCCTTGCCGCGACGCTTGATCAACACGGGCTCGCGCGTATCCGTCACTTGATCGAGCAAGGCGGCGAATCGCTCCCGCGCCTGCGTGTAGCTGGTCTCCCTTATCACCGCGACCTCCGGTCCATTGCGTACACGAACACTGTACGCTTGCTGACTGGCGTTCGTCAACCACCACCATCGCCGGTCGGCAAGCTGCGCGGCCTGCAACAGGGGGACGCTCACCAAAGACGTTGCACGGCATAGTGGTCGAACGCACGGTCCTTGGATACGAGCGCCAAGTTCCGCCCGATTGCTTGAGCGGCCAACATTCGGTCGAAGGGGTCGCGGTGCGGTCCCGCCAATCGGCCCGAGCGCTCAGCGTCGACAACGGTTATCGACAGTTCCTCAAAGCCCTGGTCCGCGATCACTCCAGCCACGTCAAGCGCCAAATCGTCCGCTTCGGGCAATTTGCCGATGCGGTGCTTGGTGGCGACTTCCCACGCGCTCGCAGCGCTTACGAACACCGGGTTGTCTAACTCCGCAATGAGGCCGCGCACTCTCACCGATAGCCGCGAACTGTCCGCAACCCACCAGAGGAACGCATGGGTGTCCAACAGCAGGGGCACCGTCTAGCGCCCCTCCCAAAGGCGCAGCTCCTCCTCCGGCAGCGGCTCGAAGAAGCTGTCTGGGATAACCACTTTCCCCTTTAGGGCATCGGGCTGCCGCTTGCCCTTGGGCTTGCACGCTACCAGCCGCGCCACGGGTTCCCCGCGGCGTTCGATAACTACATCCTCGCCGGCTTCTGCCTGGGCGAGCAGGCGGGACAGCTGGGTCTTGGCTTCATGCACGTTGACCGTCAGCATCGGACAACCTCTAGGCCACCAACATGTCCAAGAGCATTAGCCAAACTCGGATCGCTGTCAAGCGGCAGACGGACAGTGGGTGTGCGAGGCAAAAGCCTCGCCGTCACGGCCTCCCCCGGACACCTCGGCGCCCAAGCTGCCGATGTACACAGCCCGTTCAGTACCCGGTCGCGGTGGCCGTGTCAGACTGCCGGCGAGGCGTCGTCGACGGGAACCTCACTTGGCGGCGACTTCGGGGCGCGCCGGTTGAAACGCCGGCTGGCGAGATGGTCCACCAAAGCCGCCATCCACGGGGCGCCGCGCGCTTGGGCGTGGCGTGTGAGCGCCGCGACGGCGAGGCCTTGCGCGTAGCGGTCGTGATCGGCCAGCCCTCGCTCGGCCAAGAGCGGCAAGTCTTCGTCGTCGAGTTTCGTGTTGCATAGCGCGTAGGCGATGCTGGTGCGCACGGTGGAACGCGAAAGGCCGCCGCTGGTGGTGTTGTCGGGTTCCACGCGGGGATCCCAGCGGGCCAACAGGCGCCGCGCGGGCACCGCGGCCACGCGGCCGATGTTGCCGAGGGCGTAGGCGGCGTTGGAGCGCACCAGGTCGTCGGCATCGTTCTCCAACAAACCGAACAGCGCGGCGATGATGCTCGCGTGCGTCAACCGCGCTTCGCCGGCCGCGTAGGCGGCCACACGGCGCACGCGGGCGTCCTCGTGGCGCATGGCGGCGGCGATTTGGTTGCCGCACGCGGCGCCGGCCACGCCGGCGGCGTAGGCCATCGCGCGCCGCACGGCTTCCACATCGCTGGTCATCAAGCGTCCGAGTGCGCGGCGCATGGCCGCATCGCGTCGCGCCAAGGCGCCGATCTCGTAGGCGAGGTGTACGCGCACGTCTTCCGCCGGGGCGTTGAGAATCCGCTCCGCCTGTTGCTCTTGGGCGACTTCCCTTGTCCACCCGGCATCCCCGCGCAGCCAGTGCCACAGCGTCTCGACGATGCCGTCCCGCAGCGGCTGCGAACCGAGCGTTGAGCGGGCGGAGGCGTTGCGCCAACTCGGGGCGCGCGGGTCGCTGGTGCGGAGGAAGTAGAACTTGTAAAGGAAGCGGCGTCCGCCGGCGGCGATCCAATCGGCCGCGGCGCGGGCGCCGCGATGCATCAAATCGTAGTGCGCGAGCACGACGGTGCCGGCCGGCACTTCCAGTCGCCGGCGCGGCACGTCGACCACGCCCAACGAGTCCACCACCGCTTGCAAGCGCCGATCCCGCACTGCCACAGGCGCGCGGTTCAACTCCGCCACGCGCAGGCGCTTGTCCAGCGGGTCGCCGGCGTGCCAAGCGCCATCCGGCTTCTCGAAATCCGTAGTCCAGTATTGCGTACCCGGCAGCACTTCGGTAGGGCCGCTCGCCGCGGTCACGTCCTGCGGGTAATAGAACAACATCGCCCAGTTCGGGCGATGGCTGCGGTAGTGGGCGCGCTCGTTCCACGGCAGGTTGCCGTCTTGGTGGAAGCCCTGGTCGTCGGTGCTGGCTTGGTGGACGTAGTGGTGCGGGTGCAGCAGGTAGTCCTCGCCCAGCACACTGGCGAGGGCACCGCGCACGGTGGGCGCGTTCAGCAAGCGATCCACCCCGGCGATGCGGGCGCGCAAGTTGTCACCGATGACTTGCAGATGGGGGTCCGCAACGCCGCGCGCCTCGTCGTACACTTCCGAGGCGGTGCGCCACATAGCGGCGTGGAAGTCCGCGTCCAGCTCCGCTGGGGCAAGCGTCACGAAGCCGTCGCGCAGGAAGCGCGTCATCTGCTCGTCGTTTAGAAGCGCGGGTGCGTCCGTCGCCTCTTCAAGCATCGCCTCCCCACCGCCTCCTTCGTAGTTTGGGGGAGTTGTGAGCCGCCGAAGACGAGACGCCATCCTCGATGCAGTCCGCTGGCCCCCCGACCAGCGCAAACCATCTACCGGGAAGGGCGACGAATAATCCAGCTTGCTTCGGCGGCCCACGCAATAGAGAGTACCATGAGATTCCGCATCGACATCTACGACGCCGCAGCGGTCGCGGCGCTACAAGACGGCCTCGAACAGCTCCAAGTCCGGGTGTCCCAAGTAGGTGCCCTTGGGGGCTTTGCGTTGGGCGTGGGCTTTGCGGAAGTGCTCGGAGCGGGTCCACGCCTCGAAGGCGGCTTGGGATTCCCACGTCGTGTGCGAGGCGTACAGCGTGTGGTCGTCGGCGCGCGGGCCCTTCAGCAGCGCGAAGGAAACGAAACCCGGCACTTCGGCCAGGTACGAGTCGCGCCGCCGCCAGAGCTCCTCGAAGCCGGCCTCGAAGCCGTGGGCGATGCGAAAGCGGTTCATGGCGATGAACATGGTTCTCTCCTCTTGGGGTAGTTTCGTTGGTGAAGTCACTCGGCGTGGATCACGAGGCGATCCAGCCGCGGATGATGTTCCACGCACACCGGCGTTTGGTACACGCGGCTGAGCATCGGGCTGGTCAGCACGGCTTTGGGCGGGCCGATGGCCACCAGCGCGCCTTGGGCCATCAGCGCCACGCGATCCGCGAAACGCGCGGCGTGGTTGAGGTCGTGCAGCACCACCAGCACGCCCACGTTCTCCGTGCTGGCGCGGCGCACCAGGCGCAGCACCAACAGTTCGTGATGCAAATCCATGCTGGACGTGGGCTCGTCCAGCAGCAGGTAGCGGCACGCTTCGCGGGCGTGGCGCCGCCAGATCTGCAGCCAGCAACGGGCGAACTGCACCCGTTGGCGTTCGCCGCCGGAGAGCGTGTTGAAGCGGCGCTCGAGCAGGTGGCCGAGGCGACACGCTTGGGCCACTTCGGCAAGGGCCGCGGCGTAAAATTGCCGCGCTTGGTCGAGCCAACCCATCGCCAACACCTCGCGGACGAGGAAGTCGAACGCCATGCCGGCGGTCTGCGTCATCACGCTGCGGCGGCGGGCCAAGCGGCGAATGTCCATCCGGGCCAACGGCTCGCCGTCCATGGACACGGCGGGCGACGCGATTTCGCCGCTCAGCACGCGCAACAGGGTGGATTTGCCGGCGCCGTTGGGGCCGACCAGCGCCGTCACCGTGCCGCCGCCCACCTCCACGGACACCTCCCGCAACACCTGCGCCGCGCCCAGGCGCAGCGTCGCGCGCTCGGCTCGCAAGGTCATCGCGGGCGGGCGCGGGCGATGAGCCACAGGAAGAACGGCGCGCCCAGCGCACTCGTCACCAAACCGACGGGAAGCTCGGCCGGCGCTACCGCAACACGTGCCAGCAGATCGGCCAAGATGGTCAAGGTGGCGCCGAGCAGCACCGCGCCGGGCAGCACATAGCGGTGCGCGGCACCGATCATCAGGCGCACCAGATGGGGAACCACCAGCCCGACGAATCCGATCATGCCGGCCAGCGCGACCCCGGCGCCCACGGCGGCCGCCGAACACAGAATCGCCCGCCGTTTGAGCCGCTTCACGTCGATGCCCAGATGAAACGCCTCCGCTTCGCCCAGCTGCAGAAGATCGAGGCCGCGGGCAGCGGCGAACAGCGGTGCCGCGGCGACGGCCATCAGCAGCGCCGCCGGCAGCACCGCGCTCCAGCTCGCGCCGCCGAAACTCCCCATCATCCAGAACGTCAAGGTGCGCAGCGCCGCATCGTCGCTCACGTATTGGAACGCGCCGATGCCAACACCCGCCAAGGCGTTCACGGCGATGCCCACGAGCACTATCGTGACGATGCTGAACTGGCCGTAGCGCGCGCAAAAGGCGTAGAGGAAGAGCGTCACCAACACCGCGCCGCCCATGGCCGCCAACGGCACCCCGAGGGGCAACATGTACACGCTCGCGGCCAACGGCGCGAACGGCGAGGCGTCCAGCGCTTCCGCCAGCGCGGCCCCCACCACGATGAAGGCCACCGCGCCGAGCGCCGCGCCGCTGGAAACGCCGATCAAGCCCGGATCCGCCAACGGGTTGCGGAACAACCCCTGCAAGGTCGCGCCGGACAGCGCCAACACGGCGCCCACCAAGCCGGCCAGCGCCACGCGCGGGGCGCGAATGTGGCCGAACACCATGCGTTGCAGGGCATCCCCTTGCAGCAAGTCCACGAGCGCGATCGACATCGCGCCGGACGCCAGCGCTAACGCGCCGGCCGCCGCGGCGACGCACCCGAGCAGCACGATCACGGCGGCGCGCCGGCGCTCGCCGCGGGTCGCCACGGCCTCGGCAAACACCACCGGCTACCCGCTGCGCCGAAGTCGCGTGCCCAGCAGCTCGGCCAGACGCAACGCGGCGTCCAGCGTGCGCGGGCCGAAGCCGAGCAGCTCCATGCCGTCCATCACGATCAACCGATCGGCGCGGCCGGCAACCAGCGGCGCCACCGCCGGGTGGCGCAGCGCTTGCGCAACGCCGCCGATGTCCGCGGCGCCGCGTTGCGGCATGACGACGTAATCCGCCTGGGCGTTCGCCAACGCCTCCACGGAGACGGGTTTCCAGCCGTGGAAGTCCGTCAACGCGTTCACCGCGCCGGCCATCTCCAGCAGCCCGTGCGCGGACGTTCCGGCACCCGCGCCGATGGGCGATCCATCGCGGACGCCCAGCAACACCACGGCGCGCACCGGCACCGCCGCGTCGGAACGGGTCACCGTCGCCAGCGCTTCCACCACCGGCGCCAAGCGCATCTCGATCAGCGCTTCCGCATGTTCCGCCAGTCCCAGCACCGCGGCCACGCAACGCACCTTGGCGACGATGCCGGCCGCGGTGGGTACTTCGGCCACGCGAACCAGCGGCAGCCCAGTGGCCGCCAGCGCGGTGGGCACATGCGGCGGTCCCATGTCGTGTTCGCCCAGCACCAGCGTGGGCTTGAGGGAAAGCAGCCCTTCCGCGGAAAGCGCGCGAACGTAGCCGATGGAAGGCAGTTTTCGCGCCGCGGCGGGGAAGTTGGAGGTCGTGTCCACCGCCACCAGCCGCTCCTCCGCGCCCAAGAAGTAGATGATCTCGGTGAGCGACCCGCCCGCCACGGCGATGCGCGTGCTGTCGGCGGCCGCTTCGCAAGCGTTTGCGAACGGCCAGCCGAGCAGCCCGACAGCGACCGCCGCCAGCGCGCGCATGGGGCTACAGCGCCACGCGCAACGTCGCGCCGAAGTTGAAGCCGGGCTGGGTGAATCGCCGCGGCGCGTCGCCGCCGATGCCGCGGCTGTCCGCCCAGCGCCGGTAGGCTTTGTCGCCGACGTTGAAGAGGCCCACGTCCAGCAGCACACGGTCGCCGATGCGCACATGCCCCAGCACGTCGAGGATGCCGTAGCCGGACGATGGCGGAATGGGCACCGCGTCGTCGATGTCGCCGGCGTCTTTGGCGGCCACCAGCGTCCAGACGGCATCCACGCTCCAACGCTCGTCCGCCGCGTAGCGGAGGCCGAGCACGGCGCTCAACGGTTCGATGCTGTTCACCGGCGCGCCGGTGTTCTTGTCCTCGCCACTGGCGTAGGCGGCCGCGACCCGCGCCGAGAAGCCGGCGCCGAAGTCGAAGCCGCCGCCGAGCTCCACGCCGTCGATGGTCACCGCGCTGCGGTTCACGGACTGGAACGTCAGCAGGCCGTCGGCCGGATCGATGCCGCGGCTGGCCAGGAATTGCGGCGCGATGGCGAGGGATTCGATGAAGTTCGAGTAGCGGTTGCGGAACACCGCCAAGCGCAGATTGCCGGCGCCTCGGCGCAGCCGCACTCCGGCCTCCACGCCGCGGCTGCGTTCCGATTCCAGCTGCGGATTGCTGATGGTCTTGTAGCCGCCGCGGAAGTTGCTGAAGCCCACGTTCACGTCGTCGTACGGCGGCGCGCGAAACCCCTCGCTGTAGCGGACGTAGGCCGAGGCGCGGTCAGAAAACGAGTACACCGCGCCGAGCTTGGCGCTCAACATGGAGTCGGCGTAGTTCTGCGGCGGCGGCGAGCCCGGGTTGCCCGCCAGATACACCGCATCGGCGAGGGCATCGGCGCGGAAGTCGTCGAAGCGAAGGCCGGGAGAGAGCAGCAGCGCCCCGTCTAGAAACGCGATCTCGTCCTGCGCGAACACCGCCAGCTGTTTCACTTCGGTAGGCGGAAAGTCGCGGGTTGGCAGGGGCGAGAATTCCCGCACCGGCGCTCCAGTGCTGTCGAAGGTGCCGCCATCGCGCAGCGACGCGCTGTCCGTCACCGCGTAGTCGATGCCGTACACCACATGATGATCGGAAGCGCCGATGGCGAACGGCCTGTGCAGTTGCGCGCTCAACCCGCGCACTTCCTGCTCGTAGAAGGAGGAGCGGCGGCGGCTCTGCGCCATGCGCCGTGGCGTGGTGCGCTGTTCGAGCGTCCGTTGCGCGGTGTCCGAGCGCTGGCGGTACACCGTCGCCCGCAGATCGGTGGCGAACGGCAGTGCGCCCGAGTAACGGTAGTCCAGCGCCAGGCGCTCGCGGTCGCGGGTGTCCGCGGCGGCGCGTTCGTTCACCGTGGTGCCGAAGGCCACGGTGCCGTAGTCCGAGAGAATGCGAGTGTCCGTCCCGTTGCGGTAGCGGTCCACGCCCAGCGTGAGCGCGTGGTGCTCGGCCGCGAAGGCCAACTTGAGGGTGAGATTGTCGGCGGTGGTTTGCTGCGGATCCGGTCGTTCCCGCCCCGGCCCGGTGTCGTCCACCGCGCCCATGTTTTCGGTTTCGCTCCCTTCTCGGCGGGTCGCCACGAGAAGCCCGGAGAACGGCTGCCGCCCGAACGCCAAGTTCACCGTGCCCACCGTGCTGGCGTCCGCGCTGGAATAGCCAGCCTTGACGCCGGCGGCCAACGGCTTGTCGCCCAAGTAGTCTTGCGGCGTCTTCGTGCGCAGCGCCACCACGCCGCCCAGCGCGTCGCTGCCGTACAGCGAGGAGATCGGCCCGCGCGCGATCTCGGCGCGGCGCAGGCTGTCGACGTCCACATAGTCGCGCCGGGCGCTTAGGAACGGGCCGAAGGAGAACTCGTCCGGCACCCGGACGCCGTCGATCAGCGTCAGCACCCGGTTGCCGCCGATGCCGCGGATGTTGAAGCCGGCCAACCCGAACCGGCTGCCGGTGCCGCCCACGGCGACGCCCGGCTCGAAGCGCACGAGATCCGCGATGTCGCACGCGAGCTGCCGCTCGATGTCCTCGGCGGTGGTGACGCTGACGGTGGCCGCCACATCGTCCACCGACCGCTCGGTGCGCGTGGCGACCACGGTAACGATCTCGTCGGCCTCATCCGCCTCCGCCGGCTCGGCCTCTTCGGCGACCGCGAGCGGCGCAACGAGCATCGCCACAGCCGCCAGACATCCAGCCGCCCGCGTTCGAGCGGGCTTCTTTCGGCATCGCATGGTCTGTCTCCCTCTTGTTGGCTCAAAAGTTGATTCCCGTTCCGCCAGCAGCAAACGCAAGGAAGGGAATTGCGACATCCAGCCTGGCGGAGCGGGAAAGCCGACACCGTAACGCAAATGAAAGTGATTTGCACTTGCATTTTAGTTAAATAAAAAATCCTTTTTAATCAAATAGATAACTTCCAAGTTGGGATAGAGGCTATGGATCTTGGCGTCTCGACGGTGCGGCCGGCGGACACCCGCATCAGCCATGCCGTCGAGATGGACCGCGTCGATTCGCTGCGATTACCGCTGGCCGCGCTGCTCGAAGCGGCGTGCTACATGTCTTACGGAGGCTTATCCCTGTTCCCCGGCGAGCAACCGCCGGGCTTCTTCACGCAGGCCGCGCTTGAATATCTTCTCCGAAGCGATACGCGGCAGGCGTTCGGCCCGTACCCAAACGTGGTCCGGCACCTTGAACTTGGCCACATGCTGGGCGGCGAAGTCGCGCACGTCGGCCGCTGTCAGCGTTTCGTTGGGGCGGCTTACCACCACCGCGGCCAAGGTTTCGCCCAAGCGCTCGTCCGGCACACCGAACACCGCGGCCTCCAGCACTTTGGGGTGTTCGTAGAGCACCGCTTCCACCTCTTGGCAGCCGATGTTTTCGCCGCCGCGGATCACCATGTCCTTCTCGCGGTCGGTGATGAACACGTAGCCGTCCTCGTCCAAGTGGCCGATGTCGCCGGTGTGAACCCAGCCGTCGGTCAGGGTTTCGGCGGTGGCGTCGGGCTTGTTCCAGTAGCCGGACATGTTCATCGCGCCCCAGATCCACAACTCGCCGGTTTCGTGCGGCGCGGCGTCTTCGCCGTTCGGCTTCACCGCCTTCACCCGCACCAGCGGCGGCACGGCGCGGCCGCAACTGCGCGGCCTTGCGAGGAACGCCGCGCCGCCGATGGTGGTGGCGAGGCCTTGGGTCTCGGTCATGCCCCAGCCGGTGCCGGGAGCGCCTTTGCCGATGGTCTTGTCGATTTGGCGGACGTGCTCGGGCGCCATCGGCGCGCCGCCGCCGCCGGCGCTCTTGAGGCTGGAGAGGTCGTACTTGGCTCGCTCCGGGGCTTGCACCAGTTCCCACGCCATGGTGGGCACACCGTTGAACTCGGTGATGCGCTCGGCTTCGATGATCCGCAGCGCCTCGCCGGCGTTCCACTTGTACATGCCCACGATTTTGCGGCCGCGGCGGAACGACATCAGCATCTGCACCACCAAGCCGGTGACGTGGAACAGCGGCACCGTGAGGATGACCGCCGGCGGATGCTCCGGGGCGGGCGCCGAACGACCCACCGCGGCGGCCATTTGCGGATTCATGGTCATGGCGATGGCGCCGCCACATTCCCAGCCAAGCAGCGCGTTGGTGATGGCGCGATGCGTGGAGAGCACGCCTTTCGGGTGGGCGGTGGAGCCGGAGGTGTAGAGGATGGTGGCGTTGTCTTCTGGGGCGATGGAAGGTTCGGGCATGCGTTCGGATGCGCCGTGCAGGAACTCCTCCCACGTTTCGAGGCCGGGGTGCTGGTGGCGCACGGCGATGAGTTCAACGGCGCGATCCCCAAGGCGGCCGGCCAGGCGTTCGGTGCGTTCCACATCCGCGAACAGCAGTTTGAGGCCGCTGTCGTCGATGCCGTAGAGCAACTCCTCGCCGGACCACCAGGCGTTCAGCGCCACCGCCACCGCGCCGAGGGAGGTGATGCCGAGGAAGGCCGCGATCCACTCCGGATAGTTGCGCAGCGCGATGCCCACGCGGTCGCCGGCCCCCACGCCGCGTTCGCGCAGCCGATTCGCGCAACGCGCCGCCAAGTTCCACATCTGCCGATAGGTGTGGCGTTCGTCTTGGTAAACGTAGAAATCCTTGTCGGCGTGGTCGAGGCCGCTCGCGTACAGCGCGCGCAGATTCTCCGGCGCGTTGACGAACACGGTGAAGTCCACGCCGCGGATGCGTTCGACGCGCGTCTCGTAGGGCTGGCCGGCGGCCGTCACTTGCGCCACCGCGGCGGCGAGTTCCGCTTGCAAAGGTTCGCTCCCCCTCAGTGCGAACGATTGATCTTAACCCGCGGCGTGGCTGCCGCCCGCTTGCGCCGCCGGAAAAAACCGCATGTCGTACGGGGCGCGTGAGGAGCGCTCGCCGGCAACCTCAGTGCGCGGTGCCGCGTTGCAGCACGAAATCGCAGCCGGGGGAAACCGCGGCCATGAGCTCGCTGAGCTTCTTCAACGTCGGGGCGGAGTCGCCGCGCTCGTAGCGGGCGTAGGCGCTGGGAGATTTCGCGCCGAGCCGGCGCGCGGCCTCTGGTAGCGAGAGGCCGTTTCGCGTACGCTGTCGGTGCAGGATCAACGCCACCAAGCCGGCGACGTCGTCCGAGCCAAGCTCGATGTTTCCATCCGGGCACGAATGCACCGTCACCGAGAAACCGGGGCGGTTCGCCAACGTCTCCACCAGGTCCTTGACCATGTCCAAGGCGTCTTCCTTGGAAGTGCCTTGGGTCATGGCATCCAGAATGGGAACCTCGGCCAGCCAGAACCCGTCATCCTCGAATATCCTGCCTTGCACTCTCACGTCGCCGCCTCCTTCGCGCGTCTAACGATCGCCTGCGCCAAACGGTCATTGATCTCCGCATGACGAGGTATCGCCTCGATGAACGTCCCATTGCTCCAAATGTCGTGACGCCGACCGTGACGCAGGAACGACCACCCGCACTCGCGTAGCTTCTTCTCCAGAGCTTGCCTTTTCACTAGTGTACACCCGTCGCACCTCGTCGGCCGAGTTCAGCCGGCCGCCGCCTCAACACGCCAGCAAATCGAGGAATTCGTGTACCGGCGTGGCTTGCAGGCGTTCGGCGTCCAAGCACAAGTCCAGCACGCGCTGCGCTTGCGTCGCCGGGAACCGCGTGGCGAGATTGCGCTCGAACTTGGCCACCAGCAGTGGCAGGCCCTCGGCGCGGCGGCGGCGATGGCCGATGGGGTATTCCACGGCCACCTGCTCGGTGGCGCTGCCGTCGGCGAAGAACACCTGCACGGCGTTGGCGATGCTGCGTTTCTCCGGTTCGTGGTATTCGCAGCTGTAGCGTTCGGCTTCCTCCACCACCATCGCCTCGCGCAGGCGGTCGATGCGCGGGTCCGCGGCGGCGGCGTCTTCGTAGTCGTCCGCGGTCAAGTCGCCCTTGAGCAGGCCCACCGCCACCATGTATTGCAGGCAGTGGTCGCGGTCGGCGGGGTTGGCGAGCGCGCCGGTCTTGCTGATGATGCGGATGGCGGATTCGTGCGTGGTGAGCACGATGCGGTCGATGGCGTCCAGCCGCCCCGCCACTTGCGGATGCAAATGCACCGCTGCCTCCACCGCGGTTTGGGCGTGGAACTCGGCGGGGAAGGAGATCTTGAACAGCACGTTCTCCATCACGTAGCTGCCGTATTCGCGTTGGAAGCGGAACCGTTCGCCCTTGAAGGCCACGTCGTAGAAGCCCCAAGTGGGCGCGGTGAGGGCGCTGGGAATACCCACTTCGCCTTTCTGCACCAGCAGCGCGAGGCGTACGCCGCGGCTGGTGGCGTCGCCCGCGGCCCAGGATTTGCGCGAGCCGGCGTTGGGGGCGTGGCGATAGGCGCGCAGGGCGCCGCCATCGGCGAAGGCGTGGGAGAGCGCGTCCACCACCTGCTCTTTGCCGCCGCCGAGCATGCGCATCGCCACCGCCGCGGTGGCCACGCGCACCAGCAGCACATGATCCAAGCCGACGCGGTTGAAGCTGTTCTCCAGCGCTAGGCAGCCTTGGATCTCGTGCGCCTTGATCATCGCCGTCAGCACGTCGCGCATGAGCAGCGGCGGCTTGCCGCCGGCCACGGCGACGCGGGAGAGATGGTCCGCCAGCGCGAGAATGCCGCCTAGGTTGTCCGAAGGATGCCCCCACTCCGCCGCCAGCCAAGTGTCGTTGAAGTCGAGCCAGCGGATCATGCAGCCGATGTCCCACGCCGCCTTGACCGGATCCAGCTGATGGGAAGTGCCCGGCACCCGGGCGCCGTTCGGCGTCACCGTGCCCGGCACCAGCGGGCCGATGTGTTTGGCGCACTCCGGGAAGCGCAGCGCCAGGAAGCCGCAGCCCAAGGCGTCCATCAGGCAGTGGCGGGCGGTGTCGTAGGCTTCCGCGCTGTCGATCTCCACGCCGCACACATAGTCGGCGATGGCGACCAGCTCGGCGTCCGGCGGCGGGCGGACGTTCGCCGCTGCGTTGCTTGCGGACACGGCGGGCTAGCGATCCACCAGCTTGGTGAGGGAACGCGGCGGCGGCCCCACGTATTCCGCGCTGGGGCGGATGATGCGGTTGTCCGCCCGCTGCTCCATCACGTGCGCGGTCCAGCCGGACACCCGCGCGCAGACGAAAATCGGCGTGAACAGCTTGGTGGGAACGCCGAGGAAGTGGTACGCCGCGGCGTGAAAGAAATCCGCGTTGGCGAAAAGCTCCTTCTCCTGCCACATCAACTCCTCGATGGCGCAGGAGATGGCGAACAGGCGCTCGTCGCCCACCTGTTCGGCCAGCCTTTCAGCCCAGCCCTTGACGATGGCGTTGCGCGGATCGGACTTGCGGTAGATGGCGTGGCCGAAGCCCATGATCACCTCCTTGCGCTCCAGCATGCCGCGCACCGCGGCCACCGCTTCGGCCGGCGTGGCGAACTGTTCGATGAGCGCCATGGCGGCTTCGTTGGCGCCGCCGTGCAGCGGCCCGCGCAAGGAGCCGATGGCGCCGGTGACGCAGGAGTGCATGTCCGAGAGCGTGGAGGCGCAGACGCGGGCGGTGAAGGTGGAGGCGTTGAACTCGTGCTCGGCGTAGAGGATGAGGGAGACGTCCAGCGCGCGCTTGTGGGTTTCGCTCGGCGGCCGGCCGGTTAGGCCGTGCAGGAAATGGCCCGCCAGCGTGTCCTCGTCCGTGAGCAGGTCGATGCGTTCGCCGTCGTGGCTGTAGCGGTACCAGTAGTTGACGATGGAGGGCATCGCCGCGAGCAGGCGGTCGGCCACGTCCTGCTGATGGGAGAAATCCCCTTCCGGCTCCAAGTTGCCCAGCATCGAGCAGCCGGTGCGCATCACGTCCATGGGGTGGGCGACGGCGGGGATGCGTTCCAGCGCCTCCTTCACCGGCTTGGGCAGGCCGCGCAGCATCTTCAGCTTGGTGCGGTACGCCTTGAGCTCGCTCGCGTTCGGCAGCTCGCCGTGGAACAGGAGATAGGCCACCTCCTCGAACGTCGCCTCGGCGGCCAGTTCGGAGATGTCGTAGCCGCGGTAGGTGAGACCGGTGCCGCTTTTGCCCACGGTACACAGCGCGGTCTGCCCGGCGGTTTGGCCGCGCAAACCCGCGCCGCCTAGTTTTTGATCAACCATGCATTTGCCTCCTGTCTGCCTCCTGTCAATTCTTCGCGAGTTTGCCACGGGCGACGCGCTCGCCCGATGGCTCGGCGGCCTCGGCGAACAGCGCGTCGAGCTTCGCCTCGTACTCGCGGTAGCCGAGAGCATCGTACAACTCGTCGCGGGTCTGCATCCTATCGACCACCTCGGCTTGGGTGCCCTGCTCGCGGATCGCCCGGTACATGTCGAGCGCCGCTTGGCTCATGGCGCGGAACGCGGACAACGGATACAGCGCCATCGCCACGCCGACGCCGGCCAGCTCCTCCCGCGTGTAAAGCGGCGTCTTGCCGAACTCGGTGATGTTGGCCAGCACCGGCACGTCCACCGCGGCCACCACGCGGGCGTACATGTCCAGATCGGTCATCGCCTCGGCGAAGATGGCGTCCGCGCCGGCTTCCTCGAACCGCGCCACCCGTTCCAGCACCGCGTCGAAGCCCTCCACCTGCAGCGCGTCGGTGCGCGCCATCACCACGAAGGCGGCGTCCGTCTTGGCGTCCACCGCGGCCTTGATGCGGTCGCACATCTCGCCGGTTTCGACGATGGCCTTGTTCGGCCGGTGGCCGCAGCGCTTGGCGGCCACTTGATCCTCCATGTGAACAGCCGCGGCGCCGGCGCGGATCATCTCGCGCACCGTGCGGGCGATGTTGAACGCGCCGCCCCATCCGGTGTCGACGTCCACCAGCAGCGGGAGCGGCGTTGCCGCGGTGAGCCGGCGCACATCTTCGAGCACATCGTTGAGGGATGTCATGCCCAGATCCGGCAGGCCGTAGGAGGCGTTGGCCACCCCCGCGCCGCTCAGGTACAGCGACCGATAACCGGCGCTCGCCGCTAGCAGCGCCGCGTAGGCGTTGATGGCGCCGACGATCTGCAACGGCCTTTCCTCTTCCAGCGCTCGCCGGAACAACTCGCCCGGTGTCATGCGGCCTCTCCGGCGAGGGGGCCCTGCTGCGGGCTCTGCGCGTCCAATGCCGCCAACTCCGTCCGCAGTTCCGGCAAACCGGGTACGGCGGGGAACGCCGGATACCGTTCGCGCACGCCCGGTGGCGCGTGTACGAACACGCCGGCGTCCGCTTCTTCGAGCATGCCGATGTCGTTGAAGGAATCCCCGGCCGCCAGCACACGGTAGTTCATCGCTTGGAACGCCCGCACCGCCTGCCGTTTCGGGTCCGCCTGCCGCAGCCGGTAGCCGACGATGCGATCGTCTTCAACCTCAAGCCGGTGGCAGAGCAGCAGCGGATGGCCGAGCTTGGCCATGAGCGGCATGGCGAAGTCGTAGAACGTGTCCGAGAGCACCGCCACTTGGAACCGACCGCGCGCCCACGCCAGAAAGTCGCAAGCGCCCGGCAGCGGTTCGAGGCCGGCGATCACCCTTTGGATGGCGCTCAGCGCAAGGTCGTGCCGCGCCAGCACGCCCAGCCGCATGGCCATGAGATCGTCGTACACCGGAATGTCGCGGGTGGTCTTGCGCAGCGCGTCGATCCCCGTGCAACGCGCCACCGCCTCCCAGACCTCGGGCACCAACACGCCCTCAAGGTCGAGACAAAGAACATTCAAGCGGCACTGCCCCCGGCGAAAACGCCCATTTTACCGCTTCGCCACGACGGGCAACACCGCCGCCACGCTCGCGCTAACATGGCTCTCGCACCGCACGTCAAGCCGCGCCGCTGACGGGCTGCCCAAAATCGCTTCGCAACAAGGGGAACCCATGTCCACTACCAAATCCGCGCTGCCGGTGGGCGACGCCGCCGAACTGGGCTTCGACCCGGAACGCCTCGCCCGCATCGGCCCGGCCATGCAGGCGTTCGTCGACGACGGGCGCGTACCGAATCTGGTCACCTTGGTGGCGCGGCGCGGGCGCATCGTCCACCAGCACGCTTGCGGGCTGCTCGACCTCGACAAGGACGCGCCGGCCGGCATGGACAGCTTGTTCCGCATGTGGTCGAACACCAAGCCCATCGCCGGGGTGGCGACGCTCATTCTCTACGAGCGCGGCGTGCTGACGCCGGACGACCCCATCTCCAAGTACCTGCCGGAGTACGCGGACATGCGCGTGTTCAACCCCAAGGAGCCGATGGCGCCGGTGCCGGCGAAGCGCCCCATCACCATCCGCGACTGCCTCACCAACACCACCGGGCTGCTCGATCCGTCCACGATGCCGCACTTCTACCGCCAGCAGTACCGCGACGCGCTCGCCGCCATCGGCTGGATCCGCGACGGCGACGGCAAAGACGGCAAAGAGGACGCCGCGCAGCCGGACAACCGGGCGCGCGTGCGGGCGCAGGCCGAACTGCCCCTCGCCGGCCAGCCGGGCGAGCGGTTCGTCTATCACATGGGCTATCCGGCGCTCTCCGCCGTGCTCGAAGAAGCGAGCGGTCAACGCTTGGACGCCTTCTTCGAGGAGAACATCTTCGCCCCGCTCGGCATGAACGACACCGGCTTCTACTTGCAGGAAGGCCAGCTACCGCGCTTCGGCGCCAGCTACATGCCGCGCGAGGTGGACGGCAAGATGCGCCTGGTGGCGATGGACAAGGCGGCCACCAGCGAGAAGACCGTCGGGCCGCGGCGCATGTTCTCCGCCGGCGGCGATGCCGGCGGCGTACTCACCACCGCCGGCGACTACGCCCGCTTCGGCCAGATGCTGCTGAACGGCGGCGTGCTGGACGGCGCGCGCATCCTCGGCCGCAAGACGGTGGACCTGATGATCGGCAACCACACCGGCGACATGGTGATTCCCATTACCGGCCCGGGATTCCACTGGGGCCTCGGCGTCGCCACCTACCACGGCCGCGGACGGGCGCCCCTCATTCGCTCGGTGGGCACCTATGGCTGGGGCGGCGCCGCCGGCACCACCTATTTCGCCGATCCGGCCGAGGAGCTGTTGGGCGTCTGCCTCACCCAAGTGATGGCCGCCGGCACCATGCCGAACAACACCTACCAAGAGGATTTCCAACGGCTGGTGTACCAAGCGCTGGCGTGAGTTGGCGGGCTTGGCGTTCGCGCTATTATGCGTTCCAAGCTGTTGACGCAACCGAGGGGAGGAAGCAATGGCGCATGACTTGGTGATTCGCGGCGGCGAAGTGGTGGATGGGACGGGCGGCGCGCCGTTCGTCGGGGATGTGGCCATCGATGGCGACGCCATCGCCGAGGTGGGGGCGGTTTCCGGCGCGGGTCGGCGCGAGATCGACGCCGAGGGGCACACGGTAACGCCCGGCTTCGTGGACCTGCACACGCACTTCGACGCCCAAGCCGGCTGGGATCCGCTGCTCACGCCGGTTTCCTGGCACGGGGTGACCACGGCGCTGTTCGGCAACTGCGGCGTTACCTTCGCGCCGTGCAAGCCGGCCGACCGGGACTTCCTCGCCGGCATGATGGAGACGGTGGAGGACATCCCGAAGAACGCCATCCTCACCGGCTTGCCGTGGGATTGGGTGTCCTACGGGGAGTATCTGAACTCCATCGAGAAGCTCAACCCGGCCATCAACATCACCGGCTTGGTGGGCCACTGCGCGTCGCGCTTCTACGTGATGGGCGAACGCGCCATCACCGACGATGCGACGGAGGAGGAAGTCGCCGAGATCGCGGCCTTGGTGGGGCAATCGGTGCGCGACGGGGCGATCGGCTTCTCCACCAACCGGCTGCCGCAGCACACGCTGCCGGACGGCCGCTCGATTCCGGGCACCTTCGCCAAGGAAAACGAGCTGGTGGCCATCTCCAAGGCCGTGGGCAAACACGGCGGCTTGCTGCAGAGCGTGTTGAACTACGCCAAGCTGGACGAGGAGATGCGCATGGTCGCCCAGCAGTGCCGGGCGGCCGGCACGCGCATCCTGTTCAGCGCGCCGTACGCGCCGGGCATGGACGATGCGGCCGTCGCGGAGCGAGGCAACGGCTACGACGGCGCCGTCAACGCCATGCGCGAGGAAGGGTTGGACGTGACCGGCCTCACCCTGCCCCGCAGCGGCGGCTTCGTCACCGGCCTGCGCACGGACATGCCGTTCCCAACGCCGACGTGGGGCGAATTGCGGAAGCTCGACTTCGACGGGCGCTTGGCGGCCATCCGCGACACGGAGACGCGCCGCAAACTCATCGCCGAAGCCAAGGAGCGCCCGGCGTTCGAACAGCGGGCGCGTGGGAGTTTCTGGCTGGGCGATGGCGACCGGCCGAACTACACGCGGGACAGCGAGGAAAGCCTCTACCACATGGCGCAGGCCGCCGGCGTCCACCCGGTGGAACTGTGGCTGGACAAGATGTTGGAGTCCAACGGCGAGGCGCTGTTCCATGTGCGCTTCTTCAACACGGATCTCGAAGCGCTCAAGGGCTTCCTCACCTTGGACTGGATGCTGCCCGGCATCGGCGACGCCGGCGCGCACGTGAGCCAGATCATGGATTCCGGCTGGACCTCTTTCCTGCTCTCGCACTGGGTGCGCGAACAAGGGCTGTTCTCCATCGAGGAGGCGGTGCGGCGCATGACCAGCGCCTCGGCGCGCGTGCTCGGCTTCACCGACCGCGGCGCGTTGACGCCGGGCATGAAGGCGGACGTGAACGTGATCGACTTGGGCCGCGTCGCCGAACGCCAGCCGAAGCTGGTACACGACTTCCCGGGCGGAGCGCCGCGCTTGATCCAGAAGGCGGTGGGCTACAAGGCGACGGTGTGCAACGGCACCCCCATCTTGCTCGACGACGAGCACACCGGCGAGCGAGCCGGGCGGGTGCTGCGCAACGCGGCGGCGTAGCGGCGCTGGCGGCGGCCAGCATCGAGCTTCAACACGCACGAGGCCCCGCACCGGTCGGCTGCATCTGGCACGCCCCCGGGCAACCACCGCCGGTGACGTGGGCCGCCGGCATTCCCTCGCTGATGGCGCACGTCCTCACGCACGCCAACGGCGCAGCGGGGGCGGCTTAGGCCTTCTTTTCCAACAGGTGCATCATCAGCTGGTCGAGGCGCTCGTTGGTTTTGTCCAGCGCCGCCTGCCATGCCTTGTGCTCCTCCTTGCCTTCCGCGACAACGGCTTTGATGGCCTGCACTTGCTCGCGCATGACCTGCTCGTGGGTGTCCATCCGGCTTTCCAAGCGCGTCACGGCGGCGTCAAGGGTGGCGCGGAGGGCAGCCCCCTTGGCGTCCACGGCTTCGAAGTGTGCGTTGAGGGAGTTGAAAACGGCCGTGATGGTCAATGCGACGGCCGCCACGGCCAAGATCACCACCGCCAAGACAATGGCCACCAAGTGGCCTCCCGTTATCTCGATCATCGTCTAGTTCTCCTAGGTTCATGGTTCTTTTGGAGTGCCCTATAGGCCCGGTGAAACATAGCATGAGCTTTTGGGTGTGTGCCGTTTAGATCTCCCAGGACTTTTTCACGCTAACGCGCACCGGCGCAGCGGGGCTGCGAAGCGCATGTGAAGGGCGTGTCGGATGTGCGAACACGGCGGCGGGGGCGTCTCCGCGTTCGGCGTGGAGCGCCCGGGGCGGGCGCGACGGGTGTTTTTTCGGGCGGATCCCGCGCCGCGGACGAGGGCGCCTCGAAGCGGGCGGCGTCGGGCGGTGGCGCGGTCGGTTTTCGGCGGCTAGTCCGGGGAGAGGATGGCGTCGAGGGCGTCGGCGCGGCGCATCATGAAGTGGGTGGTGGCCTCGGGCACGAAGCGGAAGCCGCGGTGCCGGACGACGGCGAGGGCGATGTTGTTCATGGCGGCTTGGTTGGTCGGCGCGTGGCGGGCGCGGACCCGGCTGTCGTCCTCGCGGAGGGTGGCGTCTCTGGGGTGGTGGTTGCCGTTCTCGATCATCCAGTGGCCGCGGTTCCAGGCCAGCAGCCGCTCGGGGCCGGCCTGGTCCGCGCCGACCGAGCAGATGCCGTAGGCGACGTCCCGGGACGCCTCGCCGGTCTTGATCACGACGCGCTCGCGGACGACGCGGAACGCTTGGCGGGCGTGTCGGAAGAGCAGCATCCTCCTCGGCAGGCCGACGACGGAGATGGAGCGGATTTCGAGCCTGCCGCGGGCCTTCTCCGGCGGCGCGGCGTGGCGCTTCGCGCCGGCGCCGTCCCAGTCCATGGCGACCAGCGCCTTGCGGGTTTCGGGGCAGTTCTTCTTGATCGGGAACAGGTGGTCCGCGCCGGCGATGTCGACGACGCGGCGCTCCATGTCGTAGGACGGGTGCAGGGCGTCCAGGGTGAGCAGCCGGCCGCGGATGTCGACGTCCTCGAGCAGCGCCGCGGTGGCGGCGGCCTCGCCGCCCTTCTCGAACAGGCAGCGGCTCGCCACCGGCCGGCCGTCGTGGGACACCAGCGTCACCGTCTCGAAGTGGCTGTCCGCGCCGGTGTTGCGGTTGGCGCCGCGGATGCGCTTGCCGTCCATCGCCAGCGCCCGCCGGTCGAACGAGTCGCGGACGTCCCCGCCGTCCGCCGCGCCGGCGTCCGCCGCCGGCGCCCGCGGCGCCGCCCAGCGCCGCAGCGCGTCCCGCAGCGCCTCCGGGTCGAGGTCCGCCATCACCCGGCAGAACGTCGAGTCCGACGGCGCCACCCGGACGCCGCGCTCCGGATGCCGCCACGCCCCCAGCGCCCGCAACTCCTCCTGCGCCAGCCCGCGCCCGAACCGCTCCGCCGCCGCCGGCCCCGACAGCCCCGACAGCTTCGCCAGCGCCACGATCGCCAGCACCGTCTCCAGCCGGTGCTTCCGCCCTTGGCCGCGCCGGCAGTCCGGCAACTCCGCGAACACGTCGCGCAGCGAGCGCAGCTCCGCCTTCCCGTACGGCATCGCCACCGCCTTCGGCGCGCCCCACTCCGGGCGCTCCGTTGGGTCCGACAGCCGCCGCCGGGCGTCCGGCCGCAGCGGACGCACGCGCATCTCCTTCGGCGACGCATGCGCGTCCGTGTACGCGCCGTTGTGCCGCGCGAACCCCTTCGTGACGCCCACCCGCTCCCAGTTCGACGCCCGGTAGCACGTCCCCTTGAACCGCGACGGGTCCACGAACGTCTCCGCCAACTCCAGAACGTGCCCGTGCGCCTCCCGCCAGTCCCCGCTCAGCCGCCGCAGGCTCAGCCCCAGCGTCCGCGACGCCAGGTTCTTGATCTTCTCCCCCTTCGGCAGAATCAAAAACCGCGTGTTGTTGCCGATCAGATGCAGGCGCCGGAACTGCACCGACGGGTGCCAGCCCAGCCAGTCGTCCCGCGGCGCGCACTTGAACGCCCCGGACTGCCACCCGACCAGCGCCAGCCAGTGCCCGCGCCACTCCGCCACGTGCCGCAGCCCCCGGCCCGCGAACTGCTTGAACCCCAGGTAGTGGTGCTCCGCCATCTCCCGGTCCCACCGCCGCCGCTCGTCCGCGCGAACCGGCCGCACCACGACCTCCCGAAGCGCCACCTCCGACCTGTCGAATCCATCCGCCATCCACCCTTTATAGGGCATGCGATGGCGAATAGCCAGCTCTTCCCACTCCCCCACGCCCCTCAACCGCCTTCGGCTAGCGTGAAAAAGCCCTGTTAGATCTCCACTTCTTTGCCGCCGCCCTCAGCGGAGCGGTACAAGGCGTCCAACATGCGTTGCACCGCCAAGCCGTCCTCGGCCGGCGCGAGCGTTGGGGCGTCGTGGAGGCAGTGCTCGACGAAGTTGTTCATCTTGTGCGCGAAGATGTTGTCTCGTGGCAGCCAGGCGGGGGATTTGTCCACCATGTGGCCGTGCTCGTCGGTGAACACGCGGGGCGGGTTCCAGCGGGCGCCGCCTTCTTCGCCGAACAGCTCGAAGTTCCACTCGTCCTCGGCGTGGACGGCGAACGCCGCCTCGACGTGGGCGACGGCGCCGCCGGCGAAGCGGATGCGGCCGACGGCGAGATCCTCCACCGTGTGGTTTTGGTAGTCCCAGCCTTTCCACATGGATTCCACCCGATCCGAGGGCTTGTCGCCGATGTAGGTGAACATGTCCGCTGTCGCGCTCACCGGCTGCGGGGCGCCCATCGCGTAGTGCGCCATCTCCAAGACGTGGACGCCGATGTCGATGAGCGGGCCGCCGCCTTGCAGTTCCTTGTTGCCGAACACGCCCCAATTGGGGATGCCCCGCCGTCGAATCGCCCGCACCCGGGCGAACAACACCTTGCCGAATTGGCCGGCGTCGAACGCCCGGCGCAGGAAACGGGTGCGCGGGTGGTAGCGGTATTGAAAGCCAATGACCAGCTTGCGGCCGTGTTCGCGCGCCGCGGCCAGCATCCGCTCGCCGGCCGCGGCCGAATGTGCCAAGGGTTTTTCGCACAGCACATGGCAGCCGGCCGCCAGCGCGTCGATGGTGGGCGCTTCGTGCAGCTTGTTCGGCGTGCAGACGGAAACCGCGTCCAGGTTCTCCGCGGCCAGCATTTCTTGCCAGTCCGCGTACATGCCCGGAATGCCGTATTGCTCGTGGTGGCGGCGCATGGCGGCTTCCGAGATGTCCGCCATCGCCACCAGCTCCACGTCGTCGCGGCGGGCGAGATCGTGCAGATGTGCCCCGGCGATGCCGCCGGCGCCGATGAAGCCGTAGCGCAGTTTCTTGTTTGTCATGGCGTTCGATCCTAAGCGTCGCGCATTAAACGAAAGCAGGCGCGCAACTCCTGCACGAACAGTTCCGGCTGCTCGAACGCCGCGAAGTGGCCGCCTCTTGTCAGTTCGTTCCAGTACACGATGTTGGCGTAGCGCTGTTCGGCCCAGCTGCGCGGCGTCGGCACGATCTCCTTGGGGAAGATGCTGCATCCGGTCGGCAGTTCCACGCGCGCCGCGGCATCGTCGCCGAAGGCGCGGTTGAAGCTCTCCCAATACAGCCGCGCCGAAGAAGCGCCGCTGCCGGTGAGCCAGTAGAACATCACGTTGTCGATGAGCTCCTCGCGGCTGACGGCGTTTTCCGGGTGCTTGCCCGGGTGCGGGCCGGCTTCGCAATCCGTCCACTCGTGGAACTTCTCGATGATCCAAGCGGCTTGGCCCATGGGCGAATCCGCCAGCGCGTAGCCGAGCGTCTGCGGGCGCGTGCTTTGCTGCTTGGAATAGCCGGCGCCCCACTGCTGGTAGTAGCGCCCGCCGGCCAGCGCTTGCTTGTCGCGTTCGGTGGGGTTCTCCCGTGCCGCCGCCGTGGGCCCGGCGCTCGGCATGTTCACGTGGATGCCGGCGCAGCGGCCTTTGTTCCGCATGGCGATGGCGGTGGTCACCGCCGCGCCCCAGTCGCCGCCTTGGGCGAAGTAATGGGCGTAGCCGAGGCGTTCCATGAGCGCGTCCCACGCTTCGGCGATCTTGCCGACGCCCCAGCCGGGCGCGGTGGGTTTGCCGGAGAAGCCGTAGCCCGGCAGCGACGGGCAGATGACGTGGAAGGCGTCGCCATCCGGCCCGTCGCCGGCGGCGAGCGGTTCGATCACCTTGTGGAACTCCACCACCGAGCCGGGCCAGCCGTGCGTGATGAGCAGCGCCGGGGCGTCCGGGTTGGCGCTGCGCCGGTGGATGAAGTGGATGTCCAGCCCGTCGATGCGCGTGGTGAACTGCGGGAAGCGGTTGAAGTACGCCTCGCGCTCGCGCCAATCGTATTCGTTCAGCCAGTAGTCGCACAGCGTCTGGGCGTAGGCGAGCGGAATGCCTTGGCTCCAGTCGTCCGGCGTCTCGGCGTCCGGCCAGCGGGTGTGTTCCAAGCGGCGGCGAAGGTCGGCCAACGCCGACTCGGCAATGTTGATGCGGAACTCGTGGATGTCGCTCATGTTCGTCCCTTGTTTCCTTGGCTAGCCGCGCAACAGTTCGTTGATGGATGTCTTGGCGCGGGTGCTCTCGTCCACATGCTTGATGATGACGGCGCAGTACAAGCCGGGGCGTGTTGGGCCGTCCGGCGGCTTCCCGCCTGGCAGAGAACCGGCCACCACCACCGAGTACGGCGGCACACGCCCAGTGGTTACTTCCCCGGTTTCCCGATCCACAATCTTCGTGGACGCGCCCAGGAACACGCCCATGCCCAGCACGGCGCCTTCCTCCACCACCACGCCTTCCACCACCTCGGAACGCGCCCCGATGAAGCAGTTGTCCTCCACGATCACCGGCGCGGCTTGCAGCGGTTCCAGCACACCGCCAATGCCCGCGCCGCCGGAGATGTGGCAGTTCTTGCCGATCTGGGCGCAGGAACCGACGGTGGCCCAAGTGTCCACCATCGTGCCGCTGTCCACATAGGCGCCCACGTTCACGAAGCTCGGCATCAACACCACGGATCGCGCGATGTAGGCGGAGTGGCGCACCACCGCGCCCGGCACCGCGCGAAAGCCGGCGGCGCGAAACCGCGCCTCGTCCCACCCGTGGAACTTGAGCGGCACTTTGTCCCACCAGCTGCCGCCGCCCGGCGCGCCGGGCACAAGCCCCATGTCGTTGAGCGCGAAACTCAACAACACCGCCTTCTTCAACCACTCGCGAACCACCCAGGCGCCGTCGATCTTCTCCGCCACCCGCGCCTCGCCGGCGTCCAGCGCAGCCAGCGCGGCCGCCACCGCCTCGCGCACCGGGCCTTGCGTGTCCACGCCGAGCTGGTCGCGCCGCTCCCACGCGTCGTCGATGACGCGGCGCAAGTCGTCGCTCATGTGCCGCGCACCTTCATGCCGGCGGCGCGGTACACGCTGTCGACCAAGCGCATCTGCTTCACCGCGTCGGCGGCGTCCGTCGGCAGGCGCTCGCCGGTGTTCAAGGCGCGGACGAAGGCGTCCAATTGAAAATCGTAGGTGGTGCGCTTGGTGAGGGTCTCGGTCTTCGTCTCGCCATCCGTTTCCAGCTTGATTTCGTGGCCGTAGTGCGGCACCAGCGGGTTCTGCACCGTCAGCGTGCCCTTGGTTCCTCGCGCCACCAAGTCCCAGCGGCGCTGCCCCCCTTTCGCCATCGAACCGGAAGCGCTGCCCGTGGCGCCGCTTGGGAAGGCCAACTCCGAAGCCAGCCGCAAGTCCACGTCCGGCGGGCCTTCCTCGGCCTCGGCGGAAACCACGGTCGGCTCCTCGCCGGTGAAGTGGCGCACCCAAGACAGCGGATAGCAGCCCATGTCCATGGTCGCGCCGCCGCCGGTGGCGTAGTTCATGCGGATGTCGCCTGCTGGAATACCGCGTTCCACGACGACATGGAACGCGCCTTCAACGCGCCGCAGCTCGCCGATGGCGCCCGCGTGGTAGAGCTCCAACGCCCGCAGGAACACCGGGTGGTAGCGGTAGTGGAACGCCTCGATGAGCAGCAGGCCGGCCCGTTCGGCCGCTTCCGCCATCTCCGCCGCTTCGCGCTCGTTCAAGGCGAAGGACTTCTCGCACAGCACCGGCTTGCCCGCGGCCAGCGCCTTCAACGTCCACTCGCGGTGGTGGCTGATGGGCAGCGGGTTGTACACGGCGGTCACGTCCGGGTGATCGATCACCGCTTGGTAGTCGTCCACCACGTTCGCCACGCCGCCCTTCTCCGCCATCGCCGCGGCGCGCTCGCGATCCCGCGCCGCAATGGCGACCACTTCCACGTCCGCGTTGCGGCTCGCCGGATCCAGCAGCGCCGCCGGCGTGATTTTGGCGGCACCGAGCGTGCCAAAACGAATGTTTGCCATAAGGAATGTTTGCCTTGCGCGAGTTGCCTGCTTGACTCTATGGTAACGCCTGAGGGCCTTGGGGGACTTGGGGCGTTGCTCGACCCGATACTGCGCACCGTGAGCCGCATGCCGTTGCCGCGCTTGCACACCTTGGCGCAGGACGTGGAAGCGCTGGCGCGTCTCGGCTACCGCAAGAAGCTGGTGGCGGCGAATCTGACCGCCGCGTTTCCCAACGCCGACACCGAGGCGCTTGCCAACAGCTTTTACGGCGGCTTCGCGCAGGTTTGCGTGGAGGTGGTGCGCGGTCTGGCCATGGACGCCGACGACCTGCTCGCACGCGTGGACTGCGAAGGCGCCGCGCCGCTGCGGGACGGCAACGCGCTGCTGTTGATGGCGCACCATGCCAACATGATCTGGGCCGTGCTCGCCTTGGCCACGCGCATCGAGGCGCCCGTCTCCATCGTGTACAAGCCGCCGCACGCGCCGGCCATGCGGCAACTGCTGCTCGCCATCGCGGCCCGGTTCGACGTGGAACTGGTGCCGGTGAAGGAGGTGCGGAGGAAGCTGGTGCAACGGCGCCATCGAAACCGGGTTTGGACGCTGGTGGCGGATCAACGCCCGGGGCGGGATTGCCACTACGCGGAGCTGTGCGGGTTGCGAACCGCTTTCTACCTTGGCCCGGAACGCATTGCGCGGGCGCTCCGCTGGCCGGTGTACTACCTCTCCTGCCAACGCGCCGCGCCCGGGCGCTACTCATGCCGGGTGGAGAAAATCGCCGATCCGCCGCACGAGCAGCCGGGGGCGATCATCGACCGCTACGCCGCCTTGCTGCAAGCGGACATCGACCAGGCGCCCGCCGATTGGCTTTGGTCGCACGACCGCTGGCGCGCGCCCTGACGGGCGCGTTGGAGTTTGCTTCGCAAACTCTGCGCAACACCAAACGCCGGGGACTTGGCTGTCAGTCGCCTTGGAACGTCGGTGGGGTTTGGGTGTTCCCATCGCCGCTGCGGTCGAGGGTTCGCGCTCGCCACGAAGCCGCGGCGGTGGCGCGATCCTGGGTGGCGGCGGTGAGCAGGTTCTGATCGACGTCCATGTGCATCAAGGCGGCGTCCGCGGCGCCGACGATGGCGTTGACGCTGCGCTTGATCATCTGCGCCGGAATCGGCGGCTTCGCGGCGTAGCGCGCCGCCCACTCCAGCGCGGTGTCCAGCAGCGCGTCCGGCGCGACCATCGCGTCGAGCACACCCCACTCCAGCAGCCGTTCCGCGTCCACGCGCTCGCCGCCGGCCACCAAGCGTTTAGCGCGTGCGGGCCCGGCAAGGCGGGCGATGAGCGGCAAACCCTTCCACATCAGGTTCACGCCGATGTCGATCTCCGGGTACTGCATGAAGCAGTCCGCGGCGCCGATGCGGAAGTCCATCGCCGTCGCCAGCACCGCGCCGCCGCCCATCGCCGCGCCGTTCCACGCGGCGATGGTGATCTGGTCCATGTCGTGGACGGCCAGCGTCGCCCGCTCGCCCATGCGCGCCAAGCGCCGCCGCTCCAGCAATCCCGACGCCGGCGGCGCGGCACCGCGCAAATCCGCGCCGGCGGAGAAGTGCCGGCCGGCGCCGGTGAAAACCACGGCTCGCGTCTCCACATCCTCGCGGAACGCCAAAGCCGCCGCTTCAATGTCCGCCAAGTGCGCGTGATCGAGCGCGTTCGCCTTCGCCGGGCGGTTGAAGGTGACGATGGCGACATGCCCCTGCCGGCGCACCTTCACGTTCGCGTATGTTGCCGTTCGCGGCACCGGTTGTTCCTCCGCATGATGGTCGGCGGTATCGAGCGTATCACCGCGGCGATGTTGCGTTATGCTTAGAATCCATCGAGTACACCCGCCAACGGCAATGTCTTGGGCACGCTGCGGCGCGGCGCTCTCGGTTCGCGCCAATGAAGATACTCTGGATCGATCCGCTCAACACCAACCCTCACTTTCTCAACCTGATGGCGGTGGTGCTCCGCGACGCCGGGCACGAGGTTCACGTTTGCGCGACGGTGCGGGCGCATTACCCAGCGCCGCCCGGCGTTCGCTGGGTGCCGTTCGCGCCCTTCGCGCGGCCCGTTTTCACCTTCAAGCGCCGCTGGCTCGCGGCCGTCTGGCTGGTCGCCAGCTATCCGTTGCACTGGCGCCGGGCGATCCGTCACGCGCGCCGTTGCGGGGCAGGCGCGGCGTTGATCTCGACAAACCTCGCGTTCCGCCGCGTGGATGCTTGGGCCATGCGGCGTTTGCGGCAAAGCGACATTTCCACTGCCGTGGTGGTTCACAAGCCGTGGCAAGCGTGGCAGCGCGGCAAACCGGCGAAAGCCGCCTATCGGGCGTTCTACCTAGCCGCGGATCGCGTGCTCACGATGGACGACCACACCCGCGCCTTCCTGCGCGCGGCATGCGGCGTGGCCAAAGAGCGTTTTCGCCACCTCCCCCATCCCCACTTCGAGCCGTTCCTCGCCACCGTTGCAACCAATCGGACTTTGGCCCGGGACTTGGCCGAATGGGCAACCGCGACTGATGAGTCGCCCGCCCCGGTGATCGCGTTCCTGTCGCAAATGCGGCCTGAGCACGGCTTCGACGATTTGCTCGCCGCGTTGCCGACCGTGGACGAACAACTCGCCGAATGGCGACTGCTGGTGGTGGCTTCAAACGTCGCTCGGAGGCACCGTGCAACGGTGGAGAAACGGTTGGCCGCGCAAGGTTTGCGCGACCGCTGTTGGCTGCACTGGACGCCTTATTCGCCCGCGGACTTGAAGGCGTTTCTGGGTGCCTCCAGCATGGTCGTGACGCCCTACAAGTGGGCCGGACGCAGCGCCGTGACCGCCAGCGCCATCGGCGCGGGGGTGCCCGTAGTGACAACCGACGTGGGCGGGCTGGCGATCGGCTTGACCCCGCAGGGCAACGGCGAGTTGGTGCCGCCCAACAACCCCGACGCTTTGGCCGCCGCCATCGTCAAGGTGGCGCGCGACCTGCCCGGCTATCGCCGCCGCGCCCGCGATCCGCACAAGGACTTCGCGCCCGCCCGTGCCGCCGCCGCGTTGACGGGCGTATTGCAGGAGCTTGAGGGAACTGACGGCAGCCACCATTCGGATGTGGCACAGTAGCGCCGTAATCGACGCCATGCGCACCAAAGCCATGACCACCCCGACCGACCGCGAACAAACGACATCCGTGAGCGCCGACACGCTGCGCTACGCCCGCGAGCGCACTGGCCTTTCGTTGCGCGACGCGGCGCGACGCGCCGGCGTTTCGCACTCGGCGTTGTCTGCCTACGAGCGCGGAACCCGGGTGCCGTCCTTGAACAAGCTGTTCAACATTCTGCACGCCCTAGGGTTCGCCGTGCGCATCGAACTGGAGCCCCGCGTGCGCGAACGCAACGGCGTGCCGCGCGGCGAGGAGCTGGTGGAGGTGATTCGGTTGGCCGAACACTATCCGCCGCGCCAACGCCCGCCGATTTCGTTGGCCGCCATCCTGCGCGAGGGCGCGGCGAACAAGGCGCGGGCGGCGCGGGCGGCGCGGGCGACGCGGGTGGCGCGGGAAGAAGCGGCGAAACAGGGCGCGAACAAGGGCGGTTGAGCATCCTTGTGGCCGAGCTTCCCGAATCGCTGAGCGGCAAAATCGTAGCGTTGCACGAGGCGCTTCGGGCTGCGGAGCTGCCACACGCCTTCGGCGGAGCGCTGGCGCTCGCGTGGTGTACCGGCAATGGCCGCGGCACTATCGACATCGACGTCAACGTCTTCGTCTCCACCGACAGCACGAGCCAACTCGCGGCGGCGTTGCCGGCCGGCGTGGTCTGCGGCGACAACGACTTGGAAGCGCTGGCGCACGACGGGCAGGCGCGTCTCGACTGGCAAGGCACGGCCTTGGACATCTTCCTCGACACCACCGAGATTCACCGGGAAGCCGCGCGCTGCGTCCGTTGGGAGCAATTCGCCGGCCGTCGCCTGCCGTTCCTGTCGTGCTTCCACGTCGCGCTGTTCAAGGCGTTCTTCAACCGCACCAAGGACTGGGCGGATTTGGAGGCCATGCGCGACGCCGGCACGCTGCCCGTCGACCGCGTGCGCGGGGCGTTGATTCGCTACTTGGGCGAAGACGACGAGCGCCTCGCCGCGTTGTCAACGTTGGCGGCGGCTTGAGGCGCCCCGCAGGGCGCACACTCGCCTTTCGCGCCGCAATAAGCCACACTCACTGTTCAAGAAACGCACAGGGGGAATCCGTGTCCGCACTGCCAACCGACTACGAGGAGCGCGTCTACGCCGGCGTGCTCGGCAAGATCATCGGCGTCTATCTCGGGCGCCCGTTCGAAGGCTGGTCGAACGAGGCCATCGAGAAGCGCCTCGGCGAGATCGACTACTACGTTCACGACAAGCTCGACGTGCCGCTCATCGTCACCGACGACGACATCAGCGGCACGTTCACGTTCATCCGCGCCCTCGAGGACTACGGCTGCGATCCGAACCTGACGCCCCGGCAAATCGGCCAGACGTGGCTGAACTACCTCATCGAAAAACGCACCATCCTGTGGTGGGGCGGCCTCGGCAACTCCACCGAACACACCGCCTACATGCGCTTGGCGAACGGCATCGACGCGCCGGCCAGCGGCTCCATCGCCATGAACGGACAGGTGGTGGCCGAGCAGATCGGGGCGCAGATCTTCATCGACGGCTGGGCGATGGTGTCGCCCGGGGACCCGGAGCGGGCGGCGGATCTGGCCCGCCGCGCGGCGAGCGTCTCCCACGACGGCGTGGCCGTACACGGTGCGCAGGTGCTGGCGGCGATGGAGGCGGCGGCGTTCGTGGAGGCGGACACCGGCAAGTTGATCGACTTGGGGCTGGCGCAGATTCCCGCCGACGGCCTGCTGCGGCGCATGATCGACGACATCCGCGCCTGGCACGCGGAGAACGGCGACGATTGGCGCGCCACCTTCGGCCAAATCAAGGCCAACTACGGCTACGACAAGTACGGCGGCAACTGCCACATGGTGCCGAACCACGGCCTCATCATCGCCGCCCTGCTGCACGGCAACGACGATTTCGGCCACGCCTTGAAGATCGTCAACACCTGCGGCTGGGACACGGATTGCAACTCCGGCAACCTCGGCTGCCTGCTGGGCATCCAGCACGGCTTGCGCGGCATCGACGCCGGCGCGGACTGGCGCGGCCCGGTGGCGGACATCTGCTACCTGCCGAGCGCCGACAGCGGCGGCGGCGTGAGCGACGCGGTGACGCAGGCCACGCGCATCACGCGCATGGGCCACGCCCTCGCCGGGGCCGCCTACCACGCACCCAAGGAAGGTGCCCGCTACCACTTCTCGCACCCGGGCGCGGTGCAGGGCTTCACCGGCCACGAATGTGTGGTGAACAACCGCGCCAACGCCGCCGGCGAGCCGTGCCTGGCCCTGCACTTCAACCGCAGCGAGCCGGGCACCACGGCGCGAGCGACGACCGCCACGTTCGTGGATTCGCTGGACACCGCCAAGTATTTCGAGCGCCGCGGCTACGGCTTGATGACCAGCCCGGCGCTCTCGCCCGGGCAGACCATCAGCGCGGTGGTGGAATTGGCGAGGACGGCCGACGAAGCCGCGGACGTCTCCATCTGCATCCGCGTCTTCAACGCCGAGGACAAGCTGGTGACGCTGCGCAACGCCGCCACCGCCATCGCGCCCGGCGAGCAGGAGACGCTCACTTGGACTGCCCCGGACGTGGGCGGCTATCCCATCGCCGCGGTGGGCGTGGAGATCGTCTCCGCCGCCTCCGGCGGCACCTTGTTCCTGCACAGCCTGGACTGGCAAGGCGCGCCGGAGGTGACACTCACCCGCGTGCCGGGCGACATGTGGCACCGGGCGTGGGTGAACGGCGTGGATCAGTATTGGCCGCGCTATTCGGAACCGTTCCGCCTGATACACAACCGCGGCACCGGCCTGCTGCTGCACGGCGCGCGCGAATGGACGGACTACCGCATGAGCGCCGACGTGACGCCGCACCTGACGCGGCGCGTCGGCGTGGCGGCGCGGGTGCAGGGGATGCGCCGCTACTACGCGCTGGTGCTGGAAATGGACGGCAAGGCGCGGCTGGTGCGCGAACTCGACGGCACCACGGTGCTGGCCGAGCAGGAGTTCCCGCTGGAACTCTACCGCACCTACCAAATGGAGATCGCCGTGCAAGGCGACACGGTGACCGGCGCCATCGACGGCAAACCCCTGCTCAGCGCCACCGACGACGCCCTGCCGACCGGCGGCATCGCGCTGTTGGTGGACGAAGGCCGCACCGCCACGCAAACCGTGACGGTGTCGGCACCGTGAAGGCGTGACCGGTCGACAAAACGCTATCGCACCAGATTCAAGAGTCACGAGGTCCTGCCAAGAGACGGCACGGGCCTCAAAGAGTCGAAGTCGCATGCTGCGCAAGGTTGTCGTAAGGTTTCGCTGAAAAATGTGATGCAACGTCACCGTCAGGCACCGAGAGATTGCCACATGTCGGGCAGATGGAGCTAGGTTCGTGGAACGCCTGTTGATCATTGGTGGCGTCACCTTTGTCGCGACCGTGTTGTTCCTCGGCGGCCATGTGCTTTTCTTTCACTACACTAGGGCAGGAAGGGCGTACCGACGCAAGCTCGGTAAGCTGATAGCGGGACCGGAGTGGGGCCGGAGTGGGGAGAGTGATGCCTAGCGTTGCGACCCAACCGTGACGGTCTCGGCGCCGTGATTAACCACACAACCGGCAAACCGAGCTAGACGATGGACGAACCCGTCACCTTCTTGGAGAACATGTTCATTGTTGGCGGTGTCGTCGTCGTTGCGACGTGTTTGGTCCTCGGCGGCTATGCGCTGTTCTTCCGCTACACCAAGGCGGGAAGAGCCTACCGGCGCAAGCTCGGTAAGCTGATCGCGGGACCGGAGTGGGGAAAGTGAGGTGATGCGCGCTGCCGGCCGCCGTGGGCGGCGATGTGACGTGCGGAGAACGCCGCGCCGTCAGCGAATGACATCCCCGTTCCACAGCGCCTTGAGGAAGTCCAAGAGCGGGAAGACCTGTACATCGTCCCACAGCGCCCGGCGCTCGCCGAGGTACACGCCGTAGCAGGTGGTGCGCTCGGCGCCAAGCGCTTCCCGCACGCGGCGAAGGCCGCGGTTGAAGCCGCGTTCCCACCGCCGCGACGCCTTCACCTCGATGGCGACGAAGCCCGTGGCCGTTTCGCACAGCGCGTCCACTTCCGCCCCGTCGTAGCTGCGCCAGTAGTGCGGCTTGTAGCCCAGCGACGAGTAGGCGAGATAAGCGCGCAGCTCGCCGAGCACGAACGCCTCCGCCAGCGGCCCCAACTCCTCGGGCGTGGGCGGATACGGCAGCCGTTCCGATAGCGCCCGGGCCACGCCGCCGTCGAAGAAGTAGAACTTGCTCTGCGCCACCTGCTTGTTGGCCGACTTCAGCTTCCACGCCGGCAGCCAGTAGCCGATGAGCGTGTCCACCAGAATCTCGAAGTGATTCTGCACCGTGGCCCGGCTGACGCCAACATCGCGGGCGATGGCCGTGGCGTTGGTGGCCTGCGCGTTCTGCCGGGCGGCCACTTCCAGGAACCGCGCGAAAGCGCCGACGTTGCGGGTGAGCGCCTCAGCGTGGACTTCTTGGACAAGGTACGTCTCGGCGTAGGCGCGCAGATACGCCGCCGGATCGTCCCCGGTGACCGCCATCGGCAACATGCCAAGCGTGAGCGCCCGTTCCACGTCGAGATCGAAGTTCAACTCCGCCGAAACCAGCGGCAGCATCGCGCAGGTGACGGCCCGCCCGGCGAGCAGATTCACGCCACCGCGCCGCAACTTCCGGGCGCTGGAACCGGAGAGCACGAACCGCAGCCGCTTCTCCTCGATCAAGCGATGCACCTGATCGAGCAACGCCGGCACCTTCTGCACCTCGTCGATAACCGCGGTTTCGCCCGGCGCAAGCGTGGCGAGCTCCGCGTAGAGCGTGTGCGGCGCCTTGCCAAGCCGCAACGCCTCGCGCGTGTCGAGCAGATCGTAGCTGGCGGCGCCCGCGAACCGGTCGCGGATCCAAGTGGATTTGCCCGTGCCGCGGGGGCCGAACAGGAAGAACGACCCGGACGGGGGATTCAGCAATCTTGCATACATAGCTGGCGATTTTACCGGAAAATCGAGATCTATGTTACCGCTTTTACCTCTCCTTCCGCCACACAGCTATTGCGGGAACAAAAGGCCAACAGCAAGCACGATCGCGGCGATGCCACCAGCCAGCATGTCGTCGAGAAAAATGCCGGCGGCGCCTTTCACGTTGGCGTCGGCCCAAGACACCGGCCACGGTTTGGCGATGTCGGCAGCGCGGAACAGCAGGAAACCCGCCAGCGCCGGGGCCAGCGCTTTCGGCGCGGCGAGCAACGCCAGCCAAAGGCCGATCACCTCGTCGAGCACGATGGCCGGTTCGTCGCCGAAGCCGTGCTTTCTAACGACTTGGTGAATCACGCCCCAAGCGGCCGTCGCGGCCACCGCTACCACTACTAGACGGCCTAGCAAGGGCAGGTCCGCCAGCAACAGCCACCACGCGGCCAAGCCCAGCGCGGAGCCAATCGTGCCGGGCGCCCAAGGGGCAAGACCGCAGCCGAAGCCGGTGGCGAGTAACACCCACGGGTCGCGCAGATGGCGAACGGCCAGTCGCACGGGCGGGTGCGATTCGCTTTGCTCAGAAATGAGTGAAACCCCGCCTCAGGTGTAGGCGCACGCCGGCCTCCACCCAACACACGCGGCATTTGTCGTCAGGGTTCGCGGCACGTACGGAGCCGATGGGCGTGATGGCAACGCCGCATTGGGTGGCCAGATGCCGCAACGCGGGCGTGTGCTGCGGGGCGGCGGTGAACGCGAGTTCGTAGTCGTCGCCAGCGCTCGCGGCCACCTGCGGGTGGCAACCGGAGAACGTACGCAAGCGCGGCAAATCCACTTCGCAAGCCACATCGCTTGCCCGGCACAAGTGTTCGAGATCGGACGTCAATCCGTCGGAGATGTCGAGGCAGGCGCTGGCGATGCCGCGCAGTCCCATGCCCACCGCCAAGCGGGGTGTCGGCTTCCAGAACCGATGTTCCGGCTCGTGTTCGCCGAGGCTGTCCAGCGAACACGCGCGCAATCGATCGGGATCCGCCAGCGCTAAGCCGGCACCGCCAAGCTCACCGGTTACATGCACGATGTCGCCCGGCTGCGCACCGGCGCGCGAGATGGCGGAACCACTCGGCGAGTGGCCGTGCGCCGTCACCGTCACGCTTTGCGGGCCGCGCGCCAGATTGCCGCCGACAACCGCCAAGCCGAAATCCCGCGCCGCGGCCCGCACGCCTCCGGCGAAACGCCGTACCCAGTTCTCATCCAACCGCTGCGCGGTGAGCGCCACCACCACCCATCCCGGCGCCGCGCCCATCGCCGCCAAATCGGACGTGGCCACGGCCACGCTGCGGTAGCCAATCGCATCCGGCTGCGAGCGCTCGGGATAGTGGCGGCCGGCCACCAGCGTATCCGTGGAAACCACCAGCTCGTGGCCTTGCGGGACGGTGAGCACGGCGGCATCGTCGCCCGGCCCGATGACCACGCCCGGGCCGCTGGTGGTGTCGCCCAGCGCATCCACGATGCCGTCGATCAGGCCGAACTCGTCCATGCCGCTCACGCCGGCGCCGCCGCGAACTCGGCGGCGCGCAGTTGCCGCGCCACGCGATCCAGTACGCCGTTCACATAGCGAAAGCTCTCCGTGGCGCCGAACGTCTTGGCGAGCGCCACCCATTCGTCGAGAACCACTAGCGCCGGCGTCTCGATGCGCTCTTTCAGCTCGTACACGGCGGCACGAAGAATGCCGCGTTCCACCGGATCCAGCCGCTCCACCTCGCGATCCAGATGCGGCGCGAACAACGGATCCAGCTGCGCGGCATCGCGGATGACGCCGCGCAGACACTCGTGGAAAAACGCCAGATCGGCGCGCTTCATCCCGTCGCCGCCGAGCGATGGCGGCGTGTGTTCGTCGTCCGCCGCGGACGGCGCGAACTGGGCGCGCAAATCGGTGAACTCGGCGCCAGTCATCTGCCAAGCGTAAAGCGCTTGCACCAGCGCCCGCCGTGCGCGATGCCGGGCCCGGGGGTCGATGCCGCGGCCAGTCATGTTGCCGCGGTTGCCGTGCGGCGCAGCACCACGCGGACATCCGCGCCAATCGAATCCACCGCCACCACCTGCCCAGCCACGCAATCTGCCAACCGCGCCACCGTCAGCCACGCCAACGGCAGCGCATCCGAACCGAGCAGCTTGGGTGCCAGATACACCACCGCCTCGTCCCAAAGAGCAGTGCCAAGGAACGCGCCGGCGAGCGTGGGGCCGGCTTCCACCAACACCTCGTCGCAACCTTGGGCGGCCAAGTAATGCAGCAAAGGCAGCAAACCCGCGGAACCGTTGCCGGGGAACACTTGCGCCCGCGGGTGGTCGGTGGGCGCACCTTTGCCGCAGAAAAGAACGACGGCCCGATGCGCCGCGAACAACCTCGCATCGGCCGGGGTGCGCCCACTCCGGTCCGCGACGACAACCAGCGGTTGCCGAATGACACCGCCATCCGCAAAGCGTTCCCCGCGCACGGTAAGCGCCGGATCGTCCGCCAGCACAGTGCCGATGCCGGTGACAATCGCCGAACTGCGCGCCCGCCACTGTTGCGCGTCCGCCCGCGCCGCTTCCGAGGTGATCCACTGGCTCTCGCCGCTCGCCATCGCCGTGCGGCCGTCCAAAGAGGCAGCAACCTTCACCCGCACCCACGGCACACCTTCCCGTACGCGCTTGAGGTAACCGACGTTCATTTCCGCCGCCACGGGAACATCCTCCACATCCACCGCGATGCCGGCCGCCCGCAAGGCTTCGCAGCCGCCACCAGACACGCGCGGATCCGGGTCGCGCAGCGCCGCCACCACCCGGGCGATGCGATGGCGGATCAAAGCGTCCACGCACGGCGGCTGCCGTCCGTGGTGGCAACACGGCTCCAACGAGACATACACCGTGGCGCCTTGCACGTCGCCGCCGGCGTCCGCGATGGCGTTGACTTCGGCGTGCGGCCCGCCGGCGCGGCGATGCCAACCGCGGCCGAGCACCTTGCCGTCGCGCACGATCACGCAGCCCACGCGGGGGTTGCCGCTGACGCTGTGGAGGCCGCGGCCGGCGAGTTCGATGGCCCGGCGCAGGAACAGGCGGTCGGCGGCGCCGATCACGGCTGCTCCGACTCGGTCTTCAGCCGAGCGATCTCCTTTTGGAAGGCGCTGATGTCTTGGAAATCCCGGTACACCGAGGCGAAGCGCACGTAGGCCACTTGGTCGATCTTGCGCAGCTCCTTCATCACCGCCTCGCCGATGACGCGGGCTGGCACTTCGCGTTCGCCGGCGCCGCGTAGGCGGTGGCGGATGCGGCCGATGACGGATTCCAACTCCTCCATCGAGACGGGGCGCTTCTCCAAGGCCCGGGCGAGGCCAGAGCGCAGCTTCTCCTCGCTGAACGGCTCGCGGGCGCCGTTGCTCTTGACGATGCGCGGCATGGCCACTTCCGCGGTCTCGTAGGTGGTGAAGCGCTCGGCGCAGGATTGGCATACGCGCCGGCGCCGCACCTGCTCGCCGTTCGCCACCAGGCGGCTATCGATAACGCGCGTGTCTTCGTCGCCGCAGAAAGGACAGTGCATGGGCGGATTGTAACCACACCGTTGATGCCGCACCGAGCGGCGGTGAGGGAGGGTGAGGGTGTACGACAGATCCCAAGGTCAGCGTGCAGGGGGAGGGGGATGCACGCTTGGGAGTGTAGGCGTCTCCGCGTGCCTGCGGGCGGGATGCCCGCGTTCCCAGCATCAGTCACCCGAGATTGTCGTACACCCTCGAGAGCAAGCGCTGGCGAGTGCGAACACGCCAGCGCCTGCGCTCAAACCGTCAAACGTCCGCGCATCGGTGTCAGCCGCCGACGCCGAAATCGTAGGAGAGGTTCACGAACAGCACCCGGCCGCGCAAGTTGACGCGCTTGCTGTCCCAAGGCCGGCCGGTGTGCGTGAGCATGAAGGGGAAATCCCGGCCGAAAAGGTCGCGGCCGCCGGCTTGCACGGTCACGCCGCTGGGGAAGCGATGCTTCACGCTGGCGTCCAACGTCGTCCAAGAGGACACGCGGGCGTTGGGGATGTCGCGGTTCACCGTGCGCTCGTGATCGTTGTTGATGTAGCTGGGGAGGTGGTTCACGAAGGCGTTGATCGTGGTCGAACCCCGCGTCCAAGCGACGTTGAACATGGCGCGGTAGCGGTCGATGCCGATGGACTTGCCCAACATGCTGATGCGCGCGCCGTTCTCGAACGGTTGATCGAATTGCTCCAGCACGCGGTTGTACGCCATTTGCACGAAGAACTCGCCGTAGGCCGACGGGAACGCCTTGGAGACGCGCAAATCCACCGCTTTGCTCACCCGGCGAGCGATGTTCACGCTGGTGGTTATCGCCCGCACCAAGGTGCCGTCCTCCGCTCGCACGAAGAACTGCGGCAGGTTGCCGTACACCTCCGGCGGCAACAGCTGTCCCAATTCGCGATTGCCAGCGATGCGGTCGCGAATGTCCACGTCGGAGTAATACAGCTCCACATGCAGATCATCCACTTGGCTTGGCGTCCAGTCGAAACCGGCGGTGAACGTGGTGGAGAGTTCCGGTTGCAAATCGGGATTGGAACCGGAAACCACATGCGCCGGCACGAACGATCCAACCAGCGGATCGAACGTGTAGAACGGCTGATCGATGCGGTTCACTTGGAACATCTGGCGAAAACGCGGCACCACGAAACCTTCGGTGTGGGAGACGCGCACGGAGAGATCATCGATCGGTTTGTAAACGACGCCGAAGTACGGCGCCACGTTGTCGAGGGTCACCTTCTTGAAGCGCGTGGCGCGCCCGGCGGTGGGATTGCTGGGATCCACCGGGTCTTGGCCGACGGCGCCTTCGGTGCGGTACTTGTCGTAACGCGCCTTGGCGGTGAAAGCCAATTTGCGCAGTCCCGGGCGGGCGTTCGCGTCGCCAACAATCGGCAGGGACATTTCAATGAACAGGGCGTTGAGATCCCGCGTCGGCTTGGCGACGCCAATGCCGCTTGTCACCTCGAAGCTGAAGTCCAAGTCCTCAATCCACTCGCTGCGGCTCTCGCCGCCCACGGCCATGCGCGCGCGGCCGCCCGGCAGGTCGAAGAGGCCGCTGGTGAAGTACCCCGTGGTCATGCGCAAGTACGCGCGATCCGTGTCTTGCAGCAAGGGAACGTAGAACTCGGCGATGGTTTCCGTCTGCGCCGTGCCGTCGCCGAAGAAGTTTGGCGCCACGTTCGGATCCGAACTCGCGAGCATCTCCGCCAAGCGTTCGTTCTGCAGTTCCGTCGCCACCACCGAACGCGGCGCGAATTGGTATTGCCGCCGAAAGCCGTCGGACACGGCGTAGGTGTGGTCCACCACTGCGCGCATGGATTCGTTCCAAGCGAACTCGAAGCCGACGATGTAGCGCATGTGTTCGCGTGTGCCGGTGGACGCGGTGGGTTTGATGAGGCCGGCGTCCGCCTCGCGCTGCGCGTCGTATTGCACGAACACGTCGTGGCCGAAGTTGTTGAAGGCGTTGCTGGCCGGCACGCGCATCGTGCGCAAGGTGAGTTCCGTGTCCTGCTCATCGGTGGATTCCTGCCACAGCGCCGAGCCGTTGAGGGTCAATCGGTTGAAGAACGTGTGGCTGACGGAGAGCGTGCCGGAGACGTCCTCGGCGGTTCCCCCGGCGTGCGCCGTCACCACGTCGCGGAAATCGGCGTCCGTGGTGGCGACGAAGTCGCCCCGCTGCGCGTTGCTGCCGTCGTTGCCCGGCGGCAGAATGAGGAACGGCCCCCACGCCGAAGCCGACACCAAGGCCGAACGCGGATGGCGTTCGCCGACGAAGTTGTAGTCGTCGTTGTCGCCAAGGCGGGAGCGATAGTCGCGGGTGGTGAAGCCGGTCTTGTGGTTGTGTACCGGGTCGCGTTCCGTGCGGGCGAGGATCGCGGTGAGGTTGCCGTTCGCCCACGAGTAGCCGAGGTTGGCGTCCACGCGGTTCTGGTGGCCGCCGGTGGCGCTGTGTTCGTAGCGGCCGGTCACGCCGATGCCGGTGTAGTCCTGCTTGAGGATGATGTTCACCACGCCGCCCACGGCGTCCGATCCGTACACGGCGCCGCCGCTGTCGAGCAGCACCTCCACCTGTTCGATGGCCGCCGCGGGGATGTTGCGCACGTTGGCGAAGAAGCCGTCCACGCCGGCGGCGCCGGCTACCCGCCGCCCGTTCACCAGCACCAGCGTGTTGCGCGAGCCGAGGCCGCGCAGATTCGCCGTGGAAAGGCCGATGTCCAGCGGGCTCAACGTCACATCAAGGAAGGTGGGGAGGTCCGCGGTGTTGTTGAAGGCGTTGACCGTGGGCAGGTTCTGCGGGATCGCCCGCAGGATCTCCTCGGTGGTGGCGAGGCCCCGGGCGTTGATCTCCTCCGCCGTCAACACCTGCACACGCAGCGAGGGATCGTTGCGCAGGCGGGTGCCGGTGACCACCATCACTTCGCAGCGATCTTCCCGGAGCGCTTGCGAGTATTCGGCGTCCGGCCCGGCGCCGCCCTCGACTTGCCCGCCGCGCCGCGGCGTGGTCAGCCAATTGCGGCACACGTGGATGGCGTCGTCCGTCGCCGACGGGTCGGCCGCCGCACGCTCCGGCGCGTTCGATTCCGTTTCCGCGAGCAGGGCGGGCGCCGCGGCCAGCGCGGCCGCCGCCACAAACGCGCGCACATTGAAGTGAAACATGGTTCACCTCCTGTCCAAAGTTCCCGTTTGCCGGCGAATCTCGCACCCGAACCTTGCGCGAACCTTACGCGCTTGCGGGTGCTTGCGTCGCGGTGTCACCAACGAACGGGGCGCTACACTAGCCGCTTCGAGAAACCGACGACGGGTGCGCCGATGAACCTTGAGCAACCGCCTTGCGACACTTCCCTGCTGGGCGTGGCGCAAGGAGCGATGGCGCGCTACGGCTTGGACGCCACCCCGCACGAGTCGTTCGTGCTGTCCGGCCACGCCTTCGTCATCAACATCCACGAGGAGCTGTGTCCGAGCGGCCCGTACTGCTGGAACTCCCAGCCCGTGTTTGCGCTGCTCGGCAACCTCGGCCTGCACGTCGAGGAAATCGGCATGCTTTCGCCCGCCGCCAGCAGCGAGGCGGAGCGGGCCGAACTGGAAGCGGCGGTGCGCGCGGCGTTGGCCGAAGGCGCGGTGTGTTCCCTGCTCGGCTTGGATCACCAGCTCATCTTGGGGCAAGACGAACAGGGCTTCGTGGTGGCGCAGCCGTGGGGAAGCGACGTCGCGAGCACGCCGGCGCGGCTCAGTTTCGGCACTTGGCGCGAATATCGCGCCGGGCCGCCGGTGGCGTTCTACAAGCTCACCGCCAGCGGTGAGCCGCGTCGCGCCGAGGCCGCCGCCTTGGCCGCGGCGCTGGATTTCGCGTTGGACGTTTGGCGTCGTCCCGGGGAATACGCATGGGAACGCTACGGCATGGGCGACGCCGCCTACGCCAACTGGCTCGCCGCCATCGACGGCGGCCGCGCCGACGAACATGGCAACTGGTGGAACGCCGTGGTGTGGGGCGAATGTCGCGAGCGCGCCGGCGACTATTTCCAACGCTTGGCCGCGGCCGAGTTCCCCGGCCCGGTGGATCGCGAAGCCGCCCGCGGCCTCGCAAGGCAATACCGCGCCTTGGCCAAACTGCTCTACCGCGCTTCGGACAAGAGCGCCCCGCTAGAGGAAAAGCGCCGCTTCGTCAGCGAAGCCCGCGCCGTGGACGCGGACTGCATCGCCCGCCTCGGCGCATTGCGCGCGGCGTGAGGCGAGGGCTGCGGCAATAGCGCCGGTCAGTGAGCGTTCGCTTTCGCTGCGAGCGTTTGCGGCTAAGGCGTTGCCTGCCCCACGGCGCCCGGCCCGGGCGGCACCGGCGCCACCGTTCGCGCCGCGCCGATCATCCGCCGCGGGTCGAACGCATCCCGCGCCGCCTCGCCGACGAAGATGAGCAGCGTCAGCAGGGTGGCCAGCGTGAAGAAGCCGGTCAAGCCAAGCCACGGCGATTGCAGGTTGTTCTTCCCCTGCGCCATCAACTCACCCAGCGAAGCCGAGCCAGCCGGCAGCCCTAATCCGAGAAAGTCCAGCGCCGTCAACGTGGTTACGGCGCCGCTCAGGATGAACGGCAGGAACGTCAGCGTCGCCACCATCGCGTTCGGCAGCACATGGCGGCGCATGATCACCAGGTTGGAGACGCCCAGCGCCCGCGCCGCGCGCACGAAGTCGAAGTTGCGGGCGCGCAGGAACTCCGCCCGCACCACGCCCACCAGCGCCATCCAGCTAAAGAGCAGCAGGATGAACATGAGCACCACCACGTTCGGCTCCAAGATGCTCGCCAGGATGATCAGGATGAGAATCGGCGGCATGGCCGCCCAAATCTCCACCACGCGCTGCCCCATCAAGTCCACCAAGCCGCCGAAGTAGCCCTGCAACGCGCCCACGGTGACGCCGATGATGGAGGCGAGCGCCGTCAGCGAGACGCCGAACAGCACGGAAAGGCGGAAGCCGTAGAGCAGGCGCGCGAGGGTGTCCTTGGAGCTGTCGTCCGTGCCCAGCCAATGCCGGGCGGAAGGCGGCGCCGGCGCGGCGCTCTCGATGTAGAGATCCACGGTGTCGTAGCTGTAGGGAACGAGGGGGCGCAGGATCCAACCGCCGGCGTCTTCGACCAGCTGCTGCACATACGGGTCCGCCAAGTCCGCTTCCACCGGCAGTTCGCCGCCGAGGTCCGCCTCGGTCAGGCGCTCGAAAACCGGCAGCCACAGCTTGCCGTTCGCGTACACCGCGATGGGCTTGTCGTTGGCGATGAACTCGGCCAGCAGCGACACCACGAACAGCGCGAGGAACGCCCACATGGAGTAGTAGCCGCGCCGATTGGCTTTGAAGTTGGCGAGGCGTCGGCGCGCCAGGGGCGTCAGCTTCACTTCCCGTCACCGCGTCTCGAAGTCGATGCGGGGATCGACCAGCACATAGGTGAGGTCGCCCACCAGATTCATCACCAAGCCGATCAAGGTGAACACGAACAGCGTGCCGAACATGATGGGATAGTCGCGCTTGATCACCGCGTCGTAGGCCAGGAGCCCCATGCCTTCCAAGGAGAAGATCACCTCGATGAGCAGCGAGCCGGTGAACAGAATGCCCACGAACGCCGCTGGAAAACCGGCGATGACGATGAGCATGGCGTTGCGGAACACATGCCCGTACAAGACGCGCCTTTCGGTGAGCCCTTTCGCCCGCGCCGTCAGCACGAACTGCTTGCTGATCTCCTCCAGAAACGAGTTCTTGGTGAGCATCGTCAGCGTGGCGAAGCCGCCGGCGGTGAGGGTGATGATCGGCAGCGCCAAGTGCCAGAGGTAGTCGCCCACCTTGCCGAAAAACCCTAGTTCGTCCCAATTTTCGGAAAAGAGGCCGCGTAAAGGGAAGATGTCCAAGTAGTGCCCGCCGGCGAGCAGCACGATGAGAAGCACCGCCAAGATGAAACCCGGAATCGCGTAGCCCACGAAGATGACCGTGGAGGTCCAGAAATCGAACCGCGATCCGTCGCGCACGGCTTTTGCTACGCCAAGCGGAATGGAGATGCCGTAGATGATGAGCAGCGACCAGCCGCCGAGCGAGATGGACACCGGCATGCGTTCCACCACCAACTCGAACACCGGCCGATCTTGAAAGTAGCTGTCGCCGAACTCCCAGCGCAGGTAGTTCCACACCATCGTGAAAAAGCGCACGTGGAACGGTTTGTCGAAGCCGAATTGGCGTTCGAGATCCTCGATGAGGGCGGGGTCCAAGCCGTAGGTGGCCGCGTTTTGCGCCGCGGCCGCGGTGTCCATGCCTTGCGCGGTGGTGCCGCCGCCATCGCCCCCGGAGGAGATGCTGCCGGTGGTGGACATCTGCCCCATCGTGGCGCGCGCGATGATCTGCTCGATCGGGCCGCCCGGCGCGAACTGCGCGAGCACGAACACCACCAGCAGAATGCCGAACAGCGTCACGGGCACGAGCAGCACCCGGCGCAGAATGTAATGCCCCATCGCTACGCCGCCCCGTGGTTGGGGAAGCGCGTGGTGTGCGCGGCGAATGTCGCCATCACCAGCAAGACCCCTCCCGTATCGGTCGCCGGCAAGCCCTCATCCTACCCCACCAAGAGCGACAAGGGCACGATTGCCGCGGGAGTGTCCATCAGCTCTTCGATCGGCCCCGCAGCCGCGTCGCCCAGTCCAGCTTGTCGCGGCAAGAGCCGTAGAAGCTGTGATCGTTCGGGAAAGCCAAGCGCAGCGCGTGCGGGTGCTTGGCGATGCGCACTTCGTCGCCCTCGCGCAAGGCTTGATCCAGCTGCGAATCGCAACTCAACATCGGCGAGACGCCGGCGTCGCCGGTTGCCCGCTGGCCGCGGCCGACGCCGCCGACGCGCACAACCACGCGCGATTGCCCGTGAACCACCAACGGCCGCGAGGTGAGCGTGTGCGGAAACATGGGCACGATCACCATCGCGTCCAAGCGCGGATGCATGATGGGGCCGCCGGCGGAGAGCGCGTAGGCGGTGGAGCCGGTGGGCGTGGAGACGATCAAGCCGTCCGACCGCTGGTTGTAGACGAACTCGTCGTCCACGAACAGGCTGAAATCCATCATCCGCGACATGCTGCCGGCATGCACCACCACGTCGTTCAACGCCGGGTCCGCATCCCCGCGGGGCTGCCCGTCGCGCCACACCCGCGCCTCCAGCAGGAAGCGCTCCTCCACCGTGTGCTCGCCACGCAGCGCCGCCGGCAGCTTGGCAGCGATCTGATCCGGCGAAATGTCCGCCAGAAAGCCCAAACCGCCGCGATTCACCCCCAACACCGCCACACCCGTCCGCGCCACGTCCCGCGCCACGCCGAGAATGCTGCCATCGCCCCCGACGACCACCACCAAATCCACGCCATCGCCAATGGTCGAGCGCGGCACACCCGGCGGACTCGACAACATCCGCGCCGTCTCCGCCTCCAAAGTAACGCACGCACCGGCCGCCCGCAACGTCTTCAACACCACGGAGAGGGATTCCAGCACCTCGGGCCCGCCAGCACGCGCCACCAAACCCACGCGGCGCGGCACACCCGTGCGCTGATCTGCGCCACGCCCCGGCGTAGGGCTCATGGACATCTCCTTGAGCTAAAGGCGACCAAGCAGTATACGGAAACCACGATTCGCTTCGTACGCACCGCGCCCGACGCGAAAGGTGCGACGTTTTTGTGCATGGGTACGCGGGCTGCGCGCGGCGGCCCACCGCGGTGTGCGACGCTTGGTGGCATCCGCCGCAAACTGCGTCTTAGGGGCGCGGGCGTCTCGCCCGCACAAGGGTGAACACCCGTGAACGAATGCGGGCGAGCCGAGCGGGATGCCGGCGGTGCCGGCTTACGGTCTTGCAGCTGCGGAGAGGTTGGAGAGGTGGCCGGCGAGGCTCTCCAACAAGCTCATGATCGTGAGCGGGTTGTCGAACTCCACTGTCAGGCGCCACATGCCTTCGCCGCTGCCGAGGGCGCCATCCAAGCCCTCGCCACCATCCTCCAGTTGCGCCGCGGTCAGCGTCAGCGTCTCGCCAGCCGGCACTGTGACGGTTGCCGGTTCCGCCACCGCGCCGGCGTCGTCAAAGCCGGTGATCGTTGCCACTGCCAGTTCCTCGCCATCGTTCGCCAAGCGCAGGAGGCTTCGCTGGTCGCTGGACGCCGGGTGGAACACCGCCACCCACGCCGCGCCGTTCGCGGCCGGCGCGGTCTCGTGCAGGCTGGTCACGAAGCCGTCCGCGTGGCGGGCGTAGGCGGCCGCGGCTAGGGCAAGTTCGCTGCGGAACTCCAGACGCCACGCGCCGCGGGTGGAGGCGCCTACGCCGGACGCCAAGCCCTTCGCGGCGTTGCCGTTTTCCAGGTCCGCCGAGTTGAAGTGCGTCGTCGCCCGCGCCGCCAGAGGCAGACGGATAGGGCCGGCGCGCTCGCCAGCGTCGTCGATGGCCTCGATGTCCACCCAGCCTTCCGCCGCGGTCAGGTTCGCCACGCGGGCGAAACCCTGGCGGCCGGTCACATTCGATGACGGGAACAACGGCAGCCGCAGCATCCCGTCCGCGTCCACCCGAACCGGCGGCGACGACAGGTTCGAGAGATGTCCGCTTGGGCTCTCCAGCCACGAGGACGCCGACAGCGGCCACGGCGCGCTCACGCGCAGGCGCCACTTTCCCGCGCCGTTGCCGAGACCCGCGCCGGCGGCGCCCCGCGAACGCTCCAACTGCCACGCCGTCATAACCAGTGGCGCACCGGCCGGTGCCGCGAAGCCGGGTGCCAAGCGTCCGTGGCCGGCGTCGTCCACGCCCCAAACGGACATGCCCGCGGGCGCGGTGCCCGGGTTGAACACCCGCAGCAAACTCCGTTGGGCGCGGTTGCTCGCCGGGTTGAAGAAGAACGCCGAGAGCGTGTCGCCATCGCGTGGCAACTCGGCGTGTGCCGCGGTAAGGAACCCGTCCGGTGTGCGCAGATACGCCAGAACCTCGATGTCCAGCACCGACCACAGCAACAGCCGCCAACTGCCCCGCGTCGGCCGCCCAACGCCTTCCGCCAACCCTAGCGCGGCGTTGCCGTTCTCCAAGTCCGCCGAGTCGAACTGCGCCGCCGCGCCGGCGGCCAGCGCAAGGCGCACCGGCCCGATCCGCCGGCCGGCCTCGTCCACCGCCTCCACCAGCACCACGCCATCCATGTCCGAGCGGTTCAGGACGCGCACCACGCCGCTGCGCCCTTCCGAATCCGCCGCCGACGGGAACAGCGGCACCGGCCAGCCGAAAACCACCGTCGCGCCGGCTTCGCGCAACGTGGGAATCTGCCTCCGCAGCGCCGCGGCGCGCAGCGGATTGCCGCGCAGCCCGAGGGCACCGCCGTCCGCAAGCCCGCCATGCCCGACCAACGCCGACACGTCCGCCAGCCGGTTCCACCCTAGGCGCAGCCACGACAGCTCCGGCAGGCCGGCCAACGGCGAGACGTCAGTAATCCGGTTGCGCGACAGGTCCAGCCGCGTCAGCCGGAGCAACCCGGACAGGGCCGAGACATCTTCCACCATGTTGCCCGACAGCCAAAACCGCCGCAGCTCCGACAGCCCCGCCAACGGCGCGATGTCCGCGATGCGGTTGTCGCCCAGGTGCAGGTAGGTCAGCGAACGCAGTTCCGCCAGCGCCGAGACGTCGGTGAGGGCGTTGCCATCCAGCCACAGCTGTTCCAGGGATGACAGCCCGGACAGCGCCGAGATGTTCGAGATGCCGTTGCCGGAAAGCGTCAGCGCCTGCAGCCCGGTCAGCACCGAGAGCGGCGACAGGTCGCGCAAACTGTTGCCGCCCAGCAGCAGCGTTTGCAGGTTGGAGAGCCGCGCCAGCTCCGCCACGTCCGTGAGCGCATTGTCCGACAGATCGAGATACTCCAGCCGCGTCGCCGCCTGCAAACCTTGCAGCGACGAAATCCCCGCCGCGTCCGCGGTCAACGACTCCAGCGTGCGCATTTCCTCCAACGTCAGCGACGCCCCGGGCGCCTTGCCCAACGCCCGCTCCACAGCCGCCCGCAACCCCGGGTCCCAGCGCACGGCGTCGAGCTCGGTGGGGTTCGTGATGTCGCCAACGCCATCGTCATCGTCCTCATCGGATTGCCCCAAGCCCATGCCTTCCACCACGAGGCGCAGCGCCGTCCCGTCGCCGATGGCGGCGCAGTGGTTCGAGTCCGCGGTGGTGTTCCAGAGCTTGGGGTGACCGGCGCCGGACGTGATGCTGTTGAACACGCGCATCGCGTCCCCCATCGCCCAGCGGTGGTCGCCGTCGCTGCCCCAGAGGTCCATCTGAAAGTCGATGGGATGGTCGAAATCCCAATCGCCGGTGGTGAAGCCGAAGCCGCTTTCGTCGAACGGCGCATGGATCGGCGTCGTGCTGTCGGCCGCGGAAACATCGCACGCCTGCGTGGCGTGAACGTGGTTGACCACGGATTCGTACAACGAAGCGAACGGTATCGGCCCGGGCACGACGCAGCGGCTCCGCGCCGAAAGGCTGCTGCAATCCGCATGGGCGCTGCACGCCTGGCTCGCGTCCAGGTCGCAGTAGCCGGAGGTGTACTGCCGCCGGCCGCAGCCGGCGTTGATGTCCCAAAGGCCCGGGCCGCCCACCATCAACTGGTAGTCCACCAACGAATCCACGCCGTGCCAATAGACCGCGCCAAGGGTCGCCTGTGTGCCCATGCTGCAACCGACGGTGCCGAAGTCCCCGGCGCCGGCGAGGTTCTCGTGTACCCAGGCGATGACGCTGGCGATGCGGCGGGTCACGTTCGGCACCCGCGTGGCCGGCGCGGAGGTGCGCGTGAACCAGCCCCAGTTGGAAAAGCCGGACTCCCAGCGCACCATCACCACGTTCGCATCGCTGGCGTTCTCTATCTGCCGCGAGAGGGAGTGCATGAACGTCGTGCCGCCGGTGCCGGTGTGCAGCAGCACGGTTTTGGCGCCGGTTTGCTCGGTGGTGAAGGAGAAGCGCCCGCCCATGCCGTCCACAACGAACGCAAGCCCTTCCTTCGCACCGCCCCCGCCGGCGTTCGCCGTCGACCGACATTCCCGCCAATCCGCGCAGTTGGTCTTGCAGCTGTAGGCCACCCAATAGTCGCCGTTCGCATCCGCGGCGGACTGGGAGACGTTGAAGGGAGACGAAGCCGCCTCGCAGATCTGCAGTTCACCGGCGAGCGCGCCAACTTGCGCGTGAGCGGTGCCGCAGAACCAGGCGGCAAGCGCCGCGCTCGCCACCCATGCGCGGCGGCGCAGCCGCTGGATTTTGTGCGTTACCCCACCAGTCCGCGCATGACCGCGTTTTCCGGCGAGGAACTGACGGCGCCGCCAACAAAGCGGAGCACGGCCGGAAAATGGCGGGCAAGGAGGCATGGCTGGCTGTACGACATCCGCCGGTCGCGGCCTAGCGGCTTACGCACCAGCCGCGGGAGTGCTGCCGATCACAACTCCGGCCGCTCGTCCGCGGCCTTGAAGAGGCGGTCGAGCGCGTTTGCGGTGGCGGCGTCGAAGCGTCGCTCCGCCAACCTGCGCAGACGTTCGCGTTCCTCCTCTCGCCCGGCCAGCCGGCCTTCTTCGCGCCCGGCCAGGCGGCCTTCCTCGCGCCCGGCCAAGCGGCCCTCCTCGCGCCCGGCCAAGCGGCCTTCCGCCCGTCCGGCCAGACGGCCTTCGTTGAGTTTCTGCTCTTCCCATTCCTGAAGCGTTTCCGCAAGCATCGTCGGTTTCTCCATGATGTCCGTCAAAGTCCGCAGCCGGTCGCCGAAGCGTTGGGGCAGCACACCATAGCACCATGCCTCAAAGCCGCGCCACAAGGTCGCGTCGCCGATCCCGGCGAAGGTTGCCGCCGCGTGCTCCAGCGCCGCCGCCAGACCAGCGGCGTCCGCCGCCTCCAGCGCCAGCCACGCCCGCGCCACGTTGCCGTCCGACGCATGGTCGCCCCGATACGTTTTGGCGTCAACAAAGCGGAACGCCATGCGCGGCTGAAACTCCGCCAGCGCGTCGGGAACCCACTCGGTGCGCTCCGCCACTTGCAGCGGCGGTGACCACTTCGCCCGGCCGCTGTACACCACCAGCGGCACATGCGCGGGAACCAACGTGGCGCCGCCGCGAAGCAGGTCGCGGCGCAGCAGGGCCGCGTACTCGAGCAAGCGCTCCGCCATGTGCGGATGCGAGCCACTCTGGAACTCCACATGCACCACCACGGCGGCTTCCGGCGGGTGGCCGGCGGCGGGCTTGAACGGCGCGCGCCACGGCATGTCCTCGGCGCGGACGCGGTGGTTGTCGGCGACGTGCTCGGCCGGCAGCCGCGCCAAGCGGTCGAGATCCAAGTCGTCCACCCAGGGTTCGCCGAGCAGGCGCAGGAGGTCCGCCACCATGCGCGGGTGGGAGAACAGGTGCTTGTTCGCCGGGTCGCTTGGCGCGGCCGGGCGGCGCTGTTGGTTCGATAGTGCCATGCGCGCCAGTTTGAGCAAGGCGCAAGGCGCTTGGATACGGGTTTTGGCTGAAAATCGTGTAGGAAATTGTCCCTTCGTGATTCGCTGCGCATAGGCGATGCGGCCCGGTGCGATGGCGCGGCCCGTTTGCCGCGACGCGACGCCGGGAAAACGGGCCGAGCGGGGGATGCCGGCGGCGCCCTGGGAGCGCGGGCGTCTCGCCCGCACTCTCGTTCACATGTGTTTCACCCTGTGCGGGCGAGACGCCCGCGCTCCCAGGACGGCTTTACGGTCTTGCGGTGGCGGAGAGGTTCGAGAGGTGGCCGGCGGGGCTTTCCAGCAGGCTCATGACGGTGAGCGGGTTATCGAACGCCACCGTCAGGCGCCACTTGCCCTCGCCGTCGCCCAGCGCGCCTTCCAAGCCCTCGCCGCCGGCTTCGAGCTGTGCGGCGGTGAGCGTCAGGGCCTCGCCTGCGGGCACGGTGACGGTTAGCGGTTCGGACGCCGCGCCGGCGTGGTCTACGCCGGTGATCGTGGCCATCGCCGGCTCGTCGCCGTTGTTCGCCAGGCGCAGGAGGCTGCGCTGGTCGCTGGACGCCGGGTGGAACACGGCCACCCGCGCCGCGCCGTCGGCCGTCGAGGTCGTCTCGTGCAGGCTGGTGACGAAGCCGTCGGCGTGGCGGGCGTAGGTTGCCGCGGCGAGCGTGAGGGTGCCGCTTCGCAGTTCCAAGCGCCACATGCCCTTCGTCGGCGCACCGACGCCGGACGCCAGGCCCTTCGCGGCGTTGCCGTTCTCCAAGTCGTCCGAGTTGAAGTGCATCGTCGCCCGCGCCGCGAGTCGCAGCCGGACCGGGCCGGCGCGGACGCCGGCGTCGTCCACGGCTTCGATGTCCACCGTGCCATCCGCCGCGGTCATGTTGGCCACGCGGGCGAAGCCCTCGCGGCCGGCCGGGTTGGTTGCGGACGGGAACAGCGGCAGCCGCAGCATTTCGCCCGCGGCCGCGCGGAGCGGCGGCGGCGACAGGTTCGAGACGTGCCCGGAGGGGCTTTCGAGGAACGTGGAGGCCGACAGCGGCCACGGCGCGTGTACGCGCAGGCGCCACTTGCCGGCGCCGTTGCCGAGTCCCGCGCCGGCGGCGCTCCGCGACCGCTCCAGCTGGCCCGCCCTCAACACCAGCGGGGCGTTCGGCGGTGCCGTGAAGCCGGAGGCGAAGCGGCCGCGGCCGGCGTCGTCCACGCCCCACACGGACATCCGCGCGGCCTCGGCGCCCGGGTTGAACACGCGCAGCGAGCTGCGCTGCATGCGGTTGCTCGCCGGGTTGAAGAGGAACGCCGAGAGCGAATCCCCTGCGCGCGGCAACTCGGCGTGGGCGGCGGTGAGGAAACCGTCCGGGGTGCGTAGGTAGGCCAGAACCTCGATGTCGAGGGCCGACCACAGCAACAACCGCCAGCTACCCTGCGTCGGCGACCCCAAACCTTCCGCCAGCCCGATCTCGGCGTTGCCGTTTTCCAAGTCCGCGGAGTCGAACCGCGCCGCTGTGCCGGCGGCCAGCGACAGGGACACCGGGCCGGCCGTCTGGCCGGCTTCGTCCACGGCCTCCACCAGCACCATGCCGTCCATGTCCGATCGGTTCAGCACGCGCGCCACGCCGCTGCGCCCCGCCGCGTCCGCAGCCGACGGGAACAGCGGCACGACCCAGCCGAACACCACCGTGACGCCGGCCTCGCGCAACGCAGGGATGTGCCTGCTCAGCGCCGCCGCGCCCAGCGGATTGCCGCGCAGGCCCAAAGCGCCGCCATCCACAAGCCCGGGGTGTCCGGCCAGTGGCGACACGTCGGCCAGCCGGTTCCAGCCGAGGCGCAGCCACGACAGCCGCGGCAGTCCGCGCAAGGGCGAGGTGTCCGCGATGCCGTTGCGCGAGAGATCCAGACGCCGCAGCTCCCGCAGTCCCGCGAGGGCCGAGACATCGACCACGATGTTGCCCGGCAGCCACAGCCGCCGCAGCGCCGAGAGCCCCGCCAGCGGCGTGATGTCCGCGATGCGGTTGTCGCCCAGATGCAGGTAGATGAGCGAGCCGAGCGCCGACAGCGCCGAGAGGTCCGACAGGCCGTTGCCGTCCAGCCACAACTGCTCGAGCCGCGACAGCCGCGACAACATGGAGATGTCCTCAAGTCCGTTGCTGGAGAGCGTCAGCGCCTCTAGCCCGGTCAGTCCCGACAGGGGCGACAGGTCGCGCAGCGCGTTGCCGCCCAAGAGCAGTGTGCGCAAGCTGGTCAGCCGCGACAGATGGGAAACGTCCGTCAGGCCGTTGTCCGAAAGGTCCAGATAGGTTAGCGAGCGCAGCCCCGCCAGGGCCGAAACGTCCATGGGCCCGTTGCCCGACAGATCGAGGCGCTCCAGCCGCGCCGCGGACTCCAAACCCCTCAGCGACGACACGCCTGCTCCGCCCACGCTCAGCGACCGCAAGGTCAGCAGGTCGCCCGCCGTCAACTCCGCCCCCGGCGGCTTGCCCAGCGCCCGTTCCACCGCGGCCCGAAGCAGCGGGTCGGGCAGCGCCACCGGCGTCGCCGGGTCGATGAACGTCACCGGGTCCGCCACGGTCACGGACACGCCCGGCCGGCGGACGGCCGCCAACCCGGAGTAGTCGCCGCCGCTGGCCGAATGGGTGAGGCTCAGGCGCGCTTCCACGTCCGCCGCCGCGCTCACGGTCACGGTCCGCCAAGCAGACCAGTTGGCTGTCGTGAAGGTCAGCATCGCCGGCTCGACCGTCACTTCCGCGGTCGCCCCTTCCACCGCCACCGTCACCGTCGCGCTCGGCGCCTTGTGCAGGCGGATGGCGTAGGTCGCGCTGCCGCCCGCGGGCACCCCCAGCGCCGTCGGGTACACATGCAAGCCCGCGCGATCCTGCACCGCCGGATCGTGGCCGTCGACCTTCAGCACCGGGTATTCCGTGTTCGTGCCGAAGTCCCAAGCGTCGCCGTCGGTGTCGTCCCACGTCGAGTAGATGCCGTCGTAGGTGGTTGGCGTTTGCAGCTCGGTTGTCGTTCTGCCGACTGCGGCGGCGACGCCGAGGCCGGCGGCGTTCACCAAAGACCGGTCGCCATAGCTGTTGGCTATGCTGCCGCCGCTTCTGTTGCCCACCAGATGGCCTCTTTCGTTCGAAAAACCGCCGGGAACGCGACCCGCCGCGTAGCTGCCGCTAATGGTCCCGGGGCTATAGTTGACCCCCACCAGCGCCCCACGGTGGCCCCCGCTGCTGTTTTGGACTGTGGCGGTGCTGTACGAAGTGCGCACCACGCCTCTGTTGATGCCCAGCAGTCCTCCCATGTACGAATCGTTGCCTAGGCGCACCGTGCCTCCGCTGACGTAGCAGCCTATTACGGTACCGCTGTTTTGCGCCGCCAACGCACCGGCGAAATCGGAACCTACCCAACTTCCGTTGGACGTCGAATGCATGTTCGGCGTATGCAGCCCCAGTCCGCGCACAGTCGCGCCCGCTTGAATCGACCCGAACAGCCCCATCTGCCTCGGGGCGCCGGTGACGGTCAGATTGGCAATGACATGGCCATTGCCCCGGAAGGTGGAGGCGTAGTCGCCGATGTGCGTCCAGCTGGCGTAGGAACCGGGGTCGTCGCCATCCACGTCGCCGTCGCCGTCGGTGTCGAAGTCCAGGTTCCGCCGCAGCTCGTAACCCGTGCAGCCCGCGACCGGGCAGCCCATGCCGGTGGCGGGGGTGGGGAAGGCGTTGGCGTAGCTGGTGGCGTCGCCGGCGTTGTCCGCCGCGCCATTGCCGTTGAGGTCCCAGCGGATGGCGTCGAGCTGGACCAAGCTGCGAACGTCGATGAGACCATCGTCGTCGTCATCGTAGTCGATGCTCTGCGCGGACGCGCCGGCGGCGCAGATCAGCAGCGCCGCCAGCGCGCCAAGGCGGTAGAGGGGAGACAAACGTCGCTCGCTCGTCCAGACCGCCCTGCTGGATCGGGGGGGGGGGGGTAATGATCTTCATCGGCTTGAATCCTCTCATCCGCCTGTCTCCGTCGAACCAAAGGCACCGTTGCACAACGCCACAACCTTGGGCCATCGCGCAGCGTGACGTGGGATTCTACTGCAACCGAGCGTGGCGCGGCCCAGCGGCTTACGGCCTTGCGGTGGCGGAGAGGTTCGAGAGGTGGCCGGCGGGGCTTTCCATCAGGCTCATGACGGTGAGCGGGTTGTCGAACTCCACCGTGAGGCGCCACTTGCCGTCGCCATCGCCCAGCGTGCCCTCCAAGCCCTCGCCGCCGTCTTCGAGTTGCGCGGCGGTGAGCGTCAGCGCTTCGCCCGCCGGCACGGTGACGGTTAGCGGTTCCGCGGCCGCGCCGGTATCGTCCAGGCTGGTGATCGTCGCCATCGCCAGCTCTTCGCCGTTGTTCGCCAGGCGCAGCAGGCTTCGCCGATCGCTGGACGCCGGGTGGAACATCGCCACGCGCACCGCGCCTTCCGCCGTCGGGGCCGTCTCGTGCAGGCTGGTCACGAAGCCGTCGGCGTGGCGGGCGTAGGTTGCCGCGGCGATTGCGAGGGTGCTGCTTTGCAATTCGAGACGCCACGCACCTTTCGTCGGCGCGCCAACGCCGGACGCCAGGCCCTTCGCGGCGTTGCCGTTCTCCAAGTCGTCCGAGTTGAAGTGCGTTGTGGCCCGCGCCGCGAGTTGCAGCCGGACCGGGCCGGTGCGAACGCCGGCGTCGTCCACGGCTTCGATGTCCACCATGCCTTCCGCCGCGGTCATGTTCGCCACGCGGGCGAAGCCCTCGCGGCCGGCCGGGTTCGTCGCCGCGGGGAACAGCGGCAGCCGCAGCATTTCGCCGGCGGCCGCGCGCAGTGGCGGCGGCGACAGGTTGGAGACGTGTCCGCTGGGGCTTTCCAGCCACGAGGACGCCGACAGCGGCCAGGTTGCGGCCACGCGCAGGCGCCACTTGCCGGCGCCGTTGCCCAAACCCGCGCCGGCCGCGCCCCGCGGCCGCTCCAGCTGCCCCGCCGTCAACACCAGCGGCGCGTTCGACGGCACCGTGAAGCCGGTCGCCAGCCGGCCCTTGCCGGCGTCGTCCACGCCCCACACGGACATCCGCGCGAACGCGGCGCCCGGGTTGAACACGCGCAGCGAGCTGCGCTGCATGCGGTTGCTCCGCGGGTTGAAGAGGAACGCCGAGAGCGAATCCCCGGTGCGCGGCAACTCGGGATGCGCGGCGGTGAGGAAGCCGTCCGGTGTGCGCATGTACGCAAGAACCTCGATGTCGAGAACCGACCACAGAAGCAGCCGCCAGCTACCCCGCGTCGGCGGGCCCAAGCCTTCGACCAGCCCAAGCTCCGCGTTGCCGTTCTCCAAGTCCGCGGAATCGAATTGCGCCGCCGCGCCGGCGGCCAGCGAAAGCGGCACCGGGCCGAACGTCCGCCCGGTCTCGTCCACCGCCTCCACCAGCACCGTGCCGGCCATGTCCGAGCGGTTCAGCACACGCGCCACGCCGCTGCGCCCTGCCGCATCCGCCGCCGACGGGAACAGCGGCACCGCCCAGCCGAACACCACCGTGGCGCCGGCTTCGCGCAGCGCCGGAATGTGCCTATCCAGCGCCGCTGCGCCCAGCGGATTGCCGCGCAGGCCCAGCGCGCCGCCGTCGGCAAGCCCCCGGTGTCCGGCGAGCCGCGACACGTCCGCTAGCTGGTTCCAACCCAAGCGCAGCCATGACAACAGCGGCAGCCCCGCCAGCGGCGAGGCGTCGGCGATGCGGTTGCGCGACAGATCCAGCCGCATCAGCTTCCGCAATCCCGCCAGCGCGGAAACGTCAACCACGGCGTTGTTCGGCAGCCACAGACGCCGCAGCTCGGAAAGCGCGGCGAGCGGCGAGAGATCGGCGATGCGGTTGTCGCCTAGATGCAGATAGATCAGCGAGCGCAGGCCCGCCAGCGCCGAGACGTCCGCCAACCCGTTGCCGTTCAGCCACAACTGCTCAAGCCGCTGCAGCCGCGACAGCGGCGACAGGTCGCGCACCGGGTTGCCGCCCAGCAGCAGCGTCCGCAGGCTTGTCAGCCCGGCCAGCGCCGAGATGTCCGTCAACCCGTTGTCCGACAGGTCGAGGTGCTCCAGCCGCGCTGCCGACGCCAACCCCGTCAGCGACGACACGCCCGCTCCGTCCACGCTCAGCGACCGCAAAGTCAGCAGGTCACCCACCGTCAACGACGCTCCCGGCTGCTTGCCCAGCGCCCGTTCCACCGCGGCCCGAAGCAGCGGATCGGGCAGCGCCGCCGGCGCCGCCGGGTCGAACGTCACCGCGTATCCCGCGGCCACGTCCACGCCCGGCCGGCGGATGGCCGCCAAGTCGGAGTAGCCGCCGCCGGTGGCCGAATGGGCAAGAGTCACGCGTGCGTCCAAGCCCGCCGCCGCGCTCACGGTCACGGTCTGCTCGGTAGGCCAGTTGACCGTTGTGAAGGTCAGCGTCGCCGGCTCGACCGTCACTTCCTCGGTCGCCCCTTCCACCATCACCGTCACCGTCGCGCTCGGCGCCTTGTGCAGGCGGATCGCGTAGGTCGCGCGGCCGCCCTCGGGCACCGACAGCGCGGTCGGTTGTACATGCAGGCCCGGGCGCTGCACCGCGGGATCGTGGCCGTCGAACTTCAGCACCGGGTATTCCGTCCTCGTGCCGAAATCCCAAGCATCGCCGTCGGTGTCGTCCCACGTCGAGTAGATGCCGGTGTAGGCCGTTACCTCTTGCAGCTGGCTCGTGGTCTTGCCAAGATTGCCGCTGACTTGGCTGCCTACCGCACTGGAGATCGTGTTGTCCCAGTAGCTGTTGGCGATGGCGTTGCGCCCGGAAGGCCAGGCATTGCTCGTGAGGCCGCCTAGGTTCGTGCCGCTGACGCTTGCCGCGGCATAGCTGGTGCGGATCCTGCCGTTCACGTTCGTGAACGGCGGGCTGGCCCGGTCGGCTGTGCTCACCCCGGCCAAGCCGCCCGCGCTGAAACTGGGGCCGACGGAGGCTGTCGCGTAGCTGGTGCGCACCCAGCTTTGGTTGCGACCCACCAGTCCACCCACGACCGCGTTTCCCGCTGCCGAGCTGACCGTCCCGCCAAGGACATAGCAGCCGACGATCGTGCCATCGTTCCGGCCCGCCAATGCGCCCACGTCGGTCACACCGACGGCACCGGGACGACTCACCGTTGGCGCGATCAACCCCACCCCACGCACCGTGGCGCTCGAGCCGAGGACCCCGAACAGGCCCACCCTGTTGCCCGAGTTGCTCATCCGCAAGTTCGATATGGTGTGGCCGTTGCCGCGAAACGTCGCCGTGAAGGTGCCGCCGATGGGGCCGAAGTTCGTGTAGGAGCCCGGGTCCATGTTGTCCACGTCGCCATCGCCATCCGTGTCGAAATCCAAGTTTCGCCGCAGCTCGTAGCCCATGCAGCCGGTGCTGGGGCAACCCATGCCGGTGGCGGGGGTCGGGAAGGCGTTGCTGTAGTTCGTGGCGTCGCCGGCGTTGTCCGCCGCGCCGTTGCCGTTGAGGTCCCAACGGATGGCGTTGAGTTGCACCAAGCTGCGCACGTCGATCAAGCGGTTGTCGTTGTCGTCGTAGTCGATGGTTTGCGCGGACGCGCCGGTGGCGGCGAGCAGCAGCGCCGCCAGCCCGCCAAGGCGGCGGAGGGGAGCAAAGCGCCGCCTGTGATGGCTCTTCATCGGATCTCCTTGCCCTTTCCAAGGTCGGGCCAGCAGCAGCGACTTGGCGGATGCTATACGCTACTTTCGTTGCGTGGCAAGAACTTCGTGACGGGGTGACGGGAAGAGCGGTGACAGAAGCGGTGACAGAGCTGATGCGTTGGGAAGTGCGCGAGCGCTCGGTTTTCGCCGACGGGCGCGCGTTTGGCGGCCACGGGCCATTTGCGGTGGTCAAGGGGTGCGCCCACTATCGATTCCACCCGGACGATGCGCGCAATCAAGGCATCGTCGATCTGTCGCTTGCGCCGCGCGATGCGGCCGGCTGGGTGCGCTGCCGCGGGGACTTCACGCTGATCGCGCCGCGCAACGCCGCGCCGGGCGGCAAGTTGCTGGTGGATGTGCCGAATCGCGGGCGGCCGCTGGCCCACGCCATGTTGAACGGCGCGGCGGAGGCGAACGACGCCGGCGACGGGCTGTTGTTTCGGCGCGGCTTCGCAATCGCCTCGATCGGTTGGCAGTGGGATGTGGCGGAAGGTCTGGGTTTCGACGCGCCGCCGGTGCTGCAAGACGGCGAACCCGTTGAAGGCGACGTGGTGTGCCGGGTGCAGCCGGGCAGCGACCGGTCGTTCGTGTTCTTCGGCCAGCTCGGCAACGTGACCTATCCGCCGCTGCCGAACGGCGGCCCGAGTGCCCGCCTGTACGAGCGGGCGGACGACAACGCGCCGCTTGTGGAGCTGCCGCGCTCGTCGTGGCGCTTTGCCCGGGAACGCGGCGGCGTGTTGGAGGCCAGCGACCGCTGCATCCACAAAGACGGCGGTTTCGAGAAAGGGCGCGTCCACATCCTCGTCTACCGGGCCAGCGGGGCCCGTGTCACCGGCTGCGGCCTGCTGGCGCTGCGCGACGCCGCGGCGAGCCTTCGCGCCGGGGAAGGGCCGAACGGCGCGGCGTTCGGGCGCGTTTTCGCTTTCGGCGCGTCGCAGACCGGGCGTGTGCTGCGGCACCTGCTGCACCTTGGGCTGAACGACGCTCCGGGCGGCGGGCGGGTGTTCGACGGCGTCCACATCCACATCGCCGGGGCGCAGCGGGGCGACTTCAACCATCGCTTCGCGCAGCCATCGAGCGCCGGCGTGCCGGCCGCCGGGCAACTGTTTCCGTTTGCCGGCGCGGTGCTGCGCGACCCGGCGAGTGGCGCGGAGGATGGCTTGCATCGGCGGGTGCAAAGTCGCGGCGTGACGCCCAAGGTGGTGGCCACGAACACGTCGTGGGAGTACTGGCGCGGCGATGCGGCGCTGGCGCACATCCGCCCGGATGGCGCGGCGGATCTGCCGGAGGGGCCCGAGGAGCGCCACTACCTGTTCGCCGGCACCCACCACATCGGCGGTGTGCTGCCACCCACCAACACGTTCGCGCTGACCGGGGAGAAGACGCGCCACACCTTCAACATGGTGGATCACTCGCCGCTCACGCGCGCCGCCTTCGCCAACTTGGATGCTTGGGTGTCGCGGGGCGAGCCGCCGCCGGCTTCGGCGGTGCCGAGGATCGCCGACGGCACGCTGGTTGGCCGCGGCGCGGTGTTGGCGAAGTTCGAGGCCAAGGGCATCGCCGGTTTGGACCCGGCGCGGCTGGGCGGCCTCTCGGCGCTTGACCTCGGGCCGCGCGCGGCTCGCGGCGTGTGTGCTTTTCCCGCCAAGGAGGGCGCACCCTACCCGCGCTTGGTGTGCGACGTGGACGAGACCTTGAACGAGGTGTCCGGTTTGCGTCTGCCGGACATCGGCGTTCCCGTGGGTTGCCACACCGGTTGGAATCCCCGGCACCCCGACAACGGCGCGCCGGAGTTGCCGGCGATCTTCGTGGGTTTCACCCGCTTCGCAGCCGCGGCCGAATTGCTTCCCGCCGCCGAATACGAGGCGCGGGTTCGTGCTTGGACGCGCCGTTTGGTGGCGGCCCGGCACATCCTCGCCGAGGACGAGGAGCGGGTGGTGCGGAACTGCTTGGCGCGTTACGCCATCGCCGCGAAGCAAGGGGGTGCCAGCGGTGACGGTTGAGGCCGCGCCGCGCGTCAGCGTGGTGATACCGGTGCTGAACGATGCGCCCTGTCTGACGCGGCTGCTCGCCGATCTGCGCGCGGAACCCCAGCTGGAGCTGGTGGTGGTTGACGGCGGCAGCGACGACGACACCTTCGCCGTGGCCGAGGCGAACGCCGACGTGGCGCTGCGGGCACCCAAAGGCCGCGCCAAGCAGTTGCGCGCCGGAGTGGCCGCGGCGACCCACCCGTGGCTGTGGTTGCTGCACGCGGACACGCGCGTTCCACCGCCGCTCGCCGCGGCGTTCGCGGCGCATCTGCCCAGTTCGCCCGGCTGGGGGTGGTGCGACGTGCGGTTGGAGGGCGCCGCGTGGCCGCTGCGCGTGATCGAAAACGCGATGAATTGGCGCTCGGCGCTAACCAGCGTCACCACCGGCGACCAAGGCATCTTCGCGCACCGCGCCTTGCTGGACGCCGCTGGCGGGATTCCCCAACAAGGCTTGATGGAGGACGTGGAGCTTTGCCGCCGGCTGCGCCGACTCGCGGCACCGCGCCGTTTCCGCCAGCCGATCACCACCTCGTCGCGGCGTTGGGAGCGCGACGGCGTGGTGCCTACGGTGGTGCTGATGTGGGCGCTGCGGCTGCGCTACTTCCTAGGCGCGGATCCCGAGGTGTTGGCCCGGCGCTACTACCGATGAGCGGCGACGCGGATCGGCCGCGGTTGGCGATTTTCGCCCGCGCGCCGCGGCGCGGCCGGGTGAAGACGCGCTTGGCGCGGGATGTGGGCGAGGACGCGGCGTTCGCGGCGTATCAGGAACTGCTTGCCGCCACGCTGGACGAGTTGTCGCCCGGACGCGGGCGCTTCGCGCCGGAGATCTGGGTGGAGGGCGACGCGCCAGAAGTGGACGAATGGCGGCGGCGGTTTCCCGTGTTTCGGCAACCGGATGGCGACCTCGGCGCACGCATGGCGGCGGCGTTCGACCAAGGCGTTCGCGTTTTGGTGGGTTGCGACATCCCGGCGCTCACCGCCGGCCATGTGGACGCGGCGCTGGGCTTGCTGGCGGAGGCGGATGTGGTGCTGGTGCCCACCGAAGACGGCGGCTACTGCCTGATCGCCATGAACGCACCGCAAGCGGCGTTGTTCGAAGCGATTCCCTGGGGCACGGAGCGAGTGCTTGCGGCCACGTTGGCGGCGGCCGGGGCGTTGGCGGTGCGGCTCATGCCGCCGCTTTGGGACGTGGACGACGGGGCCGATTTGGCGCGGTGGCGACGAAGCCAGTCGCCACGGCGGTAACGAACCGGCCCGGGTTGCGAAAGTCAGCGTTGACCGTTTGCACGGGCCCCGGTGTCAACGGCTTGGGCCGCGTGGTACTCCGCCTTATAGCGTTGACACTGTTGTCGAAGGATTTCCCACCGCGGCTGTGCGGGTGTGCGTAGCGCACCGTCGAGAATGAGCCGGCAAATACCGCGGATACCGTTCACGAGGTGGTGCGGGAAGCCCAGCGACTCTTCGAGAACCACAGCCCTTGCCGCGTTGCGCCACTCCGTCCAGTCGTCAATGTCGAGGCCGAGGGCTTTGAGGTGGTCGCGCCAAGCGTCGTCATCGGCCGCAAGGCCGAAACTGTCGAGGGTTTTGTCGACTAGGCTCGCCGCCTCCGTTGGGTCTATGCAGCCCAAGGTTGCTACCTGATCCGTGGCGAGGCGCGAAAGCCCGATTTCGCGCAATCGCGCCTTGGTGCCCTGCAAACCAAAGCCGACGATGGCGATGTTGGTGTTGAACCGCTTACCGTGAATGGCCCGCAGGTTTCTTCTCACCAGCAGCGTGTCTTCGATACGCTGCATTTCCTTGATGGACAGAATCAGCGTGATGCCCGCTGGCCATATCTGTTCTGCAAAAGTGTCGAGCGCAAATCCGAGCGACGATGCCTCATCCAGATTCGGCTGCATCGCCGAATCCGTGCGCAACGGCACGTCGGTAGCGAGTTCCTGTACCAAGCTCATCGGCGTTCTGTCGAGGAAGTCGCAATCCTTGGAGACCACGGCGGTTGGCGGGTCGTCGGCCAGTGCGCTGCCGAGTTCCTTCTCGAATTGCTCTTGCAAAGCGGACGTGCCGACTCCGGGCACGCCTTGCACGACCGCCGTGATGCCCGCCGCGCCGGATCGTGCCGCGGCAACCGTGCCGTGCAGGAAGGCCAGTTCCCGCTGGCGTCCTACGAAGACAGGTGGCGCTGCGCGGTCCCGGCGACGGTCGTAGTCGCGCAAGGCCGCTTCGACTTGCGCTGGCAACTGCATGAGGTGATCTGGCGAACTGTGATCGCGTCATAGTAGCGGAAAACTCGGCAGCGCGGGCGGTCCGCCCGCATGCAGGCGAGACGCCTGCGCTCCCAGGCTTGACGCGCAAAACGTCGCGCGCCCCGCGCTTGTGGCAAACTTGCCTCGTCTGGGGAGTGTCGCGCAAGGGGGGTCGCGCTCGGTGCCGAATCCGCGAACGCCGGTTATCGTCGGCGTGGGACAGTTGCTGAACCGCATCGAATCGCTCGATGACGCTGTCGAGCCGGTGGAGATGATGCTGGGCGCTGTGCGGCGCGCGGAAGCGGACGCCGGCGTTGGCGGGTTCCTGGACCAAACCGGGTCCGTGCGTGTGGTGCGGGGCATGTGGCGGTACGAGAACCCGGCGGCGCTCATCGCCGAGCGCGTTGGCGCGTCGGGGGCGCAAACGGTGGGGACGCTCATCGGCGGCAATCAGAATCAAGCGCTCATGCACCACACCGCTTGCGACATTCTCGCCGGCAAGTTCGACGTGGTGCTCATCACCGGCGCGGAGAACGGCAACAGCAGCGGCAAGGCGCGGCGCGCCGGGGCGACGCTGGCCGAGACCGAGGCGCCTGGCCGGCCGGACTTCGTGTTCGGCGCGGCGCAGGTGCCGGAGCACCATCCGCACGAGGTGGCGCGGGGCATCCGGCGCGCCGTGCAGGTGTATCCCATGTACGAGAACGCCTACGGCCACGCGCTCGGCCGGCCGCCGGACGAGCACCTGCGGGAAGTGTCCGATTTGTGGTCGCGCTTCAACGACGTCGCGCAGACCAACCCCAACGCCTGGGTGCGGGGGAACATGACCGCCGAGGAGATCCGCACGCCGTCGCCGCGCAATCGGCGCGTGAGCCATCCGTACACCAAGTTCATGAACGCTAACATGTCCGTGGACATGGCGGCGGCGCTGATCGTCTGCTCTTGGGAACGCGCCCAGCGCCTCGGCATCGCCGAGGAAAAGCTAGTGTATCCGGTTTCCGGCGCGGAAGGCTACGACCACTCCTCCGCCTCCCTGCGCGACAACTTCCACACCTCGCCCGGCGTGCGCATCACCGGCGAGCGGGCGCTGGAACTCGCCGGCGTGGATGCTGATGACTTGGATTTCGTGGATCTCTATAGCTGCTTCCCATCCGCCGTGCAGATCGCCGCGAGCGAACTGGGCCTGCCGCCGGACCGACCGCTCACCGTCACCGGCGGCTTGACCTTCGGCGGCGGGCCGCTGAACAACTACGTGATGCACGCCATCGCCCGCACCGTGGAACTGTTGCGCGAGAAGCCGGAGGGACACGCCTTGGTGACTGGCAACGGCGGCAACTTGTACAAACATGCGCACGGCGTCTATGCCGGCAGTCCGCCGCGGCGCGATTTCCGCTGGGCCGATGTGAAGGAGCGGATCGCGGTTCTGCCGAAACGCGAATGTCTGCCGGCCTACGAGGGCGCTGGGGCGGTGGAGTCGTACACTGTGATGTACGATGGTGACGAACCCGGCATCGGACACGTTTCGTTTCTCACCGAACGCGGCGAGCGAACGTGGGTGAATGTGAAAGACCGGGCGCTGCTGGGCGATATGGTGCGCTCGGACTTCTGTGAACGACCCGGCAAAATAACCGGCGGCGTTCTGTCGTTGGCGGCCTAGCGCCGACTTGGCGAGATTGATTCCTTCGACTCAAAAGGAGCGAAAAGATGGCGGTTTTCCGCGTTGACAACACCGTTTTGCATTACGAGATCCACGGCAGCGGCTTTCCGGTGCTGCTGTTCGCGCCGGGCGGGATGCGTTCCGCCGCGTCGTTCTGGGACAACGCCGAGTGGCATCCGGTGACGGCGCTGGCGCAACACTTTCGCGTCATCGCCATGGATCAGCGCAACGCCGGCCGCTCCACCGCGCCGGTGAGCGGCGACGACGATTGGAGCACCTACACCAGCGATCACATCGCGCTGCTCGATCACCTGGGAATCGAGAAGACGCACCTGCTCGGCGGCTGCATCGGCGGCCCGTACTGCATGGGCGTCATCGAACGCGCGCCGGAGCGCGTGGCCGCGGCGGTGTTGCAGCAACCCATCGGCAACGACGGCAACAACCGCGAGCTGTTTTTCAGCATGTTCGATCAGTGGGCCGACGAGCTGCGGCCGGCGATGCCGTCGGTGAGCGACGAGGCGTGGGCGAGCTTTCGCGCCAACATTTTCGACAAGCCGTTCCTGTACAACGTCTCGCGGGAGTTCGTGGCCGCTTGTCAAACCCCGCTGCTGGTGTTGATGGGCGACGACGCGTTCCACCCGGAGTCCATCTCGCGCGAAATCGCCGACCTCGCCCCGAACGCGCGCTTGGTGGAGCGCTGGAAGAACCCCGAGGCGGACGGCACCGTGGAGACGGTGCGGGCGTTCCTCCGCGAACACACGCCCTGATTAAGCGCGCAACCTCGCCCACCGGGGCGTCGCATCTGGCAACACGCGACTCAAGGCCCAAACAGCCGCGACAAGCAGGCCGTCATCCCAAGGGGGTCTCGGGGGCGAAGCCCCCGAAGCAGATCAACCCGCGCTCCCAGGCCTAGGATTGGCGGTTGCGTTGGTGCGTGCCGATGTAGCCGACCACCACTTGCTTTTTCTCGTCGTCCCACGCGAACGCGATGCGGATGGTGCTGCGCGGATCGAAGCTGTTGCCTTTGCCGATGTGGTTGGAGAGTTCGTAGGTTCGGCCATTCACGGTGGTGCGGTACCAGTCGCTGAACATGCCCATCGTCGTCTTGGTTTGGTTGGGCTTGTAGAACCAGCCGGAACACGCCTTGCGGATGGAGAGCGGGAAATCCGGCTTTTCGTTCTCCGGCAGTTCGCGCTGGTACTCCGTGGCGAGCCAAGTCAGCGCGGCGAACACCTCTTGCGGCTTCTCGAACGGCATGTCGATGCTGGACTTGCTGTTGAGCGCGAACAACAGCCTTTTGGGGTGCTCCGTCTCGGCGCGGCTGATGGCGTTGGCGATGCTGGTGAAGTCCACGGATTCCGCGCCCTCGTTCCCGTCCACGCGGGCTTTCTCCGCCTCGTACTGTTCGCGCCAGTACTGGGCGCTCGTCTTGCTTTGCGCCAGCTCTTCCTGGTAGTCGTCGAACTGCTCTTTCAGTTGCTTCTTCTCCAACTGCAAGCCACCGTTCGCATCCTTAAGGCGATCCCGATCCTTCACCACCTCTTGGTGTTTCGCGTCGAGTTCGTCGTAGTCGGCGCGCAATTGCTTCAGTTCCTCGTCCGACGCGGTCGCCCCGCCCACGCCGAGCACGGCGCGTTCGTCGGCCACCTCAGCCACCGCCGGCGCGGGCTTGGCGGCGATCTCGTCCCACGCCCGGGCCATGCTGAGAATCGCGCTTTCGCGTTCGTTCCGCTCCTTGGCGCGACGCCGTTCCTCCTCCCGCGAGGAACCCTGCGGGCGAATCGGCCGATACGCTTCCAACTCCTTGGTGAGCGCCCGCAGCAACATCGAGGCTTCCGTCACCAGATCGAGCCGGCCTTTCACCTGCGCGAACCAGAGGCGCACGTCCAAGCCGAGGTATTTGATCTCCTCCTTGCATTTCGCTTGGATGTGCTCGAGGGCGTCGGCCACGGCTCGCGTTTGCGTCTCCACCTTCTCTTTGGATTTCTCGACGGCGATCTTGCTGGCGGCGGCGGTGAACAAGCCGATCTCCGACCATGCCGGCGACTCGGAAGACAGACTGAAGAGCTTGTCGATCATGTCTTGAAAGAAACGTGATTCCACGCGCGTCACCGTCTCCTTCAATTCCGGCACCGGCGCCCGGCCGGAAACCAGGCACAGCATCAACGCCACTTCGTCTTCGTTGAACTCCTGATGCTTGGCCGCCAAGGTCTCGCGGTGTTGCACCCACTCTTCCACCAGCCAAGTGGCGGGGAAACGGCTGGCCTTGTAATCCGGTTTCGCCAAGGCTACCTTCTCGGCGCGCAGATGTTCGGCGACGCAGGTGTGCAACGACGCTTGCGACTCGTCCCAGACGCGCAGCACGGCGCCGGCGAGGCGGGCATGGCCGCGGTCGATCTCGGTGAGAATCGGGCCGCTCAGCTGTTGCGGGCTGGCCTTGCTGGCGTCGCGGAAGCCGCGAATCTGCACGCCGGAGCGCAGCGTGCTCTCCAACGAACTGCGCACCCGCGCCGACGCTTTGGCGCGAAAACGCAAGGCGCGTTCCACCACTGCTTGGCTGAACTCCGAGCGCATCATCACGAACACCGTGGCGAGCGACTCGCCGATGCGTCTTCTTGGGGTAGGTTGTTCCATGTTCTCGCCCTCTTTGCTCATGCGAACCATCTCCTCATGTGAACCATCTCCTCATGCGAACCCCCGCAATGGATTGATCGGCGGCCAATCGTCCTTGCTCGCCAAGATGGCGGCGCCCACCTCCTCAACATCCCACGGGCCTTCGGCGTCGTCTTTGCGCACCACCGGCGTCACCTGCCAGGAGAGCAGCGACACGCGGTTGCCGGCGAGCAGCCAAGTGCGGCCGGTCACGTCCTTGGCGTCGTCCGAACACAGCCACACCACGGTGGGGGACACCTTCTCCGGCGGCACGGAATCCTTGGCTTGCGCCGGCAGGATGTCGTCGGTGAGGCGCGACAGGGCGGTGGGAGCGAGGATGTTGACGGTGACGCCGTAGCGGGCGCCTTCGAGATAGAGGCATCTGGCGAAGCCGGCGATGCCGGCCTTGGCGGCGCCGTAGTTGGTCTGGCCGAAGTTTCCGAGCAGCCCCGAGGTGGAGCTGGTGACGATGATGCGCCCGCCTTCGCCCTGTTCGAGCATCCGGTCGTAGGCGGCCTTGGCGGTGTTGTAGGTGCCGCGCAGGTGGACGTCGCCGACGACGTGCCACAGGTCGTCGGTCATGTTCTTGAACGACTTGTCGCGCAGGATGCCGGCGTTGCAGATGCAGATGTCCAAGCGCCCGAAGTGGGTCACGGCGGCATCGACCATCGCTTGCGCGTCCGCTCGCTCGCTCACCGAGCCGTAGTCGGCCACCGCGCGGCCGCCGGCGGCGCGTATCTCCTCCACCACGCCGTCGGCCATGTTGGTGCCGGCGCCGGTGCCGTCGCGGGCGCCGCCCAAGTCGTTCACCACCACCGCCGCGCCCTCGGCCGCGAGCAGGAGCGCGTACGCCCTGCCTAGACCGCCGCCGGCGCCGGTGACCAGCGCGACCTTGCCATCCAATGTGCCCATGCGGGCCTCCCCGTTCCGCGAAAGTGGCAACAAGTGTATTGCGTGTTTCGGCGATTGGCAAAGCCTGCCGATCTGCTTCGGGGGCTTTCGCCCCCGGGACCCCCTTGGGATGACGGTGTGCTTGTCGGGGCTGGTTGGGCCTTGAAGCGCGTGTTGCCAGATGCAACGCCCCTTTTGGCGGGTTCAAGCGTTGATGCCACGCGCTATTGGGCCGCACTTTGGCCGCCCGCGGGGTAAAATCCTCACCGCGGATTCGCCGTCAGCGCTTCCGCCTCCCCTTGGCCGGCAAGCAGCGGAGGGCGCCGCATGACCCGCTACATCGTTCGGCGCTTGCTGTTCGCGGTGCCGACGTTGCTGGCCATCAGCTTCGTGCTGTTCGCGCTGCTGGACTTGGCGCCGAGCGACCCCACCGGCCAGTTGCCGCTCACCATCCCGCCGGAGGTGCGGGCGCAGATACGCGATTCGCTGGGCTTGGACGAGCCCTTCGCCGTGCGCTACTTCAAGTGGCTGGAGCAGTTCTTCGTCAACGAGCCGCTGAACATCGCGGAACGGCTGTTCGGGGTGGAAATCGGCGACTCCAGCGCGCGCCTGCGGGTGCGCTCGTGGACGACGCGCAGCCCGGTGGTCGATCTCATCGCCGAGCGGCTGCCGCAGACGCTGTGGGTGGTGGGGCTCTCCTATGTGGTGGGCATCCTCATCGCCTTGCCGATCGGCGTGGTGTCGGCTTACAAGCAGTATTCGTGGTTCGACCAGATCGGGGCTTTCGTCTCGATGGTGGGCTTCTCCGTGCCGACGTTCTTCACCGGCCTGCTCGCCATCCTGCTGTTCAGCGTCACCTTGAACTGGCTGCCCTCCATCTACGACACCACGCACGAGGTGACGGACTTGGACAGTTTCTGGAAGCAAATCAAGCAGTTGCTGATGCCGGTGTTGGTGCTGGCGTTCTACAACGCCGCCCAGCTCAGCCGCTTCATGCGCTCGGCCATGCTGGACAACCTCAACTTGGACTATGTGCGCACCGCCCGCGCCAAGGGCCTGCGCGAGCGCGTGGTGCTGTTGGTGCATGTGCTGCGCAACAGCATGATTCCGGTGGTGACGATGATCGCCCTCGGCGTGCCGACGATCTTCGGCGGCGCCATCATCACCGAGCAGATCTTCCGCGTGAACGGCTTGGGGCAGCTGCTGATCGTCGCCATCCAAGGCGCGGACATCCCGCTGGTGCAGACGCTCACGTTCCTGTTCGCGGTGTTGATTGTGCTTTTCAACCTGGTCGCGGATGTGCTGTACGGCATTCTCGACCCGCGCATCCGGTACGAGTAGCCGGTGTCCGCTTCGTCCGCGCCTTCCGCTTCGATGTCCGCGCCGCCGCCCGCGGCCGACGCGCCGCTGCGCGAACACCGCTCGCTGTGGCTGGACGTGTGGCTCGCGTTCCGCAAGCACACTGGGGCGCTGGTGGGCATGTCGGTTTTCGCGCTGGTGGTGCTGGCGGTGCTGCTAGGGCCTTGGTTGCACGATGTCGATCCGCAGTACCTGAACCTTGAGGCGCGCAATCAGGGCGTCTCGCTGGCGCATCCGATGGGGACGGACAACCTCGGCCGCGACATGTTCGCGCAGATGCTCGCCGGCGGGCGCGTCTCGTTGGCGGTCGGCTTCACGGCGATGCTGCTGGCGCTGGTGCTGGGCACGCTGGTCGGTGTGCTGGCGGGGTACTTCCAGCGCTTGGACGGGCCGCTCATGCGCTTGACCGACTTGTTCCTCGCGCTGCCCCTGCTGCCGCTCTTGCTGGTGATCATCATGCTGTTCCGCGACACCCTGCGCGCCGCCTTCGGCCCGGAAACCGGCATCTTCCTGCTCATCGTGTTCGTCATCGGCGTCACCAGCTGGATGCAAACCGCGCGCATCGTGCGCGGCGAGGTGCTGGCCATCCGCGAACGCGAGTTCGTCGTCGCCGCCCGCAGCGTCGGGGTGCGCGAGCGGCGCGTGATCAGCCGCCACGTGCTGCCCAACGTGCTGAGCCCGATCATGGTGTCGGCCACCTTGGGCATCGCCAACGCCATCATCACCGAGTCCGCGCTTTCCTTCCTCGGCCTCGGCTTCCCGCCGGACTTCCCCACTTGGGGGCGCTTGTTGTTCGACGGCGCCAACTTCATCGAGATCACGCCGGCGCGGGTGGTGTGGCCGGGGCTGGCGATCTCGCTCACCGTGCTGAGCGTGAACTACATCGGCGACGGCCTGCGCGACGCGCTGGATCCGCGCATGCGCGGGCGTTGATTGAACTTGACCGTCGCCGTCACGTCTGGCATGGTGGCGTCATGCTCCTCAAGTCGTTGGTTTTCGTGCTGGCGCTGTGGCTGCTGTCGATTGCCGCGTCGCTTGTCGGCTGGCACTTGGTGCTCGCGGTGTGCGCGGCGGCTTCGCCCGTGGGCTGCTTGGCGTGGAAAGACCCCGACCGGTGGGGTTGGCTGCTCGGATGGTCGTCGCCCAAGTCCTCTCCCGACGACCCCTGACTCACCTTCGCGCTGGATCCGCGTATGCGCGGGCGTTGAAGCGCTTGGCGCCTTAGTCGCCAAGCAACCGCCGCGGCAGGCCGAAGCCGCGATAGACCAAACTCGTGTACACCTGCACCAAATCCGCGCCGGCGTCGCGCATGGCGCGCATGTCGGCGGCGCTGGCCACGCCGCCAACGCCGATCAGGATGGGGCCGTCGCCGACGCAGCGCCGCAAGCGCCGCACGGCGTCCAGCGCGAGCGCCCGCAGCGGCGCCCCGGAGAGGCCGCCGGCTTGCGCCGCGTGTTTGCCGCGCAACGTGGACGGCCGCGCTAGTGTGGTGTTCACGGCCACCAAGCCATCGGCGCCGCCTTCCAGCGCCGCGGTGGCGGCGGCCTCCAGATCTTCGCCCGGCAAATCCGGCGAGACCTTCACCAGCAGCGGTTTGGATTGGCCGCCGGCAGGCGTCAAGCGTTTACGCGCCGCAGCCAGAGCTGCCGTCAAGGCCCGCGCCGCGGCGTGCGTTTGCAGATTCGCGAGCCCGGGCGTGTTGGGCGAGGAGACATTCATCGTCACGAAGTCCGCCAAGCCGTAGAGCGCCTCGAAACAGGCCAGATAGTCGTCTTCCGCCTCGGCTAGCGGCGTGGCACGATTCTTGCCGATGTTCACGCCCACCGGCACATGCCTGTCGGCTGGTTCGGCCCGGTAGCGCCGCAATCGCGCCGCCACCGCGCTCGCTCCGGCGCTGTTGAAGCCCATGCGGTTGATCAACGCCTCGTCGGCGGCGAGGCGGTACAGGCGTGGCTTCTCGTTGCCGGGTTGCGGGCGCGGCGTAACCGTGCCCACCTCCACGAAACCGAAGCCGAGTTTCGCCAACCCTGCGACGGCCACGGCGTCCTTGTCCAAACCCGCGGCGACGCCCAGCCGGTTTGGAAACCTCACGCCGCCGAGCAGCGCCGGCGAGGAGCTGCGCGTTGCGCGGGGAATCAGCACCGGCCGCCGCAGCACCGCCAACGCCAAGGCGTGCGCGGTCTCCGGCGGCAAAGCGAACAGGAAGGGACGCAGCAGGCGGTAGACGTCCGCCACCTTGTGTTGGTTCTAGGCCGACTCGATCACTCGGCGAGTGCCGCCGCCGCTTCCGGCTCGAAGCCCTCGGCCAGCGGATCCGCGAACGTCGGCGCCATTTCCGTGGCCGGGTCGCCGGAGACGCGGCAACTGCGCAAGACGCGGGGGAAGCTGGTGTCGTAGGGGGCGGCTCGGTGCATGACGCAGCGGTTGTCCCACACCACCAAATCGCCCACTTGCCAAGCGTGGGTGTAGATGCGCGGCGGTTGGCAGGCCCACGCCATGAGTTCCGCCACGAAACTCTCGGACTGGTCCTCGTCCATGCCGCGCACGGAGTAGGCGTGGCGGCCGGCGTAGATGGCGTCGCGGCCCGTCTCCGGGTGGCGTTTCACCATCGGGCGCAACGGCTGGCCTTTGGTGTGGAAGCCGTAGAGCTGGTCCGTCTTGTGCTGAAAGCCGATCTTCGCTTGCGAACGGTAGAGGGAGTGGTAGGCCGAAAGGCCGGCCAGTTCCTGCTGCCGCGTTTCGTCGAGCGCGTCCCAAGCGGCGCGCATGTCCGCGAACTCGGTTTCGCCGCCGGCCGGCGGCACCTTCAAGGCGGCCAACATGCCGGCTTTGGCGGCGAGCGGCATGTAGGTGCTGTCGATGTGCCAGCCTTCGTTGCCCCGCTGCAGGCGGAACGCCTCGTCCTTGGCGGTGGTGATGGTGCCGTCGCGCCGCTCGTTGGAGATGCGCCCGGACGCCCGGCCTTCCATGCGGTCGCCGAAGCGGTATGCGAACGCCCGTTGCGCCTCGTCGTCCAGATGCTGGTTCGGAAACACCAGCACGCCGTAGCGCAGGAACGCCGGGTGGATCTGGGCCCAGATGGCGTCGTCCACGCGGCGCAAGTCCACGTCGGTTACCACCGCGCCGAGGGTTGCGTCGATTGGCGTGAAGGTGGGGTTGTCGCTCATTGGCGTCTCCTTAAGGTGCCCAAGGACGTGCGGCGGATTGTAAACCGCGCCGCGGCAAAGGACTAGCGCGGTGCCGCGCGTGGGTGTGCGACATTTGGTGGCATCTGCTCGGCACGTCCTGGGAGCGCGGGCGTCTCGCCCGCATTCTGGTTCGAGGATGTTCACCTAGTGCGGGCGAGACGCCCGCGCTCCTAGGGCCTGTGGCATGATCGGGAACTTGCGCGCCGCACCAAGCCCATGAACCGCAACTCGTCGAGCAACGCCACCGCCCCCTCGCCGGAGGACGCCGCGCCGATCGATCCCGCGTGGATCGCCGATTTCGAGGCGGCGCGCAAGCGGCCGCTGGCGCTGCGGTGGCGTTACTCGTTCATCAAGACCTACAAGCCGGTGTTGGACGACGCGAAGTACCGCTCCTTCGACACGATGGAGGAATACCGCAACTGGTGCGAGGAGAATCTGCCGGAGTGGCTGGGCTATGGGCGCATTCACATATCCCCAGGCTGAGGAAATCCGCGACGCGCTGCAACGCCACGGCGTGCAATACCTGTTCATCGGCAAGTCCGGCGCGATACTCCACGGCTATCCCGACACCACCCAAGACGCCGACCTCTTTGTGCGTCGCCAACCCGAAAACGGCAGCGCGCTGGTGGCCGCGCTGCGGGATTTGGGATTCGCGATCACCGCGGGACAGCGTGCGGAGATCGTGCGGGGCAAGGATTTCGTGCAGCTCAAGGACGGCCCGTTCGATCTGGACTTGGTGTTCGCTCCGGACGGCATCGAGACGTTCGAAGACGCCTATCGGCGGCGCGTGGAGGTGGATGGCTTCCCGGTGTGCTCGCTCGACGACATCATCGCCAGCAAGGTGGCGTCGAACCGGCAAAAGGACCGCGAGTCGCTGCCGAGGCTGCGGGCGTTCCGCGACCATCTGCGGCGCAACCGCAACGCTAGGGATTGAGGGAGGCGTTAAACCGGCGTCGCCTGCTAGGGCGCCGTGGGCCTACTGCTCCACGGTGTTGCCAGCACGATGAGGCCCACCGCGACGCTGAGTGGCGCTTCGGTTCCGCGGTGACGGTGTCGAAGGCGGCCGTTGCAGCCGAGTCGGCTTTCGCTGGCAAAGGCGAGTGCCCGGTCACAACTTGAGGGTTGTGTTGTCGTCCTCCATCCACGCGTCGAACGTCTCGAAGTCGCTCCAGGGCAGGTCTCCGCCATACGCCGCGGCAATTTCGCACAGGCCGTTGAGGAACCCGTCCACGTCTTCGACTCCATAGTTGGTTCGGAGTTGGTCGAACGCGGACCGCAACAAGCGCTCTTTTTCAACCGCATGTTCTCGCAGCATGCGTTCAAGCTCAGTGGCGTTGGCACATATCTCTCGAATGGCCTCCTTGCACTGACGTTGTATATCTTCATGGCGGCGCCAATCATCGGCGTCTTGGATGATCTCCCCGATGATGCTCCTAGCCATGAGGTCCGCAGCCATCCCGCCAACCAACCCACCCAACATCCCGCCTAGCACCGTGCCCACAATCGGTACGGCGGATCCAAGCGTGGCACCGGCGGCGGCACCAGCAACGGCACCGCCTGCACTGCCAGCGACGTTGGCGACGTTTACCACGGCATTCTTGGTGAACTGCTGCCAAGAAATCGAGTTGTCGACGGCTGCCCGGTAGAAGTCGGGCACGCACATGACCGCGGCCGTCACGCTGTTTGTTATGACGTTGGAGCGCAGGAGCTTGCTCACATGGTTGCCCGCCGCTGCTCCCGACACCCTTTTTCCTAGAGACGCTGTGGCAACGCCTTCAATAACACTCTTGCCGATTCGCGTACGGGCAATAGGGCGCACTACTTGCCGAGCCGCGACGGTACCCTTGGCGGCCATTTTTGTCCGCAGCAGTTGGGAACTAATCACATGCGACACGAGTGCCGCAGATCCGTCTCTTAGCGCCGGTTGAAACGCCGCCTTGATGGCGTCCGTTCCGTCTTTCCCATCCCGACGCTCCCGCCAATAGTTGCAAGCGAAGGACGCCCCAAACATGCCGCTCGCGTACGAAGCGCCAGTCTTGAGATCCAACTTCAACGATTCTGTGTTGCCGGGTCGGGCGACGTCTCGCGCTTGTCGGTAGGTCAACCGTCCTCTCTTGATGATCTTCTCGGCATCGGCTGGGTTCTTGTGGCCGGGCACTCGTCCCTCGCTGATGCGTTCGCGCATCAGTTCCACACACTGAGGGTACTGTTCTTTGGGCACTTCCAGCGCTTGTCCCGGGTAGCGGTAGCCGCCACCGTTCGGGTCGAAGGCGGCGTTGATCGTGGATGAGGCATCTTTGTAGTACTTCGACTGTACCAAGATGCCATCGACCACCCGGTCTGGTCCGCGAAGTTCATTAGACTTGCCGATCACCTTGGCATCTTTGCCGCTCAACCGGTCGGCGATCGTGTTCGCGTCCTCCGCGGCGAAGCCGTGGCCGCCCTTCGTGTGGTACTTCGCGATCTGCGTTCGCTCCAAAGCGGCCGCGTCAATCGGCGGAGCGCTGACTTTGACCTCCTTGGGGCTGCCGTCGCCTTTCCGCTCTCGAGTTTTCTTGCTCACTAAAATCCTCTTGGGCCGCCACTCATGCGACAATCACATGAGGTTGATCGTCTCTATGTACGCATTGGCGTCTCCTATCGCCTTGCGAATTTCCTTCGTCACCACGCCATCGTCGTCCAACAGCGGCGCCTCGGACACCGTATGAGCCGTCTTCGCCAAGGTCACGGCGCGAGCGACTATGCGTTTTTCCCTCGGATCGTAAGTGGAGTAGTCGTCGTTGGCCGCAACGAGCGGAACCAGCAGGATTAGTGCGCCCTCCAAGTAGGTCTGTAGCCCCTGCAGCACATGCTGAGTTTCCTCGGCCATGCCGGTTATGGACTTGGTGGCAACCATAGCGGTCTTCATGGCTTCCTCGGCGGCCTTCGCTTTCGCGAGGTTCGATTTGGCTTCCTCCAGTGCATCGTCCGCCTTGCTCGCCGCCCACAAACCGCCGACCAGCAGCACGGGTGCCGCCACTATGCCGCCCAACACGGCTGTTCCACCAGCAACGCCAAAGCCGCCCGCCGCCAGCGAGCCGCCACCGAGCCATGCCAACGTGGCGCTTTTGGCGGCAGCGCCGGAGAGCCCGGCGATTGCCGTACCTGTTGAGGCCGTTCCGAGGAAGCCAACCGTGCCGTAGGTTGCCAACCCGGCCAGCGCACCGAACCCCAGCGCCTCGGCGCTCCGAGAAACCATCTCCTCCATCGTGACCACGGTTTGCTCTATGCGGGTGAACTCGACCTCAAGGTCAATGGCATCGTCTTGGGCGCTCAGGCCTGCGTAGTCGACGTTCTTCATCTTCTTGAAGGTGTCCACGAACGGCTTCAACCCGCTTTCGTGCAGTTGGATTTTTTGCCGGCCGAGATTGGTCATGGCATCTTTGGTGCGCTTGCGCTCCCGGTTCAACGCTTTCCTTCCATCCCCGACGATCCGCTTGGCCTTTTTGTTCTTGCCCTTCGCTTCGTCGAAGTCGCTTTTTGCGGATATGCCGGCACCAATGCCGACAGCCCCAGCCGCGACTGCGGCGCCGATCAGTATCAGTGGTAGTGGCATGCGTTCAATCCTCCAAATGGTGTGCTCCGCTCAAACAAGCGTTTGGTCGCTCGTTGGAGCGCGGTTCAGCCTTCCATCAACTCGCGTGCTTCTCTCATCAAGAGAAGCTGGCGCTTCACCCAAGACTGGACAGCCAACAGCATGTTGTCCTCCCTTGGCGCAAGCGCGTTGGCCAGATCTTGCGCCAATTGGGATTCCGCCGGGTCGAAATCGTCGTTCGCGTAGCCGATCCCCACGATCTCGAGCAAGAACACCACCCGGCTCAGGCGGTCGTCGAAAAGGGCGGAGAGTTGGTCGATCGGCACGTCTTCGGCTTCGACGCCGGGCAGCGCTTGGTCGCGCAGCACATCCAAACGGACCAACTCCTCGCTGGCGATCGAACCGTCGGCTCGCATCATCTCGTAGGCGTAGTGCAGCAAGGCACCCTGCTGCCGCTCATTCAGGTATTGCACGAACAATGTCGATCTCCTTGGAGTTTCTTGCAGGTGGAAAGCGCGTCACGCGCGCAGCTCGTCGCAGGCCTGTAGGTTCAAGGCCACATACTCCGGCCAGGACAGGTGGTTGCTAAACGCGCTGAACATGTCGGAGACGCGACAGATCGTCGGCCGCGTCTCGTAGATGCGGCAAAGATTGGTGTTCAAGTCGAGATGGCGGCAAACGCCATCGCCACGGTCAAGTTGGGCGTAGAGGGCGGACTTGGCTAGGTTGCGGCAGCATGCGCCGCAGCGTGTGCAGGGAAAGGCGTCCCTAGCGTGCGCCTGTGCCCCGACATCGGAAACGGACTCCGGGCATGCGGGGGGGGGGGGGGGGGGGGGGTAATGGCCTCCATACCCGTAGCGTGGCAGCGGCCCACAGCCTTGTCAAGGGTTTTTTTACATTTTTTTTCGCCCACGTCAGCGGCAGTCCGGCCAAGCGGGTCCGTTCCGCAACGCTGGTCGCCTGTTCGACCCTGGACCAACTACGCGACGGGGCATGTGCCAAGGCGGCTCGCCGATGTGCAGAACCACCGGCAGCACCGGCCGTCGCCCATCGGAATCTGGAGCGGCTGTGCCGACCGTCCTACTGCTCCACCTCGAACAGCGCCGCTAGCTGATCCGTGATGGCGCCGCCGAGTTGCTCGGCGTCGGTGATGGTGACGGCGCGTTTGTAGTGGTGGGTCACGTCGTGGCCGATGCCGATGGCGATGAGTTCCACCGGCGAGTGGTTCTCGATGGTCTCGATGGCGTATTTCAGGTGTTGTTCCAAGTAGCTGCTCGGGTTCACCAGCAGGGTCGAGTTGTCCACCGGCAGGCCGTCGGAGATCACCATCAGCACCTTGCGCTGCTCGTGGCGAACCACCAGGCGGTTGTGCGCCCAGATCAACGCTTCGCCGTCGATGTTCTCCTTGAGCAGCTCCTCGCGCATCATCAGGCCGAGGTTGCGGCGGGCGTGGCGCCACGGGTCGTCGGCGGCTTTGTAGATGATATGGCGCAAGTCGTTCAAGCGGCCGGGGTTCGGCGGTTTGCCGGCGCGGATCCACTCGTCGCGGGATTGGCCGCCGCGCCAAGCGCGGGTGGTGAAGCCGAGGATTTCCACGCGCACCGAGCAGCGTTCGAGAGTGCGGCCGAGGATGTCGCCGCACACCGCGGCGATGGTGATGGAGCGGCCGCGCATGGAGCCGGAGCTGTCGATGAGCAGCGTAACAACGGTGTCGCGGAACTGGGTTTGCTTCTCCTGCTTGAAGGCGAGCGGATTCATGGGGTCCACCACCACTTGCGGCAGGCGCGAGGTGTCGAGGATGCCCTCGTCCAAGTCGAACTCCCACGAGCGGTTCTGCTTGGCGAGCAGCCGCCGCTGCAGCCGGTTGGCGAGCTTCGAGGTGGCGTGCTGCAAGGCCAGCATTTGCTGATCGAGCAGTTGCCGCAGGCGCAGGAGCTCGTCCGGCTCGCACAGGTCTTCGGCGCGCACCACTTCGTCGAACCGTTCCGCGAAGGCTTGGTAGTTGTGGTCGACGCGGATGCGGCCGGCGTCGTCCGGCAGGTGGTTGGGGGCTTCGTCGGGTTCGCTGTCCGCGCCGAGCTCCTCTTGGTCGAAATCGGCGTCCATCTCCACCGCGGTGGATTCCCCGTCGCCTTCCTCGTCGCCGAGGGAATCTTCGTCCAGCGTCACGTCCTCCGGGGCGAACTCGGCGTCCGGCTCGGCGCCGTCCTCCACGGTTTCCGCTTCGTTGTCGTTTTCCTGCATCTCCGGCAGGTCTTCGAGTTCGGCGGCGAAGCCCAGATCCGCGAGCAGGGAACGGCAGCGGCCGGCGAACTCGCCTTGGTCGTAGACGCACTCGGCGAGGGAATCGATGTGGGCGCCGGCGCGCTCCTCCACGAAGTCGCGCCAAAAGCGCACGACGTTTTCCGCGGAGGGCGGCAGCGGCCGGCCGGTGAGGCGTTGCCGCACGATCAGGCCCACCGCGACGCTGAGCGGCGCTTCGGTTTCCGCGGTTACGGTGTCGAAAGCCGCCTGTTTGCACACGGCCTCCAACGCCGCTTCCAAATTGCGCGCCACGCCCTCCATGCGCAGCGAGCCGATGGAGGCCACGCGGGCGTCCTCCACCCACTCGAACATCTCCTGCGCCGGGCCGGCGCGGGGCGCGTTGCGGGCGTGAACGCCGTCGTCGTGGTAGCGCATCTTCAGCGCGAATTCGTCGCCGACGCCGCGCAGGGCGTTCAGCTCCTGAGCGTCGCAACCGACGTTCGGCAAGGGCACATGGATGTTCTGCCCGCGCAGGCCGGCCGCGCCTTTGCCGAAGGTGACATCCAGTTCGTCGTTCTCGGCGATGGCGCGCAGCGTGGCGGCGGTGGCGCGCTTGTAGGTTTCCAGCGCTTCGCTAGGGTCGGGCATTTGTTGCTAGCGCGCGACGGTCACGCCTTCAAGGTGACGCCGCGGCTGGCGTCGCCCAAGTCCTCGCCGATGCAGCGCTGGTAGTACTCGGCCACGATGGGACGTTCGAGCTCGTCGCACTTGTTCAGGAACGAGACGCGGAAGCCGAAGCCCACGTCGCGGAAGATGTCCGCGTTCTCCGCCCAGGTGAGCACCGTGCGCGGCGACATCAACACCGAAATGTCGCCGTTGACGAAGCCTTTGCGGGTGAGATCCGCCACCGCCACCATGTTCGAGATCATGCGCCGGCCGTCTTCCACGTCCTGCCACGCCTTGGCTTTGCCGAACACGATGTCCACTTCCATGTCGTGCGGCAGGTAGTTGAGGGTGGTGACGATGTTCCAGCGATCCATCTGCCCTTGGTTGATCTGCTGGGTGCCGTGGTAGAGGCCGGTGGTGTCGCCGAGGCCCACGGTGTTGGTGGTGGAAAACAAGCGAAACGCCGCGTGCGGGCGCACGATGCGGTTTTGATCGAGCAGCGTCAGCTTGCCTTCCACTTCCAACACGCGCTGGATGACGAACATCACGTCCGGGCGGCCGGCGTCGTACTCGTCGAACACCAGCGCGGTGGGGTGTTGCAGCGCCCACGGCAGGATGCCTTCCTTGAAGGCGGTGATCTGCTTGCCGTCCTCGATGACGATGGCGTCCTTGCCGATGAGATCGATGCGGCTGATGTGGCTGTCCAGATTGACGCGCACGCACGGCCAGTTGAGGCGCGCCGCCACCTGCTCGATGTGCGTGGACTTGCCGGTGCCGTGGTAGCCCTGAATCATCACCCGGCGGTTGTGGGCGAAGCCAGCGAGGATGGCCAGGGTGGTGTCCGGGTCGAAGCGGTAGTCGTCGTCGATGTCCGGCACGTGATCCGTGCGCAGGCGGAACGCCGGCACTTGCAGATCCTGCTCCAAGCCGAACTGTTCGCGGGCGCTCACGGTGGCGTCCGGCAGCATTTCCGGCGACAGCGCCGAGGAGGTTGTCGAGTCCGCCTGGCTCATGCGCGTGCGGGCGTTGAAACGGGCTCTGCCACCGGAGGTCGTCCTTGTTGCGTGGTGCGGGAACGTCCACCGCCAACGCCGGAAGACATCCACGCACATTATTACACGAGCCGCCGAGGCTTCCGCGCCATGCCGCCGGCAGCGCGGCGGTCTGTAATACACTTCCGTTTTCTCAACGCCGCCCGCCGCTTGGCGGCAGCACGGATGCAAGGAGCCTGCCAATGGCGGAACAAGAAACCCGCGCCAACCCCGCGCGCCAAACCACCGGCGCGCTCGGCGCGTTGGCGTTGTGTGCGGTGGCGGCTTGCTCGCCGGAGAATGGCGCGCCGCCGCTCGGCGACGCCCCGCCGGCCGAACCGGCGAACCGGCACCTCAACATCCTCTATTGGCAAGCCGCATCCACGTTGAACCCGTACCTCTCCGGCGGCACCAAGGACATCGAAGCCGCGTCGCTGGTGTTGGAGCCGCTGGTCCACTACGACGAGAACGGCAACATGGTGCCGGTGCTGGTGACCGAAATCCCCACCGTGGAGAACGGCGGCGTGGCCGCGGATCTGCGCAGCGTCACCTGGACCTTGCGCGACGACATCGTTTGGGCCGACGGCACGCCGCTCACCGCCCACGACGTCGAGTTCTCCGGCGCCTACTGCCGCGACGAGGCGGCCGGCTGCAACGCCTTGAGCCGGTTCGCGGACGTGCAGCGCATCGAAGCCGTGGACGACCACACCGTGCGCATCACCTTCGACGTGCCCAAGCCCTTCCCCTACGGCCCGTTCGTTGGTTCCACCACGCCCATCATCCAGAAGGCGCAGTTCGAGAACTGCTTGGGGGCGAAAGCGCAGGAATGTACGCAGCAGAATTTCGGCCCCATCGGCACCGGCCCGTTCCGCGTGGACGAGTTCCGCGCCAACGACGTGATCGCCTATTCCGCCAACGAGCGCTACCGCGAACCGGGCAAACCGTGGTTCCGCACCGCCACCTTCAAGGGCGGCGGCGATGCCGCCTCGGCCGCCCGCGCCGTGCTGGAGACCGGCGAGTTCGACTACGCTTGGAACCTGCAGGTGGAGCCGGAAGTGCTGGCCAGCATGGGCGCCGCCGGCAAGGGCGAAGTGCTGGCCGCCTACGGCACGATGGTCGAGCGCCTGATGGTGAATCACACCAACGAGGACCCGGCGCTGGGGCAGGAACGCCGTTCCCTGTACCTGGACGGCGAAAATCCGCACCCGTTCCTGAGCGACCCGGCGGTGCGGCAGGCGCTTTCCCTCGCCATAGACCGCCAAGTGCTCGTGGACGCCGGCTACGGGCCCGGCGGCCAACCCACCTGCAACGTCGTGCCGGCGCCGCCGTTGTACGCCTCCACCGCCAACGACGAGTGCCTCGCGCGCGATGTGGACGAGGCGCGACGGCTGTTGGACGACGCCGGCTGGCTGCCGGGCGAAGACAGCGTGCGCGCCAAAGACGGTGTGCGCCTTTCCATCCTCTTCCAAACGTCCACCAACTCCGTGCGCCAGGGCACGCAGGCGCTCATCAAGCAGATGTGGGGCGAAATCGGCGTGGAGACGGAGCTGCGCAACATCGACGGCGGCGTGTTCTTCGGCGGCGACCCGGCCAGCCCGGACACGTTCCAGAAGTTCTTCGCGGACATTCAGATGTACACCAACAACTTCGACGGCACGGACCCGGAAGCATACTTGGCCGGCTGGATCTGCGGCGAGGCGCCCGGCCCGCACAACCAGTGGCTGGGCAGCAACGTGCCCCGCGCCTGCTTCCCCGAATACGACGCGCTGGTGACTGAACTCGCCGGCACGGCCGAGCTGGAACGCCGCGCCGACATCGCCAAGCGCCTGAACGACATTCTGGTGCAGCGCCAATACATGATTCCGCTGGTGTGGCGCGCGCGCCTCTCGGCCAAGGCGACGTCTCTGCAAGGCGTGCGCATCAACGCTTGGGATTCGGAGCTCTGGAACGTGGCGGATTGGCGCCGCTAGGAACGACGATCATGGCGACATTTGCGGAGTTCTTCGCGGGAATCGGCTTGGTTCGGGAGGCCATCGAGCCGCTTGGTTGGCGATGCGTGTTCGCCAACGACATCGCCTTGACCAAAGCCGAGATGTACGGCGAGCGCTTTGGCTTGCGCGATTTCGTTATCGACGACATTCGCCACGTGGCGGCGCACGACCTTCCCGCCGAAGTCGATCTCGTGAGCGCCTCCTTCCCATGCATCGATCTCTCCCTGGCAGGCAACCGGGCCGGGTTGGCCGGCCAGCACTCGGGGACGATTTGGTGCCTGCTCGAGCTGCTGGCCGCGCGAAGCCGTCTCGGACTGCGTCCGACAGCGGTGCTCTTGGAGAACGTGACAGGGTTCCTCTCGTCGCACGACGGTCGGGACTTGGCGGCGGTCTGCCGATCCTTGAGCGCAATGGGCTACGCCATCGATTTGGCGGTGGTGGATGCCCGTTGGTTCACGGCGCAAAGTCGGCCGCGCCTGTTCGTCTTGGCGGCCGCAACCGATCCGAAGGAATCCTGGCCGTCGCTTGACCGGGCATCGGACGTTGCGTCGCGCATGCGTCCACCGGCCGTTCGGCGCTTCCAAGCCGCTCACGCCGACATCCCGTTCGTGGACATGCCGTTGCCGGAACCGCCATTGCGCGCGTCGGCTACGCTGTCGTCCGTATTGGAGGATTTGCTGTCCGGCGACGAGCGGTGGTGGCCCGCAGACCAGACAGCGGCGTTACTGCACCACATGGCCCCCCTTCATCGCCAGCGAGTGGACGAACTGCTGGCCGGCGAGCGCGACGGCGTGGCGACCATGTATCGGCGCCGGCGCAACGGCCGCACTGTGGGCGAAGTGCGCGGCGATTGCATCGCCGGTTGCCTGCGCACGCCGCAAGGTGGCAGCAGCGTACAATTCCTCGTCGACTGCCGCTCCGGTGCCCCGCGCATCAGACCGTTGACGGGAAGAGAATATGCCAGCCTGCAAGGAGCCAAAAGATTCCCCATTCGCGTTGGCGACCGGCAGGCGCGGATGGGTTTCGGCGATGCGGTCTGCGTACCTGCGGTGCGCTGGTTGGTGCGACATGCTTTCGGACACATCCTCCCAGAGAAGCCCCGCCGCGACCAGTTGTCGCTGGCGGACGCGCAGCCTGTCTTGGCGTAGCATGAGGTGGTCGACATGCCGTCGCTGAACGATCTTGATGTTCAAGGTGCGCTCATCTATTTCCATGCCTACATGTACGGCCCCTACCGGGGACGAGCGCGTCTGTTTCGGCAACGCAACTTGGATCCGCGCATGGTGATGTCAGAGGATTGGGAGGTCTTTTCGTCGATACTGCTGAGATCGGCGGGATCGGCGAGCCGGTCCGGGCCGGACTTGGGCGACTTCGAGGTCAAGTCCGCAGTTTACGGCAACGCCTTCGAGTACCAATACCACCGCAACTCTTGGGAGGCGAAATTGGAGGCGGATGGCCGCGCCGGTCACGTCTTCATCTGGCACAAAGACGAGCTCTCCCATGTGGAGGTTTGGTTCTCCGAAGGTTCGGATTTGCAGAGGCTGCTCGACGAGTGGAAGGCGGAGAAACCATACGCCGATATCCAACAGCAGCGCTTTCGCAAGAGCGTCAGCGCTCGCTGGGTGCGGGAGAACGCCGCGCCCCTGTTGTGCGTGGTTGACGGCGAGGTAATCGAGGATTGGCGTAGTGACGTGTAGCTGGGGATGTGCAGCAGCCGCGCTTCTCTTGCGCCGATGGCACCAAGGCGGTAGGTTGCGGGCATGGGCATGTTGAACACTGTGGCGCGTTTCGCCTTGGTGCCCGCGGTGGTTGGCGCGGGATGCGTTGGCGTGGCAGCGGCGGCGGATCCCTTCCGCGACTCGGCCGAACCGCTGCCGGTGGATGAGGCGTTCGTGTTCACGTCGTGGTTGCAAGGCGATCGTTTGGTGGCGCATTGGGACATGCCTAAGGGCTACTACCTGTATCGGCATCGTCTCGAAGTACAGGCCGGCGAAGGGATCGCCTTGGGCAAGCCCGCCATCCCGCGTGGCAAGCGGAAGGTGGATGCGTACTTCGGGGAATCCGAAGTCCACTACGGCAGCGTGGAAATCACGGTTCCGGTTTTGCAACGCCCGGCCGTCGTCACAGCGCGGATAACGTACCAAGGCTGCGTGGACACCGGCTTTTGCTATCCGCCGCAGGAGCGCACGGTCGCGCACGAAGCGCCGGAGAGTTCGATCTCTAGCAAGCGTACACAGGCAAGTAAGCTGGCGGAACCCATCCCCGCGCCGCCGGCCGAAGAGCCAGCCGCGGTTGCCGCGGCCGAGGGCTAGCGCGTTGGCCAAACTGCTGCTGCTGCACGGCCCGAATCTGAACCTGCTCGGCGAGCGCGAGCCGGAACACTACGGCGCGGAGACCTTGGCCGCCATCAACGCCCGCCTGCGCGCCGAGGCGCAACGCGCCGGGCACGATCTCGCCGTGCGCCAAAGCAACGCCGAGCACGAGCTGGTGGAAGCCGTCCAGCAAGCCGGACGCGACGGCGTCGCGTTCCTCATCATCAACCCGGCGGCGTTCACGCACACCAGCGTGGCGCTGCGCGACGCCTTGCTGGGCACTGGCCTGCCGTTCATCGAAGTGCATCTCTCCAACGTGCATGCGCGCGAGCCGTTCCGCCACCGCTCCTTCTTCTCGGACGTGGCCGAAGGCGTGATCAGCGGTCTCGGCGCCCGCGGCTACGAGTACGCGCTGGCCGAGGCGATGCGGCGCGTGGAAGCGGCCGCCGAGCCGCATACCGCCGCTGAGCAGGCGTGACCATGGACGTGCGCGAGATCAAGAAGCTGATCGCCCTCGCCGAGGAAGCCGGCCTCGCCGAGCTGGAGATCGCCGAAGGCCACGGCACCGGCCAGAAGCGCATACGCATCGTGCGCGTTTCGCCGATGGCACCGGTCGCCCCCGCGGCGGCGACGCCTTCGGCCGCGGCGAAACCGGCGGCCGCGAAGCCCGGGCAGGTGTTTGCGGCGCCGCTTTCCGGCACCTTCTACCGCTCGCCGGCGCCCGGCGAGGCGCCGTTCGTCGAGGTCGGTCAGGACGTGTCGGTGGGGGACACGCTGTGCATCATCGAAAGCATGAAGATGATGAACAAGGTGGAGAGCGACCGCGCCGGCAAGGTCGCCGAGGTGCTCGTCGAAAACGGCCGGGCGATAGAGACCGGCACACCGCTGTTCCGCATTGCCTGAGCGCGGCCGCGAATCCCCAAACCAATGGATGCCCCCGCCCCGCTGATCCGCGCCTGCCCAAAGTGCGGCACTCGGTTTCGCGTTGCGCCGGAGCTCTTGGAAGTCGCCGATGGCCAAGTCCGTTGCGGTGCCTGCCTAACCGTCTTCGACGGCCGCGTGGCGCCCGCCACCGACCCGAACGCGGCCGAAAGCGCTATCGCGCCCGTCGCGGCACCGGAAGCGCCGGCAACGCCGCCAATGCCCCCGCCAAGCGCGCCACGGGTTGCGCCGCCACCGGAAATTCTCAATCAACCTCCAATGCCCCCGCCCGCCGCGAGTTTGCGCAGCGAACCCGAACGCGCCCCGCCGGGCACGCCTCCGCAGGGCGCGCCCCCGCCGGGCAGGCCGCCACCACCAATCACCGCCCAACGCGCGGTTGCCGCCCCATTGGAGCAGGATCGGGGCCTAGCCGGGCAAGCCGCCCGGCAAACGGAAGTGCCGAAACCCCCGGCCTCGCCGCAAGCGCGAATGGGCGCACGCGCCGCGCTGGCGTCGAGTGCGCTGCCGAAGCAAACGCAGCCGGTGCCGCCAAGCGGCCCGGTGCGGGCGCTTGTGCCGCCGGCACCGTCAGCACGCGCTGGCTTCTCCGCGGCCGCCGCATCGGCGGCAAGCACCGAGGGCGGCCAGCCGAAGCGGGCAACACCACTGCTCTTTTTGTCCGTCTTGGGTCTGATGGCGGTGCTCGCCTTCTGTGTTTTCGGTTTGCGTTTGGACGCTTGGTCGTTGCTGCCGCAGACGCGCGCCGCCTACGAAATGGCTTGCGACGTGATCGGATGCAGCTTGCCCTCGCCCAACATGCCGGCGGCTTGGGGCTTCCACGCCAAGGCCATCGCCCGCCCGGGCGCGCCCGAGCCGCTGACCTTGGATGTGGAATTGACCAACAACGCTCCATACCGACAGCCCTTGCCCACCGTGGCGGTGCGCTTCACCAACGACGCCGGCGAACTGATCGCGGAAGAGCGCCTGACCCCGCGCGACTACGCCGACCGGCCCGGGCAGCGGATGACGCCGGGCAAGCCGAAATCTCTGCAAATCCGCTTGCCGGATCCGGGCGCCGACGCGAGCCGCTACCAAGTTTCGCTGTTGTGAACGGCAGCCGCCAAGTCTCGCGGGCCTTAGTAAGCGTTGCCGACAAGACCGGCATCGTCGCGTTCGCGCAGGCGCTCGTCCGCTACGAAGTGGAGATCCTCTCCACTGGCGGCACGCGCGCTGCGTTGGCGGAAGCCGGCGTCGCCGCCACGGAAGTGGCCGCCGAGACCGGCTTTCCCGAAATCATGGACGGGCGCGTGAAGAGCCTGCATCCACGCATCCACGGCGGCATCCTCGCGCGCCGCAGCGCCGACGCCGCGGCCCTGCGCGAACACGGCATCCGGCGCATCGACTTGGTGGTGGTCAATCTGTACCCGTTCGCGGCCACGGTGGCGCGCCCGGATTGCACACTGGAGCAGGCGGTGGAGAACATCGACATCGGCGGCCCGGCCATGCTCCGCTCGGCGGCCAAGAACCACCGCGAGGTGTTGGTGGTGGTCGATCCCGCGGACTACGCGCCGGTGACGGAACGGTTGGCGAGCGGCGGCACGGGCTTCGACTACCGCCTGCGCATGGCCGTCAAAGCGTTCGCCCACACTGCCGCCTACGACGACGCCATCGCCCGCTACCTCGGCGAAACGGCAGAACGAAGGGGAGCCGCATGAAGGTGATGGTGGTCGGCGGCGGCGGGCGCGAGCACGCCTTGGCCTGGACGTTCGCCCACTCGCCGCAGGTGGAGCGCGTACATGTGGCGCCCGGCAACGCCGGCACGGCCCTCGAGGCGAATGCGGCGGCAGGCCCGGGACGGAAAATCCGCAACGAGGCCATCGCCGCGGACGACATCCCGGCGCTGGCGCGTTTCGCCGAACGCGAGGCCATCGCGCTCACCGTAATCGGCCCGGAAGCCCCGTTGGTGGCCGGCGCGCGCGACTATTTCGACGAACGCGGCCTGCCTTGCTTCGGCCCGTCGCAAGCCGCCGCACGGTTGGAGGCGTCCAAGGCGTTCGCCAAGGCGTTCATGCGCCGGCACGCCATCCCCACGGCGAAGAGCTGGACGTTCTCGGAGGCCGACGCCGCTGCCCGCCACATCCGCGCCCAAGGTGCCCCCATCGTGGTGAAGGCCGATGGATTGGCCGCGGGCAAAGGCGTGGTAGTCGCCCGCGACGATGCCGAGGAAGCCGTGGGGGCCGCCCAGGCCATGCTCTCCGGCGAGCGATTCGGCGACGCCGGCCGAACGGTGGTGGTGGAGGAGTTCCTCGAAGGCGAAGAGGCCAGCTTCATCTGCGTTTGCGACGGAACCCATGCCCTGCCGCTGGCCACCTCGCAGGACCACAAGCCCCGCGACGAGGGCGACCGCGGCCCCAACACCGGCGGCATGGGCGCGTATTCCCCGGCGCCGGTGGTTTCCCCCCAAGTGCGCGAGCGCATCATGGCGGAAGTGGTGCGGCCAACTTTGGCCGGCATGGCCGCCGAGGGCATGCCTTATCAAGGCTTCCTGTACGCCGGTTTGATGGTGGCGCCCGACGGCGCCGTGCATGTGGTGGAGTTCAACTGCCGCTTCGGCGACCCCGAGGCGCAGCCAGTGCTCTCGCGGTTGCGTTCCGATTTGGCGGACGTTTGCCGGCAGGCATTGCGCGGCGGCTTGGCGAACCTCACCCTCGATTGGGATCCGCGCCCGGCGCTGGGCGTCGTGCTCGCGTCCGGCGGTTACCCGGGCGAATACGCGAGCGGCCACGCCATCGCCGGTTTGGCGGACGAGCTGCCGCACACCAAGGTCTTCCACGCCGGCACCGCCGAGCGGGATGGCCAAGTGGTGACCGCCGGCGGCCGCGTGCTGTGCGTGGTGGGCATGGGCGACGACCACGCCGCCGCCGCCCGCCGCGCCTACGAGCGCGCCGAGCGCATCCGCTGGCCGGATGCCTACTACCGCAGGGATATCGGATTTCGCACGCAAAATCGAGCAAAAAACTGACATCCGCCCGCCTCGCGAACAGGCAACATAGGGCTTCCACGCCGGAGTCATCCGGCGTTCACCACCTTAAGGAGAAGCCCCATGCGCGAGGCATTGAAACAACTCGCACCCTTCCGCACTCTGGACGACGCGGCGTTGGCCGTCGTCGAGCGTCACGCCCGCAGCTTGCGCCTGCCCGCGCAGCGCTGGCTGTTGCGCGGCGGCGGGCGTTTGAGCCGCGAGATGTTCCTGTTGCGCGGCACGGTGGCGGCGCGGCGGGACGGCGCTGTCGAGCAGCGCGACGCGGCAACGCTCGATGGCGAATCGCTGAACGGCTGGGCCGCCGGCGCCAGCGACATCTCGACGCTCACGGACGTGGAGTTGCTGTCCGTGGAACTGGAACCGCTCCGCCGCTTGCTCGCCGACGCGGCCTCCGGCAACGGTGCCGCGCCGCACCCGGAAGTCGCCGGCGTGGACAACTGGATGCACATGCTGCTGCACGGCCCGGTGATGCGCTGGTTCTCCCCCGGCGCGTGGGCGAGGGTGTTGCGCGCCGGCCGCCTGCGCGAGACGAAGCGGGACGAGCGGCTGTTGGCCAAAGGCGAGGTTGCGGCTTGCGTTTTCGTCGTTGCTCGCGGGCTCGCCGAGGCGGCCGGCCAGCAGTACCGGCCGGGCGACTTCTTCGGCGAGGAATCCGCGCTCGGCCGCCGCCCCTCGCGCGAAGACGTGCGCATGCGCACCGACGGCGCGTTGGTGTGCTTCGCCCGCGCCGACCTCGTGGAACTGGCGTCGAACTACGCCCCGCCCCGCATGAATCCACCGCCGCGCCGCTTGGATTTGGACACGGTGCCGACCGAGCGCGAGGAAACCGCCATCGCCGATCTGGACGCCGGCCTGCCGGTCGCCGTACGCTGCTCAGACGTTGCCCGGCGCCTGATGGTGGCCACCCGTCTGATGCGCCGCGGCTTCCATGTAGTGTGAGGCGTCCCGGTGGCGAACGACCCGCTGATCCTGCCCGACCGCTACCCTCTACCCTACTTGGCGGCCCTTGGCCGATACATACTCGCAACTGGGGCTCGCCGTTATCGAGTTGCCGTTTGCACACATCGGGTGTGGGCACACGAGAGGCTTGTGCTTCGTGTCGCCACGGTCGTCCACGACGAGTGCGAAGAACACCTCACTCGGAGCGCGTTCCGGAGCAGGTAGCTGTCGCACGAAATGGACGGTCGTGCCGGACGATGGCGCGGGAGGTCACCTCCCCACATCCGCGAAAAGGCGTCACTCTAAAAGTCCAAAGGGGACATCTCCAACTTGCACAAGGGGACATTACGGTCTTGCGCTAACACCGCCGGCAAAAACGCGGGTGTACGACACACCACCAACCACATCGAGTACGCCGTGCGCCGAGAGCAGGTGGGCAAGGTACACTTGCGCGACGAAAGCACGGAGGAAGCGGGAGACGACTGTGCAGGACTTCGGAGGCAAACTCGCCGTCATCACCGGCGGCGGCACCGGCATGGGTCGTGCGTTGGCGCGTGCCCTCGTGGCCGAGGGATGCGATGTCGCCACCTGCGACGTGCTGATGGACAACCTCGCCGAGACCAAGCGGCTTTGCGAGGCGGAGGCTTCCCAAGGCCGCCGGGTGACCGTTCACCGCTGCGACGTGTCCGCCGAGGACGAGGTGCTTGCCTTCCGCGACGCGGTGCTCGAAGCCCACCAAACCGACCATGTGGACTTGCTCTTCAACAACGCCGGCGTTGGCGGCGGCGCGAGTTTCGTGAACGGCAGCCGCGAGGAGTGGGAGCGCACCTTCAACATCTGCTGGGGCGGCGTGTACTACTGCTCCCGGGCGTTCATGCCGCTGCTGGTCGCCAGCCCCGAAGCGCATCTGGTGAACACCAGCAGCGTCAACGGTTTCTGGGCGACGCTGGGGCCGCGCAGCACCCACTCCGCCTACAGCGCGGCGAAGTTCGCCGTCAAAGGCTTCACCGAGGCGCTGGTGACGGACTTCGCCAACAACGCGCCGCATGTGAAGGTGTCCGTGGTGATGCCCGGGCACATCGGCACCTCCATCGCCATCAACTCGCGCCGCATCCTGATGGGCGAGGGCGGGCAACAGGACTTGACCGCGGCGCGCGAGCGCTTCAAGGCGCTCGGCATGGCCGAGGACATTTCCGACGAGCAACTGCGCGAGATGATCGCGCAGATCGGCACGAGCTTTCGCGACAACGCCCCCACCACCGCCGAACAGGCGGCGGAGATCATCTTGAACGGCGTGCGCGAGGAACGCTGGCGAATACTGGTCGGCGACGACGCGCACCGCTTGGACGAGATGGTGCGCGCCACGCCCGAGGAAGCCTACGAGGAATCTTTCCTCGAACGCCTGCGCCAGCACGCCGAGTGGCGTCTCGGCTGAGGGCGCGGCACCGAGGGCCGCACTCGGTGCGGAAAAGGAAAATCGTCTACAGCGTCCAAACGGCGACGCGGTCCGCACTCCCCAAGTGCTTCTGGCCTCGCGATTGTTCCGTTGCGCCTTCGCGGCGGTCGAACACCACTAGGTGGCCTTCCTCCGCCTTGCACGCCTGCATGTAGCCGAGCGTTTGCTCCACGCCGCGCTCGATGGTTCCCTCCAAAGTCTTGCGGTCCGAATCGCGCAGCACCTTGCATTCGATCACGAACCGCTCCCACAGATCCGAAGGCTGGCCCGGTTCCCGCGGCCACAGCACCAGCAGATCCGTGGCACCGCGGCCGAGACCGTACTCGCGCTCGATGCGCCCGCCGCCGTTCACTATCCGCTGCAAATAGGCCTGCAGAAGGAGCTGCGGCCCCGCTTCGCGGTAGTCGAAGCGCCGCATCCAATGCTCGGCGTGCTCGCCGAAGAAGGTGCCGAAGGCGGTGAGCAGCTTCCGCATGTCCAAGCGGCCGGCGGCGTCCACGTACCAGGACGCCTGCACCTGCAGCCGCTCCTGCGCCATCGCCGTAAGTTCGCGGGGCACCACTTCGGCGTAGATCGGATTCGCCATGCGGATGCCGTTGCCGGGCGCGATCAACCCCATATCCCGAACGTAGTCCACGTCACGCCCGAACGCGATGTCCGCGGCGTCGCAGCGCGGTTCCGCGGCGTCGCTGAGCAAGGGTTCAATGACGCGCCGCACCCGCTCTTCCTCCAGCTTGTGCGCCAGCTGGTCGAGATGGGTGCGCCGCGCCAGGATCAACTCCTCCCGCGCCGCGAAGATGTCGTCCTCTTCAATGGTGCGCGAACGGTCCCGGCCGGCCTTGTTGTCGAAGCACGCCCCGGCGCACAGGGCGTTCACCAGCCACGGCTGGCCTTGGGTCTGCTCCCACACCGCTGTCTTGGCCGCCGGCGAAAAGCGCTGGCGCGTCTCCTTGGTGTGCTGACACATCAGCGATGCCGTCTCGCACTCGCTGAAATCGCCGAGGCGCAGGGACGTGGCGGCGACGTTGAACGGGCTGCCGCCGGCGATCACCTCGCCGGCGCTGGAGCGGATGCGGTAGTCCTGAATATCCCGTACCCCACATAGCACGATGCTCTGCGGGTAGCCCCGAGGGCGCTGCTCGTAGCCGGCGCGCAGTTGGCGCAGCACGGAGAGCAGCGTGTCGCCCACCAGCGAATCGATTTCGTCCACCAGCAGCACCAGCGGCGTGGGGTTGGCCACGCACCAGCGGGTGAGCAGCGTCTTCAGCGCGTTTTCCGGCCCGGCTTTGTCCAAGATGTCCGGCCAAACGCCGTCCGGGTAGTCGTCCCCCAGCAACAGCGCACACTCGGCGAGATTGCTGAGGACAGCGCGGATGCCGCGCCCCACGTCGTCGCGCGCCACCTGCGCAACTTCCACATTCACGTTCACGCACCGGTAGTCGCCCACCTTGCCGCTGTTCAGGAGGTCGCGCAGGGCGATGAGGGCGGAGGTCTTGCCGGTCTGCCGCGGCGCATGCAGCACGAAGTAGCGCTCTCGCCGAATGAGATCCAGCAGGTCGTCCACATCCACGCGGCTGAGCGGATTGATGGTGTAGTGCATGTCCGGGCGCATCGGCCCTTCGGTGTTGAAGAAGCGCATGGGCGGATTATGGCACGGCAGCTTGGCTCCTGCGGGAGATGCCGCGGTCCAAAGGGCAGCCGAATCCCACGGTTCCAACCGCACCCCTAATGCGCCGGGGCGAGATGTTCGAGCCTGCCCACCTCGAGCCGGGAACGGTCTTCTAAGGAAGTCGGGCATGTCCTGCACACCCACGACGGGCCTCGGAGGCCACCGTTGGGGACGGATGGCGTGAATGGGACACCGTTGCAGCTAATCTAGGAGACGGTGCGCCCGTGACGGGCAAGTACCTCGCGCTCGGCGGCCGCGAGATGGCGCAATGGGCGTCGGGCGGACGTGGCGGCGGCCTCGCTGGCGGCCCACTCTTTCTGCTCACGGATGTCGCTCCGAAGCGCCCGCCAGACGGACGCACAAAAGCAAATCCCAGAGATCGCGAGAAGCCACCAATCCCCGACGATCGCAGGCAACCACCCGGCCAGCGCGAAGAGCCACGCGGCCAGAAACAACCTTTCGCCGGGTGCTGATTGTCTGGTCTCGCCAGCCGGATAGTGGCACCCCCGGCAACGAGAAAGTTTGGAAACATCGGTGTTTGCTTGGGCGGTTGACGAACGCAGCATAACCGCGGTTGCGGCCACTACAGCAACCACAACGCGACGCTGTCGGCGTCCCTCTGGCGTTCCTCTGGCTCAGTTGCCTGACGGGCCGGCTTCTTTGCGCGTTGGTCGAAGACCACCAGATGCCCTTCCTTCGCTCGGCACTTGGCCATGTAGCCGAAGGTCTGCTCCACGCCGCGCTCGATGGTTCCCTCCAAGCTCTTGCGGTCCGAATCCCGCAGCACCTTGCACTCGATCACGAAGCGCTCCCACAGATCCGAAGGCTGGCCGGCTTCGTGCGGCCACAGCACCAGCAGGTCCGTGGCGCCGCGGCCGAGGCCGTACTCCCGCTCGATGCGCCCGCCGCCGTTCACTATGCGCTGCAGATACGCTTGCAGAATGAGCTGCGGCCCGGCTTCACGGTAGGCGAAGAGTTGCAGCCAATGCTCGGCGTGTTCGGCGAAGAAGGTGCTGAAGGCGGTGAGCAGCTTCGGCATGTCCAAGCGGCCGGCGGCGTCCACGTACCAAGCCGCGTCCTGGTCGAGGCTGTCCTGCAGCACATAGCCGAGTTCGCGCGGCACCACTTCCTGATAGATGGGGTTGGCGATGCGCGGCGGCGAATCCGGCGCCAGCAGGCCCAAGTCGCGCACATAGGCCAAGTCGCGCCCTTCGTGGCGAACCACGCTGCCGCTCAACAGCGGCTCGATAACGCGGCGCACCCGCTCCTCCTCCAGCTTGTGTGCCAGCTGGTCGAGATGCGTGCGCCGCGCCAGGATCAACTCCTCCCGCGCCGCGAAGATGTCGTCCTCTTCAATGGCGCGCGAGCGGTCCCGGCCGGCCTTGTTGTCGAAGCACGCCCCGGCGCACAGGGCGTTCACCAGCCACGGCTGGCCTTGGGTTTGCTCCCACACCGCCGTCTTGGCCGCCGGCGAGAAATCCTGATGGGTCTCCTTGGTGTGCTGGCACATCAGGGACAACGTCTCGCACTCGGTGAAGTCGCCGAGGCGCAAGGACGTGGCGGCGACGTTGAACGGGCTGCCGCCGGCGATCACCTCGCCGGCGCTGGAGCGGATGCGGTAGTCCTGAATATCCCGCACGCCGCAAAGCACAATGTTCTGCGGGTAGCCCCGCGGGCGCTGCTCGTAGCCGGCGCGCAGTTGGCGCAGCACCGAGAGCAGCGTGTCGCCCACCAGCGAATCGATCTCGTCCACCAGCAGCACCAGCGGCGTCGGGTTGGCCACGCACCAGCGGGTGAGCAGCGTCTTCAGCGCGTTTTCCGGCCCGGCTTTGTCCAAGATGTCCGGCCAAACGCCGTCCGGGTAGTCGTCCCCCAGCAACAGCGCGCACTCGGCGAGATTGCTGAGGACAGCGCGGATGCCGCGTCCGACATCGTCGCGCGCCACCTGCGCCACTTCCACATTCACGTTGACGCAGCGGTAGTCGCCCGCCTTGCCGCTGTTCAGGAGGTCGCGCAGGGCGATGAGGGCGGAGGTTTTGCCCGTCTGCCGAGGCGCGTGCAGCACGAAGTAGCGCTCCCCGCGTATGAGATCCAGCAGGTCGTCCACGTCCACGCGGCTGAGCGGATCAATCGTGTAGTGCATGTCCGGGCGCATCGGCCCTTCGGTGTTGAAGAAGCGCATGGGCGGATTATGGCACGGCAGCTTGCGCGCTTCCCGGTAGCTGGCTGGACGGCGTTCCGCGACGTTTGCGAAATTTTTCGCCCCACACGCCGGTTTTGGTGTTACGCTACGCTGGTCATCGGGCATTGCTTGGGGAGCCAACTTGGAGATGAAACGGACGCAAACCACGGCCTCGCGTACGCGCGAGGCAGCTGACGTGCCCCCCCCCCCGAGGTTGCGCAGCTAAACGCAAACGGCTAGCGCCGTCCTCGTTCCGGGGCATCGGCAAAGCCCAAGCCCTTCTCTTCCTGCTCGCCGTCCTGCCGTTCTCGGCGGACGCGCAACCCGCCGCCCCGACCGGTCTCACCGCCACGGTGGGCGACGGCCAAGTCACGCTGGAGTGGGCGGATCCGTCCGACTCCACGATCACCGGCTACTCCTACAGCTACGCCACCAGCCTCTCGGCGTTCAACAGCGCCTCGCCGCCAGCTTGGCACGTGATTCCCGTCACGCGCGAGCCTGGCCCCCGCGACGTGACCATCGGCACGACCGGCAGCTTGGACACGTTGGGAGCGCTGGAAGACAGCGAAGGCGGCGTGGTGACGTCGAACGACGACGGCGGCAGTGGCAATAACTTCCGCATCCAGCGCGGCCTGTCGGCGGGAACGTACTACGTCCGCGTCGGGTCCTTTGGCTCGGCGACCGGCGCCTACACGTTGGGGCTGACGGCCGAAGGCGTTGGGAACGACACGGAGACGCAGCCGACGCATACTGAACCGACATCGTCGGCCAAAACCCACAGATCGCGGCTGACGGCCGAAGACGACGACCACGGCGACGCGCGATCGTCGGCGACGGGGGTCGCGCTGCCCAGCGAAACCGCAGGGCGAATTGACCCTGGAAGCGATGTGGACTATTTCCGGTTCGAGGTCTCCGAGATCATCGCCGTGACCACCACGTCGCACACCGTGACCGGCCTCGCCAACGGCACCCGCTACTACTTCCGCCTCCGCGCCACCAACGCCGATGGCGACGGTGCGGCGGCGCAAACGACGATCCAAATGGCCGCCACGCCGGCCGCGACCGTCGCGATCAGCGACGCGGCCTTGCGGGAGGCCGTAGAGGATGCGCTCGGGAAGGGTGCCGGTGCGGCGATCACGCAACTGGAGATGGCGGCGGTGCATGAGATTTCTACTTCCGACGTCGCCCAGGTGAGCGGGTTGGAACATGCGGTGAACCTTCGCTCGCTATCCCTCCTTCGCGGCACAATCTCTGATGTCACCGCCTTGGGCGCACTCACGTCCCTGACGGATCTCAACCTGAGCAGCAACTCGCTCTCTGACATCACCGCCTTGGGTGCGCTCACGTCCCTCCACACGCTTTACCTCGACAACAACTCGATCGCCGATGTCACGGCTCTAGGCGCACTCACGTCCTTGGAGCGGCTCCGCCTCGGCCGCAACTCGCTCTCTGACATCACCGCCTTGGGCGCGCTCACGTCCCTCCAGCACCTTTACCTCTACAACAACTCGATCGCCGATGTCACGGCTCTAGGCGCACTCACGTCCCTGACGGATCTCAACCTGAGCAGCAACTCGCTCTCCGATATCACCGCACTGGGCGCGCTCACGTCCCTCAGATACCTCTGGCTTATGCAAAACTCGATTTCCGACGTCACCGCCTTGGGTGCGCTCACGTCCCTCTTCACGCTTTACCTCGACTACAACTCGATCTCCGACGTCACCGCGTTGGGCACACTCACATCCCTAGGGGTTCTCAGCCTCTCCTACAACTCGATCTCCGACGTCACCGCCTTGGGTGGGTTCAGCTGTCTTCAGTGGCTCGTCCTCCGTGACAATTCGATCTCCGACGTCGCGCCTCTAGCCGCGCTCGCAGACGCGCAAATTGGCAGCTCGTACTATTGCCGGCTCCGGGAACTCTTCCTCGACAACAACTTGATCTCCGACGTCACCGCCTTGCGCGCATTGCGATTCCTGAGGAGGCTCGGCCTCGCCTACAACTCGATCTCCGATGTCACCGCCTTGGGCGCACTCACGTCCCTGACGGATATCAACCTCCAAAACAACTCGATCTCCGAACTAACGGGCCTCGGTGATCTCACGTCTCTGACGTGGCTCTACCTCCAAGACAACTCTATCTCCAATGTCGCGGACTTGGGTGCGCTCACGTCCCTGACGACGCTGGCCCTCCACAACAACTCGATCGCCGATGTCACGCCTTTGGGCGCACTCACGTCCCTCCACACGCTTTACCTCGACAACAACTCGATCGCCGACATCGCGCCCTTGCGCGCGCTCACGTCCCTGACGACGCTCGCCCTCGGCAACAACTCGATCGCCGACGTCGCGGCGTTGGAGACGCTCACGTCCCTTTCGTCGCTCCACCTCCACAACAATTCGATCGCCGACGTCTCCGCCCTCGGAACATTGACTTCGTTGACGCGCCTCCGCCTGGACGACAACCGCATCGAGAACGTGGAGGGCGTCGGCCTTGACGAAGGCGACGTCGTGGGGTTGCGCGGCAATCGGCTCTCGGCAGCGGCGTTCGAGACGCATGTGCCGGCGCTGCGCCAACGGGGCGTGGCGGTGCTTGCCGGGCGGTCCGTGCCGGTGTTTCCGTCTGCAGCGGACGCCTTCGGGCGTATCGGCTTCGTACGCGTGTTGAACCGCTCGGACGAAGCCGGCGAGGTGTTGATCTGGGCGGTGGACGACGCGGGCGAGCGTTCGGGCCCCGTGCGGCTTGCGATCGCCGCTGGCGCGGCCGCGCACTTCAACTCGCACGACTTGGAAACCGGCAGCGTCGCGAAGGGTCTACCGGAGGGCGTCGGCGCACCCACGGTAACCGGCGACTGGCGGCTGGAACTGTTGTCCACGTTGGACATCAACGCATTGGCATATGTCCGCACAGCCGATGGGTTCCTGACCGCCATGCACAACACCCTGCCGCGCATCAATAATTGGCGTCATTTGTTTGCGTCGTTCTTCAATCCGGCTCGCAATCGGGCGCAGCGGAGCACGTTGCGGCTGCTGAACCCGGGCGGCGTTGAAGAGACGGTGTATGTGGGGGGCGAGGATGATCGTGGCGGTTGGCAGCGCATTTGGCCCGGTCTTAGTGTGTCCATCGGGAGTGCGCTAACCGTGGACGCCGCAGAGTTGGAACTGCGGGCGGGAGGTTACTACGGCTTCGGCAGAGGAGTCGGCAAGTGGCGACTGCACATACAGGTCCCATGGCCGGTGGAGGCGATGAGCCTGCTGGAAAGCCCGTCTGGGCATCTTGCGAACCTGTCCTCGGCACCGCGGGCGGACGCGGACGGCACTTGGCGCGTACCGTTGTTCCCCGCGGCCGACGACACGATAGGTCGGCAGGGTTTCTTGCGCGTCGCCAACCGCAACGGGAGGGCTGGCGAGGCGCATGTCTGGGCGATGGATGACGGCGGCCACCGCGCCGGCCCGGTGGTGCTGGCGCTGGACGGCTCCGCGACCGTCCACTTGAACTCGGGCGACTTGGAACGCGGCAACGCCGCGAAGGGGCTGCCGGTGGGCGTGGGTGCCCCCACCCTCGGCGACTGGCGTTTGGCGCTCGCGTCGGACCTGAAAATCGAAGTGGCGTCCTACATTCGCCACGCGGACGGTTTTGTCACCAGCATGCACGAGTTGGCACCTTGGAACGAGGCGGACTCGGCGGCCCGCGTGGTGTTCTTCAATCCCGCCAGCAACCGCAACCAGAGGAGCCTGCTGCGTTTGATCAACGATGGCGGGGAGGCGGCAAACGTGGTTATTACCGGCGTCGACGACGCGGCGCAACCGGGCGGCGAAGCGCGGGTAACGGTTCCTGCCGGCGAGGCGGTCACGCTTTCCGCCGTGGAACTCGAGAACGGTACCGAGCGCTTGGAAGGAGCGCTCGGCGACGGCAGCGGCAAATGGCGGCTGACGGTGACGGCGGACCGTCCCATCGGCGTGATGAGCCTGATGGAAAGCCCAACCGGACACCTGTCCAACCTGTCGAGCGCCGGCGACGGCGACGCAGTTGTGAACGAGAGACAACCCAACGAGGAGAGTGGAAATGAGTGACACCGTTGACCAAGAACAAGCGGCCAAACCCGAACCCGTGGCCAGCGTGGCCAGCGAAATCCTGCCCTCGGCAAGGGAGGACAATCCCGCCCACCATCGCGAAAAGACCGAAGTTCAACAGGACTTCTTCGCCAGCCGCGGCTTTAAGAAGTTCGCGGCGGTCCTTTTCACCCTGCTCGTGTTGGTGCTTTGCAGTTCGGCGCTTACGGGCCTTGCGAAGTCGTCAACGGAGTCGTTCGCGACGTCCATCTTGACTCTGTTTGGAGTCCTGATTACCGGCATATTCGTGTTCATGGCGCTGCGAATCGATAGTGGCGCAAGAAAAGAAGCCCAAACAATCGCCCACGCAGAGGCGCGCGACCAAGCCGAGTTCGCAGCACGACTCATCGCGCCCGAGGAAGCGAGGAGAGTCGCGGTAGACGTCGCCAAGAGCGTCGCACGGGATGAATCGAGAAAAGTGGCGAAGACGTCGCTCGTGACGCCGCAAAGGTCGAAGCCGCGAGAGAGGCGCGAAAGACCGCAGGTGAAGTAGCGGACGATGTGGCAAAGGACGTCGCCAAGAGTGCGGCAAGAGATGCAGCGAGGGATGTGGCCAAAGACATTGCGAGCGGCGTTGCCAGAGAGGTGGCGCAGGATGAGTTCAATAGGATCATCAGGATCATTTCCGAGTCGCGCCCGCGTAGAGAATGAGCTTCACGACTCGATGAGCGCTGCCGACGGCCCGAGGCTCGGCGGATGCCGCCCGTGGTGCGTCCGCGAACGGCTTAATTCGCCACACAGATCCCCGGCGCTTCGTATTCCAACCCCAGCAGGCGGAAGTAGTTCTGCCCCAAGGCGATGTTGCGGAAGGCGTTGTTGTCGAGTTCCTTGTGGATGCGGCCGGTTACTTCCAACTCGTCGCGGTAGATCGCGAAATCCTTGTTGCCCGAGGCCACGAAATCCGTGCCGGGGAGGAAGCGGTCCGAATGGGCGTTGATGAAGTCCACGTATTTGCGGCGCATGGCGGGGTCGGTGAACACGGCGTCGTCGATCACGCGCCAGGAGAGGTCGAGCATCAGGTGGGGATAGCGGTCTAGGAGCGAGCGCATGATGCGGATGTGCTTGTCGGCGTCCACTTTCGTGAGCTCGCGAGAGAGGCCGAGGTGCATCCAGACGATTTTGTTCTCCGGGTACAGACGTAAGACTTCCTCGATCCAGCGCTGGTATTTGGTCATGTCGGCGTTGTTGCCCAGGTCCGAGTGGATGGCGATGGGGATGCCGCGCTCCAGCAATACCTCCATGAACGGCGCCCAGCGCGGGATGGTCTCGAGGGGCACCACTTGGTGGTGGTTGCCGAACAGCGCTTGCTTGACCAGATTGACTTCGCCCATCCAGCGGAAGAGGCGCGGGAACTCCTCGTCCAAGAGGCGTATTCCGGCGAGCACGGAATCCGGGCGCGACAAGTCCGGGAACGTCATGGAGAGCGTGAGCCGCACTTCCTCCGGTTTGTGGGCGGAGACGTTGGCGGCGTTCACGAAGTCGTTCTTCAGCGTCGGTTCCACCGGGGTGCCAAGGCAGTCGAGATAGTAGGTGCAGGCGGAGGAGACCGGCAGCATCTGGCCGATGCCGTACACGTTGGCGAACAACACGCCGGTTCGCTCCATGTACTCCACCACTTCCAGGAACGGCAACGCGGGGCCGCCGAACGGGCGGAAGTGCGCATGGGTGTCCACCACCGCGGTGTGCGGCATCGTGGCGCGGTCGTAGCACTCCGCGTCGCCTTGGAACATGGCCATCGTCACCGGCGGCGTGGAAACGCAGCCTGTCAGCGTGAGCGCAATCACCGCGCCGAACACGGCCCGCCACAAACGGTTGCCACTCATTGCGCCATACCTCGCTTTGCGTGTGCGCCGCTCAGCCGATCACGGTGGCGGCGTCTTCCGCGACCACCTTGTGTTCGATGTAGCCGACGTTTTCGATTTCCACGCGCACCTCGTCGCCAACCCTCAGCCAAGGCGGCGGCCGCATCGCCGCGGCCACGCCCGAGGGGGTGCCGGTGAAGATCACGTCGCCCGGATCCAGCGGGAAGGATTTGGTCAGGTGGGCGATTTGCTCGAAGCAGTTGAACACCAGGTGGCGGGTGTTCGAGTTCTGCCGCACTTCGTCGTTCACCACCGTGCGAATGCCGAGATTGTGCGGGTCCCCCACTTCGTCGGCGGTGACGATCCACGGGCCGAACGGGGCGTGCGTGTCGAAGGATTTGCCGATCTGCATGGTGGGCGCGGCGCGCTGCCAGTCGCGCACGCTCACGTCGTTGCCGCAGCAGTAGCCGGCGATCACCTCGTGGGCGCGCTCGGCAGGCACGTGCTTGGCGCGCTTGCCGATGACGAACGCCAGCTCGCCTTCGTAATCGAGGTTGTCCGAAACCACGGGCTTGTTGATGCTGCCGTAGGGCCGGTTGGCGGCGTTGCGCTGCTTGTTGAACCACATCTGCACCTTGGGCGCTTCGGCGCCAGTTTCGGCGATGTGGTCGGCGTAGTTGAGGCCGATGGCGAGAATCTTGCCCGGCAGCGGCACCGGCGCCTGCAAGGTCACGTCGGCCACGGGGAACGCCACTTCGGGATTGGTTTGCGCCTCCCGCGCCGCCGCCATCGCCTCGTCGCCGGCGGCGAGGAAGTCGAGCATCGTGTCCGGCAGGCCCGGCGACACCGCCGGCAGATCGATGACCAGTTCGCCGACCACCACGCCGATGCGGGTGCGCTGGCCGTGGGTGAAGGTGCAGAGTTTCATGGATTCTCCAAGTCGCAAGCGGCTTTGTCGGCGCTTGCCGTTGCCGTGCGATATTGCGGCGTCAAGTGGTTTCGAGTGTGTCCAGCCAAGCGGCCAAGTGGCCGGCCATCTCCGCGAAGACGCTGTCCGGGCGCGAGCGCGTGCGTTTCAACACCTTGTAGCCGTGGTCGGCGGTTTCCAACCGGTGCAGCGTGGCGCCGATCTGCGCGGTCACGTCCTCCAACAGCGGCGCGTCCGCCATGCCGTCGCGGCTGCCGGAAAGGAACAGCATCGGCGCGGTGATGCGGCCCAGATGTTCCGCCCGCTTGACGTCCGGTTTGCGCGGCATGTGCAGCGGGAACGAGCAGAACACCAAGCCGGCCACCGCCAGTTCGTGCTCCACCACCGCGTGCGAGGCCATGCGGCCGCCGTAGCTGTGCCCGCCGATGAGATAGGGCCCGTCGGCGTTGTCTTGGGCAAAGGCGTGCGCCGCGGCCACGGTGGCGGTGGCCACGCCTTGCGCGTCCACCCGCGAGCGGCCGGCCTCCATGTAGGGGAAGTTGTAGCGCAAGGTGGCGACGCCCACGGCGGCGAACGCCTCGGCGATGGCCTCCATGTTGGCGTGGCGCATCCCGGCGCCGGCGCCGTGGCCGAACGTCAGCGTTGCGCGATGGGCGGCGTCGGCCGGCCGCAACAACGCGCTCACCTCGCGGTCGCCGGCCGTTATGCGCAACTCGCGCGTCATCCTACGGCAGGTCCGCGATGGTTTCGATGGCGCTGCCCACCAAGCCGTACTCGATGGCTTCCTCCACGCTCATCCAATGGTCGCGGTCGGTGTCCTTGGCCACCCGGTCGAGAGGCTGCCCGGTCTGCTCGGCGATGATCTGGTTGATGCGCTCGCGGGTCTTGACGATTTCCCGGGCGTGGATTTCGATGTCCGCGGCGTCGCCGCCGAAGCCGCCCGCCGGCTGGTGGATGAGGAAGCGCGTGTTCGGCAGCGCGAAGCGGTTGGCGCGTTCGGCGGCGAGGTAGATGTGCGTGGCGATGCTGCCCACCCAGCCGGTGCCGACGATGCGCACCGGCGCCTTGATGAAGCGGATGAGGTCGAAGATGGTGTCGCCGGACTCGACGTGGCCGCCGGGCGAGCCGAGGAACAGCGTGACCGGATCGTCGCTCTCGAACGACAGCGCCAAGAGCTTCTCCGCGGTGCGTTGCGCCACCGCCTTGTCGATCTCGCCGAAGATGGTGAGCGTGCGGTTCTTGAGCAGCGTGTTCTCGAGAAACGCGAACTGCTTGGCCGCTTCGGCGGCCTCCTTCGCGCCATCCGGCGCCGCGTGCTTCGGCCCGGCCAACAAAGACGCCGCCGGTTGCGAGGATTGCCCCATGCCCACCCCAGTTCGGAAAACGCCGGTATTTTACCCCGCGCCGGCACCTCTTGCTTGAGGGTGGCGAAGGAACCGCGGAACCAGCCGCCACCGTGCGACATGGTGTGCCGTGTGCGCGTGAAGTGTTGCCGCGAGGCCGTGACTCTCGCATTATTGCCGCCATGTAGAGCCGCAAACGCAACCATCGCCCACAACCATGTCTCGGCCGCCCCTGCCCCGCACCGCCGTGCAGCGCTTCCTCGCGGACGCGCGCGCCAATCCGCCAGTGGCGCAAACCGCCGCGCCACAGCGCATTCTGTTCGCTTTGGACGCCACCGCCAGCCGCGAGCCCACTTGGGACTTGGCGATGAATCTGCACGCCGAGCTGTTCCAAGCGGCGGCGGAGACCGGCCGGCGTTCCGCCGCGCCCATCGCCGTGCAACTCGCCTACTACCGCGGCTACAACGAGTTCCACGTCTCGCCGTGGACCACCTCCCCGGCGGAATTGCTCGAACGCATGACCGGGGTTTCCTGCCGCGGCGGCCTCACGCGCATCGAGCGCGTGCTCGAACACGCGTTGCGGGAAACCGGGCGCGAAGCCATCAAAGCGGCGGTGTTCGTGGGCGACTGCTGCGAGGAGCCGGCCGCCAAGGTGATCCACGCCGCCGGGCGGCTGGCGCTGTTCCGCTTGCCGTTCTTCGTCTTCCAAGAAGGCCACGACCCGGTCGCGGCGCAGGTGTTCCGCGACATCGCCCGCATCACCGGCGGCGCCCACATGCCGTTCGCGCCGGGCAGCGCCGCGCGTCTGCGGGATCTGTTCGGCGTGGTGGCGCGGTACGCCGCGGAAGGCCGCGCCGGGGTGCGCGAGCCGCCCCACGCCGCGGCGCAAGCGGTGCTGGCCCAGTTGCCGCCGTGATGGGAGCGGTGCGCTGATGCTGTTCGCCATTGGCTTGGTCGTGTTCGTGGTGGCCTTCATCGTGCTGTGGAAGGAGGTCGCGGCGAAGAACAAGCCGCGCAAGCTCTCCAAGGTGGCCGGCGCGGCCGCGGTGGTGCTGCTTGGCACGCTCATGCTGCTCGCCGCCAGCGGCCGGCTGCACTGGGTTTTGGCGCTGGCGGCCGGCGTCCTGCCCTTTCTGCGCTGGATCGCCGGGCTGTTGATCGGGCCGCTGGTGGGGCGGTGGTTCCGCACGATGTTCAACCCGGCGCGCGCGGCACCGGGTGGCGGTGCTGCGGGGCCGCAGGTTTCCACGGTGGAAACCGACGATTTGCGCATGACGCTGGAGCACGATTCCGGCGACATGGACGGCGAAGTGCTGCGCGGCAGCCGAAGCGGAAGCCGCCTCTCGGAGTTGGACTTGGACGCCTTGCGCACCTTGCGCTCGGACTTCGCGGCGCAGGATTCGCTGCAACTCTTGGACGCCTACCTGGAGCGCCGCTTCCCCGGCTGGCAAGGCGCCGGCGAGCAGACCTCGGATGGCCACCGCGCCCCGCCGAGCGCGCCGCCGATGGACGAGGCGCAGGCGCTGCAAGTGCTGGGCCTCGCGCCGGAGGCAACCCGGGACGAGGTGGTGGACGCGCACCGGCGCTTGATGCAGAAAATGCACCCGGACCGCGGCGGGACGGACTATCTCGCCGCGACGCTGAACCAAGCCAAGGATGTGTTGCTAGCCGTGCGCCAATAAGGCGCGAACTAGATGCGTGGCCGGCGTTTTACTCCACCAGCGAGGCGACGAAGCTCGCCACCATGATTAGCACGCACAGCCAACCGAGCAGGATGAAGAGCTTTACCACCACGCCCTGCTCGAAGAAATCCTCAATCAAATGCCACATTCTTGCGTTCCCTGTCCTCGCGTTCCCGTCATCTGCGTTCCCTAACTTTGCGTTCCCGCTATTTGCGTTCCCTATGTTTGCGTTCCCGCAATCTGCGTTCCCGCACCTTGCGTTCTGCCGCAAGCCGAATCCACCGCCTTCGCGCTAGTAGCCCTCCAGCTCCCCATAGCGGTTGCGGTGGAAGTTCACGTCGCCGAAGGTCTGCTCGGTTACCGCGGCGCGCTTGAGGAAGAAGCCGATGTCGAACTCGTCGGTCATGCCGATGCCGCCGTGCATCTGGATGCCCTCGCGGGAGACGGTGTGGAAGGTCTCGCCCACTTTCGCCTTGGCGAGGCTGGCGAGCTTGGCCACTTCCGCCGCATCCCGCGCCTCGTCCAAGGCCGTGAGCGCTTCCAACACGCAGCTCTTGGAGAGTTCGAGCTCGCAGAACATGTTGGCGGCGCGGTGCTTCAGCGCTTGGAACGAGCCGATGGGCACGCCGAACTGCTCGCGCTCCTTGAGGTACGCGATGGTGCGGTCGAAGCACTCCTGGGCGCTGCCGACCATCTCCGCGGCGATGCCGACGCGGGCGATGTCGAGCGCCGGATCCAGCACCTCCGCGCCCTGCCCTTCCACGCCCACGAGCGCATCCGCGGCAACCCGCACACCATCGAGCTCGATGTTGGCGGCGTTGCGGCTGTCCACCATCTTCGTGCGCGTCACCTGTACGCCTTCCGCTTGCCGATCCACCAGAAACAACGAGATGCCGTCGCGCTCGCCGACCGCGCCGCCGGTGCGGGCGACGACGATCAGCCGATCCGCCACATGCCCATCGAGCACGAACCTCTTGCTCCCGCGCAGCGTGTAGCCATCGCCGGTCTTCTCGGCGGTGGTCGCGATCCCGTAGGGGCTGTGCCGGTGCGATTCCTCCAGCGCCAACGCCAGCAACAACTCGCCGGCCGCGACCTTGCTCAACAAGGCGGACTTCTGCGCCGCGCTGCCGCCAAGGTTGAGAATCGTGCCGCCCACCCAAACCGTGGCGTACAGCGGGCTGGCGGCCAACGTGCGCCCGGTCTCCTCGGTGACCACGCCGAGGCCCTTGTACCCGAACGCCAAGCCGCCGTGTTCTTCGGGAAACGGGATGCCGGCCCAACCGAGCTCGGCCATCTTCGCCCACGTCTGGCGGTCGAAGCCGTCCGCGCTTTCCTCGTCGCGCAGCTTGCGCAGTTGCGCGATCGGCGCGTTCTCGGCGCAAAAGCTCTTCGCCGTGTCCTTGAGCATGCTCTGCTCGTCGTTGAGAATCATGGGCATTCGCTCGCTCCCCCCTGCTGGCGGGTGCATGATATGTCAGGCCGCGGGCGCGTGGAACCCCGCGACGCAGCAGCGCTTCAGCTTCGCTGCCGTTCGCAACAGCGCGGTTATTCGGCGGCGCGCCGTTTCGGCAGGTCCACGAATTCGCCCGGGCGGTTCTCGCGGCGGGCGCGCATGGCCTCTTGCATTTCCTCGCCTTGCAGGAAGGAGGCGTTCCAGATGGCGATGTAGTCCAAGCCATCGGCGGTGGTGTGGTCGCGGGCGTAGTTGATCATGCGCTTGCAGCCGTACACGGCCAGCGGCGGCTTGGCGGCGATTTCGCGCGCCACGGCGAAGACGCCCTCCAGCATGGCGTCTTGATCCGCGAATACGCGATTCACCAAGCCGACCTCGCGGGCTTCTTCCGCGGACATGCGCCGGCCGGTGTAGGCGAGTTCCCGCACCACGCCTTCGGGAACGAGTTTGCACAGGCGCGGGAAGGTGCCCACGTCGGCCGTCATGCCGATGTTGATCTCGAAGATGGTGAAGTAGGCATCCGCGGTGGCGTACCGCATGTCGCAAGCCGAAACCATGTCCACGCCGCCGCCGATGCAGCCGCCTTGCACGGCCGCGAGCACCGGAATGCGACATTCCTCCAAGCAACTGAAACTGCCCTGCAAGTGCGCCGCGCCGTCGTAGAAACTGGCGCCGCGGCGGATGCGGGCGGCGCGCGCGGCGGCGGCGTCGGCACCGCCGGCGCCGCCCCCGCCGCCGAACGCGGCGAGATCCATCCCCGCCGAGAAGTGCGGGCCGGTGGAGGAGACGACGATGGCGCGCGCCTTGGCGTTGCCGTCGATGTCCGCGACGATGGCCGGCAGTTCCCGCCAAAACGCCGGATTCATGCTGTTGCGCTTCTGCGGCCGGTTCAAGCGCACATGCGCGACCTGATCCTGCGTGGAAACCTCGAAACACTCGTATTGCATTTGCCCTCCTTGGGCTCAAGGTCAATGGGAACCGGCGATGCTGGCTGTCGCGGTGTCTGCGGCTGCCATGTTAAACGCGGGATACGGGATGTCGAGTGGTGCGACGCCGGCGCGATCCGGTTGGAAACCGGGCCAGACGCAATCGGCCTTTGCCAGCAAAACGTCTTCCGCCCCATGCCGGTCGTTCCAAGTGTGACCGTGGCCGTGCCGCACCACCAGAAAACCGGCCGAGTGCGTGCGGTAGACGCTGCCGCCGGCGCGCACGACATCTTGCGCCAGCTTCACGTCGACGCTCGCCGGCGTGTTCCGCCAACCCCCGCAACGGCGAAGATCCTGTTGCGAAATGAGCAGGGCGCTGCCGGCAAGCGACGATGGCCAATAGCGCTCACTAGCCCCGTTGCGCCAGCGAATTGTGCGGTCGGCAGCGGCCAAGTAGATGTATTCAAGCCACTTGCCCACCAGCTGCGCCTGCGAGTATTCCCGCGCCAGCACCAAATCCCACAAATGGTCGGGCCCGTAGACTTCGTCGTCGTCCATCTTCGTCAGCAACGTGCCCGCGGCTGCGCCGGTGGCGGCGTTGAGCACCGCACCTTGCGTATCGCTCTCCGACAACCGCAAGACCTTGACCGGTCGTGGAAATTGCGCGAGATGCGGCTCGACGTCGACGAATCCCTCGCCGTGCAGCGCCAGCACCAGCTCGATCTCGGGGTAGGTCTGGCGGGCCACGTTGGCGAGCGCCCACGGCACGAATGACGGGCGCTTTGTGGCGAGCAGGATGGACACCAGGGGATGGTCACTCGCACATCGCCGCACACGGCCCCACGTCGAGTGTTGGCACAGTGCGGCGCGGCGCATCGCGATGCCGAGTCGCTCGCAGGCGTGGTCGTCGGCGGAGCATAGGTCTGTAGTCATCAGCGTAAAGAGCGGGTTGCCGAGCTGCGGCGCCAAGCGCCGGTCGCCGTCCGCCAAATGCACGATCACGCCCCACGCGGCCAAACGCACCAAGTCCCGGGCGCGCGCCGTGACGTCGGTGTGGAACGCCGCGGTGTCCTCCAAATGGCGGATTCGGCGCAGCCGGCGCAGGTTCGCGCGGTCGACCACGCAATGCGCCTTCGTCCCGGGCGGCAAGAGCTCGATCGGGCCGAGCGCCCCCACCTCGTTGCCGACGTCGCCACGCCAGCCAATCGGGTTGTATGCAAGCAGGTCGAAGGCAAGCGCGGATTCCCCAACCTCCGCATACAAGTGCGACGAGGCTCTGCGAGCGCGTCGACTTCGCAACGCGCTGGCGCAGGTCCAGCAAGCCACGCGCTTTTTTCGCCGTACCTTGGCTACGAACGAAGGCACGGAGGGTGCTTCGGCGTTGGGCCCGGGCTTGGCGCTTGTTCACAGCCCCGTGATCGGTCATGCTGCGGTTTCGCCAAGTGCCAATTGGAGATCGAGATGATCCACCCGTCCGCCCTGCTGTCGCTCACGCCCTTGCGGGCGGTTTGCGCCATTGCCCTCGCTATGGTCGTCGCGTTGCCCCGCGCCGGCGCCGAAGAAGAAGCCGCCGAGACGGAAACGCCGCCGCCTTCCGTCTCCGCGTTGGCGTGGATGACCGGCACTTGGGCGGGTCCGGCCGGCCCAAACGAGCTGGAGGAGAACTGGACGGTGCCCAAGGCGGGTTCCATTCAGGCGATGGTGCGCATGACCGGTGGCGGCAAGACCAGCATGGTCGAGGTGATCGTCGTCGAAGAGGAGGAAGGTACGCTGCGCCTGCGCCTGCAGCAGTGGGATCCGGGCTTCAAGCCGCGCACGCCGGAACCCATGGTGTTCGCGCTCGAGGAACTCGGCGAGAACACCGTGGCGTTCAAGGCCATCAGCGAGGGCGCAACCATGTCCACGCTGCGCTACACCCGCGACGGCGAGAAGTTCACCATCAGCATCCGCTTCGGCGAGGGTGCGCCGGAGATGGACATCCCTCTGGTAGCTGTGAACTAAGAGCGGGCCTACTTGCCCTGCCAATTCGGCGGGCGCTTCTCGGCGAACGCGCGCGGGCCTTCGATGAAGTCCTGGCTGGTTTGGAGGGCGGCCACGGATTCGTAGGGCACCCGCATGGATTCCTGTAGGGAAGCCATGCTCAGGCTGCGGTACACCACGTCCTTGCTGGCGCGGATGGAGAGCGGCGCGCACGCCAAGGTCATCTCCGCCCAGCGGCGCGTTTCCTCCATGAGCGAGTCGGCCGGCACCACCGCGCTGACGAAGCCGAGCTCATAGCCTTCCTGCGCCGGCACGTGGCGGCCGGTGAGGATCATGCCGAGGGCGCGCTTGACGCCGATCTGCCGCGGCAGCCGCTGCAATCCCCCGGCCAGCGCCGCCAATCCCACCCGCGGTTCGGGCAGCGCGAAGATGGCGTTCTCCGAGGCGATGATGATGTCGCAGGCCAGCGCGATCTCGAAGCCGCCGCCCATCGCCACGCCGTTCACCGCGGCGTACACGGGTTTGGTGAGGTCGAAGCGCCCGGTCAGGCCGCCGAAGCCGCGCGGCGTCGGCACCCGCTCGCCGCCTTCGGCTTGGTAGCGCAGGTCGTTGCCGGCGGAAAAGCCGCGGCCTTCGCCGGTGATGATGGCCACCCACATGTCCGAGTCGGCGGCGTAGTCGTCGAACACCTCGCCCAACTCGGCGTTGGCCGGCGGGTGCAGCGCGTTCAACCGCTCGGGGCGGTTCAGCGTGACGGTCATGATGTGGTCGGTTTTGTCGACGGTGCAGAATTGCGGCATCGGCGTTCCCTCTTGTTGGCGAAAACGTAAGTGTGTTCGTTTTGCGCGGCTGACGCTACCCGCCCGCTACCCGGCGCACATTCTCCGGCAACTCGTCGATGCACGGAGCGAGTTCCTCGCGCAGCCAGTCGATGTGCGGGGCGTAGGCGCGCCACTTGCCCAGCGCGTCGGCGTAGATGGGTTGGCGCACCTGTTCCGAGCTGGCGGTCTTCACTTCGCGCTGGGTTTCGAAGAAGCGCAGGCAGGCGGCTTCGAACGGCAGCCCGCAGTGCTCCAGCAGGCGGCGCACTTGCGTTTCCAAGTCGGTCACCGTGTCCTCGTAGTACACCGTGTGGACGGCGCCGGGCCACATTTCGTGCCAGTGGCGCATGAGGCGGTCGTATTGTTGATAGTAATGCGCGAGATCCTCAAGGTCGTAGGTGAACGCCTGGCCGCTGGCGAACAGTTGCTTGTAGCAGCCGAGGCAGGCGTCGAGCGGATGGCGGCGGGCGTCGATGATCTTGGCGTTGGGCAGGACGAGGCGCAGGAAGCCGATGAGCGGGAAGTTGTTCGGCATCTTGTCCGTGAAGAACGGGGTGTCCGTTTGCCGGTGGCGGCGTGCGCCATCCAAATATTGCCGGCCGTAGGCGCACCAGTCGCGGCCGCGCAGTGCGCGGGCGGCTTGGGGAAACCGCGCCGCGTCGGCCCGGTAGCGCCCCACGGAGGTGGCGGTGCGGCCTAGGACGGGCAGTTCCGAGGTGCCTTCCACTTGGCTGTGGCTGGCGAGAATCTGCTCCACCAGCGTGGAGCCGGAGCGCGGCAGGCCAACGATGAAGATCGGGTCCGGGCTGGGGTCGCCTTCGCCGGCGTGCGCTTCGGCGAACGTCTTGTCGAACACTTCCACGATGTCGGCGTGGCGGCGCTCCATCTCTAGGGGATCGTGGCGAACCAAGGGCCGCTGGGCGCGGTTGCCGGCGGCGTAGTGGCGCCAGGCGGCGTCGAAGTCGCCTAGATCCTCGTGCGCCTTGCCGAGGGCGAAGTGGAAGTGGACGGTTTCGCTCTCGCTCAAATCCCCGCGTTCCAGCTGCTCCTCCATCGCCCGCACCTCGTCTGGCGCGAAGCGGAACACCTTGAGGTTCGCCATGCTCCAGTAGGCTTCGCCGAAGCGCGGGCGGAGCGCCACCGCGGTGCGGTACGCCTTGAGCGCGGCGTCGCGGTCGCCAACGGTCTTCAGCGCGTGGGCGTGGCTCAAATGCACCCCGGGCGCGTTCGGCTGCAGTTCCAAAGAACGGCGGTAGGCGTCGATGCTGGGCTGCGGATAGCTGGCGCGGGAATAGGCGCTGCCGAGCCCGGCCCAAGCGTTGGCGTTGCCGGCATCCGCGTCCACGGCGCGCCGATACGCGGCGATGGCGTCCATGTGCTTCTCGCGTTCCAAGCAGACGCGGCCGAGGGTGAGCCAGGCGGCGCTGAAATCCGGCGCCAGCGCCGTCGCCTTGCGCAGCCACGCCTCGGCGTCCGAGAGGTTGCCCTCGCCGCGCCAGCACGCCACCGCCAAGTGGCGCATCGCGCTGACGTCCCGCGGGTGTTCCTTCAGCACTTCCCGGAGGCATTGCGCTGCTTCCTTGTAGCGTCCGGCGCGCAGATGCAGCACACCTTCGGCGACCTTGCCGGCGCGGGGGTCGCGGTCGAAGAACGCTTCGAAGTGGCCATCGGCTTCCTCGCCGCGGCCGAGCGCCGCGAGGGCGGTGCCGAGTTTCTTGTGCGCCTGCGGGGCGTCCGGCGCCAAGGCCACGGCTTTGCGCAGCTGCGCCGCGGCTTCCTCGTAACGGTGCGCGAGCAGGCACACCGTGCCCAAGTCCTCATGCAACACGGCGTGTTCCGGGGCGAGTTCCAGCGCGTGGCGCAGCTGGGTTTCCGCTTCGTCGAGCCGCTTCTGCTTCGCCAACGCCCGCGCCAGCAGCGCGAGATGGCGCACGCTGCCCGGGTGCTCGCGCAGAATCCCCCGGCAAATGGCTTCGGCTTGCGCCGGCTGGTTGGCGCGCAGCGCTTGCACCGCGGCGGCGGTGTCGTCGCCGGTCTGCGCCATCAGGCTTGCGCCCGATCCGCGCCGGCGAGCCGCTCGGCGGGCAGGTAGTCGAAGATGAAGTGGACGCGGTCGGTGGGGCCGTTGTTCATCACCGAGTGCGGCTTTTGGTTGTTGATCTCGAAGGCGCGCCCGGCCGCCAAGCAGTGCGGCACGCCGTCGACAAGAAAGCGCACGCGGGGATTGGTGGTTAGCGGAACGTGGATGCGATGGCTTTGGCGGAAGGAATCGTGCTTGTCGCGGTGCGGCGCGATGCGCGCCCGCGTGGGCAGCCGCACCACCATCGCCCGCAACACCACGCCGCCGGGCGCGTAGTGGGCGTCGATCAGCTCGTGCATCAGCGGCTGGGCGACGCTGCCAAGGCGCGGCCAGCCCGCCGCTTGCCGCACCACCAGGCGCGGCCACTCGTCCACGTCCACGAACAACAGCACCAGGGATTGCGTGGCGCCGTGTACCTCGAACTCCGCCTGCCGCGACGCATCTTCACGCCACGCCTCGGGCGACAAGCCGTCCACGGCGGTGCGCAACGGCTCGCACGGCGCCACGCCAAGGTCGCGCACGCTTTCGTTGTTCGGCAATTCGGCCATCTGGCGCGCGGCCCGTGCTGTCCGTCAAAAAGCCAACCGCGAGTATAGCGACTCGCGTTCTTGTCGACGCCGAATCACGCAAACGCACACGGGGCGTGCGACATCCTGGGAGCGCGGGCGTCTCGCCCGCACAAGGTGAATGCCCGTGAACGAAAATGCGGGCGAGACGCCCGCGCTCCCAGGAAGCAGGCGTTAGAATGGCGCGGTTCGTTCGGTGCCCGCTTGTGTTCGTCAATCCGGAAGTGTCCATCGACTCGCTGCCCGCGGCGGAGCGCGTGGAGTGGCGGCCGCTCGACTCCAGCTATCTGCCGCGTGTGCTTCTTGGGCAGGCGATACGGTGGGTGATCATCCTCGGCATCGCGGGGGTGGCGCAGGTGTTGCTGACGCCCCTCGCGCCGCCCTGGTTGGCGCAGTGGCCCTTGGTGCCGCTGCTCTGGGCCGTGCTTGGCTTGGCGGCGCTGCGGGCGCTGCTGTGGCCTTTCGTCAGCGTGCCCCGTTGCGGCTACGCGGTGCGCGACAAGGACATCCTCTACAAGTCCGGCGTGTTGTGGCGCAACAACCAAGTGGTGCCGTTCAACCGCGTGCAACACGCAGTCAACGGCCACGGGCCTTTGGATAGGTACTTCCACCTCGCCACGCTCACCGTGAACACGGCCGGCGGCGGCTTGTCCGTACCCGGGCTCGCCGAGGACGTGGCCGAACGCCTGCGCGTACACATCGTGGCCAGACTGCGCGCCGCCGCGGAAGCGGAGGCCGCCGCGGCGTCGGATCCAAGCCCTCACCCCGCGCCTCCAGCGGGCGAACCTCCGCCGTGAAAGAGCCTTCCGCCTTGGAAGGAGAAACGCCCGCTTTTGCGGGCGGGGCCGGCGAGGACGAGCTGTCCGCGCACACCCACTGGCAGCGCACATCGCCGTTCGCGATTTGGTTCTTCCTGGCCAGCACCTTGAAAGGCATGTTCGCCGGCGGGGCGCAGATGGCAGGGTCTTTCGCCACGTTGGCTGTGGTCGGCAGTCAAGGCGGCGTTGTGGGGTTCGTGGCGGGCGCATTCGCGCTAATTGCCTTGGGTGCCGTCACCGGGACGGTGCGCTATTTCTTCTTCCGCTACTCTCTGCAACCGGATCGGGTGCGCATCCGCCAAGGCGTCTTCAAAAAGACGGAACTCAACGTCCATTTCGAGCGCATCCAAGGCGTGACGGTGGAGCAATCGCTGGTCTTCCGCCTGTTGGGCTTGGTCACGGTGGGCTTCGACACCGCCGGCTCCGCCGGGCAGGAGGGGCAGTTGCCAGCGGTGTCGCCTAGCTTTGCGACCGCCTTGCGCGCCCGCATCGAGCGCGAGCGCAAGACGCGGCAAATCCCCGCGGCGGCCTCGGACGCCGCGCCGACCTCCCACGTCGAACCAGGCGAACGTCTGGTGCATCTAGGCAACGGCGACATGGTGCGCATCGGCCTCGCCGACCGCGGCGTGTTGGCCGGCTTGGCGGTGGCGCCGTTCCTAGGGCAGATGGTCGAGGGCAAAATCCGCGAGTGGGCCGAATCGCAGTTGCGACACTTGGCCGCGGAGTTCCAGGAACTCAACCTGCTGGTCGCCGGCTCGATGGTCGCCGGCGCCTTGGTGGTGGTGTTGGTGTTGGCGCTAATGGCCACCATCGCCTCGGCGTTCTTCCGCTACCACGACTTCACCCTGTTCGCGGCCAGCTCGGACGACGGCAACACGCGGTTCCGCTCCTTGCGCGGCTTGTTCACGCGCCGGGAAACCGTGGTGATGCGCACCAAGATTCAACAGTTGCGGTTGTCGCAAAGTTTGGTTTTTCGCTGGTTCGGACGCTTTCACTTGCGCGCGTTGCCGGCCGGGGGCAGCATTCCAGCCACCAGTGCCCAAAACGCCGCGCAGGCGGACGACAACCTGCATGTGCCCGCGCTGGCTGCGGAGACGGTGCGCCCGTTGGCGGCAAGGGTGTTCGCCGAAGAAGGCGAACGGCTCAGCCTGCTGCCGGCCGAGGATGCCTTCGAGGGCATCTCGCCCGCGTACATTGGAGCGCGTTTGCGCGTGGTTGGCATGGCGCCGGCGCTGCTGGCGTTGGCCGCGCTCTACCCGTTCTTCGGCCCGGTCAGCCTCTGGTGCCTCGCGTGGGTGCCGCTCACCGGGCTGGTGGCTTGGCAGAAGTGGCGGCGACACGCGTACATGCACACCGACGAGGGGCTTGCCGTGCGCACCGGCTTGCTCGGCTTCAAGGTGGACGCGTGCCTGCTGCGCAAGGTGCAGAACGTGGTGTTCCACCAGTCGCCGCTGCAACGCCGCAAAGGGCTTGCCACCTTGGACGTGGGTTTGGCGTCCGGCAGCGTGACGCTGCTTTACATCCCTTACGCCAAAGCCTGCCGCCTGCGCGACTACATTCTCTACAAAATCGAGAGCAGCCGCGGGCCCTGGCATTGACGGGCCGGGTTCGGTTTTCGCCCAACCTCACCACGGGCTATCTCTTCTGATAACTTCGTACAAATCTGTACTATGTTATTGATTTATAAAAACAAGTTGCCAATGCCCGTGCGGTGGCGTAGGCTAGAGCCATCCTCTCTTCCACATAGCGAGCGCCATGAACCGCCGCCCCATTTACCGCCGATCATCGCCAGCGGAAACCACCGCCAACGGCGCGGCCGTCCGCGCCAATCCGGGCCCGCCGCTGGCGGAGCTCGGCTTCGACAACGCCTATCGTCGCTACCGCATGACGGCCGCGGAACAGCGGGACTCCGAGCGCCGGCTGGAGTTCTGGGATGGCGACACGGAAACCGCGCTGGAGGTCCGCGAGGGCCCCACCCCGTACCACGAGCGGCCCTCGCACCGCCTCGCCCAGCTCGTCGAGCGCATCGCCCTGGTGCGCGGCAAGCCCATCGCCTGCTTCGGCAACATGGACTTGGAGTTTCCGGCCAAAGGCGAGTGCCGCAAGCGCGTCCTGCAGGCGGACCAGTCGCTGTACCTGCACCCGGAGCGCGCCAACCTCGTGGGGCCGTCCGCGATGGTGGTGGGCGAGAACCACTATCCCGACGTGGTGATGGAGGTGGACTACAGCACGGACGTGCGCCGCGCCAAGCTGCAGCTGTACGAGGCGTGGGGTTTCCCCGAGGTGTGGGTGAACGTGCCGGAGCGGTCGCCGTGGCACCGGCCGCACGGCTTGATCATCCACCTGCGCGAGGACAACGCCTTCGCCCCGGCGCCGGCGAGCCGCGCCTTTCCGGGCTGGCGGGCGACGGAGATCCACACGGCGCTGAACGAGGAGCGGCTTTCCGAGGGCACGGTGCAGGCGCTCGAACGGGTTGGCCGCGTTCTCGGCGAGCGCGCCGGCACCGGGCCGGACGACGACCCGCTGATGCGCTCGGTGCGGCAGCAGACCCGCGCCGCGCTCGTGCGCCGCCTGCTCGCATCCAGAGGCGTGCCGGTGGCAGCGAACTTCCCCCTCGACCAACCGGGCTTCGCCGATGCGGACGTCGAAGCCCTGGCCGACATCGTGTTGGAATGCACCAGTCAAGCGGACTTCGCCGCTCGGCTTAGGAAGACACGATGAGCCGCCGCCCCATTTACCGCCAATCATCGCCAGCGGATGCCACCGCCAACGGCGCGGCCGTCCGCGCCAACCCGGGCCCGCCGCTGGCCGAGCTCGGCTTCGACAACGCCTATCGTCGCTACCGCATGACGGCCGCGGAACAGCGGGACTCCGAGCGCCGGCTGGAGTTCTGGGATGGCGACACGGAAACCGCGCTGGAGGTCCGCGAGGGCCCCACCCCGTACCACGAGCGGCCCTCGCACCGCCTCGCCCAGCTCGTCGAGCGCATCGCCCTGGTGCGCGGCAAGCCCATCGCCTGCTTCGGCAACATGGACTTGGAGTTTCCGCCCAAAGGCGAGTGCCGCAAGCGCGTCCTGCAGGCGGACCAGTCGCTGTACCTGCACCCGGAGCGCGCCAACCTGGTGGGGCCGTCGGCGATGGTGGTGGGCGAGAACCACTACCCGGACGTGGTGCTGGAGGTGGACTACAGCACGGACGTGCGCCGCGCCAAGCTGCAGCTGTACGAGGCGTGGGGCTTCCCGGAGGTGTGGGTGGACGTGCCGGAGCGGTCGCCGTGGCGCCGGCCGCACGGCATCGTCATCCACCTGCGCGAGGATAACGCTTTCGCGCCGGCGCCGGCGAGCCGCGCCTTTCCGGGTTGGCGGGCGACGGAGATCCACACCGCGCTGAACGAGGACCGGCTTTCGGAGGGCACCGTGCGGGCGCTCGAACGGGTCGGCCGCATCCTTGGCGAGCGCGCCGGCACCGGGCCGGACGACGACCCGCTGATCCGCTCCCTGCGTCAGCAGACGCGGGAAGACGCCCAAGCGGCCGCCAGAGCGGCGGAGTTGCGCAGTCGCGCCGCGTTGGTGCGCCGCCAGCTGGAATCCCGCGGCGTGAAGGTGACGGCGAACTTTCCGCTCGACCAGCCCGACTTCGCCGACGCGGACGTTGAAGTATTGGCCGTCATCGCGCTGGAATGCACCAGTCAAGCGGACTTCGCCGCTCGGCTCAGGCGGGCGGGAGGTGACGCCAAAACCGCGTGATCCTGATCCTCACGCTGCGTGGAGCTCGTTTAGTGGTCGTCGCCAACAGACAGCGCCGCCCGCACCGCCCGCACCACTTCGTTGTCCGACGACGAAACACGCCGCAGCTCGTGGAAGTGGGCAGCCAAGGATGGCAGGACGGGGCGGCATGCGCCTTGGCTCACTTCAACATATCCGTGGGCGCGCAGTTCTCGGATCGCCTTGCTGGCAGCCTTCGCCTCCACAGGGTCTCCGAATTCGTCTGCGGCCATGATGGCGCGTTTGATGTCGCCAACCTTTGTCCAGCCATTGCGCTCCACGCCGAAGGCATACGCCAATGCCGTCATGTGGTTCGCCCAAGTGTGCAGCCGCGCATCGTAGTACTCGCGCTTATGCCCCCGGCATCGGTCGCGCAACTGGCTCGCAGGTGGTTCATCGCGAATCCCTTCGCGCAGCACTAACTCGGCCAGCGCAGCACAGCCGTTGGTCAAGTGATGCGGGAAGTCGCCGCTTTCGGCGAGGATCGCGTCAACCGCCGCGCCGATCCAGCTTGATTGCAGAGCCTCATCGAACTGCACGTCTGCAAACGCGGTTTCCACCGTGCCGGCGACGGCCTGCTTCGCCTCTTCGCTCGACAACGTGCCGATGGATCGCACATGTCCGGTCGCAAGCCGAGACAATCCAAGTTCGCGGAGCCGGGCAGTGGTGCTTTCCAGTCCGAAGCATGCGAGAAGCACCTGGGTGTTTCCGGTGATGCCGGCGTGCAGGGCCTCCAGATAGTCTCGCACTTGGATTGTGTCATGCAGGTTCTGGGCTTCGTCCACGAGCAGAACGATGGTGCTTTCACGTCGGTCAAAGCGAAAAGCGATGTAGTCCTCCAGCGCGATGGCTAGCGAGTTGGGCGATCTTGCCGACGGGCGGAAGTCGCTGATGTCCTTTCTCGTGAAAGCCGCGAACAATGCGTTGCCGATCAGCGACGCCCCGCTCACCGCGTGATTCATCCTTCGCCGCCAATTGTTCGACGCGCCCAGTTCACGGAACCGCCTGTCGATCTCCTCGACGATGGCCGCCGGGGGCGCGTTCATGGTCGCGGACTGCAACGGCACGGGAATCACCGGCCTCCCCGCGTCCGCGTTGGCGGCCAGCAAGCGGATCGCGTACTCGTGCAACAGCGCGGTCTTGCCGGATCCGGGGACCCCCTGAACGACGACCGTATGACCGCTTTCGCCACGCTGCACCCCTTTCACCGCCTCGTTGAGCAACGCGAACTCGCGCTCGCGGCCGGCGAAGACCGTCGGAGATGCCCGGTCGCTCGAGTTGGCGAGGCGGCTGAGCGCGGCCCGTGCGGCTGCCGGCAATTCCCGTGCTTCGATCATGCATTTCAAGGTAGCACACCATCGCCCGGGGCGTCCTGATCGCACGCGCCGAACGGCGGCGTCTCAAGAACGGCGGCCTTTCGGTAATCCCTTATATCCGCGCCGCCTTTGCCGTGGTTGCATCCATTCCGTCTGCAATGGTGCTAGCGGCAGGAATGACACCAGACGACATTCCGCGATTGGCCGCTGCGGGGTTCGCTGCCGCCGCGGTGGTGTTGTGCGGCGCGGGCTACGCGATTTTGCTCGCGCCGGGCCGTGTGCGCCGGAAGCCGGTTCTGTGCCGCGCCGCGTTGGCGGCGTATGCCGGCGTGGTGGTGGCGGCGGTGGCTCTCGCGTGGGCGTTGCGCCTGGACGGCTTCTGGCTCGCTTTGGTGGCATTGCTGCTGATCGGCTACTTCGTCGCGCCGCGAGCGGTGTGGCGGCTGTCCCTGGCGACGCATGCTTTGACGACCGAGCGCGGTTACCAAGTGCCCGTGATCGGCGACGAGGCGCCGCTGTTCGGGCGCAAGCTCTCCGATGCCGAAGCCGAGCGGCTGGTGGGTCTCGGCAAGCTGACGGCGCAGGCGAAGAACTGCATGCACATCAACGCCATGATCGTGTGGATGCTGTGCGGCTTCTCCAACGCCGTTTGGTGTGTGCGTGCGGACGCCCGGAAGCGAACGCACGATGTCGTGGTTCGCGTACTCACTGAACTGCTGCCAGGCCACGAGCTCCGCGAATGTCTCGCGCCCTACACCAAGGCTACGCAAACCGCCTTATACGGCGATAAAGCACAGAAACTAGGCGAAGTGGACCTCTACTTTACTCCGAGGACCGGTGTTGCCTGAGAAGACGCGGCTTCGCCGTAGGTCTGTTTCATGCCGTATTCGCTCGACTCCCGACTGGCCGACTAACTGACGATCTCGGCGGAGTCGATTAGTTTCAGCTGCTTGCCGGGCGCGAAGGATTGTCGCGCAAATACACAGCCAAACTGCTCAACCGGCTCGACCTTCGGGACGATACACTTGACGGCCAGCTAGCCCAAGCACTCCACAAGCCGAGTGAGGATCGGCCGCTTGGAATCCCAGAAGATCATCGACGACCACAATTCCGTCGCGGCGGGCGAAGAGACCATTTCATGCAACGTGTCGCACTCCTCCTCGGACGCCGAAGCGGGAATCCGGCGCGACTGCATCGAGCGCAGAGTAGACCTCGCAGTGGCGATGCTGTAGATGGCGGCCGCCTTGACGGGCGCGTTCAGGGACCAAAGCGTGCGCCAATGCCTTTCGCGCCACGCTTGTCTTGCACAGCACGGCGATCGCGCCGGTGCGGTTCGCAAGCCAGCGGATGTTTCTCGGATCATCCACTCGGAGATGTCGAAGTTCGCGCCGCCGGTGACCGCCTCGATGCCGAGGCCAACGTGGACGGTCTGCGCGGCGGGCAGGTTGGCTCCTCCGACTGCGCCCAACGCGGCGTTGGTCACCCAAAGTGGATTGCCGAGCACGAACACCGGGGCGAGCATGCCGGAAGGCGCCTTCGTTGCCGAGATTCGTCAGCCGCGTCCCTAATCAACCCCACCGGGCGTTAGTGACTCCGCCAGCGCTTGGATGTCCTTTGGCCGTATGCCGCAGCAACCGCCGACGATGGTTGCCCCCAAGGCCACACAGCGCTGGATGGATAGCACATAGGCGGTGGTGGGCAGGTCTTGGCGCCGGCCGGTGACCAAGGTGTTGTCGAGCGTCCAGCTCTCGGGTACGCGGTTGAGGCGGTTCGGGTAGCAGCCGATGGGCTTGCGGGTGAGGCTGCGCAGCTCGGCAAGGCCGGCTTCGATGGCTTCCGGGTGGGTGCAGTTGAACAGGAAGCCGGCGATGTTCAAGTCCGCGAGCTCGGTTAGCGCCGCGGCGATGGTTTCGCCGCTGCGCAAGCCGTTGCCGGGGGTTTCGTCGAGCGTCCAGGAAACGTACACGGGTTTGCCGCCGCCACACGCCAAGGCGGCGTGGGCGGCGGTGTGTGCTTCCGCGGCCGTGGACATGGTCTCGCACAGAAACGAATCCACCTTGGCGGCCATCGCTGCGGTCATGGCTTCGTAGATCGGCTGCGCTTCCGCGGGCGGCGGCACCAGGTCGGGGCGGTAGCTTTCCTCCAGCGGCGGCAAGGCGCCGGCCACGCGCACTGGGCGGTCGCTCGCATCGGCAGCTTCGCGCGCGAGTTGCGCGGCCGAGGCGGTGAGTTCGAGGTAGCGCTCGGCCATGCCGACTTTGCCGAGGTAGCTCGGCACGGTGGAATAGGTGTTGGTGGTGATGACGTCGGCGCCGGCGTCGATGTATTCGCAGTGAATGTCCGTCACCAGTTGCGGACATTCGATGAGCGCGGTGGCGGACCACAGGCCGTGTTTGGCGTTCGGCAAGCGATCTTGGATTTCGCCACCCATGCCGCCGTCGAGTATCGTGATCATCGAAGTTCCCCGTGGCGGCTTTGGGTTGCTAATCCCGCGCCACTTCGCTGAGGCGTCGGGTCTGCACATCGTAAACGAAACCGCGAATCCGGTCCTTGGCGAGCAGGTAGGGGCTCGCCTCGATGCGGCGGATGGATTGGCGCACATCGGCCTCGATGTCGACAAACGCCTCCATGGCGAACGGCGGGCGCAGGCCGGTGTCCGCCTCGATGCTCGCTTTGAGTTCGTCGTCGGAGAAGGTGACCATGCCGCAGTCGGTGTGATGCATCACCACGATTTCGCGGGTGCCGAGCAGCCGCTGCGAGATGACGAGGGAGCGGATCACGTCGTCCGTCACCACGCCGCCGGCGTTGCGGATCACGTGCGCGTCGCCTTCCTCGATGCCGAGGACGCGCACGGGGTCGACGCGGGCGTCCATGCAGGTGACCACGGCGGCGCGCCGGCCCGGCGGGGCGGGCAGTGGCTCGGTCGCGGGCGTGCTGTCGGCGTGGCGGGCATTGTTCGCGAGGCATCGATCCGCGAAGCTCGGCGGGGCCATCGGCGCGTATTCCTTCGGCTGCGGAACCAAGCGGATTGTACCGCGTGGTTGCGCGTCGGGGCATCGTTGGGTAGGTTGCGCCGCAAATTCGCAGCCCCGGAGGAACCCCTTGCGCTGGATTCCTACTACCGCCTTCACCGCCTCGTTCGCTTGCGCCGCAGTCGTCGTTTGGCCGGCCAATAGCGCCGTCGCGGCGGAAGAGCCCGCCGCCGAGGCCATTGAGGAGGTCGTCGTCACCGCGCGACGCCGTGAAGAAGCGCTGACGGACATCCCGGTGGCCATCACGGTCTTGGACGAGGCGGCCATTCGCGCCCGCGGCCTCACCGAGCTCAACCAAGTCGACAAGTTCGCCCCCAACATCGTGCAGACCCATTTCGGCCAAGGCAACACCGGCCACGCCGGGGTGTTCATGCGCGGCACCGGCATGCAGGATCACATCATCACGACCGACCCGGCCGTGGGCATCTATCTGGACGGCGTGTACTTGGGCCGCAACATGGGCGCCAACATGGATCTCATGAACATCGAGCGCGTGGAGGTGGTGCGCGGCCCGCAGGGCAGTCTGCACGGGCGCAACACCCTCGGCGGGGCGCTCAACATCGTCACCCGCGCGCCGCGCGGCGAAGACGCCGGCCGCATCGACGTGAAGGTGGGCAGTCTAGGCCGGCGCAACGCCAACTTCCTGGCGGACGTCGCCTTGCGCGACACCTTGGCGGTGGCGGTGACCGGCGGCGTGAAATCCCGCGATGGCGTCGGCAAAGCCCTTGGCATCGCCAACCCAGAGGCCGAGATCGGCGAGATCTTCCAAGGTTTCGGGCGCGCCGCGCTGCTCTGGGAACCAGTGCCGAATTGGCGTCTGCTCGCCACGGCGGACATCTCGCGCTCCGATCAGGGCGTAACGCCCCACGCGGTGGACGTCTTCAACCCCGACAACGGTTTCGGCTTGCGCCAAAGCGATCAGCCCAGCAACCCGGACGATACGCACTCGCTGAACAACGAGCTGATGTCCACCGAGGACGAAACCAGCGGCTATTCGCTGACGCTGGATTGGGACGCGGCGGAGGCGCTCAGCGTCCGCGCCATCGTCAGCCGGCGCAGCATGTGGTTCGAGGGCGGCTTGGACAACGAGAAGGTGCCGGCGACGCTGATCGAGTTCCCGGAACGCGGCGAGGCGGAGCAGACCACCGTGGAAGCGCAGCTCAGCGGCGACGCCGGCTGGGGCGACTGGGTGGCCGGCGTGTACGCCTTCAACGAGGACGGGTTCAACCGCAGCCCGTTCGTGTTCCGCCCCAACGGCTTGGCGGACGGCCGGCCGGCGGTGATCGCCGCATCCGACTTCGACGGGCTGCTGCACTTGCGCCAGGAGACCCGCAGCCGCGCCGTGTTCGCCCACGCGAACATGAACTTGGGCGCCCGCTGGAGCTTGGGTTTGGGCGCCCGCCAGACGCGCGATGCGAAGGTGGGATTCGGTTTTCTGCACTACTTCCCCGCGCCGGTGCGGCGCAGCGACGAGTGGCGGGCGCTGACCGGCGATGTCGCATTGGTGTACCACTTGGCGGAGGGCGCCACGGCCTTCGTCAGCTACGCGCGCGGCTTTCAGGCCGGCGGCTACCCGCCGCGGCCGTTTGGCGGGCCGGACACGTTCGTGGCCTTCGACCACACCGTGGCGGACTCCTTCGAGCTGGGCGTGAAGGCGGCGTTCGGGCGCGTACGCTCGCTGCGGGCGGCGCTGTTCCATGTGGCCTACGACGACCTGGCGGTGCAGGTGAACGAGTTGGTCGGCCAAGGGTTTCTCACGCTGACGCAGAACGCCGCCGAATCCCGCGCCACCGGATTCGAGATTGAGGGCGTCTGGGACGTGGCGGACGGGCTCAGCGTGGAGTTCGCCCTTGGCTATCTGGACATCGAGATCGCCAAGGTGGACGAACGGGTGCAGGGCATCGCCGTGGGCGACTCGCCGGCGCTGACGCCGAAGTACACGTTCTCACTGTCGCCGCGCAAGACCTGGTGGCTGGACGGTGGCGGCAGCGTCACCGCGCGGATCGACCACTACCGGCGCGGGCGCATGTTCGGCCAACCGATCAACTCCCCGCTCAACCGCATCGACGCGCTGGCGCTCACCAGCGCGAGCATCGGCTACACCAGCGCCGACGGGGATTGGGACATCTCTTGCTACGGCCACAACCTGACGGACGAAACGTATCCGCTCGCCAAGTTGGATTTGGACCCGACGGTGCTGACCATCAACAGCAACGACCGCCGCGAATACGGCGTGCGTTTCGGCAAGCGGTTTGGCGCGGTAGCGAAGTGACCGGGAACGCCGACGAGACAACGATTTGAGGGAGGGGAGGGTCGTCATCTCGCCGGCGTTGCACCGGGAGACAACGGCGCAACGACTATCCGAGCGTTCGGAGGCAGTGCTCCGCATCCGCGAGCCGGACGGGATCGGGCTGGTCGCCAACCCTCCGCCGCGGCGCGGAAACGCCGGCCTCGCAAGGGAGGCTATGTCGTGCGCTCATCTGCATGAAAATGTGCTGTCTCAAACACAGGGGGCGCACCATACGCACACTCCGAGTCAAGCGCAAGCATTTTTTTCTTTCTTCGGGGCTTCGCCCCGGGCCCCTTGGGATGGCGGCGTGCTTGTCGCGGCTCATTGGGCCTTGAAGCGCGTGTTGCCAGATGCGATGCCCATGTCGGCGGGTTCGAGGGTTGAACCCCAATCCCGAACGAATATGTCGTCTTCTTCGGGGCTTCGCGGGGGCGGGGGGGGGGCCTGGGGTGGCGGCGTGCTTGTAGCGGCTCATGGGCTTCGCGGCGAAGCGCCCTGTTATGCTTGGCGTTCCAGTCGGGCTGTCGCCATGCGCCGCAAAACCAAGATCATCTGCACCATCGGGCCGGCCACCAACAGCTATTCGATGATCGAGCGGCTGTACGACGCCGGCATGGCCGTTGTGCGCGTCAACATGTCCCACGCCAGCCATGCGCAAGCCGCCGAAACCATCCATTGGGTCAAGACGTTGAACCGCAAGGTGAAGTACCCGATGCCGGTCATGCTGGACACGCAAGGCCCGGAGATCCGCACCGGCGACGTTGAAGAGCCCATGCGGTTGACCGAGGGGCAGACGGTGTTCTTGGACGTGGAGGGGCAAGGCGCAAGCGACGCCCCCTCCATCGTCGTCAACTATCCGGAGCTGCCGGATGCGGTCGGCGTTGGCGACCGGGTGCAGTTGGACAACGGCTTGATGAATGTGGACGTGGTGGCGCGGCGCGGGCGGCGCCTCGAATGTCGCGTGGCGGATGGCGGCGAACTCGGCAGCCGCAAGCATGTGAATCTGCCCGGCGTCGAGGTGAATCTGCCGGCGGTGACCAGCAAGGATCGCGCGGACATCGCCTTCGGCCTGGAGCACGAGATCGACTTCGTGGCGCTCTCCTTCGTCCGTTCGGCGGCCGATGTGGAAACGCTGCGCGGGCTGCTTGGCCCCAAAGGAACGCGCGCCGTCAAGATCATTGCGAAGATCGAGAACCAAGAGGGCGTGCGCAACGCCGAGGCCATCGCCCGCGCCGCCGACGGCGTGATGGTGGCGCGCGGCGATCTGGGCATCGAAACCGACATCGCGGCGCTGCCGATCGTCCAGCGCCGCCTGATGGAAACCTGCGCCCGCCTCGGCAAGCGCTGCGTGGTCGCCACGCACCTGCTGGAATCCATGATCGAGAACCCGTCGCCCACGCGCGCCGAAGTCACCGACGTGGCCAACGCGGTGTACGAGGGCGCCGACGCCATGATGCTCTCCGGCGAGACCAGCGTCGGCGCCTATCCGGTGCGCTGCGTGCGCCAACTCGCCGCCATCGCCGAAGCCAGCGAGCGGCAGCGCGGCTTCGCTTTGCACGAGGCGCTGGCCATCGACACGGACAAGCAGCACCTCGCCACCGCCGCGGCGCGCTTGGCCGAGGCGCTTGGTGCCGCCGGCATCGTCGTCATCACCCGCCGCGGCGTCACGGCGGATTCGGTCACCAGCTGCCATCCGCCGCGGGTGCCGATCTTCGCCTTCACCAACACCAGCCAAACCCGCCGCCGCCTGATGCTGAACCGCGGCGTCTTCCCCCACCGCACGGCCTTCAGCAACGACCCGGAGAAAACCATCCAAACCGCGCTGAAGGCGCTGCGCGAACGCGAAGGACTTGCGGCCGCGCAGAAGGTCGTGGTGATTTCGGACATGTTCGCCGAGAAGAGCGTGGAGGCCATCCAGCTACGCGCCGTGGGCGAGGCCGATTGAGCTACCCTGCCGCCCTATGCCACATGCGAAACGCCGATGTCTTGTCCTGATTTGACCGTGCTGATTCTCTGCCTCAACGAGGAGAAGTCGATCGCCCGTTGCGTTGCGGAAGCCAAGGATTTCCTGCGCCGCAACGCCATCGCCGGCGAGGTGCTCGTCGTGGACAACGGCAGCGAAGACCGCTCGGCTGCCTTGGCCGAGGAAGCGGGTGCGCGGGTGGTGGTGGAGCGCGAACGCGGCTACGGGAACGCCATCAAGGCGGGAATAGCCGCGGCGCGGAGCCGGCACGTCATATTGGGCGACGGCGATGGCGAGCACGATCTGAACGCTTTGGAGCCGTTTTGGGAGAAGCTGCGCGCCGGCTGCGAATTGGTGGTCGGAAACCGGTTCGCGGCGTCGGCCCGCAGTTCCATGCGCTTCCTCAACCGCTACGTCGGCGCACCGTTGTTGTCGGCCGTCGGCAGGTTCTTGGTTCGCGCTCCGGTGAGCGACTTCCACTGCGGCCTGCGCGGTTTCGAATTGGCGCGGATGCGCGGTTTGGCGCTGCGCGCTCCGGGCATGGAAATCGCCAGCGAGATGGTCGTCAAGGCGGCGCGGGCGAACCTGCGCATGGCCGAGGTGCCGGTCTCCCAACGTCCTGCTTGGGACCCGGATCGTGTTCCTCGTTTGCGGATTTGGCACGACGGCTGGCGGCATCTGCGTCTGCTGCTCCTGCTTTCGCCCAAGTGGTTGTTCTTTGTACCCGGCCTCGTGGCCGTGATTGCTGGGTTGGTGTTGCTAACGGTGCCCCTGCTGCGTAGCGACTGGCTCGGCACCTACGCGATGCAGTTCGGTGCCGGATCGGTGGTCTGCGGCACCCAATTGGCGGTTTTCGCCGCGGTGGCACGGCTGTTCGGCGAGCGAATGGGCTTCCAACCGGGCGGCTTTGCGGAACGAGTGATCCGGCATCGCCTGCTGGAGCGTGCGCTTGCGCTTGGCTTGCTGCTGGCCGCGCTGGGGGCGGCAGGCTGCGTCTGGAGCGTTGTCTTGTGGGCTGCGGCCGGCGGCGATCCATCGTTCGCGGAAGCCCGGCTGCGCGTCGCTATTCCTTCCGTGGGCGTGTTGATCGTGGCCATCCAGACGGTGTTTTCCGGTTTTCTGCTGACGCTGTTGGCATCGCGGGAAATCTAAACTCAGGGCAGGCGGATGTAGCCGCCCCCGTGCGCCGCCACGGCGCCGTCGATCTCCAATTCCGCCAGCCGCCGCAGCACCTCTTCCATTGGCAGGCCGGTGCCGGCCAAGATGGCTTCCAAAGGCGTGGTGGTGGCCCCGACTTGCGCCAACACCGGGTCGTCCAGCGCCGCCGGGGGCTCGGCGGCCGCCGGTTGCACCTCCAAGCCCAAGGCTTCCAGCACATGGTCGGCGGACTCCACCAGCGCGGCGCCTTCGCGGATGAGGCGGTGGCAGCCGCTGGACAGCGGGCTGGAGATCAGCGAAGGCACGGCCATCACTTCGCGGCCTTGCTCCAGCGCCATGCGGGCGGTGATGAGCGAACCGCTCTTGTCCGACGCTTCCACGATGATCACGCCGAGGCATAGGCCGCTGACGATGCGGTTGCGCGCCGGAAAGTGGTGCTTGCGCGGCGGCTCGTCCGCCTCGTGCTCGGTGACCAGAGCACCGCCGGCGGTCACGATGTCCGCGGCCAGGCGCTCGTGGGCCCGTGGGTAGATGTGTCGCAGGCCGCCGCCGAGCACCGCTAGCGTGACTCCCGCGCCGCTGCCGCCGCTTGCCGCCAACGCGCCGCGATGCGCGGCGGCGTCGATGCCGTAGGCGAGGCCGCTGACGATGTTCAGGCCTTGCGCCGCCAAATCCCGCGCCAGCGCGAACGCGGTCTCCGCGCCTTGGCGCGTGCAGCGCCGGCTGCCCACCACGGCCACCGACGGGCCGGCGAGCGCCGCCGTATCGCCGCGGCAGAACAGCCGGCTGGGCGGGTCGGGAATGGCGGCAAGCGGCGATGGGAGAGCGGATCGCGCCAACAGCGCGTCCGCCGGGTTGGCGATCACATGGTTCATACCGCGCAGTTTACGGCGGCACCCCGCCGGGCGAAGTGCGATTTTCGCCCGACTTCGCGTAGGACATCCGCCCGCAAGCGTGTCTCCCGCTTGGCATAGAATGCCGCCTTCCGCCGCCACAGGATCCAGTGCATGGCCAGCGCCCCCGTCTTCGAGATTGAACTCGCGTCTTTTCAGACGGAGGTGGTGGAGCGCTCGCGGCAAGTGCCGGTGGTGGTGCTGTTCTGGACCGCCGAGGTGGCCCCGTCCGCCGAAACCAAGAACATCTTGGAACGGCTTGCCGGGCAATACCAAGGCAAGTTCGCCTTGGGGCTTTCGGACATCGCCAAGGATCAAACGCTGGCGCAGCAGTTGCGCGTGCAGGGCATTCCCAGCATCCGCGTCATCCGCGACGGGCAGCTGATCGAGCAGATGGACGGGCCGCAAGGCGAAGGCACCCTGCGGCAGCTGATCGACGCGCTAACCCAATCGCCGGCCGACGCCCTGCGGGCGCAATTGGCGGAACACCTGGCCGCGGAGGACTTCGACGCCGCCCTTGCGGTGCTGCGGCAAGCCATCGCGGCCGAACCGGGCAACGTCGGCTTCAAGGTGGAGTGGGCCGACGTGTTGTTGCTGCAACAGGACTTGGATGGCGCCCGCAAGGTGCTTGCCACCATCCCCGAAGAAGCTCCGGAGCGCGAACGCCCGGCCATGCGCTTGGAACTCCTCGAGGAAGCGGCCGGCATGGGCAGTGCGGAACAGGCGCTCGCCGCCGTGGCCGCGGACGACGCGGATTTGGACGCCCGCTATCGCGCCGCCGTGACGCTGGCGGCCGAGCGGCGCTACGGCGAGGCGCTCGACCACGCCCTCGCCATTCTGCAACGCGACCGCACCTTCCGCGAAGACGCCGGGCGGCTCACCATGATTCGCGTCATGGCGCTCATGGGCAAGGGCGACGAGGTGGCGAAACGCTACCGCCGGCGCATGTTCAACTTCCTTTACTGACGGCAGTTCCGGGCGTTTATGCACAGGCGCCGGCGAGCGCCCCGGCGCGCCGATCTCGGCTCGCCGATTCGCGTGTTCACAGCAATGTAATTTGCAAGCTATTGAAATATAAGATAAAAACACCTTATTCGTTGATGACCTACCGAGACCCGCTGTTCTTGGCGCACAGGAATCCGCGCAGCCTTCCCAAAAGAATCCATAAACTTATCCACAACCTGGCGGCGTTGCTGGGGCCTCCCGCCCACATGCAGGCGAGGGTGTGCAACAGACTCTTTGGTGACGGGTGCCGGGAGCGCGGGCGTCTCGCCCGCATGCAGGCGGGACGCCTGCGTTCCCGGGCTGGCGCCTAGCTTCTGTATAGTCGCGGTTTCCGATGCAGGAGCCGCCCATGAGGCCCGTGAGCAAGGAAACCGTCGCCGATGTTTCCGCCCCGTCCGCCGGCGAGAGGCCGGCGATGCTCGGCTTGGCGGACATCGACGGCGTGCTGCGCGGCAAGTTCGTGAGCGCCCGCAAGCTGCGCAGCCTGCGCGCCAAGGACGGCGGCTTCTGCGACTGCGTATTCGGCTGGGACATGGACGACGCCCTCTACGAAGGGTTTGGCGACGCGCCCGTCACCGGCTGGCACAGCGGCTTTCCCGACGCGCGCTATCGCCTCGTGGCGGCCAGCGAACGCGCCTTGCCGGACGCCGGCACGCCCTACTTCGTCGGCGAGTTCGCGGACGACGCCGGCGGCGACCACGCCATCTGCCCGCGCACGCTGTTGCGCCGCGTGCTGGCCCGCGCCGCGGCGCACGGGCTGTCGGCCCGCGCCGGCCTGGAATACGAGCTGTTCGTGTTCAAGGAAACGCCGGCCAGCGCCCGCGAGAAGGGCTTTCGCAATCTCGAGCCGGTGACGCCCGGCAACTTCGGCTACTCGGTGTTGCGCGCCGCCGCCGGCGCCGAGGTGTTCGAGGCGCTGCTGCGCTACTGCGAGGACTTCCGCATGCCGCTGGAGGGCCTGCATTGCGAAACCGGCCCAGGCGTTTGGGAAGCCGCCTTGGAAGCCGCGAACGGCTTGGAGGCGGCCGACCGAGGCACCTTGTTCAAGACGTTCTGCAAGGCGTTTTTGCAACAGCGCGGGCTGATGGCGACGTTCATGGCCAAGTGGAGCATGGACTATCCCGGACAGAGCGGCCACTACCACTTCTCCATGCTGAACGCCAAAGGCGAGAACGTGTTCGCCGGGCAGCCGCCGGGCGCGCCGCTCGCCGACGAGGCGCGTTGGGCGCTCGGCGGCTTGTGTACGTTTGTGCCGGAGTTCCTGGCGATGCTGGCGCCCACGGTGAACAGCTACACGCGGCTGGTGAAAGGCGCTTGGGCGCCAACTGCCTCCACTTGGGGCGTGGACAACCGCACCGCGGCGTTTCGGTTCGTGCCCGGGCGCGGCACCGACACCTCCGCGCAACGCATCGAATGTCGCGTTGGCGGGGCGGACGCGAATCCCTATCTCGCGTCGGCGGCGGCGCTGGGCGCGGCGCTGCTCGGCATCGAACAGCGGCTGGAGCCGCCGGCGGCGGTGGCCGGCAACGCCTACGACGTGGAGGACGACTTGCCCCCGGAGCGCCGGTTCCCGCCGACGTTGCGGGAAGCCGCGGTGCGCTTCGCGGCATCCGAATGGGCGCGGGGGTTGTTCGGCGATGCGTTCGTGGAGCACTTCGCCCGCAGCCGCCTTTGGGAAGCGCAGCAGGGCGAGCGGCATGTGAACAGTTGGCAGTTGGCGCGGTATTTCGAGATCGTCTGAGAATCTGGATGCGCGGGCGTACCGCCTGCGTTCCCGCCTTGGCGCCGACACCACTTACCAAAGACCTGTCGCACACCCCTCGTAAAACGCCTTCCCCAGTCGCGTCGCGGTTGCGCTAGAATCGGCGACTCGATGGATCGACGGAGCCAAAGCCGATGAAAATCCCCCCCCCCCCCCCCCCCCCCCCCCGCGTCCGGCATGACGGGGCGTCCGGCATGACGGGCCGGAGCCGTCTCGCCCGCGCGGCGCGTCTGGGCGCCATCCTCGCCGCTTCGCTCCTCGCCCTCGTCGCCGCGCCGGCCGCGGCGCAGGTGACGGTGTCCATCACCTCGACCCCGGCCAACGGGACGCATTACGTCGCCGGAGAGGCGATCACCACCCGGATCAGCGGACTCGCCCACGAGATAGTGGCCACGAGTCCCAACGCCTTTTCCGCGAGCCGGATGTCTCTCGACATCGGCGGTGTCACGCGACAGGCCAGCGTGACCACGGTCCACAATCCTCCCAATTACCATCGCACTGTGGACTTCTCGTACACGGTGGTGGTCGACGACTTCGACACCGACGGCGTCTCCATTCCGCAGAACTCCATCAGCGGCACGGAGTGGCGAAGGAATACAAACGCCCCTATCGACCGCGATCACGCCGCCCTGCCCGCTCAGGCGACCCACAAGGTCGTCGGCAGCGCGGCGTCGATTTCGTCCACTTCTCCGGCGATCCTGAACGAGAACAACCTCAACACCGCCACCGTCACGGTGGCGCTGACCGGCGTGACGTTCGGGAGCGGGGTGACGGCGTCGAGCTTCGAGCTGGTGACGACGATGACCGGCGTCACGGTCAACAGCGTGTCCAGCGTGTCCAGCGGCGACACGTCGGCGACCCTGACGCTGGCGTCGACGGCCGACCTATCGGCCGCCGCCAATCTGGCGGTGCGGGTGCTGGCGGCCGCCCATACGGGCGGCACGGCCCTCACCACCGGGACGGTCCCCGTGGCGTGGGTTGCGGAGTGGACTTTTGGCCCCGGTAGCGGCGCCACAGTGATCGACATGGCGGTGGAGGAGGGCTACGCCGGGTTCTACCGCATGGAACCGAGCACGAATCCGGGCGCTAGCTGCACCGGCGGCGTGACGATAGGGATCGCCTCCGACAACCCGGCCGTCACCGTGTCGCCAACGCAGTTCAGTTTCAACTCCACGAACTGGGGGACCACGTCGGTGGACGTAACGGCGACCGCCGTGGAGGACGACAACGTCGTGGACGAGACGGTGACGATCAGCCACACGGTGACCACCGGCTGCGCCGGCACCTACCCGACGACGCTTGCCATCTTCAGCGTGCGGATGGCGGTGGACGACGACGACATGGGGATCTTCTCGATCGACTCGCCGCGGGTGGTGGAGGGCGACAGCGGCCCGACGCCGATGACCTTCACCGTGACCCTGGCCCCGGCCGCGTCGGTTCAGACGAAGGTGGACTACGCCTACGCGATGTCCGGGTCGGCGACCGCTGGAGTGGACCACGCGGCGATTCCGTCCGGCACGCTGACCTTCGCGCCGGGCGAGACGAGCAAGACCATCTCCGCGACGGTGAACGGCGACACCGACATGGAGCCGGACGAGGGCATCGGTTTGCAGTTGAGCAACCCCGCGCCGTCCGGGTTCGCCCTCGCGCAGTTGAGCGGGAGGCTGGCGAGCGGGATCATCGTCGACGACGACAGGCCCACGCTGACGATCGATTCGCCGCGCGTGGCGGAGGGGGACTCCGGGACGACGCAACTGGTGTTCACGGTGAGGCTGTCGCCGGCGAGCACGGGGCAGGTGACGGTGGACTGGTCGACGAGCGGCGGCAGTGGGTCGGCGGCCGACTACACGGGGGCGTCCGGGACCCTGACCTTCGCCGCCGGCGAGACGAGCAAGACGATTGCGGTGACGGTGCATGGAGACTCGACGATCGAACCCGACGAGACGGTGGAGGTGTCGATCTCCGACCCGGTTCCGTCCGGGACGCCCATCCGCAACGCGGACGGGGCGATCGCCTTGTTCGCCATCGGCGTGGGGACGATAGCGGACGACGACGGGACGGTGGAGGAAGAAGAGGAGCAGGGCGGGGGCGGCGGGCCGCTCGCGCCATTGCCGGACCCGGGGCTGCGGCGGGCGGTGGAGCAGGCGCTGGGCAAAGCGCCCGGGTCCGTGACGGAAGCGGATCTGCGCGGGCTCACGTCCTTGAGCGTGGATGGCTTCGGGGTGGCTTCGCTGGCGGGTCTGGAGGCGGCGTCGAATCTGGAGTGGCTGACGCTGTCCGGCAACGCGCCGGCAGCCGGGGGCGAGCCGCTGGACCTGTCGCCGCTGGCGGGGCTGCCGTCGCTGACTTATCTGGATTTGTCGGACAACGCCCTGGTGGATGTTTCCGACCTGTCGCGGCTGACCAGCCTGCGCACGCTGCTGCTGGGCGGCAACGCGGTGCGCGATTTGTCGCCGCTTTCCGGGTTGACCGGATTGGAGGCGCTGACGCTCTCCGGCAACGGCCTCGCGGACGTGTCGGCGCTGTCGCTTCTAACGTCCTTGGAACAACTGTGGCTGGACGGCAACGACCTGTCGGACATCTCGGCGCTGTCGGCGCTGAACGCGCTGATCTACCTGCATCTGGGCGACAACCGCATCGCCGACATCTCGCCGCTGGCGGGGCTTTCGGCGCTGCGGCGGCTGTGGCTGCCGAACAACATGGTGGCGGACGTCTCGGCGCTCGCGGGTTTGCGGGCGCTGACGCGGCTGGATCTTTCGCGCAACCGCATCGCCGACGCCTCTCCGCTGCGCGGACTGCCGCGCCTGTCGTGGCTGCGCTTGGGCTGGAACCGCTTGGCGGACGTGTCGCGGTTGGCCGGGCACCCGAGGCTCGCGGACGGCGGCGCGCTCGGCCTGCGCGGCAATCCGCTGGGCACGGCGGCGCTGGACACGCACATTCCGGCGCTGCGCGAGGCCGGCGCGGCGGTGGTGTTCGGCTGGGCCGTGCCGCTGTTCCCCTCGGCGGCGGACGCGGCCGAGCGCAGCGGCGTGGCGCGGGTGCTGAACCGCTCGGACATGGACGGCATGGTGCTGGTGGAGGCGGTGGACGAGGCCGGCCAGATGTCCGGCCCGGCGACGTTGACGCTGGCCGCCGGCGCGGCCGCGCAGTTCGATTCGTCGGACTTGGAAAACGGCAACGCGGAGCTTGGGCTGGCCGAAGGCGTGGGGCCGCCGACGCGGGGAAGCTGGCGGCTGCTGCTGTGGTCGGTTCTCGACATCGAGGTTCTGGCGTACGTCCGCACGCCGGACGGCTTCCTCACCTCCGCCCACGCCGAGTTGCCGCGCACCGGGGATTCGGTCTCGGCGTTCCTCTTCAACCCGGCGAGCAACCGCATGCAGCGCAGCTCGCTGCGCGTGTTCAACCCGGGCGCCGAGTCCGCGCGGATGTCCGTGTGGGGCGTGGACGACGCCGGCCGCGGCCGCTTCGCCTCCGGCTTCATGGCGCCGCCGAACGCCCCGCTGGTGCTGAGGGCGGGCCAGTTGGAGCGTTCGCGAGGCTCGGCCGGCGCGAGTCTCGGCAACGGCGCCGGCAAGTGGCGCCTGCGCGTGGCCGCAACCTGGCCGCTGTCGGCTTCCACGTTCTTGGAGACCCCGTCCGGGCACCTCTCGAACCTGTCCCCGCCCCCGCTCCGCGCGGCCGCGGGCGAGATGCTGCGGCTGCCGCTGTTCCCCGCGGCGTCGAACCCGGCCGGCCGCGAGGGCTTCGTCCGCGTGGCCAACATGACCGCGGCGGAAGGCACGGTGGACATCGAAGCCGTGGACGACGCCGGCGTCCGCGCCGGTCCGGTCCGACTGCAACTCGCGGCGCGGGCGACGATGCACTTCAACTCGGACGACTTGGAGAACGGCAACGCCGCGAAGGGCCTGGCGTCCGGCGTCGGCGCGCCGACGAAGGGCGCGTGGCGTCTCGAATTGCAAAGCAGCACTCTCGCGTTCGCCGCGGCAACCTACGCCCGCCACGCCGACGGCTTCGTGACCAGCCTGCACGAGACGGCCCCGACGGACGGTGGCGCAGCGCGGGTGGCCGTGTTCCACCCGGCGTCCAGCGACGAACGGCGCAGCCTCCTGCGCTTGGCCAACAACGGCGACGAGCCGGCGATGGCCACCATCACCGGCGTGGACGACGCCGGCACAGCCGCGGAACCCGTAACCGTCACCGTGCCCGCAAACGAGGCGCTGACGCTCACCGCCGCGCAACTCGAAGACGGCGACGAGGGTTTGGAAGGCGCGCTGGGCGACGGCGAGGGCAAGTGGCGTCTGACCGTCTCCTTCGACAACCCGCTCGCCGTCATGAGCCTCATGGAAAGCCCCGCCGGCCACCTCTCGAACCTCTCCGCCACCGCAAGGCCGTAAGCCGTTCTGGGATCGCGGGCGTCTCGCCCGCACAGGGTTGGAACACCGAAAGTGCGGGCGAGACGCCTTGGGTGTACGACAGATCTTTGGTAAGCGGCGGCGGTGGCAAGGCGGGAACGCAGGCGTTCCGCCTGCATGCGGGCGAGACGCCCGCGCTCCCAGCACCCGTCACCCAAGATCTGTCGTGTGAAGAGCGACCGTCGTTGTGCGTTACTATGAACCCTCGGCATTCGATTCGCGAACCTGCAAGGAGACCCGCAATGAACTTGCCAACCGACCCTTCCGCGCCCGTGCGCTCGCGCTTCCGTTCGCCCGCTCTGCTGGCCTTTGCCGCTCTGGGGCTGCTGGCTGGCTGCGGCGAGACGGCCAGCGAGGCGCCGGCGCCCGACGCCGCGCCCGCCGAGGAGGCCACGAGCACCTTCATCACCATCGGCACCGCCGGCGTCACCGGCGTCTACTACGCGACCGGGGCGCAAATCTGCCGCCTGGTCAACAAGAACACCGCCGAGCACGGCGTGCGCTGCAGCGTCGAGGCCACCGGCGGCTCCATCTACAACCTCAACACCATCGCCGCCGGCGAGTTGGACATGGGCGTGGCGCAGTCCGATATGCAGCACTACGCCTACCACGGCACCAACCAGTTCGCGCCGCCCCCCGATGGCCCTGGCGCGAACCCGGAGCTGCGCTCGGTGTTCTCGGTTCACGCCGAGCCCTTCACCGTGGTGGCGCGCGCGGACGCGGACATCGCCGCCTTCGCGGACCTGAAGGGCAAGCGCGTCAACATCGGCAATCCGGGTTCCGGGCAGCGCGGCACGATGGAGGAGTTGATGGCCGCCCTCGGCTGGACAACCGACGATTTCAAGCTCACCAGCGAGCTGAAATCCGCCGAGCAGTCGAAGGCGCTCTGCGACAACAAGATCGACGCGATGGTGATCACCGTTGGCCACCCCAACGGCATCATCAAGGAGGCCGCCACGGCCTGCGACGTGGTGCTGGTGAACGTGACCGGCCCGGAAGTGGACCAGCTCGTCGCCGACAACGCCTACTACCGCTACGCCACGATCCCCGGCGGCACCTACCGCGGCACGGACGCGGACGTGTCCACGTTCGGCGTCGGCGCCACCTTCGTGTCGTCCACCAAGACGCCGGCGGACACGGTTCATGCGGTGGTGGCGGCGGTGTTCGACAACTTCGAGGACTTCAAGAAGCAGCACCAGTCGTTCGCCACCTTGACCAAGGAGCAGATGGTGGGCGAGGGTTTGTCCGCGCCGCTGCACGATGGCGCCGCCCGCTACTACCGCGACGCCGGGCTGTTGGCGGCCGACGAGATGCCGGCGGAAGAACTGACGGATGCCGCGGTGGTGCCGGCTGAGGATCTGAACGCGGCCGAGGTGGTGCCGGCGGAAGACCTGAACGCCGCCGAAGTGGTGCCGGCGGAAGATCTGAACGCGGCTGAAGTGGTGCCGGCCGAAGACCTGAACGCGGCCGAAGTAGTGCCGGCGGAAGACCTGACGCCGGCCGAAGGCAGCGGCGGCGGCTAAACCCGCCCGCTGCTCCCGCCTCGTCCGCGGGAACGACATGACTCTGCGCCGCGTCGTTCCCGCGGTGGCGCTGGCGTGGTCGGCGTTCCAGTTGTGGATCGCCTCGCCGCTGCCGTTCCTCTTTAGCGAACTGGTCGGCTTCTCGTTCGGCGTCTTCAACAACACCGAGGCGCGCTCCATCCACCTCGCCTTCGCGGTGTTGCTGGCGTTTCTGGTGTTCCCAGCGCGCCGCCGCACCGCCAAGGAAAAAGTTCCCGTTCTCGATTGGGCCCTCGCCCTCGTGGCCGCCGCCGCCGCGGCCTACCTCTTCACTTTCTACACCGAACTCGCCAACCGCGCCGGCAACGCCACGACCTTCGACGTGGCCGTGGCCATCGTCGGCGTCGTCACGCTGCTCGAAGCCACCCGCCGCGCCTTGGGGCCGCCGCTCATGGTGGTGGCGTCGGTGTTCCTCGCCTACACCTTGCTCGGCCCGTGGATGCCGGACGTGATCGCGCACAAGGGCCAAAGCCTCACCAAGGTGGCGCAGCACCAGTGGCTCACCACCGAGGGCGTATTCGGCATCGCCTTGGGCGTGGCGACGGATTTCGTGTTCCTGTTCGTGCTGTTCGGCGCGTTGTTGGAACACGCCGGCGCCGGCAACTACTTCATCCGCATGGCGTTCGCCGGCTTGGGGCATATGCGCGGCGGGCCGGCGAAGGCGTCCGTGGTGGCGTCCGCCGCCACCGGCGTGATCTCCGGCTCCTCCATCGCCAACGTCGCCACCACCGGCGTGTTCACGATTCCGCTGATGAAGAAGGTGGGCTTCCCAGGCACCAAAGCGGGCGCGGTGGAGGTGGCGTCCTCCACCAACGGCCAGTTGACGCCGCCGGTGATGGGCGCGGCGGCGTTCCTGATGATCGAATACGTCGGCATCTCCTACGTCGAGGTGATCAAACACGCCTTGCTGCCGGCGCTGATCTCGTACATGGCGCTGGTGTACATCGTCCACTTGGAGGCGTGCAAGGCGAACATGCGGAAGCTTCCCCCGGCCGTCAGCACCACCCTCGTGCGCAAACTCGCGGTGTTCGCTTTCGTGGTGTTGGTGCTGTGCGTCATCGGCGCGGCGGTGTACCACGGTGTGCGCGCCATTGAAGCGCTGCTGCCCACCGGCGCGCCGTGGCTGCTCGCGGTGCTGTTGATTGCCGCCTATCTCGGCCTCTTGCTGTGGTCGACGCGGATGCCGGAACTGCCGGAAAGCCAGGACATGGACGAGCTGCCGCGCTTCGGCCCCACGGCCTTGGCCGGTTTGCACTACCTGCTGCCCATCGTCGTGTTGATGTGGTGCCTGGTGGTGGAACGCTTCTCGCCGGGCTTGGCGGCGTTCTGGGCCACGGTGTGCATGACGTTCATCGTGGTCACCGAGCGGCCGCTGGCGGCGTTCCTGCGCGGTCGCGCCGCTTGGGGCCGGGAGTTTCGCCGCGGCTGGACGAACTTGGTGGCCGGCCTCATCGCCGGGGCGCGCAACATGATCGGCATCGGCGTCGCCACCGCCGCCGCCGGGCTGGTGGTGGGCACGGTGACGCTCACCGGCATCGGCCAGGTGATGGTGGAGTTCGTGGAGCTCATCTCCGGCGGCCACTTGCTGCCGGCGCTGCTGTTCACGGCGATGATCTGCATCGTGCTGGGCATGGGGCTGCCCACCACGGCCAACTACATCGTGGTGTCCAGCCTGATGGCGCCGGTGGTGGTGGCGCTGGGCGCGGCGAACGGCCTCGTGGTGCCGCTGGTGGCGGTTCACATGTTCGTCTTCTACTTCGGCATCCTCGCGGACGACACCCCGCCGGTGGGGCTTGCCGCCTTCGCCGCGGCGGCCATCTCCAAGGCGGATCCGATCCGCACCGGCATCCAAGGTTTCGTGTACGACATCCGCACCGCGGTGCTGCCGTTCATGTTCATCTTCAATACGCAGCTACTCATGATCGACATCGGCGGCGTGGTGGAGTTCGTGCTGGTGGTGGCGTCCGCGGTGTGCGCCATGCTGATGTTCGCCGCCGCCACGCAAGGCTATTGGCTGGTGCGAAGCCGCCTGTGGGAGACCGCGGCGCTGTTGTTGGTGGCGTTCAGCCTGTTCCGCCCCGGGTTTTGGTGGGACATGGCGTATCCCCGCTACGACATGGCGCCTGCACGGGCCGCCGCGGAGGTGGCGGAACGGCTGCCGGACGGCGCGGCGTTGCGGCTGCGCGTGACGGGCGAGACCATCGACGGCCACCATCGCACCAACACCGTGCGCTTGGAGTTGGGAGAGAGAGCGAGTGATGGCGCCGCGCGCTTGGCCGCGGTGGGTTTGGCTTTGCGGCGAGACGGCGAGCGGGTGTTCATCGACAATCTCGCCTTCGGCAGCCCGGCGGCGGGACTGCGGCAGCGCTTCGGCGTGGACTTGGGTTGGGAGGTGCTGCACTTGGAGACGCTGGCCGAACGGCCCGCGAAACAGTGGGTGTACCTGCCCGCGTTGGCGTTGCTCGGCGTGGTGGGGTTGGCGCAGATGCGTCGGCGGCGCGTGGCCGGGGATTCCCCGCCCGAACGCGGTGGCGATTCGCTAGAAGCGCCGGTGGATGCGGGAACAACCGCGGCCAGCAGGAGCAGCGCCGCATGACCACCATTCGCGCCGTTCGCTGCCACGCCCTGAACGACGACGTGGGCACCGTGACGTTGGACGAGTTGCCGCTGCCGCCACCCGGCCCGGGCGAGGTGCAGGTGCGCCTCAAAGCGTGCGCCGTGAACTTCCCGGACATTCTGATGATCCAGGGCAAGTACCAGCACAAACCGGAACTGCCTTTCGCCCCGGGCGGCGAGGCCGCCGGCGACGTAGCCGCGGTCGGCGCCGGCGTGACTGGCTGGAAGGAGGGAGACGCCGTGTGCTTCGGCACCCGCAGCGGCGGTTTCGCGGAAGCGGTGAACCTGCCGGCGGCATCCCTCAAACCCGTTCCGCGCCACATGAGCTACGCCAAAGCCGCCGCCTACGGCACCACCTACATGACCGCCTACGTCGCGCTCAAGGTGCGCGGCGAGCTTGCCGCCGGCGAATGGCTGCTGGTGCACGGCGCCACCGGCGGCGTCGGCATGGCGGCGGTGGACCTCGGCAAGCATTACGGCGCCCGCGTGATCGGCACCGGCGGCCGCGACGACAAGCTCGCGGTGGTGCGCTCGCGCGGCGCCGACGAGGTGATCAACTACACGCTGCCGGACGGCTCCCTCGGCGGCTTCCGCCAGCGGGTGAAGGAAGTCACCGGCGCCGGCGGCGCGGACGTGATCCTCGACCCGGTGGGCGGCAGCGTGTTCGACGAATCCCTGCGCTGCATCAACTGGCGCGGCCGCCTGCTCACCGTCGGCTTCACCAGCGGCCGCTGGCCGCAAGCGCCGGTGAACCTCATCCTGATCAAGAGCATCTCCGTCATCGGCGTGCGCGCCGGCGAAATCGGCCGCCGCGACCCCGCCCTCGGCCGCCGCAACCAGGAAGCGCTGGCAGAGCTGGCCGAGAGCGGCGCCATCGATCCGCACGTTTGCGCCGGCTTCCCGCTGGAACGCGCCGTGGACGCCTTGCGCCTGCTGGAGAACCGCGAGGTGGTCGGCAAATGCGTGGTGACCATGAACGGCTACGAGCTCGATAGCTGACCGTGCCCGCGAATCCGCAGCCGCGAGGGCACCCCAGCGTCGTGTACCAAGCGCCGGAAGATGTCGCGGTGCCGGGGCAAGTCGTATCCGAAGCCGAAGCGGCGTTCTTCGTGGAGCACGGCTTTCTGGTCAAAAAAGGTTTGCTCGCCGCCGAAAACGTGGAGCGCGCAATGGAGCGCATCTGGTGGCACGCCGCGGACCGGCTGCCGCTGGCGCACAACGGCGAGCATCGCCGCCTTGCGCGCGCCGATCCCGCCACTTGGACGAACCCGCGCTGGGCGCGGATGCCGCCGGTGCCGAAGGCCGGGCCGCATTTCGGCCGCCAGCGCGTCGTCCACGCCGGCGCCACGGTGAAGCTGCACTACTTGGGGGCGGCGGACTTCCTGCTCGATTTGGTGCCGAACAATCCGCATGTGCGGCGCGTGGCCCAGGCGTTGCTGGGCGACCTGCGGGCGAGCGAACGCACCCGCGGCGTCTATGCGTTGTTCCCCACCACGCCGCGGCAGAGCGGCCCGGCAAAGGCGACGCATGGCCTCGGCCCGCACACCGATCAGGTGTGCCAGCAACTAAACGCCTGCGCCTACCTGGCGGACGTGCCGCCGCGCAACGGTGGCTTCACGCTGTACCCGGGCAGCCACAAGCGGATGTTTCGCGCGCATCGGTACGCGGCCAACTGGTCGCCGCTGCCGACATACCGCGAGATCATAGGCAAGGTGGTGGACGACATTCAGCCGTGGGAACTGGCGGGCGGCCAGGGCGATGTGATCTTCTGGCACGGGCGCACCGTACATTCCGCCGGCGTGCATGTGGGCGACCGCATCCGCTGGGCGGTGTTCGCCGATTTCACCCACGACCGCGAGACGTTGACCGCCGAGGAGCATCTCGCGTGCCGCCAATACGAGTGGTACAAGGACGGGAAGCTGTTTCGCCAAGATCGAGAAACAACCGCCGGCGACATGTGGCGCGGCTGGCGTCTCGGCGGCTGGCCGGTGGCGAGGGCTTGAACGCCGTCGCGTTGCGCACTCACGGAGCGCTGGCCACTTCCCGCAGCCAAGCCAGCAGTTCCGTGCGCCGATTCGCCACCGCCCGCGTCTTGTAGTCCAACACGCCCGGCTGCGCGAACGCTTCCAAGATGTCCGCGGCGAGCTTTGGCTGCGCGGCGAGATCCGCGAGCGGGTTCAGGAACACGCGGATGGTGAACAAAATCGCGCCAGTGCGCGGCAACCGCCGCAAAGTCTGCCGTTCGCAGCGCAGAAACAGCCGTTCCACTGCCCGAGGAGATGGAGCGTGGCGCCTCGGCGCGAGCTGTTCCGGCGTTCCGAACGGCTCCCCGGAGGCGTGAACAAACCAATTGCCGCGCAGATAGATGCGCCCGGGCGCGAGCTCGCGGAAGAAGTGCCGCATCCGTTCGCCGATGCCCGCCCGCAGGCCGGCCACCGGATCGTGGATGTCCAGCAGTTCCTTGCCGAGCTTGTCCGCCAGCCGCCAATACGACGGGCTGGCGACGCTGGCGGCGGTGAGCGCGTAGCGGCCGCCATGCGGCTGCATCACGCACAGATCCTCCTCCACCAACCGCGCCGCAATCGCCAGCGGGTCCGCCGCCGCACACTCATCCTTCGGTGGCTGCCCCAAGTGCGTACTAACAAGGCCCAGCACTTCGATTTGCGCGGCCTCTGATTCCGGCAGCGTCTGGCACACAACGCCAGGGCGCGCGTCCATGCGGCGGAGCTTCGCCGCCATGTACGCATCGTGATCGCGGCTTCGCGTCAGCCATTCGCCGGCGGGAATGGGCCGCAAACCCATCTGCGGCGCGGCCGACGCCGGCGAGTGCGAGAAAGAGCGGGCGTAGGGAGCGAACTCGATCATGGTTCTTGTTCCACCGGCACGGGCGCTCGCCGGTTCTCCCAAATTAGCGGATCGCGTGGCCCCGGCTACTCCGCCACCACCTCGATCAGCACCTGTTGCGTTACGTCGGCGTGGAGTTGGATGTCCACTTCGTGCTCGCCCAGGGAGCGGATGACGCCTTCCGGCATGCGGACTTCGCTTTTCGCCACCGGCAGCACGGCTTGGGTGAGGGCTTCGGCGATGTCGGCGGTGCCCACGGAGCCGTAGAGCTTGCCCTCGTCGCTGGCGCGGGCGACGATGGTGACGCGCTGATCGGCGAGCGCGGCGGCGCGATCGCCGGCGTCGGTGAGCTTGGCGTTGGCGGCCGCTTGCAGTTCGGCGCGGCGGGCCTCGAACACCGCTCGGTTGTCCGCCGTGGCCTGCACCGCCTTGCCGGTGGGGATGAGGAAGTTGCGGGCGTAGCCGTTCTTCACGGCGACTTCCTCGCCGAGGTCGCCTAGGTTGCTCACCCGTTCGAGAAGGATGATGTCCATTGTTCGCGTCTCCGCCGCGCTAGGCGCTACTGGTGCTGGTCCGTGTAGGGCAGCAGCGCCAGATAGCGCGCCCGCTTGACGGCGGCGGCCAACTGGCGCTGGTACTTGGCGCTGGTGCCGGTGATGCGGCTGGGCACGATCTTGCCGGTCTCGGTGATGTACTGCTTGAGCAGGTCGAGATCCTTGTAGTCGATCTCCTTGATGCCCTCCGCGGTGAAGCGGCAGTAGCGCTTGCGTCCAAATCTGCGCGCCATGTTCGTTCGCCTCCCGCTACGCTTCGACCGGAGGAGCGGACTCCTCGGCCTCGCCTTCGGCGGCCTCGCTTTCCGTCGCCGCCTCGGTTTTTTCTGCCGCCGCTTCGGTTTCTTCCGCCGCCGCTTCGGTTTCTTCCGCCGCCGCTTCGGTTTCTTCCGCCGCCGCCTCGGTTTCTTCCGCCGCCGCCTCGGTTTCTTCCGCCGCGGCCTCGTCGCGTTGCCGCCGTTCGATGCGCGCTTTCGTTTCCTCCTCGCGGCGCCGTTCGCGCTCGCGGTCCTTCTCCTGCTCGCGCAGCTCCTCCTCGTAGATCTTGGACATGGCCGTCTCCGCGGCCTTGCGGCGCACGGTGAGGCTGCGCAGCACCGCGTCGTTGAAGCGGAAGGCGCTCTCCAGCTCCTCGAGGGTCTGCCGCTCCACCTCGATGTTCATCAACACGTAGTGGGCCTTGTGGATCTTCGACACCGGATAGGCGAGTTGGCGACGCCCCCAGTCCTCCACGCGATGCGTCTTGCCGCCGCCGGTCTCGACCAGCTTGCCGTAGCGTTCGATCATGCCGGGCACCTGATCGCTTTGATCCGGATGCACCATGAACACGATTTCGTAGTGCCTCATGCTTGCTCCCTTCGGGTTTGCTTCCGCCGCCGAGGGTGACCGGCGCCGTGAAGCAAGGAGTTGCCACGCCCGCGCACCAACGCGAGCGGCCGCATTGTACCGTATTACGCGCCGTGCGTGGCGCGCTGCCGGCGCGCCTCGAACAGCAACACGCCGAGGGCTACCGAGACGTTCAAGCTGGCGGTTGCGCCGTGCATGGGAATGCTCACCAGATGGTCGCAGCGCTCTCGCGTAAGGCGTCGCAGCCCTTGGTGTTCGCCGCCAACGACAACCGCCGCGGCGTCGCCGTAGGAGACTTCGGTGTGTGCCTTGCCACCGCCTTCCACGCCTCCCACCAGCCACACGCCGCGCGCCCGCAGCCAGTCCATGCGCCGCGCAAGGTTGGCGACTTCGACGATGAACAGGTGTTCCAGCGCGCCGCTTGCGGCTTTCGCAACCACGCTGGACAACGGCGCGCTGCGTCGTCGCGGCAGCAGCACGGCGTCCGCTCCGGCGGCCTCCGCGGTGCGCAGGCAGGCGCCGAGATTGCGCGGGTCTTGGACGCCGTCGAGAATCACCAGCAACGGCTTGGCGAAGCTCTCCCAGCGCGCTTCCAAATCCGCCTCCGTGGCCGGCGCGATGCGGTGCCTCTCGGCCGCAACGCCACCGTGGGCGACCACGCCGCCGGCGCGGGCGCGGCGGTGCAGCGCCACAGCCGGCGCGCGTTCCACGCGCACACCGGCCTCCCGCGCCAGCGTCAGCAGTTCGCCGACTTGCCGCGAACGCCGACCTTCCGCCACCAGCACGCGGCGCACCGCGGCCGGAGCGGCGTCGAGCAACGCCCGCACGGCGTGTGCGCCGAACACCCAGTCCTCTTCGCGGGCGCGATCGCTACTCGGCATCGTTAGTGCGAGGCGCAACCGCGGAGGAAGTCGGCGCTTGCCAGTGCGCCGTCGCGGTCGCTCAAAGGTCTTCGATTTTCCGCGATGTCGGCATCGAGCCCATCGCGCCGCCGGCCCAGCCGTGGAAGATGGCGGAGAACTTGCCCGCTTCGGAACCCGCCACCACGATGTGCAGGTTCTCCTTGGCGGCGAACTTGGGCGCGGGGCGGGCTCGGCGTTCGGCGGGCATGGCTTGCAGGCGGTCGTGGGGGATGCCGCCGCCGATGTCGGCGTCGGACGCGAGCTCGCGCAGCGGGCGGGCGGTCACGTTCTGCACGTGTTCGCGCAGGTCGTCTTTGCCGAAGCCATCGCGGGCGAGGGTGTCCACGTGTTCCGGCGACACCACCAGCAAGGTGTCGGAGACGTTGTGGGCGCGGACATGGTGCGCCGCCTCCAAAGAAAGCGCCATGCTGCCGGCGAGTTGGCGGGCGGAGCGCGACGATTGATCCACGCACAGCGCCGGGCCGCCGGTCATGGCGAACGCGGTGACCACCGAATCTTCCGCGCGAAAGCCGCGTTCCACATGCAGCGGCGGCCAGGGGCTGCGCTCCTCCCATTCGGCGAAGCACATGGTGAACTTCATGGGGTTGCCGAAGGTGGAACGCTCGGTGCCGCCCGGCTTGGCGCCGCCGACGTTGCGCACCAGCAGCCGCAGCGCGCGGCCGATGGCGGCGTTGGCGCGGGTGCCCTGGCCCAGTGCGCCGAGGCGCATGTTCATGCCGATGCGGTGGCGAATCGGCCCGCTCACCACCAGCACCGGCGAGGCGCCCATGGTGGTGGCGTTCACGCCGTGGATGTTGAACTCCTCGTTGCACACCGCCTCCACCGCGGCCAGCACCACCGGCAGGTGTTCCGGGCGGCAGCCGGCGAGCACGGCGTTGATTGCGACTTTCTCCACGGTTGCCGGCGCGTAGTTCGGCGGCACGGTGGCCACCACTTCCTGGCTGTCGCGGCGGGTGCCGCCGAGCATCCGCAGTACGCGCTGGGGCGTGGGCGGCACCACCGGCAGGCCATCGGTGAAGCCTTGGTCGAACAGGAACTCGTGGACGTCGTCGGCCGGCGCGATGGCGACCTGGCGCGCCCGCAGCGGGCTGTTCTCGGATTCGGCGCGCAACCGTTCGGCCACCGTGGGGTCTTGGGTGAGGGAACCGCAGCCCGGACGCCACTTCGGCAGAGCTTCCCAATCCACCGCGGTGTTGGGCGCGTGGGCGGCGAAGAACGCTTGCCACTCGGCGCGGTCGAATCCCACCAGCCGTGCCCGCTCGCGGCCGTCGCCGTCGGCGAGCAGCAGCAGCGGCACGGTCTCCACGTCGTAGGCGAAGGAGACTTTGAGAATCGAATCGTCCAACAGCGGCAGGGTGAGGCCGTGGGTTTCGATCAGCGCACGGTTGCCGTCCGCGGTCTGCCCGGGCGCCAGCACCTCCAGGTCGCCGCCTTCGTGCAGGGCTTGCAGCAGCGGCATCACCAGATTGCACGTCGGGCAGTCCTCCTTCACGAAGCAGAGCAGGGCGGGTTTCGCCCGGCCGGTGGGGAACGTGAAGTCCTGGCCGGAGGCCGTGTCCGCCAGGGAGAACGGTTGGAGCGAAGCGCTCACTTCCGTACGCACGCGGAATCTAGTGGATTTCGGCGGCGCTGCCTTGGGCTTCGCGCAGCTTCTCCACGTTGAAGCCGGGCTGTTTGGCGGCGTTGATGATCACCGCCTCGCGGCGGGCGATGGCGGCGGCGGCGTCCATCACCTTGTCCGCCACGTCGTGCGGAATCACCACCGCGCCGTGCATGTCCGCATGCACCAGATCGCCGTCGTTCACGTTCATGCCGCTCACGTGTACCGTGCCGGCGAAGGACACCACATGCACGAAGGCATGCGAGGGGCCCACGCGGTCGGCGAGCATCTGGAAGCCCTCGGCGACGTCCGGCAGGTCGCGCACGCTGCCGTCGGTGATGACGCCGGCGCAGCCCAAGCCCCGGTGGATGTTGCTGTTCACCTCGCCCCAGAACGAGCCGTAGCCGCGCGCTTCGCCGTCCAAGTCCTGAATGATGGAGATGGCGGGCTTGGGGCCGCCGTTGTCGATGTAGTCGTAGTAGTCGCCGGGCTGCGGGCGCGGGTCCGCCGGATGCGCGGCGCGGATGGTGGCGGTGCGCGCGTAGCCCACCATGACGCCGAGTTCCGGCCGCGTGCAAACCAGCGGCGAGGTGGTGTAGCCGTAGCCGCGGCGCTTCGGCGCCACGACCTCCAGCGCGTTGCAGACGGTGGGCGTGTCGATGGTGGCGAGCTGTTCGAGCAGCGCCGCGGGATGTTCGGCCATGGGGGCTTCCTTCTCTCCTAGATACCGGCAGATTCGTTGCAGTGTAACAACCGTTCAGTCGCGGCGCAGTTCCTTCGACACCGCGATGGGGCTGGGATAGCGGAAGATCACCAAATAGCTGGAAACCAGCAGCGTCAGCACCGTCGCCCCCTGCACCACGTGCGCCGCGTCGGCGGTGATCAACCCGCCGGCCACATACACCAGCAGCAGCGAGAACTCGCTGCCCTGCCCCAAGCGGTAGCCGATCTCCCTGGCCACGCCTTGCGGCTCCTTCCGCCACCGCAGCAGCGTCTGAAACACGAACGGCTTGGCGGCAACCACCAAACCCGCCAGCAGCAGCGTCGGCAGCCACACGTCCAGCAGCACCGCCGGGTCGATGGAGGCGCCCACGGCGAAGAAGAACAGCACGAGGAAGAAATCCCGCAGCGGGCGCAGGCTCTCGGTGATGTACGGCGCGATGATCGAGTTGGCGAGCGCCACACCGGCGGCGAAGGCGCCGATTTCCCAAGAGAGGTTCAGCCAATGCGACAGGCTGCCGATGCCGAGGCACCAGCCGATGGCGAGCAGAAAGGTGAACTCGGCGAACACGTCGAAGCGCCTGAGCAGCGGCTCGATGGCGTAGCGCACCCCGGCGAACGCCACCGCCACCACCAGCGGCAACGCCACCGCCACGCTGAGCACCGTCATCCACGTTTCGCCGCCGCTGTCCGTGCCCTGCACCACCAGCAGCGCCACCACCGCCACCAGGTCTTGAATCAACAACAGCGCGATCACCAGCTCGCCGGTGTGCCGGTGGTGCAGCACCGTGGTCGGCAGCAGCTTGATGCCGAGGATGGTGCTGGAGAACATGCAAGCGACGCCCGTGAACACCGCCTCCGTCCACGAGAACCCGAACGCCGCCATCAAGCCGAAGCCGAGGCCGAAGAACACCGCGCAACTGGCCACCGCGGTAAGCACGGATTGCCCCACCATGTGCTTCAGTTTGCTGGGCGGCAGCTCCAAGCCCACGAGGAACAGCAGGAAGATGATGCCGATCTCGCCGATCTCGCTCGCCACCGCCGCATCCGGCACCAGCTTGAGGCCGTAGGGGCCGAACGCGCAGCCGATGGCGATGTAGGCGACGATGAGCGGCTGCCGCGTGAACAGCGCCAGCGCCGCCAACGCCGCGGCGCCGGCGAAGATGACGAAGAAGGACTCGATGATGTCGGCCGGCACGCTCTGGCCCTCGCAGCTTGCGCGCGCCCGCTTGAGGCGCGCTTGGAGCATAATAGCGCGACCCCCTGTGTGATCGGGACTAGGGCATGTGGCGTAGGCGGCGCAGGCGAATCGGATTGTGGCGCACCGCGGCGGCCGCGGCCCTCGGCGGCTTGGCCTTCCCGGCCGCCGGCCAAGCGCCTAGGTCCATCGAGATCATCTGTCCCTGCGCCATCGAGCGGGATGGCGAAGCCGTCACCGTGACCCTCGGCGCGCGCAACGTCGGCGAGACGCCCAGCCGGGAACTGCGCGTCAAGTTCCGCGGCTTCATCAACACCGACGACGGGCTGCGCCCCTACATCCTCGGCGAGGTGTCGTTGGGCGCCAGCCTCGCCGCCAACGAGACGCGGGAACCCGCCACCTACACCTTCGACGAGTTCTATTCGGTTCCACCCGGCGAATACGACCTGTTCCTTACGCTCGACAACGGAAACGAACCTGTGGACAGGGTGTGGATGGAAGGCACGACGCATCCGGGCGTCGCCACGTTCCGCGCCCGCAACGAGGATTGGCTCGCCGACAGCGACAGCGATGGCGTGGGCGACTTGAACGAACGCCTGGCAGGCACGGACCCCGAGGACGCCGCCTCCACGCCCGGCACCGTCACGGTGGATGTTCTCGCCCTTTACACCGATGGATTCAGCCAACTCTACGATGGCGATCCGCACACGCGCATCCTGCATGTCACCACGGTGGCCAACGAGATCTTCCGCGCCAGCGAAACCGGTGTGCGGTTTCGCATCGTCGGGTTTGTGGAAACGGAAATCCGCAACGCTTGGAACCCGTTCTCGGAACCCGCCCGGGCGTACTTGAAGCCGCTCGAGGATCGACACGGCGCCGATGTCGTGTTGCTGTTTCGCCCGTTCGTCGAAGGCGGTCGGATCTGCGGCTGGGCGAACGAGCCGTCACGCCACCGCGGGCGCATTCGTTTCGCCGAGCAAGGCGGCTTCGATCGCAATCTCGCCAGCGTGTTTGGCGACTGCGCCGGCCAAACGACGGCGCACGAGCTCGGCCATGTGCTTGGCCTCGGCCACTCGCTGCGGCAAGGCGAAGTGGGCACGTTCCGCTGGTCGCGCGGGCACTACGTCTTGCCCGAGGACGAGCGCGGCATCCACGCCGAAGGCACGACGATGACCTACGGCCACACCTACCTCGACCGGTTCTCGTCGCTGGACGCAAGCTGCGGCGGACGCCCCTGCGGGGTAGCCATCGACAGCTTGCAGGGCGCGGACGCGGTGAGGAGCCTAAGCGTGACGCGGTTCCAGGTGGCGGCATTGCGGGCGCCCCAACCCGATGGCGATGGCGACGGCTTCGTCGCCCCGGTGGACGACGACGACGCCAACCCCGACATTTGGCGCGATCACGACAACGACGGCGTCAACGACGACATCGATGCCGACGACGATGGCGACGGCGTGGCGGACGACGACGACGCCTTCCCGCTGGACGCCCGCGACTGGCAGGACACCGACGGCGACGGCGTGGGCGACAAAGCCGATGCCTTCCCCGAATACGCGAACCACGAGGTGCCGCTGTTCATCGCCGCCGGACGCGCCGATGGACGACAAGGCTTCGTGCGCATCATCAACCGCTCCGAGGAGAGAGGCGAGGTACACATCGCGGCGTTCGACGACGCGGGCAAGGCCGCCGAGCGCGTCAAGCTGGCCATCGAACCGTTCCAAACCATCCACTTCAACTCCGAGCATCTGGAGCGGGGAGACGCCAACCGCGATCTTGCCGCCGTGGGCGATGGCGACGGCGATTGGCGGCTGATCCTCGCCTCCCCGCTGACGTTGGAAGTGCTGGCCTATGTGCGCACGCCGGACGGCTTCCTCACCGCCATGCACGACACCGTGCCGTTCGTGGAAGGCGCGCATCAGGTGCGGTTCTTCAATCCGGCGTCGAACGCGCGCCAACGCAGCCTGCTGCGCCTTGCGAATCCCAGCGCCAGGCCGGTGGAGGTGACCATCACCGGCGTTGACGACCAAGGCCGCTCGCCGGGCACCGCGGTGCGGCTGACCGTTCCCGCCGGCGCGGCACGGACGCTCAACAGCACCCAGCTGGAAGAAGGCGACGGGCTCAGCGGCGCGTTGGGGGACGGCCGCGGCAAGTGGCGGTTTGCGGTGGTGGCCAACGGCGACCTGCGCGTGATGAGCCTGATGGAGAGCCCCAGCGGCCACCTATCCAATCTTTCCGCCGCCCCGGCCCTCGGCTTGCCGTACCTAAACGCTGGGGGCGATGGCGAGCACCTGTTCCTGTTTCCGTCCACCACCGATGCGCGCCAGCAGGGGTTCGCGCGCATCTTGAACCGCGACATCCTGCCGAACCTGGTGAACGTCTTCGGCCACGCCGGTCAAAGCCCGCGCCGCACCTTTTTCCAGCTACCCGTCAACCATGTCGCGCACTTCAACTCCAACGACCTCGCGCACGGCAAGCCGGCGCTGGGGATGGAGGCCTTGGGCGCCACCGAGACGCCGTGGTGGTTGCGGATCATCGGCGGGGAAGCCATCCACGCCCTCGCCTACATCCGCACCGAGGACGGCTTCGTGACCTCAATGCACGATGTCGCGCCGGCGTTCTACGAGTATGTAAGGCCAAACGGCCCCGGCCGCCACGAGGTGGTGACGTTCAATCCGGGCAGCAATCGAGACCGGCGCAGCGTGCTGCGGATCGTCAATCCGCGGCCGGAGGGCGACGTCGAGGTGACTATCGAGGGCATCGACGACGCCGGCAAGACCGCGGGCGATCCGGTGCGGTTGACGCTGCCGGCGTTGACTTCGCGGATGCTCACTGCCGCGGAGCTGGAAACCGGCGCCGCCGAGGGCTTGCAGGGCGCGTTGGGCGATGGCGAGGGCAAGTGGCGTCTCGTCGTCAAAGCCGACGCTTTGATCGCTGTGATGAGCTTGCTCGAAAGCCCAAAGACCGGCCATCTGACCAATCTCTCCACCGGCACGGCGCCGCGGCCGGCGCGCGAGCCTTTGGTGGATCCCGATCCTCCGGAAGGGCCGTAGCGTGACGCGCCGCCTTGCGTTGGTCATCGGCATCGCCTTGCTTGCCGGCGTTGCCGTCGGCCTGTTGCTTGCGCGCAAGCCAGCGCCGGAACCGGCGCCGGTTGCCGACGCCGAGCCGAGCCCGGAGGTCGTTGCCGCGCCGCCGCCCGCCGCGCCGCCGGCAACGCACGGTCAACCGCAAGCGAACGTCTCCGCGGCACCGGCACCGTGGCAGGCCGTCGATCCCGCGGAAGTCGACCCCGCCGACACGCCCACCCACCGCGAGGTCGTCGCCGGCCGGGCGCTGGTCAAGTTGGCCGCCGGCCTCGGCAACTGGAACGCCGGCGACACCCTCGCGTTGGCCATCCCCCAACACAACACCGTCTTCGAGGTCCGCATCGAAGACCTGCATCGCGGCCCCGGCGGCGCCCGCGCGTTCACCGGCACGTTGGCCGCCACCGACACCGCGCACGGTTTCGTGCTGACGGTCGGCCGCGCCAGCACGTTCGCCAACATCACCACCCCGGCGGGCCGCTACGAGCTGGTCGGCAACCGGCGCTACGCTTGGCTGATGCCGGTCGCCAACATGGATCGCGACGTGGACTACAGCGTCCCCGACTACCACCCCCGCCACAACGCGCTGCCCGAACGGCAACGCCCATCACGCTAAAATTGCGCTGCTTGTCACATGCCGGCCGCCGCTTCCACTTTGTCCGCGTAGGCCGCCAGTTCCCGCAACATCCCTATCTCTTGGTGGGACGGCTCGGATCGCAGCAGGGCTTCGATGTCAGCACGGAACTCGGCGAGCGACGGGCGCGCGCCGAAACCGTCGCGCAGGCACCGTCCAACATGTTCGTTCCACATGGTGCGCTCGGAATCGCTGAGAGCGTCGCCCAAGAGCCGCGCCTTCAAGCGCAGGCCGAGCACGGCCAAGCGCATGTCGCGGGGTGCGAAGGCCGGCCACGGCGCGTTCGCCGTGAGCGCTTGGCGAACATGGTCGGATTGGCGCCGGTCCGCGTCTTCCAAGAAGCCCTCGTAGAGCGCGAATTCCGGGTCCGCCGCGGGTTCCCGGGCCTCGTCCACCCGATACACCTCGGCAATCTTCGCCGCCAAATCCGGCGCCGCGGCGAGGGCTTGGCGGCGGCGCTCCACGGCGTCCAAGTCCCAGCCAAGGCGTGCGGCGTCCTCCGTGCGCACGACAGCGAGGGGTGCTAGGAACGGACAGCGGTTCAACAGCACGGCTTTCAGCGGCGGGCGTTCGTCCCGCGCTTCGGCGACGCTTGCGAACAAGCGCTCGCGCAGCGTGGCGGCGTCCTCCTCCAGCAGCGCCCCGATGTCGCGGGAAAGATCGGCCACGATCAGGCGCGTGGCGATTTCTGGATGGCGGGCGACGGCGACCACCGGCGCCGCGCAGTCGCGCTCGTTGGCGTACCTCGGCGACACATGCACGCACACCTTTCTGGTCAGAGGCGTCAGCAGCGCGTGCGCCGCCTCCTTGGAACGATGCGCCAAGGCGTAGCGCCACAGCCGCGGCTGCGCGGCTTTCAGCAAGCCGGCGAGGGCGATGGTGGCCTCCACGTCGGCGGGCGCGGCGTGTGGCTCCGTGTGCGGGAGGTTGTTCTCCTCCGCGAGATCGGAGAGCCGGAAGGAAGGCGCACCGTCTTGCTCCGGCCACCGCACGCCCTCCGGGCGCAGCGCGTATGCGGCGCGGGCGAAGTCGATGAGATCCCAGCGCGAATTGCCGTCGCGCCAGCCCCAGGCGTAGGGGTCGATGAGATTGCGGTAGAAGCCGTGGCGCAGGAACTCGTCGTCGAAGCGCAGATTGTTGTAGCCCACCACGCAGGTGCCCGGTTGCAGCATTTCCTGCTCGATCTGGTGCAGCGCCTGCCACTCGTCCATGCCGCCCGCCAATTCGCTGGGCGTGAGGCCGGTTACCAAGCACGCCTCCACGTTCGGCAGCACGTCCGGCGCGAGGCGGATGCGGGTGTGGAAGGGCTTGCCGAGGTGCCGCAACTCGGCGTCCGTGGAGCAGGCGGCGAACTCGACGATGCGGTCGCTGGGCGGGTGTGTGCCGGTGGTTTCGAGGTCGTACCAGTAGAAGCTCGTCGGCGTGGCGCTGGGGTCGTCAGCGGGGGCAGGCACGGCGGCCCTATTCGGTAACCGTGAATTCGATGCTGCCGAAGTCCCCGTAGTCCGCCACATAGCGCCCGGGCAGCGCCGGGTGGATGCCGCCGCAGGCGCCGGTTATCAGCAACATGCCGTCGCGCACCGGCAGGCCCCGCGCCCGCGCCTCGTTCAACATCCACGCCAGCGCCGCCTGCGGGCCGCCGAGGGCGTCCGACGCTGGCGCCGAGCACACCTCCTCTCCGTCGCGGGTGAGCGTGATGTACACATCGCCGTAGGAATCGCGCAACGGCTGCTGCTCGCCGACGATGTAGCGATCCGCGGCGATGTTGCAGGCGACCAGATTCCCGCCGTTGCGATCGGCGGCGTCCGCGAAGGCCATGCGCGGCACTTCCACCACCGGGCCAGCCGTCTTCGGCGCACCATCGCCATCCACCACGATGCCGATTTCGCACTCCAGGCTGACGCCCGGGGCGCTGGCGAAGGAAGCCCAGGGCGCAAGCCGCCCGTGTTCGTAGAGGCTGCCGATCACCGGATGGGTCAGGCCGAACGCCTGCTGCGCCGCGGCCGCCGTCATGCCCGCCTTCAGGCCGGAAACCGCGCCGGACACGGCCGCCACCACCTGCCGCTGCAGGGCGTAGGCGTCCTCCATGCCCAATCCGGCGGGCATTTTCGGCAGCGGGCCGCCGGCGCGGATGGCGGCGGCCATGTTCACCGCCAGTTCCGCGGTTTGCCTGGAATCGCCCATGGTCAGTTGCCGAAGTCCCACGTTTGGCCGGCGTGGTAGCAGGCCAGCACGTTCTTGGCGATGAGAATGCGATGCACCTCGTCCGGCCCGTCGGCGATGCGCAGGGTGCGCGCGCCTTCGTACATGCCGGCGAACGGATAATCGCCGGAAACCCCCGCCGCTCCGTACACCTGGATGGCGCGATCCACCACGCGGTGGTAGGCGTTGGGCACGAACACCTTGATGGAGGAGATGTCCGTGCGCGCGTCCGCGCCTTCCTCCATCTTGCGCGCGCAGTCCACCACCATCAACCGCGACGCTTGGATGTCCATGTAGGAGTCGGCGATGAAGCCCTGCATGAACTGCTTGTCCTCCAGTTTCTCGCCGCCGTGGACCTCGCGGGTCATTATTCGATCCACCATCAGGTCGAAGCAGCGCCACATGGCGCCGACCGAGTTCATGCAGTGGTACACGCGGCCGGCGCCCAGGCGATCCTGCGCGGCGCGGTGGCCGCTGCCGGTGCCGCCGAGCTGGTTGGTCTTCGGCACGCGCACGTTCTCGTACTTGATTTCGCAGTGGCTGGACGCCTTGCCCCACACCGGCACGCCGCGAATGATGTTCACCCCGGGGGTGTTCTTGGGCACGATGATCTGCGTCATCTTGTCGTTGACGCCGCCCGGGTCGTCCGGGTCCGCGGTGCGGCACATGACGATGAAGAAGTCCGCCGCGTGGCCGTTCGACGTGAACCACTTGTGGCCGTTGATCACCCACTCGTCGCCGTCGAGCACGGCGCGGGTTTGGATGGAGCGCGGGTCCGAACCGGCGTTGTGCGGCTCGGTCATGGAGAAGCCGGACTGCATCCGCCCTTCGGTGAGCGGCAGCAGCCACTTCTCGTGCTGCTCCGGGCTGCCGTACTTCACCAGGATCTTCTGGTTGCCGGAGTTGGGCGCCACCACGCCGAACAGCGACGCCGCGCCCGGACAGTAGGCCAGCACTTCGTTCATGTAGGCGTGCTGCATGAACGAGAGGCCCATGCCTCCGAACTCCGGCGGCAGGTGCGGCGCCCAGAGTTTCGCCTTCTTGACGTTGTTCTGCACGTGTACGCGCAGCTCGTGCGCTTCCTGCAGCTGCTCGCGGCTCGGCCGGCCGCCATCGGTGCGGCGCGCCCAGAGCTTGTTCTCCACGGGCAGGATGTCGTTGTTGATGATGTCGGCGGTGGCGAGGCGCACCTCGTTCACTTCGGCGTCCAACGTGGGCACCGGTTTCACGTTCATGGGCATGGCCCACTTCCCCCCTCAAGGCAGCGAATGTGCTTCTAGCGTAAACGAACCACCGCCGTTGCGCCAATCGCGCCCTCGTCGCGTGGAAGCGTGGGCGATTGGACAGTGCGCGGCTGCGGTGTGAGAGTCCAACCGTTGTCCGCCGCGCCGCGCGAGTGCCATGGTCACCGTCGACAAACACCTTCCACCCATCCCGTACGGCTGCGCCGACCAATGGGCGTTCGCCCCTGGTGATCGACCAGTACGGCAACTTCGCCAACACGATCCTCGCCGGCGAGGGCCTAGCGGCATATCAACGCGATGTCGCGCATGGCGCGTTATGCTTTGCGCCATGAAGGTCGTCCACGCCGAACAACAAACGCCCGCCACCGCGGTCGGCCACGCGTCGGCCGAAGAGCCGTTCCTCACCGTCGCCGTGTCCTCGCGGGCGCTGTTCGACTTGGACGCCGCGGACGCGGTGTATCAGCGGGAAGGATTGGAAGCCTACCGCCGCTACCAGATCGAGCACGAGGACGAGGTGCTGGAGCCCGGCCCGGGGTTCGCCTTCGCGCGCAAGCTGCTCGGCATCAACGACCGCCTCGGCGCCCGCCGCGTGGACGTGATCCTGCTGTCGCGCAACTCGTCGGACACGGGGCTGCGCGTCTTCAACTCCATCGACGCCCACGGCTTGGACATCGTGCGCGCCGCGTTCTCCGCCGGCGCCACGCCGTATCGCTACGCTGGGCCGTTCGGCTGCCACCTTTTCCTTTCCACCGATGGCAAGGATGTCGCGGACGCGCTGCAGCGGGGGATGGCGGCGGCGACCTTGCTCGCGTCGGCGGCGTCCGCGCCAACGGCCGGCAAAAACGAGGAGTTGCGCATCGCCTTCGATGGCGATGCCGTGTTGTTCGACGATCAAGCCGAGCGCGTCTACCAGGAGCGCGGGTTGGCGGCATTCCACCAGGCGGAAAAGGACGCCGCCGACAAGCCGTTGCCGGGCGGCCTGTTCAAGCCGTTTCTGGAAGGCTTGCATCGTTTGCAACGCGAGTTTGAACGGCCGGAGCTTGCGAACGAGGATTGTCCCATTCGCACGGCTTTGGTGACGGCCCGCGGCGCGCCGGCGCACAAGCGCGTCATCAAGACGTTGCGGGCGTGGCGCGTGCGCGTGGACGAGAGCTTGTTTCTCGGCGGCCTCGACAAGAGCGAGTTTCTAAGCGCCTACCGGGCGGACGTGTTCTTCGACGATCAACGTGGCAACTGCGAAGGCGCACGCTCGCATGTGACCACCGGGCATGTGCCGCACGGCGTCACGAACGAAACGGCCTGATCCTTGGGAGCGCGGGCGCTCCCAGGATCACATCAGCGCCACCTCCGCTTCCACTTCCACCGGTACGCCGAACGGCAACTCCGCCACGCCGATGGCGGAGCGCGCGTGCTTGCCGCGGTCGCCGAACACTTCCAACACCACATCCGAGAAACCGTTGATGACGCTTGGCAAAGCGTTGAAGCCCGGCGCCGCGTTGACCATGCCGAACACCCGCCGCCAAGCCACTCGGTCCAGATCAACGTCGGCGGCTTCCAAGCTGGCGATCATCCCGAGCGCGACCTTGCGCGCCGCTTGGTAGGCGTCATCCGCGCTCACTTCGGCGCCCACCTTGCCGAGCGGACGCGCCAGCTTGCCGCCTGCGTCGAACGGCAGATGGCCGGAGATGATGGCGCGTTCCCCGGCCACTAACACGGTCTCGAACCGCTGCCCGTCGATGCGCATGGGCGGCGGCAATTCCAACCCCAGTTCCGCCAAGCGTTCTTTGATCGTCATGGTGCCTCCGGTGGCTGCGTTTTCGGCGCGCCATCATAAGGCCGAGTGCGCCGGCGCACTATAGAATGTGCGTCTTCGGCAAGCGCGCAAGCGAACGAGGAGCGCAAAGATGAAAGTGGATGGCGGCATTGGTTGGGATTTGGACACCGCGGGCGCCCAAGCCCGCGACTTGGAGGCGCTCGGCTACAGCGGCATTCAATCCGCCGAGACCGCGCACGACCCGTTCCTGCCGCTCGCCTTCGCCGCCAAGGCGACCAGCAAGGTCGACTTGATCACCGGCATCGCGGTGGCGTTCGCGCGCACGCCCATGCTGCTCGCGCACCTGGGGCACGACTTGAACGCCGCCTCGGACGGCCGCTTCGTGCTCGGCTTGGGTTCGCAGATCCGCGCCCACATCACCCGCCGCTTCCACATGCCGTGGTCGTCGCCGGCGGCGCGGATGCGCGAGTTCATCCTCGCCATGCGCGCCATCTGGGCCAACTGGCACCAAGGCGATCCGCTGCGCTTCACCGGCCGCTTCTACAGCCACACGCTGATGACGCCGTTCTTCACGCCCACCAACACCGAACACGGGGCGCCGCGGGTGTTCCTAGCGGCCGTCGGCCCGCTGATGACCGAGGTGGCCGGCGAGGTGGCGGACGGCATCATTGTGCATGCCTTCACCACCGAGAAGTACCTGCGCGAAACAACCCTGCCGGCCTTGGAGCGCGGCTTCGCCAAGGCGCGGGCGAAGGGCGAGGAGAAATCCCGCGCCAACTTCGAGATCTCCTACCCCTGCTTCGTGGTCACCGGGCGCGACGAGCGCGAACTGGCCGCGGCGGAGAAGGCCACCCGCCGGCAGATCGCCTTCTACGGTTCCACGCCGGCGTACAAGCCGGTGCTGGACAGCATCGACGCCGGCGAGCTGCAGCCGCGCCTGAACGCCATGTCCAAGGAAGGCCGCTGGGCGGAAATGGGCGAGCTGATCGACGCCGACACCACGCGCAAGTTCGCCATCGTGGCCGAGCCGGCGCGCATCGCCGCCGAGATCAAAGCCCGCTTCGGCGACGTGGTGGATCGCACCTCGGCGGCCTACGCGCAGTTGCCGCGGGAAGACCGCGAACGCATCGTGCGCGAGCTGATCGCGGCGTGAGAGGGCGCCCGGGCGAACGGCGGGTTGTTGCCAGCGGCCTTCGACGCCAAGCCATAGCACCGCCGCCGCGCCACATATGAGCGGCGGCCCGCAACTGGTCGTCGTGGACTACGACGCCGGCAACCTGATGAGCGTCCGCCGCGCCTGCCGGGAAGTCGGTGTGGAAGCCGAAATCTCCGCCGACCCCGCGCACATCCGCGCCGCCGCGCGCATCATCTTCCCGGGCGTCGGCGCGGCCGGCAGCGCCATGCGCAGCTTGACGGCGAGCGGCGTGGCTCCCGCCTTGGTGGACGCCTTCCACGCCGGCACGCCCATCCTCGGCATCTGCCTCGGCCTGCAAATCTCCCTCGAACACTCCGAAGAAAACGACACCCGCACGCTCGGCCTACTGCCGGGCGAGGTGCGCCACTTCCAACTGGACGATCCGGCGCTGAAGGTGCCGCACATGGGCTGGAACGCCGTGCGCGTGGTGCGCCCGCATCCGGTGCTGGCCGGCATCGCCGAAACCGACGAGTTCTACTTCGTTCACGCCTACCGCCCGGTGCCCAAGCAACGCCGCCATGTGCTGGCCGAATCCGTTTACGAAGGCGCGTTCTGCTCGGCCTTGGGCAGCGCCAACTACGTCGCCACGCAATTCCACCCGGAAAAGAGCGGGCGCGTGGGCCTGCGCCTGCTGGCGCGTTTCGCCGAGTGGGACGGGCGTGCTTAGCAAACGGGTGATCGCCTGCCTAGACGTGCGCGATGGCCACCTGGCCAAGAGCGTCAAGTTCGTCGACACCCGCAACATCGGCGACCCGGTGGCGAAAGCCCGCGAGTACTACGACGACGGCTTGGACGAGCTGGTGTTCTACGACATCACCGCCTCCAGCGAAGCGCGCAAGATCATCCTGGACGTGGTGGAAGCGGTGGCCGAGCAAGTGTTCATCCCCCTCTCCGTCGGCGGCGGCGTGCGCTCCGTGGCCGACGCCACAGACCTGCGCCTAGCCGGAGCGGAAAAGATCAACGTGAACTCCGCCGCCGTGCGCCGCCCGGCCCTCATCGCCGAGTGCGCCGAAGCCATCGGCGGCCAGAACGTGGTGCTCTCCATGGACATCCGGCGCGTACCGCCAACCGAGGCGCTGCCCTCCGGCTACGAGATCGTCATCGACGGCGGCCGCATGCCCATGCGCATCGACGCCCTCGCTTGGGCGCGGGAGGGCGAACGCCTAGGCGCCGGTGAGCTGGTGGTGAACGCCATCGACGCGGACGGCACCCGCCAAGGCTACGAACTACCCCTCACCCGCCTACTCAGCGAAGCCGTGCGGATTCCCGTGATCGCCTCCGGCGGCGCCGGCGCCCCGGCACATCTCTACGACGTGCTCACCGAGGGCAAGGCCGATGCCGCGCTGGTCGCCTCCATGGTGCATTACGGCGACCACACCGTCTCCGGCCTAAAGCGCTACTTGCACGAACGCGGGGTGAAAGTGCGGATGTCGTGGTAGCGCGTACAGCCGCACGTTGAAAAACGAAAGCGCCGAGACGAACGAACGAAGCGACCGGCTTGTATAGCCAACTTCGATATGGCTAATATGGCCGTTTCTTGTTTGGTTTGAGGCGAGGTAGTGATCCGAGCGACGGTTTCCGAAGTGAAGGATGGCATGAGCGCGTTTCTTCGCCGGGTGAAGGCTGGCGAATCCGTGTTGATCACGGAACGAAGAACGCCCGTTGCGTACATCGTTCCGGTCGGGCAAGTTGGCGGAAACTCCCAAGGCGCTGACGGCACCGACAACGAAGCGCGTATGTTGCGTTTGGAGCGGGCCGGGATCGTTGTGCGCCGCGGCCGCGGAAGTCCCCTTGATGCGCTGGGCGCACCTTTGCCCGCCCGCGCTGGGCTAATGAAGGCGTTGCTTGACGAGCGTTCCGAGGAACGCCGCGAGGGCAAGCGGTGAACTTCTGGGATACCTCGGCGCTGGTGGCCCTCAACATCAACGAGCCGCATCGACAACGCGCGCTGAACGCCCTTGAAGAGGACGACAGAATGGTCGTTTGGTGGGGCGCGTCCGTTGAGTATGTCGCCGCCCTGTCGCGCCGGGAGCGCGACGGCAGCCTAACGAACGACGAAGTGACCCGACACCTCGCTCACCTTCGCGCCTTGTCTCGGGTCTGGTACGAGGTGCAGCCGGGCCAGCGAATCAAAGATTCCGCGCAACGGCTTCTCCGCGTGCATCCCCTGCGGGCTGCGGACAGCCTCCAGCTCGCAGCCGCGCTCGCCGCGGCCGAGCAAGATCCTACGAACGTCGGTTTCGTCTGCTTCGACGCACGGCTGAATCAGGCTGCGTCACGGGAAGGATTTCGGATCGTGACGCCTTGAAACGCTGAACACCGGCAGCGCCATGCCCGTCCGGCACCAACTACCGCCTGCAAGACGTGCGTTCGGGGGTTGGCCTACCGGTGTCAGCGAAGTCCGGCTAGCTCTTGGCCATCACGCTGGTTCCCGCTCGGGCGCCCGGGCGAAACCCTCGAACATGCCTTCCAGCCGCGCCAACCGCTCCCGCAAATCGCCAATGTCCTTGTGGACATCCCGCAGTTCGGCGCGGAAGCCGGAAATGTCGGCGCGGATGCTGGACAAACCAGACAGGATCAGCCCTGCCACCGCCACCACGACACCGAGCATCGTCGCGCCGACCGCCAACACCGCTATCAATTCGGGGCTCATGGACGCAAGCATGACACCTTTGAGTCCGGTGGATCCGGCCGCTGTGCAAGTGCGCAGCGGGCACCCGTCACGCCGCGTCTTCGAGCACCTTGCGATCGCGCAACGGGATGTCCGCGTGGATGTCGCTTGGCAGCGCGTCGTAGGTGTCGAGCAAGCGCTCGGCCAGCTCGTCCGGCCCCCACAGCCGCACGTTGAAGAACGACTGCGCGTTGCGGTCGCGCACCGCCTTGGTGAAGCCGCCGAGGCTCACCAGCAAGCCATGCTCGGCGCCGAAGTTGCTCACATTGCCAATCAAGCGGTCGTACTCGGGTAGGTCGACTCGCGCGGATCTTGCCTTCACCTGCACGCACAGCCGCGGTTCCCCGAATCCCAAATCGCCCCGGCCGGCCACGATGTCGACGCCGCCATCGCTGCCGCGGCGCGTTTGCAGCGCAACGTAGTCGGATGCCCGCAGAATGCACGCGACCAAGTGTTCCAGCCGTTCGCCGGCGAATTTCCGTCGCAGCCGGCCAACGATGCGATCCTTGATCGCTTGGTCCAAGTCCACTTCGTCGTTCGGATCGACTTCGGGCGCTTCCTCGTCGCCCGCGGGCTGGTCGACGGGCTGCCCCAGATAACGCTTCGCGATGCGCTCGATCCGCTGCTCCGCGTCCGGTGCTCGCGGCTGGGAAACCGTGCCGAGGGCGCCGAAGGAGTTGAGCAGGTCGCGGTCGAAATCCGGCCGCGGGATGTCGGTGGCCAGCCACTCGACGGCGCGGGTGTGGGGGACGGCCCTCCCCACGCGGTTCGGCTGGAAGGCGTAGTCCCCGCGGATGCGCCCAAGGGCCACCTCGCGGGTGATCTTGCGCGGCAGCACCACCATGTCGTCACGTTCGATCTCGTGGCAGAAACGCCACAGCTGGCCGGCTGCGCTGGGCTTCAGGTATGCACGCAGCTCGTCACGGCCGAATTCCTCAAGGTTCCGCGCCAACCCGAAACCGATGGCGACCACGTTGCCTTCAATGAACGCCGCCTCGTGCTCGCCGCCGCGTCCACCCCGGATCACCCAAACAGCCATTGTTGCCTCCTTTGTATTGCAGTAGTGGAGAATGGACACGCATCATACAACACGGCGACTTTGGGCGCAAGCAGGATGCTTCGTAACGCGCCATGCCCTAGGCGAAGCTGGTGCTCGCCGCTGGCAGGTTCGACGACCGCCACGGCCGATCGGGGCAAGGCCGGCGAACACCATCGCCGGGTCGCGTCATCGGACGACAATAATTGCTTGGCAGGGCGTGGCATTGTGGTATAGTCGCGCCGTTCTGGGAGGAGATCCGCATCTTGGAAGCACCAATTCCCGCCATGTCTGCGCCGAGCGGCTCGGAGGAAGTGCATCGGGTGGTTGCAGGACATGTCGCTTGTAAGGCATTGATTCTGCACGACTTTACCCCCCCCCCCCCCCCCCCCGCATGGAGCGGGTGATCAACGCCTGATAAAGGCGGTCTTCCGGGCCGCCTCTCCGCCTTGCCATACGGCTGGCCGCGTCGCCATTGAACCGCCACCCGTTGCCTGCGGCACCAAGCGCCCGAGGTGCTGCCGATGACACGCGAGGAGGTTCTCAAGCGCGCTTTCCCCGTTCTTGTTACTCTGATCTTGCTGGTACTTGGTTATTATGCCGGGCTCAAGCTCACCGAATTCTTCTTGTCCGCACACAAGTGCCTGACCGAGGAGGGACGTTACATTACGGGCGGGCTGGGTACTCTCACCACGTTGATCTCCCTTATTTTCGGTGCGTCGGATACGGGATTCCTCCGCATCGGGAGCTTGTATAGCTTCCTGCGACACGGCGAACAAGGAACCAAGGATGACTACCATTGGTTTTCTGGCGGTGTTTTGCTGGGCTTAGCTGCGTTTGCGCTTAGTGGCCTTCTGTCATTCTCTTTGGGTGCGGCATTCCGCACGTGCCCGCCTCCCCCCGAGTGCGTTACCTCATTTCCGATGTGCAAGGGAGAGCGAACCGAACGCGACTGCTGGCTATGCAACGTGCAAGCGGGAATTCCCGTTGTCGTAGCGGAACTCCGAGCTGCTAGAAAGGACATCGCCCGCCTCCATCTGGATCGCGTTGGCGCGTTTCCGTTGCTGTTCCAGAATGCCGGTACGGTTGGAGGCAAGCTAAGCCGCGAAGGTGTCGAACTTGCCCCGGGCCAGTTGGCGTCGTGGCATCGCAATCTCTTCGCATCCGCGTCGTGGCCGGACGCCGCAACCAAGAATGTCGCCCACTGCGTGGTGGCGTACTCCAGCACGGCGCGTTTCCAAGGCAAGCCGAAGGAAGCCTCGGACGAACTCAACGTCCAAGCTGCCGGATGTCGTGCGGACAGCGTGGCCAAGGAACTCGGCACCGTTCTTGACGAGCCCACGCCGGTCGCCAGTTGCCGTTGGAGTTCCTACGACGCCATGACCCGGCCACATCTACAGCCGGACGGTCATCTAGCCACGCCGGACAGGCAACTGATCAGCCGTTCCGCCTTCGTGCATGGATTCCGGTTGTCGGAAGAAAAGCTCTCGTCAATACAGGAAGGTGGCTTCGATGTCGGTGAAGCGTGCGACGAGTGGATGGCGAAGAAACTGGGTGTCGAGTCGAGCACCTTGGCGTGTTCGACCGTTGATGGGGAACCCCCGGACGGCAACGGATGCCCCCCAAACGCCCCGAACCCTCCGAATCCAGAACAGGAGGATGGTTAGCGTGATCCGTCGCCGTAGCGAATCCCAAAAACTGAGATTGAAGTGTAGGTCATGCGTACGCGCCGCGCTCGGCGTGTGCGTCTTGTTTCTGACCAGCGGCCTCCATGCCGCCGACCTCTTTCTGCCGGTTGACCCGGCTATTGACGGGGCGCTCACGGCGAAGTCCACGTCCGTGGAGCGGAGCACGCCCGTGGTTCCCGATGCGTGGGAGCGGCGGGTGCGGGTCGCTCGCCAGGAGTTGACGGCGGCGCAGGCCGATGTCGAGAGCGGCGACGCGGGACGCTTGTTGCTGAACGTCAGAAGTGGGGTGCGTCTCGATGTGGTTGTGGAGCGAACGGCCTCGACCATGTGGGGCTATTCGCTTTCCGGTCGCGTGGCCGGCGGAGGCTGGGGTTTCGTCACGCTCGTAGTGCATGAGGAGGCCGTGGCGGGCTCCATCTGGACGCCGGATTTCGCATACGAGCTCACCTACCTTGGGGGCGGCGTGCATGCCCTGCGGGACGTGACGAACGCGCCTTTGGAGTGCGGCAGCGCGTCGCCCAGTGGGGAGTTGCCCGGCGCGGAGGCGACCACGCAAGGCGGCACTGACGATGGTTCGGTCGTGGACATCCTGGTGGTTTGGACGCCCGCGGTGGAAGAGGGATACGGTGGCGGCCAAGCGCAAGTTTTGTCCCGCATTGACATGCTCATCGCCTATGCAAACGACGCCTTTGAGCGCAGTGGCGCCTTTGTCTCTTTAAATCTCGTCGGGGCGGAGAAGGTGGAGTATTCGGAGGCGGACTCAGGCGATTGGGCGGCGGACTCCGCGACCAACCTAGGCCGTCTCGCTGTTCCCGATGATGGCCACATGGACCACGTCCACGATCGACGGGACGTCTTGGGTGCAGACCTAGTCTACTTGGTGACTCGCCGCGGCAGTGGCAGAGGCCACCTCTTAGGTGGTTTCAGTGTTGGCGGAGACTATGGTGGGATCTTCGCGCATGAAGTTGGCCACAACTTCGGGTTGAAACACGAACGCAACGAATTATCGGCAGGGACCCTGACGGGCGGATACAGACATGGTTTCACAGCGGCGGGTTGCCATGAGACCATCATGTCGTACGGCACGGAGTGTTATGGCGCTCGCCAACGTGTGGTGCCGTTCTACGCATCGCCATGGCGCTACGGCCCCTTTGGCCGAGCGCTTGGTGTGAGTAGATTCGCCAGGGAGCGGGGTGCCCGCGGCCCGGCGGACGCGGTTTTGACTTTGAGTCGAACCCGCCATGTCGTCGCCAACTTCCGGCCAAGTCGGAATCGGGAGTGAGCCGTGACAATCGAATTGTCTACGTTGGCGCATAGTAAGGCGCGACGTGCCCTCGTGCTGTTGGCAGCTATCGGCGGTACGCCCTTCGTCGCAATGGAGTCCACGCTCCCGGTGCCAAGTGTTAGCGAAACGGACGACTCGGAAGCGTCGGTGGAGATTCCCGATGCGGCCCTTCGCAAGGCCGTGGAAGCGGCGCTGGGCAAGGAGCCCGGCCATCCGATTACCCGCGGTGAGATGGAGACCTTGCGTAGTCTGACCCAGCGTGGAGTGCGGCAACTGGCCGGTATCGAATACGCTGTCAACCTATCGCGGCTTAGTTTAAGTCGCGGGGGCATTGAAGATTTGTCGCCGCTGGCGGACATGACGGCGCTGACGCAGCTCTACCTAAACGACAACGGAATCGCCGATGTGTCGCCGCTGGCGGGCATGAAGGCGCTGACGCGGCTCGATTTGGGCCGCAACGAGATCGCGGACGTGTCTCTACTGGCGGGCATGACGGCGCTGACGGAGCTCTATTTGGAGTTCAACGAGATCGCGGACGTGTCGCCGCTGGCGGGCATGGCGGCGCTGACGCGGCTCGATTTGAACGGCAACGAGATCGCGGACGTGTCGCCGCTGGCGGGCATGACGGCGCTGACGTACCTCTATTTGGGCCGCAACGAGATCGCCGACGTGTCGCCGCTGGCTGGCATGACGGCGCTGACGCGGCTCGTTTTGAGCGGCAACGAGATCGCCGACGTGTCGCCGCTGGCGGGCATGACCTCGCTGACGCTGCTCAATTTGGAGTTCAACGAGATCGCCGACGTGTCGCCGCTGGCTGGCATGACGGCGCTGACGCGGCTCTTTTTGAGCGGCAACGAGGTCGCCGACGTGGCACCGCTGGCGGATATGACCTTGCTGACGTGGCTCGTTTTGAGCGGCAACGATATCGCCGACGTGTCGCCGCTGGCGGGCATGACCTCGCTGACGCTGCTCAATTTGGAGTTCAACGAGATCGCCGACGTGTCGCCGCTGGCTGGCATGACGGCGCTGACGCGGCTCTTTTTGAGCGGCAACGAGGTCGCCGACGTGGCACCGCTGGCGGATATGACCTTGCTGACGCGGCTCGTTTTGAGCGGCAACAAGATCGCCGACGTGTCGCCGCTGGCGGGCATGACGGCGCTGACGGAGCTCCTCTTGGACCACAACAAGATCGCCGACGTGTCGCCGCTGGCGGGCATGACGGCGCTGACGGAGCTCCTCTTGGACCACAACAAGATCGCCGATGTGGCACCGCTGGCGGGTCTGACCTCGCTGAAGAATCTCTATCTGCGCGCTAACTGGGCTCTAGGTGCGCCGCCATTGGATGTGTCGCCGCTTATGATGAACGGCGGATTGGGCTCCGGTGACCTTGTCGACTTGAGAAAGAACCGTTTGGCGGTAGAGTCTCGAGAAACACACATTCCTACGCTGCTTCAACGAGGCGTAGAGGTACTCCTTGACGTAGTGAACGATCTGCCGGAGATACCGGACGTTGGGCTTCGCCAAGCTGTCGAGTGGGCGCTCATTAGAGATCGATCGATATCGAACGGCTTCGCCACTTTGTCAACTCTTGACGCGTCGAATCACGGTGTTGAGGATTTGACCGGTCTTGAAATGGCGCAGGGCTTACGGGGCCTCTTCCTTGATCGAAACAAGATTGTGGACATCTCGCCTCTGGCCGGGCTCGGTTCCTTGTGGGTGCTGACGCTGGCGCACAACGATGTGGAGGACTGGTCGCCGCTGGCCGGCATGGACTCCCTCCATTTCCTCGCCTTGGACGGCAATTCGCTGTGTGAGTTGCCGCCGCTTCCCTCAAGTCTGTGGCGTCTGTATCTGACCGACAACTGCCTGTCGGACATCGCCTCCTTGGCGGACATCCGCAACCTCGTGGAGTTGGACGTAAACGGCAACTCGATCACATCCCTTGCGCCCTTGGCGGGAATGTGGCGCTTGGCGTACCTGCACGTCCACGACAACCAAGTTGCGGACATCTCCTCCCTGAACTTCGAGCCCCTGCGGGAGCTCCACATGGCGAACAACGCCGTGCGCGACATCTCGCCGCTGCTGTACGGCGAGGAGTTGGTGATGGTGGACGTGCGGGGAAATCCGCTGGCGGACGACGCCTTGGCCGTGTTGGATACGCTGCGCGAACGCCGCGTCACAGTGCTAGCGGGGGAAACGGTGCCGTACTTCCCGGCGGCCGGCGACAGCCGCCAAGGCTTCGTGCGCGTCGTCAACCGCAGCGACGACGCCGGCCACGTGTTCATTGAGGTGGTGGACGACGCCGGGGTTCGCGCCGGGCCGGTGCGCTTGGAAATCGGGGCGCGGCGGGCGGTTCACTTCAACTCGGGGGACTTGGAGAACGGCAATGCGGGCAAGGGGCTGGGCGGCGGCATCGGTGCGCCGACGTCCGGCGACTGGCGGCTTTCCGTGATCTCGGCGCTGGATGTGGAGGTGCTGTCCTACATCCGCACCGAGGACGGTTTCGTCACCGCCATGCACGACGTGGCAGCGGACGCGATGGCGCCGTTCTTCAATCCAGGCAGCAACGACCAGCAGCGCAGCATCCTGCGGGTGGTGAACACGGAGGCGGAGCCGGCGAAGTGGACGACGGGCGGCTACGACGACCATGGCCAGTGGCACCCGATGGCGGGTTCGCTGCTGGTGCGGCCGCAGTACGCACTCACGCTCACGGCGCGGGCGCTGGAGGACGACCACGGGCTTGGCGACGGGCACGGCAAGTGGCGGTTGCGGACGCGCGGCTTCCCGTGGTACGCCATGAGCCTCTTGGAGAGCCCCACCGGGCACTTGACGAACCTCTCCACGGCGCCGGACAACGCGACGGCGTTGGCGGACGGCCGCACCCTGCACCGGCTGCCGCTGTTTCCGGCGGCGGGTGGTTCGCGGGAAGGGTTTGTGCGGGTGATCAACCGTTCGTATTCCTCGGGCGAGGTGGTGGTCGAGGCGGTGGACGACGCCGGTATGCGTTCCGCGCCGGTGCGGTTGACGATGCGCCCGCGGCGGGTGGCGCAATTCAACTCCATGGACTTGGAGACCGGCAACGCCGCCAAGGGATTGGATGGCGGCGTGGGCGCGGGGCGGGGCGATTGGCGCTTGGAGGTGACGTCGAAACTGGACCTGATGGTGCTTTCCTACGCCCGCACCGCGGACGGCTTCCTCACCAGCCTGCACGACTTGGCGCCGGTCGCCGAGGACAGCAGCCACCGCGTGGTGTTCTTCAACCCGGGCCGCAACACCCGGCAGGTGAGCAAGTTGCGGCTGATCAACGATGGCGAGCGGGCGGCGTCCGCGACCATCACGGGCATCGACGATCACGGAAACGCATCCGGGCCGGTGGCCGTGACTGTGCCGGCCGGTACGGCGCTCACGTTCACGGCTTCCGAGCTGGAGGCGGGCGAGGACGACCGCGTCGCCGGTGGTCTCGGCAACCCCGCCGGCAAGTGGCGGCTGCGGGTGCGTTCGGACGAGCCCATCGCCGTGATGAGCCTGCTGGAGACGCCCACCGGGCACTTGACCAACGTCTCGACGGGCACCGCGGACTGAAGGGCGAAAGGGCGCTGACCTAAGGTGCCGCGAACGCCGAGGCGGCCCGCTCCACTCCTACTTGCCTAAAGACCAGCCAGCACCTGCAAACGGTTGCGCCTTCCGGCGTCCAGCGAACGGCGCTGTTGGCGGAGCTCCAAACAAGCGTTGATGGCCGCGAGAAGGTGATCGTCTTGCGTTCCGCTAATCTCCTCGCCGACCTCGCGCCGGAACCAATGTTCGACGTCGCCCCATCGCCACAGCCGGTATCTGGCTCTAGGGTCCGTGACCGGAGGCGGAAAGCCACCGGGTCCGCGGGTGCCTGCCACAAGCAGGCGTGCGCCTTCTCGAGTCCGGCCCGTGCGGGCGGCGATGTCTGCGATGGAGACGAGCCCCGCGCCGGCCATGCGGACGACTTGAACGCCCGGCACCTGCTCCACATCGGCCACGGCGGACAGCACGGCATCGTCAAGGCTGGCCGCTTCGCGATCGAAGTCGATGAATTGGACGCCGTCCGTGCTGCCGACCAGGGCGTCATCGCAGCCCGCCTCGAACAGGCTGTCGACTACCGATTCGTCCTGCAAGTCCACGCCGTGGACAATCAAAGTGAAGTGGTGAGTGGCCATTGGCTTCCTCCTCATCGCCGTCGTCTGGCTGATTCGTACCCGTGCGGACAGTTTTCGACCAACCGCCGCAGCTGCTTCCCGTGGTCAACCGGGTTGCGAGGTGTCGACCAGATCGAGGCTTGGCAACCGATCCGCCCTTCCTGACCGCCACAACGCATTACACCCCAGCGGTGGCCAGCAGGAGTGGGCGTGACGAGCCACCCGGCGGCCTCGGCCTTTGCAAGCGCGGCTTCCACGTCCTTCTTGGGGTGTCTCGACCGTGGCATGTTGACACGATACAACGCTTGCGATGCAGGTGCAAGCGGCTTGCCGGTTGCCGAGTTCCCCGGAGGCACACCCCTTTGGCGCGAGCTTCCGGCGGCAGCGCGATAGAGGTCCCCGGAACATGGAGTGGAAGCACACCACGCTCCGACGGTTTACTATTCGCCCCAACGCAGCGGGGGAGGAGCGCGTGAAGAATCTCTGGTTTCATCTGATGCCCTACAAGGACTTGCCGGACGACTTCCGCGAACGGCATCCCTCCGTGTGGGTGGACATCGACGCCGGGCTGCTGGACGCCGGGCGTGTTCACCAGCACTACAACGAGTATCTGGACGAGCTCGAGTACGCCGCCGAGGTGGGTTTCGATGGCGTCTGTTGCAACGAGCACCATCAGAACGGCTACGGGCTGATGCCGTCGCCGAATCTCATCGCCGCCGCGCTCACCCGCCGAACGTCCGCGCCGGCGATTTGCGTGATGGGCAATTCGCTGGCGCTCTACAACCCGCCGACGCGGGTGGCGGAGGAGTTCGCCATGCTGGATTGCATGTCCGGCGGGCGGCTGATCGCCGGTTTTCCGGTGGGCACGCCGATGGACACGGTGTTCGCCTACGGCCGCAACCCCTCCCAGCTGCGCGAGCGCTACTACGAGGCGCACGACTTGGTGATGCAGGCGTGGCAGCGGCCGGAGACGTTCTCCTTCCACGGCCGCTTCAACCAGCTGCGCTATGTGAACGTGTGGCCGCGCCCCGTGCAGACGCCGCATCCGCCGGTGTGGATTCCGGGCGGCGGCTCGGTGGAGACGTGGCGGTGGTGCGCCGAGCGCGACTACGTGTACAGCTACCTCTCCTACTTCGGCTACAAGGCCGGCGCCGCCACCATGCGCGGCTTTTGGGACGAGATGGATCGCCTCGGCAAGGATCGCAACCCCTACCGCGCGGGATTTCTGCAGTTTGTGGCGGTGGGCGCGACCGAGAAGGAGGCGTTGGAGCTGTACCGCGAGCCGGCCGAGTACTTCTACGGGCGCTGCCTGCATGTGAATCCCAAATGGGCGTCGCCGGCCGGCTATCAATCCGAGGCCACCATGCGCGCCAAGGTGCAGTCGCAGGTGGCGCTGGCGGCGGCGCGCAGTGGCGCGGGGGCGGTTAGCGGCGGTGGCGGAGGCACGAAAAAGGGCGCGATGGGCGCGGCGCGGGAATGGCGCGACATTCTGGATTTGGGCTACGTCATCGCCGGCGACCCGGATCAAGTGGCGGAACGCATCCGCGAGGTGTGCGTGAGCTTGAACGTGGGCCATCTGATGCTGCTGTGCCAATTCGGCAACATGACGACGGACTTGGCGCAGTACAACACCCGCCTGTACGCCGAGAAGGTGCTGCCGCAGATCGCCGATTTGTTCGACGACGAGTGGCAGGATCGCTGGTGGCCGCAGCCCCTCGCCGAACGCGCCACGCCCCGGCAGGCGGCGCGGAATCAGCAGGCCGCGTGATGCCGGAAGAGCGCGAAGCGCGCATCGGCGGCCATCCGGTGCGGGTGTGGGAGCAAGGCCAGGGTGCGCCGGCCACGGTGTTTTTCGCCGGCATTGGCGGGCTGCCGAGCTGGTTGCCGTTCTTGGAACGCCTTGCGGAAACGCGCCGGGTGATCGCGCCATCGCTGCCCGGGTTTCCCGGTGCGCCGGAGTTCCGCCACTTGGACGGCCTGCTCGACTGGATCGTGCAGGCGGTGGAGACGGTGGAAGCCGTGGAAGATGCGCCGGTGGATCTGATTGGCAGCTCCGTTGGCGGCGCACTGGCGGCGGAGGTGGCGGCGCTGGCCGGCGGCTTGATCAACCGCTTGGTGTTGATCGCTCCGTTCGGCGCGTTCGATGCGACCGATCCGTCCGCGGACATCTGGGCGCAACCGCCCGGGCCGGATTCGCTGCCCAATCTGGTTTGCGAGAACCCGGAGGCGTGGAAGGCGGCGTGGGCCGTGCCGGAAGGCGACGATCCGTTGGATTGGCAGGTGCTGCACAGCCGTTCCGTGGAGGCGGCGGCGCGGCTGTTGTTTCCGTTTGGCGACACGGGCGTGCTGCGGCGTTTGCACCGGTCACGGCATCCAACGCTGCTGGTGCGCGGCGAACGCGACCGGGTGCTGCCGGCTTCCTACTTGGAGCGCTTCCGCGAGGCTCTGGCCGGGCCGGTAAGCGTGGAGGTAGTGGAAGGCGCCGGCCACCTGCCGGAACTCGACGCGCCGGACGCGCTGGCGCGCATCGTCCACGCCTTCCTCGCGGATCAGCAAGCGCCATGATCAAAGCCGTGCTGTGGGATTTTGGCGGCGTGTTCACCACCAGTCCCTTCGAGGCGTTCGCCCGCTTCGAGAAGGCGCGCGGCCTGCCGCCGAACCTCATCCGCCGCATCAACTCGACCAACCCGGACAGCAACGCCTGGGCGCGCTTCGAATCCTCCGCCATCGACGCGGACGAGTTCGACACCGCTTTCGCGCAGGAAGCGGCCGCGCTGGGCCACGACGTGCGCGGCAAGGACGTTTTGCAACTGCTCTCCGGCGCGTTCCGCCCGCGCATGGCGGCGGCGTTGGCCGAGTGCAAGAGGCACTTCCGCGTGGGCTGCATCACCAACAACATGAAACGCGCCCAAGACGCGCCGCCGCCCGGCGCCGACGACGAGCGCGCGGCGCAAACCCAGCGCACGATGGCGCTGTTCGACGTGGTGGTGGAGTCCAGCGTGGAGGGCGTGCGCAAACCGCAGCCGCGCATCTACGAGATCGCCTGCGAGCGGCTCGGCGTGACGCCGGCCGAAGCCGTGTTCCTCGACGACCTCGGCATCAACTTGAAGCCGGCGCGCGCAATGGGCATGACCACCATCAAGGTGGTGACGGAGGATCAGGCGTTGGGCGAACTGGCGGCGGCCACCGGGCTGCGGTTTGCGTAGCGATGCACGTGCATCGGGCCGTGCGGATGGCGCCCGATAGGGGTAGAATCGCCCCGTGTCCACGCGGTCGTGGGAGGAGATGTCCGGGTCGTGTTCCTATAGCGCATTGAAATCAAAAACATACGCTCCATTGCCGAGTTGGTTTTGGACTTCCGTGCCGAGAACCACCGGACACGCAAGTGGACGTTGCTCCTCGGCGAGAACGGCACGGGCAAGAGCACCATCCTGCGTTGCATCGCCTTGCTACTCTGCGGCCGGGACGCATTGCCAGACCTATTGGGACGGAGTCCCACGGATTGGATTCGCTTCGGACATCAGAAGGCCCGCATCAAGGGCGTTCTTGGGAACACCAAAGGCAATGAGCGGAGATCATCCTGAAATTGAACCGGGGTGACACCGTATCGGAGACGCTTGACAACAATGTCGAGGGACTAGCGCATGTCAAGTGGCAACGGCGGCTACGTCGCTTCTTGGCGGAATGTCTGCCGAAATTCCAAATCGTGGCCACCACCCACTCTCCGATGACGGCCCAACAGTCCGGTCCCGGAGAGGTCCACGTCCTCGCCCGCCCCGCACCCAAGGAACCACCGAACCTCCGATGTTGCGAGGACAGCCCGCACAGGCTCGGGCTGCATCAACTCGTAGAGCCGTTCTTTGGCGTCGATACTGTAGAGTCGGAATACTTGGCGACTCTCAAGAACGAATACCGTGAACTAGCGGGCAAGGAACGCAGATCCGAAAACGATGAGCGGCGCCTTCAGGACTTGCGCGAGCAACTTGCCGATTCCCCGGAGTGGAACAATCGACCCGAGATCGAGAAGCAAACCAAGGTACTGCGTTCGATCCAAGAGTTGTTGGAAAGGGGAGGAACCGCGTGATCGGGCTGACGAGAACGACACATCCCACGTCCGGCTTCACGGGCAACGAACGGATCGAGAGGAACTTGAGCTCATCAGGCTGCAAGATGCCAAACAGAAACCCAAGTCAAAGATCTGGCGTTCGGCAAAGGAGCATCTGAAGAAGGAGAGTCGCGGCAAGTGCACATATTGCGAATCGTCCGTCAACGCCGTGGCCCACGGCGACGTGGAGCATTTCCGCCCTAAGAGCATTTACTGGTGGCTGGCGTATTGCTACGACAACTTCTCTATAGCTGCCAGCTCTGCAACCAGAAATACAAGGGCGCCAAGTACAGGATCGAGGACGACAAGGATCGCTGGCAGGCATCGCCGATCCCCGGCCGGTGGGATGCGTCCGCAATGAGGGAGTATGCAAGGCTGATGACGCCCGATCCGCTGGATCGGGAAGCTGGCGGCTTGCCGCTCGATGAGTTCTTGCAGAACGTGTGGAAGAAAAGCCGTTTTTGGTCGATCCCTACGTCGAAGACCCCAAGTGTCTGATAGATGGGAGGCGGATTCGCACCTCAAGGAAGTCCGCGTCGCCGCCGGCTCGGACGACGTGCGTGCAATCCGCGCAATGGCCGCCGCCGAAGAAGATCTGGGGCTCAACCGTGAAGAGCTGCGCCGCCTGCGATGGGATACCTATTGGCGTCTCGATGTCCTCAAGGACGTCGTCGAACAGCGCCCTGTGGATCATCCGGCAACGGCGAAGGCCGCGGAAGCGATTAGAGCGATGATGGAAGCGCGGAGCGCATATGCGGGCATGGTCCGGTATTTCGTGTGTGTGGAATGGAAACTGAACGTGAATGCGGAATGACCTTGCAAGATAAGTGCATCCGACAGGTGAACTTGGACATCAAACATAGTGCAGCCAGTGCTCGAAGTCCGGCGCCTCGCCGCGCACCACAGCCCGGTACTTGTCGCCGAGCCGTTTGGTGACGGGCCCTGGGCCGCCATCGCCAACAGTTCGCCCGTCAATAGCGCAGACGGGCCAAACCCCCACCGACGTGCCGGTGAGGAACAGCTCGCTGCCGGCTATCAGTTCTTGCGCGGAAATGTCCCGCTCCGCACACGCAAGGCCAAGGCTTTCGGCAAGCGCCAGCACCGAGTCGCGGGTGATGCCGAGCAGCACCTTGCGCGCCGGTGGCGTCGCCAGTGCGCCGTTGTCGTTCACGAGGAAGATGTTGGTGGTCGGCGCTTCAGTGACGAAACCGCGCTCGTCCAGGAGCACGATGTCGTCGAAGCCTGCGCCCCGCGCCTTCCACTTGGCCATCATCGCCGCGGTGTAGTTGGCCGCCACCTTGGCGTGCGGCGGGATCAAGTCCTCGCGCCGGCCGCCGCGTTCGCGCTCGATGCGCAGCGACACCTGCCGGCGGCGGTGAAACTCGCCGCGGTTCTTGGCGATGATGTCCGCTTCGCTGTCGTAGGCGGCGATGAACACCGCCACGCGCGCGTCCTGCGGCACCAGTTCCACCTCGATGGAGGGAATGAGTGCGCTGATCTTCACGGACGTGGCGCCCGGATTGCGGCGCACGGTGGCGCAGCAGGCTTCCACCAGATCCGCCGCCCCGTACGCAAGCGGCAAGCCTAGGATTTCGCAACTGCGCAACAAGCGTTCGACGTGGTCGCGCAAGCGGAACACGGCAACGCCACGCGCCGTCTGGTGAACGCTCAGGTAGTCGAAGGCGAGCGAGCCGCGCTGCAGGCTTTGCGACAGCACATGCACCGTGGCGTCCCGCCACGCGACGAACTCGCCATCCCGCCAAATCGTCCGCTCGCTCATAGCCGCCAGCTCTCCCCACCGGTGCCACGATTCACAACTGGGCGGCCACCACCTTTGTTCCCGTAGGGATCCATCCCTTCCACGTCGTGCTCGGTCTCGGTGGGGGGCTCGTCGCGCCCCTCGATGTACTCTTGGGCAGCGGCCAGCCCGCGACGGCAATCGTCGGGGTCAACTCGCGGATACCCGCAGAACCGATCAATCCCGACGCCTTCCGCCAAGTTGAGAAAGAACAACGACACCGGCACGCGGGTGTTTGGGAACCGCTTGGCGCCGCCCATGCTGTCGGGACTGCTGTGCAGCGTGACTTCCCGCATCGCGCTTCTCCTTCCAAGTGTTGACGATGGCCATGATACGCTATGCAACCGCTGTCGCGGTCGCACCGCGATGCCACCGTTCGGTAGTGCTTCCAAGGTATGACTATGAGAAACTTACGGGGATCCAACCGCAATCGTGCGACCGCGACATGCTCAAGGTTCTTGTCGATGAGAACCTCTACATCCCCAAGGGACATGCTGGCGGCCCTGATGCGCCGCGGCATACGGTGGCGGGTCGGCCGACCGCGAACCCCTTGACGCCACGAATTCGCTGGCGGTACATTTGGCGCCGATCGTTGACGGTTCTTTGGTGAATGGCGATGGACGAAGGCGCGGGCAAACGCGGGCGAAACCGCGGGACGGCCTTGCACGGCGGACGCAAGCCCACGGTCATCCTGGGATTCGCGGCGGCCGCCGGCTTGGCGATGTGCGTCCACTCGTCCTCCCCGAAGACGTCGCCGTCCGATTCGCTGGCGCCGTACGCCGCCTTGGTGGCGGAGCTCGACTTCCGGAAGGATGGCGACGCCCACGCCGCCGATCCGCCGACGCCGCGCCACGCCGGGACCACCCTGACGATGGCGGAAAAGAAGGCGGTGCTGTATGATCGATTGGAACAGCGACCGGCGGATGCATACGCGTACTCGGTCTTGGGCAACCGTTACTTGTCGGTCACTGGAGATTTCGACGACGATGGACGTTCGGATGAAGCGTTCTTCGTAAGGGTCAACGACAAAGGGGCGGGGATGCTCTCGCTGATCGTGTCTTTTGGCGCCCCAACCAAACACGATCGCATCGTCTATACTCTTGAGGAAACCGAACACGCAATCCGCAATATCGGACTTAAAGTCGCCCGTGCGGGGCATTACACGGGCGCGTGCGCCAAAGGCTTCGGTGGTCCCTGCGAGGAGGGTGAAGATGCCTTTGTTCTGCCGCACGACGGCATCGTCTACTTTTGGTTCGAGCCTCCTCAAGGCTCTACTATCTCCCCGAAGACGCACTGGACAGTGACTTCAAGGTGTTCTATTTGTCGGATTGATTGAGTTGACAGTCCATCGAGTGAGTTTGCTTGTTGTGTTTTGGGTAGCGCTAATCTTTGCCACCGTCTTGGCCATTTGGGGTGCTTTCTCCAAGGCGTCGGTTGACCCATACTACGTTCGAATCGAACAACGGCCGGCGGGTACCTATTTGGGCGATCGGGACTTGTCCGCAACAGGCGACTTCGACAACGACGGGAGCTTGGACGAGGCGTTCTTCGTCAAGGTTGGAGGTCCACAAAACGAAGTGGTCTCGATCGTCGTGTCTTTTGGCTCCCGGACGAAACAGGACCAAGTCGTTGACACCTTTGAAGCAACAGATGCACTATTCCACAACATCGGACTTAAAGTAGCCAGTGCGGGAGAGTATATCGCAGCCTGCGCTCGATGCGCCGGTGAACCCTGCGATGAGGGCGAAGAGTATCTCGATCTCCGGCACGATGGAATTTACTTTTTCTACTACGAGGCTTCCGCAAGGCTCTATTACCTGCCCGAAGATTCGGTGGACAAGGGCTTCAAGGTGTTCTACTTGTCCGATTGAATGGGCTAACCGACCGTTCGTTGCCCCGTTCTTCGGGACGTGCGAGAGGCCAAGGATCCGTCAAGACGGCCGCATCTCCGCGTCCAGGTCGTGCTCGTCGCAGAAGTAGAAGAAGCTGTCGCGGAGTTCGACGATGCGCACGTCCGGGGGTACTTCGATCTCCATCACTAGGGAGAAGATGGGCGTACCGGTGTGGGGCGCGGGCTCGGTGACGGTGTCGAGATTGTGGATGTTGATGTTTTGGGAGGAGAAGAAGGCGGCCACGCGGTGGACGATGCCCGGGTGGTCCATCGCCGTCACGCTCACCGTGTAGGGGACGCGGCCTTGCACGTTCTCGCGCTCCTGGGTGCGGCGGAACAGCACCGCGAGCTGCATCTCCTCGGCCAGCTTGGCGAGCTTGGTCTCCAGGCGCTGCAAGTGCAGCGCGCCGCCGGCGACGCACATCAGCACGGCGAACTCGCCGCCGAGCACGGTCATGCGGCTGTCCTCGATGGAGAGCTTGAGCTCGTGCACCAAGGCGGCGATTTGGCTGACCACGCCCGGGCGGTCTTCGCCGATGGTGGCAATTACGGCACGGGTCATGCGATTCGCTCCTGCACAAAGTCGCCCAGCGCGCGGGCGTTGACGCGCTCTTGGCGCATGGTGTCGCGGTCGCGCACGGTGACGGTTTCGTCCTCAAGGGTTTGGAAATCCACCGTGACGCAGAACGGCGTGCCCACTTCGTCGTGGCGGCGGTAGCCCTTGCCGATGTTGCCGGTGTTCTCGAACAGCACGCGACCGATGCCGAGCGCGGCCAAATCCGCCTTGATCGCCCGCGCCCGCGCCACGATGCCCTCGTGGTTGCGCTTCAGCGGCAGCACCGCGACCTTCACCGGCGCCAGATGCGGGCGCAAGCGCAGCACCGTGCGCTGGCTGCCGTTTTCCAGCGTCTCGATGGCGAACGCCTCGTTCAACACCGCCAGCACGCCGCGATCGACGCCGGCGGAGGGTTCGATGACGTAGGGCACGGTCCAGCCCTCGTCGCCGCGCACGGCGAGGCGGGCGTTCGACTCGTCGTTGGGCATGACGGCGGCCGAAACCGCCATTTCGCTTTGATTCTTGGTGTGGGAACCCAAGTCGAAGTCCGTGCGGTTGGCGATGCCCTCGAGTTCCTCCAAGCCATGCGGAAACGGATACATGAGGTCCACCGTTGCTTTCGAGTAGTGCGCACGCTCGCCATCCGGCACATGCAGCGTCTCCAGGCACTGGCGCGGCACGCCTTGCTCATCCCACCAGCCCAAGCGTTCCTCCACCCACTTCTCGTGCCAGGCTTCGTCCGTGCCGGGTTCCACGAAAAACTCCAGTTCCATCTGTTCGAATTCGCGCACGCGGAAGACGAAGTTGCGCGGCGTGATCTCGTTGCGGAACGCCTTGCCGATCTGCGCCACGCCGAACGGCGGCCGCCGCGAGGTGGCGTCTTGGATGTTCTTGAAGTTGGTGAAGATGGACTGCGCCGTCTCCGGCCGCAGATAGGCGAAGGTGGCGCCGTCGTCCACCGGGCCGATGCCGGTCTTGAACATCAGGTTGAACGGCCGCGGCTCGGTGAGGTCCTTGCTCCCGCAATGCGGACAGCCCGCCGGCACATGATCCGCCCGCCAGCGCGACTTGCAAACGCGGCAATCCACCAGCGGATCGGAGAACGTGTCCTCGTGCCCGGAATAGCGCAGCACCTTGGCGTTGGTGAGAATCGCCGCGTCCAGCCCCTCCACGTCGTCGCGCTCATGCACCATGGCGCGCCACCACGCGGCCTTGAGGTTGTTCTTCAGCTCGACGCCGAGCGGCCCGTAGTCGTACACCCCTTGCAGGCCGCCGTAGATTTCGCTCGCTTGAAAGACGAAGCCGCGCCGCTTGCACAGCGCGACGAGCTCGTCCATGGAAGACGCGGGCATGATCTCGCAACCGGGCGACGGCTTGGCGGCGCGTTGCCCGCCATCCGCGCACGGGCTTGCCCAAAGGCGAAACGGGCGACCCCGCGGAGGGCCGCCCGCCTAGCCGGCTCGCGCGCGCCGGGCGCTCTAGTCGAAGTCCCAGACGGCGCGGAAGTAGTAGAAGCCGCCGCCGAACCCGTACGGCGAGTTCTCCGGGTACAACATGCCCACGCCGTCCTGTGCGGCCTGCGTAGTCACCTGCGGATACTCGTCGAGCGCGTTTTGGGCGCCGACGACAACCGTGAGCGCTTCGTTGAAGGAGTAGGCCGCCTCCAAGTCCACCAGGTAGCGCGGCTCGTAGGTGCGCGACCAAGCCGCCACGTCCGCCGGCGCGCCGTAGAACTCGCCGTAGCGCCGCAGACGCCCCAAGAAGCGCCAATCACCTTGGATGTGGTTCAACGTCGCCGAGACGCGATTGCCGGGCAGCGCGTTCTTCAGCAGGTTCACGCGGTCCGGGCCGATGACCGCGGAGTTGCGGGCATCGACGTTGGTGTCGCTGCGGTTCGCGGCGATGATCAGCGTCGTGTCGCCATCGCCGAAGTCCAGCGGCGCCGTAACCACCAAGTCCACACCGCGGGTGGTGGTGTCGAATTCGTTGGTGAAGAAGCGCACGGAAGCGAAGCTGGTGGCGTCGGTCACGCCAAGCGCCAAGAGGGCGGTGACGTCCTCGTCCGTCAGCGGCAGCGTGGAGCTCTGGGCGATGCGGTTTTCCACGTCCACGCTGTAGTAGTCGATGGTGACGTCCGCGAAATCGGCGTTCCACGCCACGCCCACGGTGGTGTTCACGGACTCTTCCGGCGTCAGCGGCACGGCGCCCTTCTGGATGGAAATGGGATTCGTCGGCGGCAGCGTGACGCGGTCTTCCAAACCGGTGGCGCCGAACACGGTGCTGACGTTGCGCACCGTGGATTGGCCCACCGTGGGCGCGCGGAAGCCGGTGTTGTAGGAACCACGCACGGCCAACGCGTCGGAGAGCTGGTAGCGCACCGTCAGCTTGCCGTCGAAGGTGTCGCCGAAGTCCTCGTAGTTCTCGAAGCGCACGGCGCCGCCCACGAGCAGGTCCTCGCTGAAGTTCGCCTCCAAGTCCACATAGGCGGCGTAGCTGCTGCGGCTCTCCTCGCCGGCGTGGCGGGGCGGCAAGCCCGGGAATCCGTTCGAGCCAACACCGAAGCCCTGCGCGGCAAGGCCGCCGGGACGTTCATCCACCCACCAGGAGTTGCGGTCGCCGGCGGAACGCTCGAAGGACTCGTTGCGGTACTCGAAGCCCAGCGCCAAGTGCAGCGGCGCCGCCATGCCGACGTCCAGCGGCTTGGAGACCACCACGTCGAACACCTGGTCCGCCTGCACATAGGCTTGCGGGAAGTAGGTGGTGGGGATGTTCACGCCTTCTCCGGCAAGCTGCGGATTGATCGTGTTGTGCATGAAGTGCTCCACCTCGTTGCGCCCGAACACCGCACTCACGTCGTAGAACCAATCGTTCGCCAGCGTGCCGCGCAGGCCCAACGCCAAGCTGAAGTCCTTGACGTCGCCGCCGAATTGCGGCGTGAAGCCGCCCGGGAAGCGTTCGATGAAGGAGAAGCAGTTCGGATTGGCGGCGACGGCCGCGATGGCCGCCGCGTCCGCAACATTGTTCACAACCGGAATCGTCGGGCAGTCGCCGCTCATGCCGTCGGCGCTCAGGTCCGCCACTTTGACGGTGCCGTCCGGGCCGGCGAACACGCCGCTGCGGGTGTGCGGATTGCGGAAGAAGAAGCCGCCTTCCGCGGTGCGCTGCGCCCAGTTGCCGAAGGCGTAGAACTCGCCCGCGTCACCGATGTTGGCGCTGAGGTTGGCAAACAGCTTGAAGTCGCCCCGCACTTCGGGCGCGCCCCAAATCTGTGCCGCGGGCTGGCGCACCTGCGTATTGCCGGCGGCGATCAACCCGGCCGCGTCGGCGCGCTGCACGCTGCGGCTGGTGGGATCCGCCTGCCGAAACTCGCCGCTCACGTTCAGCGAGCCGATGCCCATGAACGGCAAGCCGATGTTGCCGGCAACCATGAACGTGTCGCCATCGCCCTCGTAATGCCGCCCCCAGCGCGCCTCAAGCGAGCCGCCGCTGTCGTCGCTTCTGAGGATGAAGTTGATGACGCCGGCGATGGCGTCGGAGCCGTATTGCGCCGCCGCGCCGTCGCGCAGCACCTCGATGCGATCCAACGCGATCGCCGGGATGGCGCCGATGTCCGGCCCATGCGAACCGTCGCTGGTGCCGCCGCCGAGCCAGGTGATGACCGAGCCGCGGTGGCGGCGTTTGCCGTTCACCAGGATCAGCGTGGCATCCGATGGCAGGCCGCGCAGGCTGGCGGGCCGCATGACGGTGGCCGCGTCGCTGATCGGCTGCGAATCGACGTTGTACGAAGGTACCAGCGTGGCGAGCAGGGAGTCCATGTCCGTGTCGCCGAGGTTGAGGAAGTCCTCCGCGCCGATGACGTCCACCGGCACCGGCGAATCCGCCGCGGACCGATCGCGGCGGCGGGAACCGACCACTACGATCTCCTCGACCATCTCCTCGCCCTGTTGCGCCAAAGCCGGCACCGTCGCCGGCAGCGCGAGCGAAAGGGCGACCGCCGGCACGATGCCGGGCGCGCCCCATCTCCAACTCTGCTTCATTGCAACACCCCTCTAACGGTGACTAACGTGGGTTCGAGCGGCGGCGCGCGGATACGGCAAAAAGCGGCACCGCTTCGCCCCTTCAAGACCGATGCGGAACCGCCTATTGGCCGCCGCCCGAGCGACGCCGATTTCAAGGCGGCGCATTATACACCCGGCGAACGCCGTGCAAGTGCGCCCGGTCGCTAGAATTTCAGCACTTCGGCTTCAAGGCTGGGCAAGTCCACCACGCCCACCGCGTTCCAGCCCTTCATGTGGCCGGCGCATTCGCCCGGGTTGAAGATCAGCCCGTCGCCAAGGCGCTCGCAGCGGCGCATGTGGGTGTGGCCGTGCAGCAAGAGCGTCGCGGGCGTTTCGGGAACGTGGCTGAGGTCGCGGGGGTCGTGGACCACGACGATGCGGCGCCCGGCCCAGACGAGCTCCAGCGGCGGATCGTGGAACGCGAAGCCGTGCTCGCGGGCGCTGGCCGCAAGCGCGTCGCGCTCCACGTCGTTGTTGCCGTACACGCCGTGGAGCGGCGCTTCCAGCCCAGCCAGCACGTCGAGCGTCTTCGCCTGGGTGATGTCGCCGGTGTGGATCACGCGATCCACGCCGGCGTCGTTGAACAACGCCACGATGTCGTACACGTTGGCGAGGTTGTTGTGCGTGTCGCTGACGACGCCGATCTTCACCCTGCCTTCACCTGCGGGGCGCAGTCACACCCGTCCAAGATAGGCGCCCCGAGTTTGCGCAGCAAACTCGCACGCGCCCAAAGGGCGCGCCCTAGGCTGCCTTTTCCAGAATGTGGATGCCGCAGGCGCTGCCGAGGCCGATCACGTGCGTGAGGCCCACGCGCGCCCCTTCCACTTGCCGCTGGCCGGCTTCGCCGCGCAGATGCGTGGACACCTCGTAGATGTTGGCGATGCCGGTGGCGCCGAGGGGATGCCCCTTGGAGAGCAGGCCGCCGGAGACGTTCACCGGCACCCGGCCGCCCAGCTCCACCTCGCCTTCGTCGATGAGGCGGCCGGCGTCGCCGTCCGCGCACAGGCCCAGGTTCTCGTAGTGCAGGATCTCGGCGGTGGCGAAGCAATCGTGCAGCTCCACCAAGTCGATGTCGTCCGGCCCGAGCCCCGCCATCTCGTAGGCTTGAGCCGCCGCTTGGCGGGTGCAGGTGTTCACGTCCGGCATCACTAGGTCGCGCTCCTGCCACGGGTCCGACGTCAGCACGGAGGCGCGCACCTTCACGGCGCGGTCCATCAGGCCGAGTTCGCGCGCCTTCTTCTCCGAGGCGATCACCGCCGCCGCCGAGCCGTCCACGTTCACCGAGCACATCAGCTTGGTGTTCGGGTAGGAGATCATCTCGGCGTTCATCACCGTCTCCAGCGGCGTCTCGATCTGGTACATCGCCTTCGGGTTCATGGTGGAGTGGTGGTGGTTCTTCACCGACACGCGGGCGAACTGCTCGAAGGTGGTGCCGTGCTTGCGCGTGTGCTCCATGCCGGCTTCGGCGAACACGGAGGGCATGGTGCCGGAACCAAGCAGCCCCTCCTTGGAGATGCCGCCGCCACCGCCACCGCCACCGAGCAGCCCCTTGCCCATCTGCTCCACACCCACGGCCAGCACCAGGTCGTGCAGGTCGGCCTTCACCGCCGTCCACGCCTCGCGGAAGGCGGTGGCGCCGGTGGCGCAGGCGTTGGAGACGTTCACCACCGGAATGCCGGTTTGCCCGATCTCCTGCAGGATGCGCTGCCCCACCATGCCGCTGGCTTGGCCGAGGTTGCCGCAGTAAAGCGCTTGCACGTCGCGCATGGCGAGACCGCAGTCGTCCAGCGCCAGCAGCGCGGCCTGTGCGCCGAGCTGCGGCACGGTTTTTTCGGGGAAGCGCCCGAACTTGATCATGTCAACGCCGACAACGTACGCGTCCGTCATGGTGTGCTCCTTGGGTTAGGGGGGTTGAGGTTAGGCGGGTTGGAAGAAGTAGGCCAGGTAGGCATTGCCGTCGCGGTCCTTGCGGCCGAGGGCGTCGCCGTACACCACCCGCACCGGCATGCCGAAACGGATGCGCGCGGGGTCGGGTTCCACATCGATGAGGTTGCCCTTCACCGTGCCGCCGCCCTCCAGATCCACAATCGCGGAAACGTAGGGCACGTCGATGCCGGGAAACGAGCGATGCACGATGCAGTAGGAGTAGAGCTCGCCGCGGTCGGCGAGGCGCACGGTGTCGAGACCGCCGCGGAAGCCGCACTTGGCGCAGTGCTCGCGCTCGCCGAGGTACACCGCGCCACATTCGGGGCAGCGGCACCCCTCAAGGTACGGCTCGCCTTCGTCGGGAATCTTCAGAAAGCGGGCCGCCGGCAGCGGCTTGTTCGACATGCGCCCTCCCCTGTGTGCTCCAGCGCTGGGGCGCAAGCATGGCCTGCGCGGCGGGCAACGTCAATGGCTTGGCACCAAATCTAGGAGCGCAGGCGTCCCGCCTGCCTGCGGGCGAGACGCCCGCGCTCCCAGGGGGAAGTCGGTGCGCCAACGGATCTCCTCTCCGCCCGGGTGAAACCTGCCGCCGGCCACGGACACAGGGCGCACCGCCACGGCTCCTTCAATCGGCCGCTCTGGTGGAGGATGGAACTGCCCGGTAGACACGTTGGCGATCGGCCAAGTGGGCAGCGGCAACCGCAGCATGCATTTGTCGTCGATCAGCACCCCGTGGCGTTGGAAGAAAAGGTGGTCGCGACGCTCGAACACCACCCGCGCCGACACCGGCAGGTTGGCGTCCGCAGGGGTGAGGTGCAGGAAGAACCGGCCCGTGGTGTCGTCAAGGCTGCATGGCGCTTTGACGTAGGCGATCTCGCCATCCGACCACCTGCCCTGCCACCCGCGATCGCCCCCGTGCCAATCGTCCGGCAGGATATGGATGTCCCACACCCCCTGCGCCGCCGGCGCGAACGTCCGCACAAGGCGGTAGTCTTCAAGCCGCGCCTCCCGCAACGCTTCCAACCCACCGCCCGCTTGGTAGAGAAAGACGTCCCGATGATCCGGCGTCAGCAGCGCCGGCACGTTGCGGCGCTCGAACGCCAGCAGGAAGTCGAACGCACGGAACTCTTCGACCCCGGGGAGGCGCGGCGTTTCGGCGTAGTGGACGAAGCCTCCAGTGGTGAAGAAATCCAAGAGGAAGCGGTTTTTCGTAAGCCCCCCGCCGAACGCCGGGCGGAGTTCCGCGACCCACACGCTCTTGCCTTGAATCGCCTTGCCGACGGCGTCGAACTCCGCCATCCGCGCCCGCTGCTCCCACGCCTTGTCATCGTCGTGGTAACGCAGCCCCATAGCGACGCTGGACGCCGCGAACACCACCACGGCGGCGACAGCGCAGCACCGCGGTGCCGGCCGCCAGAACCGGCGCACACCGAGCAGCACCGCCGCGAACAGGCAAAGCGGCACGCCGATGTGAAACAGCGTCTCGAACTGGTGCTGCGTCCACGCGGTGCTGCCGGACGCCAAGTACGCCCACACGAAACCGGCCAACGCCAAGGCGGCCGGCGGCGCCCGCGGCCCGGGAAAAAGCGCAAGGCCGGCGAAAGCGCCCAAGGTCGCAACGACGCCCGCCCCAAACAACCACAATTCCCCGGACGCCCGCCAAACGCTTTCCGCCAACTCCACGAAGCGGGAGAACGCGAAGGGCACGGTTGCCGCGCCGACCCGATGGAACTGCCAGCGCAGAAAAGTCCGCCACTCCAGCTCCTCCGGCACACCGGCACTCGTCTCCCGCAACCCGGTGCGCTTCAACATCGAATACACCGACGGTAGTTCCGTCACCGCGCGCTGCCCACCAAACGCCGCATGTTCCTGCGCGAGATTCCATCCGAGCACACCGCAACCGAACAGCAACGCCACCGCACCGAGCAACGCGCTGCGCCCGAACACCGCAGCCCCAGCGGCGGCCCCCAGCCGCTTCGCAAACGCCTTCCCGCCGGTGCCCCGACCTTCCACCCAGACCGCGGCCGCCGCCCGCGCCGCGCCGAACGCCAGGAACGGCAGCAGCAGCCCGTAAACGTGCCAGCCGAGCAGCAGGGCGACGCACACCCGCACCGCCAACTCCCAAAAGTGCCGCCGGCCGCCCTCCACCTCGAACAGCACCATGCCGTGGAACACCAACATCACGGCGAAGAGGTCCACGCTCATTTCGTTCGAAACCACGTCGCTGTAGTCCAGCAGGTGGTAGGACGAAAACGCCAGCAGCACGGCCGCCAAGGCGACGACGCGGCCTTCCGCGAGTCGCGCCAACCCCAAGTACGCCAGCACGGCGGCGCCGCAGAAGAACGCCAGCATCAACGCCCGCGCCGCCGCGAGCTGCGCCGAAAAGTCGCCAGGGAACGGCAGCATCGCCAGCTTGGTCAGCGCCAACGCCCCGATCGGAAAGCGGTTGTAAAGCTGGTAGTCCACCCCGCCATCCGGCCCCCGCCGCTTGCTCAGAAACAGCAGGCCGCCCTGCGCACCGAGGTTGGCCGCGAGCGCCATGTTCTTGCCGGTGAATCCGGCGTGCAGGTCTTGCTTGTAGAAATAGTCCCGCTGCCCGGCGAAGATGAACACGGTACACAACGCCGCCAGCAGCACCCCCATCGGCAGCCATCGACGGCCGGAACGAAAAACCCAAGCCCAACCGGCAGGCGGCCGGCCGCCAAGCGTCACCCAACGCGGCACGTCAACGGCCCGCGGCCACGGCGTCCCCCGCCAATTCGACCCGCCACGCTTCGCCGCCGGCGTCGGCATCGACTTGGCCGGTGCGTACCCGCCCGATGTTGGAGTCCGGCAGCGTCAGCATCGCCAAGCACACGCCGTCGAACAACGCCCCGTGCTCGCCGAAGTCGAAGTCCAGATTGGCGAAGCTCTGCCGGCCGGCGTTGGACACCAAGTGCAGGAAAAAGCGCCGGCGCACGTCGGCCGCAGCACACGGCGCGCGCATGTAGCGCAAAACGCCATCGCGCAGGTACACGTCGAACGCTCCCCGCGCCGCCGGCATCTCCTCCGGCAAGGCGTGGAAGGCGTCGCGCAACCGGTCCACATCTAGCTGGAAGGCGACCCGCCAACTCGCCACGTCGCCAGCCGGGCGCAATTGCTCGGCGTACGCGGCGGCCGCCGGCCAAGCCGGCAACGGCACACGCATCACGCATTTATCGTCCATCATCGTGCCGTGCTCGTGGAAGAAGAAGCCGCGCCGCTCCAATTCCCGCGCGTGGCCCCAAGGCGCTTTGCCGCCCAGCGCCGCCACGCGCAGTCGGAACATGCCCTTAGTGTCGTCGAAGGTACACGACGCCTTGAAGTAGGCCAGTTCGGCACCACGCCCGGGCGCACCAGCCGGCGCGATGTGAATGTCCCATGTGGTGCGCGCCGCCGGCGTCAACGCCCCCAGTCGGCCGTGTTCCTCACGCTGCGCCTGCCGCATCGCCGCCAACACCGCGCCGGCTTCCGTTCCGGCACGGTACAGGAAGACCAACCGGTGCTCCGGCGTCAGCAGTGCTGGAATGTCGTACCGCTCGAACGCCAGCACAAAGTCCAATGCGCCGATGGTTTTGTCGTCGAAGAGGTCCAGCCGGCCGATGTGGAGGAAATTGCCCGCCATGTAGAAGTTCACGAAATGACGCTGGTTCACGAATCTGTTGAGCGCTTGGGTGTGGGCGTGGACCCAGACGCTTCCGCCGCCGATCGTCTTGGCGGCAGATTCGAATTCCGCCGTTTGCGCCCGCTGCGCGTGCGCCTCGCCGGCGTCGCGCTGGCGCAAGCCCAGCGCGATGTTGGAGGCCACGAAAACCACCACCGCCAAGGCCGCGCAGATGGCCGGCGCCGGCCGCCAAAGGCGGCGCACCAAGAACAGCAGCGCGGCGAAAAGGCAAAGCGGCACGCCGACATGGAACATGGTTTCGTATTGGTGGGACACCCACGCCACGTTGTGCGGAACCAGCAACGCCCAGACGAAGCCCGTCAACGCCAAGGCGGCCAGCGGCCCCTTGGGGCCGCGAAACACCGCGAAGCCGGCGAGCGTGCCGACCGTCGCGATGACGCCGATCCAAAACAACATCGGCGCCTCGGAATCCCGCCAGGCGAACTCGTCCAAGTCGGCGTCGCCGGATAATGCGAAAGGCACGCTGACCGCCCCGACCCGATGGAACTGCCACCGCGGGAAAGCGGGCCACTGGCGGTCTTCGGCGTCCGCGTACTTCGTCTCGCCCAACCCCGTGCGCAACAACATCGAGCGCGCGGACGGCAGTTCCGCCAGCGTGCGCCGACCATCGAGCGCCGCGTGTTCGCGCGCCAGGTTGTAGCCGAGCATGCCGGCACCGAACAGCAGTGCCAATGCGGCGAGCATCACCGCGCGGCCGCGCAGCACACCGGCGACTGCGGCAGCCAAGCGCCTGGCCGCACTTGCCGCGCCACCGGCCCCGGTGTGCCAAGCACCCACCGCTTCGCGCACGGCGACGAAGGCGAGATAGGGCAGCAACAGGCCGTAGACATGCCAGCCCAGCAGCAAGGCGACGCACACGCGCGCCGCCAGCTCCCAGAAACGACGCTTTCCGCCCTCGACCTCGAACAGCACCACGCCGTGGAACACCAGCATCACGGCGAACAGGTCGGGACTCATCTCGTTGGAAACCGCGTCGCCGTAGAGCAGCAAGTGATAGGAGGAGAAACCCAGCAATGTCGCGCCGAGGGCGACGGCGCGGCTGCCGACGAGCCGCGCCAGCCCCAGATACGCCAACACCGCGGCCGCGCAGAAAAACGCGAGCATCACCGCCCGCGCCGCGGCGAGCTGCGCCGAGAGGTCGCCCTCGAAAGGCGTAATGGCCAGCTTCGTCAGCACGAAAACGCCGATGGGAAAGCGGTTGTAGAGCCGATAGCTCACGCTGCCATCCGCCCGGCGCGCCTTGCTGTGGAACAGAAAGCCCCGCTCCGCGGAAAGGTTCCGCACGAGCGCCATGTTCTTGGCGGTGTTTTTGTCGTGGTCGACGTGGCTGTAGAAAAAATTCCGTTCGCCGATGAACACCCAAACCGTGGACAACGCCAGCAGCAACCCGCAAACCGGCAGCCGCCGACGCCACCGGCCGGACGCGCGCGCCCCGGGCGGGGAGCGGCTTGCGGCCGGAGACATCGCACGCCCCACTTCAACCCCCCGCGGCCAAGGCGTCCGCAGCCAACTCGACGCGCCACGTTTCGGCACCGGCGTCGGAGTCGAACTGTCCCGTGTACACGCGCGCCAACCCGTAGTCCGGCAGCTTCACCATCGCCACGCAGGCACCGTCCAACATCGCCCCGTGCTCGCCGAAATCGAAATCCAGATTGTCGAACCCACCACGGCGCCTCGCCCACGGCAGCGCCGAGACCGTTGCCGGTGCCACGTGCAGGTAGAACCGTCGCCGCACGTCCGCCGCCGCGCAAGGCCGGCGCACGTAGCGCAAAACGCCATCGTGCAAATACAGGTTGAATTCGCCCTGCGCCGCCGGCGTCGCGGTGCGCAAGGAGCGCAGTTCGTTGCGCAACCGTTCCAAGTCCAGCCGGAAGGCAACGCTCCAACTGACCGCGCCATCGGCGGTAGGGACGCGGCGGACGGAAACTTGCCCCACATGCCAAGCGGGCAACGGCACACGCAGCTCGCATTTGCCGTCCCGGCGCACACCGTAATCGGGGAAGAGAAAGTCGCCGCGCTCCAGGTCCACCGTCCGGCCCCAAGGCACCTGTCCGGCCGCCGGAAGGAAGCCGAATTGGAATATGCCCCTAGTGTCGCCGGAGCCGCAAGGCGTCTTGAACAAGACGATCTCCGCCACGCCGCGCCGCGGCAGGCGAGTCTCTTGCTCCCACCCGGCCCGAGGCCCGGGCAAGACATGGACGGCCCACGGCGCCCGCACCACCGGCGTCAACGCCTGTAGGCGACGGTGTTCTTCGCGCCGCGCCTCGCGCATCGCCGCCAGCACCGCGGCGGCGTCCGCGCCGGCGCGGTACAGGAACACGAAGCGATGGTGCGGCGTCAGCAGAGACGGGATGTCGTAACGCTCAAACGCCAGCACGAAGTCCAACGCGCCGATCGCCGCGGGGTCGGCGCCATCCAATCGATCGGCGTAGTGGACGAAGCTTCCCGCTACAAGGAAGTTCATCACGCGCCGTTCCCGCACGAACCTCAGGAGTGCCGCGCGGCGCACGGGGACCCAAATGCTGCTTCCCCGGATAGTCCCGGCGATGGCGTCGAACTCCGTCAACAGCGCCCGCTCCGCCCGCGCCTCAACGGGGTCGCGATGGGCCAAACCCATCGCAACGCTTGAGACCGCGAAGATCACGGCAGCGGCCGCCGCGCCGACCACAGGCGCTGGCCGCCAGAAATGGCGCACCACAAGCAACAAGGCGGCGAAAAGGCACAGCGGCACGCCGACGTGGAACATGGTCTCGTATTCGTGGCTTTGGTAGCCCATGTGCTGTGGAACCAAGAACGTCCAGCCGAAGCCGGCCAGCGCCAATGCGAACGGCGGCGCTCTAGGGCCGCGAAAGAACCCAAGACTGGCCAACACCCCGAGGGTCGCGGCCAAGCCCGCCCAAAACAACCACGACGACCCGGATTCCCGCCAAGTGAACTCCTCCATATCGATGCCGCCAGACAACGCGACTGGCAGGCTGGCAGCGCCGACCCGGTGGAACTGCCACTTCAGCAATGTGGGCAAGGGCAGCATCTCCTCCCGGCGCGCATAGCTCGTCTCGCGCAAACCCGTGCGCGTGAGCATCGAGCGCGCCGACGGCAACTCCGCCAGCGGGCGCTTGCCCCCAAGCGCTGCGTATTCCCGCGCGAGGTTCCAGCCGAGCATTCCGGCGCCGAACAGCAACGCCAGTGCGCCGAGCACCGCGTAGCGCCCCAGCAGCCTGCGGCTGCCCGCCCGCCGCTCTCTCGCGGCGCCATCGGCCTTGCGCCAAGCCACCGCCGCACGCACCGCGCCAAACGCCAAAAACGGCAGCAGCAGCCCGTAGACGTGCCAGCCAAGCAGCAAGGCAAGGCACACCCGCGCCGCCAACTCCCAAAAACGCCGCCTGCCGCCCTCCACCTCGAACAACACCATGCCGTGGAACACCAGCATCACGGCGAAAAGATCCACGCTCATTTCGTTGGACACCGCGTCGGCGTAGTCGAGCAGGTGATACGACGAAAACGCGAGCAGCACGGCACCGAGAGCGACGGCGCGGCTGTTCGCAAGCCGCGCCAGCCCGAGATACGCAAACACCGCGGCGCCACAGAAGAACGCCAGCATCAACGCCCGTGCCCCAACGATCTGCGCGGAGAAGTCGCCTTGGAACGGCAGAATCGCCAGCTTGATCAACACGAAAGCGCCGAGGGGGAACCGGTTGTAGAGCTGGTAGCCCACGGTGCCGTTTTGGCGGCGGTGCTTGGTGTGGAACAGAAAGCCGTGTTGCGCCGAGAGGTTGGCCGCGAGTGACATGTTCTTGCCGGAGTTCACGTCGTGCAGGACGTGGCTGTAGAAATAGTCCCGGTCGCCGACGAACAGCCAAACGGTGGACAACGCCAGCAACAAGCCGCACACCGGCAGCCGCCGGCCCGCGGGAGACGCCCGCGCCCACGCGATGGTCGGTGGATCACTTCGCATGAGATTCCGCCGTGCGCGACTCCTCGGCGAAAGCAGTCGCCTGGTTCGGCGCGAAATCGATCCGCCACGCGACGACGCCGGCATCGTCAATCTGGCCGGTGTGTATCCGCACGATGTCGTAGTCCGGCAGCGTCACCATCGCCACGCAGGCACCGTCAAAAACGGCCCCGTGTTCGCCGAAGTCGAAATCCAGATTGTCGAGACCGCTGCGCCGCCTCGCCCTCGGCAGTGCCCGCAACGTCTCCGGCACCACATGCAGGAAGAAACGTCGTCGCACCTCCGCCGGCGCGCAGGGCCGGCGTGCATAGTGCAACACGCCGTGGCGCAGGTACATGTCGAACTCTCCCCGGGCAGCCGGCGTCTCGCCGTGCAAGGCGCGAAACGCGTCGCGCAACCGGTCGACGTCCAGCTGGAAGACAGCCCGCCAACTGGCCGCGCCGCCGGCCGGGTACGTCTGGCCGGTGTGCGCGGCGGCCACCGGCCAGTCCGGCGGCAGCGGCACTCGCATCACGCACTTGTCGTCCACCATCGCGCCCACCTCGTGGAAGAAGAAGCTGCGATGCTCCAAATGCCGCGCGCGACCCCAAGGCACCTTCCCGCCCACCGGCGCGAAGCGCAAGTGTAACAACCCTTGGGTGTCGTCGACAGCGCACGGCGACTTGAAATAGACGAGCTCAGTGCGTCCGCCCTCGCCCCGCACAACATGGAGATCCCATCCGGCACGCGCCACGAGCGTCCGCGCACTCAGTCGGCTGTGTTCCTCGCGCCGCGCCTCCTGCATCGCCGCCCACACGGCGCCGGCGGCCGCCCCAGCGCGATACAGAAAGACCGACTGGTGCTCCGGCGTCAACAGGGCCGGGGTTTCGTACCGTTCGAACGCCAGCACGAAGTCCGCCGCACGGATCGCCTTGGTGTCGAGGACGTCCGACCGGGAGGCATAGCGAACGAACCCCCCCGCCAAGTAGAAGTCCACGAAACGACGCTGGTCCACGAACCTGTCAAACGTGTCTTTGGGCGTGGCGACCCAGACGTTCCCGCCGCGAACCTTCTTGGCGACGGCTTCGAACTCCGCCATTTGCGCACGTTCCGCCCGCGCCGCACCGGCGTGGCCCTGGCGCAAGCCCAACCCAATGCTGGAGGCCGCGAAGACCACCGCTGCGGCGGCCGCAGCGACCGCCGGCGCCGGCCGCCAAAAACGGTTCGCACCAAGCAGCAGCGCGACGAACAGCCAAAGCGGCACACCGACGTGGAATATGGTCTCGTACTGGTGGGCGGGCCATTTCAATGTCTCGGGGACCAGCAACGTCCAACCGAAACCCGCCAGCACCAACGCGGCCGGCGGCGCCCTAGGGCCGCGCAAGACCGCAACGCCGGCAAGAGCCGCGAAGGTCGCGATCACGCCGGTCCAAAATAGCCAAAACCCCTCGGATTCCCGCCACGCGAACTCATCGAAATCAGCGCCGGCGGTCAACGCGAAGGGGAGGCAGGCCGCGCCCACGCGGTGGAAATGCCATCTCAGAGCAGCGGGCCATACGTGTGTTCCAGCCTCTTCGCGCAACCCCGCGCGCCGGAACATCGAGCGCACGGATGGCAGCTCCGCCACCGGGCGCCGCCCGTCGAAAGCCGTGTATTCCTGAGCGAAATTCCAGCCGAGCACGCCGGCGCCGAACAGCAACGCCAAAGCGCCGAGAAGCACGGCGCGGCCGCGCACCACCGCGGCAACCGCGGCCCCCACGCGCTTCGTCAACATATCCGTGCCGCCGACCGTCCCGCTGCCCACCCTTCGCTCTCTTCCCGTCCCGCTGCCCACCCTTCGCTCTCTTCCCGTCCCGCTGCCCACCCTTCGCCCGGCCGCCCACCCCTCGCGCACGGCGACAAAGGCGAGGTAAGGCAGCAGCAACCCGTAGACGTGCCAGCCGATCAGCAACGCCACGCACACGCGCGCCGCCAGTTCCCAGAAACGACGCCTTCCGCCATCGATCTCGAATAGCACCAAACCGTGGAACACCAGCATCACGGCGAACAGATCGGGGCTCATCTCGTTGGAGACGGTGTCGCTGTAGTGCAACAGGTGGTAGGAGGAAAACGCCAGCAAAGTCGCGCCGAGGGCGACAGCGCGGCCAACGAGCCGCGCCAACGAAAAATACGCGAACAACGCGGCCGCGCAGAAGAACGCCAGCATCAACGCCCGCGCCGCGGCGATCTGCGCCGCGGCGTCGCCCGCAAAAGGCGCGATGACCAGCTTGGTCAGCACAAAGACGCCGATCGGGAAGCGGTTGTAGGGCACATAGGACACGCTGCCGTCCGCGGCACGGCGCTTGCGCAGGAATTGAAAGCCGAGGAACCCCGCCGAGAGGTTGCGGGCGAGGATCATGTTCTTAGCGGTGTTTTGCGCGTGCAGGAGGTGACCGTAGAAAAAATCCCGCTCGCCGGCGAACATCCAAACGGTGGACAACGCCAGCAGCAGTCCGCAAACCGGCAGCCAACGCCAGCGAGACGCTCCCGCCCGAGCACCGGCCGCGGCGTCACTTCCCATGAGTGTCCACCAAGCGCTCCACCGCGGCCGCGAGTCGCATCACCACGCCACGCCCTTCACCACCCCGGAACGCGCGCTTGGTTGCATGAGACCGCCTGCCCAACAACATGGGTTGGTGCCGAAGAGAGGACTCGAACCTCCACGGACGTAACGTCCACTACCCCCTCAAGGTAGCGTGTCTACCAAATTCCACCACTTCGGCATTTGGGCGGGTGCGCATCATACATCGGGGAAGTCGTCTTCGGCGTCTTCCTCGCCGGTGGGTTCGTCCGGTTCGGTGGCCGGGGGTTCCTCGTCCGGCACTTCCGGCGCTTCGCCTTCCAGCGCCGGCTGCACCACGGGGAACTCGCGCAACGCCTCGGCTTGCTCCTTCGCCGCGTAGGCGAGGCCGAAGGAGATGGCGAAGAAGCCGATGGCGAGCCAAGCCGTGGCCTTGGTGAGGAACGACGCCGAGCCGGCGCTGCCGAACAGCGTGTTGGCGCTGCCGGAACCGAACGCGGCGCCGACATCCGCGCCCTTGCCTTGCTGCAGCAGCACCAGCACCACCAAGGCGATGGCGTCCGCCACCAGCAGGATGAGCAGAATGGTTTGGAAGGTTTGCATGGTGCGTTTGACCTATCCGGCATCGCCAGAGCGTTGGCTCGCCGTGGCCGCGAAGCATATCGCAGAGAACGCTGCGGCGTCCAGCGACGCGCCGCCCACCAGTGCGCCATCGACATCCGGCTGCGCGAAGAGCGCGGCGGCGTTGTTCGCGTTGACGCTGCCGCCGTACAAAACGCGGGTGGCGCTGCCCGCTTCCGGCAGGCGGCTGCGGACGAAGCGGTGCATCTCTTGCGCTTGCTCCGGGGTCGCCGTTGCGCCGGTGCCGATGGCCCACACCGGCTCGTAGGCGATGACGGCTTCCTGCCACACGGCGGCACCGCAAAGCGCCGTCACATCGTCCAACTGCGAGCGCACCACCGCTTCCGCCTCGCCGCGCTCTCGCGCCGCGGCCGATTCGCCGACGCACAGGATGGGAGTGAGCGACGCGTGTTGCGCCGCTTGGAACTTGCGCGCCACCAGCGCGTCCGTCTCGGCGAACAGGCTGCGGCGTTCGGAGTGCCCGACAATGGCGAACTCGGCGCCGAGGTCGCGCGCCATCTCCGCGGCGTGCTCGCCGGTGAAAGCGCCTTGCGGTTCAGCGCTGGTGGATTGCACGCCGAAGCGCACTTGGCGGCCGGCGAGCGCCACAGTCACATGCTGCAAATAGCCCCACGGCGGGCAGACGACGACGTCCACGTCGTTTCGCGGCGGCGCCCACGCCGCGGCGAAGCCGTCCACGAAACGCTTGCTCGCGTTCGACTTCCAGTTGGCGACGAGCAGCGGGCGCCGCGTCACACGCGGGTGTGCGACATCCGGTGGCATCTGCTCAGCACGTCCTGGGAGCGCGGGCGTCTCGCCCGCAAAAGGTGAACACCCGTGAACGAAAGTGCGGGCGAGACGCCCGCGCTCCCAGGGCCGTCGCGGCTAAGCGGGGCGGAGGCGGTAGTCCCACCCCTCAGGCGCCGTTCGCTTGCCGCGCCACTTCGGCCAAGGACTCCGCGTATTCCCGCACCGGGTTCGGATGCTCGCCTTCCACCATGATGCGCAGCATGGGCTCGGTGCCGCTGGCCCGCACCACCACCCGGCCGCGGCCGTTCATCTTTTTCTCCACGGATTGGGCGGCGTCGGCGATGGCGGTGCTGGCAGCCACCTTTTGCGCGCTCGTCGTGACCACGTTCGTGGTGGCTTGCGGGTACTTGTGCAAGCCGTTGCGCAGCTCGCCGAGGGGTTTGTCCTCGTCGATCATGGCGGCGAGCACCTGCAAGGCGGCGACGATGCCGTCGCCGGTGGTGGCCAGGTTCAAGCAGATCAGATGCCCGGAAGGCTCGCCGCCGAGGGCCCAGCCGTTGCCGTGCATCTTCGTCAGCACGTTGCGGTCGCCCACTTCGGCGCGCTCGAAGGGGATGCCGCAGGTCTCCAACGCTTGTTCCAAACCCAAGTTGGTCATTTGCGTGCCCACCACGCCACCGCCGTTCAAGGCGCCGCGCTTGAGGCGCGAGCGGGCGATGATGTAGAGCAGATCGTCGCCATCGAAAACCTGCCCTTGAGCGTCCACCATCGTCACCCGGTCGCCGTCGCCGTCGAAGGCGATGCCGACGTCCGCGCCGGTCTCCAGCACCTTGGCGGCGACGGTCTGCGGTTGCGTGGAGCCGTGGCCGTCGTTGATGTTGGTGCCGTTCGGCTCGGCGCCGATGACGGTGAGCTCGGTGCGCAGTTCGGAGAACACGTTGGGCGCCACGGCGTAGGTGGCGCCGTGGGCGCAGTCCACCACCACCTTCAGGCCCTTGAAGTGCAGGCCCCGGTTGATGGTGCCTTTGCAGAACTCCACGTAGCGGCCGCGGGCGTCGTCCACGCGGTACGCCTTGCCGAGGGATTCGGAGTCCACCGAAACGAGGGTTTGCGCCATCTGTTCCTCGATGGCGGCCTCCTTCTCGTCCGACAGCTTGTTGCCGTTGGCGTCGAAGAACTTGATGCCGTTGTCGCCGAACGGATTGTGCGAGGCGCTGATGACGATGCCGGCGTCCGCGCCCAGCGTGCGCGTGAGGTAGGCGATGGCGGGGGTGGGGATGGGGCTCAGGAGGCTGACGTCCACGCCGGCGGAGATGAGCCCGGCTTCCAGCACGGACTCGATCATGTAGCCGGAGATGCGCGTGTCCTTGCCGATGACCACCATGCCGTTGCGGCCGGACGACAGCACCTTGCCGGCCGCCCAGCCCAGCCGCAAACAGAGTTCGGGCGTGATGGGCTCGCGGCCCACGAGGCCGCGAATGCCGTCCGTGCCGAAGTATTGCTTGCCCACTGCTTCTGCTCCCCTTCCGTTGGCGCGCCCCTGGCGGGCGCGTTTGCGTTTGCTGCGCAAACTCTGGGAAACCTCGTCCCGCTAGTGTTCCTGCACCGGCCCGCCGATCGGTCCCGGCGCCGGCGCTTCCCGCTCGCCCGCGCTTGCCGTGGGCTTGTCCTCGCTCGTCGCGGTCGCCGTTTCGGATGCCGCGGCGGCGGGTGTCTCGGCCACTTCCACCTCCCGCGGCGGCCGGCCGGCCATGATGTCGTCCGCCTGCTCCGGGGTCAGCGTCTCCAACTCCATCAACGCGTCGGCCATCTTGTGCAGCTTGTCCTCGTGCTCCTTGAGAATGCCGCGCGCGGTGCCGTAGCACTCGTCCACGATGCGCCGCACCTCCTCGTCGATTTCGCGGGCGGTGTCGCTGCTGATCGGCTTCGGCTGCGTGGCCGCCGACATGCCGAGGAACACCTCGCCGTCCTCCTCGTCGTACAACAGCGGCCCCATGCGTTCCGAGAAGCCCCAGCGCGTGACCATGTTGCGCGCCAACTGCGTGGCGCGTTCGATGTCGTTGGCGGCGCCGGTGGTGATGCCGTGCTCGCCGTTCACCATCTGCTCTGCGACCCGCCCGCCGAACAGCGTGCAGATCTGGCTTTGGATGGAGCGGCGGCTCAGGCTGTGCCGATCCTCCTCCGGCAGGAACATCGTCACGCCCAGCGCCCGGCCGCGCGGCACGATAGTGATCTTGTAGAGCTCGTCGTAGTCCGGCACGGTGCGGCCGACGATGGCGTGGCCGGCCTCGTGGTAGGCGGTGTTGCGCTTCTCCTTCTCCGACATGACCATGGACTTGCGCTCCGAGCCCATCATGATCTTGTCCTTGGCCTGCTCGAAGTCCGCCATTTCCACATGCTCTTTGCCGCCGCGGGCGGCGAACAGGGCAGCTTCGTTGACGACGTTCTCCAAATCCGCGCCGCAGAAGCCCGGCGTGCCGCGGGCGATGATGGACGCATCCACGTTGTCCGAAACCGGCACGTTGCGCATGTGAACCTTCATGATCTGCTCGCGGCCGCGGATGTCCGGCAGCGGCACCACCACTTGGCGGTCGAAGCGGCCGGGGCGCAGCAGCGCCGGGTCCAGCACGTCCGGGCGATTGGTGGCGGCGATGACGATGATGCCATCGTTGGCCTCGAAGCCGTCCATCTCCACCAGCAGCTGGTTCAGGGTCTGCTCGCGCTCGTCGTGGCCGCCGCCGAGACCGGCGCCGCGATGCCGCCCCACGGCGTCGATCTCGTCGATGAAGATGATGCAGGGCGCCTGCTTCTTCGCCTGCTCGAACATGTCGCGCACCCGGGAAGCGCCCACGCCCACGAACATCTCCACGAAATCCGAGCCGGAGATGGAGAAGAACGGCACCTTGGCTTCGCCGGCGATGGCTTTGGCGAGCAGCGTCTTGCCGGTGCCGGGCGACCCCACCATCAGCGTGCCGCGCGGGATGCGCCCGCCTAGGCGCTGGAACTTGCTGGGGTCGCGCAGGAACTCCACCAGCTCCTGCACGTCCTCCTTGGCCTCGTCCACCCCCGCCACGTCGGCGAAGGTGGTCTTGATCTGATCCTCGGAGAGCAGCCGCGCCTTGCTCTTGCCGAACGTCATGGGATTGCCGCGCCCGCCCAGGCCGCCTTGCACTTGGCGCATGAACAGCATCAACACGCCGATGATGATGAGGATGGGCAGGCAGTTGATGAGCAACTGCACCCAGAAGCTCTGCTCCTCCGGCATCTTGCCCTCGACGTTGACGTTGGCGCGCAGCAGCACGTCCATCAAGGCGGGATCGCCCACGGACGGCATCACCACCTTGAACACCTCGCCCGCGTTCGGCGTGACGATGATCTCGCCCCCCTCGAACACGGCGCTTTGGATTTCGCCGGCCTGCACCTTGTCCAGGAAGTTCGAGTAGATCTCGCCCGGCGGCTCGTTGCTGATGTTGAAGGTGTTGAACACCGTCACCAGGACGACCACGATGATCAGCCAGAGTAGGAGGTTCTTGCCCATGTCGCTCAAGGTATCTGTTCCTCGCGGGACCGCGCCCGATGCTCTCGGCCGCCTAGCCCGTGCGCCCGCAAACGCGGACTTGGTGTTGGCGGTCGCCAAGCATACACGAAAATCAAGGCGATTCGGCCATACCGGCGCGGCCGTGCTGGGAGCGCGGGCGTCTCGCCCGCATGCAGGCGGAACGCCTGCGTTTCCGGCTTGGCACCGGCACCGCATACCAAAGATCTGTCGTACACCCTTGCGGCCGACCGGCCAGCGAGCATGAGATGGGGTTGCAGCGGCGAAAAGCAAGGGCGATCGGCGGCGTTGGCGACGGCTACAGGTGTTCGATTGCGTCGATCTCGTACTCGCGCGTGCCTTGCGGCGTTTGCACCACCACCGAATCGCCCTCCCCGCGCCCGATCATGGCGCGCGTCAAGGGGGAAAAGACGGAGATCTTGCTTTCCTTCACATCGGCTTCGTCCTCGCCGACGATTTTGTAGCGCACGCTGGCGTCCGTCTCGACATCCATGAGCGTGACCGTCGCGCCGAACACCACCTTGCCGCTCGGCTTGACGCGCGTGACGTCGATCACCTGCGCGTCGCCCAGCATGGCCTCGATCTGCCGCACCCGCGCCTCCGTCAACGCCTGCCGATCCTTCGCCGCGTGGTACTCGGCGTTCTCGCGCAAGTCGCCGTGCTCCCGCGCCTCGCCGATGGCCTTGGATATCCCCGGCCGCACGACGTTCTTCAAGTGATTGAGCTCTTCGCGCAGCTTGTTTGCGCCTTCCACGGTCATGGGCGTGGGCATGTTTGCGACTCCTGTTCGGGCCGGGCAGCACCAAAGCGCAAGGGCGAGGTGCCGCCCCGCACCATCAGGCGCATCATTCGCCAGCCACGGCGCGAATGTCAACCACCGAGCGTCGTTGGTTGATCGGGCGCATTGTCGACAGGTTGACCGCAACGGTCACACCGCTGTTCCGCGCTTCTGCGCCACCGCGCAAGTGGTGTATAAAATTGACGCACTCGGTGCTTGACATCGCCAAAAAGGCCCACTACTGTATATCCTAACATGAAACTGAACCCCGCAAAAGTCTCGTTCGGGCGCCATGAGTCCTTCCCGCTGCGTTTCGGCTGGATCACCAAGGGCTTGGCGGCGCTGAAGGACAACCCGGACGTCTTCGCCAGCGAAGACGCCACGGTGACGCTTGGCGTCGGCAAGAACATGGTGGCCGCCATCCGCTACTGGCTGCTGGCAACGCGCATGGCGCAGCGCACCGCGCGCCGCGGCTTGGCGCGAACCGCCATCGGCGAGGTGCTTTTCCCGGACGCGCTGGACGCCGAGGGCGGCGACCGCTACTTGGAGGACGACGCGACCATCTGGCTGTTGCACTGGCTGCTCGCCACCAATCCCACCGAGGCCACCGCCGTGTACTGGTTCTACAATCACTTCCACAAGCCGGAGTTCGTGAGCGACGAGGTGTTCGCGGCGCTGCGCGAGTTCGCGCGGCAGAGCATCACGGCGAAGGCCGCCGCCACCACGCTGCGGAAGGATGTCAACCTCGTGCTGCGCATGTACGCGCAATCGCGCGGCGGCACGCGGTTGCTGGCCGAGGACGCGCTGGATTCGCCCTTGGCCGCCCTGCAACTGCAGGAGCGCTTGGATCAGCACACTTGGCACGCCCCGCCAACCGACCGCGAGGAGATTCCGTTGACGGCCTTCGCCTACGCGGTCGCGGACGTGTTCGCCCACGTTGGCGCGGAACAGCTACCGGTGGAGCAGCTAATGTACAGCGACCAAGAGCACTGCGCCCCGGGATCGGTGTTCCGCCTGACGGAGAACGGCTTGACCGACAAGCTCGAAGCCCTGTGCGAGGCGTACCCTAGCGTGCTGCAACTGAACCGCACCGCGGGCCTCTACCAACTCTACAAAACCGGCCCGCTCGACGGGCTGCGCATCTTGGAAGATCACTACACACTGGCGGCCGGCAAGCCCGCAAAGCGCGGATCGAAGCGCAAGCGCCGTACCGGCACCAAGCCAGCAAACCAGACGAGGGCAGCGGCATGAGCCTGGCCGACCGCATCAAGGTGAAAACCTGCTACACGCGCTCCACCAACGTCGAGCGCGACAGCGGCGCCGTCGCCACCATCGCCGCCTACCACCCCACCACCCGCGGCGTCGCGCTGCTGGAAGACGTGGCCGCCGCCTTCGGCAAAGGCAACCAGCCGCGGGCGTGGAGCCTGATCGGCCCCTACGGCGCCGGCAAGTCCACCTTCGGCGTATTTCTGCACGCGCTGCTCGGCGGCAAGGACTGCGCCGCAACCGAGGCGGCCAAGATCCTCGGCAAGCAATCGCGCCGCTTGGCCACCCGCTTCCGCCGCCAGAAGCCGTGGTGCCGCGTGGTGCTCACGGGAAGCCCCGAACCGCTCAGCCGCCGCTTGCTCACCGCCCTAGACGCTGCGGCAAGCGCGTTCTGGCAAGGCCGCCCCGGCGGCAGACCCCGCGTTCTGAAGGACATCCACGACGCTGCCACCCAAAAGACGGTGCCGGAACGCCACATTCTGGCGCTGATAGACGCCCTGCAAGACGCCTTGGAGCGCATCGGCGCCGGCGGCCTGCTGTTCGTGATAGACGAACTCGGCAAGTTCTTGGAGTTCGAGGCGCGCCAGCCCACGGGCCACATGGGCAGCACCTACCTGATGCAGGAGCTTGCCGAGCGCACCTACTTGGGCCGCAAAGCCAACTTGATGCTGTTCGTGCTGCACCATCAAGCCTTCGACATGCACGCCCCCGGCATGGGCGATTTGCAGAACGAGTGGGCGAAAGTCCAAGGCCGCTTCCAAACCGTCTCCTTCATCGAGACCACCGAACAGACACTGCGCGTGCTCTCCGACGCCTTCGAGCACGACCTTACCGAGCAGGAGCGCAACGCCATCTGGCAGCGCTCCACCCAGTGCGCCACGGCGCTGGCGGACGCCAACGCCCTGCCCCTTGGCCTTGAGGCGAGCGCCGCAACCGAGCTCTTCACCGCCTGCTACCCCATGCACCCGGTCGCGCTGCTGGCGCTGCCAATCCTGTGCGTGCGTTTCGCCCAGAACGAACGCACGCTGTTCGGCTACTTCGGCAGCCAGGAACCCAACGGCTTCCAGAACGCGGTGAAACGGCTTGAGCGCTTTGGCGAGCGCGTGCCGCCCGCCGGGGTGTACGACTACTTCATTGAAGCGCAGCCGCCCTCCTTCGCAACCCCGCTGGCGCAGCGGACGTGGGCAGAGGTGGTAACGGCGGTGGATGGTGCCGCCCGCGAGGAGGAAAAGCGCACCGCCGGCACCGGCGACCAAAAGGCGGACTTGGTGGCCATCGCCAAGACCGTCGGCCTGTTGAACTTGACCACCGGCAACGAGGCGATCCCCGCCTCGGAAGCCGTTCTGCGCCAACTGGACACGCCGGACGACCTGCTGCAACAGACCATCGCAGCAAGCATGGACGCCTCCATCCTGCAGTACCGCAAGTTTGCGGACGAATACCGCGTGTGGCAAGGCACGGACTTCAACATCGACGAGCACATCGCCCGCGAACGCGACAAGCTCGGGCGCATAGACCTTGCAAGCGTGATGACCGAGCGTGGCGAGACGGCACCCATCGTCGCCCGTCGCCACTCCATCGAGACCGGCGCGTTGCGCACTTTCGAGATCATCTACGCAGACGCGGAACATCGGGCACCAAGCGAAGGCCGCGGACTCAAGCCGCGACTGGTGTTCTTCCTAGCCGAGAGCCGCGCCGACGAGGCCACCTTCCACGAGGCCCGCAAGAGCGCCCAGACGGGCGAAGTGTGGGTGCTGCACCGGGGCGGAACAGGACTGCGAACTGCCATCGTGCAGGTGCTGGTTATGGCACGGGTGCGGGACAGACTCCCAGCAATCGAAGCCGATGCGGTTGCGGTTCGGGAGGTGGAGACTTACTGCCGAAAAGCCAAGGTGGCCGAGCGGCAAGCCCTAAGCACCTTGTTCGGGGACCCGTCTGCCTCGAGTTGGTATTGGAAAGAGCAGCAGTTCGACATCCCCGACCGAAGGACCCTGCAAAGTGTGCTCTCCGACATCATGGACGAAGTGTATTGGGCATCGGCAAAGGTTCGCCAAGAACTCATCAATCGAGACAACCTTTCGCCCCAAGCCGTCGCGGCGCGGAACAAGCTGTTGCAATGCATGTTCGATGGCGCTGACCACGCCGCTCTTGGTATTCCCGGCTACCCGTCGGAGAGGGCGGTATACCACGCTGTGCTCGAAAAAGGGGAACTGCACGGGCAAGACGAGGCGGGCAAGTGGGTGTTCCAGCGCCCGTCCGCCTCGGACCCGCTCAATCTCGGCCCCACGTTGCAACGGCTGGATGCGCTATTCGAGGCGTCTGAAACCGATCCCGTATCTGCACAGCAACTGATGGGCGACTTGGCGGCGGCGCCGTTCGGCGTCAAACCCGGCCTGTTCTGGATACTCTTGTTGCACTACTACCTGTTGAATCGAAACGAAATCGTCTTTTTTGACGAACACGGGTATTCGCCAACACTGACATACGAAACGATGCGACGGATGCTTGCTCGGCCAGCCCACGCAACCTTCCGACACTTCCGGTCGCAAGGGACCCGCACATTGTTCGACGAGTACGGCAACGCGCTGTTCGGCCGATCGCGGGACTCCTTGAGCGCTCTTGACATCGCCCGGCCGTTGATCCGGTTCGTTTTCGGCTTGGACGACTACTCGCTTAAGACGAAACGCGTATCCGAGACCGCCGCGCGTGTGCGTCAGGCAATACGAACGTCGAAGTCTGCGCAGCAGTTGGTCTTTCACGATCTTGGCAACGCCTGCGGCTTGGGCGAAGACGCGGAACCGGCCGAATTGGCAAGCACCGTTGCACAAGCCCTCCGCGAACTGGCCAACGTGCGCCCAACCTTGCTGGACGACATGCGCACGGCCGTCGGCGCGTGTTTCAGCGCTGTGGTGGGTGCCGATTTGCACGAACTACGCGATGCTGCCCGGTCGCAATGCAAGGAACTTCCCCAGTACCGGTGCGATGATGGGTTCAAGCACTTCATCGCCGCGGCCGGCGCGAAGGGGAAACCGGATGACGAGTGGTTTGAAGACCTGCTGACGGTGCTTGGCGACGGGCCATCAACCGCTTGGGAGGATGGCGCCGAAACGGTGGTCAAGGCCAAACTCGCGGTCTACGCCGAGTCCCTCCGCGATTGGCAATTGCTGAAGAGCAGCGAAGACGCGCTTGCGGCGGGACAGGACGAAGCTGTTGAGTTGGTTCTGCTGAGCATCAAGAGAACCGGCCGTGGCGCCGTGAGGGTCGTCGTCCCATGCGCGACGGCACCCAGCAAGCAGTTCGTCGAGTTGGCGGATGCCGTCAAGAAGGTGGTCGAGAGCGTTGATGAGAAGCATCGGCTGGCACTCTTGGCCAGTGTTGTTGACGACCGCATTGGAGACACCGAGAACGTACATTAGTGTACGAAAAATACAGCAAAAACAAAGTCTTGCGTACAGCAAAAGAGTCTGCCACTATCGATCCCACCATGCGGTCGTGGGAGGAACGACGTGAGCATCGCCAATGAGCACCCCACTGCGGTGCAAGTCAAGCCCGCTCGGCACATATTGGGCTTGTCGGGTGGCAAGGACAGCGCGGCCCTCGCCATCCACCTCAAGCAGCAAGGCCGCGATGAAGGGATGGAGTACTTCTTCTGCGACACCGGCGCTGAGCTCACAGAGGTCTACGACTACCTCGACCAACTGGAAGACTACCTCCAAAAGCCCATCGCACGCTTGAGCAGCAACAAGCACTTCGACCACCACCTCAAGCGTTTCAACGGCTTCCTCCCGTCCGCGCACGCCCGATGGTGTACGCGGGTGATGAAGCTGGAACCTCTGGAGGCGTTCGTCGGCGACGATCCGTGCGTGAGCTACGTTGCCATCAGAGCCGACGAGCACAGGCAGGGGTACATCAGCCACAAGCCCAACATCAGCGCCGTGTACCCCTTTGTGGAAGACGGCATCGTCCGAGCAGACGTGTTTCGCTTGCTGGAAGAAACCGTTGGCGTCCCGGCGTACTACGAATGGCGCAGCCGCTCCGGCTGCTACTTCTGCTTCTTCCAGCGCCGTGACGAATGGGTCGGGCTGGCGGAGCGTCATCCGAGCTTGTTCGCCCGCGCCAAGGAGTACGAGGGCGTCAACCCGGACACCGGCAAGCTGTTCACATGGGTGCCCGGCGCCACTTTGGACGAAGTGCTCGCGGACGCGAAGGCGATAAAGGCAGCCGCCGCGGCTAGACAACGGGGTGTCGCTTCTTGGCAGCAACGGGTTGCTTCGTTGGAGGACGATGACGACAGCTGCCTAATCTGCACCTTGTAGGCCAGTTGCGTTAGGGGTTAGGCTGCGCCTCGTACAAGAACGTGCGAGGTGGCGTCATCGCGGACAACATCGAGGAGCGGTTCGAGCGCCTCCGGGTTTGGAGCGGCAATGACCGGCGTGCGCCGCACAAACCTCTGCTGGCTCTTTGGGCCATCGGACGCTGCCTGTCCGGTGCCCAGCAAATGGCACCGTTCTCCTTGGTCGATCAAGATCTGCGAGATCTGTTGAGGGCGTTCGGCCCGCACCGCAAGGCCATCCACACTGAGTTTCCCTTCTGGCGGCTGCGCAACGATGGCGTTTGGCGGCTGGATCGTCCGGAGCACGTCAGCACCACAAAGAGCGGCGATGCCCACCGGTCAAGTTTGTTAGACGGCGATATCCATGGTGGCTTGTTGGAGGAGGACTACGCCGCCTTTCGAGCCGACCCGCCATTCGCTCGGCAGGTCGCGGACATGCTCATAGAAGCCCACTTCCCCAGCAGCTACCGCGACGACATCCTGCGTGCGACGGGATTCGTGGGGGGCAGTCGAGAGCCGCCGCATACCCGGCCAGCGACACCGGAAGTGAGGGATGCCGACGAATATCAGAACAAATACCAGATTGCGCGGCGCCGGAAGCGGCATCCTGATTTCCGGCCCGCGGTACTGAGCGCCTACCACGACCAATGCGCGGTGTGCGGGTTGGACATCCGCTTGGCCGGCCAGCCGATTGCGGTTGAAGCCGCCCACATCCACTGGTTGAGGGACGCGGGGCCGTGGGAGGTCCGCAATGGCCTCGCACTCTGTGTGCTGCATCATCGGCTCTTCGACCGCGGCGCATTCACCGTGATGGGTGACTACCATGTGGTTGTGGCAACGCAAGTCGATGGCCTTGGGTCCCGCGACACCCTGACGCGCTTCAATGGCCAACTCTTGCAGATCATCCCGACACGCCCCGATCTGCGACCTGACAGCCGATACTTGGGCTGGCACGCTAGGGAGGTCTTCCGAGAACCGGAAGCGCTAGCGTAGCATTGGCGCAAGCCCGCGTTGGGCGACTACCCAACATTGGCCAACTACCCAACATTGGCCAAGGACGAGTGGCCGCACGGTATAGAGAGGATCTATGGCGCAGCTTAGCTTCGACTTGGAGTGGACGGAAGCCAAGGGCGTCAACGGCCCCGAACTGGCCGCGACTTGGGCGAACCTCCGCATCCAAGCGGGGGCGTCCACGGTCACGCTTGCGCTCGACGAGCGGGCTAGGACGGTTCGGGAGCGCCTTTGCGTCTCGCTGTATCCCTTGGCCGAATGGCTGGCGGCGAATTGGTGGTTTCTCAACTACGAGGTGGAGAGCCCGCTCAAGCACGACGATGCGGGCTTTCGGCGCCGCCATTCGCTCGCGGCCAATCGGGAGGGCTATGCCTACCCAGACCTCCATGTCTTTCCGCAGGGCAGCCTAACGCGCCTAGTCTGGCACGGCGGCAGTATCCCTTGGGCCAAGACGCGCCTATTGGATGCGGGCGAGCTTCTGATCGACAGCGCCGAGTTTCGAGAGGCTTGCGGCGACTTTGTGGACTGCGTGGTAGCGCGTCTGGCCTGCTTGGGCATTGAGGACACGCTCCTGCAGCAGGATTGGCACGCGGTGCGGGCTGCGGAGCCGAGGAGGCAGATTTTTGCCGTGCCGCAGCGGGCTTGGGCTGGGATCCCTACGCGATCGACGACGCGAAGCGCGAACAAGTACACATGCTTGCGGCCCAGTTCGGCGACACGCTTGCGGAGGCCATCCCCGCGTTGAATGGGGATTGCGCGATCGACGGTTGGAAGATCATCGAACAGGCGCGTGAAGACGCGAGACGCGGCAACACCCTGCGCCTTGAACGCCTTACTCCGCTGCAAGATCGAATCTCCCGCCGCGGTTCCTCCGCACGGCGTCCCTGGCAAGCGGGCCACGATTTGGCGCAAGCGCTGCGCGAGGAACTGCGTCTCGATGGCGAGCCGATTCCCACTATGGCGGCGTTGGCGCAAGCGCTCGATGACGAGGCGATAGACGCGGCGACCACGCGGGTGCCCGTGGAAGGCGGCGACACCATCCTTGTTGACGGCTTGGTAACCCGCGGCGAAGACGACGCGCCGGCGTTCGCGTTCCGCCCACGCGGGGAGGAAGGCAGGCGGTTCCACTTCTGCCGCGCCATCGCCGAAGTGCTTTGGCAGCCGCGCACCGACGCTCTCCTCACGCCCGCGCGAACCGAGCGCCAGCAGCGCAACCGCGCCTTCGCAGCCGAGCTCCTCGCCCCTGCCGCGGGCTTGCGGAAACGGGTGCGGCGGGCAACTTTGGACGAAGACGACGTATCCGAGTTGGCAACGGAGTTCGGCGTTTCCTCGCTGGTGATCGCGCACCAGCTCGCCAACCATCGGATCGCCCATGTGATCGGCGAGTACCCGACTGGTATGGGAGGTTCGGCCTAGCGGCGGCGTCCTTCCCGTGCTTGTCAGTTGCCGCCATCATCGGCAACGCCGCCATCTTGGAGCACGTCCTTGCCCATTCGACAGGCGACATTCCAAGCTGGTCGATCTGCGGAACGAACGCCCGCGGTTTGCTAGTCTGCCGCCATGCGCGCCCGGCACTGTTCCAGCGACCTCGACCCGGCTGATTCCACCACCCCGGAGGAACTGCATCGGCGCAACGTCGAGCGCGGCCTCGTCGCCGACGCCGCGCAATTCGCCGTGGCCGAGCGTTTGACCGACTTGCGCGCAAGGCTGCTCGCTACCAAGCCGCCGAGCAATCGCCTGCACCGCGGGCTCGGCTTTGGCCGGCGGCGCGAGCCGGTGCGCGGCCTATACCTTTGGGGCGGCGTTGGTCGCGGCAAGACCTACCTCATGGATCTCTTCCACCAGTCGCTGCCTTTCGCGGACAAACGGCGAGCGCATTTCCACCGCTTCATGCGCCGGGTTCACGACGAGTTGCGCACCCTCGCCGGACAGCCCGACCCATTGCTGCGCGTGGCCGACCGCTTCGCTAGGGAAGCGCGGGTGCTTTGCTTCGACGAGTTCGCCGTTTCCGACATCGGCGACGCGATGATTCTCGGCGAACTGCTCGGCGGCCTGTTCGCCCGCGGCGTCACCTTGGTGGCCACCTCCAACACGCCGCCCGACCGCCTCTACGAGAACGGCTTGCAGCGCCGCCGCTTCCTGCCGGCCATCGACCTCATCCACGCCAACACGGAGACCTTGCAAGTAGCCGCCGGCGCGGATTACCGCCTGCGCGTGTTGCGGCGCGACGGCGCCTATCGACTGCTCGACGAACCCGATGCCGAAGCCGCGCTGCGCGAGAGCTTTCGGGCGCTATGCCACGCCGCAATCGCCGAAAACGAACGCCTGACCATCAACGGCCGCGTCATCACAGCCCGATACTGCTCCGAAGACGTGGCTTGGTTCGAGTTCGCCGCGCTCTGCGATGGCGCCCGCGCAAGCGACGACTACATCGAGCTGGCGCGCCTCTTCTCCACCGTCGTGCTGCACGGTGTGCCGGTGTTGGACCAAGCCAAAGAAGACCTGGCGCGCCGCTTCATCGCCTTGGTGGACGAGTTCTACGACCGCAACGTGAAGCTCCTGCTCTCCGCTTGGGCATCGCCGCAGCGCCTCTATCAGGGCGCGTTGTTGAACCACGAGTTCGCACGCACCGAAAGCCGCTTGCAGGAGATGCAAAGCGACGCCTACCTGCGGCGTACGCACCGGCCGTAACGCACACCCGCTTGCCGGTTGGTACACGCCCCGCAGCTCGCGGCCCTCGGTTCTTTGCTCGCCGAGCACCAGCGGTCATTTGGCGATTCGAGCATCTTGAGGTTGCCGGGCCCATCGTCCAATATTGGTGGCCGTTGGCGTCGAAGTAGCGCATCGTCACATAGCCGCCGCCCTTGTGCCGATACGGACGCGGCTTGGAGTGCCGCCCGCACCATGTCGTAACCGGCCGTCAGCGCTGCCGCACCATGGCGGCCAGTTCGCGCACGCCGATGCCTTCCACCTCGCCCGTGATCGGAAAGCGCTCCTCACCGGCGTGGACCACAAAGGTGCGGGCGGGCGCTAGGTCTTCGCGGGCGATGTGGAAGCCCTTGCTCACCCTTGGCGCCAGCGAGCGCTTGATCTCGATGGCCCAAAGCTCGCCCTGCGGGAACTCGAGCACGAGATCGATCTCAGCGCCGGCGCTGGTGCGGTAGAACGACGCCAAAGCGGGCCAAGGCAGCACGGCGAGCAGCGTTTCGATCACGAAGCCCTCCCAGCTCTGTCCCACCACCGGGTGGCCGGCGAGCGCTGGTGCCGAGGGGATGCCCAGCAGCCCATGCACCAAGCCGCTGTCTCGAACGTAGATCTTCGGCGATTTGACCAAACGCTTGCCCGTGTTCGCCCGCAACGGCGGCAGGCGGCGCAGCAACAGCAGATCCACCAGCAGATCGATGTAGCGGTTGATGGACTGGGTGCTCACTTCCAACGCCCGTGCGAGCGCGGAGGCGTTCAGCAAGGCCCCTTGATTGTGCGCCAGCATCGTCCACAGCCGCTCGAGGGTCGCCGCCGGCACACGCATGCCGAAGGAGGCGATGTCGCGCTCCAGATAGGTGCGGACGAAGTTCGCCCGCCACGCCAGGCTGTCGGCGTCCCTGGCCGCGAGGAAGCTGTCGGGAAAGCCGCCGCGCAACCACAGGCGCTCGCGGCTGGCGCGGTCGTCCGCCACTTCCAAGGGCGAGAACGGGCCGAGGTGGACGTATTCGATGCGGCCGGCGAGGGATTCGGACTGCCGCAGCAGGTCCAGCGAGGCGGAACCCAGCACCAGAAAACGCCCGACGCCTTTGCCCTTGCGCCGGCCCTCGTCGATGACGCCGCGCAGCGTCTGGAACAGTTCCGGGGCGCGGTGGATCTCGTCGAGAACCACCAACCGATCCTCCAAGCCGCCCAAAAACAGTTCTGGGTCGCCCAAGCGCGCCCGATGCTCGCTGCTTTCGAGATCGAGATACACGGCATCCCGCGGCTTGGCGATGTCCAACGCGAGGGTGGTCTTGCCGGCTTGCCGCGGGCCGATCAACGCCACCGCCGCTTGGCGTTCGAGCGCCCGCAGCACATCGACGGCAATCAATCTCGGCTCCATACCTTGCATTATTCATGCGTAGATGGACAATTTGCAAGGATAAAGTGCCGAAAATGGGCTGGAGACATGGCGCATGGCTGGCCGGTCGCCGTTGCCGGCCGCTCACTCCGTGATGATGGAACGCGCTTGGATGCCCCAGTTGCCGTCTCGGCGCGCAACGAAGAAGACGGCCTTCACGGAGACGTCGCCACCGTCGAGCATCCCTTCGAACGCGACTATCGCGCAATCGTCGCCGCCGACCAGCACTTCGGTGGAGAGCGGCGTGACGAAGTGCCACGGGCCATCGCGCAGGGTGCGCCACAGCGTGTCGCGGTCTTGCCACTCGCGCACCATGCCCACATCCACTTGGAAGTGCGGCATGAACAGCAGGTTGCCGCAACGCGCCCAATGCCGGTCGTTGTAGGCGTCCATGTATTCCTCCACCGCCGCTAGCGCCGGCCGGTGATAGCCGTCGCCTTCGGGGGCCGCGCCCGTGTCGGTGGCGAACCGGCTCTGCATCCCCCAGCCGGCGCCGACGCGCGTGACAATGTACACGACCCGATTGACGCCCACGGTCTTGCCTTCGGCATCCACCCGCGTCCAGCCGCCGACAATGTGCGCCTTGTCGCTCGCCGTGTGCAGCACCCGCGGCTCCCGGCCCTCGGTGTGATCCCACCCGCTGGCGATCACCTCGTCCCAAGACATCTGCGCGGCATGGGCTTCCGCGGTGGGTACGATGGCCGGCGTTCCCTTCGGCGAGACGCGCACATGCGGGTAATGAAGCGCCGCGGAGAACTGCCCCGCGTCGCGGGAGTTGAACGCCTCAAAGAAGCGCCAATACGCGGCCAACGCGGTGTCGCTTTCGGTGCTGGCCTCGTCTTCCCGCTGTCGGTCACCCGTTTGCCCGGTAGTCGCCATCGAACCCTCCCGACCGTCAGCCGCCTTGTGGAGGGCTCGGCGGTTTGGACACCTTCGTATGTTGCATTCGCAACACGACCGTGATGGCGTACAGCAAGACTATCGAGAGAGCGTTGAGTGCCAAGTACGTCTTGTGCGCCGGACTGTCACACAGCAAAGCAGTGACGACCAGACACACAACAACGGATACCACGGGTACCATCGTTCCAACGGTGAGCATCGCGCCCCAAGAACCCACGGCCAAGCCTTTGCCAACAACAGCAGCGAGAATCGCCACGGCGATAGCGCACGTTATGTACATCGGCACTGGCGGGAAGATGCCAGACAGAGTGGGCGCCGCCCAATCCGCCCATTCGACAATGTTCATGCTGCCTCTGCCTGCGCGAACTCCTGCTCGAAGCGTCGAATGGTGTCTCCGAACACCCAATCTCGCGCCTTCCTCGGCGCGTGTTGGAACTCATAGACCCAGATCTTCCGGTCGGTGCTTCCTTCATCATGTTCTGAGAAGTAGCCCATCCGCCTGTCCGCGATCTTGTAGTGTATGTCACCTACAGGTCGTCCGCCCTTTCGGTAACGAACTCGCAGCCGGTCGCCGTATTTCTTTGCCAGCTCTAGGATGTCTAGCTGGACGCCGGGATTGTTGAACAAGATCCGCACTTTCAGATTTGAGCCGCCCTTCAGTCTTCTGTCTAGCGCCGCTATCACTTTCTTGTTGTTGTAGACGGACCCATCCACGCTGTCGCCATCGTCGTGGATCATCATTTGCTCGTCGGCTTCCTCGAGGACGCGCATGAAGTACACAACGGCTTTTTCACCGCTGTTCCGATCTTCAACGATGTTGCCGCCGCGGCTTTGGCATTCCCAGCACGCATAGACGGTCACGGCCAAGATGACCACCACGCTAACCGCGCCCAACGCGAGCACGATTATGTTTGCGATGTCGTATTCTGCCATGTCCAAGCACTCCTGCCGTTTGCGACCGGCCGCATCCCGTGGCGATTCGCAGCGGCGGCCCGTCGCGTTGGCAGTGTAACACCGCAACCGCGGCTCAAAACAGCGTGTCCTGCCGATCGTCGCCCACCACGCGGTCGAAGTCCAAACCCAGGGCGGCCAGCACCGGTTCCGCCACCGGCCGCACCTGCTTGTCCAGGTAGTGCTCGCGGTCCGGGTCGCTGGTGAGGGCGTCCACCGGCTCCGGGCCGGCCAGGGTCACGATGTAAGCGATCACTCCGCCGCGGTGGCCGGATTTGCGCGCCGCGGCGACGTGGGGCGGGGTGTTGGCGGTGTAATCGCTTGGCGGTTTGCGCAGGCCCTTGTGGTAGGTGAGCTTGGCGTCCAGGCGGCCGTCGCGCAGGGCGGTGGCGGTGGCGGCCAGGTAGTCCTCCACCGGGTCGCCGGCGAAGAGGCGGGCGTAGAGTTCGCGCTGCACGTCCTTGGCCAGCTCCGTCCAGTCGCGGCGCACCACTTCCATGCCGACGAACTCCACGTCCTCGCGGCCGTCCACCAGCCCCGCGTAGCGCTTTCTCGCGCCGGCGCCGCCGTGCCGAACCGAGGGCAGAAAGAGCTTGACGTACAGCTTCTCGAACTCCATTTCCAAGCGGCTGGCCACGTTCCAGCGGGCGCGGACGTGTTCGGCGATGGCGCGGTTGAGGTCGGCGGCGAGGTCCGGCCCGGCGGCGCGGGCCTTCGCCGTTTCCATGCCGGAGCGCACGAACACGCTGTCCGTGTCGCCGTAGAGCACGTCGAAGCCGCGCTCCTCGAACCACGCCTTCGACCACTGCAGGAGGTGCCGGCCGGTGCCGGTGACGGCGTTGGCCACGGCGACGTTGTGGAACCGGCAGGCGGGGGTGCCGAGCACGCCGTAGAAGGAGTTCATGAGGATCTTGATGGCTTGGGAGGCCACCGCGTCGCCGGCGCGTTTCGCCGCCTCGCGTCGGGGAAAGAGGCCGTCGAGGATGGTCGGCAGGATGGCGTCGCCGCGCCGGAACGCCGCCTCGTTCGTCACCTTGACGTGCGTTTCCGCATCCGCCGCGCTGGCCGGCGCGAACGCCAGCGGGTCGATGTTGAAGGTGCGGATGACGCTGGGGTACAGGCTCTTGAAGTCGAACACCCACACGTTCGGGTGCATGCCGGTCACTGGCTCGAACACGTGGCCGCCGGCTTGATGGCGGCGCGAGACGTTGGCGTCCCCGGAACGCACGCTGGGCGCCACCACGCGGCGCTTGCGCAGGGCCGCGAGGTAGAGGAAATCGAACGACGCGATGCTGGCGGAGACGCGGTCCGGCGTCATGCCGGTGAGCTTGCTTCGCGCCACGGCCAGCGTGACGAGATCCAGTTCGCTGACGATCTCCAACGCCAGGCGCGCGTCGGCGCGGGCGTAGGCGGCGAAGGTGGGCAGGTCGTCGCGGTAGCGGGCGAGGATCGCCTCGGCGCGGTTGCCGCCTGTAGCCTCGCCCAGCGCCACCTTGCCTTCGCCCAGCACCGCGCGCGCCACGCCGCCGAGGGAGTAGTCGTCGAAGCGCAGGAACGCGCCGCGCACCAGATCCATGCCGTCCAGCACCACGCGCCCGGGCACGGTGGCTTGCCCGCTGCCGAAGTAGCCGCGCGCCGGCCGCACGCGCACCGCGCCATCGTCGCGCCCGAGCGGAAGCGGCCGGCGCAGCCGGCGGGCGATGCGCAGCAGCACGTTGAGGTCGAAGTCGATGACGTTCCAGCCGGTGAGCACGTCCGGGTCCAGCGCGTGGACGCGGGCGACGAAGGCGTCCAGCGCTTCGGCTTCGTTGCCGCAGCGGATGGCGCGCTCCGGCATCGGGCGGGCGGCCTCGTCCACGATGAACACCTCATCGAACGGCCCGGACGCCGTCTCCGCATACAGCGAGATGGCCAGCAGCCGTCGCGCCTTCGGGTCCGTTTCGATGTCGAACGACAGCACTGAGGGCGAAACGTCCACCGCCGCCGGCGCGAGCGTGGGCTCGTCGTAGATGCGGGCGATGCGCTTTCCCGAGGTGTATGTGCCGGCGATGGCGCAGCCGCCGCGGATGTCGCGGTCGATGAGATAGCGAACGGCGAAGCGCACGTCCGCCTCATAGGTGGAAACGCCGTCTTTTTGCAAGCGGTCGCGCAGCGGCGGCGCGTCCGGCGGCGTCGGCACCAACACGCGCAGCGCTCGCTCGCCGTGGAAGGTTCGCCACGCGGTCTCCTGCTGCCGGGTGGCGCCGAGCCGCCAAGCGCGGGCGGCGTCCTCGCGGTGGATGTGGAAGTGGGGCGTTTGGCGGCGGTCGCGCACCAGAAAAGTGTCGCCGCCTTCCAGCTTGCCGTAGAGATGCACCACCGGCGCGCCGTCTTGCAGCCGGTAGCTCGCTTGCAGGATGAAACCCCGCGCCGACGCTTCGCCGGCCATTCGGGGCTACCTTGGCGCGGCGGTCACCGCCACATGTGCGTGCCGCCGCAAACGGCGATGGCTTGGCCGGTGATGTAGGCGCTGGCCGAAGACGCCAGAAACACGGCGATGCCCTTGAGGTCGTCCGCTTCGCCCAGGCGCCGCAGCGGCGTGTTCGTCTCGGCGCCGCGTTTCGCCGTCTCGTTGTCCCACAGGGCGCGGGCGAAATCCGTCTTGATGAGGCCGGGGCAGATGGCGTTCACGCGCACGCCCTTCGGCCCGTATTCCAACGCGAGGTTCCGCACCAGCGCGATGTCCGCCAGCTTGGAGATGGCGTAGGTGCCGAGTGTCAGCGACGGGGTGAACGCGCCGGTGCTGGCGGTGATCATCATCGCCCCGCCGCCCGCCGCCGCCATGTCCGGCGCGACCATTTGGCACAGCCAGTGGTTCGAGCGCACGTTGGAGTTCATGATCTTGTCGAAGGCGGAGTCCGGGATCTCGGACATCGGCCCGTAGTACGGATTGACGCCGGCGTTGGCCACCAGAATGTCCACCGGGCCGAGCTTTTGCCGCGTCTCGTCCACCAACGCCTGCAGCTGCTCCTTGTAGCCGATGTTGCAGGCCACCGGCACCGCCGCGCCGTCGCCGCACTTGGCGTTGATGCGCTCGCAGGCGGCTTCGCACTGATCGAGCTTGCGGCTGGACACCACCACCCGCGCCCCATGCTCGGCAAGCCCTTCGGCCATCGCGTAGCCCATGCCCTTGGAGGCGCCGGTGAGCAGGGCAACCTTGCCGGTCAAGTCAAAGAGGCGGGTTTCCACGGCCATGATGTCGCTCCGGTTGTTCGGCTGGCAGGTGTTGCGGAATGGGCGGCATTGTAAACGGCATCAGGTCTTTGGTGACTCGTGCCGGGAACGCGGGCGTCTCGCCCGCATGCAGGCGAGACGCCTGCGCTCCCAGGCTTGCCACCCACACCGTCGGCCCATTGCGGATATCGCGTCTCTCGACGCGGTGCGGACGCCGCTGACCCAAAGACCCCGGTTTCAAGCAGGGCTCAAGCACACATTCGCAACAGCTCGTCCGTGCGCTGATCCGCATGTTCAACGTACTCCCGAGAAACGTCGATGCCCACGGACTTCCTGCCGAGTTGACTGGCCACCAGCATCGTTGTTCCCGTGCCGCAGAACGGGTCGAGCACCACGCCGCCCGGCGGCGATGTGGCCAAGATGGGGATTCGGCAGAGGTCGGCGGGAAAGGGGGCGAAGTGGGCGCGGCGCTTCTGCGTGTCTTCGGGAGAATGTCCCAAACGTCGGCGGGTTTGCTGCCGTTTGGGTGGTATTTGAGGAAGTAGAAGCCTTTGTCGCGCAACTCCTTGGCGCGTCCGGAAACCCCCTCGGAGTCCGAGTGCGTCGTGCGTTGTTGACCGCGGATGATCATGCGGAAGTCCGCCAGTTCGCCGCGGCGGACGGCAGCCAACATCTCGTCAAGCCGCTGGTAGGCGCGGTTTCGCTCGTCTTCGCTCAACTCCGTCGAAAGTTCGATCTGACGCCGATAGCGAACGCCGCGCACGCCGGACGCCGTCACCACCGAGCCGTTGACGACCTTGGTGGTCTTCGGCGTGCTGCGGATGGCGTTGGCGTCGTAGTAGTAGCCGCGTGTGCGCTGCACGAAGTGGAAGATATTCTCATGCACATTGGCGTAGGCGGTCCTTCGTGTTGTCCGGGCCGCCCTTCACCTTGTTCCAGATGATGTTGTTGCGCAGCGTCCAGCCCTGCTTGTCGATCAGGTGGAACGCCACGCGCCACGGGATGCCCACGAGGCCCTTGTTCTGGTAGGTGTCGCCGATGTTGAGCCACAGGGAACCCGTGGGTTTTAGAACGCGCTTCACTTCGGCGATGACGGCGGTGAGGTTGGCCACGAATTCGCTGTGGGCGCCCTCCAAACCGATGCCGCCGTTCCCATACTCGCGCTTGCCCCAGTACGGCGGGCTGGTCATGCAGCAGTCGAATACCGCCGAGGGAAATTGCGCAAGTACCCGTAATGCATCGCCGGCGACGAACAAGGGCGAGCAGCGGGGCTCGCGCAGGTACCCTTGCAGGCCGGCCGGAGCGGCGTCGGATGTCGTGATGGTCACTGTTCTTTCGCCGGCCGTTGACGCAGAGCGACCCGTCGCCTCAATCCGTGGCGGGATCCAACCGCACGAAGCGGCGGGGTGCGAAGCCCATCAGGAAGCGCACGCCAATGGGAACCGGGTGTTCCGCCTGCAAGCGGGTGTATTCCTCGTCCGATACCGGCACGGCCACGGACTGCCACGTTTCATCCGCTCGGGTGATGCGGACTTGTGGGTTGGCAAGCGAGCGGCGATACCAGGCGCGGGGCCAATGGTTCACGGCGACGTAGAGCTTCGCGTCGCTGTCCAGCGCCGTGAGGACGCGCTCGTGCCCTTCGCCATCGGCGTCGAAGGTGGTGATGATCAAGGTGTCCTCGGCCTCCGGTTGGAAATAGCCGAGCAGGGACTCGAACAGCACGACGATGGCGACGTAGCCGAGCAACACGATGCCAACGATCTTGAGAGCTTTCATCACTACGCCCTCCCCCTCACCTCGGCCACCGCCGCTTGGCAGCGGTCGAGGAGCGGCAGCACGGTGTCCGCCGGCGCCGGCGGCAAGCCGAAGATCACATAGTCGAAGCCTTGGCGGATGCGGCCGACCACGCGCTCGGCGTCCGGCGGGGCGCCGAACAGCGCCAAGTCCAAGTCCTCCACCTTGCGGCCGCGCTTGGCCATCGCCTCTTGCAGGCGCTCCATGTTGCCGGAACCCAAGCCGCCGATGGGCATCCAGCCGTCCGCGTAGTCCGCAACGCGGTCGAAAACCCACTTCGAGTTGGCGCCGATCCAGATTGGCGGGCCGTTCTCTTGCACCGGCTTGGGGTGGCTCCACAGCGGATCGAAGTTCACATGCTCGCCGTGGAACTCGGCTTCCTCGTTGTTCCAGATCGCGCGCATGGCCAGCACCTTCTCGCGGGTGATGGCCCAGCGGTGGCGATAGTTCGCGCCGTGGTTCTCCATCTCCTCGCGGTTCCAGCCGGCGCCCACGCCGATGATCGCCCGGCCACCGGAGATCATGTCCAGCGAGGCGATTTCCTTCGCGGTGGTGATGGGGTCGCGCTCGATGATCAGGCAAATGCCGGTGCCGAGGCGGATGCGCTCGGTCACCGCCGCGCACGCCCCCAGCGCCACGAACGGATCGTGCGCCCGCCAATACTGGTGCGGCAGCTCGCCACCGCCCGGAAACGGCGTGGCCCGGCTGGCCGGAATGTGCGTATGCTCCGGGAAGAAGAGGCTGTCGAAGCCCCGCTCCTCGACGGCCTTGGCCAGTTCCACGGGCTGGATGCCGTAGTCCGTGGGAAACGTGCTAACGCCGAAGCTGGTGTTCTCGATGCCGGCGAATGCCATGCTCTCTCCTGTTTCTATTGCGATCTTTGACGACGAGGCTAACAAGCGCGAACGTGCGTTGCTTGATCGCTCGGGTGTGCGGCGGGCGTCAATCCGCCCCCTGCGACCAAACGCTGCACTTGGCACTGCACATCGTGGCGCGTTGCGGTGCGAATCCGGCGCGTGTCGTCCACTACGGCGAGATCTTTGCGCATCTCTTGGATGACACACCTGTATGTGCCCTCGCTTTGCCCATCCTTCGGCGCGAGTTGTCCTTCTCGGGACACGCGCTCGATGAATGTTGCCAACGCTTTGAGCAAGTCGGCACTCGCCACCAGCGCCACCACGCTCGCCCGATTGCGCATTTTTGCGATCTCGTTCGGCTCGATTTTGTTGTCGTCGTCCGACTCCATGATGCAGTCGAGGAGTTTCTGATAGAGTTTCAGCTTGGTCTGGAAGACCTGAAACTGAAACAGCCGTCTCTTCTCCGCTTCGTGTTGGAAGTGTATCGTGACGCCGACCGAGGCAACGACCAGCACGACGCCAAGAATCGCTGCCATGATTTCCACCGTGAGATCGCTGATGTTGCGCTCAAACAGCACATGGAAGAGAAACACCACAGCCACAAGAAGGGCTATGCCTAGAACTATCATGGCGAAGTGCGTCGCCGGGTTCTTTGTGTTTCCACTCATGTCAAAGACCTCGCTTTGCAACTGGAACCATTACCGAAGCTAAGAGCCGATCACTTCTTGTCCACGCCGAACGCGTACAGTCGGCCGCCGAGCCCGCCTGCCGCCATCACCTGCATGGACACGCCCGGCACGGAGGCGTCGTTGTAGAAGCCGTATTCGCCCGGCTTGAGAGGCTGAGTTGTGCGGACGCGGTAAACGCCCGGTTTCACTTCTGAAAACGCGATGTCGCGTAGCTGCTTGGCTGGAATGCCGTATTCCGAGACGCCAAAGAACCCCTCGTTGCCGGTGGTGAACTGGCGCTCGTCCTTGCGCTTGCGCACGCGGAACGCGACAAGCTGCGTGGACGCAGGATCGATGGAGGCAAAGCCATGCACGCCTAGGGCGTTTAGCGGGAACTCCGGCAGGCAGAGCAGAAACGTGGGTTCGCGGTCGGTGATGCGGAACGTGGCGGCGGCGCCGCGCAGGGTGATTTTGGTCTTCGAGGGAAGGAAGCTGGGTAGAAAGACCCGGGTGGCGCTGAAAATGGCCGCGCCGGCCACTTCGGCCATCGCACTGCCGGACGAGTGACGGGCCGGTCCGACCATGTCCAAGGCGCGGATCTCCTCGCCCTGCTCCAAAAACACCCCGGGTGCCTCGCATGGGGTGCCGCCGAAGTTCATGCGCAGAGCTAGTTCCCGCGGCGAGGCCCGGGAGTCCCGTTGCACCATGGCGGTCAACACCGCCGCGGGCACGCCCCTTTGCGAGAGCGTCACGAGCGTCTCGGCGGAGGTGTCGAAGCGCACCTTGGACGCCGTGGCGATCTTCGCCACCAGAACGCTCTCCGGCAACCCGGCTTCCAGCAACACAAGGACATCCGTGTTAGTGAGCGCTTGCTCACTTGCGGGCGGTTCGGCCGCGATTGCCGGCTCCGCCGGCGCCGGCGAGGTCGATTGCGCCAAAACGGAACAGGCAAAAAACGGGGCGAACACGACCATCGCCCGCGCCCAGTTGCTCATCACGCCATCCTCCTCATCGGCCTAGCAAGGCGTTCCTTTCCGCTGCCAACATGCCACCCCCACGCTCTCTCATCATAACGCGCTCCTACGCCGTGGTTGGCCACACCGCGCCGTACGCCAGTCTGTTATGGTAGCGACCTTGAACAGCCCCGCCAAAGGGCGTGTTCGAGACTTCGCGCCCGTAGCTCAGCTGGATAGAGCGTTGGCCTCCGGAGCCAAAGGTCGTGCGTTCGAATCGCACCGGGCGTGCCAATTCCCGCGACGAGCGGTTTAAGGCGCGGTGGCCTCCTGCGCCGCGCTCGGCGGCGGCTCGCCGATCACGTCCACGCCTTCCGGGATCTCGAACACGAACAGGGATTCGGTGAGCGCGGGGTTCTTCACTGCGTCCGTGAACGCGGTGCGCGTGAACGCGCCGAGGTGGTCGGCCATGTCGAGGGTCGTCAACGCGCCGTCGGGAGCGAACGCCAAGGTGAGGTTGCGCAACACCGACGCCTCGTCGCGCGGCGTTAGCACGAAACGCTCATTCGGTTCGTCCTCGCCGGCTTCGGCGGAAACGTCGAAGTGGCGGTCAAGCGTTTCCGCCGCACCCGCCAGAAAGCTCGCCGGAGTGCCTTCGATGGCCGCTGCCAAAGACTGCACGGAAACCTGCTCCAAATCCGGGTCGAACACCCACAGCGAGGCGCCGTCGGCCAGCACCAGTTGCGGATAGGGTTCGTCCACCTCCCAGCGCAGGCGGTGGGGCCGCTGCCAGTGCAAGGTGCCGGTGACCACTTGCAGCGTCTCGCCGAAGCGATCCTGCACCACCTGCTCAAAGCGGGCGCGGAAACCGGTGAGCGCATCAAGCCGGGCGGTGAGCCTTGCCGCGTCGTCCGCGGCCGCCGACGGCGCTGCGGAAGCCAGCCCGGCCGCCACGCCCAACGCAATCGCCGCTCGCCGCATCACTCCGCCGCGGCCCCCGCCACCAGCACTTCGCGGTTGCCTTGGCTGTTCATCGCCGAGACCACGCCCGCCTCCTCCATCGCCTCGATCAAACGGGCGGCGCGGTTGTAGCCGATGCGCAGCTTGCGCTGCACCGACGAGATCGACGCCCGCCGCGATTCCACCACGAAGGCCACTGCTTCGTCGTACAGCGGCTCGCCGGAGTCGCCACCGCCGCCGGCTTTGGTTTCCTCCGACAGGTCCACCGTGCCGGGAATCTCCGTGTCCACCACGCCGGCCACCACTTCGGCCAAGTAGTCCGGGTCGCCGCGCTCCTTCCAATCCGCGGCCACCGCGTGTACCTCGTCGTCGGAGACGAACGCGCCGTGAACGCGCACCGGCACGCTGGTGCCCGGCGGCAGGAACAGCATGTCGCCGTGGCCGAGCAGTTGTTCGGCGCCGCCTTGGTCAAGGATGGTGCGCGAATCTATGCGGCTGGAAACTTGGAACGAGAGGCGGGCGGGGATGTTGGCCTTGATGAGGCCGGTGATCACATCCACGGACGGGCGCTGCGTGGCCAGCACCAGGTGGATGCCGGCGGCGCGGGCCTTCTGCGCGATGCGGGCGATGAGTTGCTCCACCTTCTTGCCGACGATCATCATCATGTCGGCGAACTCGTCGATCACCACCACGATGTAGGGCAGCGTTTCCTGTTCCGGAGCGGCGTCCGCGGCGTCTTTCGGCCAGAGCGGATCGGTCAGCGGCTCGCCGGCTTGGCGGGAATCCTTGACGCGCTTGTTGAAGCCGCCGATGTTGCGCACCCCCACCGCCGCCATGATTTGGTAGCGCCGCTCCATCTCCGCCACGCACCAGTTGAGCGCTTGGGCGGCGTCCTTCATGTCCGTGACCACCGGCGTCAACAGATGCGGAATGCCGTCGTACACGGCGAGTTCCAGCATCTTCGGGTCCACCAGAATGAGGCGCAGATCCTCCGGCTGGGCCTTGTAGAGCATGGAAAGCAGCATGGCGTTGACCCCCACGGACTTGCCGGAGCCGGTGGTGCCGGCCACCAGCAGGTGCGGCATCTTGCCGATGTCCGCCATCACCGGCACACCGGCGATGTCCTTGCCCAGCGCCAGCGTGAGCGGCGAATCCGTGGTGACGAACTGCGGGGAAGAGAGGATTTCCTTCAGCCGCACGGTTTCGCGCCGCTCGTTGGGGATCTCGATGCCCACCACGGATTTGCCCGGGATGATCTCCACGATGCGCACGCTCACCACCGCCAGCGAGCGGGCCAAATCCTTGGCAAGGCCGGTGATCTTGCTCACCTTCACGCCCGCCGCCGGCTGCAACTCGAAACGGGTGACCACCGGCCCCGGTTGCACGGAGACCACCTCCGCCTGCACCTTGAAGTCCGCCAGTTTCACTTCCAGCAGGCGCGACATGGCCTCCAAGGATTCGCGGGAATAGCCGCCGGTGGCGAGCAGATCGGCCTCTTCCAGCAGGTTCAAGCCGGGCAGCCGCGGCGGTTCGGCCGGCTGCGCTTTTGTCGCGGTCTTGCGGATTGGGGATGGCTTGACCACGATCGGCTCGATTGCCTGCGGTACAGGTTCGGCGGGCGGCGGCGCTTCGGCCGCGGCGTCCATCGCCGGCGCCGCCGCTTCCGACGAAACCGGCGCGGGGGGCTCCGCCGCCGTGTTGTCGCGTGCCAAAGAAAGCGGCTCCGCTGGTGGCGTTGCGACGTTCTCCGCCGTGGGTTCGGAACGACGACGCAACCCAGCCGTCCACGCCACAGCCTTCCGCCAAGCACCACCACTCGAACCCAGCCCGCTGCGAGCAACCCGCCCCGCCGCAACGACCAGTTTGCAAAGGCCGCGCCCGATCCACTCGGCGAGTTGCAGCCAGGAATGGCCCACCGCCGCCTGTGTCCCAATCATCAACACCGCCAACGCGCAAAGCGTGAGACCGGCGGGATTCAGCGCCGGCAAGCCCAACGTCACCAAACTGTCGCCCAACACCCCGCCGGTGCCCGCCGGCAAGTCGCCCTCCGCACCGAAATGCAAGCGCAACAACACGCAAACCGCCACGAGAGTCGCGGCGAAGCCCACCGCCCGCACCGCCAGCAAAGCGGGTGGCGGCCAAGACCGCGGCTCTTTCCCCCGCGGCCGCAACGCCGGGACGACAGCCGCCGCCAGCCCGGCCGGCAGCATGTACGCCGCCCAACCAAACGCCAGCAACGTGAGATCCGCCGTGTAGGCACCGCTCCTGCCCACCCAGTTGGACACCGAGAGGTTGGAGCCATCGAACGTCCACGCCGGATCCATGGACGAATAGGAGAAGATGGCGAGCAGCAGATACACCGCCACGGCCACCACCGCGACCAAGCCGATCTCCTGCACCGGCACCGCGCCGGCGGGCAACCGCGCGACGCGGCGCACACGGCGCGGATCGAGTTTCTGGGGCGACCGCTTCAGCGACCACATGACGGGGAAATCCATTTCTCCCTTGCAACGAAGCCCGAATATACGCCCGCCCGCGCCAGCACGCAACCGCGCATCGGGCTGTTACTTGGGCCGCCCCGACCCGGCCCCGCCTGTGGCATGATAGGGACGCTTGCATACCGCGCTACGCCCATGAACCGCAACGCTATCGGATCCCCCTTGGAGGACGCCGTGCCCATCGATCCCGCGTGGATCGCCGAGTTCGAGGCGGTCGGCAAGCGTCAGCTGGCGCTGCTACTCGTGTGGTAGGGTTGCGTTGCGGCACACGGTCAACCACTTGGACGACGAAGTGAAGAAGGCGTTTCGGGCATGACGGACGGACAGCAAGAAGTGGCAGCGTCGCTCGACTGGATTACCGTTGGAGGTTTCCGGAGCATTGCGCGGCTGGAGGAGTTGCCGCTTGGTCCGATCAATGTGTTGATCGGCGCCAACGGGGCGGGCAAGTCCAATTTCATCAACGTCTTCGGTCTGCTTCGCGCCTGCCATGTCGGCAGGCTCGATGAGTTTGTCGTCCGTTCCGGCGGCACCGAACGGAATCTTCACTTCGGCCCCAAAGTCACCCAAGAGATCCGCATAGACATGTCCTTCGGTGACGGCGATGAGCGGCACCACATGCGTCTGGTACCTACCGACGAGGATCAGCTGGTGTTGCGCTCCGAGAGCACGGAGAAGCGGGCGTCACAAGGAACGCGCGGACAGGAGCGAACCGCAACTGACGCTGCTCGAGAAGATTGCATAGAAGCGTTGCAAGCGCGTTTGGATCGCTGGCGCATCTACCACTTCGACGACGTAGGCCGCGGTGCGCCAATGCTGCGAACGGCGCAACTAGACGACAACCGGTTTCTGCGCGAGGATGGGGAGAACATCGCGGCCTTCCTCTACCGGCTAAAGATGAAGGAGCAGTCCGCCTACGCTAGAATCCGCGACACTGTCCGTTTCGTCGCGCCTTTTTTCGACGATTTCGTTCTTGAGCCTCATGTGTTGAATGAACATGTGATTCGCTTGGCGTGGCGGCATCGCGTACGGGACGGCCACTTCGACTTAGCGACACTATCAGACGGATCGCGTCGGTTTCTGGCCATCGCCACGCTGCTGCTGCAACCGAAGCACCTGCGCCCGTCCATCATCCTGCTGGATGAACCGGAACTCGGTCTGCATCCCCGGGCCATCACCATGCTGTGCTCGCTTATCAGCAGCGTGTCGACAGAAACGCAAGTGGTGCTTGCGACCCAATCGCCATTCGTGGTGGATCACTTCGATCCGGAAGACGTCATAGCTGTTGATCGCGTGGACGGCAGTTCCGTGTTCAAGCGGCTGCCGACGGGCCGGCTGGCAGCCTGGCTAGACGACCACACCTTGGGCGACCTTTGGATCAAGAACGAGCTAGGTGGCTGTCCATCCTACGAGGCCCCATGCGACGACGACGAACACTAGCGTGCGTTTGTTAGTTCATGTAGAAGGCGTCACAGAGCTGTCGTTTGTCGACGATGCGCTGGCACCGTACTTGGAACGCCGTGGCTATGCTTCGGTTAGGGTGCGCCTCATAGGAACGCGGGTCTCGCGAAAGCAACGGCTGGCCCGGCTTGAGGCTGCGGCGGCGTCGGTGTCCGCCTCGCGCCCCGATGTTCCTTGAGGCTTTCACCTGCATCGCGTCCGAAACCAAACGTGCCATCAGGCAAACGTCCGAGTCCACGAACCTAGAGGATCGTCCATGACACAAACCAAACGCCCACATTCCTCCGTCGTTGTCGATGGCGTGGAGCAGGCGCCTAGCCGCGCCATGCTGTATCCCGTTGGCTTTAGGCGGGAGGACTTCGGCAAGGCGCAGGTGGGCATCGCTTCCACTTGGTCGATGGTGACGCCGTGCAACATGCACATCGACAAGCTGGCTACCGCCGCCGCCAGCGGCGCGGACGAGGCCGGCGCCAAGAGCGTGTTGTTCAACACCATCACGGTGTCGGACGGGATCTCCATGGGCACGCCCGGGATGCGCTATTCGCTGGTTTCCCGGGAAGTGATCGCCGATTCCATCGAAACGGTGGTGGGTGCGCAGGGATTCGACGGCGTGGTGGCCATCGGCGGCTGCGACAAGAACATGCCGGCGTGCGCGATGGCGTTGGCGCGGCTCGATCGGCCGGGCGTCTTCGTGTACGGGGGCACCATCCAAACCGGCGTCGAGCGCCGCGACATCATCTCGGTGTTCGAGGCGGTGGGCGGCCACGCCGCCGGCACGGTCAGCGACGCCGAGCTGCTCGCCGTGGAGCAAACCGCCATTCCCGGGCCGGGCGCGTGCGCTGGAATGTACACCGCCAACAGCATGGCCTCGGCCATTGAAGCGATGGGTTTGTCGCTGCCGAACTCGTCCGCGCAGGAGGCGGTGAGCGAGCAGAAGCGGCGCGACGCGTTTTCGGCCGGGCAGGCGGCGGCGCGGCTGGTGCAGGCCGGCATCAAGCCCTCGGACATTCTCTGCTTGGAGGCGTTCGAGAACGCCATCACGGTGGTGACGGCTTTGGAAGGTTCCACCAACGCGGTGCTGCACCTGCTGGCCATCGCCAGCGCCGCCGGCGTGCCGCTCTCCCTCGACGACTTCAACCGCGTCGGCCAGCGCGTACCGGTGCTGGCAGACATGCGCCCGGCCGGCAACTACGCGATGTCCGAGCTCATCGCCATCGGCGGCATCCGCCCGTTGATGAAGACCCTGCTGGACACCGGGTTGCTGCACGGGGATTGCCTCACGGTCACCGGGAAGACGCTGCGCGAAGATTTGGCGGACGTGCCGCCGTATCCGGCGGGCCAGCGCATCATCCGGCCGCTGGACAATCCCATCAAACCGGACGGCCACCTGGTGATCCTGCGCGGCGACCTTGCCCCGGAAGGCGCGGTGGCGAAGATCACCGGCCACGAGGGGCTGCGCTTCACCGGCACGGCGCGGGTGTTCCACGGCGAGGAAGCCGGCATGGCGGCCATCATGGACGGCACCGTGGGCAAAGGCGACGTGGTGGTGATCCGCTACGAAGGGCCGAAAGGCGGGCCGGGGATGCGCGAGATGCTAAGCCCCACCAGCGCGCTCAACGGGCGCGGCCTCTCCGGCGACGTGGCGTTGCTCACGGACGGCCGTTTCTCCGGCGGATCGCACGGTTTCGTGGTGGGCCACATCACGCCGGAAGCGTTCGAGGGCGGCCCCATCGCGCTTGTGGAGGATGGCGACACCATCACCGTGGACGCCGAGCGCCGGGAGATCAGCTTGGCGGTGGAGGCGCCGGAACTGGCGGCGCGGCGGGCCAAGTGGCGGCGTCCCGAACCCTACGCCCGCCGCGGCACGCTGGCGAAGTACGCGCGGCTGGTTTCCTCGGCTTCGGAAGGCGCGGTGACGGACAACGGCTTGTGAGATAGCCCGGGCGACCGCGGAGCAAAGCCGCAGTTACGTCACGCCGAGTTCCTCCACATGCCGCAGCACCTTCTTGGCGGCGCTGCGAACCGCTTGGGCGTAGGGCGAGTCGGTGCGCATGGCGTTCTTTTCCGGCGCGTTGACGAGCTGCGCGATCTCCGGCCCGCGCAATCCCAACGCGGGAGAGACGGGGACGCTGCCATAGCCGGCGTCGGTTAGCTGCAAGATGTGAACGTGGACATTGCGCGCCGATTGCGTGCCTTCGGTGCGCCACACTTCCGCAACGCCAAGCCGTTGGTAAGCCGCGAGCTTGTGCTCGTCCGCGTGCGTCGCCTCCACCTCGACCACCAAGTCCGGCGGATTCTCCATGACGAATTGGTCGCAGGCGCCGTCCGGGTCTTCGCTTTGGGCGGCCGCGGCATAGGCCGCCGCCTTGGCGCCGAAGTAGAAGGCGGCGTCCGGTTCCGGCCCGGTGTTCGGCGGGTCGCTGGGCCGTCGCAAGCGCGTGGCACCGAAGGATTCGAAACCCACGCCGGCCGCCCCACACAGCGCGTCCAACACGCGCTCCGTCGCCGTTTTGGTCACCTCGTGCGCCCGAGACGGAGTCATCAGGAGTATGAGACCCTCGGCGGCGTCGAACAGCGCTCGACGGCAGCCAGCCCGCACCGCGTCCAAGGACTGCGCCAAGAGGCGCACCTGCTCCGGCGTCCGCCGATACAGGCTGTATTCCGAGCCCAGTTCCCCATGCGCCGTGTACTCGGCGGCACCCAAGAAGTCGGTCGCCATACTTGCCGCTCCGGATGTGCGTTGCCAATACGGGTGATGCTAACGCACTACCCGCAGCGGTCAACGGCGCGAACGCAGCAGCAGCACCATGAAGTACCGTTCGGGGTCTTGCCATAGCGCCAAGCACTCGAAGCCGGCGCGTTCGGCTTTGGCGACGAATTCGTCGGGGGCGTATTTGTAGGAGTTTTCGGTGTGCAGCGCCTCGCCGCGGGCGAAGGCGATCTCTTCGCCGTCCAGCTTCACCAGTTGGTCGCGCTGGGCGTCCAAATACATTTCGATGCGGCCGGCGTTGGCGTTGTACACGGCGCGGTGGGCGAAGGCGCTGGCGTTGAAGTTTGCGCCCAAGGCGGCGTTCACATGCGCCAGGATGTTGCGATTGAAACGGGCGGTCACGCCGGCGTCGTCGTTGTAGGCGCGCAACAACACGTCCGGGTCTTTCTTCGCGTCAACGCCGATGATCAAGCAACCGCCGGTTTGCACGAGGTTGGCGGCGTTGCGCAGAAAAACGTCCGCCGCCGCGGGGTCGAAATTGCCGATGCTGGAGCCGGGAAAGAACGCCACCCGGGGCAAACTCGCCACCGGCGCCGGCAGCTCGAATGGACGTGTGAAGTCGGCGCAAGTGGGATACACGGCAAGGCGCGGATAGTCGTCGAACACGGCGCGGGCGGCCGTCACCAAATGATCTTTGGAGATGTCCACCGGCACATAAGCGCGCGGACGACAGGCGTTCAGCAGAATGCGAACCTTGGTGCTGCTGCCGCTGCCGTACTCCACCAAACAGCCGCCGGCGGGCACGTTGGCGGCGATCGGCCGGCGGTTGGCGCGCAGGATGGAAACTTCCGTTCGCGTCAGGTAGTACTCCGGCAACCGCGTGATGGCGTCGAACAGCTTCGAGCCGGCGGCGTCGTAGAAAAACTTGGGCGGAATCGATTTTTGCGGCAGCTTCAAGCCGCGCACCACCTCGGCGGTCATGTCCGGGGCCGAGGGTTTGCGATCGAACAACGCGAAAGGGGGACTGCTGGAAGCGATGACGGTCAACCCCGCGCAACCGCGCGCGCCAAGCGGATGCCGGTGAACTGCCAGCGGTCCTTGGGATAGAAGAAGTTTCGGTAACTCGCGCGCATGTGCCCGATAGGCGTGGCGCAGGAACCGCCGCGCAGCACCTGTTGCCCGGACATGAACTTGCCGTTGTATTCGCCGAGCGCCCCGGCCAAGGGACGGAAACCCGGATACGCGGCGTAGGCGCTCGCCGTCCACTCCCAGCAATCGCCGAACAGCTGCGCCAAGCGCCTGCCACTTGGCGCGGGATTGGGGTGCAAGTTTCCGTCCGCGAAGTTGCCCTCGATCGGCGCACTGGCGGCGGCGTGTTCCCATTCGGTTTCCGTGGGCAACCGAGCGTTCGCCCAGCGCGCGAAAGCGTCCGCTTCAAAGTAGCTGACGTGCGTTACCGGCAGGCCCGGTGCCAACGGCCGTTCGCCGTCCAAGCGGTACTCGAACCACTCGTCGCCTTGCCGGCGCCAGTACATCGGCGTGCGCACATCGTTGGTTCGCGTCCATGCCCAGCCGTCGGCAAGCCAGAACGACGGTTCGTCGTAGCCGCCGGCGTGAATGAACTCGGCGTATTCGGCGTTGGTGATTAGGCGGTCGGCGAGCGCGAAGTCGTCCAGCCAAACCTTGTGTCGCGGCCGCTCGTTGTCGAAGCAAAAGCCGCCCGCCGCTCCGGCGCCTACTCGCACAACGCCGCCCGGGATGTCCACAAAAGCGAGCGGGGCAGGCGTCTTCGCCGTTGCCGCCATTGGTACGGGCCGGTAGGCGGGGCGCAACGGATTCGTGCCCAGATTGGCCTTCACATCCGTGACGATCAGCTCCTGATGTTGCTGTTCGTGATGCAAGCCAAGGGTGATGCGGCTGGCCACCTTCGGGTCGCCGCTGGCGAGCAGGCCATCCATCGCCGCGTCCACATGCGCGCGATAGGCGCGAACTTCCTCCAACCCGGGGCGCGACAACGTGCCGCGGTTGGGGCGGGGGAAACGGGCGCCAACCCCCTCGTAGTAGGAGTTGAACAAGAACTCGAACGCAGGGTGAAACGGAACATAGCCCGGCACGAAAGCCTTGAGCAGAAAAACCTCGAAGAACCAAGTGGTGTGCGCCAAGTGCCACTTGGGCGGGCTGGCGTCCGCGAAGGGCTGCACGCCGTGGTCCTCCGCGGTGAGCGGGGCACACAGCGCTTCCGTGCGTTGGCGCACGTCGGCGTAGCGCAATACGGCGCTGCTCTCCGCGTCGCCACCAGCCACGGCCGGACGCAACGCGCTCACCGGCGCCGCGGCGCCGCCCGTCTCTTGCATGGACCTCCCTCAAGCCCGCCGAATAATAACCTTGCATGCGCCGCGAAAAACGGCGAAGGCAACGTCAGTGCCGTTCTTGCGCCGTGTCGCCAGCCAAGGTTGCCGCGACGGTGCGGGCGATTTCGCGGCCTTGGCGAACGGCGTAGTTGGTGCCGCGATCCTCCGGGTAGATCTGCGCCATGGTCGCCAAGAAGAGATTGTCCAGCGGTGTGCGAGGGCTCGGGATCGATTGCCGATAGCCTCGCGTCACGACCGGCTGTCCGTATGGGGCGCGCCAGACGTGTTTCGCCAAGATCGTCTCCTCGTCGAAGTCTGGGAACATGCGGCGCAGGTGTTGCAGCGTGAACGCCGTCACCTCGCTGTCCGCCGCGCTGTAGAGAGGATCGCTCTGGGGCAGGTAGCGCGAGAGATAGACGATGTGGCGGCCGCCGTAGCTGCTCGCCGGCTCCAGATTCGTGTGTTCGATCACGCCGACGAAAGGAAAGCTGGGATCGTTCACGTTCAGCCAGTAGATTTCCGAGAGGCTGCTCGACAGCTCCAACACCACGCAAATGTTGGCGAGGTAGCGGATGGCGCGCAACTGCTGCACATATTCCGCGCCGACGTGCGGCGCCACCATGTCGGCGACGATGGGCAGCGCGGCGGTGGCCACCACCGCGTCCGCGGCGAACGTGTGTTCCCGCGTGGCCACGCCGCTCACTCGCCCGGCGCACATTTGCAAACCCACCGCCTCGGTGTTCGTGTGGATCTCCCCGCCCTTGGCGCGAATGGCGTCGGCAATCGCATCCGCCAGCGCGGCGAACCCGCCATTGAAGTACGCCAATTGCTCCGCGCCGCCCCGGCCGCGGCTCCCGCCGCGGAGCTTGAACTTGCTCCAAAGCCACACCGCGGCGATTTCCTCTGCCAAGTCGCCGAATTTGCCGCGCAGCAGCGGTTCCCAAACGACACGATAGGCGCGTTCGCCGCCCAACTGCCGCACCCATTCGGCAGCGGTGCGGTCTTCCAAGCGACGCCAGTCGCGCAGACGACGTGTGTACAGCGCCAACAAGCCAAGGCGCACGCGATCCACGAACGGCAGCGGCTTGAAACGCAACAGGTCCATTGGTTTCGAGAGCTTGAAGAAGGTGTTGGCGTAGTAGGTGCCCGTACGCGACGCGCGCAGTTGCAGTTGCGCCGTGAGCCCGAGCTCGTTGATGAGCCGCATCACGTCCGTATCGTTGTTGAACCAGTGGTGGTAGAACTTCTCCAGCCTGGTGTCGCCAACGGCGAAGCTGCCGGCCAGACCGCCGACGCCCGCCTCTTGCTCCAACACCGTGGCGCGCACGCCCAGTCGCCCGAGTTCGTAGGCCGTCGCCAAGCCGCAATAGCCGGCGCCGATTACCACGACGTGCGGCGCGGTCATCGGGCCGCCAACGCCCGCGTCAACGAGGCGACCTTGCGCGCGTCCAGCGGCGCGCGAACGTAGCCGCGGTGCCGGCCTTGGGGATCCACCACCGCGAGGTGGCTTGAGTGATCCATCAAATAGCCGAGCGCCGCGTCCTCCACCGGCGCTTTGGCGAAAGCCGCATGCAGGCTCTCGGCGAATGTCTTGATGGCGGCCGCGTCGCCGGTGACGCCGACGAAGTTTTCCGAGAACGCCGAGAGGTACTGGCGCAGCGCTTTCGGGGTGTCGCGTTCCGGGTCCACGCTCACCAGCACACCCTGAAACGCCGGCCCATTCTCCGCGGCAAGCCGCTTTTCCGCCAACGCCAGCGTGGACATGGTGAGCGGGCAAATGTCCGGGCAGTTGGCATAGCCGAAGAACAACAGCGACCACTTCCCACGCAGACGAGAAGCGTCGAACCGGCCGCCGGCGGCGTCCTCCAACTCGAACGGCGGAATGTCGCGGGGTGCCGGATAGGCTTCGAAGCCGAAGGCGCGCAGCTCCTCGGCGGTGTAGGCCGGCTCGCTGGCGAAACGCGCCACCAAGATGCCCGCCGCCACCAAGCCAACCACGGTCAAGACGCAGACTAAAACCACCTTCATCTTCATCGCTTCACCGCGCTTCCCGCTGGTTCACGATTCCACAGGTCGCCAAGCGGCGAAGTTCACCGTGACGAGGGCGAGCAGCAACGCCGCGGCGCCGGCGTTGTGCAACACGGCCAGCGGCAATGGCAGGGCGAACATCACGCTTGCGACTCCCAAGCCGAACTGCGCGGCCAGCAAGCCTGCCAACCACCACGCCAACGGCCGCCGGCCGAGCCGCCAAGCCAGCGCCCCGCCCACCAGCACAACCGCCACGGCGCCCAGCCGGTGCGTGATGTGGATGGCCACGCGGGCGTCGCTCGCCAGCAATCCGCCGAGATAGTTCGGCCCCACGTCTTGGGCAATGTTGAAGCCGGAGGAGAAGTCCATCCGCGGCCACCATTCCCCGTGGCAGGTGGGAAAGGAGTCCGCGCACGCGAGCCCGGCGTAATTCGATGTCAACCATCCACCCAAGGCAACCTGCCCCACCAGCACCAGCAACGCGGCCATCGCCAAGGATCGATGCCGCCGCGCCACGCGAACATCGTCCGCCCGCAAGCGCAACGCCAACAGCCACAACAGCCCCAGTGTAGCAAAGCCGCCCAGCAAGTGCGCGGTCACTACCTGCGGCCAGAGCTTGAGCGTCACCGTCCACGCGCCGAAGACGCCTTGGGCGATCACCAACACCGCCAACCCCGCCGGCAACCGCCAGGGCGCGCGTGTGCAAATCGCCACCGCCAGCAGCACCAGGATGACGAACCCGAGCGCGGTGGCGGCGTAGCGATGCACCATCTCCGTCCACGCTTTCTCCGTGTCCAGCGGCGCGTCCGGGTAAGCCGCGGCTGCGCGGGCGACCTCGGCGGCGCTATCCGGCACGCCGATGCCGCCGTAGCAACCCGGCCAGTCGGGGCAGCCGAGCCCAGCATCCACGAGACGGGTGTAGGCGCCAAGAACCACCACCACGCCGGCGAGCGCGACGGCGCCGGCGGCAAGCGCGAAGTTGAGGCGGGGCATTTGGTTCATTCAGGCACTGTCTAGCGCCAGCTTTTGGCCGCGCCGCTTGCCCACGAAGACGTAGCCGGCCGCCAACGCGGCGCCGATCAGCAGCCACTGCGCCGCATAACCCCAGTGCATCCCGGGCGCATCGTCCCACGCCAAGGACGCGGCGCGGAACACGCCTTCACCGCCGCGTTCCAAGCGAAACTCGCGCGGCCGTGCATCGACCGCGGCGGCCATGCGTTCGAGATGCAGGCCGCGTATTCGCTTCGGCCAGTTATCGGGCCACGGCGCCTCGGCGACCAGCCGCGACGGGCGCTGAGCGGGCCACGCGACCACGACCACCGTTACCGGCGTGGTGGGCGTTGGCACCGCGGATTCGGGGGCCGCATCGGCTGGATGCCATCCGCGATTCACAAGGAAGACGCCTGCTTGAGAGGTCAAGGGCGTGAACACGTTGAACCCTCGACCGCTGCGGTGGGCGACAAGAAAGTGTCGTTCGGCGTCGTACACACCGGTGAACGAGACCCGGGTGAAGTCCGGCAGCGCATTGCCGGAAAGTGCGCTGGCCGGCGTAGGCTCGGCGCGCAACCGTTCCACGCGGGCGTCGCGCAACGCCGTCTTCTCCAAGGCGCGGGAGAACTGCCACCCGGCCAGCGCCAGCACGATGGCGAAGGCAGCGGCGGCCTGCACGGTGAGCGTCCACCCGGGGCGAAACGGCGCGTCGTGCAAGGTCATGGATTCGGACGCGCCCGCAGAGCAGCGAGAACCTCGTGCGTATGCGGACGCACGCCGCGCCAAAGCAGGAACGCCTCAGCGGCCTGTTCGACGAGCATGCCAAGGCCGTCGCGCGTCTTCCGCGCCCCGTGGTCGCTGGCCCAGCGGCAAAACGGCGTCTGCCCGTCGGTGGCGTAGAGCAGGTCGTAGCAGTGGGCACCGACCACCGCCGCCGGCGGCAACACTCCGCCGGCACCGTGCAAGCCGGCGGAAGTTGCGTTGACAACCAAATCCCAGCCAGCGCCAACTTCGTCCAACCCGACAGCCGCGATGCCAAACCGCTGGGCTAGCAACCCCGCCTTCGCCTTGGTCCGGTTGGCCACCGTGAGTTGCCGTACGCCGGTGGCAAGCAGCGGCGCGATGACGCCGCGGCTAGCCCCTCCCGCGCCGACGATCAACGTGCGGGCACCGGCCAATTCCCAACCCAGATTGGCGCTCAAGTCGCGCACCAAACCGGCGCCGTCGGTGTTGCAGCCGCGCATGGCGTTGCCTTCCACCACGATGGTGTTCACCGCGCCGCTCGTCGCGGCCGCCGCATCATGGCAATCCACCCAGCGCCAAGCGTATTCCTTGAAAGGCAGAGTGACGTTCAGCCCGCTGCCGCCGCCATCGAAGAAGTTCTGTGCCGCGGGAGCGAATCCGTCCGCCGGGGCGCGCAGCTTGTCGTAGCGAATGTCCTGCCCTTCCGCCCGGGCGAAAGCGGCGTGAATGTGCGGCGACAGGCTGTGCTCGACCGGATTGCCGATCACGGCGTAACGCGCCGTCATCGCAGCGTTGCGCCAGTGGTCGCATCGAGAATGCGGCTGGGCCCTTTGCGGCCCGCGGTCTCCCCCGGCAACAGATAGTCGATTTCCCCACCTAGAACACGCTGCACTTCGGCTGCGGTGCCGGCCGGGGCCGCGCCGGCGCGATTCGCCGAGGTGGAGACCAGCGGGCCGCCGAACGCGGTGGCGAGCGCCCTGGCTTGGGCATGGCCCGGTACGCGAATGGCCACCGTGTCGCGCCCGCCGGTGATCCAAGGCGAAAAGCGTTGGTTGGCCACGATCCAGGTCACCGCGCCCGGCCAACTAGCGCGAATGTGTGCGGCCAGCGCATCATCCAAGGCGTCCAGTTCGGCGGCGAAGTCCGCGCTGGCGCCGGCCACAACGATCAGGCCCTTGGTCGCGGCGCGGCCTTTGATGTCCACCACCCGTTCCACCGCGGCTTCGTCGAAAGGGTCGCAAGCCAACCCCCACACGCCCTCGCTGGCGTGCGCGACCACGCCGCCATCGCGCAGCACCGCAACGGCTTTCGCAAGTTCGGCATGATGTTCCGCCTCGGCACCGTCCGCCGACGCAGTGGAGGTCAATGTCAACCGCTCAGCGCCGCCTGCACGGACTCGTTCTGCGCCGCCACCTTGGCGGCGTTCGCGGCGCGATCCGCTTCGATGCGCGCCGCCAAGTCGCCATCGGCGATGGCGAGCATCTGCGCCGCCAGATAGCCGGCGTTCTTCGCCCCGGCCTTGCCGATCGCCACCGTGGCCACGGGCACGCCGCCGGGCATCATCACGGTGGAGAGCAACGCGTCGCCGCCGTTCAACGGGCCGCCATCCATGGGCACGCCGATGACCGGGCGCGTGGTGTGCGCCGCGACAGCGCCGGCGAGGTGCGCGGCAAGCCCGGCGGCGCAGACGAACACGGCGCAATCCCGCGCCGCGGCGTCGTTCACATACTCCGCGGTAGCGGCCGGCGTGCGATGCGCCGAGGTGACGCGCACTTCCCGCCGCACGCCCAGCACGTCCAACACCTCCACGCACGCTTGCATCGTCGGCCAATCCGATTCCGAACCCATCAACACCGCCACCCAAGCCATCGCCACCTCCAAAGCAGCCATTCGCAAACTGAAGGTGGGAAGTGTGCGCGATAGGGCAACGCGGCGGCAAGTGGCAGCGATTCGTTCGGTGCCGCGGGTCTGGTTCCAATTTCCCTTCGCGTGGGGCATCATGGCGGAAACTGTTCGAAGAGGCACACCGCATGAACATCATCTCCCGACTGCCCCACCTGCCCCGTCCGCTTGCCGCGCTCGGCGGCGTCCTGCTCATTGGGGCGCTGACCGCCTGCGTTTCGCCGCAGCAGGAGGCTACGCCCGCCGAGGCCGTGGTGCCCGCCGAGCCGGTGGCACCGGCCGAACCCCCGGCACCGCCGGCCAAGGACATCTGGACCGCCGCCGCCGAAGGCGATTTGGCCGCGCTGGAAGCGCACAAGGCCGCCGGGACGGATTTGGACAGCCTGCAAATGGAAGCGGGCGTGACGCCGCTCTTGATCACCATGATTGTCGGTGCGCAGGAGGCGGCCGAATGGCTAACTGCCAACGGCGCCGACGTCAACGCCGTGATGCGCGACGGCGGCAACGCCCTGCACGGCGCGGCCTTCGTCGGCAACTCTCCCGGCGCGGCGCTGCTGCTGGAGCTTGGCGTGGACGCGGACGCCTTGAACTACGAAGGCAACTCGGTGTGGGACGTTCTCGCGCTGGATTGGGGGATGACGGAGTATGTTTCCAGCATGCTCGACTTGGGTCTCGTGCAAGAGGAGGTTGAGGCCGGCCGCGCCGAAATCGCCGCCATGCTGGGTGGCGGCGAAGGCGGCGTGGGAGGCGGCGACATCTGGGCGGCGCTCCAAGCCGGCGACGCCGCGGCTTTGCGTGCGGCCCTAACGGCCGGCGCCGATGCGAACGCGGTGAGCCCCGATGGCGCGGCGGCGTTGCTGGTCGCTTCCCTCAACAGCGATCCCGAGCTGGCCGCAGCGCTGCTCGGCGCCGGCGCGGATGTCAACGCCGCCAACGAGTCGAACGGTGCCACCCCCTTGCATGCGGCGGCGTTCTTGGGTCACGCGGATGTCGCCCGGGTGCTTTTGGAAGGTGGCGCGGACGCGAACGCGGTCACCTTCGATGGCCAATCGGCCATGCAGATGACCGAGTTGGACTGGCCCACCACTGAGTACCTCGCCGGCATGTTGCAGCTCGCGGTGGAGGAGGAAGCGGTGATGTCCGGCCGCGCCAAGATCGCCGAGATGCTGGCGCAGTAGCCCGTCAACCCCGCAGTCGCTCCGTGAGTTCGCGGTCCGGCCCGATGGCGTAGCTGCCGCCCGGGCCGGGGAAGCGATGCACCATTAGCCGCCGCAGCTCGTCGCGTTCGCGCTGGTTCAGCGCTTGGTGCGCCGCGCAATCCAGAAAGGCTCGGTAGGAGCGGCTGGTGTCGTTCTTCGGCATCACGAACGCCGGCAGCATCGCTTGCAGCATGGCGGCGCGCTTGTGCGGGGTGCGGTTGACGCCGGCGCGGTGCCAAGTGCGGGCGTCGTAGAGAATGATGCTGCCGGCCGGCGCTTCGATCACGTCCGCGGCGCCGCCATCGTACGGCAGGCCGTGAGCGGCGCGGTAGCCCGGCTGGGCATGGGCCGTGGCGTCGCCCCACACTTCCGGCGGCGCGTGGTTGTCGACGTGCGAACCCAGCTTGAACAGCGTTGCGCCACGCGCCTTGGTGAAATCGGAGACGCACACGTTACGCTGCACGCCAAGCACCAGCTCCGGGCCCGTGAACTGTGGCACCTTGGCCGGCGCGCGGATGCCCCAGTGGTACGGGTAGTCCGAGTGCCAACCCTGCACGTTGCGCTTGCCGTCGTCTTGGTGGAGCACGATGAGCGCCGGCGTGTGGCCGAAACGAATGTCGTCGGTGCGCATGTATTTCCGCACCAGCCACAGCGAGACCGGTTCGGCGGCGGTGCGCGGCAGCGCGACGTGCTGGTTGAATTGCGGTTGCGAGCGATCCGGTTCGCGTTCCGCGTAGGCGTCCGTGCAGGCCACCTGCTGCAGGCCGGTCAGCACTTCCGGCGCGAGGATGCGCGTCAGGCACACCCAGCCGTGGTCGCGCAGGAAACGCAGGTATTCGGAAGGCAGGCGTTCCGGGCCGCGCGTCGCGGCGAACGCGCCCGCGCTTGCGTCGGGAAGCACGGCTTGCGCGTTCGCGCCGTCGAAGGTGAGCGCGCCGTCGCCATCGATCTTCGCCAAGCGGTTGCTGGTCGCGTGGCGATAGCCCTCGTCCGTTTTCCGCCACATCACCCGGTCGTCGGTTTCGTCGCCCAGCGTGGGCTCGCCGTCCGCGGACATGCCGAGGAAGCGCCCGTCGGCGGCGACGAGCATGGCGAAGTGGCTGCCTGTGGGCGTGATTTTGACGGCGCGGGCGTTGGACATGCCGGCGACGCTCCGATTCGCTGCGATTAACGCTTGCATTGTAGCCGTTGCCCGCGGCGCCTGTGGCAAACTTGGACGCAGGGCTGGGGATCTAGGAAGTCAAAGCGGATGCGAATGCGACGAAACGCGATGAGCGCGATAACCGTGGCGGCGTTGGGCGTGGCCAGTGCCGCCGGCGCCGCCGAGGCGGACGCGCCATCGCCGTGGGACGCGCCTTGCACCAACTTCGAGTACGCCCACGGCATTTCCTACCTGCTGCCCCTCAAATACGGGCCGGATTTCACGCACTTCGAATGGACCAATCCGAACGCCCCGAAAGCCGGCGCCATGCGGCTGTCGGCGCTGGGCAGCTTCGACAACTTCAACGTGATTCTGGAGAAGGGCCAGAACGCCGGCGGCTACGACCTCGGCGGCGGCCTGGTGTACGACAAACTGCTGGAGCCCGCGGCGGACGAGCCGGTGAGCCACTACGGGCGCTTGGCAGAGGGCGTGGCGAAAGGGCCGGAGCTGGCGTGGTTGGCTTTCAAGCTGCGCGCCGGCGCACGTTGGCACGACGGCGAGCCGGTCACCGTGGAGGACGTGCTGTTCTCCTTCGAGATGTTCCGCGAGCACGGTTCCGTCGCGCTGAAAACGGCGCTTGCGGATTTGGATCGCGTATTCGCCTTCGGCGAACGCGAAGTGTGTTTCGTGCGCAAACGCGATGTGGAGGTGAATCCCAATCTGCCGTTCGCCATCAGCGGCTACAGCATCATGCCGAAACACTATTGGCAGGAGCGCGACATCACCAAAACCACCTCCGAGCCGGCGCTCGGCAGCGGCCCGTACCGGCTGACGCGGGTGGAAACCGGCCGCATCATCGAATACGAACTGGTGGAGGATTACTGGGGCAGGGACATTCCGGTGAACAAAGGCCGCTACAACTTCGCCAAAGTGAAGTTCGATTATTACAAGGACGAAGGCGTGATGGTCGAAGCGCTGAAAGGCAACATCTACGATGTGCGCGAGGAGGGCGTTTCCAAGAACTGGGCCACGCAGTACGACTTCCCCGCCGTCCGCGCCGGTTTGTTCAAGCGCGACCTGCGCCCGCTTGCCCGCGTGGAAGGTTTGTGGTGGCCGATTTTCTGGAACACCGAACGGCCCGCTCTCGCGGACATCCGTGTGCGCGAGGCGCTGTGGCTGCTGTACGACTTCAAGTGGACGAACCGCGTGTTGTTCTACAACTTCTACCTGCCAGGCAATAGTTTCTTTCAGAATTCGCCCATGTCGCAGCGCGGGCTGCCGAACGAAAAAGAGCTGGCGTTGCTGGAACCGTGGCGCGGGCAAGTGCCGCCGCGGGTTTTCACCGAGGAGTTCGCGCATCCGCCCACCACTGGCTACGGCGTGCAGCGCCCCAACATCAAACGCGCGCTGGAACTGTTCAAAGAAGCCGGCTGGGAAATCCAGGACGGAACCATGCGCAACGTGGCAACCGGCGAGCCGTTCACGCTGAGTTTCATCGGCGTCTCGTACTATTCCATTCGCCAGAACCTCTCCTTGGTGGACAACTTGAAACGGGTGGGCATTCGCACCGTGGGGCGTTCGCCGGAGGTTTCGCAATGGCTGTACCGCAGCCGCGTGGGCAAGTTCGACGGCAACTCCGTGCGTCTCGGCCCTAGCCACCTGCCCGGCTTGCAGCTGCGCAATTGGTTCGGCAGCGCCGCCGCCGACCAGGACTACAGCCAGAACTGGGCGCGCATTCGCAATCCGGTGGTGGACAGCCTCATCGAAGCCGCCGTCGCCGCCAAAACGGCCGAAGATCTGTACGCCGCCACGCGCGCCTTGGATCGCGTATTGCTTTGGAGCTTCTACTTCATTCCCTTGGGCTCGCAACCGGGCTTCCGCCTAGTGCATTGGGACAAGTTCGGCGAAGTGCGCCGCGACGACTTGAACCGCGTGCCGTTCGTGGACGCCTGGTGGTGGGACGAAGAAAAGGCCCGGCGCGTGGAGGAAGGCTTGGCGACGCTGGTGGACGAACACTAGCTGGCGGCGATCGGTGTTGAGAAGCAGGGGCCTCAGGGTGCGCTACTCACCGGCCGGCCGTTCGGCACCAAATGCGCCCAAACCATCAGCCAGCGTGCCGGTGGATGCCGCGTTGAACCGCAGGAGAACGCCATCGGCGAAGTTCGCCACCGGGTCCAAGCCGGGCATGGCGTGTGACGAGTAAGTGATGTCTTGGCCGGCGCACGGGTCCGGAGTCGCTTGCAGCCAAAGCAGATAGTCGCCATCGCGTGGATTCGCTGCGCAGTAATAGATGAAAGGCGCAATGCCCGTGTGGAAGTAGACCGCCGGAGTGTGTCCCGACTCAACGTAGACACGGCTATTGCGTGCGTCGTGTGCGAGGTGTTGCCGCAGATAGCGCAGGGCTTCGGAGTCGCGCCACCGCGGCCGGTCATAATCGAAACCGCGCAGATTGCGCTCGACGATGGCGGACTTGTGCATCACTGCTTGGTAGGCCAGCCACGGCGCAACCATAAGCGTCAACAACACCGCTAGACGCGGACGCTTGGGCATTGGCCGGCCCGTTGTGGCTGGCGCTTTTGCCCCCAAGCAGTTCCCCACCACGAGCCAAGCCACAAACAAACAGGGAACATAGGAGGGCACCAAGTACCTCTTTTGCACCGCGACGAAGGAGCCCAACTCCGCCGCGATCAGCAAAAACACCAAGTTCGCCACGACGTACCCGGTGAACACGACCAGCGGGCGCCAAATCAACCTCTTGCGCAGCGCGGCGACGCCGATCGAGAACAAAGCGACAGACGCCAGCAGCGCGCCCCAGCCCGTGCCAAACCAAGTAGTAGTAGGCAGTTCCAAGAACACCCAAGTAGCCATATAGTCGCCCAAGGAAGCGAGCACGGGGAGCCACGCGTCCGTTTGGTAGTGTTCGATGGGCGGGCGCACCAGCAGCAGCCAAAGGCCGCTGGGCGCGGACGCCAGTGTCGCGTACGCTGCCGCTCGTCGCAGCCGTTTGGCCCAGTGGAGATTCGACGCCAGCAAGAGCATGGCGGACACCACCACCACCAACGTGCCTCCGGCGTGTCGCGTAAGGCAGGCCAGCGCCGTCAACGCCGTGGCGAGGGCCAAGCGTCCCGTTGGCGGATCCTTCTCGGCAACGAGGATTAGCGCCCCCATGGCGAACAGCACGAATAGTGTTTCGGGCATTGCCGTGGATGCCCATAGGACGAGCGGCGGGCTTAGAACGATGGCGGCGCAACCGCACCAACCCCAGAGCGGCTGCGCCGCCAATCGCCGGCGCAGGAACGCGCCGCAAGACAACACCACGCCCCCGAACAACGCGGCGTTCAATGGCCCCGCGACATCCAAAGGGTCGAGCACACCGCCGGTCGCAGCCGCGAGCATTGCGGGATAGAGTGGTGGCTGTTGGACGAAGAGCCCATCGCCCCTATGGGACCGCCAATGCCAAGGCGCACCCGCTTGCATTTGGCGCGCGACGTGTATGTAGTCCGCGGAGTCGTAATTCAGCCCCGCGCCGAACTCCATCTGCCGGGCCAGCACGAGGCCGGCACCGAGCAGCGCCAGACCCGCGAGCCCGGCAGGGCCAGCCCAACGGCGCCATCGAGACGTCAGCGATATCCAAGGCGATCTGTGCGATTTGCACGCTACCACTGGGGCCTCGAGAAGCGGTGCGCGTTCAAGGAACCGCGTACAGCAAAACGCGCCAACTCTCACGCATGGAAACTAGCGCCGGCACCAGGAACAGGATCACCGCGCTGGCGAAGACGATGCCGGTGGCCAGGCTCACCGCCATCGGGATGAGGAACTGCGCCTGGGTGCTGGTCTCGAACAGCATCGGCGTGAGGCCCAGCGCGGTGGTTGCCGTGGTGAGGAAGATGGCGCGGAAGCGGTGCCTGGCCGCGGCGACGATGGCTTCGTCCGCGCCCATGCCCTCCTCCGTGCGGAGCTTGTTGTAGCGGTCGATCATCACCAGCGAATCGTTCACCACGACGCCGCTCAACGCCACCATGCCGAAGATGGAAATGAAGGAGAGGTCGTGGCCGAGCAGCCAGTGGCCGATCACCGCGCCGGCGGCGCCGCAAGGCACGCTGGCGAGAATGATGAACGGCTGCGCGTAGCTCCGCAGTTGCGAGGCGATCAACACGAAAATCACCAGCAGCGCCACCAGCCCCAAGCTGCTGAGCGCACCCAAATCCTCGGATTGTTCGCGGCCGAGACCGGCCTGCCGCATCTGCAACCGCGGATAACGCGCCTGCAGTTTCGGCAGCACTTCGGTTTGCACCAGAGTGTTCATTTCCGTTGGGGTCGCCAGCTCGCTGTCCACTTGGGCGGAGACGGTGACGATGCGCAGGCCGTCGATGCGGTCGATGGAGGCGAAGCTGCGCGATTCGGTGACGGTGGCGACGGTCGGCAGCGGCGCCTCGCTGCCGTCGGCCAAGCGGATGCGCGCGTTGAACAGATCCCGCGGGCTGCGCCGCTGCTCGTCCGGGTAGCGCACCATCACCTTCACTTCCCGGCGACCGCGTTGAATGCGCTGCACCTCCTCGCCGAAGAAGCTGCCGCGCAGCTGGCGGGCCACATCCGCCGGCGTCAATCCGGCCGCTTCGCCGGCCGGCGTGAGCTCGATGTCGTATTGGCGTTTGCCCAAGCTCACCGAGTCCTGAATCTCTTGCAGCGACGGCAGCGCCCGGTACTCCGCCTTCAAGTCCGCGACGGCTTGGCGCAGCACGGCGTCGTCCTGATGCGCCAGCTCGTACTCCAAATCGCTGCCCGGCCCTAGGAACTCGGCGGTGTAGTTGAGGCGCTCGGCGCCCGGGATGTCGCCGGCGTTGCCGCGCCAGATGCGTTCCAGCTCGCCGGCGGCGAGCGTGCGCTGGGGCTCGCCGTTGAGCACGACCTGCACCGAGGCGATGTTGCTCGCCACGCGCAGCCGGGTGCCGCCACCCGGCCCGGGGCCGCTGGCCGTGGCGCCGCCGATGGTGACGGCGACGGAGCGAAACGACGTGCCGCCCACCTGTTCGTTCGTCCGATGGGCCGCCGCCACCAGTTGCTCCGCGGCGGCGCGGGTGACGTCGAACGGCGTGCCCACCGGGAACTCCAAATCGGCGCGTAGCTGATTCGACTCCAGCGACGGGAAGAAGAAGAAACGCACTTGCCCGGTGGCCAGCAGCACGCCCGCGACGGTGAGCAACGCCACGCCGCCGAGCAGCGTGAGATAGCGCCGCCGCACCGCCAGCGCCACCACCGGCACCAGCTTCTCGTCGCGGAACCGGCGCACCGCTTGGCTGACGCGGGCTTGGAAGACGTCCAGCGGCCAGCGGCTCCACGGCCGGCCGTGCGCGAGGTGCGCCGGCAGAATGCAGAACACCTCCACCAGCGACATCGCCAACACCGCGATCACCACGACGGGCACCACCGCCAATATCTGCCCCAACGTGCCGGTGACGAACAACAGCGGCGCGAACGCCGCCATCGTGGTGAGTACGCCGATGGTGACCGGCGCGCGCACGCCCAAAGCGCCGGTGATGGCGGCAACCGGCCCGCTGCCGCCGGCCTCCTGCTCGGCGACGATGTTCTCGCCGACCACCACCGCGTCGTCCACCACGATGCCGAGCACGATGATGAGCGCGAACAGCGACACCATGTTGACGTTCACGTCGAAGAAATCGAAGAACAGGAACGCGCCGAGAAAGGAAATCGGCACCCCCATCGCCACCCAAGTGGCGAGCCGCAGATCCAGCATCACCACGAGGAACAGGAACACCAGGGCGAAGCCCAGCACGCCGTTGCGCAGGAGCAGATTCAGGCGGTCTCGCAGCACCTCGGTCTGGTCGTCCCAGATCGCCACGTCGATGCCGCGCGGCGGTTGGTACTCCGCCAGCATCCGCTGGATGTCCGCGGCGATGTCCAAGGCGTCCTCGGTCTCGGATTTGCGCACGGTGACGAAGACGCTCTGCCGGCCGTTGTACTGGTTGATCAGATCCACGTCCGCGAAGCCGTCGCGCACGCTGGCCACGTCGCGCAGGCGCAGCGTGGCGCCGTCGGGCCGGGCGCGCAGCACGATGTCGCCGAACTCGTCGCCGCGCAGGCGCTTGGTGTTGGTGCGCAGCAGCAGGTCGCCGGCCTCGGTGCGCAGTTCGCCGGACGAGAGGTTCAGGGACGACCGGCGCACGGCGTCCGCCACCTGGCCGATGGTGAGGTCGTAGCGGCGCAGCGCCTCTTCGCGCACTTCGATGGCGATTTCGTAGTCGCGGGCGCCGCGCAGCGCGACCAGCGACACGGACGGCACCCGCAGCAGCGCCTCCTCCAGCGCTTCGGCGCCGCGCACCAACTCTGCTTCGGGCAGTTCCGAGGACACCACCAGCGTCAGCACGTCGCTCAGCCGGCTGCCGCGCTCGACCTCGGCTTGTTCGGCGTCTTGCGGCGGGAAGTCCACCAAGCGTTCCACGGCCGCTTCCACGTCGTCGCGCACCTGCGCGTCGTCCACGAAATCCTTGAGCTCGATGGTGACCGTGCCCAGGTTCTCAGTTGCCGTGGACAACACGCGGTCCACGCCATCGATGCCGAACACGGCTTCCTCCACGCGCCGCGTGATGCCCTCCTCCACCTCGGTCGGCGTGGCACCCGGATACGGCACGCGCACCGTGACCACGCCCGGATCGATGGTGGGGAACACCTGCGCCGTGAGCTGCAAACCGGCCGAGAGGCCGCCGGCCAGCATCAGCGCCATGAGCAGATTGGCGGCGACCGGATTGCGCGCGAAATACGGCACCAAGCCTTGGCGCGCACCGGGACGCGCCGCTGGCGCCGTCGCCTCGGCCACGGCTTCAGGACTCCCCGGCGGCGGCTTGCGTTTGCACTTGCAGCCCCGCCCGCGCGCCCGGCACGGCGCCGGCGACCACGCCGTCCTTGGCGTCGAAGGCGGCGACCAGCCAACCTTCGGCGGTGCGTCCGAGCGCTGTGGGCGTGAAGGACTGCAGCTGGTCGTTCTCCACCAGCCAAACGCTGCCGCCCACCTGCTCGGCGGCCTCCGGCAGCAAGTAGGTGTTCGCGATTTCTGGCCCCTCAATGGCCAAGTCCACGAAGGTGCCCGGCGGCAGCCCCGCGGCTGGATCGACGAAGGTGAGATACAGCGTGGCGAAGCGCGAGCGCGCGTCGAGTTCCGCCGACATGCGCTCCACTTGCGCCCGCAACGCCCGCCCGCCGCCGCGCACGGTGGCTTGGCGTCCCGCCACCGGCTGCAAGCGCGCCACGTCGTCCGCCGAAAGCGGCGCGACCACCTCCAGCGCATCGAGCGCGAACGCCTGCCCGAACGTCTGGCCGCGGTTCAACACTTGGCCGACCTCCGCGCTGGTTTCGGTGACGCGCCCGGCGAACGGCAGCGAGAACGCCGTGCGTTGCAATTCCAGCGCCGCCACCTTCAAGCGCGCCTGCGCCGCCGCCAGACGCGCCTTGGCTTGCGCGATCTGCGGCGTCTTGGCCACCAGCGGCGGCGCTGCCTCGTCTGGATGCAACAACGCGTAGTTGGCCCGCGCGGCTTCGCCTTCCGCTTCTTGCAGCATCAACGTCGCCGCCGCCGTGGCCACGTCCGCTTCGGCTTGTTCGTAGGCGAGCCGGAAGTCGCGCCGGTCGATCACCAGCAGTCGCTCGCCGGCTTGGAACGCGCCGCCGGCGCGCAGCGACGGCGACACCTCGACCACGCGCCCGCCCACCTCGGACGCCAACGCGACGTGGTTGCGCACGGCCACGGAGCCGGTGGCCTCGATCCGCAAGGCGGTGGACGCCAGGACCGGACGGATGACGCGCACCAGCGGCATCGTCTCGCTGCCGCGCTCGGCCAAACTCGGCAACGCATCGCCGGATCCCTGGCGCGGGGCGCGCGCGTAAATCAACGCCAGCAGCACCAGCGCCACGACCACGCCGATCTGCACGATGCCGAGGCGCCGGCCGCGCGGCCGGGATGGGTCGTTCTCCAAAGCTGCCATCGGCAACCTTTTGCGCCGGTTCTAATCCGGCAAGCCCAACACCCGTTTGGCGATGATGTTGCGTTGGATTTCCGAGGTGCCGCCTTCGATGGAGTTCGCCTTGGAGCGCAACCAGCCGCGGGTGGCGCCGCGCTCGGCGCCGGCGAAGCCGTCGCCGCTCCAGCCGAGGCCCTGGGTGCCGAGAATCTCCATCAGCAGATCGTTGCGGCGCATGTTCTGCTCGGTGCCGTAGAGCTTGAACAGCGAGCTGAGGAAGCTGGGCGCCGGCGAGTTCGCGGCTTCCTCGAAGGAACGGCGGATGGTGAGCTGGTAGGCGGCGTCGGCCATGCTCTGCGCCACCACGCGGCCGCGGATGGCGCTGTCTTGGATGCGGCCGGCGCTTTCGCCGACGTACTCCTTGGCCCATTCGGCGATGGTCTTCGCCCTTTGCCGGGTGCCGCCGCGCCCGCCGATGGAGCTGCGCTCGTACTGCAGCAGGCGTTTGCCCACGGTCCAGCCTTCGCCGGGGCGGCCGATGAGGTGGCGCTTGGGCACGCGCACGTCGTCGAAGAAGGTTTGGCAGAACTCGGAACTGCCGCTGATGAGGTCGATGGGCGTTACGGTGACGCCCGGCGTGTCCATGTCCAGCACCAGAAAGGAGATGCCCTCGTGTTTGGGCGCGTCGGGGTCCGTGCGCACCAGACAGAAGATCCAATCCGCGCCATCCGCGCCGGAAGTCCAGATCTTCGCGCCGTTCACGATGTAGTCGTCGCCGTCGGGTACGGCGCGCATTTGCAGGCTGGCGAGGTCCGAGCCCGCGCCCGGTTCGCTGTAGCCTTGGCACCAGCGGATGTCCCCGCGCGCGATGGACGGCAGGTGTTCGCGGCATTGCGCGTCCGTGCCGAACTCCAGGATGGCGGGGCCGATCATCGTCAAGCCGTGGCCGACCAGCGCCGCCGGGGCGTTGATGCGCCGCATCTCCTCGTCCAGCACGATGTTTTCGGCGGCGTCGAGGCCGCCGCCGCCGTATTGCTTCGGCCACGTCGGCGCGGTCCAGCCGCGCTCGGCCATCCGGTCCAGCCACAGCTTGGTGTCCGGATTGCCGTACTTTGCCTTGCGCCCGCCGGCGGTGTAGCCGCCGAGACCGCGCCGCAGGCTGTCCGGGCAGTTCGCCTCCAACCAGCCTCTCACCTCGCCACGAAAGTCCATTGCGCCCCTCCCCTCGTCCCGGTCAAGCTCTTTGTCCCATCACCACGGAAAACCGTTGCTTTGTTGCTCTTCACGTTGCCGTTCACTCGTTTCCCACACACTCACCACGCGACTTTCCACGCGCACGCCATCCTCCGGGCAAAGCCTCACCAACGCCACCTTGCCGCCGCTCGCGCCAGCGTAGTGCGCCACCGGCGAGCCGCAGTAGTAGGCGGCGGTGTCGCCCACGCTGTGATCCTCCCAGACGTGAATGTGCCCCAACGCCAGATAGTGGAAGCCGCTGGCGTGAATCTCGTCCGAAGTGATGGGCGACGAGCCTTGCAGAACGCGCCGCTCCACCACCTGCCCGTGCGCCATCCCGATGTTCCAAAAGTCGTCGTGGCGCGTCGGCGTGCCGTCGAGCGGGTAGTTCTCCGGCGCGTGTTCGCGCATGGCGCGGCCCCACACCCGCGTGGCCAGCGCCGGGAAGGTCAGGCAGTCGCCGCCATGCTCCATCAGCCCGTGGACGTTGTCGCCGGCGTCCTGAAAGCGGAAGCGGTTCCACACCGAGCGCTCGTCGTGAACATCGTGATTGCCGGGCAGCACCACCGCCTGTTGACGCGCCTCCAAGCGTGCGAGCTGCCGGTACACGAAGTCGATGGTGGCGTCGTCCACGCGGTTGTTGTCGAACAGGTCGCCGGCGATGAGCAGCAAATCCGCCCGTTCCTCCAACGCGGTGTCCACCACGGTGGCGAAGGCCCGCTCGGCGCGATTGCGGAAGCCATCGGCGTCCGCCGCCAAGCCGCGGCTGTCCAAGTGGACATCCGACGTGTGGACGATTGTGAGCGGTTTGCGCATATGGTGTCGTTGCTGGCAAACAGTGCCGCGGGGCCAAACGCCGCCGCGCAACCGGTCTCGTGTAGATGGCCACCCCCCGAAGCGCACACATCTTACCATCATGGCCGCTGTGTCCCGCCTCCGTATTTTCATTGCGTCAACAGGACACTTACGCTATTTTCGAGCTATGAAATTCGTAGATCTCGTCTCCGCCGTCGGGGATGAGCCCGTGTTCGAGACCGGGCTCTTGCTTGCCGGCCAAAGCGATCCCGATGGCGTACGCCGGCAGCTCGCACGCTGGACTGCCAGCGGGCGGATTCACCAGCTTCGCCGCGGCCTCTACACCTTGGCGCCGCCGTGGCAGCGGGGCCATCCGCACCCGTTCGTAGTGGCGAATCGGCTGGTGCCGGGCAGCTACGTGAGCGGCCTCTCCGCCCTCGCATGGGCGCAGACGATTCCCGAATACGTTCCCGAGACCACCAGCGTCGGCCCGGGCAAACCGCATATCCGCGAGTTGCCGCTCGGCCGCTTCTCCTTTCGCCATGTGAAGCCCCAGCTGCGCTTCGGCTACCGCGCGTTGCCCGTGGACGACGATCAACAGGCGTTCGTGGCAACGCCGGAGAAGGCGCTGCTCGATCTCGTCCACCTTCACCCGGGCGGCGATCAGTGCGCCTATCTCGCCGAACTGCGCTTGGACTACGACGCGCTCTGCCCGCGAACGCTGACCGAGTTCGCCGCCCGCAGCGCCTCGCCGAAGCTCAAACGAGCGGCCGAGCGGCTGTGCCGCCTCAAGCGCGAAACGCCCGGCTATCGAACGCTGTGAAGGAACACCTCAAAGCGCTGCTTGGCGCGTCGCCGCCGCTGCCCGCTCGCAACTTGGCGCGAGAGTATCTGCAAAGCCGCATCCTCGCCGCCATGCAGAGCGCCGGCGCCATGAACGCGCTCGCCTTCCAAGGCGGCACCTGCTTGCGGTTCCTGTTCCGCCTCCCGCGCTACTCCGAGGACTTGGATTTCGCCTTGGAGGGCGACCGGCAACGCTACAGCCTGCCCCGCTACCTGCAGGCCGTTCGCGCCACGTTGGCGAGGGAGGATTACCGCGTGGAGTTGGGCGTACGCGAACACCGCGCCGTCCACAGCGGCTGGGTGCGCTTCCCCGGTCTCCTGCACGAACTCGATCTCTCGCCCCTTGCCGAGCAAGTGCTGGCGATCAAAGTCGAAGTGGACACCAAGCCGCCGCCGAACGCCGGCACGGAAGTGCGTCTGGTGCGCCGCCATGTGACCCTGCGCCTCTTCCACCACGACCGCGCTTCCCTGCTGGCCGGCAAACTCCACGCGGTGCTGCAGCGCGGCTACACCAAGGGCCGCGACCTGTACGACTTGATCTGGTACCTGAGCGACCCCGATTGGCCGGCCCCCAACCTGCCGATGCTCAACGCCGCCTTGGCCCAAAGCGGCTGGCGCGGCGAACCGTTGACCGAGGAAAGCTGGCGTCCCACCCTGCGCCAGCACATCCGGACCCTCGACTGGCAAGGCGCCGCAACCGACGCCCGCCCTTTCCTCGAAGAACCCGATGACGCCAAGCTAGTGGAACTGGACACCACCATCCGCTTGCTATCGTAAAGGGTGTGCTTGGTGTAAGGTGGCACAACCAACCGAGTCTCGAACTCATGAAGCGCATCTGGCTGGAAAACTACCGCTGCTTCCGCGAGCGCCAAGAAGCGCGGCTGGCGCCGCTGACGCTGCTCGTCGGCGACAACAGCACGGGCAAGACCTCCTTCCTCGCCATGATCCGGGCGCTTTGGGACGTGGCGTATCGAAACCGAGTGCCCAACTTTAATGAGGAACCCTACGATCTGGGTAGCTTCGACGATATCGCGCACTTTCGCGGGGGAAAAGGCGACCGGGCCATGTGCTTTGCCGCGGGGTTCCAGATCGCATTGCGCTCGTGGCTGAATGAGCACCAAGCCGACAACTGGACGGTGGAGTTCTCCAAGCAAGATGCCGCACCTCGGCCCGCTAGGCTTCGGATCGCCAACCACGGTGGCAACTTGTGGATGGAACACCGATATGACGAGTCCAAGGTGCGGTGGTGCACGCCTTGGGGCAACGGTGTGGTGGCCTCGCCGGCAGGGCTTAGTATCGTGGGCAAGCAACTGCCGCCACTGTGGACGTTTGAGTTCAACAAGGCACGGATGACCGAGCAAGATCAACAGGCTATTGGAGAGTTGGTTAGTTCGGCCGATCTTTGGCCGGATGCTAGCCCCCTTTACGCCGGTGCACCGGTTCACTCGAAACCAAAACGCACTTACGATCCTGGTTACGACGGGGATGACGTTCCGATGTTCCTCGCCAACCAGTACTTTGGGAGCAAGGAACACTGGGCCGACTTGGTAGAGGGTCTCCAGCGCTTTGGCAAAGATGCTGGGCTATTCGATGAGATCACCGTTAAACCGCTGGGAAAACAAAATGGGCCATTTCAGTTACAGATCAGACGGTTTCGTCAGCGGGCAAAGGGGCCGCGGCGCAACCTGATGGATGTCGGCTACGGCGTTAGCCAAGTCCTCCCAGTCGTGACGGAAGTGTTGCGCAAGAGTGCAGCGAAAGTGTTCCTGCTGCAGCAACCCGAAATACACTTGCACCCAAGCGCGCAGGCGGCCCTCGGCAGTCTGTTCAGCCGAATCGCGGGTTGGGATCGGCAATTGATCGTCGAGACGCACAGCGACCACCTGCTCGATCGTGTGCGAATGGACGTGCGCGACGGGGCCGGGGCGCTGAAGCCCGAGGACGTGTCCATTCTCTATTTCGAGCGCGGGAACCTCGACGTGCGCATACACTCGCTACGCATCGATCACGAGGGCAACGTCTTGGACGCACCGCCGAGCTACGGGCAGTTCTTCATGGACGAAGTGAAGCGATCCCTCTGGAAGCAAGGGCCGGGCAAGTAGGTGCCGCAAGCATGTGCGCGATTGTGGATGCCAATGTGGCCGGCGAGGTGTTTGAAGGAACTTCCGCAGCCGGCAGCGGGTTCTTTGGCTGGTTGAATGACGGGCGGGGACGGCTGGTCGTAGGCGGCAAGCTGTTGGAGGAGCTCGAACGAGGATCGCCGGGGTTCAGAAAATGGGCAAGAACGGCGACGCTTTTTGGCCGGATGACGACGTTGAACAGGAACGACGTGGAAGAACGGACTCGCGAGATCGAAAACGAAGCCTTGCACTCGTCGAACGATCCGCATGTGCTTGCCGTGGCGCAGCTCGGGCGTGCCCGGTTGCTGTTCACGAACGACCAAGCCCTTGGGCGGGATTTTCGATGCAAGTCGCTGATCGACAAACCGAGAGGCCGCATCTTCAACACCCGCGACATTCACGCCGCCAATGACAACAAGAGCTTCAGCAAGGCGCATCGACGCTTGTTGCGCAGCAACGTCTGTCATTCGTGACGACGGATTCTCGCCGCAAGATCGTTCCGTAGCCTCAGCACCATGACCACGCAGCAAACCACCCTTGATGTGCGCCCCAGCGAGCGCGTGGGCGACGTCCTTGCTCGGATTCGCCGCGATGCCTCCAGCGAGGCGGAGAAGGGGGCGTGGTTCGAGCATCTGTTCATGGCGACGGTGCGGGACAACGCCGAGTTCGACGTGGCGGACATCTGGCGGTGGCGGGACTGGCCGGAGCGGGAGCGGCTGACGGGGCTGGACGGGCGCGACCACGGCATCGATCTCGTTGCCGTGCAGACCGACGGCACGGTGGTGGCGGTGCAGTGCAAGTGCTACGCGGAAGACGCGGTGATCGGCAAGGCGCAGGTGGACAGCTTCCTGAGCGAGTCGGCGCGGGCCGCGTTCGGGCTGCGGTGGATCGTCTCCACCTGCCGGTGGAACGCGGCGGCGGAGCGGGCGGTCGCCGGGCGCGAGCCGCGGGTGGCGCGCATCGACTTTCTGGAGTTTCTCGATCTCGAAATACGCGAGCTGCAGCGGCCCGCGGAACAGCGGCATCCGAAGCCGCTGCAGCTGAAGGCCATCGACGCGGCGTTCGACGGGCTGGTCACGCAGGGCAATCCGCGCGGCAAGCTGGTGATGGCGTGCGGGACGGGCAAGACGTTCACGGCGCTGCGGCTGGCGGAGCGGGTGGTGGCGGACGACGGGCGGGTGCTGTTCGCGGCGCCCACCATCGCGCTGGTGTCGCAGGCGCGGCGGGAGTGGCTGACGCACGCGGCGCGGCCGATGTCCGCGCTGGTGGTGTGCTCGGACGGCACCGCCGGCGGGCGCGGCGAGCGCTTCGAGGTCGGCGCGGACGCGCTGGTGTGCGACGTGGTCTCCAAACCGGAGGCCATCGCCGAACGTCTGCGAGAGCCTTCCGGCGGGGTGAAAGCCGTGTTCTGCACCTACCACTCGCTGGGCAGGGTGTGCGAGGCGCAGGCGAGGCACAACGCGCCGGGCTTCGATCTGGCCATCGCCGACGAGGCGCACCGCACCACCGGCGTCGTGCGCGGCGGCCTCAAGGCCGCGGGCGACGTGGACTTCCAGGCGTTCCACGACGGCGCCCGCCTCCGCGCCGCCAAGCGCCTCTACATGACGGCCACGCAGCGCATCTACTCGGAGCGGTCGAAGCGGGCCACCCGGCGGGCGGCGGAGAAGCGCGGCCTCGCCTACGAGGTGGTGGACATGGCCGACGTGGACGTCTACGGCCCGCTGCTGCACCAGGTGCGGTTCTCCGAGGCCGTGGCCGCCGGCGAGCTCTCCGACTACCGCGTGATCGTGCTCGGCATCCGCGAGGGCAGCCTGACGCCGGGCATCCGCGCGGCTTTGCAGGGCAGGAACGTGCCGCGGCGGGCTTCGGGCACCGATCTGTGCCGGCTGCTCGGCACCATGCTGGCGCTGAACGGCGCGGTGGAAGGCGGGGGCCAGCCCGGCCGGCTGCCGCGCAGCATCGCCTTCGCGTCCACCATCGCGCGCTCGAAGTGGTTCACGGAGACCATCAACGGCAACCTCGCGCTGAAGGGCCGCGTGACGCGGGCGCTGCGCGGCCGCGCCAGACGCGCCGATCTGGAATCGCGCCATCTGGACGGCAACAGCACGGCGCTGAAGCGCAACGGCGAGCGGCGCTGGCTGAACGACGCGCCGAACCGGAACCAGGCGCGGATGATCTGCAACGTCAAGGTGTTCTCCGAGGGGGTGGACGTGCCGGCGCTGGACGCGGTGGCGTTCCTGGATCCGAAGCAGAGCCAGATCGACATCGTGCAGGCGGTGGGGCGGGTGATGCGCAAGGCGGCGGGCAAGCGCCACGGCTACATCGTGGTGCCGGTGTTCGTGCCGGAGGGGGAGGGCGACATCGCCACCCTGCTGGAACAGCGCGGCGACGACTACCGGCACATCGGCTCGGTGCTGCGGGCGCTGCAGTCGCACGACGAGCGGCTGGCGGAGTCGCCGGCGTCGTTCGTGGACATCCTGATCGACGAGAGCGAACGCGGAGAGCGGGAGGAGGCGGCGACGGCCAGCAGCGGCCCGCCGGAGGTGCGCGACCGGCCCGATCCGCGGCCGGACATCGACGACATCTTCACGTTCCAAGCGGTGGAGCCGGGCATCTTCGCCAAGCTGGTGGCGTCTTCCGGGCTGGGCCGGCCCGGGCAGGTGACGGCGGACGACATCGCGCGTTCGGTTGGCCTGGCGGCCCGGCGCATGGAGGACGACGCCGCGCTGCTCGACTCGCTCCGCGAGGCGCTGGACCTGGCCGGCGTGAAAGACCGCGAAGTCTCCACCACCGCCGCGCTGCTCTTGTGCAACGCCTGCCTGCTGCACCGCCGGCTGCAGAGGGAGTCCTCCGCCCTTGAAGGGCTGCCCGATCTAACGCGGATCGCCCGTTCCCACACGCCGGCCGAGGCGCTGGCGGAAGCGTGGGACGAGATCCTCGGCAAGGACTACGCGCCGGTGTTCCGCCCGGCCCTCGCCCTCATCGAGAACTCGCCCTCCTTCGAGAGCCTGAAGGCCCCGGCGCGGATCCTGGCCGAGTGCGCGGTGAACGTCTCGGACACCGTGGCCGAGCTCGGCTACGACCACGCCGGCCCGCTCTACCACAAGATCCTCGGCAGCGCGGAGAGCGACGGCGCCTTCTACACCAACAACATCTCCGCGCTGATGCTGGCCGGGCTGGCGCTGAGGCCGGACCTGGTGGACTGGGCGGACCCCGAGCAGGCCACGGCCCTGCGCATCCTCGACCCCGCCTGCGGCACCGGCACCCTCCTGATGGCGGCGCTGAAGACCATCAAGGAGCGCATGGCGGCGGCGAAGCCGATGACGCCGGAGCAAACGCGCCAGGTCCACAAGCGGCTGGTGGAGAACAGCATCCGCGGTCTGGACATCAACTACCAGGCGACCCAGCTCGCCGCCTCGAACCTCACCCTCGGCGCGCCCACCGTGGACTACGAGGCCATGCACATCCACACCATGCGCCACGGCCCGCAGCCGGACGGCGCCGTGGCGCTCGGCAGCTTGGAACTGCTGCCGGAAGCGGTGGGCGGCGGCCGCCAGCTGGATCTGCTGGGCCATGTGAAGCAGGCGGCGGTGTCCACGCAGGCCTCCGCCGTCGCCAAGGTGCCGGAAATCCGCAACGTGGACGTGGTGCTGATGAATCCGCCGTTCACCAACAACGAGAAGCACGGCGGCAAGTTCAGCGCGGACGTGAAGAAACGCTTGCAAAGCCGAAAACTGGAAATCAAAGCTCAGATTGGCGCATCCGATGCCGTCGCTTCCGGCGTGATCGACTCGAACAACATGAGCAGCTTCTTCACCCCGTTGGCCGACGCGCTGCTGCGCGGCGACGCCGGCGTGCTCGCCAAGGTGCTCCCCACGACCGCCTGCACGAACACGTCGGGTGTCGAAGAGCGGAAGTTCCTCGCCGAGCGCTTCCACATCGACTACATCGTCACCAGCCACGACCCCCAACGCCCGAGCTTCTCCGTGAACACGGCCATCCACGAGTCGCTGCTCATTTGCCGTCGCCGGACTCCCGACGAACCGCGCCGCCCCACCACCTTCCTTTCACTCAGCCACATGCCCTTGACGGCCGACGAGGTGGCGGAATGGGTGGAAATGGTGCATGCCGGTTGGCGACACCCGCTGCATCGGTCGTTCGAGTGGCCGGCGGAAAGGGTGGCCGAAGGCGACTGGACGCCGGTGCAGTACTACGACGGCCGCCTCGCCGGCACGGCCCATGACTTGGCCGGTCGCGCATCGCTGACACCGGCGAGGAACTTGGCGAGCATTGGTCCGGATCAACGGCGCATCGTCGACGCTTTCAGGAACCCGCTGAAGGAGGCCATGCCGGCCGGCGAAACGTACCCTTTCGTTTGGCGCCACCAGACCGACAGCCGGCGCGCGATGGCCGCCGTTCGTGAGTTCCAAGTGGCGCCGGCGCCCGCCCGCCGCGACTACGCCGTCGGCAAGATCTGGCCAATGGCCAGCCGTTTGCTGATCGCCAACCACATTTACACGGCAAGAGTCCGCACCCCGGCCATCTACTTGGAACAACCGGCGTTGGGCGGCACTTGGACGCCGATTGTTCCCAAACCGGACATCACAGCCCCAACGACCGCAATGAAGGCGTGGTGCGCCTTCTTGAACTCCACCTGCGGCAATCTCCTGCTCTTGAACGCGCGAGCGAAGAAACTCACTTATTCAACTTACAAACCCGCCCAGATCGGTTCCCTTCCCCTCCCCCATCCCACGAAATGCGACCTCACGGCTTTGGAAGACTCGTTCCACAAACTCAAAGACGCCGAGTTGCTGCCTTGGCCGCAAATGGAAAAATGCCCCGCCCGCACCGAACTGGACGCGGCCGCGGCAACCGTCTTGGGCATCGACCCCGCGGAAGTCGCCGACTGGCGGCGACAAATCGCCCGCGAACCAACCGTGTGCAACAGGCACCCCTACCCCCGCATCACGAGCGAGTTCCTAACCTTCTTGATGAGCGGCCCGTCGTTTGAGGGACTCAACATCGAACGCGACCGCTCCCCAATGCGCGACGTCGAACTGTGAGCGCGTTGCTAGACACCTGCGTCGTCTCGGAGACGTACAAAGAAAACCCGGAGCAGGCAGTCATAGCCAAGGTTGAGGCGCTGGGGCGGAACGCCTACGTCAGCGTCATCACGGTTGGCGAGATACTGAAAGGCGCCCGCCTGTTGGCGCCGGGAAGCAAACAACGCGACATCTTGGCACGGCTGGACAAACTGCAAGACGATTTGGGCCCACGCATCCTCCCCGTTGACCTCGAGATCGCCCGCCTCTGGGCCGAACTCACCGCCCACGCCCAGAGCCGCGGCCGCCAGATCGCGGTGCCGGACGGCCTGATCGCCGCCACCGCTCGCCACCACGGGCTGCCGGTGATGACTCGCAACGTAGGCGACTTCACGCCCGCGGGAGTGGAGGTCGTCAACCCTTGGCCGGATTGACTACGTCGGCCAAATCTCCGCCCAGTTTCGCCCGCACCGCCGGGCACCCGACCAGATCGACGGTGCTGCCAACCGTCAGATGGCTGAATCGCTCCTCGCAGATGCGAGTTGCCTTCTTCTCGTCGATCAGGATCGTCGCCCCATGTTCCACGGCGTAGGCGATGGTTGCGGCTTCGCCGTCGTCCAATGTGTCCTTGGCGGGGCCGACAACCAAGGTGGAGAAACACCGCACGCCGGCGGCACCCAAGTCGACGATGGCCACTTTTCCGCCGGCCACCAAGCCCGCCAGCTCGTCCGCATCCTTGCGGCCGCGGCTTCGCCCCCGCTCGATCTCCGCCTGCACTTCGCTCGGCACCCGCAGCGGGCCGGCCAAACAACCGAGGATCGTGGGCGCGAAACCGCTCGCGATCAGGTTGATGACAACGCTGGCGTCCGCGACGATCGGCTTGGATAGGTCATCGAGAAAGCTGGGGCAATCCATCGACATCTCGCTCCGCATCGACGCTGTCCAAAATCTCGCGCAGCGCGATTCGGTCGAGACGCAAGAGGCGGGCAAGCTGGCCTTCGCTCAGCAGATCTTGGCGGTAGGCTTCGGCGGCCAGCAGGTTCAAGCGCAGAGTGCCGGGTTGCTTGGCGCCCGCCCGGTCAAGATCTTCCGGCACCAAGTCGTTCAGCACCTTGCTGGCTTGTTGGTTGGTGATGCCGCCGTTGGCCTTGAACCAGTCCCACGCACCGCGCTTCACTTGGCGTAGATCTTCGAGGCGATGAACCAGCGCCTCCCTTGAGACGCCAAAGATGTGGGCCATGAGGATCACATGCCGGCGCGTGAGCGTTCCCGACCCCCGCGTCAACTCCGCGAAACGCACCATCACGGTGCGCGTTGGCGTCAGAAACGCCCGGGCAAACGCATCGGCGTAGCGTTTCTCGCGTGACCTTGGCAGTCCATCGAGCATCACGTCCGCGGTTCTTCGGCAGGACACGAAGCGGCCCAGTTCGTGCGCGGCCGTTTGTGCCCGGCGCTCGCGTGGATGGTTGGCGTTCAACAGGACGCACGCGCCCACCCCTTCATCGTAGGCGAACGCCCCGGACACGCCCGCATCGAGAGGGCGGATGTAGACGCGCATGCCGAGGTCGATCTCGAGCAGGCTCACGATGTCCCGGATCGGCGCCATCCCGATGCCAAGCCGATGGCGCATGTCGGCCGCGTCCGACTCCGCCTGCGCTCGCACGTCGCCGGGCAGAATGGGCCGTTCCGGCGGATAGGAACGAACCCGCGTGACGCCCAGCACCCGTTCGAGTTCCACTTCCGCGGCAACCAGATTCGCGATGGTTTCGGCCGCTTGGCACACCGCGGAGCCCTTACCGGCGGCCCCCCCGAAACGCGGCAGCAGGTCGACGACCATCGCTTCGGGGCGCGTTAACGCGTTGACGGATTCTCCGTAGCTGCGCGCCAACGCACGAAGCTCCTCCATGCGCACCCGCCGCTGGCCGCTCTCGATGGCCACCAGCGTCGTGCGCGCGATGTCGATCTCGTCCGCCGCCTGCGCCTGCGTGGAGCCGACCCGCTCGCGGGCCAAGCGCAGCCGCCTGCCTAGATCGCGCGCGTCCAAGTCGCTCAGGGACCCCGTTCGAGCGGATGGGGACGCAAAGGACTTCTGCCGAAAACCCTCTTTCATGTCAGCCACGGTGACGATATGGATTGACATTGTCAATCCTGGCTTCTTGATCGGCTCGCTCGATGTAGCGCTCCGCCAAGCTGACAAAGTCCGCGAGAATCGGGTCATCCGTGCGGAGATGCAGGTGGTCGTCCAGAAACGCCTTGGTCATGTGGTGCTCGCGAACCAACCCGCCAAACGCCTCCTCCAAGAACGACGCGGCGAAGACCGGCACCCCGTCGAAGACGACCTCCACGTTTTCGCCGTTGTTGAGGGCGTCCACCAGCAGGTCGTCGCGAAACGCCGTGGCGGATGCGTCGCCATCCTCGCGGAACCTCCCGGCGGGGAACTTCGAGAAGTCCCTTGCTATTACGATGGTCTTGATGGGTGCGTTCGCCTTCATTGCAGCTTGGCCTTCACTCGATCAGGCACTCCGTGAGCGCCGGGCAGGGAGTCTACACGCGCCTCGCGCTTTACGCCTTGCTTGGCCACCTTCAAGCCGTTTGCAGCGTTGGCTCGCCGGGCTGACGGCGGCGCCGCCGGCCGACGTTCAGGCGGGCGCTGGAGGCCGGCGCGGACGCTGGCGGCGGAGGACGATCCGGGCGGCGACATCGCCCTCGACGGCGACGAGAAGACCGTGTGCGAACTCTTCGCCACCACCCTGACGCAGTGGCGCCGCCCGCCCCACGGCCCGCCCTCGGGTGTGGACTGGGGGCGCTGGTCGGCATCGCGGCGGGAAAGGCGCTGGCGGGATTCGCGCCGACGGTCCGGCCGCCGCGGACCAGACCGCTTCTTCGCCATCAGTGTGCATCGGATGCGTGTTCTTCGCTGACCTTTGAGGTATAGTGCGATTTGGAACTGGCGACCCAATTAGGCGGCGGGGCCAAGTTTCTCTTGCGCTGACTCAGCAGATTGCCGACCTGCCGCCAGTTCCAACCCCCTCACTTCGCCGGCTCTCCGCCCAACGTCAACAGGCGTCGGGGAGCGTCCGTGTGGAAGTCGTGAACCCGTGGCCGGATTGACCGAGGGTCGCGGCGCCCACCATCGCGCTGGCGTCGCAGGCGCGGCGGGAGTGGCTGACGCATACGGCGCGGCACATGTCCGCGCTGGTGCCCAACGCCGAAGCCGGCGGATCGCCGCGCCGGACGGCCTGATCGCCGCCACCGCCCGCCACCACGGGCTGCCGGTGATGACGCGCAACGTGAGCGACTTCACGCCCGCGGGCGTGGAAGTCGTGAGCCCGTGGCTGGATTGACGCACGGCGACGCGCCGCTCGGAGAGGCCGTTGCTCAACTTGTGTGCCGCCGTCGCGCTAACTCGTGCGCCTCGCGGATGGCGTGCGTCAAATGGCCGACGGTGGTGGAAGGATTGCCGAAAGGCGTTTGCTCTGCGATTCGCGCCTGCAACTGCCTCGTTGCGCGTTGCTCCGCCTCGGGCATTCCGTCTAGAAGCGGCTCGAAGTCCGGTGCCGGAGATCGCTCGTGATCGTATTGTGGGAACAATTCGTGCAGTCGGGCTTGTATCCCGCCGCTGTGGATCGGTTTGTCGAAGTCGTCGAGATGGAGAACAAGCCAGAGCTCGAAGCATGGATTGGACTGGGCGACCTTGACCCGCCGCACCCTACACATAGCCAAGACGTTCTCGAATTGCGGGTGCTCGTCGCGGTCGATCACCACCCACACTTGGTCGTTTTCTTCAAACGACGATGTGCGTTGTCTTGGTCTTCGGCGCTGCGCGAGCAATTCCGCGCGCTCGATGGCCCGCTCCGCGACAGTGCGCGGAACGCCGCCCACCGGCACGGCGACGATCCTCGCGTGTTTGAATCGGCGGCCCACATTTCGTAGGTATTCAGGTTCGGTCTTGGTTCCTTCGCAGTAGACGTAGAAGTGCCGCTCGGGCTCGGCGACATGCGCCCGGCGTCGTAGCGGAGCAGGCGTTCTCTTGGCCACCTTCAAGCCGTTTGCAGCGCGTTGGACAAGGGCTCGCGCAAGCGGCGGGGCGTGGCGCCGAATCGGTGCTGGAGGTAGCCGCGTTCCAGATTGTCGCCCTTGCGGGTGCGAATGTCCGTGAGCGGGTACGTTCGTGTCGCCCCGTCCTCCTTCTCGGCGAACCATACTTGGTCGCGGCGGAGCATCGGCGCGACAAGCAGATTGGTGTCGTGGATCGCGGCGATGAGCTGGGCGCCGTTGGGATTGGTGCTTGGCGAGCAGAAGAAACGCAGCAGCGCCAGAGACGCTTCCGTGTGCAGGCTTAGGTCGAGCTCGTCAACCACCAAGAGAGCTCCGTGGTCAAGGGACTCGAATAGTCGGCTGAGGATCAACAACAGGCGCCGGGTGCCTGCGCTTTCGCGTTCGAGTTCGAAGTACACGTCCTGCTCCGACCCTCGGTGCGCGAGCTCGATGCGCGACCGACGCTGAGGCGGAGTTCGCACGCGGTAGTTCACAACGCCCGTGTCCGCCTCGGCGAGGAAGCGCAACACCCGGTGATCGAGTTTGTCGGCGGCAAGCACATCCGACGCGATGGACCCGGAGATCGTCCGTCCCCTTATGCCACTCAGCTCCCGGAAGTAGGAATACACCGACGTCAGCCTCTCGTGGCCGTGTTGCGCCGCCGCGGACAGGAACAAACTGTTCTTGCGCGTGAGATCAGCCAGAACGCGGTTGCGCCCTTTCAGCGCCCGCCCGAAGCGAAATTCGCCACCCTCGCGATCGAACAGCAGCCGGCGACGCCCGGCGGGGTAGTCCAGCAGCCACTCGCCGGCGAACTCCTCGTCAGTGGCCTGGAATCCGTAGTGGTGGCGCACGCCATCGAGCACGAAGTCCATCTCGAATTGGGATGGCGAGGCCGCGCTGGCCGCGTCAAGGCGGTAGGGTTGCCTGTCGGCGACGCCTGCTGCCGGCTCGCCAGATCGGTGGGAACGAAGAACCATCGCCTGCATCGTGCGCAGAGCATCCACGATGTTGCTCTTGCCGGAGGCGTTTGCGCCGTAGAGCACTATCGCCGGCAGCACGGCCCCACTCGGCGACGAGGGGCAGTCGATCAACCCGTCCGCAACGTCGGACAGCGACGACGCGACCAGCGACAACTCCTGCCTGTGGCGGATCGACAGGTGGTTGGAGACGGCAAAGCGCAACAGCACGGTTTTCCCCTTCCGTACATCTTTCTCGCACTTTAGCAGACAAATTGGCGAAAATCACGCAAATAGTGCGCCTAACAGGACGCAAGGGGCGCGATCGGGATCTTCGCCACCGGGGTGCGCGTTGCCCTCGTCCACCACGGACGCACCGCCATCCGGCGGCTGCTTGATCGGTGCGCTCGATGGGTGTACGACAGATCTTTGGTGACGGGTCCTGGGAGCGCGGGCGTCTCGCCCGCATGCAGGCGGAACGCCTGCGTTCCCGACTTGGTGCCGACACCGCCCACCAAAGATCTGTCGTACACCCGCGCTCGATGCAGCGCTCCGCCCGATCAAGGTACTCTGTAAGGGACGGGAGGGAGTCTACACGCCCTCGGCACTTCCGCCGTAGCTTCGGAACCACGATCTTGTCGCCCAGCACCATGACCACAGCGCAAACCACCCTTGACGTGCGCCCCAGCGAGCGCGTGGGCGACGTGTTGGCGCGGATTCGGAGGGAAGCGTCCAGCGAGGCGGAGAAGGGGGCGTGGTTCGAGCATCTGTTCATGGCGACGGTGCGGGACAACGCCGAGTTCGACGTGGCGGAGATCTGGCGGTGGCGGGACTGGCCGGAGCGGGAGCGGCTGACGGGGCTGGACGGGCGCGACCACGGCATCGATCTGGTGGCGGCGCAGGCGGACGGCACGGTGGTGGCGATCCAGTGCAAGTGCTACGCGGAAGACGCGGTGATCGGCAAGGCGCAGGTGGACAGCTTCCTGAGCGAGTCGGCGCGGGGGGTGTTCGGGCTGCGGTGGATCGTCTCGACCTGCCGGTGGAACGCTGCCGCGGAGCGGGCGATCGCCGGGCGCGAGCCGCGGGTGGCGCGCATCGACTTTCTGGAGTTCCTCGATCTCGAAATACGCGAGTTGCAAAGGCCCGCGGAACAGCGGCATCCGAAGCCGCTGCAGCAGAAGGCCATTGACGCCGCCTTCGACGGGCTGGTCACGCAGGGCAACGGGCGCGGCAAGCTGGTGATGGCTTGCGGGACGGGCAAGACGTTCACGGCGCTGCGGCTGGCCGAGCGCATCGTGGCGGACGACGGGCGGGTGCTGTTCGCGGCGCCCACCATCGCGCTGGTGTCGCAGGCGCGGCGCGAGTGGCTGACGCACGCGGCGCGGCGGATGTCGGCGCTGGTGGTGTGCTCGGACGGCACCGCCGGCGGGCGCGGCGAGCGCTTCGAGGTCGGCGCGGACGCGCTGGTGTGCGACGTGGTCTCCAAACCGGAGGCCATCGCCGAACGTCTGCGAGAACAATCCGGCGGCGTGAAGGCGGTGTTCTGCACCTACCACTCGCTGGGCAGGGTGTGCGAGGCGCAGGCGAGGCACGCCGCGCCGGGCTTCGATCTGGCCATCGCCGACGAGGCGCACCGCACCACCGGCGTCGTGCGCGGCGGCCTGGCGGGCAAGGGCGACGTGGACTTCCAGGCGTTCCACGACGGCGCCCGGCTGCGCGCCGCCAAGCGCCTCTACATGACGGCCACGCAGCGCATCTACTCCGAGCAGTCGAAGCGGGCCACGCGGCGGGCGGCGGAGAAGCGCGGCCTCGCCTACGAGGTGGTGGACATGGCCGACGTGGACGTCTACGGCCCGCTGCTGCACCAGGTGCGGTTCTCCGAGGCCGTGGCCGCCGGCGAGCTCTCCGACTACCGCGTGATCGTGCTCGGCATCCGCGAAGGCAGCCTGACGCCGGGCATCCGCGCCGCGCTGCAAGGCAGGAACGTGCCGCGGCGGGCTTCGGGCACCGATCTGTGCCGGCTGCTCGGCACCATGCTCGCCTTGAACGGCGCGGTGGAGGGCGGGGGCCAGCCCGGCCGGCTGCCGCGCAGCATCGCGTTCGCGTCCACCATCGCGCGCTCGAAGTGGTTCACGGAGACCATCAACGGCAACCTCGCGCTGAAGGGCCGGGTGACGCGGGCGCTGCGGGGCCGCGCCAGGCGCGCGGACTTGGAATCGCGGCATCTGGACGGCAACAGCACGGCGCTGAAGCGCAACGGCGAGCGGCGCTGGCTGAACGACGCGCCGAACCGGAACCAGGCGCGGATGATCTGCAACGTCAAGGTGTTCTCCGAGGGAGTGGACGTGCCGGCGCTGGACGCGGTGGCGTTCCTCGACCCGAAGCAGAGCCAGATCGACATCGTGCAGGCGGTGGGGCGGGTGATGCGCAAGGCGGCGGGCAAGCGCTTCGGCTACATCGTGGTGCCGGTGTTCGTGCCGGAGGGCGGGGGCGACATCGCCACTTTGCTCGAACAGCGCGGCGACGACTACCGGCACATCGGCTCGGTGCTGCGGGCGCTGCAGTCGCACGACGAGCGGCTGGCGGAGTCGCCGGCGTCGTTCGTGGACATCCTGATCGACGAGAGCGAACGCGGGGAGGAAGAGGAGGCGGCGACGGCCAGCAGCGGCCCGCCGGAGGTGCGCGACCGGCCGGATCCGCGGCCGGACATCGACGACATCTTCACGTTCCAAGCGGTGGAGCCGGGCATCTTCGCCAAGCTGGTGGCGTCTTCCGGGCTGGGCCGGCCCGGGCAGGTGACGGCGGACGACATCGCGCGTTCGGTTGGCTTGGCGGCCCGGCGCATGGAGGACGACGCCGCGCTGCTCGATTCGCTCCGCGAGGCGTTGGACCTGGCCGGCGTGAAGGACCGCGAAGTCTCCACCACCGCCGCGCTGCTCTTGTGCAACGCCTGCCTGCTGCACCGCCGGCTGCAGAGGGAGTCCTCGGCGTTGGAGGGCTTGCCCGATTTGACGGAGATCGCCCGCTCGCACACGCCGGCCGAGGCGCTGGCGGAAGCGTGGGACGAGATTCTCGGCAAGGACTACGCCCCGGTGTTCCGCCCGGCCCTCGCCCTCATCGAGAACTCGCCCTCGTTCGAGAGCCTCAAGGCCCCGGCGCGGATCCTGGCCGAGTGCGCGGTGAACGTGTCCGACACCGTGGCCGAGCTCGGCTACGACCACGCCGGCCCGCTCTACCACAAGATCCTCGGCAGCGCGGAGAGCGACGGCGCCTTCTACACCAACAACATCTCGGCGCTGATGCTGGCCGGTCTGGCGCTGAGGCCGGACCTGGTGGACTGGGCAGACCCCGAGCAGGCCACCGCCCTGCGCATCTTGGACCCGGCCTGCGGCACCGGCACCCTCCTGATGGCGGCGCTGAAGACCATCAAGGAGCGCATGGCGGCGGCCAAGCCGATGACGCCGGAGCGAACGCGCCAAGTCCACAAGCGCTTGGTGGAGAACAGCATCCGCGGTCTGGACATCAACTACCAGGCGACCCAGCTCGCCGCCTCCAACCTCACCCTCGGCGCGCCCACCGTGGACTACGAGGCCATGCACATCCACACCATGCGCCACGGCCCGCAGCCGGACGGCACGGTGGCGCTCGGCAGCCTGGAACTGCTGCCGGAGGCGGTGGGCGGCGGCCGGCAGCTGGATCTGCTCGGCCACGTGAAACAGGCGGCGGTGTCCACGCAAGCCTCCGCCGTCGCCAAGGTGCCGGAAATCCGCAACGTGGACGTGGTGCTGATGAATCCGCCGTTCACCAACAACGAGGACTACGGCCGCCGGTTCAGCGCCGAGGTGAAGAAGCGCATCCAAACGCGCAAGCTCGAAGTCAAACGGCAGCTCAACGTCTCCGACGCCGCCGCGTCCAACCTCATCGACTCGAACAGCGTCCGCACGTTCTTCACGCCGCTGGCCGAGGCGCTGCTGCGCAAGAACGCCGGCGTGCTCGGCATGATTCTGCCCACGACGGCCTGCACCAGCACCTCGGGAGTTGAAGAACGCAAGTTCCTCGCCGAGCGTTTCCACATCGATTGCATTGTCACCAGCCACGATCCCAAGTGCCCGAACTTCTCGGTGAACACAGCGATTCACGAGTCGCTCTTGATCTGCCGTCGTCGCACGGTCAACGAACCGCGGCGACCCACCACCTTCATCGCGCTCAGCCACATGCCGCAGACGGCCGCGGACGTGGAGCAGTGTTTGCGCGCCCTGCGCGCCGGCCGGTGGCATCCGCACCAGCGCACGTTCGAGTGGCCGGCGGCGAAGGTGGCCGAAGGCGATTGGACGCCCTGCCAATACCTGGGCGGCACGCTGGCGGAGATCGCGCAGGAAATCGACGAACACGACGCGACGACGCCGCTGGGCGACTTGGCCTTGGTGGAGCCGGGCGGGCAGCGGCTGCGGGATGCGTTCGTGAACCCCCTCGATCACCAGCCCAAACCGGAACACCAGGTGGTGTGGACGCACGACACCAGCGCCCGGAAGACCATGCGTTCCTTCTCGGACTTCGCTACGGAGCCCAAGCCCGCCAAGCGCGAATACGCGACGAACGTGCTTGCGCCGAAGGCGAGCAGGATGTTGGTTGCGTGCAAGATCAATCCGCAGGCCATTCGGGTTGCCGCCATTCACTTGCCGCAAGCGATGTTGGGCCAACCCTTTATCCCGGTGACGCCTCTGCCGCACGTTTCGGCGCCGGCCGCGACACTGGAAGCCTGGTGCGCGTACCTCAACTCGACGCCAGCAATCGTGTCGTTCATGAACCGACGACAAAAGAAACTGACCTACGCGGACTACTCGTTGGATCAGTTGCGTTCCATGCCGGTGCCCGATCCCTCGAAGTGCGACTTGACCCCCTTGCGGGACGCCTTCCATAAACTCGGCGAATCCGCTCTGCTGCCTTGGCCGCAAATCGGCGGATGTCCCGTGCGCATGGAGTTGGACGCGGCGGCGGGCACCGTCCTCGGCATCGACCCGATGGAACTCATCGACTGGCGCCACCGGATTCGCAGCGAACCGACCGTCTGCAACAGGCAGCCCTACGGCCGCGACTTGGATCCCTTCCTAGCGCTCTTGATGAGCGGCCCAACGCTTGAGGGGCTAGACCTCACGCGCGACCGCTCCCCGATGCGCGACGTGGAACTGTGAAGACCTTGCTGGACACCTGCGTCCTCTCGGAGACGCGCAAGGCCGGTGGCGAACCCGCCGTCAAATCGGCGGTTGAGGCGCTGGGGAAAGACGCCTACATCAGCGTGATCACCATCGGCGAAATACTCAAAGGCGCGGAGCTCTTGACCGAAGGCCGCAGCCAACGCGAGCTCTTGGCATGGCTCGAGGCGGTGCAACGCGAGTTCGGCCGGCGCGTCCTGCCCGTTGGCGTCGAAGTCGCCCGCCTCTGGGGCCGCCTCACCGCCCGCGCCCAACGCCGAGGCCGGCGGATCGCCGCCCCGGACGGCCTGATCGCAGCCACCGCCCGCGTCCACGGCCTGCCGGTGATGACGCGCAACGTCGGCGACTTCATTCCCGCGGACGTGGAGGTTGTGAACCCGTGGCCGGATTAGCGGCTTTACAGCGGCGGGCTATTGCGCGAAAGTAGGCGCATCAAGTGGCTTGAGGGGGCGCTATGACCAGCTTGAAACCGATTTCGGCGGATTCGCATGTGGTCGAATCCGAGGAAGTGTTCGTCGGGCTGCCGGAGCGGTTCGGCGACGATGCGCCGCGGGTGGTGGGCGCGGGCACGTTGCAGGACTCCATCATCATTCCGGCGAAGGGGCCGCGCGGGGTGCGGCGGCGGATGGGCTTCGCCGGGATGCGCAAGCGCGATGGCCTCGACTTGCAGCGACGGCCCGGCCACAAGCCGGAAGTGGACGACATGCGCGACGACGAGGCGAAGCGCATCCTCGCCAAGGGCTACGACGGCCTGCGCGCCGGCATTCGCGACGGCGCCCACCGCCACGAGGATCAAGACGAGGACGGCATTGCCGCCGAGTTCCTCTACCCGGGCTTCTTCGGTCTGTTCGCCTTCGAGAACACGGAACTCCTGGTGGCCTGCCAGAAGAACTACAACGACTGGCTGCACGACTACGCCAGCGCCGCCGGCGGACGCCTGTTCGGCCTCGCGGCGCTCCCCATCCAAGATCCGGCGGCGGCGGTGGCGGAACTCGAGCGGGTCATCAAGAAGGGCTACAAGGGCGGCTGCATCCCCTGCGCGGCGCCGCCGGAGCAGCCGTACAAGGACGAATGTTACGAGCCGGTGTGGGCGCTGGCCGAGGAAGCGGGCTTTCCGCTGGCCATGCACGTCGGCACCAACGCCTATGTGCCGGCGCGCTATCGGCAGAAGAGCCCGCTGCCGGCGGACGAAACGGCGAACTACGCGGCCACTCCGGCGACGATTCAGCGCACGCTGGTGGATTTGATGTGCCGCGGCGTCGCCAAGCGGCATCCGAAGCTGCAGTTCGTGGTGGGCGAGTTCAACGCCGGCTGGATCGCGCATTGGCTGGATCGCGTGGATCAAGGGCTATTGCGCGAGCACCGCTTCAAGAACCGCGACTTCACCGGCGAGCGGCCGCACGAGGTGTGGCGACGGCAGTTCCACGCCACCATCGAAGACGACCGCCCGGCGGTGCTGACCCGCGAGATCATCGGCGTGGACAACCTCATGTGGGGTTCGGACTATCCGCACGTGGATTCCACCTGGCCGTGCTCGATGGACGTGCTCGGCGAGATCTTCGAGGGCGTACCGGACGCGGATCGGCGCAAGATCACGCACGACAACGTGAAGGCGTTGTACGGCATCTGAAGCGAGGGAGAGTGAAGAAGAGAGGAGACGCAGCGACGATGCAACAACTCACCGCCGAACAACGCCGCCAGTGGAAGACGGACGGCTATCTGCACCTTGAAGGCGTGCTCGACGCCGAGCAGGTGGCGTTTTTCTCCGCCGAGATGGATCGCATTCGCGGTCTGCCCGGCTGGGAACCGGACCGCAACCAAGGCAAAGACCTGCCCATCGGCCACTACGCCTGGCTGGATCACGCCCGCGATTTGGATCCGGCCGGCTTCATGGATCGGCGCGATCTGCTCGGCTACCACCAGGCGTTCATCGACCTCATCGACGCCGCGCCGGTGTTCGACCACGTCGTGGACATCATGGGGCCGAACATCCTGCTCAGCATGACGCAGGCCATCACCCGGCCGGCGGACCCGAAGTTCCCGGGCTATACGCACACCGATGGCGGCGAATCGTTGCGCTTGACGCGGTTGGCGGAATCCAGCCCGCCGCTGGCGTTGAAGGCGATGTACCTGCTCACGGACGTGTTGGAGGAGAACTGCGGCAACCTGACGGTGTTCCCGGGCAGCCACCTGCGCCAGATCCCCTTCAATGCAGACGGCCCAAAGTACCCGCAAAGCCGCATGACGCCGTACTCGCCGGGTGCCGCGCAGCTCACCGGCAAGGCCGGCGACGTGTACCTCTTTCCGCACGCCCTTTGGCACGGCCCATCGCGCAACGAATCCGGCAACGCGCGCAAGGTGCTGCTGTACAACTACTGCCAGCTATGGGTGCGCTGCTACGACTACAACGCGATCCCTCCGGAGGCGCAACGGGCGACGCCGAGGCAGCGCCGCCTGCTTGGGGATCTGGGCTACGACTTCCGCCCGGGCTCGTACTTCTACGTGCCGAACGATCAGGCGGAGGTGATCATGGGCCGCGCTGCGTAGCGTCGTGGCAAGCTGGGAACGCAGGCGTCTCGCCTGCATGCGGGCGAGACGCCCGCGCTCCCAGGACGTGCCACCAAAGGCGCTTGTTAGTCGAACGCGCTGAAGATCTCCTCGTTCAGCTCCGCGTAGATGTCCGGCTTTTGCCGGATCGACTGCAGGCAGAACTCGTCCACCCCCGCTTCGATGAACGCCGCACAGCGGTCGATCACATAGTTCACCGGCCCGATCATCGTCCACTGGTTGCCGCGGCGAATCCGCTCGGCCTCCTTCTCGTCGCGCACGATGCGCATGGGCACATGCACCGAGCGTTTGATCTCGGCGGGGTCCCGCCCCACGTCCTCGCAGTGCTTCTGCACCACGCCCCAGTGGCGCTTCAAGTCCTCCGGGCCGCAGATGGCGTTCATGATGTCGCCGTACTTGGCCAGCGTGCGCAGCGTGCGCTTGGGGCCGGTGCCGCCCACCATCACGGGAATCTTGCGCTGCACGCCCTTCGGCGCGAACGGCGCCTGCTTGAGCGTGTAGTACTTGCCTTGGTAGTCCACGAAGCGTTCGGCCGTGAACAGCAGTTGGATGAGCTCGCAGGCTTCCTCCAGGCGGTCTTGGCGTTCGCGCATGGAGGGGAAGTTCCAGCCGTAGGCTTCGTGCTCGCGCACGTTCCAGCCGGCGCCGATGCCCAGGATCACCCGCCCGCCGGAGATTTCGTCCACCGTGGCCGCCATCTTCGCCATCAGCGCCGGATTGCGGTAGGTGTTGCCGGCCACCAACACGCCGAGCTCCAGCCGCGTGGTAACCGCCGCCATGCCGGCGAGCAGCGCCCAGCCCTCCAGCGTGGGCAGCAAGTCGCTGTCGGCCACGTCCGCGGTGCGCGTCCACGGCGGCACGAAGTGATCGTAGGTGTAGACGCTGGTCCAGCGACCGGCCTCCATCACCGCGAGCACGCTCTTGATTTCCTCCCAAGAGGTCTGCTGGTTGTAGAACTGCGATCCGAACATTGTTGCGTTGTCCCCCGTGCGCGTCTGGCCGCGCGTCGTTTGCGAAAAGTCGCCCTAGTGTGGCAGGGCGGGCGCGTTTTGGGAAGGCGGCCGCGCGTCCCGCCGTTCCTCACCGTGGCGGAACCGTGCCTTGCCGCGCCACAGCGCCACCGTCGGCACCAGGAACAGCGCTCCGGCGACAAGCCCGGCCGGCCAGCCGCCGCCGCGCTCGTCCACGACGTTCCACACCAGCATCGCCAACGCCACCTGCCCGCAGTAGATGGCCGCCCACGGCCACATCCACCGCGCCATGCGCCAGAAGCCGTAGGCGCCGGCGGCGTAGATCAGCCAATGCAAGGGCGCGGTGGCCTTCGCCCACCAGCCGCGCAGCACGAAGCCGAACCAAACCTCCTCGTCCGCCGCCACCGGCTTGAGGAAGATGTCGTAGGGCAGGTAAAGGAACGTCATGAAGAGGCAGAACCCCAGCAGCGCGCGCATCCACCACGGGCGGGCGCGCCAGGCGCTCGCCAAATCGAAAGCCATGCGCCCCGCCCGGTGTGCGGCGGCCTATTCCTCCGCGTCCGGCTTCTTTTCGGTGGGCCGCTTGTACCAGTCGTTGTCGCGGAACAGGCCGTCGCGCCAGCGCACGGCGTCGCGCATGCCCATCTCGCGCATCTTCTCCTGCCAATCGTAGGAGAAGCCGGTGAACTGTCCGGCGGCGTCCAAGTCCGTGCTGCTGCGCACCGAGGAGTAGATGCCCATGTTCTCGTAGAAGCGGTTCATGTTGAGCTTGAGGATGGCGAGGTGGTCGGCGGTCATCACCGCGATGCGGTCGGCGAAGGCGATGGTGCGCTCCTCCAACTCCTCCTTCGGCCAAGCGTAGTTGATCATGCCCACTTCCTCGGCCTCCGCGCCGGTGACGTTCTCGCCGGTGTAGTAGAGCTCCTTCGCCTTGCGCATGCCCATCACCAGTGGCCAGATGACGCCGGTGCGCGAGGTGCCGAGGCCGCGCAGCCCCGGGTGGCCGAGTTGCGCGTCGTCCGCGGCCACCACCAAGTCCGCCATCATCGCCAGCTCGCAGCCGCCGGCGATGGCGTAGCCGTGGACTTGCGCGATGGTGATCTTGGCCATGTTCCAGAAGTAGAGGTGGATGTCCGTGATCTGCTGCATGCCGGTGCGGATGCCCATGAGCAGGCGGCGGCCTTTGTCGTCGAACTGCTTGTGGCGGCGCACCACGGCGTCCGCGCCGCGGCCGCGCGCGGGCGTGAGGTCGTAGCCGGCGCTGAAGGTGCGCCCGGCGCCGCGCACGATGATGGAGCGGATGGTGTCGTCCGCCTCCATCGCGTGCAGCGCGTCGTTCAGCTCGTAGAGCAGCTCCTGCGACAGCGCGTTCATCTTCTCCGGCCGGTTCAGCGTGATGCGGCCCACGCGCTCCTCCGTGCCCACGCGATCCACAAGCACGTTTTCGTAATCGGACATCGATTCCTCCCTTTGGTGTTGATGTTCGGCCGCAGAGTGTAGCCCAAGCGGGGTTGCGTGGGGCCAGCCGGCGATGCTTGCCGCCTCAAGGCATCTCGGAAAGAAGCCCGACACCCATCCGTGGCATGTTAGGGTTAGGCGTCGCGCCCTCCCGCGCATCTTTGGAGTGCGTCCCGCCTCTTAGCAACGCCGCCGTCAACCTGCCACACTAGGGCCAACGTGACCACAGCCACCAACATCAAAGCCATCGACTTCTGCTGCGGCGCGGGCGGCTTGAGCCGCGGCTTGCTCGACGCCGGCGTCTCGGTTGTGGCGGGTTTGGACAACGACGAGCGCCTCCGCCGCACCTACGAACACAACAACAAGCCCGCCGCCTTCATCGCCGCCGACCTCGCCGAGGTGGACATCGACGCGCTGCGCGCCGGCTTGGGCATCGGCGCGAACGACATCACGCTGTACGCGGCCTGCACGCCATGCCAGCCGTTCTCCACGCTGAACACCGCCAAAGGCGAGGACGCCAGAAAGTCCTTGCTGCTGGAGTTCGGCAAGATCATCGCCCAACGTCCGCCGGACTTCGTGATTGTGGAAAACGTGCCGGGGCTGCACAACGCCTTCGGCCTCGACATCTACCAAGAGTTCTTGGCCGGTCTCGAAGCGGAAGGCTATCTCGCCGAATCCGGTCTCTTGGACGCCAAGGATTACGGCGTTCCGCAAACCCGCAAGCGCTTCATTCTCGTCGCGGCCAAGGGCCGCCAGCCGCATTTGCCCGCCGCGACGACAGAGGGCCGCCCGATCACCGTGCGCGAGTGCATCGAACAGTACCCGCCGCTCGCGGCCGGCGAGCAGGATGGCGGATTCGCCAACCACACCGCCCGCAAGCTGCAGCCGCATCACCAGCGCATCGTGGCCGCCGTGCCCGCCGATGGCGGCAGCCGCCGCGACGTGGCCGACACCTCGATTCTGCTGCCCTGCCACCAGCGCCATCCCAAGGCGCACAAGGACGTCTTTGGCCGCATGGCGTGGGACGCGCCAAGCCCGACGCTGACCTGCCGATGCACGGACGTCTATTGCGGCCGCTTCATCCACCCGCAGCAGGACCGCGGCATTTCGCTGCGTGAAGCCGCCGCGCTGCAAACCTTCGACGACAGCTACGAGTTCTTCGGCGGCTCGTTCCTCGAGCAGGCGCGGCAGATCGGCAACGCGGTGCCGGTGCGGCTGGCAAGAGCGTTGGGCGCGTCCGCCATCGACTGCTTGCAAACGGCCAACGACTAGCCAAAGCACACCAAGGTAAGCGCCATGCCCCATCCCTACGCAATCGACTTCGACATCGCCACCATCAAGCACCTTGGCTTGCAGATGTACGCCACCATGCCGCCGGTGATCGGCGAGCTGGTCGCCAACGCTTGGGACGCGAACGCCACCGAGGTACGCATCGACATTCCCGACACGCCCATTGACGATGGCTCGGAAATCGTCATCAAGGACAACGGCATCGGCATGTCGGATGACGACCTTCGCAAGAAGTACCTGATCGTCGGCCGAGACCGGCGCGAGAGTGAAGGCACGGGGGAAACGCCAGCGCCGCTGTCGCGGCCAATCATGGGGCGCAAGGGCATCGGCAAGTTCTCGGCGTTCGGCATCGCCCGAGCGATGGAGATCGAAAGCGCGAGCGACGGCACCGTCAGCCGCTTCGTGATGGACTACGACGACATGCTCGCCAGCGCCCCGCAGCGTCACGCCGAGTTCCCGGCGCTGCCGCCGACCGGCGCCGTCTCCGAAGGTACGCTGATCACGCTCAGGCGCATCGCCAAGTTTCGAACACGGAGCATTCCGCTAACGCGCCTGCGCCGCGGGCTGGCCAGGCGTTTTGCCATCATCGGCTCGCAGCATGGCTTTGAAGTCGTCATCAACGGCTCGCCCCTCTCCGTCGGAGAGCGGGACATGCAGCGGCTGCTCGCCAAGGACGCGGACGGCAAAGCCTATCTTTGGCAGTTCGAGGACGAGGAGATCATGCCGGAGACGGGTTGGACTGTTTCCGGTTGGATTGGCGCGTTGGACCGGACGACGCCGGACGCGGATGGCGTGGACCGAGGCATCTCCATCATGGCCCGCGGCAAGCTGGTGCAGGAGCCGTTCTTGTTCAATGCCGTCGTCGGCCAGCAATTCGCGCTGTCCTACCTGATTGGCGAACTGCACGCGGAGTTCGTTGATGCTGGCCAGGACACCATTGGCACCAGCCGCAACATGTTGGTCTGGGACACCGATGCGAACGCGAAACTCATGGAGTGGGGGCAGCAACAGCTAAAGAAGATCGCCCGCAAGTGGGCCAAGAAACGCCAGACCGACAACCTTCGCAAACTGGAGGGCAACCGCCTGTACCGCAGTTTCAAGGAGCGTGCGAGGGAAACCGGCAACCGCCGCGCTTTGCAGTTGGCCGACAACCTCGTGCGCCAAGCGATCAGCAATGAGCCCACTGCGGGTGTCGAGAAGCTGGAACCGATTATCAAGACGGCTCTGGACTTTCTGGAATTCAATGCGTTCTGGGACATCGCCCAAGAGATCATTCAGTCCGATGTGGAGGACGTAGGCAAGTTGCTCGGCTTGTTCAAGGAATGGGAGATCGTGGAAGCGAAGGAGATGTCGCGGGTTACAGAAGGGAGGATTGCGACGATCGATAAACTCCAACGCCTGATCGAAACGGATGCCCTCGAGGTGCCAACGCTCCACAACTTCCTCAAGGAGTTTCCTTGGGTCATCGATCCGCGTTGGACGTTGGTTGCGGACGAAATCCATTACAGCACACTCTTGAGGGAGGCATTCCCAGACACGGATGACCTTCAGGAAAGCGACCGACGCATCGATTTTCTCTGTGTGCGAGAAAGCACTAACTTGGTCGTAGTGGAAATCAAGCGACCCGGGAAGCGCGTTTCCATACCGGAGCTTGATCAGATCAGGCGCTATGTTTCGTTCGTTAGAAATCGCGTCAAGCAGACATCCGACCCAGAGGCGGCATATCAGAATGTCGTCGGCTATCTGCTATGCGGCGATCTGGCGAACACCGCGGAATTGGGCGAATACCGGGACATCTTGGCGAACTCGCAGATCTACATACGACGGTACGGTGACCTGCTGGAAACGGTAAGGCGGTTGCACAAGGACTTCATCGAACGCTATGAGAAGTTGAGGAAGCGCGTCCAAGCGTGACATCGAAGCCACGCCAATCCACCGTGCTGTCGCTCAAGTGGTTTGATTACCTTCACTGCGACATGGTCTGACGTTAGCCCGTGGGGAGGCGTGGCGCAACTGGTGAAGCGCCCTCATTCCGCCACGCGGACGATGCGCGTGCCCACGTTGCCGCCGTGGAGCATGTCGATGAAGGCGCGGGGCGTCTCCTCCAAGCCGTGGAACTCGTCCTGCAAGGGCTTGAGCTGGCCGGAATCCACCCATTCGCGCAGCTTCGCGCGTGCCTCGGGGTAGCGGGAGGCGTAGTCGAACACCAGGAAGCCCTCCATGCGCACGCGGTTGTTGATGAGCAGGCCGGGCACGCCGCGCGGGCCGGGCGCGGGATTGCCGGTGTCGTATTGCGACACCACGCCGCAGCAGACGATGCGCCCGTGCGGCTTCATGCGCCGCAACGCGCCGCCGAGGACTTCGCCGCCGGTGTTGTCGAAGTAGATGTTCACACCGCCGCCGCAGGCGTCGCGGAAGGCGTCGCGGAAGTTTCCCTCGCGGTAGTTGACGGCCGCGTCGAAGCCGAGTTGGTCGGTGAGCAATTGGCACTTGGCGTCGCTGCCGGCCACGCCGACCGTGCGGCAGCCGGCGATCTTCGCCATCTGCCCCACCAGATGGCCCACCGATCCGGCCGCCGCCGAGACCACCACGGTTTGCCCAGGGCGCGGCTCGCCCAAGTCGAACAGCCCGAAGTACGCGGTGAGGCCGTTGGTGCCGTAAACCCCAAGGTGATGCGCCGGATCGCCATCGTCGGCCACCGGCTGCACGCGCTCCGCGCTGTGTACGGAGTAGTCCTGCCAACCGGCCGGGCAGGTCACCACCGTGCCGACGGCAATGTCCGGCGCGTTCGACGCCTCCACCCGCGCCACCGCCGAGCCGCCCATGACCACGCCGGTCTTCGGCGCGCCCGCGTAGCTGGCGCTGCCCTGCAAGCCGGCGCGTTGCCCGGCCGCCACGGTCAGCGCCAGCGTGCGGCACAACACTTCGCCCTCGCCGGGCGACGGCACCGGCGCGGTGCGCAGCGCGAAGTGCTCGGCGGCGAGCTTGTCCTGCGGCAAAGCGGCGATGACGATTTGGCGGTTTTCCATGTCGTTCTCCTTACGGGTACCCAAGCGTAGACGGTCGCCCGGCGTTGTCGCCGGCGTCGATGCCGCATTGTCGCACGCCCGGCAGGTTCGCCACCCGCAGAGAACGCGGCATCGTGTGGCAGAATCCACGCCGCAAACTAGGCCGCAACCGGGCCGCAAACCGGTAAGGAGGGCAACCGTGCTGAAAAAAGTGGGTGGTTACTTGCGCATGCGCGACGTGCCGGCGCCGGTGGCCAGTTCGCAATTGGAACGCGAGGGCTACGCGGTGCTGCGCCGCGTCTTGGCGGACGAGGAACTCGCCGCGGTACACACCGAGATCACCGACGTCTACGAATCCGAGGCACCGTCCGGCCGCGCGTCCGTGCAGGACGAGGATTTCCGCTACGAGATGTTCAACCGGAGCGCCCTCGCGCAACGGACTGTCGGGCACCAGCGCATTCTCGAGGTGATCGAGCCCTTGCTGGGCGAGGACTGCCACGTCATCGCCAACACCTGCTGGCGCAACCGCGCCGGCGGCGAACATCGGCATGGCGGCGGCGGCTGGCACATCGACGCCGGGCCGCACATCCCGCGACCGCCGGGCACGGTTTGGCCGGAAGCGATCCCGTACCCGGTGTTCGCCATCGGCGCGCATATCTTCTTGGAAGACTGCCCCATCGAATGCGGCCCCACGGCGGTGATTCCCGGCAGCCACAAGTCCGGCCGCGCGCCGGCGGCGGAACGGCGCGCCGACGCCGCGCTCACCTGCGACGGGCGCGGCGCGTTGCCGCTCACCGCGAAAGCGGGCGACGTGGCGCTGTTCGTCTCGGACGTGTGGCATCGGCGTTTGCCGGCCGGGGAAGGCGACCGCGGCCGGTTCTTCCTGCAGGTGCATTACGCCCGGCGCGACATCGCGCAACGGGTGAAACCCACCTCCAAAGTGAATCACCTCGACGCAGCCGCCGCGGCGCGCCTTGGCAGCGAGCGGGAACGGCGATTGTTCGGCCTGCACCCGCGCGGGTTCTACGATGGGTGACAGCCGCGCGCCCAAGGTGGGCGCGTTGGAGTTTGCTGCGCAAACTCGATCTGACGCACCTGTGACGGGCCGTGCTGGTCAACGAATCTAGCGCAGCGCTCTTGCGCCGCTGGCATACGCCGGTGGGCTTCCTCGTGCTCGCCAGCGTGGCCATGCCGTTCGGTTTCGCCGCTTGGCAGGCGCTGCTCAACAACTTCGCCATCGAACGGGCGGCGTTCAGCGGGCGCGAGATCGGCATTCTGCAAAGCCTGCGCGAAGTGCCGGGTTTTCTCGCGTTCACCGCGGTGTTCGTGCTGCTGGTGCTGCGCGAGCAGCGCTTCGCCGTCGTCACCGTGGCGGTGTTCGGGCTGGGCGTGGCGCTCACCGGCTTTCTGCCCACGGAATACGGCCTGTACTTCACCACGGTGCTGATGTCCGTGGGCTTCCACTACTTCGAGACGGTGCGCCAATCGCTCTCGCTGCAATGGCTCTCGAAGGAGGAAGCGCCGCGCATTCTCGGCCGCCTGATCGCCGTCGGCGCGGGCGCGTCGCTGGTGGCCTACGGCGCGATTGCGGCGCTCAGCACGGCCGGGTTGGATTACCGCTGGCTGTACTTGGCCGGCGGCGGGGCTGCCCTATTCGTGGCGGTCGCGCTCGCCGGATTTCCACACTTCCCGTCGCGCACACCGCAGCGCAAGCAACTGGTGCTGCGCCGGCGCTACTGGCTGTATTACGCCTTGACCTTTCTCTCCGGCGCCCGCCGGCAGATCTTCGTGGTGTTCGCCGGGTTTCTGATGGTGGAGAAGTTCGGCTACTCGGTGGCGGGCGTGGCGCTGTTGCTGCTGGTCAACCACCTGTTCAACCTGCTGCTCGCGGAGCGCATCGGCGCTTGGATCGGGCGCGTCGGCGAGCGCCACGCGCTCACCTTCGAGTACGTCGGCTTGGTGCTGGTGTTCACCGCCTACGCCTTCGTGAACCATGCGGGCTTGGCTGCGGCGCTGTACATCCTCGACCATCTCTTCTTCGCCTTGGCCATCGCCATCAAGACCTACTTCCAGAAGATCGCCGACCCGGGCGACATCGCCTCCACCGCCGGCGTCTCCTTCACCATCAACCACATCGCCGCGGTGGTGCTGCCGGTGGCGCTGGGCTTGGTTTGGTTGCAGTCGCCCGCCGCGGTGTTCCTCATCGGCGCGGCGTTGGCCTTCTGCTCGCTGCTGGTCGCGCAGAACGTGCCGCGCCGCCCCAGCCCGGGCAACGAGACCGTGGCGGCGCCGGGCTGGCTGCGGGCGACCGGGTGAGAACGCTACCGCGTCAACGCTTGCACGATCTCCTCCACGCAGGCGTCCGCTTTCGCCTGCATCTCCGCGTCGGTGGCGTCTTGGATGGGGTGGGGGACGAAGACGCAGCGGGCGTCGTCCATGCCGAGGGCGCGGGCTTGCGTGGCGGCGGCGTCTTGGAACGCCGAGGAAGCGATGCTCACCGCCGGAACCCCCTGAATCTCAAACCATACCGTGTCATGCAAACTGCACGTGGTACAGGAGCCTCAGTCGGCCAGCGCCTCGATCACGAAGTCGCTTTCGCTCTTGATGCGCGCCCGCAGCGCGTCCGGCGCCGGTTTGGTGAACGTCGGCTTGGCGTAGCGGCGCAGGCTCACGCCGGGCAGGCGTTCGGCCAAGCGCGCTTGCAAGCGGTCCAAGAGCACATCGCCGCGCGGTTTGGCGATGTCCAAGAGCGCGACGTTGCCGCGTATCGCCTCCGGTCGCGCCGCAAGCGAGCGGGCGATGGGCACACGCTCATCGGTGGGGTCGAGAATGGTGGTCATCCAAGGGCCTCCTTTTGGTGTCGTTGACGAACCACTCACAACATACCGCAAAACGGAGCGTTGTGGTGTCGCGCCGACGATTCGCAGACCGTGCGTTCGCGTAAGTTGTAATCTAGCGCTCTTTCGTGCGCCGATCCTGACTGTGGGGGCGAGGGCAACCAATGGAGGTTGTTGAGAAAATCCCGGTGCTCCGCGAGCGGGTGCGGGCGGCCGGCGCTGGCGGCGTCGGCTTGGTGCCCACGATGGGCAATCTGCACGCCGGGCACCTGGCGCTGGTGCATGCTTGCCGAGCCGCGGTGGACGTGTGCGTGGTGTCGATCTTCGTCAACCCCACGCAGTTCGGGCCCGCGGAGGATTTCGCCAGCTATCCGCGCACGTTGGCGGCGGACCTGCGGGCGTTGAATACGGCCGGCGTGGACTTGGTGTTCGCGCCTTCGGTGGCCGAGATGTACCCGGATGGGCCGGGTGGAAAGGACGGCCACACGAACATCGCCGTGCCGGCGCTCGCGCACACCTTGTGCGGCGCCAGCCGCCCCGGACACTTCGATGGCGTGGCCACGGTGGTGGCCAAGTTGTTCCACATCGTCGCGCCGCGGCAGGCGTTCTTCGGCGAGAAGGATTGGCAGCAGCTCGTCCTCGTGTACACGATGGCGAGGCAGTTGAACATGCCGGTGGAAGTGGTGGGCGTGCCGACGGTGCGCGCCGAGGACGGCCTTGCGCTGTCGAGCCGCAACGACTATCTCACCGCCGAGGAACGTCGTCGCGCCCCGTTGCTGCATCGCGGCCTGCAACGCGCCCGCCGCGCCATCGCCGCCGGCGAACGCGATTACCCGGCCATCGAAAACGCCGTCCGCGAGGAACTCGCGAGCGCTGGCTTTGACGTGGACTATGTGGCCGTGCGCGATGCCGAGCGCCTCGTGGCGCCGGACGCCGCCACCACCCACATGCGCGTTTTCGCCGCGGCGCGGCTGGGGCGAACGCGACTCATCGACAATGTCGCCGTCGCCCCGTAACGGCCCGGAGCAGCTCCCGGCGTGGCGGCGCTTGGGCGATTTGGCGAGGGAGGTCGGCCAAGCGCCCGCCGCTGGGGGCGAAGCGTTTGCGCGGAGGGTGGGCCCCGTATTCGCGGACTACTCGAAGGAACGCATCGACGCCCGCGTGTGCCAAGCCCTCGTGGAATTGGCAACGGAAAGCGCGTTGCCGGCGGCCATTGCGGATCTCTTCGCCGGCGCACACGTCAACGCCACCGAGGATCGCGCCGCGCTGCACACCGAGTTGCGCAAACCCGATGGCGAAGCGAAAGCGGAAGTGCGGCGCGAACGCGAGCGATTCCTGCGCTTCGCCGAAGATGTGCGCGCGGGACGTTGCCGCGGCCTCACCGGCGAGCGCATCCGCGCCGTGGTGCATGTGGGGATTGGCGGCTCGCACTTGGGCCCTGAACTAGCGGTGGAGGCGCTCGGCAATGGCGGTGGCCCGGAGGTGCGCTTTCTCGCCAACGTCGATGGCGTCGCGGTGGAACGAGCGCTTGCTGGATTGCAGCCCGCCACCACGTTGGCGATCGTCGCCTCAAAGAGCTTCGAAACCTTGGAAACCCGCGTCAACGCGGAGACGCTGCGGCGCTGGTTCCTGCCCCTCGGCGACGCCGCGGACGCGGTAGGCTGCCACTTCACGGCGGTGACCGGCAACACTGCCGCGGCACGGGCCTTCGGCGTGCCGGCGGAGCGCCTGTTCCCGCTTTGGGACTGGGTTGGCGGACGTTTTTCGCTGTGGTCGGCGGTGGGTTTGCCGGCTGCCATCGCAATCGGACAAGAGGCGTTCGAAGAACTGCTTGCCGGCGCACGTTTGGTGGATACGCACTTCGCGTCCGCGCCGCTGGCGGAAAACCTGCCGGTCATGCTCGCGCTGCTGCAAATCTGGAACACCAACTTCCTCGGCGCGACCAGCCACGCCATCCTCCCCTACGACCATCGGCTGCGCCTGCTTCCGGCCTACTTGCAACAGCTCGAAATGGAGAGCAACGGCAAGTCCGTCCGCGTGGACGGCGAGCCGACCGCCACCCACACCGCGCCAATCATCTGGGGCGGCGAGGAAACCGGCGGCCAACATGCGTTCCACCAGTTGCTGCACCAAGGCACCCGCGCCTTCAGCGCGGACTTCTTCGTCTGCGCACGCCCGGGGCACGGCTTGCCGGAACACCACGAATGGCTGCTCGCCAACTGCTTGGCGCAAAGCAAAGCGCTGGCGGAGGGGCGCGGCGCCGAATCGCCGCACCAGCGCGTGCGCGGCGGGCATCCTTCCACGACGCTGCTGCTCGACGCGCTAACGCCCGAATCCCTAGGCGCTTTGCTCGCGCTCTACGAACACAAGGTGTTCGCCGCCGGCGCCATCTGGCGCATCAACTCCTTCGACCAGTGGGGTGTGCAGCTGGGCAAGGCGCTGGCCGCCACCATCCACGAACAACTGCGCGCCGCCGATGCGCCCGAACAAGACGCCTCCACGCGCAGCCTGATGCGCGAAATACGGCGCCTGCGTTGAACACCACCGCGCAGCCAGGAATCCCACTCGCCGAATCGCCGCTAGGCGCATTAAAATCGCGCGCCGATCCCGATTGCTAATGAGGAACCCTGAAGCATGGCGACAACGGATGCGGCGGTGGACGGCGCCGCCATCAAGGAACGGTTCGACGCGGTGCGCGCCGAGGTCGGCAAGGTGCTGGTCGGCCAAGACGATTTGGTGCAACGGCTGCTGCTCGCGCTCCTGGCCGATGGACATGTGCTGCTCGAAGGCGTGCCCGGGCTCGCCAAGACGCTCGCCATCAGCACGCTGGCGGCGGCCGTGGATTGCCGCTTCGCACGCATCCAGTTCACCCCGGACATGCTGCCGGGCGACGTCACCGGCACGCAGATCTTCAACCCCCGCGAAGGCACCTACTCGGTGCGCAAAGGGCCGGTGTTCGGCAATCTGGTGCTGGCCGACGAGATCAACCGCGCTCCGGCCAAGGTGCAGGCGGCGCTGCTGGAAGCCATGCAGGAGCGGCAGGTGACGCTGGGCGAGGAGACCTTCGCGCTGGACGAGCCGTTCCTGGTGCTGGCCACGCAAAACCCCATCGAGCAGGAAGGCACCTACCCGTTGCCGGAAGCGCAACTCGACCGCTTCATGATGAAGCTGCGCGTGGGCTATCTCTCCGCCGAGGACGAAGTGCGCGTGATCGACCGCATGGCCGGCGCGGTGGCGGCGCCGAACGCGCAGACGGTGATCGCCGGCGCGGACATCCTGGCGGCGCGCGCAACCGCCCGCCAAGTGTTCGTGGACGACAAGGTGAAGCGCTACGCGGTGGACGTGGTGGCGGCCACGCGGGATCCCACCGCGGCGGGGCTGACGGAACTCGGCAACCTCATCGAGTACGGCGCCTCGGTGCGCGGCTCGCTGGCGCTGGTGCAACTCGCCAAAACCAACGCGCTGCTCGCCGGCCGCACCTACGCCAGCCCGCACGACGTGAAGACCATAGCCCCGGACGTGCTCCGCCACCGCATCGTGCCCACCTACGAGGCGGAAGCCGAGGGCAAGACCACGGACGATTTGGCCGCGGCCATCCTGAACCATGTGGAGGTGCCGTAAGGGCATCGCTCGCGCGCCATGCTGCCCGCCGACATCGTTCGCCAAGTAAAGCGCATCCAGCTCACCACCGGCCGCCAAGTGGCGGACGTGCTGGCCGGCGCCTACGTCTCCGTGTTCAAGGGCCGCGGCGTGGAGTTCGACGAAGTGCGCCCCTATGTGCCAGGCGACGATGTGCGCGCCATCGACTGGAACGTCACCGCCCGCGTCGGCGCGCCGTATGTGAAGCGCTACGTGGAGGAGCGGCAGCTCACGGTGATGCTGCTGGTGGACATGAGCGCGTCGCTGGACTTCGGCTCCGCGCACCGCTCGAAGCGCGAGGCGGCGGTGGAGCTTTCGGCGCTGCTGGCGTTCTCGGCGATTCAGAACGACGACAAGGTGGGCCTGCTGCTGTTCCACCGCCAAGTGGACGAGTACATCCCGCCGCGCAAAGGCCAGAAGCACGCCCTGCGCGTGGTGCGCGAAGTGCTGGCGCGGGGCGACGAAACCGGCGCCGGCGCACCTGCCCCGCCCCGCCGCCCGCTGCCCCTGCCGCGCCAGGTGGCGGCGCGCTTCGCGCAATTCGTTCGCCGCCGTCGGCAAAGCGCCCGCCGCGACACCGACATCGCCGCCGCGTTGGAGTTCTGCCGCCGGGTGCTGCCACGCCGCGCCATCCTGTTCCTCATCTCGGACTTCATCGACGACGGCTACATCAAGGTGCTCTCCAACGCCAACCGCAAACACGACGTGGTGGCCGCCCGCGTCATCGACCCCCGCGAGGAGCATATCGACCGCGCCGGCCTCGTCACCGTGGAAGACGCCGAAACCGGCGCCCACCGCCTAGTGGACACCAGCGCCCCCGCCTTCCGCAACGCCATGCGCGCCAACGCCGCCGCCCGCGCCGAAGCCCTGGAGCGCGAACTGCGCAGCGTGGGCATCGATCTCGTGACGATAGACGCCGCCGCCTCGGTGGTGGACCCGCTGGTGAAGTTCTTCCGCATGCGCCAGTTGCGCACGCGGCGGTGAGAGCGCGCCGGCGGGCCGCATGACGATCACGGTGTGGGGCGTGGGCACCGGGCGCACCTTGCGGGCGCATTGGGCGTTGGTCGAGCTGGGCGTGCAATACCGCACCCGGCGCATCGGCCCGCGCACCGGCGAGACGCAATCGGCGGCGTTTCGAGCGTTGAGCGTGAAAGAGAAGGTGCCGGTGCTGGTGGATGGCGACACGGTGCTCACCGAGAGCGCGGCCATCGTCACTTGGCTGGGCGAGAAACACGGCGGTTTGACGCCGGCCGCCGGCAGCGCGATGCGCATGCGCTACTACGAGTGGCTTTCCTTCATCCTGATGGAGCTGGACGCGCACACGCTCTATGTGATGCGCAAGCACGGCGACTTGCGGCGCATCTATGGCGCAGCGCCGGCGGCGGTGGCGGCGGCGAAGGCCGGCTTCGAGAAGCAAATTCGGTGGGCGCTGCCGCGCATGGAGTCCTCGCCACATCTGCTTGGCGACCAATTCACCGGTGTGGACATCCTGATGACCACCTGCCTGGACTGGGCCGCCGCCTACGGCATCGAGCTGCACGACGCGCTGAACGCCTACCGCGAGCGTCAACACGAACGCCCGGCTTATGCGCGGGCGGTGAGGCGGAACAACGCGCCCGTTGGGTAGTCCTTTCGGGCGAATTTCCTACAAAAAAACGAGCAAATTTCCTATTTCGCGGCGCAAAACGGCTAGTCACAATGCCTAGCCCAACCCATCGCAGCACAGATGCGCCAAGATGATCCACTGCCGTTTCCACCGCTCCGGTGCGCCGCCGGTGCCGAGCGCTGCTCGTGCTGTCCCGCGCCGTGTTACAGTCGCCCTGCACGCCTCGCAGGTGCAAGGAGAAGACCCATGGCCGAACCTCTGTTTGAAGCCGCGGCCCTTGAAGGCGAACCCGCGGCGCTCGCACCGCGCACTGATGGCGCGGTGCGGATTGAAGCGCCCCGCCGGCGCGACGACGCCGACGACCTGCCGGGCTGGCTGCGCGACGCGCTCGCTAGGCGTGGTCTGCGGCCGCACGATGGCTGGCCGCCGGTACACCACCTGCTCACCGAGCGCGATCTGCCCTCGGAGCCGGACGAGGACGAAGCGGTGTCGGTAAGCACGCTGCATGACCAGCTCGCCTACGAGCTCCGTCCGGGCCTGACGTTCCGCTACAAGGGGCGCGAGGACATGCTGCTGGCGCATGACCTTTACGTCTACTTCGACGACATCCAGCAAGGCCCGCCGCGGCGGGCGACGGCGCGGCGAATGTCGCCGGATGTTCTGGTCTCGTTCGGCGTCTCCGGCCGGCACCGCCGCTCGTACACGGTGTGGGAGGAGGGCAAGCCGCCGGACTTCGCGCTGGAGATCGTGTCGGAGTTCACTTGGCAGAAGGACGTGCGCACAAATCCGCTGCTGTACGAGCGCATGGGCGTGCGCGAGTACTTTCTGTTCGACCCGAACGAGAACGTCAAGCCGCGCCTGCAGGGGTGGCAGTTCCGCGACGGCCAACCGCTCCGCTCACCGGTGGTGGAGGTGGCGGACGGGATCGTCGGCATCTACAGCCACGTGTTGGGACTGCACCTGTGCCACACCGATCCCTGGCGCGTGGACGCCAAGGGCACCATCAAGTTGGGCCGGTTGCGCTGGCACGATCCGGCGACGGGAAAGTTCTTGGAGACGACGTCGGAGGTGACGCAACGCGCGGAAGAAACGAAACTGCGCGTGGCAGAAACGGAACGTCGTGCGGAGGAGTCGGAACGCCGCGCGGAAGAGTCGGCGCACCGTGCGGAAGAAGCGACGCAACGCGCTGAAGCGGAAGCGGACGCACGCCGCGCACTGGAAGCCCGCGTGGCGGCGCTCGAAGCCCAGCTGCGTAGCCAGTAGGTCGCCACTTTCCCTCTGTGGCGACGCCCACGGTCGCGGGCAACCGTTAGCCGCGTAGCGCCCGCGGTTTCCCGCTCAATCCGCCGTCGCCAAACGCATTCCTTTGCCGTCGTGGCTCACGGCGATGGCCTGGCCCGGGGAGAACTCCCCCTTCAGCAGCGCTTTGGCGATTTGGCTTTCCAGCGTCTTCTGCAGCGCCCGCTTGAGTGGGCGGGCGCCGAACACCGGGTCGTAGCCTTGTTCCACTAGGGCGTCCACGGCCTTGTCGTCCACCACCAGGCCGAGATCCTGCTCCGCCAGGCGTTCGCGCAGGCGGGCGAGTTGGATTTGCGCGATGGCGGCGATGTCGTCCTTCTTCAGGGCGTGGAACACCACCACCTCGTCGATGCGGTTGACGAACTCCGGGCGCAGCGCCTTGCCCACCACGTCCATCACCGCGTCTTGGATGTCCTCGTCGAGGCCCTTGGCGGCGAGCGCTTGCACGGCGTCCGAGCCGAGGTTGGACGTCATCACCAGCACGGTGTTGCGGAAGTCCACGGTGCGCCCGTGGCCGTCGGTGAGGCGGCCGTCCTCCAGCACCTGCAAGAGGATGTTGAACACGTCCGCGTGGGCTTTTTCGATTTCGTCGAGCAGAATCAGCGAGTACGGCCGGCGGCGCACCCGCTCGGTGAGCTGGCCGCCCTCCTCGTAGCCGACGTAGCCCGGCGGGGCGCCGATCAAGCGCGCCACGGAGTGCTTTTCCATGTACTCGGACATGTCCACCCGCACCAGCGCGTCTTCGCTGTCGAACAGCGCCTCGGCCAGTGCGCGGCACAGCTCCGTTTTGCCGACGCCGGTGGGGCCGAGGAACAGGAAGCTGCCGTTCGGGCGCTTCGGATCCGCGAGGCCGGCGCGGGCGCGGCGCACCGCCTCGGCCACCGCCGTCACCGCCTCGTGCTGGCCCACCACGCGGGTGTGCAGATCCTCCTCCAAGCGCAGCAGCTTCTCGCGTTCGCCGCCGAGCAGCTTGGCCACCGGCACGCCCGTCCACTTGGAGACGATCTCCGCCACTTCCGCATCGGTGACGCGGTTGCGCAGCAGCACGGCGGCGTCCTCGCGCGGGGCGGACGTGTCGCCGAGTTGGCGTTCCAAAGCCGGAATGCGCCCGTGTTGCAGTTCCGCCATCTTGGCCAAGTCGCCGGCCCGGCGCGCCGCCTCGAACTCCAGGCGCGCCGCGTCCAGGGATTCTTTGATCTCCTGAGCGCCTTGCACGCTGGCTTTCTCCGCCGTCCAAATCTCGTCCAGATCGGCGTATTCCTTCTCCAAGCCGGCGATGGCCTCCTCGAGGTTCTGCCGCCGTTTGGCGGTGGCCTCGTCGGTCTCGCCCTTGAGCGCTTCGAGTTCGATCTTGCGCTGGATGAGCTGCCGCTCCAGGCGATCCATGCGCTCGGGCTTGGAGTCCATCTCCATGCGGATGCGGCTGGCGGCCTCGTCGATGAGGTCGATGGCCTTGTCCGGCAGTTGGCGGCCGGTGATGTAGCGGTGCGAGAGCTTGGCCGCGGCGACGATGGCCGGGTCGGTGATGTCCACGGCGTGGTGCAACTCGTAGCGTTCCTTCAGGCCGCGCAGAATGGCCACCGTGCTCTCCACGTTCGGCTCGTCCACCAGCACCTGTTGGAAGCGGCGCTCCAGCGCGGCGTCCTTCTCGATGTGGCCGCGGTACTCGTCCAAGGTGGTGGCGCCGACGCAGTGCAGCTCTCCGCGCGCCAAGGCGGGTTTGAGCATGTTGCCGGCGTCCATCGCGCCTTCGGCTTTGCCGGCGCCCACCACCGTGTGCAGCTCGTCGATGAACAGGATGACGCTGCCGCCCTGCTTGCCGAGTTCGTTCAGCACCGCTTTCAGGCGTTCCTCGAACTCGCCGCGGAACTTCGCGCCGGCGATGAGTGCGCCCATGTCCAGCGCCAGAATGCGCTTGTTCTTGAGGCCCTCCGGCACTTCGCCGTTGAGGATGCGTTGCGCCAGGCCCTCCACGATGGCGGTCTTGCCCACGCCCGGTTCGCCGATGAGCACCGGGTTGTTCTTGGTGCGGCGTTGCAGCACCTGCACGGTGCGGCGAATCTCCTCGTCGCGGCCGATGACCGGATCGAGCTTTCCCTCCTCAGCCCGTGCGGTGAGATCCACGGTGTACTTGGCCAGCGCCTCGCGGGCGTCTTCGGCGCCGGCGTCGCGCACGGCTTCGCCATCGCGGGCCGAATCCACCGTTTGGCGGAAGCGCCCGGCGTCGAAACCGGCGGCGCGTAGGGCGTCTTGCGCCGGGCCGCCGGCCTCGCCCATCGCCGCCACCGCCAGTTCCGAGGAAACAAAGCTGTCGCCCCGCTGTTGCGCCGCCCGGTCGGCCAGATTCAAGACGCGGGCGAGCTCCGGCGAGGCGGCCACCTCGCCGGTGGGCTTGCCGATGCGCGGCAGGTTTTCGATGCCGGCGTCCACATCCGAACGCAGACGGGCGCCATCCACCCCAGCCCGTTGCAGCAGGCCATCGACGCCGCCGTCTTCCAGCAGCGCGGCCAGCAGGTGCAGCGGTTCCACCGCTGGATGATCGCGCCCCACCGCCAACGACTGCGCCGTTGCCAACGCCGCTTGCAGACGCGATGTGAGTTTGTCCAAGGGCATGTCGATGCTCCCGTTTGCGGCAATCGGATGCCGCTTTCCACACACAGCCCTATATGTGCCCTAGCGGGCAGAGTTTCAATGATCGGTGCCTTGGCCGCTCCAAATTCCCTGCGCGGGGTGGCGGGTCTCTTTGTCCGGCGCTTGCGGAGCCTACACCGCGGTCAGGTTGCCAGATCGAAAGGCAGGTCGCTGATGTCCCGAAGGCGTTGACCGTCTACCAAGACATTCAGCAACTCCAGATCAGATCCCGGAAGCGTCCAGCCGCAATACATCGCTGACGATTCTGCGGTGGTAATCCCGCCGCAGCGTGGCAAGTTCCCCGCGGTTCACTTCAGCAGTCCGATCACATGTTCTTCGTGCATGCGCTGCTCGATCTGCGACTTGCCGCCATTGCCCCACCGCGCCGGCATCATGCGCTTGTCGCGATCAAGGCGGCGAACGCCGATGTGCGCGAGTTGGAGTCCCACGCTCGCGGCGACCGCCGACAGCCCTTTGTGGGTCTCCACGTCGATGCCCCGCAGCGTGGAACTGCCGACAACGACGATGGCGGCCTTGCCAGGTTTCAGCACGCGACACATTTCAGCAAGCACCCCGGACATCTCGCCGAAGTACCGCCTTAGCGCCGCCGCCTTGTGCTTGTCCACCGTGCTCAGCCGATGGATCGTGCTCTCGCACTGCGCGGGCAGGGCCGTCCATTCGCGCTTCGCCTTGGCATCGTGCCCAAGGCAGTGGGCGCGAATGTTGGTGAGTTCCTCAATCTTCCAGCCGAACCACACCAGCGAGAACTTGTGCGCCCGCATGTAGTCGATGGCGTTGTTCGCGTAGGGGGGCGACGTCACCACGAGGTCCACGCTCTCGGCCGGCAAGCCGGTGTTCTCCGCACTGCGAGCGAGGATTCGCCCCTCCCCAGCGAAGTCCGGCTGGCCGCCGGACGCCAGCACGATCTTCAGCCGCTTGGCGAACTCGTCGAAGGCGCAGATGGGCTTCTTGTCCGGCACCCGGTGGGGTCGCGTGTGGGCCAGATCGCGGGCCAATGAGACGCCGCCGGATTTGGCGATGATGGTGGACGAGAGCACCATGTGGAGGAATTGCCGCGTCCCTGCCGGCGCACAGGAATCGATGGCCTCCAGCAGCGCGACGAGCTCCAGCTGCGTTGTGGGCCGGAACCAGTAATCCACGAAACTCCGGGTCTTGCCGCTGAAGCGCTCGGACAGCGCGTCTTCCAGCCGAAGGCGCTCCAACGCGCAACTGCGCCTCGCTTGGCTCACCACCGCGCCGCCAAGGCGCAGCGTAGGCACCGGGCTGATTTGCGAGAGCTTGGCCTCGGCGATCAAACGCGCCAAGGGGTCAATGTCGCAGCCCATTGCGTTGCGGCGCAAGCGCACGGCCTCGAGAATCGTCGTGCCGGAGCCGAACATGGGATCGAACACCACCTCGCCCGGCTTGCTGAGCCGTTCGATGAAGTAACCCGGCAACTGCGGCGGGAACTTGGCGGGAAAGGGATGCCACCCGTGCGTCGAGTGGCGCCCGTCGCTGCCGTGGAAATCCAGATCCGCGCAAAGCTGCTCGCGCAGCGTCGCGGGTGAAAGCGGATTCGTGGTTGGGTTAATCATGCCGCTATGATGGCGCATTCGCGGCGCGGTTGGAACCGCGATTTCACCGGGTTTGCGGGCGGGTCCTGCTCGTAAGCGCCCGGCGCCAAAACCGGCGTCGCGCAGGGCGTCTTGCGCGGGGCCACTGGCCTCGCCCATCGCCGCCAACGCCAATTCCGAGGAAACGAAGCTGTCGCCCCGCTGGTGCGACGCCCGGTCGGCCAGATTCAAGACGCGGGCGAGTTGCGGCGAGGAGGCAACCTCGCCGGTGGGCTTGCGATGCGCTGCATCACATCGCAATTGCGGGCGCACGGTTCAGCAGAGCCACCATCGCACGGCGGCGTTGGCGCCTCACTCCTCCACTTGCGGCTTGCGGTGACACTCCAGATAGGGTGCTGTCTGGCTGCCGCACCCCCCGTAACGCAGCGTTCCGTCCGCCTCGTAGACCGTTAGCGTCAGGGCGATGGGTTGGCCCGAGCGATGTTGCAGCACGACAGGCTTTCCGTCCGCCGTTTCTCCGGCGAAGAACGGGCTGTCCGCCGGGCCTATCCGCGCTTGAAGCTTCACCGCAGCGTCCACGAAGTGCGTGTGGGCGTAGGTTCCGTCCTGCCGGTGCTCCACCTCTATCCGACACGGCTTGCCCGTGAAGCGAGCGTTCGTCCACCAGTTGCCCGGGTTTTCCGTCACGACCTCGCCCGAGTACGTGCCCGCCCGGATCTCGCCGATCGTACCCGTCTGGCTATCGGTCGCGGCGCGATGCCGCTCCCGGGTCCAGCAGTCGAAACCTTGGGGCATGCAGCCACTGGCCAACAACACGCCGGCGACCAGCGCCAAGGCAATCGCCCGCCGATGTCTGTGGAACGAGGCACCGCCACCCATAACGAAACCACCATGAACTTCCCCGACTGGACGTACGACCGGATCCAAGTGGCGGAGTTCCCCGTCCGCGCTCACGTCGCGCTTGACAATGGCCCGCCAGCCCGTCCTAATGTCGCCGAGTCCGCCTCATGAGGACGGACAGAAAAGTGAGGCTGGAGGTCATCTGTTCATCAGCGAATACCAACGCAAGGATCGGAAGTGGAAAGATCAACACAACCCCGCCTCTCCAAATCCACTTTCCTAGCCGGCGATCAGTGCCACCTGCGCCTGTGGCGCGACTTCCGCGCCCGCCATCTGGCCGCGCCGGTCGACGAGTCGCTGCAGCTCGTCTTCGACACCGGCCACGAGGTGGGCGAGATCGCCTGTCGGCGGTATCCCGGTGGGCATTTGGTCGCCCACGACCATCAGCACGTCGAGGAGGCGCTGGAAGAGACGCGGCGCGTCCTTGACGCCGGCGCGGCGCCGGCGCTTTTCGAGGCGGCGTTCGAGCACGAGCATGTGCTGGTTCGGCCCGACGTGCTGGAGCGGCTGCCGGGCGGGGGTTGGCGGTTGATCGAGGTGAAATCCACCACCAAACCCAAGCCCGTTCATGTGCTGGACGTTGCCGTTCAGCTTTGGGTGTTGCGCGGCGTTGGGCTGGATGTGCGGGATGCTGGCGTGCTCACCCTGAACCGGGATTACGTCTACGATGGCGCGCGCTTGGATGTCGATGCGCTGTTCACGCTGCATCCCGTTTTGGACGAGGCGTCGGCGCTGCTCGATGGCATCGGTGCGCGAGCGCGGGAAATGCGCGCCGTGCTCGCGCGGGCCGAAGCGCCCGCCATCCTTCCCGGCCGTCATTGCTTCGAACCCTACCCGTGCGCCTACTACGGCCATTGCACCCGCGACATCCCGCGGCCGGAACACGGCATCGCGGAACTGCCTTGGCTGAGCGTTCCCCGCCGCGCCCAGTTGGAAGAGGCCGGCATTGACGAAATCAAGGACATCCCGGAGGACTTCCCGCTCAGCCGGTTGCAGAAGGTGGTGCGCAAAGTGGTGCGGCGAGGGCGCGTTCTGGTGCATGGCCCGCTGGACAAGGCGCTGGCCGGCATCAAGCCGCCGGTGCGCCACTTGGACTTCGAGACCTTCGCCCCGGCCATCCCGCGCTTGGCCGGCGCGCGGCCGTACCAAGCCATCCCCTTCCTGTTCTCCGTGCATACTGAACAAGGCGGCGGAGTGCCCACTCATGCGGACTACCTGCACGAAGGCGAAGACGACCCCCGCCCGGCCCTCGTCGAGCGCCTGCTGGACGCCGTTGGGCGGGAAGGTTCCATCTGCATGTACACGCGCTACGAGCGGTGGGTCTTGCGGGAGTTGGCGGCGGCGGTTCCGCAGCGGGCGGATGCGCTGGCCGCCGTGCAGGCGCGGCTGTTCGACTTGTCGCCGGTGGTGCGCAACAACTGCTACCACCCGGAGTTCCGCGGCTCCTTCTCCATCAAAGCCGTGCTGCCGGCCCTCGTGCCCGGCCTCGGCTACGACGACATGGCGATAGCCGACGGCAGGGCGGCCGCCGCCTTCTACCAACGCGCCATCGCCAACGACAACGCGGCGGAGCGACAACAAATTTTCGCCGACCTCCGCGCCTACTGCGAGCGCGACACCTTGGCGATGGTGGAGCTGCACAAGGCGTTGGCGGAACTGGTCGGCGCAACTTGACGGAGTGCGCGGCGCTTGTCGGTTGTGCCGACTTGCTGGCCGCCACCACATGGGCAAACGGATGCCGCGCAGCTTGTCGGCGAGAGCATCTAGGTAGTCGGGGGCAGGCCAGTCCTGCGGACGAAGACCGAGCATCGCTTGGTGCTTGTCTAGCCAACTTACCAGCAGATCCAAGCGACTGCGTGGAATCTCCCTCACCATGTTGCCTAACCAATTGAATGTCAGGCGTTTTTCGTAGGCGGTCAACATCGCGTTGTCCCTGATGTGGCTAACCATGCGACTACTGTAGGGGCATGGTGCGTCAAAATAGGTTGTAGATGGCAAACCATCCGCACTCGCTCAAGGGCGTGTTGCCAGCCCTATGCCGGGCCTCGGCTACGACGACATGGCGACTGCCGAGGGCCGAGCAGCCTCCGCCATCTACCGGTGCGCCCTCGCCAACGACGGCGCGGCGAAGCGTCAACAAACCGTCGCCAACCTCCGCGCCTACTGCCAACGCTACACCTTGGCGATGGTGGAATTGCGCGAGGCGTTGGGCGCACTGGCGCAGTCGGCCGCGTGACCGATTGCCGGATCGCCATCACACCGACGCGGTTCCACCGCTTGCGGACGTTGTCGCCCAGCTAAATCTCTTGTTCTCTCGCCAACGACCGGATCTCCGATACGAGCCGCGCCGACAGGCGGTAGCCGATATTCGACAGGTCATCCAGAATTGGCGTGACGGCAGCGATTTCGCCCATGGCTTTCGCAACCAGTAGCACACCTGCCACGCCAACTATCGAAGCGTCCTGTCGACGTGCGGCCTTTCTGCCTTTTGCGTCGTCGATGAGAAGGAATTGAGGATGCGTCCGCGTGGCAAGCACGATTGCCTCCGCCTCGCCTTGGCCGAGGAAAGGAGTGAGCTCGGCGACTGCGCTCTTTGGAATGGCTGGTTGCTCCGATATCCAACCCGATTTGACAGAATCTCCGAGCACTGCGGCGCCCGGACGCCCGGACGTCAAGGCCAGTTCGTCAAGGACGGCGGAGGGAATAAGCACTTCACCGTAGAGACGCCGAAGCAGATCAAGTTGGCCAATTCGGGCCAAGGCGATCAGGGGCCCCGCGTCTGCCACGATCATTGGCGCGGCCGGGCGGTGGCCATCTCTTCACCGAGTTCCTCTGGCGGGTAGTCCACCACGACGACGCCGGCGGCGCCCGCCAACGACATGAAGTCCTCCGTGGAGACGGCGGCGAGCTTGGCCGCTTGCGCGAGGGTGAGGTGGTGCCTCTCGAACAGGCGCAACGCCAGCGTGCGCTGCACTCCGAGCTCCAAGAGTTTTTCGTCGAAGGGCACCGCCAGAATGGTCGGACGCCCGCGCTTGGTGATGAGCGAAAGCTGCCCCTGCTCCGCATCCCTGATGAGCTTGCCGGAGTGCTGGCGGAGGTCACGCACGCTGAAGACATTGACGGGTTCCATGAGCCTAGGCTACGCCTCGTGATTGCGGTTGTGCCCGCAAAGCGTAGCACAACCTTCCCGCGTGTGCGGCTTGTGCCCGACACCCGCAGCCGGCCCCGCCAGGCCGCCAAGGGTCACACTGAAGGCAGCGCCCGCCACGCGGTTCACGACTTGCCGACACAGCCGATCAGAACCCCAGCTTCCCCGCTACGCCCGGCTTTGCCGCGCACTCCTCGCCCAACATTCGCACCAAGGCTTGCACATCGTTCAAGCAGCCGAGCACCTCGGCGCGGTGGCGCACCACGGCGAAGTCTGCCGGGGTCAACTGCGCTAGACGCGCAAGGCCCTCCGGCGGGGCGGCGTCGAAGTAGCCGCGGAAGGCGCGCGCCGCTTGGGCGTCGTTCAGGTAGCCGAGGGCGATCTTGAACGTGAAGCGTCGCAGCGTGGCGGCGTCCAGGCGTTCGCCGAAGTTGGTGGTGCAGGCGAAGGGCAGCGGGTGGCTCTCCATCCAGGTGAGCATCTCGTTCACCTGGCTCACTTCCCACGAGCGCCGCGCGAAGCGCCGGTCGCCCAGCAGCGAGTCGGCCTCGTCGAACACGAGGAAGGCTTGCGTGTCCCGGGCTTCTTGGAAGGCGGCGCGGATGAGTTTCTCGGTGTCGCCCACCCACTTGGAAATGAGGTCCGAGGCACGCTTCAGCACCACTTCCAGCCCCAGGCGTTCACCTACATAGCGTGCGAAGGCGCTCTTGCCGGATCCAGGCGGGCCTTGCAGGCACAGCGAGAACCGGCGTTCGCCGCTGGCGACTAGACGATCGGCCAACCCCGCGAGGTCCGCGTCCGCGTTCATCATGCCGAGGTCGAACTCCGGCGGCGGCTTCTGCGCGGGTTTGTCTCCGTGCAGCAAGCGGGCTAGGCTGCGCACGCCCACGCGCACGGCGTCGAGGTCGCCGCCGGCCAGCCGCGCCGCCTTGGTGGCGCCGGCGGCCACGGCCGGCGGAATGTCGAAGTCCAACGCGAGGCCGCGGGCGTCTTCGGCGTCCGCCGCGATGCCGTGTTCGCCCAAGTGGCGCTGCCAAACGCGGGCGCGGGTCTTGGGCGGCGGCTGGCGCAGTTCGACGGCCACCATCATGCGCCGCAGAATGGTCTCGCAGGTGTGCCCCGCGCCGTTGGTGGTCCACAGCGTCGGCGTGGGGGCCTTCTCCAGCAGGCGGTTCAGGTACACCTTGGATTCGCCCCGGGCGCGGCGTCCGCCGCCGAACAGGGAGGCCAGCGAGCTGGCGACGGAATCGCCCAGCAGGTCCTCCATCTCGTCGAACAGCACGATGGCTTGGCGGCCCGGCACGTTGGCGACGCCGCCCACCAAGCGCTGCGCGAGGCGCAGTTCCTGCATGCGCTCGTGGCGGCTCGGCTCGTCGCCGTCCTCGTCCGCCTCGCCGACTTGGAAGAGCGTCGCCTCCAAGCGGCTCGCCAGCACCTTGCAGAACTCCGTCTTGCCCGTGCCCGGCGGGCCGTACACGAGGATGTGAACGCCGCGTTCGCCGCCCGCCAGCGCGCCATGCAACACCTTCTCGGCGTGATCGCGCGTTTCGGCGACGTGATCGAAGTCCTCCCAGCCGAGGTCGCTCGGTTGCGCCTCGTCCAGCAACATTCCGCGCACGTCGGTTTCCGCGCCAAGCGCGGGTTTGTGAACCAGCCGCTGCAGCCGGTCGATCGGCTCCACCTCGCCGTCGTTGTTCACCAGCACCAGGCCGAACCGCACCAACGGCGCATGCGCCGACAGGCGTTTGCCAACGGTCTGATCCGAGACGCCGAGAATGGTCGGCAACACGGCGCACTTCACGCGGGATAGGGAGCTGCTGTCCAGCACGTCGATGAGCGAGTCGAAGAACGGCTGGCTCTGCCGCCGAACCAGAAGCTCCAGTATCGCAACGTCCGTTTGCGAGGTGCCGACGGCGCGGCCCAGCGCGCGCAGCCGCCGGGCGGTGCGGTCCAACCGAGCGCGGGCGTGCGCCGACTTCCGCTCCCGCACAACCCGCGCAAACCGAGCCCACTGGCCCGCCGGCACCGCCCTGCGGCCGCGCAGCTTGTCGGCGAGCGTGTCCAGGTAGTCGGGCGTCGGCCAGTCCTTCGCGCCGAGACCAAGCGCCGACTGGTGCTCGTCCAGCCAGCTCACCAGATCCGACGCCTCGGAGCGGCGGCGCCTCAGCCCCCGCACCATGTTGCCTAACCAGTTGAATGCAAGGCGTTTTTCGTAGGCGGTCAACATCGCGTTGTCCCCGTGTGGTTGAAGATGCGCGTACTTTAGCAACATGGTGCGTCAAAATCGGTCGTAGATTGCGGCCATTGTGGAAGACCGTGGGAAACGCTACTCGGTTCGTTCGGGAGAACGGCCTCGCGCAGTGCCGGCGGCGGTTCCGAGGCTAGGGCAAGGGGCGGCAAGGGGACATCTCTGCTTTGCGTTGACACCCACGATCCAAGACTTGCGTTTGGCGGCGCACCGTGGCAGTCTCCCGTGTTCTGGCAGTTGGCGGCAGCGCAAAAGCGATGAGGGAGGCGGGGCGAACGGCGCGGGGTGTGCTCGCGTTGGCGGCGTTTGCGTGGCTCGGCGGCGAGGCCGGCGCCTACGAAGGCGACATCCATCAGCAGTTGACGTTTCTCGCGGCGCAGCAGTACAACCGTTGCGTGGAGGAGATGCATCTGCCGCGCCTGACGCCGTTGCAGATGCGCTACGTGGCCAAGGCCAACGCCAACCGCGCCGATCGCTCGTGGTGGCGGCGCATCTTCCGCTGGAACTACTACGACCGCAGCGAGCAATCCCCGCGGCGCGTGCTGTGGCTGTTCGAGACGCGCATCCACGACACCTACGAGGACACGCTGCGGCGGCTTGCGAACGCCCGCGACCTCAGCCGCCGCTTCACCAATCTGGGGCGCATCGTCAACCACCTGCAGGACGCCACCACGCCGGAGCATGTGGTGCCGATTTTCGTCACCCGTTTCTGGCGTTTCAGCTTTTCCGATCGCTTTAGCTCGTATCGCGTGGACGAAGACGCGGTGCGGAATTCGCTCGGCGACGATTGCGCCGCGGTGCGCGGTTCCGACGGCACCTTCGAGCGGCTGCTCGTGGAGACCGCCAACCGCACCCTCGCCTCCATCGAAACGCCCATCGGCGACTTGCCGGCCACTTGGGAGATGTTCTGGGAACTTGACAAGGACGCCGACGACTTCGGCAAGTACGGCGAGGCCGGCAACAACTTCGGGCGCCGCGCCACGTTCCCCTGCGCCGAGGAAACTGCGGAAGCCCGCGACCAGGCCGAAGCCGAAGGCCGGGTTCCCGGCGAGTGCGTAATGCAGGAGAACGACCCGCGCTACGCCGAGTACGCCGCGGCGCGCCATGTGGACGCCGTGCGCGCCACCATGACCGCGGTGGCGATCATGCAGGAGCGGCTGCAACCGGCGCTGGTGCGGCTGCGGCCTCCAGAGGATTGGCCCTCGTTCCAGCAACCCGCCATCGTCGCCGACCACCGCTGACGCCATGCACTTGGGCGTGACGCCGTGGCGCTTGCCGAGCCGCGCCGACGCCCGCGAACTGGCGCGCCAAGGGGCGCTGGCGGAACAGTGGGGCTTCGACTCCTTCTGGCTGCCGGAAAGCCACTTCACCGGCGACGCGGCCATTCCCGAGCCGTTGCTGATGCTGGCCGCGGTGGCCGCCCATACGGAGCGCATCCGCTTGGCCACCACGTCGTACCTGCTGCCGTTGCGCCATCCGTTGCAGGCCGCCGAGCAGGTGGCCGTGCTGGATCGCCTGTCGAACGGCCGCGTGATCCTGGGCGTCGGGCGCGGCTATCAGCCGGCGATGTTCGAGGCGTTCGCCGTGCCGCGGCAAGAGAAACGCCGCATCTTCGAGTGCAGCTTGGCGACCATGCGGCGCGCTTGGCGCGGCGAGCCGGTGGCCGCTGGCGACGGTGAGACGCCGCTGACGTTGGCGCCGCTGCCGGTGCAGCGGCCGCATCCGCCGCTGTGGGTGGCGGCTTTCGGGCCGAAAGCGCTCGCGCAGGCCGGGCGGCTGGGGCTGCCCTATCTCGCCTCGCCGGTGGAAACCAAGCAGCGCTTGCGCGAGAACCTGCGCCGCCACGCCGAAGCGAGCGCCGCCGCCGGCGTTCCCCGCGCCGCCGAGGTGCCCATCATGCGCTCGCTGTTCGTTTCCGAGGACGCATCGTCGGTGGCGCACATGCGCGAGCGTTTGGAAAGCGGTGCCCCGGCCGCGGCGCGAGGCGGGCGTGGCGGTGGCGCGGTGGAGGACTGGGCGATTCTCGGCACGCCGCCGGAAGCCAAGGAGCAGGTGGCGGCGTATGTGGAGGAGTTCGGAGTAACGCACTTGGTCGTCACCCGGCTGCGCATCGGCGGCGTTCCCACGGATGTTCTGGAGCGTTCGGCGCGCTTGGCGGCGGAAGTGCTGCGCGACTGAACTGGCCCTGGGAGCGCGGGCGTCTCGCCCGCACTTCGTGCCGAGGTGCTTCAATCCTTTGCGGGCGAGACGCCCGCGCTCCCCGGATCCGCATCCAAGCGCAGCCAGCGAATCGCGTCCGCGATCACGCTTTCCCCGGGCGTTTGGTTCGAGACCACCAGGCGCACCTCGCCGGCGGCGAGGTCGAAATCGCCCAGCGCGTTCCAACCGGCTTCGGCGCCCACGCCGGTGAAGTCCACAACAGTCGCAACGCCCGCCGCCGTTACCACGCGCATCGCGTACGGGCCCTGCTGGTCGTAATAGCGGCGCAGCCCGAACTCTTCCGCGGCCGCTTGGGGGTGGCCTTCGGCGATGGTGGGCTCGCGCCACTCCGGCCAGTGGTACGCCAATCGCCAGCGGCCCGCGACCGGCAGTTGGGCGCGAAAAACGGCTGCCTCGCGGCCGTTGCCGGCAAGGGTTCGCGCCACGGTGCGGCGGTACTTGCCCCAAGCTGTGGACCAGCGCAGCCGCCCCCAAGCCGGCGCACCTTGGGCTTGGTATATCGGCAGCCAAGGCGCCGGCTCGAGTTCGCCGAGCGCGGCGTCGCCGGCGGACGCGATGGCAAAGCCGGCGTCCAGATCGTCCACCACGATGCCCGCCTCGGTAGGCGGACGCCATTCGCTCGGCTGCACGCCGACCAGCGGCGGAGCATCGACGATGTCCTCGCTGACCACCGGCGGGGGCACCCGAAAGTCCTCGCGGTTGTGCGAAAGGTACGGCGAAATGGTGATTTCCCTCGGCGGGAAAGCGGTGACCATGCCGACCTCGCCAGCCGTGTTGGCGGCCAAGCGCACCGGTGGCGACGTGTCGAGCACCCGTGGGCCCGTGGCTTCCATCAAAGTGGCGGTACGGCCGGCGGGTGGGGGGCCGGCAACGGAGAGCGCGAACCAGCCATCCACCGGCTCGCCGTTGAAGACATGCACGCGCGTTTGGTAGCGCGGAGCGCCGGCGGCGTCGGGCAAACGAGTGACGGTCGGCGCGGACGCGAGAAAGCCGGGCAAGCCGGATGCGTTCATCCAGTAGTCGAGAAGGTCGCCGATTTCGCGCTTGGGATCCGCGTTGGCGACGTCTTGCAGTCGGTAGCCGCCACCGGCGTGGCGGCGGCGAACTTCCGCCAAGATCGCCCCAATCCGCTCTTCGCCAAGCGCGGCCAACAGGGCGCGTCCAGTTGCGGCGGTTTTCAGATACAGCGCCGCCACGAATCGGCGGCCGTCCGCCACAGGTACGCACACGCTGTCGCCAGCCTCGGTGGGCGACGACAACGGCGTGTGCGTGCCACGTTCGCGCACACGCCGGAGCATCGCGGCTTGGGCACATGCGCCGAACGACCGCATTGCCAAGCCCGCCGCGTGCCAAGCGGCGTCGGCCTCGCGTTCGGCTGCGGAAGGCGGCGCCGAACCCCCGGGGATCGGCAGCATGGTCCACCTTGCGAGAACACCGCCCAGCCACCCGCTGAACCCGTCTTGCGGCCCCCAAGAGGTGTACATCTGCTCGCGCCACATGCCGCTTTGGCGGGCTATGACGGCACCAGTGTCCAGCGCGGAGAAGCGGTCGGCGTGGCTCGGCGAGAGCAGCTGCGCCGCCAACTGGTTCAATACGAATCCCAACCCCAGCGCGTGCGGCCCCTCGGCCGCGGTTTGCAACCCGAAAGCCTGCCGCGCCAAAGCCGGAAACGGGTTGCGCCCGCTGATTTCGCTCTCGAAGGCGAAGTAGCTCCTAAACCAGCGCGCTCGTTGCTCCGCCGTGGCGGCGATTGGCCCCTCGCGCGCGAAGCGGGGCGTCGTCAAGTGCGACTCGCGCACCAGAAAGAGACCCGGGAGGGCCAAATCGGTCATGCGCCAACCGTCGCCGTAGGTGCGCAGCCGCATGGGCACTTCCACCACCGTGAGCTCGCGGTAGGGATACGGCAGATCGAGCTCCGCCAAACGGTTGAGGAAACCGCCGAGGTGCGCGGCAAGCGGCCCGGCGATCCCCAACGCCGAGACGTTGTCCAAGTGTCCGGGCGCGGCGAGCACCTCGACGCGAACACCCGCCACTTCGGTGGCGTGCCGCTCGTACGGCGCGGCAACGAGGCCCACATCGGCCACCGGTGTGGAAGGCGCGAAACGGAATGGATCGCCGGCCGTCTCGCGCCGGCCGGGGCCGGCGACCAGCCACCCGGGCGGCGCTTCAACGCGCAGATCCAACAGGAACGGGCCCCAGCGCCGCTCGCCCACGTTGACGCCAATCGCCGGCAGCCAGCGGACGGCAGGCATCAGAGCGACGAAGCGCTTGCCGTCAATGGCGGCGTCCTTGCCGAGCCGCATCAGCGGATGGCGGGCGGGCAGCGCGCGCCACTCCAATGCGCCATCGAGGTAGCCGAAATCGGCATCCGGCACACCCGCGGCGCGCAACCGCATGGACACCGCCGAGGCGCTGTCCGGGGATCGGCCCACGGTGAGCAACCCGGATTCGTGTGTATAGGCCGCCGCTTCGCCGTCAAGGCGCAACTCGCGCACCGTCATGCCCGGGTTGAAGCTGAAGCGCAGAGGCGCCGCGTCAGAGGAGGCGACGCGCAGCCCAACCGTGAGATCCAGCTCCAGCCCGCGCCCCGGCACAATGCGAACGTGGCCGTCGATGCGCTCGATGGCCGCATCCGCCGCCGGCTGCGTCAGCGCTTCGACATGGGCGCTCCGCCATGCCTGCCGCAACGCCAAACGCTCGGCCGCCAACCAAGCGAGACCCGCGGGCACGGCCAACCCCGCGACGCAGAAGGCACCGCCCAAAGCCAACGCCCGCCGCCGCCCGCGAGCGGGACGCGGATGGCGCCAGACGCAGAGGGCGACGAAGCCGGCCGCGGCAAGCGCCGTCGCGGCGCGTTGGAGGAAGGTCTGGGCGCTGCGGGTGGCTAGGAGGTCGGAGGGTTGCTCGCCGAAGTCGCTGACGAGGTTGACGGCTGGCAGCAAATACGACGGCGTGGCGGTGAGCGCCCACCCGTAACCAGCCACCAACGCCAGTCCGCAAACCACCGCCGCGGCGCGACTGCGAATTGCGACAGCGACCAGCGTCGTCGCGCCGGCGAACAACGCGAGCGCGGCCGGCAGGTCCAGCAGCAGCAAGACCAAGAGCGCGTCCATCCGCATGACGCCGCCCCAAGACGCCGACAGCGCCGCGCCCACTGCGCCGACGCACTGCACCCCGCCAAGCGCAGCCGCCATCGGCCACCAACACCACACCACCTGCGCGAGCAGCCGACCAACAAGAAAGCCCGCCGTGGAGAAAGGCCGCGCATGCAACGCTTCCAAGCCAAGATCGCGCTCGCTTCCACTCCGAGTCGCCGCCAGCGCCACCACGCCCGCCAACGCCACGCACAGGATGGGTGCGCCATACCAGCTGAGAATGTTCGGCGGCGCGATGTCGACCAAGACGGCACCCGAGCGAGACGCGACCCCGTGCCAATGGAACGCCAACAGCAACGACGCGCCGAGCCCGGCGATGGCCGACACCGCGTACACCCGCGGAAACGCGCTGCGCCGAAGCGAGCGCAGTTCGGCAAGCAGCATGGCCCAGATCGCGCGGACTTCGTCGCCAGCGGCTCTCTCACGCATGTGGACTCGACTCCGTGGCCCTTCCCTTCCCGTCGAAGCAATCTACATGGACTTGCCGCGAAGCGCACTGTTGACAGGCTTCCGGCGCTGGGCAAGACTAGCTTGGTCGCCTAGTCTTGATGGTCAACACATGGAAACGGTCGGCGTTCACGAAGCCAAGACGCACTTGCCTCGATTGGTGGAGCGTGTGCGGCAAGGGGAGAGCTTGACGATCACCCGGCACGGCCTGCCGGTGGCGAGGCTGGTGCCCGCGTCCGAGGATGTCCACGCACGCGCGCTCGCAGCCGCACACCGCATTCGCAGTCGGCGCAAGCGCTTGCCGGGCGCACCTTTGGCCGAGCTGGTGGCCAGCATCCACGAGGGCCACAGGTATTGAGCGCGATCGTCGTCGACAACTCCGTCGTGTTGGCTTGGTGCATGGCGGATGAAGAACACCCCACGGCGGAACGCGCAATGCGGCTAGCCGTCAGCGCATTGAGCATCTCGTATCGCCAGATCGTCAACGAGCGCCGAGGTCGGTTGACGGCGGAGGATGTTGGAAAAACGCTGGCGGACTTGGCGGAGATGCGCATCGAACGTGACGGCGCTCATGACGAAGCCCTGCTGATCCGTTTGGCAAGGCAACACCGCCTGTCCGCCTATCTTGAGGTTGCCGTGCGACGGGTACTGCCCATCGCCTCCTTGGATAGAAACCTCGTCCGCGCAGCCACCGATTCGAACGTCGCCTTGGTCGGGGCTTGAATTCAACAACTGGCAGGGCACCCGATTCGCGAAGTCACCGCGCATGGGGAGCGAAGGTCTTGCCGGTCGCGGTCACCGGTTCGTCCCCGGGCCCGATCTCCTGATGCTTCTCGATGCCGAGGAAGGGCCGTAGCCAAGCCACCAGCGCGTAGATTGGCCCGGTGTCCACCAGCGCTACGGTGAGTTTGAAGACGTAGCCGGAGGCGATGTAGGTGAGTAGCTGGGGCCACAGCGGGTTGTCGGCGTTGATGGGCAGACCGCCGGCGAGGAAGTGCGTCACCAGGATCACCGCGGTGGTGTCCACCAGCTGGCTTACCAGCGTGGAGCCGTTGTTGCGCAGCCACAGGTGCTTGCCGCCGGTGAGCCGCTTCCACAGGTGGAAGAGCTGCACGTCGCACCATTGCGCCACTAGGTAGGCGATCATCGACGCGGTCACGGCGGCGAAGGCGAGCTGCTGGATTTGGAAGAACACCGCCGGTTCGCCTTTGCTGTTCAGCACCGCGCCAGTGGCCGCGTCCACCGTCTCCGAACCGGGCGCCGCCGGCAGCGCGCCGCCGAGCCAGAGCAGGAACACCACCCACAGGTTCAGCGCCAGCCCCATCCACACCAACTCGGTGGCGCGCTTGCGCCCGTACAGCTCGCTCAGCAAGTCCGTGCAGAGGAACGTGACCGGATAGGGCAGCACCCCCACCGCCACCACCATCGGCACCGTCAGGCCGAGGCCCGGGATGGTGAACGAAAGGTCGATGAAGCGGCTGATGCCGAGGATGTTGAGCAGCGCCAAGGTGCCGAGGAAGAACCCGGCCAGCACCAGAAACACCCGCTGCCGCCGCAGCTTGTAGTTGGGTTGCACTTGCTTCCGCGCTTGCGGGCTAACTTTCCACTTGGCCGAGATTGGCGTGGATGACGCTGCCGTTCACCACCGGGGCGTTGGCGGCCCAGAACAGCGCGTCGGCGATCTCGGCGGGTTCGATGAGGCGGCCGAAGGCGGACATGCCGCGCACCGCGTCCATGGCGTCCGCCGGCACATGCTCGCGCAGCATCTCGGTGTCCGTGAAGCCCGGGCAGACGCAGGCGGTGTGGACGCCGGTGCCGGCGAGGTCTTGGCAGGTCGCCCGCATCATGCCCACTTGCGCGTGTTTGCTCAGCACGTAGGTGAAGCTGCCGGGCACCGCTTTTTCCGCCAAGGTTGAACCGACGAAGAGGACGCAAGAACCCGGCCCCATGTGCGGCAACACGATGCGGTTCAGCGAGTTGATGGCCACCACGTTCACTTCCAGCACGGTGCGGAGATCGTGGCTTTCGGTCGCCGCCGCGGTGTCGTTTGCGAGGCGTGAGGCGTTGTGGATCAACGCGATGCGTTCGGCGCTAGCGAGCAGCGGCGCGAGCGCTTCGGCAGCCGCTTCGGGGAACGCCGGATCCGCCAAGTCGCAGCGGATGTGGGTGACTTCGGGCAGCGGGCAAGGCCGCCGCGAGAGGTTCGCCACGGCGTGGCCGGCTTGCCGAAACCGCGCCGCGGTGGCGAGGCCGATACCGGCGCTGGCGCCGGTGATGATCGCCAGCCGGGTCACGCGGCCTGCTCCGGCCGTTGCCATTCCACGCCGGCCCACTGGCCGGGGCCGGAGGAAATACGCACGGCCAACGCTTCGATGGGCAAGGCCAGCACGTCTTCATCCGCCACCAGCGCCGCTAGGAACCAGCCCGCCAGCTCCTCCACGGTGATGTTCCGCACCGGCAGCAGGCGCACGTCGCGGCGCAGGAACGTCAGCCGTTCGTTGCCGAAGCAGGCGGCCACTTGTTCGCCTTCCTCGCACACCTGCAAGTGCGGCGAGCGCGCCGGCAGCAGCACGATCTCATCCAGCGTTGCGCACAGCGCCCGCAGACGGCTTTTCAAGGCGTTGTAGTCGAAGCAAAGGCCGTCGTCGCCCACCGGCCCGGTGGCGGTGGCGGCGACGAAGAAGTCGTGCCCGTGCAGATTCTCGCGCTGTTCGGCGGAGAGGATGGTGAAGTGCGCGGCGGAGAAGTGCATGTCCTCCTTGGCGATTTCGATGGCGGCGCGGCGGGGCATTGTGGGGCGCTACTTTTCGGCCGGCCCAAGCAGCGCGTCGGCGAGCTCCGTCAGCGTGTCGAACGTCCAAGTGGCGTTCGCCTCGGCGGGTTTCGCGGCGTTGCTGGCGCGGCGTATCCAAACGGTGTCCCAGCCGAGAGCGGACGCCGGGGCGATGTCGTGAAAGAGGCTTTGCGCCACATGCAGAATGCGCGTCTCTCGGCCAAGTGCCGCCCGCGCCGCGTCGAACATGCGCCGATCCGGTTTGTACGCGCCCACGTCCTCGGCGGTGATGAGCAGCCGCGCCGCCGTGTCCCGCGCGAACGTCATGCCGAGATGCTTCGCGGTCTTGGCGAACAGATCGTTGTCGATGTTGGAGACGATGGCCAGACGGAACCGCTCGGCAAGGCGTTGCAGCGACTCGGCGGTGTCCGCGAACGGCGCCCATTCGCCCGGGCTGGCGGCGAAGGCGTCGAGCAACTCGGGCGGCGGCGTGAAGCCCAAGCGTCCGCCCAGGCGCCGCAGCACCTCGCGCAGCACGTCGCCGTACTTGCGCCCGTCCACCTGCGCGACGGGTTCCGTCTCGGCGAAGAACTCCAGCAGAAAGTCGTCCACCACATGGGCGTCGCGCGCCAGCAGCGCCGGCTGCAGGAAGCCGACGATGCCGGCGCCCCAGTCGATGAGCGTGCCGTAGCAGTCGAAGGCGAGGGCGTCGTAGTCGTCCGCGCGAGGTGTGCGAGGTTTGCTGGCCGGAGGCGCCATCAATCGGCCTGAATTCGATCCAGAATCAGGCCGAAGAAGCGCACGTCGGGCTTCTCGAACTGCCAGCCGAGGTGGGTGTCGCAACTACCGCAATGCGCGAGCCGCCAGCGGAAACCGGCGAACCAGCTGTCGGCGGAGTGGGCGCTGCCCACCACGGCGCAGCCGGGCGCTTCGCGGTGGCAGCCGAAGTGGTGGACGAAACCGTAGGGATTCGTGCAGGTGTGTTGGAACGAGCCCTGCACCTCGATGCGATCCTGCACATGGCCGATCACATGGGAACAGGCGGCGCAGAACAGGAAGCCTTTTTTGGGGTGGGTTTCGTCCTCGACGATGTCCGCGATCGCGGGATCCAGCGTGGTGCGTTCGAGAACGTCCTGATCGCCCGTTTCCTCGCTCATGCGCTCCTCCTCAACCTCTCCATTAGCCCACTTGCCCTTCAGGCCGTTCCGGCCTCCGAATCCGTACGCTCCGGCAAGAACCACGCCAGCACCAGCGCGCCGAGCGCGAACACCAGCACATGGTAGGCGGCGCCCCAGAGTTTCCACGCCAACGGGTAGCCCCACCAAGCCACGTCGCTGCCTTCAACCACCACCACCGCGGCCAGTCCCAAGATGGCGGCGCGGCGCACCGTTTCGGCCAACGCGGCGCGGTGGCGCAGCACCAGCGCGAGCACACCGGCCACCAGGAAATAGTGCGCCAGACCTTTCAGCATTTCGCTAAGGTCGGGCACGGATTGCGGCGGGTCGTGGCGGACGTAGAGCAGCGCCCACACGTCCTTCGGTATCTCGCCGGCGTTGGGAACGCCATACACGCCGCTTTCGGGGAACTGCTGCTGCACGGCGGCCTGGGCCGCGGCGGCGTCGGGCGTTTCGTTCCACGTCGCGTAGGGCAGCGGATTCACGCCCCAGAACAGGAAGCCGAAGACGAACAGCGCCAAGGCGGTGACGACGATGCCGGCGGCGAGTTTCATGTTGTCTCCTTATGCAGGTGTTGAGTGCCGGGCGTCAAGCCGCGTCTTGGAACGCGGCGCGGATGTCGATTTGCGGATCCCGCAGGCGCCGCACGTCCACCTTGCGGCCCAGCAGTTGGCGGGCGGCCATGAACTCGCGCGGGCTGTTCACGGCGTCGGCGGCGATGAGTTCCCCGCCGCGCAGGTGGAAGGTGGCGAACTGGCCCGAGGCCGGATCGCCGCGCGTGACGCTGCGTTCGCCGTCCGTGGCGAAGCCCACCATCTGCAACTTCAGCTCGTATTGATCGGACCAGAACCACGGCACCGCCGCGTACGGCCTCGCCTTGCCGTCCGGCGCGGCGAGGTTGGCCGCCGCCACGCGCGCCTGCTCCATCGCGTTCGGCACGCTCTCCAAGCGCAGGCGGCGGCCGAGCACCGCGTTCGGATGATTGGTGCAGTCGCCGGCGGCGTACACGCCCGGCGCTTCGGTGCGCGCGTACTCGTCCACGACCACGCCGTCGTCGCAGGCGAGGCCGGCGTTGGCGGCCAGTTCCACGTTCGGCGTTACGCCAACGCCGACCACCGCCAAGTCCGCCGGCACCGGTTCGCTTTCCCCGCACACCACGGCGCTCAGCCGGGTTTCGCCGGAAAACGCCGTGACGCGCGCTTGTGTGCGGATGGCGACCCCCTTGCCGGTGTGCAAGGTGGCGAAGAAGGCGGACATGTCCGCGCTGGCAACCCGTTGCAGCACGCGCGGCTCCATCTCCAGCACCGTCACCTGCAAGCCGAGCGACACCGCCACCGCGGCCACCTCCAAGCCGATGTAGCCGCCGCCGACCACCACCAGCCGGCGGCCGGGGCGAAGATCTTGGCGAATGACGTCCACATCCGCGATGGTGCGCAGGTAATGCACGCCGGGCAAGTCGCCGCCGGACACCGCCAAGCGGCGTGGGCTAGCGCCGGTGGCGAGCAGCAGTTTGCGGTAGCCGATGGTCTCGCCGTTCGCGCAGGTGACGGTCTTGGCGCTGACATCCAAGCGCTCCACGCGCACCCCGCAGCGCACCTTGATGTCCTTCGTGGCGTAGAAGCTGGCCGGACGCAAATGCACGCGCTCCAAGCCGCACGCGCCGGCCAGGTACTGCTTGGAAAGCGGCGGCCGTTGATAGGGGATGTGCGGCTCGTCGGCGAGCACGAGGATGCGGTCTTCGCAGCCTTCCTGCCGCAGGCTGGCGGCGGCTTGCCCACCGGCTTGACCGCCGCCGACGATGACGATGCTCATCGGTGCCGGATGCCTTTCGCCGCGCCGCTTGGCGTCCCCTCGCTCATGCGCCGCATTGTACCGAACCGACGGGCGAGGCGGCGTTGGCGATGTTGGTTCAGCCCTTCTTCCCCGGCATGGGCATGGGAAACGGCGTGACGTTGCTGCCGGCGTTGTCCGTGATCTTGGCGGTGCCCTGCTTCTCCACCTCGTCGATGCGCAGGATGGCGTGCATGGGAATGTAGCTGCGCCGCACGCTCTCGAACTCCGTGCGCAGCTTGTCCTCGCTGGGGTCGATGACCACCTTGGCGCGCTCGCCGAAGGTGTAGTCCTCGATTTCCACGAAGCCGTAGAGGTCGCTTTGCCCCACGGAGTGCGCGTACACCTCGTACACATGCCCGTGGCTGTGGAAATACACGCGGAAGATGCGGGGCTTGTCGGCCATGTCGGGTCTCGGCTGGGCGCGGGCGCTCAAGGCCGCCCGCCAACGCGCCCTAGCATAGCCCTTGCCACCACAAACGCAACGCCGCCGATCGCGCTCGCCCATTGTCGCGGTGTGCTTGCAGGCAACGAATCGACACTCGTCTCGAACATCGAGAGCGAGTCAGGGCGAGACGCGATTGCGTCTAGACTTCGCCGCGCGCGAGTACCTCATGCGCGTCAGGCACTGAGTGACGCTAGCTGGCTTTCGTTTTGCTCCAGCCGCATCGCCAACAGCTTCAGGAACAGGCCAACGTCCGTGACGATGCCGGTGGATTCCACGCTGCCGCGGTCGGCCAGCTTGGTGACCACGGCCGGGTTGATGTCCACGCACGCCAGGCGCACGCCGGCCGGGGTCATGTTGCCGACGCCGATGGCGTGCAGCATGGTGGCCAGCATCAGCACGAGATCCGCGCCGGCGAGGAGGCGGGCGTAGTCGGCTTGGGCTTTCAGCAAGTCCATCTCGGTGTCCGGCAGCGGGCCGTCGTCGCGGATGGAGCCGGCCAGCGCGAACGGCACGTTGGCGCGGACGCACTCGTACATGATGCCGCTGCCGATCAAACCGGAATCCACCGCCGCGGCGATGGAGCCGGCGGCGCGCACGCGGTTGATGGTGCGCAAGTGGTGGCGATGGCCGCCGCGCACGCCGGCGCCTTTCCGCAGATCCACGCCCAAGGACGTGCCGTAGAGGGCGGTTTCCATGTCGTGAACGGCCACCGCGTTGCCGCCGAGCAGCGCTTGCACGTAGCCGTCGCGCACCAGCTGCGCCAAGTGGGGTGCGCCGCCGGTGTGGACGACGACCGGCCCGGCCACCACCACGATGCGTCCGCCTTGGGCGCGGGCGCGGCGCATCTCCAGCGCCAACTCCTCCACCTGCCGCTCCACGCGCCGTTCGCTGCTGGCGCCGGAGGACATGAACGCGAAATCGTCGCCGCTGCGTTGGACGCTTGGGGTTTGTGTGCGTACGCCGCTCTCGCCGCACACCACGGCGTCGCCTTGGCGCAGATCGCGGGGCAGCACACAGCGCGCCGCCGCGCCGTCGCCGCCTTGTTGGACAACGATGGCGGCGTCCATGCGCTGCCTGGCCACGCGCAGCCAGCGGCCTTGCACACGGACGTCGGTGGGGTAGATGGTGGAGCAGCAGAAGTCCTCGGGCGCGACGCCGTCGCTTGGCGCCGACGCCAACGCGGCGTCCTCCGCGGCGACGCCCACGCGCAAGGTGGCGCGCGCGACGCCGCCGACCGCAAGGCGCATGCGGTTGAGAATCGCGTCCAGCAACTCGGCGTCCGGCGCGGACACGGCGAGGCGGGCGTGGCTGGGTTGATCCTGGCGGGCGCCGGCGTGAAAGCGCTCCAAGCGCACACTGCCACCGCTCGCATCGCCAACGTCAATGCCGCGCGCGAGCACGCCGTCGTCCAAGAGATGGCCTTCGAGCGCCACGCGCTCGGTGCGGATGGGCGACGGCGGGGCGTCGCGCTGGTCGAAGTTCGGCGGCGTCGGTTGATCCAGCAGCAGCGTCAGGCACTTGGCCGCGCCGCCGGCCTTCATGAACTCGCCCAGCGGCGTGGTGATCGCCTCGTGTTCCCACGCCGCCAAGCGCCGCCGCAGGCCCGCCGAGGCGTGGTTGGCGATGATTGTGCCGCCCAATACCACCGCATTGCACGCGAACGCCTTGGCCGTCCTCGTCGTCCACTTCGATCCGCAGTTCCGGCGGCGCGAGGGCTTCGATCAACCCCCGCGAGCGCTCGTCGAACGCCGGCGGGTAGTACACGACGCCGCAGCGGCGATCCACTAGCTGGTAGTAATCTCGAACCGATTCCCCAATTTCGGCAGTATCTTCCCAGATGGCTTTCCATTGTTCGCCGATCCACTCGAAATATCCAGCCGTCTCGGCCGCTGTCCAGCCGGCGACAATCGCAGCCACCTTCGCTACCCTACCAAGGGCTTTGTCGTAGTCGAAGTTCCTGATTTTCGTGATCAACTGTTTGATCAACGACTCGCGCAACAAATCACGCATCTTGACCAACTCTGCATAAAGGTTGGCGCGGAAGTTGATCATGCTTTGGTTTGCCATGCGTCGAATCCCTTTTTTGGTTTTCCTATAGATATGTTACGTACTCCGTTTCAAATCTCCGTTGTTCTGCCAACCACGACCGTTGTCCATCTGCTGCCCGGCTGCGTGTTCGCCAACGATTGGCGATTTTCCTTCGGGATGCTCGGCAGTTTCGGCAGGGAATCAACGCCGGCGTCGGGAAACACGGGAGCAATCGACACAAGCTCCGCGCCCCTGCCCACCCGCGCACCGGGATCGTGCGCGACGAACAAAGGCTGCGCGAAACCCTTGCCGCACGGGTCAATCTCGCATCGCAGCCCAAGCGCCAGCAACCTGCGCCGCAGATGCTCGCAAGCGCGCCGATGGTCTGCGGGAGTGCGCCGTTGCTCGCAGCGGTGCAGGGTGTGGACGCCTTTGCCCGACGCGGAGACCCACGCGCACAAGCAAGACGGTTCCGCAGCCACCGCGTCGCGGATGGCCGGAGCGTTCAAGGCATCGTCCAAATCCGCGAAGATGCACCCGGAGAACACGACGAATCCGGCTTGTCGCGTCTCCGCAGGATGCAATTCGGCGTCGTGTACGGACGTCACCGTTGCACTGCCTTGCGCGCTTCCTTTTCCTTCGGCAGCGCGCCTCGCCAGTCGCCGAGCATCGGGTGCTGCCCTTCCCGCACCGCGGACAGCAGCCCCGCGCAGTCCAATTCGCCGACCGGATCAAGATTCGACACCGGGCCGGCAAAGACGCTGAACGCCATGTTGTGTTGCTCCGTTTACGTTAATCCTAGGAAGTAGTTACCTTCCCGGTCGTAAACGGAAAACGCGCCGTAGATGCTCTCTATGGCGCGTTAGCGGAGTCCGTGCCCCCGTGCCCCCCTACGACCGAAGCGGAAAATCGCGCCACAGGCGCGCAGGGTGCGTTCTAGAGTGGCGGACAAGGAAAGCCCGCCTTGCGGCGGGCTTCCTTCACTGCGTTCCGCGTTGCGCTAGTCGTCGACCGGCAAGCCCGCCTTGCGCTTTTGCTCCGGATCGTCCAACCGCAAGGCGATCCGCAGCCGGCGATGCATCCACGGGCAAAGCCGCGGATACGCGAGAGTGAGCAGCATGAACACGCCCAAGACGGTTGCGAAAGTCGTGAGCTCGTGGCGGACATCGAACCCCAACTCACGCGCGACCAACGCCAAACCTCCTCCGACGATGGCCAAAAGGAAGCTGAACCACCACTTCTGATGGAACTTCCTCTCCGCCGTTTGTGCCAATTGCGCCATCTTTGCCTCCAATCCTTAGCTTCGCCGCCCGCGGGCGCGACTCAGCAATTGTGGCGTCTTCTGATCTCCTTTGCAAGCTCCCGTGCAACCACGGATGCTGCCAGTAGCGGAATCGTAGACGCACCAACCAAAAGCGCAACCACAGCGGTAGCCGCAGCGCCCGATGAAACCGTGTCCAATGTGTCCGCCAAGTCGCACATCGCGGCATCATTGGCGTCAGGCCAAGGTATATGGGGAGCGTCGAAGGCACTCCCAGTGTAGGTCAAATCGACCTCGCCCTCTTCCGCAATTCGGTAGAGTTCCGCCTCCGTCGCCGTGACCATTTGTTCCGCCATCTGGTCAAACAGGCTGTTCATCGGCACTCCGTCGCCGTCATAGTCGCAGCCGTGGATGGTGTAGCGACAGCCGCCGCCCATCCACGCTGCTTCCGCAATGTCGACGCCCGGCAGCATCTTCGCCATCGGCGCGGTCGGCGCGCCCACCAAAAGGAACGCCAGCGCGATCGCAACCGGCGCGTTCGTCAAGTGCCTAAGCAACTTCTTCATGGTCAACCCTCCCAAGGTTGGTTCCAAAGCCGCCCAACACCCCAACGGTGCCGGGCCGTGCTTTCTCAACCTTGTGTCAGGATCGATACCCGCGTATTCCGGGCGCGGAACGCCCTTTATTCGGCAGGCGGCCCGGCCGGTACGCCGGGCACAAGGTCAAGAAAGCACCCCCATTAGCGCAGCCTTGCCCCCGCACTGTCAACGATTTTCTTCGCCCGTCAAATCAAGGGCTTACGGAACAAACCTGCTGCCGAAGGGCTTTCGGCGTCGGTTTGGCGTACAGCGTTCCGGGATTCCGCGACAAAACGCCCCAGACGCTCCCTAGCGCGTGTTCGGCCGAACCCTAGCCGATGCCCTAACCGAACGGAAAAGCCCCCCAGAAAGCCCCGCGGACGGCTTCACTGGCGGGCTGCCCGATTGCCCGTGGATGGCGACGGCCGGGGTAGAGACCCCAGACGGCAAAGAACGGAACCCTTGCCCGGCCGTCGCCTAGCGGAAGGTTACGCGGCGACGAACTCCGCCCACCGTTGCATAAGCTCGCGCCGCTTCGCCAGCAAGTCGCTGCGCGCGTATGCGGCTTCGGCCGCGTTCGGGATGGTGTGCGCGAGCGCGGCTTCCATTACCGCATGAGGTGCATCGGTTTGCTCCGCAGCCCAGTCGCGGAACGTGGAACGGAAACCGTGCGCCGTGGCGTCGATGCCTTGCTGACGGAGTAGCTTGCCTACCGTCGCGTCGCTAATCGTCTTGCCGGTCTTGGACGGGAACAGCAACGGAGACCCGCGCCGCAACGCTTCGGCTTCGCGCAGGATGGCAACGCACCGCGTGGACAACGGTACGCGATGCTCTTTGCCGGCTTTCATGCGCTCCGCGGGGAACCGTCCACGTCGCAGCGTCCGCGTCCACCTCATCCCAAGTCGCCATACGCACCTCGCCCGAACGCGCGCACGTCAGCACCATGAACTCGAACAGCAACTTTGTGGCCGTCCATGCGTTGCTCTCGCGCACCATCCGCACGGCTTCTGCAAGCGAGTAGTGGATGGCGCGATGGTGCTTGGGAGCTTGCCGCCCCTCGGGAGACCTGCAGGATCGCGCCTCGCAGCGATTCGTGGTTGACGGATACCAGACTGTTTCGCTCGAATTGGATCCCGCGAGGACTCGGCTTAACTGATCGTGGATTGGCGTCACTGGCTGGTTGGTTTTTCGTCCAACCGCATCGCCAACAGCTTCAGGAACAGGCCGACATCGGTGACGATGCCGGTGGATTCCACGCTGCCGCGGTCGGCCAGCTTGGTGACCACGGCCGGGTTGATGTCCACGCACGCCAGGCGCACGCCGGCCGGGGTCATGTTGCCGACGCCGATGGCGTGCAGCATGGTGGCCAGCATCAGCACGAGATCCGCGCCGGCGAGGAGGCGGGCGTAGTCGGCTTGGGCTTTCAGCAAGTCCATCTCGGTGTCCGGCAGCGGGCCGTCGTCGCGGATGGAGCCGGCCAGCGCGAACGGCACGTTGGCGCGGACGCACTCGTACATGATGCCGCTGCCGATCAAACCGGAATCCACCGCCGCGGCGATGGAGCCGGCGGCGCGCACGCGGTTGATGGTACGCAAGTGGTGGCGATGGCCGCCGCGCACGCCGGCGCCCTTCTGCAAATCCACGCCCAAGGACGTGCCGTAGAGGGCGGTTTCCATGTCGTGAACGGCCACCGCGTTGCCGCCGAGCAGCGCTTGCACGTAGCCGTCGCGCACTAGCTGGGCCAAGTGCGGCGCGCCGCCGGTGTGGACGACGACCGGCCCGGCCACCACCACGATGCGTCCGCCCTGGGCGCGGGCGCGGCGCATTTCCAGCGCCAACTCCTCCACCTGCCGCTCCACGCGCCGTTCGTTGCTGGCGCCGGAGGACATGAACGCGAAGTCGTCGGCGCTGCGTTGGACGCTTGGGGTTTGCGTACGCACGCCGCTCTCGCCGCACACCACGGCGTCGCCTTCGCGCAGATCGCGGGGCAGCACGCAACGGGCCGAGGCGCCATCGCTGCCTTGCTTGACGACGATGGCGGCGTCCATGCGCTGTCTGGCCACGCGCAGCCAGCGGCCTTGCACACGGACGTCGGTGGGGTAGATGGTGGAGCAGCAGAAGTCCTCGGGCGCGACGCCGTCGCTTGGCGCCGGCGCCAGCGCGGCGTCCTCCGCGGCGACGCCCACGCGCAGGGTGGCGCGCGCCACGCCGCCGACCGCAAGGCGCATTCGGTTGAGAATCGCCTCCAGCAACTCGGCGTCCGGCGCGGACACGGCGAGGCGGGCGTGGCTGGGTTGATCCTGGCGGGCGCCGGCGTGGAAGCGCTCCAGCCGCACGCTGCCGCCGCTCGCATCGCCAACGTCGATGCCGCGGGCGAGCACGCCGTCGTCCAAAAGATGGCCTTCGAGCGCCACGCGCTCGGTGCGGATGGGCGAGGGCGGAGCGTCGCGCTGGTCGAAGTTCGGCGGCGTCGGTTGATCCAGCAGCAACGTCAGGCACTTGGCCGCGCCGCCGGCCTTCAGGAACTCGCCCAGCGGCGTGGTGATCACCTCGTGTTCCCACGCCGCCAAGCGCCGCCGCAGGCCCGCCGAGGCGTGGTTGGCGATGATTGTGCCGCCCAATACCACCGCATTGCACGCGAACGCCTTGGCGTCTTCGTCGCCCACTTCGATCCGCAGCTCCGGCGGCGCGAGGGCTTCCATCAACCCCCGCGAGCGCTCGTCGAACGCCGGCGGGTAGTACACGATGCCGCCGTTGGGCAAGGGCAGAAAGCAGGTGTCCAGATGGTAGAAACGCCGATCCACCAAGCGCAACGAGACCACCCGCACGCGCAGCCGCTCGGCGAGCGCACGGTGACATTCCAAATCGCTGCGCACGCCATAGCCGGCGCATAGCACAGGCTCGTTCGGCCGCGCCCACCACAGCGCGTCGCCTTCGCCCTCGAAAGCCGCCTCGTCGCCGATGTCCACCACCTCGAAACCGGCTGCCTCGGCCCAATCCCGATAGAGCGGCACCTCCAGCGCCCGTTGCGAGACGCTGAACGTGGCCGGCACGAAGCACCCGTCCAGCGCGAAGCCGCCGTTGGCGGCGAAGCACATGTCCGGCAAGCCCGGGCTGGGTTCGATGCAGGCGACCTCGGCATGTCCCTCGAGAATGGCGACCAGCCCATCCCACTGCCGCCGCGCCTCGGCGGCGGACGCGGCGCCGATGTTGCCCACCATCCACGGGTTGATGACGTACTCCACGCCGAAGTGCGTCGGCGCGCAAACAAGCACTCGCGTCATTTGCTTAACCTTCCAGACCTTCCACGGCTCCGGCGAATTGATTGGCGGAGGCGGCATTGGCATCTAACGCCCTTGTTTATATTGCACATTCTCAACGCGGCATCGCAGTGGACGTGCGCTGCGGTCAAGGTGGTATGGCGTGAGATTTCCTCAGATAGGTAGATGGTGGAGGCGGCGGGAATCGAACCCGCGTCCGTCGGTTCTCCATCATCGGCTCTACATGCTTAGGCCGTCTATTGCTCTTAACCCGCTCGCGGCCCGGTGGCCAGGGCGCGGATGGGCGAGCCTCGTCAAGTTTCGCGCCGGCCGCTTGAGGCGAGGGCCGTTGCTATCCCGCAAACGTGCGCACTCGAATCGTCGTTGCGGGCGCCGATTCATCGAGGAGCGGCTTTGGCCCTAGGGCCTAGGCCGCGAGCGCGTAGTTTTCGTCGTTGGCAACTATCGAAGTAGTTGCAGCGATTGATTAACGAGAGTCACTACCCTCTCGGCATGCACCTGATGACTTCGCAACCGCCGTCGAAGCCTGATCGCCCCCGGCGGCCTTGACACTCCTTCTGCTCAAGGCTGGTGGGGCGATTGTACACCCTTTTTGCGCGGCTGCGTCCACACGCCAACAAATGCAACAAATGCCAAAGGGCTTACCATGCCCACCTGCCGGAGCGAGGCGCGAGCGCATTGCGGATAGACCTTCTGATTCAGGGTGGGCCTTTGGCGACATCGGCGGCGAACAACGCCTTGGCGTTCGCGCGGGCGGCCGTTGCGGCTGGGCACAGCGTGGGGCGCGTGTTCTTCTACAAGGAGGCGGTGGCCATCGGCAATCGCTTCGCCGAGGACAAGCGCGGCCTGCGCGCGGCTTGGTTGGAGTTCGGCGGACGCAACGGGGCGGAGTTGGTGCTGTGCGTCTCGGCGGCCGAGCGGCGCGGGGTGGTGGAGCGGCATACGCTGGCCGAGGGATTCCTGCTCCGCGGGCTGGGGGTGTTGGTGGAGACGATGGTGGAAAGCGACCGCTTAGTATCGTTCTAAACGCTGGTTGACCGCGAGAAGAAGCCAATGAAAAGCGTGCTTTACCTGATTCGCCAGCCGCCCGGGGCGCTCGCCGACGAGACCACGGACTTGATGCTGGTGTCCGGGGTGTTTGAACAGCCGACTTCCGTGTTGTTCTTGGACGAGGGGGTGTGGCAGCTAGTGGGGTTGGACGGGCGGCAGTCGTCCGTGAAGGCGCTGCCCACCTACGACGTGGACGCGCTGCACGTCGCGGTTGAGAGCTTGGAGAGCCGGGGTTTGCGCCTTGAGGACATCGCGCTGCCGGTGCGCCCGGCGGACGCCGCCGCGGTGCGGGGGATCATCGCGGGGCACGACGTGGTGGTGACGGATTAGGCCGTGGCCACGCTGCACATCCTATCCAACTCGGCTGCGACGGCGTCTTGCGCTCGCGCCATTGCCGCTGGGGATCGGGTGGTTTTGATGGCGGACGGAGTGCGGGCGGCGGAAGCGTTTGCGGCTGCGAAAGCCGCTTGCGTTGGTGTTGTGCGCGAGGAGGGGAGCGTGGCGGCAAGCCCGGATCCGCCGAGCGGCGTGCAAGTGCTTTCGTACCGGGATTTCGTGGATTGGGTGGTGGCGTGCGAACGCAGCGTGACATGGACTTGAAGCTCGATGCCGATGGCCATCTGGCGGATGCCGGCGCTTGGTGCGAGGGTGTGGCGCGGCGTTTCGCGGAGGAGGCCGACATCGCGCTGCGGGCCGAGCATTGGCAGGTGATTGGCGCCGTGCGCTCGTTCCATGCCGAAACAGGGATTGCACCGTCCATGCGGGCGTTGGTGAAGCTGCTGCGCCAGCGGGCGCCGGCGCTGGCGTCCAGCATGGCGCTGCTGCGGCTCTTTCCGGGCAATTCGGCGAATCTGGTGGCGAAGTTGGCCGGCTTGCCGCGGCCCGATCGTTGCTTGTAGGGCGTGGTCAGTGCTGCGGAACGCCAATGCGGGCGGGACGCACGCGCTCCCAGGCGCGCCAACGGCGCCACGCCCAGTGCGCTAGGAGCAACATGCACAACACTTGCAAAGGCCAAGTGACGGCGATGTAGCGGAGCAGCGCTTTGTTGAAAAGCGCCACTACGAGCACGGGGCCGTGTGCCAGCAACGCCGCCGCTGCCGCCACTACGAGGCCATCGTCCACCGCTTCGAGACCCCGGCCTACGCGCCGCCAAACCACCGCGCCGAGGGCGAATAACGTACCCGCCAACACCACCGCGGCCGCGAAACGGACGAACCACACAACCGCCAGAGGTTTCGCCGCGGCGGCCGGGGGGCGCACCATGTTGGCTGCCTCGAACAGCGGCGCGTTGCCAACATCAGTCTTGCTCCGCACATAGCTTTGGTAGCCGCGGGCGAAGGCCGCATCGTTCACCGAGTAGTAGTTCCACAGCGACAGCCAGTGCGTGGCGGCGTTGGCGAACCACGCTCCCGGCAGCGACAGCATCGTGCCCCAGCCGATCTGGCCAAGCAGTGGATCCGCGGCAACGCCCCGACGGTTGGCAAGTTCGCGGATCAGCTCGCGCAGCAAGCCGTAGGAGACGCCCTCCACATGCCCCTCGGCATTGCGCAACATGATCGCTCCCATGCGCCGCTCCGGTGCCGCGGCGATCAGATCGCGCAGCGGTGCCGCCCGGCGTCTGGCGTCGGTTAGGAACTCGGCCAGTTCCGCGTCCCCGATCGCCGCCGGCGCGGGTGCCTCGCGTACCAACACCGCCTTTGCGAACAACGCCCGGTCAACGATGCTGTGGCGCTCGCTTGCCCAGCCGTGGATGCTCTTCCAAACCACGGCCTCGGCACCGAACACCAGCGCCAACGGCAGCACCACCGCCGCCGACAGCCGCACACGCCGCCCCTCGCAGCGCGGCCAAAGCAGCCACGCCAGCGCCGGCCAGAGCGCCAGCATGGCGATGCCCGCCGGCCGCACCGTCACCGCCAAGCCGCACAGGGCGGCCCCCGCGGCCGCCAACAGCGCGGTGGGACGCCGCGCCAACAACGCCACGACTCCGGCAAAAGCACACACCAAAGGCACGAACAATCCTTCCGACAACAGGTAGGCGTGCAGCCGCGACACCGCGCTCGCGCCGAACACGCTGGCCGCCAACGCGAAGGCGAGCCACGGCGCACGCAACGTTTGCCAAACCGCAAAGCCCAAAAAAACGACCGCTGCGGCCAGCAGCACCAGTTGCACCCGCGGGGCGGCGTTGATAGTGCCGAAGACGGCCTCCACCAGCTCCAAGAAAAGCGGATAACCCACCCATCGGTAGCGGGAGGACGGGCTCTCGAAGAAGAACGATTCGCTGTCGCCGTGCAGCATGGTCTCGCCGAGCGGCGACCAAACGTGGTTGCCGATGGGTGCCGTCCAGCAAAGGCCCACATACCCCAAGGCGAGCACAATGAGCAGCGCGGGCGCCCATTTGTCGGCAGCGTCGGCAGCCACCGTTTCGCCACCCGGCGCGGAACAATTTATGCGCCGGGCGAACATCGACGTTTCGTTTGCCGGTGGCCTACGGCGCAGGCAGCTTGGTCACGCCGCCCATGTACGGGCGCAGCACGTCCGGGATATGCACCACGCCGTCGCCATCCTGCCAGTTTTCCATGATGGCGATGAGCGTGCGCCCCACGGCCAAGCCGGAGCCGTTCAACGTGTGAACGTACTCGGGCTTGCCGGATTCCGGGTGCCGGTAACGCGCCATCATGCGCCGCGCTTGGAAATCGAGGAAGTTGCTGCACGAGGAGATCTCCCGGTAGCGGCCCTCGGCCGGCAGCCACACCTCCAAGTCGATGGTCTTGGCGGCGGCGAAGCCCAGGTCTCCGGCGCACAGCGCCACGGCGCGGTAGGGCAACTCCAGCTTGCGCAGGATCGCTTCCGCGTGCGCCGTGAGTTCGTCCAAGGCGTCCCAAGATGTTTCCGGGGCGACGATTTGCACTAGCTCCACCTTCTCGAACTGGTGTTGGCGGAACATGCCGCGGGTGTCCTTGCCGTAGTTGCCGGCCTCGCTGCGGAAGCACGGCGTGTGGGCGACGAAACGCAGCGGCACTTGCTCCGCCGCCAGGATGCGGTCGCGCACGAGATTGGTCACCGGCACTTCGGCGGTGGGGATGAGGAACTGATCGCGCTCGCTCTTGATGGCGAACAGATCCTCCTCGAACTTCGGCAGTTGCCCGGTGCCCACCAGCGCCGCCCGATCCACCACATACGGCACGTACACCTCCTCGTAGCCGTGCTGGTTCGTGTGCGTATCGAGCATGAACTGCGTCACTGCGCGTTGCAGCTTCGCCAGCGGGCCGCGCAGCACACTGAAGCGGGCGCCGGAGATGCGCGCCGCGGCTTCCAAATCCAACAGTTGCGGGGCGAGATCCACGTGATCGCGGGGGGTGAAGTTGAAGTCCGCGGGTTCGCGCCAGCGGCGCAGCTCGACGTTGGCGGATTCGTCGCGGCCGGGGGGAACGCTTTCGTCCGGCACGTTGGGGATGGTGCGGTAGAACTCCTCCAGCTCGGCGCGCACGAGGTCGAACTCCCGCCCAGCGGCGGCCACTCGTTCGCCCAATGCCTGCGCCGCGGCGACGCGCGGCGCGACATCCTCGCCGGCGGCCTTGGCCACGCCGATGGCGCGGGATGCGGCGCGACGTTCGTGGCGCAGCTGTTCCGTCTCGGCTTGCAACGCGCGCCGGCGCACCTCCAACGCCTCGAAACGGGCGACGTCCAAGGTGAAGCCGCGCGTCGCCAAGCGCTCGGCGATGGCGGCGAGGTCCCGCCGCAGGCGGCCGGGTTCGATCATCGCCAAACCCGCCCAAGCAGATGCCCGGCGAACACCGCCGCCAGGCAGCAGAGCACACTCGCGCCAACGTAGGCCAAGCACGCCGCCAAGCGCCCGCGTTGCCAGAGCTCCAGCGTTTCCGCGGAAAACGCGGAGAAGGTGGTGAACGCGCCGAGCACGCCGGCGAGCAGGAACAACCGCCAGGTTTCCTCGAACCAAGCGGCGCCGGCGAATGCGCCCAGCAACGCGCCGATGGCGAAGCTGCCGGCGGCGTTCACCGCCAGCGTGCCCCACGGCCACGGCGCGGGCGCGGCAAGGGTCTGCACGCCGAAGCGCAACACCGCGCCGCAGGCGCCGCCGAGAGCGACCAGCAGGATGGCTTTCATCTCTCGCCACCCTCGCCGTCACGCCGCGCGGCAACGTCGCGCTCACGCAACCCGCGCAGACGCTCGGCGATGCGCGCCTCAAAGCCGCGCTCGGTCGGCTCGTAGAACACCTGCTCCGGCACCTCGTCCGGGAAGTAGCGCTCGCCGGCGGCGTAGGCGTCCTCCTCGGCATGGGCGTAGCGGTAGCCCTTGCCGTGCCCCAGGGTGGCCATGAGCGGCGTCGGCGCGTTGCACAAGCGCAGCGGCACCGGCGACGACGGATGTTCGCGCACGAACGCCAGCGCCCTGCCGAGCGCCGTCTCGATGGCGTTGCTTTTCGGCGCGCTGGCCAGATAGAGCACCGCCTGCGCCAACGCGATCTCGCCCTCCGGCGAACCCAAGCGGCGGTAGGCGTCCCACGCCGTCAGCGCCAATTCCAAGCCGCGCGGATCCGCGTTGCCCACGTCCTCGCTCGCCATGCGCACCAAGCGGCGGGCGATGTAGAGCGGGTCGCATCCGCCGTCCAGCATCCGCGCCAGCCAATACAGCGCCGCATCGGGGGACGAGCCGCGCACCGCCTTGTGCATCGCCGAGATCTGGTCGTAGAAGGCGTCGCCGCCTTTGTCGAAGCGGCGATGCGACTGGCCGCTGGCTTCGCGCACATGGGCGGCTTCCACGCGCCCGGCGGCCAGCTCCGCGGCGATCTCCAACGTGTTCAGCGCCCGGCGGGCGTCACCGTCGGCCAAATGCGTAAGCAGTGGCAGCGCGTCTTCCGCCACCGCCACGCCCAAATCGCCCTCGGCTGCACGGCGTAGAACACTGCCGATCTGCGCCTCCGTCAAAGGCCGCAGCACATGCACCCGCGAACGCGACAGCAGCGCCGCGTTCACCTCGAACGAAGGGTTCTCGGTGGTGGCACCGATGAAAACGACCGTGCCTTTCTCCACATGCGGCAGGAAGGCGTCCTGCTGCGCCTTGTTGAAGCGATGCACCTCGTCCACGAACAACACCGTGGCGCGGCTGGGATTCGCTTCGGCCTCCGCGATGGCCGCGCGCACGTCGCGCACGCCGGCCAGCACCGCCGAGAAGCTGCGCCAGCGGGCGCCGGCGGCGTCGCACAGCAACTTCGCCAGCGTCGTCTTGCCGGTGCCCGGCGGCCCCCACAGAATCATCGAGTGCAAGACGCCGCGTTCGGCCAGCGTCTTGAGCGGCCGGCCTTCGCCCAGCAGATGCTCTTGGCCGACGAAATCCGCCAACGCGGTTGGACGCATCCGCTCCGCCAACGGCCGCGACTCCACCGCCGTTTCGCCATCCGCCAGCGCCAACCCCGCTTGCCCGCGCGCCGCCACCCGCGTCAATCCGCCGCGATCACTTGCCGCAGTTCGCGCCAGCCGAACTTCTTGCCGTAGATGAGCAGCGAGCCGCGGAAGATGCGCCCGCAAAGCCAGATCATGCCCAAAGTCGCCGCCGCGCACAGCACGATGCTGAACGCCACCTGCCACAGCGCCATGTCCACCAGCAGCATCCGCGCCGGCAGAATGGCCGGCGCCGTGAAGGGCAGGAACGCGCATACCAGCACCAGCGGGCTGTTGGGGGCGAACACGATGGTCTGCGCCACGATTATGGAAATCATCATCGGCAGCATGGCCAAGGTGACGCTCATCTGCGCTTCCCAGGGATTCTCGTGCATCGCCCCCAGCGCCGCGAACACGCTGGCGTTGATGAGGTAGCCCAAGGGCAGCATCACCAGCACCACCGCCACCACGTCCCAGCGCACCTGCGGCAGCCCGCCCGGGAACGCTTCGGCAACGAACTCGTCGTCCAGAAAAGACCCGCCGCCGCCTTCCGGCGTTGGCACGTCGCCGAACGCGAAGCCCGCCACGGCCAAGCCGCCGGCCGCCAACAGGATCAGCCACACCCCCATCTGCGTGGCCGCCATGGCGGAAACGGCGAGGATCTTGCCCAGCAGCAACTCGAACGGCGCCGCCGAGGAGATCACCACTTCGGCCATGCGGCTGCTCTTCTCCTCCATGATGGCCTGCATCACCGTGCCGCCGTAGATCGCGCCCACCATGAGGATGATCATGGCGACCACGGTGGCCGCCACGCCCGAAGCGCCCACGGAGCCGGATTTCTCATCGCCATCCTCCGCCAGCCCCACCACGTTGAAGACGAGCCGTTGGCGCATCGTGGCGTACGCCTCCGGCGACAACCCGTGCCCCGCCAGCCGCAACTCGCGCACGGCGCGCAGGACGAAATCGCGCACCGCGCCTTCCGCGATGACGGACTGCTTCTCCTTGACGAAGAACTTGATCGGCGGGGGAACTTCGTCAGCCAGCCCCGCCGGCAGGTGCAGCAGCCCGTGATAGCCGCCGGCGCGGAAGCGGGCCTTGGCGGCGGCCAGCGGGCCGGTCACCGCGGTGAGCAGATAGGCCGATTCGTCGTCCTCCTCCTGCTGCCGCATGGCGTTGCGCTGCAACATGGGAAAGAGGCGCCCGTCCTCGTCGTACACGGCGATGCCCTGCTGCCGCGCCTGCTTGGATTCGGACTGCACCGAATGCGCCACCAATCCGCCCACCACGGCCGCCACCGCGACCACGCCGGCCGGCATCAGCAAGGTGGTGAGCAGGAACGCCTTGGTGCGCACCCGGCGCAGATACTCGTTGACGAAGACGATGCGCAACATCAGCTCGCGTCCTCCGTTTCGCGCTGGACGTTCGCGGCGCCTACGGCTTCGATGAATATCTCGCGCAACGAGGGATAGCTCGCTTGGAACAGGTGCAGCGAATCCGCTTCAGCGCGCGCCGCATCCAAGACCGCCTCCGGCGGGCAATCGCCCAAGAGATGCAACTCGGCGCGCCCTTCGGCTTGAGAGCGCACTTCCACGCGCCCGGCGGCGGCGAGCTTGGCGACGAACTCCCCGTCTCCGTCGAACCCTAGCTGCACCGTGTTGCGCCCAAAGCGCCGCCGCACCTCCGTGAGGTCGCCGGCGATGAGCACCCGCCCGGACGCGATGAGGCAGATGTCGTCGCATAGCTGCTCCACCTGCTCCATGCGATGCGAAGCGAACACGACGATGGCGCCAGCGGCCTTGCGCTCAGCAATGGCCTGCTCCACCAGCGCCGAGTTCAGCGGATCCAGCCCGCTGAACGGCTCGTCAAGCACGATCAGCCGCGGCGCATGCACCAACGCCAGCGCGAACTGCACCTTCTGCTGCATCCCCCGCGAGAGCTCGGTGGGCTTCTTGTCGCGCCAATCCGCCGCCTCCAGGGTATCCAGCCACTCGCGCGCCGCACGCCTGGCCTCCTCCTTGCCAAGCCCCTTCAACCGCGCCAGATAGACCAGCTGCTCGCCCACCTTCACATTCTTGTACAGCCCACGCTCCTCCGGCATGTACCCAATGACCGACTGCGTACCCCGCCCCACCACCTCCCCGAACAGCCGCACCTGCCCGCCATCCGGCTTCGTGATGTTGTTCACCATGCGCAAAATGGACGTCTTGCCGGCCCCATTCGGCCCCAGCAAGCCCAGAATCCGCCCCGGCCGGGCGCTGAACGAGGCCCCGTCCACCGCCAAGGTGCCATCGTAGCGTTTCGTGACGCTGTCAATCTCTAGCATGGGGGCATTGTACGGCCTCGCCGACGAAAGGCGAGGAACCGAGGGCGATCCACTACCAGACCAGTGGCCACCCTGTGGTACGCTCTCGCGCCATGACGCATACGGAAGTCGTCAGCTTCCTCTGGAGCGTTGCGGATTTGATCCGCGATAGCTTCAAGCGCGGCAAGTACCAAGACGTGATCCTGCCGCTCACCGTGCTGCGGCGCTTGGATTGCGTGTTGGCGGACACCAAGCAGAAGGTGTTGAAGCGCCAAGCGACGCTGCGCAAGCGCGGCTTGAAGAACCTCGACGAGCAACTGCGCCGCGCGTCCGGCTTCGCTTTCTACAACACCTCGCGCTACGACTTCGAGAAGCTCGTCGCGGATGCACCGCAACTTGCCGCCAACCTGCGCAACTACCTCGTCCGATTCAGCCCGAACATGCGCGAGGTGCTGGAGCGGTTCGACTTCGACAACACCATCGGCAAGCTCGACGATGCCGGCCTGTTGTTCCAAGTGGTGGAGCGGTTCAAGAACGTGGACTTGCACCCGGCCCAAGTCGACAACCCGACGATGGGCTTGGTGTTCGAGGAGCTGATTCGACGGTTCAACGAAGCCCTCGACGAAAACCCGGGCGAGCACTTCACGCCCCGGGACGTGGTGCATCTGATGGTCGATCTAATGCTGGCCGGAGACGGGCGACGAATGGCCGACCAAGCCATTCGCCGCATCTACGATCCCTGCTGCGGTTCCGGCGGCATGTTGATGATCGCCAAGGAGCACATCACCGAAGGACGCCACAGCAACGGCAGGTTGGTTCGTCGTCCCATCAACGCCAACGCGGAGATCCACCTTTACGGCCAAGAGGTGAACCCGGAAACGTGGGCCATCGCCAAGGCGGACATCCTCATGAAGGATCCGCAAGCGCAAGACGCGGACAACATCGCCTTCGGCAGCACCCTCAAGAAAGACGCCCACGCTGACACGGTGTTCGACTACCTGATCGCCAATCCGCCCTACGGCAAAGACTGGAAAGGCGACAAGCAAGCGGTCGAGCGCGAACACGAGCGCGGCGCGAGCGGCCGTTTCGCCCCCGGACTGCCGCGCATAAGCGACGGGCAAACCCTGTTCCTGCTGCACATGCTGGCGCACGCCCGGCCCGCTGAGGAAGGCGGCGCCCGCATCGCCATCATCATGAACGGCTCGCCGCTGTTCAGCGGCGACGCCGGCAGCGGCGAGAGCGAGATTCGCCGCCACATCCTGGAACAAGACCTGCTGGAAACCTTGATAGCGCTGCCGGAGCAGCTTTTCTACAACACCGGCATAGCCACCTACGTTTGGCTGCTGACCAATCGCAAGCCCGCCAGCCGCCGGGCAAAAGTGCAGCTAATCGATGCCACGGGGCTGTTCACGCCCTTGCCGCGCAGCATGGGGGACAAGCGACGCGAGATCGCGCCCGAAGACGCCAAGAAGATACTGCGATTGCACCGACACAGCGGGGGCGACCAGACCATCGCAACGGGGCAAGATGACGAAGAAGCAGCAGCCAGCCGCGTGTTGCCAACGAGTACGTTCGGCTTCCGCAAGGTGACCATCGAACGCCCGCTGCGGCTCAACTTCCAAGCCAGCCCGGTGCGAATCGCCTGCTTGGAAGGCCAAGCGGCGTTTCGGAAACTCGCCGAGACCAAGGCGCGTGACACCGCTGGCCGGGAGGCAGCCAAGTCCGGTCGAGCACAGCAACGCGCCATCCTCGCCATGCTGCGCAGGTTCCCCGACCGCCTCTACAAAGACCGCGGAGCTTTCACCGAGGAATTGGCAGACGCCGCCGCCCGCGCCCGCATCAAGCTCTCCACCGCCGTGCACCGCGCCATCCTCGCCGCGTTGAGCGAGCGCGATCCCACCGCCGAGATTTGCCGACTTGCAAGCGGTGAACCGGAGCCGGACCCCGAGTTGCGCGACACCGAACGTGTGCCGCTGGCGGAGAACGGCGATCCAGTTGACGAAGCCGGCGTACACGCCAGCGTCCGCGCGTTCGTCGAGCGGGAAGTGAAGCCCTATGCGCCGGACGCTTGGATCAACACGGAGAAGCGCGACCGCCAAGATGGACACGTCGGCATCGTCGGCTACGAGATCAACTTCAAGCGCTATTTCTTCTCGCCCACGCAGCCGCGGCCCCTCCCAGAGATCGAGGCCGACATCCGCGCCGCCCACGCCGACATCCTGCGGATGCTGGAGGAGCGGACGGAGATGGCGGTTGACGAAACCCGCGAAACCTAGATAATGTCGGCACTGATAGCCAACGTGCCTGCATTAGTAAGCCAATGTCCGCCAGCCAGTCAACCCTGCACGCGCTGCGCGCCGGCCTCGGCGCGTACTTTCGCCCGGCAGAGACGGTCGCCTTGGGCGTCAGCTACGACCAGCTGCGCCGCCTAGAGGCCGCCGGCGAGGTGGAGCGCGTCGCTCGGGGCCTGTACCGGCTGGCCGCCGAGGAGCCGACCGAGCATGAAACCGTCGCTGCGGTCTGCGCTCGGGTTCCGCAAGCCGTCGTCTGCCTGTTGACGGCCTTGCTCCACTACGAGATCGGCACGGCGCTGCCCCGCGAGGTGTGGATCGCAATCCCCCACAAAGCCCGTGTGCCCAGACTACCGTACCTGCCCGTGCGCATCGTTCGCTTCAGCGGCGCGGCGCAGCGCTATGGCGTACACACGGTGGAGTTCGCCGGCGTACCAGCGCGCATCACCTCGCCGGAGCGCACCATCGTCGACTGCTTTCGCTACGAGCAGCTAGTCGGACGCGACACTGCGCTGGAAGCGCTGCGGGACGCGATGCGGTTTCGCAAGGTGACTACGAACGCCTTGGAACGCTGCTTGGAGGAACTGCCGACGCGGCGGCTCAAGGCGGCGCTGGAGGTTCTGGCGTGAGCCGGAATGTCCCCGCGTCCGTTCGCGCACGACTCTTGAACCGCGCCAGAACGAACGGCGAGGACTTTCAGCTCGTCTTGGTTCGATACGCATGCGAGCGCTTGCTTTACAGGCTCGGCGAGTCTGCCGTCAGCGACCGCTGCGTGTTGAAAGGAGGGAGCCTGATCGCAGTGTGGTTGGAAGAACCCTACCGTGCGACGCGAGACATCGACATGCTCGCCTCCGGCGATGCCGACGAGCCCGCCGTCCGCAGGTTGGTGGAAGCGGTGTGCGACGTCCCTTGCCCGGAAGACGGCCTCACCTTCGACGCATCCAGCCTGCGGATCACGCCGATTCGAGAAGCGCAAGCGTACCCGGGCCACCAAGCGCGGCTGTACGCCCGCCTCGACAAGGCGCGGATTCCCCTGCAAGTGGACTTCGGCTTTGGCGACGCGGTGCCGAAGGAACCCCGGTTGGCGCAACTGCGTACCTTGCTCCCCGGTCTGCCCGCGCCTTCGTTGCGCATCTATCCGCGCTCTGCCACCGTTGCCGAGAAGTTCGAGGCGATGGTGCAGCTAGGTCGCCGCAACACCCGCATGAAGGACTTTCACGACATCTGGGCCCTTTCCGAAGCGTTCGATTTTGGCGGTGTGGAACTACAGCAGGCGCTGCGCGAGTGCTTTGCCCGACGACGAACGGTATGGACATCCGAGGCGCCGGCGGCGTTGACCACCGCCTTCTACGCTAATGCCGAAGCGCAAGACCGATGGGCAGGTTACTGCGCCAAGGACCCGATCATTCCGCCGCCAGCGTCGTTCGCGACCATTGGCGAGCGTATTCAGGTGTTCCTTGGGCCGGTTCGCGAGAGCATTGTGGGCAACGAGACGTTCGCTTGGCATTGGCCTGCCGCTGGGCCTTGGCGACAAACATGACGCTGGCTGGCGCGGTCAAGCGCTATCCGCGGTACCGGGCTTCCGGCGTCGAGTGGCTTGGGGAGATTCCGGCGCATTGGCAAGTGCAACGGCTGAAGTTCGCGGCCCCTATTCGGTCAAGCAAGGTGGCGTCCGCACCTACGGGCCAGATCTTCGTTGGCTTGGAGAACATCGAATCTCACACCGGGCGCTTGCTGCTCAATGCGGAGCCGTCCGAGCCGGAGAGCGTGGTCGGCTGGTTCGCCGCCGGTGACGTGTTGATCGGGAAGCTCCGACCCTACCTCGCCAAAGTGGTGCGCCCTGCCTTTGACGGCATCAGCACGACGGAGCTCGTGGCCTTGCAGCCGGCCGCTTGCTCCCAAGGCTTCCTCTTCTACGCACTCCTGAACACATCGTTCACGCGCTGGCTGAACTCGCTCACGTTCGGTTCCAAGATGCCGCGGGCCAGCCCGGGGCAAATCGCCAACGCGTTCGTTCCTTTGCCGCCCGAGGACGAGCAGCAGGCCATCGTTGCTTTCCTTGACCGAGAAACCGTGACGGTCGATACGTTGATCGAACGGAAGAAACGCCTCGTTGACCTCTTGAACGAACGGCGTGCGGCCGTCATTACCCGCAGTGTTACGCGTGGTTTGGTTGCAGACATCGCGATGAGAGACACGGGTGTTGAGTGGCTTGGGGAGATCCCAGCGCATTGGGAAGTGCGGCGGCTCAAGTCGATCGCGACCGTGTCGCTCAGCAACGTCGACAAGAAATCGGTTGAGGGGCAGACTGAGGTCGAGCTATGCAACTATGTTGATGTGTACAACGCTGAGACCATTGGTGCTGATTGCGACTTCATGCCAGCGACCGCAACCGAGGAGCAAATCCGCCAGTTCTCATTGCGGAAGGACGACGTGCTTGCCACCAAGGACTCCGAGACTTGGCGTGACATCGCTGTTCCAGCGCTTGTTCGGCAAGACTTGCCCGCAGTCTTGTGCGGCTATCATTTGGCCCACATTCGGCCCAACTCCGGGTTGTGCGATGGTGCGTATTTGAGCCGGTGCCTTGCCGCCGCACGTCTTCGAGACCAGTTTCAAGTTGAAGCCAACGGTATCACTCGCTTTGGTCTGACTGGCGCGTCCATAGCAAACGCGGTGTTGCCGTTTCCACCCGTCGCCGAACAGGGGGCCATCGCCGTGTTCCTAGACCGCGAGACTGCCAAGATCGATGCCCTCGTGGCCAAAGTGCAGGAGGCCATCGAACACCTCAAGGAACACCGCCTCGCCTTGATCTCCGCCGCCGTGACCGGCAACATAGATGTGCGAGGGGAGGCCGCGCATTGACCGACGACATCTCGGAACGCGCCTTTGAGGAGGCCATTGAAGCGGCGCTGCTGCGGCACGGCCCGGACGATCCGCACACGCCGCTCGAAGTGGGCGAGCGGGTGCCTCGCCACCCGTCCGGCGGTTACCGCAAGCGGCACTCCAAGGACTACGACGCCGAACTCTGTCTGCTGCCGCAGGACGTGGTGGACTTCCTGATCGCCACGCAACCACAGGAGTGGGAGCGGCTGCGGCAGCACTACGGCGCGGAGGTCGGCAGCCGCTTCACGGTGCGCCTTTCCCGCGAAGTCGCCCGGCGCGGCGCACTCGACGTGCTGCGCAACGGCGTCAAGGACATGGGCTGCCAATTCAAACTGGCGTACTTCCCGCCCGCCACGCAGTTGAACGAAGAGGCTGCCCGGCTGCACGCCGGCAACCTGTTCGCCGTTGCCCGCCAAGTCCACTACAGCGCCAAGGACGCCGGCAACAGCTTGGACATGGTGTTGTTCCTGAACGGGTTGCCCATCTTCACCGTGGAGCTCAAGAGCCCGCTCAACGGCCAGCGCGTGGAGGACGCGGTTGCGCAGTACAAGAAGACCCGCGACCCCCGCGAAGCGCTTTTCGGCTATGGCCGCTGCTTGGCGCATTTCGCGGTGGATCCGAGCATGGTGTACTTCGCCACGCATCTGGACGGGGAGAAAACGCGGTTTCTGCCGTTCAACCAAGGTTGGAACCGCGGCGCCGGCAATCCACCGGTGCCGCCCTCTCGATCCGGCTACGCGACTGCCTACTTGTGGGAAGGCACTTGGGGCAAGGACAGCATCCTGGAACTCGTGCGCCGATTCGTCCATGAAGTGCAGGACGAAGACGAGCGCAGACGCAAGACCGGCAAGCGCTTCGCGATCTTCCCGCGCTTCCACCAGTTGGAGTGCGTTCAGCGCTTGATCGCCGACGCACGCGAGAAAGGGCCGGGGCAGCAGTATCTGATCCAACACTCCGCCGGCAGCGGCAAGAGCTTCACCATCGCTTGGCTGGCCCATCAGCTCTCAACGCTGCACCGAGGCGACGCCCGCGTGTTCGACTCCATCGTGGTCATCAGCGACCGGCGGGTGATCGACCGCCAGTTGCAGAGCGCCATTCGGCAGTTCGAGCAAACGCTGGGCGTGGTGGAGAACATCGACGCCACCGCCCGGCAGCTCAAGGCGGCGTTGGAGAGCGGCAAGACGATCATCGTCACCACGTTGCAGAAGTTCCCGGTGATCGTCGATCAAATCGGTGCGCTGCCGGGCAGGAACTTCGCCCTCGTCGTCGACGAGGCGCACTCCTCGCAAACCGGCGAATCCAGCAAGAGCGTGAAGGAGGTGCTGGGCTCGCTGGAGGAAGCCGAGCGCGCGGAGGCGAATACCGAGACGCCGGACGAGGAACTGGAACGTGCTGTGCTGGCGGAAATGGAGAAGCGCGGCCGCCGCCCCAACATCTCCATCTTCGCTTTCACGGCTACGCCGAAAGCGAAGACGCTGGAACTGTTCGGCACCAAGAAGGACGACGGCACCTTCGCGCCGTTCCACCTCTACAGCATGCGCCAAGCCATCGAGGAGGGCTTCATCTGCGACGTGTTGGCGAACTACACCACCTACCGCGCGTATTGGGAACTGCTGAAGAAGGTGGAAAGCGACCCGCGCTACGACAAGCGCAAGGCAAACGCCTTGCTGAAGTCCTTCGTGGAACTGCACCCGCACGCCATTGACGCCAAGGTGCAGGTGATGGTCGATCACTTCGCCAACCAAGCGGCGAGCGAGATTGGCGGCAAGGCCAAGGCCATGATCGTCACCCGTTCCAGACTGCACGCCGTGCGCTACAAGCTGGCGTTGGATGCGCACCTGGCCAAGGCCGGCCTGCGCTACAAGACGCTGGCCGCCTTCTCCGGCACGGTGCAAGATGGCGGCAAGAGCTACACGGAAGCCGGCATGAACGGCGTCTCCGAACTGCAAACGGCAAAGACGTTCGCGATGCCGGACTACCGTTTCTTGGTGGTGGCCAACAAGTTCCAGACCGGCTTCGATCAGCCGCTCTTGCACACGATGTATGTGGACAAGAAGCTTGGCGGCGTCAACGCCGTGCAGACGCTGTCCCGGCTGAACCGCGTCCATCCCGAAAAGGACGGCACGATGGTGCTGGACTTCGCCAACGACGCGGACGAGATCCGCGAAGCGTTCGAACCGTACTACGAGACCACGCTGCTCTCCGAGGCGACCGACCCGAACTTGCTGTACGAGTTGCAAGCGCGGCTTGAATCCGTGCCGGTGTACACGAACGCCGATGTGAAGGCGTTCGCCAAGGCGTTCTTCCAACGCACCGTGCGACTGGATCGTTTGCACGCTGCTCTTTCGCCCGCCATTGAGCGCTTCAACGAGCTGCACGACGACGACAGACGCCGCTTCCGCGGCTGGCTCACGGACTACATTCGTCTCTACGCCTTCCTCTCGCAAATCCTGCCGTTCGAGGACGCGGGCCTCGAGAAGCTCTACGCTTTTGCTCGCCACCTGCGACGGTTGCTGATCATCGACGGGGAGACGCTGCCGCGGGAAGTGCAACAGAACATCGATATGGAGTCGTACCGGCTCCGGCAGACCACCAGCGGCGAAGTGAACCTCTCCCGGCGCGCGGGTTGGGTGGATCCGATGACATCCGCCCCCACCCAAGGGCCTGTCGAGGAAGAGCTGGAGCCGCTTTCGAGAATCATCGCCGAGCTGAACAAGCGCTTCGGCATCGAACTCGGCGAATGTGGCCACGCGACGCTGGCCCAGGTGGCGCGGAAGCTCGAAGACGACACCGCCCTTGACGCCGCCGCCAAGGTCAATACGCGCGACAACGTGCGCGAGTCCTTCGATCACAAGGTGAACGACCTGCTGCAAGAGGTGGTGGACTCCAACTTCGACCTCTACAAGCGCTACACCGACGAGCCGAGTTTCGGCGACGCGCTGCGCGGCCACCTGTTCGACCTGTACCTCCGCAGCCACCGGAACGCGGCGGAACTCGCCAAACAGGGCGAATCCGCAACCTTGGAGTTCAAGTCCTCCCTGCGCTGGAACCTGCGCGAACACCGCAAGGACGACAAGCACATCACCCACGCCGCGCTGAAGACCATCGCCGCGTTCCTCAACACCGAAGGCGGCGACCTCCTCATCGGCGTGGCCGACGACGGCACCGCCCTCGGCATCGACCATGACAATCTCGAAACAGACGACAAGTTCATGCGCCACCTCGCCCAAGTCGTCCGCAACGGCCTCGGCCCTCGCGCCAGCACCTGCGTCGACCCCAAGATGCAGACGGTGAACGGCAAGCGCGTCTGCCTAGTGAGCTGCCGCCGCAGCCCAGAGCCGGTCCGCCTCAAGTGGAAGCGGATGGAGACCGCGCCAGACGGCGGCTTCTTCGTGCGCAGCGGCCCCGGGACTGTGGCCTTGACCGAGGACGACGCCCGCGAGTACACGCGGACGCGGTTCCCAGTGGTGTCGCGATAGGCGACCGGCTGCCAGAAGAACATCTTGTCCTGCGGCTTGAAACGGTGTTGACCTAGGGCCCCGACGGTCGCATAATCCCCACTTCCATTGAGGAGGAACCACCATGACGACAGTACGCAAGGACTCGCCACGGGACGAACGTAAGTGGCGCGAAGTCACGTTGGCCACCGTACTCGACTCTCGCGAAGACCTGTTGGTCGAATACGCGGCCACCAAGGGAGTCGCCATTGATTGGCTGCGAGCGCACCTCAAGACCCAACCGCTACAAAAGCGGTTGTGCAACTTGGCAAACCCAGTGCTCAACCAAACGGAGGACCCCTACGTCAGTTATGTCGAGTGGCTGAATCGTGTTGCGGCCAAGCTCCAAGTCCATAAAGACCCGCTTGCTACGACGCGATCTACGATAGGCAAGTTGGAGGAGCGACTGGCTCCTTTTAGGCCGAATAAGATCGTGGGTAACATCGAAGGCACGGCCAGTCATCGGGCATATTACCTCGACGGATCGAAATTGAGGAAAGGACGAGACCCTTGGCGCGAAGTGCGGGTTGGCACCGTTCGCTCCGTCCTAAATCGTGTGACGCTTCTGGTGGATTCCGTACAGAGGCGATTTGGTCCAAGGTGGCGTGACGAAGTATTGCAGTATGTCGAGAATAGGATTTTGCTTGGACGTCGCGGAGGTCGTGGGCACATTCCCACAGAAGTGCTTATACGACCGACTGCTTGCGTCGTTGGCGTCGCCATGTCGACCAGTGTCGAGTCTGTTCGCATACGCGAACGCGAATGGCCCGATAAGGAGAACTCAAGCGATGCGCCAGAGGACATGCGGCGCGGGAAAGATTGCAGCGTCCGGCCGCCAGAGCCGTTTCCCTTTGCTAAAGGATACAGTAGCTGGCATGATGTAATCGAGTCAATCATTGCAACAGTCAAACACCGACAGGATCTAGGCATTCCGGTCTTGATTGCGCTAAATGCGCCCCTTGGTTGGCCGGCATTGATGACCAAGGCGCTTCTAGCGCACGAAGCCGGGGCTTCGCTACCTTCTATGCAAACCAAGACCAACCCGCATGTGGACACTAGAAAGGAACTCAGTCATGGCTACTTGGAACAGGATGACGATAGAAAATGGCGAAACGAGAGAAATTGTTTCTTTCGGAGAGAGACGGAGCAAGTCGTCAGAGAAAGGAGTTCGGGAGGGCCGTTTGGACCCAATGGGTTGGACGTGGGCGCGAGCAATTCGGGACGAACTGCTCACCAAGCACTTAGGCTCTTGAATGCGATTCGCGAACGTACTGAGTTGGAGATCCCAGTAATTACGGATGAATGTGGCCCGATAACGCGAACGTCGGCTATTGAGGTCTACACTTTTTTGCGTAGAACTTCTGCCGAAGATCCTAACGACGATAAGGCGCACGTTCATCCTGCTGCGTATGGTGCTGAAGTGGCTGCGGAAGAAGCCGTAGCTTTTCTCGAGCATAAGGTTGTACGCCGTGAGGGACATGTTTCTATCGAGCAGGCTCGGAAGGAAGGATGGATATGGTTTTCACACAAATAGTACGGTGGTCGGTCTTAGTCCTTGAGAAAGAGAGCCTTCACTCAGCCATCCCCGCTAATCGCGGTGGGGGGTCGGCTCACTGGCGGCTGTCCCGAGGATGCGCACAGTCGCGCACATACTGCATTAGCGAGGGGATGCCGGGCTCCACACGACTGGTGGCAACTGGCCCGGTGGGCACCAGATGTAGCCGAGGCGCTCCAATCCGTCGCGGGTCGCCAGCCGGTGCTCCCTCGCCATCCCGATGGTGGCGAAGGCGGCGTCGATGTCTTGGTCGGTCGCGGTGGCGTCCATGTCGCCGCGGAACGCCGAGGCCACTGCTGCGGCCGCCGGCAGCAGGGCGCTTCTTTCCAGCTCGCGGTAGCGGCGTTGGTAGTACTCGGCTGTGCGGACGTCGACCGCTGGGCGTGCTGTGGCCACATGGGAGGCGGTGAGGCGCGTCTCGCTGGTGGCCAGGTGTTGGTTCCACAGCGCGTCGCCCCATAGTTGGACGAAGTAGGGGTAGCGCTGGCTGTGCTCGACCACGGTTTCGAGCGCGTCGTCGGCGATGCTCACTTGGCGCGTGGCAAGCGGCGCGGCCAACGCTTCCTTTGCCGCGGCGTCGCTCAAGCGGCCAATGCCCAAGAGGCCGCTGCCTAGACCCTATTGTTGCAGGTTTTCGCCGAACTATGTGGCAAGGGCGGCGAGGTATTCGGACATGGCTTCTTCCGTTTGTCGTCGCGCATGATGGATAGCACGGGTTTTCCGGCTCGGTTCAGGAAGCGGCCGGCGCGGAGCAGGAAGTCGTTGCGCATCGTCCGCGGTTGGGCGAACGACCAGAGCGGCGAGCGCTTGGCGGTGGTGCGCCGGGAAGGGGCGCGCGTCGCCATCCGCAGTTCCCGGCCCAGGTTGTGGGCGAGCACGGCGGCGAGGGAGAAGAGGCGGTTGGCGGCCTCCTTGCGGCTCGGCGCGTAGCCGAGGCCGCACTGCGACTTGAGTTCGGCGAACATCCCCTCCCGGGCGCCGCGGCCCTCGTGGAACAGCGCCACGCTGCGGGCGCGGACGCGCTTGTTGGTCACGACGGCCTTGAACTCGAAGCCGTGCTCCCGGGGCTCGAACAGGTCGAGTTGGAGAGGCCCCTTGCGGCGGACGGGAACGCGCCGGCGAAGGATGACCACGCGGCGGCGGCGATCCCAGCCGGCGGGTTTCCAGCGCGGCTCGAAGTACGTCAGGCCGCGCCCGGCGCGGTGCCAGACGCGGCGGTCGTTCACCATCGCGCGGAGTTCGGCGAAGCGGGCGAACGGCACCGACACCGAGTATTCGACGCCGCGCCGCTCCAGCTCGCCGAGCAGCGCACCGTCGAAGAACGCCGCGTCCATGCGCGTCTCCAGGCGGACGCCGGGCAGCGCGGCGGCCAGCCGCGTCGTCTGTTCGCCAATGAAGTCGAAGGCTCCCGTCGAGTCCGCCACGTTGCCCGGACGGTGCAGCAGGTCGAGCACCTGGCCGGTCTGCGCCACGGTCGCGAACAGCGGCCAGCAGCTCCGCTCGCCCTTGCGCGCCGGGTTGTAGCCCACCGCCGTTCCCTCCGCCAGCCGCCGCGTCGCCAGCACCGTGCCGTCGAAATCCACCGTCACCCGCCGCGGCGCCAGTTCGCGCAGCCGCTCCACCGCCATGTCCCGCGACAGCGACCGCACCCGGTCCGCGTCCCGCGCGCCCACGTCCGACAACGACCGCGACACCGTGGACACGTCCGGCAGCCGCCGCAGCCCCACCGCCCGGCGCACCGCCTCGTCGTTCCGGTAGCGCGCCATGTCGCGCAGCTGGCGGCAGCCGAGCAGCAGATGCACCACCAGCAGCAGCGCCACCACGTGCGGCGCGTAGGCGCGCCGTCCCGGCTCGCGGAAGCAGCCGCGCAGCCGCTCCTTCAGCCCGAGGCGCGAGAACAGGCGCTGGAACACCACCAGCCCGGCGTGCGAGGTGAGGCTCTGGGACTCGAACCGGACCTCCGGCCCGCTTCCGGTTTTGCCGCCGACCTCTTTCCTGATACGATTCACTTCGGCGGTCTCCTTCGATGCTGTTTTCGATACGCACCATCGTACCAAAGGAGACCGCCATTTTCGTTCCCGGAATCAATGAACAACCGTTTTCGGAATCCCGCCGAGGCGCGCAAACGCGGCCCCGGACAACCTCACTTCCAGTGGCCTTGACCGGGAACGGCACCGCCGGCGGCGCTCCCTACGCAATCGCCGCGTTTTCTCGAACCTCGAACGACTTCAAGCTGCAACAATAGGGTAGATTCGGGTGCCGCCGGAATGACCGTTCGCGTCCGTACGGGGCGCGTATTGGCTGGCGTTGGAGCTGTAAGGTCGTTTGCAACTGGATCGGTTCTGGTGGCCGCCGCGGCGCTGCAGACGCTGGACATCGAGCCGATCCGCGGGCAGGCCCCAACTGAAGGGGCGGTGGAGCGCTGCCGTTATGAAAGTGGTGGAACAGAGGTTGTTCACGCTTGGCAGAGGTGCCACTCGCGATGTCGGCCACGTTCTGCTGAGCGCTAGCCAACAGGTAAGCGCCGATGCGCCGTTCATGCTGGCGTCCGCGTGCTCCGCGAACAACACCAGCCAAGTAAACAACCAAGGTCGGCACTACGGACGCCGGGCGGTAGCTCGACCACCGGAAAAACAATGACTCGCACCGGGCGCGGAATCGGGCTAGCTGCCCTTTTCTCGAGAAAAGCGATCGAGCTTGACGACCAACTTTCCGATCTTCGCGTACAGTTTCTGCGCCATCGCATCGTTTAAGGCAATTGCCTCGTCCACCTGCTCTACATTTTTCAACACCGTGTAGACCCCCCGGCTGAGCACCGCCGTGACGGCCACCAGCCATAGGACATACAGTCCCATCGTGGTCCAAGTGATGATGCTGCCTGGCTTCAGGTGCGACGCATCTGGTTCTCCCGGCGCCAGTTGGGGTTGAGGGCCGGTAGAGAAATACAGTACCGCTGTGAAGACGACGGCTACACCACCGGCCCAACCCAGCCACAAAGGCAATCTAGCGAACCGTCTTCGCAAAGTCTCTGCTTCGTCGGTAGGGTATCTGAACGCGAATTGAACTTGGCCGTCGACAAATCCGAGTCGCTCACCCTCGAACAAGCGGTGGCCGGCTGTGTTCAACAACGCGACAGTAGCCAAAGTAAGGACGCCGAAGCCGAACACAATAGTCAGAAGCACTTGCAGAATCATGCAAACACCAACCGAGTGCTATGTTCGTGGATCCATTTCAGGTCTCTATCACACGACTCGAATCGTTCGCGTTGTGTCTCCGATTCCGCAATCACGGACGGCGAAATGTAATCCACGTTGTATGCGTAGATCGAGTTTCTTCGATGAAGACCTTCTATCCAAGCCGCATTGTTGCCGTCTTTGCCGAGAAACAAGGTTGGATGAAAGGTCTCCAATTTTCGTGCAACATCCTGCGTTGTGTGTTTGCGTTCGAGCACGAACGCCTCGAAGTTGTCGCCGAGATCATTCTTCAGCTTGCCCAGCTCGGCTTTGACGTCACCATCTACTTCAAGCAGCAGGTACTTGATGATGAGGCCCTTTTTGGTCCACTTCCGGAACACCCGACACCATCGCCCACCTCGCCATCGCCCGCCTCTTTTATTGACGATGTAGCGACCATCGCAACCGAATATCCACAACTCGCTGCCCCTAAACGGGATTCCGTTTCTCGCCAAGCCGCCAATGAGCGGCAGCAAGTCCGTCGCGCAAGCCGCGCAGCGAAGGTGTATGACTGCAGATCCGTTGGACGGACGCAGTTTCTTCTGGATGCGCTCCCAAACCAGAACAATCACAAGCCCCAACGGTACCGACCCTGCGCCTACGATGATGCTGGCCACCCACCAAACAATGTTGTCCTCGGTCATTGTGCCTCCGTGGTTCCTTCGTAAACGCTCGGGTTCAATGGTTCCAACCAAGTGGGAGGAAGTGCTTTGCACACGAGCGAGCGGGCGACACCCGCCACCTTGCAAATGGATAGTCGCATCCTCACACCCCTCTCGCACGAGCAAGAGATGCGGCTAGGGGCAGGGGATCACGAAACGAAGCCCGTATCTCATACAGATCGACCGGAGCCCGCGCACGATTGCCGGTGCGTGGCCGGTCAAACGCAGGAGGCGAGCGCCGTGGCACCTAGGCGGGTTACGCGCCAACAAATTTGCCGCCACAGGCCTTCGAGTCATCATGGTCAGCATCTCCTTAACCGCACCCCCAACTTCTACCCGCATGGCCCGCGCCTCGTCCGACGGGCGTTTCCCTGACCTTCCTTCGTCAATCAGCGACCAACTTACACACGCTTGTTTGCTATGTCAATAATTTAATTTTTGCAAATATAATCAATAGGTTATCAACAGAAGGGCACATGTCGCTTCATCGGCTCCTACTTTGAACGGCACAAGCCGCGGCCGCTCGATCTGTCCGTCAGCAAGCCCTGCCGACCACGAGTCGCGTCACCGCGTCCCCTGCGACCGCGGTGCGGCCTGCCGTCGATGCCCGCAGGAGGAATTCGCCACCATCGGCATGGCGGCTGAGCACTGGCTGCCGGCGAGGGACGGATTGGGGCGGCCCGGCTACATCTGGTGTCCCCGGCCAGTTGCCACCGGTGGTGTGGAGCCCGGGCATCCCTCGCTGATGCGGGGTGTACGACAGATCCTTGGTAAGCGGTGTCGGCGCCAAGTCGGCAACGCAGGCGTCCCGCCTGCTATGCGGGCGAGACGCCCGCGCTCCCAGCGGCCCGTCACCAAGATCTGTCGTACCCCCTTGCGCCAAACGGCGCACACCAGACCGCTGGCGATGGGGTTACCATATGCTCCGGCTCAGGAGGAACGCATGGCTGTCGGCTTTCGCACGCCGCTCGCATTGTTGCTGCACCCTCTCGCCGCTTGCGCGCGGCTGGGCGAGCAAGCGCCGTCGCCGCAGGCGGTGCTGTTGCGGCACATCGTGTGGTTGGCGTTGCTGCCGCCGGCGTTCGCGTTCGTCGGGGCGGCGAACTTCGGCTGGCGGCTCGGCGCGGCGGAACCGCTGCTGTTGGATACGGCGCAACTCGTGCTGGTGAGCTTGGGGTACTTTCTCGCGTTGCTTGGCGGCTTCCTCGCCGCCGCCGGGGCGGCGCGGTGGATGGCGCCCACTTACGGCGCGACGTTGCAGTGGGGGGCGCATCTGGGCTTGGTGGCGGTGGTTGCCGCGCCGCTTGCCGCTGGTGCCGTGGGGCATTTGTTTCCGCATGTGTTTCTGAATCTGCTGGTGCTGATACCGGCGCTCATGTGGAGCATGTATCTGCTGTACAAGGGGCTGCCGGTGGCGCTCGGCACGTCCGAGCAGCGCGGCATGTTGATGGCGTCGTCGCTGATCGGCTTCCTGCTGGTGGCGGCGGTGACGCTGCTGGGCGTCACCGTGGCGCTGTGGGCGGCCGGCGTCGGCCCGCTGCTGGGCGTTTGACGTGAACACCGCCACCCAGGCGCACGGCTTGACCGCCTACCACGACAGCGTGGTGCGCTTCCTCACCGCCTGCGCGGTGTTGTGGGCGCTTGCGGGCATGGCCGCCGGGGTGTGGGTGGCGGCCGAGTTGGTGTGGCCCGGATTGGATTTCGGCCAGCCGTGGTTGTCCTACGGGCGGTTGCGCAACCTGCACACCAACGGCGTGATCTTCGGCTTCGGCGTCTCGGCGTTGATGGGCACGGCCTTCTACAGCGTGCAGCGCACCTGCCATGTGCCGCTGTACTTGCCGAAACTGGCGTGGTTCTGCGCCGTGGCTTGGCAGCTCGGCGTGCTGGCCGGCGGCGCGTCGCTGTTGGCCGGTTGGAACGCCGGCAAGGAGTACGCCGAGCTGGAGTGGCCGTTCGACATCGCCATCGCCATCGTCTGGGTGTGCTTCGGCGTGGTGTTCTTCGGCACCATCGCCGCTCGCCGCATCCGCCCCATCTACGTGTCGAACTGGTTCTACGGCGGCTTGATCATCGTCATCGCCATGCTGCACATCGTCAACAGCCTGGCCGTGCCGGTGACGCTCGGCAAATCCTACTCGCTGTTCGCCGGGGCGCAGGACGCCATCGTGCAGTGGTGGTACGGCCACAACGCGGTGGGCTTTCTGCTCACCGGCGGCTTCCTGGGGATGCTCTACTACTTCCTGCCGAAGCAGGCCGGACGCCCCATCTGGAGCTACCGCCTCTCCATCGTGGCGTTCTGGGCGTTCACCTACAGCTACATCTGGGCCGGGCCGCACCATCTGCACTACAACGCGATTCCCGCGTGGGTGCAGACGCTCGGCATGGTGATGAGCCTGGTGCTGCTGGCGCCCTCGTGGGCGACGATGATCAACGGCGTGATGACGGTGGCGGCCGCGTGGGAGAAGCTGAAGACGGACCCGGCGCTGAAGTTCATCGTGCTGGCGTTGGCGTTCTACGGCCTCGCCACCTTCGAAGGGCCGATGATGTCCATCAAGAGCGTGAACGTGGTGAGCCACTTCACGGATTGGACGGTGGGGCACGTGCATTCCGGGGCGCTCGGCTGGAACGCCATGATCACCTTCGGCACGTTCTACTTCCTCGTGCCGCGGCTGGTGGGCGGCAAGTTGCACAGTGTGCGCTTGGCCAACATCCACTTCTGGCTGGCGCTGGCCGGGACGATGCTCTATGTGCTCGCCATGTGGGGCGCGGGCGTGTCGCAAGGCGTGCTCTGGCTGGCGCTGGACGAGATTGGCGACGTGCGCTTCGGCTTCCGCGACATCATGGCCAGCATGGTGCCCTACTACGCCCTGCGCTTGGTGGCCGGCGTGGTGTTCCTGCTTGGCGCGGCGCTGATGGCGGTGAATCTCTGGCTCACGGTGAAAGGCCGCGCCACGGTGGAGGCGCATCCGCCATGAACGCGGTGGAACTGCACAAGAGGCTGGAGAACAACGCCGGGCTGCTGCTGTTCGGCATCCTGTTCGTGTCCGCCATCGGCGGCCTGGTGCAGGTGCTGCCGAGCGTCTTCGACGATTCCATTGTGGCGCCGACCGCGGAGACGAAGCCCTACAGCGCCTTGGAACTGGTGGGACGGGACATCTACATCCGCGAAGGCTGCGGCAACTGCCATTCGCAGCAGGTGCGCCCGCTGCTGGCGGAAGTGAAGCGCTACGGGCCGTATTCCCGCGCCGGCGAATCCGCCTACGACCGGCCTTTCCTCTGGGGTTCCAAGCGCACCGGGCCGGATTTGCACCGCAGCAGCGGCAAGTACACGGACGCTTGGCAACGCCTGCACCTGTTGAATCCCCGGGCCGTGGTGCCGAAATCCATCATGCCGGCCTATCCGTGGCTGGGCGAGCGGCCGGCGGACGCCGGCGACATCCAACGCAAGCTGCGCACCCTACGGCGCCTCGGCCATCCGTACACGGACGCGGACATCGAATCCGCGCCGGAGGCGTTGGCCGGGAAGCGGGAAGTGGACGCGGTGGTGGCCTATCTGCAAGCGCTGGGGCGGGATGCGCCGGCGGCCGAGCCGGCGAACGCGGAGGGCGGCGCATGACGTGGTTCCTGTTCGCCGGCGACATGGTGGTGATGCTGTTCATGGCGGCGTTGGCGGTGTGGGTGTTCTGGCGCTCGCCGGACAGCGCCATCGATCGCGCCGGCAGCATTCCGCTGGCGGACGAAGCCGGGAGCGAAGGCGGCGTTGGCACTGCGGACAATGAAGACGCCGCAAGTGAGGGAAGCACGGCAGCCAGCGCCGAGGAGCGGGACTGACCATGCCGGCGGACTTTTGGGCGGGTTGGGTGCTGGTGCTGACCGTGCTCAGCGTCGCGGGCCTCGCGTGGTTCGTGTTCAGCCTCTACTTCGGCGGCGACGGCAACCGCGCCGGCCGCGACGAGGACAGCCCGGTGTGGGATGGCGACTTGCGCGAAGGCGCCCATCCCGCGCCGATGTGGTGGTTCTGGATGACGCTGGCGGCGCTGGTGTTCTCGGCGGTGTACCTGATGCTGTATCCGGGCCTCGGCAGCTACGCCGGCGCCCTGCAATGGACCGAGGGCGGCCGCCTTACGCGCAGCGAAACCGCTTGGCAGGAGCGGTTCGGCGACGCCCGCGCCCGCATCGCCGCCACAGCGCCGGAAGCTCTGCAGGCGGACGACGACCTAATGGCCGCGGCGGAGCGCATCTTCCTGCGCCACTGCGCCGCTTGCCACGGCGAGGACGCCGCCGGGCAAGCGAACCTGTTTCCCAGCCTCATCGACGCCGAGTGGCAATGGGGCGGCGACGCCGCCGCGGTGGAGAAGACCATCCGCGACGGCCGCACCGCCACCATGGTGGGTTGGGGCCAAGTGCTCGGCGAAACGGGCGTGGCCGCCGTGGCGGACTATGTGCGGGAGCTGCCGGCCGGCGTCCCCGAAGAACACCCGGGCAAAACCGCCTACACGCAATTCTGCGTGGCCTGCCACGGCGCCGACGGCGCCGGCCAACCGCTGCTGGGCTCGCCGAGCTTGGCCGACGACATCTACCTCTACGGCGCCGGCGAAGCCATCGACGTTTCCATCCGCGACGGCCGCGGCGGCCAAATGCCGGCCTTCGGCGAGCGGCTGGACGACGCCCAAATCCGCCTGCTGGTGGCTTGGTTGACGAAGGGCTGACGGACTTTCGAGGGCAACTTCAAGCGGCCTTCTCGCTATTCGCCGGGTATGTCCCGCAGGGGAAGCGCAAGCGCCCGTGACCGGTGTGCGCCAAGTAGCGGGCCGTTCGGGTAGCTGAGCCAGAGGAACACCGAAGGGACGCTGGCAGCGTCGCGTTGTGGTTGTCGCGGTGGAAATCCGAGTGGTCGTTGGATTGATCATGCGCTATAGCGGCGTACTAGGGGTGCGGTTGGAACCGTAGGGATTCCGCTGCCCTTAAATCGGCGTCCCCAAGCTCGGCGTTCCCTTGCGCGTAAATGGCGAGCAGCAGCGTGTCCAAGGGCAGTGTGCCGGGGGTTTCCGCGTCCGGGTGGGCGACTGGAGCTTGCGGGGACACGAGGTAGCAGCGGCCGCGGAACTCAGTGTGGCTGCGTGTGAGCGCGGCGAGGCCGGAGCGCGGGTGGTTCAGCGACGAGGCCACCTCGAACGCGAGCGGCGCCCGCGGGTCGCCGTAGAGCAGGTCCACCTCGTGGCTGTTGGCGCGCCAGTGGTGCAGGCGGACGCCGCAACGGAGCGCGAGCGCGTGCAGCGACGCGGCCACGAGGTTCTCCCGCAACATGCCCAGTTCGTTTCCGTCGTCCAGCGGCGCGAGACCACGTTGCAAGGCGGCGTTGCGCACCGCGCCATCGACGAAATACAGCTTTCTGCGGCGCCGTTGGATTTTCGTCTCCGCACCCGAGTAGTTCGGCAGCGTGAACGTGAGGAACGTGCGCTCCAAGTAGGCGATGTAGCGGTCTATGGTGGGTTGCGAGAGGCCCAGATCGTGCGCGAGGTGGGCGGGAGCGAGCAGACCGGCGCATTGCCCGGCCAAGGCGTAAAGCAGGCGTTCGAGCGCGGCCGGATTCTCGACGCCGAACGATTGCGGGATGTCTTTGTAGATGGAGCGCTCCACCGCATCGCTGTGCAGCAACCGTTGGGATCGAATCAGCAGCGCCGGCAAGTCGTCTTGTTGCGCCGCGCGATACTCAACCAGCAGCTCAGGGAATCCCCCCATGATGAGGAAGGTGTTGCGCAGCCGTTGTAGTTCTTGGTCGGTGTGCGTGCCGGCGACTAGCGACCGCAGGGTGTTGGCCAGCGTCTCGCCGGTCGTTACACTGGGGACCTGTGGCCGAGCAGGTCGAGGAACTCGCCAAACTGGTACGGCATGAGGTGTTGCTCCGTCCATCTGCCCACGCCGCTCTCCACCGCCCGGTCGCGTAGCGCCGCCGTCGCGCTGACGGTAGCGGCGACGCGCACCGGCCAGCGCTCGTCGTGAAAGGTCTTCAGCCAGCGGTCCCAATCTTTGCCGTACACCACCTCGTCCAGCATCAGGAAGACCGGGCGCTCGGCAACGCCAGCGAGCGCCGCCTTCGCCAAATCGCCGAGGCTGGCGCCGGCCAGCGCCGGATGGTCGAGCCGCCACCACCAGATTTGCCGGGGTGGAACGTCGTGGCGGAGCAAGTGCTGGACGGTTTGGTACAGTACGGTGGTCTTGCCAACACGCCGCGGGCCTAGGATCACTTGAAATCGGCGCGGCTGGTCGTCCAGCAACTTTCGCCACAACACCTGCGCCAGCGGACGCGACACCGGTGGTGCCAGCGCCGTCGGCACGGTGCCGTCGCGCCGCCAAGGATTCTGTTCCTCGGCCAGCTAGTGCAAATCGGAAGTGGAGATAGGCAACACCGAACTCCCTCAATTCTGCTAATCACGCATTAGCATAACAGGGGAGAAGGTTAATCGTGAGTGTTCGCAACGCTGATGTGGCGGTGCCGCCGGCCGTGGCGTTTCGTGGCGTCGGCAAGCGTTTCGCCCACTGGGTGCTGCGCGATGTCGATTTGGCGCTGCCGACTGGCCGCACCAGCGCCTTGGTGGGCCCTAGCGGCTGCGGCAAAACCACCGCCCTGCAACTCGTCAACGGCGTCTACCGTCCCGACCAAGGCGACATCGCGGTGTTCGGCGAGCCGGTGCCGGAGGCGGACATCCATGCCTTCCGTCGGCACATCGGCTACGCGGTGCAGGGCGCCGGGCTGTTTCCGCATTTGACGGTGGCGGAGAACGCCGGGCTGCTCGCCCGTCTCGAACGCTGGGAGGCGGACGCCATCGCCGAGCGGCAGCGCGAGCTGTTCGAGCTGGTGGGGCTGGAGGAGGCGCTGGACGACCGCTACCCGCACCAGATCTCCGGCGGTCAGCAACAGCGCGCGAGCCTTTGCCGGGCGCTGATGTTGAAACCGCGGATGTTGCTGCTCGACGAGCCGTTCTCCGCCATCGACCCGATCACCCGCACGGACCTCTACCGGCAGTTCGAACGCCTGCGCGACCACGAGCGCATCACCACCGTGCTGGTCACCCACGACATGCGCGAAGCCATGCGCCTCGCCGACCACTTGGTGGTGATGGGCGACGGCGGCATCGTGCAGGCCGGGCCGCCGGACGAGGTGCGGGCGGCGCCGGCGGACGACTTCGTGCGCGACCTCTTGGCCACCGCGCTGTGACGCTTGCGCGAGTTCTGGCCGCGGCGCTCGCCAGCGGGATGGCTCTCGGGGCGATGGCCGACCCGATCGTGGTGGGCAGCAAGAGCTTCCGCGAGTCCTACGTCCTCGGCGAGTCCTTGGCGCTGTTGTTGCAACGCGAAGGGTTCGACGCCCGCCACGAACAAGGGCTGGGCGGCACGAAGATCTGCTACGACGCGTTGGTGGCCGGCGAGATCGACGTCTACGTGGAGTACACCGGCACCCTCGCCGAAGGCATCTTCGACATCGAAACGCCCACCGCCGACCGGCTGACCGTGGCGCTCGCCCCGGACGGCGTGGAGATGCTGCCCACCTTCGGCTTCAACAACACCTACGCGCTGGCGGTCTCGAACGCCGCTGCCTCGGCGCGCGGGCTGGCGACGATTTCGGATTTGGCGGCGCACCCGGATTTGCGCTTGGCCGTCTCGCACGAGTTCCTAGACCGCCGCGACGGCTGGCCGGGCCTGCAAGCGCTCTACGGCTTGCCGCAGTCCCCAGACGGCATCGAACACTCCCTCGCCTACCGCGCCATCGCCGACGGCACCATCGACGGCATGGACGCCTACTCCACCGACGGCGAACTCACCCGCTATCCGCTCACGGTGCTGGCCGACGACCGCGGCTTCTTCCCCACCTACCTAGCCGTGCCGCTGGCGCGGGCGGACTTGCCCGCAGCAGCTCGGGCGGTGCTTACCCGCGTCGCCGGCACGTTGGACGAGGCACAAATGCGAGCGATGAACGCCGCCGCGACGGACGACGCCGCCGTGCGGCGGGTGGCGAACGAGTATGTGGCGCGCATCGCCGGCGCACCGGCCGGCGCCCGCGCTCCGGACGCGACGCCCAATCTCTGGGCCCGATTGGGCGCGAACACCGCCCGCCACTTGACTTTGGTGCTCTCCGCGTTGGTGCCGGCCACCTTGGTCGCCGTGCTGCTGGCACTCTTGGTGTTCAAGATCGCCTGGCTTTCCCGCAGCGCCGTCTATCTCGCCGGCCTCCTGCAGACGGTGCCCTCCATCGCCTTGCTGGCGCTGTTGATTCCGCTGGTCGGCATCGGCGTGACGCCGGCCGTGGTGGCGCTCTTCCTCTACGCCCTGCTGCCCATCCTGCGCAACGCCGTCACCGCCCTCGGCGGCATCGATCCCACCTTGCGCCGCGTCGCCACCGCGATGGGCCTGAAGCCCGCCGAAGAGCTGCGCCTGGTGTTCGTGCCCCTGGCCATGCCCGCCATCCTCGCCGGCGTGCGCACCGCGGCCGTGATCACCATCGGCACCGCCACCCTAGCCGCCTTCATCGGCGCCGGCGGCCTCGGCGACCCCATCGTCACCGGCCTCTCCCTCAACGACACCCGCTTGATTCTGGAAGGCGCAATTCCCGCGGCGCTGCTGGCGGTGGTTACGGAACTGGTCTTCGAGCAGGTGGAACGAACGCTGGTGCCGGGACACTTGCGTTTGCGGGGGGCGTAGGGCGGAACAGGGGAGAGGGTTAATCGCGAGTGTTTGCAGTGCTGATTGACGCCGCCGCGGCCCTTGCCCGGCGGATGCGCGACGCCGTGACCGATCTCGCGCCCATCGTGGGCGTCATCGCCTTCTTCCAACTGGTGGTGCTGCGCGCGCCGTTTCCGAATCTGGCCGAGGTGGCGGTGGGAATGTTGTGCGTGGTGGCCGGGCTCGCGCTGTTCGTGCAAGGGCTGGAAAGCGGGCTGTTTCCACTCGGCGAGGCCATCGCCCAAGCGTTCGCCAAGAAGGGGAGCGCCACGGCGCTGCTCGGCTTCGCGTTCTGTTTGGGCTTCGGCACCACCGTGGCGGAACCGGCGTTGACATCGGTAGCGGAAGAAGCGGCGGCGGTGGCGGCGGACGCCGGCTTCATTCAAGCCACGGAAGTCGCGCAAGGCGCCTACGCCTTCCACCTGCGGATGGTGGTGGCGGCATCGGTGGGCGCGGCCATCGTGCTGGGCGTGTTGCGCATTCTCAAGGGGTGGCCTTTGCATCTGCTCATCATCGGCGGCTACGTCGTCGTCACCGGCATGACGCTGTTCGCGCCGGCGGAGATGATCGGCATCGCCTACGACTCCGGCGGCATCACCACCAGCACCATCACGGTGCCCTTGGTGACGGCGCTGGGCGTGGGCCTCGCGAGTTCCATCAAGGGCCGCAATCCCATGCTCGATGGCTTCGGCCTCATCGCCTTCGCAAGCCTCACGCCGATCATCTTCGTGCTCGGCTACGGCATGGTGGTGTGATGCTGGATTTCCTCGTCCAATTCGCGCGCACCGGCTGGGCCACGCTGTTGGACGTGGCGCCCATCGTCGCCGTGCTGGTGGTGTTCCAAGTGGCGGTGCTGCGCCGGCGCTTGCCGAACGTGCGCCGCATCGCGGCCGGCTTCGTGTACGTGCTGCTTGGGCTGACGCTGTTTCTCATCGGGCTGAAAGACGCCTTGTTTCCGGTGGGCGAGACCATGGCCCGCCAACTCACCGCGGCCGCCGCCAACCTGCCCGCGCCGGTGTGGAGCGACTACCTGACGGTGTACGCCTTCGCCGCCGCCATCGGCTTCTCCACCACCGTGGCGGAACCCTCGCTGATCGCCGTGGCGTTGAAGGCGGAGGAGGTGTCCGGCGGCACGGTGGGCGCCTGGGGCTTGCGCATCGCGGTGGCCTTGGGCGTCGCCATCGGCGTGGCGCTCGGCTGTTTTCGCATCGTCACCGGCACGCCGCTGCCGTGGTACATCGTGGCCGCGTACGCGGTGGTGATCGCGCAGACCTTCCGCGCCACGCGCACGATGGTGCCGCTGGCCTACGACAGCGGCGGCGTGACCACCTCCACCGTCACGGTGCCGGTGGTGGCCGCTCTGGGTTTGGGGCTGGCCGCCAACGTGCCCGGGCGCAGTCCGCTCATCGACGGCTTCGGCCTCATCGCGTTCGCGAGCGTCTTCCCCATCATGTCCGTGCTCGGCTACGCCAAGGTGGCGTCTTGGCTCGGCCGGCGCGGCAAACGCGGCAACATTGGCAACACGGGCAACATGAAGGAGCAACCATGAAACTGAAACTGATCGTCGCCTTGGTGAGCGATGAGAAAACGGCGGTGGTGATCGAGGCCGCCCGCAGTGGCGGCGCCACCGGCGCGACGGTGATCACCGGTGTGCGCGGCGAGGGCTTGAAACCCGGCAAGACCTTCCTCGGCCTGGACCTCGCCGCGGCCACCAACGTGCTGCTGTTCCTGGTGGTGGAGGAGCGGGCGCGGCAGATTCTGGAGGCCATCCGCGACGCCGCCCGCTTGGACGAAGAACGCGGCGCCGGCGTTGCTTTCCAAGTGGCCATTGAGGACGCGGTGGGGTTGGTGACGCAAATGCCGGTGATTCAAGAGGAAGCGGGAGAAGCGCTATGAGCGGCCATGCTATGAGCGAAAATCGGGTTCAGGATGCGATGGCGACGGAACTCCACACCGTCGACGGCTTGGCCACGGTGGCCGACGCGCTGGCGGTGATGCAGCGGCACGGCGTGAGCTCCCTGGTGGTGACGAAACGCCACGCCGACGACGAAGTGGGCGTGCTGGAGGTGGCGCGCATCGCCGCCGAGGTGATCGCCCGCAATCGCGCCCCGGCCCGCGTCCACGTGTACGAAGTGATGCGCAAGCCGGTGGTCACCATCGCGGCGACCATGCTGTCCCGCTACGCGGTGCGCCTGATGGTGGATCTGAGCCTGACGCGGGCGGTGGTGGTGAACGCCGCGGGCGATCCGATCGGCGTCGTGACGCTGCGGGACTTGGTGCTGGCGGAGACCCGCTAGCCGTTTTGGCTGCCGCTGCTCGCGCCCCGTAGCTGCCGGTAGATCTCGCCCCGGAACGCGCTCAACCAACCCGCGCCGCCGGCGGGCGGCCGAAACACCTGCGTGAGCACGACAGCGACGAACTCCCGTTTCGGGTCCACCCAGAAGTGCGTGCCCTCGTAGCCGCCGCCGATCCACAAGCCGGCGTCGCCGTCGCCGGCGTCGCGCATGGCCTGCCCGCTCACCCGCAGATTGAAGCCGTTGTGACCGTGCGGGCTGTCGGTGAGGGTGTGGGGCGCGTACAGGGTTTCCACGCTGCCGCGTTCCAGAAAACGGCGCTCGCCGAGTGCGCCGTGGCGCAGCAGCATGCGGAGGAAATCCGCATAGCCGTCCGCCGTTGCCAGCATGCCTTCGCCGCCCAGATGCAGAGCGCTTTCCGGCGCGTAGCCGGGCACGTCCGGGCCGGACCAAATGCGAATCCACGTTCGCCCATCGATCCGCGCCTTCGGCAGCAACTCGCGTTTCACCGCGGCGTGCTCGTAGATGACGCCGCCATCGCGGTCTTCCAAACGGGCGTAGACGAACGGCAGATAGCCGCCCGCCACCTGGCGATCCAGCACGGCGTTCAAGGCGGCCGGTTCCGGCACGGCTAGCGTGGGCTGCGCTAGGGTAGCTGCGCACGGGAGCAGCGCGGCCGCGAGCAGGATGGCCGAGCGAGCCGCGAAGCAGGGGAAGCCGCCCAACTTGCCGGGGACGCTGTCGATGGGTGAGGCGACCATGAGGCTCAGTCCTGTCCGCTTTGCGGTTGGTCGTGCAGCATAGCGCAGACGGGCGTACACACCCCGTGTGCCGGGTGTGGGACATTTGGTGGAAGCGTCGTCCTGGGAGCGGGCGTCTCGCCCGCACAAGGTGGACACCCGTGAACGAACGTGCGGGCGGGACGCCCGCGCTCCCAGGACGTGCTGATCAAATGCCACCAATGTCGCCTCAACCCCCGAGCCGCTTCGCAATGCCCCCGAACACCGCCTGCGCCGCTTTGAGATCCGCCGCGATCTGCCCCGCGAGCACGTCCGGCGGCGGCAGCGCATCGGCGTCCGTGAGCGAGTCGTCCTTGATCCAGAAGATGTCCAGGTTCAGCTTGTCGCGCTTGAGCAGCGCCTTGTACTCGAAACTGCGCCAGCGGCCCTCCGGCTTGGCCTCGCTCCACGTTTGCCTCCGCGCATGGGCGCGGCCCGGCTTGTAGCAGGCGATGAACTCGTCGAAGTCCGCCCGGCGCAGCGGCTTCTGCTTCAGCGTGAAGTGCCGGTTGGTGCGCAGATCGTAGATCCACAGCTTGTCCGTCCACGCCTTGGCGCGGCCCTCCTTCTTGTCGAAGAAGATCACGTTGGCCTTCACGCCGGGCGAATACCAAATGCCGGTGGGCAGGCGCAGCAGGGTGTGAACGCGGCACTTCTCCAACAGATTGCGCCGCACCTTCTCGCCGGCGCCGCCCTCGAAGAGCACGTTGTCCGGCACCACCACGGCGGCGCGGCCGTCGATTTCCAGCAGCGTGTAAATGTGCTGCACGAAGTTGAGCTGCTTGTTGCTGGTGGAAGTCCAGAAATCCTCCCGCACCACCACCTGGTCTTCCTTGGAGGTTTCGCCATCGTCGTTGTTCACGAAGGTGAGGCTCTGCTTCTTGCCGAACGGCGGATTGGCCAGCACCACGGAGTACTCGTCGCCCCAAGTTGCGGCGAGGCTGTCGTGGCCGCTGTGAACCACCACTTCGTCCTCGCCCTCGCCGCCGATGCCGTGCAGATAGGCGTTCATCGCACACATGCGCCCGACCTTCGGCGACAGCTCCATGCCTTCCACCAACTCCATCCGCAGCGCCCGCAACTCATCGCCGTCGAGTTCGCCACCATGCCGTTCCAGCACATGCTGATAGGCGTTGCAGAGGAAGCCGCCGGTGCCTGCGGCGGGATCGCAGATGCGGTCCTGCGGCGTGAGTTGCATCACCTCGCACATCGCCTGCACCACCGGCCGCGGCGTGAAATACTGCCCGGCCCCGCGCGAGGACTCCTGCGCCGAACGCGCCACCAGCTCCTCGTAGATGGTGCCTTTCACGTCCACCGGCAGCGCCATCCAGTCCACGCCGTCCAACAGGTTGACGATGAGCTGCTTGAGCAGCGCCGCGTTGTGAATCTCGCACCGAGCGCCGCGGAAGATCACCCCCAGCATCCCCGGCTCCTTGGCCAGCGCCTCCAAGCTCTTGCGAAACTGCGCTTCCAGCGCCGCGCCGTCCAAGCGCAGCAGCGGCCGCCAGCCGAGTTCCGGCGGCACCAGCGGCGCCCGTTCGTAGGGCGGCTGCGTGAGCTGATCCGCCATCTTCAGAAAGAGCAGCAGCGTGAGCTGCTCCACATACTCGAAGCAGGAGAGCCCGGCATCCTGCAACACCCCCGCATAGCTCCACGCCCGCTTGCCGATCTGCGAAGCGTCCATGCGCGGGGTCAGGGGATGGTGATGGCTAGGGGGTGATCGACCAGCAGCCGGTCTATCGTGAGGAACCGCAGCCCTTCGACTTGCGCTTGGACGAGCAGGATTTCGTCGAACGGATCCTTGTGGGGCAAAGGCACATCCAAGCGCCGTGCCGCGTGGACCTCCGCTATCGGAAGGAGGCTGACGTCCTGCCGCCTCAACGCATCGAGGACAAGCTGCGGATCAATGGGGCTCTTTCGTGCGCCGGAGCGGTGCCGCGAGCCGTACTTGAGCCGCATCTCCCAAACGGACGCCGCGCTGACGATGATTTGAGCGTTGCGCTGTTCTACAAATTCGCGCTCGGACGCCGTGAAGAGCGCCTTCGAGATCATCAGCGCATAGACGTACGACGTATCGACAAGAATACGCATCCTCAGCAACCCGCGTGCTAGTGGTTGTCGGGTACGCAGTACGGCTCGTAGTCGTCTCCCAAGCCGAGCACCTCGCGGCTGAACGCCGGATCGTCGAACTCGGCAAGCAGCTTCCGCGCTTCGTCCGGCGGCAGCTGCTCAATGCCGAGCCGCTCGCAGTCCGCCGTCAGCTTCTTGAGGTCGAGACCGCCGCGCCGCTTCTTGGGGTACGCGACTAGCTCCGCCGCGGGTTCTCCGCGTATGGTGATAACCACGCGCTCGCCGCGTTGGACGGCGGCGACCAGCTCCGACAGGCGCGGCTTGGCGCTGATGGCGAGTTCCATGCTGCTGCTCCTTGTGACCGGGGCGTAGTGTACGCCAGTTTGCCGCCACGGCGCGACTGGAGGCTAATCGTCGTCGGCCAAGCCCAGTACCTTGCGGCTGAGCGCCGGGTCGTGGAACATGGCGATCACTTCCTTCGCCACTTCCGGCGGATCCTGCTCGATGCCGAGGCGCTTGCAGGTTGCCTCGAGCTTCTCGAAGTCGACGCCACCGCGCCGCGCAAGACACGCGACCAGCTCCACCGCCGGCTCCCCGCGCTTGGTGATGACCACCCGCTCGCCCCGCTGGGCGGCGGCGACCAACTCCGAGAGGCGCGGCTTTGCCGCGCTTCTGCTCCTTGTGATGGGGCGCGAGTGTACGCTGGTTGCCGCTAGCTGGACGGCGGGTCAGTCTTCGTCGACCCCCAGTACGCGGCGACTCAGAGCGGAGTCGTGCAGGGCCGCCATGAACTCCCGCGCTTCATCCGCCGGCATGGGCGTGATGCCTAGGCGTTCGCGGGCCTCCCTCACGCGAGCGAAGAAGTCGCCCTTGGGCTTTTCGCATGGCCTGGGACAGGCAACCAGTTCGACGGCCGGCTCTCCGTGCTTGGTAATAACCACCTGCTCGCCCCGCTGTGCGCGGGCGATCAGTTCCGAAAGGCGCGGCCTCGCCGCGCTGACTGCCAGTTCCATTCTGCTGCCCGTGCCCTACACAGCCTCAAGGTGGGAGTTTACTCTCCGCCAGCCGGTGCGCCGGAGCGTGGTCGGCCTGCCGGCCTGCAAGCCACCGTCGGCGCTCCTCGCTGACGACCGGGCGAAAGGCCCCGAACCCAACCACGTCGCGCTTCGTGTACGATGGCGGCTTGGGCCAGTGACGGCGGTGACGCAGTGCGCTAGCCGCTCCGCCGCGCTCCCAGGAGGCAGCAATGAAAAACCCACCTCACCCCGGCGGGGCGCTTCGCTACGACATCGAGGCGATGGGCTGGACGGTGGCCGAGTGCGCTCGGCGCCTTGGCCTGTCGCGTACCACGCTGTCTCGGGTGCTAAACGGCAAGCAGGGCGTCACGCCCGCCGTCGCGCTCTCCTTGGAGCGGCTTGGGTGGAGCGACGCCGACACTTGGATGCGGCTGCAATCCACATACGACTTGGCGCAGGAGCGTCGCCGGCACCGAGCAGCTTGGTGTTCCGCGAGTGCCGCGGCGACTTTCCCGCGCTTGGCGATGGCCACCGATCGCCGCGCTGGCACCGACAGGTGCTTGGCAATTGGACGCGCGAACGAGACGAATGGGGTGTACGACAGATCTTTGGTAAGGATGTCGGCGCCAAGCCGGGAAACGCAGGCGTTCCGCCTGCATGCGGGCGAGACGCCCGCGCTCCCAGCACCCGTCACCAAAGATCTGTCGTACACCCAGACGAATGTCCCCTGTGCAAAGACCCAGGATATGCTGTATAATGACGCCCGTCAGCGAAGAAAGTCAACGTAGCCGAGCAAAGAACGTGACCGTAACGGGAAGAGACAGGGCGATACTCTGGGGCCGTGCCGCCGCACGATGCGCCTACCCGTCCTGCCGCAAGCAACTGATCACCGACCACCGCCACGCCGGCGAAGACGTGCTGATCGGGGAGGTGGCGCACATCGTGGCGCAAAACAGCAACGGCCCGCGAGGCGACCAAGACCCCCCGGGAAGCACTCGCGACGGGCAAGAGAACCTCATCCTCCTGTGCCGGGAACACCACGCGATCGTCGATAGCCGGCCGGCCCAATTCCCCGTCGCCAAATTGGTCCAGTTGAAATCGGACCACGAAACCTGGGTCGAAAGCCAGTTGTTCCCGCACGACCACCTCGCACGCCTCACGACTCCGACGGAGGCTATTAGCGAGCGCGTCTACAGCACGCTGCTTCCGATCCACCGCATTCCGAGTTATGTGTATCTCGCGGAATGTACGCTTACCGAGAACGAAATCGCACAGTCTCTACGACAAGACCACCTGCCTTTGGGACTGGTAGCACCCTTCGTCGTTCGACGAGGCAATCTCTTGACGTTCTGTGATCTTGACAGAGAAGGCAATCCTTTTTGGCGCTTAGCCGACCGTTCTCGTGTCAAGAAACACGATGTAGTTGCGTGGTGGGACGACCCGGATTTGTGCCGTGACTACGTTGCACTCCTAAACAGATCGTTAAACAAGCTCACAGGCCGCCTTAAACTCAATCTCGACAAAGACCACGGGCGATACTATTTTCAGACTGACGCCGGACGCGAGCACGAAGTGAAGTACAGGTCGCTGAGCGGCCAACGGAAAAAACGACTGGTTGCGTGGCAACCTATCATTCGTGCTACGGGGGAGAAGAGACGGTATTGGGAACACCTCGCCATAGGCTTGCGATTTCATCGGACGTCAGCGCGGACCTGGTGCCTTTCGGTCCGCCCTGAGCGACGGTTTACGAAAGACGGTCGTGAACCGTTGACACCAGCCGCTACTGGCCGTCGATCAACAAGCAGAAAGTCGCATATGTACAATATCAATGTGCTAAGGGAGGTTCATTTTTGGCGAGACTATCTCTCGCATGGACGACCGCGATCCGTCCTGCAGTTCGGCAGGCAAAGTCTAGTCATTGGTACTGACCTTTTGACCACAACCGTCCGTTGGCCCGAGATCCCCGAAGACACGCACAAGCACATGAAAGTCGTGTACGAAGACGACCTATTTTCCCTAGCGGACTACAATGAGGCCACCGATTTCGATGACGAAGACTCGTCGTCGACTCTTTGACGAAACAGCAGACGGGGAAAGACCGAGGCGATGGAACTGAGTGACACCAAATTGTACGCGACCTTGCACGAGGAACCGTCCCTTGAATTCGCGTGTGGTCGGCTGCACTTGAGCCCGATGCATGGCCTGATGGTGTTCGGCCCGCGTTCCTTGGACTTGCCGACGCGCCATCCCGACAGTATCCGGTTGGCATTCGTTGGATCTGGGCAGAGCGTGGCATCCGCGAAGAATTGGATCGAAAGCTGTTTGGACGGTGTTTCCGGAGAAGGGAAGCACGAGGACTTTCCGGGGTTCTCCAGCGACCTCGGCTACTTTTCCCGCTTGACGACGACAGATGCTCTGTCCGAGACCATTACGACCAAAGAGGTGCGCGAAGTATCCAAACCGCACCTGCGGCGCGAGCGATTTGAGCTGGCTGTCGCGTTAGTTGATGACAAACTCAAACTGCTGGCGGGACGGGATCAGGTGCCGACCTGCACCGTGCTCGCTCTTCCAGATAGCCTTCTCGATCACTGCAAGACAGTAGACTTCAAGGACCGGAAGTTGGGACCAATGCACCGGGACTTCCGCAGAGTTGTCAAGTCGCTGGCAATGAAGTATCGTCTTCCCACCCAGATTCTGCTGCAACGGACGTCCGAGGCGCTACCGGAGAGTCGCACCGTTGATCACAAATCACGGTGTGCTTGGAACTTCTTCAATAGCATCTACTTCAAAGCTGGCGGCATACCTTGGAGTCCGCACAAGCTTTCCCCTGGCACCTGCCATGTCGGCGTTAGCTTTCATCGCCGAGTCGACGCCGACGACCGGGGTTATTTCACCAGTACAGCTCAAGCGTTCGACGAACACGGCGAAGGGCTGGTGCTGCGTGGCCAGGACTTCAGGTGGAACGAGAAGCGCTTTGGTCGATCACCGCATTTGCCGAAGGCTTTAGCCACAAAACTGATTGGGTTGATCTTGCGTCGCTACAAGGACGAAATGAAGCAGCTACCCACGCGAGTTGTTATACATAAGACCTCGAAATTCTGGCCCGACGAACGGGAGGGCTTTGAGGACGGGCTCTCCGATATACACTCCTATGATTTGCTAGCACTGGGTCCAGTGAGCGACGTACGGCTAGTTCGAGATGGAAAGTACCCGGCACTTCGAGGTACCCACATGCAACTCGGATCCCAACATCTGCTATACACGACGGGATTCGTCCCCTGTCTGAACGCGTATCCCCACGGCCACGTTCCGTCGCCCCTGATGGTGTATGAACATTTTGGGGACAGCGATGTGGCGGATCTGCTCGACGAAGTACTGGTCCTCACCAAGATGAACTGGAATGCGGCGTCGTTTGCGGGCCTGCTCCCCATCACCTTGCGTTTCTCCAGAGTCGTTGGAGAGATCATGACGGAGGTGCCGATGGATCGATTGCCTTTGCCCCAGTTCAAGTTCTATGTTTGATTGGTTGATGGCGATCGGTCGCAATGCGTTTAAGGAGCGCTGACGCGGCCTCTTCTCTGGGGTTTTGCGGCAGCAGATTACCGGTGAAGGCGCGGTGGAGAATCGACTGGCGCAAGCAACGGGCGGAGGCGAGCTGGGTCGTTATTGCGGACGCGGTTTGCCGGAAGACAGCCATCAGTTGATCGGTAGCGGCTGCGATTGCCGCCTGCTCGTCAAGTGGCGGCAACGGCAGCGGCATCTTGTTCAGTGTACGGAGGCTGATGTTGTACTGGCCGGCCGAGGTGGCGCAATTCTCGCTCACCCATCGACGGACAAGATGACTGTCCCACAAAACAAACAGCCACCTGACCGCTTCTACCAAACGAAATCTAATGAGATACGACGCAAAGGATAACGCAAATGGCGGGGTGTGTTGAACGAATGCGGCTCGGCCTATGAGGTCTCGGCTGCCGTTGGTGCGTATTACCAGCATGTCGCCAGCGGCGACTAGGCGGTAGGGGGGTTCTATGTAGTCGGCCGGTGCGAACTTCAAGCCGTTGAGCTCGATAGCCCCGTCTGCTACGTTTGGTATCCGAAGCACCGCGAGCCCAGCGTCTTCGGCGCTACACTTGATAGATATGCCGTAGCTGGAGCTCCACGCCAAATGGTCGAGGGTGGTCCAGCACCAGCCACGCGGCAGCGTCGGCAAACCACTGTTCCCTTCGGCAACGGGTTCCTTGTACTTCGCCTTCCAGTTCTTCGGCGGCGTCTTGCCCTTTTCCGCGTAGGCGCGTCGCTGTTCCTGCTCCCAGCGTCGGCGGCGTTCGGCGAGGATGCGTGGCAGGAGCTTGCTCGCTGGCTCGACATCGGGGTGCTTCTCGCGCCAATCGGCGGTCAGATCGCCTTCCACGGCGGCTTTGAGCACGGATGCGCGGTAGTGGGCCAGTTTCTCTTGGCAGCGCTGCAAGGTGGCGATGCCGGCGTTCAAGTCCAAAGAGGTCTCCTCAATGAACTGCACTATTCGGCCTTGCTCGGCTTGGGGCGGGACAGGCACCTGTAGAGATTGCAGGAACGCTGCCGGGACGCGCATCTGGCCAACGGCACCCTCCATTTCTCGCTGAGCGTTCCGGCGGGTCTCTTGGCGGAGAAGGAACAGCTCTATCCACTTCCCGTTGATGCCGGCTTCCGGGCGAATCACGTGGAACTCTGTGGATCCGAAGCAGACGCCGCTCGGTACCTCTGGCACGAGCATGGTCTTGCCGTTTTCCATGCAGGGCGTGATCTTGGCCATGATGATGTCGCCGGGACGAAACGCGGTGAAGCCACGTTTGACTTCGCCGTAAGGCCGAGTCTCCGGTGCAACGAAGCCGCTCCCCTCCACACCGACGGCTCGCATGGGTGCAAAGGTGACGACGTAATCGTCACCCGGGACGCAGCGGTTGAGGGGCGGATTTATCTGCGCGATCTCCGCAAGTGGTCGAAGCGCCCAACCCTTCGGTAGCGGGGCGCTCACGCCGCCAACCTCTCGTTCAACTCCGCCATCAGCGGTTTGAGCTGCTCGCCGAACAAAGCATGGGCGTGGCCCAAACTCCCTTGTTGGCCGAACCAGCCGCTTTCGAAATCTCTCGGTGCGATGGCGAGGCTGTTGGCGATGTGTTCGGCCATGTGGTCTAGCCACGCTCGTTGTTCTTTGGTGAAGGCGTTGTCGGCGTCGCGTTCTTGCAGCCACTGGTGGTAGCGCTCGCGCAGGGCGTCGCGGTAGGGCATCAGCGTGAGGGTGGGGAACAGGGCGCTGCGGACGAGATGCACCAAGTCCGCCAGCGGCTCGCCGCCGTGGCCTTGTACGCGCTCCGGGGCGGTGGCCTCGAACGCCCGCCAAAGCTGCGTCGGCGTGGCGGCCAGCGGCGGTTTGGCGATGGCGTCGCGCAGTTGGCGGAGGTCCGCGAGCGTCAGCTTCAGCGGGCGGGCGCCGGCGTAGATCGCTTGGATGGCGGCGATTTCGTCCTTGTGTTCTCGCAGCCAGGCTTGGAAGTTCGTCACTTTGGCGCGGGCCTTCTCCACGGCCGCGGGGTCGAAGCCGGAGTAGCGCACTTCGTCGATGGTGTGGCGATCCATCGTCTGCTCGCTCGCGCGCTGCATCTCCAAGATGCGCTTGCGTAGGGCGGGGTTGAGAAACGGCGCTGCGGCGTTGCGGGCAAGCTGGTGGGCGGCGGTTTCAAGCTGTTGCGCCGTGGGTTGCGCCGTGTTGAATCGCGTCTTGGCGGCGTCGGCTTGCGCGTCCGCGTCGCCGGCTTGCAGCAGGCTGTGGGCGAGATTCGGGAGCGAATTGCCGCCTGCCAAAGCCTGCAACTCGTCCAGTTCAGCACGGTTCAAGCGATGTTGCAGGCGCGCAAGGCGGCTGGAAAGCGTGGTCAGGGCTTCCGCGTCCAAGCCGCCGCGGGCCACATAGTCCAACACTTGCTGCAACGTCTTGGCGGGTTGGCGGTTGAGGGTGCGCGATTCCGTTTTGTCCTGTTCGCAAACGCCCACCGCGTCCACGATGATGAAGCGCTCCTTGGCCTTTGCGCTCGGCGTCACGCTGCGCAGTTTGCCCGGCGGGATCACGCGCACGCCGCGGCCCTTCATCTGCTCGAAGAAGCTGGCGGATTGCACGTTGCGCAGGAAGAAGACGCACTCGATGGGCTTCACGTCCGTGCCGGTGGAGATCATGTCAACCGTCACGGCGATGCGCGGAGAGAAGCTGGTGCGGAAGTTGGCCAGCAGGTCCTCCGGTGTGAGTTCCGCAGTGCGTTTCCACTCGACGGTTTCGGTTTCCGATCCATCTGGGTTCTTCACCGCCGTGACCACTTTCGTGAAGCCGGTGCGATAGGTGATCTTCTGGCAGAACTCGTTGTCTTCGGCGAACACCTCGCGGGCCAGGCGCACGATGTCCTCGGCGTGGGAGTCGTCCTTGGCGAAGATGAGCGTCTTCGGCACTTCGTTGCGGCCGGGAAACGCGGCGGGCAACACGCGCTCCCGGAACTCGCGCAGCACCGTGCGAATCTGGCTTTCGGCCACGACATCCCGGTCCACTTGGTTGGCGGTGTAGGTGAGGTCGTCCTGCAGCCGTTCCAAGCGTTCCCGTCGCGTCAGCTTGTCGCGCTTGGCCACGTACACATCCTCCGGGCGCGCGTCTATCGTGGCACCTTCCTCGGTGACGCGGGTTTTGATGCGGTACACGTCGAAGTCCACGTTCACGCCATCGAGCACGGCCTTGTCGTGGCCGTACTCCATCACCAGATTCTGGTTGAAGAAGCCCAGCGTTTTGCCCACCGGCGTGGCGGTGAGGCCGATCAGGAAGGCGTCGAAGTAGAGCAGCACTTGGCTCCACAAGTCGTAGATGGAGCGGTGACACTCGTCGATGATGATGAAGTCGACGAACTCCGGCGGAATCGCCGCGTTGTACGCCACCGTTGGCGCCTCGCCTTGCCACGTCGGGTTGTCGAAAGCGGAATCCTCCTCGTTGCCGGCGTCGTAGTCCGGCTCGCCCTTGAGCATCGAGAACAGCCGCTGGATGGTCGTCACCACCACCTTCGCCGCGGGGTTGATGGCGTTGTCGCTCAGGCGCTGCACGTTGTAGAGGGCGGGAAACTTGCGCGCCTCGTCCGGCGGTTCGAAATTGGCGAACTCGTCGAAGGTCTGCCTGCCGAGGTTGTTGCGATCCACCAGAAACAGGATGCGCTTGGCGCCGGCGTGTTTCAGCAGCCGATACGCGACGTTGACGGCGGTGAACGTCTTGCCGGAACCCGTGGCCATCTGAATCAGCGCCCGTTGATCGCCCCGCGCAAAGGAGGCTTCGAGCGACCGGATAGCCTCTATCTGCGCGCCCCACAGCTTCGCTTCGGCCAGCGCCGGCATGGCGCTTCGCAGCCGCCCACGCAAAGTACCCTCTGGATGCGCACTCCACTCCGCCAGCGTTTCGGGGCGCGGGAAACAGAACACCTCCCTGCTGCGCGGGCTCGGATCCAAGCGATCGGTGAAGTACGTCTTGTGGCCGTTGGACTCGAACAGGAACCGCCGGCGCTGCTCGGCCACTCCCGGCGCTCCACTCGCCGCACGAACGGCGTAGTGCATGGTCTGCCCTTCGGCCCCGGAGAGCGCACCGTGCGCCTTGGCCTCGATAACGCCCACTTCTGTGCGATCCAGAAACAGCGTGTAGTCGGCGAAGCCGCGACCCGACCCCGCCCGCAACTCCGCCACCGCCACCCCCGGCGCGGCGGCGACATCCATGTTGTCGGCGCTCTGCACCCGCCAACCAGCGGCGCGCAGGTTGTCGTCGATAATGCGCCGCGCCGCTTGTTCGGGGCGCTGAGGTTGGATGGGCGTAACGATGATCGGTGTGCCAAGCCTTGTCGCCGGCCAATAATACGCCGCTCGCACACGCTCGTTCGAGCCGATACGGATCGCGCGAACTACGGTAGCTCACCTTCGGCGTTTCCTTGGGCATGGATGGCGAGCAGCAGCGTGTCCAAGGGCAGCGTACCTGGCGTTTCCGCGTCCGGGTGGGCGACCGGGGCTTGCGGGGCCACGAGGTAGCAGCGGCCGTGGAACTCGGCGTGGCTGCGCGTGAGCGCGTGGAAGCCGGAGCGCGGGTGGTTCAACGACGAGGCCACCTCGAACGCCAAGGGCGCCCGCGGATCGCCGTAGAGCAGGTCCACCTCGTGATTCTGTTCCTCGGCCAGCTAGTGCAAATCGAGAGAGGAAATAGGCAATGCGGAATCCCCGTGGTTATGTTAATCATGGATTAGCATAACAGGGGAGAGGGTTAATAAATTAGCACCCAGCGCCGCACGAAGGTTGCTTAGAATGCCGGCGCCGAAACGAAAAAGGGCGTCAAAACCATGCTCCGATTGAAGCCCTTGCCTTTGCTAGCGCTGGTGGTCGCGGCCGCCTTCGCCGGTGCGGCCGAACGGCCGCCGAACGTCGTCTTGCTGATCGGCGACGACCACGGCTATCCCTACTTCGGCTTCATGGGAGATCGCAACGTGGTCACGCCGGCCATGGACGCGTTGGCCGCCGGCGGCCACACGTTCACCTTGGGGCACGTCACGGCCTCCTACTGCCGGCCGTCGCTGCGCTCCACCATCACCGGCCTGCATCCGGTGGAGTATGTGCTGCGCGAGAGAAGCATCGTAGAACGGCGGCGGCGGGAGAATCCGGGCTACTCGGCGCTGGACGAGCGGGAGAAGCGCAAGTGGGACGTGCAGCAGATGGCCGCCGCCATGCGCGAGTTCGACACGCTGCCGTCGCTGCTCGCCAAGGCCGGCTACGCTAGCTGGCAAGGCGGCAAGTGGTGGGAGAACAGCTACGAGAACGGGCACTTCACGGAGGGGATGAGCGCCGGCTGGGACATGTCCAAGTTCGGCGCGGAGGGGTTCTTCTTGGAGATGATGGGCGGCGCCGGCAACGATCTGCTGCGCAAAACCATGCAGCCGGCGTACGACTTCATCGACCGCCGCAAAGACGCGCCCTTCTTCCTCTGGTTTGCGCCGCAACTGCCGCACACGCCGTTCGACGCGCCGTACACCTACGCCAAGTTCTATCGGGACAAGCCGCTGAGCGAATCCGCCAAGCTGTACTACGCCAACATAAGCTGGTGGGATCACGGCCTAAGCCAGCTAATGGATTTCATCGAAAGCCGTGGCCTCTTGGACGACACCCTGTTCGTGTATGTGAACGACAACGGCTGGGAGCAGGACGCGCAGGTGGAGTACAAGCGCCCGGGTTCGAGTCTGCGAAACGACCCGCTGTTCGCCAACGGCGGCGTGAAAGGCAAGGGCGGCTTGTACGACATGTCCTTTCGCACACCGATCATCTTCTACTGGAAGGATCGCCTGGTGCGCGGCTTCAACGAGACGATCCTGGTGTCCTCATTGGACGTGCTGCCGACCATTCTGGACATCGTGGGCGAGCCGGTGCCGGAACACCTGACCGGCCGCAGCCTCGCACCCCTGCTCCTCGCCGAACGCGACGCCGCCGAGTACAAGGAGCGCGACGAACTCATCAGCTATCTAGACACGCGCCGCGACCCGGCGCGGCCGATGGGCGCGCGCGCCGAGGGGTTCTACATCCGCACCGCCCGCTGGCACTTCCTGTGGTATCGGGACACGGGCGAGATGGCCTTGTACGACATGCCGGCGGACCCGCGCTCGGAGCGCGACGTTGCCGCGGAACATCCCGAGCTAGTGGCCGGCTTCCAGCGCCGCATCGAGGAGTGGGCGGCCGGCATGGGCGTCGAACCCGGGCTGGTCGTACACGAGTGAAGGGCCGGGCGCATTGTTGGCACCAACCTGTGTTGGCACCAACCTATCCGCTTGCCGACGCGCAGGTGCGCCGCTTTCGCCACGACGGGCACGTGTTCCTGCCGCAACTGCTGCCGGCCGAAGCGCTGGCGCCGTTTCGCGACGCCATCGTGGCCACCGCGAACGCCCACGTCACGGAAGCCCGCGCCTTGGACGAGCGCGACACCTACGGCAAGGCGTTCTTGCAGATGTTCAACCTGTGGACCTTGGACGACGTGGTGGCCAGCTTCGTGCTGGCGCCGCGCTTCGCCGCGGTGGCCGCCCGCCTGCTGGGCGTGCCGGCGGTGCGCCTCTACCACGACCAAGCGCTGTTCAAGGAACCCGGCGGCGGCATCACGCCGTGGCATCAGGATCAGCACTACTGGCCGCTCGCCACGCACCACACCATCACCCTGTGGATGCCTTTGGTGGATGTCGACGAGAACATGGGCATGATGCGGTTCGCCTCCGGCGCACACACGCGCGGGCGCATCGCCAAGGCCGGCATCTCGGACGACTCCGAGGCGTTCTACGAGGGCTATGTGGCGGCGGAGGGGTTTCCGCTTTCCCGCGAACGCAGCGCCCGCGCCGGGGACGCGAGCTTCCACGCCGGCTGGGCCCTGCACCGCGCCCCGCCGAACACCTCCGCCAAACGACGCGACGTGATGACCGTGATCTACTACGCGGACGGCGTTCGCGTGGCGGATCCGGTGTACCCGGAAGCGCGTGGCGACCTGCGCGCCTGGCTTTGCGATCTGCCGCCGGGCGCCCGGGCGGTCACGCGCTTGAATCCACTCGTTTGGCCGGCGGAGGCGAACCGCGGCGACGATCCGCTCGCCACGGCGCGGGCCGCACGCAACCGGGCGCTCGAATGAAGTAGTGCGGGTGCCCGGCGTCCGTCGTGTCGCCTACAGCATCCAGACGGTTACATCGCCCGCGTTCTGCCGGCGATCATTGCCTTCCGCTTCGCCGTCCCGGCGACCCTCGCTGCGCCGGTCCATCACCACCAGATGCCCTTCCTCTGCAAGGCGTGAGCTCCCTGGTGGTGACGAAACGCCACGCGGACGACGAAGTGGGCGTGGTGGGGCGTGGACTCGCGGTTGGATCCTCAATACACCACCCCCGGCAGCCAAGTCGCCAAATCCGGCACCAATACCAACAAAGCCATCAGGCCGATCTGCAGCAGCACGAACGGGATGACGCCGCGGTAGATGTCCAGCGTCGCCACCTGCGGCGGCGCCACGCCGCGCAGGTAGAACAGCGCGAAGCCGAACGGCGGCGTGAGGAACGACGTTTGCAGATTGACGGCGATGAGCACGCCGAGCCAGATCGGATCCAGCCCCATCGCCAGCAACACCGGCGCGACGATGGGCACCACCACATAGGTGATCTCGATGAAGTCCAGAATGAACCCGAGGCAGAAGATCACCAGCATCACGATCGCCGTCGCGCCCCAAACGCCGCCGGGCATGTCCGCGAACAGGCCGCGCACCAGCTCGTCGCCGCCGTAGCCGCGGAACACCAGCGAGAACACGGACGCGCCGATGAGGATGAAAAACACCATCGCCGTGGTCTTCAGCGTGGATTGGCAGATGTCGCGCAGCACGGCGACGGAGAGCGAGCGGTAGCCGGCGGCCAGCGCCAGCGCTCCGAACGCGCCGACGCCGGCGGCTTCGGTGGGCGTCGCCAAGCCGCCGAGGATGGAACCCAGCACGGCCACGATGAGCAGCAGCGGCGGCAGCAAACCCCGCGCCAACTCTCGGCCCGTCACCTTGCCTTTCGCCACTCGGCCCGGGGCCCGCTCCGGCTTGGCTATCGCCGTGGTGGCGATGTAGATCATGTAGAGCGCCACCAGCACCAGCCCGGGCAACAGCGCCCCGGCGAACAGATCGCCCACGGACACCGTCTTCGGAGAGAACACGCCCATGCCCAGTTGCGCCTGCTGATACGCGCTGGCGAGCACGTCGCCCAGCAGCACCAAAGCGATGGAGGGCGGGATGATCTGGCCGAGCGTGCCGGTGGCGCAGATCGCGCCGGTGGCCAAGCGGGCGTCGTAGCCGGCGCGCAGCATCGTGGGCAAAGCCAGCAGCCCCATCGTCACCACCGTGGCGCCGACGATGCCGGTGCTGGCGGCGAGCAGCATGCCCACGCCGGTAACCGCCAAGCCGAGGCCGCCGCGCACCCGCCCCAGCAACGCCGAAAGGCAATCGAGCAGCGTCTCGGCGATGCGGGCGCGTTCCAACGTCACCCCCATCAGCACGAACAGCGGCACCGCGATGAGCGTTTGGTTGATGACGATGCCGAACAACCGGCTTGGCAAAAAGCCCAAGTCGCGCAGATCGAACACGCCGAAGGCCGCGCCGCCCAGTGCGAACAAGAGCGCCACGCCGGCCAACGTGGGCGCCACGGCGTAGCCGGCGAGAAGCGCCGCCACCACCGCCGCGAACAGCAGCAGGGGCAGCAGCTCAACCACGCGGGTTCCTCGCGCTGGAGATCTCACGCACCGCCCGCGCCAACAGCGCCGCGGCTTGCACCAGCAACAGGAAGGCGGCCAGCGGAATGAGCGTCTTCAACAGGAACACCGCCGGCACGCCGCCCACTTCCTGCGAACCTTCCAACACCGCCCAGGAATCCGCCACATAGCCCCAACTGAGCACGATGATCGCCACCGCCAGCGGCGCCAGAAACAGCGCGTGGCCGAGCGCGTTCACCCAGCTGCGCGCCGGCGGCGTCAGCCGCGAATACAGCACGTCCACGCGCACATGGGCGTCGTGCTTGAGCGCATAGGAAAGCCCGGCCAGCAACGCCGCGCCGTGCAGATACACCACGCTTTCCTGCAGAAAGATCGCGCCGGTGTCGAAGACGTAGCGCAACGCCACCACCACGCACGTCAAGCCGACCATGCCCAAGTTGAGCCACGCGGCGCCGCGACCGATGGCGTCAATGAAGCCCGGAAGTCGGCTTTGGACGATCACCCTATCTCTCCATGGCGCGACTTTTTGTCACCCAACCGAAGAAAAGTCACGGTATTTCTTCAGTTGGGCGAAGAAAAGTCGGGCGCGAAGCGGCGGCGTCTCGAACTGCACGCCGCCCGGCGCTCCGGCACCGCCTAATTCGGCATCGCCTTGGCAGTGTCCAACCCGGCCTGTTCCGCGTAGGCCCGCGCTTCCGAAACATGGGCTTTGTTCGCCTGCGCCAAGGTGGACAGCGCGGCGAAGACGATCCAGTCCGTGGAGACCTCGAAGTGGCCGCGCAACGCTTCGCGGGATTCGGAAAGGCCGAAGCCGTCGGTGCCGAGCACGGCGTAGGCGCCCGGGAACCAGCGGGCGATGGAGAGGGGCAGCGCTTTCATGTAGTCGGAGGCGGCCACGAAAACGCCCTCCTCGTCCGCCAGCAGCGTTTGCACGTGCGGCCGCTCCTCGGCGTCGCCGGCGGTGAGCATTTGCGCGCGTTCGGCGGCCACGCCTTGGCGCGCCAGTTCGGTGTAGCTGGTGACGCTCCACACGTTCACGCCCTTGCCGAGGCCGCGCAGCACGTCCGCGGCCGCCAGTACCTCGGCCATGATCGCGCCGCTGCCGAGCAGATTGACGCTGGCCCCGGCGTCGCGGCGCAGCGCGTACATGCCGCGCAGGATGCCCGGGGCGGCGTCCTTCGGCATCGCCGGCATGAGGTTGTTCTGGTTGGTGAGCGTCAGGTAGTAGAAGACGTCCTCGCGCTCGAAGTACATCCGGCGGATGCCGTCGTGGACGATGACCGCCAGCTCGAACGCGAACGCCGGGTCGTAGCTGACCAGGTTCGGCACCGTGGCGGCGACGACGTGCGAGTGGCCGTCCTGATGCTGCACGCCTTCGCCGTTCAAGGTGGTGCGCCCGGAGGTGCCGCCGAGCAGGAACCCCTTGCACAGCATGTCGGCGCACGCCCAGATCATGTCGCCGACGCGCTGGAAGCCGAAGATCGAGTAGAAGATGTAGAAGGGCACCATCGGCAGGCCGTGGTTGGCGTACGCGGTGCCGGCCGCCAGAAACGACGCCATCGCGCCGGTTTCGCAGATGCCCTCCTGCAGAATCTGCCCGTCCTCGGCCTCGCGGTACGGCGCGATGGTGCCGGCGTCCACCGGCTTGTAGTGCTGCCCGGCCGGGGAGTAGATGCCCGCCTGCGGGAACAGGCCGTCCATGCCGAAGGTGCGCGCCTCGTCGGGCACGATGGGCACGATGTAGCGCCCGATGCGCTTGTCGCGCAGCAGCTTCTGCAGCATCCGCACCATCGCCATCGTGGTGGAGACGGCGCGTTCGCCGGTGCCGTCGAGCATGTCTTGGAACAGTTCCAGCGGCGGCGGCGCCAGCTTGGCGCAGCGCACCTGCCGCTCGGGAATCGGGCCGCCGAGGGCTTCCCGCCGCGCCTTCAGGTAGCGCACCTCGTGGCTGTCGTCCGGCGGGCGGTAGAAGGCGGCGCGTTCGATTGCCTCCGGGGCCAGGGGGATGCGCAGGCGTTCGGCCAGTTCCGCGCGCTCGTCCGGGCGCAGGTACTTCTTTTGATGCACGGTGTTGCGGCCTTCCACGGCGGGGCCCAGGCCGTAGCCCTTCACCGTTTTCAGCAGCAGCACGCAGGGTTTGCCGGTCACCTCTTGCGCTTCCTTGAAGGCGGCGTAGATCTTCTTGTGGTCGTGGCCGCCGCGTTTGATGGAGCGGATCTCCTCGTCCGTGAGGGCGCTCATCAGCGCTTGCAGGGCCGGGTTGTCCTCCACCCAGTGTTCGCGCACCACGTCGCCCGGCGAGACGGTGTACATCTGGTAGTCGCCGTCCACGGCCTGTTCCATGCGCGCCTGCAGGATGCCGTCCACGTCGCGTTCGAGCAGGATGTCCCAGCCGCTGCCCCAGATCACCTTGATGACGTGCCAGTCCGCGCCGCGGAAGGCGCGCTCGAGTTCCTGGATGATCTTGCCGTTGCCGCGCACCGGCCCGTCCAGCCGCTGCAGGTTGCAGTTCACCACCAAAACCACGTTGTCCAAGCGTTCGCGGGCGGCGATGTTGATGGTGCCCAGCACTTCCGGCTCGTCGGATTCGCCGTCGCCGATGAACGCCCACACCTTGCCGCCGTTCTTCGGCTTGAGGCCGCGGTGCTCCAGGTATTTGACGAAGCGCGCTTGGTAGATGGCGCTGGGCGTGGACAGCCCCATGCTGGCGCACGGCATCTGCCAGAACCACGGCAGGCGGCGCGGATGCGGATAGGAGGGCAGGCCGCCACCTTCGCCCAGCTCGCGGCGGAAGTTGGCCAGTTGCTCCTCGGTCAAGCGCCCCTCCAGGAAGGCGCGGGCGTACACGCCGGGCGAGCTGTGCGCTTGGAAATGCACTTGGTCGCCGCCGTAGCCGTCGCTGGGGGCGCGGAAGACGTGGTTGAGGCCCACCTCCATCATCGTGGAGGCGGAAAGATAGGTGGCGATGTGGCCGCCGACGCCGGAACCGCTGTCGTACGCTTGCAGCACCATCGCCGCGGCGTTCCAGCGCAGGATGTTCTCGATGCGCCCTTCCAAGTCGATGTCGCCCGGATAGGCGGGCTGTTCGGCCAGCGGGATGGTGTTCTTGTACGGCGTGTTGAGGGCCGCGTCCGTGAGCACCACGCCGTGCTGCGAAAGTTCCCGCTGCAGGCGCGAGAGCAGCGCCTTGGCGCTGTCGCCGCCGTGCTCGTCGAGGACGCTGGAGAGCGCCTCGATCCACTCTTGTTGCTCCTGCTCCCAATCCTCGGAAGCGTTTTCGGCTATCGCCGCCAAGCGCCGCTCCGTCATCCTGCCCTAGGCTTTGGTGGGCTAGGATAACGCCGATGGCTGCTTGGCTACAGTCACCCTCTCGCCTTTGCGCCGGTGCCGCCGTGGCGCTGGCGGCGGTGTGCGCGAACGACGCCCGGGCGGATGGCGCGGTTGCCGCGGCCGACGCGGCGAGCGATGCGCTGCGCGTGGCCGTGGCCGCGAACTTCCGCGCCGCGTTCGACGCGGTGGGAAGCGGTTATCCGCGCGCCTTGGCGCCGGCCTACGGCTCCTCCGGCTTGCTGTTCGCGCAGATCGCCCAAGGGCGGCCGTTCGACGTGTTTCTCTCCGCCGATGCAGCGCGGCCGCAGGCGCTGGTGGAGCGAGGCTTGGCCACTTCGCCGCAGCGCTACGCCGTCGGCCGTTTGGCGTTGCTGGTGAATCACGGTGCCCCGGGCCCGGAGTGGGCGACCAGCGGCAAACGCATCGCCGTGGCCAACCCGGAAGCCGCACCGTACGGGCGCGCCGCGGTGCAGGCGCTGGCGAGTCTTCGCCTCGAACCCCGGCGCGTGGTGGCCATGAACGTGGCGCAGGCGTTCCACTTCGTCGCCAGCGGCGCGGTGGACGGCGCGTTCGTGGCGTTCGCGCAAGTGCTGGCGGAGAACATCGCCGCCGAGCGCTACTGGCTGGTGCCGGAAATCCACCACGAGGCCATCGAGCAAGTGGCGGTGGTGGTGCGCGGCGGCGACGAGGCCGGCGCCCGGGCGTTTCTCGCGTTCTTGGCGGACGAGAACGCGCGCGAGCGGATTCGCGCCGCCGGCTACCGCTGACGTGGCGTTCGACACGGACATCGCGCAGGCGGCGTGGGTCACCGCCTTGCTGGCCCTCGCCACCACCGCGGTGTTGTTGCTGCTGTGTCCGCCGCTCGCCTGGTGGCTCGCCCGCACCACGTCCAAGTGGCGCGCGCCGGTGGAGGCGTTGACGGCCCTGCCGCTGGTGCTGCCGCCCACCGTGCTGGGGTTCTACCTCCTGCTGGCGCTGGCGCCTTCCGGGCCGATCGGCGCTGTGGCCCAAGCGGTTGCCGGGGCGCCGTTGGCGTTCACCTTCGCCGGCTTGGTGATCGGCTCGGTGATCTACTCGCTGCCGTTCGTCACCGGGCCCTTGGCGGCGGCGTTCCGCACCACGGACGCGGGTTTGCTGGAAGCCGCAACCAGCCTCGGCGCGTCGCCGAGCAGCCGCTTCCTGCGCCTGGTGCTGCCCATGCACGGCAGAGCGTTGCTGGCGGCGGGCGTGCTCGGCTTCGCGCACACCGTGGGGGAGTTCGGGATCGTGTTGATGATCGGCGGCAACATCGCCGGCGAAACGCGGGTGCTCTCCATCGTGCTGTTCGACCGCGTGGAGATGTTGGATTACGCCGGCGCCCACGCCATCGCCGCCGGGCTGTTGGTGTTCGGCTTGGCGGTGCTCACCTGCACCTACCGTTGGCTGCGCCCGACATGAAGCTGCGCGCTCAAGGGCAACTGGCGCGGGGCGGCTTCCGCTTGCACGCCGATGTGGACATGAACCTGCGCGGGGTGGCGGCGCTTGTGGGCCGCTCCGGGGCCGGCAAATCCACCTTTCTGCGCTTGCTGGCCGGTTTCGAGCCGGCCGCGGCGGCCGATGTGGAAGTGGCCGGCGAGTCTTGGCAAAGCGCCGGCGAAGGCGCAACGCTTGCCGCGCATGCCCGCGCCGTGGGCCTCGTCTTCCAAGAGCCGCGGTTGTTTCCCCATTTGGACGCCGGCGCCAATCTTCGCTTTGCGGCGCGCGCCGGCCGCCGCCGCGAAGGAACGCGGCTGGCGTTCGACGAAGTGGTGGAGTTCCTCGACTTGACGCCGCTGTTGCCGTTGCGCCCGCACCAGCTGTCCGGCGGCCAGCGGCAGCGCGTGGCGCTGGGGCGCACACTGTTGACGCCGGCCAAGCTGTGGCTGTTCGACGAGCCGCTGGCGGCGTTGGATGCCCCGTCGCGCGCCGAGATCGCGCCGTATCTGCAACGGCTTTGCCGCCACCACGCGGTGCCGATCGTGTACGTCTCGCACGCCATTCGCGAGGTGCTCGCCATCGCCGATCAAGTGTTGGTGGCCGCCGACGGGCGCGTGGAGGAAGTGCCGTCGCTGGCCGAGTTCTCCACCTCGTTCGACAACCCGCTGCTTGGGGAAGACGCCGGCGCGATCGTCGCCTGCCACTTCCGCCAATACGATCCGCGCTACCGGCTTTCCGAGTTGACGTTTGCGGGCACCACGCTGTTCGCGCCCGGGGATCTGGCCGCCCAGGGCCCGGTGGTGTTGTTGCAGATTCCGGCGCGGGACGTGAGCCTCGCCACCGGCCCGGTGCGGAACATCAGCGTGCTCAACCGCGTGGACGCGGTGGTGGACGCCTTGAACGAGCACGGCGACTCGGTGCTGGTGCGCGTGCGTTGCGGCGAACAAAGGCTGCTGGCCCTGCTCACCCGCCGCTCCGTGGACGAGCTGCGCCTCGCCCCCGGGATGCGCGTGCAAGCGCTGATCAAATCGGTGGCGGTGCGGGCCGAACGGGCGTGACGTGCCAATCGCGTCGTGAATGCACGTCTTGCCTTGATCGCTCCGCGCCGCTACTATCCGCGCCCTCTCAAGCAACGGTGCGTTTTCGCGCCGCCCTGGGTCGTTAGCTCAGTCGGTAGAGCAGCGGGCTTTTAACCCGTTGGTCCTGGGTTCGAGCCCCAGACGGCCCACCAGACCAGCGCAAGTGGTAATATGCGCGCTGGCGGGGGTTCCCACCGTCGCGCGGGGCGTAGCGCAGTCTGGTAGCGCATCACACTGGGGGTGTGGTGGTCGTCGGTTCAAATCCGGCCGCCCCGACCAACACCCAATGCAGATATGCTCGTACACCTTGGTGCGCCTCGCGCAATGCGGCGCCAGCGCCGCGTCCGACGCCCTCTACAACTCGACGCTCCAGAGTTCGCCCTCGCCGGCGACGAATTGGCCGGTGCGGATGCGGTCGATGTCTTGCTCCGGCAACCGCGCCACCGCCACGCACCGGCCGTCGGTGACGACGCCCCGCGCATAGAAGTCGAAATCCAGATTCGCCCACGCCGCGCCCGCGACGACGTGAAGGAAAAAGCGCGCCGCGACATCCCCCTCATCGCAGGGATCGCGGACGTAGATGAGATCGCGACCGCGCCGGTGGAGGTCGAAGACGTTGCGGGCGAGCGGTGCACGGCCTCGAACGGCCGCCCACGCGCGACGGTGTCGCTCCACGTTGAGGTGGAAGGTGGTCTCCCACAACACCGCTTCCCCGTCTTTCTGCCCCGCCGAAACGGTCGCCACCACCCAAGGCGGCAGCGTCGCCTTCAACAGGCACTTGCCGTCCACCCTCACCGCCACAAACCGCGAGTATTTCCCACTCCAGAGAAACCGGCGTGGCAAACTTGGGATTTGGGAACGCCAAGAGTGAGCGGCAAACCCACCGGGGTTGAGAAGTGCCGCATCGGCCGGATCCACCGGATACATGCGCGTGAAGAAACTGCCGCGCAGATCGCCGGCGTCGCACGGCTCTTTGAGAAAAGCAAACGCGTTGTCCAGAAGGTGGACGCTCCAATTCCCGCGCGAGCGCACCCGCGCACGGCGTTGCGCGAACATTTCGTATTCGCGTCGATAGGCTGCCGTCGCGGCCACCTCCCTTTGCTCAGGGTCGAACGGAAACTCCGCCTCCCACAGCATCGCGCCGCCGGGCGCCCCCCGCCACTCCCCAGTGCGGAGCTTGGCAATCGGGGAGTAGCGCCCCGCCGGGCGCACTACAACGCAATCGCGACCATCGCGCCAAAACGCCGCGATGCCTTCGAGTCGCAGTTCCGTCCAATCTCGTTGAGTTCGCCCTCTCCCCGGCGCGAGCGCATGCAGAAAGAGGCGGCCGGCCGTCTCGTTCCCGCCCTTGCCGCAGGGCGACTTCACATACACCACCATGCGATGGCGCGGGCTCGCGTACACGGCCCAGCCGCCCTTCCGCACAAGCGGTTCTCCTTGGCGTACCTCGCGCACGATGCGTCGGCGTTGCCCCTCCCCATCCGTTCTTTTCAACGCGAGATGCTTGGCGCGGATGCGCGCCATCGCGGCCGGGTGCAACGGCCCCGGCGCCGGCAACGCCCACGGGGCGCTGGGCATGAAGCGGTGGCCGGGCCAACCCGCGGCGTCCACGAACGCGCGGTAGTAGTCGTGCCGCGCATGGGCCAGCGCCTCGTTCGGCCGCCGCGCAAGGCCCCAACGGCGCTCTAGGAATCGGTAGAGGCAATGCGCCGCCACCATGTGCCCCGCCTCGTTCCAGTGGGGGTCGGAACGGAAATGCCAGTCCTTCCAGACGAAGCCGGGTATCTCCTGTTCGATACAGCCGCGCAGGTCGAGAACGTCGAACAGCCCCGAACGCGTTTTCCGGTGGAATTGGGTGGCGGTGCCCGGCACGGGCAGCAGAACGACGTGGAACGCGCTGCCGTTGGCTTCCGCCTCGTCGCGCCAGCGCGACAAGACGGCCTCGAAAACTACGTCGCCATCATGCACCGCCTCGTCGTGCTCATCTCCAGCCAAGTCCCCTCCAGCCGGGTCTCCAGCGAAGCCTCCGGCTAGGCGTTGCCACACATCGAGCGCCAGATAGGTGAGGCGAAAACCGGAGAGGAAGCGAATCCAGGTCGAGGTTCGGCGCATCCGCCGGACGAGCTCGCCGGCGGCGTTCAAAGCGTACAGCCCGGCGTGCCGCAGATCGTCGAAGTCGTTGTCGCAATGCACGTAGAACACGTGGCGAAGACGGTCCTTGTGCGGGAAACCACGATAGCGCAGATACTGGCTGCCGGGCCCCGTCCCAGACATGCCAAAGTTGTGGACATGGACCCCGGCGCGCACGGCCGGCGCGTCGGCGCGGCCTTTCTGCGCGTTCAACAGGTGATCAAGAACCTCGACAAACGTGTACTGCACGGGAACCCCCAAGCCCTCGGTGAAGGAGTCCCCGAAGACACCGACATGCATCCCGTCCTGAAAGTCGCGCTCGCTGAAGTCGCGGTGCTGACGGTTGCCGAAGCGGTTGTACAGCACCTCGTGCTCCGTCCCGGCGTCCGGATGGGTACCCATGTTCGACCAACGGTACTGTCGCAGCGGCGGCTCGGCGGCCTGTTCGTAGCGCGTGTCCGCCAGCCGCAGCGCCGCTTCGCACACCGCCAACCCGGCGATCAGCGACAGGACGATCAGCAGGCCGTTCCAAACGCCAGTCTGGATCCGCGGCGCGTACATTGACGTTGCCCGCCTTTTAACCGCGCCGCGCCAGCGCTTCGCACTCGGCGTGGCGGAAACAAGCCACGAGGTGGTCGTTCACCATGCCGGTGGCTTGCATGTGCGCGTAAATGATGGTGGTGCCCACGAAGCTGAAGCCGCGTTGTTTTAGATCCTTGCTGATGCGGTCCGAAAGCGGGCTCGTGGGCGGCACGTCGGCCAAGGTTCGCCAGCAGTTCTGTATGGGTTTGCCGTCCACGAAGTTCCAAATGTAGTTGGCGAAACTGCCCCATTCCTCCTGCACGGCGAGGAAGGCGCGGGCGTTCTGGCGGGCGCTGAACACTTTGAGGCGGTTGCGAATGATGCGCGGATTGTCAAGCAGGCGTTGCAGCTTGCGGTCGGTGTAGCGGGCCACCTTGGCGGGATCGAAGTTGTCGAACGCCTGCCGATAGCCGTCGCGCTTGCGCAGCACGGTGATCCAAGCGAGACCGGCTTGCGCTCCTTCGAGCACGAGGAACTCGAACAAGGCGCGATCGTCGCGCAGCGGCACGCCCCACTCTTCGTCGTGGTAGCGCACGTAGAGCTCGTCGTCGCCGCACCAGCCGCAGCGGATGATTGCCGGGGCGCTCATGCCGCGTCCGCCTCGCGCATCCGCCCCAGTGCGGCTTCGATGAAGTCCTCCTCGCCGGCACCACCGGCTTTCAGCACCAGCGCCATCGGATCGGCCGCTTCCCCGGTGTGGCAGTAGCCACCGAGGAGCTCGTCGTACGCCGCCACTTGCGCCAAGTCGATGCCGAGCCGCGTCATCACCGCGCCGGAGGTTTCGCCGCCCGCCACCACGAGCTTGCGTACGCCGAGCCGATGCAAGCCGGCGGCCACGTCGCCGAGGAGTCGATCCGCCAACGCCGCGGCCGGGGCGCGGCCCAGTGCTTGTTGCACACGCTGCACCTCGGCGTGATCTGCGGTGGTAGCGATGCCGATGGGGCTGTTTGGCAAGCGGGGGGCGGTCCACTCGATGATCTGTTCGGCGAGATTGTCGTTGCCGGCGGCGTCGACGAGGTCGACTCGAAACACCGGGTTCGTGCGGGCGAAGCGTGCCACTTGGCGGTTGGTCTTGGGGGTGCAACTGCCGGCGATCACTGCGGCGAACCCGGGTGCGGCCGGCAGCAGCCGGCGCGGCTCCACATCGCGCTTTGTGCCTTGCCATGCCCGCGCCAGATACACCGGCAGTTCGTCGGCGCCGGTGGTTGCGGGCATATCCACCGCCAGCTCAGCGATGCACGCCAAGTCCTGCTTTTCAAGCACGTCGGTGATGAAGAACGCAACGCCCTCGTCGATCTGCCGCTGCAAGTGGGCTTGGCGCTCGGCCTTGCTAGCGCGCACGTGGCGGTAGGGCAGGAGACCCACCTGCACTTGGCTCTGCGCCTGCAACACCTCCACGAGGTTGGAGTTGGTCATGGGCGTGATCGGATCCCGGCTCTGCGGCGATTCGTGCAGCATGTTCCTGCCGAGGAACAACCGGCCTTGGTACACGGTGACGCCGCGTTCGGGAAACGCCGGGCAGAACAGCAGGTGGTCCGCGCCGGTGAGCGCCAGCAACGCCTCGGACACCGGGCCGATGTTGCCCTTCGCCGTGGAGGAAAACACCGCGCTGTACTTGTAGTAGAGGCGGCGCGCGCCCTTCGCCAGCAACCCCTCCGCGACCCGCGTGGCATCCGCTGCGGCCTGCTCCGGCGGCAGCAGCAACATCTTGCGGCCCACCACGACAGCTTGGGCGTCGTCCGACAGCCGATCCAGCGCCTCCACGGAGGTCGCCAACGGGCAGGAAACGCCTTCGCTCTCCAGCAGGCTCGCCACCTTCGCGCCGCCCGTCAAATCGTCAGCGATGACGCCGAGCTCAAGCATGGGCTTGCCTTGGCGCTGGCGAGAGGTACTGGCGGAAGAACAGCGCGATGCCAAACATGGGAACCATGTTGGCGAACGCCATCGGCAGCGTCAACCGCAGCCGCGCTTCCGAGTTGGGCGTACAATGGCGCGCAATCCAGCCATCGCCCACGCACCCGCCATGTCCGCCATCAGCCGCCGCACCATCGCCACCAACCTCATCGACATGCGCATCGCCGAAGCCGGGCCCGCCGACGGCCCGCTGGTGGTGCTCTGCCACGGCTTCCCGGAGTCCTGGTACTCGTGGCGGCACCAGCTGCCGGCGTTGGCCGAGGCGGGCTACCACGTCGTCGCGCCGGATCAGCGGGGCTACGGCGGCACCACCGCGCCGGACGACGTTCGCTCGTACACGCAGTTCCAGCTGGTCGGCGACATCGTGGGGCTGGTGCAGGCCCTCGGCGCGGAGAACGCGGTGATCGCCGGGCACGACTGGGGCGCGCCGGTGGCGTGGAACGCCGCGCTGTGGCGGCCGGACGTCTTCCGCGCCGTGATCGGCCTCAGCGTTCCCGCCAGCGACCGCCCGCCGTGGCCGCCCACCGTCGGCATGAGGAACTTCGCCGGCGAGAACTTCTACTACATCCTCTACTTCCAAACGCCCGGCGTGGCCGAGCACGAGCTGCGCAAGGACGTGCGCCGCGCGCTGCGGATGCTGCTCTACTCCGCCTCCGGCGACGCGCCCGGCGGTCGCCGGAGGCTGCCGAAAACCGCCAGCTTCCTCGATCAGATGACCGATCCAGAGGAACTCCCGCCGTGGCTCACGGAGGCGGATCTGGACTACTTCACCGCCGAGTTCGAGCGCACGGGCTTCCGCGGCGGGTTGAACTGGTACCGCAACCTGGACAGCACCTGGGCGCTCTCCGCGCCGTTCCAAGGCAAGCGCATCGAGCAGCCGGCGCTGTTCATCACCGGCGACAAGGACCTCACCCGCGGCAACCCGGAGTACGAACAGCGGATGCGCGCCGTCGTCCCGAACCTGCGCGAGGTGGTGACGTTCCCGGGCGTCGGCCACTGGACGCAGCAGGAGAATCCGCAAGGCACCAACGAGGCGATGCTGAGGTTCCTCGGCTCGCTGTGACAACACCATAGGGAGGGCAACCGCATGGCCTACAACAACATCCTCTACGACACCGACGACCGCCTGGCGTTCGTGACGCTGAACCGGCCGGAGAAGCTGAACGCGCTCAGCCACGCGCTGCGCGGCGAGGTGTACGACGCGCTGAAGACGGCGGAGGCGGACCCGGCCGTCGGCGTCATCGTCCTCAAGGCCGCCGGCCGCGCCTTCTCCGCCGGCTACGACCTCGCGCCCAACCCGGACGAGCGGAGCGACCACGTGAACCCGCTCTCGCGCATGCCGGATACCGGCTCGACGCATCCGCAACACTACGACTGGTCGCGCCACGCCTTGATGGGCCACTGGTTCATCTGGGAGCTGGCCAAGCCGGTGATCGCCCAGGTGCATGGCTGGTGCCTGGCCGGCGCCACCGAGCTCACGTCCATGTGCGACATGCGCATGGTGGCGAACGACGCCCGCATCGGCTACCCGCCGGTGCGCGCCATGGGCACGATGGACATGATGTGGGCGCCGTGGCTGCTGAAACCGGGCAAGGCGCGGGCGTTCGCCTACAGCGGCGACTGGTTCAGCGGCGAGGAGATGGAGGACTTCGGCTGGGCCACCTTCGCCAAGCCGAAGGAGGACCTGGAGGAGTTCACCACCCGCTACGCCCGGCGCCTCGGCCACATCGACAACGACCAGCTCAACTACAACAAGCGCGCGGTGAACCGCCAATACGAGATCATGGGCATCCGCACCGGCCTGATGTCCGGCACGGACGTGGAGGCGATGTCCAAGCACCGCCCCGCGGCCGGCGAGTTCGGCCGCCGGGCGCGCGAGGACGGCCTGAAGGCCGCGCTGGAGTGGCGCGACGGCCCGTTCGGCGACTTCCGCGGCGAATACGCCTCGGCGCCCAAAAGCCGCCCGCTGGCGGGTTCTGGCAGCGCCGGCGGCAAACCGGGGGACGCGGATTACTCGCGGTAGCCCGTGGCGACGCCCGCGCCGGTGATGCGGCGCGGGCATCCCGCCGCGCTTCCGTTCGTGAAGTGGGCGGGTGGCAAGCGGTCGCTCATCCCCGCGCTGGCCAAGCACTTTCCCGACGCCGTCGCGACCTATTGGGAGCCGTTCGTCGGCGGCGGGGCGGTGTTCTTCGCTTTCGCGGACCGCATGGAACGCGCCGTTCTTTCGGACACCAACGCGGAATTGGTAACCACCTACCAAGTGGTCAAAACGGATGTGGAGACGCTCATCGAGCGCCTGCGCGAGCATGAGCGCAAGCACGGGGCGCGCAACGGCAAACAGTACGCGGACGGCGCGACGTATTACCAGCGCGTAAGGGCCGAAGCCCCGACCGACCCCGTGGAAGTGGCCGCACGGTTCATCTACCTCAACAAGACCTGCTTCAATGGCCTCTACCGCGTCAACAGGAACGGCCGGTTCAACGTGCCCGAAGGCAGCTACGCCCACCCGACCATCTGCAACGCCGACCAGTTGGGGTTGGCGCACAAGGCGTTGGCGAAGGCCACCATCCAGCTAGGCGACTTTTCCCGTGTGGTCGCCCCCGACAAGGGCGACGTGATCTACTGCGACCCACCCTACGACGGCTGTTTCACCAGCTACCAGCCAGACGGCTTCCCCGCGGATTCGCAGGCGAGGCTGCGGGACGTGGCGAAGGCATGGGCCGCCAAGGGCGCGACCGTGGTGTTGAGCAACGCCGACACCGCCGCCATGCGAGCGCTGTACGCGGGTTGGCGAATCCACAACACACATTCACCGCGCCACATCAACTCCAACGGCCACGGCCGCGGCGCAACGCCGGAGTTGATCATCACTGACGGCTAGCGCCGACGGTTGATTGGCGAGTCAGAAGTAAGCGCGGGTGATGCACTCGGCCAGAACCGCGGCCAACACGGGCGGAACAGCATTGCCCACCTGCGTAAACTGTCGGGCGGTTGAACCAGTGAAACGGTAGTCGTCTGGGAAGGTCTGTAGCCGCGCGCACTCCCGCACACTCAGCGTTCGAGGTATCTCTGGGTGCAAATGCGACCGCCCTCCGCCTTTTGTGCCTCCGGCGATGACGGTCTTGGAAGGTCGGGTTGGGTTCAGACGATCAACCCGACCCAGGTGGTCTCTTTCGCCATAGCCCAGTCGCATGTACCGTCTTACGGACCGCACTTTGTGGTTCCGTGTTTCGTGGTTGTGAGCGCACCTTTTCACGCGCTTGGTCAAAACGCTGCCCGCTCCGGCAGGCTGCCGTCGTCGCGCCATCGCAAACGCTCCCGGCACGCGCGACCCTATGACGATCATCCTGCGTCGACGCTGAGGAACGCCGTAGTCGGCAGCGTCGTACACAGCGGGATCGGTAATCGAGTAGCCACATTGCTGCAGTCGGTCGATGGCAGCGGCTAGCTGCTGCCCGCCATCTATATCCCGAAGGCCCGGCACGTTCTCTATTACAAACACCGCCGGCTTGAACTCGGCGACGAGATCCACGAAATCGAAGATCAGAGAGCCATTCCCTTCATGCTTGAATCCCACCCTCTTGAAGTTGGGGCCCGTCTTGGCAAACCGCTGATTCGAAGCGATCGAGAAAGGCTGACATGGTGGGCCGCCAATGAAGACGCCCTCAAATGGCACGTTCACCAGCGGCCTAAGCGTCGCGCAGACACTGTCAATATCCGACACGTCTCCGCTGTGCAACGGGGGGCCGAAAAACCTTCCAGTCCGGTCGGTTGAGGCGCAAGGTGTTGCAAAACGTCTCGGAAATCTCGAACGAAGCCCGGTGCTCGAAGCCGACGGCCTCAAAGCCCAGGTCCATGCCCCCGCAACCCGTGAAGAAGCTGACGATCGGAATGCCACCCGCCGCCTTTCGGAACGAGGACACTTGGGCGGGCGGGCCACCCTTCCACTTGCAGGTTTTGCTGTTCTCGTAAACCAGGTCGTCTATCGACAGCCCGGCGAGCGCAAGCGCGTCGCCCACGCCGGCGTCAGGGCCTGCCGCGTCGAACAGGCGAATCTGATTCGAGAACGACATGCTTGCCGTTGCCATCACGCGCTCTCCCTGTCGCGAGCCGCCATGTTGTGTTCGCGCTTGGCGTCGCTGTACACCTTCCTTGCTTCTCGCCCAAACGGGTTAAAGGTCGGGCTGCCCAAGGCCAGAAAGTCACGCCGGTTTCTCGTCGCCACGATCAGTCCATGCACGTTGGCGGTGGCGGCGATCGTCGCGTCCACAATCAAGGTGTTGGACTTGCCGTGCTTGAGGCGCGCCCACTCTCGAAACGCCCGGACATCCATCGGCAACACTTGGTGAGTGGCAATCACATTCGCCAACCAAGCGCTCAGCTCGGCCGCCTGCTCCCGGTTCCGAGCCCGGATCATCTCAATGCCTGCCTGAATCTCTCCTACCGTGACCGCGGAGACAAACAACTGATCTTCGGCAAAGCCTTCGACCCAATGAACCACATCTGGATTCGGCCGCGGGCGGCGGAGCTCGGATACGACATTGGTGTCCAACAGGTACATCCCGCTACTCGAAGGTCGGCGGGGGCCGGAGCGAGTGGGTCTCGCGGGCGGAAGCGAGCGCTTCGGTTCGCGCCCCGGGGGCGAGCAACAGGCTCTTGAGGCTGGGCTTGGCGATTTTCTCCAAGCGTCGCCACTCCTCAATCGGGACAAGAACGGCTGCTTGAACCCCCCGCTTGGTGACGATCTGCGGCCCTTCCGCCATGCTGGCGGAAAGGAACTCGCTGAAGCGGGCCTTAGCCTCTTGAACTTGCCAAACTCTGCTCATGGCGGGTTCTCCTACACGAATCAGACCATGTATATGACTATTTTGGCAGGATTGCAACTGCCACTGCGGATGGTGCGCAAGGTGGCGCCTACTGCCCATACGCCTGCGCCGGCAGCCAGGTCGCCAAACCGTCCCAGTGGAAGAGGATGGCGAGGCCGATGAGTTGCAGCACGATGAAGGGTGCCACGCCGCGGTAGATCACCGGTAGGTCCACGTTCGCCGGCGCGATGCCGCGCAGGTAGAACAACGCGCCGCCGACGGGTGGCGTGAGGAAGCTGGTTTGCAGGCACACGGCGAACATCACCGTGAACCACACCGGGTCGAAGTCGAGCGCCGCCACCACGGGCGCCACCAGCGGCAGAATGATGAGCGTCAGCTCCAGCCAATCCAGGAAGAAGCCGAGCAGGAACGTGGCGATGAGGATGCACACGATGATGCCGGCCGGGCCGAACGGCAGCCCGAGCAGCGCGCCGGCGATCAGCTCGTCGCCGCCCAGCCCGCGCAGCACCAGCGTGAAGCACACCGCGCCGAGAATCGCCGCGAAGATGAACGCGGTGGTGCGCGAGGTCTCCTCCACCACCTCGGCCATCACCTTGCGGTTCAGCGAACGCTTGGCGAGGGCCAGCAGCAACGCCCCGGCGGCGCCGACGCCGGCCGCTTCGGTGGGCGTGGCCAAGCCGAAGAAGATGCTGCCGAGCACGGCCAGAATGAGCAACCCCGCAGGCACAACGGCGAGGAACAGCCGCCAGGCCGCCGGCAAGTCCATCGGTTCCACCCGCGCCGCCGGCGCTTGCGCGGGCCGCAGCCAACCCACGCCCAGCAAGTACGCAATGTAAAGCCCGCCGAGCAGAACGCCCGGGAACAACGCGCCCAGGAACAGATCGCCCACGCTCATGGACATCCGATCCGCCATCACCACCAGCATGATGCTCGGCGGAATCAGAATGCCCAGCGTTCCCACCGCGCACACCGTGCCGGAAGCCAAGCGGCTGTCGTAGCCGTGTTGCAGCATCGCCGGCAGCCCGAGCAGGCCCAGCAACACCACCGACGCGCCGATGATGCCGGTGGAGGCGGCGAGCAGCACGCCGATCACCGTCACCGCGATGGCGAGGCCGCCGCGCACGCGGCCGAGCAGGCGCGCGAATCCGCCGAGCAAATCGCGGGCGATGCCGGCCCGGTCCAGCAACACCCCCATGAAGATGAACATGGGCAGCGCCACCATCACCCAGTTCTCCATCACGTCCCAGATGCGATCCACGGACATGGACGTGTAGAACCAATCGACGCTGGTGGGGATGCCGAAATCCACTTCCAAGACGATGGCGAGGATGGTGAACAACACGGCCAAACCGCCGAGAATCCACGCGATCGGGTAGCCGGTGAACACCAGCCCGATGAACGCCACGATCATCAGCAGCGCGAGGATCTCCGCGCCGGTCATGGCGCCTCCTCCGGCTTCGCGGCCAAGTACGCCCACATGCGGCTGAGCCGCGACAACACGGCCACCAGCAACAGCAAGAACGCCCCCGGCAGCACGCCCTTCAACAGCCAGCGCAGCGGCAAACCACCCGGCGAGGCGGAAATCTCCGAAGCCGCCCAGCTATGCGCCACGAAACTCCAACTGAAAACCAGCACCGCGACGATGAACGGCAGCAGGAACAGCAGCGTGCCGTAGAACTCGATCCACACCTGCACGCGCGGCCGCAGCCGGTTGGAGATGAGATCGATGCGAATGTGCGCGTCCACCCGATAGGCGTAGGCGATGGCCAGCATGAACGCCACGGCGTTGATGTGCCATTGCAGTTCCTCCAGCTCGATGCGCCCCTCTTGAAACAGGTAGCGCAGCGTCACGTTGACGATGATGACGGCGAGCAGCGCCACCCACAGCCAACTGGCCCAGCGGCCGATCAGCGCGAGGGCGCGGTCGGCAACGCGGGAGAAGCGCGTCGCCGGCATCTCCACCGGAAACGTGGCGCTTGGCGCCGCCGCTTGGGCGGCGTCGACCGCGTCCGTCAAGGCGCGGGTTCCGGTTGGGATTGCGCCGCGGCGGGGTCTTGAGAGAGGAAGTCCTTGGAGAGATAGGCCAAGCGCCGCCAGTGTTGATAGGTGCGTTGGTACGCCCGCTGCGACTCGATCACCGCCCGAAAGTCCGCGTCCGCCGCGGCCTGCTCGTCCAACACCTCGTCGGTGGTGGCCTTGAGCACTTGCAACAACTCCGCCGGCAGGTAGTTCGCCACCACGCCGATCTCCTCGAATTGCGCCACCACCGGCCCTTGCAACGACTCGGTCAATCCCAAACTGCGCGCCACGGAACCGAGGCAGGTGGCGTCGATGAGCGCCCGGTCCGCCGCGGCGGTGCCCTGCCAAACGTCCAGATTGACCACGAAGTGCGTGGCGCTGAACGGCTGGTGCCAGCCCGGATAGTGGTTGTATTTGGCGATGCGGTTGAAGCCGAGCGCCTGATCGGTGATCGGCTGCGAGTACTCGGTGGCGTCGATCACACCGGTTTCCAGCGCTTGGAAGATCTCCGGCGCCGGCAGCATGGTCACCGATGCGCCCACGCGGTCCATCACTTCGCCGCCGAGGCCGGCGAAGCGGATCTTGAGGCCTTGCAGATCCTCCGTCGAGCGCACCGGCTTGCGGAACCAACCGGCCGTCTCCGGCCCGGAGATGCCGCAGAACACCGGCCGAATATTGTGCTTCGCGTAGATGCCCTCGGCCAATGCCTTGCCACCGCCGAAGTGCCACCAGCCGATGTAGGCCCACGGATCCAGCCCAAAGGGCGTGGCGCCGAACAAAGGCGACGCGGGGATCTTGCCTTGGTCGTAGCCGAGCCAAGTGAAACCGGCCTGCACCTTGCGGTCGCGCACCGCGTCGGTGATGGAAAACGCCGGCACGACCTCGCCCGGATCGTAGAGTTGCAGCGTCACCGCGCCGCGGCTGGCCGCCGCCAACGCCTCCGCCAGCCAAATCGGCGTTTCCCCGGAACCGGGCAAACTGCGCGGCGCGGAAAGCGGCACACGCCAGCGCACCCGGGCCGGCGCGTCGCCCTCGGCGCGCTCGGCAACCGGAGCGACTGCCCCGCCCGGACGCACCGCCAAGCTCAGCAGCAAGCCGCCAACAAAGGCCACCAGCGCGAATACGGCCGTGGCCCGCTTGGAGAACATAGCGGCTCCCTCGCTCCTCAATCTCGCCCGCAAGCATAGCCCACCCGCTGGCGCCGACAGCCGCGCACGAAATCCGCGTGACCGGCCCGGATACGTCGCCCATCCTGCCACGCGGGAGGGTTACCATGCGGGTTCATGTAACGGGTGCGCGGCCATCGCGGCCGGGAGGGTTCATGGCCGACGACATCGTGGATGTGCTCATTGTCGGCGCCGGCGCGTCCGGGGCGGCGGTGGCGTGGAGTCTCGCCGAGACGCGCATGCGGATCGTTTGCCTGGAGCAGGGCGGGTGGATGAATCCCGCGGAGTATCCGAGCACCGGGCGCGACTGGGAGATGGCCCCGGCGCGGGAGTTCCGCACCAGCCCGAATCTGCGCCGGCGCGCCGCCGACTACCCGGTGAACGACAGCGATTCGCCCATCGCCATCCTCAACTTCAACGCCGTCGGCGGCAGCACCATCCTCTATTCCGCCCACTTCCCGCGCTTCCACCCGTCGGACTTCCGCGTGCGAACGCTGGACGGCGTGGCGGACGATTGGCCCATCGACTACCACACGCTGGCGCCCTACTTCGCGGAGAACGACAACAACGTGGGCGTCGCCGGCTTGGCCGGCGATCCGGCGCTGCCGCACCACGAGCCGCCGCTGCCGCCGGTGCCGCTCGGGCGGATGGGCGAGGCGATGGGGCGCGGCTTCAACAAGCTCGGCTGGCACTGGTGGCCGTCCGACAGCGCCATCGCCACCCGCGAGCACAACGGCCGCGGGCGCTGCCTGAACCTCGGCCCGTGCAACACCGGCTGCGCCCAAGGCGCCAAGAGCAGCGCCGACATCACCTATTGGCCGATGGCGCTGCGCGCCGGCGTGGAACTGCGCCCGCACTGCCGCGTGCGCGAGATCACGGTGGACCAGCGCGACCGCGCCACCGGCGTGACGTACTTCGACAAGGACGACGTGGAACGGCACCAGCGCGCCGAAGTGGTGATCGTCGCCTGCAACGGCGTCGGCACGCCGCGCCTGCTGCTCAACTCGACTTCGGCGCGGTTCCCGCAGGGACTCGCCAACCGCTCCGGCTTGGTGGGCAAGAACCTCATGCTGCACCCGTGGGGGCACGTCAGCGGCGTTTTCGACGAGCCGCTGGAGTCGCACTTCGGGCCGCAGGGCTGCTGCATCCTCAGCCAGGAGTTCTACGAAACGGATGCGCGGCGCGGCTTCGTGCGCGGCTACAACCTGCAGGTGACGCGCGGCTCCGGGCCGGCGGTGACGGGGCGCGTCGGCGTGGCGAGCGGTGGCATCCCGTGGGGCGCGGGGCACCACGAGGCGTTCGAGCGCGTGTACGACCGCACCGTGCATGTGGGCGTTTGCTGCGAGGACCTGCCGGAGGAAGGCAACCGCGTCACCTTGGACGACGAGCAAACCGATGGCCACGGCATTCCCGCTCCGAAGATCACCTACCGCGTCAGCGACAACAGCCGGCGCATGTTGACGCACGGCTTGGACAAGGCCGCCGAAGCGCTGCGCGCCGCCGGCGCCGAGGATGTGCGCGCCTCCGCCGCGCCGGTGCGCCAAGCCGGCTGGCATTTGCTGGGCACGGCGCGCATGGGGACGAACCCGGAACGCTCGGTGGTGAACGAGTGGGGGCGCAGCCACGACGTGCGCAACCTGTTCGTGGTGGACGGCAGCGTGTTCGTCACCTCCGGCGGCGTCAACCCGACAACGACGATTCAAGCCGTGGCGCTCTACATCGCGGATTCCATGAAGAAGCGCCTGGCCAACCTGTTTGACTGAGCGCGCCCTGTGACGAACGAACGCATCGCCACCGACAGCCCGCTCGACCCAACGCAGCGCGGCATCTTCAACGTGCTGTTGGAAATGATCGTGCCGGCCAGCGCCGACGGGAGCAAACCCAGCGCCGCCGAGGTGGACGTGCTGGGCTACATAGTGGAGCGCGAGGCCGATTCGCTCCCGACGCTGCGCGAAGAACTGGACGCCTTGGCCGCCCGCGCAAAAGCGCAGACCGGCCGCCCCTTCCTCGACCTGACCCCGGCCGAGCAACAGCGCGTGGTGGCCGACGCCCGCGCCGCCGCGCCGGAGTTCCTACGCGGCCTAGCCTTGCACACCGTCACCAGCTACTACCAAGACGACCGCGTGCTCGAAGCCTTGGGCATGGAAGCGCGGCCGCCGTTCCCGCAAGGCTACGAGGTGCGCGAAGGCGATCTCTCGCTACTCGATCCGGTACGACAGCGCGAACCGTTCTACCGTGACACGCCGGACGCCACGCCAACCTAGCTGGCACACGCGACGTCAACGCACACGAACACGCGACGTCAACGCACACGAAGAAGATAGCCGCCTAGCGACGAGGGAAGCGGCTCCACCACAGCCTTTTCCCGCTTGTCCACAGCAATTCCTTCGGTGCTTTACAAGCGCTCTACACCTTGTTCGTTGACGGCGTCTTGGCGAAAGCGAATGATCTGCCGCCCCGACGCAACGGATCGATTGCCCGATGGCCGCACCCGCCTTGGCGCCGCCCCCGCCGCCGCCCGCAAAGCTGAAAGTGCCGCCGCACTCGCTGGAGGCCGAACAGTCCTTCCTCGGCGGCCTCATGCTGGATCCGAATGCGTGGCTGAAAGTGGCCGACCGGGTGCGCGCCGAGGATTTCTACCGCCCGTCGCACCGCATCGTGTTCGAGGTGATGGCCGGGCTTGCGGACGCCAACCAGGCCATCGACGTGGTCACGCTTTCCGAGGCGCTGTCCGCCCGCGCGCTGTTGGAGAAGGCGGGTGGCAACGGCTACTTGGCGGAACTGCTCGAAGGCACGCCCGGCGCGTCCAACATCGCCGCCTACGCGGACATCATCCGCGAACACGCCGCGCTGCGCCGGCTGATCACCGCGGCGGGGGAAATCTCCGAGCTGGCGTTCGCGCCGGAGGGCCGCAGCAGCGCCGAGGTGCTGGATCACGCCGAGCAGCTGGTGTTCGACATCGCCGAGGGCCGCATCCGCGAGCAGATGCCGCAACGCGTCGGCGGCTTGGCGGACGCGGTGGCGCAGCGGCTGGACTTCCTCGCCAAGAGCGGCAACCCCATCACCGGCGTCGCCACCGGCTTCGACGATCTGGATCGGCGCACGGCCGGATTCCAAGCCGGCGATCTGGTCATCATCGCGGCGCGACCGTCCATGGGCAAGACCGCGCTGATGGTGAACATCGCCGAACACGCGGTGATGGCGGCCGGCGGGGAGCAGGCCGAAGCCAGCGGCGCGGTGCTGATCTTCTCGATGGAGCAGCCCGCCGATCAACTAGTGATGCGGATGCTCTCGTCGCTCGGCCGCATCGACCAGACGCGCATGCGCACCGGCGACCTGCAAGCCCGCGACTGGGACCTCTTCAACAGCGCCCGCGGCCAGCTCAAGGACAAACCGCTCTACATCGACGACACCCCGGCGCTCACCCCGAACGACCTGCGCACCCGCGCCCGCCGCGTCAGCGCCGAGGCCGGCGGCTTGCGGATGGTGATGGTGGACTACATGCAGCTCATGCGGCCCTCCGGCCGGCACGAGAACCGCACCAACGAGATCGCCGAGATCTCCCGCTCGCTGAAAGCCATAGCCAAGGAGCTCAAATGCCCGGTGGTGGCCTGCTCGCAGTTGAACCGCAGCCTGGAGAGCCGCACGGACAAGCGCCCGTACATGTCCGACCTGCGCGAATCCGGCGCCATCGAGCAGGACGCGGACGTGATCCTCTTCATCTACCGCGACGAGGTGTACAACAAGGAAAGCGAAGACAAGGGCCTCGCCGAGATCATCATCGGCAAACAGCGCAACGGGCCCATCGGCATGGTGAAACTCACCTTCGCGCCGCACCTGACGAAGTTCGACAACCACGCGGAAGAGAACGCCTACGAGTACGCCGGGCCGGAACCGTCCGGCGCGTAGCCAAGGCGCGCTGGCGACAAGGGCATGGCGAAGCGAACGGTCGCCTTCGTCTGCGGCGACTGCGGCGAGGAACACGCCAAGTGGCAGGGGCAGTGCGCCAGCTGCGGCGCGTGGAACACGCTGCGCGAGTTCGCTACGGCGCCGGCGGCCGGCCGCACGAAAGGCGGCGGCGGTTTCGCCGGCGCGGCACCGCAAACCGCCAAGCTGGCGGACGTGGGCGCCGCGGAAGGCGAAAGGCTGCCGTCCGGTTTCGGCGAACTGGACCGGGTGCTCGGCGGCGGCTTCGTGGCCGGTTCGGTGGTGCTCCTCGGCGGCGACCCGGGCGCCGGCAAGAGCACGCTCTTACTGCAGGTTTCCACGACGGTGGCGCGCAATTGCCCCGTGCTCTACGTCAGCGGCGAGGAATCCCTGCAACAGATCGCCGGCCGCGCCCGCCGCCTAGGGCTTGCCGAAGACACGCTCACCCTCGCCGCGGAAACCGTCGTGGAGCGCATCGCCCAGCTAGTGGCCGAACTGCGGCCCAAACTAGTGATCGTCGATTCGATCCAAGTGATGCAGGCGGCCGCCTCCGATGGCTTGCCCGGCAGCGTCGGCCAAGTGCGCGAATCCGCCGCGGAACTGGTGCGCTTGGCCAAGCACACCGGCGTCGCCATCGCGCTGGTCGGCCACGTCACCAAGGAAGGCAGCCTGGCCGGCCCCAAAGTGCTGGAACACATGATCGACTGCTTCCTCATGCTCGACGCCCCGGCCGGCAGCCGCTACCGCACTCTGCGCGGTCAGAAAAACCGCTTCGGCGCGGTGAACGAGCTGGGCGTCTTCGCCATGACCGAGCAGGGCATGCGCGAAGTCACCAACCCTTCCGCCATCTTTCTGCAGCGCCCCGAAACGCCCGCGCCCGGCAGCGTGGTGACCGTCACTTGGGAAGGCACACGCCCGCTGCTGGTGGAGATTCAAGCCTTGGTGGACAGCGTGCAAGGCGGCTACCCGAGGCGCGTCGCCGTGGGTTTGGACGCACAGCGCCTCGCCATGCACTTGGCGGTGCTGCACCGCCACGCCGGCGTGTCGCTGGCGGATCAGGACGTGTTCGCCAACGTCGTCGGCGGCGTACGCGTGGCCGAAACCGGCGCCGACCTCGCGCTCATCCTGGCCACACTGTGCAGCTTCCGCGACCGTGCCTTGCCGAAGAACCTGGTCGTCTTCGGCGAACTCGGCCTCACCGGCGAAGTGCGCCCGGTACCGAACGGCCAAGACCGCATCCGCGAAGCCGGCAAACACGGCTTCACCCGCGCCATCGTCCCCCGCGCCAACCGCCCGCGCCCGCCCATCGCCGGCGTCACGGTGCTGCCGGTCGCCACCCTCAAGGAAGCGCTGGAAGCGCTCGACCGCGCCGTGTGAGGCGAACTCAGTCGATGCGTTCGTCCGCGGCCGCGGCTTCGATCTTGGCGATTACTTGGTCCATCGTGTCGACCATCAGCCACACGCCGATCTCCGCCAGCTGGGCCGCGGATGCCACGCCCTCCAAGGGCGCGTCCAGAAGCCGCGCCGACGCGCCGAACCGCAGCGCCGCCTGCCGCCGCAGCCCCTCGCGCTGCGCCACAATGCATTCGGCGCGGCCTTGCACCAGTCCTTCGGTGCGGCCCTGCTCGATGCCTTGCTCTCGGCCTTGCTCCAACCACTGCTGGGTCCATTCCCGCACCCTCACGTCGAGCTGCGAATAGAACCTTTCCTCCACATTCGCCATCCTCTTCATCTCCTCCGCTGTCTCTTTGTCCGCGCCCAGCCGCCTCAGCCCCCAGTCCAGCATCTTCCCGGCCAATTCCCGCTCCGGCAAATCCCGCAACAACTCCAGCGGGCGGCGAATCCGTTCCGGGTTGGCGGCGCTGTCCACCCCGATCAACAGCGACATTCCGTTGTCGGCGCTGGGATCGTCCCCCCGATGGGGGTCGAAATCAAGCAGCCAATACCCGTAGTTTAGCTGGAACTCCCGCAGGTCGTTGGCCGCCACGCGGGCGGGGGTGTACGACACATCTTTGGTGGGCGGTGTCGGTGCTAAGCCGGGAAAGCAGGCGTCCCGCCTGCATGCGGGCGAGACGCCCGCGCTCCCAGCACATGTCACCAAAGATCTGTCTGACACCCCCGGGCGGCCTCGACATCCCCTTTTGTGGCATGTGGCAAACTCCCGACACGTCACGCTGAACGACGATTCGATATCTTGATGGAATCCGGCCGGTGCGCGGCTGCTGTGGGAGAGTGGGTTTTCGGTTACGGATCCCTGCTCTGGCGCGTGGACTTTCCGTATCTCGAGCGCCGCCGTGCGGTCGTGCGCGGTTGGGCGCGGCGATTCTGGCAAGGTTCGCGGGATCACCGGGGAACGCCCGGGGCGCCCGGGCGGGTGGTGACGTTGACGCCGGCGCCGGGCGACGAGTGCGTGGGCCTCGCCTATCGGGTGGACGCAGCGGTGTTGGCGCACTTGGATCACCGCGAGAAGGATGGCTACGAGCGCGTCGCCGTGGCGATTCACACGGCCGCTGGCGTCGTTGACGGCATTACCTACATCGCTCCGGCGGGTAACTCGGGTTTTCTGGGCCCGGCCGCGCCAGACGTGCTTGCGGCGCATATACGCCGCTCCGCCGGGCCGAGCGGCGGCAACGAGGAGTATCTGCGCGAATTGGCCGCGGCGTTGCAACGGCTTCAAGCCAACGATGCCCATGTGAGCGGGTTGTTGGCCTGCGTGCAGGCTTTGGCGAAGGACAATGGCAGCGACATCGCGCCATCGTCGACCGCCAAATGACCGTCTCGCTCATGCCGGTGGCGTTTCGCCATGTCGCGCGCGAATTGGCGCTGGTCTTCGTCGGCGTTTTCGTGCTGCTGCTCAGCATCGGGCTTGGCGGGCGGTTCGTCGGTTTCCTGCAGCAAGCGGCGGTGGGGCGTTTCAGCGCCGATGTGCTGTGGCTGCTGCTGGCTTTGCGCGTGCCGGAGTTCGTGCAGGTCACCGCGCCCTTCGCCCTTGCCCTTGCGACGCTGCTGGTGTTCGGGCGTTTGCACAGCGATCAGGAGTTCGCGGCGCTCACCGGCGCCGGGGCGGGGCCCGGGCGGGTGGTGCTCTGGGTGATGCTGTTCGCGGTGCCCATGGCGGCGGTGGTGACAGTACTGGCTTTCGTGGTGACGCCGGATGCGCGGCGGGTGTACGCCGAGTTGGCGCACGAGCAACTGCTGCACAGCGGCTTCGAGGCGGTGTCCGCCGGCGCTTTCCATGTTCATTCCGAAGGCCGGCGCGTCACCTACGCGCAAACGGTGGATGCGGAGAGCGAGAGCCTGCGCGATGTGTTCCTAGTCGAGCGCGACGGTCAGCGCGATGCGATCACGTTGGCCGAAACCGCCCACCAGCGCCGCCTGCCGAACACCGGCAGCCCCTTTTTGGAACTGCGCGACGGCGTGCGCTACGAAGGCGTCGCCGGCAACGCGGACTTCCGCGTGGTGGAGTTCGCCCGCCTCGGCCAACGCCTGGCGCAACAGCCGCTGGCGCCGCGGCGCGACCCGCGGGCGCGGGCAAGCACGGACCTCGACCTTGCCGACGCGCGCCAAGCGGCGGAACTGCATTGGCGCGCCGCGCTGCCGCTGCTGACGGTGATCGCGGCGCTGTTGACGCTGGGCATCGCCCGGCCGCCAACCCGCGGGGGGCGCTTCGCCCGCATCATGCCGGGCTTGGGGTTGTTCGTGGGCTACTACCTGCTGCTGGTGTTCGTGCAGGACGCGCTGGCGGACGGGCGGTTGCCCTCGGCGGTGGGCCTTTGGCCCGTTCACGCGGTGATGCTCGGCTTGGCGGCGTGGCTGCTGCGCCGCAGTTGGCGACCCGCGTAGAAGCCGTCGAGCTAGGGCAGGGGAAGAAGCGATGCCAGGCGGGCGCATGGACATCCACTTGGGCAAAACGGCATTGCTCGCCACCGCCGCCGTCGGCGTGTGCCTTTTGACCGTGGTGACGCTGTTCACGGCGATGGACGAGGTGCGCGACGCCACGCCCGGCTACACCCCCCGCCACGCGTTGCTCTATCTGTGGCACAGCACGCCGCGGCGCATCTACGAACTGATGCCCTACGCCGTGTTCGTGGGCGTGTTGGCGGGCTTCGGCGTGCTGGCGCGCAACGGCGAGATCACCGTGCTGCGCGCCGCCGGCGTCTCCACGGCGCGACTGTTCGCCGCCGCGGCCGCGCCGGCGCTGCTGGCGCTGCTGTTCAACACGGCGCTGGGCGAGTTCGTGGCGCCGGCCGCCGACGCCCGCGCCGCCGCCGTGAAGCTGCGCACCGCGCAAGGCGGCGCGTACAAGGCCACCAACAGTTGGCACCGGCGGGGCGAGCTTTTCACCAACGTGGGCGGCTACGATCAGCAAGGCCGCCTCGTGGATGTGCGGCAGTATGTCGTGGAGGACGGACGATTGCGGCTGAGCCGCCGCGCCGAAACCGCCGCCCAAGCCGGAGACGCGGACGGAGACGGCAACGAAGGCGCTTGGCAACTGCGCGACGTCCTCGAAACGCGCGTCGGCGGCCAAGCCACGCAGGTGGGCCGCCAGGCCCAAACCCTTTGGCGGAGCGATGCGGAGCCGGCGCAGTTCACCACCGGCGCGCTGGTCGATCCGGCCACGTTGTCGCTGGCGCAACTGGACGCCCGCGTACGCGAACTGCGCGCCGAAGGATTGGACGCAACGGGCTACCAGGTCGCCTTCTGGACGAAGGCGTTGCAAGCGCCGGCGGTGCTGGGATTGGTGTTGTTGGCGGTGGGTTTCGTGATCGGGCCGCTGCGCGAGGTGGGCATGGGCACCCGCCTCAGCGTGGGCATCACCGTGGGATTGGCGTTCAAGTACCTCGTGGACGTGTTCGGCCCGGTGAGCATCGTGTTCGCCGTGCCGCCGGCGCTGGCGATGTCCGCGCCGGTGGCGGCCTGCTGGCTCGCGGGCGCGTTCTTGATACGGCGCGTCTAGCGCCCTCCAGCCTGTGGCCAGAGGGCGTCGGCGGCGTCTTCAGCCGATGGCGGCCACGGCGTCCGAGTGCGAATCGTGGACCGGGATGATCTTGTCGAACCCGCTGATCTCGAACACCTCGCGAATCGGTGCGGACGGCGAGCAGAGCAGGAACTTCGCCTTGCGCTGCGACAGCGACCGCGCCGTGAGGAGGATCGCCCGCAGCCCGGCACTGCTGAGGTAGGTGATGCCGGCCAGATCCAGGATGACGGCGGCGTCGTCTTCCCCGATGGCGTCCCGCAAGGTTTGCTCAAACTCGCTGGCGTTCACGCCGTCCACTCGGCCCGTCGCCTTGGCGGTCAACGTCCGCCCGTCTCGTTCGGCTTGGATTTCCATTCAACTCCCTCGTTTGTTCCCAGTTGCCCGTTGGCTGCTGCCGTTGCCAAGGGGCAATGCTCTCACAACTGCGCGTTGCGAACAACAACGGCTTCGCGTCGCCTTTCGCGTCCCTTTTTTGGTGGGCCCACCAGGACTCGAACCTGGGACCAATGGATTCACGTGATCCCGATGTTTCCACCGAGCGCGGACTATCTCACCGCCCTCGCGGCATCCCCGCGCCGTAGCTGCGCGGGAACCGCGTTGGGGCGCGGGACGCTCATGCCTGTCATCAAGGGCACTCGGCGCGGCCTCGCCCCGCCAGCCCCCAGGTAGTCTCTGCACCTTCCGACAGTGTACCGCCGGCTTGGCTCAGGATCGCCGTGGCGCACACGCGCCGACGGTTTCCCTGAATTCATCCCGTTCATCTGCCGCCTCTCGACGACAGCGCACCATTCGCTTGATGAGTCCACTGCTCTAACCAACTGAGCTATAGGCCCTGTGGCGCGAAGTCTAGGGCTTGCCGGCGCGGGTGGCAAGCGCGGTGAGGAAAAAGGCGTGCCAGCGACCTCGAAAGGTCGCTGGGGGCGGCTTGATTAGGGGAGGGACACTAATGCACCAAGGGAGGACAAGCCGCCACACACGCCGGGTAACCTCAATCTGTATAGAGTTTGTACAGGTGATTGGGGCGTTGTCAACCCCTTTGTCCAACTTTTTTTCGATCCGGCCATCCGATGTGGCCAGCGGCCAAGCTCAATTGGCCGTTGCGAGCAATCCGTGGCGTTCCACCAGCACCGTCAAGGCGTCTTCCAAGCGGGCGCGGGCGGCGTTTACTTCGTTGGCTATGGCGGCGTGGTCTTCGCCCGGCGAGCAGCGGGTGGCGTGGGCGGCGTAGTCGTTCAAGCCGGCCACCAAGTCGGCCAAGTCGCGCGGGCACTCGCAGCCGGCGCGCGAAGCCATCAGGCCGATGTGGAGCAGCTGCTCGTCGCTGTATTGGCGGCTGTCGCGGCGGCGTGTCGAAAGGCCGGCGGTGGCCAGACGCTCCAACGCCGCCCAGTCCGTTGGCCAGCGGTGCAGCGGCGTTCCCTTGCCGCGGAAGTGCGCCAAGTCCGCCGCGGTGGCGTACTTGAAGGCCACCAAGAGGTGTACCGTGGGAAAGATATTCTCAACCAAATCAATACGTTCCGGGTCCAGCGTGGGCACATAGGCGATCACGCAGTCAACGCCCGGCAGCGCCTCTTGCTCGGCCTGCAACTCGCTGATGGACGCCCATTCGCCGACCACCTGCAACGTGGTTTCGGCGGCGTCCCGGCGCGCCTGAATGAGCGGCGCGCCGACCAAGCCGACGCGTCCGCCAGCGGCCGCAGGGCGCGGCGCCATCGCGGCCGAGTGCAGCCGGCGGCGCAACTCGGCGTCCGGCAGGTGGATGAGGGCGCTGACCGGATGCCCCTGATCGATGAGGCCCTTGATCGCGGACAGCCGCTCCACCTGCGCCTCGCTGTAGAAGCGCGTCTTGCCGGCGCGCTCCGCCGGCTCCAGCCCGTAGCGGCGCTCCCACGCGCGCAAACACTCCGGCGTGATGCCGGTGCGCTTGGCGAACGCGCCGATTCTGTACAGATCCTCGGCCACTGGTTGTCCTGAACAAAGCTGGACGCGATTGTACACGGATCGAGGGCGTCCAACACAAGGCCGCCCTGGGAACGCAGGCGTCTCGCCTGCATGCGGGCGGGACGCCCGCGCTCCCGGCACCCGCCACGAAGATTTTCGTCGTCCACCCTGACGCCACCGGCCCATCGCGGCTGGCTGGCGCTTACAATTCGCGGGGCGGCAAGCGGTAGACGCGCGAGGGGCCGCGAGAGGGAGAGCATGGAAAACAACATCGGCTGGTGGCTGGCCAAGCGGGCGTTCCTCACGCCCCACCGCGACGCCTACGTTGGCGACGGCGGCGAGCGCCTGACGTTCGCCCAACTGAACGCCCGCTGCAACCGCGTGGCCAACGCCTTCGCCGCGGCCGGCGTAAGCAAGGGCGAGCGCGTGGCCCTGCTGCTGATGAACGGTGCCGAGTTCTTCGAGGCGTACTTCGCCCTCGCCAAGATCGGCGCGGTGGTGGTGCCGCTCAACTGGCGCTTGGTGGCGGACGAGCTGGAGTTCATCCTGAAGGACAGCGGCGCCACGCGGCTGGTTTTCGACGACGCCTTCGTGGACACGGTGGCCGAGCTGCACGCCCGCGGCGAGCGCACCGACGTGCGGCAGTGGCTGCAGGTGGCGAACAGCGAGACGGCCCACTTCGCCGCCAACTACCGCGTGTTCCGCGACGCCGCGCCCGCCGCCGAGCCGCCCATCCGCGCCCGCGACGACGACATGCTCTACATCATGTACACCTCCGGCACCACCGGCCTGCCGAAGGGCGTGGTGCATACCCACGCCACCAGCATCTGGGGCTGCTTGACCATCGCCGCCAGCACCTACTACTGCGAGCAGGATCGTTTCCTCTCGCCGCTGCCCATGTTCCACGTCGGGGCGCTGACGCCGCTGGCCGTGTCCGTGTACCGCGGCGTCACCAGCGTGGTGATGCGCAGCTTCGATCCGCTGCGCGCCTGGCAGCTCATCGAGCGCGAGCGCGTCACCATCGGCCTGGCCGTTCCCGCGATGCTGAACTTCATGCTGCAGGTGCCGCACTTCGAGCGGTTCGATTACTCGCGCTGGCGCTGGTGCATCACCGGCGCGGCGCCCGTGCCGGAGTCGCTCATCAAGGCGTGCGCCGACATCGGCGTGGAGCTGCATCAGATCTACGGCCTGACCGAATCCTGCGGCCCGGCCACGCTGCTGGACGCCGACAACACCTTGAAGCGCATGGGCTCGGCCGGCAAGGCGTTCTTCCACACGGACGTGCGCGTGGTGCGCCCCAACGGCGAGGACTGCGCCCCGGACGAGCCCGGCGAAGTGCTGGTGGCCGGCCCGCACATCATGCGCGAATACTGGAACCGCCCCGAGGCCACCGCCGAGACCATCGTGGACGGCTGGCTGCACACCGGCGACGTGGCGCGGCTGGACGCGGACGGCTTCCTTTACATAGAAGACCGCATCAAGGACATGATCATCTCCGGCGGCGAGAACGTCTATCCGGCGGAGATCGAGAAGGTGCTGGAGGCGCACCCGGCCGTCGCCGAAGCCGGCGTCATCGGCCAGCCGAGCGAGAAATGGGGCGAATCGCCCTTCGCCGTGGTAGTGCGGCGCGACGACGCCCTCACCGAAACCGATGTGCTGGCCTTCTGCCGCGGCAAACTCGCCGGCTACAAGCAGCCCAAGGGTGTGGCGTTCGTGGACGAGGTGCCGCGCAACCCGAGCGGCAAGATCCTCAAACGCCTGCTGCGCGAGCGCTTCCCCGGCCCGGCGCCCGTGTAAGGCGGCGAGATCATGCAAGTCTCCGAACTCGAACAGCGGCTGGGCCCGTTCTGCGAAGCGAAGTACGGCCGCGGCGCGCGCGTCTTCGACGTGCATGCGATGCCCGGCCACGCCGGCTTCTCCTACGGCTTCCGCGTGGCCGCCGGGGGCGATGTGGAATCCTGGTTCATCCGCCTGCCACCGCCCAACGTGAACTGGCGCGGCACCGCCGACGTGCTGCGCCAAGTGGCGGTGCTGAACGCGCTGGACGGCACGGAGGTGCCGCACTGCTCCGTGCGTTGGTCGGGCGACGACCTGGAGTGGTTCGGCTGCCCGTACTTCATCGTGCCCCAGTTGGAAGGCGACGTGCTGCGCGTGGGCGCGGACGAGTGGGCGGCGGCGCTGCCCGAGGAGTGCATGGGGGATATGGGATGGCAGGCGATGCGGGCGCTGGCGCGGATTCACAAGGTGGATCCGGCGAAAGCGCCTTACCTCGGCGAGGCGGTGCCGTTCCACGCCGACGTGGAACGCTGGGATCGCTTCCTCGAACGCGCCGCGGACCCGGAGTGCCTGGCCCGAGCACCGCATTGCCGCGAGCGCCTGCTGGAAACGCTGCCCGAAGACGCCCCGGTGGGCATCTTCCACGGCGACTTCCAAACCTCCAACCTGTTCTTCGCCACCGAGGGGCCGAACGTCGGCGAACTGCTGGCCGTGATCGACTGGGAACTCACCGGCATCGGCGCGACGTTGAACGACGTGGGCTGGGTCTGCACCTTCAGCGACCCGGACGCCTGGGCCAAGGGCACCGGCGAACGGGCGATGTTCCTGGACCCGGAAACGCTGATGGCCATGTACGTCGAGGCGCACGGCGGCGCGCTGCCGGACCTAAACTGGTTCCGCGCCCTGGCGGCGTACAAGTTCGCCATCATCACCGGCTTCAACCTGGGCCTGCACCGCCGCGGCAAGCGCGTGGACCCGTCGTGGGAGGCGACGCGGCACTCGATGACACCGCTCATCGACCGCGCGCTGGAACTGCTGGGCTGACGGCAACGCGGCGTAAGAGCAGGTTTCGCACACACATGGCCGGCAACACCTTCGGACAGGCGTTCACCGTCACCACCTTCGGCGAGAGCCACGGCCCGGCCCTCGGCGCGGTGGTGGACGGCTGCCCGCCCGGCTTGCCCCTCACCGAGGCCGACTTGCAGCGCGACCTGGATCGCCGCCGCCCCGGCCAATCCAAATACACGACGCAGCGCCGCGAACCGGACGCGGTGCGGATTCTCTCCGGCGTGTTCGAGGGCGCCACCACCGGCACCCCCATCGGCCTAGCCATCGACAACGTCGATCAACGCCCGCGCGACTACGGCCGCATCAAGGAGCAATACCGCCCCGCCCACGCCGACTACACCTACCACGCCAAGTACGGCGTGCGCGACCACCGCGGCGGCGGCCGCGCCTCGGCGCGCGAAACCGCCATGCGCGTGGCCGCCGGCGCCATCGCCCGCAAATACCTGCGCACCACCACCGGCACCGTCATCCAAGGCCACTTGGCGCAAATCGGCGATTTGACTTTGGAGTTGAAGGATGCGGCCACCGTGGACGACAACCCCTTCTTCTGCCCCGACCCCGCCGCCGTGGACACCATCGCCGCGCTCATCGACGCCCTCCGCCGCGACGGCGACTCCGTAGGCGCCAAAGTAACCGTGACCGCCCGCAACGTCCCCGTGGGCCTCGGCGAGCCGGTGTTCAACAAACTCGACGCCGACCTCGCCGCCGCGCTAATGGGCATCAACGCCGTCAAAGGCGTGGAGTTCGGCAGCGGCTTCGCCTCCGTCCAACAACGCGGCAGCGAACACCGCGACGAGCGCGACCGCACCGGCTTCCTCTCCAACAACGCCGGCGGCGTCCTCGGCGGCATCTCCTCGGGCCAGGACATCATCGCCCACATCGCCCTAAAACCCACCTCCAGCATCACCAAACCCGGCCGCAGCCTGAACGTGCATGGCGAAGAGGTGGAAGTGGTGACGACCGGCCGCCACGACCCCTGCGTGGGCATCCGCGCGGTGCCAATCGCAGAGGCGATGGTGGCGCTGGTGCTGGTGGATCATCTGCTGCGGGACCGGGGGCAGAATGTTGGCGTGGGGCGGGGGTGAAGGAGCTGCCGACCGCGAAGGTCCTGTCGCCCGCATGAGGCTCAGGACACTTCACGCTAACGCGGCACCGAGGCAGTGGGTCAGCTACGAACGCGTGTGTAAGGCTTTTCCGATGTCCGAACGACGGGCGGCTCCGCGTTTGGTGCGGAGCGTGCGGGGCGGGCGCGACGGTTTTTTGAACGGCTCCAGTCATGGAACTCGCGGGGCGTCAGCTTGCCGGTTTTGTGGCGACCAAGGAACCCGAGGGCCGATAGCGCCTGACAGCCTCGAGCCTATCGGCCATAGGGGCTCTCGTTCGCCAGATTCTCGCGGCGAGCGGTTGTCTTGGTCTACGGCTTTGGCGGCGTGACCGGCGCTTGGTCCAACACTCCCCTTTCGCGCTTTCGGCCCGGCGCGGCGGACGTCACGGGCGGCTCGCCGTCGGGGTCCGGCGCAGCCGCCGTCGGCGGCGTGACCGGCGCTTGGTCCAGCACTCCCCTTTCGCGCTTTCGGCCCGGCGCGGCGGACGTCACGGGCGGCTCGCCGTCGGGGTCCGGCGCAGCCGCCGTCGGCGGCGTGACCGGCGCTTGGTCCAGCACTCCCCTTTCGCGCTTTCGGCCCGGCGCGGCGGACGTCACGGGCGGCTCGCCGTCGGGGTCCGGCGCAGCCGCCGTCGGCGGCGTGACCGGCGCTTGGTCCAGCACTCCCCTTTCGCGCTTTCGGCCCGGCGCGGCGGACGTCACGGGCGGCTCGCCGTCGGGGTCCGGCGCAGCCGCCGTCGGCGGCGTGACCGGCGCTTGGTCCAGCACTCCCCTTTCGCGCTTTCGGCCCGGCGCGGCGGACGTCACGGGCGGCTCGCCGTCGGGGTCCGGCGCAGCCGCCGTCGGCGGCGTGACCGGCGCTTGGTCCAGCACTCCCCTTTCGCGCTTTCGGCCCGGCGCGGCGGACGTCACGGGCGGCTCGCCGTCGGGGTCCGGCGCAGCCGCCGTCGGCGGCGTGACCGGCGCTTGGTCCAGCACTCCCCTTTCGCGCTTTCGGCCCGGCGCGGCGGACGTCACGGGCGGCTCGCCGTCGGGGTCCGGCGCAGCCGCCGTCGGCGGCGTGACCGGCGCTTGGTCCAGCACTCCCCTTTCGCGCTTTCGGCCCGGCGCGGCGGACGTCACGGGCGGCTCGCCGTCGGGGTCCGGCGCAGCCGCCGTCGGCGGCGTGACCGGCGCTTGGTCCAGCACTCCCCTTTCGCGCTTTCGGCCCGGCGCGGCGGACGTCACGGGCGGCTCGCCGTCGGGGTCCGGCGCAGCCGCCACGGTCGGCGATGTCTTCTCTTTGCACATTGCAGTCTCTCCAAGTTACGCGGCTACAACGCCGCACATGGCTATTAGGCGGGCAGGCACATCGCGAAGTCAAGCGAAGCGAAGGAAGGAAGGGGTCAGTAGGTTGTCCGACATTCGTGCTTCCGCTGCCGGCTTCGGTTGTCCTCAATGGTTCCTCCTAGGACGCGGCAATCCCGACCAGCGACGCGGAGTCGCCGAGTCGTCGCGAACTTGACCCTTGGCTCTGGCATGGTCGTGCAGTGCTCGGCAAGTAGTTGATTGCGGGGGCGGCGTTCGCGCTGTGTGTGGTTCCTTTGGTGCGTGTTGTTCGGTGGCCCGCCGTGCGGGCGATGGCGGCGATGAGCGTGCTCGCCAATTTCGTTGGCCGTCCCATCCGTTGGGGCTGGTTAATCGGGTGGAAGCCCTTCGGGCGGCCATCCCTGACCCACCGTCGCGCCGCCTCTCGCCTATGCGTCGCGGCCCGGCACCGTAATCCCTTATACTTTTGATACACACCACCTTTGGAGAAGGTCAAGTGACCCCACTGCGAAGTTGCTCTGTGCCGGCCGGTCTCAGGCGGTGCGCTTGCCAGAAGGAGTTCCGAATGACGGGCGACCAGGTGCATATCCGCAAACACGGCGCGGCAGTGGTACGGGAACCCATCGCCAAGGATTGGCGGTGGCTGGACGACGTCGCTGGCAATTTCTCCGATGACTTCTTCGCCGCCGGCCGCAGCCAACCCCCGCCGCCACCCGACCGCGACATGGGCCCGACGTTCGCATGAAACGCAAGCGGCCGATCGAGAACTACGCGCACGCGGACAAGGAGCGCGTGAACAACCCGCCAGTGGGGTTGGTGACGCCGGAGACGGACGCGGACGCGGGGAAGAAAACCTACCAGCACGATCCGCACATCGATCCGCAGCTTTCGTGGGCCGGCAAGGCGGAACACACGGCGTTCGACGTGCGCACGGTTTCGCTGCACGTTCACGAGCGCGTCGATCCGCGCACCATCATCGAGGCCGTGCGCAAGCGCAACGGCGACGACCGGCAGGAGTCCTTGTTCGAGGCGCCGGCCGAGAATCCGCCGATTCGCCAAGCCATCGAGTTCTATCGGCACCGGCACAACTGGAGCAACCGCTTGGTGGCCGGCGACAGCCTGCTGGTGATGAACAGCCTGCTCGCGAAGGAAGGCTTGGGCGGCCAAGTGCAGATGGTGTACATCGACCCGCCCTACGGCATCCGCTACGGCTCCAACTTCCAGCCGTTCGTACACAACCGTGACGTCACCGACGGCAAGGACGAGGACTTGACGCAAGAACCGGAGACCATCCGCGCCTTCCGCGACACTTGGGAACTCGGCATCCACTCCTACCTCACCTATCTGCGCGACCGGCTGCTTTTGGCACGGGATCTGCTGACGGACAGTGGCAGTTGCTTCGTGCAGATCGGGGACGAGAACGTACATCGCGTCGGGACGGTGATGGACGAGGTGTTTGGGGCGGAGAATCGGGTAGCGACGATTTCGTATGCGACAACCAGCGGCAGTTCCACGAAGACGTTGCCGGAGGTCGCGGACTACCTCCTTTGGTACGCGAAGGACAAAGAAAGGGTCAAGTACCGACAGTTGTACGAGCCGCTCACGCGGCGAGAGATCGTCGAGTTCTTCAGTTCGTACGCGATGGTCGAAATGCCTGACGGTGAGTGCCGCAAGCTCACACCATTGGAGCGCTTCGACCCCGACAAGCACTTGCCGAAGGGAGCTCGCGTATACAAACGTACCAGCCTTGATGCCCAAGGAGTGTCTACAACCGGCCGATCCGAGCCGTATGAGTGGAATGGGCGACAGTATCACTGCGCTGCAGGCGCACAATGGCGCGTTTCCATGGCGGGCATTGACCGTCTTGCAGATCTGCAGCGACTAGATTCTGCCGACGGCAACGCATCGTTACACTGGAAGCGATACGAAAGTGAAGTTCCAGGGCGTCGCATCAACAATTTGTGGGCTGTTCAGATGTACGCCAGCGACAAGAGGTACGTTGTTCAGACATCTGCGAAAATAGTTCAGCGCTGCATCTTGATGACCACGGATCCGGGCGATTTGGTTTTGGACCCTACTTGCGGATCGGGGACCACAGCGCTTGTTTCCGAACAGTGGGGGCGCCGTTGGCTCGCATGTGACACGTCGCGTGTCGCGGTGGCGATCGCACGCCAGCGAATGATGACAGCGAACTTCGACTACTTCCAACTTGCCCACCCGCAGGAGGGCGTCGGTTCCGGTTTCCGCTACCGCGAGTCGGCAAGCGTCTCGGCAGGAACTTTGGCCTACGACGAACCTGCCAAGGCCGTTACGCTCTACGATCAACCGATTGCTGACCGCTCCAAAGCCCGCGTAACCGGCCCCTTCACCGTCGAAGCCGTACCCGCCCCCGTCGTCAAGCCCGTGGAACCCGTCCCGATCGCGCCACCCGTCGACGAATCCATCGCTCGCTCCGGCGAAACCCTCCGCCAAAGCGACTGGCGCGACGAACTCGCCAAAACGGGCATCCGCGGCAAGGCCGGCCAGCGCATCTCCTTCGCCCGCATCGAACCCATGCAAGGCACCCACTGGCTGCACGCGGAAGGCGAAACGCGCCCGGATGATCGGGGCGCGGACGAAGTGCGCGACGGCACCGCAACCGCGCCAACGCCGGTGGTGATTTCCTTCGGCCCCGACCACGCGCCCTTGGAGCAGCGCCAAGTCGAACTCGCCATTCAGGAAGCGCATAAGCTGGTGCCACGGCCCAAGATCATCGTCTTCGCCGCGTTCCAGTTCGACCCCGAGGCCGCCAAAGACATCGACGAAACCAACTGGCCGGGCATCACCCTGCTGAAGGCGCAGATGAATGCGGATCTCCTCACGGACGACCTGAAGCGCAAACGCGCCAGCAACGAAAGCTTCTGGCTGATCGGCCAGCCCGACGTCCAAGTGGAGACCATCGCCGAAGGCGAGGACGCCGGCAAGCACCGCGTGCGCGTATCTGGCTTCGACTACTACAACACCAAGACCGGCGACGTGGAATCCGGCAGCGAAAAGCAAATCGCCCTGTGGATGCTGGACACGGACTACGACGGCCGCAGCCTCTTCCCCCGCCAAGTCTTCTTCCCAATGGCCGGCCCCCGCGACGGCTGGGCGAAGATCGCCCGCAACCTGAAAGCGGAAATCGACGCAGATCTGATCCGCGCCTACCGCGGCACCGTCTCCCTGCCGTTCCAAGCCGGCGAACACCGCCGCGCCGCCGTGAAAATCGTGGACGACCGCGGCATCGAGAGCTTGAAGATCGTGGAGTTGGACCGATGACGCGACCAAGTAAGGCCGTGTCGCTCAAGCGCCTGAACGGCGTGTTGGGCCGCGTACCTGAACTCAAGAGGTTGAAACACGGTGCCCCGGATTTCCAGAAGTGGCATCGAGATGCGCGGGTCGCAATCGGCAACACGTTCGGTAACGACTCGGAGCATGTGACGGAGTTCAAGGGAATTTTGTTCGTGCCGCGTTACCTCTCGAACAGAACCACGGAGGCGCAGTGGCAAGACTCGTACACTCGTGCGTTGTCGATCGCCGAAGCGAAATTCCGGTCGATGATCGACGAGATCGAGGAGTATTGGGAAGGAGATCAAGAGACCGGTAACCAAGGACATAAAGTGCTTCCGCAGACTAGCGAGATCTTCATAGTGCATGGCAGGGACGCAGGTGCCAAGGATGAAGTGGCAAGGTTTGTGGAGAAGCTGCGCCTCAAACCGATCATCTTGGCGGAAATGCCAAGCGAAGGCAGGACCATCATCGAGAAGTTCGAAGCGCACGCGGGTGTGGGCTATGCAATTGTGCTCTTGACGGCGGACGACAGCGGTGCGCTACACGGGGAGGAGTCTCAGCCGCGTGCTCGGCAGAACGTCATCTTCGAACTCGGTTTCTTCATCGGCAAACTCGGGCGGGAGCGCGTGTGCGCACTGACAAGGGGAGGGCCGGAAATACCCAGCGACTACGCCGGCGTTGTCTACATCCCAATGGACGGGGGCGGCTCGTGGGAAATGTTGTTGATGAGGGAGCTCAAGGCGGCCGGACTGGAAGTGGACGCGAATAAGGCATTCGACTGATGTGCAGCCACCCCAGATCGCCTGATCAACAACACCCGCTAGGGCAAATAGATCCGCTGCGAGAGTGGCGGAGTTGGACGCACTCGTCGAGAAGGTGCGGCGCGGCTGATCGGAGTGCCGAGCAGTGCTTTTCGTCCGGCAGAGCCCCCACCCTACCACCAGGCACCGGACGTTCGCTGCAACCGCGTCGGATCGCCACGGCGCGTTGCGCCGCGAGCAGCTAATGGCGACTAAAGACGGCGCTGCGTTGGAAGCGACGGGGTCGGGCACCGTGCCATATTGCGCGAGAGACCGGCGAGCCGGTCGCCGCGGGCGTCGTGCTCGCCGGTTCTGGGGGATCGCCAGCTAGGACCAACGCGCGTGTGCTACATTCGCAGCCGTTGCCGAGGCGTTCGCGCTCAGCACCGCGCACAGGAGCCCTCGGCGGAGTGCGGGGGTGCGCGCCTGGCATGGAGGTGGAGCCCCATGACCGAAGCGATGCTCGACTTCTTCCGGTCGTCCCACGCACCCGCGGACGGCACGGCAGGTAGGCGCCAATCCGCCGCCACGGCGTCGTGCTTGGGCATCGGTGCCGCCTGCGGGGCTACCGGCAAGATCTTCGTTGTCCGGCGAGCATTGCCCTTCCCGACGGTGTATACTGACGGGCGTCGCCTACAGGGTTGCGGGAACAACGGTCACGCCACCAAGCGCTCGGTGGGAGGTTCTGGGCCCAAGCGGCCGGATCGGCCCCGGGCTCGGAACAACGGTCACGCCACCAAGCGCTCGGTGGGAGAGTCCGCGGGATGACACGTTACGGAAAACGGCATGGGGTCCCGTTGGGCTATACCCAAGGGCGGTGACCTCGACGGCGTTCTGAATCGTGGGAAACGGCTGAAGTACAAGGATCTGGTGAAGTAGGAACCGGCAATGGACGGAATTGCACACCAAGCGCAAGGCATGAGACCCGAGAGGGCGAAGGACATCCGCATCCAGTGCGACCTTCTCGACGTGCTCATAAACAACGACAAGGGAATGCTCAACGACCTTGCTCTTCGCTCGTTCAACACGGCCAGTTCCACTGGATGGGCGTCTTTCATCGTGGCCCGCCGCCTTCATGAACAGTTGGCGAAGATGACAACCCCTTCGCTTGATCCGATCGACATCGGACACAACCTCACAAAGTGGTACGACGCAAGACAGATGAATGAAGATGGTCAATTCACCGACGATAAACTCGTCGTGAGATTGGACACGGGATACATGTGGTGGAACGCGATCTTTCAGGGCCCTTGGAATACGTACCGTGAACTGCTTGAACATACCAAAGACCCCAAAGGCAATCACAAAGAGTATTCTCTCTTGGCACCGCACAAAGAACATGCCAAAATACATCCTTTGCATCCGTTGGCGCTCGCGGATGCGACTAGGATGTTGTGCGGGCAAGTCACAGGCAAACATGGCATCAGAGTCATTGACACGACGCTAGGGCGCATAAGGCAGGCCATTAGCCGTGAATTCGTGGAAAACGCGGGGCTCAACCTAGATATCGGTAGAGTGAATCAGACTATCAAGCGAATAGGCTATCTCGTTCTGTGGTCTCGCGTGTTCAATTTGTTGAAACCATGCAAACGTACCATTCGCGGTAGAGAATCGTTCGAGATGAAGTATCGGGATGGTTCTGGTCGAGTTCAAGAGGTGGATCGCCCGTCGCGGGTACGTTACGGCTACAACGGTGGTGGAGTAGCTGTGTTGATGGAGACGTTTGGAACCGAGGAGTTGGCGTCAGCCCATTTGGATGTGGCAACAATTTTGGCTAACAAAAGAGATTGGCGTTTGCAGACCTTCATCAAGTGCTCAGAGTATCGAGAGCTGGTCATGGTCGATGGCGTCCTCACCGACACAACAAATGGCATTTGGCGACGTGGGCAGACTTAGAGCAACAGGTGTGCAACAGTATGTGGTTGCTCGTGATGCTGAAAGGGCATTGAACTAATGCCGCTTGAAGAAGGCGCAGGAGTAGCGCATGGGGTCCACTTGCCGACGGAACAAATCGCCGCGTTCTGTGAACGCTGGGGCGTCGCCGAGGTGGCCCTTTTCGGGTCGGTGCTGCGCGACGATTTCAGGCCGGACAGCGACGTCGACATGTTGGTGCGGTTTCGGCAGGAGGCGAAGCCCACGCTGTTCAGCTTGGTTCGGATGGAGGCGGAACTGGCGGAACTGGTGGGCAGGCGCGTCGATCTGGTCGAGCGCGAAGCCGTGGAGCAAAGCCGCAACCACATTCGGCGTGAAGCGATACTGGCGTCCGCAAAGGTGATCCATGCAGCGTGACGACGCCCTGCTGCTGGACATGCTTGTCTACGCCGACGAAGCAATAGGGTTTGCTTCGTCCTTGACGTTTGAGGCGTTCGAGGGCAGCCGGCTGCATCAACTCGCCATCATCAAAGCAGTCGAGACGATCGGCGAGGCCGCGTCCCAAGTTGGCGACGCAACGCGAACGGCGCTGTCGGACATTCCGTGGCGTGAGCTCATCGGCATGCGCAACCGCCTGGTTCACGCCTACGGCTCGATTCGGCTGGATGTCGTGTGGCGCACGGTTCGAGAGGATATTCCCGCGTTGGCCGAGCAGCTGCGCCCGTTGGTCACAAAGGAATCCGACTGATGCCCAGAGCCACTCCAGACCGCTTGATCATCAACACTCCCTACGAGGAACCGCGGCGGCACTGGCGCTACGACCGCACGACGCGGGGCTTCGATTTGGCCGAAGGGCGGCGGCCGGCGGGCTACGTCGTGGCTTCCGACGATTCGCGGGCATTCGACGATCCGGGCGTATTCGTCGAGATTCCGCTGGTCAACGCCATTCGCCCGCGGGTGAAGGCGTGGCGCGAGGCGGGGTATCCGGGGGTGTCCGCGGTGACGCGGCGGTTGCTGCGGCATTGGCACGAGCGCGATGAATCCGATCAGCGGTTGTTCTTCTGTCAGTTGGAGGCGATGGAAACGCTCATCTGGTTGGCGGAGGCGGCCAATGCGGAGAAGGTGGGCGTGGAGGTGCCGTCGGATGGCGGGCCGTTCGAGCGGCTGTGCGCGAAGATGGCCACCGGCGCCGGCAAGACCATCGTGATGGCGATGGTGATCGCGTGGCAGGTGCTGAACAAGGTGGCGCAGCCGCAAGATGGGCGCTTCTCCAAGAACGTGCTGGTGGTGGCGCCCGGTCTCACCGTGAAGAATCGTCTGGCCGTGTTGCAACCCTCCGCGCCGGAGAGCTACTTCGAGGCGTTCAACATCGTGCCCGCGGCGTTGCTCGACAGGCTTAGGCAAGGGCGGGTGCGGGTGTGCAATTGGCACGCGCTCAATTGGGAGACGGATGAGCGGCTTGCGCGACGGCGGCGCGTGGACAAGCGCGGTGCCAAGAGCGACGAGGCGTATGTGCGCGAAGTGCTCGGCGAGATGGCGCGCGCGAAGGACATTCTGGTGCTGAACGACGAAGCGCATCATGCCTGGCGCGTTCCGGGGCAGGCACGAACCAGAGGCATCGCCCGGGACGACGTGGAGACGGCCACGAAGTGGATCGGCGGTTTGGATCGCATCCATCGGGCGCGGGGCGTGCTGCGCTGCTACGACTTCTCCGCCACGCCCTTCGCGCCCACCGGGCGTGTCAGTTCGGACGAAACGCTGTTTGACTGGATCGTCAGCGACTTCGGCTTGAACGACGCCATCGAAGCCGGGCTGGTGAAAACGCCGCGGGTGGTGGTGCGCGACGACGCGGTGCCGGATGCGAAAACGTACAAGTCGCGCCTGTACCACATCTACAACGACCCGGAAGTGAAGGACGACTTGAACCGCAAAGCCAAGGCCGACGAACCGCTGCCCGATCTCGTGCGCAACGGCTACTACCTGCTCGGCTACGACTGGCGCGAAGCGGTAAAGCGTTGGGAGGCGGATGGCGCGGCAACGCGCCCCACCCTGATCACCGTGGCGAATCGCACAGAAACCGCCGCCCGCGTGAAACACGCCTTCGACAACCGCGACATCCTGATCGACGAACTGTGCGACCCGCAGCGAACGCTGCACATCGATTCCAAAGTGTTGGCGGAGGCGGAGGCCGCGGCCGAGGCGGGCAACGGCGCGGTGAACGTCACGGGCAACGGCAAACCGAGCAACGCCAAGGAACGCGCCGAGTTCCTGCGCCGGCAGGTGGACACCGTTGGCAAACCCGGGCAACCGGGCGAGCGGATACAGAACGTGATCTCCGTGGGCATGCTTTCCGAAGGATGGGATGCCAAGACGGTGACGCACATCATGGGGCTGCGCGCCTTCGCCAGCCAACTGTTGTGCGAGCAGGTGGTGGGCCGGGGGTTGCGGCGCACTTCCTACGAAGTGTCGGAGGAGGGCTTGTTCAAGCCGGAATACGTCAATGTGTTCGGCGTGCCGTTCACCTTCCTGCCGCACGAAACGCCGGACGAAGGCGTGGTGCCTCCCCCGCCGGATGGCAAGACGCCCATCGAACCGGATGACGACAAAGTCGAGTTCGAGATTCGCTGGCCGAACGTGGTGCGGATTGATCATGTGTTCCAGCCGCGTCTCTCCTTGGCTTTGGAGACGTTGGAACCGTTGGTTCTCGATGCCGGCCAAACGGCCAAGCTGGCGGAACTCGCGCCGGTTGTGGAGGGCAAACCGAACGTCGTCAGCATCAAGACCATCGACCTTGAGCGTCTAGCGCAGGAATACCGGCTGCAGCGCATCGTCTTCGAGACCGCGGCGGCGGTGTTCGACGACATGCGCGAGGATTGGCAGGGATGCCGAGAGGATCTGCTCATCCAATTGGTGGGGTTGACGGAGCGGTTTCTCCGCTCGGACAAGGTGGTGATCCACCCGCGCCTGTTCCACACGGATGATCTGAAGCGCCGGCTGATGCTGACGCTGAACATGACGAAAGTGGTGCGCCATCTGTGGCAAGCGCTTCGATTCGAGAACACGCAGAAGCTGGTGCCGGTGTTCGACCGCGACCACCCCATCCGCAGCACCGGCGACATGCGCACCTGGCACACCGGCAAGCCCTGCGAACACACGCGGCGCAGCCACATCAACCAGTGCGTATTCGACAGCACTTGGGAAGCCACCGAAGCCCACGCCTTGGACAACAGCGAGTGGGTACATTCGTGGGTGAAGAACGATCATCTGGGATTCGAGGTGGTCTACATCCATGCCGGCGTGGTGCGCAAGTACCGCCCGGACTTCCTCATTCGGCTAACGAACGGCGACATGCTGGTGCTGGAAGTGAAAGGCAAGGAGCGCGAGCAAGACATCACGAAGCGGCGCTACCTGCAGGAATGGTGCCGCGCCGTGACCGAACACGGCGGCTTCGGCCATTGGGACTGTGCCGTCTCTTGGCGTCCGGGCGATGTCCACGACATCCTAAAAGCGAAGGCGCGGCGAAGCGGCAAGCAACGCATCGGCTTCATGGCCGGCGAAGTGGAAGTGCCGGAGGACTTCGACACCATGGGCGGGGAGGACATCAGACAGATGTTCGAAGGTGGTTCGTGAAGCTGCTGCTCGATACCCACATCCTGTTGTGGGCGGCAAGCGGTTCGCCGCGGCTATCGGCAAAGGCCAAAAATCTGCTTGAAGACGAAACGAACAGCTTGACGTTCAGCACGGCGAGCATTTGGGAAATCGTCATCAAACACATGCTGGGCAGAGCAGACTTCCGCGCCGACCCCGCCCAACTCCGCTCGCGCTTGCTGGCCAACGGCTACGCGGAGACCCCCGTGACATCGCCACACGCCCTTGCCGTTGTCGCGTTGCCGCCCATCCACAAGGATCCGTTTGACCGGATGCTGGTGGCCCAAGCCATCGTGGAGCAAGCCACCTTGGTGACGGCGGACGAAACGGTGTCGCGCTATCCCGCACCAACGGTGTTGGTATAGCCCGCGAGGCCGTGGCGGGGGAGTTGTGAGGGGCGAAGGGTGGCTGCAGCAGGCCGCTGACCGTCGCCACGTTGCGCTCTGGCATGTTCCTACATCACGTGCCTACACTTCGTGCTACGCTTTGTACCTACGTCATGGCCCATTACAAGGAGGGGCTATATGAAGGCGGTTAGTGTGCGGCAGTTGAAGAGCAACCCGTCGGCCGCGTTGCGGGATGCGCGAGAGCAGCCGGTGATGGTGCTGAACCGGCAACAGCCGGAGGCGTTGCTCGTGCATCTGAGCGACAACTCGCTGCTCGCCGAGCCGGGAATCCGCTTGGCGCTGGCGACGGCGCTCTATAAGGACGAGAGCCTGTCGCTGGGCCGCGCTGCCGAGTTCTCCGGCGTGGCGTTGGCGGAGTTCATCGACCACATCTCCAGACTGGGCATACCGGTGGTGCGCGGGGCAAACGCCGTGCGCGAAGATATTTCGACCCTAGGCAAGTGGCTGCGAGAAGGCGAGCCGCGTACTTCCTAAATCGACATCCTCGGATGTTCGAGGTGGTCCGTGAAGCTGCGGCTCGGTGACCAGCCCGTGTGCTACATTCGCCACTGTTGCCGAGGCGTTCGCGCTCGGCGCCGCGCTACAGTGTCCCTTGCAGTGGAGGTGAAACCATGACCGAAGCGACGCTCGAATCCTCCGGTTCGGCACGTGCGCCGGCGGCCAGCAAGCCGTCGCGGTCGGTCAACGGCGTACCACTGCGCTGGACGCCCGGCCCGGACGAGCGGCGCCTGCCGTATGAGGAGTTTATTCCTCGCAACTCCTGCCAAGTCGCCGCAAGGATTCACGGCTTCAGCTGTTTGAGGGAACACTGGCACGAGCGGCCGGACGTGTTCGTGGGTTCGGACCAGTTTCTCTATTGGGATCCCGCCCACGACCCGGACACCAACCCGGAAAATCCCCCGGCGGTGCCGGATGTGTATGTGACCTTCGACGTGGCGGACCGGGACCGCTATTCGTACGTGGCGTGGGAAGAGGGCAAGCCGCCGGACTTCGTGCTGGAGGTGACGTCGCCGTCGAGCCGGAAGCAGGACGCGGAGGAGAAGCCGGGCCTCTACGCGAAGATCGGCGTGCCGGAGTTCTTCATCTACGACCCGGGATACGAAGACGACGCGGCGCTGACGAGCATCGATCCCAAGTTTGACGGCTTCGAGCCGACACTCACGGGCTTCGAGCTGCGCGGCGGGCGTGGCGGGGAGTACCGGCCGCTGCCGAAGGAGAGGCTTCCGATTGGGCTGGTGGGCATTCGCAGCAAGGTGCTCGGGCTGTGGCTGTGCATCAAACGACCCCGCTGGGAGCTGATGGACGACTGGCTGCGCTGGTACGACCCAGCGGCGGGCAAGTTCCTGCCGACCTACAGCGAACTGGCGGACGAGTTCCAGCCGACCTACCGCGAACTGGGGGGCGCGTTCCTGCCGACCTACAGCGAACTGGCGGACGTGCGCGACCGCTTGGCAGCCGTGCAAGAAGCGGAGGCTAGGGCGGCGGCGTCCGAAGCGCGGGTGGCGGAGTTGCAAGCGCTGATCGAGAAGATGCGGCGCGGCTGATCGCGGATCGGGCGGCGGCTTGTCGTCCGGCAGCGCCCACCAACATTGCCGCCGGCGCGGGACGTTCGCGGCAACCGCGCAGCACCGCCACGGCGTCAGGAAAACTACACGGGTGTACGACAGATCTTTGATAGGCGGTGTCGGCGCCACGCCGGGAATGCAGGCGTTCCGCCTGCCTGCGGGCGAGACGCCCGCGCTCCCAGCCCCCCGTCACAGAGATCTGTCTTACACGTCGTACACCCAAACCCACATAATCGTTGTGGTTTTGCGTTACCATGAAGCCATGAAAGCCCCCGTGTTCAACGCTCGGCTCGCCGAAATGACCCGCGTGTCCAACATGCACGTTTACACAACGCGCACCCTTTGCGACTGTTTGATGTTCGGCGAATCGACCCGGGCGCAGGAAGCGACCATCGCCAAAGCCGTGCGCGATGGCGTCTTGGAACGGCTTGCCCACGGAATCTACGCGTTCCGCCGGTTCGATTGCCGCCACGACATCCGCCAAGAGGCGGCGCTCCGATTGCGCCCCGGCCACCACACCTACATTTCGTGCGAGTCCGCCTTGTCGTCTTGGGGCGTCATCACGCAACGCGCGCTCGGCGCGATCACGTTGATGTCCAGCGGCCGCAGCCAGCGCTACAACACGCCCGCCGGGGGCATCGTCTTCACCCACACCGCGAGACCCTACGCGGAAGTGCTGCCCCACCTAGTGCCCGCCGGCGACGACGATCTCCTGCCGACGGCAATGCCGATGCTGGCCTACAGGGATTTACGGCGCACCGGCGGGTGCGTGGATTTGGTGGACATGGACGAATTGCACGATGTCGCCGCGGAGGTTGCCCGTGGAATCTGAACTGGGGCGATGGGCGAACATGGTGCTGGCCGCCACGCCCGCTCTGCAACACGCAAGAGAAAGCGTGGAAAGCGAAATCCTCGCCATGTGTGTGCTCATCGCGCTGCACGCGAACGACTTGATCCCCGCGCAAGCGGCCTTCATCGGCGGCACGGCGCTGCGGCTGTGCCACGGCAGCCCCCGCATGAGCGTCGATCTGGACTTCCACCTGCCGCCGGACGCGCCAGTGTGGTCTCTGGATCGCGAACGCTTGGCGCTCGGCATCGAAGATGTGATCGGCGCGCCCGTGGACATCAGCCAGCCCACGGCGAACCGATCGCGTCTGGCGCGCATTTCGGCGGACCTGCCCGAACGATCCAGATTCTTGAAACGGCCAGCCACCATGATTGATGCCGGTCGCGGCATACAGGTGGACGTGTCTCCCACCACCGTGTTCCTGCGTTTCGCCGGCGCACCGCCCGGCGTCAGCGATCTGCACGCACCGTTTGCGATCATGGCGTCGTCGGCCGAGGAAATTCTCGCGGACAAACACTTGGCCTTGGTTGGCAGAGCGAAGCGCATCAAACAGCGAGACGTGTTCGACATTCTTTGGTTGCGACAACGGGGCGTCGCCTTCAACGCGGACTTGCTGGTGCCCAAACTCAACGCGAGCGGACAGGACGGACACCAGTTCCACCAAGCCCTATTGGCGCGAGCGAAGGCGGCAGGCGACGGCGTCGCGGACGGCAGCTACGAAAAAGAAATGGCGAAGTTCCTACCCGCCGGCTCCCCATGGGCGACGGGCAACCAAGACATGGGCGACGCACTTCAGCGTTTGATCGAAGAACACGCGCGGGACTTCCATCGCGTCGCGAACAGGGTTGTGACAAACGCACCAAAGCCACTGGGCGGCGGTGTTGCCCGGGAATAGGAGGAGGTTGCGACTTGGCGGCCTACGTTACCCGTCGCCCTCGATGATCGACCAGACTCGATGGTGGCTCGCGCCTCGGTTGCCGAGGGCGGCGGTCCAAGCGTCCACGCCGGCGCTGTGCACCTTGGTGCGCACTTCGTGCAGGGGTTCGGCAGCGCCAACGCCGAGTCTCCGCGCTAGCGGCTCGGCGGCGGTGCGGGGTACGCCCAGCAGGCGCAGGGCTACCGCCTCGTCCGAGTTCACGCCGTAATAGACGCGGGCCGGCAGGTTGCGCAACATTCGTTGCTGGTCGGCGGGCAACGAATCGAAGCCGTCGCCGATTGTCAGGGATTGCAGTGCCGCCAAGCCCCACGACGCGGTTTGCGTCAGTCGCCCGAAAATGCTCTGGCAACACTTGGTCATCGCGGTTACGGGATCGGTTTGGGCGGACGTGTCATCGCCTTGATCCGATGAGCCGGCAAAGTAGTCGATGGCCATGTCCGACAGGGAGCGGCCCTGCACCCAGTCGCAGATGATGCGCGAAAGCGTGTCGCCATCGGGGGTGGGGCCTCCGGTCACCTCTCCGAGCGATTTCCGGAGTTCCGGCACTTGGAGCAGCACTCCGACCATCCGCTGCAGTTCGTGTCGGCGAGGGCCGAAGAGATCGGGAGACCAGGATTCAGCGGTCACGTTTGCTTGGCTCAGGCGTGCCAGCGTTCCGTTTACCGTCTCCCACGAAAACCCGGTTGCATCCACCAGCTTCAGCGGCTGCCCTTCAATGCGCGTGGCATAGTTGTAGACGCCGCGCACCAATTGGTCGGCCCAACCTTGGTGGCTTCTTCGCAGGGCTTGGAATCCCAGCGTGCCGCGGAGAACCTGTTCGACTTCCGCGGCAAACCGCTCGTGATTGCCGATCTGCCGATATGTGTGCGCTAGGTACTGGAGGAAGGAAGACCAATCGGGTTGCCACGCCAACTTCTCCAACTGAAGCAGGTCGCCTTGGTCTCTTACCCTCAGCACCATGTCGATCAGCGTGGAGGCCAACTCGCCGACGGACGTCTGGATGTATGCATCGAGCTTTTGGAACCTAGCATCATCGTGGGCCGCCAAAGCGATGATGCCGAGGTCTCCCTGATCCACGCGGCCGGCGCGTCCAGCGATGTTCCAGAAGTCCTCCGGCGGCATGTCCTGACCGTAGGGGTACTGGTGACTGCCGAACACCACGCCCGAGACGGGGAAGTTGACGCCTTGGGCTATCGTCGTGGTTGCCACCAGCACGTCCAACTCGCCGCGTTCCGTCAACCACTCGACGATTGCCCGCGCATCTTCGGACAAGCCGGCGTGATGCACGGCAACGCCCTGGGCCAGCAACGGTGCCAAGGGAAAGTCCGGCCCCATCTCGTCGTTGAGGAAACGCTGGATGTGTTCCAGATCTTCGCTTTTGTGGGTTCTTCGATTCTCGTCCACCTCAAAAGCCTTGGCCACGCTCCAGCTATGGCTTGGTCGCCCCACTAGGACGATGACCGTACCGTGCCGTTTGATGACCTGCGCCGTCGCTGCCGCGAGCAAGCCGGGCGAGCGTTTGACCTTCGACCACGATAGTCCCAACGGACGGCTTTCTTCGAGCGTTAGCGGCTCTGGAACGTCGATCGTGTTTCGGCTCGTGTGCCGGGCCAGCAAGTCGATAGCGAAACTGCCACGGGTTTCTCCTTTCCGGGGCTTCGCGATGGCGATCACACGATCGTTCGGCGTCCAATCCACCCCCAGGTCGATGCTCTGGTGGCTGTCGGGGGCAAGCCACCGGGCGATTTCGCCCGCGTTGGGGATGAACGGGGTGAGCAGCAGGAATTGGGCGTGCCGACATTCGCGGTTGATCGTCGCGAGCAGCAATTCCAGCCGCAAGCCGCGCGGGTTGGATGCCAGCCCGTGCGCCTCGTCCACAACGACGAGGGTGAGTGGACGCCCGATCCGACTTTCCCAATCGCCGCGCAGCATCATGTCCAGCTTTTCCGGCGTGGTGACGAGCAGCCGGAACTGTCGATCCGCATCTGCGTCAACCAGCATGTCGGCTTCAAGGCCATCTATCTCTAGGGCCGGGCTGACCTTCTCCACGACGATGCCGATGGCGGCGAAATCCCGCCGCAGCCGCTGAGTCAGCTGATTGACCAGCGCCCGTGTCGGCGCGAGATACGCAACCCACCCACGCTCGTGGTCGAACTGATTCAGCGCTTGGAGAATCCGAAACTGGGCGATGAACGTCTTGCCGCTTGACGTGGGCAGGCTCACAACGACGGACCGGTGCCCCGACCCAAGCAAGCCGCTATCCCGTAGCGTGCGCCGCTGTGGCGGCAGCATCTCGAAAATCGGTTGCCGGCGACCCGGCGCGGTCATCGATTCGACGAACTTGGAGACGCGGCTGTTCACAGCCCGGGTGACCGTCCAGATGCTGTTGTCCACGAGCGTGCGAGCGGTGGGGGCGAGCAAGCGCACGAACGCCTCGCGCTCCATCAGCCGCCCGGAAACGGCCGCCGCTACGGCCCGGTCGAACTGCGCTTCGAGTTGCTGCCGAATGTCGTAGCGTCCATCAACGACGCCTTGGGATAGGTACTTGCCTAGGATCTCCGCCGCCTTCGCCAAGTGATAGGTGGTAATGAGCTCCCATGCGGGGCCGGCATCCTGGCGCTGCTCCGCATCGTGCAGAAACCGTGGCTCGTAGTCGCCTTGGCTTGCTCGGAGTTCCGCGACACGCGCCTGCACCGCATCGAGATCGTCCCATCCCCGCTTGCGGATGAGGCGCAGCCACACGTCGAGGATCGTGGCCCAAACCCGCTGCCCCCAGTCGTCCGGGTCAAGCGGCAACGCCGGCTGTCCGTTCGCAACCAGAAGCCGTTTGACATCGGCACCCCGATCGCCGAGTACGCCGAGGCACGCCATTCGCACGAGCGATTGCGCCGCTTCCGCGGGGGAGCCTTCGTGCGGCAGGACACGGGCGATTTGGAACGCCTCCGCAGCGGCGGCGCGGAGAGCGTCCGGGTGGCCCTCATCAAGCAAAACCGTAACGTGGAGTTCCAGCGCATTGGCGACAAAGCGCAGGTGATCGTCGTCGAGACCTCCCGTCCCATTGATGCCGAGGGCGTCCTGAAGTCGGCGGCGTCCCGCTTCCATCGTGGCACCACGCGCCTTCTCCGCGCCGAGCGATTCCACAATCCAAGACCCGGAGCTCATGGCCCGCCTGCCCGCACCAGCGCCGGCCAACCGGAGATCGGAACCGGCAGATACCACGCGAAGAGATCGACGCGAGTGGGATCGGCCACCTGATGCGACAGCGCCTCTCCACGCGCCTTCAGATCGAGTTCGCTCGGGCGCGTGTCTCGCAGCAACACCCCAACGAGCGCTAGGGCCTTTCCCTCGGACTCCAGATACCGTTCGACGGCCTTCCGGTACATCTCGCCAAGGGACTCGGACTGGCATCGAGCATGCAGCCATTGCAACAGCGTGCGCTGAACGTCAGGGCGCGTAGCGTTCTGTTCGAGCTGCCACGCCATTCCCCCGCGTCCGCTCATCACGCCCGGCGGCGTACGGGCGTCCGAAGAGGTCTTTACTTCGCCGATCAGAAGAAAGACCTCCTCCCCGTCGCAAAGGAACCCCACCAGATCGGCCCCGGGCAAACTCGCTCGCGGCGTGCGCCGATCTCTCACCATGTTCCAAGGCCAATGCACTTCCCGACCGGCGTCATCCCGAAGCGCACACTCCGCGAACGCCTCCCCGACCTCCCAGCCTTCGGGTTGGATAACGGCATGCAGCAAGCGCTCTACGAACTCGGTCTCAACGCCCGTCGTGGCTAGGCCCTGCAGTTCGGCGTCGAAAGCCGCTGCATCATCGGTGATGCGCGGCCGCACGACCTCGCGCATGTAGTGCTCGAGTCGCCCGCGGTCGCCCACTTCCCGCCCTTCCCACCGGACGGGATCTGTTCCGCCCAAGTAGGCAATCGAGGAATCGAGTGCTACGCTCGTCATGGTGCTGTACGAGTGCCACGCCCACAGCAACCACTCCTTCGCCGGAAACAATCGCCCGCCCGTGCGCTGGTGGCAGGAGCGTCCCGAGCGCGGATGCCTCGCTCGGGTCGGCGATGGCCAGCGCATCGGGATCATTCTGCCAGTCGAGATGGTGGGCAACGTACAGTGTGCGGCTGCCTTCGAACGAGAGCAGGGGGTGGCAGAGGTGCATCTGGTCGCCGACATCGGCGACCGATACGCCAAATCCGCGCAACGTGGCGGACTTGCGCGCGTCAACCACGGGGCACCCGCAGTGGCATCGATTCGCATAACTCTGGGGGCAGCCCTTGAAGCAAAGACCCGCCGCTGAACTGGATGGACGCATCCACATCGACACCTTCGGCTTCGTCGGCGACGTAGTAGTGCATCATGCCGTCGCCGACAAACCCAATGTCGATGAGCAGGCCATCCCCCCGCCAGAAAAAGTTGATTTCTCCATCGTCGGCAAGGGCGACCTGAGGCAAGGTCGCTGTGGCGGGTATGAGGTCGATGAATCGCAAAGCGTCGTTCACGGCGACGGCTAGCGATCGATCGCGGGGACGTTCTGCTCGGTAGGAGAGAACCTGCTCGCGCAAAGCTGCGGACATCGCCTCTGTGATCAAGTGGTTCTGGTTGTAGGGGTCAAAAGCCATCAGTTTCAATGCCTTGCGTTACAGGCCGTCACGGGAGACGGTCACCAGGCAACTTACCTTGTCGATGGTGAAGTCTACGGACGGCGGGGTAGAGGGGTCAATGACGCGGGCGCTGGCTTATTCGCGGGAGGACGTGGCGAACTGGAGTAGAATCCAACGCGCCCCTTCGGGGCAGTACCAACAACGAATTGGAGGCAAACCAATGCCCGATTTCAACGGAACCATCACCCTGTCCACCGCGGTGCGGGATCTGGATGCCGCTATCGCGTGGTTCAAGGACGCCTTGGGGTTTGAGGAGCAGTTCAAGGTGGCGGAGGCGGGGTGGGCCGAGGTCTCCACGCCGGTGGAAGGCGTTACCGTTGGCTTGAGCCAGAGCGATGAAGCGCCGACGCGCGGGGGTGCCACGCCGGTGTTTGGGGTTACCGACATTGACGCGGCGAGGGCCGAGCTCGAAGGCAAGGGGGTGCGGTTTGAGGGCGACACCGTGGAACTGCCGGGCATGGTGAAGCTGGCGACGTTCTTCGACCCGGACGGCAACGCCTACATGTTCGCGCAATCCTTGATGGAATAAGCGCGCCGCCGGTCAAGGCAACGGCGTGTAACCCCCCTTCACGCCCTTGGTGAACACGCTCACGGCGTCGTGGGCGTGGAGGCTTTCGTGGTGTTCCACGCGAACGTGGAAATCCAGCACATCCCCCCGCGCGTCCAGCATCGCCTTCAAGCGCCGGCCGGCGTCTTCGCAGAACATCAAGTTGGCGGCGTTGCGGCGGGCGAATTCCTGTTCGTCGGCGCGTTTCACGGCGGTTTGCACCGGCGTGGCCAGGGTGCCCTCCACCGCGTCCACCAGGCTGGTGATGGGGAACGCCTCCAAGCGGTCGTCTAGGCGCACCCGCACTCTTGCCAGGCTGCGTTGGGCGTGGGGGGTGCCGGCTACGGCGTCCTCGGTGCCGAGCCAGGTTTTCACGTCCTCGGCGGAAACAGCGGCGGCACCGTCGAAGTCGCGCTCGAAGCGTTGTTGCACTAGTTGGCGGGCCAACGCGGCCGAAGCGGGGCAGGTGCTGGAATACCAGACGCCCAAAGAAACCTCCAGGTGCGCGGCGCCGTCCATCCATGCGCCGCGAATGGAGACCGGGTAGCTGTTCCAGCCGGCGTGGTCGGTCACCAAGGCGCGGCGGCGGAGGAAGTAGTCGAAGTCGAACTGCGCCAAGGCTTCGCCGGAGAGGCCGCGGTGCGATAGCACCAAGGATTGCAGCAGCAGCTTGAGGCCGGCGCAGCTAAGCGGGCGCGTCGCGGCGTGTTCGCCCAAGATCAGGTACAGGCGCGACATGTGGATGCCCTTGGCTTGGGCGTCCGCCAAGTTCACGAAAATCTGCGCCCGCGCTTCCACCGGGCGGGATTCGTCGCCGTCGCGCACGCGCAGCGGCTGGCGGATGTTGCCCATGCCCACCCAGTCCAGCGTGCCGTCGGCGTGCTGCACCGGGCGCGCGGCAACGTCCGGCATGTCCGGGGCAGGCGCCGTCGCGGTGGGTTCAGCGGAGCGAGTCACGTTCCTCGTCCGTGAGCGGGCGCGCCTCGTCCGCCAACATCACCGGGATGTCGTCCTGAATCGGATACGCGAGGCCGCTCTGGGCGCACCACAGCTCCTCGGTTTCGCGGTGGTAGGTGAGCGGTGCCTTGGTGAGCGGGCACACCAGAATGGCGAGCAGTTTGGAGTCGATCAAAAGAACTCCTCCAGGAGGATCGTCTCGTCGCGGTCCGGGCCGGTGGAAATCACCGCCACCGGCGCGCCCACCGCTTCCTCCACCCGGGCGATGTAGCCGCGGGCCGCCGGTGGCAGCGCCTCGAGCGTGCGGGCGCCGGCGGTGGATTCGCGCCAGCCGGGCAGTTCCTCGTACACCGGGCGCACTTCCGAGTAGAAGCCGCTGTCGAAGCGCGGTTGCGCCGGCGCGCCGGAGGCGTTCTGGTAGGAGACGCAGATGTTGATGGTGTCCAAGCCGTCGAGCACGTCCAGTTTAGAAAGGCAGAGGCCGGAGAGGCTGTTCACCTGCACGGCGTGGCGGATGGCCACGGCGTCGAACCAGCCGCAGCGGCGCGGGCGGCCGGTGGTGGCGCCGAACTCTTGGCCGCGTTGTGCAAGATGCTCGCCCGCGTCGTCGAAGAGCTCGGTGGGGAACGGGCCGGAGCCCACGCGGGTGGCGTACGCCTTGGTGGTGCCCAGGATGTAGTCCAAGTAGCGCGGGCCGAAGCCGCTGCCGAAGGCCGCGCCGCCGGCGGTGGTGTTGGACGAGGTGACGAAGGGGTAGGTGCCGAGATCGATGTCGAGCAGCGAACCCTGGGCGCCTTCGAAGAGGATGTTCTCGCCGGCGGCGCGCAGCTCGTGCAGCAGCGGGCCAACGTCGGCCACCAGCGGCAGCAGCTCGTCCGCCACGGCGCGGGTTTCGTCCACTGTCTTCTGGAAATCCACTGGTGCCACGTCGTAATACTTGGTGAGCAGGAAGTTGTGGTATTCCATCACTTCGCCGAGTTTGGCCACGAACTGCTGCCAGAAGAAGAGATCGCCGAGGCGCACGCCGCGCCGCGCTACTTTGTCTTCGTAGGCGGGGCCGATGCCGCGGCCGGTGGTGCCGATGCGTTGATCGCCCAGGGACTTTTCGCGGGCGCAATCCACCGCCACATGGTAGGGGAGGATCAAGGGGCAGGCGGGCGAGATGCGCAGGCGGTCGCGCACCGGCACGCCTTTCTTCTCCAAATCGTGGATTTCGTCGAGCAGCGGCTGCGGGGCGAGCACCACGCCGTTGCCGATGAGACAGCGGGTGCCCGGGCGCAGGATGCCGGAGGGGATGACGTGCAGCACCGTCTTCACGCCGTCGATCACCAACGTGTGCCCGGCGTTGTGGCCGCCTTGGAAGCGCACCACGGCGGCGGCGCGCTCCGTGAGCAGATCGACGATCTTGCCCTTGCCCTCGTCGCCCCACTGCGTGCCGATGACGACGACGTTGCGTCCGTTCATGCCTTTTCGCGCCTTGCGCTCGCCGCACACTCCGCGACGACCGATCGCCGCCGCGGCGAACGCCCTGCCGCCGGGCGTCGAACCCCGCGCCGCTAGCGCTCGCCCGACTTGAGATAGCGGAAGAAATCGCTCTCCGGGTCCAACACCAAGAGATCCTCCTTGGCGGCGAACACCTTGGAGTAGGCCGTCACGCGGCGGTAGAAGGCGTAGAACTCCTTGTCCTTGTCGAAGGCTTCGGCGTAGGTCTTGGTGGCTTGGGCGTCGCCGGTGCCGCGGATTTCCTCGGCGCGCCGATACGCTTCGGCTTCGAGCACGATCACCTGCCGGTCCGCGTCGGCGCGAATGCCGATGGCTTTCTCCCGTCCCGAGGCACGGTACTGCTGCGCTTCGATTTGCCGGGCGGTGTTCATGCGCTCGAACACGGACGCCTCCACTTCCGCCGGCAGGTCGATGCGCTTCACGCGCACGTCGATCACGCGCACGCCCATTTCCTCCGCCATCACCTCGTTCAGGCTGGTGGTGAGTTCGGCCATGAGCTGATCGCGCTCGCCGGACACCACCTCGTGCATGTCGCGGCGGCTGATCTGGTTGCGCAAGCCCTCGTTCACGCGCTCCTGCAGCAGATTGTGCGCCAGGCGCTCGTCGCCGCTGGTGCTGGTGTAGTAGCGGCTCACGTCGCCGATGCGCCACTTGGCGAACGAATCCACCATCACCGGCTTCTGCTCCAGGGTGAAGTAGCGCTCCACCGGCGCGTCCACGGTGAGCACCTTGGCGTTGAACTTCTTCACTTCGTCGGCGATGGGCAGCTTGAAGCCGAGGCCCGGCTCGATGTCCGCCTGCACCACTTCGCCGAAGCGCAGCAGGATGGCCCGCTCGGTTTCCTTCACGATGTAGAAGACGTTCCAAAGAATCAGCAACGCCACGACGACGGCGCCGAGGATCACAATGCTCTTGACGTTCACGGTGGTTCTCCTTGTGCTCGACGGTTAGCGGCCGGACGGCTGGCGTTGTTCCAGCCGGCGGGCGATGGCGGCGACGAGGGTGCGCATTTCGTCGTCGGTGAGCTTGCCGCCGGCGGCGTCGTTGCGCTTGTCGGCGGGCAGGACGATGATGTTCTCGTCGCCCACGTCCACGATGATCTTCGAGCTTTTCTCCAGCACGGATTCCTGCGCGTCCATGTACAGGCGGTCGCGGGTGACGGCCGGCGCGAGTTGGTACTCGGCCAGCAACTGCGCGAAACGATCCGCTTCGCCCTTCGCCTCGGCGATGACCTGATCGCGGTACGCCTCGGCTTCCTGCACGGCTTTCTCGGCGTCGCCGCGGGCTTCGGGGATGACGCGCTCGGCGTAGGCGTTGGCCTCGTTCACCTCGCGCACTTCGTCCTCCTTGGCCTTCTGCACGTCGTCGAAGGCGTCTTGGACTTCCTTCGGCGGGGCGCTGCGGTCGATGTTCACGGTGACCACTTCGATGCCGGTGCCGTACACGTCCAAGTAGCGCTGGATGCGCTCCTCCACTTCCGTGCCCAGCGCCGCCCGGCCTTCGGTAATCACCGAATCCATGGTGGCGCTGCCCACCACGTGGCGCAGGGCGCTCTCGGTGGCGTGGCGCAGGCTGTTCAGCGGCTGCTCCACCTCCACGACGTACTTCTTCGGGTCGGTTTTGCGGTACTGCACGGTGAGGCTGATGTCGACGATGTTCTCGTCCTTGGTCAGCATCGACGCTTGGTGCTTCAAGGATTCCACCTTGGTGACGTTGACGCGCTCCACCTGATCGATGAGCGGCGGATTCCACCGCAGGCCGGGCATCTTCTCCTGCTCCTGCACCTTGCCGAGGCGGAACACCACGCCGCGCTGCTGCTCGTCGAGCTGGTAGATGCCGGCGAGGAAGTAGGCCACCACCACCACCGCCACGCCGATGAGCGCGATCTTCCAGTTCACGCGGAACTTGCCCGCGCCGCCGCTGGAGCCGCCCCCGCCACCGCCGAAAATGCCGGTGAACTTCGCTTGCAGCTTGCGAAACGCCTCGTCCAAGTCCGGCGGGCCTTGGGCGCCCCCGCGGTTCCACGGATCGTCGTCTTTGCCGCCCGGATCGTTCCAAGCCATGTCTCGTCCTCTCCTGACCGGCTCCCCTGTGGGGAACCTCGGTCGCTATGGAAACCGCGTCCCGCTGCTCGGCGCGAGCGGCGCAATGGTGCGGATTCTAGGTTTTGCTAGGCCCGCTCGCAATACCGTCCGTTGCCTCGGTCAATTCGATGATGGTTGGGAACCGGCGGCCGGCTTCAGCGCCCATCGTCGGCCTCCGCCGTCAGCGCCAGCGTGTAGCCGCCGGTCGACACGCCATAGGACTCCACGCGGACGTGGTACGTCCCGGCCGACAGCCTCCGCCGGATGCTGAAGTTCGCGCTGATGCCCCCGTCGTCGTTCGACGCCAGCTGGCCGCCTTCGCCGTCCTCCAGCGTTCCCACGGTGTCCAGATCGCCCGTCGTGCCGACGGTCACCTCGCTCGCCTCGGCGACCTCGAACCGGAAGTAGTCCACATCCGCGCCCGGTTCGATCCGCCCGTCGGTCTCGCTCCGAAGCGCCACCTCCGTCGCCGACGACCGCGTGTCTCCGTGGTCGTCCCCAACGCCGCCGCCTTCGTCGGCGTCACCGTGGTCGATTCCAACGCCGCCCTCGGCCGTCAAACATCGTGTGCATAAGTTGCTGAGATAGCCGTTGGGGCTTTCCATTAGGTTCATTATGGACAACGGATGGCTGGTTTCGATAGCGAGTCTCCACTTGCCTTCTCCATCTCCAAAAGAACCTCTTACGCCGTCTCTCCCAGCTTCAAGATCCAGAGAGTTCAAGGTCTTAGTCGTTCTCGCCGGCAGCACCAAGCGCACACCTGTTGCCCCGGCTGTCCCCAAGTCGTCGGTCGCCGTAACTTGAACGCTGACATCGTGCTCCCGATCGTTGATGAGTCGCAATAGGCTTCTTTGATTCCGGTTGCTCGCCGGGTTGAAGAAGTCGACTGCGTATTGGTTGCGCCCCGCCATCGGCAACGCGCCATAGAGCTTTGTCAAGAATCCGTCACTAGCCCTCATGTAGCTAAGAGCTTGAACGTCCAACTCGGACTCCAAATGCAACTGCCACATCCCTTGTGGGTCGCCAAAGCCCTGAGGAATCCCCTTGTTGGCGTTGCCGTTTGCCAAATCACGCGAGTTGAAGTGCTTCGCCGAGTTCGCTTCCATAGCAAACCGGATCTGACCGCGATTCGCAAAAGCGTCGTCCATCACTTGAATGGTCACCTCACCAGAATAGGGACTGCGGTTGATGATGCGAACAAATCCCTGTCTGCTCTCCTGATTGGGAATAAGAAGCAATACCGACTGAGAAACCACACTTCCTTCCCGCCCCCTTCTCCATGTGGTAGGGCTGGGCTGGCTCGACAAGTTCGACAAGTGTCCCGTGGGGCTTTTCATCAGATTAATGACCTCGATGAATTGCGTCGAGTCAATCTGGAAACGCCATTTGCCTTCTCCATCGCCAAGGCTTCCCGTCAGGAAGTCCGCTCCGTTCTCCAGTTCATTAGCCGAAATTGCTTGCGAGCCTCCGGGTGCAAGGTCTAGGCTGGCCGTTTGCCGTCGTCCGCCATCGTCCACAGCCCGGATAGTGACGTGGGCTGTGTCTTCACCGTGATTGAACAGCTTCAACACACTTTGTTGGTTCCGGTTGCTGGCCGGGTTGAAGATCGGCACGAAATACCGATACCCGCGGCCTTGACTCGTGAAATCCGCCTGCTCGTTCATACTCGTTAAGAAGCCGTCGCTTGCCCGGACATAGTTCAATGCCTTGAAGTCCAAGTCACTCTCCAACGTCAGCCGCACTTGGCCTCCTAGGCGACCCAACGCTTCAATACCCTTTTCAGCGTTGCCTTCCTCCAAGTCTCTCGAATTAAAATGGGCAACTTCACCACCTCCCAGCGGCAAGGAAACCGGGCCCCTAACTTCCCCGGAATCATCCGTAGCCGTGATGGAGACCAAGCCATCTCGGTTGGAACGATTGACCACGCGAACAAAACTCTCCTTTCTTGGATCCCCCGTGGATAAGAACAAAGGAAGGGAGTAGGGCTCGAACAAAATGTAAATCTCCTTTTCAGCCATCTGACCCGATTCATTGGTCGCGGTAAGAACGACCTTCACGGGGCTCGTTCGATTGCGAGACGACCGATTCCTGATGATGAGGGTGTTCCCCGCCAACGTCACCGCGACCGTGTGAGGGTCAAAAGAGGCAGCGGTATAGGTAAGACCCTGATCGGAGTGCGCATGGAAAATATCACGCAACCGCAGCTCCTTTTGAGAGGCGTTCCTAACTCTCAAAAACGAGTTCACCTCTTCGGGGATAGGTCTGACTGCAATGGAAGACGCCTCTGGCAGAATCTCCAAGGCATAGTCTTCCGTCTCCCCTGCACCGTAACTGGAGCATGCGTCCAATGATTGAGAGTTAGACACTCTCACTCTCATTCTTCTGGCGCCTAGCGTGTTTGCGGGAACCTCTAGTCTATGAGAAAGAACTCGAAACTCCTCCGGATCCGACAAGGCGACTTGTGTATGAACCACCCTTTCATTGTCTGAAAACCGTTCGTCATCATTCCAATCAACCCATACTTCCATCCGGTGACTAGACGAGTCGAGAGAGCTGGTGCCAATTACAACATCCAATGTGTAGGAACCTCCTGAACTCACAACAATCGGGTCATTCCAATTTGGAAAAGTGTAACCGCCACTTAGGTAGGTTGGTACTTGACGCCCGGCCAACGACAAAGAGGCAATATAAATAGGACCATGGCTCCTTGGGTCGGCTAGACAATAACCTTGAGAACGATCTCCCCAAAATACAACCAATTCATCAAGCCAAGTATCAAACTCATCGTTGAAGTCCGTGCCAATTTGGTCGAGTTTGTCGTTCCATCCGCGCCAGTCGTCTCTCATAATGTCTATCAACTCTCTCGCTATATCAAAATGCTCTTCCACCAAGAACTTAATCGCCAAGGCTCCAAAAAAATACGTTCTGTGGTGAGACCAGTTAGAGTCTGGGAAAATCTCACTTAAACGGTATCGTTCTATTGTTACAGAAGAAGGGCTTCCCTGATACTTCGTCCAAGGAATATAGGTTGCTAGCCCTTCGCTCCACCATCGACTTCTACCCGGATCATAAGGACTATAACGATTAGACTTATTGTAGCGACCGTCCAAGTAATGAACAAACTCGTGGCTCAGAACATTGACATATCTTGTGTTTCCGTCGTCCTGAACTTCGTGTACAAGGACTCTCGGAACATTGTCAGGGTCATAAGGGTCTCCTTCAGCATAAGCACCGGGAAAGCGACTGGAGAGGCCATAGATCACTCCATAAAGGGCCATACTGAATCGAGATGAAAAAACAATGACCTCCAATAGATCATTATGGTCGTCCACCACGGGGGCTCTACGAGTTTTGAGTAATTCGTGAAACAGATGATCCATCCTAATCACCTCAGCACAGGAACGTCTTTGCAAATCTATAGGTACATCATTCATAAATTTGAAAATCACTTCATCTGTCGCTTGGCATTTATATGAATACTCAGGCGGAAATAGGGCCTCTCTCCAGGCCAACTCATCGTTGCAGATGTCATAGGAATCGGTGCTGCAGCTTGGTTTTAGGTCACTTGAGCTGTGACGGCTCCAGTACTTAATGGCATTAGAAGCGAGGAATCGAAGGAACCTTGCATCACTATCCACCGAGTATTGGCTCAAAATCTCTTCAAGTCTATCATGAGCCAAATGAAAAACATCAGGGTAGTCTCCATACTGAAGAAAACGCCCGATTTCCTCAACAGCGTAGTACAAGATGGAAGCCGTGTCGTCGATAATCTCGTCACTGTTCAATAAATCGTCTCTTGTTGAGAATCGAACTAGAGCTTCAAGTGCTTTTGCGTCCTTAAAAACATGATCACGAAACTCAAAGTTATTGATCGCATCAAGCTCTCTAATGTGGCTCCAATGAGAACGTCGATAAATAATAAATATAGCTCGTATAACATTCCTCATCCACGCGGGTTGATCTAGAGAAAAACGGTCAAGGATGTCGATTAGCTGGTCAACATAAGGCGTTGCCTCGTAGCTGATGTCGAGCAAAATGATAAATCGATACAAGATGAATAAGTGCTCTTCGTTAGTACTTGTAAAATTACCGTTATCGACGAAGGCTCCTAAACCTTGATGAAGCTCGGTTTTTAGCCTGTCGGTAAAGAACTTGTCCAGAGTGCTTAGGTTATAAATCCGGTAAAAGTACCCACGATATACATACTCCAAAAAACGCACGATTTTGTCTTGATCGCTTCCTTGATAGACTTCGGCCAACTCCTTAAACTTCCTAACTATGGTGATCATTTTTTCTTCTGAGAATAGAAGATGGAGATGCGGCCGCGGCGGGTAGCTTATATGCGTCGTAATACACTGCCCGTCGGCGGTCAATATGGCTTGCACCAAATCTTCGCCGTCCAATTTATGAAACTCAGGGCAAGTGTTGTTTGTATAGGACTGGCCTGCAAGAGGGTTGGGAGGAGGGTCCAACAGAAACGGAAGGGGCGAGTATGGAGTTTGGCGGGCCGCGGAGTCGAACTGCGCCGCCGCGCCTGCGGCCAAGGCAAAGCGCCCAAGGCCGGCGTCGCGCAACGCCAGTGCCTGCATGTCCATGGCGCCCAAGGGATTGCGGCGTAGCCCCAATGCGCCACCGTCCGCGCAAGCCCGCGGTGCGCTGGCAAGCGCTCGACGCCCGCTGGTTGGTTCGAGCCCAGCTACGGGGGCGGCAGGCCGTGCGGCGCCGAGGCGTCCGCAATCCGGTTGCACGGTAAGTCCAGCCGCGTCAGCTTCCGCAGTCCCGACCGTGCGGAGGCGACGTCCACCGCGTTCCCCGGCGGCCACGACCCCCGCAGCTTCCGCCGACGGCGAGAGGTCCGCGACGCGGCTGGCTTCCGGCTGCGGTTGGATCAGCGAACGCAGCCCAGAAGGCCTGGAGGTGTCCTCCACGCCGTTGCCGTCCGGCGACGGCAGCGCGGGCGGCGCGGAAATGTCCTCTAGGCCGTTGCCAAGGGGCCTCGGCGCCCGAGGCGAAGCCGCCTGGTCGGCGTCCGCCGTGACCACCAGCCCCTCCACGCTCGGGGTTGTCCGCGCGGCCAACGCAACTCCGGCGGGGGAGTGGAACTTGGGGTCAGTGGCGGATCCGCCATCGCCGCGGCGGGCCCGCGTCCCGGTGCGGGCGACAGTGGAGAGAATCCCGGACATGGTGTCCACCTCGCGGTTTCCCTTGTCCGCAAGGTGAGGATTGCCGGCGCTGTCCAATGCGGCGGAGCCGCCGGCGCCGGCGATGTCTTCGACGGTGAAGGTGGCGGAGGTTTGCGCCCAACCCGGCAGACATGCCAAAGCGAGCGCCAAACAGATGGCTGGGAGGAGGCCTCGGGGGGTGATCTTCATCGCCTTGATTCCTTTATCCGTCTGGGCGGCGACCATCGGCTCGGTTGATCATGGCACACGGATCGTGCGACTCCCAATGCACTTCCTCCGAGCCGCTAGGCGCAGCCGTCGCGGGAAATGGGCTTTCAAGATGCGGTTCCCTCCCATAACGGGGCTTAACTATACCATTGTGCCGAGGCTTGCCAACAGTACGACGCATGTTGGTCAGCGAGTACACACCTTCTACATCCCCGATTCGTCGCGCATTTTGTTGACGAGCTCGTTGCTAACTGGCGACCGCCCTGCCGGGATGGGCCGGAATCCATACCGATTTCTCGCGGCCATTGTTGAGGTGTCACCACGATAGGGCGGGTCCACTCTTGGCGTGGCTTCGCCGTTGCGCCGCCACGCTTCCAACTGTTCGTCCATGTGGCGCTGCACGGCGTCAAGTGTGCCGAGCGCGCTGAGGAAGCAAGGCTCCAAGCCGAGTTGCAGAGTCGCTTGCACGAACTCGTCGCCGGTGGCGAAGCGGAGCGTATTCGTGGCGCCCTTGTCGGCCTCCAAGCGGAGCTCGATGCCTTGTTCGCCGTAGGCAACGGCGACCGTCGCGTACGCCGCCTCCTCGATGGCTGCGGCCGCTCGCGCCGGGGCGTTCGACAGCAGTGGCCGCCATTGTGCATCCAACGGGTCCAACACCGTTTCCGCCGTGGCGGGGTATTGGTCGGCTTGGGCGCGAATGCGATGCACGATCTCGCGGCGGTAGTCCGCGTCTTGGTGGTTCACGGCGGCGGCAAGGGCGGCGGCGTCCAATTCCGCCGCCACGGCGATGTCGAAGACATCGCGCTCTGGGAGAATGTTGCCGCGGCCTTGCAGTTTGCCGCAAAGGATCTGCCCATTGCTGAGGACTTCCATCGGCAGGCCGTCCACCTCCGCCAAGGCGTGGCCGACGCGAAGCTGCGGATCCATCTCCACCAAGTCCAGCTTGCCGTTCGGGAAGGTGAAGGTGAAGCTGCGCAAGCGCACATCCACATGGGTGGCGCCGCATGCGGCCATCCGTTCCACCAGCCGAGGATCCCGCTTTGGATCGTAGCGGCCCAAACCGGTGCCAACGGGCACGGTGATGTCGACGTCCGTGCTGCGGCGGTGCCGCCAGCGCGCCGCAAGCGTTGTTCCGCCGCCCAAGCGCCCGAGCGTGCCGCCCGGGCTCACCGGACGAATCAAGTCCTCGAACACGCCGTACACGCTGTGGAACAGGGCGTTGGCCGGCGCGGGCAGCGTCAGTTTCTCCACGGTATCGCTCAGCGTGGGATCAGTACGCCGTCGGCGTGGCCGCCGCCTCGCTCGTGTTTCGGAACTCGAACACGCTGAGAGGGATCGATTTCGCGGGTTCGGTCTCGCCATGCACCAAGAGCCTCACCTGCTCGACGGTATCCGCGCTGAACGTCAGATCGCCACAACGGTTGCACACCGCGGCCGGGATTTGGTCAACCAAGACGTACTGGTTGCCGATGTGGAAGACCTCCTCCACAAGTTCCTCGCGGCATTCGTCGGCACCACAGACGGCGCAGCCAAACACTTCGTCCATCTTGCTCATCTTGGGCGAGTCCACTCTAGGCGTGGCCTTGCCGCTGCGCCGCCAAGCGCTCCGCGGCCCACTCCGCCTTGGCGAATCCGTTGAGCAGTTCGTTCAGCGCCGGGTGCCCGGCGTCGGTGCGGTGCAGGGCGGCGACAAGCATCGGCCACGTGTACGCCTCCTCCAGCCAGCCGCGCATGATCTCCCCGGAGGTGGCCTCGCGCGCCCAGGTGCGGACGATGGCGCATTGGCGAACACTGGGATGCGGCGCGCGCACGGCGGCGAAGAACTCCGCCGCGTCCGGCGGGGATGGCCAACCGGAGCAGCTCGACGCCAGCCGCGCCCGCACGGTGCGGCTGTTGGGGCCGGTTTCTTGCACGGGGATGCGGTCCACCATTTCCCGTTCCACCGGGTCGGGTCGCGTTTCGGGGAACGCCTTCGGTGGCAGCAGTTCGCATGAGGGTAGCTGTTCGGCGCTCCGCGTTATGCGGATGCCGGCTAGCCGCTCCGGGTTGGCGGTGGCGTATTGCTTCATTGCACAGCGGTTTGGGCGGGAGGCGCTTCCGCGGCGGCGACGGTGCGCAGTTCGGCGAGTTTGCCGCGGCTGACGCGGACGCGCAGCGTCAGGGCGCCGTCGGCGTCCACGGTTTCGCCTTCCACGGCGCTGTTGCGGTACAGCCAGGAGCGGGTGCGGCCGCCGCTCGCCGGCAGGCGCACTTGGGTGGAGACGGCATCTAGGCCAAGGCGCGTCTGGATGGCGTCTTTGAGCGTCGCCAAGCCGTTGCCGGTTAGGGCGCTGACGCACACTTTTTCTGGCGCGACGCATTCCACTTCGGCGTGATCGGGCAGCAGATCGGTCTTGTTTAGGACCTCCAGCGTGGGCACCTCGCCGGCGCCGATTTCCTCCAGCACTTCGCGCACCTCGGCTCGGCGCGCGTCGGCGTCCGGGGCGGCGGCGTCGATCACATGCAACACCAAGTCCGCCTGCGCCACTTCTTCCAACGTGGCCTTGAACGCCTCCACCAGCGCCACCGGCAGGGCGCGGATGAAGCCCACGGTGTCGGCCAAGACCACCTCCGCCTCCACGCTGGCGAGACGGCGCATGGTGGGGTCCAAGGTGGCGAACAGGCGGTTCTCGGCCAGCGCGTCGCTGCCGGTGAGGGCGTTGAACAGGGTGCTTTTGCCGGCGTTGGTGTAGCCGGCCAAGGCCACCGTGGGAACCCGCGCTCGGCCGCGGCGGCGACGGCTTTGGCTGCGCTGGCGACGAACGTCCTCGAGGCGGGCGCGCACTTGGCGGATGCGGCCGGCGAGCATGCGTTGGTCCAACTCCAGTTGCGTTTCGCCCACGCCGCGTTGCGCCGCGCCGCCGATGCGTCCGCCGGCGCCGCGACCGCCGCCGCCGCCAACGCCGGTCTGTCGATCGAGGTGGGTCCAGCCGCGCACCAAGCGGGTTTGGGCGTGGGTTAGCTGCGCCAGCTCCACTTGCAGCTTGCCTTCGTGGGTGCGCGCCCGGTCGGCGAAGATGTGCAGGATGAGCTCGGTGCGCGTTAGCGTTCGGCAGCCGAGGTGCCGCTCCAGGTTGCGCGCCTGCGCCGGGGTGAGTTCGTGGTTGAAGACGACCACCTCGGTGGCCGTGGCGGCGACCGTTTCGGCCAGTTCGGCGACCTTGCCGGAGCCGAGAAACCAGCGCGCGTGGGGGCGCTCGCGGGTGGCCGCGATGGTGGCGGCCGGCTCTAGGCCGGCCGAGCGGGCGAGCTCCTCGAACTCGCCCGGGTGCTCGTCGTCCTGGCGGTGGTTGGCGGCGGTGAACCGCACCGACACCAAGGTGGCGCGTTGTCCGGGCGCTGGTCGTTCAAACACGGTCTAGCTCCCTATGTGGCGCAAGGGCGGCGCCGAGCGCAAGGACGCCCGGCGCACCCAAGCTATTCGTCCTCGTCCTCGGGCTCGATTTCGGGCAGCACGTTGCGCACCGGCACCACCGTCGAGATCGCGTGCTTGTAGATCATCTGGTTGACGGAGTTGCGCAGCATCACCACGTACTGGTCGAACGAGTCGATCTCGCCTTGCAGCTTGATGCCGTTCACCAAGTACACGGAGACCGGCACGCGTTCCTTGCGCAGGGCGTTGAGGAAGGGGTCTTGAAGCGAAGACATTTTGTTCTCCTTTACGAGTTCCGTCCGCGGGGTCGCAGGCGGGGTACTATGGCCTTGCCACTTGCTCTTTTCAAGGTGGGCAAAACCTGTACGCAACCAAGTCAAGCACCCCTTCGCGGCTTGCGGCGACGGCGGACGCCCGCAACGCGCCGGCAACACGCTCCCTCGCGCCACGCCGGCGGCGGAAGGCGCCCCGGCCCGCGGCCGATGGCGGTGCCGAGGCGCACTCCTCCGGCGGTGCGCCGATGGTGGAGATTTTCGGCGGCATCTTCGCCCTGCTGCTGGTGCTGTTCCTGCTGATGAACCTGTTCTCCACCGCCGCGCTGGTGGAGCGCTTGGAGGCGGCGGCGGACGAGGGCCTGCACCGCGTCGGCTGGGGGCCGAGCGGCGCCGGGTTCGTGGTGCTCGCCTTTCCCGCGGAGCTGCGCATCGTGGAAACCGGCGAGACGGTGCCGCGCGGCGAGATCTGCGCACCGGCAAGCCCGTTCGTCGCCTACGCTTTGCGCGTGTACCAGGCGGACGCGCAGCAGCTCATCTTCGCCATCCTGGAGGGCGGCGTGGCGACGATGGCCGAGGCGCGCAACTGCATGATGCGGGCCATGCCGGAGCGCACGCTGGCCATCGGCTGGATCATCGCCAACGACGAGCTGCTGAAGTCCGTGTCGATAGGCGACATCCCGGCGTATGTGCAGAAGGCCGTCGCGCCGGAAGCGCCGCCGGGTCAATGAGGCTGCCCCGTGCCGCGCGATCCCAAGCTCTTCCCCTCCTTCGCCGGCGTGGCGTTGGCGGACATTCTGGCCAACAGCGTGGCCATCGTCATCATCATGATCGTCGTGACGCTGATGGTGCGCCACGAACAGGAGCGGGAGAAGCTCGAACAAACCGAGGACGTGGCCGTGCTGCTCAGCCGCGAAATGGCCACCTCGTTCGTGATGAACGCCCTCCCCACCAGCCCGCCGGCGCAACTGCACGACTACGAGGCGTCGCCCCTCGACCGCAATCCGCACCACGCCACCATGCCCATCATCGAGCTGCGCCGCGACGTGGTGCGCGACTACTACACCGGCCGCGCTTACTCCCGCGACGAGCTGCTGCGCCAAGACAACGCCTTCGACGCCTACCTGCGCGGTTTGACGCCGGAGCAACTCGCCGCGTTGCGCATGGACATCTACAGCACACGGCTTTTCTATGTGGCACTCTCCATCCTGAAGGCGCATGGCCACGCGCCGCGCCATTGGCATTTCCTCGGCGGCGGCGCGGGCGGCGGCCGGCACTTGGCCGGCGCCCGCCTCGCCAAGCGGCCCAACGAGCAGCCGAACCAGAACAGCGCCGGCGTCGGCGAAGCGGGCGGGCGAAGGGAGGGAACCCGCCCGCTTCGCGCCGGCGCTCCGGGCGCTTGGCCGCACGACGTGGCGCTTGCGCCGGCGGCCGGCGTTGGCCGCTATCCGCGCGACGGGGCGGCGGACACCGGCGGTTTGCCGGCCGCCGGGGCCGCGTTGGATCTCCCCGGCGAAGTTGGCGAGGCGCAGTTCGCCGGCCCGCCCGGCGCCGGCAACGAAACGGCGACCCCGCTCGACGCCGCCAAGCGCTTTCGCACGGCCGTGCCGGCCCCTCCCACCGCCGCCACGCCGGCGCCGATGGCCTTCAACATGGCGCAAGTGTTGCGCGGCCTGTGGGCGTTCATGGCCGCCGAACAGCGCAGCGCGGACGCCGGCCTGCCATCGCGCCTGCCGCGCTACGATTTCGAGCGCCATGTGCTCGGCGCAAAGCCCGAACCGCTTTCGGAGGCGCGTGAGCAAGCGCTGCGCGGCATCGTCTTCCTGCTGCAGACGCCGCGCTCGCCGGAGGACAAACGGCTGACCTTGCGCGCCGAGGCGGATGACGCCGTGCGCGGCCAAGCCCTGGCGGTGTTCCCCAACGAGCCCATCGGCCGCGCGCTTTGGCTGCGCGACGCCAATCAACCGGAGCAAGCCTCCCCAGTGGACGCGGCGGTGTCCCTGCAGCTCGGCTTGCACGCCGAAGTCCACCAAGGTGTGCGTGTGGCGCTGGGGCGCGACAGCCTGCTGCTCACCCCCCACGCCGAAGCGGAACCGGATCCCGCCCCGCGCTGGCGCGTGGTGACCCTCGCCAACGCCCAACGCAACGACTTCGTCACCGGCTTCCTCTACGCCGCGGTGGACGACGCCGGCCGCTACCTCCTGCCGGTGGACGAAAACGCCGTGGAAGTCGGCAACCTGCGCGTGGAATCCCGCTTCCCGGCGGTGACGCTACGCGGCGAGACCCTCCGCCTTTGGCTCTACGCCCTCGTCGCCCTGGTGTTCGCAGCCGGCCTAATCGCCCGCTACTGGCGTCTGGCGTGAACGGCGCGGGCGTTGGCCGCGGTGTGTACGACAGATGTTGGTGACTGATCCTGGGAGCGCGGGCGTCTCGCCCGCTTTCTCGTTCACGGGTTTTCACCTTGTGCGGGCGAGACGCCCGCGCTCCCAGGCTGCACAGCGTGGTATGGTCTCCATTCCGCCCGACCGGAGCAGTGAAAGATGGACCCGATTCTGAGCAAGTTGGTTTGGGTTTTCGGTGCTGTGGTCGTGTACGGCTTGCTCCGTTGGCGTTTGATGTGCGCCACGCACGAGTTCCGCATTCGTGCGGGCGTGGATGCGTGTGCGTTTTCCCAAGAGGTAGCTGCCAAGGGGGCGGAAGGCCGTGTGCTGGCACTCTTGGCGGAGAGGGCGTATCGGCCCACGACGCCTTGGTTGCTGGTATTGGCCCTGCTCGGCGCGGTCCTGCGGCCGAACTCGGCGCAGCGCCCGGTTCCGCCAGAAGTGCAACAACTGAATGTGCGCCTGTTCTGGGCCCTCATTTCGACGAGCCCGTTGGCCACCCTGCTCGCGACGTTCGCTCTGGCGGTCGCGCTGCTGTGGCGAAATTACACGGAGGTGGTGCGCGACGGCATCAACGCGGCAATGGGCCGGGTGCATGTGCGGCCCTATGCGGCGTCGATCTGATGCGCCACTTCCGGAAGGCGGCGCACCCGCGTGAGGCGCTGGGCGTGGCGGTCGGCGCTCGCGCTGGCCGGGGTGTGCGTCTTGGGGGCGGTGGCGCAGTTGCGGCCGTATTGGCAGAGCTTCGACACCGTGGCGCTGCCGGTGGAACCTGTGGTGGCGCGGGATGGGCCGGGTGCGCGTTTGGATGCGGCGCTGTTGGCCAATCTCAGCCACTTGCGGTATTTGCGGGCTTTCGATCACGTCTTCGCGCGGGGCGAGCGCACCGTTAGGTTGGCGCTGCCGATTTGGCTGGATCGTTGCGAGGCGCGGCAAGGGGATTTCTACAAGTTCGCCAATTGGCGTCCGTTCAACGCCGATGCGCCCATCGCGGCGCCGAACGAGCCGCCGGGCTGGCGCTACTTCAGCAGTAGCCGCGAGCACACGATCAGTGGGCGCTTGGATGCGCCGGCGAGTGGCGTGACGTGGTTCGACGCCCATGCGTACTGCCGCGCCGCCGGTGGCCGGCTGCCGACGCCGGACGAGTGGCTCGCCGCGGCCACCGGGCCGGGACACCGCCTCTATCCTTGGGGCGATGCGTTCGACGCGCAACCTTGGCCGCACCTCGACCCGCTGTTGAATGCCGCCCGTCCCTGTGGGCGTACGCCGAGTACGGACACGCCGCGCGGTTTCGCCGACATGGCGCAGAACGTCGCCGAATGGGCCGCCGACTCGTCGGGTGCCACGCCGGTGATGGGCGGCAACGCCTACAACCGGCCGCCGGAGCTGCACAGCATCGCCATCCTGCATCGGCGCGCGCCAGCGCGCTTTCGCTCCGCCTACGTCGGATTCCGCTGCGCGTACGACCGCGCGCCGACGCGCAGCCCGTGGCGCACGGCGCCGGACGCCATCGTCGTGCCGGCCGGCGACTACGCGGTGGGCGTACCGGAGGGTTCGCTGCTGCCACGCCTGCTGGCCCATCTGCCGCCGGAGCGCTTCGACTTGCTTCGGCGCTTGCTTGCGCGAAAAGACGCCCCGCCACAGCCGTTGCACTTGACGCGGCGCGAGATCACGCGCCGCCAGTACGCGGCGTTTCTGCGCGATCCGTTCGTGGCGCTGGGCTTCCACGCGGACGAGAACCAACCCCGCGGCCACTCCCATCGGCCGGCCGATTGGCGCGAACAAATGCAAAACCCCGACCTGCCGGTGGTGAACGTGGATTGGTGGTCCGCCTACGCCTTCGCGTCTTGGGCGGGCGGGCGTCTGCCCACCGCCGACCAGTGGGCGGGCGCCGCTTCCGGGGGCGGGCAACGGCTCTATCCCTGGGGCGACGACTTCCGCGCCGCCTCCGCGGTGACCGGCGAACGCGCTCTGGGCGGCCCACAAGAAGCCAGCGCGGCGAATGGCGACGTCACGCCCGAGGGCTTGCTGGCAATGGGCGGCAACGTCTCCGAATGGACGCGTAGCGTTGCCGCGGCGGCCGGCGGCCACGCCGTGATCGTCAAGGGCGGCAACTACCTGCTGCCGGGCGCCGCGACGGCGCGCATGGACTACGGCAATCCGGTTTCGCCCCACCACCGCTCGCGCACGCTGGGCTTCCGGGTGGCGTTCGACACGCCGCGGTAACCGCCGCCGGCGTGTGCTATGCTGCAATCGTTTTTCGCCACCAGCACACCTCCGAACCAACTTGACAGACGACTCGTCGCGCGTCGTGGCCTTCACCACGACCGTCACTCTCGAACCCCGCGACTCCCGCCGATTGGCCGCGCTTTGCGGTCCGCTCGATCAGAACCTTCGCCAGCTGGAGCAGCGGCTGGGCATACGCATCCAAGGTCGCGGCGGGGTGTTTCGCCTCTCGGGGCCGGCCCAGCGCGTGCGGGCCGGCGGGGCGCTGTTGTCCCGGCTGTACGCGGAGACCGCCGAAGGCGCCGCGCTGGACGGCAGCGCCGTGCATCTTTCCTTGCAGGAGGCCGGCATGGAGGAGCTGCTCGCCGCGAACGGCCACGATGCGGAAGCCGATCGCGACGAAACCGTGGTGGCCACGCGCCGCAAGACCATCAAGCCGCGCGGCGGCAACCAGCGCCGCTACGTGCGGGCCATGCGCGCCAACGACTTGAACTTCGGCGTCGGCCCGGCCGGCACCGGCAAGACCTATCTGGCGGTGGCGTGCGCCGTGGAAGCCTTGGAGCGGAACCGCGTCAACCGCGTGCTGCTGGTGCGGCCGGCGGTGGAGGCCGGCGAGAAGCTCGGCTTCCTGCCGGGCGATCTGGCGCAGAAGATCGACCCCTTCCTGCGCCCGCTGTACGACGCCCTCTACGAGATGCTCGGCGTGGAGCGCGTCCACAAGCACATCGAGCGCAACATCATCGAGGTGGCGCCGCTGGCGTTCATGCGCGGGCGCACGCTGAACGGCGCCTTCATCATCCTGGACGAGGGCCAGAACACCACCATCGAGCAGATGAAGATGTTTCTCACGCGCATCGGCTTCGGCGCCACCGCCGTGGTCACCGGCGACATCACGCAGATCGACCTGCCGAGCCGCCACCAATCCGGCCTCGTCCACGCCTTGCAGGTGTTGAAGGGCGTCGAGGGCTTGAGTTTCACCCGCTTCGGCTCCAAAGACGTGGTGCGCCATCCGCTGGTGAAACGGGTGGTGGACGCCTACGCCCGCGCCGAAGTCGCCCGCGAGGTGGGCGGCGCAAGCCCCCGATTGGAGAAGTCCGCCGGATGACGGTGGATGTGCAGATTGCCTCGCGGCGCAGCGCGCCGCCGGCCGAGCGCATCCGGGCGTGGGCGGCGGCGGCGATGGCCGGCGACGAGCGCGGCCTTTGCGTGCGCGTGGTGGGCCGCCGGGAAAGCGCCGCGTTGAACCAGCGTTTTCGCGGCCGCGCCGGCGCCACCAACGTGCTGGCGTTCCCCGCCGGCGAGGCCGCGCTGCTCGGCGACATCGCCGTGTGCGCCCCGCTGGCGCTCAGCGAATCGGCCGCGCAAGGCAAAGCGGCCGCGGATCACTTCGCCCATCTGGTGGTGCATGGCGTTTTGCACCTGCTGGGCTTGAATCACGACACCGACGACGCCGCGAACGCGATGCAGGCCAAGGAAGCCCAAGTGCTGTCGCGTTTCGGCATCGCGGACCCCTACGGAGTTTTGGTATGAACGAATTGCAAGTGCAGGACGACCGCGGCGACAGAGGCGACCGCAAAGGTTGGCGCGATTGGCTCGCGGATTTCTTCCCCGCGGAACCAGCGGATCGCCCGGAACTGCTGCAGATGCTGAAGGACGCCAGCGACCGGCAGCTCTTCGATGGCGACGTGCTCAACCTCATCCACGGCGCCCTGGCCGTGGCCGACATGCGCGCCCGCGACGTGATGATTCCGCGCTCGCAGGTGGTGACCGTGGCGGTGGACGCCAAGGTGCAGGATTTCCTGCCCACCATCATCGAGTCCAAGCACTCGCGCTTTCCGGCGGTGGGCGACGACACGGACGACGTGCGCGGCATCCTGCACGCCAAGGACATGCTGCCGCTGTTGCTGGCCGACGATTGGGACGGCTTCAACATCAAGGACTACATCCGCCCCACCATCGTGGTGCCGGAAAGCAAACGCCTGCACGACCTCTTGCAGGAGTTCCGGCAAAACCGCAACCACATGGCGGTGGTGATCGACGAGTTCGGCGCCGTGGCCGGCGTGGTGACCATCGAAGACGTGCTGGAGCAGATCGTCGGCGACATCGAGGACGAGCACGACGTGGACGACGACAGCTTCATCAAACAACTCGACGCGCACACCTGCACGGTGAAGGCCACCACCCCCATCGAGGACTTCAACGCCCACTTCGACGTCGCCATCACGGACGAGGAGTTCGACACCATCGGCGGCATCGTGCTGAAGGCCTTCGGCTACCTGCCCAAACGCGACGAGACGGTGACGGTGAACGGCTTTCAGTTCCGGGTGCTGAACGCGGACAGCCGGCGCATTCGGTTGCTGCAGCTTACGTCGCAAGAGCCGCTGGACAGCGCGGCCGCCTGACTGGACGACAGCGCCCCTGGGAGCGCGGGCGTCTCGCCCGCACCGTGCTTGTCCAAGGTGTTTGTCGATTGAAGCGCGTGTTGCCAGATGCGACGCCGCTGTTTGCTTCGGGGGCTTGCGCCCCCGGGACCCCCCCTTGGGATGGCGGAGTGCTTGTCGGGGCTCTTGGGCCTTGAAGCGCGTGTTGCCAGATGCGACGCCCGATCGGCGGGGTTTGAGGTGTACGGCAAGTCTTTGGTCAGCGACTTCGCCAAGCCTGGGAGCGCAGGCGTCTCGCCTGCATGCGGGCGGGACGCCCGCGTTCCCAGCACCAGTCGGCCGCACCTCGGGGTGACGCCATGTTGAAGCGCTTGCGCCGCCGCGAAGAGTGGCAATTCGCCGCCGTGCTGCCACGCGCCGATGCGTGGTTGGCGGCGCTTTGGTGGACGTTGCTGATTGCCCGCGGCCTGCTGCCGGCGTTGTTCGCCATCGCTATGGGGCGCTTGGTTGGCGCGGTGCAGGCGCAGGAAGAACTCGCTCTGCCGCTCACCTCGGTCGGCGTGGTGTTCGTGGCGTTGCAAGTGTTGACGCCGCTGCATCAGGCGGTGGGGGCGAACCTTGGCTTTCGCACCGCGGCGTGGCTGTACGACCAACTCGCCGTGGCGTGTATACGCCCGCCCGGCGTGGCGCACTTGGAGGATCCCGGCCTCACCAGCGACATCACCATGGCGCGGGATTTCGACCTCGGCATCAGCGGCCCGCCGCTTTCCATCTCCATGGATTTCATCGCCTCCGGCCTCGTCGAACTCCTCGCCGGGCTGGCGTGCGCCGCGGTGCTGGCCGCCTATGCTTGGTGGGCGCCGTTCGCGCTCGGCGGCGCGTGGCTGGCGACGCACTGGCTGCTGCGCGAGAGCGGCGTGTGGAAGGATCGCAACACCGAGGTGGTGCGAAACGCCCAGCGCCACGCGGACTACGCCTACCGCTTGGCCGTGGACGCGCCCTCGGCCAAGGAACTGCGCTTGTTCGGGCTGCCCGGGTGGACGGTGGAGCGGTTTCGCCGCCATCGCCGCAAGCTGCACGACCTGCGCTGGCAGGCCACGCGCCTGCGCGAGCGCCCGGTGCTGGCCAGCGTGGTGGTGGTGACGCTCGCCAACGCCGCCGTCTTCGCCGCCATGGCGTGGGACGCGCAAGCGGGAACCTTGGCGCTGGATCGCATGATCACCTTCGCCACCGCCGCGTTCGGCGTCAGCGCCGTCGCCTTCGGCGGCCTTTCCTGGGCGCTGGACGGCGCCGCCGCCCCGGCCGCCGCGGTGCTGCGCCTGCGGGAACCGATGGCGGAGAAAGGCGCTTTGGCGCGGGGTTCGCGCTCGGCGGCCGGCCTGCCGGCGAAGGAAATCCGCTTCCGCAACGTGCGTTTCGCCTACGCCGCCACGCCGGACGACGCGGTGCTGGACGGCTTCGACCTCACCATTCCGGCTGGATCGTCCCTCGCCATCGTCGGCCAAAACGGCGCCGGCAAAACCACCCTGGCGAAGCTGCTGTGCCGCCTGTACGACCCGCAAGCCGGCGGCATCGAAGTGGATGGCGTGGACTTGCGCGAATTGGCCATCGATTCTTGGCGCGAGCGCGTCACCGCTGTCTTCCAAGATTTCGTGCGCTACCAGTGGCCGCTGCGCGACAACGTGGCCCCGGCCGGCGCCACCGACGTGGTGGTGCAGGCGGCGCTGCAAGAAGCCGGCGCGGCGGATCTGGCGGCGCTGGACACGGTGCTGGCGCGCGCCTACGACGGCGGCACGGACCTCTCCGGCGGCCAGTGGCAGCGGGTGGCGCTGGCGCGCGTACTGGCGGCGGTACACGCCGGCGCCGGCGTGGTGCTGCTGGACGAACCCACCGCGCAGTTGGACGTGCGTGGCGAGGCGGAGATCTTCGACCGCATCCTCCAAGCCACCCGCAACACCACCACCATTCTCATCTCGCACCGTTTCTCCACCGTGCGCCACGCCGACCGCATCTGCGTGGTGGAACACGGCCGCGTGGCCGAGCTGGGCAGCCACGACGAACTCATGGCGCGGGGCGGCCGCTACCGCACGATGTTCGACCTGCAGGCGCAACGCTTCGCGGAAGAAGAAGGAACCGCGGCCGGTGCCTGAGCGCGATTTGGACGCCCTGCCGGCGGCGCTGCCCTCCATGTGGCGGGCGGTGAAGCGCGGTTTCGTGGCGGAGCCGGCGCTCATCTCCATCGCTTTCGCCCTCTCGCTCGCCGCCGCGCTGCCCGACGCGCTAGTGGCGCTGTGGCTGCAACAGCTCACCGACGGCCTGCTCGGCGGCCAAACGCGCCTCATCTACATGGCCGCCACCGGCCTCGCGCTCTCGGCCATGCTGACGTGGGTGCTGCGCGTGGTGAGCGACCGCACCCAGCGGCGCTTCCGCGACCGCGTGGCCATCGCGCTGGAGTGCCACGTGGCGGAACTGCAGGCCAGCGTCTCCACCGTGGAGCACCACGAACGGCCGGACTATCTGGATCGCCTCTCCATCCTGCGCGATCAAGTGTTCACGCTGGATCACATGTACATGTCGCTGTTCGGCACCTGCGGCTGGATTCTGCGCTTGGCGGTGATGGTCGGCCTGCTCGTCTCCGTGCATCCGGCGCTGGCGCTGCTGCTCGCGTTCGCCCTGCCCACGGTGGCCACCTCGTCTTGGCGCCCGGGCGTGGAGCGCGCCGTGGAACAGGCCGGCGCACAGGCGCAACGCCTGGCGCGGCACCTGTTCGACTTGGCCACCACCGCCCCGCCGGGCAAGGAAGTGCGCGTGGCCGGCATCGCCGAGCGCCTGCTCCGCGAGCGCCGCGCCGCGTGGGAGCGCTGGCACCGCCCGGTGGCGCGGGCGCGTTGGGCGAGCGCCGCGTGGCACACCGCCGGCTGGGCCGTGTTCGGCGCGGGCTACGTCGGCGCGGTGGTGTTCGTGGCGTTCGGCCTCGACGCCTCCCCGGGCGAGGTGGTGTTGGTGCTGGTGGCGGGTTCGCGCCTCTCCGCCTACATCAACGCCACGGTGGGCGAAATCGGCTTCCTGCGCGGCATCTGGATGGACGGCTCCAAACGCATGGCCTGGCTGGAGGACTACGCCGCCGCGAAGGCGGAACAAGCCGACAGGCCGGCGCCGTCGGCCATCCGCCAAGGCGTGGAGCTAGAGGGGGTTACGTTCGCCTACCCCGGCACGGAGGCGCTGGTGCTGCAGGACGTCAACCTGCACCTGCCGCCCGGCGCGGTGGTGGCGCTGGTGGGCGAAAACGGCGCCGGCAAGACCACGCTGGTGAAGCTGCTCGCAAAGATGTACGAACCGACGGCTGGGCGGATTGTGGTGGATGGCGAGGATTTGGCACGGATGCCAGCGGCGGAGTGGCGCGAACGCCTCGCCGGCGCCTTTCAGGATTTTTTCCGCTTCGAGTTCCACGCCGCCCACACCGTGGGCATCGGCGACGCGCCGCGCCTCGACGATCGCCCGGCGGTGGAAACGGCGGTGGCAAGGGCCGGCGCCGGAGACGTGGTGGCTTCCCTGCCAAACGGCGTCGAAACGCAGCTAGGCCCCACCTGGCCCAGCGGCGTGGAGCTGAGCTTCGGCCAGTGGCAGAAGCTCGCGTTGGCCCGCGGCTTCATGCGCGACGGCCCGCTGCTGCTCGTGCTGGACGAACCCACCGCCGCACTGGACGCCGAAACCGAACACGCCCTGTTCGAGCGCTACGCCGCCGCGGCCCGCGCCGGCGAGACGCCAACCAACGGCCGCATCACCCTGCTGGTATCCCACCGTTTCAGCACCGTCCGCATGGCCGACCTCATCGTGGTGATGGACGGCGCCCGCGTGGTGGAAACGGGGACGCACGAGGCACTGATGGCGGCGAAGGGGCAGTACGCGGAGCTGTATGGCATTCAAGCTGCGGCGTACAACCGCGCATCGTCCTGATTCCGCAAGCGGCTAGCCGCGGCCGTCACCGTTTTAACATCCTGCTGGGCGGGTCGGGCTTCCGGGAGTTCGAGTTGGACCTGCGCACGGCGTTGTTGGCGGGGGCGGCGGCCGCGCGTCGGATGTGCTGTCGTCGCTGGACGAGAGTTGGATGCGCCGCCGTGCGGGGAGTGCGGTTCGGCGAAGCGCCGCCGGGGGACGCGGTCGGTTTCGCCGCTGTCGCTGCTGGGCCGGCTGGAGCTGCGCCGGGGCTACTGGACGTGCAAGTGCGCGAAGGGCGGGACGCACCTGCTGGACGAGGCGCTGCGCCGGCACGCCGGCGACAAGACCGCCGACGAGGCGATCGGCTACTTCGAGAACAACCGGGGCTGGATGCGCTACCCGGAGTACCGCCGAATGGGGCTGATGATCGGCTGCGCCGCGCCGGCAAGCCCTAGGATGCGACTCTGCTCCAGCAGCACAACGGTCCGCGTGAACGGCCACAGGCGAGGGCGGACGCGGCATGTCCCGTGCGCAGCGGCTTGGGTGCTATTCTCGCCAGCCGTGACTGTGCATGAGGAAGTCCCACGCCGGAATCGTCAGCCCCGCTCTTGGCTGTTGCCCGCACACCTGCGCGTCTTACGCGAGACGAGCGAGGACTTCGTCGCCGCCGCCGCCGCCCCCCCCCGCGTGGCGTGTATACTGGCTGCCGAACAGCCACAGGGCCGTCAGCGGATTGGCGATGCTCAAGCGCGGACACATAGGGTCTCCACAGGATGTCGTTCAAGCACCTCCACTGGTACGTCGCCGACTTCGTCGGCCGTAACAACGCCCGAGACCTTGATGCCGCGAAGTGGATGACGCGGATGGCGGTCGGGCCGTCGGAAAAAGGCACTTGACTTACCGAAGTTTGGTGAGGTAGGTTGCGCATGCGGTTCGGCGATGCCGGTTTGTCGCCGAGGTCGATCGTCGTCGCAAGGCAATGGCGGAAGGTAACGATGTGCAAGAGGAGGCAATGGAGGCGACTAAGATGAGTGCCACGAGCTCTGGCGACAGCATGCAATACCAAGGCGTGTGGATCGGCCACAAAGATCAGTATGATGCATTGGACAACAGGTCAGAGATGATCCAGTATATTGTTGTTGACGAGCGGTACGATACGCTGAAGTTGATGATGACGCTACTTGCGACGCATGGGATTGTAGAGGCGATACACATGGGCGCGAAGGAAGTTGACCAAGTGTACCAAGGGGGTAAGGCCATATGGGTCAAGCACAACGTGGGCAACATCGGCGACAAGGTGGTTGGGCAATGATTGCTTTCTTGAAGAGATCCTTGGGTATAGACGAAATCGAAACGAGATTGAAGAATCTAGAAGCGTTCAAGGCGGATGCTGAACGGAACTTTCGAGGGATAGCGCAATTGATGCCAGACTTTCGGCTCATGGATCAAGAAACGTATGATAACCTACGAGAACTAGGCCAATTGGGTGGAAACGAAAAAACGATTTTCTTCCTTCACCAAAAGAAAGGTGGTTGAGTAGGTGCAAGTGCTTTAGAGTGCATGCCGCCGCCGGGTGACCGCCGAGGTGTTGGACGATCTAAGCGCCGGCAAGCCGATGATGCGCCTCCTGCAAGGCGACGTTGGGGCCGGCAAAACGGTGGTGGCAGCGTTCGCCGCCGTGCGCGTCGCCGAGCACGACCGGCAAACCGCCCTCATGGTGCCCACGGAGATCCTCGCCGAGCAGCACTTCGAGACGCTGAGCGCCTGGCTTTCGCGCTCGGCATCGGCGTGGGCCTGCTCACCGGCCGGCAAAGCGCCCCGGAGCGTCGCGCTCGCCTAGAGGCGGCCCGGGAAGGCCGCGATTTGGTGGTGGTGGGAACCCACGCGCTGTTCCAAGCCGGCGTGGCGTTCCGCGACATGGCCCTCGCCATCGTCGACGAGCAGCACCGCTTCGGCGTTCACCAACGCCTGCTGCTGCGCGAGCGCAACCCCGGCGAGCAGCTGCCGCATCAACTGGTGATGACCGCCACCCCATCCCGCGCACGCTGACGATGGCGTTGTACGCGGACATGGACGTCTCCACCATCGACGAGCTTCCCCCCGGCCACAAGCCGGTGCGCGCACGCCTCGCCAGCACGGCGTGGCGCGACGACATGGTGCGCCAAGTGGAACAAACGTGCGCCGCCGGCGGCCAAGCCTACTGGATCTGCACGTTGATCGAGGACGACGAGGAGAATCCCCGCCACGCCGCCGAAGCCGCCTTCCAATTCTCCAATGCGCTGCCGGCAAGGCATGTGGCGCTGGCGCACGGCCGCCTGCCGCCCACCAAGAAACCGCGGTGATGGCGGCGTTCAAGGCCGGCGAAGTGGACGTGCTGGTGGCCACCACGGTGATCGAGGTGGGCGTGGACGTGCCCAACGCCACGCTCATGGTCATCGACAACGCCGAACGCCTCGGCCTAGCCCAACTGCATCAATTGCGCGGCCGCGTGGGCCGCGGCCGCGGCGCGAGCATCTGCGTGCTGCTCTACGAGCCGCCCCTCTCGCACGTCGCCCGCGAACGCCTGCGCGTGCTGCGCGAAACCAACGACGGCTTCGTCATAGCGGAAAGGGACTTGGAGCTGCGCGGCCCGGGCGACCTGCTCGGCACGCGCCAAACCGGCGAGCAAACCTTCAAGCTGGTCCCCATTTTGGCGACAGCGTACGCTCCGAACAGTCGTGGCCAATACCGTCAGCCCAGCCGGGCGTTCACGAGCCGGTTCAAGCTAACGCCTTCCTCGGCAGCCGCTATCGCGAGCGAGCGGTGCATCTCCGGCGGCACCCGCACCACAAACCTGCCGCTGTACTTGCGGTCGGCGAACGGGGCCGGCGCCTGCTCGCCGCTAGTCCCCATGTCTTCAAGGACATCGCGCACCAAAGCGCGAATGCCGGCCAGCGCCTCGGCGTGGGAGGCGGCCAGAAAGCTCAGCGAGGGGAACTCGGCGCACAGGCCCACATGCTCTTGATCCGCTGCGGACCAAGTGACGCGGTAAGTGTAGTGGTCGAGCATTGCCTTCCTCCTCTTTGGTCGAGGCTATGGGGGTAGCGATTCATTGCTCCTCCCTGTGTCTGGATGCCTTTGTTCGCCAAGCCGCTCTAGAGCTTGGATCGCCTGCCGAACTTGGTACGCCTTGGCCATCCCGTTGGCGTCTTGGATGTTCAACCGCGGGTCTCCTCGCCAAGGTGTCCTGTAGACGCGGTGGCTTCCTCCGTCCGGCGCGGTCTGCCGAACCACCTGTCCAAGATCTTCGACAGTTCAGCAAACCGGATGCCGTTGGGATTGCGCTTCAAGGCGTTGATGTCGCTCTCAATGTTCTTCATCGGCCCTCCGGCAGTGTCAGTAGTGGCATCAACCCTATGCCGTATTTCAGGCCGTGTCAACCGGCATCTGTGCTGTAGCAGCGGTGCTGGCTCCTTGAGCCTGGGCGGGTGTTCGATCTGCAGCCGCAACGCTTCGCGGAAGAAGAAGGAACCGCGGCCGATGCCTGAGCGCGATCTGGACGCCCTGCCGGCGGCACTGCCCTCCATGTGGCGGGCGGTGAAGCGGTTTCGTGGATTCTGCGCTTGTGTGATGGTCGGCCCGCTCGTCGCCGTGCATCCGGCGCTGGCGCTGTTGTTGGCGTTCGCACCTCGTCGTGGCGCCCGGGCGTGGAGCGCGCCGTGGAGCAGGCCGGCGCGCAGGCGCAACGTCTGGCCCGGCACCTGTTCGACCTGGCCACCACCGCCCCGCCGGGCAAGGAAGTGCGCGTGGCCGGCATCGCCGAGCGCTTGCTCCGCGAACGCCGCGCCGCGTGGGAACGCTGGTACCGCCCGGTGGCGCGGGCGCGTTGGGCAAGCGCGGCGTGGCACACCGCCGGCTGGGCCGTGTTCGGCGCGGGCTACGTCGGCGCGGTGGTGTTCGTGGCGTTCGGCCTCGACGCCTCCCCGGGCGAGGTGGTGCTGGTGCTGGTGGCGGGTTCGCGCCTCTCCGCCTACATCAACGCCACGGTGGGCGAGATCGGCTTCCTGCGCGGCATCTGGATGGACGGCTCCAAACGCATGGCCTGGCTGGAGGACTACGCCGCCGCGAAGGCGGAACAGGCCGACCGGCCGGCGCCATCGGCCATCCGCCAAGGCGTGGATCTAGAGGGGGTTTCGTTCGCCTACCCCGGCACGGACGCCTTGGTGCTGCAGGACGTCAACCTGCACCTGCCGGCCGGCACGGTGGTGGCGCTGGTGGGGGAAAACGGCGCCGGCAAGACTACGCTGGTGAAGCTGCTAGCGAAGATGTACGAACCGACGGCCGGGCGGATTATGGTGGACAGTGAGGATTTGTCGCGCATGCCAGCAGCGGATTGGCGCGGACGCCTCGCCGGCGCGTTTCAGGATTTCTTCCGCTTCGAGTTCCACGCCGCCCACACCGTCGGCATCGGCGACCCGCCCCGCCTCGACGATCGTCCGGCGGTGGAAACGGCGGTGGCGAGGGCGGGCGCCGGCGATGTGGTGGCGTCCCTGCCAAACGGCGTCGAAACGCAGCTAGGCCCCACCTGGCCCAGCGGCGTGGAACTGAGCTTCGGCCAGTGGCAGAAACTCGCCTTGGCGCGCGGCTTCATGCGCGACGGCCCGCTCCTGCTGGTGCTGGACGAACCCACCGCCGCGTTGGACGCCGAAACCGAACACGCCCTGTTCGAGCGCTACGCCGCCGCCGCACGCGCCGGCGAGACACCGACGAACGGCCGCATCACCCTGCTGGTATCCCACCGTTTCAGCACCGTCCGCATGGCCGACCTCATAGTAGTGATGGACGGCGCCCGCGTGGTGGAAACGGGGACGCACGAGGAGCTGATGGCGGCGAAGGGGCAGTACGCGGAGCTGTACGGCATCCAAGCGGCGGCGTACGACCGGGCGCGGTAGCGGGAACGCGAGGGCGTCCCGAACGATTACGGAAAGAGCTCGGGCGCACCTTCCGCACCTACAATGCACACCGCCCCCGTTCCGTCCGAAAGCACGGCCCTTTTCACCCTTTCATACTCGCTTCCACGAATGTACCGAAATCGATAGTGTTTCCGCTCATAGGACATCAACTCCTCAAGCGAGTACCCCTCTATCGCGTCGCGAACGACGCCTCTCGTTTTCTCCGACAAATACCGAACCGGCCAGTCGATGCAGGCACGCATGATCCTCACATACATGCCCAGCAAGTTCGGGTTTTCGCTAAGAACGACATCCAGAAATCCTTCTTGAATGTCCGTAAAGTAGCCATCCTTGTACACCAACGAACCTCCGTCGAGTCGGAATAGCACGGCCTCCCAGTTCGTAATCGTCGTCTCCAGCAACGACTCGACAGAGTTGTAGCCAAACTTGCCCTCTCTGAACGCCCAGGTGTCTTCCGCTGCCCACAAGTCCACCTTCCAATGTTGGGTGATCAACCTGAATCCGCCAAACCTATTCCGCGACACCCCGTGCTCGCGCTCCAGCCGCGAGAAGAAAGGCCCTGCGGCGCATCCTCTTGCGGCGCAAACGATGTCAATGTCGGCATCCCTGTCCGCGAGCTTGCTCTTGCCGTACAGCGCCAAGTCCCGTACCACGCCGCCAAACAAATAAGCCGGGGTCTCGATCTCATCCAACAGCCGCGCAAGTCTCGCGTCCTCTGCGCGTTCCTTCTTGACAAAGTACCGAACGCGGCGCGACAGCACCTTAGCGTTGGCCGCAACTGCCACCATGCCAAACCTCGCTCAGCTCGTCGTGGATGGAGACCAGATAGCTATCCGTCATTCCCGAAACTGCATCGCATAGCAGGTGAAGCCTGTCCGACTCCGATTTCTTCGTATCCTCATAGACACGTCGATAGTTCTCCGATATTCTGCTTCGGACGTAGTTCTCGAATCGCCCTTCTGGGTTGTTCAAGCTGCGCCAGATCCAATCCATGACCTGCGTAATGTGGTTGTGGCCGTACAGTTCCAGCCGCAATACGTCCGGATGGTCAAATCCATTGACTCGGTCAAACTCCTTCAATCGCCGGCAGAGATCAGCCGCTTCTGACTGCTTGACGATCTCGAACTGCCGGTCGATAGTGGCCGCCATAATTCCGTTCACATTAGACACGAAGGTGAGCGTGGCCGCCTTCACCATTTCCGCTATCGCCTTGACGCTGAACATCTGCATGGAGAGCTCATCAAGCTCGCTCGGCGACAGCCGCTCCTTCCGAAACTCCTCATTTTTCGTCCGTGCCGCAGCCACGACATCTCTAGTGAGCTTGTCATCGGAGTCACCTAGCACGTCAATGAGGTCGTTGAACGACGCAAAGCGTTTCCTGACGGTGTCCTGCGCGTCGATCACCGAGTAGGCAATGTCGTCGCAGGCCTCCATGACGTACGCCAAGGGATGGCGCACTCCTTCGGCGAGGCCGGTGGCCTGCCAAACGTCTTCGGCGGCTTCGCGTTCGGTCTCGAACAGCCCGAATTTCTTGAAGCCTTTGAGACACTTTGAGAATACGGGGTACTTCATCAATGTTGCGAGCGTCGCGCAGGTGAGGTTTAGGCCGAAGCTGTCGTTCAGTATTTGCAGCCGCGTGAGGAGGCGGAACGTCTGACAGTTGCCGTCAAAGCCGTGAAAGTCCGCGGCGCTATCGGCATCCTTCGCGTGGCGCCTGCACCACTGCCTCATCGACTCCTCGCCTTGGTGGCCGAAAGGCGGATTGCCGAGGTCGTGCGCAAGGCCTGCCGCCGCCAATACCGCGGGCACGGTTCTTTCGACCCTCTCCTTGTCCGCGTAGTCGCCGAACACCTCCTGCCGATGATCGTAAGCTAGCCGGACGCCAATGCTGCGCGCCAGGTTGCTCACTTCGTGGGAGTGGGTGAGGCGCGTTCGCACGGAATCGTTGGGGTCTTGCGGAAAAACTTGGGTCTTATCCGCCAAGCGGCGCGTTGGCGCGGCGAAAAGCACCCGGTCGTAGTCTCGCTCGACTTGCTCCCTGCCCACGGCTGTGCCGATGGATTCCGGGCCATCGCGCATGGTCTTTCGTCGCTGCGGCGTAAGCAGCTTGTCCCAAGTGAGCTTGCTGATCGGCACTTCGCCTGCTCTAGGTTCCAAGGTGGGCTGAAGCGTAGCACAGCGTGGCTCCGACACCACAAGTCTACGGCGGGGGCGGTGGCAGTAGGTGGCGCTGTCGCTTGCGGCGGCGCTTGCGGAACGCGCTAGTGGCGCTGTGGCTGCAACAGATCACCGATGGCCTGCTCGTCGCCGTGCATCCGGCGCTGGCGCTGTTGCTCGCGTTCGCGCTCCCCACGGTGGCCACCTCGTCCTGGCGCCCGGGCGTGGAACGCGCCGTGGAGCAGGCCGGAGCGCAGGCGCAACGCTTGGCGCGGCACCTGTTCGACTTGGCCACCACCGCCCCGCCGTGCAAGGAAGTGCGCGTGGCCGGCATCGCCGAGCGCTTGCTCCGCGAACGCCGCGCCGCGTGGGAACGCTGGTACCGCCCGGTGGCGCGGGCGCGTTGGGCGAGCGCGGCGTGGCACACCGCCGGCTGGGCCGTGTTCGGCGCCGGCTACGTCGGCGCCGTGGTGTTCGTGGCGTTCGGCCTCGACGCCTCCCCGGGCGAGGTGGTGCTGGTGCTGGTGGCGGGTTCGCGCCTCTCCGCCTACATCAACGCCACGGTGGGCGAGATCGGCTTCCTGCGCGGCATCTGGATGGACGGCTCCAAACGCATGGCCTGGCTGGAGGACTACGCCGCCGCGAAGGCGGAACAGGCGGACCGGCCGGCGCCGCCGGCCATCGGCCAAGGCGTGGATCTAGAGGGCGTTTCGTTCGCCTACCCGGGCACGGACGCCTTGGTGCTGCAGGACGTCAACCTGCACCTGCCGGCCGGCGCGGTGGTGGCTCTGGTGGGCGAAAACGGCGCCGGCAAGACCACGCTGGTGAAGCTGCTAGCGAAGATGTACGAACCGACGGCAGGGCGGATTATGGTGGACAGTGAGGACTTGTCGCGCATGCCGGCGGCGGATTGGCGCGGACGCCTCGCCGGCGCGTTCCAGGATTTCTTCCGCTTCGAGTTCCACGCCGCCCACACCGTGGGCATCGGCGACGCGCCGCGCCTCGACGATCGCCCAGCGGTGGAAACGGCGGTGGCAAGGGCCGGCGCCGGAGACGTGGTGGCTTCCCTGCCAAACGGCGTCGAAACGCAGCTAGGCCCCACCTGGCCCAGCGGCGTGGAACTGAGCTTCGGCCAGTGGCAGAAACTCGCTTTGGCGCGCGGCTTCATGCGCGACGGCCCGCTCCTGCTGGTGCTGGACGAACCCACCGCCGCCTTGGACGCCGAAACCGAACACGCCCTGTTCGAGCGCTACGCCGCCGCCGCGCACACCGGCGAGACGCCAACCAACGGCCGCATCACCCTGCTGGTATCCCACCGTTTCAGCACCGTCCGCATGGCCGACCTCATCGTGGTGATGGACGGCGCCCGGTTGGTGGAAACGGGGACGCACGAGGAGCTGATGGCGGCGAAGGGGCAGTACGCGGAGCTGTATGGCATCCAAGCGGCGGCGTACAACCGCGCATCGTCTTGATTCCACGAGCGGCTAGCCAGTACCGCAGCCCTAGCAGCGGCACATTTTCGTGACTACGCCAATCTGTACCGACCGGGCGCGACCTGGATGAAGAGTTCCGTGTTGCCGCCGGGATTGCCCACGCGGTGCTTTGGGAGAAACGTACCCGGCGTACTGGCTGCACACTCGACTCCCGCTGGGATTACGTCAGCCGGCGAAAACGGCTCCTTCAACCGTCCCGCTTCAACGGCGGCGCGGATCTCTTCGATTAATCGCCCCATGTCCTCTACTCTCCTTCGCGCTCGGCGCTTCTGCTAGCAACAATCGGCGCACAGTGTGCCACAAGTACTCGCCGAAAGCGAGCGCCAGAACTGTCCGATCGTATATGAGCATGCGCGGCGGGGTGAATCCAACGCTGGCCACGCCGAGCGGGAGTGCTCGCGGTGTACCGGCAAGGTGTGCGGGTTCCTCGCGGCGCGTTCGAGACGTTGGACGTGCCGGCGGACATCTGGCTGCGGGCCGACGTGGACGGGACGCACGGCGGGATGTCGGGTCCTAGCAACTTGCGACATCCTGCGCCGAGCACGACGTCCACGGCAACCAGCGCTTCGCACGGCTGGCGGAGCTGTTCGCGCTCGCACCTCTACAGCCAGCGTTGCGCCCGTACCGGCTGGACGAGGCGTGTGCTGTGGGGAGGAGGCAAACCCCAGCCCGGTGGCCATCGGCCTTCGCAAGGCGCACCCGGGATCAGTCGTCGAATACCAATGGTGCCGACCGTCGTCGATGCCACCCCCGCCGCGGAAGACCCTGCCACGAGGCAGGCGGGCAAACCGCTACGTGCGGATTCGCCCCTGCTGTTCCGGTCGCTAACACGCAGGACGCTGCCTGACGCGACGCCCGGCAAGCTCTTGGGCGACATAGGCATCGACAGCCCCGCGCACGGTTTTCGCAGCGCTTTCCGCGATTGGGCGGCGGAGCAAACCGATGCTCCGCACACGGTCATGGACACGGCACTGGCCCACGCGGTCAAGAACAAGGCGGAGGTGGCCTATGCGCGTAGCGACCTTTTCGCCAAGCGGCGCGACCTGATGCGGCAATGGCGGAGTTCGTGGCGTGGCGAGTTGATACTGGCGATAGGGGGTGCTACGTTAGCCCTTCCACATTCCGGAGGGTTGATCATGGTCTTTCGCAATCGGTTGCTCGCGGTGGTCGCGGGATTCGTCCTGCTCGTGGTTCCGAGTTTCGGTTTCGCGGAAACCACGACGATCGAGGTTCCGCAAGGTACGGGCGTGTTCCCGACCATCGGGCAGATCGAGTGCCTTGAAGAACTCGGTAGCGGCAGGTTCTGCGCCGCTACCTACGAATGCTCCGACGATTCGGGGGAACTCTGGGGCGACTTGGCAAACCACAACGGCCGGCGGGCAATCGGCGCGACGTCGCCGGTGGCCAATCAACGCGATTGCGTTATCACTGTGGACGGCAAGGCTTCCGCGCGGTGGCTTACCGGATACAGACCGGCAGGAAGGGAAGGCGAGCTAGTGGGCTTGACGACTTCGGCGGATGCGCTACGGCCGGTCGTGCGGACGACGGGGACGACAGGAACGGGGAATGGCGGGCGAAGCCTCCTGCACTACATTCTTGAACGCCACGACACAAGCGTTGCGGAGATTGCTGAGTTGAAATGCGACGACTATCGGCGAGAAACTGCCGCGTATTCGGAATGCTTTAAAGACCGGCTGCGCCGTACTCTAAGTTATGTATCAACGCAAGATGACAATGAGTTGACGCGGTGTTTGGTAGATCACCATGAGAACTGGTGCAGACAGGATCCTTCTAGACCTTGGGGTGGTTTTTTTGGATGTGACGATGGTGCAGCAATGGCCATTTTCCTTGATGGTAGTTTGACTGGTGATGTGAGATACGATCCGTTTCAGGCTTTGCGGTACGGTTACGGTAGCAATGTGGCGTACCGGTACGAGGACTTTAACGAAGCGTCGGGTTTTCCCTGCCGCGATTTAGCTGAAGAACACCTCGCAAGGTTAAGCATAGGAGTCCGCTATTGTGGCGACGAATGCCCAAATCCCAACGAATACGAACTAACTATCATGGAATAGCCGGCGCTTGCCGGCTAACTAGCCCGCCAGTGAAGCCGTCCAATGGGCTTCCTGGCGGGCTTTTCGCGTTCGGGTGGCATCGTTGGGGTTCGGCCGAACGCGCGTCAGGTAGCATCTGAAGCAGCCTGGGAGCGTACCGGTAACAAGCCAGTAGGCAAAGAGATAAACGACACCCCAGATGATCCAGGACCCGCGCAGCATCCCGTGCTGGCGGGGTTCGAGTTGCCCCGCACGACGCATTGCACCAAGCCGGATGGCGACTTCGCGCGCGGCGTGGAGATTCGCACCATGCGTACCGCGTTGAAGCGGCCGCACGTCTGCTTCAACCCCCCGGGTGTGGTCTTGCTTGCTCTTTGACATGGACGGCGCGGACGGCGAGAGACGATGGCACGACCGGGGTTTGCCTACCCTCCGATGGAACAGCATCGACCCCGCTAGCGGTCACCGCACCGGGATGCTCTGTCGCCAGAACACGTCGGGTTGGAAGGAGCCGCGACGAGAGGGGCCGCCATTGGCGACTGTGACGGTCGCGACAGCAGGCTGGCCATCGTCGCGCAGATAGCCCGTGTCGCTGAGCGTGCGATGCCGTGCTTCGACGAGTTCGGCTACTTTCGTCCCACGATGTGCGCCGCGGCCCTCTCCGCCGTGTTATTGTTGCAGTTGCCAACGCGCAGCGTACCCCTCCTGCAAGCCCGCAGATGGCGACGTTGTCCTGCGCCAAAGCGCCGACTGCCACGCGGAGCCTTAGATGACCTACCACATATACAAGAATTGGCAGGCCGGTAAGCACAAAGCCGTGATTCACCGTGCGAGCTGCCGACACTGCAACAACGGTCGCGGCCGGAGCAACGGCTGCTACAACCGAGCTCATGGCGAGTGGCATGGCCCGTACGACGACTTGGCAACTGCTCGGAAGGAGCAGCAGGAAATGGACGTCGTGGCACGCAAAGATTGCCAACACTGCATGAAGGTGACGAATTGAGCATGACGCCCGGTCAGCACTTGCCGCACATCTTCTTCGGCGAGTTCGGACGTGGTCGTTCTGATGCGGGAACTTCTCTTTGTTCCGGAAGCTGGATCCGGCGGGTCTGCAGAGGGCGCCGCTGCGCTTGGCGAAGGACTGGGCGGACGAGCTCGGCGACGTGGTGGCGGCGGACGGCAAGGCGCTGCGGCGGTCGTTCGAGACGGCTTCCGGAACGGTCGCCGACGGCACCTGCATTCGCGGTGGAGGCGATGGTGCTGGACGAACCCAACACGGCGTTAGACGCCGAGACCGAACACGCCCTGTTCGAGCGCTACGCCGCTGCAGCCTGCGCCGGCGGCGCCGACTAACGGCCGCGTCAAACGCCCGGTTGGCCGCGAAGCCGGTCTTTTTCGAGCTGCTCCATGTTGCACAGCAGCCTGCCAAAGCCGAAGTGGGAGGCGTCGTTGACTACCGTCTTGGTGCTGCAACGCCCGCCCTTCCTTGTGGTACGGCTTGATCCGCGACTGCTCGTATCGACGTGCGCTACGGGGTCACCCCTTCGGTTATAACGCGGTTCGACGCCGTGTGGAGGCCGCGGTTGGTGACGCGCCTATCAAAGTGCGTCGGGCTGGCTAGTTAGGGGTGGCGTACGGCGGAAACGAAATGTGTTACGCTCTAGCGCCAACTTCGGGTCGGCGAAACAGGCATGGATGATCTTAAATACGCTGGTTTCTGGATCAGAACTGTGGCGGCCGTCATCGACAGTCTCTTGCTGACGGTTGTCACGGCACCAGTTCTGATCTCAATTTATGGAGTCGACTACTACGCCGATGCCTTCGATCCAGATGCGCCAATCTTGCGAGGCTTGGCGGACTTTGTCGTTTCCATCGTACTGCCGGCCGTTATCGTCATCCTGTTCTGGGTACATCGCCAAGCTACGCCAGGGAAGATGGCTGTTTCCGCGAGAGTGGTAGATGCGCGTACCGGCGCGAATCCAACTACGGCACAGTGTATCGGCAGATACCTCGCGTACATCCCCTCGTTTCTGGTGCTTGGAATCGGCGTCCTTTGGGTGGCATTCGACAGCAGGAAGCAGGGCTGGCACGACAAGCTGGCAGGCACGGTTGTGATCAGACGGGTTGTGCCGGTGGAGTTTCCGGGCCACTCGAGTTCGTGAACACGAGCCAAGCCGCCAAGACCGATCCGGACCTAGCCCACGTTTACCATCTTGTAGAATAAGTATTGTAAAATCATAATCTTGCGAGTCTTACCAATCTGTTCTCGCCGCCACGGTGGACGCTGGAGCACGACGTGCGGGATGTGCCGGGCATCAAGGAATTGGCGCGTGGACGACGGGCGGCCACGCGGGCCGGGTTGTGGGAGGTGGACACGGCGGCGCTGGAACTTCGCCAACTGCTGGTCGCCGCGGCGCGGGCGTTCTTTTTCACGTTGACGCGCACGGTGTCGCCTCGGTCGTGGCGGCCGGGCGTGGAGCGTACCGTCGAACAAGCCGGGGCGCAGGCGCGACGCTTGGCGCGGCCGCTATTCGACTTGGCCACCGCCCGGTGGCGCGAGCGCGTTGGGCGAGCTCGGCCTGGCACACTCCCGTTCCAAGCGCCGCTGCCGTAGTATGATGCGGGCTGGCTGGCCTAGGAGGCCAGCATCCCGTGATGGGGCGGCGTGTGCATCGGCCGCCAGCCGCAGATGGAGAGGGCACGAATGGGCGAGATGGCCGCTTTGGTGGCACCGAAAGACACCGTGACCGAGACGGTGCCAGCGAGGGCCGCGCCGTGGAACGCCCTGCGCCAATGACCGCCCGGTACCTTGGCGGTTGGCTGCCGCTATGAAGCCGAGCGTGTACATCGAGACCACCATTCCGAGCTTCTACTTCGAGAGCCGCCCGGAGCCGGAAATGGTCGCACGCCGCCAGTGGACCTGCGACTGGTGGGACAACCATCGTTCGAGCTATGAATTGCTGACGAGCGACGCCGTGGCAGATGAACTGGAGCGTGGCGATTTCCCGAACCGGAACGATGCGCTTGCGCTCATCCAAGGCCTTCCCTTGCTCGAAGTCTCCCCTGCCGTCGGCGATACGGTTGGCGTCTACATCTCGCATTACGTTATGCCCGCGGACCCGGTGGGAGACGCCTTGCACTTGGCCATTGCATCGGTGCATAAGTGCGACTTTCTCCTCACATGGAACTGCCGGCATCTCGCCAACGCCAACAAATTCGCTCACATCCGCCGAGTGAACGGTATGCTTGGCTTGTTCGTGCCGACGTTGGCCACGCCCTTGGAGCTTCTTGGAGGGGTTGCATCGCAATGAGGAACGATCCCGTCATTGAAGCCGTGCGCGAGGTCCGCCACCGGATTTCGGCGTCCGTCGGCCATGATCCGCAACGGCTGGTGGCCTACTACCGGCAACGTCAGGAAGGTCTTGAACCCCTCGGTAGCGCGGCCGTGCCATACCGGCCATCAAGCATGGTGCTGTTCCTGACGAACTGTTCGCTCACCAAGGCGGCCGGCGGTAGCGCCGAGTACGACGAAAGCCAAGCAATCACTTCCGCCCTGCCAGAAACCTTGGGAGATCGGCTTCTCAAACGGCGGGCCGGCATTTTCCAGCTCGTCAAGAACGCGCCGGACTTTCATTGGCAAGGCACGCCCGTCTCCGAGCTGGAATTCAACCGGGAACTCTCCAGCGGCAGCGACCTTGGCGGCCGACATTCCGCCGCATACATGCCGGCGCTTGACCGCTACGAGGGGCGTTTCTTTCGAGCACTGGGCACGGCAGGCAAGCGAAGGATCATGGAGTCCGAGCACCACACGTTGTTCCTTTCCGGTCTGTACGGTTTGCTGCGGCCAACGGAGCCCATTCAGCTCTATAGCTGCCCACTCGCTCCACAGGTCGCCGAACATTGGCGAAGAGGCAATTTGCTAACGGACGTGCTGTGCGAGTACATCCAACGGTTCCAGATCGCCCGCATCATCGACTTGACGGCAATCGACGCCTATCGGCAGTTGATCGACTGGGAGAAGATCGCGGAGACCAAGACGGACGTGTTGCACTGCTTCGACGTGATGGCCGCCGGCGACTATGCGCTCACTTTCTTCGGCAAATGCTTGGCCGATGAGTTGCTCGGCTTAACGGAAGATGAGATCGCGGATCTGCCATTCGAGCATCGGCTTGGCACTGTGACATTGCGTTCGTTGGGCCAACCGGTGGTCGGATTGCCTTCGGAGGACGCTGAAGTTGAAGTTCCCGAGCAGCTGGAAGTGGTGCCGACCCGTGCAGCCCCCATCGCAGACTTCCCGTGGGAGTTTGCATATACAAACCGCTTCCAAAAGGACGTTCGCAGGCACATGAGTGAGTTCACGAGGATAGGCCAAGCGACCTTGAACATCTGCCGTGATCCGATAACCCCGACAAAGTCGGCTAAGCAGCTCGAGGGAGGTGCGGGCAGATGGCGCTATCGCCTTGGCGACTACCGCATCATCTATTGGCCCGACAAGCGCGAACGAAAAATCTACTTGGAGCGGTTCGGACCCCGCGGCGATGTTTACAAGGGAGAGTAGATGGCGTGGAGAACGCGACGGCTGACCTCTGGGCTGCGTTGACCGTCTCTGGCAGGGAAGGCCTGACTCCTCGAAGAGCGACTCGAGTGTCAATGTGAGCGCTACTTTCGGGAGAACCTCTGTGCGCGGTAGCGCTCCCTGGCCTTCTTGGCCGCCTCGATCAGTTTCTGGACCCGGAGAGACGTCAGCCTTTCCGGGTCGTGGATCGCGTCGTTGCGGGTCTTGCGTGCGGAATCCAGTTCTTCGTACAGCGATCTGTTCTGTCGATAACACCCCGCGCGAATTATGCCATAGAGACTGTCTTTATCGTCCCGGTAGGCACCCGTGCCTAGCCAACGTCGTATCCAGTATTCAAACTCAATTCCGGCGAGCTTGCCAGCGATCTTGAAGTCGGTTGGAAGCAGTGCCTCGGCCAGTCGCAGCTCGGAGAACTCGACGAACAGCGGTTTGATCAGGTTCCTCGTCCGTAGTTGCCGCAAGCCAATGTCGTCGTCGAACGCGGCCTCCATTGCGCGCGCTTGTTCCGCGTGTTTGGCATCGCGCCTCAAAGGGCCGCCGTCCAGTATCCCTACTTGCAACGCCCAGAGCGCCATGTCCACTTGCGCGGCGGTTTCAAATCCCCGGCTGTCGCGCAACTCGCGGAGGCTGTGCGTGTAGCGCAGGTATCGGTCGCTCTGCCGCCGATCCGGCCCGATGCCCAGCATCTTCTCCACTGGTGCGCTGACGATGCCATAGTCCTTCGGCTGCACGAACCGCAGCACCACCGACACAGGCTCGATCTGCCGGTACACTTCGAGCAACTTGCGGATTACCACCTCTTCCCCATCGGGGAGCTGACGGAGATCCAACCCTTGCCCCAGATCGCGCTTCAGCTCATCAACCGGCGGCCAAAACCCGAACATGTCCGGGTTCCACAAGTTGCGATTCAAGATCGTCTGATTGACCTCGCAGGTTAGCCAGCCGGAAAACACCTCTTTTACGTCGTCCGCGATCTGGTCCAGCGGCTGCGCTCTCTTGAAGCGAAGCTCCGTGACGGGGCGATGCAAACGCAAACAGCTTTGCAGGTAGTTCCGTTTCACCTCCCGTTCCCCTTATTAGCGACAGCGTACACGGCGTTGCTCCGCAAGCCCCGTTTCTTCAACGACGTCGCGCACCAAAGCGCGAATGCCGGTCAGCGCCTCGCCGCGGGAGGCGGCCAGGCAACTCAGCGAGGGGAACTCGGCGCACAAGCCTACGTGTTCTCGATCCTCGGCGGACCAAGTAACCCGGTAAGTGTAGTGGTCGAGCATCGCCTTTCCTCTTTGGTCAAGCCTGAAGCCGGGCAGCGGGCGTGGCGACGCACGGGTGCGCCCCGGGGCCGGAGGAGCGGTGCTCGATGGGGAAGATCGACGACATTCGGCTCCTACCTGTCTACGTTTCTTCCTTGGCGACTCTAGCGAGTTCGTCGTGGAACTGCCTCACACCGTCGTGGGTCGGGTCGTTGGTCAGTATGCGGAACGGCTGCTTGATGTGGACGAACTGGGACTGTGTGCCCTTGGCGCCTTTCTGTTTCTCTAGGATGTGGCCATGTTTGCGCAACAGATCTAGGATTGTCGGCCACAGGGGGTTATTGACGAACTTGTCGACCTTGGTCTCCCCCTTCTTCTTTGGAATCCAGAACGAGCTTCTGCAGGCGCGGCCAAGCAAACGCAGCATCTCTTCGTGCCGCTCATTGAGCACCTGCCCTCCATCGTCTTCCGTAGGCGCACGACCATGCGAGTCGAGCCATTGTTCGATCAAGGGAGGTTCCCAAAGGCCCTTGCCCGGTAGTCCGTCCGCGGCACACTGCACTCGAAGGCGCTTCGGCATTGGAAACGTGCTTGGCACACGGGTGCTGTCATCCACGATCGCGGTGGCCAGCGCACATTCCTCGAACGTCAACGCCCGCAGGTCTGCTCCGCGGATGTCGATTTGACTGACGGATACGCGGCCAAGCGTCGTTGGCGACGCCGTGCCGCGCAGTATCGTCTCGTCAGCTTCGACCGGGCCAACCCTCGGAACCCCGCTGCCGTCGGTGATGTCTCCTATCGTTGGCAGTGCGGCGACGATCCACGCGCCAAGATTGCGAGCGCCCCGATCAATCGAGTGGTAGTTTTCCGCCCACTCCAAGGCATGGTTGAAGAACATCATGGCGCGGCCGGGATCTTCATTGGCGATGTGGCGGAACACTTCCACGAACACGGCGAGAAAATCAGCGCTGAAGATGTTGCGTCGCACATACTTCGGTATCTCTCCCCCGCTCACGGAGGCAATGGCGGCAGCGCTTAGGAAGTAGTTGAATAGCTGCGAGTGGGAGAACCGTCGAAAGCCGCGCTGCGCGTCTTTAGCGAGAAACGCCATTACACTGGCCCTGTTCTTCAACAGGTTAATGATGTCCGGATCGTCCACGGTCTCCGGCAAGGCCATGTCCACCATCCATGTGAGTGGAATCTCGTCAATGATGTCCGTCTGATCGTCCGCCATGTACTGTGCGACTTCTCGCAAGAAGCAGTCGGCATACTGAAGACGCTCTTTGGGATTGAGAACACGTTCCACCGCTTCGCCGAACTTTTCACTCTCCCGCTCCACCATCAAATTGATCAAGATCGGGAGCAAACTCGTGCCGGCGGAGTCGCGAATAGACTCGGTAATCTCCTCTTCGGCGAGCCTGGCGATAAAGAACGGCCTCAGCGCATAGGAATCGGGTTCCAGCAGATAGCTGATTTTCTCTACGTCCCCTTTCGTCCAGTCCTTCCTGAGAAGCCAGCGTTGCGCTTCTTCTGGAGAAGGCGGACGCAGGGTCAGGCCATGCACCACATCATGTGGCCGCAACGCGCGCAAGGTCTTTTTCAGACGATCGAGGCCAATGAACGTCTCGCGGCCGGCCAGAATGAGCGTGCCCGTGCCGCGAATGTCATCGATCGTTTGATTGACTTGGCTCCATGCGAGATCATAGCCATCCGGATCTCCCAGTTCGTCAAAGCCATCGATAGCCAAGGTCACCAAGCCGTGGCGAGCCAGTATGGGCAGCTGGTCGAAAGTGACGGAAAGCCGCAAGCGCTGCAGGCTAAAGGCGATCAGATCCTGCAGGTACGAAAGCACCCGCCCGCGACTCTGCACATGCAGAACCAGCGGATGGCGTCGGCGCCCATAACTTGAGGCGCGCGCCAAAGCGAGCGATTCAATGAACTTCGTCTTGCCGATGCCGGCTGGTCCGTCGATCAGCAACACTTGGACCGATTCTCCATCACGCTCCGAGGATTGCAGGAAGTCGTCCAAGCCGTTCGCCACCAGCATGGTGTCGCCGCCAGCAACGGCACCTTCCACACGAATGGCCGGCTGTATCGCTGTCGCCCCCAAGAGCGTTGCTTGGGTCAAGGCCCAAGAGCGCAAGTTGCCGAAGCGTTCGGACGCCAAGAGCGCGAGGTAGGATGCGTGGGTTCGCGGGTCTGCGCCCCGGCGTCGTTCGATCACCTTGCCGCCGCCATCGTCGGTAAACACCAGTGCCAGCTCATCGCCATTGCGAAACAGCCGAACAACGAAACCCTCAGCGGTTTGCTCGCCTTGCGCTGGCTCGGTTCCCAAGTCCGCGAACACGGCCATTTCATCCAGGATTTTCGAGCAAGCGATGTTCATGGCAACTGCCTCAGAAGGCCGTCAAGTTTGAGGTATTGGCTGGCAGGTCGCTTCCGTAGAAGAAGCGCCCGGCCCCCGTGTGGTTTGATCCATGCTTCCGCGGTGAACAGGGGAGGTACAACGTCGTCGTCCTCGGCAAGCACAAGCGCCCACTCCGAGGGCGACTGGTGTGCCCACGCGAGCAGGTCCGCCGCGAGGGCGGTGTCCACCATCTTTTCCGTTGGCTGCGGGGCATCGCGCCGATCGCGCAACGTGTTCGGCAGGTGGATCGGCGGGCGGGGATGCTGCCGCTCCGGCAACGCGGTAAGCAACGTGTGGCCGTATTGCACGGTGGGCGAGAAGGCCACGTGCGCACCGGAAAGCAGAGTGAAATTCGTCGTGTCGACAGCATTCGCCGCCGCTTCGAGGCCATCGCTGGGTTGCCAGCCCTTGTGCCAGCCATGGTAGAGACGCAACGACACGCGAAACCGCAGCTTCTCCGGCCCCAAAGCCCTGCCGACCAGCCGGGCGGTTCGGACAAGGGTTTGGCGAGCACCCTCCACGGCTGGCGCATTAAGGCAGCCGGCATTGTGCATCTGCGCTCGCCAGTCCACAAACGCCGTGGCCGAAATCGGTGGGCGTGCCGGCTGTTGAGTTGGTGTTGCCCCAAGCATCGTCAGACTCCTGTGCCAGGGTGGCGCGGCCCACACGATCGCACTTGCGATCAGGTGGCTCCGTCGTTGATGCGCGACAGTCTACTCTCCCGACGCAGCCCGAGCAAGCAGCAAAGACGCGCTGGGGCGTTCGCCGTCAGTGGCAAGCCCAAGCGCGTCACATCCTCGGCGACGAGTGGCCGGCGGTGCCATCCTCGACCAGCACCTCGGCCAGCGCCGCGGCGGCCCGGTCCATATCCGCCTCATCCAAATACAGCGGCGTGATGCCGAAGCGGAGGATGTCCGGGGCGCGGAAATCGGCGATGACGCCGCGGCGGGCGAGCGCGCCTATCACCGCCTCGGCGCGGGGGTGGCGGAAGGACACTTGCGAGCCGCGCTCGCGCGGTCGGCGGGGGCTGGCGAGGGCGAGTTGCGGACAGTCGCGCTCGACGGCCGCGATGAAACGCTCCGACAACGCCACGGCGCGCGCCCACACGTCGGCGATGTCCACGTCGTCCCACACGTCGCTGGCCGCTTCCAGCGCCGCCAAGGCCACCACCGGCGGCGTGCCGATGCGCATTCGGGCGCTGCCGGGCGCGGGGCGGTAGTCCAACTCGAAACCGAAGGGCGTCTCGTGGCCCAGCCACCCGGGCAGGCCGGGCTGGATGGCATTGATGTGCCGCGGCGCGACGTAGATGAACGCCGGCGCGCCCGGCCCGCCGTTCAGGTACTTGTAGGTGCAACCCACCGCGAAATCCGCTTGCGCGGCGGTGACGTCAACCGGCAGCGCGCCGGCGGAGTGGGCCAGATCCCAAATCGCGACAGCCCCGGCCGCGTGAGCGCGGGCGGTGAGCGCCGTCATGTCGTGGCGGCGGCCGGTGCGGTAGTCCACCTCCGTGAGCAGCAGCGCCGCCACTTGCTCGTCGATGTGCTCGGCAACCTCGGCCGGCGCCACCAGCCGCAACTCGTGGCCAACGCCGAGGATGCGCAGCAGGGCGCGGGCGATATAGAGATCGGACGGGAAGTTGCCGGTGTCGGAGAGCACCACGCGGCGTTCCCGGCGCAATTGCAGCGCCGCGTGCAAGGCTTGATGCACCTTGATGGAGAGGGTGTCGCCGACCACGACGGAGCCCGGCGGCGCGCCGATCAGGCCGCCTAGCCGATCGCCGAGGCGGGCGGGCATGTCCATCCAGTCGGCGTCGTTCCAGCCGCGGATCAGCAGTTCGCCCCACTGCGTCCGCAAGAGGTTGCGGACGCGCTCGACGGCGGCACGGGGAAGCGGGCCGAGCGAGTTGCCGTCCAAGTAGGTGACGCCTTCCGGCAGGTGGAAGCGTTTGCGGGTCGCCACGAAGTCCGTCATGGCGCGGTGCCGGCGTCCGCCGCCGGCGAGGTGGCGAACTGGCCCGGCAGGGATACTTCGAGCAACTCCAAGTCGTCCGAGAACGCCGCATAGGCTGTCGCCAACCCGGGCGGCACGACGAAGGCGTCGCCGGCGCGCAACGCCTCCGGCGGCCCACCGCGACCTTGCACGGTCAGGCGTCCCTCCAACACGAACGCGAAGAGCACCTGTGCGTCGTGGCGGACTGGCGTTGCCGATGGGCCAACAGCGGGGTCGCGGCGGCTGACCCAGGCGTTGCCGACGCCGCCGGTGGCCGCGCCGATGCCGGTGTCGCAGGTGGTCAGGCCGCGCAACCGCCCGCGCCCCCACTTCGCGTCCCACCGCTGGTGGCGATGGAAACACTGCCCGCCGAATTCGCGCCGCGGCCGCACCGCGTCCGTGGGCAGCGCGGTGGCGTCGTCGAACAAGGTGCGATGCGCCGCCGGGGAGACGACCTCGATCACTTCGGTTGCGGGTTCGGCTTCGAGCGCGCGATGGCGAATGGTCGGCGGTTGCACCACGCAATCGCCGGGCGCGAGCACGAACGGCGGGCCTTGATCCTCGTACACCACCCGCACCGCGCCGCGATAGCAGTAGATGAGCTGGAAGTCCACGCGGTGGAAATGCACCACGTCGGGCACCGCGCCGCCATCGATGCGGATGTGCGAACCCACCACGCGGCCACCGAGCCGTCCGGGGATGAGATCCCGATAGCGCATGTCGACGCGACCCACCACCCAAGGCCCACCGCGCTGCGGCAGGACCGCGGCCGGCAAGCCGCCCGACCGGCCAGTCGCAACGCCCGTCTCCGCCTCCTTCCTCGGCACTCCCCGCCGGCCGCCCTGCTTCGCGCCGGCACGACCAAGCACAAAGCCTAGCATGAAGCCGCCGGACGACTCGCAAAGGAAAGGGCGATAATCCGTCCCCATGGAACTCGATTCGGCACCACGCCTACACCGCCGCACCGTGCTCGCGCGTTTGGTTCGCTATGTGCTGCTGCCGGCGAGCGGCGGCGCACTGGTGGGGTTGGCGGCGCTGTGGTTCGCCGGAAGAGGGGCGGGCGGCGGCGCGAACGCGATGAGCTACGCGGATGCGGTGGCGCGCGCGGCGCCGGCGGTGGTGAACCTCTATTCGCAGCGCCCGCGCAGCGCGTTGTGCGATCTGCCGGCGTTCCGCAACTATTGCGCCCGGCTGGAGCGCTACCACCGGCAAATCCGCGGCGCCTTGGGCTCGGGGGTGGTGATGCGCGACGATGGCTATGTGCTCACGAATCACCACGTGATCGCCGCCGGCGAGGACATCGTGGTGGCGTTTAACGACGGCAGCGAAGCGCGGGCGGCCATCGTGGGCACGGATCCGATCACCGATCTGGCGGTGGTGAAGGTGGACGGCGACGGCTACCGCACTATGGATTACGCCTCCCTGAACGACGTGCGCGTGGGCGACATCGTGCTGGCCATCGGCAATCCCTTCGGCGTCGGCCAAGCCGTGTCGCAGGGCATCATCAGCGCCAAAGGCCGCGGGCTTGGCGACACGCCCTACGACTTTCTGCAGACGGACGCCGCGGTGAACCCGGGCAACAGCGGCGGGGCGTTGGTGGACCCGCAAGGCCGGCTGCTTGGCATCAACACCTTGCTCTTCAGCCGCAGCGGCGGATCCGAGGGCGTGGGCTTCGCCATTCCGTTGGATCGGGCGTTGCGTGTGCTGGAGGAGATCATCCAGCACGGCCAAGCCTTGCACGGCGCGTTCGGCGTGGCCTTGATGTTGGATCCGGATCCGGGCGCGTCCGGCGGGCCCATCGTCACCTATGTGGAACGGGGCACGCAGGCGCATCGCGCCGGAATGCGCTTCGGCGACCAGATCCTCGCCGTGAACGGCAAACCCGTGGCGACGCAGCAGGAGTTCGTCGGCGAAGTGCTCACCAGCGAGCCGGGTTCGCCGCTGTCGATCCGCATCCGCCGCAACGGCGCGGTGCGGGTGCTGGAAACCACCACCGGACTGCTGCGCACGAGCCGTCGGGGGCGTTGAAACGCGCCACTTGGGCGCGCGTTTCGGCTACCCTTTCGTCAGGCCCCCGGAGTAGGCCGGGTAAAGTACGCGCTGTCCCGGTAGATGGCGGGCCGCAAGGGTCGGTGTACTGCATCGAGGGTGGCGTCTCGTCTCCGGCGGCCTCAATCAACCGCGCACTTTTGCCGCCGCCGCGTGGGCGCCAAGCCCCTCCGCTTGGGCGATGGTGGCGGCAATGCCGGCAAGCGGCGGCGCCGACGACGGTTCGCAGCGCACGATGGAGGTGCGCGTCTGAAAGTCCACCACGGATAGTGGCGAGGCGTATCGCGCCGTGCCGTAGGTGGGCAGCACATGGCTTGGCCCGGCGCTGTAGTCGCCGAGCACTTCCGCCGCGGACGCGCCCACGAACACGGCGCCGGCATGGCGGATGGCGGGCAGCCAGCGATCGGCGTCGCGCACCGCGAGTTCGAGATGCTCCGGCGCGAATCGATTGGCCACCTCGCACGCCTGCGCCAAGTCGCGCACCACGATCAACGCGCCCCGGGCGGCCAGCGAGCGGCGGATGATGTCGCGTCGCGCCAGCGCCGGCAGCGCCTCGTTCAGCTGCGCCCATACGGCTTCGACATACTCCTCGTGTGGGCAGATGAGCACCGCCTGGGCGTCCTCGTCGTGTTCCGCTTGGGCGCACATATCCAACGCGAGCCAACGCGGCGGGGCGGTGCCGTCAGCCACTATGACCACCTCGCTCGGCCCGGCGATGAGGTCGATGCCCACCGGCCCGAACACCAAGCGCTTCGCCGCCGCCACCAACGCGCCGCCCGGACCGACGATCTTGTCCACCTGCGGCACAGTGGCGGTGCCGTGCGCCAACGCGGCAACAGCTTGCGCGCCGCCCAAGGTGAACACCCGGTCGACGCCGGCGAGGCGCAACGCCGCCAGCACATGGGGATTGCGCTCCCCATGCGGGGTGGGCACGGTGGCGATCACCTCGTCCACGCCGGCCACGCACGCCGGCACCACCGTCATCAGCGCGGTGGAGGGGTAGGCGGCCTGGCCGCCCGGCACGTAAACGCCGACGCGGCGCAAAGGCGTGACGCGCTGGCCGAGGCGGTTGCCGAACTCGTCCGTGTACTCGAAAGCGCCGGTGGGTTGGCGTTCGTGGTAGCGGCGGATGCGTTCGGCGGCGGCTTCGAGCGCGACGCGATCAGCTTGGGGCAAGGCGTCCCAAGCCGCATCGAGGGCTCGGCGGGGCAGTTCCAGCTCGGCCGGTTCAGCAAGGGCGAGGCCGTCGTAGCGGCGCGACAGCCGCAGCAACGCTTCGTCGCCGTTGGCGCGAACATCGGCGATCACTTCCGCGGCGATGCGCTCCGCCCGCTCGGAGGACTGCGAACGCCGCACCAAGAGCGCCGCCAGTTCGTCTTCGAAATCCTCGCGGGCGGCGTCCAAACGGCGCAGCGTGAGCGCCGGAGGGGAGTTGGCAGGCGGGCGCTTCAGGGTTGCTCGCTCGGGGTGGAGGCTTTGATGGTCACCGCGTGGATCGCGCCGGAGTCGATCAGCTCGCGAATCGGCGCATATACGGCTTGTTGCCGCTTTACGCGGCTCAGGCCCTCGAACTGTGCGCTGACGATGCGCACCTCCACGCGGTTGCCTTCGCCGCTCACGGCGATCCGGGCGTCCTCGAAAGCGGCCGCAAGCCGCGCTTCCACTTCGTCGATCATCGCGCTCGCGCAGGTTGAAAGGCGGTCATTGTAGAGCAACGCCGGCAGGCGAGGGCGTCGCGCTGGCCGCGTTTGCGGACACGAAGGGGCGATCTCGCACAACGATTGCAGTTCCAGCCACTAGCGCGTGGCATCGCGTACTTGGCATGGTGTCGCTCTTGGAGTCGCCGCCGCTGGCGGCCGTTGGGAGCTGAAGACATGGGCAATTCACGCGCGATTGGCGCTTCGCTAACCGAGATGCTCACCGCCCTCGCCGTGGCGGCGGTGCTGGCCGGCGTCGCCGCGCCCGGCATGGCCGCGTTGGTGGGGCGCGGGCAGGCGGACGCGGCGATGGCGCAGATGGTGGGCGCCATCCGCTACGCCCGGCACTTGGCCGTCACGCGGGGCGTCACCGCCACGCTTTGCCCCGGCACGGGCGCGGCGTGCGGGCGCCGCGACAGTTGGCACGAAGGCGCGTTGGTGTTTGTCGACGGCAACGGCAACGGCCGCTTGGACGCCGGCGAAGAGGTCGCCCGGCGATTGCCGCCGTTGCCGCGCGGTTATCGACTGCGCTGGCGCTCGTTTCGCAACCGCACGTCGCTTTCGTTGCAACCGAACGGGCTGACGAATTGGCAGAACGGCAACATGCTGCTCTGTCCGCCGGACGGGGACGCGAGCAGGGCGCGGCAGTTGATCATCAACGCCCAAGGCCGCGTGCGACTCGCGCAGGACACCGACGGCGATGGCGTTGTGGAGGGAGGCGACGGGCGCCCGGTCTCCTGCTGAACCACATCCTTGAATGGAACGCGGTGGGTTTGCTCCGCCAAGGGCAGCGGTCAATCCCGCTGCATCTTTTCCACCAGTGCCTCCAGCTCCGCCAACCTCGCAGCGGACGCCTCCGCCTCAGCCTCCGCCTGCCGCTTGGCGTCGGCCAAGCGCCGGTTGTCGCCGGTCAACTGGTGGCGGGTTGGCAGGAATCTTCCCGTCGCCGGGTCGTACCAGCGCAGGAAACCGTCCAGCGGCTCCGGCCCGGATCGCTGCACGCACAGGCACAGCCCAAGCAGCTTGCTGCGAATTCCGACCACGCCCACCGGCAGCTCCTCCTCCGGCAGCGGCCGGTACTTCCCGCCGCGCCCCCCGCGCAGCTCGAAACCCGCAAGCGCCGGAACGAAGCCCGGCAGATCCTGTTCCTTTTCGTCCCCCGGGTCGTAGAGGAACAGCTCCGGCACACCGATCTTCGCGTAGAGCTCCGGCTTCTCCTGCATGTCCCGCCGCCGGCTCGACGGCGACACCACCTCCAGCACGAAGTCCGGCGGCTTGCCCACCTCCCACATCACGTAGGATCTGTGGTGCCGGTTCGCCACGTCGAACGCCACGTACACGTCCGGCGCCGCCGGCGGGTTCTTCTTGTTCCTGCGCGAGTCGTAGGCCGGGTCCCAGTAGAGGAACTGATCCTGTCCCACGAACACGTCGCGCCGCCCGCGCCAGTGCTGCCGCAGAGCACCGAAGCTCTCCTCGACGGCGACGGCCTGAACCGTGTTCTGGGGCACCGGCTCGTCCTCACACGAGGGCAGGCGCCGCTCGTCCGGGCCCGGCGTCCAGTTCAGGGGCGCACCGTTGACGGCTCGCGGCGCCGCGCCCACGGCCGGCGCACGGGTCGAACGGAAGGAGTCGAGCATCGCTTCGGTCATGGTTCCACTCTCCTTGCGAGGGGCAAACCCCTCGCGCACCGCTTGCTTGCGGGCGGCATCCGCTGTGAATGTAGCACAAGCGCCAGCTGCCGAAGCCCGCGCCGGTGTAGGTCCCAAACAGGTGAAGCACTGCGGCGCCTCAATCGCCGATTTGCGCCCACGACAACCGCCCGGTGAGCGCTCGGGCCGTGCCGCCATCGCGGGTTTGCCCGTAGGTGGATTGCAGCACCACCGCGGCGGCGGAGGCGCCGACCCCGCGCGCCGTGATGCGGTACAGGTCCACGGTCGCCGGTGGCAGCGGGCGCAACGGTGTGCCGGTGTCGGTGTGGCTGCGCAACCACTCGACGACGTAGCGCGGCGGCGCGGCGACATGCGGTGGAGCGTTCGCCACGCGCCCGCCGCCGGCAAGCAAATCCGCCGTTGCCGGCGTGGTCGCCCCGTATGCCGGCGCCGAGAAAAGACCGCCGCTGCCGTTGACCGTGAACAGCGACGCCGGATCCCGCGCATTGCCCCGCAGCCAAGTCTCGGCTTCCGCCAATGCGCCGTCGGCGGCGAGGAAGGCGCGCTGCGCGTCTTCGTCGTTGCGCGCCATGGCCAGCTCCAGCAACGTCGTTTGCGCGGCCGCGAGAGCGGCGAGCGTAAGCACGGTCAAAAGCGCGAGCGCCACCAGTAGCACCATGCCGTGCGCCTTGTGCGCACCAGCAAGACGAGCCGGCCGGTTCATGCGTTGCGCACCGCGAAGGTCGCCGCGAAGGTGCGTCTGGTCGGCGGCGCGCTGCCCGCGGCATCTACGGCGCTGGCGGTGACAGTGATTTGCACGCTGCGCACCGTTCCGGTCGCCGCGCCCGGTGGCGTCAACCGCTCCGCGGCGGCCACCGCGTCGTCCGGCGATTCGTCCACGCCGAACAGCACTTGTAGCTCGTCAATGCCGCGCACCAGTTCCGCCGGTCGCTCGGCGGAGGTCTTGCGCCACAGCGACCACGCGGCCTCGCCGCGGTTGTTCGCGCCGGCGGCGCGCGCCACGAAGTAGATTTCCGAAAGCACCAAGCCCACCGCGGCAGCGGCCGGGCCGTGCGCGTCGCCAAACGCCGCGCCGCCGAGCAAACCGCCGGCACGATTCGCAAAAAGCCCGCTGCCGGTGCCGCGTGCCAGCGTGGTCGCGCCGCCGCGCCGCGACGTGGAAGTCACTCGGAACAAACTCGCGCCACCGCAGCGGGTGACTGCAGCGAAGCGGTTCCGGCGCAATGCCGAGCGCTCGTCGGCCACCACCAACGGGTCGCTCTCGGCAGCGAGCGGCTGCAACAACGGTTGCAGTGGGGTCGCCAACCGTCGCAACACCAGAATATCGCTGCCCGGACGCAATCTCGCCGGGTCGATGCCCCCGCGCCGGAATGTCGGCGCGCCGGCGCCGCGGCGCAACGGCAAACGGGTCAACTCCGGCTGCCAAGCGCCGCTTCCTGTCAAGCCATTGAACCCCTGCACCGGCGTGCTGATGTCGAACTCCACAAGCTGTCGCCAATCGCCGCGCAGGCCGTTGTGCGGCCCACCGCCGCCGCAGCCCAGATAACCGGCGCCGCGAATCGACCGGCCCAGAAAGCCGAGCGCGTGGCGGGCGGACTCTTGCAGCCGGGCATGGCCGACAAGCTCGGCGTTGAAGCGGCCGGTGCTGGTGAAGAGCTGCGTGACAGCGACCGTGAGCACGGCCCCCAACGTCATGGCGATGAGCAGTTCGAGCAGCGAAAAACCACGCCGGCCGCGGGGCGGCCGCCAGAGCTTGCCGCTCGCCGGGGCGTGGCGGAAGCTCGCCTGCTTCTTGCCGGCGCCGGCGTAGCGCGGATCCGGCCAACGGTTCCGCTCGCCCATTCGTTGCGGCCCGCGCATGGCCGGCGCATCCTGTTCGGCCTTGCCGTCCGCCCCGGTGCCGTCGCACTCCACTTTGGAAGCGCCGGGCGAGCCGCCTTCGCCGTTCGCCATTCGCCGAAAGGCGCCTCGGTCCCCTTCGACATTCCTTGCCGCTTTCGCCGGCGGCCTCGTATTGCGCGACGCGTTCACATTGCACCGCCGATTACGACCCGGCCGGCGCGCGCGCCGCGCCAGAACACCGTCACCGTGACCAGCCCGCCTTGCACGGCAACGGTGCCATCGCCTTCCGGCAACCCGCGCTGCCGCTCCAAGGGCGGCAAGACACCGTTGGCGCGGGCGGTGGCGCAGGACGCCTCCTCGTTCCACCGGCCGAGCGAACACTTCCAAACGGCGACATCAAACGCGGCGAGCTCGGCCGGCGCACACGTTTTGCCGAGGCAATCCTCGAACGCGCCCGGCGGTCCTTCGCCCACGGAGGGATACGGCGCTTGCGGATTGGCGCGGATGCGTTCCACCATGTCGCTCGCGAACACCGTGGCCAAGCTGCGTTGCAGCGCCAAGCGGTTGTTCTGCGCGCTGACCACCTGCAGGCCGACCAAGCCGAGCGCGCCGGTCGCCACCACCAGCAACGCCACCAACACCTCGATCAAGGACGCGCCGCCAACGCGCGTGTTGCACTGCTGTTTCATGGCCGCCAGCTCCCTTCGTTGGCATCGTCGAAGTCGCCATCGTTGTTGCGATCCCAGCGACGGGCACCCAGCGCGTCCGTCTCCAACACGCCGTCTTGAGAAAGGCTGCCGGCGTTGAGCGGCGCTGTGGCGCGCAGGACGAAGCCGGCGGCGTCGGCGCTCTGCAAAGCGATCTGGTGCCGCGCCGAGACCGCGCAGATGTTCGCGGACACCGCGCCAGTCGAAGCGTCGCCAACACCGTCGCCGTCCGTGTCCACCGCCAGCGCGTAGCTGCCGGTCGCGGTTGCGTGCGACTCCATGCCTTGGGCGCAGCGCAGGAGGTCGGTTTGCGCCTGCGTGCGGTCGCCGCGCACGCGATAGCCGTCGTAGATCGGCAGCGCCACCGCGGTGACGATGGCGACGATGGCCAGCGCCGCCATCAACTCGATCAGCGACAGCCCATTGGATTGTGGGTTGCCCATGCGTTCTTCTGCTTTGTTGCTACGGGTTCACCAGCGCGACGAGCCCACGAAGGCGCGGATGCCGGCCGGCGATTGCCGTGGAAGCGGCGATTGTTCCACCCGCGGCCACCGCGGCGTTAGCGAGCTAAGCCATCCCGCTTGTAGGAAATCGCGGTTTCTTTTCCGCAGCCGCGGCCTACATCCGTTGTAGGAAAACGGCCATGTGAGGTGTAGGCGAAAGCCGCGGTCGGAACCCGCGTCTTTCGGAGCTTAGGAAGCGTCTTGCTGCGAGCGTTTGTCGCGTTGGAACAACAACAGGCCGATCCACACCGCGGCGCCGACGGTGATGGCGCTGTCGGCGACGTTGAACACCGGGTAGTTGAACCAGCCGTAGTGGACATGCACGAAGTCCACTACGCAGGCGCGCGTTAGCCGATCCGCGAGGTTGCCGAGTGCGCCGGCCATAATGAGGGCGTACGCGAGGCCCTCCAAGCGGAACCCCCGCGCCGTTGACGCCATGCGCCAGATCTCGAAGGCGAGGTAGGCGGAAACCACCGCCGCCACCACGGCGAGCAACCAGCCGTAGCCTTGCAACATGCTGAACGCGGCGCCGGTGTTGCAGGTGAGCGTCCACGACAGGAACGGGAGCACGTCCACGGACACGCCGAAGACGAGGTTGTCGAGGGCGACGCGCTTGCTGGCTTGGTCGGCCGCCAGCACCGCCGCGGCGAGCGCGTACCAGAACCACGCGCCGCGGCGGATCATGCGCCGTCGGGCGTGGCTTGCGCGAAGTGGGCGCGGGTCTTGGCGATGTCGCGGGTGATCTCCTCGCGCATGGCCGCGAGGGACGGGAACCAGCGCTCGTCGCGCAGCTTGTGTCGGGGCGTGACGGTGAGCATTTGTCCGTAGGCGTCGCCGGCGTAGTCCAGGATGTGAACCTCCAGCAGCGGCTGCTGGGTATTGCCCGTTGCCGCGGCGTCCCCGGCCACCGCGGGGCGCACGCCGATGTTGGCGGCGCCTTGGCGCGTTGGCCCCAGCCCGTCCACGGTGACCGCGAACACGCCGGCGAGCGCAGTCGTGTGGCGGCGCAGGCGGATGTTCACCGTCGGCACGCCGATGCTGCGCCCGAGCTGGCGGCCGTACACCACGCGGCCCATGAGGAAGTAGGGCCGGCCGAGCAGCTTTTCCGCCAAGGGGAAGTCGCTTGCCGCCAGCGCCTCGCGTACGCGCGTACTGCTCACCCGGTCGTGGTCGAAGGTGAGGGTGCCCATGTGGCTGACGCCGAAGCCGAGGCGGTCGCCGGCGGCCTTGAGCAGGGCGTAGTCGCCCTCGCGGTTGCGCCCGAAGCGAAAATCGTCGCCCACCACCAGGTACTTCACGCCCAGCATCCCGACCAGAAACCGCTCCACCACCTCGTCCGCCGAGATGGTGCGCGTGGCCTCGTTGAACGGCAGGCACAGCACGCGGTCGATGCCGGTGGCGGCGAGCAGGTGCATCTTCTCGCGGAACCGCGTCAGCCTAGCCGGCACCGGCCGGCGGCCGAAGTACTCCCGCGGCTGCGGCTCGAACGTCGCCAGCAGGCTCGGCGCGTCCAGCTCCTCGCTTTTCGCCGTCAAGTGCGCGAGCAGCATTTGATGGCCGTGGTGGACGCCGTCGAACGTCCCTATCGTCGCCACGCACCCCCGGTGGCGCGGGCGCACATTGTGCAAACCGCGGATGATCTCCATGCGGCACAGTGTGGCGACCAAGGGCGAGGTGGGCAAGCGCCCGCGCATCACTTGCTACTTGATGGCGAAACGCCGAACCGAGTTTTGCGTAGCAAACTCCAACGCACCCGAAGGGTGCGCCATCAGTGGGCGCTGATGGGCACCTGTTCGGCGAGGGGTTGCGGTGGCGGTTTCACTGCCAGCGGGTCGCCCTCGGTTGGTTGCGGGCGGCGTTCCAGCGCCGCGTCTATCACCTCGTCCACATATTCCACCGGCAGGATTTCCAGCGCCGCCAGCACTTTGTCCGGCACTTCCGGCAAATCGCGCTCGTTTTCCTTGGGGATGACCACCCGTTTCACGCCGCCGCGGTGCGCGGCGAGGAGCTTTTCCTTCAGGCCGCCGATGCGCAGCACTTGTCCGCGCAGGGTGATTTCGCCGGTCATGGCCACGTCCGCGGCCACCGGGATGCCGGTGAGGACGCTCACCAAGGCGACGCAGATGCCGATGCCGGCGCTGGGGCCGTCCTTGGGGGTCGCGCCTTCGGGCACGTGGATGTGCAGGTCGCGGCGCTCGTGGAAGTCGTCGCCGATGCCCAGGGCGCGGGCGCGGCTGCGCACCACGGTGATGGCGGCCTGCACGGATTCCTGCATCACGTCGCCGAGGGAACCGGTCTTGATCTGGCGGCCTTTGCCCGCCACCGCCAAGGCTTCGATGTTCAGCAGTTCGCCGCCGCTCTGTGTCCACGCGAGGCCCACGGCTACGCCCACGCGGCTCGTTCGCGCCGCCGTGCCGTAGTTGAACCTCGGCACGCCGTTGTAGCCTTCCACATCCTTCTTGCGGATCGCCTTCGGTTCCGTCGCGCCGCTGTCGAGCGCCTGTTCGGTCACCACCTTGCGGCAGATCTTGGCAATTTCGCGCTCCAAGGCGCGCACGCCGGCCTCCTTGGTGTAGAAGCGGATGAGCTGTGTGAGCGAGGCGTTGGTGATTTGCAGTTCCGCCTCGGCCAAGCCGGTGTTGCGTTTCTGCTTGGGGATGAGGAAGCGCTTGGCGATGTTGCGTTTCTCGTCCTCCGTGTAGCCGGCGAGGCGGATCACCTCCATGCGGTCGAGCAGCGCCGGCGGGATGTCCATGGAGTTGGAGGTGCAGACGAAGAAGACGTCGGAGAGGTCGTAGTCCACCTCCAAATAGTGGTCGTTGAAGGCGTGGTTCTGCTCCGGGTCCAGCACTTCGAGCAGCGCGGAGGCCGGGTCGCCGCGCACGTCCATGCCCATCTTGTCCACCTCGTCGAACAGGAACAGCGGATTGCGCACGCCGGCTTTGGCCATCTTCTGCAGCACCTTGCCGGGCAGCGAGCCGATGTAGGTGCGCCGGTGGCCGCGTATCTCGGCTTCGTCGCGTACGCCGCCCAGCGCCATGCGCACGAACTGCCGATTGGTGGCGCGGGCGATGGATTCGCCCAAGGAGGTTTTGCCGACGCCCGGCGCGCCCACCAGGCACAGCACCGGGCCTTTCGCCTTGCGCACGCGGCCTTGCACGGCCAAATGCTCCAAGACGCGCTGCTTCACGTCGTCGAGGCCGTAGTGGTCCTCGTCCAGAATGCGGCGGGCCGCGCGGAGATCGCGGCGAACGCGGCTTTTCTTGCGCCACGGCACGCTGAGCAGCCAGTCCAGGTAGCTGCGCGCCACGGTGGCCTCGGCGGCCATCGGCGCCATGAGCTTGAGCTTGGCCAGCTCGGTTTCGGCTTTGGCGCGGGCTTCCTTCGGCAGGTGCGCCTCGGCGATGCGCTGCTGCAACACCTCGAACTCGTTGGGCGCGTCGGAGATGCTGCCGAGCTCTTTGTGGATGGCCTTCATCTGCTCGTTGAGGTAGTACTCGCGCTGGCTCTTCTCCAACTGCTGCTTGACGCGGCCGCGGATGCGCTTGTCCACTTTGCGGGCGTCGATCTCGGCCTCCAAGTAGCCCAGCAGGCGCTCGGCGCGTTGTTCCAAGTCGAACGTGGCCAGGATGGTCTGGCGCATCTTCAGCTTGAGGGGCAGCTGGGCGGCCACGGTGTCCACCAGGCGGGAGGGGTCGTCGATGCTGGACACGGACGCGAGCACGTCTTCGGGCACCTGCCGGGCGGCTTTGGCGAACCGCTCGAACTGCGCCAGCACCGAGCGCGTCACCGCGGCGGTGAGCGACGAGGGCGTCTGCGGCTCGGCAACGGGCGCGACGTCCGCGACCAAGTGGGCGCCGTCTTCCGCCATCCGCAGCACCCGCGCCCGCTGGCCGCCTTCCACCAGCACCTTCACTTTGCCGTCCGGCAGCGCGACGAACTGCAGCACGGTGGCGATGGTGCCCACGTCGAAGAGATCCGCCGCGCCCGGGTTCGCCACGTCGCTGTCGCGCTTGGCGACCAGGAAGATGCTCTTGTCGCCGGCGGTGGCGGTCTTGACGGCGTGGATCGAGCGTTTGGTGCCGATGAACAGCGGATGGATGCCGTGCGGATACACCACCAAGTCGCGCAGCGGCAACACCGCCACGCCGGACAGCGTTTCGTCGGCGTTCGCTACCAAGGCCATGCTTTCGCGCCGAGCGGGCTGGCGCTTTCGATTCAGCCGCCGGCGGCGGTCTTCGCCGTCTCCGCGGCGCGCTCGTACATCAGCATCGGCTCGTTGTCGCCGTCGATGACGCTTTCGTCCACCACCACTTTGGCCACGTCCTCGGACGAAGGCAGGTCGTACATGGTTTCCAGCAGCACGGATTCCAGAATCGAGCGCAAACCGCGGGCGCCGGTTTTGCGTTCCATCGCCTTCTTGGCCACCGCCCAGAGGGCGTCGTCGCGGAAGTCCACGTCCACGCTTTCCATCTCGAAGAGCTTGGTGTACTGGCGAATGAGCGAGTTCTTCGGCTCTTTCAAGATGCGCACCAGCGCCTTGATGTCCAGTTCCTCCAGCGTGGCGACCACCGGCAGGCGGCCGACGAACTCGGGGATCAAGCCGTACTTGATCAAGTCCTCCGGCTCCACGCCGCGCAGCGTCTCGCCGATGCTGTCCGGGTCTTTGCGGGCGACGCCGGCGTCGGCGAGGAAGCCCATGCCGGTTTTGTCCGAACGGTCGATGATCACGCGGTCGAGGCCGGAGAAGGCGCCGCCGCAGATGAACAGGATGTTGGAGGTGTCCACCTGCAGGAACTCCTGCTGCGGATGCTTGCGCCCGCCTTGCGGCGGCACCGAGGCGATGGTGCCTTCGATGAGTTTGAGCAGCGCCTGCTGCACACCTTCGCCGGAGACGTCGCGGGTGATGGAGGGGTTGTCGGACTTGCGCGAAATCTTGTCGATCTCGTCGATGTAGACGATGCCTACCTGCGCCCGCTCCACCTCGTAATCGCACTTCTGCAGCAGCTTCTGGATGATGTTCTCGACATCCTCGCCGACGTAGCCGGCTTCCGTGAGGGTGGTGGCGTCCGCTATCGTGAACGGCACGTCGAGCAGCCGCGCCAGCGTCTCGGCGAGCAAGGTCTTGCCGCAGCCGGTGGGGCCGATCAGCAGGATGTTGGATTTCGACAGCTCCACATCGTCTTTCTTGCCCTTGTAGTTGAGGCGCTTGTAGTGGTTGTACACCGCCACCGACAGCACCTTCTTGGCGTGTTCCTGGTGGATCACGTACTCGTCGAGAATCGCCTTGATCTCGTGCGGCACGGGCAGCTTGTCGCCGTCCTTGTTCTCGGTGCCGGGCTGCTCGTCGTCGCTGATGATGTCGTTGCACAGCTCCACGCACTCGTCGCAGATGTGCGCCCCGTTGCCGGCGATGATCTTGCGCACCTCGTGCTGCGCCTTGGTGCAGAACGAGCAGTGCAGGACGTTGGAGTCGCCCCCGTGGTCGCTAGCCATGAACCCTCTTCAATGTGCTACTTCTTCCAAACGCGAACGATGGCGGCTTAGCGCCCATTTTGCAACCCCCCGAAAACGCTGCCGCCTCGTAGGCTTTTGTACGAGGCTTGAGGGGGCTGCGGAGCGGGCGACGATGCCTGTCCCTACTTGCCTTTTCGGCGCGGGCCGGGCCCCTCGCGCTGCCCGGCCGCGGGCGGCTTCTCTTCGGCGTCGCCTTTGGCGTCCGGGTGCTTGACCATATCCACCAAGCCGTATTCCACCGCTTGTTCCGGGCTCATCCAATAGTCGCGGTCCGTGTCTTCGGCGATGCGCTGCGGCGTCTGGCCGGTGTGCCGGGCGAGGATCTCGTTGAGCTGCTGGCGCATGGCGAGGATTTCGCGGGCTTGGATTTCAATGTCCGCCGCCACGCCTTGGGAGCCGCCGGCCGGCTGGTGGAGCATCACGCGGGAGTTCGGCAGCGCCATGCGCTTGCCGGACGCGCCGGCGGCGAGCAGGAAAGCGCCCATGCTCGCGGCCTGGCCGATGCACACCGTGGCGACGTCGCAGTTGACGAACTGCATGGTGTCGTAGATGGACAGCCCCGCCGTCACGGCGCCGCCGGGCGAGTTGATGTAGAGGTGGATGTCCTTTTCGGCGTTTTCGGACGCCAGGAACAGGAGCTGTGCCATCACCAGATTGGCCACGCCGTCGTCCACCGGGCCGACCAGAAAGACGATGCGATCGCGCAGCAGGCGCGAATAGATGTCGTAGGCGCGCTCGCCGCGGGCGCTCTGTTCGACCACCATCGGCACCAGGCCCAAGCCGCGCGGCGGCGTGGGAAAACCGGCGTGCGGCGTTGTCGTGTGGGGTGGGCGGTGGTTCATGCAAGGTTCCTCGTGGGCGGCAGTCGATCTGCCGAAGCGCGATCTCAGGTTTGTTTGGCGAACAGGCGCTTGACCTTGCCAAGCAGCCCTTTGGATTGCGCCGCGGGCGCGTCGTCCGCCGGCGCTGCGGTTGCCGGCGCGCCGTCTTGGTTTTCGCTGCCGCCGGCCGGTGGCGCCGCGGCCGCCGGACGCGGTGGCAGCTCCTGGTTGGCCACCAAGTCGCGATACGGCATGTCCACGGCGGCGACTTGCGCCTGCGACATGACGTGTTCGATGGCTTGCTCCTCCAGCACGGCGGTGGCGATTTCGCGCATCCGGTCTTCGTCCCGGTACAGCGCGCGGCGCACTTCGGCGGTGTCCTCGTAGGCGCTGGCGATCTCGTCGACGCGGCGGGCAACGCGCTGATCGTCCGCGGTCAGCGACTGCCGCGAGACGATCTCGCGCAGCACCAGCCGCGCCCGCAAACGCCGCGCCGCCAGCTTTTCGGTTTGCTCCATGAGCGGAACGGGAACCTGCCGAAACAACTGCACAAGGCGCTCCACTTCGGGCGCCGATTCGGCGCGCAGCAAAGTCGGCGGCAACTCGAAATCGTGCGCGTCCACCAACACCGCGAGCACCTCCCGGGCGACTGCGCGGCGCGTGGCGGTTTGCAGTTCCACGTCCATGCGTTCGCGCACCTCGGCGCGGAACTTCGCCAACCGGTCGTCGCCGGCGGCGATTTCGAACCAGTCGAAGAGGGCGTCGTCGACCGCCGGCAACCGCGGCGCTTCCACGGAGCGCAAGGTGAACTCGGCGACCAATTCGGCTTCGGCAGGCGCGTCGGCGGCCGGCGGTTCCTCGAGAGCGTTCTCCGTAGGCGGCGCTTCCGGTGTCGTTGCGTCGTCAGCCGCGACGCCATCCGCGCCAGATGCCGCGTCTTCGTTCTCATCGGACGGTCTTTGGGGGTCGGATGGGCTCGTTGCCTCGGCGGTGTCCGGTTCCGCTTCCAAGCCGGCCACAACGGTGGCCGGCGGCGCCTCCCCGTCCAACGGCAGGGACGCATCCGTGGCTGCCGCATCCGGCTCTTTCGTCTCGCTAGTCTCGCTGGTCTCGCCCGTTTCCCCCGCCCCGGACGTCACGGTCAAGGTGCTGGGTAAACGCCCGGTGGCGTTGACGGCGCGGCCGATGAGCGCCTCCTTCCATTGCGGCAGGCGCATCTGCTCGTCGAGCACGAACGTCAACTCTTCCTGCTCTCGTCGCACGTCCTCGCCGCGTTTCCAAACGACGTCCAGCACCACTCGGTCGCCTTCTTGGGCCGGGCGCTCCACCGGAAGCCACTCGCGGCGTTGGCGGCGTATTTCCTCGATGGTGAAGTCGATATCCGCTTCTTCAATGGTGGTTTCCGGCCGCCGCACTTCCAGCGAATCCAGCGGCGCCAAAGGCACTTCCGGCAGCACCTCGAAGGTTGCCGTGTACTCCAGATCCGCGCCCGGGTTCAGATTGACGATCTCGATTTGCGCTTGCGTGGCGAGGGTGAACGGCTGCTCGCGCATCGCCTCGGAGAAGCTGGCGATGGCCATTTCCGTTGCCGCTTGGTTGCGCGCCGAGGGCCCGAGGCGGCGCCGCACCTCTTTCATCGGCACCCTGCCGGGACGGAAACCGGGCAGTTTCAGATCGCCGGCGGCCTTCTTCAGGCGCACGGCCACGTCGGCTTCGAATTCGGCGGAAGGCACGGCGATCGTGGCCTTGCGCTCCAATCCGCCGGTGGTCTCTACCGATACGCGCATGCGCTCAACACTCAAGGGGCTCAAAGGCGATGGGGTGGATGATGGGACTTGAACCCACGACGTCCGGATCCACAATCCGGGGCTCTACCTAACTGAGCTACACCCACCATAGACCGTTGCGGCCCGCGCCCTGCGGCGCGGCTTGCGCCCTCAGGGCGCTATGTTACTGCAAAAAGCAGCGTTCGCGGCCAAGCCACCCGACATCCGCTGGCGCGCCCGGAAGGACTCGAACCTTCAACCCTCGGCTTAGAAGGCCGATGCTCTATCCGGATGAGCTACGGGCGCTCGGAATCTGGTCGGGGTAGAGAGATTTGAACTCCCGACACCCTGCTCCCAAAGCAGGTGCGCTACCAGACTGCGCCATACCCCGCCGAAAACGCCCGCGAGCATACCGCCGCCCGCCGGCGAAAGTCAATGCTCGCGGCGCGTCTGGGTGTGCGACATTTGGTGGCATCTGCCCAGCGCGTCCTGGGAGCGCGGGCGTCTCGCCCGCAAAAGGTGACACCCGTGAACGAAGTGCGGGCGAGACGCCCGCGCTCCCAGGGGGCGATTGCGGTGGCACCATACTTCTGCCACCAAACTCGGCAAACCGGTCACGGGGTTCAGGGCAGGCCAAGCTCGCCGCACAGTGTGCGGAACGGCAGCAGCCGCGTACCGGCGACGAGCCGATCGCGCTCGCCCAGATGGGTTTGGTAGAAGCGGGCGATGGGCGTTCGCTCGCGGAAGTAGGCGATTGCCGGATTTGGCGACTTCTCGCCCGCCTTGCACTCCACCGCGAACACCGGCTCGCCGTCGCGCAGGACGACGAAATCCACCTCGCGGCCGTCCGTGTCGCGCAGAAATCTGAGCTCCATGGCAAAGCCCTCTGTGTCCTCCTGCTGGTGGCAGTACTTCAGCAATTGGCAGGCGACCAGGTTCTCGAAACGGGGTCCTGGCGCCGGCACCTGCGACCAGTCCCAAAGGTAGAGCTTGCTCTCCTTTTTCACGGCGCGGATGCGCGGCGCGCCGTATGGGAGGATGCGGAAGCAGACGTACAGGTTCTCGAGAATGCCCAGCCAGCGCTGCACGGTTTGGTGCGCGACTTGCAGATCCTCGCGCAAGGAGTTGATGGAGAGCGGCGAGCCGACGCGACTTGGCAAGGCGTCGACGAGCAGCTCCACCAACGCGATCTCGCGGACGTTCTCCAGATCGCGCAGATCCTCGCGCACCACCCGCGACAGCCGCTCGCGCTGCCAACGCCGCCATGTGCGCTCGTTGCCGGCCAGCAGCGGCTCTGGGAAACCGCCAAAGCGCAGCAGCGCGTCAAGGTCGCTCGGCGACGGCTTGGCGGCCAGCTCGCGCAAGGAGAAAGGATGCAGGCGGTAGTGGTGATAGCGCCCCTGCAGGGAGTCGCCGCCCTTGCGGTAGTGATCCAAGCGCGCCGACCCCGTTACCAAGAAGGCCATGCGGTCGCCGTGGGAGTCGTAGAACCCCTTCACCAGATTGCGCCAACGGGGGTGCTTGTGGATCTCGTCCAGAACAAGTGTGTCTTGGCCGCCGGGCAGTTCGCCGCGCAGCAGCGCCGGGCGCACACGCGCATCGTCCCAGTTCAGATAGCCCGGATGCCGTGGCCCGTCGGCTTGCAGAACGGCCAACGCCAAGGTCGTCTTGCCCACCTGCCGCGGCCCGCCAAGAAACACCATCTTGCGGCGCAGGTCGTCTCGAATCGCGGCGACAAGATAGCGAGTTCGCCAGTTCGCCATAGCGAAATCCAACCTGAGTAAATTGACCCGAACTTTACTTTGCTCATGAGCAAAGTCAACTGCAGGTTAAAATGCGCTGGTGGTGGATGGCAGGTCCGCGGCTTGGCCTTCGCTGTTAGGGATGGGATTTGATGTCGGCCATGATGCGGCGTTGCCGCAACTCCCTCATGTGCCTGCCCACTGGCCCCAAAGGGTCCGGATGGGAAGGCCCTTCGTAGAGCTTGCGGGCCTCCCGCAAGATGGCGTCTTCGGGCAGCTCTGGATGTTGCCGCCGCACTTGCTGGGCCAAGGACTCCAGCAGGCGGCCTTCCGCGCTGCGCATCTTCGCGGGCATTGCCACCTCGCTTCTCGCCTAACCGATTGCCCGATTCTTGCCCAGGTGACGCGCAAACGTCAACTTGACCACGCCAAGACGACACGCCGTGGCGTACAATGCGTCTTGGGTGCCGCATCGGCGCGTGGCGCGGTTTCGGGTTTGAGGGGATGTCCATGCCAGCCGCTATTCTCAACGGCAACGCCATCGCCCGGGCGGCTCGGCAATCTTTGGCTGCGAAGGTGCGGGAGCGGGTGGCGGGTGGCCTGCCGCCGCCCGGGCTTGCCGTGCTGCTTGTGGGCGACGATCCGGGGTCGGCGATCTATGTGCGGTTGAAGCGCAAGGACTGCGAGCAGGTGGGGTTCAACGCGGATGTCCGCCATCTGCCGGCGGATCTGGACCAAGCGGATCTGCTCGCCATCATCGACGGGTTGAATGCGGATCCGGCGTTCCACGGCATTCTTGTGCAGTTGCCGCTGCCGGAGCACATGGATCCGGTGTTGGTCACCGAGCGGATCGCGCCGCGGAAGGATGTTGACGGCGTACATCCACACAACATGGGGCGGCTGGTGCTGCGCGAACCGACCGCCCGCGCCTGCACGCCGAAGGCGGTGATGGCGCTGCTGCGGCACACCGGCGTACAGTTGCGGGGTATGCATGCGGCGGTGGTGGGGGCGTCGAACCATGTCGGCCGGCCGATGGGTTTGGAGTTGCTGTTGGTGGGCTGCACGGTGACCACGGTGCATCGCTTCTCGCGGGACACCCGCAGCCACGTCGCCAACGCCGACATCGTGGTGGCGGCCACCGGCAAAGCCGGGCTGGTCGGTGCGGATTGGGTGAAACCGGGCGCTATCGTTATCGACGTGGGCATCACCGCGCAAGCGGACGGCAGCTTGCGCGGGGACGTGCGCTTTGACGAGGTGGCGGAGAAGGCCGCTTGGATAACGCCGGTGCCGGGGGGCGTCGGGCCGATGACGCGGCTTTCCATTCTCGAGAACACGTTGGCGGCGGCGGAAGCGGCCGATTCCGCCGCACGGTAGAGGCTTTGGGCACCTGAGCGCGTTGTTCGTCTCGGACCTGCACCTCGACGATTCGAGGCGGGCGGCGCTGAACGGCTTTGCGCGGCTGCTGCGCGCGGACGCCGGCGCCGTGGACGCCATCTACATCCTCGGCGACCTGTTCGAGGTTTGGATGGGCGACGATGACGACGCGCCGGTGGCCAACGAAGTGCGCGATGTGCTCGCCGCCGCGGCGCGGCACTGCGACCTTTTCGTGATGCGCGGCAACCGCGATTTCCTGTTCGGCGAGCGCTTCGCCGCGGACGTGGGGGCGACGTTGTTGCCGGACCCGACGGTGGTGGAGGTGGATGGCGAGCGCGTGTTGCTCGCCCACGGCGACGCGTACTGCACCGCCGACGACGAATATCAGCGCGTGCGCGCACAACTTCGTTCGGCGGCATGGCAGCGCGAAGTGCTGGCGAAATCTCTGGCGGAGCGGCGGGCGCTGGCCGCCGACATGCGCACCGCGAGCGTGGCCGCCAACGCCAACAAGGCGGACAACATCATGGACGTGACCGCCGCCGCGGTGGACGCGGCGCTCGACGAAGCCGGCGTGGCGACGTTGATTCACGGCCACACGCACCGCCCCGCCATTCATGACCTCGGCGGCGGCAGGCGGCGCATCGTGCTCGGCGATTGGCACCGCTGCGGTTGGAAGCTCACGCTGCGCGATGGCGACGCGGCGCTGACGTGCTTCGCGCTGCCCGGCTAGCGCCTCACACCCGCGTCTTGAAGCTCGCCTCGTAGTGGGCTTGCGAGCGTAGGTAGAACTCGCGGTCGATGGCCGCCACGGCTTGGGCGGTCTCCAGCGCCGGGTCGCCAATCGGCGCGAGGCCCAAGCCGGCGAGGGGCAGTGGGTGCAGGCGCATGGTTTGGAAGGCGACGGCTTCCGGCAGCGAATCGTCCGCAACTCCCGCACGTTGGGCGGCGGCGCGCAGCAGCGCCCAGTCGGCGATGTGTACATGGGCGCGAACGCTCTCGGCGAGCAGCCGCCGCAGGCGCGCCCACACCACATCGCGTTGCGTTTCCGCGAAGCCGTTCCACGCCACGATCTCGTGCGCGAAGCGTTTGCAGCCGCGGCACACCAAGTCCCCGTAGGTGGTGGAGCAAACGCCGATGCACGGCGTGCGGCGCAAGCCGGCGGCGCCCGGCCGCCGTGTGGTGCCCGCTGGGACGGCGTCGGAAGATTCGCTATGCATGGTTGTGTAGCTCGATCACGGCCGCCTCATCCACCGGCTCCACGTCAACCGCTTCCCGATGCTGTTTCACCGTGTCGCTCCTTGCCGAGGAAAGCCGCTCCAGATAGTCCTCGTCGATGTCCCCGGTAACGTAATCGCCGTCGAACACCGAGCACTCGAACCGCCGCACCTTGGAATGTGGCCCGCCGGTGGCGGCAACCAGATCTTCCAAAGTTTGGTACACCAGCCAGTCCACGCCGATGGCGCGGGCGATCTGCTCCTCGGTGCGGTTGTAGGCCAGGAACTCGTGCGAAGAAGGCATGTCGATGCCGTACACGTTCGGGTGGCGCACCGGCGGCGCCGCCACGGCCATGAACACCTTGTTGGCGCCCGCCCGCCGCGCTTGCCGCACGATCTGGCCAGTGGTGGTGCCGCGCACGATGGAGTCCTCCACCAGCAGCACGTTCTTGCCTTGGAACTCCAAGTCGATGGCGTTCAGCTTCTGCGCCACCGAGCGCTTGCGCTGGCTTTGGCCGGGCATGATGAACGTGCGGCCGATGTAGCGGTTCTTCACGAAGCCCTCGCGGAACTTCACGCCGAGGGTGTGCGCCAGCGGAATGGCCGCGGCGCGGCTGGACTCGGGAATGGGAATCACCACGTCCACGTCGTGTTTCTTGCCCCGGTGCCGGCGATCCACCTGATGGCGGCCCTTCGCGTAGCGGGCGAGCACGCGCCGGGCGAGCTTCTCGCCCATGCGCAGGCGGGCGCTGTACACGGAGATGTCGTCGATCATCGAATCTTCCCGCGCCAAATACACGTACTCGAACACGCACGGCGCGTGGGTTCCCGGGCTGGCGCAGCGGGCGGTCGCGTGGCTGCCGTCGGCGCGGACGAACAGCGCCTCGCCCGGTTCGATGTCGCGCACGAAGTCGAAGCCGAGAATGTCGATGGCGCTGCTCTCGGAAGCCACCATCACCTCGTCGCCCTCCGCGCAGTGGCGCACACCGAACGCCAGCGGGCGGATGCCGTGCGGATCGCGGAAAGCGACGATGCCGCGGCCGTTGATCATCGCCACCGCCGCGTAGCCGCCGCGACAACGCCGGTGGACGCCGGCCACCGCGGCGAAGACGTGCTCGTCCTGCGGCTCGTGGGCGCCGAGCTTCTGCAACTCGTGGGCGAAGACGTTGAGCAGGATCTCGGAATCGGACTCGGTGTTGATGTGGCGCAGATCCTCGCGGAAGACGTGCGCCACCAGCTCGCGCGCGTTGGTCAAGTTGCCGTTGTGCGCCAAGCTGACGCCGTAGGGCGTGTTCACGTACATGGGCTGCGCTTCGGCGGCGCTGGACGTGCCGGCGGTGGGATAACGCACATGGCCGATGCCCATGCGCCCGGCCAAGCGGCGCATGTGGCGCTGCTCGAACACCTCCCGCACCAGGCCGTTGCCTTTGCGCAGGTTGAGGCGGGCGTGTTCGTCCCACGTCACCATGCCGGCGGAATCCTGGCCGCGGTGCTGCAGCGCCAGCAGGGCGTCGTAGATCTGCTGGTTGACCGGGTTCTGGCTGACGATGCCGACTACGCCGCACACGCCGCTACCTCGGCCATTCCAGTGGGCTCGCGCCGACGGGCCACGGCGCCACGCGGTCGGTGTCGAACACGTCGAGCACGGCGCCCGCCAACTCGCGAAACTCGTCCTCCAAGGCCAACAGCGGCGGCGCCAGCAGGGATTCGCTCCACCACGCGCGCTCCGCCGCGAACGGGCGCAGCAGAATCAGCGCCACCAGCACCACGGCCGCGCCGCGCACCGCGCCGAACGCCATGCCGAGGGTGCGGTCGGTGCCGGTCAAGCCGGTGGTGCGCACCAAGCCGTGCAGGAACCGCTGCAGGAACGCCCCGGCCACCAGCACCACCACGAACACCACGCCGAAGCCGATGGCGTTGCGCAGGCGCGTGCTCAGGGTCAAGTCCGTCAAGTCGGCGAGGGCGGGGCCGAAGGTCATGCCGAGAAACGCCGCGCTCACCCAGATGACCAGCGCCAGCACCTCCTTCACGAAACCGCGCATCATGCCGAAGACGGCGGAGATGAGCACCACCGCCGCGATGACGACGTCGGCGATGGCAACGTCTTCGATGGACATGGGCCGCGGATCAGTAGGTGAACTGCACGATCGCGGCTTGCACGTTGTAGCGGCGGTCGAGTTCGCTTTTTTCGGCGGCCGCGTCGGCGCGTTCGATGAACGGCCCGACGGCCACGCGGGTGACGACTTGGCCATCGCGCTTGACGTTGGAGAGGAACGCCGTGTAGCCGTCGCCGACGAGGCGGTCGCGCAAGGCGGTTGCGTTTGCGGCTTGGGCGAAGGAGGCCACCTGCACGGCCCACTTCAACTCCAACGGATCGGGCGGGGCTTCGGCCGCTCCGGCGGGTGCCGGCGCTTCGGCTTTTTCCGGGGGCTCTTCCAGCAGCACGGGCTCGCCGACGCGGGTGCCGGTGTCCGTGGCGAAGCCATCGGGGTCGATCTCCTCGGTCAGCTCGCGGCGCGCCTCCAAGGCCGGCGTCATGTCCGGCGGCGGCGACGTGTCCGGGGAAACGTCGAAATCCGCCGCCGGCACCGGATCCAGCTGCATCGGCGCCACGCCCTCGCCATCGAACAGCATCGGCAACACCACCGCGGCCACGGCCACGAGGAAGATCGTCCCGATGAGGCGGTAGCGCGTCTGTTCGGTCAACACGGAGCAACCGTCAAGCAGGGTGCGGGCGGCGAGCCATCTGCGGCGACCAAGTGCAAGCGAACGCGCATCCGTTCGATGAGGTCGAAGGAACCGCACACGAGAATAACACTGTTTGGCGGGCTGCGCTCCTCGACATTCGCTAATGCCGCCGCAAGGGAACCGGCGAACGCGTTTGGTTCGCCGGCCGCGCGGCGCATCGCTTGCGCCGACTGCCCGCGTGGTGGGCGCGTGTCGGCAAACGCCAATTCGCCCTTGGCCAGCAACGGCTTGAGCGGCGCGACGATGCCGGCGGCGTCCTTCTCCGCCATGCAGCCGACCACCGCGGCGAGAAAGCGGCCGCCGAAGCGCGAACGCAGCCGTTCGGCGAGGAACCGTGCCGCGGCGGGATTGTGGGCGGCGTCCAACACCCACACCCGTTCGCCGCGGCGGATGATCTCGAAGCGGCCGGGATTGACCACCGCGGCTGCGGCCGCGGACACCGTCGCTGGCGTTGGCGTTGCGCCAAGCAGCGCCGCCGCCTGCAACGCCGTGGCGGCGTTCTCCGCATCCACGGCCCCGGCGGCGTAGGGGAACTTGGCGCAACCTGGGCCATCGCGCAGCCAAAGATGCGCCTCGCCATGCCCGAAGTCGCGCCCGGCAAGACGCATCGGCGCTCGCAACGCTCGACCGGCGTCGAGCAAAGTTGCTGGAGGCGTTGCTTCGCCCACCACCACGGGTCTGCCCGGTCTCGCCACGCCGGCCTTTTCCTTCGCAATCGCCTCGCGGGTGGAACCGAGTTGCCGCTGATGGTCGAGGCCGATGTTGGTGATCACGGCGACATCGGCATCCACGACGTTGACCGCATCCAAACGCCCACCAAGCCCCACCTCCAAGATGGCCACGTCCGGCCGCGCTCGCGTGATGAGCAGCAGCGCCGCCAACGTGGCGTGATCGAAATACGAGAGAGTGGCCCCGCAGCGTGCGGATTCCACGGCTTCCAAGGCATCCACCAAGGCGGCGTCAGAGGCGCAGCCCCCGTTCACCCGCACACGCTCGTTGAAGCGGTGCAGATGCGGCGAAGTGGTTGTCGCCACGCTGCGCCCGGAAGCGAGCAGCAGCGCCTCCAGAAAAGCCACGGTGGAGCCCTTACCGTTGGTGCCGGCCACCACCACGGAAGCCGATGCCGGGGTACACACATCGAGGCGTTCCGCCACGGCGCGCAGTGCGCTCAAGTCATCGCGGCGGGCCGGCGGCCTTGCCTCCAAGCGCGCCAGCCACGCCGCCAAGGCTGGCGCACTCTCGTCAGCCTGCATCCAGTCCCGCTCGAATGGCGCGCGCTTGCGCTTCCAGCCGCGCCGGAATGTCCTCGCGCGGCGCGGTGCCCATCGTTTCCACCAGCGCGCTGCCCACCACCACGCCATCCACATGCGGCGCCAGCGCGGCCGCGGACGCCGCATCGCGAATGCCGAACCCGGCAAGCACCGGCAACCCGCGAAACTGCGGACGCAGCGCCGCCAAGTGTTCGCCCACCGCGGCGGCGTCCGCACGTTGCGCCCCGGTGACGCCCTTGTAGCTCACATAGTAGAGAAAGCCGGACGCCTTCGCGGCGATGACAGCCGCCCGCTCCACGGTGGTGGTGGGCGCCACCAGCAACACCAAGGCGAGTCCATGCGCCGCGAGCTGGCGGCGAAACTCGTCGGCTTCCTCCGGCGGCATGTTGACGATGATCACGCCGTCCACGCCGGCGTCGGCCGCATCCGCGCAGAACCGCTCGCAGCCGTACTTCAGAAACACGTTCAAGTACCCCATCAGCACCACCGGCGTGGCCCGGTCGCCTTCGCGGAACCGCGCCACGGCGCCCAGCGCGTCCGCCAGCGTCACGCCCCCCCGCAAAGCCCGTTCCGACGCCGCTTGAATGGACGGGCCGTCCGCCTCCGGGTCCGAAAACGGCACCCCAAGCTCCACGATGTCCGCGCCGCCGCGCACCAAGGCGTTCATCGCCGGCACGGTGCTGTCGATGCCGCCGTCGCCGGCGGTGATGAAGGCGCTGAGCGCTTTGCGCCCTCCATCCCGCAGCCGGGCGAAACAGGCGTCCAACCGGCCGCCGGCCGCCGCGTGGTTGCTCACAAACCCCTCGCTCTCAGAGGCCGATCTTGTCGATGGCGGCAACGGTTTGCATGTCCTTGTCGCCGCGGCCGGACAAGTTGACCACCAGCACATCGCTCGCCGGCCGGCGCCCCGCCTCGGCAACCGCCCAAGCGATGGCGTGGCTGGATTCCAGCGCCGGCAGAATGCCCTCGGTGCGGTTCAGCAAGCGGAAGGCGTCCAACGCCTCGGCGTCCGTCACGCTGACGTATTGCGCCCGGCCGACCTCCTGCCAATGCGCGTGTTCCGGGCCGACGCCCGGGTAGTCGAGGCCGGCGGAAATGGAGTGCGCCGGCTGAATCTGCCCGTCGACGTCCGCAAGGATGCGTGTGCGGCTGCCGTGCAGCACCCCGGCGCTGCCGGCGGCCAGCGGCGCCGCGTGGCGGTGGGTGGCGATGCCTTCGCCGCCGGCTTCCACGCCCACCATGTCCACGCCGTCGTCGTCCACGAACGGGAAGAACAACCCCATCGCGTTGGAGCCGCCGCCCACGCAGGCGACGAGCAGATCCGGCAAGCGGCCTTCGGCGGCTTGGCATTGCGCCTTGGTCTCCTCGCCGATCACGGCTTGAAAATCCCGCACCAGCATCGGATACGGATGCGGGCCGGCGACGCTGCCGATGATGTAGTGGGTGTCGTCCACGTTGGTGACCCAGTCGCGCATCGCCTCGTTCATGGCGTCCTTCAAGGTGCGCGAGCCGGTGCCCACCGGCACCACTTCCGCGCCCAGCAGCTTCATGCGATAGACGTTGGCGCTCTGGCGGGCGATGTCCTCCTCGCCCATGTACACCACGCATTGCAACCCCAGCCGCGCCGCCACCGTGGCGGTCGCCACGCCATGCTGCCCGGCGCCGGTTTCGGCGATGACGCGGCGCTTGCCCATGCGCTTGGCCAGCAACCCTTGGCCGACGGTGTTGTTGATCTTGTGCGCGCCGGTGTGGTTCAAGTCCTCGCGCTTGAGGTAGATGCGCGCCCCGCCGGCGTGCGCCGTCAGCCGCTCGGCGGGATAGAGTGGCGTGGGGCGGCCCACGTATTCCTTGAGCTCGCGCTTGAGCGCCGCTTGAAACGGGGCGTCCGCGGACGCCTCCGCGTACAGCCGCGTCAACTCGTCCAGCGCGTGGATGAGCGTTTCCGCGACGAAGCGCCCGCCCCAAGCGCCGAAGCGCCCGGCCGCATCCGGCGCGTCGTAGCGTGCGCGATTAGCCGCCGGCACCGCGCACCTCCGCCACAAACCGCTCCACCTTGCCGCGCTCCTTGCGCCCCGGCACCGCCCCTTCCACCCCGCTGGCCACATCCACCGCGTACGGCCGCGTGGCGGCAATGGCCGCGGCGACGTTGTCCGGCCGCAATCCGCCGGCCAATATCAACGGCCGCGAGGTGCGCGGCCAGCGCCCCCAATCGAACGAAGTGCCGGTGCCGCCGTGCTGCTCCGCGCTTGCCGCGTCCAGCAACAGCGATTGCGCGTCCGGGTAAGCCGCCGACAGGTGTTGGTAGCAGAAGTCCGCGCCCACGGAGACTGCCTTGATGTACGGCAAGCCGAAACCGCGGCAAAACGCGGCCGATTCCTCACCGTGGAATTGCAGCCCATCGAGCCGCACTTGCCGCAACACCGCCGCCACCCACTCCGGCTTGGGATCCACGAAAACGCCCACCGCGTGGACGAAAGGCGGCAACGCCGCCGCCACCCCCGCCGCCGCCTTGGGCGAGACCGACCGCGGGCTTGGCGGATGGAAATTGAGCCCAATGGCGTCCACGCCAGCCGCCGCCACCATGCACCCGTCCTCGGGCGCGATGACGCCACAAACTTTCACGCGGATGCGGGAGACGCGCATGGCACCAAGCGACCGCTCGGCCTCGAACAAGGCGGAAACAGGATGTTAGCAAAGGGAAGCGTCGGGGATCCGCCAACCGGGGGCGCCGGATGTACGACAGATCTTGGTGACGGGTGCTGGGAGCGCGGGCGTCTCGCCCGCAATGCAGGCGGGACGCCTGCTTTCCCGATTGGCGACGATACCGCTTACCAAAGGCTTGTCGTACACCGGGGGCGCCGACGCGGCGGGCGTTGGCGGACTCAGTCGATGTGTTCGTCCGCGGCCGCGGCTTCGATCTTGGCGACCAATTGCTCCACCGTGTCGACCATCAGCCACACGCCGATCTCCGCCAGCTTGGCCGCCGATGCCACGCCATCCAAGGGCGCGTCCAGAAGCCTCGCCGACGCGCCGAATCGCAGCGCCGCCTGCCGCCGCAGCCCCTCGCGCTGTGCCGCAACCGCCTCGGCGCGGCCCCGCTCGATGCCCGTCTCGATGCCTTCGGTGCGGCCCTCCTCTCGGCCTTCGGCCAACCACTGCTGGGTCCACTCCCGCACCCTCACGTCGAGCTGCGAATAGAACCTCTCCTCCACGTTCGCCATTCTCTTCATCTCCTCGGCCGTCTCTTTGTCCACGCCCAGCCGCCTCAGCCCCCAGTCCAGCATCTTCCCGGCCAATTCCCGCTCCGGCAAATCCCGCAACAACTCCAGCGGGCGGAGGAGCCCTCAGCGGGGGAGCGCGAGGGGCTTGCCCCTCGCATGGAAAACCCGGTCCGGGTTGGCTGCGCTGTCCACGCCGATCAGCAGCGACATCCGGTTGTCGGCACTGGGATCGTCCCCCCGATGGAGGTCGAAATCAAGCAGCCAGCACCCGTAGTTTAGCTGGAACTCCCGCAGGTCGTTGGCCACCACGCGGGCGGCCTCGACATCCTCCGGGCGCTCCGCGGCGGCAGGCAGCGGCGGCGGCAGCGCGACCATGTCGCTCAGTTTCGTGGGCGCGTTCCAGCGCCGCGGGCCGTTGTGTATCAGCATGGGGAAGATCGGCGGACGCGGCCCGCCCCGGGGCACCACGCCCACGACCTCCAGCTCCTCGTAGAGCTGCGCCGCGTAGCCGGCCATGCGCAGCGGCATGTTCCGGCGCTGTTGCGACTGGAACTCGACGAGCAGCAGCAGGTGGCCGCCCGGGTCGTCCCAGTCCCGCGCCCAGCGGAACTGCACCCGCCACACCTGGTCGCCGAGGCGGTTGTGGAAGTCCTCCCGCACCCATTCGGCGGGCAGCTTCTGCAAGGAGCAGAAGTCCAGCGCCGCGACGGTGCGCGGGTCGAGCGGGCCGTTGGGTTTCACCGCGTAGCCGCGCAGGGCGTCGGCGATCATCCGCGGATGGGAGCAGATCGCCTTGAACGCCGGGTCGTGGGGCAGCCGTTGGCTGTTGTCTTGTTGGGCCATGGCGCCACTGTAGCGGGCGGGCCACTGCCCGGATGTAGGACATTTGCGCGTCTTCGCGTAGGAAATTCCCCTTTTGTGCGCGGGACTCCCGAACAAGCGCTTTCGTACACCTGTCCGCCGTCGCTTTTCGTGGAGCCAAAGTTCCGACACGCGCTTGCCGCACGCAACCGCCCCGCAACCGGGGCGTCCGGGAACGGCAAACCGAAACCGCGACAGAACGCGGCGGATTCGTCGCCGTGGAATTGCAGGCCATCGAGCCGCACTGCCCCAGCGGTGCGCGTTGGCGGACTTAGGCGATGTGTTCGTCCGCGGCCGCGGCTTCGATCTTGGCGATCAATTGCTCCATCGTGTCGACCATCAGCCACACGCCGATCTCCGCCAACTTGGCCGCGGATGCCACGCCCTCCAAGGGCGCGTCCAGAAGCCGCGCCGACGCGCCGAACCGCAGCGCCGCCTGCCGCCGCAGCTCGTCGCGCTGCGCCGCAACCGCCTCGGCGCGGCCCCGCTCGATGCCCGTCTCGATGCCTTCGGTGCGGCCCTCCTCTCGGCCTTCGGCCAGCCACCGCTGGGTCCACTCCCGCACCCTTACGTCGAGCTGCGAATAGAACCTTTCCTCCACATTCGCCATTCTCTTCATCTCCTCCGCCGTCTCTTTGTCCACGCCCAGCCGCCTCAGCCCCCAGTCCAGCATCTTCCCGGCCAATTCCCGCTCCGGCAATTCCCGCAACAACTCCAGCGGACGGGCAAGCCGGTCCGGGTTGGCGGCGCTGTCCACGCCGATCAGCAGCGACATCCCGTTGTCGGCGCTGGGATCGTCCCCCCGATGGGGGTCGAAATCAAGCAGCCAGCACCCGTAGTTTAGCTGGAACTCCCGCAGGTCGTTGGCCACCACCCGGGCGGCCTCGACATCCTCCGGGCGCTCCGCGGCGGGCAGCGGCGGCGGCAGCGCGACCATGTCGCTCAGCTTCGTGGGCGCGGTCCAGCGCCGCGGGCCGTTGTGTATCAGCATGGGGAAGATCGGCGGACGCGGCCCGCCCCGGGGCACCACGCCCAAGACCTCCAGCTCCTCGTAGAGCTGCGCCGCGTAGCCGGCCATGCGCAGCGGCATGTTTTGGCGCTGTTGCGACTGGAATTCGACGAGCAGCAGCAGGTAGCCGCCCGGGTCTTCCCAGTCCCGCGCCCAGCGGAACTTCACCCGCCACAACTGGTCGCCGAGGCGGTTGTGGAAATCCTCCCGCACCCACTCGGCGGGCAGCTTCTGCAAGGAGCAGAAGTCCAGCGCCGCGACGGTGCGCGGGTCGAGCGGGCCGTTGGGCTTCACCGCGTAGCCGCGCAGGGCGTCGGCGATCATCCGCGGATGGGAGCAGATCGCCTTGAACGCCGGGTCGTGGGGTAGGCGGTTGGTGTCGTCTTGTTGGGCCATGGCGCCACTGTAGCGGGCGGGCCGCTGCCCGGATGTAGGACAGTTGCGCTTTTTTGTGTAGGAAATTCCCCTTTTGTGGCCAAATGACCGCGAAACGCGTTGAAGTTCGATGACGCTTGGAAACTGGCGGCCGGCTTTCAGCCGCCGTCGCCGGCGCTTGACAGATTGGAAAGGTGCCCGGTTGGGCTTTCCAACAGGCTCATCACGCCGACGGGGCGGTCCGCCGTCACCGTCAGCCGCCACTTGCCGCTGCCGTCGCCCAAGGCTCCTTCAAGCAGCCCACCGCCGCTCTCCAGTTCGTCGGCAGAGATCGTCACCGCCTCGCCGGCCGGAACGGTCAACCGCGCTTCGCCGCCGGGTTGCCCCGCGTCGTCGAGGCCGGTGATGACCACGTTCGCCGCCGCCGCGCCATCGTTGATCAAGCGCAGCAGGCTTTCCTGATTGCGGTTGCTGGCGGGATTGAAGAACACCACGCGGGCCGCGGAGTCGGCCGCGCTCCAAGGCGCCAATGTGTGCATGGTGGTGACGAAGCCGTCGGCGTGGCGGATGTAGGACGCCACTTGGATGTCCAAGTCCGACGCGAGGGCCAAACGCCAGTCGCCGCGGGTCGGGGCACCCACGCCGACCGGCAGCCCTTTCCCCGCGTTGCCTTGTTCCAGATCGCCCGAGTTCAAGTGAACCGTGGCAGAACCATCCAACGCCAGCGCCACCGGGCCGACGCGGTGGCCGCTGTCGTCCGTCGCCCACAGCCGCACTTCGCCAGCCCGCCCGTCGCGGTTGGCAACGCGCAAGAAACCCTGCCGCCCCACCGCGTCGCGGGCCGCCGGGAACAGCGGCATGCGCCAAGTGCCGTCCGCGTCCGCGCGCGGCACCGAGGACAGGTTCGCGAGATGCCCCCACGGGCTTTCCAGCAAGCTCATCACGCCGATCCGCCGATCCGCCGTCACCGTCAGCCGCCACTTGCCGCTGCCGTCGCCCAGCGCTCCTTCAAGGAGGCCACCGCCGTTCTCCAGTTCGTCGGCCGAGATGGTCACCGCCTCGCCCGCCGGAACGGTCAACCGCGCTTCGCTGCCGGGTTGCCCGGCGTCGTCAACACCTGCGATGGCCACGTTCGCCGCCTCCGCGCCGTCGTTGATCAAGCGCAGCAGGTTTTTCTGGGTGCCGCTGGCGGGATTGAAGAACGCCACGCCGGCCGAGGAGTTCGCTTCGCTCCAAGGCGCCAATTCGTGCATGGTGGCGACGAAGCCGTCGGAGTGGCGGATGTAGGACGCCACTTGGATGTCCAAGTCCGACGCGAGCGCCAAACGCCAATCGCCGCGGGTGGGGGTGCCCACGCCCACCGGCAGCCCTTTCGCGGCGTTGCCTTGTTCCCAATCGCCGGAGTTCAAGTGGACGGTGGCGGAACCGTCCAACGCCAGCGCCACCGGGCCGACGCGGTGGCCGCCGTCATCCGTCGCTCGAACCTGCGTCTCGCCAGGCCGTCCGTTGCGGTTGGCAACGCGCAGGAAACCCTGCCGTCCTACTGTGACATCGGCCGCCGGGAACAGCGGCATGCGGGACGTCGCCGACGACCGCGCGCCTTCGTCCGTCAGCCCGAACACGCCCCAGCGGCCTGTAGTGCCGATGGCCACCTCGCGTGTCTTGGCGCCATCGAACTGCACGTAGCCCGCATCGCTTCCGGAGTCGGCCCGCCCGGCGGTTTGGCTTGGCAGCGCCACCCCCGCATCGCCGTGGTCGTCCGCAACGCCGCCGTCGTCGCCTGCGACGTTCAGCCGCAACATGTAGCTGTGGCGACCTGGATCAGTGCGATCGGTGGTGACGATGATGTTGTGCGTCCCCGCGCCGTAGTGGTGCCGGCCCAAACGCTCACGGACTCGGCAGGGGCTCGGTACGCAATGCACCTGAATCCCGCCCGCGTGCCAGATGGTCACCTCCTTGTCTTCGGGCACTTGGAAAACGAAGTGGTCTCTATCGGTGGGGTGCTCGATCCACCCTGTGGTTTCGCTCGGCACCGCTAGCACCGTCGCCGACAACCTGTCGTCTCCGTGGTCGTCGGAGCCGACACCCGTCAGCCATAACTGGTAGATGCCGGTCCCCGAACCATGGGACTCGACGCGGAGATAGTATGTTCCCGCGGACAGGCTGCGCCGTTGGCGATCGTCGTAATAGTCAGAGCTCGATGCCAGTTCGCCGCCGGCGCTGTCTTCCAGCGTCCATTTCAAGCCGTCCACCACCGTGTCCACCTCTTGTGTCTCGGGGACCTCGAACCGGAAGTAGTCCACATCGCCACTGTACTCGATCCGCCCGCGGGTCTTGCTTGGCAGCGCGACTTGAGTGGCCGCCGACCGATCGTCTCCGTGGTCGTCGGCGCCTACGACCGTCAGCCGCAACATGTAGGTGCCCGACCCATCGAGCCTGACGTAGTATGTTCCGGCGGGCACTTTTACCCAAATGCGGAGGTTGGTGACCCACAGGTTGCCGTAGTTGGAGAGGGACGCCAGCGCTTGGCCTGCGCTGTTTTCCACCCATCCCCCCATAAGCGAGCCGTCCGCTTCAATGGTCACCCACCGTGTCTCGGAGACCTCGAACTGGAAGTAGTCCACATCGCCGGATTCGATCCATCCTCGGGTCTCGCTGGGCAGCGCGACCCGCGTCGCCGACGACCGCGTGTCCCCGTGGTCGTCGTCGTCGCCGGCGATCATCAGCCGCAACGTGTAGGTGCCGGTCGCCCGGCCATAGGATCGGACGCGGAGGTAGTACGTCCCCGCCGACAAGCTGCGCCCGATGCGGAAGTTGGCGCCGCTACCGCCATCATCGCGCGACGCCAGCGGTTCGCCTTCGCTGTCTTCCAAGCTCCCCAGCGTGTCCAAACCGCCGGTCGTCTCGATGGTCACCTTGCGTGTATCGGAGACCTCGAACCGGAAGTAGTCCACATCGTCCCCGGGCTCGATCCGGCCGCCGGTCTCGCTCGGCAGCGCCACCAGCGTGGCCGACGACCGGACGTCTCCGTGGTCGTCCGCAACGGCGCCGTCGTGCGATTCGGTCGTCAGCCGCAACGCGTAGACATTGCGGAACCTATTCTCGCAACACAACTCCTCCCGTTCGGGTGAGACGCGGACGTGGTACGTCCCCGGCAAGAGTTCGCGCCGTATGCCGATGCCGCCACCAAAGTCCGCGAGCCGGGTGCCGTCGCTACGAAAAAGCTCTCCATCAATTCCTAGGGAACCGAGTCCCCGCACCGGGACGGTGGTGGTCTCGATGCTCACCACGCGCGTGTCCGAGACCTCGAACTGGAACATGTCATAGTCCCTGTTTCCCGTTCTGCGAACATCGTCGAGCCACGAGACCTCGAATCGCCCGCCGGTCTCGCTCGGCAGCGCGACCGGCGTCGCCGACGAGGTGACTTCGCCGGCGTCGTCGGTTTCGGCCCTCAGTCGCAACGTGTAGATGGGGGTCGCACTACCGCTGCCGCTGACGCGGACGTAGTACGTCCCCGCCGTCACTTTGTACTGGATCCTAAAGTTTGTCCTGTCTCGGATCCCGGATGCCAGATGATCGCCTGCGCTGTCGTACAGACTTCCGCTAGTGATCCATGTGTCGTTGTCCGGCGTCTCGGTCTCGATGACCATCCAGCGTGTCTCGGCGACCTCGAACCGATAGTAATCCACGTCGCCACGAGGCTCGATCCGCCCTACGGTCCTGCTCGTCTCCGCGACCGGGGTCGCCAACGACCGCTCGTCTCCGTGTTCGTCGACCTCATCGCCCAAGACCAACAGCTGCAAATTGTAGTCGCGTTGATCTTTCGCGTAGAGGAATCTGGATATTTCGACGCGGACGTAATACGTCCCCGCCGACAGGCTGTAGCTGGAGTTCCCCGCTAGATGGCCACCTTCGCTGTCCTCCAGCGTCACCGCTAGGCCCAAGGCTCCGCCGTACGTCGCGATGGCCACCTCGCGTGTTCCGGAGACCTCGAACCGGAAATAGTCCACATCGGCGTGGCGGTCGATCCACCCCCCGGTGTTGCTGGGCAGCGCCACCGGCGTCGCCGCCGACGGCTCGTCGCCGTGGTCGTCGTCGCCTACGACCGTCAGCCGCAACGTGTAGGCGCCGGTCAACGAGCCACGGGATTCGACGCGGACGTAGTACGTCCCCGCCGACAAGCTGCGCCGGATGCGGAAGTTGTGGCCGCTGCCGCCGTCGTCGTCCGCCGCCAACGCCGTGCCCCAGGTCTCCTTTTCGCGCAGCCAAGCGTTGGGGAGCGCCGCCGTCACTTCGCCTTCTTCCAGTGTTCCCACCATGTCCAAGCTGCCCGTCGTCTCAATGGCCACCCAGCGTGTCGCGGTTAACTCGAACCGGAAGTAGTCCACGTCGTTGCCCGGATCGATCCGCCCGCCGGTCTCGCTCGGCACCGCCACCAGCGTTGCCGACGCACGCTGGTCGCCGTGGTCGTTCCCGCCGCCGCCACCATCGTCGTCGTGGGCCGTCGGCCGCAATGCAGTGGTGGTACTCAGCCGCAACTGGTAGTAGCCACGGTCGCTGTTGTTGAAAATTTCGTTGGTACGCGGATCCCTTGGTGTTTCGACGCGGACGTAGTACGTCCCCGCCGAAAGCGCGTAGCGGATCGCGAAGTTGGGATTTCTGTCGTGGTTCGGCCGACGGCCGTGATCGTGGTTGTACGCCAGACGGCGGCCTTCGCCATCTTCCAGCGTTCCCACCGTGTCCGTGTGGCCCGTCGTCTCGATGGTCACCACGCGTGTGTCGGAGACCTCGAACCGGAAGTAGTCCACATCGGTGACAATTTCCTTTTCGTCGCTGTACCCAAGGCGGTTTATATGAACAAGGCGGTCTATATGAATAAACCCGGCGGTCACGCTTGGCAGCGCCACCGGCGTCGCCGACGGTCGATCGTCTCCGTGGTCGTCTTCTCCTACCCATAGGCGCAACGTGTAGGTGCCGGTTGACGGGCGCGACGAGCGCAAGGATTCGACACGGACGTAGTAAGACCCCTCCGATAGGCGGAGCGGGAAGATGTACAAGGAACCGGGGAAGTCGGTAGCCTCCGCCACCGAGCTGCCTCCGCTGTCGTACAGCGTTACCTCCGTGTCTTCCACGGGGCCGTTGTAGGCTATGGCCACCCAGTTTCCCTCAAACACCTCGAACCGGAAGTAGTCCACATCGGTGTCGTGCTCGAACCGTCCTTCGGTCTCGCTAGGCAGCGCCACCAGCGTCGCCGACGAGCGGACCTCCCCGTGGTCGTCCGCAACGGTTTCGCCCGTCAGCCGCAAGGTGTAGGGGCCGGTGGCAAATTCATAGGATCCGACATCCACACTGTACCTTCCCGCCGGCAGGTTGCGCCGGATGCGGAAGTTGGTGCCGCTGCCGCTGTCGTCGTCCGTCTGGGGGTAGCCCCACCCGGTTAGCTCTCCCACCGTGTCCAAGCCGCCCGTCGTTTCAACGGTCACGTCGGTTGTCTCGGAGACCTCAAACACGAAGCGCTCCTCTTCGTAGCCGGGGTAGATCCACCCTCTGGTCTCGCTCGGCAGCGCCACCAACCCGCCACTGCAAGGGCGTGGACACCATTCGTCGTCGCTTACGACCCTCAGCCGCAACGCATAGGCGCCGGTCCAGACCGTCCCGCCCCTTATCACCGACCGGAACGCGACGTAGTAGGTTCCCGCCGACAGCCTGACCCAACCATCGTGCAACCTCACCTCGCCGCCTTCGCTGTCGTACATCTTTACGTTGCTCGCCGGCTCGGTAATGACCCGGCTTGTCTCGGAAACCTCGAACCGGAAGTAGTCCACATCGCCGCCGTGGTCGATCCACCCGTCGATCTCCGCAGGCAGCGCCACCGGCGTCGCCGACGACCGCTCGTCGCCGTGGTCGTCGGCACCCACGGCCGCCAATCGCAGTGTGTAGGCACCGGTCAACGCGCCGAGGGAGCGGACGCGGACGTAGTACGTACCCGCCGACAGGCTGCGCCGGATGCTGAAGTTCTGGCCGCTGCCGCTGGTCGCGTTCGACGCCAGCTCGCCGCCTTCGCTGTCTTCCAAGGTTCCCACGGTGTACAAGCCGCCCGTCGTCTCGATGACCACCCAGCGAGTCTCGGAGACCTCGAACCGGAAGTAGTCCACATCGCCGCCGTGGTCGATCCATCCGCCGGTCTTGCTCGGCAGCGCCACTGGCGTCGCTGCCGAAGGCTCGTCCCCGTGGTGGTCCCCAACGCCGCCGTGCGTCAGCCGCATAGCGTAGGCGCCGGTCGCCGAGCCAGCGGATTCGACGCGAACGTGGTACGTCCCAGCCGCCAGGCTGCGCCGGATGCGGAAGTTGGCAGCGGCGCCGCCGTCGTCCGACGCCGTCGCTGTCTTCCAAGGTTCCCGCGGTGTCCAAGCCGCCCGTCGTGGCGATGGTCACCTCGCGTGGCTCGGAGACCTCGAACCGGAAGTAGTCCACATCGGCGCCGGGCTCGATCCGCCCGGCGGTCTCGCTCGGCAGCGCCACCAGCGTCGCCGACGACGGCTCGTCGCCGTGGTCGTCGGCGTCGCCGTGGTCCGTCAGCCGCAATAGGTAGGCGCCAGTCGCCGAACCATCGGATCGGACGCGGACGTAGTACGTCCCCGCCGCCAGGCTGCGCCGGCGGGTGCGCCAGTCGGCGCCGTCCCGCACGGTGTTTCTCTCCAACTCGACGCCTTCGCTGTCTTCCAGCGTCACCCAAGTGAACCCGTTGCCCGGCGTCCCGACGGTCACCGTGCGTCTCTCGGAGACCTCGAACCGGAAGTAGTCCACATCCGTGCCGTGCTCGATCCGCCCGGCGGTCTCGCTCGGCAGCGCCACCGGCGTCGCCGACGACAGCGCGCCTCCGTGGTCGTCTTCGGCGTCGACGGGTACCGCCAGCCGCAACGTGTAGGCGCCTGGCCTGCGCCCGCCGTCGGGCCGGACGCGGACGTAGTACGTCCCCGCCCACAGGCTGCGCCGGATGGGGGGCCGCGCCAGCTCGCGGCCCACGCTGTCGTGCAGCGATTCCGACGCGTTTCCCGTCGTCTCGATGGTCACCTCGCGTGGCTCGGGGACCTCGAACCGGAAGTAGTCCACATCGTTGCGGGACCCCATCCACCCGGCGGTTTCGCTCGGCAGCGCCACCCGCGTCGCTGACGACAGCTCGTCGCCGTGGTCGTCGGCCCGGCCGTGGTCTAACAGCCACAACCTGTAGGCGCCGATCCTGTCGCTGATGTAGCGGCCGGCCCCTGCTCCAACGCGGATGTAGTACGTTCCCGCCAGCAGGGTGCGCCGGATGTGGAAGTTGGGGCCGATGTCGCCGTCGTCGTCCGACGCCAGCTCGCCGCCGTCGCTGTCTTCCAAGGTTCCCGCGGTGTCCACGCGGCCGAACGTGCCGATGGCCACGTCGCGTGGCTCGAAAACCTCGAACCGGAAGTAGTCCACATCGTCGCCGGACTCGAACCGCCCTCTGGTCTCGCTCTGCTCTCCGGTCTCGCTCGGCAGCGCCACCGGCGTCGCCGACGACCGATCGTCTCCGTGGTCGTCGCCGGCGACGTGATCCGCCAGCCGCAACGTGTAGGCGCCGCCGGTCAGCGTGTCTAGAGATGGCTTGCCGCGGCACGGTGCGGCTTGAGGATTCCCACGTCGGTCCCGCCCACATGGGCCGACGCGGACATAGTACGTTCCCGCGGTCAGGGTGCGCCGGATGCTGAAGTTGACGCCGCCGCCGTCGTCGTCGTTCCACGCCAGCTCGCTGCCTTCGCCGTCTTCCAGCGTTCCCACCGTGTCCAGGTTGCCCGACGTGGCGATGGTTACCTCGCGCGTACTGGAGACCTCGAATCGGAAGTAGTCCACATCGGTGCCGGGCTCGATTCGGCCGGCGGTCTGGCTCGGCAGCGCCACCCACGTCGCCGACGACCGCTCGTCGCCGTGGTCATCGGCGCCGTCGCCGTGTTCCACCAAGCGCAACGTGTAGGCGCCGGTTGCCGAGTCATTGGATCCGATACGGACGTAGTACGTTCCCCGCGACAGGCTGCGCCGGATGCTGAGGTTGGCGCCGCTGCCACCGCCATCGCTCGCCGCCAGCTCGCGGCCGTCGCTGTCTTCCAAGGTACCCGCGGTGTCCAGGTCGCCCATCGTGGCGATGGTCACCTCGCGCGGCTCGGAGAGCTCGAACCGGAAGTAGTCCACATCGGCGCCGGGCTCGATCCGCCCGCCGGTCTCGCTCGGCAGCGCCACCCGCGTCGCCGACGACCTGGCGTCGCCGTGGTCGTCGGCGCCGTCGCCATGTTCCGTCAGCCGCAACGTGTAGGCGCCGAGCTCCGAGTCGATGGTGTGTCGGTTGCAAGAGAACATGTGGCAGTCTGCGCGGTTTTCCCAATCCTGCGGCCTGAAGGCATAGGATTTGACGCGGACGTAATACGTTCCCGGCGACAGGCTGCGCCGGATGCGGAAGTTGGTGCCGTGCCAAAAGCGCACAGGGCCGCTGCCGCTGTCGGCGTCCGCCGCCAGCGCACGGCCTGCGCTGTCCTCCAGCACCCCCGCGGTGTCTAGGTCGCCCGTCGTCTCGATGGTCACCTCGCGTGGCTCGGAGACCTCGAACCGGAAGTAGTCCACATCGGTGTTGTGGTCGATCCGCCCTCCGGTCTCGCTCGGCAGCGCCACCCGCGTCGCTGCCGAGCGCTCGTCTCCGTGGTCGTCGTCACCTACAACCGCCAACCGCAACGTGTAGGGGCCCATGGATACGCCTTCATTCACGGTGTGCACGCCGAGTACGCCGCGGCCATCATCACGGTCGCCGCGTACACTGACGTAGTATGTTCCCGCCGACAGGGTGCGCCGGATGCGGAAGTTCCAGTCGTGCCGGCCCCAGTCGAGACTCCCACCCAGCGTGACGCCCTCGCCATCGAACAGCGTTCCCGCCGTGTCCAAGTTGCCCGTCGTTCGGATTTCCACCTCGCGCGTCGTCGCGACCTCGAACCGGAAGTAGTCCACATCGACGTGGCTGCCGAGTAGGCCGTCTTGCCCAGTGATCCGCCCCCCGGTAACGCTCGGCAGCGCCACCGGCGTCGCCGACGACCGCTCGTCGCCGTGGTCGTCAGCAGTCAGCAGCAACGTGTAGGTGCCCCTATCTTTTGGCCCGACGCGGACGTAGTAAGTCCCCGCCGACAGGGTGCGCCGGATGCTGAAGTTCAAGTATTCGCCCCGGTTGTCGTCCGACGCCAGCTCGACGCCTTCGCTGTCTTCCAGAGTTCCCAACGTGTCTAAGTCCCGTGCCGTCGTGGCGATCGTCACGTCGCGCGTCTCGGAGAGCACGAACCGGAAGTAGTCCACATCGGTTGCGGACTGCAGCCGCCCCACGGTCTCGCTCGGCAGCGCCACCAGCGTCGCCGCCGATCGCTCGTCGCCGTGCTGGTCGTAGTTCTCAGGGACGCCTACATCCGTCAGCAGCAACACGTAGGTGTAGGGCCCCGAGTACTCGTATCGGTCATCAAAGGCGACGCGGACGTAGTACGTTCCCGCCGACAGGTCGCGATGGTCGCCCCCGACGCTGTCGCCTTCGCCATCTTCCAGCGTTAGCTGCAAGGCTTCTTCCGAGCTCTTCAAGTTGATGCCCACCTTGCGTGTCTCGGAGAGCACGAACCGGAAGTAGTCCACATCGGTTGCGGAATGCAGCCGTCCCACGGTCTCGCTCGGCAGCGCCACCAGCGTCGCCGACGACCGCTCGTCGCCGTGGTCGTCCTCGCCGACCGCCAGCCGCAACGTGTAGGCGCCGGTCCGCGACGCATCGGAGCCGACGCGAACGTAGTACGTCCCCGCCGACAGGCTGCGCCGGATGCGGAAGTTGTAAACGCTTCCGCCTTCGTCGTTCGACGCCAGCTCGCCGCCTTCGCCATCTTCCAGCGTTCCCACCGTGTCCAGGTCGCCGGTCGTCTCGATGGTCACGTCGCGCGTCTCGGAGAGCTCGAACCGGAAGTAGTCCACATCGTCGCCTTCCTCGAAGCGCCCTTCGGTCTCGCTCGGCAGCGCCACCAGCGTCGCCGACGACCGCTCGTCGCCGTGGTCGTCGTCCTCGCCGACCGCCAGCCGCAACGTGTAGGCGCCGGTCGCCGCGCCATCGGATCGGACGCGGACGTAGTACGTTCCCTCCGATAGACTGCGCCGGCGGGTGCGCCAGTTGGCGCCGTCCTGAACCGTGTTTCTCTCCAGCTCCTCGAGCTCGTCTTCCAGCGTTACCCAAGTGAAGTTGCTGCCCGGCGTGCCGACGGTCACCGTGCGTGGCTCGGAGAGCTCGAACCGGAAGTAGTCCACATCCGTGCCGTGCTCGATCTGCCCTTCGGTCTCGCTCGGCAGCGCCACCAACGTCGCCGACGACTGATCGTCCCCGTGGTCGTCGGCGACTCGCAACAGCAACGAGTAGCTGCCGGTCCCCCGGCCCTCGGATCTAACGCCGACGTAGTAGGTTCCGGCCGACAGGCTGCGCGTGATGCTGAAGTTGTTGTCGACGTTGAGCCTGCCGCTGCTACCCGCCAGCCTGCGGCCTTCGCTGTCTTCCAATTCTCCCAATGTGGCCAAGCCCGCCGAGGCGCCCGTCGTGCGGATGGTCACGTCGCGTGGCTCGGAGAGCTCGAACCGGAACCAGTCCTTATCGTCGCCGGGCTCGATTCGCCCTGCCGTCTCGCTCGGCACCGCCACCGGCGTCGCCGACGAGGCCCAGTCTCCGTGGTCGTCGCCGCCGCGCAAGACCGCCAACCGCAACGTGTAGGCGCCGGACGGTTCCCGTGGTTCCACGCGGACGTAGTACGTTCCCGCCGACAGGATGCGCTGGCTGACGGTGCTCGCCATCAGGTTGCCTTCGCTGTCTTCCAGATCCACGTACCTGCTCGCGGCGCCCGTCGCGTAGAAGGACACCTCGCGTGTCCCGGGGATCTCGAAACGGAAGTAGTCCACATCGTTGTAGTGGTCGATCTGCCCTGCGGTCTCGCTTGGGAGCGCCACCAGCGTCGCCGACGATCGGTCATCGCCATGGTCGTCGGTGCCGTGTTCCCACAACCGCAACGTGTAGGCACCGCTGTAGTAGCCATTAGAGGACGCGACGCGGACGTAGTACGTCCCCGCCGACAGGCTCTGTTGGATGCTGAAGCCGTCGCCGTGGCGATGGTAGCCGGTCGACCTCAGCTCGCCGCCTTCACCGTCTTCCAGCGTGCCCACCGTGTCCAGGTCGCCCGTCGTGTCAATGGTCACGGTGGTTGTCTCGGCCACCTCGAACCGGAAGTAGTCCACATCGGTGTCGGGCTCGATCCGCCCCGCGGTCTCGCTCTGCAGCGTCACCAAAGTCGCCGACGACCGATCGTCGCCGTGGTCGTCGTCGGCTGCGACCGTCAACTGCAACGTGTAGGCGCCGAGCGACAGACTGGGCCAGATTTCGACGCGGACGTAATACGTTCCCGGCGACAAGCTGCGCCAGCGGGTGCGGGAGTTGGCGCCGTCCCGAACTGTGTTCCACTCCAGCAGGACGCCTTCGCTGTCTTCCAGCCTTACCCAACCGTCATTGTTGCGCGGCGTGCTGACGGTCACCTCGCTTGTCTCGGACACCTCGAACCGGAAGTAGTCCACATCCCTGTGGTGGTCCATCACCCCTTCGGTCTCGCTGGGCAGCGCCACCGGCGTCGCCGACGACCGCGCATCTCCGTGGTCGTCGGCGCCTACCACCAGCAGCCGCAACGTGTAGGCACCGGTCGAGCCATGTAGGTTGGACCGGACGAGGACGTAGTACGTTCCCGCCGGCAAACTGCGACCGATGCCCAAGTTGCCGCCGCCGGCGAGCCCATTGCCTTCGGCATCGTACAGCACTTGGTGCGTTTCCAAGCTGCCCGCCGTCTCGATGGCCACCTCGCGCGTCTCGGTGACCTCGAACCGGAAGTAGTCCACATCGGTACTGGGCTCGATCCGCCCTGCGGTTTCGCTGGGGAGTTCCACCTCCGTCGCCGACGACCGCGCGTCTCCGTGGTCGTCGGCGCCTTTGAGCCACAACGTGTAGGCGCCGGTCTCGGTCCCCCAGTCAAGGGATGCGACGCGGACGTAGTACGTGCCCGCCGACAAGCTGCGCGTGATGCTGAAGTTGTTGCCGTGGAAGCGTTCGTTCGACGCCAGTTCGCCGCCTTCGCCGTCTTCCAGCGTTCCCACCATGTTCACGTCGCCCGTCGTGGCGATGGTCACCTCGCGTGTCTCGGACACCTCGAACTGGAAGTAGTCCACATCGTTGTAGTGGTCGATCCCCCCTTCCGTGTTGCTCGGCAGCGCCACCGGCGTCGCCGTCGACCGGTCGTCCCCGTGGTCGTCGGCACCTACCACCGCCAGCCGCAACGTGTAGGCGCCGGTCGCCGAGTCATCGGAATCCACGCGGACGTAGTACGTTCCGGCCGACAAACTGCGCTGGATGCGCCCCCGTCGGGGCGTCACCCGGCGATTGTCTTGTTCCAGCGTTAAATATGGGTAGAAGTCGCCCACCCGCTCCCACCCTGTGTTCTCGACGATCACCTCGCTCGTGTCGGCAACCTCGAACCGGAAATAGTCCACATCGCTGCCGGGGTCGATTCGCCCCGCCGTCTCGCTCGGCAGCGCCACCCCCGTCGCCGACGACCGATCATCCCCATGGTCGTCCCCACCGCCGCCGCCATCGTCGCCTTCGGCCGTCAGCGCCAGCGTGTAGGCGCCGGTGGACGAGCTATAGGATCCAACGCGCACGTAGTACGTTCCCGCCGACAGGCTGCGCTGGATGCGGAAGTTCGTGCCGCTGCCGCCGTCGTCGTCAAACGCCAGTTCGCCGCCTTCGCTGTCTTCCAGCCTTCCGACCGTGTCCAAGCCGCCCGTCGTCCCGATCGTCACCTCGCGCGTCTCGGAGACCTCGAACCGAAAGTAGTCCACATCGCTCCCCGGATCGATCCGCCCCTCCGTCTCGCTCGGCAGCGCCACCGCCGTCGCCGACGACCGATCGTCCCCGTGGTCGTCCCCGCCGCCGTCGCCGTCCCCTTCGTCTTCGCTGTCGTCCGCTTCGGCCGTCAGCCGCAACGTGTAGGCGGCGGTCGACGAGCCATAGGATCCGACGCGGACGTAGTATGTGCCCGCCGACAGGCTGCGCAGGATGCGGAAGTTGTTGCCGCTGCCCGCATCGTCGTCCGACGCCAGTTCGCCGCCTTCGCCGTCTTCCAGCGTTCCCACCGTGTCCCAGCCGCCCGTCGTCTCGATCGTCACCTCGCGCGTCTCGGTGACCTCGAACCGGAAGTAGTCCACGTCGCTCCCCGGATCGATCCGCCCCTCCGTCTCGCTCGGCAGCGCCACCCCCGTCGCGGACGACCGATCGTCCCCGTGGTCGTCCCCGCCGCCGTCGCCGTCATCTTCGTCTTCGCTGTCGTCGGCTTCAGCCGTTAGCCGCAACGTGTAGGCGCCGGTCGCCGAGCCAAGAATGGATCGCACACGGACGTGGTACGTTCCCGCCGACAGGCTGATCCGGATGCTGAAGTTGTAACCGCTGCCCGCATCGTCGTCCGACGCCAGTTCGCCGCCTTCGCCGTCTTCCAGCGTTCCCACCGTGTCCAAGCTGCCCGTCGTCTCGATTGTCACCTCGCGCGTCTCGGTGACCTCGAACCGGAAGTAGTCCACATCGCTCGCCGGATCGATCCGCCCCGCCGTCTCGCTCGGCAGCGCCACCGCCGTCGCCGACGACCGATCGTCCCCGTGGTCGTCCCCGCCGCCATCGCCGTCCCCTTCGTCTTCGCTGTCGCCCGCTTCAGCCGTCAGCCGCAACGTGTAGGCACCGGTCCGCGATTGATAGGATTCCACATGGACGTAGTACGTCCCCGCCGACAGGTTGTGCGGTGCGGTGCGCCAGTTGGAGCCATCCTGAACAGTGTTTCTCCCCAGCTCGCGGCCTTCGCTGTCTTCCAGCGTTACCCAAGTGTTGTTGTTGCCCGGCGTCCCGGCGGTCACCGTGCGTGTCTCGGTGACCTCGAACCGGAAGTAATCCACATCGGTAGCGGGATCGATCTCCCCCGCGGTATCGCTCGGCAGATCGACCAGCGTGGCCGAGGACCGATCGTCTCCGTGGTCGTCGCCACCGGTGTCCGCCAACACCGCCACGGGCATACTTGCCAAGGCGGCCAACAGCGCGAGGACGCGGCACGGCTTGGCTTGGGCGAACCTATCCAACTCGGTCGCCATCGCTCCCTCCTCACCGGTCGCGACTTGACCGGAGGTTGTCGATGCGGTCACGACTCGATTCAGTGTCAAGACCGAATCCGCCGCCAGGCCGCGCACGCCGGCACCTCTTATTGTTCTTGACCGCCTCGACCCGCTCTAAGGAACGTGTTCGCCATTTCGAGAAAGCCCTCCCTAGCCTTCTCGGCTAGGCCAGCTGCTTCTTCGCGCGCCGTCTTCGCCGCGACTTCCGTCGCCACCTCTTTCGCCTTTTCCGCGGCGGTCGCCTTGGCCGCCTCGTTTGCGACTATCTTTGCGCTAGCCGCCGCGACTCCCTCAGCCGTTTCCTTTGCCACCTTCTCGGCGACTTCACGACCCGCAGACTTTGCCTTCGCTTTGGAGATCTTTTTCGCAACCTTCTCGGCGCGTCGCGTGGCGGCCCAAATGGCGCGCTCCTTAGCGTCCGCCGCGGCGGCGGTGGAGACTTCCTCGGCGACTTGCCGCGCCTCCCACCGCGCGCCGCGATCTATCCGGAACGCCATGAACACGAAAATCCCGCTGATCAGCACCGCAACGATGGCCATCAACACCGCCACGAGCGAGTCCCGCCACTCCCCGCCGCCGGCACGTCCGGACACACCCGCCAACGCGAGCACGATCAGGGCGACACAAGACACCAGCGTGATCAGCGTCAGCAACGTGGCCACGAGCTTCTTGAAGCCCGGCGTGTCGTACACGTCGCGGCTTTGTTCCTCGCGGTGGTCGGGCGCATCCGGCGCCTCGTCCTCGGTTCGAGCGCTCTGTTCCGCCGGTTTCTTCTGTTCCGTCGGCTCCTTCTGTTCCGTCGGCTCCATTTCTTCCGTCATTGTCTGTCGTTGCCTCCAAGTCGTCCGAAAAATGAAGTTCCAACCCCAAGCCGGGGCTTCCTACCGTCCAGCACCCGCCGTGGTGCAAGACGCGCACGATCGCTTGCCCGTTTCCGCCGGTGGCAACGCGGCACGGATGGTCGCGCCGCGGCGGCGGGCGGTGAAGGTGTGGGAGTTGAAGGTCCGGCGCTGTCGCCGGCCGCGGTGTGCGTGCTTACGCGCCGCCGGCAACCGCCACATGGTGCCGCGGGCAACCGGGAACGGCTGTTGGATGGCGGCAGGGCCGGCCACATGGCAAGGCGGCGAGACGGCCCAAAGACCGCCTCGAGAGCTATCAGGCGATGATCGCCCGCTCCATGCGGGGGGGGGGGGGGGGGGGGGTAAAATGTGTGCAGAATCAACGCCTTGCAAGCGGCATTGCATGCGCCCACCTGATGCACTCCCACCGCGCCAATAGGCGCGACCGTGGCGGGAAATGGTGCTTTCAAAATGCGGGTCCCCTCCCAGAACGGCGCTTACTATACCACGGTATCGCATCCTGCAAGCAACTTCGATCGGCCGGATCGGCCGGGGGTGTACGGCAGATCTTTGGTAAGCGGTTTCGGCACCAAGCCGGGAAAGCAGGCGTTCCGCCTGCATGCGGGCGAGACGCCCGCGCTCCCAGCATCCGTCACCAAAGATCTGTCGTACACCCATCGGCCGGCCGTTGGCGGAGGCCAGCTACGCCGGGCACTGAGGCGGCCGCCGGACGGCGCAGCAAGGCGTCGAGCAACCGCAGTCGGGCTAGCTCGCGATGATGGTTCGATCCAGGGACTCGAAAACGCGCCCCTCCATGCCGCAGACGGGCAATAGGTAACGGTACAAGCGCCAGTACTGCTGCCAAAGGCGGCTTTGCCGGGGCAGGGCATGGACGTGGGTGATTCCAATGTCTTCCGCCGTGCGCCAATCGATCATCTGGCCATGGGAAGGGAAGCGTTCGACGTCCATCAGCGCCGCGGCTGCTGCCGTGTAGTTGGCGCCTTGTCGCTTGAGCAAGTTCTCCGCGCACTTCCGTGCTCGTTCAACAGCTTGGCGCATCTCGGCGATGAGAACGGCGTCGAATTTGCCGAGTTCCCCACCGAACGCGTTGTTGTCGGGGTACTGTATGCACCGCTGTTCCGCCTCTTCGTAGGCTCGGAGCAGTGCGAAGACTGGGACGGAGTTGCCGTTTGGGAGCGGTAGCTGCGGATCTATCGGGCCGAGTTCAGATGAATCGCTCATCAGTATGCGGTCCGCGCCGAGGGCGATGAGTGTCGCTGCGCTCTTGGCGGAGTTCGGGACGACAACTTCGAGACCGCCGGCACTGCCAGATGCCGACGTACACGCTTCTCGCAGCAGGTGAACCATCCTCTCGGCCGCATCGATGTCGCCGCCGGGGGAATCCAAGAGCAGCGTAATCGGTTTTCCCTGCTCGATGGTCTCGAGGATTCGCGCCAAGTGCAAGGTGTCGAAGAAATTGATGTACCGGGCGTTAGGCGTTCGACCAGGGTGTGCCCATGCCGCCGCCATGCGGCAATCAGTCGCCGCAGCGGGCGGAACAGCCCAACGAGCTTCGCGTTCATGCCGGCCAAACCTGCTCTAGGAACGGTTCCGTGCTCCCGCGGCCGAGTTTGCCGCTGTCCGGGTGGCAGTAGTGGCCCGGAGTCGGCAGGGCCGTGTTCGTCGAAATCTCCCGATCATGCCCGCGCAGCAAGACCTCGCTCGGTCGGGGCGAAGCGCCGTAGCCCACCAGCCGTTCCAGCAACTCCGACACAGCTAGCGCGGCGGTCATGGTTGTGAATGTGACCACCGCCGGTTCGACACCGCCGAGCGCCGGGGCGTAGCCCTCCGCCTCCAAGCGTTGATGTTCTTCGGGGGCTTGGGTCTCCGCGGCGGCGCGGGCAAGGTCGATTCTCCCCCGGCAGAGGAGACAAGCGGTTCCGGGTGTCAGCACGGTAACGCGCCCGTGGATGCCGTCCAAGGTGCCGTCGGCGTCGCTGGTGAGCAATACGCCCATGTCGATCACGGGTGTGAGGAACCAGTAGCAGAGGCGCGAGAGCACCAAGCGGCCGGCGTTGTCGTCGGTGCAGCCGAAGATGAGATCAGCCTTGGCGAGCGACTTGGCGACCCCCTGCGACGTACACCGCCCTTCCACCAACTCGCAGTCAAGGTCGGGTGCGATCCGGTGCAGATGGGCCGCCAGCACTTCTGTCTTCGGCTTGCCGACATCCGCCGGCGTGGAGCCATAGACTCGGGTGACATTGCTCGCGCTCAGGGTGTCCGCGTCCACCAGCAGCAGGTGTCGCGCACCCAATCGCACTAGCTGCTCCGCGATGGCGGAGCCGGTGCCGCCGCAACCCACTACGCCGATGCGGAGCCTCCCGATCATCCGTTGCACGGGTTCTCCGAAGGCGCGGATGTTGCGGTCGAACAACCCGCTGTCCGACGATTCCGGCCGGCCGAACGCGGGCTGCAATCGCCACTTGTCGCCCACCATCCAGAAGCGGTCGATCTCCGTAGGCATACATTCGGCCTCTTGGAGTGTGCCCGTGAGCGCGAGGCCCTTCGGCGCGGGCGAGACGATGACTGTTCCATAGCAGTTGGCCCCGCTGCGCAGGCGGAAGACATCGGCGATAAGCCGATCTACTTCTTCGTCTTTGGCGCTCCGCACAGGTACTCCTCCCGGATGGGTATGCACCCACAGTGGAACAGAGCTGTCGTCTTCCGCGAAGGCCAGCGCCTCGGTGTAGCCGTCCGATGCGATGACCATTTCGTGTGCCGTGCGCCGCTCGTAGGCATGATCGGGAACCCAGTGCAGCGAACGGGCGAGCAAGCGCCCGGTGCCTTCGCCAGTGCGATGCCAAGCAGCCAGCAGCACACCGCCCGTCTCGACGGGCCGCGCCGCTTTTGCCTCCAAGTCGGCAACGATGGCGTCCGGCAGAACGAGGGTGATGGACATGGCCTCTCTGCCGGTCAAGCTGCCGCGCGCGTCAAATCGCGGTTGAGGATGGCCAAGTAGGTGCGAAGGGAGTCCGCGCCCGGACGCCATTGGTTCGCGTTCAGGTGGCGCGACCACCGTTGCCACGGCCTGCCGAGGTGGTGCTCGGTCACGTCGGCGCTTGGAATCGCGCCACCATCCACGCGGATGAGCGCCGGATGGAACCACCACATGTCCGGCGGCACGTCGGGGTAGTTTGGCGAAAGCCTGAGCAGCAAATCTGCTTGGTTGGGCGCCAAACCGGCTGGCAGCAGGTAGTTGGGGAGCACCACGCACAACATTCCGCCCTCGGCACTTTGGGCGAACGCCGGGAACTCCTGTGCCAAGTAGGTCTCGTCGTCATTGGGCAGCATGGCGGACGCTCCTTCGGGAACTCCGGCGCACAGGGGAGAGCGCCATGCCGGGGTTGATGTTGCGGGGCGCGGAGAAGAAGCGGATGTGGTCTCGAATGGCCACGGTGTCGCCATCCTCGATCTTGCGATCCGAACCACCCGGCACGATCTCGAAAAGGTCGCGATCCGCGCCGATCGGCGGCGTCGCCAACTCGCGGATCTCCTCACCCGTGAGCTTCCCGTCGTGGAGCTTGGTGGGAGAGACATTGAAGTCCTGCCGATCCACACGGATGTGCATGTCCGGCGGCTCGACTGGCTGCGGCCCGCCACTGCCGGTGTGGGCCGTCGGCCCGATTGGAGCGTCGCCGCCTTCTTGCTTGACGTCGCCGGGCGCTGCCGGTTGCTGGGGTTCGTTGGCATCTTCCATTTCGTTACCTCTTGAGGTTGAAGCCGCCGCGGGCGCTTCGCGGGCAGCCGAGTTTGACTCTGTGCGGCTCCTCTGCCAAAGTGCGCCACAAGTGAGACACGAGGGGCATCGTCTCACGAGTAAACACTTCGTCAAGCGGTTTTTTCGACGATCTGGAGGGGGGAATGTCAGGGAAACCGCCGTTGGCCGAGCGGCTCAGCCGGCTGGTCGCCGAGAAGCGGGGCAAGGTTGGGATTCGGGCTACCGCTCGGCAGATCGGCATCTCGCCGGCCACCTTGTCGCGCATCGAGAATGGCCGACTGCCTGATCTGGACAACTTCACCCGCATCTGCCGATGGCTCGAGGTGGACCCGGCCGACCTGCTGGGGTTCGATCCGCAAGCCCGGGGTCTGCCGGTGGCGGCTGTGCATTTCCGTAGCGACGCTGCCCTCTCCAGCCCCACGTCGGCGGCGTTGCAGGAGTTGATCGTTGAAGCGCAGAAGATCTTCGCCGAGCGGAACCGCGGCGGGGACGGGGGCGGAGGCGGAGGCGGAGAGGAGCGCTGATGCGGCGAGGCTTCAAGGCGTGGTGCGAACGGACGGCCAACGACTATCGGCAAACGCTTGGCGTCGCATCCTCCGGCGCGCTGGATCCGCGCCGCTTGGCTGACCATCTAGGGGTACGGGTGGCTACCCCGGAAGACATTCCCACGCTTTCGGCCACTGCTAAACGCCAACTCGTTGAATTGGACGCGGAAAGTTGGTCCGCAGTCACGATCGCCCACGGCGATGCGCGGCTGGTCATTCTGAACTCCGGGCATAGCGCCGCACGACAGCGGAGCAGCCTCGCCCACGAACTCGCCCACTTGATCCTCAACCACGCCGCCGACCGGACGCGACTGTCCCAAGAAGGCTTCCTCTTTCGCGGCACGTTCGACCGCGAGCAGGAGGACGAAGCCAACTGGCTCGCCGGCTGCCTCTTGGTGCCCCGCGACGGCCTGCTCAGGGCGCGGCTGCGGACGCCCGATGAACATGCCCTGGCAGCAAAGTTCGGCGTCAGCATCGACATGATCGGTTGGCGACTGAAGATGACCGGCGTACTCCGGCAAGTTCGGTGGCGTGCGCCCGCTACTCGGCGTACCGAGCTGCGCAACGGCGCGGGTCGCACACGATCGTGAATGCGCGGCGGGTGTGGCCGAAAAGCTGGGTTTTCTCCCCGGCAATCACGACGAGCCGTACCTCCTCCGCATCCGGTTGCGAATCGCGTCGTCGATCTGCTCGCAGTCGAGCCGCCGTCCAGCGCCTTCCACGGCGAGGAAGCCGCGCAACGGGGCAAGGGGCTGTGCACGGCGGTGACCCGCAAGATGCCCTGCTCGTCGAACTCGAAGGCCAACTGATCGCCCGGCGCCGCTGTCAGCCTCGCCCGCACGCGCTTGGGCACCGTGATTTGTCCCTTGCTGGTGATCTTGGCTGTCAAGGGCTGTCGCACCCGCCAAGATCGGCGGTGGGCGCGATGGAAACTGCCGGTTGCGGTAGCCGACGCCGACCAGGTAGAGGCCTTGCGGGGGGGCGGTGGGCGGGGCCGCTGGGCGGTGGTGGAGGCGTAGCAGTTCGGCTAGGGCGTCGGTGGATAGCTCGCCGCGGCCCACTGCCAGCAGGGCGCCGGCGATGTTGCGCACCATGCGGAGCAGGAAGGCGTTGGCGGTGATGTCGATGGCGACGTGGCTGCCCACGCGCCGCACACGGATGGCGTGGACGCGGCGCCACGGCGATCGGGATTGGCAGCCGGCGGCGCGGAACGAGGAGAAATCGTGCTCGCCGATGAGGGATTGGGCGGCGGTGTGCATGGCTTCGTGGTTGAGCGGTGCTTGGTGCCGGCCGGCCCACGCCACCAAACCGCGGTGCAGCACCGGGCGGGTGGGGGCGTCCGAGAAGATGTAGATGTAGCGCCGCCACAAGGCGTCGAAGCGGGCGTGGAAGGCGTCCGGGAAGACGCGGGCGCAGACGACGCCCAAGGCGCTGGGCGTCAGGCTGGAGATGCCGGCGCGCCATGCCCGGTCGGGGCGGTCGGTTTCGGTGTGGAAGCTGACCACTTGGCTCGTGGCGTGGACGCCGGCGTCCGTGCGGCCGGCGGCGACCAATGTCACTGGCTCGTCCGCCACTTGCCCGGCGGCGTCTTCCAAAGCGCTCTGCACGGTGCGCAGCCCGGTTTGGCGTTGGAAGCCGTGGAACGCGCCGCCGTCGTATTCGACGCAGAGCGCGACGGTGTGCTTCGCTCCGTCGGCGCAACGGCCGGCGCCGGCGCGACGGTTTGCCGCTTGCTGCTCAGCCATCGCGCACGGCCGGCGCGCGCTCTACAGCAACGCCTCGACCTTCTCCGGGGATCGGGCGATCACCGCCCGCTCGCCGCGCACGAGCACCGGGCGCTGCATCAGTTGCGGATGTTCGGCGAGCAGCTTGGCCACCGCCGCCGGGGAGGTGTAGTCCGCCGCGGCGAGCCCGAGGGCGCGGAAGTTGCCGTCTTTGCGCACCAGATCGGCGGCCGGATCCTCCAAACATTCGAGAATCCGGGCGATGCGCCCCTCGCCGAGCGGTTGCTGCAGATACTCCACCACGTCGAACTCGACGCCTTGTCCGCGCAGGGTGGCGAGAGCGGTGCGGCATTTGCTGCACGCCGGGTTGTGGTACATGGTGATGCGGTCTTGGGACACCGATGCAGCCTCCTTGTCCGAACACTGGGCGCAAGTATAGCCGCCGCCGCGAACACGGCGGCAGTATTCCTCCACTTGGCCGTCGGTCATCACCAAGGCCAAATCCAACAAGCCGCGTTCGGAGGCGGCGTCCGCCACGGATGCGAGCGCTCGCGCCTTGCGGTAGGAAATCCGCCCGTTGCCGAAGGCGCACTCGATGGCCGGCACCTTGAGCAGCGCGTACGCCAAGCGCAGGTGTTCCTCGGCGTCGGCGCGTTCGACGCCGCACACGAGGCGCAGCCAATCCGGCGTGTTGGCGGCCCTCTTGCCGCCCTTCAACTGCTGCCGATAGCCTCGGTGCAGGTCGAACTCGCGCAAGCGCAAGAGATAGCGGCATTGCTGCCGCGAAAGCGCCTCGTGGCTCGCAACGACGGCCGCGGCGGTCGCGTCGTTGGCTTGGGGCGTCGAGGACGATGGAGTGGGTGTGAAGTTCATGCGGGGATCCTCGTTGAACTCAAGAAGAGATTGCAGACCAAACACTTACCGAGAGCCGCCAACCCGACCAGCCTTCGGCCAGCCAGCTTTTTGGACCATCTCTCCGCGTGGTTGTTGAACTGTTATTGTATCCAGTATTCGAGGCGTGTCAACAGGGAAAATGGCGTGGCGCATGTAGATGCGGGCGGCGCGTCCTGGGAGCGCGGGCGTCTCGCCCGCACAAGGTAACCAGCCGTAAACGAAAATGCGGGCGAGACGCCCGCGCTCCCAGTACCGTCGCAGCCACCCGGGTGGTGGCGGTAGCTTCGATCCCGGCGCCGAAATCGTGCTTGCCCCTTGCGCCCGTGGTCTGTATGGTGGCGCGGTTTTCGCGCCTTGCCCATCGGCCTTCCTTGTGCGGGCCAAGAGCGGTGCGCAAGCGGCGGCAGCGGGGTTGGGCGGTTGTCGGCGTTTCTTGAAGGAGAGGTGCGGGTGCCGACCGCGGGAACTGACGATGGCTAGCGTCAACATCGACGGTCAAGACTACGAGCTGGAAGCCGGGCAGAACCTGCTGCACGCCTGCCTTTCCAAGCACTTGGAGCTGCCCTACTTCTGCTGGCATCCGGCGCTGGGTTCCGTGGGTTCGTGCCGCTTGTGTGCCGTCATCGAATACGCGGACGAGGCGGATCAACGCGGGCGGTTGCAAATGGCCTGCACGCTGGCGGTGAAGCCGGAGGGGATGCGCGTTTCCATCCAAGCGCCGTTCGCGGCGGACTTCCGGAAGCAGGTGATCGAGTGGTTGATGGAGAACCACCCGCACGATTGCCCGGTGTGCGAGGAAGGCGGCGAATGTCACCTGCAGGATATGACGGTGATGACCGGCCACTCCATGCGCCGCTACGCCGGGGCCAAGCGCACTTGGCGCAATCAATACCTTGGGCCGTTTCTCGGCCACGAGATGAACCGCTGCATCACCTGCTACCGCTGCGTGCGCTACTACCGCGACTACGCCGGCGGCAAGGATCTGGAGGCGTTCGGCTCGCGGGCGCGGATGTTCTTCGGCCGGCAGGAGGACGGTGTGCTGGAGAGCGAGTTCGCCGGCAATCTGGTGGAGGTGTGCCCGACGGGGGTGTTCACGGACAAGCCGTTCTCCAAGGTGTACACGCGCAAGTGGGATTTGCAATCCGCGCCATCGGTTTGCCCGCACTGCGCGGTGGGCTGCAACACCTTTCCGGCGGAGCGGTACGGGGTGCTGAAGCGCGTCCACAACCGCTACCACGGCGAAGTGAACGGTTACTTTCTTTGCGACCGCGGGCGGTTCGGCTCGCACTTCGTCAACCATCCGAAGCGGCTGCGGCAAGCGGGTGTGCGTGGTGCAGACGGGGTGTTCGAGGCGGGCGGTTCCGAGGCGGCGGTGGATGCCGCGGCGAAGGTTGTGGCGGCGGCGGTTGGCGATGGCGAATTGATCGGCATCGGCTCGCCGCGCGCGTCACTGGAGGCGAATTTCGCGCTCAAGCGCTTGGTGGGCGAGGGGAACTTCTGCGTCGGCGTCGCGGACGAGGAGCGCGAGGCGCTGGGCACCGCTTTGGAGATCTACCGCGCCGGCGGTTTCCGCGTGCCGTCGCTCACCGCCATCGAACAGGCAGATGCGGTGCTGGTGCTGGGCGAGGACATCGCCAACACGGTGCCGCGCATGGCGTTGGCGGTGCGACAAGCGGTGCGCGGGGCGACCTTCGACATGGCGCAGGAAGTCGGCATCCCGGCGTGGCAGGACGCCGGCGTGCGCGGCCATGCGCAGGCGGCCAAGAGCCCGCTGTTCTTGGCGACGGTGACGTCCACCCGGCTCGACGAGCTGGCGACGGCAACGCGGCATGGCGGCGTGGCGGAGTTGGCGCGGGTGGGGTTCGGCATCGCGCACAACATCGATGCGGACTATGCGGCGGGCGGGCAGGACGAGTTCACCGACACGGCGGCGAAATCGTTGCTTGCGGCCAAGCGACCGCTGGTGATCGCCGGCTGCGAAGCGCGTTCGCCGGCGCTGCTGCGCGCCGCCGCCAACATGGCGCGGGCGCTGTGCGGTCAAGGCCGGGACGCGGCTTTGGCCATCGCCGGCGCCGAGGCGAACAGCTACGGCGTGGCGCTGCTCGGTGGCGGGCTTTCGCTTGCCGGTGCTTTGACGCGAATGCAGGGCGGCGGCGCGGCCGTCGTGCTGGAGAACGATCTCTTCCGCCGCGCGCCGGCGGCGACCGTGGAACTCGGCAACGCCGTGGCGGTGGACGCTTTGGAAACACCCACCGCGGAGGGCGCGGCGGTGGTGTTGCCGGCCGCCACCTATGCCGAGCAGACCGGCACGTTCGTGAACTACGAAACCCGCGCCCAGCGCTTCTACCAGGTGTTCCAAGCGCAAGACGAAGTGGCACCTTCTTGGCACTGGATCGCCGCCCTCGCCGCACACTGCGGAAAGGACGCCGACTGGCCGGACGCCGATGCGCTTGCCGCCGCCTGCGCCGCCGCGAACGAGGAGCTCGCGCCGCTGGCGAACCTAGCCCCCGACGCGAACTTCCGCGTCCGCGCCAACACCCGCATTCCGCGCCAGCCGCATCGCTACAGCGGCCGCACCGCCATGTACGCGGACGCCAGCGTCCACGAGCCGAAAGCGCCGGTGGACGCGGAAACGCCGCTGGCCTACTCGATGGAGGGCGAGAACGCCGGCGACCAACCGGGCGCTTTGGTGCCCTACGTTTGGGCGCCGGGCTGGAACTCCAACCAATCCCTGTTCAAGTTCCAGCAAGAGGTGGGCGGCGCGCTGGCCGGCGGCGACCCGGGCGCGCGCCTGTTGCCAGACCGCGCCGCCGTTCCCCAAGCCTACGGAGACCTCCCGGAAGCCGAGGAGCAAAACGGCGCGTTCACCGCCGTGCGCACGCACCACGTGTTCGGCAGCGGCGAGCTCTCCGGCTATTCGCCGCCCATCTTGGAACGCGCGCCGGCGCCGTTCGCGCTGCTGAACAGCGAAGACGCCAAGCGCCTCGGCGTGACCGATGGCGGCGGTGTGCGTATCGAGGAACTGAATACCACCGTGCAGGCGCACTTGGACGAAAGCGTGGCGCCGGGCGTGGTCGCCATCGCCCAAGGCTTGCCGGAGGCGCCGTTGCTCGCGCACAACGTCGTCCACCTCGCCGCCGACGCGGACTTCGTGCCGCGGCAAAGCGGCGATCCCAACGTCATCGCCAAGGGCTGAACGCGCCGTGTCCACCCTTTTCGGTTGGGAAGTGAATTGGAGCTACATGCTCATCCTGCCGCTCGCCGGCGGCACGTTGCTGGGGGTGATGTTCCTGCAATGGTGGGAGCGGCGCTTGCTCGGCTGGTGGCAGGATCGCCGCGGTCCGAACCGCGTGGGCTGGTTCGGCGTGCTGCAAGGCGTGGCCGACGGCATCAAGTTCCTCACCAAGGACGACTGGGTGCCGCCGTTCGGCGACCGCGCCTTCTTCGTGGCCGCGCCGGTGATCGTTTGCGCCTCGATGCTGTTCGTGCTGGGGGTGATTCCGTTCGCCCCGCACATGCATGTCGTGGATGTGAACATTGCTTTGCTGTGGTTCCTCGCCATGTCCTCGCTGGCGGTGTACGGGGTGCTGCTCGGCGGTTTCGCCAGCAACAACAAATACGCCTTGCTCGGCAGTTTGCGGGCGGCGGCGCAGATGGTCACCTACGAGGTGTTCATGGGCCTCGCCATCATGGGCGTGGTGATTCACGCCGGTTCGTTCAGCTTGGTGGAGATCGTCGCGGCGCAGGAGGAACTGTGGTTCATCGTGCCGCAGTTTCTCGGTTTCGTCATTTTCGTGATCGCGGGTTTGGCGGAATCGCACCGTTTGCCGTTCGACCTGCCCGAAGCCGAGCACGAGCTCACCGCCGGCTTCCACACCGAATACTCCGGCATGAAGTTCGCGTTTCTGATGTGCGGCGAATACGTCGCCATGATCGCCACCTGTTGCTTCATCGTGCTGCTGTTCTTCGGCGGTTGGATGGTGCCGGACTTTCTGGACTTTCTGCCGGCGCTGGTGGGCGAACAATTCGCCGGGCTCTTTTGGTTCGGCTTGAAAGTGATGTTCTTCATCCACTTCTTCGTGTTGCTGCGGGCGGCCATTCCGCGCCCGCGCTACGACCAGCTGATGAGCCTCGGCTGGAAGATCCTGCTGCCGCTGACGCTGGCGAATCTGTTGGCGACCGGATTCGTGGTGGCTTGGCGCGAGTGGGGCCTGTAGGAGGTATGTCGGCGTGCTGAGCCAATTGCGAACGATGTGGACGGTGCTCAAGCACACGTTCATGCGCAACGAGACGGTGCAGTATCCCGAGGAGATGCCGTACCAAGCGCCGCGCTACCGCGGCCGCATCGTGCTGACGCGGGATCCCGACGGCGAGGAACGCTGCGTGGCCTGCAACTTGTGCGCGGTGGCCTGCCCGGTGGATTGCATCGCCTTGCAGAAAACCGAGCGCGATGAGGACGGGCGTTGGTATCCGGAGTTCTTTCGCATCAACTTCTCGCGCTGCATCATGTGCGGCATGTGCGAGGAGGCGTGCCCCACCTACGCCATTCAACTCACCCCGGATTTCGAGCTGTGCGAATTCGACCGCTCGAACATGGTGTACGAAAAAGAACACCTGCTCATCGACGGCCAGGGCAAGTACCCGGACTACAGCTTTTGGCAAGTGGCCGGCAAAGCCATTCACGGCAAGGACAAGGGCGAGGCGCAACGCGAAACGCCGCCGACGGACGTGCGGAGCCTGCTGCCTTGAACGCGGATCTGGTGCTGTTCTGGGTGCCGGCGCTGGTGGCGTTGCTGTCCACGGCGATGGTGATCACGCGCAAGAACGCCTCGCGGGCACTGGTGTATCTGGTGATTTCGCTGCTGGCGGTGGCGGTGATCTTCTTCGTCCTCGGTGCGCCGTTCGCCGCCGCGCTGGAAGTGGTGGTGTACGCCGGCGCCATCGTGGTGCTGTTCCTGTTCGTGGTGATGATGCTCAATCTGGGGCGTTCGTCGGTGCTGCGCGAAGGCGGCTGGCTGCGGCCGAACATGTGGGTTCTGCCCGGGGTGCTGGCGTTCGTGTTGTTGCTGGTGATGTTCCACGCGCTGGCGGGAACCGAGGCGAAAACCAGCGGCGTGGAAGTGCCGCCGCGGGCGGTGGGGCGCGAACTTTTCGGGCCCTACCTGTTGGCGGTGGAGTTGGCCGGTTTCCTGTTGCTCGCGGCGCTGGTGGGCGCGTACCACTTGGGCCGGCGGTATTTGGAGGAACGCCGCGAAGCGGACGAGGAACAAGGCCGCGCGACTACCGGCGCCGAACATTCGGCGCCCGAAGCGGGGAGTTGAGATGGCCATCTCGATTCCGGTCGAACATGTGCTCTATGTTGCGGCGCTGCTGTTTCTGATGGGCCTTGTCGGCGTGCTGGTGCGCCGCAACGTGATGTTCCTGTTGATGTCGCTGGAAGTGATGATGAACGCCGCCGGTTTGGCGTTCGTCGCCGCCGGCGCGAAGTGGGGACAACCGGACGGCCAGATCATGTTCATGTTGATCCTGGCGTTGGCGGCGGCGGAAGTGGCGGTGGCCCTCGGTCTGGTGCTGCAGCTTTCCCGGCGTTTCCAAACCTTGGACGTGGACGCCGCGGACGAGCTGAGCGGGTAGGCGGGAACAAGCGCGGTGGAACATCTGTGGCTCGTGCCGGCGCTGCCGCTCGCCGGTTTTCTGCTCTTGTTCGTCACCGAGGGCCGGCTGCCGGACAAGGTGGTGGCCTTCGTCGGCGCCGGCAGCGTGGGCTTGGCCGCGTTGGCGACGCTGGCCATCGGCTACCAGTTCGTCCAGAGCGGTGAAACCGAATACACCGCCGCCTTGTGGACGTGGATGGCGGTGGGGAATTTCAACCCCTCCATCTCGCTGTATCTGGATCCGCTCTCGCTGGTGATGATCGGCGTCATCACCGGCGTGGGTTTTCTCATTCACGTGTACGCCACCGGCTACATGTGGAAGGACCACGAGGAACCGGCCGGCTACAGCCGCTTCTTCGCGTACATGAACCTGTTTGTGTTCGCCATGTTGATGCTGGTGCTGGGCGACAACCTGTTGGTGTTGTTCCTCGGCTGGGAAGGCGTGGGGCTTTGCAGCTATCTGCTGATCGGCTTCTACCACAAGGACGCGGGCAACGGCCTTGCCGCCCGCAAGGCGTTCGTGGTGACCCGCGTGGGCGACACGGCGTTGACGCTGGGGTTGTTTCTGCTGTTCTGGGAACTCGGCACGTTGCAGGTGCAAGCGGCGCTGGATCAAGTGGACGCCGGGGCGCTGGACCGAAACACCGCCACCCTCATCTGCCTGCTGCTGCTGGGCGGCGCGGTGGGCAAGTCCGCGCAGTTGCCGTTGCAAACCTGGCTGCCGGACGCGATGGCCGGCCCGACGCCGGTGTCCGCCTTGATTCACGCCGCCACGATGGTGACCGCGGGGGTGTACCTGATCGCGCGAATGCAAGGGCTTTATCTGGAACCCGGCTCGGCGCAGGAAATCGTGGCGTGGGTTGGGTTGCTCACGCTGCTGATTTCCGCTTTCACCGCGTTGGTGCAGACGGACATCAAGCGCATCCTCGCCTACTCCACCATGAGTCAGATCGGCTACATGTTCATGGCGCTGGGCGTGGGCGCGTGGTCGGGCGCGATCTTTCACCTGATGACCCATGCGTTCTTCAAGGCGTTGCTGTTCCTTTCCGCCGGCTCGGTGATTCTGGCGCTGCACCACGAGCAGGACATCTTCAAGATGGGCGGTTTGCGCAAGCAACTGCCGCTGCCGTTCTGGTGCATGGCCATCGGTTCGGGCGCGCTGGTGGCGTTGCCGTTCATCACTTCCGGTTTCTACAGCAAGGACGCCATCCTGCTCACCGCGTATGAAACCAGTAGCTGGGTTTTCTGGGCCGGCGGCGTCCTGGCTGCCGGACTGACGGCCCTGTACACCACGCGCATGATGGCGCACACGTTCTTCGGGGAAAACAAGACGGCGCCGCACGATCTCTCCCACGCCGGGTTTTCGCCCGCGCGCATTCACATGTGGTTGCCGTTGGTGGTGCTGGCGGCGCTGGCTATCGGCGGCGGCTGGTTCGGCATCGGAGTGCTGGACGATTTGTTGGGGGAAGTGGGCGAGTTCTCCCATGTAAGTCCGCAGGCGCTCGCAACCATGATCGTGCCGCTGCTCGGCATCGCGCTTGGCGTCTGGCTGTTCCGCGCGCGAGGGGATTCCTCCAAATTCGCGGAATCCAAACTCGGCCAGCGGCTGTGCCGTTTTCTGCGCAGCGGCTGGGGCTTCGACTGGGTTTACGACTTGGCGTTCGTCAAACCCTTCGTGGCGTTGACCCGCGTGAACAAGAAGGACGCGGTGGACTATTTCTACCGCGTCGCCGCCGGCTTCACGCGCGCCTTCCACTACATCTTCGCGCTCACCCAAACCGGACGCCTGCGCTGGTACGCGGCGAACATGGCGTTCGGCTTGGTGATCGTGTTGTTGATCGCGGCGGCTTGGCTGTGATCCTCGCCGTCATTCTGCTGCTGCTCGTCGCCGGCGTTTTGGCTTGGGCGGCCGAGCGTTTCGGCGGGCCGCAGGCGCCCCGTTGGGTGAGCTTGCTTGCGTTTCTGGCGGGTTTGGCGTGGGCCGTATTCGAGTACGCGGACGGCACCGTCGCCGGCCTGTACGCGCAGCAGGCGTTCGCGTGGATTCCGCGCTTCGGCATCAACGTGGTTCTGGAGCTCGACGGCCTGAGCCTGCTCATGGTGGGCTTGACGATGTTCCTCGGCGTCGTCGCGGTGGTTTCCTCTTGGGACGAAATCGAGAAAGCCCACGGTTTCTTTCAGTTCAACATTCTTTGGGTGATGGCCGGCGTGGTCGGCGTGTTCACCGCGATGGATTTGTTCCTGTTCTTCTTCTTCTGGGAAGTGATGCTGATTCCCATGTACTTCCTCATCGCCATCTGGGGACACGAGAACAAGGGCTACGCCTCCATGAAGTTCTTCCTGTTCACCCAGATCAGCGGCTTGCTGATGCTGCTGGCGATCTTGGCGCTGGTGTTCTTCGCCTACGAGGTTAGCGACGAAGTGTCCTTCGCCTACGCGGATCTGAAGCGTCTTTCCGCCCACATTCCGGGCGATATTCGCGCTTGGCTAATGCTCGGTTTCTTCGTCGCCTTCGCCACCAAGCTGCCATCGGTGCCGCTGCACACCTGGCTGCCGGACGCGCATACCCAGGCGCCGACAGCCGGCAGCGTGATTCTGGCCGGCATTCTGCTCAAGACTGGCGCTTACGGCATCATTCGCTTCGCGGTGCCGCTGTTTCCCGAAGCGTCGCAGGATTTCGCCTGGTGGGGAATGTTCCTCGGCGCGGCGAGCGTGCTCTACGGCGGCGCGATGGCGTTCAGCCAATCGGACTTCAAGCGCTTGGTGGCGTACAGTTCCATCGCGCACATGGGTTTCGTGCTGCTCGGCGTGTACGCCTTCAACGCGCAGGGAATGCAGGGTGCGGTGATGACGATGATCGCGCACGGATTCTCCACCGCGGCTTTGTTTCTCATGGCCGGCGCGCTGCAACAGCGCTTGCACACCCGCGAGATGTCGCGCATGGGCGGGCTTTGGAAACACGCGCCGCGCATGGGCGTGATGACGATGTTCTTCGTGGTGGCGTCCGTGGGGATGCCGGGCCTCGGCAACTTCGTCGGCGAATTTCTGGCGCTGCTCGGCGCTTTCCAGCAGAACGTGTGGCTGGCGGTGGCGGCCACGTTCGGCATCGTGGTGGCGGCGGTGTACGGCCTGTATCTGCTGCAACGCTCCTTTCAGGGCGAACCGAACCCGGATGTGAAAACCATGCCGGATTTCGGCTTGCGCGAAATGAGCGTGATGGTGCTGATGGCGTTGGCTTTGGTGTGGCTCGGCGTGTATCCACAGCCGGTGTTGGATCTGTCGGCCGCCACGATTGAGACGTTGGGGGTGCTGCCGTGACGGCGTTGCAAGCCCAAGCGCTGCTGCCGTACTTCGTGCTTTCCGGCGGCATCGTGCTGCTGTTGCTGCTGGTGGCGTGGCTGCGTTCGGAAGCCGTGGCGTTTGGCGGCGCGTTGGCGGTGCTTGCCGCTTCGCTCGCCGCTTTGCCGACGGCGTTCGCCGCTGGCGATCAGGTGGTGGATGGCTTCGTGCGCATTGACGGCTTCGCGCTCTTCTTCTTCGCGTTGTTCGCCATCGCCGCGATCGTCACGGAGATTCTGGCGTTCCGCTACTTGCCGCCCCGCGCCACGCATCGGCAGGAGTTTCACATTCTGCTCGCCATCGCCACGCTGGGCGCGGCGGTGACTGCGAGCGCCACGAACTTCGCGGCCTTTCTGCTCGGATTGGAGGTGCTTTCCGTTTCGCTCTACGTTCTGGTGGCCTACCCGGAGGATTCCAAGCCGCCGCTGGAGGCCGCCGCCAAATACCTGGTTCTCTCCGGCGCCGCTTCGAGCACGATTTTGTTCGGCATGGCGTTGATCTACTTCGTCACCGGCACCTTGGCGTTTGGTTACGACGGCGGCGACATCGCCCGCAACGACCGCGACATTCTCGCCTTGGGCCAAGCGCTGCTGCTCGCCGGAGTGTTCTTCAAGCTCTCGCTGGTGCCGTTCCACATGTGGACGCCGGACGTCTATCAAGGCGCGCCGGCGCCGGTGACCGGCTTCGTCGCCACCGTTTCCAAAGGCGCCGTGTTCGCGGTGCTGCTGCGCTACGCGGTGGAATCCGGCCTGTTCGAGGTTCCGGCGGTGTCCACCGTGGCGGTGGTGGTGGGGGCGGTTTCCATGATCGGCGGCAACATCCTGGCGCTGCTGCAGACCAACATCAAACGCCTGCTGGCCTACTCCTCCATCGCCCACATCGGCTATCTCGTGATCGCGCTGTTGGTGGCCGGCGGGGGAGGCAGCCACGTCGGCTTGGGCGTGGAGGCGGCGCTGATGTATCTCGCCGGCTACTTCGCCATGACCCTCGCCGCCTTCGGCGTGGTGACGGCGCTCTCCCGCGGCGACGAGGAAGCCGAGGAGCTTTCCAGCTACGAAGGCTTGCTGTGGCGGCAGCCGGTGCTCGCGGCGGTGCTCATCGCCGCCATGCTCTCCCTCGCGGGCATTCCGCTCACGGTGGGTTTCATCGCCAAGTTCTACCTCGTGGCCGCCGGCGTGGAGGGCGCCGCGTGGACGCTGGTGTGGACGCTGATCATCGGCAGCGCCATCGGCGTGTACTACTACCTGCGCGTGGTGTTCGCCGTGACGAAACGGGCAACGCCGGACGCGGTGGAAGTTCGCCCGGCATGGGAGAGCGTGACCACCGTGGCCGCCTTGGGCGTGGTGATCGTCGTCTTGGGCGTGTATGTGCAACCCCTCATGGAGTTCCTGCGCCAGCACTCGTGGCACCCGTGGTAAACGGAACGCTTCGCCGGCGCGCCGGATGAACGCCAAGCCGCCCGGCCACTGGCGCATCGTCAGTTGGAACGTGAACGGCCTGCGGGCGTGCGTGAAGAAGGGGTTTCTCGACTTTCTGGAAGCGTCCGGCGCGGACGTGGTGGGGGTTCAGGAAGTGCGCGCCCTGCCGGAGCAACTGCCGCCGGAAGCGCGGGCGCCCGAAGGCTGGCACGCGGTGTTCTCGCCGGCCGAGCGCAAGGGCTACAGCGGCGTGGCGCTGTACTCGCGGATGCCGCCGCAGCGTGTGGTGACCAGTTTCGGCGTGGACGAATACGACGTGGAGGGGCGCCTCGTCATCGCCCGCTTCGGGCGCATGGCGATCGCCAGCGTGTACTTCCCCAAGGGCAGCGGCCCGAACCGCGACAACAGCCGCGTGCCGTACAAGCTCGGCTTCTACCGTGCGCTGTTCGACATGCTGCAGAAGCTGCGGCGGCGCGGCCCGGTGCTCGTGCTCGGCGACTACAACACCGCGCACACGGAAATCGACTTGGCGCGCCCGCAAAGCAACAAGCGCACCAGCGGCTTTCTGCCCGAGGAACGCGCCGAGCTCTCGCGCTGGATCGCCGCCGGCTGGAGCGACACCTTCCGCCGCCAACACCCGGGCGAGCCCGGCCACCACACCTGGTGGCGGCAATGGGGCAACGCCCGCGCCGACAACGTGGGCTGGCGCATCGACTACGCGCTGGCGTCCCCAGCCGCGCAACGGCGCGTGGCGCGGGCGTTCATCTGGCCGCAAGTGCAAGGCTCGGACCACTGCCCGGTGGGCGTGGACGTCGCGCCGCCGGCTGACGCGGCGCACGGTGCCTAGGGCCAAGGCAAGACGTGGAAATAGGCACTATGCGCACACAAGGTTCTCACCGGCGTTTCAGTCTCCCGGTTCGACGTTCTCCCGTTGCCGCAGCGATCCATCCTCCGCACCGAGATCCGGGACAACGGTGCCAACCGCGGCACCGCACCACCTGGCGTAATCCGCCACTCTGAAAGATACGCGCGTCAAATCCGGCTGCGGCGGCAGACGATCGTTGATGGGTGGGTCTCTCGGCAGGTCCGAGGGCTCCGCGGGAACACCCTGCGATTCCCGGGAACGCAGCCACGCGAGCTCCATCTCGCGCGGCGTTGGTAGCTGCACGGAGAACCCGGAAAGCGAGCGGCCGGGTGCGATCGCCATCGCATCGTCATCCGTCACCCAGTAGTACCGGATGTGCGTCGGCGAGTGCGACTTCGGCAGCCGGGGGTCCGGATGATTCAGATGCCGACCCTTCCAGCCGGTCGGCGAGCCCACGTTGGTCGGTTCGGTCTTGACCGAACCCTCAATGTACGGGGGGCCGCCCCAGCCGATGGAGACGCTGAAGATGGGCTTTGGGCCGTTGTTCGTCACCACGAAGGCGTAGGAGCGGCCGTCACTGAACCGCAAGGCCTTGACGACATACTCGGAGCCGGCCGGCCTCGGGCATTCGTCCGGCGGGCGCGCGGGGTCGGCCGCGAGATGCGGCGCAAGGGCCAAGACTGGCCCAACAACCGCCAATTGGGACCATCGGGACATGTGCCTAACCTCCATATTCGAAATGCGTGGTATCGCCGGGCACGGGCCGCGAGAGACCGCACCCTTGGGCCAGCCCGTCTATCGTCACGCCTGCATTGAGAGTGCCCCAGTTCGCGTCGAAGGCGATCCCCGAACTGTGCCGAGATCGCCGCGCCGGCTGGTAAGCCAGATTGTGGCGCTCCCACTCCGCATCGACATTCTGCCGCACTCCCGCACACCTATCGTCCGGCCAATCCTTGACCACTTGGCGCTTGTCCCAAACTTCCCGGATGTGGTCTTGGTAGGCCTGCGACCGGAAGGCGGACCGGAGTTTGAACATGCCACCATTGTTGTTGACGGCCGTTTCCAAGCAAGTCAGAGCCCTACGTGTGGCAGCCGTAAGGCCCTCACGGTCAAGTGGTGCCGGATCCACAGCGGGCGGAGTTATGGCTGTGATGCCCTCGCAGTCGTCCGGGTGGTACACCTCCACCCTGCCCTCACCCGTGACTACCGCCAGCACCGAGAGACACAAGCCGCATTCAACCACATCCTCCACATCAAAGACGCCGGTTGGTCCGTAGGTATGGCGCCTTGCGACCTCGGATCCGGCGGACGCGAATGCACTAGGTGGCGTACTATCTCCGTGCCGCAGCGTGTGCAGCCATGTGCCGGTGGGGTAGTAAGAGCGATGTAATGTGCAGCTGCCGCGGATCCGAATGTTGATCCACGATGGTGAGCCCACGGTCGTCGGGTCCGCGGAGATATCCACGCCTTGGGCACTGAAGCTGCAGATGTGGCAATTTACGGCGCGGTACTCTGGCGGCAAGAACAACGCGTTGCTCGGCCGGTCGTGGCCGAACGGAGCGGGCATCGGCGTTTCGCCGCGCACCGGCAGGTCGCGTCGTTGCAAGGCGGCGAGCCGAAGCGCGTCAGGAACCATGTGGCGCCATGTGGCATCAAAGGTCTTGAGCGCCGGCGAGTAGGAGACGGCTTCATGGGTCGATGGACGCGGGCGAGCGTACACCACGGAGTCCATCGTTCCGAAAACGGGCGACGAGGCAAACGGCGCGAGCGTCTCGCCCGTTCGCCGGTCCGACGCCGCCACCGCGTCCTGCTCGGAAATCTCGTAGCCGTAATCGACGACCGGGTCGCCATCCAGCGTAACCCGCGTCACGCGGTCCAGCGCATCGTAGGACACCCTGCTCTCTCGCACACCGGCTTCCATGACAAGGACTCGGCCCGCCTCGTCGTAGCGAAACACCACGTCCGGCCCTGCCTCATCACCGCCATTGCGTATGCGCAGCACTTGGTTGTGGTCGCCAAGCTCGTACTCTTGGCTGTGCTTGCCGTCCGGCGACTCCACGACGTAATGGATCAGATTGCCTGTGGCGTCGTAGCCCATCGTCGATTCCTCCCCGCCGCCGTAGGAGGCCGCCTCGCGCAACCCGCGCGCATCGTACCGATAATCCGCAGTCGCGCCGGGCTCGCCGCCGTGCTTGATGGACGCAACTCGGCCGTCAGGCCGGTACACGTACTCGATGAGCGTGTCGCCGCCACGCGCAAGCCGCGTCGTTTGGCCGCTGGCGTCGTGTTGCAAGGTGGTCTTCCAGTCGTCGATCTCGATTCGACTGGGAAACCCGGCGGCGTCGTAGTCGTAGTGGCGTTCGCCATCGGCGTCCGTGGCGGAGACCAAACGGCCGGCCCCGTCGTAGCCGTACGTCGCGGTCTCGGCGCCGACCGCGCGGGAGATGCCATGCGCCCCATGCGCAAAGCGGGTCTCGGCATTGCGACGTCGTGTCAGCGACGCCAGCCTTCCCTCAGCAGTGTAGTCGAGCGACGCCACTGTTCCACCGTCACGCAGCACCTGCACCGGCCGTCCCGCGGCATCGAACGCGAGCTGCGAAAAGGTGCCGGACGCCGATTCCACGCCTTCGGTGACTCCGGACTTGGCGCGATGGAACACCGTGGTGCGGCCTAGGCCATCCACTGCCCGCGTCGTGGCGCCCTCGTATGCGAACGTGGTCTTCTCACCTTGCACTTCGATCCACGACACACGGCCCACGTCGTCGTACGCGGCGTGCAGGATTGCCTTGCCGCGTGGATCGTCTATGCCGGTAACGCGGCCATTGGCGTAGCGGTGGCGCCAGCTCGCGCCCGCCAGATCCCGCACTTCGGAAAGACGGCCGTCATCGTCGTATTCGTAGAAAGCGGATCGACCGTCGTCGTCCCGCACTGCCACCACCCGCCCGTCCGCCCGCCGCGAGAACCGCAGGGTGGCAGTCGCCGAGGAGGCACTCGCGATTTGGCCGCCTCGATAGGTCAAGCGAACACTTCCGTACAAGTGCCGCGCCTCCACGAGACGGTAGACGCCGTCCATCTGTTCGAAGCGCCGCGTCAGATCGAGAGAGCGCAGCACGATGACATCGCCGCCTTGGAGAATCTCGCCCGTCCGCACCGGCGTCGAGGCGGGGTGGACCGGTTTGACCATCGAACCGTCGATCTCCAGCGCGTAGGTGGAATTGGAGGCGTCGGTAAACGCAAGCCTAGTGCCGTTCCGTGTGATCTCCTCGCGCAATGTCAACTTCCAACCCGGGCCGAAGTCGTCGTCCTTGGCCAACGACGAGTCATACACGCGGCCTGCAATGATCGGCATACCGCCCACCGCCACCAGATCGCGGACCAAGAACGTGAGGTTGCCGGCCGAGGTGTTCACAAGCCGCTCCTGCACACCTTGGAACATCGACTGGTGGTTGTGGAACAGCTTGGCGACCCGGCGACGCGAGGAGAGATCTTTGAGCAGCGCCTGCGCCTTGGCTTCCGCACGGGCGCTGTAGCCTTCCGGCGCTTCCGTGGCATGAGCCGGGGCGGTTGCCAACCCCACAGTCACGACGAACAAGAGAACGCCATGACTCCGCCAAGCGCACCCGCCCGACGTTCATACAAGCCTTCGATCCGCTGTTTGGACCCGATCATCGCTTTGCCTCCGCAAAGTCGGCTTCGCATACGCGAACCCTAGCACACGTTCTGCGGAATGTGCATGCAGGTGCGCGGCAGCGCGGCAGGCTCTCGCTACACCGCGACCGGGCGCCATGCTGTTGCGCTACGCGGTGGAGTCCGGCCTGTTCGACGCTCCGGCGGTGTCCACCGTGGCGGTGGTGGTGGGGGCGGTTTCCATGATCGGCGGCAACATCCTGGCGCTGCTGCAGACCAACATCAAACGTCTGCTGGCCTACTCCTCCATCGCCCACATCGGCTATCTCGTGATCGCGCTGTTGGTGGCCGGCGGGGGAGGCAGCCACATCGGCTTGGGCGTGGAGGCGGCGTTGATGTATCTCACCGGCTACTTCGCCATGACCCTCGCCGCCTTCGGCGTGGTGACGGCGCTCTCCCGCGGCGACGAGGAGGCCGAGGAGCTTTCCAGCTACGAAGGCTTGCTGTGGCGGCAGCCGGTGCTCGCGGCCGTGCTCATCGCCGCCATGCTCTCCCTCGCGGGCATTCCGCTCACCGTGGGCTTCATCGCCAAGTTCTACCTCGTGGCCGCCGGCGTGGAGGGCGCGGCGTGGACGCTGGTGTGGGCGCTGATCATCGGCAGCGCCATCGGCGTGTACTACTACCTGCGCGTGGTGTTCGCCGTGACGAAACGGGCAACGCCGGACGCGGTGGAAGTTCCCCCGGCATGGGAGAGCGTGACCACGGTAGCGGCCCTGGGCGTGGTGATCGTCGTCCTGGGCGTCTATGTGCAACCCTTGATGGAGTTCCTGCGCCAACACTCGTGGCACCCGTGGTAACCGGAGCGCTCCGCGGGCGCCGCGGATGAACGCCAAGCCGCCCGGACACTGGCGCATCGTCAGTTGGAACGTGAACGGTCTGCGGGCGTGCGTGAAGAAGGGGTTTCTCGACTTTCTGGCAGCGTCCGGCGCGGACGTGGTGGGCGTTCAGGAGGTGCGCGCCTTGCCGGAGCAACTGCCGCCGGAGGCGCGGGCGCCCGAAGGCTGGCACGCGGTGTTCGCGCCGGCCGAGCGCAAGGGCTACAGCGGCGTGGCGCTGTACTCGCGAATGCCGCCGCAGCGCGTGGTCACCGCTCTCGGGGTGGACGAATACGACGTGGAGTGTTGTTCGTCGCCGATTTGTGGGGTACTCTGCGCGGTGGAACTGGCGACCCTAATTAGGCAGCGGGGCCAACAACGGTTGCGTTGTGGGCTGACTCAGCAGATTGCCGACCTGCCGCCGGTTCCCCCCCCTCTTTTCTTTTCATTCCCGCCGGTGCAGCAGATACCCGCGCCTCTGGGCCTCCGGCGCGCTCGGATAGAATGTCCAACCCACCGTGCCGTTGCGATGCTCCTGTGCCACCACATGGGCGCCGCGGTCACCGATGTAGCCGACAACGTACCGCAATTGCCCATTGGCGATGGCGGCATGGAGCCACACCTCAGAGGGGTCTCGCAGCGTCGGCAGGATGTAGTCCGCAAATTGCTCGCGTTGCCCACTTCGCACCGCCACGTGATGCACGAAGTCGCCTGTCAACGCCACGTCGCCCACCGGCGTGGGCACTGTCGCAATCGCGATCTGCTCGCGGCCGTCGTCAAGCGCTAGCGCGCGCCCGCCCGCCGCGCCGATGGCCGCTCGTATCATCGCTTCCGCGTCCGTGGGGGTGTCTGCCGCGGGCAGGCGGGCGCGGTTGCGCGGGGCCGGAGGCAGCGGAGGCAATCCGAGGTCGGCCGCCGTCGTCTGGCCGCCCACCAACGGCAGCATTCTCGTCGGATCGCCCGATAGGGGGCCGAACAGCGCCCCGGTGCGGCCGGGGTTGTACGACCAGCCCGGATCCGGCGTCACCGTCACGGCGCGTCCGCCCACGTCGAAGACGTAGCTGGTGCCCGGCCGCCGCAATTCCTCGCCGGTGCGCCTGTCCACGCCGATTGCCGGCGGTTCCCGCTCCGGCGTGAGCAAGCCATCCGTGGCGTCGCCCTTCGTCGTGTCGTATGTGGCGAGGCCCATGCTCGCCACTTGCCGGTCGGTCAGCGCACGCACGCGGCAACGGCAATTCCAGCCATTCGGGGGGTAGTGGCTGTGCCAGATGGGATCGTCGTGACGGTACACCCGCCTGTCCATCGCGGCGTGCGCCGGCCGCGTCCGCGCGTCGTTGACCGCGTCGTACATCCACCACGGCCTCGACACTGCGTCGCCGTGCTGGCGCCGGAACCGCGCCGCGTTGTGCGCCGTGCGCATGTTGGTGTCGAAGATGGTCTTAAGCCGCCTCGGGCTGCCGAGTTGCACCTCTTCCTCGTCGCCATGCGGCCCGGCAACGACTTTCCTGCCCCACCACCCCAACGCCCGCAGCTTCGGCTCCAACGCCCGCGCAAACTCTCTCCGCGTCTGGCCCTGCGCCAACGCGGTGTCCACCGCCTCGCGCACCGTCGCCAGCACGTCCAAGCGCACGGCCTTAGCCACGGCGAACGCCCTCGCATGAGCAACCTCCCACATCTCATGCCAATCCCACGACACCCCATACCCTTTGCGCCGCAAGTACTCGATTGCGCCGCGCGGCTCCAACGTCGCCGCGAACGCCAAGTCAACGTCGTCGTCCATCTGTCACACCCCGTCACACCCCGTCCCTGGTGGTCACGCTTGCACACCCTTTTTCATGGTACATCCCCCAACATTCTTTCGCGTTCATCTACTGAGGGGCGCCTAATCATCGCCCGCTTCGGGCGGATGGCGGTCGCCAGCGTGTACTTCCCCAAGGGCAGCGGCCCGAACCGCGACAACAGCCGCGTGCCGTACAAGCTCGGCTTCTACCGCGCGCTGTTCGACGTGCTGCAGAAGCTGCGGCGGCGCGGCCCGGTGCTCGTGCTCGGCGACTACAACACCGCGCACACGGAAATCGACTTGGCGCGCCCGCAAAGCAACAAGCGCACCAGCGGCTTTCTGCCCGAGGAACGCGCCGAACTCTCGCGCTGGATCGACGCCGGCTGGAGCGACACCTTCCGCCGCCAACATCCGGGCGAGCCCGGCCACCACACCTGGTGGCGGCAATGGGGCAACGCCCGCGCCGACAACGTGGGCTGGCGCATCGACTACGCGCTGGCGTCCCCAGCCGCGCAACGGCGCGTGGCGCAGGCGTTCATCTGGCCACAGGTGCAAGGCTCGGACCACTGCCCGGTGGGCGTGGACATCGCGCCGCCGGCCTAGGAGTTCTCACCGGGTATCACAGCGCGGTCAGTTGGCGCGGGCGTCAACCCGATCCGGGACCACCGTGCCGATCGCGGATTGACACTTCCCGGCAACGCCCAAGACCTTGAACGGGACGCGCATCAAGTCCGGTTGCGGCGGAAGACGTTCTGCCAAGGGCGGATCTTTCAGCGGCTCGCCAGAGAATCCCCACGACTCGTTCAAACGGCGAAAGATGATCTCCGTCTCGTGTGGGGTCGGCAACTGCACGACAAAGCCTGAAAGCGACCGACGCGGTTGAATCCATGACTCCTCGTCTTCCGAATCCCAGTAATATCGGATCAAGGTTTCCGCATGCGAATTCGGCAGCCGCGGATCCGTGCTTCCCAAGTGTCGACCCTTCCAACCGTTCGGCGAGCCCATGTTAATGGGGATGGAGTTGTAGTTGTCCTCAATGAACGGCCCCGCCTTGCCGACGGAACCTATGGCGAAAATGCGGATCGGACGCGTTCCGTTGTTGGTCACCGTGAAGGTGTAGGACCGACCGTCGCTGAAGCGCAACGCTTTGACGACAACCTCGGATCCGGCTGGCCTCGGGCACTCTTCAACCGGCTCCAACTGTTCGGCGACGGCGAGCGTCGCAAGGGACAAGGCTGGACAAAGAACCGTCAATCGGAGCATGTGGCTATCCTCCATACTCGAAGTGTATTGGGTGTCTCGCCATGACGAAGCGGGCTAACCGGCGTCTTGCTCTCCCGGTTCGATGTTCGCCCGTTGCCGCCGCGATCCATCCTCGGCATCGACATTCGCGGCCCGATCCGGCACAACCGTGCCGACCGCGGAGCCGCACCACCTGCGGTCATCCCAAACTTGGAAAGAAACGCGGGTCAGATCCGGCTGTGGCGGCAAGCGGTCGTTGATGGGCGGGTCACTGGGCAAATCGGATGTCCCAACGGACACGCCTTGCATCCTCATTGACCGCAACCACGCCAACTCCATCTCGTGCGGCGTTGGCAGCTGCACGGAGAATCCGGATAGCGAACGTCCCGGTTCGATCAGCATGGCGTCCTCCTCCGCCGTCCAGTAGTAGCGGATAAGCGTCGGCGAATGCGACTTCGGCAGCCTCGGGTCCGGCTGGTCCAGGTGCCGGCCCGTCCAGCCGCTCGGCGATCCCATGCTGGTCGGTTCGGTTTTGACCGAGCCCTCGATGTACGGCGGGCCGCCCCAGCCGATGGAGATGCTGCGGACCGGCTTTGGGCCGTTGTTCGTCACCACGAAGGCGTAGGAGCGGCCGCCGTTGAACCGCAGCGCCTTGACTTCGTACACGGAGCCGGCCGGCCTCGGACATTCCTCCGGCGGGCGCTCCGGCCCGGCCGCGGGATGCGTCGCAAGGGCCAAGACTGGCCCGAGAACCGCCAAACGGGGCCATCGGGACATGAGCGGCATCAGTCTAATCTCCGTAACGCTACCGCCGTCATGTTACCGATAGTCTTTCAAGCGTATGGGACAGCGGGATCAAGCGTCGCTGGGTGGCTTGGGTCCAGATGGTGGGTGCCGGCGGTGCTCACGAAGATGCTCCCGTCCTTCGCCACGGGGAGCGGCGACAGCGGCACGTCGCCCAGCGTGGTCTTGCTGAGCGACGCCAATAGCGTCTTCGGATCGCGCAAATGTACGAGCGAGTTGAAGTCATCGTCCGTTGAGAACGAGAGTCGAACACCGCCGTTAGGCGCCGGCGCCATGCACATCCGGCGCGGCGTCAGACCGTTGAGACCGAAATGTTGATAGAGTGCGCGTTTGCCGACATTCCCAAGCCTGTTGGTTGGAGACCCGCTATGGGCATAACACACGTCACCGCGCAGGTTCATGATCTCGCCCGCAGCGGCGACCCGTTCGAGGCGGAGTTTCTGGTGGACACCGGTTCGCTGCACTGCCTTGCTCCGGCGAGCCGGTTGCGCGAGGCCGGCGTGAAGCCGGAAGGCCGGCGGGTCTATCAGTTGGCCAATGGCGAACCCGTTGAGTACGAGTACGGATTTGCGCGGGTCTCTTTTCTGGGCGACGAGACCGTGACGCACGTCATCTTCGGTCACGACGACGCGGAGCCGTTGTTGGGCGTGGTGGCTTTGGAAAGCACCGGCGTGGTGGTGGACCCCGCGAACCAAACCTTGAAACGCCTGCCGTCCATGCCGCTCAAGTGAAGCGAGCAACGCGCCGCGTGATGGCCATGTGTGGGGGGCAAGCCTGGGAGCGCAGGCGTCTCCCCTGCATGCGGGCGGGACGCCCGCGTTCCCAGCACGAGTCACCAGAGAATCGTCGTACACCCGGCCGCCAACCTGCGGCGGAAACCAATCGGCGATGCGCTGCGCTTGGGTGACCGGGAGCGGCGGCTTCGTCGGTGGCCATCTGGCGCGGCACCTGGCCGCCACCGGCTGGCGCGTCGCGCGGGTTCGCGCGCGACACGGAGAAGCGCCACCGTGCGCCCCCACGCCTGCGGATGTGGTCTTCCATGTGGGTGGCTTGGCTGGAGGCCGTCGGCCGTGCGCGGAGTTTCTGGCGGCGAACTGCGCTTTGCCGGTGGCGTTGTACGAAGCTGCGGCCGCCGCCAAGTGCCGCGGTTTCGTGTTCGTGAGTTCGGCCAAGGTGCTGGGCGAGGTGTGCGAAGTTCCCGTTGCTGAAGACGCTCCGCGGGCCCCCGTCGGCGCATACGCGGAGAGCAAGGCGCTGGCGGAGGAACGCTTGCTATGCGCGCAGCGGCGGGGCGGGCCGCCGTTGGCCATTGTGCGGCCGCCGTTGGTGTATGGGCCGGGGGTGCGCGGCAGTTTTCGGCTGCTGCTGCGTTGCTTGGCACGCGGAGTGCCGTTGCCGTTGGCGGATGCCGAAGGTTTGCGCAGCATGGTTTCGGTGACCAATTTGACCCACGCCTTGGCGTTGCTCGGCGCGGATTTAGCGGACGTAGCGGCAACGCCGGGCGAAGGCGCGGCCATCTGGCATGTTCACGATGGCGAGGACATTTCCACCGCGGCGTTGTGCCGAATTTTGGCGGAGCGGCTGCGGCGGCCGGCGCGGCTGTGGCGGTTGCCGGCACCAGTTCGCACTATCGCCGCGCGGCTTGGCGGCGATGCGGCGTTGGCGAGCGCCTTCGCGCCGCTGCGCTTGGACGACGGCGCGTTGCGCCGGCAACACGGCTGGGTGCCGCCGCAATCGCGCTCCGAGGCGATTTGCGCGACGGTGCGATGGTTCACCGAGGCGGCCGGAGGGCGCAAATGAGCGGCGCTCTCCCGTGGATCACCACCGCCGCCGTTTTCGTCGGCACCTTGGCGGCCACCGCGGCGGTGTGGAAGCTGGCGCCCCGCCTCGGTCTGCTCGCGCATCCCAACGCCCGCAGTTCCCACGCGCGGCCCACGCCGACCGGCGGCGGCATCGGCTTCGCGCTGCCGCTGCTCGCCTGTTTCGCGTGGCTGATGGAAGACTATCGCCCCGCTGCGCCGCTGCTCCTCGCCGGCGGCGCCGTGGCGCTGTTGGGTTTGCTGGACGACTTTGTCGATGTGCGCCGCAGCGTGCGGCTGGCGTGCCACTTCGCGCTGGCCGCCGGCGTCTGGCTCTGGCTGTTCGCACCGGGATGGCTGCTCGGCGGCGCGATAATCCTCGGCTTGGCGTGGTGGCTGAACCTGTACAACTTCATGGACGGCATCGACGGTTTGGCCGCGTCGCAGGCCGCGGCGTGGGCCGCCGCGGCGCTGGCGCTGGGCGACGCCACCGCCTCCGCGCCGCTGTTGTGGGCGCTGCTCGCCGCCTGCGCCGCTTTCCTCTGCTTCAACTGGGCGCCGGCGCACATCTTCATGGGCGACTGCGGCGCCGGGTTCCTCGGCTTGGTCACGGGCGTGGGCGCGCTTTGGCTTTGGCGCAGCGGCGAACTGCCCATTGTGGCGAGCTCCATTGTGCTGTTAACATTTTGGTTTGACGCTACCTACACGCTCATCGTGCGAGTGGTCACAGGCCAAGCGTTCGCGGTCGCACATCGAACGCACCTTTACCAAATCATCGCCCGTCGCCTTGGCCACGGGCGGGCGGCCGCGTTGCTCTGGCTGCACGTTCTGGTGTGGCTCGCGCCGCTTGCCGCCGTCGCGCTCGCCTTTCCCGCTTGGCAGGTGTTCTGCCTGCTGCTGGCGGCCGTGCCGATGGCCGTCTTGTGCGTGACGCTGCGCGCCGGGATGCCATCGCCGCAAGAAACGGGAACCGCCGATGGTTGAGTTCATCGAGGGTCTGGGGCGCTGGCAGAAGAAGGCGGTGGCCATCGCCTTGGACTGCGTGGCGCTGCCGTTCGCGCTGTGGTGCGCCTTGGCCGTGCGCTACGGCGGTTGGAATCCCGCCGCCATCGACTTCACCACGTTCTGGCCGGTGTTCGGTGCCGCGCTGCTGGTGGGCGTGCCGGCGTTCGCAGTGGTGGGCCTCTACCGGCACATCATCCGCTACATGGGCTGGGAAGCCATCGGCGCGGTGATGAAGGGCGTCACCATCGCCACCATCGCCGTCATCGCGGTGGCCTACATGCTGCCCATGCCCGGCTTTCCGCGCTCCGCGCCGGTGATCTTCTGGCTGCTTTCCTTCTGCTACGTGGCGGGCACGCGGTTCGCCGTGCGCGCCTACGCCGAGCGCGTGGTGCGCACCGATGCGGCGCGCAAGCGCGTGGTCATCTACGGCGCCGGCGAGGCCGGAGCGCAGTTGGCGCGGCGCCTGAACCACGACCGCGACTACCGCCCGGTGGCCATCGTGGATGCGGACCGGCGCGAGCACGGGCGCGTGATTCACGGCCTCGCGGTGCATCCGGTGGAAGCGCTGCCAACCCTGATCGCCGACCATGTGGCGCGCCATGTGCTGGTGGCCATGCCGGACGCCAGCGTCGCCGAACGCCGCGACGTGATCGCCAGCCTGGAGCCGTATCCCGTGCATGTGCGCGTGGTGCCGGCATTCGAGGATCTGGTGGCCGGCACCGACCCCCTCGCCGGCGTGCGCGAAATCGACATCGGCGACTTGCTCGGCCGCAACGAGGTGTCGCCGCTGCCGCACTTGCTGCGCGGTTCCGTGGCCGGGCGCTCGGTGCTGGTCACCGGCGCGGGCGGTTCCATTGGCTCCGAGCTCTGCCGGCAGATTTCCCGCTTGCAGCCGCGCCGCCTAGTGCTGCTGGATCAAAACGAGTACGCGCTCTTCCGCGTGGAGAACGAACTCGCGCGCGCCTGCGCGGACGAGGAGGTGCCGGTGGTGGCGGTGCTCGGCTCGGTGCTCGACCGCGCCTTGGTGGAACGCACGCTGCGCGCGCATCGGGTGGACACCGTGTACCACGCTGCCGCCTACAAGCACGTCAGCTTGGTGGAGAACAACGTCACGCAGGGCATCAAGAACAACACCTTCGGCACGCTGCGCGCCGCGCAAGCCGCGCTGGCCGCCGGCGTGTCGCGGTTCATTCTGATCTCCACGGACAAGGCGGTGCGCACGCGCAGCGTGATGGGGGCGAGCAAGCGCTTGGCGGAGATGGCGCTGCAAGCGCTGCAGGAGCGCAGCGGGCGAACGCGCTTCGCGGTGGTGCGCTTCGGCAACGTGCTGGTGTCCTCCGGCTCGGTGGTGCCGCTGTTCCTCGAGCAGATCGACAAAGGCGGGCCGGTGACGGTCACGCACGCCGACGCGTCGCGGTACTTCATGACGCTCTCCGAGGCCGCCGAGCTGGTGCTGCAGGCGGCCAGCCTCGCCGCCGGCGGCGAGGTGTTCGTGTTGGACATGGGCAAGGCCGTGAGCATCCACGAGTTGGCGCAAAAGACCATTCGGCTGCGCGGCTACACGGTGCGCGACGAGGCCAATCCCCACGGCGACATCGAGATCGAGTTCATCGGCCTGCGCCCGGGCGAGAAGCTGAAGGAGGAGCTGCTCACCGGCGACGCCTCCGGCACCGAGCATCGCAAGATCCTCTGCGCCGCCGAATCGCACAAGCCGTGGAGCGAGTTGCGCCCCACCTTGGACGCCCTGCTGCGCGCCTGCGACGCCTTCGACTACCGCGCCATCAAACGCGCCATCGAGTCGATGGTGGAGGGCGCCGACTTGGCGGAACTGGTGGAGCCCGGCCCGCCGGACAACGTGGTGCCGATGCCGGCGCGCGAATCCGCGGAAGCGGGAGGCTGACGCGCCATGCGCCCGGAAGAACGCCTGCGCCTGCTCGCCATTCTCAAGGACGGCTTCGCGGGCGGCGGGCCGGTGCAAGGCGAGGGCATCGTGCGCAGCCCGCTGGCGGACTTCACCTGCCCGCGCCTGCTCGCCGACGAGCAGCGGGTCTTCTTCCACGAAACGCCGCTGATGATGGGGCTCTCCACCGATCTGCCGGCCCCCGGCACCTACTGGGCGGACAGCGCGACCGGCCTGCCCATCCTGATGACGCGCGACGCCGATGGCGTTTTCCACGCCTTCGCCAACACTTGCCGCCATCGCGGGGCGCAGGTGGTGGCCGACGGGCGCGGCGCCGGCGACCGCTTCAGCTGCCCCTTCCACGCATGGACCTACAACGGCAACGGCAATCTCATCGCCGTGTACCGCGAGCCCCGCTTCGGCGCGGTGCCGAAGGAGGAGTTCGGCCTGATCGAACTGCCGGCGGCGGAACAGCACGGCATGTTGTGGGTGAAGCCCACGCCCGGCGGCGCGGTGGACGTGGACGCCGCGCTGGGCGGCCTCGCGGACGACATGCGCCACTGGAAGCTGCCGGAACACAGCCACGCCGCCTCGCAGGTGCTGCGCGCCGAGGTGAACTGGAAGCTGGCCATCGACACCTTCGGCGAGAACTACCACTTCGACGTGCTGCACCGCGAAAGCCTCGCCCAGGACATCCGCGGCCATCTGCAAACCCACGACGTGTTCGGCCGCAACTACCGCATGGTGTTCGCCCAAGCCAAGCGCTTCGAGGAGTTCGACAAGGCGTTCGCCAGCCTGCGCGAGTGGCCGTTCCGCCTCGCCACGCTGAGCGTCTATTTCCTCTACCCGAACACGATTTTCCTAGTGGACCCCTACGCCGTGGACGTGTTGCGAATGTTCCCGGAAGGCGACGACCCCGGCCGTTCAAGAACCGCACACAGCTACTACGTGCCGCCGAACGTGAAAGCCTACTTCGAAGACCCCGAGCATCCCGAGCGCGACTACGCCGAGCGCTTCGCCGGCTTCAACCACATCATACTGAACGAGGACTACAAGATGGCCGAATCCACCCAACGCAGCGCCAACGCCGGCATCCAAAGCCATGTGCTGTTCGGCAAGAACGAACCCGCCCTGCTCCACTACCACAACGCCCACCGCAGTGGTCTAGGCCGCCCGCTGCTGGTGGCGGAACCCGGCTGAATCCCTCCGTTCCAGCCTGTTGGAGTACGAGATGACATGCACCGTCCTTCTCTGCGACGATCGACCTACCTTTGGCCATGCTTGGGTTGAGACGATCCGGGGTGCGGCGCCCGAAAGCCATTACCATGTTCGGGACACTCCGGACGAAGGCGACATTTGGGACGCGATAAAGGAGATCTATGCACGGCGGACGGCAACCCGCTCGCGGGAACAGGTCGCCTGTCTGTTCGACGATGTCGACATACTGGTTTTGGACTTCGACTTCCTCCATGTGGACGATGTCAGTGCTCTTCACACGGGCGAGTCGCTGGCTGGGCTTGCGCGGATCTATGCGGATGTTGAAGTCGTCGTAGTGGTCAATCAATTTCCGCCCGCTCAGTTCGATCTCAGCCTAAGAGGCCATGTTGCGAGCGATGCAGACATCAATATAGACGGCAACCTTCTCGGCACCCAAGGTTTGTGGACGGACCCTCCTTGGGAAGGCTTTCGCCCATGGCATTGGCAAACACTATACCGTGCTGTTCATACCCAAAAGGCGCGTCAGGCTTTGGTTCGCGATTACTGGACCAAGCCAATCGTCGAGGCGCTGGGAATGCAGGAGGAGGACGTAAACCGCCTGTCGGACACAGCGTTTGGATTCATCGCGCCTGACTCCAAAGACTGGCGACAGCTCCAGCAACACACTTTCGAGCGTTTCGTTTGCCGATCCGCCAACGGACGGGTCGCCCGGGATCTCGCCGAGTCAAACCCCGAGGCCGCTTTTCGGTTTGCTAGCGCACGCATCGGCAAGTGGTTGGAGAGATTGGTTCTTGGACCGCAGGACGTGCTGATTGACCTACCCCACTTGGTTCAGCGATATCCTTTTTTGCTTGGTGCCAAGGTACACGACGTTAAGGCGTGGAATGAAATGGTATGCGAGGAGAGTACCACGAATCTATGTCTGCCGGATGGTTGTCTGTTTGGCGTACCGGGATTTCTTTCCAGACCGGCTGTTTGGCGACATCGGTTCGAGAATGACGGAGGCGTTCAAGAGACACGCTGTGCCTATGACTTTTCTACCGTTCCGCCGTTCGTGTTCTTGGAAGACGTCTCTAGGTTCGCGCCATTGGACGAGGCCAAAGAGTTTCGTGCCGGACACCACAACGCTTTCGATCGGCGCTTTGTGGAGTGCGTAGAAGGCGTAACCTACGCCCCGCAACGTCGGCTGGCTTGGACGGAGTGAATGGCGTGCCAAAAGACGAACAGAAGGCAATCCGGCTTGTGCTCAAGGAGCTGCTACGCGACGGTTTGGAGTGGCAGAAGGAACCCAAAAGTCGTGACGCCAGGAAGGCGTTGGCATCCGGGCGTATGTTCAATCCGCTGGCCGTCTCGGACTTGGATCGGTATCTGCTGCCAAGATCGAGGGGCAAGTTTGGGATTGGTGAGGCAATTCAAACGAGGCCCCCTGAGCGCGAAGTCCTTATATCGTCGCTTTGGTGCAAGTGGGATTTCGTGGGCGAGCGAGCGGCGTGTTGGTTCTACATTGGATGGTGGCTGACAAAGGGCGAATTCGCCGGATTCCGGTTCGAGCCGCCAAGGCAAGGCGATAACCACGACTACTACCACTCACAGCCCTGCAGATCGATGTGCCTTGGCGGCGGCGAAGTGCATGGCGCGTTGGCGCTCCCGGAGAGAAATCCAACGTGGCCCTTGCCGGCAGGGTCGTCGCTCGATCTGCTGTTATGCACAATCGTGTCGACGTGGGGAATGACGGGTTTGCAGGAAGTCTTCAACAACGCCCTCGACACTGACGCGGTGTTGCGCCAAAACCGGACGATACGCGACGCCGTGAAAAAAATCAGGAGTCTGCGAGCGACCTCTACGCTTTGATGTCCGGTAGGCCATCGACAAGTCGGACGGTTTCCACGCTGACGTGGATGACGCGCTCGATGGCGGTCAGCAGGTCTTCGGGTTTGGCGAACCATTCGTTGGGGTCGTTGACGATGCCGCTTTGGCGGTCTCGGGCGATGTGGTAGCGGTCGATGAGCCAGTCGAGGGGGGTGCGGCCGTTGATTTGGTAGCGGTGGGCTGCGGGCGGGATGCCGTGCAGTTTGGTTAGGTCGTTGATGGCCAAGGTGGACTTCTCGGCGTCCAAGTAGCGCATCTTGCGTGTGCCGAGGCGGAAGCGCACGGCGGCGTCGCTGGCGGTGGATGCGACTTGGAGCGGGTGGCGGCGGCAGGTCTCGTAGCCGAGGTGCAGGCGGGCCAAGGCGCGGCCGGCGTCGGCGAAGGCGCGGAAGTCGGCGGCGAAGGGGATGCGGGGGAGTTCCTTGGCCAGATCGTTGGCGAAACGGGCGCGGAAGCCCGGCGCGTGGAGGACGCCGTAGATGTAGTCGAAGATAGCGTTCTTGGTGATGTTGCGGTCTTTGTAGGTCACGCGGAAGGTCCGCAGGGTGGTCTCGGTGATGTTGTCCAGCTTGTCCATCGTGTCGCCGTGCCCCGGCAGGCCTTGTTGACGCTCCTTGTTCGACTGGTAGCGATACCTTGGGAAGCACTGGCCGAATGCGACGAGGTGCAAGTCCGGCAGGCAGTCCACGATCAGCGCCGAGAACGGCTTGGTGGAACCGACGCCGGTTACGCAGATTGCTTGGTTTGTCGCGCCGGCGGGAAAAACCTCGGCCATCAACGCGGGCGCCTGCGCGAAATGCGGATCGACGTAGCCGTGTTGCTTCACGAAAGGGCGGTACTGCACAGCGCGGATGTTGTCGGGCGAGAATGACGCTCGCCGGCGCTGCTCGAGCTTGCGCTTCAGCTCCCTGTCCCAACGTATGTCGGTTGCGTTGTCTCTTACCGCGGTTTCGATGACGGCCACGTCCCGTTCTGCGACAGCGTCCATTACCTGCCTCAGGGCCCTTGCATACGCCCGCACGGTGCGACGGCTCTGGCGGTCGAGAAGGTCAGAAGAATAGTTGTAAAAGTAGGCGTCCTTGCCCGTCTTGTATCCGTTGCTGAACAGTTGAAACGCCGCCTCGCCGCTGCGACCCGCCTTCACGTCCTTGGTGCCGAGGGGGTGGAGTCGCTGGTAGGCGTCGCTGCGCTGATCGATCCAATCGTGCTGCGCGTTTGGCGCAATGCGCTTCCAGTCGCGGATGCCGGCGATTGAACCGACATCGCACAGCCCGGCGAGTTTCTGCTCGCGGGAGAGGTAGTCGCCGATGTCGTGGTAGTGGATGCAGCAGCCGTCGTGCTCGGCGTTGGGATTGCGAACCAGCAAGGTGATCGCCACCGGTGCCCGCGAGCCTTGGCCGAACACATTGTCGCCCTCCGCTCTGCGCCGCGCGCCTGACGTTCGGGCGTTGCCGCGCAGGTTCAATACATAAATCGCGCTGAACTCCTCCGCGAGGCAAGCCCGCAAGCCCGAGTCCACGTTGCCGTCGATCCATGATCCGTTGGTTACGAAGGCGATCACGCCCTGCTCGCCGATGCGGTCGGACGCCCAGCGGATGGCCATTTTGTAGGTGTCGTAGAGGCTCCCTTTGAGGGTGGCGGTGGAGCGAGCGGCGTAGGTCTCGGCGATGCGCTGCTCAAGATCCGGGTAGGCGACATTGGGATTGTCGTCGGCGACGCTCCTCTGCCCCACCGACCACGGCGGATTGCCGACGACGACTTGAATGGCGTGTTGCTGCTGGCGCTCGGCGCGGCTGCTGTTGGCGGGCATCCACTCTTTCGGGAACACGGTGCGATCGGTGCGCAGATTGAAGGTGTCCGTCAGCACGATGCCGTCGAACGGCGTGTAGTCCGCCGCCGGCCCAAGGCGGCCGTGGAACGCCTCCTCGATGTGGATGGCGGCGATGTAGTAGGCAAGCAGCACCAGTTCGTTGGCCCACAGTTCGCTGCGGAACTTGCCCCTGATGGCGCGTTTGCTGACGAGCTTTTGCGATTGCAGCAGGCGCACCAGGAAAATCCCCGTGCCGGTGAACGGATCCAAGATGTGAACATTCCTGCTGGCGAGGCCGCGGCCGAACTCTTGGCGCAGCACATGGTCGGCGCTGTGCAGGATGAAGTCCACCACCTCCACCGGCGTGTAGACGATGCCCAGCCGCTCGGCGTCCTTCTTCAGCGCGGTGGCGAAGAACTTCTCGTAGAGTTCCATCAGCACCCGCTGGCGCGCTGCGGCGTTGTCCAAACCCCGGGCGCGCAGCCGAATGCTCTCGTAGAACGGTGCCAAGTCGCGCACTTCGTTTTCCAAGCCGAACTCGCCGAAGTCCTCGCGCAGCGCGTCCAACGCCTTCGCCACCGGGTTGTTGGCGGCGAAGTCGTAGTGCTCGAACAGCGCCTCGAACACCGGGCGCGTGAGAATGTGCTGCGCCATCATCGCCACCGCGTCCGCGCGGGTGAGGGAATCGTTGATGGACGCCTTGAGTTCGTCGAGAAAGGCGTCGAACCACTCGCGCAGCGTCTGATTGCCGCGGGCCGTCAACAGGTTCTCGATGCGCGCGACCAGGCGCGTGAAGATGTCCGCGACGTCCTTCGCCCAACTCTCCCAGTACTTCCGGTCGCCGCACTTCTCCACGATCTTGGCGTAGATGGCGCCGGCGGGAAGATCCAGCGGCTCGAAGGGCAACGTGCGGCTCCCTTGCGGCGCCTCGCTGTCGGTGGCACCACCTTCGAGCTCGCCGTTGCTGAAGATGATGCGGTCCGTCGGCTGGTTGTTGAGGTCGATCTTGTTGATCTCCGCGTCCAAGCGATCGTCGTGGGAACGCAGGGCGCGCAGCACACTCCACACCACCCCGAAGCGGACGTTGTCGTTCAGCGCCTTGGCCGGATCGACGCCGTGCGGAATGGCGACCGGCAGCACGATGTAGCCGTGCTCCTTGCCTTCGGCCTTGCGCATGGCGCGGCCCACGGCCTGCACGATGTCCACGTGCGAGCTGCGCGGCGTCATGAACAGCACGGCGTCCAGCGCCGGCACGTCAATGCCTTCGGAAAGGCAGCGGGCGTTGGAGAGGATGCGGCAGGCGTTGGCTTCCTCGCCCTTCAACCACTCGATGCGGGCCTTGCGGTGCAGCGCGTGGTGCTGGCCGTCCACATGCTGGGTCTTCGTGCGCAGCGCCGGGCCTTGCTTCGCCTTCGGCAGCTGTTCGATGGCGCGTTCCACCACATCGCCCCAGTGTTCCACTAGGCGCTTGGAGGACGCGATGGTGTTGGTGAAGGCGATGGCGCGCTTGAGCGGCCGGCGGCGGCTCGCGGTTCGGGTGTTCTCCGGGTCTTGCAGCGCTTGCCAGCAGCCGACGATCTTGGCGGCGTCGGTGATGTTGAGTTCGCTGCCGCCGGCGGCCAAGTGGGCTTGCATGGCGGCGTCCACCCGGCTCTCCGAGAGCGTGAGCACGACCACTTTGTAATCCGCGAGCAGCCCCTGCTCCACAGCCCGCGAAAAGGGCAGGCGGTGGAGCTCGGGGCCGTACACCGCGTGGTTGTCCATCGAGAACACCTCGACGCCGTGATCCGCCGCCTTCGTCTTCGCGCCCTCGGTGTAGAGGCGCGGCGTGGCGGTCATGTAGAGGCGTTTGCCGGCGCGGATGCGTTTGCGGTCGTGGACCAGCACGAAGGGCGATGTGGCGTCGCCCGGGCGTTCAACGCCGGTGGTGCGGTGGGCTTCGTCGCAGAGGATGAGGTCGAACCTCGGCGCGCGCTCGCGTTGCGCTTGCTCGAGCACCGGCAAGGACTGGTAGGTGGAGAACACCACGGTGAGCGCGTCCGTGCGCTTCTGGCGCAACGCGGCGGCTACTTTGCTTGGCGCGGTGGTTACCGGGATCTCCAGCTCTTGCAGCGAGGCGTCCTCGTCCTGCCGCCCCGCGCGGGTGTCCGAACACACGCCGATGTAGCGGTGCGGCAGCGCCCGCTGATTCGCCCACTCGCGCATGGCTTGGGCGAACAGCGAGATGGAGGGCACCAGATAGAGGACGCGCCCGCCAACGCCGGCCAATCGCTCGGCGATGCGCAGGGCCGTGAAGGTCTTGCCGGTGCCGCAGGCCATCACCAGCTTGCCGCCGTCGTGCTTCCGCAAGCCTTGCACTACGTCGTCGAAGGCGTCCTGCTGGTGCGGGCGCAAGGTGAACGGCGTGCGCCGCAGCGCCAGCGCCTCGGGGTCTTCCTTGGTGAGATCGGGCCAGTCGAACGGGCGCTCGGCCAAATCGCCGAAACGCAGCACGGTGCAGGGGGTTCGCAGACCATCCACGGTCTTGCGGGCGTTGGGGCCCCATTCGTCGCCGGTGTCGACGAAGATGCGGCTGGTGAACGGCTCACGGTCGGACGCCGCGATGAAGGAGTCCAAGTGCGCCTTGCTGATGGTGGTGCCCGGCGCGTAGCACTTGCACTGGATGGCGCAGTAGCCGCCTTCGCGTTCTTGCGCCACCAAGTCGATGCCGGTGTCGGCGCCGTCGAAGCCGGGTTGCCGAGCGGCGAAGTCCGCCCACAGCCACACCTCGCCGAACCGCTCCCGATACAACGGATCTTCGGTGAAGTACTTGCGCATGAGGCGCTCGAAGAGCGCGCCTTTGTGGCGCTCGGTGTCGGCTATGGAGCGCAGCTGGTCGAGCGTGTCGCTGAAGCTCGTCGTAGGCATGGGGCGTTGCGCATAGCGAAGACTGGTAGCGTACTCAACTGCACGACCCGGTAGCAAGGGTGTGAACCGGGCGGCGTACAGGCACTTGGAAGGGATTGGCTGGATGTGCGCTCCGGGCGCGAGAGCGGTTACGCGGCTGGGCCGCCGTTGAGAAGTGCGGCGGTCAAGGCGTCGCGTGTTCCGCCACCACCGCCAGGAACAACGCGAAGCCTACCCAGGCGTTGTTGCCGAAGGCGCGGAAGCAGGCGGCGCGGTCGCGGTGGCGGATGAGCCACTGTTGGTAGGCGAACAGGGCGGCGATGGCGGTTAGGCCAGCGTAGTAGGGCAGCGCGAAGGCGAGGCGGGCGCCAAGCCAGACCAAAAGGCCGAGGGTGGCCAACTGCAACGCCGCCACCGCGGCGCGGTCCGCGTTGCCGAACAGCACGGCGGTGGATTTCACGCCGATGCGCAGGTCGCCCTCGCGATCGACCATCGCGTAGAGGGTGTCGTAGGCGATGATCCACAGGAAGCTGGCGGCGAACAACAGCCATGCGTTGGCGGGAACGGTGCCGGTCACCGCGGCGAACGCCATTGGAATGCCCCAGCTGAAGGCCACGCCGAGGGCAGCCTGCGGCCAATGCGTCCAGCGCTTGCAGAACGGATACGCCACGGCCACCGCCGCGCCGCCGGCCGCTAGGGCGCGCGCCAAGGGGTTGAGCATCCCCACGATGAGCACACACATGACGCCAAGCGCCAGCAACAGGGCCCATGCGCCGGCCAGGGAGACCTCGCCGGCCGGCAGCGGGCGATCCCGCGTGCGCTGCACGGCACCGTCGAAACGGCGATCCGCGATGTCGTTGACGACGCAACCGGCGCTGCGGGCGAACAACGTGCCGGCCACGAAAGGCGCCAACATGGCCAGGCTGGGCAAGCCTTCCGCGGCCAGCCAAAGCGCCGCCAGCGTCGGCCATAGGAGCAGGAACGTGCCCACCGGCCGGTGCAGGCGCATCAGCCGCAGGTACGGCTCGACGGCGCCGATCATTCCGCTCGCTGTCACGGCCGCGAATGGCAGCGGCGCCCTGGGAGCGCGGGCGTCTCGCCCGCAAAAGTGAATGCTCGTGAACGCAAATGCGGGCGAGACACCCGCGTTCCCAGGACGTGCCGAACGGATGCCACCAAATGTCGCACACCCTAAGGCGGAACAGCCTTGGTCTTGCCCCAAGCCCTTTCGCGCTTGCCGGCGGCGTCGCACTCGGTCTCGTCCGCCTGCATCGGCGGCCGCCGGAGGAACTGCGGGAACTTGCGTATGGGCTTCAGCACGGGCACCAGCAGGCCGCCGCGCAAATCGTTGCGCAGCCAAGCGCGGCGGGACTCCAAGTTGGCCAGCAGGATGTTCCGCAGCGACTTGTTGGAGTTGCCGCCCGGGGCCATGTGCACCAGCACTTGGTCGAGGTAGCGCGACGCGACGCCGTGCATGAACAAGAGGCGCAGCTGCAGCTCGTAATCGCTGGCGATGCGGTAGTCCACGTTGAACAGCCCGTGCGTTTCGTACACCCAGCGGCGCACGAAGAACGCCGGATGCGGCGGCCGCCAACCGAAACGCCACTTGTAGCGGGCGTTCACCCCGGCGCGCCAGTACCGGCGGGCGTTGCCGTCGTCGTCAACGTACACCATGTTGCCGTAGCACACGTGTACGTCTTCGTGTTTCTCGAACACCTCCATCACGTTGCCGAGCACATCGGCGTTGGCGTAGCGGTCGTCCGCGTTCAAGATGCCAATCACGTCGCCCGTGGCGCGGCGGATGCCTTTGTTCATGCCGTCGAAGATGCCGCGGTCCGCCTCGCTTTCGAGCACGCTCAGCCGCGAGCGGTAGCGTTCGAGAACCTCCAGCGTCGGCGCGTTGGAGCCGCCGTCGATGACGATGGCCTCCAGCGTGTGGTGGAGGCGCTGGCCGAGCACGGAATCCAACGCACGCCCCACGCGCAGCTCGTTGAACACCGGGGTGACGATGGAGATTTTCATCCGCGCGCCACCTTCGCGGGCCGTCTTCGCGGCTTCAACGCGGCACCGCCATCTACGCCGGGCTGCGCGAACAAGACGCCGCCAATTGTTCGGCGATCCAACCGTAAGTGACGGCGATGCCTTCGCGAAGGGGGGTGCTCGGCGCCCAGCCGAGGGCCTTCTTCAGCAGCGAGTTGTCGCTGTTGCGCCCGCGCACGCCCTGCGGCGCCGAATCGTCGTGTTCCACGCGCAGCGTCTTGCCGGCCGCCGCGCACACGCAGGCCACCAGCTCGTTGATGGTGACCAGCTCGTCCGTGCCGAGGTTGATCGGTCCGACATCGCCCGAAGGCAGCTCCATCAACCGGCGCAGACCTTCCACGCAGTCGTCCACGTAGCAGAAGCTGCGCGTCTGCTCGCCGTCGCCCCAGATCTCGATGACGTCGCCGTCGCGCGCCGCGGCCACCTTGCGGCAGATCGCCGCCGGGGCCTTCTCGCGGCCGCCGTCGTAGGTGCCGTTGGGGCCGTAGATGTTGTGCAGGCGGACGATGCGCGTGCGCAGGCCGAACTCCTCGCGGTAGTAGGCCATCAGCTGCTCGGCGTAGAGCTTCTGCCAGCCGTAGCCCTTCTCCGGGTCGGCGGGAATCGCCTGGTGTTCCCGCAAGGGCACCACGTCCTCGTCGTGCTGCAGGAAGCTCGGATAGACGCAGGCCGAACTGGTGTAGAGGAAGCGGCGGACGCCCTTGACGCGGCAGGCTTCCAGCATGTGGCTGTCGATCAGCGTGTTGTTGCGGGCGAGCAGGGCGTGGTGCGAGCTGATGTAGCCGATGCCGCCCATGTCGGCGGCCAGTTGGTAGACGTCCTCCACGCCGTCCACGGCGCGCAGGCAGTTTTCGTACTCGCGCAGATCCGCGATAAGATACTCATCGGCCGCGCTGGGGACGAACTCGGGGGGGCGGATGTCCACGCCGCGCACCCGGTGCCCGTCGGCCTTGAGGCGGTTCACCAAGTGATTGCCAACGAAACCGCCGGCGCCGGCGACAAGTACGTTCGTGGAAGCCATGGAAAGAGAGACGCGCTCGACTGATGACCGCATTATCGCACAGGTTGCCGCCGTGGTGAGCACGCCCGCGGCACCCGCCGCAAGCGCAGCCAGCGCACGTTGCGGCCTCGCGCCGGCCGCGTGGTGGCGTCCATGAGCGAGCGCCTGTCCGGCGGCGAGATGCTCGTCCGCGCGTTGCAGGACGAGGGCGTCCGCTACCTGTTCGGCTACCCGGGCGGCGCGGCGCTGCACATCTACGACGCCATCTTCAAGCAGCAGCGCCTAGAGCACATCCTCGTTCGCCACGAACAGGCGGCCACGCACATGGCGGACGGCTACGCCCGCGCCACCGGCAATCCCGGCGTGGTGCTGGTGACTTCCGGGCCGGGCGCCACCAACGCCATCACCGGCCTCGCCACCGCGTACATGGATTCCACCCCCATCGTGGTGATCTCGGCGCAGGTGGCCAGCGAGTTCATCGGCACCGACGCCTTCCAAGAAACGGACATGGTGGGCGTCTCGCGCCCGGTGGTGAAGCACAGCTATCTGGTGAAGCACGCCGCCGACATCCCGCGCATCGTCAAGGAGGCGTTCTACATCGCGTCCTCCGGGCGGCCGGGGCCGGTGGTGATCGACGTGCCGAAGGACACCACGGATCCCGCCGTGCAGTTCGACTACCACTATCCGCAATCCGTGTCGCTGCGCTCCTACGCGCCGGCCACGCGCGGGCACCGCGGGCAGATCAAGAAGGCCGCGGCGGCGTTGCTGGACGCCAAGCGGCCGGTCATCTACAGCGGCGGCGGCGTGGTGCAGGGCAACGCCTCCAAGGAACTCGCCGCGTTGGCCAAGCGCCTCGGTCACCCGGTCACCAACACGCTGATGGGGCTGGGCGGTTTCCCGGGTTCGGACGAGCAATTCCTCGGGATGCTCGGCATGCACGGCACGTTCGAGGCCAACATGGCCATGCACCACGCGGACCTCATCTTCGCGGTGGGCGCCCGCTTCGACGACCGCGTCACCAACAATCCCGCCAAGTTCGCGCCGGACGCCCGCATCGTCCATTTGGACGTCGATCCGGCCACCATCTCCAAGATCATCGCCGCGGACATACCCATCGTCGGCCCGGCCGCCAGCGTGCTGCGCGAGCTCAACGACGCGGTGGACGCGAAACTCAAGGCCGATCCCAAACGCATCGACGCAGACGCCTTGGCGGCGTGGTGGCGGCGCATCCGCGCTTGGCGGGCGAAGCACGGCCTCGATCACGATCAACGCGGGCGGCGCGGCGCGAACGGCGCCTTGCTGCCGCAGCAGGTGGTGCAAGCGCTCTACCGGGCCAGCAACGGCGCGGCCTTCGTCACCAGCGACGTGGGCCAGCACCAGATGTTCGCGGCGCAGTACTACAAGTTCGACCGGCCGCGGCGGTGGATCAACTCCGGCGGCCTCGGCACCATGGGCTTCGGCCTGCCGGCGGCGATGGGCGTGCAGTTCGGGCATCCGAAGGCCACGGTGGCGTGCGTCACCGGCGAGGGCAGCTTCATGATGAACATGCAGGAGCTTTCCACCTGCATGCAGTACGCGCTGCCCATCAAGGTGGTGAACCTGAACAACAAGGCGCTGGGCATGGTGAAGCAGTGGCAGGACATGCAGTACGGCGGGCGCTATTCGCACAGCACCTACCGGGACGCGCTGCCGGACTTCAAGGCGCTGTGCGAATCCTTCGGCCACGTCGCCTACCACGTGGACGACGTGGGCGAGCTCGACGACGTGATGGCGTGCGCATTCGGCCCCAAGCACAAGGACGACCTGGTGTTCGTGGACGCGCACATCGACCCGGACGAGCATGTGTATCCGATGGCGATCAAGGGCGGGGCGATGGACGAGATGGTGCTGGAGCGGGAGCCGGGCACCGATGGGCTGCGCGATGACGTCTAAAGGAGCCTGAAGAATGCGTCGTTTGCTGGCGATTCTGCTGGAGAACGAGGCCGGCGCCCTTTCGCGGGTGATCGGCCTGTTCGCGCAGCGCGCCTACAACATCGAGACGCTCACCGTGGCGCCCACCGAGGACGCCACCCTCTCGCGCATCACGCTCTCCACGGTGGCCGCGGACGCTGCCAAGATCGAGCAGATCACCAAGCACCTGAACCGCCTCATCGAGGTGGTGAAGGTGGTGGATCTCACCGAAGGCGACCATGTGGAGCGGGAGTTGATGCTGGTGAAGGCGCGGGCCGTCGGCGACATGCGCGAGGAGGTGAAGCGCACCTGCGATATCTTCCGCGGCCAGATCGTCGACGTCACCCGCGACACTTACACGATTCAGCTCGCCGGCACCTCGGAGAAGCTGGACGCTTGCATCCGCGCCTTGGACGGGGCGACCATTCTCGAGGTGGTGCGCTCGGGAGTCTCGGGCATCGGCCGCGGCGAGAAGATCTTGAGTTTGTGACGTTCGGGCCAGTCGTCGCATCGTCACGAGAACGCCTTTGACAACAAGCACTTAGCAATCACTTAGAGGAGAAGCACCCATGCGCGTCTACTACGACAAGGACGCCGACCTGTCGGTCATCGCCAAGCGGAACGTGGTGGTGGTGGGCTACGGCTCGCAAGGCCACGCGCACGCCAACAACCTGCGCGATTCCGGCGTGACGGTCACCGTGGCGCTGCGCGAGGGCTCCGATTCCTGGCCGAAAGCCGCCGCGGCCGGCTTGACGGTGCTGCCGGTGGCGGAGGCGGTGAAGAACGCGGACTTGGTGATGCTGCTCACGCCGGACGAGCACCAGCCGCGCATCTACGAATCGCAGATCGAGCCGAACCTGAAGGAAGGCGCCGCCATCGCCTTCGCCCACGGCTTCAACATCCACTTCCAACTCATCGAGCCGCGCCCGGACTTGGACGTGCTGATGGTGGCGCCGAAGGGCCCCGGCCACACGGTGCGCTCCACCTACGTCGCCGGCGGCGGCGTGCCGTCGCTGATCGCCATCGCCCGCGACGCCAGCGGGCAGGCCAAGGAGATCGCCCTCGCCTACGCCACCGCCATCGGCGCCGGGCGGGCCGGCGTCATCGAAACATCGTTCCGGGAAGAAACCGAAACGGACCTCTTCGGCGAACAAACCGTGCTCTGCGGCGGCGCGGCCGCGTTGGTGACCGCCGGTTTCGAGACCTTGGTGGAAGCCGGCTACGCGCCGGAAATGGCCTACTTCGAGTGCCTGCACGAACTGAAGCTCATCGTCGACTTCTTCTACGAGGGCGGCATCAGCAACATGTGGTACACGGTGTCCAACACCGCCGAATACGGCGGCCTCACGCGCGGGCCGCGCATCGTCACCGACGAGACGAAAGCGGAGATGAAGCGCATCCTGGGCGAGATCCAATCCGGCGCCTTCGCCCGCGAATTCGTCACCGAGAACCAAGCCGGCGCACCGTCGATCAAGGCGCTGCGGCGCTTGAGCCAAAGCCACGAGATCGAGGAGGTGGGCGCGAAACTGCGCGGCATGATGCCGTGGATCGAGGCCAACAAGCTCGTGGACCGGAGCAAGAACTAGCGCCTCACGGGCGGAAGGCAACGCCTTATGAAAACGGTGGAGGACATCCTCGACGATTTCGCCGCCGGCCGTTTGGATCGCGATGCGGCTTCGACGGCGTTGAACGGCGTCTATTTCGAGAACCTCGGCCACAGCACCATCGATCACGACCGCGTTCGCCGCACCGGCGCCGCCGAGGTCATCTACGGGGAGCACAAGACGCCGGAGCAGGTGGCGGCGACCTTCGGCGCGGTGGTGGAACGCGGCCACGACGCCTTGGCCACCCGCGTCAGCCCGGCCGCGGCGCAAGCCGTTCTCGCCGCCATGCCGGCCGCCACGCATCACGCCGAAGCGCGGCTGCTCACCTTGAAGCAGGGCGGCAGGGAAACCGCCGCCGCGCCCGTCGCCGTGGTCACCGCCGGCACATCGGACCGTGCCGTGGCCGAGGAAGCGGCGCTCACCGCCGAGTTCTACGACAACCCGGTGCTGCGCGTCAGCGACGTCGGCGTCGCCGGCGTACACCGGCTGCTGGCGCGCATTGACGACGTCCGCCGCGCCCGCGTGGTGGTGGTGGTGGCCGGCATGGAAGGCGCGTTGCCGAGCGTGGTGGGCGGCTTGGTGGACAAACCGGTGATCGCCGTGCCCACCAGCGTCGGCTACGGCGCCTCCTTCGGCGGCCTCGCCGCCCTCCTCGGCATGTTGAACAGCTGCGCCTCCGGCGTCGCGGTGGTGAACATCGACAACGGATTCGGGGCCGGCTATCTGGCCAACGTGATCAACCGCTTGTAGGCTGATCTGCTTCGGGGGCTTCGCCGCGAACGTCGCCAAGAACCGGCGTTTGGGTCTAAACTGCGCGGAGCGTCTCGGGAAACGTCCATGACGAAAGACAAGCGCGAAGACCCTCTGCTGCGGGCAGGCAGACGCGCCAAGCGGGCGGCGGCGGACGCTTTGCGCCGGGGTCGCGCAGACGCGGCGGATGAGACCAAGGCGGCAGCCGAGATCGAGGATGTGCCGCGCCTTCCGCCGGAAGCCTTGGGCGTCGATTCCATCCTGTTCACGCCCGGTGCCGGCGGCATGCCTCGCCACATCGCCGGGCGCGGCCGGGAGATGCAGGTGCTCGGCCGCGTCCTTCGTGCGCTCATGCGCGGTGCCGTGCCGCCCCACGACGCCGTTTTGCACGGTCCCCGAGGGCTCGGCAAAACGGTGGTGCTCTCTTGGCTGGCGAAAAGCGCTCGCGGGGCGGGTGTGCGGGTCATCGATACGGTGGCGAACTACATCTCCACCTTGGGCGACTTGTATGCGGAGACGCTGGCGCGGCCCGTGGCGGAGGAACGCACGCAGGAGACGCAGGATTCCGGGCGCGTCGGCGCCAGAGCAACCCACGCCGCCGCCGCGGACAGCCAAGCGCAGCGCTTCCCGGGAGCGCGCCAACTGGAATGGCGCGGTCAACTAACGGATGCCTGCAAGCTGCAGCCGACGATCATGCTCGTCGACGAGGCGCACACGCTGGAGTTGGACGTTGCCCGCGCCCTGCTGAACACCACCCAATTCGCACGGCGCAACGACGCGCCCTTCGCCTTGGTCCTAGCAGGCACTCCACACCTGAAGCAGCATCTTTCCTTCGCCGAGCGCGACGACTCGAGGCGGGTTGGCGCAAGGTCGTCGTTCTGGGAACGGTTGGGCGAAGGCGACCTCCGCTTGGGGCTGCTGTCCGCGGACGAGGCCGAAGAAGCGCTGCGCGAGCCCCTCAAACTGCGGCCGGACGGCCTGCCCTACGACGAGGCGGCGGTGCAGGCGATGGCCGCTGCTTCGGACCGTTATCCGTATTTCCTGCAGCTATGGGGCCAGCAGGCCGAGTTGCAGGCCCGCATGGGAGAGGGACGTTTGGACATGACCGCAGTCGCGGCCGCCCGCCCGGACGTGGAAAGGTTGCGCCGCATGTTCTACGGCGGACGCATGAGCGAGTTGGATCACCACAGGCTGTATCCCGCCGTTCGCCAAGCAGCCCCTCTTTTCGCCGAACCCGGCGCCGCGGCAAACCGGGACGAAGTGCTGGCCGCCATCTCCCAAGGGCTTGCCGACGGAGACCAGGACGCCTCAGGTGCGCTAAACACCATGCTGCTACTCGGCGTGTTGGAAGATGAGCCCGAAACCCGCACGATGCGGGCCTGCATTCCATCCTTCATGCGGCACGTTGCGCAGATGCCGGCGCCCACGCCCAAGCAGGGGTGACGCAAGGGCCAAGGGGATGATAGGTGAGTAGGAAACTGACAAAACTTGAGACGCAAGTCGGCCGGATCTATTGCGAAGTCAACAGATTCGCGTGTGGCGGCGCAGCTCTCCGCTAAAGACCTACACGTTGAAGCGGAAGTGGATGACGTCGCCGTCTTGTACGGCGTAGCCGCGGCCCTCCAAGCGCCATTTGCCGGCTTCCTTGGCGCCCGTCTCGCCGGCGTGGGCGATGAAGTCCTCGTAGCCGATCACCTCGGCGCGGATGAAGCCGCGCTCGAAGTCCGTGTGGATGACGCCGGCGGCTTGGGGTGCGAGCGCGCCGGTGGGCACCGACCATGCCCGCGCTTCCTTGGGGCCGGCGGTGAAGAAGTGGTGCAGGCCCAGGAGGCGATAGCCGGCGTGTACGACGCGATCCAAGCCCGGCGCGGACAAGCCGAGTTCGGCGAGGAACTCGTCCCGTTCCTCGTCCTGCAGTTCGCTGATTTCGGCTTCGATTTTCGCGCACACCGGCACCACCGCGGCGCCTTGGTCGGCGGCGAGGGCTTCCACGGCGTTCAGCGACGGGTTATCCGTCAAGCCGTCCTCGTCCACGTTGGCGACGAACATCACCGGCTTGGCGGTGACGAAATGGCAGTCGCGCAGCGCCGCGGCTTGCTTCGCGTCCAAGCCGAGCGCGCGCACTGGCCGCCCCTCGTCGAGGCCGGCGACCACCCGCTCCAGCACCGCCACCAGCGCCCGCGCCTCCTTGCCGCCGGCATTGGCCACGCGGCGATTGCGCGTGAGCACGCGCTCGGCGGTTTCCAGATCGGCAAGCGCCAGCTCGGTGTCGATGACGGCGATGTCGTCGCTCGGCGAAACCTGCCCCGAAACATGCGTTACGCCATCGTCCGCGAAGCAGCGCACCACATGCGCCAAAGCGTCGGTTTCGCGGATGTGCGCCAAGAACTGGTTGCCCAGCCCCTCGCCCTTGGAGGCGCCGGCCACCAGCCCGGCGATGTCCACGAACTCCATTCGGCTCGGCACCACCCGCGCCGGTCGCACAATCTCGGCGATGCGCTGCAAGCGCGGATCCGGCACCGGCACGACGCCGGTGTTCGGCTCGATGGTGCAGAAGGGGAAGTTCTCGGCGCCCACCGCCGAGCGCGTGAGGGCGTTGAACAGCGTGGACTTGCCCACGTTCGGCAGCCCGACGATGCCGCACTTGAAACCCATCTCAGGACGCCGGCGGTGGCGGCGCGTGCAACAGGTTCATCGCCCGCCCAAGGTCGCCGCCCAGCACCAGCTTCAGCACCTCGTCCTCCAGCTTGGCCGCCCGCAGCGCCGCGCAGCGCTCGGCGGCCGGCATGGTCACGCCGGTCAGGTACGCGACCATCGCCGTCGCATCCCCCGGGTGCCCCACGCCGATGCGCAAACGCGCAAAGCCGCGCGCATTGCCGAGCGCGACGATGACGCTCTTGAGGCCGTTGTGGCCGTTGTGCCCGCCGCCGCCACGCAGCCGGCACACGCCCGGCGGGAACGCCACCTCGTCGTAGGCCACGAGGATTTCCTCCGGCGCGATCTTGTGGAACCGCGCCACCGCGCCCACCGCCTCGCCGGAGAGGTTCACATAGGTGGTGGGAACGAGCAGCCGCACATCGTGGCCGAACAACTCGCCGCGGCCGATGCGGCCCTTGAACTTGCGCTGTTCCCGCAGGGGCACGCCGAAGCGCGCCGCCAAGCCTTCAAGCCACGCGGCACCGACGTTGTGCCGGGTGCGGGCGTAGCTGGGCCCGGGATTGCCCAGCCCGGCTAGCAGACGCAGTGCCATGCGGTTGCTCCATGCGCTCGACGGCGGTCACCGCTAGGACTCTTCGGCGGCTTCGGCGTCGGAATCGCCCTCGGGCGCCGCCGCTTCCGGTTCGGCGTCCGCGCCGCCGCGCCGCATGGTCACGCCGATCACCGGCGTGTCGTGATCCGCGCCCAGCGCCAAGGCCACCAGCGAAACGCCTTCGGGCAGAGTCAAATCCGAAAGGTGCAGCGACTGCCCCACCTGCAGCTCGGCCACGTCCACCTCGATGAACTCCGGCAGGTGCTTCGGCAGGCAGCTCACCTCCACCTCCATGAGGTTGTGCGCCAAGCGCCCGCCGCCGAGCTTCACGCCGGCGCATTCGTCCTCGCCGGCGAAGTGCAGCGGCACGCGCATTTGCACCGGCAAGTCCTCGCGGATGCGCAGAAAGTCCACATGCTGCACTTGATCCGTGGCCGGATGGCGCTGCACTTCGCGCAGCACGCAGGCTTGCGTCTTCTCGCCCACTTGGAGGGCCAGGATCTGCGAGAAGAACGCCTCCTCCTGCATGGCCTTGGCCAAGTCCCGCTGGGCGATGGCCAGCGGCACGGGGTCGCCGCCGCCACCGTAGAGGATGCCCGGAGTTTGGTCTTGGTTCCGGCGCAACCGTCGGCTGGCCGCCTTGCCCAGCCCGCTGCGGAACTCCGCACGGACGATGATTTGCTCGCGCATTTCGTCAGCCTTTCTCAATCGCGCCTCAATCAGGCCCCAACCGCCAACGGGCGGCAGACACCAACGGCGTTGCGTTTGGCTGGGGCGGCAGGATTCGAACCTACGAATGCCGGGATCAAAACCCGGTGCCTTACCACTTGGCGACGCCCCAAGCGTGTTGTTTGAGGGCCGTCGGCGATTGCGTCGCCAGCGGCCCGCTACGGAACGCGCATTTTCTTGCCACCGGGGGTCGAATGTCAAATCGTTTTTTCGGGCCGTGTTACGGTTGACACCTGCAACGGTTGGGAGCGGGCAACATGAGGGAAGGGTCGAAAACGAGTGCGCCGGCGATTCGCGTTGGATTCACCGCGCTGATGGCGGGGGCGTTGTGCGCGTTCGCCACGGCGGCGGAAATCCCGCGCGGCGCGGACGGCAAGCCGGACTTCTCCGGCTACTACGACACCGCCACCACCACGCCGTTGGAAAGACGCGGCGGCGAGGCGACGATTACCGCCGATGCCGCCGACGCCATCGCGGAACGCACCGCCGCGGGGCTCGCCGAGGGTTCGCGGGACTTGCCGGCGGATCGCGGCGCGCCACCGGAGGGCGGCGACGGTTCGCGCGGCGCGGCCGGCAACGTGGGCGGCTACGATTCCTTCTGGGTTGACCCGGGCGAACGCCACACCGTCGTGGACGGCGTGTACCGCGCATCCATCGTGGTGGACCCGCCGAACGGCCGCTTGCCGCCGCGCACCGAGCAAGACCGGGCGCGCCGGGCGGAGCGCTGGCGCAACGCCCGCAACCGGCCGCGGCAAAACGACGGCACGGCTTGGTGGGGCGACGCGCCCGGGCCGTTCGACGACCCGGAGTTGCGCCCGTTGCCGGAGCGCTGCTTGATCGGCTTCGGCTCCACCGCCGGGCCGCCGATGCTGCCGACGCTCTACAACAACCACAAACGCATTGTGCAGACGCCCGATCACGTCATGATTCTCACGGAGATGGTGCACGACGCGCGCATCGTGCGCATGAACGGCGAACACGCGCCGGCGGAGATGCGCCGCTGGATCGGGGATTCCATCGGCTGGTGGGAAGGCGACACGCTGGTGGTGGAAACCACCAATTTCACCGACCGGCCGGCGTTGGGCAGAGGCACCACGCGCGATCTGCGCGTGGTGGAGCGATTCACCCGCGTGGACGAGAACTCCCTGCTGTACAACTTCACGGTGCATGACCCGACGGTTTGGGAAGCGCCGTGGACCGGCGAATACACTTGGCCGCAGACCGACGAGCCGGTGTACGAGTACGCCTGCCACGAGGGGAACTACGCCATGGACAACATCCTGTGCGGCGCCAGGCGGATGGAGGCCGAGGCCGCCGGGCCGGAGGCGCTGGCGGCGTTCGCCAAGACGCCGTGCGGCGCGCGCATGACCAACGCGGAGTTCGCTCAAGGCGAGTAGTGCTCGGGGGCCAGCCGCCCATCGCGCGGCGGCAATGGCCGTTCGGGCTACGGCAAATCGAGGGCGTTCTTGACGTTTTCCCAGGGAATCAGCTTGAAGTTCTGATTCGCGCTCGGGTCGGTGTTCTTGCCGTCTTGCACGACCAGCAGACCTTGCGCGAAGGTCGCGTTCAGGTGGACGCTGGTTGTGGCGATGCCGTCTGTTTCCTCGGTGCCGTCCAGTTCGCTCGCCGGATTCGCAATCACGCGAAAGGAGCCTAGGTGGGCGTGTTTCTCGGCAAGGGCGAAAACCGCGTAGCTGTCGTCGCCTTGGCTGGATGCGACGAGATAACCCGGGTGATCGCCGGCGCGGTAAATCGCCAGACCTTCCACGTCCGCGGTCAAGGCGTCGCCCACTTGCGCGATCAGTTTCATATTCGGCTCGCGCTCTCCGGTTTCGGGCGTCGCTGGCATCTTCCACACGCCTTTGGCTTCTTCGCCCACGTACAGGATGCCGTTCGCGTCGTCGGCCACGCAGCCTTCGGGTTTGCTGCTCACCGCGAACTCGCGCACCAGCGTTAGCGCCACGGCATCGCCTTCCGCCGCCTCGATGCGCCACTGTTGATAGGCGCCGGATTTGTCGTTGACGAAAACGTAAAGCGCGCCGCCGCTTTCGTGGTATAGGCAGATGCCGTAGGGTTCCTCAAACGTGAGCTCTTGCGCCGCAAGCCAATGGACGTGGCCTTCGCCGGCCGCCCCGTCGCGGGCGATCTCGAACACGTCCAAGCTGTCCTCGGTTCGATTCGTGGCGACGGCGATGTCGCGGGAACGGCCGGCCAGCATCACATCTTGGCGCACATCGACATTGTTCAGGCGGCCGCGTGCAAGATACTGAATTTGCCGGCCTTGCAGGTCGTACACCAGAAGACCGCTTTTCTTGTCCGTGCCGAGGATGCGGCTTTCCCCCGGGTCGCGGGGATTCACCCAAATGGCCGGGTCGTCCGCGGCGTCGCCGGCGCTCGGCACCGGCGCGGTTTCCACTGCCGCGACCACTTCGGCGAAGCCGTCGTTCGGCGTCGAAGTGCCGCAACCACACAGCAGCGCGGCCGCGGTCAAGCCGATGGCAAAATCGCCAAAACGCACGTTCATGTGCTCGTTCCTCAATTGCGGTACGTCACGCCGAGCACCAGCGAGCGCCCGATCACGTCGTATTGCGCGGCGTAGCCGCGGCTGCCGAAGTAGCGGTAGTTGGGCTCTTCCGTCGCGTTCACCACGTTCAAGAAGCCTTGCACATGGTCGGTGAAATCGAATTTGGCGGTGAAGTCCACTTGCAGGTGGCCGTCCTCGTAGAGATCGTTGGTTGCATCCTCCAAGTTGATTTCGATCACCCGTTCGCTCAAGTACGCCGCCGAAAGACGCAGGCTCGCCCGCTCGTTTTCGTAGCCGATCACGAAGTTGCCCACCATGTCGGCTTGGTTCGGCAGCGCGGAGCTGTTGCTTCTTCCTGCGTCGCTCGGCAAGCCGAGATTCGCGTCGCTGTCCGTGAGCGTGAAGTTCGCCGTCAACAAGAGGCCGTTGAACGGCGGCGGCAGCGCGTGGAAATGTCGCGTCCAGCTCAGCTCCAAGCCGAGCAGTTTCGCGTCCTCGCCGTTGCGCGGCATGAGGATCTCGGCATCCGTCACCGGAATCGATCCCGCGTACAACGCCGGATCGACGATGCCGCTCACGTCCGCATCGAAGATGAAGTTGCCGATCCGCTTGTGGAAGATGCCCGCAGCGAACGCGCCGACGTCGCCCGGGTAATACTCCAGCGAAAGGTCGAAGTTCACGGCCTCGAAGGGACGCAGATGCGGATTGCCGGCTTCCACGGCAAGCTCGATTTCGTCGTCATCTTCCTCGATCTCTATTTCATCCGGCGAAGGATTCAGGTCGCCGAAGGAGGGGCGGGAGATGGAACGGGTGGAGGCGAAGCGGAAGATGAGATTCTCGCGCGGCTCGTAGCGCAGATGCAGGCTGGGAAACAAGAAGCGGTAGCTGTCCGAAAAGGCGTTGCGCGCGATCTGCACGTCGTCTTCGCCATCCACGTCCACCTCGCGGGCGCTGTAGCCGCGCGCCGCGAAATCCGTGCTCTCCATGCGCACGCCGTACACCACGCGCCAATCGCCCACGTCCATCCTGCTCATCGCGTACAGCGCGGTGACATCCTCTTCGATGTGGTAGTCGCGGGCGGAGGCCAGCGCGGTGGCGTCGTCGTCCAACTCGAAACCGCAGGCGTCCTCGTCGAACGCGCTGGACGCGCAGGCGGGGTTTTGCAGGGCGCTGGCGACGAAGGCGCGCTGGCGGCGGTAATCCACGTGCGGGCCGTAGTCGCCGAGGGTGTAGTCCACGTCGCCGACAACGAAATCCGCAAGCGTGGGGTCTTGCGCGAAGCCGTCGTAGATCCGCGCGTTGAGGTCCAGTGTTTTCTCCCGGTCGCCGCGCTTGACGCCGAACTTGACGAATCCCGGATGGTCGCCGAACAGCGTTTCCTTCGTGACATCGAAGGTGAACGTGTCGCGCACATCTTGCGTGGCGTTGTTCTCCACGACGATTTCGTCGAGCTCGTAGCGCGCCGGATCCAGCGCGTCGGCGCTCATCTGCAAGCGCAACGCTTGACCCGCGCCGGTGTAGCCAGCGCGCGCCACGTCTTCGTTCTTGAATTGGCTGTCGATGCGATTGGGCTCGGATTCCTCCGCTTCGCTGTGGCCGTAGGCGTAGGCGAGGGTCCAATCGCCGTGGTGGTTTTCGCCGCCGAGCACCACGCTCAGGATGCGTTGTTCCTCGAATCGATCTTTCAGTTCGCGCTGCAGCTCGGTTTCGGTTCGCACATGGGCTTTGCCGGTGAGGGTGTCGATGTCGCCTTCGTCCAGCTTGAACTCGATGCGGTTGCGGAACTCCGTGTCCGTGAAGCGGCTGCGCAGGGTCCGCAGGTAGTAGCGCGACGCGGAATTGGCGCGGTAGTCCAGATTCAGCGCCATGCCGTCGCGTTCGCGGGTCACTTCGTAGTCGCGCTGTTCCACTTCCTCCGCGCCGCGTACGCCGCTGTCTTCGAAGTCGTTGTCCCAGCCGCCATCGACCTCGAAGTTGTCCACGGCGATGGTCTTCTCGCCGTTCGAGTAGGAGAACGCCACGCCGAGTTCGCCGCCGCCCACGGCGAGAACATTGGTGAAAGCGCCGGAGAGTTTGGCGGCCGTCTGCCCGGCCATGTCGTCGCGGCGGCCTTCGCCGCGCAGCTTGACGTGCAGATTCTTGCGATCGAAGGCGCTCAGGCTGCGCACGTTGATGGTGCCGCCGATGGCGTCCGCGTCCATGTCCGGGGTCAAGGATTTCGACACTTCCAGCCGTTCCACCATGTCCGATGGCAGCACGTCCAACGCCACGGCGCGGGTTTCGCTTTCCGGCGACGGAATGGGCAAGCCGTTGATGGACGCCACGTTGAGGCCCGGGCTCAAGCCGCGCACGCCGACGAAGCGGCCCTCGCCCTGATCGCGTTCGATGAAGACGCCGCTCAGCCGTTGCAGCGCCTCGCTCACGTTCTCGTCCGGGAACTGCCCCACGAAGTCCGCCGAGACGATGGAAACCAGATTGTCGGCGGCGCGCATCTGATTGAGGGCTTTGCCGGCCGACGCGGCTTGGCCGTACACCACGATTTCCTCCAACGCGCCTTGCCGCTCGCCCACCAGCACCAGCGGCTCCGCCGTGGCGCCGTCGCGCACGACCACCTCGGCGTTCACCCGCTGCGCGCCGAGATAGTCCACCTGCAGCACATGCCGGCCCGCCGGCACGCCGCGAAAGACGAAGTAGCCGCCATCCGCCGAAACAGCGCGCAACTTAAGCGCTTCGATGGACACGATGGCGCCATCGAGGAAGTACGCGCCGGATTGATCGCCCACGCGACCGGCGATGCGCCCCTCGGCGGCGGCGGGGGCAGCGACCAACAGCATCGCGGTGAGGCAGACGCTCAAGGACAGGCGGGTGGCGGTTCTTCGCGGCTTGACGAAAGCCATGTCGCTGCTCCAACAGTGCGGTGGAGCCGCCAGTGTTTCCGCCGCGTGTTACAGAATCGTTACACGGAACGCGGCAGGCGCGCCCGCAGCGAGAAGGTTTGCGGCAGGCGTTCGTTGTGGTCGCGGAAACGCCACCAGCCGTCGTCGCCCTGCGCCATGCCCGGGAAGACCCGCCAGAAGCTCTGCGCGAACTCGTGGAAGAACTCCAGCGCCAAGCCCGCGTGCAGCAGTGCGCCGAGGATCTCGGCGATGCTGTGCCACCATTGGTACGTGCCGGAGGCGAGCGCCTTGCTGCCGGCGTAGGACGGTTCGCCACCGGCGAAGTAGCGGCCTTCGGCGTTCGGGAAATAGTCGTAGCGGAAGCGCAAATCGTCCGGGCCGGCGCACTGCTCTTCCGCCGTTTCCGCCGCGGCGGGGTCGAACACGTCCAGAAACGGATGCGTATCCATGAGGTAGAAAACGCCCCCCGGCTTGAGCAGGCGGGCCACCGCCCGCGCCCACGCGCCGAGATCCGGCAGCCAGCAGAGCACGCCTTTGCCGGTGTACACGATGTTGAACCGCTCGTCGATGGCGTCCGCCGCGTCGTACACGTTGGCATGCACGAAACGCGCGCCCAAGCCCAGTTCGGCGTTGAGTTTGCGGGCGAGGGCAATGGCTTCGTCGGAGAAGTCGAGACCGGTCGCCACCGCCCCAAGCCGCGCCCACGACATCGTGTCCAACCCGAAGTGGCATTGCAGATGCAGCAGCGACTTGCCGGCCACGTCGCCCACCTCGCGCCGTTCAATGTCGTTCAAGGCGTTGGCGCCTTGCTTGAACGCCTCCACGTCGTAGAACGTCGACGCAGCGTGAATGGGGGTGCGCTCGTTCCAATTGCGACGGTTGGCTTCCAGCCGCTGATCCATGGTTCGCTCCTGTTGCCAATCTGCGTTTGCAGCATCACTGGGCACAGCCATGTCATGCGGCGACATCGTGCCGCTTGATGCGTTCAGTTAGGTCCACCGCATGTACGTTGATCGGTTGGTCGCCGCTCAAGCCGGTCAGGTAGGCGTCTGGGTGGCACGTCATCACGATCACTTGGATTTTCTGCGCCGCTTCGCCCAGCAGCCCGCGTATCCGCGCCATGCGGCCGGCGTCCGACTGCGTGAGGTGGTCGTCCAGAATCACGAAACTGCCTAGGGCTTCGGCGATGGCCAGGCGCAGCAGCAAGGCGATTTGTTCGCGGGTGCCGACGGAGACGTCGTCGAAGGAGTGATCGTCTTCGCCTAGGCGGATGTTGGTGGCGTCGAGCTGCGGGCCGATGCCGACGGCGCTGTAGCGACCGCCGGTGAGGGCCGCCATGCGTTCGCTCACGGGTTTGACCAAGGCGTCGCCCAAGTGCGCGGCGTCTTCCTTCTCCGCCTCGGCCAGCGTTTCGCGCAGCAGTTGCCAGCCGCCGTACTCCACCTCCAATTCGTGCTCGCGGCGGGCCAAGGCGGCCAGCGCTTCCTTTGCCTGCGCCGCCTGTTCCAAGGTGCGTTGGCCGCCGACTTGGCCGAGTGCGCCTTGGGCGGTGCTGAGGTCGTGGCGCAGCGCGGTTGCCTTGTTGGTGGCGTCGTTGGCGGCTTGTTCCAGTTCGGCCACATCATCGGGGGCGTCTTCCGCCAGCGGCAGCGCGTCCAGCGCGGCGCGCTTCTCGTCGCGGGCCGAAAGCAGCGCGACAACGTCCAACGCTTCCACCGTGGCGCGCAGGGTCGCCGCCTCGCCCTGCAGTCGGGCCAAGGCGTTGGTCGCGTCTTGCAGGCGTTGCTTGCTTTCGTCTCGCGTCTTCGTCTTCGCGCTCAACTCTGCGGTGACTTTGGCGAGGGCTTGGCGGGCGTCCGCGGCGGCGGCGGTGGCTTCGGCCTGAATGGCTTTGATCTGCGCGTCCACGTTGGCGAGTTCCTCGTCCAAGCGCTGGCTGTCGGCATCGGCTTCGTCAAGTACGCGGCGCCATTGTTCGTTGGCCGCGGTGGCCTCGCGCAGCTCCTGCTCAGCGCGTTGCAAGTTTTGGCGCGAGTTTTCGAGTTCGGCGGCCCCTTGTTCGACTTCGTGCGCCAGCCGGACGCGGAGCGATTCGCGCCGGCGCATCTCGTCCTGCCGCGTTTCGATGGCTTGGGTTAGCTCCTGTTCGTCGGGCGGTTCCCCGTGTTCCTTGAGGTGGTCGTCCACGGAAACGCCCTCGGCCATGCGCTTGGCGGCCGCCGCGTAGCGTTGCTCGGCTTCGGCTTGGGCCACGGCGGCGCGGCGTTCCAGTTCGTCGAGGTTTTCGCTGCGCAAACGGGCCTTTTGCGCTTTGCTGGCGTTCTGCGCCGCGGCAGCGAGCAGATCGTCGGCTTCGCGGCGTTTTTGCTCCAGTTCGGCGGCAGTGGCGACACCGGCGCTGTCGCAGAGGGCGTCCGCCAGTGTTCGCCATCGTTCTGTCGCTGCCGCGGCCTCTTCCCGAACCCGTCTGCCGCCGCCGCGCACTTGCAGTTCGCCAACGCCGTCGATGGCAAGTTGCAGTTCGCGCTCTGCCTCGTAGCGCAGGCGTTCGCCGGCGTTGAACTGCCGCTGGCTGGTTTTGCCGTCAACCGTCACTCGCGCTGTTCCGGCGCTTGCCGGGGTGAACTCGATGGCAAGCCCAACGTCGAGTTTGGCATTGGCTACTTGGCTGCTGGTGTGCAGCTTTTTTAGTTCGTCGAGTTCCTCCAACGCCGGCGCGTGCAACGCCTCGGCGGCGGCGCGGATCTCTTGCGCTTGGTCCTCATGGGATTTGGCCGATTTTGCGAGTTCCCTCGCCGCGTCGCGTTCCTTCGTCAAGGCGCTCGCCCGTTGCTTCGCCGCTAGGTAGCGGGCGCAATCGCGGTCGCGTTCCAGCGCTTGGACTTCGCGTTGTTCCTCGACCGTTTTGGCCTCCGCCTGTGCCAGCAAGCTGCCTTGTTCCGCGAGCGCTTTGGTTCGCGTCTCGATGTCCGCGCGCGTCTTGCGGGTGACGGCCTCGCGTTCGGCGATCTCTTGCGCGGAGGCAACTCTGGTTTCCAGTTCGGTTTTCCGTCGCGCCAACTGCAGGCGCTGATTCTGCGCTTCCTGTTCGCGCAGGCGCCGGCCCTGTTCGGCGTCCGCCGATTCCAGCTGCTGGACGCGATCGGCGGCGGCCTTGGCCAGCGGTTGCACGTCCGCAAGTTCCTTTTCGGCAACGGCGAGGGATTCGCGCAACGCACCGGCTTCCTGCTCGGCGACGGCTGCGGCGGCGACTTTCTCGTCCTTGCCGCGAACCTGCGCTTGCGCCTTGTGCAATTCCGCCTCCGCCTCGGCGAGCGCTTTGGCGGCGGTGGCGCGTTCCGCCCGCTGCCGCTGCGCCGTCTGCGCGGCCTTGAGCAAACCGGCCGCCCGTTCCGCCTCCACCTCGGCTTCCCAGGCTTGCCGCTGCAGTTCGGCAACGCGGTTGCGGGCGGCCTCGCTTTGTTCCATTTCCTGCCGCGTTGCCAGTTCGCGCTGTTCGGCGCGCTGGCGGTCTTCGCGCAGCTTGTGCCACGGGGAGGCGCGTCCGATCCGGTGTCGCCCAGTGGCGGTGAAGGCTTCGTCGAATCGCTCTTGCACGACCGCCAGCACTTGCTTGAAGCGCGGGTCTTCGGCCATCGCTTGCAGCGCGTCGGTCAACCGGTCGCGCCCGGTGGCGTTTGGATCGTCTTTGAGGCTGGCCTTCAGGATGGCGTCGATGGCGCGTTGGTCGCCCAGCAAGGCGGTGGTGATGAAGGATTCCGGCATGCCCCGCTTGCCGCTTCTGCCGCCGGGCGGATCGATGCCCCAGCGCAGAATGTTCTGCACGGAACTTTCCACTTCCCGGCCGCGGCCATCTTGGGAAAACTCCTTGCCGTCCCGGGAGAAGTCCAGATAGGTCTGGCTGCCGCTCGTGCCGAAGCGCTTGCGGATGCGCCAAATGCGTTGCGCCTCCTGCTCGAAGGTGAGCGCGACGGATGGCGCGGCGTCCACGTTCCACGCGCGCAGCGATTCGCCGGCGGTGGCGCCGGCCGGCAGCAACAGCGTCGCCCGGATGGCCTTCACCAGCGTGGACTTGCCGAGCTCGTTGGGGCCGTGCAGCACGTTCAAGCCGGGTTGCAGCGACACGCTGGCGGCCTTGATGCCGGCGCAGTCCGCCACCTCCAGTTGCCGAATCCACATGGCCATCACGCGGCGCGGCGCGCTGCTCGCTTCACCATAAAGCGGGGTTCCAACCAAGTGGCTTGGGAATATCGACAAGCGCACACTTTACCAGACGCTTTCCCAAACATTGCCCAAACATTGCCCAAACATTGCCCAAACATTGCCGTTTCAATGCGGTGGTGCGGTGGTGACGCCGCCCGCGGCCCGGCGGCTTACGGCCTTGCGGTTGCGGAGAGATTGGAGAGGTGGCCCGCGGGGCTCTCCATCAGGCTCATGACGGTGAGCGGGTTGTCGAACCCCACCGTCAGGCGCCATTTGCCGTCGCCATCGCCTAGCGCGCCTGCCAAGCCCACGGCGCCACGCTCGAGTTGGGCGGCGGTGAGTGTCTGCGCTTCGCCCGCGGGCACGGTGATGGTTACCGGTTCGGCCGTGGCGCCGGCGTCGTCCACGCCCGTGATCGTGGCCGTTGCCGGCTCCTCGCCGTTGTTCGCCAAGCGCAGGAGGCTTCGCGGGCCGTCGTCCGACGCCCCGTTGAACACGGCCACCCGCGCAGCGCCGTCCGCGGCCGGGGCAACCTCGTGCAGGCTTGTCACGAAGCCGTCCGCGTGGCGCGCGTAGGCGGCCGCGGCTAGCGCGAGGTCGCTGCGGAGCTGCAGGCGCCATGCGCCGCGTGTCGGAACTCCGATGCCGGCGGACAAGCCCTTCGCGGCGTTGCCGTTCTCCAAGTCCTTCGAGTTGAAGTGAACCGTCGCCCGCGCCGCAAGGCGCAATCGGACAGGGCCGGCGCGCCCGCCGGCGTCGTCCACGGCGTCGATGTCCACCCAGCCTTCCTCGGCGGTCAGGTTCGCCACGCGCGCGAAACCCGTGCGGCCGGCCACATTCGATGACGCCGGGAAAAGCGGCAGCCGCAGCACGCCGTCCCCATTAGCCCGAACCGGCGGCGACGAGAGGTTGGCGAGGTGCCCGGACGGGCTCTCCAGCCACGACGACGCCGACAGCGGCCACGGCGCGCTCACGCGCAGACGCCACTTTCCCGCGCCGTTGCCGAGACCCGCGCCGGCGGCGCCCCGCGAGCGCTCCAATTGCCACGCCGTCAAGATCAGCGACGCGCTCCCCGGTGCCGCGAAGCCGGGTGCCAAGCGCCCGCGCCCGGCGTCGTCCACGCCCCAAACGGACATGTTCGCGGCCGCGGTGCCCGGGTTGAACACCCGCAGCAAACTCCGTTGGGCGCGGTTGCTCGCCGGGTTGAAGAAGAACGCCGAGAGCGTGTCGCCATCATGTGCGAGCTCGGCGTGTGCCGCGGTGAGGAACCCGTCCGGCGTACGGACGTACGCCAGAACCTCGATGTCCAGCACCGACCACAACAGCAGCCGCCAACTGCCCCGCGTCGGCCGCCCAACGCCTTCCGCCAACCCTAGCGCGGCGTTGCCGTTCTCCAAGTCCGCCGAGTCGAACTGCGCCGCCGCGCCGGCGGCCAGCGCAAGGCGCACCGGCCCGAACGTCTGGCCGGCCTCGTCCACCGCTTCCACGAGCACCATGCCGGCCGCGTCCGAACGGTTCAGTACGCGCACCACGCCGCTCCGCGACGCATCCGCCGCTGACGGGAACAACGGCACTGGCCAGCCGAACACCACGGTCGCGCCCGTTTCGCGTAGCGCCGGAATCTGCCTCCGCAGCGCCGCGGCGCGCAACGGATTGCCGCGCAGCCCGAGGGCACCACCGTCCGCAAGCCCGCCATGCCCGACCAGCGCCGACACGTCCGCCACGCGGTTCCAGCCCAAACGCAGCCGCGACAGCTCCGGCAGGGCGGCCAGCTGCGAGGCGTTCGCGATTTGGTTGCGCGACAGGTCCAGGCGCGTCAGCCGGAGCAACCCGGACAGGGCCGAGACCTCTGCCACCATGTTGCCCGACAGCCACAACCGCCGCAGCTCCGACAGCCCCGCCAACGGCGAGATGTCCGCGATGCGGTTGTCGCCCAGATGCAAATAGGTCAGCGAACGCAGTTCCGCCAGCGCCGAGACATCCGCGAGCGCGTTGCCGTCCAGCCACAACTGTTCCAGCGACGACAGCCCGGACAGCGCCGAGATGTTCGATATGCCGTTGCCGGAGAGCGTCAGCGCCCGCAGCCCGGCCAGCCCCGAAAGCGGCGACAGGTCGCGCAACCGGTTGCCGCCCAGCAGCAGCGTTTGCAAATTGGAAAGCCGCGCCAGCTCCGCCACGTCCGTGAGCGCATTGTCCGACAGATCGAGATACTCCAACCGCGTCGCCGCCTGCAAACCTTGCAGCGACGAAATCCCGGCACCGTCCGCGGTCAGCGACTCCAGCGTGAGCATTTCCTCCAACGTCAGCGGCGCCCCGACCGCCTTGCCCAACGCCCGCTCCACAGCCGCCCGCAACCCCGGGTCCCAGCGCACGGCGTCGAGCTCGGCGGGGTTCGTGATGTCGCCAACTCCATCGTCATCGTCCTCATCGGATTGCCCCAGGCCCATGCCTTCCACCACGAGGCGCAGCGCCGTGCCGTCCCCGATGGCCGCGCAGTGGTTCGAGTCCGCGGTGGTGTTCCAGCGCTTGGGATGGCCGTTGGCGGAGGTGATGCTGTTGAACACGCGCATCGCGTCCCCCATCGCCCAGCGGTGGTCGCCGTCGCTGCCCCAGAGGTCCATCTGAAAGTCGATGGGGTGGTCGAAGTCCCAATCGCCGGTGGTGAAGCCGAACCCGCTCTCGTCGAACGGCGCGTGGATCGGCGTGGTGCTGTCGGCCGTCGAGACATCGCAGGCTTGCGTGGCGTGAACGTGGTTGACCACCGACTCGTACAACGAGGCGAACGGTATCGGCCCGGGCACGACGCAGCGGCTCCGCGCCGAAAGGCTGCTGCAATCCGCATGGGCGCTGCACGCCTGGCTCGCGTCCAAATCGCAGTAGCCGGAGGTGTATTGCCGCCGGCCGCAGCCGGCGTTGATGTCCCAGAGGCCCGGGCCGCCCACCATCAACTGGTAGTCCACCAGCGAATCAACCCCATGCCAATAGACCGCGCCGAGGGTCGCCTGCGTGCCCATGCTGCAGCCAACCGTGCCGAAGTCCCCGGCGCCGGCGAGGTTCTCGTGTACCCAGGCGATGACGCTGGCGATGCGGCGGGTCACGTTCGGCACCCGCGTGGCCGGGGCGGAGGTGCGCGTGAACCAGCCCCAGTTGGAAAAGCCCGATTCCCAGCGCACCATCACCACCTTCGCGTCGCTGGCGTTCTCGATCTGACGCGACAGGGAGTGCATGAAGCTCGTGCCGCCGGTGCCGGTGTGCAGCAGCACGGTCTTGGCGCCGGTCTGCTCGGTGGTGAAGGAGAAGTGCCCGCCCATGCCGTCCACGACGAACGCAAGCCCTTCCTTCGCACCGCCCCCGCCGGCGTTCGCCGTCGACCGACACTCCTGCCAATTCGCGCAGTTGGTCTTGCAGCTGTAGGCCACCCAGTAGTCGCCGTTCGCATCCGCGGCGGACTGGGAGACGTTGAAGGGAGACGAAGCCGCCTCGCAGATCTGCAGTTCACCGGCGAGAGCGCCAACTTGCGCGTGAGCGGTGCCGCAGAAGCCGGCGGCAAGCGCCGCGCTCGTCACCCATGCGCGGCGGCGCAGGCGCTGGATTTTGAGCGTTACCCCACCAGTCCCCGCATGACCGCGTTTTCCGGCGAGGCGCTGACAGCGCCGCCAACAAAGCGGAGCACGGCCGGAAAATGGCGGGCAAGGAGGCATGGCTGGCTGTACGACATCCGCCGGTCGCGGCCTAGCGGCTTACGCGCCAGCCGCGGGAGTGCTGCCGATCACAACTCCGGCCGCTCGTCCGCGGCCTTGAACAGGCGGTCGAGCGCGTTTGCGGTGGCGGCGTCGAAGCGTCGCTCCGCCAACCTGCGCAGACGTTCGCGTTCCTCCTCTCGCCCGGCCAGCCGGCCTTCTTCGCGCCCGGCCAAGCGGCCTTCCGCCCGTCCGGCCAAGCGGCCTTCGTTGATCTTCTGCTCGTCCCACTCTTGAAGCGTTTCCGCAAGCATCGTCCGTTTCTCCATGATGTCCGTCAAAGTCCGCAGCCGGTCGCCGAAGCGATGGCGCAGCACACCATAGCACCATCGCTCAAGGCCGTGCGACAAGGCCGGATCGCCGACCCGGGCGAAGGTTGCCGCCGCGTGCTCCAGCGCCGCCGCCAGACCAGCGGCGTCCGCCGCCTCCAGCGCCAGCCACGCCCGCGCCACGTTGCCGTCCAACGCATGGTCGCCCCGGTAGGTCTTCGCGTCAACAAAGCGGAACGCCATGCGCGGCTGAAACTCCGCCAGCGCGTCGGGAACCCACGCGGTGCGCTCCTCCACCCGCAGCGGCGGCGACCACCGCGCCCGGCCGCTGTACACAACCAGAGGCACATGCGCGGGAACCAACGTGGCGCCGCCGCGAAGCAGGTCGCGGCGCAGCAGCGCCGCGTATTCAAGCAGCCGCTCCGCCATATGGGGATGCGAGCCGCTCTGGAACTCCACATGCACCACCACGGCGGCGCCCGGCGGGTAACCGGCGCCGGGCTTGAACGGCGCGCGCCACGGCATGTCCTCGGCGCGGACGCGGTGGTTGTCGGCGACGTGCTCGGCCGGCAGCCGCGCCAGGCGGTCGAGATCCAAGTCGTCCACCCAGGGTTCGCCGAGCAGGCCCAGGAGGTCCGCCACCATGCGCGGGTGGGAGAACAGGTGCTTGTTCGCCGGGTCGCTTGGCGCGGCCGGGCGGCGCTGTTGGTTCGATAGTGCCATGCGCGCCAGTTTGAGCAAGGCGCGGGGCGCTTGGATACGGGATTTGGCTGAAAATTGTGTAGGAGATCGTCCCTTCGTGATCCGCTGCGCATAGGCGACGCGGCGCGGTGATGGCGCGACCCCGTTTGCCGCGACGCGCCGACGAGGAAAGCCGGGCCGAACGGGGGATGCCGGCGGCGCCCTGGGAGCGCGGACGTCTCGCCCGCACTCTCGTTCACATGTGTTTCACCCTGTGCGGGCGAGACGCCCGCGCTCCCAGGACGGCTTTACGGTCTTGCGGTGGCGGAGAGGTTGGAGAGGTGTCCGGCGGGGCTTTCCAGCAGGCTCATGACGGTGAGCGGGTTGTCGAACGCCACCGTCAGGCGCCAATTGCCGTGGCCATCGCCCAGCGCGCCTTCCAAGCCTTCGTCGCCGTCTTCGAGTTGCGCCGCGGTGAGCGTCAGGGCTTCGCCCGCCGGCACGGTGACGGTTAGCGGTTCCGACGCCGCGCCGGCGTTGTCCACGCCGGTGATGGTCGCCAGCGCCGGCTCGTCGCCGTTGTTCGCAAGGCGCAGGAGGCTGCGCTGCCCGGCGCTGGACGCCGGGTGGAACACCGGGACTCGCGCCGCGCCGTCGGACGCCGGGGCGGTCTCGTGCAGGCTGGTCACGAAGCCGTCGGCGTGGCGGGCGTAGGTTGCCGCGGCGAGTGAGAGGGTGCCGCTTCGCAGTTCCAAGCGCCACGCGCCTTTCGTTGGCGCGCCGACGCCGGACGCCAGGCCCTTCGCGGCGTTGCCGTTCTCCAAGTCGTCCGAGTTGAAGTGCATTGTGGCCCGCGCGGCAAGTTGCAGCCGGACGGGGCCGGCGCGGACGCCGGCGTCGTCCACGGCTTCGATGTCCACCACGCCTTCCGCCGCGGTCATGTTGGCGACGCGGGCGAAGCCCTCGCGGCCGGCCGGGTTCGACGCCGACGGGAACAGCGGCAGGCGCAGCATTTCGCCTGCGGCGGCGCGGAGTGGCGGTGGCGACAGGTTCGAGAGGTGTCCGCTCGGGCTCTCCAAGAACGTGGAAGCCGACAGCGGCCAGGTTGCGGCCACGCGCAGGCGCCACTTGCCGGCGCCGTTGCCGAGTCCCGCGCCGGCGGCGCTCCGCGAGCGCTCCAACTGCCCGGCCCTCAACGCCAGTGGGGCATTCGGCGGCGCCATGAAGCCGGAGGCGAAGCGGCCGCGGCCGGCGTCGTCCACGCCCCACACGGACATCCGCGCGGACTCGGCGCCCGGGTTGAAGACGCGCAGCGAACTGCGCTGCGCGCGGTTGCTCGCCGGGTTGAAGAGGAACGCCGAGAGCGAATCCCCGGTGCGCGGCAACTCCGCGTGGCCGGCGGTGAGGAAACCGTCCGGGGTGCGGAGGTAGGCCAGAACCTCGATGTCGAGAACCGACCACAGGAGCAGCCGCCAGCTGCCCCGCGTCGGCGAGCCCACGCCGGCCGCCAGCCCGATCTCCGCGTTGTCGTTCTCCAAGTCCGCCGAGTCGAAGCTCGCCGCTGCGCCTGCGGCCAGCGACAGCATCGCCGGGCCGGCGGTCTGGCCGGCTTCGTCCACGGCCTCCACCAGCACCGCGCCGTCCATGTCCGAGCGGTTCAGCACGCGCACCACGCCAGTGCGCCCCGAGGCGTCCGCCGCCGCGGGGAACAGCGGCACCGCCCAGCCGAACACCACCGTGACGCCGGCCCCGCGCAGCGCCGGGATGTGCGTCTCCAGCGCCGCCGCGTCCAGCGGATTGCCGCGCAGGCCCAGCGCACCGCCGTCCGCGAGCCCGGAGTGTCCGGCCAGCGCGGACACGTCCGCCAGCCGGTTCCAGCCGAGGCGCAGCCACGACAGCCGCGGCAGTCCGCGCAGCGGCGAGGCGTCGGCGATGCCGTTGCGCGAGAGATCCAGCCGCCGCAGCTCCCGCAGTCCCGCGAGCGCCGAGACATCGACGACGATGTTGCCTGGCAGCCACAGCCGCCGCAGCGCCAAGAGCCCCGCCAGCGGCGAGATGTCGGCGATGCGGTTGTCGCCCAGATGGAGGTAGATCAGCGAGCCCAGCGCCGACAGCGCCGAGATGTCCGTCAAGCCGTTGCCGTCCAGCCACAACTGCTTGAGGCGCGACAGCCGCGACAACATGGAGATGTCCTCAAGACCGTTGCGGGAGAGCGTCAGCGCCTCCAGCCGGGTCAGCCCCGCCAGCGGCGACAGGTCGCGCAGCGCGTTGCCGTCCAGCAGCAGCGTCCGCAGGTTGGTCAGCCCCGCCAGCGCGGAAACGTCCGTCAGCCCGTTGTCCGACAGGTCGAGGTGCTCAAGCCGCACCGCGATCTCCAAACCCGTCAGCGACGACACGCCCGCTCCGCCCACGTTCAGCGACCGCAAAGCCAGCAGGTCGCCCGCCGTCAACGCCGCCCCCGGCGGCTTGCCCAGCGCCCGGGCCACGGCCTCCCGAAGCCGCGGATCCGGCAGCGCCACCGGCGTCGCCGGGTCGACGAGCGTCACCGCGTCCGCCGCGGTCACGGACACGGCCGGCCGGCGGATGGCCGCCAAGCCGGAGTAGTCGCCGCCGCTGGCCGAGTGGGTGAGGCGCAAGCGCGTGTCCACGTCCGCGGCCGCGCTCACAGTGACGGTCTGCTCGGCCGCCCAGTTGGCTGTCGTGAAGGTCAGCATCGCCGGCTCGACCGTCACCTCCGCGGTCGCCCCTTCCACCGTCACCGTCACCGTCGCGCTCGGCGCCTTGTGCAGGCGGATGGCGTAGGTCGCGCTGCCGCCCGGGGGCACCGCCAGCGTGGTCGGGTACACACGCAGGCCCGGGCGCTGCACCGCCGGGTCGAGGCCGTCGACCTTCAGCACCGGGTATTCCGTGTTCGTGCCGAAGTCCCAAGCGTCGCCGTCGGTGTCGTCCCAAGCCGAGTAGATGCCAGTGTAGCCCGTTGGCTCTTGCAGCTCGCTCGTGGTCTTGCCAAGGCTGGCGTTGACGCTGAGGCCTGTCAAGCTTACGATCGTGTTGTCCCAGTGGCTGTTGTGGAAGTTGCCCTCGTGGCCGGTGCCCACCAAGCCACCGTGGTTGTTGGCCCCGCTGACGCTGCCCGATGCATAGCTGTTGCGGATCGTGGCAGAGCTGGTGGTGTTCGAGCCCGCTAAACCGCCTACGTTGCTAAAAGAGCCGGTGCTGCTGACCGAGGCCGTCGAGTAGCTGGTGCGCACTAGGCTGTTGTTGCGGCCCACCAAGCCGCCCGCGAGCGCGTCAATCCCTGAAGAGGAGACGGTGCCGCCAATGGAGTAGCAGCCGACTATCGTGCCGTTGTTCTCGCCCGCCAAGGCGCCCACGCCGGCTGGGGTACCCGTTCCGGGACCACTCACCGTTGGGTTGATCAAGCCCAGCCCGCGCACCGTGCGGCCGGAACCGATGCTCGCGAACATGCCCGTGTGTCCGCTCGTGTTGGCGATCCTCAAGTTCGTTATGGTGTGGCCGTTGCCGCGGAACGTCGTGGCCCAAGTGCCGCCGATCCCCCAGAAGTTGGTGTAGGAGCCCGGGTCGTCGCCGTCCACGTCGCCGTCGCCGTCGGTGTCGAAGTCCAGGTTCCGCCGCAGCTCGTAGCCGCTGCAGCCCGCGACCGGGCAGCCCATGCCGGTGGCGGGGGTGGGGAAGGCGTTGGCGTAGCTCGTGGCGTCGCCGGCGTTGTCAGCCGCACCGTTGCCGTTGAGGTCCCAGCGGATGGCGTAGAGCTGGACCAAGCTGCGAACGTCGATGAGACCATCGTCGTCGTCATCGTAGTCGATGCTCTGCGCGGACGCGCCGGCGGCGCAGGCAAGCAGCGCCGCCAGCGCGCCAAGGCGGCAGAGCGGAGACAAACGTCGCCCGCTCATCCAAGCGGCCCTGCCGGATCGGGGGGGGGGTAATGATCTTCATCGGCTTGCTTACTTTCATCCGCCTGTCTCCGTCGAACCAAACGCACCGTTGCACGGCGTGGCGGCCCTCATGGCCTGTCGAGCCGTGCGACGCGGCGGGATCCTATAGCAAAACGGAGGGCGGCTAGGAGATGGCGGGCAAGGGGCGGGGCGGCTCTAGTTCGTCCACGCGCCGCAGCAAGGGCCGGGCCATTTCGGGCGCATCCAGCTGCGTCGTGCGCAGGATTTCTCGCAGATGGGTTTGCAGGGATTGGATGGGCGGGGCCGTGATGACCGGCAGGCCAACCCGGTTTCGTCCCAGAGCGCCTTTGGCGACAGCGGCTTTCAGAATGGGCTCGCCATCCCGCACGGGGCGGCCTAGGTCATCGACCACCTCCAGCAGTTGTCGCGCCTCCGTGGCTTGCACCGTCTTTCCTCGCGCGCCCCTTCTGTGCAGCAGTTCGCAAACCGCGCTCAACGCAAGCCGGTGGTCGGCCAAGGCTGGGCCGCGCAGGCGTCCTTCGTAGTACTCGATCCTTCGCTCCCGGTGTTGGGCCAGAATGTCCTGCCGGAGCGGGTCGTCGAACCGCCGGCCCGCCTCCATGCCGAGCAGGACGTCTCCCAGCGAGATGAGGGCGATGGCGATGTGCTGGGGAAACTCGCCCGATGCGTCGGCGAGCGCTCTTGCGGTTTGCGCCCGCCAGTCGTCCCACGGCCGGGCGGTCATGCCCAGCGACGCCAAATGCGCCGACCACGCGGGATCGTCGGCGGAAAGCCCCAAGGCGTCGAGCGTCCGCTCGATGGCCTGCAGCCCCTCGCCGGGATTCAGGCAGCCGAGCGTCCGCACGGCGGCGTTGGGCGGACGCGACACGCCCATTTGATCGAGAACGTCGGTGGTGTTGGGCAGCCCGAAGCAGAGCAGCGGCAGCCGGCCCCGGTGTTTGGCGACGCAGAGGGCTTGCAGGTTCTCCTTGGCCTGCCCGCTTTCGACGTCGCAGTTCTGCGCCTCGTCCAAGCACAAGGCGATCGTGCAGTTCGGCGGCCAGGCATGGTCAACGTAGGCGTTGACGCAGTCCTCCAACGAGGAGCGCTGGTTCAGGCCGAAGGTCGCCTCGCGGATCTCGTCCCAGGACTTGCCGCGGAACAGTCGCTGCGCCAGCAGCCCCCAGGACGCGCGCAGCGCATCGCCGGCTTGGGCGGGCATGCCGAGTTTGTCCTCGACGGGCCGCGTCAACGCGCTTTGCAGGGTTTCGCCGATGCGCTGGCTGATGCTGCGCACCAGGTCGAGCGGGGGCTTCTTCAAGTCGGCGCAGGTCAAGTCCGCCCACAGGGCCGGCGCACCGGCCTCTTCGCCTTGGGACGGCTTGGCTGTCGCCCGCAGCGCCTCGTCGTTGAGCTGATTCTGGAAACGCACGCACAGGGAGGTTTTGCCCATGCCCGGCGCTCCCTGGACGATGCGCACGGCGCCCGGCACTTGCCCGGACGCCATCGTGTCCACAACGCCTTGCAGATGCCGTAGTTCGTCCTTCCGCCCGACGAAGACCAACGGTTCGTGGCGGTCCCTGATCTCCACCAGCCGGCGAAGCCGGGCCGCGATTGTGGAGGGCATCATGCGCTGGATCTCCGTCGTCTCGTCGCCACACCGCCTGCCGGCAGCTCCAGCAGCGCTGCCAGCCGACCGGCATCATACCGGATCGAACCGGTGTGGCGCGGGCCTACGGTCTTGCGGTGGCGGAGAGGTTGGAGATATGGCCGGCCGGGCTTTCCAGCAGGCTCATGACGGTGAGCGGGTTGTCGAACTCCACCGTCAGGCGCCACTTGCCCTCGCCATCGCCTAGGGCGCCGTCCAAGCCCTCGCCGCCGTCTTCCAGTTGCGCGGCGGTGAGCGTCAGCGCCTCGTTCGCGGGCACGGTGACGGTTAGCGGTTCGGACGCCGCGCCGGCGTCGTCCACGCCGGTGATGGTGGCCAGCGCCGGCTCGTCGCCGTTGTTGGCCAGGCGCAGGAGGCTGTGCGGCCCGGCGCTGGACGCCGGGTGGAACACCGGGACTCGCGCCGCGCCGTCGGCCGCCGGGGCGGTCTCGTGCAGGCTGGTCACGAAGCCGTCCGCGTGGCGGGCGTAGGTTGCCGCGGCGAGAGTGAGGGTGCCGCTTTGCAGTTCCAAGCGCCACGCGCCTTTCGTTGGCGCACCGACGCCGGACGCCAGGCCCTTCGCGGCGTTGCCGTTCTCCAAGTCGTCGGAGTTGAAGTGCGTCGTCGCCCGCGCCGCGAGTTGCAGCCGGACGGGGCCGGCGCGAACGCCGGCGTCGTCCACGGCTTCAATGTCCACCGTGCCTTCCGTCGCGGTCATGTTGGCCACGCGGGCGAAGCCCTCGCGGCCGGCCGGGTTCGACGCCGCGGGGAACAGCGGCAGCCGCAGCATCTCGCCCGCGGCGGCGCGGAGTGGCGGTGGCGACAGGTTCGAGAGGTGTCCGGACGGGCTCTCGAGGAACGTGGAGGCCGACAGCGGCCAAGTTGCGGACACGCGCAGGCGCCACTTGCCGGCGCCGTTGCCGAGACCCGCGCCGGCGGCGCCCCGCGACCGCTCCAACTGCCCGGCCCTCAACACCAGCGGCGCGTTCGGCGGCGCCATGAAGCCGGAGGCGAAGCGGCCACGGCCGGCGTCGTCCACGCCCCAAACGGACATCCGCGCGGACTCGGCGCCCGGGTTGAACACGCGCAGCGAACTGCGCTGCATGCGGTTGCTCGCCGGGTTGAAGAGGAACGCCGAGAGCGAATCCCCGGTGCGCGGCAACTCCGCGTGGCCGGCGGTGAGGAAACCGTCCGGGGTGCGGAGGTAGGCCAGAACCTCGATGTCGAGAACGGACCACAACAGCAGCCGCCAGCTGCCCCGCGTCGGCGGGCCCACGCCGGCCGCCAGCCCGATCTCCGCGTTGCCGTTCTCCAAGTCCGCCGAGTCGAACTGCGCCGCCGCGCCGGCGGCCAGCGACAGCGTCGCCGGGCCGGACATCTGCCCGGCCTCGTCCACGGCCTCCACCAGCACCATGCCGTCCCTGTCCGATCGGTTCAGCACGCGCGCCACGCCGCTGCGCCCGGCCGCGTCCGCCGCGGATGGGAACAGCGGCACGGCCCAGCCGAACACCACCGCCGCGCCGGCCTCGCGCAGCGCCGGAATGTGCGTTTCCAGCGCCGCCGCGCCCAGCGGATTGCCGCGCAGGCCCAGCGCGCCGCCATCCACAAGCCCGGAGTGTCCGGCTAGCGGCGACACGTCCGCCAGCCGGTTCCAGCCCAGGCGCAGCCACGACAGCCGCGGCAGCCCGCGCAGCGGCGAGGCGTCCGCGATGCCGTTGCGCGAGAGATCCAAACGCCGCAGCTCCCGCAGCCCCGCCAGCGCCGAGACGTCGACCACGATGTTGCCCGGCAGCCACAGCCGCCGCAGCGCCGAGAGCGACGCCAGCGGCGTGATGTCGGCGATGCGGTTGTCGCCCAGATGCAGGTAGATGAGCGAGCCAAGCGCCGACAGCGCCGAGATGTCCGACAGGCCGTTGCCGTCCAGCCACAACTGCTCAAGCCGCGACAGCCGCGACAACATGGAGATGTCCTCAAGGCCGTTGCCGGAGAGCGTCAGCGCCTCCAACGCGGCCAACCCCGCCAGCGGCGACAGGTCGCGCACCGCGTTGCCGTCCAGCAGCAGCGTCCGCAGGTTGGCCAGCCCCGCCACCGCCGAAACGTCCGTCAGCCCGTTGTCCGACAGGTCGAGGTGCTCCAGCCGCGCCGCGGTCTCCAAACCCGTCAGCGACGACACGCCCGCTCCGCCCAGGCTAAGCGACCGCAACGTCAGCAGGTCGCCCACCGTCAGCGACGCCCCCGGCGGCTTGCCCAGCGCCCGTTCCACCGCGGCCCGAAGCAGCGGGTCGGGCAGCGCCACCGGCGTCGGGTCGACGATCGTCACCGCGTCCGCCGCGGTCACGGACACGGCCGGCCGGCGGATGGCCGCCAAGCCGGAGTAGTCGCCGCCGGTGGCCGAGTGGGTGAGGCGCAAACGCGCGTCCGCGCCCGTCGCCGCGCTCACGGTCACGGTCTGCTCGGTAGACCAGTTGGCCGTCGTGAAGGTCAGCATCGCCGGCTCGACCGTCACTTCCGCGGTCGCCCCTTCCACCGTCACCGTCACCGTCGCGCTCGGCGCCTTGTGCAGGCGGATGGCGTAGGTCGCGCTGCCGCCCGCGGGCACCCTCAGCGCCGTCGGGTACACATGCAAGCCCGCGCGATCCTGCACCGCCGGATCGTGGCCGTCGACCTTCAGCACCGGGTATTCCGTGTTCGTGCCGAAGTCCCAGGCGTCGCCGTCGGTGTCGTCCCAGGCCGAGTAGATGCCGTCGTAGGTGCTCGGCGTTTGCAGCTCGCTCGTGGTCTTGCCAAGGCTGGCGTTGACGCTGAAGCCTGTCGAGCTCACGATCGTATTGTTCCAGTAGCTGTTGTGGATGTTGCCATGCTGGCTGGCACCCGTCAGGCCACCCCGGTTGTGGGTCCCGCTGACGCTGCCCGCGGCATAGCTGTTGCGGATCGTGGCGCTGTTGTTTGAACCCACCAAACCGCCTGTGTTGGTGAAAGATCCAGTTGCGTTGACCGAGGCCGTTGAATAGCTGGTGCGCACCAGGCTGTTGTTGCGGCCCACTAGGCCGCCCACGAGCCGGTCATCCCTTGAAGCGGAGATGGTGCCGCCAATGGCGTAGCAGCCGATGATCGTGCCATTGTTCTCGCCCGCCAACGCGCCTATGCCTTGTTGTTGGGAACCCGACCCGGAACTACTCACCGTTGGGTTGATCAAGCCCAGCCCGCGCACCGTACGGCCGGAACCGATGATCGCGAACAGGCCCGTCCGCCCGCTCGTGGTGGCGATCGTCAAGTTCGATATGGTGTGGCCGTTGCCGCGGAACGTCGCGGCGAAGGTGCCGCCGATGGTGCCGAAGTTGGCGTAGGAGCCGGGGTCGTCGCCGTCCACGTCGCCGTCGCCGTCGGTGTCGAAGTCCAGGTTCCGCCGCAGCTCGTAGCCGCTGCAGCCCGCGGCCGGGCAGCCCATGCCGGTGGCGGGGGTGGGGAAGGCGTTGGCGTAGCTCGTGGCGTCGCTGACGGCGACCGCGCCGTCGCCGTTGAGGTCCCAGCGGATGGCGTAGAGCTGCACCGGGCTGCGAACATCGATGAGGCCATCGTCGTCGTCGTCGTAGTCGATGCTCTGCGCGGACGCGCCGGCGGCGCAGGTCAGCAGCGCCGCCAGCGCGCCAAGGCGCCCGAGCGGAAAGAAACGTCGCCCGCTCGTCGAGGCCGCCCTGCCGGATCGGGGGGGGGGGGGGGGTAATGATCTTCATCGGCTTGCTTCCTTTCATCCGCCTGTCTCCGTCGAACCAAACGCACCGTTGCACGGCGTGGCGACCCTCAGGGCCTGTCGAGCCGTGCGACGCGGCGGATTCTATAGCAAAACGGAGCGGCTAGGGGATGGCGAGTAAGGAGGCATGGCTGTAGGGTCGAGCGGCTTAAGGACTAAGCGCAAGTCGCGTTTGCCCATCGCCGCATCGAAAGGTATGGTGGCGCGGTCTTCGCGTTCGTGCCCGCCAAACGAGGAAGTCCAACGATGAACGACCGCCTTTATCCCTGCCTGTGGTTCGATGACCAAGCCGAGCAGGCCGCGGCCTTCTACATCGAAACCTTCGGCGGCGGCGTCATCGCCCGCACACGGTATCCACAGTCCTTCGACAACGGCGCCGGCAAGCCACACGGCAGCGTCATGGGCGTGGAGTTCGAGATCGCCGGGCGCCGCTTCACCGCCGTGAACGGCGGCCCGATGTTCACCATCAATCCGAGCGTCTCGTTCTTCGCCTGCGTGACCCAGCCGGACGCCGCCAAGCGGCTGTTCGACACGTTGTCGAGCGGCGGCAAGGTGCTGATGCCGCTGGACGACTACGGCTATGGCTACGATCCGTTCGGCTGGGTGGAGGACCGCTTCGGCGTCTCGTGGCAAGTGACCACGGTGGCGGAGGGCCAGGCGCACATGCAGATGGCGCCTTGCCTGATGTTCACCGGCGCCCAAGCCGGCAACGCGGTGGAGGCGATGGCCTTCTACGCCAGCCTCGTTCCCGATTCGAAAGTGCAACGCTTGGAGCGCTACGGCGCCAACGACGACGAGCCGGCGGGCAGCCTCAAGCACGGCCTGTTCACCATCGGCGGCCAGACGGTGGTGGCCATGGACAGCCACTTCGACCACGCCTTCAACTTCAACGAAGCCGTTTCGCTGCAACTGCCATGCGCGGACCAGAGCGAGCTCGACGCCTATTGGCACGCCTTGCTGCAGGGCGGCGCCGAGCAGATGTGCGGCTGGCTGAAGGACCGCTTCGGCATCATCTGGCAGGTGGTGCCACGCCGCTCCATTGATTGGATGAGCAGCCCGGATCACGCAGCGCGCGATCGCGTGTTCGCCGCCATCAGAACAATGGCGAAACTAGACATCGCGGCGTTGCAGCGAGCATTCGACGGCTAGGAGTTGCCCGTTGACGGCAATGGACCTGCGCGGATGGGGGATTCCATAGCAAACGGGGAGGCGAGCGGGTCAAGCGGCTGGCGGGGCCTGTGCTACCTTTCGTCACATGGTGGGCTATCCATGTCGAGGGTGGGCGGCGGCTTGCGGGCCTTGCCGGCGGAAGCGGGAGTGCGCGGGCGCGGGCTTCGTTGCGGACGACTCCTTGCAAAAGACGCTAAGAGCCTAAGCAGCCGTGGAGCAATTCGAAAGCCTCGTTGCCACCTACCCGTTCGTGGCGTTGATCGCCGGGTTCGCGGCGTTGATCTGGAGCGCCGACCGCTTCGTCAACGCCTCGGCGGTGGCGGCGAAGAACCTCGGCGTTTCCAACATCGTCATCGGCCTCACCTTCGTGGCCGTCGGCACCTCGGCGCCGGAGATCATGGTGGGCATCCGCTCCTGCATGCGCGAGGGGGGCGCCGAGTTGGCCATCGGCAACGCCATCGGCTCCAACATCGCCAACATCGGCTTGGTGTTGGGCGTCACCGCCTTGGTGCGCGAGTTGACGTTCACGCCGCAAACCTTGAAGCGCGAAATGCCGTGGCTGATCGGCGCGACCTTGCTGGCGTTGGTGTGCCTGTTCAGCGGCAGCTATCTGGGCGTTTGGGACGGTCTGCTGCTGCTTTCCGGCCTCGCCTATCTGCTCTACCGCCTCGCCTCGCCCGGCCGGCGCAGCGGCCGGCTGCCGAGCAACATCCAAAGCGAACTGGAGGAGTTGCCGAACATGACGCTGCCGAAGGCGGCCATGTGGTTCTGCGTCGGCCTCGTCGTGCTGCTGTTCTCCTCGGACGTGCTGGTGAAGGCGGCCACGGAAGTGGCGGAGCGGTTCCAAGTGAGCGAGCTGGTCATTGGCCTCACCATCGTGGCGGTGGGCACCAGCCTGCCGGAGCTCTCGGTGACGGTGACGGCGGTGTTGCGCGGCCACGCCGGCATGGCCATCGGCAACGTGGTGGGCTCCAACATTCTGAACATCCTGGCGGTGTTGTCCATTCCCGCGCTCATGGATCCGCGCCACATCGAAACGGTGGTGCTCTGGCGGGATTACGGCATGATGGTGGCGCTGACGGCGCTGCTGATCCTCTTCGCCTACGGCATCGGTTCGCGTTCGGTGATCACGCGGTTCGAGGGCGTGGTGCTGGTGGCCGCGTGGATCGGTTTCACCGTGTTGCTGTACCAGCAGTCCGTGCCTTGAACCCGTCGCCGCTGCCCGGGCCGGTGGCCGAGACGGTGCTCGCCAAAGCCCGCCGCGTGCGGCTGCTGATCTTGGATGTGGATGGCGTGCTCACGGACGGGCGGCTCTACTACGGCGCGGATGGGGCGGAACAGAAGGCGTTTCATACGCAGGATGGCAGCGCCATCAAGCGGCTTGCCGCCGCAGGGGTTCCGGTGGCGTTGATCAGCGGGCGTGAATCCGTAGCTGTGCGCCGGCGCGCCGAAGAGCTGGGGCTTTGCCACGTCTATCTCGGTGCCGAGGACAAAGCCGCGGCGCTGGCCGATCTGAGTGCGCAAACCAACATCGAACCAGCGCAAATGGCCCATGTGGGCGACGATCTGCCGGACTTGCCCGTGTTCGCCCGCGTGGGCATGGCCTGCTCGGTGGCGGACGCCCATCCGCTGGCGCGGGCGCGGGCGGACTACGTGGCTTCGCTTGGCGGCGGCAGCGGCGCGGTGCGGGAAATCTGCGACTTGGTGTTGTACGCGCAAGGGCGGTGGCCGCCCGAGGGCTGATGCGCGGATTGCGGCGGCCGGACCCACCTGCCGGGCAACCGGGCAAGCCGGCGAAGCCCAAGCGGCCGCTGCCGGCGCTTTGGCTGGGCATCGGCGTTGCCACCGCCTTGTTCGCGGTGATCGCGTTGGTGGTGGCGCCCGGAGAAATCGGCGAGCCGCCGCTGCCGCCCGAGTTGGCGGCGGAGCCGGACGTCTATGTGGAGGAAGGGCGCATCACCCAGCACGACGCGCAAGGCGGCGTCCGCTATCGCCTGCGCGCGCAACGCATCAGCCACTTCGCGCCGCGGGAAGACGCCGCTGGCGCAACGCGCATCGAGCAATTGGAAATCGAGTTGCCGGATGCGGTGGCGCCGTGGCGGGCGCGGGCCGACCGGGGCGAGGCGGCCGACGTGCCGGGGCAAGAGGAACGGTTGCGGCTGGCCGGCAACGTCGAGCTGGACCAGGAGCGCGCCGGGGGGGCTTTCACCCGGGTGCGCACCGCGGCGTTGATGTTGCTGCCGGAAAGCCGCTTAGCCAAGACCGATCAGCCTGTTACAATCCTCACCGAAAGCAGTCGCATGTCCGCGTCCGGCTTGGAGGCGGATCTTGCCAGCGGGCGCATGCGGCTATTCTCGTCAAAGGAAGAGCAGGTGCGCGTTGTCGCACGGAACAGCCAGACCAACCCCGGGCCGAACCCTCGGCCTTGACCCGCCGCTCGCTCGGCGGGCGCTGCCGTTCGCGCTTCTCGCCTTCGCGTTTCTTGCTTGGGTGCCTGTGCATGGGTTGCCGGGCGACAGCGCCCAAGAGCTGATCATTCAAGCCAACGAAGCCGTGTACGACGCGAAAACCGGCGTCAACGTGCTCACCGGGCAGGTGCGCATCGAGCAGGGGTCGCTGCGCGTGGAAGCGCATCGCGTCACCACCACCACCGATGCGGACGACCGCCTGAGCCGCATCGTCGCCGAAGGCGCGCCGCAGCGGCCGGCGACTCTGCGGCAACGCATCAACCCGGGCGAGCCGTTCGTCACCGCCCGCGCCACGCGCATCGACTACGCGGTGACCGACGGTCAGCTGGAGTTGCAGGGCGAAGCGGTGCTCAAGCAAGGAGAGCGGGAGGTCGGCGGCGATGTGGTCTCGTGGGACATCGAGGAGGGTCGCGTAAGCGCCCGGGCCAACCAGCCGGGCGGCGTCACGACGAAGTGGCAGCCGAAGCGGACAGCAACAGCAGACTAAATCCTTTTTGGCTGAACGCGGCCAACCTGAGCAAGGCGTACCGCGGCCGCCCGGTGGTGGTCGACGTGAGCATGTCCGTGGCGAGCGGGGAGATCGTCGGCCTGCTCGGCCCGAACGGCGCCGGCAAGACCACCTGCTTCTACATGATCCTGGGCTTGGCGCGGGCGGACGCCGGCACCATTCATCTGGGCGAGCGCGACCTCACCAACGCGCCGATGCACATGCGCGCCCGCGCCGGCATCGGCTACCTGCCGCAAGAGGCGAGCGTGTTCCGCAAGCTGAGCGTGGCCGACAATCTGCTCGCCGTGGCGCAACTGCGACGCGGCTTGGCGCGCGCCGAACAGCGCGGCTTGGTGGAATCCCTGCTGGAGGATTTCCGCTTGCAGCACATCCGCGACAGCCTCGGCGAGCAACTCTCGGGCGGCGAACGGCGGCGCGTGGAGATCGCCCGCGCGCTGGCCTGCGCGCCGCGGGTGATCCTGCTGGACGAGCCGTTCGCCGGCGTGGATCCCATATCCGTGGCGGATCTGAAAGACGAGATCCGCGATCTGGCGGCGCGGGACTTGGGTGTGCTGGTGACCGACCACAACGTGCGCGAGACGTTGGACATTTGCGATCACGCCTACATCGTGAGCGGCGGCAAGGTGATCGCGCAAGGCACGCCGACGGAAATCCTCAGCAACCAAGCCGTGCGGCGCGTCTATCTGGGCGACAGTTTTCAGCTATGAAACAGATGCTGGGCGTGCGCCTTGGGCAACAACTTGCCCTCACGCCGCAAATGCAACATTCCATCAAGCTGATGCGGCTTTCCACGCTGGAATTGCGCCAGGAGATCCTGCAAACCGTGGAATGCAATCCCATGCTGGAGCTGCAGGAGGACGAATACGAGGAGGATTGGGAGGTGAACGCCGACGGGGAGGCGGTGGATCCGGCGGACGACGAAGCGGACGAACTGGGCGAGGAAGCGGAAAGCGAAGAAGCGGAACTGGCGACGATTCCCGAGGAACTCGCCGTTGATGTCTCTTGGGACGACATCTACCCGGCGCGCGAAAGCGGCGCGGACTACAACGGCGCCGACGAAGACACCGGATTCGAGGAACGCAACGGCGCAAGCACATCCCTGCGCGACGACCTGCTGTGGCAACTCAATCTCACCACCATGTCCGAGCGCCTGCGGTTGGCGGCGCTGGTGGTGATCGACAGCATCGACGAAGACGGCATGCTCACGGAATCGTGCAAGGAACTCGCCCGCGCCTTGGGGCCGAAACTCCGCCTGCGCGTCAGCGAAATCGAGGCGGCCTTGCGCTTGGTGCAGGGCTTCGACCCGCCTGGCGTGGGCGCCCGCGACCTCGCCGAGTGCCTCCTGCTGCAGCTCGAACGGTTGCCGGCGGAAACGCCGCGGCGCACCGCCGCCATCCGCGTGGTGCGCCGACACTTCCAACTCCTGGCGCGGCAAGATCTGGCGGCGCTGCAGCGGCGCATGAGGCTGTCCGAGACGGAACTGGAAGAGGTGCTGGCGCTGATTCGGCAATTGCACCCCCGCCCGGGCGCCGCGGTTGGCGACGCCACCGTGGAGTACGTCGTGCCCGACGTGGTTGTGTACAAAGACGACGGACGGTGGGCCGTGGAGTTGAACCGCGAAACCATGCCGCGGGTGCGCGTGAATCAAGCCTACGCGCAGTACATCAAAGCCGGCGACAACAGCCGCGACAATCTCTTTCTGCGCGACAATTTGCAGGACGCCAAGTGGTTTTTGCAAAACTTGGAATACCGCAACGAGACCTTGCTGAAAGTCGCCGCCAACATCGTCGAGCGGCAGCGCGGTTTTCTGGAGCACGGCGCCGAGGCGATGGTGCCGCTGGTGATGGCGGAGGTCGCGACGGCGGTGGATCGGCACGACTCCACCATCTCCCGGGTGACCACCGGCAAGTACATGGAAACGCCGCACGGCGTGTTCGAGCTGAAGTACTTCTTTTCCAACCAAGTGGGCGGCGCGGAAAGCGCGGTTTCCAGCACGGCGATCCGCGCGCTGATCAAGAAACTCACCAGCGAGGAGGATCCGCGCAACCCGCTTTCGGACGTGAAAATCACCAGCTTGCTGAAAGAACGCGGCGTCCAAGTCGCCCGCCGCACGGTGGCCAAGTACCGCGAAGCGCTGGCGATTCCGCCCGCCAACGCGCGAAGACGTTTGCTGGGGTGATCACCATGATCGAAGACGTATGTTGGCGTGCGATCCGCGCAAGCGACGAGCGCCGCGAGCTGCGCGGCTTGGAACTCGTGCTCGCGGCGCGCGGCATAGAAAGCCGCATGGATTGGCGCGAAGGCACTTGGCTGCTGCTGGTGGCGGAGGAGGATCTCGGCGCCGGCGAACGCGAGCTCGCCGCCTACGAACGCGAGAATCGAACCTCGCCCGCCATCCCGCCGCCGCCGCGCATCGACAGCGGCTGGTGGGGCGTGGCCGGCTACCTCGCGTGCGTTTGGCTGGTGATGGCTTTCACGGCAAGCGCCGCCTTCGGCTGGGATTGGCGCGGCGGTGGCCGGCTGCATGTGGGCTCGGTTGCCCAAGGGGACTTCTGGCGCCTCGCCACCGCGCTCACGCTGCATGCGGATCTGGGCCACATCGTGGCGAACTCGGTGTTCGGCGCTTTCTTCGGCCTGCTGGCCGGGCGCCACCTGGGCTCTGGTCTCGCGTGGTTCTGCATCGTGCTGGGCGGCATTTTCGGCAATGCGCTGGCGGCGTTCTTCCGCCCGGCCCACTTCGCTTCGCTGGGCGCGTCCACCGCCACCTTCGCCGCGGTGGGCGTGCTGGGCGCGTTCATGTGGCACAGCGGCTACTTCGTGCGCGGCCTGCGCTCGCGCCTCGGTTGGCAACGCGCCCTCGCGCCGGTGTTCGCCACCGTCGCCCTGTTCGCCTTCACCGGCATCGGCGACGACAACACCGACGTGCTGGCGCACTTCACCGGCATGGTCGCCGGATTCGCCATCGGCGTCGTCGTCGCCCGCCTGCGTTTGCAGCTCGCCGGCGTCCGGGCGCAACGCTTCTTCGGCCTCCTCACCGCGGCCACCATCATCATCGCGTGGCTGCTGGTGCCTTTTCGAGCGTGAGCCAACCGCATAATCCCGATAGACCTGCAGAAGGGGCCCGACAACTTTGGCGAGGTGGCAATCACAACCGGAACAGGTTAGATTTACGGCAGTTCGGAGGCACCATGGATCGGCAACCTCGCCATCGCCAAGCGGCTCGCGCCGGCGCCCTGCGCCGCGCTCTTTCGCGTCAACCGGGTTCCCGCCACCGTTTCAACGCGCCGCGGCCGGTGTGCGCCGTGGCTGCCGGCTTGACGTTGGGCTTGCTCGCCAGTCTGGGTGGCTGCGCAACCTCCACGGTGCCGCCGTCGGCGACCGCGGACTCCGTGCGCCGCGAGCAGCGCGAGCAGCTGCGCCTGGCGTTCCAGACGCAACTCGATCGGCGCGAGCGCTTGAACGGTCTCGCCTATCCGATCCTGCGCAGCAACGCGGATCTGTGCGGCGAGCGCGTGGAGTCGATCATGGGCATCTACTTCGACACCGCGAGCAACATGTCGGAAGAGGCGCGGCGCGCGGCGGCGCGGATGTTCTCCACGTCCGAGCAGTGGCACACGGTGTTGTCGGTCACGCCCGGTTCGGCGGCGGACCGGGCCGGGATGCGCCGCGGCGACGTGATCCTGTTCATCGAAGGCAAGCGGCCGCCGGTGTCGCGCGGGCATCGCCGCATCAATCTGATGCTGGACGCGGCGTTGGCGGACGGCGTGGCGCGCATGCGCGTGCTGCGGCAGGGCAGAACGCACACCGTCTCGGTGGCGCCGGAGCGAGTATGCGCCTATCCGGTGCTGCTGGTGAACGACCCGGGGTTGAACGCCTACGCCGACGGCTACAACATCTACATCACCTCCGGCATGTTGCGCTTCGCGCAGTCGGATTTGGACCTGCAGACGGTGATCGCCCACGAGCTCGCGCACAACGTCGAGGGCCACATCGACAAGAAGCTCGGCAACGCCCTGCTCGGCGGGCTGCTCGGCGCGGTGGTGCGGGTGTACACGGGCTTGGACGCCGGCGAAGTCGGCGCCGGCTTGAGCGCGGATGCGTTCTCCAAGGAGCTGGAACGCGAAGCGGACTACATCAGCCTCTACATGCTCGAACGCGCCGGCATCGACAGCAGCCAAGCGGCGAACTTCTGGCGGCGCATGGCGGTGGAACATTCCTCCAGCATCCGCTTCGCCCGCACCCACCCGACCACCGCCGAGCGTTTCGTGAACATCGAAACCACGCATCGGGAAATCCGCGCCAAGCAGCGGGCGGGGATGGAACTGTTGCCGAATCGCCGCTGAGTCTGGTGCCGGGCGCTGGCAGGATCGGTTAGATTGCGTAGGTTGTTGCGTTAGGAGAGCGCCATGTACGAAGAAATCCTCTACGAAGTGGACGGGCCGGCGGCGGTGATCACCATGAACCGGCCGGCGAGCCTGAACGCCTTCACCCAGCTCATGCTCGCGGAAATCCGCCATGCGCTGGGGGCGGCGGAGAAGGACGAGAGCGTGGTGGGCATCGTGCTCACCGGCGCCGGGCGCGGCTTCTGCGCCGGCATGGACATGAACGCCTTGGGCGAGATGACCACCGGCGGCCGCCGTTCGGACGCGTTCCCGCACCTGGCCTGCGACCCGGGCAACCCGGATGGCGACCCCAACTTCCAAACGGCGCTCACCTACCTGCTCGGCATCCGCAAGCCGCTCATCGCCGCCGTGGGCGGCGCCGCGGCGGGCATGGGGTTGTGCTACGCGCTGTTCTCGGATCTGCGCTTCGTCGAGCGGCGGGCGAAACTCACCACCTCGTTCGCCACCTTGGGCCTCGTGGCGGAACACGGCGCTAGCTGGATCCTGCCGCGGCTCATAGGCCCGTCGCGGGCGTTGGATCTGCTGTGGACATCCAAGCGCGTGGACGGTGAGGAGGCGCACCGCTTGGGCCTCGCCGATCGGCTTTGCGAAGAAGGCGCTTGCGTGCCGGACGCCAAGGCGTACATCGGCGCATTGGCCAACAGCGCCGCGCCGCTTTCCTTGATGATGATGAAACGGCAGGTGTACCGGCACCTCAACGCCGAACTGGGCCCGGCCATGCAGGAGACCAACCGCTGGATGGACGAGAGCTTGGAGCGCGACGACTTCGGCGAGGGCGTGCGCTCGTTCGTGGAGAAGCGCGCGCCGAAATTCGCCACGTTGAAGATCGAATAGCGGCCGCGCCAACCCGCGCGCCACGCCGCTTCAGCGCAACAGGCGCAGCAGCCCCGCGCGTTGCTCCGCCGAAAGGCGGCGAAACAGGCGGATGAGCGTGTTCTCCTCGTCCGAGAGTTCGCCGCGGAAGGTGGTCTCCAGGAGCGGAAACAGCGCCGGCTCCAGCTGCGACTCCACCGCGTCTTGCGGAATGCCGCCGAGGGATTGTTCGAGGCGCACGACGATCTCGGCGTTCAAGCTGCGCCGGTAGCGGGTCGCCGCCTCCAAGACCCGCTCGTGGAGTTCCACTGGCAAACGCAGCACGAATCGATGCGACGCTTCAGCCATGTCCCAATGCTGTGCCCCAGATGGCGGGATCATAGCCCCACGCGCGGCCGTGTCCGGGGCACGTCCAAGACGGGGCGAGTGCGAGCCGGTCGATAAGCCGGGTTCTGTCGCGAGCAACCATTCATCTGGGACAACTTGTCGCCAAGTCGCCTCTAGCGGCCTACCCGGATCCGGCGCGGACCACGCCATGGGACCCCTATTTGGCCTTGCTCCGGGCGGGGTTCACCTAGCCGGGACCGTTGCCGCTCCCGCGGTGCGCTCTTACCGCACCCTTTCACCCTTACCGCCTCCCGCCTCACGGCGCGCGGCGGCGGTTTGCTTTCTGTTGCACTAGCCGCAGGCTTGCGCCTCCCAGGCATTACCTGGCGCCCTGTCCTGTGGAGCCCGGACTTTCCTCACGCCGCCGACGCCGTCCGTGAACGGGACAGCGCGCCGCGCGCGGTTGCTTGACCGACTCGCGCCGGCTAGGTTACTCGCATCGCCCACGCAGCGAAAGCAGGCGTTGGAACAAGGCGGCGCGCGGCTGCCCGGTGATGCGCGCCGCCAAACGTGCGGCTTGGGCGGCCGGCAGTTCGGCTGCCAGCGCGCGCAACACGTCGTCGGCGTCGTGGCGGCTCGGCGGCGCGGTGGCCCCGGCGAGCACGCAGCAGAACTCGCCCCGGGGCTCGCCGACCTCGGCCAAGTGTTCCGCCACCGTGGCGAAGCGGATCGTCTCGTAGCGTTTGGTGAGTTCCCGGCAAAGCAGCAACGCGCGCGAACCGGCGTCGAGCGCCGCCAGATCCGCCAGCGTCGCGCGCAGGCGGTGCGGCGCTTCGAAGAACACCACGGCCAGCTCGCTGCCGAGCAATTCGCGCAGGCGCTGGCGGCGGGCTTCGGCTTTGGCCGGCAGGAAGCCCTCGAAGCGGAACCGATCCACGGCGATGGGCGATGCCGCCAACGCCGCGGTGATGGCGCTGGCGCCGGGCACCGGCGTGACCTCGATGCCCGCCTGCCAAGCGCGCCGCACCAACTCGAAGCCCGGATCCGAGACCAGCGGCGTGCCGGCGTCGCTGACGAGCGCCGCGGAATCCCCGGCAAGCAACCGCGCCAGCACCCGCTCGCTGGCCTCGGTTTCGTTGTGGTCGTGCAGCGCCAGCAACGTCTTGGGCGCCACGTCGAAGCGCGAGAACAGCGTCCGGCTGCGTCTGGTATCCTCGCAGACGACCACGCCAACCGACCGCAACACCTCCACCGCCCGCGGCGTCATGTCCGAGAGATTGCCGATGGGCGTCGCCACCACATACAAACGGCCCAGCGAGCGGCTCGCCATGCGCTTTTCTCCCTCCCGATCCTCCGCCCGCGAAGATAGTACCGCCTGCCACTTGTGCCGGCGGGCTGGCTTTGCGTTGGCGACGTTGGCGATGGCGTTGTTGGCCGTTGGCTGTCGTTCGCCGGCGCCGCGGCCGTCGCTGCCCGAGACCCGCGACGTCGCCGTGGATCCGCTCGAAGCCGCCATCGCGCAGGCCGAACGGCAAACGGACCCGGCGCAACGTGCCGGCGCCCTGCTGCAAGCACTGCTGCAAGCGTGGCCGAGCAGCCCGGAACAGGCCGCGGAATTGTCGGCGCGCTTGCTTGCACCAGCCACCGGGCGGCCGGCACTTGCCGCGGCGTTGCCCCAGCGCCAGCGTTTCGAGTTGCACGCGGTCGCTTTGGAGATGGCCCTCGGACGGGGAGACGAAGCCGCGGCGGAGCGCTTGGCAGCGCTGCTGGCGCCGGTGGACGCGCGCCAAACGTCGGCGGCGGCATGGCTGCGGGCGCGCGTATTCGATTTGCAGGGCGACAGTCGAGCGGCCGCGGAAACGCTCGTGGAAATGTTGGCGGCCGACGCGCCGATCGAACCGGCGCGCGCCGCGGCGACCGTTTGGCGGCGGCTGTCGAAGATGTCGAGTTTCGATTTGCAGGAGCTTGCCCAAACCAGCGCGAACCCGCCACTGCGCGCTTGGGCGGCGCTGGCGGGAGACGTGAACGCCGCGCTCACCAAGACCGCGCGCGCCGAAGCGTGGCGACGGTGGCGCACGCGCAATCCGCAACATCCGGCGGCGCGGTTCCCGCCGGCCGATTTCGCGGGCCACGCCGCGCCGAGGCTGATCGCCGCGCTGCTTCCGGTGACCGGCGAATTGGCCGACTTGGGCACCGCCATCCGCGACGGCCTGCTCGCCGCCTACCTCCACGCGCAGCCGGAAGACCAGCGTTTGATCTTCTTCGACACGGGGGCGTTGCCCGTGCGCGAAGCCTACGAACGCGCCGTCGCCGCCGGGGCGGAGCTGATCGTGGGGCCGCTGGACAAGGCCGCGGTGGCCGCGCTGGCGGCCTTCGCGCCGCGCCTGCCGATCGTCGCCTTGAACACGCCGGAGTTGGAAGCGGCCGCCATGCCCGCGAACATGGTGCAAATGGCGTTGGCCGTGGAAGACGAAGCCGCGGCCGTTGGCCGTGCGTTGCGCGAACACGGCATCGAGCGGGTGGCGCTGTTCCACAACGACTCCGCGTGGGCCGCGCGCGCCCGCGAGCGCCTGCGGCGGGAACCGCGCCTCGACATCGTGGTTGCGAGCGCGTTGCAAGGCGTTGGCGAGATCATCGACGTGGCGGCGGAAGCGTTGGCGGTCACCGAAAGCGTTGCCCGCCACGCCGAACTCGAAGCGCTCACCGCCGCCACGCTGACGTTCACGCCGCGCCCGCGGGACGATGTGGACGCGGTGGTCGCCTTCGTGGAGCAAACCGAACTGCTGGCGCTGAAACCGGCGCTGAACTTTCATTTCGCGGGCGAATTGCCGGTGTACGTGTGGTCGCGGGTGCCGCGCGGCGCGCTGGGCGGACGCCTCGACGGCGTGTACGTTTGCGACATGCCGTGGCGCTTGCACCCGCACGCGCTGCGCGACCAAGCGGAAGCGGCGTTTGGCGACCGCGCCACCTCACCGCTGTTCGCCCTCGGCGTGGACGGCTTTCGCGTGGCCAATCAGCTAGCGCGGCTGACCACCCACGGCGAATCCATCGCCGGCAGCACCGGCGTGTTGACGTTGACGGAGAACGGCCGCGTGCGCCGCGAGTTGGCATGGGCAAAAGCGGTTGGCGATCGTTTGGTGCCGTTGCCAGCTGGTGAGGCGGGTGCGCGACCCGCTCCCGGTCGGCCTGCAACGCGCCAAGCGCAACACCTCTCCCACGGTGCGAACGGGACGCCGCGCCGAACGCGGCGCGGAGCGCCTGCTGCGCCGCCGCGGTTGCCGAGTGCTGGCGCGCAACTACCAACGCCGCAGCGGCGAGATCGACCTCGTGGTGCTGGACGGCGAGCAGTTGGCGTTCGTGGAGGTGCGCCACCGCGGCGCCGGGGCCTGGGTTTCGCCGCTGGCTTCCGTGGACGCCGCCAAGCAGCGGCGATTGACGCGCACCGCCGCGTTGTTTCTCGCCGACCATCCCGAGCATCGGTTCCGCGAAGCGCGATTTGACATCGTGTGCGTTAGCAAGCGACACTTGCGCATCGCTTGCGAATGGATTCCCAATGCGTTTGAACCAACGGATGGCTAACTCTCCCAGTCTCGTTCTTCCCACCCCCCGCCTGCCCACCCCGGGCCTGCCCGCCCGCGGCACCCTCGCCTGCGGTCTGCTCGCGCTCGTCGTGTTGTGCGCGGGCTGCATGGGCGTCGGCGGCAAAGACCCGACGTTGCGCACGCCCGGGCGCTACTTCGCGGATCAGAAGATCGAGCGGCTCGCCCGCGAGGCCGTCGTGGCCGCGGACGAGCGCTTCGCCGCCGCCCGCATCAAGGTGGTCAGCTACGATGGCGTGGTGCTGCTGGTCGGGCAGGTTCCCGACGAAGCGCTGCGCGACCGCGCCGCCAGCGTGATCCGCAAACTGCCCGAGGTGCGGCGGCTGCACAACGAACTGCAGGTGGGCGGCCCCACCAGCTTGGTGGCGCGCGCCAACGACGATTGGCTAACCACCAAGGTGGTGTCGCGCTTCGCCGCCAGCGGCGACGTGAACGCCTCGCGCGTGAAGGTGGTGGCGGAGGATGGCGTGGTGTATCTGGTGGGCATCCTGCCCCCAGCCGAAGCCAATCAAGCCGCGGAAGTGGCGCGCACGGTGTTCGGCGTGAACAAGGTGGTGAAGGTTTTCGACTACCTGGATGGGTAAGGCGCACCCTTTCGGGGTTGATCTACTTCGGGGGCTTGCGCCCCCGGGACCCCCTTGGGATGACAGCGTGCTGGTCGTGGCTGTTTGGGCCTTGAATTGCGTGTAGCTAGACGCTACGCCCTGGTTGGCGGAGTTTGGCGTTGATCCCAATCCGGTTGCTAGCGGTTACTTGACCAGCCTGAGGGTGGGGCGTTGGGGTGCTTTTTTGCCGGAGCGTTTGGGTTTGGTCGGGGCGGGGTCGGTGGCGGGTTCGCCGTGGTCGGCCTCTAGGCCCATGCCCATGCCGGTTTCCTTGGCGTACACGCCGATCACCGCGCCGACCGGGGCGCTGATGCGGACGGAGCGGCCTTGGAAACGGCAATCCATGCTCACGTGCTTGTCGTCCAAGGCGAAGTCGCGCACCGCGGCGGCGGAGATGTTCAGCGTCAACTTGCCGTCTTGCGCTTGTTCGGTCGGCGCCGCGACGCCCGGCACGGAGCAGTCGATCACCATGTAGGGGGTGCGGTCGTTGTCGACGATCCAGTCGATAAGGGCACGCAGCAGGTACGGGCGAAGCGAGGTCATTGCCGATCTCCGTAGTAGGTCAATCGCGCATCTCCACTTCCAGTTCCGTCAAGCTGTCGCGGAACGACTGGCGGGCGAAGATCTTTTGCATGTAGCGCACCAACGGGCGGGTTTGGCGTTCCGGCAGATCGATTTCCAAGTGTTCGAGCCGCCACAGCACCGGGGCCACGCAACAGTCCACCAACGAAAACTCGTCGTGCAGGAAATACGGTTTCTCGCCGAACGCCGGCGCCGAAGCGACGATGCTCTCGCGCAACGCCACATGCGCCTTGTTCAACACGCGCGCGCCGCCCTTGCCGCTGGCGAGCACGTTCAAGTGCGTGCTCCAGTCCTTTTCGATGCGGTACATCAACAGGCGGCTGTGGGCGCGCGACACCGGATAGACCGGCAGCAGCGGCGGGTGCGGAAAGCGCTCGTCGAGGTACTCCATGATCACGTCGCTGCGGTAGAGCGCGAGCTCGCGGTCCACCAAGGTGGGCACCGTGTTGTCGGGATTCACATCCGCCAAGTGCCGCGGCATGCGGCTGGGGTTGACGTCCACCACATCCACCGCAATGCCCTTTTCCGCCAACACCAAGCGCACCCTGTGGCTGTAGTGATCGCGCGGGTCGGAGTACAACGTCATCGCCGACCGGCGAGCGGGATTCGCCTCCATCCGCAAGTGTCCTCCTTACTTTCCAGCCCGGCTTACGGGCGCCCGTCGGCGCCGGTCAATGCACATCTTTCCAATACTCCCGGTTGAGGGCCCACGCCAAGACGAACAGCAACGCCAGAAAACCCAGCACCCAGTAGCCTACCCGGTGCCGCTCGGCGCGTCCGGGATCGCCGACGTAGTGCAGGAAGTTGGCGATGTCCTTGGCGGCTTGATCGAATTCCTCCGGGGAGTATTCGCCGCTGCCGGGCGCCACCCGCGTCCAAGCGCAGTTGTCTTCGCGTTGGATTTCCTCGCGCAGCACGTTGCCGGCGTCGTCGCTCACCAGCTCGCTCGCCCCGGCGAGAATGTCGATGGGCTTCTTGCCCCGGCAATCCAATTCCGGCACCCCTTGCAGCCCCATGAGGACGTGCGGCATGGCGATGTCCTTGAACACCAGATTGTTCACGCCGAAGGGCCGCGTCGGGTCCGCGTAGAAACTCTTAAGCATGGTGTACACCCAAGCCGTGCCGCGCACCCGATCCACCATCGTCAGATCCGGCGGCGGCGCTCCGAACCAGCTTTTCGCGCCTTCGGCCGGCATGGCGGAGTCCATCAATCCGCCGATGGCCTGGCCGGTGAACACCAGATTGTCCAGCGCCACCGAGTGGGGGATGCCCAAGTCGTCCGCGGTGCGCTCGTAGCGCTGGAACTTGAGCGAATGACATCCGAGGCAGTAGTTCACGAAAAGCGTCATGCCGCGCTGCAGCGAGGGTTTGTCCTGCAAATCCGGCTCGAACGGATCGAGCGGAACCGTGGATTCCGCGGCCGCCGCGGCCACGCCGGTGAAAGCGACAAACACCAGCGCAAGCCAAGCAGCCTTCATGTGAGCCGCTCCGGCGGCTTCTTCGTTTTCTCGACGCGCGTGTACCACGGCATCAACAGGAAGTAGGAGAAGTAGATGGCGGTCAACACCTGCGCCATGCCGGTGGTCAGCGGCGTGGTGTGTACCGTGCCCAAGTAACCGAGCACGAAGAAACTCGCCACGAACAGCGCGAGCATGATCTTGGAAAGCCAGCCCTTGTAGCGCATGGACTTCACCGGGCTGCGATCCAGCCACGGCAGCATGGCCGGCATGAGGATGGCCGCCACCATCACCACCAATCCCCAAAAGCGCGCTTCCAAACCGAACAGCGGGAAGGTGGTGGCGCGCAGCATCGAGTAGAACGGCGTGTAGTACCACACCGGCGCGATGAGATCCGGGGTCTTCAGCGGATCCGCCTGCTCGAAATTCGGCTTCTCCAGGAAGTAGCCGAACATCTCCGGTGCGAAGAACACCACCGCGCAAAACAAGAACAGAAACGCAACCGTGGCTTGAAAGTCGTGCACCGTGTAGTACGGATGGAACGGAATGCCGTCCACCGGAATGCCGTGTTCGTCCTTGTTCTCCTTGATCTCCACCCCATCCGGGTTGTTGGAGCCCACCCGATGCAAGGCGACGATGTGGACGAACACCAAGCCCACCAGCGCCAGCGGCAGCGCCACCACGTGCAGCGCGAAGAAGCGGTTCAACGTGATGCCGGACATCAGGTAGTCGCCGCGCACCCACTCCATCAAATCCGCGCCCACGATGGGAATGGCGCCCACCAGCGAGACGATCACCTGCGCGCCCCAGAAGGACATGTTGCCCCACGGCAGCAGGTAGCCGAAAAAACCTTCCGCCATCAACACCAGATAGATGCCCATGCCGATAAGCCACACCAGTTCGCGCGGTTTGCGGTACGAGCCGTAGGCGAGGCCGCGGAACATGTGCAGATACACCACCACGAAGAAGGCCGAAGCGCCCGTGGAGTGCAGGTAGCGAATTATGTCGCCGTACTCCACGTCGCGCATGATGTACTCGACGGACGCGAACGCCTCCTCCGCGCTCGGAACGTAGGACATCGTCAGCCAGATGCCGGTGAACAACTGCATCGCCAGCACCACCGTGGCCAGCACGCCGAAGTAGTACCAGAAGTTGAAGTTCTTCGGCGCGTAGTAGCGGGTGGCGTGATCCTCGATGGTCTTGGTGAGCGGAAAACGCTCGTCCACCCAAGCCAGGATCCGCTTGAGCGGCCGGCGCGGCCCCACCGGCCGCAGGGGCGCGGAATCGGCCACCTACGCGGTCCCCTCGTCGACGCCGATGATGATCTCGGTGTCGGAGAGGTAGGAGTGCGGCGGCACTTGCAGATTGTCCGGCGCCGGCACGCCTTTCACCACGCGGCCGGCCAAGTCGAAGCGCGAGCCGTGGCAGGGGCAGTAGAAGCCACCGCCATCCCACGCCGCGACGAATTCGCGCATCCCGGTCTCGTCCTTCTCCTTTGGCGAGCAGCCGAGGTGCGTACACAGGCCGAGGAAGACGCCGATCTCCGGTTTGCGCGAGCGCGACGGATTGCGTGCGTACTCGGGCTGGCGGGCTTCGTTCTCCGAGTCCGGGTCCGCGAGGCCGTCGTTGCCGCGTTCGAGCAGGGCGATCTCCGCCGCGGTGCGTCCGATGACGAACACCGGCTGGCCGCGCCAAGCCGGAATCGGCTTCAGCATCTCGCCCGGACGCAGGCGCGAGATGTCGATGCGCACCGGGGCGCCGGCGGCGCGCGCCTTGGCGCTCGGCGTCCACGATTTGACGAACGGCACCGCCGCGCCCATCACCCCCACCGCGGACACCGCCGACGTGGAGGCGATCAGCAGGTGGCGGCGGCGCAGACTGTTTTCGGCCGCGTCGTCGCCGGTGGATTGCGCAGCGTCTGGCGCTTGCGCGTCGTCGTTTTCGCTCACTTCTCGCGCTCCCGCACGACAGCGCCGGCGGTCCGGCGCATCAGCGTTTCGAGTACTGCGGACGTTTGCGCGCTTTGCGCAGACCCACCTTCTTGCGCTCCACGGCGCGCGCGTCCCGGGTGAGGAAGCCGGCGGCCCGCAGCGGGACGCGCAAGGTCTCGTCGTGGTCCACCAACGCCCGCGCGATGCCGTGGCGAATGGCGCCGGCTTGCCCGGAGGCGCCGCCGCCGCGCACCGTGACGGTGATGTCGAACCGCTCCTGCGCGCTGGCGACGGCCAACGGCTGGCGCACAACCATGCGCACCGTTTCGCGCCCGAAGTAGTCGTCGAGCGCCCGTCGGTTCACGAGAATTCGGCCTATGCCGGGCCGCAGAAAGACGCGCGCGGTGGACGTCTTGCGCCGGCCGGTTCCATAGCTGGTTTCGGGCATGTTGGTGGAGGTTCCTTGATCGTGGGTGGTTGGGTGAGGCTACAGCTCCAGCGTCCGCGGCTGCTGCGCGGCATGGGGATGGGACGGCCCGGCGTACACCTTCAGCTTGCGCAGCATGGCGCGCCCGAGCCGATTGCGCGGCATCATGCCCCGCACCGCCCCGGCGAGCAGCCGCTCCGGGTGCGTGGCGCGCAGCTTGCCCAGGGACACGCTCTTGATGCCGCCCGGATACCCCGAGTGGCGATGGTAGATCTTGTCCCGCTCCTTCGTGCCGGTGACGCGCACCTTCTCCGCGTTCACCACCACGATGTAGTCGCCGGTGTCCACATGCGGTGTGTACTCGGCCTTGTGCTTGCCGCGCAGCCGCCGCGCGATCGCGGACGCGAGCCGGCCGAGCGTGCGACCCTCCGCATCCACCACGAACCAATCGTGCCGCACATCCTGCGGGCGCGTACTGTCTGTCTTCATGCGGGCGCGATCTCCAATGCGGGCGCAAACGCCTAGGCCACCAACAACGGGCGCGAACATTAGCGCATCGCCGCGCTCTTGGCAACCCGCACCGCGCCCACGTTCTGGGTGCCGCGGTCCGTCGCAGTGGCCCCGTCGCCGCGGGTGGATAAATTCGTCAGATGCCCGCCGGGACTTGCCAGCAGGCTCATCACAGTCAGCGGCCGATCGGATGCCACACGCAGTCGCCACTTGCCCTGCCCCGTGCCTAGGCGGCCGGAGAGCCCATTTGCGCCTTCCTCCATCTGCGCCGCGGTGAACGTCCTCGAATGGCCGGGTGGAATGGTGGCGCGGACCTCGCCACCGGGGTTCGCCGCGTCGTCAACGCCGGTTACGGATATCCTTGCCGCAGCGTCGCCATCGTTCGCCAACCGCAGCAGGCTCACCTGCCGCGTGTTCCGTCCAGGATTGAAGAAAACCACTTGGTGGACATTGTCGTTGCTCGGAACCACATCGTGCATGCTCGTCAGCAGGCCGCCGGCGGCGCGGACGAACGCTGTTGCGCGGATGTCGGACTCCGAGACGATCTCCAAGCGCCAATCGCCCCGCGTCGGCGCCCCTACACCTTGGGACAAACCCTTGACCGCGTTTCCCACCTCCAAGTCTCGGGAGTTGAAGTGAACGGTCTGCCGGGTGCCCAACTTGAGCGTCATCGGCCCCGCCCGCACACCGCCATCGTCCATTGCCACGACCGTCGCCTCGCCCGCTTGTCCCAGGTTGGCGATACGCACGAAACCCTGCCGTTCGGTACCGGATGACGCGGGAAAGAACGGCACGCGCCACACGCCGTCCGGGCGAGCCGTCGGCGCCGTGGAGAGGTTGGCCAGGTGGCCATTTGGACTTGCCAACAAACTCATCGCGTCCACCCACCACGGCGCATCGATGGCCAGTCGCCACTTGCCCACGCCAGCGCCTAGGCCGGTGTTCTCCAATGCGGCTGCGGTGAGCGTGGTGGCGCCCGCGGGGATGCCGGAATCAACGAGCAACAGATTCACGCCGCCGAAAGAAAACCAGCGCCGGTGGATGTTGACGATGACCCCCACATCGATGGAACGCCAGTTGCCGCTGTCGTCGTCGGCTCTGATCGTGGGGTCCCGGGCGAGTGCGCCGGCATTGACCAACCGCAAGGAGCTGGCCTGCGCCAAGTTCCGCGCCGGGTTGAAAAAGGCCGCATGCGGCCGGCCGAGCCGATCACGCGGCAACACGTCGTGAACGCTGGTGAGGAAGCCATCCGGTGTGCGGATGTAGGCAAGCACCTCGATGTCCAGTGTCGGCGACAGCAATTCCAGCCGCCAGCTACCGGCGGTCGGTGCGCCCACGCCGCCCTGCAACCCCTTGGCCGCATTGCCTTCCTCCAGATCGGCCGAATTGAAGTGCGCTGCCCCGCCGGCGCCAATCGCCAACCGTAGGGGCCCGCGACGGACTCCCGCATCGTCCACCGCTTCGATATGCACGTCTCCCGCCGCATCTGAGCGGTTCAGCACCCGCACGAACCCCTCTCGTTCCGTTGGATCCGCAGCGGCGGGAAACAGCGGCACCTGTCGCCCCGCCAGCACGGCCACCCCTTGGAGTTGGCGCAACCGAGGCACGAGAGCTTCGACAGAGGCGGCCGCCAGGGGATTGCCACGCAGGTCCACCACGCTTTCCTGCCGGAAAGCCTGCGGGAAGGGTTTTTCCATCAACGGCGATATGTCGGTGATCTCGTTGTCGGCGAGATCCAACAGCCGCAGTTCGCTCAGCCAAGCGACAGGCGCCAAGTCTGCGATGCCGTTGTTGGCGAGGCATAGCGACTCCAGATCCGTCAGGTTGCCGAGCGGCTCGATGTCTGTGATTGCGTTGTCGGCCAAGTCCAGCAGCGACAACCCGGTCAATCCACCGAGGGCGGACACATCCGCGATCCGGTTGTTGGAGAGGTCCAGCGAGCGGAGGTGGATCTGCCTAGCGAGCGGCGCCACATCGGCGACCTTGTTGTTGGCGACATACAGCGATGCCAGTACCGGGATGCTGCGAAGCGGCGTCAAGTCCGTTATTCGGTTGTTGCTGAGGTGGAGCTCGTGCAGGTCATACAGCATGAGGCTGTCGAAGGGCGCCAAGTCGGCGATCTCGTTGCCCGCAAGGTCCAACACGCCCAATTCGGTCAGCCGGGAGACCGACGCCACATCCGCGATGTTGTTGTTGGCGAGGTACAGCGATTGCAAACCCGTTAGGCCGCCGAGCGGCTCGATGTCCGTGATCGCGTTGCCGGCGAGGTCGAGCAGCGACAGCCCGGCCATTCCGCCGAGCGCCGACACGTTCTCGATCTTGTTGTTGGAGAGATGGAGCTCGGGCAGCCATGTAAGGCTGGCGAGGGGCGTCACATCCACGATTTGGTTGCCGTCGAGCGAAAGCACAGTGAGGGCGGTTAGCCTGTCGAGCGCGGGTAGCGTCGCGACTTCATTGTTCGCCACGTTCAACCGCGCCACCGCGGTTAGCCCGGCGAGCGGTTCCATATCTGTGATGGTGTTGTTGGCGAGCTGCAGGGAACGCAGCTCCACGAGGTTGCGGAGCGGTGCCACGTTGGTGATTTTGTTGTTGGAAAGTGTCAAGGACGCCAGCGTGCGGAGGCCGCCGAGCGGTGCCACGTTGGCGACCCGGTTGTTGGCGAGCGACAGCGAGGTCAGCGCGGCGAGACCGCTGAGCGGGGCCAAGTCCGAGACCTCGTTGCTGGCGAGGTCCAGCAAGGTCAATCTGGTGAAGCCACGCAGCGCGGCCACATCCACGACCGCGTTGTTGGCCAGGTTCAGCGACCTCAGTGCGGTGAGGCGCTGGAGCCCGGCCACGTCGCGGACGTCGTTGTTGGAGATGTCCAACGACGTCAACGACGTGAGACCGCGCAACGGCGCCACGTCGGCGATGTCGTTGTCCGCAAGTTTCAGCGATGTCAGGGCGGTCATGCCGCGCAGCGGCGCCACGTCCGCGATCGCGTTGCCCCCGAGGTCCAGCGAGGTCAACACGGTGAGGCTGCTGAGCGGTGCCAAGTCCGCGATCTCGTTGTCGGCAAGATAGAGCTCGCGCAAGTTGACCGCATGTTCCATTCCGGTCACATCGCTGATCTCGCGGTAGGTTGCGGCGAAATGGCCGGACATGCGCGCCAGTTCCAGTTGGGTGATCGTCGCGCCCGGCGGGTGGCCTCCCAAGGCGACCTCCAAGAGCCGCCGCAGATTGTCGTCGTTTATCGTTGCCGCCTCGCCGGGCGAAACCGCCAGCCGGGTGGTGGCGATATTCGACGCTTCGCTTGCGCCGCTTGGGCCGACGGCACGCACTTGGAAGTAGTAGCGTGTGCCGTTCGTGAGGTTCGGTACCGTGTATGATCCGGATGTTCCGCTGCTGTTTGGGATATCCGTCCAAGCGGAAAGTGCTCCGGCCGTGCCGTAGCGCATCGAATAGCCCGTCACCCGATCGGATGGTGACCAACCCCAGGACAGTATTGCTTCTGCGTCGCCCGGCACCGCACCCAGGCCGTACGGCGCGGGGGTCTGCGCGAATGTCGCGCCGCCGGCAAGAAGAGCCAGCATCGAGACGAACACGGCCGGTCGCATTCGCCACTTGGGAAGATTGCGGCTAGTCACAGACGCCCATGTCTTGCATTGGAAAGGGCTGTGCGCGAGCACCAAGTCAACTCCGGGGTTCAGCGCGGCTGCCGCGGGTGGAGAGATTGGTCAGATGCCCACTGGGACTCGCCAACAGACTCATCACCGTCAGCGGGCGATCCGACTCCACCCGCAGCCGCCACTTGCCTTGCCCTGCGCCCAAGCTCCCGGAAAGGCCAGTCGCCCCGTCCTCCAACTGCGCTGCCGTGAACGTCATGGCATGGCCCGCGGGAATGGTCGCGCTCGCCTCGCCGCTCGGGTTCGCCGCGTCGTCCATTCCCGTCACAGTCGCCGTCGCCGCCAAGTCGCCATCGTTTACCAACCGCAACAGACTCACCTGCCGCGCGTTCCGCCCGGGGTTGAAGAACACCACCTCGTGGGCATCGCCGTCGATCGGAACCACGTCGTGCATGCTCGTAAGAAAGCCGCCCGCGGCACGCACGAACGCTGTCACTCGAATGTGCGACTCGGACGTTATCTCCAATCGCCAGTCGCCTTGCGTCGGCGTACCCACGCCTGGCCCAAGGCCCTTTGCGGGGTTGCCAAGCTCCAAGTCTGCGGAGTTGAAGTGAACGGTCTGCAGCGCGCCCAGCCCAAGGGCCACCGGGCCGCTGCGCACGCCGCCGTCGTCCACGGCCACGACAGTCGCTTCGACCGCCCCGCCAAGGTTCGCGATGCGTACGAAGCCCTGCCGCTCGGCAACGGAAGATGCGGGAAACAACGGCACGCGCCAGACGCCGTCCGCAGGGATCGCCGGGACAGTGGACAGATTCGTCAGGTGTCCTCTCGGGCTTTCCAGCAAACTCATCGCGTCCACCCACGAAGGCGCCGTAACGCGCAGACGCCATTTGCCGACGCCCCGTCCCAAGCGGCCCGGCGCGTCGTTGGGGGTCAGGGGGTTTGGCGGGTTTCCTTCCAGCGCCGCCGCGGTCAGCGTGACGGCACCCCGACGCACCTCGAAATCCGCAAGCCGTTCGGCCCCGAGGTCGTCTTCACCCCTAACGGGCACGCGCAGCATCCGCGGCCCGGCGTTGATTAGACGCAGCGAACTGCGCTGCGCCGCGTTCTTGGCCGGGTTGAAGATGGCCGCTTGCAAGTCGTAGTTCTGGCCAGTGTAGCCCTCGTCGATGCCCAACATTTCACGCGGCAGCACGTCGTGAATGCTGGTCAGGAAACCATCCGGCGTACGGATGTAGGCAAGCACCTCGATGTTCAAGGTCGACAACAGTTCCAACCGCCAGCTGCCGTCGGTAGGCGCCCCCACCCCGCCGCGCAACCCTTTCGCCGTGTTGCCGCCTTCCAAGTCCGCCGAGTTGAAATGCGCCGCGCCGCCGGCGCCAACGGCCAATCGCACCGGCCCCCGGCGCACGCCCGCGTCGTCCACGGCTTCGATCAACACCTCGCCCGCTTTTGCGGAACGGTTCAGGACGCGCACGAATCCCTCCCGGTCCGAAGGGTCTGCCGCAGCGGGGAACAGCGGCACGGGCTGGCCGGCCAACACGGCCGCGCCGGCGGCGCGCAAGGACGGCGCATGTCGTTCGATGGAGTCGGCGGAGAGAGGATTGCCACGCAGCACCCGCACATCGCCTTCGTAAGTGAACCCAGCCAACGGAGACACGTCCGCTATCGCGTTGCGGGAGAGGTCGAGCTCGCCCCGATGCAGGTCGCCAAGCGGGGAGATGTCGGTGATCTGATTGTTGGAGAGAATTAGCCGGTGCAGGGCTAGGTCGCGGAGTGAACTCACGTCCGTGAGGACATTGTTGGAGAGATCTAGCTCCTGTACCTGCGCAAGCGCTGCGGACACATCCGTGATCTCGTTGTCGGCAAGGAAGACCCGAGACGCCCTCAAACCATCGAGCGCCGCCACACCCGCGATCTTGTTGTCGGAGATGTCCAAATTCCACCAATAATGGTCACTATCGAATGTTGGCACCTGCGCTAGGTGGTTGTCGGAGAGGTCGAGCAGTTGCGGCGAAAGCCCGCTTAGCGCGGACACGTCTGTTAGCTGGTTGTTGGAAAGGTCGAGCCGGTGCAGCGAGTCGAGGCTTAGCAGCGGCATGGCCGCGAGAGCATTGCCGGAGAGATCCAACTCGCGCAAATAAGGCAGGTCGTCGAGCGCCGACACGTCCGTGATCTGGTTGTTGGATAAGTCGAGTTCGGCCAATTGGTCCAAGTCTCGGAGTGGCCCCACGTCGCTAATCAGATTGTTGGAAAGGTGTAGCTTGGTCAGCGTCGTTATGCCGGCGAGCGGGGATAGGTCGGCGATCTGATTGTGTGCGAAAAAGAGCCGGGATGGGCTCATCGAGTTGCCGAGCGCTATTTCCGTCAAGGCATTGCCGGAGAGATCTAGGGATCCCAGCTCTGCCAAGTGGGCAAGGGCGGACGCGTCCGTGATCTGATTGTGGGACAGATCAAGTCCTCGCACATGCAGGCCGCCGAGTGCCGTCACGTCCGATATCCTGTTGTGGCTGAGGTTGAGGCGATCGAGCGTCCGTAAGCGACCGAGCTCGGAAACGTCCGATATCTCGTTGTGGTCCGCATCGAGGGACCTCAGCGACGTCAGGCTGCCTAGCGCCGATACGTCGGCGATCCGGTTGTAGGACATTTTGAGGGACTCCAACGCGGAGAGGCCGCCGAACGCGGAGACGTCGGCAATCCGGTTGTTGGTGAGATCGAGCTTGCGCAGCCACCGCTGGCTGCCGAGTGCCGACACGTCCGTGATCTGATTGTTGGCGAGGTATAGGGCGCGCAAGTCCACGTCGCCGAGGCCCGACACGTCCGTGATCTTGTTGTTGTCAAGATAGAGAGCATCCAACCACCAAATGTTGCCGAGTGCCGACACGCCCACGGCGATAGCGTTGTTGTGAAGCCAGAGTTCCCTCAGCGCTGTAAGATTGCCAAGCGCGGACACGTCGACGACTTGATTGTTGGAGAGACGAAGCGCGGTCAGCGCCGTAAGGCTGCCCAGTGCGGAGACGTCGACGATCTGATTGCTGTCGAGGGTTAGGCTGGTCAATGCCGTAAGGTTGCCAAGCGGCGACACGTCGACGATTTGGTTGCTGGAGAGACCAAGGACAGTCAACCCCGTAAGGTTGCCGAGTGGCGACACGTCGACGACTTGATTTTTGGAGAGGGAGAGGGATGTCAACGCGGTTAGACCACCGAGCGCAGACACGTCCGTTATTTGATTGTCGGAAAGGGAGAGGACGCTCAAGTTGACCGCGTACTCCAACCCCGTCAGATCGGAGATTCGACGGTGTTCCGGTGTGAGATAGTCGTGCAACGCCACATCTAGCTGTGTGATTGGTTGACCTGACCCAAGGGCCAGCTCACGCCGCAGGTTCTCGTCCGGGATGACCACGGCCTCGTGCGGCGAGGCCGCTAGCTGCGTCGTGGCCGTGTTGGACGCGTCGCTGTCGCCGTCAAGGCCAGTGGCGCGGACTTGGAAGTAGTACCGCGTTCCGTTCGCAAGGCCCTCCACCGTATGCTCTCTCGTGTTTGCATCGTTCGAGATGGCGACCCAGCGAGAAAACTCGCCATCGGTGGCGTAGCGCAGTGCATACCCCGTGATGCCCTCGACGCTGTTGTTGGGGATTTCCCAGCTCAACTTCGCCTCCCCATCTCCCGGCGACGCCATCAGGTACTCGGGTCGCGGTTGCCCATGCGCCAAGCCCGTGGCCAAGGCCAGTACCGAAACCAACGCCGCGGCCGAGCGCCGAAGTCGCCGGCTATGGATTTGACCGTTCAGCAAATCGCCCTCCCTGCGCCACAATCGCGGCACGACCGTAACACAAACCTGCCACCTGCCACGTTCAGCAGCCCTCGGCGCTCAGCGCTCGAACGACAACCGCAGGCCGATGGTGCGCGGGCGTTGTTTGGTGACCACCGGCACATAGCGCCCGCCGACCTGCACCACGGTGGCTTCCTCGTTGCCGAGATTGTCGATGAACAGCTCGCTGCGCCAGCTATCCCGGGCGATGCCGAAGGCGGCGTTGATGGTGGTGGCGGCGGGATTCACGAAGCGGGAATTGCGCGGCAGACGGCGGCCGGCGCCGGCCGGGATGGTGGTGTTGCCGAAGGTGCCGCCCTCGTAGTGGATCTCCAAGCCGGAGCGGCGGCCGGTTTGGTGGAACAGGGTGTCGTCCATGAGTTCGGCTTTGCCCACCATGCCGGCCAGGCTCTCGCCCCGGTACACCACGCTGGCGGCCCAGTAGGCGTCCGCTTCCAAGCGGCTCCAAACGAACTCGTAGCGCAGCCGCAGGTTGCCGGCGAAACGCGGCGAGAGGGGCAGTTCGGCGCCAACGGGCACGGAGATGCTGGCCAGCTGCGGGTTGAGGCGCGCCAGCTCGGTGTCCAACAAACTGAAGGCACCGGCGACGGTCAGCGCGTGGGTGGGCAGCCACTGGAAGTCCACGTCCACGCCGCGGGCGCGGGCGTCGCCGACGTTCTCGATGAAGTAGTTGAATGCCACGTTCACCGGGTCGTAGCGGGAAACCTGCAGATCCTCCACCCGCGTCAGGTACGCGGTGGCGTTGACGCGCAGGCGGCCATCGCGAAAGTCGCCTTTCAGTCCCACTTCGTAGTTGAACAGGTGGTCGGTGAGCGCCACCGGCGGCACGGCGTAGCCCTCGAACACGCCCGTTTGCACGTTGGCGAACTGGCCGCCGTTGCGATTCAACGTCGCCGGCCGGTAGCCCTCGGAGAACGTGGCGAAGAGCAGCGTGTCGTTGGCCGTCGTGTACTCCACGGTGGCTTTGAGGATGGTGTCCACCTCGTTGATGGCGCCGTCCGGCCGCATCCCGGCCAGGCTCAGCTGGCCGCTTTTGATGGCGTTCAGCGTGGCTTCGTTGCTGCCGCCGCCGCGGAACAGGTCGCGCGGCGTGCCATCCTCGCCGTTCGGGCTGCGGGCGGTGCGTATCAGGTCGTCGTCGCCGGTGGCGGCGTATTGGCCCAGCAGCCGCAGCCGCAGCGAGACGTCGTTGCTGAAATCGTGGCCGTCGCAACGGCCGTCGGCGGTTGGGCGCGCGTTCGGGCCGATGCCGTAGCGGCAGCCGAAGGAGAAGTTGGAGGCGCCTTGCAGTGCCGAAACCAAGTCGTAGCGGCGTCCGCTCAGCGCCACGCTCCACTGCTCGTTCAAGTCGAACGCGATCTCGCCGAAGAACGCCAGCTCCTCCTCGGTGCGGGTGTAGTCGTTGAAGAAGGTGACGGTGGCCGGCCGCGGCCCGCTGGAGATCACGCCGGCGGTGGGCAGCGTCACGTTGCCGAGCAGAAAGCCGTCGCCGGAGTTGTCGTCGTTGACGTTGTTGATGTGCTCGGCGAATGCGTCGTTCACCGCCCAGTCGTGGTAGTCGCCGAGGTGCGTGGTCGTGGTTTCGTTCCAGTACACGCCGCCGAGCAGCCGCCAGCGCCGCGCCGGGTCGGTGGATGCGTGAACCTCGTGCGTCCGGCGATCGTTGGTGGTGGCCTCGGTGTACTGCTTGCGCGGGTTGTAGCAGTTGTTGGGGTCGGCGGGGTCGGCGAGGTTGCCGCTGCACAGGTAGTAGGCGATGTAGCCGCCGCCGGTGTTGTAGTGGGTGTAGTCCACCACGCCGTCCACGTCGCGGGCCAGACGGCCGCCGGCGTACACGACGTCGAGGCCGGCGAGGCGGCCCTGCAGCGTCCAAGCGGTGAGGCCGAACTCGTCGCGGTTGTAGTCCGGCGTGAACGTGGTGGAGGCGTGGGGTTCGGGGAGGCTGGGATCGAGCAGAAAGCTGCCTTCGGTGCGCAGCGTTTGCCGGCTGTGCTGGACGAGCGCTTCCCACTCGCCGATGCCGTGCGACACGCTCAAGCGCCCGCCGCGGTAGCTGGCGTCGTTCCAGTCGTCCTGCACCAGCCCGTCGTTGCGCGCGCTCACCAGCGAATCCGCATCGGCCACGCGCGGCCCGTAGCCGGCGCTGTTGCGGTCGATCACCTCGGCGCTCGGCGTGAACGTGGCGGCCACGTTGTCCACCCAACCGCCCGGATGGTCGCTGTAGGCCACCAGGCGCAGCGCCGAAAAGTCGCCGAAGGGAATGTTGACGAAGGCGTCCGCGCTGACGCTGGCGGCACCGCCTCGAGTCGCCGCGAACCGAGTGTTGAAGCCGGCCGAGAAACCCGTCGGGTCCGGCTTGCGCGTGATCAGCCGCAGATTGCCGGATTGCGAGCTGGCGCCGAACAGCGTGCCTTGCGGCCCGGCCAGCACTTCGATGCGCTCCAGATCCGCGGCGTACACGTCCAGATTGCGCCCGCCGAACGACACCGGCTGCTCGTCCAGATACAAGGCCACCCCCGGCGCCGAGCCCTGCTGCGGCGTGACCGTCACCCCGGATTGCTCGGTGGCGCTGCCGCGCAGATAGATCTCCTTCTTGCCCGGGCCGTTGCCGGCGATGGCGACGTTGGGCAGGAACTCCACATATTCGTCGAACGTGTCCACGCCCAGCTCGCACAACCCATCGCCGCTCATCACCTGCACCGGAATGGCCACGTCCTGCGCGCTCTGGCTGCGCTTGGTGGCGGTGACAATGACGGTCTCGATGTTCAGCGGCGTCTGCTCTTGCGCCTGGACGCCGTTCTGCGCGGCCACTGCCGCCGAGACCGCCACGGCCAACCGGGTCTTGCCCCAACGCGGGCGCGACAACGCTCGTGGGCACCTGCTCATGTCACCAAAGTCTGCCCAAGTCTGCCAATGCGCCAGAGTTTGCGAAACGCGCCCCCAAGGGCGCGCACAAACCTCCAACGCGCCCGCAAGGCGCGCTAACGGCTGTAGCGCACTTTCGCGTAGTACTGGCCGCCGCTCAGCCCGAACGGCGCCGTGGTGGGGTAGCGTGAGCCCACCACATCCGCGTAGCGGTGCTCGTCCGGGAAGTTGTCGAACAGGTTGGCGGCGCCGGCGATGAGTTCCCAGTTGTCCGTCACCGCGTAGACGCCCTCCACGTCCACGGTGATTTCGCTGCCCGGTTCGATCCAGCGCGAGCCGTCGTCGGCGTGGGCTTCGCCGTACGGGCCGTGGAAGTTCACCCGCGCAAGCAGGTTGGTGCGGGCGCGGTCGTGGCGCAGCGAGAGGTTGCCTTTCCACTTCGGCAGGTTCTCTTCGAGTTGCCGCAGCCGCGTGTCGCCCAAGTCGCCGCGGCGGGTGACGCGGGTATCCGTGTAGTTGAGCGCCAGCGCCAGCGTGGTGTCGCCGGATGCCCAGGAAAGAGGCAACGTGGCGACCAGATCCACGCCGCTGGTTTCGGTGTCGAAGTCGTTGGTGAAGAACGCCACGGATGCGAGATCCTCGGAACCGACGAAGTCCGCGCTGCGCAGCACGCCGGCGGCGTTCAAGGCGTTGAGAATCTGCGCGCTTTCGCCATCGTCGGCGGTCAGCGTTCCGTCGCCGTTGGTGTCTTGCACGATGCCCATGTCCGCCAGCGAAACGCCGGCGCGCGCCCCCGCGCCCACCAGCAGGCCGCGGAAATCCTGCTGCTCGGAAATGGCGATGCGGTCCTCCACGCTGATGTTGAAGTAGTCCACCGTCACGTCGGCGGCGCCGATGGACCAAGCGGCGCCGATGGAGAAGTTGCGCGCCTGCTCGGCGTCCAACGAGAAGACGCCGCCGAGTTCGTCGTTCACGAACTGACCGGCGGCGCTGCTAAGCGGCAGCGTCGCCTGCTCCGTGATCACGTCGCCTTGGAAGGCGGTGCTCACATTCACCACGTTGGCTTGGCCGGCGGTGGGGGCGCGGAATCCGGTGGACCAAGTGGCGCGCACGGTGGCCCGCTCGCTGGCCTGCCAAGCGCCGCCGAGCTTGTAGTTGAAGGTGCTGCCGAAGGTGCTGTAGTTCTCCCAGCGCACCGCGGCCTGGGCGGTGAACTTCCAAGTGATGTCCGCTTCGATCTCGGAATACACGGCGACGCTGTCCTCGCTGTGCGAGGAACTCACCGTGAAGCCGCCGAAGCCGTTGGAACTCGAAGCGAAGCCTTGGCCGCGCGGAAACGCCGGCGACGGTCTGGTCAGCGGCCCCAGTTCGCGGGAGGCCGGATCGCCGGCGGTGATGTCGAAGTTCTCCCGCCGCCATTCGACGCCGGCGGCGAGGTGCAGGTCGGACTGGAACGCCGCCACCGGCACTTCGTAGGTGAGGTCCAGGTTGACGTTGTTGTCGATTTGATCGTAGGCGCCCGGCTTGAAGGCGGTGGGCGTCGCCGGCCCCAAGCTCGCGTTTATAGTGTTCTTGATGAAGTAGTCGATGCGGTTGTGGCCGTGCGCGTAGCTGAGGTCGAAACCAATCCCGGTGCCCAGGGGCAGGGTGCCGCGCAGACCCACCACCCACGAGCGATCGGTGCTTTCGCCGCCGAAGCGCGGCACGAAACCGCCCGGGAAGAGCTCCAGAAAAGTAAAGCAGTTGGCGTCCGCGATCACCGCGTTCAGCAGCGCCGGATCCGGCCGCAGCCCGCCGGCGTGGGTGACCGGAATGCCGGCTGGGCAGTCGCCGGCGGTGTCGCCGGAGAGATCGCCCACGCGCACGGAAGCCGCCGGCGCCGCCACCACATCGCCGGTTCGCGCGTCTGTTGCCACGCCTTCCGCGTTCACGGTCACCGCGTTGCCGGTGGCGGGGTTGACTAGCGGGCCGTCGTAGATGCGGCGGTTGTCGCGCCCGGTGGGATGGCGGAAGAAGAAGCCGCCTTCCACGGTGCGGCTGGCGTAGTTGCCGAAGGCGTAGGCGGTGAGGCCGCTGGCGAAATCGTAGCCGGAATTGACGAACAGCTTCAGCGCGTCGTCGATGCGCGGCTGCCCCCAGATCTGCGTCACTTCCGTGGTGATGCCGTTGACGGAAATGTCCTGCACCTCGGCCCATCCCGCGGCGATGAGTTCCACCGCGTCGGCGCGCTGCACGGAGCGGATGGTGTCGTCCGTCTCGCCGTACTCGGCGGAGACGTTGACGAAGCCGGTGGCGCCGAGCGGCAAGCCGAAGTTGCCGGCCAGCAGATAGTTGCCGCCATCGCCCGAATAGGTGGAACCCGCTTTCGCCTCGAACACGGCGCCGTCGCGGTCCTCCTTCAACACAAAGTTGACGACGCCGGCGATGGCGTCCGAACCGTATTGCGACGCGGCGCCGTCGCGCAGCACTTCCACCTGCTGCAACCCCAGCGCGGGAAACACCCCCACGTCGGGCCCGTGCGCCCCGTCGGCGATGCCGCCGCCGAGAAAGGTGATCACCGCGGCGCGGTGGCGGCGTTTGCCGTTGAGCAGCACCAGCGTTTGGTCGGGCGAAAGGCCGCGCAGGTTGGCCGGCCGCACCACCGTGCCGCCATCCGAGATCGGTTGCGTATTGACGTTGTAGGACGGCACGGCGATGCGCAGCAGGTCGGAGATGTCCGAGGTCGCCTGGTCGATGATGTCGTCGGGCGCGAGCGTGTCCACCGGCGCCGGCGTGCCGATCGCCGACCGCTCCGCGCGTCTGGAACCGAGCGAGGCGGTGACAATCACTTCTTCGATGTCGCCGGCGGCAGCTTGGCTTGCGGCCGTCCGGGTCGCCTCCTCGGCCGGCGAGGAAACCGCCGCCAGCAATGCGCCAACCGCCACCGTCGCCATCCGCGTCCAGCCCTTCATTGCCATCCGATTACCGCCGCTGCCGTTGCCGAAACGCCATTATCGCCAAACCCGCCTTCCGCTGCCAACCAACCGGGCGCCCAAGGATGGCATCATGCGCCCATTGCCCACGATGGTTGAGAACCGAGGACCGAACCGATGAGAAACGCAATCGCAAAACTCGCCAGCGCCGCGTTGGCGGCGACCTTGGCCGCCACGGCGGCTGGCGGCGAAATCGACGCCAAGGTGCGCGCCGCGCTTGCCGCCGACATCCGCACCGAAGCCGAGACGGCGCGCGACGCCAACCGCAAGCCGTTGGAAACCTTGCAGTTCTTCGGCCTCAAGGACGACATGCAGGTGCTGGAACTGGTGCCGGGCGGCGGCTGGTACACCAAAGTGCTGGCGCCCGTGCTGGCCGAAAACGGCCGCTTGGCGGTTTCCATCGGCACGCAGGGCGCCGCCCGCATCATCGAGGCACAAGGCTGGGACGTGGACGTCATCGAGACCGGCAACTTCGCCCCGGTGGAAGGTTCGCGCCTGTTCCAGATCACGGATGTGGACTTCGGCGAGGCCGTGTTCGACATGGCGCTCACCTTCCGCAACCTGCACAACTTCAACGAGGTGGGGCGCAACGCCATCAACGCCGCCGTGTTCCGCGCCCTGAAGCCCGGCGGCCTGTACGGCGCCGTGGACCACACCCGCCGCCACATGCAGCAGGACAGCTACGAAAACTGGCGACGAATGGACCCGGTGCTGGCCATCAAGGAGATCCAAGCGGCCGGTTTCGAGCTCGTGGACTACTCGTACTTGCACTACCGAGCAGACGACGAACTCGTCTACGAAGTGGGCCGCAAGACGGTGACCGGCAACACCGATCGCTTCACCCTGCTGTTCCGCAAACCCGAAGAACCGGAGTAGCGGCCCCATCTCCCTATCGTGACGACCGATCCCGCCAACACCAACCCCGCGCCGAACACCTCGGCCGCGGTCCGCGCCTACGCGGAAGAGTCCGTTGCCGATAGCCGTGCGGCGCGACGCGGCTTCTCTCCCTCCTCCATCGGCGTCAGCGTGCTGGTGGCGGCGGACGTGGAGGCGCTGAACGTCACCGCCCGCTGGGGCGACTACGCGCTTGCCGAGTCCGACGAGGAAGGCAGCCGCGAGCCGTGGCGGCGCAAGCCCTGCGAAACCACGCTGCGGCTGCAACTCGGCGGGGAGCGTTCCGAGCCGGTGCCGAACTCCGGCGGTCTGCACATCCATGTGCGGGAACGGCGGATAGACGCCGCCAAGCTGCGCGACGTTCCCGCCGGCACTCGCGCCGTCTCCGTCTTTCTGGTGAACCAGCGCAAGCCGGATCCCGATCCCCGCTTGGCGGACGTCGCCTACGCCTTCCAAGCCGAACTGGAAGTTCGCTGCGAGAAGCCCTTCGTGCCGCGCACCAATCCCCGGCAACCGCAAGTGGACGACTGGGACGAGAACCTAGCCGATTTGCACTACGCCGACGCGCCCGAGTACGCCACCGGCCACGGTATTTCGGCGGATTGGGAATTGCGCGACGGGCAATGCAACACGGTGCGAACGGCTTGGATCGCCCGCGCCCATGTGCCGCGAACGGAAACGGCGGAGGTGCCGGGCGCCGAACTCTCGATGGAAGCCCTCGGCAAACTGCCGGATCGCGGGGCGGCCAAAGCAGCGCTGACGCCCCGCGTGCGCCAATACCGCGCTTGGATCGAATCCCAGCGCGAGGGCCTGCGCACACTCCCCGACGCCCGGCGGCAAACCGCCGAGGAGTTGCTGCGCCGCGCCGCCACGGCCGCCGATCGCATGGCCGCCGGCATCAACGCGCTGGCGAACGATGCCGATGTGCTGGACGCCGCGTGCTCGTCTTCACTGAGAACCGCGAAGGCACCAAGCGCTACCTGCGCGCCATGCTGGAACAGGCCATCGAACACACGGACAACGCCGACGAACGCATCGCCGTGATCGACGGCCTCACCAGCGGCCCGCGCCGCGAGGAAGTGCAGCGCCGCTTCAACGCCGACCCGGCCAAAGACCCGCTGCGCATCCTCATCGCCACGGACGCCGCCCGCGAAGGCCTGAACTTCCAAGCCCACTGCGCGGATCTGTTCCACTTCGATCTGCGCTCGAGGAGCGCAAAGACGAGGATGGCCACGCCGTCTGGGCGTTCCCGCCGCTGGAACGCCGCGCCGCCACGGACCCGAGCTGGACCGCCACCTTGGATTCCCTCCGCCCGCCCCGCGAACGGAACCAGAAACTCGCGGACTGGCGCAAAGAAGCGCCGATCCGCCCGGTGGTGTTCAAGGACGCCGCGGTGCTCACCGACGAAGTGGTGCATCTGCACTTGGAGCAGCGCGTGGCGCAACGGCTGCTGGCGCGTTTCCGCGCGCAAGGCTTCGTCTACAACGACCTCTCCCGCGCCTGCCTGGCGCAAACCAAGGATTCGATACCCCGCGTGATCCTGCTCGGCCGCCTGGCGCTCTACGGCCACCGCGCCGAACGCCTGCACGAGGAACTGGTGCCGGTGACGGCCCGCTGGGTGGAACCAAGCCGCCGGCGAGAGCCGCTACGCACCTATGCGCGCGATGTGGAGACACGCACCTTGGCGTTGCTGGACGAAGCGCTCGGCAGCAGCGGCGCGATGCCGAACGAAGTGATCCAACAGCGCCTGCTGGACGCCGCCCCGGCCGACATCGACGCCCTGCGCCCGCAACTCGAACACCGCGCCGAGGACCTCGCCGCCACCGCCGCGGCGCAACTGGCCGAGCGCGGCGAACGCGAAGCCCGCGAGCTCACCGAGACGCTTACCACCCAACGCCAGCGCGTGGTGGAAGAGCTCGCGCGCCACGACGCCGAGTTCCGCCAACGCACCTTGGATTTCAAGCAGGAGGAAACCCGCCAGCTGGAAGCGGACGTGCGCCACTGGCAACGCCGGCTGGAGCAGTTCGACCGGGATCTGGCCGGCGAACCCCAGCGCATCCGAGCGTTCTACGAGGTGCGGGCGCAGCGCGTGGAGCCGGTGGGGTTGGTGTATCTGTGGCCGGAGACGAACTGAAACGGCGGAAAGCCGCAAAAACTGGTTGCTTGTCGTCTGTACGTTCCATTACGCTGTCTCTACACCCATCCAAGGAAAGGAGCAGCCGCCGAAATGAGCGTGACGATCCAAGTTCGTGTCGATGAGACGGTCAAGAACGAGGCCGCGCTGGTTCTCGCCGACGCCGGTCTCAACCTCTCCACCGCGGTGCGGATGTTCCTTGTTCGCGTCGCTAGGGAACGCTCCCTGCCTTTCGACCCCTTCGACAAGGCCGGGCCGTTCCCGCCGCCACCCCATGCGCCCAACGAGGAGACCATCGCGGCCATTCAAGCGGCCGAACGCGGGGAGTTGGTCCGTGTCGGCCACCCGTCGAACCTCATTGCCGATCTGGATGCCGACTGAGTGCGGGAAGTCTCCTACACGACCGCATTCAAACGCGACTACCGCCGGGTGTTGCGTAGCGGCCACGGCGAGGATGCCAAGGAGACGCTGGCGCGCGTCGTGGCGCTGCTCGCGGACGACCGGCCCCTTCCCTCAAACTACGCTGATCACCCGCTCAAGGGCCCGTGGCGAGGTTTTCGGGAATGTCACCTGCGGCCGAATCTATTGCTGATCTACGGCAATGCGGACGCCTCCACGCTGCAATTGGTGCGCCTGGGTTCGCACGCGCAGCTCTTCGGTTCCTAGCTAGGCGCGGCGCGATAGCCGCACCTAGCTAAGCGCACGCACGATCCGCCGAGGACGCACCGCAAACACCGAATCGCCACCATGCCCAAGGACATCAAAGCCGCGGTGCGCGAGATCTGCTCGTCCTTCCCGGCGGTGGAGGAACTTGCGCCGTGGCAGCGGTTGACCGAGTTCCGCGTGGCCGGCAAGACCTTCGCCATCCTGGCCATCAACCACGGCGGCGACGGCCGCATCGCGCTGTGGGCGAACGCCCCGCCGGGTGCGCAGGAGCGCTTTGTGGCGAGTGAGCCGAACCGCTACTTCGTTCCGCCCCACGTCGGCACCAAAGGTTGGCTGGGCATCCATCTGGATCAAGGCAACGATTGGTTCACCATCGCCGCGCATTTGCGGGAGGCATACGCGCAGCGGGCGCCGGCGGCGTTGCGCCGCGAGCTTGGCGAAACGCCCGCCATCGAGCCGCCAACGCGCACCGTCGCCGCGGAAGAGTTCGATCCCCTGTCCGTGCCACACGCCCAAGCCGCGCTGCGCCGCCTGTGCGCATGGTGCGCCACGCTGCCGGAGACCGCCGAGGGGCGTCAATTCGGCGCGCCCGCTTTCAAGGCCGGCAAGAAGACCTTCCTCACCGTGCGCCGCCCGCAACGCCGGCTCACCGTGGGCGTGTGGGTGGGCGCCGAACTGCAGGCAACCTTGGGCGACGATCCGCGCTTCCACATCCCGCGGCACAGCGGCCACCACGGCTGGATCGATTTGGACATCGAGGATCGTTTCGACTTCAACGAGGTGCGCCGCTTGGCACTCGGCAGCTACCGCCACTTCGCCCTGAAGCGGATGCTGCGGGCGCTCGGTGGCGTGGGGGGAGGGTGATAGTCGCCCCTCGGTAGGTCAGCGGCGTCCGGGAGTGCGGCGTCTCGCCCGCAGGAAAGGGGTGAAAGGCCCGGACTAGCCGCCATCCTGAGTACGGATGCTCTCCATCAACACGTGCATCGACGTGGAGGGATTTCCTTGCGGATCTCCCTCTCTCTCGCGTTCACGAAGCGAACGCTCCCCGCGTTGCGATCGCCGGCGGCGGTCCCTCAGCTCCGAGACATGCGTTCCGCCCAGTTGCTAAACCGCATCCGGTCGCCACCGAGGGGGTGCTCAAGCCTATACTGAGACGGCGGCCCCTTGAGACTCACGCCTGCTCGTTTGAGCTCTTTGACGAGCCTGTCGTGCTCTGCCAATACCGCGGTGTCAATGTTGGCATTGCGCAACAGGACATCCTCCCTGTCGAGCTTGTCGAGCAGGGTTTCCTTTGGTTTCTTCTCCATGTCAGAAGTACTCCCTAGAGTGGACGAAGGAGACGAGGCTTTCTCGATGCATGTAATCCTCCAACAGCTTGAAGTACGTTCTAACGTATCCGTATAGCTGCTCGTCACTCTCCAGATCTTCAATCTTCAGATTCACTTCCTCTCGCAAAGTCCTCCTGTCTATCGCTCGTCCATGAGAGTGCCAGCGTTCTGTGTCACTGAGCAAATCTGCTATGTGCTTCGCACGTTCCTCCTTCATCTCGTCCGTGACGACCACCCCACGGGTTTCTGTTCGGGTCCAATCCTTGAACTTGTACTTGGATAGCCAGTTAATGAGCAGCTCTACAGACAATTCCCTCGCTTGCTCGAATTGATATAAATCTCCTAGGTCAAGTTTCCCCAATAGGGCCAATTCCGCAGTAGTAAGAGACCCCTTATTGGCCTTGTCGTTGAGTCGCTCGAACTGGTTCAAATAGGAGAGGGCGGGAACAAATTCTTTGCCCCTTAGAATCTGCGGGTCCACTGGGCCTAGGCAGGATAGATAGTCCATCATAATGCGGTCGGCGCTCAAGGCGAATATCGTTCCAGCGGACATGGCGCGATCTGGCACGATCATCGTGACATTCCCATAGGCGTGCCGAAGGGCAACGGCCATGCGCTCGACGACCTCGACAATACCACCGACCGTATCGAGAATTACGGCGATTGAGGCCCGCTTATGCGGCAACGCATCAAGGGCCGCACGCAGCCGGCCTTCAAGCCCGTGGACAATTGGGCTAACGACGGCAACAACGTCTGCGCATAGCGCTTTGCCGATGAGGTCCAAGCGTTCGGTTAGTTGGGTTTCGATGTGCTCGTCAACCGGTCTCATGACCCTACCGCGAGTGTCTCGCCACAGGAACACCCTGTGCAGTAGCACCATACGCTCAATTTTGCACACTTGCAACCGCTTTTTTGACTTATAAAACAAACACTTATGCAGGACACAACCTAGGCTCCATACAGCCAACTCGCTTCTGGCCGGTCGCAGAGCATCACCATCTATTTGCTTGGGTAGGGCCTCGCGCTACCACCGCGCCGGTCTGCTACGCTTCCCCCATGCCCAAGCCCGATCCATCCATCGCCGCCCACCTCGAGTGGCTGGGCTTCGTTCGCCCCACCGGCCTGGTCGTCTCCGCCCCCGCGCTGGCGCGCCACGGCGCCACGCTGAACCGCAACGACGCCGAAGGCCAGCGCCGCCTGCGCGATTGCGTTGCGGAACGGCCCGTCAACGGCGACGCCACCCCCCAGCCCCTGCTGCGGACGTTGGATCGAAGTGGCGCACCTACGAGCACATCGGCGTGCGCGAGTACTTCCTGTTCGACCCCGAGGGTTTCGAGCTGTCCACCCCTCTGGCCGGCTACCGGCTGCAGGGCAAGCGCTATCGGCCGGTTCGCGCCAACACCGCGGGTCGGCTGCCGAGCCGGGTGCTGGGCCTCGAGTTGCACGTCCAAGGCGACGAGTTGCGCTTCCGCGACCCGGTGACGGGGGAGGACCTCAGGACCCACGACGAGGAGAAGGCCAGGGCCGACGCAGCCGAGCGCGAGGTGGCGCGCCTCAAGCTGCTCATTGCTGACAAGAGCGGGAAAGGAGCAGGTTAGGCGCACACTACTACGCCAGCCGTCGGTGCGGAACGCCACCTAGGCGGCGTTTCGTTCAAGGGCATTCGCCTTGTGCGGGCGAGACGCCCGCGCTCCCAGGCCGTGCCGAACAGACGCCACCAAATGTCGCAGACCCGCGCTCTCCGTGTCTTTGACATCGCCTGCTACGGCAGTGCGCCCCATCCGCGACCTGAGCGGGCACCTGCGACCTCAACCACGCCAAATCCACGCCATCGGCGTTCTGCGCCCGTCCGTCAACACCACGATGGCCGCCAAAGCTCCCTCGGCGTAGTGCGTGGCCAACTCTGTGGCCGCATCCACCCGCTCATCCGCGCATCACACCCTTTGCGAATCGGCGCGAATCGGCGCGAGTCGGCGCGAGTCGGCGCGGATCGGCATTTTCCTACGCCTTTGTGCGCCCCCGCCTCCTGCAATTTCAGCGATTTCGCACACGCGGCCGGGCGAATGTCTCTAACGCCGGCGCCGGCGGGCGTGGCAGGATCCACCCTTCACGCGAGGGACGCGCCCTCGCGTTCCACCCCGATGCTTGGCATCCGTGGTACGGTTCGGCCATGAGAGCGACGCTGCAATCCGAAATCAACGGCGACTGGGAACGCGCCCCGGCGCGGCCGCCCGTTGACGCCGCCGACGGCTTGTACCGCTACGTGCCCGTGCCGCCGGTGGGCCGCGACGAGGACGGCTACCCCATCGAGGACGGCATGTCGCAGACCATCAACCATCAGGTGCAGACCGCGCGCTGGCAAACCGTGCTGCAGTTGCGCTACCCGGCGGCAACGGTGGCCTCGGACCTGACGATGCCCTACAAGCGCGGCGACACAACCAAGGTGCTGGTGCCGGACCTGCTCGTGGCGCTGCGGGCGGAGCGGCGCAAGGACCGGCGCTCGTACCGGCTGTGGGAGAACCCGCTGCCGGACTTGGTGATGGAGATGTTGTCGAAGTCCAACTCCGATGCGGACGTTGGATCGAAGTGGCGCACCTACGAGCACATCGGCGTGCGCGAGTACTTCCTGTTCGACCCGGAGGGTTTCGAGCTGTCCACGCCTCTGGCCGGCTACCGGCTGCGGGCCGGGCGCTATCGGCCGGTTCGCGCCAACGCCGCGGGCCGGTTGCCGAGCCGGGTGCTGGGCCTCGAATTGCACGTCCAAGGCGACGAGTTGCGCTTCCGCGACCCGGAGACGGGCGAGGACCTCAGGACCCACGACGAGGCCGAGGCCAGAGGGGATGAGCAAGAGGCCAGGGCCGACGCGGCCGAGCGCGAGGTGGCGCGCCTCAAGCAGCTCCTTGTTGACAAGGGCGGGGAAGGGGCAGCCTAGGCCCGCATTACGCCAGTCATCGGTGCGGAACGCCATCTAAGCGGCGTGAGTCGGCGCGGATCGGCATTTTCCTACGCCTTTGTGCGCCCCCGCCTCCTGCAATTTCAGCGATTTCGCACACGCTGCCGGGCGAATGTCTCTAACGCCGGTGTCTGCGGGGGTGGCAGGATCTGTCCTTCAAGCGAGGGATGCGCCCTCGCGTTCCACCCCGATGCTTTGGCATCCGTGGTACGGTTCGGGCATGAGAGCGACGCTGCAATCCGAAATCAACGGCGACTGGGAGCGCGCCCGGGCGCGGCCGCCCGTTGACGCCGACGACGGCTTGTACCGCTACGTGCCCGTGCCGCCGGTGGGCCGCGACGAGGACGGCTACCCCATCGAGGACGGCATGTCGCAGACCATCAACCATCAGGTGCAGACCGCGCGCTGGCAAACCGTGCTGCAGTTGCGCTACCCGGCGGCAACGGTGGCCTCGGACCTGACGATGCCCTACAAGCGCGGCGACACAACCAAGGTGCTGGTGCCGGACCTGCTCGTGGCGCTGCGGGCGGAGCGGCGCAAGGACCGGCGCTCCTACCGGCTGTGGGAGAACCCGTTGCCGGACTTGGTGATGGAGATGCTGTCGAAGTCCAACTCCGATGCGGACGTTGGATCGAAGTGGCGCACCTACGAGCACGTTGGCGTGCGCGAGTACTTCCTGTTCGACCCGGAGGGTTTCGAGCTGTCCACGCCTCTGGCCGGCTACCGGCTGCAGGGCAAGCGCTATCGGCCGGTTCGCGCCAACACCGCGGGCCGGATGCCGAGCCGGGTGCTGGGCCTCGAATTGCACGTCCAAGGCGACGAGTTGCGCTTCCGCGACCCGGAGACGGGCGTGGACCTCAGAACCCACGACGAGGAGAAGGCGAGAGCGGACGAGGCCGAGGTAAGGCGGGCGGCGGCCGAAGAAGGGCGAGCCGCCGAGAAACGCAGGGCGGACGAGGAGAAGGCCAAGGCCAACGCGGCCGAGCGCGAGTTGGCGCGCCTGAAGTCCCTCTTTGACCAGGCCGGGGAGTGAGCAGGCCAAAGCTGTGCCGGGGGCAGCTCTGGCGCCGCTCCGGCCAGCGCTCGCGGATTGGGGTTACAACGCTACGCGCAACGTCGCCCCAAAGTTGAAGCCGGGCTGCGTAAATCGCCGCGGCGCATCGCCGCCGATGCCGGGGCTGTCCGCCCAGCGCCGGTAGGCTTTGTCGCCGATGTTGAAGAGGCCCGCGTCCAGCGACACGCGCTCGCCGAAGCGGACATGCGCCAGCAGATCGACGATGCCGTAGCCGGAGGTTGGCGAGATGGCGACCGGGCTGTCGTCGCCGAAGGAGATGGGCGAAATCGCGGTTGCCGCGTCGATGTCGCCGGCGTCTTTGGCGCTCACCAGCGTCCAAACGGCATCCACGCCCCAACGCTCGTTCGGCGCGTAGCCGATGCCGAGCACGGCGGTTAAAGGCTCGATGCTGTTGATGGGCGCGCCGCTGTTGCGGTCCTCGCCGCTGGCGTAGGCCACGGCGGCGCGCACGGAGAAGCCGGCCGCAAAGTCGAAGCCGCCGCGGAGTTCCACCCCGTCGATGGCCACCGAGGCGCGGTTCACGGATTGGAATGTCAGCAGTCCGTCTGCCGGATCGACGCCGCGGCTGGCAAGAAACTGCGGCGCGACCACCAGCGAATCAATGAAGTTCGAGTAGCGGTTGCGGAACACCGCCAACCGCAAGTTGCGCCCGCCGTGCCGAAGCCGCAACCCAGCTTCCACGCCGCGGCTGCGCTCGGCCTCCAACTGCGGATTGCTGATGGACTTGTAGCCCCCGACGAAGTTGCTGAAGCCGATGTTCACGTCGTTGTACGGCGGCGCGCGAAACCCCTCGCTGAAGCGGAAGTAGATCGACGCGCGATCGGAAAACGAGTACACCGCGCCGATCTTGCCGCTCACCGTGCTTTCGGCGTAGTTCTGCGGCTGCGGCGTGCCGGGATTGCCGGCCAGATACACCGCGTCGGCGGCGGCCTTGGCGCGGAAGTCGTCGTAGCGAACGCCCGGCGAAAGCACCAGCGCGCCATCCAACAAGGCGATCTCGTCCTGCGCGAAGAGCGCCAGCTGGGTTACCTCGGTGGATGGAAAGTCGCGCGTTGGCAGGGGTTGGAACTCGCGCACCGGCGCACCGGCGGCGTCGAAGGTGCCGCCGTCGCGCAGCGACGCGCTGTCGGTCACGGCGTAGTCGATGCCGTACACGACGTGGTGCTCGGAAGCGCCGACCGCGAAGGGCTTGTGCAGTTGCACGCTGGCACCGCGCACTTCCTGCTCGTAGAAGGAGGAGCGCCGACGGCTCTGCGCCATGCGCCGCGGCGTGGTGCGCTGCTCGAACGTCCGCTGCGTGGTGTCCGAGCGCTGGCGGTACACGGTCGCCCGCAGCTCCGCGGCGAACGGCAGTGCGCCGGTATAGCGGTAGTCGAGCGCCAAGCGTTCGCGTTCGCGGCTGTCGGCGGCGCTGCGTTCGTTCACGGTGGTGCCGAAGGCCACGGTGCCGGAGTCCGAGAGAATGTCCGTGTCCGTCTCGTTGTGGTAGCGGTCGACGCCGAGCGTGAACGCATGGCGCTCGGCCTCGAAGGCGGCCTTGGCGGTGAGATTGTCGGCGGTGGTTTGCTGTGGGTCCGGTTGCTCCCGCCCCGGCCCGGTGCCGCCGGCGCCGCCCATGTTCTCGGTTTCGCTCCTATCTCGGCGCGTCGCAACAATGAGACCGGAGAACGCTTGCCGGCCGAACGCCAAGTTGGCCGTGGCGACGGTGCCGGCGTCCGCGCTCGAGTAGCCGGCTTTGACGCTGGCGGCCAGCGGCCGGTCTCCCAGATAATCCTGCGGCGTCTTCGTGCGCAGCGCCACCACGCCGCCCAAGGCGTCGCTGCCGTACAGCGACGAGATCGGCCCGCGCGCGATTTCGGCGCGACGCAAGCTGTCCACGTCCACATAGTCTCGCCGCGCGCTCAGGAACGGCCCGAAGGAGAACCCGTCGGCCACCCGGACGCCGTCGATCAGCGTCAGCACGCGGTTGCCGCCGATGCCGCGGATGTTGAAACCCGCAAGCCCGAACCGGCTGCCGGTGCCGCCCACCGACACGCCCGGCTCGAAGCGCGCGAGGTCGGCGATGTCACGCGCCAGTTGTCTCTCGATGTCCTCGGCGGTGGTAACGCTGACGGTGGCCGCCACGTCATCCACCGGCCGCTCGGTGCGCGTGGCCACCACGGTGATGATCTCGTCGGGCTGTTCAGCGTCCGCCTGCTCCGCCTCTTCCGCAACGGCAAGCGGCGCGACGAGCAGCGCGGCCGCTGCCAGATGTTTGACAGCGGGGGTTCGAGCCGGTCTATATCGGCGCATGGTTTTGTTGTCCTCCGGTGGCGATCATTTGGCTGGGAGGCCGGCTGCCTGACGCGACACCGCCGCGTAAGTGTGCGCTCACTCCGCTTCCTCTTCCGGCTGCTCGTCCTCGTACTCTTCTTCCGCGAAGTCCGCGGGCGGCGCTGGTTCCGGCAGCATTACCTGTCGCGCCACCGGCCGGCCGTCGCGGGGATTGGATTCCGGCGTGTACTCCACGCGATCGCCTTGCTGCAATTCGCTGAACGCGGCGCCGACCACCCACGTTTGGTGAAAGAACAGGCGTTCGCCGCCGTCCGCCGGTTCGATGAAGCCGAAATCGCGCCCGTAGGGGATGTTCGCCACCCAGCCCTGCGCGCGCACGGCGTCCGCCGCCGGCGGCTCTTGGCTGGCAACGAAGCGGCCGCTCGGTCGCGGAGGCGGGCGGTGGCCGCGTTCGTCGGCATCCGCCTGTTCGCCGAACGGCGCGGGCTCGAAACCGCCGCTGGGTTGTTGTTGCGGCGGCGGTCCCGCCGGACGCGGCACGAACAGGTTTTCCACCAACGTGTCCGTGCGGCGCTCGCGGGCGTCGATGATCGACGTCATCATCACCGGGTGCGTGACGGCGTCGATGAGCGTCTGCGCGGCGCGCGTGGTGCCGCGGTCGCCGCTGGCGAGATCCCACGCCATCACCATCACGCGGGTGCCGAGGGCGTGTAGTTTGCGCACCAAGGGCACATAGTCGCCGTCGCCGGTGACCAGCACCACCATGTTCAACTGCTGGCGGCGCGCCAAGTCGAACGCCTCCAGCGCCAACCACACGTCGATGCCTTTCTCGCGCGGCGGCCGGCCGTCGTCGCTGGCGAACACCGGCAGGAAGTGCGGCGTGACGCCGGCTTTGATGAGCGCGTCCTCGAACTTGCGCTCGCGGTAGAGGGTGCTGTCGCCGTCCGGCCGCGTCGCGTCGTGGCGGCGGGCGTCGTCGGCGGAGAACCGGCCGCGGAAGTAGTGCGCTTCCACCACCTGGCAGTCGCGGATTTCCGTGCGCTCGCGCTCGCTCACCTCGGCGCGGATGAGCTCGTGCAGACCTTGGATGCTGATGCGGGCGTGGCGCTCGTGATTGTGCAGATAGTAATCGCTTACATGGGCGAAATAACTACCGTCGTAGAAAATCCCGATGCGCGTCAACTTGGAATCGGCCAACTCCTGATCCTCGCGTTTGTTACTGTTGGGGCGAGAGAGTAAGCGCCTCGGGCGCATTGGTCAACAGCCATGCGCCAGTCGCAGCCAACGATCAAACGCGGCCTTTGCCCAAGTCCAACCGGCCTCGCGCCAGATTCAACCGTAGGATGTCGCTTGCGCCTTCCGCCAGCCGCATGGCGCACACGCGGCGGTACAGCGCTTCCAATGGATGGCCCACGCGCAAGGCGGTGCCGCCCACGAGCTGGATGCCGGCGTCCACGATGTCGCCCACGGTCTCGGTGGCGAACACCTTGGCGGCGATGGTCTCGTTGATGGCGTTTGCGTTGCTTTCCACCAAACGCGCCGTGCGGTACACCATGCTGCGGGCGGCGTAGGCGCGGATGCGCAGGTCCGCGTAGCGCAGCCGCACGCCTTCGCGGGCCGCCAGTGGTGTGCCGCTGCGGTGGGGGGCTTGGATGTGCTCGGTGACGAAATCGATCACCCAGCGGCAGAGGCCCACCGCTTCGGCGGCGAAGGCCAGCCGCGTGGCGCCGATCTGCCGCAGGGCGCGGGGCATGCCTTCGCCCGCCTGGCCGACGATGTGCGCCGCCGGCACGCGCACGTCGCGGAACGTCATGTGCGCGTGGCGGGTGCCGTCCATTGAGCCGAAGGTGCGCGAAACCGCCACGCCCGGCGTGTTGCGATCGATCACCACGATGGCCGGCCCGCGGCCTTCCACCTGCACCAGCGTGTTGAGGAAATCCGCGTCCGCGCCGCCGGTGACGTAGGACTTCTCGCCGGTCACCACCAACGCGTCGCCATCCATGCGCCCGGATGTGGGATGCGCGGCGTCTTCCGGCTCCGTGAACGCGAACGCGGCGCGTTTCTCGCCGGCCAAGAGCGGCGCGAGGTAGGTGGTGCGCAGCGGTTCCCCGACGCCGCCAAGCACGCCCGGGCCCGGGCCGAAGATGCCGGCTAGATGGACTACGTTGCGCGCCGCCAAAGTATCGCGCACCACCGCGAGGGCGAGCGCGTCCGCGCCGCTGCCGCCAAGGTCCGCGGGCTGCGTCATGCCGAACACGCCGGCGGCTTTCGATGCCGCCCGCACCCGCGCTGCACGGTTCGCGGCGGCGAGCATTTCGTCCTCGCGCAGCGGCACGAGCTGTTCCTGCGCCAGCGTGTCCACGCGCTCGCGCAACGCCACCAGTTCCTCGGGCAGGCACTCCGGCATGGCTTGCTTCCGCGCTCGTGCGGCTACGCGATGTGCGGCACGAGCGCCAGCAAAATCACCAGCGCGAGGAGGGCGGCCGAAGCGGCCAGCAGGTAGAAGATCCAGTTCTCGATGCGAACGTGATGGCGCACCAACTCGGCGATGCCGTCCTCGCCCCGCGCCACCACCGAGGAGGCGAGGCGATAGCGCGTGACGCCATCGCCGCGGCGGGGCAACTTCACGAACAGCTCCGGCGTTTGGTCGAGCATCCGGGCGGCGTCGTAGAGCGGGATGCCGGCTTGGCGCCCCAAATGCGCGGGGGACAGGCCCTTGTTCGGTTCGTCGAGAAAGCACGCCACCAATTTCAGCAATCGGCCGGATTTGCCGCGGAAACGGAACGTCCACGAGACGAAGTAGCTGGCCATCGCGCCTCCCAACCGGCGTCGCCGCGGTCACTTGCGGGCGATGATAACCGCGCGCCGGGGTGCCGGGTAGCCTTCCACGGTGCGGGTGGCGTCGGTTGGGTCGAGGGTGTCGGCGAGGGAGTGGAACGGCATCCATTCGGTGGCGCGTTGCTCGTCGGGGGTGGTGGTGGATACGTTCACCAACTCGGCATCCGAGAAGCCGGCGGCGCGAATCCAATCCAGCAACAGCGGCACGTTGGGCAGCAGATACACGTTGTTCATGCCGGCGTAGCGGTGGCGTAGCTGGAGCGGGTCGCCCTCCACGACTAGAGATTCGAGCACCAGGAGGGCGTCGCCTCGGGCGTGGGCCGCCAGCGCTTGCACATGCCCCGCCGGATCGCGGCGGTGGTAGATCACGCCCATCGAAAAAACGGCGTCAAAGCGTTCTTCGGCCGAGGCGAGATCCTCCAAGCGCAGCGGCAACACCACGTTCCGCGAACGAACCGCTTCCGGCAGGAACAGGCAAACCGCCGCGTGTTGCAGCGCGAACAGCGGATTCGGATCGATGCCGGTGACGCCGGCGGCGCCCGCGGCCAACATGCGCCAACCGTAGTAGCCGTTGCCGCAGCCCACGTCCAACACCCGCCGTCCGGCCAAGTCGATGTGCGGCGCGAGGCGCACCCACTTGCGGTCCGATCGCCACTCGGCGTCGATTTGGACGCCGTGTAGGTCGAACGGGCCTTTGCGCCACGGCAGGAGCCCCAACAGGGCCTTGCGCAGCGCGTGGCGTTCCGCCTGCGGCAGAGCGCTGGGCGCGCCCGCCATCACCGTCGGCCCGAACGCCGTTCGCCAAGCCTTCGAGTCGAATTCACCCGAGTCTGGTTGTACGGGCGGATTGGGCAAGGCCGCCAGCGCCCGCCGCCAACGTGGCAGATCGCCGTGCTTGTGCGTTCGCAGCAACTCCACGCACCGGCCCGCCAATGGCGAATGTGTGCGCCAAGCGGTGAACAGTTCCCGAATCGCGGCGGGCTCTTCCACAAGCTATTGGGGCCAGGCGGCGAACGCGCCCCAGTTGAGGCAGCGGAACCACGTCGCGGCGCGGACAAAGCCGGCGTCGCGCAGCCGTTCCAAGTGGATGGCCTCGGAGTCGATGCGCATGACGTTTTCCAAGGCGTCGCGCTTCTGCGCGATTTCCAAATCGCTGTAGCCGTTGGCGCGTTTGAAGCGCAGGTGCAGATCTTGGAAGTAGCCGTCCGAGGCCAGTTTCTCGGACAGCACCAGAACGCCGGAATCCGCCAACGCCGCGCGAATGCGCCGCAGCAGAGGCAGGCGATCTTGGCGCGGCAGGAATTGCAGCGTGTAGTTCAGCACCACCACCGCGGCGTTCTCCAGCGGCACGTCGCGGACATCCGCCTGCACCCAGCGGACACGCTCGTCGCCGCCGGTCTTCGCATGGATCGCCTTCGCCTTGCGCAGCATGGCCGCCGAGTTGTCCACCGCGACGATCTCGCACGGCATGTCGGCGACGGCGCGCAGCACCGCGTAGGTGGCGGCACCCAGCGAACAGCCGAGGTCGTAGCAGCGCCCGCCGGCCGGCAGGTGTTGCGCGGCGATGAGGCCGGTGAGCGGCGCCACCACCTCGTAGCCCGGCACCGAGCGGCGGATCATGTCGGGGAACACTTGCGCCACACGGTCGTCGAACACGAAGTCCACCAAGTCTTTCCCGCGCCCCGGCCCCGCGCCTCGCCCCTTGGCGAACAACTGGTCGCGCTCGGTGGTAGTCTTGTCCGCGTTCACGATTGGCATTGTACTTGGGTGCCCAGATGACGAAACACGCCGCCAGCGCGGCAACGGCTGCCGCCTCGCCCGCCGCGGAACGGGAAGCGGCCAGCGGGCGCAAAACGCGGGATCCGTCCCTCTACATCAACCGCGAGCTGTCGCTCTTGGAGTTCAACCGGCGGGTGCTGGAGCAGGCCAAGAGCGACGACGTGCCGCTGCTCGAACGGCTGCGTTTCCTCTGCATCGCCGGCTCGAACCTGGACGAGTTCTTCGAAATACGCGTCGCCGGCCTCAAACAGCAGGAGGCGCTCGGTTCCACCGCGCGCGGGCCGGACAATCTCTCGCCCAGCGAGCAACTGCGCCGCATCGCCACGCTGGCGCACGATCTGGTGAACGAGCAGTACCGCGTGCTCAACGACGTGCTGTTTCCGCTGCTGGAGGCCGAAGGCATCCGCTTTCTCAAGCGCAGCCAGTGGAGCCGCGGGGCGGGCAGCCAGGGCAGCCAAGAGGAATGGCTAGCCGAGTTTTTCCACCGGGAGCTGGAACCGATACTGACGCCCATCGGCCTGGACCCGGCGCATCCCTTTCCGCGCATCATCAACAAGAACCTCACCTTCATCGTCACGTTGAAGGGCAAAGACGCCTTCGGCCGCAACAGCGGCATGGCGGTGGTGCAGGCGCCGCGTTCGCTGCCCCGGGTGGTGCGTTTGCCGGAGGATCGCGCCGAAGGCCCGAACCATTTCGTGTTCCTGTCCTCCATCATCCACGCCCATGTGGACGAGTTGTTTCCGGGCATGAAGGCGGTGGGCTGCTACCAGTTCCGGGTGACCCGCAACAGCGATCTGTTCGTGGACGAGGAAGCCGTTGAGGACTTGCTGCAGGCGTTGGAAGGCGAGCTGTCGTCGCGCCGCTTCGGCGACGCCGTGCGGCTGGAGCTGGCGGACGATTGCCCGCGCGAAGTGGGCCGGTTTCTCGCCGACCAGTTCTCGCTGCGCGAGGAGGACGTGTATCTGTGCAACGGGCCGGTGAACCTGATGCGCATCAATCAGATTCCCGACTTGGTGGATCGCCCGGACCTGAAATACCCGGGTTTCACGGCGCGCGTCCCCCGCGCCATGCAAAGTGCGCCGGACGTGTTCGCCGCCATCCGCGCCGACGATGTGCTGCTGCACCATCCGTTCCACTCGTTCGCCCCGGTGCTGGACTTTCTGCGCGCCGCGGCGGCGGACGCCAACGTGCTGTCCATTCGCCAAACGCTCTACCGCACCGGCGTGGACTCCTCCGTGGTGAAAGTGCTGCTCGATGCGGCGCTCGCCGGCAAGGAGGTGCTGGTGGTGGTGGAGTTGCGGGCGCGTTTCGACGAAGCCGCCAACATCGAGCTGGCGACGCAGTTGCAGGAGGCCGGCGCCCAGGTGGTGTACGGCATCGTCGGCTACAAGACGCACGCCAAGATGACCTTGGTGATTCGCCGCGAAGATGGCGAACTGCGCCGCTACGCGCATCTCGGCACCGGCAACTACCACGCCCGCACGGCGCGCCAGTACACGGATTTCGGCTTGCTCACCGCCGACCGCGAGATCACCGCGGATGTGCAAAGCGTGTTCCAGCAGCTCACCACGATGGGGCGCGCCGGCAAGCTGAACAAGATGCTGCAGTCGCCCTTCACGCTGCACCAAGGCATCCTCGACCACATCAACGCGGAGATCGCCCACGCCGAAGCCGGGCGCAAGGCGGGAGTGGTGGCGAAGATGAACCAGCTCATCGAGACGGATGTGATCGACGCGCTCTATCGCGCCTCGCAAGCCGGCGTGCGCGTGCAGCTAGTGGTGCGCGGCATCTGCTCGCTGCGCCCGGGCATCGCCGGCGTCTCGGACAACATCAGCGTGCGTTCCATCGTCGGCCGGTTCCTGGAGCACGCGCGCGTCTTCTGCTTTGCCAACGGCGGTGAGCCCAGGGTGTACCTTTCCAGCGCCGATTGGATGGGCCGCAACTTCTTCTCCCGCGTGGAGACGTGCTTTCCCATCGACGACGCGAAGACGCGCCGGGCGGTGGTGAAACATGGCTTGGAACCCTACCTGCGCGACAACGTGCAAGCGTGGCAATTGCAAGCCGATGGCAGCTACAAGCGCGTTCGCCCGAGCCCGCGCGGCAAACGCACCGCGGCGCAGGAGTGGTTGCTGGAACAGCTAACGGGTTGAGAGATACGCCGCTTGTCGTAGCGGGGTGTACGACGGATCTTTGGTGAGGGTGTCGGCGCCAAGCCGGGAAACGCAGGCGTTCCGCCTGCATGCGGGCGAGACGCCCGCGCTCCCAGCACCCGTCACCAAAGATCCGTCGTACATCCGTCGTAGCGCGGTAGGCGCGAACGCTTCGCCGGAACCTCAACGCATCGCCACGCGCAGTTTCAGCGGCAACACCGCCAGATACGCGGCTTCCTGCTGCAAATCCAAGTTCGTGAGCGGGTGCGCGGCCAGCCACTTGCCGGGAAACACCAGCGCCACCTCGCCACGCGCCGCCTTCAACGAGAACGCCGGCAACGGCGTCGCGTCGCGGCTGCGATGCAACACCACGGCCAAACGCAGCAACACCGCGAGCGCCGTCAAACCCGGCGAAGCCGCGAGCTCGGCGATCGGGAACTTGCGCCGGTGGGTACGCACCAGCGCCGCCAGGTCGTGTTGTTCGGAACGCGAGAAGCCCGGCAGATCCATGTTGTCCAGCAAGTAGCCGCCGTGCTTGTGGTACTGGCTGTGCGAGATGTCGAGGCCGATTTCGTGCAGCATGGCCGCCCAGCGCAAGAGGCGCTCGGCGGCGTGCGCCGGCAACGCCTCGCCCAATCCCGCGGCTTCGTGCGCCACAAGCGGGCCGTCGAGCGCGGGCCACGACACTTGCGCGAACATCGCCGCCGCCGTGGCGGCCACGCGCGCGGCGTGTTTCGCGTCCACATGGTAGCGGCGCATGAGGTCCGCCACGGTGGTGTCGCGGATGTCCTCGGCGTGGACGCGGCCGAGCAGATCGTGCAGCAATCCTTCGCGCAACGCGCCGCTCGACACCGTCATCCGCTCGATGCCCAGCGCGTCCAACAGCGCGGAAACGATGGCGAGGCCGCCGGGAAACACCGGCGCGCGTTCGGCGTCCACCGCCGCCAGGCTCACCGCGCCGGCGTCGCCCACATCCACCAAGTGGCGTTTGAGCGCCAGCACCCCGGCGGGCGTAATGCCGGCGCGGCCGGTGTGTTCGGCGATGGCGTCGTGAACGGCAATGAGCGTGCCGGAGGCACCGATGGCCGCGTCCCAGCCGCGGACGCGGTAAATCCGCTCCACCGCCTCCAGCTCCAGCCGCGCCGCGTTTTCGGCGTCTTGAAAGCCCTCTGGGGTGATGCGGCCATCCGGGAAGTACGTCGCCGAGGTGGAGACGCAACCCATGTGCAGGCTCTCCATCACCCGCGGCTGAAATTGCTCGCCGAGAATCAGTTCCGTGCTGCCGCCGCCGATGTCCACCACCAGTTGCGACTCGCCCTCGCCCAGCGCCTCCAGGGAATGCGACACCCCCAAGTAGATGAGACGCGCTTCCTCGCGCCCGCTCACGACCTCCACGCGGTGGCCAAGCGTCCGCTGGGCGTCGGCGATGAACGCCCCGCTGTTGCGCGCCTTGCGCAAGGTGTTGGTGCCGACCACGCGCACATGCGTGTCCGGCAGGTGGCGGATGCGCTGCCCCAGCCGCTGCAAGCAGGCAAGCGCCCGCGCACTGGCCGCCGCGGTGATCGTGTTGTTTCCGTCCAAGCCTTCGGCGAGCCGAACCGTCTCCCGGTGCCGATCCACCACCTGCAAGCGCCCGCCTTCGCTGGCGCCGGCGGCGCGGCCCGCAGGCGACTCGTGGTAGTGCGCGACGAGCAGATGGAAGCTGTTGGAGCCGAGATCCAAAGCGGCGTAGGTTTCGTCGCGCTCGGCCAACGGGGGCGGTGGGGAAGCCACGCGCCAAGCATAGCAAACGCAATGCCGGCGTGCGCGCGAGTGCGACATTTGGTGGCATCTGGTCGGCACGTCCTGGGGGCGCGGGCGTCTCGCCCGCACTTTCGTTCACGGTGTACACCTTGTGCGGGCGAGACGCCCGCGCTCCTAGGGGCCGTCGCAGCCATAGCTTCGATGGGGCTGGAATCGACGCTTTTGCCACCAAATGTCCCACACCCATGCACACGTTGTGTCGTTTGCTGTAGCCCGTTAGCCCTTTTACCCCCCCCCCCCCCTCCTACAACAATCTCGCATGTTAAGCGCGTGTTGGGGTACAATCTGTCGAGTGACTGACAGAGACTCGAAACACGCACCTCGCCTTCCTTCCCCCTCGAATGGCAATGGTCGCCATTTGGCGCGGGGCGAACCGCAGGGGAGCCTGCCGGCGCGTCCTCTGGCCTTTCGCCTGCTTTGCGTCTTGTGCGCCGCGGTGGGCTTGGTGTTCGCCGCGGCGTGCGGCCCCAACGAGCCCGACCCGGCGCAGGTCGTGCAGCACAGCGTGGCGCGGAGCGAAGCGAACCCGCTCATCGCCGAGGTGCGGGTTTCGCTGTCGCGCCCGGCGCATGTGTTCGTGGAGTACGACAACCAGCTGGCCGGCCGCTATCGAACGGCACTCGAGCCGCCAGCCGAGCAGCACACGATCCCGATCGTCCGGCTGCGCCCGGAAACCACCTACGACTACACAATCTTCACGGTGGACAGCCCGGACCTGTTGGGCGCTTCCCGCGGGCCGGGTGGCAGCTTCACCACCGGTGCGCTCCCCGATCCGCTTGCCTCGATCTTCGCGCTGGCCACGGGCAGAAGTTCGCAGCATCTCATCCTGAGCGACTATTGGCTGATGGAGGACAGCACGGCCCACTTCTCTTTTGAGGATAGCTCTGCCCACTTCTCTTTTTGGGACGAAGTAGGTGCCTTGGTGTGGTATGTGCCCGTGGAACGTCCCGGCCCTGTTGCTCGGCTGCCAGAGCAAGGGAACTTTGTTTTCGCACCTCGAGAAGGATTTCGTCTGAGCCAGTTCACGCCTCTTGGCGAGGTGATCGATCTGTCCGGCAATGTCGGCGACGCGCACCATGACTTGGTTGTGCTCGACGACGGCCGGATTCTCTTTCCCATCTGGCGAGATCTCCTCCACGACGAGTCCGCCAGCGACGGCCCACGCACCACGTTCCGTTACGACGTCCTCGGTATCTACGATCCGGCGACGGCCCGCGTCGAGGATGTGTGGAACGCCACGAAGGCGTGGGACATCCTAGACCCGGAGCAGCACCGGAAGGCTATCGTCGCAGACGGCATCACCCGTTGGACCCACCTAAATTCGGTGAGCTTGGGTCCGACGGGAAACATCGTCCTTTCCCTGCGCCATCGCAACCAGGTCGTTTCCCTGTCCCCGGACTACAAGATCGAATGGCAGCTCTTCGGGCCGGACAGCGACTACGAGTTCCCCAACACGGCCGACCGGTTTTACCGACAGCACACGGCGTCGCAGCTAGCCAACGGCAACATCCTCCTGTTCGACAACGGCAACGAACGCCCGGACGCCGAGGGCGGCGAATACTCGCGGGCGTTGGAGCTGCGCTTGGACGACGCCGCGGGCACGGCCGTCAAGGTGTGGGAGTACCGACCGGACCCGGACATCTACGCGCCATTCGTGAGCAGCGCCTATCGGTTGAACAACGGCAACACCTTGGTCAACTTCGGTGTTCGGGAACGCGCCTACACACCGCTCGTCGTTGTGGAGGCCGACGCCAGCGGGGACGCCGTGTTCCGCATCGAGACCGTCGAGTTCCGCGGGCACCCGTCGCGGTACCGCGCCTACGGCGGCATCAAGGCGATCCGCGGCGAGACCATGCTGCGCCCGCCGGTCGCGCTTGACCGCACGCTGGAGGAGCGCTTGGCCGCACGCTACGAGGGCATGACGCAATTGACCGACGGAATCTTCGATCTGTATTTGGGAGACGGCTGGTTGGTGTACGCGAAGGAGCCTTGCGAGGCGGAAGACATCGCGCTGCGGTTTTTGTTGCACATACACCCCAAGCAGTTGGAGGACTTGACGGCGGAGCGGCGCGAGTTCGGATTCGACAACCTGGATTTCACGTTCCTGGAACGGGGCGCGTTGTGGCAAGGCAGATGCCATGCGGAACTGCGGTTGCCGGAGTACGCGGTCGACCGCGTCCGAACCGGCCAGTTCGTCGGCGAAGGCGAGGCGGCCGATGGTCGCGACCGCCCTGATGAGTCGCCTGCGCCCGCCGCTTGGAGTGTCGAGATTCCGCTAACGCCGTGACCGCGACGGCGCGGGTCGCCGCCATCGGCGAGTGCATGGCGGAGGTTCGGCTGCAAGCCGGCGCCGCCGGCCGCGGCGGGGCGGCGCTCGGCGCAACGGTTGGGTTCGGTGGCGACACGTTGAACTTCGCCGTCTATTTGGCCCGGCAAGGCGTTCGCGTCGACTACGTCACCGCGCTCGGCGACGATCCGCTGAGCGATTGGATGCTGGCCGAGTGGCGCAAGGAAGGGGTTGGCTGCGAACTCGTGCGGCGCGAGGAAGGCGCGGCGACCGGGCTGTATCTCATCGACGTGGATGCCGCCGGCGAGAGTTCCTTTCACTATTGGCGGGCACGGTCGCCGGCCAGCCGGCTGTTGGACGACGCGGAGCGCGCTCGGCTGTTGTTTGCGCAGGTCGCCGACTGCCAGTGGCTCTACTTGAGCGGCATCACGCTCGCCATCTACGCGCCGGAAGCCCGCGCCCGTCTATTGGATTGCGCGAACGCCTATCGGGAAGCCGGCGGCAAGATCGCTTTCGATGGCAACTATCGCCCGCGGTTGTGGGCCAACGTCGCCGAGACGAGGGCGGCATACGAACGCATGTACGGCATCACCGACCTCGCGCTGTCCACGTTGGGCGACGAGCAGCGGGTGTTCGGCGACGCGGGAAGGAACGCCGCGGTGGATCGCCTTCGGGCGTGGGGCGTTGGCGAGATCGTCTTGAAGAAAGGCGCCGGGGGTTGCACGGTGGCCACCGGATCCACGCGGCTCGAGGTGCCGGCTCAGCCAGTGGCCAACGTCGTGGACACCACCGCCGCCGGCGACTCGTTCAACGCCGGCTATCTTGCCGGGCGCATCCGGGGTGGTTCGCCAGGTGCCGCGGCGGAGCGGGGCAACGCGGTGGCCGCGCAGGTGGTGCAACACGCTGGCGCCATCGTGCCGGCCGGCAACGGCCCGGACTGATACAAGCGGGCTTCTCATCCCCGCCCGGCGAAACGCAAACCCGCCACCCGGTGCGCGTCGTCCAGTTCCCCCACCACGTCCGCGGTGTTCGGCAGGGTCGCCAACATTCGCCGCGTCACCCGTTCGTAGTGCTCCACGAAGCGGAACACCTCGCTCTTTGTCATGCGTTGCGCCGGCGGCCTCCCGATGTCGATCCACCATACGCGTGTTAGGGTAGAATCTGTCGAGTGGCTCACAGAGACTCGAAATACCCACCTCGCCTTCCTTCCCCCCCGAATGGCAATGGTCGCCATTTGGCGCGGCGCGAACCGCGGGGGAGCCTGCCGGCGCGTGGCAATGTGCCTCTGGCCTTTCGCCTGCTTTGCGTCTTGTGCGCCGCGGTGGGCTTGGTGTTCGCCGCGGCGTGCGGCCCCAACGAGCCCGACCCGGCGCAGGTCGTGCAGCACAGCGTGGCGGGGAGCGAAGCGAACCCGCTCATCGCCGAGGTGCGGGTTTCGCTGTCGCGCCCGGCGCACGTGTTCGTGGAGTACGACAACCAGCTGGCCGGCCGCTATCGAACGGCACTCGAGCCGCCAGCCGAGCAGCACACGATCCCGATCGTCCGGCTGCGCCCGGAAACCACCTACGACTACACAATCTTCACGGTGGACAGCCCGGACCTGTTGGGCGCTTCCCGCGGGCCGGGTGGCAGCTTCACCACCGGTGCGCTCCCCGATCCGGTTGCCTCGATCTTCGCGATGGCGACGGGCAGAAGTTCGCAGCATCTCATCTTGACCGACTACAGCCACCATAATGCGGCTGATCTTACCCATACCCACTTTATTTTCTGGGACGAAGTGGGTGCGGTGGTGTGGTATGCGTCCGTAGCACGCGCGCAGCGCCCCATTGCTCGGCTGCCGGGGCAGGACAACTTCGTTTTCATTCCCAGGGAAAGCCATCGTCTACGCCATCTCACGCCGCTTGGCGAGGTGACTGATCTGTCAGGCGATGTCGGCGACGCGCACCATGACTTGGTCCTGCTCGACGACGGCCGCATTCTCTTTCCGATCGGGCGAGATCTCCTCCACGACGAGTCCGCCAGCGGCGGCCCACGCACCACGTTCCGTTATGACATCCTCGGCATCTGGCACCCGGCGACCAACCGCGTCGAGGAGATGTGGAACGCCAAGGAGGCGTGGGACATCCTAGACCCGGAGCAGCACCGGCGCGCTATCGTCGCGGACGACATCACCCGTTGGACGCACATAAACTCGGTGAGCTTGGGTCCGACGGGAAACATCGTCCTTTCCCTGCGCAATCGCAACCAAGTCGTTTCCCTGTCTCCGGACTACAAGATCGAATGGCAGCTCTTCGGGCCGGACAGCGACTACGGGTTCCCCAACACGGCCGACCGGTTTTACCGACAGCACACGGCGTCGCAGCTAGCCAACGGCAACATCCTCCTGTTCGACAACGGCAACGAACGCCCGGACGCCGAGGGCAGCAAATACTCGCGGGCGTTGGAGCTGCGCTTGGACGACGCCGCGGGCACGGCCGTCAAGGTGTGGGAGTACCGACCGGACCCGGACATCTACGCGCCATTCGTGAGCAGCGCCTATCGGTTGAACAACGGCAACACCTTGGTCAACTTCGGTGTTCGGGAACGCGCCTACACACCGCTCGTCGTTGTGGAGGCCGACGCCAGCGGGGACGCCGTGTTCCGCATCGAGACCGTCGAGTTCCGCGGGCACCCGTTGCGGTACCGCGCCTACGGCGGCATCAAGGCGATCCGCGGCGAGACCATGCTGCGCCCGCCGGTCGCGCTTGACCGCACGCTGGAGGAGCGCTTGGCCGCACGCTACGAGGGCATGACGCAATTGACCGACGGAATCTTCGATCTGTATTTGGGAGACGGCTGGTTGGTGTACGCGAAGGAGCCTTGCGAGGCGGAAGACATCGCGCTGCGGTTTTTGTTGCACATACACCCCAAGCAGTTGGAGGACTTGACGGCGGAGCGGCGCGAGTTCGGATTCGACAACCTGGATTTCACGTTCCTGGAACGGGGCGCGTTGTGGCAAGGCAGATGCCATGCGGAACTGCGGTTGCCGGAGTACGCGGTCGACCGCGTCCGAACCGGCCAGTTCGTCGGCGAAGGCGAGGCGGCCGATGGTCGCGACCGCCCTGATGAGTCGCCTGCGCCCGCCGCTTGGAGTGTCGAGATTCCGCTAACGCCGTGACCGCGACGGCGCGGGTCGCCGCCATCGGCGAGTGCATGGCGGAGGTTCGGCTGCAAGCCGGCGCCGCCGGCCGCGGCGGGGCGGCGCTCGGCGCAACGGTTGGGTTCGGTGGCGACACGTTGAACTTCGCCGTCTATTTGGCCCGGCAAGGCGTTCGCGTCGACTACGTCACCGCGCTCGGCGACGATCCGCTGAGCGATTGGATGCTGGCCGAGTGGCGCAAGGAAGGGGTTGGCTGCGAACTCGTGCGGCGCGAGGAAGGCGCGGCGACCGGGCTGTATCTCATCGACGTGGATGGAGGTGCCCGCCCAGCCGGTGTCCAGCGTCGTGGACACCACCGCCGGCGACTCGTTCAACGCCGGCTATCTGGCCGGGCGCATCCGGGTGGTTCGCCGGGTGCGGCGGCGGAGCGGGGCAACGCGGTGGCCGCACAGGTGGTGCAACACGCTGGCGCTATCGTGCCGGCCGGCAACGGCCCCGACTGACACAAGCGAGCTTCTCATCCCCGCTCGGCGAAACGCAAACCCGCCACGCGGTGCGCCTCGTCCAGTTCCACCACCACGTCCGCGGTGTTCGGCAGGGTCGTCAACATTCTCCGCGTCACCCGCTCGTAGTGCTCCACGAAGCGGAACACCTCGCTCTTTGTCATGCGTTGCGCGGGCGGGCGTTCGGCTTCTTGCTGCAGCCGCCAGCGGCGCACGGCCGGCAAGCCGGGCACTTGCAGGAAGACCACGGCGTCCAACTCGGCGTTCAGCTGGGCGTACTCGTCGCGCAGCGCTTGCTCGATGTAACGCCGCCAACGCCCGTCGCCATCGTGTTCCCGTTCCAGCGCGTTGATGGGAGCGGCGCCCGCGGTTTCGGCCGGCGGCGCTCCCACGCACCAGCCCTCCACAACCACCACATCCGCCGGCCCGTGCAGGGTGGCGAAAGCCGCCCCGTCGTCCGCGCCCTTGTCGAAACGCGGCACGCGCACTTCGCCCGGCTTGCGCAAAGCGGCCAGGGCGCGGCGCAAATCCGCGATGGCGTGGGTGCCGGGCGGCCCGCGCGTGGCGAGCAAGGGGTGTGTGGTGCGGGCTAGTTCTTGCCGCTCGGCTTTCGTGAGGTAGAAGTCGTCAAGGCCGAGCACAACCACGCGGGTGCCGAGGGCCTTGCCCGCCGCTTCGATCAGGCGGCACAAGGTGGATTTTCCCGCGCCTTGGCCGCCGCCGATGCCGACGCTGGCGATGCCTTTGCGCCGCCAATCGTCCACCAACAATGCCGCCAACTGGCGATAGTCGTCCGGCGCGGCGGCGTCCAAACTCGCGTAGCAAGCCCGCACCGCCACGCTGGGTTTGATTTCCGCCAACTCCGCTAGGCGCATCTTCAATTTCGACCGAGCTCCATCCGATACGGCGGCAAAGCCGCCAGCAGGCTCTCGCCGTAGCGGTGGGTGGCGATGCGGCGGTCGAGCAAGGTGATGCGGCCACGATCGCTCTCGTGGCGAATCAGGCGTCCGCACGCCTGCACCAGCCGTAGGGAGGTTTCCGGCACGGTGAGGTCGAAGAACGGGTTGCGCCCCTGGGCTTCGAGCCACTCGGACAGCGCCTCGTCCACCGGATTGTCCGGCACGGCGAACGGCAGTTTGGCGAGGATCACGTGGCGGCAGTAGTCGCCCGGCAGATCGAGCCCCTCGGCGAAGCTGGCGAGGCCGAACAGATAGCTTGGGTCGCCGGCGTCCACGGCGGCGCGGTGATCCGCCAGCAGTTGGCGTTTGGCCGCCGCATCCTGCAACAGGCAGCGTTCGCGCACGTCCTCGGGCAGCGCTTCCGTCACCAAGCGGAACTGCCGCCACGACGTGAACAGCACCAGCGCGCTGGTTTCAAGCGCCAACAGATCCGGCAGCAACGCCGCCACCTCGTCGGTGTGTACGTCGGCGTCGCGAGGATCCGAGCGCATCGGCGGCACCGAGAACGTGGCGATGTTCGGGAAGTCGAACGGGCTGGGGATGCGCGTCAGCGCGGCTCCGGGCCCGATGCCGGATTTCTCCAGAAAGTTGTCGAAGGTGCCCACCGCGCACAGCGTGGCGGAGGTGGCGACCGCTGCGTGGCAGCTTTCCCACAGCGTTCCCTGCAAGATGCCGCCCGGATCCAACGGCGCGGTGGTGAGTTCGATGTCCTCACCAGAGTCGAACGTGAACCGCGTGGCCCAGCGCGCCGCTTGCGTCTTGCCGTCGGCGTAGTCCCGAAACAGCGCCCGGCCGCCGGCGGCGCGGCCGGCCAAGTTCGCCAGCACCGGCAGCCAAGCCTCGGCGAACGCGGCGTTGTTCCACGCCAGATCGCCGGCCAGCACTTGCTCCAACGCCTGCCGCAAGCCTTCCAGCACATCGCCACAAGAGGCGAAGGCGTCGCCCAGCGGCCCGGCCAGCTCAGCGAGCTCGCTCGGCACTTCGCCCAGCGGGAAGCGGTGTGTGCGTGCGGTTTCCTGCGCCGAGCGGCCCCCGCGCCCGCCTTTCGCTTGTGCGCGCCCCCGGCTTGGGCCGCCTTCGCCGCCTTCGAAAAGCAACTGGCGTACCAGCGCTTCCACATCGCCCAGCAGCGTGCGCATCTCGCCGGCGTCTTTGGCGAGGCGTTCCGCGGCGCGCTGCACTTCCTTTGGGCGGTTGAAGCGCCGCGCCATCGTCTCCAAGTTGTCTGCCACCTGCTCCAGCCAATCCAAGGAGGAGCGCAGGCGCACGCGGGCGGTGAAGTGATCGCGGGTCTTCTCCGGCAGATGGTGGGCTTCGTCCAGCACGAAGATGGTGTCCTGCGGCGGCGGCAGCACCACGCCGCCGCCCAACGCCAAGTCCGCCAGCAGCAGGTCGTGGTTGGCCACCACCACATCCGCGTCCGCCACTTGGTGGCGGGCGTTGAAGAAGGCGCAGTTGTGGTAATGGCGGCAGCGTCCCGCGGAGCAGCCGGCGCTGTCGTTGGTGATGGGCACCCACAAGCGGTTCTCCACGCCCTCCCGCCAACTGTCGCGGTCGCCGTCCCACTTGCCGCTGGCGAAGGCGGAGCGCAAGCGCCGATAGGTGGCCAGATCGCCGCGCTTCGGCGGCTCGAACAGCGGCGCCTCGCGGGCGTGGTCGAAGGAGATGCGATCCTCCAGCCGGGCCACGCAGAGGTAGCGGCCGCGCCCCTTCGCCAAGGCGAAATCGAAGGCCAAGCCGGCGTTCTTCTGCAAGTCCGGCAAGTCGCGCAGCACCACCTGCTCCTGCAAGGCAACCGTAGCCGTGGCGATCACCACGCGCTTGCCGGCGGCCAGCGCGATGGGAATAGCCGCGAGGCAGTAGGCCGCGGTCTTGCCGGTGCCGGTGCCCGCCTCCACCACGCACACGCGTTCGGATTCGCGGGTGAGCGCCCGGGCGATGTCCGCGATCATCTGCCGCTGGCCGCGGCGCGGACGAAACCCCCGCTTGCCCAGCCAAGCGCGATAGCCGGTTTGGATTGCGTCCTTGAGCTCGTCCGTGAGTTCGGTCGGCGCTGCTGACATGGCATCCAGTTTCGTCTTTGTTTCGGGCACTGTAACAGGATGGCTGGTGTCGGCTGGTTTGGCGCGTAGACAGGACAACCGTTTTGATCAAGCATCCTCCGCCGGAGAGCTTGGAAAGTGTGCGGGTTCCCAAACATGCTGAGGCGGGCGCGGATCGGGGGCCGGGGTATCGGCATTGTCCTCTGCCTTCTTGCCGCTGGGGGACTGCTGACGGTCGGTGTCTTGTTGTGGTGGGGACAAGACGCCACCGCCACCATCGTGGTGGCGAGCAACGCGGAAGCGCCGGGAAAAGCGAACCGAACGCCCAAACCGGATGAGGCCGCAGCCCCTCCCGAGTTGCCGCTGGTGTGCGCCACGCTTGACGAGGATCAACACCGCGCACCAACACCGGCGTGCATGGACGCACTCGATGCGCACTTTCTGCCGCTGCCGGCGTCGCGCACAATCCTGCCCGTCTCGCCGCCGCTGGTGTGGAGCGATGTGTTTCAAGGCATAGGAGCGAGGATCGAGGCGGTGGACGCCGTCTTGGCGGACGAAGCCTGCCATGTGCCGGACGGAGAGATACGGCCGGAGCTCGGCGAGCGGTGCATGGCGCGGGCGATGGCGGCGTTGGACGTGTTGCGGCAGGTGTGCTCCTTGGGCGGGGTGCGGGGCGTCGACCCGCACTTTTCGCTCTCCCCCAAGGGTTTCGACCTTCGCGCCTTGGATCTGACTTTTTGGGATCGCGTGGATAGGGACTCCTTCCAAACCAACATGGACGCGGCCGGCCGCGAACGCGCTCTCGATCGGTGGGCCGAGCGGGCCCATCAAGAGGCATGGGCCGCCGGCAAGCGGCGACTCGACGATCTCTACTACCGCACGGCGTGGAAGCGGGCGCGGTGCCGGGTGTCCGAGCCGCTGTTGTACTGGATGGGCGGCGAACGGTGGGACGGGATGCTGAGCCGGGCGGCGCGGCTTGGCGACGCGTTCGCCTTGGCGCACCATCTGGGCAGCGCCAAGCACGCGGCGAGGTTGACCGAGCTCGACGCAGTGCAAGGCTATCTGCAACTCGCCAGTTTGGACTTGCGGGCTGTCAAGGACGCGTGGCGGAAAGAAGACTCCGAGGCGGGCTGGAGCGTCGCCAAGGAACAACATCAAGATCGTATCCGTTTGCTCAGGCTAGCGGGCATGGACTGCGGCGACTGCACGTTGCAGGCCGTAGACCGTGCCTTTCATTACACCTACCGATACCACTTCAGCCAGTGCGCCAAGGTGAAGTGCGCCAACTTGCAGGCCATGCGGGAGCTCTACGCGGCTTTGGGTCGACCGTATGATGAGCGCGAATTGACTCGGCCGCGCCGTTCGCTGCCGCACCGCAAGCGCGCTGAGGCGGTGGCGTTGAAGTACGCTCTGGCTGTGGAAACCCTTGCCCGTGCAACCGGCGCGGAGGTGGATTTGGGCTTGCTGCGGCACTTGGCCGATGCGGACGCCCCGGCGCTCTTGACCGCGGAGGAAGTGGAACAGGCGCGGAGCGACGCCGCGCAACTGGTTGCCGCCGCGATCTAGGGCTCGCGTGCGGCATTGAAGCAACATGAGGCGTCCCGACCTTCTAAAGAGCGTGTGTTTGGTCGCCTTGGTGGTCGTCGGCGTTGCGTGTGCGTTCTGGCTTTGGCCCACGGTTGCGCCGACGCAAGATACCAAGGCCAAACCAATGCGACCGTCGGCTGCGACCCCCGCTGACGCGGCAGTGGACACCGATTCCCTGCTAGGCGATAGCCGTTGCCAGCTCCACCGCGGCGCTGGCGCGGCGCGGGATGCCGCCATCGCGATGGTGACGGCCGACGCGAGTACGCGTTTCGTGGCGCTGGACCGGTCGGGGCCCGTGTTCGCCGGCGAATTGCCGTTCCCGGCCGAGCGCGCGTTGCTCGGCCGGCGCGCGGACGGCGCGTTGGCGGTGGCTTTCGGCGGTGGCGATCATGCCCGCCTCAAAGTGTTGTTGGATGGCGAAGTGGTGGCGGACGAACACAGCGTGGCGGATTTCGGCCTCTCGGTCGACGGTGCCGAGTGGTTCGTGGTGCCGCGGAACGCCGAGGGAACACGCGAGGTTGCGCAACACGACATCGCCACCGGCAGCCGGCGCACGTTCTCGGCGCGTTGGCTGCGCGATACCGGCGAGGGGTTGTCGCACAAGGGAGCATACGCACGCACGGAAAACCAGATCGTCTTCACGCCGCGCGCGCCGGATGACAGCAGCGAGAACGCGCACTATGTCCGCACGACGCAAGGCAAAACGCGCATGGTGCGCTTGGGCGACCTGCAGTCCCTGCTGCTGGAATCCGACTCGCATGTGTACACGCTGCAGCAGTGGCAGCACGAGCACGGCGTGGGCAAGCGCGTGTTTCATTGGGATGCCAAAGGCGACGAGCGCATGGTGGAGGCATGGTGGCGCCACCTCGCCGTTGCCCCCGCCACCGTGCATATGTTCCTCTCCGACGACGGGGCGTGGCTGGGTCTGTTCGGTTGGAACTTGCTGGTGCTGAACGCCGAAACCGGCGAAACGGCGCTGTCTTTCCCGGTGCGCGGCGACAAGCCGGCCGAGTGGAAGCGGCTTCGCAGCGTGTTGGCGCCCGACGCCACCGTGCGGGATGTGGGACAGGCGCAGGACGCGCGCATCGATCATGGCTTGCTGCTGGTGCGCCGCACTATCCCCGCACGCGACGCGATTCTTGACGGCGCAGAGGAGGTGATGGATGCGTTCCGCATGGCCAACCGGCGGCACGACGCCGGGCCGGAAATGCGTTTTGCCGCGGACGATGTGGACCGCTGCTTGGTGGACACCGTGGGTTTCCCGCTGCCCCTCGTGCATGTGGATGCCGACGGGCCCCGTTATGTTCCCCCGGGCCACGTCAACACGGGTGGTTTCCAACCACTCTGACGACTTCGCCTTCTGCGCCCCGGCTAGCGAGTGGCGCTTCAGAACCAACGCCAGCGTTCCGCTCGCTGTTGGAACACGGTGGAATCTTGCCGCCACTGGGCGTAGCCGATGCGGCCGCCGTCCGTCAGCCAGCGGATCTTGTCGTTCAGGCATTGCAGCAACGCCGCGTTGTCCGCCGCCACGGTGAAGCCGCCGAACTCGGACTGCGGATCCAACGCGGTCACCACGAAGCGCCCGTCCGATGCGGCCGCGGCGTCGCTGTTGCCGATTTCTCCGCGCGCCACGGCGTCGATCGTGCCGTCGCGCAGAGCGTCGAGCAGTTCGCTCTCGCCGCGCTCGTAGCCGAGGTACACCACCGTGGGCTTGGCGTCGTCCGGCGGCAGCAGGCGCGTGCGCCCGGCCATGTTGGCGGTGACGGCGGCGGAGGTGATGCGGTAGGCGTCCGTGCCGTCGGCGGTCACCGTGCCGTTCGGCGTTTCGATGCGGGTGCCGGCGGCGAGAACGCCTTCGGCGTCCGCGAGTTCGGTGAGCTGCAACAGCCGCGCTTCGCCGGTGGTGTCCGCCAACACGCCCACCCGCGCCGCGCTGGTGAGCATGGCGTGGGTGGCGAAGCGCTCGGCGTCCGCGGCGCGCACCAGCAGGGATTGGCGGAACGCGATGTGGCCGTCGGTGAAGCGCACCACCCGCTCGCCGGCGGCGTTGCGCGTGCGGCTCTCCAAGATGGTGATGCCGCCGCCCACCACGTCGAACCGCGGCGTTGCGGATTGCAGCCAGATGCCGGTCCAGTAGTCGATGGGCTCGCGGCGGAACGAGAGTTCGGCGCCGTCGAGGGCTTCCAAGGCGGAGAGCAGATCCGCCTCGTAGCCGCGGTGGGCGCGGAACTGCGGCGAGTTCGGGTCCGCCACCGCGCTGTGGCTTATCGGCGCGAAGAAGGCGTAGAAGCCGTAGCGCAAGGTGGTGCCCGGCGCGGCGCAGGCGCGGCGCGGATCCGCCACGTCGGCGCTGTCCACGCCGCAGGCGTCCACCACCTTGCAGGCGTTGGTGGCGCGGATGTTGTCCAGCAGCAACTCGGCGTCGCCCTCCACGCGCAGCGCGAACGGCTTGACCACGCGGGTGAGATCCAAGCCGCAGCAGCTGTCTTGCGGTTCCGTCAGCAAGTCGGCGAACTTCACCGAGTAGGGCTTCCACGCGCCGATGGCCAGCGCATCTCGCGGCAAGGCGAAGCGCGGCTCGCCGGGGTAGCCGCTGCTGAATCCGGCGCTGAGCGTGGCGTCGTCGCCCAGCCGCTGCACGCGCATGTCGAAGGCGATCTCGCCCACCGGGTCGCCGCCCAAGCCGGGCTTGCGGTGGCCGCGGAAGTCGAAACCCGTGGCGAGCGCCGGGTCGTCGCTCACGTTCCGTGCGGTCAGGTGGAACTCCGCCGCGCCGCCAGCCACGGACACCCGCCAAACGGTCGCCGCGTCGTCGGGGTGAGTTGCGCCCGGTTCGCTCACCACCGCCGCCCGCTCGTCCTTCTCGAAACCAGCAACCAAAACGCTGCGCGTTTGACTGCCGCCGGCGGCCGGCGCGGCCACGGCTGCGGGGCCGTCCGCGTACAGCTCCAGTTCCTCGCGGAACGGCGTCCCCGTGTCCGCGTTCGCCAGCGGCCCGCCGGCGTTGTCCGCCAACGCGCTCACCGCCGAGTCGCGGCTGCCGCAGCGGTTGACGTTGCCGGCACATTCGTAAACCCGCACATAGTCCACCTCCATCGGCCCCGGCGGCATGGCACCCGCCTCCACATCCACGCCAAGCGCGATGTGGAACGGCTGATCAAACGGCGCTCCGAACCGGCCGCGGCGATACACCCCCAGCGGGTCGTACACACCATCGGCGGCGGCCGAATAGTAGGTGAACCACTCGCGCGCGGTTTGCGTTTGCATATGGTCGCCATCCACGAAGAAGCGCAGCTCGCCCGGCTGCCACTCCACGGCGTACTCCACCAGCGCGGCGTCCGCCGCCGCGACCTCATAGGCCGCCGCGGCACCGTGGCTTGGCGGCGTTGCCAAGCCGTACCGCGTGATGCCGCGCACAGCGCCTTGGCCGCCCGCATCCACGAAGCTCTCCACAAGCCCGATTTCGCCCGAAAGCGGCCGCGGGCCGTAGACGTCTTCCGCCGGCACCAGACGCACATAGGCGGTCGAATCAGCGCCGAGCGGAATACGCGCCCCCACTTCCACCCGCCCATACCGAAACGCGAACTTGCCGGCGCTGTGAACCGCCGCGGCCGAGCTGCCGCCGGTTGCCGAAGGCCTGAGCAGCAACGCGCCCCCGCGCACGCCCACGGCATCCGCACGCTGCCCTTCGCCCACAGCGACGGTCCACTTCGCCGCATCGAGCCCCGTGCCATCGAAGTTCTCCTCGAACACCAGCGCGTACTCCGCCCGATCGGGCACGTTGTCACCGCACCCAAATAGAACGGCTGCAAGGGCAAGGAAGAACCAAAAGGGACGCACCTTCATACCGCGCAACCTACCGCCATTGGCTGCCAAAGCCAAATACGCTTCCTCGGTTGGTGCCGTGGAATGTGGGGGCCAGCAACTACACAAACGGCTCCAAGGCTTCGAGAGAGTTCCTGCTAATCGGCGGCCGCTTCGCCCAGCCAAATGTCCAACTGCCTCGGCGGCTCGACTTCATCCTGGTACGCCAGCCGCGAGAGGTTGTAAAGCGCCTCGAAGTCGTTGCTGGACGCGGCCGCTTCGCTCTGCAGATCCACGCCGGTGAAGCGGCGCGACACCGGCAGCACCTCCAGCACCGCCTCGAAGGCGCGGAACAGCCGGGCGTCCCTGTCCATGCCGGTCTCCGCCAGCAGATCCCGCGCCGCCGCCAGCGAGCGGGTGCGGGAGACGTTGGCCGCGTGGTGCAGCGCGTCGATCATGCCGCGGCCGCCGTCGGCCGGGCCGAGGCCGCCCCGCGCCGCCCGCGTGACGCTGTCCCACAACCGGAAGTCGCTGCCGCGCTTCTCGCCTAGCCGCTTGGTGATTTGCGCGTCCATGTCCACACCCACGGCGCGGGCCAGGCGCAGGGCTTCGTCGTAGGCGAACACCGGCGCGCGGAACGCATCCCACGCCAGCACGAAGAAGGCGGTGACGGCGTCCAAATCCCCTTCCGCCTTCTTGTGCGTGAGCTGCTCCAGACGCCATCGCTTCACTTCGCGGCGGGCGGCGTCCAGCGCGTCCTCGGGCGTGGCGGCGTAGGGATCCCACTCGTCTTCCAGCATCGCCAGTTGGCGCATCATCTTCGCCGGCGGGCGCTCCCGCGGCGTGCCGCGGCTGAGCGGCCAGTTGCGGGAGAACTCCTCGAGCGCCGGCCCGAAACACGCGAGGTACAAGTCCACGCCGGAAATGCCCGCCTGTTGGAACTCCGCCACCCGCGTGCGGACGGCTTCGGCGACGCGGGGTTCCACGTCCTCCCAATAGACGGCGGGCGCATCGCGCACTTCGGCCTCGCGGGGGCGCGGCCGGCAGGCGAGGAACACGGTGCTGTTGGCCGCCGCCTTGTTGCGGATGTGCAGGCTGCCGCCCGCCTCGGTGTTGATGGGCCAAGACGCGGTGATGACGAAGCCCGCCTCCATCAGCCCCTTGGTGAGCGCGTCCCACGCGCCGGTGGCCTTGTGCGTGAACATCAGCGTCATGATGCCGTTCGGCTTCAACACGCGCCGGCACTCGGCGAAGATGGCGGCCATGCGCTCCTGGTAATCCCGCCCGGCCAAGGCGCGGGCGCCCTTTTCGCCGGCGAACCGCGCCGGGTTGGCGACGGCCTCGTTCTCCTTGTCCGTGAGCTGGCGCGTGAACAGCTCGGGGAAGACGCGCCCGGCGGTGCGCTTGAGCCAGACGTAGAAGAAGTCCGAGAGTTCGGCGTACATGACGTTGTCGTAGTAAGGCGGATCCATGACGACGGCGTCGATGCTGGCGTTGGGGATGTGATCGAGGCTGTCGGCGGATTTGCGGGTGATGGTGACTGGTGGCGGCTCGCGTAGCTTTTCGATGGGCTGCTCGAAGATGTCCTTGCGTTCGCTTGGCGGGTTCAGGAGTTCGACGAGTTCTTTGACGCACTTGGCGGTCTGCGTGAACGCCCAGTCATAGCCGACGCCCGCGACCAGCGGCGCCATTTCGGCATGCGACCAACAGAAGGCGAAATCGTGTCTGTTGAACGTGTTCGCCACCACCTCGCGTGTCGGCGTCCAAACCGACATGCGCGAGTTGTAGTTGAGCAGCTTGTCCAAGGCGAGCGCCAAGTAGCCGTAGGCGGCCTTCCGCACTTCGGTGAGCTCTCCTGCTGCTTGGTCCGCTTCCAGCATCTCCCGAAACACCTCCACGCTGGTGCCGTGGCAAAGCAGTTGCCGTGGCGAGAACAGATCGCGCCACAGCGGCATGCCGTATTGGATGGGGCGCGGATCATTGCTGTCCGGCGGGAATCGCTCGTTCGGCACAAGGTCCAGCGCCTCCCACTCCGGCAGCTTCTCGGCAAGCCGAGCGCGAATCTCGGCGCTGTTGTCATCCTCCGCCCGAGGCGCCCGATAGCCGCGTACCCACTTTTCTCGCTGGCGCCCGTTCTTCGCCTCGACCAGCACGCGTTTCTTGAACACGACGGCGTATAGCTGTTCGCCCATCCGCCCGGCCTGCGCTTCGGCCTTGATGTGACCCCCGTCAATGACCTTTTCGCAATCCGAGTACGGGCACAGCCCGTCCCCACGCGCCACCGTCCCTTCCGACTGCTGCTCGGCACTCTCGACGATCTCGAACCGGCACACACGCCCCTCGCTCCCCGGCCCCTCGCCAAGCTCCGGCACGAGGCGAACGCCTTTCCCGCCCGGCGCCAACCGCCAGTTCGGCGACAACGGCACCAAGCCAGAGCAATACAGGCAGGCGACGGTGCGAGCGTGGAGGTAGCCCGAAATCAAGACGTCGTCCGGTTCCTCCGGGAAGACGCCGTCGTACTTCGCTTCCGCGTGGCCAACGAACGCCGTTGCCACTTGCTGGAAGGCATCGACGAGAGCGGGCCCGTACCGCGCCGGCCAGGCAACCGTCGCGTGTTCGATTAGCGCCGCCACGGCATTCACGTCGTTCGCGTTGCTCGCCAGCCCCAGCCGGATGGCTTCCAACGGTACGCTGCCGCCACCCGCGGTGGGATCCAGCACGATTGGATCGCCATCCACGCTCCGCGCCACCCACCCCTTTTCCTTCGTGGAAAGAGCGTGTTGAAACGCCCGCGCGTACCCGAAGCCGCCGTCAGCAAGCCGCTCCCCTTTCCGGCTGGCTTCGGCAATCCGCGCCTTGGCAATCAGCGGATCTCCGTGGATGCCGATGGCATGAAGAAACGCCGCCCGGTCAGCGTCGGACGGCAACAGCGACGCCAGCACCGCCGCCCTTGACGCCACCAAGGGCCGCCGCGCCCACCATACATGCAGCCGGTTCGGCGCCGGAAACGGCGTCATCGGCGTTCGCTCCCGGGTGCTCTCGATGCCGATCTCGGCGATGGGCAGCCAGCGTTCAATCAGGCGAACGTCAGGCACACCCTTCCCCGCGGAAAGCTCACCGGACATGCAACTCGTCGCGAGTCCATGTTGCGGCGCCTCGTCCGGCATGCACGGTCTCCGACAGCGCCAACAGCCTATCCACTGCTCGACGCCGCCGTGTTGTGTCCACCCGGGACCGCAAGAACCTCCGCAGGACCGCGTTCACGGCAGTGTTTTCCGCAAGCGCCCGCATCGGCGCCCGCTTGGGAATCTCGTCTTGCACGGTGATGGTTCGGTTCAGAGGTGGTGTTCTCACCAACACGGTACAACGTAGCACGGAATCCGTGTTCCGCAACGTGAGCTTGAGTTTGTCGGCCAAATGGCCGATCCTTCGCGCCACGCTTGGGGAGTTGGCGGAGGAGAAGCGATGACGGTTGAGGGCTTTCGCGCTGAGGCGCGGGATTGGCTGGAGGAGAACTGCCCGGCGGGGGTTCGCGCCGGCGGCCGGGCTGGGGCCGACGACCATCGGGTTTGGCGCGAGCGCTTGATCGAGAAGGGTTGGTCCGCGCCCACTTGGCCCACCGAGTACGGCGGCGGCGGGTTGGACAACGCCGAGTACATGGCGCTGATTCAGGAGTTGCGGCGGTTGCGGGCGCCGGTGCCGTTTGGCGGCATGGGGTTGTCGCTCATCGGGCCGACGCTGCTGGAGCTCGGCACGCCGGAGCAGAAAAGCCGCCACCTGCCGCCCATCGTGCGCGGCGAGGTGAACTGGTGCCAAGGCTACAGCGAGCCGAGTTCCGGCTCGGATCTGGCCAGCTTGCGCACCCGCGCCGTGGACAACGGCGATCACTTCGTCATCAACGGGCAGAAAATCTGGACTTCCGGGGCGCAAGTGGCGGATTGGATGTTCGCGCTGGTGCGCACGGACCCGGATGTTCCCAAGCACGAGGGCATCAGTTTCGTGCTGCTCACCATGCGTCAACCCGGCGTCACGGTGAAGCCGATTCGCCTGATCAGCGGCAACTCGCCGTTCTGCGAGACCTTCTTCGACAACGCCATCGCCCGCAAGGACGACTTGGTGGGCGAACTGAACAAGGGCTGGACGGTGGGCAAGCGCCTGCTGCAGTTCGAGCGCGGCAGCATGGCCACCTTGGTGGGCGGTGCCGCGGTGCGCGAAGCCGGGCCGACGTTGGAAGGCGAGGCGAAGAAATACCTGGGCGACGCGAACGGGCGCATCGCCGACGGCGCGGTGCGCGAGCGCGTCATCGCCCACAACATCAACGACCAGGCGTTCCGCCTGACGCAGCGGCGCACGGTGGAGGAAGCCAAGGACGGGCGCACGCCCGGCCCCGCCACGTCCATCTTCAAGATGTACGGCACGGAGTTGCAGCAGGACAAAGCCGCGCTGTTCGTGGAGATGCGGGGCACGCAGGGCCTTGGCTGGGAAGGCGACGGTTTCGACGCGAGGGAACTGGGCGATGCCCGCGCCTTCCTCGCCGGCCGCGCCGCCTCCATCTACTCCGGCAGCAACGAGATTCAACGCAACATCGTCGCCAAGCGCGTGCTGGGGCTGCCCGATTGACGTTCGAGCCGCTGTCTTGCGCCCGCGCCGAAACTTCGCACTGCTCACCACGGTGGCTTTGGCCAGCTGTACGCCGGTGAGCGATCCGCCAACGCCCACGCCGCCGCAGGCCGAGCGCCGCGCTTGGGCGCAAACCGTGCATGGCGTCACCATCGAAGATCCGTATCACTGGTTGAAGGACCAGAGCTACCCCAAGGTGGACGACGCCGACGTGCTGGCGTATCTGCGGGCGGAGAACGACTACTTCGAGGCGATGATGGCGCCGCGACAGCCGCTGGTGGAGGAGATCTTCGCCGAGATCAAGGGGCGGCAGGAGCAAGACGAGGCCGGGGTGCCGGTGGAGAAGGACGGCTACTATTACCAGTGGCGGTTCGAGCCGGGTGGCCAGTACCGTATTTGGTCGCGTTGGCCGGCGGAGGGCGCCGATGCCGCGGACGGCCCCACCGAGGACGCGCAGGTGATCTTGGACGAGCCGGCGCTGGCCCGGGAGACCGAGTATTTCCGGCTGGGGGCTTTGGCCGCCTCCAACGACGGCCGCTTGCTGGCGTACAGCACGGACACCAACGGTGCCGAGCGCTACACGCTGCGGGTGAAGGACTTGAACACGGGCGAGCTGCTTGGCGACGCCATAGAGAACACCCAAGGCGACCCGGTGTGGACGGCCGACGATTCGGCCTTCTTCTACACCGTGGTGGACGAGGAGTGGCGGCCCTACCAAGTGCGCCTGCACACCCTCGGAGCGCCGGTTGCGGACGACCGGGTGATCTACGAGGAGCAAGATTCCGGCTTCTTCGTCGACGTGGGGCGCACGGCTTCCCGACGCTACGTGGTCATCTCCACCGGCGACCATGTGACCAGCGAAGCGCGCCTCGTCCCCGCCGACGATCCGGCGCGGGCGCCGCGGATGGTCTCGCCGCGGCGCGCGCAGCACGAGTACACGGTGGACCACCAAGGCGACCGCTTCGTCATCAAAACCAACGATACGCACAAGAATGCCCGCTTGGTCGTCGCCCCGGAGGACGACCCGTCCGAGGCGGTTTGGCGCACCCTCGTGCCGGCGTCCGACGAGCGCTACCTCATCGACTTCCACGTGTTCCAGGATTTCGTGGCGGTGAAGGAGCGCATCGCCGGCATCGACGAGATCCGCCTGCTGCGGGGCGAGGGCGGCGGCGAACCGCTCGAACAAAGCATCGCGTTCCCGGAACAGGCGCGCACCGTAGGCTTCGGCGACAACGAGGAATACGCCGCCAACACGCTGCGCCTGCACTACACCTCGCTGACCACGCCGAACACGGTGTACGACTACCACCTGCCCAGCGGCGAACTCCGCCAACGCAAGCAGCAGCGCATCCCCAGCGGCTACGACCGCTCGCGCTATGTCACGGAGCGCCTGACCGCCACCGCCCGCGACGGCACGCAAGTGCCCGTCTCCATCGTCCACGCCCGCGGCGTGGCGCGCGACGGCTCGGCGCCGCTGTACCTGTACGGCTACGGCGCCTACGGCCACGCCACGATGCCGCGTTTCTCCACCACGCGCCTGTCGCTGCTGGAGCGCGGCTTCGTGTTCGCCATCGCCCACGTGCGCGGCGGCGACGAACTCGGCTACCACTGGTACGAGGCCGGCAAGCTGGACAAGCGCACCAACACGTTCAACGATTTCGTGGATGTCGCCCGCCATCTCGTCGCCGAAGGCATCGGCGCGCCCGGGCGCATCGCCATCAGCGGCGGCAGCGCCGGGGGCGAGCTGGTGGCTGCGGCGCTGAACCAAGCGCCGGAGCTTTGGGGCGCGGTGGCCGCGCATGTGCCGTTCGTGGACGTGTTGAACACGATGCTGGACACGTCGTTGCCGCTGACGCCCATCGAGTGGCCGGAATGGGGCAATCCGGGGGAGGACGAAGCGGCGTTCGAGCTCATCCGCTCCTATTCGCCGTATGATCAGCTGCAGGCGGGCCGTTATCCGCCCATGCTGGTAACCGCCGGCCTCAACGATCCACGCGTGACCTACTGGGAACCGGCCAAATACGTCGCCAAGTTGCGCACCCTCAAGCAAGGCGACAGCCCGCTGCTGCTGAAGACCAACATGGGCGCCGGGCACGGCGGCAAGTCCGGCCGCTTCGACTCGCTGCGGGAAGTGGCCGAGGAGTACGCTTTCATTCTCTGGGCACTTCAGGAGGGTGCCTCTTAGAGTCAGCGGCGGCGACGTAGCGGGACGCCGGAGTAGAGAAGCCATGTTGCGCGCGTTGCGCATCTCGAATTTCGCCTTGGTCGCGGAGCTGGACATCGAGTTCGGCCCGGGGCTCACCGTCATCACCGGCGAATCCGGCGCCGGCAAATCCATCTTGTTGGATGCGCTGTCGCTGGTGCTCGGCGCCCGGGTGCGCCGCTCGCAACTGCGGCCGGGCGCGGACGCCTGCGACGTCAGCGCCGAGTTCGACGTGGGCGAACACCCGCATACGCACCAGGAGTTGGCCTCGCTCGACCTGCTCACGCCCGAAGATGAACGCACCTGTCTGGTGCGGCGCTCGGCCGGCGAAAAGCGCTCGCGGGCGTTCGTCAACGGCGTGCCCACCACGTTGGCCGCCCTGCGCACCTTGACCGAACCGTTGGTGGACATCCACGGCCAGAGCGAACACCGGCAACTGCTGCTCCGCGAAACGCAGCGCCGGCTGCTGGACGAATTCGGGGTTTCCGCGGGGTTGGTGGAGACCGTCGCGGAAAGCCACCGCGGGCGCGAGGAACACGCCGCCCGCCTCGCCGAAGCCCGCGTCGCGCTGACCGAAGCCGCCGACCGGCTCAGCCTGCTGCGCTATCAAGTCGATGAGCTCGCGGCCCTTGGCGACATCGTGGATCGCGCCGAGGAAATCGCAGCCGAACACAAGCGCCTGCACCGGGCGCAGGAACTGTTGGCCAGCGCCGGGGCAGCGCAAACCGAGATCGAGGAGGAACTGCTGGCCGGCGTGGCGCGTTTGGCCGACCGCCTGGAGCGGAACGACGACGAAGCGCTCGCCGGCGCGACGGCGCTGCTGCTTTCCGCGCAGACCCACTTGGAGGAGGCGCTTGGCGAACTGCGCGGTTATCTGGCGTCCTTCCCCGAGGACGATTCCCGCCTGGTCGAGTTGGATCAACAGTTGACGACGCTGCACGACATGGCGCGCAAGCACGGCGTTGCGGCGTCCGACCTCGGAGGGAGGTTGGCCTCGCTGAGCGCGGAGTTGGCCGGCATCACCAGCCAGGAAGCCGACATCGAAGCCCTCGAAGCGCAAGCCAGCGCCGCCGCCGAGCGTTTCCAAACCTCCGCCAAGGCGTTGTCGCGGGAGCGCCGCGCCGCCGCCGAGCCGTTTTGCGCCGAGGTCAACGCCGTGTTGGCGGAGCTCGGCTTCCCGGACGCCACGCTGCAAGTGCGGTTCGCGCCGGCCGAGTCCGCCGCCGGTTTGGAGCAGGTGGAGTTCCAAGTGCGAACCAATCCGCGCTTTCCCCCCGGCCCGTTGGCCAACATCGCGTCCGGCGGCGAGTTGGCGCGCATCAGCCTCGCCATCGACGTGGTGGCGGCGGCGCGTTCGAAGCTCCCGTGCCTGATTCTCGACGAAGCGGACGTGGGCGTGGGCGGCACCGGCGCGGATGTGCTCGGCCGCCTGCTGCGCCGCCTCGCCGCGAACACCCAGGTGATCGCCGTCACCCACGCGCCGCAGATCGCCGCGTTGGGCGACGCCCACCTCAAGGTTTCCAAGACCAGCGCCCACGACACCGCCATCGAAGTGCTCGCCGGCGCCGAGCGAACGGAGGAACTCGCGCGCATGCTCGGCGGTCGAACCGTAACCGAGGATTCCCGCGCCTACGCCCGCACGCTGCTCACCGAGGCCGCCGAAGCCGGCGAAGCCGCGTGAACCGCCATCGCGCCCCGCTTTCGAGTACCATTCGCGCCCATGCCTTCCACCGTTAAGCCCAAGATGCGCCCACTAGGGCGCGCGTTGCTGCTGGTGGCTGTGGTGGCGGGCCTAGCCGCCACGCAGAGTTCGTGCAGCCTCTACCGAATCACCGTGCAGCAGGGCAACGTCATCACCCAGGACATGGTGGATCGGCTCAAGCCCGGCATGACCCGCGAGCAGGTGGCCTACATCATGGGCGAGCCGGTGGTGCGCAACCCCTTCAACGAAGACCAATGGGACTACGTGTACACGCTAGAGGTGCCCGGCCGCACCGAACGCCAACGAAAACTGTCGCTGTTTTTCAACGAGGGCGTGCTCTCGCATCTCACCGGCGACTTCAAGCCCGCCGGCGATGCGGAAGACGGGGACGGCGAAAGCGGGGAAGAAGATTAAAGATCATGGACGGCCCCGATTTCGCCAAGTCCGAGCTGGTGCCGGTGATCGCCCAAGACGCCGACACCAGCCAAGTGCTGATGCTCGCCTACATGAACGCCGACGCCTACGCCGAGACGCTGCGCACACGGCGCGTCTGCTACTACAGTCGCAGCCGCCAGCGGCTGTGGCGCAAAGGCGAGGAGAGCGGCCACGTGCAGCGGCTGCGGCGCATCTACTACGACTGCGACGCCGACACCGTGCTCGTGCAAGTGGAGCAGGTCGGCGGCGCCGCCTGCCACGAAGGCTACGCGAGCTGCTTCTTCCGCGAGGTCGATCCGGCCAGCGGCGAGGCGGCGGTGATCGCCGAGCGCGTCTTCGACCCGGCCGAGGTGTATCGACGCCGATCATGAGCGCCAACGTGCTCAACCTCGGCATCCCCTCCGGCAGCCTGCAGCAGGCCTGCGGCGACCTGTTCCGCGGCGCCGGCTACCGCATCACCTTCCCCAAGCGCTCGTACTACCCGGACATCGACGACGCCGAAATCGACTGCCTGCTGGTGCGCGCCCAGGAGATGGCGCGCTATGTGGAGCAGGGCGTTTTGGACGCCGGCATCACCGGCCACGACTGGGTGCTGGAGACCGGCGCCGACGTGGCCGAAATCGCCGAGTTCGTGTTCGCCAAGGTGAGCCGCCGGCCGAGCCGCTGGGTGCTCTGCGTACCCAACGATTCGCCGGTGACCGCGGTTGCCGACCTGCAAGGCAAGCGCATCGCCACCGAGGTGGTGCATCTCACGCGCAAGTACTTGGAACGCCACGGCGTCACCGCCAACGTCGAGTTCTCCTGGGGCGCCACCGAGGTGAAACCGCCGCGCCTCGCGGACGCCATCGTCGAGATCACCGAGACCGGCAGCTCGCTGCGCGCCAACAATCTGCGCATCGTGGACGAAGTGCTCGCCAGCACCCCGCGCCTCATCGCCAACCACGCGGCGCTGCGCGACCCGTGGAAGAAGGCCAAGCTGGACAACATCGCCCTCATGCTCGCCTCCTGCCTCGCCGCCGAGGGCCGCGTGGGGCTGATGATGAACGCCCGCCGCGGCCACCTGGACGCCATCACCGCCCTCCTGCCGGCGCTGCGCAAACCCACCATCGCGCACCTGAGCGACCCGGACTGGGTGGCCATCAGCACCATCATTGACGAAGCCTCCGTGCGCCGCATCGTGCCGCAGCTCAAACACGCCGGCGCCACCGGCATCGTCGAGTTCCCGATCAACAAGGTGATCGAGTAGCGCGAGACCGCCGGCGGTTCGAGCCGCATTCACCACCAATGCCGCCACGACAACACGGTGGTGTCGTCGCGGACGTGGCTTTCGTCGCCGCCGTACACCAGTGCGCCGCGGAGGGGGTTCGGGGCGATGGTGCGCCAGTAGCGCAGCCCCTTGAAGAAATCCGACGCCACCGTGGCGCCGGACTTGATCTCCACGGGAATCGGCCCGGCCGCGGCTTGCACGACCAAGTCGATCTCGTTGCCGCGATGGTCGCGCCAGAAGGCGAGGCCGGGCTCGACGCCGGCGTGCAAGGAGCGCTTGTGCAAATCGGCGATGATCAGGTTCTCGAACACCGCCCCGCGCAGCGCATGGGTGGCGAGTTCCTCGGCGTTGCGAATGCCCAGCAGGTAGCACAAGAAGCCGGTGTCCACGAAGTAGAGCTTGGGGTTTCTGGTGAGGCGCCTGTTGAAGCGCTGATGGTGCGGCGACAGGCGGAACACCACGAAACTCGCCTCCAGCACGGATAGCCAGCGGCGCGCGGTTTCGTGGCTTACGCCGCAGTCGTTGCCGAGGCTCGACAGATTCAGCAGTTGCCCCACGCGCCCGGCGCACAGCAGGACGAAGCGGCGAAACGCTTCCAAGTCGCCAACCTGCGTCAGCGAACGCACGTCGCGTTGCAGATACGTTTGGAAATACAGCGACGACCACTCGAAGACCTGCAAGCCGCGGTCATGTACGGGCGGGTAGAAGCCGTTGACGGCCAAGCTGGGCCACTCGCCCTCCAGGGCCAGCTCGGAGGGCGCAGTGGGGGCGGGCAGCCGTAGTTGCTCCGGTTCCCGCGCCGGCAGGCCGCGCAGCTCGGCGATGGAGAATGGCAGCAGGTGCGCGATGTGGGCGCGTCCAGCCAGACTCTGCGTGATTTGCCGCATCAACAGGAAGTTCTGCGAGCCGGAGAGGATGAACTGGCCGGCGGTTCCGCGTTCGTCGGCCAACACCTGGATGTAGGAGAAGAGCTCCGGCACATGCTGCGCCTCGTCGAGAATCACCGGCCCGGCGAACTGCGCCAAGAAGCCACGCGGGTCCTCGCTGGCGAAATGGCGGTCGTCCGGGGCTTCCAGCGACACATAGCGGTGGCGCGGAAACGTGCCGCGCAACAACGTGGTCTTGCCGGACTGGCGCGGCCCGGTAAGCGTGGTCACGGGATACTGCCCGCTTGCGCGGGTCAGCGTGGCGGCAAGGTGTCGGGGAATCATGGCCACGACTGTACAGATTGCATATTTAATATGCAATCTGTACACCACTTGGTGGTGTCTGGTCGGCACGTCCTGGGAGCGCGGGCGTCTCGCCCGCATTTTCGTTCACGGGTGTTCACCTTGTGCGGGCGAGACGCCCGCGCTCCCAGGGCCGTCACCCAAGAAATGTCGTACACGCACTTTGGGCCGCGTCCACTGTCGTTCTCTTTGGCGTTAGGATCGGTGCGCCATGGTCGAAGCAAGGCAAACGAACTGCTCGCCAGTGAGCGCGACACGCCGCGGCACTGCGCCGGCGGCACCGAGAAGTTGAAGCAGCTCGCCGGGTAGCGGGCGTCTTCTTCTTGCCGTTTCACTCCGCATATCCGCGCCGGGGGCGGGAAGGGCGTCGCCCGCGCCGCGAACGCGATGGCGCGGCCAGAGATTCGGCCGTGCCGATCGCGCCGGAGGAAACGGTGGTTGGCGTCTTGTCGGGGCCGCCGGCGCGGCCTTACGTCGAGGTCATTGGCCCGGAGTTCAGCGGCCGCGTGCGGTTGGCGGGGCCAACCACGGCGCGTATTGGCGCGGTGGTGGAAGTGCGGCTGGAGGCATCCGGCCGGCGTCGGTTGGAAGGACGGGTGGAGCGTGTGGTGGAAGCGGCGGACGAAGCCGCGCTCGCCGCCGAAGCGATGCTGCGCGCACACCACATTCCGCGGGCTTGGCCCTTCGATCCCGACGCGCTGCAGCTGCCGGACGCTCCCGCCGAGGCGCGGGGGGATGTGCGCGTTCCGGCGTCTCGCCGCGACTTGCGCGCCTTGCCACTGGTGACCATCGACGGCGCGGACGCCCGCGACTACGACGATGCGGTGTTCGCCGAACCACGACGGGGCGGCGGCTGGCGTTTGGTGGTGGCCATCGCCGATGTGGCCCACTATGTGCGCCGCGGTACGGCGCTGGACGCCGAGGCGCGGGACCGAGGCAATTCGCTCTATCTGCCGGATCGCGTGGTGCCGATGCTGCCGGAAGTGTTGTCGAACGGCGTTTGCTCTTTGCTGCCGGCGGTGGACCGCCTGGCGATCGTCTGCGAAATGCGCGTTTCGGGCAAGGGCCGCGTCACCGGCTGGGAGTTCAGCGATGCGGTGATTCGTTCTCGCGCCCGGCTAACCTACGATGCCGTGGCCGCGTTCCTGCGCGGCGGTGGCCTTGATGTCGAACCCGCCGTCGCGGAGTCCTTGCGCGCCTTGCACGCCGTGAGCTTGGCGTTCCGCGCCCGTCGCGAGGAACGCGGCGCACTGGACATCGAGGCACCCGAGACCCGGGTGGTGCTGGAGGCCGGCCGTCCCAAAGGCGTCCTGCCGCTAGCGCAAAACGACGCGCACCGTTTGATCGAAGAGGCCATGATCGCCGCCAACGTGGCCGCGGCGCGACACCTCGAAGAGCGCGGAAAACGCACGGGCGACGCTTCCAACACCGCCTCGCCACCCCTGTACCGCGTTCACGAACCGCCCGCCGAAGACAAACTTGAAGCCCTCGCTGCCGCGCTGCGACTGGTCGGCGAACGCCTGCCGAAGGGGAAGCCGAGCCCGCGCGATTTTCTGGAAGTTTGCCGCCGCGCCCGCGCCAAGTCGTCCTGGCCGCGGTGGATCTGGGATGCGCTGGTGTTGCGCTCGCTGGCGCAAGCCCACTACGAGACGCGGCGTTTGGGCCACTTCGGCTTGGCGCTGCCGAGTTACGTCCACTTCACCTCGCCCATTCGCCGTTACGCCGACTTGGTGGTTCACCGCATGATCAAGGGCGAACGCCTAGCGGCCGACGACGTGGACGCCGCCGCAACACACATCTCCATGACCGAGCGCCGCGCCGAGACCGTGGAGCGCGGCGTGGACGCTTGGCTGAAGTGCGTCCTGGCCGAACAACGGCTGGGCGAAATGTGCGGCGGCACGGTGGCGGCGGTGCTGCCCTTCGGCCTGTTCGTGGAACTCGACGGCTTGGGTGTGCAAGGGCTGCTGCACGTCTCGCGGCTTGGCGCGGACTACTACCTCTATGTGGAAGAATCCATGAGCTTGGTGGCGGAGCGTTCCGGCGCGCGGTGTACGCTAGGCGATCGCGTGGAAGTGGTGATTGAGGATGTGTCGGCACCCGCCGGGCGCGTCGACCTCGGCTTGCGCGCCGGGCCGCCAAACCGGCGACGGGGCCGCCGGCGCCGCTTCGCTTAGAGCGGCGGTTGTGCTTTGCCGCCGTTGGCCTGTGCCGCTTGGTGTGCGCTGACATTCGCGGCGCGTTCCTCGGTTTCCGCCGGCGAGGTGGCAGTGCGCTGTCGCCCGCGGCCGCGCCCATCGCGTCGCCGGCGGCGGCGTCGGCGACGTTTTGGCGTGGCGTCGTTGCCGGTGGCTTCGTCGGCCGGCGACTCGCTGGGTTCTTCTTCCCCGGGTGCGCCTAGCTGTTCACGCAGTTGCTCCGGCGTCCAGGTTTGCGCTTCGGTCCACCAATCCGCCAGCGCTGTCGGCACCTCGCCGGTTTGTGCGCGCAGCAGCAGGAAGTCGTAGGCGGCGCGGAAGCGGCGATGCGCCAGCGCGGCTTGGACGTCCTTGGCGGTGCGCCGTTCGAGCAGCCGTTGCAGTTCCCACACGTCGCGTACGAAGTAGGTGTGGCGGCGGGGCGGGGCGATGGTCTGACGCAGGGCGGAAAAGCAGGCGCTTGATGCAACGCTCACTGCTTCCGCGCGCTGGCCGCGGGGCAAGGCGGCGGCTAGGCGGAGGCGTTCGGTGTAGCTTGGCCACAGCAAGGCGGCGAGCAGGAACGCCTCGGTGACCGGTTTGCCTTGGTGGATGCGCCGGTCGCTGTTGGCCAGCGCTTTGCGGAACACCTCGCCGACGGGTTGCGGCAGGGAGAACAACACGTCGTCCAAGCCGTAGCGCTCCAGCACGGCGAACGTCTTCGCGCCGTGGCCGGTGAGGAACAGCTTGCGGAACTCGTCGGCCAACCGCGCCGCCGGCATGTCGGCGAGCAACGCGCCGGCTGGGGCGATGGCGGCTTCGGTGGCGGCGTCCAGCTGCAGATCCAGCTTGGCGGCGAAGCGCATGGCGCGCAGGATGCGCACCGGGTCTTCGCGCAGGCGGGTAGGCGGATCCCCGATCAAGCGCAGCGTGCCGCTGGCGATGTCCGCCATGCCGTCGCAATAGTCGAGCAGCACGTCGTCTTCGGGGTCGTAGTACAGCGCGTTGACGGTGAAGTCGCGGCGGAAGGCGTCGTCGTCCAACGTGCCGTAGGCGTTGTCGCGCAATATCACGCCGTTGGCGGCGACGTGGGCGGCTTGGCCCGGGGTTGTTTCGGCTGGCGGGGCGGCGGCATCGACAGCGCTGCGGAATGTGGAGACCTCGATCACTTCCCCGCGCATCCGCACATGCACGATGCGAAACCGCCGGCCGATCGGGCGCGAGCGCGGGAACAGGGCGCAGATGGCCTCCGGGTGGGCGTCCGTAGCCACGTCGAAGTCCTTGGGCGCGCGTCCGAGCAGCAGGTCGCGCACGCAGCCACCCACCAAGTAGGCGTGGTGGCCGGCTTGGCGGAGCGTCGACACCACGGCGCGGGCGTTGCGCGAGATGCGTCCGCGCGGCAGCGCCGGAGATTGGATTCGTGTTGGCCGGGTGGGCAAGGAAGCGGACTCGTGCGGCGTGGTCACGATGCTAGCCGCCCCGCTGGCGCGAATGTGCTGGCCGAGGACTCACGGGCGCCGCACTTCGATGCGAAAGCGACATTCGTCCTGCGCCTGCCGCGACGCTAGCAGCCGGTGGCCATGCACGCGGCACCACGCCGGAATGTCGTGCAGAGTGCCGGGGTCCGTGGCCACCACCTCCAACACATCGCCGCCGGCCAGGTGCTTGACGCGATCCTGCACGCGGATCACCGGCAGCGGGCACAGCAAGCCGCGCGCGTCCAGTGGCGCGTCGGCGGCCTGCGCCGGTGTCGCTTCAAGCGCCGACATGCCAAGCCGCCGGCAGGTCCTGCGGCGGCAGCGGCGCCACCCGCAGTTCCTCCGCCGGCGCGTCCAGATGGTTCAGGCGCACCGTCACCTTGCCGGCGTCGCGCCCTTGCGAATAGCGCGCCACGATGCGCGCCGCCAGCGGCGCGTCTTCGCGGCGCAGTTCGCCGTCCACCAGCGTCAGCGGGCCCTCGTGGCTGACCGGCCGCAAGTGCGTGAAGCGGCGACGGTAGCCGGCGAGGAAGTTGTTCTCGCCGGCCTCGCGCCCGACGATGAGCTTGTAGCGCGGCGTCGGCCGGATGTGGCGGCCCACCTTGAGCAGCACGATGTCGTCCAGCGCGTAATCGCGTTCGCCGCGCGCCCGCCACAGATCGCGCAGCTTGTCCGCGTAGGTGGCGTTGGTGAGAAAACAGCAGCCGCCGGCCGGTTGCGCGTGATCCGTGAAGCCGTACGCCTCGGCCAGCGCCATCTGCGGTTTGCGGTCGCGGCCTTGGAAACCGTGCAGCTTGGCGCGATCCACCCAGCCGCGGCGTTCCGGCAACGTGGGCGGTAGGTTGAGGGCGGTGAGCGGGCGCAGCAGCCGGTCGCCGGCGCCGGATTCGCGGGCGATGATCGGCATCGTCTGGGCGCGTTGCGACATCGGGCGCTGGCCCAGCACTTCGCCGGTGATCACGAAGTCGAAGCCGCCATCGTCGAGGATGTTCTCCACCAGCGCCTTGCGCACCATGAACACCTTGCAATCGAGGCACGGATTCAGGTGGGCGCCGTAGCCGTGCTCGGGATTCAGCACCAGGTTCTTGTACTCCTCCACCACGTCCACGAAGTGCAGGGGGATGCCGAGCTGCTCGGCCACCCACAGCGCGTTGTTGCGTTTGCCCTTGGCTTGCGCCTTGCGGCGGATGGCGTGCGTATGCCCCTCCACGCAGAAGCCGGTGAAGAAGTTGACGCCATGCACGTCCACGCCTTGATCCAGCACCACCTTGGCGGCGAGCATGGAATCCAAGCCGCCGGAGATGAGCGCCGCGGCGCGGGGTTTGGTGGCTGGTTCGTTCATGCGGCTATTCTACGCCGTTTGCGCCTTCTTCTGATACGGCTGCCGACGAGAGAACGGGAGACGCCCATGCGCGCGCTTTTGCAGCGGGTGATACACGCCAGCGTGACGGTGGCGGATGAGGAAATCGCCGCCATCGGGCCGGGCTTGCTGGTGTTCGTGGGCGTGCAGCGGGACGATGGCGAGGCGCAGGCGCGGCGCTTGGCCGAACGCACGGTGGCGGCGCGGATTTTCGCGGACGGGAAACACGCCATGAACCGCTCGGTGCGCGATGTTGGCGGCGCGGTGCTGGCGGTGTCGCAGTTCACGCTGGCCGCGGACACCCGGCGCGGCAACCGGCCGGGCTTTGCCACCGCCGCGGCACCGGAGGTCGCGTTACCGCTGTACGAGTGCTTTGTGCGGGCTGTGGAGGAAGGCGGCGTCTCGGTGCGTACCGGCCGGTTCGGGGCCGACATGCAAGTGGCGTTGGTGAACGACGGCCCGGTGACGTTCTTGCTCGAAGCGCTGTAGCGGGCGTACCAGCGACGAGGAAGAGCGCGTCATTGGGCGGTCGCGGGCTCTTCCTCCTCCTCTTGTTCGTCTTCCTCCGCCGGTTCCTCCACCATGCGGGCGAGCAAGATGCCCACCTCGAACAACAGCCAGGCCGGCACCGCGAGCAGCACTTGGCTGATCACGTCCGGCGGCGTCAAAAACATGCCGATCACGAAACAGCCGACGATCACATACGGCCGCTTCCGCGCCATGCCCGCCGCCGACGTGAGGCCGGTTTTCGCCAGCAGGAACGTGGCCACCGGTATTTCGAAAGCGATGCCGAAGGCGAAGAACATCTTCAGCACGAAATCCAGATAGTGGTTGATGTCCGTCATCATGCTCACGCCGGTCAAGCCGGCGCTGAACACGGCGAAGAACTGGAACACCAGCGGGAACACCGCGTAGTAGGCGAACGCCATGCCGAGGTAGAACAGCGAGACGCTGGACACCAGCAGCGGAATGGCGAAGCGTTTTTCGCGCAGGTAGAGGCCCGGGGAAACGAAACCCCACGCCTGATGCAGCAGAAACGGGATGGTGACGAAGATCGTCGCGTAGATCGAGAGCTTGAACGGTGCCAGGAACGAAGACGCCACCTGCGTGGCGATCATGTCGCCGGGCAGTTGCGCCCGCAGCGGGTCCGAGACGAAGTCGAAGATCTCCTTGTCGAAGTAGTACACCGGGACGAAGAAGACCAACAGCGCGAGAAAACTCCGCAGCAGGCGTCGGCGCAGCTCCAGCAGGTGGCCGAGGAATGGCTGCTCCTCGCTGTCCACGCGGGCGTCGTGCGCGGCCTCGCGGGTCTTTTTGGTGGTCGCGGCGTCCGTCTCGGCGCGCGGCGTGGCGGTTTCCGTTTGCGCCGCCACAGCGGTCAATCCCGCGGCGCAGCGCCTTCGACGTTGGCGCCGTTCGCGGACCCGGCCGCGCCCGCGTCCGTGATCTCTGCGGGTTTTGCGTCCGCGCCGACAGCGGGCGTCTCGCCGACGGGTGCGTCCAACGCGGCGTTGGCATCGCCTTCAATCTCCTGCCCCATCGCCCGCACTTCCCGTTCCACGCGCTTGACGTCCGCCATCACCTGCTCGTTGTGCAGTTGGCGGCGCACTTCGTCCATGCCGATTTCGCGCTCCACCTCGGTCTTGACGTTGTAGTAGGCGCGGCGAAAGCGCCCCAGCCACAAGCCGAGCGTGCGCAACGCCCCCGGCAGGCGCTGCGGCCCCAACACCACCAGCGCCACCAGGGCGGCGATGAAGAACTCGGGAAACCCGAGGTCGAACACGGCGGCGGCGAAGCTGGGCGGCTACTTCCGCGCCGACCCCGAATCGCCGGCGGCCTCGGCGTCGGTGGCCGCGTGGGCGGTCGCCTCGGCGCTTTCGGCCGGCGCGTCCTTGTCGCGCACGGCGCTGCGGAAGCCCTTGATGGCGTTGCCGAGTTCCGACCCCAAGCTCTTGATGCGCTTGGGCCCGAACACCAGCAGCACGATCGCCAGCACGATGAGCACGACCGTAATTTCACGCGCACCCCACATGTGCCTTCTCCTGTAAACGGCAGGTTGCGCCGATTGTAGAGCAAACCGCGCCGCCCGGTTCAACGCGGCTTGGGTGGGGAAACGTGTATGTCGCCGCGAAGGTAGTAGCCGAGCGGCCAATCCTGCGCCGCGCCAACCCCAACGCGCGGCCGCGTACACACGACCTCGGGCGGCGTTGCGCCGGCGACGATGCGCAACGCCCCAGCGCCGCACAAATCCGCGCCGTAGTGGCGCATATCGATGCCGAACGCTTGACAGAGCTTGGCCGGGCCGTTCGTCAGCCGCCCATCGGGCATCGTGCGTCCACCTTGTTCGCGACGACAGCGCATGATGCCAACGCCGCGCACCGGCGCCACGGCGCGAATCAGCACGCACCCGGGCACACCAGCCTCCTGCGCCACCACGTTCAAGCAGCAGTGCTGGCGCGTGCGATAGACGTAGGCGAAGCCGGGCGGCCCGAACAACACCTCAGTGCGCGGCGTGCGGCCGCGGAAGGCGTGCGCCGCCGGATCGCCTTCGGCCAAATACGCCTCGGTCTCGACGATGCGCCCGGCAACCCGCCCATGCACCAGCACCGCGCCGAGCAACACTTGCGCCGCTTCGCGCGGGTCTTGCGCGAGCAAATCGCGTTGGATCGAGGTAGCCGCGCTCTCTCCCCCGCCGCTCATCCCGGCGGGCGGATGCCGCACCGTTCGGCGATCGTCAGCGCCACTCGGTCGCCTTCGCTGGCCACCTCATCGAAAGACGCCAAGCACTTTCGTGTTCATCGCCGGCAGTATACGCCGCCGCCTTTTTCGCGATGGGCGCGGTGTGGCAGCGGCGCGTGGCACATATATGCACATAAAAATGTCCTATCGCAGCACTTTTATGCGCTTAAAAGTGTCATAATCCAGCCTTGTCATCCATCGAATCCGACGTGGGAGGCCGCGTTCATGCTGCAACGGCTGGCGTTGGCGCAACTTGCCGAGTGGAAGCGGCGGGCGGCCCGCAAGCCCGTGTTGATCGATGGCGCGCGGCAGGTGGGCAAATCTTGGCTGGTGGGCAAGCTCTTCGGGCCGCGGGAGTTCCGCAAAGTCCACTGGTTGGACTTTCGGGCGGAGCCTCGCTTGGCGAATCTGTTCGTCGGGAGCCTCGATCCCGCCACGATCATCGGCAACATCGAAGTGGCGCTCAACGAGCACGTCGACATCGAGCGGGATCTCCTGTTCTTTGACGAAGTCGCCGAATGTCAGCGGGCGGTGGACTCCCTCAAGTACTTCGCCGAGCGCTTGCCGCATGCTTTCGTTTGCGCTTCCGGGTCCAACATCGGGCTGCTCCGCTCGTTTCCCGTGGGCCAAGTGGAACAGTTGGAACTGTTCCCGCTGTGCTTCGAGGAGTTCGTGATGGCGGCAGGGCGTCCACCGCTGCTGGACGCCTTCCGCTCGCAACGCCGAAACGCCACCGTGCAAGCCGCGCTGTGGTCGCTGCTGCAGGACTACTACTTCGTCGGCGGCATGCCGGAAGCGGTCACCGCTTGGTTTGCACAGGAGGAGAGCACACTGGCGCGCGCACAGCGGGTGACGGCCATTCACCGCGATCTCGTCAGCGGCTATCGGCGCGACTTCGGGAAGTACGCCGGCCGGCAAGACGCGCAGCACATAGAGCGCGTGTTCGACGACGTGCCCGCCCAACTCGCCCTCAACCACGACGGTTCGGTCGCCCGCTATCGGTTCAAAGGCGTGTTGCCGCACCGCCAGCGCTACCAGCAGTTGGCCGGGCCCATCGACTGGCTGCAAGCCGCACGGCTGGTGTGGAAGTGCTTCCCGGTGGAAGGCCGGCCCGAGACGCCACTTCGCGCCTACGCCAAAGCCAACCGGTTTCGACTGTTCTTCTTCGACGTGGGTTTGCTCGGACACATGCTCGGCATGAACCACGCCGAGGAAGGATCCCTCAGCGGGGGAACCCAAGGCCTAAGCTACAAAGGCTTTGTGGCCGAGAACTTCGTGCAGGCAGAGCTGTGCGCCCGCATCGGGCACCCGACCTACGGCTGGTACGCCGGCCGCGCCGAGGTGGAGTTCCTGCACCCCTGCCGCAACGGCGAGGTGGTGCCCGTGGAGGTAAAGAGCGGCAGCCGCACGCAAGCGCGCAGCCTGCGTTCCTACATCGACCGCTACGCGCCGAGCCGGGCCATCAAGCTCATCGGCGGCATGGGCGGCCAACGCACTGGCGCTCACCCGAGGGGTCTTGAAACGTGGCCGTTGTACGACGCTCAGTTCTTGAAGGAGTTGTAGCCGGCGGCCACCCGCACGCTCACCGTAGCGGCTAAACTTGCGGTCGCGCAGGAGGGTGGCTTTTGCCATTCGCCGCGCATCATTCAGAGCGAGGGGGAATTGCATGAAGCTGGGTTTGGGGATTGGCGGGTTCGGGCCGCCCGGCGGCGAGCGGTTGGTGGCGCTGGCGAAGGAGGCGGAGTCGCTGGGCTACGACACCATCTGGGCGCCGGAGATCTACGGCGCGGATTGCTTCACGCCGCTCACCTGGATCGGCGCGAACACCGAGCGCATCAACCTCGGCACGTCGATCATGCAGATTTCGGCGCGCACGCCGGCCAGCGCCGCCATGCACGCGGTTTCCTTGGATTACCTCTCCAACGGGCGGCTCATCCTCGGCATCGGCGTTTCCGGCCCGCAGGTGGTGGAAGGCTGGTACGGGCAGCCGTATCCCAAACCCCTGGCGCGCACGCGGGAGTGGGTGGCCATCTTTCGCAGCATCGTCTCGCGCCAAGGGCCGGTGGCCTTCGACGGCAAGCACTACCAGCTGCCGATGCCCGGCGGCACCGGCCTCGGCAAGCCGCTGAAGCTCATCCTACATCCGGCGCGGGAGCACATTCCGGTGTACCTCGGCGCCGAGGGGCCGAAGAACGTCGCGCTTGGCGCGGAAGTCTGCGACGGCTGGATTCCCATGTTCCTGTCGCCCTACCGCATGATGGACATGTACCAGGACGCCATGCGCATCCGCAACAAGGACTTCCAAATCGCCGCCGCGGTCACCGTCATCATCGACAACGATGTGCAGCGGGCGCTGAACCAAGTGAAGCAAACGGTTGGTTTCTACATCGGCGGCATGGGCGCGAAGAGCTTCAATGTTCACAAGAACCACTTCGTGCGCATGGGCTACGGCGACGCCGCCGAGCGTGTGCAGGATCTGTTCATGGCCCGACGCCGCGACGAAGCCATCGCCGCGGTGCCGAACGAGCTGTGCGACGAGATTTCGCTGGTGGGCCCGAAAGGGCGCATCCGCGAGCGCTTGGCGGCCTGGCGGGAAAGCCCGGTGACCATGCTGAACGTCGGCACCGCGAACCCGGCGACGCTGCGCTTCATGGCCGAGGAACTGCTGTAGCCGCTTGTGGCGGCCGGCGGGTTGCAACAGTGAGCTACGCAGATCTGCACGAGCGCTTCCGGCACGTGGGGGATTTGCGCCATGCGCTGGCGATGCTGGCTTGGGACGAGGCGGCCATCATGCCGGCCGGGGGAGGCCGGGTGCGCGCCGATGCGTTGGCGACGCTGCGCGGCATGGCGCACGAGTTGACGGCCGCGCCCGAAACCGGCGAACTCGTCGAAGCCGCCAGCGCGGAGGACTTGGATGCGTGGCAGGCCGCCAACGTGGCCTGCATTCGCCACGAGTGGCGGCGGGCCAGCGCCGTGCCGAAGGACTTGGAGGAGGCGCTTTCCAAGGCGTCCTCGGCGTGCGAACAAACCTGGCGCAACGCCCGCGCGAAGAACGACTGGGCGGCGGTGCGCGGCAAGCTCGAAACCGTCTTCGAGCTCACCCGAGAGCGCGCCGCGGCCTTGGCCGAGGCGTTGGATTGCGCCCCGTACGATGCGTTGCTGGACGGCTACGAGCCGGGCTTTCGCCGCGCCGACATCGACCCTCTGTTCGCGGAATTGGCGGCGGCGCTGCCGGCGCTCATCGACAACGCCCTCGCCACGCAACCAGCGGCGTTGCCTTTGCCCGGGCCCTTCCCGGTGGATAAGCAGGCGGCCTTGGGCAAGGCGTTGATGCGGGCGGTGGGGTTCGATTTCCAGCACGGTCGGCTGGATACCAGCCACCATCCCTTCTGCGGCGGCGAGCCGGACGATACGCGCATCACCACGCGCTACAACGAAGGCGATTTTCTCGAATCCATGTTCGCCGTGCTGCACGAATCCGGCCACGCGCTCTACCAGCAGGGTCTGCCGAAGCCGTGGCGCGGGCAGCCGGTGGGCGAGGCCGGCGGCATGGCGCTGCACGAAAGCCAGTCGCTGACGATGGAGATGCAAGTGTGCCGCTCCGAGGCGTTCCTAGAGTTCGCCGCCCCGCTCATCCAAAGTGCGCTGCTGGGCGACGTGACCGATGCCCCGGAGTGGCAACCCGCCAACCTCGCCCAACACGCCCGGCGCGTGGCGCGCGGCTTCATCCGCGTGGACGCCGACGAACTCACCTATCCGCTGCACGTGATCCTGCGCTACGAACTGGAAACCGAGCTGGTCGCCGGCGCGATGTCCGTAGCCGACCTGCCCGACGCCTGGGACGCCGCCATGCGCCGGCACCTCGGCCTTTCCACCGCCGGCAACTTCGCGGATGGCGTGATGCAGGACGTCCACTGGTTCGCGGGCCTCATCGGCTACTTCCCGTGCTACACGCTGGGCGCGGTGATGGCGGCGCAACTACAGCATGCGGCGCGGGAGAGGCTGGGCGATTTGACCGACGCGGTTCACGCCGGCGAGTTCGACGTGCTGTTGCGCTGGCAACGCGAGCACGTTCACGAACGCGGCCGGCTGCTGCCGACCAAGGAGCTGATCAAGCAAGTCACCGGCGCGGATCTCTCTGCCGGGGCGTTCTTGCAGCATCTGCGCGCAAGATACGGCGACGCCCACTGAGCGCGGCGTTTTCATGGCACACTGTCGCGATTGATTGAAGGAACAAGGAGCCCGTGGTGGCGGACAAGAACCCAAGGAACATGCATGTGAAGGTGGACTTCGTGGGCGGCGTGTTCATGTTCGGCGTCTTCGTGCTCATCGTGCTGTTCTGGGGAACGCCGGATCTGCACGACGCCATCGTACATCGCTTGATGACTCCGTAGCGCCGCCGGCGCTTCGCGCTCGGCGAAGCGGAGGCGAGCCTTGTTGACAGAGACGCGACAGGTTCAACGTAGTCCCGTTCTTCGTTCACGCACTTGGAGGCGATTGTGAGGCGCATCAGCATGTCGAAACAGTTCGTGGTGGTCGCGGCGGTGGCGGTTGCGCTGGCGCTGGCGTGTACCACAGCGGGACGGTCACCATCGACTGCTCGCAGAGTTCGAGTTCGCAAGGTTCCGACCAACCGGCCCCACCCGCAACCTCCGCCGCGTTCACCTTGACGGGTAGCGGAACCGGCATCACCGCCTCAAACGTGATCTGCAACTATGCGACACCGTCGCGCGACGGCCGCCGATGGTGCGATCCGCATGACCCTGACTACCAGGAGTGTCTACATCGTCTACGACGCGGTTAGCCGCTGGTGCCCATGTGCGAACGGTGGCCGTCTTTCGCCGCATCGCCTTAGCGGACGCCTGACCTCCACGACGCCATCGCACACGCCTTGGTGAAGGCAAAGCGACGCCGACGGTTCCGGTGCGGGGCGGGCGGCGCTGCTTTCCCCGGACACTGCTTGACAAAGCGCGGCCGGCATCGGACGCTTCCCGTGCCATAGGGAGGGGCGATCGACCACATGCCAATCCGACGCCGAGGCGACGGCGAAATCGTCGAGGAACCCACGATGCCGCGGACGCAACGTGGAGGCGACACATCCTCCGCGTCCGAAGCGCCCACCGAGCCGGCTTCCGCGCCAGCGAAGGATTCGCTGTTCGCCGATGCGCCCAGCACGGCGGCGGAACGCTGGGAGTCCGTCACCAAACCCATCAGCCGCGAGGATCGGGAAGGCAAGACGCGCATTCTCTCTCCCCTGCGGCGTCCCGCCGCGGCCAGCGAGGATCCCGTTGCGGCAACGGATGCGATGGCCGATCCACCCGTGGGTTGGCTCGTCGTCGTGCGCGGGCCCGGCAAAGGCAACGTGCTTACGCTCGGCAACGGCATGAACGCGATCGGGCGGGGCACGTCTTCCCGCGTGCGGCTGGATTTCGGCGATGGCAACGTCTCCCGCGTCAACCACGCCCGCATCGCCTACGAACCCCGGCAGCGCCGCTGGCTGCTTTCGCACGGCGACGGAGCGAACCTCACCTACCTGAACGGCGAGGTGGTGATGGCGGCGGTGGAGATCGCCTCTGGCGCGGAGATCCAGATCGGCGACACCACCTTGCGCTTCCAAGCGTTCTGCTCCCAGGAGTTCGATTGGCCAGACGTGGATGATTGAAGCGCCTCCTCGCTCGCAAGCGCTCGCATGGGATTGTTCCGTGGAGGGTCGCGGCTTCGCGGCCGCGGCCATCATCGGCGAACGCGAGCGGCAGGAAGACGACTGGGGCGTTCACGTCGATCCGCCCAGTGTGGAAGGCGGCGCAAAGCTCCTGGCGGTGCTGGCGGATGGCATGGGCGGCGCACCAGCGGGAGATTGCGCCAGCCGCACGGTGGTCAGCGCCTTTCTCGACAGCTACGTTCGCCATGCGGAACCCGCGCCGGAGCGCCTGCAGTTGGCCGCTTGGGGCGCCAACGATGCCGTTGCCGAGGCCGTGCTGGCGGACCAAGCGCTGAACGGCATGGGGGCCACCCTCGTCGCCGCGCTGTTCTTCGCCAACCGGTGCGAGTGGCTGAGCGTGGGGGATTCCTACCTCTTTCTCTGCCGAAACGCACAGCTCTCGCGTCTCAATCCGCTGCACACCTACGCCACCGAACTGGACGCCAAGGCGCAACGCGGCGAAATCACCCGGGAGGCTGCCCTCGCCCACCCCGATCGGCACCAGCTCACGAGCGTGGTGATGGGGTGGCCCATCGAGCAGATGGCGACGGGCAGGTTGAGCCCGCTGTCGGGAGACGTCGTGCTGCTGGCCAGCGATGGCCTCGCCACGCTGTCGGAGGAGGAAGTCGCCGACATCTGCAACGAAGGCGCTGGTCACGGGGCGCAAGCACAGTGGATCGCGGACACGCTCCTCAGGCGCATTGAAGAGCATCGGGCGCCACGCCAAGACAATGCCGCGGTGATCGTCGCGCTGCCGAACAACGGTGACTCGACATGGCAGCGTCCGTGCCCATAGTGTCGGCCTTCGCGGGCCGGTAAGCCGGGGTAGTGTAGACTCCAACGCCATGCCTTGCATTCTGGTTCATGGGTTGCGACAACGCCGCGTCCATCGCGGCCGGGATTGGCTTGCCCGGTTAACGGATGCCATCGCAGGGACATGGCCGATGCCGATCGCTTCCGCAGGAACGCAAAGCGCGGAACGCGGCCTTGGCATATCGGGCAAGCCCTACTACTTCTACGCGCTGCGGACGGACAGGAGATTCGGCTTTGTGGTGTTCTTGCTCAGTGAAGTCGAAGGGGTTGATTGGCCTCCCGATGCGAAAGGCGCCACTCCCTTCGACAGCGGCGGCATGTGGTTCGGCAAAATCGCCACCGACCCGTCGCTCAATCAGACCGGGCGGCGAGGCTTCTTCAAGACCCACGACGTGCCTTTGATCTCTTGGCGCTCGGCGTTCGAGGCATACATCGGCACAAGCTACAAGTCGATTGCCGACTACGTTGGCGGCAGCGCGGTAGCCGGCACGCGCCCGCAGAATTCCGGGCCGGCTATCGTCATGGGCGAGCCGAACGAGCCACGAGCATGGACGTGGGAAGTTCGCGTCCCTCACGAGCTAGTCGCTCGCCATCTTCAGTTGCGCGCGGTGTGCATCTCCGAGGAAAATCGCAGTCACTATCTCGGTTGGCTCTGGGACCACAGCCCGCTGACAACCAGCGAGAGACGCAAGATCGACAGGTGGATCCAAGACTACGCGATTGTGCCTTCGCCGGGCACGTCCGAGGCGGATAGGGCTGCGGAGTGGCTCGTGCAGGAGGTTGCATAACGATGGCTAAAGAGAAAGCGGTCTTGCGTGGCTTCGACATGACGGTGCCAGACATTGGCGATCAATTGCACTTCCGGCTACCGCTGCTCTCCTTTCGCGATAGCCCTACGCTCTATGTGGCCGGCCGTGTCGACTGGCATGGCGACAGACAGGTTTTGTCCGTGATAGATGACCCGGAGTATCTCAAGATGGCGACACTGCTCACCAACGAAGAAGACGCACGGCGGATCGCCTCCGGGGAAGGCGTGGTCGTCGCCGGCGCTGAGTTCTTTCAAGCAGTTTCCCGCGTCAGTTCTCAAATGGACGGTTTCAACCGGCTCTCAGCGGCAGATTGCGAGTGCTGGATTAGCGTGGCGACGCCAGCGGATTTCGTCGCTCTTAAGGGGGATCTTGTCTATGAGTCGCGTACAGTGTTTGACGAGGAACTGGGGAAGGCCAAACGTCAGAGAAGCCGCTTGACGGACCGGGGAAACGCGGCGATGCTCATTTTGCGTAGATGCGGGCCGCTTCGCCAAGAAGACTTGGCCATACGCCAGCTAGCTGCGGCGCGCCAGAATCGGGATCTGGATCTATATCGGAGACTGCTTGCTCGGTTCGAACTCGAGCTAGGCGAAACAGAAGACCGCCTCCACAAACAAGCAGAGCGGCACATCGAGCTGGCTGATGCGCCAGGAGGGGCTTCTTGGTGGTCGAACATATCTAAAACACTCCATCGTAAAACGCATCGGCTGAGCTCGACGAATCGTCCGAGTTCGGCAGGTTCAGTGAGTTCAGTCAGCAGGGTTGGCGAGGGCAGCCTGTCTCGCACGGAGAAGCCCCGTAGGAGGAAGACTCAAGCTTCATGACCACCCTCGTCCGCTACGCCTTCGCACTCTCCGCCGTCGCATTCGCGGCGGCAAACGCCCACGCCCGCCCAGATACCAGCGCGCTGAGATCGAGCATCGTCCAAGTCGTGGTGATGGATCGCAACGGCGAGGTGCGGCGTGTGCGTTCGGGTTTCGCCATTTCCGATGCCGGGCATGTGGTCACCGTGGCGCATGGCGTGTGGAACGAAGATCGCATCGTCGTTGTGCCACGCGATAGCGGGGCCGAGATGGTTGCCCGCGTGGTGCATACGAACGAACGGGCGGATGTGGCGCTGTTGGCGGTGAACGGCTTGAAACAGAAGCCGCTCTCGCTGGCCAAGGATGGCTTCGCTCCGGGGCGCTTGGTGTATTCCGCCGGGGTGTGGAGCAAACCGGGGCAGGATGTTCTGGTTGCCGTGCTTCCCGCAACAGCCCAAGGCGCCGTTGGGCAGCACGCCGAGATCGCCGCAGCCAGCTTACAGCCCGCGGTTTCGCTCATTCTGCACAACGCCATGATCCCCGCGGCTGGCTACGGCGGCCCGTTGCTCAACGAATGTGGCGAGGTGGCGGGCGTCAATCGGGGCGCGCCGGATGTGCCGAATTGGCGCTTGCGCGTAGACCAAGCGCCGGAATCCGTGGTGTACAGCGCCGCCGCGAGCGCCATCGCCGGCTTGATGCTCTCCACCGGCATCGCGTTTTCGCAAAGCGACACTTCGTGCATGGAGGCCCGGGCAGCGGCGGAAGCGCAGGCCGCGCAAGCACAGGCCGAAGCCGAAGCCGCCGTCACCGAAGCGCAGGCAGCGGCGCAGCAAGCGGAGGAGAAGGACGCCGCACTGCAGGAGCGGCAAGAGGCGCTGCAAGAGGCCGAATCCCGGGTGGCCGAACTGCAAGAGCAGTACGACGATGCGGTGAACACCGGCGCGGCGGAAACTGGTGCCCTGCAAGCGGAACTCGAAGGTGCCCGCACCGAGCGCGAGGCGGCGCAAGCGGCCGTTTCCGCGGTGGAAGAAGAACTGGCCGCAGTGCGCGTCGAGCGCGAGGCACAGGCGAAGGCGAGTCGCACGCGCTTCATCGTCGCCGCCGTGGTGGTTGCGCTGCTGGCAGTCATCGTTGCCATCGTGGTGGTGGCTGTGCTGCGCCGCCGCTCCCGCGCACTCGAAAGCGCGCAGCAACAGGCGGCCCGCGCCAAACAGGAGGCGGAGCGGGCGCAACAGCAGGCCGAGCGCGTACAGGCGGCAGCGAACGCACCGCCGCCAACGGTGGCCGATTGCCTGCTCACCGGCAACGCCGACGACGGGCAGCCGGTTGCCATCAAGATACCCGGCAGCCTGCTGGTGGGCGAAGGCGCGGTGATCGGCCGCAGCCCGCGCAACGCGACGTTCCTGATCGACGACGAGACGCTCTCCCGCGAACACGCCCGCGTGTACTACGAACCGGAGGCTGGCTTGCAAATCGAGGATCTCCACTCCACCAACGGCACCCGCCTCAACGGCCGGCAACTGCGGCCGGGAACGCCAACACGCTTGGCCAACGAGGACGCGGTGGAGCTGGGCGGCGTGAAGTTGCGCGTGGTTTGGGCAGGCTGAACGATCCGCAGCCGAATGTGGGCGCCTGTCAGCTCGTTCTATCGTAGTGCGGGTTGGCTGCTCGCACTCGCGGTCAGCGACACGGCCTTCGCCGCAACTCCTCTTGACGACGCATCCATGCGGCAGCGCGTGGCACCGGCGGTCGTTCTCCTATTGGTCGAAGATGGCCACGGCAGTGGATTCGCGCTCAACTCGCAAGGTCACATCGCCACCAATCATCACGTCGTTGCCGGCGGCGGGCGCATTGAAGCCAGACAGGGCGGGCAGGCCGCGCTCGCAGACATCGTCTGGTCTTCCAAGCCGCTGGATTTGGCGGTGCTGCGTCTGCGCGGCGACGGCTTGAGAAATCTGCAACCGTTGCCGCTCGCCGTCTCTCCGCCCGCGCCGTTGTTGGACGTGATCGCGGTCGGTTTCCCGGGCGCCGCCAATGCCGTTACCGCGGCGAGCGCGCCGAGCTACAACGAGGGCAACGTCGGGCGCGTTGTGGAGGGCACTTGGGGATTGGGGCCGTTGCGCATCGTCCAGCACAGCGCGGACATCAACCCCGGCAACAGCGGCGGCCCGCTCATCGACGCTTGCGGGCGCGTCATCGGCGTGAACACCGGAATCGCCGCGGTTTCCATATCGACTGCGCCGGGCGGGCCGCGCATCGACGCGCCGAGCGGCGTTTTCTGGGCGTCCTTCATCGGCGAGCTGGCGGACGCGCTCGACGCGCTCGCCATTCCCTACGAATCCAGCGCGAGCGCTTGCGAAGTCGGCGCGGCCGCTGCACCCGCTTGGCCGAGCCCGGCAATTCTGGCCGCTGCCCTCGCGGTCGGTGCGATGCTGGTGGCCTTGGCGCTGTTCCGGCGCAGCGTTCTGCTGGCGGTAGCACGCGCACGGGGCGGCATTTCACAGCGGCTTTCGGGCAAGCGGCCCCAAGAGAAGCGGCCAACAGCCGCAACCGGTTCCAGCGCAAGGCGCATCCGCATCGGGCGTGGCCGGCACATGGACGTTTCCGTGCCGTCCGCAAAGGCATCGCGGCTGCACGCGGAACTGGAGGTGCGGCCAACCGCCCAGTCGAGCAAGCCGCGCTACATGCTGCGAGACTGCAACAGCAAGAACGGCACACGCGTGTTGCGCGAAGCACGCTGGGTGCGCGTCGGCGCGGAAGTCGTGCAAGCCTCCGACAAGGTACGCTTCGGCGACTACGAGACGACCGTGGCGGAGTTGCTACGCCACGCCGGCGCGATCAACACCTCCGGCACCGGTGGCGAAGGGCAACGCGCACAGGATCATCGCTTGGCGGGCCCGGTAAAGCGCAACCCCGGCACCGGCGAAGTGATGCGCGACAGGGAGGGCGAACCGTGAACGAGACAACAAGCCGAGCCGCCGGCTTCGTCGCCCACACCACTTGGGGCGGAGAGCGTCACCGGGGGTCAGGCGCGGCTAGACCGCGGCCGGGCGGCGCTACCGGCAGAGGCCGCGGTTCACGCGGCATCGACCTCCACTTGCGCGACGTCGCATTGCGGAGGCGGCACCGGCAGTCCGTCCGCCCGCAACCCCTCGACATGGAACGCCACTGCTTCCTCGATCCGGCGCAACGTCTCCTCCCGATTCTCGCCGACTGCGATGCAGCCGGGCAGATCGGGAACGAACGCCCCGTAGCTGGTTTCTCCCTTCTCCAACACCACCATGTACTTCATGGGCTCACCTCTCTGCGCTGAATCATACTACGGGCAGTGGCGTGGGTGACGGCACCGGCGAAGTGATGCGCGACAGGGAGGACGAACCGTGAACGAAACAACGCTGCGGGTGTGCGCCGCGCTGGGCGGCATTGTCGCCGGCGTGGCGTTCATCGCCTTGCTGAGCTTCGCCCTGCCCGCGCAGCCGGACGAAATCAGCGCCGGCGGCATCCTGCTCGACCGCGCCAGCGCCTTTTATCCGCTGACGATACAGAACGCCATGTGGCTGCTGTTCTTCACGGGCTTGAGCGACGTGTGTGTGCGTTTCCTCCGCGGCGGCCGCGAGCTCCGGCAGATGCGCCGCGCCCTGCTGCCGGAAGACGAGGAAACCATGCTGCGCGCCAAGGATCTCGGGCCGATCTACGCCCAAGTGCGCCCCTCGCCGCTGGTCGAGACGTTCTTTCTGCAGCGCTTGGTCTCCCGCATCGTGCTGCAATTCCAAGGCAGCCGCTCCATCGACCAATCCCACGCCCTGCTGAACTCCAGCTTGGAACTCTTCCAGCACGAAATCGACCTCAAATACAACATGCTGCGCTATCTGATGTGGCTGATTCCCACGCTCGGCTTCATCGGCACCGTCGTGGGCATCGCGCTGGCGCTCGGCGAAGCGGGCAACATGCCGGACCTCTCGCAATCCGACGCGCTTGGCGATTGGATGAAGTCCCTCACCGGCAGCCTGGCCCTCGCGTTCAACACCACGCTGCTGGCCCTCACGCTCTCCGCCGTGCTGGTGTTCCTGACGCACTTGGCCCAAGGCCGGGAAGAAGCCGCCTTGAACCGCGCCGGGCAATACTGCCTGGACAACCTGATCAATCGCCTTTACGAACAAAAAGACTAAGCGGACGCCAACCCGTGAAGCAACGCAGCCGCGAGATCAACATCTTCAGCATATCCGCGCTGGACCTATTCGCCTCCGCCCTCGGCGCGTTCATTCTGGTATCTCTGGTGTTCATGGTGTTCTTCACCATGACGGCGAAGACCGCGGCGCCCGAAGCGCCAGAGCCGGTGGCAGCACCGGAGCGCCCGGATGCACCCTTGCCGGATCCCATGCCCATCCCGCCGCTGGACATAGTGATCTGCCTGGACGTCACCGGCAGCATGAGCGATCAGATACACGGCCTGAAACAGGAGATCGACGACCTAGCGCAGGTTCTGGATCGCTTGGCGCCTTCGGTTGGCATCGGCGTGGTGGCCTACGGCGACCGCCTGTTCGACCGCGTGGTCGAGAAACACGCTATCGTCAGCACGGACGCGATGGGCTCGCTACGGCGGTTCGTGCAAGCATTGGAACCCAAAATCAGCACGCCGTTTCGCAACCCCAATCCCGACTTGCCCGAAGCGGTGGATAGGGGCCTCGCCGAGGCCGCGGCGATGAACTGGCGCACCGAGAGCGAACGCCGCTACATCATCGTCGTCGGCGACGCGGCTGCATATCCAGAGGAACGGGCTTCCGCCTTCGCCCGCGCCGCCCGGTTCGCGGAAGCAGACGGCCACCACGTCTCCGCCGTAATGGTCGCCCGCCGAAACGCCGAGTCGTTCTTCCGCCAACTGGCGGCCTCGGGACGTGGGCAGTTCGTGGACGATGTTGGTGGACAGTCGATGATTGCGAGCGTTTTGCTGGCGATCTTGGATGTTTGATCTCGGCGCATCTGGGACAACCGTGAATCGGGAGCCTGGGAGCGCGGGCGTCCCTCCGCACTTGCTGAGCAATCACTCACCTGCGACTTTTCGACACCCCACTTTCCGGCAGCGAGCCACCACCACCGACAGGTTGTCGCACGCCGGCCCGCCACCAGCCTTGGCGCTATCGATCAGACGGCGCAGCCCACCTGCAAGGTCTTCCTCTCGGATCGCCGCCTGCAGATCGGCATCCGCCACGTTCTCCCAAACGCCATCGCTCAGTAGCAGAAAGCCATCCCCCGCAACAACCTCCTTGCTGCCAATCTCCACGTCCGGTTGCTGCGCACCCCCGAGCGCCTCGTACAGGCGGTTCCTGTCTCGATGGGTTCTCATCTCCGCCTCCGTGATGCGGCCTCGCAGGCGCATCAGTTCGACGATGGAGTGATCCATCGTGCGTTCCACAAGGTTGCCTTCGGCAAATCGGTACAGGCGACTGTCGCCCACATGCGCCCAAGCCGCCGCTGCCGAATCCAGATAGAGCAGCACGCAAGTGCTATGGGGCTGCAAGCCGCGCTCGCGCCCGATGGCGTTGATGCGTTCGTGGGCGTCGAACACGATGCGGTCCAGCAATTGCACGGGCGTATCTTCCGAAAGCCGCTCAAAGGCACGGAATAACTCCCTCGCAACGTCAACGAGCGCCTGCGCCGCCAGCGCACCACCTTCGTGGCCGCCCACGCCATCCGCAAGCGCCAGCAGACGTGTGCTCGCGCCACTGAACACGGCCACGCGGTCCTGCTGCTCTTCGCGCCCGCCGATTTCCTCGACGCACGCGGTTTCGTATTCAGGCACTACAAAGTCCCAGAGGTTGTCGGACACCCAGAGCCCGAGCAAGCAAGCGTTGACAACCACAACACGCCTGCGGTAGCGTACCTCGTACCAGACATTCTAGGACACCAACGATGCAACACGATGAATTCGAAGGCTACTTGCGAGCGTTGCCGGAACTGGGCGACGACGCTGTCGATGACTGCCTCTCGAGATGCAAACGCTTGGAAAAACACGAGGGGGATTTGGACGCCCACTTCGATGATGACCGCATGGAAGACTTGATCGATCGACTCGCCTATTCCACGGAGGACGAGAGGCGGGGCCGCCAGCCGCGGCACAAAGTTCACATCGACGGGAACCAGCGGGAAGGTTCCGCCAGCCTGAAGAAAGCCGCCCGTCGGTATCGAGATTTCCGCGCCGGAATCTAAGGTGCGGGCGGACGACCACCGCGGGTCGGCACGGAGCACAAACTGAGAGTCATGGGGCAAGCCCACGGATCACGCGGAACCCGAGCGTGTCGGAGCGGCGGCCAGGAGAGTGCCCGTACCGGAAAGCGGCGCGGATGTGCGGCGGTCCGAGGCCCCAAGAGCCGCCGCGCGAGACGCGCAGGGAGCAAAATCCGTCCTGCCACGCGCTCCCGTCCACCGGTGCCCCCGCGTAGTTGTTGTTCCAGCAGTCACCCGTCCACTCCTCCACGTTCCCCAGCATGTCGTGCAGACCCCAGCTATTCGACGGATAGCTGCCCACCGGTGCCGTATACAAATGCCCGTCGCGGCACGACGCTACCCGCCACCGCCACCACTCCGGGTAGCGCTCCTTCACGCTCGCATCCGCGCCGTTGGCGTGGCGGCACTGCCCCGACTCCCCCTCGCCCCAATGTCGCGCCATCGCTGTCCCTGCCCGCGCCGCATACTCCCACTCCGACTCGCTCGGCAGGCGATATTCTTCCCCGGTTTGTCGCGACAACCACTCTGCATAGGCCCGCGCGTCGTTCCAGCTCACGCACACCACAGGATGCCCACCATTCTGCCCAAAGCCCGGACTACGCCAATCCGGGTCGGTGCGCCCATTGGACCCACCTACTACGTTGTGGTGGTGCCTTTCATGCGTCCCACACGAGTTTGCCGCCGAGTGTCCCGTTGCGTCCACGAACCAACCAAACTCCGCTACTGTCACTTCGTGTCGGCCGATCGCGAATGGCGCTCCGATCGTCACTTCATGCACCGGGCCTTGATCCTCCGAGTGGCCCGGCTCATACGATGGCGAACCCATCTGGTAAGAACCTGCCGGCACCACCACCATCTCAGGACAGTCTGGGCAATCGCGGAAGCGGTCGCCAACACTGGGGCCGGCCCTTTGCAACACCATCCGGCTCACCGTCGGCACCGACCCATGCGCCACGTCGTCCGTCTTCGTCATGTAGCCCGGCGCACTCGCCTCCACCGCGTACCAACCCGCCGCAAGCTCCATTCCCGCACGGTAGGGCAAGCCGATGTTCAGAATGCGCACTTGGGCATCCGCTGGTTCCACCAGCACCGTGAACGGCTGCTCGGCAGGCGGTTGCGTGGCCAACCACACAAGCGCAATCACAAGCAACGAGCCTGCGACGAGCGCACCTAGCCATGCGGCCCTGCTACCGGCCGTGCGCGTGCGCTTGCCCGTTCGATCGGTAGTCGGAGGCAAAGCGGGCTGACTGGCTCGCCGCAACTCCGAGTCGTGCGACTGCTGCGGCGTAGTGGCAATCTCCCACCAAGGCAGCCACTCGTTCAAGCTCTGCGGGCGCTCCATTTCGACCACCCGCAAACCTTGGTCCACCGCATCCAAAAACGCCGGCGAGTAGCCCGACGGGGGCGTCTCCGCCAAACGCGGTAGAGGGTCTGTCCGCGTCCGCAGCAACTGGCTTTGGCGACGCGGCGCCTCTATTGGCGCATCGCCTGTGATGGCGCGGTAACACATGGCTGAAAGGGCGTAGATGTCCGTCCACGGGCCCTGATGCCCGTCGCTTTCGTACTGCTCCGGCGGCGAATAGCCGGCGGAGGCGATGGCCGTCATGCTTCTGCTCCGGCGACCCAATGCCTGCCGCGCCGAGCCGAAGTCCAGCAGCACCGGCGATTCGTCCGCACGGCGCACGAAGATGTTCGCCGGCTTGATGTCCCGGTGCAGGAACCCCGCGGCGTGGACTTGCCGCAGCCCGTCCACCACCGGCCGCAGCACCCGGTTCAACTGCGCTTCGGTCAAAGTGCCGTGGCGTCGCAGCAAGGCGTCGAGCGGTTCGCCATCCTCGTAGTCCATCACGATGTACGCGGTGTTGTTGGCCTCGAAGCAGTCGCGCACGCGCACCACGTTCGGATGCTCGAAGCGGGCCAGCGTCCGGGCCTCGTCCAGAAACCGGCTCAAGCCCCACTCGAAGCCCTCGCGGTCGCCGGCGGACTTCGGGTGTACCTCCGTGCCGTCGCGCACGGCGATCTCGTTCGGCAGGTACTCCTTCACGGCGACCTGAACGCCAAGCCCTTTGTGCTCGCACAGGTAGGTCACGCCGAAGCCGCCGACGCCGACGATCCGCACAATGCGGTAGGTGCCGAGCCGGAAGCCCGGCGGCAGCGCTTGCTTGTGAGCCTCGTCGTTCATTGGGAGGCACGGTAGCACAGCGCGTACGACCTAGGAGAGGCGGCCCGACGCCCAACCGAAGCCACCTTATGCCATACAGCCTAGGCGACCTCTTCAGTATCGCGCCCGAGGCAACCGGTCGGCGGGATTCAGCAGATCCAGCCACCGCGGCCCGGCCACGGGGACGTACGGTTGGTGTTGGCGAAACCCCTTCTAGCCGCGATCTATGGTATGGTGTACGCAGTCCATGACCCAGAACGCCGACACCAAAACCGCCATCGCCCCCTTCCACCAAGATGCCGAAAGCCGAGACGTATGACCAACTACGACTTCCAAGCCCTATCGCCCAAGGACTTCGAGCACCTCAGCCGCGACCTCCTAGAGGCCGAGCTAGGTGGGAGCTTCGAGAGCTTCACTAGCGGGCCGGACTCCGGCATTGACTCTCGCCGCTTGCTCCCAACGAGCCAGATTGTCGTACAGTGCAAGCACTACTGTAATTCCCCGTTCCGCACGTTATTCGCGGACATCCGCAACCGCGAACGGAAGCACATTCTGGATCTGCCACCCCGCACCCGGTACATCCTAGCCACTTCCATGGGCTTGACGCCGGCGAACAAGGATAAGCTCTTCGAGATTCTCCAACCGCATTGCGCTAGCCCGGCCGACATCTTTGGAAAGGACGACATCAACGACCTACTCACCAAATACCCAGCCGTAGAAGAGCGCCACCACAAGCTGTGGTTGACAAGCACTGCCACGCTTCAACGCGTTATACATAGCCGAATTGTCACAGATTCTGTGTCACACTTAGAAGATGTACGTCGGAGGCTGGCGCGCTATGTGCCCAATGCAAGCCTAAATCGTGCTCAAGAGATCCTTGACGAACATCACATTTGTATCATTTCCGGCATACCCGGGATCGGAAAGACGACACTCGCGGAGGTCCTCGTTACACAATTGGTCGACAAGGACGATTTCGCTCCGTTTAGAATCGGCAACAAACTCGATGAGATCAAGTCAATAAAGGATAAGTCAAGAAAACAAGTATTCTACTTTGATGACTTCCTTGGCCGGACGGATCTCATTCACCCAGAACGAAACGAGGACCGGGATCTTCAAGATCTCATACGTCAAGTCGCCGAGAACGATCTATGGCGCCTAATACTCACTACTAGAGAATACATCTTGAATGCCGCTAAAGCGCGTTACGAGGCCATCCATCAACTTCCTGACGGATTTGCTCGTTGTATCGTTGACCTCGGCGACTACACGCTTTTCGTCAGAGCACAGATATTGTATAACCACATCTATTTCTCCGATTTGCCGAAATCACACAAGCTAGCGATACTGGAGAACTTCTCCTATCGCAAGATCATAGACCATCATAATTTCATTCCGCGGTTGATTGACTGGATGACGGGGTACTTTTATACCCACCATACGGACGCTAAAGAGTACCTTGTTGACTTTCAGACCAATCTGGATGACCCGAAGCGCATCTGGGAGTACGCTTTTCTACACCAAATTAGCGAAGCGTCTCAACACCTCATTCTGATTCTTGCTACGTTGCCGTCGCGTGTGTATGAGGAAGATGCACATATATGCTTCCGAGAATTTCGTTCTTACCGGAGGAAGAAATACGGGGATGTGATCCGTGCGAACGATTGGGACACGGCATTGCGAGAACTTGACGGTAGCTTTCTTGCCACCGTCCGAGCAGGAGGACGCATTGCTATTCAGTTTCACAATCCGTCAGTAGAGGACTTCGTCAAGGAGTACATGGGCAGAACACCCATTGACGTTGACGATCTGCTCGCGTCGATTGTCTTCTTCGAACAGTTTGCCAAGCTCTGGACGGCGCATAAGGAACGCCTTGAGCTGCATGACACGACCTTCGAAAGGCTAAAGCAATTTGTCCCTGGCCGGCAGGTTCGTACCGTGTCGACAGGGTCCGGTCTGTTTATCGTCGCAGCGATTGAGGAACAGGTTCGGTTTCTAATGCGGGTGGCAAAACGAATGGGGCGAAATGTGGCGGAGGCTGCAGGACGTGCAATGACGATCTTGACGAGTCGGTGGCAGAAGGAAGAAGGCGACAGATCTTCTTGCCTCGCTCTACTCTTGGATTGGCAAAGGGAGTTAGGGAGTGTTCCGGAGGTGCCCCTTGTTGCTGCAAAGAACTTTATGATCCACGCCGAATATCACCTCGAGGACTTCGATGCTAGTGCAAAGTTCGTGGACGCATTCCCAAGTGCTGCTTCCGAAGAAGAACTGGAGTTACTGGCTGCACAATTTGACGAAGTTCTTCCGGACATCTGCGACGGACAATCCGTTGACGATCTCTTGGAGATAGTCGAAGTTGTGGAACGTGTTGGTAATGTGTTGGAGATGGATGTAGAGAACATCCTAGACGAGCTCAACGAGAACATAGAGGAGATGGAAAACAAGGTGCGCCAACAGGCGGGTCATCGGCCGACCAGATGGGAAAGCGAGCAGGAAGAGAGAGATGAAATGGGGACGATTGATACGATGTTCGCCGATCTGCGGGACTTGCTTGCTAGCTCCTAGCCCGGCAAATCGGCGGCCATCGTGCTGTGTCGCGCTGGGTGAACTGCGTGGTTCGGTCGCAGGGGTCTATGCGCGTACAACTGGCCTTACAGCGGCGGCTCCTCCATTGGCGCATGGCCTATGATCGCACGATAGCACAGGGCCGAAAAAGGGCGTAGCTGTCCGTCCACGGGCCTGAGTCCGTTGCTCTCGTACTGCTCCGGCGGCGAATAGCCGGCGCAGGCGATGGCCGTTACGCTCTTGCTCCTGCGAACAAGCCGAAACCGCCTACGCCGGGCGTTGGGAACAAGAGCGTCGTATCGTGTATAATTTGGCCATGCGCTCACGCCCTCAGCAAACCCATCCGTGTTCGTCGTCCGTCGTTCGTGAGTGCATCATGCGGCGTGGCGAGTTCGCGGGAGATCGTGCGAATGACAGCATCGACCAAAGAAGACCTGCTCGCCCGGGCGCTTAACGCCAAAGAGCCAACAAACTTGGTTGGCACCGACTTCAATGACGTGGTCGTCCGGGAAGTGGATACGGAGTTCGCACAGGGCTCTGGCGGGCTGCGCGTGGAGTTCGACATCAGCCACCATGCGCTAGGGAAGGGCGAGGCAGGCGTGTGGCTGTCGAAACTGGCGAACCTGTGTGGCGTGAAGCAGGTCGACGGCGAGACCGGCCGCACAATCAAGCCCGGCGAGATGCTCGACTAGCTGAACCAGAAAACTCACGGAGCGATCGTCCGGACCACGCGGAACCCGATGTTGAAGCTGCGGATACCGGTGGTGTCCTGAAACCGGGCTGCGGCGCGCAGGACCGACGGTTTGTTGGCCCATGAGCCGCCACGTGCAACGCGCCTAGAACAATCTCCATCCTCCCACGCGCTCCCGTCTACCGGCCCTCCCGCGTGGCTGTGGTTCCAGCAGTCACCCGTCCACTCCAATACGTTCCCCAGCATGTCGTGCAGGTCCCAGTCGTTCGATGCGTAGGTCCCAACCGGCGATGTACGCGCGTGACCATCGTTGCAGCCTGCCTCGAAGATGAAGTCCGTCCAAAAGGAGTCCGTGCTCGCGTCCGCTCCGTTCGCATGCCTGCACTGATCCGACTCTCCCTCACCCCAATGTCGCGCCGTCACGGTCCCTGCGCGCGCCGCGTACTCCCACTCGGATTCGCTCGGCAAGCGGTATGCTTCCCCGGTCTCACGCGACAGCCACGCCGCATACGCTTGGGCGTCGTCCCAGCTCACGCACACCACGGGATGTCGACCGCTCTGGTCGAAGCCCGGATTGCGCCAGTCGCGGCCCTTGCGGTTCTTCATCTTGCGGCCTTTGGTTGCCCAGCAGGAGCTACCCGCCGAATAGCCCGTTTGGTCGACGAACCGACGGAATTCCGACACCGTCACCTCGTGTCGACCGATCGCGAACGATGCTCCAATCGACACTACACGCACATGGCCTTCATGCCCCTGTCGCCCCTGCTCGGACAATGGCGAACCCATCCGAAACGTGCCCGCGGGCAACGCAACCATTTCTGGACACACCGCGCAGTCGCGGAAGCGTTCGGGGACGGCCTTTTGCAACACGAACCGCCGCACTGTCGGTATCGACCCGTGCGCCACGATTTCCGTGACTGTCTTGTAGCCAGTTGCGCTCGCCTCCACTCGGTACGATCCCGGCGGCAATTGCATCCCCGGCTGGTACACCGCCCCATGATCCAACAGCCGCACCCGCGCCTGTGCCGGCTCCACCTGCACCGTGAATGGCTGGCCAAGCGGCGACAGCGACATCCGATGCAGTGTCGGTACGCTGCCGTGCGCCACCGTCTCGGTCTTCGTAGCGTAGCCCGGCGCACTCGCCTCCACCTCGTACGATCCCGCCGCCAGTGCCATCCTGGCCCGGTACGGCGAACCGATGTTCAGAATCCGCACCCGCGCATCCGCCGGCTCCACCTGCACCGTGAACGGCTGCGCATGCCGCGACAACGCCATGTGATGCAGCGTCGGCGCGGTGCCGTGTGTCACCGTCTCCGTCTTCGTCACATAGCCCGGCGCACTCGCCTCCACCTCGTACGAACCCGCCGCAAGCTCCATTCTCGCCCGGTACGGCGAACCGATGTTCAGAATCCGCACTCGTGCATCCGCTGGATCAACCTGCACCGTGAATGGATGCAACGGCGATTGCGGAGTGATGCGGATCCCAAGCCGCGACAGCGCCATCCGATGCAGCGTTGGCGCGGTGCCGTGCGCCACCGTCTCTGTCTTCGTCCTGTAGCCCGGCGCACTCGCCTCCACCTTGTACGAACCCGCCGCAAGCTCCATTCCCCCACGGTACGGCAGGCCGATGTTCAGAATGCGCACATGTGCATCCGCCGGATCCACCTGCACCGTGAACGGATGCTCGGTCGCCTGTCGGGTGACCAACCACACGAGCGCAATCACAAGCAACGATCCCGCCGCTAGCCACGCGGCCCTGCCAGCTCCTTTGCCCGCCTTGCGCTCGTCCGTTCGATGGGGAGTCGGATGCGCAGCGGGCTGCTTGGTTCGCCTCGATTCCGTGTCCAGCGACGGCGGGGGCGTGGCGGCACGCTCCAACCTCGGCAGCCACTCATCCAAGCTCTGCGGGCGCTCCGTCTCGATCACCGCCAAGCCCCGATCCACGGCTTGCAGAAAGGCCGGCGAGTAGCCCGCCGCGGGCATATCCGCCAAACGGGGCAGCGGATCCGTCTGCGAGCGCAGCAAACGGCTTTGACGCCGCGGTGCCTCCACCGGCGCCTTGCCCGTGATCGCGCGATGGCACAGGGCGCTCAGCGCGTAGATGTCCGTCCACGGCCCCTGCTCGCCGTCGCTCTCGTACTGCTCCGGCGGCGAATAGCCGGCGGAGGCGATGGCCGTCATGCTCCTGCTCTTGCGGCCCAATGCCTGTCGCGCCGAGCCGAAGTCCAGCAGTACCGGCGACTCGTCCGAGCGGCGCACGAAGATGTTCGCCGGCTTGATGTCCCGGTGCAGGAATCCCGCCGCGTGTACTTGCCGCAGCCCGTCCACCACCGGGCCGCAGCACCCGGCTCAACTGCGCCTCCGTCAGCGTGCCGTGGCGTCGCAGCAAGGCGTCGAGCGGCTCGCCGTCCTCGTAGTCCATCACGATGTAGGCGGTGTTGTTGGCCTCGAAGCAGTCGCGCACGCGCACCACGTTGGGATGCTCGAAGCGGGCCAGCGTCCTGGCCTCGTCCAGAAACCGGCTCAAGCCCCACTCGAAGCCCTCGCGGTCGCCGGCCGACTTCGGGTGTACCTCCGTGCCGTCGCGCACGGCGATCTCGTTCGGCAGGTACTCCTTCACGGCGACCTGAACGCCGAGCCCCGTGTGCTCGCACAGGTAGGTGACGCCGACGCCGCCGACGCCGAGGATCCGCACAACGCGGTAGGCGCCAAGCCGGAAGCCGGGCGGCAGCGCTTGCTTGTGGTCCTCCATGAGCGGCAAAGTAGCACAGCACTCGCGGGTCAGGAGGCCGCGTGTTTGGCACCTTCCTTCCTCGGCGATACTCGCACGGTCGCTCGTCTAGCGTTATGATCCTCAGCAGACTTCGACGGATCAGGAGGTTCCAATGGCGGCATCACCCATAGACAGCATCCCGGGCAAGCTGGGCGGCACGCCCTGTTTCGCCGGCACCCGAGTGACCATCGACATGCTGTTCATGCACTTGGGACGCGGCGGGACGGTGGACACTTTCATTGCGAGCTACGACTCGATCTCCCGCGAACAGGCCGTCGCTGTGATCCACAAGGCCTGCGATGTCCTGAACGACGAACGCGCCTTGCCTTTGGTGGTGGAAGGCGACGAGCGGACGCACGGGACGTCAGTTGGAGGTTGAACGGCAGCGTGAATGAACTCAAGCTAAAGTGTTACGCGTACGGGAGCGGGGCCTCTTGGGAGGCTATTTGCGTTGACTTGAATATCTCCGTGTGCGGCAGTTCGCAACCGGAAGTCCGAGCGTCCCTCCGCACGGCGGTTGACCTGTATCTTGAGACGGTAGCAACCTTGCCGGCTGCCGAAAAGGACGGTTTTCTGTCGCGCCGTGCGCCTTGGCACTCGCGGGCGAAGCTGGCGATTTTGGCTCGGTCCTCGGCTGCTGGTTGCAGAACACCGTTCTCCTTGGTGTCCCGCCCCATGTCCTAGCTCGATGTACGTCGTGGCGCGACCCGAGTGCGTCGATCAGACAACCTTGAAATCAGGACTCACCAGCATGTCGGGCAGCAACTTCAAGCAAAGGCGACATCGCTGCCATCGCGCCTCGGCGCCCGTGCGCCCACGAGGGATCGGGCACGTTCGACCGCAGCGCAGTCCTTCGTCATATCGTGGGCGGCGAACTTCAGTACGCCTTTGAGTTGGTCAAGTTCAAGGCCGGGGTATTGCTCTCGGAACGAGTGGATCGTCCCGCCTTGCATCAAGTGGATGAACAAGTCCTCCACCGGCATGCGGGTATTGGCAATGCAAACCGTCCCGCCCATCTTGCGAGGGTTGGAGTCGATTGGGACCGTGCTGAAGCTCATGGTCCGACCTTCCGTTGCAGGGTGCGAACTATACCCTCGCTTCCGCACCTGGTGGGGGCAGATGCGGCTGCGGCAAAAGCGCAGCTTCGAGGTCAGCCAACTTGACCTCTGCGGAGCGGCACTGACGTTCCACACATCGCCGCTGGACGCCGTGCGGACATTCGGATAGTCAGCACCTGTGGTAGCGTATCCCCAACGCACAACGGGATCGCACGATGACCCTTGAACAAGCCGTGTGGGTGGACCCCGGCCGCATGAGCGGCGCGCCCTGCTTCCGAGGCAGCCGCCTGCCCGTGCAGCAACTGTTCGACTGGCTGGCGGATGGCGTGTCGCTGGACGAGTTCATCGAGGACTTTCGCATAGACCGAGCCGCCGCCGAGGTCGTTTTGCGCACGGCGGGCGTGCAACTCTGTCGTCAACGCCTCCAGACGCTTGCGGAAGACGCTCGCGAGTGAAGGTTCTGCTGGATGTCGGCATTTCTCCACGCTTGCGTCTCGATCACCGCCAAGCGCCGATCCACGGATGGTCACTCTCGAATGTGGTCGCTTGACGGAGCGTCGGTTCCTGACGAAGAGATGGCGTTCCCAGACGAGCCGCCATTGATCAGACGGATATAGGCAGCCGTGAACTCTAGGACTTGCTCTGTCGTCCCCTTTCTCGCAATCCGTCTGAAGGCGCGACCAACACAAATGTCGTCGTCAATGTTCTCGTCCAAGTATTGGAGGGCGCGTTGCATATCCAGTGCCCTCTGCTGCTCCGGGGTCGGCGGAGCGGCGGCAGACTCGTCCAAGTCGTTCGAGAACATGTCGTCCGACTTCCCTGCGTCTACATCGGTCGTCCGGCCCGAAGTCGGAGGCGCCGGCGAGCGTGCGGGCTGCCAAGGGGCGGGCAGTCGATGTTTGATCAGCAAGGTCTGCCCGATAGCCAGCTTGATCCAGCGCCATGCGAACTTGCCAGCGGGTGCCTTCACTTCGCCGGCGATCGGTTCGGCAGGCCCCAAGCCCACAACATGCATCGTGCCATCGTCGGTACCTGCCACCATGTCCGCCCTAGCCTTGGGAGCGCCCCAATGGATGAGGTCCGGATAGCGATGGCTTGGCGCGGCTTTTCTGCCAAAGGCTATGTCGGTCAGCCGCGACGCCTCGGCCCTGAACAATTCGGCATCGAGTACCTCCACTGGCGGCTCGCAATCGGCCACGGCCCCGAAGATCGCCCCCGCCATCGTCGCGATCGTGTCGGTGTCGGTGCCAAGTGCGTTGGCGGCAATGCCAAGCGCTTCCTCAGGCCGAGCTTCACACCACGGCAGCAATGTTGCCGCTAAGGCCGTCAGCATGCCGCTTCCTCTCTTCTTCGGATGCGACAACTCCAAGCTCGCCAGAACGCGTGCGTAGCGCTCCGTGCCCGTGCCATGTGTGACGCAGCTGCAAGCGACTTCTATTGCCCGTTGCGCCTCGGCCACCGCCGATGCCCACGCCTGCTCGAATGCTCCCGCCTCGCTCTCGAATGCCGTCCGCCAATTCGCCATGTTGAAGTCGTCGGCAACGATCTCGGGGAGCCGTGCGGCTTCCGTTGCAATGCTCCAGAGGTCGTCTGGCGAAGGCACGCTGCCTTTCGCCATCGCATGGGCCAAAGCCAGAGCATGAAGGGCGGCGCCCATCAGCCCAGTTGGGTGGGAGTGGGTGCAGATGCTGTTTCGTACGACGTCAGGCAGGAACGTGGCGCTGTCGTGGGGGGAGGGCGTCGCCCAAACATGCGGCTGAATGCGCATCGCCGCGCCGTTTCCGCCGGAGTTGGTCCAACCTTTGAACCGGTTTGCATACCAAACGGCGCTCGGCTTCGTGAGGTTGAGCGCTGCCGACGTGGTGCTCTTGCCGCCACCGAGCGCGTAGCTCAGCCAGACCGGCAATTCCACCTTGGAGAACGCCTCCACGTCGAACCCGTCGGGGCGGATCGCCCTAGACGTCGCAAGACGCAGTTGGGAGTCGTCCGAGTAGCACCCTTGCGGCAGCGTGACCGTGACGCCGCTCCTGCCGCCTATTCGCCGTTGCCACGCTACAGGCTTTACCAGTGCGGCACCTCCGGTCCTGCGCGCCAGCCCCTTCGCATCGGTCAGTTCGCTGATCCAGCCGAGCGCGTCGCCGTAGGCTGCCCAAAGGGCGGAGCGCTGTGCTTGCGCCCTGCGTGCGGCGCACCCGGCATCCTGCCGAGTCGGTCCATCAATCTGGTCGCTGCTTGTCATCGAAACACCTCCGGCGCATGGTGTACTGGCACATCCACGCCCAGCACACCGAGAGCACCACGAACCGTGTCTTCCGTGTCCGCCACTTGGACATCCACTCGGCGCAGATGCTCGCAGGACAGTTCCCCCGGATAAAGCACCTCGGCTTGACGATCCGTTGGCAACGATGCGTCCTTGCCTTCGCGAGAGTGTAACTGACCGTAGCGGCCTTCAACCTGCGCGTCGAACAAGCGCGAAAAACCATCGAACCCTTCGGCACGCAGGCACGACGGATAGATGTTGTTCGTCGTCGTGAAGACGACGCCGGGATGCGATAGCACCGCGACGTCGAAGGACAGCAAAACCCAACGACCGGCTGGGTGCCATCGGGTGGACGTGTCGAACATCCAATCGTTGATGCGCTGGATGGACAGGTTCACATAATCCCGCCAAGCTGGGTCTTTCCGCACCTCGGCGTTCGGGCGATAGACATGCTCCAAGTACTCGTCGCTTGGGAGCCGGCCCCGGCTCTTCAGTGCTCGCGACGCCAGCACGCCCACCGCGCCTTGCAAGGTAGTGAAGTGAACCACGTCTGTGATGCCCCGCAGGTGGGCAGCCTGTTCGATCTCCGGAAGTGGCCTTTGTCGCGACCACTCGGACGCGGTTTTCGGACGTGCCTCCACCAGATGCGTGGTCATCGCGCCTCAAACCTCGAACAGCTCGTAGGTGTCCGGGGCGATCATGTCGACGACTTCCGACCGATCCTCTGGCTTGTACCCCAAGGCGACGCTTCGACGCGCACGCCCTACGCCCATTGCAACCAGCCGTCGCAAGGAGTCAAGCTCGCCATCTTGAGCGTCGCCGCCCCACGACGTGACCTCGCTGTTCAACCCAGGCATCAGCACATGGTCGAACTCAAGGCCTTTCGCGGAGTGAATGGTGCTCAACGCCAACTGTTCGGGGCCGCTAGGCCACTCGCGTTGCGCAGTCAACTCGCAGTACGCAATGTCTCGCCTGTCAAGCTCCTGTCGTGTGTAGTTGAACCAGCCGCCTCCTCTAGGGTGAAGGATGGCAACCGTTTCGCCTCGCGCCAAGGCAGGTGCGATGTGAGTGAGCATATGGTGGAGCTGGCCGCTGTAGGTGCCGGCCAGCATCGCCGGCATCGGGCCTTGCCGGTTGCATGCGGCCGCATCCGGGATCACGCCATCCTCCTCTTGTGGCAGCCCGTGGACCAAGGATTGCGCTAGCTGGGCGACCTGAGCCGTGTTGCGGTGATTGGAGCGTAGGTGGAATACTAAATTCGGACGCATCTCGATGCCGACCTCACGCCATGTAAATCCCCGGGGATAGATGCGCTGCACGGCATCGATAATGAACGTCGTCACATGGTCGTCGGCCAAATGGGAGAGGATGGCCCGGACTTGGTTGGCGGAGAGGTCTTGGGCTTCGTCTACGACCACCACGTCGTATCGCTGGCCCGAGGCCGAGATTGCGGCCAACGCGATGTCGTTCCAATCCGACCGGCCGTTCCGCGTCTTCCACTCTTCGTAAGGGGCAACCACGTCGGACAGCAGTCTTTCGCGCATCGCCCGAGGCACCGGCGGGGATCTTCCGCGCCCTGTACGCTCCATGCCAATGTAACCCGCCCTGTTCTCCGGCGCGAAACGGCCAACGATGTACTCCACTTCGTCCACGAAATAGGGCAAGTTCGCGGCCACTGTCGGCACTGGCATTTCGAGGAGGAGTCGTTGGAGTTCCGACCTGCGGTGGCTTTCCTCCACAACAGCAAGGGGGCCAACGAGAGCCTGGGCCCATCCAGCGAACGTATCGATTACGAGGTGAACGTGAGGGTCCGAGAGAGTACCCTCGGCCACGAGCTGGGCTATGTAGGCGCGCAAGGTACGATTGAAGGTCAATACCAGCACGCGGATCTGGTCGGCTAGACCCAGCCGAGCGTTCCGGCTGATGCGCGATGCACAGAGCTGCCGCAGCCGCAGCAAGGCTACCGTTGTCTTGCCGCTGCCTGCCGCCCCGCGAATCAGCCGGAAGCCAATTCCGTCATCGGCCAAGACGGGAAGCTGCTCTGCAGTCGGTTTGACTTGGGTGAGTACACGCACTGTGCTATGCGGCCTGTGGGTTGCACGTTGGCGCGATAGTACCAGATAGCTCCTGCCTGTGACCGCGCGGGGCCAGCAGCGCCGCCTCAGCGCACCGATTCGTGCGTCAGGTCCAACTGCCGCGCCGCCTGCACGTCGTCCAGCCGCGCCACCGGCAAATCGTGCGGTGCGCCCTTTACCAGCTCTGGCGTGTGTTCCGCCTCGGCGCGGATCCGCGCCATCGCCGTCACGAAGGCGTCCAACTCCTCCTTCGTCTCCGTTTCCGTGGGCTCGATCAGCAGGCACTCCGGTACCAGCAGGGGGAAGTAGGTGGTGGGGGCGTGGATGCCGTAGTCCAGCAGGCGTTTGGCGAAGTCCATGGCGGTGGTGCCGAACGCCTTCGCCTCGGGCTGCAAGGTGACGATGAACTCGTGGCTGGCGCGGCGGGTGGGGTAGGCCAGGGTGAAGCCCGCCTCGCGCAGGCGCGCCATCAGGTAGTTGGCGTTCAAGGTGGCGTGGTCGGCCACCCGCGTCATGCCTTCGCGCCCCAACATGCGGGCGTAGGCGAGGGCGCGCAGCAGGATGCCGGCGTTGCCCATGAACGTGGACAGGCGGCCGATGGAGTGGCGGCGCTCGTCGGTGTTCACCCAGCGGTAGCTCGACGGCACCGCGCCAATTCCCCGGTGGCGATCCACGAACGGCGTCGGCAGGAACGGCCGCAGGCGGTCGTTCACGGCGACGGGGCCGGCGCCCGGGCCGCCGCCGCCGTGGGGGGTGGCGAAGGTCTTGTGCAGGTTCACGTGCAGCACGTCGAAGCCCATGTCGCCCGGGCGCGCCTTGCCGAGGATGGCGTTCAGGTTGGCGCCATCGTAGTAGAGCAGGCCGCCGGCGTTGTGGACGAGGGCGGCGATGTCCAAGATGCGCCGCTCGAACACGCCGCAGGTGGAGGGATTGGTGAGCATGATGCCGGCGGTGGCCGGGCCCACGGCGGCCTTCAGCGCCTCCATGTCCACGTCGCCGTCCGCGGCCACGGCGACTTCGCGCACGGCGTAGCCGCACATCGCGGCGGTGGCGGGGTTGGTGCCGTGGGCGGCGGTGGGCACGACGATTTCGCGCCGCCGTCGGTCGCCGCGGGCGTCGTGGTAGGCGCGGATCATGGCCACGCCGGCGAGTTCGCCCTGGGCGCCGGCCATCGGCGTCAGCGACACGGCGGCCATGCCGGTGACGGTCTTGAGCAGTTCCTGCAGTTCCCACAGGCAAGAGAGGAAGCCCTGGCTCAACGCTTCCGGGGCCAGCGGATGGCGGCCTTGGAACCCGGGCAGGCTGGCGGCGCGGTGGGCGCCGCGCGGGTTGTACTTCATGGTGCAGGAGCCGAGCGGGTAGAAGCGGTTGTCGATGGCGAAGTTGCGCGCCGAGAGGTTGGTGTAGTGGCGCACCGCTTGCAGTTCGGAAACCTCCGGCAGCCGGGGCGGGGCCTCGCGCTGGGATGCGGCGGGGAGGTCGTCCACGGCGCCGGCCGGCGGTTGCTGGGCGCCGGCGCGGCGGCCGGGCGCGCCGATGTCGAAGATGGTGTGCGCCTCGGCTTCGCGCTTGGCGGCTTCCGTTTCGCTCATGCGCTGCTCGCCCCGCGGTCGAGGATTTGCGCCAGCGCGTCGCGGAAGAGCGCGATGTCCGCGGCCGTGCGCTTCTCGGTGGCGCACACCAGCAGGTGGTTGTCGAAGCCGGGCGCGTAGCGTTCCAAAGGCAGTCCGCCCACCACGCCGGCGGCGGCTAGCGCTCTTACCACGCCTTCCGCGTGGCGTCCCACATTCAGCACGCACTCGTGGAAGAACGGCGCGGCGAAGGTTCGCTCCACGCCGTCAATGCTCGTCAGCGCGGCGACCAACTCGCCGGTGCGTTCGTGGCAGGCGGAGGCCGCGGCGCGCAGCCCGCGCGGGCCGAGCAGCGCCATGTGGATGGTGGCGGCGGTCACCAGCAACCCTTGGTTGGTGCAGATGTTGGAAGTGGCCTTGCCGCGGCGGATGTGCTGTTCGCGGGCCTGCAAGGTGAGGGTGAAGCCGGGCTTCCCGGCGCTGTCCACCGTGCGCCCCACGATGCGGCCGGGCATCTGCCGCACATGGCGCTGCCGGGCGCAGAGGAAACCGAACGACGGCCCGCCGGACGCCATCGGCACGCCCAGCGGCTGGCCGTCGCCGCAGACGATGTCCACGCCGCCGCCGTTCCATTCGCCCGGCGGCTTGAGCAGGCCCAACGCCACGGGATTCACCACCGCGATGGTGCTGGCGCCGTGGTCGTCGGCCCACGCGACCAGTTCGTCCACCGGCTCGATCACGCCGAAGAAGCTCGGCTGCTGCACCACCATCGCCGCGAACGAACCGTAGCCGCTCGCGGCGCGGTCGAGGCGGTCGAAGGACGCGGCGCCGTCGAAGCCGCAACCCGTCTCCACCAGCCGGATGCCTTGGTTGTGGACGATGCTGCGCGCCGCGGCCAAATACAGCGGATGGCAGGCGCCGGGGACGGCCACGCTCACGATGTCGTCGTCCGCCCCCGATCGCCGGCGGCGTTTGCGCGTGCGCACAGCCATCAGCACGGCCTCCGCCAGCGCCGAGCCGCCGTCGTACACGGAGGCGTTGGAAACCTCCATGCCGGTGAGCGCGGCCATCATGCTTTGGTATTCGTAGATCAGCTGCAGCGTGCCTTGGCTCGCTTCCGCTTGGTACGGCGTGTAGGCGGTGAGGAATTCGCCGCGGCCGGCGATGTCCCACACCGCGGCGGGAATGTGGTGGTCGTAGCAGCCGGCGCCGAGGAAGCACGGGCCGGTCTCGTCCAAGTGCCCCCGGGCGGTGAACTCGGCCAGCATGGCCATCTCGCTCTCGCCTTCCGGCAGGGCGCTGAAATCGGCTTGGCGCAGGCGCGGGTCGATCTCGTCGAACAGTTCCTCCACCGAGTCCGCGCCGATGTGCCCCAGCATGGCGCGGACATCCTCCTGCGTGTGCGGAACGAAGGGCATGGCTTCGGCGTCGGGCGGGGTGGGGAGCGGGAACGGCGGACGGGTGCGCCGCTAATCGTCGCTCTCGGCCTCGCAGCGCTCGCGGTAGGCGGCGGCGTCCAGCAGGTCGTCGAGTTCCACCTCGTTGTCGATGCGAATGCGGAAGAACCAGCCATCGCCGTAGGGCGCTTCGTTGACCAGTTCCGGCGCCTCCTCCAGCGCTTCGTTCACCGCGACGACGGTGCCGGTGAGCGGCGCGTACACGTCCGCCGCCGCCTTTACGGACTCCACCACCGCGGCTTCCTCGCCGGCGCGCACCAGTTGCCCGGGTTCCGGCAATTCGACGAACACCACGTCGCCCAGCGCATCCTGCGCGAAGTCGCTGATGCCCACGGTGGCCACGTCCGCGTCCAGCGCCGCCCACTCGTGGGTGGCGGCGTAGCGCAAGTCGTTGGGGGTGTCGCTCATTTGTAAACCCGTTTGCCGTGCCGCACGAACGGCGGCTTGATGATCCGCGCCGGCGCTTCGCGTCCGCGCAGCCGCACCCGGCAGTCGCCGGCGGCGCCGCGCGGCACCCGCGCCAAGGCGATACTGTACCCCAAGGTAGGTGAGAAAGTGCCGCTGGTGATTACGCCTTCGCCGCGTTCGGTGAGGACTGTTTGGCCGTGGCGCAGCACGCCTTTGGCTTCCAGCACGATGCCTTTCTGGACGTTCGCCGGTTTCTCTGCGCGTTGCTGGGCGAGCGCGTCGCGGCCGATGAAGTCGCGCTCCGGGGGATCCCACGCGATGCTCCAGCCGAGATTGGCCTCCAGCGGCGTGGTGTTCTCGTCCATGTCCTGTCCGTGCAGGTTGAGGCCGGCCTCCAAGCGCAAGGTGTCGCGGGCGGCGAGTCCGGCCGGCGCGACGCCGACCGCCGCCAAACGCTGCCAGAGTTCCGGGGCTTCGTCGTCTGGGAGAATCGCCTCCACGCCATCCTCGCCGGTGTAGCCGGTGCGGGCGACCATCCACGCACCGTGCTCAAGCGTGGCGAACGGCGCCAAGCCTTGCACGTCCACGCCCGCAGCCTTGGCGAAAGCGGCGCGGGCTTGCGGGCCTTGCACGGCGATCATGGCGAGGTCTTCGCGTTCGCGGATGGTGGCGTCGGTGTATTTGAGGCCGCCGAGCAGCCAGCCCAGCACCCGCTCGCGGTTGGCGGCGTTGGCCACCAGCCGGTAGCCGTCTTCGCGCCCGTACAGGATCACGTCGTCGATGACGCCGGCGTTTTCGTTCAACATCGCGCCGTACACGGCGCGGCCGGGCGTCGCCTTGGCCGGATCGCCGGCGAAGACGTACCCGAGCAGCCCCAGCGCTCCCACGCCAGCCAAGTCGATGACCGCCATGTGCGAAACATCGAACATTCCCGCCGCCCGCCGCACTTGGTGGTGCTCGGCGATCTGCGAGCCGTAGTGGAGCGGCATCGTCCAGCCGGCGAACGGCGTCATGCGGGCGCCGGCGGCGACGTGCTCGTCGTGCAGAGCGGTGCGTCTTGGCGTCATGCGGCGAGCGCCCCCACGCCCATTGCCTCGCGCATGAGTTGGCCTTTCGCCGCGGCGCTGGCGTCGATGCGCCGAATCGTCGCGTTGCGCGCCCAGCGCAGCCACGGGCCGTTTGTGCGTTCCCCGCAGTAGGCTTCCAAGAGGCCGCGCATCAGCGCCAGCATCAGTTTGGAGCGTCGCCGGCGGTGTGCGGCGTAGGTGCGCCAACGGCCGGCCGCGCCCAAATCGCCGTCGTTGGCGGCTTCGGCGGCGATGGCGCGAGCATCTTCAAGGCCGATGTTCACGCCTTGACCAGCGAGCGGATGCAGCGTTCGCGCCGCGTCTCCCGCGAGCACCACCCGCGGCCACGGATTCACGTTCGCCGCCATGCCTTGTTGCACGGGGAACGCGGCGCGGCTGTCCACCTCGAGGACCGCGCCAGCCGCGCCTTCGGTTTCGGCTTCAAGGGCGGCGCGAAATTCGGCGTCGGAAAGCGCCATCCGCCGCTCCTGCTCCGCGGTGGCGCCGCTCCAGATCACGGACACGGTGTGGTCGTCTCGCAACGGCAGCAAGGCGACCGGCCCGCTGCGCCCGAAGCGCTGCCAAGCCACCGAACCGTGCGGCCCGTCCAATCGCGCCACCGTGGCGATGGCGGTTTGCGGCGCAAGGCCAAGCGACGGTTCGCAACGCATTTCCGTGCCGGTCTCGCGGCGAACGATGCTGTCGGCACCGTCGGCGGCCACGACGAGGCGCGCCTCCAAACAAGCGCCATCCGCCAAGCGCACACTCGCGGCGTCTTCGCGTTGCGTCACGCCGGTTACGGTGGACGTCACCACGTCCACGCGCTGCGCGGCGACATCCCACAACGCGGTGGCCAAGCTGCTGGCTTCCACGACCCAAGCGAGCGCGTCGCCATTCGGCTGCCGAAATTGCAGGCTCGCGCCGCCATCGTGCTCCCAAACGCGCATGGTTTGGATGGGGGCGAAGCCCCCGTCTCCCTCGCCTTCCGGCGACAGGCCGGCAGCGCGAAGAAACCGCACGGACGCCGGGTTCAGCGCCAACGTGCGCAGATCGCTGCCGAGCGCCCCGCAAAGCCGCTGCGGCGGTTCCTGCGCCACCAGCGCGACGGTGCGGCCGGCGTTGGCGACAGCCACCGCCGCGGCTAGCCCCACCACGCCGCCGCCAACCACGGCGGCATCGTAAACACGCTGCTCCGTGCCCATGCCGGCTAAGTGGATTCGATGACGCCGGCCAAAACGCGAAAGCGCTCGGCGCGTTCCGGGGCGACGTCGTCGAGTGTCTCGTAGAGCAGCTTCGCGGCCTCTTGCCGGACTTCGGCGTCGCGGATGCGGCTGTAGAGCTCCTCGGAAAAGTCGATGTCACCGCCAAGCCCCGCGGCCGGTTGTCCCTCCCGCTCTGCCCTCCGCACTGCGAGGCCAAGGTCGCGCGCAGTGGTGTAAAGGATGGCGAACGTGGCCGCATCCCGATGCTGCGGGTTCGCGATCTCGCCCAGTTCGTTGGCGGCGTCCTCGCGGTCGCGCTCGGCCCACGAGGCAAAGAGGCGGACATAAAGATCGCGACGAGCTTCGTCTTCCACGGCGTGGGCGATCCAGCGTCGAGCATCCCCAGGAGCGGAACGCGCCCACCGCGCCACCAGCGTCTGCGTCGCTTGCGCGCGCAGCTCCGGGTCGTGAATGCGATCGAGCAAACCGGTTGCCGCAACGGGCGATGCTTGGGCGGCGACGTCAATGACAGGGCTTGTCGCTTCACGTTGAAGGTGGGCCGGCAACGTGCGTAGCCAGTCCAACGCCTGCCCGGGCGACGCGCCGGCCCAAGCCCGCGCGACCGCGAAGAAAGCCCGAGCGGCGTCTTCGGGATCTGCGTCCGCAAGCCAAGCGGCGGCCGCATACGGGTCGTCTTCCGCCCAAACATGGAGCACCGTGGAGAAGGCCCTTCGCCGTGGGTCGCCTTCCATCTGCTCCGCCAAACCCAACGCCTCGGCAACATTGGACTGCGCGATCGCCTGCAACGGAGGGGACAGGAAGGCGGTTTCCGCGTTCGCCGCGGCCCAAGCGAACGCCGCGCGCGGATCCGCCTGCGCCCAGCCCTCCACCAAACGATACACCGGCCAACCGTTGACGATGCAGCCTTGCGGGCTGCCGAGTTCCGGCAGTTCCTCCAAGCCGGCCAAAGCCGCTTGCGCGTCTTGTCGCCCCCAAGCCAGCCACGCCGCGTCAATGAGGATGTCGCGCTCAAGGCCGCCCAAGGTGTCGGCAAGCAGCAAGGCCGAGCGCGGATCGGATTCCACCACCGCTGGCGCCAAGGCGCGGAGGGTCTTCGCACGCGCATTGGTGTTCGGTTCGGCCACCGCATCGCGCCAAGCCCGTGCGGTGTCGCTTCCCTCCGGTACCGCGGGCGCTGGCGAGACGTCAGCGCCTGCCACCAAGCCCCATGCAATGGCAAGCGCAAGCGCCAGAAACCGCGTTGCCGACCATCGGCTCATCCGCACCACCTCAAGGACGCTCAAGGACCCGACACAACCCACGCGGCTGCGTCGCCATAGCTCATTGGACAAGGCATGGGCGTCCGCGTTCCGCATGAACGACAACCATACCACGCCGCCCGTTGGCGGCGACGATGCCCAGATCAAGCCCAAGCCTCTTGACGGACGAAAAACCCCATGTTGCACTACGGGGCATGCAAACAGATCGATTCGCAGCGTGGCTCAGGGCCGAGGGGTTGTCCGAGCGCACCATACACAGCCGCCTAAGTACCTGCAGACGGCTAGAAACTCACGAAGGCGACTTGGACGAGCACTTCGACTCCGACGGCCTGCGGAGGCTTCTCGACGACTTGGCGTACTCGACCGATGATGAGCGTCGCGGCGCACCGCCGCGGCACAAAGTTCCGATTGAGGGGAACATGCGGAACGGGTCCGCCACTCTCAAAAGTGCGGCAACTTTGTATTGGCAGTACAGGCACTTCCGCGCCGATGGCGACGAAAGGCACGAGCGCGTCCCTAGCCGACCTCGGCACAGGCAGGTCCGGCAAGTGGACCGGTCGGCGTTGCATCAGCCGACGGGTACAAACAGCCTGGCAACCTCACAACCCCGGGAAGACCAGCCGAATTGGGCAGCGGTCATCGCTGGTGGCGAGTCAGCTCGGGTTGAGTTCAAAGCGACGTTGCGAAAGAACACCCATACGGGCGAGACCGATCCCCGGATGCAGGACGCGGTCATCAAGACCATCGCTGGTTTCCTCAACACCGAAGGCGGCACTTTGTTCGTTGGCGTCCAAGACGATGGATCCATCCTTGGGACAGACGCTGACGGATTCGCAACCGAAGATAAGATGAGCCTGCATCTGAACAGTCTCGTGAACGACAAAATTGAACGGTCGGCTTGGGCGGCTATCCACGCGAGTTTCCAAGATGTTCATGGTGCGCGTGTCCTTGTGGTGGAGTGTGAGAAGGCGTCATCGCCAGCCTTTGTGAAGCAGAAGGGCCACCTGCAGACGTTCTACATGCGCACACACACGCCACGGAAGAGCTTTCGGGGAGAGAACTCGTCGATTACGTCAGAAGGCACTTTCCCACGCCGCTATAGCCGAAAGCGCTTGAGCTGCGGGAAAGAGGCCAAGCCGCTCGACGATGAGAGTGACATCGCGTAGGCACCTCCTAGCGAACGTCACCGCCAACTCCCGCTGGTCATAGCAGCGTCGTTACCGCTCGCGGCATCCCCCAAATCCAGCTCCACCACCTCGTCGCCGGCGATCCAAAGGTTCCGCGACAGATTCTCGAATCCCGGTTCCGACACGCTGACGACATACTCGCCGGCGACTAAGCCCTCGAAGCGAAAGGACCCGTCGCCCCCGGTTCGGGTAAGGGTGGAATAGCCGTCGCTTCGTCCTAACCCCACCTCAACATGCGATAAGGGCCGCCCAGTGCGCACATGCCGAACCACGCCGGTCAGCGACACGGCGGGCAACTCGATGTCGAAGCGCGTGTCTTGCGCCACTTGCACCTCGAACGAGTGGCCGGCGTCTGTTCGCACCAGGTGCTGCCCTTCGGCAAGGCCGGACACGTCGTAGCGGCCTTGTTGGTTCGTGTGCGAGTGCGCTTTCGGCGCGGACGGATCCGCCGGCAGCACGCGAAACCGGATGCCGCCAAGGGGCCGTCCCCCCGCCGTGACGGTGCCCGTCAACCGAGAACGCGCCGTGAAGTCGAAGTGGATGGCCGCCTCCCCGCCATCGTCAAGGCGGATTCTCCGCGACAACCACCGCCATTGCCCTCCCTCTCGCGCGGTGGCCTCCACCACCGCTTGTTCGGGAACGCCCGAGACGCGGTGGGTGCCGTTGCCGAGCCCCGAGTCGAACACCGTTCGCCCGTCCTCGTTGCGGATGGTCACCCTCGCTCCGCCTTCGGAAGCCATCACGCCCGCCACCGAAATCCGCAGCCATCCGCCTTCCTTCACGACCAGCCGCACGTCCTGCACCGACTGGCTGTCCCTAATCACCACCGTGCGCTGCGCCACCACGCCCGCGTCCGCGTCCGCCACCAGAACATACGCGCCATCCGGCAAGTAGTCCTCGAATCGGAACTCGCCGTTCTCGTATGTGACGTAGCTGCCGGTGATGCTGCCGAGGCTGGTGCTCACGTGGGCGGAGGAGGCGTCGGCGGCGCGGAACAGGGCCACCCGTCCGGCCACCGGCGTTCCGTCGGCGCGAACGATCGCGCCGGCGATCACGACCAAGGGGCCCAGTGCCTCCGCCTCCAACTCGAAATCGAGATGCGTTACGCCGGGTGGCAACCGGACGATCTTTCCCCCATAGCCTTGGGCATTGGCGCCAACGCGCACGGCTTCCTGTGGCAGGGCGCGCAAGGCGAACGCGCCATCGTCGCCAGTGTGTGTACGCGGACTGTAATTGGACAGCCAATGGGCCCAGACGCTGTAGTCGCCTGCTCGGGGGACGCGGTAGGCCCGAGCACCCGGGATCGGCCTCCCAGTGCGCACGTCCAACACGCGTCCGATAAGCGAACGCGCCGGTGCCAACGTGATCTTCCCGAGATCGACCTCCTCGCTCGCGGGCGGCTCAAGGCTCGTGAACCAAGGCGGGTATCCCGCCGCTTGGACGAGAAAAGAGTGCGCGCCTGCGTCCAGCGGGATGCGGAACTCGCCATCGTCCGCCTGCAACTCGTGCTCCCATCCCTCCCCTTGTCCCATCACGGTGAGGTGGAACTTCCGGACGGGGGTGCCGGTCGTCTCGTCCACCAGCCGCCCGAGAATCGCATGGCTACGCAACACCAGCACAAGACCTTCGCGCGACGACGCCACGTCGTTGTGGCGTACGGTCGAACCCATGCCGGGCGAACGGGCGTAGACGTTCACACTATCACCCCGCGGAAAGGGGCCGAGACGGTAGGCACCGTTATTACCGGTCCTAGTGGTGGTTGGCGACGGGTCCCCAATCCATGCGCCCGCCAACACCTCCACGCCGGCCACCGGGTCGCCGTTGCCGTCCACCACGCGGCCGGCGATGAAATGGGCGATTGGGAGTGCCGCTTCGATCCGGTTGGCCTCTCCATGCCGCACTTGGACATCTTCCAACGTCAGCGGGACGTGTCCCTCTGCCTTCAACGTGACAAAGTGGGGGCCCGGGCGCAGCCCGGTGATTTGGAAGCCGCCGCGACGATCCGAACGCCAGCGCGGGGCAGCGAGCGGCGGCACTGCGAGGCTGTCGCCTTCGGCGACCTCAATGGTGATCTCCGCGTCCGCCAACCGTGCGCCATCCTCCGATCGCACCGTCCCCGCCAACGCGAGCCCGGGCGCGAGCCGCACGGCGACCGTTGCCGGGGATCCTGCGGTCACCGCGACCTTGTGCGGCAGCCGGTTCTTGCTCACCACCAACAGCGTGGCGCGTTCGCCCGGCGGCAGCGCGACCTCGAAACTCGCACCGGCGGCTTGCGTCCAACTCCCCTCGGCCGCCTCGTCGCCGAACACGCCGATCCAGATGGGTTCGCCCTCTTGCCCACCCTCGACGCTGCCCCGCACCGTCCGCGCCGGCTCCGCGGTGGCGCTCGTCGCGACCAACACAGCCAGAACCGCTCCGATCACCGTCGCTGGACAATTGAGGAAACTCATCGCCGCTCGCCTCTTCGTGCGTAGGGATCACCGGTTTCGTCCGCCGCGCAAACGACCGCGGCACCCCCCGCTAGCGCAACAATTACCACAAAATCCGCAAAGCGGCACATGGGTGCGGCTGGCTAGCTGTGGCGATAGGTGCCGGCGGTATCATTGCGCGGAGATCGGCAGCGGATTGCCGCAGGGTGCAAGAAGACCATGACTGAGTCCCTCCAAGGCGGCCCCACGTCGCACATCTACTTTTCGCAGCGGTTGCGGTTGCACTATGTGGATTGGGGCAACGAAGGGGCGCTGCCGATGTTGCTGGTGCATGGCGGGCGGGATCATTGCCGCAATTGGGATTGGGTGGCGCAGGAACTGAAGGACGACTACCACGTCATCGCGCCGGATCTGCGCGGTCACGGGGATTCGCAGTGGCTGGTGGGCGGGGCGTACGCCACCATCGACTACGTGTACGACATCGCGCAGCTGGTGCGGCAGACCGGCATCGACGACATCGTGGTGATGGGGCATTCGATGGGCGGTTCGGTGTCGCTGGCTTACACCGGGCTGTATCCGCGCAAGGTGCGCAAGCTGGTGTCCATCGAGGGCATGGGCTTGCGGCCGATGGCCAGCGACGACGCCACGCCCGGGCACGAGCGCCTGCTGGCTTGGGTGGAAAACCTTAGGCAGCTTTCCGGGCGCATTCCCAAGCGCTACCCGACGTTGGAGGACGCCTTCGAGCGGATGCAGCAGGCGAATCCGCACCTTACCTCCGAGCAAGCCCGCCATCTGACCATCCACGGCAGCAATCAGAACGAGGACGGCACCTACAGCTGGAAGTTCGACAACTACATGCGCGCCTGGTCGCCGGTGGGTCTTTCGGCGCGGCAGACCTTCGCCCTCTACCGGCGCATCTCCTGCCCCGCTTTGCTGATTCACGGCGCGGAATCCTGGGCGTCGGACCCGCGCCAAGACGGGCGCTTGGACTACTTCCGCGACGCCCGCGCGGTGGAGGTGGAGGACGCCGGGCACTGGGTGCATCACGATCAGCTGGAGCGGTTCTTGGGGATAGTTCGCGGCTTCTTGGCCGATGGCTGAGGAACGCGGCGACGATGGCGCGAGCCGTCTCGCCAAGGCCATACACGCTACGCCGCGGCGCGGTGTGCTCGCTGTTACCGGCGGCGGCGCGGGCTTGTTGGCGCGGTTGTTGGGGGTGCCGGGGGCGTCTGCGACCGTTTTGGAGGCCCAAGTGCCTTACGCCGGGCAGGCGCTTGCCGAGTTCTTGGGGGCTGCGCCGGCGCAGGCGTGCAGCGAGGCGACGGCGCGCGCCTTGGCCATGCGTTGTTTTTCGCGCGCCCGGGCGCTGGGGGGCGACTTTGGCTTCGGCATTTGCGCCGCGTTGGCGACCAACCGGGCACGGCGCGGCAGCGACCGTGTGCACTTGGCGTTTCAGGACGCCGCTTGCACCCGTGCTTGGAAGTTGGCGCTGAAGCCACCGGCCTCGCGGGAAGCCGAGGAGGAAAGCGTGACGGCCGCAGGTTTGGCGGCCTTGGCATTCGCTCTAGGCGTCGGCGACGAACCCGACCTGCCGGCGGATGCCGCGCCCGCCGGCGAGTATGGCGACGTGGTGTTGGGCAAGCGCTCCCACGTCGCCGCGGCGGATTTCCAAGCCGTGCTGCCCGGCGCTTTCGACCCGTTGCACACGGGCCATCGCGCAATGCGCGCGGACGCCGCCCGCCGTTTGGGGTTGGCGGTGGGCTTCGAGCTGTGCGTCGCCAACGTGGACAAGCCGCCGCTCGACTACATCGAAATCGACCGGCGCTTGGCGCAGTTCGCCCCGGGCGAGGTGGTGGTGACGAACGCGCCCACCTTCGTCGCCAAGGCGCGGGCGCTGGGCGGCGTGGTCTTCGTGGTGGGCGTAGACACGCTGGCGCGCGTCGCCGAGGCGCGCTACTACGGCGGCGTTGCGGCACGCGACCGGGCGTTCGCCGAAATGCGGGCGCTCGGTTGCAGGTTCCTAGTGTATGGGCGCAGCAACGGCGGCGTGTTCCGAACGCTGAACGACCTCTCGCCGCCACCGGCTTTGGCGGCGATGTGCGAGGGCGTGCCGGAGCGCGAGTTCCGCTGCGACGTCTCGTCCACGGCGCTGCGCGAGCAGGGTTGATCGGCAACGCCCGCGAGCCTCACAACCCGCTAAGCAATCGCCGGCCGGGCACCATCCCCCGCAGGAATTCCTCCACCGGCAGGCACCAGATGCCGTCGATGCGCAAGCGCTCGGCGCCACGATAGAGCAGCGCCGCTTCCGCCTCGGGATAGTCGTCGCGGAAGGCGCGCAGACCGCGCAGATCGCTGCGATGCGCGGTCGTGGCGTTCTTCACTTCCAACGCCTGCAAGCCGGACTCCCCGTACACCACGAAGTCCACTTCCGAGCCGCCGCGGGTGCGCCAGAAATGGAGCGCGGATTGTTGGGCGTTTTGTTCTCCATAGGCGGCCCAAGCGCGCAAGTGCTGCGCCACCAGTCCTTCCAGCGCTTGCCCGTCCACCTCGCTGGGCCGATCCAGCGGCCCCTTCGGCCGCAACGAACGGAAAACGCCGGCGTCGAACAAGTAGAGCTTGTCGTGCGCCACGGTCTCGCGTTTGCTCCGCTTGCGGAAGACCGGCAGGCGAAACGCCAGCAGCAGGTCTTCCAGAATGTCCACATAGCCCGCCACCACTTTGCGCTCCACACCGCAATCCCGCGCCACGCCCGCGACGTTGAGCTGGCCGCCGTGCGAAAAGCTCACCGCCTCCAGAAAGCGTGCGAAGTTGCCGACGTTGCGGGTGAGCCCCTCGGCCTGCACCTCCTGTTGCAAATACAGCGTCGCATAGCCGTCCAACGCCGCCTGCGGATCCGGCGCGTGCGTCACCAGCGGCACCAAGCCAACATGCAGCGCCCGCCGCAAGTCGAAGTTCGGCAGCTCCGCGGCCATGAACGGATGCATGGTGCGGTAGAGGGCGCGGCCTCCTAGCAGATCCACCCCGCCACGCCGCAGCTTGCGGGCGCTGGACCCCGTGAGCACGAACTGGCGCGGCGGCCGCTCATCTTCCAAGGCCGCGTGGACGACGCTGAGCAACTCCGGCACGCGTTGGATTTCGTCGATCACAACGGTGGTGCCGGGCGAGCCGGCCAGCAGTTCGCGCAACCGCTCCGGCCGCGCCATCAGGCTGCGGTGCAGGGCGGGATCGAGCAAGTCCAAGTAGAGCGCGTCCGGCTCGATGTGCCGCAGCCAAGTGGACTTGCCCGTGCCGCGCGGGCCGAACAAGAAGCAACTGCGCTCGGGAAGCTCGAAGAATCGACCTGTGAGTTCCATATTGCGTCGAAAAGTGGAAGAACAGACTCCATATTGTGGCCTGAACCCACAGATCGGGTCAAGCCGCGCCTAGTGCAAGAGATCAGCCCAGCCGGTCTCGTGCAATCTGTCGGCAGCAATCCGCAGTTGGCGTTCAGTGAATCGGCGTTTTCGCGGGCTCCAAGCCCCAACTAGCTGCCGCAAGTGACCGGAATTCCGAGGCTGTTCGTTGTCGACAATCCAATGTACCGTTGCCAGCAGTTCCAAACCGTAGGCTGTCTCGAACCCTTCGACGAGGCGGCGCACCCGCTCGATGCGTTGGCGCGTATCGTCCGCCGAGTCCAGAACGGTTTTGGCGTCCTCGACGGCTCCTGGGACCAAGTCGAGCGGTTTGCCAGGTTTGTCGCCCCCATCCAAATAGCCGGCGATGAAGTGGCCTTCCACGGCATTGAGTTGATGCCGCAGGTTCTCGGCATAGGGGCCGTAATGGCCTTTGACGAACCGCAGTTTCAACGGCTCGCCGGCGGCCTGCATGAAGTACATCAGCTTGTGGACTTCCAACAGCGTGATGTAGGGATCGAGCAGCACCCGGATGTATCCATCCATCAGCACCACCAGCGCAGCTCGCGCCGGCGTCATCTTCGGCACGTCGGTGGACCGGTTCGCCCGGAGATCCTGCGGGCCGCCGCCGGGCTCGAACACCACGAATCGGACGTCAGGCAGCTCCGAAAGCGACGCTGCCAACATCGGGCGGACCTCCCGGGTCCAATCCAGCCCGCCGAGACCGCTGCCAAGAGGCGGGAGCGCGACCGAGCCTATGCCGCGTTCTTCGATCGCCCCGACCAGCGACTTCAAGCCGGACTCGATGTCCTCGGCGCGGCTCTTGCCGCGCCAATGCCTCTTTGTCGGGAAGTTGATGACGTAGCGGGGATTGCCCAGGTTCGCGGTCTCGAACACGAACACTTGACCCGGCCGCATCTCGTTGTGCTTGCAGCGCTCCGCATATGCCTTGAAGTTCTCTGGGAATGCACGCTTGAACTGCAACGCCACGCCGCGCCCCATGACCCCGACGCAGTTGACGGTGTTCACCAGCGCCTCGACATCCTCGGCGAAGATGTCGCCCACCTTGAACTCGATCATCGCGCCTTCCTCATTCCGCACCGCTCAGTAGTACCAATCCCGTTGCACTTCCACCCGGGGCTGGTGTTCGCGTCCCGCGAGGGCGTTTGCCACTTGCCGCCGTGTCCTCTCGGTCATCACGCCAATGCGAGAGACCAGCTGCCAAGCTAAACGGTTCTCAACGAGAAACTCGGCCTGCTTGTGCTCCTTGACCTCCGGCAAGCGGTCGACATGCATGATATGCACGATCTGCGGGCTCTTCGGGATGGCGTGGTTCGTCAAACCTTCACCACGTTCCGTCACTTCGTCACCCAAGTGGTTGATTACCCTTGACCGCAATGCGGCCGGACTTCGACTTTTCGAACCGCCCCGAGTCGCTCCCGAACCGTCGCTTTCCCCGCGGCATTCCGCGCACGACGAACTTGCGCAGCGCCGGCGCCAGCTCCGCCGGGTCGCCCATCGGCGCGAACGGCTCGGCGATGTCGATGCGGTAGCGGCCGCCGCGCTTGTTGATCACTTCCCGGAACAGCGTCATGTCCTTCAGTTCGCGGTTGCAGAACCAAAAGAGGTAGTACAGCGCCGAGTTGTGGCCGCGCACATGCAGGGGCAGCACCGGCGCGTCGTGTTTCCGCGCCAGGGCGAAGGGGGTGGGTTGCCACGGGCGTTCCCACAGGCCGAGGGGCGTGGGCCTCGCCAGGCGGCCGGAGGGAAACACCACCACCAGGCGTTGTTGGTCGAAGGCGCTTCTCATGCCGCGCAGGGTTTGGCGCGTCTTGGCGCGGGTGCGTTCCTCTTCGCGCCATTCCACCGGCACGATCATCTCGGCGAGGGCCGGGCAAATCCGCACCGCGTCGCGGTTGGCGAAGAAGGTGATGTCGGCGCGCACCCGTTTGAGGGCGTCGTACACCGCGAAGCCGTCGGCGATGCCGGCCGGGTGGTTCGGGGTGACGATGACCGCGCCTTGCCGCGGCACATGCTCCAAGCCGGTGACGGAAACGTCCATCGCCAACGCGTTCAGCATGTATTCCAGCGCATCGGAGGCGGCGAGGGGCGCGATGGCGTCGGCCATCGTTTTGGCCGTGTCGTAGAGCAGAATCGGGCGCAGCCAACGCTGCACCACCGCCCACAGCGCCGGGTGGCGCAGCCAGCGTGCGGCGCGTTCCTCGATCAGCGTGTCGACGATGTGCGTCACGGGCGCGTCGCCGCGAAGGTCAAGGACGCCAACGCAAGTGTGCAATGCGGGCGAGACGCCCGCGCTCCCAGGTGCGCGATCAAGCCAACGCCCGTGCCACCGCGGCGCAGAACTCCGTCGTCGTCGCGTTGCCGCCTTGGTCCGGCGTTAGCGCTTCGCCAGCGGCGTACACCCGCGCGACGGCGTCCTCCAGCCGTCGCGCCGCCGGCGCCAAGCCTAGGTGTTCCAGCATCATGGCGGCCGAGAGCAACGTCGCGGTGGGGTTGATGATGTTCTGGCCGGCGATGTCCGGCGCGGTGCCGTGGGCGGGTTCGAAGTAGGCGTAGTCGTCGCCGTAGCAGCCGCTCGGCGCCAGCCCCAAGCTGCCGAGCAAGCCGCCGGCGGCGTCGGAGAGAATGTCGCCGTACTGGTTCGGCATCACCACCACGTCGAACCGCGCCGGCTCGCGCACGAGGCGGCAGGCGAAGTCGTCCACGATGAAGGACTCGAACTCGATGTCCGGGTGTTCCCGCGCTATCTCCCGCGCCAACTCCAAGAAGTAGCCGTCGGTTTCGCGCAGCATGTTGTGCTTGGTGGCGCACGCGAGCTTGCCTTTCCCGGCGCCGTTGGCGGCCCGCTCCCGCGCCAGGCGGAAGGCGAAGCGCACCACCCGTTCGGTGCCCCGCCGCGTGATCACCTTCACGGCGTAGCGGCCTTCGCCCAAGGACGCCAGCGGCCGGCGAACGGTTCGGCCAACCAGGTTCAGCGGCGCGAGTTGTTGCAGGTCGCCTTCTGCGCCAACGTACAGGTCTTCGAGGTTTTCGCGCACGATCACGAAGTCGATGCCCTCCGGCCGCCGCAGCGGACTGGCGCAACCGGGCAGATGGCGGCAGGGGCGGACGTTGGCGTAGGTCTCCTTGCCCCAACGCAAATAGGCCAGCGCGGCGCCGGATTTGCCGCTGGTGGAACCGAACAGCGTGGCGTCGGCCGCATCGATCGCCGCCTTCGCGGAAGCCGGCAAACCCGCGCCGCTCTCGGCGTCCGCGCCTTGCAGCGGGTACGTCCAGCGCAAGCCGAGGTTCAGGGAATCCAACAAGGCGACCGCCGGGCGCACCGCTTCCGGGGAGGCGTCGTCTCCTTCCACCACGGCGACGGTTTTGCGCGTCACGGCAACGGCGGGCGTTTGGGTTTCAGATGGCCAAGCCCCGAACGGTCAAGCCGGAAAGAGCTGGGCGCCGCCGTCGATGCGCAGCACTTGGCCGGTGATGTACGAGGAATCCGGCGTCACCAGAAACTCCACCGTGCGCGCCACCTCTTCCGGCCAGCCGTAGCGCGTCAGGGCGCCCTCGCGCACCTTGCGGTCTTCCCGCGTGGGGCGGCTGGCGACGAAGCGGGCGGTGATGATCTCGCCCGGGGCGATGACGTTGGCGTACACCCCGTGCGGGCGCAATTGCGCGGCTAGGCAACGGGTGTATTCGTGGACCGCGGCCTTGGCGGCGCCGTAGATCACCTCCGAGCGGTGCCCGCCGAGGCCGGCGATGCTGCCGATGGTGACGATCCAGCCGCTACCCCGCGCCATCATTTCCGGCGCCACCTCGCGGCAGGCCAGAATGCACGTCATCAAGTTGCGGTCCAGCACCGTGCGCACATCCGCCACGGTAACGCCCACCGCGTCGTTTTGCACCGGCTTGCCGGCCTTCTCGCCCATCGCCCCTTGGCTGCCGATGTCGCCGCCGGCGTTGTTGATCAGGATGTCGATGCGCCCGAAGCGCTCGCGGATGCGCGTACACAACTCCTGCACCGTGCTCTCGGAAGTGAGATCGCCATGCACCGCCAACACCTCGGCGTTGTGGCCCTCGGCGATGGCGTCGGCCACGGCTTGCAGGGAATCGGCCTCGTTGAAGGCCCGCGTGGAATGCGGCGCGGTGCCGTGAATGGCCACCTTGGCACCCAAGGCCGCGAGATGATCCGCCACCACCCGGCCGATGCCGCGCGACGAACCCGTAACCCACGCCACCTTGCCGGCCAGGCGCTTGCCCGGCGCGTTTTCGTTGCTTTCCATACGGTGTGGCTCTTTCCTTTAGATGCCGATCATGCGGCGTTGGTAGTGGTGCAGCACGTCGCGCCGGCTGGCGTCGTTCCAGGCGATGGGCGTGTCCGCCAAGGGCTGGTAGGCGTACGGCGCCTCGTGCGGGAAGCGCTGGCGGCGGGCGTCCACGGCCAGCGGAATGATGCGGCTGCTTTGGCGGATGTGCTCGTCGTCGTAGGGTTGCGGCGCCCAGCCCTTCACGCCGGCCACGGACGCGCGGCGATGGAAGCCGAACACGAACGTGGCGCGGGGCGTGTCCGAGGTGTTCGGGAAGGAGCCGTGTACCACTTGGCGGTTGCAGATGGCGACATCGCCCGGTTCGCAGAGCATGGGCACCGCGCCCGGCAGCCGATCCGAGCCGCCGGCCGCCTGCATCGCCTTGATGTCCGCTTTGCCGCTGGTGTGGGTGCCGGGCACCACCCACAGGGCGTTTTCCGGCGTGGTGGGGTAGAGGTTCACCATGAAGTTGAAGCCGTGCGTGCCGGCGTCCAAATCCGCGCTTTGCCAATGCGTGGTGCCGTCTTGATGCCACGACACCGCGGCGCCCAAACGCGCCTGCTTGATCCAGATCACTTCGGTGAAGGGCGTGAAATCCGGCCCGTTCACCGCTTCGGCCACCGCCAACAGGCGCGGGTGGCCGTAGATGCGCAGGGCGCTTTCCAAGAATTGCAGAATCCCGCCGATTTGCAGCAGCACTTCGGCCGGCGCGTCGGCCGGGCGCTCCGGTTCGCGCATCCTGGTTTGGTAGCGGCCGCCGGAGATGTCCGTGGCGCCGTACGGGTCCGTGAGCGGCTTGGCGAAGCGGAACAGCTTGCGCTGCTGTTCGTCGCCGATGGCCGGGCGGCCGGCTGCGTCCGTGTCCGCGCCGCTCTCGCAGGGCGCACGGTCGCACAGCGCGTGGAATTCGCGCCGCAGCTCCGCCATTTCGGCGGCGGCCAGCGCGCCCTTGAAGATGTAGAAGCCCGTGCGCCAGTAGGCGGCGAGGATCTCCTCGGCAACGCGCCCGGCGGCATCGACGGAGAGCGGGCCGCGGTTGCCGAGACACTCGGCGGCGTTGGTCGCCGCGGCTGCGTCGTCTGCCATTGCTTGCGCCCTCAACCAGCCGCGTGCTGCTGCGTCTTTGCAACGCCGCGTTGCGTTTTCGCAGCGGCGCGTGGCTTTTTCGCGCCATCGCGCTTCTTCGCCGCCCGCGCGGCGTCGATGCGCCGTTTCATGCGGTGAATCGTTAGCTGTTCCCGCACATCCTCCGGCACCGGCGAGGCGAGATGGCGAATGCGCTGGTAGTCGCCGGATTCCATCGCCAGGCGAACGTCCACGGTGGTCTTCGGGCCGGAGTAGGAGCCGATCTCGATGAGGCCGGAGGAGAAGTAGCCCATGCGCTGCAGCAGCTTGTCGGAGGCGGTGCGCAGCACCTCCGGGTCGATGGCCAGTTGCCAGTTCTCCTGCTGGCGCAGCCACGGCTTCACGTTCGAGTTGGTCATGATGTAGCGCCACTCGTTCGTGTGGTTGACGCCGGTGCCGTGCAGCAGGCGCCCGTCCATCAGCATTACCGTGCCGCCCTTGGCCTCCACGTTCACCGCCGGCGGCAGCGGCCCCACCTCCTCGCCCGGAGGCGTTTGCGACACCAAACGATGGCTGGTGGGGATGACCAGCGTGCCGCCGTTCACTTCGTTCACGTCCTGCATGATGTAAACCGTGTTGACGAGGATCGGCGCGTGCGGCGTTTGGATGGGGTGGATGGCGCCGGAATCCTGATGCAGGACTTGCGGATGGCTGCCCGGGCGGGCGATGTTGGAGGCGAAGGAGTAGGCGTAGTGGCCGCGGCCGAGCAGCTCGTTGTTGAGCTGTTCGATGAGCGGCCCGCCTTGCACCCACTCCGGGTCGAACTCGATGCACTTGGCGAAGCAGTCGCCCTTGTTCACCAGCGTCCACATGATGTGGAAGTGCGGCGTCATGTCCGCCAAGCCACATTCGCGCTCGGCCCGTGCCTGTTCGTCCAACCGAGCGCGCATGTACGAGCGCTGGTGTTCGCTCATGGCGTCCTCGATCAGGCAGAAGCCGTACTTGCGCAGATCGCGCCGGGCTTGGTTGATGTCCTTGGTGCCGCGCGGCAAATCGTCGAAGCGCCGCCAGTAGCTGTGCTTCCTCGGCACCGTGGTGTCGTAGTACGGTGTGCCGTTCAAGCCGCCACCCTCGGCGCTGCGGCCAGCCTCGAACAGCGGGCAGCGGAAGCGTTTGCGCAAGGAGCCATCCGAGCGCATGGCGGGCGCACCGTTGGCGCCGGGCGGCTTCAGCCAAGGATTGTTCTTGTGCATGGAGCGGAACGGCTCGCCGGAGGCGAACCACTGCGCGTCCTTGATCTGCGCGTCCGGCGCGGACAGCGCGGCCACGTTCTCCTCCAAGAACTCCGGCGGCACGGCGGCGCGCGAGTCGGTGGGCATTGTGGACATGCGTTGTGGTTGTCCGGTTGTGACGACGCCGCAAGCATAAACCAACTTGCGGCGGACGCCGGCCGGCGCGTTCGCCAATCCTGTAGGATAGCCACCGTTGCCGGCGCCGCACCCGCCGCCGAGGCGACTTGGAGCAGACAATGGCCACTCGTCGAAACACGGATTACCAGCGCGGCCTGTTGCGGGAACTGCGACTGAAGGTCGATTTCCTCCGATGTGACAACAGGGCGGTTGTGGTGATGCGCGTGGTTTGGCTGCGCCGGGCGGCCGCGGCGTTGGCGGCGCTGCTGTGCTCGACGTTTCCGACGCTGGCATACGCGCAGTCCGCGATCATCGAAACGGTTGCCGGCACGGGGACGTCCACCTTCAGCGGCGACGGCGGCGCGGCCATCTCGGCCGCCCTCCAAAACCCCAATCAGGTGACGCTGGACAGCGCCGGCAATCTCTACATTGCCGACTCGTCCAACCACCGCATCCGCCGGGTGGACGCAGCATCGGGGAACATCTCGACAATCGCCGGCACGGGGACGAGCGGCTTCAGCGGCGACGGCGGCGCGGCCACCTCGGCGCAGATCAACTTCCCCAACGGACTTGTGCTGGACAGCGCCGGCAACCTCTACTTTGCGGACGAGAACAGCCACCGCATCCGCCGGGTGGACGCAGCGGGGAACATCTCGACGGTCGCCGGCACGGGGGCGGGCGGGATTTTCGGCGCCTTCGGCGGCGACGGTGGCCCGGCCACCGCGGCGGCGTTCCGCTACCCCCCAAATATCACGCTGGACAGTGCCGGCAATCTCTACATTGCGGACTATGGCAACCGACGCGTCCGCAAGGTGGATGCTTCGGGGAACATCTCGACAATCGCCGGCACGGGGGCGGCCGGCTTCAGCGGCGATGGCGGGCCGGCCACCGCGGCGCCGGTCGATGGCCCCACTGGAGTTGTGTTGGACAGCGCCGGCAACCTCTACATTGCGGACACGAACAACCACCGCATCCGCAAGATGGACCCATCAGGGACTATCTCGACAATCGCCGGCACGGGGTCGGCCGGCTTCGGCGGCGACGGCGGCCGGGCCACCGCGGCGCAGATCAACTTCCCCCGAGATGTTGCGTTGGACGGCGCCGGCAACCTCTACATTGCGGATGCGTCCAACGACCGCATCCGCCGGGTGGATGCATCGGGGAACATCTCGACAGTCGCCGGCACGGGGACGGGCGGCTTCAGTGGTGATGGCGGCGCACCCACCTCGGCGCAAATCAACGACCCCAGAGGGATTGCGGTGGACAGCGCGAGCAGATACATCTACATCGCGGACAGCGACAACAATCGCATTCGCCGCATCTCCGGCGTTGCCCAACTGATGCCGGAGGAGGAAGAGGAAGAAGAGGAAGAGGAGGAGCAGGGCGACGGGCCGCTCGCGTCGTTGCCGGACCCGGGGTTGCGGCGGGCCGTGGAGCAGGCGCTGGGCAGGGCGCCTGGATCGGTGACCGAAGCGGATCTGCGCACGCTCACATCCTTGAACTTGGATGGCTTCGGAGTGACTTCGCTGGCGGGTCTGGAGGTGGCGTCGAACTTGGAGTGGCTGACGTTGTCCGGCAACGCGCCGGCAGCCGGGGGCGAGCCGTTGGATCTCTCGCCGCTGGCGGGGCTGCCGTCGCTGACGTATCTGGATTTGTCGGACAACGGCCTGACGGACATTTCCCATCTGTCGCGGCTGACCAGCTTGCGCACCCTGCTGCTGGGCGGCAACGCGATCCGCGATCTGTCGCCGCTTTCGGGGCTGACCGGATTGGAGGCGCTGACGCTCTCCGGCAACGGCCTCGCGAACGTCGCGGCGCTGTCGCTCCTATCGTCCTTGGAACAACTGTGGCTGGACGGCAACGATCTGTCGGACATCTCCGCACTGGCAGCGCTGCGCGCGCTGATCTACCTGCATCTGGGCGACAACCGCATCGCGGACATCTCCCCTTTGGCGGGGCTTTCGGCGCTGCGGCGGCTGTGGCTGCCGGGCAACATGGTGGCGGACGTGTCGGCGCTCGCGGGCTTGCGGGCGCTGACGCGGCTGGATCTCTCGCGCAACCGCATCGCGGACGCCTCGCCACTGCGCGGGCTGCCGCGGCTGGTGTGGCTGCGTCTGGGCTGGAACCGGCTGGCGGAGGTGTCGCGGCTGGCCGGGCACCCGGGGCTTGCGGATGGCGGCGCGTTGGGGCTGCGCGGCAATCCGCTGGGCGCGTCGGCGCTGGGCAGGCACATTCCGGCGCTGCGCGAGGCCGGAGCGGCGGTGGTGTTCGGCTGGGCCGTGCCGCTGTTTCCCTCGGCGGCGGATGCGGCGGGGCGGAGCGGCGTGGTGCGCGTGCTGAATCGCTCGGACATGGACGGCGCGGTGCTGGTGGAGGCGGTGGACGAGGCCGGGCAGACAATGGGCCCGGTGCGCCTATCGCTGGCCGCCGGCGCAGCGGCGCAGTTCGACTCCGCGGATTTGGAGAACGGCAACGCGGAGATGGGGCTAGCCGAAGGTTTGGGGTCGCCTACGCGGGGAAGCTGGCGGCTCTTGTTGTGGTCCGTTCTCGACATCGAGGTTCTGGCGTACGTCCGAACGGAGGACGGATTCCTGACCCCCGCACACGCCGAGTTGCCCCGCACAGGGGATTCGCTTTCGGCGTTCCTCTTCAACCCGGCGAGCAACCACATGCAGCGCAGTTCCCTGCGCGTGTTCAACCCGGGCGCCGAATCCGCACGGATGTTCGTGTGGGGCGTGGACGACGGCGGGCGTGGCAGCTTCGCCTCCGGCTTCATGGCGCCGCCGGGTGCGCCGCTGGCGTTGACGGCGGGGCGGCTGGAGCGGTCAGCGGGGCGCGCCGGCGCGAGTCTTGGCAACGGCGCCGGCAAGTGGCGCTTGCGCGTCGCCGCAACCTGGCCGCTGTCGGCTTCCACGTTCCTCGAAAGCCCGTCTGGGCACGTCTCCAACCTGTCCTCGCCACCGCTGCGCGCGGCCGCGGGCGAAATGCTGCGGCTGCCACTGTTCCCGGCGGCGTCGAATCCGGCCGTCCGCGAGGGCTTCGCCCGCGTGGCCAACATGACCGCGGCGGAAGGCACGGTGGACATCGAAGCCGTGGACGACGCCGGCGTCCGCGCCGGTCCGGTCCGGCTGCAACTCGCGGCGCGGGCGACGATGCACTTCAACTCGGACGACTTGGAGAACGGCAACGCCAAGAAGGGCCTGGCGTCCGGCGTTGGCGCGCCGACGAAGGGCGCGTGGCGGCTGGAATTGCAAAGCGGCACGCTCACACTCGCCGCGGCCGCCTACGCCCGCCACGCCGACGGCTTCGTGACCAGCCTGCACGAGACGGCCCCGGCGGCCGACGGCTCAGCGCGGGTGGCGGTGTTCCACCCGGCGTCCAGCGGGCCGCGCAGCCTCCTGCGTCTTGCGAACGATGGCGACGAGCCGGCGATGGCGACCATCACCGGCGTGGACGACGCCGGCGCGGCGTCGGAACCGCTAACCGCCACCGTGCCGGCGGGCGAAGCCCTGACGCTCACCGCGGCGCAACTCGAAGACGGCGACGAAGGCTTGGAGGGCGCGCTGGGCGACGGCGACGGCAAATGGCGCTTGACGGTGGAATTCGACAACCCCCTCACCGTCATGAGCCTGCTGGAAAGCCCCACCGGCCACCTCTCCAACCTCTCCGCCACCGCAAGACCCTAACCGCAGCACCGCGTAATGGGCTACCCGATAGGCAGCGACAAGCGCGGACTGGCGCGCGTGACCTACGAGCCGGAAACCGTGCCGTGGGAGTTCGACATCCGCGCCGTGCCGCCCGGGCAGGACGTGCTCGAAGTCAGCGACTGGCACCGCCGGCACGGGCGCGCCAACAACCGCGACGGCAACATCGATCGAGCCGCGGAAGCCTTGGCCGAAGCGATGTCCGAGCGGACGCGGCAAAGCGACCAAGGCGACGCTCGTGGCCGATGAACCGCGCGGCCCGGCCTTCGATTCCAACACGCTAGGCAGGCCCACGCCGCGCAAGCTGGTCACCAGCTGGATGGAACGGGCCGATCTGCCCACCATGATCCTCCCCGAAGTGTGGGACGAGCTTACGCGGGTGCCGCGTTCAGCGCCCGCGCCGCCCGCCATCGTGCAGTCGTGGTGGCACGTCAGGAGTCTCGCCGACGCCCCCTTCGCCTGGGTCGAACTGGACCACGACCAGAAGACGGTCGCCGCCGATGTGCTGAGCAGCTTCACGGCGGCGTGTTTTCCGAGCACCCCCGTGGACAGAATCGCCACAATGTCCGATGCGAACATCGTCGCGGAAGCTGTCGCCGTTGGCGCGGAAGCGCTGGTCACCGGAGACATCAACACCATCGACCACTACGAGATCAACGGCGTGTTGTCCAAGGTGTTCGGACGCAACCGCGAATTCGTCACCACGTTGGACAGCGCATTGTGCCGAGCGCATCCATGCGCGGACGCCGCGGAGAATCTGCTGACCTTGGCGCTGTCGACGATCGCGCCGGTGGAGCCGGTGGAGCCGGTGGAATCGGAGGGATGGGACGTGGACGATGCCCACGAGGCACTCAAACGGCTGCAAAAGGCCCTTGTCGGGTCCAATCTGACGACAACCAGCCAGCGTCTGGCGACCCGTTGGCAAAACAGCCGCGATTTGGGACAGGTCCTTTGCCAAGCCCGGCGCATGGCCGGAACCTCGCGGGCGCTACGTCTTGAACGACAACGGGCGCAATGGCTTCGAGGCAGATCCCGGCAAACCATCGCTCCGTGAAGCACCGTGATAAAGTGGAAGGTAACGCGATGGTCGCCACCAAAGCGGGTGAAGGAGCCAAGCCGCTGAAATCGATTCCGCCCCCCCGTGAGCGCGAGCGGGGGCCGATGTGGCCGGCCCGTGTTGGGATCGATCGCGGTCTTGGTGCTCTCGGCGCTGCTGGCGGCGCCGGCCGCGGGGCAGACGCCGCTGGTGGACGTCCCGGCGTCGGCGGCCGGCCCGGTCCACTTCTCGCGGGCCGGCGTGACGCGAGTGGCCGGGTCGCAGAACAACGTGACGATTGTCCACTTCCTGAGTACCACCCGCCCCTCGGCTGGTGCCGTTCTTCCCGTCATGGGCCGCGGCTTCGGTCTGATCGCAGTCGCGGTCACCATCCCCAACTACCCGCAGCCCAACAGGTGGTTCGTGCGGGGTGCGCCCTCGATCTCGGCCACCAATCGGGACGAGCTCGTGGTGGTGGTCGTGGGACCTGCCGGAACCACGCCCCGCGTGTTTGCGTTGAGTGATATCGAGCAAACGTCCGCCACTGCCACCCCGCCCAGCGTCAACTACATCAGTTCCACCGTTTGGTGGGCCGGTCAGCTTCACGCCGACTTGAACACCTACCCGACGCCGTCCGACTGGACGGTCCTCGTCGTGGATAAAACGAATCCCAACGTCGACCTGGGCGCTCTGACCTACACGCCGCCGGCGGCTTCGATTTCGTCCACCTCTCCGGCGCTCCTGACCGAGCGGAACCTGGATGGCGCGGAGATCGCCCTCTCGTTGACCAGAACCACCTTCGCAAACGGCGTCACCGCGGACGGCTTCGCACTGGTGCCGGCGGTACCGGGACTCTCCGTCGCCAGCGTGGCGGGCGCCGCCTCCGGCGGCACGACGGCCACGCTGACGCTCGCCTACGCCGCCGGCGAACTGCCCGCCACCCAGGAGTTGGCGGTGAGGGTGCGGACCGCCGCGCACGCCGGCGACGTGGACCTGACGACGGGGACAACCATAACGGTGCTCGGCGGGGCGGTCACTCTGGCGGACCCGGCGCTGACGGCCGCCGCCGAGCGGGCGCTGGGCAAGCGTCCAGGAACGCTGAGGACAGCGGATCTGCCAGCGTTGCGGACGCTGAACGCGGGCGGCGCCGGGGTCTCGTCGCTGGCGGGTCTGGAGGCGGCGCTGTGGCTGGAGTCGGTGTCGCTGGGCGGCAACGCGCCGGAGGCCGGGGGCGAGCCACTGGATCTATCGCCGCTGGCGGGGCTGCTGTCGCTGACCTATCTGGATTTGTCGGACAACGCCTTGGTGGACATTTCCGACCTGTCGCGGCTGACCAGCCTGCGCACGCTGCTGCTGGGCGGCAACGCGGTGCGCGACCTGTCGCCGCTTTCCGGTTTGACCGGATTGGAGGCGCTGACGCTCTCCGGCAACGGCCTCGCGGACGTGTCGGCGCTCTCGACGCTGACGGCCCTCGAGCAGTTGTGGCTGGACGGCAACGACCTGTCGGACATCTCGGCGCTGTCGGCCTTGGGCGCGCTGATCTACCTGCATCTGGGCGACAACCGCATCGCGGACATCTCGCCGCTGGCGGGGCTCTCGGCGCTGCGGCGGCTGTGGCTGCCGAACAACATGGTGGCGGACGTCTCGGCGCTGGCGGGCTTGCGGGCGCTGACGCGGCTGGACCTGTCGCGCAACCGCATTGCCGACGCCTCGCCGCTGCGCGGGCTGCCGCGGCTGTCGTGGCTGCGCCTGGGCTGGAACCGGCTGGCGGGCGTGTCGCGGCTGGCCGGGCACCCGAGGCTCGCGGACGGCGGCGCACTGGGCCTGCGCGGCAATCCATTGGGCGCGACGGCGCTGGACACGCATATTCCGGCGCTGCGCGAGGCCGGCGCGGCGGTGGTGTTCGGCTGGGCCGTGCCGCTGTTCCCGTCGGCGGCGGACGCGGCCGAGCGCAGCGGCGTGGTGCGCGTGCTGAACCGTTCGGACAGGGACGGCTCGGTGCTGGTGGAGGCGGTGGACGAGGCCGGCCAGACCGCCGGCCCGGTGACGCTTCCTCTGGCGGCCGGCGCGGCGGCGCAGTTCAACTCGGCGGACTTGGAGAACAGCAACGCGGACATGGGGCTGGCCGAAGGCGTCGGCCCGCCGACACAGGGGAATTGGCGACTGCTCTTGTGGTCCGTTCTCGACATCGAGGTTCTGGCGTACGTCCGCACGCCGGACGGCTTCCTCACCGCCGCCCACGCCGAGTTGCCGCGCACCGGCGACTCGCTCTCGGCGTTCCTCTTCAACCCGGCGAGCAACCACATGCAGCGCAGTTCGCTGCGCGTGTTCAACCCGGGCGCCGAGTCCGCGCGGATGTCCGTGTGGGGCGTGGACGACGCCGGCCGCGGCCGCTTCGCCTCCGGCTTCATGGCGCCGCCGAACGCCCCGCTGGTGTTGAGGGCCGGGCAGTTGGAGCGGTCGCGGGGCGCCGCCGGCGCGGGACTCGGCAACGGCGCCGGCAAGTGGCGCCTGCGCGTGGCCGCAACCTGGCCGCTGTCGGCGTCCACGTTCCTCGAAAGCCCGTCCGGGCACCTCTCGAACCTGTCGCCGCCCCCGCTCCGCGCGGCCGCGGGCGAGATGCTGCGGCTGCCATTGTTCCCAGCGACGTCGAATCCAGCCGGCCGCGTGGGCTTCGCCCGCGTGGCCAACATGACCGCGGCGGAGGCACGGTGGACATCGAAGCCGTGGACGACGCCGGCGTCCGCGCCGGCCCGGTCCGGCTGCAACTCGCGGCGCGGGCGACAATGCACTTCAACTCCGACGATTTGGAGAACGGCAACGCCAAGAAGGGCCTGGCATCCGGCGTTGGCGCGCCAACGAAGGGCATGTGGCGCTTGGAACTGCGAAGCAGCGCCCTCCCGCTGGCCGCCGCAACCTACACCCGCCACGCCGACGGCTTCGTGACCAGCCTGCACGAGACGGCCCCGGCGGCCGACGGCGCGGCGCGGGTGGCGGTGTTCCACCCTGCGTCCAGCGACGGGCCGCGCAGCCTCCTGCGCCTGGCGAACAACGGCGACGAACCTGCGATGGCAACCATCACCGGCGTGGACGACACTGGCGCCGCGTCGGAGCCGCTAACCGTCACCGTGCCCGCGGGCGAAGCCCTGACGCTCACCGCCGCGCAACTCGAAGACGGCGACGAAGGCTCGGAAGGCGCGCTGGGCGATGGCCACGGTAAATGGCGCCTCACGGTGGAGTTCGACAACCCGCTCGCCGTCATGAGCCTGCTGGAAAGCCCCGCCCGCCACCTCTCGAACCTCTCCGCCACCGCGAGGCCGTAAGCCACGCGGTGGCCGCCGCATGGTGGCTTAGGCGCCCAGGCAATGCCTAGGCTGACGCTGACGTTGAACGTGCTCGGCGTCCGCGAGGACGACGCGTGGTGTGCCATTGCGCTCGACATGAGCTTGCAAATGGCGACCGGCTGGGCCGGTAGCGAATCGGCGCGAACGCCGCTGCCCCCCACTACCGCAAATTGCGTTATAGTCGCGCCTATGAACTCGCTCGCTGGCCATAGCGTGGCGCTCGCCGACTTTGCCGCCGCTCGGCGCGGCCTGCTGTCGTTGCTGCTACTGCCGGCGTAGCCGGCACACTTCAAGCACAGGGCCACAGTTCGCCCACCGTCCAAACCTGCAACCCCAAGCAACCGCTCGCATTGCGGAGGTTTCGATGAACGCGCAGCACGTCAGTCAAACCAACACGGCGGCGCCCCACGGCAGCCGCAAGGGCGCCATGCCCTTCGCCAAATACCGTCCGTTCACGCCGGTTTCGTTGCCGGATCGGCAATGGCCGAACCGCGCCCTCGCCGCGGCGCCGCGCTGGTGCAGCGTGGATCTGCGCGACGGCAACCAAGCGCTGATCGATCCGATGAACGTGGACGAGAAGCTGCGCATGTACGAGTTGCTGCTGGAAGTCGGCTTCGTCGAGATCGAGGTGGGCTTCCCGGCCGCCTCGCAACCGGACTTCGACTTCATCCGGCAGATCATCGACCGCGGCATGGTGCCGGAGCAGGTCACCGTGCAGGTGCTGTGCCAAGCCCGCGCCGAACTCATCGAACGCACCGTGGAGGCGCTCGACGGCGCCCCGAACGCCATCTTCCACCTCTACAACTCCACCTCCGAGCTGCAGCGGCGGGTGGTGTTCGACATGGACCGCGCCGGCATCGTGGACTTGGCCGTGCAAGGCACCGCGGTGGTGAAGGAAGGGGTGCGGGCGCTGCGCGGCACCAACGTGGTGTTCGAGTACTCGCCGGAGAGCTTCACCGGCACCGAGCTGGACTTCGCGGTGGACATCTGCGCCGCGGTGGCCGACGAGTGGGGCGCCACGCCGGCGCAGCCGATCATCGTCAATCTGCCCTCCACCGTGGAGATGGCGACGCCCAACGTGTACGCCGACCAGATCGAGTGGTTCGCCCGCCGCTTCCCCGGCCGCGAGCGCATCGTCATCAGCCTGCACACGCACAACGACCGGGGCACCGGCGTCGCCGCCACCGAGCTCGCGCTCATGGCCGGCGCCCAGCGGGTGGAAGGCACGCTGTTCGGCAACGGCGAGCGCACCGGCAACTGCGACATCGTGACGGTGGCCATGAACCTGTTCTCGCAGGGGGTGGACCCGGAACTGGACTTCCGCGACATGCCGCGCATCCGCGCCACCGTGGAGGCCATCAACAAGCTGCCGGTTCACGAGCGCCATCCCTACGCCGGCGATTTGGTGTTCACCGCGTTCTCCGGCTCCCACCAGGACGCCATCAAGAAAGGCATGGCGCGGGTGGATCGCGCCCATTGGGAGGTGCCGTATCTGCCCATCGATCCGGCCGACGTGGGTTCCTCCTATAAGGAAACCGTGCGCGTGAACAGCCAGTCCGGCAAGGGCGGCGTGGGCTTCGTGCTGGAGGAGCACTTCGGCATCTCGCTGCCCCGCGCCATGCTGGTGGAGTTCTCCAAAGTGGTGCAGGCGTTGACGGAGCGGCTCGACCGCGAGGTGCGGCCCGAGGAAATCATGAAAGCGCTCACCGACGAGTATCTGGTGGAAGGCGGCCCCTACCATTTGGTGCGCTACGACCTGCTGCGCGGCGACGCCGGCGACGCCCGCTGCGAGGCGCGGCTGCGCGTGCCGGATGGGGAAGTGGCGGTGGCGGGCGACGGTTCCGGGCCCATCGAGGCGTTCGTGAACGGCATGGTGGCCACCTTGAACGAGCCGCTCAACATCGTGGACTACCACGAGCGGGCGCTGGGCGCGGGCAAGGACGCCAGCGCCATCTGCATCGTCGCGATCGGGGACGCCGAGGCGGGGGATGGCGGCGCGACGGCGCCTTGTTTCGGCATCGGCCTCAGCCGGAACACCGTGACGGCGTCGCTCACCGCCATCGTCTCGGCGGTGAACCGGCGGTGGAAACGCGCCGGGGCGTGAACGGGCGCGGCCGGACACTAGCATGAGCGCCGCCGACGCCGTGGTGGTATTGCACTTCGCCTTCGTGTTGTTCGTGGTGTTTGGCGGCTTGCTGGTGCTGCGCTGGCGGAAAGCGGCGTGGATTCACCTGCCGGCGGCGGCGTGGGGGGCGGCGGTGCAGTTCGGCGACTGGATGTGTCCGCTCACCTACTGGGAAGACGCCCTGCGCGGCGCGCCGCCCGGCGGCAGCTTCATCGACCGAACGCTGCTGCCCATCCTCTACCCGGACTTGCTGCACGAAGGCGTGCTGACGCCCACCGTGCGCGTGGGCATCGGTTGCGTGGTGGTGCTGCTGAACGTGGCGATCTACGCGGTGGCGTTCAGGCGTCGGCGGGCAGCTCCACAACCTTGACGGCGCGCACCACCTTGTCGGCGATTTGCAGGGTTTCGATGCGGTAGCGCCCCACCTGCAGGCAGACGTTGGCCTCGGGGATGAACTCCAAGTGCTCCAACACGAGGCCGTTCATGGTGCGCGGGCCGGCGGTGGGCAGTTCCCAATCGTGCGTGCGGTTGACGTCGCGCAGCAGCGCTTTGCCCTCCACGATGAAGCCGCCGTCGCTGTGCCGGCGCACTTGCGCCACGTCGTCGGCGACATTGGTGGTGAACTCGCCGACGATCTCCTCCAGGATGTCCTCGAGGGTGACGATGCCCTGCACGTCGCCGTATTCGTCCACCACCAGCGCGATGCGCTGCCTCTCCTTGCGGAAGTTCAACAGCTGGGTGTGCAGCGGCGTGGCTTCCGGCACGTAGTACGGCTCGTCCACCTCGTCCAGCAAGTCCTCCTTGGTGAAGTCCTCGCGGCTCAGCAGGCGCGCCGCCCGACGTAGTTGCAGCACGCCCACCAAGTCGTCGATGTGCTCGCGGAACACCGGCACCCGCATGTGCTGGGCGCTGCGGATGGTGGCGGTGACCTCGCTGTTCTCTTCGGCAAGGTCGATGCCGACGATCTCCGAGCGCGGCACCATGATGTCGTTCACGGTGGCCTTTTCCAGATCGAGGATGCGCAGCAGCATGTCCTGATGCGCGCGGGGAATCGCCGTGCGCTCGTCCACCACCGTGCGCAGCTCCTCGGCGGAGAGGTCTTCCGATTCGGCTTGCCGGCCGCCGGTTATCGCCCGCGCCAAGACGTTGGACGCCGCGTTCACCGCGGCCACCATCGGCTGGCACACCACCAGCAGCGGCTTGAGGATGTAGGAAGACGGAAACGCGATCATCTCCGGGCGTTGCTCGGCCAGCGTCTTCGGCGTGACCTCGGCGAAGATGAGCACGAACACCGTGAGCACCACCGGCGCGACGATGGCCGCCACCGGCTCGCTCAGGAAGCGGCTGGCCACCACCGTGGCACACGAGGCGGCGATGAAGTTCACCAGGTTGTTGCCGAGCAGGATCACGCCGAGCAGCCGATCCGGCCGCTGCAGCAGCTCGTGAACCTTGCGCGCCCCGCGATGGCCTTCCTTCACGAAATGCCGCAGCCGGTAGCGGTTGAGGCGCATCATCGCCGTCTCGGAGGAGGCGAAGTACGCCGACACCACCGTCATGGCGAGGATCGTCAGCAGCATCAAGCCGACGGATGGATCGTCCACATTGGCCCGCTTGCCCCTTGCGGCGCGGGTGATTCGAGGTTGCGAAGGCGCGAGTGTGACACAACCATGCGGGGTAGGCGATAGGGGCGTTATCATGCCTTCGTCAACAACGCAAAGGGGAGACCAATGGCGCAAGTCAACCAAGGCGGGGTGCTCGCCGGGCAGGTGGCGGTGGTCACCGGGGCGAGCCGCGGCATCGGGGAGGCCATCGCCAAGCGCTACGCGATGGAGGGGGCGAAGGTGGTGGTGTCCGCCCGTTCGGTGGAACCGGAGGATCACTTCCTGCCCGGCTCCATCAACGAGACGGTGCAAGCGATCAAGGACGCCGGCGGCGAGGCCGTGGCCGTGAAAGCGGATCTGTCCCGGGAAGAGGATCGGCGCAACCTGGTGGCGGCCACCGAAGCCGCCTACGGGCCGGTGGACATTCTTGTCAACAACGCCGCCGTCACTTGGTTCATGCCGGTGAAGGACTTCTCCGAGAAGCGCTTCCGCATCATGCTGGACGTGCAGGTGTGGGGGCCGTTCGAGCTGGCGCAGCTGTGCCTGCCGTCCATGCTGGAGCGGGGCGCCGGCTGGATTCTGAACATCTCCTCGCACGCCGCCATCCATCCGCAGGCGAAAGCGCCGGGCGGGCACGGCGGCACCGTGTACGGCATGTGCAAAGCCGCGCTGGAGCGCTTCACCACCGGCTTGGCGCAGGAGGTGTACGGCAAAGGCGTCGGCGTGAACGTCATCTCGCCCGGCCTCGTGGCCACGCCCGGCGTGGTGCATCACAAGCTCATCAACGAATCCAACAAGGACCGCGTGACGCCGGTGGAGCACATGGCCGAAGCGTGCCTGCGCCTCTGCCACGGCGACCCGGCCACCATCACCGGCCGCATCGACTACGCCGACCAAGTCATGGCAGAGTTCGCGTTGGAACCAGCGGAGCTCATCTGAGCGGCGCGTACGGCGGCAATGGGCTAGACTTCGCTCGTTCGCCGGCGCTTTCGTAGCCGGACGCAAGCGGCAGCAAGCCAAAGGAGGTCGCGTGGGAGCGATCATCGCCACGATGGAACTGGAGAACGCTGGCGATCGCGTCGCCTTCGAGGAGGGCTTTCGCCAAGAGTCCGAGATCCGGCGAACCCGCGTGGACGGCATTGTGGGCACTGGCGCGGTGGTGCTGGCGTTGCCGCAGAACGTCACCGAGCGGTTGGGGCTGAAGCAGCGCCGCACCGTGATCGCCACCTATGCGGACGGGCGCAAAGAGGAGCGCCCGGTGGCTGGCCCGGTCACCGTGCAGATCGGCAACCGCGGCATGTCCACCGATTGCGTGGTCGGCCCGCCGCTCGGCGAGACCTTGATCGGGCAAGTGATCTTGGCACGGTTGGACCTCATCGCGGACTGCGCCAACCAGCGTTTGCAACCGCGCGTGCCGGACTATCCGCTGTTGAACCTCGTGTGAACCCGGAGCCAGAGGCCATGAGCAATCCCCTGCACAACGAATTCGCGCCGGACTCCTTGGAGGCGAAGGATTTGGCGCATCTGCTGCATCCGGCCACCAATCTCGCTGAGCTGCATCGCAGCGGGCCGCTGGTGCATGCCCGCGCCAAGGGCGCGTATGTGTGGGACAACCGCGGCAAGCAGTACCTCGAAGGCATGGCCGGGCTTTGGTGTACGGCGCTGGGCTACGGCGAGGAAGAGCTGGTGCGCGTGGCGGCCGAGCAGATGCGCCGGCTTTCCTTCTCGCAGATCTTCGCGGCGCGCACGCACGAGCCGGCCGTGCTGCTGGCCGAGAAGCTCAAGGCCATGATGCCGTTCGACGCCGGGCGGGTGTTCTTCACGCTCGGCGGCTCGGACGCCAACGACACGCAAGTGAAGCTGATGTGGTACTACCACAATCTCGTCGGCAAGCCGGAGAAGAAGAAGATCATCGCCCGGAAACGCGGCTACCACGGCACCGGCGTGGTGTCCGGCAGCCTCACCGGCCTGCCGCCGTTCCACAAGCACTTCGACCTGCCGCTGCCGGGCATCCTGCACACGGACGCGCCGTACTACTACCGCGAGGCACATGAAGGCGAATCGGAAAGCGACTACGCCACGCGCCTGGCCGCCAACTTGGACGAACTCATCACCGCCGAAGGCGCCGAAACCATCGCCGCTTTCGTGGCCGAGCCGGTGCCGGGCGTCGGCGGCGTGCTGGTGCCGCCGGACGGCTACTACGAGAAGATCCAAGCGGTGCTGCGCCGCCACGGCGTGTTCTACATCGACGACGAGGTGATTTGCGGTTTCGGCCGCACCGGCAACCCGTTCGGCGCGCAGACCTGCGGCATCGAACCCACCACGATGACGCTGGCCAAGGCGCTGTCCTCCGCGTACCTGCCCATCGCCGCGGTGGTCATCCCGGAGTTCCTCTACGAACCGTTCATCGACGCCTCCGCCGAGGTGGGCACCTTCGGCCACGGCTTCACCTATTCCGGCCACCCCGCCTGCGCCGCGGTGGCGCTGCGCACGTTGGAGATCTACGAAGAACGCGACATCTTCGGCCACGCCGCCCGGCTAAGCAGCGCTTTCCTAGCGCGGTTGAACGCCTTGGCCGAGCACCCGTTGGTGGGCGACGCGCGCGGGGTCGGCCTGATGGGCGCGCTGGAGCTGGTGGCGGACAAGCACACCAAAGCGCCGTTTCCCGCGGCGGCGGATATCGGCGGCTTCTGCGCGAAACGAGCGTTGCGGCACGGCCTCATCGTGCGCAATCTGGGCGACTGCGTGGCGCTCTGCCCGCCCCTCATCGTCGAAGACGCGCAAGTGGACGAGCTGTTCACCAAGCTGGAAAAGGCGCTCGACGACACGCTGGCGCATGTGAAGTCCGCCTAACCAGCGGCTGGGGAACGGGTACACGTTCCGAGGTTCCGGGTCCCCCTACCCGTGCATGTCTTGCAGGGTTCGCACTTTATCCACCGGGCCGACGCGGATGGCTTCGCAGAACGCCTCGCCGCCGGAGAGGGTGGTGGTGTAGCAGACCTTGTGGCGCAGCGCCAAGCGGCGGATGGCGGCCGAGTCGGCGATGGCTTGGCGGCCCTCGGTGCTGTTGACGATGAGGTCGATGGCGTCGTTGCGCAGGAGGTCGGTGATGTCCGGGCGGCCTTCGGTGACTTTGTTGACCACCTCGCACTCCACGCCGGCGTCGCGCAGGCAGCGGGCGGTGCCGCGGGTGGCCACTAGATCGAACCCCAAATCCGCCAGCTTGCGGCCCACGCGGCCGACGTGGGGCCGGTCCGACGGCTTGACGCTCAGGAACGCCTTGCCGCCGGAGGGCAGCTTGTCGCCGGCGCCCAGCGACGCCTTGGCGAAGGCTTCGGCGAAGGTGTCGCCGACGCCCATGACCTCGCCGGTGGACTTCATTTCCGGGCCGAGGATGGGGTCCACGCCCGGGAACTTCGGAAACGGGAACACGGACTCCTTCACGCAGATGCGGCGCGGGGCCACCTCCTCGGTGAAGCGCTGCTCCGCCAACGACTTGCCGGCCATGCAGCGCGCCGCCACCTTGGCCAACGACACGCCGATGCACTTGGAGACGAACGGCACCGTGCGCGAGGCGCGGGGATTCACTTCCAGCACATACACCTGCCACTGGGAATCGGCCGCTGGCGACCCCGCTTCCGACGAGGGAGATTCCGCCCTAGCGGAATCTCCGGGCGACTGCATGGCAGTCGCGTTTTGCACCGCTAGCTGCACGTTCATCAGCCCCACCACGCCCAGCTCCAGCGCCATCGCCCGCACTTGGCGGCGGATGTCGTCCTGCACGGCGGCGGGCAGCGAGAACGGCGGCAGCGAGCAGGCGGAATCGCCGGAATGTACCCCGGCTTGCTCGATGTGCTGCATGATGGCGCCGATCACCACGCGCTCGCCGTCGCTCACGGCGTCCACGTCCACTTCCACTGCCTGTTCCAAGAAGCGGTCCAGCAGCACCGGCGCGGAGTTCGACGCGTCCGCCGCGCCGGCGAAGTAGCGCCGCAGCTCGGCGGCGCTGTACACGATCTCCATCGCCCGGCCGCCGAGAACGTAGGAAGGCCGCACCACGATGGGGTAGCCGATCTCCTCGGCCGCCAGCACGCCGTCGTCCACGTTCCGCGCCGTGCGATTGGGCGGCTGCCGCAAGCCCAAACGGGCGATCAGGCTTTGGAACCGTTGCCGGTCCTCGGCGCGGTCGATGGCGTCCGGGCTGGTGCCGATGATGGGTACGCCGGCGGCGTGCAGCGCCTCCACCAGCTTCAGCGGCGTCTGGCCGCCGAACTGCACGATGACGCCGTGCGGCTGCTCCACATCGACGATGGCGAGCACATCCTCCAGCGTCACCGGCTCGAAATACAGGCGATCCGAGGTGTCGTAGTCCGTGGAGACGGTCTCCGGGTTGCAGTTCACCATGATCGTCTCGAAGCCGTCCTCGCGCATGGCGAGGGCGGCGTGGACGCAGCAATAGTCGAACTCGATGCCCTGCCCGATGCGGTTCGGGCCGCCGCCGAGCACCATGATCTTGCGCCGCTGCGACGGCGCCGCTTCGCACTCCTCCTCGTAGGTGGAGTACAGGTAGGCGGTGGCGGCTTGGAACTCCGCCGCGCAGGTGTCCACGCGCTTGAACACCGGTTTCACGCCGGCCGCCAAGCGTGCGCCGCGCACTTCCGCCTCGGCGCGGCCGAGCAAGGCGCCGAGGCGGGCATCGGCGAAGCCGTCGCGCTTGAGTTGGCGCCAATCGTCCGCCGTCAGGTTTTGTACGGTGGAACCCCGCAGTTGCGCCTCCGCTTCGACAAGCTCCTCGATTTGCGCGAGGAACCACGGGTCGATGCCGGTGGCGGCCGCCACCTCGACAACCTCCATGCCGCTGCGGAAGGCGTCCGCGACGTAGAGAATGCGCTCCGCCCCAGCGCGGCTCAGCTCCTGCGTCAGCACACCGCCGCGGTCGGCCTCGCTTAGGTCGATGCGCGGGTCGAGGCCGACGATGCCGGTTTCCAAACTGCGCAGCGCCTTCTGCAGGGACTCCTTGAACGTGCGCCCAATGGCCATCGCCTCGCCGACGGACTTCATCTGCGTGGTGAGCCGGTCGTCGGCCTGGGCGAACTTCTCGAACGTGAAGCGCGGCGCCTTCGTCACCACGTAGTCGATGGTCGGCTCGAAGGAAGCCGGGGTGACGCCGGTGATGTCGTTGGCCAGCTCGTCCAGCGTGTAGCCCACCGCCAGCTTCGCCGCCACTTTGGCGATGGGGAAGCCGGTGGCCTTGGACGCCAACGCGGAAGAACGCGACACACGCGGATTCATCTCGATCACCACCATCTTGCCGCTGGCCGGGTCGATGGCGAACTGCACGTTCGAGCCGCCGGTCTCCACCCCGATCTCGCGCAGCACGGCGATGGAGGCGTCGCGCAGCAGTTGGTACTCCTTGTCCGTGAGCGTTTGCGCCGGCGCCACGGTGATGGAGTCGCCGGTGTGGATGCCCATCGGGTCGAGGTTTTCGATGGAGCAGACGATGATGCAGTTGTCGCGCTTGTCGCGCACCACCTCCATCTCGAACTCCTTCCAGCCGAGCAGCGATTCGTCGATGAGCAGCTCGCTGGTGGGGGAGAGGTCCAAGCCGCGCCGGCAGATCTCCACGAACTCGTCGCGGTTGTATGCGACGCCGCCACCGCTGCCGCCCAGCGTGAACGACGGCCGGATGATGCAGGGAAAACCGATGCGGCTTTGCACCTGCAGCGCCTCCTCCAGGCTGTGCGCGATGGCCGAGCGCGGCGTCGCCAGCCCAATGCGGTTCATGGCGCCGATGAAGCGCTCGCGGTCCTCGGCCTTGTCGATGGCGTCCTGGCTGGCACCGATCAGCTCCACGCCGGCGCCGGCGAGCACGCCCTCGCGCACCAGATCCAGCGCGCAGTTGAGCGCCGTCTGCCCGCCCATCGTCGGCAGCAGCGCATCGGGCCGCTCCGCCTCGATGATCCGTGCGACAGTGCGCCATTCCACCGGCTCCACATAGGTAGCGTGCGCGGTGGCCGGGTCGGTCATGATGGTGGCCGGATTGGAGTTCACCAGCACCACCCGGTACCCCTCGTCCTTCAGCGCCTTGCACGCCTGCGCCCCGGAATAGTCGAACTCGCACGCCTGCCCGATGACGATGGGGCCAGCGCCGAGAATCAACACGGATTCGATGTCCGTCCGCTTGCCGGACCCGGAGAGTTGTTGCGCCGCCACGGGCGCGTATTCTAGCGGTGGGGCGGGCGGATTTGGTATGCGGATTGACACGGGCGCGGCACTGGCGTAATTCATGCGTACCGGTTGTGGTCGGAGGCGGCCTTGTGACCGTTGCGAGATCCAAAAAGGAAACGCTGCCACCGCTGGCGCAGCGGTTGTGCAGCAAAGAAGGGGCCCGTCGACTCGTTTGGTTCGGCCTAAGTGTGCTGATCGCCCCAATGTTGCTGGCGGGATTGGGCGCACTCGTGTTTCTCGATGAGCTCAAGGACGCGCACCAAAGCGGCACGGAGGTTTGGGGCCTGCCCGTCGTCGCCATCGGCGAGCGGGGCCCGATGAACATATTCGGGTGGGAGGCCGCCGTGGGCGATGAGCCCAGGGGATGGATCAGCATTGGCAGACGGCCGGTGGGTCTCGTTGCCATTGGCTTTCAACCAACCGGCGTGATCGCCATTGGCAACTACTCGGTGGGCGTTGTCGCGATTGGACACCTCGCAATAGGCGTATTGCCAATCGGCTTTACCGTAGTGGGGTTGGCCTCGCTTGGTTTCGCCTCCGTAGGTTGGCTGTCGTTTGGTATGGGCTGCGTGGGATGGCACGCCTGCGGGCAGTGTTCACTAGGCGCCCACGCTTACGGCTATAGGGCCTACGGCGTCTATCGTGCGTCGAGTTATGTTGTGCAAAAGCCCACCCGCGCCCGGTTGCCGCCGGCGCCACCTTTGGAGAAGCTGCTTTTCGCGAGGTGGCGCGCCTCGCAAGCCGGTTCTTGACGAGGCGCGACATGGCCGCTGAGAGCCAGTGGCGCTATGTGGGTCGAGGTCGTGGTTCACGCCTGCCGACTCCTTGACTTCGACCTCCATCGGTGGGACGGTGCAAGCGTTTGCGAAACAGTGGAGGTGTGTAGTGGCCATCGCAAGAAACGAGCAAGAAGCGCTTCCCAAGCTGGCTCAGCTCTGGGCCAGCGTGGAAGGGATGCCCCAGCTTCGCGCTTGGCGGTTCTCTCGGGTGTGCTTGATCGTCGCGCTAGTCCCGGTGTTTGTCGTGGGGTGGGGCGCTGGCACGTTCTTGGACGAGCTCAAGGACGCGTACTCGGCGGACGCGGAAGCATGGGGTTGGCGGATTGTCGCCATAGGCGAGGGCCCACGGGGATGGATCAGCATCGGGGAGCAGCCCGTGGGTCTTGTGGCCATAGGCACGATGCCTGTCGGTGTGCTGGCGATCGGCGATGTCGCGACAGGTGTCGTCGCCATTGGGATGGTGGGAGTGGGCGCGGTTTCCGTCAGCGTCGTGTCGCTGGGCTTGTGGTCATTGGGCCTGGTGTCCACCGGTTGGGTCGCGAGCGGCTCAGTCGCGGTGGGGCGGATCGCGTTGGGCAACATCGTCGCGGGGTGGTACGCATGCGGCAAGCAGGCGATTGGCGTCTATGCATGGGGCTCTCTATTGGCTTGGGGATTCAAGCGGGCGCAGAACACCGCGCCACTCCCGCCCGCACCACCATCGGAAACCGAGAGATTGCTGTTTCCGAATTGGCCGAAAGCCGACCCCGACAGGTAACGCTGGCCTTGTTTCTGGCCACGAGGAAGCTAGCGCAGGCCGAGCACGTCGTCCATGCCGAAGAGGCCGTGTTTGCCGGCGGCGAGTTTGGCGGCCACGAAGCGGGTTGCCCGCATGGCGCCGGCGGCGAAGTTCTCGCGGCTGGCGGCGCGGTGGGTGATCTCGATGCGTTCGCCGATGCCGGCGAACACCACGGTGTGCTCGCCCACGATGTCGCCGGCGCGCAGGCTGTGGAAGCCGATGGCGCGGCGTGGGCGCTCGCCCGTGTTGCCGGCGCGGCCGTACACGGCGTCTTTGGCGAGGTCGCGGCCTAGCGCTTTGGCGAGGATCTCGCCCATGCGGACGGCGGTGCCGGAGGGGGCGTCTATTTTGTGGCGGTGGTGCGCCTCGAACACTTCCACGTCCACGTCGTCGCCCAGTGCGCGTGCGGCGGCGTCTATGAGCTGGAAGGCGACGTTTACGCCTACGCTCATGTTCGGGGCCATGACGATGGGTACGCGCCGGGCCGTTTGATCGATGGCGGCTTGGCCGGTTGCGTCGAAGCCGGTGGTGCCGATCACCAAGCCCTTGCCGGCGTCCGCGCAGGGCCCTAGCCGCATCAGCGTGGCTTCGGGGACGCTGAAGTCGATTAGCACGTCGAACTCCGGCAGCGCCGCCGGCAGGTCGTCACCGATGATGACATCGCCGGCGTCCACGCCGGCGAGTTGCCCGGCGTTGGCGCCGAGGTCCGGCGAGGTCGGGTGTTCCAGCGCCGAGGTCAGACGCAGGTTTTCGGCGTTGGCGACGGCGGCCACCAGCATCCGCCCCATGCGCCCGGCGGCGCCGTTGACGGCTACCTTGGTGGTGGTCATTTGGTGAGGTCGTCGAAGAAGGTTTTCACCGAGTCGAACCAGCTCTTCTCTTTCGGCGAGTGCTTGCCGCCGTTGGCCCGCAGGCTCTCCTTGAACGCGCGCAGGATGTCCTTCTGCCGCTCGGAGAGACGCACCGGCGTTTCCACCACCACGCGGCACAGCAAGTCGCCGGTGGCGCCGCCGCGCACACCGGGCGCGCCGCGTCCGCGCAAGCGGAACAGCTTGCCGGTTTGGGTTTCCGGCGGCACCTTGACGGTAACGCGGCCGTTCAGGGTGGGCACTTCGATCTCGCCGCCCAAGGCGGCGTCGGCGAAGGAGAGCGGCACGTCGCAGTAGAGGTTGCGCTCGTCGCGGGTGAAGATGGGGTGCTCGGCCACGCGCATCTGCACGTAGAGGTCGCCCGGCGGCCCGCCGCCGGCGCCGGCTTGGCCTTCGCCGGTGAGGCGAATGCGGTCGCCGGTGTCCACGCCGGCGGGCACTTTCACGGAGAGCTTCTTGCGGCGTTCCACGCGGCCGCGGCCGCCGCAGCTTCGGCATGGGTCTGTGATCACCCGGCCTTGGCCGCGGCAGCGCGGACAGGTCTGCTGCAGCGAGAAGAAGCCTTGCGAGACGCGAATCTGGCCTCGGCCGTGGCACTGCGGGCATTCCGAGGGACTGGTGCCGGGCTTGGCGCCGCTGCCGTCACATTCGCCGCAGGACGCTAGCGTGGGCAGGGTGATTTCCACCGCATCGCCGGCGACCGCCTGCTCGAGCGTGAGGTCTAGGGTGTATTGCATGTCGGCGCCGCGGCCGGTGCCGCCGCGAGTGCGCCCGCGGCCGCCGCCGAAGATGTCGCCGAACACTTCGCCGAAGATGTCGCCGAGGTCCGAGAAGCCTTGGGCGCCGAAGCCGGATGCGCCGCCGGCTTCCACGCCGGCGTGGCCGAAGCGGTCGTAGCGCTGGCGCTTCTCGTCGTCGCTTAGCACCTCGTAGGCTTCGGACGCCTCCTTGAACTTCTCCTCGGAGGCGGAATCGTCCGGATTGCGGTCCGGGTGGTGCTTCATGGCGAGGCGGCGGTACGCCTTCTTCACGTCCGCCTCGGAAGCGCCGCGCGCAACGCCGAGGACGTCGTAGTAGTCGCGTTTGGCCATGTTCTCTGTCTAATTTAGCCCGAAAGGCAGCCGCCGCGCGCCCGAAGGGCGCACATCAGCTTTCGTCCGGCTTCTTGGGTTTGTCCACTTCCTCGAACTCCGCGTCCACGGCATCCTCGCCGCTGGCCGCCGAACCCGCGTCGCCTTGCGGCCCGCCGGCGCCATCCGGTGCGCCGGCGGTGGCGTCCTGCGCTTGGTCGGCGTACATCTTCTGCGCCACCGGGCCGGTGGCTTCGGAGAGCGCCTGCATCTTGGCTTCGATGTCCGCCTTGTCGTCGCTCTTGAGGGCTTGCTCCAAGTCCTTGGCGGCGCTTTCGATGGCTTCCTTCTCCGCGTCCGTGGCTTTGTCGCCGACGTCCGCCACCATCTTGCGCGCCGCGTGGACGAGGCCGTCCGCCTGGTTGCGCAGCGTGGCCACCTCCTCGAACTTGGCGTCTTCCTCGGCGTGCTCCTCCGCCTCGCGCACCATCTTCTCGATCTCCTCCTCGGCGAGGCCGCTGGACGCCTTGATGACGATGGACTGCTCCTTGCCGGTGGCTTTGTCCTTGGCCGAGACGTTGAGGATGCCGTTGGCGTCGATGTCGAAGCTCACCTCGATCTGCGGCACGCCGCGTGGGGCGGGCGGGATGTCGGTGAGGTCGAAGCGGCCGAGGGATTTGTTCTGCGCCGCCTGCTTGCGTTCGCCTTGCAGCACGTGGATGGTCACCGCGGTCTGGTGGTCGTCGGCGGTGGAGTACACCTGCTGCTTCTTGGCCGGGATGGTGGTGTTCTTCTCGATGAGCACGTTCATCACGCCGCCCAGGGTTTCGATGCCGAGGGAGAGCGGGGTCACGTCCAGCAGCAGCACGTCCTTCACGTCGCCGGCCAGCACCGCGGCTTGGATGGCGGCGCCCACGGCCACGGCTTCGTCCGGGTTCACGTCGCGGCGCGGATCGCGGCCGAAGAAGGCGGCCACTTTCTCCTGCACCAGGGGCATGCGCGTTTGCCCGCCGACGAGGATCACGTTGTCGATGTCGCGCACCGCCAGGCTCGCGTCGGTGAGCGCCGTGCGGCAGGGGCCCATGGTGCGCTCCACCAAGTCCTCCACCAGCGCCTCCACCTTGGCGCGCGTGAGCTTGAGCACCAAGTGCTTGGGGCCGGTGTTGTCGGCGGTGATGTAGGGCAGGTTCACCTCCGTCTGGGTGCTGGAGGAGAGCTCGATCTTGGCCTTCTCAGCGGCCTCTTTCAGGCGTTGCAGGGCGATGGGGTCGTTGTTGAGGTCGATGCCGCTGTCGTTCTTGAACTCGCTCGCCAGGTACTCGATGATCTTGAGGTCGAAGTCCTCGCCGCCGAGGAAGGTATCGCCGTTGGTGGAGAGCACCTCGAACTGGTGCTCGCCATCCACTTCGGCGATCTCGATGATGGAGATGTCGAAGGTGCCGCCGCCCAAGTCGAACACGGCGATCTTGGAGTCGCCGCGCTGCTTGTCCATGCCGTAGGCGAGGGCCGCGGCGGTGGGCTCGTTGATGATGCGCTTCACGTCGAGGCCGGCGATGCGGCCGGCGTCCTTGGTGGCTTGGCGCTGCGAATCGTTGAAGTAGGCCGGCACGGTGATGACGGCTTCGGCCACGTCCTCGCCGAGATACTCCTCGGCGGTGCGCTTCATCTTCTTCAGCACTTCCGCGGAGATTTGCGGCGGCGCGAGCTGGTCGCCGTTCGCCTCCACCCAGGCGTCGGCGTTCTTCGCCTGCACGATCTTGTAGGGCACCATCGACAGGTCGCGCTGCACCACGCTGTCGCTGAACTTGCGCCCGATGAGGCGCTTGACGGCGAACAGGGTGTTGGCCGGATTGGTCACCGCTTGGCGCTTGGCGCTTTGCCCCACCAGCGTCTCGCCCTCGGTGAAGGCGACGATGGAGGGCGTGGTGCGGTCGCCCTCGGAGTTCTCGATGACGCGCGCCTCGCGCCCGTCCATGACGGCCACGCACGAGTTCGTGGTGCCGAGGTCGATGCCGATGATCTTTGCCATGTCCGTCTCGCTTGTCGTGTTGGGCGGCTAGCGCTTGCGTCAGCCTGCCCGTGGTTCCGTAGATGTTTGGGCGCGTTGGGCGGGGATCAAGCCGCGTCCGGCGGGTTTGCGTCGCCGTCCGGGGCTTCCTCGCCACTGTCCGGCTCGGGTGCGCGGGCGACGATGACGCGCGCCGGGCGCACCAGCCGGCCGTTCAAGGTGTAGCCTTTCTGGAACACCTGCGTCACCGAACCCGGCTCCGCCTCGGCGTTCTCCACCATGCTCATGGCCTCGTGTTCCTTGGGGTCGAAGGGTGCGCCGATGGGATCCACCACCGCCACGCCTTGGCGCTCCATCGCGCCGACCAGCAGCTTCAGCGCTAGCTGGACGCCTTCCCCCAAGGCTTCCGCGGCGTTCTCCGCCTCCGGGGCGGAGGCGGCTTCCACCGCTTGCTCGAAGCTGTCCACCGCTGGAAGCAGGCCATCCACGAACCGTTCCAGCGCGAACTTGTGGGCGTTTTCCACGTTGCGCTCGGCGCGTTTGCGGGCGTTCTCGGCTTCCGCAGCGGCGCGCAAGGCGCGATCCGCTTCCGCCTCGGCGCGGTCGGTGGCCTCCGCCAAAGCCGCGCGTAGGGTTTCGAGTTCGGCGGCCGGATCCTCCGCCGCTGGCGCGGTCTCGGCCGCCTCTTCGGCGCTGCCGCTGTTGTCTTCGCTTTCGTCGACCGCGTCCTCGGTCGGCGCGCTCGCGCTGCTAGCTTCCTCGGACATTCGCCACGCGCCTCCTCCCGCGTACGCCAAACGCGCCCGTTCCCGGCCGCCTGCCCTTAGGTGGTGGCGAATCGCCGAAATTCAACCCGTTCCGGGGCCGGACGCGCCCCGGTCAGTGGCCGCCGCGGATGTAGTCCTCCAGCTGGCCGATGGTGGCGGATTGCTCGTCGATGATCTCCACGAACAAGTCGCGCAGCGAGAGCATCCCCACCACGGCGCCTTCATCCACCACCACCAGGTGGCGGATGTGGTGGTTGGTCATCAGGCTCACGCAGTGGCTGATCTGGTCGTGCTCGTCCACCGTGATCACGTCCCGCGTCATCACCTCCGAGACGCGCGTGGTCTTGGAGGACTTGTCCTTCAAGATCACCTTGCGGGCGTAGTCGCGCTCGGAAATGATGCCCACCAGCTTGTCGTCGATCATCACCGGCAGGGCCCCGACGTGCCGATCGGACATCATGGCGATGGCCTCGAAGACGCTGGCGATGGGCGCGATGCCGTGGACGCGCTCCGGCGCGTCGTCGCCGCGCAAGCGCCGCTTGTGCGCCAAGAGATCGTGAACCGTCTTCATCGCCGCACCTCCTTGGAATCTTGAGCCGCAATGATCTTCACAGATGAGCCAAGTATGCAACCAGCATGGCCTAGGTGGCTAGGTGAAGGAGTGCTCCGGCCCGGGGAAAACCCCGGCCTGCACCGCTTGCGCGTAGGCGCGGAAAGCGCCCGGGATGCCGTCTTCGCTCTCCGGCAGGAAGTTCTTCACGAACTTGGGCACGCGCACCACCGACGGCGTGAGGCCGAGCATGTCGTGCATCACCATGATCTGGCCGTCCGTGTGCGGCCCGGCGCCGATGCCGATCACCGGCACTTCCAGCCGCTCGGTGATGGCCTTGCCGAGTTCCACCGGCACACATTCGAGCAGGACGATGGAGGCGCCGGAGTCCTGCAGGATGAGCGCCTCGTCGATCATGGTCTGCGCTTGGCTGGGGTCGCGCCCCTGCACGCGATAGCCGCCGATGCGGTTGATGGATTGCGGAGTGAGGCCCATGTGGGCGCACACCGGAATGCCGCGCTCGGTGAGCAAACGGGTGGATTCGCCCAGCCAAGCGCCGCCCTCCAGCTTCACCATGTGCGCCCCGGCGCGCATCAGCGCCGCCGCGGTTTCCAGCGACTGCGCCTCCGAGGCGTAGCTCATGAACGGCAGGTCGGCCATGACGAGGGCGCCGCGGTTGCCGCGCCGCACGCAGTGCATGTGGTACACCATGTCGTCCAACGTCACCGGCAGCGTGCTGTCGTGGCCTTGCAGCACCATGCCGAGCGAATCGCCCACCAGCAGCACGTCCACCCCGGCGCTGGAGATCTGCTCGGCGAACAGCGCGTCGTAGGCGGTGAGCGCCGCGAACCGCTCGCCGCGGCGCTTCTTCTGCCGCAACGTGTTCAACGACACGGGCGATTTGCGCGCCTGCACACTCATGCCCGCAATATAGCGCGAACCGCGCCGCGGGTGTATGTTCCCGTGGCAATGAAAACGCCGAAGGTGCCAACGCTGTTGCTGCTGTGCCCGTTGCTGGCGGGTCTGCAGTTTGCGCCTCCGGGCCCGACCGTGGCCAACGGATTCGCGACGGACGTGGAGGTGGCCGTCACGCTGACGGATGGCACGGTGCGTCGCAGCACCTACGTTCCCTGCGAGTCGCATCGGATTTTCGAATCGATGGAGCCGCTGCCTCGGCGCACGGTGTTTGTGGAGCGCTTGACGGTTGTGAAAGATGATGCGGTCGTCGGCGACTACGAGGGTGCCAAGGTGGAGGCGCTTGGCGCTTTGGGTGGTTTTGCGCTGTTCGACGAGTCCGGCTTGCGGCGGTGGACGGGCAACTGGTTTTGCGCACGCGTGTTCAACACCACGGGGGATGTCGTGCGCGTGACCGGCTATTACCGGAAGGGCGGCGCGGCGTCCGTGACGCTGCCGCCGTGCGAACCGCTGCTTTGGACGAGTGGCGATCTGGCACGGCCCAAGGCCGTCGCCAAGTGCCGCTCGCGTTGGTCAAAACACTGTCGGCCGGCCAACCGCACGGTGATCACGCGCGGGGACACGGTGATCCACGATCTGAACGCGCGCACGCTTTCCGCAATGCGTTCAGGCGGCGCCATGGAACGATTTTCGCTATCGGCGAATCCGCCATCACGTCCGCTTACCGCTATCCCCCGCTCAGCCATCCTTCGCCCCTGCCCCAGCCTTGCGCTGTCGGGCAGCCGGACTGAGCCAGTGTGCTGACCGCGCTTCCCCACCGACGGGCGAAAGCGCCGGCGGCTCTCGCATTGTGCCTGCTGTTGGCCGGCTGCCCGCTTTTGCCCTTACACCAAGGGCCGGAACGCCAAGGACCGGCGGTGGCCAACCATTTCCCCGAGGTTGTGGAGTCCGAGGTGCGGTTGACGGACGGCACCGTGCGCCGCCAGACCTTCGTGCCCTGCCGCGAATATCACTTCTTCCCGCCGCAGCGGTATGACCCATGGCGGAAGGTCTTTGTGGAACGCCTGACTTTTCGCCGGGAAGGTGCGGTCATCGGCGTGTACGAGGGCGCGCGGGTGGAGGCGCTGGGCGCATATGGCGGCGTGGCGGTGCTCGATCAATCCGGCTTGCGGCGGGTGGTACGCGCAGATGCTCGCACGCTTTCGACACGTTGCGCCGGGACATCCACTCCCGCTACGCCGACGGGTGCTCCGCGTCCCTGACCTCGCACCCATTGCCAACCCACCTGTGGACGGGATCGACTTGATGCGGGACGAACCAACGCCGCGGAAGATAGCGCATCGCCGGCGGCGCACCGGGCGTACGGCGCAACAGATGCGGTGGGAGGGGGACGCATGGCCTAGCGCATCCGCGTTGGCGGCGGCGCCGCCGGTTCCTAGTCGTTCCCGCGGGATTCGCGGGCGAACACCGGGGCGCGTTTCGCCAAGAACGCCTCCACGGCCTCTTTGTGCTCGGCCGACGCGTACGCCTTGGCGAGCACACGGCCTTCCCGTTCCTGCACCTTGGCGATGTCGGTTTCGACGCTGTTGGCGGTGAGCAGCTCCTTCACCCAGCGCATTTGCCGCGTGGGATTGGCCGCGATCTCCTTGGCCAGATCGGTGGCGTCGGCCATCAGCCGCTCTGGCGCGGCCAGCCGGTCGGCGAGGCCCAGATCGAACGCTTCGCGGCCGCTGTAGAGCCGCGCCGTCAAGCACATCTCGCTGGCGCGGCCGAGGCCGACGCGCTGCACCAGAAAGCGCGAGCTGGCGAGTTCCGGCGTCACGCCCATCTTCACGAAAACCATGCCGAACTTGGCGTCCTCGGAGGCGATGATCACGTCCATCGGCAGCGCCATCGTCGCGCCCACGCCCACGCACGCGCCGTTCACCGCCGCGATGAGCGGCTTGGACGAACGCACCAGGTCGATCCAGTTGCCCGGCGGGGCTTGGCGCGGCTTGGGGGCGTCGCTGCGGGCGGTGTTGCCATCCAGTTGCGCCTTGAAGCTGTCGCGAATGTCCGCCCCGGCGCAGAAGCCGCGGCCCGCGCCGGTGACGACGACGGCGCCCACCGCGGGGTCGTCGTTGCAGTCGCTTAAGGCGGCGTGCAGATCGGCTTGCATCTGCCCGGTCCACGCGTTCAGCCGCTCGGGCCGGTTGAGGGTGACAACGGCGATGTCGTCGGCCTTGTCCAACAGGATGGTCTCGAAAGGCATCTCTTGCTCCACGGGGCGCGAAAAGCCAAGCCTACCCGATTGCCGCCTGGGAGCGCGCGTCTCGCCCGCATTGAGCGGTATACTGCACAGCGTCGCCACCGCCGGAGACCGCCATGGGCTATCCCAAGAACAAGGAGGGTCTGCGCGGCATCGCCCGCGCCACCTACCACAGCACCGTGCCCATCGACGAAATCGCGCACCCCTTCGTGCCGCCGTGGGAGGATCAGCCGCCGCAATCGACGTGGCGGCGGCACTGCATGCGCAAACTCAACCGCGCCCTCGGCGAGGGACGCGAGCCGCCTGGGCCGCAAGCGACAACTATCCTCGCAGGGCGCGTACTAGACCACCGCGGCCCACTCAGCCTGGCTTAGCGAAACTTGCCGCGCCGTGCGTTTGCCAGCGGGATGAGGGCATGCGACTACGATTTGTTCGTCATCGGCGCGGGTTCGGGGGGTGTACGCGCCGCGCGCGTGTCGGCGATGCTTGGCGCGAAGGTGGCGATTGCCGAGGAGCGCTATCTCGGCGGCACCTGCGTCAACGTGGGGTGTGTGCCGAAGAAGCTGTTTGTGTACGGCGCCCACTTCGGTGAGGATTTCGAGGACGCCCGCAACTTCGGCTGGCGCAGCGAGGCCGCGGACTTCGACTGGCCGACCTTGCGCGACAACAAGACGCGCGAGATCGATCGGCTCTGCGGCATTTACCGGCAGTTGCTGGAAGGCGCCGGCGTTGCGGTGTTCGACGCCCGCGCCACGCTTGTGGACGCGCACACGATTCGCGTGGATGGCCAGACGGTGACGGCGCGGAACATCCTCGTCGCCACCGGCAGCTGGCCGCATGTGCCGGAGTTTCCCGGCAGGGATCTGGTGGTCACCTCGAATGAGATCTTCCATCTGCCGGAGTTTCCGCGCCGGGCGCTGGTGCTCGGCGGCGGCTACATCGCGGTGGAGTTCGCCGGCATCTTCGCCGGCTTGGGCGCGCAAACCACGTTGGCCTATCGCGGCGAGCTGTTGCTGCGGGGCTTTGACGAAGGTGTGCGGCGGCACGTGGTGGCGGAGATGCGGGCGCGGGGCGTGGAGGTGCGGATGCCGGCGCAAATCGCTTCGGTGGAACGGGTTGGGGAAGGCCCGGTGCGCCGTTGCACGTTCGCGGACGGTAGCGTGGTGGAAGCGGATCTGGTGCTTGCCGCGACAGGACGCGCTCCGGCCAGCGGTGGTCTCGGTTTGGAGGCGGCGGGCGTTCACTGCGCTGCGAACGGCGCCATCCTGGTGGACGACGAGTACCGCACCAACGTGCCGCACATCCTCGCCATCGGCGATGTGATCGACCGCGCCCAGCTCACGCCGGTGGCCATCGCCGAGGGCATGTGCGTGGCCGGCAATCTGTTCGGCGAAGGCGGCGGACGGGTGCGCTACGACGCCATTCCCACCGCCGTCTTCTGCCAACCCAACATCGGCACCGTCGGCCCTACCGAAGAGGAGGCGCGGCGGCGCTGGCCGAATCTGCGGGTGTACGAATCCACGTTCCGGCCCTTGAAACACACGGTGTCCGGGCGCGCCGAACGCTCGCTGATGAAGCTCTTGGTGGATGGCGACACCGACCGCGTGGTGGCCGCCCACATGTGCGGCGCCGAGGCCGGCGAGATCATCCAAGGCGTGGCCGTGGCCATCAACGCCGGCGCGACGAAGGCCCACTTCGACGCCACTATCGCCATTCACCCAACCGCGGCGGAGGAATTCGTTACTATGCGCGAACCTGTGCGATGAGATTCGATTTGGTTCCGTCCCGCTGGCGCGCGCCGCTCGTCGTCGCCTGCCTCCTGCAATGCTGCGTTGCGCAGGCCGCCGAAACGCCGCGCGGCGTCATCCTGTTCGTCGGCGATGGCATGGGCGTCTCCACCGTCACCGCGGCGCGGATTCTGGACGGGCAGAACCGCGGCGAACCCGGCGAGGAGAACTACCTCTCGTTCGAGAAGTTCCCCAACGTCGCGCTGGTGAAAACCTACAACGTGGACGCGCAGGTGTCGGATTCCGCCGGCACGATGACGGCGCTGGTCACTGGCCACAAAGCCCGCGCTGGCGTGCTCAGCGTAGCGCCGGAAGTGGCGCGGGGCGATTGCACCGGCGCGCAGGGACATTCGCTCACCACCTTGCTGGAGGAAGCGGAGCAGCGCGGGTTCAAGACGGGCTTGGTCTCCACCGCCCGCATCACGCACGCGACGCCGGCCGCCGCCTACGCGCACGCCGCCGACCGCGGCTGGGAATACGCCGCGGCCATCCCCGAAGAAGCCCGCGGCAAGTGCAAGGACATCGCCCGCCAACTGGTGGAGTTCCCCTACGGCGATGGCGTGGACGTGGTGCTCGGCGGCGGGCGCGCCGTGTTCCTGCCGGCGACAAGCCCGGACCCGGAAGACGAAAACGCCACCGGCCAGCGGCGCGACGGGCGCGATCTGGTAGCCGAATGGTTGGCGGCGCGCGACGGGCGGCATTACGTGTTCGGACAGGCGGGGTTCGCGGCGTTGACCGCCGGCGATCTCGCGCCCGGCGAGCAGGTGCTGGGCTTGTTCGAGGACTCCCACATGGAGCACGAAGCGGATCGCGCGTCGGATGCGGCCGGCGAACCGTCGCTCGCCGAGATGACGGCGTTCGCCTTGGAGCGGTTGCTTGTCGCGCCCGGGTTCTTCCTCGTCGTGGAGGCGGGGCGCATCGACCACGCCCACCACGCCGGCAACGCCTACCGGGCGCTCACGGACACGATCGCCTTCGCGGACGCCGTGGCGGTGGCGGTGGAACGCGCGGATCCGGCCGAGACGCTCATCCTCGTCACCGCGGACCACAGCCACACGCTGACCATCGCCGGCTACTCGGCGCGCGGCAATCCGATTCTGGGCTACGCCGCCGGCGCGGACGGCAAGCCGCAGAAGGACATGCGTGGCGCGGCGTACACCACTCTGGGCTACGCCAACGGGCCGGGCGCGCTAGCCGACGCCCAAGGCGACAAGGCGCCCACCGACCCCGACTATCGGCAACGCGCCACCCATCCCATGTACGCCGAAACCCACGCCGGAGAAGACGTGCCCGCCTACGCGCAGGGGCGCGGGGCCGGGGGGGTTCGCGGCGTGATGGACCAGCACGAGTTGCACGGCGTGATGCGCGCCGCGTTGTTCGGTGCGGCCGGTTCGGCCGGCGCTGCGGACGAGGAACACCCGCCGACAGACGCGAAGGCGCAATAGCTTGGACATCCTCAAGAACGTGTTGAACCAGCTGGATGGCTGGCTCGGCAGCGCGTTCTGGTTCCCGCTGGTGCTGCTGGGCGTCGGCCTCTTCTTCACCATCTACCTCGGCTTCCCCCAAGTGCGCTACTTCAAGCGCGCCTGGGGCACGCTGCTCGGCCGCCACACGCGCAAGGACGCCGCCGGCGACACCTCCCACTTCCAAGCGCTCTCCACCGCGCTCTCCGGCACCGTCGGCACCGGCAACATCGCCGGCGTGGCGCTGGCCATCCACCTGGGCGGCCCGGCGGCGTTGTTCTGGATGTGGGCCACCGCCTTCCTGGGCATGACCACCAAGTTCGTGGAAGTGACCATCTCGCACAAGTACCGCGTCTTCGACGACAAGGGCGAGGTGGCGGGTGGGCCGATGTACTACATGGAACGCGGCCTGAACATGAAGTGGCTGGCGGTGTTCTTCGCCGTGGCGACGGTGATCAGCACCCTGGGCTCCGGCAACATGCCGCAGAGCAACAGCTTGGCGTCCGGGCTGGAGGAGTCCTTCGCCATCCCGCCGGCGGCCAGCGGGGCGGTGCTGGCGATTCTGCTGGCGCTGGTGATCATCGGCGGCATCAAGGTGATCGCGCGCGTGGCCTCGGCCATCGTGCCGGTGATGGGCGTGCTCTACGCCATCGGCGCCTTCGCGGTGGTGGCCAGCAACCTGGAGGCGGTGGTGCCGTCGTTCCTCTCGGTGTTCCGCGAGGCGTTCTTCACCAGTTCGGCGGCCACCGGCGGCTTCCTCGGCGCCTCCTTCGCCTACGCCTTCAACCGCGGCGTGGCGCGGGGCCTGTTCTCCAACGAGGCGGGGCAGGGCTCGGCGCCCATCGCGCACGCCTCGGCGCGCGCCGACGAGCCGGTTTCCGAGGGCTTGGTGTCGCTGCTCGAACCGTTCATCGACACGCTGGTGATCTGCACACTCACCGGCCTCGTCATCCTCGCCTCCGGCGTGTGGCAGGAGAAGTTCGACGCCGAGTTCGACGACGCCGACACGCAGTTCCTCGCCGGCGCGTACACGGACGCGAACCCGGCCGATGTGGACAAGCTCTACAAGCACCTCGGCGGCAGCGACCGCTGGCTGGGCTTCGCCGGCGGCGGCGAGACCTTGCCTCTGGCCGACGGCGTGTTCGCCGTGGCGGACGGCCGCTTGGTCGGCGAGGCGCAACTCACCGTGCTGCACAACCGCTCGGTGGGCGAGGACGTGCGCTTTCTGCGGGATGGCGAGCCGTACACCGGCGAGATCACCCTCCGCGCCGGCGAACTGGCGGAGGACTTGACCCTGCGCGGCAAGTCCCTGCTGCACTCGGTGCCGCTCACCGCGGAAGCGTTCAAGCGCAGCTTCTTCGGCTTCTACGGCCAATACGCCGTCACCGTGGGGCTGGTGCTGTTCGCGTTCAGCACCGCCATCGCGTGGTCCTACTACGGCGACCGCGCCATCACCTACCTGTTCGGTAGCACCAAGGCCGTCACCGCCTACCGCATCGGCTACGCCGGCGTGTTCTTCCTCGCCGCCGTCATGGACACCTCCCTCGTCTGGCTCGTCTCCGCCGTCAGCCTGGCGCTGATGGCCCTCCCCAACCTGTTCGGCATCGTCCTCCTGCGCCGGGAGATGCGCGACGCGGTGCGCGACTACTGGCGGCGCGTGGGCGAGTAGCGATTGAGCGCACCGGCGGACGTTGACGTAGAGTTCGCAGTTACAAACGCAGGATGGCATCGGCAACGGTGACCGCCAAGTCTAGGCGGCTGGCGGCGCTGACTAGTGGTTCGTTTCTCAAACACCATTTTGCACTTCGCAGGGGGTTGTTGCATGATTGCGGCGACTTTTCGCGGTTGGTCCAAGGAGGGACTGGATGGCGGGCAGGAGCAGGAGGCCGGCGTTGGAGTTGGCGGAGGATGTGGCGGATTCCCTGCGCGTCGTGTCGCGTTCGCGGACGGAGCCGTTCGGGCGGGTGGAGCGGGCGCGGATGCTGCTGAGTGTACGCGCGCGGCGAGACGGTGGCGGAGATCATGCGCCGTCTGGGGACGAACCGGCCGAAGGTGGAGCGGTGCGTGGACAAGGCGCTGGAGTTGGGGGCGCTGGCGGCGCTGGACGACCTGCCGGGCCGCGGGCGGAAGCGGACGATCACGGAGGAGGCGCGGGCGTGGCTGGTGGCGCTGGCGTGCCGGAAGCCGAAGGACCTGGGCTACGCGCAGGAGTTGTGGACGGTGGCGTTGCTGGCGGAGCACGCGCGGACGCACTGCCGCGGGGCGGGGCATCCGAGCTTGTCGTCGATGGCGCCGGGCACGGCGTCGAAGATCCTGTCGGCGCAGGCGTTGCGCCCGCACAAGGTGAAGTACCACCTGGAGCGGCGGGATCCGGAGTTCGACGAGAAGATGGCGCAGGTGCTGCACGTGTACAAGGAGGTGAAGCTGCTGCGCGAGGGCGGGAGGACGGGCGGGCCGCTGCGCGCCTACGTCTCCTGCGACGAGAAGCCCGGCATCCAGGCGCTGGGGGCGACCGCGCCGGACCTGCCGCCGAGGCCGGGCGTCCACCCCGAGGTCGGGCGCGACCACGAGTACGTCCGGCACGGCACCGTGTCGCTGCTGGCCGGCCTCGACCTGCTGACCGGACACGTCCACGGCATGGTGGCCGACCGCCACCGCAGCCGCGAGTTCGTGGACTTCCCGCGCAAGCTCGACGGCGCCTACCCGAAGGAGGCGGCGATCCGCGTCATCCTCGACAACCACTCGGCGCATGTCTCGAAGGAGACCCGCGACCACCTGGCGACCGTGCCGAACCGCTTCGAGTTCGTGTTCACGCCCAAGCACGCCTCGTGGCGGAACCTGGTGGAGTCGTTCTTCGGCAAGCTGGCGCGGACGCTGCTGCGCGGCATCCGCGTGGACTCCAAGGAGGAACTGCGGGACCGCATCCACGCGCACTTGGACTGGCTCAACCACGACCCGGTCGTGTTCAAGTGGGGATACGGCATCGACGACCTTGAAGCCGCGTGAACATGATGAATGTTATTTCGGAAACGAACCACTAGGAATCAGGCTGTCTTGGTGGCCGCGTCGTCAGCCGGCAGCGACATGTCGATTTCTTCACCATCCTCGGTGAGGGCCTTCACGCGCAGCTCGGCGGCGCGTAAGGCCGCTTGGCAGACGCGGGAGAGCTTCACGCCGCGCTCGAAGGCGGCGAGCGAATCCTCCAAGCTGAGCGAGCCGTCCTCCATCTTGGCCACCAGCGCTTCGAGTTCGCCTAGCGCGGCCTCGAAGTCGAGCGGCTTTTCGGTTTCGCCCGATTGAGGGGATTGCTCGGAGTTGGAATCAGCCATTGGCATCGCCGTTGTCCGCCCGCGCAGCGTTCGCGGCCGCTATCGAGAACGACGCGCCGGGAACGATGCGCCAGACAGCGAACTCCTCGTCCAACACCACCAGCCCCAAGCGCTCCAGGTTGGCGAGTTCGCCGCGCACCTCCCATGCGCCGAACGGGGTGCTTTCGTCGCGCAGGTAGCCGGCGACGTCACCCGGGCGGAAACACTCCGCGCCGCCTTCGCGCAAAGCCACGATGGCGTCGAAGACGGTCTTGGTGCGTCGGGCACGCTCGCTCAAGGTGGGTTCCGCAGGTTTTCGGGCGGGTACGCGTCGGCGCGCAAAGTACCACAACGCGCGCCCTCCGTGCGCGTTGCGAGTTTTGCTCCGCAAAAACTCTGTGGATTGGCAGACTTGATTCGTCCACGGCTACTTGCGGGTGCTTCTAAAAGCCTTGCGCCGCAACGCCTCCACGCCGGGCAGTTTTCTTCCCTCTACGAACTCCAGAAATGCGCCGCCGCCGGTGGAAAGGTAGGAGACGCCATCGGCCACGCCGTACTTGTCGATGGCCGCCAGCGTGTCGCCACCGCCGGCGACCGAGAACGCGCCGGAGGCGGCTACGGCTTCCGCCACCACCCGCGTGCCTTCGCCGAACTGGTCGAACTCGAAGACGCCGAGCGGGCCGTTCCACAGCACGGTGCCGGCCTCTCGCACCACGCTTGCGAAACGGCGGGCGGTTTCGGGGCCGATGTCCAGCACCAGTTCGGCTGTTTCGATTTCGGCGAGGGGGCGCAAGCGGGCGGGGGCATCGGCGTGGATGGCGGGCGCCGTCATCGCATCCACGGGCATGGGCACGTCCGTGGCCGCCATGATGCGGCGCACTTCGTCGAAACGGCGCTCCACCGCGGACGCGCCTACTTCCACGCCCTGCGCGGCGAGGAACGTGTTCACCATGCCGCCGCCAATTAAAAGGTGATCCGCGATTTCCGCGAGGGATTGCAGAACGCCGAGTTTGGTGGACACCTTCGAGCCGCCGATGATCGCTACCAACGGCCGGGCGGGATTGGCGAGGGCTTGGCCCAAAGCTTGCAGCTCGCGGGCGAGAAGCGGGCCGGCGCAGGCCGCCGGGGCGAAGCGGGCGACGGCGCTGGTGGAAGCGTGGGCGCGGTGGGCGGTGCCGAAGGCGTCCATCACGAACACGTCGCACAGCGCTGCCAGTTCGCGGCCAAGGCTCTCGTCGTCTTCGAGTTCGCCGGCCTCGAAGCGGATGTTCTCCAACAAGGCGACGTCGCCGGCGCCTAGGCGTACGCCACCGCGCCAATCCTCGATCAGGCGCACGTTGCCTCCTAGCTTGCGCGACAACGCAGCGGCCACCGGCGCGAGGGAGAGCGCCGCATCGCGTTCGCCCGGCTTCGGCCGGCCGAGGTGCGAGACCAACAGCACCGCCGCGCCGGCATCTCGGTATTGTGCGATGGTGGGCAGCGCGGCGTCGATGCGGGCGCTGGCGGTCACCTTGCCGTCGGCGATGGGGACGTTGAAGTCCTCGCGCACCAGCACACGCTTGCCGGCGAGATCGACCTCCGCCAGCGTGGCTATGCCGGCGAGGAGGTCCGTCGTCACGGGCACCGCTTGCGGGCCGCCAAAGGAGAGTTGCATTCCCGATCGGCGCTGCCATAATTCCGCCCACGCGGGCGTCGTATAACGGCTATTACCCCAGCTTCCCAAGCTGGAGACGTGGGTTCGACTCCCATCGCCCGCTCCACTCGCCAGATATTCATCCTGTCACACCACCGAAGCTCTGGCACGCAGAGTTTTGCGTAAGCAAAACTCCAACGCGCCCGCAGGGCGCGCCTAGTGGTCGAAGACGATCACCTGCCTTGCCACCTCCCCCGTCTCCAGCGCCGCCAGCGCGTCGTTCACGCCGTCCAGCTTGATGCGGTGGGAGATCATCTCGTCCAAGTGCAGTTTGCCGGCCAAGTAGAAATCCACGAAGCGCGGCATGTCCACGCGGAAGCGGTTGGAGCCCATGCTGGAGCCTTGCAGCTTCTTCTCGCGCAGGAACTCCGGGCCGTGAACCTCCACCATCGTGCCCACCGGAATCATGCCGATCACCGTGGCGGTGCCGCCGGCGCGGATCATCTTGAACGCCTGCTCGGTGGTTTGTTTCAAGCCAATGGCCTCGAACGAGTAATGCACGCCGCCGCCGGTCATCTCGCGCACCTCGGCCACGGCGTCCGTCTCCGCGGCGTTCACCGTGTCCGTGGCGCCGAACGTGCGGGCGAGTTCGAGCTTGGAGGCCACCGTGTCGATGGCGATGACGCGCCCGGCGCCGGCGATGGCCGCGCCGTTCACGCACGAAAGCCCTACGCCGCCGCAGCCGATCACGGCCACCGTCGCGCCCGGCTCCACGGCCGCGGTGTGGATCACCGCGCCAACGCCGGTGGTGACGCCGCAGCCGATGAGCGCGGCCACGTCCAGCGGCATGTCCGGGCGGATTTTCGCCACCGCGTGCTCGTGAACCAGCATGTGCTCGGCGAACGAGGAAAGGTGCAGGAACTGCTGTATCCGCTCGCCACTGGTGGAGGCGGAAAGGCGGGGCGGCTCATCGGCCTCGCGGGAGAGTTCCGGCTCGTTGCAAAGCACCATGCGTCCGGTGAGGCAATATTCGCAGTGGCCGCAGAACGCGGAAAGGCAGGTGATCACATGGTCGCCCGGCTGCACATAGTGGACGTCCTCGCCCACCGCCTCCACCACCCCGGCGGACTCGTGCCCAAGGACGGCCGGCAGCGGGTAGGGGTAGGCGCCGTTCTGAAAGTGCAAATCCGAGTGGCAGACGCCCGCCGCGGCGGTGCGCAGCAACACTTCCCGGCGGCCGGGCTTCGCGGTGCGGACCTCCTCGATGGACAGCGGCTGGTTCACTTCGCGCAGGACGGCGGCTTTCATGGCGTCTCCAAAAGCGGCAAGTAGGTGAACGCCATGCTACCCGAACAGGACGAAGGCGATCGGCGTTTCATCCGCCGTTGTTGCGCCATCCGCCCCATTGGGAGTAGGTTGCGCTGGAAGAGCTGGAAGCGGAACGAAAGACAGTGCCAACCTACACCAACGTCCGGCTTTGGGACGGTGTCGCCGACACCTACGCGGAGGCGAATTCCATCGCCGTTGAAGGCGAAACCATCGCGCGCATCGGGCGCGATCTCGATGGCGAGGACTGCGACGGCATGGCGGTGGTGCCCGGCCTCATCGACGCGCACGTTCACATGGTGCTCGACCCCGCGTACAAGACGGTGGCCGAGCAACTCGCGGAGAAAACAGACGTGCTGCGCCGCAAGATGGCCGAACGGGCGCTGGCGATGGTGTGCGCCGGCATCACCACGGCGCGCGACCTCGGCGGCGGCGAGTGGCGCGAGCTGGAACTGCGCGACCGCATCAACGCCGGCGAAGTGCCGGGGCCGCGCTTGCTCTGCGCCGGCCAACCGGTGACCTCCGTTGGCGGCCACTGCCACTTCTGGGGCGGCGAGGCCGCGAACATCGACGCGGCGCAAGGGGTGATCGCCCGCCAAGAAGCGCACGGCGTTGATCTCATCAAACTGATGGCCACCGGCGGCATGCAAACCCCGCGCAGCCAACCGAAGGACGCCCAGTTCGATGCCGCCACCACCGCCGCCATCGTCCGCGCCGCGAACGCGCGCGGTTATGAAGTGGCGGCGCACTGCCACGGTACCCCGGGCATTCGCCACGCCGCGGCCGCCGGAGTACGCACCATCGAGCACTGCTCGTGGATAGGCGCAGACGGCAAGCGCGGCGAATACGACCCGGAGGTGGTGCGGGAAATCGCCCACCGCGGCATCTGGGTTTCGCCCACGGTGAACGCCGGCTGGGGGCGGTTCGGCGACGCGTTCGCCGCCACGGTGACGGCGAATTTCCGTGCGATGAAGGCCGGTGGCTGCCGGCTGGTCGCCTCCACGGACGCCGGCATTCCCAACGTGCGCCACGAAGACTTGCCTCGCGCCTTGGCGGTGTTCGCCCGCTTGGCGGAGCTGACGCCGGTGGAAGCGCTGCGTTCGGCCACGAGCGCCGGCGCGGCCGCGTTGGGCTTGGCGCAGGAGACGGGCATGTTGCGCGAGGGCATGTGCGCGGATCTGCTGTTCGTGCAAGGCGACCCGCTGAGCGATCTAAAGGCGCTGACGCAGCCGGCGCTGGTGGTGGCGCGCGGGCGGGAATTCCGTCGGTAATTGTGCAGACTCCTCGGCGCAAGTCCGTGCTACGCTGGCGCCACACCAAAACAAGATGGAGAACCGTCATGGAAAACACCAAACGCGGATCGTGGCTCGCTTGGGTTCGGGATTTCGCCTTGGTAGCCGCCATCGCTGGCGGCGCATGGGCGATAGCAACCGCGATAGCCGATCTGCGCGTCAACATCGAGCGCAACGCCGCGCTCATCGAGCACAACGCCAAGGCCATCGAGCGCAACACCGCGCTTATCGAGGCCAACGCCAAGGCCATTGAACACGTCGAGGACACCTTGGGCGCGGCCATCGGCGAGTTGGAAGAGTCCGTGGCACTGCTAGCAGGGCAATTCGCCGAGCACGTCCGGGCGCACCAGCCCTAGCGAGCCGTTGATTGCGCTTGACGCTGGGGTCTTGCGGGCGCCAGCCGATCGCAGCGAGCTTGACCCTGCTGCGTGGCGGCGGTTTACTCTCCTGCCGAGCGCTTAAGCAAACGGGAGATTCGATGACGTTCCGCGAAGAAGCCCGCGACTGGCTGGAGGAGAACTGCCCGCCTTCGATTCGCCGGCCGGCCGGGCCCGGCGAAGGCACCGGCGGTGGGCGCCGCGCCACCTATCCGAACCCGGAGGTGAAGCTGTGGCTGGATCGCATGGGCGAGAAAGGCTGGACGGCGCCCATGTGGCCGAAGGAGTACGGCGGCGGCGGGCTGGATCGCGACGAGGCGCGCATCCTCGGCGAGGAGCTGCGCCGCATCCACGCCCGGCCCGCGCACACCGGCATGGGGCTTTCCATGATCGGCCCGGCGCTGCTGGAGTTCGGCACGGAAGAGCAAAAGCACGAGCACCTGCCGAAGATCGCGCGCGGCGAGATCTGGTGGTGCCAAGGCTATAGCGAACCGGGTTCGGGTTCCGATCTGGCCAGTCTGCAAACCCGCGCCGTGCTCGATGGCGACGAGTACGTCATCAACGGCCAGAAAATCTGGACGTCCAGCGCCAACTTCGCCGATTGGATGTTCTGCCTGGTGCGCACGGACCCGGACGCGCCGAAGCACGAGGGCATCTCCTTCATCCTGTTCGACATGGAGACGCCCGGCGTCACGGTGAAGCCCATTCGCCTGATCAGCGGCGCCTCACCGTTCTGCGAAACGTTCCTGGACGATGTGCGGGTGCCGAAGCGCAACATCGTCGGCGAGCTGGGCAAGGGCTGGACGGTGGGCAAGCGCCTGCTGCAATACGAGCGCGCCTCCATCGGCGGTGGCGGCGGCGGGGGCGGCGGCAATCCGCTGGCCGACCTCGCCCGCCGCTACGTCGGCACGGAAAACGGCAACGGGCGGATCGCCGACGCGGCGTTGCGCAAGCGCCTCATCGACCACCGCATCACCGACCGGGCGTTCGGCCTGACCGTGCGGCGCAACGGCGAGGAGTTGCGTTCCGGGCGCGCGCCGACGTTCCTCTCGTCGATGTTCAAGCTCTACGGCACCGAGCAGAACAAGAACCGCTACGACCTGATGCTCGACATCATGGGCAACCGAATGCTCGGCTGGGAAGGCGCCGAGTTCGAGGGCCGCGAACTCGCCGCCACCCGCGAATGGCTGCGCTCGCGCGCCAACTCGATCGAGGGCGGGACGTCGGAGGTGCAGCTGAACATCATCGCCAAGCGCATTCTCGGCCTTCCGGATTGAAGGAAGGCGACAAGCTGCTACGCTGAGGATGAGGCCATGAGGAACCCGTTGATTGTCGTGGCGGCGTTGACTGCCGCCTTCGCCGGCGCCCAGCAAGCGCCCGAGCCGATGGAGCTGGACGATCTGCTCGAGGCGTTCAGTTGGGACTTCGACACCGCCGAAGTGACCACCGAGAAGGTGGGCGACGGTCTCTACGTGCTGTTCGGCCTCGGCGGCAACATCGCCGCGTCCGTGGGCGAGCAGGGCGTGCTCATCGTGGACGACATGTTCCCGCAGATGATTCCCAAGGTGGAGAAAGCAATCGCCGACGTCGGGGGCGGGGCGGTGGACTTCGCCATCAACACGCATTGGCACTTCGACCACGCGGAGGGCAATCTCGCGCTGGGCCCGGCCGGCACGCGCATCGTCGCGCATGCGAACTCGGCGGCGATGATGTCCCGCGACAACGTCCTCAACATGGTGCGCTTGCGCTACAACCAGAAGGCGTATCCCCCGGCGGCGCGTCCGGTGATTGTGTTCGAGGATCGCCTGCGCTTCCACTTCAACGGCGACGAGATCGACGTGGTGCATGTGGGCCCGGCGCACACCGCCGGCGACGCCGCGGTGATCTTCCGCAACCACAACGCGGTGCATTTCGGCGACGTGTTCAACAACATCAGCTATCCGTACATCGACGTGGACAACGGCGGCGACATCGACGGCATGATCGCGTTCTGCCAAGCCATTCTGGACGAGGTGGGGCCGCAAGGCGTGGTGATTCCGGGCCACGGCCCGGTGACGGATGGCAACGCGCTGGCGGCCTACATCGACATGCTCAAAACGGTGCGCGAGCGGGTCGCCAAGCAGCTAGGCGAGGGCAAGGGATTGATGGAGGTGGTGGCGTCGCGGCCCACGCAGGATCTGGACGCCACGTTCGGCCCCGAGATGCAGTCGCTCGGGTTCGTGGACCGCGTGTACACCAGCCTCAAGAACGCGGGGCAATAACGCGCTTGAAGGAATGTGGGCGAGGACGCCCGCGCTCCGGGTTGTAATACAATCGCCTTGTGCTGCACATCGGCGTCCTTTCCCTGCACTTTCGCTTGCCCGGCTGCGCCTCCTTGAAGGAGAAGCGCCGCCGCTTGGCGCGGTTGCGCGACAAATTCGGCCGCAGCACCAACTTGGCCGTGTGCGAGAGCGGCCATCAGGATTCGCACAGCAGCGCACGTTGGGAGGTGGTCGCGGTGGCCGGCGACGCCGGCGTGGTGGAACGGTCGCTGGCGGAGGTGGAGCGCTGGGTTTCCCAATCCCTGGACGCCATCCTCGTCGACATCGTGCGCGAGTTCCTGCCGGTGGCCGCGCCGGGCGTGAGGCGCTGATGTTCTACTTGGCGCTGCTGGGCGTGGTCGCCGTGGTGGTGATGCGCTGGGTGCGCGCCACCAAACGCGCCCGCGTCGAGTGGCTGCGCGCGGTGAATCTGATCGGCCGCTGGGAACGGCAGGCCGAAGGCGGCAACGGCCAGGCGCGCTCCCTCACCTTCACCGGCGATCTGGCCGCCGGCAACTACGCCGCCAAGGATGGCGAAACCGTGGAGAAAGGCGACTGGCTGCTGCGCGGCCACACGCTCACGCTTGCCCCGGCGGAGGGCGATTCCACGGAGTTCGACCTGCGCCTCTTCCAACCGGGCAAGATCGGCTTGGACGGCCCGGGCCGCGAGCGCGAGATCTACGTGCGCAGCAGCGACAACGTGATTCCGCTGCGCCTCCGCCGCTAGATGGCCGCCACCGCGGCGGCGGAAAGGGCGGCCGAAGCGCAAGCCCCCAGCACCCGCTTCAACGCCTTCCTCGCCGCCCTGCCCACGCGCCCGGGCGTCTACCGCTTCGTGGGCGAGAACAGCGAAGCGCTGTACGTGGGCAAGGCCCGCAACCTCAGGGCGCGGGTGACGGCCTACTTCCGCGCCTCCGGCCTCTCGGCGAAAACCCTCGCCCTCACCGGCCGGGCGCACGACATCCAAGTAACCGTCACCGGCAGCGAAACCGAAGCGCTGCTGCTGGAACAGAGCCTCATCAAAGCGGAACGCCCGCGCTTCAACATCCTGCTGCGCGACGACAAGTCCTACCCCTACATCCACCTTTCCGAGCACTCCTATCCGCGCCTGACCTTCCATCGCGGCGCCAAGCGCAAAGGCCGTTTCTTCGGCCCGTTCCCCAGCGCCGCCGCGGTGCGCGACAGCTTGAACATCCTGCAGAAGCTGTTCGGCGTGCGCCCTTGTTCCGACACCTTCTTCAAGAACCGCTCGCGCCCCTGCCTGCAATACCAGATCAAGCGTTGCAGCGCCCCCTGCGTGGGTCGCATCGACCGCGAGCGCTACGCCGACGACGTGCGCTTGGCGGTGATGTTCCTGGAAGGCAAGAGCGCCGACGTGCTGGACGAGTTCAAGACCAAGATGGAGGCCGCCAGCGCCGCCTTGGAGTTCGAACGCGCCGCCCGCCACCGCGACCGCATCAAGCACCTGCGCCGGGTGCAGGAGAACCAGTATGTGCATGGCGCCGGCGGCGATGCGGACATCTTCGCCGTGGCCTTGGCCTCCGGGCAAGCCTGTGTGCAAGGCTTATTCGTCCGCGACGGGCGGCTGCTCGGCCAACGCACTTGGTTCCAAAAGAACGAACTGGACGCGGCCGCCGATGAGATGCTGTTCGCGTTTCTTTCCCAATACTATCTGGTCGGCGAGCGCGAGATTCCCCACGCCGTGGTGGCCTCCACGCCGCTGCCGGATGCCGACTTGCTCGCCGGCGCGTTGGCCGAACGCGCCGCCCGCAAGGTGGACTTGGCCTGCCATCCGCGCGGACAGCGGGCGCGCTGGGTGCGCATGGCCAGCGAAAACGCGGACTTGGCGCTGGCCGCCTTGGTGGCGGACCGCAAGAGCGTGATGGGCCGCTTCGTCGCTTTGCAAGCGGCCTTGGGTTTCGAAGACCTGCCGCGCCGCTTGGAGTGCTTCGACATCAGCCACACCGGCGGCGAAGCGACGGTGGCCTCCTGCGTGGTGTTCGACACCAGCGGCCCGGTGAAATCGGACTACCGCCGCTTCAACATCAAGGGCGTGCCGCGCAGCGACGACTACGCCGCCATCGAGCAGGCGATTCGCCGCCGCTACACCCGCCTGGTGGAAGGCGAAGGGGCGCTGCCGGACGCGCTGATCATCGACGGCGGCGCGGCGCAAGTGCAAAGCGCCGCGCAAGCGTTGGAGCAGTTGCAGGTGGAGGACGTAGCCTTGCTCGGCATTTCCAAAGGCCCTAGTCGCAAGGCGGGGTTGGAATCGGTCATACTCGCCGGCCACGGCGAGATTCCGCTGCCGCCGAACGGCCCGGCGATGCATTTGCTCCAACACATCCGCGACGAAGCCCACCGCTTCGCCATCACCGGCCACCGCGGCCGGCGACAAAAAAGCCGTCGCCAATCGGCGCTGGACGGCATTCCGGGAGTGGGCCCCCGCCGCAAGCGCGAACTGCTGCTGCACTTCGGCTCGGTGGTTTCCATTCAAGGTGCGAGCGCGGAGGAAATCGCCAAGGTGCCGGGCGTAAGCGGCAAACTCGCGGCGGAAATCCACGGGGCGCTACATGGCGTTTGAACGGCTTTGGCAACGGGTGTCGCCGCGTTCGCGCCGGCGGCGTGTTCTGCTTGGGAGCAGCGTGTGAACCTGCCGAACTTCCTCACCGTGGCGCGCATCGGGCTGATTCCGGTGTTCGCGCTCATCTACGTGTTCACGGACACGATGTACTGGCTGGCCGCGCTGCTGTTCGCGCTGGCCGCCTTCACCGACTGGCTGGACGGCTATCTGGCGCGGCGCTTGGACCAAACCACCCGCTTCGGCGCCTTCCTCGATCCGGTGGCGGACAAGCTCATCGTCGTCACCGCCCTGGTGCTGCTCATCGGTGCCCACAACAGCCTGTGGGTGACGCTGCCGGGCGTCGTCATCGTCGGCCGCGAGATCGTCATCTCCGCCTTGCGCGAGTGGATGGCGGAAATGAACCGCCGCGGCCTGGTGGCCGGTTCCTGGCTGGCGCAAGTGAAGACGGCGCTGCAGATGGTGGCCATCGTCATCCTCCTCGCCAACCCCCCGCACTGGGAACCGTGGGTGGTGGTGGGCACCGTCCTCCTCTACTGCGCGGCGCTGATCACGATCTGGTCGATGGTCAACTACCTGCGGGCAGCTTGGCCCAGCTTGAAGGACGGCTTCAACTCGTCGGCACCGCCGTAGGCCTTGCAGCGAGTCCGACGGGACACAAGGTGGGAGACATGGGCGCACGTCCAACGAGCCTAAGCGGCAGGCCCGTTTTGGTCCTTAGGGTTGGCCTCGTCGCGGCGTTGGCGTGTTTTTCAGCTAGTGCCGAGTTGACGAGCCCCCTCGGCTTGCGGGCCGAGCCCGGTGACCAAGCCGCAATGTTGACGTGGAGTGACCCCTACAACCCCCCGAACTTGCGCTATCAGGTGCGCTTCCGTAGCGGCGATTCGCCACGGTTCAACGCATGGGCGGATGTGCCGAACAGCGGCGTACGAACAGTGACGCATACGGTCTCGGGGTTGGCGAACGGCACCCGCTACACTTTCGAGCTACGTGCGGCTGACGACAACAGCGTGGGACCGGCAGTCTCGACCTCGACCGCTTTGGCCGCCTCGCCGTCCTCCGTGGTGGCGGTGCCAGACAAAAACCTCCGCAAGGAGATACTGACCAACCTACGGCGTTTCGACGACGATGCCGTCGTCACGCAAGGCGACTTGGCGACACTGAGAGAGGTGTGGGCATATGACGTCACCAACCTTGCCGGCTTGGAGTTCGCGCTGAACCTCGAACGGCTTTTTCTGCGCGCCGTCGGTATAGCCGACATCTCCACACTCTCCGGCTTTGTCTTGCTGAAATCACTCACTTTGTCTGGCGCCGTGGTAACGGACGTCTCGGCGCTGTCTGGTCTGACCTCGCTTGAGACCCTCAAACTGAACGACAACGGCATAGTGGACATAACGGCGCTGTCTGGCATGACCTTTTTGGAATGGCTTGACCTAGGGCGAAACGCCGTGGCCGACGTGTCGGCGTTGTCTGGATTGACCTCGCTTGTCCGCTTGGGGTTGGGGGACAATGAGATAGTGGACGTGGCACCGCTGGCCGGCCTGACCTCGCTGGTGCGGCTCGAACTTGACGCCAATGAAGTAGCCGACGCATCACCGCTGGCTAATCTGACGTCGCTGGAGCATCTCTCTCTGGGAGGCAACGCATTGAAGGACATCATGCTCTCCGATCTCGCCTCGCTTAGGGAACTTGGTCTATCCTACAACCCTTTAGTGGAAGTCTCGCTATATGACCTGACCTCCCTCGCGCGGCTCCATCTACGGGGCAACAACGAGCTGTCTAGCGTCACGCTATCCGGGCTGACCTCGCTGGAGAGTCTCCAGATCGTGGGTGGCGCGATCACGGACATTTCGGTGTCTAACCTGACTTCGCTGTCGTACCTCAATCTAAGCGACAACGCGATAACGGACCTCGCGACGTTCTCCGGCCTTTCCTCGCTGAAGACGCTTATCTTGTCTCACAATATGCTAACAGACGTCTTACCGCTGACCCGCATCCCATCGTTGGAGTTGCTCTTCTTGGAGGCCAACGCGATCTCTGACATCTGGCCGCTACGCCTATTGACCTCGCTCAAGGAGCTTCACTTGCAGGGCAACCGAATATCCGATGTGTCGGCGCTTTCCACTCTAGCCTCGCTTGAACGACTCGATCTTTCCGACAACGAGATTTTCGACGCCTCTTCGCTATTCGACCTTCCCGCTTTAGGATGGCTCTATCTGTCCAACAACAAACTGGACAACCTCTCCACGATTTCTAACATATCCGCGCTGTTGTTGCTCGATCTGTCTGACAACGAGATTGCGGATGTCTCGCCGCTATCGAGTTTGACATCGCTTCAACACCTTGATCTGTCAAACAACCAAGTCGCGGACACTTCGGCGTTGTCCGGGCTGACCTCGCTCGTCGAACTCTTCTTGCAGGGCAACGCGTTACGATCGGTGTCGCTGTCGGGTCTGACCTCGCTGAGACGCCTCGACCTGTCTAACAACGTGCTAGTGGAAATATCGTTGTCTGGCCTGACGTCGCTGGGATCGCTGGATTTGACCAACAACGCGATATCGAGCGTGGCACTGTCCGACATGACCTCTCTGTTTGACGTTGATCTTTCCAACAACCAGATTTCGGATGTCTCGATGTCTGGTCTGACATCGCTGGCGCACCTCAATTTGTCTGGCAACTCGCTGACGGACGTTTCGGCGCTGGCCGGCATCACTTCTTTGGAATGGCTCTCTTTGGGTGGTAATTCGATCGCCGATATTTCGCCGCTATCCGGATTGACCTCGCTAGTCTGGCTCATGCTGTGGAACAATGAGCTGGCGGATGTATCGTCGCTGGCGGATCTAACGTCGTTGGGAGCGCTTTTGCTATCCGACAACCACATATCGGATATTTCGCCGCTGGCGGGTTTGACGTCGCTCGAGAGGCTCTATCTGCAGAATAACCAAATCGTGGACATTTCGGCGCTGGTCGGCCTGACTTCGCTCGATGAGCTTTCTCTGCGGGGAAACGAGGTGACGAACATCTCGACGTTGTCCTCCCTGAACTCCCTGACCTATCTGTCCCTGTCCAACAACCGGATCTCGGACGTCTCGGCGCTGGGAAATCTGACCTCGCTCAAGTGGCTCTATTTGTCGAGCACGGGGATAATGGACATTTGGGCGCTCACGGATCTGACCGATCTACGTAGACTGCACTTGGACGGCAATGCCGTCTTCGACATTGCGGCGCTTGGTACTTTCAAGTCGCTGGATACCCTCTTCCTCAACGGCAACGACGTCGTCAACATCTGGCCGCTCGTGGAAAGCGGTTTGATGGGTAGGCAACACGCCTATGTAGATTTGCGGGGACAGCGGCTGAGCGTCGTGCATAGCGAGCCTCTTGGGATGTTGCGTGCCGGTGGTGCGGCCGTATTGTTCGACGATGGCGGCCATCGTGTGCCGCTGTTTCCGTCCGCGGCGGGGGTCAACACGTCGGTGGATGGTTTTATTCGGGTGATTAACCACTCGAATCGGGCAGGGAGCTTGACGATCGAGGCGGTGGACGACGCCGGCCGACGTAGGGGCCCCGTCTCCTCGGACATTGGCGCCGGCCAAGCGCTGCACTTTAGCGCCAAAGATCTGGAGCAAGGCAACGGCACCAAACGGGTGCCCGGTTTCGGGGAACCAAAAGGCGACTGGCGGCTGGTTGTGCGCTCGAAGCTGGACATTGAAGTACTCGGTTACGCACGCACCCCGGACGGGTTCGTCACTAGCCTCCACGACACGGCGACCGAAGCCTACGGGGTGAGCCGGGTGCCAACCTTCAGCCCGGACGGCAACGGGCGCCAAGTGAGCAGGCTACGTTTGATTAACCCCAGCGCTTGGGAGAGGGATGTGGGTGGTTCGGCGGAGGACGACAACGGCAACCTCGTAACTTGGCCTATTCGTAGGAGCTACAATTTCCGGGACACGCAACCGATACCCGTTCCAGCGCATGGAACATTGGATGTCACGGCAGCGCAACTGGAGTCCGGGGCGGGCGTTAGGCGATTCCGGGGCATCGGCAGCGGCGTCGGCAAGCGACGGATCGCCGTGGTGTCGTACGGCGTGCGGGTGATGAGTCTGTTGCAGAGCGAGGCCGGTCACCTAACTAACATTTCGACGGGCGCCGCCATTCCGCCTTGGAACTGGCAGCGCTATCACGCATGGGCGCACGGCGGACGCTACCGCGTACCACTTCTTCCCACCGCATCCGGCGACATCCCAGGGTTTCTGCGGATCGTCAACCTTTCTGCAGCACCCACGACGATTACGCTGCGCGCCTTCGATGGCGCCGGGATGGCCCGCGAACACGTCCCGCTGACGCTTAGGGGGTACGACGCCTTGCACTTGACGGCGGCCGATCTCGAGCAGGGCAACGCCGGCAAAGGCGTGGGGGCCATCGGCGCGGGAAGCGGCGACTGGCACTTGGAGGTGAGCGCAGACCGGCGTTTCGAGGTGCTGACGTACGCGGGTGCGCCCGATGGCTTCTTCACCAGCCTGCACGATGTTGCGCCGAGCGCGGATGACGGCAGCCTGTGGATTCCGTTCTTCAATCCCGGCAGCAACCGCCGCCAAGCGAGTAGGCTGCGCTTGGTGAACTGGGGGGAGACAGCGGCCGAGGTCACAATCACAGCCGTCGACGACGCTGGCGTTTCGTCGGACGAGGCAGTTCGGGTGACGGTGCCGGCCCGCTCGGCAAGGGACTACATGTCTTGGGAGTTGGAATCCGGCAGCGGCGATGGCATGTCCGGCGCCTTAGGCGATGGCGCTGGCAAATGGCGGCTGCGCGTGTCCACAACGGGCGACATCGAGGCGCTGAGCCTGCTGCACCTGCCCACCGGCCACATCGCAAACGTGTCCACCACGCCGCGCTATCCGCCAGATCCATGGTGACTGGCGCTGGTCGTAGATAGATGAGGGAGCTGTGGTGGACTGCCACCACGGTCTTGCAGCGACGGGTTCTTCCGGCGGCAAGGCGCGGTGATCCAGAAGCTCAGCCGCGACGAAGTCCGGGATTTTCTTCCGCACCGAGGGCGTGATCCGCTTCGACCTCTCGCCCTGCCCGCACTTCAACTACCCGGAGGACTTCGACCGCGGCAAGTTCACCCCGCAAGTCACCCCCGAAGTGACCGACCAAGTCACCGCCCAAGTCGCCGGGGAAGTCACCGCCCAAGTCCATCCCCAACTAGCTGTTCTAAAAGCGATTTTTGGAGAAACGGGCCGCCAGCAGATGCAAGAACCGCTTGGCCTGAAAGCACACGCGCCACTTCCGCGAAGCCTACCTCGAACACCTCGAACCGACCATGCGGGTGGGGTTGATCGAGATGACCGTCGACGTCAGGCCGCGGCCGGGTTGTTCCGTTGGAGGCCGGCCTTGACGCGGAGGTGGACCAACGGGTAGCCGAGTTCCTCCTTCCCCTCGTACCACGTCTTGGCCAAGATTTCCGACCGGACGCGCATGTGGCCTTGAGCGTTCAGCTGCCCGCACTCGTCGTCGTAGTAGATGCTCACGTCCACGACGGGATCGTCGTCGTGGTCGAGCCTCTGCCGGATGTTGATTTGGACGATGTCGAGGTGGGCGAATTGGCGCTTGAAGGCCGCTTCGGCAATTTCGCGCAGATCTTGTTCGTTCATCTTGCGCAAATGGTCACGGGGCCACGGCGTCAGGCCGCGGCGGGGTCGTTCCCGATGGAAGCCGGCCTTGACAAGCAGGTGGACCAACGGATAGCCGAGGTCCTCTTTCCCCTCGTACCACGTCTTGCTGAGAACCTCCGATGCGACGAGCGAGTAGCCGCGGCCCGTCACCTGCCCGCAATCGTCGTCGTAGAAGATGTCCACGTCCACCACGGGATCGTCGTCGTGGTCCAGCCTCTGCCGGATGTTGATGCCCACGATTTCAATGTCGCCGAACTGCCGCTTGAAGGCAGCTTTGGCGATGTCGCGCAACTGTTGTTCGTTCATCTCGAAACTCTCCGATGTCTGGCCATTTTAGCGAGAGGCGCCCGTGCGGGCGTGCTAGAATGTCGCACACGGCGCTGGCGTGGCTGGATGGCAGAGTGGTTATGCAGCGGACTGCAACTCCGTGTACGCCGGTTCGATTCCGACTCCAGCCTCCAATGCCCGGTGCCGGCGCTACTCCTGCCGCTGCTGTTCTCCTCGTGCGGCTAGGGACTTGGCCAGCGCTTCGTGGCCGCCGGCGTTTGCCCAGCCGGCGGCGGTGCCGTTGAAGACGCTGTCGCGCAGGTTCGGGTCCGCGCCGCGGGCGAGTAGCTCGTCCACCAAGGCCGCGTTGCCGTCGATTGCGGCTTGGTGCAGGGCGGTGGCGCCGTCGCCGCGGCGGGAGTCGATGTCCACGCCGGCGTCCAGCAGCGTGGCGACGATTTCCCGTTCGCCGAGCATGGCGCTCTCCACCAACGCTAATCCCGCTGCTTCCGAGCGGGCGTCCAAGTTCCGGGCGGCTTGCGTTGTGCGGCCGGCTTGGCGGGCTTCGTGCAATGCGGTGAGCAGCTCGTACACCGGGCTTTGGCGTAGGCCGCCGCGGGCCAGGGCGGTCAGCATGTCGAGGGTGAGGCCGGCTTCGCGGGGGTGGCCGCTGCTGGTTAGGAGGCCGGCGGTGTGTTCGCCCGGGCCACCGCGGTAGGTGTAGCAGACGGCGTTGGGGTCGCTGCCGGCGGCGAGCAGCAAGTCGATCACCGCCACGGCGTTGGGCGGGGTTTGTTGGCGCCAGTGTTCGAAGCCGTTGGCGCCGAGGTAGTTGAGCAGCGTGCAGCGGTGCGGGCGTTGCGAGCGGGCGGTTGCGAGTGCCGGTCGTTCGCGGAGCAGTCGGCGGAGCGTGTCGAGGTCGCCGTGTACCACCGCGTCGGCGGCGCGTTCGAAGGTGGCGGCGAAGGCGGGGGCGGCAGCGTTGCGGGCGGTTTCGCCGCCGTTTCGCGTCAATGTGGCCGCCGTTTCCTGCTGGTTTGCGCTCAAGGCGGCGTCGAGCGGGGTTTGGCCGGCGAAGTTGCGTGGATTGACGTCCGCGCCCGCGGCCAGCAGCGCTTGCAAGGCGGAATAGTCGCCGGCGGCCGCGGCTAGGTGCATGGGCGTTTCGCCGTCGTCGTCAACGGCGTTTGGGTCCAAACCGCCCGCGAGCAAGAGGCGAACCGCCACGGCTGGGGCTGCTGCCGACACCGGCGGGGCGTTCGGCGTGCGACGGGGGATTGCGCGGCACAGCCAAAGGTGATCCGCCGGCAGGAAACATGCTAGGGCATCCCCCTCGCCGAAGTGTTGGGCCGCCAGCCGCTCGGCCAAGTCCGCCTCGCCGGCCAAACATGCGGACGTCCACCGATCCACCGGCCGAACACGCTCCTCATCCGCGCCGTGTTCCCGCAGCAAGTCGGCAATCGCCTGCCGGTTCAAGCACACGGCGATGGCCAGCGGCGTGCGGCCATCGCGGTCGGGTTGCTCCATGTTGGCGCCGTGGGCGAGCAGCGCTTGCACGATGGCGGGGTCGGCGTCCAACACCACGGCTTCGTGCAGGCAGGTGCCGTCGAAGCCCCAAGTGACCTTGTTCCAGTTCGGGTCGCTGTCGTTGCGCAGGAGGAGGTTGATCAAGTCCACATCGTTCCAGCGCAGCGCGTGCGGAAGCGCGTGGCAGACGTGCCATTGCGGTGGTTTCGCGGCCAAGAGCGCGCGCAGGCTCGCGGCGTCGCGCCAGCGCACCGCCTCCCACATGGCCGAACCCTCGTAGAGCGTTGGGCCGTCGTCGATGTCGGCACCGGCGGCCAACAGCAGCTTGGCGAGCGCCGGGCTGCGCACCCGTCCGATGGCGGCGCCCAAGGCGGTGCGGTAGCCGCGGATCGTGTCCGTTTCGCGCATACCGCAGTTCACGTCCGCGCCCAACGCGATGAGCGTTTTGGCGATGGCCAGGCGTTCCGCGTTGGTTTCCGCATGGCCGGCGCGGTAGCGGGAATTGAGCAGGTGCATCAGCGGGGGCAAGCCCTCCGCTTCGTTCGCCGGCGCGTTGTCGGCAACGCCTAGGGGTTCATTCACTGTCGCCCGCGACCAGCCTTGCGCGGCGGCGCTGTCGCCCAGCACCAGAGCGCAAAGGCGGGAGCGTTGGGGCAAATCGGGCCAGCGTTCGAGGATGGCTTCGGCGCGGGCGTCGTCGCCGGCGAGCGCCGCATCCACCAGCGCGGCCGGCGCGTCTTGCTCGGCTAGTTGCTCGATCAAGCGGCGGTTCCGCGGCGGCGCGGTCGCAGGTTCGAGAGCAGCTCCTGATAGCCGCTCTTGAAGGCCCCAGCGCGGAACCGCCACACCATCAGCGCGAAGAGGCCCAGCGCGCCGCCCCATTGCAGAATGGCGAGGGCGTGGGAATCCGAGGCGTCCAGATTCACGGCGAGCGACCAACCGCCCCACAGCAGCAGCACGTCGATGGCGATGCCGAAGACCACGGTGACGGCCACCACCACCCCCACATAGATGGAGGCGAAGCGGGTGCCGAATTGGCTGACGACCACCGCGATGGTGCCGGTGTTCGTGGCCGGGCCGGTCATCAGAAAGATGAGCGCGGCGCCCGGGCTGAAGCCCTTTGCCACCAGCGCGGCGGCGATGGGCGTGCTCGCCGAGGCGCAGATGTACAGCGGCACGCTCACCAGCACCATCACCGGATACGCCAGCCAGCGGGCGTATTCGTGCGCCATGAGATCGCTCGGAATGGCGAGGTAGAGCAGGCCGCCCAAGGCCACGCCCACCAGCAGCGCGAACAGGATGTCGTCCGCCACCTCCACGAAGCCGTAGCGCAGCACATGCTTGGCAATCGTCTTGAACTCCGGGGTGCGCGGCGCCGTTTCGGCCACGGCCGCGGCCTCTGCGCGCCGGGGGATGGGTTTCGGCCCAGCCACCTTCGCCAGCGCCCGGCGCAGCGACGCCATGATCTGCGCGGGCGCGACGTAGCAATCGTTTTGGCCGGGGATCAAGGGGGTGTGGCAGCAGTCGTCGTCGCTGTCGCAGGTGCCGCCGGAGCCGCGGGCTCCGGCGGAGTCGCCGGAAGCGGCTTTGCCGTCCTTTTCATCGCGAATGAGGAAAATGGAGCAGACGCCGGTGACCACCGCGGTGACGAAGCTGATCACCGGCCGCACCACGGCCGCCACGAAGCCAAAAAACGCATGGGTCACCAGAATGGAATCCGCGCCCGTCTCCGGCGCCGTGATGAGGAACGACATGCAGGACGACCGCGACGCCCCCTTGCGCCGCATCTCCGCCACCACCGGCACCACCGAGCAACTGCACAGCGGCATGGGCACGCCGACGGCGGCCGCGGTGGCGACGGACTGCAAGCTGTCGCGGCGCAGCCACTTCAGGATGGCCGCGCGGGAAATGAGCACATGGATGAGGCCGGCGAGAAACAGGCCGAGCAGCAACATCGGGCCGAGCAACAGGAACGACGTCAACAGGAAGTCGAAGAACTCTTTCGCCGCCGCCATGCACTGCTCTCCTGCCTTGTGGCACCCGTGGCGATCGCCATCCGATCACGGTGCCGGTCATATTGGGCATCGCCGGCGTCCCAGTCAATAGCGCCGAGGGTTGCGATCTCCGCGAAATGGTCATAGCAGGACGAAAAAACGCCGATCGCGCCGATCTCGCACAAGCCGTATGGCTTATGTCGCTATCGGTGGCGGCCTCCGCCGTGTCAAGCTGCCTCCTTCCGCGCCCCCGCGCAGCAAACGCCCCGAGGCTTGGCAAACATGGTACGGTTCAAGCATGGAAACGCAGCCCCTCTCCCAGATCAACGGCGAGCCGATCCGCCGCCGGCGCCGGCCGGATGTGACGCCCAAAGACGGCCTGTACCGCTACGAGCCGGTGCCGCCGGTGTACCGCGACGAAGACGGCTATCTCGTTGAGGACGGCATGGGCCAGACCGATAGCCATCAGCGCCAGACCTCGCTCTGGTGCCACGCGCTGAGACGGCGCCTGCCGGCCGCGACGGTGTGTGCGGACCTGTTCCTGCACTACGAGCGGGGCAACAAGACCAAAACGCTGGCCCCGGACTTGTTCGTGGCGCTACGGACGCCGCGGCGTGAGGACTGGGACTCCTACAAGCTGTGGGAGCACCCGGTGCCGGACTTGGTGATCGAGATGTTGTCGGACAGCACCTCGAAGAAGGACACCGGATCGAAGCCGCACACCTACGCGCATCTGGGGGTGCGGGAGTACTGGCTGTTCGACCCGAAGGGCTTCGAGCTGTCCACGCCCTTGGTGGGATATCGGCTGCGCGATGGTCTCTACCGGCCGATCACCGTGAACGCCGCCGGCCGGCTGCCGAGCCAGGTGCTGGGTCTCGATCTGCACATATGGGCCGGCGAGCTGCGCTTTCGCGATCCGACGACGGGCGAGGACTTGAGTACCTACGACGAGGCCCTAGACGGGCGAGCGGCGGAGAAGCAAAGAGCCGACGCGGCGGAACTCGAGCGGGATGCGGAAAAGCACAGAGCCGACGCCGCGGAGCGCGAGTTGGCGCGCCTCCGGTTGCGCCTCGCAGAGTCGTAGTCAAACAAATCAGCGGAGCGCCCGCGCTCCCAGCACCAGTCACCAAAGACTGTCGTACACCCGTAGTTGCCGGCTTGAATCCCACCGGCGGGTGTCGCCAACATCGGACACCCGCCAGCGGGGTTTGCGCTTAGAACGCCATTCGCACGCCGATCTCCAGCGTCCGCCCGGCCGCCGGCGCCAGGTCCTTGATGATGGAGGTGTGGTGCCGCTGTTCGGCGTCCGTCAAGTTGCGTCCGCGCAGGAAGATGCGGGCGTCGGCGCGGCTGGCCGGTAGATCCACCGCGACGTACAAGCGCAGGTCGTCGTAGCCGTCGGTGGGCAGCTCGAAATCCGCCACGTTGTCTTGCGCCGAGACGCGCAGGTAGTCCAAGTCGGTGCGCAGCTTGCCGCGTTCGAGATGCAGGCCCACGCCGGCGCGCAGCGGGGGGATGCGCGGCAGCTGGTCGTTGCCGGCGACGTCGATGGTGGCCGTCACCATGTCGAAGAGGCCGCTCAACGCCAGCGAACCGCCGTCGAACTGCACCAGATCAACGTGGGCTTGGAGGTCGACGCCGCGGTAGAAGGCGTCTTCTTGGCCGTAGCGCAGCACCGGCAGCTCGTCTTCCATCGCGCCGGTGGCGAACTGGTAGATGTGGTCGCGCCAAGCCGCCAAATAGGCCGTCGCTTGGAAGGTCGCCCCCTCGCCGCGCCAAGCGAGCGTCAACGCCCCGTGCAACGCCTTCTCGGGATCCAAGTCCGGATCGCCGATCTCGAAAGTCTGCGTGGCCAGGTGCGCGCCGTACGAGTACATCTCCTCGGAGCTCGGTGCCCGCGCGGAATAGCCGCCGTGGACGCCGAGGGTGAAGGCGTCGCGCACGGCGACGATGCCAGCGGAAGCGGAGAACACGGTGAACTGGGCGTCCGCGCCTTGCGTCGGCTCATGGCGCACACGTTCGACCCGCGCTCCCGTTTCCAGTTCCACCGTTCCCACCTGCCGCTCGCCGAGCCAGAACGCGCCTAGCGTGCCGGTTTGCACCGGCGGCACGAACGCCTCCTCGCCAAGCGCGGAGAAGTCGCGCTGGCCGAATTGCAGGCCGAAGACGTTGCGCTGGCCGCCGGCGGTCCTGATCAGCTCGACCCGCCCTTCGTGGGAACGGTTGGCGAAGCGGGTGCCGACCTCGCCGTTCGGCTCGATCTCCAGGTGGGCGTAGTCGTTACGGCCGATGCGCACGTTGAGCGAGTCGAAGTCGCCGAAGGGATCGGCGAGCGCGGTCTCGAAATCCACGCGAGTCTGATCCAAGGCCAACGTCGCGTTGCCCTCTTCGCCCTCGGCTTCCTCGTCGTGGTCTTCGTCTTCGGCGTGGTCTTCGTCTTCGCCCTCGTGGTGTTCTTCTTCCTCGTCGTGGTGCTCGTCTTCGTGCGCGTGGGAGTGCGCGTGTCCGGGCAGGCCGTAGTCGTAGTCCAAGCGGCTCGCGGTCAAGCCGACGAAGCCGCGCGCACCGATCCACGAGAAGCCGAAGGCGCCGCCACGCGCCTTGGCGTCGCTGCCGGGCAGCATGCCGTACGCCTCTTCCTCTTCGTGGTGTTCGTCTTCGTGCTCGTCTTCGTCTTCGTCGTGGTGCTCGTCTTCGTCCTCGCCGTGGTGCTCGTCCTCGTCCTCGTCGTGGTGCTCGTCTTCGTCGTGCTCCTCTTCCTGGGCGCGAAAGCGGGCGGACTCGGCGAAGCCCGGAATGTCGTACTCGCCGGCGTCACGGTAGAAGCCGTCGAGGTGCCAACTGAAGCTGCCGCCACCGCCGTTGAGGCGCACCGCGCCGCCGGTGGCGCTGCCGTTGTCCGCGGAACGCAGGACGCCGCGGCCTTGCACGCCTTGGCGCTCCTCGCGGGGGATGCGCCCGGTCTGCACATCCACGACGCCGCCGATGGCGGCGGTGCCGTAGAGCAGTGTGCTCGGCCCTTTGATCACCTCCACCCGCTCGGCGATGAACGGCTCCACCGTCACGGCGTGGTCGCCGCTGGTGACCGACACGTCCATGCTGTCGATGCGGTCCTCCATCACGCGCACGCGCGGGCCGCTCATGCCGTGGATCACCGGGCGCCCCACCGCGTCGCCGAAGGAGGCGGTGTGGATGCCGGGTTGGCGCGCCACGGTGGCGCCGATGGTGTCGGCGACCGCTTGCTCCAAGGCCTCGCCTTCGAGCACGGCGGTGGCTTCCGAAAGCCCTTCCCCGGCAAGCGGGTGGGCGGTTACGACGATTTCCTCCAAGTGCATACTCGGCGCGGCGTCGTCGCTGGTTTGCGCCGTGTCGGCGCGTTCGCTCTGCGCCAGGGCCGCGACTGCGCCGAACGGCAACAGGCAAGCGGCAACCCGGACGCAGCGCATCCTAAGGATCTGCATTTGATTCTCCAAGTGACATTCATGCGCCGGCCGCGCCACACGGCGACGGCTGCGCGAAAACACCGACGCCCGTTGCGCCGGCGTATTTGGGTCAGATGGAAAGGGGAGGCGCTCGCTGCCGATGGCGAACGATGTGTCGTTGCCGCGGCGCCAACACCGGCCGCGCCGCCACGCGCACCGCCGGCGCCGGAGCAATCGCAATCGCGGCCGGCGGCGCATGGCCGTGGTCGGACGCCGAAATGGCGCAGATCGAGCAGTCCTCGTGATCGTCCACGTGGACATGCTGCGCGGCGACGCCCGCGCCCACCCACGCCAACAGGGCAACGGCGCATGTGAGCGCTTGCCGCCGCGACCGCCAGCGCCGCCCGCTCATGCCGCCACCCGCCACTTTCGGTCAGCCATCGCCACGGGCAGGCAGCGCCACGGTGATGCTCGCCTCGGCGGTGGCGAGGCCGGCTTGGTTTTCGTTGAACACGTCGAGGACGACCAGGTGCTCGCCATCCACCACGGACTTGCTCGCCACTTGGCCGAACACGGTGTTGGTGTCGCCGACGATGTTGGGATGGCGAACCCGCGTGTACATCCGCTTCAAGGTGCCGTCGTCGCCCATCCAGTCCGTGGCCATCTGCGCCAGCCAGCACACCCGCTGCGGCCCCCAGTCGAACTGGCCGGGCATGTTGCGGCGGTTGCGGGCGTGCTCGGCGTCGTAGCGGCCGCCGCCGCCGAGGTCCTTGGAATCCTCCGCCTCCAGCGCGGCGCGCGGGCTGCGTCCGGTGCCCACCACGCCGTGGGTGAACAGGAACAGCTCGGTGACGGTGTAGGTGCCTTTGCGCAGCGGCGGCAGCTCCTCGCCTTCCGCCACGTCCTCGAAATAGCGCGTTTCCTTGCCGCGCCGGGTGCGCTCGAACACCAGCGGATCCGGGGATTCTTCGACAACTTGCGTCTTCGTCTGGCGGTCGTACTCGATGGTGCGTCCGCCGCCGAGGTTCTGGTAGCGCGCCATGCGCGTGGTCTTCGTGGCCACCAGCTCCTTGCGCTGGTTGTGGTAGTCGATGGCGGCCTCGCAGAGCACGAAATCACCGATGCGCTTGCTGTGCTTGCGCTCGATGCCGACGATGCGCTCGGTGGCGAAGATGCGATCGCCGGGCCAGATGGTGCGGTGGAAGTCGATGCCGCCGCCGGCGTAGTTCATAGGAAAGTGGCTGGACGAAAGCCGCCGCCCATCGATGGCGCCGTTGATGGCCAGCGCGATGCCAAGGCTCGCCCCGTAGATGAACACCGGCGGCGCAACCACCATGCCGAACCGACTCTCCGCGGCGTAGGCCGGGTCCCGGTACAGCGGGTTGTAATCGCCCACGCCATCGCCGAAACGCCGAATGTTGTCGAGGCTCGCCTCCCGTCCACCACGCGCCGGCAACGCGAAACCGATACCTGCACGGTATTCGGCCTCGAACTCGTCAAGCGTGACAATGGGCGCGGGCGCGACCACGGGATCCCCCTTCAGCGTGGCCCCTAACCTACCGCTTACGGCCTCGCCGTGTCAAACGCGGCGCGACCCGCGGGTTTCCGACATAAATCGCGACGCCGATTCAACCCTCGGCGCCGCCGTTCCCCACCGCGGAGACCCGCGAGAGCAGTTCCTCGCCGCGCCGTCGGCCGCTACTTTGCGTTGCCAGCGCCATGCTCGTCGTCGCCTCGGTCTTGGCCCGATGCGGAGCGTTCGATCCGTAGCTGCGCCCGATACGCCTGCAATCTCTCCACCATGTAGTTGTGGAACGACGGAATCCCGAAGTCCACGGTGCCGTCTTTTCGGGTTAGGACGCCGTGGGCGATGGCGGCGTCCACCACCTCCTTGCCGTTGTAACCTTCCGTGTCGATCTCGGCGATGGCGGTGCGTTCGGTGAGGGTGTCGAGGTTCGCCGCGCGCATCTTGTCGATCACCGGCAGCATCGCCGAGATTTGGTGCGGCACGTTTTCCAATCGCGCGTTGTAGTAGGCGACTCGGCCCTCGTCGCCCAGCGCGAGAGCGCGGTCGAGGGTGGGGCCGGGTTCGAGGTGTCCATGCTCGCGGATGACGTCTCTCGCGCTTTCCAGATACTCGTGGATGTGCTGCGGGAAGCCGAAGGACGCTTCCGCTAGCCGTCGGGCACACTCTTTGGGGATTTCGTGCCCTAGCGCCAACAGACCTTGCTCGATGGCGATGGCGGCCTCGCGCTGTGCGAGCGGTGCCAAGTGGATCGGCTTCGCCACCCGCGAAATGCCGTGTTGCGCCAGCACAGCCGGCAGGTTCTGCAGGCCGATGCCCAGGGTGAGGATGGGGCAGCCGTGCAACCCTTGGTGCAGCGTGCTCAGCGTTTGAGCGCCTTCGGCCTTCAGCGCTTGCAGCTCGTCGAACACCAGCACCAGACCCTTGCGGCCCCACAGGTCGTCCGCTGCGGTCTGCCGCAGAAGTTCTTGGAAGTTACCTGTGTGGCGAACATGCTCTCGCGTTACGTTCGCTCTTATCGGGCCCGCTCCCCCACCGCGGGTGGTGGTTCGGGTGTCCATCTCGGCGATGGCGCGAAACTCGCCGCTCAAGCCGACGGCGTCGCCAATGGCCAAGAACAAACCCACGTCGTCGTTGAGCGCAACAGCGCCGCGCATCATGCAGGCGACCTCGGCACCGCCCGTCTGCCACCCGGCCACGGAGTCGATGAACTCGCGGCCGAGTCGGGTTTTGCCCATGCCGGGAACGCCGAGGATTAGCGCCAGACCGTCCGTGGCGTCGCCTTCGGCCAACACCAAATCCAACCGTTCCCGCAACGTCGCCAGTTCCGTCTCGCGCCCGGCGAAGTAGGGCGGCGGCCCGCGTTCGGTGTGCAGCTTCTTTGCAGGCGTGGATTCGCGCATGGCGATGGATTGTACGGCGGGCCGTCACGCACGGCGCCGAATTAGCTTTCGGCGCCGCCGTTCCCCACCAGCGCGGACACCCGCGAGAGCAGATCCTCGCCGCGCTCGCACTCCACAATCCAGTCGCTCACCCGGTCGCTAACGCGCTCCATCGCCCGGTGCCCGGCTGCGGCGAGCACAGCCGACAGCCGCTCGGCCGTTGCCGCGCCGAACTTGATCGCGGCCTGCCGTCGCAGCCGCGCCAAGCCGCGGGCGCGCTCCTGCTCGATGCCCCGTTCGACGCCCTCGGCCACATGCTGGGCGCGAACGTCGGCGTACCACTCGTCGAACAGCGCCTCCGATACCGTTGCCATGTCCGTTCCTCCTTTCAGCCCTTCCAACTCCGCAAGTGACGGCAGCGCGGATTCGGCGCCGCCCAAGTGCGTCAGCAACGCGCCGGTCCAAGTGTGCAGCACCCGCCGCGTCGCCGCGTTCGCCTCGCCGGGAAAGCGCGACCACTCCAAGCGAAACCGCGCCAGCAGGTCCGCCGGCGTCCGCTCCGCCTGCAGTCGCAACGTCGCCGCCGCCCGGTTGTCCGGCGGCAGGCGCGCCAAATCGCCGCTCGACCGCAGCCGCTCCAGCGACTGCAAAACATAGTCCCATCCTTGGAACGGCGCAAGAACCAACTGCGTCGCCGGCGACCACGACTCCGGCAATGCGAAGGCCCCGGGCGCCGTCCAGCGTTGGCTGCCGTTGTAGAGGACGACGGGCAGCACCGCCGGCGGTCCCCCGCCGCGTTCGGTCGGGCGCTCGCCTGCCATACGTCGGTATTCGCGCATGCGGCGCCCCATGTCCCGTTTCACCGTGCTCTGGAACTCCACCACGACCACCAGGTCCGCGCCCCCGCGCCGCGCCGGCACGCGCCACGCGATATCGCCGAAGCGCTGCTTGTGGCGGCCGCCGGCGGGCCGGACGTAGGCCGCCGGCAGCGGCTCCGCCCGCGCGAAGTCGAACTCCGCCTCCAGCGCCGGGGCGACCAGGCGCAGCATGTCGACGAACACCTCGCGGTGCCCGTGGGCGAACTTGTGAATGCCGTCGTTGTCCATGGGTGCCACGGTAGCCGTCCGCGGCGTCCATGTATGCTGGTTTTCTCTCGGATTTGAAGGAGAAGTCGCCCAGTGTTCTTGTAGGAAAAGTCGCACACCGCCTTGGAAGCACGACTCGACGGCGGCGCGCAACTTGCCGAGGTCCTCGAAGTAGAGGTTGTGGACGAGCTCAAACTGCAACGCGACGCAGCGCAGACGGCGCTTGCCCGGTGCCCCGACGCCATTCCCGCCTGCTACGGCTTCTACAAGCAATTCTTGCACATGGTAAAGTGCAAGCCGCGGTCAAAGCACGGGGGAAGGCGATGGTGATCGGAGCGCGGATCAAGGCATTGAGACAGCAGCGCGGCCTCTCGCAGGACGAGCTGGCCCGCATTTTCGGGTTCAAGGATCGGCAAACCGTCTCCGCGATAGAAACGGGCGTGCGGGCGCTGACGGCAGCGGAGCTCGTAACTGCCGTGGAGAAGCTGGATGTCGGGTTGGACTATTTCACCGATCCGTTTCGGCTGGATGGCGAGGGCCGGTTTTCGTGGCGGCAAAGCGGCGTGGCCGCCGAGCAGCTTCAGGCCTACGAGCAGACGGCGGGACGGTGGATCGGCGCGTACCGGGCATTGGCGGCGGAGGTGGGCCGGCGGCCGCCGTTGCTGCGGCGGGTGGCGTGTTTGACCAAGGCGTCGAGGTTCGAGGAAGCGATAGTGGCCGGCGAACGGTTCGCGGAGGAACTGCAGCTCGGGCCGGTGCCCGCGTTGGGGCTCGCCTCGGCGATGGAAGCGGATCTCGGCATCCTGGTGCTGATGGTGGACGCCCAACCGGGCATTTCGGGGGCCGCCTGCCGTCTGCCGGAGCTCGACGCCATCTTGATCGCCCGCAGCGAGACGGCCGGGCGCCGCCATTTCGACCTCGCCCACGAGTTGTTCCACATCCTCACTTGGGATGCGATGCCGCCCGAGCATATCGAAGACGCCAGCGATTTCGCCGGCAACCGCGTCGAGCAGCTTGCCAACAACTTCGCCGCGGCGTTGCTGATGCCTGCGTCTGCCCTGCGCGAGTTCGATGACTGCGCACGGCTGGACATGGACGAACTGATAGCGCGATTGAACGCGTTGGCCGACGAACTGCAGGTGACGTCGTCCGCGCTACGGTGGCACCTCGCGGCCCTGCGGCGGCTGACCAAAGCGAGAGCGCGAGCCATCCCCGAGAGCGCCTTGCGCAACAACGGCCGCGAATCGGCCCCTTGCGATCCGCCGCTGTTGTTCTCGAAGCCGTTTGTCGAGTTGCTGGCCGCCGCAATGGAGCAAGGATGCATCTCCGTTCGGCGCACCGCGTCTCTGTGCGGGCTCACAGTCGAGGAGCTGGACGAACTGTTCGCAGCCCACGGCGTTGAGCATGTGATCGAACTATGAGCGCCGCGCCAGACCGCGAGTCACCAGTGCTCGTGGACACCAACGCGATCATCGAGGCGCACAGAACTTGAAGATGTTCGTGGGGCTTAATCGTACGCCCGTGCGCGGTCGGCAGATGCCCGTCGTGGTGTGTACGCGACCTTACGCGCGCCGCCGATTCAACCCTCGGCGCCGCCGTTCCCCACCAAGGCGGACACCCGCGCGAGCAGCTCCTCGCCGCGCTCGCACTCGACTATCCAGTCGCTCATCCGGTCGCCCACGCGCTCCATCGCCCGGGGCCCGGCCGCGGCGAGCACAGCCGACAGTCGCTCGGCCGTTGCCACGCCGAACTTGATCGCGGCCTGCCGTCGCAGCCGCGCCAAGCCGCGGGCGCGCTCCTGCTCGATGCCCCGTTCGACGCCTTGCTTGAGGCCTCGTTCGATGCCCTCGGCCACATGCTGGGCGCGAACGTCCGAAAACCACTCGTCGAACAGCGCCTCCGATACCGTTGCCATGTCCGTTCCTCCTTTCAGCCCTTCCAAATCCGCAAGTGACGGCAGCGCGGATTCGGCGCCACCCAAGTGCGTCAGCAACGCGCCGGTCCAAGTGTGCAGCACTCGCCGCGTCGCCGCGTTCGCCTCGCTAGGAAGCGCGACCACTCCAAGCGAAACCGCGCCAGCAGATCCGCCGGCGTCCGCTCCGCCTGCAGCCGCAGCGTCGCCGCCGCCCGGTTCGGCAGCGGCAGGCGCGCCAATTCGCCGCTCGACCGCAGCCGCTCCAACGACTGCAAAACATAGTCCCATCCTTGGAAGGGCGCAAGAACCGACCGCGTGGTGAGCGACCACGACTCCGGCAGCGCCACGGCGCCGGGCGCCGTCCAGCGTTGGCTGCCGTTGTACAGGACGACGGGCAGCAGCGCCGGCGGCCCGCTCCCGGGTGCGACCGGGCGCTCGCGCGCCATGCGTCCGTACTCGCGCATGCGCCGGGCCATGTCCCGCTTCACCGTGCTCTGGAACTCCACCACGACCACCAGGTCCGCGCCGCCGCGCCGGGCCGGCGCGCGCCACGCGATGTCGCCGAAGCGCTGCTTGTGGCGGCCGCGGGCGGGCCGGACGTAGGCCGCCGGCAGCGGCGCCGCCCGCGCGAATTCGACGGCGCACGTTGCTTGCTCGCGATCGACCGCGCCGTCGAACTCCTCGAGAAACTCGTCGATGGTGCCGCCGTCGCACAGGTAGTTGAACAGCGTCTCCACTCGAATCTTCGTGCCGGCGAAACACAAGGCGCCGCTTGCGTAGCCGGGGCGGGCGCAAAACATGTTTTGTTGGGCGTGTGGCATTGGAGGCATCATGCTGGCATTTCGGTCTGCGATCCGAAAGAAAGGAACTTTTTGCCCTTCTCGTGCGCCTACTACCATGCAGGCATTCAACCAAGAGGGTGAAACCATGGTCGCACACGACCCCGCCGGCGGCGTCTCCGTTGACGTGGAGGCGCTGCCCTTGATCGACCTTCGGGGCGTATCGCGCGGTTACCGCGGCGAAGATGGCCAGCTAGTGCATGCGCTGGCCGATGTGACGCTCACGATCGGACGGGGCGAGTTCGTGTGCCTGACCGGGCCGTCCGGTTCGGGCAAGTCCACGCTGCTGAACATTGTGGGTTGTCTGGATCGCCCAACCGGCGGCGCTTACCACTTCGCCGGTGTGGAGGTCTCCGGCTTTGACGCGGACGGCCGCGCGCGTTTGCGTCGGGACTCGATGGGCTTCGTGTTCCAAGCCAGCCATCTGCTTGACCGCGAGACGGCGTGCGCCAACGTGGAGTTGCCCGCCGCGTACCGGGGGCTTGGCCGCGACGAGCGATGGCGGCGGGCGGACGAGCTGTTGGGGATGCTTGGCCTCGCCGCCAAGGCGGAACAGAGCGTCAGCGTTCTCTCCGGTGGCGAGCGGCAACGCGTCGTCATCGCCCGGGCGCTGATGAACGGCGGCCGCGTGATTCTGGCGGACGAGCCGACCGCGGCGTTGGATGCGGCGCAGGGCGAAGAGGTGATGTCGGCGCTCGCCGGGCTTGCGGCGCGCGGCCACACCGTGGTGTTGGCTTCGCACGACCCGGCCGCGTCGTTGCGCGCGGCGAGGACGGTGGCGCTCCGGGATGGGCGCGTCGTGGCGGATTCCGGCGCGAACTGGGGCAAGCGGGGAAGCGCACCGCCGGCCATGCCACCAGCGCCCGAGCCCTCGTTTTGGCACACCGTGGAACGGGCGGTGCGCTACGGTTGGCGCTCGCTGCAGGCGCGGCCGCTCTTCACCACGTTGGCGACGTTGAGCGTGGCCCTCGGCGCGTGGTGCGTGATCGCCACGTTGAGCTTGGCCGCCGGCGCCTACGACGAAACCACCGCCGCGATGGGGCGGATGGGCGCCGACGAGATCTACGCTTTGGGCCAGTGGCCGGAAGGAAACGATCTGCGGCTCACGCCGCAGGACGCACTCGCTGTTGGCGAACTGCCGGCGGTTCGTCACGCCTCCATTGTGGCTTTCGCGACGCTGGTTGTGCGCGGGGCGACCGGACAGGCTGAACCAAATGTCGTTGCGACCAGCGGGGGTTTCATGCCGCAGTTCATGCACATGGAGTACACCTTGGCGAGCGGTCGCAACATCAGCCCAGCGGACGACGCCGCCCGCTCGCGCGTCGTCGTGATCAGCTCGCCGCTGCGCGACAGACTTTTCGGGCCGGGCGCCGACGCGATCGGAGCGCCGGTGTGGATTGCCAACACGATGTTCACAGTGCAAGGCGTTCTCGCGCCGCATCCGATCTATAGCCAAGCGATGTATCAGGAACGGAACCAATTCGACGAATCGATCTACGCGCCGTTCAGTGCGCTCCGGGACGTGGCAGGAGATGCGGTCGGGGATCAAATCGGGGGGCCGCAGATCATGGCGAAAGCCGTGCATCTCGCGCGTGTTCAGGAAGCCGTCGCGGCAATCCGCGATTTTGTTGATTCGGCGTCACGGGATGGATCCAGACATCCTGCGCGTGGTAGCTGACAACTCGTTCGTCGATACCTATTGGGCGAAGGTACACAACCGACTGGTGCTGCTGGGCATCCTGGCCGCAGTTACGTTCTTGTCCGGCGGCTGCGCCATCACCGCGGTGATGCTGACGGCGGCCCGCGCCCGGGCTGCCGAGATCGCCTTGCACATGGCTGTGGGCGCGCGCCGGCGCGACGTGGTGTGGCAGTTCTTAACCGAATCGTCCTTGATCGCCGCGGTAGGTGGCGTGGCCGGCGCGGCGTTGGGCTACGCCACGGGATCGATCTTGGCGACGGTGCTGGAAACGCCGATCAACTACGATGCGTGGTTCTTGCCGGCTGCCGTCGGCTGCGCGGTGGTTGTTGGGCTGCTGTGCGGCATCGCCCCGGCGCGCCGGGCCGCCGCCGTCGATCCCGCCACCGTATTGACGGACGCTTGAATTGCGCCGAGAAAAACGCCGCCCGGACGCGCCGCGCCGCCGGTAAACGCCCGTGCGCGTTTTTCGTGTCAGGGGGTAGCGCCTAAGACGCCGGCGGCGCTTTGCCTTCGCCGCTCGGTGCTGGTGCGGAGCCCGCCTTGCCGGCGGTGGCGCGACCTACGCGCGGCGCCGATTCAGACCTCGGCGCCGTCGTTCCCCACCAAGGCGGACACCCGCGAGAGCAGCTCCTCGCCGCGCTCGCACTCCACGATCCAGTCGCTCACCCGGTCGCCCACGCGCTCCATCGCCCGGGGCCCGGCCGCGGCGAGCACCGCCGACAGCCGCTCGGCCGTCCCCGCGCCGAACTTGATCGCGGCCTGCCGCCGCAGGCGCGCCAAGCCGCGGACGCGCTCCTGCTCGATGCCCCGTTCGACGCCCTGCTTGATGCCTCGTTCGACGCCTTGCTTGAGGCCCCGTTCTACGCCCTGCTTGAGGCCTCGTTCGACGCCCTGCTTGATGCCCCGTTCGATGCCCTCGGCCACATGCTGGGCGCGAACGCCCGCCAGCCATTCGGCGTAAAGCGCCTGCGATACCGTTGCCATGTTCGTTTCTCCTTCCAGCCCTTCCAAATCCGCCAACGCCGGCAGCTTGGAGTCAGCGCTGTCCATGTCCGCCAGCAACGCGCCGGTCCAAGTGTGCAGCACCCGCCGCGTCGCCGCGTTCTCCTCGCCCGCGAAGCGCGACCACTCCAGGCGAAACCGCGCCAGCAGATCCGCCGGCATCCGCTCCGCCTGCAGCCGCAGCGTCGCCGCCGCCCGGTTGTCCAGCGGCAGGCGCGCCAAATCGCCGCTCGACCGCAGCCGCTCCAGCGACTGCAAAACATAGTCCCATCCTTGGAACGGCGCAAGAACCAACTGCATCGCCGGCGACCACGACTCCGGCAATGCGAAGGCCCCGGGCGCCGTCCAGCGTTGGCTGCCGTTGTACAGAACCACGGGCAGCAGTGCCGGCGGCCCGCTCCCACGTTCGGTCGGGCGCTCGCGCGCCATGCGTCCGTACTCGCGCATGCGCCGCGCCATGTCCCGCTTCACCGTGCTCTGGAACTCCACCACGACCACCAGGTCCGCGCCCCCGCGCCGGGTCGGCACGCGCCACGCGATGTCGCCGAAGCGCTGCTTGTGGCGGCCGCGGGCGGGCCGGACGTAGGCCGCCGGCAGCGGCGCCGCCCGGTCGAAGTCGAACTCCGCCTCCAGCGCCGGGGCGACCAGGCGCAGCATGTCGGCGAACACCTCGCGGTGGCCGTGGGCGAACTTGTGGATGCCGTCGTTGTCCATGGCGCGCCACGGTAGCCGCCCGCGGCGTCCATGTATGCTGGTTTTCTCTCGGATTTGAAGGAGAAGTCGCCCAGCGTTCCTGTAGGAAAAATCGCACACCATCCCGGCATCTCAACGCAAGGGATAGGCCAACGGTGTCGCTTGTGCGCTTTCCCGGAGGATCGTAGCCATGGTCGATCCGGCGGATCCGGCCACCCCAATCTCCGATTTGCGCCTAGCCACCAAGTGTGGCCTAATCGTCGGCGCAGGCAGTTCGCGGTTGCCCGTACGTCGGGCTTGCCGTTGACTACCGTAGCCAACAGCGCCCGACGGGAGTAGCCACCCGGGGATTGGGCTGGCGATAGGCGGCACTTCCACACTGTGGATTGTCTGCAACGCCCGACGCCTAGACGACGGGGAGCAACACGGGGGAGGACATCGACTTGACCACGCAAGCAACTTTCTTGGATGCGCTGGACCGGCTTGTGGAGATCGGCCGCGGCGTTGAACTCGCGGATGACCTGTTGGAGGCGGGGGCGGAGGCGCGTGGCCAAGTCGAGCGGTTTCGTGTGCTGATTCCCTTGGTGGGGGCATTCAACGCCGGCAAGACGACGTTGGTGAATGCCTATCTGCAGCGGCAGCCGGGCACCGGATTGCCCACGGACATCGTCCCGCAGACCGCCTTGGCTACGGAGATCTACGCTGCCCCGTCCGCCGAAGCCGAACGCGTTGAACTGCTCGGGGATGACGGCACCGTGGTGCGGGAAGTCGGCCTTGAGGAGTTCGGCCAAGTCGAGAAACAAACCTTGAACACAGGCGAGTTGAAGGCGCAGTACGCCAAGGCACATCTGCACCACGCCGACCTGCCGGACAGCAGCCGCAAGGTCTTGGTGGACATGCCAGGCCTCGAATCCGGTTTGAGAACGCACAACGCCGCCATCCAGCGTTATCTGCCGCTTGGCGGCTACTTCGTCATGGTGGTGGACGCAGAAAGCGGTACGCTGCGGCAAAGCGAGATCGAGCAGCTACGGGAGTTTCTAGCCCAAGATGTCGATTTCACCGTGCTGGTGAACAAGATCGACAAGAAAAAGCCGGATGCCGAAGCCATTGTTGGCCACATCCGGGAACAAGTGCGGCAAACATTCGAAAAGCCGGCACCCGTGTTTGCCGTCTCCGCATTGACCGATGATGTCGCGGCCTTCCGCGACACGGTTGCCAAAGTGGACTTCGACCAAGCTCTAAGCGGGTTCTGGCGGGCCAGAATCGTCCACCTCATCGACGATGCAATCAAGAGCCTCCACACCCACTATAGCGCCCTCAACGTCTCCACGGCTGAAGGCGACCGCGTAATCGAGGACCTCGAAAGCAAGGAGGAGGCACTCAAGGAGAAGCTGAGCGAAGACGAACGCGACATCAAGAACCGCTATTCCGGGCGTGCGGTGGACCGTATCGTGCGGGCAGTGCGCGACGCCATCGGCGATGCCGCCCCCAGCTTGGCGGACGTCTACCTGCATGGTGGCCAAGACGCCGGCAACAGGGAGATCAATGAACTGGTGCGGCAAACGCTGAACCGCGTGGTGGCTGAGGAACGGGCCGAAACGATGCAGCAGATCACCGAGCACTACCGCACTGAAGTTCACGAAATCAACGCGGAGTACGACAGGTTCACCACGAGTGCCGGTTTGGGACAAGACGGGGCTCCAAATGTTGGCCTCGTTCTTCTTGAGGCGGGGCGTCAAAGCGCGAACGCGTTAGAGCAGGCCTCAAACGTGTTCAAGAAAGATGGCATCTTCATGGGCATCGCCGGCGTTCTTGCCGCAACAACCTCCGTCGTCGCCCCGTGGCTAGAGGCAATAATCGTGCTCCTTCCGCTCATACGTCGCCTTTTTCTGGGTGACGAAGTAGCGGAAGCACAAGAACGCCAAAGGCAGGAACTCCCGATGCGTATTCGCAGTTCCATCGCGCCTCGCATTGCGTCCGAACTAAGGCCTAAGGTTGAGTCCGATTACGCTCAGCTCGCGCAACAGATGCTGTCCAATCTACGCCAGCAGGTTCAAGCGCAAATCAACCGCATTCGCGCCGACATCCAAAAGGGCCAGGCCGAGGTCGCAGCGAAGAAACAGGGCCTTCAGGCCCGCAAAGATGTCCTCCGCACCGCCATCGACGAACTCACCACCCTTAAATCTCCGTTGGAGAAGCAACCATGACCAATTCGCAACCCGCGCCTAGCGCAATCGAGGGAGAGCGGGATCATTTGGAAAAAGGTCTTACCGCCTTGCTCGGGGTCATCGACAACTACAGTGGCGACGGCGATGTCGTGAAAAAAGACAGCTCCGTGCATGAGCTGAAACAGATCGCCCGAAGCGTTGCGGATGATACCAAGGAGATGCTACACGACGCACGCCTGCTTCGACTCGGCATCGTCGGCCAAGTGAAGGCTGGCAAGTCCTCGTTGCTGAACATGCTGCTGTTCGAAGGGCAGGAGGTCCTGCCAAAAGCGGCGACCCCGATGACCGCATCGCTGACCCACATTGTCAAGAGCGATCGAGATGAGATCGAGGTAGAGTATTACAGCTTGGAGGATTGGGAATCGATCAGGAAACACGCCGGCGAATACCGGCGTCGCAAAGCGCAAGGCAGCACCGGGAAGATCGAACCGTTTCTTGAGGCAGGCCACCAGATCATCGAAATGGCGAGGACGAAAGGGATCCATGTCCAAGACTACCTTGGCAAGACACATGTTCTCGACGTCTCCGAGGAACGACCGGGTGGCTTGAATGAGGAGATGCGTCGCCTTGTGGGTTCGAGTGGCGAGCTCACGCCGTTGGTGAAGAGCGTTACCCTTCGATCCAGCGAAGGCATGCCAGAACTCGACATCGTCGACACGCCCGGTATCAACGATCCGATCGCCTCGCGGTCGCTACAGACGAAGAAGATGCTACGCCGTTGCGACGCCGTTCTATTGCTGAGCCGTACCAGCCAGTTCATGGACGCCCAAGACGTGGCATTCTTCGAGCGGGAGATTCCTAAGGAAGGCATCGAGCACCGCGTGGTGATCGGCAGTCAGTTCGACAGCGTATTGGTCGACGCCTCGCGAGATCACCGCGGTCTGCTCGATGAGGCAATGCTGGAAACGGAACGACGCCTAACACCTCGCGCCGACATCGCCACGGCCGGGGGCGATGTCGTGCTCATGTCCGCCATGTGTGCCGCTCTTGCAAAGAAACCCGCCGACTCGTGGACGCCTGACGAGCGGCATGCCTTCGATACGCTGCAACGCGCCTATCCGGACTACCTTGACCAACCCGAGGCCGAGGGAGGAATCAACCAATCCACGCGAGAGCAATTGGTGTCGATAGGCAACAGAACGGCCGTCGATGACGTCTTGAATACCGTGCGTACAGAAAAGGATGTCATCATAGTGAATAAGATGACGGCCTTTATCCGAGAGAAACGGGCACAAGCTCTTGACGAGTTGGATGAACTGGTCGGCGACCTTGAGAAACGGAGATCTGCGGTTGAAACAGGCGACGTCAACGACATAGTGTACCAGCAGAGGTCGATAGATACCTTGCGCGGGAAGCTCGAGGCGAATGTGACTCGTCGGTGGGATGATCTGATTGAAGGGCAAGGGAAGTACATTGACCAATTGCGCGAAGACCTGAGGGAACTTACGGAGCAAGCTAGAGATAAAATCAAAGGCGCAGTAGGGACCGAAGTAAAGACGAAGAAAAAGAAGAAAAAGGGTGCTTTTCCCGCGCTTGGTAGGATGGTGGGCATAGGTGGGTATGAGAGCCGCACATACGAAAAGAAGGTGCTGGACCAAGCTGAGCTCGAGACCACTATTCACCAGTTCTATGAAGAGATTGAAGGAGGCGTGGCCAGCATCGTGGAAGAGATGTACAACAAGCCGTTCGCGAATGCGACGGCGGAGGTACTCTGCCGAGAGGTAGCTTTGTCGTTCAGTGACGACTTGGCGGCGCCGATTAATGAGGATTTGTTGAAGCGTTCTTTGCGCGAGGCGGTTAGGCAGATCGTCCGAGAAGCAGACAAACGCTTGAAGAACGTCCGCGACTCGCTCTTCGGCACCATTGACTTTTCTTTTCGGTACGAGGGCTACTCGGTGAAGGGTGGTCAAAGGAAGGGAAGAGAGGTTGTGAAGGAAGTACGCGACAAAGCCATCAAGTGGCTCGATCTGTGCGAGCAACAGATCGATGCCGTTCAAGAACGGGCTAAAGCAGATCTGGTGCCGGCGACCGTTAGTGAGTTGGAAGACTACCAAGAGCGCCTGAAGAAGGAGGTCGCAGACAAGAGGTTCACGCTACAGCGCTACGGCCTAGTTCTGGACGAACTGGCCCAAGTCCGCCAACGCTTGGAAGCCGTTGCCGGAACGATCGGAGGCTAGGATGGCAGGAACTCTCAACTCGCGCACGATGTCGTGGAAAAAGGCGGAACGACTGTTGCAGGATTTCGATCGGCAGGATCAAGAGGAACGTCAGCGTGGAGTCGAATCCGCGCTTGCAGAGGCTAGCGCTGCTTCCGGGGAGGCGGCGCACGAAATCCAAATTGCGTCCGGCGCATTGGGCGGAAGCGGCCTGTTGGATGTCGCCGACGCTGGGACGGTAGCTTTCGCGCAAATAGGCAGGTTCGACGCCATCATCAAGTTCATTCGTACGGTTACCTCTTTGGGTTTGGCGAATGACCGCAAGGCACAGGTGATGCGGTGGGATCGGGCGAGGCCGCTCTTGCGTGACTTCGACAGGCAAGCGCAAGAAGATCGGCTCCGCAAGATCGGCATCGCTCTTGGTGCGACTAAGGGCGCTCTTGGGGATGTACAGGCGCAAATCCAATCCGCTCGGATGTTGGCAGAAAGCGATCTGCTGGATGTGGCGGATGCCGGCAACGAAGCGGCGAAACGGCTGCGCAGGTTACAGGCCATCACCAAGCTCATCGGCGACATTACCTCCGCGAAGTACAGCCTTGGTGCTGGCTTTGAGGGGCACTACCAAGAATTCGAGCGGCTACTGAACTCGGAATACAAGCAGCTCGCGCTGGAGGACGACTACCCAGCCGAGGCGGAGGCGTATGCCAAGCTGGACGAGGTCTTGGAGCGGATGGGCGAGATCCGACTCGCACCGAGGCTGGCGAGTCGCAACATCTGCGCGGTGGCGGGCGGGTTCAGCAGCGGCAAATCGAGCTTTTTGAACTCGCTCATCTCGGAGTTGGATACCGACGATCTGCTGCCTACGCGGATCACGCCTACGACGTCGATACCAACTTTCATCTTCAACATCAAAGACGCCGAGAGCGTCAACGTGTTCAACTACCGCGGCGGCAGCGTTGAGGTAGAACGCGGCGTGCTGCAGGAGATGACTCACGACTTCAAGGCGGAGTACGGCATTGAGCTCAAGCGGCTTGTTGCCCGAGTCTCAATTTACACCCAAGAGCTTGCAAAGTGGAGCAACGTGGCGTTTATCGACACCCCTGGCTACACCAATCCCGACGATGGCGGCGGCGCGACCAGCGACGAGGAGATCGCCTTGCGCAGCATCTGCCAGTCTCAATTCCTTGTTTGGCTTGTTGATTGCGGAAGGGGAACGCTGGTGGAGCGAGACGTGCAGCTTATACGCATGTTTCTGCAACAACGCAGCCCGTCTGATAACGAAGTGATCTACTTGGTGCTCAACAAGGCGGAAAAGTTGAGGGAAGAGCAGCGCGAAAGCGTTTTGAAGCAGGTTGTCGAGGTGGTCAAGGCGAAGGATATCCCCTGTTTTGGCGTCGCGCTTTACAGTGCCCATCAACGCGAGTGGTATGGCAGCGAAGGCGGGTCTTTCGACGAGTTCCTAGAGGAGGTGAACGGAGCGGAGGCGGTGAACATCGAGACGTTGCGGGAGGACGTGGAACAAGTTTTTGTGCGCTACGCCGAGTACCACGCCGACGAGCGCAAGCGGCTGCAACGCACGTTGGGGTTGATGAACCGCCTATCCTTGGCCGGAAATGCGCCGGAATCCTCCAACTTGGAACAGGGCTTGAACGAGTACCAAGGCCGCTTGAAAACCGAGATCGAGAACCACAAGAAGTGGGCCGAACGGGGCGACGTCTTGAAGGACAAACTGCTGCGATCGGTGGATGGCTTCGTCGACGAGGTCAACTCGATGCGCGATTCGTTGTGACCACGGCCTGCTGTGCTGAATCGAGATGAGCGGCATCGCCCCGGCGCGCCGGGGCGCGGCCGTCGATCCCGCCACCGTATTGGCGAACGCTTATATCGCGCCAAGGAAAACGCCGCCGGGCGCACCGCGCCGCCGGTAAACGCCCCGTACAAGCGACGGTGTGCAACCGGATCGTTTGCTTCTCAGTCCCTAGGCGCCTAAGACGCCGGTGGCGCTTTGTCTTCCTCGCTCGGCGCTGGCGCGGAACCCGCGTCCTTGCCAGCGCTTGCATCCCCGCCCTCGCCGCCCGACTTGCCCGCGCGTTCCGCCAGTTCGCCTAGGAACTCCGGCAGTTCGATGCCGGCCATCTTCGCCACTTCGTGGAACGGGGGCAGGGCGCGGGTTAGGCCGCCGAGGAAGTTGCCCACCGAGTTGCCGTCGCCGCTGTCGTACACCACCACCTTCTCGAAGCCGATGTTGGCGATGGCGCTGGCCTGCACTTGCGCGAGGCTTTCCAGCTTGTCCACGATCATCAGCCGGGCGGCTTTGTCGGCGTCGGCGCCGGCGGCGTCCACCACGTCGCGGAAGCCGCTGGCCATCTTGGTGAGGATCTCCATGCGGCCGAGGGCTTCGCCTTCCAAGCGGGCGCGCATGGCCTCGCCTTCGGCCTCGCCGGCCAGCACCTCCTTGCGCTTCTCGCCCTCCGCCTCGGTGCGCACGCGGTCGCGTTCGATTTCCGCCGGCACCACGATGTTGGCGTATTCGCGGGCGCGGTCGCGGTCGGCGCGGGCGACTTCGGCCTCGCGTTCGGCAACGTAGCCTTCCTGCTCGGCGGCGGCGTGTTTCACCGCTTCGGCGGCGTCGCCGCGGCGTTGCGCTTCCGCCTGGGCTTCTCGCAGATCCGCTTCCGAGGCGGCCTCCATGGCGCGGGCTTGGTTCTCGCCGGTGACGGCCTTGGCGTTGGCGTCGGCCACTTGGATGCGCTGTTCGCGCTCGGCTTCGGCGGAACCCACGGCGCCGTCGCGCTCCTGCTGCGCCACCTGCACCTTGGCTTTGTTGATGGCCTCCGCGGCGGCGCGTTGGCCGAGCGCCTCGATGTAGCCGGATTCGTCGGTGATGTCGGAGATGTTCACGTTGATCAGGCGCAGGCCGATCTTGATGAGCTCGGATTCGATGTTCTCCAGCACCCGGCTCTCGAACTTCTCGCGGTCGCCGTTGATCTCCTCGATGTCCATCATGGCGATGGTGGCGCGCAGCTGGCCGTAGATGATGTCGCGCGCGGCTTCCTCGATCTGCCGCGTGTCCAGGGAGAGCAGGCGCTCGGCGGCGTTGTTCATCAACTCCGGCACGGTGCCGATGCCGAAGGTGAAGCGCGACGGCACGTTGACGCGGATGTTCTGCTTGGAGAGGGCGCCGCGCAGGTCTATGTCCACGGTCATCGGCGTGAGATCCAAGTAGCGGTAGCCTTGGATCACCGGCCACACGAAGGTGGTGCCGCCGTGGATGGGCTTGGCCATGCGGTCGCCGCCCACCTGCCCGTATTTCACCAAGATTCGGTCCGAGGGGCAGGTGCGAATGCGGCGGATCACCGCGATGGCGGCGACCATGAAGATCACCGCCAGCACCACGGCGACGATCAGCGTTGGCGAAAAAGGCATGGCGAACTCTCCCGTGAACGGCGCTCCCGCAGAGTGTGCCACAAGGTGCCGTGCGGGCGTTAGGTGCCGGTGACGATGACCTGGCTGCCGGCCAGCCCCACGATGGTGACCGAGTGGTTGCGCGCCAAGGCATCGCCATCGGTGATGGCGTGACATTCGAGCAGCCGTTCCTGCACGGAAACCCGCACCTTGCCGACGCCGGTGCGCCGCTCCGGCACAGCCAAGGTGACGGTGGCGGGCTGGCCCACAGCGTTCTCCATGTGCAGATTGCCCTCGTGCCGAAGCATGGACATCAACGCCAAAAGCCCCATGTTGAGGCCCACGAACAGCGAGCCGACGAACATCCCCGCCAGCAGCACGAGGAAGGTGTTGGTGAGGCCCCAGTCGTACACCATCAAGCCGCCCCAGCCCAAGCCCATCAAGAACGAGATGCCGTTGCGGATGGTGAAGACGTCGCCGAAGGGTACGCCGCCGCGGCCGATGTCGTCGGAAACCGCGCCTTGGTTGGGATCGGCATCGTCCGCCTCGCCGATGCCGAACAGCGTGAACGCCACTTGGATAACAAACACCGTCGTGGCGAACGCCGCGATCACGAACAGCGTTTGCTCCAACGTCGAGAGGTTGTCGAACCAAGCGGTCATGGGGCGCTCCTGCCTCGCCTCAACCAGCTAGGAAAACGCGTATGAGCGCCACCACCAGACTGACGCCGGCAACGGCTAGGATGCCCAAGAGCCAACGCAACATCGTGGATTCCTTTCGCTCGATGAGAACCTCGATTTTGGCCAGATCCTCACGCGTGGCGACATGCTCCATCTTGGCTTCGATACGCGCCAGCCGCTCGCCGTGGCTGGCGCCGCCGTTGCCCCCGCCGCCGGATGACGGTCTGCCTTCCGGCAGGTCTATGACTTCGGCGGGGCGGTTCATGCCTTGCTCCAGGAATCGAGTCGCTGCCACAGCGCGCGATCGAAACGGCCGTAGTACTCGGTCATCGGCACAACGACCATGCGTTGTCCGTCTTCGATTCCGAGGCGTTCGCACACATCAACACACGTCGGCAGGTCGCTGTTTATCGCCCAGAGGTCATCTCCCACTTGGTAATGCGCCTGCGGGAATGCTTGCTCCACCTTGCCGCCGTCCTCCGGCATGAAGACGAGATAGTTGTTCACAGCGCTACACCTCCTCCATCACGCACGGGTCACTTCAGCTTGAGCAACGGCTTGTCCGGCGATTCCGGACGCGGCCCCAGTGTGCGTCTGTTGCAGTCCGCCACCAAGTCCAGCCTTTCCAAGACGATCTGGCCGATCAACGGCTCGCTGAACGGCGGGCCGACGATGCAATCGGTGCTCATCGAGCGGTTGCCGATGTGGAGGGTCACCGGCCCGGCGACGGGACGGGACTCCTGGCGTTCGTCGGCGTACCTCACCACGGCATCGCCCAGCTTGCTCAAGCCCAGCTGGCTGACGACGTTCTCCGGCAACATCAGCAAGACCGCACCAGTGTCCACTATGCCTGTCACCGTGGCGCTGCGAACCGTGGCTTCGTCGCGCAGCGCCGCGTTGGCGATTTCACGGTCGCCAGTGTTTTCCAATTTCATCGAAGCGACTATCTCGCCCACGCCTTCTACTCCTCTGTCCATAGCACCTGCCTCATTCAAGGATGGTGGTTGTGCGCGTAGCCTACACCATGTTGCCGAACCGGCTCGTGCGCCCACGCAGCGACTTCGTGCGGCGTTTCCCGAAGACGCCGAATCAAGGTACGATGCCACGGTCTTTGGGATGCCGTGCGGAGGAAGGGCCTAATGGCGACATTGGAATTGCGGGTGAACGGCCGCCAGCACACGTTGGAAGGCGTGGACGAGCAGACGCCGTTGTTGTGGGTGCTGCGCGACGAGCTCGGCTTGGTGGGCGCGAAGTACGGCTGTGGCATCAGCCAGTGCGGCGCTTGCACCGTGCAGGTCGGCGGCGCGCCGGTGCGTTCGTGTTCGCTGCCGGTGGCTGCGGTGTCCGGGGAGGTCACCACCGTCGAGGGGCTGGCCGGCGCGAACGGCGACTTGACCGCCGTGCAGCAAGCGTGGGTGGATTTGGATGTGGCCCAATGCGGCTACTGCCAATCCGGGCAGATCATGGCCGCCGAAGCGCTGCTGCGAAGCAACCCGGAGCCCACCGATGCGGACATCGACGCGGCGATGGCGCCGAACATCTGCCGCTGCGGCACCTACCTGCGCATCCGCGAGGCGGTGCAGGTCGCCGCCGCCAACCTGAAGGAGAACCGGACATGAGCGCCTTGAACTACGCGGGCATCGCCGAGACCGTCGACGAAGTCACCGGCGGCGGGCCGCCGGCCGTCGCGCCGCGCATCGACAAGCTGGACCGGCGGCAATTCCTCAAACTCACCGGCGTGGTCGGCGGCGGGTTGATGCTCTCCTTCTCCTTGCCGAGGGCGGCGGCCAACGCGACGCAAGGCGGCCCGTTCCAACCCAACGGCTACTTGCGCATCGACGCAAGCGGCATCCGCATCTACGCCAAGAACCCGGAGATCGGCCAAGGCGTGAAAACGTCGCTGCCGATGATCGTCGCCGAGGAGCTGGATGTGGCGTGGCAGGACGTGGAAGTCGTGCAAGCGCCCATCGACCAAGGCGCCTACGGCATGCAGTTCGCCGGGGGGTCGATGTCCGTGCCGATGAATTGGCAGCCGCTGCGCCGCGCCGGGGCCACCGGCCGGGCGATGCTGGTGGCGGCGGCCGCGGCACGGCTGCAAGTGCCGGAGGGCGAACTCGCCACCCGCGACAGCCATGTGCTCCACGAAGCCAGCGGCAAGCGCTTGGCGTACACCGAGCTCGCCGCCGAAGCCGCCGCCTTGCCGGTGCCGGCCGCGCGATCGCTCTCCCTGAAGCAGCGCGAACAGTGGCGCTTGCTCGGCAGTCGCGTCACCGGCGTGGACAACGAGGCGCTGGTGCGCGGCGAAGCGCTGTTCGGCATCGATCAAGTCGTTCCCGGCATGAAGCACGCCTGCTACACCAAGTGCCCGGCCATCGGCGGCAAGGTGCGCTCGGCCAATTTGCCGGAAGTCAAGAAGATGCCCGGCGTGGTGGATGCCTTCGTCTTGGAAGGCAACGGCAACGCCGGGCAATTGCTGCCGGGCGTAGCCATCGTCGCCGACAACACCTGGGCGGCCCTCCGCGCCAAGCGCGCGCTGCAAGTCGAGTGGGACGAAACGGACGCCGGCAAGGACAGCTGGGCCGCCGCGGCCGAGCAAGCCGAGCGCCTGCGCGGCGAAAGCGGCCCGCCGGTGGTGAACCAAGGCGACGTGGACGCCGCCTTCGCCGCCGCGTCGAAAACCGTGGACGCCTTCTACCACTACCGCTTCGCCAGCCACGCGCAGCTGGAGCCGGAGAACTGCACCGCGAGCTTCGGCGACGGCGCGCTGGAACTGTGGGCGCCAACGCAGACGCCCGGCAGCGCCATCAGCGACGCGGCCGGCGTGGTGGGCATCGGCGCGGACAAGGTCACCCTGCACCAGACGCGCTGCGGCGGGGGATTCGGCCGCCGCCTGTACAACGACTTCGTCTGCGAAGCGGCGGCCATCGCCAAGCAAGCCGGCGTACCGGTGAAGCTGTTGTGGACGCGCGAAGACGACATGGCCTTCGACCTCTACCGCGCCGGCGGCTTCCACCAGTTGCAGGGCGCGATCGATGGCGACGGCAAGGTCACCGGCTGGCGCGACCATTTCATCACCTTCACCAACGACGGGCGCCGGCCGGTGAGCGGCGGCAGCTTAAGCCGCGGCGTGTTTCCCGCCGGGCTGGTGCCCAACGTGCGCTACGAGCAAACCGCGTTGCCGTGGAGCAACCGCTGCGCGGCGTGGCGGGCGCCCGGCTCCAACGTGTTCGGCTTCGTGGTGCAGAGCTTCCTGCACGAGTTGGCGGTGGCGGCCGGCCGCGATCACTTGGAAGTGCTGCTGGAAGTGCTGGGCGAACCGCGCTGGCTGCAACCCGGCCGGGCGCAGGCGCTGCACACCGGTCGGGCCGCCGGCGTGGTGAAGCTGGCGGCGCAGGAGGCGGGTTGGGGGAAGAAGCTGCCGAAGGGCAGGGGCCTCGGCCTCGCCTTCTACTTCAGCCACGCCGGCCACATCGCCGAAGTGGCGGACGTGAGTGTGAGCGCGGAGCGCAAGCTCACCGTCCACAAAGTGACGGTGGCGGCGGACGTGGGCCCCATCGTCAACCTGAGCGGGGCGGAGAACCAAGTGCAGGGCTCGGTGGTGGATGGCCTTTCGACCATGCTGGGCCTCGCGGTGACCTTCGAGAACGGGCGCGTGCAGCAGACGAACTTCGACAAGTATCCGCTGCTGCGGATGCCGGCGACGCCGGAGGTGGACGTGCATTTCGTCGCCAGCGACTACGAACCCACGGGCCTCGGCGAACCGGCGCTGCCGCCGCTGGCGCCGGCGGTGTGCAATGCCATCTTCGCCGCCAGCGGCCACCGCGTGCGCACCATGCCCATCAGCGAGGAGGGGTTCTCGGTTTAAGAGCCCCGGCCGGGCAGCCAATCGATCCGTCTGCAAGTGCGGGGCGGAGGGAACGGTGTTGCGGTGCGCGGCGGCGTTGCTGGCGTTGTTTGCAGGCGAAACGCTGCTGGCGCAGACCATGCCCAGCCGCCACGGCGCGTTCGCCTTGGACGGCGGCAGCGGCGCGTGGGGTTGGGCGCTCGGCTACGCGAAGCCCACCGGCGCCGCGGACGCCGCCCTGCGTAGCTGCCGTTCGCGCCGGAACGCGAGTGGCTGCGCGGTGCTGTTCCGCTTCCAAGACACCTGCGCCGCCTTCGCCGCCGACGCGCGCGGCGATGCCGAGGCGTTTGGTTCCGCGTGGGGCGCCGGCGTGGCGGCGGTGCGCGAACAGGCGCTCAACCACTGCCGTGTGCGCGGTGGCGGCGGCAGCGAGTGTTTGACGCGGGTTTGGGGCTGTTCCACTCCGGACGCGATGCCGACGTCGACATCCGGCAGCATTTGGGACGTGCCGGTGGCCTCGCTGCAACCCGGGGGGCGATTCCGCGAATGTGCCGAATGTCCTGAAATGGCGGTGCTGCCTTCCGCCTCCTTCAAGATGGGATCGCCGCCCGACGAGGAAGGGCGCTACCCGGACGAAGGCCCGCCACGTGCGGTGACCATCGTCGCGCCGTTCGCCGCCGGGGTGTTCGAGGTGACCTTCGCGCAGTGGGACGCCTGCAGGGCCGCCGGCGGCTGCGCCGACGAATTGCCATCGGACGCCGGATGGGGACGCGGCCGGCGGCCGGTGATCAACGTCAGCCGCGCGGAAGCGGAAACCTATCTCGCTTGGCTGACGAAAGAGACCGGCGGGAGCTATCGCCTGCCAAGCGAGGCGGAGTGGGAGTTCTTCGCGCGCGCCGGCGCCACCACGCCTTTCCACACCGGCCGCACTATCGTGCCGTCACAGGCCAACTACGATGGCGGCGCGGCGGCCTACGGCGACGGCGTGCGCGGCGCGTTCCGCCAGCGGACGTTGCCAGTGGGCGCGTTCCGCGCCAACGCCTTCGGCCTGCACGACGTTCACGGCAACGTGTGGGAGTGGGTGGCCGATTGCTGGAACGACAGCTACGCCGACGCCCCCACGGACGGCAGCGCGTGGCGCGACGGCAATTGCGAAGTGCGCGTACAGCGCGGCGGCTCGTGGAGCAACGCGCCCAAGGACACCCGCGCCGCCGTGCGCAATTGGCGGCCGGCCGGGTATCGGGACGCGAACTCCGGGTTCCGGGTCGTGCGCGAGATCAAGCCGTGACCGAAGCGCTCGGCAAAGCCCGCGTCGCCGTGGACATCGGCGGCACGTTCACCGATGTGGTGCTGCGCGAGGGGGACGCCCAACACACCGCCAAAGTCCTCACCACCGCTGCCGAACCCGCCGAGGGCGTGGTGCGGGGCCTGCGCCAAGTGTTGGCGGCCGCGCATTGCCAGCCGGCCGACATCGGCGTGTTGCTGCACGGCACCACGTTGGCCACCAACGCCTTGATCGAACGCCGCGGCGCCCGCACCGCGCTGGTCACCACCGAAGGCCACCGCGACGTGCTGGAGATGGCGCTGGAGAACCGCTTCGAGCAGTACGACGTGAACATCGACCGGCCGCTGCCGCTGGTGCCGCGCCGGTGGCGGCTGACGGTGCCGGAGCGCATGAACGCCGCCGGCGAGGTGCTAACGCCGCTGCGAGAGGACGCCGTGCGCGGGCTGGCGCCGACCTTGCGGGAGCAGGGCATCGAAAGCGCGGCGGTGGGTTTCCTGCACGCCTACGCCAACCCCGCACACGAACGGTTGGCGCGGCAGGCGCTGCGCGACGAGTTGCCGGAGCTCTCCATCACCTTGGCCAGCGAAGTGTGCCCGGAGATCCGCGAGTTCGAGCGCTTCTCCACCGCCTGCGCCAACGCCTACGTCAAGCCGCTCATGTCCCGCTACTTGGCGGATCTGCAGCAGCGCCTCGCCGCCCTCGGCATGGATTGCCCATTCCTGATGATGACCTCCGGCGGCGGCCTCACGTCGGTGGCGGCGGCGCGCGAGTTCCCCATTCGCTTGGTGGAGTCGGGGCCGGCCGGCGGCGTGATCCTGGCGGCGCAGATTGCCGAAGAACTGGGGCTGGATCGCGTCGTGTCGTTGGACATGGGCGGCACCACCGCCAAAATCTGCCTCATCGACAACGGCGCCCCGCAACATTCCCGTGCCTTCGAGGTGGATCGCAGCTACCGCTTTCGCAAAGGCAGCGGCCTGCCGGTGCGGATTCCGGTGATCGAGATGGTGGAGATCGGCGCCGGCGGCGGTTCCATCGCCAGCGTGGATCGCTTGGGGCGTGTGCAAGTGGGGCCCGAGAGCGCGGGCTCGACGCCCGGCCCGGCTTGCTATGGGCGCGGCGGCGAGCGCGCGACGGTGACGGATGCGAACTTGGTGCTTGGCCGCTTGTACGCGGATCGATTCGCCGGCGGTTCCCTTGGGCTGGACGTGGACGCCGCCGGTGGCGCATTGCTTCGCGACGTGGCGAAACCGTGGCGGGGCGAGGATGGCGATGCTTCGGAGGCCGCCGCCGCGGTGACTGAGGTGGTGGACGAGAACATGGCCGCGGCGGCGCGCGCCCACGCCGCCGAATGGGGCCAAGACGTCACCGGCCGCACCATCATCGCCTTCGGCGGCGCGGCGCCGCTGCACGCCGCGGCGCTCATGGCCAAGCTCGGCGCCGAGCGTGTGCTGGTGCCGCCGGCCGCCGGCGTCGGGTCGGCGGTGGGATTCCTCACCGCGCCGGTGGCGTACGAAGTGGTGCGCAGCCGCTACATGCGCCTCGGCGACTTCGACGCCGCGGCGGTGGCCGCGACGATGCGCGAAATGCGCGCCGAAGCCGAGGCGGTGGTCGCCCCCATCGCCAGCGCGTCGCTCGAGGAAACGCGGCAGGCGTTCATGCGCTACTGCGGCCAAGGCTACGAGATCGCCGTGGAAGTGCCGCCAACGCCGGACGCCGGAGCGTTGCGCGCCGCGTTCGACGCCGCCTACGAAGGGTTGTATGGACGCTTGATCCCCGGCTTGGATGTGGAGATTCTGAGCTGGACGTTGACGCTGCGCTGCGCGGTTGCAAGCGAGCGAACGGTGGTGCCGCCGCCCACGCGCGCCGGGGGCGATGAGGTGTGCCACCGCGGGCGCGTGGAGCGCGAGGCCATTGCGCGCGGGGACTGCGTGTGCGGCCCGGCGAACATCGTGGAGGATCAAACGGTGGTGGTGGTGGCGGAAGGTTGCCAAGCGTTCGTGGACGAGCGCGGCAACATACTCGTGGAACGGAGCGGCGACAAATGAGCGACATCCGCGACCAGCTCGTTTGGAACCGCCTGCTCGCCATCGTCGAGGAGCAGGCGCAAACCCTCATGCGCACCGCCTTCTCCACCGTGGTGCGGGAAGCCGGCGACCTCTCCGCCGGCGTCTTCGACACGCGCGGCGCGATGCTGGCCCAGGCCGTCACCGGCACCCCCGGCCACGTCAACGCCATGGCTGCCAGCGTCGGCAAGTTCCTCGCCCGCTTTCCGCTCGCCGAACTCGCGCCCGGGGACGTGTTGATCACCAACGATCCGTGGGACGCCACCGGCCACCTCAACGACTTCACCGTGGTGACGCCGGTGTTCGACGGCGAGCGCCCGCTGGCGCTGTTCGCCGCCACCAGCCACATCGCCGACGTGGGCGGCCGCGGCTTCGGCCCGGACGGCCGCGAAGTGTTCGAGGAGGGGCTGCGCATCCCCATCATGAAGCTGTTCGACCGCGGCGTCCTGAACGGCGCGTTGATGGAAGTGCTCAAGGCCAACGTGCGCGATCCGGTGGTGGCGGAGGGCGACTTGCACTCGCTCACCGCCTGCAACCGCAACGGCGGCGAGCGCCTGCTGGCCACGCTGCGCGAGTTCGACCTTTCGGACCTCGACCGCGTGGGCCGCTGGATCATCGACGCCTCGCGGCAAGCGATGGCCGACGACATCCGCGCCGTGCCGGACGGCGTGTACCGGCACAGCATGGAAGTGGACGGCTACGACGAACCGGTACACATCGCTTGCGCCTTGACGGTGGCGGGCGAGCGCATCGCCATCGATTTCGCCGGCACCTCCGGGCTGTCGTCCTACGGCATCAACGTGCCGCTGAACTACACCGAAGCCTACGCCTCGTTCGGCGTGCGCTGCGTCATCGGCAACGATGTGCCGAACAACGCCGGCTCGCTGGCCCCGGTGACCGTTTCCGCCCCCGCCGGCTGTGTGCTCAACGCCGAGTTCCCCGCCGCGGTGTCGGCGCGCCACGCCTTGGGGCAGATGCTGCCGGACGTGGTGCTCGGCTGCCTCGACCAAGCGCTGCCGGGCGTCGTGCCCGCCGAGGGCGCCTCGTGCATCTGGAACCCGGTGTTGCGTAGCGTTGGCGCCGGGGGCGAAACCGGCAACTTCCCTGCCGCGCCGTTCGTCATCAACCCCATCTTCAACGGCGGCACCGGCGCCCGCGTCGCCAAAGACGGCCTTTCCACAACAGCGTTTCCTTCCGGTGTGCGCACCACCCCCACGGAGGTGAACGAAGTAACCGCCCCCCTTGTCTTCAACCGCCGCGAATACCGCGCCGGCTCCGGCGGCGACGGCGAACACCGCGGCGGCTTGGGCCAGGTGATCGAGATCGTCCACGCCCAAGGCGCACCGTTCTTGGTCTCCAAGATGTTCGACCGCATCGACCACCCAGCCCGCGGCCGCCGCGGCGGCGGCGACGGACAACCGGGCCGCGTGTACCTGAAAGGCGGCGACAACCTCGCCGGCAAAGGCCAGGACCTGGTGCCGGCCGGCGCCGCGCTGGTGCTCGAAACCCCCGGTGGCGGTGGCGTGGGCGATCCCTCCCGGCGCACACAGACAGCGAAGCGCGACGACGAGGCAAACGGCTTGGTGCCGCCGGACACCCGGTAAACGGTGCGAGTGGCACCCTCCTGTGAGCGCGGGCGTCTCGCCCGCAAGAAATCACGCCGCATTGGTGCCCGGGGCCGGATTTGAACCGGCATGGGGTCTCCCCCGAGGGATTTTAAGTCCCCTGTGTCTACCTATTCCACCACCCGGGCGTCGTACCGCGTTATGCTAATTCAATTCGCACCAACCTGAGAGGGGCCGTCCCCATGGCCAAGTTCCCGATGCTGCTTCTGGCGTTACTCTTTGCAAACGTCGCAGCCGCCAGCGCCGCCAGCACCGCCACCACGACTACCGCCAACGCCAGCATCGAGATGGCGATCTCTGGGTAAAGCCCGATGCGTCCCTCCCCCAAGGAGGCACAACCCGCCTCTTTCGTGCGGGCCACGAGGACTACGTCCTCCTTGGCAACACCATCCCAAACGCCTTTCCGCCACCCCCCTCGACAGGCTCCGGTGCTACCCAAACGAACAACCGCAGCCTCGTCACCGCCGCCGATAGATACCTGCCGCCCGGCACCTACTTGGTGGAACTCACTCAACCACACCCGTCAACACTGCGTTGTACGACCGGTGTGCAATCCCGCAGCCTACGGTGTTCAATCTCCATGCGGGCGGCAACCATGGCCACCTCTCGGCGCCTATCGACTGCCGCCCTGCGCGCGTGGTCTTTACCCGTCTCGGCCGGGCACACGGCACAAAACTCTTCGCTGGCTCGATCATCTTCGAATTCCAGAAGGCGGCCAACAACACAACGACCAATGACAGCTTTTACGTCCATTTCAATGTGGCGCGAGAGCATCAAGGATACGATGAGGCGGGGAGCCAGAAATTCACAGCCGCCCACGAGGACATGTACGGGGCGACAATCAAGTTCACGAAGCTGAAGTGACGCGCCGGGCGGCGCGGTTGCCTTTCTTGGCTGACCACCCCGCCCCGCACCGCGTTATGCTATGCGCTTGCCGTGTCCCACGAAGCGCCGCTCGGTGGCGCGTTGCGGGGCCCCACGGCTTGCCGCCCAGGTGCCGGAACTGGTAGACGGGCTGGATTTAGGTTCCAGTGTCCTCGTGGCGTGAGGGTTCGAGTCCCTCCCTGGGCACCATCTGCAAGGTCGCTGGCGGCGACCAATACCGCTACCAGCTGTTGCGCAGCTCGCGCAGGCGCAGGAACACGTCTTTCGGCGTTGGTTCGTCGGGCAGGTCCGCGAACGTCTCGCGCAGGCGCGCGATCACCGTGGGGCTGCTTAGGCGGAAGAAGGTGTTCACGGCTTTTTCTTGCGCCAGCGTGGTCACCAGCGGCTGCTCCGGGTCGTGGTTGCCCTCCAGTTCGGCGAGCAGGTCGGCGGCGGCCTGGTTGTCCGGCTCGCGGTCCAGCGTGAAGGCGAGGTTGTTGGTGATGTAATCGTGGCCCGGATACACGCGGGTGTCGTCGGTCAGCTCGGCGAGCTGCGCGGCGAAGGTGTTGTAGAGCTCTTCCGGGTGGCCGCCGCCGTGGCAATTGCCGGCGCCGGCGTTGAACAGCGTGTCGCCGCTGAACAAGGCCGGTTGATCGGTCTTGGAGAGCAGGCAGACGTGGCTCATGGTGTGCCCGGGCGTGTCGAGCGCCAGCAGCTCCACCGAGCGGCCGACGCGCACCACGTCGCCGGCGGCGAGGCCCACGTCCACATCCGCGATGCGGTCGCCGGCGCCGGCGTGCGCCAACAGCCGAGCGCCGGTGGCGGCCATCACCGGCCCGTTGCCGCCGGTGTGGTCGCCGTGCTCATGGGTGTTCAGCACCTGCGTGATGCTCCAGCCCTTGTCCTTGGCGCGGGCAAGGCACTTGCCGTGATCGAGCGGATCTACCGCCAACGCCTCGCCGGTCTCCGAGCAGGCGATGAGGTAGTTGAAGTTGCGGTAGGCGTTGCCGGTCCAGATCTGCTCGACGAGCATCATGGCGCGATTCCCCGGTGCGTGTGGAAGTCCGCATCATGGCGTTGCGTTCGCGCCGTGGCAACCCTTGGAATACGCGCAGGGCCTTGCGTTGCGTTCCAAGAGTCACCATGCTGGCCATCCTCCGCCTTCGCCGCCGCACCGAAGAAAGAAGCTCATGTTGCTCACCATCGCCACGACGCACCGACCGGCGACGGATCTGGGTTATCTGCTGCACAAGAATCCGGCGCGGGCGCAGACGTTCGAGCTGGCGTTTGGCAAGGCGCACGTCTTCTACCCGGAGGCCTCGGAGGAACGCTGCGAAGCGGCGCTGCTGTTGGATGTCGATCCGGTGGGTTTGGTGCGCGGTGGCGGTGGGCGCGGCTTGTTGGCGGACTATGTGACGGACCGGCCGTACGTTGCGTCGTCGTTCATGAGCGTGGCCATCGCCCGGGTATTCGGCAGTGCGCTTGGCGGGCGCAGCAAGGATCGGCCGGAGTTGGCGGCGACGCCGCTGCCGCTTTCGGCCACCGTGGCGGCGCTGCCGTGCCGCGGCGGCGAGGCGGTGGTGCGGCGGTTGTTCGAGCCGCTTGGGTATTGCGTGCGGGTGGATGCTTCGGCGGGGGACAGCGGGGCGGAACCAAGCCGCTACCGCAATCTCGCCTTGGAAGGCCAGTTGCCGCTGGCCGATTTGCTGGCGCACTTGTATGTGCTGATTCCGGTGCTCGACAACGACAAGCACTATTGGGTTGGCGATGGCGAGGTGGAGAAACTGATTGCCCGCGGTGGCGATTGGCTGGCGGCGCACCCGGAGCGGGAGTTCATCACTCGCCGCTACTTGAAGCGGAGGCCCACCTTGACCGCCGAAGCGCTGCGGCGTCTGGGCGACGAGGGCGAAGGCGACGATGCGGAATCGTCCGGGGAAGAATCCGGGCAGGAGTCCGCGCCAGCAACCGCCGGCAAAGACCGCGAGCAAGCGCTTGAGCGCCCGACGCGCTTGAACGACCTGCGCTTGGCCGCGGTGGTCGGGGCGCTGCGCGATGCCGATGCCGTGAGCGTACTGGATCTCGGCTGCGGCGAAGGCCGACTGATCAAGGCGCTGCTTCCCGTGCGCCAGTTCCAGCGCATCGTCGGCGTCGACGCCGCGGTGCGGACCCTCGAGATCGCCGCCCGCCGCCTCAAGCTCGCCCGCTTGCCCGCCGCGGAACAAGACCGCGTGGAACTGCTGCACGGGGCGCTCACCTACCGCGACCGGCGCTTGCAGGGCTTTGACGCCGCCGCGGTGGTGGAAGTGATCGAGCACTTGCCGCCGGCCCGACTGCGCGCCTTCGAGCAAGCCCTGTTCCGGTTCGCGCAGCCGAAAACGGTGGTCGTCACCACGCCGAACCGCGAATACAACGTGCTTTTCCCGGCTTTGGAGAGCGGCCGCCTGCGCCATCCGGACCACCGTTTCGAGTGGACGCGCGCCGAATTCGCCGACTGGGCCGGCCGCGTTGCCGATGCGTGGGGCTACACCGTGGCGTTCCACGCGGTCGGCGAGGTTCACGCCGAGCATGGCGCGCCAACCCAAATGGCGGTGTTCCAGCGATGCGCGTAGCGCTTCCCGAATACTGCCTGGTGGTGCTGATCGGCGCGTCCGGCGCCGGCAAATCCACCTTCGCCGCCAAGCACTTCGCGCCCACGGAGGTGATCTCCTCCGACGCCTGCCGCGCCTGGGTGAGCGACGACGCCAACGATCAAACCGTCACCGCGGACGCCTTCGACGTGTTGAGCTACATCGTTCGCAAGCGCTTGGCCGGCCGGCGGCTGACGGTTGTGGACGCCACCAACGTGCGCCCGGAAGACCGCGCCGGCTTCGTCCGCTTGGCGCGGGAATACCACGCCCACTGCGTGGCCTTGGTGTTGGATTTGCCGCAGGCGGTGTGCGAGGCCCGCAACACGGAACGCACGGACCGGCAGTTCGGCGGCCATGTGGTGCGCGGCCACATCCGCACGCTGCGCCGCTCGATCAAGCGCCTGCGGCGCGAGGGTTTTCGCTCGCAGTTCCACTTCCAGTCCGTGGCCGAGGTGGATGCCGCACGCATCGAACGCCAACCGCTGTGGACGGACAAACGCGACGAGCACGGGCCGTTCGACATCATCGGCGACGTCCACGGCTGTTTCGACGAGCTGCAAGCGCTGCTGGATCGCCTCGGCTACCGCGTGACGCAAACCGAAGGGCCGGACGGCAACGCCTTCGCCGTTTCCCATCCAGAAGGCCGACGTCTCGTGTTCCTCGGCGACTTGGTGGATCGCGGCCCGAAGGTGGCCGACTGCCTGCGCTTGGCCATGGACGCCGTGGCCGGCGGCGCCATCTGCGTGCCCGGCAACCACGAGAACAAGCTGCTGCGCAAGCTGCGCGGGCGCAACGTGCAGCTCACCCACGGGCTGGCGGAATCCGTCGCGCAGCTGGAGGCCGAACCGCCGGCGTTCAGCGAGCGCGTCGCCGAATTCATAGACGGCCTGGTGAGCCACTACGTTCTGGACGCCGGCAAGCTGGTGGTGGCCCACGCCGGCATGAAGGCGGAGATGCAGAACCGCGCTTCGGGCGTGGTGCGCGCGTTCGCTCTGTACGGCGAAACCAGCGGCGAAACCGACGAGTTCGGCCTGCCGGTGCGCCACGACTGGGCCGCGGACTACCGCGGCGATGCGCTGGTGGTGTACGGCCACACGCCGGTGGTGGAAGCCGAGTGGCTGAACCGCACCATCTGCATCGACACCGGTTGCGTCTTCGGCGGCCGCCTGACGGCGCTGCGCTATCCGGAGAAGGCGCTCGTCTCCGTGCCGGCCGCGCAGGAATACGCGGCGCCCGCCCGGCCACTGAAGCCGGCAACCGGCAAGGGCGAGGAGGAACGCGTCGATTCGCGTTCCGCGCAACAGCGCCACGACGACACCTTGGACATGGACGACGTGCGCGGCAAGCGCTTCATCGCCACGCGGCTGCGCGGCACCGTGACCATCCGCGAACAGAACGCCGCCGCGGCGCTGGAGGTGATGAGCCGCTTCGCCGTGGATCCGAAGTGGCTGATCTACCTGCCGCCCACCATGTCGCCTTCGGAAACCAGCGCCCTGCCCGGGCTGCTGGAACATCCGCAGGAAGCGTTCGACTACTACCGCCGCGTTGGCGAACAGCGCGTCATCTGCGAGGAAAAGCACATGGGCTCGCGCGTGGTGGCGGTGGTGTGCCGCGACGAGAAAACCGCCGCCAGCCGATTCGGCGTGCCGCCCGGCGACGGCCCAGCCGGCGCCCTTTACACCCGCACCGGCCGTCGCGCCTTCGACAACGACGAATGGGAAACCGCGCTGCTGGACAAGCTGCGCCGCGCCGCGGACGCGCAGGACTTCTGGCGGCGTTTCGAGACGGATTGGCTGTGCTTGGACTGCGAGCTTCTGCCCTGGGCCGCGAAAGCGAAGGAGCTTCTCGCCCGGCAGTACCGGCCGGTAGCCGCCGCGGCGCGCATGGGTCTCGCCAAGGCGGTGGATGCCCTCGCCCGCGCCGAGCGCCAAGGCGCTGACGTGGCCGCCTTGCTCGCCCGCCATCGCCAGCGCGCCGAGACGGCCACCGCGTACGCGGAAGCGCTTGAGCACTACGCCGCGCCGGCCGAGAGCTTGGCAGATCTGCGCCTAGCGCCGTTCCACCTGCTCGCTACGGAAGGCGCCGTTCACACGCACCGCGACCACGGCTGGCACATGGCCACGCTGGCCGAGCTTTGTGCCGCAGACGAAACCCTGTTCACGCCGACCCCGTTCCAAGTGGTGGAGCTGGAAAACGACGGCAGCATCGCCGCGGCCACCGCGTGGTGGGAGACGATCACCGCCGCCGGCAGCGAAGGCATGGTGGTGAAGCCGTGGCGCTTCGCACCGCCGCAAGAGGAAGACGCCCAGCGAAGGCTGCAACCCGCCTTGAAATGCCGCGGCCGCGAGTACCTGCGCATCATCTACGGCCCGGAGTACACCGCCGAAGAGCACTTAACCCGCCTGCGCCAGCGCAGCCTCGGCGCCAAACGCTCGCTGGCCTTGCGCGAATTCGCGCTGGGCATTGAGGGCTTGGAACGATTCATCCGCCGCGAGCCCCTGCGCCGTGTCCACGAATGTGCCTTCGGCGTACTGGCGCTGGAATCCGAGCCGGTGGATCCGCGGCTGTAGCCGGGCCGGTCCGGCGCACACTAACCGCGCCTAGATAATCCTTGCTTATTGAACGGTTGGTGTTAAATTAGCAAGAATGATTCGACGACATGCCAAGCAAAACGTGCTGCGCAGCCTTGCCGAAGCGCCGGCGGTGGCCGTGTTGGGGCCGCGGCAAGTCGGCAAGACGACGCTGGCGCGGGACATCGCCGCCGACATCCCGGATAGCCTGTACCTCGACTTGGAGGATCCCCGCGACGCCGCCCGCCTGGCCGATCCGGCCAAGTATCTGGACGCGCACACCGACAGGCTGGTCGTGCTGGACGAGATTCAGCGTCTGCCCGGCCTGTTTCGCGTGTTGCGCGGGCAAATCGACCAGCGCCGCCGCGCCGGGAAGCGCAGCGGGCAGTTTCTGCTGCTTGGTTCCGCCTCTGATGCGCTGATGCGGCAATCTTCGGAATCGCTCGCCGGGCGCGTCATCTACGACGAGCTGCCCGGCCTGACCGCGCTGGAAGTGGGCGGCGGCCCCGCGGCGCAGCAACTGTGGGTGCGCGGCGGCTTTCCCGACGCATTCAGCGCGGGCCGCGACGCCGCCAGCGCGCGTTGGCGCGCGAACTTCATCCGCACCTATCTGGAACGCGACATTCCGCAATTCGGCGTGCGCGTACCGGCGCCCATGTTGCGCCGTCTGTGGACGATGCTCGGCCACCGCCAAGGCGGGCTGCTCAACGCCTCGGATCTGGGGCGCAGCTTGTCCGTTTCCGCGCCGGCGATCGGCCGCTATGTGGATTTGCTGGTGGATCTGATGCTGCTGCGGCGCTTGCCGCCCTACTTCGTCAATGTCGGCAAGCGGCTGGTGAAGGCGCCGAAGGTGTACATCCGCGACAGCGGGGTGCTGCACTCGCTGCTGGGCGTGCGCAACTACGACGACCTGCTCAGCCATCCCGTGGTCGGCGCCAGTTGGGAAGGCTTCGCCATCGAAAACCTGTTGGCGGCCTCGCCCGCCGGCACGGACGCCTACTTCTACCGCACCCGCGCCGGCGCGGAGATCGATCTGCTGCTGCTGTTGCCCGATCGCCGTGTGTGGGCCATCGAGGTGAAACTGGCGTCCGCGCCCCGCGTCGGCAAAGGCTTCGCGCTTGCCAGTGAGGACGTGGGCGCCAACGAACGGTTCGTCGTCCACTCGGGCGACGAGGTCTTTCCCTTGAACGCCACCACGCTCGCCATCCCCGTGGCGGCGCTCATGGAACGTCTGGCGGCGTTGGAGTAGAAGGATCCCCGCTCGCTGCTAGTGGTGGCCGCCTTCGTCCTCCTCGGCGTCGGCGTCGCCGGCCGGCAGGGGCGAGCGCCGGCGGCGCCAGAAGGCGTCCGCGTGCGCCGCGGCCATCAGGAACCACATCCACGTGTGCAGGTTGACCATCACCATCTCGCCGAAGATCGTGAGGTGCAGATGGCCGCCCCAAACAACGGAGATGATGCCGCCGGTTAGGAACACCACCGGCCAGATCATCGGATAGATTCGCTTGAACAAGACAGTCCCCTCTTGCCCTAACCGAAAGTGACTCCCAAGTGAAGCTCTCCGAGCGTGTGTACCCGGCGGGGCGCACCGCTCAAAGAGCGCGTCCTAGCAGGTGCAGGGGTCGCATTTGCAGTTGACGCAGTTGCACACGCCGAATCCGGCGTCGCGAATCGCCGTGTACACGGCCTCCGCGTCCGCGCCGTCGTGCGTAACGGTCGCGGCGCCGGTCTCGTGGTTCACCTGCGCGGCGCTGACGGCGGGCAGCGCCGTGACCACCTTCTGCACCGTGTCCGAGCAGCCGCTGCACACCATGCCGGTTACCCTGAATGCCAATTCGCTCATTGCTCCGTCCTCAAGTTGCCGCTGTCGCCGGCGGCCGCGCTACAAGCGACCGCCAACAACACGCTGAAAGTGGGCGCGAAAAGTAGCACGGCGCAACGCGCCGCACAACCTCCAGCGGGCGCTGGATTGTGACATTTGGTCAGCGCGTCCTGGGAGCGCGGGCGTCTCGCCCGCACAAGGCGAACACCCGTGAACGGAAATGCGGGCGAGACGCCCGCGCTCCCAGGGCGGCGCGTCAATGGAGCTTCGGCTTCCAAGAGCGCAGCATGAGCGAGTTGGTTACGACGCTGACGCTGGAAAACGCCATGGCCGCGCCGGCCAAGGAGGGGTTCAGGATGCCGAAGGCCGCCAGCGGCAGGCCGATCAGGTTGTAGATGAAGGCCCAGAACAGGTTCTGCTTGATCTTGCGGAAGGTGCGCGTGCTGGCGTCCACGGCGCCGGCCACCAAGCGCGGATCCGGGCGCATCAACGTGATGCCGGCGGTCTCCATCGCCACGTCCGTGCCGGTGCCGAGGGCGATGCCCACCGTGGCTTGCGCCAGCGCCGGCGCGTCGTTGACGCCATCGCCCACCATGCCCACGTTGGCACCGCCACTGGTCAGCTCCTCGATGATCTCGGCCTTGTCCTGCGGCGCGACTTCGCCGTGGACCTTGTCGATGCCGATCTCGGCGCCGATCCGTTGCGCCACCGCCACCACGTCGCCGGAAAGCAGCAGCGGCGTGATGTTCATCTGCTGCAGCGCTTCCACGGCGGCCTTCGCGGTGGGGCGCAGCTCGTCCACCAGCTCGAACTTGGCCAGCAGCGCGTCGCCGCCGGCGAGGCTGACGCCAAGCCACACCTCGGTGCTGCCCTGGTGCTTCTCCTTGGGCGGCTCGTCCAGCTTCTTGTCGCGGTACAGGCGCTCGTTGCCCAAGAGGTAGCGGCGGCCGTCCACGTAGCCTTCCACGCCCCGCGACACCAAGTTCGAGAAGCGCTCCACCTCCACGGCCTCGATGCCACGTTCGTGTACGGCGTCGCGGAAGGCCACCGCGATGGGATGCTCGCTGCCCTGTTGCAGCGACGCCGCCACGCGCAGCACCTCGTTCTCGTCCAGCCCGGCCAGCAGCTCGATCTTGGCCAGCACCGGGCACCCGGCGGTGAGCGTGCCGGTCTTGTCGAACACCACGTGGGTGAGGCTGTGCGCCTGCTCCAAGGTGGTGGTGTCCTTGATGAGAATCCCCGCCCGCGCCGCGGCGCTGGAGCCGCACATGATCGCCGTCGGCGTGGCCAAGCCCAAGGCGCAGGGGCAGGCGATCACCAACGTGGCGGCGGCGCTCAGCAGGGCTTCCTCGAAGCCGCCGCCGGTAAGCCAGTGCGCCACGAAGGTGACCACCGCGATGCCCACCACCGTCGGCACGAACACCGCGCTGACGCGATCCACCAGCCGCTGCACCGCCGGCTTGGCCACCTGCGCGTTCTCCACCAGATGGATCATCTTCGCCAGCGTGGAGTTCTCGCCCACGGCGCGGGTTTCCACGTCGATGAAGCCGTTGACGTTGATGGAACCGGCGATCACCGAATCGCCCTCGCCCTTGGCCACCGGGCGGCTCTCGCCGGTCACCAGCGATTCGTTCACCTCGGCTTCGCCGCGCGTGATCACGCCGTCGGTGGGCACCTTGTCGCCCGGTCGGCAGGTCACCACGTCGCCCACGGCGATGTCGTGGCAGGGGCGCTGCTCCACGCTGCCGTCCTCCAAGCGCACCAAGGCCGTGGCGGGTTGCAGATCGAGCAGTTCCTGGATGGCAGCGGCGGTGCCGCGCTTGGCCCGCGCCTCCAAGTGCTTGCCGACGAGGATCAGCGTGATGATCACCGCCGATGCCTCGAAGTAGAGTTGCCCGGCGGCGGCGTGGCCCAGCGCGAAGAGCAGATAGAGGCTGTAGAAGAACGCCGCGCTGGTGCCGAGGGCCACCAGCACATCCATGTTGGCGCCGCCGCCGCGCAGCGAGTTCACCGCGCCGCGGTAGAAGCGAAGCCCCACGCCGAACTGCAGCGGCAACGCCAGCGCCAGTTCCAGCCACGGCGGCAGGTGCCACATGGAGGCTTCGTCCATGAATGGCATCGACGCCATGGCAACCATGAACGGCGCCGTAAGCAGCGCCGCGAAAATCAGGATGCGGCGTTCGCGCACGGTTTGGCGATGGGCGCGCTCGGCGCGTCCGGTGGCGGTTTGCGCGGTCAGCTCGTGGCCTGCGGCGCGCACGGCGGCGCTGAGCGCGGCGTCCGGCACCATCAGCGACACCGCGGTGACGTCCACGCGCTCGGCGGCCGGCTGGAGTTCCACGTCGAGCACGCCGGGCACCGCCCGCAGCGCCGCCTCGACCTCTTCGGCAACGCGCCCGTCAGCCAAGCGATCGACGTGAAAAGCGCCGGTCTCGGTGCCGACGTCGAAGCCGCTGCGCCGCACGACGCCGATGATGGTTTGCAGATCGGCGTCCGGCGAATCGGTGCGGATCATCGCCCGCTCGAGCGCCAAGTTGACGAGCGCTTCGCCAACGCCGGCGGCGTTGTTGAGCACCCGCTCTAGGCGCGCCGAGCAGGCGCTGCAGGTCATGCCCTCGATCGCGAGATCGAAACGCTGCCCGTCCACCGTCAGGTCGCCGTCACGAGAGATGCCAAGAAAATCATGTTCGCTGTTCAGCCGTAGCGGATGCGTCGCACACACTAAGCCTCTCGCGCCGCGGGCGTCAAGCCAAACACACGCTCCGGCAATGAGATGGTCACGTTCCGGCACACGGCGAGCGGCGCGGACTACGGCGGCGCGTCGCCGGTGGATCTCACCGCGATGCGAAAGGTGTATAGTTCGCCATCATTTTTCGCCGAAAATCGACGGCATCATGTACACCTTTCACCGCATCGCCCAAGTGCCCGCGCAGAGCTTCTTTCTGTTTGGGATGCGTGGCGTGGGCAAAAGCACTTGGGCGCGGGCGGCGTTTCCGGACGCCACGCATGTGGACCTGCTTGACGAGCGGCTCTATCAGGATCTGCTGGCCGACCCCTCCCAATTCGCGGCGTCCTTGCGGCACTTGGCCGCCAACGACTGGGTTGTGGTGGACGAGGTGCAGCGCTTGCCGGCGTTGTTGAACGAGGTGCATCGGCTCATCGAATCGCGACGGCTGCGGTTCGCTTTGCTGGGTTCCAGCGCCCGCAAGCTGAAGATGGCCGGCGTGAATCTGCTGGCCGGCCGCGCGCTGAAGAAAACCATGCACCCCCTCACGCCGGCGGAGCTGGGCGACGAGTTCGACTTGGCGCGGGTGTTGCGCCACGGCTCGCTGCCGCTGGTGTGGACGAGCGAGGATCCCGCCGCAGTCCTCGACGCCTACGCGCAGCTCTACCTGCGCGAAGAGATCCGCGCCGAAGGGCTGGTGCGCAACCTGCCGGGTTTCGTCCGCTTCCTTACCGTGGCCGCCGTGTTGAACGGGCGGATCGTCAACGTCGCCGGCGTCGCCCGCGAATGTGGCGTCGCGCGACCCACGGTGCAGGGCTTTTTCGACATACTGGAGGACACCTTGCTGACGTCTCGCCTGCCCGCCCTTGAGGCCAAGCTGCGTGTGCGCGAACGGAAACTGCCGAAGCTCTACTGGATCGATCCGGGCGTCGTTCGGGCGGTGAAACGGCAATTCGGCGAGGTGGGCGCGGAGGAGCGCGGCGCATTGTTCGAGTGTTGGGTACACACGCTCCTGCGCGCCCACGGCGAGCAGCACACCCTCTACGACGGCATCTGCTACTGGGCGCCGCACCGCTCCGATGTGGAAGTGGATTTTCTGTTGCAACGCGGAAGCGAGATGCTGGCTATCGAAGTGAAGTCCGCAAGCCACTACCACCCCGGGGACCTCAAAGGCCTGCGCGCGATCGCGGAACTGCCGGGAGTGGTGCGCCGCGTGCTGGTCCATGCCGGTGCGCGATCGTTTCGCTCCGAGGACGGCATCGAAATCTGGCCCGCTGGAAGGTTCGCCGCGGCGGCGGCAGCCGATCGACTTTGGCCTTGATCGCTTCGCCTTCGATGCGTCGCTGGAGCGGCAACTCGTTCGCGGGCAGGGCCGCACGGGGCGTCCGTGTACACGCTCTGCCGCTTGCCATTTTGGCGGTCGCCTTCGCGTTCGGCATCGCGACCGCGGACGACTACGGCTGGACGCCGGACCAAAGTCCGCATCGCCGCTCGGCGGAACTGGCCGTCGATTTGGCGTTCGACCAGAACGGTGTGCTGTTCACTCATTCCGACTGGCGCTACTACGGCCTGGTGTTCGAGGTGGCGCTGGTGGCGTTGGAACGCGCGGTGGGCTCGCAAGACAAACACCACATCCTTCTCATCCGCTACATCGCAAGCCACGTGTTCTTCCTTTTCGGCGCGTTCGCCTGCTACCTCTTGGCAAGACGCATGTTTGGCAGCCGTGGCGTGGCACTGTTCGTCATGCTGTGCTACCTGTTGCATCCACGCATCTACGCGCACTCGTTCTTCAACGCCAAGGACACGCCGTTCCTCGGCATGTTCATGATCGCCCTCCTGCTGGCACACACGGCGTTCCATCAAAGCCGGGCGTCCGCGGGAAGCGAACGTGCGTTGGGAAATGCTCCGGTTTTTGGGCTCTTAGGCGCGTGGCTGGGGTTGATCGCCACCCTCCGCCCTTGGGGGTTCGTCTTGGCGGGCCTTGTGCTGGCGGCGCGCGGCGTGGACTTCATTCGCGGCACGAGGTCGTGCGTCGATGCGGCAGGCGGCTGCGGGCCCGGGGAAGGTCGTTGGCGCGTGTTGGCGTCCACCGTGGCGTTCGCGCTCTCGATGGCGGCAGCGGTAATCGCCGGTATCCCGTATTTTTGGGCCGGCGGGGATGTGGCGGGCTTGGCGGGCCGTGTGGCCGAGTGGTTCACGGTCATGGCCGAGCACACGCACAAACCCTACCTCCTGTTCTTCGGCGAGGTGTTCCGCGCCGACGAGCGCCCGTGGCCCTATGTGCCGCTGTGGATGGCGGTCACCACGCCACTGCCGGTGACCCTGCTCGCCCTCTTTGGCTGCGCGGCCTTGGGCGCGCGGGTGTTCGCCCGCTGGCGCGAGGCTCTGGCGAACACGCCGCTGCGGTTCGAGGCGCTGGTTGCCGTTGCGGCACTGGCATCAATGGCCATGGCGGCGTTTTGGGTGGGCACCCTCTACGATGGTTGGCGACAGCTGTATTTCCTGCACGGGCCAGTCTGTCTCCTCGCCGGCGCGGGTCTCGCGTGGTTGATGGCGGTGGCGGGGAGACGGTTGGCGGTGCTGGCGCGGGGCGCCGCGGCGGTCGGATTGGGCGGCGTCGTCTGCTGGTTGGCGGCGCTCCACCCGCACCAGCACGTTTATTTCAACTATCTGGTAGATCGGGTCACGCCGGAGCGGCTCGGTACGCGGTTCGACTTGGACTACTGGAGTGCGTCGTTCAAGGAAATGCAACGCGGCCTGCTGAAGGCGTTTCCAGAAGGAGAAATCCCGCTGGCGGCGAGTCGATTCCTAGATCAGCATGCCGTGTTGCCGAGAGAGCAACGCGAGCGGTTCGCGAGTTCGAACGACTTCTCCGCCTTGCTGGTGGTCAACCGGCGCTACTGGCTGCGCGACATGTTCCATACGAATGGCCAACATGGGTGGCATTCGGACTTGACTGACCGCCGTTGGATCGAAGCCGCGAGCAAGGCGCCAACGATCGCGCCCGGGGAGGCGGAGTTGCTACCCGAAGGCGCCGATGGATTGGCCTTTGCGAACGCGAAAGTCGTCCACGCGACCAAGGTGTTCTCGAATACGCTTTATCTCGTGTTCCGGCTGCGGGCGGACGCGGCGTGGACGCCGGCGTTGCGCACCCACGAGCGCGCAGCGACGTCGAAGCCGCCAGCGGCGCACGGCGGGTTCGACGTGTATTGGGACGGGCGGGCTGTCACTTACGTCAAACGCGGTTGTCAACCCGAGGATGTGGACGTCGATTTTCTCGGAGGGCCGCGCCTGCCTTGGCCGCACACGCAATTCTACCTGCGCGTATTCGGCGACAAGAAGGAGCCCCTCGCGGCGCACGGCGATGGCGACGAGGCGTCACGGCCTCGGCGTCGCCACCACAACGAGGACTTTCTGTTTCTTCGCCACGGCGTGGTGTTCGGCGCGGGGGTTGAAGGCGAAGAAAACGTCTGCATGGCGAGCGTGGACTTGGGCGACTACGAGGTGGACGCCATTCGCACCGGGCAGCGCCACGAAACCGGCGGATGGCTCTGGGACGCCTCGTTCGCGGTGCCTCCGCAGGCGAGCAACGAGCCTATTGACCGCCCGCGTGCGCCGCCCGAAAACTGAGCGCGAACGCGGCGCCGCCTTCCACGTTCCGCGCCGAAGCCGTGCCGCCGTGCAAGCCCATGATCGCTTTCACGATGGCAAGGCCCAGCCCGTGCCCGCGGCGGTTCGGCGGGATTTTCGCGAACGGCTCGAAGATGCGCTCCAGCTCGCCGCTGGGGATGCCCGGGCCGCTGTCGCGCACGCGAACGGAAGCGTCCTTGCGCACCGCGACTTCCAGCTGGTCGCCGGCCTTGCTGAACGACAACGCGTTGTCGATGAGGTTCGCCAGCGCGATGGTCACCAAACTCCGGTCGCCGCGCAGCCGCAGCGCGTCGGTTTCCGCCACCAGCGCCACCTCCACGCCTCTTTCCCGCGCCAGCGGCAGGTGGTCGGCGACGGCTTGGCGGGCGGTGGCGACCAAGTCCACGTCGTCCGCCAAGTCGCGGTGGTTGCCAATGCTCATCAGCCGCAGCAGTTGATCGACCAAGCCGGACATGCGCCGCAAGTCCGCGCGCAACTCCTCCTTCGTTTCGCTGTCCGCCAGCGTCTCCAAGCGCGTGCGCAGAACGGTCATTGGGGTGCGCAACTCGTGCGCCGCGGCGGCCAGGAACAACTGCTGCTGCTCCCGGGCGTCCTCCAAGCGCGCCACCATTTCGTTGACGGCGTGAACCAGCGGCGCGACCTCGGTGGGCAAGCCCTTCTCCGGCAGAATGTGCCGGCCGCTCTCCAGCCGGAACGACTTGACGGTGCGGGTGAGGGCGCGCAGCGAACGCGCCGCGAACAGCAACACGAGAAAGCCGATCAAAAAGACGCCGCTGGCCACCAGCAGGGGGTTCTTGCTCGCCCACCAAAGCGTGAGCGGGCGGAAGGCGTCGAAGACGTCCGCCGGCAAGGCGGTTTCGATGCCGGCGATCTCCACATACTCCCGCACACCATCGGCGAACTGATAGGAAACCCGCGCGCGGGTGTTGCCTTCGGTGAACGTCGCGCTCCAGTACGACCTGTCGTTCTGGTTCTCCGGCCACGCGGTTTCGGCCGGCACCAGGTGCTGCCACTTCGGCGCGTCGCCGTAGCGCACTTCCACATCGCCGCGCCGGCCGAAATAGCGCAGCCGCGGGTTGCTCTCGGCGATGCGCCGCAGTGTTTCCGAACGCTCCTGTCCGACCGTACCGCCGGCCGCCGCCGCATCCAAGTCGTCGAGCACGGCGGCGTGGGCCAACCCCTCGGTGGTGGCGATGGGGGCCTTTTGCATGTCCACGCCGATGGGCGTGAGCAGCAGCCAGCCGAGCGCCAGCACCACGAACACCACCGACAGCAGCGCCATGCGGGCGATCAAGGAGCGGCGCAACATCAGCAGTCTGCTCATGCCGCCTCCGCCGTCTTGCGCAACTCGTAGCCGACGCCGCGGATGGTGTGGATGCCCACATTGGCGCCGCAATCCGCCAAGTGCTTGCGCAGTCTGGAGATGTGCGACTCCAAGGTGTTCGACTGCACCAGATCGTCGTAGCCGTACATGGCGTCTTCCAACAGCTCGCGCGGCACCACGCCGCCGGCGCGCTCCATCAGTTTCTCCAAGATGGTCATTTCCCGGCGCGGCAGCGTCAGCGAGTTGCCGGCCACGGTGAAGTGGCGATGCTGGCAGTGCAGCGCCAGGTTGCCCACCTCGATCACCCGCGAGGTTTCCGGCAGCGGACGGCGGGCGGCGGCGCGCAGTCTGGCGAAGAGCTCCTGCGGCTCGAACGGCTTGACGATGTAGTCGTCCGCGCCGAGATCCAGCCCCTCCACCCGCTGCATGGTGTCGCCGAGCGCCGACACGATGAGGAACCGCGCGTGCAGCCGCTTGCGGTGCGCGAAGCGAATGAGCTCGGCGCCGTCGCCATCCGGCAGACGGCGATCCAGCAACACCAGATCGTAGGCGTTGTCGGCAAGCGCAACGCGAGCCACGCGCATCGACTCGGCCACGTCCACCACGTAGTTCTCCCGCGCCAGCAGCCGGCGCATGGTCACGGCGAGATCCGGGTCGTCTTCGATCAACAGCAGCTTCATGGCGCGAGTTTAACGACAGATCTTGTGCTTTGCGTGGGTGTCACCCGCCTATGGCGTAGCATTACCGTATGCAAGGAACAGTCGCAGTGGGGACGGGGCGCCCAGATCGAAGGAGGCGCGGGTGACGGCGCCGGCCGAAGGTGCGCCGCGCTGGGCTACGTTGGCGAATGGCGTCTCGCTGTTGCGCTTGGCGCTGACGCCGGTGTCGCTGCACGCGGTGTTCGCCGGCCGGTGGCAGCTTGCCGCGGTGGTGTTCGCGGTGGCGGTGGTCAGCGATTTTCTGGACGGGTTTCTGGCGCGGCGCTTTGCTTCCGCGTCGGCTTTGGGTGGTGTTTTGGACCACACCGCGGACGCGGTGTTCGTTGCCGTGACGCTGTGGGCCATCGCCTACGCCGAAGCGCAAACCGGCGCGGATTTGGTGCCCGGCATCCTGCCGCTGTTCATCGCGCTGGCCTTCGCGCAGTACCTGCTCGATTCCAAAGCGCTGGCGGGAAAGCCCTTGCGCACCACCTGGCTCGGGCGGGTGAACGGCATCGCGTACTTCGTGATCGCCGGCGTGGTGATCGGCCGGCATGCGCTGGAGGCGGACTGGCTGCCGGCCGAGGCGATCTACTGGGCCGGGCTGGCGGTGCTCGTCTCCACGCTGGCGTCGATGTTCGACCGTTTGCGCGTGTTGCTCGCCACGAAAGACACGCAAAAGTAACGGGCGCGACCGTTACTGCAGGTGTGCCTTACAGCCGCTGTCCGCGAGCACGGCGTCCAACGCCGCATCGCTGGCGCAGGCGGCGTACTTGGCCTTCAGCGCGGCCAAACTGCGGGCGTGGTATTTCTGCGGCTTCTGCGTCCAGCGCCGGCCCTTTAGCGTGACGTCGAACTCGTCCTCGCCGGCGGCGATGGCGGCGGCGTTGGCGACGCTCCACGGGAGAAACATGCCGGCCACCTGGTCGCGCAACAGCGGCAGCAACGTGGGCGCGAGCGCCGGCCAATCCTCAAAGTCGCCAAGCGCCTCGGCATTTTCCATCCGTTTGATCCACGCGACCACGTTGGGCGCTTTGGCTACCATGGCGCCGGCGGTGGGATCCCGCGAGCATTCGTAGATCTGCCCCCACAAGCCGAAGTCCGCGAGCGCCGGGCGGCCGCCGAACGCATAGGGGCGGGTGGCGAGATGGGTTTCCAGCATCGCCAGCGTGTCCGCCAGGCTTTGTTCGATTTGCGGCGCCGTGACGTCGTTGGCGCCCACGAACCACACCCGCGGCACCATGCGTTCGCGGATGTTGCGCGCCAGCTCCCGCACCCGGCCCTCGTCCGCCTGCCCGCCGCCGCGCAGATTCCCTCGGGCGAAGCGCTCGGAAACCTGGACTTGATCCACTTCCCGCGCCCAGCGCATGTGGAACATCCACTTGTTGCCCCACTCGTCGGCGAACTCCTCCAGCAAAGCGGAGAGGAACTGGAGTGCCACCCCGGGCGGATGGATGCTCGGGTCGGGATGCGCCTCCTCCATGGCCTCGATGATGGGCGTGGAGTCCTGCATGGCGCGGTCTTCGGCCATCACCACCAGCGGGACGAGCGGCAGCCGCGCGTACTTGGCGAACAACTCCTGCTCCTCGCCGCGACCGCCCCAGCGGTGGGCGATGCCCTTGTAGCGGTAGTACGCCCGCACCTTCACCGAATAGGGCGACTCATCCGAGCCGATGATGATGTGTTCCGCCATAGTGGCCTCCTCAGCGCCCTGTGCCGCCGGCTAGGACGCCCGCTTGCCCTCGAACGAGGCGTTGCCGAAAGCGCCGAGGGCGACGTTGCCGCTGATGGCGTCGCCGTCCACGGTGGCGCTGAACGAAAGCGTCATCGGCATGGGGCTTTCGATGTCCGCCTTCCACGTGAGCTTGTCGCCGTCCACCTTGCCGTCTTTGATGGTGATGGTGCCTTGCGCACCGGCCAAGGTGCCGGTGAGGACGTCGCCGTCCGTCGCCAAGGTCATGGTGGCCTTTTGCTGGCCCATCGGGGTGTTCGTGACCGTCTCCCACACTCCGTCCGCGTTGCTCATGGTTCCTCCCAAGATCGATGCCGGATTGCGGGAGGCAGTACAACAGAAAAACGGCGCCGGCGCGACTGCTGACCTGTTTGCTTTGGGGTAAGCGGCTATTTGCGCGTCTTGTTGGCGCAATGAGGCGATCGTCCCATTCCACGCCAAGACTTGGCGCCGGGCACGGCGTCGAACGGTGGCAGCGCCGTGAACGTCTCGATCTCGCCGCCGCCGAGCACACATTCGCCATCCACCGTAAGCCAAGCGTGATATTCCATTTCGATGGCGTTGTCGGCGCCGCCGTCCGCGCCTTTGCGCACACCGAACCAGAGGCGGCTGGCAACGCCCCGGCGGCGCAGCATCCACTGCCCGGCCATGGCTTGCGGCAGGCAGACGGCGTGCAACGGCCGCCGCCGCGCCACGCTGCGCACGCTGCGTACGATGGTGTACACGACGTCATGGCGAGGCGCGGCCGGCGGGGCGTCGGCGGTGGTGAGCCACGCGCGCCAGTAGCGCATCGGCACATGCTTGACGAGCAAGCGGGCAACGGCAAGCAACGCGGCCGCCTCCAAGCCCCGCGGCCAACCCGCCACCCGCGACCACGGGAAGGGCCAATGCGCCCGCCACATGTTCGTCATCCAGTCGCCCAGCGCCAGAAGGGGATGCAGAAGGAAATACAGGAAGAACAACGGATCCGGCAGATCGATCCGCCGCCAATCCGCCGGTTTGGTCAAGGCGCGCAGAAATTCGTGCCAAGCAAACCGCACACTTGGCTTCAGCGCCAGCCGCAGCGGCACCTTCCACCAGAACGGCGGCATGTTGCCGGAACGCCAAGTGCGGGGCAGCGAACGCAACACGATGGCGGCGCGGCGGCGGCCCTTCCGAGGTCGATCAGGAACCGGCGGACGAACATGGAACGCCGCCCGGCAAGCGCCAACGGTGGATTCGAGAACCGCATCGATGCGCGCCGCACCGCAACGCTCGGCAACGTGGCGGTACTGCGCCTCGTCCATGGCCGCGAGCAGCAGCGCCGCGTCGGCAAGCCACTTCAGGCGCCGCCAGTTGTGGCCGACGCCGTGGCACATCAGGTACACGAACTCGTCCACCGCACCCAACGTCGGCACAACCACGCCGCCGACGCGCGTGGAGGAACGGCGCTCGTGGAGCAGGTTGAAGGTGGTGTCGATGTAGCCCGGGTTGGCCAGCAAACGCCAGTGCAACTCCACGGCCACCGTTGCTGCCCCATCGCCATGGTGCAGAGTCGCCGTCTTGCCGGTGACGGCGTCCCAGCGACGGCGAACCGGCGTCTCGCGGTATTCCGGGTGGGCGCGAAAGCCCCCCGCCAACAACATCCGCCGGCAGGCGGCGAAGGAGTCTCGGTCAACCAGCAGGTCCACGTCCATGGCGCGGCGCGCGAACGGCGTACCGTAAAGCCTTGTCGAAAGCGGCAGCCCCTTCAACACCAAGCAAGGCTCGTCTTGCTCCGCAAAGCACTCCAAGGCTTGCCGCAAAGCACCGAGTTGGCGCATGCAACCCAGCACTTGCCGCTTATGGGCGGTTCGCAGATCCGCCGCGATTCCGCTGGCGGCCAACAGCCTAGGCACGGTCTCCAATCCCTGCAACAGCAGACCGGGAACGTGATGGAACAGGGCCAATTCCGCCACGGTGCGCCAATCGGCCACCTGCGACAGGGCCGCGGCATCGGCATCTCCTGAGGCGGATGACGGGAACAGGCCCACGCGCAGGCCGGCCAGCAGGCTTTCGAGTGATGTGGCGCGAACTGTTTGCCGAGACACGTCTACGCAGCCCGCTCCACCTCAAAGGTGGCGATGTTGCGGGCTTCGCGACTGACTCCACGCAGCTCGGCAATCAACCGGCGAAAACGGGCGGGATCGCTGCCGCCGCCGGCGGCCACGCCGGCGCGCTTCTCGATGGCGTCCAGCTGCGCCGCCGCGTCCTCGGCCAGCCAACCCGGCTCCGCGAAGTTGCCGGAGCCAAAGCTGAGCCGCACCACGGGGTGGGGCGTCCACTCCCACTCGTCGTGGATCTCCAGCCCCCGGAACAGCGCCTCGCTGCCCTCGAACAACTCCTTGATCGTGTCCAGCAGGAGGCACCGGGAAGGCGTCCACGAATTGACTGCCGACGCGCCGCATGCGGCTGCTGGGACTGACGCTCGTCACCATGCGGCGCATTATGGCACACGCAGCGGCTCGGGCGCTCGGGGCGCGAACGCGCAACTGGTGTAGTATCCGCGCCTGCCGTTCCCTGCGGATGGCGACCCACACCCCAAGAGGAGACCTTTGATGTCCGACCACATTCAACACGTCACCGACGCCGACTGGAACGACAAGGTGCTCGGCGCCGACAAGCCCGTGCTGGTGGACTACTGGGCGGAATGGTGCGGCCCGTGCAAGATGATCGCGCCCATTCTGGAGGAGATCGCCGACGAGTACGCCGGCCGCGTGCAGGTGTGCAAGCTGGACATCGACGGCAACCAGGAGACGCCGCCGAAGTACGGCATCCGCGGCATCCCGACGCTGATGCTGTTCAAGAACGGCGAGGTGGAGGCCACGAAGGTGGGGGCGCTCTCGAAGTCGCAACTCGCCGCGTTCCTCGACAGCAACATCTAGGCGCGGCCGCGCTCGGCGGGCCGGCTCCAAGCGGCACAGAGCTTGCGCAGCAAACTCCAACTCGCCCGTCAGGGCGCGCAGTAGCGCAGCGCTCCCAATAGTGCTAGAGTTCCACTCCAGCGCGGGGGCGCTGCACTTCCAACCACTCTCCTAGCAAGGGCTTGCGCCGGCGCCAAGACGCCCGCCAACCGCCTGCCACCATCCCACACCACCCTCCAAAACCAAAGGCCCACCTATGAACCTGAAAGACTTGAAAGGCAAACCCGTTGGCGAACTTATCGAGATGGCCCGCGAGCTCGGCCTCGACAACCTCGCCCGCTCGCGCAAGCAGGAGGTGGTTGCCGCCATCCTGCGCAAGATGGCCACCAACGGCGAGGACATCTACGGCGAAGGCACGCTGGAGATCCTGCCGGACGGCTACGGCTTCCTACGCGCGGCGGACAGTTCGTACCTCGCCGGGCCGGACGACATCTACGTCTCGCAGAACCAGATCCGCCGCTTCAACCTGCGCACCGGCGACGGCATCTCCGGCAAGATCCGCCCGCCCAAGGGCGGCGGCGAGCGCTACTTCGCGCTGCTGAAGATCGACACCATCAACTTCAGCGAGCCGAACGCCAAGAAGCAGAAGATCCTGTTCGAGAACCTGACGCCGGACTTCCCGGACGCCCGCCTCACCTTGGAGCGCGGCAACGGCACCAGCCAAGACATCTCCTCGCGCATCGTCGACCTCATCGCCCCCATCGGCAAGGGGCAGCGGGCGCTCATCGTCTCGCCGCCGAAGGCCGGCAAGACGCTGATGCTGCAGAACGTGGCGGACTCCATCGCCGCCAACGACAAGGAAGTGGTGCTCATCGTGCTGCTCATCGACGAGCGCCCGGAGGAAGTGACCGACATGCGCCGCATGGTGCGCGGCGAGGTGGTGGCCAGCACCTTCGACGAGCCGCCGTCGCGCCACGTGCAGGTGGCCGAGATGGTCATCGAGAAGGCCAAACGGCTGGTGGAGCACCAGAAGGACGTGGTGATCCTGCTGGACTCCATCACCCGCCTGGCGCGCGCCTACAACACCATCGTGCCGTCCTCCGGCAAGGTGCTCACCGGCGGCGTGGACGCCAACGCCTTGGAGCGCCCGAAGCGTTTCTATGGCGCGGCGCGGAACTTCATCGAAGGCGGCAGCCTGTCCATCATCGCCACCGCCCTCATCGACACCGGCTCCAAGATGGACGAGGTGATCTACGAGGAGTTCAAGGGCCGCGGCAACCTGGAGATCCACTTGGAGCGCAAGATCGCCGAGAAGCGCGTGTGGCCGGCCATCAACATCCGCCGCTCCGGCACCCGCCGCGAGGAACGCCTGCTCGCCGACGACGAGCTGCAGCGGGTGTGGATTCTGCGCAAACTCCTGCACGACATGGACGACATCGCCGCCATCGAGTTCATGGTGGACAAACTCAAGGAAACCAAAACCAACGAGGATTTCTTCCGCTCGATGCGGGGCGGGCGCTGACCTCTGACGTCGCCCTCGCCCTACCCTACCTGCGCAGCGCCGCTAGCCCGACTTCCCGAACACGACGCGATTCGACTTCTGATGGGCGGTCTTGCCCGCTAATGTGCGCCCTTCCGGCGCGGCTGCTTGTTCTTGGATTCCAGCGCTCGTTCGAGATAGCCGGTCGCTGCGGCGTGGTCGCCTTCGGCGACGCATAGGCGTCCGACCTCCGCGAACGTCGCGGGTGTCGCCTCGACTTCCAAGCTGGCGAGCAGGTGTTTGCGTGCGGCTGGGAGGTCGCCTTCGGCTAGGGCGAGGCGGCCGAGGGTGAGGAGTAGGGGTGCGTCGTTCGCGTGGTTGGGCAGCCAAGCGTTGGCGGTGGCGCGGCGTTTGGCCACGTCGCCGCCGATGGTGCCGTAGCGCAGCACCCAGGAAGGCCGCCAGTGTTTCTTCAACGCACGGCGCAGCACCGCCTCCGCTTCGGCTTCGGCGCCGTTGGCGGCCAGCGCGTCCACATAGGCGTGTACTAGCGCTTCCGTCGTACGCAGCTTCCTTGGCATCGCCCGCCAGGTGTTGCGGGCGTGGGTGGCGGCTTCGGTGCTGCCTTGGCTCTTTTGCAGGCGCTCTCGCCATGCGGCGACGTGCGCTTCGTCCACGGCCGCGGCGGCCGGCAATTGCGGCGCTAGTTCCGCGGCGGCTTCGGCGTGGTCCAAAGCGCGGTGCGCTGCCAGCAAGCCGTTGAGGATGGCCGGGTGGCGCGGGGCTTGCTGGCGCAACGCGGTCAAAGTGTGAGCAGATTGTCGCCATTGGCCGGCCGCTTGTTGCAGCTCCGCCCGCGTCAATTCCAGCGCCAAGGTCGCATCCGGCAGGGCTTTGGAGGCGCGGGCCAAGATCTCGTCGCGTTCGTCGAAGCTGCCGAGGCGGTTGGCGGCGCGGGCCGCGCCGACGTAGTTGGCGAGCGGTGTGTCGCCGGTGTTCGCGGATTTCAGCAAGGCGGCAATCGCCTCGCGCCAGCGTCCCTCGGCGAGCAGGATGGTGCCGCGCTGCGCCTTCACCCGGGCGCGGCGTTCGCCCCAGGCCGCAACGCCGGCGCGAACGCGCAGCAGGCGGCGGCACGCCAAGGAGAGCAGAAACAACGCCAAGCCGAGCGCCATGGCGCAGAGCAACGCGAACCAAACGCTGGTCTCCAAGGTCGCGCCGTCGTAGGCGATGAGCACATAGCCGGGATCACATGCCATGAACAACGCCACGGCGCCGCCGATGGCCAAGGCGAGCAGCAGCAAGATGAGGAAGAGGATCATTCGGGCGTTGGCGGGGGCGCTGGGCTTGGGGCCGAAGCGGCCCGAAGCTGCCGCAGGCGGGCAAGCGGTCTGGAGAGATCCGGCGGTGCGCTGGCCAAGTCCACTTGGCGCAGTTGCGCGAGCTCGGCGCGGAGGTCGCGCACGACGGCCTGCTCGCCATCGGCATAGGCCGCCAGCCACTCGTCGGCCGCCGCCAAGCTGGCGCCGAACACCGCTTGGTGCCGGCGCAGCGCCGCGAGTTGCGCTCGGTCCACGGCCAAAAGAAGGTGCTGCTGCACATACTCGGCCTGCTGTGGGGCCAGCAGCGGCCGCGGTGCCGCGCCTTCGTGGCGGCGAAAACGCACCAGCCCCTTGAGGCGCGCCAATCCCGCGGCCACGAAGGATGTCTCGGAGTTCTCGTCCACCGCCGCATCGGCGGCCGGTGATGGAGTGGCGGCTTGGTCGGCGCTGGTGAACTCGGGTAGGTTCATGGGGAGATTGCGGAGTCGCCCGCGCAATGCCTCCAAGCGCAGAAAGACGCCCTGCAGGTCCGCGCCCCGGTACGCGGCAAGCGCCGCCAAATCCTCCGCGACGAGGGCGCGAACCTCGTGCAAGGTGAAGTCGTCGAGTTCGACAAGGATCTCCTCGGCGGATTCCAAGAGCGAGCGCGCGCCGTTGGCATCCCGCTCGAAGATCAAGCGCAGGTTCGCCCCGCGCAGCAAGTGTTCCAACTCGGCGATGCGCCACTCCACCGGCCGCGGCGGTTGCGCCGCTCGGGTCGCCGCCACGGCCTCCGCCAATGCGCCGCGGGCATCGGCGAGGGCTTGCTCTTGGTCGGCTTGCTCCTGCCGCAGGCGCGCGAGTTCGGCCTGCAGGGCTTCGCGCTCCAACGCCGCTGCGCGGCTTGCCTCGGCGCGCTCCTCGTCCAGCAACTCGGCTAGATCGACGATGCGGGCATCGCGGTCCAGACCTAGCCAATACTGGTAGCCGGCGAATGTGCCAGCGCCCAACACCAGAAGCAGCGCCAAGTACGCAACGCCGCGTCCGGTGCGCGGCCGGCGCGGCGGGACGGCCGCGGCGGGGCGCTCCACGGCGCCCTGTTGCGCGTCCTCCGCTGGCGGCTTTGTGGCGCTTGCGGCGTCGGCAGCGGTGTTTTGCTTCATCCGTGCGTTCCTCTTGCCCAGGGTGTACGACAGGTCTTTTTTGTAAGCGATGTCGTCGCCCAGCCGGAAAAAGCAGGCGTTCCGCCTGCATGCGGGCGAGACGCCCGCGCTCCCAGCCTCCGTCACCAAAGATCTGTCGTACCCCCTCTTGCCCAGCGCACCCGGCGCGCCCGGGCGGGTGCCCCTATAATCGTCCCTTGTCGACTGCGCCGGCCCGCGCCGCCAGTCGCCAGGAAACGAGCCACCACCCCAAGGGACGCGATCCGATGTCGGGCAACAAACCCAAGCCGCTGTGGGGCGGTCGGTTCTCCGAACCCACCGATGCGTTCGTGGCGCGTTTCACCGCGTCCGTGGATGTCGATGCGCGGTTATACCACCACGACATCCTCGGCTCCATCGCCCACGCCAACATGTTGCGCTCCATCGGCGTCCTGGACAAGGACGAGCACACCGCGGTGCTGGGCGGCCTCGCCGCCATCGAACGCGAGATCGAGAGCGGCGAATTCGCTTGGGACGCCGCGCTCGAAGACCTGCACATGAACATCGAAGCGCGGCTCACCGCGTTGATCGGCGACGCCGGCAAGAAGCTGCACACGGCGCGCTCGCGCAACGATCAGGTGGCCACCGACACCCGCCTTTGGCTGCGCGATCAGATCGACGCCATCGATCAGGAGATCACCGCGCTGGCGGGGCGGCTCTTGGATTTGGCCGCGGCCCACACCGCCACGCCGATGCCGGGCTTCACCCACCTGCAAATCGCCCAGCCCATCACCTTCGCGCACCACCTGCTCGCTTGGTTCGAGATGGCGTTGCGCGACCGCGAACGGTTCCGCGATTGCCGGCGCCGTGTGAACGTCTGCCCCTTGGGCAGCGCCGCGCTGGCCGGCACCACGTTCCCGATTGACCGGGAGGCCACCGCGGCGGAACTCGGCTTCGACCGGCCGGCGGCCAACGCTTTGGACGCGGTGAGCGACCGGGATTTCGCCATCGAGTTCTGCGCCGCCGCCAGCCTGGCCGCCACCCACTTGTCGCGCTGGGCCGAGGAGCTGGTGCTTTGGACTTCGCCGCAGTGGGCTTTCGCCACCCTGCCGGACGCCTACTGCACCGGTTCCAGCATCATGCCGCAGAAGAAGAACCCGGATGTCGCCGAGCTGGTGCGCGGCAAGACCGGTCGCGTGATCGGCAATCTGAACGCGCTGTTGGTGCTGATGAAGGGGCAACCCCTGGCGTACAACCGCGACAATCAGGAGGACAAGCAGCCGCTGTTCGACAGCGCCGACACGCTGCTCGACTGCCTACGGGCGATGGCCGGCATCATCGGTGCGCTGCGGCCGCATCCAGACGCCATGCGCGCCGCCGCCGAACGCGGCTTCGCCACCTCCACGGATTTCGCCGACTACCTGGTGGGCAAAGGCGTGCCGTTTCGAGACGCGCACGAAGTCGTCGGCCGCGCCGTGGCCCGCGCCGCCGAGCGCGAAGTGGGCTTGGCGCAACTGCCGCTTGGCGAGCTGCGCGCGCTGTGCGACCGTATCGGCGAGGATGTGTACGAAGCGTTGACGTTGGAGGGTTCGCTCGCCGCCCGCAACCATGTCGGCGGCACCGCGCCGCCGGCCACGGAAGCGGCCATCGCGGCGGCTCGCCGACGTTTGGAGGAGAACTGATGCGAACATTCGCCCGCAACATCGCCGTCTTGTTGTTGGCCGCGGCGGCGGCCGGCCTGGTGGCCACCTGCGGCAAGAAAGGCCCGCTGCGGCTGCCGGACGAGACCGCGGCGGTCGCCGTGCATCCCGCGACGCCCTTGTAGGCGGTTCTTCCCGTGGGGATTCGCCGCCAGGACGGCGAGTTGTGGGCCGATGGTGTGCGGCTTGCCGACATCGCCGCGGCCGTTGGCACGCCGGTGTACGTTTACTCGTGGCCGCGCATCCGTGAGCGCTACTTGGCGATGGCGGATGCCCTCGCCGCTGTGCCGCATCACATCTGCTACGCGGTGAAGGCCAACAGCAACTTGGCGGTGTTGGCGCGGCTGGCGCGGCTCGGCGCCGGCTTCGACGTGGTCTCCGGCGGCGAGATCGAGCGCGTGCTGCGCGCCGGCGGCGATCCGGCGCGGGTGGTGTTCTCCGGCGTGGGCAAGACGCAGGCGGAAATCGACGCCGCCATCGGCCACGCCATCCGCTGCTTCAACGTCGAGAGCGAAGCGGAGCTGGCGCGTCTGGACGCCAGCGTGCGCCGGCTTGGGCGGCAGGCGCGGATTGCCGTGCGCGTCAACCCGGACGTGGACGCCGGCACGCATCCCTACATCGCCACCGGCTTGAAGGAGAGCAAGTTCGGGGTTCCGGCAAGCGTGGCGCGGAAGCTCTATCGCCAAGCCGCCGCATCGCCGGCGCTTGAGGTGGTGGGCGTCGGCTGCCACATCGGTTCGCAGATCGCCGAACTCAGCCCCTACGAAGAAGCGCTGCGTTCGCTGCTCGACTTGGTGGACTCCCTCGCCCGCGACGGCATCACGCTTCGCCACATCGACTTGGGCGGTGGCTTCGGCGTGCGCTACGGGGACGAGAAGCCGTTTTGCTTGGAGGGATTCGGGCGCATGGTTGCGGCTGCGCTGGCCGGTCGAAAGCTCACGCTGCTGGTGCAACCCGGGCGGGTCCTAGTGGCCGACGCCGGCGTGCTGTTGACCAGCGTGGAATACCTCAAACCCGGGCCCGACGGGCGCGGTTTCGCGGTGGTGGACGCGGCCATGAACGACTTGATCCGGCCGGCGCTCTACCAGGCATGGCACGCCGTAGAGCCAGTCGTGGAAGGCGGCGGGGATCCGGGGCGCTGGGATGTGGTTGGCCCGGTGTGCGAGAGCGGCGATTTTCTGGCGTTGGATCGCACGCTCGCCCTCTCGCCCGGCACCTTGCTGGCCGTGCGCGGCGCGGGTGCCTATGGATTCTCGCTGAGTTCCAACTACAACAGCCGCGGGCGCGCCGCCGAGGTGTTGGTGGACGGTGCGGAGTTCCACATGGTGCGCCGGCGCGAGACCGCGGACGACGTCCTACGCTTGGAGACCATCGCGTGAAACACGGACGCGGTGGCGGCAAGACCGGTCGCGGGAAGCCGCGGCGCGGGAAGCGGCAAGAGCAAGCGCTCCGCTTTGCGAAGATGCACGGCCTCGGCAACGATTTCATGGTGGTCGATCTGGTCACCCAGAATGTGCAATTGGCGCCGGAGCGGGTGCGCGCCTGGGCCGACCGGCGCACCGGCGTGGGTTTCGATCAACTGCTGGCCGTGCTGCCACCGGACGACCCGGAGGCCGATTTCCGCTTCCGCGTGTTCAACGCCGACGGCAGCGAGGCCGAACAATGCGGCAACGGCGCCCGCTGTTTCGCCCGTTTCGTGGTGGACGAGGGGTTGACGCCCAAGCGCCGCCTGACCTTGCAGACCGGCGACGGCGTTACCCAAACCGAATGGCTGCCGAGCGGCCAAGTGCGCGTGGCGCTGGGCGTGCCCCGGGTGGGCTGCGGAAACGAAGCGGTGCCGCCGGACGAAAACGCGACCGCGCCGGCGGAGCATGTCCTAGTGGCCGGCGAGAGCGTGGCGCTTACCGCGTTGTCCCTCGGCAATCCCCACGCGGTGGTGTTCGTAACGGACGTGGACGCCGCCGACGTGCCCGGCATCGGCGGAGCGCTGCAACACCACGAGCGGTTCCCGCAGCAAGTCAACGTGGGCTTCTTGCAGGTCCTCGATGGCGAGTCCGGGCGTTTGCGCGTGTACGAACGCGGCGCTGGCGAGACGCTTGCCTGCGGCAGCGGCGCCGGCGCGGCGATGGTGGCGGCGCGGCTGCACGGGCATTGGTGCGAAAGCGCAACCATCGCGCTACCCGGCGGCGAGTTGCGCGCCCGTTGGCGCGGCAGGGATACCGCGGTGGAGATCGAAGGCCCGACGGAACTGATCTACCGAGGCCGAATCCCCTGTTGACGCCCTGGGAGCGCGGGCGTCTCGCCCGCATGTCAGGCGGGACGCCTGCCCTCCTTCACATCCGGGCTAAGCAGGTAAAATAGCCGCATCGCAAGCCTAGCTAGGCGTCTCACGCGGAGCGCGTATGACTTCGACCCACACCCGCCAAACTCCCACCGTCGGCGCCGTCGCGCCGGTCACCGCGGCAGCGGACGCCCCGGCACCGGACGCCGTGGTGACGGAAGCCGCGGTGGTGGAGTTCCTTTCCACGCACAACGACTTCCTCGAACGCCACGCGGAGCTGCTCGAACAGCTGCAGGGCGGCGAGACGCCGGAGGGAGTCACGTCCCTCGTCGAACGCCAAGTGGTGGCGTTGCGGGCGCGCAACAACGATCTGCGCGATCGGCTGCGCACGCTCATCGCCAACGCCAAGGCCAACGACCGCACCTTCGGGCGAATGCGGGCATTGACGTTGGCGTTGCTCGATGCGACGGACGAAGCCAGCCTCGACCGGGCGCTGGCGGCAAGTTTGGTGGCGGATTTCGATGCCGACCACGCGCGCTGCTTCGTCTCCGGCTGGACGCCGAGCGCGGACTTCGCGCATCTCGGCGGCGTGAAAGGGGTGCCGCCCTTGGCAACGCTCTTCGCCCAAGAGGAACCGACCTGCGCCGCGTATCGGCCCGAGGAGTACGGGCGCGTTTTCCCCGGGGCCAGCTTGGACGAGCCGTGCTCCATCGCCTTGGTGCCGCTGCCGGCCTTCGGTGCCTCGGCGACCTTGGCAATCGGCGCCGCGGATCCCAATCGCTTCACGCCCGGGCTCGGCACCATGTTCCTCACCTATCTCGGCGAAGTGCTTGGGCGTACGCTGAAGCGCATCGTCGGGCCAGTTTCGTGAGCGACGCGGCGGTGGCCGAAGCCGGCGCGCCGGGCAACGCCGTGGACGATGCGGTGGCGCGCTACCTCGACCACCTGCGCGTGGCGCGGCGCTCGTCGCCGCACACTATCGCCGCCTACGCCCGCGATCTGCGACGTTTCGCCGCCGAGGTGGGCGGCGTGGCGTTGGCGGACATCCAAGGCCACCATGTGCGCGCCTTCGCCGGGCGGCTGCATGGGCAGGGCCTGTCGCCGCGCTCCATCGCCAGGCATCTTTCCAGCGTTCGCGGCCTGTTCGCGTTTCTCGTCCGCCGCCGCGAGTTGCGCGCCAACCCGGCGAACGGCGTGCGTGCGCCCAAGGCCGGGCACCCGCTGCCGAAGACCATGGACGCGGATCAGACCGCGCAGCTGTTCACCAATCCGGCCGAATCCGATCTGGATCTGCGCGACCGCGCCATGGCGGAACTGATGTACGGCAGCGGCCTGCGCCTAGCCGAATTGGTGGCCGCCAACGTGGGCGATTTGGACTTGGCCGCCGGCTTCGTCACGGTAACCGGCAAAGGCGGCAAGACGCGCGTTTTGCCGGTGGGCAGCGCCGCGCAGACAGCGCTACGCGCCTATTTGGCGAAGCGTCCCGGCGCGCGCGGCGAAGCGCCGCTGTTCACCGGACGCGGCGACCAGCGCATCTCGGCGCGCAGCGTGCAACTACGGCTGAAGCGCCTCGCCACGCTCACCTCCGGCAACGACGGCGTACATCCGCACATGCTGCGGCACAGCTTCGCCAGCCACCTTCTGGAGTCGAGCGGCGACTTGCGCGCCGTGCAGGAGTTGCTCGGCCACGCCAACCTCTCCACCACGCAAATCTACACGCACTTGGATTTCCAACACCTCGCCAAGGTGTACGACTCGGCGCATCCGCGGGCACACGCCAAGCCCGAACCGTAACCCCCCTGGGAGCGCGGGCGTCTCGCCCGCATGCAGGCGGAACGCCTGCTCTGGGGTCGGCACCGACGCCGCCCGCTTCACTCCCGCAAACGCAACAGCTCGGCGTTGCCGCCGGTGGCCGCGGTGTTCCAAGTGACGCAGCGTTCCACCGCGAACCGCGCCAAATAGTGCGGGCCGCCGGCTTTAGGGCCCGTGCCGGAGAGCCCCTCGCCGCCGAACGGCTGCACCCCCACCACCGCGCCCACGATGTCGCGGTTGACATAGGTGTTGCCGGCCTTGACGACGGCCATCACGTCCTCGGCGCGGCGCTGCATGCGGGAGTGGATGCCGAGCGTCAGCCCGTAGCCGGCGTTCTGGATCTCCGCCAGCGCGGTGGGAAGCTCGGCGGCTTGGAAGCGGGCGAAATGGAGGATGGGGCCGAAGTGCTCGGCGTCGAGCTGCGCTATCGAATCGACTTCGATCAACGTCGGCGGGCAGAAGCGCCAGCCGCCCGGTGCCAGCGCTTCGGGCAGCCGGCATTGGTAGCGGACATTCGCTCGCACGGCGTCGATGTGGCTGGCCAAGCGCTGGTGCGCGGCTTCGTCAATGACCGGGCCCACGTCCGTTGCCGGGTCGGCCGGATCGCCAACGACCAAAGCGCGCATTGCGCCCTGCAACATCCGCAATAGCTGGTCGGCTATCTCCTCCTGCACATACAGGACGCGCAGCGCCGAGCAGCGTTGACCGGCGGAGCGAAACGCGGACGCCACCACGTCGTCCACGACCTGTTCGAGCAGCGCCGTGGAATCGACGATCATCGCGTTCTGGCCGCCGGTCTCGGCGATGAACGGAACGATGGCACCGTCCTTGGCTGCTAAAGCGCGTTCGATGCGTTTCGCGGTGGCGCTGGAACCGGTGAAGGCGACTCCGGCAATGGCCGCGTGAGCGACCAAAGCCGCGCCCGCCGCCGGGCCGCCGAAGGCGAGGCCCACGGCTTCCGGCGGCACGCCGCTCGCGCGCATCAGTTCGACCACCGTGGCAGCGATGGTTGGCGTTTGCGGCGCTGGGGCGGCGACGACCGCGTTGCCGGCGGCCAACGCGGCGGCGATTTGGCCGGTGAAGATCGCCAGCGGGAAGTTCCACGGCGAGATGCAGGCGAACACGCCACGCCCGCGCAGACAGAGCGTGTTCAATTCGCCGGTGGGGCCGGGCAGCGGCGAGGGGGCGGCGAACAAGCGCTCACACTCGGCACCGTAGTAGCGGCAGAAGTCCGCCGCCTCGCGCACTTCCGCCACGGCGTCGCCCAGCGTCTTGCCGGCTTCTCTGGCGAGCAATGCCACGAAGCGCGGGAGATTCCCTTCGATCCGATCCGCCATGCGGGCCAAGACCGCGCGGCGATCTTGCGCGGGGGTTCCCTCCCATACCGAAAACGCGGCTCGCGCTGTGGTCACCAAGGTATCCACACACGCATCCTGATCCCGGATGAGCGGCGTTTCGTCTTGGCTTGCCGCCGCCACCAAGGCGTTGACCGCCGCGCGGTCGCCGATGTCCACGCCGGCGGAGTTGCGCCGCTCGGGCGCGAACAAATCCGCCGGCAGGGGAATGTGCGGATGCGGCGCGCCATCGCTCGCCAACGCCTGGGCTATCGGATCCCGCACCACCTCCGCCAAAGGCACCGCGTCGTCCAGGAAGCGGTTGACGAAGGAGCTGTTGGCGCCGTTCTCCAAGAGGCGTCGAACCAGATACGCCAGCAAGTCCTTGTGCGCCCCGACGGGCGCGTACACGCGCACCAGCGGACGCCCCGGCGCGCCGACCTCGCCCTGCCGGCGCAGCTCGTCGTAAAGCAGCTCGCCCATGCCGTGCAGACGTTGGAACTCGAATCCCGCGCCGGATTTCGCTTTCCCCGTACCTTCTTCGGCCAACTCCAACACCGCGGCCACGGTGTGGGCGTTGTGCGTGGCGAATTGCGGACGCAGATTGCCCGCCCGCAGCAGCCGTGCGGCGCAGGCGAGGTAGGCGACATCGGTGAACGCCTTGCGCGTGTACACCGGATAGCCCGCCAGTCCCTCCACTTGCGCCCGTTTGATCTCGGTGTCCCAGTACGCGCCCTTTACCAAGCGCACCACCAGCGGACGCCCCAAGCTCTCCAGCCAGTCGATCACCGCCACCGCGCGCGGCGAATACGCCTGCACGGCCAAGCCGAGTCCGGGCCACGAGCGAAGCTCCGGCGCGTTCGCCAATCGCTCGAACAAGGCAAGGGACAACTCCAACCGCTCGGCTTCCTCGGCGTCGATGGTCAACGGCACATCCGCGGCGGCGGCTTCTTGGGCGAGGGACAGCAACGTGCCGCCAAGCTCGTCGAGAACGCGCCGGCGTTGCAGCGGCTCGTAGCGCGGATGCAGCGCCGAGAGCTTGATGGAGACACCGGACGCCGCCGGCGCGCCGCGGTTGGCCGCCGCGACGGCGCTTATGGCGTGGCGATAGGCGTCCGCGTAGTGCGCGGCGTCTTCAAAGGTGCGGGCGCCTTCGCCGAGCATGTCGTAGGACGCGGGTTCGCCGGCGCTTCGCTGCAACGCCTCCTCAATGGTGCGACCGCGCACGAATTCGCTGGCGAGGATGCGCACCGCGGCCGCCATCGCCGCCCGCGCCGCCGATTCGCCCAGCCGCCCGGCCAGACGGGCGATCCAGCCGCGCACATCGCCGGTGACGTCCTCGCCCAAGCCGATGACGCCGCCGGTGAGCATCAGCGCCCAAGTGGAAGCATTTAGGAACACGGACTCCGAGCGGCCCAAATGCGAGGCCCAGTTGCCGCTGGCGAGCTTCTCGGCGATGAGCGCTTCCGCGGTGGCGTCGTCCGGTATCCGCAACAGCGCCTCGCTGATGCACAGCAACGCCACGCCTTCTTCGTTGGAGAGGCCGAACTCCTGTAGAAAGAGGTCGAGGATGGAGCGCTCGGACGCCCGCCGACGACATCCGGCGACCAAGCGGCGAGCGCGTTCCGAGATGCGTCCGCGCCGCGCCGGGCTGAGGGAAAGCTCGCCAAGCCGCGCCCGCACGGCGTCTTGTTCGGGTTGCCTGCCGGCGCTAGCGATCGCGCCCCACGGATCGGCGGCCACGGCTTCTACGGATCAATGCCAGACGGTGTTTCTTGGGCAAACAAAAAGGGCTGGAAGGCGGTGACACCCTCCAGCCCTTGTTGGGCGATGTTGCCGGGGTCGCTAGAACGACCAGCCAACACCCGCGCGAACGCTGGTGCCGCTGCCGCTGTTGGCGATACCCGCGTTCACAACGATGTTCTTGTTGGCGCCGAGGCGACCGGAGACGCCCGCCGCCACGCTGGATTCGCCGCCGTGGCTGCCCACGCCAACGCCAACGAAGAACTGCTCGTCCATGTCCGGCGCATTGGGCACCGCGCTCAACGCCGCGGACGCTGCCGCGACTTGGCTCACGCGCTCGTCCAGCATCTGGATTTCCATCGCGTTGTTGTTGATGCCGGCGGCGTGGCCCGCGAGCACTTGATCATGGGCGTCCAGCCGGCCGTCGTGCTCTGCGAGCGTTGCCGCGTGTGCCATCAGCCGCCCGTCATGATTCATCAACACCGTGGCGTGGTTGTCCAAGCGCGTCTTGTTGTTGCCGATCATGGTGGCATGCGTGCCGAGCATTTGCATGTTCGCGTTGATCATGCCGCGGTTCTCGTTGATGCGCCCCGCGTTGTTGCCGATCATGCTGGTGTTGCTGTTGATCATGCCGCGGTTCTCGTCGATGCGCTCCGCGTTGTTGTCGATCTTGCCGCTGTTCGTGTTGATCATGCCGCGGTTCTCGTTGATGCGCGAGGCGTTGTTGCCGATCATGCTGGTGTTGTTGTTGATCATGCCGCGGTTCTCGCTGATCTTCTGGCCGTGGTCGATGAGCCGCTCGTTGTGATCTTCCAACGTCTCGCCGTGCGCCATCAAGCGGGCGTCGTGGTTCGCGAGCTGCGCGTCATGCGCGTTCAACCTCCTCTCGGCCGTAGCGATGTCGGCCGCGTTCGCGGCAACGCCCGCCGCGTTCGCCTCCATGCCAGTCTTGTTCGCGGCAACGCCAGCCATGTTCGCGGCAACGTCATCCGCCATCATGCCGATGTCGTGCCCGCCAATCATGACTTGGCCATCTTCCATCGCCATGGCGCCGTTGCCGATGGCGATGCTGCCTTCGCCCATGGCGGATGCGCCGTTGCCGATGGCGATGCCGTTGTCGCCGCCGCCGCCGCTTTCGCTTTCCTCATAGCCGACCACCAGCACACCCATGCCATCCATCGTTAGTTCGACGGTGGTGGTCATGTCGCTGCCGACGTTGGCGCCATCGCCGATAGCTATGCCGCCGTCCGCCTTGACCATGGCGCCGCTGCCTACCGCGACGCCGCCCATCACCTCGTTGGTCGACATGGACTCGGCGCGCATGATGTCGTCGCCGGTGGCGGTCAATCGGTTCAGGCCGACCGCGACATCGGCGAGGGGCCGCACGTTGTCGCCGTCCATCAGCGCTGCCGTGAGATCCGCCATTTCGTCTTCGGTCAGCGGGCCGGCGGTGCGCGCACCGTCCGCCTCCATCACATCGTCGCCGACGGTCTGCAGCCGGTCGTGCAGCGTCTTGCTGATTTCCACGAGCTGATTGCCCATTCTGCCGGCGCAAACGCCGACATCGGAGTCGTCGCAGTTGACCTGCACCAAGTACTCGTCCACATCGCCGTCGTTGCCTGCGTCCAGCGTGAACAGCGGCTGCTTCATCGTGTCGGTGGCGCTCGTGTCCTCGGACTGTTGCACGGCGGCGCCGCAGCCAACGGCCACGGAGTCTTCGTCCGAGCCGTTCATGTCGTCGCCGTCGTCGTGGACCACGGCGTCGTCCGCGCACCCGGTCGGATCGACCGAGTCTTGCGCGTACACCGGCGGCGCGTAGGTGGCGATGCAAAGGCCAACGGCCAAGCCAAGCAGGGAGAACAGCAGGCGCGGAGCGGCGTGCGAGTTCGGTGCGGCGTTGGGTTCCATGTCAAGTTCCTCAATCATGGTGGATCCTGTGGCGCCGACGGAACCCCCAAGTCCCGCCGAACGGGACAGGATTAAACCCCCAGACGCGGCAACTGTCAATACCTATCGCCATTTTTCTAAGGTGCGCCGCACGATCTGGACTAAAGTAGACAAAAAATCAAATAAATCAATAAGTTAACGTACACAAACCCAAGAATGCCGGCACCGACAACACAAACAGCCTATGCCTCGATCGCCGTTTTCCGCCAATGGCAATGGCAGGGGTGAGGGCGTTATGGGACGCAATGCGGTACAAGCCAGCCAAGATGCAAGGCGAAGGACACGCGGCTGGGTGTATGCTGGCGCCAGCAGTACTAAAGGATGGCAGCGAGGCGATGTCGGATTCCCACCCCCCGATTCCCTACGGGCTGGGGCACTTCCCCACCGTGCGGTGCGATGGGTTCTACTACGTGGACAAGACGCGCTTTGTGCGCGCGCTGGAGAAGGTGCGCTTTGCGTTCTTCGTGCGCCCGCGGCGGTTCGGCAAGACGCTGTGGCTGACCATGCTGGACGCCTACTACAACCGCAACGTCGCGGACGACTTCGAGGCGGTGTTCGCCGGCACGGACATCGGCGCCAACCCCACCGCCAACCGCAGCCGCTACCTGGTGCTGTACTTCGACTTCTCCGCGCACAACCAGGCGCTGCCAAACTTGGAGAAGAGCTTCAACGCCTACTGCCGAATCCAAGTGGAAGGCCTGCTGCGGCGCAACCGCGATCTGTTCGACGACGCGGCCGAGCGACGCATTCTCGCCGAGAGTGCCATAAACGACAAGCTGGTCGCGCTGTTCCAGCACGTCCGCGACCACCGCATTCCGCTGTACGTGCTGATCGACGAGTACGACAACTTCGCCAACACCATCCTCTCCGAGCAGGGCGCCGAGGCGTACCACTCCTTCACCCACGGCGGCGGCTTCTACCGCAACTTCTTCGGCACCCTGAAGGCCGGCACCGCCGAGGCCGGCGGCATCGAGCGGCTGTTCGTCACCGGCGTCTCGCCGGTGACCATGGACGACGTGACCAGCGGCTTCAACATCGCCACCAACATCAGCCTGCTGCCGGAGTTCAACGAGATGCTGGGCTTCACCGAGGGCGAGGCGCGCGCCATGCTGGAGACGTACCGCAAGGCCGGCGCGTTCCGGGAGGAGGTCGACGACGCGCTTGCCACGATGCGCGCGTGGTACAACGGCTACCGCTTTTCGGAGGATGCCGAGCGGGACGTCTACAACACGGACATGGCGCTCTACTACCTGCAGCTCTCCATCGCGCTTGGCCATCCCCCGCGGCAGCTGATCGACCGCAACGTGCGGGTGGACTACGGCAAGCTGCGCCACCTGTTGATCGTCAGCCGAACACAGGCGGAGAAGGAGCGCGCGCGGCGCGGCGCCGTCGAGTTGAACGGCAACTTCGACCTGCTGCGGCAGGTGATCGAGGACGAGGGCGCCGAGTGCGACCTGCGCGACGGCTTCCCGCTGCGGGAACTCGGCGAGCGGGAGAACTTCCTGTCGCTGCTGCACTGCTTCGGGCTGCTCAGCATCCGCGGCGCGGTGGAGGGCCGGCCGCGCCTCGGCATTCCCAACCAGACGGTGAAGCGCCTCAACTACGGCATCCTGCGCGACGCCTACAAGGAAGCCGGCGTGCTGTCGGTGGACATCTACCGCTTCGCCAACCTCGTCCACGAGATGGCCTACCGCGGCGCCTGGCGTCCGGTGTTCGAGCATCTGGCCGAGGCGGTGGAGCGGCACACCGGCATTCGCGACCACCTGGCCGGCGAGAAGGCGATCCACGCCTTCCTGGCGGCGTACTTGGCGGCGACCAACTACTACCTGTTCCACTCGGAGCGGGAACTCGGCGGCGGCTACGCGGACATCTGGCTGGAGCCGAACGCGGCGGCGCACCCGGACGCCCCGAACGGCTACCTGCTGGAGCTCAAGTGGCTGAAGCCGAGCGCGAGCGACGCCCAAGTGGACGTGCTGGCGGGCGAGGCGACCGCGCAGCTGCGCCGCTACCTGGCCGACGAACCGCTTCGCCAACGCCGCCCGCACATCCGCTACCGCGGCCTGGCGCTGGTGTACCACGGTTGGAAACTGGCGCACGCGGAAGCCGTGCAAGCGGACTGAACGGCCCTTCGCGGGGATCGAAGCTGCCGCCTCCGTACCGAATGGCCGCGACGGCCCTGGGAGCGCGGGCGTCTCGCCCGCACAAAGGTGACACCGTGAACGAAAGTGCGGGCGAGACGCCCGCGCTCCTAGGACGTGCCGAGCAGGTGCCGCCAAATGCCGCACGCTCAAGCCGTCCCGCGATGTTGAAATCGGCTTCTCGCTTCGCTACAGTTTGGCTTCGTCGGGCAGCCGTTCGCTGCCCGTCGTCTTTTGTTGCGAGCGGATTCCGTTGCGGCGGTAAGCCACGACAGGTCGCTTGAGATGCGAAGGGGAGGTGCGATGGCAGCCGATACGCCGCCGATTCCAGATGCGGTGATGCCCACCTATGGGCGCATGCCGGTGTCCTTCGTGCGCGGCGAAGGCAGCTATCTGTACGACGACGCCGGTCGCCGCTATCTGGACGCGCTCACCGGCCTCGCGGTGTGCGGCCTTGGGCACGCCCATCCGCGGGTGGCCGAGGCCATCGCTACGCAGGCGGCGACGTTGCTGCACACTTCCAACCTTTACCGCATCCCCGGGCAGGAGCGCTTGGCCGAGCGGCTTTGCGCGCTGGGCGGCATGGACAACGTGTTCTTCTGCAACTCCGGCGCGGAGGCGAACGAGGCGGCTATCAAGATCGCCCGCTTGTACGGGCACGGGCGCAAGGTCGAAACGCCGGAAGTGGTGGTGGTGGACGGCAGCTTCCACGGGCGCACGATGGCGACGCTCACCGCCACCGGCAACCGCAAGGTGCAAGCCGGGTTCGAGCCGCTGTTGGCGGGATTCGTGCGGGCGCCCTACGACGACGTGGACGCCGTCGCGCACATCGCGGCGAACAACAAGAAAGTGGTGGCGATTCTGGTCGAGCCGGTGCTGGGCGAAGGCGGGGTGCGCATTCCCGCGCCGGGCTACTTGCGGAGCTTGCGCGACGTTTGCGATCGCCACGCTTGGCTCATGATGGTGGACGAAGTGCAAACCGGCAACGGGCGCACCGGGCGCTATTTCGCCTTCCAACACGAGAACGTCGCGCCGGACGTGGTGACCACCGCCAAGGGTTTGGGCAACGGCGTGCCCATCGGCGCGTGTCTGGCGCGCGGGGAAGCCGCCAAGATGCTGGTGGCCGGCACGCACGGCTCCACCTTCGGCGGCAACTTCCTCTCCTGCGCCGCCGCCAACGCCGTTATCGACGAATTGACCGACGGCGGCCTCATCGAGCGCGCCGGCGAACTCGGCGCGTGGATGCTGGCGCGGTTCCAGGAACGGCTGCGCGGCAACAACCGCGTGCGCGAAATCCGCGCCAAAGGCTTGATGGTGGCCATCGAACTCACCGAGCCGTGCGGCCAGCTGGTTGGCGAGGCGCTGGAGCGCGGCTTGCTCATCAACGTCGCCACGGACACCGTCATCCGCCTGCTGCCGCCGCTCACCATGAGCGACGACGAAGCGGCCACGGTGGTGGACGAGGTGGTGCGCTTGGTGGAAGGCATCGGCTAGCAATCATGGCCATCCGCCACTTCCTCACGCTTGCCGACTTCACGCCGGAGGAACTCGCCGAGTTGGTGGAGCGCGCCGCGGTGCTCAAGGAGATGCACCGCAAAGGGCAGCGCTACCAGCCCCTCGTGGGGAAGACGCTGGCGATGATCTTCGCCCTCAACTCCACCCGCACCCGCGTCGCCTTCGAGGTGGGCATGGCGCAGCTGGGCGGCGATGCGTTGTTCGTCAGCCCGGAGGATTCGCAACTCAGCCGCGGCGAGCCGGTGGAGGACACGGCGCGGGTGTTCTCGGAAATGGTGGACGCGGTGATGATCCGCACCTTGGAGCACGAGCAGGTGGAACGCTTCGCGGCCGCCGCTTCGGTGCCGGTGGTGAACGGCATGACCGGCCGCTTCCACCCCTGCCAATTGCTCGCGGACGTGCAGACCTATCAAGAGCGGCGCGGGCCCATCGCCGGCGCGCAGGTGGCGTTCGTCGGCGACGGCCACAACATGTGCAACAGCTACATTCAAGCCGCCTCGCTGTTCGGCTTCCAACTGCGCGTGGCGACGCCGGCCGACCATCCGCCGGATGCCGATTTGCTGGCAGCCTGCAACGATGCTCATGTGGCGGAATCGCCCGAGGCAGCGTTGCACGGCGCCGATCTGGTGGTTACGGACGTGTGGGCGTCCATGGGCCATGAAGCGCAGCAAGCGGATCGCCGCGCCGCCTTCGACGGCTACCAGGTAACGCGCAAGCTCTTGGACTTGGCGGCGCCGGAAGCCTTGTTCATGCATTGCCTGCCGGCGCATCGCGGCGAGGAGATCAGCCACGATCTGCTGGAGGATCCGCGTTCCGCGGTGTGGACGGAGGCCGGCAACCGGCTCCATTCGCAGAAGGCGCTGCTGGAGTTCCTGCTCGTCTCGGCCGGCGGCGCCTCGTAGCCGCGTTGTTGAGGGCCCAGCCCGGCACTTCCCTTTAGGCCGCGACCCCCCCCACGGTGCAAACGCCGCTACTCGCCGCCGAGGGGCTTTCCTGCGCCGTGGCCGAGCGCGTGTTGTTCGAGGAACTGCGGCTCGCCGCCGCGCCGGGCGACCTCATCGAAGTGCGCGGGCCGAACGGCAGCGGCAAGAGCACTCTCCTGCGCTGCTTGGCCGGCTTGCTCGCGCCCCGGCGCGGCCGCGTGCGGCGGCGTTGCGCCATCGACTATGTGGGGCACAAGTCCGGCGTGTGCGAGCGCCTGACGCCGGTGGAGAATCTACGTTGGCTGGCGCGGCTGCGGGGCGACGCGCCGCCCGGTTCGGGCATTGACGACGCGTTGCGGCGCGTGGACTTGCGCGGCGCCCGGCACGACATGTGCGGGGCGCTTTCCGCCGGGCAGCTTCGGCGGGCGGCTTTGGCGCGGTTGGCGGGAGGGGCCGGGAGAGTCTGGCTGCTGGACGAACCGCTGACTGCGCTCGATGCGGCCGGCGAACAGCTACTCGGCGCTATGATCGCGGAGCATCGCGCCGCCGGCGGCGCTATCGTTTGCGCCACGCATCGGCCGCTGCCGTTGGGTGCCTCCCCGAACGCTGCGGTTTCTTCGCCACAGCGCACAGTGCGGCTCGGCGCATGAGAATGTTCTGGGCGCAACTGCGGCGCGACCTGCTGCTGGCGGCGCGCGGCCCGGCCGAGGCGGCCAATCCGCTGGTGTTCTTCGCCCTCTGCGCGGTGTTGTTCGGCGTCGGCACGCAGTTGGGCGGCGAGCGCGAAGTGGGCCACGGCGCGGTCTGGGTGTTGGCGCTGTTCGCCAACGTGCTGGCGGCGGACGGCCTGTTCGCGCGCGACCACGAGGACGGCACGTTGGAGCTGATGTTGGTTCACGCGCGCCCGCTGCTGCCGCTGCTGCTCGGCAAGCTGCTCGCGCACTGGTTGATCTGCGGCTTGCCGGTGGTGCTGCTGAGCCCGCTGGCGGCGCTGGTGCTGCTTGGCTCTCCGGCTGAAACACCCGCTTTGCTTGTGTCGCTGCTCCTCGGCACGCCGATCCTCGCCCTGCTCGGCGCGGTTGGCGCGGCGCTCACCGTGGGCGTCAGCCGCGGCGGCGTGCTGCTCGCCGTGCTGGTGGCGCCGCTGCAACTGCCGGTGTTGATCTTCGGCGTCAGCGCCGCTTCGAGCACCGATGCCTCGGGCGATTTCGCGGTCTGGTTGCTGGCCGCCATGCTCGCGGCGTCGCTCACCGGGGCGCCGTTCGCCATCGCCAAGGCACTGGCCATCAGCCAAGAGTATTGACCGATGGCGGTTTGCTGAAGCAGCGGGGCTTTGGCGGGTGTGCGACATTTGGTGGCATCTGCTCCGCACGTCCCGGGAGCGCGGGCGTCTCGCCCGCATTTTCCTTCGCGGGTGTTCACCTTGTGCGGGCGAGACGCCCGCGCTCCCAGGGGAGGTCGCGGACATCCGGCAGACCCGGACCTAGGTGCGTTGCGGTGGCTTCAGCCTTGTGGCGATGAGGAGAGGTTGGTCAGGTTGCCGGTGCGGCTTTGCAGGAGGTTCATCACGCGCACGGGTCGATCGGCGGTTACGAGCAGTCGCCATTTGCCGGTTCCGTCGCCGAGCCTGCCGATTAGGTCGCTTTGGCCGTTTTCCAGATCCGACGCGGTGATTAGCTTGGCGTGACCGGGCGGTAGAACCAACGTCACGTCGCCTTCCGGGGCCGGGTTGCCGGCGTCGTCGATGGCGGAGACGACGACTTGCGCGGGGCTGTCGGTTGGGTTGATCAGGCGCAGTTGGCTCACTTGGTTGGCGTTGCTCGCCGGATTGAAGATGGGCACGACGTGGCGCAGGGACTGGTCGCCGCGGGGACGCACCACATCGTGCATGCTGGTGAGGAAGCCGTCGGTGGTTCGCACATACGTCAGCGGGCCCAAGAGATCCAAGTCCGTCTCCACTTCCAAGCGCCAATGTCCTTGGCCGTTGCCGACACCGGCGGAAAGTCCTTTATCGGCGTTGCCGTTTTCCAAGTCGTTGGAGTTGAAATGCACCACTTGGCCGGCGGCCAAGGAAATGGTGATCGGGCCGAACCGCTCGCCGGCGTCGTCGATGGCGAGAACGGAAACCGTGCCGGCGCGCGCCGAATAGTTGCCAAGTCGCACGAACCCTTGGCGCACGGGATCGTCCGCGGCCATGAAGAGCGGCACCTCGCAATTCCTAGAAGAGCAACGCCGTGCGCCCGTGCCGATGCCGGCGCTGGAGAGATTGGTCAAGTTGCCGGCGTCTTCCGCGGTGTCCGCGCCAGCGTCTTCGCCCGGGCTTTCCAGCAAGTTCATCACGCGGATGGGGTGGCTCGCGCCAATGGTCAGCATCCACTTTCCGGCGCCGTCGCCTAGGGTGCCCAGCAGACCTTCGCCGCCTTCCTCCAGCTCTTCGGCGCTGAGCGTTCGCGCGGCGCCGGCGGCCAGTTCCAGCCGAACTTCTCCTTCGGGCGCTTCGTTCCCGCGGTCGTCGAACGCCGCGATGGTCACGGCGACTTCCTCGTCGCCCGGGTTGACGAGGCGCAATTTGCTCACCTGGTTGCGATTGCTCCCCGGATTGAAGATGGGCACCACGAAGCGTGTGCCGAACTCTCTTGCGGGGGCCACGGCCGGCGCCACCAAGTCGTGCATGTTCGTGAGGAAGCCGCGCCGGGTGCGGACAAAGCCCAGCGCGTTGACGTCCAAATCGGTTTCGAGTTGCAAACGCCAATCGCCTACGCCACGGCCGATGCCGGTGGGAATGCCTTTGTTCGCGTTGCCGTCCTGCAAATCGTCGGAGTTGAAATGCCGCGTTTGGCCGGGTGCGAAGGAGAGCGTCACCGGGCCGAAGCGGGACCCGGCGTCGTCCACGGCGTACACGTCCACCGCGCCGGCGCGATCCGATCGGTTCACCAAGCGGGCGAAGCCTTGGCGGTTTGGCGACGCCGCCAAGAACAACGGAATCGAAGGCGCATCCGGCGCGTGCGCAACGCGCAGCTTGTACGCGCCCTGCGCGGAACCGAATCCGCGCACGCGAACGTAGTAGATGCCCGGCGTCACCGGCAACTCAAAGCGAAAGTTCTGCGCCTGGCCGCCGTCATCGTTCACGACCAGCGTGCGGCCCACGCTGTCCTCAAGCGCGCCCACTGTATCGATGGCACTTTCCGTTTCGGCCATTACCGTGCCCGGGGTTGGCACTTCAATGCGCCAATAATCGATGTCGCCGATCGGGGCAATGCTCGCCGGCATCACTGTGTCAAAGGCCAGAACCGAAGCGGTCTCTGGCGTGTTCGCGCCATCGGCCCCTTCGTGATGCACATGCAGCCTGTAGTCGCCAGTGGCGCCGTGTTCACCGCTCACGCGAACGTAGTGTGTGCCGGGCTGCAGCAGGTTGCCGACGAAAAAGTTGTAGCCGACGCCGCCGCTACTGCCGGTTTGCGCCCGACCGGCGCCGTCCTCCACCGAGCCGAACGTGTCCGTGTCGCCGCTTGTCTCGACGTAGACGAAGCCGGCGGTGGTGGTGACGAAACGCCAGACGTCCACTTGCGCTCCTGTGGCGATGGTTCCCGCGCCGCCGCCGTCCGGGCCGACATCGAGAATCTGGTCCTCGGCGATGGCTTCGTGGTACACGGAAATGGTGTACTCGCCCGTCCCCGCCCCGATCGCGCCCACGCGCACAAAGTAGGCGCCGCTGTTCAGGAGCCGGTCGATGCGAAAGTTCAACCCCTCGCCGTCGTCGTCGGATCGGGCAACACGCTCGCCAGTGGGATCGTGCAACGCGCCTACGGTGTCGGTCTCGCCGGTTGTCTCAATCGCGTAGATGCCAAACGAAGGAGCGTCAACGCGCCAGTAGTCCCACTCGTGCGACTCGCCAATTTCGCCTGCGCTGCCGTCTTCCGCGATCGCCGGCAAGTCTGCCAGCGCCGTGTATGCGGCGTCCAAAACGTAGAAACCGACACGGTTCCCAAATCCTGTCACCTGGACGGTGTAGACGCCCGCCGGCAGGAGCCGGTTGATGCGAAAGTTCGTCCCTGGGCCACTGTCGTCATCAGTGGCAAGTTTTTTGCCCGCGGCGTCGCGCAAGACGCCGACCGTGTCCAGGACACCGCCGGTGCGCAACACCACGAAGCCCGCGTCCGCCAGCGTGAAGCGATAGAAGTCCACTTCCCCCGGCTCGCTGATGTTGGCGGCGAGGGGTTCGTTCAGCGGCAGATTCGGGAGATCCGCGGTAAGCAGAGGCGAATGTTCGGTGCGCAGCGTGTATTCCCCAATGGCGTCGCCGGCGCCGCGCACACGAACGAAATGCACACCTGCTTCCACGAAGCGCCGGATGCGGAAATTGTTCCCCGCGCCGCTGTTGTCGTCCGTCGCCAGCTCGCGGCCGTCGGCGTTCTCCAGCGCCCCCACGGTGTCCGTATCGCCGATCGTCTCCACGGTGAGGGAACCCGCCGAAGGAATGTCCAATCGCCAGTAGTCCACGTCGCCCGCTTCGTCCACGGCCGCGGCGCGTTCATCGGTCGCCGCCATCGTCGCGGCGGTCTCCGGCACGTCCTGATGACCGTCGCCGCAACTCCCGCGCGGATCCAAGAAAGCACAGACTCGTGGAAAGAAAGACGCGAAGGAACCGTAGAAGTCGAAGTAGATGGGGCTGCCGCACTCGTCCCCGTGGCTGAGCGTACCGATGAGATAGCCGTCGCGAAACAAACCGGAACCGCTGCTGCCGCCTTCCGTGACGCCTTCGCTCCAAGTGAGTTGTATGGCGTCCTCAATACCTTGGGAATCCGTTATCGCGGTGATGTTCCCGGCCGCGTACTTCTTCACGTCTCCTGCGGGATGGTGAATGCCCACCACCGCCTCGTCGCTTCTGCCGTGTCTGGCGGCCCAACCCGCGTAGAAGACGTTGGGCGGCACGCGCCGCCGCAGGCGCAGCAGCGTCGCGTCGTCGCGCGCAGAGGTGGCGAGCAAGTCCGCGCCGCCGAAAGTGGTTGCGATGCGCAGATCGGTGGCGTCCGAATCGCAGTTTTCGAGTTGGTAAAACCACGTCGCCTGCAAGGTGTGCGCCACGGCCGCGGTGGCCACGCAATGGTTCGCGGTGAGGAAATAGGGAACGAAACTGTCCGCATCGCTGTCGTTCAATAGCTGGCCCGTACACAGCGCCGTGCCTCTTTCATCCTCGTATTCGATCCGCGCCACCGCGTTTTCGAGCCCGGCGGGGAACTCGCTCGTGCGGCACTGCACGTCGATGTGGCCGGCGCACTCGGCGGTGTTGCGCGGGATGTTGGCATCGGCATATCGATGCGCGATTTTCTCCACCCGCAACCAAGCACGCTCCCGCGCCACGCCCGAAGGCAGCGTGATCTCGACGCCGATGGCATCTCCCGTCACCGAGGGCGACCAGAGCACATCGGGTTGTTTCGCGGCGTCGGCCGATTGCGACGCCCCGCTCGACTGCGGCGCCGCGGGAACATCCGCCGTGAGGCGCAATTCCTCCGCTGTCACCACCGGATCGATCAACACGTTGCGTTCGTCGCCAGCGGGATGGAAGAACCGCAATGTACCGCCGGGCGGCAGATCCGCGCGCACAGAGATGCGAATGGAAGCGGCTTGCGGCGACGACACGAGCAGCACCGCGGCCGAAGTGCCATCGCCCATCGTCGTCCATTCCAAGCGTGGCAGAACATCGCCTTGGTACGCCTTCGGCACGTCGCGGTGAAAGCCGATCCGCAAGGGCCCCACACCCTGCTCCGGAGGGACTGCGGCATTCTTCTCCCGCGCTGACGCCGGCGGCAACTCGATGCGCAGCCCGGCATCGTCCGCGCCAAGCCGCACACGCGCCGGCGCCTCCTTCGCGGGTGGAGGTTCGGCCGCAGGCCCCGGCGCTCCGGCCACGCGGTTCTCGCGGGCGAAGGCCGTCGTGGAGAACACGGCAGCGACAAGCGGCAACGCCAGTACTCCGTGGCGATAGACCTGCCGGGTGGTTGCAGAGCGGCTGGTCACGAGGGTTAGTCCTACCCCCCGATCGCCGCCAGCAGCAACAGCGCCACGATGTTGATGATTTTGATCATCGGGTTCACCGCTGGGCCGGCGGTGTCCTTGTAGGGGTCGCCCACGGTGTCGCCGGTTACCGCGGCCATGTGCGCTTCGGAGCCTTTGCCGCCGTGGTTGCCGTCTTCGATGTACTTCTTGGCGTTGTCCCAAGCGCCGCCGCCGGCGGTCATGGAGATGGCGACGAACAAGCCGGTGACGATGGTGCCGAGGAGCATCGCGCCGACGGTGATCAGCGCTTCCTTCTGGCCCTGGATGAGGACGAGGAAATACACCACGATCGGCGCGAACACCGGCAGCATCGAGGGCACGATCATCTCGCGGATGGCCGAGCGGGTGAGCAAATCCACGGCGCGGCTGTAGTCCGGGCGGGTGGTGCCGTCCATGATGCCCGGCATCTCGCGGAACTGGCGGCGCACTTCCTCCACCACGGCGCCGCCGGCGCGGCCCACGGCCTGCATTCCCAAGGCGCCGAACAGGTACGGCAGCATGCCGCCGACGAGCAAGCCCACCACCACGTAAGGGTTGGAAAGCTCGAAGCTGATGTCGCCGAGGTTGGGGAAGTAGTGCTCCAAGTCCTCGATGTAGGCGGCGAACAACACCAGCGCGGCGAGGCCGGCGGAGCCGATGGCGTAGCCCTTCGTCACCGCCTTGGTGGTGTTGCCCACCGCGTCCAGGGCGTCCGTGGTTTTGCGCACGTCCTCGTCCAAATCCGCCATTTCGGCGATGCCGCCGGCGTTGTCCGTCACCGGGCCGTAGGCGTCCAGCGCCACCACCATGCCGGCCAAAGCCAGCATCGTCGTCGCCGCCACGCTGATGCCGTAGATGCCGGCGAATTGATAGGCCACCGCAATGCCCAACGCCACGATGATGGCCGGAACGGCGGTGGCTTCCATGGAAACCGCCAAGCCTTGGATGACGTTGGTGGCGTGGCCGGTTTCCGAGGAACGCGCCACCGAACGCACCGGCCGGTACTCCGTGGAGGTGTAGTACTCGGTCACCCACACCAGCAGGCCCGTCACCGCCAAGCCGACAAGTGCGCAGCCGAAGTACGGCAGGGCTTCCTCCCCGAACAACGCCTGGGTGACGAAGTAGATGAGCACCGCGGCGATGACGGCGGTGGCGATGAAGCCCTTATATAGCGCGCCCATGATGTTGCCGCTGCCGCCCAAGCGCACGCCGAAGGTGCCCAGGATGGAGGCCAGAATGCAGGCGCCGCCGATGAGCAGCGGCATCTCCATGCCGGCGGTGGGGTCGGTGCTGAACTGGATGGTCGCCAGGAGCATGGTGGCCACCAGCGTCACCGCGTAGGTCTCGAACAGGTCCGCCGCCATGCCGGCGCAGTCGCCCACGTTGTCGCCCACGTTGTCGGCGATCACCGCGGCGTTGCGCGGATCGTCTTCGGGAATGCCGGCTTCGATCTTGCCCACCAGGTCTGCGCCCACGTCCGCGCCCTTGGTGAAGATGCCGCCGCCCAAGCGGGCGAAAATGGAGATCAGCGAGCCGCCGAAGGAAAGCGCCACCAGCGCCTCGATGAGCGTGCGCTGCTCCACGCCGGCGGCGCCGAGCACGCCGTAGTAGCCGGCGACGCCAAGCAAGCCCAAGCCCACCACCAACATGCCGGTGATGGCGCCGGCGCGGAAGGCGATGTTCAAGGCGGGTTTGAGGCCGGTGGTGGCCGCTTGCGTGGTGCGCACGTTGGCGCGCACCGAAACGTGCATGCCGATGTAGCCGGCCGCCCCGGAGAGCGCCGCGCCGATGACGAAGCCGCCGGCGACCCACAGCCCCAGCGTCAGCCAGAGCACGATGGCCACCACCACGCCGACGATGCCGATGGTGCTGTATTGCCGGTTCAGATACGCGGCCGCGCCTTCCTGAATGGCGCCGGCGATCTCGCGCATTCGTTCGCTGCCGGCCGGCGCCGCCAGCACCGAGCGGCCGGCGACGATTCCATAGATGAGCGCGAGCGCCCCGCAGACGAGCGCAATTGGCAAGGTGTAGGCGTCCAAAACGGTTCCTCAAGTGGCTAAGTGGCGCGACTTTCCCGCAGGCGACGCACCGCCACGACATGCCGCGCACCCGCCCCCAAGGCCTCTCCGGGAGCCGACCTCGAACGCGCCGCACTGTAACGCAACTAGGCGTTGGGCGACAAGACCGGGAACGGAGGTCTGGGTACCCGCTTAGGGACGGTGCGAGGCCGGTTTGGCCACCATGAGTGCGTCGATAACGGCTGCCAGCTCGCGTTTGTCCATGCGCAGCCGCAGATAGGTGCGCCAATCCGGCCGCATATCCCAAGTGAAGCCGTTGCGCAGCCGCCCTTGGCCGGTGGCCACCGCCTCGAAATAGTCGCCGACGCCGCGCACGGCGTACAGCACCGCCACCTGATCCCAGCTAGAGCGATCTTTCACCTCGCCGCGCCACCACAGCCGATACGCTTCGCGCACCGGGTTCTCCGTTGGGGTGTCGCTCAACCGCGCGCCGGTGTGGATGTCGCCGCCTTCTTGGCTGACGACGATGGGCGTTGGCCAGTGGGTGAGCACGTATTGCGTCTGCGCGGTCAGGTCGTGGCGCACGAAGTTGAAGCCGTCGTTGCGGACGCCGCCCATCAGCACGAGTTCCTTCACTTTCGTACGCACCAGTTCGCGCTCGCTGCGCAGCAAGTCGTGCAGGTTGTTGAGAAACCCGACGCTCGCGATGGTCACCGAGCTGTCGGGCTGGGCGCGCAGCGTTTGCCGATAGATGTTGAGGGAGGAATCCACCGCCGCGTGGGCAGCTTCGGGCCCCATCTGCGCCAGTGGGTCGATGTAGCGGGAGTGTTCGTCGTCCGGGTCGTCGAGCGGGCCTTGGAAGACGCCGATGGGAAGGTCGGCGCGGCCGTACCAGGCGTTCACGGCGCGGATGGCGGCCGCGGCGTGGCGTTGCGCCTCGTTGTAGCTCACCGCCAGGAGGTCCGCTTCGCCGCGATCGGCCAGCGCGTGCAACACCGCCAACGCGCCCACGTCGTCCACGTCCAACGTGAAGTCGGTTTCGAAAATCACTTTGGGCTTCGACGATTGCGGTTCGCTGGAATCCGCCGGCACCGCGGGCGCGGCGAGCAAGAACACCAGCCAGCAGACGGTTGGGCGGATCACATCAACCTGCCTCCGCCGGCTTCCACCGGCGCAGCAGCAGCGAGTTGCCGACCACGCAGACGCTGGAGAACGCCATCGCGGCGCCGGCCAAGGCCGGGCTCAAGTAGCCCAAAGCGGCCATCGGCAAGCCGAGCACGTTGTAGAAGAACGCCCAGAACAGATTCTGCTTGATCTTGCGGAAGGTGACGCGGGCGGCTGTCAACGTGCCAGCCACCAACGCCGGCTGCGGGCGCATGAGCGTGACGCCGGCGGTTTCCATGGCGAGGTCCGTGCCGCCGCCGATGGCGATGCCCACATCGGCGGCGGCCAGCGCCGGGGCGTCGTTCACGCCGTCGCCAACCATCGCCACGCGCTCGCCGACGTCGGCGAGTTCGCGCACCACGGCGGCTTTGTCTTGGGGACGCACCCCGCCGCGGGCGTCGTCGATGCCGAGCTCGTCGGCGAAGCGGCGCACCGCCTCCGGCGCATCGCCGGAGAGCACGACCACGCGAATGTCCATCGTCCGTAGCCGCTTGACCGCCTCGCGCGCGCCGGCACGCGGCGCGTCGGCGAACGTCAGGGCACCGCACAGGGTTTCGCCAACGGCCACCCAGGAAACGGTTTGTTCGCCAATGTCGCAAGTTGCGGCAGCGGCCTCGGGAACGAACGCCGCGTTGCCGACCCGAACATCTTCGCCATCCACCCGGCCGCTTACGCCCAAGCCCACATGGTTGCGGAAATCCTGGACCGGCGAAAGTTCGATGTCGCGGGCTTTTGCCGCCGCAAGCACGGCCCGGGCAAGCGGATGTTCGCTCACCTGCTGCACGCTGGCGGCAACGCGGAGCAGGTCGGCTTCGTCAGGGGCAATCCGCCCGTCGCCCACCGGCAACACCGCGGTGACCTGCGGCCGCCCGGCAGTGAGCGTGCCGGTCTTGTCGAACACCACCGTGGTGATGCGCGGTGCCCGCTCCAAGGTGTCTACGTCGCGGACTAAAATGCCGGCTCTCGCCGCCGCGCCGGTGCCGGTCATGATCGCCGTGGGCGTGGCCAAGCCCAATGCGCAGGGGCAGGCGATCACCAGCACCGAAACGGACGCGATCAACGCCGCCTCGAAGTTGCCGGTGGCCAGCAGCCACGCCGCAAGGGTGCCGAGCGCGATGGCGATGACCACTGGCACGAACAAACCGCTCACGCGATCCACCAAGCGCTGCACCCGCGCCTTGCCGCTTTGCGCTTGTTCCACCAAGCGCGCGATGCGGGCCAGCGTGCTGTCCTCCCCCACCGCGCTGGCGTACACGTGCAGATGCCCCACGGTGTTGACGCTGCCGCCGGTCACCCGATCGCCCACGCGCTTCGGCACCGGCAGCACTTCGCCGGTGAGCAGCGATTCGTCCACTTCGCTCGCGCCCTCGATCACCTCCCCGTCCACCGGCACACGCTCGCCCGGGCGCACGAGGGCCACATCGCCCACGGTGACCTGCGCCACCGGCACTTCCACTTCGCCGCCGTTGCGCCGCAGCCGCGCTTGCGGCGGGCGCAGCGCCATGAGCTTGCGGATGGCGTCCGTCGTCGCCCGCTTGGCGCGGGATTCCATGTGTTTGCCGACCAACACCAAGGTGATGATCACCGCGGACGCCTCGAAATACAGCTCGCCATCGGCCGCCTCGCCCAACACCAAGAGCAGATACCAGCTGTAGAAATACGCCGCTGTCGTGCCCAGCACCACCAGCACGTCCATGTTGGCGGCGCGGGCGCGCAGCGCTTGCCAAGCGGCGCGGTAGAAGCGGGCGCCGATGAGGAACTGGATGGGCGTGGCCAGCAGCACCTCGGCGGCCGGCATCAGGTGCAGCTCTTCGTAGCCGAAGGTTTGGAAGGCCATGCCGATCACCATCGGCAACGTCAACACGGCGGAGATCGCGACCAGGCGGCGTTCGGCATCCAGCCGTTGTTGCGCTTGTGCGGTGCGTTGTTCCGGCGTTGAATCCGAAGGTGGCGGCAAGCGCAAAACATAGCCCGCGCCATCCAGCCGCTCGGCCAGCGACTCCGGCGCGAGCGAGCCGGAGAAGGCGGTTACGGTGGCTTTCTCCAGCGCCAGGTTCACATCCGCGCCCAGCACGCCCGGGGCGGACGCGAGCGTCCTTTCCACCAGCGTGGCGCAGTTGGCGCAGTGCATGCCTTCCACCGGGAACATGCGCTGCTCGGTTTCCACCTCGAAACCAGCCTCCGCCACGGCGTCGGCCAGCGCCAGCGCGTGTGCTTCGCGCTCGTCCACCGCCACCGCCAGCCGGCCAGAGGCCGCATCTGCGGTGGCTTGGCGCACTCCGGGCGCAAGCGCCAGCGACCGTTCCAACGCCGAGGCGCCATCCGCGTCGCGCAGGCCCTTTACCGCCAGTTGCAGCTCTAACACGGCGCCCGCCGCGTTGCCGTTCAGGTGTTGGCGAAGAGCGCCAGCATCCCCAGCCAGACCAGCAGCAGGAAGTGCCAATACATGGCGCACAGCTCCACGCTGTGGGCGAGCCGCGCCTTATCGACCTCGGCTTGCGCCAAGCGCCGCGCCGCCCGCGCCCAAGCGACCAAACCGCCGAGCAGGTGTGCGCCATGCACCGCCGTGATCACGTAGAAGAACGCGTTGGCGGGGTTGGCGTGGGCGTAGTAGCCGCGCGCCACCAAATCGTTCCACACCAGCAGTTGCAGCACTAGGAAAGCGACGGTGGCGGCGCCGGCGACAAGGAACCCCGCGCCGGCCCTGCCCGTTTCGCCGCGGTTGGCCAGCCGCCGCGAATACTCGTAGGCGATGCTGGCCAAAATCAGCACCAGCGTGTTGAACCACAACAGCGGCGGCTCCGGCATCGCCACCCAGTCGGACTCCTGCCCGGCCAACTCCACCGGATCGAGGCGCATGTGGTAGGCGGCGAAGAACAGGAAGAACAGCACGCCGACGATGGCGAGGAAGCACACCAGCGCCACCTTCTGATTCGAGGCGGCGTAGGAGGCGGTGCGCAGCTGCGCCACGTTCGACGAGTCCTCCAGCCACGGCTTCTCGGCAAGGCGCTTGAAGATGTTCATGCGGCGTATTGTACGCCCATGCGCGGTCGGCGGCGCGTCGCTGGCCGGCCATCCGCCAAGTTCCGGCCGCGTAAGGTTCGCGCAAGCGTTCTGCCCTACACTATGCGAATCTTCGGCAGAAACGGACCACGAGCAAATGAACTCGAACCGAACCTTGGCGGCGTTGATCACCGTCGCGTTGCTGGGCGCGCTGGGCGCCTGCACCATCGCCTCCACCCCGGCGCCCGCGCCGGCGGCGCCCGTTGCCGCCACCGCCATCGACCCCGCGGCCAGCAAGGCCGAGCTGGTGGCGTCCGTGGAGGGCATCACCGAGTACCGCTTGCCGAACGGCCTGCGGGTGTTGCTCTTTCCGGACCAGAGCAAGCAGCAGATCACCGTGAACATCACCTATCTGGTGGGCTCGCGGCACGAGGGCTACGGCGAAACGGGGATGGCGCATCTGTTGGAGCACCTGGTCTTCAAGGGCTCCACGAACCATCCCAACATCGACGACGAGCTCTCCGAACGCGGCGCCTTCGCCAACGGCACGACCTGGTTCGACCGCACCAACTACTACGAGACCTTCCCCGCCAACGAGGACAATCTGCGCTGGGCGTTGGAATTGGAATCCGACCGCATGGTCAACTCGTTCATCGCCGCCGAGGACCTCGCCTCGGAGATGACCGTGGTGCGCAACGAGTGGGAGAGCGGCGAGAACAGCCCGACCAGCGTGCTGGTCGATCGGGTGATGTCCGCCGCCTATCTGTGGCACAACTACGGCAACACCACCATCGGCGCACGCTCGGACATCGAGAACGTGCCCATCGAGCGCCTGCGCGGTTTCTACGAGAAGTACTATCAGCCGGACAACGCCGTGCTGGTGGTGGCCGGCCGCTTCGATCCCGAGGGCGCCGTGGCCATGATCGAAGAGACCTTCGGCGCCATTCCGCGTCCCGAGCGCACCGGCGCCAACACGCTGTTCCCCACCTACACCGCCGAACCCGCGCAGGACGGCGAACGCTCCGTCACCTTGCGGCGCGTGGGCGATACGCAGTTGGCGATGGTCGCCTACCACATGCCCGCCGGCTCGCACGAGCAGTACGCCGCGGTGGAGGTGCTGGCGCACCTGCTGAACACGGAACCGGCGGGCCGCCTCTACCAGAACGTGGTGGAACCGGGCTTGGCGGCGTCCGCGTCCGTGTTCACGCTGCAGCTGGGCGAACCGGGCGTGATGCTGGTGAGCACCGAGGTGCGCAAGGAGGACCCGTTGGCGGCGGCCGAGGCGGCGGTGTTGTCGACGCTGCACGGTTTGGCGGATGCGCCGCCGACCGCGGAGGAGGTGAACCGCGCCAAAACCGAGTTCGCCGCCAGTTTCGAGCTGGCGTTCAACAATCCGCAATCCATCGCCCTGCAGCTCAGCGAATGGGCCTCGATGGGCGATTGGCGTTTGCTGTTCCTGCACCGCGACCGCGTCGAGAAGGTGACGCCGGAAGACGTGCTCGCGGTCGCCAACGCCTACCTCATCGAATCCAACCGCACGCTGGGCTACTTCTACCCGGAAGAGGAAACGCCGCCGCGCGCCGAGATTCCGCCGCCGCCGGACGTCGCCGCCTTGGTGGCCGACTACCGCGGCCGCGAAGCCGTGGCGCAGGGCGAAGCGTTTGATCCCACGCCGGCCAACATCGAAAGCCGCACGCGCAAGGTGACGCTGAGCAACGGGGTGGAGGTGGCGCTGCTGCCGAAGGCCAACCGCGGCGCGGCGGTGAGCTTGAGCGCCACCTTCCGCCACGGCACGGAGGAAGCCCTCGCCGGCAAGAGCGTCGCGGCGTCCTACGCCGGCGACATGCTGATGCGCGGCACCAAGAAGCGCTCGCGGCAAGAGGTGTTCGACGAGATGGACCGGCTGAAAATCCGCGGCGGCATCGGCGGCGGCTCGTTGACCGTCTCCGGCAGCGCGTTCACGGTGCGCGAGAACCTGCCGGCGGCGTTGCGCCTGTTCGGCGAAATACTGCGCGAACCGGCGTTCGACGCCGACGAATTCGAGCTCTTGCGCGAGGAGCGTCTGGCCGGTTTGGAGGCGCAACGCTCGGAGCCGCAGGCGCTGGTGGTGAACGCCCGCGAGCGGCACCGCAACGCGCGCTACGGCAAAGACCACGTGTTCTACGTGCCCACGCTGGATGAACAGATCGAACGCGAAACCGCGGTGACGGTGGAGGAGGCGCGCGCTTTCCACGCCGCGTTCCACGGCGCCGAAGGCGGCACCGTCGCCGTCGTCGGGGATTTCGACCCGGACGAGATTCTGCCCGTGCTCGAAGAAGTGCTGGGCGGGTGGGACGCGCCGGAGCAGTACGCCCGCGTAGGCCGGGCTTTCGTGGCCGCGCTGCCGGCGACGGTGGACATCGAAACCCCGGACAAAGCCAACGCCATCACGTTCGCCACGCAATCCTTCCCAATGCGCGACGACCATGCCGACTTCCCGGCCTTGGCCTTGGGCAACTTCATGCTCGGCGGCGGCTTCCTCAACTCGCGCCTGGCCACGCGCATCCGCCAGAAGGATGGCCTCTCCTACGGCGTCGGCTCGGGCCTTTCCGCGCATCCCATCGACGACACCGCGCAGTTCACCTTCTACGCCATATTCGCGCCGGAGAACGCGAACAAGGTGGTTGCCGCCTTCAAGGAGGAGATGGTGCGGGCGTTGGAATCCGGGTTCACGGCGGAAGAGGTGGCGGCGGCCAAGCGCGGATTCTTGGACAGCGCCCAGAACAGCCGCGCCAACGACAGCCAAGTGGCCGCGCAGCTTTCCAGCAACCTGTTCTTCGACCGCACGATGGCGTTCGTGGCGGCGCGGGAGGAGGCCATCGCGAAGCTGACGCCGGAGGAGATCCACGCCGCGCTGAACAGGCACATCGACATGGCGAAGGTGTCCGTATTCCGCGCCGGAGATTTCGCCAACAAGCTGACGGAGTAGGGGCCCCTGGGAGCGCCGGCGTCTCGCCCGCAAGCAGGGAACGCCTGCCCTCCCGGCTTCGCACCGAAACCCGCGGGCGCGTCACCGCCGGTCGTAGGTTCTTACGGTGTAGGCGTAGGGGTGGCGCTTGTCGGTGGGGTGGGATTCCTCCCCCACCAAGCGCCACCGCTCCAACGGGAAGCAGGGAAAGAGCGTGTCGCCTTCCAGTTCCGTCTCCACGGTGGTGGCGTAGAGGCGGTCGGCCAGCGGCAGCGCCAGCGCGTAGGGTTCCGCGCCGCCGGTGACGAAGCACTCGTCCGCCGGATCTTCCGCGGCGATGGCGAGCGCGGCTTGGAGATCCGGCGCGACGCGCACGCCGGCCGCGGCGAATCCGCCCCTCGACAACACGATGTTCAAGCGCCCGGGCAGCGGCCCCCCCGCGCTCTCGAAAGTCTTGCGCCCCATGATCACGGGCTTGCCCCGGGTGGTGCGCCGGAAGTGCGCCATCTCGTCCGGCAGATGCCACGGCAAGCGTCCGTTCCGGCCGATGACGCGGTTGCGGCTCATCGCCCAAATGAGCGCCAAGCGCTGCGTCAAGAACCGTCTCCGGGTGGCGAAGGATCGGCCGCGGTTGGACGGCCGGGAAATCGCGCCAACCGTTCGCGCAGCGCCGTGGAACCAAGCACCGCGCCGCCCGCCAACACCATCGGCAGCGACAGGGTTTGCCCCATCGTCAACCACCCGAACGCCACGAAACCCAGATCCGCGTCCGGCTGCCGGGCGAACTCGGTGGTGAAACGCAACGCCCCGTAGCCCAACAGAAACAAACCCGAAACCTCGCCCACGGCCCGCCGCTTGGCCGCGTACCACCACAACAGCGCGAACAACACCAAGCCTTCCGTGCCGGCTTGGTACAAGCTGGACGCGTGCCGGGCGACGGCCTCGTATTGCCCGTAGCAGGAGACGCTCAACCCCCGCAGCGCCGAGCAGGGAAAGTGGAAGCCAACGGCGAGCTCGGTCACCCGCCCGGGCAGTTCGGCGTTGATGAAGTTGCCCAGCCGCCCAAGCCCCAGCCCCAGCGGCACCAGCGGCGCGACGAAGTCCGTCACCGCGAGGAAGCTGCGCCGGGTCTTGCGCGCGTACAACGCCGTCGCCACCAGCACGCCCAGCAAGCCGCCGTGAAAGGACATGCCGCCTTCCCAAAGCCGCAGCAGCCACAGCGGGTCGCGCAGGAACGTGTCGCTGCCGTAGAACAGCGCGTACCCCACGCGCCCGCCGACAACCACCCCGAACACGCCGTAGAACAACAGGTCCCACACTTGCTCCAGCGACCAGTCCGCGGCCTTGCGCCGCGCCCGCCAAGCGCCGAGCAGCACGAACGCGGCGAAGCCGAACAGGTACATCAGGCCGTACCAGCGCAGCGACAGCGGGCCGAGCTGCAGCGCGACCGGATCCAGCGCCGGGTAGTTCACCTATGTTCCTCGGCCAATCGCCGCAAGGGCGAAGGCTACTGCGCTTCCGCCGCTTCGATGACGCCGCAGCCGATGCGCCCGCCGGCGCCGCCGATGGGTTGCGTTTCGTGATCGTCCGGGGCGGCGTGAATGACGATGGCCGAGCCGTCCTCGTCGAGCAGGGGCGGCAGCGGGTCGCCTTCCGCAGCCGATACGCGAATGCGCTGGTGAAAGAACTCCGCCGTGGCGGTGCCGTCCGCGGCGATGTGCAAATTCGGCAGATCGCCGTTGTCCGGCATCTCGCCCCGCAACCCGTGGCGGCGGCCTTCGGGATTGATGTGCCCTTTGGCGGCGGAGAAGTCCGGCGCGCAGGCGCCGACGCTGTGCAAGTGAACGCCTTTCGCCCCAGGCGGCAAGCCCGTGACGCGCACATGCACGATGACCCCGGACGGGGCTTGCTCGAACACCGCGTCGCCGATCTTCTCGCCCTCGACGTTGACGATGGCCGCTTGCGCGGTCTCGGCCGCGTGGCTGGCTAACGCGCCGCCCAAGGCCAGCGCGACGACCGCGAACTTGTGCAAGTTCCTCATGGGTGCTCCTCGATGCGATGGGTACCGCGCCGTTATACCACTTCGCTGGGGTGTGCCGAACTGGCTTGGCGGTCAACGCTCGAATCCGCCGCCGAACTCGCCAAAAGGGGCGTCACATCTGGCAACACGCGCTTCAAGGCCCAACCAGCCACGACAAGCACACCGTCATCCCAAGGGGGTCCCGGGGCAAAGCCCCCGAAGCAGATCAGCGTAGAATCCACACACCGCAACTGCGAAGGCAAACACGCCGTGACCGACGCCAGCCAAACCACGCCCCCCGCCACCCCGTTGGACATCCGCCAAGGCCACACGAAGGCGGACGACGTCGCCTTCCCGCTGCGCTGGGGCATCCTCGGCGCGGGCGCCATCTCCGCGCAGTGGGTGGGGTGCTTGCACCAGTGCCCGGGCGCCAAGATCACCGCGGTGGCGGCGCGCGACCTCGACCGGGCGCAGGCGTTCGCCACGCGGCTGGACATCTCCCGCGCCTACGGCAGCTACCGCGAGTTGGTGGCGGCGGAGGACGTGGACATCGTGTACGTGGGCACCATCACCCGCCTGCACAAGGAGCACACCCTGCTCGCCATCGAAGCCGGCAAACATGTGCTGTGCGAGAAGGCCCTCGCCGAGAACGTCGACGACGCCCGCGCCATGCACGACGCCGCCAAAGCCGCCGGGGTGATGCTGCAGGACGCCATGTGGACGCGGTTCTTCCCCGCCGTGGAACACGCCCGCGCCGCCATCGAAGCCGGCGCGATAGGCGAGCCGGTGCTGGTGCAGTCGGACTTCTTCGACCCCATCTACACCATCCAAGCCGCGCCGCTGGCGTTCGGCGCGGACGCGGTGGCCACCAAGGTGCTGGCCAGCGGGCGGCGCGGCGGCGCGGCCATCGTGGAGTACGGGGGCGATGGGGGCGAAGGCGGCGGAGGAAGCGCAGAAAAGCGCGCGGTCTTCACCTTTCCGTCCTTTCCAAGCGAACTGGCCGAGGTGACGGAGATCGTCGGCACCCAAGGGCGCATCACGTTGCACCAGCCCGGCCACTGCCCCACCGCCTTGAGCATCCACCGGTCGCCGCCGGACGGCGCCCCGTCGCGCTATCGCACGCGCAACCGGCCGGCGCCCGTCGAGTATGTCGATTACCCGCTACCGGGCACGGTGGGCTTGCCAACGGCCTACCCCAACCAGCACGGCTTCCTCTACCAAGCCGAAGCGGTGCATCGCTGCCTAGCCGCGGGCCTGCGCTCGTGCCCGCAGTACGACGAGGCGGAATCCCTGCACTGCATGGATCTATACACGCGCATCAACCGCGCGCGGTTCGCGTGAGGTAGCGGGCAGCTCCCGGCAGGGAAAGCCCTCGGCGGCGTGCGCCAAGGGCTTGGTCGCCTAGTCGCGTTCGCGCGGGTGCGCTTGGCTCACGCGCAGCGTACGGCCGCTCAGCCGCGACGAGTTGAGCTCCTCGATCGCAGTGCTTCCCTCGTCCGAGTTCGGCATGTCGACAAAGCCAAAGCCCTTGGAGCGCCCGTTCTCGCGATCCATGATGACATTGGCTTGCGCCACATGGCCATATTGCGAGAACAGCTCCGACAGTTCCTGCGAGCCCGTCGCGTAGGGCAGATTTCCAACGTAGATTCGCACGTGCTTCCGATTGCGTTGCGCCGCTCTTGTGCCGCGGCAGTGCCCGCACCATACGCGCTATTGGCCTGCGTTGCGAGCGTTATTTTTCGGCGGGGTGCGCGTCGCGTTGGGACTCAACGCTTGGAATCCGCCGACATGGCCGTTGCAGCTACGCTTTCCTGCGCCGGCGCTGCTCCGTTGCGCCACTCGGCGGCCAGTTTGGCGGTGGGATTGACCACGTCGCCGTCGTGCAGGACGTCGATGGGGTCGCGGCCGTCGACGCCGAGGCCGAAGCGGTGGTAGCCGAGTAGTCGCAGCAGACCCTCCGGCAGTTGGCGGGCCACTTCGCGGGGCACGGAGACCAGCTGGATCTCCTGCGGGCGCAGGTACGCCACGTTGTGGCTCATGAAGAAGCCCATGCGCTCGCGGTCTTTGGAGACGTTGGCGCCGCCGCCGTGCCACAGGCCGCCTTCCCACATCAGCATCGTGCCGGCGCGCATCTCCACCTGCAGCGTTTCCACCTTTTGATCCACGCGCCGGTCGTGCCACTTGTGGCTGCAGGGGACGATGTGCGTGGCGCCGTTTTCCACGTCTTGGTCGTCCAAGGCGATGAGGGCGTTGCACACGAAGTGCGGGTGCGGGCGCGGAATCGGCCACAGGCCATCGTCCTGGTGGAGGAATTGGCGGGTTTCGCCCGGCAGCACGTTGAACAGCGTGGTGACGTTCACTTGGGTGCGCGGGCCGAGCACGCCTTCGACCAGGGCGCGGATGCGCGGGTCCAGGAACAGGTGATCCACGGCGCGGGTTTTGGCGAGCAGGTTGTGCGCCCGCCAGGTCTGCCCGGTCTTGGTGCCGATGGCGCGCATCTCGGTGATGGGCACCTCGGTGTCGAAGGCGTGGCGGATGCGGGCGACTTCCTGGGCGGGGAGGAAATCCTCGACGATGGTGTAGCCTTGGCGTTCGATTTCGGCGACGCGGGCGGTGATGTCGAGGCCGTCGACGACGATGCGTTCGGGCGCTTCCTCGGCCGCGGCGGTTGCGGTGCTCATGACGCTTCCGCCTGCGCTTCCTGCTGGCGCGTCTCGGCTTCTGCCGCCTGATCGCCGTCGCGTTGCTTTTTCGCTTGTTCGGCGCGGCGGCCGTTGCGCTCGGACGTCATCCGGCCGTCGTGGTGCAGGTAGTCGTAGCGCGGGCGCAGGGTGGTGCGGCCGGCCGCTGGTTCGGTGTCGAACAGGCTGCGGTACTGCTCGATGGTCTGGCCGCTTTTGGCGCCCGGTTCGGCCTTGCCCACGCGCGCCAAGTCCCAATCGTTCTTGCCGAAAGGAAACAGGCTGTACACGTCCATCAGGCCGGCGAACCGCACCGGATTGCGATCCAGCGCCTCCTGCGTGACCGTTTCCCGATACGCCTCCTCCGGTTGCCGGCGGCGGCGCATGTATTCGCATTGCAAAGTCATGCGCAGGCCGGGCGTCTTCTTCGGATAGGAGCCGTGCCAGGTGTGGTTGCCCCAGATCACCATCGAACCCGCCGGCGCCTCCACCGCCACGGCGCGATCCGCCCAGTATTTCGCATCCGAGGGCATCACCTGCCGCCGCCACTTGTGGCTGCCCGGCACGAAGGAGATGGCGCCATCGTCCTTGGTGTAGTCGGTGAGCATGTAGTGCATGTTGCAGTTGTTCATCTGCTCCGGCTGCGCCACCAGCGCGGGGTCGAGGTAGTCGGCGTGGATGCCGGTACGCACCTCGCCCGGGCCTTTCACCCACGCGGCGCAAAGGCTCAACACGCAGTCCGTGCCGAGGAGGTATTGGGCGAGGCCCAAGCCGGCCGGGTTGTAGGTGAGCTGCTCGAAAATCTGGTCTTCCCAGAGCATGAAGCGCTGGATGTCGTTGACGTTCGCCCAACGCTCGGCGTCCAGGCCGTCCGCCCCGTAGCGCCGCAGCATGGTGCGCTCCACGGCTTCGCGCACGTCGCGGCAGAAGGAGGCGCTGGCCGCTTTCTCCGGCGGCACCACGGTGTAGCCGCACACCTCCAAGTCCACGATGTTCGATTCCAAACCCAGCTGCCGCAGTTCGCGCACCAGCGGCGCCAGGGATCCAACGGACTTCCAATCTTCGATTCGCAATTCCTCCCCCTAATCCATAGGGCCGATCGGCCGCGCCCGAGGCGCAAGGCATAGCGACGCCGCGCCAACGCGCAACGCCGCCTCAAGCGAGTTAGAAGGCGCTGAACGAGTAGCTGATCGTCGCGCCGTACACCGCCGAGGCGGGAGCGTTGCGTCCGTTCACCACGGCGGCGTGAAACACGGCGAAGCTGAGGCGCTCCGAGGCGTTGTAGTAGAGGCGGCCGGCGACCAGCTCGCTGTCCTCCTGCACTTCGGGAAACCGCGTGGGATCGAAACCCTCGCCGCCGATGTCGAGGCCGGATTCGGCGTTCACGATCTTGTAATCCAAGCCCAGCGAGAGCTTTTCGCCCAGCAGCCAAACGCCGGTCAGGTTGGTGAACGTCTCGTTCGGTATCCCCGAATCCCGGCCGCGGTAGCCGAACTCGGCGGAAAGACCCACGCGGTTGCTCACGAACTCGCCGACGATCAACGAGAGCTCGTAGCCGTCGCCGCCATCGCCCAGGGAGTTGATGTAGCCGGTGTCGTAGTTGCCGGCGATGATCGCGCCGGCGCGCACGGCGACGCTGGGGAAATCGCTCGCCAACTCGTCGTTGACGCGCCAGGTCAGGCCGATGGTGGTGTCCACGATGCCGCTGAAGTTCTCCATCGGCGTGGGGATCATCGGGCCGACGATGAACTCGCTGCGCGCCCAACCCACTTGCGCGTCCAGCGACAGGGAGTCCGTGAAGGCGTAGTTGGCGCTCAACCAAACGGTGTTCTGGGCAAGATCCTCGCCGCGCGGGGTGGAGCGCTTGACTTTGCCGCGGAAGTACTCGTCGGCCACTTGGCTGACCACCGAGAGACTGGCGAAGCCGCTGCCGGGCTCGTTCAGCCACGCCGACCCGTCGGCGAAAGCGGCCGCGGGCCACATCGCGCCGAACACCGCCGAGACGACGAAGGTGCGAATTCTGGGAAAGGCGCAGGAGAACCCCCCGCGCGAAACCGGATGCCGGCGTTGACCACCTTCCATAGCAATTCCCCCCGTTCCCCAACGAGACCGCGGCACTTACAAGCGGTACCGTCGCTTGAGGTAGTAGCGTACCACTTTGAGCTTTTCCTTGCAGGCGGCTTCGTCGCGCACGCCTTGACTGCACAGCAGCCGCACGTTTTCGTCGCCGGCTTTGCGCACGCCCTCGGCGATGGCCACGTCCAGCCGCTCCATCAGCGCCTGCGCCCGGGAGCGGTTGAACGCGCGCTTCTTGATCGGGCAGCTACGGCACACCAGTTCCTTGTACACGATGGACTTGCCGCGCGCGTAGTCCGCCCGCGCCGTGCTCTTGCCGGCGCGCACGCTGCCGGGCCCTATCGAGCCCGACGCCCACGCCGGCGGGCTCGCCAAGCACACCGCCAAGACGGTCAGCAGCGCCAAGAGCGCCCCCGGCGACAGCCGCGCCGGCACCCATCGGCGGAAGCGGGAACTTGCCATTTACATTGCCCCTTGGTGTGGTCTGCCGTAGAGCGGGCCGCGTTGACCAACCGCAACGCGGCACGCTCGCGTTGGTGCCCACTTTACACCCTTGCGAGACCTTGCGGCAACAAAAAGCGGGCGGGCTTTGGCGGGGCAGGTGCGATAGTGGTGCGGTTGGATCAGCCCCCGTCGGCCACCCACTTGGCGTCCCGCTTTTCGCGGAACGCAGCCATGCCCTCAGCGGCTTCTTCGCTGCGGAACATGCGGCCGCTCCACTCAGCGGTTTCCTTGAAGCCGTCGGCGATGGAGAGCTGGGGCACACGCCGCACGAGTTTCTTGCACTCCACAACGGCGTTGGGGCCGCCGCGGCGGATCATGTCTAGCTCCTCGCACACTGCGGCTTCAAGCTCGGCGCGGGGTACGGCGCGGTGGGCGAAGCCCATCTCCACGGCTTCGGCGCCGGTGAAGCGGGCGCCGGTGACGAACAGGCGCATGGCGTGGTGGGTGCCGAGTTTGGGGATGCAGACCACGGAGATCACCGCCGGAATCACGCCGATGCGCACTTCGCTGAAGCTGAACTGCACCGCGTCCGCCGTTATCACGATGTCCGAAGCGCCCACCAAGCCCAAACCGCCGGCGAAGGCCGCGCCGTTCACCGCGGCGATGACGGGCTTGGGGCTTTCCATGATGGTGGTGAGCACCTGCGGGTAGGGCACGGCGCGGCGGCCTTCGATGGAAGCGCCGGGCGGGCTCTTCAAGTCCGCGCCAGCGCAGAAGGCCGGGTCGGTGCCGGTGATGACGATGGCGCGGGCGGCGGGGTCTTCGTTGGCGGCAAGCAGGTGGTCGTAAAGCTCGCTCACCAACACCGCCGAGAGCGCGTTGCGGTTCTGCGGGCGGTTGAGGGTGATCCAAGCCGCGCCGGCTTTGATGTCGTAGAGAGTGGCTTCTAGCGCCGCCATGTTGCGTCCTCCGTGTCGGATTGTTGGCGCGGCGTGCTGTGGGCTGCCCGCTCGCGCCGCTTGGGTGTCCGCGGGTGCCCGCTCGCAGGGTTACTCCGCGTCTTGCCCTTCTCCAGCTTCCTCAATAAGCACCAGCAGGGCGCCGTTTTCCACCTGATCGCCTTCGCGCACGGGCAATTCCTTCACCGAGCCGTCGAACGGGGCGGTGATGCGGTGTTGCATCTTCATGGCTTCCAGCACCAGGAGCAGCTGGCCTTCGCGCACCTCGTCGCCGGCCTTGACGTGCGTGGCGAGGACGTTGCCGGGCATCGGGGCGGTGAGGCCGCCTTTGATTTCCAAGGCGGCGGGCGGCGGCAGGCGGGGGAGTTCGATGAGTTGCACGTCCACGTTGACGCCATGCACGAACCAGCGGTCGCGCTGTTGGGCGATGTCGAACTGGACGCGGCGGCCGTTGATGGCGATGTCCACGCCGGTGCCGTTGGCAGCGAACACCGCCACCGTGCGGGGCGCTTCCTCGGCCACGTTGACGACGAAGGTGCCGTCGCGTGCGGAGCGGTACTCCACCGCTACTTCCGCATCGCCGTGTTGGAACGTCGCGCGCTCCGGCGGCATGGAGGAGTTGCGCCAGCCGCTGCGAATGTCGGCCAGAACCCGGGCGTTGGCGCGGCGCACGGCTTGCCCGGCGACCACCGCGGCGACGACGGCGTCCGCCAAACGGTCGCCCTCCAACGGGCGGGTGCGCGGGGGGTTGACGCGCTCGATGAAGTCCGTGGTGGTGTCGCCGGCGAGGAACGCCGGCTCGCGCAGGGTGGCAACGAGGAAGTCCCGGTTGTGGCGCAGGCCGTGCAGCGCCGTTTGCTCCAGAGCGCGGGCGAGTTTCGCCGCCGCCTCGCGCCGGGTGGGGGCGTGGGCGATCACCTTGGCGATCATCGGGTCGAACTCCACGGAGACGCTGCTGCCGGATTCCACCCCGGAATCGAAGCGGGCGATGTCGCCGGAGGCCGGACGCCATACGTCGATGGTGCCCGGCGAAGGCAGGAAGCCGCGCGCCGGGTCTTCGGCGTAAAGGCGCGCTTCGATGGCGTGGCCGTTGATGGCGAGGTCGCCTTGGCCGTAGCCCAGTTGCTCCCCTTCGGCGATGCGCAGCTGTTCGCGCACCAAGTCCAGGCCGGTGATTTCCTCGGTGACGGGGTGCTCCACTTGCAAGCGAGTGTTCACTTCCAAGAACCAGAAGTCCTCGCCGTCGAGCAGGAACTCCACCGTGCCGGCGCTGGCGTAGCCCATGCGTTTGGCGGCGGAAACCGCGGCCGCGCCCATGCGTTCCCGCAGCGCCGGGTTCACCGCCGGCGAAGGCGCTTCCTCGATGATCTTCTGGTGGCGGCGTTGGATGGAACATTCGCGCTCGAACAGATGTACGACGTTGCCGTGCAAGTCGCCGAGAATCTGAATCTCCACATGCCGGGCGGACGTCACCCAGCGCTCCAGGAACAGCGTGTCGTCGCCGAACGCGGCACCGGCTTCGCGCCGAGCGCCGGTGATGGCGGCGTCCAGTTCGTCCGGCGATTCCACCACCCTCATGCCGCGCCCACCGCCGCCGGCGGACGCCTTCACCAGCACGGGGTAGCCGATTTCCTTGGCCGCGGCTTGGAAGTCCTCCCCGGCTTTGAGTTCGATGGCCGGCAGCGTGGGCACCTCGGCTTCGACGATCACGCGCTTGGCGGCGAGCTTATCGCCCATCTGCTCGATGGCCTCATGCGACGGCCCCACCCAGCGCATCCCGGCTTCGGCAACCGCACGCGCAAAGCCCGCGTTCTCGGAGAGGAAGCCGTAGCCCGGATGCACCGCGTCCGCCTCCACGCGCCGGCAGGCGGCGAGCACCTTCTCCACGTTCAGATAGGTTTCCGCCGAGGTCGCGCCCTGCAACGCGATAGCCGTGTCCGCTTCGCGCACGAACGGCGCGTCCCGATCGCCATCGGCATACACCGCGGCGGTGGAAATGCCCATCTGATGCGCGGTGCGCATCACCCGCCGGGCGATCTCGCCGCGGTTGGCGATCAGCAGGCGGCAAATGGGTGTGACGGTCATGCTGTTACAACTCATCGCGGCAGCTTGTATCGAATCACCAAGCTGGCACCTTTGCCGCTCGGTGGGCTGCTCAGGATGACGTCGCGCGCACACTTCTCTGCGTACATTACGCTGCAACAAACTGGCATCCGATGATTGTGTCCGGGATAGCCGCCGACCTTCCTGTGCAGGTCGCCCGACCGAACATCCACATGGTTTCGCCCGGCGGCCGTTGCCTTGGCAAACTCCTTAGCCAACTGTGCGTGGAAGGCATCGGGTGTCATCACTGGCTCCTCGCTGCTGTCGTTGCCCCATCACGCACCGCGAGTGACTCCGTCTTCAGTTTGCCGCTCGTCACATCCGCCACGTTCCAAACTCCTTGGTCCCCTCCACCACGTTGTTGTGGCAGGCGGAGAGCGAGATGCCGATGAAGTCGCGGGTGTCGCGGGGGTCGATCATGCCGTCGTCGGCCACGCGGGAAGTGGCGAACAACCCCTTGGATTGCTGCTCCAACTGGATCTCCATGCGCTCGACGCGCGCGGCGTTGGCTTCCTCGTCGAACTCCCGGCCCCGGCGTTGGGCGGCGGCGCGTTGCACGATGGTCATCACGCCGGCTTGCTGCTTCGGGCCCATCACGGCGATCTTCGCGGTGGGCCAGGTGTAGGCGAAGCGGGTGCCGTAGGCGCGGCCGCTCATGCCGTAGTTGCCGGCGCCGTAGGAGGCGCCGACGATCACCGTGATGTGCGGCACGGTGGAGTTGGAGACGGCGTTGATCATCTTCGAGCCGTTCTTGGTGATGCCGCGCTGCTCGAAGTCCGTGCCCACGATGTAGCCGGTGATGTTGTGCAGGAACAGCAGCGGCACGTCGATCTGGTTGCAGAGCTGGATGAACTGCGAGGCTTTTTCCGAGGATTCGGACATCAGCACGCCGTTGTTGCCGAGGATGCCGATGGGGTAGCCGTGAATGGACGTCCAACCGCAAATCAGCGTCGGCCCGTAGAGCGGCTTGAACTCCTCGAACCGCGAGCCATCCACCACCCGGGCTATCACCTCGCGCATGTCGAAGGGCACCGTCAAGTCTTCGCCGATGATGCCCAGCAGTTCATCGCCATCGTAGGCGGGCGCGTCCGCGGGCAGCGAGGGGCCGGGGCCGAGCTTGCGCCAGTTCAGATGGGCGACCACTTCCCGGCACAGGCGAATGCCGTCGAGTTCGTCTTCGGCGAGATAGTCGCCGAGGCCGGACGTGGTGGTGTGCATCAAGGCGCCGCTCAGGGATTCGCCATCGGCGTCTTCGCCGGTGGCCATCTTCACCAACGGCGGCCCGCCGAGCGAGACGCGCGCTTGATTGCGCACGAAGATGTTGTAGTCGCTCATGCCGGGCTGATAGGCGCCACCGGCGGTGGAGACGCCGAACACCACCGAGATGGTGGGGATGCGCATCTTCGAGAGCTCGGTGATCTCGTAGAACAAGCGGCCGGATTCGGCGAAGTGGCCGGTTGAACCGCGCATGCCTTCCAGCACTTGCCGGATGTACGCATCGCCGTCTTCCGGGCCGAGTTGCGGGCCGCCCCGCCCGCCGCCGCCGCCACCGCCACCGCGCAAGTCGGCGCCGGCGGATTCCACGAACTGCACGTAGGGCATGCGGTTCTCGCGGGCGATCTCCAAGCCGCGCATCAGCTTCTTGGAGTTGAAGTGGTTCATGGCGCCAGCTTGCACGGAGGGGTCGTGGCCCAGAATCACGCACTCCACGCCCTCGATCACGCCGATGCCGACGGTGAAGCCGGAGCCGAGGTTGTAGTGCGAATTCCACGCCGCCAGCGGGCTGATCTCCAAGAACGGCGAATCCGGGTCCAGCACGCGGGCGACGCGCTCGCGGATGGGCATTTTGTTGCGCGAGGCGAGCCGCGCCATGGCTTCCGCGCCGCCGCCCTTGGCCGCTTCCGCGTAGAGCTCGTCCAAGAACGTGAGCTTGTCGAGCATCTCGGCGCGGTTGCGTTGGAACTGCTCGCTCTTCGTATCGAGCCGGGATTGGATGACGGACACCGGGCGCTCCTTAGATCTCGAACACCTTGCGGTACGCCGGGCGTTGCGTCACCAGGTCCCAGTAGCGCTTCACGTTCGGCGTGAACACCTCCTCGATGTCCAGGGAGTTCGCCAGCACCACGCAGTAGACGATGCAGATGTCGGCGATGGTGAACCGATCCGAGCAGAGGTATTGGCGATCCTCCAGCGCCCGTTCCACGCTCCTCATGCGGTGCAGGAACCACTTGCGGTAGTCGCCGGCCACCTGCGGGTTGCGCTTCTCCTCCGGTTCGAGGCGCGTGTAGCGCAGCACCAGCGTCTGCGGGAAGGTGAGCGTGGCGTCGCTGCGGTGCAGCCAGTTCAGGTAGCTGCCGTAGTCCGCCTCGTCGCGCCCCACGGCGAGGTCGGTGGGGCCGTACTTGTCCACCAGGTATTGGCAGATGCCGGCGGACTCCGTCATCGTCAAGTCGCCATCGGTGAAGGCCGGCACCGTGCCGAGCGGGTTCACCGCCAAGTACTCCTTGCGCAGATAGCGCGGCGGGAACGGCATCACCTCGAGTTCGTACGGCAGCCCCATCTCCTCCAGCGTCCAAAGCGGGCGCATGGAGCGGGCGCGCGTGCAGTGATAGAGCTTGATCATCCTCCCCCGACGATCCCTTAATCGGCTAAGGCGAGCGGACATTGGGTACGGCTGTTCGCGTTGGCCGTGCGTCAACTCCCTCGCAGATGAGTTCCGCGTTCTCCTTCGCGCCGTCGCCCTCGCCCACCAGCTTGGTGGCGCAGGCGAGGCATGCTTGTTTGTTCTCCAGTGCCTGGCACTCCTTCGCGGCTTGGTGGAATCCTCCGTCGCAACCGCAGGTCAGCAGCGCCAGCGCGCATGCGAGCAACGCTTTCACGATGTTCTCCTTGGTGGTGAAAGACACTCTACCACGCCCAGCCCACGCGCGTCCGGTGCCAGCACATCAACCCCAGGGCAATCGCATATGGATTGCCCCGCCTATTCGCGCCTGCGGATGCCCCGGATCATGTCGAGCAGGACGTCGTCGTTGCGCTGGGCGCGGGCGAACTTGCGCCGGACGGACCGCTTGTCGGGATGCATCCGGGCGATGTTCAGCGCCAGCCGGCGGATGACGCCGAGGCAGGCGGCGCCGTTGCCCTTGCGGTTGCGCGCCTGGTCTTCGTCCATCGACACGTCGAGCACCCAGTGCAGGCTGTTCTCGATGGCCCAGTGGGAGCGGACGACGTGGGCGAAACGCTCGGCCGAGGGCTTGCCGCTGAGCAGGAAGTAGCGGGCGTCGACGCTCTCCGGGCCGTCCGCCAGGCGCCGCTCCCCGACCACCTTGCCGATGGCCGACAGGCCGGGCCAGTCGTGGCGCTCCAGCAGCCAGTCGATGTCGTGGCAGACCATCGCGGTGCGCCTCTCGACGCGCCCGTGGCCTTTGTCAACCTGTTGATGCGACAGGAGTTCCGCCGACTTCGGGGGATTGTCCAGATACTCCACGACATCCTCGTGCATGGTGCCCTGGTTGCGCTTCAACTGCAGCGCGTAGTCGCCGCCCTTGGCCACGATCGCCGCCGCCGACCCGCGCTGCGCGTGCATCGCGTCCGCGGTCACCGTGCGCCCCTTCACGTCCAGCAGCTCCACCAGTTCCGGCAGCGCCGGGATCTCGTTCGACTTGTCGTCCACCTTCACCTGCGCCAGCGTCAGTTTCGCCTCCGCGGCGAACGCCTGCAGCAGGTGGGTCGGCGACCGCTCCGAGGCCGTCTCGAACGACCGCCGCAGCGCCTTGCCGTCCACCGCCACCACGTCGCCGAGATCGTCCGCCCAGTCCTGCGCCAAGCGCAGCAGCGCCTTCCGCAGACCCGCCGGATCCAGATTCCGGAACAGCCGCGAGAAGGTGTCGTGGCTCGGAATGCCGTGCGCGAGCGTCAGGAACCGCCGCAGCCACTCCTCCCGCTCGCGCCCGAAGTCCTCCATGTCGACGCAGGTGCGTCCGCCGACGAGCATCGCCAGCAGGGCGAGCGTCAGCGTCTCGTGCAGGTCGTGGCGCTTGGCGTTGCCCCTCCTTGGGTCCTCAACGTCTTGAAAAACAACGAGAAGTTCCCGCATGTCGTCTCTCCTTCCTTGGATCGAGACGTCAATTCTGCACCATCCCCCCGTCGTCGCGCCACGCCGCAATCCATATGCGATTGCCCTGACATCAACCCCCGTTTTCCATCGGCGGCCGGAAGGACAGGATGAGGGCCACGATCCAGCCGATCACCGTCCAGCCAAGCAGCACGTTCACGAGGAAGCACAGCAGGACGGGCGCTCGGCGCACCACCGCGATGCTCGTCGGCAGCAGATAGCCGACGGTGATCACGGAGAGGACGATGGCCAGCAGCGTCCTCACGCGGTGACCCGTGCACCGTCGATCAAGGCGCTGCCTTGCTGCCAAGGGGAAATCTGGCCCTCGTACACCGCCGGCCCCTTGCGGAAGTGCGCCGCCTCCTCCAGCGTCTCCACGAAGGGCATGTTGAGCGGGTAGAGCGACCTCCGCTCGCGGGGCCGCGGGCCGCTCTTGGAAACGTGGCCGTACAGGGGATGCCCCACCACCTCCTCGGCGATGGCGGCGGCTTCAATGAGCTTGTCGAGGTCGTACCCCGTCTCGATGCCCATTTCGTGACACAGGTGTACGAAATCCTCAGTCGGCACATGGCCCGCGGCGCGGCCGTTGCCGCAGTACGGGCAGCCGCCCATGCCGCCAATGGAGGTGTCGAACTCCGTGGCGCCCAGCATCAGCGCCTCGTAGAAGCTGGCCATGGTGGCGCCGCGGGTGTTGTGCAGGTGCATGTGGAAGGTCTCCACCTCCGGCCAGCGGTCGCGGACGGCGGCGATGGTCTCGCGCACCTCGTGCGGCATGTTCCAGCCCATCGCGTCCAGGAACGACACGCGCTTCACCGGAATCCCGGCCGCGTGCCACTTGTCGAACATCAGCGCCAGCAGATCCATGCGCTGGGCGAGGGTGAACGGCCCCTCGAAGTTGGAGCCGAACGGATTGCCGATGGCCACGCCCGCCTGCTCCGCCTTCGCGGCTTTGGCGCCGGCCACCGCGGCGTCGATGCCGGCGAGCTGCTGCGCCTGGGTGCGGTTGTAGTTGCGGCGGGCGAAGGAGTCGCAGAGCTCCACATGGGTGGAGAAGCGCCGCCCGCGCACGTCGATCTTGGGGTAGTAGGCGTTCGCCCGGTCGAAGCCTTTCTTGTTGAACACCGCGGCGGTGTACTTGACGCCGGGCTTGGGCACGAAGCGTTCCGCGATCTCGTCGATGCAGGCCATCGACGGCGTCCACTTGGGGTGGGCGAAGGAGCCGATGGAGATCACCTTGGCGCCGGTTTCGCCCAAGGCGTCGAGCAGTCGCAGCTTCTCGGACACGGGAATGTCCGGGCTTTCGATCTGCAAGCCCTCGCGCATCGTGTCGTCGGTGATGGTCACGCTTTTCGGCAGGAGGTTGGTCATGTCGCGTCGTCCCGGTGGCGGATCACAGCCCTTGGTGCCGCAGAGCATAGCAAATGGCCGGCAGGGGCCGTCGATGGGCGTTCGTTCGCGGACGAGGTGCGGCCCTGCGGTGTCGGACGCAAAAAAAGCGGTGGTACGATTCCCTTGGTACGGATGGCGAACGGCCGCATGGTCGCGAACACCGGCGACCGCAGGCTACGTTGACGCCTATGTGCCACTCTCTCTACTTGCCTTATGGAGGAACGATCATGGAACCGTGGATGTGGTGGGTGACGCTTGGCATCACGTTGATCACCGCGTTGGTCACTGCCGTTTGGAAACTGTCGGCTTGGTGGAAGGAACATGCCATCGAGCACACGCGGATCACCGAGGTGCTTGCGAGGATCGAAGCGGCCGTGAACTCGCTCCTTGGACGCGAACCGGCGATTGCGGTCGCCGACAGCCCTTTGCGCTTGAACGAGCTGGGCTTGGAGGTGTCATCGTGCGTCAATGGCAAGAAACTCGCCGAGGACTTGGCTCCCGAGGTTCGCAAGCGCTTGCCAAGCGACAACCCCTACGACGTTCAAGTTTTTTGCCAAAACTACTTCGAGACGCAGCACGAGCCGACGGACACTTTCAAGCGGTGCGCCTACGACCACGGCATCAAACTCAAGCAGGTGCAATACGTCTGCGCCATCGAACTGCGCGACGAGTTGCTGCGCATCATCGAAGCGGAACCAGCCCAATTAGGGGGCACCCGTCCCGCCCATGGCCAATAGATTGTCCAAGTTTAGTCGCTGCATCCGCGGCAAGATCGCCATCGTCACCGGCGCGGCCAGCGGCATGGGGGCGGCCACTGCGGCGTTGTTCGCGGACGAGGGCGCCAAGGTCGCGGCGCTGGACATCAACGAAGAGCCGTTGCAGGCGTTTTGCGCGAAGGTCGCCGCGGCGGGACATTCGATTCACGGCTGGCCGCTGGATGTGGCGGATCCCGCGGCGGTCGCGCGCGTCGTCGCCGCCGTCGCCGAGCGGTTTGGCGGCATCGACATCCTCGTGAACAACGCCGGCATCGGCGCCGGCGGGCCGCTGGACGCGCCGGACTACGAAGCGAAGTGGCAGCGGGCGTTCGACGTGCTGGTGACGGCGCACATGCGTTTCGTGCGCGCGGCGCTGCCGCATCTGCGTCGCGCGCCGCACCCGCGCGTGGTCAACATCGCCTCCACCGAAGGCTTGGGCGCGACCAAGCACACCAGCCCCTACGCCGCGGCGAAAACGGCCGTCATCGGGCTCACGCGCGCCTTGGCCGTGGACTTGGGCCCCGAGGGCATCACCGTGAATTGCGTCTGTCCCGGCCCGGTGCGTACCGGCATGACCGCGTCCATCCCCGAGGAGAGCAAACGCGAATACGCCCGCCGCCGCGTGGCCCTCAAGCGCTACGCGGAACCGGAGGAGGTGGCGCACGCCACGCTGAGCCTCGTCCTGCCGGCGGCCGGCTTCATCACCGGCGTGGCGTTGCCGGTGGATGGCGGCCTCACCGTGAAGAACGCTTGAAGCCCGGTGCCGCGGTGGCCGCGAAGCGCTACACTAGCCGCGTCGTAGCGAATCCACGCAGCCGATGGTCAAACGCGCAGACAAAACCCGCCAGCTTCGGCTCGGCATCGGCGCCGCGGCGGTCGTCATCGCGCTGGCCATAGCCGCCTTTGGCTTGTTCTACCGCGGCGAGGTTGGCGAACCGTACCGAACCTTGGATCGCCCGGACGCCACCGGCAAGGTGCGCGTGGTGGAGTACTTCTCCTACAACTGCCCGCACTGCCGGAATTTGGAGCGGGTGATGGGAGGCTGGGCGGAGGCGTTGCCCGAAGGGGTGGTTTTTGAGCGCGTGCATGTGGCTTATTCGGATTCCACCCGCACCCTCGCCCGCGCGTATCTCGCGCTCAAACGCCAAGGCGCGTTGGAGGCCAACCACGAGCGCATCTTCGCCGCCATCCACGACCGCAATCGCAATCTCGCCAGCGCCGGTGCGCTCGCGGACATCGTGGCCGGCCACGGCGTGGAACGGGAAGCGTTCTTGACGGCCATGCGAGCGCCGGCGGTGGCTCGCCAAATGGCCGCCGGGGAAAGGGCGTTTGCGGGCCTTGGCCTCAGCGGGGTGCCGGCGCTGGTGGTGGATGGCAAGTACGTCATCAACATGGATTTGGGGCGCAAGCAGTCGTTGCAGGCCGCCGCGCAGCTGGCCGGCGAGCTCGCCGCCAATCGGGCGAAGTAGCGCCGGCCGGCGGCGCTGTCTTGTTCGCCGCCGCTCGCTCGCCAACGCTTCGCCGGTTCGCCTTCGGTTACACTTGCGCTATGGCCTGTTCTGACCGCGCACACCGTCGCGCCTTGTTCTCGCTGCCTGTCTTGGCGCTGGCCGGTGCGCTAACCACGGGATGCGTCTCGACGCCGCTGCCCTTGCCCTACGACACGCTGGCGGCGGCGGCAGCGGAGGCACCCCCTTCCCCGTCGCCAGCGTCCGAGGACGCGGCGCAAACGCCCACGCCCGCGGCGCTGAAACGGGCCTTCCTCGCCACCGAGGATTTCGACCAGCGGCTGCGCGATTTGACGCTGTTGGAACAGCAAGCCCTAGCGTTCAAGGATCGGCCATTGCGCTTGGGCGCGGTGGGCTCGGCCATTCTGGATCTGCACTACGCGAGTTTGGTGGGGCACCGGGCGCTCGCGGCTTTCTACCACCATGTGGAGCACCCGCGGCAGGCCGCGCTGCATGAGGGCTGGGCGGCCGCCATCGCCGCCGACCTCGAAGCGTCGGCGGAAGGCACCGGCGAAGACCCCTATCGCGCTTTCTCCGCCAACGAAGCGCGTGCTTTCCTGGCGCTGCGCGGCCTCGAAGCCGTGGGCAGCAAGTACCACGAAACCGAGGCGCATCCGTTCCAGCTATGGGTGCAGGCGCGGCCGGCCGAGGGCGCGGTGCGCAACATCTTCTTCGACTTGAGCGAGCTGTACGACGCGTTGGAAACCGCCGTGCATCGCGACCCGGACACCGTGTTGCCCATACGCGGCGCCGAAACCACCTGCCGCACCTTGGACTTGTGCGGCAACTTCAACACTTGGTCGTTCATCCACCTGCTCGCGGTGCGCGGCGACGATTCCGCGGCGCAAACCTTCGTCGGTTGGAAAGTCGCCGGTTTGGACGACGACGGCCCCGTCGGCCGGCAAAGCGACGCCACCCTCTGGCTCACCCGCGCCGCCCGCGCCGGCAACGCGCTGGCCAGCGTCACGTTGGCCGACATGTATCTGTGGCAAGCCAACCGCGACGGCGACGAGGGGCGCTCGACGTGGCTGATCCGCGCCGAGGTCGAACTCGAACGCGGCATCGACCTCGGTTCGGACGGCGCGATGGTGACGCTGGGCACCTTGTACAGCGCCGGCGTCTTCGGCGCGGAAAAACGCGCCGAGGGCGACGAACTGATCCGCCAAGCCGCGGCGCTCGACAACGTCGCCGCATTGGTGGCGCTGGCTCGTCGCCACGCCTACGGCGGCGCGGACGTGCAGGATGCCGCCCTTGCCGAGCGCTTGTTCCTGCGCGCCGCCGAGCGGGACGAGGACGCCAAGGTGCTGTACGCCCGCTTCCTGCTGTTCGAGGAACGCGGCTTCAACGACCAAGCGTGGCGCTGGCTGCAAGACATGGCGGACGCCGACAACCCGGACGCGATGGTGCTCATCGGCTTCTTGTACGCCAAGGGCCTGCACGTGAACCAGCGGGTGCGGCGCGCCAAGTCGTGGCTGAAGAACGCGGTGAAGGCCGCGCCGGACAACGCGCACGTGGTCAACGAGGTGGCGTGGACGTTGACGGTGAGCCCGCTGAACGGGCTGCGCGACGCGCGCTACGCGCTGAAGATCATGGAACGGGTGATGCGCGACGAGGACAACATCGCCCGCCGCGTGCCGGCGTATTTGGACACCTGGGCCGCCGCCTACGCCGCCAACGGCAACTTCGAACGCGCCATCGCCGTGCAGGAGGAAGCCATCGAGCAGGCGACGCGCGGCAACACCGAGGAGTTGGACGTGCTGCGCGAGCACCTCGAAGCGTTCCGCTCCGGCAAGCTCATCAGCGAGGACGTGCCGTAGGAAGACGGGATTCTTCCGGCGCAGCCATGTTGCCGATTCGAGACGACCACGCCACGTTGCTGCGCGCCGCCACGCCGGCGATCGACGTGCGCTCGCCAGGCGAGTTCGCCCGCGGCGCCGTGCCCGGCGCGGTGAACCTGCCGTTGCTCACGGACGACGAACGCGCCCAGGTGGGCATCTGCTACAAGGCCAAGGGCCAGGCGGCGGCGGTGGCTTTGGGGCACCAGTTGGTCTCCGGCGCGGCGCGGCGCGAACGCATTGCGCGGTGGCGCGACTTTGCCACGGAGAACCGGGACGCGGTGTTCTATTGCGCCCGCGGCGGGCTGCGCTCCGCCATCGCGCAGGAATGGCTGGCCGAAGACGGTGTGCCGCGGGCGCGCGTCCACGGCGGCTTCAAAGCGCTACGCCAAACCTGCCTCGCTGTTCTGGAACAGGCGCGTTGCCGACGCCTGCTGCTGGTGGGCGGGCGCACCGGCACCGGCAAGACGCGCTTGGTGCGCGGCGTTCCCCACAGCATCGACTTGGAGGGGCTGGCCAATCACCGCGGCTCGGCGTTCGGCGGCCTGCCAACGCCACAGCCCCCGCCGATCGCCTTCGAGAACGCGCTGGCCGCGGCGCTGCTGCGCTTGCCCCCGGACGCGCCCATCGCGCTGGAGGACGAGGGCCGCAACATCGGCCGCCTAGCCATTCCCGCGCCGGTGTTGGACGCCATGCGGAACGCCCCCATCGTGTTGTTGGAAATCCCCGAGCCGGAGCGCGTGGAGAACATCCTGCGCGAATACGTGCTGGAAGCCGACCGTCCGCAAGAACGGCTGCCGGCGGCGCTGGCGCGCATCGAACGGCGCCTCGGCGGCGCACGCTACCGGGAGATCGCGGCGCAGATGGAAGCGGCTTTTGCCGCCGGCCCTCCCGCGCAGCATCCCGCCCCGCATCGCCAGTGGATCCGCGCTTTGCTGAAGCACTACTACGACCCCATGTACGATCATCAACTCGCTGGCAAACGCGAGCGCGTGGTGCTGCGCGGGGATGCCGCCCAAGTCGCCGGCTACTTGGCCCAGGCGACTGGCGAGAAAGCGCCATGAAGCAAGCCGAGCCGCTCGTGGTGGAACTGCCGTATGGCAAAACCACCCTCCCCGTGCGTTTCGACCCGGATTGGTCAATCACCGTGGTCGCCAAACCGCCCATGCCGCTGGTTGGCAACCCCCACACCGCGATCCGCAACGCTCTGACACAACCCGTCGGCTGTGCCCCCCTCGCCGAACTGGTGCGCGGCAAACGCACGGCCTGCGTACTGGTGTGCGACATCACGCGGCCGGTGCCGAACGGCTTGTTCCTGCGTCCGCTCATCGAGACCTTGCGCGGGGTGGGAATCCGTCGCACAACCGTGTTGGTGGCCACCGGCCTGCACCGCGCCAACGAGGGCGAGGAACTGCGCGCCGTCATCGGCGACCGCTGGGTGTTCGACAACGCCGAGGTGGTCAACCACCACGCCCAAGACGACGCCGCCCATGTGGACCTGGGCGCGACGCCGAGCGGCACCCCGGTGAAGCTGGATCGCCGCTTCGTGGACGCGGACGTGCGCATCGCCACCGGCCTGGTGGAGCCGCACTTCATGGCCGGCTACTCGGGCGGGCGCAAAGTCGTGGCGCCGGGCGTCGCCCACGCGGATACCATCCGCACTTTCCACAGCGCCCGCTTCATGGAACATCCGCACACCACGCAATGCCGCTTGGCCGGCAATCCGTTGCACGAGGAGCAAGTGTGCATCGTCCGCATGATTGGCGAAGTGCTGGCGCTCAACACCGTCATCGACGACAGGCGCCGGCTTTCGTTCGTGAACTTCGGCGAGGTGGTGGCAAGCCACCTGCAGGCGGTGGCGTTCGCCCGCGATTACCTAACGGTGCCAGTGCCGAGGCGCTTCCGCACCGTGGTCACGTCGGCGGCGGGCTTTCCGCTGGACCAGACCTACTACCAAACCGTCAAAGGCATGGTGACCCCGAAGCAAATCCTCGCCGAGGACGCCACCCTGATCGTCGCCTCCGATTGCGCCGAGGGCTTGGGCTCCAACGCCTACCGCGCCGCGCAACAACGCCTGCGCGACGAAGGCGCATCGCAATTCCTGCGCTCGCTGCTGGCCAAGCCGATGGCCGATGTGGACGAGTGGGAGAGCGAGATGCAACTCAAGGCGCAACGCGCCGCCCGTGTGCAGCTGGTGAGCGGCCTCGACGCCCAAGACCGCGACCTCACCGGCGTGGAGTGCGTGGACTCAGTGGAAGACGCCGTGCGCCGCAACGTCCAAGCCACCGGCGACAACGCCGTGGCCGTGATTCCCGAAGGCCCGTATGTCGTGCCGACGTTCGCACCCACCGCGGCGACTTGACCGGAGAGAACGAAGCCATGCCTCGCCTGTTCACCCAACTGCGCTTCCAAGGCGCGGACGCGGCCGCCTTCCTGCAGGGCTACTTGACCGCGGACATGGATGCGCTGCGAACAGACGCCGCGCTGCCGATGGCGTGCTGCAATCTGCAAGGCCGCGTGGTGGCGAGCGGTTGGGCGACCGGCGAACCGCACGACGTGTACCTGCTGCTGGCCGAAAGCGCCGCCGCGCCGTTCGCGGAACATCTGTGCAAGTACCTGCTGTTCAGCAAATCCCAGCTAACCACGGCGAATGCCGGCGTGCGCTTTTCGCCCACGCCGGCGGAGGGCACCGTGGCACTGCCACCCACCGCGTGGCACGCGAAGCTCGACGCCGACGCCGACGAAGGCCACGACGAGTTCGCCACCGCCTGCGTGTCAAGCGGCTTCGTGGCAGTGGCCTCGCCCGTGCTGTCCGCCTTCCTGCCGCAAATGCTGGGCCTGACTGACACCGGCGCGGTGAGCTTCACCAAAGGCTGTTATCTCGGCCAGGAAGTCGTGGCGCGCGCCGAGCACCGGGGCCAAGTGAAGCAAACGCTCCGCACCTACCACCACGCCGGCGAACCACCACCAATCGGCGCCGACGTTCTCCACGGCGAGCGAAAAATCGGCGCGGTGGTGGCCGCCGCCGGCGAACACGCCCTGGCCGTCACGCGCTCCGACGCTTCCCCAGTCACCGCCGCCGGCAGCGCCTTGACGCTTACAGACTGAAGGCGGAGGCGCCACCGCGCAAGAGACAGCGAAAGCGCGCGTGCCATAATCCGCCGTGCGCCGGTCTGTCGGCGGCAAGGAGTCCGCATGGGGCTGATTTACACGGAAGTCAACCTGTCCAATCCAAGGAACAGCCACCTTGCGCCGCTGACCGTCACGGCATTGGTGGATACGGGCGCCGTCAATCTCTGTGTTCCCGAGCATGTCGCCGTGCAGCTGGAGTTGGCCGAGCTGGAGCGTCGCGAGGTGACCACCGCGGACGGCAAACACGCGCTCGTGCCCTATGTGGGCCCGGTGCAAGTGACGTTCGGCAACCGGTCCTGCTCACGGGCGCCTTCGTGCTGGGGGATGGCGTGTTGCTGGGTTCCATCCCGTTGGCAGACATGGACTTGGTGGTGAACCCGCGTCTGGAGCGGGTGACGGTAAATCCCGACAGCCCCAACATACCTTCCGTGCTCGTGAAAGCCGCACCCGCCCAACGGTGACCGCAGCTAGACCGACTAGGGCGCGTTGACATTATGCGTTGGGGGGTGGTAAAACGGCCGCGGGAAGTGCCAAGGAGGCACGGTTTCACGCATGGAGGCGGGCAAGCATGGCGATGCGGGCGGAACGGAAGATGCTGAGCGACGCGCAATGGGCACGGATGGAGCCGTTGTGCGCGGGCAAGGAGGGCGACCGAGGGCGCGCGGGGGAGGACAACCGGCGCTTCGTGGAGGCGGTGCTGTGGATTGGGCGGACGGGTGCGCCGTGGCGCGACCTGCCGCCGCGCTTCGGCAAGTGGAACACGGTGTTCCAGCGCTTTCGGCGTTGGGCGAGGAAGGGCGTTTTCAAGCGGATGTTCGAGGAATTGTCGTCGGAGTTGGACTTGGGCGAGTTGCAGGTCGACGGGATGAACATGCGCGTGCATCAGGATGCGACGCGAAAAAAGGGGGCGCCGAGAAGTCGGGGCGGTCGCGGGGCGGTCTGACGACGAAGATGGTGGCGCTGGTGGACGCCCTGGGGCGCTTGGCGCGTTTCGAGCTGCTGCCGGGGAACCGCCACGAGTCGGTGGCGGTGGAGGGACTGCTCAAGGGTCTTTCGTTCGACGCGCTGCTGGCGGACCGGGGCTTCGACAGCGACGGCCTGAGGGACTCCTTGGACGAGCGCGGAGCGGAGGCGGTGATCCCGCCGAAGTCGAACCGCGTGAAGGACATCGACTGCGACATGGGGAAGTACCGGAGAAGGCACCTCGTGGAGAACTTTTTCTGCAAGATCAAGCACTTCCGCCGCATCGCCACCCGCTACGACCAGACCGCGTCGAGCTACGCCGCGTTGGTCTGGGTCGCCGCCTCCGTGCTCGCCCTTGAGTAATTTGTCAACGCGCCCTAGGATCCTTGCCCCCCAAGCGAGCGCAATATAGAGCGAAATAGTGCGGGCCAAAATCCGCCGATGCGCTTTCCCCCGCTTGTTGGCCCCAGATTTGTGCGATTTAGCTGAAATTTGTGTAGGCATTTCGCCCGGCGTGCTGCAACGCGCCGAAAAGCCGGCCAACATCGCCACGTTCCCACCAAGCGGTGCGTCAAAGTGGTACGCTCAAGCAATGTCAATCCGATCCGCACTCCGCAGCCACCCGTCGCCGCCAAACGCGGTGGCGATCGTGCGCCGGCGAGCCGCTCCGGCGTCCGTGCCGGCGCAGAAGCCGGCGGACGATCGCTGCGACTACATCCCCGTCCCGCCCATCGGCTATGACGGCGAAGGCTATCCGGTCGAGGACAGCGTGGGCCAAAGCCAGAAACACTCGGCGCAGACGTCGGATTGGCAACTGACGGTGCGCGACTGGTGCCGGCGCAAAGGTCTCGGCGAGGTGTTCGCGGACTTGGTGATGCCGTACGAGCGGGATCAAAAGAACAAGGGGGTGTGCCCGGACCTGATGGTGGCGCTGCGGGCGGAGCGTCGGGACGAGCGGCTGTCGTACAAGCTGTGGGAGCAGCCGACGCCGGAGTTCGCGCTGGAGTCGCTGTCGAACAGCACTTGGCGCGCCGACGTGGGGGAGAAGAAGCGGCTGTACCGGCGCTTGGGCGTGTACGAATACTGGCTGTTCGACGCCGCCGGCGAGCGCATCAAGGAGCGGCTGCGCGGCTACCGGCTGCGGCGCGGCACTGGATCGCGTGCGCACCTCAACACTTACCGGCTGGTGCCGGAAAACCGCTGGGGCCGGCGCGAGAGCGAGGTGCTGCGGCTTGAGTTGTGCGTGCGTGAGGGCGAGCTGCGCTTCTACGATCCATCGTCAGGCGAGTTCCTGCTCACGGTGCCCGAGTTGCACGCAGCCCGCCAAACGGCCGAGAACCGCATCGCCAAGCTGGAGGCGCAACTGCGCTCGCTTCGCCAGTCCGACTGACCGCGCACTCTCGCCACCAAGCCCGGGGCCGCGGCCTAGCCGCGCAGGCGAGCGCAACAAAGGGGCGAAACGGCGCGTGCCATAATCCGCCGATGCGCTTTTTCAATACCGCCGGGCCTGTTCGGCCTGAAGACCACTACGCCATCCCACCTTTGGAGCGTGGCGACGTGGACGAACTTTTGCGCCTAGTCCGGGACAAGCAGTATTTCGTACTGCACGCGCCGCGGCAGACCGGCAAGACCTCCGCGTTGATCGCCTTGCGCGATCTGTTGAACAGCGGAGAGGCGGGTGATTTTCGGTGCGTGGACGTGAATGTGGAGGTGGGGCAAGTGGCGCGGGACGACACCGCCCGCGGCATCCGCGCCATCCTCGGCAGCTTGGCCGACAGCGCCACCTTGCTGGGCGACGATTTTCCCGCCGGCGTTTGGCTTCGGGTACTCGAGGAAATGGGGCCGGAAAACGCCCTCAAGGGGCTGCTCACGCGCTGGTGCCTGGCGAACCCCACGCCGCTCGTGCTGCTGGTGGACGAGATCGATTCGCTGGTGGGCGACACCCTGCTCTCCGTGCTACGCCAACTGCGCGCCGGCTATCCGCAACGGCCACAGGGGTTCCCGCAGAGCGTTTTGCTCTGTGGCGTTAGAGACATAAGGGATTACCGCATCCGCGCCAGCACCGGCGAGGTGGTCGCCGGCGGCAGCCCGTTCAACGTGGCGGCGAAATCCCTGCGCCTGGGCGACTTCACCGAGAAGGAGACGTGCGACCTCATGCAGCAACACGTCGACGAGACCAAGCAGCCCATCACGCCGGCGGCGCGCAAAGCCATCTGGGAGCAGACGCGGGGCCAACCATGGCTGGTGAACGCCCTGTGCGCCGGAGCGTGTTTCGACAACAAGGCCGGCCGTGACCGCTCGCGCCCCATCGACGTGGACGACATCCGCGCCGCCCGCGAGGAACTCATCCTGGCGCGGCGCACCCACCTCGACCAGCTGGCGCACAAGCTGGAGGAGGAGCGGGTGCGGCGCGTGGTCGAGCCCATCCTCAGCGGCGGCGAGGGCCAGCACCAGGTGCGGGACTTGGAGTACGTCCGCGATCTGGGGTTGATCGACTCCGGCCATCCGCCGCGCATCGCCAACCCCATCTATGCCGAGGTGGTTCCCCGGGAACTCGGCTACATGCTGCAAAGCAGCCTCGACCAACAGCCGGCGTGGTACGTGGACGACGCCGGCGCGCTGGACCTGGGCAAGCTACTCACGGCCTTCGCCACCTTCTACGGCGAACACGCCGAACACTGGCTGCGGCGCTTCGAGAACTACCCGGAGGCGGCGCCGCAGCTAATCCTTCAGGCGTACCTGCAGCGCGTGGTGAACAGCGGCGGCCGCATCGAGCGCGAGTACGGCCTCGGCCGCGGCCGCACCGACCTGCTGGTGCTGTGGCCGCGGCAACCCGGACAGCCCTACGACCTGTGGCAGCGCTTCGTGATCGAGTGCAAGGTGCTGCGCGACTCGCACCACAAGAGTCTGGAGGGAACCATCGAGCGCGGCGTGGAACAAACGCTCGGCTACATGGAAGCGTGCAAAGCCGAGGAAGGCCACCTAGTGGTGTTCGACCGCCGCGAAGGCACGGACGAACATTCGCTCGGCGACAAGCACATGGGGAGCGCCGACCGCGTGACCGTTTGGACGCTGTAATGGCCTTTGGCGCTTGCCGCACATCCTTTCATGCGAGAGGGCCGAACCAAACTGTGCCGGCGGGCGTCACGTTCGTCGCCAAGGCCCGGCAGCCATCCACTGCCAAGCGAACTTCTGGTTGCCCACAATGCTGTCCCGAACCGGCCCAAGGAACATCCGAATACGCCCGCCAATGGTCGAGAATGACGTTGGCGGTGGGATGATCGGCCCTTTGGCGCAATAGGCTGCCCATAGGTCTTGCGCTTCGGCGTTCGCGTAGAAGGCGGTGGTCAACGCTGCTGGCGGCTCGGATGTCCACGTCGTTCGTCGTCGGGCAAAGCAGTCGCGCAGCGCCTGTTGTAGTTCCACGCCGCCAAAATCGAACGCCTCGGAGAGGGCCCAGATGTCGTGAAAGTCCTTCATGCGGGTGTTGCGACGACCCAACTGCACCATCGCCTCGAACTTCTCGGCAACGGTGGCCGAGCGCGGATAGATGCGCAACGAAGGAGCGGGCAGGCCGGGGAGCAAGGTGGGCAGTTGCGCCAATCGCGGTTCCTTCGGCACCGCATCGCTTAAGCCGAAGTCCACTTGCATGGGAATCCGTGCGTTGGCGAGGTGGGCGTTCAACCGCGCCTGGTGGCCGGGGTACGCCTGTATTTCTCGAATCGGCGCGATCCGCAGGCTCGACGTGTCGAAGGCGAGGCCGTCCTCCGGGCAAGGGACGTCGCACACTGCTTCCACCAACTCGCGGACGGTGGGCTCGTCCGCGCCGCCGGTTGCCAGCATGTCGATGTCCCGCGTCGCGCGGTAGGGTTCTTCCAGCCACACCGCGATCAGACTGCCTCCCTTCAACACGCAGCGGTCACTGACGGCGGACTCTCCGAGTCGGTAAAGGAAGCGCTCGCATGCGTATCGAACCAAGACGCCCTGAAAGTCCTCGCCGTTCGCCTTGGCGCGGTTCAAGAGTTGTGCGCGAATGGACGCGGGAACATTGCGGCTCACGCTAATACCTCCAGCGCCGCCTTGAGCCGCCGCGTCGGCAGTTCCTCCAAGCAGCGTTCCAGTGCGTTCGTAGCCACCTTGCGGAACCGCATCGCGTCCCGCAGCGCTTCCAGCGCGGTATCGCGCCCGACCAGCCGCTCGTAGCGGAAGCAGTCGACGATGGTGCGCTCCGGCGAGGTGATGCGCGCCGGCACACCGGCGAACTCCACTGGCCACACGCCACAGTGTTGGGCGGCGCCGCTGAAGCGAACAATGCGCACGGGCAGTTGCGGTAGTCTCGGTACGCGGGCTTTGTGGGGGATCGCAATCCACACTTCGCGGGGCAGCGCCGTGCCAATCTCGTAGTGGAGCAAGGCCGTCAACAGGCAGACGACAGCTTGCGGAACTCGAGCGCAAACCGCGGCGACGGTTTCGTGCGCGGTCAGCACCTCGCCAGCCAGCCGGTACAGTCCACGACCGACGCGCTCCACCTCGCCGGCGGCCTCTAGGCGGCGCAGCTGATCGTAGCTGACCCCCAAGCCGACCGTCTCGGCCGGCCGAAAGTACGCCCCGACGCGGGTGCGCAGAGCGCGGAGGGTTGACTGGTTGGCGGGCATGGGCTGAATAATGTAGGCATGTTGGCCGTCAATGCCGACATTATCTAGGTTTCCCGTGTCTAGTCAACACAGCGTCAAGCAAGCAAAGCAGGCGCAAGCGACCATGCCATAATCCACCCATGCGCTTCTTCAACACCGCCGGGCCCGTTCGGGCCGAGGAGCACTACGCCATCCCGCCCTTGGCGCGCGGCGACGTGAGCGGGCTTTTACGCCTGATCCGGGACAAGCAGTACTTCGTGCTGCACGCACCGCGGCAGACCGGCAAGACCTCCGCGCTTATCGCCCTGCGCGACCTGTTGAACAGCGGCGAGGCTGGAGATTTGCGGTGCGTGGACGTGAACGTGGAAGTCGGCCAAGTGGCGCGGGACGATGTGCTGGAAGGCATGCGCGCCATTCTCAGCAGCCTGTCGATGAGCGCGGAAATGCTCGGCGACAGCTATCTCGACAGCGTCTGGCCGGACATCCTGGCGAAAGCCGGGCCGAACAACGCGTTGCGGCAAGCGCTGAGCCGCTGGTGCATCGCCAACCCCACGCCGCTGGTGCTGCTGGTGGACGAGATCGATTCGCTGGTGGGCGACACCCTGCTTTCGGTGCTGCGGCAACTGCGCGCCGGCTACCCACACCGGCCGAGGGGATTCCCGCAGAGCGTCGTGCTTTGCGGCGTACGGGATATCCGCGACTACCGCATCCGTTCCAGCACCGGCGAAGTGATCGCCGGCGGCAGCCCGTTCAACGTCGCGGCGAAATCCCTGCGCCTGGGCGACTTCACCAAGAAGGAGACGTGCGATCTCATGCAGCAGCATGTCGACGAGACCAAACAGCCCATCACGCCGGCGGCGCGCAAAGCCGTGTGGGAGCAGACGTGCGGCCAACCATGGCTGGTGAACGCCCTGTGCGCCGGAGCGTGCTTCGACAACAAGGCCGGCCGCGACCGCTCGCGCCCCATCGACGTGGACGACATCCGCGCCGCCCGCGAGGAGCTCATCCTTTCGCGCCGCACCCACCTCGACCAGTTGGCGCACAAGCTGGAGGAGGAGCGGGTGCGGCGCGTGGTCGAGCCGATCCTCAGCGGCGGCGAGGGACAGCACCAGGTGCGGGACTTGGAGTACGTGCGCGATCTGGGGCTGATCGACGACCGCCATCCGCCGCGCATCGCCAACCCCATCTACGCCGAGGTGGTTCCCCGGGAACTCGGCTATGTGCTGCAAAGCAGCCTCGACCAACAACCGGCGTGGTACGTGGACGACGCCGGCGCGCTGGACCTGCGCAAGCTGCTCACGGCCTTCGCCACCTTCTACGGCGAACACGCCGAGCACTGGCTCCAACGCTTCGAGAACTACCCGGAGGCGGCGCCGCAGCTAATCCTGCAAGCGTACCTGCAGCGCGTCGTGAACAGCGGCGGCCGCATCGAGCGGGAATACGGCCTCGGCCGCGGCCGCACCGACCTGCTGGTGCTGTGGCCGCGGCGGGACGGGGAGCCCTACGACCTGTGGCAGCGCTTCGTGATCGAATGCAAGGTGCTGCGCGATTCGCACCGCAAGAGCCTGGAGGGAACCATCGAACGCGGCGTGGAACAGACGCTCGGCTACATGCAGGCGTGCAAAGCGGAGGAAGGCCACCTGGTGGTGTTCGACCGCCGCGAAGGCGCGGCGGAACATTCGATCGGCGATAAGCACGCGGGGAACGCTGGCCGCGTGACCGTTTGGACGTTGTAGCGGCTTTCTTGCTTGCGGCACGGACAGTGTGTACGGCTCAGCCCCCACTGAGCACAGTCTTCGATTGACTTGGTAGTCGTCCTCGTGGCTCCGATGCACTCCCGTAACCGCCGCCGCGACTTGACGTTTACGGCGTGAGTGCGCAATCCACCAGCGACGCCGCCCTCCAGATCATCAAGCCCAAGTGGACGGCAATGAGCATCAACAACACGGGCGTTGCGGCAAGGATCACCAACGACATCCTGCCAAAAGAACCCCACGACTCGATAAGCGCGTCCCAAGCCTCAGTCAAGTGGTTCCAAATTTCTTCCAGACTATCGACAATTTCGAAGTCAGGCCACCAGTCATGCCCCAAGGTTTCCACAATCAGATCCCACATTTCGCCGACTTCCTCCCAAGCTGCGGTGCCGAGCTTTTTCAATGCCCATCCGAAAACGGCGGCAGATCCGACGAGCCCGAGCAGTTGCACGAAATGCCCCGGCCCGATGAAGTCTTGGAGATATTGTTCGATGGGTTGGAGGAACCTCCGCACACTGCAGCCATTCGACTCCAGCCAGACGATGGCTTGGAACGACGCCGCCGACAGCAGAACGGGCGGCAAAATGGCAGCGCAAAGGCGAACGAGACGTACGAATACCAGCGCGAGCCAGCGGAAGGGATAGGTGACTATCCGCAAGATTAAAAGGGCAGCGTCCAAACACCAACGCAACATCGCGATTACCTCCTGAACAATCCCAGATTTGGAGTGGCTGTGGTTACCCTCAACCGCCGTCGCCGGCGCTCGACAGGTTGGACAGGTGCCCGGTGGGGCTTTCCATCAGGCTCATGACGCCGACAGGGCGGTCCGCCGTTACCGTTAGCCGCCACTTGCCGGCACCGTCGCCGAGCGCGCCCTCCAAGCGCTCGCCGCCGTTTTCCAGTTCGTTGGCAGAGATCGTCACCGCTTCGCCCGCCGGAACCGTCACGCCCACTTCGCCGCCAAGCTCCGCCTTGTCGTCGACGCCGGCGATGACCACGTTCGCCACCTCCGCGCCATCGTTCATCAAACGCAGCAGGCTTCGTTGGTTGCGGTTGCTGGCGGGATTGAAAAACACCACCCGGCCGACGAGCTCGGCCTCGTTCCGCGGTGCCAATTCATGCATGCTGGTGACGAAACCGTCCGCGTGGCGGACATAGGACGCCACTTGGATGTCCAAGGCCGACGTGAACGACAAACGCCAGTCGCCGCGGGCCGGCGCACCCACTCCCACCGGCAACCCCTTCGCCGCGTTACCCCGCTCCAAGTCGCCCGAGTTCAAGTGGACGGTCGCGTAACCGTTGAGCGCCAGCGCCACTGGGCCCACGCGGTGGCCGCCGTCATCCGTCGCCCAAACATGCGCCTCACCTGCCCTCCCGCTGCCGTTGGCGACACGCAAAAAGCCCTGCCGTCCTACAGCGGCGTCGGCGGCCGGGAACAGCGGCACGCGCCAAATGCCGTCCGCGTCCGTGCGCGGCACCGAGGAAAGGTTCGCAAGATGCCCGGAGGGGCTTTCCAGCAGGCTCATCGCCTCCACCGGCCAATCGGCGTGTACCCACAGCCGCCACTTGCCCACTCCTCGGCCGAGACCGGCCAATTGGAAGCCGTAGTTGTACGAGCCGGTCTGCCGCTCCAAGTCTGATGCGTTAACGGTTAGCGCACCGCCGATCGGTACATTGAAACCCTCAACCCGCCGCCTCGCGCCGCGGTCGTCCCATCCCACTATGGACACTGTCCGACCCACTCCGTCCGGGTTCAGCAGCCGCAGCATGCTCCGCTGCGACCGATTGCGGCCCGGGTTGAAGAACGACGCAAACAACGTGCGCCCCTCACGGACGCGCGGCAACGTGTGGTTCATGGCGGTCAGAAACCCGTCCGGCGTGCGCACATACGCCAACGCGTTGATGTCCAACGTGGACACCAGTTCCAGCCGCCAGTCCCCGGCCACCGTGGGCGCGCCGACCCCCTCCGGCAGTCCTTTTCGCGGCGCTCCGGTTTCCAAGTCGTCCGAGTTGAAGTGCGCGGCCGCGCCGGCCGCGATCGCGAGCCGCACCGGCCCCGAACGCTCGCCCGCGTCGTCGACTGCCCAGATCGATACCTCGCCGGCTTCGTCCGAGCGGTTCAACACGCGTACGAAACCGACACGCCCGGAAGCATCCGCGGCGGATGGAAACACCGGCACGGGGCGCCCGGCAAGCACCGCCACGCCCCGTTCGCGCAGCGCCGGAATGTGCGTCTCGATGGCCGCTGCTGAAAGCGGATTGCCGCGCAACCCCACGACATCGCCTTCGTCCAAACCGATGTCCTCCACGTTCTCAATGCGGTTGTCGTCCAAGCGGAGTCGGGTCAACGAACTCAGCGTTCCGAGGGTGGCGACGTCGGCGATCGAGTTGTTGTCGAGGTGAAGCTCCCGGAGTGACGTGAGCGCGGCCAAGGCCGCGACGTCGGAGATCGAGTTGTGGGCGAGGTGGAGCTGCCGGAGGGATGTGAGCATACCGAGGTCGGGGAGGTTGGAAATCAAGTTGTTGTTCAGGTGGAGAGACGTCAGCGACGCGAGGGCACCCAAGGCGGTGACATCGGCGATAGAGTTGTCCGAGAGGCCGAGCGTCGTCAGCGATGTGAGCGCACGCAAGGCGGTGACGTCGGAGATCGAGTTGTTGCCGAGATCGAGATCGACCAAAGACGTGAGTGCTCCCAAGACGGTGACGTCAGAGAGCGAGTTGCGGGCGAGGTGGAGCTGCCGGAGGGATGTGAGCCCGCTCAGGGCGGTGACGTCGGAGAGCGAGTTGCCGTCGAGGTCGAGCGTTGTGAGGGATGTGAGCGAACCTAGGACCATGAGGTCGGAGATCGAGTTGTCGTCGAGGTTGAGAGTCGTCAGGGATGTGAGAGAACCGAGGTCGGGGAGATCGGCGATCGAATTGTTGTTCAGGTAGAGAGACGTCAGCGATTTGAGGGTGCCGAGGGCCGTGACGTCGGAGATCGAGTTGTCCGAGAGGCCGAGCGCCGTCAGCGATGTGAGCGCCCCCAGTGCCGTGACGTCGGAGATCGAGTTGTTGTCGAGGGACAGCCACTTCAGTGACGTGAGCGTCCCCAAGGCCGTGACTTCGGAGATCGAGTTGTCTTCCAACCAGAGATTCGTCAGTGATGTGAGGGCACCTAGGGCCGTGACGTCCGAGAGCGAATTGCCGTAGAGGCTGAGCGTTATCAGCGACGTGAGCGCACCCAAGGGTGTGACATCAGAAATCGAATTGTTGCCGAGGGAAAGCCACATCAAGGATGTGAGCGCACCCAGGGCGGTCACGTCGGACACCGAGTTGTCGGGGAGGACGAACCACTTCAGGGACGTGAGCGTACCCAAGGCGGTGACGTCGGAGATCGAGTTGCTACCGAGGCGCAGCTCTGTCAGGGACGTGAGTGCTCCGAGGGCCGTGACGTCGGAGATCGAGTTGCCGCCGAGGTCGAGCGCCGTCAGGGACGTGAGAGCGCCCAAGGCCGTGACGTCGGCGATCGAGTTGCCGCCGAGATCGAGCGCCGTCAGCGACGTGAGGGCGCCCAGGGCCGTGACGTCGGAGATCGAGTTGTTGGTGAGTGTGAGGGTCCTCAAGGACGTGAGAGCGCCCAGGGCCGTAACGTCGGAGATCGAGTTGTTTACGAGGCGGAGGTACGTCAGGGACGTGAGGGCACCCAAGGCGCTGATATCGGTGACTGTGCCGTGCTCGACAACCAATGAGTGCAGGTTCACGGCATGCTCCAGCCCGCTCAAGGCGGCAACTTGACCGCATACAACCCAAGCCCGACACGCCCAGAAGTTCAAGGCGGCGAATTGCTCGTCTCCGTTAATGTCGAGCTCACGCACTGCCGCCATGTCCAGTTGGGTGATCACAGCGCCGGCGCTTTTGCCGAGCGCACGCTCCGCTGCCGACCGCAAAACGGCGTCGCCGATCGTGACGGTCGCGGCCGGCGTGATGGCCAGCTGGATCGTCGTCTGCGCCGCTACGCCGTCTCCGTCCGCGTTGGTGGCGCGGAGGCGGAAGTGGTAGCGGGTGCCGTTGGCGAGGCTGGACACCGTGTGCGACGTGGTGATCGCGCCGCTGCCGGAGATCGCGTTCCACGATGCGCTGGCGAGCGCCGAGGTGCTGGTAGCGTAGCTGTAGGAGTAGCCGGTGATGGTGGAATCGGAGGGGTCCGTCCACGTCAGCGTGGCTTCGGCGTCGCCCGGCGTGGCAGTGAGGTCGGTCGGGGCGGCGGGTTGCGCGTCCGCCGAGAAAGGCAGGATCGCGAGCAGGAAAAGGAGCGCTTGGGCTTTGCCGGTGGCCCGAAACGAGCGCGACGCTAGCCGTCGCTTGCGTTTAGCTGCGCCACCTCGGGGGGGGGGGGGGCACGTCAGCGGCCTCGCGCGCACGCGAGGCCGCAACGAACGCCTGTTGGTTCGATTGTGCCAAGTTCATCCCTCAAGAACAGCCAAAGTAGGGTGTAGCCTACCACGAGAGATCTCGCATGCAACCACGATCCGCCGCGCCATGAGGCCAACCGCCTCACCACTCACTCACTGAACACCACCGCCACGCCTGACGAGTTGTGGTATAAAGCGCATCCGCTCGCCGCCGCACGGTGGTGGGCGAATAACACAGTCCCGCTTGAGGTCAAGCGCCGCGGGTGGTTTCGCCTTCAACGGAGGCGGGGCGGATTCGGCGTTGCAGGGGGGATGTAGCGAAACAACCCGGAGAGCGAACATGGCCACTATCGGCATGCGCGAAATGCTGGCCGCAGGCGTGCATTTCGGCCACCAAGCGCGGTTTTGGAACCCGGAGATGGAGGAGTACATCTTCGGGGTGCGCAACAAGATCCACATCATCAACCTTGGGCTTACCGTGCCGTTGCTGGAAGCGGCGTTGGGGGAAGCGCGGCGGCTTGGGGCGCGGGGGGCCAAGGTGCTGTTCGTCGGCACCAAGCGCTCGGCGTCCAAGACGGTGCGCGAGCACGCCGTGCGCATTGACGCGCCGTTCATCGACCAGCGCTGGCTCGGCGGCACGCTCACGAACTACAAGACCATCCGCCAGTCCATTCGCCGCCTGACGGATCTGCAGACGCAAGCCGAGGACGGCACGTTCGACAAGCTCACCAAGAAGGAGCGGCTGCAACGGCACCGCGTCATGGAGAAGCTGGAACGCAGCCTGGGCGGCATCAAGGAAATGGGCGGTTTGCCGGACGCGCTGTTCGTGGTGGACGTGCATCACGAGCGCATCGCCGTCACCGAGGCCAACAAAATCGGCATCCCGGTGATCGGCATCGTGGATACGAACAGCAGCCCGGGGGGCGTGGACTTCGTGATCCCGGGCAACGACGACGCCATTCGTTCGGTGCGGCTGTTCGTCACTGCCGTTGCCGACGCCATCGCCGAAGGCAAGGCGCAGGGCGCCGAGGAGGTAGGCGCCGAGGAGTTTGTGGAAGTGGTGGAGGCGGGCGCGGCCGCCACGCCGGCGGCGACAAGGGAGCCGGCGGCAGCCGCGGAACAAGAGCCACCGGACAGCCAGCCAGCCGAAGACGAAGCCCAGAAGGAGGAACCAGCGGCGGAAACCGCTGTCGAAGAAGCCGCGCCGACGGAGGAAACCACTGCCGATGCGGCACCGCCGGCGCAGGCCGCAGCCGAAGACGCAGCGCCCAAGGCCGAAGCCCCCGCTGGCGAACAGGAGCCCGCAACCGAGGCCGCCCCGGAAGCAGCGGCTGCCGAGGAACCCGCCCCCAGCGCCGAAGATCCCGCCGCCGAACAAACCGCCAATCAGCAAGAGTCCAGCCCATGAACGTCGCCATGATCAAAGAACTGCGCGAGCGCACCGGCGTCGGTTTCGGCGACTGCAAGAAAGCGCTGGTGGAGGCGGATTGGAACATGGAAGCCGCCGTGGACGTGGTGCGCCGGCAAAGCGGCGCCAAGGCCGCCAAGAAGGCCGACCGCACGGCCGCCGAGGGGCTGCTTGGATTGGTCGCCGAAGGCAAGCGCGGCGCCTTGGTGGAGGTCAACGTGGAGACGGACTTCGCCGCCCGCAACCCCAAGTTCGAGGCGTTCGTGGGCGAAGCGGCGGCGCACACCCTTGCCGAAGGCGGCGACGGCGTGGCCGCGGCGTTGGAAGAGCAGCGCAAGGCGCTGGTGCAGGAGATCGGCGAGAACATCCAAGTGCGCCGAGCCGTGCGTTTGGAAGCCCCGGCCGGCGGCGCCGTGGCCGGCTACCTGCATCAGGATCGCAAGAAAGCCGCGCTCGTCGCCCTTGATAGCGGCAACCAAGATCTCGCCCGCGAAGTCGCCATGCACGTCACCGCCATGCGCCCGCTGGTGGTGCAGGCCGAGGACGTGCCGGCCGAAGTGGTCGCCCGCGAACGCGCCATCTACGAACAGCAGGCGAGCGAGAGCGGCAAGCCGGCGCCAATCGTCGAGAAGATCGTCAGCGGCCGCTTGCGCAAGTTCCTCGCCGAATCGAGCCTGCTCGATCAACCCTTCGTGAAGGATGCGGACACCACCGTGGGCAAACTCCTCGCCGCCGCCGGCGCCACCTGCGCCGCCTTCGAGCGCTTCGAGGTGGGCGAAGGCATCCAGAAGGAGGAAGAGGACTTCGCCGCCGAAGTGCGCAAACAGTTGCGCGGCTAAGCCCCTCCGAGCAGTCCGAACCAAACGCAGGAACACCGCAAATGGCGACCAGAATCGGCCTCGTGGCCGATACGCACATCCCCGAAGCGCGGCCCACGCTCTGGCCGCAGGTGTTCGACGCCTTCGCCGGCGTGGAGCGCATCCTCCACGGCGGCGACGTTCACGACTTGGCGCTGCTCGACGAGTTGGAGAAGGTCGCGCCGGTCTATTGCGCCCGCGGCAACGGCGAAGACGGCTCCGGCGGCCGGCCGGTGCAACCCGAAGACCCCCGCGTCCAATACTTCTGGACGCTGCAAATCGAAGCGCTCACCGTGGGTTTGACGCACTATCTTCCAATCGACGACGCGCCGCCGCTGCCCAGCCTGGATGCGTTCGTGGCGCGCAACTGGCCGGAGGGCAAGCCCGACGTCATCGTCTCCGGCGACAGCCACACCGAGCTCATTCTCGAGAAGGACGGCATCCTCTGCGTGAATCCGGGTTCGCCCACCTACCCGCACAACTACGACACGCAGTACGGCACCATCGGCTTTCTCGACATCGACGGCGGCCGCGCGCAAGCGTCCGTGTGGCTGCTGACGGACGACGGCATCGAGCCGTTCGACTGGGACGCCGTGCCGCCTTGGAAGCGCCGCTGACGAAGGCCGGGCAGCGCCGGCAACGCTTGCCTGCGCCGCTGCCGGTACTGGTGTTCGCCCTCGCGTTGGGGGCTTGTTCCGAGGTGGAACAGGCGCAACCAACGGCTGGCGAAGATGCCGCGGAGGCAACCCCCGCCGACGAGCCGTTGCTCGCCGAAGCGCGTGAAGGGCCGGTCACCGCCACGGTGTCGCTAACGCCCGCGGCGCCGCGTCTTGGCGATCCGTTGGTGCTCGCGCTCGTGGTGGAAGCCGCCGCCGGCGTCACCGTGGAGATGCCGGCGTTCGGCGACGCCCTGGGCCGGTTCGCCATCGTCGACTTCACTCCGCGCCAAGAGGAAACCGAGGATGGCGTGGTGTTGTCGCAACGCTACACCTTGCAGGCGTCCGCCAGCGGCCGCCACCGCATCCCGCGCCTGCGCGTGGAGTTCGTGGACGAACGCGACGGCCGCGAGCCGAAACCGCGCGAGTTGCTCACCGAGGAATTGGGCTTCCAAATCGCATCGGTGCTGCCGGAAGGGGAAGTGGCCGCGGAATTGCGCCCGGCGCGCGCGGCACTGCCAGAGTTGGAAGGCCCGTGGTTGCGCCGCCACTGGCCGTGGCTTGCCGGCGGCGTTGTCGTTTTGGCGGCCGTGGCCGGCGGCGTCGTGGTCTGGTTGCGACGCGCCGAGCGGCGGGCGCAACTCACCGCGTTCGATCGCGCCGTGGCGCGTTTGGAACGATTGCGGCGCGCCGGCATGCCGGAGCAAAGCGGCCTGGACGCTTGGTATGTGGAATTGTCGGACATCGTGCGCCGCTACATCGAGGAGCGCTTCGCTCTGCGGGCGCCGGAACAGACCACCGAGGAGTTCCTGCTCGAAGCCGGTCGTTCGGCGCTCTCGGGGCCGCACCGCGAGCTGTTGTCGGCGTTCCTGGTCACCTGCGACCGCGTGAAGTTCGCCCGCTACAATCCGGGCGACAGCGAATCAAAGCAAGCGCTGGACGAAGCGCGGCGCTTTCTGGACGAGACGCGGGCCATTGACGATTCCGCTGCGCCGGCCGACGAAAGCGAAGGGCCCGCCCCGAAAGCGGCCACGGCGGGAGCGACCTGATCATGCCCGCGCTGGAGTTCCGCGAACCGCTGCTGCTGTTGCTGGCGCTGGCGACGCCGCTGGTGTTCCTGCTCGCCCGCCGCGCGCCCGGGCGCGTCCTGTTCTCCTCCTTCGCCTTGCTGCCGCGCCACCGCGGCTGGCGCGACCGCTTCGCGTGGCTGCCGGACGCGCTGCTCGCCCTCGCCTTCCTCGCCTTGGTGTTGACGCTGGCCGGGCCGCGCGTCGGCGAGCGCGTCAGCCGCGTGCAGCGCGAAGGCATCGCCATCATGATGGTGTTGGACACTTCCGGCTCGATGGCGGCGCTGGATCTCTCCACCCCGGAACGCGAACGCACGCGGCTGCAAGCCGTGCAGGACGTGTTCGAGGTGTTCGTCCTCGGCGGCGGCGAACTGCGCGGCCGCGCCGACGACGCCGTGGGGTTGGTCAGCTTCGCCGGCTACGCGGACACCGCCGCGCCGCTCACCCTCGATCACGAAAACCTGGTCGCCGTGGCGCGCAACTTGGAGATCACCACCCTGCGCGAGGAGAACTTCACCGCCATTGGCGACGCCCTCGGCCTCGCGGTGGAGCGGCTGCGCGAATCGCCGGCCGAGTCGCGGGTGGCCATCCTGCTCACCGACGGCGTGAACAACGCCGGCGTAGAGTCCCCCGGTGCCGCCGCCGAGTTGGCGCGTTCGCAAGGCGTCAAGGTGTACACCATCGGCGCCGGCACCACCGGCATCGCGCACATGCGCGTGCGCGGCCGGCGCGGTTCCACGTTGCGCCCGGTGGCCGTGGAGATCGACGAGGCGACGCTGCGCGACATCGCCGAGCGCACCGGCGGCGAGTACTTCCGCGCCGACAACGCGGACGCTTTGACGAACGTGTACGCGCAGATCGACCGCTTGGAGCGCACCAAGATCACCGAAGACCGCTCGCGGCAATACGAGGAGCTGTTCGCGCCGCCGCTGCTCGCCGCGCTGCTGCTGGCCGCTTTGGGTTGGCTGGGACGCGGCGCCGTGTTCGCCAAGGTGCCGTAGAACGTGGACGTCGTGTTCGCCAATCCGGCTTGGATCCACGGCGTTTGGGCCGTCCTCGCCCTCGTCGGCCTGCTCGGCTACTTCGAGTTTCGCCGCACCGACTCGCTGGCGCGCTTCGTGGCCGCGCCGATGCAGCCGCGCCTCGCCCACGCGGCCGGCATCGGCCGGCGAGCGCTGAAACTGGGGTTGGTGCTGGCCACGTTGCTGTTCGGCGTGGCGGCGCTGATGCGGCCGCAAACCCCCGGTGGCACCGAGGCCGCCCCCGGCCGGCGCACCGGTGCGGACGTGATGGTGGTGCTGGACGTGTCGCGCAGCATGTTGGCGGAGGACGCGGCGCCGAACCGCCTGGCGCGCGCCAAGGCGGACATCGCCGAATTCGTTTCGCGGGTGCGCGGCCACCGCGTGGGCTTGGTGGCGTTCGCCGGCCGGGCCGCGGTGATGAGCCCGCTCACCACGGACTACGGCTTCTTCCATCTGGTGCTGAAGAACGTCGGCCCGGACGCCGTCGCCCGCGGCGGCACCCGCATCGGCGACGCGCTACGCAAAGCCGTGGCCGCGTTCGGCCCCAATCGCGGCGCGGGACGCTTGCTGCTGCTCATCACGGACGGCGAGGATCACGATTCGTATCCACGCGACGCCGCCGAGGAAGCGGTGCAGGCCGGCATCCGCGTCATCGCCATCGGCTTCGGCAGCGAAACCGGCAGCGAGATCACGCTCACCGACCCGGACACCGGTGCCAAGCGGATGTTGCTGGACAACGACGGTGCCGTGGTGCGCTCCCGCCTCGACGGCGAACTGCTGCGCGACATCGCGCTGGCGACCGAGGGGGTTTACGTTCCCGCCGGCACCTCGCCCATCGACATCGACGCGGTGGTGGAAGCGCACGTGGCGCCGCTGGTGCGCGAAGACGCCACGCAAGTGCTGCGCCGCGCGCCCACCGAGCACTACTTCTGGCTGGTGCTTGCCGCCTGCGCCTGCTTGGTTGCCGCGCTGTGGGCCCATTCGCCCGGTAGGCCGCGACGCCGGGAGGTGGCGGTGTGAGAGTTCGACTGTTGCTCGCGATCCTGCTGGCGGTGGGGCAGGTCGCCTCGGCTGAGGATCCCGCTACGCCGGAAGCGCAGGACGATCCGGCGGCGGAACCCGAGGCGGAGGCCGCCGCTGCGCCAGAGGAGGAGGCCGACGAGCAAGCGCCGGCGTTGACGCCGCGCGGCCAGTACAACTTGGGGTTGGAGCAGTTGCGCACCGGCGATGCCGATGCCGCGGCGGAGGCGTTTCTCGCCGCCCGCGACGAAGCCGGGCCGGATCCCGAGTTGCGCTACCGCGCCGCGTTCAACTTGGGGTTGGCGTTGGCCGCCCAGGCCGATTTTTCCGCCGACGCCGAGGCCGTCGATCCGCCCGCGGAAGATGGCCAACAACAAACGCCGTTGGAGGAAGTCATCGACTTGCTGCGGCAGAGCGCGGCGTGGTTCAACGACGCGGTGCGCCTCGCCCCGGCCGGCGACGACGACGCCCGCGTCAACCTGGAGCTGATCTCGCGGCGGATCCTGCAACTGGCCGACCAGCTCAACGAAGGCGACAAGCTCGAGCGGCGGCTGGATCGACTCATCGACGATCAGCGCGGCGTGCGCGATCAAGTGCGCCAGTTGCTCGGCCAAGTGGCGGAGCAGGGCGCCAGCGCCGAGCCGCTGGGCTTTCGCACGGACTTCGAGGCGCTGGCCTCCCGCGAGCGGATGCTCATGGCGGAAACGGGCGACGGCATCGACTTGGCCACCGAGGAGCGACTCTTCATCGAGCAGACCGCCGCCGAGGAACGCACCCCGGAGCAACAGGCCCGCGCCCACCGGCTGGCCGCCGTGAACGACTTTCTGGAACGCGCCCGGCAGTCGTTGAGCGACTCCCGCCGCCGCTTGCGGCGCTTGCAAGGCGAACACGCCCATCGGCGCATCGACGCCGCGCTGGCCGAATTGAAGCGCGCCCGGGAGCAGTTGCGGGATCCGATGGCCGTGCTGAACGCCGTGGCGCGCGACGAGAGCGAACTGATTCTGCACACCAGCGTGCTCGCGGCGTTCGCGGACGGCGCGGCGGCGTTGCAGGACGAAACGCCGCCGGCGTGGCTCACGACCAAGCACCTGCGCGATCGGCAAGAAGACGCCGCAGCCCGCACCGGCGGCGTCCTCGGTGTTTTCGAGGCGATGCTGGCGGCGGGTGGCGATGGCCCCGCAAACGACGCGGCGCAGGCCGCGGCGCAAGAAGCGGCGCGAAAAGCCGTGCAGGAAGCCGCGCCGGTGTTGGATCGCGGACTCGCCCACATGCGCGACGCCCTGCGCCTCTTGGACGACGGCAACGCGGGCGACGCGGTGCCGGCCGAGAACGCGGCGTTGCTGGCGCTGCGCGACGCCATCGAGTTGTTCGCCGATGCCAAGGGCTTGATCGAACTCGCCTACGCCGGCCAGCAGCACATCGTCGCCCTGCTCGCGCCCCCCGAAGAAGCCGCCGCGGACGCCCCGGAGTTGGACGAGGCGGAGCGAACCCAACTGCTGGGCGACCTGGTGTTCGCCGGGCAACGGCGCTTGAGCCGCCTCGCGCCGCTGCTGGAACAGGATCGGGACGCGGCAGCGAGTGCCGAGCAAGCCGACGAGCAGACCAAACAAGCCGCCGAACAACGCTACGAGATGGCGGAGAAGCTGCGCGCCGACGCGGAAGACGGCCTAGCACGCCTCGCCGCGGCGCTGGATGACCTCGCCACCAGCGGCGCCGAAGCGGCCCGCACCCACGCCGACGGAACCTTGGCCACCTTGGAGGAGCTTCGCCGCCTGTTCTTCAACATCGTCGAACACCTGCAAGCGCTGTACGCGGAGCAGGCGCAAACCCACGATCAAACGGCCACCGTGCAGTTCGAATCCACGGTGGACAAGCTGGACACGCTGCCGGCCGAACTCGGCCGCTTGGCCGAGCGCCAGGCGCAGCACACCGCGCTGGGCGAACAATTGGCGTCCGCTTTGGCTAGCCAAGCGGACGCCGCCGCGGCCAACGCCGCCGACGCCGGCGCAGCGTCCGCGGCAACCGGCGCTCCGAATGGCGAACAGCTACGCACCGCCGCCGATGAGGTGCGCAAAGCCGCGACGCGCATGACCGGCGCAGCAACGGTGCTCGCGGACGCCGCCGCCAAAGCCGGCGCCATGTCGCCGGAACTGGAGCCAACGTTGGGCGACCAAACCGCGGCGATGGAACACTTGGAAAACGCCCTGCGCGCGTTGGCCCCGCCCGATCAGCAGCAACAGGACGGCGACCAAGGCGAGCAACAACAGCAAGGCCAACAACAACAAGCGGCCGAGCAACCGGCGCCGCAGAGCGAAGAGGAGCGCTTGTCGCAGCGGCAAGCGCTCAAACGCCTGCAAGCCATCCGCGACCGCGAGGCCGAGCGGCAGCGGCGTCGGCAAGCGGCGGAGGATGGGCGCGAGCCAGTGGAGAAGGACTGGTGAACGGGCGCGGCCGAGGTGTCGGTGCCAAGCCGGGGACGCAGGCGTTCCGCCTGCATGCGGGCGAGACGCCCGCGCTCCCAGGGCGAGCAGCCGTGTTCGCGTTGGTCGTGTGGGCGTTGGCGGTGTTTGGTCGGCCGGCGGGGGGCGCGGAATTGTCGCTGACGGTGGAGGCCGAGGCGCTGCACACGGCGATGCCGTTCGTGCTCACCTTGACCGCCAAGGATTTCGACGAGGCGCCCACGCCAGCACCACCAGCGCTCGCCATCGACGGTTGCGAGACGACCTACCTCGGCGTCAGCCCCAACGTCTCGTCGAGCATTCAGATCATCAACGGCCGCCGCTCGGAGTGGCGCGAAGTGGCGTTCCTGTTCCGCTGGCGCGTGTTGTGCGCCGCGGCCGGCCGCTATCTAGTGCCGGCGCTGCGCGTGGAGCAGGGCGGCACTGCCGCCAGCACCCCGGCCGCCAACTTCGAGGTGACGGACGTGCCGGCGTCCACCGACATGATCGTGCGCCTGCGCCTGCCGGATCGGGCGCTGTGGGCCGGCGAGACCTTCGATGCCGCCGTGGAGTGGCTGCTCGCCCGGGACGTGAGCGACCACCGATTCTCCGTGCCGCTGTTCCAATTGCCGGACGCCCAGGCGCAACCGCCAACCACCACCGGGCAAGCGGGGCGTGCGGTGCGCTTCGCCGCCGGCGCGGGCGAAATCGAGCTGCCGCTGTACCGCGACGAGGTGCGCGAACGCGGCCGCCCCTACACGCGCTTCACCTTTCCAGTGCGCGTGACGCTGAACAAACCGGGCACCCGCGACCTGGAGCCCATTCAGGTCGTGGCGCAACTGCAAACCGGCACCGTGCGCGACGGTTTCGGTTTTCGCCGCGCCCGCCACGAGTTGTTCCGCGCCGTCGGTCAGCGTCGCCAGATCGTGGTGCGGCCGCTGCCGCAAGCGAATCGGCCCGCCTCCTTCGCCGGCGCCATCGGCAGCGGCTTCGCCATCGAACTGCAGGCGAGCCGCACGGTGGTGGCCGTGGGCGACCCCATCGAGCTCACCATCCGCATCCGCGGCGACGGCCCGCTCACGGGCTTGAGCCTGCCGCCGCTGGCCGGCCCGCAGGCGCTGCCAACGGCGCATTTCACCGTGCCCGACGACAGCCCGCCCGGCGTGGTGGACGAAGACGGCCGCGGCAAGCGCTTCGCCGTGACCGCCCGTGTGCGCAGCGCGGAAGTGCGCGAGATTCCCGCCATCGCGTTCGCGTACTTCGATCCGGCCGCCGGCGAATACCGCATCGCCCGCAGCCAACCCATCGCGCTCTCGGTGGGCGCCGCGCAACTGGTCGGCGTGGACGACGTGGTGGCGTCGCCACGCCCGGCCGCGGCAACCACGGGCAGCGGCGAACAGCAATCCACTTCGGCACCGGCGACGCTGGTGGGCGCGGACATGTCGCAGAGCGCGCCGGCGGCCACTTTCGCCCGGCCTTGGGGCAGCGGCCCGGTGGGGGCGTGGTTGGGCGCCTTGTACGGCGTGCCGGCGATCATCGCCTTGGCCTCTTTCTATTTGGCGCGCACCGGCGGCCGCCGGGCGAAAAGCCAAACCACCCGGCGGGCGCTGGCCGAATTGGAACGCGCCTTGGCGAGCAACGCCCCGGCGCGCGAGGCGGCACCGGCGATCATCGCCGCCTTGCGGCGCTGCGGCAACCTCGCGGGGGCGGATTCCAGCGCTTGGGCGGCACCCTTGGCGCGTTTGGAAACGCAAGCCTTCGACCCCGCCGCGGCGCACAGCCAAATGCCTGCCGATTTGGTGGACGAGTTGCGCACCCTCGCCCGTGGCTGGTCGAAGGCACCCGGCCGCTCGCCCGCTGGCGCCGCCGTGGCGCTAGCGGCGGCGATTGTTGTGAGCGCGGGCGCTCAAGCCGGCCCGGATCATGTCGGCACGGAAGACGCGCGTGTCCAGTACCAAGCCGCCTTGGCCGAAACCGATGGCCTGCGGCGCGTGGGCTTGTTCGCCAAGGCCGAGCGCGGTTTGCGGCAAGCCGCCGCCGCGCATCCGCAGGCGGCCGAGCTGCAGGTGGACTGGGGCAACGCGGCGCTTGGCGCCCGCGACATGGGCCGCGCCGCCCTCGCCTATCGACGAGCGCTGCGCGTGGCACCGGGCAACGAACGCGCCGCCGCGAACCTGTCTTGGCTGCGCGCCCGAATGCCGGTGTGGCTGCCCCGCCCGGCCAGCGCCGGCGCGTTGGATTCGCTGCTGTTTTGGCGCGGCCGCTTCACCTCCGCGCAGTTGCACCTCATCGGCGGCGGCGCGTTCGCCGTCGCGGCGCTGCTGTTGGCCGCGTGGTTCCGCTGGCGCCGCGGCGGCCTGCGCGCCGCCGCCCTCGCCGCCGCCGTGGTCTGGCTGGCCGGCACCGGTTCCGCCCTCGCCGGCGGCGCGGAAACCGGCGCGGTGGTACTGGAAGACGGCGCCCTGCTGCGCTCCGCCGACAGCGTGGGCGCCGCCCCCGCGTTCGCCAATCCGCTGCCCGCCGGCACCGAGGTGCAGATTCTCGAAGCCCGCCCGGGCTGGCTGCGCGTCGCCCTCGCCGACGCCACCAAAGGCTGGCTGCAAGCGAGCGCCTTGGCGCGGGTGGCGGTGCCCGGCTCGGATTGACGCTCAGGGCATCTCGCCAAGTAGCCGGGCGGCCGCGTCCATGATCAAATGGTCGCCGCCCGCGGGCGCGAACAACGTCACGCCGAAGGGAAGCCCGCTCGGCGTCTCGCCCGCCGGAATGGCGATCGCGCAAAGGTCCAACAGATTAGCGAAGTTGGTGAAGGTGCCGAGTTTGGCGTTGGTGTCGAACGGGTCTCGCGCCACTTCGTCGAGCGTGTAGATCGTCGGCGCGGTGGGCAGCACCAAGATGTCGATGGCGTCGAAGACAAACTCCACTTCGCGCTGGAGCTCGGCGAGACGGTACTGGCCGCGAAAGCAGTCCGCGGCGCTGATCGCTTCGCCGCCGGCGATCACGGCGCGTGTGACGGGATGGACGTCGGCCGGATTGGCGGCGAGAAACTCGCCCACCGCGGCGTAGCGCTCGGCCAGCCAAGGGCCTTCGTAGAGCAGCTGTCCGGCGGCTTGGAACGGGCGCCAATCCACCTGCCGCGGTTGCCCGGGCAGGTGCGCCACGCACACCGCGTAGAGGTCGCGGTAGGCTTCGTCGCCGAACGGCAAGGCGGCCGGCGGGGCGAAGCCGAATCTCGTGCTCGCGGCGTCGAACGGCGGGAAGCCGATGCGCCGCGAGAACGGATCCTCCACATCGAAGCCGCCCGCGACTTCGGCCACTGTGCGGGCGTCCGCCACGGTGCGCGTGAAGACGCTCACGCAGTCGAGCGTGCGGCAGGCCGGCACCACGCCGCGGGTGGGCCACCAGCCGCGCGTGGGCTTCAAGCCAACCAGGCCGTTGAAGGCGGCCGGCACTCTTCCCGATCCCGCGGTGTCCGTACACAGCGCGAACGCGGCGAGGCCGAGGCGCACCGCCACCGCCGAGCCGCTGCTGCTCCCGCCGGCGATGTAGTCTGGATGCGCCGCGTTGCGCGTCGCGCCGTAGGGCGAGCGGGTGCCGACCAAGCCGGTGGCGAATTGATCCATGTTGGTCTTGCCGAGCGGAATCGCGCCGGCGGCGAGCAGGCGTTCCACCACGGTGGCGGAACGCTCCGGCGTGTAGGCGTAGGCCGGACACGCGGCGGTGGTGGGTGCGCCGGCGAGGTCGATGTTGTCCTTGATGGCGAACGGGACGCCTTTCAGCGGTGCCGTATCGTCCACTTCCGAAAGCCACGCCAAGTGGTGTTCCAGCGTTGCTTGGCCCAGCCGATGTATCCACACCGCATGGTCCGGGTACCGCTCGGCGCGGCGGCCCAATTCCGCCAATACCGAGCGCGGTTCCGCAACGCCGGCGGCGTAATCGCGCCGCAGGTCCGCGATCGTCGGGTGCGCGACATTTGGCGGCATCGGTTCAGCGCGTCCTGGGAGCGCGGGCGTCTCGCCCGCATTGGATGAAATACTCGCGAACGAAAGTGCGGGCGAGACGCCCGCGCTCCCAGGGTGGCGACTCCAAGCCCAACGCGCCGCTACACCGCCAACGGCTGACCGGCCTGCACCGCTTGGCCCTTGGCGACGAGCACCTGCTCGATAACGCCGGGTTTCGGTGCGACAACCGGGAACTCCGCCTTCATGGACTCCACCACGAACAGCGTTTCCCCGGCGTCCACGCGCTGGCCCGGTTGCGCGGCCACGGCGCAGATGGAACCGGCCATGGGGCTGACGACGAACGGTGGCGGCGCATCCTCCGCGTTCGCTTGGGCGGGGTTGCCAAGCTCCGGCTGCTCGAAGGTCATCAGCCCGCGCTCGCGCCAATCGGCCAACTCCTCGGCGAAGGCTTGGCGGCGGCGGTGCGAGAAGGCGTTGATGGCGTCGCGGTTGGCGGCGAGAAAGGCGCGGTGTTGCGCGATATCGAATGTTCCCGCTTCAATGTCGATGGCCAAACGCCCGTGCGGGAAATCCTCGCGCATGGCCTGCAGTTCGTCCGCGGCGACCTCGTGGAAGCGGATGCGGTCGAACGGGCGCAGCAGCCAGTGCCGGTCGAAGGCGGCGCCGCGTCGGTGGCGATTCCACACTTGCAGCGTGCGGCCGACGAATTGGTAGCCGCCCGGGCCTTCCATGCCGTAGATGCACAGGTACGCGCCGCCGATGCCGACCGAGTTCTCCGCCGTCCAGGTGCGCGCCGGGTTGTACTTGGTGGTGACGAGGCGCTGGCGCGGATCGAGGGGCGTGGCGACCGGCGCGCCGAGGTACACGTCGCCGAGGCCCAGCACCAGATAGTCGGCGTTGAACACAACATCCTTGACGGCCTGCCGATCCGCCAAGCCGTTGATGCGGCGGATGAACTCGATGTTGTCGGGGCACCACGGCGCGTCCGGGCGCACGCTTGCGGTGTAGCGCTCGATGGCTTGGCGGCAGGCGGGATCGTCCCAAGAAAGCGGCAGGTGGACGATGCGCGAAGCCACCGGCCCGGCCAAGCCCGCGCGCGCGGCTTCCAGCAGCGGCACGAGGCGGCGGGCGAAGTTCGCACCGGAGAGGCACTTCGAGTCGTAGCGAATCAGCAGCGAGCGAATGCCGGCGGTGGTCTCCACCACGCCGCCCGGTGGTTCCGTGGCAAGGGCGCGCTCGAAGGCGTGGACGCGCAGGCGCAGCTCGATGTCCAAGGTGTTTGGGCCGAACTCCACCAACAGCGCCTCGTCGCCGGCGCGGCGCACGCACACGTCCTCGTGGCGCAGAACGATGGCGTCTTCAACGATGGAGCGGTCAATGTAGCGCGGTGCGCTCATGTGGCGGTTCCGCACTGGGCCACAAATGGCGATGGCGAGGTTCTGCTCGCGCCGCAGCTCGTGCGCTTGGGCTTCCGTGGCGATGCGCAAGCTCAGTGTGTCGCCGGCCGCTAGCTGGCCGAGTTTCCAGCGATCCGCTTCGATCACCACCGCCGGGCAGACGAAGCCGCCCAAACTCGGTCCATCCGGCCCAAGCACGACGGGCATGTCGCCGGTGAAGTCGATGGCGCCGAATGCGTAGGCGTTGTCGTGGATGTTGGAAGGATGCAGGCCGGCATCGCCGCCGTCGCTGCGCGCCCAGACAGGCTGCGGGCCGATCAAGCGCACGCCGGTGCGGTCGGAGTGGTAATGCACTTGCCAGTCGGACTGGAGGAAGGCGCGAACGTCGTCGTGCGTGAGAAACTCGTCCGTGCAGTGTGGCCCCATCGTGACACGTAGCTCGTGTAGGTTCTCCCATTCCGGCGCCGGCAAGGCCGGCAATCTGCTGCTGACATCGGCCTCCGCTCGCTCGGCCTTCTTCCATGTCAAGACATCGCCGGCAAGCAAAGTGCGCCCGTTCATCCCGCCGATGCCGCCCAAGGTGAACGTGGCGGGAGAACCCATCACCTCTGGCACATCGAGCCCACCGGCGACGAGCAGATAGGCGCGAACGCCATACGTCACTTTGCCGATGGCGAAGGTCTCGCCCGCCGCCAAATCGATGGGTCGCCAGCACGCCCCGCGCTCCAGCGCGCAGTAACCCGCCACGCACACCGTGGCCGCGCTGTCGAAGCGCAATGTTGGGCCGTGCAGGGTGATCTCCAGACCGGTCGCGCCCTCGGGATTGCCCAGCAGCCGGTTGCCGAAGCGAAACGAGACGTCGTCCATCGGCCCGGACGGCGGTACGCCCACCCCCCAATAGCCTTGCCGCCCGGGCCACGCCTGCACGGTTGTGTACACACCCGCCGCCAACACTTCGAAACTGCGCGGCTGGTAGTCGAGGGCCGCCAGCGTGCCGGTGTCGTGTTGCGCCGCGGCAAACGCTGGGGCCGACAGCGCCTGACGCAAGTAGTCGCGATTGGTATGCACGCCGAACACGACGGTTTCCGCCAAGGCTTCGCCGAGACGGCGGCGCGCCAAGTCGCGGCTCGGCGCGTATGCCATCACCTTGGCCGTGAGGGAGTCGTAGAGCGGCGGAATCTCGGCGCCGGAGCGCAGCCAGGTGTCCACGCGAACATCGTCGGCCACCGGCCACGACACGACGGAAGCCGTGCCCGGAGAGGGCCGGAAGCCCTGGTTCGGGTCTTCCGCGCACAACCTCGCCTCCATCGCGCAACCCTTCGCTTCCAGCTGGGCCGTCAACACATCGAGCGGCGGCAACTCGCCGGCGGCCAGTTCGATCATCCAGCGCACCAAGTCGATGCCGAACAACAGCTCCGTGACGCCGTGCTCCACCTGCAAGCGAGTGTTCACTTCCAAAAAGTAGGCTGTTTCGCGGGCTGGGTCGTAGAGGAACTCCACCGTGCCGGCGCAGCGATAGCCCACCTGGGCCAGCAACGCCTTCGCGCCCTCGTGCATTCGTGCGCGAACGGCCGGCGCGAGGTTGGGCGCCGGGCACTCCTCCACCACCTTCTGGTGCCGGCGTTGCAGGGAACAATCCCGATCGCCCAACACCGCGACACCGCCGTCGCCATCGCCGAACGCCTGCACTTCCACATGCCGCGGCGCGGCGACGCACCGTTCCACGAACAGCCGCTCGTCGCCGAACTGCGTTTCAGCCAAGCGCCGCACCGCGGCGAAGCGCACGCCGAGTTCCGCTTCGTTTTCGCAACGCGACATGCCGATGCCGCCACCGCCGGCGGAGCTCTTCAGCATCACCGGATAACCGATGCGCACCGCCCAATCGCGGGCGTCTTCAACGCTGTTCAGCACTTCGCTACCGGGCAGCAGCGCGAGGCCGGCGGCTTGCGCCAGCTCGCGCGCCTCGTGCTTCAGGCCGAAGCAACGGATTTGCTCCGGCCGCGGCCCGACGAAGGCCACGCCGCGATCTTCCAACGCCTGCGCGAAGTCCGGGTTCTCGCTCAAGAAGCCGTAGCCCGGGTGGACGGCCTCGGCGCCAGTTCGCCGCGCCGCGTCCAGCAGTTCGGCTTGGTTCAGATAGGTTTCGGCAACGCCCCCCGGCCCCAGCGACACCGCCTCGCCCGCCGCTGCCACATGCAGCGAGTCGCGATCCGCCTCCGCGTACACCGCCACGCTGCCGACGCCGAGGGCATCCAACGTGCGGCAGATGCGCACGGCGATCTCGCCACGATTGGCGATTAAAACCTTCTTGAACATCAGGCGGAAACGCGCTCAGGCCGTGTGCATGCGTGCGGACGTTGCGCTTTGGCGGATCGTTTCTGTGGCACTCTCGCTCTCCCCGTACCGCTCACACGGGCAACAAGTGTGCCAACCGCAGAAAAAGGCGCGACGAGTGGGCATGTAGCCGCCCTTGGCAATGATCGTGGTGCATGGTGGCGCATCGCACGCACGGAAATGGTGCATAAACAGCCGGATCCGGGGGGGCTCAATCGGCTTGCGGTGGCAAGCGCTCCACTTCCGCCAGGCGAATCCGCGCGTCCCAGAGGCGCCGCGTGATCCATCCGGTGCGGAACTGGCCCGTGTGGATCGTGGCAATGGGGAAGTCCGGCAGATCAACCGAGATGCGGCAGGTGTCTTTGACCGCGTTGAAGCGGCCGCCCGCGTCCCATTGGAAGTCGCGGTTGACGTAGCCGGCGGAGGAGCTGGGCAAATCGGCGGAGCGGAGAGGATAGACGTGTAGGAAGAAACGCGCCTCCCGCACGGCTTCGGCGCAGGGCGTCTTGACGTATTCCAAGCCCCGGCGCCCGTCTTCAGCCGCGTACACGTCCCAAACCGAGCGCACCAGCGGCAATGAGAACTCCACTGCCCAGTGGTTGTGGTAAACCGTCTTCCCATTCTTCCCATCCAAGCCTTGGCGAGTGAACTGGCCGGTGCGGATGCGCGCCACCGGCCACTCCGGCAGCCTCGCCGCGAACACGCACTCGTTTCGGTTCCACGACATGCGCGTGAACGGGCCATGGTCGCGGTTCTCGAAGTCGGCCCGCCTCTGGTGGTTGGGCAACTTCTCTGGGGTGAAGGGAAAGACGTGGAGGAAGAACGGCTTGGCGACTTCGCGTGTCTCTTGGCAAGGCGGTTTTGCATCCTTCACATACACGAGAAGACGTTCGGGCAGGTTGGCGAACACCTCCCAATCGGCAGCCGCCAACGCTCCCGTCGCGCGCGCCGACGCCACGGCGTCCATCTCCTGCTCCGTTGGCCGATGCCGCACTTCCAAGGCGAGGTAGTGATTCACGATCGCCGCGCTGTCCATATCGGGGGGGGGGGGGGGGGGGGGGTGAATGTACGGCCGCCGATGGCACCCACGGCGGGGTCGGCGCGAAGCGCTGGCCTTCCCAATTCGGGGAGCCCAGGAAGGCTTGATAGTAGCTGCGCCGTGCGACCGCCAGCGCTGCGTCGGTACGCGGGGGCAGATCGAACACATCCTCCAAGTAGCGATACAAGCAGTGCGCCGCCACCATGTTGGCGGCGGCGTCCCAGTGCGGGTTGTTGGCGAACTGCCAGTCGCGGGTGTTGTAATCGGCGATGTTCTCCTGGAAGCAAGCAAGCAGATCAAACAGGTCAAGCGTCGGGTCGATCAATCCGGCTTGGCGAACAATTTCGTGGTGGCTGGGCGGTGGGGAAAGCGGGTCGAATGAAGGCAACATCACCACATGAAACCGTCCGCCGTCGGCTTCCACTTCCCGTTTCCAGCGCAACACCACTTTTTGGAACGCGACTTGGATCTCGTCGGGTGTCAGTCGCACACCTGCGTTGTCCGAGTGTTCCTGTTCGGTCGCCGCCTTGCCCGGCGCAAGTCTCTTCCAAGCATCAAGAGCGAGGTAGGTGAGATGCAAGCGCGCGATCAGACGCTTCCACGGCGGTGGAGAGTCGGAATCTCCGCGCCGCACGTCGCCGGATTCGTCGAGACGGACGATTCCCCGTTTGATTGCATGCCACAAATCGCCAACGTCGTTGTGGTAGAACACGTAGAAGACATGATCGAATGTCTGCTTCCCCGGCTTTTGGGACACGCGCCGCCAGCGCAGAAACTCCTTCGCCGCAGCCGAACCGAACACGCCAAAGTTCAGCACGTTGAAACGGGATTCGGTGTTCCCACCCGGCCGCGGGTGGTTGAGGAGGTAGTCCAAATGCTCGGTGAACGCATACTGCACCGGCAGGTGTATGTTCTCCGTCATGGAGTCGCCGAAGAAAGCGATGTTGACGCTCTCGGCGAGGCTCTCCGCGGTGATGCGCCGGCTTGTGCGGGCGCCAAGCCAGTTGTAGCCCAAGCGGTGGCGAACGCCGGTGTCGGGATTGGAAGCACGGGTGTAGAACCCGTGTGATGACGCGCGCCCAGCTTCCCGATCTTCCGCGGAAGGCGGGGGATTGGCGGCGAACTGGTAGCGGGGATAGTAGAAGCGCAGCGCCAACTCGCACACGGCCAAGGCGACCGCCAAAGACGTCAACGCGAGCGCAACTTGGCGCGCCAGTGTCAATAGCTTGCGTTTCATTCCCTTCGGTCCGAACCCGGCCCGTGCCGCGCCCAAGTCCGTGCGCAAACGGCGTTCAAGCTCGCTTTCCGCGCCCCCAAACCGCCAGCTCGATGGGTGTCGGATTGTAGCCGTTGCACGGGTTGTTGAGTTGCGGGCAGTTGGAGATCAGCACCAGCACGTCCATCTGCGCTTCGAGTTCCACGTATTTGCCCGGGGCGCTGATGCCGTCCTCGAAGGTTAGGCCGCCGTCCGGCGTCACCGGCACGTTCATGAAGAAGTTGATGTTGTGGCCGAGGTCGCGCTTGCTGAGGCCCCACTCCTCGTGCGTGTTGACGGCCAACAGCCAGCTGTCGCGGCAGGAGTGCATGGACTTTTTCTCCAAGGCGTAGCGCACCGTGTTGCTCTCGCCGGCGCAGGCCCCGCCCAAGGTGTCGTGGCGGCCGCAGGTGTCGGCGACGATGGCCAGCAACGGGTTGCCTTCGTCGGACAGCAAAACGGTGCCGGCGGTGAGGTAGAGATTGCCCTGCTCGCGGATCGTGTCCATGGCGCTGTAGCGTTCGTGCGGATTTCTCGCGTTGAAGAACAACGTGTCCACGGCTTGATTGCCGTGCAGATCCGTGATGCGCAGCACGTCGCCTTGGGCGACTTCGCCGAGCCAGTAGTCGCCGGCCGGAACCACGGCCAGGCGGTTCGCATCTGCCTTGTTCCGGTTGCTTTCTCGCAGCATCGCGTTGGCTCCTTACCTAACCCCTAGTGCGTACAGCTCGTTGTTGCGAAACCCGCGGCCGTTTTCCCGGCGCGAAAGTCGGCAGGCGTCGTCTTCGGCCACCGGTGCCGCCAAGCTCAACTGATAGCCGATGGGCCGGCGCGGGTACTCGGCGGCGGGATTGAGCGGATGCGGGCAGGTGTGCAGCACTAACAGCGTACGCATCTCGAAGCGCAGGGTTACTGAACCGCCGGCGGGAGAGTGATCTGCACGGTAGGCCAAGCCGCCGTCGGCCGCCGCGTCCACCCGCGAGAACCAGTTGACGTTGGCGGCGAAGTCGCGCCGGCCGAGGCCGTACTTGCCGAGTTCCACCAGAAAGCTGTCGCGGCCGTTGCGGTGGTAGTCGTTGCGCGCCTCCTGATAGGAAAGCGCCCCCCACTTGCGGCGCACCAAGGCGGCGTCGCAGGTGCCGCCGACGGCGTCGTGCCAGCCCAAGTCGTCGGCGACGATGGAGCAGAAGATGCGCCCCATGTCCGAATACAGGCAGTGGCCGGCCGTCAGCCGGAACGTGTGCTGGCACTTCAACGTGTCCGGCAGGTTCAGCCGTTCGAGCGGATTGTCCGGATTGTAGGCCAGCATCGCCGCGTTGCCGCCGCCTTCGATGTCGATCAAACGCAACTGTACGCCGGCGTTGACGACGAACGACCAGTGGCTGCCACCGGGCAGCACGTCTTCGTAGAACGCGGCAGGGTCGTTCATGCTGTGGCCTCCAGCAATTCGCGTGGCGGCGCGGTCGCGTTCGCCACGGGAAGATCGAAGGTGATCGTGGCGCCGTAGAGGTCCGGTTCGTGCGGGTCCACCCGCGGCTTGTCGAACACCAAGAGCCGCGTGCCGAGCTTGAACCCCTCGGCGATGTCGTGCGTCACCATGAACACGGTGAGCGCCAGATCGACGTGCAGCTGGCTCACGAGTTCGTGCATGTCCGCGCGAATGCCCGGATCCAGCGCGCCGAACGGCTCGTCCAACAAGAGGATGCGTGGCGCCGAAACCAGCGCCTGCGCGAGCGCCAAACGCTGCTGCATGCCGCCGGACAGCTGCGTGGCGTAGGCGTGCGCGGACGACAACAGCCCCACCCGCTCCAGCATGCGTTCGGCTTGCGCGACGTTGCGCGCCCGCTTGGCGCCGAAGGTGCGCCCGAACAGGCGCGAACCGCCAAGCTCCAAGCCCAGCAACACGTTGCCGAGGGCGGTGAGGTGCGGAAACACGGAATACCGCTGGAAAACCACGCCGCGGTTGGCGTCCGGCTCCGCCGCGAGCCGTTCGCCGGCCAGCTCGATCGCTCCCTCGCACGGCGCGAGGTCGCCGAGCAGCAAGCGCAGGAAGGTGGTCTTGCCGCAGCCGGAAGCGCCGACGATGGTGACGAACTCGCGCTCCTCCACATCCAAGCGGATATTCTCCAGCACCACTTTCTCGCCGCCGCCGGCGGCGTCGCGGTACCGCTTCCACACGTTGCGCACCTTGATGAACGTCACGGCTGCGCTCCGTACCAGGGAAACAGCAGCCGGTTCGCCCGTTTCAAGCCGAAGTCCAGGAGAAACGCGAGCAGCGTGATCCACGCGACGTAGGGCAGGATCACGTCCATCGCCAGGTAGCGGCGCACCAGGAAGATGCGGTAGCCCAAGCCGTCGGTGGAGGCGATGGCTTCCGCCGCGATCAGGAACAGCCACGCGGCGCCAAGCGAGAGCCGCACGCCGTCGACGAGCCGCGGCAGCACTTGCGGCAGCACCACGCGGGTGGCGATCTGCCAACTGCTCGCATCCAAGGTTTGCGCTTTCACCAGCTGTTCCCGCGGTAGTTCGCGCACTCGCTGCTCGATGTCGCGGGTCAAGAGAGGCGCGGTGCCAAGCACGACCAGCACCACCTTGGCGACTTCGCCAACGCCGAACGCGATGAAGATGATGGGCAGGATGGCCAACGGCGGAATCATCGAGAGCGCCCGCACCGCGGCCGAGCCGAACGCGCCGAACCACGGCAAGAGGCCGTTCAGCACGCCAACGCCCAAGCCGATGGCCGCGGCGGCGGACACGCCAATCGCGAGGCGGCGCAGACTGGCGCCGGTGTCTTGCCAAAACAGGTATTCGCCGCTGCGCCGGTCCGGCGTCAACGCCATCCGCTCCACGGCGTCCGCGACCGCGGACACGCTCGGCAGGAGCTTGTCGTTCGAATTCTCGGCCAAGCGCGCGTTCGAGGCGAGCGCGTAGGCCAGCAGCGCCAGCGCGAACGGCGCCAGCGCGGCGACCGCGCCCAAGCGCCCCGGATGGCGGTTGATCGCCCGCATCTCTTACACGCCCCCAACCAGGCACTTGCGCATGATTGCCCCTCAACGGTGACGGTGCCCCGCACTCCCCTTGGTGCGAAGGCGCTCCATCGTTGGCGGACAAGTGAAGCAAGGCGCGTGCCAAGGAGGGATAGTGTGTCGTTGGAAGGCACCGGGGCCGCTTCCAGCGGTGGCGTTGATGCACTACTGAGCACGAAACGCACCAAGTCGGTGCAAGACAATGGGGCACGACGCGCCCCGCAGGAGCACCTAGCCGAAGACTTTCAGCATCGCGAACAAGAGCGTCACTGTTCCTAATTGGGCCCAGACGATGCGCGCGGTCAAGGTGCTCTTCAACATCTCGATGTCCGCCTTGGTGGCGAACTTGGCGTTGAACTCGTCGCGCATCGCCTTGTTTTCGGCCTTGACCTCGACGCGCAGCGCCTGGATGTCGGCGCGGACTTCGT